>CAWHNU010000012.1:0-91336 GCA_963830865.1 uncultured Acidimicrobiales bacterium | reverse complement strand
GGTGTTCGGGCCGCGCCCAACGCCACTGCCCTGTCGGAACGTCCGGGGCAACACACTCGGCGATATGGGCCCTGTGAAGCGGCATCGTGCCTAGCCGCGATCGTGGCGCGTGGTTCCCGGGGTCAGGGGATGGGGAGGGTGAGGCCCTGGCGGATGGTCTTCATGGCGATTTGGGAGCGGGCTTTGCGGACGCCGGGAAGGGCGGCGAGGCGGGTGGTGTAGAGGCGCTCGTAGTCGTCGGCGTCTCGGACGGCGACCCGGAGGAGGTAGTCGGGGTCGCCGAACAGCCGCTGGGCCTCGATGATGTCGGGGATGTCGAGGAGGGCGCTCTCGAAGGCCTCGATCATCTCCTGGGTTCCCTGCACCAGGTCGACCCAGACCAGCACCTGGAACGACCGCTCGACGGCCTCGGGATCGATGATCGCCCGGTAACCCCGGATCGCACCCCGACGCTCGAGCTCACGCACCCGCCGCAGCGTCGGCGTCGGGCTGAGCCCTATCGCCCGGGCCAGGTCGAGGTTGGACATCCGGCCGTTGTCCTGGAGCTGGCGCAAGATGTCGTGATCGATCCGATCCATGGTGCATCATGCCAACCGATTGCCAACCAGCGGCGGAGATTGGCGACACCTGTGCCACGACATTGCACACACTGCCTGCATAGACGTTTTCTCGTTCCTCCCCCTCGTGGCCGCCGGCTTCGCCATCCCCCAGTTCGTCCCGCAGATCCTCAAGCTGCGGCGCACCGGTGACACAGCGGGGCTCTCGACGGCCTGGGCCTTGCTGACCGGCATCCACAACGCCGCGTGGTTCGGCTACTTTGCCGCCTCCCGCTACTGGTTCGCGCTGCTGCCCTCGTCCTCGGCGGCTCTCTTGGGTGGCGGGCTCGGTGTCATGCTCAGTCGGCGCCGCCCGCTGGGCCCCCGCGCTTGGATCCTGATCGGAGCCTGGACCACAGTGCTCGCCGGCGCAGCGATCGTCGACCGTCGCCTGCTGGGCGCGATCCTGACCACGGCGTTCCTGGTGCAGGTGCTGCCGGCGGTGGCCACCGCATACCGGACCCGTCACCCCACGGGCATCTCGCGCGGCACGTGGCGCCTCATCCTCGGCGAGGTCTCGTGCTGGGCTGTCTTTGGCGCCGCCCACCGCGACGGGCCCCTCGTCGTCCTCGGAATCTCCGGCATCGTCGGCGCCGTCCTCATGCTTCATCGCTCACACACGACCGCCACGATGACCACCCCCACAGGCGGCCGGCCGCGGCGGTCAGGGCGCGCGAATGTCGACCAGGAGGGTGCCGGAGCGCCAGTCGGGTAGGCGGACGACCTCGCCGTCGGGGGCGATCAGGGCGGCGGGAAGTGGGCCTCCGCTCAACGGTCAAGCCCACTCCGACCGGGCGCCGGACATCAACGGCATTGGCCCCATCAGCGAGGACGGTGATCGTCACGAAGCGATTGGGATCAAGACGGTGTTCGGCGCGCCCGCGGCCGGCTTGGGAGGCGGCCGTTGACGCCTTCAGCGCCGCTCGGACGTCTTCGAGGTCACCGATCAGATCCAGCAGATGGGTGTGCAGGAGCACCGACTGAGCCCGTCGAGGCGACTACGAAACGGCCTTCGAGACCTCATGATCCGCCGCTAGAGCGGCTCGCGGGCCAGCTCCAGCACCTGCTGGAAGGTGGGGCGGTTGGTGGTACGGATGCTGTCGGTGATGAGGCCGGGGGTGAACCTGGTGCGGGACGCGGCGCCCGTCCAGCTCGCCGGCTCCGGTCCCTGCGCAGCGGCGAGTTCGCCGGCCACCTGCTCGACGACAGCCCACAGGGAGGCTCGGCAGGCGTCGAGCGATCCATTGCCGCAATAGCTGAGGTTGAACCGGCCATTGACTCGGTCGCCCAGAAGGGTGCGCAGGTCCTTGTCGACGTACGACTGGCCAGCTGCTCCGTCCAGGCTTCGGACGTCGTCGAGGTCGTCGGTCAGGCTGCCGTACACGGGCTGCATGACGGCGTGGGCGACGGCCGGCCAGAGGGCGTCCGAGATCACCGGGCCGGCGTCGTCGTAGTTGCCGTCGAGGTCGCCGTCGAGCCGCGGCGCGTCACGAGCGACCCAGTCCTCGAGCACGGCGACGGTGCGGTCGGCCAGAGCGCTCGGGGCGCCTCCGCTGCGGAGCACCCGGCTGACGACGGGCCACACGGGCGAGCGGACGTCCTCGGTGGCGGCGCGGTTCATGACGCTGACGGTGTCGGCAAGGGTGGGGTGGCTCGGCCACTGGTCGAACAGCTCGACGCGGTGCGCCGACCCGAACGGCGCATCGTCGCCGTGCATGAACCCCGGCGCCGAGCGGTTGTTCCAGTTGAGCAGGAGGCTGCCGGGGCCCCTCACGTCGTGGGGGTGTTCGCGCAGGGGCAGGAACCCCCGCCACTCGTAGTCGCCGGTGCCGAGGGTCGGGAGACGTCGGTCCAGGCCACGTGCTCGCCGCGGGAGAAGCCCGGACGAGAAGTAGGCGGTCTCGGTGCGGGACGCGTAGGCCCAGTTGAACGTGAACCCGAACTGGTTGGCCGTCTCGAAGAACCGCCGCGGCGTGTCGGCCTGACCCTCGGTCATGTCCTTGAGGGCGGCGAGGTTCAGCGCGTCACGTCCGAATGTCGAGCGCTGACGGCTCAGGGCGTAGGGCTCCCCGCCGACCGTGGCGGTGCCGACGACCGGCCCGTGCACCGACCGGGGATAGCGGATCGGCGTGCCGTTCAGCGTGCCGGCGTCGAACACCTCGAACGGCCGACACGTGCCCTCGAACAGGTAGTGGGTCGACGCGCGGGTAGGCGGCGTGCCGTCGGGGTTGCACAACTGCTCGGCGAACACGTCGCGCACGTCGTGGTTGGCCGAGGTGAGACTCCAGGCGTAGTCCTGGGTGCGCCCGATGAGGATGTACATGGCGGCGGCCGGCACTGCCACGCCCTGAGCCTCGATGCCAGGTCCGCTGAGGTGGATCTGCTGCACGATCTCGGGATAGAAGTACCCGAGCTGGGGACCCATGACGGCGAGCGTGTTGCCGGTGGCCGAACGCTTCGGGTCGACCACCAGGAAGTTCGACGCTTCCCTGGACGGCACCGGTCCCGCCGCCGGATAGGTGGCGTCGAGCCGTCCCGGGCTCGACGCCGACGGCGCCGCTGCTGCCGGCGCCGGCTGGCGCGGGTCGAGCGACTGGATCGAACCGGGGTCGACGACCACCGAACCGGTGACCCTGCCGCCGGTCCGTGGTCCGTAGTTGAAGCGCCGCCCGATCGTGGTCGGGGCCTCGGGATCGTCGGCGAGCATGGCGTCCTCCCACGCCTGCGTCCCCAGCTCGGGGCCGAGGCCCGCCTGCAGATCCGCCAGCAGCTCGGCGTTGGCGGCCTCGGCGCCCCCTCCCGCGCCGAAGATCGACCCGATGAACGCCGTCACCGCGACGACGTCGTTGACTGTGGCGGGCGGCAGGTCGATCCCGTGCGCCGCCCAGTAGGCGTTGATGCCGTCGGCCTCGGCCTGGGCGTCGGCGATGATCTCGCGACCCTTGTCCCCGTAGGCCTCGACGAGAAGGTCCACCTGGTCCGACACGAGCTGCTCGGTGGCCAGGCTGGGGACGAACGACTGACCGCTGGTCACCAGTCCGAACGCGTCGACACCGGGGATGTCGGCGACGGCGGCTCGCGCCGGGCCCCTACCGAGCTGGAGCAGCAGCCCCCGGTCGCGGGCGGTCACCCAGCCAGCGCCGAAGGCGAGGTCTGCCCTGGTCAGGCCAGAGACGTGAGCGACGCCGTACTCGTCGTAGAGGATCGTCGTGCCGGGACGACCCGTGGGCTCCTCGCGGGTGGCGCCCACCGGCGCGAAGTCCTCCGGGAGGAAATTCGCATCGATGTCGGCGTCCGAGACGTCGCCGCGCAGCGGCGTGAGCGCGTCGTAGAGCGGGATCTGGTCACGCGACTCGTCGGTGGTGGGCAGGCCGCCGTAGTTACCGGGCGGGAGAACGTAGAAGGCGCGGTCCGCCTCCGGCGATCCCGATGGACCGGTCTGCCCACCGGCCGGCACCGCCACCACTGACGCGCCCACGGTCACGGCAGCCGCGACCAACGCAACGAGGTGACGAGGTCCGACGCTCACATGATCCCCCTGGATGCAGCAGCGAGTTCCCGACGATGTCGCCGGCACCGAACACCCACGCTGCACGCAACGATCAGCGAAGCAACGATGCGAACGATCCGCCCCATCTCGAAACCCCCCGGGTATCTCACCACCCGCCAGAGACCTTACGCCGATCCCCGCATCCGAACGGCCCGATCACCGGCCTGCGCCCGACGCGGTCGGCGAGGGCGCCGGGCTGAGGCGGTAACGTCCAGTCCCGAGGTGGAGACGGGTCTCCCCGGGAGGTGCACGTGATGCGCGTACGACCGATCCGCCGGACGCTGGCCGCACTGCTGTGCGCGACCGGCGCCATGACCATCGGCGACGCGTCACCGAGCACCGCGTCGACACAGGGGCCCCAGGGGCCGCCGCCGGTCGTGCGCTTCGCCACGTTCAACGCGTCGCTGAACCGCAACCTGCCGGGACAGCTGATCGAGCACCTGTCCACGCCGGACAACGCCCAGGCGGCGACCGTGGCCGAGATCATCCAGCGTGCCCGGCCCGACGTGGTGTTGATCAACGAGTTCGACTTCGACGCCGACGGCACCGCGGCCCGCCTGTTCCAGCAGAACTACCTGTCTGTGCCACACAACGGCGCGGCGGCGATCGAGTACCCCTACCGCTTCGTGGCGCCGTCCAACACCGGGATCCCGTCCGGCCTGGACCTCAACAACGACGGCTCGGTCGGCGGGCCCGACGACGCCTTCGGATTCGGCTTCTTCCCCGGCCAGTTCGGCATGGCCGTCTACTCGATGCACCCGATCGTGCTCGACGACGTCCGCACGTTCCAGACGTTCCTCTGGGCCGACATGCCCGGGGCCTTGCTACCGGACGATCCGGCCACGCCCGAGCCGGCCGACTGGTTCTCCGGCGACGAGCTGGGCGCCGTGCGCCTGTCCTCGAAGTCACACTGGGACCTGCCCATCGACATCGACGGACGCATCGTCCACTTCCTCGTCAGCCATCCGACCCCTCCGGTCTTCGATGGCCCCGAGGACCGCAACGGGCGGCGCAACCACGACGAGATCCGGTTCTGGGCCGACTACATCACGCCCGGACGAACCTCGGCGTACATCTATGACGACGCGGGGCGCGGGGGTGGCCTGGCGCCTGGCGCCCGGTTCGTCATCGCCGGCGACCAGAACGCCGACCCACTCGACGGCGACAGCGTGCCCGGCGCGGCCCAGCTCCTGCTCGACCATCCCCGGGTGAACACCTCCCTGACGCCGGCGAGCGAGGGTGCCGTCGACGCGACCGAACGCCAGGGCGGCGCCAACCTCACGCACCGCGGTGATCCCGCCATCGACACGGCGGACTTCGCCGACTCGGCGCCGGGGAACCTGCGGGTCGACTACGTGCTGCCGTCCCGTCCGCTGCGCATCCTCGGCGGCGCCGTGTTCTGGCCGCCCGCCGACGATCCCCTCTTCCGCCTGGTGGGTGACTTCCCGTTCCCGAGCTCCGATCACCGCCTCGTCTGGATCGACGTCGCCGTGCCCGGCGGCCCTCAGCGGTAGACCTCAGACCGATCACCCGGCCCATCGGGTAGAACCGATGCCCATGCGAGCCTCCCGCCGAGCCACCGTCCCCGCCATCGTCCTGCTCCTCGCGGCGCTCGTCGCCACCACCGTTGCGGGGACCGGCGTGGCGGAGCTGTTCCCGGCGACCCGCCGCCGCGCCCGCTGAGTGTGGCGACGTTCAACATCCACCATGGCGTCGGGCTCGACAACGTGCTCGACCTCCAGCGCATCGCCGCCACCGTCGAATCGACGGGAGCGGAGGTGGTCGGCCTGCAAGAGGTCGACGTGCACTTCGGCGAGCGCAGCAACTTCGTCGACCAGGCGACGTGGCTGGCCGACCGCCTCGACATGTACGTGGTGTTCGGGGCCAACCTCGACTTTGACCCACTGACCCCCGATGCGCCGCGGCGCCAGTACGGCACCGCCATCCTGTCGGAGCACCGCATCCGCGAGTGGACCAACACGCTGCTCCCCCGCCCGGAGGGTGGCGAGCAGCGCGGGCTCCTCGAAGCACGCATCAGGGTGCGTGGCCTGCCCGTGCGGGTGTTCAACACCCATCTGCAGCACAACTCACAGGTCGAGCGGCTGGCGCAGATCGCCGCCATCCGCGACATCCTCGCTGGCACCGACGAGTCGGTGGTCATGCTCGGCGACCTCAACGCCACGCCCGACTCACCGGAGATCGCCAGCCTGACCGAGGATCTGGTCGACGCCTGGGTGACCGCCGGCGTCGGCGACGGCTACACCTACGATGCCGCCACGCCGCACGCCCGCATCGACTACGTCATGTCGTCGGGAGACGTGGTGGCCCGCACCGCAGCGGTGGTGACGACCGACGCCGCCGACCACCTGCCCGTCGTGGTCGACCTCGGGCTCCCGGGTGGCGGCATCGTACGTTGACCGACTCGGCCCGCCGATCGAACCGCTTCAGTGGCCGATGCTGCGGCCCAACTGAGCAACGCCGGGCCCGGGCCTGCATGACGTCCACCGCATCCTCAAACACCGCGGCCATGTGGCTGGCGGTCTCATGGCGAACTGGTCGAACAGAGGCCGCCCCGCCGCCACTTCGAGGCCCCCCTTGGGATCAACGACCCACAGGCGCACGAGGCCGTCGCGGATGGCGGGGCCGAGGCCCCGGATCAGGGACCACAACACCGACTCCTTGCCCGCCCCGGTCGCCCCCGCGATGAGGGTGTGCGAACCCCGCAGCTGCACCGTCCAGGGGTCGCCGTCTTCACGGCACCCCGGCTGCACGCCCCCAAGTCCACCGCCTCGGCGGGGGCGGGCATGGTGGTGACCTGCGCGAGGGGGTCGACGCGGCGGACCACGAGCTGGAGGTAGCCGGGCCGGCGCGGAAGCTCGCACACCTGCACGTACCGGGCACCGAACACGTGGGCCAGGGCGTCGAGCGCCGGGACCAGTCCTCCGGCTGCTCGCCGACCACCATGCGCGCGGTCACCCGATCGGCGTAACGGCCAGCCCGGACCCGCACCACCCGGGGGACCTCAGCTGTGAATGAGCCGTCGTAGTTCGACGGCGCTCGTGACGCCTTTGAGGCGGTGGAGGCCGCGAGGTTCCGCGCGGAGGCCGGCAGCGTCAGCGAGGTCGGCAGTTACCAGAACCTCGCCGGGCTGGGCGACCTTGACGGCCCGGGCGGCCAGGTTGACGACGGGCCCGAACACGTCGCCGTCGCGCATCATGACCTGTCCGGAGGCCAGGCCCCCTCGTACCCGAGGGATGAGCGGGTGGTCATCACATGCCGCGGACAAGTTGAGCGCGACGGTGCACGCGGGGCCGGCAGTGGGGCTCGTGTAGAGGATCTGGTCGCCGATGAGCTTCACGACGCGGCCGCCGCCGGCGGTCACCACGTCGGCGGCGAGCTGCTCGAAGGTGGTGAGCACGGCACCGAGATCCGGCACGCTGAGCCGCTCGCCCAACTCAGTGGAGCCGACCAGGTCCACGAACCCCACGACCAGCCGCTGGGTCTCATATCCGACCAGATCTGCGTCGGCCAACGCGGTGCGCTGTGCGCCCAAGAGATGCTGACGGAACAGCAGGTCGAGCGCCGGCCCGACCACAGGCAGCAGCGCTCCGGCCTCCACGTTGGCGCGGGCGACACCCAGACCCACGGGATCCTCCCGTCGAGCCGCGGGCTCGACGTTGACCAGGAAGGCGGAGACCACCGCGTCGGCGACGCGAGCCATGGCGGATCCCATCACCCGCAGGAGCTGATACTGAGCGTCCTCGCCGAACACGTCCACGACGGCCCTCGCGTTGGCTGCGAGCGCCGCCGTTCCCTCCGTGAACACTGGGGCACCCGATTCGGGATCAGGGAAGCCGGCGACCCGGACGAACCGCCGCACCTCATCGATGGTCAGGCCGGATCGTTGCCCGACCTCCTCCACCGTCAGGAGTGGTCCACCGCGAATCGCGAGCACGGCGGCCAACCCAGGCAGCGTCTCGCGGTACGCGGTGAGGTCGTCGGCAGATGCACCGAGGTCGATCAGGTAGTGGAGCAGCTCCAGCCACAGCGCGGCGTGCTCGTCAGCGGGGTCGTACAACCCGAGCGACTCAAGCTCGCCAGCATCCACCGACAACAAGTACACACGAGACGGCCATCGCCTGCCGACCGCGGCCTACGCAACAACGGAGCCTCCCTGCGCCGGGTCTGAGCAATCGACCAGCCGGCGCAGTTCCCAAGCTGACAACCCGCGTCGGCGCCTATTCAGGCGGCGGGCACTCGACCCCGACCATGCGGATCAGCCCGCACCACGTGTCTCGCGCCACCTTCCAGCCATCACTCACACGTACAGCGTGACCGGAGCGCGGCATGCCGGACTGACCGAAGCCCGCCAGCCACAGCGTGAACTGCACCTCGGCCTCGTCCTCGCTCAAGAACCGCACCGAGTCGACCGAGACGTCGAGGGGGCCTTGGCCCGGCTGGCGCTGCCGGGCCTGCTCGATCGTCGAGGCGAGGTTGTCGCCGTTCTCGATCGCCTGGCAGCGGTCTTCGATGGGCATCCGGCCGTTGAACACGGTTTCGAATGCTTCCTCGACCGCCACCTGGGCGGCCTCGCGGTCACCGAGGTGAGCGGGTGTGGGCCGGATGCGCACCACTTTCTGACTCGGCTCCACGGCGGCGAGCGCCTCGCTCGCCTGCGCCACGCAGCGGTCGCAGATGTGGATGCCACGGGCCCGGACAAGATGCTTGACGGCCGCCTCACGGCGACCACACACCGAGCAGCGCAACGGCCCACCGGCCATGCCGCCGCCCCACGACGTGGAGCTGATGAGCGAGGCCATGCTTCCCCCTATCAACGCCCAGCCGGCGCCTCCGGCGCCGACACGATAGGCGCCTCAGCGTGCCAGCGGCTCCTGCGGCAGCGCCACAGCCGGGCCAGTTCCGCTCGGGTAGTGGTCCATCGCCGGTAGCTCTGATGCGCTAGCCGCACGCAACGTCGGCGGGTGACCTCGCCGCGAGCGGCACGCTCGCGGCCAGAGCGGCGAGCAGCGTGGCCGCCGTCACGACCACCGCGACGTCGATTTCGGCGCTGACGCCGGCGACCCGCGACGCCACCGTGACGACCACCACCTGCACGAGGACGAGTGCGAGGAGATGGCGGCCGGGTCGACGGACGGTGCGGAGGCGGCCTGTGCGACCCGCGAGCCACTGCCCGGCCGGCAGGGTCACGAGGAGGCCGAGGCAACCGACCGCGCCGATGATGGAGGGCTCCCGCCCTCGGCCGCCCACGGCGGCCACCCAGATGAGCAGGGCGGTGGCGGCGCCGGCACCCGGGGCGCCCAGCCGGGCCCGCCCCAGCGGCCAGCCGCACACCGCCAGGGGCAGGCTCGCGCCGAGCAGCGTCGCCGCCTGCTCGGTGTCCGGCACGGCGGCGAACACTCCGGCGGCCGCGAGCACGTAGAGGACCGGGGTCACCCCGGTCGGCCCGTAGTCGGCATCGGTCCGGCAGGCCGCGGGCACGGCGGCGACGAGGCCGGCGACCAGGAAGCCACGGACCCAGGCCGTCGACGACGCATCGGCGGCGAGCGAGGTATGCGGGGACGACCATGGCGCCCGGTCCCGCCAGCCACGCGGTGCGGCTGGAGGGCCGCCCGCGAGCCAGACCGCGGGCGCGGTGACGCCGGCGAGCCCCACCACGGTGGACGTGGTGATCGGCCATGTCCGGCCGATGGCGCCCAGGGCGGCCGCCGTCGCCAGCAGCCCGGGGACCGCCGCCCGGTACCGCTCGCGGCCGCCGGACTCGCTCCACCGCGCGGTGAGCATCGCCGCCACGACGAGGGCGAGGGTCGCCGCCCCCACTCCCCACAGGAACTCCTCGACCGGAAAGTTGCGCAGCGTGATGCGCACCCCGACGAGCTCCACCGCGTCCAGTCTGTCGCGCCGGCACCACCGGGTGGCGCGACAGGCTCCACTGCGGCAGACTTGGCCGCCGTGGGGGTCACAGCTGGGGAAGCTGCTGGCGGCGCGCTGCGCCAGGTGCCGGAAGCCGGCACGACCGCGCCGTCAGACCCGGCGACGGCCAACGGCACTGCCCGCCGCCGCGCGCCGCGGTTCCGCGCCTCCCGTGCGCTGGACCTGGCGGTGGCCGTGCCGGTCCTCGTGCTCGCCTCGCCCGTGATCCTCGGCGTGGCCCTGCTCCTCCGGCTCCGCATGGGCTCGCCCGTCCTGTTCCGCCAGGAGCGCGCCGGGCGCCGGGCCGAGGTGTTCGAGCTCGTCAAGTTCCGCACGATGCGGCCGGCTGCGACGGGCGACGACGGCCCCGAGTCCGACGGCGACCGCCTCACACCGCTCGGCCGGGCGCTGCGCTCGACCAGCCTCGACGAGCTGCCGACGCTGCTCAACGTCGTGCGCGGCGACATGAGCCTCGTCGGACCCCGGCCGCTGCCCGTGCGCTACCTGCCCCGCTACTCCCCGGAGCACGCGCGCCGCCACGACGTCCGCCCCGGCATCACCGGCTTTGCCCAGGTCAACGGCCGCAACGCGCTCTCCTGGGACGACCAGCTCGACATGGACGTCTGGTACGTCGAGCACAAGTCGCTCCGCCTCGACGTCCGCATCCTCCGTGACACGGTCGCGAGCGTGGTGCGGCGTGAGGGCATCAGCGCCGACGGCCACGCCACCCGGCCGGAGTTCTCCGGGTCTACCCGCCGCCAGGCGGCGTTCGTGGGCGCGGAGCACAATCCTCCGACGTGACAGCCGGCCAACCGGTCACGGTCCTCATCTCGTCTGCGGGCCGGCGGGTCGAGCTGCTGCGTGGGTTCCGTCGCGCGCTGGAGGCTGTCGGCGCCGCCCCCGGCCGGGTCCTCGCCACGGACTGCTCGTGGTACTCGAGCGCCTTCCACGACGCCGACGAGGCGTTCCTCGTGCCTCGGCTCGACGATCCGGCGTTCGTGCCCCGGCTCCTCGAGCTGTGCGTGAAGCACCACGTCGACCTGATCGTCCCCACGATCGACACCGAGATGCCGGTGTGGGTCGCCCACCGCGACCAGTTCGACGAGATCGGCACCACGATCGCCCTGTCCCACGGCGACGTCGTCGCGATCGCCGCCGACAAGCAGCGCACGCACGACTGGCTGGTGACGCAGGGCTTGCCCACCGTCGAGCAGACGACGCCGGCCGCCGCCCTGGCCGACCCCGACGCCTGGACCTTCCCCCTCATCGCCAAGCCCCGCTTCGGGAGTGCCGGCCTCGGCGTCGGGCTGGTGCACGACGCCGAGGAGCTGGCGCTCGTCGCCCGCCGGGGCCACGAGCTGGGCGAGCTCGTCGTGCAGCGGGTGGCGCCGGGTGTGGAGCACACGATCGACGTGCTGGCCGACCGCGCCGGCCGCTGTGTGTGCGCCGTTCCCCGCCGCCGCATCGAGGTCCGGGCCGGCGAGGTGAGCAAGGGCGTCACGATGCGCTCGGCGGTCCTCGAGGACCTGGCGAGCCGCGTGTGCGAGGCGCTCCCGGGGGCCTACGGGGCGCTGAACGTGCAGGTGTTCGTCGACGATCCCGAGCACCTGGCCGTGATCGAGATCAACGCACGCTACGGCGGCGGGTTCCCGTTGAGCCTCGAAGCGGGGGCCGACTTCCCCCGCTGGATGCTGGAGGAGCTGCTGGGGTTGCCGTCGACGGCATCGCCCGACGGCTGGCGTGCGGGCCTGGTCATGCTGCGCTACGACGCAGCGGTGTTCGTCGACGAGCACCGCCGGGAAGAATGAGCCACCTCGGCCCGGTGCGACGGGTCGTCGTGTTCGACATCGACGACACCCTGTACCTGGAGCGCGACTACGTGCGTAGCGGGTTCGCCGCCGCCGGAGCCTGGGCCCGCACCGAGCTGGGACTGGCCGACTTCGGCGAGCAGGCGTGGGCCGCCTTCGAGCAGGGCGTCCGGGGCCGGATCTTCGACGAGGCCCTGGTCGCCTCCGGCGTGGGGCCGAACGGCTCGGTCGTGTCGCAGCTCGTGGAGGTCTACCGGTCGCACGCCCCGGCGATCGAGCCGCTCGCCGACGTGTCCGCCTGGCTCGCCGGGCGACCGGCTGACGTCGCCGTGGCGGTGGTGACCGACGGGCCGCTGGCGAGCCAGCGGGCCAAGGCGGCGGCGCTGGGCCTGGCGGGCTGGGCCGACCCCATCGTGTTCACCGAGGAGCTCGGCCCCGGCCGGGGCAAGCCGCACCCTGCCGCCTTCGCGCGCGTCGAGGCGGCGACGGGGATGACGGGCGCGGCGTGCGCCTACGTGGCCGACAACCCCGTCAAGGACTTCGCCGGCCCCCGGTCCCGGGGCTGGCGCACGGTGCGTGTGCGCCGGGCGGGCGGCCTGCATGCCGCCGCCGCCAGCGGCGACGACGTGGACGCCGAGATCACCGACTTCGCCGAGCTGAACGAGGCCCTGGCCTGGTCCGCGTGACGGGTCAGGAGGTCTGCGGCGGAGCCAGGAGACCCGATCGCATCACTTGGTCGACCGTGGTCGCGGCGGCGGACCATGCGCCGCCGCCGGTCGAGGGGCGGACCGCCTGTCGCCATGCGGCGGCGGCGCCGGCGTTGAGGACGTGGACCCGTCCGGTGGGCGGCGAGTGCCCAGCCATGGTCGAGCCGTACCACCTCGGTGCGGGCGCCGGGCTCATAGCGCGGGAACACCACGGCGGCCGGCGTAGCCGGCGTCGCGACCGTCCCGGCCGCGCCGACGTGGTACGAGTCGTTCGCCGAGGGCCGGCCGGGCTTGCCGCACGGATCGGCGGCGGCGCCGTGGTGTCGATGGCCGGCCAGAGAACCTGGACGGTGAGCGGGGGAGATGTGGCCCGCGCGCAGCCGCACCGGCGTCATGCCGGCGGTGTGCGAACCGGTGCGGCGAGCCCCGCACGGGCCAGCAGCCGCTCGTAGGTGGCCAGCGTGACGTCGATGCAGCGCCCATGGTCGAAGCGGGCGCGAGCCTTGCGCCGCGCCGCAACCCCGAACCGCTGGCGCTCGTCCGGATCCTTGGCGAGGCGTTCGATGGCGGCAGCCAGGGCGACCGGATCCCTGACCGGGACCAGCAAGCCGGTGGCACCGTCGTCGACGATCTGGCGGCAGCCCTCGGATGTCGGTGGTCACCACGGGGAGGCCCATCGCAGCCGCCTCCATCAGCGTCAGCGGGAAGCCTTCCCGGTGCGATGCGAGCACGAAGATGTCCATGCCGGCATAGAGCCGCACGATGTCCGTGCGGGCTCCGAGGAACCGGACGCCGGCCTCATCCGCAGCTTGGCGGTCGAGCGCCGTGAGGCGGTCCGACTTGTCGGGCTCATCCGGCCCGATGGCCGCCACCCGGATGTGGGGGTGGCCGCGCCGCAACTGGAGGGCGGCCGCGAAGAGCTCGGGGTACCCCTTCTCGCGGACCAGCCGGCCCACGACGCCGACCACTACGTCGTCGTCCGTGGTCGCGCCGAGCTCGCGGCGCGCCGCGGCCCGGTCCGCGGCCGTGACCGTGAGGGGGTCGAAACGTTGGAGGTCGATCCCGAGCCCCGCATCCAGGGGCACGAGCCGATCTGCGGGCACGCGCCAGTCGCCTGAGCGTGCCCAGGTCTTCGGGGCTGGCGACGAGCTCGGCCTGGGAGCAGGTGGCGGCCAGCCGCTCGGCGCCGTAGACGGCGAGCCGCTTGGGCCACCTGTCCTCGGGGAGGGCGTAGAGACCGTGCACCGTGTTGACGACCACCGGGACCCGCGCCAGCCGTGCCGCCAGCCGCCCGTACACGCCGGCCTTCGGGGTGTGGGTGTGGACGATCGCCGGGCGGATCCGGCGGAACAGCGACACCAGCTCGGCCATGGCGCGCGCATCCTCTCAGTGGCGCCATGGCCCTGGTCGCATGGGCCAGCGGCAGGTGTTCGATGCCACGGCGGGTCAGGGCCTCGACGTACGGCCCCGGCGCCGAGGCACCGACGACGCGGTAGCCCGCAGCCGGCGATCGCCTCGAGCTGGGCTCCGAGCAAGCCCTCCAGGCTCAGATCGACCGTCGTCACGTGTACGACGGTCGGTTGGCCCGCGTTCATGTGGTCGCCCCCGCGTATCGCCAGCGGTTCAGCAGCCGGCGCAGCCCCTCCTCGGCGGCCATCCCGCCGCGCGACCTTGCGCTCGAACCAGCGCATGCCGTCGCTGCGTTGGATCGGCGAGCGGGCGAGCCGGTACGGGTCGGTGGCGCCGGGCCGGTTGGGCCGTGCTCCTCCGAGTGCCGCCGACCGGAACCGGCGGCGCACGGCCCGATCGGCGGCGGGCGAGCCGGCGACGGCTTTCGGGTAGGCGAAGTCGCGTGGAGGACGGCCGAGGTGCTCACCGATCAGCTCGATGGAGCGGTCGAGCTCTTCGTCGATCTGGTCGGCGGGCAGCCGGTCGAGCAGCACGTGCCCGTGGGTATGCGATCCCACGTCGACCAGACCGGTGGCGCACGCGTCCGCCAGGGCCCGCCACGACACGGGGTGGCCGTCGCCCTCGAACGGCCGACCCTCCTCGATGAATGCGGTTGCGGCATACAAGGTCGCCGGCAGCCGGTGGCGTTCGAGGATCGGCAGGGCGTGGTCGACGAAGTCGGCTGCGTCCCGTCGTCGAACGTGATGACGACCGGGTCACCCCCGGCGCCGTGTCCCCGCCGCCGACCGGCCGGCCCAGCCAGCGCCAGCGCGTCGCCGAGGGAAACCACTCGCCCCGACGCGGCGAGGACCTCCGCCTGGGCCGCGAAGAGATCCACCGGCAGGTCGAGCTCCAGGCCGGAGCGGGCGCCCACCCGGTGGTAGATGAGGACGACGACGCCCCGGGGCGGGCGTCGCACGGTGTCTGCCGCCGCCGCCGCCCCCTTCATCGCCCGCCGCAGGAGGTCGTCAGGCGCCACGGGCACCCCCGGTCATGGCGAGCTGGCGGGTCGGCGTGGCCCGCGAGCGTCGGGTGCTGGTGTCGGGGCGCACGGCGATGAGGACGAACAGGGCGGGCAGCACCAACGACCGCTGACGTACCAGCAGCCCGAAGTTGGCGATCGAGGCGAAGGTGGCGGCATAGAGGATGACCAGGACCCAGCAGTAGAGCAGGAACGGCGCCGACCGGGCCCCGACGAGGGCGGCCCGCAGCGACCCGATGCGGACCACGATGAGCCCCGCCAGCACGGCCGACTCGAACGACGCGAGGAGCTGGAGTGGGCTGTCGGTCTCCCACGGGAACGGCCGCAGCAGCACCGTGGCCGCACCCTGGGGAAGGCGGAGGGGATTGAGCGAGTTGTCCCCGTTCTGGAACGTCCGAACCGCCCTGGGAGCTGCGGTCGGTGTTCTCGTTGAGCTCGGCGTCGATGGACGACAGCGACAGATCCTTCATGCCGAGGAATTCGGTGGCTTGGCTCAGCGTGAACGCCATCACGAGGACGACCGCCAGCAGGCCAACGGGCCGCGCCATGAACGAGCGCATGGCGCCACCGGCGCCCCGGACCCGGCCCCCCACATAGGCGCACCCGCCCGCGAGCGTCACGAGCGCCAGCAGGTGGGGGCGGACGACCCACAACAGCCAGCCACCGGCGAACCCGATGACGGCCGCGCTCGCCAACCGGTGGCGCAGCAGGCGGGAAGTGGCCAGGGCGACCGTGCCCATGCCTAGCTGCATCAACGCTTCCTTGCCGATCGACGACGGCCAGAAGGTGACGCTGGGTGCGAACAGCACGAGCGCCAGCGTAGAGGCGCTTGTCGAGCCGGGGGACGGCGTCCGCCGTGGCGCGGTACCAGAAGTAGGACCCGATCACCGCCAGCAGCCCGAAGACGAAGAAGCCCGTGACCATGTTGATGCCGAACAGGTAGTAGACGACGCCCGTGAACCACCGCATGAAGTTGAGCAGGCGGAGGTTCTCGAGGTCGGGCGCGCTGCCCCCGTGGAGCCAGGCCTGGGCGAACTGTCGACCGTACTGGTCGTACCCGAACGCGTCGGCGACCCCGCCGTAGGTGTTGACCACGGTGTGGTACCGGAGGTACGGACGCGGTCACCTTCACCACGACGGCCAGCACCAGCCAGCGACCCACCCACGCCTCGTCGGGGCGGACCCGGGCGATCCGGCGTGAGGCGGCAACGGCGAGGAGCAGGCCGGCCGACGGGCACGAGCACGAGGCCCAGGCTGTTGCTCCCGAGCTGCGATCCGATCGCGGTGATGGTCAGCAGCGCCACGCCGGCGATGCCGAAGGCGAGACCGTTGCGGGCGGCTGTGGTCGGGGCCTTGCCCGCGGGCGCGCCAGGGTCCGGGGCCGTTGACCCGTCCAGCGGCGCGTCTGGTGGCCCGGAGCCGTCGTCGTCGTCCTGGCTCTGCCCGTTGCCACCCGGGTAACCGCCCGCACCGCCATCCGAGGCGTGGGGGCTGCGTCCGTTGCCCCTGGGTGACGAGCGCCGGCGGGCCGGCCGGGCCCGGCTCCAGGCTTCCTGCCGGCTGGGGGCGGTCGGCCGCTCCAGCGCACCGGCCGGTTGGCGGGACAGGACCGGGAGCGGTCGCCCCGACGCAGGCCCGGCCGCTGACGGCGGGGGGCCGGCATCCCGCTCGAGCGGGGCGGGCAGTGCCGGGTTGCCGTTCGGGGCCGGGAGCTCCGGAGCACCGGACTGCTGGCCTTCTCGAGCATCCATGGTGCGCTGGTCGAGCGAGGCCCAGCGGCGGCCGTAGAGGCGGGGGAGGGATGCATCGCCGTGGGCCCAGCGCAGGAACTCCGACGAGGGTGCGACGGGCGATCGGGCGAGGGTCGCCCGGCGGCGCAGGTCGCCGCTCCGGAGCTCGTCGAGGCGGCTGCGCGCCGATGCGGGCGGGCTCCGACGCGGGCACGCCGACGTCGGGGAGGCGCGCCAGCGCCGCCAAGGCGGTCGGGTAGCTCCAGCCCGAGGCCGTCGCGGGCGGCTTGCAGGCCGAGCCCCACCAGCTCCGCCACCTGCCAGCGGAGGGCAAGCTCGGCCACGGCCCCGGCATCGAGCCAGGGATGGTGGGCGACCTCGGCGATGTCGCGCAGCGAGAGCGGCCGGGCCAGCCCGTCGCCCACGACCGCGTGCAGGGCGCACTCCACGAGGTGGGCCTCCCACGACGGGGCGTGCACGGTGTAGGCACCCAGCGGCACCTGTCGGCGGCCCGCGAGGATCTCGTCGACGTCGATGCCCTCTCCGGCATTGCCGGCGGCCAGGGTGCGGTGCAGGTCGATGACCACTCCCCCGGGGTGCCGGAGTGCGACCGCCTTGCCCACCCGGGCGTCGTAGCCGGGCGCCGGCTCCGGCCGTGCCCGTTGGTAGCCGTAGGTGCCCAGGACCGAGATGGCGTGTTCGATCCGGTCCCCCGGCACCAGCAGGTCGATGTCGGTGAACGGGCGGAGCAGCGGGTCGGCGTAGGCGGCATGCGCCAGGACCGCGCCCTTCAGGACGACGCCTCCGAGGTGCTCCAATGCCGGCGCCAGCCTCAGGAGCTCCCCTTCCAGCTGCACCGCCCGCACGGCCTCGGTGTCGAGCTGGCGTTGCAGGCGGCCCGCCATGTCGGCGTCGATCCCGACCATTCCCGGCCGACGCGCTGGCCGCGAACAGGCCGGCGAGCCCATGGGCGAGCACCGCGTCCAAGTGGTCCTGCCAGCCGTCGCGGGGCGGCGGCGCGGCGCCTGGCAGGCCGGCCCGGGCGACCGCCAGCAGCAGCGGGGTCGATCGGCGTCATGCAGGCGCGCAGGGCCAGCCCGGCGCTGACGAGCGCCTCGGCGAACTCGAGGACGTGGGGTTCAACGGTGGCGACCGGGGTGCCCGTGCGCTCGGCCATGCCGGCCGCGGCTTCGGCCACGGTCAGTCCCGCGGCGAAAGCGCCATACAGCTCGGCCCCGCTGCCCGATCAGCCGTTCGACCGGGCGGGTCGCACCACCGGCGCTCACCAGCAGGTCGGACCCCAGCCGGCGAGTGGCGCTCGGCACCAAGTGGAGCCGGTCCGAGAGCTCGAGGGCCCGCGACCCCTCCACGGTCGGGCCATCAACCCTTGGCGTCGACCACGGCGACGCCGAACGGGCTCGCACCGGCCAGCTCGAGCTTCGCCGCGGCCTCGTTGGCCTGCTGCTGTGTCACCTCGCCGGCCTCGACCACCCACAAGACGCTGCGCGTGCTCCACGCCAGGATGGTGGCGGAGGGGTCCTCGAGCATGGACGGTGCGGCGATCACCGTCACGTCGACGCCGCTGTCCGCAAAGGACCGGAGCAGGGGCGGCAGACCGTCGATCAGCTCGTCGGACTTGGTCTGGCCGTGGGGCAGGATGCGCAGGTTCCCGAGCGGCGTGCGGTGGAGCTGGCCCGGCACCTCGCCGTTGAGACGACCGGTGTACGCCAGGTTCAGGAAGTCGTGCAGCGTCGGTGCACCGTCGGGTGCGTCCGCGTACCAGGACTGCCGGGGGTGGGTGGGCACCAGCACCACCCGGAGGCCGAGGTCAGCGAGGGCGGCGGCGAAGTTCGCCGCCACCGTGTCCTGCATCTCCCCGACCGGCGCGGTCACCACGATGGCGCGCGGCAGCTGATCGGTGGCGACGCTCGCGGTCGCCAGCGTGCGGTAGGCCTGGCCTCCGGCAGATCCCGGGCGGGCGAGCCTCGCGATCTGCGATGACCCGGGGGCCGGGATGGTCGACAGCACGGGCGCAGCCAGCGCCGCGCCGGCGGTGTGGCTGTCGCGGATCGAATGGTCGATGCGGTCGAGGAGCACCGGCACCCCGAGCGCCGCCGCCAGCGCCAGGCCCAGGGCGACGCCCACCGGGACCAGCGGGGTCAGTGGCTCGGGCGTGACGTCCTCGGGCTCGTCCCGCTCGACCACGGTCGCGAACGCCGTGGGGCACGAGGGCGGTCGTGGTGCTCTCGGCGAAGTCCCGCCTGGCCGCCTCGATCCGACCCATCAGGTCCTGCCGCTCGTACACCAGCTGCGCCGTCGCGGGCGGGGTGTCGGCCGGCAGCAGGATGCTCGCCTGCGCCCCGGCATTCCCGGCGGTGCCCTCGGCGGGCGGCTCGGCGGTGTCGGGCAGGCTGTCGAGCAGATCGGGGTCGATCTGGCCCAGCTCGGCCTCGACCTGGACGAGGCGTTCCTGGAGCGTGGTGAGGGTCGCCTGGGCCGCCTGGCTCTGCGCCTGGGATCCCTCGGCGACCACCCGGCGACGCGACGCCAGGTACGCAGACGCGTAGCCGCCCGCCAGGTCTGCGCGCCGCCTCTTCGGTCGGCGCGGTCACGGTCAGCCGGATGATGTCGCCGCGCTCGTTGGTGTCGTAGTCGAACGTGACGTCGTCGGCCTCGGGGTCGAGCCCGGCCCTGTTCAGCGCCTCAGTCGTCACCTTGCCGAAAGCGCAACCTTCGACTGCCCCTGCAAGCAGCATCGCCGGCACCCCCGCCGGGAGGTTGCCGTCGTCGTCGCGCGCCGGCACCAGGACCCCGATGGACGCCTCCCAGCGCTCCGCGGAATGCGTCTGGTCCTGCAGGAGGAGGAAGAGCCCCAGGCCCACCGAGACGAGCAGGACGGCCGCAACCGCCGCACGCCAGTGGCGCCGGAACGAAGTGATGACGTCGGCAAACTGCACAGGCGTTCCTCGAACCGTCTCAGGCGGGCCGTGGTGAGGGCCTCCCAGGCCCGGGCTCCCCCGGCTTCCCCAGGTTCGCATCCTCCAAGCTTGTGGGCGTAGCGCGGGATACCATACCCGCGGCTGGTGGTCCATGTCCCGTGCGTCCGCTGGGGAGCGCATGCCGCTCTCGTCGCTGCGGTCCCCGTCCCGACGGTGACGAGCAGATCCGCGTCCTCTGGCTCACGAAGGGCCTGGGCCCGGGCGGTGCCGAGCAGCTCCTCGTCACCACGCGCTCGGCGGCGCGATCGCCAGCGCATCGGCCGTACGCGTCGCCTACGTGCTGCCGTACAAGTCGGCGCTGGTGGCGGCCTGGAGGCCGAAGCCGTCCCGGTGGAGTGCCTCGGGTACCGCAACGTCCTCGACCCGCGGTGGCTCGGCGCGCTGCGGCGATCGCATGATGAAGGATCCGGTCGACATCCTGCACGCCCACAACCCTGTGATGGCGGTCGGCGGCCGCGATCGTGGCGCGCTCGCTGCCGCGCCGTCTGCGGCCTCGCCGGGTCGTGTACCGACCACAACGTCTGGCACGGCTACAAGCCGGCGAGCCGCTGGGCCGACGGCCTGACCAGCCGGTTCGACGACGCCCGGCTCACGGTCTCCGAGGCGGTCCGAGCCTCGCTGCCGGCGCCGATCCAGCGGCGCTCGCACGTGGTCCTGCAGGGCATCGAGGTGGAGCGGTGCGGGCGCAGCGCGCCGAGCGGGCAGCGGTGCGGGCCGAGTTCGGGCTCGACCCTGACGCGCCGGTGGTCGGCACCGTGGCCAACCTGCGGGCGCAGAAGGCGTACCCCGACCTGCTGGCGGCGGCGGCGGCCGTGCTCGAGCGGCTACCGGAGGCCCGGTTCGTGGCGGTGGGCCAGGGACCGCTGGAAGCGGAGATCCGTGCCCTCCACGCCCGGCATGGGGCTGGGTGACCGGTTCCTGCTGCTGGGGCACCGTCCCGACGCCGTCCGGGTCATGGCGGCATGCGACGTGTTCGTGCTGGCGTCCCACTAGGAGGGTCTCGGGGTCGCGGTCATGGAGGCCCTCGCCCTCGGCTTGCCCGTGGTCGCCACGGCGGTCGGCGGCGTCCCCGAGGTGGTCGAGCACGGGCGGGAGGGCCTGCTGGTGCCACCGCGGCCGGCCCCGCGAGCTCGCCGACGCCGTCGCCACCCTGCTGACCGACGACGAGCCACGCCAACGGATGGCCGAGGCGGCGGCGCAGCGTGGCGCCGAGCTGTCCATCGACTACGGCGGTGCGGCGGACCGAGGCCATGTACCACCAGCTGGCCATGGCCGCACCCGGGCGCTGAGCTGCGTCCGGTTCCAGGCCTCGGCGAGCCGGCCCTACCTGGCGGGGCGCCGGCTCAACGGAGCGGCCCTGCCGCCACCAGATCAGCTCGTTCCAGGCGTACCCGACCGCGGTTCCCGCCGCCGCTCCGCGCGGCCCGGCCAGCGCGGCCCCCAGAAGCATGCCGGCGATCACGCCGACGCCGCCCGTCAGTCGTGTCCTCACCAGGTCCACGGGTCGCGCCGAGAACCTTGACCAGGTCGATCGCGGCGAAAGTCGGCAGCCGCATCACCTCGGCCAGGGCCACGATGCCGACGAGCGCCGCGGCCTCCGCCCACGTTTCACCGAAGAGCTCGGACCCCCAGCGGTCGGGGAGCAGCACGAGCCGACTCCGTAGACGGCGGCGGCCCCCGCCAGCCCCAGGCCGATCTGCGCCGCCCGGCGGTAGGCGCGCACCGGGCTGCTCCCGCAGGCCGGCCAGGTGGGCGAGGCCCAGCGTCCGCACGCCGGCGAGCAGGTTCGCCAGCGGGCTGACGCTCACGATGGCGACGCGCAGGGCGCCGAGCTCCTCCAGCGACATGATCAGCCCCGAGCAGCAGGAACCCGCACTACCACAGCCCGCTGGAGGCGAGGAAGTCGGCGACGAACCCGCTGGCCCGGGCCCGCTCCTCCGCCCACCACCGGCGACGGCGGCCGGGCGGGGCCAGAGCCGGCGGGGGACGGCCATGGCCAGTGCATCCGCCGCGGCTCCGACCACCCAGGCCAGGACCAGGCGGGTAGGGGTGGCGTCACCGGCCGCGAGCATCACGGCGGACAGCCGCGACCTGGACCACGAGCCAGACGCCATCGCCGACGATGGCGTTGGTCCACCCGCCCGGCGCCGTAGGCGACGTAGCGGAGCACATCCTGCATGTAGGCGAGCGGTGCGGCCGGCGCCATCAGCAGGAGGAACCAGCCCACTTGCCCTCCGATGACGGCCGAGGCGGCGACCAACCCGAGTGCGGCGCTGCCATCCCGGCCCCCAGAGCGAGGAAGAGACCGCGACAGCCCTCGAACCGCGCCGCCGACCGGTCCTCGCGGCAGCGCAGCAGGACGACCTCACCGACACCGGCGCGCATCACCCCAACAGGAACCCGTGGGCGAGCAGGGCGACGCTCACGGCGCCGAGGTGGTGGGGTCGGCCTGGCGGGCCACCAGCACGATCAGCAGGAGCTGCGTGCCGCTGGACAGCACCTGGTCGCCCAGCGCGCCGCCGGCGCGCCCCGCGACGCGGGCCGCGCTGAGGTCACGCGGCCGGCCACCGGACGTCAGCCGCGGGAGCGAGGGCGGTGTCAGGCGATCCGGGCCGCCAGGCGGCGCCCCGGCGCTCAGGTGGCGTCTCGGGTCGGCAGCCCCGGGGACGTCGACGGTGGGTCCGGGCCTGGCCTTGCGGTCGGCGCTCCACAGCACGAGAGCGGCGCCCCCGGCCGTGGCGGCCAACCCGGCGGCGACGAGACGGTCGATGTCGCTGCCGGTCCGGGGCAGCTCGGTGCGGCCGGGTCTGCGCCGCGGCCGGTCGGCTGCCGCCGGGACCGCCATTGGGCGTGCCGGCCGCCCGGGCTCGCACGGCCCGGCGCCGGCGTCAGCGGGCCGCTCGAGCACCAGGTGGCTCGGGCGGTGGGCTGGTCAGCGCCTGGGCGCCCGCCGGATCGACCGTGACGATCATGGGCACCGTGAAGGCCGTCGGTGCCCGCGACCGCCGCCTTGCGCAGGAACTCCCGCCGCCCGGGTGTGCCGCCGGCGTCGCCCGGGCCGCCGTGTCGCCGCTGTCGGTCCCCATCGCCCCGGCAACGTAGCGGGCTGCCATTTCGAGCGGCACACGGGGCACCCCGGCGTGGACAAGCGGTGGGAGTCATCGCGACAGGCCTTCGGGTAGGCGGCTACACCGCCCGAACCGGGATGAGCCGCCGGGTGGGCGGCGCCGACCGGCGACCTCGAGGCCGAGCTGTCGCAGGACGCCCTCGACGACGCCGTTGTCGGCGGTGATCTTCGCCAGCACCTGGTCAGCCGACCCTGGCGGCACGTCGCCGCCGGCCTCGGCACGCAGCTCCTCGGTGAGGCGATTGATCGGGTCGAGGTTGCAGGTGCGGCACACCGGGTCGCGGGACACGACCAGGTCGAGCTTGGCCTCGGCGACGTCGACGAAGGACTTGTCGAAGACGCTGCCCAGCGGGGTCTGCTTCTCCCAGTCGGAGCAGCACAGGTAGTACTGGCCGTCGTAGCCGACGAACAGGTAGCCGAATGGTGCGCCGCACAGCGGGCGTGCCGACCGCCGGCGGCGAGCCGAGCCGCGAGCCTCGGCGAGCTCGGGGTAGTGCTCGTACTGCATGTGGTCGACGAACAGCGACCCGCCCCGGTTCATGACCTCGTAGGTGACGGCTTGCGGGATCCCGTGGTCGGCCCAGTACCGGCGCATGCGGTCGAGGTGCTCCGGGTCGCCACGGTGGTCGACGAGCACGACGACCACCTCGCAGGCGCCATCGGACATCTCGTTGAACCGGACCACGTTCTCGAGGGTCCGCTCGAACGGAAGCTGGTAGACCTCCTCGTAGTCGTCGCCTTCCTCGCCGACGTTGATGAGGATCTGCTGGAGGCCCGCCTCGAGCAGCGCCGCCGACCGGCGCTCGTCGAGCAGCGAACCGTTGCTGGACATGACCACCGAGAACCCCTCGGCCCGGGCCTGCGCGGCAGTAGTCGACGCACGTGCCGGTTCAGCAGCGGCTCGCCCAGCCCGCACAGGCTGACCCGTACGTGGTCGCCCGCCGGGTCGGCGATGGCCGAGCGGAACTCGATCGCCCGCTGCAGGCCGGCCTCGAAGACCTCCGGCGGCATCAGGCCCTGGTGCGGGGTGCGGTCGCGGGGCAGAAGTGGCACTTGGCGTTGCAGCGGTTGGTCACCTCCATGTCGATGACGAACTGCACCGTGGCACCTTCCTCTACAGGGCGGCGACCGGGATGTACCGGCGGGCCTTGCGGATGTCGGAGTCCGAGCGGATGGGCTGCGCCGAGACGAGCGGCGGCCGCCGAGGCGGGCGAGCGCCGGTCTCCCTGCCGATCGAGTCGAGAGGCGCCGCGCTGGACCCGGGCGGGACCTGGCCGGCGGCTTCCGCCCTGATCTCGTCGGTCAGCTTGTTGAGCGGATCGAGGTTGCACGTCTTGCACACGGGCTCGCGCGAGCGCAGGTGCTCGACCTTCCGGCCGACGACGTCGACGAACGACTTGTCGAAGAT
The DNA here is from genome assembly GCA_963830865.1 of uncultured Acidimicrobiales bacterium. Lineage (GTDB taxonomy): Bacteria > Actinomycetota > Acidimicrobiia > Acidimicrobiales > VFJN01 > ZC4RG19. Next base: position 67,049 of record CAWHNU010000012.1, on the reverse strand, counting down.
GCTGCCCAGCGGGGCCTGCTTCTCCCAGTCGGAGCAGCACAGGTAGTACTGCCCGTCGTAGCCGACGAAGAGGTAGAGGAACGGTGCCGCGCACAGGGCGCCGTCCAGCTCGCCCTCCAGCCGTGCGAGCGCCTCGGCCTGCTCGGGGTAGCTGCCGTACTGCATGTGCTCGACGAACAGCGAGCCACCCCGGTTCATGACCTCGTAGCTGAGCGCGTGCTGCGATGCCGCGGTCCGACCAGTACCGCTGTCATCCGAGCGACGTGGTCGGGGTCGCCGCGGTGGTCGACGATCACCATCGTCACCTGGCAGGCATCGCCGGACATCTCGTTGAACCGGACCACGTTCTCCAGGGTCCGCTCGAACGGGAGCTGGTAGACCTCCTCGTAGTCGTCGCCTTCCTCGCCGACGTTGATGAGGATCTGCTGCAGCCCGGCCTCGAGCAGCGCCGCCGACCGGCGTTCGTCGAGGAGCGACCCGTTGCTCGACATCTTGACGAAGAAGCCCTCGGCCCGGGCCTGGCGGACGTAGTCGACCACGTTGCGGTTGAGCAGCGGCTCGCCGAGCCCGCACAGGCTGATGTGGACGTCCGGGTTGGGCAGGTCGGCGATGCGGCCCGGTACTCGACCGCCCGCTCCAGGGCCTTGGCGAACACCTCGGGCGACATCAGGCCCTGGTGCGGCGTGCGGTCGCGCGGGCAGAAGTGGCACTTGGCGTTGCAGCGGTTGGTGACCTCGACGTCCACGTTGGTCGGCATCGTGCCTTCCCCTCTCCTCGGGTTGGCCTACGCCATGCCGGGCGGACGCGACCCCAGCCGACGACCCTCGTCGCCAGTATCGCACGATGCGCTCCGCCGCGCCCTACGGCGGCCACGCCGGTGTGCCCGCAGCTATCCTCCGGTCGATGGCTGGGAGGACAGCACCGAGCGAGCAGGCTCTGGCGGCGTTCGAGGATTCGAGCGCCCTACTCGACGATCCGGCGGCGCTCAGGGCCCGGTTCGAGCGCGACGGCTACGTCCTCCTCCGCGGCGCGGTCGACCGTGATGTCCTGCTGGAGGCGCGGCGGGCGATCAGCGGCGTCCTCCGCCAGCACGGCTGGCTCGAGCCGAGCGATGACCCGATGGAAGCTGTCCCCTGACGGGCCCCTTCGTCGAGGGCGAGCCCACGTTCCTGGAAGCCTACGACGACGTCCAACGGTTGGAGGCCTTCCACGCGGTTCCTCACCACCGCTCCGTGCGGCGGTGCATGACCGCGCTGCTGGGAGCGACGGCCTTCCCCCACCCCTCTGTCGATCGCCCGGCTGGTCTTCCCCGGCAACGACGAGTGGACCACGCCGCCCCACCAGGACTACCCGAACAACCAGGGAACCTACGAGCTGTACGCCTGCTGGATGCCGCTGGCCGACTGCTCGGTGGAGGAGGGCAACCTCAGCATCCTGCGGGGCTCGCACAAGCTCGGGATCGCCCCGCTGCGCGCCTCGCTCGGGGCGGGCAACCGCCGGGCCGAGCTCGACCAGCGCCATGACGGCCTCGACTGGGTCGGCGGCGACATGCGGCTCGGCGACGCCCTTGTCTTCCACAGCCTGACCGTTCACCGTGCCCTTCCGAACCGGGGCCGGTCGATGCGGCTCTCGGTCGACTACCGCTTCCAGCGGGAAGGCGAGGCGCTCACCGCGGGCTGCCTCGAGCCGCACTTCGGGCGGCTGTCCTGGGACGACGTGTACACGGGCTGGGAGCGCGACGACCTCAGGTACTACTGGCGGGGCATGCGGTACACCGTCGACGAGTGGGACGGGTCGTACCACGCGATCGACGACGAGGACTTCGCGGACCTCCTGCGTGACTGGCTGCGCTGGCGCCGGCGCCACCCCCAGGCCGACGGCTCCGTGCCCGGCGCGACGTGGCCGCCCCGGGGCGGCGACTGGGGCGGCTGACGGCCCTTCCATCGACTGTGGGGTCACGACGCCATGCAGCCGTCGGGAGCGCGCGGCTAGCCTCCCTGGTGATGGGGGCAATCACTGAGCAGCAGCTCACCTTCCTGCACACGTTCGGGTTTCTCCGCCTGCCGGGGCTCTTCGCCGACGAGATCGAGGAGATCACCGAGGCGTTCGAGGCGGTGTTCGCCGAGCCGGACAACTTCCGGATGGACATGAACGAACCGCTGCACCGCAATGACCGGCGGGTCATCATCCCGATGTTCATCGACCACCACCCGACCCTGTCGAGGCTGCGGGAGGACGAGCGGATCCTGGGGTCGCCCGGGCGGTCCTCGGCGACGACGCCGAGTACGCCGAGAGCGACGGGAACCTGGCGTTCTGTCACAGCGAGTGGCATGCCGACACGTACGGCGCGCCGATGTCCACGCGCCACATCAAGCTCTCGTTCTACCTCGACCCGCTGCGCGCGGATTCGGGCGCGATCCGGGTGCTCCCGGGCACGCAGTACTGGCAGAGCCCGTACGCCAAGGACCTCCGGCGGTCGTTCCGCGAGTTCGGCAAGTCAGCCGACGTCTTCGGCGTCGACAGCACCGAGGTCCCGGCCGTAGTCATCGACTCCGACCCGGGCGACGTCCTGATCTGGGACTACCGCCTGATCCACGCCAGCTTCAACGGCCTCGACCGCCGGCGGTTCTTCAGCGTGAACTTCCGGGAGCGGCAGGCCGAGAGCGCGTCGGGCCCGGTCGGCGCCGGCCCAGGCGGCGGCGAACTGATCGGCGCCCGGCGGGATCCCCGGAGGGGAGCACCGTGGACTTCGTGATGGTCCCTGTCCCGCAGGATCTCGAGGAGCGGGTTCAGCAGTACATCAACTTCCTGGTGGGCAGCGGGGTCGCCGCCGACTGGAGCGAGGAGGCGGTCGCCGAGATCTACGGGCAGCTCGACGATCCGTCCCGGGTCGATGGTCAGGACCGTTGCGCAGGGTTCCGCCGACGCCGAGCCCGTCACGGTCGCTCGGGCCGCCGAGGCTGCGGGGACGTCCAGCCGCGAAGCCCTGGGCATCGTGCTCGAGCTCGTCCAGCGCTTCCGGGGCCTCGGGGGACCGACGTTCCCCCTCCTGCTGCTCGATGTCCCCGATGGGGTCGGTGACGACCAGAGGGTCATCGTGATGCCGAGGGACGGGGCCCGGGTCGCTGCTCGCCGCCGCCGCCCGCGCCTGACCGGGCGGCAGCGGTCAGTAGGCCAGGGGGATCTGGCCGTCCGGATAGGTCGACGGGGCGAAGAACCACTCTCGATCGCCCACCGCTCGCGGGTCATGCCGGGCGCGATCCCGGTGCGGTGGACGAAGAGCTGGTCGAACAGGAGCGCATCGCCGGGCAGAACTCCGGGCGACGATCGCGTCGGCCCCGCCCGCCGCCTCCTCGACCAGCGTGGGCGACACCGACCAGTCGAAGATGGCGCCATCCGTGCCGGTGGGCGAGGATGTCGTCGAACCGCCGGGGCACGATGTCGAGCCCGGGGGCGTCGGCGCCGCACGGCGAGAGCGCCAGCCAGAGGTTGAGCGTGGTCACGTCGCGGCCGAGGAACGCCCCGTCCTGGTGCCAGTTCGTGCTCGCGTCGGCGGGGACGCGCCGCAGCGTGCACTTGTTGGCGGACAGGGCCGGCCGCTCACCGAAGTAGCCCTCGACCAGCGCCCCGATGCCCGTCGCGTCGACGACATCGAGGAGCTCGAAGAGCATGCGGGGGGAGTCGGCCGTCCACAGCGCGCCGCTCGCCCGCACCCACGCCCGCCGCCCGCCGACGCGGTACGTGCGGGCATCCGCATCGAACGGCACGTACCACGGGGGCGCCGACGTGCCGCGGGGCTCGTCGGCGCACGCGTCGAACGCGTCGAGCGCCCGGTCGATGCCCGCGCGCCAGGGCCTCCGCCCGCTCGGGCGGGATCAGGCCCCGGACGAGGACGCAGCCATGGTGCGCCAGGCCGCGTCGCAGGACGTCGACGGTGAGATCGTCCGGATGCGTCGGCGACAGCGGACCCGGCGGCTCCTCCGGCTCGACCTCGGCGGGCAGCTCGCTGCGGGTCGCCGCCGCGGCACGTGGCGAACGCCGGTGGCGCAGCGCCACGAGGCGCTGCTCCTGCGCGGCGTCGCGGCGTACCCGTTCGCCGCGGTCAGAAGATCGATCGCCTCGAGCCCATGCCCGCCGGCGGCCAGCCTGTCGGCCTCCGCGAGCAGGCCATCGACATCGGCTTCCAGGTGCGGGGATCGATCATTCATGCTAGTGGGCGCGCCAGCGAGTCGAAGTGATCATGGTAGAGCCGGCTTCAGGTCCGGGCCCTCCACGGTGAGCCCGTGGGCCCCGGGCCGGACGGTCAGCCACTCACCGCCGAACCTCACCTCCTCGACGGTGCCGTCCCACTCCCCGACGCCCAGGATGAGCTCGAGCACGAGCCGTGGCATCCGCCGCCGCGGGGCGTCGCCCTCGGCGGCCGACCGGGGCCGCGGTCCAGGGTGCGGCCACCCGCGCAGAAGGTAGGTCCCACCCAGTGCGACCCGCGGCAGGAGCACCGACGCCAGCTCCGACCCCGTGCCTCGTCCGGGCGGGTTCCGTCGATGACGAGGTCGAACACCGCTCCGCCGACCCGTCGAGCGATCTCCGGTGGGGGAGCGGATGATAGAGGATCCACGCAGACATGCGTCGTCGCCACCGCCGGGTCGCCCAGGCCGTCGGGCGGCTCCCCGCTCACGACGACCATGCGACGCACCCGGTCCACCGCGAGCTGCCGGTCGAGGTCGTCGTCCACCGGACCGACGTGCAGGACGTGCACGGGCGCGGCGCCCGGGCAGGCGGCCGCGACCTCACTCTCGGCGGCCTGCTGCGGTCCGCGCCGGATCTCTGTGAAGAAGGCCGGCCGTCACGTCGCCGATCGTCGCATCGCCGTCGGCCTTGGCCACGACGATCTCCGACACGAGGTCCGAGAGGAGCTTGCCGCAACGCAACGGAGCCAGCGTCTCGGACGACATGCCGAGCGCCCCGAAGGTCTGCAGGAGGTGGGATCTCCGCACCTGCTCCGGAGGTCCCCCTGGGCTCAGGGCGAGCACCAGCTTCGTGGCGATCGCGTGCTCCACGACCAGTCCTCGATCACGAACAGCCCGCCCTCGCGCAACCTCGGGAACAGGACGTCGAACGAGGCCCTTGTCGGCCGCCGCAGGTGGGACGCATCGTCGATCACGAAGTCGAGGGGGTCTGCGCCGAACTCCTCCTCCACGATGGCGGTGAGCCGGCGACGATCGGCCTGGTCGACGCCGTAGTAGGGACGAACGGAGTCGCGCAGCCCGTGGGCATCGAGGAAGGCCTCGAGGGCGTTCACAGGGTGAGGCGCGATGTCGACGGCGACCAGCTTGGACGGCCGCACCAGTTGCGCCGAGCAGTGCGGTGCTGCCACCCGCCTTGATCCCCAGCTCCACGACCCGGGACGGCGGGAACTGCGGTGAGCAGATCGATATAGGACTCGATCTGCTCCCGTGACTTGTAGATGCGGAGTGCGTCGGGTGCGGTGGGTCCCGGACGAGAGACTCCGCCGCTCCGTCCGAACTCCACGACGGCGAAGTCGGTGTCGCCGACGGTGAGCTCGTCGTCGCCGGTCCACACGATCGACACGTCGCCGCCGAGGCGTTCGAGCGGCTCACCAGACCATCGGCACCTGGCCCTCGGGGTACGCCGACGGGGCGAAGAACCAGGACTCGATGGCGTAGCGGCGCCGGGTCATCGCCGCGTCGACCGCGGTCCGGTGGAGGAACAGCTCGTCGAAGAGCATGACGTCGCCGGCCCGGAACTCGGGCCGGACGACGGGGCCGCGGTCCTTCGACCCGTCCACCACCGTCGGGGCCCACCGCCCAGTCGAAGATGGCCCCGCCGGTGCCGGTCTCGAGCGACGTGTGTCGAGCCGCAGGGGCACCAGGTCGAGGCCCGGGGCGTCGACGCCGCAGTCGGCGAGCGCCGACCCAGACGTTGAGGGCCCGGATCCCCTCGCCGAGGAAGGCGCCGTCCTGGTGCCAGTCGGTGCTGGATGTCGAGCGGGACGCGGCGCAGGGTGCACTTGTTGGCCGACAGCACCGGCCGTTCGCCGCAGGTAGTCGGCCACCACCCGGCGCAGCCCGATCCGCTCGTACAGATCCAGGAGATCATTGACCAAGCGGGGGCTGTCGCAGGCCAGCAGGGCGTTGTCGCCGGCGACGAAGTTCCGTCCGAGCGACCGCGACTCGTCCCGTCCCAGCCGGAGGGGGCTGTACCAGGCGCCACCGTCCTCCCCGGAGCGTGCGCGCGCCCGGGCCGCGAAGGCGGCGTCGATGGCGTCCACCAGCCGCTGGATGTGCCCGGCGAGCAGGCCACGCACCAGGAGGCCGCCGCAGCCCTGGATGGCCCGGTCCACCGCCGACGCCGTCAGCTCGGCCGGCTCGATCTCCGCCAACGTGCCAGCCGGCGCCGGCACCGGCGCGGTGGCGGGGGACCGCGGATCCGGCTGTGGCCCGATGGCGGCGGCCAGCTCGCCGAACGCCTGGTGCCGCAGGGCCGTGAGGCGCCGGTCGACGTCGGGGCTGCCGTCCCCGCGCACCCCGAGGAGGAGGTCGATGGCGTCGAGGCACCGCCCGCCGGCGGCCAGCTCGTCAGCCCGCGAGAGCCTCGTCCGGGGACGTGACGAGTGGACCTGCGACTTGTGTCTCCAGGTATGAGGATGTGTCGCCCATCGTTTCCCCCGAACGATCGCCACCAGCGGCCGCGTGACCATAGCGCTGCGCCGCGAGCTCGACCAGATCGGCGAGGACGACGGACCGGGCCTCTCGCGCCGCCCGTTGCTAGCCTTTCGCCTTCTGGCCACCGTGGGGAGGGCTGCTCGGGGATGTTCCCGCTCTGGGACGATGTCATCGCACCGGTGATCGACGCGGCGGGGGCGCGCCGAGTCGTCGAGATCGGTGCCCTGCGCGGCGAGACCACGGCACGCATGCTCAAGCGGCTGGGCTCCGAGTGCGAGCTGCACGTCATCGACCCCGTGCCCCAGTTCGACCCCGCCGAGCACGAACGGGCGTTCCCGGGCCGCTACCACTTCCATCTCGGCACGAGCCTCGACGTGCTGCCCGACCTGCCACCGGCCGACGTCGTGCTCGTCGACGGCGACCACAACTGGTACACGGTCTACAACGAGTTGCAGGCTCCTGGCCGGCACGTCGCGACAGGCGGGCGTCGCCTCTGCCGGTGCTGATCCTCCACGACGTCGGCTGGCCCTACGGGCGGCGGGACCTGTACTACGCGCCGGAGCGGATCCCCGTGGAGTTCCGCCAGCCCTACCGCCGAGGCGGATGCGACCCGGCCGGTCCGCGCTGGTCGGCAGCAACGCCGGCATGAACCGCGACATGGCCAACGCCGAGCACGAGGGGGGTCCCCGCAACGGCGTCATGACGGCGGTCGACGACTTCGTCGCCGAGCACGACCAGCCGCTCCGGGTCGTGATCGTGCCCGTCTACTACGGCCTGGCGATCGTGGCCGAGACCCGGGTCGTCGACGCGCAACCCGCGGCTGGCGGCAGCTGCTCGACCGCCTCGACAGCGACGAGGGCCGCCGCGAGCACCATCGACCTGGCCGAGCGCATCCGGGTCGACGAGGCCATCTTCGGCCAGGCGTGGATCCGGATGCTGGAGGACCAGGTCCGCGCGGGGCGCCGACCGGTACCTCGAGCTCGTCAAGGCCGCGCTCGCTGGGCGAGGGCGACCTGGCGCACGAGCTGCGGTGGCCTACCTCCTGGGCCTGGAGGGCGCGCCGCGATCCCCACACCGTCAGGGACCCGGTCCGCACCCTGCCGCTCCGCCACCGGCGGCTCGTGCGGGCCCGCGCAGGCCGGCCGACCCGATCGACGACGGCCTGGGCAACCTGGCGCTCACCGACGATGGGCCGGGCCCAGCTCGACCGGCTGGGCGACGCGGCGGCCGGCGCGCTGGCCGGCGGGGTCCCGGGCGACTTCGCCGAGGTCGGTGTCGGGCGGCGGGGGCGGCGGCGTCCTGCTGCGGGCGACCCTGGAGGCGCACGAGGACACCGACCGGCAGCTGTGGATGGCCGACCCCTTCCGCGCCACCGCGCCCGGCGACGGCGGCCCGAGCCCGGCGAGGCTGCAGGCCCGGGCCCGCCTCTGGCCAGCGACCTGAACCTGGTGCGCGACGGCTTCGCCCGCTTCGGCCTGCTCGACGACCGGGTCCGCTTCCTCCAGGGACCACCCGTCAGCACGCTCGCCGACGCGCCCGATCGGCCAGCTGGCGCTGCTCCGGCTCGGCGAGGGGTTGGGGACCGACGCGGCCGCCGTGCTCGAACTGCTCTCACCCCGGCTCTCGCCGGGTGCCGAGGTGATCGTCTCGGGCACCGCCGATCCGGCCGTCGACAAGGCGATCGCCGACGGCTCGGGAGCGGCTGGGGATCACGGCGCCGATCGAGCGGATCGACTGGAACTCGATCGCGTGGCGGCACGACGCCGGGCCGGCGGCGACGGCCGACCGCCGACCCGGCGGACGGCGCACGCCGACACGGTCGCCGCGGCCAGCCGGGCCGAGGCGCTACCCGCCGCTGGCGCCGCCAGCGCCGCCGTCGGCGGTGGCGCTGTCCGTGGTCGCCGTCTTCTACAACATGCGCCGCGAAGCCGCCCGCACGCTCCAGCTCGCTCGCCCGCGCCTACCAGCGCGGCGTCGAGGACCTCGACTACGAGGTGCTGGTCATCGACAACGGCTCCGACCCCGACCAGCGGCTGACCGCGGACTTCGTGGCGTCCTTCGGCCCCGAGTTCCGGCTGCTGGAGCCTGGAGGGCGAGGCGCACCCGTCACCGACCGGCGCCCTCAACGCCGGGCATCGCCGCGGCCCGGGGCGAGGCCCTCGCCCTGATGATCGACGGTGCCCACGTCCTGACGCCGGGCGTCCTGCGCTTCGGGATGCAGGCGCTCGACACCTACGCCCCGGCGGTCGTGGCCACGCAGCAGTGGTACGTCGGGCCGGGCCAGCAGGGTGACGCCCAGCAGGCGGGCTACGACCAGCGCGTCGAGGACCGCCTCTTCGACGGGATCGACTGGCCGGTCGACGGCTACCGGCTGTTCGAGATCGGGCACTTCATCGGCGATCGCGACTGGTTCGACGGCATCGTCGAGAGCAACTGCCTGTTCGTGCCCCGCAAGCTGCTCGAGCAGCTCGGAGGCTTCGACGAGAGCTTCTCCATGCCGGGCGGCGGCTACGCCAACCTCGACCTGTTCGAGCGGCTGGCCCTGTCACCCGGGCATCACGCGCGGCGAGCATCCTGGGGGAGGGCACGTTCCACCAGTTCCACGGCGGGACGACGACGAACGTCGCCGACGAGGCCGCTCGCCGCCAGCGGGTCGTCTCGTACCGGCAGCACTTCGAGGCGCTCCGCGGTCGGCCGCTCCTCGGCGTCGACCGGCCCGTTCACTACGTCGGCGCGATGGCCACCAAGGCCGCCCGGCGCACACGGTCGCGGCGGGTGCTCAAGCTCGGTTTCGACACCATGCGGGACCCCACCCAGACCGACGGACCGCCCGTGCCGGCCCCCGACGAGGTGAAGCTCGCGGCGATCGAGGCGGTGTGGGACAACCAGGCGTGGCGTGAGTGCCACGTGGCTGGGCCATCCGGTCAACCGCTATCCCGGCCGACCTCCACGTCTACCAGGAGCTCCTCTCGGAGCTCCGGCCGAGTCTCGTGGTGCTGGCGGCCGACGACGATGGCCTCGGGGGCCGGGCGCTGTTCGCGGCCTCCGTCTGCGACCAGCTCGGGTCCGGGCGCGTCGTCACGGTGGGCGAGTTCGGACCCGTCCCGACCGCCCCGAGCCACCCCGGATCACCCATCTGGCCGGACCGCCGGAGGACGCGGCCGTGGCGGCCCAGGTGGCCGCACTGGGTCCAGAGGCGCCGGACGCACTCGTCATCCTCGGCGCTGGGCCACGTCATGCGGGTCGTCGGCGCCTTCGACCACTACGCCCCGCTCGTCCCCGTGGGCGGCTACGTCGTGGTGGAGAACACGGTGGTCAACGGGAGGCCGGTCGTGCTCGGGCTTCGGCCCCGGGCCTCACGAGGCGGTGGTCGCCATCCTCGGTCGCCACCCCGACTTCGTGGCCGACCCCGCCCGCGAGCGGTACACGGTGACCTTCAACCGCGGCGGCTACCTCAAGCGGGTCCGCCGGTGACGATCGAGCCGGCGCCGCGCTGGTTCTTCGTGCACATGCACAAGACGGCCGGCACGGCCCTGTACCAGCGGCTCCTCGAGCAGTTCGGGCCGGCGTCCATCTACCCGACCCAGGCCGAGCAGAAGGCGCACAAGGCCAGCCTGCACGTCGACCTGCTGTGCCGGAAGTTCCGGGAGCGCGGCCACGAGCTGCAACTGATCGCGGGCCACTTCCCGCTCTGCACGACCGAGCTGCTCGGCGTCCCGTTCACCACGATCACGGTGCTGCGCGACCCCGTGGAGCGCACGCTGTCGTCGCTGCGGGACATGCGGGAGCGGGAACCGATGTTCCGGGGCCAGCCCCTGGAGACGATCTACGAGGACCCGATCCGGTTCCCGTGCCTGATCCACAACCACATGGTCAAGATGCTCTCGATCACGCCGGACGAGATGACCGACGGGGCCTTGAGCGTCGTCGACTTCGACCGCACGCACCTGGAACGCGCCCAGCGGAACCTGGTGGAGCGCATCGACGTGTGGGGCGTGCAGGAGAACTTCGAAGATCTCTGCGACGAGCTGACGCGGCGGTTCGGCTGGAACCTGGGGACGCCCCGGTACGCCAACCGCACGACGCCGCTCGCGGTGACCGACGACTTCCGGGAACGCATCGCCCGGGACAACGCGCTCGACGTCGAGCTCTACCGCTACGCCCAGGGCTTGCGCGAGGCATCGGCGGTCCGATGAAGACTGCCGCCGGCGACCAGATCCACGTGCGGGCCGCGGAACCGGGGGACCGGGAGGCGGTGCTGGAGCTGCTCGAGCCCACCCTGGGGTGGTCGTCCGACGACAGCTTCCACGCCTTCTACACCTGGAAGCACGAGCAGAACCCGTTCGGCCCGTCCCCGTCGTGGGTGGCGCTCGACGGGAGCGAGCTCGTCGGCTTTCGCACGTTCCTGCGCTGGGAGCACGTTGCCCGCGGCGGTGAGGTCCTCCCGGCCGTGCGCGCGGTCGACACGGCGACCCGCCCGAGCCACCAGGGGCGGGGCATCTTCCGCCGGCTGACGCTGCAGGCACTCGACGACCTGCGGGCCGGCGGTGTGGCCTTCGTGTTCAACACGCCCAACGACAACAGCCGGCCGGGCTATCTCAAGATGGGATGGACGCAGGTCGGACGCCTGACCACCTCCGTGCGGCTCCGGGCACCCCGGTCGCTGTGGCGCATGGCTCGGGCGCGGGTACCGGCCGACCTGTGGTCCGTCCCGTCGACGGCGGGCCGGCCGGCGACCGAGGTGTTGGCGTCGCCGGCCCTGGCCGACCTCCTGGGCTCTGTGGCCCCGCCGGACGGGCTGACCACCCACCGCACGCCGGCGTACCTGCAGTGGCGCTACGGCTTCGCCCCGCTGGCGTACCGCGCCGTCACGCTCGGGGACGACGTGCGCGAACGGCGCGGCGATCTTCCGCGTGCGCCGGCGGGGGCCGGCCCTGGAGTGCACGCTGTGTGAGATCCTGGCCCCGGCGGGGGAGCCCGGTGCCCGCAGGGCGCTCGTGCGATCGGTCGCACACGACTCCGGCGCCGACTACGTGATCAGGTTGGGCGGGCCGGCGGTGGGCCGCGACGGCTTCGCCCGCGTCCCCCGGCAGGGGCCGATCCTGACCTGGCGGCCGCTACGGAGCGGGGCCCCCGGCGGGCGCGTCGATGACTGGGCTCTGGCGCTGGGCGACGTCGAGCTGTTCTGACGGTCGGGCCCGCCCACCCACGGTCTCGTAGAGGCGGCGGGCATAGTCGTACAGCTCCATGTCGAGGGCGTTGTCCTCGGCGATGCGGTCGGCCAAGCCGTCCGGGATGGCTCCCGGCTGCGTCGTGTTGGAGCGCAACGGCTGGCCGACGTCGAGCCCGTAGCGCGCCGACAGCTCGACGCAGAACTCCTCGAACCGGTCCTGCAACCCGAAGAGATCCAGGCCGGCGAGGGCCTGCTTCGCCCGCTCCAGCCGGTCCGGCGTGTACGGGACGGGGGTCAGCACACCGTCGTGTTCCAGCATCTCCTCCGGTGAGAGCGACAACGTCCGGACCATGTGGTTCTGGATCATGTGCGTGAACCGGAACGGGTCCTCGTAGATCTCGACGAGGGGCGTGTCCTCGGTCGCCCCGCGCTGGCGGCGCTCGGCCTGGTGGCGCAGGAACGACACGGTCCGCTCGACCGGGTGCCGCAGCACCGTCATCGTCACGAACGGCACACCGAGGAGCTCGGCGGTGCGCACCGGGAAGTGGCCGGTCAGCAAGCGGATCTGCTCGCCGCGGGCGGCCCATCGCGCCTGCAGGTGAGACACCGAGATGACCGAGAGCCTCGCGTCCGGGCCATCCGTGGCGTTGGGGTAGATCTGCTCGTCCGTGAACGACGCCCGCAACCGGTCCCGCAACGTCGTGCCCGCGGTCTTCTGCATGTGGGCGACGAAGAACCGTCGGGCGCCGTCCTCGGTGGCGGGCGCGCTCATGAGATCCTCCGGAGGAACCCGCCCTGGTTGAAGGTCAGGGCATGGCGTTCACGGGTCGTGTCGGCGAGGAACTCGCCGTGCAGGTTGAGGAGCCGGCGCAGGGCCTCGTGCGGGCCGGGTCCGAAGCTGGCGTCCACCGGGAAGCCGTTCAGCACGGTGTGCTCGACGATCAGGTAGGAGCCGACCGGCACGAGGGGAGCGAACGCGTCGAACTCCCGGCGCGTGCGATCACGCCGGGTTCGTGAGCCGAGGATGACCAGGGCGCGGGGCCGGTCACCGACGATCTCGTCCACCAGCCGCCGCGCCTCCGGCTCGTGCGGCGCCGCGGCCAGGTAGCGGATGCGCGGGTGGGAGGGCAGGTTGCCGCGGCGACGCTCGGCGATCGATATCACCTCGCCGTGCTCGAGCAGATCGCACAGGGTGGCGAGGAACCACGGACGTCCGCCGTCGAGCGAACCCGTCTCGATCACCCAGTCGGGCCGGACCTCGGCCAGGATCTCCTGGTACGCGAGCAGGTCCGTGGGGGCGTTGGGCACCGGGCGACCCAGCCACCGGGTGTCGCGCCAGGCGAGGCTGCGGTAGTAGGCGCTCGTGAAGCCATCGCGCAGGTCGTCGGCCACGGGAACCGGTGACTCGGGCGCGGGACCGTCGTCCCCCTCGAGCGCCGGGTCGACCTCGAAGGCCCTCGCCGTCATCCTCCGGGCTCGGCAGCGCTTGGCAGCCTCGGTCGTGAAGCCACCCACGTAGTGGATCGGCTTCTCGGGCCCCATGAACGGGCGGCCGCGGACCTGCGCGTAGTGATCGACGTAGCTGCGGATGCGGGCGCGGCGCTCGAGCGGGTCGGCCTGGTTGGTCGTCGTGCCGCCGTGCAGTTGGTGGAACGATCCCTCGCCGAGGATGGTGACCACCCGAACCCCGGGCGTCGACGCCAGGCGCTCGTAGAGGTCGAGGTTGCAGTAGCCGCCAGCCGGCATGGCGAAGGCCTCGTCGAACCCACCGACCTGTTCCAGCAGCCGGCGGGGCACGAAGAGGCAGTTGCTCTCCCACAGTCCGTCGAACCAGTCGCGATCCCCGGCGAAGTGGCCGATCTCGAACAGCCGGTAGCCGTCGGTCGGCCAGCCGATCTGGGAGAACAGCGCGTCCTCCACCGCCTGGTCGTAGCCCGCCCGCATGACGTCGCCCTGCTGGCCGGGGCCGACGTACCAGGCCTGCGTGGCGACGATCGCCGGTTCGTAGGCTTCGAGGCCGGCGAGCCCATGGCGCAGCACGCCCGGGGTCAGGACATGGGCCCCGTCGACCATGAGGGCCAGCGCCCGACCGCGGCTCTCGGCCAGCCCCCGGTTCAGCGCGGCGACCGGTGACGGGGTGGCATCGTCGCCCATGTCGATGTAGCGGAAGGGCCGGCCGAGGCTCTCGACCATCTGCGCCCCGAGGCGCTCGCCGGGATCCGAGCCGTTCTCGACGACGATCACCTCGTAGCGCCGGTCGTCCAGGCCCTGCTGGTAGCGCCGGGTCAGGGACGGCAGCGACCGGCTTGCCTCCCGGTGCATGTTGTGGACCACCATGATCACCGAGAGGTCGGGCGGGACCAGGCCGGCCGGTCGGATCAGAGGGGACGCGGCTCGCGTCCGGCCGGGACTCCGGCGCCGTGACGTCGGCCGTCGCGACGGCCTCCTCCTTCCACCACGCGAGCCCGCCCGAATCGTCCCGTTCCAACGGTGCCGTCACGCCGTGGCGGCGGCGGTACGCCTCGATCGCATCGGCCACGGCCGGCTCGAGCGGCTCGGCCACCACCACGCCACCGGTAGCGACCCGCGGGTAGAGCCGCTCGAGCAGCGCAGCCGCATCGCTGCCCAGGCCCGGCCCCAGATGGAGGAAGGCCAGCTGCCGCCCGGCCAGATCCGCCGCCGTGGCGTCCGGGTCACCTTGGAGGAGGCGCACACGGTCGCCGAGCAGGCCGAAGCGCGCCAGGCGGTCGCGTAGCAAGTTGAGGTCCGCGGCCCCGGCGGACCGCCGGAACCGATCGAGCACCCACAGCGGGCGCTGGCGCGCGGGGCGGGGATCCTGGTCGTGGGCTTCGAGGAAGGCCGCCAGGAACAGGGTCGCACCGCCCTGCCCCGCGCCGCAGGTGGCGACATCGCCCCGGACGTGCCGCTCCCACACCCGCTCGAGGTAGCGGTGGAGCCGGTCGAGGCCGACCCGCCCGCCGGCGGCGAAGCTCGGTCCGATCGAGCGCGTCGTCGGGGTCGCCTCCCACCCGGTGGCGGTCCTGGAGCCGGCGGACGATGTCGGCCGCGTTGCGGGCGGGGTCGGCCAGCACCGCGTCGTTGGGCTGCGAGCCCTTCCGCGTCACGTCGGCCAGGTAGCGGACGCGGGCTTCCATCTCCAGGTGGTGGTCGTTGACGATCGCCGCCTTCACCGTGTCGAGGTAGCGGCGGGTCAGGCCGTCGAGCCGGCGGGCCCGCTCGCGCAGCGCCACCTGGTCGAAATCCACGGCCTCGAGCCGGATCTCCTCGCCGAGGCGGAGCAGCATGTCCTTGCCCGCGGGGCCCTCCAGGCCGTCGAGCACGGTTGCGAGCTGCGGATGCTCGGCGAGGAGCGCCTCTTCGACCAGGATCGCCAGCCCGAAGTAGACGGGCAGCACCACGAGACGCAGCGGGCGGTCGTGCTCGGCGACGAAGTCCTCGACGGCCGTCAGCACCCCGTTGCGCGGCCCGCCCTCGTGCTCGGCGTTGGCCAGTTCGGCGTTCAGGCCGCCGCTGCCCTCGATCAGCTCGGACTGTCCTCGCCGGATCCCGGCCCGGCGCCACGGGTGGAGGTGCTCGGCGGGGATGGTGTCGGGGTTGTAGTAGAGGTCCCGGCGACCGTAGGGCCAACCGACGTCGTGAAAGATGCAGACCGGGAGCGGCGCGCCGGCCGCGGCCGACACGCCGGCGAGCAAGTGCAGCTCGGTGTTGACCGTGTACCAGTTGTGGTCGCCGTCGATCAGCGCCACGTCCATGGGCTGGAGCTCGCCCAGGACGTTCACGCTGAGGTCGCGGTGGAAGAAGTAGCGACCGGCGAAGCGAGCCTCTTGCTCGGCTGGATCGAAGTCGGGGAGGGGGTCGATGACATGGAGCTCGACGTCGGGCCCCAGCTGTTGGAGCATCTGCTCGGTGTTCTCGCCGCGCAGGGCGCCGACCTCGACGACGCGCCGCGCCCCGGCGGCCTCGATCACTGGGAAGACGACGTCGTGCCAGAACTGGTACATGGGTGCAGTGATGGCGGAGGACCGCCCGGTGCCGGCGCTCGCCCCGCTCCCCGGCGGTCACCGGTCTAGCGCATCCCTGCCATGCCGCGCCGATCCGGTGGGCCGGCGTCGGTGCGATCCGGCTGGCCGCCCTCGTCCGGCGTCCCGTAACGTCCGAGCGATGAGGGGCGACCATGTCGAGGACGCGGTCGGGTTCGAGCTGGAGGGGGTCCGGTTCGTCAGCGGCTTCACCGACCGGACCACCCACGACCGGTTCACGTTGATGAAATCGGCGTCGCACGTGGCGTGCTACGAGCGGGTGCTGGACGAGTTCGAGCGACCGCGCATGGTGGAGCTCGGCATCGCGTACGGAGGGAGCCTGGCGTGGTTCGCCCTGCGCGCGCAGCCGGCCAGGCTGGTCGGTATCGAGCGCGAGGCGAACCGGAGCTCGCATCTCGACCGGTTCATCCAATCCCGCGACCTCGGCGCCGTCGTCCGCCCCTACTACGGGGTCGACCAGGCCGATGGCGATCGCCTGCGGGAGATCGTCACCGCCGAGTTCCGGGGCGAGCCCATCGATCTCGTCGTCGACGACGCCTCGCATCGCTACGGCGCCACGCTCGCGTCCTTCGAGACGCTCCTCCCGCTGATGCGTCCCGGTGGCCTTTACGTGATCGAGGATTGGGTGGGACTTCACGAGCGCGCGGCGCTGTACGAGCGCAGGCTGGCTCGGGGGGGCTCCGGGGCGACCGAGCCGCTGGTGGCGCGGATCGCCGAGCGGATCGAGTCGGGCCGCGGTGCCGAGACGCCGCTGTCGCGGCTGGCGGTCGAGTTCATGTTGGTGCAGGCGACCGAGGCCGGGCTGATCGAGGAGCTGACGGTCAATCGACACTGGATCGCCGTTCGGCGCGGCCCGGCCGAGTTGCCGGCGGCGGGGTTCCGGCTCGCCGACCACTATGCCGACGCCTTCCACATGGTGCGCTAGAGTCGCGCGCTTCGGAGGGGTCGTGACTGGGGGAGAGCACCGACGATGCTGACCATCCCGCCTCGGTTCCGTCGCAGTGCCATCACCGAGGAGCAGGCGACCGTCGTGGGCGCGGTCGCGCTGCTGGAGCAGCTCTGTGGCCTCGTCGGCGTCGACGACCTGGCGCAGTGCGACGTTCTCGACGTGGGCTGCGGGGTGAAGTTCACGCAGGCGATCCTCGACCATGACATCCCGATCCGCAGCTACACGGGTGTCGACGTCTACGGCGAGATGATCGAGTTCCTGCGGGCGAACGTGGACGACCCGCGCTTCGAGTACCACCACGTCGACGTGCGCAACGAGCTGTACAACCCGGATGCGCCGCCGATGACGCCCGAGACCGACCTGGGCGTGGCGGACCGGACGTTCGACGTCATCTGCCTGTACTCGGTCTTCACCCACCTGTCACCCGCAGACTACGTGACGATGCTGAAGCTCCTGCGCCGGTACGTCCGGCCGGACGGGCGGCTCGTCTACACCCTCTTCGTCGACGAGCTGACCGACGGCGGCCACGGGCTCATCGACTTCTTCCAACGGACGCTGTCGCGAGATCGGCCCGACGGGCCCTCACGGGCGATGGCGACCGCGGTGAGGCAGGTCGAGCCGTTCCGGGACGTCGACCCCAGCCGGCCGCTGACCTACGCCCTGTACTCCCGCGAGCACGCCCACGAGCTCATCGAGCGGACCGGCTGGGAGCCGGTGCGGCTGGTTCCGCCCACGGAGCATGCCCAGCACATCTTCGTCTGCCGCCCGGGTGATGCTCGGGCAGGACGGGCCGGGATGTGACGCACACCGAGGACGGCGCGGTGGCGGTGGCGACGCCCGACGAGGCCGGCGCACCCGCGCCGGCCGCAAGCGAGTCGGCGGGCCGGCGAGCCGAGCGGTGGGCGCTGATCGCGTTCCTGGTCGTCGCGGTCGTCTCTGTTCCCCTGCTGCTCCGCCTGGGTCACGATCGCTGGTTCCAGTTCGACGACTGGGACTTCCTGGCGTCCCGGGACGCCGGCAACCTCCGCGACCTGTTGGAGCCGCATGGCGCGCACTGGTCGACCCTTCCGATCCTCGCCTACCGCGCCGAGTGGTACCTGTTCGGGCTGCACAGCTACTGGCCCTACCAGTTGGTGTCGGTGCTGAGCCACCTCACGGTGGTCCTGCTGGTTCGGACCGTGATCCGCCGGGCCGGCGTCCGGCCGTGGACGGCGACCGCCGCGGTGCTGCCGCTCGTGTTCTTCGGGGCGGGCGAGGAGAACATCACCTGGGGCTTCCAGATCAACTTCACCTTGTCGCTGGCGTTCGGCCTGGCCCAGCTGCTGCTGGCCGATCACGACGGGCCCGTCGACCGGCGCGACTGGCTGGCGCTGCTCGCCGGGTTGGCGGCGCTGATGTCCTCGGGTATCGGCGTCACGATGGTCGCGGTCGTCGGTCTGGCGATGCTGGTGCGGCGGGGTTGGCGTGCCGCCGCGCTTCAGACCCTGCCGCTCGGCGTGGCCTACCTGCTGTGGTACGTCGCGATCGCTCGCGATGGCTACGGCCAGGAGCTCAGCGATCCCCTCGACGCGCTCGGCTTCGCCCGCACGACCCTCGCGGCCGGCTTCGGCGGCCTGGCGCAGGTCCCCGGGCTGGGATGGGTCCTCGCATGCCTCATCGCCGGCGGCCTGTTCCTGGCGTGGCGCGGCCGACCCTTCGGTGAGGTGCGCAAGGAGGCCGCCGCGCCTGTCGCCATGGCCGCGGGTGCCTTCTTCTTCGTGGTGATCACCGCGTCCGGGCGCGTCGGGTTCGCGCCGGGGATCGAGCGGGCGACCCGCTATGTCCACGTCGTCGCTGTGCTGCTCCTCCCAGTCGTGGCCGTGGCCGCCGATGCGGTCATGCGGCGCTGGCGGGCAGCCGTTCCGGTCCTGGTGGCGTTCCTCGTGGCCTCGGTCGTGGGCAACGTGCACGACTTCTCGAACGAGCGAGCGTACGGCGGCGAGTTCCTGGCGGCGTACCGGACGAGCCTCCTTGCGATTCCACGCGTCGTCGCTGGCCGAGCAGGTGCCGCGCGACCTGCGACCCGAGCGCAGCCTGGCACCGTACGTGTCGGTCGGCTGGCTGCTGGATGGTGTGAGGTCCGGCCGCATTCCCGCCCCGGAAGACCTCGAGCCGGAGGCGCGGGCGGCGATCGAGGTGCGGGTGGCCCTGCAGGAGAACCCCCGCCATCGGCCGGCCCACTGCGAGACGGTCACCCCCGGCACCGCGGTCACACTGCGCCCGGGCAGCTCCCTCCGCCTGCGCGGCGAGGGCCAGTTGTGGGTCGGGTACACCGATGCGACGGGGGCCGTCGGGCTGGTCCCGTTCCCGTGGAGGAATGCCCCCATCGTCGCCTACGCCGGATTGACGGTGAACGTGTCGTCGGTTCCCCAGGGCCAGCCGGTCGAGCTGTGCGACCCCGGTGGCGGTCCGGTCACCGTGGTGTCGGGCCCCTGATGCCTGCGAGCGTGCGCGGATAGGTCAGGCGAGCAACGCGTCGAGCTCCGACTCGAGGCGGTCGCGTTCGTCATGGCGGGCTTCGTCGTCGGCCCAGTTGGCATCCTCGTCGGGGTCGTCGTCGAGGTCATACGCCTCGTACGTGAACGGCCCGTCCGGCGCGTCTCGAGTGACGGGTAGCGGTAGAGCTTGCGGAACCCCAGCGGGTGGTCGGGCCCGGTCGTGATGCCGTCGCCCGTCATCCCCTCGAATCCCTGCCCGATCGCGTGGAGCAGGATCCGGGACGCGTGGTCGTCGGAGGCGGCGGCGATCGCGGCCAGCGAGACCCCCGCTTGGTGCGGCAAGCCGGCCTCGGCGCCGCCGAGATCGCGCATCGTGGCGTTGATGTCCTGGAACGCCATGATGGGCACGGTGATCTCGGCGCCCGGCTCGAAGCCCGGCCCCCGCACGAGGAGCGGGACGTGGAGACCCACCTCGTAGGGCCCCGACTTGGTGCCCGAACCGCGCCGCCGGTGCTCGCCGAGATGGATGCCGTTGTCGCTGGTGAAGATGACCACGGTGTTGTCGAGCACCTCCGGGTCCAAGGCGTCGATGATCCGGTCGACCATGTCGTCGACGGCCGACAGCTCCCGGAGCGCCCCGCGGGCGTCGGTGACGATCTGCTCGATGTCGGGTTCGGTCAGGGGCGGCAGGCTCCGGATCCAGGGCGGCTTGTCGCTGACGTCGACCTCGTCGACGACCGACCACCGGAGGTCCGACCACGTGTCGGCCAGGTCCCGGCGGGGCGTCGACGGCGAGTGCGGCTGGGTGGGCGTCACGATGCAGAGGAACGGCTCGGTGCCCTGCATGAACTCGGTGGCGTGCTGCGCGAGGTAGTCGGTGCTGTAAACGTCGGCGACGGTGGTGACGCCCGACCCGAGGCGGACGTCGAACCCGTAGTCGCGGTCGAGGGTGACGAGCTCGTGCCACGCCTCGTAGCCGGCCGGTGGGTCGATGCCGCCCTGAGCGTCGTACCAGTTCACGTACTTCCCGAAGAACCCGCACCGGTAGCCGGCGTCGTGCATCCAGCGCCCGATGCAGTTGTCGTGGTCGGTGAGGCTGGAGCCGAAGAAGCCGACCCCGAGCTCGTGGTTGTGCTTGGACATCTGCCCGGTGAAGAAGCCCACGCGGCTGGGCTGGCACAGCGGCACATTGCACCGGGCCTGGGTGAAGGTGGTGCCGTTCTCCTGTAGGAGCCGGCGCACCTTCGGCATGTACTGAAGCTGGTCGTAGCGCATGTCATCGGCCACGATCAGCAGGACGTTCGGGCGGGTGCGCGCGTCCGGCGGGGCGCCGCCGCCACCCGGTGAGTCGCGACCACAGCCACCGAGGATCGACGACGCTCCGACGGCGCCGACGCCCAGCAGCGCAAGGCGAAGAGCCTCGCGCCGGCTCAGCGCTTGGTTCCACCCAGCCACGCACGGATCCTAGACGACGACGTCGTCGCCGTGGCGGCTGGTACCGTCCTGCTCGTGGCCGGCCGAGGTCTCACCTCGATCTTCGAGCGCATCTGCGGGGAGATGTGGTCGGTCACTCCCTACGCCCTCTGCGACCACCGTTGCGTCTACTGCATCACCGGTGTCCAGGGCGTCTCCGACCCCATCATGGCGGCCGACGACGCACGCGACGCGACGCGTCGATTCGTGCGGTCCGCACCCTCCAACTCCCTCTACCTGCTCGGTGCGTTCAGCGATGCATATCCCAACGTAGAGGCCGAGGTGGGCCTCACCCGCGCCGTGCTGGAGGAGCTCCTCGCCGCTGAGGCCCGGGTCACGATCATCACGAAGGGCACGACCGTGCTCCGCGATGTCGACCTGCTGATGCTGGGCGGCGATCGGGTTCACGTGCAGGTCTCACTGTGCACGCTCGACGAGGACGCGCTCGCCCGGCTGGACTTGGGGGCGCCGACGGGGGCCGCTCGGCTCGCGGCCGTCGATGCCCTGCTGGGCGCCGGGCTGAGGGTCGGCGTCAACGCGCTCCCGTGGATCCCCGGGGTGACCGACACCCGGGCGCTCATCGACGCCGTCGATCCCGCCGCTGAGATCGTGTTCTCGCCGCTGGCATTCGGTGACGGCCGCGACTCGATGCGCCTGCTCGGACGCGAGTACCGCCGACCCGACGTCTGGCGCGCCTACGACGATGCCTATCGGGCGTTCGGCCACGTCCCCAACACCTCGTGGGTGCGACCGACACCACCTCCGCAGGAGAACCACCCGCTCCTGCGCCTCCCGGGGCGGGACTGCGACGTGCCCGTCGACCTACCAGCGGAGACGCGGGCACGATGATCACCGCCGCGGCCCCCCGGGCTCCGCTCGTGCAGGACCATCCCCGCGTGCGGCGTGCTGAGCGTCAACCCGTACGTCGCCTGCGACATCCGCTGCGTGTACTGCATCACCGGCGCACAGGGGCGATCCCGGCCGCGGTTCGGGGCCGAGACCGTGCGAGAGCAGCTGCGCCGCGAGCTCGGCGCGCAGGGCCACCGCCAGCCGGTGATCGGTCTGGGCACGCTCTGCGACGCCTACCCGTCGGTCGAGGTCGAGCTCGGCGTCACCCGTATCGTCCTCGACGACCTGACACAGCTCGGCTGGCCGGTCAGGGTCGTGACCAAGGGCGTCGGCGTACGGCGCGACATCGACCTTCTCCTCCGAGGTGATGGCCGCGTGACGGTGTCTCTGTCGACGATCGACGGCGACGTGGCCGCCAGGCTGGAGCCGGGCGCGCCGACACCGGCGGAGCGACTCGACATGGTTCACGATCTCGCCGACGCCGGGGTGCCCGTCCGGGTCAGTGCGATCCCTTGGATACCTGGCGTCAGCGACGTCTATGCGATCGCCCGCGGTGTCGGCTCGAGGATCCCGATCATGGTGGCGCCTCTGAACGTAAACAGTCCCGAGGTGCGACGAACCGGCTTCGGAAGGCGGTTCGACCAGCGCGAGATCGACCGTGCCTACCTCGAGGAACGGGAGCGTTCGACCGAGCTCAGGTCCGTGCGCTGGCTTCCACCCATCACCGCCCAGGGGCCGGACAGCCAGGAGCAGGTGATGATCCCACTCGAGGCCCTGACCCCATCTCGCACCGGCTGAGGCGCTAGGCGCCGGTCACCGCAGGCGCGGGGTCCTCGTCATCGACGGACAGGAGCTGCCGGCCGCGGTCGCTGACCTGGCTCGCGATGTCGAACGGCCGGGGGATCGAGGCGTGTCCAGGGGAATCAGGTGTCCGCCTACAGCGCCCGCGGATAGCCGGACCGAGGGAACGACCTAGAACGCCGAGTGGCTGAGGGAGGCTGATCGTGGGCCGCATAGATGCTGGGGAGTTGGGGTCGACTGTTGCCGATCCGGCGCGCCGGGCGGTGCTACTTGGCGCAACCGGTGTTGCCGGAGGGGCCGCCGTCAGGATGATGGGACTGGGAAGCGGCGTCGCGCGACGACCCACCTGAGGCCGACGCTCGCGGGGCCGGCGGCGACGCTCACGAGAGCGGTGGGTCACAGCAGGCGCGGGTCCTCGTCATCGACGGACAGCAGCTGCCGGCCGCGGTCGCTGATCTGGCTCGCGATGTCGAATGGCTGGGGGATCGAGGCGTGCCCGCGGCGAACGACGGCCCAATGCCTGTTCACGGTGACCTCGTCGATGACGCCGTCGGCGTACGGGACTGACAGGACGAGTTGGAGGACGAGCTTGGCGAGAGAGGGTCCACGCCGCTCCCTCGCAAAGGGAAGGTGACCCCAGCCCCAGTCTTCGACGACGTACAGCCCGCCCGGCCGCAGGAGCGGGAAGAGCATGTTGAAGGACTGGCGGGTGAGGTCGAGGTCATGGGACGCGTCGTCGACCACGAGATCCAGCAACGACGAACCGAAGTTCTCGCGGAGGATGGGGGCCATCACATCGCCGGCGGCTTGGTTCACGCCGTAGCACGGCCGCACGCGATCCTCCGCCCCCCTGCGCGCGAGGAACTGGTCGAGGGCGGGCACACGGTCGGCGGACAGCTCGACGGCGACCAGTCGGTCCGGCCGGCACAGCAGCTCGAGGAGCGCCGTGCTGCCTCCCTCGAAGATGCCAAGCTCGACGATCCGCCGTGGCTCCAGGGCGCGTGCCAGGTAGACGTAGGCGTCCACCATGTGGCGGGTTTTCAGCAAGAGGAACCGGTCCGGGGTCGACGGCGACCGACCGGCGGGCACGACACGGAACTCCGTGCCGTCGATCCACAGCTGGTCGTCGCCGCGCCACTCGATCTGCACCGCCCCGGTCGTGGCCGGAGGCGGTGCCTCGGCCTGGGTCATGGGGACGTGATGACCTCGCCGCTCGCGTCCGTGCGCCGCTGCCGGCGTCGGACCACCTCACAGGCGGCAACCGCGGTCAGGACGACGACGCCCAGGTCCGCCATGATGTGGTAGCGGGGGTCACCGAACGTCAGGGTCGCCACCAGGACGACGACGACCGCGGGGGCCACGAGCGGCCATTGGAACCGCCGGGATCGCCGGAGGATGACGCTGCCGGCGACCGCCAGCGGCACCAGGAGCCAGTACGACGTTGCCCACGCCCACACCGGCCACCTCACCGCTCCCAACCAGTCGGCGTCGATCTGGACGGTCTGGGCCGGGCGGAACACCGCGACCAGCCGGCCGTAGCGGGCGAGCACGGTCGCCGGCATGCGGCCGGCGTTGTCGCGCATGTTGTCGATGGCGACGGAGCGGGACTCGACGTCTGCCTGCGAGGCGTCGAGCCCGGGGTTCTGTCGCGCCACGACGTAGTTGCAGACGGTGTCGAAGCTGCCCATGAACTCGCCCCCGTAGGTACGGGGTGGGCAGTTGCCCGCCAGCATCGTGGAGCCCCCGTTGGTCGAGAGGACGACGGGCTCCTCGAAGCGGCCCAGGTTGTAGATGGTCCACGGCGCCACCACCACCGCGACCGTCGCAACCGAGGCACCCAGCAATGCGAGCCGGCGCCCGACGTCGAGCCGCCGGTTGAGGAGCAGGATCGGGGCGACGGCGATGGCCAGCAGTGCCAGCTCCTCGCCGCGGACGAGGCTGAGCACGCCGAGGAGGCCACCCGCCAGCACGGCACGGACCAGAGTTGGTCGCTCCCACAGGTCAGCGAGCACCAGCATCAGCAGCCCCAGCACTGCCAGCCCGAGCGGCTCGGAGAGGATCTGGACGTCGATGAGCCAGAAGCCCGGGTACACGGCGGCGAGGACCGCCGCGACGACCCCCACCCGGCGTCCTGCGTAGCGCCTGCCGACCAATCCCGCGATCAGGATGACACCGAGGCCGATCACCAGGCCGGTGACCTGGTGGGCCCGCATGGACTCTCCCCCGAGCTTGGTCACGGCGGCCAGGACCAACACCCAACCGGGTGGGTGGTGCGCGTACTGCTGGCCCTCCACGCCGAACGCCCCGGTGAACCCGAGACCGTCTGCCAGCCGGTGGGCGACGAGGTGGTAGTCGAACCCATCGCCCAGCACCCACACCGGCGCAGCGTGGTACAGGTAGAGGAAGCGCACGACGGCGCCCAGCACCACGGCGGCGACGACGCCGAGCCAGAAGAGTTCGTTCAGGGGTCAGGTCTCGCGGTGTCCGGCGGCGGGTGAGGCGCCGGCGCCCCGGATCCTCCTGATCCACCCCCGCGTCCTCGTCGGCCACGAGGGTGGTCGACGTCCGGTCCAGTGACATGACCTGGCCCCCTGCATCCGATTCCCAGCCGTACGACCAGTTCGCGGAGGCTAGCGCGATTCGGCGAGGCCGATCCGGCGGACCACCGCACAGACGGCGACAGCGGCCAGGATGACGGCGCCCAGGTCCGCCATCGTATGGTAGCGGGGGTCACCGAACGTGACGGTCACGACCAAGGCGACGATGACAGCGGGAGCGACGAGGGGCCACTGGAAGCGGCGAGACCGCCGGAGGAGGACGCTGCCGGCGACGGCCAACGGCACCAGGATCCAGAACGACGTGACCCAGGCCCATACGGGCCACCGCGCCGAGCCCAACCAGTCGGCGTCGATCCCGACGGTCTGGGCGGGGCGGAACACCGCGAGGACCCGCCCGTACCGGGCGATCACGGTCACCGGGAGGCGGTCGACGTTGTCCCGGATGTTGTGCAGCGCGAGGTTCCGGGCTGCGACATCCTATTGCGCGGCGTCGAGACCGGGACTTTGCCGACCCCGGCGCTTGTTGCACGTGATGTCGAAGCTGCCCATGCGTTCGCCCCCGTACGTGGCCGGTGGGCAGTTGCCCGCCAGCAACGTGGAGCCGCCGTTGGTCGAGAGGACGACGGGCTCCTCGAAGCGGCCAACGTTGTGGATCGCCCACGGCGCCACCAGCACGACGACCATCGCCGCCGTGGCGCCCAGGAAGGCGAACCGCCGCCCGACGCCGAGCCGCCGGTTCAGGAGGAGGATCGGCGCGACCGCGATCGCCAGCAGTGCCAGCTCCTCCCCGCGGACGAGGGTGAGCGCACCGAGCAGGCCCCCCGTGAGCAGGGCGCGGGCCAGGGTCGGTCGCTCCCACAGATCCGCCAGCACCAGCATCAGCAGGCCGAGCACTGCCAGCCCGAGTGGCTCGGACAGGATCTGGACGTCGATGACCCAGAACCCCGGGTAGACGGCGGCGAGGAGCGCGGCGACGACCCCCACCCGCCGTCCCCTGTAGCGCCGGCCGACCAGCCCGGCCACGAGGATGACACCGAGGCCGATCACCAGACCGGTCACCTGGTGGGCCCGCATGGAGCGGAACCCGAGCTGGGTGACCACGGCCAGCACCGACGCCCACCCGGGTGGGTGGTGGGCGTACTCGAACTGGTGGATCCCGTCGGGCGACTTCGTGAACCCGAAGCCGTCAGCGAGCCGGGTGGCCGACGACGGAGTAGTCGAACCCGTCGCCTCCCACCCACACCGGCGCCGCATGGAACAGATAGAGCAGGCGCACCACCGCGCCCAGCGCCACGGCGGCGACGACGCCCAGCCAGAAGATCCTGTCCGCGGTCAGGACCCGCCGCGGCCGAGGGCGGCCGAGGCCCACCCGGGCGCTTGGATCCTCCTGATCAACCCCCGCGTGTTCGTCGGCCACGAGCGTGGCCGACATGCGGTCCAGCGTCATGACCTGACCCCCAGCATCCGATTCCCAGCCGAACGACCAGGCCGCCGAGGCTAGCGCGATTCGACAGTGCCGGTCCCCGGCGACCCGAGAGGCGCGTGCCAGACGCTCGACGGTGACGGTGGCCAGGACGGCGGCGCACGCCCGGTGTCGGGCGCCCTCAGCGAACCCGGCGCAGGAAGCCTCCCGGGTTGAAGCTGAGCGCGTACTTCTCCATGTCGGGGTCGGCGACGAACTCCCCGTGGAGCCCGAGGATCTGCTTGACCGCCTCGAACGGTCCCGGCCCGAACGAGGGCCACACCGGGCGGCCGTTCACGACGGTGTCGGTGACCACCACGTAGGACCCCACGCCGACGAGGTCGGCGTAGTCCTCGAACTGGCGGGCCGTCGTCGTCCGGTCGGCGCAGGCCCCGAGCACGACGACGGCGTTGCCGGTGCCGACGAGATCGTGGACGCGCCGGCGGACGTCGGGGTCCGACGGCGACTCGGCGAGGACGCGCAACCTCGGGTGGGAAGGCACCTCGGACATCTCGGGCGGGCGGAGCGAGAGCACGCAGCCGTGGTCGATCAGCTCGCAGATCGACGCCAGGAACCGGGCGCGTCCCTCGTCGCTCGCGCCGATGTCGAGCACCCAGTCCGGCCGGACCCGGGTCAGGATCTCCTGGTAGGCCAGCAGGTCGGTCGGCGCGGTGTGGATCGGCTCGCCGAGCCAGGTGGTGCGGCGCCACGGGAGGTTGCGCCACACGGTTTCGGTGAACGACCAGCGCAGGTCGTCGGGGACCGGAGCGGGCCGTTCGGGCCGCCCGTCGACGGCCTCGGCGGCCTCACCGAACACCCCCGTGGACAGCCGCCGCGGCTTGGTCCGCCGGGCGGCTCCCGTTGTGATGCGCCCGACGAAGTGGATCGGCTTGCCCGCCCCCCGGAAGGCCCGGCCCCGCAGCTCGCCATAGTGCTGGGCGTAGCCGTGCACCCGGGCTCGGCGCTCCTCGGCCTCGACCTCGTTGGTCGTCGTGCCCCCGTGGACCTGGTGGAACGAGCCCTCCCCGAGGATCGAGCACACCGTGACGTCGGGCGCCGACCCCAGACGCTCGTACAGCTCCAGGTTGGCGTAGCCACCGCCGGGCATGGCGAACCGCTCCTCGAACCCACCGACCTGCTCGAGCTGCGCCCGGCTCACGAACATGCAGTTGCTCTCCCACACCCCGTCCAGCCAGTCACGCTCCCCGACGAAGTGCCCGATCTGAAAGAGGCGGTAGCCGTCGCTCGGCCACTGGATGCGCCGGAACAGACGGTCCTCGTAGGACTGGTCGTAGCCGTTGTACAGGGCGTCGGGCTGCTGGCCCGGTCCCACGTACCACTGCTGCGTGGCCACGACGGCCGGGTCGTACGTGGCCAGCCCCTGCAGTCCGAACCGCAAGACCCCGGGGGTGAGCACGTGGGCGCCGTCGATCATCAGGGCCAGGTTCCGCCCCCGGCTCGCCGCGATCCCCCGGTTCAGGGCGCCCACCGGAGAAGGCGACGTGTCGTGGCCGAGGTCGAGGTAGCGGAACTCGGGCCCGAAGTCCGCCACGAACGCCTGTCCCAGCCGCTGGTCGTCGTCGGAGCCGTTCTCCATGACGATGACCTCGTAGCTCGTCCTTTCGAGGCCCTCCTGGTAGGCGCGTGAGAGCGAGTGCAGGGTGCGGCGGGCCTCGCGCCGCATGTTGTAGAAGACGACCACCACCGACAGGTCCACGGGGTCGGCCCGGAGCGGCGGTGCCAGGACCGGATGGGCGTGGTCGCCCCTGACGACCGGCGCGACGGTCGGTGCCGCCGCCTCGTCACGCGCCTTGCGCCACGCGACGGCCGAGCCGTCCACCGGCTGCAGCGGCGTCGCGATGCCCCGGTCGGCGCGGAACTTCTCCACCCCGGATCGGTGCGAGCCGCGGATCCCGCAGTCGACGACGATGGCGCCGCCCTCGGACACGCGGTCGTAGAGCAGCTCGAGGATCCGGCGGGCCTCCTCGGCTGCGGACCGTCCGACGCGCAGCAGGGCGATGCGCTCTGGGCCCTCGGTCAGCAGTGCCTCGACGGGGCCCTGGACGAAGCGCACCCGGTCGTCAAGGACGTCGAACCGGGCGAAGCCGTCGCGCACGATGTTGAGGTCGGCCTGGAAGCCCGCCACCCCCCGATCCAGCGACGGCGCCGGCTCGGGCTCGGGGCTGGAGCGGAACCGGTCCGCCACCCACACCCTCTTGTCCGGCACGTCGTGAGCGTCCAGGTAGGCGCGCATGAAGATGGCGCTGCCTCCGCGCCCGGTGCCGCACTCCACGAGGTCGCCGCTCACGCCATCCTGCCGCACCGCGTCGAGCGACGCCTCCAGGTGGTCGAGCTGGCCCTTGCCGACCGCGGCGTACGGTAGGAACGACGTCGCGGCATCGTCGTCGGGCCCGGAGCTCGCGAAGCGCTGGCGTTCGAGCTTGCGGTACTGGTCCTGGACGTTGCGCACCGGATCGTGGAGCGCCGCGGCCCAGGTGCGTGCCTGGTCGTTGGCGGTGAGCAGCGACAGCCGCACCTCGTTCTCCAGGTAGTGGCGGTTGAGCAGGGCGTCCTTGAGGAGGGCGAGGTGACGCGCCGACGGCGCGGTCGGCCCGGGACTCCCGCCGGAAGTGGTCGGTGTGCTGGAAGACCATGGCCCGCAGCCGGGTCGCCTCCGCGACCTCGAGCAGCTCGTGCCGGCCCTCGCTGCTGTCCAGCCGGGCGAGGGCCGCGGCGAGGTCGGGCTGCGCCGCCAGCCGCTCCTCCTCCACGACGATGGCCAGGCCGAAGTAGATCGGGATGACCAGCATGCGGAGCGGCCGCGGGTGCTCGGCGACGAAGTCCTCGAGGGCGGTCATCACCCCGTTGCGGGGCCCGCCCTCCGCCTCGGCATTCCAGTGGTTCGGGTTGAGGCCCTTGCGGGGGTGCAGCCGTTTCATGCCCGGGTTGATGCCGGCCTGGGCGTAGGGCTGGCGGAACTCGGCGGGGATCCGCTCGGGGGCGTAGTAGAGGTCGCGCCGCCCGTAGGGCCACAGGACGTCGTGGAGGACGAGCACCGGCAGGCCGGTGCCGTGGCGGCGGGCGCCCTCGGCCAGGAGCCGTAGCTCGTTGACGACCGTGTACCAGTTGTGGTCGCCGTCGATCAGGGCGGCGTCGATCGGTCCCAGGGTGGGAAGCACGTCGAGGCTGAGGCCCCCGTGGAAGTGGTAGCGACCGGCGAACGCCCGCTCGTGCTCCGTCGGGTCGAACTGGGGCTCGGGGTCGATGACGTGCAGCTCGGCGTCGGCGCCGAGGTCGTCGAGCATCCGGATGGTGGTCTCACCCCGCAGCGCGCCGATCTCGACGACACGCCGTGCCCGGGCGGCGTGCAGGACTGGTGCGATGGCGACATCCCACAGCGGGAACATGATCGTGTGACTCGGTGACCCCAGGTTCAAGAGGAACGCGCAGGCTAGCAGCGCGGCGGCCTAGCTTGCCGACCGGTCACAGCATCCGGTCGAACCACTGCGCGATGTCGAAGCCGGCGGCGTCGACGTCTGCCACCCCGCGCCGCACGACGATGACGTCCCAGATCAGCTCGATGCCGGCGATCAGGCCGGGGCCCCTGCCGGCCGCAGCCAGCAGCTGCGCCACGAACCCCTCCATCGACTCACCCGGCAGATCGAGGCCCTGCAGGTGCCAGGACCAGTCCTCGATGATGTACAGCCCGCCGGCGCGCAGCCGCGGGAACAGCGTCTCGAAGGACGCTCGCGTCTGAGGCCCGAGATGCGATGCGTCGTCCATGACCAGATCGAGCGGCCTGTTCCCGAACGCGGCGTCGACCCGTCGCGCCAGCACCGGGGCATCCAAGCACATTTGCTGAGGCGGCGGGCGCGAGCCGGCTGATGCATACTCGCCCCATGCCGACGGAGCCCGCCGATGCCGCCGCGGAGCGGCGTGACCTGCGGCAACGGCTCGACGCGGAGCAGGCGGCGGTCGAGCACTGGCGCCGGATCGCACGGCAGCGGGAGGACCAGTACGCCACCCTGATCCGCCGGCCGCTGGTGCGGGCGCTGCTGGCGGCCGAGCGGTGGGCGGCGCCGGTCGCTGCCCACGCCGCGGTCGGCGGGTCGCCGGCTGCGGGCGGGGGTCGAGCGCGTGGCGCTGCGCGCGGCGGCGCTGGGCCGGGCCGGTCGGCGGCGCGGGCCGTCGGCGAGCCGGACCCCACCCGGGCCTCCGGGACCGGTACCGGCCCGCAAGGTGGCGCTCGTGGTGGTCGGACGGGCGGAGCCGGCCGGCGCCGGATCTCCGGTTGGGTTGCCGCCGGGGGTCGAGGTCGCCCGGGTGACCGAGCCGCACCAGGCGGCCGAGGCGCTGGCCCACGCCGTCCGGACGTCGACCCCCGACCTGGTGGGCGTGACGGCCGCCGGCAGCGAGCCGCACTCCGGCGGGTGGCTCGACCGCCTCGCCGCCGCCATCGAGGGGCCGGTGGTCGCCGCGGTACCGCTGGCCGTCCACCCGGTGCGGCCCCTGTGGCACGCCACCCCCCACGACGGCCTCGTCCGGGCGGCGGGCGCCGGCCTGCGGCTCGACGCGGACGCCGCGCCGGTGCCCGAGCCGCTGGCGGCGGGCACCAGGCCCGAGCCGGATGGGCCGGTCGTCGCGGTGGGCGCCGGGACCGGGGCCGGGCTGCTCGTGGATCGCCCCGCCTACGAGGCGGCGGGCGGCCTGGCAGCCGCCGACGACCTCGACGCCGCGGTCGTCGAGCTGTGTGCCCGGCTGCGGGCGCAAGGCGGCCGGGTCGTGCTGGTGCCGGGGGCGGTGGTGGTCGACCGGCGCCCCGTCCGCGCCCGGCGCGAGCTGCGGTCGGTCACCGATCCGGCCGGGCCCGGCTGGGCCGCCGCCGTCCGGCGCTCGGGCGCGGCACTACGGCGGGCGGCCGATCCCCGGGACGACGTCCCGCTGCGTTTCGCCCTCACGGCGGCCGTGCCCTCGGCCAAGGTGGCGGGCCGCTGGGGCGACTGGCACCTGGCCCAGGCGCTGGCCGAGAGCCTGGGGCGGCTGGGCCACGAGACCCGGGTCCAGACTGTGGCCCTGGCCGACAGCCTCGCCGGGCGCGCCTGCGACGTCCACGTCGTGCTCCGCGGGCTCCGCCCCGTCCGAGCCAGCGCCGGGCAGCGCCAGGTGTTGTGGATCATCAGCCACCCCGAGGCCGTCGACGACCGCGAGCTCGACGAGGCCGACGTCGTCCTGGTGGCGTCGCCCCGGTTCGCGGACCACGTGCGGGGCCGGACCGGCACCCCGGTGGAGGTCATGCTCCAGGCCACCGACCACCGACGCTTCGCGCCCGCGTCCCGCCGACCCGGCCCATCGCCACGAGGTGACCGTCGTCGCCAAGACCCGCGACGTGCTGCGCCCGATGGTGGCCGACGCCCTGGCCGCCGGGCTCCGGCCCGCCATCTACGGCGGCGGATGGCGCGAGCTCGTGGACCCCTCGCTGGTGGTGGCCGACCACGTCGACAACGAGCTGCTGCCGGCCGTCTACTCGTCGGCCGGCGTCGTCCTCAACGACCACTGGGGACCGATGAAGGCGTGGGGTTTCGCCTCCAACCGGCTCTTCGACGTCCTGGCGTGCGGCACCCCGGTGATCTCCGACCCGGTCGAGGGGATCGCCGAGTTGTTCGATGGCGCGGTGCCCGAGTACCACGACCCCGCCGAGCTACGGGCCCTGGTCGACGAGATCCTGGCCGACCCGCCCGCGGCCCGGGCTCGCGCCGCCCGCGGCCGCCAGATCGTGCTGGCGAACCACACCATGGACCACCGGGCCCGCCAGCTGGTCGAGGCCTTGCGGCGCCACGCCCTCCTCGTATCTCGCGGTTCGGTCGGGTTCCGGAGCGTCGGGTCCTGAGTGGGACACCTGCGGTCTCCGAGTCGGGCGCCTTGGCGTAGTCTCACTGACTCGACCTATCGGTCGCTGCCGGAGGGCGAGCATCTTCGAAGGGGGAATCGGGTGCTAGGTAGGGCGAATCGTGAGCAGGAGGCAGCCGCATTCCTTCGGGATTTGCCGAAGGTTCACGAGCGTGCCCCGAGACCTCCTCATTCGGGCGGGCTCAATCCCCGGATCGGACAGGTGATGATCGACGAGCTCGCCAAGCTCGGCGACGGGCCTCGCAGCATCGAGACCGGTGCGGGCAACTCGACGCTGCTCTTCATGATGCTGGGTTGCTCGAAGGTCACAGCCATCGCGCCTGACCCCAAGCTCGGCCCGCGTATCCGGTCTGAAGCTGCTGAGCGCCGCCTCGACGACAGCGTGTTCCAGTACATCGAGGATCGGTCCGAGATTGCGCTGCCTCGCTTGGCGCTCGACGAGCACGCGTCATGCGAGGTCGCGTTCATCGACGGCAATCACGGGTGGCCATCCGTGTTCGTCGACTTCTGCTACCTCAACATGATGATGGTGCAGGATTCCGTCCTGTTCGTCGACGATGTCCAGCTCTATAGCTGTGCACAACTGATGCTGCTGTTGAGAGAGCAACCGGAGTTCGACTTCGTGAGCCTGGTTGGCAAGTTGGCGACGTTCAGGAAGAGAACGCGCTCGAAGTTTCTTCCGGATTGGGGTTCAGAACCTTTCGTCGTCACGAACACGTCGCTCGTGGCGCTGTTGATCCCTCGACCGGGCATCATCCCACGTGGATGCACGCACCCTGTGCCTCGATCACCCACGGGACATCCTCGAAGAGCATCGGCGCGGCGAAGCGCACGACCGCGGTCCGGCCGGGCATGACCTCCCGGACGTCATGCATGGACGACCCGAAGCGCCGGGCTCGGATGGTGGCCGCCCGGTCGCCGGTGTGGAGCGTCACCTCGCCACCGGGGTGGAGGCTCGCGGGACCGCTGGCGCAGGCCGGGTTGTCCTGTGGCGCGGGGCCCACGATAGGGGCCCGCAGCCCGTGCCGTTCGATCAACGCCTCGTCGGGTGACTCGCTCAGGTCGATCGGCGACCCGTAGCGGGGCACCACCTTCTCCCGGTAGTCCCGCACGAGTGATCCGGGCCATCTCCGGCGGGAGCCGGACCGTCGGCTCGACCGGCTCCGTGGCCGCCTCCAGCTCGTACAGCACGATCTCGGCCCGGTCCGCGCCCGCCGCCCTCTCCGCAAGAACGCGTGCGGAGAGACATCGTCGTGGTTGACCAGGACGACGATACGCGACGATCGCCACCCGCGGGCGCGGCCAGCCTCCAGCGCACCTCGGGCCGTGCCAGCCCCGCGGCGGGGCGCGCCGGCAGCGCCGACAGGAGGAGCAGCACCGCACCGACGTACTCGTAGCGGCCGGTGTTGAACGAGTCGGCGGCATGGGGCCCCGCGACCACACCAGGCCGGCCCACCAGACCACCAGACCTGCGGTCCAGGCCAGCTGGGTCAGGGCCGACTCCCGGTCGGCTCTGACCCGGTCGACCGAGGAGCCCACCCTGCCACCAGGACCGCGCCGCCCAGCCACCAGCCCCATGTCAGGGCGGCGAACGATCCGAAGACACCGTCGGCGACGTCCACGATGCCCTCGATCACCGACGGCCTGTCGGGGGCACGAGGAGGGCGACCCGCGGCGTCCGCCACCACCCAGAGCCACAGCAGGCTCGGCACTGCGATAGCGACCCAGCGGCTGGGGCGCGGCCGGGACAGGGCCGCATCCGCGGCGCACGCCGCGGCCACCGCCACCCCGACGGCCCGGCACCGAGCCGCGAACGAGAGCCGCGAGACCCGTGGCGACGTCCGAGCGCCCGTCACGGGAGGGCATCGCGGCCACGCAAACGACCGCGCCCACGAGGGCGAGGTGGTAGTTGGCCAGGAACGGGGTCAGGTTCGTCGTCGGCAACCACAGCACCGACACGGCGGCCACGAGCGCCACGGGTGCACCGGCGCGGCGCCGGGCCAACAGGTACCGCGACGCCGAGGCACAGCAGGCTACCGCTGGCCAGCAAGCGCTCGGGCGTGTACGTCCGCATGCCGAACCCGCCGAGCATCACCCGGTATGATCGCGAGGGGAACGACACTCAGGTGGTCGTTGTGCGGTTCGAACAGGTCGCGGAACGACAACGACCGCGTGGCGACGCGCAAGTCGTCGCGCAGGAACGACTGGCCGCGTCAAGCTCGCAGGTACCACCACCCCGTCAACACCATGACCCCGGCGAACACCCAGTGGTCGCGGTGCGCTTCAGGAAGGTCCGGGCACGAGCGGTGGGGTCGAGGGGCGCAGGCGCGAGGTCGATCACGACAATCGACCGGCCAGGTCGCTCAGGCGCTGACCGGCCGGGCTCGACCGGAGGGTCCGCGCCGCACCCGGGAAGCGCGCCGACACGCCCCACCACGTCACGAGGAGCAACGTCTTCGACCTGATCCGGGCCGACATCTTCGACGCGCCGGCGACACGGTCGCGGGAAGACGAGGGGAACCTCTTCGACCGGGCGCCCGCGCCGGTGAGCCGAGCGGATTCGGGGTCTCCAGCATGAAAGCCGTCCCGTTGGCCCGGGTTTGTCCCGACGACGGTCTGCCGGAGGGGATCGTGCCCCGGTAGGCCCGCATTGCCGGAGGTGGCGTCGCGGATTGGCGAGTCCGAGCAAGTCGCCGCGCGTACAGGTTGCCGCCGTGCGACAGCAGGCGGCGGTAGATGCGGCCAGTCGGGGATCGCCCCGCAGGGCACGTACCGCGAGCCGATGACGACGTCGGCGCCGGGCAAGCGGTTCGACCATGTCCGGGGATGGCGTGGGTGGTGAGGAGAAGTCAGACGTCCATCTGCCACGATGACGTCCGCACCCCCGTCCAGGCGCGTGCGGAACCCGTGGGCGGTACACGTTGCCCAGGCCCTGTTTGAGCCGGCCGGTGCAGCACCTTCGACATGGCCGAGCTCCCGGCCGACCCGCTCGGCGATGGAAAGCCGGTGCCATCGGGGCTTGCCGTCGTCGCAGACGATCATCCGCGGCCTCCGGGGGAGCTCGAGCACGGGGCTGCCCGGAGGAACGGCTCGATGTTCTCCGCCTCCTGGTACATGGGCGCGACCAGGGCGACACGAACCCCGGGCAGGTTCGACGACGCGCACGAAGCCGGCACTGCCTCACGAACCATTGCAGCGCCTCCCCATTCCCCAGACACGTTCCCCGTTCGCGACGCTAGCGGGTGGTGCCGTGCACCGCCCACGATTCGCCGCAGGCAATCCGTCCGCCACGCTGAGTGCTGACTTCCGGAACGGTGGTCCCCCTATGAGACTCGGAGCCGCTTCGTCTACGCTCGCTTCGTTGGTTGGAGCGGGGAATCGCAGGGGGCTAGATGCCGTACGTGATGGTGCCGGTGCCCGAGGAGCACGTGCAGGACGTCATGCAGTTCATCCTCCGCGAGGTGGCCAGGGCGTCGCTCGAGCCGTGGGACGAGGACGCCATCTCGACGCTCTTCCACGACATCGAGGAGGAGGGCCGATCCCTGATTGCGTACGTGGCCCGGGCGATCGCCAGCGGCAAGGAGATCTCTGAGGCCGAGGTCGCTGCCCTGCTGCGGGTTCCGCCGCGGGAGATGGCCGGCTCGTCCGCGACATCAACGAGCGAGCGGCCCAGGCCAACCGGCCCAACCTCGTCTTCGCCCGCATGGTCAGCGAGACGCAGCCCAACGGCCCACCGCCGAAAAGCGGGTGTTGGCGATCAGCGACGAGCTCGCCCCTCTCGTCCAGCGAGGCCGAGCGGGCAGGCTCGCCGACGCGCCGGCGCCCCCGGGGTGATGCGCGGGATGACCGTGCAGACGTTCGTTCTCATCGGTGGCGTGGGGAGAAGCGGAACGAACCTGCTTCGCCGGATCGTCGGCTCGCACACGCAGATCGCGATCCCCCCGAACGAATCCCGTTTCTTCGACCGGTACCGGCTCGGCAGGACGGTCGGCGAGATACTGGCCAGCGATGACCTGCGGCGGTGGGACTTCGACCTCACGCCGTACCACGGCTTGTCGCATCCCGAGGCGTTCCGACAGGTGCTGGTCGGCTACGCGGAACGTTGCGGCAAGGAGATCCCCGGGGAGAAGACTCCCCAGAACGAGTTCCACTACGACCTGATCCGGGACTGGCTGCAGAACGACGACGTCAGGTTCCTGCACATCGTGCGGAACCCGCTCGACATGGTGGCGAGCTACAAGCATGCACCGTTCCACGGTGAGGACCGGGGACGAGGGGTCGACGTAGCCGTTGAGGTGCAAGCGTTGGTGCAGATCGGTCTCGCTCGGGCTGGCGAGGGCGTACGCCGACCCGGAGAGCTATCACGTCGTGAGGTACGAGGACCTGACGGCAGACCCGGTCGGAACGACGCAACGGCTGTGCGCCTTCGTCGGTGTTGCCTTCGAGGCGCGCATGCTGACGATGTCCGACTACGCACCACGGAGCGACAACTCGAGCTCTGAGCAGTCGGATGGCGACCGTCACCCCGTGTATGCGGCCATCCGGCGGCCGCCGACCAGGAAGGACCGTCTCACCGCGGCCGAACAGGACCTCGTCGCGAGGCACTGCGGGAACACGCGGAGGCGCTTGGCTACGGCGATGCCGACCTCGATCCGGTGAGCCATCTGTAGGTCGGTCGCTGGTAGGTCAGCGGAGGATCTGCGGCACGTTCACCAGGTAGATGAGCACGAGCAGTTGGTACTCGGGGAACGGGAGCCCGAGTTCAGGAACCGGTTTCCCTTGTGCAGGGCGATGATCGCGAGCCCCACGGCCGCGAGCGCCAACTTCCCCAGGAGCCCGATCGGCGCGGCCAGCCCACGAGCAGGCCGCCGGCGAAAGCGCAGTAGGTGAGCAACGGTCTGTCGCGGAACCAGGCGGCGAGCCGCACGCCGTCCCGCGCCTGCGCCTGCCCCCGGGGGCCCATCATCCCGCCGGTGTCCCCCGCTCGTAGGCCGATAGCAGCAGGCTCGGCGAGCGGGCGACCCACTGGCCGCCGGTGTTGATCAGCTTCGACAGCCCGGACGTGAAGTCGACCGCGACGATCGCCTGGACGGTCCACCACCGGCCGTGCTCTGCTGCGAGTCGGCCAGCACCACCCCGAGGTCCCAGCCCCGCGTACCGCGGCGTTCCAGACCACCATCGCTGCGGTCTGTGTCGTCAGGATGACGGCCAGGAGGTGGTGCCCGTGGTTCACCGCGCCGTAGGACGACCGGAACGTCACCTCGATGATGATCGCCGCGGTCAGGAACACCAAGGCGACCGGGGCCAGCAACCCGGCCGCCAGGCAGAGGGCAGCGACGTACGCGCCCTGCTGGATCGTCCGCACCGCGGGGGCGACGCCGCCCACCTCAGATCGACCAAGCGGGCGATGCCGACCGGGTGCGGCAGCTCGCCGGAGGGCCTGAAGGTCTGGATCCCGGAGAATGTCTTGATCGCCACGAAGCCGAGCCCGATGCGCATGATGTCGACTGGTCGACGACCACGAGGGCACCTCGATCCCCGTCATGGTGATGTCTCCAGGATGGGCGTCTTGACCTGGCGGACCTTGCCCGCGTCGAAGGAGTACTCCACCGAACTATCGCGATCGTCCTCGTCGAGAACGGCCCGCGCGGCGGCCGGCGTTCCTCCACCAGGGTGGCGAGGACGGAGGCGGCGTCGCGCCGGGCGGCGTCGACGTCGCACACGCCCCGGGCGGGGGCGGCCCGCAGCTCGGACGCGAACCGCTTGCGCATGTCGTGAGGCGCCAGGCCCAGCTTGGCGATCGGGACCGACCGCGCCCTCCCCGTCCTCGAAGCACAACGCCCATGCAGTCGTCGACGGCTTCGAGAACATCGAGTACGTCGAGAAGGGCACGTTCTCCCCGACGCCGAGGAGGAGGTTGAGCGCCAGCACCACCCAGAGCACCGAGATGACCGGGGCCAGGAACGCGGCAGCGACCGCACCCACGAACAGCACGGCCATGATGGCCCCGCGCCGCCGCTTGGACGGCACTCCGTCACCCACCGATCGCGGCCCGCGCCGGACACCGGTCACCCAGCCGAGCAACGCGATCGCACAGGCGACGGCGACGGGTGCCACCAGGACGACGGTGTCGCGGAGTTCGCGGGGCCGTGGCGGTCAGGACCGGTCGACGATCGCGGCCCGATCCCGGTTGGCCCACGGGAAGGGCACGGAGGGCTCGCGGAGGTCGAGAAGGTTGCACAGCGGCGTCCAGCCCGTACAGGCCGCCAGGTCGACCTCCAGGAAGTCGTCCCGGCCGGCGAAGTACCGCCGGGCGCGAAGGACGTGGTCGAACCACTCGCGGCGCCACCCCTCCTCGTCGACCACCACGAAGTTGCCGTCGTACTCACCGGCGTCGCTGGCGCGCCATGTTCCGCTCCACGTGACGGCGGCGGCTGTCGACCCAGGCGTCGAGCGGCCGGACGGTCAGGACGAACCGGCTGCCCGGGTACTGGCTGGTCGAGCAGCGTCGAAGTTCTTGGTGAGGGGCTCGACGTCGGAGAAGGCGTCGATCGTCGGGTCGAGGCCCGACAGGAGCGGGCTGCCCTCGGCCAGCGCGGCCTCGACCACGCGGCGAACGGTGGGTCCCCCCCAGTGGAGGCTCTCGAGCCCCAGGATCGTCATCGGCCTCGTGGAACGACGACGTGCCGGTCTTGTTCAGCCCGATGCAGAAGACCCGGGGCCGCATCCCCCTCGGGACGTCTAGCCACGCGCCCACTCCTTCAGGACCTTCCGTCGCCGTAGCCCGCCCGCCCCATCGTGTCGCCGGCGACCTCGAGGAACTCCTTGCGCTGGCGTCGACGGTCCCAGCCGGACCAGTCGTCGTCGCCCGGGCGGGTGGTCTCGCTTGGACCCAGCTGGAGTTGATCCGCTGCTTGCCGAAGAAGTTGCCGGTCCCGGATCGGTGCCGACGCCGAGGAACCCGAGGATCGCTGCGAAGCCCGCCGCCGGGTCCGCCGCCAGCGTCCTCGTTGCGGACCCGTGAGGCAGCGGGTCGGGGTGCGCGCCGCCGAAGTCGAGGCCGACCGTCCACCCAGGTTGCCCACGTCTCACAGCCCTGGCGAAGTCCTTCGACCAGGCCGGGATCTCCTTCGGCGTCGCGCGGCCTGATGGCCTCGGGCGATCGAACTTGCGCTCGAAGTTGATCATCGAGCGGCACGACGTGGCGGCCGTCACGGACGATGTGGAGGAACACGGCACCCGGGAACATGGCGGCGAGGTCGCGCCATCGGCGTGTAGAGCGGGGTCGGGTCGATCCAGCGCTTGCCCTCGGACCGGCTCGAGAACATCGCGTTGCAGCCCGAGCCCGATGAACGCGAGGAACTCGTCGCTGCTCCACCCTCTCGTGCGCCAGCCAGCACGGGTTCACCGCGCTGCATCTGCCGGTCCCACACCTGCTCCGACTGCGCTGCCGCCGAACAGCTCGTGGAGGAGTGTACGACTCCTTGCCGACACGGAGTCCGGATGTCGGTTCAGCGACTGCGCCAGCGCGGTGGTGCCGGACCGGCGGCGACCCGATCACGAAGATCGGGTCCGGGCACATCGCCATCCAGCGTCGGGTACGGCGCCACGTCGTCGATGCTCACGGCGCCACCCCGGTCGGTCGACGTGGCCTGCGTAGTCGACGATCTCGCGGTTGTAGTAGGGCGGGGCGCGGTCGGGGTCGACGCCGTGCTTCCAGCCGTACTTGTAGCGGTGCGCCTGGAGCAGCAGGTCGGTCGTCGGCCTCGCTGCTCGTGCGCCGGGCGTGCACGACCCGTGCCGCCGGGACCGGCGACAGCTCGATGCCCAGCTCCCAGGCGCGGTGCCAGTAGTCGGTGTCCTCGCAGAACGCCGGGCTGAACCACTCGTCGAACGGCCCGACCTCGTCGTACAGCGCCCTGGTCAGCATGAAGCACCAGCCCGCCGTGCCGGCCTGGTCGGGCCGGGTGAAGCCCGTGGCCGTCGCAGTGGTCGGTGTACGGGAAGGCGATGCGCCGACCGTCGGACGCGGCCTCGAACAGCGCCTCGTCCCAGCCGGGCTCGACCCGGCAGTCGCTGTTCATGACGGCGACCACCGGGGCCGTCGACAGCCGGATCCCGGTGTTCCAGCCGACCGACACCCCCCGGTTCTCCGGGTAGCGGTGGACTCGGGCGGCGAGCGGGACCTCGAGCGGCGAGCCGTTGTCGACGACGACGACCTCGGTCGGGACCCGGGCCACCTCCCAGACCCGCTCGATGGTGCGGCGGGCCATCTCGGCCAGCTCCGGCGTGCGGCTCCACACCGGGATGGCGACGCTGAGCTGCGGCGGTCGGCCGCGCCGGCTCGGGCGTGCCGTCGTGGACGAGCTCGGGACCGGGACCCTCGCCGGGCGCGGGCGTCGGGCAGGGCGCCCGAGCCGGCGACGGTCGGTGCCCGCCTGCTCGTCGGCTCGGCGACGGCGGCGACGCCCTTGGCGTGCAGGAGGCGGAACAGCTCGCGGTAGGCGGCGTGGAGCTCGGGCAGGCGCCGCGTCGTCGGCTCGGCCGCCGCCTCCAGCTCGGCGACCCGCCGCCGGAGCGGCTCGTCGGCCTGGCCCTTCTCCGCCACAGCTCGGCGCTGCCGGCGGGGACCAGGCGCGGCGCGATCTCGGTGCCGGGGTGCAGGGCCGCGATGTGGCGTGAGCCCGGCCCTTCGCGTCGGAGCGGCGCAGAAGTCGTCGAAGTCGATCGGGCGGGCCATCAGGCTCCGGCCGACGCGTCGTAGACGACCCGCAGGCCGGTGGCGCGAGCCGCCAGGCCATCTCCACGTCGATCGAGTAGTCGAGCCGCTGGTCGTGGAGCCCGTGGCGCAGCAGCAGCGACCGCTTGCACGAGATGCGGCCCTCCCAGAACCCGCGCCAGTCGAGCTCCTGGCCGTCGCCGAGCCGCTCGTAGGCGAACATCAGCCGGTCCACGTCGGTGATGTAGTGCATGAGCGGCGTGAGCTCGAGCTCGGGCGCCCAGTCGGTGTGGCCGAGGACCGCCACCGCCTCGCCGGGATGCGCGTCGTGGCCCGCGAGGTGGCGCTCGAGGTAGTCGGGCGCGGCCCGGTCGTCGTCGTCGAAGAACAGCACGATCGGGCGCCCGGGCCAGCAGGACGGCCATGGTTCTTGGCCGCGCGCCGGCCCGCGTGGCCGATCCGCGACGCCGACGACCTGGAGCCGGTCGGCGAGCTCGTCGACGACGTCGGGCAGCTCGGCGGTCGCGGGATCCGTCGTCGACGACGACCACCTCGTAGTCCGCCCGGTCGAGGGTCTGCTTGGCGAACGACGCCAGGCACGCCCGCAGCAGCTCGGGGCGGTCGTAGGTCGCGATCAGCACGCTGATGCGCGGCGTGCCCTCCGGCGGCGGCCGGTCGACGGCCGCGACGCCGCCCCGGTCGTCGCGGACCCAGACCCGGTGGACGTACGTGGCCTCGCCCGCCGGCGCCGGGGGCAGCGGCGCCCGCAGCCCGATCGTCACGTTGTCGGACAGGGCGACCGGACCCGCGGCTCTGCGCCCCTGCCGCACCGACAGGACCGGCAGCGGCGTGACCGCGGCCGACCTCCCGCGCCACCGTGCCGCCGGTGCCGCTCGGTGATCGGCGGCCCGGCGGCCGGGCCGCCGTGGTGGGCCGGCTGCAGCCGGTCGACCTGCAGCGCCTCGCTGCGTGGCGACCAGGTCGCGAGGAAGCGCCCGGGCAGGACGGCGTCGTCGACGAGCACGACGAAGTCGGCGTCGGCGCGTCGCCGGGGATCGACCAGGCGCGGCTCCGCGCTCGACCGCCAGCGCTGGTCGACCGTGAGGCCCCGGCGCCGTCCAGCCCCGCCAGCAGCGTGGGCGAGGGGCCGGTCCGTCCGGCCGCGTACGTGCCGAGCACGTGCACGTGGGCCGACGGTGCGGCCGCGACCCCGTCCGGGTCGCGGCCGTCGAGGTCGTAGAGCGCGAGGTGCTCGTCCTGGTGCAGCCGCCGGTGGCGCGCCTCGAGGTGGTCGAGCAGCTCCGGGTAGCGGTGCGCGCCAGCGCGACGCCGAGCTCGGCAGGACGAAGTAGCGGGCACCCCGCCGCCGCTGGGCCTCCAGGTGGGTGACGGCGGCGGCGCCGTCGACCGGCTCGTAGCCCGGCGACGCCGTCGCGCGCCTGGGGGAACGGCCAGCACGCTGCGGGCGGAGGTCGACACGGCCCGGTCGCCGTTCCGGCACCAGCACGACGTCGCCCGGCGCCGCGATCGTCCGGATCCGTTCGACCAGCGACCGTCGCTCGGGCGTCGCCGGTGGCCGCCGCTCGACCCGCCGCCGCCGCCGGGCCGGGCCGGCCATCACCGGCTCGACGATCTCGCTGAAGCGGCGCCCGACGAGGTCGAGCCGGTGGCGGGCGTCGACGTGCTCGGCGCCCTGGCGGGCCAGCCGCTCCCACAGCTCGTCGTCGGTGAGCAGGCGGGTGATGCCAGCCGCCAGGTCGGCGGCGTCCGCGCCGATCAGCGCGTGCTCGCCCTGGACGAGGTCGAGGCCCTCGGCCCCGATCGGGGTGGTGACGACCGGCGTGCAGGCCATCATCGAC
This sequence comes from uncultured Acidimicrobiales bacterium, assembly GCA_963830865.1. Lineage (GTDB taxonomy): Bacteria > Actinomycetota > Acidimicrobiia > Acidimicrobiales > VFJN01 > ZC4RG19. The sequence goes on along the minus strand of CAWHNU010000012.1, from coordinate 24,075 downwards.
TGGATGACCTTGCGCTTGACGCCGGCGCCGTGCAGCAGCGGGACCACGGCGAGCCGAGCCCGCTCCAGGTAGGGCCGGACCGACGGCACCCAGCCCACAGCTCGACGCCGGGGTGCGCCGGGTCGACGTCGAGCCGGACCTGGTCGAGCCAGTTGCCGAGCACCGTGAGGGGTGGCGCTCCAGCAGCGCCGGTCGAGCGAGCGGCAGCACGTCGTTGCACAGGTACTCGACCGCCTCACGGTTGGGGAGGTGGCGGAAGTTGCCGACGAAGCACATCCCCCGGCGTTCGGCGAGCGGGACCGGCGACGCGGGCACGTCCTCGGCGAGCGGCAGGGTGAAGACCCGCCGGCCCGACGAAGTCGGCGAGCAGGTCGCGCTCCTTGTCGGACACGGCGATGACGCGCGTCGGCCTGGTCGTAGGTGTTGAGCTCCCGGGCACGGCTCGCCGCCGAACGCGCCGTCGAGCGCCCGCGCCGGCGCGAACGACCGCCGGGCGTCGCGCAGGAAGTGGATGTCCATGGAGTTCATGACGACCCGGGTGCCAGGGGAGTGCTGGCGGACGAGCGGGAGCAGCTCGCGGCCGGCTCCCAGAACGCGATGAGCGCGAGGTCGAAGTCGCTCGAGCGCAGCATCCGCTCGGCCCAGCCGAAGCCGGCGTAGGTGGCGACGCCCATGCGGCGCAGGCGGTCGGCGTGGCGCCGCTCGACCGCCTCGGGCTCCTCGCGGGCGAGGAACGTGACGTGCCAGCCGGCGCGAGCAGGAACCGGATGGTGTTGTCGATGTCCTGCGACCCGCTGTCGCGGTCGAAGGCGGGCATCCGGGTGTGCGTGACCAGGGCGTGCCGTCGGCTCATCCCCGGCAGGCCTCCACGTCGTCGTGGGCGAGCAGGTGGCGCCACGCGCCGTCGCTCGAGCTCGGTCGGTCGGGCCGGGCGCAGGTCGAGCACCCGCTGCCAGCCGACGACTCCGAGCGGGGTCGAGGGCTCGCCGCCGTCGCCGTCGACTCGCACGCGCCGCCACGTCGGGCTGGTAGACGACCGCGCCGCCCTGCGGCCACAGCGGCGGCGCACCACTCCCGCAGGTAGGCGCGGCCCTCGCGGCCCGGCGGGCCGGGCACCGCGGCCCACAGCGGCGGCGGCGGCCGCGACCAGCCCCGGCGCCCAGCACACCGGGCGCACGTAGTCGTGCCACGGCGCCCGGACGTCGGCGACGCGCCGGCGATGAGCGCCGACCGACCGGTCGAAGAACACCGTCCCGCCCGCCGCCTCGAGGCGGCCGTCGGCGCGCAGCGACCTTCCCGGCCACCGCCGAGGCGGGATCGTCGGCGACCGCGGCGGCCGCGGCCTCGATGGCGCCGGGCAGCGGGAGGACGTGCGGCTCGACGACCACGACCACGTCGTGGTCGCCGAGCCTTCGCCGAGCGCGTCGAGCGCCGACGCGGCGACGCAGCAGGTCGGCACCGGCCGCGGCGACCCGCTCAGCCAGCGCAGGCCCCCAGCGGGCGTCGGCGTCAGGGCTGCCCACACCAGCACCCGCGGGCGGCGCCGGCTCGGCGGCGGCCGCCACCCGCTCGACCGACCGGACGACCGGCGCCCGTGCCGCCCGGCGCCACGGTGATCACGCCCGAGCGCTGCCACGCGGGCGGCGCCTCGGCCGCGGGGTCAGCCGGCCCGGTCGACCACCACGACGTCGACGCTGCGGTCGAGGTAGGGCAGGCGATCGCCGGGCGGCGGCGTGAACGCGGCGATGTCGGGCAGCTCGGCGCGCGATGTCGAGCCCGGTCCAGTCGAGCACCGCGGGCGGCTCGGCAGTACCGCGGCCAGCTCGTCGATCTCGGACCGCAGCGACCGGGCCGTCCGGATCCGGCCGGCCGCCAGATCGAACACCGCGCCGGCGCCGGCATCGTCGGCGACCGTGCGGTAGGTGCCGCATGACGTGGTCTCGCAGCTCGGCCTGCTGGCGGAACCAGGGCCGGGATCCCTCGGGCACGACCAGGTGCCGGTGGCCCGCGAAGCGCTGGGCCTCGAGGTGGGCGATGTGCGACAGGTCGTCGGCCAACGGCTGGCCGCCGCGCGTTCGGGAACGGGGTGCCGCGGGGCGAGCTGGCGTCGCGCACCTCGGCGGGGCTGCCGGGGTGGACGACCAGCCAGGGTCGTCCCCGGTCCAGGCGGCACGCGACCATGCCCACGTAGCCGTGCTTCCAGAGCCGGATGGCCGGGCCCTTGGGGGTGGGCGGGGCGGTCGGCGCCGGATCGGACGCGCGCGCGGAGCGCGCCTCGGCGCCGGAGCGGCGCGCTCGCCAGCCCAGGCGCGGCGCGGCGACGCGCGCTGGGCCGGCTCGGGCAGGCGGCGGGCGACGACCCGCGCCGTCGGCACCGGGCTGCGCCGCGGCTGCGCCGGCGATGCCGCGCGCCCGCGCCGCAGCGACCTCCTGGGCGGGCGGAGGCAGGCTGTGGCCGCCTGCAGCGCGGGCCTCCGGGAGCCGTCCGCCGGTGCGACGGCCTTGGCGGTCGGGCGCGGGAGCGGCCGCGGCCCGCTGCGCCAGGCGCGTCCCCGCCGCAGCGACTGCCGGGCGGACGGCGGCAGTCGCCCGGCGGCCGCGCCGGGCCGCGCGCGCCGACGACCCCGGCGAACGACCGCGCCTCGACCCGGCGGGTGCGATCGTCGATGCGGGCCACGGACGTCGCGGAGCGCCGGCGAGCTCGACCGCTCCGTGTCGCGGCTTCGGTCGCCGCAGCGGCTGCCAGCTTGGCCTCGAGGTCACGCACCCGGTCGCGGTGCGCCTCCTCGGTCTTGGGCGTGGGCGGCGCGGAGCTCCTCCTCCCGCTCCTGCAGGCGCTCGATCGCCGCCTGCCGCTGCTCGGCGTGGCGCTGCGCCACCGCGCCGTCGAGGATCGAGGCGGCGCACCCGGCCCTCGTCGGCGGCTGGCTCGCGGCGGCGGGCGTCCCGGCCTCGCTGGCACAGCTCGGCGTAGAGCGCCGGACGCCGTCGCTCACGCCCGGCGTCGCCGAGGTCGACGCCGATCGTGTGATGCCGCAGGTCGGGCCGCACCCGGGGCGGCGCCGGCTCGAGCCCGGCGAAGTCGCACAGCCGGGCCATCTCGGCGTGGGGGTCGGTGAAGAAGGTGTCGTAGTGGGTGACGATGCGGCGCTCGGGCGGCACCAGCTCGAGCACCGTGGCGTAGTAGCGCTCCCACAGCGCCAGGCCCAGGGAGTAGGAGTTCTGGTTCCGGCGCTTCAGCGACAGGGCCACCTCGAGGGGGTGGCGCACGCAGATGACGAAGCGCAGCTCGGGCTCGAGGTCGAGCCAGTAGGCGGCGGTGAGGCAGGTCCGCGGGTCCTTGAACCCCCAGTGGTCGTGCTCGCGCAGCGCGGCCAGCGCCGCCGTGGCTGCGTCGGCCACGTGCGCGACGCGGGGATCGTCGACCGCGCCGGCGGCAGGAGCGGCGGGTTGTCCCACGCCCCGCCGGTCGCCTCGAGCAGCTCCTCGTTGCAGTCGACGATCGCCTTGTTCTCCCAGAAGCCCTCGGGGTTGTCGTCGGCGGCCTCGATCAGCTGATCGGCGCCGGTGCCCAGCAGCCGCAGCCCCGAGTCGTGCAGGGCGCGGGTGATCATCGAGGTGCCCGAGCGGTGCATCCCGGTGATCGCGATCGGCGCGACCGCGAGTCGAGGTAGGAAGCCGCGTCCCGAGAGGACCTCCGCGGCCGAATCCGACGCGAGGAACGCCTCGAACGAGCCGCTCGTCGGGGTGGGCGATGCCGGCAGGTAGTTGATGTCGAGCACCATGTTCTGATCCTCGGGAATGTCGACCACCTCGCACGTCGGGCGGGATCGGCACGGAGGTGCGGAACACGAGTGCGGCGGCCAGCTCACCACGTTCGACGCGGGCGACGGCGTCCGCCTCGCATCCCGACTCCACCTGAGCAGGGTCGGGCTCCACGTCTGCCCGCGACAGGAGCACGGCCGCGAGGTTGCCGAATTGGCTGTCGGGACCGCAGACGGCCGTGTCCAGGCCCGAGTCCTCGGCGAACGCATCGAGACCGCTCACCTGCGACGGGTTGCCGGCGGGCACGGCGATGATGGCCAGGTTCCTCCCGATGGCGGTGCTCTCCACGTCGACGTCCTCCAGCCAGGCCGCCGGGAGGATGCCGGGGCTGCCTTGGCTCACCGCCTCGATCGCCTGCTCCCGGGCCTCCACCGCCACCTCGACCGGCGCGTCCGACGTCTCGTTGTAGGCGTCGACGAGCCCCTGGGCCATGGGCTCCAGGTCGGCCACCGTGTGGATCGTGGCGAGGCCTTCGACCCCGGTACCGCCGGCGTCGCTCGGCCCGCCGAGCCGCCGGTGCCGCTGTCGTCACCGCCGCATGCCGCGACCGCGAGGGCCGCGGCGATGCCCAGCGCGAGGAGATTCCCGCGTCTCATTGCCCCTCCGAGTCACGTCCCAGTCAGATGGGCGATGGTAGCGGGCGTCGCCTGTCAGGTCTCATGCGACGCGAGTCGCCTGATGGCCTGGCGGGCCGAGCGTTCGACGAGGGGGAGAAGGGCCGGGGGGACCCGGCCGACGTAGAGCGGGGTCTTCGCGGGCGGGCGGTGTGAAACCCCGGTGATCGCCTGGTACTCGGCATGCATCTCGTCCCAGGAGTAGCGGCGCGAGGTGGCCGCACCGCCGTGGTGCTGGTGGAACGTCCCCTCGCCGAGCAACACGATCAGCTCGACGTCCTCCAGCCCGCACGCCCGGCGGTAGAGGTCGTGATTGACGAGCCCGCCGCCGGGCAGGGCGAAGCGCTCGTCCAGCCCCCCGAGCTCGTCCCAGATCGGGCGCGGGCAGAACAGGCTGCTGCTCTCACCGGCCGGTCCGAACAACCCCCGGCCCCACGAGCCTGCCGGGGTGCTGACCCCGAACAGCCGGTAGCCGTCGTCCTCCCACGGCGTGCCTGCCAGCAGCCGGTCCTCGGCCTCCTGGTCGTATCCGGCATCGGCGGCCTCCATGTGGCGGACCGGACCGAGATGGAACGCCGGGGCCGTGATCAGGGGCCGGGGCGCGAGGGACGCGGCGCGGCGCGCCTCGGCCAGCAGCCCGGGTGACGCCAGCCGGGCGCCGTCGACGATGAGCCCCACCAGGTCGCCATCGGCCAGGCCGAGGCCGTGGTTGGCGGCCCGGGCCGGCGACGGCGGTGCCGGATCGATCCGCTCCACGCGGAGACGGCCCTCGAACCCTGCGACCAGCGCCGGGTCCACCGGCCGAGGGGAGCCGTTGTCGACCACGATGACCTCGTAGTCGTCGGCTGCCAGCCCGCGCTGGTGGCCGGGGCTCAGGGACCGCAGCGTGCGAGGAAACTCGCGTGCCATGTCGTAGACCACCACCACGACGCTGATCGTCGGGCGGTCCCCGGGCCCTGGGCTCACGCCGACGCCGCCGCCGGCTACGCGGTGCGGATGAGGCCCAGCCCGTGCAGGACTCGCCGGGCCGGCTTGCGGATCGCCTCCGCCACCCGCCGCGGCAGGAACCTCCGCACGGAGCGCCACGCGGCCGTCACGCCGCGCTCGAACCCGGTTGTCGTGGATGACTTTGTCGTGCCCATCGATCGATCCCCCCCGAGGCTTCCGGTGCCGGTGCGAGCCTGGATGGTAGCTGCCGGCCGCCGTCAGCTTCGACGGGGGGCACTCGCCACGGCGTCGATCACCCGCCGTACCTGGTGGTCCCATGACCACTCGGCCTCCGCGGCAGCCCGGGCCGCCTTGCCGAGCCGGGCCCGTTCCTCGGGCGCGTCCCGCAGCCCCCGCAACGCCGCGCCCAGGGCGCCGGGGTCGTGAGGTGGCACGAGCAGCGCGTCGACCCCGTGGGTGAGCCGTTCGGCCAGCTGCCCGATGGCCGGGGCCACCACGGGGAGCCCGGCCGCCAGGTACTCGGCCAGCTTGAGCGGCGAGTAGTGGAACGGCTCGCCTCGTGGGGCCAGCACGGCGGCGACATCCATGGCGGCGAGGTAGGCGGGAAGCTCGTCATGCGGCACCGTGCCCGTGAAGACGGCCGAACCCGGAGGTCGTCGGCGAGCTGCTCGATCCGGGCGCGTTCAGGCCCGTCGCCGACCAGCAGCAGCGCGGCGTCGGGCACGGTCGAGGCGGCTTCCACGGCCTGCTCGACAGCGTGGAACCGCCGGAAGCTGCCGACCCACCCGACCACGAAGCGTCCGTCGAGCTCGAGGCGCCGCCGGAGCGGCGCAGGGTCGGGCGGCTCGCCGAACAGGTCCAGGTCCACGCCCGTGGGGGTGAGCAGCACCCGGTCGGGCGATACCCCCATGCGCAGGGCTTGGTCGACCACCGGCTGGCTGCCACATGCGACCAGGTCGGCGCCGAGCAACGCCGGGCGCTCGGCGTGGCGCTCGAGCAACCCACCCCAGCCCGGTCGTGTGGTGCCCCACTGCTCCGCCTCCCACACCTTGACCGCGGGCACGAACAACACAGCGGGGACACCGAGGTGCCGCGCCAGCTCCAACCCGGCGGCGTGGAACAGCTCGTGGCGCTGCCACACGAAGGCGATGTCGGGGCCCCACGGACCCCGAGGGTCGATGGCGTAGCGCCGGCTCAGCCGCCACTGGAGCACGTCCCTGGCGGCCGTCTTGGCCACCGACGGAAGGCGTCGTCGCAGGTTCGGACCGGCAGGACTGCGCAGGGCCGGGCTCGAGCCTCGTCGCCGGGCGGCGGCTGGTGTGAGGACCCCGTCCGGGGTGACCACCCACGACCGCCCGACCACGCGCTCGGCGGCAGCAGCCCAGCCGGCAGTGCTGAGCAGTGCGGCAGCGGGTCCTTGTTCCGGCGTCCCCGATCCGGCCACCACGAAGACTGCCCCAGCCACGCTGCGAGGCTAGTCGGTTGCGATGCGGCGTCGATCGTGTGGCTCGGTCCCCAGTCTGCGATCGGATACGGTCTCGTCCACCGTGCGCCCCGACGTCACCGCTCGAACGGCCCGTCAGCCTGTCCCGGCGACCCCCATCCGTGTCTTGCACGTCGTCTCACGAAGCCAGCGGCGAGGGGCCGAGCTCGTGGCGCTGGAGCTGGCCGACGAGCTCGACCGGCTCGGGCACCGGAACCGCGTCGTCGCGCTCGGCCCGGCGTTCGACGGTCGGCGGGAGCCCGGCCTGGTGCCGCTCGGGGCTCGCGGGGACAGGGGCCGCCGGACCTCGTCGCCGGCGCCTGGCGGCTCCGGCGCCTGCTCGCCGCCGCACCCGTGGACGTCGTGTTGGCTCACGGAGGGTGGGCGGCGCAGGTGGTCGCGCTGGCGGTCCCCTTCGGCGGTCCCGTGCTGATCTGGCAGCGCATCCTCGGGTTCCCGGCCAAGCTCTGGGGACCGGTCCGGCGCCGCTGGTGGGCGACCGTGGCCCGGCGCTGCGACGCCGTCGTCGCGCTCACGCCCGACCTGGGAGACGAGGTCCGCCGACTCGGCTACCGGGGGCAGGTGTGGGTCATCCCGAACTTCCGCAACCCCGGGCGCTTCCGCGACCTGGACCGGGACCTGGCGGGAACCCGTCTCCGCGCCGAGGTCGGGGTCACCGACGCCACGCCCCTGATCGGGTTTGTCGGGCACCTCGTCCGGCAGAAGAGGCCCGACCGCGCCCTGGAAGTCGTGGCCCGGCTGCGGTCGCAGGGGTGCACCGTCCACCTCGCGGTGGCGGGAACGGGGCCCCTGCGGACCGATCTGGAGGCCCGGGCCCAACGGCTCGGGCTGGACGGGGCGGTGACGTTCCTCGGGCAGCGCGACGACATCGAGCGGGTCCTCGGTGGCGTGGATCTCGTGTTGCTGACCAGCGAGGCGGAGGGCATCCCCGGTGTTGCCATCGAGGCGCTGATGGCGGGGTGCCCGATCGTCACGGTGCCGGTCGGAGGCGTGGCCGAGGTGGTCGAGCACGGGGTCACCGGCCTCGTGCTCGACGACGATCGTCCCGCGGTCATGGCGGAGGCTGTGGCACGGCTGCTGGGGAACGCCGACACCCTGGCCGCCATGAGCTGGGAGTCCCGGTCGCGCGCCGACCGCTTCTCGGCCACGGCCGCGGCTGCGGTCTACGCCGAGCGGTTCCGCGCGGCTCTCGCCGGTCGCCGAACCGACCGCTCGGCGCGGCCCCAGCCTCACGACGCATAGGGGAACTGGATCTCTTCGGCCGGGGCGTCGCGTCAGGTGCGGCCCCCCGGCAGACATCCCCCAACCGACCCAACCCCCGGGCCATGTCGAGTCGATAGCCTTCCATCCCCCTTCGACGGTCCGCAACCACGGACCGCGCCTCGGTCTACGAGCGGGCGCGGCGGGCTTTGACCGCCAAGGCACCGCCCGCACCGGCCAGCGCCGCGAGGACCATGGCGAGCACGACGAGCGGGACGGCCACACCGTCGTCGGCGTGGACGCTGGCCGCCGTCAACGACGTCTCACCCGGCTCCGGCGCCGACGTTGCGGGAGTGGCGGCGGGCGTTGTCGGCGGCTGGGCCGTGGACGGAGGGGCCGGGGCCACCGTCGTCGGCGGGGCCGGCGGCGCCGCTTCGTCCTGGCCGCGGCCGGCGACGGGGGGCGGGTCAGGGGGCTGCGGTGAGACGAAGAGGTTGCATTCCCGGTTCTCGCCCTCGACCGCATGCGTGCTCGGCGTGACGTCGTTGTCCGTCACCCTGATGTCGCACGAATCGGTGGTCGCGACGAGCGGTGCGCCCCCCGAGAGCGGCTGGCGGTTGCCGCGAACGATGGCGCCGTCGGTGCGCGTGAACGCCAGGGTCGCCTTCATGTCCGTGAAGTCGGTCGTGTTGTCGATCACCCAGAAAGGCCCGCCGGCGCTGACCCTCCGGCGGTATGACCGTCAGGGTGAGCGGGCGATCGTGCAACGTGTTCCGTGCGATCACGACGCGGTTGGTGGGGCCCGTACCCCCCGCAGCCACGAACAAAAGCCGTCCGGCCCGACCTCGTTGTCGATGATGTGGATGTTCTCGACCGCCAACCCCTCCACCGGTTCCAGGTCGACCGTGGCCCGCCTCATGTCCGTGAGCTGGTTGCGCTCGATCACGACATCGCGACCATCGATGATGGCGATGCCCTGCCGGCCGCTGCGGGCGAAGCTGGAGTCGTGGATCCAGACCCGCTCGGTCACCCGGCGGCCGTCCACGAGGCGACCGATGAAGATGTGGTCGCCGTAGGTGTCGTGGATGTTGACGCGGTCGACCTCGACGTCGGTGACGCCCTCGAGGGCGAGGCCGTGCTGGAACTCGAGCTCAGGGTCGTAGGCACGTTCGTCGAGGCCCGCATAGGGGTTGGCCCCCTGGATCTCCAGGTTGCGGACCTTCAACCCGGAGCCTCCATGTATCTTGATCTGGCAGCGGTCGGGTGCGCCGGTCGTCGTGGCGAAGATCCGGGCTCCGTTGCCGTCGATCACCAGGTCGTGGCGGTCGCGCAGCACGATCGTGCCCTCGACACGGTAGGCGCCGCCGGCCACCAGCCGGACGACGTCGCCGTCGGGCGTGCGATCGAAGAGAGCCTGCAGTTCGGCGGTCACGTCGGCGGCGCCGGTGGCGTCGATCTCCCCGACCGCCTGGGCGGTCGCGCCCGGCGCGACGGCGACGGAACCCGCAAGGGCCGCCACCACCCAGCCGGCCGCCACGAGCACGCGTAGGCGGGCCATGCGATCCAGGATGGCATAGGCACCACCGGCTGAGTACCGCGCCTGACACCCCGTCAGAATTTTTCCGGTATGGTGGCCCGCAAGCCGCTAGGCTACCGGTCGGTAATGCCAGACGGGTAGGGGGATATCCGCGCGGTCGGTCCGCCGATCGCTGGGGTCACGTCGAGCAACTGGGGGCAGCGTGCGGGACCGTGCCATTACGAGCCGTGTCGAGGCGGTCGATCACGAGCTGCCGACGACGGTGTACCGCTGGGCGCGGCGGCGCGACAACCTGAGCCTCGTCCTGCTCGACCCCGGCAGTCGTCGCCGTCGCCTGGTTGCTCGCGCTCGCCGCCGGGTTCGAGGCGCACGTCCCCGACGACCCGTCGTCGCCCGGTTGCTGCTCGTCGTGGGGCCACCGGTCGTCATCCAGCTCGTCGTCAACCGAGCCGCCGGCCTCTACGGGCCGGTCTGGCGCTACGCCTCGATCGAGGAAGCCGTCCGGGTCTGGTCGCCGTGGTCTGCCGGCATGCTGGCCGGCTTCGGCGCGTGGCTCTCGATCGTCGACGCAGCCACCGACGTTGGCGCTGCCCGTGCTTCACCACGCCTCCGGTCGCCGGCGCTGCTGGTCCTGCTCGGCTGCGGCGGCATCCGGTTCCAGGCCCGGCTCTTCGCGCTCGAGCGGCAGCGGACCCGCGGCGGCGAAGCCGGTGCAGGCGCTGATCGTGGGCGCCGGCAGCGCCGGTGCCGCTCTCGGCGTACGAGCTGTCGCACACCGAGTCGGGCCGCGACGTCCACGTCGTCGGGTTCGTCGACGACGACTCGCCGGCTGCGCCGCCGGTCGGTCGCGCGGGCATCCCGGTGCTCGGCGCCACCGACAGCTCGAGGACCTCTGCCGCGCGGCACGACGATCGACCGCATGCTCATCGCGCTCCCGCACGCGGAGCGGGAGCAGATCAAGCCGATCGTCGACCGGGCGCTGCGCACCCACGCCCAGGTCAAGGTGCTCCGGCCGGCCGCCTCGACGGCCGCGGGCCTGCTCCAGAACCTCCGCGACCTCGACCTCACCGACCTGCTCGGCCGGGAGCACGCGCCGGTCGACCCCGAGGACATCGCCGACTACCTCGAGGCGCAACGGTGCTCGTCACGGGCGCCGGCGGCTCGATCGGCAGCGAGATCGCCCGCCAGGTCGCCCGCTACCGGCCCGGCGCGCCTGCTGCTGCTCGACCGCGACGAGAGCCTGCTGCACGAGGTCGTCGCCGGAGACCTGCTCGCCGACGCCGAGCCGTCCTGCTCGACATCCGCGACCGGGAGCGGCTGCGCGAGCTCTTCGAGCGGCACCGGCCCGACGTCGTGTTCCACGCCGCCGCCAACAAGCACGTGCCGATCCTCGAGCGGCACCCGTCGCAGGCCGTCGCCACCAACGTGCTCGGCACCTGGTGGCTGGCCAGACGCGGCAGCCGAGTTCGGCTGCGAGCGCTTCGTGCACATCTCCACCGACAAGGCCGCCGACCCGTGCTCGGTGATGGGTGCCACCAAGCGGGCCGCCGAGCTCGTCGTGTTCGAGGTCGGCCGGCAGCACGACCTCCCGTACGCGGCGGTGCGCTTCGGCAACGTGCTCGGCAGCCGCGGCAGCGTCGTGCCGACCTTCCTGCGCCAGATCCTCGACGGCGGCCCGGTCACGGTCACCAACCCGGAGATGACCCGCTACTTCATGACCATCCCCGAGGCGGTGAGCCTCGTGCTCCAGGCCGGGCGCGATGGCCGACGAGCGGCAGGTCTTCCTGCTCGACATGGGCGAGCCGGTGTCGATCATCGGCTCGCCCGCCAGATGATCCGCCTGGCCGGCCTGCGGCCCGACGAGGACATCGAGATCGAGATCACCGGGCCGCGGCCCGGTGAGCGGCTGCACGAGCGGCTCCACGACGACGCCGAGGAGCGTCGAGCCGACCGCGCACCCGTCGATCTCGGTGCCTCCGGCCCAAGGTGACCCTCGGAGTGGTGCCATCTGTGCAGACGCATGGACGTCCTCGAGCGCACGTGCCGCGACGGCGACGACGCGGTCGTGCAGCGCTCGTCGCCCTGCTGGCGCGGTGCGGCGTGGATTGCCGCCTCGAGCTGCCGCCTCCGCCGGCGCTCGGATCGAGCGTCGGACGAACGCCGAGCGCCACGCGTCCACGCAGGTCGCGGTCCCGCCGACGTGCGAGCGTGACGGCCGGGCCCGACGGGACCGCCGGTCGCCTTCGCCTCGCCGCTGCTGTCCGGCGTGTCCGGTGGCGCCCCGAGCGGCCTGCGCTGCCGTTCGCGCGCCCGGCCCGCCCGCCGCTCGAGCGGGTGTGGCGGCGGCTCAAGCCGTCCTACGACTGCGGCATGCTCACCAACGGCCCGCTCGTCGCGCGAGCTCGAGGACCGCATCGCCGAACGGCTCGGCGTCGCCCACGTCGTGGCGGTCAGCTCGTGCACCTCCGGCCTGATGCTCGTGCTGCAGGCCCTGTCGGCGGGCGCCCGGGGCCGGTCGTGCTCCCGAGCTTCACGTTCTCGGCGTCGGCCCACGCGGTCGCACTGGAACGGCCGCTCGCCGCGGTTCGTCGAGTGCGATCCCGCCACGTTCCAGATCGACCTCGCCCATGCCGCGGCGTCCCTCGACGGCGCCAGCGCCCTCCTGGCCACCCACGTGTTCGGCGCGCCGTGCGACCCCGGAGTCCGTCGAGAAGCTGGCGGCGGCGGCCGGTCTGCCGGTCGTGTTCGACGCCGCGCACGCCCTCGGGCGCGACGAGCAACGAGCGGCCGATCGGCGGCGTTCGGCGACGCCGAGGTGTTCAGCCTCACGCCCACCAAGCCGCTCGTCGCCGGCGAGGGCGGGCCTCGTCGCGACCAACGACCGCGACCTCGCCGACCGGCTCCGCATCGGCCGTGACTACGGCAACCCCGGCGACTACGACACCCGCTTCGCCGGCCTCAACGCCCGCATGTCCGAGTTCCACGCCGCGATGGCGCTCGAGTCGCTCGAGCTGCTCGACGGCACCCTCGCCCGGCGGCGCGACCTGGCGACCCGCTACATCGACGGCCTGCGCGACGTGCCCGGCATCCGCACGCAGGTCGTGCCGGTGAGCACGTCTCGACCTACAAGGACTTCACGATCGCGGTCGAGGCCGACGATCTCGGCATCGACCGCGACGAGCTCGTGGCGGTGCTGGCGGCCGAGGGCATCGACACCCGCAACTACTTCGACCCGCCGGTCCACCGCCAGCAGGCCTACCAGGGTCTGGCGCCGGTCGATCTGCCGAGCACCGACGCGGTCAGCCGCAGCGTCGTGTCGTTGCCGCTCTATCCGGACCTCTCGGTCGACGACATCGACTCGGTCGTCGAGGTGATCCGGCTCAGCCACGAGCACGCCGACGAGCTGGTCGCCGCGCTCGGGAGCTTCCGGAGGCGACGGGCCCCCGCGCCCGGAGCGCACTGCCCCGGGCATAGCCGTCCACGAGCTCGTCAGTCCGGCCGGGCCGTGACCCGGCCGGCGGCGCCGGCGGCGCAGAAGGCGGCGTGGTCGCGCTCGGTCTGGTCGGCGTCGGCGAAGGCGGCCATGGCCACGTCGGCTCGGTCGCTCGTGCCGAGGTAGGCGCCGATGGCGATGGCGTCCCCGGTGCGAGCGTGCGACCGGGCCAGCGTCCAGGCGCAGGCCTCGCCGTTAGACCCGCATGGCCGCGGGCGACATCCGGTCGACGTCCGCGGCCGGCCGGCACGACGAGCGGCGAGTGGTCGACGATCCGGCGGTCGCCGCCGACGACTTCGGTCAACCGGGCCAGGGCCCGGGCGCTGGCCTTGGTGAGCGCCTTGTCGACGCTGTGGCGGAAGGCGACGGCATCGAGGACCGGTACCCGGTGGCCGGGTGCCCCAAAGGGCATGCCGGGACTGCCCCTGTAACTGCCCCGCCTGTCCTTCCCAACGTGTGCCCCCTGGGCGATGGTGCCCGCGTGGGTGAGCTCGTCTTGGACGAGTCCGCACCCGACCCTGCAAGGATCCACGACAAGCTGGCCGGGGTGGCCGACGACGCAACCGAGGATGCGCACGTCGGCGCCTCGTTGACCGAGTCGGGCACGGGTCACGACGGCGCCTCCCGCCGCGCCTACTGAGAGCCGCGCCCTGACCCGCCTCCAGCACACCGCCGGCAACCGAGCGGTCGCCAACCTCGTCAACGGCTGGAGCACGGCCGGCGACTCGGTCATGTCCCCGGCGCCCGCCACGTCCTACGCCCGCACCGACAGCAGCACCTCCGGCGCAGGCGACCAGCCGCCCGTGGTCACCACGCGCGACATCCAGTCGCCGGACCGCGACCAGCCACCCGTCGTGACGGCCCGGGATGTCCAGCCGAGCGGACACGCGGCACCCGTTCGTGCTGGCGGAGGTGGCGGGACGGGCGGCGGCCGAGCTGGTGCGGGCAGCGGGAGGCGTGGCGGAGGTGGCGGCCCGGCCGGTGGCCGTGGTGGCGCGCCCGCCGGACGTGGCGGTGGGGGTGGCAAGGCCGGCGGCGGCAAGCCACGTGGCGGCGGCGCCGGTGGTGGGGCCGCGGGTGGCGGTGGAGCCGGTGGTGGCGGGGCGGATCCGCTGAGCCGGTGGAAGGCGTCCGCCGCGGCGGCTACCGGGGCGGTGCCCGGGCCCGATCTCGCCGACCCGGCGGCGGCCCCGGCCCAGCTGGCCGGCCAGGCTCAGCAGCTGGACCAGCAGCGCCGGGTCACTCGGCCCGACTTCGCCCAGGACGCCAAGGCGACCTTGCAGGCACCGCCGGCGGAGCCGCCGCGGGAGAAGGTGCTCGACACCGGTCCCGCCGACGCCGCCGTGTCCGCGGTGGAGAAGGCGGCGGCCGGACGGCTCAGCGACCAGAGGTTCCCGCCGGCCCAACCGATGCCGGTGTACCCGGGCGGTCGGGCCGGCGGCGGAGCGACGCCCGCCATCCCGGCGGCCGCCCGCGGTCCCGCACCGGGCCCAGGGGGGCCGGCCGGCGGCGGGGCGACCGCGCTCGATCCCAAGGCCGACGAGGTCAGGACCAAGGTCGCGGCCGTCACGCCCACGGCCGCGGGCGGCGGCACCCCCCAGCCCATCGTCCTGCAGGACAAGGGTGCGGCCTCACTCACGCCTCGGTCGCCGGCCCAGGGCCAACAGATCGGCGACGTCCTGGCCAAGGTGAAGCTCAAGGTCGACACCTACGCCCAGGAGTTCGTCACCGCGGCCGCAGCCAAGCTCGACCCCAGACACAACGTCGGCAAGCTCACCGACAGATGGCCAACGACATGAAGGCCGACCAGCTGTCGTCCGATCTCGCAGCGAGAATCGACGGCGTGGCCGCGGCCGCCGGGGTCACCGCCGAGGCGCTCAACGCCAAGGTCCAGGCGAGAGAAGGACAAGGCCAAGGCCCAGGGGGACGCCACCAGCGACCGACCTCGCCGCCCAGGGCGACGCCGCCGACCGCACAGGTCAAGACCCACGGCGAGGAGGAGACCAAGGCCATCAGCCGGCGCCCGCCAGGCGGCCGACAAGGCGACGTCGACCAGCAGGCAGGCGGCAGCCGATGGGGCCCCCGATCCGGCGGTCATCACCGCCAGCCGCGACGCCTACCTCGAGCGGATCGACACCGCCTCGGTGGCGGCGGGCGCCGCCGCCTGCCGGGCCGCGCAGTGAGACCCGGTGCCACCCAACTCGACCAGGCCGGGAGCGAGCAGAAGACCCGGATAACGGCCGCCAGGCGCAGACCGAGCGGCCCGACATCAAGGGCCTGTTCCCCGACGACGCCACCAAGGGCAAGATCGAGTCCCGGCCAGTGCTGGACTGGGCCGAGCAGCAGGCCCTCGAGACCGACGCCATCGTCGCCCGGCTGAAGAGGCTCGCCAGCGCGGAGGTCGCCCAGCTCCACGAGCAGGCGGTGAACGACGCCGCCGGCACGGCCCGCAACCAGGTCCGCGACTGGGCCGCTGCAGCAAGGAGGGCCGCCAGCGCAGCTGGTGGGACCGGCTGCTGCGACTCCATCCGCGACTGGCCAGCCGGTCGCAAGGCCGACACCAAGGCCTGGGAGGCCCAGCGCAACGCCGAGACCCGCGACGCCGTGGCCGGGGACTTCGACATGCTCGTCCGGCTGCGGGACAAGATGGCGGCCGGCAACGGGAGGCCGTCGCCGCCGAGATGGCGCAGCTGTCCGCCGAGCAGAAGCTGGTGGCCACGGCCTTCCTCAAGGACCGGGGCCAGGACCCGGTCGGCGCCGTAGCCGTCGGACTGGTCGAGCGCCTGAAGAACCGCCGGGTCCCCGAGATCACCACGGCCCTCCAGGACAAGGCCATCGCCCAGCTCGACTGGAAGGACCTCGACGCCATCGGTCGGGCCCAGAGCCCGGGCTTCGACGCCGGGCCTCCTCGTCCGGGACGTCCGCGGTTCGGTGAAGGGGATGGGCACCGACGAGAACCGGCTGTTCAAGGCGCTCCAGGGCCGCACGCCGATGCAGATCGCGGCCATGCGCAAGGCCTACGTCTCCTTCTACGACCGGGTCGAACATGGACGACGACGTCCTGAGCGACACGAGTTCTCCGAGGAGGACCGGGCCAAGGCGATGCTGTCCGGCGACCCGGTGGCCAGCGCGGCCGCCACGCTCCAGGACGCCATGTGGGGGGCCGGCACCGACGAGAAGCTCGTCATGGAGACGCTCCGGGGCAAGACCCCCGCGGAGCACGACGCCATCATGGACAAGTACAAGGAGATGTACGGCGTCGACGCTCCGTGAGCGCATCAAGGACGACATGGAGGACAACGACCGCGACCAGGCCGAGGCGCTGCTTGACGGAGACACGGCCAAGGCCGATGCCATCGCCGTCAACGAGGCGATGGACGGTCCCGGCACCGACGAGGACGGCGATTCACGCGGTCTACAGCCGTATCCGCGACGAGGTGGAAGCCGACGCCCGCCGCAAGGGCATGACGACCGCCGAGGTCAACGCCGAGATCGAGCGCCGCACCGGGGCACTCAAGGCCGCCTACGGCGCCAAGTACGCGCAGGACGACCCCAACAAGCTCGAAGCCGACTTCAAGGACGATCTGGAGGACGGTGAGCTCAACCTGGTGCTGGCCGAACAGGCCAACGACCAGACGGCCATGGACGCCGCCCGCATCCAGATCGAACACGAGGGCCTCTACACCGACGACGACAAGGTCAACGCCGTCCTGCGTGCCCAGCACGACCGGGCCGAGAAGGAGGTGATGCGAGACCTCGAGGTCGAGTTCGCCGAGCAGTCCGCCGCCATGACCCCCGAACAGCGGCGCAAGGCCCGCGAGGACATGAAGGTCCGAGCCGAGGCGCTCATCAAGCAACGGGCGCAGCAGAACATGACTGCGCTCCAGGAGCGTTACGACGCCGAGAACCCCGACCTGGGCTTCCAGGCCGTCCTCGACGAGGAGCTGCAGGGCTACTCCCGCAACGAGGCGTTGGAGCGTCTCAAGACCGGCGGCAAGCTCGACGACGCCCGCGAGCTCAAGTACGCCATCTTCGGCGCCGGCACCAACGAGGACCGCATCCGCGACGTCCTCAAGGGTAAGTCCAAGGCGGAGATCGACAAGCTCAAGGCCGAGTACAAGAACCTCACCGGCAACGACCTGGCCGAGGACCTGGACGGCGACCTGTCCGGTCGGGACCTGGCCGACACGACGTTCCTGCTCGACGGCTCGGCCACGCCCGAGGAGAAGCTGGCCTACCTGCGGCGGCGCAAGGAATGGGAGGTCGACGAGGGCACCGGGATCCTGGGCGAGCTGTTCGACGACGAGGAGGAGGGCGTCCTCGAACGCACCACGGCAGGCGCGGGTGAGGCGTACAACCGCTACCAGCAGGCGCTCCGACAGTACGGGGAGAAGGATCCCCGTACCGAGGCGGCGCTGGAGGAGTTCGAGCGCTGGTCGGGCTACAGCGACAAGGACATCGAGGAGCACCGGGCCGAGCTCGACGCCTTCACCGACGGCCTGGCCACGGGCGCGGCGATCGTCGCCGGCCTCGCCGTCTCGATCGCCACCGCGGGCGCCGCGACCCCGGCCGCAGTCGCCGGCGTGGCGGCGATGCTCGGCACCACCACCGCAGTGGTGTCCGCGGCTGCTGGCGCGATCGCGGCCACCGCCGCCGCCATGCTCACCAAGCAGCTGATGAAGGGCGGCGCCTACGACGTCGAGGCCGTCGCCGTCGACATGACCCAGGGCCTCGTCGAGTCGGTGGTCGCCGCGTACACGGCGGGGATGGGCGAGGCCGCGCTGAAGGCGCTGTTCAAGAACCCGGCGTTCAAGACTCTGTCGGAAGCGGCGTCGAGCGGCCGCCTGGGGACCGTCATCGCCAAGGGCGTCGAGAGCGGCATCGAGGGCGCTCTCCAGGGCGTCCCGTCCGGCATGGCCAGCGCCATCCTCAGCGAGAGCACGTGGCGGGGGGACGACCCGTTCGGCACCATCATCGCCGCCGGCGGCAAGGCCGCCGCCCAGGGTGCGGGCATGGGCGCGGTCATGGGCGCCGGCGTGGAGGCCGTGAAGGGCGCCGGCAAGTCCGGCGGCTCCGGCGAAGGAGGCACCCACGAGGGCGGCGGCGCCGGCGAAGGCGGGTCGGGACCCTCGGTGGAACGAGAGCGCACCGGCCCCGAGCGTCGAGGAACCCGGACCGGCCCCGAGCGTCGAGGAACCCGGACCGGCCCCCCAGGCGTCGAGGAACCCGGACCGGCCCCCAGCGTCGAGGAACCCGGACCGGCCCCCAGCGTCGAGGAACCCGGACCCGCCCCGAGCGTCGAGGAACCCGGACCGACACCCACGGTGGACGAAGCCGGGCCGGCCCCGACCGGGGGTGAGAGCGGGGGCACCCACGAGACCAGCGCTGGCGACGGCGGCGGCACAGGCGGGGATGGTGGCGGCACCCATGACGGCGACGGTGGGGGCGGGGGCAACGGTGGCGGGGACTCCGAAGGCCCGGCTCCGAGCGAGGGGGACCTTCAGGACCGGATCGACGAGATCCGGGAGCGCTACCGGGACGACGCCGCCGACCCCACGGCGATGGACGAGGCCCTGAAGCAGCTCGAGGACCTGGCCAAGACCGACCCGGTTGCCGCCGAGAAGGCGCTCGACTCCTTCGAGCAGCAGGCGGGCGAAAGCGACGTGCAGTCGGCCATCGACGAGGCCGGCCAGGCCGCCTCCCAGGAAGAGAAGCTGACCGGCGGCGTGCCTGGCGAGGAGCCCGTGGGCCTCGAGGTCGGCGACCAGATCAATCGCCGGACCCAGCGGGCCCGCCCGTCGGACGTGCACGCGGAGGCCATGGCGGCCCAGGGCGACCCCCGCCCGCCCGGCCACGACACCCACCACATCGTTGCCGACGCCGATCCTCGGGCCGAGCTCGCCCGCGAGATCCTCAAGTCGGCGGGGATCAACCCCACGTACGACCCGCGCAACGGCATCCACCTGCCCCGCACGTCGACCGACCCCGACACGATCTCCGAGGCCGCCACCCGCCACCAGACGATCCACACCAACGCGTACTACGCGGAGCTGACGAAACGGCTCAAGGCCGCCCAGAAGGCCGGCACGGTCCTCGAGACGCTGGCCAAGATCAGGCAGGAGATCGCCGACGGCCAGTTCCCGCACAGCGGGCGCCAGACCTGGGCCGAGTTCATGATCGAGCACCGGCACGACGTGTACGGGAACCTGACCGACGACGAGTTCGCGGACCTCCTCGGGCACCCGGCGCGAAGATCCCGACTTCGAGGACGAGTAGCGCCCGCTCAGCCGTCCAGGGCCTTGAGCACGCGCTTCACCGCCAACAGCCCCGCTCGCCACGAGCGCACACCGTCCGGCGTCACGTCGATAAGGTCGAACCGCCCCAGGGTTGGCGCGAGGTGCAGCCCAACAGCCGGCCGGTAGGCCTCGGCCATCTTCAGCGCGCCAGTGGCCGCTCCGCTATCCACTTCGCCGTGTCGTCGCCCAAGGGCACCCGACCCGCATCCGGGTCTAGCCAGTCACCCTTGATCCACTGCGCCTCCGTGACCGTCAGCCACACGTTCGCATCGGTCTCCCTGTCGATCGTGCAGGGCGCCGTCCTCATCAGCCCGGTGGCCGGTCAGGTCGAAGGGCGCAGACGGGGAGGTGGGCTGGATAGAAGCGGGCATATGGACGGAAGGTAGCCTGGCCTGCCAGTGGGTCTCATCGAGTCGATCTCCTCCCCCGCTGACGTGCGGCGCCTCTCGTACCAGCAGCTCGACCTGCTGGCCGACGAGATCCGTGCGTTCGTGGTCCACGCCGTGTCCGTCACCGGCGGCCATCTCGGGTCGAACCTCGGGGTCGTCGAGCTGACGCTGGCGGTGCACCGGGTCTTCGACTCGCCCGACGACATCGTCCTGTGGGACACCGGCCACCAGGCGTACGTGCACAAGATCGTCACCGGGCGCGCCGGCGACTTCGGCGGGCTGCGCCAGGCCGGCGGGCTGTCGGGCTACCCGTGCCGGGCCGAGTCGGCCCACGACTGGGTCGAGAACAGCCACGCCTCGACGATCCTGTCCTACGCCCACGGCATCTCGACCGCCCTCGACCTGCGCGGCATCGACCGGCGGGTCGTGGCCGTGATCGGCGACGGGTCGATGACGGGCGGCATGGCGTTCGAGGGGCTGAACAACCTCGGCGTCACCGGGCGCCGGTGCGTCGTGATCCTGAACGACAACGGCCGGTCGTACACGCCGACCTCGTCGAAGCTGGGCGAGTCGCTGGCCAAGCTGCGGTCGGATCCTCGGTGGGTGCGCAACCGGGCCCGGCTCGAGCGCATGATCGAGGCGCTGCCGCTGGGCGAGCGCCTGCACCGCGGGCTGGAGTCGGCCGAGGCCGCCATCCGCGAGATGTGGGAGCCGGTGCCGTTCTTCGAGCAGCTCGGCGTCCGCTACATCGGCCCCATCGACGGACACGACATCGAGGGGCTCGAGTCGACGCTGCGCAACGCGGCCCTGTGGGAGGGCCCGATCGTCGTCCACGTCCTCACCCAGAAGGGGCGGGGCTACACGCCGGCGCTGGCCGACGACGAGAAGGTCCTCCACGACACCGGCGTGTTCGACCCCGAGACCGGAACGCCGCGCGCGTCGAGCGGGCCGTCGTACACCGGAACGTTCTCCGACGCGCTGGTGCGGCTGGGTGACCTCGACGACCGCGTGATCGCGATCACGGCGGCGATGCCGGGCTCGACCGGCCTGCTGCCGTTCGCCGACAAGTTCCCCGACCGGTTCCTCGACGTCGGCATCGCCGAGCAGCACGCGGTGACGGCCGCCGCCGGCATGGCGATGATCGGGATGCGGCCGGTCTGCGCGATCTACTCGCCGTTCCTCACCCGGGCCTACGACCAGATCGTCTACGACGTCGCCCTGCACCAGCAGCCGGTGATCTTCGCCGTCGACCGGGCCGGCGTCACCGGGCCCGACGGCGCGTCGGCGCACGGCGTGCTCGACCTGGCGCTGCTCACCAAGGTCCCGGGGATGACGGTGTTCACGCCGTCGTCGGCCCAGGAGCTCGAGGTGATGCTGGAGACGTGCCTGTCGCTCACCGACGGGCCGTCGGCGGTGCGGTTCCCTCGCACCGCGGCTCGGGTCGTCGAGTCCCATCAGGTCGGCTCGGGCCTGCAGGCCCGCCGGGGGTGGCCGGGTCGGGACCAAGGAGGTCTGCTTCCTCGCCGTCGGCAAGATGCTGGCGGCGTGCGAGGAGATCGCCGAGTCGCTGGGCGCGACGGTGTGGGACCCGCGGTGCGTCAAGCCGCTCGACGAGGAGATGCTGCGGGACGCGGCCGCGCACCGGCTGGTGGTCACCGTCGAGGACGGCATCCGCACCGGCGGTGTCGGCATGCAGATCCAGGACGCCATCGCCGGACTCGAGGCGTCGCGGGCGTGCCCGCCCGTGCTCATCCTTGGCCTGCCGTCGGAGTTCCTCCCCCACGGCAACCCCGACCAGATCCTGGCCGACCTGGGGTTGGATGCCGCAGGCATCCTCGCCAGCGCCGAAGCGGCCCTCGCCCGCCTCCAGGCCGCCCTTGAACGCCGGTTCCCAGGGGCACCGGCACGCGTCGCCCCCGCGATCACCGGGCCTTCAACAGCACTTATCAGCGGGGCGACACGATGGTTCTCCGTCGCCGCGCCGCGTCGAGCGCTTCATGACCGTGCCTCGCTCGCGAGCGATGCCGGAACTCCGCGAAGATGTGGCCAGTGGGATGGGAGGCACTCCGGCAGTGGGGTGACGACGTCGCTCGCATCGAACCGCTCGCTGGCGGAGTCGCCAACGACGTGTAGAACGTGCGCGTCAACGGGCACCCCGCGGTCGGTCGTCTCGGTGCCAGGAGCGACGCTGATCTCGCATGGGAGACCGAGCTCCTCCCACGCCTCGACCGTGAAGGCCTGACCGTGCCGGTGCCGCTACCGACGACGGACGGCAAGTGTTCGCCGACGGTCTGGTGGTGATGACCTACGTGGAGGGCGGACCGCCCGAGACGGAGCCCGACTGGTGTCGCGTGGCCGACACGATCCGCCAGCTGCGTCGGTTAACGCAGGGCTGGTCGCAGCGCCCGGGCTGGCGATCGTCGACCGACCTCCTGCACGCCGAGACGGGGACGAAGATCGACCTCGGCGCGATGCCGGCCTGAGGGCGTTGCTCGATGCCGAGCAGCGTCGGCAGCAGCTTGGCCGGACGTCAGACGTGCGTCGTCCACGGCGACCCCGACAACCTGGCAACGTCCGCATGAGGAGCGAATGGGTCGCGCTGATCGACTGGGACGAGCGCGCGTCGACGTCCCCGACCTCGACCTGGTGCTGCCCACAACGCCGCCGGTCTCGACAACGGCACGCATGACATCGCCGCGCAAGCTTCGGCCGCATGGGAAGCCGCCGTCTGCTGGCACGACGAGTACGCAGCCAAGCGGCTCGCCGAAGTTCGAGCGGTCTGAGCACCGGCAGCGAATCGAGAGACCGCAGCTAACGCCGGGTCGGAGTCGGCCCGCCCTTTTTTTTTTTTTTTTTTTTTTTTTTTTTTTTTTTTTTTTTTTTTTTTTTTTTTTTTTTTTTTTTTTTTTTTTTTTTTTTTTTTTTTTTTTTTTTTTTTTTTTTTTTTTTTTTTTTTTTTTTTTTTTTTTTTTAAAAAAAAAAAAAAAAAAAAAAAAAAAAAAAAAAAAAAAAAAAAAAAAAAAAAAAAAAAAAAAAAAAAAAAAAAAAAAAAAAAAATCCCACTGGACTTCCACATTGTCGTCGGCTTCTCGACGGGCCAGCAGCCCGGAGTGACGCCCCGCACCACCGATGTACCCGCCTTGTACCCCCGCGAGGCCGAACCGCGGGGTGGGTCACCACGACTACCCCCACGTCCCACCTGGGGCAGGCGCCATGATCGGAGCCCCTGGAATGGCTCGGACGAGACTGCACCAATCAGAGGTTCGACAATGATAGTTTGCGTCCGTCTCGACGACGCACAACTCCAGGTGTTGGCTGACCGGCTCGCCAGCTGATGCTGGCCGTTCGACTACGCCCGAACAGACTGATTGGCTAAGGCGACGATTCGGAGTGGCGCACTTGCAAAGCACCGGACCATCCTCGCCGGGACAGTCGTTGCCGTTGGTGGCGTGTGCCGTCGCGTGCTCGGCATCGCCGATACCGCTCGCGGCCGAGCGCCTATACGCCAAGACCGTTGCGGTCGACCCGGTACGCGCCCACACGGACGTTTACTACGTCGACCAGCGGCTCCTATTCCTCGTCGTTGTGACCGACGACGATCCCGAGGTGCTGATCCACGGTGCCCCCCAGGCCTCGGTGCGGGCCTTCGTAGCAGCGGGCCGCCCCGCCGAGCAGTGCCTCGATGAGGTCGAGCACGCCTACGCCCCGCTTCGCGAAGCCACAGCCGACGAACATCCGACCGGCACGACCACGGGACTCCTGGCTGCCTACCTGGACGCATGGCGGCACGCTGTGAGCTAGGTGGTCCGTCGAGCGTTGACGGGTTGCCTCCAGGGGTTATTACCAGCGCCCGTGAGCCCCAAAGACGGCGAGGGGAGCCGACGGGGAGCCCCAACCGAATCGCGCAACCGCCCGGGCGAGCACGGACCCCACTGGACGCCTGACTCCATATCCGCAGGCCCCGACGGACGGTCCAGGACGGCGGCGGGCGCCCGGAGTGCTTGACGCGCAGGGGATCCGGCGTGCCGAGATCCCAGTGCCAACGACAGCCGCCACGTGACCACGAGAGGCAACTCACGCGCCAGCTCGGCCCGGTCGCCTGCCGGTGAATGTGGCCTGGACCGCGTGGTTCTGATCGATCTTCGCGGATGGCGGCGCGATCGACAACAGCACGTGTCGACCAAAGCCGATCCGTGCGAGGGGGCTGCTCACCGATCGGTCCTGCTCGCGATCTTGGTGGTGCGGAAAGCGAACGAGCCCTGGATGCGC
>CAWHNU010000011.1:0-999013 GCA_963830865.1 uncultured Acidimicrobiales bacterium | reverse complement strand
AACGAGCCCCAGGCCGCTGACCTGGGGCTCCTTACCGTTGGGGCTGCTCGGGGGGGAGGACTCGAACCCCCAATGACTGGACCAGAACCAGCAGTGTTACCGATTACACCACCCCCGAAAGGCGGAGCCGACACACTACCCGGCGCCCCGGCCGGGTCGCACGTCCCGATTCAGGGGGTCGGGGACCCCGGCGGGCCGTCGGTGGAGATGGTCGGGCCGATCTGGTCCTCCACCTGGTCGTCGAGGTCGACCAGGCGGCCGAAGCCGATGATCCGCCCCAGCGAGACCGCCGCGGTCTCCTCCAGCAGGTCGCGCAGGCTGCCCCCCTTGTGGCTGGGCGACACCGTCGCGTCCAGGCCAAGCTCGCCGGCGATGGCGTCGGCGCGCAGCGCGTGGTAGCCGCTGGTGACGAGCACGGCCTTGGTCAGGCCCTCGCGGCGCAGGATGCCGGCGGCGGCCGCCAACGACTCCCACGTGTTGGACCCGCCGTCCTCGCGGGTGACGTCGCTCGACGGCACGCCTGCGGCCTGGAGGTAGCCCTTGCTCGTCTCGGCCTCGGTGCAGCGGTCGCCCTCCTGCTTGCCCCCGGTGACCACGATCTGGCCGGCGACCCCGTCGCGGTACAGCTCGAGGGCGTGGTTGAGGCGCTGGGCCAGCACCGGCGACGGAATGCAGTCGTACTGGGCGGCGCCGAGCACCACGATGGCGTCGGCCGGAGCCGCCTCGTCGCGCCGGCTGGCCAGCCATACCTGGACGAACGTGACCGCCACGTACACGACGACGGCCAGCCCGGCGAGCAGGCAGGCCCGCCAGATCCACCGGCCCACCGGGAACCGCGGCCGCGCGCCGTCGCCGCCGCGCCGGCGGCGGGTCGCCGGCCGCGGTGGGCGCCGAAGGACGGTGGTCACAGCCGCGCCCGGGCGGCCCGCAGACGGACGAGCGTGCGCTCGCGTCCCAGCACCACCAACGACTCGTACAGCGGCGGCCCCACGCTGCGGCCGGTGACCGCCACGCGCACCGGGGCCGAGGCCTTGGACATCTGCGGGCTCCCCTCCGCGTTCACGAAGCCCGCATCGGTGGCGGCGCCCCGCAACGCGGCCTCGATCGCGCCCACGTCCCAGGCGCAGCTCTCCAGCGCGGCCGTGGCCGCGTCGAGCATGGTCGCGGCCCGGTCGCCCAGCTTGACGACCCCCTTCTGCCACGACTCGGCGTCGACCACCAGCTCCTCGTCGCGCAGGAAGTCGATCATCGGCTCGACCTCGCTGAGCAGCCGCACCCGGTCGCGCACCAGCTCGGCGATCGGCCGCAGCACGGCCTCGCTGGCCTCGCCGTGGACGAGGAACGGCCGGGACCGGGCCACGAACTCGTCCGCGTCGAGGGCCCGGATGTACTCGGCGTTGATGTGGGCCAGCTTGCGCAGGTCGAAGAACGCGGGCGAGGGCGTCACGTCCTCGAGCCGGAACAGCTCGACGATCTCGGCGAGCGGCCGGATCTCGACGCCGTCGGGCGGCCCCCAGCCGAGCAGCGCCAGGTAGTTGACCATCGCCTCGGGCAGGTGCCCGCTGGCCTGGAACAGCTCGACGCCCATCGCGTCGCGCCGCTTGGACAGCTTCTTGCGGGCCTCGTTCACCAGGATGGGCAGGTGGGCGAAGGCCGGGCGGTAGTCGAGGCCGAGCGCCTCGCCGATGAGGAGGTACTTGGGCGTGCCGTTGAGGTGCTCCTCGCCCCGCACGACGTGGGTGATGCCCATGTCTGCGTCGTCGGTGATGTTGGCGAGCAGGAAGGTCGGCACGCCGCTCGACCGCAGCAGCACGAAGTCCTCGAGCTTGGCGTTCTCGAAGGTCACCGTGCCCCGGATGAGGTCGTCGAACGACGTCGCGCCCTCGTCGGGCGTGCGGAACCGCAGCGCCGTGCCCGGCCCCTGGGCCAGGCCCCGGTCGCGGCAGAACCCGTCGTAGCCCGGCGGCCCGCCCCGGCCGCGGGCCCGGTCCTGGGTCTGCTCGGGCGTGCAGTCGCACCAGTAGGCCCGCCCGGCGTCGAGCAGCTCGCCGGCCGCCTTGGCGTAGAGGTGCATGCGGTCGGTCTGGTAGACGGGCTCGCCGTCCCAGTCGAGGCCGAGCCACCGGATCTGGTCGAGGATGTCGTCGACGAGCTCGGGCCGGTTGCGCTCGGTGTCGGTGTCCTCGATGCGCAGCAGCATCTCGCCGCCCTGCTGGCGGGCGATGAGCCAGTTGAACAGCACGGCGCGCGCGTTGCCGACGTGGAGGTACCCCGTCGGCGAGGGCGCGAAGCGCAGGCGCGGTGGTGCGGCAGCCATCAACCGTCAAGGGTACCCGGAGGGTGTGACGGGATTACCTCGACGATCGCGGCGGCGCTAGTGGGATGCCTGGGCGGGCCGCTTGGGGCGGTCCTGGCGTGTCCCGGCTCCCCGGGACGGTGCCGGCCGGGGTCCAGCCGTGCCGGTCCGCCGCTCGCCGAGGCCCAGCTCGGCCCGCAGCTCGTCGAGCTGGGGGTCGACCGACTCCATGTCGACCTCGTCTTCGAGCACACCGAGGGTGGGGACGTGCGCCGGCGCGGGGCTGCCGTCGGGGGCGACGGGCGCCGCGTCGTGGGCCGCCCGTGCGCCCTGCTCGGCCCGGGCGATGAGGTCGGTCGCCGGCGCACCGATGGCGGCGACCGCCTCGTCCACCGTGGCCGCCAGCTTGCCGACGCGCCGCCCGGCCAGCCCGGCGAGTCGGGCGTCCGCGGCCTGGCGCAGCGCCCCCGCGTTGGCGGCGATGCCGGCCTCAGCCCGCTGGCGCTGCTCGTCGAGGGCGACGAGCTCGGCCCGGCGGGTCTCGGCCCGGGCGTCGGCGTCCCGCCAGCGCATGGCGAACACGCGCGCCGCGTCGGTCCAGCGGGTGACGTCGGCCCGCTGGCCTGCCCTGGCCGCCTCGTCGGCGCGGGCCAGCGCCCGCCCGGCCAGCGTCCGGGCGTCGCTCGACTCGCGGCCCGCGGCCTCCAGGTCGCGGGCCGCCTCGACCCGCCGGGCCACGGCGCGGGCGATCTCGTCGCGCAGCTGGCGGTCCCTCGTCCGGGCGGCGACGAGCGCTACCTCGATCGCGCGCCGGGCGTCGGCCGGACGCACGGGTTGGCCGGGAGCGTTCCAGGTCGATGGAGGCATGGGTGACCCTTCTGGGGGGAGGGCGTACCGAGGTGACAGCCGGTGGTCGCGAGTCTACGGATGGCGGCGGCGGAGGCCACGGCAACCGTCAGCGGCCCGCCGGCAGATGGTCGAGGAGGAGGTCGTTGAGCCGGTCGGGTACCTGCTCGGATACCCAGTGGCTCACGCCGTCGAGCACCTCGAACCGGTACGGGCCCTCGACGAAGTCGCCCGTCGCCTCGGCCGCCTCCCGGCCCAGCGCCGGGTCCTCGGTCGACCACACGTACATGGTCGGCAACGTGATCGCGCCCAGGCCCTCGATCAGCGACAGGTCGGCCGCCCGGTACCAGTTGAGCGCCGCGCCCAGCGCCTCCGGCGTGCCGAGCGCCTCGACGTAGGGCTCGCCCCGGCCCTCGGGCATCCCGCTGCCGATGAACAGCAGGCGGAAGAACTGCGCGTCGTCCGCCAGGAACGAGTTCTCGCTGCCCGCCTGGCGGAACAGCTCGATGTAGCCCGACCGCGTCGGCTGGTCGCCGCCCAGCGCCCCGCCGAGCGCCAGGCCCATCGCCGCGGGGTGGGGGGTGGACACGACCGTGAGCGTCCGCAGCCGGTCCTGGTGACGGCCGCCCACCTGCCACGCGACCGCGCCGCCCCAGTCGTGGCCGACCAGGTGGAACCGGTCCATGCCGAGCGCGTCGGCCACGCCGAGGACGTCCGCGGTCAGCTCCGGCGAGCGGTAGGCCTCGACCTCGGCCGGCCGGGCGCCGGGCGAGTAGCCCCGCTGGTCGAAGGCGCATGCCCTGTAGCCCGCCGCGCCGAGCGCCTCGACCTGGGACGCCCACGCCAGCGACGTCTGGGGGAAGCCGTGCAGCAGGAGGACCGGCTCGCCGTCGTCGGGACCGGCGATGCGGCCCGCGAACGTGAGGTGGCCGACCTCGATGTCGATCGATCGCATTGGACGATGCGATCAGACGGCGAGGACGCTGCGCCAGTCGGCCCGCTGGACCTCGGCCACCTGCTCGGGGCTGCGGCGCAGCACGTAGTCGGGCACGAGGTCGACCACCCGGCGCTGCTCGGCGTAGTGGTGGGGGTTCACGATCTCGGCGAACAGCGGCTGGCGGAAGGCGATGAGGTCGGGCGGGGCGTCACCGAGGAAGCCCCACACGGTGAGCGCCACGGTCATGTCGGGCAGGACCGGCGCCCGCCCGAACAGCGATGCCCGCTTGAGCGCCACGCCGCCGCAGCCGGCCAGTGCGTCGGCCTCGTGCTCGTCGGCGGCCAGGAGGAGCTGACCCGCGAACCGACGAGCCAGCACGTACACGTAGCCCTGGTCGGGCCCCTGGGCACCGAAGCGCTCGCCCACGTCGAAACCGACCTCGGAGTCGCCCGGCCGCGTCGGCCGCCACGACTGCCCGCGCCGGGGCGTCGACTCGTAGCCGCGGACGTGCTCGATCGCCGGCTGCGGGACGTACTCGGGGGCGGCCACGGCCGGGACGCTAGTGGACGCCGTTGAGCAGCCCGTAGACGAGCGAGTCGACGAGCGCCTGCCACGACGCCTCGATCACGTTCTCGCTGACGCCAACGGTCGACCAGGTGCGGTCGCCGTCGGTCGAGTCGATGAGCACCCGCACCACCGCCCCGGTCGCCGCCGCGCCCTCCAGCACCCGCACCCGGTAGTCGGTCAGGTGGATGCGGCCGAGGGCGGGATAGCGCTGGGTCAGCACCGACCGCAGCGCGGCGTCGAGCGCATTGACCGGGCCGTTGCCCTCGCCGATGGCGACGAAGCGCTCGTCGCCGGCCCACACCTTGACCGACGCCTCCGTGTCGATGATCGAATCGCCGTCCGCGATCGGCGCCCCGCCCCGCAGGACGTTGCGGTGGTAGGTGGTGACCCGGTAGCCCTCCAACCGGAAGTACGGCTGGCTCCAGCCGGTCGCCTCCCGCATGAGCAGCTCCAGCGAGGCATCGGCCGCCTCGAACTGGTAGCCCGCGGCCTCCATGTCCTTGAGGCGCTCGGACAGCTCGGACGCGGCGCGGTCGTCGAGGTCGACGCCGAACTCCTTGGCCTTGAGCGACATCCCCGCCCGGCCGCCCAGGTCGGACACGAGCACCCGTGTGTGGTTGCCGACGACCGTGGGGTCGATGTGCTCGTAGCTCGCCCCGCCCACCCGGCCGAGCGCCGAGGTGTGGAGCCCGCCCTTGTGGGCGAAGGCGGACGACCCCACGTAGGGGTCGGCGGCGTGCGGCGGCAGGTTGACCAGCTCGGCCACGTGGCGGCTCACCGCGGTGAGCCGCTCCATCCGGCCCTCGGGCAGGCAGCGCACGCCCATCTTCAGGACGAGGTCGGGGATGACCGTCATCAGGTTGGCGTTGCCGGTGCGCTCGCCGTAGCCGTTGACCGTGCCCTGGACCTGGGTCGCCCCGGCCACCACCGCGGCGACGGAGTTGGCCACCGCGCAGCCGGTGTCGTTCTGGGTGTGGATGCCGATCTGCTGGTCGGGCCCGAAGTAGGCAACGACCTCGCCGACGATCCGCTGCACCTCGTGCGGGAGCGAGCCGCCGTTGGTGTCGCACAGCACGACGACCTCGGCGCCCTCGGTGGCGGCCGCCTCCAGCACCCGCAGTGCGAACTCGGGGTTGGCCTTGTAGCCGTCGAAGAAGTGCTCGGCGTCGAAGAACACCCGCTGGCCCTCGCCCCGCAGGAAGCGGACCGACTCGCCCACCATCGCCACGCCCTCGTCCAGCGTGGTGCGCAGGGCCTCGATGACGTGGAAGTCCCAGCTCTTGCCGACGATGCACGTTGTCGTCACACCGGACGCCACCAGCGCGGTCAGCGTCGGGTCGATGTCGACCCGCCCGAGCGGCTTGCGGGTCGACCCGAAGGCCACCAGCGTGGCGGTCTCCAGCCGCAGGTCGCCGGCCGCGGCCCGCCGGAAGAACTCGGCGTCGCGGGGGTTGGCCTGGGGGTAGCCGCCCTCGATCCAGCGGACGCCGAGCCAGTCGAGCTGCTCGGCCACCCGCAGCTTGTCCTCGACCGTGAGCGAGATGCCCTCGAACTGCGCGCCGTCCCGCAGGGTCGTGTCGAAGATGTCGACCGCGGACGGTACGGAGGCCGCGGCGGCCGTGGAGACCGCGGCGGCCGTGGAGACATGGTCATCCGACATGCTCGACCCATTCCTTGTAGCGATCGACCTCGCCCCGGACGGCGCGATGGAACTCCTCGCCGATGGCCAGCGTCATCGGCCCCGGGGCCGGGATGGCGCGGTCGTCGACCGACGACACCGACGACACCTCGGCCGCGGTGCCGCACACGAACATCTCCTCGGCGATGTAGAGGTCGCTGCGGGACAGCTCCCCCAGCTGGACCTCGAAGCCCAGGTCGCGGGCGATCGCCATCACCGAGCTCTGGGTGATGCCCTCCAGGGCGCCGGCCGACAGCGGCGGGCTGATCAGCGTGCCGTGGCGGGCGACGAAGATGTTCTCGCCCGTGCACTCGGCCACCATGCCGGCCCGGTTGAGCAGGATCGCCTCGTCGTAGCCGGCCTTGAGCGCCTCGACCTTGGCCAGCGAGCTGTTCACGTAGTTGCCGGTCGTCTTGGCGGCGGGCGGCATGATGTTGTGGTCGTGCCGGGCCCACGACGAGATCTTCATGCGGACGCCCTTCGTCAGCGAGTCGTCGCCCAGGTAGGCGCCCCACGGCCAGCAGGCGACGGCCACGTCGACCTCGCACGGCAGGGTGTTGAGGCCCATCTCGCCGTAGCCGTAATAGGCGATCGGGCG
Organism: uncultured Acidimicrobiales bacterium; assembly: GCA_963830865.1. Taxonomy (GTDB): domain Bacteria; phylum Actinomycetota; class Acidimicrobiia; order Acidimicrobiales; family VFJN01; genus ZC4RG19. Next base: position 992,091 of record CAWHNU010000011.1, on the reverse strand, counting down.
GACGTAGCAGCCGTCCAGCCCCGTCGAGCGGACCGTGTCCTTCACCGCCTGGACCATCTCGTCGACGGTGTAGGGCAGGTCCATCATCAGGATCTGCGCCGACTGCTGGAACCGCCGCATGTGGTCGGTGAGCCGGAACACGCCGGGGCCCTTGTCGGTGGCGTAGGCCCGGATGCCCTCGAACACGCCCATGCCGTAGTGGAGCGAGTGGGTGAGGATGTGGATGCGGGCCTCGTCCCAGGGGATCAGCTCGCCGTTGAACCAGATCTTCTCGGTGGGCGTGATGGGCATGGCAGTGGGGTCCCCTCGTGTCAGACCCGGGCGGCGAGGGCGTCGCCGATCTCGGGCGTGGAGCCGGCCTGGGCCGACGGGTCGGCGCAGGCCTTGCGGATGCGGGCGGCGGCGGTCGCCTCGCCCAGGAAGTCGAGCATCATCGCCGCGGACAGCACGGCGGCGGTCGGGTTGGCCTTGGCCTGGCCGGCGATGTCGGGCGCAGAGCCGTGCACCGGCTCGAACATCGACGGGCCGGTCCGGGCCGGGTTGAGGTTCCCGGAGGAGGCGAAGCCGATGCCGCCCGACACCGCCCCGCCCAGGTCGGTGAGGATGTCCCCGAACAGGTTGTCGGTGACGACGACGTCGTAGCGCTGCGGATCGCTCACGAAGTAGATGCAGGCGGCGTCGACGTGGTTGTAGGCGGTGCCGACGTCGGGATGGCCGGCGCCCACCTCGTCGAACGTGCGCTGCCACAGGTCGCCGGCGTAGGTGAGCACGTTGGTCTTGTGGACCAGCGTGAGGTGCTTGCGGCTGCGGGTCTCGGCCAGCTCGAAGGCGTAGCGGACGCAGCGCTCGACGCCCATCCGGGTGTTGACCGAGCCCTGGGTGGCGACCTCGTGGACGGTCCCCCGGCGCAGGACGCCGCCCTCGCCGACGTAGGGGCCCTCGGTGTTCTCCCGGATGACCACCATGTCGATGCCGGTGGTCGCGTCGACGAACGGGCGCTGGTTGATGTAGAGGTCGAGGTCGAAGCGCATCTTGAGCAGCAGGCCCCGCTCGATGACGCCCGGCGGCACCTCGGGGGTGCCGACCGCGCCCAGCAGCAGGGCGTCGAGGCCGCGCCACTCGTCCAGCACGCTGTCGGGCAGGATCGTGCCGTCCCGCAGGTAGCGGGCCCCGCCCAGGTCGTAGTCGACGGTCTCCAGCTCGACGCCGCTGGCGCGCACGACCTTGAGCGCCTCCGCGATCACCTCGGGGCCGATGCCGTCCCCGCCGATGACTCCGATCTTGTGGCTCACTACCGCTCCTCGCCCTACAAACAAGAAACCGCCCACCTGGAGGCGGACGGTCGGACAGCGCACGTCGGGTGCCGACGTGCGCTACGTGATGATGATTACCGAGGTGGAAGGGCGGATCATCGCCGGCCAGTGTCCACCCTGGCCCGGCGCGCCGTCAACTGTGATCGCCAGGCGGGACCAGGCGGGCCGGATCGACGCTCCCGTTATCATTACTGACCCTATGGCACAGACCCACCACCTCTCGCAGGCCGCGTTCGACCGGCTCCAGGTCGAGCACGACGACCTGACGACGCGCGGCCGGGTCGAGATCGCCCGGAAGATCGAGGCCGCCCGTGAGCTGGGCGACCTGTCCGAGAACGGCGACTACCACGCGGCCAAGGAAGAGCAGGGCAAGATGGAGGGCCGCATCCGCCAGCTCGCGTACATGCTGGAGAACGCCGAGATCGTCGAGTCCGACGGCAGCGAGCAGGTGTCGCACGGCTCGGTCGTGTCCATCCGCTACGAGGGCGACGACGACGTCGAGCGCTACCTGATCGGCTCGATCGAGGAGCGCCACGACGACCTCGAGGTCATCAGCCCGTCGTCCCCGCTGGGCGTGGCCCTGCTCGGGTCGGGCCCCGGCGACGCCGTGAGCTTCATCGCGCCGACGGGGGCCGAGCTGCGGGTCGAGGTCGTCGCCGTCGACTGACACGAATCGGGTTTCTGACAGCGATCTCGTACCGCTATGGCACCGAGCGCTGTCAGAACCGCGGGGCCGGGGTGCGACGGGCCCCAATCCTCACAGTCAGTCGAGCTTTGCGCGCAATACGTCGCGCACGGCTGCGTCGGGCTCGCGCTCGGCGTAGCGCTCGACCCACAGGGCGAACTCGTTCTTCGGCATCGCCCCGTCGGCGACCATCTCCCACGCGGCGACCCAGCAGGTCGCACGTGCGTGCGCGTCGAGGTGGTGCATGTGCGTCGCGATCGTGGCTCTTGATCGGTCGTCGAGACGCACCTTCACGTACGCGGTCGCCGGCGAGTTGAGCAGCACGAGGTCCGGCGGCCGACCGCCGACGAGGGCGGGCGCGGGCGTGCTGTCGCTGCACTGGTCGATCTGGATCGGTCGCCGGGCGACGAGCCGCTCGCCGGTCGCGTCGTAGGCGGCGACCGTGATGGTCTGCGACCGGGGCGGATCCCCCGGACGAGCCGGATGCCGCGTCACGGCGCTCTCGACCACGCACCCGGCCCGCGACCGCAGGCGCAGCTCCAGGGTGTCGATCCCGGGCCGCCTCAGCCAGTCGCGGGCCCAACCGGTGAGATCGCGGCCAGATGCCGTCGACCAGGCCGCCACGAGGTCTCCGGTCGTCGCCTCGCCGAAGGCGTGGTCCCGCAGGTACGCCGCCAGGCCCCGGAACACGGCGCCGTCACCGATCGTCGTCGCGAGCTGGCGCACGAGCGCCGCGGGCTTGGCGTAGACGATCGGCGGCACCGGATCCGCGAGGGGCGGCGGGGCGACGGCGTGGACTCCCTCGACGTCCACCTCGTGCGCCTCGGCCTCCTCCAGGAGATGGAACAGAGCCCAGGGATGGACCTCGGGCATCAGCGCATCCATCGTCACGTAGCAGAGGTAGGTCGCCAGCCCCTCGGTCAGCCAGGTCGCCTCCCAGCGGCGATCGACCACCAGGCTCCCGAACCAGACGTGGGCGACCTCGTGGGCCAGCGCCCAGACGACGAACCGGCGTCCGTCCGGGTCGAGGCTCCGGTGCAGGACGCTCTCGTCCAACATGAGGACTCCAGGCGTCGACGTCCCCAGGGCCGAGTAGCCGGGGACGAAGACCAGGTCGAGTCGCTCGTACGGATAGGGAATCCCGAGCAGTTCGGACTGCATCGCCACGCAGTCCGCCGCGAGCCGGCCGGCGCGAGAGCGGGCGAGGTCGGCCTCGACGCTGCGACGGCCCGTCCCGGCCGGGGCGTAGGTGAGCAGCGGGCCGGCGGCGATGGCGACGTGCTCCGGGGACATGGGGGGCGTCGTCGCGAACCGCCATGTCCCGGCCGCGCCTGCGGGCGGCGACTCGACCGCCGGCGTGTGCGCCACGCACGTCCACCCCGCCGGGGTCACGACGCTGACATCGATCGGCGCCCGCTGTGCGTACTGGAAGCAGCACATGATCCGCGGCGCGAGCATTGGAGTGCCCCGCGTGTAGACGTAGCGGCGCCCGTCGGCCGGGTCGTCGACGCCGCAGATGCCGTAGCCGTCGTCGGACAGGTCCACCCACGCCTCGACGGTGAGGACGTTCGTCGGTTCGAGCGGCGCCAGGTGGAGCACGCCGGGCGAGTACGCGTCGGGCGGCAGCGGGCGGCCGTTCAGCTCAGCGGACGCCAGCGTGGTGGCATCGAGGTCGGCGAAGGTGGCGGGCTCGCGCCCTCGCCAGCCGAACTCGACCCGGCTCGTGACGATGGCGGACGTCGCCGAGCGGGTCAGGTCGACCGTCAGGCCGTACCGGAGCACATCGAGGTCGTCGGCTCGATCGAGCATGTCGGGGCGGCTGACCTGCCGGACTGTCACGAAAACGGCACCTTTCCCCGACGCGCGGCTCGGCCGAGGCGGTCGTACACTCGATCCCGAAAGTGGGGTTGGGTTGGCAGTTGCATGGATCGCCCTAGGCGTTGCATTGATCGCCCTGGAACTCCATCACATGGCGTTCTACGCGCTGTTCGTCGCAGCGGGCGCGTTCGCCGCCGCCGCCGTCGCCGTGATCGCGCCGGAGGCGATCGCGCTGCAGACCGGCGCGGCCGTGGTGGTCGCCGGGGCCGGGATCGTCGGCCTGCGGGGCAAGGTCAGCGCGTTCGTCCACCGCCACGAGGGTGGCGCCCACCGCCTGCCCGGGGTCCACGGCGGCCTCGTCGGCCAGGAGGTGCTGACGCTCGACGAGGTCGGCGACTCCGACCGGCCCGGCCACGTGCGCCTCGCCGGCGAGCGCTGGCTCGCGGTCAGCGGCGGCGACCACCCGATCGCAGCCGGGACGGCCGTGCTGGTCACGGCCGTGCAGGGCACGACCTTGATCGTGTGGCCGGTCGACGGCCACCTGCCGCCGCCGTTGCCCTCGGGCAACAACGGAGAAACGGAACCGGAGCACCCATGAGCAATTTCTCAATCGCCGGCCTGGTCGTCGCCGGCCTGGTCGTCTTCGTGGTCCTGCTCGCCCTGCGCAAGATGGTCAACATCGTCCAGCAGGGCGAGGTCGGCGTGGTCAAGCGGCTGGGCGAGTACCGCCGGACGCACGAGCCCGGGCTCGTCATCATCGGCCCGTTCATCGACTCGCTGCAGCGGGTCGACATGCGGGAGATCCCCCGGCCGGGTGACCGCCAGGACGTGATCACCAAGGACAACGTGGTGGTCAACGTCAACGCCACCATCTTCACCCAGGTCGTCGACGCCAAGCAGGCGCTGTTCTCGATCGCCAACTTCGACGTCGCCATCGACGCCCTCGCCCGCACCGCGCTGCGGTCGGTGATCGGCACGATGACGCTCGACCAGGCGCTGTCCGAGCGCGAGCGGATCAACACCGACGTGCAGCAGCAGATGGAGGCCGTCACCGACAAGTGGGGCATCAGGATCAACCGCATCGAGATCATCGCCATCCAGCCGCCGGCGAAGATCCTGGAGGCGCTGGCGCTCGAGAAGCAGGCCGACCAGGAGAAGCGAGCCAAGATCCTCCAGTCCGAGGGCCAGCAGCGCTCGGCGATCAACGTCGCCGAGGGCGAGGCCCAGGCGTCGGTCCGCCGGGCCCAGGGGGAGCGCGAGGCGGCCATCTTGATGGCCGAGGGCGCCCGCCAGGCCGCCATCCTCGAGGCCGAGGGCCGGTCCGAGGCGATCACCACGGTCTACGCCGCCATCAAGAAGGGCGAGCCCGACCCGACGCTGGTGGCGATCCTCCAGCTCGACGCGCTCGCCAAGTTCGCCGAGAGCGACAACGCCAAGATCGTCGTGCCCTTCGAGAGCGCCGGCCTCCTCGGGCGCGGCCCAGGCCCTGCGGGGCGTGCTGGGCGGGATGTCGGCCGATACCAACGGCGCGGTCGGGGGCTAGGGAACCCAGGGAACCCGGGGTCAGCGCACCAGCAACAGGATCAGGGCGAAGTGCGACGCCCCGGCGCTGACGACGAAGGTGTGCCAGACCTCGTGGTACCCGAAGATCGCCGGATGGGGGTCGGGCCGCTTGCCGGCGAGCACGAAGGCCCCGACCGTGTACAGCACGCCGCCGGCCACCAGCAGCGCCAGCTCGACGCCCGACAGCGCGTGGATCAGCTGCGGCGCCGCGATCACGGCGAGCCACCCGAGCACGATGTACATCACGAAGCCGACCTTGGGCCAGTGCTCCAGCCGCAGCACCGTGATCAGCACGCCCATGGCGGCCCCGGTCCACGCCAGGGCCGAGCAGCGTGACGCCCCAGGCCGGGCGCAGGGCGACGAGCGAGATCGGCGTGTACGACCCGGCGATCAGCACGAAGATCATCGAGTGGTCGAGCCGGCGCATCGTCATGCGCACCCGGTCGGACCACCGACCCCGGTGGTAGGCGGCGCTGACCCCGTAGAGCCCGCTCAGGCTGACGGCGAAGATGGCCGCGCCGACCCGGGCCTCGACCCCCTGCGCGAGCGCGACCAAGGCGATACCGGCCGGTATCGACGCGAAGAAAGCCAGTTGGTGAAGCCGCCCGCGCAGCCGGGGCCTCACGCTCCCGAGAAGCTCCATCGCCGCAGGCTAGGCGGCGGCGCGCAGCGGCGGTAGTCGCACGCCGCGTGTCATCCGTCTCACATCCGAGCGTGTCACTCGCCGCGACGGCGTTCCGACGGGTTTCTGGCAGCGATCACGTACCGCTATGGCACTGAGCGCTGCCAGAAACGTGGGCCGGGACGGAAGGGGCGCCGTGCTCGGTGACCGCCGGCCCGACCCCCGGGGTGGCCGGGTAACCATGGCCGCTAGCCGCTGGACCGCGCTCCCGAGATCGCCGCCAGGACCTCGCCCAGCGCCGCCGCCGTGTGGCCGGACAGGAACACGTCGACGTGCGGGAGGGCCGCGGCCATGCCGCCGACCAGGGGGCGGTACCCCGGCGCCGCCTTGCGGGGGTTGACCCACACCACCCGGTGGGCCAGGCGGGACAGGCGGGCCATCTGCTCGCCGAGGACCTCCGGATCGCCGGTCTCCCAGCCGTCCGACACGATCACCACCACCGCACCCCGCGCCATGCCCCGGCGGCCGTGCTCGGAGAGGAACATCGCCAGCGCGTCGCCGATCCTCGTGCCGCCCGACCAGTCCGGGGCCGCCGCCAGGGCGCGGTGGACCGCCAGGTCCGGGTCCGACGTGGCCAGGTAGCGGGTCAGGCGGGTGAGGCGGGTGGCGAACACGAACGCGTCCGCCCGGCTCGCCCGGCACCGCGCCGTGCAGCAGGTGGAGGTAGGCCCGGGCATACGGCGCCATCGAGCCCGACACGTCCGCGATCAGCACGAGGTGGCGGGGGCGCTCCGTCGTGCGGCGGAACACCCGGACCACCGGGTCGCCGCCGGTCGCCCGCGCCCGGCGCAGGGTCGCCCGCAGGTCGAGCCGGCGGCCCCGCGGGTGGCGCACCTGCCGCCGGCTCGGCCGCGGCGGGGTCGCCAGCGGCAGCGCGGCCATCAGGTCGCGCAGTGCGGCCAGCTCGTCCTCGGTGAGCGTGGCGAAGTCGGTCGTGCCCAGGCGCTCGTCCGCGCTGGCCGCGGCCAGCAGGTCGGTCGCCGACCCGTCCGGCGGCACCCTGTCGAGGTCGCCCTCGTCGTCCGGGGACTCGGCCCGGGCCGGCGTCGGGTCGCTGGTGGCCGTGGAGTCCGCCCCGGCGTGCGGATGGCCGGCGTCGGCGGTCGGACGGGGCGCGGTGGTCGGGACCGGGGCGAGCGGCGGCGGCTCCTGCCCCCGCCAGTCGGCCACGTCGGCCCGCCCGCCGAAGACGTGGCCGAACACCCGGTCGTAGGCGTCGAGGTCGGCGCTCCCCCCCACCAGCGTCACCCGGCCGGCCCAGTACAGCTCGTCGAGGGTCGCCGGGCGGACCAACGTGACCGCCGCGGCGAACCGGCCGCTCCGCTCCGGCGACACCGGCACGCCCGCGGCGTGCAGCAGCGCGCCGAAGGCGCCCGCCACCGCGGCCAGGTCGACCCGTTCGAGCGGGTCGGCCGGCGGGCTCGCGCTCATGGCTCGCTCGCTCCGCTCGCTCAGCGGCCGCCGGCCACCCAGGCGGCGCCCCGGGTGCGGGCGAGGTCGAGGTCCTCGCGGTACTTCAGCACGCTGCCCAGCGTCCGTTCGACCGCGGTCGCGTCCAGGCGGTCGAGCCCGAGCAGGTCCAGCGTGGCCACCCAGTTGATCGCCTCGGCCAGGCCGGGCGGCTTCTGGACGTCGAGCGACCGCAGCCGCTGGACCCCCGCCGCCACCTGCTCGGCGATCGTGACCGACGCCGCGGGCACCCGCCGGCGGATCACCGCCACCGCCCGCTCGAGGTCGGGGTAGTCGATCCAGTGGTAGAGGACCCGGCGCTTGAGGGCGTCGTGCAGGTCGCGGGTCCGGTTCGACGTGAGCACGACCACCGGCGGGACCGTCGCCCGCAGCGTCCCCAGCTCGGGGATCGTGACGGTGGACTCGGCCAGCAGCTCCAGGAGGAACGCCTCGAACTCGTCGTCGGCCCGGTCGACCTCGTCCACCAGCAGGACGACGGGCCGCGGCCCCGGGTGGCGGATGGCCGCCAGCAGCGGCCGCTCGACCAGGTAGTCGGGGCCGAACAGGTCGTCCTCGGCCAGCTCCCGGCCCGCGGCCTCGGCCAGGCGGATGCCGAGCAGCTGGCGGGGATAGTTCCACTCGTACAGCGCCTCGGCCGCGTCGATGCCCTCGTAGCACTGCAGCCGGACGAGCGGCGTGTCGAGCACGCGCGCCAGCGCCTTGGCCGCCTCGGTCTTGCCCACCCCCGCCTCGCCCTCGACGAGGAGCGGCTGGGGCAGGCGCACCGCGCAGAACAGTGCGGTACCGAGGCCGAGGTCGGTGAGGTAGTCGACCTCGTCTAGCCGCCGGATCAGGTCGTCGACATCGCTGATGTCGCTCGTCATGCCGGCGCGTACGCCCCCGGGTCGGCGGCGAACGCCCGCAGGCAGCCGGACCCGCAGAACCAGTGGCGGACGCCCTCGTGGTCGAGGTGGAGGGCCGCGTCGTCGGCCACCACCTGCATGCCGCACACGGGGTCGGCGACCACGACCGGCGGCGACGCGGCCGCCGTCCCGACCGGGCGGGCGGTCGGGCGGGGTCGCAGCGCGACGATCTCGGCCAGGATCGACAGCGCCACCTCGGCCGGCGTCCGGGCGCCGATGTCGAGCCCGGCCGGCGTGTGGACCGCGGCCCGCTGCGGGTCGGTGAGGTCGAGGCCGGCCACCACCGCACTCCCGCGCTTGGGGCTGGCGACCAGTCCGACGTAGGGCACGCCCGCCCGCACCGCGGCCTCCAGCGCCGCCTCCTCGTCCCGGCCGTGCGAGGCGACGACCAGGGCGGTCGGGTCGTCGCCGGCGTCGACCACGGTCATGCCGACCCGGGGCGCCAGGTCGGCCAGCGCCCGGGCGATCGGCGACTGCCCGACCACGGCCAGCGCCGGGGCGGGGACGACCGGCTCCAGGAAGATGTCGAGCGTCCCGCCCGACAGGCACGGGTTCACGACCGTGAGCGACCCCGGACCCGCGGCCTCGGCGGACCGCTCCCCGCCCTCGGGCTCGATGCGCAGCAGCAGCGTCTCGCCGGTGTCGAGCAGCGACAGACACTGGGCCCGGACGGTCGCCTCGGCGCACGCGCCGCCGACGAAGCCCTCGATCGTGCCGTCGGGCAGCACGACCGCCTCGTCGCCGGGCTTGGCGGACGTGGGCCGCTCGGCCCGGACGACCCGGGCCCGGACGAACGGCACGCGGCCATGCCGCAGCTCCGCCGCCCGGGCCTCGACCTCCGGGTTCACGCGGCCCACGTGCCGATCACTGGATGGCCATGTCCGTCCGGAACGGCGTCCCCTGCGTCGCCCGCCACACCTGGGCCGGCGTCAGCGGCATGTCGGCGTGGCGCACGCCGAACGGCTTCAGCGCGTCGATCACCGCGTTGACCACCGCGGCGGGCGAGCCCACCGTGGCCGACTCGCCGATGCCCTTGGTCCCGAGCGGGTGGTGGGGCGACGGCGTGATCGTTTCGCCTGTCTCCCACGACGGGCATTCCAGCGCGGTGGGCAGCAGGTAGTCCATGAAGGACCCGCCGAGGCAGTTGCCGTCCTCGTCGAACGCGATCGCCTGCATGAGCGCCATGCCGACCCCGTCGGCCAGTCCCCCGTGGATCTGGCCCTCCACGATCATCGGGTTGATCCGGGGCCCGCAGTCGTCGACGGCCACGAACCGCCGGACCTTCACCTCGCCCGTCCCCGCGTCCACGTCGACCACCGCGATGTACGCGCCGAACGGGTAGGTGAGGTTGGGCGGGTTGTAGACCGCGCTGGCGTCGAGGTGGCCCTCGACCCCCTCGGGCAGCTCCAGGCTGCTGTGGGCCAGGAGCGCGATCTCCTGGATCGTCTTGCCCTGCGACGGGTCGCCCTTCACGAACCAGCGGCCGTGCTCCCACTCCAGGTCCTCGGGGGCGCACTCCAGGGCGGCCGCGGCCACGATCCGCGCCTTGTCCCGCACACGCTGGGCCACGACCGCGGCCGCCGCGCCCGACACCGGTGTCGAGCGGGACGCGTAGGTGCCGAGGCCGAACGGCGTCTGGTCGGTGTCGCCGTGGACGACCTCGACGTCCTCGGGCGGGATGCCGAGCTGGCTGGACACGATCTGGGCGAACGTCGTCTCGTGCCCCTGGCCCTGGGTCTGCACCGACAGCCGCACCACCGCCTTGCCGGTCGGGTGGATCCGCAGCTCGCAGCCGTCGGCCATGCCGAGGCCGAGGATGTCCATGTGCTTGCGCGGGCCGGCGCCGACGCCCTCGGTGAAGAAGCTGAGCCCGATCCCCATCAGCTCGCCCCGCTCGCGCTTGGCGGCCTGCTCGGCCCGCAGGTCGTCGTAGCCGGCCAGGTCGAGGGCCAGCTGCAGGGCGCGGGGGTAGTCGCCGGAGTCGTACTCCCACCCGGTCTTGGATGTGTAGGGGAACTGCTCCGGCTGCAGCAGGTTCTGCATGCGGAGCGCGGCCGGGTCCATGCCGAGCTCGTCGGCCAGCACGTCGACGATCCGCTCGACCAGGTAGACGGCCTCGGTGATGCGGAACGAGCAGGCGTAGGCCACGCCGCCCGGCGCCTTGTTGGTGTACACGCCGGTCACCTTGCAGTGTGCGGCCTCGATGTCGTAGCTGCCGGTGAAGATGTGGAAGAACCCGGCCGGGTACTTGGTGGGCTGGGCGGTGGCGTTGAAGGCCCCGTGATCGGCGATCACGTCCACCCGCAGGCCGAGGATCTTGCCGTCGCGGGTGGCGGCGACCTCGCCCCGCATGTGGTAGTCCCGGGCGAACCCGGTCGACATCAGGTTCTCGGACCGGTCCTCGACCCATTTGACCGGCTTGCCGGTCACGATCGTGCCGACGACCACCAGCACGTAGCCGGGATACACCGGCACCTTGTTGCCGAACCCGCCGCCGATGTCCGGCGAGATCACCTGGATCTTGTGCTCGGGCAGGCCCGCCACCAGGGCGTAGACCGTGCGGTGGGCGTGGGGCGCCTGGCTGGTGATCCAGCACGTGAGCTTGCCGGTCACCTTGTCGAGCGAGGCGATGGAGCCGCACGTCTCCAGCGGGGCGGGGTGCGAGCGCGGGTAGAGGATGTCCTGGGCGACGACGACGTCGGCGTTGGCGAAGATCTCGTCGCAGCGGGCCTTGTCGCCGGCCTCCCAGTCGAAGATGTGGTTGTCGGTCCGGCCCTCCAGGTCGTCCCGGATGACCGGGGCGTCCGGGTCGAGCGCCTTGCGGGCGTCCATGACCGGGTCGAGCGGCTCGTAGTCGACGTCGATCAGCTCCAGCGCGTCGCGGGCCGAGTAGCGGTCCTCCGCGATGACGAACGCCACCTCCTGCCCCTGGAACCGCACCTTGTCGGTGGCGAGCACGGCCTCGACGTCGGCCGACAGGGTCGGCATCCAGGCCAGGCCGAGGGTCTCCAGGATCGCGCCGGTGATGACCGCGTGGACCTTGGGATGGGCCTCGGCCGCGGAGGTGTCGATCGAGTTGATCCGGGCGTCCGCGTAGGGGCTGCGGAGGATGGCGCCGTACAGCATCCCGGGGAGCTGGACGTCGTCGAGGTAGTTGCCCTTGCCCCGCAGGAACCGGGCGTCCTCCTTGCGCAGCATGCGGCCGAAGCCGATGGGGTTGCCCGCCTCGCTGAGCGGCACCTCGGGGGGCGTATCCGTCGCGGTCATGCCGGGACCTCCTCGCTCGCGCCGGCGTCGTCACCGGCATCCGCCGCCTCGTGCTCGGCGGCCCAGCGGACAGAGCGCACGATGTTCTCGTAGCCGGTGCACCGGCAGAACTGGCCGGAGATCGTCTCGCGGATCTCGGCCTCGGACGGGTCGGGGTTGCGGTCGAGCAGCCACCGCGTCGTCATCAGCATCCCCGGGGTGCAGAACCCGCACTGCAGGCCGTGGCACTGCATGAAGCCCTGCTGGATCGGGTCGAGCTCGCCGCTGCGGTCGAGGTCCTCGACCGTGCGGACCGACCGGCCGCTGGCCATGGCCGCCAGCACCGTGCAGCTCTTGACCGGCTCGCCGTCCATCCACAGGACGCAGGCGCCGCAGTTGGACGTGTCGCAGCCCCAGTGGGTGCCGGTGAGGCCCAGGTGGTCGCGCACGAAGTGGACGAGCAGCAGCCGGGGCTCGACGTCCCGGGTGACCTCGTCGCCGTTGATTGTGATGGTCACCTGCATGTCAGGCTCCTTCCCCTCGGGCCCGGGCGACCGCGCCGCGCAGCGCACGCTGCGTCAGCTCGCCGGCCAGGTGACGCTTGTAGTCCTCGGGTCCCCGCTGGTCGGTCGACGGGTTGGCGTCCTGGCGACGCCGCCGCCCCCGCCGCGGCCAGGTTCTCGTCGCTGGCGGGCTTGCCCCGCAGCGCCGCCTCGGCGCCCGGCGAGCAGAAGTGCTCGGCGCCCACCGCGGTCAGGCCGACGCCCACGTCGCTGACCGTGTCGCCGTCGAGGGTCACGAACGCGCCGGCGGCGGCGATCGCCCAGTCGCCGGCACGCCGCTCGACCTTGGCATAGGCGCTGCCGGACCCGGGACGGACCGGCACCCGGATCTCGACCAGGATCTCGGCCGGCGCCGACGACGGTCTCGTAGGGGCCGGCGTGGAACTCGCGGGCCGGCACCGTGCGGGTGCCGTCCGCGGACCGGACGACCAGTGTGGCCCCCAGCGCGGAGCCGACCGCGGCCAGGTCCTCGGACGGGTCGGCCTGGCAGAACGACCCGCCGATCGTGCCCCGGTTGCGCACGATCGGGTCGGCGATCACCCGCTCGGCGTCGGCGAAGATGGCGTAGTGCTCGGCCAGGAGCGCCGAGTCGAGCAGCTCGGCGTGGCGGGTCATGGCCCCGATCGCGATCTCGCTGCCGTCCAGCCGGATGTACGACAGGTCGGCCAGGTCGTTGATGTCGATGAGCACCTCGGGCCGGGCGAGGCGCAGCTTCATCATCGGCAGCAGGCTGTGCCCGCCGGCGACGAGCCGGGCCTCGGGTCCGTGGCGCTCGAGCAGGGCCAGGGCGTCGTCGACGCTGCCCGCCCTCTCGTACTCGAACGGCGCGGGTGTCTGCACGGTCCGTACCCCCTCCCACGTGGTCTGCTCGGGGAGTGTGCGCCCGGCGACGGTCTGCGTCCAGCACGCGCCCTAAGCGATTGGTTATCGGGCGGTACGGTCGGTGTGTGAACCGCACCCCACCGGGCCGCTCGGTGACCCTGACCCAGCTCGAGGCGTTCGTGCTCGTCGCCCGGCTGGGCTCGGTCAAGGCGGCGGCCAAGGTCCTCGGGGTGAGTGAGCCGGCGGTGTCCGGCGCCCTGGCTGCGTTGCGCCAGCACCTCGGCGACCCCCTGGTGGCCCGCACGGTGGCCGGCATGGAGCTGACGGCCGGCGGCCAGCGCCTGATGCCGATCGCATCGCAGATGGTCAACCTGGCGGCGGACGCCACCGACGCCATCCGCCGCGCCCAGGGCGCCCCCGACCTGCTACGGGTCGTGGCCACGTCGACGGTGGCCGAGCACGTGGCCCGGCCGCTGCTCACCTCGTTCACCACCCACCACGGCCCGGTAGAGGCGACGCTCGGGGTCACGACCGCCACGGAGATGCCGGCCCTGCTGCTGGAGCGGCTGGCGGACGTCGGCCTCGGGCCCAAGCTCCCCGACGTCGAAGCCCAGCCGATGCTGCGCTACCGACTGGTGGTGGTCGCCGGCAGCGGGCACCCGCTGGCGGGGTCGCACCGGGTCGGGTCGTCGTCCCTGGCCCACCACGACTGGCTGGTCGACGCCAGCGGGGCCGACGCCGCCAGCGAGGTCGGCCTGATGCTGCACCGGCTGCGGGTGCCGGACAGCGCGGGTGCGGGTGTTCCCGAGCCTGGACGCGGCGTGGGCGGCGGCCGCCGCCGGCGAGGGGGTCGCCCCGGCGATCGCCCACCTGGTGGCCGACGACGTCGACCGGGGCCACCTCGTGGTCCTGCCGGTCGAGGGCACGCCGCTCGATCTGCTCTGGTACGCCAACACGCTGCCGATCGACCGCCGGGCACCGGCCGCCACCCGGCTGCGACGGTTCATCGACACGCCGGACGCGATGCACGCGATGTACCGGGCCGACGCCAGCGTCCCGGTCGCCCGGTTCCGGCCCCCGGTCTACGTCACGCTCTGGAGCTGAGCCGCCGCGATTGTGGGAACCTGAAAGGCATGCGGGTTCCCCTGATGATCGCCGACCATCTCCAGCGGGCGGAGCTGGTGTACCCCGACCGCATCGGCCTGGTCGACGAGCCGGAGCAGCCGGCCTCGCCGTGGGGCGAGCTGACGTACGGGCGGGTGGCCCACCTGGCCCGGGCCCAGGCGGCGGCGCTCGACGGCCTCGGCATCGCCCGGGGCGAGCGGGTGGCGGTCGTGTCCCACAACGCGGCCCGGCTGCTGGTGTCGTTCTTCGGCGTGGCGGCGTGGGGCCGGGTGCTGGTGCCGATCAACTTCCGGCTGTCGGCCGACGAGGTCCGTTACATCGTCGAGCACTCGGGCGCGTCGGTGCTGCTGGTCGACCCCGAGCTGGACGAGTCACTGGCCGGCATCGACGCCAAGCACCGCTTCGTGCTGGGCGCCGAGACCGACGCGGTCCTGTGGCCGGAGGGGCCGGCCGACCCCGAGCCCTGGGCCGAGCCCGACGAGGACGCCACGGCGACGATCAACTACACGAGCGGCACGACGGCCCGCCCCAAGGGCGTGCAGCTCACCCACCGCAACCTGTGGCTCAACGCGGGGGTGTTCGGCTGGCAGACGGGCGTCAACGACCGGGACGTGTACCTGCACACGCTGCCGATGTTCCACTGCAACGGCTGGGGCATGCCGTTCGCGCTCACGGGCATGGGCGCCCGCCAGGTCGTCCTCCGCAAGGTCGACGGCACCGAGATCCTGCGCCGGGTCGAGGCCCAGGGCGTCACGCTGCTGTGCGGCGCCCCGGCGGTGGTGGCGGCGATCCTGGACGCGGCCGAGGGCTGGGACGGCCCGATCCCCGGCCGGGACCGGGTGCGGATGGTGGTGGCCGGCGCACCGCCCCCGACGCGCACGATCGAGCGGATGGAGACCGAGCTGGGCTGGGAGTTCATCCAGATCTACGGCCTCACCGAGACGTCGCCCCTGCTCACGATGAACCGCCGCCGCGCGGAGTGGGACGACCTCAGCCCGGGCGAGCGGGCGGTGCGGCTGGGCCGGGCGGGCGCCGCGACCCTGGGCACGACGATCGCGACGAGCGAGGGAGGCGAGGTCCTGGCCCGCTCGAACGTGGTGCTGGAGGGCTACTGGGACCAGCCGGAGGCGTCGGCCGACGCGCTGGAGGGCGACTGGTTCCACACGGGCGACGGGGGGACCTACGAGGACGGCTACCTCACGATCTCCGACCGCAAGAAGGACGTGATCATCTCGGGCGGCGAGAACGTGTCGTCGATCGAGGTGGAGGACGCCCTGTTCTCGCACCCGGCGATCGCCGAGGTGGCCGTGATCGGCGTCCCGGACGAACGCTGGGGCGAGACGGTGAAGGCCCTTGTCGTGCTCGCCCCGGGGGCGTCGGCGACCGAGCGCGAGCTGATCGACCACTGCCGCAGCCACCTGGCCCACTACAAGTGCCCGACGAGTGTCGAGATCCGGGACGTCCTGCCCCGCACGGCCACGGGCAAGCTCCAGAAGTTCAAGCTCCGGGCCCCGTACTGGGAGGGCCGCGAGCGCCAGGTCAACTAGCAGGTACATCGTCCCGGCGAGCGCTTTTGTACGCGGAACTGGTCGCTATAGCGACCGGTTCCGCGTAGAACGCGTTCTCGGCTCCCTAGGGCGAGATCCGCTTCGCGGCCGCGACCACCGCCGCGCCGTACCGCTCGCCCGGGCTCCGGGTGATCCGGTCGATCGGGCCGCTCACGCTCACCGCCGCCACGACCCGGCCAGACGGGTCCAGCACCGGGGCGCTGACCGAGGCGACGCCCGGCTGGCGCTCGGCCACGCTCTCGACCCATCCCTCCCATCCCTCCGCCCCCGCGGCGGGGCCGCGCAGCACCCGGCCGCCCGAGCCCCGGTCGAGGGGCAGGCGGGCGCCCACCGGGACGATCGTGCGCAGCTCGTGCGGCGCCTCCAGCGACTCGACGCACACCCGCTCCTCGCCGTCGCGCACGAACAGCTGGACCGACTCGCCCGTCTCGGCCCGGAGCCACTCCAGCGCGGGCCGGGCGTGGAGCCAGCCCGGGACCGCCTCCGCCGCGGCATGGCCCAGGCCGATCAGCCGCAGCCCGAGGCAGAACCGGCCCTCGGTGTCCCGCCGCACCAGGCCGTGCGCCTCCAGCGCCACCGCCAGCCGGTGGGCCGTGGCCCGGCTGAGCCCGGTGTCCGCCACCACCCCGGCCAGTGGCTTCGGCCCGGCCTCCAGAGCCGCCAGCACCGCCATCGCCTTGTCCAACACGCCGACACCGCTTACGCTGTCCATCACGTGGGAAGCATATCCCATACAGTGAGACAACTACCACCTCAGGTGAACGCCATGGCCACCACACCCCGCACGCTCAGCCAGAAGGTCTGGGACCGCCACGTCGTCCGCGCCACCGCGGACGGCCAGCCCGACCTGCTGTACATCGACCTCCACCTGGTGCACGAGGTCACCTCGCCCCAGGCGTTCGACGGGCTGCGCCTCGCCGGCC
This sequence comes from uncultured Acidimicrobiales bacterium, assembly GCA_963830865.1. Lineage (GTDB taxonomy): Bacteria > Actinomycetota > Acidimicrobiia > Acidimicrobiales > VFJN01 > ZC4RG19. The sequence continues at coordinate 975,411 of CAWHNU010000011.1, read as the reverse complement.
GCAGCGTCCGCCGGCCCGACCTCACCGTGGCCACCATGGACCACAACGTCCCCACCGCCGGGCTCGACCAACCGATCTCCGACCCCATCTCGGCCCGGCAGATGGACGTGCTGCGGGCCAACTGCGCCGAGTTCGGCATCGCCTGCTACGGCATCGGCGACCCGTTCCAGGGCATCGTCCACATCATCGGGCCCGAGCAGGGCCTCACCCAGCCGGGCATGACGATCGTGTGCGGCGACAGCCACACCTCCACCCACGGGGCGTTCGGCGCCCTCGCCTTCGGGATCGGCACCAGCGAGGTCGAGCACGTCCTCGCCACCCAGACCCTGCCCCAGCAGCGGCAGGGCACGATGGCGGTCACGGTCGAGGGCGACCTGCCGCCCGGCGCCACCGCCAAGGACGTGATCCTCGCCATCATCGGCCGCATCGGCACCGGCGGCGGCATCGGCTCGATCATCGAGTACCGGGGCTCGACCATCCGGTCCCTGTCGATGGAGGGCCGGATGACCGTGTGCAACATGTCGATCGAGGCCGGCGCCAAGGCCGGGATGGTCGCGCCCGACGACGTCACGTTCGCCTACCTCGAGGGCCGCCGCCACGCCCCCGCCGGCGCCGACTGGGAGCGGGCGCTCGACGACTGGCGCAGCCTCGCCACCGACGAGGGGGCCGCCTTCGACAAGGAGGTCGCCCTCGACGCCGCCGCCATCGTCCCGCACGTGTCGTGGGGCACCAACCCCGGCCAGGTCACCCCGATCAGCGGCGCCGTGCCCGACCCCGAGAGCTTCGCCGACCCCTCCGAGCGCGACGCCGCCCGCCGGGCCCTCGACTACATGGGCCTCAGCGCCGGCACGCCGATGCGGGACGTGGCCGTCGACACCGTGTTCATCGGTTCGTGCACCAACGGCCGCATCGAGGACCTCCGGGCGGTCGCCGCCGTCGCCGACGGGCACAAGGTCGCCCCCGGCGTCCGCACGCTGGTCGTGCCCGGCAGCCACACGGTCAAGGCCCAGGCCGAGGCCGAGGGCCTCGACGTCGTGCTCACCGCCGCCGGCTTCGACTGGCGCGAGCCCGGCTGCTCGATGTGCCTCGCCATGAACCCCGACAAGCTCGCCCCCGGCGAGCGCAGCGCCTCGACCAGCAACCGCAACTTCGAGGGCCGCCAGGGCCGGGGCGGGCGCACCCACCTCGTGTCCCCGGCGGTCGCCGCCGCCACCGCCATCGCCGGCACGTTCGCCACGCCGGCCGACCTCGATTGACCCGGAGCCCACGATGAACCCCGTCCGCATCGTCCAGGGGACCGCCGTCCCGCTCGACCGCTCCGACGTCGACACCGACCAGATCATCCCCGCCGAGTGGCTCAAGCGGGTCGAGCGCACCGGCTTCGGCCGGGGGCTGTTCTCGACCTGGCGGGACGACCGCAACTTCGTCCTCAACGACGAGGCCTACGCCGGCGCCCGCATCCTCGTGGCCGGGTCCAACTTCGGCACCGGGTCGTCCCGCGAGCACGCGGTGTGGGCGATCATGGACTACGGCTTCGCCGCGGTCGTCAGCCCGCGGTTCGGCGACATCTTCCGCAACAACGCCACCAAGAACGGGCTGGTCCCCGTGCTGGTGCCGGCCGAGGTCGGCGAGGCGCTGCTCCGGGCGGTCGAGGCCGACCCGGCGCTGGAGATCACGATCGACGTCGAGCGGCGCACGCTGGCCGCGCCGGCGGCGGGCCTCGAGTGCGACTTCCCGCTCGACGACGCCACCCGCGAGCGGTTCCTGGAGGGCCTCGACGACATCGGCATCACGCTGCGCGACGCCGACGCCATCGCCGACTACGAGACGACGCGCCCCGGTTGGTTGCCGGCCGCGACCGCGCCCACCCCGGGCTGACCGCAGGCGAGCGTCTGGTGTAGCACCACCGTCGTCCCGGTGGTGTTGCTCGACACCTCGACCCGGTCGACGAGCGCCTGCATGAGCGCGAGGCCCCGGTGGCCGATCGCGTCGGGGGCCGGCATCCGCGGCTGGTGCGGCGGCACGAACCCGGCACCGGTGTCGGACACCGTGACCGTGCAGCGCGAGCCCGCGACGACGAGGGTGACGCCGAAGACGTCGCCGGCGGCGTGGAGGATGGCGTTGTTGCACGCCTCGGCGACCGCCAGCACGAGCGGGTCGAGGGTGTCGGGCGTGGCCTGGAACGCGCGCAGGGCCTGGCGTACGAACGCCCGCGCTGAGGGCACAGCCGCGCGCTCGCGCCGAAACCGCGTGCTCGTTCGCACATCCATCGACGATCGCCGTACCCTCCCGGGGCACGCCACAAACTCCCGGGGGATGCGGACCGGCGGCCGCGGCACCCCCGCCCCATAGTGTCGAGGGCTGATGTCCATGGACACCCGACCATCCGTGCAGCTGACCGCACCCGCCGAAAGGTCCTCGGTCCGACTCGCCCGCATCCTCGCGGCCGGCGTCGCGGCGGACGCCGGGCTCAGCATCGACGACACGGAAGACCTGCGCATCGCGGTCAGCGAGCTGGTCGCGCTGCTGGTCGAGGGGCTGGACGATGCGGGCGAGTCGATCGTCGTGCGGTTCCACCGCGACCCGGGGCAGGTCACGGTCGACGGTGCGCGGCCCGCGGTGCCGGGCCGGCCGGACACGGCCGCCGTCGACGACCTGGCGCTGGAGATCCTGCGCGTCGTGGTCGACGACCACAGCTTCGACGCCGGCGAGGCCGGGCGCCGGTTCCACCTCGTCAAGCGGTCCCGAGTGAGGGCATGAGCGTCGGTCGGAGCCGGGAGGGCGCGGAGCTGGACCGGCTGTTCGCGGCGTACCGCGCCTCCGAGGAGCGGGCGCTGCGCAACCAGCTCGTCGAGGCCCACCGGGGCCTGGCCGCGTCGATCGCGAACGACTACCGGGGCCGGGGTGTCGACCTCGACGACCTCGTCCAGATCGCCATGCTCGGGATGCTGAAGGCGGTCGAGCGCTACGACCCCGCCCGGGGCATCCCGTTCTCGTCGTTCGCCAGCCGCACGGTGAACGGCGAGATCAAGCGCTACTTCCGGGACCGCACCTGGGCGGTCCGCCCGCCCCGCAGCGCCCAGGAGCGCCACCTCGACCTGCGTCGCGCCCGTTCCGCGCTGTCGACGCGGCTGGGCCGGCCGCCGACGGTCGCCGAGCTCGCGGTCGAGCTCGACATCCCCACCGACGACGTGCTCGACGCGATCGAGGCCGGTGCCGCCTACCGGGCCACCAGCCTCGACGCCCGCCGCGCCGGCGACGACGACTCCGGCTCGCTGGCCGACCGGCTGGTCGGCGGCGAGGCCGGGAGTGGGCGGGTCGAGTCGCGGGTCCTCGTCGACCAGTTGCTCGACACGCTGCCCGAGCGGGAGGCCGAGATCCTCCGCCTGCGGTTCTACGACGAGCTGACCCAGAGCGAGATCGCCGACCGCCTCGGCATCAGCCAGATGCACGTGTCCCGGCTGATGCGACGCTGCCTCGTCGACCTGCGGGCGATCGTCGATCCGTGACCGTCAGCGGTCGACGGTGAGCAGGTCGCCCAGGCGCGTGATCTCGAACAGGCGCTGGACCTGCGGCTGGACCGATCGCACGACCAACCGGGCGCCCTTGGCCTCGGCGTGGCGGTGGATGGCCACGAGGACGCCGAGCCCGCTGGAGTCCACGAACCCGACGTCGGCCAGGTCGACGATCAGCAGGGCAAACCCGTCGTCGACGAGCTGGGACAGCTCCCGCTTCGCCTCCTCCGACGAGACGATGTCGAGGTCTCCCGACAGCCGGGCCGTGATCTGCTCGGCGGACCGGTCGATTATCTCCAACTGCAGCGACTCGCTCGGCACCGCGGCCAACATACTGTGTGCCCGCGGCGGCTCTGGACCGACTTACCTGCGACCGGCCTCCACCGGTGGGAGCTGCCATGCTCGGGCCGGCCCGCGTGGTCGGTAATCTTCGGGCGGTGACGCTCCGGGTGACGGAACGGCGGGTCCCGACGAACATCAACTCACCGACAACGACGTCGGGGCTGGGAAGCGACAACGGATGACCACCATCGAGCCGTCCTCACGCTACGAGGCCGACGAACGACCCGGCGACCTCGACGCGAGGCCGACTCCGCAGTCGTCGGTCGCCACGCCGCCCGACGAGGCGCCGGGCCGCCGGCCGCAACGCCGGCGCGGCACAGGCCTGCTGGCGCCGCTCGCCCTGGTGATCGTGGCGATCCTGCTCGTGGGCCTGCACGTGCGGGCCTACCGCCCGTTGTCGCCCATCGACGAGCTGCAGCACATCGACTACGCGCTGAAGGTCAGCCACGGCGAACCGGTCCGCTACGGCGACAAGGTCGGCGAACAGGCGATGCGGGAGGAGGCGTGTCGACGCGTCGATGCCGACTTTTCGCCGCCGTCGTGCACGGCCCCCGTGTTGCATCCCGAGGACTTCCAGGAGCGGGGGTACAACACCGCCTATTCCCACCCGCCCGGCTTCTACGCCGTGGACGGCCTCGGTGGTCGGTTGCTCGACCTGATGCCCGGCGTGAACAGCGCGGTGACCGGGATCCGACTCATGGGGGCGCTGTGGCTCGGCGGTGCGCTGGTCCTCCTGTGGTTCGCGCTGGCCGAGCTGGGCGCGCGGCCCGTCGCCCGGGTGCCGATCCTGGCGCTGGTGGCGTGCGCGCCGACCGTGCTGCACGCCACCGCCACGGTCAACCCCGACGCGACGGGGTTGGCCGTCGGGGCCGCCGCCCTGCTCGTCGTGCTGCGGTGGGACGCCGGCCGAGCCTCGCCCTGGTGGCTGGTCGCCGTGGGCACGGCGGCGATGCTCACGAAGTTCACCAACCTCATGGGCGTCGGCGCCGCGGCGATCTTCATCCTCGTGCGTTGGTTCCAGGCCCGGCGCCGGGACTCGGCGGTGGCTGCCGGCGACGGCAATGACCCGGGCTCCGACTCCGGCCCGGCGCCCAACTCGACCCGGCGCACGATCGTGGCCCTCGGGGCCCTGATCGCGGCGGTCGGCGTTGCGGCGATCGGCTGGATGGGCGTGAGCGCCGCCGCGGCCGGGCCCAACACGGACGAGATCGAGATCCCCATGGCCCAGGCGTTCAGGGCCGACGCGATCTCCGTCGACCAGGTCGTCGGCAATGTCCCGGCCGCCCTCTCGCCGCTGCACAACCCCTACGTGCCCGCGGTGCTGTCGACGACCGAGGTCGGGCTGGCCGCGATCCTCACCGACCGACTGCTGCTGGCGGGGGGCTTTGCGGCTCTCCTCATGTCCGCGGCCGCCTCCCGGCAGCGGGCCCTGGCCGGCGCGGGCCTGGCCGCGATGGTGATCGTCGGGCCGTTCTTCGTCGTGGCCGACTTCGCGATCACCGAGTCCTACTTCGCGATCCCGGCCCGCTACGGGCTGTCGGTCGTGCCCTTCGTCGCGGCGGCCGCGGCGCTCGCCTACGACCGTTCCCTGCCGGGCCGCGTCATCCTCTGGGCGGGTGCGGCGCTGGGGGCGGTCGCCATGGCGGTCGCCCTCGTGTCGTAGCAGGCGGCGCTGCTGCCGAACCCCCGCCTCGCGACGCCCTAGACTCGCCCTTCGACATGCGGACGCTCATCATCATCCCCGCCTACAACGAGGAAGAGGCGCTCCCGGCAACGCTGGCCGAGCTGCGGGAGCATCAGCCGGGCCTCGACATCGTGATCGTGTCCGACGGCTCCGTCGACCGCACGGCGGAGGTCGGGCGGGCCGCAGGCGTGACCGTTCTGGAGCTGCCTTTCAACCTCGGCATCGGGGGGGCGCTGCGCACCGGCTTCCTCTACGCCGTGCGCGAGGGCTATGACGCCGCCGTCCAGTTCGACGCCGACGGCCAGCACGACCCGCTCCACATCGACACGCTGCTGCAGGCGCTGAAGGAGGGCGCCGACATGGTGGTCGGCAGCCGCTTCGCCGAGACGTCGGCCCACTACGAGGTCGGCGGCACCAGGCGGGGCGCCATGCGGCTGCTCCAGGTCGCCGTGCGGCTGCTGGCGGGCCGGCGGTTCTCGGACACCAGCTCCGGCTTTCGGGGCTTCAACCGCAGCGTGCTCTGCTACTTCTCCCGCAACTACCCGAGCGAGTACATGGAGTCGGTCGAGTCGCTCATCCTGGCGACGGTCGCCGGCTTCGACATCGTCGAGGTGCCCGTCGACATGCGGCAGCGGTCGGCCGGAGCGCCCAGCTCTCGCAGCCTCAAGCTCGCCTACCACTACCTGCGCCTCATGCTCGTGCTCGGCAGCAACGCCAGCCACCGGCGGCGCACGCTCCCGGTGTCGCCCGCATGACCGGACGCGCCCATATCGTCCTCGTCCTGATCACGGCCGGCATGCTCGGCTTCGTCCTGCACCTCGTGCGCTCGGGCCGCCTGCGGGCCAAGTACGCCATGCTCTGGAGCACCGTCGGCGTCGGGCTGGTCGTGCTGGCCGCCTTCCCGGGGCTGCTCGACTGGACGGCCCGCCATCTCGGGATCTATTACCCGCCGGCGGCGTTCCTCACCGCCGCGGTGGCGTTCCTCCTGGGGCTGGCGATCCACTTCTCATGGGAGCTGTCCCGGCTGGAGGAGCGCACCCGGGCCCTGGCGGAGGAGACCGCGCTGCTGAGCGAGCGCCTGCGCCAGCTCGTGGGCGACACCGCGCCGGCCAACGGACGCGACGACAGTGTCGCCGTCGCTGGCGCGGACCCCGACGGCGACAGCGCGGAGGTCAGCCGGACGCGATCTTGACGCCGATGCGGCCGGTGAAGTCGATCCGGTTCAGGAGCATCTGCGGCCGCGTCTCGGCGAAGTACTCGTCGACCGCGGCCCGCGCCCTGCCAGTGCCCGTAGTCGTCGAGGATGAGAACGCCGCCCGGAGCCAGCAGCGGGAACATGTGCTCCAGCTCGTGGCGCGTCGACTCGTACCAGTCGGTGTCCAGCCGGAGCAGCGCGATCTGCGACGGCATGACGTCGGGGATCGTCTTTTCGACGTCGCCCTTGACGAACTCGACCTGCTCGGGGGGAGCCCGGTCGTCGCGAGGTTGTGCCGCACCTCCTCCAGCGACGCCTCCGCCCAGATCGGATCGTCCTTGTCGTGCGTCTGTAGGAGGCTCTGGGCGGACTTGCCGCGGGCATCGACGTCGCGGTCGGTCGGCTCGCTCATGCCTTCGTAGGTGTCGTACAGGTACAGCCGACGGTCGCGGTGGCCGCCGTCGTCCAGCGCCGTCGCCATGACCATCGCACTGCCGCCGCGCCACACCCCGCATTCCACGAGGTCGCCCGGCACGTCGTGGGCGAGCACGTGGCGGACGGCCTGGTGGAGCGCGTACATCCGGCTCATCGAGGTCATCGTGTACGGCCGGCACGTGTCGTAGACCTGCCGGAACTCGGCATCGGCCCGGATGTCGTCGGTGCGGGCCTCGTGGATGAAGCCGACGTAGCGCGACAAGCGAGCGCGAGCCTTCTGTGTCTGTCGTCTGAGCATCGTCATGACCGCTCCATCGAGAGATCGGAGTAGACCGACGCGATCCACTCGTCTGGCGTCGGGTTGAAGACCGGATCCCGGTCTGCGGAGAACGTGCCGCCGGCGAGCGCGGCTCGGCCACCCCCGCCCGGATGCTGTCGAGGTTCCGGTCGACGAAGTGCAGCCCCGGGACCGACCGGTAGCGCCGGTACCCGTCCTCGTAGCTGGAGACCACGGGGGTGCCGGTGGCGAGCGCCTCCCGCACGACGAGCGGGAAGCCCTCCCGACCCGGGACCGTCGGCGCGACCACCACGTCGGCGGCGTGGTAGAGGGCGAGGACGCCATCGGCATCGGTGGGCGGGAGCACGTCCACGCCCGCCGGCACGTCGCCCAGCACCTTGCGGTCACCCGGACCGCAGATGACCACCTTCAGCGCCGGGTCGTCGCCCAGGGCGGCGACGAGGTCGGCGCCCTTGTCGGGGTTGAGCCGGCCGGCGTAGACGACCACCGGCGTCGCGTCCTCGACGCCGAGCTGGACACGGGCCTTGGCGCGCTCCTCGTCGGTCGCCGGCTCGAACAGCGGTCGCACGGGATAGGGGATGAACCGGGCGTCGGGACGGTGCGGACGGGCGAGGCGCACCAGAGCGTCGAGGATGCGGTCGTTGTAGGCGATGACGCGGTCGGCGAGGAAGCACGAGGCCCGGCCGATCGTCTGCGCCGCCGTCTGGGCGGCGACGGTCGCCGCGGTGCTGTGGTAGCGCTGGATGGCGCCGTGGTCGGTCAGGATCCGGGGCACGCCGGCGGCGCGGGCCAGGCCGAAGGCGACGGCGGTGGTCTCGAAGATGAACCCGTGGGCGTGCACGACGTCGGCCGTCGCGATCTCGCGGCGCAGGACGCTGGCCAGCCTGGGCCCGAACAGGGGGTAGGCGAGGTGGGCCCGGCGCTCGATCACGTGCCAGGCGGGGACCCGCAGCCGGTCGGCCCCGGGGAGGGCGCCGGGCGGGTCCGCGGCGCCCTTGCCGTCGCTCGTCACGTGGACCACCGTGTGGCCGGCGCCGACCAGCGCGTTGATCTCCTGCTCGACGATCACCTCGACCCCGCCGACGTGCGGGAGCCCGTGATGGCTCACGAGAACGACCCTCATCGGACCGCCTTCGCGGGGTCGGACCGGTACCAGCCGCACGTGACCACGAAAGGCCTCACGACGTAGGACGCCAGGTCGCCGATCGTGCGGGGCGGCCGTTCCACGTCCACGGTCGTCGCCGCCGCCCGGTAGTTCTCGACCGCGGAACGGGAGCTGCGCACCGCGGGGAGACCACGTAGCCCGGCAGCCGGCCCGCGCGCACCTCGGCGCTCGACACCTCCACCAGCGGCGCCACCATGCGGGCCAGGTCGGCGGGCGACGGTCGGAACATCGTGTCGATGGGGTCGGGATGGTACGGGAACGATCGCGGCACGGTCACGATCATGTGGCCGCCGGTGGCGTCGACCAGCCCGGCGAGCGAGGACGCCAACAGCGACGGGTCGGGCACGTGCTCAAGCACGTTGCAGCACAGGATCGAGCGGATCCCGTACGACGACATGAGGTCCACGCGGAACGCTCCGTCGGTGAGGTCGCCCGAGACGTCGATGCCGTCGCCCTCCCGCAGGTCCGTGTGGACGACGGCCCGGCCGCTGGCGCGGAGCGGGGCGAACACCTGTGACTCGATGGCCGGCTGGTCGCGCTCGCGGAACTCGCGGGTCTGGCTCCCGACGTTGAGAAGGGGGAATGCGTCCGCGGGCAGCGCGGTGACGACCCGCGCGACCCACTTCGCCTCCGCAGTAAGCATCGAACGATCCTAGCCAGGGGCGCCGACCGCCCGATCCAGCCGCTCACGGCCGGTACGGTGGCGCAGATGACCGGTACGCCACGCCGGGACGCCGGGGACGCTGCGCCAGAGCCCGGCGAGTACGCCCGGGGCTACTTCGAGACACGGATGGCCGAGAACCCGCACCGCGACGCCGTGTGGCGCCACATCTGCGCCTACCTGGCGCGCTGGATCGACCCGGCCGCCGACGTGCTCGAGCTCGGCGCGGGCTGGTGCGACTTCTCCAACAACGTCCGGGCCGCCCGGGTCGTGGCCATGGACATCGACAAGACCGTCGAGGCCGCCGCCGGACCCCGCGTCGAGGTGGCCGTCGGCGACTGCATCGACCTGTCCCGGTTCGACGACGGCTGCTTCGACGTCGTGTTCGCCTCGAACCTGCTGGAGCATCTCGATCGCCCGGCGGCGTCCGCCCTGCTCGCCGAGGCGCACCGGGTCCTCCGGCCGGCGGGTCGGCTGATCCTCGTCCAGCCCAACTTCCGCCTCGACCCCGGCGGCTACTTCGACGACTTCACCCACGTGGCCATCTACACCGACCGGTCGATTCAGGACTACCTGATCTCGCAGGGCTGGCGGATCGAGCATGTGGAGGCCCGGTTCCTGCCGCTGACGATGAAGTCACGGGCCTCGGCGCTCACCTTCCTCGTGCCGCTGTACCTGCGGTCGCCGGTCCGCCCGCTGGCCGGTCAGATGCTGGTCGTCGCCTCGCCGTTGCCGGCGAGCAACCGGTGAGGTCCACCACCGACCCCCGGACCGACTCGGCCCTCGGCGACGACGTTCCGGAGGCCGGGGAGCAGGGCGGCCGTGCGCCGGCGGCCAAGGGCGGGCGAGCGGACCGCCGGCCCCGGGCTCGGCTGTGGGCGGCGCTCCTCGTGTTGCCCTACCTGCTGTTCGGCATCGCGTGGGCCTTCTCCAACCCACCCGGCGGCGCGCCCGACGAGCCCGATCATCTGGTCAAGGCGCTCGGCATGGCGCACCTCGACATCGGCCGCAGCCTCGAGGCGCCCCTGCCCGCCGGCCCCCTCCTCGTCCGGCGCAACCTCTCGATCAGCCGTGAGGTGGACGTGCCCGCCCGGTTGGCGCCCGACGGCTACACGTGCTTCGCCTTCGACGGCACGGCGACCGCCGCGTGCCTACCGCAGGCACGGCCGGCGCCGTCGGGCACCGTGGCCCGGATCACGCCCATCGGCGCGTACCCGCCCTTCGCGTACGTCCCCATGGGGTTGGCCGCCCGCTCGACGGGCTCGCCCGACGACGCCTTCCGGGCGGCGCGGCTCGTGGCGCTCCTGACCGCCGGAGCCGTGCTGTACGTCGGCGCCTGGATCCTCGTCAAGGAGCTCGGTCAGGCCGCGTTCCTCGGCGCGCTGGTGGCCCTGACGCCGATGGCCGTCTTCGCGGCCGCGAGCGTCACGACGAGCGGGCTGGAGATCGCCGGCGGCTTCACGGTCGGCGCGATCGTCGTGGCGTGCGCCCGTCGGCCCGACGCCCTCCTGGCGCCCGGCACGCAACTGGCGCTGGCCGGCGTCGGCTCGCTGCTGGTGCTCAGCCGCCAGATGGGCGTCGTGACGCTCGGCGTCCTCCTGGTCGTGCTGGCGTGCGTCGCGTGGCCGCAGGTGCGCCGGATCGTCCGGGAGCACCGGCCGCCGTTCGTCGGGGGCGTGGCCCTCCTGGGCGTGTCGGTGGCTGCGGTCGTCTGGTGGGAGCGCACGTTCGACCATCCGACCGACACCGGCGCGCCCTGGAACGCGCATGCGGTCCGGCCGTTCCTCGACCAGGGCGAGGGGCTGCTCAACTCCGCCGTCGGCGTGTTCGGCTGGCTGGACACGCCGCTGCCGCTCGCCGCACTGCGCTTCTGGCTCGTCCTCGGTGCCGTACTCGTGCTCGCGGCCCTCGCGGTCGGAACGGGGCGGGATCGGGCCGTGCTCGGCGGCACCCTGCTCGCCGCCGGTGCCGTGGCCTTCGCGTCGTACGCCGTCGTGTTCTTCCCCGTCGGCGCCAGCTCCCAGGGGCGCCACCTGCTCCCGCTGCTCGCCTTCTGCCCGCTCTACGCCGGCGTGGTCGTGGTCGACCGTCTGCGCGCCGCGGGCCACGGCTGGGCGGTCCGCCCGCTGTTCGTCGGGGTGGCGGCCGCGGCGGGCGTCCTCCAGCTGCTGGGCCTCTACACCAACGGCCGCCGCTACGCGGTGGGGTTCGGCGGTCCACGCATCTTCGTCGGCGACGCGGCCGAGTGGACGCCGCCCCTGGGCTGGCCGATCTGGCTCGTGCTCGGGAGCGCGGCGGCGGCGCTCCTGGTGGCGGCTGCGGTCGTCAGCCCGCTCGACCCGCCGCCACCCGTGCCCGCCGACTTCGAGGAGAGCTGACGTGTGGCGGGGCCAGTCGTTGTGCGTCGTGCTGCCGACCTACAACGAGCGGGACAGCATCGGCGAGACGATTCGGGGCTTCGAAGGGCTCGGCATCGTCGACGACATCCTGGTCGTCAACAACAATGCCGCCCCGGGGACGTCGGACGAGGTCGCCCGCACGTCGGCTCGCGAGGTCTTCGAGGCCACACAGGGCTACGGCGCGGCGATCAAGCGGGGGCTGCGGGTTGCCGATGCGGATCTGGTGTGCATCTGCGAGCCCGACGGCACGTTCGACCCGGCCGATCTCCTGAAGCTGCTGCCGTTCACCGCGGAGTGCGACGTCGTGCTGGGGTCGCGGACGGTGTCCAACTTCATCTGGGACGGGGCGAACATGGGCCGGTTCCTCCGCTGGGGGAACTGGGCGGTCGCCAAGGTCATCGAGGTGCTGTTCAACACCGCCTACCTCAGCGACGTCGGTTGCACGTTCCGGGTCGTGTCCCGCGCCCGCGTCGAGAAGCTCCTGCCCGACCTCAGCCTCGACGGGTCGGCCTTCGGCCTGGAGATGCTCATGGCCGCCGTGCGCCAGCGGGCCCACATCGTCCAGGTGCCCGTGAACTACCGGGCACGCGTCGGCGTGTCCTCCGTGACGGGTGACGTGGCCAAGGCCCTCGCGCTCGGCCTCGAGATGCTGGCGATGGTCCTGCGGATCCGGGTCGGCCTCTGGCCCCCGAGGGGCGCCGAACGCGCTGGGGGCGCCGACGCGCTGGGGCCGTCTAGCCCACCCAGTCGTCGAGGCGCGGGGCGGTCGACGCCCGCAGCCAGGCGTCGAACATCGGGGTCAGCTCCTGGCCCGAGAGCTCCTCGGCCAGCGCCTCGAAGTCGGCGGTCGACGGCGACTTTCCGCCGAAGCGTTCGACCCACGTGCGCAACACGGTGAAGAACGCGTCGTCGCCGATCGTGTGGCGCAGGACGTGCAGGGTCAGCGCGCCGCGCACGTACACGGACGCGGCGAACAGGTCGCTCGGCCCGGGGTCGGCCGGCGGCAGGTCGAGGTCGGAGCCGCCGGTTTCGTCGACGCGGTGGGCGATCGTGTCGGCGTCGTCGCCCCCGGTGCGCTCGGACCAGAGCCACTCGGCATACGTGGCGAAGCCCTCGTTGAGCCAGACGTCCTTCCACAGCGCCGGGCTGACGTCGTCGCCGAACCACTGGTGCGCCAGCTCGTGGACCACCGTCGTCTCGTCGCCGGCGGAGAACGGGCCGAACAGGGTGAGCGTCTGCGTCTCCAGCGCGTAGTTGATCTGTTGGTCGATGACGAGGCCGCCGTAGGTGGCGAACGGGAACGGTCCGAACATGTCGTCGAGCACGTCGATCATCTCGGCCGTGCGGTCGAGCGCCGCCATGTCGTCCAGGCCGACATCGCTGTCGATGGCGTGGCGGATCGGCAGGCCGCCGGGCCCCGTGCTCTCGACGATGTCGAAGTCGCCGATCGCCACCTGGACGAGGTACGAGGCCATCGGGTCGGTCATCTCGTAGACCCAGGTCGCCATGCCGTCGCCGGGCACGGTCTCGCGGTGCAGCCCGTTGGCGACGACCTCGGCCCCGTCGGGGACCGTGACCCGGAACGTGTAGGTGGCCTTGTCGCTCGGGTGGTCGTTGGCCGGGAACAGCGTGGCGGCCCCGGTCGGCTCGAAGGCGGTGTAGACCTCGCCCTCGGTGTCGGCGAACCACCCCGGCGCGATCGGGTCGACCTCGGGCAGGCTGCCCGGCGGCCCGCCGTAGGTGACGGTGGCGGTGAACTCCTCGCCCGCAGGCAGCGGCTCGGCCGGCGTGAGCACGAGGTCGCGCTCGCCGCTGCGTGCCACCGTGGCCGGCTCGCCGTCGACCGTCGCCGCGGTGACGTCGAGGCCCACGAGGTCGAGCGCCAGGCTGGACAGCGCCTCGGTCGCCGTGGCCGTGACCGTGGTCTCGGCGTCGATCCGGCCGGTCTCCGGGTGCCAGGTCAGGTCGATGTCGTAGTGCTCGACGTCGTAGCCGCCCCCGCCGGCGTCGGGGAAGTACGGGTCGCCGACCCCGGTGGCCCCCGCCACCGGATCGCCGGCCGCGGGCTCCGTGGTGGGCGTCTCGCCCGGCTGGTCCCGGCCGAATGCATCGTCGTCGCTGTGGGACGCGCAGGCCGTGGCACCCGCGGCGAGGACGGCCACGGCGCCGACCCCGGCCAGGCGGAGGGGTCGTGGGCGGCGCACCATGAGGGGCGGAGGATGGCACATCCCGGGGGGAAAGGGCGACCGCCCTCCCGTCGGGGCCGGTTGTTGCCGGTCCCGACGGGAGGAACCCGTCACGGACGCCCGGCCCAGGCCCGGGGCACCCGCTCGGCGTTCGATCGGCCGTTGGGAGTGGTGATCGTAGCGCACGTGTGACATGCGCTACAGCCCAAACCCGGAAAAAGTTTCTTACAGCGGGCGTGCAACTACGGTTCGTGACGTTCTACCAGGTGGGCGTCGGCCCGCTGGCGGTTCACGGCCGACACGACCGCCCGCAGCGAGGCGGTCTCAATGCTCCCGTGGCGGCCCACGCCCCACCGGACGGCGCCGTCCGGGCGCTGGGACTCGACGTAGGCGACGGCCGTGGCGTCGGACCCGGCCCCGACCGCATGCTCGCTGTAGTCGACCACGTCGATCTCGATGCCGAGGTCGGCCTGGAGCCCGGCGACGAAGGCGGCGATCGGTCCGTTGCCCTCACCGGTCACGGTGAAGTGCTCGCCGTCCACCAGGAGCTGGGCCACGACGCGCGAGCCCTTCTCCCCCGTCGTCGACTCGTGGGTGAGGAGCTGCACCGAGGGGTCGTCGGGCAGGTACTCGGCGACGAACGCGTCCCACATCTCGCCGGGCGAGATCTCGGTGCCGGTGTCCTCGGTGATGCCCTGGATCGTCTTGGAGAACTCGATCTGCAGGCGCCGGGGCAGGTCGAAGCCGTGCTCCACCTGCATGATGTAGGCCACGCCACCCTTGCCGGACTGGCTGTTGACCCGGATGACCGCCTCATACGTGCGACCGACGTGCTTGGGGTCGATGGGCAGGTAGGGCACGCCCCAGACGTCGTAGTCGCCCCCGAGAGCGGCGAACCCCTTCTTGATGGCGTCCTGGTGGCTGCCGGAGAACGACGTGTAGACGAGGTCGCCGACGTAGGGGTGCCGGGGGTGGACGGGCAGGCGGTTGCAGTACTCGGCCACCCGCCGGAGGGCGTCGATGTCGCTGATGTCCAGCTCGGGGTCGACGCCCTGGGCGAACAGGTTCATGGCCAGCGTGATCACGTCGACGTTGCCGGTGCGCTCGCCGTTGCCGAACAGCGTCCCCTCCACCCGGTCGGCCCCGGCCATGACGCCGAACTCGGCGGCGGCCACGGCGGTGCCCCGGTCGTTGTGGGGGTGGAGCGACAGCACGATGCGGTCGCGATGGGGGATGTTGCGGTGGAAGTACTCGATGACGTCGCCGTAGATGTTGGGCGTGTAGCCCTCGACCGTCGCCGGCAGGTTGAGGATCAGCCGCTGGGTGGCGTCGGGCTCGATCACGTCGCTGACCGCCGCGCAGATCTCGACCGCGTACTCGATCTCGGTGCCGGTGAAGCTCTCGGGCGAGTACTCGTAGCGCACGGCGGTCTCGGGCACGTCCTCCTCGAGCTTGCGGCACAGCTTGGCGGCGTCGGTGGCGATCTGCGTGATCCCCTCGTAGTCCATCCCGAACACGACCCGCCGCTGGAGGATCGAGGTCGAGTTGTAGAAGTGGACGATCGCCTCGCGGGCGCCCCGGATCGACTCGTAGGTCCGCTCGATCAGCTCGGGCCGGCACTGCGTGAGGACCTGGATGGTCACGTCCTCCGGGACGAGATCGTCCTCGATGAGCTGGCGGACGAAGTCGAAGTCGGGCTGGCTGGCGCTGGGGAACCCGACCTCGATCTCCTTGAACCCCATCGCGACGACGGTGTCGAACATCCGCCGCTTGCGGGCGGGGTCCATGGGGTCGATGAGGGCCTGGTTCCCGTCGCGCAGGTCGACGGAGCACCACAGCGGCGCCTTCTCGATGCGCCGGTTGGGCCATGCCCGGTCGTCGAGCGCGAGCGGGAGCGGAAGGAACTGCCGGTAACGATCGAAGGACATCCGCTTCGGGGTCACGGGTTCGGGAGGCATGGCTCGCTCGCTCTCTGATGGGGTGATGGTCTGCCGGAAAACTCAAAAGCCTCCTGGCCGGAACGGCGCAGGAGGCTGTGGCGAGCACCTATGTGAGTGCTCGCCTTACATAAGAAGGAGGCCGCTGGTCTGCAGGCGCACGAAGACCACTGTGCCGAACCCCCGCAGCCGCCGTCAAGGCGGTTCCGCCAGTCCACGCGTCGCGGGGTGCCAGCGAGGTTTAGCATCGGAGGCGTGACAGGTCGCCGATGGATCCGAAGGATCGGACTGCTGGTCCTGCTAGCCGGCATCGCGCAGGCCGCGATGCGACTCCTGCGACCGCAGCCCCCGGCCCCGCCGCCGCCCTACCCGGCGAGCGCCCCGCGCTCGCTCCCGGACGGCGGCGCGACGGAGCCGACGGACGGCGCGGCCGACGCCCCCGACCTGGTGGAGCGCCCCGCCCGGGCGGCGGTGGCGGCCAACCACGCCGAACCGCCGGCTCCTGCGGTGGCCGCGCCGCCGACGCCGGCGGCGGCGCCTGCGGCGAAGAAGGCCGCCCCGGCCGCGAAGAAGGCGCCGGCGAAGAAGGCCGCGGCCAAGAAGGCGCCGGCCGCCAAGAAGGCGCCCGCGGCGAAGAAGGCCGCGGCGAAGAAGGCCCGGCCGCCACCGCCGCCCGAGGACGCCTGAGCCGTTCTCCTGGCCGCACCGCGCTTGGGCACTTGCGTGTCGCGCGGGATCGACCCAGGGGCTGGTAAGGAGGCCGCCCGGGGGCGGCCTCCTTCGTGATGATGGGGGCGGTCGGGTGGGCGTCAAGGACAAGCTCGCTGCGCTCGGCCGCCTGCGGCGGCTCCTTGACCCCCACCCGACCGCCTTTTCCACTCACGGTGGGCGTGGGTCGCCTCTGTCTTGGGGGTCTTTTCGTTCTGCCCGCGAATCTGATTGGAAATCAACCACTTTCGCGGGCAGTTACCCAACGCAACTATCTGCGCCCGGGTCCGGCCCGCCCTGGCACCACCGTGAGTGTCGAAAGGGCGGTCGGGCGGGGGTCAAGGAGCCCGGAGGGGCCCGGCGCAGCCGGCTTGTCCTTGACGCCCGCCCGACCGCCCCCACAATCCCCTAAAGAGGCCGCCCCCGGCGGCCTCCTAACCGGCCTCGTTATTCGTTTGGTCGTTTTCGTTGTCGTTAGCCCACCGTGTGGACCGAGACGATCCCGTCGCCCTTGCGGATCGCGTCCTGCACGTCCCCGGGCACCGAGCGGTCGGTGGCGATGACCTGGAGGGCGGCCTCCCCGCGGTCGGACCGGCCGAGGTGCATGTCGTCGATGTTGATCCCCCCGTCGGCCAGCACGCCCGCCACGTAGGCGATCATCCCCGGCCGGTCGTCGTTGCGCACCACCAGCATGTGATTGGCCGGCGGGACGTCGACCGTGTGGCCGTCGACCATCACGATCCTCGGCTCGCCCCGCAGGCCGACCAGCGTGCCGCCGATGCCGTGCTCCCCGCCGCGGATCGAGATGAGGTTGACGTAGTCGTGAGCGGTGGCCGTCGACGTGTCCCGGACCTCGACGCCCCGCTCGGCCGCGATGCGGGGCGCGTTCACGTACGAGACCGGCTCGTCGGTCACCCCGGCGAACAGGCCCTTGAGCACCGAGAGCGTGAGGATGCGGGTGTCCGAGTCGGCGATCTGGCCGGCGTACTCGATCTCCAGCGACCGGGGCAGGCTCTCGGCGAGCGCCGTGTAGATCTGGCCCAGGCGCTCGGCCAGCGGCAGGAAGTGGCGCACCGTCTCCGACGCCTCCGCCGCGCTCACGTTCACCGCGAACGGCACGAACTCCCCCGCCAGCGCCAGGCCGACCTGCTCGGCGATCGTGTCGCCGGCCTTGTCCTGGGCCTCCCGGGTGCTCGCGCCGAGATGGGGCGTGACCACGACCTGGGGCAGCCCGAACAGCGGCGAGTCCGTGGTCGGCTCGGTGGCGAACACGTCGAGCGCCGCCCCGGCCACGTGGCCGACCCGGATGGCCTCGGCCAGCGCCGCCTCGTCGACCACCCCGCCCCGCGACACGTTGATGATGCGGATGCCCCGCTTGGCCCGGGCCAGCAGGTCCTTGCCGATCATCCCGACCGTCTCGGGCGTCTTGGTCACGTGCAGCGTGACGAAGTCGCTGACCTCGATCAGGCGGTCGAGCGGCATCATCTCGACGCCCAGCTGGCGGGCCCGTTCGGCGTCCACGAAGGGGTCGGTGGCCACCAGCCGCATCCCGAAGGCGTGGGCCCGCTGGGCGACGAGCTTGCCGATCCGCCCCAGGCCGACGACGCCGAGCGTCTTGTCGGACAGCTCGACGCCCTCCCATCTGCCCCGCTCCCACCGGCCCTCGACCAGGGCGGCATGCGCCTGGGGGATGTTGCGGGCCTGCGCCAGCAGCATCCCCATCGTGTGCTCGGCGGTGGTCAGGATGTTGGAGGTGGGGGCGTTGACGACCATCACGCCCCGCTCGGTGGCCGCGTTCACGTCCACGTTGTCGAGCCCGATGCCCGCACGGCCGACGACGACCAGGTCGACGCCGGCCTCGACGACCTCGCGGGTCACCGTGGTGGCGGACCGGATGATCAGGGCGGCGGCGCCGGGCACGACGCTCACCAGCTCGTCGGGGGTCAGGTCGAGCCGGACGTCGACGACGTGTCCGGCGTCGCGCAGCCGCTGCAGGCCGCCGTCGGCGATCTTCTCGGTCACGAGGATGCGAGCCATCGGCGCCAAGTGTGGCCGGGGCCGGCGAACGGCCGCCAACCCCATTGTCAGGTCACAGGTTCTCGACCGGGACCGGCTCGATGTGCTCCTCCTCGGGGGTCGCGAACCCGAACACCTGGGCGTAGAACGACAGCTCGGCGTCGAGCGCGCGGCGGATGTTGGGGGCCTGCCGGAAGCCGTGCTGCTCGCCCGGGAACGGCACGTAGGCCACCGGCACCCCCGTGGTCCGCAGGGCGGCGACGATGGATTCCGCCTGGTCGGGCGGCACGACCTCGTCCTCCAGGCCCTGCAGGACGATGAGCGGGCGGTCGAAGCCGTCGAGATGGTGGATCGGCGAGCGCTCGACGTACAGGTCCCGCCGCGCCGGGTAGGGCCCGATGAGACCGTCGAGGTAACGGCTCTCGAACTTGTGGGTCTCGACCGCCAGCGCCTCGAGGTCGGCGACGCCGTAGTGGCTGGCGCCGGCGGCGAACGTGTCCCGGAAGGCGAGCGCGGCCAGCGTGGTGTAGCCGCCGGCCGACCCGCCCCGGATGCAGAGGCGCTCCGGGTCGACCCGCCCCGTGTCGGCCAGGGCCCGGGCGGCGGCCTCGCAGTCGTCGAGGTCGACGATGCCCCAGGCGCCGTCGAGCTGCTCCCGGTAGGCCCGGCCGTAGCCGGTGGAGCCGCCGTAGTTGACGTCGACCACGCCGAAGCCCCGGCTGGTCCAGTACTGGGTCTCGACCTGGAGCATCGGCCGCGCCGCCGCGGTCGGGCCGCCATGGATCATCACCAGCAGCGGCGGCGCCTCGCCGGGCGTCGGCGTGGCCTCGGGGTTGGTCGGCGGGTAGTACAGCGCGTGCGCGGTGCGGCCGCCGGAGGTCGGGAAGTCGATCGGCTCGGGCGTCGAGATCCAGGCCGGATCGATGCCGAGGTCGCGGGGCGGCCGGACGATCTCGGGCTCGCCGGCCAGCGCCCCGCCGCCCGGCGCGAGGCGGACGCTCACGACCGCCGGCTCGGCCACCGCCGACGCGCCGACGAACACGACCCGGTCCCCGGCCGCCCGCACGGACGAGATGGCGGTGTAGGGGACGTCGAGGTCGGCGGATCCGGCCGGGCCGAGGACGACCAGGCGGTCGAGGCCGTCGCGGGTGACGGCGTACACGACCTGCCCGTCGCCCGTGAAGGCGTAGCGCGACAGGCCGAACACCCACTGGGGCACCCCGATGTCGGCGTCGGTGACGACCCGGGGCTCCACCTCGCCGCCCGCCCAGCGGTACAGGTTCCACCAGCCTGTCCGGTCCGAGATGAACCACAGCGACCCGTCGGGCGCCCAGCGCGGCTGGGTGACCGACTCGCCCTCGCCGGCCCCGCCGGGGGCCTCGTCGGGCCTGCCGGCGACCACCTGCGGATGCGCCAGCCCCGGGCCGGTGTCGCTCGGGTGCAGGTCGGCCACGCACAGCTCGGTGCCGTCCCACGGCATGTCGGGGTGCGACCACTGCAGCCAGCACAGCCGGCGGCCGTCCGGGGAGAACCGGGGGTCGGCCACGAAGTCGGGCCCGGTCACCAGCACCCGCGGCGCCAGCTCGCCCCGGGTGTCGAGCACGACCAGCTCGTTGTGGACCTCGGCCGGGCCGGTCCCCGGCGGGTGGTGCTCGCGCACGACCACGAGCCAGCGCCCGTCGGGGTCGAGGTCGCCGTCGGCCCAGCGGTCGGCCCGGGGGGCGACGGGGGCCGGGGTCACGGCCTCGGGCTCGCCGCCGTCCCGCGAGGCGGTAGAGGCGCTGGTCGTCCCAGTGGGCGAACCACAGATCGTCGCCCCGCGCCCACCACGCGCCCCCGCCGTACTCGTGGACCGCGGTGCGGGCGTTGAATCCGGCCGGCAGCAGGTCGACCGGGGGGCCGTCACCGGACCGCCGCACGAGCTGGATGCGGCCGCCCTCCTCGGGGCGCCCCTCCGACCAGGTCAGGACGTCCCCCGACCCGTCGATGACGACCGTCGAGAGGCCGGCGGCCGCGCGCACGACCACCTCCGATGTGAACGGGGTGGGCCACGAACCGTAGGACGACATGGCTGCCGAGGGTAGTTCCAGGTCCCCGGGTGGTCACCGACGGCGAAAAAGGGGATTTCCCCGGGGCGCGCACGTTGACGGGTGAACAACTATCACCCGGTGGAGTGCACACGTTGCAGAACGATCAATCCGGCGGGCGCCGAGCGCTGCGTCGGATGCGGCGCCGCGCTCGGCGCGGCGGCCACAGGCGGAGCCGAGGCCGCGGGCTATCCCCCGCCGGCGTCCCCGGCTGGTCCCTACGGCCCACCCCCCGCGACCGGCGGCTATCCCCCCGGGCCCCCCGACAGCGGCGGCTACCCGCCCCCCGGACCCCCTGACAGCGGCGGCTACCCGCCCCCCGGACCGCCCGACAGCGGCGGCTACCCGCCGCCCGGGCCACCGCCGGGCGGGGGCTACGGGCCTCCGGGCGGCCCTCCCGACAGCGGCGGCTACCCGCCTCCCGGGCCACCGCCCGGCCCCGGCGGCTACCCACCCGGCCCCGGCGGCTACGGGCCGCCGTCGGGCCCCGGTGGCTACCCGCCCTACGTCCCGGGCGGCCCGCCCCCGGACCAGCCCCCCAAGAAGCGGCGGGGTGCGCTGCTGTTCGTCCTGCTCGCGGTGCTCGTGGTCGTGGCGCTCGGCGCCGCGGCCTTCGTCGTGCTGACCGGCGGCGACGACGCCGAGAAGGTCGTCCTCGAGCCGATCGACCTCGTCCAGGAGGACGACTTCGCCGGCAACCTCGACGTCGGCGACGCCACCGCCGCGGCCACCGCGGCCGCGGCCTCGCTCAGCAATACCGAGGTTCCCGACCCCCGCACGGAGGAGGCCGGCGCCTCGCTGGCCAGCCACGCGGTGGTCGGCACCGAACAGGCCGTCTACGGCGGCAGCCGCGACACCCAGGTCTGCGACGTGGGCAACCTGACGGCGTTCCTGACCGACGAGGCCAACGCCGGCAAGGCCGAGGCCTGGGCCGGCGTGCTCGGCATCGACGTGTCCGAGATCCCCACCTACATCGGGGGTCTGACCGCGGTGCGGCTCCGGTACGACACCCGGGTCACCAACCACGGGTACCGCGACGGAGAGGCCAACGGCTTCCAGTCGCTGCTGCAGGCGGGCACCGCGGTGCTGGTCGACAACACGGGTGTCCCGCGGGTCAAGTGCAACTGCGGCAACCCGCTCGGCGAGCCCACCGTGCTCAGCGAGGGCGGCAGCGTCGGCACGGTCGAGGACATCGCCGAGAACCCCGACACGGCGTGGGAGGGCCTCGACCCCGCCCAGGCGGTCACGGTCAAGGGCGGCGACCAGGCGGTCGAGTCGGTGACCGTCCTCGACTTCGACAA
This sequence comes from uncultured Acidimicrobiales bacterium, assembly GCA_963830865.1. GTDB lineage: Bacteria > Actinomycetota > Acidimicrobiia > Acidimicrobiales > VFJN01 > ZC4RG19. The sequence continues at coordinate 953,482 of CAWHNU010000011.1, read as the reverse complement.
CGGCGGCCTGCTCGAGCGGCCGGTCGGCTCCGACGGGGCCAGCAAGACCGACGTCGGCACCGGCGACGTCCAGGTCACACTCGAGTGGGCCTCGGACTCCGACCTCGACCTGCACGTCATCGAGCCGGACGGCACCGAGATCGACTACACGAACCCGGGGCCGACCTCGACCGGCGGCCAGCTCGACGTCGACTCGAACATCGAGTGCGAGAACGACGGCGGCGTCGAGAACATCTTCTGGCCGGTGGGCTCCGCCCCCTCGGGCGCCTACCACATAAACGTCAACGGCTATCAGCTCACCCGCGAGGACGGTTCCGACTGCGGCGGCGGCGAGTTCACGCTCACGATCAAGGTCGGCGGCGACACCACCACCGAGACCGGCACGGTCGGCCAGGACGAAGACGCGCCCTACGACTTCAGCGTCCCGTGACCCGGGGCTCCCGGGGGTCGTCGCCTCGTGCGGCGGCCCCCGGGCCCCGGTCCGATCACCGTGCTCATGGCTCGCTCGCTCCGCTCGCTCACCGGGCCTCGGCCAGCAGGTCGGCGATCCGCCCGCAGCCGTCGCCCAGGTCGTCGTCGCCCAGCGCGAACGACAGCCGGGCGTAGCCGGGGGCGTCGAACGCCTCGCCGGGGACCAGCGCGACCTTGGCCTCGTCCAGCAGCACGCCGCACAGCTCGACCGTCGTGGCCGGCCGGGTGCCCCGGATCGTGCGGCCCAGGTAGGCCGACAGGTTGGGAAAGGCGTAGAACGCGCCCTGGGGTTCGAGCACGTGGACGTCGGGGATGCCCGCGAGCAGGCGGTGCATCGTGCGGCCCCGGCGCTCGAACGCCGCCCGCATCTCGGCCGCGGCCTCCAGGTCGCCGCTCACCGCGGCGAGCGCGGCCGCCTGCGACACGTTGGCGACGTTCGACGTGGCGTGGGACTGGAGGTTGGTGGCGGCCTTGACCACGTCGACCGGGCCGATCATCCAGCCGACCCGCCAGCCGGTCATGGCGTAGGTCTTGGCGACGCCGTTGACCACCACGACCCGGTCGCCCAGCTCGGGGACCAGCGTGGCGATCGAGGAGAACTCGTGCCCGCCGTAGGTGAGGTGCTCGTAGATCTCGTCGGTCACCACCCAGATGCCCCGCTCGGCCGCCCACCGGCCGATCGCCTCGACCTCGGCCCGGGGGTACACCGCGCCGGTCGGGTTGGACGGCGACACGAACATCAGCGCCTTGGTCCGGTCGGTCAGCGCCGCCTCCAGCTGGTCGACCGTGACCCGGAAGCCGGTGGCCTCGTCGGTCGGCAGCACCACCGGCACGCCCCCGGCCAGGCGGATCGGCTCGGGGTAGGTGGTCCAGTAGGGCGCGGGCAGCAGGACCTCGTCGCCGGGGTCGAGCAGCGCGGCGAACGTGTTGAAGACCGCGTGCTTGCCGCCGTTGGTGACCAGCACCTGGGCGGCGGTGACGTCGTAGCCGGAGTCGCGCTTGGTCTTGGCGGCGATGGCCTCGCGCAGCTCGGGCAGGCCGCCGGCCGGCGTGTACTTGTGGAAGCGGGGGTTGCGGCAGGCCGCGACGGCGGCCTCGACGATGTGGTCGGGGGTCGGGAAGTCCGGCTCGCCGGCGCCGAAGCCGATCACGGGCTCGCCGGCGGCCTTCAGCGCCTTGGCCTTGGCGTCGACGGCCAGGGTGGCCGACTCGGCGATGGCGGCGACGCGGGCGGAGATGCGACGGGTGGGGGGCAACAGGCTGGCTCCTTGTCTCGACGCCCGCGATAGTTGCACCGATGACCGGCGCAACCCCAGCGATAACCATCCCCGCGGACCTGCTGCCCCACGACGGTCGGTTCGGCTCGGGGCCGTCCAAGGTCCGGCCCGAGGCGCTGGCCGCCCTGGCCGACACCGGCGGCAGCTACATGGGAACCAGCCACCGCCAGTCCACCGCCCGGTTCGTGGTGGCGGCGCTGCGCAACGGCATCGCCGAACTGCTGTCGCTGCCCGACGGCTACGAGGTGGCGCTGGGGAACGGCGGCACGACCGCCTTCTGGGACGCCGCCAGCTTCGGGCTGATCGACCAGCGCAGCCAGCACCTGAGCTTCGGCGAGTTCTCGTCCAAGTTCGCCGCGGTCACCGCGGCCGCGCCCCACCTCGACGACCCGGACGTGATCGAGTCGGCGCCCGGCACGGTGCCCGAGGCCAAGGCGATGCCGGACGTCGACGCCTACTGCCTGACCCACAACGAGACGTCGACCGGGGTGGCCGCCCCGATCCGCCGGCCCGAGGGGGCCGAGGGCCTGGTGGTGGTCGACGCCACTTCGGCGGCCGGCGGCCTGCGGTTCGACGCCCGCGAGGTCGACGCCTACTACTTCGCCCCGCAGAAGTGCCTGGCCGCCGACGGCGGGCTGTGGCTGGCGGCGCTGTCCCCGGCGGCGGTCGAGCGGATCGAGCGCATCGCCGCGGGCGACCGCTGGGTGCCGGCGTTCCTCGACCTCGGCATTGCGCTCGACAACAGCCGCAAGGACCAGACCTACAACACGCCCGCCCTGGCCACGATCCACCTGGCGGTGCAGCAGGTCGAGTGGATCCTGCACAACGGCGGCCTGCCGTTCTCGTCCGGGCGCTGCGACCGGTCGGCCGAGATCATCTACGGCTGGGCCGAGGCGAGCGACTACGCCACGCCGTTCGTCGCCGACCCGGCGCTGCGCAGCCACGTGGTGGCGACGATCGACCTCGACGAGGCGGTCGACGCGACGACGGTCAGCGCCGTGCTGCGGGAGAACCTCGTCGTCGACACCGAGAGCTACCGCAAGCTGGGCCGCAACCAGCTGCGCATCGCCCTGTTCCCGGCGATCGACCCGGACGACGTCGAGGCCCTCACGCACTGCATCGACTTCGTGGTCGAGCGGCTGAGTTAGCTCCGAGGACCGGCGGCGATGCACCGACGCAGGTCGGCGACCCAGTCGCCCTGGGGCCAGTTGCCCTCGACGACCCAGGTCGCCCCGACGGCGGCATAGTCGTCCCAGCGCACGCCGGGGGCGGCGTTCACCACCACCTCCCACCCGGCAGGCCGTCCGTCGGTGGGAGGTACGCGGCGACCTCGTCGGGCATGAGCAGGTGGTCGAGCAGCGATCGGCACGACGCCGTCCCAGCGCAGCGCCCGCGGCCATCGGCCGCCGGTGGGGAGCGACGGCGGCGACCCACACGGGCGGCCGCGGCTGCTGCACCGGCCGGGGCAGCAGCTCGGCGTCGACGGTGAAGTGCTCGCCCCGGTGGCTGACCGGCCCCCGGAACAGCCCGTCGATCAGGCCGAGGCTCTCGTCGAGGATCGCGGCCCGGGTGCGGCCGTCGGCGGGATCGCCGAACGCGGCGAAGTCGAAGGCGGCGGGATCGCCGAGCCCCACGCCGAACACGGCCCGCCCGCCGCTGAGGTGATCGAGCGTGATGACCTGCCGGGCCACGACCCACGGCCGCCGCCGGGCGAGCGGCGTGACGAGGGTGCCGAGCAGCACCCGCTCGGTGGCCTGGGCCAGCGCCCCGAGCACGACCCAGGGATCCTGCACGTCGAGGCGCATCTCGGGGAACAGCACCATGTGATCCCACAGGAACACCCCGTCCCACCCCGCCGCCTCGGCCTCGACCCCCATCGCCACCAGGGTCGCGGGGTCGGTGAACGGCGGGAGGCTGACGGCGGATCGCATGCGGGTGGGTACCGGCGAGCCGTGACAACCCGTTTTCTCCGCGGAATCGGTCGCGATGGCGACCGTTTCCGCGTGCAGGAATGCGCGGATGCGCTTCTCTGTCTGGCTGACCGCGTTCCAGCCCTGGGACGACCTGCTCGCCACCGCCCGGTATGCCGAGGCGAGCGGGTGGGACGGTCTGTGGATCGCCGACCACTTCATGGGCAACCCGCCGGGCATGCCGCCCGAGATCCCGACGCTGGAGGCCGGGTCGCTGGTCGCCGCCCTCGCCGCCGCCGTCGACCGGGTGCGGATCGGCACGCTCGTGTTCGGGAACACCTACCGCCACCCCGCGGTGGTCGCCAAGATGGCCGCCACGGTCGACCATGTCAGCGGGGGGCGATTCACCCTCGGGCTCGGCGCCGGGTGGCAGGTCAACGAGCACGAGCAGTACGGCATCGGGCTGCCGCCGGCGGGCGAGCTGGTCGAGCGGTTCGGCGAGGCGATCCAGGTCGTGCGCAGCCTGCTGCGCCAGCCCACCACCACGTTCGCGGGCCGCCACTACCGACTGACCGACGCGCTGTGCGAGCCCAAGCCGGTGCAGTCCGAACTGCCGATCCTGGTCGGCGCGACCGGCGACCGGATGCTCGGGATCGTGGCCCGCCACGCCGACATGTGGAACTGCTGGGGGCTGCCCGACCGGGTCGGCGAGCGCTCCGCGGCGCTCACCCGGCGGTGCGAGCAGGCGGGCCGCGACCCGGACGCCGTCGCCCGCTCGGCCCAGGTCCTGGTCGTGTTCACCGACGACGACGCTGAGGGTGAGCGGCTGTCCGCCTCCTCCCGCGGCCGCTGATGGCGGGTACGCCCGCCCGGCTGCGCGACGTCATCGCCGCCTACGCCGAGGCCGGCCTGGACGAGTTCATCGTGCCCGACGGCAACCTCGGCCGGGGCGCCGCCAAGCTCGAGGTGCTCGACCGGTTCATCTCCGACGTGGCGCCGGCCTTCCGGTGACGGCCTGGTGGGGTTGGCGTGTGCCACGAGCCACCCCACTAGTCTCCACTGACCACCATGTCAGCGGCAGAGGGGGAAGCGATGCCCAGCCAGGCGGAGGTCCGGGCCCTGCTCACGGGGCCCGGCGGCGCGTTCGAGGTCGTGACCGAGGACGTGCTCGGACGACCCCTGCAGGTCTACGGCCAGCGGATGCGGTCGCTGCGCGAGATCGTCCAGGCGGCCGTGGGCCGGGGCGACGAGAGCGAGTTCATCGTCTACGGCGACCGGACCTACGGATTCCGGACGTTCGTCGAGGCCGCCAACGGCGTCGCCCGGGCGCTGCACGACCGGTTCGGCATCGGCCCGGGCGACCGCGTGGCCGTGCTCAGCCAGAACAACCCGGAGTGGTGCCTCGCGTTCTGGGCCACCGTCTCCCAGGGCGGCATCCTCGTGGGCCTCAACGGATGGTGGAAGGCCGACGAGGTCCTCTACGGCCTGGAGGACTCCGGCTCGACCGTCCTCGTCGCCGACCGGAAGCGGTTCGAGCGCATCGCCGACCGGCTCGGCGAGGCCACCGGCGTTCGCCACGTGTTCCTGGTCGACGCGGACCCGGACGAGTTCGCCGCCGAGGCGGAGGCCGCTCCCGGGATGACCCTGCACCGGTTCGACGAACTGACCGGCGAGCCGACGGGCGAGCTCCCGACCGCCGCGATCGCCGAGGACGACGCCGCCGTCATCTTCTACACGTCCGGCACGACCGGGAAGCCCAAGGGGGCGATCTCGACGCACCGGTCGATGATCGCCAACCTCCAGAACACGCTGTTCGGGGCGGTGGCGGCGGCGATGGCCAACCCCGACGGCGGCGGGCTGGGCAGCGGGCAGACCGTGTCGCTGCTCGACGTCGCCGCTGTTCCACGTGTCGGGCTGCCACTCGGGGCTGGTCGTGGGGATGCTGGCCGGCATCAAGCTGGTCATCCCCGACGGACGCTTCCAGCCCGACGACGCGCTGCGGCTCATCGAGGACCACCAGGTCACCGTGTGGGCGACGGTGCCGACGATGGTGTGGCGGGTGTGCGAGCACCCCGGCCGCCACGACTACGACACGTCCAGCGTCACCACCGTCGCGTTCGGCGGCTCGCCGTCGGCCGACGAGCTGCAGCGCAAGATCGCCGACACGTTCCCCAACGTCCGCTCGACCGCGAACGCCTACGGGCTGACCGAGACGTCGTCGGTGGCCACGGTCATCAGCGGCGAGGACGCCAAGCGCAAGCCGTGGTCGGTCGGGCCGCCGGTGCCGACGGTCGAGATCCGGATCGTGGACGGGCTCGGCAGCCCGGTCCCCGAGGGCGAGACCGGCGAGGTCTGCATCCGGGGCCCGATCCTCATGAAGGGCTATTGGAACAAGCCCGAGGCCACCGCCGAGGCCATCGACGCCGAGGGCTGGCTCCACACGGGCGACATCGGCCACCTCGATCACGAGGGCTTCCTCGCCATCACCGACCGCAAGAAGGACATGATCATCCGCGGCGGCGAGAACGTGTACTGCGTCGAGATCGAGAACCGCCTGGTCGACCACCCGGCGATCGCCGACGCCGCGGTGATCGGCGTCCCCCACCCCTCCCTGGGCGAGGAGGTCAAGGCCGTCGTGCAGCTCGAGCGAGGCCACAGCCTCGACGAGGACGCCGTGCGGGCCTGGGTGCGGGCCGAGCTGGCCGACTTCAAAGTGCCCGCGTACGTCGAGCTGCGGTCCGAGCCGTTGCCCCGCAATGCATCCGGAAAGCTGCTCAAGAACGTACTGCGGGGCGAGGGAGAAGTGAGCTTCGCCGAGACCATGTGACGCCTAGGTAGCCACCGTCGACCACGGCGTGTTCCACCCCGAGACCCGCACCGGGAACTGCGCGCCCCTCCCCGCCTGACCCACCCGGCGTACGGTGGCGGCCCGAGGAGGTTGCCGCGATGATCGACGAGATGCGGGCCCGGACCCTCGTCCTGCTGCCGCCGCAGCCTGCCGGCGTGCCCTGGCCCACCGACGCCTGGCCCCGCGCCGAGCCCGACCGCGCCGTCGGCGGCCCGCTCGCCGGGCTGCTCGACGACCTGGTAGGCGACACCGACCGCTTCGGCACCACCTGGGCGGTGCTCGTGGCGCACCGGGGCCGCCTGGTGGCCGAGCGTTACGGCGGCGCCCTCGAGCACTGGGACCGCCCGGCCGAGCCGGTCGTGCCGACCACCAAGCTGCTCTCGTGGTCGATGGCCAAGTCGATGCTCCACGCGGTCGTCGGGATGCTCGTCGGCGACGGCCTCCTGCGCCTGGACGGCCCCGCCAGCGTGCCGCTGTGGGCGGACCCGACCGACCCCCGCCACGCCCTCACGCTGGAGCACCTGCTGACGATGCGGGACGGCCTCGACTACCACGAGATCTACGACGACTCCGGCCCGTCGGACGTGATCGAGATGATGTTCGGCGCCGGCAAGGACGACGTGGCCACCTTCGCCGCCGACCGTCCCCTCGCCCACGCCCCGGACACGGTGTTCAACTACTCGTCCGGCTCGTCCAACATCGTGTCCGGGGTGATCGCCCGCCTCCTCGGCCCGGGCGAGCCCTACAAGCGGTTCCTGCGCGAGCGCCTGTTCCGGCCGCTCGGCATGCGCTCGGCCAGCCCCCGGTTCGACCCCGCCGGCACGTTCCTCGGCTCCTCGACCGTGTACGCCACGGCCGAGGACTACCTGCGCTTCGGCCTGCTCTACCTGCGGGACGGTGTGTGGGAGGGCCGCCGCCTGCTCCCGGAGGGCTGGGTCGACCACGGCCGCCGCATCCGCTCGTACGACCCGCCCGAGGACCGCTGGCACGGCGCCCACTGGTGGAGCGTCGGCGACGACCTCGGCACGTTCTGGGCGAGCGGCTTCGAGGGCCAGTCGATCATGATCTGCCCGCCGCTCGACCTGCTCGCCGTCCGCCTCGGCCGCTCGACCGGCGACGACCACACGGCCACGCTGGCCGCGTGGCGGAAGGCGCTGGTCGACGCCTTCCGCCCGCTGGCCTGACGCCGGTCGGCGGGCCGCGGCCCTCACAGCCCGCAGCCCACGTCGAGGACCGCGACGACGTTGCCGTCCGCCTGCAGCTCGTAGGCCCTGGTCCAAGCCGACTCGTACTCGCGGGCGCCGAGCAGGAGCTCGGTACGGCCGTCGCCGTTGAGGTCCGCCACCGCTGACAGGCGGAGGTACGACAGGAACGGGAACCCCGGGGGATCCACTGCCTGTGCCACCGACGAGTCGAGCACCGTGGTCTCGACGCCGCCGCCGACCGAGCGGCGGAGGAACGCCACCGAGTAGTCGCCGACGGCCGGCGGCTGGTTCGGATCGGTCAGCCGCTCGGCGACCACGACGACCTCCGCGGCGCCATCCCCGTCGAGGTCGCTGCGCACGGCCTCCGCGAGCTCCGGGTCCGGGTCGTCGATGCCCAGCCCGGCGAGCACCTCGACGGCTGCCTGGCGGACTGCCGCGCTCGCCGGGTCGAGGGCCTCGACCGGGCGCGGCCGGGGCTCGGCGACCCCCCGGACGGCGATCCGCCGCGGCCCGGGCACCAGGTACGACTCCTCGGGCACGACGTCGATCGCGGTGGCACCGCGCCCGTCGCAGCCGGTGTAGGGCGCGGATCCCGTCGCCCGGCGATCGGCTCGGCGAGGCGCACGAGCTGGTACTCCTCGCCGCCGGCCGCGGGGACCGGGACGCCCGAGTCGTGCCGGATCCAGTCGCGGCCGTCCCACCAGCCGAGCACGCCGTCCTCGGTCACGATCGGACCGGTCGGCTGCGTGCCCGGCGCCGGACCGGGCGAGGCCGGCTCGGTGGTCGCCGTGGACGCCGTGGTCCCGGGAGGCTCGGTCGGCACCGTTGTCGGCCCGGCGCGCGTGACGTCGCCCTCGGTCGACGGGGAGCTGCCGATCCGCGTCGACGAGTCGTTCCGGCTGCCGGGGGCCAGCGCCACGACGAGGGCGACGACCGCGGCCGCGGCGGCGAGCGCGATGACCAGGCGGCGGCGCGACCGGCGGGGGGTGAGCCGGACGACCGAGGCGGGCGGTGCGGGCGTGTCCGGCAGCGGGGTGCCCTCCCGGGCCCGGCGGAGCCGCACGTCCGCCTCGGGGCCGGGGAGCTGCTGGCGGGTGGTGCGGTCCTCGTAGTGGGCCCGCAGGCGATCTTCGATGGTGGGGGTCATGCCGTCTCCTCCAGGCGCGACTCCAGGCGCTTGACGCGCGGTGCAACCGGCTCTTCACGGTGCCGGGGGGACAGTCGAGGGCAGCGGCGATGTCGTCGACCTGCCAGTCGAGGTGGAAGCGGAGCACGACGACGCTCCGCAGGTCGAGCGGGAGCGCGGCCAGCGCCCGGGCGATGCCGGGGTCGGCCAGCCCCTCGAGATCGGGGGGATCGCGGTGCACGGGCGGTGGCTTGCGCCGCTCCAGGTGGAGGCGCCGTAGCCGGTTGCGTCCGAGGTTCGTGGCCACCCGATACACCCAGCCCGCCGGGTTGGCCATGGCGGAGACGTCGCCCCACCGCTCGTACGCCCGGGCCAGCGCCTCGTCGACCATCTCGGCCGCGAGGTCGACGTCGTTCAACGTGAACGTGACCGCCCGGAGGACCGCGGTCCGCTCCGCCCGGTAGAAGTCCTCGAATGCGCCGTTGCGCTCCAATGTTGCCGCCATATGCAGCACAGACACGGGGCACGGCCGGAACGTTCGCCTCGCGTCCGCGTCGGGGCCGTCCGCCATAGCCTGCCCGCCATGCCCTACCACCCCATGGACGAGGCCGAGGTGCTGGCGTTCCTCCGCGAGCCCGTGCGCACGGCGTCCGTCGCCACCGTCCGGAAGGACGGGCGGCCGCACGTGGCGCCCGTCTGGTACGACGTCGACGACGACGGGACGATCGTGTTCACCACCGGGGCCACCACCGCCAAGGGCTACGCCATCCGCCGGACCGGGCAGGTGGCGCTGGTCGTGCAGGACGACCAGCCGCCGTTCTCGTTCGTGGTGGTCGAGGGCCCGGCCACGTGGAGCGACGACCTCGACGAGGTGCGGGCGTGGGCGACCCGGCTCGGTGGGCGCTACATGGGGGCGGACCGCGCCGAGGAGTACGGCGCCCGCAACGGCGTGCCCGGCGAGCTGCTCATCCGGGTGACGCCCGAGCGCGTCGTCTCCGCCGCAGACCTCGCCAACTGAGGCGTTTGTCCGCTGTCGTGGTCGCCATGGCGACCACTACAGCGGACAAACGCGATCAGGCCGCCCGGTCGAGCGACGACTGCAGGCGGCGCAGGGCGCGGTGGAGCCGGCTCTTCACCGTGCCCCGGGGGCAGCCGAGCGCCGCCGCGATCTCGTCGATCTGCCAGTCGAGGAGCACGCGCAGCACCACGACCCGCTGCAGGCTCAGCGGCAGCCGGGCGAGCGCCAGGGCGATGGCCGGGTCGGGGGCGCGTCGATGTCCGGCACGTCCCTGCCCGGGGGCGGCGGCCTGCGCCGCTCGAGGTCGAGCCGCTTGAGCCGGTTGCGCCCGAGGTTGACCGCCACCCGGTAGACCCAGCCCGACGGGTTGTCCATCTGGGCGACCTCGGGCCAGCGCTCGTACGCCCGTGCGAAGGCCTCGTCCGCCGACTCGGTCGCGAGGTCGCGGTCGTTCAGCGTGGAGGTGACGGCCCGCACGATCGCCTGCCGCTCCGCACGATAGAAGTCCTCGAATGCACTGCAGGTGTCGAGCGTTGCCGCCATGCCGGTTCAGATGCTCCGCGGGGCCGTTTGGTTTACACGGAACCGTCCGGCGGCGGCACAGACGGCCAACCCACAGAGTACTCGCTGCCGGGCACGGCGCGGAAGGGGTCGCGGGCGTTCAGCCGCCCGAGATGTCCTGCACCCGCTGCTTGCCCGCCGAGATCCACGGCATCATCTCGCGGAGCTCGGCACCGACGACCTCGATGGGGTGGGCCTTGCCCTCCTCGCGGAGCTGGCGGAACCGCGCCCGGCCCGACTCGGACTCGGCGATCCACTCGTCGGCGAACTTGCCGGTGCGGATCTCGTCGAGGATGGCGCGCATCTCGGTGCGCACCGCGTCGTTCACGATCCGCGGCCCCCGCGTGAGGTCGCCGTACTCGGCCGTGTCGCTGATCGAGTAGCGCATGCCGGCGATGCCCTGCTCGTACATGAGGTCGACGATGAGCTTCAGCTCGTGCAGGCACTCGAAGTAGGCCGACTCGGGCTGGTAGCCGGCGTCGACGAGCGTCTCGAACCCGGCCTGGACCAGCGCGGTGAGGCCGCCGCACAGCACGACCTGCTCGCCGAACAGGTCGGTCTCGGTCTCCTCCTCGAAGGTGGTCTCGAGGACACCGGCCCGCGTGCCGCCGATGGCGTCCGCGTAGGCGAGGGCCAGGCCGTGGGCGCCGCCGGTGGCGTCCTGGGCGACGGCGATGAGGCACGGCACACCGCCGCCCTCGGTGTAGGTGCGCCGGACCAGGTGGCCGGGGCCCTTGGGGGCGACCAGCGCCACGTCGACCCCGGACGGGGCCACGACCTGCTCGAAGCGGACGCTGAACCCGTGGGCCACGAACAGCGCGTCGCCGTCCCGCAGGTTGGGTGCGATGTGCCCGGTGAACATCGCCTTGTGCTCGGTATCGGGGCCGAGGACCATGACCAGATCGGCCTCGGCGGCCGCGTCCGCGATCGTCCGCACGGGCAGCCCGGCGGCCTCGGCCTTGGCGACCGACGCCGAGCCCTCCCGCAGGCCGACGCGCACGTCGATGCCCGAGTCCTTGAGGTTGAGCGCGTGGGCGTGGCCCTGCGAGCCGTAGCCGATCACCGCCACCTTGCGGTCGGCGATCAGCGACCGGTCGGCGTCTGACTCGTAGTACACGTTGGCCATCAGGTCTTCTCTTCCGTGCTTGGGTCGGTCGCCGCGAACCAGAACTCGATCTCGGCGGTGTCGTGGTCGAAGTGGGCGGCGTGGGTCACGCCCGGAGGGACGTGATACCAGTCGCCGGGGCCGTAGCGCGACTCGGCGCCGTCCATGGACAGCACCAGCTCGCCCCGGATGATCACGCCGACGTTGTCGGTCTCGTGGCGATGGGGGTCGATGACCGTGCCCGCCGGATACGTGGCGAACAGCACGTCCGCCCCCTCGGCGGCCAGGCGGTAGGCGTCGAACGGGCCGGCGTACTCGGGCAGGGCCCGGATGCGGGGCGGCAGGAGATCCACGCGATCCATGTCGCTCCTACGCGCTGCGCCGGACGGGGCGGAGCGACGGTGCCGTGTGCTCGAGCTTGGGCAGGGCCACCCGGCCGGTCCGTTGCAGCTCGACGATGCCGAACGGGCGCAGCAGGCCCTCGATGTCGTCCAGCCGGTCGGGCTCGCCGTCGAGGCTCACGGTCAGCTCGTCGTGCCCGACGTCGACGACCCGGCCCTCGAACAGGTTGACCAGCTCGATCACCTGGCTGCGGGCGGTGATGTCGGCCCGAAGCGTGACCAGCATCAGCTCGCGCTCGACCGAGTCGCGGGGGTCGAGCTCCGAGATCTTCACCACGTTGATCAGCTTGTAGAGCTGCTTGGTGATCTGCTCCAGCGGGGCCGACTCGACGTCGACCACGACCGTGATGCGGCTGAACCGCTCGTCCTCGGTGGGGGCCACGGCGAGGGAGAAGATGTTGAACCCCCGCCGGGCGAACAGCCCCGACACCCGGGCGAGCACGCCCGCCTTGTTCTCCACCAGCACCACGAGCGTGTGGTGCCGGGCGTCGGTTCCCGGAAGCGTGGCCATCAATGCCCTCCCTCACCCTGCGACGGGTCGGTGACGATCTGATCGTTGGACTGGCCCGAGGGGACCATCGGGTACACCTTCTCCCGGGCGTCGGTGCGGAAGTCGATGACCACCGGGCGGTCGTCGATCTCGTTGGCCTTGGCGATCACGGCGTCGACCTCCTCCGGCGACTCGCAGCGCATGCCGACGCAGCCCATGGCCTCGGCCCACAGCTTGTAGTCGGGCAGGTCGGGCGACAGGTACACCTCGGAGTAGCGCTCGTCGTAGAACATCTCCTGCCACTGGCGGACCATGCCGAGGTAGGCGTTGTTGAGGATCGCCACCTTGATCGGGATGCGCTCGCTCGTGGCGGTCACCAGCTCCTGGGCGGTCATCTGGAAGCAGCCGTCGCCGTCGACCGCCCACACCATGCGGTCGGGCCGGCCGACCTTGGCGCCGATGGCGGCGGGCACGCAGAAGCCCATCGTGCCGAGGCCGCCGGAGTTGACCCATGTGTAGGGCTGGGTGAACTTCCAGTACTGCGACGTCCACATCTGGTGCTGGCCGACGCCGGACACGACGATCGTGTCGTCGGGGGTGCTGTCCCGCAGCCGTTCGAGCACGAACTGGGGCTTGAGCGCGTCCCCGGGGTCGGACTGCTGGTAGGTGAGCGGGTAGCGCTCCTGCCAGCCGGAGATCGTCTGCTTCCAGCCGGTGCGGTCGGGGAACTGGGCGCCGCCGGCGAGCAGCTGGCGCACGGCGACGATCAGCTCCTCGATGACGAGGCGGCAGTCGCCGACGATCGGCACGTCCGGCCGGCGGACCTTGCCCAGCTCGGCCGGGTCGATGTCGACGTGGATGATCTTGGCGTCGGGGGCGAAACCGTCGACCTTGCCGGTCACCCGGTCGTCGAACCGGCTGCCGAGCGCGATGAGCAGGTCGCTCTGCTGCATCGACGTGACCGAGGTGTAGTTGCCGTGCATGCCCGGCATGCCGAGGGCGAGCGGATGGTCGTCGGGGAAGGCGCCGCGGGCCATCAGCGTGGTGACGACGTGGACCTGGCACAGCTCGGCCAGCTCCCGCAGTGCCTCGGCGGCCCGGGCCTTGAGGATGCCCCCGCCGGCGTAGATGACCGGCTGGCGGGCGGCGACGATCAGCTCGGCGGCCTGGCGGATCATCTTGGGATGGCCCTTGGTGTTGGGCCGGTAGCCGGGCAGGCTGGCGGCGACCTCGTCGTCGGAGGGCCAATACCACTCCATCGCGGAGCGGGGGTTCTTGGGGTCGACGATGTCCTTGGGCAGGTCGAGCAGCACGGGCCCGGGCCGGCCGGTGGTGGCGATGTGGAACGCCTGGCGCACCATGAGCGGGATGTCCTGGGCGGCGGTGATCAGCTCGTTGTGCTTGGTCACGGACCGGGTGATGCCGACCGTGTCGCACTCCTGGAACGCGTCGGTGCCGATGGCGGCGAACGGCACCTGCCCGGTGATGCACACCATCGGGATCGAGTCCATGTAGGCGTCGCACAGCGGCGTCACCACGTTGGTGGCGGCGGGACCGGAGGTCACCATGCACACCCCCGGCCGCCCGGTCACGTGGGCGAAGCCCTCGGCCATGTGCCCGGCGCCCTGCTCGTGGCGCACGAGGATGTGGCGGATGGGGCTGTCGATGATCGGGTCGTACACCGGCAGGATGGCGCCGCCGGGCAGACCGAACATCACCTCGACGCCCTCCAGCTCGAGGGCTCTGATGAGGGCTCGTCCGCCGTCGATCGTCATGGCGGTTGCTCCTTGCACGTGGGTCGGGTCGCGGGTCGAAGAGTGGCCGAAAACTGCAACGACCTCCCGGGAGGGAGGTCGGAATGCGCACGCGGGTGAAGGACCGGCGTGCGCTAGGCGAGAACTACGAGCGTGTGAAGGCGTCGCATCGGTCGGCAAGCATCGCACGCCGCCGGCCGGGCGGGCAAGGCGATAGCGACGTCGGGCACACGGGGGGCCGGAGTGGCACGATGAGGCGATGCGGAGGCCCGCTGGGGTGAGGCTCGCGATCGCGGGGGCGCTGCTCGTTCGCGGCGGCGTGCGCGGGCGACGGCGGCGTCCTCGGGGCGTCGGCGACCACGGCGCCGCCGGCTGAGGAGGTTCCGTGGTCGCAGGCTCTGGAGGTCAGCGGCGGCGCGTCGGGGCGAGTACCGCGAGGTCATGGTCGTGTCGAGCGACGCGGGCGCCCAAGCCCTGTCCGAGCAGTGGATCGCCTACGACCTCGACGCCCCGTTCGTCGATCGGTCGATCGCGGTGCACATCGACCCGGACACCAAGCGCTTCACGTCGACCGCCACCCGCGAGAACCCGTCGCTGCGCTTCGTCTACACCGCCACCACCGTCTACCTGCGGCACCCGCGCGCGGAGGCCTCCTGCGGGGCGCCCTGGGTCGAGATGCCGCCGGAGGAGCTCGCCGAGGCGGTGGGCGAGGACTTCGACGCGGGTGCTCTCCAGCACCTCGAGCCGCTGGACGTCCTGCAGTCGACGACGGATCCCGGGCCACCGATCGAGACCGATGCGCGCGGGTCGGTCTACGCGGTCACGGCGCCGGGCACGACCGGGCTGGCGCTGTCGGTCCTCGTCAGCAATCCCGACCTCGCCGAGCGCCTCGCCGCCGAGGAGCGCAGCGCCGAGGTCCTGGTGCCCCGGGGCGGCGGGCCGGTCGAGATCACGATCGACCTGACCGAGGTGCTCTCCGAGGTCGCCGCCGCGACCGACACGCCGGAGGGGTCCCCGCCCCGCATGGTGCTGACCTGGACGGTCACCGCCCCGGTCGACGCGGTGCCGACGACCGTCCCCGCGGACGTGGCGGTGGCCGGCGAATGCGGCCCGGGGTCGTCCTAACATCGCCGCCGTGACGATCGCCGAGACGGTGGGCCGGGCCGTCGCGGCGCTGGGGTGCCGCCAGGTGTTCGGGGTTGTGGGCAGCGGGAACTTCGTCGTCACCCGGGCCCTGGTCGATCGCGGCGCCACCTTCCTCGCCGCCCGGCACGAGACCGCGGCGGTCACGATGGCCGACGCCTGGGCCCGGGTCACCGGCGAGGTCGGCGTGGCCACCGTCCACCAGGGCCCGGGGTTCACCAACGCGCTGACCGGGCTGGCCGAGGCCGCGAAGGCCCGCACGCCCCTGGTGGTGCTGGCCGGCGACACCTCGGCGGCCGCGGTCCGCTCGAACTTCCGGGTCGACCAGGCGGCGCTGGCCGCCGCCGTCGGGGCGGTGCCCGAGCGCGTGTACACGCCCGCCAGCCGCGCTCGACGACGTCGCCCGGGCCTTCCGGCGGGCCGCCCTCGACCGACGCGCCGTCGCGCTCATGCTGCCCCTCGACGTGCAGGCCGCGCCCGGCGAGGACCGGGCGTCTCCCGCACCGGTGCCGGCGGCCGCGGCGCCGACGACCCGCACCCGGCCGGCCGCCGAGGCCGTCGAGGCCGCGGCCGACCTGCTCGCGGGCGCCCGGCGGCCGGCGATCGTGGCGGGTCGGGGCGCGGTCCTCGCCGGCGCCCGCCGGGCGCTGGAGGAGCTGGCCGATCTGATCGGGGCGGTGCTGGCCACGTCCGCGCTGGGCAACGGGCTGTTCGCGGGCAGCCCGTACGCGCTGGGGATCGCCGGCGGGTTCGCCAGCCCGGTCGCCGCCGAGCTGCTGCGGTCGGCCGACCTCGTGGTGGCCGCCGGGGCCTCGCTCAACATGTGGACCACGCGGCACGGCGCGCTCGATCGGCCCGGGCGCCGCGGTCGTGCAGATCGACTGCGACGTCGACGCCATCGGCGCGCACCGGCCCGTGGACCTGGGCATCGTCGGCGACGTGGCCGAGACCGCGGCGGCGCTGACCGGCGCACTGCGCGATCGGGGGCACACCGCGACCGGGTTCCGCACCGCCGACCTCGCCGACCGGATCGCCCGCGGGCGGTGGCGGGACCAGCCGTATGAGGACGCCGGCACAGACGGCGGCGGCGGTCGGATCGATCCCCGCACTCTGTCGATCCACCTCGACCGGCTGCTGCCCGCCGAGCGGCTGCTGGCGATCGACTCGGGGCACTTCATGGGGTGGCCGGCGATGTACATGGACGTGCCGGACCCCCAGGGGTTCGTGTTCACCCAGGCGTTCCAGTCGATCGGACTCGGCCTGGCCAGCGCCATCGGCGCCGCCGTCGCCCGCCCCGACCGGCTGACCGTGGCGGCGCTCGGCGACGGGGGCGCGCTGATGGCCGCCGGCGAGCTGGAGACCGTCGGCCGGCTCGGGCTGCCGATGCTGGTCGTCGTCTACAACGACGCGGCCTACGGGGCCGAGGTCCACCACTTCGGCCCGCACGGCGAGCCGCTCGACATCGTGACCTTCCCCGACACCGACTTCGCCGCGCTCGGCCGGGCCGCCGGCACCGATGGCGTGACCGTCCGCCGGGTCGAGGATCTCGCCGCCGTCGAGCGCTGGGTGGCCGAGCGCCCGGGCCCGCTGGTCGTCGACGCCAAGGTCGAGCCGACCGTCGTCGCCGAATGGCTGTCCGAGGCCTTCCGGGCCCACTGATCCGCACCCGCCCACCAGGAGAACTCCCGATGACTGTCCTTCAGGATCTGCTCACCGCCATCGGATCCGGCCGCGTCGACGTGATCGACCTGACCGCGCCGCTGTCCGACGCCACGCCGATCATCCAGCTGCCCGAGCCGTTCGCCAACACGCCGGGGTTCTCCCTCACCGAGATCAGCCGCTACGACGACCGCGGGCCCGCCGTGGTACTGGAACGCCATCTCCACCGGCGAACACGTGGGCACCCACTTCGACGCGCCCGTCCACTGGATCACCGGCCGGGAGGGCCTCGACGTCGCCCAGGTGCCCCCGGCCCAGCTGGTGGCGGCCGCGGTCGTGATCGACAAGACCGCCGAGTGCGCCGCCGAGCCCGACTACCTGCTCGACGTCGACGACGTGCGCGCCTGGGAGGTTGACCACGGCCCGCTGCCCGACGGCGGCTGGCTGCTGTACCGCACCGGCTGGGACGAGCGGGCCGACGACCAGGGCCGCTTCCTCAACGCCGACGACACCGGGCCCCACACCCCGGGCCTGTCCGTCGACTGCGCCCGGTGGCTGGCCGAGGAGACGGCGATCCTCGGCATCGGCGTCGAGACCGTCGGCACCGACGCGGGCCGCGCCCACTCGTTCGACCCGCCGTTCCCGTGCCACTCGTTCTTCCTGGGCAACGGCAAGTACGGCCTGACGCAGCTGGCCAACGTCGCCCGGCTCCCGACCACGGGCGCGGTCGTCGTCGCCGCCCCGCTCCCGATCGAGGGCGGCTCGGGCAGCCCGTGCCGGGTCCTGGCGCTGGTCGAGCGCGGCTGACCCGACATGGCGCCCGTGCCGCCCCGGCCCCGCCGTTTCTGACAGCTCTCAATGCCATAGCGGTACGGGACCGCTGTCAGAACCCGCCTTGGCCTTGGTGGCGACCGTCAGGTCGCCGTAGGGCTGGCGGTGGTTCAGGCGCCATAGGGCCGAGCGGCGCGGGCCTCGCGCAGCGCGAGCGCCCACCACGCCAGCTGGTCGAGCAGCGTCTTGGCGGCTGCCTCGCAGCCGACCGGTTCGACCGGATCGCCGGCCTCGTCGAACGCCGAGCGGGCCAGGTGGAAGCTGACGCAGTCGCGCACCGTGGTGGCGTGGAGCTCGGCGAACACGAGCCGGAGCTGCTCGACCGCCCGCAGCCCGCCGGACATGCCGCCGTAGGACACGAAGCCCACAGGCTTGGCCCGCCACTCGTGGTAGGCGACGTCGATCGCCTGCTTGAGCGAGGCGGGGTAGCCGTGGTTGTACTCGGGGGTGACGACGACGAACGCGTCCGCCGGGGCGATGCGCCGCGTGAACGCCGCCACCGCCGGGTCGGCGCCGCTCGGGAACACCGCGGGGATGTCGTGATCGGCCAGGTCGATGACGTCGACGGCCATGTCGTCCCGGGCGCGAGCCTGGCCCTCGAACCAGCGGGCGACCACGGGGCCGAAGCGAACTGTGCGGGTGCTGCCGATGATGATCGCGAGCCGCACGGGCTCGCCCCCAGGCTGCGGATTGTCGGTCACAACCCGACCCTAACTATTGAAGTTCGCTTGAGGTCAAGGGATGGCTGCGCTCACCCCGCTGCTTCGCTTTTTGTCCCCGGGACAAAACGCGTCAGCAGCCGGGGTTCGGCGTCAGGTGGTCGAAGCGGCCCGCGGGCCGGATCGTGCGGTAGGCGGCGACGACCGGCGCCAGCTCGGCCGGCGTGGCGCCGTGCATGATCACGCCGTCGACGCCGAGGTCGAACTGGCGCAGCACCCGCTCGGCGCACCGCTCCGGGGTGCCCGTGGCCGCCGGCTCCAGCCACTCGTCCGGGATCAGCGTCGCCACGTGCGCCAGCGTGTCGGCGTCCGCCTTGGCGTCGAGCGCGCCGGGGAACGACGCCACCACCGGGTCGGCCCGGAACCGGGCCAGGACCTCCGGGTCCCAGCCGTTGGTGGCGACCATCAGGTCGCCGTAGCCCTGGAGGTACGTCGCCATCCGGCCGACCGTCTTGCGCAGGCGCAGCGCCTCGGGCAGCGCGTCGTGGACCGTCGCGTAGCACGACCAGATCCGCACCGACGCCGGGTCGCGGCCGGCCTCCTCGGCCGCCCGCCGGGCCGTTGCGACGCAGCGCTCGACCGTCTCGTCCGTGAAGAACGTGTGCAGGACCACCATGTCCATGACCCGGCCCGCCAGCGCCAGCGAGTTGGGCCCGAAGGCGGTCCATCCGATCGGGATGTCCTCGTCGAACGACGAGTCGAGGTGGAGGACCGGGTAGCGCCCGGCCGGCCCGTCGTGGCCCACCACGACCTCGCCCCGGAACAGCCGGCGGAGGACGCCGACGACGTCTTCGACCTGGGCCGTCGTGATCCGGGGGATGCCGTAGGCGTCGAACAGCGGTGCGATCCCCCGCCCGAGCCCCAGCGTGAACCGCCCGCCGGTCAGCCGGTGCATCGTCGTCGCGTACGACGCCAGGACGATCGGGTGCCGGGTGTTGTGGTTGGTCGCCGCGGTCGCGATCCCCAGCGTCGTCGACGCCGCCCCGGCCGCGCCCGACAGCGTGACGGCCTCCTTGATGTTGAAGCGCTCGGAGATGAAGGCGCTCCCGAGGCCGAGCGCCTCGGCCGCCGCCACCTCGTCGAGCAGCTCGGCCGGCGACTGCGGGGCGCCCGCCAGCGTGTAGAACCCGATCTCGTTGAGCTGGGTCATCGGGCCCTCCGGCGGGCGAAGTCGTCGATGCTGAACAGGCGGGCCGACTGCGACCCGGTGGCGAGCAGGCGGCCGTCGGGCGACCACAGGTGCACGTGCCCGTGGCCGTAGCCGCCGACTGCGACGTGGGCGTCGAGCTCCATCAGCACCCACTCGGCGTCGGCCGGCTCGCCGATGCGCAGGGAGTTGTCGAGGCTGGTCCCGGCCCCGGCGACGCCGCACGCCCGGGCGCAGGCGATCGGCACCATGTCGGCCAGGAAGCCGAGCCCCGCAGGGGTCGGCGCCGCGGGGAACGGGGCCAGGTCGCCGTGGAGCCGGGCCCACAACGCCATGTGGCCAGGGACGAGCGGGCGAAGCGTCGAGCCATCGGGGCCTCACGGTGCTCGCTCACCAGGTGGTGGCCGATCCTGGCAGCGCCTCCTCGCCCCACTCCAGCGTGTCCGCACCGGTGGCGGCACGGCGGGGACCGACGCCAGCCCTCGCAGTCCTCGGGTGGCGGCACCCGGGGCATGGCCTGCCCGAGGCCCCGGAGCCCACCCTCCCGGGCGGTCGCCGTCGAGCCGACGGCGTTGAACACCAGCCGCCCGCGCTCGGTGCCCCGGATGTGCACCTGATCGACCGCGCGGCCCGACGCCACCACCTCGGCCTCGACCCGGATGACGTCGCCGAGGGAGGCGGTCGCCACGAGCTGGGTGGACGACCACAGCGCCGGCCGGCCGGTCGCCGCCTCCCCGACCGCGAGGGCCGCGGCGAGCGCCGCACCGCCGTAGAACTGGCCGTCCGTACGGCACAGGTGCGGCAGCACCTCGAACGTGAACGCCCGGGGATCGTCGCCGTCCGGCTCCAGGCCGAGGAGCCGGCGGTCGGCCGGGCGGAGCGTCTGCGGCGGGGTCATCGTCCCCGCCGCAGGCCCGGTGCGGCCCGCCCGGCGACGGGCGGCAGGTCGAGGTAGCTCAGCACCCCGGCGGGCGCTGCGCACACGTAGGGGACGGCGTTGACGCAGTGCATGGCGGTCGCCACGATCCCCGGGTTGCGGGCGAGCCCCGCCTCGATCGAGGGCGGGTGCAACCCCCGGAACGTCACGAGCACGCCCGGGTCGCCCGACACCTCGACCTCGAAGCGCTCGCCCCCGGGGCCGAACGCCCACGGCGGGTCGAGGTCCGCCTCCCCCATGAGCCAGTTCACGGCGGCGGTGATCACCGGCTCGCCGTCGACCAGCCCCTCCCACCGGAACCGCTGGGCGGCGACCAGGCCGGGCGCGATCGGCCCGATCGGCGAGTCGATCGGGGCGGTGGCGACGGCGGTCTCGTGCGTGGTCCGCAGCCCGGGGTCGAGGTCGAAGCCCAGCTCGTCGGCCAGCATCCACACCGACTGCCGGAAGCCGGCCCCCAGGGCGTCGGCCATGACGCTCGTCACCGCGACCTCGGGCGTCGTGCCGAACAGCATCCAGTCCCGGATCACGTCGACCGCCCCGTAGGTGCGGATGTCGGAGAACTCCTCGGCCCGGACGTGCGTCACCGACCCCGACAGCGCCGACACCACGAGCGGGAAGCGCTCGGTGATGCCGCCGGGGTGGATGCCGGTGCCGTGCAGTGTCACGCCGGCCGACCGGCACACGGGCTCGAACCGGGCCCGCTGCTCGGCCGGCGGGTAGAACCAGCCCAGCGGGGTCACGACGTTCTTGCCCGAGGCGAGGATGCGGGCGACGACGTCGGGGTCGGCGAACAGCGGGCTGTAGACGACGCAGTCGGCGCCGAGCGCGAGCAGCGCGTCGACGTCGCTCGTGGCGGCCACGCCGACGGGGTCGCGGCCCACCAGGGACCCGACGTCGGCGCCGTCCTTGCCGGCCGAGTGCACCCAGCACCCGACGAGGTCGAGGTCGGGACGGTCGAGCACCGCCTCCAGGGCCGCGCGCCCGACACCGCCGGTCGCCCACTGGATCACTCGCAGACTCTGCGGAACGTGCGGCATAGCTCACGCAATGCCAGCACGCATCGCCGCCGCGGAGACCCCCGCGGTCGAGGCCACGATGCGGATGGCGGCGCGGGTCAGCGGGACCAGGTTGTCCTCGTCGATCTTGTCGACGGTGTCCATGGCGTCGAACAGGTAGAAGGGTGCCGCCAGGAAGTTGACGATCGGGACGCCCGCGGCGTGGTAGTGGCCGCCGTCGGTCGGGGGCTGGGGGCCGAGGGCGTCGGGGGCCAGCAGCAGCGAGCGGTCGAGGGCCTCGGCCCGGAGGGCGCAGGCGACCGCGCTCTCCAGGTCCGGGTTGCGGCTGGTGAACCACCAGCGAGGCACCGGCCGGCTGGTCGCGACCGCGGCTCCGGTGGCGTCCTCGGCGACCTCCAGGGCCGCGTGCTCCAGGTGCAGCTCGAGCACCACGCGCGCCAGGTCCGCCCGGTGGGCCGCGATGTACGCGTGGAGGCCGGCGCCGCCCGCCATGTGGCCGCCGTGCAGGACGAACACCAGGCGGTGTGGCCGCTCGGCCGCCGGGCGCGCCGCCCAGTACGCGGCCTGGGCCAGGACCAGGGCGATGCCCGAGCCGTCCTCGACCGCAGACGCCCACGGTCCGTCGTGGTGCGAGCCGATCATGACCACCTCGTCGTCGGCGCCGGGAAGCTCACCGACGAGGTTGTGCGACGTCACGGTGCGCGTCTCGCTGGTGACCCGCAGCCGCACCCGCACCGGGCCCTGCGCCAGCAGCGCCCGCAGCCGGCGGCCCGTCGACCCGCTGACCCACACGCCCGGCAGCGGCCGGTCGACCGCGTCGTAGGGGACGTAGTAGTCGTGCGAGTCGCCCGGGTAGCCCTCCAGCACCCCGACGAACGCCGCCGCGCCGGCCGCCTCGGCCGGGGCCATGACCTCCATGAGCTCGGGCCCGAACGGCAGGATGTGCTCGTCGCCCAGCGTGCCGCCGGCGTCGACGAGGCGCTCCGCCAGCGCCGCCGGGTCGGTCGGCGCGGAGCCGAACCGTGCGAACAGGTCGCCGGGCACCCGGGACAGCCGGACGTCGTACAGGGCCGCGCGCCCGGCCACCGCCTCGGGGGCGGCGGCGTCGTAGGCCGCCAGCTCGACGTCGAGCCCGTCGACCGGGGCGGCGTACGGCAGCGGGAAGCAGTCGACCGCTGCGCCGACGCCGTCGGGCCCGACGATCTCCAGCGACCACGAGCGGGGCTCCCAGCGCCGCACCCGGACCGGCTCCAGCCGGACCCGCTCCAGCCCCAGTGCCCGGAACCGATCGCGGCAGGTCCGCTCGGCCCAGGCGTCGGCCGGGTAGCCCGGCCGCCTGATCCCCTGCGCGACGACCTCGCGGATCCACCCGGCGATCACGTCCCGCGCCGGCACGTCCGCGTCGTTGACAGGCCCTTCCCCCACGGCCCGCAGGCTAGGCGACCGTGGGCCGCGACGGATCAGGCCTCGGTGATCGCACCCCGCTCGGCGCCCGACGCCAACCGGGCGTACTTGGCCAGCACGCCGCTCGTGTAGCGGGGATCGGGCCGCTTCCACTCGTTGCGACGGCGGGCGAGGGTGGCGGCGTCGACATCGAGCTCGATCGTCTTGGTGCCCACGTCGATGACGATGCGGTCGCCGTCGGCGACGAGCGCGATCGGGCCGCCGTCGGTGGCCTCCGGGGCGACGTGGCCGACGCAGAACCCGTGGGTGCCGCCCGAGAACCGGCCGTCGGTGACCAGCGCGCAGTCGCCGCCCCGGCCCGCGCCCTTCATCGCGCCCGTGACCGCCAGCATCTCCCGCATGCCGGGGCCGCCCTTGGGGCCCTCGTAGCGGATGACCACCACCGTCCCGGGCTCGATCGAGCCGGCGAGGATCGCCTCCATCGCCCCGTCCTCGCCGTCGAACACCCGGGCCGGGCCCTCGAAGCGGTCGAACGTGATGCCGGCCACCTTCACGACCGCGCCCTTCGGTGCCAGCGACCCCGTGAGCACGGCGATGCCGCCCACCGCGTGCAGCGGCTCGTCGAGGCGGTGGACCACGGCGCCGTCGGGCGCCGGCGGGTCGATGGCGGCCAGGTTCTCGGCCACCGTGCGGCCGGTCACGGTCAGGCAGTCGCCGTGGATCAGCCCGGCCTCCAGCAGGTAGCGCATGACCACCGGCACGCCGCCGACCCGGTCGAGGTCGACCATGTGGTAGGCGCCGCCCGGCTTCATGTCGGCGATGTGGGGGACGCGGGACGCCACCCGGTTGAAGTCGTCGAGCGCCAGGTCGACCCGAGCCTCGGCCGCGATGGCCAGCAGGTGGAGCACGGCGTTGGTCGAGCCCCCCAGCGCCATGACGACCGCGATCGCGTTCTCGAACGCCTCGCGGGTGAGGATCTGCCGGGGCCGGATGCCCGCCCGCAGCAGGTCGACCACCGTCCGGCCGGCGGCGTAGGCCTCGTCGTCCCGCCGGCGGTCGACCGCAGGCGCGGACGCCGAGCCGGGCAGCGCCATTCCCAGCGCCTCGGCCACCGACGCCATCGTGTTGGCCGTGAACATGCCGGCGCACGAGCCCTCGGTCGGGCAGGCGTTGCGCTCGATGGCGTCGAGCCCGGCGTCGTCGAGCGTGCCCGCGGCGTGGGCGCCGACGGCCTCGAACACGCTCACGATGTCGAGCGCCACCCCGTTGTGGTGGCCCGGCAGGATCGACCCGCCGTAGACGAACACGCTGGGAACGTTGAGCCGGGCGGCGGCCATCAGCATGCCGGGCAGCGACTTGTCGCAGCCGGCGAACGTGACCAGCGCGTCCAGCCGCTCGGCGTGCATCACGGTCTCGACCGAGTCGGCGATGACCTCCCGCGACACGAGCGACGCCCGCATGCCCTCGTGGCCCATCGAGATGCCGTCGCTGACCGCGATGGTCGTGAACTCGATGGGGAACCCGCCGGCGGCCCGCACGCCCTCCTTCGACCGCTTGGCCAGCCGGTCGAGCGGCATGTTGCACGGCGTGACCTCGTTCCACGACGAGCACACGCCGACCTGGGGCTTGCCCCAGTCGTCGTCGGTCATGCCGATGGCGCGCAGCATGGCCCGGGCCGGCGCCCGCTCGTAGCCGTCGGTCACCTCCCGGCTGCGCGGCTTGATGTCGACGGCGGTATCGCGGGTCGTCTCGGCGGCGGGCTCGGACATGCCCGCAGCGTAGGCCCGCGGTGACGAGGGCCTGGCAATCGGTTTCGGCACCCCCGGGCTGCCGGGGCAGGATGCCCGCCGTGGACGACGTCGACGCCGCGCCCGGCCCCGAGGAGGACCTGATCGTGCGGTGCGTGCGCGGCCTGGAGCCCCTCGTCGCCGCCGAGGCCCGCCGCGCGCTCGGCGCCACCATCGTCGGCGCCCGCCACCGCGAGGTGTGGCTGCGGGCCGCGTGGCCGCCCGCGGGCGACGGGGCCGAGCCGCCGCTGCGGACCGCCGACGACGCCTTCCTGCGGGCCGGCCGGGCCACCGGCATCGGCCGCACCAGGGCCGACCTCGCCCGGCTGACCCGGGCGGCCGCCCGCGTCGACTGGGCCGGGGCCGCCCGCCGGGCCGGGCGCCCCGCGGGGCCGTTCGACGTGGTCGGCAGCGCCCTCGGCCGCCGCAACTTCACCCGCTTCGACATCGAGGACGCGGTCGGCGACGCGGTCCGGGTGCAGACCGGGTGGCTCCGGCTGCGCCGGGACGCCGACCATGCCGTGGCCGCGGACGCCAGCGCGGTGACGATCCGGGTGAGCCTGGAGGACGACGAGGCCAGCCTCGGCGTCCGGCTCGCCGACCGGCCGCTGCACCGCCGGGCCTGGCGGCACCGCGATGTCCCCGGCAGCCTCCACCCGCCGGTGGCCGCGGCGCTGGCGCTCGCCGCCGATGTCGGCCCCGGCGACCTGGTCCTCGACCCCGCCTGCGGCGCCGGGACCGTCGCCGTGGAGGCGGCGCTCACCGAGCCGGGGGCCCGGGTCGTGGCCGGCGACCTCGACCCCGCGGCCGCCGCGGCGGCGCGGGCCAACGCCGCAACGGCGGGGGTGGCCGGCCGCGTGGGAGTGGCGGTGGCCGACGCCGCCCACCCGCCGGTCCGGGCGGGGGCGATCGACCGGGTCGTCGCCAACCTGCCGTGGGGCAAGGCGGTGCGGGCCGCCGGTTCGCTCCGGGACGGGCCGGCGCCGTTCGCCGCCGCGCTCGCCGGGATGTTGGCGCCGGGCGGCCGGGCGGCCCTGCTGGTCGGGACGGGCGACGCCGAGGACGTGGCCGCGGCGGCCGGGGACGCGGGGCTGCGGGTCTCCGAGACCGCCCCGCTGGCCGTGGCGGGGACGTGGGTCACGCTCGTCGTGCTGGGCGGCGCGTGACGACCCGCCCGGCCGCCTCCCGGGTGCGCAGCCCGTACGACCGCGAGATCGCCCGGCTGGCGATCCCGGCGTTCGGGGCGCTGATCGTCGAGCCGATCTACATCCTCACGGACACCGCGGTCGTCGGTCACCTGGGCACACCCGAGCTCGCGGGGCTGGGCGTGGCGTCGAGCATCCTGCTCACGCTGTACAGCGGCTTCATCTTCCTGGCCTACGGCACGACCGCGGCGGTGAGCCGGCTGCTGGGGGCGGGCGACGAGCGGGAGGCGGCACACCAGGCGGTCCAGTCGCTGTGGCTCGCGGCCATGATCGGGGTGGCGGTCCTGGCGGTCGGGCTGGTCGCGGCCGGGCCCCTCGTCGCCCTGCTCGGCGCCGAGGGGGCGGTCGCCGCCAACGCGGCCGTCTACCTGCGGATCAGCCTGTTCGGCGTCCCGGCGATGCTGGTGGTGCTGGCGGGCACCGGCTACCTCCGCGGGCTCCAGGACACCCGCACGCCGCTCGTGGTCGCGGCGGCGACGGCGGCCGGCAACCTGGCGCTGGAGGTGGCGCTGATCTACGGGTTCGGCCAGGGCATCGGCGCCTCGGCGCTGTCCACCGCCCTGGCCCAGACGGCGGGCGGGGTCGTGTACGTGGCCCTGGTCGCCCGGGCGGCCCGCGGCCACGACGTCGCCCTGAGCCCCCACCCCGCCCGGCTGCGGAGCCTGATCGCGGTCGGCCGCCTGCTGCTGATCCGGACGATGGCGCTGCGGGCGGCCCTCGTGGTGGCGACCGCGGTCGCCACCCGCATCGGCACGGTCGACGTGGCGGCCAACCAGATCGCCTTCGAGGTGTGGAGCTTCCTGGCGTTCGGCCTCGACGCCATCGCCATAGCCGGCCAGGCGATGGTGGGCCGGGCCCTGGGCGCGGGCGACCCGGCCGCGGCCCGGGGTGCGGGCCGCCGGATGATCGAATGGGGCGTGGCGGTCGGCGCGCTCGTGGGCGTGGTGCTGCTGGCGGTCCGGACGGTGGTGCCCCACGTGTTCACCGCCGACCCCGAGGTGGTGGACCTGGCCGCCTTCCTGCTCGTGTGGGTCGCACTGCTCCAGCCGGTCAACGCGGTCGCCTTCGTGCTCGACGGCGTCCTGATCGGCGCCGGCGACATGGCCTTCCTCGCCTGGGCGATGGTGGGCGCGGCCACGGTCTTCATCCCGGCGGCGGTGCTGGTGGCGGTCCTCGGCCTCGGCATCGGCTGGCTGTGGGCGGCCGTCGGCCTGCTGATGGCCGTGCGCGCCACGTCGCTGCTGGCCCGCTTCGCCGGCGACCGCTGGCTGGTGGTGGGAGCAACGCGGGCCGTATGACGGATGCCGGGGCGTGACGTGCGTGTCGCTGCCGCGTTTCGTACGCGGAACTGGTCGCTATAGCGACCAGTTCCGCGTACAAAACGCGTCCGGGTCGCTAGAAGCCGGTGGCGCACCAGGCGGCGCGCGACGGCTGGAACATCCGGTCGGCCCGGGCCAGCGCGCCCGGTGCCTCCTCGGCGACGAGGCCGGCGCGGGAGAGCGTCGTCCACGTCACGCCGCCGGCGAGCAGCGCGCCCAGCTCCGGCGCGCGCAGGCCGACGTCGGCCGGGCGGTCGGTGCGGGCGCAGTCGGCGCCCTCGGGGCCGCCGTCGAGGCGGAAACGGCCGGCTGCCGCCGGACGATCGTCGTCGATGACCTCGACCACCAACGTTCCGTCGCAGGCGTAGCGGCGGGCGGCCAGGCAGGCGGCGACGTCGGCGGGCCGGAGCCACAGCAGGTCGCGCTCGGCGGTCACCTCCACGCTGCGGGCGTCGACCCGGCGCCACCGCAGCGGCAGGTCGAGTGGGGCGAGCCGCCAGCTGACCGTGGTGACCAGGTCGACCGTCGCGGTGTAGCGCACCAGCGCGGCCTCGGCCTCGTCATCCGCCGCGGCGAGGTCCTCGATCCGCAGCTCGTGCCGGGGGCCGCCCGGGGTCCAGTTCTGGGCGATGCGGTAGACGAGGTAGCCGTCGGGTGCGTCGTCCGGTCCGTGCACGGCCAGGAACCGGGGGCTCGCCCCCTCCCGGTCGTGCTCGATGTCGAGCGCGTGCGCGGCCCACCAGCCGGCCGGACGCCCGACCTCGCCGGGGATGCGGCGCCAGTGGCGATCCCAGATCGCGGGCAGGATCGTCGCCCCCTCGGCCTCGGTCACCAGCCGGACGGGGCACGGCGGCGGGTCGCCGATCTCGCGGGCCCGGGTGGCGTCGATCCGCAGCGACTGGAACCGGGTCGCCACCCCGTAGCCGAAGCGGCGGTAGATCCCGCCCTCGCTGGCGGTCAGGCCGGCGACGGGCTCGCCCCGGTCGAGGCCGTCGCGGTGGAGCGCGTCGAGGAGGGCGCTCAGCACCCCTTGGCGCCGGTGGGACGGGAGGACGGCGGCCTCGGTCACGGCCGTGAGGGGCAGCGACCCGCCGGGGAGCGCGACGTCGAATGTGTAGGCGGCAACGGTGCCCACGATGCGGCCGCCGTCGGTGACCACGAACGTGCGCTCGGGCTCGGCGAGGGCGCGGGTGGTCGCCCGGTAGTCGGGCGGGGCCACGGGCCCGACGCCGAAGCCGGCGGCCGTGACGTCGATGGCGGCGTCCAGCTCGCCGGGGTCGATGAGGCGCGGCGTCCAGGTCACGGCGGACCAGCCTCGCGCGGCCCCCGCCGGGAGCCCCCGGGTTTACGCCCCGGCGCGCTGGCGGAGGATGGCGGTCACCGCCTTGCCGTCGGCCTGGCCGCGGGTGGCCTTCATGACCTGGCCGACGAAGTACTGGGTCATCTTGCCCCGGGCCTTGTCGTCACCCGAGACGAAGTCGGCCCACTCGTCGGGGTGGGCGGCGATCACGCCGTCGACGACCGCGGTCACCGCGTCCGTGTCCATCGCCTCGTAGCCCTTGGCCTTGGCGATCGCCGCCGGATCGTCGCCGGTGGCGACCATCTCGGCCAGCACGTCCTTGGCCTGGGTGGCGGTCAGCTCGCCGCCGGTCTCCAGCGTGACCAGCGCGGCCAGCCGGGCGGGGTCGAGCCGCTCGGCGCCCTCGACCGCCAGGTTGTGCTCGACGTGGGTCAGCACCCGCGCCGGCTCGCCGCCGGCGGCGATGGCCCCGGCGGCGAGGTCGTCGAGCCCCCGCTCGACCGCGATCGCGACGGCCCCCTCGGTGCCGGTGGCTCCGGCGAGCTCGGCGAGGCGCTCGCGGCGGTCGGCGGGCAGGGCCGGCAGCCCCGCGTCGACCCGCGCCACCCAGGCGTCGCCCGGGTCGAGCGGGACGAGGTCGGGCTCGGGGAAGTAGCGGTAGTCCTCCGCCTCCTCCTTGGTGCGGGCCAGGAAGGTGCGGCCGTCGGCCTCGTTCCAGTGGCGGGTCTCCTGGCGGACCGCCTCGCCCGCCTCCAGCATCTCGATCTGCCGCCGGACCTCGTAGTCGATGGCCCGACCCAGCGACCGCAGCGAGTTGACGTTCTTGATCTCGCAGCGGGTGCCGAACGGCTCGCCCGGGCGGTGCACGGACACGTTGGCGTCGACCCGCAGCGACCCCTCCTCCATCTTGGCGTCGGAGGCGCCCGTGGCGAGCAGGATGGCCCGCAGCTCGGTGACGTAGGCCCTGGCGTCGTCGGCCGAGCGCAGGTCGGGCCGGGACACGACCTCCAGCAGCGGCACGCCGGAGCGGTTGTAGTCGACCAGGCTGTACTGGGCATCGGTGATGCGCCCGCCCCCACCGACGTGGGTGGACTTGCCGGTGTCCTCCTCCATGTGGGCCCGCTCGATGCCCACCCGCCGGCCGGACGGCAGCAGCAGGAACCCGTCGACGTTGATCGGCAGGTCGTACTGGCTGATCTGGTAGTCCTTCGGCATGTCCGGATAGAAGTAGTTCTTCCGGGAAAAGACGGAGCGGCGCACCGAGCAGTGGAGCGCACGCCCGAGCCGCATCGCCAGCTCGACCGCCGCCTCGTTCAGCACGGGAAGCGAGCCGGGGAGGCCCAGGCAGATCGGGCACACGTTCGTGTTCGGCTCGTCGCCGAACCGGTTCGGGCAGCCGCAGAACAGCTTGGTCGCGGTCGCCAGCTCGGTGTGCACTTCGAGACCGACGACGGTCTCCCACTCGGAGGACATGTCGCCAGGCTAGATCCCTGGCTCGGGAGGT
This sequence comes from uncultured Acidimicrobiales bacterium, assembly GCA_963830865.1. GTDB lineage: Bacteria > Actinomycetota > Acidimicrobiia > Acidimicrobiales > VFJN01 > ZC4RG19. The sequence continues at coordinate 923,345 of CAWHNU010000011.1, read as the reverse complement.
CAGGCGCTCCGGAGCTCCATCGCGTACGCCGGTTCGCTCTCGGGCCGATCTGCCGCCGGCCCGACCGGCCGCAGGACGTAGCCGACGCCCCGCACCGTGTGGACCACCCGGGGGCCGGCCGCCTCCAGCTTGCGCCGCAGCGCCGACACGTGGACCTCGACCAGGTTCACGTCGTGGTGATCGAAGCCCCACACCATGTTGAGCAGCTGCGACTTGGAGAGCACGTGGCCCCGGTTGCGGCAGAACGCCACCAGCAGCGAGAACTCCAGCGCGGTCAGGTCGACCAGCCGGCCGTTGCGCTCGACCACGTGCGCCGGCTCGTCGACCAGCAGGTCGCCCAGGCTCATCGCGCCGGCCCGCTGACCGGCCCGGCGGAGGATGGCCGCGGCCTTCCAGCGCAGCTCGGCGAGCGCGAACGGGATCGCCAGCACCTCGTCCGCACCGTGTTCGAGCCCCGCCAGCCGGTCCTCCAGCCGCCCCGACCGTGTGAGCACGACCAGAGGGAGGTCGCTCGCCTGGCGCAGGCGGCTGACCACGATCGGCCGCTCGGCCAGCCGGATCTCGCCGGTGTCCATGACGACGAGCGCCGGACGCTCGTCGACGAGATGGGCCTCGATCGGGCCCCGGCGCCGGCGCACGACGCCGTAGCCGGCGCTGCCCAGCACCTGGCCGACCGCGTCGGCCAGAAAGTCGTCTTCCGTGACGACGAGCACGAGTTCGCCCACGTCGTCCATCAATCCGCCCGCGAATGCATCGCGCCGCACATGGTCTCTCACTTCCGCCCTGTGGCCACTGGCTCGCCAGTGGTCACACCTGTCCTTGAGACCCACCCATCAGCGGGTCCGGACATTCCCGTCACGACTACATGTGACCGCCCCCAGCCGGGTCCGGACCACGTGGCCAACATAGCAGGCGCGCCAGCGAACGACGTGAACACCCGACGTTGTTCGAGTGAACACCTTCAGTCGCCCCTCAGTCGGTCTTCAGCGCGTCTTCAGGCACGCCCCCGAGACTGTTCTCGATCCCCGCGGACAGGCGGGTTGGGCGGACAATTGAAGGGGTCGACGTGGGGCTCTCCCTACAGGACCGGAACGGGCGCCGTCTGGCGGGCGCGTCCGTTGTGACATCGGGCGCGCACGGCACACGTGATGCGACATTCTTTGGGCGACGACGAGGCGCCGGCGTCGGGTTGGTGGCCCGGCTGGCGGTCGTCGACGTGCTCGCGCTCGCGCTGGGCTGGTCGCTCGGGTGGGTGGCGGCCGCCGCGGCGACGAGCGGGCCGACGCCCCCCGCCGAGCTCCAAGTCGACGACATCGTCGTCGGCATCGTGGCCAGCCTCGCGTGCTTCGCGTTCTTCGGTCTGTACCGGGCCCCCTCCCATGGCACCCGGTCGGCCGCAGCGGGCACCACGGCCCAGGCCCTCGCCGTCGCCGCCGTCGTCGTCACCGGCTGGCAGGCGGTCATCGGCGACGCGGCCCCCGGCCTCTCGGTCGGCGCCGCGGGCGGCGGCTTCCTCGCCGTCATCACCGCGCGCTACTGCTACGACGTCTGGCTGATCGGCAAGCGGCGCCAGGGCATCCACCTGACCCCGGTCGTCGTCGCCGGGACCGCCCGCGACACCGCCACGCTGGTCGAGTTCCTGGCGCTCAACCCCGAGGGCGGCTTCCGCGCCGCCGCCGCGGTCGGCGGCCGCCGCGACGCCGAGCACCCGAGCGTCGGCGTCACCGACGGCAGCGAGAGCGACGACGACGAGGCACCCGCCCCGACCGTGCCCTGGCTCGGCGGCTACGACGCCACCGTCGCCGCCGTCCGCCGCACCGACGCCTCGGGCGTCCTGGTGGCGGTGAACCACATGCCGAGCGGGGCGCTCCAGGCGCTGCTGCACGACGTGTCGGCCATCGGCCTGCCGGTCCACATCACCAACGGGCTGACCGGGTTCGCCCACTCGCGGCTGACCACGATGCCGGTCGCGCACGAGCCGTTCTTCGTGCTGGCCCCGCTCGTCCACTCGGCCCCCCAGCGGCTTGCCAAGCGGATCATCGACCTGGCGGTCTCGGCCACCGCGCTGGTGCTCACCGCCCCGGTCGTCGCCGTGGCCGCCCTCGTCATCAAGCTCGGAGACGGCGGTCCCGTGCTGTTCCGGCAGACGCGGGTCGGCCGTGACGGCACGCTGTTCACCTGCCTGAAGCTGCGGACGATGGCGGTCGACGCCGAGTCCCGCCTGGCCGAGCTGCGCGAGCGCAACGAGCGCCACGGCCCGCTGTTCAAGCTCGAGGACGATCCCCGCGTCACCCAGGTCGGCGGCATCCTCCGCGCCACCGGGATCGACGAGCTTCCCCAGCTCGTGAACGTCCTCCGGGGCGACATGAGCGTGGTCGGGCCTCGGCCGGCCCTGCCGGCTGAGGCCGAGGACTTCGACGTGGAGCTCCAGCGGCGCCACGTCGTCCGCCCGGGCCTCACCGGCCTCTGGCAGACCGAGGCCAACCACAAGGCGGCCTTCGAGGAGTACCGGCGCCTCGACCTGTTCTACGTCCAGAACTGGTCGGTCGCCCTCGACCTGTCCATCCTCATCAACACCATTCCTACCCTCTTGCGCAGGGCCCTCGTGGCCCTGCGCAGATCGGCGCCGTCCGCCCCGGCGCCGGTCACATCGCCCCCGCCCGCGTCCCGCCCCGACCCGGACCGCCTCGCAATCGGTCCGGCGTCGTCGGGAGCCGGGCGCCGCCGCAGCGCGGTGCGGCCCGCCCGGACCGATGACCCGGGGGGACGCAGGCGGGGGCGTCATTCGCGCCGGCACCACGTGCTGGTGATCGTCCAGAACCTGCCGGTCCCCCTCGACCGGCGGGTCTGGATGGAGGCCAAGGCCCTCGTGGGTGCCGGGTTCGACGTCTCGGTGATCTGCCCCCGTGGCGAGAAGGACGGCGTCCGCGACGGCCGCTTCGAGGAGCTGGAAGGCGTGCGCATCCACCGCTATGCCCCGCCCCGCCAGGCGACCGGCACGCTCACCTACGTCTGGGAGTTCGCCTATTGCTGGCTGCGGACCGCCGGGCCTCTCTGCCCGGATCTTCGCCCGCCGCCGGTTCGACGTCATCCAGGCGTGCAACCCGCCGGACACGTACTTCGCCCTGGCCCGGCTGTACCGGCCCCTCGGCGTCAAGTTCGTGTTCGACCACCACGACCTGTGCCCCGAGCTGTTCGAGTCCCGCGACCTGTCCAAGCCGCCGTCGCGGCCGCTGATGTCGGCGCTGCGGATGCTCGAGCGGGGCACCTACCGCACCGCCGACCACGTCATCACCACCAACGAGTCCTACCGCGACACCGCCAGGGTCCGCACCGGCAAGCCGCTCGGCGACTTCACCGTCGTCCGCAGCTCGCCCGACCCGGCGCTGATGGCCCGGCGCGAGGACGTGCCCGAGCTGCGCCACGGCCGACGCCACCTGTGCGTCTACCTGGGCATCATGGGCCACCAGGACGGCGTGGACATGGTCCTGCGGGCGGCCGACGTGATCGTGAACGACCTGGGCCGCCGCGACGTCCACTTCGCCCTCCTCGGCTTCGGGGACACGCTCGAGAGCCTCAAGGCCCTGTCCAGCGAGCTCGGCCTCGACGACTACGTGACCTTCACCGGCCGCGTCGGGCCCGCCGACATCACCCGCTACCTGTCGACCGCCAGCGTCGGGGTCTGCCCTGACCCCAAGACCCCGTTCAACGACCTGTCGACCATGAACAAGGTCCTCGAGTACATGGCGCACGAGCTGCCCGTGGTCTCGTTCGACCTGGCCGAGTCCCTGCGCTCCGCAGGGCCGGCAGCCCAGTCAGTCACCTGGCTGGGCAACACCGAGGCCGACGCCAAGGCGTTCGGCCTCGCCGTCGTCGAGCTGCTCGACGATCCCGATCGGAGCACGGCCATGGGGCGCCTTGGCCGGGCCCGGATCGAAAACGGCATGGGCTGGCCGACCCAGGCGGCCAATTACATCCAGGCGTACGATCACCTCGTGGGGCGGACCCGCGGGGTGGCAGTGGACGTCGATGTGCCCGTCCGGTCCCTTCCCTCTACCCGGAGCCGCGATCTCCAAGGGGTGTGAAACAACTGGATCTTCTGACCGCGCTCAAGATCCTCCTACGACGATGGCCGGTCGTGCTGGCCGGACTGGTCTTCACGGTGTTCGCCGTCATCCAGGTCGGCATGGTCGTGAAGCCGTCGTACGAGGCCAAGGCCACCGTGCTCTTCAAGAGCCCGGGGGCCGCCAACCCGTTCCTCGAGTTCCCTGCGGGGCTCGAGGTGACGGCCGACGCGCTCATCGTCGTGCTGCAGAGCCCCGTGGGGGCCAAGCAGCTCGAGGCGGCCGGGGCCACGGCCGACTACTCGCTGGAACGCACCAACGGCCCGATCGTCGAGATCACCGCCGACGGCGCCAGCGCCGACGCCGCCGACGACACGGTGGACCTCGTCGTCGCCGCGCTGCAGGCCGAGCTCAAGAACTACCAGGCCACGGCGCCGGCCGACCAGATGATCACGGTCGACGCCATCACCGAGCCCACGTCCCAGGCCAAGTACGGCAGCCGCATCCGGGCCCAGTTCGCCGTGGCTGCCATCGGCCTGGCCGCCACCGTCGCCGCGGGCCTGGCGGTCGACGCCCTCATGCGCCAGCGGCAGGAGAGCAAGCTGCGCCGCCAGGCGCTCGCCGAGGCCGAGGCCGAGCGGGCCGACGACTGGTACCCGGCGTCGCACGGCGGCACGCCCGCCCCGACCTCCCGGTCGGCGCCGGGGGACGAACCGCGGCGGGCTCCGGCCCCCAACGGCATGCACAACGGCGCGCCCACGGTCCCGGTGCTCAACGGTGGGCCGATCAACGGGCGGTCGAGCGTCTACCGGCCGAAGCCGTCCCGCTCCCGCAGCGAGGTGCCGGCCGACGTACCGCCGCATTCCGCAGCCGCGCGGGTCGCCCCGGCCGCGCCGAAGGGCCCGGGCGCGCCAGCCGCGCCGAAGGGCCCGCCGGCATCCCCGGCCGAGCGGCCGGCCGGCGCCCGCCATCCCGGCGAGCGCTCGCTGACCGATCGCCTGGCGGTTGACCTGTCCGCCGGTGGCCGGGGGTCGGCCGACGGGTCGCCCGAGCGCCCGCCCCTGGCCCGCCGCCCGGCGGGTCCGCCTCCCGGGCCCCAGCCCTCGTCGCGGCCCGCGGGCGACGCCCGTCCCGCGGCGGACCCGCCGCCCCCAGGCCCCCGGCCGTCGACACCGGCCCCGGCCGGCGACGCCCGTCCCTCCGTCGGGGCACCGGCGGGTGACTCGCGGCAGGCCCAGGACGGAAAGGCCGCCGAAGCGCCGCGCGCCAATCTGCCATGACCGCGGCCGTCTTCCCGGCGGGCCTCTACCGGACCGCCATCAGGCCGACGCGCTTCGCCGCCCGGGCCCGCCTCGATCCGGGGTGGATGGTCGGCGCGTTCATCGTGGTGCTGCTGATCATCCCGTCGCCGTTGGTCGTCGAGCCGCTCGGAGGCGTGGGCGCCCCGTCGGTGATGCTCGCCCTCGGGTGCCTCGGCTGGTGGGCGTGCTCCCGGTTCATGCCCGGCGGCATGGCCTGGGGCTTCAACCCGGTCCGCTGGGCGGTGTTCGGGTTCCTCATCGCCATGTTCGCCGGGTTCGCTGCCGGCGCGGTGCATCCGCTCCAGGGCATCCAGGTCGCGAGCTCCGACCGCACGCTGCTGATCCTGCTCGGCTTCGGCGGCATCGCCCTGCTGGCGGCCGACGGGATCTCCTCGCTCGAACAGCTCAACAAGGTGGTCCGGCGCCTCGTGAACGTGACGGCCGTGCTGGCCGGGGCCGGGATCCTCCAGTTCTACACCGGCATGGACATCGCCCGGCTGGTGCAGATCCCCGGGCTGTCCCCCGCCATCGCGCCGACCGGCCAGTTCGCCCTGGAGGAGCGGGGCAACCTGACGCGGGTCGTCGCCACGGCCGCCCACCCGATCGAGTACGGGGTCGTGCTGGCGATGGTGCTGCCGATCGCGCTGCACCTGGCGCTGACCGCCACCCAGGAAGAGAAGCGGATCCGCTGGGTGTGCGCCGGGCTCATCGCGTTCGCCCTGCCCCTGTCGCTGGCCCGCTCGGCCATCCTCGGCCTGGTGTGCGGCACCCTCATGCTGTGGTGCGGCTGGACCTGGGAGCGCAAGAAGACCGCGCTGAAGATCGTGCTGGTCTACCTGGCCCTGACCAAGCTCGTGGTGGACGGCCTGCTCGGCACCATCCGGGGCATGTTCGTCAACATGTTCAACGACCCGAGCTACCAGGGCCGGACGATGGACTACAGCCAGGTCGGTGCGATGTTCGGGCAGCGCCCGTGGTTCGGCCACGGCCTCGGCACGTTCGACCCCCGCATCTACTTCTACCTGGACAACCAGTACCTGGGGACGCTGATCGAGACCGGGCTGGTCGGGCTGGTGGCGATGGCGGGCATGTTCCTGGTCGGCCTGTTCACGGCCCGGAGCGTCCACCGCATGTGCCGGGCGGCCGGGCTCACCAAGCTGGGCGAGCTGGGGCGGGCGCTGGCCGCGTCGATGTTCGTGGTGATCACGAGCTTCATCACGTTCGACGCCCTCGGCTTCCGCATGGTGGCCGGCCTGCTGTTCGTTCTGCTGGGTCTCATCGGCGCCGCCTGGCGGATCGCCCGCATCGACTCGACCCGCCTGACGTGGCGCCCCAGCAACGCCGACGAGGCCTCGATCCGGGTGGCGAGGGTGACCCCGCCGTGAGGACTGCCCACCTCGTCCTCACCCGGTTCAACGTCCGCTGGATCGTCGGGCCGCACGACACCGGGTGGCTGGCACACCGGTTCGACCTGTTCGAGCGCTACTGCCTGCCGTCGATGCAGGGCCAGACGAACCGGGAGTTCCGCTGGCTGGTGTTCTTCGACGAGGAGACGCCGGAGCCGTTCCGGTCCAGGATCGAGGCGTACGCGGCGTGGCCGGTCTTTTCACCGGTGCTGATCGGGCCGCCCTCGTCCGAGGCGTACAACGACGCCATCGCCGCCCACCTGGACGGCGCCGACCGCCTGCTGACCACGAGGCTCGACAACGACGACGCGCTCGCCCGGGACGCGGTCGACCGCCTTCAGGCGGCGGTGCGCCAGGGGCCGCGGGAGTTCCTGAACCTGCCGGTCGGCTACGTCTGGAACCGGGGCCGGCTGTACCGCCACAGCCACCCGAGCAACGCCTTCCTGTCGCTGTCGGAGCCGGCGGAGGGCTTCCGATCAGCGTGGGCCGACCCGCACGAACAGGCGTCACAGGTGGCTCCGGTCCGTCAGCTGGGGGGCGGACCGGGGTGGCTCCAGGTCATCCACGAGCACAACATCTCCAACCGTGTCCGCGGCCGCCGCTACCGCCACTCGGCGGACAGGGTCAGCGAGACCTTCGCGGTCGACATGAGGGACGAGGCCGCGGCGGAGACGGCGGCCGGCTACTGGCTCGACCGGATGGTCGGCTACCCGGCCAGGGTCGCCCGGGACGGCGCCTTCCGGGTCGCCAAGCCGATGCGCCAGGCCGCGGAACGAGCCCGGACGGCAGTCACCCGCTAGCCGTCACCCCGTTCCGGGTCGCCGGCGCTACTGCTGGCCCTGGCGGTTGTCGATGCTGCACTCGGCGGGGCCGACCTGGGGTGGCCGGCGCTATTGCTGGCCCTGGCGGTTGTCGATGCTGCACTCGGCGGGGCCGACCGTGCCCGTGATCTGGTAGTTGCTGTCGATCGTGACCAGGTCGTTGCCCTCGCACGTGAGGTTGAGGGCGCCGGCGTCGACGAAGTACAGGGCGCCGTAGTCGTAGGCGCCGTTGACGACGTGGTTGTTCTTCGCCACGAAGACCGTCGGGACCTCGACCTGGTGGAGTCGGAGAGAGAAGGCGCCGCCCATGATGATGTTGTCCTGGACGTCGGCCTCCGGGCTGCTGTCGCCGAAGAACACCGCCGCGTTGCCGCAGTTGCCCCTGGCGTCGATCGTGTTGTGGCGGACCACAACATTGCGGCCGCCGCCGTAGCCCTGGACCCCGTCGAGGTGGTTGCACTCGCCCTCTCGGACCGACAGCTTCACGAAGCTGTCCTCGATGACGATGTCGTCGCCGGAGACCCGGAACCCGTCCGTGACGTTGTGGATCTCGACGCGGCGGGCCGTGAAGCCGGCGGTGCCGACCGATCCGTGGCCCCAGTTGAGCACGCCCTCGTCGGGGCCGACCTCGACGTCCTCGATGAGCAGGCCGCCGAACTGCTCGTCGTCGTCCCACTGGTTCCAGATGATCCCCATGACCCGGGTACGCCGGACGGTCACGTTCGTCGCCCGGATCTGGAGGTCGCCGGTGATCAGCATGTCCTCGATGACCGTGCCGGCGTCGTAGACCCACAGGTCGCCCTGGTGGGTCGCGGCGGGCTCCCAACCAGCCGGCACGCCCGTGGACGCCGGGTTCGGGTAGGCGCCCGCCCGGTACGACGGCGCCGGGGCCCGCCCGGCGGTCGCGGGCGCCTGACCCGGCGGCGCGGTGGTTGTCGTGGCCGCGGCGGCGGACGGGCGGCACCAGCGGGCCTCTGGGCGGCTCCAGCAGCGCGGCCCGCGGTGGAAGGCGCCCGCGGCCGCGGGGGCCGCCGGGTCCTCCTGCGCAGGCGCCGCGGCCTGCGTGCCGGTCCCGCGGCCGGCGCCGGACGGACCCTCGCTGACGAAGCTGACCACTGCGAGCGGCACGACGAGGGCGGCGACGGCCGCCGCCACCATGCGCAGCGGGCCGCGGGATGCGAGTGGTTTCATGGCGGAGGGTCTTCCCTTCGCGTCAGGTCGGGTCGCGTCTCGATGACGGCCCAGCCAGCGAGGGGACTGTCCCCCAGCGCCGACCCGGTGGCGGGCCAGTCCGGGGCCCAGCGGCCCCGGCGGCCGCCAGCTTGCCCGAATCGGCAAGCCCGGTCAACTGATGCGCCGAGCGCCGGACTTGGGCAATGCTCTTGGCGATGTCGGTGCGCGCCCGCGTGGAACAATTGGCCCGCAGAACCGCCTCTCGCGCCCTGCATGGACCGTGGTCGGTCGAGCCGCGGCTGTCGCGCTACGAGCCCCGGTCGACGCTGGATCTGCCCGTGAATCAGCGCCCCGCCGCCCGCTTCCGGGCCGTCGACATCCACAACCACCTCGGCCGCTGGCTCGCGCCCGAGGGAGCGTGGATGGCGCCCGATGTCGACGCGCTGCTGCGGGATATGGACCGCTGCAACGTCGGCGCCATGGTCAACCTCGACGGGCGGTGGGGCGCCGAGCTGGACGAGAACCTCGACCGCTACGACCGCGCCCATCCCGGCCGCTTCGCCACGTTCTGCCACGTCGACTGGGCGGCCTGCGCGGAGGACCGCTTCGAGGACCTGCCCCGGCAGCTCGCGGAGTCCGTCGACCGGGGCGCCCACGGCCTGAAGGTGTGGAAGGACCTCGGCCGCTCGGTGCGGGACCGCGCCGGTGACCTGGTGCTGCCCGGCGATGCCCGGCTCGCCGGGCTGTGGCGGGCCGCCGCCGACGCGAGCGTCCCGGTGCTGGTCCACACCGGCGACCCGATCGCCCACTTCCAGGCGGCCGACCGCCGCAACGAGCGGCTCGAGGAGCTGCGGCGCTCGCCGGGGGCGTCGTGGGCACGCCGCGGCCTGCCTGGCCACGGCGAGCTGATGGCCTCGTTCGAGGCGCTCGTGCGGGACAACCCGGCCACGACCTTCGTCGGCGCCCACCTGGCCGGTTGGAGCGAGAACCTCGCCCGGGTGGGCGAGCTGCTGGCCGAGTGCCCCAACCTGGCCGTGGACCTGTCCGCCCGCGTCGGCGACTTCGGGCGCCAGCCGGCGCGCCGCCCGAAGGCTGATCACGGGGCACCCCGACCAGGTGCTGTTCGGCAGCGACGTCTACCCGCTCCGCCCGGACGAGCTGGCGATCTACTTCCGCTGCCTCGAGACCGACGACGAGTGCTTCGCCTACTCCGTGGAGCGGCCGCCGCCCCGTGGGCGGTGGGACATCTCGGGCCTGGCCCTCGACGACGACACGCTGCGCAAGGTCTATGCGTCCAACGCCCACCGGCTGCTACCCGCCCTCGGCCCCGGCGACGGCTAGCCCCGCCCGGTAGGCGTCGCGCAGGACGACCCCGGCCGCCCCCCAGCTCAGCTCGTCCCGCCGGGCCAGGGCGGCGGCCCGCATCGCCGCCAGCCGGTCCGGCTCCCCCGCGAGGGCCTTCAGGTCGCGGGCGAGCGCGGCGACGTCGCCGACCTCGTGGACGAGGCCGTCGCTGTCGGGCTCGACCGGCGCGCCCGCGGCGTCGGACACGAGCGGCACCGCCCCCGACGCCATGGCCTCGAACGTGACGAGCGCGCTCCCTTCGGTGACGCTCGGCAGGACCAGCACGTCGGCGCCCCGCAGGATCGCCCCCGTATCGGTCACGAAGCCCAGCTCCTCCGCCCCGGCTTCGGCCACCAGGTCGGCGATCACCTCCCGGTAGCGGGGCTGGACGCGCCCGCAGATCAGGAACCGGCCGACCCCGCCGAGGCCGGCGTCGATGTACGCCTGGAGCGCGCTGTGCAACCCCTTGTTCGGCTCGCCGCGGCCCATGAACACGACCGTGAACGGCCGGCGAGATTCTCGCGTGGGCGGCGCCGGGAACGCGTCCGTATTGACGCCGTAGCGGTGGCGCAGCAGCCGTTCCGGCGGGTAGCCCCGCTCGACGAACGTGCGCACGACATAGTCGCTCGGCGCGAGCACGAAATCGGCCGCGTCGAACTCGGCATTCTCCTGGGCGAGCCGCGCGGGATCGGGCCGGTGCGAGTGCCCCTCCGGAACCTCGAGGCCGAGCGCGGCCGCAGCCTCGGCGGCGCGGTCGAACGCGGATGCGGTGTGTGGGCTCGGCGCCTCCCGCAGGGAGACGACGCCGGCGGCTCGGGCCGCCGCGAACGTCCGTAGGCAGGCGCCCGGCCAGGCGTGCACCACGTCCGGTGGCGACGCGCTCCGGCGCAGCGCCCGCGCCACCAGGCGGTCGTGCAGCCGGTAGGCGCGCTGCACGCCGAGGGCCTTGTGCGGGAGGCGCCGGCCGGCGACCCGCAGCGTCTCGGTCGCGGCGACGCCGGGCGGCAGCGCCGCGCCGCTGAACGTGCAGAACACCCGCAGGTCCACGCCCGCGTCGGCGAGACCGCATACCTGGTGGAGCGCGGTCGTCCCGATGCCCGGCGAGCCGAGCGTGTGCGGGAAGCTGTACCAGACCCTGATCGTGCGCGTCGCCACCCGGTCCCTCCGCCCGCCTAGCCCTGCCGCACGACGTCGTCGTCGAGGACGACGAGCCCGGCGCCCTCGGCGGCGCGGGCGAACGCGCGCCCGCAGTCGGGGCAGCGCAGGTCGCTGTCGAGGCGGGCGCCGCACGTGCAGACCCAGCCCATGGGCCGGGCCGGGTTGCCGGCCACGAGCGCATGGGCGGGGACGTCGCGGGTCACGACCGAGCCGGCCCCCACGAGGGCGTGGGCACCGATGGTGGTGCCGCACACCACGGTGGCGTTGGCGCCGATGGAGGCGCCGGTGCGGACGGTCGTGGCCAGGAACTCGTCGCGACCCTTCTTCACGTGGGCCCGGGGCCGGTGGTCGTTGGTGAACACGACGTTGGGACCGAGGAACACGTCGTCCTCGGCGGTGACCCCGTCGAAGACGAGCACCGCGTTCTTGACGGTCACCCGGTCGCCGATGCGGGCCCCGCCCTCGACGAAGGCGTGGTCGCAGATGTTGCAGTCGGCCCCGACCACCGCGCCGGGCAGCACGTGCGCCCACGCCCACACCCGGGTCCGGGGGCCGACGTCGTCGCTCTCGCACAGACCCTGCGGGTGCACGAACACGCTCGGGTCGCTGGTCATGCCTCCCCCACCGCCGCCCGCAGCTCCGCCGCCACCCGCTCCTGCTGGGCGGCGGTGATGCCCGGGAACAGCGGCAGGCTGAGGATCTCGCCGGCGGCCGCCTCAGCGACCGGGAAGTCGCCGGGCCGGTGTCCCAGGTCGGCGTACGCACCGAGCAGGTGCACCGGGTTCGGGTAGTGGATGCCGGCGCCGATCTTGGCCGCGTGCAGGCCGGCCAGCACCGTGTCGCGGTGGGCCACCCGCACGACGTAGAGGTGCCAGACGTGCTCGTTGCCGGGCAGCGTGGCCGGGAGGCCGATGCCGGCGTGGTCGCCGAGCAGCTCGTGGTAGCGGCGGGCGGCCGCCCGGCGCTCCTCGTTCCAACCCGGGAGGCGGGCCAGCTTGGCCCGCAGGACGACCGCCTGGATGGTGTCGAGCCGTGAGTTGGTGCCCACGAGGTCGTGGTGGTACTTGCGGGTGCCGCCGTGGTCCCGCAGCGCCCGCAGCGTGGCGGCGGTGTCGGCGTCGTCGGTGAGCACGGCCCCGGCGTCGCCGTAAGCGCCGAGGTTCTTGCCCGGGTAGAAGCTCGTCCCGGCCACCACGCCCACGCTGCCGCTGCGCCGCCCGTGGTGGGACGCACCTTGCGACTGGGCGGCGTCCTCGACGATCTCGACGCCCGGCGGCAGCACGTCGGCCAGCGCGTGGAGCGGGGCCATCTGCCCGTACAGGTGGACCGCCATCACCGCCCGGGTGCGGTCGGTGAGCGCCTTGGCCACCAGCGCCGGGTCGATCAGCAGGTGGTCGGGGTCGCAGTCGACCAGCACCGGCTGGGCGCCGACCCGGCTCACGGCCTCGGCGGTGGCGACGAACGTGTTGGCCGGCAGGATCACCTCGTCGCCGGCGCCGATGCCCCGCGCCCGCAGCGCCAGGTCCAGGGCGTCGGTGCCGTTGCCGACGCCGACGCAGTGGTCGGCGCCGGAGAAGGCGGCGAACTCCTCCTCGAACGCCGTCACGTCCGGGCCGAGGATGAACGCGCCGGTGGCGGTGACCCGGTCCCAACCGGCGGCGACCTCCTCGGCGATCTGGGCGTGCTGGAGCTTGAGGTCAACCAGGGGGATGGGATCGGTCATGCGGAGAGAACCTCTCGGGGGAGATCGACGGTTCTGAGGTAACGGGCGGGCACCCCGGCCCACACCTGCCCGGCCGGGACGTCGCGGGTCACGGCGGCGCCCATGCCGACGAGCGCCCACGGGCCGATGGCGACACCCTCGCGGATCAGGCAGCCGGCGCCGAGGTAGGCCCCCGTGCCGACGGTGACGCCGCCGGCCAGGCGGGCGCCTGAGCCGACGGTGGCGAAGTCGCCGAGCACGTCGTCGTGGGTCAGCACCACCTGGGGCATAAGCCCGACGTGGGCGCCGAGCCGGACGTCGGTGGTGGCGACCACGCCGGCCAGGACGACGGAGCCCTCGCCCACCGTGCACGAGGGCGGCAGGACGGCGGCCGGGTGGACGAGCGTCGCGTAGCGGTCGGGATCCAAACCCAGCCGCCGGACGATGGCCCGCTTTGACGTGTAGTTGCGGGGGTTGCCGGTGCACACGACGACCCGGACGAACGGCCGGTCGGCCAGCCAGTCGATCGGGCCCACGATCTTGGTCCCGGACAGGGGCGTGCCCCACCGGCCCGGATCGTCGTCGAGGAAGCCGACCAGGTCCCAGCGCGGGCGCCCGTGGCGGTCGGCGTGGTCGGCGTTCACGGCCCGCACCACCTCGACGGTTTCGCGGCCGAACCCGCCGGCGCCGACGACGACGAGGGGCTCAGCCACCGGCGTCCCGGCTCGCCTCGTCCACGACCCGGCGCACGACGGCCGCCACCGTCCGGCCGGAGTCGTCCCACGAGCACGACTGCACGCTGGCCGACGCCGCCCGGGCGTCCGCGTCGACCTCGGCGGGCGTCCGGGTCACCAGGCGACCGAGCGCCTCGGCCAGGTCGTGGGGGGTGGGCGGCGTGTAGGCCACGTGGTCGTTGTCGAGCACGATCCGGTTGTGCTCGGCGTCGTTGACCACCGGGATGCAGCCGGCCGCCAGCATCTCGTGCGGCACCAGCGACACGTTGGTGGCCGACAGCACCAGCCCGGCGAGGCAGCGGTTGTACATCTCGGCCAGCTCGGCCGGGGTCATCACCTCGTGGTCGGTGGCTGGGAACGGCATCTTGCCCACGGGGTCGCCGTAGAAGTGGATGTCGACCTCGGGGTGGCGGGCGGCGAACAGCTCCAGCGCCAGGGCGCCGAGGTCGAAGGCCCGCCGGGGCGTCGTCCGCCGGGCGAAGAAGCACACGCCGGTGCGCCGGGCGGCCCCGCCCTCGGGGTCCTCGAGCCCGTAGCGCTCGAGGTCGCAACCGAACTCGAAGTGGTCGGCGGGCATGGCGTACTCGGACCGCAGCTTGCCGGCCAGCCACGCTCCGGCCGTGATGCCGTGGAACCCGAACCGGTAGGTGGCCTCGGCCAGCAGCGCCTCCCCGCCGGCGGGGAAGAACCAGGGCTCGAAGTCCTGGACGAAGTAGAAGCGCGCTCCCTTGGCTGGCGAGCCCGCCACCGCGTAGGCGGTGGGCCAGGCGGTGGCGATCACCGCGTGCGAGTCGTCGATGCCGCCCGCGGCGTCCCGCACCTCGGCCTGGACCCACGGCCACCACGTGCGCAGCACCCGCTCGTGCTCGCGCAGGTCTCCGCCCCAGCGGTCGTAGAAGTAGAGGACGCAGCGGTGGCCGGCCTGCTCCAGCGCGCCGACCATGCGCAGCATCGTCGTGTGCCCGCCCGAACCCGCGTAGGTCGGCGTCATCACCCAGGCCACGGTCAGCGGCTCCTCCGGCAGGGCCGGCAGCGCGGCGGGGCGGGAGTCGCCCATCTCGGCGGCGGCCACCACGTCCTCCCGGAACACGTTGAGCATGTGGCTGGGCGGGGCGACCCGCTCGGACATGCGCCGCAACACCCGGGCGGCGACGCCCGAGGCGCCCTCGTGGCGCAGGAGCCGCCTGGCCCGGCTCACCCGGCGACCCACGCTGGTCAGTGCGTCCATGCTCGACCTGTCGTCTCGGTCCTCGCTGGGGCTCACGCCGCCGCCTCGACCACGGGGGCCGGTGCGGCCACGCTGAAGAGCTCGCCGCGCTGGTGCTGCCGCCACAACGGTAGGCACACCACCAGGCCGTAGACCAGGCACGACGCGACGCCGCCGACCGCGAGCCGGGCGAAGTCCGTGGGCATGAGGACCAGGGCCGCGAGCGCGGTGAGGCCCATGAGGGCGCCGCCGAGCAGCGGCCGGGTCAGCGGCCCGAGCACGGACGGGAGGGTGACGCCGAGGCGCCCGAGCGCCCGCATGTTGGCGGGCAGCACGACGAGGACCAGCGCGACGACGTGGCCGGCCCCGACCGCGGTGATCCCGCCGATGTGGGCGGCCACGATCAGGGTCGGGACGAGCGCGACCAGCCAGATGATGTTGAGGCGCAGCGCCTCGTCGGAGCGCCCGGCCGAGACCAGGAAGTCGTAGGCCATCTCCAGCGCCACCCGCGACGCCCCCACGATGGCGAGGAACGCCAGCGGGCCGGCCGCGTCCGACCAGCGGGTCCCGTAGACGAAGCGCACCAGTGGGGCGCCGAGCACGCCGAGCAGGACGCACGCCGGCACGACCGGCACGTACAGCATCCCCAGGGCCCGGCCGAAGCTGGCCTGGTGACGCAGCGGGTCGGCGCGCAGCTCCGAGAACGCGGGCAGGCTCACCTGCCGCACGGTGGCGGAGAACGCGCCCACCGGCCAGCCCGACAGGTTGAAGGCCAGCACGTAGATGCCGAGCTGCTCGGGCCCGAGGATGTTGCCGATCACCATGTAGTCGACGTTCATCACGGCGAACACGACGATGCTGGCGCCGGCGAGCGGGATGCCGAAGCGCAGCAGCTTGCGGGCCAGCGGGGCGTCCCACGCGGGCCGGTAGCGGGCGGGCGCCAGCCAGAACGTGAACACGAACAGCACGATGCTGCCGATCACCCGCGACCAGGCCAGGCTCCAGGCGCCGTACCCGGCCGACGCCATGGCGATGGCAACGGCGGTCGTGACCGCGAACGCCACGGTGTCGGCGATCAGCTTGCGGTCCTGGCGGAACTCCCGCTGGATGCAGGCCGACGGCGTGGCCGACAGGCCGGCGATGACCAGCGACAGGGCCAGAACGCGGATGGGGCCGGTGGCGTCCGGCGCCCCCAGCGCCTGGGCCAGCCACGGAGCCAGCAGCGCCATGAGGGCGGCCAGGCCGGCGCCGGAGGCCACCGACACGGTCGTGACCACCGGGGCGATGCGGTCGACCTCGGCCCGGTCCTTGGCCTGGACGATGGCGACGCTCACGCCCAGCTCGCTGACGCTGATCACCACCGACATCACCACGAGCGCGGCGGCGAACACGCCGAACTGCTCGGGCGCGATCAGCCGGGCGAGGACGATGCCGACGAATAGCTGGCCGACGCGGCCGACGATCGTGTTGACCGTGCTCCAGGCCAGGCCCTTGCCGACCTTGGAGCCCAGGCTCCGGGGCGCGGCGACGTCGCTCACCCCGACCTCACTGGCCGGTGGCCTTCCAGCGCAGCGTGCCCAGCTCGGTCCGGACCTTGTGGGTCGCGCCCGACACCAGCAGGGGCGGGAACCACACCGAGCGCCGGCCGAGGCGGCGCCGCAGCGCCAGGCCATACCACTGGGGCAGGCGCCGGATGTCCGGGCACGCCTCGCGAGCGAAGCCCACGAGCTCGTCGACGTCGACGTCGGTGCGGCCCCGATCGAGCGCGCGGCTCGCCTGCCACAGCGCCTGGCCGGCGAGCGCCCGGCCGACACGGGCCTCGTGGCGCTCGATGCCCGGCACCTGGTCCCGGCACTCGGCGAAGAAGGCGTCGAAGGCGGCCTTGCGGTGGCGCAGGTCGACCAGCGGGTCGGCGTAGGTCGAGCGCAGCATGCTCGCCGGGTGCTTGCGGTAGATCGCCTGGGGCACCCCCCGCACGTAGGCGATGTCGGAGGTGGCCGCGATGCGCAGCCACATCTCCAGGTCGCCCGAGTGCGGCAGCGACGGCTTGTAGCCGCCGACCGCCTTGTGCACCGAGCCCCGCACGACGACCTCGGGCGAGGAGATCACGTTGTAGCCGGTACTTGGCCCGCTGGCCGATCCAGCGGTGGCCCGGCCACACCGTGGTGCCCTTCCACCGGCCCGTCGGGGTCGGCAGGGGCAGGTCGGACGGGGCGAACAGCGCGCGGCCGTAGACCATGCCGACGCCGGGGTTGGCGTCCATGATCCGGGTGGCCCGCTGGAGGGCGCCGGGGGTGAGCAGGTCGTCGGCCGAGATCAGCACGACGTAGTCCGCGCCCGCCCACTCCAGGCCCTCGTTGTAGGTGGCGATGTGGCCCCGGTTGACCTCGTGGCGCCGCACGATGACCCGGTCGTCGTCCTCGGCCAGGCCGGCCGCGACCGCGGGCGTGTCGTCCGACGAGCAGTCGTCGATGACCAGCACCCGGGGCGCGACGCCCTCCTGGGCGAGGATGCTCCCCACGCACCGCGGTAGGTACTCCGCGTAGTTGTAGCAGGGCACGATCAGGTCGACCGTGGGCACCCGGGACATCAGCGGGCGCCCCGGGCCGCGGCGTCGATCACGGCGATCACGTGGTCCTGCTCGGCCTCGGACAGGTCGTGGAAGAGGGGCAGGATCAGCGAATCGCGGGTCGCCCGCTCGGTCACGGGCAGGGCCGGGTGGACCGCGCCGGCGTACGCGGGCTCGGCGTGGGCGGCCATGATCCCCCGCCGGCCGCTGACGCCGTTGGCCGCCAGCACGCCGAGCAGCTCGTCCCGCGACAGCGGGAAGCCCGCGGGCAGGCACAGCCAGAACGACTGGAAGTTGGTGGTCCCGCCCACCGGGTCGGCCGCGGTGACCGCGGCGGCCAGGCCCGGCACCTCGGCCAGCAGGCGCTGGTAGCGCTCCGCCAGCGCCCGGCGACGGGCGATGATGGCGTCGAGCTTGCCCAGCTGCACCAGCCCGACCGCGGCCTGGATGTCGGTCATGCGGAAGTTGAACCCGGTCTCCAGGTACTGCTCGAGCACCGGGCCCTTGGCCGCGTGGCGCTCGGCGGCGCTGACGCTCATGCCGTGCTCGCGCAGCCGCCGGCCCCGCGCCGCATGCTCGGCGTCGTCGGTGACGAGCATGCCGCCCTCGCCGGTGGTGAGCAGCTTGCGGGGGTGGAACGAGAAGGCGGCCAGCTGGGCCCGGGCCCCGACGGGCTGGCCCCGCCAGGTCGAGCCGATGGCGCACGCCGCGTCCTGCGACGACCGTGACGCCGAGCGGGTCGCACAGCTCGCGCACCGCGTCGATGTCGGCGGGCATGCCGGCCTGGTCGACCAGCACGACGGCCTTGGTGGCGCGGGTGAGCGCCGGCGGCGATCGTGGCCGGCGAGAGGTTCAGCGTGATCGGGTCGACGTCGGCGAAGACCGGCTCGCCGCCGACGTAGCGGGCGGCGTTGGCGGTGGCGATGAACGACAGCGACGGCACCACGACCTCGTCGCCGGGGCCGACGCCGGCCAGCGACCAGCGCGAGGTGGAGGCCGGTCGTGCACGACGACACGGCGACGGCGTGCGGCCGCCTCGATCCGCCGGGCGAAGGCAGCCTCGAACTCGGCCACCCGGGGGCCCTGGGCCACCCAGCCCGACAGCACGGCGGCCGCGGCGGCGTCGGCTTCGGCCTCCTCGAGCCACGGCCGCATGACCGGGATCGTCGCTCGGGCGCGGCGGGAAGGACGGACGGGGCGGCCGTGGCCGCGTCGGGGTCTCGTCGATCGCTGTCGGCCGCTCCCCGTCTCGAGTGCCCTGCGCCACCAGTCGACCAGGCGGCGCAGGCCCTCGTCGAGGTCGACCTCGGCGACGAACCCCAGGCCTCCCGGGCGGCGGAGGTGTCGGCCAGGCGCCGGGACACCGGGTTGACCTTGCGCTCGGGGCCGTAGGTCGGGCTCGAGGTCGGAGCCCATGACCCGCAGCAGGGCGTCGGCCAGGCCCCGGAGGCTGGTCTCGGTGCCGCAGGCGACGTTGAACACCCGGTCGGTGACCGGCGCCACCGCGGCCAGCGATGTTGGCCCGGGCGACGTCGTCGACGTAGACGAAGTCCATCGTCTGCGTGCCGTCGCCGAGGATCAGCGGCGGCTGGCCGGCGTCGATGCGCTCCATCCAGCGCACCAGCACCTCGGTGTAGACGCCGTGGATGTCCATGCGGGGCCCGTACACGTTGAAGTAGCGCAGGCCCACGTAGTCGAGCCCGGCCATGTCGTTGAAGCTGCGCAGCACGCCCTCGTTGAACGCCTTGGCCGCGCCGTACAGCGTGCGGTTGGCGTAGGGGTGCTGGCGCTCGGTCGTCGGGAACTCGTCGGCCAGGCCGTAGACCGAGGCCGACGACGCCGACACGACCTTGCGAACACCGGCGTCGACCGCCGCCTCGATCACGTTGAAGGTGCCGTCGACCAGCACCTCCAGGGCGAGGCGCGGCTCCTCGGCGCACTGGGTGATGCGGATGGCCGCCTGGTGGAACACGACGTCCACCCCGCTCGGTCGCCTTGGCGACGGTCTCGCGGTCGCGGATGTCGCCCTCGATGAGCTCGACGCGGCCGGTCGCCTCGGCCGAGGCGAGGTTCGCGCGGCGACCGCGGACGAAGTTGTCGAGCACGACGATGTCGACGTCCGCCTGCCGGGCGAGCTGGTCGGCGATCGTCGAGCCGATCATTCCGGCACCGCCAGTGATCAGCACGCGCGCTCCGTCCAGTCGGGACGGCAATGTCTGGGGAGAATCGGTTGTCACGAGGCCTCCTCGGCCGAGTCGCGGTTCGATCGGGGAGCGGTGTGTCGGTTGTGGCCGGTCAGGCCGGCAGGTCGATCAGGGCGCCACCCTGGTCGAGGCTCGGCCCGACGGCATGGAGAACCCGGAGGACCCACAGGCCCGACTCGCCGCTCGTGGCGGCGGGCCGGCCCTCGCGGACGGCGGCGAATCTCGCGGATCACGCCGCCGAGCGCCTCCGACTCGGGGAGCGCAGGGGCGACCATGTCGCCGATGCGGTAGGAGATCAGCGTCTCGCGCCGGGCCTCGACGTTCATCGGTCCGGACAGCTCCACGCCCCGGTCGTGCACCGTGAGGCGCTGGGCCGGGTTCATGTCGTCCCACACCAGCATCCGGCGCGAGCCGCCGACGTGCATCGTGCGCACCTTGGTCGGGCTCAGCCAGTTGACGGCGACGTGCGCGATGCCGCCGTTGGCCAGCGGCATCGTCAGGTAGCCGACGCAGAGCGTCCCGCCCCGATCGGGTCGGCGCCGTGGGCGGCCACCGCCACCGGCCGGGCCCCGGCGGGCAGCACGAAGTCGAGGATCGACAGGTCGTGCGGCGCCAGATCCCAGAAGACGTCGACGTCCGGCTGGACGAGGCCGAGGTTGATGCGGATCGAGTCGATGTACTGGATGTCGCCCACGTCGCCGGCCGCCACCAGTTCGCGGATGTGCCGCACCGTCGGCGTGTAGCAGTAGGTGTGGTCGCACATCAGCACGAGCCCGGCGTCGCGCGGCGACCTCGACCAGCTTGCGGCCGTCGTCGACCGACGTGGCCAGCGGCTTCTCGACGATGACGTGCTTACCGGCCTCCAGGCAGGCAAGCGCCACCGGCACGTGGGTGTGCGCCGGGGTGGCGACGGCGACGACCTGCACGTCGGGGTCGTCGAGCACGGTGTCGAGCGAGTCGGTGACCGACACCGCGCTCTGCCGGCCGACGGCCTTGGCCGCCCGGTCGATGTCGAGGTCGCACACCCAGCGCAGGTCGGCGTCGTCGCACCGCAGGGTGTTGCGGATCAGGTTGGGGCCCCAGTAGCCGGCGCCCACCACCGCGAAGCCGAGGGGGGTCTGGGTCTGGTCGGTCACGTGCCCTCCGCAAAGGCGATGTCCACCCAGTAGTTGCCGGCGTTGAAGGTGCTCGTCGGGAAGCCTCCGCCGGCTCCGTACCGGTAGACGCCGTTCGGCCCGTCGACGCCGTTGGCCAGGGCGTGGATGACGCCGTTGTCGACGCCCGCCGTCGAGAAGTACCCCGCGTTGGCTGCGTAGCGGCCCTTCGGGGCGTAGTAGGACACCACGTAGGTGGTCCCGGGCACGACGGCGACCGGCGTCGCGAAGTTCATCTGCTGCCAGCCCGTGCTCGACTCACCGGCGAAGGTGACCTGGCCGAGCAGCGCCCCGTCGCTCCGCCAGACGCGGCCGATGTGGGTGCCGCCGTTGCCGGAGCCCTTGTAGAACCGGACGCCGACGACCCTGCCGGCCACGTCCACCCGGAACTTGAGACCGACCTCGGTGGCGCTGTTGTCGTTGGCGGCCGGCACCGCCGGGACCGTCGACGGCGTCCAGAAGCTCAGCTGCCCGGCCGACACGGTGTTGAACGACCACAGGTACTCGGCGCCCATCAGGTTGCCGGCGGCGTCCTTCGCCCCGTTGACCCTGGCGCTGAAGGTGTGCGCCGCGGCCAGCGGCTGCGCCGGGGTGAACGTCGCCGTGGCCGTGGCGGCGTCGTAGGCGACCGAGCCGGTCACGAACTGGCCGGCGGTGTCGTCGCGCAGCTTGAAGGTCAGGCCACTGGCGTTGATGGGCTCGCCGAAGGTCGCCATGACCTGGGCGTCGGCCGGGACGCCGGTGGCCCCCGCCGCCGGGCTCGTCGCCACGATCGACGGGCCCACCATGTCCAGGAACACCAGGTCGACGCCGTACCACGCGCCGTTGAAGTCGCTCGTGGGGAAGCCCGCCGCCCCGTACTTGAAGACGCCGTTGCCGCCCTCGGTGCCGGTCTGGAGCGCCGTGAGCGGCGGCCGATTGACCGGCGCCGACGCGAACAGCCCGGGCGTGACCCCGTAGTGCCCGACCGGGGCGTAGTACGAGGCGACGTACGTCTGGCCGGCCGTGATCGGGATCGGCGTCGTGAAGTTGGCCTGCTGCCAGCCCGACGACGTCTCGTTGCCGAAGTTCACCGACCCGAGCGGGGTCCCGTCGGCCTTCCACAGCGTGCCGACGTGGGTCCCCGTGTTGCCGGCGCCCTTGTAGAAGCGGACGCCGGTCACGTGTCCGGTCGAGGCCGCCCGGAACTTCACCCCGACCTCGATGGGGCCGTTGTCGTTGGCCGCCGGGGTGGCGGGCACGACCGAGCTGTCCCAGATGGTCGCCGGCGTCTGCCCGGGGAGGGTCACCGTGGTGAACGACCAGGTCACCGGGCTCGCCATCGCGTTGCCCTTGGTGTCCGAGGCGCGCACCGAGGCGGTGTAGACCTTGCCGGCGGTGAGCGCGGCGTTCGGCGTCAGCGTCGCCGTCCTGCTGGCGGCGTTGTAGCTGGCGGTGGCGGCTACCAGGCCGCTCGGGCCGGTCAGCGTGAAGGTGAGCGACGCCGGGGCGATGGCCTCGTTGAACGTGGCCGTGACCACGCTGGAGGTGACCACGCTGACCACGTCGATGGCCGGCGAGCGGTCGGTCACGACCGGGGCGGTGAGGTCGGGCGGCAGCATGAACACGACGTCGACGCCGTAGTCCGTGTCGTTGAAGCTGCCGTTGGGCACGCCGGAGGCGCCGTAGCGGAACACGCCGTTGCCGCCGACGGTCGAGCCCTGCGGCGCGGTGAGCACGCCGCGGGTGAAGCCGGCGCCAGAGTAGGCGTTGGCCGTGGCCGAGTAGCCGCCCGTCGGCATCCAGTAGGAGGCGATGTAGGTCTGCCCGGCGGTGACGGCGACCGGCGTGGCGAAGTTGGCCTGCTGCCAGCCCGTCTCGCTCTCGACGTCGAAGCTGACGGTGCCGAGCAACGTGTTGCTGGCGTCCATCGCCCACAGGTGGCCGACATGGCCCCCGCTGTTGCCGGCACCCTTGTAGAACCGCAGGCCCTTGATGTGGCCGCTGGCCGTCGGGGTGAACTTGAGGCCCACCTCGATCGGCTGCGGGTCGTTGACCGACGGCGTCGCCGGGACGTACGACGTGTCCCGGAAGGTCAGCGGGTAGCTGCCGGCGTCGCCCGTGGTGGTGAACGGCCACTCGACCGGCGCGGCGATCGACTGGCCGGCCTTGTCCTTGGCCTGGGCCACGCGCGCCGTGTAGGTGGTCTGCGGGTCGAGCGGCGCCGTCGGGTCGAACGTCGCCCGGCGGGTCGCGCTGTCGAAGCTGGTCGTGCCAGGGATCGACACGCCGCCGGGCCCCCGCAGCTCCATGACCACCGACGACGCGGTCATCGACTCGCTGAAGCGGGCGGACATCACGGCGTCGAGGGCGACGGCGTCGAGGCCGGGCACGGGGTTGCGGTCGATGACCGTCGGGGCGCGGTGGTCGTCGTTGTCGAAGACGACATCGACCCAGTAGTTCGAGGCGTTGAACGACGAGTCGGGGAAGCCGGTGCTGCCGTAGCGGAACCGCCCGTTGGGGCCGTCCTCGCCGTCGCCGAGCGCCTTGAGCGGCCACACGTCGTAGCCGCCGCCGGCGAAGTAGCCGGTGTCGGCCGCGTAGTGGCCCTGGGGCAGGAACACCGAGATCACGTAGGTGGCATTGGGAGTGATGGCCACCGGGCTGGGGAACATCATCTGCTGCCAGCCCGAGGCCGTCTCGCCGGTGAACGTGACCGTGGCGAGCTTCACCCCGGCGGCCGTCCACAGCGAGCCGGTGTGGGTCCCGCCGTTGCCCGCGCCCTTGTAGTAGCGCACGCCGGTGACGAAGCCCTCCTCGACGCTCCGGAACTTGACACCGATCTCGATCGGGCCGTTGTCGTTGATCGACGGGTTGGCCGGCGTGACCGAGGAGTGCCAGATCGACGCGGGGAAGCCCCGGGGGCCGCCGGTGAGCGTGATGCCGGGGCCGGGCGTCTCGGAGTTGACGCTGTCGTCGATGGCGCGGGTCTTGATGGAGATCGGGCCAAGCGCGGTCGGCAGGAACACGAAGCTCCACGAGGTGGTGCCGGCGGCGCGCTTCCAGGTCGCGCCGCCGTCGACCGACACCTCGACCGCGGCGACCACGCCGCCGACGTCGCTGGCGGTGCCGGTGACCGTGACCGGCGAGCCGACGGGCACCGTCGAGCCGTTGGCGGGCGAGGTGATGGTGGAGGTGGGCGGCGTGTGGTCCGAGGTGGTCGTCGGGGGGACGAGGCCGGACTGGGGCGTCGCCGGCAGCGCCGTCATGTCGGCGAGCATGTTGGCGGTCGCCTGTTGCATGCGGATCTGGGTCGGGCCGCCGGTCCGGGTGTGGGTCTCGTCGAGGCCCCACGCCCACTGGCACGTGCCGGTCGCCCACACCAGCGCGCCGGACGCGGCGCGGTAGAGCGTGAGTCGGTGGGTGGCGGCCTGCGAGTTGTAGCCGCCGCCGTTGTCCACGAGCACCGCGGGGACGGTCTCGGTCGTCGAGGTCAGTTCGAGCAGGCCGGCCGGCTTGGGGCCGACCACCCGGTCGTCGTCCCACTCGTAGCCGAGCGTGCCCTGCGTGAGCAGCTTGGTGTCTGTGGGCGGCATCGTGGCGACGTCGGTGTCGCGCCAGAACCGCAGGTTGGCGTACTGCGCCGGGACCTTGATCGTCAGGTCGGGCTGCGACTCGTCGTTGATGGCGCCGAAGATCTGGCCGATCAGGGCCAGCTCGGGCCGGCCGCCGTCGGAGGGCGGGCTGAAGCGGGCGTCCCGCCAGGTGCCGGTCCAGATCGGGCTCGTCGTGTCGATCTTGGCGCCCTCGAGCGTCTCCTTGTAGCAGACGAGGGTGCGGTGCGGCGTGCTGGCCCCGGCGGCGCTGTTCTCCCACCGGGTCTTCCAGAACACCTCGTTGCCGGCCATGAAGATGAGGTTGACGCCGGCGTCCCGGGCGGCCTCGACGTTGGCCCGCTGCCCGGCCGACCAGTACTCGTCATGGCCGGAGGAGATGAAGATCTTCTTGTTGAGCAGCTCGTTGCCGCGCCGCTCGCTGTCGACGTCGGTGGTATAGGTGACGTCGTAGCCGTTGCGCTCCAGCCAGCGGACCAGCGAGTACTCGGCGTCCCAGAAGGCGTTGCCGTTGCCGTTGATCTGGAACGGCCGGTTGTACGACACCTTGTAGGCCCGGCCGGCCGGGGCGACCTGCGGCTCGCTCCAGTAGAGGCTGGCCCCGCCCCACCGGTTGTAGGCGTGCATGGTGGTGTCGGACGTCTGCAGCATGATGTCGGCCGCCCGCCCGTCGTTGCGCACGACGAACAGGGTCCGGTTGCCCACGCCGGTGTCGAGCCGGTCGAAGTTGGCCACGTACACGCCGGACACGGCGTTGGCGGGCACGGCCCAGCTGGCCGACACGGCCCAGTTGCCGCAGTCGACGAGGCCGGTGGAGGTCTGGACGAAGGGGTTGGGCTGGTTCTGGGGCAGCGCGACGGAGGGCGCGATGTCGGCGACCTTGCGGGCGCCGAGACCCCCGTACCACCCCATCCGGTAGATCCGGACGCGCCAGTTGTTCGAGGACGTCTTGACCTTGAAGTTGATCGTCTGGCCCGCGTTCACGCTGATGTCGGTGGCGAACCCCTCGATGCTGTCGTCCTCGAACGAGTCCCACTCGCTGGAAGGATTCCCCGGGAGTGCGTTCTCGTTCGCGACAGTCGTGGGGGTCGACGCACCAACCTTGGAGGCGAGAGCCCCGAGGTTGAGTCCGACCGCACCTGCGCTGACTGCGGCGCCCTTCAAGAACGAGCGGCGCGCGAACGCGCCAAAGGGCGCGAACCCGCGCTCGTCGTCTTGGCCGCTGTGGCCTTCCCTGCCGCCCATTCTGATGTCCGCCCTGCTCTCTGTCCCGGCCAAGCCGCGCCACCGGACGCGACCTGACCGGGGGCCTGGTACCGGGCGACTTAGCCGCCCATGCACATGCGATTCTCGGGACAGTTCCTGAAGCTCCGCTGAAGACCCCCTGAAGCGCCACTGATAATGGCGCTGTCCGCCTGTCCGCGGTCGCGATGACAACCGGCCCCGACATCACGCGTTCTGCCCGCGAAAGCGATGGAGAACCAATCACTTTCGCGGGCAGAACGAGGAAAGCCTGGCTCAGGCCGGTGCGAGGGCCTCGATCGCCGCCGCCACCCGGAACATCGTCGCCTCGGCCAGGGCCGGGGCCAGGACCTGGACGCCCACCGGGAGGCCCGCCGCCCCCGTGCCGTACGGCACCGAGATGGCCGGGTGGCCGGCCAGGTTGGACGGGATCGTGCACACGTCGTTGAGGTACATCGTGAGCGGGTCCGCCGTCTTGGCGCCGAGCGGGAACGCCTCCGACGGCGACGTGGGGCTCAGCAGCACGTCGAATCCCTGGTAGGCCGACTCGAAGTCGCGGAGGATCAGCGTGCGCACCCGCTGCGCCTTGCCGTAGAAGGCGTCGTAGTAGCCGGCCGACAGGGCATACGTGCCCAGCATGATCCGGCGCTTGACCTCGGGGCCGAAGCCCTCGGTCCTCGTGCGGTCGTACATCTCGCCGGTCGTCGGGGCGTCGACCCGGAGGCCGAATCGCACCCCGTCGTAGCGGGCCAGGTTGCTCGAGGCCTCGGCCGGGGCGATCAGGTAGTACGCGGAGAGGCCGTAGACCGCCGCCGGGACCGACACGTCGTCGACCTTGGCGCCGGCGTGCTCCAGGGCGTCGGCCGCCTCGCGGACCCTGGCCAGCACGTCGGGCTCGATGCCCTCGGCCTCGCACAGCTCGGTCACCAGCCCGACCCGCAGGCCGGCGACGCCCTCGTCCAGGCCCGGGCCGACCGGCGGCACCGGCTCGGGGATCGACGTGGCGTCGCACGGGTCGTGGCCGGCGATGACCTCGTACAGCGCGGCGGCGTCCGCCACCGTGCGGGCGAACGGGCCGATCTGGTCGAGTGAGCTGGCGAAGGCCACCAGGCCGTAGCGGGACACCGCCCCGTAGGTCGGCTTCATCCCCACGACCCCGCACAGCGCCGCCGGCTGGCGGATCGAACCGCCCGTGTCGGACCCGAGCGCCAGCGGGGCGAAACCGGCCGCCACCGCCGCCGCCGAGCCGCCCGACGAGCCGCCCGGCACCCGGGACGGGTCGTGCGGGTTGCGGGTCGGGCCGAACGCCGAGTTCTCGGTCGAGCTGCCCATGGCGAACTCGTCGAGGTTGGTCTTGCCCACCACGACAGCCCCGGCGTCGGCCAGCCGCCGGACCACCGTGGCGTCGTAGGGCGGGCGCCAGCCCTCCAGGATCCGCGACGAGCACGTCGTGGGGACCCCGGCGGTGGCCATGTTGTCCTTGAGCGCCACCGGCACGCCGGCCAGCGGGCCGGGGTCCTCGCCGGACGCCACCCGGCGGTCGAGCGCCAGCGCCGCCTGCCGGGCCTGGTCGGCGGTCACCAGGTTGAACGCGTGGATCTCGCCGTCGCGGGCGGCGATGGCGGTCAGGTGCTCCTCGACGACGTCGACCGCGGACCGGGCACCCGAGCGGACCGCGGCGGCGATCCCGAGCGCGCTGTCGCCGGCCGGCGCGGCGGCGCTCCGCTCGGTCACGGCGCCTCCCCCAGCACCGGCGGGACCCGGAACTGGCCCGCCTCGGTCGCCGGCGCTCCCGCCAGCACCGCGTCGCGGTCGAGCGACGCCCGCACCTCGTCGGCCCGCAGTACGTTCTGCAGCGGGTACGGATGGAAGGTCGGTGGCACATCCGCGACATCGAGCGCCTCGACGTCGCGGGCATGGTCGAGCACCTTGGCGAGCTGGTCGGTGAACATGTCGAGCTCGGCCTCGCTGAGCCGGAGCCGCGCCAGCCGGGCGACGTGCGCGACGTCCTCGCGGGTGATCTGGGCCATAGGGGGACCATGGTAGGCAGCCACGCGGAACAAGCCGGTGGGTTCGTGCGTCCAAGGTGGTGATGAGCACGGCCCCGCTCGATTCGCCCGCGCCCCCGGTGCCCTGGGACGAGGCGCTCGTCCGCGTCTACCGCGAGCGCTACGACGGGCTCGTCCGCCTGGCCTACCTCGTGTCCGGCGAGCGCGACCGGGCCGAGGAGGTGGTCCAGGAGGCGTTCCTGAAGACGCACCGCTCGTGGACGCACGTGCGCGAGCCGCTCCCCTACCTGCGCCAGGCGGTGGTCAACGGCTGCCGGTCGCTCGGCCGGCGCCAGCACCTCGAACGCGTGCGCCTCCCCCGCCCGGCCGGCCCGGCGACGCAGCAGCCCGACGAGCTGTGGGACACGCTGGCCACCCTCCCGGACCGGCAGCGGACCACGGTCGTGCTCCGCTACTACCTCGACCTGCCGGACGCCGACATCGCCGTGATCCTGGACTGCCGGCCGGCGACCGTCCGCACCACGATCCACCGGGCCCTGGCCCGGCTGCGCCAGGAGATCGCACGATGACCGTCGACGTGCCGCCGACGACCCCCCGGGACGACGACGACCTCGAGGCCGCGCTGCGGGCGCTGTTCGCCCGCCGGGCCGAGGACGTGACGCCGCGACTCGGCAGCGAGCCGGCGGCCGCGCCGCCGGTCGCCGTGCCGTCCGTCGGGCACCGCGCCCGGCGCCGCCGGCCGCCGCACCGGACGCTGTTCGCCGCCCTCGCCACCGCGGCCACGGCGGCCGTGGTCGTCGGGGCGGTCACCCTGCTCCCGACGGCGGACGATGGCGGCGATGCCGACGTCGCCACCGCGCCCGACGAGGCGCCCGGCGTCGTCTGGCCGCTCGGCGACCGCCCCATGCGCCGCGATGTCCTCCGACGGCCCGGGCGGAGTCGCCGGCGACTACCTGCGCGTCGTGCTCGGGTCGCCGCTCCCGAAGCAGGCCGAGCCCGACGTCAACCTCGAGGCGACGACCGGCCCACGTGTCGTTCGACCTCAACGGCCTGACCACGACCGTCGACCTCCGCCGGCTCGGGTACGGTGGGGGTGACCGGGGCGACCAGCGCGGCGGTCGGCATCACGACGATCGCCCCCAGCCCCGACGGCGTCGAGGTGACGGTCACGCTGCGGGACCCCGAGGCGATCGTGGGCGGGCGCCTCGAACTGATCGGCGCC
Source organism: uncultured Acidimicrobiales bacterium (assembly GCA_963830865.1). GTDB lineage: Bacteria > Actinomycetota > Acidimicrobiia > Acidimicrobiales > VFJN01 > ZC4RG19. Next base: position 894,442 of record CAWHNU010000011.1, on the reverse strand, counting down.
ACCGGCGACACGATCGCCACCGCGATCCTGTACCGGAACCTCACCCCGGGCGACGAGCCGGATCCGTCGCCCTCCGGCGGATCCGCCTACCCGCTGCCCTGCACCTGCGTGCTGCGCGCCCCGCCGGGGCCACCCCGGTCGCGGCCCAGCTCGTGGCCTACGGGCCGCCGTCCGACCCGCCCGGCGCGCTCGGGTCCGGCGTGCCGATGGCGGTGGCGTCGGCGCCCGTCCCCGGGGCGGCCGCGGCGGCAGCGTCGCCGGCCGGTGCGGCGGTCTCGACCGCGGACGGGACCCCGCTCCCCCGCGGGCATCGACCCGGTCTCCGGCCGCCTCGGTGCTCTACGCGTCCGAGATCTACCGCGGCGACCCGGTCTGGACCGACTGGCGGGCCGCGGTCGAGGCCTGGCTGAAGGTCGACTACGACCCGGCCCGCTGGACCGGCCCGCCCGTCCTCACGCAGACCGGCGTGAGCGAGGACCGCTTGCAGCTGGCGGGCCGCTACACCGCGACCGATGGCGGTACCGGCACGTTCCGCCTCGCCCGGCTCGCCCCGGACGCCCCCTGGTTCCTTCTCGACCTGCAAGACGACGCTCTGCGAATCACCGCGGTCGCCGCGGGTGGCCGGCGGGCTGAAGGTGACCGTCGAGTTCGACGGGGGCGGGTCGGACGAATTCGCCCCCTACGACGAGGCCGGCGTGGCGCACTTCCGGTACATGCAAAACGGCCTGCGCCTCGTCCGGGCGTGGCTGCCCCACGACGTCGCCCCGGAGGGCCCGCGCCGGCCCCCCGCCGCTATGCCCGGGTGACCCGGCGGGCGAACTCGACGGCCCGCTCGGCGATCAGGTCCTTGTCGTAGTCGAGCGTGGCGACGTGGTAGCTGCGCTCCAGCGTGACCCGCTCGACCGGCCCCGACACCGCCGCGGCCAACAGGTCGCTGTCGGCCGGGTTGACGACGTGGTCCTGGGTGCTGGTCAGGATCAGCACCGGGCACTCGACCTTGGCGAGGTCGTCGCGCAGCTCGGCGGCGGCGGCCGCCAGGCTGAGCAGCGGCCGGAGCGGCGTGGCGTCGTAGGCCTTCTCCCGGGCCGCCGGGTCGGCGACGTCGTTGCCGATGGCCGGGATGCGGTCGACGCCCGTGTCGATCATCTGCTGCACCGCCGTGACCATCTCGGCCGGGACGTCGAGCGCCGGGTTGACGCACACGATCCCGGGGATCTCCGCATGGCGGGAGGCCAGCCAGACGGTCAGCGCCCCGCCCATCGACAGCCCGGCCACGACGACCCGCCGGCACCGCGCGGTCAGCGCCGCATACGCGCCCTCGGCGGCCTCGGCCCAGTGGTCCCAGGTCGTGTCGACCATGTCGTCGACCGCAGTCCCGTGGCCCGGCAGGAGCGGGAGGTCGACCGCGAAACCCGCGGCCGCGAACGCCTCCGCCAGGCCCCGCAGGCCCTGGGGGTTGCCGGTGAAACCGTGGAGGACGAGGACCCCGTCGGGGCCGCCGTCGGACGACCACGGCTCGCAGCCGGCGATGATCTCCTTGCCGTCGGGGGTCTGCACGGGGAATGCTCCTCTCCCTGGCCGGGGGTGGCGGATGGGAACCGAGCGTAGGCCGGTAATTGACCGCCGGGTCAAGCATCGCGACACTTGTCGCTGGGCCCGCACCGGCACCCGCCCGTCGGCCCGATCGAACCGCACGCACATGAACGATCGCCAGCTCACCTCCCAGGGCGCCGAGCGCAAGCAACAGCTCCTCGACGCCGCCGCCCGCCTGTTCGCGGAGCAGGGCTACGCCGCGACCCGTGTCGTGGACATCGTCGAGGCCGCGGGCGTCGCCAAGGGACTCTTCTACTGGTACTTCGAGAACAAGGAAGCGCTGTTCCGCGAGCTGGCCGCCGAGATCCGGCGCCGGCTGCGCCGCCAGCAGGCGGCCGCCATCGACGACGACGCCCCGGCGCTCGTGCGCATCCTCCAGGGAACGGTGGCCAGCCTGCGGTTCATGGCCGAGAACGCGCCGTTCTTCTCCCTGCTCGAAGTCGAGGGCCGCAACGTGTCCGACGTCCTGCGCCAGGGCACCGAGCAGCACCTCCACGACGTCGCCGCGCTGATCGCCGAGGGCCAGCGCGACGGCACGGTCACCGACGACGATCCCGCCGAGCTGCTGGCCATGGCGGCCGTCGGCACCGTCGGCCAGTTCAGCCACTTCCACCGCACCGGGCGGATCGACCTGTCGCTCGACGAGCTGTCCGGCTATGTCGCCCGGCTGGTGGCCCGCATGCTCACCACGGACGAGGCCGGCGCCCGCGCCGCCCTGGCCGAGCTGCGGCGCAGCACGGCCCGAGCGGCCGTCGTCGCCCGCTGACGCCGCTGACGCCGCCTGACACCGCCTGGCGCCGCCGCCCGGGTGTGATCGCGGCGCACGGCCGCCGCTAGCCTTGCTCGGTCATCCCACTCCACGAGGTCCCGTCCATGATCCGTCGCCATCGCTTCGCCGTGCTGCTCGCCGTCCTGGTGCTCGCCCTCGGGGCCTGCTCCCAGAACGACGCCAAGGAGAGCGACGTCGTCAACGCCATGACCGACGCCAACCTGACCGACGAGCAGGCCGACTGCATCGGCGCGGGCATCAACGACGCGTTCAGCGACGACCAGGACCTGTACAACAAGGTGGCGGGCGCCGCCGACACCGAGGACCTGCCCGAGGGCACCGAGGACACGATCCAGGGCGTCCTCGACGAGTGCCTCGGCGAGACCCCCGACGGCACGGGCGACAGCACCAGCTCGACGTCCGAGGGTGACGCCACCAGCACCACCGCGACAACGGCGCCGTCCGGGGGCTGACGCCGCGACAGTTGCATCGTCACTGCAACTATGAGGCTACGATCCGGCTCTTCGCCGGCGACGAGGGGAGACACCCGTGCCCTACAAGTTCCTGTCCGATGAGTGGGTCACCGAGGCCAAGAAGCTGCGGGAAGAGCTTGACGCTCCGGCCGCCGCGCCACAGCCCGTCAAGATGAACCTGGTCATCACCGACGTGCCGTTCGGCGAGGGCTCGGTCGACGCCCACATGGACACCACCAGCGGCGAGCTCGTGCTCGACCTCGGCCACGTCGACACGCCCGACGTCACGGCGACCCTCGACTACGACACGGCCAAGGCGATGATGGTGGACGCCAACCCGCAGGCCGCCATGCAGGCGTTCATGGCCGGCAAGATCAAGCTCCAGGGCGACATGACCAAGGCGATGGCGCTGCAGAGCGGCCCGCCCAACCCCGAGCTGACCAAGCGGATCCAGGAGATCACCGAGTAGCACGCTCGACGGTTCTGGGCCCCGGGACCGGTCGCCGCGCGGCGAGCGGTCCCGGGGCCCAGACGCGTCCGAGGGCCCACCACCACCCACCCGGGCCACGACGCGTGTCGAGCCCGTTGGGGCGGCAGCCTCATCGCGGCGGCTGGGGAACACCGCGTCCGGCATACCGCCCCAACGGGCCCGGCACGCTCCGTAGTTTACTCGCTGCTCACAGCTATGTCAGCCATTCGTGCACAGCCGGACGAAAACCTCGACATCAGTGTCGAGCGTTCGGCCACACGGGGGAGAACGGCCGATGCGAGGGGAGGGGGACTCCCGCGCGCACACACGAAGAGTCCCCCGAACGGGGGTCCGGGGTCAAGACCCAGTTTCAGGAAATTTTCAGTCGCGACGCCGGAAGATGAGCGTCACCCGCGTCCCCGGGTCGACCGCGGACCCCTCGAACGGCGTCACGAAGGCCACCCGGCCCCGTTCGTTGCCGAACGTGTCGCCCACGACCAGCCCCGCGCCCTCGATCGCGGCCGTCGCCTCCTCGAGCGTCTTCCCCCGGACGTTGGGCACCGTCGTCTGGTCGACCGCCACCAGGACGACGACCGTCGAGCTCGGCTCGACCAGCGAGCCGGCGGGCGGGTCGGTGGCGATCACCGTGCCGGCCTGCTCGCCGCCGGTGGCGTGCTGGCCCCGCGGCTCGGTGGTCAGGCCGAGGCCCTCGATCTGGGCGACGGCATCCCCGGCCGACAGGCCGCTCACGTCGGGCACCGCGATCTTGCGACCGGTCGAGACGGTGAGCCGCACGGTCGAGCCCTTGGGCAGCCCCTCGGGCGGCGGGTCGCCGTCGGTGAAGCCGATGACCACGCCCTCGTCCACGTTGTCGTCGGGCTGGGGGACCGGCTGCACCACGAACCCGACGGCCTGCAACGCCTCGGTGGCGTCGTCCTCGTCGGCCCCCACGATGTCGCCGGGCACGGGCACGAGCGTCGGGCCGAGCGACACCGTCAGGGTGATCGTCTTGCCCTCCTTCAGCTCGGTGCCGGCCGGGGGATCGGTGGCCAGCACCTGGCCGGGCTGGGTGCCGTCCTGACGGGTCTCGGAGACCTCGACGGTCCACTCGTGATCGGCGGCGTCGGCCTCGACCTGCTCGCGCTGGGCGCCGACGTAGGTGTCCGGCACCAGGTGGGTCGGGATCTGGGCCTTGAGCATCAAGCCGGCCACCGCCACCCCGCCGGCGACGGCCAGGGCCACGACCAGGGCGCCGAGCATGAGCCGGCCGACGCTGCGGTCGCCCGGGGTCAGGCGGCGGTCGGGCTCGGCGGCCCGGGGGTCCCACGGCGGCGGGTCGGGCATCGTGGGACCGCGCCCCGGCGGCCGGGGAGGCGCCCCCTCGACGGCGCCGGCGCCCGCGCCGACCAGGCGCGGGCAGCACACCGGTGGCCTCGCTGCCGGCGGGCATCAGCGTGGTGGCGGCGCCGCCCGGCGCCGGGTCAGGCTCCGGGATCGCGGGCGGCTCGGCCGGCACCGCGGCGCGCCGCGGCGGCCGTCGCGCCGACCAGCGTCGTGTCGCGCCGGTCGGTGGGGGCCGGCTCGGGCCGGCCGGTGCCGACGAGGAGCAGCGGCTCGGGGCGGGTGATCTTCGGGGCAGTGGCGACGAACCCGGCGCCGAGCTCGGCCGCGTCGAGCCGGTCGCCCGGATCGAGCGTCCCGGCGCCGGCCAGGAGCGGCGCCAGCGCGCCCAGCTCGTCGGGCACCACCAGCGAGCGCTCGAGGCGGGCCATCAGCGTGCCGATCGTGGTGTCGGCGGTGAACGGCACCCGGCCGGTCACGGCTTCGACCAGAACCAGCGCCAGCGAGTACACGTCGCTGCGGCCGTCGACCGACTCGCCCCGGGCCTGCTCCGGCGAGGCGTAGCGGGCGGTGCCGAGCACCGCGCCGGCGGGCTCGGTCCAGGTGGCCTCGGCGATCGCGCGGGCCAGGCCGAAGTCGGCGATGCGCAGCCGGCTGTCCTCGCCGAACAGCATGTTGGCGGGCTTGATGTCGCGATGGACGAAGCCCTGGCTGTGGGCGTGGTCGAGCGCGCGGGCCGCGTCCAGCCCGACGACCAGCGCCTGGGCGGGCGAGAGCCGGTGGCCGGCGTCGAGCATCGCCCGCAGGCTGCCGCCGCCCAGGTACTCGGTGACCAGGAACGGGACCTCGCCGTCGCTCCAGTCGTAGACCGCCACGACGTGCGGGTGGCTGAGCGCCGCGGCCGCCTGCGCCTCCGCCCGGAACCGGCGCAGGAACGACTCGTCCTCGGCGAGGGCCGGGTGGAGCACCTTGACCGCCACCCGCCGCCGGAGCCGGACGTCGTCGGCCAGGTAGACCTGCGCCGATGCTCCCGAACCGAGCGGCGACAACAGCCGATAGCGCCCGCCGAGCACACGACCGATCTGCTCGGTCATGCGGGTCATGGCCACACGCCCAGGATAGTGGCTGGGGCCCGCCGGCCAGGAACAGTCGCCCCATCTCCCGGCTACGCCCCGGGCGCGGGGCGTGCGAACATGCCCACGTCATGGCCACCACCTCGCCCTACAGCACGCGGTTCAAGATCGTCGCGGCGGCCGTCGTGTCGGTGGCGCTGGTGCTGATCGTCATCGCCTTCTCGGCCTTGAGCAGCGGCAACAAGGACCCGGTGCTGAGCGCGGGCGACGCCCAGATCGTCGAGAACCTGATCCCGCGGCGCAACTCCCAGATCCCCCAGCAGTCGACGGTCGGCATCGACCTGGTGACCGGCTGGACGGGCGTGCTCCGGGTCAACGGGGTCGAGATCCCCGAGGACCAGCTCCAGGTCACCCCGCAGATCGGGCTGATCGACTTCACGCCCGGCCCGGGCAAGGAGGTCGAGGAGTTCCGCACCGGGCAGAACTGCGTGACCGCGGTCATCTGGCAGCTCGCCGAGGGCCGCGGGGTCGCCGACCGCAACATCAACTGGTGCTTCCAGGTCGTCTGACCGGAGCGCTCCCCTGACGGACGAGGCGTAACGCGCGTCCCGCTGACCGCTTTCGTACGCGGAAACGGTCGCTCTGGCGACCGTTTCCGCGTACAAAACGCGATCGGGAGCCGGAGGCTCAGGCGGGGAGCTCGCCCGTGTCGAGCAGGGCCTGGAACGCCGCCTCGTCGAGCACCGGGACGCCCAGCTCCTCGGCCTTGGAGACCTTGGACGCGCCCGGCGCCTCGCCCACCACCACCGCCGTGGTCTTGCCGGACACGCTGCCGGGCGACTTGCCGCCCCGTTGCTTGATGGCGGCCTCGGCCTCCTCGCGGCTGAATCCGTCCAGGGTGCCGGTCACCACCACGCTCATCCCCGCCAGCACCTTGGGCTGGCTGTCGCCCCCGGTCGGCCCGGCGAAGTTCAGGCCGGCGGCCCGGAGCCGCTCGATGAGCGCCCGGTTGGCCGGGTCACCACACCAGGCGTGCAGCGACTCGGCGATGATCGGCCCGACCCCGTCGGCCGCGGCCAGCGCCTCGACCGAGGAGCCCATGATCCGGTCGAGGTCGCCGAATGCGGCCGCCAGCGCCTCGGCCCCGGCCGGGCCCAGGTGGCGGATGTTCAGCCCGACGAGCAGCCGGGACAGCGGTCGGGAGCGTGACGCGTCGATCGACGCCCGGAGGTTGGCCGCCGACAGCGCGCCCATGCGCTCGAGCTGCTCGACCCGCTCCCAGTCGAGGTCGTAGAGGTCGGCGACGCTCGCCACCATGCCCTCCGCGATGAGCTGGGCGATCCGCTTGGCACCCGAGGCCGTCGATGTCCAGCGCGCCCCGGCTGGCGAAGTGCTCGATGGCGCCGTGGCGCTGGATCGGGCACTCGGGGTGGATGCAGCGGTGCTCGGCCTCGCCCTCGGGCCGGACCAGCGTCGAGCCGACCGGGCACGGGCAGGTCGGTCGGGAACACCCAGGGCTCGGTGCCCTCCGGCCGCTCGGCCACGACCGCACCCAGCACCTCGGGGATGACGTCGCCCGCCCGCCGGACGATGACCTTGTCGCCGGGGCGGACGTCCTTGGCCTTGACCTGGTCCTCGTTGTGGAGCGTGGCCTGGCCGACCGTGACGCCGCCGACGAACACCGGGCTCGAGCACCGCGTACGGCGTGGCCCGCCCGGTGCGGCCGATCGAGACGAGGATGTCGCTGCAGCCGGGTCGTGCGCTCCTCGGGCGGGAACTTGTAGGCGATGGCCCACCGCGGCGCCTTGGACGTGAGCCCAGCAGCTCGCGCGCGGGCGAGGTCGTCGACCTTGACCACCGACGCCGTCGATCTCGTAGTCGAGGTCGTGGCGGTGCTCCTGCCAGTGGAGGCTGTAGGCGAGGACCTCGTCGGGCGCCGCTCACCCGGCGGATCTCGGGGTTGACCGGGAACCCCAGCGACGCCAGCCAGTCGAGGGTCTCGTGGTGGCTGGTGAAGTCGGGCCCGCCCTCGGACCTCGCCCAGCTGGTAGGACCACAGCGCCAGCTCGCGCTCGGCGGTGATCGCCGGGTCCTTCTGGCGCAGCGACGCCGGCCGCGGCGTTGCGGGGGTTGACGAACGGGCGCTGCTCGGCCGCGACCTGGCGCTCGTTGAGCGCCTCGAAGGCCGACAGCGGCATGTACACCTCGCCCCGGACCTCGAGGACGTCCGGCGCCCCCGGCCCGAGGTCGCTCGGGGACCTGGTCGATCGTGGCGACGTTGGCGGTGACGTCCTCGCCGGCGCGGCCGTCGCCCCGGGTGGCGGCCTGCACGTAGCGCCCGCCCTCGTAGCGGATCGAGATGGCGAGCCCGTCGATCTTCAGCTCGCACACGTAGCCGACCTCGTCGTCGGGCGCCCGGGCCTCGTCGGGTCGGCGGCCGGCTTGCCCGCCAGCCGGCGGTGGAGGCGCTCGACCCACGCCCGCAGCTCCGCCTCGGTCGAAGGCGTTGTCGAGGCTCATCATCGGGACCGTGTGGACGACCGGGGCGAACACGCCGGTCTGCGGGGCGCCGCCGACCTGCCGGAGGGGCGAGTCCGGCGTGATCAGCTCGGGGAACTCCTCCTCCAGCGCCCGCAGCTCCCGCACCAGCGCGTCGAAGTCGCCGTCGCTGATCGTCGGGGGCGTCGAGCTCGTGGTAGCGGCGGTTGTGCTCGGCGATCTCGGCGCGCAGCGCCCCCGCCCGCTGCTCGGTGTCCTGGTCGGCCATCCCCCGGACTGTACCGAGGGGCGCTCAGGCTCCGAGCGTCAGTCCCAGCTCGACCGCCCGGGCCTCGACCCGCCGGGCCAGGTGGCGGGTCAGGTCCATGACGTGGTGGGCCTGGGGGACGTCGAGTCCCACCAGCCCGCACGTCGGGGTCATCATGGACTGCTCGACCAGCCGCTGGGGCGCGCAGCCCCCCTCGACCAGGGCGTCCCACTCGGCCATGAGGCGGCGCCACAGCAGGTCGGCCGTCTCGCCGAGCGGGCGGTCGGTGGGGACCGCGCCCCAGGCCAGCCAGCCGCCCCGCTCGAGGTAGTCCGCGAAGACGCCCGGGTGGTCGGTCGCCCCGGCGCCGACGGGCAGCGACAGCATCTGCGGGCCGGCCTGGAGCACCACCGGCCAGTCCGCCCGGCCGCAGCAGTGGAGGCCGGCGATGGCGTGCCCCTCGACCACGGCGAGCGCCGAGGACACCAGGTCGAGCGTGTCGTCGACGTCGAGGGGGAAGCCCGGTTCGAGGGCGGCGGTGAGGCCGGGCTCGTCGAGGAACAGCAGCGGAGTCGACCCGGGCGCGGACCGGCGGCTCGCCCCCAGCACCTCGCGCACCCGGGCGGCCACGGCCTTGGCGGCCACCGCGAACGCCCGGTCGGCGGGCACGCCCACGGCGTGCAGGGCAAGGCCGAGCGTGACGGGCCCGGTGAGCTGGAGCTTGAACGGGGCGACACGGCCCTCGATGGCGGCCAGGAACTCCCGCAGCCCGACGAACGGCTCGGCGTCCAGTCCGTCGCCCAGCGGGAGGTCGGGGTCGACGGCGGCCTCGTCCACCAGCAGCGACCCGTCGGGCAGGACGAGCACACCGGCGATGCCCCACGCGGCCTGGGGGATCATGCCCTCCATCGCCGAGCGCCGGGGCAGGGACGGCGCGGCGGGCAGCCTCGACTGCCGGTCGAGCACGAACTCGATCGCGTCGGACACGTCGTCGTGCGGCAGGCTGCCGACGGCGGACGCGAGCCCGATCGGGAGGAGCACCTCCCTCATGGTTGCGCCACCCGCGCCTCCACGCTGTTGGTCACTTGAAGCCCCCACTCGGCCGTTCCCACCCCCTGAAATAGCGACCGGGGGACGTCATCAGCAAATCTCGACGCCGTGACGGCGCCCGCCCCGGACCCCGACCCTGGCCAGCCGGTCGCGGGCAGGGCGGCGGACGGGCGCCGCGGAGCGACGTCCGGACCGGGACGGATCGCCCGCTCGCCCTGGCCGATGCGGGCCGCGTGGCTGGTCGTGCCGCTCGGCCTGGGCCCGGCCGCGGCGGACGCGCTCGACGCCGCCAGCCGCCCGGTACAGCTGGTCACCAGCGCCGGGGCGTGGACGGGCTGGCTGGTGGTGCTGGTCGCCACGCTGGTGCCGACCACGCTCAGCCTGACGATCGTGCGGGTGGCTGGCCCCGCGGCCGCGGCGGCGGGCGTGGCCGCCCTGGCCGCGGCGGGTGCGTCGGCGGCGACCCTCGTGGGCGTGGCGGTCGGCCTGGTGGCGGCCCTGGCGGCCCTGGCGCCGGACACGGCCGAGGCGTTCGTCGACGGCTCGTCGTACGGCGACGAGCGCCGCCTGCCCCTGCGCACCCCGGGCGCCCTGCTGCTCGGCCCGGTGGAGCTGGCGTGGCTGGCGGTGATGGCGGGCATCGCCGCCGGCCCCCTGCTGCTGGCGGCGCGCCAGTGGGTGGCGGGCGCCCTCGCGCTGGCGGTCGGGCTGCCGCTGGCGTGGCGGGCGGGCCGGTCGCTGCACGCGCTGTCCCGCCGGTGGCTCGTTTTCGTGCCCGCGGGCCTGGTCGTCCACGACCCGTTCACGCTGGCCGAACCGGTCCTGCTGCCCCGCCGCAGCATCCGCTCGCTGGCCCCGGGCGACCGCGCGGCGCCGGACCTGGTGGACCTCACCGCCGGGGCCGGCGGCCTGGCCCTGGTGGCCACGACGGTCGAGCCGGTGACCGTCCTCCGTGCGGCCCCCCGCCGCGCGCCGACGGAGCTGGTCGAGGCGCGGGGCGTCGTGTTCACCCCCAGCCGCCCGGGCCGCGTCCTGGCCGAGGCCCGGCGGCGCCGGATGGGCTAGTGCCCTGCGTCGCCCGGCCGGAAGCCGGCCAGCGCGTGCTCGATGACCCGGCGCAGGTAGGGCTCGTCCACCGACGTGCCCATGATCATCTCCCGGAAGAACACCACGCCCCCGGTCACGTCGAGCACGAGGTCGACGTCGGTGTCCGGGGACAGCTCGCCCCGCTCGATGCCCCGGAGCACGGCCTGGCCGGGCGCCCGGCGCCGGTCGCGGATGAACTCGGTGAGCAGCACGCGCATCTCGGGGTTGACCGCGGCCTCGGCCACCACCGCCGGCAGGATCCGGCCGGCGGGCGTGTCCCGGAGCTTGGCGGCCAGGTTGCCGACCATGATCACCAGGTCCTCGACGACCGAGCCGGTGTCGACGGGCTCCGGCTCCAGGCCCAGCCGGCCGGCGGTGTCGAGCAGCAGCGCCGCCCGCGACGACCAGCGCCGGTAGATCGTCGCCTTGCCGCATCCGGCCCGGGCGGCCACGGCGTCGACCGTGAACCCGGCCGGGCCCCGCTCGGCCAGCACCGCCACCGCGGCCTCGGTGATCGCCGCGTCGGCGCGGGCGTCGCGGGGGCGCCCCGGCCGACGCTCAGGACCCTCGACCGGAACCGCGACGCTCATGTACGCGCCCGCGTCGGCGACAGCGGGACCGCGGGGTCGGCGCCGTCGCCGTCGCCGGCGACCGCCGGCGCGGGGCGTCCGCCGGCACGGGCGCGTCCTGCGGCCCGGGTACCGGCGCGTCCTGGGGCTCGGGGGTCCCGACGGGCACCTGGCCGTCGCGGCCGTCGCCGGCGGGGCCCGCCGGGCCGACGGGGCCGTCGTGGTCCGGCGCCCGGGCCGGCAGGTACAGGGCCACCAGCACGGCGCCCAGCGCCAGCGCCGCCGCGCCGATCATGAACGCGATGCTCATGCCGTCGACGAACCCGCGCCCGGCCACGTCCCGCAGCTGGGCGCCCGCCGGGCCGCCGATCTGGTCCGCCACCCCGAACGCCGCGCCGACCTGATCGGTGACGGCGTTGGCGATGTCCTTGGGGATCGGGACCGGGGACGAGGCGATCAGCTCGCTCACCCGGGGGCGGTAGGACGAGCTCATCACCGAGCCGAGCACCGCGACGCCCAGGGCGCCGCCGATCTGGCGGGTCGTGTCGTTGACCGCCGAGCCGACGCCCGCCTTGGCCGGCGGCAGCGAGCCCATGATCGACTCGGTGGCCGGCGGCATGACCAGCGCCAGGCCGACGGACAGCACGACGAGGGCCGCCAGCACCTGCATGTAGCTGGCGTCGACCTGCAGCGTGCTGGCCATGAGCAGGCCGAGCGTCCCGATGGCGAGGCCGGCGGCCACGACCAGCTTCGTGCCGACCCGCTCGACGATGCGGGCCGACAGCGGCGCCACGACCATCTGGACGGCCGCCATCGGCAGCAGCCGCACGCCGGCCTGGAGGGCCGTGTAGCCCAGCACGGACTGCAGGAACTGCGTCAGCAGGAACAGCGACCCGAACATCGCGAAGAACGTGAGCATGATCGCCCCGCTCGCCGCGCTGAAGCGGGGGCTGCGGAAGAAGTTGATGTCCAGCATCGGGTACCGCGTGTGGCGCTCCCAAAGGAAGAAGGCCCCGAGCAGCACGGCGGCGGCCGCGAACGCGCCGATGACCGCGGGGTCGGTCCAGCCGTTGGGCCCCTCGATGATCGCCCACACGAGGCTCACGAGGCCGGCGATCGACAGCAGGGCGCCGAGCACGTCGATCGGGGGCGCGGACGGGTCGCGGGAGGTGGGCACGAACAGCTGGCCCAGGATCAGCGCCACCACCACGACCGGCACGTTGACGAGGAAGACCGCGCCCCACCAGAAGTGTTCGAGCAGCCACCCGCCGGTCACCGGGCCGACGGCGACGGCGACGCCGGCCATGGCGGCCCAGATGGCGATCGCCTGGCTCCGCTCCCGCCGGTCGGTGAACACGTTGGTGATGATCGACAGGGTGGCGGGCATGACCAACGCGCCGCCGACGCCCATGAGCGCCCGCGTGGCGATCAGCTGGTCGGCGCTGTCGGCGAGCGCCGACAGGATCGAGCCGACGCCCATGATCGCCAGGCCGATGGCGAGGGCGCCGCGGCGGCCGAAGCGGTCGCCGAGCGAGCCCATCGTGAGCAGGAGGCCGGCGAACACGAGGATGTAGGCGTCGACGACCCACTGGAGCTGGCTGGTCGACGCCCCCAGCTCGCGCTGGAGGCTGGGGATGGCCACGTTGACGATCGTGTTGTCCATCACGATCAGCAGGAGGCTGAGGCACATGACGGCCAGCACGATCCAGCGGCGGGGATCCTGCGGCAGCGCCTGCGCCGGGCGCGGTGCGGGTGCGGGTGCGGGCATGGTCCCCAGACTGCGACCACGAATTACGGAACGCAATAGTTTCGGAACGATCGAGTCCCGTGAACTTGGTCACACCGCGGCGATGCCGCCGCCGACCACCTCGTCGCCCGCGTAGAGCACGACCGACTGGCCCGGGGCGACCCGCCGGGCGGCCTGGTCGAAGCGGACCACCGCCCCGGCTCCGTCGGCGGTGACCCGGGCCGCACGGGGTGCGCCGTGGGCCGAGCACTGGGCGGCGACGGCCCCCGCGACCGGGCCCGCGGCCCACACGACCCGCTCCAGCCGGACGTCCGCCGCCAGCAGGTCGGCCTCCGGCCCCACCCGCACGACGGCCGCGGGCACGTCGACGTGGGTGACGTAGCGCGGCGCGATGCCGCCGGGCAGCCCCAGCGCCCGGCGCTGACCCAGCGTCACCAGCTCGACCGCGTCGACGGCGCCCACGTCCCGGCCGTGCTCGTCCACGATCCGGCCCGGCCGCAGCGCGAGGCGGCGGCCGAGGAAACCCCGCCGGCCGCTGGCCGAGGTCACGAAGCAGACGTCCTGGCTGTCGGGCTTGTCGGCGGTGCGCAGCCCGAGGGCGGCGGCCTCGGCCCGCACGGCGGCCTTGGTCAGCTCGCCCACCGGCAGCAGCGTGCGGGCGAGCTCGTCCTGGCCGAGGACGTAGAGCACGTAGCTCTGGTCCTTGGCCGCGTCGGCGCCGCGGGCCAGCCGCCGGGTGCCGTCGGGCCGGACCACGATGCGGGCGTGGTGTCCGGTGGCCACCGCGTCGAACCCGACCGCCCGGGCCCGGCGGGCGAGGCGGTCGAACTTGAGGTGGCGGTTGCACTCGATGCACGGGTTGGGGGTGACGCCCCGGCGGTGGGCGTCGACGTAGGGCTCGACGACCCGGCGGTCGAAGTCGTCGGTGAAGGTCCACGTGTGATGGGGGATGCCGAGCTGCTGGGCGACCCGGCGGGCGTCGTCGACGTCGCCGACCGAGCAGCAGCCGGTGTCGGACTCGCCACCCCACAGCTTCATCGTGACGCCCACGACCTCGTGCCCGGCGGCCAGCAGCCGGGCGGCGGCCACCGACGAGTCGACGCCGCCGGACATCGCCGCCAGGACCTTCACGCCGCCGCCTCCCGCAGCCGGTCGACCGCGGCCGGGACGACCGCGAGGGCGCGGTCGACGTCGGCGGCGGTGCTCGACCACCCGAGCGACAGCCGCAGGGCGCCCGCCGCCAGCCCGTCGGGGACGCCCATGGCCGCCAGCACGTGGGACCGGGTGTGCGCGCCGCTCGCGCAGGCCGACGCGGCGGAGGCGCACACGCCGGCCTCGTCCAGGAGGAACAGCAGCGGCTCGCTCTCGATCCCCGGCAGGCACAGGTGCAGGGTGCCGGGCAGCCGCTCGGCGGCGTCGTCGCCGGGGTCCTGGCCGGTCTCGACCAGCCCGGTGATGGCGGCCCGCAGGCCGGCGGCGAGACGGTCGCGCAGGGCGGCGACGCGGGCGGCGGCGGCGTCCCGTTCGGCGAGCGCGGCGGCGAGCGCCGCCCCGAACCCCACGATGCCAGCGACGTCGTGGGTGCCGCTGCGCAGCTCGCGCTCCTGCCCGCCGCCGAGCGTGAGGGCGGCCAGCGGTGTGCCGGGCCGCACGACCAGGGCCCCGACACCCTGGGGTCCGCCGACCTTGTGGGAGCTGAGGCTGACGAGGTGCACCCCGGCCAGCCGCTCGGGCAGGGCGAGCCAGGCGGCGGCCTGCACCGCGTCGGCGTGGATCGCGGCGGATGGCGCCCGCCGGGCCACGGCGTCGGCCAGCGCGGCCGTGGGCTGCACGACCCCGACCTCGTTGTTGGCGACCATGATCGACACCAGCGTGGTGTCGGGCTCGACCAGGTCGGCGACGGCCGAGGGATCGACGACCCCACGGCGGCCGACCGGCAGGGTCCGCCCACCGAGCCGGGCGAGCGGCGCGAGCACGGCGTCGTGCTCGACGGCGCTGGCGAACACCGGCCCGGGACGGGCGGCGGCGACCCCGAGCACCGCGAGGTTGTCGGCCTCGGTTCCCCCGCCGGTGAAGATGACGTCGCCGGGCCGGCACCCGACGGCCAGCGCCACGACGTCGCGCACGTCGTCGATCGCGGCGCGTGCGGCCCGCGCCACCCGGTGCGCCCCGGAGGGGTTGCCGAACCGCTCGCCCAGCCACGGCACCATGGCGTCGCGCGCCGCGGGGCGCAGCGGCGTGGTGGCGGCATGGTCGAGGTAGACCAGCGGCGGATCGGGCGGCTCGGGCACCGTCCCCAGTCTCGCAGCCCGACCGCGGAACGCTACGACGCCGCGTCCGGAGGCGGCGGCCTCGGCGGCGCCGGCTGCCAAACGGGTGCCTCGCCCTCACCCGGCTCACCACCGCCAGGCCCAGCCGCCGCGGGCACCTCCGCCGCCGGGCCAGGCTCGCCCGCCGGGACACCGGCGACCGGCGCGGCCGGCGGCGCCGGGTTCGGCGGCGCCGCGGCCGGAGCCGGAGCGCCGGCAGGCGGGAAGCGCGGCATCGCCGGGGTAGGTGCGTACCCGGGTGCGGGCGCGGGCACCGGGTGCCCGGGCGTGAGCGGCGCACCACCGGCCGGCGGGTATCCGGGCGCGGCCGGCGGGTACCCGGGCGCGGGCGCCGGGTGGGCGGGCGCGGGCGGCGGGGCGCCCGGGCGCAGCGGGGCGGGCATCGGCCGCGGGTAGTAGCCCGGCCGCGGCGGGCCGGCCGGCGCGGCCGGCACCGCCGGGGCGCCGTACGCGGCCGGTTGCAGCGGGGGCAGGGGCGGGGCCGGGCCGCCGTGGGCCCGTTGCCACGCCGAGGCCACGCAGGCGAGGAAGGCGTGTGGGTAGAGCCACTGCGGCGGGGTGTGGCCCATGCGCACCGCGATCGGGTTGGCCAGGCGGATCGCCAGGTGGTCGCGGGCCGCCGGGGTCAGCTCCGACATGCGCAGCAGGTACGTCCGGATCAGGGCGTACACGTCCTCGTCGAGGGTGCTGACGTCGAGCGATGCCGCGTAGCGCTCGTAGCCGTACGGCGGGGCGAACCACGCCGGGGCGACCTGCCTGCGCCGGGCGGCCGTGCGCTCCCGGACGACGAACGTGCCCGCCGCCATGTCCCCCAGGCGCTGATCCTTGGGCGACACGAGGGCCGTCACCACCGCGATGAACCCGATCGGGATGAGGAAGAAGTCGATCAGCCCGACCGACGCCCGCAGGAACGCCTGGTGGAACCTCACGGTCGTGCCGTCCACGCTCACGGCCCGCAGACCCATCGCGGCCTTGCCCAGCGTGCGGCCCCGCCACAGGGTCTCGAACGCCGTGAACCACACGACCACCGTGAGGAGGCTGGTGAGGATGGCGAACACCGCCCCGCTCACCCCCTCGGCCGACACCCCCGCCGCCAGGCCCGCCAGCAGCAGCGCGACCAGCGTGGCCGCCAGAGCCAGCATGTCGATGGCGAAGCCCAGCGTGCGCGACGCGACGCCGGCCCGCTCGAAGTCGAGGACCACCGCCTCGGGCGTGATGATCGGCTGCGCGGTCGTGGCCGAATACGCGGGCTGGGACGTCGTGGGACCGACCACGCCAGCACGCTAGTGCTCCCGCGGCGGCGAGCGATTGGCACGAAAGTAGAGTGCGCGCCGTCGTGGACATCGACCGCTTCATCGCGCGCAACCGGCCCGCCTGGGACCGCCTCGACACCCTGAGCGCCCGCGCCGGCCGCAACCTCCATCGCCTGACCCCCGCCGAGGTCGACGAGCTGGTCGCCCTGTACCAGCGGGTGTCGTCGCACCTGTCGTACGCCCGGGCCGCCGTACGACGATCCCGCGCTGGTCGCCCGCCTGAACCGGACGGTCAGCCGGGCCAACGGCATGATCTACGCGCCCCGGACCCGGACGCTCGGGGCGGTCCGGGACTTCTTCGCCTGGCGCTTCCCCGCCGCGGTCTACCAGAGCGGCCGGTTCGTCGCCGCCAGCGCGGCGCTGCTGCTGGTGCCGGCCCTCGCGTTCGGGGTGTGGATCGGCACGAGCGACGAGGCCGTCGACGCGACCGGGTCCGAGGCCGCGCGGGAGGCCTACCTCAACGAGGACTTCGAGTCGTACTACAACTCCGAGCCCGCGACGCAGTTCGCCACCGAGGTCACCGTCAACAACATCCAGGTGGCCGTCGTCGCGTTCGCCGGCGGGGTGATCCTGTGCCTCCCGACCGTGGGGATGATGGCGTACAACGGCGCCAACCTCGGCGTCGTCGGGGGCCTGTTCGCGGACGCCGGCCAGCTGCCCAAGTTCTTCGGGCTGATCCTCCCCCACGGCCTGCTGGAGCTGACCGCGGTCGTCATCGCGGGGGCCGCCGGCCTGCGCCTGGGCTGGGCGGTGATCGCCCCGGGCGACCGCACGCGCACCCGGGCCCTCGGCGACGAGGCCCGTCGGGCGGGCACGATCGCGCTCGGGATCACGCTGGCGTTCGTGGTGGCCGGCACGATCGAGGGGTTCGTCACCGGGCGGGGCGTCCCCACCCCCCTCCGGGTCGGCATCGGGGTCGCGGTCGAGGTGCTGTTCGTGACCTGGATCGTGGTGCGCGGCCGGGCCGCCACCGCCCGCGGCCTCACCGGCGACATGGGCGAGCTCGACCACGGCTGGGACGAGCTGGCCAAGGCCCGCGAGCGCTCCTGGTCGTCCGCCTGATCCGCCTGATCCGCGCCTACAGCCGTCCGGTCGCCTTGACCCGCAGGTAGGTGTCGGCGAGCTTCGGGGCCAGGTCCCCGGGGCGGGCGTCGACCACGGTCGCGCCGAGGCCCCGCAGGCGGGCGACCGTGCGGCGGCGGGCGTCGAGCGCAGCCAGGGCGGCGGCCCGGCGGTAGGTGCCCTCGGCGTCGCCGCCCGCGTCGGTGGACCACCGGACCACGTCCGGGTCCTGGACGCCGGCCACCACCACGACGTGGTCGCGCAGCACCAGCGGCAGCGCCGGCACCAGCCACTCGTCCACCGCGGAGCCGACCAGGTCGGTGAGCACGACCAGCAGCGTGCGGCGGCGGAAGCGCGCCAGCGTTTCGGCGAACGCGCCCGCGTAGTCGCTCTCGGCCAGCACCGGGTCGAGGTCGTAGAGCGCCTCGATCACCCGCCCCAGCTGCGACTTGCCGCCCCCGGGCGGCACCGCCACCCGCACCTCGCGGTCGAACGCCACGACCCCGCAGCGGTCGCCCAGGCCGGTCGCCACCGCGGTCAGCATCATCACCGCGTCCACCGCGTGCTCGACCCGGGGCACGCCGTCGACCCGCCCCGCCATCACCCGGCCGTTGTCCAGCAACACCAGGACCGTCTGGTTGCGCTCCGCCCGGTAGGTCCGCACGATCGGCCGCCCGGCCCGGGCCGTGGCCGACCAGTCGACCCGGCGGAACTCGTCGTCGACCGTGTACTCGCGGAGCTGGTCGAACTCGGTGCCGGCGCCGAGCCCCTGGGCCGACCGCAGCCCGACCTCGAGGATGCGGGCCTTGCGGATGCGCAGCTCGGCCTCGTCCTTGGACCGGAACGACGGGTACACCCGCAGGACCCCCGGCGCCGGCACCCGGGCCTGCCGCGCCCCGAGCCCGAGCGGGCCGGCCACCCGGAGCGTGACCGTGCGCAGGGCGAACCGGCCCCGGCGCGCGGGGCGGATCGGGGTCGTGGCCGTGAGGCTCCCCCCGCGGGGATGCGGGCCGCGGCCCGGCGGGTGTCGGCCCGCAGCGACGGCGCCAGGTCGTCGGCCAGCGCCACCGACAGCGTGCGCCGGGTCGGGTTGCGGACCGTCCACGACACCTCCGCCTGGCTGCCCAGGACCACGACCGGCGGCAGGTCGCGCGCCACCGGCAGGCGTCGGGGGCGCGGCGCGGCGAGCGCGTCGACCGCGGCGACGCCGGCCAGCGCCAGGTTCACGCCCAGCAGCGGCAGCCAGACGCCGCCGACCGGCAGCACCAGCACGACCAGGGAGGCGAGCGCCGCCACGACGGCCAGCCGCCGGGTCGGGCTCACGGCCGGCTCACCCCGGGCTCACCGGGGCACCGGCACGGTCGCGAGGATCCCGTCGAGCACGCCGTCCACCGTCGTGCCCTCCAGCTCCAGCTCGGGCCGGAGCTGCATGCGGTGCCGCACGCACGGCTTGACCACCGCCTTCACCTCGTCCGGCGTCACGAACTGGCGGCCGGCGAGCCAGGCCCACGCCTTGGCCGCGTGCAGGACCATCGCCGCGCCCCGGGGCGAGACGCCGAGGGTGACCGCGCCGGCCGTCCGGGTCGCCCGGGCGATGGCCACGATGTAGGCCAGCACCGCGGGGTCGACCCGGATGTCGAGGATCTGGCGCCGGGCGGCGGCCACGTCGTCCGCGGTCGCCACCGGCTTGACCCCGGCCGCCACCGTGTCGTGGGGGTCGAGGCCCCGGTCGTGGCGGGCGAGCACCTCCTGCTCCTGGTCGGCGCTCGGGTAGGCGACCACCAGCTTGAACAGGAACCGGTCGAGCTGGGCCTCGGGCAGCGGGTACGTGCCCTCGTACTCGATCGGGTTCTGGGTCGCGACCACCATGAACGGGTCCGGCAGCGGATGGGCCAATCCCTCGACCGACACCTGGCGCTCCTCCATCGACTCGAGCAGCGAGGCCTGGGTCTTGGGCGGCGTCCGGTTGATCTCGTCGGCCAGGAGGATGTTGGTGAACACCGGCCCGGGCCGGAACCGGAAGCGGCCCCCGGCCGTCGCGCCGGCCTCGGCGCTGTCGAGGATCATCTGCCCCGTCACGTCCGAGGGCATCAGGTCGGGGGTGAACTGCACCCGCTTCACGTCGAGGTCGAAGGCGGCCGCCAGGGTCTTGACGATGAGCGTCTTGGCCACCCCGGGCACGCCCTCGAGCAGCACGTGACCGCGGGCGAGCAGCGCCGCGACCAGGCCGGACAGCGTGCCGTCCTGGCCGACGACCACCTTGCCCACCTCGTCGCGGACGGCGAGGATCGCGGTGCGGGGATCGGGTTGCGGCGCGTCGCTCGGTGCGGCGGCGGGCACCGGCTCAGACATGGGCGAGGACCTCCTGGCGGATGCTGTCGATGGTGGACGCCAGGCGGACCAGGCCGGCGTCGTCGGTCACGGGGTCGGTGAGCGCGAGCCGGAGGCGGTCCTCGGCCACGCCGGTGCGCGCGGCCGTCACGGTCACCGAGCGCGTCGTCGTCCGATCCCGGCGGCAGGCCCATGCGGTCGCCGAGGAAGCGCCGCAGGTCGGCCCGCAGCAGGTCGGCGGCGTGGCCGGGCGAGCGCGAACGGTCGAGCAGGCCGCCGACCGCGGCCACCAGCTCGGACGCCGCCACCCTGACCGGCTGGGGCTCGGACACCGGGCGCCCGAGCCGCCGGCCCCGCCACAGGGCGAAGGCGACGAAGGCGACGACGAGCTGGAGGGTGAAGCGCTTGACCCCCGGCGAGATCAGCCCGATCAGCCCGCGCCCGCGTCCGGCGCTGCCGAGCGGGCCCGGCTCGAGGACGAGGAGGTCGGTGCCCTGACCGGTGGCGAGCAGCGCCGACGCCACCGGGGCGTTGTTGCCCTCGGCCAGCGCGGCGTTGACCAGCATCCCGGCGCCGCCGAGGGCCACGACGGTGCCGGATCCCCGGTCCTCGACGACGATGTGGGCGAGGCCGAAGGCGTTGGCCAGGCAGGTGTCCGCGCTGCTCGGCGCATCGTAGAGCGCGCCGCCGTGCAGCGGCCGCACCCGGGACACGTCGATCTGGTCGAGCGCGCCGATCTCGCAGCGGCCCCGCAGCGTGGCGGCCGGACCCAGGTCCGAGACCCGCTCGAAGTCCTGGAACGCGTCGGGCGGCACGAACTCCGAGATCGGGTCGGTGACGACCAGCACGCCGCCGCCGGCGACCCACTCGTCGACCGCGTCGCGCTGCTCGTCGGTGAGCAGGTCTGTCAGCAGCAGCATGACGTCGGGCGCGTCGGCGCCGGTCAGGTCGGGCAGCCGATCGCCGATGCGGACGTCGGCCCCCAGCTCGCGCTCCAGGCGCACCAGGGCGCTGGTGCCCAGGCGGTCGTTCGACCGCGGCGACAGCGGCGGGCCACCGCCGCTCCCGGGCCCGAGCAGCAGCACGCCGACGACCAGCAGCACCGCCAGCCCGCCGGCGACGACCCACATGGTCGTCGAGTCGCCGCCCCGCGTCGCCGGTGCGGCGCTCACCGGGAGCCGACCGCCGCGCCGAGCCCGGCCCGTACCTCGGCGGCGAGCGCCGCAAACCGGTCGGCCTCGGCCGGCCCCGACGGGGCGGCGCCGTACCACACGGCCTCGAACTGGCTGGTGGCGCGGGCGAAGGCGGGGGCGACGGCCGGGGCGGCGCCCCGCACGTCCGCCACCAGCTCGCCGGTGGTGCGCCCGACCAGGTCGGGTATGACGCCCCCGGCCGCGAGCTGGCCCACCAGCACCCGGTACCGGGCCCGCAGGCCCTCCCGCCACAGGCCCTGTGCCTCGCACCGGGCGACCTCGGCCGCCCAGTCGATGTCGGCCTCGCCCTCGGCGACGACGACCTGGCCCTCACCGCGGGTCCGATCGACCCCGGGGAACCGTCGCCGGGACCGGAACAGCAACGCCAGGATCACCACCACGAGCAGGCCGAGGAACGCCCACCCCAGCCACACGGGGATGTCCCCCAGGCCGAGCGGGACGGTGATCCTGGAGAGCTGCTCGGCGATCCACGAGCCGACGCGGTCGATCAGGCTGCGGCCGCCCCACTCGTACTCCGGCCGCGCCAGGATCTCCTGCGCCGCCCGGCGGACCTCGCCGCTGTCGTGGCCGGGGTCGGGCAGGTCTCCGAACCAGGCGTCCACGTCACGCGGCCCGGTCGAGCACGTCGATGGCCGTCATCTCGATGTCGAGGCCCTCGGTGCGCACCCGCAGGTCGAAGTAGAGCAGCACGGTCGCGGCGGCCACGAACGGCACGACGACCAACTCCGCGACCGTCGACCCCAGGGCGAGCAGCGGCCAGCCGCGCTCGAGCCCGATCCAGGACGCCAGCAGCTGCGGCAGCGCGGACAGGGCGTTGGTGAGCAGCCAGGCCACGACGCCCGAGAGCACCGCCACGAGCATGACGAACCAGTAGCGCGGGCGCACGAGCCGCACCGACCGGCTCAGGGCCGCGAGCGGGCCGACGCCCTCCACAGCCACGATGGGGGCCACCGGGACGAACAGCGGCATGACGAACAGGATGCCGAGGTAGCAGGCGATGGCACCGGCGCCCTCGGCCAACTTGACGATCACGTACGACGCCAGCAGCGGCCACCAGCGGCGGGCGACGACCCCGACCATCTCCCGGGCCGACGGGTCGCGGCCCATCGTCCACTGCGCCACGAGGTGGGCGATGCAGGCGGCCACCGCGACGAGCGCCAGCGCGTTGAACGCGATCGCGCCGAAGAGCGCGAGGACCTCGCCGCCCCCCTGGGACGACTGCTCGTTGATCACGGCGGGGTCCTGGGAGAACACGTCGGTGGTGGTCGCGAGCCCGCCGAAGGCGTTGCGCTGGAGGTAGGCCAGCAGGATCTGGACCGGCACCACGAAGACGGCCGTGAGCACGAGGATGCGGCGGGGCCGGGCCTTCACGACGCCGAAGGCCCCGTCGAGGATGTCGGCCACCGTCATGGCCCGCAGCGCCACGCGGGGCACCGAGGCGGCGGGCGGCGCGGGCTCGGGCCACGCCGCAGGGCCGGCGGCGTCCGGCGCACCGGCAGCCGGCGCCGCGTCGCGCGGCGGCGCGGTCGGCTGCGCGACCGAGGATCCCGGCACGGCCCACCCGGGCCCGGGCGCGCCGCCCGGCGTCTCCCACCCTGGGCCGGTCGCCGACGGATCCTCCACGGACGCCATCATCGCCGATGATGGACCCGGCCGCGGACGCGGCACACACCGGGAGGTGCGCAGATGGACGGCTACCGACCGAGCACCTACGGCGAGGGGTTCGCGGACGTGTACGACGACTGGTACGGCGACGTGTCCGATGCGACCGCCACGGTCGACCGGGTGGCGGCGCTCGCCGGCGCCGGTCCGGTGCTCGAGCTGGGGGCGGGGAGCGGGCGGCTGGCCGTCCCGCTCGCGGCTCGGGGCCTGGAGGTCTGGGCCCTCGACGCCTCCCCCGCCATGGTCGGGCGCCTGCGGGCCAAGCCGGGCGGCGACCGGGTCCGCACGGTGATCGGCGACATGGCCGCCGCCGACCTGGGGCCGGACGCGCCCCGCTTCGCCGTCGTGCTGTGCGCCTTCAACACCCTGTTCAACCTGACCGACACCGACGCCCAGCGCCGCTGCCTGGCCCGGACGGCCGCGCTGCTGGCCCCCGGCGGGCGGCTCGTGGTGGAGGCGTTCGTGCCCCCGCCCGGCGGCGAGGACGACGCCGCGGCCGCGGCGGTCGAGCCCCGCCACATCGGCCTCGACGAGGTCGTGCTGACCGTGAGCCGGCTCGACCCGGCCACCCGGACCGTGACCGGCCAGCACGTGCAGATCCGGGAATCGGGTATCCGGCTGCGGCCCTGGGTCCTCCACTACGCCTCGCCCGCCGAGCTCGACGCGCTCGCCGCCGAGGCCGGCCTCCGGCTCGCCACGCGCCACGCTGGGTGGCGGGACGAGCGGTTCACGCCATCGTCGGACGTCCACATCTCCACATATGTGGCCGCAGGCCACGAACCGGCATCAGAACCCACTCCGTGCGGCGGGGGTGACGGGGTACGTTGAGCGCGTGACGACATCTGAGGATCCAGCGCTGACCGAAGCGACAGCGAACCGGCGCTCCGTGCCCAGGTCATGAGCCAACTCCGCCTGAACCCCCTGACCGGGCGGTGGGTGGCCGTCGCCCCGGGCCGCGAGCACCCGGCCCGGCGACCTCGTGTCCCGCCAGCTGCCGGTCGAGAGCGATCCCGACCGCGTGTGCCCGTTCTGTCCCGGCAACGAGGAGGAGACGCCGCCGGCGCTCGAGACCTACGGGCGCCACGGCGAGTGGGTGGTCCGGGTCGTGCCCAACCGCTACCCGGCGTTCGACGGCGAGGAGCCGCTGCGGGTCGAGAACAAGGGCCCGGTGTTCACCCAGGCCGTGGCGAGCGGCATCCACGAGGTGCTGGTGTTCTCGCCCGACCACGGCGCGGCGTGGGCCGACCTCGACGCCGCCCAGGCGGCGGTGACGATGGCCGCCATCCGCGACCGGATGGAGGACCACGCCCGCCGACCCCAGATCCGCTACACGCAGGTCATCGTCAACCACGGGCGCGAGGCGGGGGCGAGCCTGGAGCACCCGCACGGCCAGCTGCTCGGCATCCCCTTCGTGCCGGGGGAGATCGCCGAGGAGGAGGCCGGGTTCCGCCGGTTCGAGGGCTCGTGCCTGCTGTGCACGACCGTCGAGGCCGAGGAGGCGGCCCGCCACCGGGTCGTCTACGCCGACGACCGGGTGCTGGTGGTGTGCCCGTTCTGGTCGGGCACGCCCTACGAGATGCTGGTGCTGCCCCGGCAACACGAGGTCCACGTGATCGACGCCGAGCCGGCCGACGTCGCCGCGGTGGGCCGGGCGCTCGCCAACGCGCTGGCCCGGCTGCGGGGCTGCCTGGGCAGCATCGCCTACAACCTCGTGTTCCACACGGCGCCCCACCGCCACGCCGGTCCGTTCCACTGGCACGTCCACGTGCTGCCCCGGGTGACCAGCGTCGCCGGCTTCGAGCAGGGCACCGGCGTGATGATCGACATCGTGTCGCCGGAGATGGCGGCCAGCCACCTCACGGTGGTCGGCTAGCCGCGGCCACCGCCAGGTCGTAGGCCCGCCGCCGGGGCACCGCCAGCCGGGCGGCGACCGCCCGGGCCGCGTCGCGGGCGGTGGCGCCCGCGGCCAGCTCGGCCTCCAGCGGCGGCGACGACGTCGGCGTCGGACGGCGGCGCCGACGCCGGGGCACCGGCCACCACCACGACGGCGGGCCGGGTCGTGTCCGGGACGGGCGCCTCGCCCAGCGGACCGCGCCACGCGGACCCGCCGGCGACCACCGCGGCCGGGCGGTCGGGACCGCAGGCGGCGGCCAGGTCGGCCAGCGTGCGGGCGAGGCGCTCGGCGGCCTCGACCAGCACCGACGTGCGCCGCTCGGCCGCGGCGGCGGCCAGCCGGGCGGCGCGCTCGGGGCCCGCGGCGGGGAGCCCGGACTCCACGACGAACCGGGCCGTCGGCAGGCCGCTCACCGCCAGCGCCGCCAGGGCGGCCGACGGGCCCGGGACGTGCTCGACCGCGTAGCCGGCGGCCGTCGCCGCCGCCACCAGGCGCGCCGCGTCCCCGCCGTCGGGCGCCAGCGTCACCACCACCCGCTCGCCCGCGGCCAGGCGGGCCAGCACCGCGGCCACGCCGGCCACGCCGGCCGCGGCGTCGGCGCCGGCGCCGGGTCCCTCCGCCGCGGCGCGGGCGACAGGCCGTCCCCCGGCGCGAGCGGCCCGCCCACCAGAACCAGCACCCCCGCCGGCGTCACCCCTTGACCTCGAGCTGATCCCCCGGCCGCAGGTTCCAGCGGGCGAACGCCCCGGCCTCGGCCTCGACCACCGACCGCGCCCGCCAGACCGGCCGGGACACCCGGTACCGAGGCATCGTGACGAGCCGGACGACGCGCATCTCGCCGTCGCAGAACGCCACGTCGATGGCGAAGCGCATGCCGATCGTGTGCACGGACCGGCTGTGCGTGAGCAGCAGCGCGCCATCGATCCCGTCCCGGCCGAGCAGGCCCCGGCTGCGGGCGCGCCACGACTCGGCCAGCTCCAGGCTGGCCAGCACCTCGCCGTCGCGCAGCAACCAGGCCACGGTGCACATGATGCCCAGCTCGGAGGCGTTCCATGTCCACGGGGGCCCGGCGCAGCCTCTTACACGCTGAAGCGGATCTCCAGGGTGTCGCCGTCGGCCACCTCGTAGTCCTTGCCCTCGACCCGCATCTTGCCCACGTCCCGGGCCTTCGACCACGACCCGATCTCGACCAGCTCGTCCCAGGCGATCACCTCGGCCCGGATGAAGCCCTTCTCGAAGTCGGAGTGGATCACGCCGGCGCACTGCGGGGCCTTCCAGCCGGCCCGGAACGTCCAGGCCCGCGACTCCTTCTCCCCCGTCGTGAAGAACGTCCGCAGCCCGAGCAGGTGGTACGCGGCGTGCACGAAGCGGCCGAGCGCGCCCTCGCCCAGCCCGAGCGCCTCCAGCATCTCCACCCGGTCCTCCTGGGCGAGCTGGGCGGCCTCGGCCTCCAGCTGGACGCACATGCCGAGCACCTCCGCCCGGCCGCCGAGCTCGGCCTCGACCGGGGCGATCACGGCCGCCACGTCGTCGAGCTGGTCCTCGCCGATGTTCACGACCGCCAGCACCGGGCGGTTGGTGAGCAGGAACCACGGCCGCAGCAGGGCCCGGACCTCGGCGTCGAGGTCGCTGCGGTAGATCGGCGTGCCGGCCGACAGCACCTCCAGCGCGGCGTCGAGCGCGGCCACCCCGGCGGCCAGCGAGCGGTCGCCCTTGGCCGCCTTGCGCCGCTTGACCACCTGGCTCTCGACCGACTCCAGGTCGGCCAGGGTCAGCTCCAGCTCGACCACCCGCAGGTGCTCCAGCGGGTCGACCGGCCCGGGGACGTCGGCGTCGTCGAAGGCCCGCAGGACGTAGACCACGGCGTCGACCTCGCGGATGTTCGCCAGGAACCGGTTGCCCAGCCCCTCGCCCTTGCTGGCCCCCTCGACCAGGCCGCCGATGTCGACGAACTGGACGCTGGCCGGCACCACGTTGCGGCTGGCCGACATGGCCGCCAGCGCGTCGAGCCGGGGGTCGAGCACCTTGGCCACGCCGACGTTGGGGTCACGGGTGGCGAAGGCGTACGGCGCGGCCAGCGCACCGCCGCCGGCGAGCGCGTTGTACAGCGACGACTTGCCGGCGTTGGGGAGGCCGACGAACCCGAACCGTTCCACCGGGGCGAGGGTACCGGCGAGTGGTGACCGCGGGTGCGTCCGCCGCCACCCGGGCTCCCGGTAGCGTCGGCCGTCATGGAGCCCGAGATCGTCGTGCGGGGCACCGGCGAGGTCCAGGTGCTGCCCGACCTCGCCACGCTGCAGATCGTGGTGGCGGCCGACCACGCCACGCCGGACGGCGCGCAGCGCCGCCGGGGCGAGGTCACAGCCGGTGTCGACGCCGTGCTGGATCAGCACGGCGAGGCGATCTCGCGCACGCTGCCGGCGGCGGTCGGCGTCCAGCCCCGCACCCGGTGGCAGCGGGGCGAGGCCGTCCGGACCGGCTGGCGAGCCACCCGGACGACGCTGGTCGAGGTCACGGCCTCGACGCCATCGGGCGCATCATGGCCGGGGTCGCCGAGGCGGGCGCCGAGGTGACCGGGCCGCGCTGGTCGCTCGTGCCCGACAACCCCGCCCACGAGGCCGCCCGCCGGGCCGCGGCCAGCGACGCCCGGCGCCGGGCGGAGGCCTACGCCGACGCCCTCGGCCTCACGCTGGGCCCGGTGGCGTGGGTGGCCGAGCCGGGCCTGCGCCGCCCGGGCCCGGGCGACGGGTACGACGTCCCGATGCGGAGCATGGCGATGGCCGCCGCCGGCGGCCGGAGGCGTCGAGGAGGTGACGCCGGCCGAGGTCACGATCGAGGCGGCGGTCGAGGTTGGCTTCCGGATCCTCTGTAGCACCGCTAGCAGGGGGGCGTGCACCCGGCCGACGCCCTCGACCGCATCGTCTACCTGCTCGACCGCGACCTGGCCGAAGGCCAGAAGGTGCGGGCCTTCGCCGGGCCCGCGACGTGGTCGAGGCGACCGACGACGGCGAGCTCGCCCGCCTCCACGCGGCGGGCACGCTGACCGAGCTGACCGGCATCGGGCCGACGACCGGCCTGGTCATCGCCGAGGCGCTCGACGGCGAGGTGCCGGCGTACCTGGCCAAGCTGGAGGACGAGACGGTCATCCCGGTCGGCGAGGGCGGGGCGCTGCGGGCGGCGCTGCGGGGCGACTGCCACACGCACTCGACCTGGTCCGACGGCGGCGCGCCGATCGAGAAGATGGCCCGCACGGCCATCGCCCTGGGCCACGAGTACATGGTGCTGACCGACCACTCGCCCCGGCTGACCGTCGCCCACGGCCTCACCGCCGAGCGGCTGCGGGCCCAGCTCGACGAGATCGCCGAGCTGAACGAGGCGCTGGCGCCGTTCCGCATCCTGACGGGCATCGAGGTCGACATCCTGGAGGACGGCGCCCTCGACCAGCGGGAAGACCTGCTGGCCCGGCTCGACGTGGTGGTCGCCAGCGTCCACTCCAAGCTGCGCATGGAGCGGCTGGAGATGACCCGGCGGATGGTCACGGCGGTGGCCAGCCCGCACGTCGACATCCTCGGGCACTGCACCGGCCGCAAGCTGGTCGGCCGGGGCCGCCCGCCGTCGACCTTCGACGCCGAGATCGTGTTCGCCGCCTGCGCCCAGTTCGACACGGCGCTGGAGATCAACTGCCGCCCCGAGCGCCAGGACCCGCCCGACGAGCTGCTGGCGCTGGCGCTCGACTGGGACCTGCGCGTTCGCGATCGACACCGACGCCCACGCCCCGGGCCAGATGGAGTGGCAGGTCTACGGCTGCGACAAGGCGGCCCGCCACGGCATCCCGCCGGAGCGGATCGTCAACACGATGGAGGCCGACGACCTGGTCGCCTGGGCGGGCGGCCACGCGGCCTGAAGACGTTGCCTTGACGGTGTTGCCTTGACGCCCTTGCGTCCTTAGGCTGGAGGCGTGAAAGCAGATCCGTACGTGGTCCGGGTGTCGTCGCGGGTCACCGAGGAGCTCGCCCGGCGCGTCGACGTCCTGCGCCAGCAGGGCCACGACGCGGCGGCGCTGGGCGACCCCGACGACCTGGCGGCCCGCATGCTGGCCGCGGTGCCCCAACCGTCCCCGTGGGCCGAGCTGGGCCCGTTCTACAGCACGACGGGCTTCGCGAGGGTCCTGGGCGGCGTCAGCCGCCAGGCGATCGACGAGCGCCGCCGGCGGCGGACGGTCCTGGCCCTGCGCACGGCCGAGGGCGCCTGGGTCTACCCGGCGTTCCAGCTCGACGACCACAACCACGTGGTGCCCGGCCTGACCGAGGTCCTGGACCGCTTCCACCCCACGACCCCCGACGACGAGTGGATGGTGGCGGCCTTCCTGGCCGCCCCCCAGCCGGGCCTCGGCGGTCGCACGATCGTCGAGCACCTGCGCGACGGCGGCGACAAGGAGGCCGTGGTCGACTTGGCCGACGACCGCGCCACGAGGTGGTCGCTGGCCTGAATCGCGTTCTACGCGGAAGTGGTCGCTATAGCGACCACTTCCGCGTAGAAAACGCCGGGTGCCGCCGCCGCAGGACGCCCGCCGTCACCCGGACACCCGGCAGACGCCGAGCATCGGCTCCCCGCCCCCGGCGGAGGAGCTGGCCGGCTTCCCGGTCTGGCACGTCCACGCCGGGACCGTGCTGTGCCGGGTCACCACGTCCGGCCTGGGGCCGTGGTGGTTCTCGACGGGCGGCCACGGCCGGTTCGACCTGCCGCCGCCCCGGGGCACCTGCTACCTGGCCGACGACGAGGTCGGGGCGCTGCTGGAGGTGCTGGGGCCGATCATGGTGGTCAGCGCCGGGTGGGCCCGGCGGCTCAGCGTGTGGCACCTGGGCCTGCCCCACCAGTGCAGCGCGGCCGACACGACCGTGCGGGCGGCCCGGGGATTCGGGGTCACGGCCGAGCTGGCGAGCATGACGCCCTACGACCTGCCGCAGCGCTGGGCCGCCGCCTTCGCCGCGGCCGGCCATCAGGGCGTCCGCTACCGGATGCGCCACGACCCCGGCGGCAACCGGGCGCTGGCGCTGTTCGGAGCGGCCGGCGAGCGGGCCCGCTGGCCCCGGGGCTACCGGCGCGAGGTCGACGACGAGGTGCTGGCCCGGCTGGTCGCCGAGACCGGCGTCCGGGTGGCCCCGGTCCCGGCGCTCGCCGACCTGGGCGAGGTGCTGGACTGACCTAGGTTCGGGCGTCATGGCCCTTCCCCCGCCGCCGGACGCCCGCCGCGACGACACGGCCGACGTGATCCACGGCGTGACCGTGCCGGACCCCTACCGGTGGCTGGAGGACGGCGAGGCCGACGACACCGCGGCCTGGGTGGCGGCCCACAACGCCCGCACCCGGACGGTCCTCGACGGGCGCCCCGAGCGGGCCGGGCTGGTCGAGCGGTTCGCCGAGCTGTACGCCGCCGGGCGGGCGGGTGGGCCCAGCATCCGGGGCGGCCGGCTGTTCTCGCTCGACCGGTGGGGCGAGCGGGAGCAGGCCGTTCTGGTCGTGCGCGACCTCGACGACCGGGGCGACGGCGCCGGCCGCACCCTTGTCGACCCCCACGCCCTGACCGGCGACGCCACCGCCGCGCTCGACTGGTACGAGCCGTCCGACGACGGCCGCCGGGTGGCGTTCGGCACCTCGCTGGGCGGCGACGAGCGCAGCACGCTGCGGATCGTCGACGTCGACACGGGCGACCTGCTGCCCGACACGATCCCCCACACCCGGGCGGCCTCCGTCGCCTGGGCGGCCGACGGCGACGGGTTCGCCTACACCCGCTGGCCCGACCCCGCCGTCGTCGGCGCCGAGGCCGCCAACTACGACCGCACGGTCTGGTGGCACGACCTGGGCGCCGACCCGGCCGCCGACACCCTCCTGTTCGACGACCTGCCGGACCGGACCGCCTGGGCCATGGTCGAGCTGTCCCCGGACGGCCGCTGGCTGCTGGTCCAGCTGACGCTCGGCTGGAGCCGGGTCGACGTCCACCTGATCGACCGCCCGACAGGCGCCCGCACGACGGTCATCGAGGGCGCCGACGTCGTCTCGTACTTCCGGTTCGTCGACGACCTGCTCGTCGGCCACACCACCCTGGACGCCCCCCGGGGACGGGTCGTCGCCGCCCCGCTGGACGACCCCGCCCCCGAGCGGTGGCGGACGATCGTCCCCGAGTCGGACGACGTGATCGAGGGCGTCGCGGTCACCGCCGGCTCGCTGCTGGTCGCCTCGACCCGGGGGGCGATCGGCCGCCTCCGCCGGGTGCCGCGGACCGCGCTCGCCGGGACCGGGACCGGCACCGAGACCGGGCCCGCGGCCCCGGACGAGATCGCCGAGGTCGCCCTGCCCGAGCCCGGGTCGATCGCGGGCGTCGGCGGCGACCGCGACGACGAGCGGGCGGCGGTCGCCTTCACGTCCTGGGCCCGCCCGACCGAGCTGTGGCGCTGGACCGGCGCCGGTCCCGGCGCCGGCGACATGGTCCCGTGGAGCGGCCTGCCCTCGCCCGTCGACCCGACCGCGTACACGGTCACCGCCGAGCGCTACCCGTCCACCGACGGCACGCTCGTCACGCTGTTCACGCTGCGGCGGTCGGACGTCGAGCCCGGGCCCGACACCCCGACGCTGCTCACCGGCTACGGCGGTTTCGCGATCACGATGAGCCCGGCCTACAGCCCCGTGGGGGTGGCGGTCGCCGACGACGGCGGCGTGTACGCGGTGGCCTGCATCCGCGGCGGCGCCGAGGAGGGCGAGGACTGGCACCGGGCGGGCATGCGGGGCAACCGCCAGCAGGTGCTCGACGACTTCGCCGCGGCGGCCGACTGGCTGGCGGCCGAGGGGCGGACGTCGCCGGCGCGCCTGGCCATCGAGGGTGGCAGCAACGGCGGGCTGCTGGTGGCGGCGACGCTCGTCCGGCGGCCGGACGTCTGCCGGGCGGTGGTGTGCGTGGTCCCGGTGGTCGACATGGTCCGCTTCCCCCGGTTCCTCATCGGCCGGTTCTGGACCCCCGAGTACGGCGACCCCGACGTGCCCGAGGAGTTCGCCTGGCTGTGGGCCTACTCGCCCTACCACCGCCTGGCGCCGGGCCGGTGCTACCCGGCCACGCTCGTGCTCACCGGCGAGGAGGACAGCCGGGTCGATCCCGCCCACGCCCGCAAGTTCGGCGCGGCGCTGACCGCCGCCACCACCTGCGGCGACGACCGGCCGATCCTGGTCCGCGTCGAGCCCCGGGCCGGCCACGGCCAGGGCAAGCCCACCTCCAAGCAGGCCGCGGAGGCCGCCGACGCCCACGCCTTCCTCCGCTGGCAGGTCGGGCTGGCGGCGCCGCGGTAGCGTCCGCCCGTGCGCACGAGCGGGCTGACGCTGAGCGGGGTCGCGGTCGGCGACGAGCCGGGCGCCTGGCGCGACGCGGGGTTCACGGTCGACTCCGCGGGCGGCGTCCAGGTCGGCACGGTGCGGCTCGACATCGTCGGCCGGGCCGCCGGGCCGGGCCTCCTCGGATGGACCCTCGCCGGCCCGGACGAGGTCGCCGGCGACGCCGCCACCGCCGTCGACGGCCTGCCCACCACCCTCGCCACCTGGCCCGACGACGACGGCGCGGCGGCGGGCGACCACCCCAACGGCGTCCGCCGGCTCGACCACCTGGTCGTCGTGACGCCCGACCTCGACCGCACGACCGACGCGCTCGGGGCGCTCGGGATCGAGCCCCGCCGCGACCGGGAGGCCGGCGGCGGCCGCCGCCAACGGTTCTTCCGGCTGGGCGAGGCGATCCTCGAGCTGGTGGGCGGGGCCGAGCCCGCCGGCGCCGGCCCGGCCGCGCCTGTGGGGCCTCGCGTTCACCGTCTCCGACCTCGATGCCACCGTGCGCACGCTGGCCGCCCGGATCGGCGATCCGAAGGACGCCGTCCAGCCCGGGCGGCGCATCGCGACGCTGCACGCCGGCGACGCGGTGTCGGTCCCTGTCGCGTTCATGTCGGCCGGCGGCACCGGCCCGGGCCGCCGCTAGCCTGCCTAGGCCATGCTCGACCATGTCTTCACCGATGCCATCGGGGCCCTGCGGGACTCGCTCGAGGGCGCCCTGCTCGAGCGGCAGGCGTTCGAGGAGCGGTTCCAGGTCGACGTGCTGCTGGGCGACATCACCTGGGAGACGTCCTACGGCCTGCCCGGCGAGGGCCTCCCGCCCCGGGTGCAGGCCGACCTGACCCTCGACTGGCCGACGTGGGCCCAGACCGCGTACCGCTCGTGGTACATCGGCGAGTCGTTCGGCGACCCGCCCCGCATCGAGATCGAGCTGGTGCTGCGGGTGCAGCGGCTGGCCGAGGCGCCCGACCCGAGCGTGGTGCTGGCGGTGCTGCCCGAGGTGAGCGCGCCGATCGGAACGGAGCGACTGGAGCGGTCGGGCCCGACCATCGAGACCGTGTGCTCGGCCGACCTCAGCGAGCGCGAGTACGCCATCGAGGTGTCCTACGAGGGCAGCTACGACCTCGACGAGGAGACCCTGGCCGACGGCACGATCCTCGACGACCACCTCAGCGCCATGGGCGGCTGGATCGCGTCGACCCTGGTCAAGCTGGGCGACCTGACGCTCCCCTTCCTGGCCCCGGTCGACGACGACCACTAGCGTCGGCCGGATGGCTGATGTGCTCGACATCGCGGTGGCCGAACGCGTCGCCACCGCGACGCTGTACCGCCCCGAGGTGCGCAACGCGCTCAACCGCGAGCTGCGGGGGGCGCTCATGTCGGGGATGGCCGCCCTCGACGCCGACGACGGCGTCGCGGTGGTGGTGCTCACCGGCGCCGACCCGGCGTTCTGCGCGGGTCTCGACCTCAAGGAGCTGGGGGCCGAGGGACGCCCGGCCGACGACGCGCTGGCGGCCCGCGACGAGACGCCGCCGTGGGAGCGCGGGCCGATCCCCCGGATGTCCAAGCCCGTGATCGGGGCGATCAACGGCCCGGCGGTCACCGGCGGGTTCGAGCTCGCGCTGTGGTGCGACCTGCTGGTGGCGTCCGACCGGGCGGCGTTCGCCGACACCCACGCCCGGGTCGGCCTGATGCCCGGCTGGGGCCTGTCGGTGCTGCTGCCCCAGGCCGTGGGCGTGCGCCGGGCCCGGGAGATGTCGGCCACCGGCAACTACGTCGACGCCCACACGGCGCTGGTGTGGGGGCTCGTCAACCACGTGGTGCCCCACGTCGACCTGCTGCCCTTCGCCCGCACGCTGGCGCTCGACATCGCGTCGAGCGACCAGCGGGCGGTGGCCCGCATCATGCGCACCTACGCCGAGGGCTCGCTGGTGGGCATGGGCGAGGCCTGGCACATCGAGTCCGAGGTCGCCCGCGCCTGGCAGGGCGGAGGCGTCGACGGCGCCGCCATCGAGGCCCGCCGGCCAGGCCATCGTCGAGCGGGGTCGCGCCCAGGTCTAGCGCGGGCGGACGGGTCTGGCTGGGGGAGAGGCCATGGCGATCGAGGTCGGAGAGCGCCCGGCAACCGCCGCGCGCGTCGACGCCGGCCCGGCCAACCCGGCGCTCGGGTATGTGCCGGCGCTCGACGGGATCCGCGGGCTGGCGCTGCTGGCGGTGCTCGGGTTCCACGCCGGGTTCCCCTCGGCGCGGGGCGGGTTCCTGGGGGTGTCGAGCTTCTTCACGCTGTCGGGGTTCCTGATCGCCACGCTCGCCCTGGCCGAGCGGCACCGCACCGGGGGGCTCTCGCTCGCCCGGTTCTGGGAGCGGCGGGCGCGGCGCCTGCTGCCGGCCCTGCTGGTGACGGTGGCGGCGATCGTCCTGCTCCAGGCCGTGTTCGCGACCGGGGCCGCGCCGACCTTCCGGGGCGACCTGCTGGCGACGCTCGGCTACGCGGCCAACTGGCGCTTCGCCGCCACCACCGGCGACTACGCGCTGCTGTTCAGCGACCCGTCGCCGGTGGCGCACATGTGGTCGCTGGCCATCGAGGAGCAGTTCTACCTGCTGTTCCCGCTGGCCTTCGTGGCGATCGGCGCCGCCTTCGGCGCGGCGGGCCGGCGGGCGGAAGCCGCGGTGTTCGGCGTCCTGACGCTCGCCTCGTTCGGCGCCGCCTGGCTGCTGGCCGGAGGCGGGCGCACCAGCAGCGGGTTCGTCTACTTCGCCACGTTCACCCGGGCGGGCGAGATCCTGGTCGGGGTGCTGCTGGCCTACGCGGTCGCCGCGACCCGTCGCCACCTGCCCACCGGTCCGGGATGGCCCCGGACCGCGGTCCGCCTCGCGGGCGCGGCCGCGCTCGCCGGCCTCGCCCTGCTGTGGCACACGACCGCACTGGGTTCGCCGGCCCTGTTCCACGGGGTGACCGCGCTCAACGCCGCGCTCACCGCGGTCGTCATCGTGGCCGCCCTCGCCGGCGGGCCCGTCGCGGGACTGCTCGCCCTCTCCCCGCTGCGTCGACTGGGGCAGATCAGCTACGGCGCCTACCTCCTCCACTGGCCGATCTTCCTGGTGCTCGACCCCGAGCGCACCCACATTGGCGACCCTCACCGGCTGTTCGTCGTCCGGCTCGCCGCCACCCTCGTCGCTGCCACGGCCTGCTACGTGTTCGTCGAGGCGCCGGTGCGGTTCCGGCTCCCGGCGCCCCGGCCCCGCCTGGCGGCCGGCCTCGGGCTGGCGTCGGCCGTGGTGGTGGTCTCCGTCGTCGCCGTGCCCGTCCACGCCGGCTCCCCCGGGCAGCGTCCGGCCCGGCGACGACACGATCGACTGGACCGTCGCCGCCCGCGACCCGGGGGCGCCGCGGGTGCTGCTGCTCGGCGACTCGCTGGCCTGGTCGCTCGGGCCCGGGTTCCTGGCCTGGAACCACGACCACCGCGACGGCCAGGTGGCGGTGGCGGCCAGCACGCCGTTCGGCTGCCCGCTCGGCGGGTTCGACGCGCCGCTGCGGATCGCCGGCCGGCGCTGGCCCGCCAACGCGAACTGCGCCTGGTGGCACGACCACCTGGCCGACGTCGTGGGGGACAGCGACGCGGCGGTGATCCTGTTCACGTCCGGTCTGTTCGAGCTGGGCGAGCGGCGGATCGACGGCCGCTGGCGCCACATCGGCGAGCCGGCGTACGACCGCTGGCTGCGCGACCGCATCGGGGCGGTGGCCGACGTGCTGGCGTCCCGGGGGGTCCCGGTCGTGTGGACGACCTATCCGCACGTCCGCATGCACGACCCGGCGGACCCCACCGTCCAGTGGCCGGACCTGAACGAGAACGACCCCGCCCGGGTCGACCGGCTCAATCGGATCGTGGCCCAGGAGGTCGGCGACCGCCCCGGCTTCCGCCTGGTCGACCTGGGCGCTTGGACCGGGACCCTGCCCGGTGGCGAGTTCGCCCCGGACATGCGCGACGGCGTCCACTACCTGTGGGGCGCGGCGGACCCGCTCGGCGAGTGGCTGGTCCCCCGGCTGGTCCCGCCGGACACCACCTAGCGCGGCAGACGACCTCTCTCCGCTTGACGTTTCCGCCTGGCTGCAGTTTCGTTCAGCGGGCAAAGGGTACGAGGCCCGCTCCCCCGGGTCCCCCTCGTCCACGGAGGTCGTCATGCCGCAGCGACCGCTGCACTGGGCCCTCGCCGCGCTGTGCGGCGTGACGCTCGGCGCGACCGCCTCGTGCCACGTCCCGGCCAGCCGCGAGACCCGCAGCTACTTCATGGCCAAGGCGACGACGCCCGACGCCGCCAACCTCGGGTGCTGGAACGGCGACAAGGACGGGCGGATGATGCTGTTCTTCGGCGCCCCCACCACCGTCAATGGCACGTACGGCGCCACGCTGTGGGGCGCGCCGAACCGCGACACCGAGCAGATCGCCCAGTCGGTGCGGGACTTCATCACCGGCTACGTCGCCTGCCGGGCGGACCCGAGCTACCGCCTGCTCATCGGGGTCGGGACCAGCAACAGCGCGATCGACGACAAGCCGGATGCCTGGCTGCAGGGCCACGGGAGCGCCTGGGCGGCCATGGCCCGCGACCTCAACGCGTGGGCCAGCCAGTGGTTCCCGGGCTACGCGCAGGTCAACGCGGCCTGGGACATCGAGCCGTCGTGGTCGAGCTTCGCCAAGGCGGAGCAGTGGATGCACGGCTACGACGCCACCGCCGGGCGCCGCAACCTGTACGCCAACTCGTCGGCCGACGGCTGCCCGCAGACCTGGGTCGTCAACGGCCCGTGCGACAACGGTTGGAACCAGAGCGCCGTGTGGCACCTGGCCTGGCAGCACGACCCGTCGCTGCCGATGCCCCAGATCTACGCCACCAGCGGCGCCAACGCCCACCAGTGGCAGCTCATCGACCTGT
Source organism: uncultured Acidimicrobiales bacterium (assembly GCA_963830865.1). Classification (GTDB taxonomy): domain Bacteria; phylum Actinomycetota; class Acidimicrobiia; order Acidimicrobiales; family VFJN01; genus ZC4RG19. The sequence continues at coordinate 857,426 of CAWHNU010000011.1, read as the reverse complement.
GGGCCACGACGATCATCGGCGACGGCATGTACTTCTACGGGACGATGACCCAGGCGGCCGCGTGCAACCGGGTCGGCGGGTGCGCCGGCAGCGACCTGACCCCGCACCAGGCGCACGACATCCTGGCCTGGTGGCTCGCGGCCGACCCGCGCACCAACCAGGACCAGATCGCCGAGATGACCGACGTCGACTGGTACTCGTGAGGGGATGGCCGCGATGAACCGGGCAACCCAGCATCGGATCCGGGGCTCGGCACTGCTGGCGGCGGTCGTGCTCGCCGCGGTCGCGGCCTCCGCCGCGGCCAGCGCGTCGCTGAGCCAGCCGGCCCCCGTCCCTGCGGAGCAGCAGCTCCAGGCCGAGATCGACGGCATGATCGCCGCCGGGCTCGACCCCCACCACCCCAAGGTCGAGATGCTGCGGGAGGACCTCGCCGCCCTGCGATCCGGGGCCACCGCCCCGACGCCGGAGGAGCTCGGGGTCGACCCCGGGGCCGTCGTCGATGCCGCCCGGGCCGCCGAGTCCGCCGACGGCGCGCCCGACCGGGCGGCCGCCGCGGAACCGACCTGGGACTCGGGCCCGGTCGAGTGCGAGGTCGTCCCCGGCCTGCTCGGCCCCGACGAGGTGGCCGGCGCCGCCTGCGTGAGCGTGCCCCAGCCCGACGGCACCAGCCGCTACCTGGCGATCGCCGCGGACGGGACGGTCCGGGCCGTGTTGTTCGGGCCCGACGGCCAGATCAGGCGCCTGGCCGACTTCCGCCTGGCGGCGCCGGCCGCGCCCGACGCCACGTTCACGCCGACCGCCGAAGGCGACCTCGAGGTCGCGCCGCCGGGCCAGGCGCCGACGGTCGTCGACGTGCGCTGACCGGCGTCGAGCTCAGTCGAGCAGGGTCGCCAGGCTGATCTCGGGGCGGGCGCCGATGTGGCTGATCACCTCGGCGGCGGCCAGCGTGCCCAGCTCGCCGCACCGGGGCAACGTCCGGCCCGTCGTGTAGCCGAACAGGAAGCCGGCGGCGTACAGGTCCCCCGCGCCGGTGGTGTCGACGACCTCGACCGGATGGGCGGGGATCTCGTAGGTCTCCGGGCCGGCGACCACGACCGAGCCCTTCTCCGACAGCGTGATGCACGCCACCGCCACCTCGGCCCTCGCCCGCTCGACCGCGGCGCCCGCCTCGTCGCAGCCCCACAGGGCGCAGGCCTCGGCCTCGTTGGCGAACAGGATGTCGACGGCGTCGCGCACCAGCGGCAGGAACTCGTCCCGGTGGCGCTCGACGCAGAACAGGTCGGACAGCGTGAGCGCCACCTTGCGGTCCGCCTCGTGGGCGTAGCGGGAGGCGGTCCAGTAGGCATCCTGCGACTCGGGCCTGTCGAACAGGTAGCCCTCCAGCAACGTCACCTCGGCCGACTGCACCAGGTCGCGGTCGACGTCGGCCGGGCAGAAGAACTCGGCCGCGCCCAGGTAGGTGTTCATCGTCCGGTGGGCGTCGGGGGTCACGATGATGAGGCTCCGCCCCGTCGGCACGCCGTCGGTGGCGGGGGCGTTCTGGAACACCACGCCCTGCGAGCGCATGTCGTGGGCGAACACGGCGCCGAGCTGGTCGTCGGCCACCCGGCCCAGGTAGCCGGCCCGGCCGCCGAAGCTGGCCACCCCCGCCACGCTGTTGCCGACCGAGCCGCCCGACATCTCGATGGAGGGACGCATCGCTGCGTACAGCTCCTCGGCGCGGGCCGTGTCGATGAGGGTCATGGCGCTCTTCACGAGGCCGTGGGCGGCCACGAACTCGTCGGTCTCGTGCGAGATCACGTCGACGAGCGCGTTGCCGATGCCGACGACATCGAGACTGGCGTCTGCGGTCATCCAGGCGACGATAGTTCCTTCGAAGGGCCCGCGGCCCCAGCGGTAGCGTGAGTGCCCGTGCCCGACAACCCGTACCGGCTGCCCCGGACCGTCGTGCCCCGGCGCTACGACCTCACGCTCGAACCCGACCTGGCGGCGGCCACGTTCGCCGGGTCCGAGACCGTGGCGGTCGAGGTGCTCGAACCCACCGCCGAGGTGGTGCTCAACTCGGCGGAGATCGAGATCGACGAGGCGTCGATCACCCCCCACGGCGGCGAGCCCCTGACCGCCACGGTCGCCTTCGACGCCGAGACCGAGCGGGTCACGCTCGGCTTCGACCGCAAGCTGCCGGTCGGCGAGGCGGCGCTCGACCTGCGGTTCCGGGGCATCCTCAACGACAAGCTCGCCGGCTTCTACCGCTCGACGTTCACCGACGAGTCCGGCACCGAGCACGTCCTGGCCACCACCCAGATGGAGGCGACCGACGCCCGCCGGGCCTTCCCGTGCTGGGACGAGCCCGACGCCAAGGCGGTGTTCGGGGTCACGCTCGTGGTGCCGGACGGCCTCCTCGCCATCTCCAACGCGGGCGAGATCGGGCGCGAGCCGCGGGACGGCGGCAAGGTGGCGGTCCGCTTCGCCGACACCATCCCGATGTCGACGTACCTCGTGGCCTTCGTCGTCGGGCCGCTGGTCGCCACAGAGCCGGTCGACGTCGACGGCAAGCCGCTGCGCGTGGTGTGCCCGCCCGGCAAGGAGGGCCTGGCGAGCTTCGCCCTGGAGGTCGGCGCCTTCGCCCTGCGCTACTTCGCCGACTGGTTCGCCATGGTCTACCCGGGCGACAAGCTCGACCTGGTCGCCATCCCCGACTTCGCCTTCGGGGCCATGGAGAACATCGGCTGCGTCACGTTCCGCGAGCGCTACGTGCTCGTCGACCCGGCCACCGCCACCCAGGCCGAGCTCCAGGCGGTCGTCGACGTGATCGCCCACGAGCTGGCCCACATGTGGTTCGGCGACCTCGTGACGATGAAGTGGTGGAACGGCATCTGGCTCAACGAGGCGTTCGCCACGTTCATGGAGATGACCTGCACCGACGCCTTCCGCCCCGAGTGGCGCCGGTGGGTCGACTTCGGCCTGTCGCGCTCGGCGGCGTTCGACACCGACGCGCTGAGCTCGACCCGCCCGGTCGAGTACCCGGTCGTGTCTCCGGCCGATGCCGACGGCATGTTCGACGTGCTCACCTACGAGAAGGGCGCGTCGGTCGTGCGGATGCTGGAGCAGTACCTGGGCCCGGACCGCTTCCGCGACGGCATCCGCCGTTACATGGCGCGCCACCAGTTCGGCAACACCGAGACGTCCGACCTGTGGGAGGCGCTGGAGGCCGAGACCGGCGAGCCGGTGACGCGCATCGCCGACAGCTGGATCTTCCAGGGCGGGTTCCCGGAGCTGGCGGTCGAGGCCGCGCCGGGCGACGGCGGCGGCGTCAAGCTGGCGCAGCGCCGGTTCCGCTACGACGGCGGCGACGACGGGGCCCGCTGGGCGGTGCCCGTCGTGGTCGGGCAGCCCGGCGGCGACGGGAAGGGCGGCGAGCCGGTGCTGCGGCGCGTCCTGCTCGACGGCGACTCCGTGACGGTCGAGGGTGCCCGCGCCGGCGGGGGCCCGGTGTACGCGAACGCCGGGGCGCATGGGTTCTACCGGGTGCGCTACGCACCCGACCTGCTCGACGCCCTGGTCGCGGGCCGGGACGGCCTCAGCCCGCTGGAGCGCTACGCCCTGGTCGACGACGCCTGGGCCGCGGTGCTCGCCGGCGAGGCCGAGGCGGTCGGCTTCCTGCGGGCGGCCGAGCGCTTCGGCGACGAGCGGGACCTGTCGGTGTGGCAGCGGCTCGTCGCCGGCATCGGGGAGATCGACCGGCTGGTGGCGGGCGAGGCCCGCGTCGCGCTGGCCGCCCGGGTGGCCGCGCTGCTGGGGCCGGTGCGCGCCGACCTCGGCCCGGACGCCCGCCCGGCCGACGACGACCGCACCCGCAGCCTGCGAGGCGTGCTGCTGGAGGCCGCGGCGCTGCTCGCCGGCGACGGCGCCGCCCGGGAGCGGGCGGCAGACCTGATGGAGCGGCTGCTGGAGCACCCGCCGTCGGTCGACCCCAGCCTGGCGTCCCCGGCGCTCGTGGCGACCGCCACCCTCGGCGACGTGGATCTGCACGACCGGCTCACCGAGCGCTTCCGGTCCACGACCAACCCCCAGGAGCGCGAGCGGCTGGAGATCGCCCTGGCCCGCTTCCGCGACCCCGACGCCTTCGCCCGGACGCTGGCGTTCAGCCTGTCGGGCGACGTCCGCACCCAGGACGCGCCCTACCTGCTGCGCCAGGCCCTGGCCAACCGCGACAACGGCCCGGCGGCGTGGGAGTTCGTGACCGGCCACTGGGACGAGATCGAGAGCCGGTTCCCGGCCAACAGCCTGTCCCGCCTGGTCAGCGGCGTCCGCACCCTGTCGGACCGCGCCGTGGCCGACACGGTGGTGGCGTTCCTGGCCGACCACCCGATCCCCCAGGGCGAGATGCAGGTCCGCCAGCACGTCGAGCGCATGTGGGTCACGGTGGCCCTGGCCGAGCGGGAGGCCGAGCGGCTGCCCACCGCCCTCGGGGCCTAGCCGTCCTCCGTTTGTCCCCGGGACAAAAACGCGTCGGTCGGGGTCAGGTCAGCGACACCACCAGCAGGAACTGGCCAAGGTGGTAGGTGACGATGATCGCCAGGTCGCGCCCCTCGCGCCGGTGCACGAACCGGTTCCAGCCGATCAGCGCGTCCGACGTGTAGAACAGGCCGGCCCCGACGATGGCGGCCGGGTGGCGGGTGCCCACCGCGCACACCACCATCGCCGAGATGACGATCATGTAGGCGGTCACCGGGCCGGCCAGGGCGGGCTCGGCCTCGCGGACGCCGTTGACCAGCCGCGAGCCGATCGCGACCAGCACGACCGTGACGATCGCCAGGCCCACCAGCAGGGCGCCCGGGGTGACGCCGTCGAGCACCAGGCCGACGATGTAGGCGAGGTGCGCCAGGAGGAACGCCCCCAGCCCGGGGGCGAACAGGTCGCGGGGCAGCATCAGCAGCACGTCGCCCGCGAGCGACAGCAGCAGCGCCACCACGAACCAGGCCCGCACGGCCGGGTCCCGGGGGTCGAGCGCCAGCGCCGCCAGGGTGAGCGTCGCCAGCGTGAGCGGCTTGCAGACGTACTCCAGCGTCCGGTTGTCGTGGCGGACGGCGATCCAGTCGAGGGTCGCCGACACCAGCGTGATCGTCAGCAGCAGGAAGGCCGGACCGGTCACGCCGCCGCCAGGGCCTCGCTCCAGGTGGCGCGCCGCTCCACCAGGTTGCGGTAGGTCATGAGCAGCCGGGGCCGGTTCATCGCCAGCACGCCGGTCAGCCGGTCGCCGCGCCGGTAGAGGGCGACGAAGCGGCGCTCGGCCGGGTCGCCGTCGACCACCCGGACCTCGTCCGCGCCCGACGACCGCCCGGCGAGCTGGATCTTGCGGTCGTACTGGTCGGACCAGAACCACGGCACCGGGTCGTACGGCTCGCTGCTGCCGCCGGCGCCCAGGTCGGCCAGCAGCCGGCGGGCGGCGTGGGCGCCCATCGCGATGGCGTTGTCCCAGTGCTCGACCCGCATGAGCTCGCCGAAGCGGTGGCTGGGCCAGCGGGCCACGTCGCCCGCGGCCACGATCCCGGGGGCGGCCAGGGTGGTGGCGTCGCACACGACGCCGTCGTCGAGCGCCAGCCCGGAGCCCTCCAGCCAGCCGGTGTTGGGCGAGACCCCGATGCCCACCACGACCATGTCGGCGTCGAGGGCGCCACCGTCGGCCAGCCTGACCCGCTCGACCCGGTGGCCCCTGCCGCCCTCGAACCCGGCGACCCCGGTGCCGAGGCGGACGTCGACGCCGTGGTCGCGGTGCAGGTCGCCCATCACGGCGCCCATCTCGTCGCCCAGCGCCCGGCCGAGGGGAACCGGCAGCGCCTCCAGCACGGTGACCTCGCACCCCCGGCCCCGGCAGGTGGCGGCCACCTCGGCGCCGATGAACCCGGCGCCGACCACGACGACCCGGCCCGCGCCGGAGTCGAGGGCGGACCGGATGGCGAGGCAGTCGTCCACCGTGCGCAGCGTGTGGACGCCGGCCAGCGTCTCGGTGCCCGGCAGCTCGCGGGGCGACGCCCCGGTGGCGAGGACGAGGCCGTCGACCGAGACCCGCTCGCCATCGGCCAGGGTGACCGCCCGCCCGCCGACGTCGAGCGCGGTGGCCCGGATCCCGAGCCGCCAGTCGAGGTCGAGGGCGTCGAGCCCGCCGGGCGTGGTGACCTCCAGCGTGGCCCGGTCGACGCCCCACGTCCCGGCCAGCACCTGCTTGGACAGCGGCGGCCGGTCGTAGGGCCAGTGGGGCTCGTCCCCGACGACCGTGACGGTCCCGTCGAACCCGGCCCGCCGCAGCTCCTCGGCCGCCCGCAGCCCGGCCAGCGAGCCGCCGACGACCGCGATCCGGCGGGGCCCGCCGGTCACTCGTCGACGACGGAGATGGCCGCCTTCGGGCAGCGGCGCACGGCCTCGTCCACCTTCGACCGCAGTGCGTCGGGCGGGGTCTCGTCGAGGAGGTAGAGGAAGTCGTCCTCGCGCACCTCGAACACCTCGGGGGCCGCCTCCATGCACCGGGCGTTGCTCTCACACAGGTCGAAATCGACCACCACGCGGTAGCCCATCAGGGCACTCCCCTTCCTCAGATCGGCAGCGGCGTCAACCTAGTGGACGCTCGCGGAAGTCCACTATGGCCGGTAGCTTGCCGCGGCATGGTCCCCCTGGAGATGAGCCGGCGCGACGCCCGCCGCATCGCGATCGCCGCCCAGGGCCTCGCGGCTCCCCGCCCCGCCGGCCGGGTCGACCGGCGCCACTTCCGGGCGGTGCTCGACCGGCTGGCGACCGTCCAGATCGACTCGGTGAACGTGCTGACCCGCAGCCACGAGCTGGTGTTCTTCGCCCGCCTCGGCCCCTACGACCGCGACACGCTGACCCGGTGGCTGTGGTCGAGCCGGGAGGTGTTCGAGTACTGGGGCCACGAGGCGTCGCTCCACCCGGTGGCCCGCTACCCGCTCCTGCGGTGGCGGATGAGCGGCGGCCACGCCTGGGGCGGCGTGCGCCGCAGCGCCCGCGACAACCCGGAGCTGGTGACCGCGGCGCTGGCCGAGATCGCCGCCCGGGGCCCGGTGCCGATCGGCGACATGGACGTCAACCGGCGGGCGCCCCGCAAGGAGGGCACCTGGTGGGGCTGGGGCGACGGCAAGCGGGTCGTCGAGCACCTGTTCTTCGGCGGCGAGGTGACCGCGACCCGGCGCAACGGGTTCACCCGCTACTACATGCTGCCCGAGCAGTGGCTGCCGGCCGACGTGCTGGCGGTGCCACCCCCGGCGGAGGACGAGGCGCGGCGGCAGCTCCTGCTGCTGGGCGCGGCCGCCCACGGGGTGGGGACCGCCCGCGACCTGGCCGACTACTTCCGGCTCAACGTGCCCCGGGCCCGGCCGCTGCTGGAGGAGATGGCGGCCGACGGGACGCTCGTGCCGGTGCGGATCGAGGGCTGGTCCGAGCCCGCGTACATGCACCCCGAGGCCCGGCGGCCCGCCCGGCGGCTGCGGGCCCGGGCGCTGCTGTCGCCGTTCGACTCGCTCGTGTGGGAGCGCAGCCGGGTCGCCCGGCTGTGGGACTTCGCCTACCGCATCGAGATCTACGTCCCGGCTCCCAAGCGGGTGCACGGCTACTACGTGCTGCCGTTCCTGCTCGACGACGCGCTGGTGGCCCGCGTCGACCTGAAGGCCGACCGCCAGGCCGGCGTGCTGCGGGTGCGGGCCGCCTGGGCCGAGCCCGGCGCCGGCGACGAGCGCGACCGCGTCTGCGCCGAGCTGGCCGCCGAGCTGGCGGCCATGGCCGGCTGGCTCGGCCTCGCCGGCGGGGTGGCGGTCGAGCCGCTCGGCGACCTGGCGGTCGATCTGGCCCGCGCCGTGCCCTGACCGCCGCCCGGCGCCCCGCCACAACCCCAGGTCTGGGGGGTCGCGGCCATGGGTACGCCAGCGGCATGCTGTTCATCCTGTGGCTCATCGCAGCCGCCTTGGTCATCTTCGGCATCGTGCGCATCGTGCAGGGCGAGGTGCTCCTCGGCATCGTCCTGATCGTCGTGGGATGCCTGGTCGGCCCGGGTGGCGTCTCCATCTTCAGCACGCTGCTGCTGACCTGACCCGGGGGGCGTCGTCCATGATGGTCGGATGGCCATCGTGGACGGCGCCCTGCCGCGCTGGGACCTGACCACCCTGTTCCCCGCGGTCGACGCCGCGGAGACCGCCGCCGCGGAAGCCGCGCTGGGCGACGCGATCGGCGACGCCGAGGCCGCGTTCGACGGCGCTGGCGTCCGGGCCGGCGGCGGTGCCCCCGAGCCACCAGCGTTCGAAGCGGTGCTCGCCGCCCTCAACGGCGTCCTCGACCGGTTCTCCCGGCTGGAGTCGTTCGCCTACGGCCACGTCAGCGGCGACAGTGGCGACGAGGCCGCCCAGGCCCTCCTGTCCCGCCTGACCACGCTCCGGCCCCGGGTCACGGTGCTGCGGACGCGGTTCGACGCCTGGGTCGGCGGCCTCGACCTCGACGCCCTGGTCGCCGCCAGCCCCGACGCCGCCGCCCACGCCTGGCCGCTGCGCAAGGCGGCCCGCCGGGCCGACCACCAGATGCCCGAGCCGGAGGAGGCCCTGGCCGCCGAGCTGGGGACGACCGGGTCCGCCGCCTGGGGCCGGCTCTACGAGGACGTCACCGCGGGCGTGACCGCGACGATCGAGCACCCCGACGGGCGACGGGAGGACCTGCCGATCTTCGCGGTCCGAGGCCTGGCCACCCATCCGGACCGGTCGACCCGTGGCGCGGCGTTCACCGCCGAGCTGGCGGCCTGGCGGGCGCACGCCGTCCCGCTGGCGGCCGCCCTCAACGCCATCAAGGGCGAGACGCTGGCGCTCGGCGCCCGCCGGGGCTGGGACGACCCACTCGACCCGGTGCTGGAGGCCGCCGCGGTCGAGCGGCCGGCGTTCGACGCCATGCAGGCCGCGGTCGACGCCTCGCTGCCCGACTTCCGCCGCTACCTCGCCGGCAAGGCGGCGCTGCTCGGCGTCGACCGGCTGGCGTTCTGGGACCTGTTCGCCCCCGTCGGCGAGGCGCCGGCCCGCACGTGGCCGGACGCCGTGGCCGAGGTCGACCGGGCCTTCGCCGGCTACGGCGACGACCTGGTCGGGATCGCCCGGCGGGCGGCCCGGGAATCCTGGGTCGACGCCGGGCCGCGGTCCGGCAAGGTCGGCGGCGGCTTCTGCATGCACGTCGGCGACGGCGCCAGCCGCATCCTCATGAACTTCGACGGGTCGATCGACGCCGTCCACACCCTGGCCCACGAGCTGGGCCACGCGTACCACAACGCCGCACTGGCGCCCCGCACGCAGCTCCAGCGCCAGACGCCGATGGCGCTGGCCGAGACGGCCAGCATCTTCTGCGAGACGATCCTGACCGACCGGGCCGTCGCCGCCGCCACCGGCGAGGAGCGGCTGGCGCTGCTGGAGGCCGACCTCCAGGGGGCCTGCCAGGTCGTGGTCGACATCCGCAGCCGGTTCCTGTTCGAGTCGCGGGTCTACGCCCGGCGGCGGGCCTCGACCGTCCCGGTGAGCGAGCTGTGCGACCTCATGGCCGCCGCCCAGGTCGAGGCGTACGGCGACGCCCTCGACCCCGACGCCCTGCACCCGCTCATGTGGGCGGCCAAGCCCCACTACTACGGCCGGTCGTTCTACAACTGGCCCTACACGTTCGGCCTGCTGTTCGGCCTCGGGCTCTACGCCCGCTGGCAGGTCGACCCGGCGGGGTTCCGGGGCGCGTACGTCGACATGCTGTCGTCCACCGGCCTGGAGACGGCGGGAGAGCTGGCCGCCCGGTTCGGCATCGACCTGGCGGACGAGACGTTCTGGACGGCCAGCCTCGACGTCGTGCGGGCCCGGATCGACGACTTCCTGGCGCTGGCGACCCCTTGACGCCGCCTCGGGGGGCCGCGCCAGGGAGAGCGCCCGACGCGGCGGGCGCTCCCCCTGGGCTGTCGCTAGCGGGTGTGGCGGATCAGCGCCGGGCCACGGCGGCGGTGGCGTTGACGATGCCCTCGCCGTAGAGGCCGTTGTCGGCCGTCGTCCCCTCGCAGATGGCGTTGAACTCGGCCGGCCGGCCCTCGTCGGTGTAGATCTCCACACCGCCGGCGGGGCAGGCGTGGTCGGTCGCGCTCTGCTCGATGATCTGGGTCACCGTGTCCGGGGCCAGCGAGGCGTCCCGGCCGTGGCGCCGGCCGTGCGCCTCGATCACCAAGGCGGCCAGGCCGGCGACGTGCGGCGACGCCATCGACGTGCCCTGGAGGTAGGTGTAGAAGCCGCAGTTCTGGCCCCGGCTGTCGCAGCTCTGGACCGAGAAGTCGTCGGTGGGCGTGCCGTCGGGGTTGGCGAGCCCCTCCTCGATCGCCACGTGCAGCGGGTACGACGACAGGACCAGGTTGCCCGGGGTGCTGGAACGTGCGGCGTGCCGATGCCGTCGCGGAACCAGCCGCCGGGGGCGGCGACCTCGATGCTGCCGAGGCCGTAGGTCGAGAAGTCGGACTTGGTGGTCGACGGGCCGACCGACGACACCGTGATCACGTGCGGGCCCTCGGCGGGCATGTCGAGGCACTCGTTGGTCACGACCCGGCTGACGCTCGTGCCCTCGCGGGAAGTCCGGGCTGATCGTTGTCGATCCGGGTCGGCGCGGCGAGGTTGGTGTGCTCGTTGCCGGCCGCGGCCACCAGGGTGACGCCGTGGTCGTGGGCGTAGTTGAGCCCCGCCTCGACGGTCTGGCGGATGAACGCCTGCTCGGCGATCTGCTCGGCGGTGCTCGGGCCCGACACGACCTGATCGGCCGACGTGCAGTTGTAGAGCCACGGGTCGGTGAAGAAGCTCATGTTGACGACGTCGAGCCCGGCGTCGCCGGCGTAGGTGAGCGCCGCCACCGTCTCGAACAGGAAGAAGAACCCGGAGTCCTGGCCGGCCCGGACGTTCACGATGGTCGCGTCGGGGGCCACGCCGGCGGTGCCGATGCCGTTGCGGGCGGCGGCGACGATGCCGGCCACGTGGGTGCCGTGGCCGCCGTCGTCGACGTTGGCGGGGTCGATGCAGGTCGGGACCTCGCAGGCCCCGTCGACGCTGGGGATGTCCATCGTGAAGTTGCGGGACAGCTCCGCGTTGAAGTGCGGCGCGATGTCCGGGTGGGAGGCGTCGACGCCGGTGTCGATGATGCCGACGGTCACGCCCCGCCCGGTGGCCCGGCGCTGGGCGCCGTCAGGGGTGGCGCCGATCATCTGCATGTCCCACTGGAGGTCGGCCAGCGGCTCGGCCCGGTTGCCGCGCCCGTGGTTGGCGGGGCCGGCGGGAGCGCCCTGACTGGCGGCCCGGTCGGCCGGCGCCGGCCGCTCCTCGGCGAACCGGTGCGGCATGCCCGGCCGGCTGGTGCCGACCGAGTGGTTCCGGGCGGCGCCGGTCACGGCGTCGGTGGCCTGCACGTCAGCGATGAAGCTGGCGGAGTCGGACTCGACGAGCGCGATGTTCAGGCCGTCGTTGACGTCGACCACGGTCCCACCGGCCGAGGCGACGGCATCGGCCGCGGCGGCGGCGTCACCCTGGTACGCGACGACGAACTCGCCGCCGGTGGCAGCGGGCTGGGCGGACTGGTCGGCCGACCCTCCCCCGGAGCCGCCGACGGGAGTCGCCCCGGCGGCCAGAGACGTGGTGACGAGCGCCAGGGCACCCAGCGATGCCCCCGCGACGACGCGGATCCTGCGCATTGAACGTTCCCCCCTGAGTAAACGAATCGTCCGATGGTAGCCAGATCGGCCACCACATCGTCCAGCGGATGGTTCTAGAGCTAGCCGGACCGCACGTGGCGAAGCGAGGATCTGGACCCCTGGTCGCTTTCCCCGCACGCGGCGGGGTCAAACCCAACGACAACGACAACGAAAAGCAACGACAACGAGGCCGGTTAGGAGGCCGCCGGAGGCGGCCTCTTTGGGGATGGTGGGGGCGCTCGGGTCGGCGTCAAGGACAAGCCGGCTGCGCCGGGCCGCCTCGGGGCTCCTTGACCCCGCCCCGACCGCCCGTTTTGACACTCACGGTGACCCTTACACCGTTGTGAACCGGCGGAGAGTCGTTGCGCGGGCTAACTGCCCCCAGAACTGGTCGCTCTGGCGACCGTTTCGGGGGACAAAACGAAAAGACCCCCGAACCGGGGCTCGCCGCGCCCACCGTGAGTGGAAAAGGCGGTCGGGTGGGGGTCAAGGAGCCGCCGCAGGCGGCCGAGCGAAGCGGAGCTTGTCCTTGACGCCCACCCGACCGCCCCACCATCGCAACAGAGGCCGCCCCCGGCGGCCTCCTTACCAGCCTCGTTGTCGTTTGATCGTTTGGTCGATTTGCCGATCAAACCCGAGTCAGGATCTCCGCGCCCTCGTCGGTGACCAGCAGCGTGTGCTCGAACTGCGCCGTGCGGCGGCGGTCGACCGTGACCGCCGTCCAGTTGTCGGCCCACAGCTCGTGCTGGTGCGCCCCCAGCGTGATCATCGGCTCGATGGTGAACGTCATGCCGGGCTCGATGACGGTCGTGGCCCGGGGGTCGTCGTAGTGGGGGACCTGCAGATCGGTGTGGAACTGCTCGGCGATCCCGTGGCCGACGAACGCCCGCACCACGCCGTAGCCGTGGCCCTCGGCGTGCGCCTGGATGGCGCGGCCGATCTCGCGGATCTGGCGACCGGGCGCGACCGCGGCGATGCCGAGGTCGAGGCACTCCCGGGTGACGCGGATCAGGTCCGCGGACGCCTGGTCGATCGTGCCCACCGGGAACGTGGCGTTGGTGTCGCCGTGGACCCCGCCCAGGTAGATCGTGACGTCGAGGTTGACGATGTCGCCGTCGACCAGGGCCCGGTCGTCGGGGATCCCGTGGCAGATCACCTCGTTCACCGACGTGCACAGCGACTTGGGGAACGCCCCGTAGTTGAGCGGGCTGGGGTAGCCGCCCCGGCGGATGCACTCCTCGTGGCAGAGCGCGTCGAGCTCGTCGGTGGTCACGCCCGGCGCCACCGCCGCGCCCACCGTCTGGAGGATCTCCGCGGCGGCCCGGCCGGCGACCCGCATGCGCTCGATCACCTCCGGGGTGCGGACGTGCGAGCCCGACCGGCGGCCGGGGACGCCGGTCTCGGCGTACGGCGGGCGGGGGATGTCGGCCGGCACGACCCGGGTGGGGCTGAGGCGGCCGGGCCGGATGTGGTCGGTCGACGCCTTGTGGCAGCGCTTGAACTTGCGGCCGCTGCCGCACCAGCAGGGGTCGTTGGCCTTGACGAGGGTGGCTGTCGTTGCCATGGCCAGACCAGGCTACCGATCCGGGCGCCGCGAGCGTCCCGCCTCCCGCCCTCCCGGCCCGCGATGATGTGCGCACCCCCGGTGAGGGGCCGCACCAGGACGAGGACGAGCACGACGTCGAGGAGGTGCCCGGTGGAGGTGGCGCTGGACGGCATCGAGCTGCGCCTCGTCCGCGTCCGCCTGGCCGAGCCGTTCGTCAGCTCGCACGGCACCCGTCTCACCCGGGACGTCGTGATCGTCCGGGCGCTGGTCGAGGACGGCCCCGAGGGCTGGGGGGAGTGCGTGGCCGAGCCCGAGCCCACCTACTGGCCCGAGTACGCCGCCGGGGCGCTCCACGTCCTCGAGCACCACCTCGTCCCCCGCCTGCTCGACGGCCGCTCGCTGCGGGAGATCCGGGGCCACCGCATGGCCAAGGCCGCGCTGGAGTGTGCCGCCCTCGACGCCGGGCTGCGGGCCGAGGGCCGGTCGCTGGCGTCGTTCCTGGGCGCCACCCGCCCCGTGGTGCCGACCGGCATCGCCCTCGGGCTGGCGCAGACGGTCGATGACCTGGTCGACGCCGTCCTGCGCTGGCACGGGCAGGGGCACCGGGCGTTCAAGCTGAAGATCCAGCCCGGCTGGGACATCGAGCCGCTGCGGGCGGTCCGGGCGACCGTGGGCCACGAGGTGGCGCTCCTGGCCGACGCCAACGGCGCCTACCGCAGCGATGCGGTCGAGCACCTGGCCCGCCTGGGCCGGATCGCCGACGCCAGCATCGGTCTGGTGGCGATCGAGCAGCCCTTCGCCCCGGACGACCTGGTCGGCCACGCCCGGTTGGCCCGGCGGATCGACGTGCCGGTGTGCCTGGACGAGTCGATCGGCTCGCTCGGCGAGCTGGAGTCGGCGCTCACCCTGGAGGCCTGCGGGGCGGTGAGCCTGAAGGCGGGACGGGTCGGCGGGGTGGTCGAGACGCGGCGGATCCACCAGCGCTGCCGGGACGCCGGCGTGTCGCTGCGCTGCGGCGGGATGCTGGAGACCGGGCTCGGCCGGGCGCTCAACCTGGCGGTCGCCGCGCTCCCCGGCTGCAACCTGCCCCCCGACCTCGGACCGTCGGCCCGCTACTACCGGACCGACCTCACGCCGCCGTTCGAGTCCCGGGGTGGCACGATGATCGTGCCCAACGGCCCCGGACTCGGGGTCGAGCCGCTACCCGACCTGCTCGACGAGATGACCGTCCACCAACGCACGCTGCGCGCCCCCCAGTGACCGCCCCCGCCGGTTCCCCGGCCGGCGCCGCCGACCTGCCCGTCAGCTACGACGACGTCGTGGCCGCCGCCGGCCGCATCGCGGGTGCGGTCGAGCGCACGCCCAGCACGCACTCGCGCACGCTCTCGGCGGTGCTCGGCTGCACGGTGATCGTCAAGTTCGAGAACCTGCAGTTCGTCGCCTCGTTCAAGGAGCGGGGCGCGCTCAACAAGCTGCTCCAGCTCAGCGAGGCCGAGCGGGCCCGGGGGGTGGTGGCCATGTCGGCCGGCAACCACGCCCAGGCCGTCGCCTACCACGCCGGGCGGCTCGGGATCGACGCCACGATCGTCATGCCCGCCACCACCCCGTTCGTCAAGGTGCAGCGCACCCGCGAGCTGGGCGCCGCCGTCGTCCTCCGGGGCGAGGGCCTGGCCGAGGCCGAGGCCGAGGCGTGCCGGCTGGCGGCCGAGGAGGGCCGGACGTACGTCCACCCCTTCGACGACCCCGCGGTGATCGCCGGCCAGGGCACCTGCGCCCTGGAGATGCTGGCCGACGACCCCGACCTCGACACCCTGGTCGTGCCGGTCGGCGGCGGCGGCCTGCTGGCGGGGATGGCGGTGGCCGCCCGGGCGCTGTCCCCCGGCATCGAGCTCGTCGGAGTCGAGACCGAGCGCTACGCGTCGATGGCCGCCCATCGGGCCGGCGTCCAGCCGGACTGCGGCGGCCCCACGATCGCCGAGGGCATCGCGGTCGCCCGGGCGGGTCTGCTGACCGGCCGGATCATCGGCGCCCTGGTCGACGACGTCGTGGCGGTGACCGAGGAGCACGTCGAGGAGGCGATGAACCTCCTGCTGGAGATCGAGAAGGTCGTCGCCGAGGGCGCGGGCGCGGCGGGGATCGCGGCGCTGGTCGAGCATCCGGCCCGATTCGCCGGTCGCAAGGTCGGCGTGGTGCTGACCGGGGGCAACGTCGACCCCCGGCTGCTGGCGTCGGTGATCATGCGGGGGCTGATCCGCCACGGCCGGCTGACCCGGCTGCACGTCGAGGTCCCGGACATGCCCGGCAGCATGGGCCAGCTCACGACGGTGCTCGGCGACGTGGGCGCCAACATCGTGGAGATCCTCCACCAGCGCATGTTCGTGGACCTCTCGGCCCGCTCGGCCCAGGTCGAGGTGACGGTCGAGACCCTCGACCTCGACCACGCGGAGCGGGTCGTCGCCGCCCTCCGGGCCGCCGGCTACACGGTCCGGGTCGGGAGCTTCATCTACCGCGACCGTCCGGCGCCTCCGGCGCCTCCGCCGGCGGGTTGAGCGAGATCGTGCCGAGGGCGGCGGCGATCGGCCGGCCGTCGTTGTCGACCTCGACCCGCACGACCGCGGTTCGCCGGCGCAGCGCCACGACCGTGCCGGTGGCCCGGATCACGCCCGTGCGCGCCGCGGCCAGGTAGTTGAGCTTGAACTCGAGCGTGGCGGGCCACGTCCCCCGGGGTAGCAGCGGGAACACCGCGGACCCGAGCGCCTGGTCGACCAGGGTGGCGACCACGCCCCCGTGGGTGACCCCGAAGCCGTGGACCAGCTCGGGCCGGACGTCGCACTCGACCACGGCCACGCCGGGGTCCATCCGCACGACCCGCAGGCCCAAGTAGGCGGGCAGGCCCGTCATCAGGTCGCCCCCGCCGCCGATGATGAACTCGGCCTGCTCCGGGTCGAACAGGTCGCGCAGGGAGGCGGCGGGGTCGTCCATGGCGACGGGAGGTTGGCACAGCGCCGCCCCCTCCACCCAGTCGCACACCACGCGCCAGGATGGGCGCATGCGCTTCGCCATCAAGACCTCGCCCGAGAACACCACGTGGCCGGAGATGCTGGCCATGTGGCGGGCGGCCGACGAGACCGAGATCTTCGAGTCGGCCTGGTCGTTCGACCACTTCGAGCCGATCCACCACGACCAGGCCGGGCCGTGCCTGGAGGGGTGGACCACGCTCGCGGCCCTCGCCCAGGCGACAGAGCGCATCCGGGTGGGTCTGATGGTCACCGGCACGCCCTACCGGCACCCGGCCGTGCTGGCGAACATGGCCGCCTCCGTCGACATCGTGTCCGGCGGGCGGCTCGAGCTGGGCCTCGGCGCGGGGTGGAACACGCACGAGGCCGAGTCCTACGGCATGGACCTGCTGCCGCTGGGCCCGAGGATGGACCGCTTCGACGAGGCCTGCGACGTGATCGTGGGCCTGCTCACCACGCCGGTCTTCGACTACCAGGGCCGCTACTTCACGATCACCGAGGGGCGGTGCGAGCCCAAGGCCGTCCAGCAGCCCCACCCGCCGATCTGCATCGGCGGCAGCGGGCCCCGGCGCACGCTGCGCACCGCCGCCCGGGTCGCCCAGCACTGGAACTACCCGGGCCCGGTCACCGAGTTCCCCCGGCTGAAGGCCGTGCTGGCCGAGCACTGCGCCGCCATCGGGCGCGACCCGGCCGAGATCACCACCTCGGCCCATCTCCAGGCCGCCCGGGGCGTGCCCGCCGACCCGGCGACGCTGGTCGGCCTGGCGGAGGCGTGGGCCGGCGCCGGCCTCGACCTCGGTGTCGTCTACTTCCACGCCCCCTACGACCCGGCGGACGTGGGCCGGGTGGCCAAGGCGCTGGCGCCGCTCGCGAGCTGAGGGACTGCAACGCTCAGCCCCGGCGCCGCCGCGCCCGGCGCCGCCGCGCCCGGCGGTGCGGCGCCCGCTCGATCAGGTCGACCACCGCAGCGTCGAGGTGCCCGAGCAGGTCCGGGTCGATCTCGTCGATCTCGTCGGCGGCGACGTCGACGTCGACGTCGAGCGTGTCGCCGGCCCGGAAGCGGTCGATGACACGGGGGTCGACATAGCTGCCCCGGGCCACGGTCGGGGTGTTGCCGAGCTGGTCGGCGACGCCCCTCACGACCCGGACGATGGCCCGGTCCCGCTCGGCCGGGCCGGGCGACCCGCCCTCCTCGGCCGCCAGCGCCACCGCCGCCAGTACGGTGGCGGCCCAGGTCCGGAAGTCCTTGGCCGTGAACTCCGACCCCAGCGCCTCCTGCAGGTAGGCGTTGATGTCGCCCGACCGCACGTCCACCCAGCGGCCGGAGTCGTCCTTGTAGGCGAGCAGCTCGGGACCGCCCCGCCGGCGCCGCTTCAGCGCCCGCACGAGGTCGGCCACCGCCGGGTCCCGGATCGTCACCACCCGGCGCTGCCCGCTCTTGGCCGGGTAGTCGAACCGCAGCTCGCCGCCGACCGAGCGCACGTGCCCCTTGCGCACGGTCGCGAGCCCGTAGCTGCCGTTGTCGCTGGCGTAGGCCTCGCTCCCGACCCGGAACAGGCCCAGCTCCAGCAGCCGCACCGCCCCGGCGAGCACCCGGTCGCGCCCGAGCCCGCCGGCCGCGAGGTCGCGGTCGATCCGCCGCCGCAGGTCCGGCAGCGCTCGGGCCAGGTCCAGCATCCGGTCGTGCTTCTGCCGGTCCCGGCGGGCACGCCAGTCGTCGTGGTAGCGGTACTGCCGGCGGCCCTTGGCGTCGAGCCCGGTGGCCTGGATGTGGCCGTCCGCGTCCGGGCAGATCCACACGCAGGACCAGGCCGGGGGGATCGCGAGGGCCCGGATCCGGGCGATCTCCGCGTCGTCGCTCAGCCGCCGCCCCCGCGCGTCGAGGTACGTGAAGCCGCGCCCCGCCCGACGCCGGGCGTACCCCGGCCCCGTGCAGTCGACCTCCCGCACCGTCAGGCGCGGTCGGCGGCGAGGGGGTGGCGCAGGCGGCCGAGGTTGGCGCGCAGCAGCCGCGAGATCTGGACCTGGCTGACCCCGACCTCGGCGGCGATCTCCGACTGGGTGAGGCCGTCGATGTAACGGCGCCGGACGATGCGGCGGTCGCGCTCGGTCGGCAGCGTCTCCAGCAGTTGGTCGACGGTGAGTCGGGCCTCGGCGGCGCCGAAGCCGGAGTCGTCGGCGCCGAAGGGCTGCTCGGTGCGCTCGTCGTCGCCGGTCGGGAGAAGCGGCACGCCCCGGTACGACGCCCGCACCTCGAGCGCCTCGATCGCCTCGTCGACCGTCGTGCCGGCCCGCTGCGCGATCTCGGTCACGGTGGGCGAGCGCCCGAGCGTCTGGCTCAGCTCCTCGACCACGCCGTTCACCGACTGGTACAGCTCCTTGGCCCGGCGGGGCACGTGGACCGACCAGGTCTTGTCCCGGAAGTGGCGGCGCAGCTCGCCGACCACCGTCGGGACCGCGTAGGTGGCGAACGCGACGCCGAAGTCGGGGTCGAAGCGGTCGACCGCCTTGAGGATGCCGACCGCCGCCACCTGGACCAGGTCGTCCAGCGGCTCGCCCTTGCGGAGGAACTGGCGGGCGCAGTGGACGGCCAGCCATCGGTGATCCTCGACCAGCTCGTTGCGGACCCGGCGGTCGCCGGTCGCCCGGACGACGGCGAAGCGGGGATCGGGCGGCGCCGGAGCCCGGGCCGGGGCCGGGGGCGCCGGGGCGGCGGGCGGGGCGGGCGTGCCCGCCGGGGGTCCGTGGCGCCGGGTGATCGCGGCGAGCCGGGCGGCCCGCCGGCGCCGGCGGGCCTCGCGGGCGGTCTCGGTGCGGCTCCGGGTCTCGGTCACGGCGCCTCCTAGCCGTCGGACGCCGCCTACTACCCGGCTCGGCACAGGTCTAACCGAGAAATCTCAGGCGAGCGCACGCACCCCGGCGGTGGCGACCGCCGCGGCCACCACGGTGACGAGGAACGGCGCCCGCCGCCAGGTGGCGACGACGGCCACGACCAGCCCGACCGCCCGGGCGTCGAGCACCAGCCGGCGGTCGCCGGCGAACGTGTTCACCATCACGAGGGCGGCCAGCAGGGCCGCCGGCAGCAGCGCCGCCAGCGCCACCACCCGGCCGTCCACCGCCCGCCGCCCGAGCGCGACCAGCCCGACGGCCTTGAACAGGTAGGCGCCGGCTCCCAGCACGATCACGGCCGCCCAACTCATGCCGCCTCCCCCCGCGCGTCGTCGCCGTCGGCGCCGGCATCGGGCCCGGCCAGCCCGGCGCGGCAGCCGGCGCGCGGAACAGCAGCATCGCCGGCACGACGGCGGCGGCCGCGGCGATGATCGGCACACCGGCCGGGGCCAACGGGACGAGCACGAGCGCGATCGCCGCCCCACCGGCGGCGGCCGCCCGCCGCCGGGCGGTCCGGAGGTGCGGCGCGACCAGGGCGACGAACCCGGCGGGGAAGGCGGCGTCGAGCCCGAACGCCCGGGGGTCCCCGATGGCGTCGCCGGCGACGGCCCCGACCAGCGTCCCTAGGTTCCAGCACACGAACACGGCCAGCCCGGTCGCGTAGAAGGCGGCCTCCCGCCGCCGACCCTGCGGCTGGGCGGTGGCCATGGCGGTCGACTCGTCGATCACCCAGTGCGCCGCCAGCAGCCGCCGCCCGAGCCGCCGCCCGGCGAAGGTGGGCGCCAGGGCCACGCCGTAGGCCGCGTTGCGGGCGGCCAGCAGCCACGCCGACCCGAACGCAGAGGCCAGCGACCCGCCCGCGGCCAGGACGCCGACGGCGGCGAACTGGCTGGCCCCGGTGAACACGAGCAGCGACATGGCGCACGCCTGCCCCCGGCTGAGGCCGGCCGCGGTCGCCAGCACGCCGAACGACATCCCGAACGCCCCGATCGGCACCCCGAGCGCCCAGGCGTCCCGCCGCACCCCGGCGAGCGAGCGGGCGTCCGGCGAGGCCATCGACCCGAGCCTGCCCGACCCGGTCCGCCCGGCACCACCGGGTTTCTGGACCCCCACGCTGTCTGACAGCGCTCAGCGCCATAGCGGTACGGGATCGCTGCCAGAAACCCCGGCAGGCCCGGCCCCAGCCGCCGTTCAGTAGCTGCGGGGCAGCCGCAGGACCTGCTGGGCGATGTAGTTGAGCGTCATCTCCTGGCTGACCGGCGCGATGCGCTGCAGCCGGGCCTCCCGGAAGTAGCGCTCGACGTGGTACTCGGTGGCGTACCCCATCCCGCCCAGCGTCTGGACCGCCCGGTCGGCCGCGAAGAACCCGGCCTCGGCCGCCAGGTACTTGGCCGACTGGGCCGCCTCGCCGCAGTCGAGCCCGTGGTCGTAGCGCCAGGCCGCGTGCTGGGCCACCTGCCACGCCGCCGCCAGCTGGATGTGGGCCTGGGCCAGCGGGTGGGCGATCGCCTGGTTGGCGCCGATGGGGCGGCCGAAGACCTCGCGCTCTCCGGCGTAGGCCACCGCCCGGCGCAGGGCCGCCTCGCCGATGCCGACCGCCTCCGAGGCCAGCAGGATGCGCTCGGGGTTCAGGCCGTGCAGCAGCAGCTTCCAGCCCTGGCCCTCCTCCCCCACCAGCCGCCACTCCTCGACCGGCAGGCCGTCGTAGACGACCTCGCACGACGCCACCGCGTTGCGGCCCATCTTGGGGATCGGCGCGATCTCGACGTGGTCGCGGTCGAGGTCGGCCAGGAACAGCGACAGGCCGCCGAGGCCGGGGCCCCCGGTGCGGGCGAGCAGCAGCACGACCTCGCTCTCCAGCGCCTTGGACGTCCAGATCTTGCGGCCCGTGACCACCCAGCCGCCCCTACCGTCCGGGTCGGCCCGGGTCGTGATGCGGGACGTGTCGGTGCCGGCATCGGGCTCGGTGACCCCGAACGCCACGTGCAGGTCGCCGGCCGCGGCCCGGGGCAGGAAGGCGTCCCGCAGCCGGTCGTTCCCGAACTTGACCACGGGGTTGAGCCCGAAGATCGTCAGGTGCAGCGCCGAGCACCCGTTCATCGCCGCGCCCGACCGGGCCACCTCCCGCAGGATGATCGCCGCCTCGGCGATCCCCCGCCCGCCGCCGCCCCAGCGCTCGGGGATCGCCACGCCCAGCCAGCCGCCCTCGGCCATCCGCCGGTAGAACTCCCAGGGGAACTCGTGCTCGGCGTCGCAGCGCGACCAGTAGTCGTCGCCGAAGCCGGCGCACACCTTGCGCACGGCGTCGGCGATGGCCTCGTGGTCCTCGTCGGGCGTGAAGTCCACCGGCGCTCAGGCCTCCGCGGTCTCGGCGGTGTCGGCCTTCTCTTCGGCGTGGCTCTGGATGGCGGACATCACCGCCGCCCCGGCCGCGCCGATGAACTCGGGCCGGTTCTCGGCGGCCCAGTCCCGGCTGGCGACGAGGCCCGCGGCGGTGCCGTTGACCTCGGGCATCACGTAGCGGGAGAACAGCTCGTAGGACCGGAGCGTCTGGGGACGGTCGGCCCAGTCGTGGGCCATGAGCAGGAAGGCGCCGAAGCCCTTGGACTGCTCGGCCAGCCGCCGGATCTGGGCCACGGCGTCGTCGGGCGTGCCGATCACCGCGAAGCCCGACGCGTTCATCGCCTCGACGAGGTCGAGGTGGTTGTCGGTGTCGGGCGCCAGCGGCAGGGCGGCCACCCGCTGGAAGTAGTCGATCCAGTCGCCGAGGCCGAACGCCACGTCGGCCGCGGCCTGCTCGCTGGGTCTCGGCGATGTGCATCGGGCCGACCAGCCGCCACCCGGACCGGTCGGCGCGCTGGCCGAACTGGGCCGCCCGCTCCTCGACCACGTTCCAGTGGTAGCCGAGCGCGTCGAACCCGCCGACGCTGGTGGCGCCGATCGACAGCAGGCTGGCCCCGAACCGCCCGGCCGCCCGCGGCCCCGCCGGCGACACCTGGGCGGCCACGGCCACCTCGAAGTGCGGGTGGGTGAAGGGCCGCAGCTGCAGGCGGGCGTCGCGCAGCGTGAACCAGTCGGTCTCGTAGGTGACCGGCTCGTCCGACCGCAGCAGCAGCAGGATCGCCTCCAGCGACTCCTCCATCATGTCCCGCTGGCGGCTGACGTCGATGCCCATCATGTAGGCGTCCGACGGCAGCGCGCCCGGGCCCACGCCGAACATGGTCCGGCCGCCGGTGAGGTGGTCGAGCAGCACCATGCGGTCGGCCAGCATCAGCGGGTGGTGGTAGGGCAGCGACGACACGCCGGTGCCGAGGCGGATGTGGCGGGTGCGCTCGGCGGCGGTGGCGATGAACACCTCGGGCGAGGCGATGATCTCGAACCCGGCCGAGTGGTGCTCGCCGATCCACGCCTCGTCGAAGCCCAGCCGGTCGAGGTGCACGATGCAGCTCGAGGTCCCGCGGCGAGCGCCAGCGTCGGGTTCTGGCCGACCGGGTGGAACGGCGCCAGGAAGATGCCGAACCGCAGCGGCTCGGGCTGCACCCCGCTCACGGCCGGCCGCCGGCGGGCAGGTGGGCTGTCGGTTCCATTTGGGTCCCCTCCCCGAACACTGATGGTGGTGTCACCGTAGAGGGACGGCCGGCCCGGCGCGGAACCGACCCGCCCTCACCAGGCCTGATATCGTCGCCGGCCAGTGCGGGCCGGACCCGCAGCGCGGGCCGATGGGCGGCCGCCGGGCAGCTGGGGGGTGCATGACAGCCGTCGACGACGCTGCCGCCGCCGACCCGGCCGACCCCGCCCAGCCCGCCGAGCCCGCCAAGGCGCCCGAGGCCGACGGCGCCGGGGCCGCGCCCGTGGGCCTGCCGACCCGCCTCGCGCTCGCCGGACTGGTCGCCCTGGTGCTCAGCCCGCTGCTGGTGGCGCTGCTGGCGCTGGTCGGGCGGCCGTGGTTCCCGATGGGCGACTGGGCCAGCCTGGCCTACCGCACCTCGCAGGTGGGGACCGCGGACACCCCGCTGACCGGCGCCTACACGGTGAAGGGCTGGGCCCATCCCGGCCCGCTGCTGTACTGGCTGGCCGCCCCGCTGTTCCGCCTGCAGCGGCGAGGACGCCCGCTCGCTCGGCTGGACGGCGGCGCTGATCAACGCCGCCTCCGTCGTGGCCATCGTCGCTCTGGCGTGGCGGCGGGGCCGGACGGCGCTCGCGCTGGCTGCGCTCGTGCTGGTGGCGCTGCTGGTCCACGGCATCGGGCCCGACGTCCTGACCGACCTCTGGAACCCCTACGTCCCGCTGCTGCCGTTCCTGGCCGCGCTGGCGCTGGCGTGCGACGCCGCCCTCGGGCGGCCCCGGTCGCTGGTGTGGGCCGCCGTGCCCGCCACCTTCGCCATGCAGTGCCACCTGGGGTTCGTGCCGCTGACCGCGCTCGTCGCCGTGTGGCTGTGGGCCTGGTGCCGCTGGTGGCCCCGGCTGCTGCCGGCCGACGACCCGGCGACGGCCGACCTGCCCCGGGCACCCTGGCGCCCCTGGCGCCGGGCCGCCGCCTGGGCGCTCGGGGTGACCGCCCTGCTCAGCGTCGGCCCGCTGATCGACGCCGCGGTCGACATGCACAACCCGGCCCGCATCCTCCGCTCGTTCGGCGACGACGAGACGGTCCGCCTCGGCCTGCTCGACTCGGTCGGCCTCGTCGGGCGGTTCGTCCGGCCCGACGGGCCGTGGGTCGGCCACCGCATGACGACCGTGCTCCTCGAGACCCAGGGCTCGGGGCCGCTGCCGGTCGTCCTCGCGCTCGCCGCCCTGGCGCTGTGCCTCCGGGCCGGGCGGCGCCGCCGGCTGCCCGACGTGGTGGCGCTGGCGACGCTGGGGCTCACGCTGGTTGTCGGGTCGATCCCGGCCGCCGCCCAGTTCGTCCGGCCGGTCGAGTCCTACGTGACGCTGTGGCTGGGGCTGGTCGGCGGGCTCGTGTGGTTCACGGTCGCCTGGACCGGCTGGCGGCTCGTCGAGCCCTCGGTCCGGGCCGTCCCCGTTCGGCGGGCCGGCGCCGCCCTGCTGGCCGCCGGCGCCCTCGTGGCCGCGGCCGCGCTGGTCGTGGGGGCCGGCCGCCGGGAACGAGGCCCGCTTCCAGCAGGAGGCGGCCACGGTCCAGCCGATCGCCGACCAGCTGGCGGCCCGGCTGCCGCCCGGCGCCACCGTGCGGATCGTGCGCCGGGGCGAGCCGTGGCACATCACGACCTCGGGCCTGATCTACGCGCTGATCCAGCGGGGCGTCGACGTGACCACCGACGACGGCGAGTCCGGGCTCAAATGGGGCCACGAGCACCGCTGGCGCCGCGGCGAGCCCTACGACGTCCTGCTCACCGTGGCGGTCCACGACGCCGGCGGCTGGACCGACGCGGTCGGCGAGTGCCTGAAGAATCCGCTGGCGGAGATGATCGCCGGCTACGACGGCCTGTCGCCGGCGGAACGCGCCTGGCTGACCGACCTCAAGCTGCGCCGCTTCTACGACGCCGACGCGGTCAGCGAGGCCGACAAGGCCCGGGGCGACCGGCTGGACGGCCGCGGCGTGCGCATCGGCGTGTTCGAGGGCCCGACCGTGTGCGCCCGGGACGCGGTCCTGCAGCCCAGGACGCCCAGCGCCGGCTGATCAGGCCCGGCCCGGAGGTTGCCGACCAGCATCTCGTCGATCTGGTCCTGGGTGCGCAGACCTTGACAGGCTAACGACATTAGCCGCATGATGGCTAACAGCATTCAGCCGCAAGGAGCCCCCATGACCGATCCGACGACCGACCCGCCCGCAACCCCCGTCCCCGACTCCGTCCCCGACGCCGTCCCCGGCCCGGCGCCGAAGCCGCACTACCGGGCCCCCGGCTGGTGGACCCGCAACGTGTTCAACCGCTTCGTGGCCTTCATGACCCGCCATGGGGTCAGCCTGCTGGGCAGCCGCGTGCTGGAGGTCCGGGGCCGCACCAGCGGCGAACCCCGCCGCACCCCGGTCAACCTGCTGGTGCACGACGGCCGTCACTACCTCGTGTCGGCCCGGGGAACCGGGCAGTGGGTCCGCAACGTCCGGGCCGGCGACGGCCGCCTGGCCACGCTGGTCGGCAAGCGCCGCGAGGAGTGGCAGGCCCGCGAGCTCGCCGGCGACGAGAGCGTCCCGGTGCTGCGGGCCTACCTCGCCGGTGGAAGGCCGAGGTCGGGGTGTTCTTCGACGGTCACTCCGCCGACTCGACCGACGCCGAGCTGCTGGCGATCGCCCCCCGCCACCCGGCGTTCGAGCTGACCGCCGTCGAACCCGACGCCGGGCCGGGCGCCGGGTGAGCGACGGCCGGGGCCGGGCGGCCGAGGCCACCGCCGCGGCCCGCGCCATCCTCGAACGCGACGGCGAGGCTGCGCTGACCATGCGGGCTGTGGCCGACCAGCTGGGCATCCGGGCGCCCTCGCTCTACAAGCACGTCGCCGGCAAGGCGGCCATCGAGCTGGCGCTGATCGAGGCCGCGCTGGCCGAGATGGGCGAGGCCCTGCGGGCGGCGCTGGCCCGGCCCGGGCGCCGGGGCCCGGTGGCGGCGCTGCTCGCCGCCTACCGCCGCCATGCCCTCGCCCACCGCAACGTCTACCGCCTGGCCACGGCCGGCCCGCTCCGCAGGAACGACCTCACCCCGGGGCTGGAGGACTGGGCCGGCGAGCCGTTCCTCACCGTCACCGGCGGCGACGAGCACCGGGCCCGGGCGCTGTGGGCGCTGGCCCACGGCCTGGTCGTGCTCGAGCTGGACGACCGCTTCCCCCCGGGCGCCGACCTCGAACGCGCCTGGTCGGAGGGCGCCGCAGCCTTCGGGGGTAGGCCGTCGGAGCCGGAGTCGATCACGGTCCGCAACCTTCAGGGGTAGGCCGTCGGCGCCCTCCGCAGGCGTCCGCCGATGTCAGGTGCGCCGGTAGCGCCGGACCGCCAGCGGGGCGAACACCGCCACCAGGCCCGCGGTCCACGCCAGCGACAGCAACACCCAGTGGCCGGTCGAGCCGTCGATGCCCGCCAGCGCCGGGTCGCCCAGCACCAGCGAGCGCACGGCGTTGGTCATGGCGGTGATCGGCTGGTGCTCGGCGACCGCCTGCAGCCAGCCGGGCATCGAGTCGACCGGCACCATCGCGCTCGACACGAACGACACCGGGAAGATCATCAGCGACAGGCCCTGGGCGGCCTGGGCGTTCCCGGCCACCAGGCCGAGCCAGGCGAACACCCACATGAAGGCGAAGCCGAACGTGACGCACAGGGCGAAGGCGGCCAGCGCCTCGGCCGGCGTGCCGTGGATGCGGAACCCGACGGCGAAGCCGATGGCGGTCGTCACCGCCAGCCCGAAGGCCAGCAGCACCGACTCGGCCGCCACCCGGCCGCCGAGCAGCGCTGATCGGGACACGGGCAGCGACCGGAGCCGGTCGGTGATCCCCCGCTCCAGGTCCTCGGCCACGCCGGACGCGGCGTTGCTGCCGGTGAACAGGACGCTGGTGACGACATAGCCGGGCACGAGGAAGTCGACGTACGGGATCGACCCCGTGTCGATGGCCCCGCCGAACACGTAGCGGAAGATGAGCAGGAACATGGCGCCGCTCACCGTCGACACGACGAGCAGCTGGGGGGTCCGGACGAACCGGCGGGCGGTGCGCCCGGCCACGGCGAGGGCGGTGGCGATGGGGCCCGCCGTGCGGGTCGGGGCGGACGGCAGCACCCGGGTGGGGGTGGCCGGGGCGAGCGTGAGAGCGGTCATCGTGGGTCCTCGGTCCTCGTGATCGGTCGGTGGTCAGGCGGCGACGTCGGCGTCGTCATCGGCCGGCGCCCCGGTCAGGGTCAGGAACACCTCGTCGAGCGTGGGGCGGCGCAGGCCGACGTCGTCGACATCGACGCCCAGCACCTCCAGCGCCCGCACCGCCTCGGCGATCGCGGACCGGCCGCCGTCGACGGGCACGGTGACCCGCTTGGTGGCGGCGTCGACGCGGGGCTCCTCGACGCCGAGGCGGCTCAGCGTCTCGGCGAGCGCACCGAGGTCGTCGACGCGGGTGGCCCGCACCTCGACGACGTCCCGCCCGGCCCGCGACTTGAGCTCGCCGGGGCTGCCGTCGGCGATCACCCGGCCGTGGTCGACGATCACGACCCGGTGCGCGAGCTGGTCGGCCTCGTCCAGGTACTGCGTGGTGAGCAGCACGTCGGTGCCGGCGGCCACCAGGGCCCGGATGGCCTCCCACAGCTCGTTGCGGCTGCGCGGGTCGAGGCCGGTGGTCGGCTCGTCGAGCAGGAGCACCCGGGGCGCGCCGACCAGGCTGGCGCCCAGGTCGAGGCGGCGGCGCATGCCGCCCGAATAGGTGCGGACCAGCCGGTCGGCGGCGGCGGTGAGCCCCAGCTGGTCGAGGACGATGGCGGCGTTGTCGGCCGCCTGGCGCCGCCCGTGGCCGAACAGCCGGGCGACCATGCGCAGGTTCTCGCGGCCGGTCATCGCCTCCTCGACCGCGGCGAACTGGCCGGCCAGGCCGATCACCCGGCGCACCTGGTCGGGGTGGCGGAGGGCGTCGATGCCGGCCACCCGGAGTGTTCCCTGGTCGGGCCGGACGAGGGTGGCGAGCGACCGGACGAACGTCGTCTTCCCGGCGCCGTTGGGGCCCAGGACGGCGACGACCCGGCCGCTCTCGGCCACGAGGTCGAGCCCGGCGAGGGCGTCGACCGAGCCGAAGCGCTTGGCGAGACCCCGGGCCTCGATGATCGGTGCTGCGTCGCTGTACGTCATGCCCCGATGGTGCGCCCGAGAACTGGTCACCATATGGCCAGTTCCGATGTGATTTCGCGTCAGCTGTACCTCGCGACCAGCTCGGCGCCGATGCGGGCCAGCGTCTCCCGGAGCTCGGGCGGGTCGAGGATCTCGATCCGGTCGCCGTAGCCGGCGATCTCCCAGCTGATGGCCTCGGCGCGCTGGGCGCCGATCTCGACCAGGATCCGGCCGTCCTCGGCCGGCTCCTTGACCGTGAGGCGCCCGCCGAGCTGGCCCCGCAGCCAGCCGACTGCGTTGGGATCCACGAGGGCGGTGGCCCGGAACGCGGCCCGGCGCTCGTCCATCGTCGCCACGACGCGCTCCCACGTCTCGGCCAGATCGAAGCCCTCGGGGCGGACGACCGGGCGGTCGGTCACCGTCACCGACCGCACCCGGTTGACCCGGAAGGTGCGCAGGCCGGCGGCGGTGTCGGCGATCAGGTACCAGACGGAGGTCTTGGCCACGAGGCCGAGGGGGTGGACGGTGCGCTCGGTCTGGTTGCGCTCCCGGTCGGCGTAGCCGAGCTCGACCTGGACGCCGGCCACGACCGCCCTCTGGAGGTCGTCGAGGAACCGGGGCGGCGGCGGGGGCGTCATCCCCCACCGGGCGGGATCGAGCATCACGGCCGAGGCGGCCGCCTCGGCATCGGCCCGGAACGTCTCGGGCAGCGCCTGGACCAGCTTGCGCAGGGCGGTCTTGGCATCGGGCGTGGCCGCCGCCTGTGGCCCGGCGACCAGGAACAGCGTGCGGGCCTCGGCCTCGGTCAGCCCGCTGAGGTCGGTGCGGGCGCCGCCGATCAGCGACCAGCCGCCGTTGCGCCCGGCCTGCGAGTAGACCGGGATGCCGGCCATGGCCAGCGCCTCGAGGTCGCGCCGGGCCGTGCGCTCGGAGATCTCCAGCTCTTCGGCCAGCTCGGCCGCGGTCACCCGGCCGCGGGACTGGAGGATCAGGAGGGTCGCCACCAACCGGTCTGCGCGCACGACCCGCAGTGTCGCACCCGAACCCGGACATCTGATGTCCAGTTCTCAGCCGGGCAGCGTGATGGTCCCCGAATCCCGCAGCTCGGTCGCCGCCTTGGTCAGCGCCTGGTCGGCGACGGTGGCGAGCAGGCTGCCGGTCGAGATCCGCCGGACCCCGACCTCGGCGAGCTGGGCCACGGTCGGCCCGCCCGGGAGGACGAGCACGTTGACGGGCAGCCCGACCTCGCCCACGACCCGGGCGATGTCGCCGAGGTCGCTGAGCAGCGGCGCGTAGACGACGTCCGCCCCCACGTCGCGGTAGGCCTGGAGGCGGCCGATCGCGTCGTCGAGGTCGCCCAGGCCCATGAGGATCCCCTCGGCCCGGGCGGTCAGGGTCATCCCGTGCGCGTGGGCGGCTTCGGCCGCGGCCCGCACCCGCTCGGCGGCGGCCTCGCGGTCGTCGAGGGCCCCGGTCGCCGGGTCGTAGTCCTCGATCGACAGGCCGGCCGCGCCGGCCTCGGCGAGCAGGTGAACGGTCTCGGCCACGCCCTCGGGCGTGTCGGCGAAGCAGCGCTCGGCGTCCACGTTGAACGGCAGGTCGACGGCGGCGGCCAGGGTGGCCACGTGGGCCAGCAGCTCGTCGCGGGTGACCTCGCGGTCGCGCTTGCCGAGCGAGGCGGCGTGGCCGGCGCTGGTCGTGGCCAGGGCCGGGAAGCCGAGCTTGGCGAGCCGGCGGGCCGTGCCGATGTCCCAGGGGTTGGGCATGACGAAGGTGCCGGCGGCGTGCAGGTCGCGGAACCGGTCGCGGAGGTCGGACACGTCGGTCTCCTATCCGAGGTGGGCGGCGAGGGCGGTGCGACCGGCCGCGGTGAGCCGCAGCTCGCGCCGGCGGGCGGGATGGCGCCGCAGCCATCCCCGGTCGAGGAAGGTGGTGAGCAGGCCGGCCCCGACGGCGCCGCCGAGGTGGTGGCGGCGCTGGCTCCAGTCGAGGCAGGTGCGCAGCGCGGGCCGGCGGCCGTTGGTGGCCGCGCCCGGGCGGGGCAGGTCGACGCCCCAGCCGGCGAGCATGTCCCGGCCCTCCGGCGTGAGGTCGACGTCGTCGCCGGTGCCGGCGACCAGGCGGTCGCACAGCCGGACGCCCAGCTCGCCGGCCAGGTGGTCGTAGCACGAGCGGGCGAACGCCAGGCCCGCCGGCACCCGGGGCCGGGCCGGCGGGGGTGGCACCGCCACGAGCAGGGCCTCGATCGCGTGGGCGACCTCGGGCCCGGCGAGGCGGTAGTAGCGGTGGCGGCCCTGGGCCTCGACCACCACGACGCCGGCGTCGAGGAGCCGGCCGAGGTGCTCGCTGGCGGTCGGCGGGCTGACCTGGACGTGGTCGGCCAGCTCCCGGGCGGTGTGGGCGGTGCCGCCCATCAGCGCGCCGACGATCCCGGCCCGGGCGGGCGAACCCAGGGCGGTGCCGACGGCGGCGAGATGGGGAGCGTCCACCGCGGCACCGTACGCCGGGCACCCTTCGGGGCGCGCCGAACCGTGCCGATCGAGCCCGGATCTGTCCGGATCCGTCAGGTCAGCAGCAGGTACGCGCCGCCGGCGAGCGCGCCGAGCGCGACCAGGCCGAAGAACGCGGTCCACAGCGTGGTCGGGATGTGGGTCAGCCCGGCGAGCTGGGCCGCGTCCGAACCCCGGCCCGCGGGGTCGCGGCGCTGGCGCCACAGCTCGACCACCGGGCGCACGCCGCCGAGCAGCAGGAACCAGGTCATCCCGTAGCCGAACGCCGCCTGCACGTCGGGCGACGCGTAGAGCGAGATCGCGACGAAGGCCCCGCCCACCACGACCAGCACGAGCGCCCCGTACAGGTTGCGGACCATCAGCAGCATGCCGGCCATCACCGCGACGGCGGCCCACAGCAGGACGGTGACCTGGTCGGCGGCGAGCAGCGCCACCCCGAGGAGGCCGACGAGCGGCGGGCTGACGTAACCGGCGGCGGCGGTGAACACCATCCCCGGCCCCCGGGGCCGCCCGACCGACAGGGTGAGGCCCGAGGTGTCGGAGTGGAGCCGGATGCCGGTCAGCCGCCGCCCGGTGAGCAGCGCGGCGACCGCGTGGCCGCCCTCGTGGACGATCGTGACGACGTTGCGCGACCAGCGCCACAGGGCGTCGACGGCGACCGCCAAGAGCGCGGCCAGCCCGGTCGCCACCACCAGCCACGACGCCGGCTCGAACTGGTCGATCGTGATGGCTCCCTGAAGCGCTCCCCAGCACACGGACATCCGCCCACGATGGCACGCGGCGGGGCCGCCCCGGTCACTCCGAGGTCGGGCCGGTGAAGTCGGGGTCGCGACGCTCGGTGTGGGAGGCCAGGCCCTCCCGGGCGTCGGGCCCGCCGAACCCGAGGAACTCGTACGCCAGCGAGGCGTCGAAGACGGCCGACTGCGACCGGTACCAGTGGTTGAGCGTGTGCTTGGTCCAGCGGATGGCCGACTGGGCGCCGCGGCTGAGCGCGACCGCCACCTCCAGCGCCCGCTCCCCCACGGCGTCGTCGTCGACGCACAGGGACACGAGCCCGATGCGCTCGGCCTCCTCGCCGGTCAGCGGGTCGCAGGTGAGCAGGTAGTACTTGGCCTTGGCCATGCCGCACAGCAGCGGCCAGCAGATGGCGGCGTGGTCGCCGGCGGCGACGCCGAGCCGGGTGTGCCCGTCGATGATCCGGGCGGTGCGCCCGGCGACCGAGACGTCGGCCAGGAGCGCCGCCACCAGCCCGGCCCCGACCGCCGGCCCGTGGATGGCCGACACGACGGGCTTGGAGCAGTTGATCACGTTGAACACGAGGTCCCGGGCCTCGCGCAGCACCCGCAGCCGCACGGCGGGGTCGCCGAGCATCGCGTCGAGCAGGTCGAAGCTGCCGCCGGCCGAGAACGCCCGCCCGGCCCCCCGCAACAGTGCGACCCGGGTGTCGGGATCGCGATCGACGGCCAGCCACACGTCGGCCAGCTCGCGGTGCCGGTCGGCGTCGACGGCATTGAGCCCCGGCCCGTCGAGCGTGATCCGCAGCACCCCGGCGGCGGGCCGATCGAACACGAGGTGGGGAAAGGCGGCGTAGCGATCGTCCGAGGTCACACGGGACTGCCTAGCCGAGTCGGGCACGCGGCCGCCGATGTGCCACGCTGCCGGGGTGACGAACGGAAGGGTCCTCCTCACCGGCGGCGCCGGCTACATCGGCAGCCACACGGCGGTCGAGCTGCTGGCGGCCGGCTGGGACGTGGTCGTCGTCGACGACTTCTCCAACGCCAGCCCGGTGGCGATCGACCGGGTGGTCGAGGTGACCGACGGGCTCGAGGGCGCCGGCACGCTGTACTGGCACCGCCTGGACATCCGGGACGAGGACGCCATGACCGACGTCCTGCGGGGCGAGGATGTCGAGGCGGTCGTCCACTTCGCCGGATTCAAGGCGGTCGGCGAGTCGGTGGCCCAGCCGCTGCGCTACTTCTCGGTCAACGTGGCGGGCAGCGTGTCGCTGCTGCGGGCGATGGACGCGGCGGGGGTCCGGCGCCTGGTGTTCTCGTCGTCGTGCACCGTGTACGGCGACCCGGAGCGCATCCCGGTGGACGAGCAGGCGACGCGGCAGGTGACCAACCCGTACGGCCGCACGAAGCTCATGGTCGAGGACGTCCTGACCGACGTCGCCGCCAGCGACGACCGCTGGCAGATGCTGGCGCTGCGCTACTTCAACCCGGTCGGCGCCCACCCCAGCGGCCGCATGGGCGAGGACCCCGAGGGCATCCCCAACAACCTGATGCCGTACGTCATGCAGGTGGCGACGGGCCGCCACCCGTACGTCCGGGTCTTCGGCGACGACTACCCGACGAGGGACGGCACGGGGATCCGCGACTACATCCACGTGGTCGACCTGGCCGCGGGGCCACCTGGCGGCCCTGCGGGCGGTCGACGGGATCGTGGGCATGCTGGCGGTCAACCTGGGCACCGGCACCGGCAGCACGGTGCTGGAGGTCATCGCCGCGGCCAGCAAGGCGGTCGGCGAGGACATCCCGTACAAGGTGGTCGACCGCCGCCCGGGCGACATCGCCGCGACGTGGTGCGACCCGAGCCTGGCGGAGGAGCGCCTGGGCTGGCGGGCCGAGCTCACCCTCGACCAGATGGCCGAAGACCACTGGCGGTGGCAGCGCGACAACCCCGCCGGCTACCGCTAGCGGCGACCGGGCGAGGCGCAACACACGTCCCGCTGAGCGCTTTTCTACGCGGGATCGGTCGCTATAGCGACCGATCCCGCGTACAAAACGCGATCGGGAGCGAGGAAGCGCCACAACGTGTCACCGGGGCCCTCGGGCAGCCGGCAGCACGAGGCCCAGGATCGCGGCCAGCAGCTCGTCCCGGGACGGGGAGCCCGGTCCGTTGCGGGACAGGACGATGCCCGCCTCCGTGAGGGCGCCGTAGACCGCCACCGCCAGGGCATCGGTGTACGGGACCCGGAGCGCCCCCGCCGCCTCCAGGGCCCGGAGGCCGGCGCTCATCGTCGCCAGGCCGATGCCGGCGTCGACGTCGTGCCACGCCACGGACCCGAGCACCGACGGGGCGTCGACCACCGCTATCTGGTGGTAGTCGGGCCGCACCATGAAGTCGAGCACCGCCGCGCACCCGGCGGCGAAGGCATCGGGCACCGTCCCGGCGGTCCGGGCGGCGGCGTTCACCGACGCGTCCAGCTCGGCCGAGAGCTGCACGAACACCTCGCGGAACAGCGCGGCCTTGTCGGCGAAGTGGTGGTACAGCGCGCCCCGGGTCACCCCCGCCGCCGCCACGACGTCCTCGGTCGGCGTCGCCGCGAACCCCCGGTTAGCGAACAGTTCACGCGCCGCGTGGACGATCGCCTCCCGAGTCCGTTCCGCCTCGTCGGCCGTGCGCCTCACCATCGCAGATTGTCACCTCACCCTTGACAGGAGACGACTCATGCTTAACATACATACTGTCTGTATGTATAATCCAACCAAGGAGGCGGACCGGAGATGACGCAGCGAGATCAGGCCGACGTGCACGCCGACGTGATCGTGATCGGGGGCGGGGTGAGCGGGTTGAGCGCCGGGATGCTGCTCGCCCGCGACGGGCGCCGGGTGCGGGTGCTGGAGCGGGACCCCGCCCCGCCCCCGGCCCCGCCCGCCGCCTCCTGGCACGCCTGGGAGCGGCGCGGCGTCAACCAGTTCCACATGCTCCACTCGTTCCTCGCCCGCTGGCGCCAGACGATCGAGGCCGAGCTCCCCGAGGTGGCGGCGGCCATGGACGCCGCCGGCGCGCTGCGCCTCAACGCGGTCGCCGACGCCCCGGCCGCCCTCTCCGGCGGCCCGTGGCCCGGCGACGAGCGGTTCGAGGTGCTCACCGCCCGCCGGCCGGTCACCGAGGCCGTCATGGCGTCGGTGGCCGCCGCCACCCCCGGCCTCGTCGTCGAGCGCGGCACCGGCGTCCGCGGCCTCACGGCCGACGACGGCCGCCAACCCGTCCCCGGCCGCCCCCACGTGACCGGCGTGGTCACCGAGGACGGCCGGCGCCTGACCGCCGACCTCGTCGTCGACGCCGGCGGCCGCCGCTCGCCCCGGCCCCGGTGGCTGGCCGGGATCGGCGCGCCCCCCGGCGTGGAGCACGTGGCCGACTCGGGCTTCGTCTACTACTGCCGCCACTTCCGGTCGGCCGACGGCTCGGTGCCGCCCGCGTTCGGGCCGCCGCTGCAGCCGTACGGCTCGGTGTCGATCCTGGCGCTGCCCTCCGACAACGGCACCTGGGGCGTCGGGATCGTCGCCAGCGGCGGCGACCGGGCGCTGCGCGCCCTGCGCGACGAGGACACCTGGACGCGGGTCGTCAAGCATTATCCGCTCTTCGCCCACTGGCTCGACGGCGAGCCGATCTCCGACGTCGACGTGATCGCCAAGATCGAGGACCGCCAGCGCCACGACTGGCACGACGGCGCCCCGTGCGCGACCGGCATCGTGGCCATCGCCGACGCCTGGGCCGCCACCAACCCGTCGGTGGGCCGGGGCGCGTCGATCGGCGTGATGCACGCGGTCGCCCTGCGCGACGTGCTGCGGGCGACGCCGCCGGGCGGCGACCCCGTCGCGCTCGGCCCGGGCCTTCGACGCCGCCACCAGCGAGACGGTCGCGGCCTACGTCCGCGACACCCTCGCGTTCGACCGCCACCGGCTGGCCGAGATCGACGCCGACGATCGTGGGCCTCGCCTACGAGACCGACGACCCGGGCTGGCACCGCATCGAGGCGCTGCGCATCGGCGCCATGCAGGACCCGCTGCTGCTGCGGGCCTACTGCGCGGTCCGGCTGGTGCTCGCCCGCGTCGACGAGGTGTGGGACGAGCCGGGGGTGGCCGAGCGGGCCGCCCGCCTCCGCGACCCCGGGCCGGCGCCCGGCCCCGACCGCGAGGAGCTGGTCGCTATCGTCGCCGGCTGACGAGGAAGGGCGATCCCCATGCGCGTGACCAGCGGCGAGGTCGAGATCGAGGTGGCGGTCGAGGGCCCCGAGGACGGGCCGCCCGTGCTGCTGCTCCACGGCTGGCCCGACTCGCACCGGCTCTGGCGCCACCAGGTGCCGGCCCTGACCGCCGCCGGGCTGCGGACCATCGCCCCGGACCTCCGGGGCTTCGGCGAGTCGACCCGGCCCGGCGACGTCGGCGCCTACGCCATGCCCGGCATCCTCGGCGACGTGCTCGCGGTGCTCGATCACCTGGGCGTCGAACATACGCACCTGGTCGGCCACGACTGGGGCGCGGCGCTCGCCTGGCTGGTCGCCACGCTCGTGCCCGACCGGGTCGACCGGCTGGCGGCGCTGTCGGTCGGGCACCTCGCCAGCTTCGCGTCGGCCGGCTTCGCCCAGCGGGAGAAGTCCTGGTACATCCTGCTGTTCCAGTTCGACGGTGTGGCCGAGCAGTGGCTGTCGGCCGACGACTGGCACAACTACCGGGACTTCTTCGCCCACCCCGACCCCGACGGCACGATCGTGGACCTGTCCCGGCCCGGTGCGCTCACCGCCAGCCTCAACCTCTACCGGGCCAACGTCCCGCCCTCGTCGCTGGTCGAGCCCCGCCCCGAGCTGCCGCCGGTGGCGGCGCCCACGCTCGGCATCTGGTCGAGCGGCGACCGGTTCCTCACCGAGGAGAACATGACCGGCTCGTCCCGCTTCGTCACCGGGCCGTGGCGCTACGAACGCGTCGACGGCGCCGGGCACTGGTTGCAACTCGAAGCGCCCGACGCCGTCAACTCCCTCCTCGTCGACCATTTGGCCAACTGAGGACCGGGACTCAGGTGGCGGCCAGCGCGTTCCAGAAGAACACGAAGGCGAAGGCGGCCAGGCCGGCGCCCAGGAACGACACCTTGCCGCGCGAGTAGCCGATCGAGGCGAGCACGAAGAGGATCACCGCGGCGCCGAAGAAGATCATCTGCAGCGTCGCGTTCATGGGTTCGATCGCGAGGATCATCGGGCTTCCTTTCCCCAGACCATCTCGGGTGACGCCGCAGTACCCCCGTTGCGGTATCCCCAGACATGGGGGATCAGCCCGGGGCGGTCGTGCCTCCCAGCGGCATCGGCTCCATGCCGAGCTTGCGGTGGTCCCACGACCGGGTGCGCTCGACGCGCAGCCGCACCGCGATGCGCCGGTGCAGCATGAACTCGACCAGCGGCCGGGCCTCCTCGGTGTACGGCCCGGTGTAGCGCTCCCAGACGTTGACCCCGACCCGCCACAGGGCCTCGGGGTCCTCGACGATCTCGCCCCGGCCCTCCAGCGACACGCCCCGCAGCGTGTCGTAGGTGAGCCCGTCCTCGATCAGGCACACGAGGCGGTCGTCGCGCCGCAGGTTCTGGGCCTTCTGCGACTTGGTCTTGGTCTCGAACCAGATGTCGCCGTCGATCACCCCGTACCACATGGCCACGACGTGGGGCATGCCCCCGGGGCCGTTGGTCGCCATCGTGGCGGTCCGGCTGCGCTCGACGAACGCCGCGATCTCGTCCGGCGTCATCGTGATCTGTGCCCGCTGGTTGGTGCCCATCCCCCGATCTTGTCAGTCGGGGGCGGGGACGAGCACCTCCGGCCCCAGGTCGGCGAGGCTGCGGTGGCCGGTCAGCGCCAGCGTCACGTCGGCCTCGCCCAACAGGCACCGCAGCACGTGCTCGACCCCCGCCTGGCCGCCGAGGCCCAGGCCGTACACGTACGGCCGCCCGTACAGCACCGCCTGGGCGCCGAGGGCGATCGCCTTGAGGACGTCGGCGCCGCTGCGGACGCCCGAGTCGACCAGCACCGCCAGGCGCCCCGCCACCGCCTCGACCACGGCCGGCAGGGCGTCGAGCGCCGCGATCGCCCCGTCGACCTGGCGGCCCCCGTGGTTGGACACGACGATGCCGTCGACCCCGGCGTCGACCGCGGCCCGGGCGTCGTCGGGGTGCAGCACGCCCTTGAGGACGATCGGCAGCGACGTCTGCTCCCGCAGCCACGCCAGGTCGTCCCAGGTCAGCGTCGGGTTGCCGAACATGCCGGCCCAACGGAACACCTTGTCGGCCAGGCTGGCGTCGGGGGCGAGCGGGGCCGAGAACGCCGGGTCGCTGAGGTAGTTGGCGATGCCGGTCCCCTGGAGGAAGGGCAGGTAGGCGGCGTCGAGGTCGGTCGGCCGCCAGCCGAGCATGAACGTGTCGAGCGTGACGACCAGCGCCCCGAAGCCGGCGGCGCCCGCCCGCCCGACCAGCGAGGCGGCCACGTCCCGGTCGGTCGGCCAGTACAGCTGGTACCAGCGGGGCCCGGCGCCCGACGCGGCGGCCACGTCCTCGATCGAGTACGACGCCGCGGTCGAGTGGATGAACACCAGCCCGACCGCCGCCGCGGCCCGGGCCGAGGCCAGCTCGCCCTCGGGGTGGACGATCGACTGCACGCCGATCGGGGCGAGCAGCACCGGGGCCGGCATCTCCTGGCCGAGCAGCGTGGTCGACAGGTCGTGCTGGCTCACGTCCCGCAGCAGCCGGGGCACGATCCGCAGCCGGTCGAACGCACGGCGGTTGGCCCGGGCGGTCGCCCCGCTGCCGGCGCTGCCGGCCACGTAGCCGAACGCCTCCGGCGCCAGCGCCTCCCGGGCGGCGTCCTCCAGCCGGCTCAGGTCGGTGGTGAAGGGCGGCCGCTCCCCGGCCGTGCCCCGCAGGTAGATGTCGTACTGCACGTCCGAGAAGGTGGCCATGGGCCGCAGTCTGCCCTCACGCCGATTCCTCACGCGTGGGGGCGCGCTCCGGCGGGTCGGCGACGACCATCCACAGCGCCAGCGTCGCCATCACCGCCGCGCACCCGGCGACCGTGACCGCTTACCGGTGCATCGCGCCGGCCCGGCTGAGGGAAGATGTGGGTGTGAAACGGACGATCACCGGCCAGGCGGCGACCCGGAGGATGACGCTGGGCGACCTCCGCCAGTTCCTGGCCTCCATAGAGAACGTGCCCGACGAGGCGATGCTGCGGGCGAGGGTCACGATCCGCCGCCAGCTCCGGTCGCTGACGGTCGAGGAAGATGACATCGGCTTCGCAGAGTATGTTCGCGCGGTCGCACCGGAGGGAGCCGCCGAGGCGCCCGAGGGCACCAACGAGAGCGAGGCTGGGGCGCCGGTCACGACCTAGCCCCCGAGCAACAGGGGAAAGTACCTGTGGAGGCAGACGGGATCGGGACACGGAGCGGGAACGCGGGCCGTGGCGACTGAGACCCCCACCCGCCCGGCCCCGGCCGAGGACGACGGACCGGCGGAACAGCCGGTCGCCGCGGCGGCCCGCAGCCTCGGCTACCAGCCGGCGATCGACGGGCTGCGCGTGGTCGCGCTGCTGGCCATCGTGGTCTTCCACGCCCAGGTGCCCGGCACCCAGGGGGCGTTTCTCGGTGTGTCGGCGTTCTTCACGCTGTCCGGGTTCCTCATCACGACGATCACGCTGGGCGACCACCGCCGGGACGGCCGGGTGCCGATCACCCGGTTCTACGCCCGCCGGGCCCGGCGGCTGCTGCCCGCCTCGCTGGTGACGATCGCGGCCATCGTCGCCCTCACGGTGACCGTGGGGCTGGCGAGCCAGCAGATCCGGCTGCGGGGCGACGCCATCGCCGCGCTGCTCTACGCCGAGAACTGGCGGCTCATCCTGTCCGGCGAGTCGTACGGGGCGATCTTCGCCAGCCCGTCGATGTTCACCCACTTCTGGTCGCTCGCGATCGAGGAGCAGTTCTACCTGGTGTTCCCGCTCGCCCTGGCGCTCGGGCTGTGGGTCGGGCGCAACTCGCGGGCGGTGCTGGCCGTCGGCGTGGCCGCGGTGGTGGTGGCGTCGACCCTGTGGTCGGCGCACCTGGTGGCGGCGGGCACCGGGGTCGACCGGGCCTACTTCGGCACCGACACCCGCGTCGCCGAGCTGGGCGTCGGCTGCCTGCTCGCCCTGTGGTGGGACCGGTCCCGCTGGGCGGCCGGGGTGACCGGGCCGGACGGCGGTCGCCGGCTGGTCGACCGGGCCGTGCAGGTCGCGGGCGCCGCCGCGCTGGTGGCGCTGGTGTGGATCTGGCACACGGCCGCCCGCACCGACGAGATCCTCTACCGGGGCGGGCTCGTGGTGCACGTGGGCCTCACCGCCCTGGTCATCCTGGCCGCCCTCCAGCCCGGGGGCCCGATCCGCCGGGCGCTCGGGTGGCGCCCGCTGGTGGCGATCGGCGTCGTCTCCTACGGCGCCTACCTGATCCACTGGCCGATCATGGTCGTGCTCCAGCAGGAGACGGGCCTCGACTGGCCGGGTCGCCTGGTGGTCGACCTGGCGCTCACGCTGGCGGTGGCCACGGCGTCGTACCGGCTGCTGGAACGGCCGATACGCCGGGGCGGATGGCCCGAGCCCCGCATTGCCCCCGTGCTGGCGGGCACCGCGATCGTCGCCAGCGCCGTCGGCATCGTGGGCGTCACCCACCTGCGCCCGCCCCCGCCGCCTGCGCCCGACTACGAGGCCGCCGCCGACCAGCTGGCGGAGATGGGCGCGGCGCCGTCCGGGGACGACAACCCGCTGTCGGAGGACCGGCTGGCGGCGCTGGCGGACGCGACGCCCGAGGAGGTGGCGGCGCTGGCCGACGCGACGCCCGAGGAGGCGGCGGCGCTGGCCGCCCAGGGCGATCTCGAGCAGCGCATCGCCGCCTCGACCGCGCCCCGGGTGGCGTTCTTCGGCGACTCCAGCGCGGTGATGACCGGCCGGGGCGTCACGGACTGGTCGACCCGGCACCTCGACCTCCTGGCCCCGGCGCCGAGCAAGGGCGAGCTGGGCTGCGGGCTGCTCCAGGGCCAGCGCCAGGTCGGCGGCGAGGAGCTGCCGTCCCCGCGCCAGTGCGGCGGCTGGCTCGAGCGCTGGATCGACGACACCCAGCAGAACCGCATCGACATCGCGGTGGTGCAGTTCGGCCCGTGGGACGTGCGCCCCCAGCAGGTCGAGGAGGGCGGCGACTACCTGATCCTCGGCGAGGACCGCGAGATCGACCGCGCCATGCGGGACAGCCTCGACCACGCCGTCACCGACCTGCTCGACCACGTCGGCGTGGTGGTGCTGGTGGCGAGCCCGGACATCGAGATCGGGCGCGACCACGGCCGCTCGCCGCGGCGCGACGACCCCGACTCCGACCCCGACCGCATGGCCCGCTACCGCGAGCTGGTCGAGCAGGTCGCCGAGCAGCACGATCGGGTCGCGGTCCTCGACCTGGCCGGCTGGCTGGACGGGCGCGACGACGACAACCGCCTGCGCCCCGACGGCGTCCACTTCAGCGAGGACACCAGCACGGAGGTGGCCGAGTGGCTCGCCCCCGAGCTGCTGCGCCTCTACGCCGAGGAGGGCAGCGTCCCGGCCCCTGGCCGCTGAGCCTTCCGCGTTTTGTCCCTCGAAGTGGTCGCTCTAGCGACCACTCCCCGGGACAGATCGCAGCTCGGGGACGGCGAAGGCGAAGACCGCCGGCGGCTTGCCGCTGATGCAGGTCCACGCCTCGCCGGTGCGGCCGGTGGTCACGACCGTGACGACGGCGTCGGCGATGTCGGCCGGCGGGATCACGTCGATGCCCCGCTCGGCCAGCAGGTCCCGCGCCATCCCCACGAGCGGCGTGTCCACGACGCCGGGGCAGATGCAGTTGACCGTGATGCCCCGGGCCTGCAGCGACGGCGCGACCGAGCGCACGAACCCGACGACCGCGTGCTTGGTCAGCGTGTAGATCGGGTCGGGGGCGAAGCGCGATGATCCCGGCCAGCGATGCCGTCGCCACGATGGCGCCGCCCCGCCCGGCGGCGACCATGGCGCCCGCCACCGCCCGGGTGCCGAACACGACGCCGTCGACGTTGGCGCCCATGATCCGGTGGTACTGCGCGTCGGTGAGGGCGACGATGTCGCCCTCCCGGGTCGTCACGCCGGCGTTGAGGTGGGCGATGTCGATCCCGCCCTCGGCCGCCACGACGGCCTCGGTGGTCTCGGCCCAGCCCGCGGGGTCGCCCACGTCCAGCCGGACCGGCCGGCCGCCGATCTCTCCGGCCACCCGCTCGGCCGCCTCGCCGACGATGTCGGCCACGACGACGCGGCAGCCCTCCGCCGCCAGCCGCCGGGCGACGGCCTCGCCGATCCCGGATCCGCCCCCGGTCACCGAGCGCGACCCGGCCCGCCAGGTCGGTCCGCCCGTTGCCGTCCGCCATCGGCCCGTCCCTCAGCCCAGCTCGGGGAGCGGCTCGCCGATCGCCCGGTCCTCGGCCATCTTGCGCAGCCAGGCCTTGCCCTCGGCGTTGTCGCCGATCATGCGGACCGGCATGGCCGGGAACGAGAACCCGTCCGGCAGCTCGGGGCCGGCCGGCGGCTTGCGGGCCAGCGCCGCCTCGACCACCGGGGCCAGGCGCTCGGCCTTGGCCGCCACGATCGCCTCGTCCCGCTCCTTGAACTCGGGCAGGACCTGGGTGCCGAACATCTCGAGCGACTCGCAGATGTGCTCGTGGCGGTTCTTGCCGGCCTGCATCACGAAGATGAGCTGGTCGACGCCGGCCTCCTCGAAGCGCCGCAGGTACTCGCGGATCTGGTCCGGCGTGCCGGTGGCGCCCCGCAGCCCGGTCGTGTCGCCCGCGGCGATCTTGGCGCCGAGGCGCTCGGTGGCCAGGGCGGCGGCGACCTCGGGCGAGTAGCCCCGCTCCGCGCGTCTCTCGACGAACTCCGCCCACACGTCGGTCTTGCCCGGCTCGTGCTCGCCGAAGATGTAGTAGTGGCCGAGCGAGTAGCCGAAGAAGTTGCCGCCCTCGAGGCCCCGCAGCAGCGCCTCCTCCTCGTCGTCGGCGCACATCATCTGGGTGACACAGGCGACGTTGGGGTTGACGGCCTGGCCGACCGGGACGCACGTCTCGGCCATGGTCTGCTCGTAGTCGTGGACCCAGTGGACGCGCCTCCTCGGGGTCGATGAAGGCGAAGGTGAGGGCGCCGATGCCCTTCTCGGCGGCCAGCAGGATCGTGTCGCGACGGGAGCAGGCGACCCACAGCGGCGGGTGCGGCTTCTGCACCGGCTTGGGCACGACGTTGCGGGGCGGCATCGACACGAACTTGCCGTCGATGCCGGTGAAGGGCGTCTCGGTCATGCACCGGACCGCGACCTCGAGGCCCTCCAGCCAGGCCTCGCGCTTGGTGACCGGGTCGATGTTGAACCCGCCCAGCTCGGCCTCGGACGACGACTCGCCCGAGCCGAACTCGACCCGGCCGCTGGACACGAGATCGAGCGTGGCCACGCGCTCGGCGGTGCGGGCCGGGTGGTTGTAGCCGGGGGCGGTCTGGATGATCCCGTGGCCGAGGCGGATGTTCTGCGTCCGCTGCGAGCAGGCGGCGAGGAACACCTCGGGGGCGCTGGAGTGCGAGTACTCCTCGAGGAAGTGGTGCTCGACCTCCCACACCACGTCGAAGCCCAGCCGGTCGGCCAGCTCGACCTGGTCGAGCGCGTCCTGGATCAGCTGCAGCTCGCTGTCCTCGTCCCACGGGCGGGGCAGCTGGTGCTCGTAGAAGATGCCGAACTTCATCGGGCGGCGACCTCCTCGGGGCTGCCCAGGTTGAGGAACTCGGCGAGCAGGTCGGCGCCGTTGGGGCGCTGGTCGCACCAGTGCTCGATCTCGCCGAGGATCGCCTTGCGGTTGACGTGGCGGCCGGCGCCCAGCGACTGGTCGAGGGCCGCGTCCCACAGCGTGCCGATCATCTCGGTGCCGGCGTGGCGGCGGCCGCCCTCGCCGACCCAGGTGCGGTCGCGCATCTCGGTCAGGGCGGTGGCGAGGTAGGCGACGTGGGGCGTCTCGTCCGCGCGGATGTAGGCGACGAGCTCGGCGGCCGCGCCGTCGCCGGCCACGAGGTCGGGGTCGGCCAGCCACGACTCGGCCCAGGCGAAGGTGTGGAAGGCCTGCATCTCGATCAGCAGCAGCCGGACCATGAAGCCGACCATGAACTCGAGGTTGACGTCGACGTCGTCGGGCAGCCGGCGCTC
Organism: uncultured Acidimicrobiales bacterium; assembly: GCA_963830865.1. GTDB lineage: Bacteria > Actinomycetota > Acidimicrobiia > Acidimicrobiales > VFJN01 > ZC4RG19. The sequence goes on along the minus strand of CAWHNU010000011.1, from coordinate 813,975 downwards.
GGGCGGCGTGCCCCGGTTGGCGCCGAAGCCCATGCGGGCGAGCATGGCGTCGACGTCGATGTTGGCGGTGGCGCCCTCGAAGGCGATGTCGCGGGCCGCGAACCACATGTCGCGATGGCCCGCCTCCTCCTCGTAGCCGGCCTCGTCCCGGCCGTGGGCCTCGAACAGGCCGCGGCCGAGGTGGTCGATGGCGGTGCCGGTGATGTCCTCGTCGAACCAGCGCTGGGGGTTGGACGGGGCGAGGTCGCAGATGGCGGAGCCGAAGCCCTCGACGGTGCCGATGCGGGTGAGGGTGGCGAGCAGCGGCTCGGGCACGCCGGACCGGATCAGGAACCGGGCCTGGGCCACGTTGGGGAAGTGCGCAGGCCAGGTGTCGAGCGGGATGTCCATGATCTCGGTGCCGAACAGCTCGCGGTGGCGCTGCTGCCAGGCCGCGATGGCCGGGACCCGGTGGAGCGTGCGGGGCGACACGTAGCGCCCGTCCTCGTCGAAGCCGCCGTGGCACCGGACGCCGCCGGCGACGAGCGGCTCGGCGATGGCGTGGCCGGCGAGCAGCTCGGCATGGGTGAACTCGACCTGCGCGGTCGTCACGCGGCCCTCCCTATCCCAGGTGTTACCGGCAACTGTATACGAGACGGCGTTTACACTGGCCATCGTGGCTTTGCTGACCCGCTCCGAGCGCCAGGCGTCGATCCTGCGGGGCGCGGCGCAGGCGTTCGCCCGCCTGGGCTTCGCCGCCACCTCGATGGACGACGTCGCCGCGGCGTGCGGGGTCACCAAGCTGATCGTCTACCGGCACTTCGACTCCAAGGAGGAGCTGTACCGGGCGGTGCTCCAGCGGGTGTTCGAGCGCCACGGGGAGGAGCTGGCGTCGGCGCTCGCCCTCGGCGACGCCCGGGGCGTGGGGATGCGGACGCTGCTCACGGTGGCCCGCGAGGACGAGGCGAGCTTCACGCTGCTGTGGCGCCACGCGAGCCGGGAACCGCAGTTCGCGGACTACGCCAACGAGCTGCGCGAGCGGGCGGCCAAGGCGGCGGCGTGGCTGATGCGGCTGGACACGGGCGACGTCGCGCTCGACCGCTGGGCGGCGCTGTCGACCTTCGGCTGGCTGGTCGACGCGGTGTTCGTGTGGCTGGAGGTCGGCGACCCGGCCCGCGACGACGAGGTCATCGACCGGGCGACGCAGGGCCTGCGGGCACTGCGCGACGTGTGGGCGGGCGCGCCGGCGCCCTGACCGGGCGGGGAGGCGGCGTGCCCTGGTTTCTGGCGGCGCTCCCCTACCGCCATGGCGCTGAGCGCTGCCAGAAACGCGGGCCGCCCGTCAGGTCCGCCCGTCACGTCCGGACCGCGTCCACCGTGCGCTGGATCTGCTTGACGTGCGGTCGCTCGTGCCGCGCCATCCGCTCCGCGTAGTCGTGGACCGTGAGCTCCAGCGGTGCGCCCGCGCCGGTCACGGTCGCCCCGCGTGACCACGCGTCCGGCAGCCGGGGTTCCAGCATGGCGAGCAGGTCCTCGCGCTGCGCCGTGAACGCCGCCAGCGAGCGCCGGAAGTCCTGGTCGACGTAGTCGGTCGACTCGATCCACGCTCGGGGGTTGATCGCGCGGATCGTGGGATGGTCCTCGTCGAGGATCCTCGCGATGCAGCCGCCCCAGACGTCGGCGCACGCCCGCAGGTGGGCCAGGATCTCGTTCGCCGACCACTCGTCCGCGGCGGGGCGGGCCCGGAGTTGCTCCGCGCCCGCCCCTGCGGTGATCGCCTCGATGCGTCCCGGCGTCGCCGGCAGGATGGCCATCGTCGCCTCGACCGTGAGCCTGCGCTTGGTCACGACGCGCCATCGTGGCACGACAGCAGTCGCCTAGTAGGCCAGCTCCTCGGCGTAGTAGTACCAGTAGTCGTCGTCGAGCTCGGGGTAGTAGTCCCCGCCGCCCCCGCCGCCGCAGCAGTAGTCACCGCCGCCGTAGCCGGGGTCGTACGGCACGCCGCCGTAGCCGGGGTCGTAGACGCAGCCGTCGGGGTAGCAGTACGGGTCGCCCGGGTCCGGGTCGCCGTAGGGGTCGCCGTAGGCCTCGCCGACGTCGCCGCCCTCGATCGGGGTGCCGTCCTCGCCGGTGGCGACCGGGTCGTCGCTGCCGAAGTCGATGACCGGGTCGTCGGAGGTCGGCAGGTCGCCGCCACCGCCGCCGACCGGGCCGCCCCCGACCGGCGGCGGGGACGGGACGGGGAGCGGCTGATCGGCCGGCGGGCCGCCGACGCCCACGCCGCCGGGGTCGCGGTTGGCGCCGCCCCGGACGCAGTTCGTGTAGATGGCCGAGTTGATCGCCTCGAACACGAAGTTGCCGTTGTGGTCGCCGGGCAGGTTGCCGGTCAGGTGCATGATCTCGTGCAGCAGGATCAGAGCCCGCCACTCGGTCGGCGACGGCGGGCCGCCGAAGGCGGCGAACATGGCGTCCACGAGCGGCCGATTCTCGTTGTCGCCGAACGCCCGGTAGAAGTCGTCCGCGGTCGGGTCGTCGTGGAAGTCCTTGTAGAGGTCGATCCGACCGTTGGAGCCGCTGCCGATCGAGCCCTCCGGCACCGACGCGGGGCTCAGGCGCGAACGGGAGCCCGACGTGCGACCGTGGTGGCGGCGGCGCGTGCCCCGCGGGCGCGCCAACGAGCGAGGAGCAGTCACATGCGATCCGACATCGTCCCCGGCGGCGTCTTCCCCGACTACTCGCTACCCGACCACACCAGCACCGTCCGCACGCTGAGCGAGCTCCAGGGCGACGACCCGATGATCCTCACGCTCGCGCGCGGCCACTACTGCCCCAAGGAGCACCAGCAGCACCTGGACCTCGCGTCGTTCCAGCCGAAGCTCGCGGTGGCCTACACCCAGATCGTGACGATCGCGACCGACGAGCACCACACGCTCCAGGAGTTCCGGGCGTCGGTCGGCGCCCAGTGGCCGTTCCTCTCGGACCCGGAGCGGACCGTCCAGCAGGACCTGGACATCCAGGAGTACACCGACCCCGAGAACAACCCGATGATCCCCCACACGCTGGTGCTGAAGCCGGGGCTGGTCGTCCACAGCATCTACAACGGCTACTGGTTCTGGGGGCGACCGTCGCTCGACGACCTGTGGCACGACCTGCGGGATGCGACGGCCGAGATCCGGCCCGACTGGGACCTGAGCAAGCCGGGGCTGCGGGAGGAGTGGGACGCGAGCGACTGGCGGCACTTCCACGGCTGGGACCGGCGGACCCCGGAGGGCACGCCGGCGGCGACGTGACCATGGCCTGATCGACGCGTCAACTGTCCGGAAACGGGTAGGAGCATCGGCATGGATCGCGACGAGGTGATGCGGTGGGTCGCCGAGTACGAACACGCGTGGCGGGAAGGTGACCTCGCCGCGGTCGAGCAGATCTTCACCGACGATTGCCACTACCGGACGTCTCCGTACGATGAACCCCGGATCGGTCACGACGCGATCAAGGCGTTCTGGCTGGACGACGAGGACGACGTCTTCACGTTCCAGGCAGAGCCGGTTGCGATCGAGGATCGCCACGCCGTCGTGCGCGCCGAGGTGCGCTACGGCGACCCGGTTCGCCAGGAGTATCGGGACCTGTGGGTGCTCCGCTTCGCCGACGACGGACGGGTCGAGGACTTCGAGGAATGGGCCTACTGGCCCGGCAAGCCGCACTCTGCCGGAGGCGAGTGACGGCTCCTAGCTCGACCGGGAGCCCTCGATGATGTCGAGGTCGCGGTTGATGAAGCGGTTGTGCGCCGTCATCTCGCTGAAGAGCACATACAGCGCGCCGCCGACGGACTTGGCATGCGCCTGGATGGCGCGCTCGAGATCGTCGGGCGTGAGCTTGTCGATGGACGTGCGGACAGTGGCGAGCCGGCCCCGCAACACCTCACACACCTCGTCGAACGTGGGCCGTGCGTCGGGGTCGATGGACGTGCCGGGCAGCTTGGGCGGCATGAAGGTGGGTGGAAGCGCGATCGGGTGGAACGGATCCTGCTCGCCGAGGACGGCTTTCGACAGCCACAGATCGACGATGAGCACGACGTGCCTGAGCGAGTCGACCGTGGACCACTCGTTGTTGACGCTGCGGTGAAGCTCCTCGTCGGAGAACGACGTCGCGCGACGCATCGTCGCCTCGAGGCCACCCGTCGCCTCGGCAGCGGCGGCGCGTGCGGCCTCAACGCTCGGCACCGGCACAACCGGCGGTGGCGGCCCCGGAGGCGGTCCGCGGAACCTCGGCGCGCTCTCGCCTGTGTCAGCCTCAGCCATCTGTTCGCCCCCTGGTGCCCGGCCTGCGGCGCCGACACGAATCGGCGCGCTCTGCTCTGGCTTGTCCGTCCGTGCCGCCAGAGTACGTCGAGGCGGGTGCGCACGTCCGGGCGGCATCGGTAGACAAAGACTTACCGTTAGCAGTAGCTTACCGATGTGATGGACGGATGGGCCGCGCTCGCTGACCCGACACGCCGGACGATCTTCGAGCTCGTCGTGGAGCGACCTCGTGCCGTGGGGCAGCTCGCCGAGGTGCTGCCGATCAGCCGTCCCGCCGTCTCTCAGCACCTGAAGCTGCTGAAGACGGCCGGCCTGGTCCGTGATCGCGCCGAAGGGACCCGGCGGATCTACCAGGCGAACCCGGACGGCTTGCGTGTGCTGCGGGCACAGCTCGACCAGTTCTGGAACCGGACGCTCGCCAACTTCAAGCAGCTCGTGGAACCCGAGGAGGAGACATGACCACCCAGGCCCAGGACACGACCGTCCGGAGCGAGATCGTCGTCGACACGCCCGCGGATCGAGCGTTCAAGCTGTTCACGGAGCGGTTCGACCGCATCAAGCCGCGGGAGCACAACATGCTCGCCGTCGACATCGCCGAGTCGGTGTTCGAGCCGCGGGCTGGCGGCCGCGTGTATGACCGCGGCGTAGACGGCAGCGAGTGCCAATGGGGCCGCGTACTCGCCTACGAGCCGCCGGACCGGATCGTGTTCAGCTGGGACATCAACCCGATGTGGCAGATCGAGAGCGATCTCGCCAGGACCAGCGAGGTCGAGGTCCGCTTCATCGCCGACGGCCCGACCCGCACGAAGGTCGAGCTCGAGCACCGCAACCTCGACCGCCACGGCCACGGGTGGGAAGGCATGCGCGGAGGCGTGGACGGCGACCAGGGCTGGCCGCTCTACCTCGGTAGGTTCGCCGCCGCGGCTGCCGACGAGACCTGAGCCCGGCGTCAGCACCGCAGCTCGGTTCCGGTAGTAAGTCACATGGATTGACGGATTGATCCATGTGACTTAGGTTCGCCACGACGGTGGGGAGACTCGGCCTCGCCGGTCAGGGGGAACGATGACCGATCTGCTGGACGCGCCCGAGGCTCACGTACAGGCGTCGGAGCTAGCCCCGGCCCGGCCCGGGCCCGACGCGGCGGCCGCCGGCGACCGGGCGTCCGGGGCCGGGTGGGTCGTCGCCTCGTGCCTGGGAGGGGCCGCGCTGATCCATGCGGCGATGGCGCCCTCGCACCTCGGGGAATCGGCGATCGAGGGGTGGGGTTTCGTCGTCGCCGCGTGGGCGCAGCTCCTGCTCGCGGTGGCCGTCCTGCTCCGGCCGGGGCGCCGGGTGGGCCTCGCCGTCATCGCCACCAACACCGTCCTCGTCGCCGTCTGGGCCGTCACCCGGGTCGCCGGCCTGCCGTTCGGCGCGCACGCCGGGCACGCCGAGTCGGTGTCGATCGTCGACGGGATCTGCGTCGCACTGGAGGTCGGCGCCATCGTCCTGGCGGCCGCCATGGTGCGGCGCTCGCCGGCGGCGGCGGACGGCTCTCGGTCACCGCTGGCAGTACTAGGTGCCCTGGGCGCGCTCGTGCTCGCCACGGCCGCGGTGGTGTCGCCCTCGGCGCGTGACCACGCCGCCGGTAGCCACGGCGACCATGCGCACACGGCCGGGGCGGAACCGGCCGCGGGCGGCCACGACCACCAAGACATGGCCGTCGACCCCGGGTTCGCCGCCCTCTCCAACGGCCACCAGCACGAGCACGGCCAGGACGCACCGCTCACGGCGGCGGAGCGCTCGACGCTCGCCGGGGAGCTCGCCGCCACCGCCGACCTCGTCGCCCGCTACCCGACGCTGGCGGACGCGGAGGCCGCCGGCTGGCGCCGGTCCGGCCCCTTCTCGCCGGGGCTGGGCGTCCACTACCAGGGTCCCAACTTCGTCCTCAACACCGACGGGGACATGGACCCCGAGGACCTGGCGGCGCCGATGCTCATCTTCGACGGAGTCGATCCCGACGCCCCGCTCGCCGGGTTCATGTACCTGGCCTACGGCACCCAGGGCGAGCCGGCGGGGTTCGCCGGACCCAACGATCACTGGCACTACCACGACCACGTCTGCATCGTGTATGGCCCCGACGGGATCGACACGCCCTTCGGCGCCGACCTCGAGGGCGTGACCGAGGAGATGTGCAGCAACGTGAGCGGGATGTGGGTCTCGACCACCCCGTACATGGTCCACGTGTGGAACGTGCCCGGCTACGAGTCGCCCGACGGGATGTTCACGGAGCTCAACCCGAGGATCACCTGCCCCGACGGCACCTACGACCGGATCGCGATCGAGGACACCGGCTCGAAGAACTCGGTGTGCCTCAACCCGTGAGCCAAGTGCGCCCGGCGACCACCCGGGGAGCCCGGACACGCGAGCGGATCCTCGACGTCGCCGAGCGCCTGTGGGGCGACCGGGGCGTCGAGGGGGTGTCGCTGCGCGAGATCCGCATCGGCGCGGGGCAGCGCAACAGCTCGGCGCTGCAGTTCCACTTCGGCGGGCGCGACGGGCTCCTGCTCGCGCTGTCGGAGCGCCACATGCCCCGCATCGCGGAGCTCCAGGAGCGGCTCTACGCCCGGGTCGTCGCCGACGGGCGTCACGGCGACGTGGCCGCCCTGGTCGAGGTGCTCGTGCGGCCCTACGCCGACTACCTGCGCGCCGGCCCGTCGCAGCGGGCGTGGGTCAAGGTGTGCGCCGACCGCGTCGGCCGCCCCGACATCGCCATGACGGACGTGATCGGCCACGCCCCGGCCGTCGCGCTCCACGTCGGCGCCACGCTGTACGAGCACCTCGCCCCCGCGCTGGGCGGCGCACTGGCGACCGAGCGCCTCGTGGCCGTGACCACCGCCGCCCACCACCTGTGCGCCGACCGCGCCCGGGCCGAGGACGCTGCGCCCCCGGCGGCGAGGACGGTCCGTCCGCTCCTGCCGTTCGAGGCGTGGCGCGCCAACCTCGTGGACATGGCCGTCGCGGCGATGACCGCCCCCGCCCGGGACCGGCCGCTCCCGGCGGAGTGATCCGACCGCTCCCGCTCTGCGCGGATCAGTCGGGAAAGTCGTCGGCTTCCTCGCCAACGCCCACTGTCAGTGGATCGTCAGGCCCTCGTCAGCCGCCCGCTCGACACTCCCGTCGATAGCTGCCAGCAATGGAGGTCGGTGCGTGGACAACGCCGCCATCACAGAGGCGATCATCGACGTCGGGCGCGATCTGGGTGTCAGCGACTTGTCCGCCCTCGCCGAGGCGTACCGACCATGACCAGCGCAGATCACGACCGTGCGGGTCCCCTCCCGGTTGGGCGGACGCTCGCCGTGGGACGAGGGCCACGTCAGTCCGCCACGCTGGCGCTGCTGGCCTTCGCGATGCTGCTCGTCTCGCTTGATCAATACATCGTTGTCGTGGCCCTGCCCGAGCTCGGACGCGACCTCGGCTTCTCGGCCCACACGCTGCAATCGGTGATCAGCGCCTATGCCGTGGCGTCCGCCGGCTTCCTGCTTCTCGGCGGCCGCGCCGCCGACCTGCTGGGACGGCGCAGGGTCTTCGTATCGGGCCTCGCGCTCTACGCGGGCGGCTCGCTCGCCGGCGGGCTCGCGCCTGGTCCGGAGTTCCTGCTCGTGGCCCGCGCCGCACAGGGCCTCGGCGGTGCGCTCGTCTTCCCGGCCACCCTCTCGCTGGTCAACACCACCTTCGCTGAGGGCCGGGCGCGCAACCGGGCGGTGGCGATCTGGGGCGGTGCCGGGGCCGCCGGGCTCGTGCTCGGTGTGCTGCTCGGCGGTGCCCTGACCCACGCGTTCGGCTGGGAGGCGGTGTTCTTCGTCAACGTGCCGCTGGCCGTCGTGGCGGCGCTGCTCGCGTTCCGGCTGATCCCCGTCGACCGCAGGCCCGAGACTCACCGCAGCTTCGACCTGCCCGGTGCGTTCAGCGCCACCCTGGGCGTCACCCTGCTCGTGTTCGCCCTGGTCGAGGGCTCGAATCTCGGTTGGACGTCGCCCGCCATCGTGGCCGCCGCGACGATCAGCGGTGCTGCGCTGGGGGCCCTGGCGGTCATCGAGCGGCACAGCAGTGATCCGCTCGTGCCGCCGAGGCTGCTCGCCAACCGCAACCTCGGGACCGCCGTCGTGATCGCGTTCCTGTTCTGGGCGACCTTCGGCTCGGTGCTCTACTTCCTCTCGCTCTACCTCCAGGACGTGCTCGGGTACGACGCCCTGGAAACCGGTGTCGGGTTCCTGCTGCCGACCTCGGTCGTCGTCGCCTCCTCCGCGCTCGCCGGTCGGCTGGCGACCCAGTTCGGTCTGCGGCGCACCATGGTCGCCGCTCTCGGCGTGGGTGCGCTCGGGGCAGCCGCGCTCGGCCTGAGCATGTCGCCGGACGGCTCCTACGCGACGCTGGTCCCGGGGCTGATCGCCCTCAGCGTCGGCGACGGTGTCGTCTTCACCACGATGTTCATCGCCGCCGGGACAGGGGTGCCCGACGCCGAGCAGGGCGTCGCCTCCGGCATCGTCTCGACCAGCACCTCGATCGGCGCCGCTGTCGGCCTCGCCAGCCTCGTCCTGGTCGCCAACTCCGGCACCGGCGGGCTCGCCGGTGAGCCATTGCGGATCGCCACGGCGGACGGCCTGAGCGACGCCGTCCTCGTCGTCGCCGCCGCGATCGCTCTCAGCGCACTGGTCGCCCTCAACCTCCGACCCCGAACGGCCACCGGCGCCGAGCTCCCCTGCCCGCGCCGACTACCGCAGGCCGCACGGCGCCAGGAACAGGCGGTCGCCTCGCCATGAGCAAGGTCGGCTACGCCGGTGGCACCACCGACTCGACGACCACGTCACCGGAGCCGACGAGGACGTTGGCGTCGGTTCGCACCTCGACCCGGCCGAGTAGGACTCGGCCGCTGGCCGGCGCAGACGCAGCGGTCACCGTGCCGGGTACGACCCAGGTGCTGCCCGCGCTTCGCAAGGCGTTGGCGTCGGTGATCGACACCGAGCCGAAGGCGGTGTTCACGAACACGTCGACGTAGTTGTACGTCGTCGTGCCGGCCGGGACGGCGAAGCCGTCGACCAGCACCACCCAGTTCCCCGCGGCGGGGTTGTTGATCGTCACCGATTCCTCGGAGTCGCCGTCGGCGCTCTGACCGGCGAGGACGCACGTCCCGGTCGTGCAGTTGAACACGAACAGGTCGAGGTCTGCGGCGGGATCGCTGGGGCTGCCGATCGTCGCTCGCAGCGATGTCGAACCGGGGGCGACGACGACAGGGAACTGTTGCTGCTCGAGGTTGGCGATCGTCGGCGTGGCGCGGCGAGCGCTGCCGAGCGTCGTGCCGACGGCCCGGCCGTTGAACGGGCCCAGCAGGTTGGTCAGCGTGTAGCTGCGGGACACCGGCACGTCCTCCGTGAGCCGACGGGATCACGTCCGGGTTCGGGCTCACGCTGGCGCCGAGGATCGACGCGGTCAACGTGAACGGCGCGAGCCCGACGTCGGACGTGCGCCGGGCCTCGACCGTGACCTCCCACACGCCCGGCGTCGGCTGGGTGACCGTGCGGCTGAGCGGGTCGCACGGCAGGCCGTCGGGGACGGGCGGTGAGTAGCACGTGAGGCTGTTGGTCGACACCTCGTTGGGCACACCGAACGGGTGGAACCGGAGGAACCGCACCTGGCCGGTCCCGGCGGCCGCGTGGTCGTCGAGGTCGACCTTGAACGCCGGCGTACCGGCCGGTACCTCGAAGAAGTAGGACAGCGCCTGGTTTCGAGCGACAGTTCCGGTGATCGTGTGTCGCGTAGCTCGGCGCGGTGATGTCGCTGGCGACGACGATCGTGTTCATCGTCTGGTACTCGATGCCGGGGCTGGTCGGGTCGTCGAGGTTCAGGATCGCCGAGTGGGTGCCGAGCGCCGTGGGGTTGATCGACACCGTCAACGTCCGTGGCTGGTTCTTCGGCAGGGCGATGGATGTCGTGCCGCCCAGCGAGAAGGTGCCGTCGCTGCCCACGAGGGACACGTTGTACGTCGTCGTGCCGCCACCACCGGACGTCCGGGTGAACGTGTACGTGCGGGTGTAGGCCTGCCCGAGGGTGACGCCCTCGCGGTCGTGGATGCCGACACCGACGCCGGGCGTGGCGAAGAACTGCTCGAGCGACGTGTCGACGGGAACCGCCGACCTGATGTCGACGGTCTTGAGCGCGTTGGTCTTCAGCAGGTCCCATGCGGCACCGACCCGGATGAGCCCGTTGCCCTGCTCGTGGGCGCCGTAGTCACCCAGGAACCGGGCCGACGAGTTGAGGGCCGTGCGGAGCTGCGCCGGCTGGTGCTGGACGCCGGACTGTTGGGCGGCGCTCACGAGCAAGCGCGCCCGCTCCTGCCGCTTGCGGTGAGGCCATCGAGGTGCCGTTGAACATGCTGTAGCCGGGCGGCAGCTCGTGCACGCCGGGGACGGGACCACCGGCCTGCCACAGCGGCGTCGACGAGATCGCCGCACCGGGGGCGACGATGTTGGGCTTGAAGCCACCGTCCTCCCGGGGGCCACGGGAGCTGAACGGGTGCAGGTTGTCCGTTCCGGGCGCTGGCGCCGTCGAGCCGTAGTCGGCGGCCCAGGTCGCGTCGGTGATGTACGCGCCCACGCTCATGACGTTGGAGGCCACCGACGGGTCGCCGACGGTGTTCTCGCCGGGCCCGCTGTTGCCCGCCGAGATGAACATCTGCACGCCGTACTGTGAGATCAGCCGGTCGTACAGCACCGCCCTGGTGTTGTTGGCGTCGTTGAGCGCAGGCAGGCCGCCGATCGACATGTTGATGACGTCGACGTTGGCGGTCTTGGCCGCGTAGATCATCCCCTCGATCAGCGCGTGCGCTGTGCAGCCGGCGACGAACAGGCAGACGCGCACGGAGACGAGTTGGGCTCCAGGGGCCGCACCGCTCATCGCTCCGCCGAACAGGCCGTTGGCGGCGAGGATGCCCGCGACATGGGTGCCGTGCGCGCCGGACACGATGCCGATGTTGACCGCCTTGTTCTGGCCGTCGATCTGTACGACGAACGGCATCGTCTCGGCCACCGCGGTGGCGGGGTCGTCGGTGCCGAAGTAGCGAACGTCGCGGTTGACCTTGTAGTTGGTCATCGCCGTCTCGTCGGCGAAGCTCAGATCCTGGTCGACGTCGACCCAGACGGTGGACGCGCCGTCCCACAGCACGCCGAACAACCCGCTGGATCCGGCCGGGTTGCCGTCACGGTTGACGTCGTTGCCGACCTCGCCGCCGAGGTTGGGGTGCCGCTCGTTGAAGACACCGAATCGGAAGCTGCCGGCGGCCGGCGCGGTGTAGGTCGATGCGCCGACGGTGAAGGAGGGACCGGTCACCGCCGTGCTGACCGGAACCCACGTCGGGTCGCCGTCCGTGAAGGGGTGCGTGTAGGTGACCCAGTCGACGATCTTGGGAGCTCCGGTCGTGGTGGTCTGGAGGGCCGGATGGTCGAGCGTGACCCCGAGGTCGAGGATGCCGACGGTCACGCCCCGTCCGTCCCACGTCGGGTTCGCGTCGATGAACGCCGCCGCGCCCGTGTCGCCGATCGGCATGTACGGGTTCGCCCGCGGCGTGCTGGCGTCAGGGGCGGGGAACGGCGTCGGGTCGGTGGCGCCGCCGGGGCGGGGGTCGTCGACCGGGATGATCTCGTCGACATCGACGGCTTCGATGCCGGGGATACGCCCCGCGGCCTCGGCCTTGCCGATCGGGACGGTGGCGCTGATGTAGCTGACGTCGTCGTCGCGGTGGTCGACGGTGCCGCCCAGCGCCTCGATGCCGCGTGCGACCTCGGCGTTGGCGCCCCTTCGGGTCGCGATCAGCAGCATGACGGTTGGCTCACCGTTGGCCTGGGCCTCGGCGAGCAATTCGCGATCGTGCTTGCTCAGGCCCGGCCCCCCACCTTGGCCGCCGGATTGGGCACCCGATGGTGCCGCGGCCAGCGGGAGGATCGCAGCTGCGACCAGCACCAGCAGTGCGCCGACGAGCGTGCGGCGCGCGGGAGAACGACGATGACGGCGATGACCCACTGGGAGCCCCCCATTTGTCCATGCTCCGCTGCTTCGGAGCAGCGAAATGAGGGTAGCAGAACGCCTCTCGTGTGCATGTCTCGCACTCGGCGTTCGATCTCCTGGACAGATTGTCTCCACGAGGTCATCGCACGTCACCTCGCCACGCTCGTTCACACCGCGTGGCGGCTGTTCGAGCTGGCATAGAGTATGCGCGTGTGCATGCAGTGTGTGGCTCAGAGCGCGCCGTTCGTCGGCGTGGCCGTCACGGTGCTGAACCGCCGCAACCTCAAGAACTTCGTCGCCGACACGATGCGCAGGAAACCCCGCACGGAGGTGCCCCAGCGCCCCGACGTCGAGGACGCTCCGGCGATCGAGGTGCCGATCGAGCTGCCGGCGACGACCTCGTGCGACCTGGCGACGGAGCCGACCGAGCCGGTGGGTGCCGGAGTCTGAGCCCGTCGCTCAGGCGACCTCCGGTTGACGGCGCTGTACAAGGGGCAGTTCGCCAGGGGCACTCAGGTCGCTGTGTCGGCGCTGCCGGACGGCGGACTGCCGGGGCTCTCCCCCGTGCTGTCGGCGTCGGGTCGGGGGCGATAGCGATCGGTGGCGAGCATCACGAGGCAGCCGGCGAAGGCGATGAGGCTGACCCATTCGTTCACGCGCAGGCCGAGGATGCGGTTGGCATGGTCGATGCGCAGGCGTTCGATCCAGAGCCGGCCCAGGGCGTAGCCGGCGACGTAGATCACGAACAGCCGGCCCGGGCGGAGCCGCACGGTTCGCTCGACGATCAGCAACACGGCGACCAGCACCAGGTTCCAGAGCGACTCGTAGAGGAACGTCGGGTGGAACGTGGCGACATGCGCATACGCGGCGGGCCGGTGCGCCGGGTCGACACGGAGCGCCCAGGGCAGCGTGGTCGGTCCCCCGAACAGCTCCTGGTTGAACCAGTTGCCCCACCGTCCGATGGCCTGGGCCAGCGGCAACGCCGGAGCGACGGTGTCGAGCAGCGCCGGGATCGGCAGGTGTCGCCGGTCGTGCCACGGCTGCCCCGACCAGCACTCCGGCGGCGATCCCGCCCGGGATGCCGAGGCCGCCCTCCCACACGGCGAACACGTGCAGCCACCGTCCCCGGAACAACTCGGGATCGGTGATCACGTGATAGATCCGCGCGCCGATCAGCCCGGCCGGTACCGCCCACATCGCCAGCCCGGTGATGTCCTCCCGACGACCGCCGCGTGCCACCCAGCGACGTTGTGCGAGCGCCACGGCGGCCAAGACCCCGAGCGCGATCATCAGCCCGTAGGCCCGGAGCTGGAACCGCGCAAGATGGATGCTGCTGCCCGGCGGAGCAGGAATCGCGGCCAGGGAAGGGACCACGACCACGTCCTACTACACGCGGGGGTGACCGCTCCCACGGGCGCGATGGCCACAGCTGGGTGCATGCGGGCGTAACGTCGCACCCTGATGTCGCAACGAGCTGCGGGCCCGCCGATGCGTCGCCAGGGCGCCCCGGTTCCGCCGGGGGAGCGCCCGGGCCGGAGAGGCCCGCCGAACCTGCCGCCGCTGCCTCCCCCGCCCGGTCCGCCGGAGGCCGTCGATCGCGTCCGGGTCTGGTTGATCGCGGTCATGGTCGGTGTCGCAGCGCTGACGGTCCTGGGTCTGATCGCGATGTGGCCGCGAGGCGAGGCACCCGACCTGGGTGACACGGCGGCCCGGACCTACGTGGACGCGTCGATCACCAGCGTCGAGCACGGGGTCTGCCCGGGTGTCGAGGTCCCCGGCGAGGACGCATGCGTGCGCTATGTCGCCGACCTCAGCTCGGGGCCCGACGACGGCGAGACGGTCGACTTCCAGGTCCTGGCGACCGACACGGAGGTCCCCGGGCTCCACACCGGCGACAAGGTCGTCCTGATGGACTTCCACAGCAGTCCCGACCCCCAGTTCCGCTACCAGTTCTACGACTACCAGCGCTCGACGCCGCTGCTGTGGCTGTTGATCGCCTTCGCCGCGGTGGTGATCGCCTTCGGGCGCCTCCAGGGCCTACGGGCGCTCATCGGCCTGGCACTGAGCCTGGGGGTCCTGGTGCTGTTCATCGTGCCGGCCCTGCTGCGGGACTCCCCGGCCGTGCTGGTGGCACTGGTCGGCGTCGTGGCGGTCGCGTACATCGCCATCTACCTGGCGCACGGCGTCAACATCGGCAGCACCATCGCGCTGGCGGGCAGCCTGGTCAGCCTGGCCGCCACCTGCCTCCTGGCCCTGGTGGTCGCGTCGGGCACCCAGCTCTCCGGACTCGCCTCGGAGGAATCGCAGATCCTGCGGTTCACAGCCGAGTCCCTCGACCTGCGCGGCCTGCTGATCGCGGGGATCGTCGTCGGCGCCCTGGGCGTCCTCGACGACGTCACGGTGTCCCAGGTCTCGACAGTCGCAGCGCTGCGCCGCGCCAACCCGGACATGGGCGCCCGCCAGCTCTACACCGAGGCCACCCGGGTCGGCCGGGACCACGTCGCCTCGACGGTCAACACCCTCGTGCTCGCGTACGCCGGCGCGTCGCTGCCGCTCCTGCTGTTCTTCGCCCAGGGCGACATCCCCGTGATGCGCATCATCACCGGCGAGCTCGTCGCCGTCGAGGTCGTACGCATGCTCGTCGGCTCGATCGGCCTGGTCCTGTCGGTGCCCGTCACCACCTGGCTGGCGGCCCTGATCCTCACGCACACATCGGAGCTACCCGACGACGACGGCCACGGCCACCACCACGCCCACGACGCCGTCCACACCCGCCGGGCGGCCCCGGTACCCGACGAACCATGGCCCCGCCCCGAACCCGGACCGCCGCGGCGACGTCGAACCCTGGTTCTGAGACTCGGTCACGGTCTCGGAACTCAGTCGCTATTGCTTCAACATTGACTGATGCATAGCGTCTAGCTCAATGCGTGCGCGTGTCCGATGCCACGATCGAGCTGGAGGCGCGGACGTGCTCCCGGTGCGGTTGCCGCCCGGGTAGCAGCACGACCATGGGGAGTCCGCACATGCCTGACCTCGACTCGCTCAGCCCTGACCAGCGTCTCGCTCTCAAGACCGCCGCCAAGATTCTCCAATCCGAGTTCGCTGGCACGTTCTCGGTGGAGACGATCGAGCTGTTCCTCCAGTCCAGCTACGACCAGTTCGCCGATCGGGCGAAGTTCACCAACTTCCTCCCTCTGATGGCTGAGCGCTTCGCCCGCCAGCGGCTCACCGCGTTGGCGAGGGTGGAGGGCAAGGCGGACGACGGGGTGCCGATCGTGCTGTTCCTATGTGTCCACAACGCCGGGCGCTCGCAGATGGCGCTGGGATATTTCAACCACCTGGCCGGGGACCGCGCCGTCGGGTGGTCGGGTGGATCCGAGCCGAGCACGGAGATCAACCGGTCGGTCGTCCAGGCGATGCGGGAGGTGGGCATCAACATCGACGGCGAGTTCCCCAAGCCGTGGACGGACGAGATCCTCCGGGCCGCCGACGTGGTCGTCACGATGGGCTGTGGGGACGCGTGCCCGATCTTTCCCGGGAAGCGCTACGAGGACTGGGAGCTTGCCGACCCCGAGGGCATGGATGTCGCCGGGGTCCGCCCCATCCGCGAGGAGATCGCCCGTCGGGTCCGCGGTCTGCTGGCCAGCCTGGAGGTGCCCGTCGGTTGACGACACCTGCTGCTCGCCTGACGGCCATGTGCCCTTTCACGGCCCTTCATTGACTCAATCGTCACTGATGCATACGGTCACGCCGGTGGACAGGTCGATCGAAGAGCGCGCCGCGGTGCATGCCGCTCTGGGCGAGCCGGTGAGGCTGGCGATCGTCGAGGACCTGCGCGTGCTCGGACCGCGCCCCGTCGGTGCTGGCCGCTCGTTTCGGCCTACCCGGCAATCTGCTGGCCCACCATCTCGACGTGCTGGAACGCGTCGGGCTGATCGAACGCCACGTCTCGGCCGGTGACCGGCGGCGTCGCTATGTCCGGCTCCGCCGCCACGCGCTGACGGGATCTCGCTGCAGGGTCCCCGGCGCGGAGCGGCCGAGCCTTGTTCATCTGCGCGCAGAACTCGGCGCGGTCGCAACTGGCGGCCGCGCTGCTGGCGCGAGCGCACTGGTGGCGCCGCCGACAGTGCAGGTACCCATCCCGCCGCCCGCGTGCACCCGGGTGCGCTGGCAGCGGCCAAGCGCGCCGGCATCGACCTCACCCGTGCGCGGCCGCGAGCGCTGGACCCTGCGGACTTGGACGCGGACGTCGTCGTCACTGTGTGCGACCGGGCCCACGAGGAACTGAACGCGCCCGTGGCGTGGCTGCACTGGTCGATCCCTGACCCGGTCGAGGTCGGCGGTGCCCGCGCCTTCGACGCAGCGCTGGACGAGATCGACCAGCGGATACACACGATTACATCGCCAGAACCGGACCTTTCGACGAAGGGCAGCCATGACCGTTGACAGCTCTCCATCGGACGCAGCCGGAGAGCCGCTGCTGTCCGCGGTCACGGATCGGCCGACCGTCCTGTTCCTGTGCGTCCACAACGCCGGGCGCTCGCAGATGGCGGCCGGATGGCTGCGGCACCTGGCGGGCGACGTGGTCGACGTCTACTCGGGTGGCTCCGAGCCGGCAACGCACACGAACCCCGTTGCGGTCGAGGCGATGGCAGAGGTCGGCATCGACATCGCCGGCGAGCGTCCCAAGGCCTGGACCACGGAAATCGCCGGCGCCGCGGACGTGATCGTCACGATGGGATGCGGCGACGTCTGCCCCGTCTTGCCGGGGCAACGCTCCGAGGACTGGGAGCTGACCGACCCCGCGGGCCAGCCGATCGCCGTGGTCCGCCAGGTCCGCGACGACATCGAAACCCGGGTGCGAGGCCTGATCGCCCAGCTCGGGGTCCCGGCCCGAGCGTGACCGGTACAGGCGACCGCGACCCGGCGCCGCGCACGCAGCCCCCGGCCCGCGACGGCCGCACGACGCCCCGCCCTGTCGGGCGCACCGGAGTGACGGTGCATCCCTTGTTCCGCAGGCTCACGGCGGAGTTCACGGGCACCGCGTTCCTGACCGCTGGGGTCATCGGATCGGGGATCATGGCCCAGCGCCTGACCGACGACGTCGGCCTGCAGCTCCTGCAGAACGCGGTCGCCACCGCCGGTGTGCTGGTCGCGCTGATCCTGGCGCTCGGGCCAGCCTCGGGGGCCCACTTCAACCCCGCGGTGACCCTGGTCGATCGGGCATTCGGTGGCATCGAGACCGCAACCGCGGCCTGCTACATCGTCGCCCAGATCGCCGGCGCGATCGTCGGAGCGCTCGTCGCCAACGCCATGTTCGACCTGCCACTCATCGACTGGTCGACCACGGACCGCTCCGCCGGGAACCTCTGGTTCGCCGAGGTCATCGCGACGCTCGGCCTGCTCGTCGTGATCTTCGGGGTCGCCCGCTCCGGGCGCTCCACCGTGGTCGCCTTCGCGGTCGCCGGCTACATCGCCGGCGCCTACTACTTCACGTCGTCTACCAGCTTCGCCAACCCGGCGGTCACGATCGGGCGGGCGTTCAGCGACACGTTCGCCGGCATCGAGCCCGCCTCGGTGCCCATGTTCATCGTCAGCCAGCTCGTCGGCGCCGCGGCGGCGACCGGCCTGATCCTGGTGATCTATCCGCACATCGCAGAGGTCGCCGACAACGTGGTCGTGCCCCACGGCGACAGAGCTGGCTGAACATGCCCGGGGCGGCGAGTTGGTCGACCCGGGTAGCTGCCCGTCAGCAGCAGCCCCCGACGGTCGCGCCTTCGCCCTGGTCCGCGGGCAGCTCACCCGTGGCGCACGCGCCCGCGCCGCACACGTCGACCGAGCGCAGATCCCCAGCCGGGATGTCGCTGTCGCCCAGCACCGTGTAGATCTCCCACGGCGCACCGTCGGGATCGTCGACCCACACCTTGTCCTGGCGGGCGTAGCAACAGGTCACGTCCTCTTCGCTCGCCGTCGCCAACCCGTCACCGGCCAGCCGCGCCTGGGCGGCGGACACCTCGTCGGTGGAGAACACCTCGACGCCCAGGTGGTTGAGCGCCCCCGCCGCGTCGGGGTTCTCGATGAGCACGAGCTTGAGCGGCGGCGAGTCGACCGCGAAGTTCGCGTAGCCCGGGCGGCGCTTGGCCGGCTCGACCTGGAACAACTTGGAGTAGAAGTCGACCGCCTGGTCGACATCGGACACATTCAGCGCGAGCTGGACCCGAGACATCGTGGCTCCCTTCAGGTAACGTATGGACAGACGTCAATGTATCGACATCTGTCGATCAATACAAGGAGCATGTCGTGCGAGTGCCGGTGACGACGATCGAGGACTGCTGCCCGCCGCTGCTCGCGGCTCCGCTCGACGAGGGCGCGGCGGTCGAGCTCGCCGGCGCCTTCAAGGCCCTGGCCGACCCCGTCCGCCTGCGGTTGCTGTCCCTCATCGCTGCCGCCCCCGACGGCACGGCCTGCAGCTGCGACCTGGAGGAGCCGGTCGGCAAGAGCCAGCCCACCGTCAGCCACCACCTGTCGCTGCTGGCCGACGCGGGGCTCATCACCAAACGGAAGGTCGGGCGCTGGGTGAATTGCACGATCGTCCCCGAGCGGATGGCCGCACTCCGCGACGTCCTCGGGGGCTGACAGCCATCCGCGGCCGCGGCCCCCGGTGTGCTCTCGCTCGGTGAACGGTTCGTTCACGGAGACCGGGGAGGCGGTCCTCTGGGGCAAAGCGTCACGCGGCGACCAGCCTCGATGCTCCGCCGGTCGTGGGCTCGCCGGACCGATGGTGCCTACCGAGGGGGCCCGCCGGGCACGGCGACATCGATCCAGACGAGGCGGTGGTCGGAGCTCGGGAACGGGAAGTCACCCACCAGGCGGAACAGTGGGTCGTCAGCGGTCGGCCAGAACACGGCGCCGTCGAGGATGCGCAGCGGACGGGACGGCAGCACGTAGTCGACCCGCAGGTTCCCTGGCGCCGAGTCGGCGAAGTCCGCCGTGTCGACGGCGGGATCCCCGCGGTGCGTGAGGTTGGCGCCGCCTTGGCGTTCGGTCGCGTCGACGGCCCCTTCGCTCGCTGGCGTCACGGACGTATTCACACGTGGATGGTCGAGCAGCAGCTGGGCTGCGCCGGCCACGCTGTCGCCGTCGAGTGGGTCGGCGTTCTGGTCGCCGGCGATGACGAACCGGGCGCCGGGCGTCAGGCCGCCCCGCCGCCCGGCGTCGTCGTAGATGTACGCCGACGTTCGCCCGGGCGTGACATAGTCGGCCCAGAAGCGGATCTCGTCGTGGTTGCGCCGCCCGTTGCGGTCCTCGGGGCCATCGAAGACCGGCGGTGTCGGATGGCTGACGAGGAAGTGCACGATGCGTCCGTCGATGTCGAGCGGCAGGTCCCAGTGTGACTTCGACGACAGGCGCACGGCGCCGAGCTCGTCGGCGGAGAACCAGTCGGCCGGCTCGGGCGTCGACGGATCGTCCGGTAGCAGGGCCCCGGGCATGTCGGCCCAGAGGAACGTCTGGAACGTGCGGACGTCGTCGAGCACGATCGGGTGCATCGAATACACGGCCATGCCGAACTGGCCGGGGAAGAAGCCGAATCCAAAGGCGTCGTCGGGCCCGCCGATCGAGCCGTCGTTGTTGAGGTCCAGGCCGGACGGGATCCCGGTGTTGGACGGCGCGACGAAGTGGTACGGGTACTCGATCGCCGCCGCACCGTTGTGAGGCACAGACAGGTAGTTCTCCTGGAAGAGGCGCGCCGCGGTGCCATCGGGGTCGAAGTCGAACTCGTTGATCAGCAGCACGTCGGGCCGGGCCCGCTGGATGATCTCGGCCACGGTCGCCGCCTGGGCGTTGTCCGGCGTCGACAGGTGCTCGATCAGCTGTCCCGATACGTTGCGGTTCAGCGAGGCGTTGAACGTGGCGAAGCGCACGACCGATGGCGGCCCATGGGTCGCTTGTGTCGTCGCCGTGCTCGGTGACGCGACGCCGATGGTCGTGGCACCGGTCGCGCAGAGCAGCGCAGCCAGCGTCCTGCGGAACGGTCGTGCTCGCATCACGTCCACCTCCCGAGGAGTGCCGCCTCCAGCTCGGGACTGGACGTTACCGGCTCAGGTCGATCCGCGGGACGCCCCTTGGCCCGCAGAGCCCCGACCGTCCGTGGCAGCCCTCCTCGACGGAGACCAGCTCGCTCAGAACCCCGACAGCCGTCGCTATCGCCTGTCGTCGCTATCGCCCGTCACTGCGCGGCGGTGGGTGCGCCCCTCACGCAGGATGAGCGCATGCCGTCAAGCATGCGCCGACTGGGGGTACCTATCGCACGCCCGGTCGGATCAGTCTGCGAGCACGTCCGGGAAGCCGAACGTGGCGACAAGCGCCGGATCGTGGAACTCGATCACGCGGGAGACACCGGTGGCGGTTGGGGCCAGCACCACGATGCCGTGGGCCCGGAGCGTGTTGTCCGCGTCCCGGTGGTACACGGCGGCGGCGGGCTGGCCGTTGGCTGTGGTGGCGGTCATCTGCCAGTCGCCCGGCGCGCCCAGCACGTAGGTGTCGAGCATGTGGATGCACTTCACCCGGCCCGCCTGCCAGTCGCGGAATGGCGTCGCCTCCAGCGTGGCGTCCGTGCGCAGCACTTGTTCCAGCAGGTCAGCGTCGGAGCGCTGGAAGGCTGCGATGTAGCCGTCGAGCAGCGCACGGGCCCGCTGGTCGGTCGGTTCGAGCAGTTGCTCGGGCTCTGGCTCCAGTTCGTCCAGCCGGGCGCGGGCGCGCTGCAGAGCGCTCTTCACCGCCGCCGTAGTGGTGCCGAGGATCTCCGCAGTTTCGGCCGCAGAGAACGCCAGCACCTCGCGCAGGATGAGGATCGCGCGCTGGCGGGCGGGCAGGTGCTGCAGGCTCGCGATGAGCGCCAGCCGCAGCGACTCGCGCGCGATCACCGCCGCGGCCGGATCGTCGGCGGCCGGGGCGATCCATCGGTCCGGCAAGGGTTCCAGCCACGAGACCTCGCCGGGCGCGGCGTGACTCGGCGGGCGATCGGGTCCGTCGTAAGGGCCTGCCAGACCTGAGGGCAGCACCCGGATCCGGCGCGGCTCCAACGCGGTCAGGCAGACGTTGGTGGCGATCTTGTAGAGCCAGGTCCGAATCGACGCGCGGCCCTGGAAGCCAGCGTAGGAACGCCACGCCCGCAGATAGGTCTCCTGCACCAAGTCCTCGGCGTCGTGCGCCGAGCCGACCATGCGGTAACAGTGCGCCAACAGCTCCCGGCGGAACCGCTCGGTCTCGGCAGCGAACCGGTCCTGGTTCGCCGCCTCCCGCACGTGCGCCGTCATGCCGCGAGGCTAGGCCTCGTCCAGTCGGCCGGATGCGCGATGGCATCCCGGTCGTCCATCGACAGGCGGTTGTGCTCGCGGCGTCCGCCCGTGATCCGCCGCCGGAACCCGGGTCAGCGGGCATCCGGGCGGTGGCCGGGTTGTCACGGCAGTAGGGCCAGTTTGCCGACGGTCGCCCTGGCTTCCAGTTCCGCGAGGACCTTTGGGCCGTCGGCCAAGTCGTGAGCGGTGGGGCGAGCGGGGCCGAGGACGCCGGCGGCGATGAGGGCGGACAGCTCACCCATGAGCTCGCCGAAGATCTGGGGTGCGGCCTGGATCAGCACGCCGATGTTGAGGCCGATGATGTGGACCTGGTGCTTGTACACCAGCTCCCAGTTGGTGATCGCGACTTCGCCGCCTGCCACGCCGTAGACGATGACCCGGCCGGTGACCGGCTTGGCCGCGGCCAGGCTGGCATTGAAGGTGGCACCACCCGCCGACTCCAGCACCAGATCGGCACCGGCACCACCGGTCAGCCGCAGCACCTCGGCGGCCAGGTCGCCATCGAGGGAGTCCAGGACGTGGTCGGCGCCGAGTGCCAGCACTGTCTCGTGCTTGCTCGGCGAGGCGGTGGCGATGACCGTCGCGCCGTAGTGCTTGGCCATCGTCACCGCGGCCTGGCCGGTCGCGCCCGCCGCCGCGTGGACCAGCACCGTCTCCCCGGTGGCGATGTGGCCCAGGGGCTTGAGTGCGGCAAGGGCGGTGGGCCAGTTCACGACCAGGCCCAGCGCCTGCTCGGCTGTCCAGCCAGCCGGCACCGGCACCGCCGCGGCTGCGGGCAGGACCATGTACTCGGCGAAAGCCCCGTATCCGACGCCGACGACGCGAGTCCCCGATCGTGGACCGGTCGCCGCCTCGCCCGCCGCCACGACTTCTCCGGCGGCCTCGAAACCCGCCAGATACGGTGGCTGCGGGCCGCCCAGGAACGTGCCGTAGGCCCTCGAGATGTCGGCGAAGTTGACACCGGCGGCGGCGACCCGGATCAGGACCTCGCCCTGGCCAGGGCTCGGTACCGGCGCGTCGGTGATCAAACGCATGTCCTGCGGACCCTTCAACGAGGTCTGCTGCAGGGCGCGCATGGTCGCGGGAATGCTCACGGCGATCAGCCTTCTTTCCTCGGCTTGCCTCATCGCGGCCGGCCTCTTCGGCGAGCCGACCGTCGACCATGTAGACCTCCGCCACCCCAGCAAGGAATCGGCAGCCGCTGAAGCGACGCGGAAGGTTCGTCCCGGCCCGGGTCAGACGCTCATGCGCCGTTCGCAGGGGATTGCGGCGGTGTCCGCCCGCGGGAAACGGAAGCAACGAGTGGGGGGCTCTGACCCGGGCTGGGAGTACCCAACAACGTTGCTCAGGCTCGCGCACGGGTCCTGAACAAGCGCTGACAGCGCAGTGAGCCGCCCGGCCCGGGCTCGACCCGCGACCCGGCCGCCGTCACGACACCGGGGCGCCGAAGACCTCGCGCTCGACCTTGGAGGTCACCGGCTCCAGGATCTCCTCCTCGCAGTGGATCGAGGTGGGCGCCAGCGCCAGCTCCAAGCCCTGGAGCTCGGTCAGCGCGGCGGCGTCCGACCCGGTCAGCGTCCGGGGGTCGGCGCCGCGCGTCAGGGCGTCCAGCCGGTCGTGCAGGTCCTGCTCCACGTCGTCGGGATTGGCGTAGTCGTAGCCCTTCTGCCGCATGCAGTCCGACCACTTGCCCGTCGCCTCGACCACCCGGGGATCCTCGCTGATCGCCACGTCGGCCGGGTTGATGTAGGCCTGCGTGAGCTCCTGCGGCGTGAACACCTGCTCGACCGCCTGCCGGGTGCAGCCGCCGGTCTTGGAGAAGTCCTCGGCCTCCACCGACTGGGCGAACGTCGCCTCGCGGTCGTCGCCGAGGAGGGTGTGGTCGTAGGCCACCTTCTCCTGCGGCGGGAGCGCGTCGTAGATCGCGACGTTCTGCTCGCCCAGGCCGATCTCGCGGCCCGGATGGTCGTACTGGGTAGTGATGCCGAAGCCGTACTGGGCGATGAACTCCTCGTCCGAGAGGCCGGGCGCGGTCTTGTCGGCGTCCATGCCCTTCTTGACTCGGGTGAAGTCGACGGGGACGTACTCGAACCCGGCCGCCGTCATGCAGTCGCCGATCAGACCTTCGACCCTCTCGACCTTGGTCGCCAGCTGGTCCATCGTCAGCCCGAACTCCTCGGAGCCGAAGCGGGGGTTCCCGCCCGAGGCCGCGGACCCCGAGCCCGAGCCGCCACCGCACGCGGTGGCGACGCTGATGCCGACGGCGAGCCCGAGGGCGCCGAGGGCGCGTGGAGACATCCTCATGGCCCCGAGCATCCGGGTCGGCGCTGAACCCCACCTGATCGGGGCGGCCGTGTTCAGCGGGGGGTCAGCATGGCGCCCCACCATGCGGGCGTGAGCCGTCGCAGAATCGCCACGATCGTCGTCGTGGCCGTCGTCATGTCCGCGCTCGGAGGCTGGTTCGCCGGGTCGCGCATCCGCTCGCCTGCCGAGATCGCCGCCCAGACTGCGGCCCCCAATCCCTCGCCGATCCTGGTTCCTGCCGAGGAGCGCACCGTGGCCACGACCGTCGTCACCCGCGGCACCGGCCGCTTCGGCACGCCGCAGACGCTCACCACGTCCCCGAGCGCGCTGAAGCCGTCCCCCGGCATCGTGACCAACGTGCCCGCGCCGGGGACCGAGATCGCCGAGGGCGGCGTGGTGATGACCGCGACGAGCCGGCCGGTGTT
This sequence comes from uncultured Acidimicrobiales bacterium, assembly GCA_963830865.1. Taxonomy (GTDB): domain Bacteria; phylum Actinomycetota; class Acidimicrobiia; order Acidimicrobiales; family VFJN01; genus ZC4RG19. Next base: position 789,570 of record CAWHNU010000011.1, on the reverse strand, counting down.
CCTCCTGGCCGGAGATCGGCTGGGGATCCGCGACCTCGGCCCCGGCCTCCAGGGCGAGGACGTCCGCCAGCTCGAGCATGCCCTGGCGCGGCTGGGCTTCGACCCGGGCCCGGTCGACGGCGTCTACGACGCCGGCACCGAGGCGGCGGTGGCCCGGTGGTACGAGGCCGCCGGGTACGCGCCGTTCCGGGCCACCGAGGACCAGCTGGCGACGATCCGGTCCCGCGAGTCCGACCTGGCCGCGGCCCGCGTCGAGCAGGCCAACGCGGCCGACAGCGCCGCCACCGCGGGCGGCGACCTCGCGGCCGCCCAGGCGGCGCACGCCGACGCGCTCGCCACCCAGGCCGCCAGCCCGGCGGCGGTGGCCGCGGCGCAGGCCCAGGCCGCTGCCGACAACCAGGCCGCCCAGGCCGAGGTGGCGGCCAAGCTCGGCGGCGCTGGACGAGCTGCTGGCCGCCCCGGACTCCACGCCGGGCGCCATCGCCGCGGCCCGGGCCGACCTGGCGGCGGCGCAGGCCGCGCCGAGTCGGTGCGGTTGGCCGGCGACAAGGCGGTCGCCGACGCCAACGCAGCCGCGGTGCAGGCGGACGACGCGGTGGCCTCGACCGACGCCGCCGTCCGCACCGCTCAGCAACGGGTGGCCATCGCCCGGTCCGCGACGGGCGCCCGGGCGGCGGTCGCCGACCTCGCGGCTCAGGCGGCCGACCTGGAACGGCGCAAGGCCGGCGTACAGGTCCCGGCGGACGAGGTGGTGTTCGTGCCCCGGGTGCCGGTGCGGGTCAGCGAGCTGCTGGTGCAGCCGGGCGACAAGCTGGAGGGCTCGGTCATGAAGGCCACCGACGCGATCGTCGCCATCGACGGCTCCCTGGCGCTGGCCGACGCCTCGCTGGTCCATGTGGGGATGGCGGTCTCGATCGACGAGCCCGACCTCGGCATCAGCGGCACCGGGACCATCAGCCAGATTGCCCAGACGCCCGGCACCAACGGGGTCGACAGCTTCCACATCTGGTTCGAGGTCATCGTCGACGGCTCGCCGCCCAACCTGGTGGGCGTGAGCCTGCGCCTCACCGTGGCGGTCGAGTCGAGCCAGGGCCGGGTGCTTGCCGTGCCGATCAGCGCGGTGTCCCTGGCTGCCGACGGCACGTCCCGTGTCCAGCGCGACGACGGCCACGGTCGCATCACGTCGGTCCAGGTGCAGCCGGGTCTGACCGCCGCCGGGTATGTCCAGATCACGCCGATCCAGGGCGCCCTGCGTGCCGGCGACCTCGTGGTGGTCGGCGTGGAGGGCAGCGGTGCCGGCAGCGGCGGTAGCGGCGGAGGTGAGACCACCACGACCGGCTCGCCGGGGTCGTCCGGCTCCCCGGGGTCGTCCGCCACGACGGGCGCGGCCGGCGGAACCGGAGCGACCGGCGGAACCGGAGCGACCGGCACGACCGGCGCGTCCGGGGCGACCGGGAGCCAGCCCGGTGGCTGAGCCGATCGTCGAGCTGCTGGGGGTGAGCCGGCGCTACGGCTCGAACTCCGGGCGGGTGGACGCCCTGATCGACGTCGACCTCCAGGTCAGCGACGGCGACTGGCTGGCGATCGTCGGCCCGTCGGGCTCGGGCAAGTCGACCCTGCTGAACATCGTCGGCTGCCTCGACGTGCAGACCAGCGGCATCTACCTGTTCCGCGGGATCGACGTGGCCACCCTGAGCGACCGTGAGCGAGCGGGCCTACGCAGCCGGGAGATCGGCTTCGTGTTCCAGTCCTTCCACCTGCTCGAGTACCGGACGGTGATCGAGAACGTGATGCTCTCCGACGTCTACCGGCGCGCGCCGCTCGGACCGCCCCGCCGGGCCCGGGCCGCCGCGGTGCTGGAGCAGGTCGGCCTCGCGCACCGGGCCGACTTCCGCCCCGGCACGCTGTCGGGCGGGGAGCGCCAGCGGGTGGCGATCGCCCGCGCCCTGCTCGGCTCGCCCGAGCTGCTGCTGTGCGACGAGCCGACCGGCAACCTCGACTCGGCCACCACCCACACGATCCTCGATCTCATCGCCGAGCTGAACACCGACGGCGTGACCGTGGTGATCATCACCCACGAGCCCGACGTCGCGGCCCGCGCCGGCCGGCAGGTGCACATCACCGACGGGCGCCTGCGCGAGGAGGATCGGTGATCGTCGACGCGCCGCCGGGGTCCGTGGCGCCGTCCGGCATGTCGGTGCGCGACCTCGGCAACGAGGCGTTGGCCGGCCTGTTCGCCCGCCCGGCCCGCACGGTCCTGACCTGCCTCGGCACCGTGGTCGGCCTGGCGGCGCTCGTGGCCACCCTGGGTCTGTCGCGGACCGCGGGGAACCAGATCGTGGGGCGGTTCGACGCCCTGGCGGCGACCGAGATCCAGGTGAAGACCAAGCTCCCGCCCGGCACGCCCATCCCGCCGGACGCCATCCCCTGGGACGCGCCGACCCGGCTGCAACGCCTGCGGGGGGTGGCCGCGGTGGGCAACCTGAGCACCGTCAACGTCGGCGACGAACTGGTGACGACCTCGCCGGTGCGCGACCCCCAGGGCCGCACCGCGTTCAAGCTCACCGTGCTGGCGGCATCGCCCGGGCTGTTCGACGCGGCCCGCACCACGCTGCGCACGGGGCGGACGTTCGACGAGGGCCACTCCCAGCGCGCCGACCGGGTGGCGGTGCTCGGTCCCAACGCCGCCGAGCGGCTGGGGATCACCACGGTCGACAACCTGCCGGCCGTCCGCATCGGCGACCAGCTCTACCTGGTGATCGGGATCCTCGACAGTGCCGCCCGCCAGGCCGACCTGCTCGGCGCGGTGATCATCCCCGAGGGCACCGCCCAGCGGGAGTTCCGCCTGGCCAGTCCCGAGCTGGTCGAGGTCGAGACCGACATCGGCGCCACCACGGTCGTCGCAAACCAGGTGCGCGACGCGCTGCGCCCGGACGACCCGAACGCGCTGCGGGTGGCGTTCGCGCCCGAGCCCAAGCGCGTGCGGGAGGAGGTCAAGAGCGACCTCGACGTCCTGTTCCTCATGCTCGGCGGGGTCTCGCTGCTGGTCGGCGCGATCGGCATCGCCAACGTCACGCTCGTCTCGGTGATCGAACGCACCGGCGAGATCGGCGTGCGCCGGGCGCTCGGAGCATCCCGCCGCCACATCGCCCAGCAGTTCCTGGTCGAGAGCGGCGCCATGGGCTTCGTCGGCGGCATCCTCGGCGCCAGCGCCGGCATCCTGGTCATCGTGGCGGTGTCCGCCCACAACACCTGGACCCCGGTCCTCGACCCGTACGTCCCACTGCTCGCACCGCTGGTCGGCGGCCTCACCGGCCTGGTGTCGGGCACCTACCCCGCCCTGCGGGCAGCCTCGCTGGAGCCGGTGGACGCGTTGCGGTCGGCGTGAGGCGCTCCCGCTCGCTGGCTCGGTGATTCCGGTACCTGGGCGACACCTCGCTGAGGGTTGGCTAGGTGAGCTAAAGAACGTTGACGCGTCCGCGTCGTCGGTAGTTGTCGAGCACGAGGCGTACGTCGCACGGGCATGGCACGGACAGAGGTTGACGACCGCCACTTGCGGACCTTCGGATCAGCGTGGCGGGTGAGGCAAACGAGCTCGTCAAATTCATTGGCCGTCCGAGATGTGTCTGCTGGCCCGGGGACCCCATCCAGTTGCCCTGCGCACCTTGTCGTACTTGCCCACGTTCCCCCCCTCGTTACCGAAGGTGGTAGCGGACGTAGACGACGCCGCTGCCGACCGGCGCTCGTCGATGAGCTCGAGATCGGCGTGCGAGTCGGTCGGCAGTGCAGGGTTGCGCCCACCGAGGACGACCGGCCAGACGAACAGGGCCAGCTCGTCGACCAGCCCGGCGACGAGAGCCTGTGCTGCGAGGTTCGGACCACCCACCAAGAGATCCCTGCTGGCGGCGGCCTTCAGATCGTGTACCGCGCGGGGGTCGAAGCGGCGTTCGAGCCGAGTGTTCGCGGTGAGCGGGGCGGCCAGGGTCGAGGAGTAGACGACCTTGTCCGCTGCCTGCCATGCGCTCGCGTAGTCGGCCGTGAGGTCCGACTGCGCAGCCAGGGTGGAGTCGGTCTCCCACACGGCCAGCGTCTCGTACATGCGCCGCCCATAGAGGTACGTGCCTGCGGACCCCATGAGCTTGGTGATGAACACGAAGACCTCGTCGTCCGGAGGAGCCCAGTCGAACGCGCCGCGTTCGTCCTCGGTGCAGCCGTCGAGGGACATGTTCGACGCGTAGATCAACTTCGCCATGACCACTCCTGCATCACCGTCGACAGTCTCGACATCGTCGCCGTGCAACCCTACGGGGCGGAGTCGCTCGATGATCGTCCCAGACGTGCCGCTTGGCAGCGGGATCCACAAGGGAGCAACGGTGAGAGCTACGGCCCTGCACCACCTGATCAGGCCCTACCCGCTGGTGGACCGTAGTCCCGGGTCAGAGGGTGTCTCCCGGACGGTCCTACACCGCCCGGGACCACTGCGTGGAGGTGATGGGATTCGGGATCTTCCCTTGGTCAGCGCCGGTGACGCCGTCGACTCCCGTAGCCTTTACTGCGACAAGGAGGGTGGATTGTTCACGGCGTTCACGCCGCACCAACTCGCCGTGCAGCGCAATCTCTGCGAGCAGATATACGGTGCGTTCTTTGGTGTCCAGGGCTTCGTGAGGCCCGACGGTACGACGGGAACGGGCACATTCTGCTCAACGGCTTAACTCCATCCGTTCACGAGTCGCACGGTCTGTTGATTCACTGTGGGGTAGCGGCCTGATTCGGGTTCGTGGTGGTCGGTGAGGGGCCTCGGAGGACGGCGGCATGCCGTGTTCGGGTGCCGTGGCGGCCGTTCGAGCGCGTTGAAGCAGGTCCCTCGCCGGTGTGGCTGGGCTGGGGTCGCCGGTCAGCAGAGGGCGGCGCTGCGTTGATGGGCGGCGATGTTTCGCTGCCGCGTCGGGCCCGCCGTCGAAGATTCGGACGACGTCTCGGCGGGCGTGGCGGACGAGCCGAGCGGGGGCGTCGGACGAGACGTACATTAGGACCGCCACGGCCAGGCCGGGTCCGGGATGATCTCCCTGCTCAAGGGACGATGCGTAGCGGCAGACGAGTTTGATCAGGCCTGCTTCGGCCGCCAGAGTGCCAGTCCGACGCCGGCGATGGCGAGCACCACGCCGACGACCACGGCGGCGACTTGTTTGGAGCCAAACTCGTCGACGCCTTCGCCACCGAGCCCGAACTGATCGGCCAGTCCTCCGATGATGGCGATGGCGGCGCCCACCGCAGCGACCACCCAACCGATCAGCCTGCGCGTGCGTACGTCCACAGGTCCGTCTCCTCCGCTCGGCGTCCATCGATCCACGATGCGCCATCAATCCCTGTCCGACGGCGTTCCTCGCGTGGCGGGCAGCGATCGTACCGCGCATCTCTCGAGGTGGTGACCTCGGATCGCTCATCGCGCGTCCGTCACGCGATCGCCGCGAGTCGGGACCGATCGCGGCGGTCCGTCCGTCCGGTTGAACAACCTGACGAGCTTGCCCGACTCCAACGGCAACCACAGCTACTTCCTCCATGACCTGGTCGCCGGGACCACAACGGTCGTGACGGTCGACGCAGCGGCGAAAGGACGGGCAACGGCCCCTCGTGGGGCGTCGCGGGCGGGCCGGGTGCGGCGACGATTGCGCAAACCGTCCACGGCCGGTGCCGGCACCTGCCGGGCAGGCGAGCGGCGGGAAATCGCGCCGGGTCCGTTAGCCGGGCCGAACGGCGGGGTAGGGACAGGGTAGGGACGGGGTGTCCGAGTGAGTCTCACGCTAGGGAGCGAGACGATGCCCTGGATTAGCTACCCGAGCCGCACGATCTATGCCTGGCAGGACGTGTCCTCCGACGAGGTGCCGAGCGACCGGGAGATGAAGTCCGCGCTCGTCCACCGGCTCAACGAGAACCTGTACACGCAGGACGCCGAGATCAAGGTCGACGTCGACCACCGGGTCGTGGTCCTCGGCGGCGAGGTCGATTCGCCGGACGCTCGCCAGGCCGCGCTCGACGACGCCTGGGACGTCCCGGGTGTGGTCGATGTCAGCAACCGGCTCGTCGTGGCCGGGTCGAACTGACGACCCCGTTGCCGCGCCGGCCAGGGGCGTCGGGCCGAGCGCCCCCAGCGGCCGCCCGGCGCCCTCGGGGCGGGTGGCAGCAGTCGGGGTATCGGGCGATGCACGACACTGGTGTCAACTGGTGGATGGATACCAACAATCGCTGGCACCGTGGCCGGCCCCCAGCTGGGTGGTGGCAAGCCGAGAACCGTCGATGGCACCCTCCTGCTACGCACGAGCCGATCGAGGAAGTGCCGGAGGATCCGCCCGCCAGGCCCGCACAGTTCGTGTCTCGCTCGTCGAACCTGGAGACGGGGCAGGGGTGGCCCCGCTGGGCCCTGTACGCGGTCCTCGCCCTAGTCCTAGTCGCCGCAGCCGTGGCGGTAGTCGCTGCGGCCATCACCGCCAGCACCTGACCCAGGGACCGAGCGGACGACGCCGAGGGCACGTACTTGGAGCAGCCCGGGGCGACCACAACACGACGCTACCGCGCGGCCCGCCCGCCCTGGGGGGCCGATGGCCGCCTGGACCACACCAGCGCATCGGAGCTACCTGCGCTGGCAGTGGCTCCCTCTACACCGCCTTCCGCAGATGGAACGCAGCTCCGAAGCCCGTCGACGCCAGGGCCAAAGCTCGTCTGTTGGACAAAGACGTCGACCTCGTGCCGGGGTGCCACTTCCCCCCTCCTCGCCGGTGACCAGCGGGCCAGCAGTGATCACGCTAACGCTGGCCGCACTGCGCCGTCGGTCCGACCTGCAGGCGTCCTTCGCCTCGACTTCAGGCGATCGGCGCCGCTTGCCAGATGCGTTGGCGATTGCGTTCGCCTAGCGTCGCATCAGTCGTCCGGTCTCCTCCGAGACCGGTGCGATGAGCATCGCGAGGACGAGGTCGGTGAGCTGGCTCGTGAAGAGCCGATGATCCCGGCGCCGTGTTCGCGCTCTGCGGGCGAGCTCCGAGACGGCGAAGCGGAGAGAGTTGAAGCGTCGGTGCAGCTGGGCGGCCTCGGGGCTCATCATCGGAAGCGCGAGCGCGTGCCAGCGCAGGAGGCTGGAGGTGGGATCCCCGAGGGCCTCGGCGTCGAACGTCACGTCCGGACGGTTCAACAGGTCCGAGACGAGCTGGAGGTAGCCGGGCCCGCCCTTTTCAGTGAGCTCCGCTGCGAGTGGCTCCACGAGCGCAGCGGCGAGCGAGCGAAGGTCCTTCTCGGTTCGCGCTTCGTAGGCGTCGAGCATCTCATGGCGGCGCTGGTCGATGTGGGGTTGGCGCTTCTCGAGCAGCGCACGAATGAGCCCCTCTCGCCCACCGAAGTGGTATTGGATGGCGCTTGCGTTCGTCGACCGAGCGGCCGCGTTGATCTCGCGCAGGCTGACCGCGTCGAGGCCGCGCTCGGCGATGAGCTGCTCGGCCGCACTGATCAGCGCTTCCCGCACTCCGCCCGCAGGTTCGCGCCCGGACGATGGGGCGCAGCCGCTCCTCCGCCCCGGCTCGCGCTCCCAGGTTCCTCGTCGGCCGTCAGCTTCCCCCGTCCGGGGACGCTGGAGCTGTGCTCGAACTGCCCACTTCGCAGTCTCCGCGACGACGTCGAGGCTGGCTGCGTCGAACGCAGCGACGGTGGTCATGCCCCAATGCAGCGTCACCAGCCAGGTGATCAGGTGGCCGCGGTCATCGGGCGCGATGTCGCCTCGGCTGACGCCCCGCTCTACGAGCCGGGTGTAGAACTCGACCGCGCTCGGCGGCTGGAGGTCCGCCCCGACCAGCTCGGGGTGAGTCCGGTCGAGGAGGATCCGCAGGACGAGGCGGACGTGCTCGGGCCGTTCGAGCAGCAAGCCCCTCGAACGGTCGATGACGGCGTCGAGCTCCTCGAGCAGCGATCCTCGGCCGACGAGGGTCTCGTCGTAGTCCCGGTAGATCTGCTCGAGCGAGTCGTCCCACACCGCGCTGAACAGCGCTGCCTTGGATCGGGCGTAGTTGTAGAGGCTCATCGGTGTGACCTCGGCGGCCGACGCGATCGAGCGCATCGTGGCGGCCGCGTAGCCACGCTCGGCGAATTCCTGGCGCGCCGCATCGAGTACGCGGCGGCGCGTCGCTTCGCCGGTAGTGGCGACAGGCCGACCTCGACTCTTGGCAGGCGCGCCCCTGCCTGTGGTGGGACTCACGAACGTGACTCCCGTGAGCTCGCCACGACGGGAATCATACGTATGTACGTTTTACAGCAATGGACCCACATGCGACTCCTGGTCTCTCGCGATGCGCAGCACGCGTCACGGTTCAGTGCTGTTTCAGGGCCGACGGTGCGTCGAGATCGGCGCCCATCTGGGCGGAACGGTTGGCCATGGCCATGAACATGGCGTCGCCACGCTCGGTGCGGCCCACCAACAGCGACGCAAAGATCGCCATGAGCAAGCTTGAGTAGCTCGATCGGACGTAGTCGCGCCAGCACTTATCGAACGGGTAGTCGTCGACACCGAAGTCCTCGACGAGCGCGCGGTGGTAGCGAACCACGAGATCGCGCTCACAGGAGCGGCGGATCTCCGGCCCGAACGCGCTGCCGAGGAAGTAGGCGACGTCGCTGGGGCCGACGCCGAGTCGCACCGTCTGCCAATCGACGACGGCCAGCGGGCGGCCGCCCGCGGCCGTGCCGAACAGCATGTTGTCGAGCCGGTAGTCCCTGTGCACCGGCGTGAACGGAGTCGACGTGTCGTGCAGCAGGGTCGGTACGAGCTCTGCGAGGTGCCGACCCGCTTCGGTTGCCACGGGATCGAGCGTGGCGTGGTAGCGCTGGACGAACGCGTCCCACGCAACGCCGAACATCGCGGCCATCCCCTCGAGGGTGGCCGTGTTGTCGAGCCAGCCGAGCTCGTACAGCGCAGGGTCGCCCCAGCGTGGACCGTGGAGCCTGGCCGCCTCATCGACGGCGAGCGTCGCCTGCTCCCTCGTGCAGCCGGCGATCTGGTCGCCCTGCTCGGCCGGCGCCAAGTCCTCCATGACGAGCACGACCTCGGCAGTGCCCGGCTCGAGCGTGGCGAAGTAGCAGTGCGGGCGGCTGACCTCGACGCTGTCGCGCGAGGTCGCGGTAGAACGCGACCTCGGTCTCGTAGGTGCGGGTCGACACGCCCGCGGCTGCGCTCTGCGGGTCGCACGACGAGAACTTGCAGACGACGGTCGCCGGGCCCGGTTCCCCCACGCCGTCGTAGGTGAGCACGTACCGCACATTGGCGCCGACCTGGCCGGTGCCGATGACGGACATCTCGAACGCGGTGACCTTCGTGTCAGCGCCGATGGCCTGCGCGTGGTGAAACACCTCGGTCAGCCATTCCGGCGTCACGAGTTCCGGGTCAGCGACAAGGCGTGGCTGTGATGTCATGTGTCGTCGGCGGCCGAAGCCCAGTGCGACCACCCCCCTTTCGTCGTGCTCCCCCGGGGCGATCAGCCGCCGTCGTGAGCCTCCTGCGAGCTGCCACCGGTGTCGGCCGGTGAGCCCGGCCACGGCGGGTAGTCCGGTCGAGGGTTCGGGTTCTGGTCGTACACCGTCACCGAGCCCTCCTTCTGGAAGAAGGGCAGCGGGTCGGTCGGCCAGTCGCCGGGCAGGTAGCGCTTGCCGCCGTCGACGTAGCGGATCATGCCCGTGCCCGGGTTCCCGGCCTCGTCCTCGCCGGTCGCATCGGGATCCCACCAGACCGCAGTCGCGTTGTCCGCGTCGTTGTAGTCGGTCTCGGGCCAGAGCTTGTCGCCCCAGCTCACGCGCACGGACGTCAGCTCGTCACCCGACTCCGGCGGGAACCGGAACATGCCGGACTCGAACGTCTCCGGCGTCAGGTTCGGACCCGCGAGGCTGATGCCCATCATGAGCCGGTTCGGGCCCGGCGGCAGGACCGCCTGCGAGTTCACCGGCACCTCCTTGCCGTAGATACCACTGGTACACGGTGTAGCTGTCGCCGAACTCGCGCTCCATGCGTGCCGCTGGCAGTCCGAGGCCGATCATGTGCGTCCATTGCTGCTGATCGAACGTCCGGCCGAAGATCGTCGTGTCCGCGAGCACCGACGGTCCGACGACCCACTCGGGGAAGTAGTCCTGCTTCGTCGCTTCCTCGGTGATCTGCTTGGGGATCAACGGATCGGTGCTGATCAGGATCGTCGTGACGCCCGCATCCTTCATGCGCTGGATCGCCTGGGATGCGATCGTCGCTGCGTTCGCGGGGTCGTAGAGGTACGTGTAGTTGGTCGTGACTTCGGCGTCGTACTCCTCCTCGAGCGCGTCGGCGAACGCGTCGTTGCGGGCCCTGTACTCGTCGAGCTCGGTCTCCGCCTGGATCCAGCCGAAGACACGCGGCGTGTCCTGCAGCTCCGGGTCGCCGGCGAACTCCGCGTTCTTGCCCGCCAGCTGCTTGCCGACGAACTCGAGGAAGTGCGCGTCGGCCTGTTCGGGGGTCAGCCCGGTCGGCCACAGGTACGGCGCGGAGTTCGCGATGTTCGCCGCCGACTCGGCCGCCCCGCACGTGCAGACGATCTTGGCGTCGACGAGCTCCTGGTACCACGCCGGCGTCTGCCCGGGTCCGCCGATCGCGGCGAACGCGCCGGCGTCGATGACCTTCTGCGCGTCCGCTTGTGCCGCGGTGGCGTCGGCCGGGCCACCGGTGGCCTCGATCGTCACGACCTTCAGCGTGCGGCCGTACGTCTCGACGACATCCTCGAACATCTTCAGGTAGTCGACCGTGGTCTGGTTGATGAGGTCGGGGTCGGTGTCGGCGCCCGCGCCCTCGACGATCGCCTGCTGGAGCGGGTCGGGCTGGCCCTTGTAGACCGCGACGACGATCTCGTCCTCCGTCACGCCCGGTGAGGTTGCGCCGCCGTTGCCCTCGCTGTCGTCCCACGGTGCGATGCACGGGGACGCGTTGGCGACGGGGATCTTCAGCCGGCCGGTCTCGGTGTCGCAGGTGTCGGGCCAGTCGTAGTCGTCGACGGTGCCGGCCGCTTCGGCCTCTGCGTAGGTCGGCGGGCGGTCGCCGTCGGTCGCGGGCGACTCGCCACCGACTTGCGCCTGGCTGTCGTCGTCATCGTCACCGCCGCCACGAGGCCGATGACCGCGATGACCGCGACGATGACGACGAGGACGATTGCGATCGGTCCGTACCGGCGCAGAGCCCGCGAACGACCACCGCCCCCGGACTTCCCACCGTTCGCACCACTCGGTGTGCCGTCAGTTGCCATGCTTCCCCCTTGTACGGACGACGGATCGGATCACTCGAGGCGGGGACCGCTCCGAGCGACGACCGCTTCGGACTCTCCCAGGTACGACGCGACGACGCTGGGATCGCGGACGACCTCCTGCGGCGTCCCCACCGCGACGATCTCGCCGAGGTCGAGGGCGATCATGCGATCGGCGATCGACGTGAGCAGCGGGACGTCGTGCTCGATGACGAGCAGGCTCGCGCCCGTCATCCGGCGGATGCGCAGGAGCAGCGGTCCGAGCGCCTCGGCCTCGCGTTGCGCGATGCCCGACGACGGCTCGTCGAGGAGCAGCACGCGCGGCTCGTGCGCGAGCACGCACGCGAGGTCGACGACGCGCCGGCTTCCGGCGGACAGCTCCCGCACGTACTTGTCGCGGAACGCGCCGAGCCCGAGCAGCTCGATGAGCTCCTCGACGCGTGCGCGCACCTTCGCCTCGGAGTCCTGGACCGACGGAAGTTGCAGCGCGGCCGCAACGGGATCGCGTACGTCGACGCTGCGTTCGAGCGCGACCGCGATCGTCTCGTGCACGGTGAGTGCGGGGAAGAGCCGGCCGTCCTGGAACGAACGGCCGAGGCCGCGCCGGGCGCGGGCATCGGGACCGATGCTCCCGATCGAGATCCCGTCGAGCAGCACGTCGCCGCTGATCGCACGGCTGATAACCGCAGATCACGTCGAACAGCGTCGTCTTGCCCGCGCCGTTCGGGCCGAGGAAGCCGAGCACTTCGCCTTCGGCCACGTCGAACGACACGTCGCTCAGCGCCGCGATGCCACCGAAGCGCTTCGAGATCTCGCGCACGCTGAGCCGCGGGTCAGCGTCCGAACCGTTGCCCAACGGCGCGGCCGCCGGCACCGCTTCCGGGACCATCTGCTCCGGCACGTGCACGATCGCGGGTCCGTCGGCGTCGAGCTCCACCGACGCCGCGCCCTCGAGGAACACCGAGCGCAACACGTCCGGGCGGCCGAGCAGCTCCGCAGTCGGACCGTGGAAACGGATCTCACCCTTCTCCATGAAGTATGCGGTCTCCGCGATCGTGAGCGCGACGTTCACCGACTGCTCGACGAGGATGACCGTGGTGCCCTGCTCCTTCAGCGCCTGCACCGCTCGCAACAACTCGGCGACGATGCTGGGCGCGAGCCCGAGCGACAGCTCGTCGATCATGATGAGGCGCGGCTTCGACAGCAGCGCCATCGCGATCGTCAGCATCTGCTGCTGCCCACCGCTCAGGTTCGCAGCGGGCTCCTGCATGCGCGACTCGAGCACCGGGAACATCTCGAGCACCCTTCCGATCGCGTCGGCGCGGCTGCGCTTGTCGCGGTCGAGCCACCCCGCGAGGCGAAGGTTCTCGGCGACCGTGAGCTTCGAGAACACACCCTGGCCGCCGGGCACCATCACGATGCCACGTGCGGCGACCTCGTGCGGCGGCGCGTACGTCGCGTCGCGGCCGTCGAACACGATCGCGCCGGCGTCGGCGGGCACGACGCCGGCGATCGCCTTCAGCAGCGTCGACTTGCCCGCGCCGTTGGTGCCGAGCAGCGCGACGATCTCGCCCTCGTCGATCTCGAAGTTCACGCCGAACAGCACCTGCACGTTGTCGTAGCTCACGTCGACGTTGCGCACGAGCAGCAACTTCACGTCGCCCTGCTGGCGCTGGTAGCGCACTTCGGCCTGGGCCGCGGTGCTGTTCCACACCTTGTTGATGTCGGACTTCACGAACAGCGACGCCGAGGACAGGATGAACGCACCGATCAGGAAGACCGGCACCATGATCAGCATGCCCTGCCGGATGCCGTACCGGTCGGCGATGCCACCGACGATGTACAGCACGATCAGCCCGGGCAGGATGAACAGCGACGCCATCGAGAACCCGAGCGATCGGACCTTCGGCGGGATCGCGAGCGAGAGCGACGCGAAGATGCCGGGTGCGAGCAGCGCCGCGAGCCCGGAGATCAGGATGTTGGCGAACACCGCGACCCAGATGACGGGCGCGAGCGCGAACAGGACCCACGCGCCGCGCGATGCCGATGGCGACGAACGACAGCAGCTTCAGCCCGAGCCCTGGGTCCTTCAGCATGAGGCGCGACGCGAGCGGGATCCCGAGCATGATGCCGATGACACCGAATGGCTCGGCGCTCGCGGCGACGATCCCTCGCTGCGACTCCGAGAGGTGGAAGATCTCCTCGTAGTAGATCGACGTCAGGGACGCGAGGCCGATCACCGAGGCGGCGAGGAACGGCAGCGAGAACCAGATGCGCCGCAGCGTGCGGACCTGCCACAGGATGCGCACCGACTCGGCCCACGACGGCGGGGCTTCGTCGGTGTCGACGACCTCGGCCTGTTCGGCGCCGCCCGCTTCGCGTTCGAAGTGGCCGCGTCCCGGCTCCTTCAGCTTGTGCCGAGGAGCACGAACACGATCGTCGGGACGAAGAACACGAAGAACGGCACCCGCCAGCCGAACGCCTCGGCGAGGATGCCGCCGACGAGCGGGCCGATGACGAGCCCGACCGCGTTCGCCATGCGGTGGAAGCCGTAGACGTTCGTGCGCGCTTCGATGGGGTAGTAGTCGGCGAGCAGCGAGTTGTGCGTCGGGGTGACGACCGCGCGGCCCATGCCCGCGCCCGAGCGTGCGATGACGAGCAGCAGGATCGTCGTCGCGAGGCCGGTCAAGACCCCGAACACGGCCCACACCGCCGCGCCGATGACCGCGATCAGCGCACGCGGGCAGCCGGTCGGCGTAGTACGCGAGGGGCACCTCGAGGAGCAGGCCGCCGATCAGCGTGAGCGCGATGAGCGACGAGGTAGCCCTGGTTGGTGAGCCCGAAGTGGTCGCGGATCTCCGGCCCGAGCACGCCGAACACGGTGCGGTCGAGCTCGTCGACGGCGTTGAGGCCGAACAGGATGACGAGCGGATAGAGCGCGTAGCCGGCGGTGATGTCGTTGAAGTAGCGCCTGATCGAGCGTGGCCGGTGCACGGCAGACCCGCGATGTGGAACATGATCGGCCGCCTGCTCGGCGCGGTCGCCCGTGTCGCCTCGGTCGGCGCACTGTCGCTCACGACTGCATCTCCACGACCTCTTCGACCTCGGGCCGGTCGACCGCTTCGGCGACCGCCGCGGCCATCGACGGCGTGACCTCGAGCGTCTCGTCGCGCCGGTCGGCGAGCAGGCTCGGCACGATGATGCGCCGGCGCCGCGCGATCCAGCGCAACCCGGCGTCGCGCGCTTCGGCGAGCCCGGCGCCGAGCCCGCCCGGCAGGATCAGCAGGATCGCGAGCAGGCCGACTCCGGTGGCGAGGAAGCGCCACTCGGGCAGCATGTAGTACTGCATCGCGAACACGTAGACCGCGCCGAGGATCGCGCCCGGCACCGACGCCATGCCGCCGATGACGACGATCGCGAACACGCGCAGGCTCGCGTCGGCGGAGAACGGGTTGCTCGCGATGTCCTGGCTGATCATGTGCTGGTGGTGCACGAACAGCACCCCGGCGACCGCGGCGAGGAAGCCGGACATCGCGAAGCCGGCGAGCATCGTGCGCAGCGCGTTGATGCCGTACGCCTCCGCGGCGCGCGGGTTCTCGCGCAGCGCGATGAGCACCGCGGCCGGTGCGGCTGCGCCGGATGCCGTACGCCATCGCGATGGCGAGCGCGAGGACCGACGAGCGTGAGGAAGAAGAAGCTCATCTGCGACTGGATCTTGATCGTGCCGAACAGTGTCGGGTCCTCGTCGAACGAGCCGCGCGGGAGCCAGTCGAAGAACTCGGGGTTCAGCAGCCAGAAGAGGACCGCGGGTGCGAGCGCGAGCGTCGTGACCGCGAGCGTCAGACCGCCCGCGCGCGCCGCCGGGATGCCGATGACGACCGCGACCGCGGCGCCGGCTGCGCCGCCGGCGAGCATCGCGAACCCGAGATCCCAGCCCGCGTTCTGCGTGACCCATGCCGCCGACCGCGCCACCGATCGCCGCGAACGCCATCTGGCCGAGGCTCACGTGTCCGGCCCAGCCGGTGAGCAACACGAGCGAGACCGCGATGATCGCGACGATCCCGGTCGCCGTCGCGATCAGCAGCTTGCTGTTCGACATCCACAACGGCAGCGTGAGCACGAACAGCGCGATCGCGCCGTAGAGCGCGAGCTGTGCCTCCCACACGATGCGCAAGCCCTTCAGCTCGGTCGGGATCGGTCGCACCTCGCGGGCGGCCTGCCACGACGACACCGTGTCGTCGTCCTCGGCCCGGCTGCCACGCCGCTTGCGGTTCAACAGCAAGCGCGACGACGATGATGACGAACAGCAACGGGAACACGTACAGGTCGCGACCGGTCGCGAACACGATCGCGGACTCGACGATGCCGAGACCGACCGCGGCCGCCGCGATCCGCGGGAAGTTCTCCATGCGCCCGATCACGGCGGCGGCGAGCGCCCGGAGCAAGACCGAGACGCCGAGCGCGCTGCCGATCGGGAAGTCGGCGACGCCGGCGCGCAGGAACACGGTGACGAACGCGAGCACCGTCGTGACGACCCAGACCGTCGTCTGCACCCGGCCGACCGGGACGCCGAGGGTCGCGGCCCGGTCCGCCCGTTCGGCCGCGGCGCGGATCGCGATGCCGACCCGTGCGTAACGCAGGAACAACGCGAGGGCGAGGAGGACGAGCGGGACGACGATGAAGACCATCAGGTCGTTGTCGTCGAAGAACACGCCGCCGATCTTCACCCGGATGTCGAACGGCGGATCGAGCGTGGGCCGATCGAGGTTCTTGAAGCCGAACCAGCCGGGCATGAACAGCGCGAGCGCCGTCAGCAGCTGCGCGATGCCGATGGTCGCCACGGTGAGCACGAGGCGCGGCGCGCGGCAGAACCGGTTGATGAGCGTGCGCTCGACGACGAAGCCGAGGAAGATCGCGGCGACGAGGCCGATGACGAAGCGCGACCGGATAGGGAAGCCCGGTCATCCAGTCGGGCGCGCCGCCGGGCGCGTCCTTGGCGAGCAGCAGGATCGCGAAGATGGCCGGGACCGCGCCGAGGTCACCCTGCGCGAAGTTGACGATGCGGTTCGCGCGGTAGATCGAGCGCGAGGCCGACGGCGAACAGCGCGGTGAGCGACCCGATGAGCGCGCCCTGCACGACGATGCCGAGAGTCGGGTCCCAGAACACGTCGGCGACGTCGATCGAGGACGATCGCCGGGACCGCGAAGCTGACCCACGCGAGGCCGTTCTCGGCGTTGCGGTCGAAGTACACGAGCGCGACGCACGCGACGAGGCCGATCAGCTGCTCGGCGCGGTATCCCGCTTCGGTGAACCACAACGCGAGCGAACCGACGAGGCCGATCGCGAGCGCAAGCGCGGACAGTTTCGCCGTCCGCTCCGCCCGGGCGATGACGCTTGTCACCGCATGTCCCGTTCCGACGTCGTCACGCGCAACATACGCGCTGTCCCCCATCACCTCGCTGATTGCATCGATCGCGGCCTGACCAGACGCTGCACGTGGATCAGCTCGCGACTCTTGGACCGGTTGCGAACTCGACCGGAAGGCGCTTGACCCCCGAGATGAAGTTGGAGGAGAGCCACGTCGGCGGTTCGGCGATGCGAAGCCCGTCCATCCGCCGGAGGATCTCCCGCAGCGTCGCATGGATCTCGGCGCGGCCCAGGTGCGCGCCGAGGCAGAAGTGCGGTCCGCCGCCGCCCAACGCGACGTGCTCATTCGGCCAGCGGCGGACGTCGAGCACCTCGGGGTCGGCGAACGCGCTGCGGGTCGCGGTTGGCCGAGCCGTAGTACATGACGACCTTGTCGCCTGGCGCGATCTCCTTGCCGCCCAGCGTCGTCTGACGGGTCGCCGTGCGGCGCATGTACACGACCGGGCTCACCCACCGCAGGAGCTCCTCGATCGCCAGTGTCGAGCCGCCCGTCGAGGTCACCTCGCAGCGACGTCCACCTGGTCGGGATGCTCGAGCAGCGCCAGCATGCCGGTGGCCACCAGGTTCCGGGTCGTGTCGCCACCGGCGTCGACGAGCAGGACGAAGAACATCCCGAAGTCGACCTCGCTGAGCGGCTCTCCATCGACGGTCGCGTGCGCGAGTTCCGTCGACAGGTCGTCGCGCGGCTGGGCTCGCCGGTCCTCCCAGACGCCGTGCGCGTACTGGAGCATGTGCATGAACGCCGCCATGCCCGCGCCGGCGTTGTCGGGGCCCGGGGTGCTGTGGATCGCCTCGGTCAGCTCGTAGAGCGCGACGCCGTCAGCGAGCGGGAGGCCGAGCATCTCGGCGATCACGTAGGACGGCATGAGGCCGGCGACCTCGGTGACGAGGTCGCACTCGCCCTTCTCGATCACCCGGTCGACGATCTCTGCGGCCAAGGCACCCAGGCGCGGAGCCATGCCCTTGACCGCCTTCGGGATGAAGTGGGGGACCACCAGCCGCCGGAACTGCGTGTGGTCCGGCGGGTCCATCGAGATCATCATCCGGGGCGCACCGGCGCCTTGGCCGAGTCCCGTCACGCTCGGGATCATGATGCCGCCGGCCGACGAGAACGTGGCCGCGTCGCGCCCGACCAGCTTCACGTCGTCGTATCGGGTGACGGCCCAGAAGCCCGGCCCGTCAGGCTCCTCGTGCCAGCGGACCGGGTCGTTGTCTCTGAGCCACGCGAACGCGTCGTGCGGTTGGCCACCGTCGAAGGCCGTCGGATCGAGAAGATCGAGCACAGGAACCGAGGCCATGCCCGGACGGGGATGCTGCTGCACGGTAAGAAGCCCCCCCTCGTCGGTGGCGAAGCCGGGCTGGTACGACCGCCGGTGGTGTCAGCCTGAGCCCGAGACACGCCTGCTCTCTGCCGGCAGCATAATGCGCTTGCATTTCCCATGCGGAGGTGCTGCATGGCGTGGACTGACTCGCACGCACCGCCACGGACGCCCCGGAGTGCTGTGCGAGCAGGGGGGTCGGGGGGTGGCGGGCATCGGTCTATGTCGAGGGGCGAGGCCAGACGCTGGGGCCAACCAAGACGGACAACGCCCGCGGCGAACAGTGGCTGATGCCCACGGTCGTCGACCTCCTGGTCGCCCGGCGCGAGCTGCAGGCCGAGGAGCGGGCCGCGGCGCCGCGGTGGGAGACGGTCACCTACCAGGGTGAGCAGATCCACCTGACCTTCACCACGCCGACGGGCGGGCTCGTGCTGCGCCAAGCCGTCGCCAAGCTGGTCAAGCAAGCGGCCAAGACGGCGGGGATCACCGCCCAGCTCGCCACCCACACTGGCCGCCGGTCGGTCATCACGACGCTCTACGTCGACGGCGACGAGGCCCTGGAGGACATCGCCCAGTTCGTCGGCCACGCCAAGGCGTCGACAACCGCCGGCTACGTCAAGCGGCTCGGCCGCAGACCGAAGTCCGTCGCCGACCGCGCCGCCGCTCTCCTCGACGGAGACCGGCTTGCGCAGAAGCCGGACTGCTGAGGCTCAGCCGACCCGCACGAGCTCTGTCATTGCGTAGCGCGGTGGTAGCGGCGCAAGGCAAGCGGGACGAGGACGGCGCTGAGCACGATCAGCCAGGCGACGGCCTGGAGCAACGGGACGGCGGTGGGGCCGCCGAGGATGAGGGCCCGGTCGGCGTCGACGATGTGCGTGACGGGGTTGATGTCGGCCCAGGCCTGGAGGGGGCCGGGCATCGTGTCGATCGGCACGAAGGCGGAGCTGGTGAAGGCGAGCGGGATGATGGGCAGGAGGGCGGCGGCGCCGGCGGTCTCCGGGTCGCCGGTGAGCAGGCCGACGAGGGCGGCGAACCAGGACAGCACGCAGCCCACGGCGACGGGAAGGGCGATGGCGGCTAGGGCGGCGGGTAGCCCGGCGTGGAACCGGAACCCGATGAGGGTGCCGACGGCGATCATGACCAGGACCACAGCCAGATTGCGGATGGCGTCGGCGAGGATGCGTCCGGCGAGCGGGGCGGGGCGCGCCATGGGCAACGATCGGAACCGGTCGAGCATCCCGGTCGTGAGGTCCTCGGCGAGCCCGACACCCGTGTTGGGGGATCCGAACGCGACGGCGAGGAGCAGGATGCCGGGCATGAGGTAGTCGACGTAGCGGACCCCGGGGGTGTGGATGGCGCCCCCGAAGACGTACGTGAACATCACCACGAACAGGACCGACTGCGTCGCGGCAACGGCGAGCAGGGCGGGCAGGCGGAGGTAGTGGTAGACGTTGCGCCTGGTCATCGCGACCGTGTCGCGCACGCCCGCGTCGAGCCGAGCGGTGGCGCTCATGCCACGCTCCCGCCGATCGGGACAGGGTCCGGCTGGTCGGCACTCCCGGTGAGGGCGAGGAACACGTCGTCGAGTGTCGGCCGACGCACGACGAGATCGGCGACGCCGATCCCGGCGGCGTCGAGGCGCCGCAGCACCTCGGCGGTCGGCGCGGCGCCGGCCGGAATCGGGATGACGAGCCGACCGCTGTCCGCATCGACGAGCGGTGCGCTGGTGACCAGCTCGTCGAGCGCCCGGACCGCTCGGGCGACATCGGACGACAGGGCGAGCTGGACCTCGACGCGGTGGCCCCCGACCTGCGCCTTGAGCTGGTCGGGCGTGCCCTGGGCGATCACCCGACCGTTGTCGAGCACGACGATGTCGTCGGCGAGCTGTTCGGTCTCTTCCAGGTACTGGGTGGTCAGCAGCGCAGTGGTCCCCTGCTCCACGAGCGACCGGATGGTGGCCCACAGCGTCCGCCGGCTCGCCGGGTCGAGCCCGGCGGTCGGTTCGTCCAACACCAGGACCTGGGGCCGCCCGATGAGGCTGGCGGCCAGGTCCAGGCGCCGACGCATCCCGCCCGAGTAGGTCGACGCCCGACGCCCGGCGGCCGCGGTGAGATCGAAGTCCTCCAGGAGCTCGTGCACCCGGCGCCGGCGGGTCCCATGGTCGAGATGGTGGAGCGTGGCGATCAGGTCGAGGTTCTCCCCGCCGGTCAGCAGCGGGTCGACCGCGGCCTGTTGGCCGGCGAGCCCCACTCGGGCCCGGACCTCGGCGGCCTGGTCGACGACGTCGAAGCCCGCCACCCGCGCCCGGCCGGCGTCGGGGACCAGGAGGGTGGTGATGATCCGCACGACGGTGGTCTTGCCGGCACCGTTGGGGCCGAGCAGACCAAGCACGGTCCCGGCCGGCACTGCCAGGGAGACATCATCGAGGGCGCGCACCGGGCCGAACCGCATGTGGAGGCCCTCCGCCTCGATCGCCGGTGCGGCGTCGCTCATGGCTTCGTCGCTCGGACGAACACGGACCAGAACCCGTCCTGCACCTCGTGGCTGTCGGTGATCTCGACCTCGACGAACCCCGCCTCGCTCAGCGTCGCGGTGTACTGGGCCCGGGTGACCGCTCCGGCGATGCAGCTCGCCCACGCCTGGGGATCGGCGCGCAACGCCGCGTCGGGCTCGACGTCGGCGATGACGTCGGCGATGGCGAGCCGCCCGCCGGGGCGGAGCACCCGATGGGCCTCGGCGAACACCGCCGCCTTGTCCGTGGAGAGGTTGATCACACAGTTGGACACGACCACGTCGACGCTCGCGTCGGGGAGCGGCACCGTCTCGATCCGGCCTTCGAGGAACTCGACGTTGTCGATGCCAGCGCGGGCCTGGTTGGCGCGAGCGAGCTCGACCATCTCAGGTGTCATGTCGAGGCCGTACGCCTTGCCGGTAGGACCGACGCGGCGGGCCGAGAGCAACACGTCGATGCCGCCGCCCGAGCCGAGGTCGAGCACTACCTCGCCCTCCGCGAGCTGCGCCAGGGCGACCGGGTTGGCGCAGCCGATGCTGCCCGCCACCGCCTCGGTCGGTAGCTGGGCCAGCTCGTCGGCGCCGTAGAGGCCGCTGCCGAACACGGTCGCCGGCGCCTCGACGCCTGGCCCACAACAGGCGTCGACTGCCGGGGAACAGCCGGCAGCGGCCGCGGCGGAGGGTCCGCTGCCGTCTTGCGCCACAGCCTCTCCCTGCGCGGCCCGGCGGGCCGCGGCCCCGTAGTGCACCTGCAAGGTCTCCACCAAGGCGTCGTCGGTCACGCTGTCACCTCTCCTTGTGTCGTCACAGATCCGTTTTCGCCGGGCTCGCCAGCCTGCTGCCACGGCGCCCGGCACTCGGTGGGCAGCGCGCCATACCTCGGCAGCTGACCCATCACGACCTCGGCCGCCGACGGGAACATCCCCAGGCAGTGCTCGTTCACTCGGTACAGCCGGGTGTTCGCCTGCTGCTCGACCAGCACGAAGCCCACCTCGGCCAGGATCTTCAGGTGGTGGGACACCGTCGGCTGGCCGATGTCGACCGCCTCGACGACCTCGCCCACGCTCATGGGGCGCCTCGCCACCGCGAGCCGGTTCAGGATCAGCACCCGGGAGGCGTCCCCCAAACACCGGAACCAGCTCGCCCACACCTCAGCCGACGCTCGATCGACATCCATCAATATTGAAGCTAGTCGATACTCCACCTGTGGGCAACGGTGTTCCGAACGGCGGGTGAACCCACTCGCGGGCGGGTCTACCGCCCGGCCGAGGCGCAACAGCCCCGTAGCCTGACCGCATGGCGCCGCCGACTGCCTCAGAACGCCTCGCTCAGGTCGCGCACGTCCAGTACGAGCTCACGCAGATGGTCGGTGCGCCGCGCTGCACGCGTCGACCGGACCAGAGACGAGGTCACGAACAACGCTCTCCTCGAATCGACGCTGCTGCACGTACGGTCCTTGATCGACTTCTTGACCGATGGGGGCCGACGAACCGACATCCGTGCGTCCACGTTCGGGTCGCAATGGACGCTCACGGCGGCCGAGCGCACGGAGCTCGCTGCGCAGAAGGACCTGCTCGACAAGCACTTGGCACACATCACCGACACGCGTGCGAAGGACGGCAAGCAGCACTGGCCCTACGTCGACATCGTCCGCGAGGTGGTCGAGTTGATGCGGAGGTTCCACGCCGGCCTACCGACGGGATCGCCGGCCGAGACGTCACTCGGCGACACGCTCCAGGTGATCGACCAACAAGCACCGCGCATGTCCTCCCCGTCCCCGGCCGGGATCGCGACCCTGGTCCACTCCACGACCAGCCCGCCGACAGTGGTCCGCTCTTCGTCCATCGATCGGCTGCGGCTCAAGCGCTTCTGAAGGAAGCGCCTCGACGAACTGCCTCAGCGACCGCATTTCGCGCTTGAAGATGAAGTGGGCGTGGTCGAGGTTCGTGTACGTCTTCATGAACTCCGGGAGGCCGACGCCCAGCTCCCAGCCGTCCTGGCCGAGGCGGGACAACGCCTCCGGCCACGGCCCTCTCAATGCCGGGGGTTCGGCGACGACCCGTCCGCTGATAGGCCGCGCCTTCGTGTCAACCGAAACGCCCAGTTACTCCCACCGCACAATCCCGTGCCTCCTCCCGGATTGACCTGCCGGCCCGGCAGGTCGCGTCTTCGACGATCCCGTCGCTCTGCCGGGTTAGGGCGGACGTCGAGTCCCGCCCGCCGTTCAACCGATGAGGGTCGCTGGAGCCGCCACGCCTCGCGGTGGTTCGGAATCACCGGCGGATTTTGACCGCAACGCCGACCGCAACGACCGCGGACCACTGGCGACGCTCGGCGACCACCACGGACTTGAGTGCCTGGTCAGCCCGCCGATCCTGTACCGCCCTGGACCCCAGGAGACTGCGAAAGTGGAGGTGATGGGATTCGAACCCACGGCCTCGTCGATGCGACCGACGCGCTCTAGCCAGCTGAGCTACACCCCCGGGTGGGGCTGCTCATCGTAGCGGACCGCGGTCGCGCCCCACGACCTCGGGTTGGCCCGGCGCCGGGGGCAGGCTCGCCGGCCACGGGACCGGATGCGACGCCGGTGGGGGCCCGCCCGGCCCCGGCAGGGCGGGCGCCGTGACCGGGTCGGGACCTCGGGTGCCGTTCGGGGCGACCGCCGGGCCCAGCGCGTCCCAACGGACCTGGCCGGGTGGCGGTGCGCCCGGACCGACGGCTCCGACGGCGCCGGCGGCGACGGCGGGGGCGGGGACGGCGCTCAGCATGCCGGCTGCGTCCGCCAGGACCGACGGCGGCAGGCCGACGACCGCCACGATGCCCCGGCCGCCCGTGCCGGGCTCGAGGTGGACCAGGATGCCGTGGCGGGCAGCCAGGCTGCCGGCCACGAAGTGGCCCAGGGACCTGGACGGCGAGACCGTGAAGCTCTCGGTCTGGGCCAGGCGGCGGTTGGCCTCCGCCACCTGGTCGGGACTCATGCCCTGCCCCTGGTCGACGATCGACATCCGGTACGCGCCGTCCGGCGCCCGGGTGCCCCGGATCTCGACCGGTTGCTCCGGCGGCGAGTAGACGAGCGCATTCTCCACCAGCTCCGCGAGCAGGTGGGCCAGGTCCGACGTGGTCTGGCCGACCACCATCGCGGCGGGGAGGTCCCGCACCGCTACCCGCTGGAAGTCCTCGACCTCGCCCAGCGCCGAGCGAACGACGTCCGTGAGGCTGACCGCCGAAGCCCAGCGGCGGGCGGGCTCGATGCCCGCCAGGACCAGCAAGGACTCGGCGTTGCGGCGCATCCTCGTCGCCAGGTGGTCGAGGCGGAACAGGTTGGACAGGGCGTCCGGGTCGCTCTCGCGCTTCTCGAACTCGGTGATGTAGTCGAGCTGGCGGCGCAGCAGGTTCTGGTTGCGCCGGCCCAGGTTGACGAAGCTGTCGGCGATGTTGCGGCGCAGGACCGCCTGCCCGACCGCCAGGTCGAGCGCCGTGTGCTGCACCGAGTTCAGCGCGTTGGCGACGTCGACCACCTCGTCGCGGGCGGCGACCCGGACCGGGGCGACCTCGGGGAGCACCACGTCCTCGCCGAACGGCGTGCGCAGGACGTGGTCGAGCGCCACCGGCAGCCGCTCGTTGGCCAGCTCCCGCGCCTGCAGGGTCAGCGACCGCAGCGGCTTGGTGATCGACCGCGACACCAGCCACGTCAGCACGAACGCCACGACCAGCGTGACCCCGGCCAGCCAGGCGAACATCCGCTCGCGGCGCAGCGCGTCGGCCTGGACGTCGTCGGCCGTGCGGGTGAGCTCGGCCGACATCGCCTCCCGGAAGTCGATGAGCCCTCCGGCCCTCGGCGCGCTCAGCGGGGTGAGGAGGTCGTCGCCCGGGACCTGCTGGCCCGCCTCGACGTTGGCGAGCTGCTGTGTGTACGTGTCGACGAACTCGTCGGGGTAGCTCTCCTCGACGACCCGGTCGTACGGCGCCTCGGCCGCCCGCAGCTGCGCGACCTGGGCGTCCCACAAGATCTTGCGGCTCGTCAGCGCCCGGACCTCGTCGAGCTGGTCGACGCCCCCGCGCACGAGCCCGATCACCAGCGCCGTCCGGGCCGAGTCCGACAACAGCTCGATGTGCCGGCTCGACAGGTTGACCAGGTTGGTGCCCCGCTGCAGCCGGTCGTCCTCCATCCCCCGGGCGACGCCGTCGGTGGCGGCGAAGAACGCCCGCATGATCGCGGTGTAGCGGGCATAGATCTGGTCGGAGAAGTCGTTGTTGGCGCTCGTTCCGTGGTTCGGCGAGCCCTGGTCGGCATCGATGTCGGCGCGCAGCTCGGCCAGCTTGTCGAGCCCGCTCATGGCCGGCGCATAGGCCGCCACGGCCTCCGGGCCCAGGTCCGCGAGCTCGGCCTCGAACCTGGTGACCGCCTCGTCGGTCTGGCTCCGGGTCTGGGCATAGTCCTCGATGGGCAGCTCCAGCAGCTCCTGCGCCCCGGTGAGCTCGAGGGCGGGCCAGGCCCGCTCGTTCTGGATCACGGAGATGAGACCGCCCGGCCCGACGGCGGCGCGGGCCAGGGCGACCTGCGTCCGCACGTTCCCGACCTCGCCGGAGAGCGAGCGCATCTCGATCGCCGTCATGGCGAGCAGCCCGACCAGCGGCACGGCCAGAGCGCCTGCCAGCTTCATGCGGATCGGTATGCGACGCACTCGATGTCCCCTTCGGCGGCTCGGTCACGGGCCGTCTGAAGCTCCGACACTGCCCGCTCAGCCGACGACCCCGGACGGGCCCGGCCGCAGGAGCCACGGGCCCGAAACCCCGGCGTCCAGTATCGCGCGCGGAACGCGGCCGTAGCGCCTGGCTACCCCTCAGGGGTGACCGGCCCTCCGCCCGGCCCTCGAACGGCGCTCCGCCCCGCCCCTCGATCGCCCGCTGCAGCCGCGTCTGGAGGACCGTGGTCGTGACGTCGCCGCGGCTGCGCTCGAGGACGGCCCGCAACGCGTCGAGCGTGCGCCGCAGGCCGTTCGTCAGGGCGTCCGGATAGTCGACGGTGACCAGCGCGTCGTACACGTCGTCCATCGCCGCCAGCAGCGACTCGCCCCGGGCCAGGTCGCCCTCCCGCAGCCGGTCGAGCAGGTGGCGCCGCAGCTCGCTGGCCGCCTCGGCGACCCCCCGCATCCAGGCGGTGGGCGAGACGGCGAGGTCGGCGGGCCCGGGCACCGGGTCGCCGGCCACCAGGGCGGCCACCGCCCGGGCCTCGACGTACTCCTTCTCGGCGTCGTGGAGGAAGCCGGCGTGCATCAGCCCGGGAAACGGTGCCAGCGCCGCCTGGACCTCGCGCACGGCGGCCTCGGCGTCGCCGGCCAGCGCCGCCGCGGCTGCGGGGTCGAGGCGGTGCACCGCCCGGATGCTCGAGCCGGCGGCCCGGATCGCCCGCCGGCAGGCCGGCAGCGCCTGCTCGCGGGCCCGGTTGGCGTCGTCCAGCCCGTGGCCGATCTCGGCGACGAGCGAGGCGAGGTGATGGCGGCGTTCGCCGCCCTCCGAATCGGACACCGGGGGAACCTAGTGGACGCTCGCGTCCACTCAGCGCGCCGCGCCGCTGCCGATGACGACGACCGCCGGGCGCGGCGCCTGGATCGGGGTGAGATAGCGGACCTTGCGGGACCGCTCGGCCTCGCGCCGGCCCCGCCGGATCAGCAACCCGAGGTACAGGGCCAGCAGCGCCGCCGCCCCGGCCGCCACGTACATGTAGACGCCCCCGTACAGGACCATCGGCGCCAGGCCGGCGAGGTTGAGCAGGACCAGCGTGGCGAGCGTCCGCCGGCGGCGGCGGTACGACTGGGCCCGGCGCGCCGTCGCGGGCGAGAGCGGCAGGCCCACCCGGCGGCCGAGCGGGACCGACGTCAGCGGGCCGGAAGCGACCGCCGGCCCGAGGCCGACATCCGCGGTCCCGGCCGCGGCCGCCGCCACCGCCGCTCCTACATGGGGATCGAGCGCATGCACCTCGGCGTCCTCGCTGTCGACATCGTCGTCGTCCTGGTCGTCGTCCCCGTACCAGCGGTAGCTGTCGAGCCCGTAGTCGGGCGTCGCCCGCCGTAGCGACCACAGCTGGCTGCGGAAGGTCATCATCGAGGCGATCGGCCGGGCATCCCGCCGGGACTGCAACCACGGGGGTACCAGCACCACTGCCCACATGACCCCGAGGAGCAGAAAGACGACCACCGCATCCATCTCCGACGACTTCTGCCTTGGCAACCTAACGGTCGCCCCGGAGAGCGTGGTGGATGCCGCCTGAGCAGGATCGGGAGGGGCGCGCCGTCAGCAGGGCACGCCGCTGCGGAGGGACGCGACTACAGTCCGAGGTCGGCGTCGAGGCCGTCTGTGCGGCGGTAGGTGCCGCTGCGGCCGCCGGTCTTCTCCCAGAGGGTCACGTCGCTGATGACCATGCCCCGGTCGGACGACTTGCACATGTCGTAGATGGTCAGGCACGCCACCGTGCAGGCGGTGAGCGCCTCCATCTCGACCCCGGTGCGGTCGACGGTCTCGACGTGGGCCTCGACCTCGATGAAGTCGTCCTCGATGCGGAAGTTGACGAGCACCGACCCGACGAGAAGCGGATGGCACAGCGGGATCAGCTCGGGCGTGCGCTTCGCCGCCTGGATGCCCGCCACCCGGGCCACGGCCAGGACGTCGCCCTTGTTGATGGCGCCGCGGGCGACCAGCGACGTCGTCTCGGGCTTCATGTGGACCCGCCCCCGCGCGACGGCCCGGCGGTGCGTCGGTTCCTTGGGGGTGACGTCCACCATGCGCGCCCGGCCGAGGGGGTCGAGGTGCGTGAGTCCGCGGTCAGGCATGTGAGCAGCCTAGTGCGCCCGCTCAGCCCCCGATTTGGCTCATGCTCTTCCGCGGCCGAACGAAGGTGACCTGGCCGATCATGTGGCCGGCCCACTTGTCGGCGACGCAGCTCCGGATCGCCGCGGCCAGGTCGTCGTCGGACCCGCCCTCGCGCAGCAGCCGCCGCAGGTCCACCTCGTCGACCGCGAACAGGCACGAGCGGAACCCGCCCTCGGCGGTGAGCCGGACACGGTCGCACGAGCCGCAGAACGGCCGGGTGACCGTGGGGATGATCCCGACCTCGCCCCGCCCGTCGCGGTAGGCGAACCGCTCGGCGGGAGCCGACCCCCGCCGGATCGGGTCGACCGGGTGGACGGCCTCGATGGCGGCCAGGATCTCGGCCTGGCTCACCACCGCACCCTGCTGCCAACGCTCGTCGGCGTCGAGCGGCATCCACTCGATGAACCGCACGGTGACGCCCCGTTCCCGCCCGAAGTTCGCCAGGTCGAGGATCTCGTCGTCGTTGACGCCCCGCATCACCACGGCGTTGACCTTGACCGGGCCGAGCCCCGCCTCTTGGGCCGCCTCGATGCCGTCGAGCACCGCGGCCAGCGAGTCACGCCTGGTCAGGGCGACGAACCGGTCCGGGCGCAGGGTGTCGAGCGAGACGTTGACCCGCCGCAGCCCCGCGGCGACCAGGTCGCCGGCGAGCAGCCGCAGGGTCGCTCCGTTGGTCGACAGCGCCAGGTCGATCGGGTCGCCGTCCGCCGGGCGGAGGCGGGCGAGCCGGGCGATCAGCCGCGGCAGGTGGGCCCGCACGGTGGGCTCACCGCCGGTCAGGCGGATGCTGTCGACCCCGAACCGCTCGACGCACAGCCGGGCGACCCGCTCGATCTCCTCGAACGTCAGCACCTCGGACCGGGGCAGCCAGTCCATGCCCTCCTCCGGCATGCAGTAGGTGCAGCGGAAGTTGCAGCGGTCGGTGATCGAGATGCGCAGGTCGCGGTGAACGCGGCCATAGCCGTCGACGAGTTGCTCGGACATGCGCCCCCCAGGCTAGATGGCTGATGCCGCCCTCGGCGCCCCGGAGCGAGGTTCGCCCACGAGGATCACCTCGACCGGGTCGCCGGCGGCCACCCCGTCGCCGTCGGGCAGGACGGCCAGCGCGTCGGCCCGGGCCATCGCCCCGAGCTGGTGGGACCCCTGGCCGCCCGAGGACCGCACCGCCAGCACGCCGCCTGCGGTGGCCTCGGCGACCACCCGGACGAAGTGGACCTTGCCGTCCGGGCTGCGCCGCATGTCCTCGGCCGCGACGGCCGCCAGCCGAGGCAGCGAGAGGCGGTCGTCGGGGTGGCCGGCCAGGCGGCGCAGCCCCGGGCGGGCGAACAGGGCGTAGCTGACCAGCGACGACACGGGGTTGCCCGGCAGGCCGAAGCAGGGGACGCGGCGCCCGCCGTCGGCGGCCAGCAGCCCGAAGGCGAGCGGCTTGGCCGGACGGATCGCCACCTGCATCCACGTCATGTCCCCGAGCCGGTCGAGCACGACCTTGACCAGGTCGATGTCGCCCATCGACACGCCCCCGCTCGACAGCACCGCGTCGCAGGACGCGACCCCCCGCCGGAACGCGTCGGCGATGGCGGCCTCGTCGTCGGGCACCCAGCCGAGGTCGACCGGCGTGAAGCCCGACTCCGCCACCAGCGCCAGCAGCATCGGCCGGTTGCTGTCGCGGATCTGGCCGGCCAGCAGCGGCGCGTCGCCGGTGACCAGCTCGTCCCCGGTCGAGACGACGCCGACCCGAGGCCGGGGCCGGGCCTCGACCGCGCGGATGCCGAGCGAGGCCAGCACGCCGACGCGGGCGGCGGTCACCTCTTCGCCCGCGGCCACCACCGTGTCGCCGGGCCGCAGGTCCTCGCCGACGGCCCGCAGGTGGTTGCCGGGCTCGACCGCCACGTCGATGCGGACCGCCGCCCCGCCGTCGAGCCGCTCGGTCCGCTCGACCATCACGACCGCGTCGGCCCCCTCGGGGATCGGGGCGCCGGTGAAGATCCGCATCGCCTCGCCGGCCGCCAGCGACCGGGGCGCGGGGTGCCCCGCGGCCACCTCGGCGACCACGGGCAGCGTGCACGGTGCATCCGCCAGGTCGGCGGCCCGCACGGCGTAGCCGTCCATGGCGCTGTTGGCGAACGGCGGGACCGGCTCGGTCGCCACGACGTCCGCCGCCAGGACCAGGCCGGCGGCGTCCGCCGCGGGGACCGCGGCCGGCGGCAGCGGGTCGCAGCCGGCGAGGACGGTGGCGATGGCGTCGTCGAGCCCGATCACGTCCGCCACCCTACGAGGTGGCGCATCGCGCACAGCCCCGTGCCTTACGAGGCACGCACCGGAGGGGCTAGCGTACGCCGACCGCCACGCGAAAGGCCCTGGATCGTGACCGACTCGCCGCCCACTCGATCCCCGTCCGAACCCAACATCGACACCGACGTCGCCCACGCCGCCCGCATCTACGACTACATGCTGGGGGGCACGACCAACTTCGAGGCCGACCGCGAGGCGTCGCACGCGGCGGCCACGCTCGTCCCCGGCGGGTTCGACGCGGTGTCGGCGGGGCTCAAGGCCAACCGCGGGTTCATCACCCGGGCCGTGCGCTACCTCACCAGCGAGTGCGGGATCCGCCAGTTCCTCGACATCGGCGCCGGCATCCCGTCTTACGACAATGTGCACGAGATCGCCCAGGCCATCGCACCCGAGACCAAGGTCGTGTACG
Organism: uncultured Acidimicrobiales bacterium; assembly: GCA_963830865.1. Classification (GTDB taxonomy): domain Bacteria; phylum Actinomycetota; class Acidimicrobiia; order Acidimicrobiales; family VFJN01; genus ZC4RG19. The sequence continues at coordinate 759,456 of CAWHNU010000011.1, read as the reverse complement.
TCGACTACGACCCGATCGTCCTGGCGCACGCCCACAAGCTGCTGCAGAGCTCGGAGGAGGGCGTGACCGGCTACCTGGAGGAGGACCTGCGCGACCCGGACACCGTGCTGGCCGGCGCGGCGAGGACCCTCGACTTCGACCAGCCGGTGGCGGTGCTGCTCGCGGCGATCCTCCACTTCTTCCCCGACAGCGAGAATCCGCAGAGCGTCGTCGACCGCCTGCTCGCGGCGGTGCCGCCGGGCAGCTACCTGGTGCTGTCGCACCTGGCGCGCGACATCTACGACCTCGACGCGACCTACGAGAAGCTCAACGCCGCCACCCGCGAGACGTTCGTCCTGCGCACCCGGGACGAGGTCGCCCGCTTCCTCGACGGGGTCGAGCTGGTCGAGCCCGGCGTCGTCCTGGTGCACGAGTGGCGCCCGGATCCCGACGAGGCCACCCACGAGGGGATGATGCTGCCCCTGTACGGGGCCGTCGGCCGCAAGGCCTGACGCCCCGCCGGCCAGCCCCCTCGGCTCAGGCGATGCCGCGGCGGCGGACGATATCGGCCAGGACCTCGCGGAACTCGGGGCCCAGGTCCTCGCGCTCCAGGGCCAGCTCGACGGTCGCCCGCAGGTAGTCGAGCTTCTTGCCGATGTCGTAGCGGCCGTCGTTGAACACGTGGCCGTACACCGGCTGCTCGGTGAGCAGGATGGCGATGGCGTCGGTGAGCTGGATCTCGCCACCGACCCCCGGCTTGGTGCGGTCGAGCGCATCGAAGATGCCGGCGGTGAACAGGTAGCGGCCCATGACCGCCAGGTCGGAGGGTGCGTCCTCGGGCCGGGGCTTCTCGACGATGCCGCGCAGCCGGACGAGGTTGGGCTCGTCGGTCGGCTCGGGGTCGGCGCAGCCGTAGGACGAGATCTCCTCGGGCGGGAACGACTTGAACGCCACCACCGAGGCGCCCAGCCGGTGGTGCAGGGCGATCATGTCGTCGAGGACCGTGGCGTCCTCGTGCATGATGTCGTCGCCGAGCATGACGACGAACGGGTCGTCGCCCACATGCTTGCGGGCCACCGACACGGCGTGGCCGAGGCCGAGCGCCTCGCCCTGGCGCACGTAGTGGATGTCGGCGAGGTCGGCCAGGCCGCGCACCTCGCTCAGCTGGTCGTGCTTGCCGGACGCCTCGAGCGACACTTCGAGCTCGATCGAGCGGTCGAAGTGGTCCTCGAGGCTGCGCTTGCCCCGCCCGGTGATGATGAGGATGTCGTCGATCCCTGCCCGGACCGCCTCCTCCACCACGTACTGGATCACGGGCTTGTCCACCACCGGCAGCATCTCCTTGGGCTGCGCCTTGGTGGCCGGAAGGAACCGGGTGCCCAGACCCGCCGCGGGAATGACTGCTTTGCGTACCGTCGTCATCGAACGGTCGCCTCCTGTCGTGTCTCGAGCCAGTGTTTCGCCTCGAAGGAGCGCCGTCATGCCGCCGGCCTCCGCCCACACACACCGTATGCTGTCCGCCCGGTACGGTGCTAGTGCTCCTGTTCACACACGACTACCCGCTGGGACGCGACCGCAATCCCCGCTCGGCGCCCCGGCGCAGGCGGGCGATGTTGTCCCGGTGGCGGGCGACGATCAGGACCGCGCAGACCACCAGCGCCGCGACCTCCCCGCCGGAGGCACCGAACGCCGCGGCCGCCACGGGCAGCGTCACCGCGCCGACGATCGAGCCGGCCGACACGGTGCGGGTCGCCGCCACGGCCAGGCCGAAGGCGACGGCCGCCACGGCGGCCGCGGCCGGGAACAGCACGACCGCCATGCCGGCGGCGGTGGCCACGCCCTTGCCGCCCCGGAACCCCCGGGTGAGGGGCAGCACGTGCCCGGCGACCGCGGCGAGGCCGCACGCGACGCCCAGGCCGTGGCCACCGACGGCCCAGCCGAGCGCGGCGGCGCCGGCGCCCTTGGCCGCGTCGCCGGCGAACGTGAGCACCCCCGCCCGCCGACCCGCCGTGCGGGCGACGTTGGTGGCGCCGGGGTTGCCGGACCCCGCCAGGGTCGGGTCGACCCCCCGGGAGCGCCCCACGAGCAGCGCCGTGGGGAACGTGCCCAGGAAGTACGAGGCGACGACGCAGAGGGCGGACACGGCGAGCACGACGTTGCGATCGTAACTGGCTAGGCTTGGCACTCTCAGGTCGCGAGTGCTAACCCCGGAGCGCAGATGCCCACCTACGAATACCGCTGCAAGGAGTGCGGCGAGCACCTCGAGGTCGTCCAGGCGTTCACCGACGACCCGCTGACCGACTGCCCGGCGTGCAGCGGTCCTCTGCGCAAGGTGTTCAACTCGGTGGGCATCGCGTTCAAGGGCAGCGGCTTCTACCGCAACGACAGCCGGTCGAAGTCCTCGACGTCGTCGTCGTCGGACAAGTCGTCATCGGACAAGTCGTCGTCGGACAAGTCGTCATCGGACAAGTCGTCGTCGGACAAGTCGTCGTCGGACAAGTCGTTGTCGGGTTCCTCGTCGTCGGAGAAGTCGTCGTCGGGCTCCTCGTCCTCGACCACCGCGGCCGCCGCTTCGGCGTGAGCGCCGAGGGGGCCGCCTCCGCCGACGTCGGCGTCTACGGGGGGTCCGGGCTCTACGCCCTGCTCGACGACGTCACCGAGATCGCGGTCGACACCCCGTACGGCCCGCCATCGGCCCCGGTGACGGTCGGCGAGGTCCGGGGCCGCCGGGTCGCCTTCCTGCCCCGCCACGGCGTCGGCCACACGCTGCCGCCCCACCGGGTGCCGTACCGGGCCAACGCCTGGGCGATGCGGACGCTGGGGGTGCAGGCGATCTTCTCGCCGTTCGCCTGCGGTTCGCTGCGCTCGTCGATCCACCCGGGCGAGTTCGTGGTCGTCGACCAGCTGGTCGACCGCACGAGTGGACGGGCGTCGAGCTTCCACGACGGATCCGGGCACACGCCGGAGGGCCTGTCCCCGGTCGACCACGTGAGCTTCGCCGACCCCTACGACGCCCGCCTGCGGGCGGTCGCGGTCGACGCCTGCCGCACGGAGGGCGTGACCCACCACGACGGCGGAACGGTGGTGGTCGTCGAAGGCCCCAGGTTCTCGACCAGGGCCGAGTCGCTCTGGTACGCAGCCCAGGGCTGGGCCGTGATCAACATGACCCAGATGCCCGAGGCGGCCCTGGCGGCCGAGCTGGGCGTACCGTACGCCGCGATCGCCCTGGTGACCGACTACGACGTCGGCCTCGAGGGCGTCGACGGCATCGCCCCGGTCACGATGGACCAGGTCTTCGCCACTCTGGAGCACAACGCCGAGGTCGTCCGTGCGGTCCTGTTCCGGGCCATCGGCCTGCTCAGCGACGCCGATCTGATGCGCTAACGTTCCCTTTCCCGGCTTCCCCCGCCGAATCGCCTCTTCTCCTTCGACGCGGAGGAAGCCCTGTGGCTGACCCCTCTTCCACCGGCGCGCCCCGGCGCGCCCGGCAAGCCCCGATCCCGCCGGCCGGCAAGACCCCGGACCCCCTTACCCGCACGGGCGGCACGGCCCGACTCCGCGGCGCGCCCGGCAGCGCCGCCCCGCCCCCGCGGCCCGCCGCCGCGCCGCCTGCCACCCTCGCCGCCGTACGCGCCCGGCGCACCCTCGCCCGGCCGCGGGTCCGGCGGGCGCTGCTGCTCGTGCTCGCGGTCGCGACCGGGGTGCTCGCCGGCGCCGTGGGCGCCCGCGGCGACGGGCCGGGCGGTGGGTCCGGCGGCTGGGGCCGCACCCAGGTCGTGGCGGTCGCCACCCGTGACCTCGCGCCGGGTGACGTGGTCCGGACGGGCGACATGGTCGCCCGCCGGGTGCCCGCCGCCCTCGCCCCGGGCGCGGTCGCCCGGGTGCCGGCCGGGACCGTCGTCCGCGACGCGATCGTGGCCGGCGAGCCCGTGGCCGCGGTCCGGCTGGCGCCGGCCGGGCTGACCGGGACGGCCGCGCTGGTGGGGCCGGGCCGCCGGGCGGTGGCGGTGCCGCGGGCGCCGGCGGCCGCCCCGCCGCTCGTCGTGGGCGACCTGGTCGACGTGGTGGCGGTGCCGGCGTCGGGCGACGAGCGGTCGCCGCCGGCGTTCGCGGTCGTCGAGCGGGCGACCGTCGTCGACGTCGCCGACGACGCCGTCACCGTCGCCGTTCCCCGCACCGACGCACCCCGGGTCGCGTGGGCCGTCGCCAACGGCGCCGTCGTGCTCGCGCTGGCGGGCGCCGACGGCGCCGACGGCCCCGGCCCGGCCGCGCCGACGGGCTCAGCGGAGGGTGGTGGCGACCAGCAGCAGTACCGCCGTGCCCAGGAACAGGCGGTACAGCACGAACGGCAGGAACGAGTGCGTGCGGATGATCCGCAGCGTGCCCCACACGGCGATGTAGCCGGTGATGCCCGAGGCGATGATCCCCCACACGAACGCCGCCCGGAAGTCCGGTGGCACGCCGCCTTCACCCGACACGTCGAACCACTTGAACAGCAGCGCCCCGGCGGTGATCGGCAGGCTCATGAGGAAGGCGAACCGGGCCGCACCGTCCCGGCTCAGCCCGACGAAGCGACCCGCGGTGATCGTCACGCCCGAGCGCGACACGCCCGGCTGCAGGGCGATCGCCTGCGCCGCGCCCATGATCAGCGCGTCCGACAGGCTCACCTCGTCGATGGTCCGCTTGCCCCGGGTGCCGTCGGCCAGGGCCAACAGCAGGGCGCCGAGGATCATCATCACGCCGATCAGCCAGATCTGGCCGGTGTTGCGCTCGATCGTGTCGGCCAGCAGGGCGCCCGTGATCGACGCCGGAATGGCCGAGATCACCACCAGCCAGCCCAGCCGACCGTCGCTCGAACGCGGCTTGGTGAACGCGGCGTGCGTCAGGCGCACGATGTCGTGGCGGAAGTACGCGGCGGCACCGACCAGCGTGCCGAGGTGCAGGGCAACGTCGAACGTCTTCTCCAGCGACCTGTTGCCGGCGAAATCCTCCCAACCGAAGAGCCAGGGCACGAGGATCAGGTGCCCCGACGAGGAGATCGGGAGGTACTCCGAGAGCCCCTGGGTGATGCCCAGGATGATGGCGTGAAGGATGGACACGGAACCCAGTCGTCAGTCGGCCTTGCAGCGGTGCCCGCCGCCGTGAACCCCCGATGGTCACCGACCGGAGGCCGGGTGCGCAACCCGAACGCTGGCCGCGGCCGTTACTTGCCGCTCAGCGTGACGCCCGGGATGACGAGCGCGCAGGCCCCGGTGCCGCCCGGCGTCCACTCCCGCTCCCCGCCCACCGCGGCGATGTCGAGCAGCAGGCGCTGAAGCGTCGACGCCACGGTGGCCTCGCGGATCGGCTCGGCCCGCGCGCCCTGGCGCACCATCAGGCCCTCGATGCCGACCGAGAAGTCGCCAGAGACCGGGTTGACCCCGGAGTGCAGCCCGGTCATCGACTGGACGAGCACGCCGTGGTCGACCCCGGCCACCAGCTCGTCGAGGGTGCCCGAGCCGGGGACGACGGCCAGGGCCTGCGCGCCCACGCCCGGGGTCGAGCGGAACCCCCGCACGGCCGACGCCGTGGAGGGGACGCCGGCGCGGCGTCCGGTCGCCGTGTTGTGCAGGAAGCCGGCCAGCACGCCGGCCTCGACCAGCGGGATGCGCCGGGTCGCGAGGCCCTCGCCATCGTGGCTGTCGGCGCCGAGCGACTCGGGGTCGGTGGGGTCGTCGGTGAGCGTCAGCAGCGGCGACGCGATCGCATCGCCGACCCGGTCCGCGAACGGCGAGCGGCCCTTGAGCACCGACTCGCCGTTGAGCATGCCGGCGACCACGGACAGGAGCGTCGCCGCCATCCGGGGTTCGAGGACCAGCGCGACGGTGCCGCTGGCGGGCTGGCCTGCACCCAGCAGCCGGACAGCCCGCTCGACCGCGTCGTCCGCGGCCTCGTCGAGGTCGACGTCGCCGGGCGCCCGGCCGACGGAGACGCCGTAGCCGGTGGTGGTCTCGCCGCCGTCGGTCGCCAGCGCCTGGACCGACAGGTGGCAGTGCGTCGCACGACCGCTGACCGCGATGCCGGTGGAGGTGGCCACCGCGCCGGTGCCGGACCCGTCGCCCCAGGCGGCGACCCGCACGCCGGCGATGCGGGGGTCGCCGGCCTGCACGCGCCGCTCCAGGTCGAGGGCGAGCGCGACCTTGGCGTCGGTGGGCAGGGCGGCCAGGTCGTCGCGCCACAGGTCGATCGCGGGCGGCGTGACGCCGTCGGGCTCGGCCAGGCCGACCCAGTCCTCGGGCTCGGCGTAGGCGGCGTTGTCCCGGGCCTCGGCGAGCACGTCGGCGATGACGGCCGGGTCGAGCGAGCCGGCGTACGCGAACCCCTCGCGGCCGTCGCTGACCACCCGCACGCCGATCCCGGCGGATGTCGCCTGGGTCGAGCGACTCGACCTCGCCGCCGTGGACCCGGACCGTCGTCGAGCTGCCGCGGGACACGAACGCCTCGACCTGCTCGCCGGTGGACGCCTCCCCGGCCACCTTCTGGGCCAGGGCCAGGAGCTCCGTCTCTTCCAGGCTGCCGCTCACGCGCCCGACACCGCCACGTCGCCGACGACGAGCGTCACGCCCGCGGCGCTCATCGGCAGCCACGTGAGGTCCGACCCGACGGCCTCGACGTCGTGCAGCAGGCGCTGGAGCGTCGAGGCGATCGTGAACTCGCGCAGCGGCTCGGCCACCTCGCCGCCCCGGATGCGCAGACCCTCGGCACCGGTCGAGAAGTCGCCCGACACCGGGTTCACGCCCGAGTGCAGACCCGAGACCTCCTGGACCAGGACGCCGTCGGCGACGCCGGCCAGCAGCGCTGCCGGGTCGGTCGGGCCGGGGGTCACCGCCACCGCCCGGCACCCGGCCGTCGGCGTCGACTTGAACCCGCCCCGGACCGCCGAGCCCGTCGACGCGGTGCCGAGGCGGCGGGCGGTCCACGACGACTGGACGAAGCCGTCCAGCACCCCGGCGGCGATCAGGGGCACGCGGCGGGTGGCCAGACCCTCGGCGTCGTGGGGTCCGGCGCCCCACGAGCGCGCGTCTGTCGGGTCCTCGACCAGGGTGACGAGCGGCGACGCCACCTGCTCGCCCTCGCGGCCGGCGAACAGCGACCGGGACTTGATGACCTCCTCGGCCCCGAGCGTGCCGGCCACGATCCCGAGGAGCTGGGCCGTCACCCACGGGTCGAGCACGACCGTGACGCGCTCGGACCGCGGCTTGGTGGCGCCGAGCATCCGCACGGCCCGGTCCGCGGCGTCGCGGGCGGCGGCGGACACGTCCAGGTCGTCGAACGACCGGCCGAGCGAGAACCCGAAGCCGGTCTGCGTCTCGTCGCCCTCGGCGGCCAGCGAGTACACGACCAGCTCGGCGGCGGTCGCCCGCGACGTGCGGCGGATGCCCGTGGTCGTGGCCACCGCGGTCTCGCCCAGGCCGTCGGCGTAGTCGCAGGACTCGACGCCGCTGATCCGGGGGTCGGCGGCGAGCACCGCCCGCTCCAGCTCGACGGCGAGGGCGATCTTGTCGGCCGTGGGGACCGACGCCAGGCCGGGCCGCCACAGGTCGAGCTCGACCGGCTCGACGCCGTCGGGCTCGGCCAGGCCGGCGGCCTCGTCCGGCTCGGCGAACGTTGCGTTGTCGCGGGCCTCGCTCACGGTCTCGGCCAGAGCCGCCGGGTCGAACGATCCGCAGTAGGCGAAGCCCTGGCGGCCGTCGCGCACGATGCGCACGCCGACGCCCTGGGTGTCGGCCACGGCGAGCTGCTCGACCTCGCCCTCGTAGATCCGGACCTGCGTGTCGGTCGAGCGGGCGACGTAGGCCTCGAGCTGCTCGTCGCCGCCCGCCATCGCCACGAGGCGGTCGGCGACGTCGAGGAGATCGGTCACGCCGCGGTGCCGCCGACCGTCAGCGCCTTGACCCGCAGGGTGGGGACGCCGTCGCCGACCGGGACGCCCTGGCCGTCCTTGCCGCAGGTCCCGGGCTGCCCATGGCGAAGTCGTTGCCGACCGCCTCGATGTCGAGCAGGACCTTGGGCCCGTTGCCGATGAGGTTGCCCTCGCGCAGCGGCTCGGTGATCTGGCCGCCCTCGATCATGTACGCCTCGGTCATCCCGAACACGAAGTCGCCGGTGGCGGTGTTGACCTGCCCGCCGCCCAGATGGGCGACGTACACGCCGTGGTCGGTGCCGGCGAGGATGTCGGCCGGGTCGTCGTCGCCGCCGAGCAGGTAGGTGTTGGTCATCCGGACCATCGGCAGGTGCTGGTAGCTCTGGCGCCGGCCGTTGCCGCTGCGCTCGCGGCCGTCCTTGCGCGACCGCAGCATGTCCCACATGTAGTCGGTGAGCACGCCGTCCTCGATGAGCACGTTGCGCTGGGCGGGCGTGCCCTCGTCGTCGATGGCGTAGCAGCCCCACTCGCCGCCCATCGTCCCGTCGTCGACGAGCGTGACCAGCGGCGACGCCACCTGCTCGCCGAGCTTGCCCCGGAACACCGAGGCGCCCTTGTCGACCAGGTCCTTCTCCAGGCCGTGCCCGCAGGCCTCGTGGAACAGCACGCCGCCGCCCCCGGGCCCGATCACCACCGGCAGGGTGCCGGACGGCGCGGGCCGGGCGGCCAGCTTGCGCAGCGCCCGGCGGGCGGCGGTGCGGGCGATGTCCTGCACCTCGTAGCGGTCGAACAGCTCGAAGCCGACGGTGCGCCCGACCGACTCGTAGCCGGTCTGCATGCCGGTGTCGCCGGTCGCGACGGCCGACACGACGAACAGCGTGCGGACCTGGTCGTCGCCGGTCAGCAGGCCCTCGCTGTTGGCGACGAGGATCTGGCGGCGGGAGTCGCCGTAGCGGACCCGCACCTGGTGGATGGCGCCGCCCTCGGCCCGGGCGGCCTCGTCGGCCTGGCGCAGCAGGTCGACCTTGGCGCCCTTGGGCACCGATTCGGGCAGGATCGCCGCGGGGCTGACCGGGGTGGCGTCGCGGCGGGTGAGCGTGACCTCGCGCACGCCGCCCCCGCCGGAGCGGGCGGCCGCCGCCGCGGCCCCGGCCGCGCTGGTCAGACCGGCCTCGGACAGGTCGGCCGTGTGCGCGAACCCGGTGGTGTCGCCCACGACGACCCGGATGCCGGCACCCCGGTCGCGGCCGGACGACAGCTCCTCGACCCGACCGTCGTCGAGCATCGCCGCCGACGACCGCTTGTCCTCCACGAACACTTCGGCGAAGTCGCCCCCGGTGCGGAGGGCGGCGGCGAGGGTGCGCTGGATCACGGCATCGTCGAGCACGGGGCAGCCTTTCGCGGTGTGATGGGGCGCCGCCGGGGCTTTGCTTCGGCGGTGACGTGGCTGCGTACTGTACCCGCGTGCCTCTGCAACCCGGCCTGGCGGCCACCGTCGCCCTCGATGTCCGCGATGCCGACACCGCCGTGGCCCTGCGGTCGGGTGAGGTGCCCGTCCTGGCCACGCCGAGACTGATCGCGCTGTGCGAGGAGGCCACTGTCCAGGCGGTGGCGGGCCAGGCCCCGAAGGGCCACACGACCGTCGGCATGCGGGTCCAGCTCGACCACCTCGCCCCCACGGCGGTCGGCCAGAGGGTCACCGCCGAGGCCCGCCTCGACAAGATCGAGGGCCGCCGACTCACGTTCTCGGTCTCGGCCAGCGACGAACGCGGCCTCATCGCCGCCGGCAAGGTCACCCGGGTCGTGGTCGACATCGAGAAGTTCCTCGACAAGACCCGCTGACCGCCCTCCCCGCCATGGTCGACGAGCCCGAGCCGATCCCCAGCGCCACCGTGGTGCCGCTGCGGGACGGGGCGCCCGACGGGGACGGGCGGCGGCTCGAGGTGCTGATGGTGCGGCGGGCGGAGGCGACCGCGTACGGGGGGATGTGGGCGTTCCCCGGCGGGCGGATCGACCCCGGGGACGCCGATCCCGGCCTGCCCGGGGACGTGCTCGCCGCCGCCCGGCGGGCCGCGGTGCGGGAGGCGGACGAGGAGGTCGGGCTGGCCTTCCCGCCCGACGCCCTCGTGCCGTTCAGCCACTGGACCGGCGGATCGACCTCGGGCCGGCGGCGGTTGTTCGCCGCCTGGTACTTCCTGGCGCCCGCGCCCGGCGGCGCGGTCGTGCTCGACGGCCAGGAGCTGCTCGACCACCGGTGGATCTCGCCCGCCGCGGCCCTCGCCGCCCGCGAGCGCGGCGAGATCGACATCGTGGCCCCGACCTGGATGACCCTCCATGCCCTGGCCGCCGCCGCCAGCGTGGCGGACGCCCTCGACCTGGCCGCCGGGCGTGCGCCGATCGTCTACGTGTCCCGCATGACCGTCGTCGACGACGAGCGCCGCGTCGTGCTGTGGGACGGCGACGCCGGGTACGACACCCAAGACCCGGCCGTGCCCGGGCCCCGCCACCGCCTCGTCATGGACCCGGCCGGCTGGCGCTTCGAGCGGACCTGAGCGCTCGGCCGACCGCCGCTCAGCCGACCTGGATCACGTCCGCGTCGTCGGGGATGGCGACCTCCACGTCGCCGCCGACGTCGTAGAGCTCGAACGTCGTCGTCAGGCCGGTCGGGGCCGAGCGACCGGCCAGGGCGTCGTCGAGTGACACCTCCAGCCGCCGGACCACGCCGTCGCCGTCGACCCACACGTCGATCGGCAGGACCTCCGCGCCCGCCGCCCGCAGGCGGCCCTCCAGCGAGCCGGCCGACGGGCCGGTGGCGCCGTCCGGGGTGTCGCCGGCCAACGCCAGGCTCGCCCGCAGGCGGGTGGTCTCGACCCCCCGCACCTGCTCGTCGCCGAGCGCGGCGATCTGGATCACCTTCCGGCCCAGCAGGTCGAGCGGGCCGATCGGGTCGAGGACCAGGGCGAGCGCGTCGTTGTCGGTCACGCCCTGGGCCATGACCGACATGAGCGGGACGCGGGTCCAGTCGGTGGGGCGCCGGCCCAGCTCCTCGGCCATCGGGCCCAGCTGCGAGTACACCGTGTCGGCGTCGAGGACGACGCGGGTGGGGTGCGACCAGTCGCCCTCCAGCGGCTGGCCGGCCTCCTCCAGGGCCGCCGCCACCGCGCTCATGTCCGACGCCGCCTCGGCCCGGTCGCCACCCCGGTCGAACGCGGCCTGATGCACGATCCGCAGCGGTCCGCCGGGACCGGCGATGGTCGTGACCAGCTCGATCCGGGCCCGCTCGACCGCCCGGGTGGCGGCCAGCGCGGCGGGGAGGGTGTCGGGGCCGGGCGACCCGGCGGGTGAGCCGGCGGGTGAGGCGGTGTCGTCGGCCATCGGATCCTCCGATCCATCGGGTGTGCACGACGCGACGACCATGATCATGCTCATCGTGGCGGCGGCGGCGCAGCGCATCGCTGCTGACCAGGACTTACGGCGCATCGGGGCTCCCTCGTCACGGTCGCCGCGCCCCGGGCGCGGCGAGTCGACTACACGAGGTGAGAAGGCGGCCACATCCGACCGGGCGATCGGCGGCCCACCGTTCGCGGCGCCGTCGCCCCCCGCCGACCGGCCCCACCGAACGCAGCCGGCGTTCGTCCGGAACGTTAGCCGAGGTAACCCCCGGCCAATGCGCGGCAAACATCTGGTCGCGCTCGTCGTAGACTCGCAACAGGCCAGGCGTCCGCCCCGCGCTGTGCACGCGCTGTGCACGTGCGGAGCCAGCGGGGCGTCCTGGGGCCGGCGGAATCCACATCAGAGTTGATGTCGAAGGAAGGTGTGACGGTGGAACGCAAGCAGGCGGTCTCGCTGGGGCTGCGCCTCGCGGTCAGCGCCGGCATGCTCGCCGTCCTGATCACCAAGGTGCCGTCCTTCAGCCCGTCCGACCTCGTGCCCCGCTGGTCGGTCGGCACCGCCCTGTGGCTCAGCGCCGCCGCGCTCTTCACGCTGGCCGGCATCATCCTGTCGGCCGTGCGCTGGCAGAAGGTGCTCGACGCCCTCGACATCAACACCCGCCTGCCCCAGCTGATGTCCCACTACCTCGCCGGCCAGTTCGTCTCCAACGTGCTGCCGACCACGATCGGCGGCGACGTGCTGCGGGTCAGCCGCCTGTCCCGCGACACGGGCGAGTCGCCGGGGACGTTCGCCTCGGTCGTCCTCGAACGCCTCACCGGCTGGCTGGTGCTGCCGGTCATCACGATCGTCGGCTTCGCCGTCAACCCCGGGCTGCGCCACCTCGGCACCGCCACCCGGGTCGCCATGTTGCTGGCCGTCGGCACGCTGGTGCTGCTGGCCGCCGTCCTCGTCGCCGCCGGCAGCCCCCGGCTCGGCGGGCGGTTCGCCACCACCGGTGGCTGGCGCCGGTTCGTGGGCGCGGTCCACCTCGGCGTCGACCGGCTGCGCTCCGACCCGGGCGCCGCGGCCAACGTGCTGGTCGCCGGCTTCGCCTACCAGCTCGCCCTGGTCCTGTCCGCCGTCGCCGCCGCCCGGGCCCTCGGCCTCCAGCCCGCCGGTCTCACCGCGCTGCTCGCGTTCTTCCCCGCCGTGCTCATCGCCCAGGTGCTGCCGATCAGCATGTCGGGCCTCGGCGTGCGCGAAGGTGCGTTCGTGCTCTTCCTCCAGCCCCTGGGCGTCGCCCAGCAGGAGGCCATCGCTCTCGGCCTGCTGCTCTACATGCTGAACCTGGCGGTCAGCCTGCTCGGCGCGCCGGCGTTCGCCGCCGGCGGCCGCCGGCATCCCGAAACCGCGGCGTTCGCCGCCGGCGGTCGCGGGCATCCCGAAGCGACGGCATGACCGCGGTGGGCACCGACGCCCCGACGGGCCGGCGCGGGCCACGGACGAAGCTGCGCTGGTACCGCGAGGCGGCCTACATCGCGCTCGTGTACCTGGCGTACTCGACCGTGCGCAACCAGTTCGGCTCGGGTGCCGGCGACCATGTCGACGCCGACCCCGCCTTCCACCACGCCGAGGCGATCATCCACATCGAGCGCAACCTCGGCCTGTATTTCGACCAGCACCTCCAGCACTGGTACCTGGGGCTGCCGCTGGACGGGCTGATCCGGGCCTGGAACGTCTACTACGGCATCCTCCACTTCGCGGTGGCGTTGTTCGCCCTCGTCTACCTGTACCGGAAGGCGCCGATGCGCTACCGGCTGTGGCGCAACACGCTGGCGTTCACGACCCTGCTGGCGCTCATCGGCTTCGCCACATTCTCGCTGATGCCGCCCCGCCTGCTCGACGACCCGGGGATCTACGGCGGCTGCCAGGTGTACGCCGACGCCCCGCCCGGGCAGCTGCCCGACGAGGCCGGCGACCCGCCCTGCGACCGGTACGGCTACGTCGACACCGTGGCCGTCTTCGGCGGCTGGGCCTCGTTCGGCAGCGACGAGATGGCGGCCGTGTCCAACCAGTACGCGGCGATGCCGAGCATGCACATCGGCTGGTCGACCTGGTGCGCCCTGGTGCTGGCGCCGCTGATCCGGCGCCGCTGGCTGCGCGCCCTGGTGATCGCCTACCCGGTGCTGACCCTGTTCGACATCATCGTCACCGGCAACCACTACTGGCTCGACGGCGTCGGGGGTCTCGTGTGCCTCGGGGCCGGCTACCTGATGGCCCGCACCCTCACCCGCGCCTGGGAGGCGCGCCGGGGAACGGTCGCGCTCCCGCTCGGCGAGCCCGATCAGCCCGGGGGGACCAGCTCGACGCTGCCCGGTGCCGCCGTGGCGCCCCAGTAGACCGGAACGCCGTGGTATTCGGCCGTGCCGAGCACCGCCTCCTCGCCGCCCGGCCACCACGTCACCCGGATGTCGGCCACGGGGCCCGCCGGCTCGAGCCGCAGCCAGGCCAGCGGGCTCGCGGCGGTGGCCGCCTCCCCACGGCCCCGCAGTGCGGCCCGCATCCGGTCCCGCGACGCGGGGCTGACGTACTGCCACACGATGGAGTGGACCACCACCGTGGCGAGGCCGCCGGCGCGGTCGGCCAGGCGGGCCTCCAGCCAGGCGCCGAGGTCGCCGGCGTCGACCGGGGCCGGCAGCGCGGCCGCGATCGCCAGCGCCGCGTCCAGGTTGGCCAGCCGCTCGACCTGGTCGGGCCAGACGAAGCCGCGCAACGTCAGGCGGCCGGCGTCGCTGGCCGGGTCGAGCGGGTTGCGGTCGCACCCGGCGCGCTCGGCGACCTCCAGGCCGACGTCGAGGCCCGGCAGGCCCCGGGGCGGATCGCCGGCGTCGCGCCACACACCCTCGAACCGCACCCGGCTGGCCGGGTCGCCGAAGCTGGACTCGCCGGTGTCGAACCAGAACCGGTCGAACCGCAGGTTCAGGCCGGCGGACGCCCCCAGCTCCAGCACCCGGAGCGGCAGGCCGCTGCGGCGGGCCACCCAGGCGTAGCCCCCCACCAGCGCCGCCGACCGCCCGACCTCGTTGGTCTGCACGCTCGCGGTCAGGCCGGCCGCGACCGCGCCCCGGTGCTCCTCGACGGTGGCGAGGAAGGCGTCGACCAGGCCGGGGCCGGGGGTCCCACCCGCGGACGGGTACTGCGCCGCCAGCGCGGGCGCCTCGCCCGCGAGCACGAGGCGGTGGACCGCGCCCAGGAAGCGCAGCACCAGCGCGGTGTTCCAGTGGTCGTCCGCGTGGGGGGCGAGCACCGCGGCACAGACGCCGCCGGCGGCGACGTCCGCGGCCACGCCGACCAGCACTTCTTCGTAGACGGCCGAGCCCAGATGGGCGCACCCGACCCGCTGCAGCTCGATCAGATCGGCCAGCGAGATCTCCTCCGCGGCGCTCACGTTGCGGTTCTAGCGGACGGCCGGGGGCCCGCGCCCCGGCCGGGGCGACCTGGGCGGTCACGGGCCTCGGGCGGTAGGGTGGGCCGCTGCTCGGGGCCACCCCCCATGTCCACCTAGCGTCGTCGGAGCCGCTGCATGCTCCTCGAGTCGATCGAGAACCCCGCGGATCTGCGCGGCCTCAGCTACGAACAGCTCGACGAGCTGGCCATCGAGATCCGTGAGCGCATCGTCAGCGCGGTTTCGGCCGCCGGCAGCGGCCACCTCGGGTCGAACCTGGGCGCCGTCGAGCTGACCCTCGCCGTGCACCGCGTCTTCGACTCCCCCCGGGACGTCATCCTGTGGGACATCGGGCACCTGGCTTACATCCACAAGATGGTGACCGGGCGGCGCGAGGAGTTCGCGAGCCTGCGCCACGCGGGCGGCCTGTCCGGCTACCCCAGCCGGGTCGAGTCCGCCCACGACTGGGTCGAGAACAGCCACGCGTCGACCATCCTCTGCTACGCGCACGGGCTGTCCGAGGCGTTCCGGGTGCGTGACGTCGAGGACCGCAAGATCGTCGCCATCATCGGCGACGGCGGGCTCACCGGCGGCATGGCGTTCGAGGGCCTGAACAACCTCGGCCACTCCGACAGCCGGGTGGTCATCATCCTCAACGACAACGGCCGCAGCTACGCCCCCACGGTGTCCAAGCTGGGGGAGAGCCTGGGGCGCATCCGGGTCAACCCGGCCTACATCCGCAACCGGGCGCGGCTGGACCGGCTGCTGCACGAGGTCCCGGTCGTCGGCGACAAGCTGGAGCGGGGCGTCGAGGGCGCCCTGGCGGCCCTGCGCGAGATGTTCGAGCCGCCGGCGTTCTTCGAGATGCTGGGCGTGCGCTACACGGGGCCGTTCGACGGCCACGACATCGCCGGGATGGAGAGCGCCCTGCGCAACGCGGCCGAGTACGACGGCCCGATCGTCGTCCACGTGCGCACCAAGAAGGGCCGCGGCTACGAGCCGGCCGAGAAGGACCCGATCAAGCGGCTCCACGACCTCGGCGACGTCAAGCCGGGCACCTACACCGCGGCCTTCGCCGAGGCGATCATCAAGGAGGCCGAGCACCGGCCCGAGCTGGTGGCGATCACCGCCGCCATGCCCGACTCGACCGGCCTGCTGCCGTTCAAGGAGCGCTTCCCCGACCGGTTCTTCGACGTCGGCATCGCCGAGCAGCACGCGGTGACCGCGGCGGCCGGCATGGCGATGGGCGGGTTGCGGCCGGTGGTCGCCATCTACTCGACGTTCCTCAACCGGGCGCTCGACCAGGTCAACGCCGACGTGGCGCTGCACGAGCAGCCGGTCGTGTTCTGCCTCGACCGGGCCGGCATCACCGGCGACGACGGCGCAAGCCACCACGGGGTGCTCGACCTGGTGCTGCTGTCGAAGATCCCCGGGATGACGATCTTCGCCCCGTCCTCGTACCACGAGGTGGGCGTGATGCTGCATGACGCCCTCGAGCTGTGCACCGAGGGGCCGGCGGTGATCCGGTTCCCCAAGACCATGCCGCCCGACGACGTGGCGACCGACGAGATCGGCTCGGGCCTGTCGGCCCGGAAGGTGCGTTCCGGCACCGACGTGTGCCTGCTGGCGGTGGGCAAGATGCTGGGCGCCGCCCGGCAGGCCGCCGACGATCTGGCGGGCGAGGGCATCGAGGCGGCGGTCTGGGACGTCCGGGTGGCCAAGCCGCTCGACGAGCAGATGCTGGCCGACGCCGCCACCCACCCGGCCGTGGTGACGCTCGAGGACGGCTACGCCGACGGCGGCATCGGCGCCGCGATCGCCGGCCGTTTGGCAGGGGCACCCACCCCGCCACGGCTCGCGGTGCTGGGCGTCCCGGTCCAGTTCATCCCCCACGGGAAGCCCGACGCCATCCTGGCGTCGCTGGGTCTCGACGGGCACGGCGTGGCCGCCACCGTACGTGACCTGGTGTCGCGCCCCTAGGCCTGGCCGCCACCGGCCTCCGGACGCGACAAGGCCCGGACCGGATGTCTCCGGCCCGGGCCTCTCCCCCTGGTCGCCCCCAGCGGATCAGAGGTCACCTTAGTCGAGCGGGTGTCGCCTGTCACATGTTGTTATCGGCGAATTAGCCCAAAAGGTAACGGCTCGCGCGGCTCAGGTGTAGTACGGATTCTCGCCCATCGCGTGATCGGTGGTGTCGATCACGTCGGTCACCTCGGGGATGGCCTCCTTGATCGACCGGGCGATGCCCTCACGCAGCGTCATGGCGGACACCGCGCATCCCTGGCACCCCCCGCCCATGGTGACGTACACGTCGTCGCCCTCGACGTGGTCGAGCGCGGCGAACCCGCCGTGCATGGCCAGTGCCGGGTTGATCTGCCCGTCGAGCAGCTGGCGCACCTTCTCCTCGACGGTGCCGGTGAGCTCGAGGTGGGCACCGGACAGGGGGTCGGGCCGGTTTGGGTTGCGGAGGACGAGGCCCTCCTGGCCGCTGGCGGGCACGTCGAGCGTGGCGCCCTGGAGCGAGTCGATGCTGTCGCCGGGGATGATGACGGACAGGTCGCCCTGCGCCTCGACGACGTCGCCGGCGGATTCGTCGGCCTCGGCGAGGGGATCGAACGCAAGATCGTAGGTGTACTCGACGCCCTGGACGCCGGTGACCTCGATGCGGAGGCCGAGCGTCTCGGGATCGTCCTCCTGCGCCCGGAGGGCGAGGATCTTGTCCCGGGCGGTCTCGGTGACGGTCAGAACCATGCGGTCAGGCTACCGCCGCCCTGGTCGTGGCACGTCCCCTGGGTACCCTGACGGAGATGCACAAGGTGGGCACTCTGATCCGGTTCATCTGGCGGAGCAGCAAGCGGGCGGTGGTCTTCGTCATCGGCGTGGTCCTGCTGGCGATCGGGCTGGTCATGTTCGTCACGCCGGGCCCGGGCATCGTGCTCGTTGTCCTGGGCCTGGCGGTCCTGGCGACCGAGTTCGCCTGGGCGGAGCACCTGCTGGACCAGGCCAAGCGGCAGGCCAGCAAGGCGGGCCAGGCCAGCCAGAAGATCCCGGGCGTGAGCCGGGCCTGGGCCTGGGTCAAGGGACTGTGGCCGTGGGGCCGCAAAGGCGAGGCGGCCCCGGCGGCGGAGGCCGATCCGGCAGCGACCGATCCGGCAGCGGCGGGCCGACCAAGCGACCAGGGGAACTGACAGCGCCCAGTGCCATAGCGGTACGGATCCGCTGCCAGAACGCCGGGACGCCCCCGGAGCCCCGAACTGGCAGCGGTGAGTGCCATAGCGGTACGGATCCGCTGCCAGTTCGAGGGACTACCCCGCCGACTCCGCCTCCTCGGCCAGCGCCAGCCATGTGTCTTCGGCCCGCGACAGCTCGGCGGCGACTGCGGACAGGTCACGACCTACCCGGGCGAGCGCCACGTGGTCGGGCCCCACGGCGGCCAGCTCGGCTTCCAGCGCCGTGTGCCGGTCCTGCAGGCGCCGCATCTCTGCCTCGGCCCGCCGCATGAGGTGGCGCAGCGTGCTGGGCGATCGCCGCCCGGGACCCGCCGCCTGCGGCCGCGCCGAGCGACGGCGTGGTGACGGCGACGGCGGCAGGCGGTGGCGGCGGGCGGCGACGTAGGCGGCGTAGCCGCCCGGCACCCGGCCGACGCGGGCCGGTGCGCCCGCGTCAGGCCCCACGTCGAGCACCACCACGTCCTCGACCGTGCGCTCCAGGAAGGCCCGGTCGTGGCTCGCCACCACGAGCGTGCCCGGCCACGCGTCCAGCAGGTCCTCCATCGCTCGCAGGGTGTCGAGGTCGAGGTCGTTCGTCGGCTCGTCGAGCAGCAGGACGTTCGGTCCCTCCCGCAGCACCAGCGCCAGCTGCAACCGCCGCCGCTCGCCGCCCGACAGCAGCCGCACCGGCGCCCACTGGGCGTCGGTGTCGAACCACAGGCGTTCCAGCAGCGCCGCGTCCGACCAGTCCGGCTGGCGGGCGGGCCCCGCGACCAGCTCGCGGACGCGGGCGTCCGGCGGCAGCTCGACGCCCCGCTGGTCGTAGTAGCCGACCCGGACCGTGGTGCCCCGCACCACCCGGCCCGTCCGGGGCGACCGGCGGCCCGCGATCACGTCGAGCAGCGTCGACTTCCCGCTGCCGTTGACGCCGACCACGCCCAGCCTGTCGCCCGGCCCCAGGCCCAGGTCGACGTGCTCGAAGACGACCCGGTCGCCGTAGCCGTCGGTCACGTCCTCCAGCTCGATCACGGTGTCGCCCAGGCGCGGCATCCGCACCAGCTCGGCCAGGCCCAGCTCGCCCGCCCTCGCCGGGTCCGGCGCCCGGGCGTCCACGACGGCCGTCGCCGCGGCCACGTTGGCCTTCGGCTTGCGGGTGCGGGCCGGGGCTCCCCGCCGCAACCAGGCCAGCTCGGCGCGGGCGAGGTTGCGGCGCTTGCGGTCGACGTCGGCCTCCCGCTCCACGCGGGCGGCGCGCGCCTCCAGGTACGACCCGTAGCCGCCGTCGTGGACGTGCCCGCGACCCCGGTCCAGCTCCAGGATCCTGGTCGTCACCCGGTCGAGCACGTGCCGGTCGTGCGTGACCAGGACCAGGCCGCCGGCGAAGCCCGCCAGGCGGTCCTCCAGCCAGGCGATCGCGTCCATGTCGAGGTGGTTCGTCGGCTCGTCCAGGATCAGCAGGTCGCTCTCGCTGTCCTCCCCCACCGCGACCAGCGCCCGGGCGAGCGCCACCCGCTTGGCCTGGCCGCCGGACAGCCGGTCCACCGGCGCGTCCGCCAGGCCGCCCATACCCAGGCGGTCGAGGATCGCCGCCCCCTCCCATCCCCCGCCCACGGCGTCGGCCACCCGGCCCGGCGGCAGCGTCGCCAGCTGGTCGAGGGCGACGACCCGGGCGCCCCGGCCCCGCCGGATCACCCCCGCCTCCGGCGGAAACGTGCCGGCCAGCACGCCCAGCAGCGTGGACTTGCCGCTGCCGTTGATCCCCACCACGGCCAGCCGGTCGCCGCTGGACAGCGTCACCGACAGGCCCGTGAACAGGGGCTTGCCGGGCCGGCTGGCCGCCACGTCCTGGGCGTCGACGAGGATCACGGCCGCCGACCGTACCGGTCCCCGACCGGCGCTCCCCACCCCGGTAACGTCGGCCGTCCATGCGCGGCGACGGCATCCTCTCGGGGCCCATCGACCTGGACGGGCCCCGCCGGTCCCGGCCCGCCTACCCCGAGGTCGAGGGCCGACCCGGCCTCGCCGTCGTCCACCGGGCCACCGGGGTCGCCGGCGCCGTGCTCGGGTTCGAGCACGGCGGCGTGGCGCTGCGGGACGGCCGCTCCGGCGCCCGGCGCCTCGTACGGCTCGACCCGGGCGGGTTCCTGGTCGACGGCCGGCCCGTGACGCTCGTGCCGCCCCGGCCGCGGCGGCCGCCGGGGGCCACGCGGCCGGGCCGGACCGCCTCCGGGTCGACCGCCGTGCCCCCGGCGCGCGCCCGGGTCGCCCGGGCCAGCCGGATCCTGGTCGAGGGTGTCCACGACGCCGAGCTGGTCGAGCGGGTGTGGGGCGACGACCTGCGGGTCGAGGGCGTGGTGGTCGAGCGGCTCGACGGCATGGACCACCTCCCGGCTGCGGTCGCCGAGCTTCGCCCCCGGGCCCGGGCGCCGGCTCGGCGTCCTGCTCGACCACCTGGTCGACGGCAGCAAGGAGGCCCGGGCCGCCGCCGCCGTCCGCCACCCCCAGGTCCTGGTGCGGGGCACGCCCTACGTCGACGTGTGGCAGGCCGTCCGGCCTCGGGCCGCCGGCATCGACGCGTGGCCGGACGTCCCGCTGGGCCGCCCGTGGAAGGAGGGCGTGATCGCCGCCCTCGGCGTCCGGGCCACGCCGGGCGAGTTCTGGCGGACCCTGCTCGGCCGGGTCCGGACCTACGCCGACCTCGACCCGGCCCTGGTCGGGGCGGTCGAGGAGCTGATCGACTTCGTCACGGCAACTTGATCCCGGAGGTCGCGTTCGTCCAAGACGGCGCCGGGCCGGCTTCGTACGGTCGAGCCATGACCACCACGACGACGCCCCCGCGGGAGGCCCTCGGGCCCCTGCTGTTCGGGTTCTTCCCCACCCAGGTGCTGTACGTGTGCGCCGAGCTGGGCCTGTGCGACATCCTCGCCAGCGACGGGCCGCTGCCGTCGGCGGACCTCGCCGCCCGCACCGGCAGCGACGAGCCGTCGCTGCGCCGCCTGCTGCACGCCCTCGCCTGCCTGCGGGTCCTGGCCGAGCCCGAGCCCGGCACGTTCGCCCTCGGCCCCTACGGGGACGGGATGGTCGCCGACGACCCGGCCAGCATGCGCCACCTGGTCCTGCTGTTCGCCGGGCCCGAGGTGTGGCGGTCGTGGGGCGGCCTGGCCGACACGGTGCGGACCGGCGAGCCGGCCTGGGAGCGCGTCACCGGGACCACCGCGTTCGAGCACATGGCCGCCCACCCCGACGAGCAGGCGACCTTCAACCGGGCGATGGGCGAGGCGACCCGCAACGCCGTGCCCGGGATCATCGAGGTCGGCGGCTTCGACCGGTTCGCCAGCCTGATCGACGTCGGCGGCGGCGACGGCACCCTGCTGGCCGCCGTGCTGGCCGCCCACCCCCGCCTGCGGGGCACGGTGTTCGACACGCCCGCGGGCCTGGCCAAGGCGCCCGCCACGCTGGACGCCGCCGGGCTCGGCGGCCGGGCGGACACGGTGGCCGGTGACTTCTTCGCCTCGGTGCCGCCCGGCGCCGACGCCTACCTGCTCAAGAGCGTCATCCACGACTGGGACGACGCCAAGGCCACCGCCATCCTCGCCAACGTGCGGGCGGCGATGCCCGGGTCCGGGACGCCTGCTTCTGGTCGAGCCGATCATGCCCGACCGGCCCAGCGGGGCGATCGACGTGCTCATGATGGTGATGAGCGACCTGAACATGCTCGTGTGCACGGGCGGCAAGGAGCGGACCGAGGCCGAGTTCCGGGCCCTGCTCGCCGCCGCCGGTTTCGAGCTGCGCCGGATCACGCCGGCCACCGGCCCGACCAACTTCAGCGTGATCGAAGCCGTAAGTCAGCCAGCCGCCGCCGCCTGACGCAGGGCCCGTTCGAGCAGCCGGGCGTCGCCGAGGCGGCGCTTGAGCTGCCGTTCGAGCCCGGCGATCGGGTGCAGGTTCTGAGGCGCCCGGGGATTCTGGAAGGGCTGGCTGGCGAACCGGGGCAGCGTGACCGTCACGCGATCGGCCCGGTCGGCGGCGACGGCCGGCCCCAGGTCCCCGGGTGCCTCGCACCGCACGACCCCCCACCACGGGTGCGTGGCCGGGCCCGGGAGCCGCAGGTACCACGACCAGCGGAACCGGCGCTCGCCCACGGCGAACAGCGGCGTGCGCTCGCCCGGACCGAGGGCGGTCGCCACGGCCTGCAGGTCGGGCGGCAGGTAGGTCACGTGGTGGGTCTTCACGTAGCCCACCGCCCCCGGGATGTGGTGCAGCCCCCCGAGCGGGCCGTCCACGACCACCAGGTCGACGGGCCCGGCGGCGGCGGCCGCGCCGGCCACCCGGCCCTCCAGGTCGCCCCGGGCCTGGCCGAGCGCCAGGCCGACCGGGTCGCCGGCCGGCGGGTCGGGGACGGCGACCGGTTGCCAGGTGCCATGGCGGGTGGCGATCGCCTCGCCCGCCGCCCCCGGGCACAGCACCCCCCGGCGGACCTCGGCGGCCACCACCGCGGCCTCGCGGGCGGCGCACCGGACCGCGCCCGCGGCCCAGCTCGCGCACGCCCCCGGGCGGGTCACGCCGTCGTCGCCGGTGACCCACACCCGGGCGTCGATCCGCTGGACGCCGTCCACGAACAGGACCGACGCCGCCGGCTCGGCCCGCGGGCGGATCGGCGCCCAGTCCCCCGGGTCCCGCTCGACCGCGGGATCGACCGGGGCGCCGGACTCGCCCAGTCCCGCGGCGCCGTCGGCCGGTGCCCCGAAGTCGGGCGCCCAGGTCTCGACCGCGAACCTCACGCCTCGACCCGCTCGATCGCCGCCGCCCCGCCGGTCTTGGACACCTCGAAGCGGACCGGCAGCCGCTCGGCCAGCTCCCGCACGTGGGTGACGACGCCGACCATCCGGCCCCGGGCGCCCAACTCGTCGAGGGCGGTGGCGACCACGTCGAGCGTGTCCGGGTCGAGGCTGCCGAACCCCTCGTCGAGGAACAGGGCGTCGAGCCGGGCCGCGCCGGCCGCCGACAGCCCGGCGACCTGGTCGGCCAGCGCCAGGGCGAGAGCGAGGGAGGCGAGGAACGTCTCGCCCCCCGACAGCGTCCGGGCCGACCGGACCTGGGCGGCATGGATGTGGTCGACCACCGCGAACCCGCCCCACCGGCCGTCCAGCGCCAGCGAGAACGCGCCGCCGGACAGCTCCAGCAGGCGGTCGGACGCGCCCACCACCAGCTGGTGCAGGGCCTCGTCGAGCAGCCACTTCTCGAACCGGTCGGCCTTCAGGTGCCCGGCCAGGGCGTCGGCGACCTGCTGGCGGCCGGTGGCCGCCGCCCCCTCGGCCCGGAGGCGCTCGGCCTCGGCCAGCTGCTCGTCGAGCCGGGCGACGTCGCCCTCGGCCCGCGCGTGGGTCGCGGCGACCGCCTCGCCGGGCCACGCGCCCGGGGCGACCTCCACCCCGGCGGCGGCGCAGGCCGCGGCCAGGTCGCCGAGGCGGCGGGCGGCGTCGGCGCGGGCGCCCTCCGCCGCCGCCCGGTGCTCGGCCTCGGCGGCGGCCAGCGCAGGCGCCCGCTCGGCGCCCCACGCCAGGAGCGCGGCCCAGTCCGCGGCCAGGTCGCGCCGCTCGGCCGGCGGCGGCGCCAGGGCGGCGACCTCGTCGCGGGCCCGGTCGAACGCCCGCCGGGCCTCGGCCTCGCGCTCGGCCAGCGCCCGAACACGGTCGGCGGCGGCCGTCAGCTCCTTGCGGGCGTCCCGGTCGGCCTGGCGAGCCTTGTCGAGGGCGGTCGCCGCCTCGTCCAGCAGGGCCAGCGTGTGCTCGACGGCGGCGGCGTCCGGGGCGTTCGCCAGGCGCTCGTCCACCTCCGCCCGCTCGGACCGCACCCGGTCGAGCTTCTCGTCGACCCGGGCCTGGTGCGTCCGGGCCTCGGTCACCGTGGCGAGGGCGGACTCGGCGGCCCGGGTGGCGTCGTCCACGAGGCGCTCGGCCCGGGCGAGGTCGGCGGGGGCCTCGTGGGCCGGCAGCGTCCGGACCTGCTGGCCGCACACCGGGCAGTCCTCCCCCACGACCAGCTCGGGCACCAGCGCCTGGGCGCGGTGCTCGACCCGGGCGTGCTCCCGCTCGGCGGTGCGGGCCTCCAGATCGGCCCGGGCCCGGTCGCCCGCCTCGGCCGCGGCGGCGAGCGCGTCGGCGGCCTCCGCCGCCGCCCGTTCGCCCCGCTCCTGGACCTCGGCCAGCTCGGCCCGGCGGGCGTGGTCGGTCCGCTGCGCCTCGACCCCCCGGCGCTCGGGCAGCTCGGCCAGGCTCGCCTCGGCGGCCTCGACGGCGGCGGCTGCCTCCTCGCCCCGGGCTGCGCACCGGGCCCGGACGTCGGCGGCCTCGGCCAGGTCGGCGGCCAGGGCGTCGACACCCACCGGGGCGGCCAGCGCCGCGAGCTGGCGGGCCTGCCCGGCGGCGGCCTCCGCCTGCTCGCCGGCCCGGCGGGCGGCCTGGTCGAGGGCGTCGAGGGTCGGGCGGTCGGCGGCCAGGCGGTCGCCCAGCGCGGCCAGCGCCGCCACCCTCTCGGCCGCGGCGGCCCGGGCCTCGGGCGTGGCGCCGGCCAGCCGGTCGAGCTGGCCGCCGGCCACGTCCGCCGCGTTGCGGGCCACCATCAGCCCGCTGGCGGGCGGCGCTGGCGACGCGGTCGTACAGGCCGAGGTCGAGCAGCCGGACCAGCAGGTCCTGGCGGTCGCGGGGCTTGTCGTGCAGGAACCGGGCGAACTGGCCCTGGGGCAGCGACACGCAGGTGACGAAGTGGTCGAAGCCGAGGCCGACCAGGGCGCCGACGGCCTCGGTCACCTCGTCGGCGGTGCCGGCCAGCACCTCGTCGCCGCGCTGGAGGCGGGCCTCCTTGGTGGAGGCGCCGCCGCCCTTCGTCGTGCGCACGACGCGGACCGCCGTGTGCTCGACACCGTCGACGGTGAAGTCCAGCCGCACCCGGGCCTCGGTCAGGTTCTGGCTGATGATCGGGGCGACGGCCCGGCGGTCGTCGAGGCGGGGCACGCTGCCGTACAGGGCGAAGGTGAGGGCGTCGATGACGCTGGTCTTACCGGCGCCGGTCGGCCCGACCAGGGCGAACAGGTCGACGCCGGCGAAGTCGACGATCACGGGCGTCCGGAACACGGTGAACCCCTCGACCTCCAGCCGGACGGGCCTCACGGGGCCGACTCCAGCTCGTCCACCAGCTCGTCGAACAGCGCGAGCACGCGCTCGTCGGCCGCGTCCCGGTCGGCCAGGTACTCGGCGAACAGATCGTGCGGGGTGCGGCGCAGGCGGTCGGGATCGGCGACGCGGGCCCGGTCGCCGTCGCCCTCCCGGGGGGCGAGGACGATCTCGACCGCGTCGGGCAGGCGCTCGCGCACCTCGTCGGCCAGGCCGGCGCGGGCGGGCTCGTCCAGGACCACCCGCAGGTAGTCGTCGCCGGCCTGCGCCGCCGCCGCCAGCACGTCGACCAGCGTGCCCCGCACCGTCCGCAGCCGCCGGCCCGCGGTGAGCGGCACCGGCCGGACGTCCGCCGGCAGCCCGGGCGCCACGTCGACCACGTGCACCACCGGCTCGTTGGCCGTCTCGCCGAAGTCGAGCTGGAGCGGCGAGCCGCAGTAGTGGAGCGGCGCGGGCCCCGGCAGGTGCTGGGCCCGGTGGAGGTGGCCGAGCGCCACGTACTGGGCCGCGGCGGGGAAGGCGGTCGCCGGCACCCAGTAGTCGAACACCGTGTGGGCGCCCCGCTCACCGCCGCCCATCGTCCCGCCGATGACCATCAGGTGGGCGACGACGACGTTGACCGTGCCGGCGCCGAAGCCCGCGGTCAGCGACCGGAGGATGCGCACGACCCGGTCGGCGTAGGCGGCGTGGGCGTCGGCCGCGTCGCCGGAGAGCAGCAGGTCGGCGGTCACGACGTAGCGCTGGGACAGGAACGGCAGCAGCGCCACCCGGGCGGTCTCGCCGCCGGCGTCGATGTCGATCACCCCGCCGTCGCCGGGCGGCCGGATGGCGGAGGCCACGTGGATCCCGCTGGCCGCGGACAGCGGCGCCACCGCCGCCAGCCGGACGGCGGTGTCGTGGTTGCCGGCCACGACCACCACGGGCCGGCCGCCGGCGGCCAGGTCGAGCAGGGCGCGGTAGACGATCTGCTCGGACTCGCCGGTGGGGGTGGCGGTGTCGAACAGGTCGCCGGCCACCAGCACGAGGTCGGCGTGCTCCCGGTCGGCGACCGCGGCGATCTCGGCCAGCACCGCCCGGTGCTCGTCGGCCCGGGACCGGCCCCGGATCGCCTTGCCCACGTGCCAGTCGGACGTGTGGAGCAGGCGCACCGCTACCCGGCCGGGAACCCGACGAACGGGTCGTCGGCCCCCGCGGGGGCGTCGGCGGGCATGCCGGCCGCGTCGGGCCGCGGCACCGCCTCGCCGGCCCGGGTGGCCCAGGCCGGGAACGGGAACTGCACGACGAGCGGGATCGGCAGCTCGGGCTGGGCGACCAGCATCGTGCCCGGCTTGATGATCGTGGCCCGCTGGCGCTGGACCGGCGGCAGGAAGCCGTACTCGCCCCGCCCGGCCTCGGCGGCGTCGAGCCGGCCCACGACCCGGACTGCCGAGTTGGCCACGACCCGGCGCTCGACCTCGCTGGCGGTCTGCTGGGCGCCGATGAGCATGATGCCCAGCGACCGGCCCCGCTCGGCCACGTCGAGGAGGATCTCCTTGATCGGGCTCGACCCCTCGCGTGGCGCGTACTTGTTGAGCTCGTCGAGCACGACGAACTGCAGCGGGCGGGAGTGGCCGGCGCGCTCCTTGCGCTCGAACGCCCGGCGCAGCACGACGCCGACGACGAAGCGCTTGGCCCGGTCGTTGAGGTTGTGGAGGTCGACCACGGTGACCTGGGCGCGCTCGAAGTCGACCCGGTGGGCGTGCGGCCGGGCCACGTCGGCCCGGATCAGGTGGCGCAGGTGGGGCCGGGCGCCGTGCAGCCGGCGGAGGAACGCGTTGACGGTCCCGGCGCCGATGGCCCGCCCGGCCCACTGGTCGGGGCCGTCGGGGTCGACCCGGTCCTCGATCAGCTCGACGAGGTCGTCGAAGCTGCGCACGACCTGGCCGTCGACGGCGACCGCCCCGTCGCCCACCGGCTCGGCCTCGCGGCGCAGCCGGGCGGTGACGTTGTGCACGACCATCGTGTACTGCTGGCGGTCGTCCTCGGCGTCGGCGAACAGGAACGGCAGCAGCTCGTCGGCGCAGAACTGCTCCAGCGTCCAGAAGAACGACGTCACGTCCCGGGACCGGGCGGCGACGTCGGGGCTGGCGTTGGGGTCGTCCCGGGTGGGCGGGGCGAAGAAGGCGACGGAGGCGAACGGCCCGGCCGGCAGCCCGAGGCGGCGCGTAGCGGGCGGGCTGGTCGGGGCCGAGGTCGACGTTGGCGTGGTCGAGGAACAGCAGGTCCTCGCCCTTGACGTTGAAGATGAGGGCCTTGGTGTTGGCGGCCTCGGCGCCGAGCACGCCGGAGTGGAACATGCTGTAGAGCAGGAACGTGGCGTAGGTGGTCTTGGTGGCGACGCCGGAGACGCCGCTGATGTTCACGTGGGCGCCCCGGGTGCCGTCGAGGAAGTCGAGGTTGAGGTAGAACGGCTCGTCGTCCCGGGACAGCCCGGCGGGCAGCCGGTTGCGCATCTGGCTGAAGAGCAGCGCCTCCTCCCGCTCGGCGCCGGTCGCCTTGCGCACCTCCTCGCCGGGCAGCGGCGGCACGAACACCTCGGGCTCGAACCGCGTGGCCAGCACCTGGGCGACCTCGCTCACCTCGGCGGGCAGCACGCCGTCGGCGACGAGGAAGACGTCGGAGTCGAGCTGGGCGCCCTCCTGCGTGGCCCGGACCTGCGACACGACCCCGGAGATGCGCAGGATCTGGCCGTCGGGCAGCACCCGGTCGACCACGACGATGTCGTCGAGCTGCAGGTAGGTGCCGGGCGCGACCCCGACCCAGAACTCGAGCGGCGTGGCGGGCTCGGTGCCGATGACCAGGCCCGCAAAGGGGGACACGCCGTCCATGGGGACGACGTTAATCAGCGGGACGCCCGGATCCGGAGACCCACACGGAGAACGCGTTCTGTACGCGGAAACGGTCGCCATGGCGACGCGGATTCTGAGGATCACTGCAACAGCTCGGCGAGTCGGAGACGATTCACTCGATCGGGAGGGTGTGTGGTGGGGAATGCGAATAGTGGCCGGTATCCGCGGCTGACGCCGGAAGACCGCAAGCGGATCATCGGGCTTGTCGCGGATGGGATGCGTGCGGTGGACGTGGCCCGGGAGGTGGCCCGGTCGGCGTCGTTCGTGCAGCGGGTGATCCGCGAGGTGGGTGGGGTGGCTCGCCGGTTGGACTGGGATCCGTCGCCGACGCGGTTGTCGGCGACTGAGCGGGAGGAGATCCGCTCGCGCCTCGATGGCGGTGACTCGTTCCGGCCATCGCCGCCCGGCTCAACGGGCCCCCTCGACGATTTCGCGTGAGGTCAACGCCAACGGCGGCCGGGACGCCTATCGCGGGTGGCGGGCTCATCGACGCGCCAGTGACCAGGCACGACGACCCAAGATCGCCAAGCTCGCCGGCTGCCCTCGGCTGCGAGCCCAGGTCGAGACGTGGCTCGAAGAGGAGCTGTGGTCACCGGCGTGCATCTCAGCCCAGTTGCGCATCGAGTTCCCGGACGATCCGATCATGCGGGTGTCGCCCGAGACCATCTACCAGTCCCTTTACGTGCAGGGTCGAGGCGCGCTGCGCAAGGAGCTCGCTGCCTGTCTGCGCACCGGCGAGCCGTCCGCCGCAACCGCTCCCGTCTCGAGCGTCGCGCCGGATCCCCGACATGGTCAACATCTCCCAACGCCCTCCCGAGGTCGAGACCACGCCGTTCCCGGCCACTGGGAAGGCGACCTCATCACGGCAAGGACAACGCCTCCGCGGTCGGCACCCTCGTGGAACGCGCCACCCGCTACGTGCTGCTCCTGCACCTCGAGGCGACCACACCGCCGAAACCGTCCACGCCGCGATGACCGCCAAGATCAAGACGCTCCCCGAGCACCTCTTCCGGTCAATCACCTGGGACCAAGGCGCCGAGATGGCCCACCACGCGGCGTTCAGCATCGACACCGGGATCCACGTCTACTTCTGCGACCCGCACTCGCCCTGGCAGCGCGGCTCGAACGAGAACACCAACGGCCTGCTCCGCCAGTGGATGCCCAAGGCACCGACCTCAGCGTGCACACCAAGCCGACCTCGACACCATCGCCTACAAGCTCAACAACCGACCTCGACAGACCCTCGGCTGGATAACCATCCCGAGCACTCGCCGAGCCTGTGCGCCACTGTTGAAACCGCCGACGTTTCCGCGTATAAAAGCGCTCGGCTCGTACCATCGGCGCCCGATGCGCCCCGCACCGTGGACGCCCACGCCGCACGTCGTGCTGGTCACCGGCCTGCCCGGGACCGGCAAGACGACACTGGCCGAGCGGGTCGCGCCCACGCTCGGCGCCCCCGTGCTCGGCTGGGACTGGGCGATGGCCGCGCTCACGCCGTTCGTCCCCGTGGCCGACGCCGCCCGGGGCCTGCCCCACACGGAGTACCACGCCCTCGGGTGGGCGATGGTCTGCCAGGTCGCGCTCGCCCAGGTGCGGCGGGGCATGTCGGTCGTCCTCGATGGCCTCGCCGCCGACGACACGGTCGCCCGCGTGCGGTCGCTCGCCCGCGACCACGGTGGGCGGGCGACCGTCGTGCTCACGACGTGCGACGACGAGGCCGTCCACCGCCGCCGGATCGACGGCCGGCAGCGGGGCATCCCGGGGTGGTACGAGCTGACCTGGGACCGGGTGCGGGTCACGAAGGGCCGCTGGGTCCCGCCCGGCGAGGTCGACCTCGTCGTGCCGGCCGAGGGGGATCTCGACGCCAACGTCGCCCGGGTGCTGGCCGCCGTCGCCTCGCCGGCCACGGCGGGTGGCGCTTAACGTCCCGGTCATGCCCGACGACGCCGGCCCCGTGACCACCACCATCGAGGACGGGGTCGCCGTCCTGCGCTTCGACGACGGCAAGGCCAACGTGCTGTCGTACGCCTCGATCGACGCCCTGTCCGCCGCCCTCGACCGGGCGGAGGCGGAGGCCAGCGCCGTGTGCATCGTCGGCCGGGAGGGGCGGATGAGCGCGGGCTTCGATCTGTCCGTGATGACCGCCGGCGCCGACGCCGCCCGGTCGCTGGTCGAGCGGGGCGGCAGCCTGCTGCTGCGGATCTACCGGCATCCCCAGCCGGTGGTCGCCGCGGTGACGGGGCACGCCCTGGCCGCGGGGGCGCTGCTGGTGCTCGCCTGCGACGTGCGGATCGGGGCCGACGTGCCGGCCAAGATCGGGCTCAACGAGACGTCGATCGGCATGCCGCTGCCGCTGTTCGCCCTGGCGCTGGCCGAGGACCGGCTGGCCCCCACCGAGCTGACCCGGGCGACGCTCGGGGCCGAGGTCTACGACCCGGCCGGGGCCGTCGCCGCCGGCTACCTCGACCGGGTGGTCGCCGCCGACGCCGTGGTCGACGAGGCGATCGCCGAGGCCCGGCGGCTCGGGGCCTACCGGTCCCAGGCCTACGCCCAGACCAAGGAGGTGCTGCGCGAGGCGACGGTCCGCCGGGTCCTGGAGGGCGGGGCCGCGGACCTCCGGCGATTCGACGTCCAGACCCCGTGAGCCCGTTCCCGATCCGCCCGGATGCCGCTACGGTCGGAGCACGCCCGCCCGCGTGCCCGAACCGGAGGTCGCCCGATGGCCGTCAGCTGCTCGCACCTCGACACCGTCCATCCCGTGACGCCGTCGGCCAACGGCTGCGAGGACTGCCTGCGCATCGGCGGTCACTGGGTCCACCTCCGCCTCTGCCAGTCGTGCGGGCACGTCGGCTGCTGCGACAACTCGCCGCACCGGCACGCCACGGCCCACTACCACGAGTCGCACCACCCGCTCATCCGCAGCTTCGAACCGGGCGAGGACTGGTGGTGGTGCTACGTCGGACGAGCTGCTCTTCGAGATCGAGGACGCCCCGGCGGCACCGTCGCACACCTGAGGCGGAAGGGGGAGGACCGCATGTACGTCAGCGATCAGCTGATCGAGAACAACCGCTCGTACGCGGGCGCCTACTTCCGGGGCGAGACGACGACCTACCCGACCACCCACGTCGCGGTCGTGACCTGCATGGACTCCCGCCTCGACCCCGTCCGCATGCTGAACCTGCGCTCGGGCGACGCCCACGTGCTGCGCAACGCGGGCGGTGTCGTCACCGAGGACACGGTGCGCTCGCTGATGATCAGCCAGCGCGTGCTGGGCACCAGCGAGATCATCGTCATCCACCACACCGACTGCGGCATGCTCAGGTTCCGTGACCACGAGCTCAAGGACGCGGTCGAGGCCGACACCGGCATCCGGCCGCCCTTCGCCACCGAGGCGTTCGCCGACCTCGACGACGACGTGCGCGACTCGATCGCCCGCATCCAGGGCAGCCCGTTCATCCCCCGGACCCAGGTCGTCCGCGGCTTCGTCTACGACGTTCAGACCGGCCGGCTGCGGGAAGTGGACTGAGTGATGGACCGCCTGAGCCCGCTCGACTCGTTCTTCCTCCACGTCGAGGACGACGTCAACCACATGCACATCGGATCGGTCGGCATCTTCGAGGGCCCGCCGCCGCCGTACGAGGACATGACCCGCACGGTCGCGGGCCGCCTCTCGCTCGTGCCCCGCTACCGCCAGAAGGTCGCCCCGGTGCCGCTCTCCCTGGGCCGGCCGGTGTGGGTGGACGACCCCCACTTCAACATCGAGTACCACGTGCGCCACACCGCGCTGCCCCGGCCCGGCGGCGAGGCCGAGCTGCGGCGCCTGGTCGGCCGGGTGATGTCCCAGCAGCTCGACCGGGCCAAGCCGCTGTGGGAGCTCTGGATGGTCGAGGGCCTCGGCGAGGACCGCTGGGCGATCGTCTCCAAGGTCCACCACTGCCTGGTCGACGGCGTGTCCGGCAGCGAGCTGATGACCGTGATCTTCGACCTGACGCAGGACGTGCCCCCGCCCGACGACGACGACGGCTGGCAGCCCCACGCGCCGCCGTCGTCGCTGCAACTGGCCCTCGAGGCCGCCGTCGACCTCGTGACCAGCCCGTACGAGCAGGTCCGGGCCGCGACGTCGGCGCTGGTGCGCCGGCCCCAGCGGACGCTCGACGCGGTCCGGGAGGTCGCCAAGGGCTCGGTGGCGCTGTCCGGGCTGGTCCGGCCGACGGCGCCGACCAGCCTGAACGGGCCGATCGGGCCGCACCGCCACTACACGTGGACCGCGGTCGACCTGGCCGACATCAAGCGGGTGCGGGTGGCGCACGGCGGCACCGTGAACGACGTCGTGCTCGCGCTCATCACCCGGGGGTTCCGGGAGCTGCTGCTGGCCCGGGGCGAGGAGGTCGACGACCGGGTGATCCGCACCCTCGTGCCGGTGTCCGTGCGCCCCCGCAGCGCGCAGGGCCCGGCCGAGGGCGACGGCACGCTGGAGAACAGGGTGTCGGCGATGTTCGCCGAGCTGCCGGTCGGCATCGACGACCCGGTCGAGCGCCTGCACGCCATCAGCGCCCAGCTCGACGACCTCAAGGAGTCCCGCCAGGCGGTCGCCGGCGAGGCGCTGACGTCGCTGTCGGGGTTCGCCCCGTCGATGCTGCTGACGCTCGGGACACGGGTCGCCACCCGGGCGGCCCGCCGGCTCGGCAACCTCGACACCGTCACCACCAACGTGCCCGGGCCCCAGTTCCCGCTGTACTCGTGCGGGCGGCGCATGGTCCGGGCGTGCCCGTACGTGCCGCTGGCGGCGCCGCTGCGGGTGGGGGTGGCGATCTTCTCCTACGACGGCGAGGTCACGTTCGGGATCACGGGCGACTACGACACCGCGGACGACATCGACGTGCTGGGCGACGGCATCGGCGCCGAGGTCAAGGCGCTGCTCGCCGACTGACGCCCGCGTGACCGCCAGCAGGACCCCGCCGCGTGAAACCGGCTTGGCGCGGGCTTGCGCCAGCGGTCACGCTGGGCGACGGCATGCGGGGACGCGAGGAGCGCGAGCGGCTGGCGGCGACGTTCGACGACGCCGCGGACCTGTACCACCGCGCCCGGCCGGACTACCCGGCGGAGCTCTTCGACCACCTGCTGCAGGTCACCGGGGTGCAGCCCGCGGCCCGGGTGCTGGAGGTCGGCTCCGCGACCGGCAAGGCCACACTGCCGCTGGTCCGCCGAGGCTACCGGCTGACCTGCGTCGAACCGGGTCCGGCCCTGGCGGCGGCGGCCCGCCGGAACCTGGCGGGCCTCGACGCGACGGTTGTCGAGTCCCGGTTCGAGGACTGGCGGCCGGGGGTCGATCGCTACGCCCTGGTGTTCGCGGCGACGGCGTGGCACTGGGTCGACCCACTGGTCCGCTACCGCCGGGCGGCCGAGGCCCTCGAGGACGGCGGCCACCTGGCGCTGTGGGGCACGATCCACGTGCTTCCCCGGGGCGGCGACCCGATCTTCGAGGAGATCCAGGAGGTCTACGACGAGATCGGCGGGTCGCTGCCCGCCGACTACGTGTGGCCGCGGCCGTACGAGCTCGACCCGGAGTTCACCGACATCGAGGCCAGCGGGCTGTTCGAGATGGTCGACGTCCGGCAGTTCGCGTGGGAGATCGACTACGACGCCGACGGATACATCGACCTGATGAACACGTTCTCCGGCAACATCGCCATGGAGGACTGGCAGCGCGACCGCCTGTACGGCGAGTTCCGGCGGCGGCTCGCGGCCCGGCCGTCCGGCACGCTGCGCCGGGGCTGGGGCCTCGCCCTCCAGATCGCCCGCCGGGTCGACTCAGGCCCCCAGGCCCGGCGACCGACGCCGGCGACCGACGCCCCGGGCGGGGTGAAGGCGGCACACGCGTGTCGGCCCCGCATCTGCCCCGGGATCGGTCGCCATAGCGACCGATCCCGCGTACAAAACGCGAGA
Organism: uncultured Acidimicrobiales bacterium; assembly: GCA_963830865.1. Taxonomy (GTDB): domain Bacteria; phylum Actinomycetota; class Acidimicrobiia; order Acidimicrobiales; family VFJN01; genus ZC4RG19. The sequence goes on along the minus strand of CAWHNU010000011.1, from coordinate 725,542 downwards.
GGAGGCGCTCCGTCAGGTGGGCGCTCGGCCGTCCTGGGCGGCGAACAGCAGGCGGCGCAGCCCGGCGACGTCCACCGGCCTCGGGTTGCTGTCGCCCGTCTCCGCCGCCGCCCGGTCGGCCGCCTCGTCGATGCCGCCGCCGGGCATGCCGAGGGCGGCGAGGCTGGTCGGCGCCCCGATCTGGACCGCCAGCTCGTGGAGCAGCGGAGCCGCCAGCGCCGGGTCGGGGCGGCCGCCGAGCGAGACCGCCACGCACGTCATCGCCTCGGGCGCGGCCGCGGCGTTGAACGCCGCCACGTACGGCAGCATCACCGCGTGGGTGGCCGCGTGGTCGAGGCCGAAGGTGCCTGCCAACACGTGGCACAGCGTGTGGTGCAGGGCCGTGCCCGCCACCGCCAGGGCCGCGCCGGCCAGGTACGACCCGTACAGCGCCCAGCCCCGGGCGACCAGGTCGCCCGGCGACGCCACCGCCGCGGGCAGCGCGCCGCACAGCGAGCGGATCGCCTCCTCGGCCTGCAGCGCCACCAGCGGCGAGATGCCCGGCGCGTACAGCGCCTCGACCCCGTGGGCCAGGGCGTTGAACCCGCTCGTGGCGGTCACGTCCGGTGGCAGCCCGACCGTCAGGTGCGGGTCGTAGACGACGACGTGGGGCAGGGCCCGCAGGTCGGTGGCGGTCCGCTTGTGGGCGCCGCTGATGCCGTAGATCGGGGTCATCTCCGAGCCGGAGTAGGTCGTCGGGACCGCCACGATCGGCGCACCCGACACGACCCCGACCGCCTTCGCCAGCCCGATCGCCGAGCCGCCGCCGACGGCAACGATCCCGTCGACGCCGGCGTCCTCGGCCGCCACCCGGGCCGCGGCCGCCAGCTCCTCCGGCACGTGCTGGCGCACCTCGCCGAACGTCAGGACGCCCCGGTGGCCGAGCCCGTCCATGATGCGGTCGCCGGCCACCTTGGTCGACCGGGTCATGACGACCATCGCCCGGTTGACGCCCAAATCGGCGACCTCCGCGGCCACCCGGTCGACGCTGCCTGCCCCGAAGAGCACCCGTCCCGGCAGCGACGTGTGCTCGAACGGCGTCACCTCCTGGGTCATGTCGTGCTCCCCCCGGACAGCGGCCGGGCGCGAGCGCGCGCCGGGCCGGGCCAGCCGCGTGAGGCTCGCGTCCCATTCGGTCCCCCTTGCGTCCCTGTCTTCCCCCGGGCCCCCGCCTCGGTCGCCTCGTCGAGGCGACCGGTCTCGGTCGATCGGTGTGCCGGCGCTCCGCCGCCGTCACTAGAACGTGTTATCACGCGGAGTGCCCGCGTGCTCATCGTTCGCACTCGCCCCAAGCCGGCTGGCACCTCGACCGGGCATCGACGGCCCACGAGGGGAGGACCATCGCGCCCAGCCGAGGTGCCAGTGATTTCACTGCGTACTACGTCACCCGCGTCCCCTAGGCGAGATCCGGACACTCTCGGTGGTTGCCGAGCGTTCGATATACGAACTAATGTGCGGTCTCCGAACTCATTGTGTGACGGGGAGATGACGATGTCAACCGGGAGATCGACACGCCCCGGGTGCTCGACCTTGGCTACGCCACCCGGATCATGACCGTGTCGCTGGGGCTGGGGTCGCGGTTGCCCGCGTACGCCACCTCGATGGGCCGGGTGTTGCTGGCCGACCTCGCGCCCGACGACCTGGAGGCCCACCTCGCCGCCACCACGCTGGTGCCGCTCACGACCCGCACCACGACCCGGCCGGACCTGCTGCGGGACGAGGTCGGAGCGGGTCCGCCGCCAGGGCTGGGCCCTCGTCGACCAGGAGCTGGAGGACGGCGTCCGCTCGATCGCCGCCCCGCTGCGCGACGCCCGGGCCGGGCGATCGCGGCGGTCAACATCTCGGGCCACGCCGGGCGCACCAGCCTGACGACGATGCGCGAGCAGTTCCTGCCCGACCTGCTCGCCGCCGCCGGCCGGATCAGCTCGCTGCTGGCTCGCCGTTGACGCCGTCGGCGCCGCTCACGCCGACCCGGGCCCGCAGCGCGTCGAGATGGCCGGGGCGGGCCTTGAGCGCGGTGCGGGTGGCGCCGCTGAGCGCCCACGGCTGGAGGCGGTCCGTCGCGGTCGCCACCGCCTCGGCGCCGAGGGTCCGCTCGGCGGCCGCCACCGCCCGGTCGACCCCGACGTGGAGCGATGTGGCCGACAGCAGCTCGGCGACGTCCGTGGCGAGCAGGGTGTCGCTGGCGGCGAGCTCGCTGAAGCCGAAGTCGATCATCCACACCGCCCCGTCGGCGGCCAGGAACACGTTGGCCAGCCGCAGGTCCCGGTGGGCGACGCGGCGCCTGCGCATGATCGCCACCTGCCCCCACAGAGCGGCCAGCAGGTCGTCGTCCACGTCGTCGGGCTCGACGCGATCGAGCGAGCGGCCGTCGATCCCCTCGTACACCAGCACGAACGACCTCGGCTCGGCCGATGCCAGCGACACGAACCGCGGGGTGCGCACCCCGATGTCCCGGGCGGCGAGCGCCACGAGCGCCTCGTGCTCGACGGCCCGGCGCAGCGACAGGTACCCGGACTCGTCGCCGAGGTCGCGGGGCAGGAGCCAGCGGTAGATGCGGAACAGCAGGTCGGCGCTGCGCTCGTCCCGGCCGAGCGCCTTGACGAAGAGGCGACGCCCGTCCGACGGCGTCGGCGAAGTAGGGAGTCGACCCCCGGGCGTCGAGTTTGGCCTGATCGATGCGCCGCACGGGCACCCCGACGGCCGCGAGCCCCTCGGCGATGGCCACGCCGCCGGCCCGCCGGGGCGGCGCCCCGAAAACGAGGACGACGACCGCGCCGGCCAGCCACCCGACGACGAGTGCCCGCACCGACGAGAACGAGACGGGCGCGGCCATCGTCCGGGCCAGCATGACCCCGATCACGACGGCCCACGCCCACCGCCGCCACGCCCGCTCGACCCAGGGCGCGGTGGCGGTGACCACGCCGGCCAGCACCGCCACCATGAGCTCGGTGGTGGTGGGATGCTCGATGAACCAGTCGAGCGCGGACGCGGTCTCGGCGACGGCCCCGGCGGTGGGCTCCTCGGGCACGGTGAGCAGGCCCCCCAGCACCAGCGCGAGCACCCCACCGAGTACCCCGGACCGCAGCGCCCGCCACCGCCGGTGCGTGACGGCCACCAGCGCCCCGCCGACGAACAGCACGAACCCGGCCACCCAGGTCAGACCCACGGCGAGCGTACACCAGCCCGGCCGGCAACGAGTCGAGCCCGCGCGCGAGATCGTGCGCCCGGTCGACGGTCTGGTCGCCGGCCAGCCACTGCACCACGAGCACGACCACGAGGGCGGCCGCCGCCACCGCGACGCGGAGCACATCCGCCGGCGACCGCTCGGCGACCGCGGGTGGTGTCTCGTGGATCTCGACCTGCGGTTGCAGCGCGGCGGCACCGGCGGGGACGGGATCGACGGCAGCCGCGTCCGGCGGCTCGCCCGCGCCCGTGCCGGGCGGCCCGTTCTCGGCCGGTCCGGTGCCGGGTTGCTGTGTCTCCACGCCTGATCCTCCCTACCGGCCGGCGGCCGGCGCATCACTCTCCCGGGGTGAGTCCGTGACTACCGCGCGCGGCGTGCGTTGCCAACCCCCCGACTGTCCTGGGATAGTGCGATTGTCGGGGTCGGTGTCAGCACAACGTGGCGTCCCCGCACGGGGGGTTCAACATGCTCACGCGACTCGCCCGGGTCTGCTACCGGCGGCGCTGGCTGGTTCTGGTCGGTTGGGGCGGCGTGCTCGTCGCGCTCGTCGCGCTCAGCTCGGCCTTCGGGGGCCAGTTCGTCAACGATTTCACCCTGCCCGGGTCCGAGAGCCAGGCCGCGTCCGACTTCCTCGACGCCCACGACTTCCCCAAGAAGGCCGGGCAGTCGGGCACCGTCGTGTTCAAGGCCGGCGACATCAACGATCCGGCCGTCAAGGCCGGGATGCAGTCGCTGTTCGCCGACCTCGAGGGGATCGTCGCGCCCGGTGAGGTGATCAGCCCCTACGACCAGGGCGGATCCCACTTCGTCAACTCCGCCGAGACCATCGCCTTCGCCCCCGTCAACATGGGCGTTCGGCCCGAGAACGAGTACGACGACGTCGCCGAGCGGGCCCGCACGCTGGTGGCCGGGGCCGACGTGCCCGGGACGACCATCGAGCTCGGGGGCGGGGTGTTCGCCGAGCCGCCCCGGTTCTCCAGCGAGATCGTCGGCTACATCCTGGCGATGGTCGTGCTGCTGGTGGCGTTCGGGTCGGTGCTGGCCATGGGCCTGCCGCTGGTCACGGCCCTCTGCGGCATCTTCGCCGGGATCTCGCTCGTCACGATCGTCGTCTCCGTCGTCGGGATGCCCAGCTACGCCATCGAGGCCGTCCTGATGATCGGGATCGGGGTCGGCATCGACTACGCGCTGTTCGTGGTCACCCGGTACCGGGAGGGCCTCGGCGACGGGCTCGACCCCGAGCGTGCCACCGTGCGCGCCATCGAGACCGCGGGGCGGGCCGTGCTGCTGGCCGGCGGCATCGTCGTGATCGGCATGCTCGGGATGTTCACCGTCGGGCTGGACATGATCCGGGGGCTGGCCATCGGCATCTCGATCGGCGTGCTGGCCACGATGGTCGCCTCGGTGACGCTGCTGCCCGCCCTCTTCGGGTTCGTCGGCACCCGGATCGACCGCTTCGCCCTGCCCGGCATGGCCAAACCCGGCGACCGGCGCCGGCAGGCCGCCTGGCGGCGGCGCAGCGAGGCCGTGCAGGCCCGGCCGTGGCTGGCGATCGGGCTCGGCGGCGGGCTGCTGCTGGCCCTGGCGCTGCCGGCCATCCAGCTGCGCCAGGGGTTCGGCGACTCCGGCAACCGGCCCACCACCGACACGACCCGGCGGGCCTACGACCTGATCAGCGAGGGCTTCGGCGCCGGGGCCAACGGGCCCCTGGTCATCGCGGCGGCGCTGCCCAACGGGCCCGCCGACCTCACCATCCTCAGCACCCTGGCCGGCGAGCTGAACGCGGCCGACGGGGTCGACTGGTCCACCCCGCCGCTGCCCAACGACGTCGGGGACGCCGCGGTCATGCTGGTGTTCCCCGAGAACCCGCCCCAGTCGGCCGAGACACAGGAGCTGGTCCACCGGCTGCGGGACGAGATCCTCCCCACCACCCTGGCCAACAGCGACGTGACGGCCAAGGTCGGCGGCGCCACTGCGGCGGCGGTCGACTTCGGCGAGTTCACCGGCGCCCGCCTGCCGGTCTTCACCCTCGCCGTGCTGGCCGTGTCGTTCCTGCTGCTGATGGTGGTGTTCCGCAGCCTGCTGGTGCCGGCCAAGGCCGTGGCCGTGAACCTGCTGGTCCTCGGCGCCAGCTACGGCGTGCTGGTCGCCGTGTTCCAGTGGGGCTGGGGCCTGCAGCTCCTCGGGATCGGCCGGTCCGGGCCGATCGACGCCTGGGTGCCGATGATGCTGTTCGCGGTCATCTTCGGCCTGTCGATGGACTACGAGGTGTTCCTCCTGTCCCGCATCCGGGAGGACTACGACCGCCACGGCGACAACAGCACCGCGATCGCCAACGGCGTCGCCGCCACCGCCCGGGTCATCACCGCCGCCGCCGCGGTCATGTTCTGCGTGTTCGGGGCGTTCGTGCTCGGCTCGACCCGGTCGCTCAAGATCTTCGGCCTCGGCCTGGCGGTCGCCGTGCTGCTCGACGCCACCGTGGTGCGTCTCGTGCTGGTGCCGGCGACGATGGAACTCCTGGGCGACCGCAACTGGTGGCTGCCGGACTGGCTGGACCGGCTGCTCCCCCGGGTGCGCACGGAGCCGGCCCCCGAGGAGCCGTCGATCGAGGTGGCCGAGCCGGAGCCCGAGCCCGTCTAGCCCTCGCGACCCGCCGGGTCAGGGCCCCTGGCCCGCGGGCCGCTCGCCGCCCTCGGCCTCGGGGAGGTCGGCGCACTGGAGGGACACGTGGTCGAGCACGGCGCCCATCTTGGCGCGCCGGCTCAGCCCGCAGCGGGCGCCAGGCCGTCGAGCCGGGCCCGGGCCTCGGCCAGCTTGTCCTCGGCCTCGTCCCGGCGCGCGGCGGTGACGCCCGCCCGGTCCCGGGCCTTGCCGGCGGCCTTGCGGGCGGCCTCGACCCGCCGCCGCGCCGCGGTCACGGCCCGCTCCGCGTCGGCGACCTCGGCGTCGGCGGCGGCCGCGGCAGCCCCGGCCTCGGCGGCGGCCGCACCCGCGGCATCGGCGGCGGCCTCGGCCCGCTCGACCGCCCGTTCGGCTGCGGCGAGCCGGGCGGGCGGCACCCGCGGCGCGCGGGCCGGCGCCGCGGCCGCGGTGGCGGTGCCAGCGCCGCCGTCGCCGGCCGGCGGCCCGGCGGCTCGGGCCGGGCGCGCCCGGCGGGACGCTGCGGACGGCCGAGCCGGGCGGGCCGGGGCCGGCGCCGCCCGAGGCGCCGCGGCGCCCGGGAGGGCCACGCCCAGCCCGCCGGCCGCGGGAATCCCCACGAGCCGGCCGGCACGCAGGTCGGCGAGCGCCTCGGGATCGGCCACCACGGCCCGTAGCGCCTGGGACGCCGCACTCGGGTCGACCGCCTGGTCGTGGCCCGCGGCCGCCGCGACCGCCGCGTCGACGACCCGGGCCTCCGCCTCCCGCAGCCGGGCGATGGCCGCCCGCAGGTCGGCGGGCCCGGCGGCCAGGGCCCCCGCCGTGGCCGCCAGGTCCTCGACCGCGCCGGCATCCGCGGCCCGGCCGGCGTCGAGCGCCCAGGCGGCGACGCTGGGCTTGCGCAGCGCCTTGACCTCGGCGGCCTCGTCCCGCCGTCCGGCCGCCCGCAGGTCCTTGGCAAGCGCGTCCCGCGCGCCCACGAACGCACCGAGCGGTCCGCCGTAGAGGGCGGCCACCGCGGCCTCGGTGTCCTCCTCCAGGGCATCGGTCGCCATGCGTCGATGTTGGCGGACACGGGCGGCCTGCGCACGTTAGAGTCGACCCCGGGGTGGACCGACCGGCGTGGCCAACGGAGGGCTGGCGGGTCAAACCAGCGAGCCTTTGGGGAGGCGTCGTGAGATCGGTCGGTCACTGGAACCTCGTCGTACGGGCGGGCCTTGCCTCGTGCCTCGTCGCCGCGGCGCTCGGGCCGGCGGCGTCGGGCGCGCAGGAGCCAGACCCCGAAGCGCAGCGCGACCAGGTCCGCAACCAGCAGGCCCAGGTCGCCCTGGATGTCGACGCCCTGCGGGCCGAGGACGCCCAGATCCAGGTGGCGCTGACGACCCTGCAGGCCAACGTCGCCACCCAGCAGTCCGAGCTCGCGTCGGCCCAGACCGCCCAGGCCGCGGCCGACGAGGCGCTGGCCCAGGCCGACACCGCGGTGGCCGACGCCGAGGCGCAGTTCAACGCGCTCGACCAGGCCACCGACCAGCTCGTCGTCGAGGCGTTCGTCGACCCGCCCGGCTCGGACCCGCTCGACATGTTCCGCACCGACTCGCTGACCGAGACCGCGGTCAAGAAGACCCTGGTCGAGCTGCAGACCGAGAGCGACACCGCGCTCCTGGAGCAGCTCGACGCGGCCCGGGAGCAGCTCGCCACCGAGCGGGCCGACAAGGCCACCCGGGCCCAGGAGGCCGCGGCGGCCAGGAACACGGCGGACGCGGCGCTCACCGACGTCCAGGCCGCGCTCGCCCAGCAGCAGCAGTTCGCCGCCGACGTGGAGGCCCGGCTGGACGCCAAGCTGAGCGAGGCCGAGTCGCTGCGCCAGACCGACGCCGCGCTGTCCGAGCAGATCGCCGCCCAGCAGGCGGCACTGGCCGCTCAGCTGGCCGCCGCGGCCCCGCCCCCGCCATCGGGCGACGTGGGCCCGACCGCCATCGCGCCGGTCCCGGGCGGTCTGGCGACGGTCGCCTGCCCGGCCGGCGGGTCGATCACCGTGGCGGCCACGATCGCCGGCGACCTCGCCGCGCTGCTCGGGGCGGCCAACGGCGCCGGCGTCCACCTGTGCGGGGGTGGCTACCGCGACCCGGAGGCGCAGATCCAACTGCGCATCGCCCACTGCGGCACCTCGTACTACGCCATCTACCTGATGCCCGCCTCGCAGTGCGACCCGCCGACCGCGCGGCCGGGCACGTCCGCCCACGAGCAGGGCCTCGCGGTCGACTTCACCTGCAACGGCGGCGGCGCGGTCTCGTCGGGCGACGTGTGCTGGGACTGGCTCGACGCCCACGCCAACACGTACGGCTTCTACAACCTGCCCGGGGAGCCCTGGCACTGGTCGCGGGACGGCAACTAGCGCGCGGGCAGCAAGGCCGCCGGGGCGTGTGCGGGCCCCGCCAGTATCACCCGTCGCGGGTGACGCCCGGCCCCGACCCCGGAGGTCCCTTGTGCGCAGTGGCGCAACCGCGCCGTAGCACGGGAGGCCGATGTGGTCGTTGCCGACGTCAGCTTGGGAGACCTGATCTGGACCACGATCTGGGTCTTCTTCCTCTTCCTGTTCATCTGGATCTTCATCGTGATCATCAGCGACCTGTTCCGCGATCACTCGTTGTCCGGATGGGCGAAGGCGATCTGGGTGGTCGGGCTGATCATCTTCCCGCTGATCGGGTGCCTCGTGTACCTGATCGCCCGGGGCGACAGCATGGCGAAGCGGTCGGCGGCCGAGCAGCAGGCGGCGAAGGCGCAGTTCGACGACTACATCCGCCAGACCGCCGGCGGCGGCGGAGGCGGCGGCGGGCCCGTGGACGAGCTCGCCAAGCTGGCCGCGCTGCGCGACAGCGGGACCATCACCGACGCCGAGTTCGAGTCGATGAAGGCGCGGGTCGTGGGCGGCGCCTCCACCTCCACCTGACCCCTTTCGACCCCCCACCAGGGTCGATGGCCGGCGGGCGCGCGGGCGGCGCGCGCCCGTTAACCTCCTTGCTTCGTCAGGACGTGACTACGGGGCCACAAGGAGGACTCGTGGGCTACGACCTGGGCGTCGATCTGGGGACGACCATGACGGCGGCCGCCGTGTTGCGCGACGGCCGCACCGAGGTGGCCCCCTTGGGCACCCGGTCGCTCGACATGCCATCGGTCGCTTACCTGCGGCCCGACGGAGAACTGCTGGTCGGCGAGAGCGCCGAGCGGCGCGCCGCGACCGACCCCGGGCGCTTCGCCCGGGACGTGAAGCGGCGCCTGGGCGACCCGACCCCCGTCCTGCTCGGGGGGACCCCCTTCGCACCTCATGCGCTGATGGCCCGCCTGGCGCGGGCCGCGGTGCGCACGGTCGCCGCCCGCGAGGGCGGCCTGCCGGACCACCTGGTGGTGACCTGTCCCGCCAACTGGGGGCCGTACAAGCGTGACCTGCTGGGCCAGGCGATCGAGCTGGCCGACGTCGGCGGCGCGACCCTCGTGTCCGAGCCCGAGGCGGCCGCCGCCCACTACGCCTCGCTGACCCGGGTCGAGGCGGGCGCCACGGTGGCCGTCTACGACCTGGGCGGCGGCACCTTCGACGCGGCGGTCCTGCGCCGCGAGCCCGACGGCCCCGGCCACCGGCTGCTGGGCGACCCGCGGGGCATCGAGTTCCTCGGCGGGACCGACTTCGACGAGGCGGTGTTCGCCCACGTCCGCGAGCAGGTCGGCGAGGCGGTGACGGCGCTCGACCCCGCGGATCCGCTCGCCATGGGCGCGCTGGTCCAGCTCCGCCGCCACTGCACCGAGGCCAAGGAGGCCCTGTCGGCCGACACCGAGGTCACGATCCCGGTCGTGCTGCCCGAGCTGCGGACCGAGGTCCGGCTCACCCGGATGGAGCTGGAGGAGCGGATCCGCCCCGCCCTCCTCGCCACGATCGAGACGCTGCGCCGGGCGCTGCAGTCGGCCGGCGTGGGGGCCGCGGACCTCGATGCCGTGCTGCTGGTCGGCGGGTCGTCGCGCATCCCGCTGGTGGCCGAGCTGGTGGCGGACGCGCTCGGGCGCCCGGTGGCGGTGGACGTCCACCCCAAGCACGCGGTGGCGCTGGGCGCGGCCCGGCTGGCGCCCGGGGCGCCGGCGGCGGCGGCGGCCGTGGCGGCGGCGCCCGTGCGGCGCCCGCCGCCCGCCGTGCCCGCCGTCCCGCCGACGCCCGCGGTCGGCCCGGCGCTGCCGCCGCCGGGCTGGGCGGCGCCGCCGCTGCGTCCGCCCGCGCTGGTGTCGCCCGGCCGCCGGGCGCGCCGGCGGCTGGTGACCGGCGTCGTCGCCCTGGCCTTGGCCGGGCTGACCGCGGCCGGCGCGGTGGTCCTGGGCGACGGCGACGGGCCGAGCGCGGCGGTGGGCTCGCCGGCCGAGGGGCGGGACGGCGGGGCCGGGGACCGGTCCGGCGACGGGCCGGCGACCACCCCGACGACGGTCGCGGCCGGGCCCGGCTCGTCGCTGGGGACCGACCTGTCGACCGGTCCCGGGCGCACGCCGGTGCCCCGGGGCCCGGGGCGGGGCTCCGCCTCGCCCGACCCCGCGACGCCGGCCCCGGCACCAGCGCCGACGGCTCCGCCCACGACGCCGGCCCCGGCACCGGCGCCGTCGCCCTCACCGGGGCTGCCGCAGTGGCACGAGATGCAGGTCGGTCAGTGCCTCAACGACCTGCACAACCACGAGAGCTTCACCAGCGACGTCGAGCCGGTGCCGTGCACGTCGCCGCACCATTATCAGGTCGTGGCGGTCTTCCCCTACCCCGCGGGCGCCTACCCGGGCGACGCCCGGTTCATCAACGAGGGTGATGCGGCCTGCATCGACCGCATCACCCCCATCGCCGACGCCCACCCCGAGGTGGCCGACATCCTGGCGTACCTTCTGCCGTACCCGACCCGCCAGGAGTGGGCGGCCGGCGTCCACCACTCGGCGTGCTTCCTCGGCATCGAGGGCGCCGACAGCCAGCTCGACTACCCGCTCTTCTAGGCGAGCTGCCGGAGAACGATGTGCCCGGACTCGAGCGTTGGGTGGTCGCGGCACAGCTCCACGGCCTCGTCGTAGTCGCGCGCCTCGATCACCCCGTAGCCACCGACGACCTCCTTGGTCTCGGCCAGCGGGCCGTCGGTGGCGACGAAGTCCGCGCCCGAGCCGGCGAGCACCCGCCCGGGATCGCTGAACACGTCGCTGAGCCGGGCGCCGCCCCGGGGCGACCCGTGGCCAGCCGCGGCGATGCGCTCGCCCCAGGCCACGTAGCGGGCGATCAACGCCTGCAACTCGTCCGGCGGCAGCGGGGCCGGCGGCGGCCCGGGCCCCCAGGTCAGCAGGAGTAGGAACTCGGCCATCTCGTCCTCCGATCGGCGTGTCCGTCAGCAGTGTGACGAACGGGACAGACTGACCGCGACATGGCCGGCGACGACGACCCTGACCGGCGGGCGGACGCCGCGCGGGCGGCCCTCGACCGGGCGCTGCGCGACGAGCCCGGGCGGGTGCTGTCGGTCCTCGTGCGCGCGCTGGGGGACATCGACCTGGCCGAGGACGCCCTGCAGGACGCCGCTGCGGCGGCGCTCGACCGCTGGCCGGTCGACGGCGTCCCCGACAACCCCGGCGGCTGGCTCGTCACGGTGGGCCGGCGCCGGGCGATCGACAGGGTCCGGCGCACGACGGTCGGCCGGCGCAAGGAGGCCGAGTCGGCGGCTGCGGCGGTCGCCGGGGCGGACGGCGGCGACGAGCGGGACGGACCGTGCGCCGACGAGCCGCTCGGGGACGAGCGCCTGGCCCTCATGTTCGCGTGCTGCCACCCCGTGCTGACGCTGGCGAGCCGGGTGGCGCTGACGCTCCGGACGCTGGGCGGGCTCAGCACGGCGGAGATCGCCCGGGCCTTCGTGGTCGACGAGCCGGCGATGCGGCAGCGGATCACCCGGGCCAAGGCCACGCTGCGGGGGTCCGGGGTGTCGCTGAGCGTCCCGACTCCGGCCGACAGGGACCAGCGGCTGCCCGGCGTGCTGGCCGTCCTCTACCTGGTATTCAGCGAAGGGTATGCCGCGTCCGGCGCCCGGGGCCTGACCCGGCCCGACCTCAGCGAGGACGCGATCCGCCTCTGCCGCCTGCTCGACGCGGCGATGCCGGCGCCCGAGTCCCGGGCACTCCTGGCGCTGATGCTGTTCCACCACGCGCGGGCTGCCGCCCGCGAGAGCGCGGACGGCTGCCTCGTCCCGCTCGACGAGCAGGACCGCGCCAGCTGGGACCGGGCGGCCATCGCCGAGGCCAACCGCCTGCTGGCGAGCGCGGCCGCGCTGGGGGCGCCCGACGACCCGCCGGGCGTGTACCAGCTCCAGGCGGCGATCGCCTCCGTCCACGCCAACGCCGCGCAGCCCGGCGAGACCCGCTGGGACGACATCGCCCGGCTGTACGACGGCCTGGTCGCCCTGGCCCCGACGCCCGTCTTGCGCCTGAACCGGGCCGTCGCGCACGGGATGGCCGGGTCGCCGGAGGCCGCGCTCGCCGTCGTCGACGGCCTGAGCGGGCTCGACCGGTACCACCTCTACCACACGACCCGCGCCGACCTCCTGCGCCGCCTCGCCCGCCCGACCGAGGCCGAGGCCGCCTACCGCCGGGCGCTCGCCCTCACCGCCAACCCGGCCGAGCGGCTCTTCCTCGAACGCCGCATCCGCGAGTGCGGGCCGGCGGGGCCGTGACCCGCCCGATCGCGTACAGCGCTCAGCGGGGAGGTCACTCCGCCTCGTCGGCGAGGGTGGTGCGTTGGCGTCGGAGGAACGCTCGTTCGGCTGGGTTGGTCGTGAGCTCGATCGCGCGGTCGTAGGCCGTGCGGGCCGCGTCATCTCGCCCCGCTCGCCGCAGCAGGTCTGCGCTCGCTGCGTGGTACGGCTGGTAGTCCCGGAGAGCTGTGGCTGTCGAGTGCCTCCAGCGCAGCCAGGCCCTCGGCGGGGCCGCCGACCTCGGCGACCGCGATCGCGCGGTTGAGGGCCACGACCGGGTTGGGGCGTAGGGCGTGGAGCTGGTCGTAGAGGGTGACGATCTGGGACCAGTCGGTGGCCTCGGCGCTCGGAGCGTCGGCGTGGACCGCGGCTATCGCGGCCTGGATCTGGTACGGGCCTGGATGGTTGCGGCGCAGGCATGCGCGGACCAGGTCTTGGCCCTCGGCGATCAGGGGGCGGTCCCACCTCGTGCGATCGAGGTCACCGGCGGCACGGTCGAGCTGTGGAGCGAGCTGTCGAGCGCCGCGGCCCGTGGACCGACGAGGCCTATTTCGCCGACTACGCCGAGCGGGTCAGGTCGGCCACCCGCCTGCCGCTGATGCTCACCGGGGGCATCCGGCGACCGGCGACGATGCGCCGCCTGCTCGGGAGCGGCGCCGTCGACGTGGTCGGCCTGGCCCGGGCGCTGGCGGTCCAGACCGACCTGCCGGCGGCTGCGCTGCGGGGCGACGAGCCCGCGCCACGGCCGTGGCCGCCGACCACAGCGGCGCCGGGCCGTCGGGTTCGCGATCCACAGCCCGTGGCACGGCCTGCAGATCCGGCGGCTGGCCGAGGGCCGCGACCCCGACCCCGCCATCGGCAGCGCCCGTGTGGTGCGGGAGATCGTCACCACGACCGTCGGCTGGCGGCTCGGCCGCGAGCGCGGGGTCAGGCCGTCGGGGTGACGACGACGCCGCGGTCGCCGTAGGGGATCCGCTTGCGCTTGATCATCCCGCCGATGTCGCCGAGGACCTTGGTGACCTTGGTCTGGAACCCGTACCTGTCGACGACCTTGGCCCGGATCGCCTGACACTCCTCGCCGGAGCAGACCCGGGCCGTGCCCTCCATCGGCTCGCGCCCCCCTCACCACGCGTCGGGCAGCAGGGCCGCGAACGCGGCCTCGCCGTCGCAGTCGAGGCCCTGGCGGGCGAACCAGGCGCACACCGTCGTCACGTCGTGATGGAGCAGGTCCAGGCCGTTGGGGTTGAGGACCAGGTCGACCGCCTGCGGGAGGTCGATGATCCAGGCCCGACCCCGCCACCAGATCACGTTGTAGGGCGACAGGTCCGCGTGCACCAGGCCCGCCTGGGTCAGCGCGGCCAGGTCGGCCATGAGCTGGGCGTAGGCCGCGGTCAGCTCGGCCGGATCGAGCCGGGCCGACACCAGCCGGGGGGCGGCCACGCCCGCGTCGCCGAGGAACTGCATCACCACCCCGTCGCCGGTCTGCTCGACCGGGTAGGGAACGGTGGCGCCGGCCTCGTGGGCGCGCACCAGCGACTCCCACTCCTGGCGGGGCCAGCGCTCGGCCAGGAGCTCGCGGCCATGCTTCGAGCGGCGGGCGACCGCCCGGCGGTCGCGGCTGTAGCGGAAGCCCTCCCCCGCCCGGTAGCGGGCGTCGTCGGCGAACGTGCGGGCCCGGCTGAAGCCGAGCGCCTCCAGCTCGCCCTTGTGGCCGACCCGGGGCGGCCGGTAGCGCTTGTGGGCGAGCAACGCCGACCGGCGACCGTCGAGCGAGCGGCGCTCGATCGCGAACACCTCGGCCTCCTTGCCGGTCTTGAGCAGGCCGAGCACCTCGTCGACGGTGTCGCCCTCGGTGAGCCACGCCGGGGCGTCGCGCTCGGGGTCGTGCACGGGCACGGGGATCCTCCAGGGATGCGGAGCGGTCGGGAAGGGCCCCGAACGGCTCGCAGGGCGCCCGGAGGGTCGGAAGGACCGAGGGGTCGCGACCCGAGGGGTCAGGACCGGTGCGCGGGCGCGGAGCCGTGGGGGCGGGCGACGATCGTTGTCACGCGGCCACCTCCTTCGGCTCGGGTGTGTCCGGCAGCATCGCAGCGGCCGCCGCCGGTGGCCAGGGAATTTCGCTTCGTAACAATCCCCACATCGCGAGGGCTCGGCCGCCATCGAGGCGTTCTTCCACGACTTCTACGCCGACCGGCACCTGGCGTCGGCGCCGACGCGCATCGAGTTCTCGTCGGACTATGCGATCTTCTTCGGCTTCGGGATACCGTTCGGCGGCGTGTTCACCGGGTCGAGCGGCATCAAGACGCCCGAGGAGGCGGCGGTCTACGGCGGCCGGGCCGGCGAGCCCTACGACCCCTGCTACCACGCGGCGTGCGACGGCGTCGACAACGTCGACCGGGACGTGCTCGACCTCAACGCCGACGCGGTGGCGACGGCCACGCTGCACTACGCGATGAGCACCGAGTCGGTCAACGGGGTGCCGGGCCAGACCTCGTGGTGGCCCTGGGGGTGGCGATGAGCCAGGACTGGGCGCGCCCGGTCGTGCACTGGGAGATCGCGGCCCGCGACCCCGACGCCCAGCGCGCCTTCTACGCGGCGATGTTCAACTGGTCGATCGGCGACGGTCCGATCATGGACATCGGCCCCGGGCTCGGGGGTCCCGAGCCCGGGCCGGCCGGCCACCTGCGCCAGAGCGACGAACCGGGCGTGCAGCTCTACGTCCAGGTGCGGGACATCCGCGCCTCGGTGGCGCAGGCGGCCGAGCTGGGAGCGACCGTGCGGCGGGAGCCGTTCGACGTCCCCGGCGGGCCGACGATCGCCTGGATCGTCGACCCGGAGGGCAACCCGCTCACGCTGGTCCAGCAGTAATAGCGTCACGGCTGCGCCGATCGGCGCAGCCTCAGCCGAAGTCGGTGTAGCGCCGGACGTCGACGCTGTCGCGGTCGACCAGCGCCATGAACGCCTGCGCAGTCGGGTCGTCGTCCCAGGCGGCGGCCGCCGCGTCGGCGTCGGCCCGGGTGCGCCACAGGTCGATGACCAGCCACTCGCCGTCGTGGTCGCCCCGGCCGCGGGCGGTCGTGCGGCGGATCAGGCCGGGCTGCTGGTAGGCGAACTCCGACTGGAGGCGCTTGTCGACCGCCAGGAACGCGTCCCGGTCGGTGCCCTCGACGAGCCGGAAGGTCATGGTCTCGATGACGGCCATGCCCCCAGCTTCGCGGACCGCCAATGCCCTAGGACGACCGGGCGACCGTCCGGGCGAGGATGCCGAGGGTGGCCCGCAGCGCGCCCTCCGACAGGATCGGGAAGATGCCGGCCTCCCGCCAGACCGGGTCGATGTTCGACCAGTCGTAGTAGGACGTCACGACCGTTGTGCCGTCGTCGCCCGGTGCGAGCGCATAGCCGTAGACGTGGCCGATCTGCGGGCGGAGGCGGCCGAGGATGGTCCACTCGATCTCCCGGTCCTGGGCGTAGCGGGTGATGCTGACCGTCACGTCGTACAGCCCGAGCGGGTAGTCGTTGAGCGCCTCGCGGTCCATGTGGACGACGAAGCTGTCGCCGACGGCCGACACCGGCTCGCCCTCGGCGGACTGCAGCATCCCCGAGCTGTCGATCGCCACGTGGCCCTCGGGGTCGCGCAGGACCGCGAAGATGCGGGCGGCGTCCGCGGGGATCGTCCGCTGCACCTCGATCCTCTCGACGGTCTCGGTCGTGTCGGTCGCTTCGGTCGCCTCGCCGGGGTCGGTCGTCTCGCTCGCCATCCCGGCATCCTGCCACCCGAAGCGCCCGGGCCGCCCGTCCGGCGTGCGACGATGGGAGATGACCCCGACCGTGTACGCCGCCCTGGTGGTGGCGGCGGGCCTCCTGTGCCTGGCCGTGCGGGCCGTCGTGGTGCGGGCCAGGCGGGGGCACGCGTCGATCCAGCTCGACCCGGAGGACATCGCCTACCTCCATGGCGGGCCGGAGGACGCCGTGCTGGTGGCGGCGCTGCGGCTGTGCGAGCGCCACGCGCTCGACGTGACGCTGCCCGACCCCGAGGAGGGCGGCCGGGTCGTGCGGTTGGCCCGGGAGGACATCCTGCGGTTCCCGCCCGGGACGGTGACCGTTCGCGACCTGCCCGTCGACACCGGCGCGCTCGGGCGGGCGGTCGCCGCCGCGGTCCGCGCCGGGCAGCCCAAGGTGGTGCAGAACGACAAGCTGACCGACGGGCGCGAGGTCGAGGAGGTGCGGGAGCGGCTGGCGGCGGGGGGCCTGCTGATCGACCGCACGCAGGCGACCCGGATGCGCCGGGGCGCGCTGGGGCTCGTGCTGGTGGCCGGCTTCGGGGTGTCGGCGTTCTTGTCCGGCGACTCGGGCGACCTCGGGCGGGTCTGGTTCCTGGCGGGCGGGGCGGTCGCTGTCGCTCTGGCGCTGGTGGCGATGACCCGGGTGCCGCGGCTGACGCCGGCCGGACGGGGCGCCATCGAGCGGGCGCAGGACCACCGACGCTCGGAGGCCGAGGCCCTCGTGGGTCGGGTGGCGTCGGCCGGCTACGGCAGCGACGAGCCCGGGCTCGTGGCCGCGGCCGCGGACCCGCTCGTGGTGGCGGCCTGGGGTCCGGTGGCGGCGTGGTCCGGCCAGCCGCTGCTGGCCGTGCAGTTCGGCTCGGCGCCGCCGGACACCGCCGGGTCCGATCTTCAACCAACTGGTTGACAATGGGCCGGCGCAGGCCTACGTTGTGCTCAACCAATCGGTTGATCACACAGGAGGACGCGTGGCGGCCGATCCGCTCTCCCGAAGGCGGAGGTGTTCGACCTGATGACCCGCTGGATCGAGCGCTACCGCCGCCAGGCGGAGGAGCGCTACCGGCGCCTCGACGACGTCCTCCGGTCGCTGCCGGACGACGACGAGGCCCCGGCGCCCGCACCCGCACAGACAGGAGAGGGGACATGACCACCCGTACCCACGAGACCGAGATCGCCGTCGACGCGAAGGTTCCGCTCGTGCGGATCGTCCGGGAGTTCGACGCCCCGCCGGCCAAGGTCTTCCGGGCCCACGTGGAGCCGGACCTGGTGTCGCGCTGGCTGGGCCCCGCGAAGTACGAGATGCGCATCGACCACTACGACTGCCGCACGGGCGGCTCGTACCGCTACTACCACGGCTACGACGGCGTGGAGCACGGCTTCCACGGCAGCTTCCACGAGGTACGACCGTCGGAGCTGATCGTCAACACGTTCACCTGGGACGGCGACCCCGACGGCGTGGCGCTGGAACGCCTCGTGTTCGAGGACATCGGCGACGGCCGCTGCCGCCTCACCTCGACGTCGCTGGTCGACTCGTTCGAGGCCCGCGACGCCTTCGTATCCGGCGGCATGGCAGATGGCACGCGGGAGAGCTACCAGCGCCTCGACGCGGTTCTGGCGGAGTAGGCCTCGATCGGCGCAGCCTCTCAGGCGATCGTCAGCACCGCCCGGCCCGGGTAGGCCGCCGCCTCCAGCTCGCCCAGCACCACCGGCAGGTCGGCCAGCTCGCCCCGGCGGCCGACGTGGGTGGCCACCCGGCCGGCGGCGGCCAACTCGACCAGCTCGCGCATGTCCTCGACGGTGCCGACCACCGACGACGTGATCAGTGGCTCGCGGGCGACCAGGTCGAGCGGGCTGAGGGCCAGGGTGCCCTCGTCGGCCGCCGGCATGCCGACCCCGACGAACACGCCGCCCCGGCGCAGCACCCGCAGGCCCAGCTCGAAGCCGGTGAGGCGGGACGCGAACACGATGACGGCGTGGGCGCCCCGGTGGTCGCTGCGGATGCGGTCGGCCGCCTCGCCCACGTCGTAGGCCGCGTCGGCCCCCAGCGAACGGACGAAGGCGATGCGCTCCTCGCCCACGTCGATGCCGATGACCCGGTAGCCGAACGCCGTGGCCACCTGGACGCCGTAATGGCCGAGGCCGCCCGCCGCGCCGACGATCGCCACGTTCTTGCCCGGCGGCACGCCCAGGCGCCACAGCTTCTTGACCGCGGCGTACGCGGTGAGGCCGCCGCACGCCAGCGGCACCTGCTCGTCGTCGATGCTCTCGGGCAGCACGACCAGCGAGCGGGCCCACAGGCGGATGTGCTCGGCGAACGTGCCCATGATGCCCCGGGCCTGGCGGCACAGCCGGGGGCGGCCGCCCAGGCAGAACTCGCACGCGCCGCACCAGAATCCGCCGCCGGCGCCGCCCAGGCCGAGGATCACCCGGTCGCCCACCGACACGTACCGGTCGGCCCCCGGCCCCAGCTCGACGACCGTGCCGACGCCCTCGTGGCCGAGCGGCATCGGCCCGTCGGACCGGCCCATGCCCGGCCAGTCGCCCCGGGCGAGGTGGAGGTCGGAGTGGCACACCCCCGCCGCGCTCAGCGCCACGATGGCGTCCTCCGGGCCCGGCTCGGGCCGGGGGACGTCCCGGATCTCGACCGTGCCGCTCTCGACGACCGCTGCCCTCATCGCTGCTCCCCCCGGTGACCGCTGGCCCGCATCTTCGCGCCTGACGGCTTTGTCGCGGAAGCGGTCGCCATAGCGACCGCTTCCGCGTAGGAAAGCCCTCCGCCGCCGCAGGCCGCGGTTCTGACAGCGGATCCGTACCGCCACGGCACTGTGCGCTGTCAGAACGAGGTCGGTGCGCAGGCCGCAACCGCAAGCAGGGCCGCAGCGTGACGGTCACTCGTTGACGGGGTTGAGCTCCGGCCCGTGGTCGATGACGACCGGGCCGTGGACGTGGGCGCCCTGCTGGGGCGTCCAGTCGATGAAGCCGTGCTCGAAGTTGCTGCGGCGGCGCCGGCCGCCGGCCGCGAGCTCGTCGCTGGTCGGGTAGCCGACGGGCCCACGCTCGAACCCGGCCCGGGCCCACGCATCCCGGATCGCCCCGTGCACCTCGTGCGGGCCGGTCTGGGGCGTCCAGTAGATCGACGCCTCGGGGTGCCCGGGCGCCTGCATGGTGCGGAAGTGGTTGAACCGACCCCGGCCGTCCGGGCAGCCCAGCTCGTCGGTGATCGGGTAGCCGAACTGCTCCCGCCCGAGCGACACCCACTTCTGGGCGATCGCCCCGAACACGACGAACGGGCCGATCTCCGGGTGCCAGACGATGAACTTGCCGTTGGCGAACGGCTGGGCCCGCCCCACGCCGTCGAACGTCGGGCGCTCGCTGTCGAGGGCCGCGCCGAAGCCGCCCTCCCCGCCGGACGCCAGCCACTTGTCGCGGATCGCGCCGATGACCTCGGCCATGATGTTCCTCCTTGTCGCACGGTTGTGCAGTGGTGCAGATGCCGGGGCCGCCGATCGCATACGTGACGCTCGTCATGCCCCGGCGATGATTCCGGGAACGCCGCCCCGTCTACCGCGCACACGCCACGCACACGGGGAGTCCACGATGAGCGAGCAGGCCAGCATCCACATCAGCGGCATCGGCACCGTCGGGGTGCCGGTCAGCGACCCGGACCGGGCGCTCAAGTTCTACGGCGAGACGCTCGGGTTCGAGACCCGCCTCGACGGCGAGTTCGGCGGCGGCATGCGCTGGATCGAGGTCGGCGCCACCGGGCGCGGCGACCACGGTCGCCCTCACGCCCCCCGGCCCGAGCGGGGCCGGCGGGGTCGACACGGGCATCCGGCTGTCGACGACCGACGCCGGCGCCGACCACGCCGCCCTCCAGGCCCTCGGCGTCGACGTCGACGCCGAGGTCCTGCGGTGGGAGGGCGTCCCGCCGATGTTCTCGTTCCGCGACCCCGACGGCAACGTCCTCTACGTCGTCGAGCGGGACTGACGCCGAAACCCGCTGGGGGCCGGCCCCGGGCCCAGCTAGCGTCGCTTGCATGGCGACGCACCGGTCCGGCCGGCTCCGTGAGCTGGCCTGGCGATCGAGGGTGACGATCCAACACGGCTGATCCCGCCGCTTCCACGCCAACGTCGACGGAAGCGGCGGGAGACACGACGCGCTGCAGCCACTGAAGCCACGGCGTCGTCGTCCGCTCCTGCCCGGGAACGAGGAGGAGCATCACGATGCCGATGCCGCATCGAACATTTCGCCAGGTCGCCAAGCGCCGTCTCCAGGGCAAGGAGGGCGGCGCCCGGGCCCGCGAGCTGCGGGCGCTGCTGGCCGAGCTGCCGGACTACCGCAACGGCCCGTACGCAGACCTGCGCCGCTGGATCAGCGACCAGGTCACCGAGAACGAGAAGCGGACGGCCGCCACCCACCGGGACTCGATCGCGGTCCGCCGCCAGGGGGCGGCGCAGATCGCCCTGGTCGGCGCGCCCAACGCCGGCAAGTCGAGCCTGCTCCAGGCCCTGTCGGACGTGCAGGTCCGCACCGGCGACTACGCGTTCACGACGACCCGCCCGGTCCCGGCCGTGGTCCGGGCGGGCGGCGTGCTCGTGCAGCTGGTCGAGATACCCGGCCTGATCGCGGGCGCCAGCGAGGGCCGGGGCGGCGGCCGGGCGCTGCTGAGCGTGCTGCGCACGGCCGACGCGATGGTGCTGTGCCACACGGCGGGCGAGCCGCCGGAGGCCCTCGCCGCCCTGCGGGCCGAGCTGCGAGCGGCGGGCATCGACCTGCCGGCGATCGCGGCGGCGACCCGCAGCGACGAGGCTCCGCCGGGCGCCGTCGACGGCCTGCGCCGGAGCCCGGCGGCGGCGGACCTGGAGGTCCACGAGGTGTCCGTGCTCGACGACGCCTCGCTGGACGCGCTGCGGGATGCGATCTGGGGCCTCACGGGCCTGGTCCGGATCCACCTGCGGCGGGCCGGCGTCACCGACCCGCACCCGCTCGCCCTGCCTCCCCCGGTCACGGTGGCCGACGTCGCCGACGCCATCCACCGCGAGGTCGGCGCCCGCTGCCGCGGCGCGCGCCTGTGGGGCCCGTCGGCCCGCTTCGCCGGCCAGCAGGTCGGCCCGGCCCACCACCTGGCGGACGGCGACACCGTGGAGGTCGTGTGACCCAACGCCACAGCCAGCAGAGGGGACCCGTGACATAAGTCCCTGACCTCGCAGCGAAGTCGCGGTATCACTCTCGGGCGCCACACCTCTCTTGGTCCCAAGCACAAGGAGGTGCCCCATGGCGATCGACTGCGGGTTCGGGCCCGACGATCTGCGGCGCGAGACGGAGTGTCTGGCGGCGGTGTCCAAGGATCTCGAGGGCGAGCTGCTCGCCATCGACGCACAGGTGGAGGAGTGCCCGGAGCTGGACTGCAGGTCCCTGGTGACGCTGCACGCGATCAGGGCCCAGGTGGTGGCCCACGACTGCGACTCCGAGAACAGCAAGACCCTGCTCGACGGCGTGCTGGTGGTCCGCCAGCTGGTCACCCAGTTCGCCAACGGCGATGCGTTCGACCGGGGCGTCCACGCCGGCGACTTCCTGTGGCGAGGCCAGGGCCTCGCCGTGTCCGGCCGGATGCAGGGCATCACCAACGCGGGCCTCAACCGGGCGCCGCTGCGGCGGGCGTGCGAGGAGTGCCGCGAGCCGGGCGTCATGATCGGGCGTCTGTGCGGCGCGGTCGTCCGCTCGGCCGACCCGGCGCTGCTGGGCGCCCTGGTCACGGGCGTCTACCGCTGCGAGTTCGAGCCCACCAAGGAGGGCGGGGCGGGCCCCCTCGTCGGCGTCATCGAGGGCGCGCTGATGCAGGTCTGCTCGCCGCGCTCGGCGTGCGTGGACTTCTCCGTGCTGAGCACCGATGCCAACCCCCGCGTCGAGCAGGGCCACCGGTTCGAGGTGTTCGACCAGAACGGGGCGCCCGTCCCCCGGACCGACGTCCTGCGGTGGGGCGCCATCACCGGCATGCAGCTGTGGTTCCGGACGACGGTCGAGCTGGCGGCGCCGGCCGACGCAGTCCGCCTCACGGTCGGCGTGTTCGCCAGGCCGGGGACGGTCAGCGCCTTCGACCAGAACGGCACTCTGATCGTGCAGGTGCCGATCGCCGGGCCGCAGAACGTGCCGATCCAGGTGGTCGTGCCCGGGCCGGGCATCGCCAGCCTGGCCATCGATTGCCCGAGCGACGAGCACCTGCTCGTCGAGATGTGCGTCGAGACGGGCGGGCGGCCGCCGGACCAGGGCGACTCGTAGCTCCGGCCCCTCTTCCGGGCGGGCCCGGGGTCATACTCAACCAATCGGTTGACAATGGCCTCGGGCCGTCCTAGGTTGTGTTCAACCAAGTGGTTGATGACACGACGCAGGAGCGAGCGCGATGCCCCGGATCACCCCCAACCTCTGGTTCGACACCGAGAGCATGGAGGCCGCCGAGTTCTACGTCTCGGTGTTCCCCAACTCGGAGATCGGAACCGTCACCCACTACGGCGAGTCCGGGCCCCGCGAGGCCGGCGAGGTCCTGACGGTCGACTTCGTGCTGGACGGCCAGGACTTCACGGCCATCAACGGCGGCCCCCAGTTCCACTTCGACGAGGCGATCTCGCTGCTCGTGAACTGCAAGGACCAGGCCGAGATCGACTACTACTGGGACCGGCTCCTCGAGGGCGGCGGCGAGGAGAGCATGTGCGGCTGGCTCAAGGACCGCTTCGGCCTGTCGTGGCAGGTCGTGCCCGCCGATTGGAACGTCCTGCTCAGCGACCCCGACCGGGCCCGGGCCGACCGGGCCATGGCGGCGGTGCTCGGCATGAAGAAACTCGACATCGCGGCGATCCAGGCCGCCGCCGACGCCGCCTAGCGTTCTCTCCGCGGAAGTCGTCGCTATGGCGACCGCTTCCGCGTAGAAAACGCGACACACGCCGGCGGATCACTCGTCGGCGATGCGGATCCAGGTCTGCTGCGACCAGCCCAGCAGGTCGCCGGCGGCGGTGCGCAGCGACGAGCTGCACAGCAGCTTGCGGCCCTCCAGGCCATGCTGCCAGCCGGTGACCACGTGGGGCTCGCCCGGCGCGGGGCGGGCGGTGACCGACCCCCGCATCGTGCCCAGGACGAACCGGCCCTCGACGTCGCCCAGGCCCGCCCAGCCGCCGGTGCAGTCGAGGGCGGCCCAGGCCACCTCCAGCGGGACCTCGCCGTCGACCGTCACCGAGGGGTGCGGGGTCCACACCGAGGCCACCACGTCGCGGCCGGCGACCGGGCCCGGGCTGATGCGGAGACCGTCGCCCTCCGCCCGGTCCGGGCCGCAGCCGAAGCACGTCGGGTACGGGTGGCGGTGCAGGCCCGGGAAGCCTGCCGCGGCGGCCCGGGCGGCGTCCACGTCCACCGGCTCCGGCAGGTCCGCCGGCGGGCCGGCATCCGCAGGCGGGAGCGGCTCGCCCGCGGCCACCAGCTCGTCGCCGTCGTGCAGCGCGGACCCGTCCCAGCGCAGCGGCTGTTCGAGCGGCGGGGGCCGGCGCAGCCGGACCTCGACCGTGCCGCCGCCCAGCAGGCGGGCGACCAGGCCGCAGGCGTAGCCGCCGTTGGCCGAGCCCGGCGGGCCGTTGAACCGGGAGCCGATCACGATCTCGGGCTCCTGCGGCAGCGGCGTCGTCATCGCCCGTTTCTACCCCGGCGGCGGGTGGAGGTCGCTCACGAGCCGCAGCCGGGCGAGCAGCCGCAGTCCGGCGCCGATCGGGTCGAGCTCGCTGCGCCGCACGCCGTGGCAGGCGCTGCGGGGGCTGTGGTGGTGGTTGTTGTGCCAGCCCTCGCCGAGCAGGGCGACCGCGATGACCCGGTTGTTGCGGCTGTCGTCCCGGGTCGGGAAGTTGCGGTAGCCGCCGACCCGGTGCGAGAACGAACCGGTCGAGAGCGTGGCGTGCCACAGGACGACCGTCGACACGCAGAACCCCCACACGAACACCTGCGGACCGAGCGCCCACAGCCCCGCGCCGAACAGTGCGACCGGCACCAGCTTCCAGCGATCGAGCAGCACCAGTTCGGGGAACCGCTCCAGGTCCCGGACCCGGCGGCGATCGGTCGGCTGGTTGGCCGGATCGAGGAACCAGCCGCAGTGGCTGTAGAGGAACCCGTGGTGGTGGGGCGAGTGCACGTCCGCCGGCGTGTCGCTCACCGAGTGGTGCTTGCGGTGGGTTGCCGCCCACCACAGCACGCCGCGCTGCAGGGCCAGCGTCCCCAGCAGCGCCAGGCCGAACTGCACCGGCCGGCCCGCCCGGAACGAGCGGTGCGAGAAGTAGCGGTGGAATCCGGCGGCCACGCCGAAGCAGCGCAGCGCGTACGTCGCCGCCGCCACCGCCAGTGCCCAGCCGGACACGCCGACCACGAGGACGGCCAGGCAGGCCAGGTGCAGCACGACGAACCCGACCGCGTCACCGTACGCGGTCACCAGGGCGAGCCCCGACGGGCGGGGCGGCCCGGAGGGTGCCCGACGCCCGACCGTGTCCCCGGCCGTGCGCCGGGCCGTGCGCTCGTCCAAGACGACTGCCTGTATCACGCCTCTCAGAGACCCGAGGCTCGCTCGCGAATACAAAACCCCGACGGGGACGGCGGGCGCAACGGTCATCATGGGGTGTGACCTCTCTGCGTGACCTGCTGCGGCACGCGGCCGACCGGGCCGCCGACTACCGGGAGGGGGCGGCCGACGGGCCGGTGTTCCCGGCGGACGCCGACCTGGACAAGCTGCGCGCCGCCCTCGGCGACCTGCCGGACGGCCCGACCCCGGCGGCCGACGTCGTGGCCGAGCTGGCCGACGCGGTCGAGCCCGCCCTGGTCGCGACGACCGGGCCGCGGTACTACGGCTTCGTCGTCGGGGGCGCGCTCGACGCCGCCACCGCGGCCGACATGCTGGCGGTCGCCTGGGACCAGCCCGCGTTCAACGCGGTCACCTCTCCCGGGGCGGCGGTGGTCGAGGAGATCGCCGGCGCTTGGCTCACCGACCTGCTCGGCCTGCCCGCCGGCGCGTCGGTCGGCTTCGTGACCGGCGGCCAGGGCGCCAACACGGTCGGGCTCGCCGCCGCCCGCCACCACGTGCTGGCGGCGGCGGGCTGGGACGTCGAGGCGGACGGCCTGGCCGGCGGGCCCGGCCTGCGGGTGGTCGCGGGCGCCGAGCGCCACGTCACGATCGACCGCAGCCTGCGCCTCCTGGGCGTCGGCGCCCGGGCCGTCGAGCCGGTGGCGGCCGGCGACCAGGGCGCGATCGACGTCGCCGACCTCGCCCGGGTCCTGGCCGCGGGACCGGCCGGCCCGACGATCGTCTGCCTCCAGGCGGGCAACGTGAACAGCGGTGCGTTCGACGACCTCGCCGCCGCCACCACGGTCGCCCACGACCACGGCGCCTGGGTCCACGTCGACGGCGCCTTCGGCCTGTGGGCCGCCGCCAACCCGGCCACCCGCCACCTGACCGCCGGGGTCGAGACCGCCGACTCGTGGGCCACCGACGGCCACAAGTGGCTCAACGTCCCCTATGACTGCGGCTACGTCTTCTGCGCCCACCCCGCCGCCCACGCCGCGGCGATGTCGTTCACTGCGGCCTACCTGACCGGCCAGGGCGAGGCCGGGCTGCGGACGCCGGCCGACTACGTCCCCGAGTCGTCCCGCCGGGCCCGGGGCTTCGCCACCTGGGCGGCGCTGCGCCAGCTCGGCCGCACGGGCGTCGCCGACCTCGTCGAGCGGTGCTGCGCCCTCGCCCGCCGGTTCGCCGACGAGCTCGGCGCCCTCGACGGCGTCACGATCGCCAACGATGTCGTGCTGAACCAGGTCCTGGTCGGCTTCGGCGACGACGCCCGCACCGACCGCGTGGTCGAGGCGGTGCAGCGTTCGGGCGAGGCGTGGATGGGCGCCACGACGTGGCACGGCCGCCGGCTCATGCGCCTGGCGGTGTCCAACTGGTCCACCACGGAGGCCGACGTCGACCGCACGGTGGCCGCCATCGTCGCCGCGCTGGGGACGGACGGTCGCCCGCCGGGGTGACCCGCGTTTTGTCCCCGGAACTGGTCGCTCTGGCGACCATTTCCGGGGACAGAACGGGGGGAGACTTGCTCAGGCGGCCAGTGGGCACTCGGCCAGGCAGGCGCCGGAGGCGTCCTCGTCCCGGTCGTCCTGCGGGGCCGCCAGCCGGGCGTAGGACCGCGACGTCCGGGCGACGACGGTGACCACGACGCCGATCAGCCCGGCGAGCGTGAACATGAGGGCCAGTCCCCGGTCCGGGCCGGTGCCGAACCAGCTGCCGATCCAGTCCGCACCGCGCCCGTCGGTCATGAACGGCATGAACACGGCCTCCGCCAGCGGCGCCATGGCGAACGCCGTCAGAGGCGCCGCCGCGTTCTCGACGAGCTGGGCGAACCCGAACACCCGGCCCTGGCGCTCGAAGGGGACCGACCGCTGGAGCACGGTCTGCTCGGCGGCCTCGATGACCGGGATGAGGGCCAGCCAGACCACCATGCCGACCACGAGCATCACGATCGACGACCGCAGGGCGAAGACCGAGCACACCGTCCAGTTCACGAGGTTGGCGGCCAGCAGTGCGGCCAGGGGGTTGGGCCCGAGGCCCCGCCGGGCCACGACGAGGCCGCCGGCGATGAACGCCAGGCTGATGAACGCCCAGAGGATCCCCCAGGTCTCGACCGAGACGAGCGTGAGCCCGTAGGCGTCCATGAGCGCCATGAACACGCCGGCCAGCAGGTTGTTGAACGCGGCCAGCCCGACGAGCATCAGCAACCCGGGGGCGGACCGGATGGCGTCGAGCGCGCCCCGCACGTCCACGTGCCGGGACCAGACGCCACCGGTGGCCTCCGGCTCGGGGGCGGGGGCCGCCTCGTCGAAGCGGACCGTCCGCAGGTGCACCAGCGCGACCACGCTCAGCACCAGGGCGCCGTAGTAGGCCCAGCCCATCCCGAGCCCGCCGATGACCAGCCCGCTGAACACCGACGTGAGCGCGAACGACACCCCGGTCACCGTGCCGACCATCCCGTTGGCCCGGTCGCGCCGGTCCTCGGGGACGAGCAGCGTGACGGTCGTCGACAGCGCGATGCCGCGCATCTGCCCGGCCACCGAGCCGAGCAGCGTCACGCCGACCAGCAGCCAGAACCAGGGCCCGCGCAGCCGCAGGAGCGCGTCGGCGTCGACGGCGACGAACACGAACGTGGCCACGGCGAAGCAGGCGGTCGCCGCGGCCGACGCCAGCATCATGGCGGCGTGCTTGCGGTGGCGGTCGACGTAGGTGCCGAACGCCGGACCGAGCACGGCGGCGGAGATGCTGAACGCCCCGGCGACGCACCCGGTGGCCACGACCGACCGGGTCTCCAGGTACACCCAGAACGTGAGGGCGAACCACAGGAACGAGCTGGTCAGCGCCGAGACGAGGGTGTTGGCCAGCAGGCGCCGGAACACAGCGGGCACCGCCCCGGCGGCCTCGGGCGTCTCGGGCGTCGCGGACGTCGCGGGTGCCCGGCTGGCCTGGGGGCGGCGGTCTGTGGTCGTCTCCATCGGGGTTCCTCCTCGGTGTATTGACGGACCGAGGCCCCGGATCTGATCGGTCGAGGGTCCGCTGCGGCGTGCGGCCGGCAATCTGACGGTGCGTCAGATACGGTCGAGGCCATGACCGACAGGGTGCGCCTCGACGTCGACGGCGCCATCGCCACCATCACCAACGACAACCCCGGCAAGCACAACGCGTTCGACGACGAGATGGACCAGCAGCTCTTCGCCATCCTCGGGGAGCTGAAGGCCCGTCCCGACATCCGGGCGGTCGTGTGGCGGGGCGAGGGCCGGTCGTGGTCGTCGGGCCGGGACGTGGCGACGATCGGCAACGGCGACCCCTCGCTGTCCCACCACGACCTGATGAGCCGGGGGCACGCCGGCATCCAGCAGGTGTTCGACATCCCCGCCCCGATCATCGTCGCCATCCAGGGCTGGGCGATCGGCGGGTCGTTCCAGCGGGCGCTGCTGTGCGACGTGCGCATCGCGGCCGAGGGCGCCCGGTTCATGCTCCCCGAGGTGTCTCACGGCGTGATCCCCGACACGGGCGGCGTCGGGGCGCTGTTCCAGATCTGCGGCCCGGGCGTCGTCGCCGACATGGTGCTGACGGGACGGGTGCTGTCGGCCGAGGAGGCCCTCGGCCACGGCATCGTCTCCCGGATCGTCGCCCCCGGCGCCCTCGACCACGCCGCCCGCGAGATGGCCGAGAAGGTCGCCTCTGCACCCGCCGTCACGGTGAAGATGGCCCGCCGGGTGCTCCGGCACCTGGCCGAGCCGGCGATCCGGCGGTCGATGGCCGACGAGCTGATCTTCCAGACGTTCGTCAACCGCTCGGACGACTACGCCGAGTTCCGGGCGGCACGGACCGAGGGCCGCGAGCCCACCTACCGGGGGAGCTGAGCCGCCGATGTCCGACACCGACACGGACGCCGCCGGTCCGACGGCGCGACCGCCGTCCGGGCTGCCCGAGCCGCCGCCGGCCGGCGCCACGGCCCTGCCGCCGGGCACCTACGACGGCGTGACGGTCGTGGTCACCGGCGGGGGCACCGGGCTCGGCCGGGCGATCGCCGTCGAGTTCGCCCGCCTCGGGGCGGCGGTCGCCGTGCTCAGCCGCAAGCCCGAGCACCTCACCGCCGGCCGGGAGGCGATCGAGGCCGTGGGCGCCCGGGCGACGGGCGTCCCGTGCGACATCCGCGACCCGGACCAGATCGCCGCCGCCCTCGACGCGGTCGAGGCCGCCCTGGGTGCGCCCGCGGTGCTCGTCAACAACGCGGCGGCGAACTTCCCGGTGCCGGCCGAGGACATGTCGCCCAACGCCTGGCGCACCGTCGTCGACATCACGCTCAACGGCACGTTCTTCTGCGCCCGCGAGTTCGCCCGCCGCCACCTCCGCGCGGGCACGCCGGCGTCGATCGTCAACGTGGGGGCGTCCTACGCCTGGACGGGCGGGCCCGGGTTCGCCCACAGCGCGGCGGCCAAGGCCGGGGTCAAGAACATGGTCGAGACGCTGGCCGTCGAGTGGGGGCCCTACGGCATCCAGGTCAACGGGCTGGTGCCAGGACTGTTCCCCCACGAGGACATGACCGCCGACATCACCGGCAACCTCGACCGCACCCACGACAAGGACGCCTGCCAGCCGGCGCTGCGGGTCGGCCGGCTGCGGGAGCTGGGCTGGGCGGCGACGTTCCTGGCGTCGCCGTACGCCCGGTTCGTCAGCGGCCACACCCTGGTGGTCGACGGCGCCAACTGGCAGCGCCGCTCGCTCACCAACCCGGCGGTCGTCACCGTGCGCGACCAGATGGGCCGGGGGCCCTTCGCCTGACGATGCCCGCCCGGCGGCGCACCGTGCTGTTCGACTTCGACGGCACGCTGATCGACTCGGACGCGGCCCTCCAGGCCCCGTTCGCGGCGCTGGGCGTGGCCGCGGCGGACATCCCACCGCTCGGCCTCCCGCTGCCGATCGCCTGCGACCGGGCCGGGATCACGGTCGCCGACTACCTGGCCCACTACGACCCGGCGGCGGCCCGCCCGTTCCCCGGCGTCGAGGCGATGCTGGCGCGCCTCGACCGCTGGGGCATCTGCTCGAACAAGGACCGGGCCAGCGCCGAGCGCGAGCTGGCCCGCCTGGGCTGGCGGCCGGCGGCGGCGTTCTTCTCCGACGACTTCGGCGGCCGGCCCAAGGCGCTCGCGCCCCTGCTGGCCGCCCTGCGGCTCGCCCCGGACGGGGCGTTGCTGGTCGGCGACACGCCCCACGACCGCGACTGCGCCCAGGTCGCAGGCGTCGCCTTCGCCCTCGCCGGCTGGAACCCCCGCGCCGCACCCGAGCCGGGCGACCTCGTGCTCGCCGACCCCGCCGACGTACTGGCCGCCGCCGCGGGTGAGGCGGGTCAGGGGCCGCCCGGCCCGCCGCGACCGGGCAGCCCCTGAACCGGGGTGCGACGGGTCATCCGCTGTCGCAGAGGACCTGGCGGCTGTCGGCGGCCAGGAAGGCGCCCAGGTTGAGCGCGGCCGCACCCCGGCGGTCGTCGTCGCGGCAGAGGAAGTCCCGGGCCACGTCGGGCTCCGCCGCGAGCGTCGGCGCGGCATCGTCGGACAGCTCGGCCAGGTAACCCTCGTCGAGCTCGGCACCCTGGCGGCCGCGGTCGATGTTGTGGCGGGCCACCAGGGCCTCGGGGTTGGCCGCGTCCGCGACCAGGACGAGCGTCAGCGCGGCGACGCCCGCCCCCGCCACGAGCCAGTTGCCACCGGTGTGGCGTGCCCCGTTGCGCACCGCGGTCATGATCAGCACCGCTCCCATCCAGAGCGCGGCGCCCACCACCCAGAGGCGCAGCATCGTGAGGCCGAACGCCTCGTCGTACAGCGCACATCCGGCGCAGGCTCACCGCCACCAGCCCGAGCGCCAGCAGCGGGACCGCGGCACCCAGCACCCGGACCGCCCGGTGGTCGAGGGCGTCGGGAGCGGCCAGCGCCCGCACCACGACCAGGAACAGCAGGAGCACGCCCGTCGCCCAGCACAGCTGGAAGAACCCGCTGCGGGCGTACTCCGCGGGGGTGAGCCCCGCCTCCGCCACCAGCCGCTCGCCGGCCCCGGTCAGGGCCACGAGCTGCGACACCACGAACATCCCGAGCACGAGCGCGGCCAGCCCCAGCATCGTCGCCACCTCGGCGACGCCGAACCCGCCGGTCGGGCCGCGGTCGCCGAGCGGGCCCGACGCCGCCCCGGCCAGGCCGAGCACGACCGGGGCGATCACCAGCACGAGGCCGATGTGGCCGCCGAGCGGACCCAGGTCGGCGTCCGGGGTGAGGAGCGAGGCGAACACCGCGTCCGCCGACGCCAGCAGCACGACCAGCACCGCCAGCACCGGGACGCTCACCAGCAGCGCCGACCCGACCCGCAGCGCCCGGCGCTGATCCTGGTCCGACAGCCGGGGCGCGGCGGCCTGCACGATGGTCAGCCCCATGACCGCCCGCTCGGAGGCGCCCAGGCCCCGCTGCAGCAGCCGCCCCGGCAGAGGCGTCGAACACCGACCCGGACCGGCTGTAGAGGACGGCGGCGCCGAGGAGCGCTCCGGCGAGCGCGAGGTTCGACCACATGAGCCACGGGCTGGCCCGCACGGCCAGGAACGCGGCCGGCGCGAGCGCGGCGAGCGCCAGCTTGCGGGCCTCGGACCGCTGGACCCGGCCGTCCGCCAGCAGCGCCGCGACGAGCAGCAGCACCCCGGCCGCCACGATCAGGTTGTCCGCCCCGCCGCGCAGCCCGATCTCCAGTACCAACCCGACGGCGAGGGCGAAGGCGACCAGCCGGCGCGGCGCGGGGTCGGTGACCGCCACCGCCGCACGCGCCGGCGCCCGAGGGGAGGCGGGCGCCGGCGGCGGCGGTAGAGGCGGGGGAGGCGGCCGGTACGGCCGGTCGAACGGGGGGTGCTCGAGGTCGGTCATGGCGTGTCACCGTCCTGCGCGGGGAGCCGGACGACCATGGTGCAGCCGGCCGGGTGGTTGGGCTCGGCCCGGATCTGGCCGTCGTGGAGCTCGACGATCCACCGGGCGATCGACAGGCCGAGCCCGGCGCCGGCGGCGGCGGGGCGGGCGGTGTCGGCCCGGTAGAAGCGCTCGAAGATCCGCTCGGCGTCGGACTCGCTGATGCCCGGTCCCTCGTCGCTCACGGTGAGCACGACCGCGCCGTCCCCGGCGGAGGCGCTCAGGCGCACGGGCCGGTGCCGGGGCCCGAACCGCAGTGCGTTGGCCGTGAGGTTGGCCAGCACCTGGTGGATCCGGTCGGCGTCGGCGAGCAGCTTGAGGTCCGCCGGGTCGGCCTCGACCCGGATCTCCCGCCCGGGCGAGTGCAGCCGGGCCTCGACGGCGACGGCGTCGAGCAGCGAGGCGGCGTCGACCAGCTCGCGGTGCAGCGGGACGCCGCCGGACTCCAGCCGCGACAGGTCGAGCAGCTGGGACACGAGGCGGCCGAGCCGCTCGGTCTGCTCGAGCATCGACCGCAGCAGCTCGGGTCGGGGCTCCTCGACCCCGTCGACGAGGTTCTCGAGGCGGGCCTGGAGGGCCGAGATCGGCGTGCGCAGCTCGTGGGACACGTTGGCGACGAGGTCGCGCCGCATGCGGTCGACGCTCGCCAGCTCGCGGGCCATCTCGTTGAACGCCCGGGCGAGCTGCCCCACCTCGTCGGCGGACGTGTCGGTGACCCGCTGGCTCCAGTCGCCGTCGGCCATCCGCCGGACCGCCGCCGCCATCTCCCGCAGCGGCGACGTCATCCCGTGCGCCAGCACCTGGACGAGGGCCAGGGCGATGACGGCCGCGATCAGCGGCCGGACCCAGATCCGCACCCCGAGGCGCCAGCCCACGTACGACACGACCGAGCTGACCCCGACCGCGACGACGATGGCGATGCCGAGCTTGAGCTTGATCGACCCGAACCGGTCGAGCGGCCGCCGCATCACGACACCTGCCCGAGCCCGTAGCCGACGCCGTGCACGGTCCGCACGACGTCCTCGCCCAGCTTCCGGCGCAGCGCCCGCACGTGCGAGTCGACGGTCCGGGGCCCGGCCCCGTCGGCGTAGCCCCACACGTCCGCCAGCAGCTGCTCCCGCCGGAACACGACGCCGGGCCGGGCGAGGAGGTGCGCCAGCAGGTCGAACTCCGTGGGCGTGAGATGCACCCGGGCGCCGTCCCGGCTCACCTGGTGGGTCGAGGGGTCGAGCTCGACCCCGTCGTGCCGCAGCACGACACCCTCGGCCGCGTAGTCGACCCGCCGGAGCACGGCCTTGATCCGGGCGACCAGCTCGCGGGGGCTGAACGGCTTGGTCACGTAGTCGTCGGCGCCCACGGAGAGCCCGATGACCAGGTCGGTCTCGTCGTCCCGGGCGGTGAGCATGACGACGGGCACCCGGCGGTCGGCCTGGATCCGCCGGCACACCTCCAGCCCGTCGAGCCCGGGCAACATGAGGTCGAGGACGACGAGGTCGGGCTTGTTGAGCCGGCACAGATCGACGGCCTGCCGGCCGTCGCCCACGGAGCGGGCGTCGAACCCCTCGCTCCGCAGCCGCCGCACGATCGCATCCGCGATCGCCGGCTCGTCCTCCACCACCAGCACCGTCGTCACCGGCGGTCAGGCTACGAAACGACCGTGTGGCCGTGTCGCGCACCGTGTGGAGATCTCGTGCAGACGCAGCCAGCAGTCAGGAGCCCGCGTAGAGCGCGCCCAGGCCCCGTGCGGCGTCGGCCATCAGCACTCGCAGCTCCGTGGGCGCGAGCACCTCCACCAGCGGCCCGAGCTGCAGCAGCAACCGGGCGGCGGACTCGGGCCGCTCGAACCGCAACGCCAACACGGCCCATCCAGCCGCATCCCGCGGCGTGTCGGCGGCGAGCGGCAGGGAGGGCGTCCCCTCCTGCAACATCCCCAGCAGCGCCTCGCCGGCGGGCGCGACCCGCACCTCGGCGTGGTACGTCGGGATCGAGGCCACGAACTCCCGCGCCCGCCGCTCCCAGGCCGCGGCGAGGTCGAAATCGCTCGGATGCTCGAACCGGTGCTCCAGCAAGGCCGCCTCGCTGATCCGCCCGACCCGGTAGACCCGATCGGCGGCATGGGCGCCGCGCCGGCCGAGCAGGTACCAGGTCGGGCCCTTCAGCACCAGGCCCAGTGGGCGCACGACCTGCGACCGGTCCCGGTACGTGATGCGCAGCTCACGCGCCTCCCAGACGGCGCGGGCCACGTCGAGCAGGCATGGGACCGGCTCCCGGGACCGGAACCAGTCGTCCGGCTCGACCAGCAGCCGGTCGCGCAGCGACCGGGCGGCCGCCTCGGCCCGCCGGTCGAGGGAGGTGAGCAGCGTGCGCTCGCCGACGTCGGGGTCGATCCCGAGGTCGCGGGCGATCGCCGGGACCGCCGTCAGCAGCGCGCCCCGGGCGTCGGCGTCCGCCAGCGCGGGCACGCCGCCGACGCGGTAGCCGGGCGCGAGCCGCACGCCGCCGTTCCGGCCGGTCTCCGTGTACAGCGGCACCCCGGCGGCCGCGAGGGCGTCGATGTCGCGGTACACGGTCCGGACCGACACCTCGAGCGCCTCCGCCAGCTCCGGCGCGGTCGCCCGGCCCCGTATCTGGAGCAGGAGCAGCAGCTCGACGAGCCGTCCGGCGCGCACGCCGCGAGCCTAGGGCCGAACCATGACAGCAGATGTCAGGGTTTGGTCGCGACCATGCCGGCATGACCATCGACATCACCGCCGCCCACGCGTTCGTCCAGGCCGAGGGGCGGCTGCTCGACCGGCTGGTCCTCGCCACCCGCAGCGACGGGGCCGATCCCGGGGCCGTCGTGGCCGCCCTGGTCGCCTACCGGAACGGCGACGGCGGGTTCGGCCATGGGCTGGAGCCCGACAAGCGCTGCCCGGCAAGCCAGCCGCTCGACGTGCAGGTCGCGCTGGAGACGCTGCTGGCCGTCGGCGCCGCCGCGCCCGAGGTCGTCGCGGGCGCCTGCGACTTCCTCGCCGGCGTCGCCGCGCCGGACGGTCCCGTGCCGGTGCTGCTGCCGTCGATCGCCGGCTACCCCCGGGCCGAGCACTGGGCCGCGACCGACCACTACCCGCCCGACATCAACCCGACGGCCGCCATCGTCGGTTGCGCCCGGGCACTCGGCGCCGACCACCCGTGGCTCGACCGGGCCGAGGCGTGGTGCTTCGCGACGCTGGAGGACGACGGCCCGCCCGCCGAGGCCCACGCCCTGCTGTGCGCCGCCCGGTTCCTCGAGCACGCCGGCGACCGGCGGCGGGCCGCGGCCCTCGTGGACCGGGTGGCGGCCGCCATCCCCGGCAGCCCGATGGTCCAGATGACGCCCGACCCCGAGGCCTACGGCGTGACGCCGCTCCAGCTCGCGCCCGGGCCGGACAGCGTGCTGCGGCCGCACTTCGGCGACGACGTGATCGAGGCCCACCTCGACAGCCTGGAGCGCCAGCAGCAGCCCGACGGCGGCTGGCCGATCCGCTGGGACCCGCCCAGCGAGGCCAGCCGGTGCGAGTGGCGGGCGATCAGGACCGTCGACGCGCTCGGCGTGCTGGCGGCCTACGGCCGCTGAGCGGTGGCGGTTCTGGGCCGCGCCGCGGTGGGTACGATCCGCGGCGCTGCAACAATCCGCTGGCTGGGAGGCCGACGACGCCATGGTGGACACCGACCGCTACACCGCCACGTTCGCGATGCTCGACAAGGACGGCGACGGCCGCGTCTCGGCGGCCGAGTTCAGGGAGCTGATGGCCGCGATCGGCGTCACGTTCACCGACGAGACGGCCGCCAAGGCCATCGAGATGATGGACGCCGATGGCGACGGCCTCGTGACGCTGGAGGAGCTGGCGACCTACATGAGCTCGCCGGCGCCGCCCAAGGACTGACACCCGCGCGTTCTGGTCTGCCGAACGGTTGCTCACCAACCGCAGCCCGTCGCGGCGGCCACCCGCTCGACGTCGGGCAGGCACGGGCGCAGGCGGGCCCACAGCGCCTCCGCGACCGCAGCCAGCGGCGCCGCCTGCGCCGCCAGGTCGAGCAGCTCGCCGCTGGCGAGCAGGTCCTCGGCCAGGCCGTCGACCGCCGGCAGGGCCTCGTACCAGCTCGACAGGTCGCCCTGGCGCCGGAAGATGTTGAAGTGGGTCGGCAGCAGCAGGGCGAGCGCCGACCACTCGTCGGGCGGCAACTCGACGATGTCCGGCCAGTTGCGGCCCAGGAAGGCGTTGAGGTGCCTCGCTCCCTCCACGCCCCGGAACAGCGGGTCCGGGGCGAGGACGTGGACCTTGCGCACCGCGCTCAGGCGGATGGCGCCCAGGCATTGGAGGCACGGCTGCAGCGTGGTCCACAGCTCGAGGCCGTCGACCCGGCCGGTGCCCCAGCGCAGCTTGGCCAGGGCGTTCATCTCGGCGTGCGCCAGCGACGTGCCCGCGAGCACATCGTCGCCGGGGTCGGTCTCGGCCATGCGGTTGCGGCCCGTGGCGACGACCGCGCCCTCCCGGGTGATCACCGCGCCGACGCCCACGCTGCCCGCCCGGAACGACTCCCAGGCCAGCTCCAGGGCGCGCCACATCGGCGGCGCGAGGTCCCCCGGCGTCATCGGATCAGCCGGCGGTGCCGACGAACTCCGCGAGCTTCACCCCGTGGTCGGCGGCCAGCATCTCGGCCGCCTTCTCGCCGATCATGATCGACGGGGCGTTGGTGTTGCCGCTGATCACATTGGGCATGACGCTCGCGTCGGCGACCCGCAGGCCGTCCACGCCGTCGACCCGCAGCCGGGCGTCCACGACGCTGCCCATCCGGCACGTGGACGTGAGGTGGTAGACGGTGAACGAGTAGTGCCGGGCCAGGTCGACCAGCAGGTCGTCGCTGGGCGCGTCGCCGGCCACGTAGCCGTGCTTGGCCGCCAGCTGCTTGGGGACCAGCAGCGTCCCCAGCCCCGGCTCGGGCCAGTGGTCGACCACGTCGAGCGCCTTGCGCAGCACGGCGACCATGACGTCGATGTCGTGGGGGTCGCCGTAGTAGTTCATGCGGATGTCCGGCGCGTCCAGCGGGTCGGCGCTGGTCAGCACGATCTCGCCCTCGCTGTGGGGCTGCACCGGGTTGGCCAGGATGAGGACGCTCTCGGCGTCGGGGCCGAGCTGGGTCTCGGGGTCGTCGAAGTAGGTGGCCGGGTCGACCCGCAGGCAGCGGCGCCAGATGTCGTCGTTGTAGCCGCAGATGAAGAACCCGAGCTGGGCGTCGTGGGTGTGGTCGTCCCCCAGGCCGGTCGAGTACCAGGCGCAGGCGTCGTAGAGCGACGAGGACACCAGCCCGTGCCCGGTCGTCGCCCACTCGGTCACCCGCCGCACGGCCTCGTCCCTGACCGCCCGGAGCTCGGGCGGCAGGGCGTCGTCGTCGGCCGGGTCGGCCGGCAGCGGCCCGGCGGGAGCCCGGAGCGCGTCCGGGCCCATCGACAGGCCCATCTGGCTCATCGAGATCCCGACGCCCGGCGCCGAGTAGACGAGGCCGACCTGCAGGTGGTCCTTGAGGTGCTTGCCGACCTCGGGGGCGTCGAGCCGGCACGGCACGCCGACCTCCTCCAGCTCGGCCCGAGGGCCGACGCCCGACAACATCAGGATCTGGGGCGAGCCCACCGCGCCGGCCGACAGAACGATCTCGCGGCTCGCCTCGGCCACGGCGGTGCCGCCGTCCGCGGTGCGGTACTCGACGCCGGTCGCCCGCAGCCCGCCGCCGGGGTCGTCCGCCAGGACCACGCGCGTCACCTGCGCACCCGTGATGATCTCCAGGTTCGGCCGGGCCTCGACCTCGCCCTCCAGGAAGGCGTGGTAGGTGCTGCACCGCTTGCCGTCGCGGGTGGTGGTCTGCAGCAGCGACACGACGCCCGCGGGCCCGCCGCGGTCGCGGCCGTTGTAGTCGCCGGCCGGGATGCCGGCGGCGACCGCCGCGTCGACGAAGCTCTGGGCGCCGGCGAGCACGGGCGCCCGCACCGACACGCCCAGCGGGCCGCCGGTGTTGTGGGCGTCGCTGTCGACGACGATGTCGCCGCTGGGGGCCAGGCCCTCGCTCTTGCGGAAGTACGGCAGGACCTCGGCGTAGCTCCAGCCCGCGGCGCCCTCGGCCGCCCAGGCGTCGAAGTCGCCGGGATGGCCCCGGACGTAGGCCATGTAGTTGATGCCGGACGAGCCGCCGAGCATCTTGCCGCGGGGCACCATCATCCGGCCGCCCTCGAGGCCGAGGCCGCAGCCCCCGGCGTCGGCGGTGTACATCCAGTCGGTCTCCGGGTTCTGCTGGAGCGCCGGGCACCCGGCCGGCATCGACTCCACGGGGGGCGGCTGGCCCCCCGCCTCCAGGAGGGCGACCCGGCAGGTCGGATCCTCGGAGAGCCGGGCGGCGACGACCGCTCCGGCCGACCCACCCCCCACGACCACGAAATCGAACGGCCCGGCCATGGGTGGACAACGTAGCCGTCAGATCCCTCTACGGTCGGGGGCGTGGCGAAGGCTCCGGCGACCGAGGTCCGGGTGGGTGAGCGGACCGTGCGGATCTCGAACCCCGACCGGGTGTACTTCCCGGCCACGGGGGCGACCAAGCTCGACCTGGTCCACTACTACCAGGCGGTCGGGCCGGGGATCGTCAACGCCCTGCGCGAGCGGCCGTGCATGATGCACCGCTTCCCGAGCGGGCTGGCCGGCGACAAGGTGCACCAGAAGCGGGTGCCGGGCGGGGCGCCGCCGTGGCTGGAGACCGTGCGGGTCCACTTCCCCCGCTACGGGCAGCACGCCGACGAGCTGTGCGTCACCGAGCTGCGCCCAGGTGATCTGGGCGGTGCAGATGTCGACGGTGGAGTTCCACCCGTGGAACTCGCGCCGGGCCGACACCGAGAAGCCCGACGAGTGGCGCATCGACCTCGACCCGATGCCGGACTGCCCCCTGGCGAGGGTGAGGGAGGTCGCCGGCGTCGTGCGCGAGGTGCTGGCCGAGCTGGGCGCGGTCGGCTGGCCGAAGACGTCCGGGGGCCGGGGGCTGCACGTCTACGTCCGCATCGACCCGGCGCACGGCTTCACCGACGTGCGGCGGGCGGCGCTGGCGTTCGCGAGGGAGATCGAGCGCCGGGTGCCCCAGCTGGTGACGACCACGTGGTGGCGCAAGGACAGGGACCCGGCCAAGCTGTTCGTGGACTACAACCAGAACGCCCGGGACCACACGATGGCGGCGGCCTACTCGGTGCGGGGCCTGCCGACGGGCACGGTGTCGACGCCGATCGCCTGGGACGAGGTGCCCGACGTCGAGCCCGGCGACTGCACGATGGCGTCGGTGCCCGCCCGGTTCGCGGCGCTGGGCGACCTCCACGCGGGCATCGACGGCGCCGTGTTCGCCATCGACGAGCTGCTGGAGTGGGCCGAGCGCGACGAGCGCGCCGGCGAGGTCGACGCCGGCCCGCCGGAGAGGGTGACGACGGCGACGGCGACGGTTCTGACAGCGGATCCGTACCGCCACGGCACTAAGCGCTGTCAGAACGATGTGGGGCGCGAGACTGGCGCATGGCTGACGCCGCGCGCCGCTTCACCGCCACCGTCTCGGTCGACCGACAGGGGCGGGTGCGCGTGCCGGTGCCGTTCGACCCCGACGAGGCGTGGGGGGCCAAGCCCCGCCACCACATCACCGGCACGCTGGCGGGACACGGCCTGCGGGGCACCGTCGACGCCGCGCCCGGCGGGGGCCACGTCGTCGTCCTCGGGCCGGCCTGGTGCCGCGACTCGGGCATCGCAGACGGGTCGCAGGTCGAGGCGGTGCTCGCCCCCGAGGGTCCCCAGCGCGGCGACCTCGACCCTGACATCGCCGCCGCGCTCGACGCCTCGCCGCAGGCCGCGGCGTTCTTCGACTCGCTGGCGCAGTTCTACCGGAAGGGGTACCTGCGCTACATCGACGCCACCAAGCGCCGGCCCGACCAGCGGCCGGTCAGGATCGCCGAGGTGATCGGCCTGCTCGAGGCGGGCCGGAAGGAACGGCCCCAGCCCTAGCGGCGGGTACCTTGGCCGGATGCTCACCGCCATGGTGTTCGTCAGCGATCTCGGAGCGGATGCGGTCCTTCTATGCCGAGGGGTTCGGCCTGGCGGGCGACCCGGACGCCTCGACGACGGGTTCGCCGTCCTGACGGGGCCCGGAGCCCGGATGGCTCTCCACGCGCTGCCCGACCACGTCGCCGCCCGGATCACGGTCGGCGATCCGCCGGCCGTGCGGTCCGAGACCGCCCTGAAGCTGCTGTTCGCCGTGCCCGACGTCGGCCGCCGGCGACGGCTCACGGGCCTCGGCGCCCGATGTTCGAGCTGGCGGCGACGGGTCGGTCGACGGCGCCGACCCGAGGGCAACGTTTCCGCATCCTGCCGGCCTGACCGGCGGCCAGCTCAGGCACCCGGGATGCGCCGCCCCGACACGAGGTCGGGCGAGATGGCCACGATGCGGCTGTCCGGCCCCGGCGCCCAGCGCACCAGCGGCACGGCGCGCCTCGGCGAGGTCGTCCGGATCGACGACCTCCTCCGCCATGCCGGTGACCACGACGCTCCAGCCGGTCTCGGCCGCCGGGTCGATCGAGTCGACCTCGAACGCCACCACCGCGTGCGACGTCGCCGCGCTCAGCTTGGTGCCGCTGCCGGTGCTGAACAGGATCCGACGCCCGTCGTAGCGGAAGTTGACCGGCAGCACGGTGGGCAGGGCGCCGCTGGTGATCGCGATCCGGCCCAGCACGGCGGTCGAGAGCAGCCGCAGGCTCTCGTCCCGTCCCAGCACCTCCAGGCCGTTGCGGTCGATCTCCATCAGCTCACGACCACCGCCGTCACCATGCCGTACATGCCCTCGTCCCGCTCGACGTGGTTGAGGATGTGGCAGTGCCAGACCCACGTGCCGGGCTGGTCGAGGTGGACCAGCACCGAGTAGCGCTCGCCCGGGGCCACCGACACCGTGTCGGCGACGTACGGCGCATCGAGGGGGAAGCCGTCCTTGGCCACCACGATCTGGTCGAACTGATGCAGGTGCATCGGGTGGATCTGGCCGCCCTCGTTGAAGTAGTGGACCAGCATCCAGTCGCCCACCTTGGCCTGGACCGGCTCGGTGGCCGGGAAGCTCTTGCCGTTGAGCGAGTAGCCGATCACGCCGCTGTCGTTGAGGACCATCGGCAGCTCCTGGGCAACGGCCAGGTCGGCCGGGATCGGATGCCCGGCGACGGTCCGCCCCAGCGGCAGCGGCACGTCGCCCACCAGGATCGTCCCGAGCATGCCGTTGGGCATCTGGAGCTGGCCGTGGTGGTGGGCGTGGTACATCGAGACCGCCGGCTCGTCGGCCACGAACTCGTAGGTGAAGCTCTCCCCCGGCTCGACCAGCGGCTGGGTGATCGGGCCGACGCCGTCCATCGAGTTCGCCAGGTTGATGCCGTGCAGGTGGAGGTCGGTCGCCATCGGCAGCTCGTTGTGCAGCACGATGCGGACGTGGTCACCCACGTTCACCTGGATCTGCGGGCCCGGCACCTGGCCGTTGTAGGTCCAGGCGTCCACCGACTTGCCCGGCTCGACCTCCCAGGGCGTGATCGCCGCGGTGATGTCGAACTGCGTGACGCCGCCGGCCACCGACGTCGGCTCGAGCAGCTGGTTGCCGCGGCCCTCGGTCGCGGCCGGGAACTGGGCGATCGTCTCGTTCATCGCGTCGGTCATCGCCGAGTAGTCGCCGGCGCCCATGTGGTGCCCGGCGTGCCCGGACCCGCCGTCGCCGGACCCTGTTGCGGGGGCCGGGCCGGCCGCCCCGGTGGCCAGCCCGGACCCCGCGTCTCCCCCGACCGTCAGCGTGCCCGTCATGCCCGCGTCGGCGTGGCCCGGCACCGAGCACACGATCTCGTAGTCGCCCGGCTCGAGCGACGACAGGTCCAGCGTGGCGGTGTCGCCGCCGGCGAGGTCCTCGGTGGCGAGGTCGGTGCCGCTGATCGTCAGGTTGTGAGGCACCGAGCCCGTGTTGGTGATCGACAGGCTGCCGCCGACCGGGGCCGTCACCGCGGCCGGGGTCAGCGCGAACTCGCTCAGCTCGACGGTGACCGTCCCGTCCGTGGCCCCGGACCCGCCGCCCGAGCCATCGTCCCGCCCGACGAACACCACCGCCACGCTCGCCATGACCACGGCCAGCACGGCCAGCACCGCGACCAGCAACCCGACGTCCCCGGGCCCGCTCGGCGGCCCCGAGGGCGGGCTCTGCGGGCTCCGGTGGCCGCCGGAGCCGTCGGCGCGGTTGGCGGAGACCGGCGCGTGGTCGGTGTCGGGGGGCGTGATCGTCTGCACCAGGCCAGCCTGCGGGGCGGGGCGCCCGGCTCCCAGGGGACGACGTCACCCGACGATGGGACTTTGGTCCCGGGTGAAACCGGGCCGGACGGGCGATGATGGAACCGTGACAATTCGTGTGTTCCTTCTCGACGACCATGAGGTCGTCCGGCGCGGCGTGCGCGAGCTCATCGAGGCCGAGAGCGGCGGCGAGATCGTGGTGGCCGGCGAGGCGGGCACCGCCGAGGAGGCGCTGTCCCGCCTGCCGTCGGCCCGGGCCGACGTGGCGGTGCTCGACGTGCGGCTGCCCGACGGCGACGGGGTCGAGGTGTGCCGCGAGATCCGTTCCCGCCACCCCGACGTGCAGTGCCTGATGCTGACGTCGTTCGCCGATGACGAGGCGCTGTTCGACTCGATCATGGCGGGGGCGTCCGGCTACGTGCTCAAGCAGGTCCGGGGCGCCGACCTGGTGGACAGCGTGCGCCGCGTGGCCGCGGGGCAGTCGCTGCTCGACCCGTCGGTGACGGCCCGCGTGCTCGACCGCGTGCGCCGCGGGCCCGAGGAGGACACGGGCGCGGTGCACCTGACCGACCAGGAGCGCCGGATCCTCGACCTGCTGGCCGAGGGCCTCACCAACCGGCAGATCGGCGAGCGGATGTACCTCGCCGAGAAGACGATCAAGAACTACGTCTCCAACCTGCTGATGAAGCTGGGCATGCACCGGCGCACCGAGGCCGCCGTGTACGCGGCCCGCCTGGCCCAGCGGCGCGAGGCGTCGCGCAGGTCTTAGTGTCCTGAGTCGTAGGTCCCCGCCGGGTGGGCCCTTCGGCCCTGGGGGCCGGCGGGCCAGGGGGCCAGGCTGGGGGCATGAGGAGGGAACCCGACCCCGGCACCCTGGTGGTGCGCCTCGACGACGACCCCCGCGCCGCCACCCGGCAGGCCGACGAGGCCGCCGCCCGCGCCGAGGCCGCGGGGTGCGCGGTCCACCTCGTCCGCGTGATCGACCCGCCGAGCGCCGGCGGCCCCTGCCCCCTGG
The DNA here is from genome assembly GCA_963830865.1 of uncultured Acidimicrobiales bacterium. Classification (GTDB taxonomy): domain Bacteria; phylum Actinomycetota; class Acidimicrobiia; order Acidimicrobiales; family VFJN01; genus ZC4RG19. The sequence continues at coordinate 682,273 of CAWHNU010000011.1, read as the reverse complement.
CGACCCGGGAGGCGCTGGACGCGCTGGCCCGCCGGGTGTGGGCCCGCGGCGTCCCCACCACCTCCACCCTCGTGACCCGGAGGAGGAGCGATGACCACGACCGCGGCCAGCACGTCGATCGAGTACCTCGCGCCGGATGAGTGCTGGCGCCTCCTGGCGTCCACGCCGGTGGGGCGAATCGGGGTCCTGGCCGACTCCGCCCCCGAGATCTACCCCGTGAACCACGCGGTCGACGGCCGCACGTTGGTGTTCCGCACCGCGCCGGGCACCAAGCTCCGCAGCCTGCTGCGCACCCCGCTCGTGTGCTTCGAGGTCGACGGCATCGACGCCGACGCCGCCACCGGGTGGAGCGTGCTCGTGAAGGGCCGCGCCGCCCAGATCGTGGCGCCCGACGAGATCCGGGCCGCGCAGCTGCTGCCGCTGCTCGTCTGGCCGCTCGGCGAGACGGCGCACTGGATCCGGGTCGTGCCCGACCAGGTCACCGGGCGGCGCATCTGGTCACACGTGCCGGCGCGGCCCGGCGCCTGACCCCCCGCCCGCGGGCCGGGCGTCCAGCGGCGCCCGCCACTCGACGACCGTGCCCCGGGGCTCGGCGGCGCGGAGCGCGAACGAGCCCCCGTAGGCCGCCGCCCGCGCCGCCATGTTGTCGAGCCCGCGGCCCCGGCGCGCGCCCGGCTCGGGCGGGCCGACGCCGTCGTCGCCGACCTCCAGCACCAGGTCGCCGCCGTCGATCGCCACCCGGACGTGCACCGTCGAGGCCCGGGCGTGCCTGGCCACGTTGCTCAGCGCCTCCCGGAGCGTCGCCAGCAGCTCGGCCGCCTGGGCGTCGGGCGTCAGCGAGTCGAGCGGCCCCTCGAACACGACGCCGGGCTCGAACCCGAGCGGGCCGCCGGCCTCGCGGGCGAGGTCGAGCACCCGGCTGCGCACCGCCGCGTCGGCCGCCGCCGGGCGCCGGGTCTCGAGGCCGAAGATGGCGGTGCGGATGTGTTTGACGGTCAGGTCGAGGTCGTCGATGGCCGCGCCGACCCGCTGCACCGCCGTCTCGGGGTCGGCCCGGATGAGCGCCGCCGCGCCCTGCAGCGACAGGCCGGTGGCGAACAGGCGCTGGATCACCGTGTCGTGCAGCTCGCGGGCGATGCGCTCGCGGTCCTCGGCGGTCACGAGGTCCTGGACGCGGGCGTGCAGCCGGGCGTTCTCGATCGCCACCCCGGCGGCGGCCGCCAGTCCGACCACCAGCTCCTCGTCGACGTCGGTGAACGCCTCGGCCGTGGTCTTGTCGGTCAGGTAGAGGTTGCCGAACACCTCGTCCCGCACGAGGATCGGCACCCCGAGGAACGACTGCATCGGCGGGTGGTGGGGCGGGAAGCCGTAGCTGTCGGGGTGCTCCCGCAGGTCGGGCAGCCGCAGCGGCCGGGCGTCGACGATCAGCAGGCCGAGGATGCCATGACCCTCCGGCAGGTGGCCGATCGCCGCGGTCGTCGCGTCGTCGACGCCGACGGTGATGAACTGGGCCAGGCGGGCCCGGCTGTCGTCCAGCACGCCGAGGGCGCCGTAGCGGGCGTCGACCAGGTCGACCGCGGCCTGCACGATGCGTTCGAGCATCGCCGGCAGGTCGAGGTCGCTGCCGACGGTCAGCACCGCGTCCAGCAACCGGCGCTGGCTGCGCGACCCGGCGAGCTCTCCCACGTGCCAGATCCTACGAGCGGCGCCCGGACGCGAACGATCGCCGGGAACCCGGTCCCGGCGATCGTCCTTGCCGTGGCTGCGGCCCGCCGAGCGGGCGCAACCGGGGGAGGGTCAAGCGTGCATGCGCCGCAGGTGGAGGAACCCGGCGACCACCAGGGCGACCATCACGGCCGCCGCCCCGAAGGCGACCCAGGCGGCGATGCCGGCGATCAGGCCCATCGTGGCCCAGGCGTAGCTGGACAGCAGCAGGCCCCGCAGCGTCTCGCCCCGGAACAGCGAGTCCCGCTGGCCCTTGAGCTGGTTGGCCGTGGCCTGGAGCTCGTCGATCTCGGCCTGCGGTGCGCCGGACGCCTTGGCGTCCTCGACGGCCTGGGCGGCGCCCCGGTCGTCGATCTCGGCGTAGGTCTTGCCGTCCGCGATGCCCTCCATGTGGGTGGCGATGAGGCTGGCGTAGGCCTGCGCCTCGGTCCCGGTGGTGACCTGGTCACCCGCGTAGCCGACCAGGTCGGCGCGGCCGTCGTCGCGCAGGCTGGCCGCGTCGGGGAAGAAGACGTTCTGCGAGGACAGCTCGTCGTGCACGTAGTCGCTGGCGAAGTTCGAACCCCACATCAGCAGGCCGCCGGCGGCTGCGAACACGATCGCGGCGACGATCCCCATGCCGACGAGGACCTTGTCGATCGACCGCCGACGCAGGTGCACCTCTTTGTCGCCCGGGCGCGGCTCGACCGCGGTGATCGGGCGCTCGGTCATCGTGACACCCATCTCATTTCCTTCCGTTGTGTGCGGACCACTCTGTCCGCCTATCCCGACCGTACGGATCGTGCTGGCGGGCGGTTAGGGCCGAAGGTCCTCGACGACCACGTCCACCCGTCCATAGGTGCGGCCGGAGCCCCGCAGGGCGTCGAGGACGCGCACGGCGAGGGCGTGGCGGACGCGGGTGCCGACCGCGAGCGGCAGCGCGAAGCGCACTCGCAGGCCCAGCCCGTCCGGCTCGATGCCGCAGCGCGCCTGGCCGAGCGGCACGCCCGCGCCGGCGAGGATCGGCCCGGTCAGGCCCAGGATCCGGCGGGAGAGGGCGTCGAGCGCGGCGGCGCTCGCCGCCTCGCAGGCCGCGACGACGTCGCCGTCGGCGCGGGCCACCAGCCACGGTTCGTCGGGGTCGAGCCGCGTGGCGCCCGACTCGACGACCGGCAGGCCGGCCCGCAGCGCACACACGACGCCGCCCTCGAGCGGCGTCGGCCGGGGCGCGACCCGGTCGCGCACGACCAGCGCCACGTTGACCGGTGCGCCCAGCGGGCAGGCGTCCCGGTCGATCAGGCCCCGGCGCCCCATCTTGGATCGTATGTCACCAGTGCTCGCATGCCGCCAGCCTGCGTCGGCCGGGGTCGGCGGCGGCAGGGCCGGACGGACCGCAGGTCCGGGTCATTGGTCCCGGCGTCGGCGGAGCCACTCCCAGGCCGCGTTGGTGAAGGTCCGGACCGTCGCCTCGGCGTCGGCGCCGGGGTCGACCGGCACCGCCATGTAGTCCATCAGCGCGCCGGCCGGGCTGTCGGCCCGCCCGACCGTGACCGCGCTGGCCAGGGCGGCCTCGGACACCAGGCCGGCCGGCCGTCCCTGGATGTACACGACCGCCAGGGGCTCGCCGATGAGCCGCAGGTGGGCCCGGGCCTCGGCCACACTGGTGGCGCCGGTGATCCGGGCCACCGCCGGCGCTCGCCGGCCCGCGGTCGGATCGGTTGTCGAACAGTGGCAGTGCCATCACCGCACCTCCCTGGCCGCCACCGGGACCGGGCGGCCACCCCGCATGGTCCGCCTGGCCCGGCGGCGCCGACAGAGGCGAAGGTCCCGGCGGGCTCCGGTGCCCGGCAGAATGGGCGTATGGACGACGACGTGCGCGCCTACGTCGAGGCCATCCCGCCCGAGCACCGGCCGCTGTTCGACCGGCTCCACGGGCTGATCCTGGCCGAGCAGCCCGACGCCGCCGTGACGATCTCGTACGACATACCGACCTACCGGGTCGGGAAGCGCCGGCTGTACGTCGCCGCGTGGGCACACGGGCTATCGGTCTACGGGTGGGGGCAGGGGCGGGACGGCGGCTTCACGGCCCGGCATCCCGAGCTGCTGTCGGGCAAGGGCACGATCCGGCTGCGGCCCGCCGACGCCGACGCCATCCCCGACGTCGAGCTGCGGGCGCTGATCACCGCGGCCCTGGCGGACTGAAACGGCGCATCAGGTCGTCGGGCCGACCGAACGTGTTCTACGCGGAAGTGGTCGCTATAGCGACCACTTCCGCGTAGAAAAGTGCGGGACCGGCGAGCGCTAGACGCCGGCGGTCGCCAGGTGGTCGAGGAGGCGGAGGCGCTCGTCCTGGGACGGCGTGAGCTCCGGCCCCGCGGCGACCGCGGCGGTGGCCCGCAGGTGCGCCTCGCTGCCGGCGACGATGCCCAGGCCGGCGACGGTTCCGTCCTCGGCCGCCTCGGCACCGGCCGCCGCCGTGTCGGCGCGGCCGGGGACGCCCGGCGGGGGCGGGGTCTCCGGCTGGCACAGGCTGCCCTCCGGCGGCAGGCCCGGGAGCGCCAGGGCCGGTGGCTCCGGGAACGCCGGCGGGCGGTGCAGGTTCAGGCAGTCGAGCAGGTTGGACGCGTTGGCGTCCCGCCGGGTGAGCGCGCCCAGGTTGAACTTGGTCTCGATGAGCCGGAGGATCGAGGTGTGGTCGTGGACCACGTGGGACACGTGTCCCGGGCGGGAGTACGGCGAGATGACGAACGCCGGCACCCGCAGGCCGTAGTGGTCCCAGGCGGCGGGCGCCTCGGGGGTGGGCTCGACCGCCGGGGGGATGTCGTCGGGCGGGACGGCCGCCGGCGGCGGCACGTGGTCGTAGTAGCCGCCGTGCTCGTCGTAGGTGAAGACCAGCACCGTGCGGGGCCACGCCGGGCTGGACAGCACCGCGTTCACCACCGCCGCGCTGTAGGCCTCGCCGAGCTGGATGTCCCGGGGGTTCTCCTCGGTGTAGGCCGTGACACCGGGGCTGACGATCGACACCGACGGCAGGCTCCCCGCCCGGCAATCGGTCAGGAACTGCGGGAAGGTGCGCACCCGGTCGGTGCGGGCCGACCACACCTTGGGGAACAGGGCGATGTCGGGCAGGTCCCAGCAGTAGTCGAGCCAGCCGATCCCGAACTCGTCCAGCTTCTCCCAGATGGTGCCGCCGGCCGGGTGCGGCATCGACAGCACCTTGGCGGTGTCGGTGGCGATCAGGTCCTGGCAGGTGGCCGCCTGGAGGAAGCGGCGGTTGGGGTAGGTCTGGGCCGGCGCCGACGCGAAGAAGCGGTCGCAGATCCCGAACGTGTCGGCCAGCGACCAGTAGAACGGCACGTCGCCCCCGTCCCAGAAGCGCATGGCGTTGGTGTTGTCGTCGAACAGGAACCCGTCCATGCGCCCGCCGTCGATCTGGCGGTGCGTCGAACGCCAGCTCTGCGACACGCCCCGCCCGCTCTGGCACACGTCGGGCGCGTGGAACACGGTGACCGGTTCGCCGGTCGTCGTCAGGTTGGCGTCCACCGGCGCGCCACGCCGCCGCCGATAGCCGTCTCCCCGGCGGTACATGCCGAAGTACGAGTCGTAGGAGTGGTTCTCCTGCATGTACACGACGATGTGCTCGATCTGCGGCAGCAGGTCGGTGCCCTCGGGCGTGCGGGGGTCCGGCCGGTCGCCCGGTTGCCCCAGCCGGCGACCTGGCCCGGGCAGAGGGCCCCGCCCGTCGCCCCACGGATGGCACCCGGCCAGCACGAGCCCCGACCCGGCGGCCAGGCCCTGGAGCATGTGCCGCCGCGAGATCTGGTCGTCCCTCCCCACGGTCCAACGTCTACCACGCTGGCGCGGGTCGACGGTGCCCGCCGCCGGTCACTGGTCGCGCCACTGGAACAGGACGGCGCCGATGGCGATGCCGGCGGCGGCGTACGCGGCCAGCACCGCCAGGCCGGCCCACGGTCCGATGGGAAGGCCGTCGAGGCCGCGGGTCGCCTGGACCGCCAGGCCCGCATCCATCGGCGCGTACCGCTGGAGCCGGTGCTGCCAGATGGGGTCGTTGATCACCGCGCCGAGGATCGGGAACAGGTACAGCAACGCCAGCACCGTGACCACGCCCATCGCCGCATCGCGCAGCGCCGTGGCCACGCCCAGGGCGAGCACGGCGACCAGCGCGAGGTAGCAGACCGTACCGACCGCGGCCCGGACGGTCGCGGCGTCGCCGAGCGAGACGCCGGCGCCGCCCGCCGCGGCCGCGAACCCGCTGCGGTCCAGGACGAGCCGGCCGGCAAAGAGCGCGCCCAGCGTGCCTGCGGTCGCAGCCGCGGCGACGAGCCCGGCGACGACGGCCATCTTCGCCACCAGGACCTCCATGCGCCGCGGCATCGCCGCCAGCGTCGTGCGGATCTGGGCCGGTTCGTACTCGGTGCTCATCGCCACGACGCCGAGCACCGCCGCCGCGATCTGCGCGACCCAGACGCCGGCCAGGCTCGCCCGCACCGGGTCGAGGGCGCACTCGGCGTCGGGCCGGCAGCGGTCGGCGTCCAGGGTCGAGGCCACCGCCGGCCCGACCACCACCAGCGCGGCGACCGTCCCGGCGGCGAGCCAGCGGACCCCGGCCAGCGTCCACAGCTTGGTCAGTTCCGCCCTGACCGCCGCGGCCACGAGACGTCACGCGTCGCGTCGTTCGAGCTGCCATGCGGCGATCGCCAGGCCGACGGCGGCGTAGGCGCAGGCCACGCCCAACCCCACCCACGGGTTGATCTGCGCCCACGGCTCGACCACCTGGGTGCTCGGCGGCTTGACCCGCTGGACCGCGAACCCCCCGGCGGGCGTGAGCCACATGATCCAGCGCGACGCCGCGGGCACGATCGACGCCGCGAACAGCGGGACGACCCCGAGGACGAAGATCGCCGCGATCGCTCCGCTGCTGCGGCGCAGGAGCGTGCCGAGGGCGAGGCCCAGCAGTGCGAATGCCGTGAGCAGGACCGCGTTGCCGACGATGGCCCGGATCACGCCGGACTGGCCGATCGACGTCGGCGCATAGGCCGGCAGATCGAACCCGCTCGACCGGATGACCGGCCGCGTCACGAAGTAGACCACGACGCTGGTGACCAGCCCGAGGGAGAAGGTCGTGACGGCCAGCACCACGGCCTTGGCGGCCAGCACGGACCGGCGCCCGGGGGTGGCGGCGAAGGTCGTCCAGACCATGTGCCGCTTGTACTCGGACGTTGCGAACAGCACCGACACCGCGGCCAGAGCCATCAGGCCGAACAAGGTGCCGAAGAGAACGGTCTCGACGCTGTCGTCCACGCCTTCGGCGGGGCCGATCTGGCCGGAGCCGGTGATCGTGGTGACGCCGCCGGCCTCGCTCACGCTGCCCTCGGGGCGCACCCCGATCTTCCCCATCGTGTCCGGGGGCGGGAACTCGCCGGTCGGGATCGGCCGGAGGCGCCCGGCGACCTCGTCGCCCTGCCAGTCCCCGACGCTCCCGGCCGTGGCGGGAGAGAGCGCCACGTCCTCGAACGTCGCCCGGCCCTCGGTGAAGGTCTCCCCGACCGAGGTGGAGCCCGCCTCCCGCGTGACATGGACCTTGGGTGGCGACGACACGAACATGCCGACCTCCAGGTCGCGGCCCGCACCCGAGAGATCGGCCGTGCCGACCAGGCGCCAGTGGGTGCCGTCGCGGGAGGCGTAGCCGCGGATCTCCGACCCTTCCCGGCGCAGGCGCAGCCAGCGCGGTGCGGCGCCCGGGACGCGGTCGGGGTCGCCGCTGAAGTCGCTGTCGAACAGCACCCCGTCGAAGGGGGTCACCGCGACCGATGCATAGCGCGACCCGCTCGTCGTGCTCTGCTTGAACATCAGGCCGGCCTGGGCCAGCGGGTGGCTCGGCTCCTGGCTCGTCACCCGGGCCGTGACGGTCGCGTCCCCCGACACCGTGCCGTGCACCAGGTAGAGGTCGTCGTTGACCGCGGTGCCCTCGGGCCCGACGGAGAAGCGGCCGTTGTCGTTGGCGTCGGTGCCGCTGCCGGCCGCCGACAGCAGCCCGAACCCGACGGTGAGCGCCGACATCGCGGCGAGCCCGACGAGCCACCGCCGCACCGTCACGAGCTTGGTCAGCTCGGACCGGGCCAGGCGCGCGCGAACTCCCTCATGTCTCGCCTCCCGGCTCGGTCGCGGCGAAGTCGAGCTGGCCCCGGGTCAGCTCCATGTATGCCGCCTCCAGCGAGGCCCGGTGGCGGCGCAGCTCCGAGAACGTCACGCCCGCGTCGGTGAGCACCCGGGCGACGGCGGTGCCATCGAGGCCGGTGACCGTGACCAGGTCGTGGTCGATCGCGGCGACGGTGGCGCCCCGCGTGTTGGCCAGCGCGGTCATGGCCTCGGCCTTCTGCCCGGTGCGCACCTCGACCCGCTCGTGGGACGCGTTGGCCACCATCTCCTCGACGGTGGCGTCGGCGATCAGCCGCCCGCGTCCGATCACGACCACGCGGTCCGCCGTCCCCTCCAGCTCGCTCATGAGGTGGCTCGACAGCAGCACGGCCCGGCCCTCGGCGGCGAAGCCCCGGAGCAGGCCCCGGATCCAGCCGATGCCCTCCGGGTCGAGCCCGTTCACCGGCTCGTCCAGCATGAGCGTCGGCGGGTCGCCGAGCAGTGCCGCCGCCAACCCGAGGCGCTGGCTCATGCCGAGCGAGAAGTCCCCGGCCCGGCGACGCGCGACCGGGACCAGGCCCACCTGTTCGAGCACCTCGTCGACCCGGCGGGGGGCCAGGCCGTTGCTCTGGGCGATCCAGCGCAGGTGGTCGCGCGCCCGCCGCCCGGGGTGCACGGCACCGGCGTCGAGCAGGGCACCCAGCTCGACCAGCGGCCGCTCCAGCGACCGGTAGGGCCGGCCGCCGACCAGGGCGTCGCCCGCGTCGGCCCGGTCGAGGCCGAGGATCACGCGCATCGTGGTGGACTTGCCGGAGCCGTTGGGGCCGACGAACCCGGTCACCTCGCCCGGCCGCACCGAGAACGACAGGTCGTCGATCGCCACCGTCCGGCCGTAGGACTTGCGGACACCCCGTACATCGATCGCTGCGGTCACCAGGCGACCGTACGAAACCGCGGGCCCGGTGTCGTCCGGCGGGCGGGTGGTCCGCGGGTCACCCGCAAGAGGGATGCCAGGGCGCGCCCCAGGGAACACAATTGGCCCATGGTCCAGGCCGCTCGCCGCCACGACCCGGGGGCGGTCGGGCCGCGGGCGCCCGCGGCACCCCGGCCGTCGCCGGCGGTGATCGCGGTGGTGGCGGTGGTGGCGGCAGCGATCGCGGTCGCCGAGGTCACGGGCCAGGAGCTGCCGCGCGGCTCGAGTGCGCTGCTCGTGGTCGCGCTCACCGTGGCCGCGGTGGTCCCCGCGGCGGCCGCCCGCGACCGCCCGGCGCTGGCCGCGGCGGTGACCGCGGGCGCGTCGGTGCTGATCGTGGCCTACGACGTGCCGCTCCCGTGGGTGGTGGCCGCGGCGGCGGGGGTCACGGGATTCTTCCTGGTGCGGGCGCTCCCCGACCGGCTGGCGGGCGCGGTCGTCGCCGTGTACGCGCTCCTCGCCGTCACCGCGTCCGAGATCGGCCGGCCCGCGTCGACCGTGGCGGCGGCGGTCGCCGCCACCGCCGCGGCCGGGCTCAGCGCCGCCCTGCGGTGGCGCGAGCGCACCGCGCGGCTCACCGCCACCGCCCACGACGCCGAGCGGACGCTGCTGGAGCACGTGACCCTGGAGGAGCGGGCCCGGATCGCCCGCGAGCTGCACGACGTCGTCGCGCACCACATCTCGATGATCGCCGTCCAGGCCGAGGCCGCCCGGCTGCTCGTCCCCGGTCTGGCGCCCGACGGCCAGCGGCGCCTGACCGAGATCGGCGACACGGCCCGCGCCGCGTTGACCGAGATGCGGCGGCTGCTCGGTGTGCTGCGGGAGGACAGCCCGGCCGCGGCGCCCGCCGCCAGCCCCAGCCCGGGCTGCAACAGCTCGACGCCCTGGTGGACGAGGCCCGCACCGTCACGGGCGCGACGCTCCGGCTGATCGTGCACGGGCCGGTCGTGGCGCTCGATCCCGGCGTCGAGCTGACCGCGTACCGCATCGTCCAGGAGGCGCTCACCAACGCCCGGCGCCACGCGCCGGGCGCCGCGGTCGACGTCGAGCTCGACTACCGGCCCGAGGCGCTGCACGTACGGGTGCGCGACAGCGGCCTGGGCCGCCCGTCCGCCCCCGACGCCGGCGGCCACGGGCTCGACGGCATGCGGGAGCGCGCCGGCATGCTCGGCGGCACGATCACCGCCGGCCCCCTGGCGGGCGGGGGCTTCGCCGTCGCCGCCGTGCTCCCCGGGGCGTCCGCCCCGTGACCGGCACGGAGCCCGCCCCGATCCGCATCGTGGTCGCCGACGACCAGGACGTCGTGCGCACGGCGTTCGGCTCGATCCTCGGGACGCAGGCCGACTTCCGGGTCGTCGGGCTCGCCCCCGACGGCCTGGCGGCGGTGCGGCTGTGCGCCGAGCACGACCCCGATGTCGTCGTCATGGACGTGCGCATGCCGCACCTCGACGGCATCGAGGCCACCCGGCGCATCGTGGCGGCGTCGCCCGACAGCCGGCCCCGCATCCTGATGCTCACCACGTTCGACCTCGACGAGCACGTCTACGACGCCCTCGACGCCGGCGCCAGCGGGTTCCTGCTCAAGGACGTCACCGCCGAGAAGCTGTTCGACGCGGTCCGGATCGTCGCCGCCGGCGACGCGCTGATCGCCCCCGCCATCACCCGGCGGCTGATCGCCGAGTTCGCCCGCCGCCGGCCGCCGGCCCCCGACCGTCTCGCGTCGCTCGACGCCCTCACGGCCCGCGAGACCGAGGTCCTCCAGCTGATCGCCGAGGGCCTGGCCAACGCCGAGATCGCCGCCCGCCTCACGATCGGCGAGCAGACCGTCAAGACGCATGTGAGCCACGTGCTGACCAAGCTCGACCTGCGCGACCGTGCCCAGGCGGTGGCCGCCGCCTACGAGACCGGCCTCGTCGTCGCCGGCCGCGGCGGGGGTCAGCATCCGGTGCGATGAGCCGGAGGGCCCGCGTGACCGCCGACGGCTCCGCGGTCAGGACGGCGCGGTCGGGGCGTCGGTCGCCCGGACGACCGCCAGCGTCGGCCGGGCCGGGACCTCGTCGGCCAGGAACCAGCGGAACGCGAGCGCCCCCTCGGTGCGCCCGCCCGTCTCGACCGCGTTGGGGTGCGCCGGCGGCTCGTGGCCCACGACGATCGTGACCGTCCCGTCGGCGTTGGGCGCCGCCCGACCCAGGTTGATCGAGGTCGCGGCGTCGAGCGGCGACTCGGTGGCCATGAACGGATTCCAGACGACGAAGTTCCAGAACCGGCACGCGGGCGGCCGGTGGGTGATCACGAGCGCCTCGTCCGGTCCGAGGACGAACGTCGCGAACGCGTAGGTGGCGTCGCGCGCCGACCACCCGTAGGTGGCGTCCACGATGCGGTAGGGCTCGGCGAACTCGTTGGCCACGACCGGGGTGTTGTGCCCGAGCGTCGTCTGCGGGTCGGTCGGGGCCAGCGCCAGCGGGACGATGCCGAACAGCATCTGCACCCAACGCAGCGCCGCCCGCAGCCCGGCGGCCGTCCGCTCGTCGCTGCGGTCGAGCGGCCCGGGGGGATCCAGCGCCTCGATCTCCCACGCGACCCGCCGGCCGACCCGCGGATCGACCTGGTAGTCGCGGGTGAACGCGATGGCGGCGTCGTCGTCCAGCGGCACGAACCGGCCGTCGTAGCCCTCGGGCCGGCTCGGGCCGATCACGAACTCGAACCGGCCGTCGGCGTCGGGCGCCAGGTCGGTGTCGTTGAGGTTGACGACGATGCGGTCGGCCCACGCGCCCGGGCTCGGCTCGTTGTAGACGGTGAAGCAGAAGTAGGCGCTGTCGCCCCGCTGCCCGCGGATCCGGTAGCTGCGGCGGGGATCGATCGGCGTGAAGCTGTACCAGCAGTCGGTGTTGTCGCCGCCCCAGCGCCGGTCGCGACGCAGCGGCGTGGCGACGTCGACGAACATCGGCCGGGCGGGGTCCGCGAACAGGTAGAGGTCGGCGGCGATGCCGAGCGCGGTGAGCGCGGCGCGGTAGCCCTCGGCCACGGCCCGGTCGCTGCCGACCGCCCGGGGCCCGGCCAGGAACGCGTCGTCGAGGGCGCGCAGGCCCTCGCACAGCTCGTGCCAGGCGGCGGTCGTGGATCGTCCGGGCGTGGTCATGCGGCGATGCCTTTCATGAGGATGTCGACGGTGGCGCGCACCCAGCGCTCGCCCAGCTCGCCAGGCGGACGGACCAGGAGCGCGACCAACGCGGCGCCCGCCACCAGCTCCAGCACCGCGGACGCGTCGACGCCGGGGCGGAGCGCTCCCCGGGCGGTCGCCGCGGCGACCCGGCGGCGCATCGCGCCCCAGACCTGGTCGGACAGCCGGGCCACCAGCCGGGCATGCAGCTCGGGGTCGGCGGCGAGCTCGGCGAGCAGGCCGGGGAGCGCGGCCCGCACCGCCGGCCGCGCGAACAGCTCGACCGCGCCGCGCACCATCGCCGCCAGGTCGGCCCCCAGGTCGTCGGTCTCGGGGACGAGCGTCGCAGCCTCGGTCGGGAACGCGGCCTCGTGCACGAGCCGGGCCTTGGACGGCCACCGCCGGTAGACCGCCGGCTTCGTGGTCCCGGCCCGGGCCGCCACCGCGGCGATGGACAGGCGGGCATAGCCGACCTCCTCCAGCAGGTCGACGGTGGCCCGGAGTACGGCGGCGTCGATGCGCTGGTCGCGGGGGCGTCCCACAGGTTCGGCCAACATTCCGTAGCGGATCGTAATGTATTGTCTGGGCGATGGCGACGGGCACCCGCATCGACGACCTGGCCGACCCCCGGTTCACCCCGGAGGTCGGCGAGATCCTCCGGGCGATGGCCGAGATGGGAGCCGCCTGCCCGCTCGACGCCGAGGGGCTGCGGCGCCAGGCCCGCGCCGAGACCGGGCTCGACGACTTCGGCGACCGCGAGTACGAGGAGCGGCTCGACGTCCTCCTCGCCGCCCTGCGCGAGGCCCCGGGGCTGACCGACGCCGGCCGGCTGAGCTTCCACAGCCAGATCCTCCAGCTGCTCAAGAACCGCCTGCTCCTGGTCGACCTCCTGGCCCGCGAGCCCGGGGTCCTCGACGTCGAGCTGGCGCCGCCGATCGTGATCGCCGGGCTGCCCCGCACGGGCACGACCCACCTCCACCAGCTCCTGGCGGCGGGCGGCACGCTGCGGACGCTCCCCTACTGGGAGAGCCTCGAACCCTTCCCGCTGGCGTCCGAGACCGGCGTCGAGCCCGACCCCCGGCGGGCCCGGACGGACGCGGCGGTGTGGTTCATGAACGAGGCCATGCCGCTGTTCCCCCTGATGCACGAGATGACCACCGACCACGTCCACGAGGAGATCCAGCTCCTCGCCATCGACTTCTCGACGATGTTCTTCGAGACGCTGGCGTCGGTCCCGGCGTGGGCGGACTACTACCGGGCGCACGACCAGACGCCCCACTACCGCTACCTGCGCACCCTGCTCCAGGCGCTGCTCCACGTGCGGGGCGGCGGCCGCTGGCTGCTGAAGTCGCCCCAGCACCTGGAACAGCTCCCGGTGCTCGCCGAGGTGTTCCCGGGGGCGACGGTCGTGGTCACCCACCGCGACCCGGCCGAGGTGGTGGTCTCGCTGGCGACGATGGTGGCGTACACCGCCCGCATGCACGCGTCGCCGGTCGACCCGGTGCGGATCGGCCGCTGGTGGGCCGACCGCGTGGAGCGGATGCTGGCCGCCTGTGTCCGCGACCGCGAGACCCTGACCGCCGACCGCTCGCTCGACGTCCGCTTCGACGACTTCATGGCCGACAACCTGGCGACGGCCCGCCGGGTCCTCGCCCTCGCGGGCGAGCCCGTCACGCCCGAGGTCGAGGCGGCCATGGCCGCCTACCTCGCCGGCCACCGACGGGGCCGACTCGGCCGGATCGACTACCGGGCCGAGGACGTCGGCCTCGACCTCGCCGACCTCCGGGCCCGCTACGCGCCCTACGCCGCGCGCTTTCTCTGACCGGTGCGTGCGAAGCTCACCCGGTGAGCACGACAGATACCCCGGGACCCGACCTCGTCACGGAAGCGGACGTCGCCGGGCTCAACCGCGCCGCGATCGCCCGCACGACGGCGTTCGCCCGGCTCGCCGGCACCGTAGGGATCGTGATCGGTGCCATCGCGGCGTTGGGCTGGGCCTGGCTGACCGTCCGCACGCAGGGCGAGATCGGCGACGCCGCGAGCATCTCCATCGGCGGCGGCGCACCCTCCGATCCCGACTTCACCGACCGCATCGACCTCGTCGTCAACAGCCTGGCGCTGCTGATCTACGCCGCGCTCGTGGCCGGTGTCGGCATGGCGCTGCGGCTGGGCGCCGACTACGCCGAGGCCCGCACCGGCGGGTCGCTGACCGGCCTCGACGTCGGCGACGAGCTGCTCGAAGGCGACGACGACGAGGACGACGGCATGTCCGGCGAGGGCGGCTCGTAGCGCCCACGCGATCCGCGTTTTGTACGCGGAATCGGTCGCCCTGGCGACCGATTCCGGGGACGAAAACGCTGTGATGTTGACGCGATCTCGACGCGGGGGCGCGGGTTCTTAGCGGGGCGGGCGGCCGCCCGTGGGGTGTGCTGAGGCTGACCCCGCGAGCGAGGACGGGCATGGCCACGATCGTCACCCCGCAGCCAACCGAGGAGCCGGCCGAGCCGGCCGGCGCGTCCGGCGCCGCCGCGTCACCGCGTCGAGGTGCCGCTGCCGCCCGACGGGCTCGGCTACCGGGTGAAGCGGCGGCTGCTCGGTCCGCCGCTGCACACCGACCAGCTCGAGGACGAGCGGCTGGGGAAGCCGACCGCGCTCGCCGTGTTCGCCTCCGACAACCTGTCGTCGTCGGCGTACGCCACCGAGGAGATCCTGCGGGTCCTGGTGCCGGCCGTGGGTCTCGCGGCGTTCGCCCTGGTGGTGCCCATCACCGTCGCCATGCTGGTCGTGCTCGCCTTCCTGATCCTGTCCTACCGGGAGACGATCAAGGCCTACCCGACGGCCGGGGGCGCCTACATGGTGACCCGGGACAACTTCGGGCTGCTGCCCGCCCAGGTCGCCGGGGTGGCGCTGCTCACCGACTACGTGCTCACCGTGGCGGTGTCGGTGGCCGCCGGCACCGCGGCGCTGATCTCGGCGGTGCCGGCGCTGGCCGGCGAGGCGGTGCCGATCTCGGTCGGGTTCGTGGTGCTCATCGCGTTCGGCAACCTGCGGGGCGTGCGCGAGTCCGGGCGGATCTTCGCGGTGCCGACCTACTTCTTCATCGCCAACATGGTGGTGCTGCTCGCCCTGGGCCTGACCCGGATGGCTCGCCGGCACGCTGCCCACGGCCGACCACAGCCAGGCCGGGGTCCTCCCGTTCGGCGGCGCCAGCGGCGGCCTGCTCATGGGCGCCTCGCTCTACGTGGTGCTGCACGCGTTCGCCTCGGGCGGCGCCGCGGTGACCGGCGTCGAGGCGATCTCGAACGGCGTGCCGGCGTTCCGCCAGCCGGCGTGGCGCAACGCCCGCCAGACGCTCGTGATCATGGGCAGCCTGCTCGGCGTCATGTTCCTCGGTCTGTCGGTGCTCGCCGCCCACATGCACGTCGCGCCGTTCGCCGAGGGCACGCCGACGGTGATCGCCCAGATCGGGGACCTGGTGTACGGCGGGGGCGCCGGCCGCATCCTGTTCTTCGCCCTCCAGGCGGGCACGATGCTCATCCTCGTGCTCGCGGCGAACACCAGCTTCGCCGACTTCCCCCGCCTCGCATCGTTCCACGCCGGCGACAACTTCATGCCCCGCCAGCTCACCAAGCGCGGGCACCGGCTGGTGTTCTCCACCGGCATCGTGTTCCTGGCCACCACCGCGATCGTGCTGGTCGTCGCCACGGGCGCCAAGGTCGACCGGCTGATCCCGCTCTACGCGATCGGCGTGTTCACGTCGTTCACGCTCTCGCAGGCGGGGATGGCCCGCCACCACCTCACCCACCGCGAGCCGGGCTGGCGGCGGGGCATCGTCATCAACGGCATCGGCGCGGTGCTGTCGCTCGTGGTCGACCTCATCATCGCCGTCACCAAGTTCGCCCACGGGGCCTGGCTGATCATCCTGCTCGTGCCGCTGATGGTCGCGTTCCTCGTGCGCCTCGCCGGCCAGTACGCGGCCGAGGCCGAGGAGCTGGAGGCCGACATCGCCGAGGCGGTCGCCGCGCCGATCCTCCGGCGCCACGTCGTGCTGCTCTTCGTCGACCGCCTCGACGTGGCCGTGGCCCGCGCCATCCAGTACGCCCGCAACCTCACGCCCGACGAGCTGCGGGCCGTCCACTTCGCCGCCGATCCCCACCAGGCCCACGAGCTCACCGCGGCGTGGACCGCCCCGGGCCTGGAACGGGTCCCGCTGGAGATCGTGGACTGCCCGGACCGGCGCATCACCCGCGCCGCGGTCGAGACCGTCGCCCGGGAGGTGGCCGGCGGCGACACCGAGGTGTCGGTGCTGCTCCCCGAGCGCAAGTACCGCGGCGTGTGGCACCGGATCCTGCACGACCAGACGGCCGACGCGATCGTCCGCGACGTCTCCCAGCTGGCGCATGCCAGCGTGACGCTCGTCCCGTTCCACTTCGCCCGCCGGCGCCCGCAGCGGCCCGACCAGGTGATCCCGGTCGAGCTTCCCCTCGTGGTGGCGCGGGACGGGTCCCGCCCGGGCGACGCCCCCGACCCCGACCCCGCCGCCGCGGGGCGCCGGACGAGCGGCGACGGTGACGGCGTCTGGCCGATGGCCGCGGTGCGCTGGCGCGACACGGTCGTGGTCGAGGGTCGCGTCCGCTCCCTCGAGGTGCGCCAGCTGGGCGACGTCAGCGCCCTGGAGTGCGTCCTGACCGACGGCACGGGCGCGCTGTCGATCATCTTCCTCGGCCGCCGCCAGGTCGCCGGGATCGACGTCGGCGTGCGGATGCGGGTCGCCGGCACCGTCGGCGAGCGCAGCGGCCGGCTCGCCATCCTCAACCCCGCGTACGAGTTGCGTCGCCGCTGACGTGCCGCTGCCGGCGCCGGCCGGGGCCGGATGACGCGGCGGGTTGGTACGGTCACGGCGTGGCCCGGTCGCTGCTGTCGTCCGCATCCGCGTGGTCGGTGCTCTCGTGGCGCTCGCTGGGCTCGGCGCTGTCGGCGGGCTCCGTGGGCTCCGTGCTGTCGGCCGGCTCGGCGCTGTCGTCCGGCTCGCTGGCCTCGATCGCGTCGAGCGGGTCGATCCTGTCGATCGCGTCGAGCGGGTCGATCCTGTCCATCGGGTCGAGCGGGGCGATCCTGTCCGTCGGCGCGTCGGGCGCGGTGCGCGGGGCCGGCGGCCCGGGCGGCTCGTCGAGCCCGGCCCGGACGCTCGGAGCCTGCCTGGCGCTCGCGGGCCTGCTGGCCGCGGCGCGGGACTCGCGGCGCTAGCCACGTCCCCGCACCGGCCGGCGACGACCAGCTTGACGACAGTTCGTTTGTAAGTTAGACAAACAAATGTGACCAGCGACACGTCGCCGCACGAGCCGTTCGCCCGGGGGCGGGCGCGCCGGAAGGCCGGGCCGGGCGACGCCCGGCGGCACAACCGGGCGTTGGTCCTGCGCACGATCTTCCGGGACGGGCCGTTGAGCCGGGCCGACCTCGCCCGCGAGACCCACCTCACCCGGGTGACCACCAGCGACCTGGCCGCCGAGCTGCTGGCCGAGGGGCTCGTCGAGGAGCTGGGCACCCGGGTCGGGCAGCGGGTGGGAAAGCCGGCGACCCTCCTGGGCGTCGTCCCCGACGCCCGGTACACGCTCACCCTCGACCTCAGCGACGAGGAGCGGTTCCGGGCGGCCCTCGTCGACCTGGCCGGCAAGGTCCGGGCCCGCCGGACCGCCGAGCGGGACGGGCGGACCGGCGCCGCCGCCCTCGACCTGGCGTGCTCGCTCGCGGCCGAGCTGGCGGACGCGACCGAGCGGCCGCTGCTCGGCGTGGGCGTCGGCAGCCCCGGCGTGGTCGGTCCCGCCGGGACCGTGCTGGAGGCCCCCAACCTGGGCTGGCACGACCTCGACCTGGCGGCCTCGCTCGCCGCCCACCTGGCCGGCCCGATCCCCGTGCACGTGGCCAACGACGCCAACGCCCTCGCCCTCGGCGAGCTGGGGCTGGCCGGGACGGCGGACCGCAGCCTGCTGTGCGTCAAGGTCGCCCACGGCGTCGGCGCCGGGCTCGTGCTCGACGGCCGGCTGGTCGTGGGCGACCGGTTCGCGGCCGGCGAGATCGGCCACGTCGTCGTCGATCCCGACGGGCCGCCGTGCGCCTGCGGGCGCCGGGGGTGCCTGGAGGCCACCATCGCCGCGCCCCGCCTCCGGCGCCGCCTCGCCGGGCTGGACCCGGATGCGTCCCACGCCGCCCGCATCGAGGCCGGCACCCGCCTGGGCGAGGCGCTGGCGCCGGTGATCAGCACGCTCAACCTGCGCGAGGTCGTCCTGTCGGGACCGCTCGACGTGCTCGACGAGACCTTCCGGGCCGCGGCGCTCGCCGCGGTCCGGGCCCGCACGATGCCGGCCGTCGGCGACCACGCCGACATCCGGTTCAGCTCGCTCGGGGAGGACCACGTCCTCCTCGGCGCCGCGATGCTCGTTCTCGACCGAGAGCTGGGCGTCGCATGAGACACGCGACGATCCCGAGGGGGGCTCGCCGCCCGACATTTGGGAGGACGACGTGAAGACGAAGAAGGTCGCAGCGATATCGCTTGCGGCTGTGCTTGCACTGGCCGCCTGCGGCTCCGATGACGACGACGGGGCCAGCTCGGACTCGGAGGCCGGCGGCGCCTCGCTCGAAGCGCCGTCCGCCGACACCGAGGCCACGCTCCGGGTGTGGCTGAACGGGCCCGACACGCCCGACGAGATGATCGACGCCGCCAAGGAGACGTTCGCCGAGCAGTACCCGAACGTCACGGTCGAGGTCGAGCGCCAGGAGTGGGACGGCATCGTCGACCGGCTCACCAACGTGCTCCCCACCGACGACAGCCCCGACATCGTCGAGATGGGCAACACCCAGGCGCAGGCGTTCGAGGCCGCCGGCGCCCTGGTGGACCTCAGCGACGCCCAGGGCGACCTCGGCGGCGACGACCTGGTCGAGAGCCTGGTCGAGGCCGGCACGTACGAGGGCAGCTTCTACGGCGTGCCGTACTACGGCGGCGCCCGCATCGTGGTCTACAGGAAGGACCTGTTCGAGAAGTCGGGCCTGTCCATCCCGACGACGATGGAGGAGTTCGTGGCCGCCGGCAAGAAGCTGAAGGCCGACAACGCGGACGTCCCCAACTTCTCGGGCATCTACTTCCCCGGCCGCAACTGGCAGGCCACGCTGTCGTTCATCTGGGACGCCGGTGGCGACATCGCGGTCAACGAGGACGGCGAGTGGGTCGGTGAGCTGGACTCGCCCGAGTCGGTCGCCGGGCTCGAGACCGTCCAGGACATCATGCTGAACGCCAACGCGGCCCCCGCCGACACCGACGACGCCGAGGACTACCTCGACTTCTGCAACGGCGAGGTCGGCATGCTGATGGGCCCGGGCTGGAAGACCGGCCAGATCACCGGCGAGGACGGCTGCCCCGGCAAGTACGACGCCGTGCTCGGTGCCTTCCCGCTGCCCGGCAGCGACGGCGACGTGGCCCCGTCGTTCCTCGGCGGGTCGAACCTCGGGATCTCGGCCGAGAGCGACAACCCCGGCCTGGCGCTGGCGTTCCTGAAGGTGCTCACCGACGACCCGTACCAGACGATGTTCGCCGAGAACGGCCTGATCCCCGTGCGCAAGTCGCTGCTGAGCGAGGTCCAGGGCGACGAGGCCGCCCAGGCCCAGGCCCAGGCGGCCGAGGTCACCCGGTTCGTCCCGTCGAGCGAATTCTGGGCGGAGGTCGAGTCGGGCACGATCCTGCACGACATGGGCGCCGCCATCGCCGCCGGGGCCGACGTGCAGACCGAGGCGACGAGGGCCGACGATGCCATCGTCGAGATCCTCAACGGCTGACCGACACCCTGACGGTCTGACACCCTGACGAAACCATGACCGCCGTCCTGTCCGAGGAGGGAACCGGCGCCCCGCCCTCCCTCCCGGACGGGCGGCGGCCCGACCGCCCCGCCCGCCTGCCCCGCCACAGGCGGGCGGGGCTCCTGCCCTACGCCCTGCTGGTGCCGGCGCTGGTGGCGCTGGGTGCCGGCCTGGGCTACCCGCTGGTGCGCCTGGTCGTCATGTCGACCCAGGAGTTCGGCATGCGCCAGCAGTTCGGCGCCCCCGCCCCCTATGTCGGCGGCGACAACTTCGCGTCGATCTTCGGCGACTCCTACTTCTGGGACGTCCTGCGGCGCTCGCTCGTGTTCTGCGCCGTGAGCGTCGCTCTGACGCTCGTGCTGGGGACGCTGGTGGCGCTGCTCCTCGCCCGGCTGGGGACCGTGATGCGCGCCGCCCTGTCGGTGGCGCTGCTGTTCGCCTGGGCCACCCCGGCGCTGACCGCCACCATCGTGTGGCAGTGGATCTTCGACCCCCGCTACGGGGTGGTGAACTGGCTGCTCACCCGGCTGGGCGGCGACTTCGAGGGCCACTCGTGGCTCAGCAGCCCGCTGTCGTTCTACTTCGTGGCCACGCTGATCGTCGTGTGGATGGGCGTGCCCTTCGTGGCGTTCCTGCTGTACGCCGGCATGACCCAGATCCCCGGCGAGGTCATGGAGGCGGCCGCCATCGACGGCGCCGGCCCGTGGCAGCGCTTCCGGGACGTGACGTGGCCCGCGCTCAAGCCGATCTTCGTGGTGCTGGCGGCGCTCAGCACCCTGTGGGACCTGCGGGTGTTCACCCAGGTCTACGTGCTCCAGCAGGCCGGCGGCATCAACCGCGAGACCAACACGCTCGGCGTCTACGCCTACCGCACCTCCGCGGGGAACGACTTCGGGCGGGGCGCGGCCGTGGCGCTGGTCATGGTCGGCATCACGCTGCTCGCCACGCTGATCCACCTGCGCCAGATGTTCCGCCAGGAGGAGGTGTGATGCGCCGCCGCTGGCCGTGGAACGTGCTCGCCCTGGCCGTGATGGCGGTGGTCGCCTTCCCCGTCTACTGGATGTTCGTGACGTCGTTCCGGCCCAACAGCCAGATCCGCACGGCGCCCCGGTTCCTCCCGATCGGCGACGTTGGAGAACTACCGGTCGGTGTTCGAGCGGGACCACTTCTGGTCGTCGTTCGCCAACAGCCTGCAGGTCACGACGCTGACCGTCGTGTTCGCGCTGTTCACGGCGTTCCTCGCCGCCCTGGCCGTGTCGCGCTTCCGGTTCCGGGGCCGGGTGATGTTCCTCGTGGTCGTGCTGCTGGTGCAGATGGTCCCGGCCGAGGCGCTGATGATCTCGGTGGTCCGCGTGCTGGAGGGCTGGGACCTGCGCAACTCGATCGTCGGCCTGACCATCACGTACGTGGCCTTCGTGCTGCCGTTCACCGTGTGGACGCTGCGGGGCTTCGTGGGCGGGGTGCCCCGCGAGCTGGAGGAGGCCGCGATGGTCGACGGCTCCAGCAAGATGCGGGCGTTCTTCACGGTCACGCTGCCGCTGGTGGCGCCGGGGCTGGTGGCCACCGGCATCTTCGCCTTCATCCAGGCCTGGAACGAGTTCACCTTCGCCCTGGTGATCATGGACCGGCCCGAGCGCGAGACACTGCCGGTGTGGCTCCAGGCCTTCAACTTCGGCGCCCGGGGGACCGACTGGGGCGGCGTGATGGCCGGCTCGGTGCTGATCACGCTGCCGGTGATCGTGTTCTTCCTGCTGGTCCACCGCCGGGTGGCGTCGGGCCTGACCGCCGGGGCGGTGAAGGGATGACCGCACGGACCCTGCGCCAGGCCGCGGCGGGGACGCTGCTGGCGTCGTTCCCGGGCGAGGCGGTCCCGGACTGGCTGGTGCGCCGCGCCGCCGGCGGGCTGGGCGGCGTGTGCCTGTACGGGTCGAACCGCGACGCCGACGTGGCGGCGGTGGCCGAGGCCGTGGCGCCGGCGGTCCTGGCGCTCGACGAGGAGGGCGGCGACGTCACCCGCCTGGACGCCGGTGCCGGCAGCCCGCTGCCGGGCAACGCCGCGCTCGGCGCGGCCGACGACGTCGAGCTGACGGCGGCGGTGGCCGGCGCCCTGGGCGCCCGGCTGCGATCGCTGGGCGTGACCCTCGACCTGGCGCCGTGCGCCGACATCAACAGCGACCCGACCAACCCGATCATCGGCGTGCGCTCGTTCGGCGCCGAGCCCGACCTGGTGGCCAGGCACACGGCCTCCTTCGTGATCGGGCTCCAGGCCGCGGGCGTCGCCGCCTGCGCCAAGCACTTCCCCGGCCACGGGGCGGTGGCGGTCGACTCGCACGTGGCCCTGCCCACGGTGACCGCGCCGCTCGCGGTGCTGTACGACCGGGAGCTGGCGCCGTTCCGGGCCGCGATCGCCGCCGGCGTTGCCGCGGTCATGCCCGGCCACCTGCTGGTGCCGGCGCTCGACCGCGAGCGGCCGGCATCGGTGAGCCGACGCGTCCTCACCGGCCTGCTGCGGGCCGAGCTGGGGTTCGCGGGCCTGATCGTGACCGACGCGCTCGACATGGGCGGCATCGGCGGCCCGGCCGGGATCCCGGACGCGGTGGTCCGGGCGCTGGCGGCCGGCGCCGACCTGTGCTGCCTCGGGCCGGACAACGACGACGCCCTGGTCGCCGCATGCGTCGACGCCGTCACCGCCGCGGTCGACGCCGGCGAGCTGCCGGCGGACCGGGTGCACGACGCCGCCACGCGGGTGGCCGGGCTGCGGGCGTGGCTCCCCACCCCGCCCGGCGCCGCGGCCGGCGACCTCGCCGCCCTCGGGGCCGCGGCCGCCCGCCGCGCCCTGCGGGTCGACGGCGCCGTGCCCGCCGCCATGACGGGGGCGGTGGTGGTCGAGCTGCAACGCCCGGACACCATCGCGGCCGGGCCCGTGCCGGCGGGCGTGGCCGCCGCGCTCTGCCGCCACGATCCCGGCGCCACGCTCGCCTGCGTGCCCGAGGGCGACGACCGGGCGCTGGCCGCCGCCCTGCTCGCCGCCCGCGGCCGCCCGCTCGTCGTCGTCGCCCGCGACGCGGCCCGGCGCCCGGCCCAGGCCGCGGCCCTGCGCACGTTGCTCACCGCCCGCCCCGACGCCGTGCTGGTCGACACCGGCTGGCCCGGCGGCCACACGCTCCCGCCCGCGGCCGCCCGCATCACCACCTTCGGCGCGTCGCCCGCCTGCGGCGAGGCCGCCGCCCGCCTGCTCCTCGGAAGGAACCCCCGTGGCTGACATCGCCGTCCGCGGCGTCACCAAGTCCTACGACGGGCGGACGCCGGCCGTCGACACCGTCGACCTCGACGTCGCCGACGGCGAGCTGCTGGTGCTCGTCGGGCCGTCCGGGTGTGGCAAGTCGACGCTGCTGCGCATGATCGCCGGCCTGGAGGAGGTCACGGCGGGGACGATCGCCATCGGCGGCCGCGATGTCACCCGCGCCCAGCCGAAGGATCGGGACATCGCCATGGTGTTCCAGAGCTACGCCCTCTACCCGCACATGAGCGTGCGCCGGAACATCGGCTACCCGCTCAAGCTGGCCCGGACGCCCCGGGACGAGGCCGCCCGGCGGGTCGAGGAGGTGGCGGAGGTCCTGCAGCTGACCGAGGTGCTCGACCGGCGGCCGGCGCAGCTCTCGGGCGGCCAGCGCCAGCGGGTGGCGATGGGCCGGGCGATCATCCGCCACCCCCGGGCGTTCCTCATGGACGAGCCGCTGTCGAACCTCGACGCCAAGCTGCGGGTCGAGATGCGGGCCGAGATCGCCCGGCTCCAGCGCGAGCTGGCGGTCACCACCGTCTACGTCACCCACGACCAGACCGAGGCCATGACGATGGGCACCCGGGTGGCCGTGCTGCGGGACGGGCGGCTGCAGCAGGTCGACACGCCCCAGCGGCTCTACGACGAGCCGGTCAACCAGTTCGTCGCCACGTTCATCGGCTCGCCGGCGATGAACCTGCTGCCCGGCACGGTCGAGGCCGCAGGCGGCGGGTGGGCGCTGCGGATCGGCCCCCACCGCCTGGCGCTGGACGCCGCGACGGTGGCGGCCCACCCGGGCCTGCCCGACCGCGCCGGCGGGCCGGTGGCGGTCGGCATCCGGCCCGAGTCGTTCGGCGACGTGGCCAGCGAGCCGGGCGCCCCGGCCGACCGGGTGATCGAGGCGACCGTCGACCTGGTCGAGTCGCTGGGTGCGGAGACGATGGTGCACGTGGCGCTCAGCGATCCCCCGCCGGCGGCCGGTCCCGACGCGTCCCCGTCGTGGCGCCAGGTGCTGGACCGGCGCGGCCGGGGCGTGGTCCGGCTCGGTCCCCGCACCGGGTGGGCGCCCGGCGACGTGGTGAAGCTGGCGGTCGACGTGGGGAGCGTCCACCTGTTCGACGCCGAGTCCGGCCTGTCGCTGCGGGCGCCCGGCGACAGGGGCCGCGGCGATGCCTGAGCCCACCCCGCCCGTCGTCGCCGGCCTCGACGTCGGCGGCACCAAGACGCTGGCGGTCGCCGTCGACGCGGGGAGCGGCACCGTGCTCGCCACCGTCCGCCGGCCGACCGGGGGCGGGGGCGACGGGCTGCTGTCGTCGACCGGCGCGGTGCTCGCCGAGCTGGCCGAGGCCGCCGGCCTGGGTGCCGCGGGGTTCGCGGCGGTCGGCGTCGGCGTCCCCGGCCTGGTCGACCGGGCTGCGGGCACCGTGCGCCACGCGGTCAACCTCGGGCTGGGCGCCGACCCGGTCGGGCTGGCCGACCACCTGGCCGAGCTCGCCGGGGCCCCCGTCGTGGTCGAGAACGACGTCAACCTGGCGGCGCTCGGCGCCGCGGTCGCCCTCGACTGCCGGGGCGACCTGGCCTACCTGAGCGTCGGTACGGGACTGGCCGCCGGCTTCGTGCTGGACGGGCGGATCCGCCGCGGCGCCCACGGCGCCGCGGGCGAGATCGGGCACCTGCCGATCGACCCGGAGGGACCGCTCTGCGAGTGCGGCCAACGCGGTTGCCTGGAGGCGCTGGCGTCGGGCGCGGCCATCGCCGCCCGCTGGCCGTCCGGCGACGGCGAGGTCACCGCGGCCGCGTCGCTGCTCGCGGCGGCCGGCAGCGGCGACCCCGCGGCGACGGCGCTACTCGACGAGGTGGCCGGCCACCTGGCCGGGGCGGTCGCGCTCCTGGCGCAGACGGTCGACCCCGAGGTGGTCGTGCTGGGGGGCGGCGTGGCCGAGGCCGGCGCCGGCCTGCTCGACGCGGTCCGGGCCGCGCTGCGGCGCCGGGCCGGCCGCTCGCCGGTCCTCGCCGCCATCGACCTGGCCGACCGGGTGGCGCTGGTGCCGCCCGGCGTGCCCGCGGGCGCCCTGGGCGCGGCGGTGCTGGCTCGGAACCGGCACCGCGACGGCGACCTCCGCCCGGTCGTCGACCCGGCATGACCGAGCGAAGCGAGGTCCATAAGCACAGTCGTGTTATCGCCACGAAGTGGCGATCCGGTCACCGGTGCGCCCGAAGGGTGCACCGGTGACCGGGCCGCCCGACCTCGTGGTCGCGGGCGGCACGGTGCTCACGCCTGCGGGCCCGATCCGCGCCGACGTGGCGATCGCCGGCGGCCGCATCGCCCACATCGACCCGCCGGGCTCGCCGGGCCCGCCCGGGCCGGCGCTCGACGCCACCGGGCTGCTCGTCGCCCCCGGGCTCGTCGACCTGCAGTGCAACGGGGCGGTCGGGGTCGACCTGTCGAGCGAGCCCGAGCGCCTGTGGGACGTGGCGGCCGCGCTCCCGCGTTGGGGCGTGACGGCGTGGCTGCCGACGATCGTGACCGGGCCGGCCGAGATGCGCCGCCGGGCGCTGGCGGCGCTGCGCGCGGACCGCCGCCCGGGGACGACCGGCCGCGGGCCGTGCCGCTGGGCCTCCACCTGGAGGGGCCGTTCCTCGCCCGCGAGCGCCGGGGCGCCCACCCGGCCGACCGGCTCGTGCCGCCGGACCCGGCGCTGCCCGCGGACGAGGGCTGGTCCGACGGCGTCGCCCTGGTGACGCTGGCTCCCGAGCTGCCGGGGGCGCTGGGCGTGGTGCGCGACCTGGCCGAGGCGGGCATCGTCGTGGCCGCGGGCCACTCGTCGGCCACCGCCGCGGAGTCCCGGGCCGCGATCGACGCCGGGGTCCGCTACGTCACCCACCTGTTCAACGCCATGGTCCCGCTCGGCCACCGCGAGCCGGGGCTGCCCGGCGTGGCGCTCACCGACGAGCGGGTGCGGGTCGGCGTGATCGCCGACGGCGTCCACGTCGACCCGGCGGTGGTCGCCCTCGCCGCCCGCGCCCTGGGCGACCGGCTCACGCTGGTCACCGACGCGGTGGCGGCGCTGGGCGCGCCGGGCGGGCCGGTCCGCCTGGCGTCGCAGTGGGCCGAGGCCGGCGACGACGGCGTCCGCCTGCCGGACGGGACGCTCGCCGGCAGCACGCTGGCGCTCGACCGGGCGGTCCGCAACCTGGTCGCCTTCGCCGGCGTCCCGCTGGCCGACGCGCTGGCCGCGGCGAGCGCGGCCCCGGCGGCCACGCTGGGCCGGACGGACCGGGGCACGATCGCCCCGGGCGCGGTCGCCGACATCGTGCTGGTGGACGCCGGCGGCGGGCTGGTCGCCACCGTCGCCGCCGGCCGCGTCGCCGACGACCGCCGCGAGGAGGCCGCGTCGTGGAGGTCGTGATCGTCGGCTGCCCGGACGAGGCCGGCGCCCTGGTCGGCGGCGCGATCGCCGCGCTCGTGCGGGCACGGCCGGACGCGGTGCTGGGCCTGGCGACGGGCAGCTCACCGCTCGCCGTCTACCGCGACCTGGCCCGCCGCCACGCCGCGGGCGAGCTGAGCTTCGCCCGGGTGCGCGGGTTCCTGCTCGACGAGTACGTCGGCCTGGGACCCGACCACCCGCAGTCGTACCGCCGGTTCGTCGGGGATCGTTTCGAGCGCCACGTCGACGTCGCCCCGGGAGCGATCCGAGGCCCCGACGGGACGGCGGCCGACCTGCCGGCGGCGTGCGCCGCCTACGAGGCCGCCATCGCCGCGGCGGGCGGCGTGGACCTCCAGCTGCTGGGCATCGGCAGCGACGGGCACGTCGCCTTCAACGAGCCGGGCTCGTCGCTGGCGTCCCGGACGCGGATCAAGACGCTCACCGCCCGCACCCGGGCCGACAACGCCCGCTTCTTCCCGGACCCCGACGCGGTCCCCCGCCACGTCGTCACCCAGGGGGTCGGCACCATCCTGGAGGCGCGGCACCTCGTCCTCGTCGCCTTCGGCGACGCGAAGGCGGACGCGGTGTCCGGCATGGTCGAGGGCCCCGTGACGGCGATGGTCCCGGCGTCCGCCCTCCAGCTCCACCCCCACGTCACGGTCGTGGTCGACGAGCCGGCGGCGTCCGCCCTGGCGCTCGCCGACCACTACCGGGAGACGTGGCGGGGCAAGCCCCCGTGGCAGGGCCTGTAGGTCCGGCGAGGGGCGCACCCGTTCTGACAGCGCTCATCCCTGAAGGAGTGGGGTTTGGCAAGGGGCTGTGTCGACCACGTCGAGGCCGTTTCCGCCGGCCCGTAGGGCCGGGGGGTTGGGTGCGGGCGCGCCGGTGGAGTCGGCGGGGTCAAGGTGGAGCGCCCGCAGCGGAGCGAGGACGAACGACCTTGAGGCCGGCGACGGAATCGGCGATGTGGGCGTCGGGTGGACGCGTGGTGGCCGTCTCCAGAACCCGTGTCGATCAGGTGTTTGAGGCTGTCCCGGTCCGGGTGCCTGCTCATCCCTTCGCCGTGAGGTTCGGCATGGAGCGGTTGCGGCCGCAGCCAGGCGGGCTCAATCAGATGGGCGATCGCGCCGGGTGGGGGATCAGAGCGCTGCGCGGGCTCGCGCTCTGGCTGCGTCCGGACCGGGTCATGCGGTCTCGGCGAGGCAGCGGATCTCGCCGTCTCGCAGGCCGTAGTACACGAGATGCAACAGCCGCCGGGCGATAGCGACCTTGGCGATGCCCTTGCTGTTACGCCGCTCGGTCAGGGCCCGGTAGTGCTCCTGGAGGTAGGTGCCGCCTCGTTGGCGGGCAACCGCTTCCAGCGCCGCCCAGCGCACCAGCCGGGAACCCTGTTTGGTGATGTGCCCGCGGTGCACGGTCGTGTCGGACTCGTGGTGGCGGGGCGTGAGCCCGGCCCACGATGCCAGCTGGCGGGGACCGTGGAACCTGGTCACGTCGCCGATCTCGGCCACGAACACCGCCGCCAGGACCGGCCCGACCCCGCAGATGGCCTGCACCGCCTGGTAGCCCGTGTGGCCCTCGAGCTCGCCGGCGATCATCTCCGACAACCTCGTCACTTCGCTGTCGTACCCGGCGATCAGATGGCGCAGCGACCCGACCCGATGGGCATACGCGCCGGGCAACTCGAGGTCATCGAGCATGGCGGTGCCAGCCACGCCGAACAGATCGGTGACCCGGACCGGGACGCCAAGCTTGGCGATCGTGGCGTGCACCTGTGCCTTGAGCCCTGAGCGTAAAGCGACGAGCTTGGCGCGATAGCGGACCAGCTCGCGCAACTCCCGCAGCTCCGGTGGGGCGATCCACGCTTCGGGCAGCCGGCCCATGCGCAACACGTCCGCCAAGTCCCGGGCATCGCGGGTGTCGTTCTTCACCCGCCGGTTCTCGAAGCCCTTCATCCCCAACGGATGCGCCAGATGCACCCGGGCACCGTTCGCTTCTAGCAGATCCGCGGCCCAATACCAGCCGTAGGTCGCCTCCAGGACCACCTCAGGTTCCGGTCCCGCCTCGGCGACCGCCAACGACAACGCCACCGGATCGTTATCGATCCGAACCGTGTCGAGCACCTCACCCGCCTGGGTCATCCGCACGATCACCGACCGGCGCCGATGCAGATCGATCCCGACATACTGTCGTCCCATAGGGGCCTCCCTCGTCGTGAGGAACATGCTGTGAGAAGCCCCAAGTCTCCCCGACCTGGGTTCTCACGGGGAGCGGAGGCCCCGCTCCTTCATCGCATCAGTGCCCTGGCGGTATGAATCCGCTGTCAGTTCCGGGCCGCACCGCGGCGCACCGGTTCTGGCAGCGCTCAATGCCCCGGCGGTACGAATCCGCTGCCAGTTCCCCGGCTGCGGGCCGCCCGCCGACGGCGGCGCCGACCGCGGCACAGCCGGGGCGTGACCTGGCGACGCGGCGGGACTGGGTGACCCGGAGTCAGGTCGTCACGCTTACGACGCTGTCTTGGCCGGTGGCCTCCCGTCGTCCAGTCCGTCCCGGGGGTCGACGGGAGGCTTGAGGGTGCTGGGGTCTGGCAGGGTCGCGCAGCTCCGTGCTGGCCCGGCCGATCGGACGGGCCGGTGCGACGATGCCCAGCTGCGAGTAGACGCTCAGCCAGTCGACGAAGCGGCGGGGGTAGATGCCGTCGGGCCGCTCCTCCAGGATGGTGAGCCCCTCGACGGTGACCGCGTTGCCCGTGCCCTGGGCCATCAAGAAGTCCGGGTTGCGCTTGTCGAACGTCTCGCCGTCGAACCGGCCGACCTTCCCGGTGTGCTGGCCCCGCCACCGCCACCGGACGAAAGTGAACTGGCCCGTCGCCGCGGATCCGGTGACGGATCCGCCGTCCCCGAACCCTGCTTCCAGCTCGAAGCCCTCGCCCCCGACCTCCGGGTCGGCCGTGATGTACCTCCCGAAGAGGCGCTCGACGTCGCCCTTGACCTCGGCGATCCGCTCCGCCGTGTCGCCGTCGCCCTGACCGGACCCTTGCTTGCTCGCCATGTCGCTTCCTTCCTCTCGACTCACCACACGCCGCCGTCGCGCGAGGCCGGCTGCACGACGACCACGTCGTACAGGCCGGTCAGCGTCGCCGGGTCGGAATTCCCACCCAGGTCCCGGCGCTCCCTGAGCGGCGCACCGGTGCACCGCGAAGGGCGGAAGGTCCCACGACTCGACATCCGGCTGGTTCCAGGTCGGCGACGTCGGCTCCGGGAAGTTGTTCCACACGATCGTGCTGTCGTGGTTGGCGTGGGTGACCAGCCACATGCCCTGGTGATAGTGGGGCGCGCCTCGCCCTTGACGACGCCGTCGCCAGTCGGTGCGTCCCGCTTGCGACTGAAGGTCGTGGCACCACGTCACCGGCGGCGCTCAACGCCAAGGCGTTCGTGATCGTGATGTAGTCGCCCCTGTAGCCGCGGTTGGGCGTCCGGCTCGCGTCCGTGCAGGTAGTACGGGTTGGGCGCCGTGGCCTTGCCCGGGATCGTCAGCGTGTCTTTGTCCTTCTCGACGTCGATCGGGGACGGCGTGACGGCCCGGGCGTGGCCGGGCGTCGAGAGCGTCACCGTGACCTGCCCCCGCAGGGGCGAGTTGGTGGCGTGGCACTGCCACGTCACCCATCCCTCGAACCACGGGTTGGGACAGCTCAGGAACATGTAGACCGGCCAGACCCGGTGGCGTGGTCCCGGAGACGTTCCTCGATGTCGTGGATCTCGTCGCCGCGTCGGTGTGTGGCGAGCACGAGGTGCTCGACCCCGAGCGACAGCTCCAGCATCCGTTGGAGCGTCTCGCAGACGATCAGCTCGACGTTGCCGAAGTAGCCGTTCCAGTGCCCGAGCGACTTCGGGCGCCCACGTGCCCGGGTCCTGGCGGTACCACGTGTTGCCGATCTTCTGCATCTCTGCCGAACCAGTCTTCGGCACACCTTCTGCCGAAGCCACGCCGGGTTGGCCGTGACCTTGCCGTCGGCGAACAGGGCCGACTCGATGATCGAGTTCTCGGCGGTCACCGTCCGGATCTGGGCCCGGGTTCCCGGCCTCGCCGAGGCGCAGCCTGCGGCAGACGTCGGCGTAGCGCCAGATCGCCCGCAGCCGCCGCTCGGGACCCTTCCCGCGAGGATCTGCTGCAGCGTGTCGTTGAGGTCTGCACTCAGCGAGGTCCTCGTTGAACCAGTGCTCTACGGCCGTGGGGAAGAAACCCTTCTCCCAGGGGTACGGCATGAATCCCATCGGCCCCCTCTCCCTCCTGTCCGCCTCCTCATGCCGGTGGACGTCATGCCACCCCGGTGGTCTCGTCCGGTCCGACGATGACCCGAATAGGGGCTGCGCGTCCGGGATGCCCTTCAGCACGTGGCGCCCGAGCTCGTGGTAGGTGCGCTCGGCCCGGCGGTCGACGTCCGTCACCGCCGCGGAGGTGACGACCTGGCCGCCGGTGGCCACGGCGCAGATCCGGGCCGCCTCGGTCACCGCCAGTCCCGCCAGGTCGCCGTCGAAGTCGTACACATCGCCCACCGCCAGGCCGCAGCGCAGCGCGATCGGCGTGTCCGGGTGGGTCTGGGTGAACTCGTCGAACGAGCGTTGGAGCGACTCGGCGCAGTCGACCGCGTCGGTCGGGTCCCCGAACCAGGCGCAGATGCCGTCGCCGGTCGTCTTCACGACGGCGCCCCGCCACCGCCGGACCTCGGAGCGCGCCAGCCGGTTGTGCTCGGCGAGCAGCACCATCCAGTGGTCGTCGCCGAGCCGCACGTTCCAGGCGGTCGAGTCGACGATGTCTGTGAACAGCACCGTCCGGGGCCGGAGCCGCCGCCCGGACGGCGTCGATCACCGGCGGCCGATCGAACAGCCGCTGGGCCCGCCGGGCGAACGGCAGCATGCCCAGGGCGTCGAAGGCCGCCGTCGCCCGGTCGATCAGCTCGACGCCGGCCCGGACGGGCTCGTCGTGCCCCTGCGGCGAGCAGCAGGCCTGCCCGCCTCGACCAGGTCGACGCGTGCCGACTCGGGCCGGGCGCCGGCCGCGTCCGCCTCCGCGCTGGCCAGGCGCAACCCACTCGCCGGCCTCGGTCGCATGGTCGAGGCAGGCGTGGGCCTCGGCGACCAGCCGGGACACGAGGACCGGCCACTCCAGCACGACGCGGATGCCCCGCCGGTGCAGCCGCTCGAACAGTCGGAGGCCGGCGGCGACCTGGTCGCGCGTCGCCGGCGTGGATGGCCAGCTCGAGCTGGGCCGCGTCCGCGCCCGCGTCGTAGGCGGTCAGCTCCTCGGGATGGGCCCGCCACTCGTGACCGGTCGAGGTCGACCTCGCACCTCCCGGTACGTCCGCCATGACGTCGACCGCCGCGGCGTAGCGCGCCGCCCGGCCGCCGGCGGCGTCGAGCTCGGCCAGCGCCGCGTGGGCGCCGTCGACGTCACCCCGAGCGGCCCGGCCCCAGGCGATGGCCGGGTGCAGCACTAGCGGCGGGAACGTGGTCCCCGACCGCCCGCAGCTGATGCGGGACAGCTCCGCGTGATCCTCCTGATCGTCGAAACGGCCGGTCACCCCCGACACGACCGTGGACATCGTGTGGGCGAGGGCGTGGTCGGCCCAGTTCGCCGACCCGCTGCGCATCGTCGCCGCCGGAGGACGCCGCCTCCTCCGCCGCGGCGAGGTCGCCTCGCACCAGCTCGGCCGCCGCCAACCGGGTGGCGCCAGCGGCGGCCTGGAACGTCCGGCCCCTGCGCCGGACACAGCGCGTCCGCCTCGCCGAAGCTCGCCGCCGCCGCCTCGGCCTCCAGGAGGCCGAGCTGGGTGAGGCCCCGGGCGAACGCCACGGTGAACAGCACGAAGTCCTCGCCGACCAGCCCCGCCAGCGCCGATGCCTCGGCGGCGTGGTCGTGCGCCCGGGGCAGGTCGTTGGCCTGGAACGCCACCTCCGCCAGCAACCCGTGGGCCTGCGCCCGGATCTCGGCCGGGCTCGCCCGGGACGAGTAGGGCCTCGACCGGGCCGACGTCGACGGACCGCCCGATCGCCTCCGTGCCGGCGGTGAAGCTGCGGCGGACCAGCCAGAGCGTCGGCACGGGCGGCGGTGGCCGCGTCGCCCGCGGCGCCGGCCAGGTCCGCCGCCCGGCGCAGGTGCCGCGGCGCAGCCGGCGCCGTCGAAGTCCCGGAAGCAGGCGATGCCGGCCTTCTCCTCCAGCGCCGCCAGCGCCCGGGCGTCCGGTGGCGCCTCCCCTGGCGCCGGCGCCGCCGCCAGCGCGATCTCGTAGAGGTGCGCCGCCACGGCCCCACGCCCCGGCGGCGAACGCCTGGTCCGCAGCGGCCGCGGCGACGCCGTCGAGCTGGTGCGTGTGCGCCGGTCCGGCCCGCTCGAGGTGGTGGCTCAGCTCGACGAGGTCGGTGTCGTCGCCCGGCCGCATGGCGACGAGCTCGGCCATCCGGCCGTGCAGAGACCAGCGGGTGCGCGAGCTCGCAGCCCCGAGCGCCATCTCGACGATCTCGGAATAGGCCAGCTCCGCCCGGGTGCCGCCGACGTGGACGAGTCCGGCCCGCTCGAGCTCGTCCAGCCCGGCGAGGACGTCCTCGTCGGCCAGCTCGGCGACCACGACGAGGTCGCGGAGCGCCAGTCCGCCCCCGCCGACGGCCAGGGCCTGGGCGACGCCGACCGCGGCGGTCGAGAGCCGTGCGAACCGCCGGGCGATCACGTCGTCCGGCGACTCGGCGGACGGCCGGCGGCCGAGCCGGTCGAGCCGTCGGCCGGTGGCGGTCGCCTCGTCGGTGGCGACGATCGCCACGAGCGGATTGCCGTGCGAGGTGTCGTAGACGTCGCGCGCCAGCCGGGGATCGGACGCGTCCGGCGCCAGGCGGCGCAGCAGCTCGTACACCTCGACCTCGGACAGCGGGTCGAGCGGAAGGTCCCGGAACGCGGGCTCGTGCACCAGCCGCGCCACAGTGCCCGCCGCCCCGTCGTCGCCTTCGACGTGGCGGTGCGTCATGACCACCATGATCCGGCCGTGCCCACCCCCGGCCGCCAGCATGTAGACGAGCTGCTCGAACCCGTGCAGCGTCCCGGCCTGCGCCCACTGCAGGTCCTCCAGTGCGAGCAGCACCGGACGGGTGGCCGCCTGCTGCAGCAGCAGGTCGGCGAGCGACCGGATGACGCCGAGCCCGGGCTGGTCGATCGCCGACGCGGGCAGCAGCAGGTCGCCCGGCGCGGGCCCCGCCGGCACGGGCAGCCGGGCGCCGAGGGCGCCGAGCGCGTCGACGATCGGGCCCAACGGGTGCGACAGCCCGGGCACGCAGCGGCCGACGCACACGAGCCCGCGCCGCCGGCGCATCTCCTCCGCCGCCCACTCGAGCAGCCGGGACTTGCCGATGCCGGTCGGCCCCGAGATGTCGACGACCCGGAGCTCCCCGGCGCAGGCGTCGCCGACCCACTGCCGCAGCGCCGCACGCTGCCCGGTCCGGCCGACGAGGGACACCGACCACGCGTGCGGTTGCGCAGAGGCTGCGGCACGGGAGAGGAGAGTACCGACCGGTTCGCCCCGGTGATGGCCCCGGTTGCGCCGACCCCTGCCCGCCCCTCCCCCGGGTGGACCGGCCCCCTTGCGCACCGCGCACGCGCCACGCGGGTCCAGAGCGGGTTCGCCACACACCGACACGCGAACGCGCGGTAACCACCGCCGGCGCCGGCGGTCAGACCGGGTGTCTCAACCCAACTGAGCTAAGGGAGGCACTCATGATCAGTGCCCTCATCCTCGGCATCGTGGCGGGCGCAGTCGCCCGCCTGCTGATCCCGGGCGACGCCTTCGAGCATCTCGAGGGCGTCAAATCGTGGCTCGTCTCGATCGTCCTCGGCGTCGTCGGCGCGTTCGTCGGCTGGCTGATTTTCGCCGGCCTGCTCGGCATCGGCGACACGGACGCCTTCGACCTCGGCGGCATCGTCGGCGCCGTCATCGGATCGGTCCTGGTGCTGCTGGCGGCGAACTGGGCGCTGGGCCGCCGGACGGGTCGCACGGCGTAGCCCGCGAGCGCGTTCTTTCTGCGGGGCCGCGGTCCGCGGCCCCGCAGCGCGCGCCAGAACAGCGGCGCTCAGGACGTGAGCGCCTTCAGCTTCTCCTGGATGGCGATCTGCTCGGGTGTCGGTCCCCCGCCGGCCTGCATCGCCATGAGCTTGGACATGTCGCCCTCGACCTTGATCTGGCCCGACATGAACGCCTGCATGCCGGCCTGCTGGTTGCCCTCGATGAACATCGAGCGAGCCACGTCGAAGGGGACCGTGAGCTTGGTCGGGGCGTCGGCGGCGAGACCCCGTTCGAACCGGCCGCCGGTCATGTGGATCTCGCGGTCCCCCTCGGGGCCCCCGGCGACGACGATGTTGATCGTCAGGTCCTTGGCGGCGGCGGGCGGCTCGGGCATCTCGTCGCGGAGCCCATCGACCGCATCGAACCAGTCGTCGGACAAGAACACATGTGGCATGTCGTCCCCTCCCAGGTGTCTGCCGTTGGTACTAGCTGCGGGAACCGTACGTCGGGGCCAGCGGCGATGCCCGCCCGGCGCCCGCCGCGGTCGCCTCCACCGCATCTCCACCCCGTCTCCAAGACCCGGACCCCGCGGGCGTGGATGCTGGCCCCGTGCCCAGCCGTGCGACCCAGGAGGACCCATGCGCGTCGGCGACATCGCCCGCCGGACCCGCATCGTCACGATGCGGGACATCGAACTGTTCACCGAGCTCACGGGGGACCGGAACCCGCTGCACTACGACGAGGAGGTCGCGGCCGCGTCCCGGTTCGGCGGCATCATCGTCCAGGGCGGTGTAACCTCCGGCCTGCTCAACGCCGTCGTCGCCGAGGAGCTCCCCGGCCCCGGCACGGTGTTCCTTCACACCGACTGGCGCTTCCTGGCCCCCGTGAAGCCCGGCGACGAGATCACCGCGGAGGTCGAGGTCATCGGCCTGCGCGACGACAAGCCGGTGACCACCCTCCGGACCACGATCACCGATCAGGACGGGCGCATCGTCCTCGACGGCAAGGCCGTCACCTGGTCGGAGCCGCTGCCCCCCACAGCGGACACACCCAACAACACACACAGGAGTACAGATGGCGGACTTCCCGACCATGACGCACGTGGCCGTGACGGTGAGCGACCTTCGGGTCAGCGTCCCGTGGTACAAGGCACTGCTGGGTAGCGACCCGGTCCTCGACGAGGACACCGGCCCGTTCCACCACACCGTCTTCGCCCTCGGCGACATGCTGTTCGGCCTGCACCAGCACCCCTCTCCCGGCGCGGTCGGGCGGTTCGACGAGCGCAACGTGGGCCTCGACCACATCGCGTTCGGCGTGCCCGACCGGGCCGAGCTGGAGTCGTGGGCCGACCGGCTCGACGAGATGGGCGTGGCCCACAGCGACATCGTGGACGCCCACTACGGCTCGGGCCTGTCGTTCCGGGACCCGGACAACGTCGCGCTGGAGCTGTTCGCGCCGCCGGCGTGACGGCGGCGTGACGACGGCGGAACCGCGGCACAGGGGTCCCGGCGGGGACCCCTGTGCCACCATGTCGGCGGTGCGGTTCGGGACATGTGAGCTCAGCTTCGAGCGGCTGGAGCTTCGGCGGGACGGTCAGGCGGTCCCCGTCGAGCCCCAGGTCTTCGACGTTCTCGCGTACCTGCTCGTCCACCGCGACCGCGTCGTGCCCAAGACCGAGCTGCTCGACGAGGTCTGGGGCAACCGGTTCGTGTCCGAGTCGGCGCTCACCAGCCGCATCAAGTCGGCCCGGCGAGCGGTCGGCGACACCGGGCGCGACCAGCGCGTCATCCGGACGATCCACGGCCGGGGCTACCGGTTCGTCGCCGACGTCAGCGAGTCCGCGGACCCCCCGGCGGCGGCCGCGGCCGCCCCCGCCGCGTCCAGAGCTGCGGCGCCACCCGGGGCCGCCGGCGCATCCACCCGGGTCGCCGAGGTGCTCGACGCGCTGGCCGACGGGCGCGGCGTGGCCGTGCGCATCGAGGGCTCGTCCCGGGCCGACCGCACCGACCTGCTGCACCGCCTGGCCGACGACGGCCGGCGGCGGGGCCTGGCGGTCGGCATGTCGGCTCCGTCGATCACCGCCAGCGACCCCTTCGCGTGCGTCGCCGACGCGCTCGACGAGATGACGCAGCGGCGGCCCTCCCTCCTCGACGAGGTGCCCGAGCGGTGCCGGACCGAGCTCGACCGGGTGTTCGACGGGCAGGGGCCGAGCACCCGCCAGCGCTGGCTCGTGGCGGTCCGCGAGCTGCTCATGATCGCGGCGGAGCGAACCGGGGTCGTGCTGCTCGTCGATCACGTCGAGCACGCGCCGCCCGAGGCGCTGGCCCTCATCGACGACGTCGCCCGCCTGACCCGCAGCCACCGCATCAGCGTGGTCATCGCCGGTCGCCCGCACGGCGGGCCCGACGCCTGGTCGCGGACCGTCGCCGACTGGTTCGACGTCGTCGACCTCGGCGCAGACGCCACTGGTCCGGACCCGTCCGCCGGCACCGACGGCGAACGACCGGCGACCGTGCCCGACCTGCCGACCGACATGATCGACGCGCTGCGCCTCGTCGCCCTCGCCGGAGACCGCTTCGACGACGTCGACGTCCGGGCCGCCACCGGGCTCGACGAGGCCGAGCGCGCACCGGCTGGTCGAGGCCGTGCTGCGGTCCTGCACCGTCGCGCCCGACGCCGACGGCTACCGCTTCGCCACCGCCGGCACGGTCGACGCCCTGGTCGCCGGGCTGTCGGCGCCCCGCCGGGCGCAGGCCCTCGAGGCGATCGCACGGGGGCTGGCCGACCTCGGCGCCGACCCGGCACGCGTGGCCGAGCGCTTCGTCGCCGCCGGCTGCCTGCCCGACGCCGCGCCCTACGCGCTCGCCGCCGCCCGCCGGGCCGCCGGCGTCCAGCTCCACCGCGAGGTCCTGCGCTGGACCGACGTGGCCCGCGGCCACGTGACCGACGAGGACGACTCCGAGCTGCGCACGCTGCGGGCCGACGCGCTGTTCTGCGTCGGCGACCCGGGCGCCGTGATCGCCTACCGCGCCGCCCTGGACCTCGCGTCGCCGGCGGCCGCCCGGGGGCTGCGCGCCCGCCTGGCCCGCGCCGCCCTGTACGCCGGCGACGTGGCGACGGCGAGTGAGGCCCTCGACGGCCTGGCGCCCGACGGCGGGCCAGAGGACGCCGGCGTGCTGCACGCCCAGGGCATGCTCGCCTACTTCTCCGGCGACCTCGACGCCGCCGGCGCGGCCGGAGACGCCATCCGGGGGCTGGCGGTCGCGGGCGGGGCCCCGGTCAAGGTGCTCGACGGGATCACCCTCCAGGGCCTCGTCGCCCACAACCGCGGCGAGTGGTTCGACCGCCTCGGCCGCGAGCTGCGGGCCACCAGCGAGAGCCCGGCCCTGGCGACCGCGGTGTTCGACTCCCACCTGTGCGTCGCCGAGTACCTGCTCTACGGGCCGACGCCCTACGACGAGGTCATCCGCCTCGTCACGAACCTGCGCCGCCAGGCCGAGCAGCTCGGGGCCCGGCCGGCGGCCGCGTTCGCCACCGCGGTGACGGGGGAGGCGGAGCTGCTCGCCGGCGACCTCGACGCCGCCCGGCGCGACCTGACCGACTCGATCGCCATGCACACCGAGCTCGGGGCCGACATGGGCACGTCCCACGCCCTCCAGCGCCTGGCCGAGCTCGAGCTGATCGAGGGCGACCCGGCCGAGGCGCGGCGCCTGCTGCGCCGGGCCCTGCTCATCGCCCGGTGGACGCCGCTGGCGTCGCACCTGCTCCAGCGCATCTACGGCACGCTCGTGGCGGCCGCGCCCGACACGGAGGCGGCGATGGCGGTCGTCGAGGAGTCGATCGAGGCCGCCGACGAGCACACCACGTGCATCATGTGCCACGTCATGATCGCCGTTCCCGCAGCGATCGCCTACGCCGAGGGCGGACGCCTGGACGAGGCCCGCGCCTGGCTCGCCGAGGCCGAGGTGTCGGCGGCGCTGTGGCAGGGCACGGCGTGGCAGGCGGCGGTGCGCGAGGCCCGGGCCCACCTGGTCCGCGCCGAGGGCGACGAGCCGGCCGCCCGGCGCCTCCTCGACGAGGCCGCCGGGCTGTTCGACGTGGCCGGCCAGCCGCTAGACGCCCAGCGTTGCTACGACGCCCTCGACGCTCTCGACGCCCTGGCGCCCTGATCCGGGGACGGCGCCGGGGCCCGTGCTGGCGGTCTCGGAGAAGGTCTCCTCCGCGAACCAGACCCGGTAGCGGTCCTCGCCCATGGCGGCCAGCACGGGTGCGGTCTGGGTCGCCTGGGCCCGGAGAGCGGCGAGCTTGAGGTCGGCCAGCTCGTCGTCGAGGCGGACCGAGACGGCGACGTCGGCGTCCGGCGTGCGCAGCGGCAGCCCCGGGCCGAAGACGCCGAGCTCGGCGTGGACGTCGGCGAAGCGCTCGGCGAAGCGCTCGGTGGTCGTCGCCCGCAGCAGCCGGGGCCGGCGTGCGGGGCGGATCGACCGCCAGGCGGCCTCGACCCAGGCGGCGACCGTCCGGTGGTCCGGGTGGCCCGTCATGCCCTCGGGACCGAAGGTCACGATCGTGTCCGGGCGGACGTCGGCCACGAGGTCGGCGACGAGGCGAACGCCGGCGCCCCGGTCGATGTCGGCGAGCGTGCCGTCCTCGAGGCCGACGCAGCGATGCTCGTCGACGCCCAGGATCGCCATGGCCGCCCGCGCCTCGTGGTCGCGGGTGCGGGCCAGGCGCTGCGGCGGCCAGCGGACGGGGTCGTCGGTGCCGTGCTCGCCCCGGGTCATCGTGACGCACACGACCCGCCGCCCGGCCCGGCGGGCCAGGGCCATGAGCCCCGACGAGAGGTAGGTCTCGTCGTCGGGGTGGGCCCAGACGCCGAGGACGGTCCCCAGCGCGGCGGCGTCCGCCGGGGTGCGGACGACGGCGGTCATCGGCCTGCCGCCCACGTCAGGGCCCAGAGGACGGGCAGGCCGGCCGCGATGGCGGCGAGCGACGAGCCGGTCCGGCGGGCGGCGAGGACGGCCACCGCGGCGGCCGCCACGGGCGCGAGCACGTCGAGCGGACCGCCCGTCGCGGCCGCGGCCCGCGCCACGACGGCGTCGGCGGCCACGGCCGCGAACGTCACCGGCACGGCGTAGGCCGAGATCCGCTCGACCCGGCCGAGCGCACCGACACGGTCGACGAGCACGGCCGGCACGAGCCGGAACGCGTAGCTGGCCGCGCCGGCGACCAGCAGGGTGAGCCACACGGTCACTGGTGCACCCTTCGGGCGCACCGGTGACCGGATCGCCACTTCGTGGCGATAACACGACTGTGCTTATGGACCTCGCTTCGCTCGGTCATCGGTGGTCCTCCGGGGTGGGGGTGAGCGCGGCGACGGCCAGGCCGGCCACGATGGCGGCGAGGACGCCGAGGTGCAGGGGCATCGCCCGGCCGAGGGTCGCGACCGTGACAGTGACGACCACGGCCCGGAACGCGACGCGCCCCTTGGCGCGGCGCTGGGTCTCGCCCAGCAGGAAGAGCGGGACGACGAAGGCCAGCTCCAGGCGGGCCGGGAGGGCGTCGGCGGTCAGGACCCCGATGCCGGTGGCCAGCAGCCAGGTAGCGCAGAGCGTGACGGCGGCACCCATGTAGTGATCGTGGGCCTCGGCCATCGCGCCAGCGTCCGCGCCCGCGGCGTCGGCCCGGGCGTAGCCGTCCGCGCCGACGGCGAAGCTGGGGTCGACGAGCAGGTAGCACGCAAGCACCCGCCACCACCGCGGCGTGTTGCGCCAGCGGGCGCCGGCGGCCGCCGAGTAGACGAGGAGGCGGGCGTTGATGGCGAGCACGGTGGCCACGACGACGAGGGTCGCGGCCCGGGCGTCGAGCAGCCCCAGCGCCGCGACCTGGGCACCGCCCGAGTAGACGAGCGGCCCGGTCAACCAGCCCGCCAGCGCCGGCACGTCGGCCTTGCCGGCCGCGACCCCCACGACCAGGCCGTACGTGGCCATGCCGGGCAGCCAGGCGGCCATCGCCCGGGCGCCGGCCACGTGCCCGGGCCGGACGGCCAGTCGGGGGCGGGGGCGGGCGAGGGCGACCATGCGCCCAGAGTGCGCCCGGCCGCTTGACGCATGCTTGGAGGCGACGTGGAGAAAGGGTGGATCCCGCCGCCGGTCCCCGGGCGGAACCGACAGTGGCTGTCCGCCACCACGGCACTGGCCACTGACAGAAGCGTCATTGCCGCTTGTCCCGCCTTGACCGTCCGGTCAAGATTGGGCATGGCGATCGACAAGAAGGCGCTCCGGGCGAAGTACCGGGCGGAGCGCGACAAGCGGCTCCGGGCGGACGGCAACGCCCAGTACCGGCGGCTCAAGGGCACGCACCTCGAGCGCTACCTGGAGGATCCCTACACCCCGGTCGTGCCGCGCGAGCCGCTGACCGACCACGTGACGTTCGCGTTCATCGGCGGCGGCTTCGCCGGGCTGGTCACCGGCGCCCGTCTCAAGGAGGCGGGGATCGAGGACGTGCGCATCGTCGAGAAGGGCGGCGACTTCGGCGGGACGTGGTACTGGAACCGCTACCCGGGGGCCATGTGCGACACCGCGTCGTTCGTGTACATGCCGCTGCTCGAAGAGACCGGTCACATGCCGACCGAGAAGTACGCCCACGCCCCGGAGATCCTCGAGCACTGCGAGCGCATCGGGAAGCACTTCCGCCTCTACGACGGCGCCCTGTTCCACACCGAGGTCACCGACCTGGCCTGGGACGACGACGCGTCGCGCTGGATCATCTCCACCAACCGCGGCGACCGCTTCACCGCCCAGTTCCTCGGCATGGGCACCGGCCCGCTGCACGTCCCCAAGCTGCCGGGCATCCCGGGGATCGAGGACTTCCGCGGGCACTCCTTCCACACCAGCCGGTGGGACTACGCCTACACCGGCGGCGATCCGTCCGGGGCGCCGATGGACAAGTTGGCGGACAAGCGCGTCGGCATCATCGGCACGGGCGCCACGGCGGTGCAGTGCGTCCCCCACCTTGCCCGCGCCTGCGAGCAGCTCTACGTGTTCCAGCGCACGCCCAGCTCGGTCGACGTGCGTGACAACCGGCCGACCGACCCCGACTGGTTCGAGGAGATCGCCACGCCGGGCTGGCAGAGGCGCTGGCTGGAGAACTTCACCGCCAACCAGACCGGGGGCCTCGCCGACGAGGACCTCGTCATGGACGGCTGGACCGACCTGTCGCGCCGCATCCGCAGCCGCATCATGGCCCTGCCGCCCGAGGACATGGTGCCCGAGAAGATGATGGCGGCGTTCGAGGACTCCGACTTCGAGAAGATGGAGGAGATCCGGGCCCGGGTCGACACGATCGTCGAGGACAGGGACACGGCCCAGGCCCTGAAGGCCTGGTACCGCCAGTTGTGCAAGCGGCCGTGCTTCCACGACGAGTACCTGCAGGCCTACAACGAGCCGGGCACCCGGCTCGTCGACACCGAGGGCAAGGGCGTCGAGCGGATCACCGAGACCGGCGTGGTCGTCGCGGGCGTCGAGTACCCCGTCGACTGCATCATCTACGCGTCCGGGTTCGAGGTCGGCACGCCCTTCGAGAGCCGCAACGGCTACGACCCCCGCGGGCGCGACGGCAGGCTCCTGTCCGAGCACTGGGCCGAGGGCATGCGCACCAAGCACGGCACCCACGTGCACGGGTTCCCCAACCTGTTCCTCGTGCAGCCGACCCAGGGCGCCAACCTGATCTCGAACATCCCCCACAACCTGGTCGAGGCGGGCACGACGATCGCCCTGGTCGTGAAGCACGCGCGCGACCGCGGCCACGACCAGGTCGAGGTGACCGAGGACGCGGAGCGGGAGTGGCTCGACCTGCTGGCCTCGGGCCCCGGCATGATGCTCGGCTCGGCGGACTGCACGCCCGGCTACTACAACAACGAGGGCCAGCCCGGCGGTCCGGGCGCGTGGACGTTCATCGGCTACCCGATGGGCGCGTCGGCCTACTTCGCGTACCTCGACGGGTGGCGCAGCAGCGGCGATTTCGAGGGCCTCGCCTTCCGCTGATCCATACTCCCCCACCGATTCGCAGGGCCGTCTCGGCCCGCCTCGTCGAGGCTAGACGGCCAGGTTGCCGTAGGTCGGGGCGCCCGCGGTCTCGTACACCAGGTGGAGCACCCCGTTGGGATAGGTGACCGAGTCGGTCAGGCGCAGCGCCGCGGGCACGGTCCCGTCGCCGAACACGCGCTTGCCGTCGCCGAGCAGCAGCGGGTACAGCCACAGGTCCAGCCGGTCGACGAGGCCGAGCCGCAGGAGCGATTGCAGCAGGTCCAGGCTGCCGATCACGTGGACCTCGTCGTGGCGCTCCTTCAGGGCGCCGACGCCGGCGGCGAGGTCGCCCTCCACGAGCGTCGAACCCCGCCAGTCGAGGGGGCCGGCAAGCGTCCGGCTGGCCACGTACTTGGGGACGGCGTTGAGCAGGCCCGTGAAGGGGATCTCCTCCGGCGCCTTGGGCCAGTAGTCGGCGAAGATCTCGTAGGTCGTCCGGCCCAGCAGCAGCGCGTCCATGCCCTGCGCCTGCTCGAACATGGCACGGCCGGACTCGTCGTCCAGCAGCGGCGCCTGCCACCCGCCGTGGGCGAAGCCGCCGTCGCGGTCCTCGTCGGGCTCCCCCGGCGCCTGCGCCACGCCGTCCAGCGTCACGAACTCGGTCACGACGAGCTTGCCCATGGTGGCTCTCCTGCCAGTAGGGGGGCGTCGTCGTATGTGACGCCCCACGCGGCCCGGAATCATCGCCGGCTCATGGCCGCGGCGCGGCGACCACCGGCCGCGTTATGGTCGCCGCCTTGGGCCAGCCCGGGGAGGGAACCATGCCGAGACTCGTCCGCGCCGCCGTCGCCGCCGCCGTCGCAGTCGCCGCGCTGCTGACCGTGGCGCCACCGTCGCACGCCATCACCGGCGGCACGGAGGACGTGAACAACACCTACTCGAACGTCGGCATGGTGGTCTTCTACCAACCCGACGGGCGGTTCCGCTGCTCCGGCACGCTGGTCGCGCCTCGGGTGCTGCTCACCGCCGCGCACTGCACGTTCCAGGACATCGGCCAGGTCGTGGTCA
The DNA here is from genome assembly GCA_963830865.1 of uncultured Acidimicrobiales bacterium. GTDB lineage: Bacteria > Actinomycetota > Acidimicrobiia > Acidimicrobiales > VFJN01 > ZC4RG19. Next base: position 638,585 of record CAWHNU010000011.1, on the reverse strand, counting down.
CGTTCGACCCGGTGATCTCCCGCACCGAGGCCGAGGCCGAGCGCGACATCCCCCGCGCCGCCGACGACACCGGTCCGGACGACGCGGTCTCGGCCGTGGGCTTCACCGCCGCCGACATCACGCCGCCCCGCTACGCCGGCGAGCAGACGTGGTTCCTCGGCACGCCCCGCACGCACCCGCAGTACAGCGACTTCACCGACCTCGACAACTGGAACGACACCGGCGTCGTGATCCTCGACCTGGCGCCGGGCCTGCCGGTCGCGCCGCTGGCGCCGGCCAACTACCTCGACCGGTTCGCGCAGCCGCAGCTCAACAGCACCGACTTCCTGACCCTCGGCTACGGCACCGAGGTCCGCAAGGCCGACTCCGGCCCGCAGACGCCGACACCCATGCGCCAGCCGATCGTCCGCCGCTACACGACCGAGATCGGCCAGAAGCTGACGCCCCAGATCCTCCAGACCAACGGCAACGAGAACGACATCCGGGCCGGCGGCGGCAGCTGCTTCGGCGACTCGGGCGGGCCGATCATCCGGGACGGCTTCGTGGTCGGCGACGACAGCTACGGCTACACCAACAACTGTCGCTACCTCGGCGGCTACCAGCGGGTGGACGTCCCGGTCGTGCGCGACTGGCTGCTGGACTGCCTCGCCGACCTGACCTGCCCGACGAAGCAGTAGGGCGGCGACCGCCCGGTCAGCGCCGGCGGTCGAGCATGTAGGGGATCATGGCCCGCACGAAGTCCCGTTCCGGACCGGGGCGGGCGGCGGCGAAAGCGATCTCGAACGCGTCGACCGCCGCGCTGGCGATGCCCGCGCCGTACGCCTGGGTGAACTCGACGCTCCCGTAGACGCCGATCAGCTCACGGATCTCGGCGATGACCTTGGGCGTGCGCGCGGCCGGCGAGAGCCGCAGGTAGCGACCCACGACCGCACGGTCGGCACCGCGGGCGTTCGCGGCGAGATGGATCAGCACGAGCGTCCGCTTGCCCTCCCGCAGGTCGCCGTTGATCTCCTTGCCGTAGAGCGCCTCGTCGCCCAGCAGGTTCAGCAGATCGTCCTGGATCTGGAACGCCGCGCCGAGGTGGAACCCGAACCGCACCATCGGCCGCAGGTCGGCCCGGCCCCGCGATCCGAGGAGGGCGCCCACCCGCAGCGGGTGGATCGTCGTGTACCAGCACGTCTTGTGCATGATGAGGTCGAGGTAGTCCTCGGGCCGGAGGTCGGCGACCGCCTCCCGCTGCCAGCCGAGCTCGGTCGCCTGGCCCTCGAGCGTGCGCAGTGTCATCGTGTCGAACTCGCCCAACAAGCGGTCCGCCAGACCGTCCTCGAGGTCCCGGGCGTGCCGCCGAACCACCTGGTTGGCGAGGATGGCCAAGGCGTCGCCGGCGTTCAGCGCGAGGCCGACCCCGTACTCGGACGGCAGCGTGGGCCGGCCCCGGCGTCGCTCGCTGCCGTCGGCGACGTCGTCGTGGACGAGGAACGCGTTGTGGAGCAACTCGATGGCGACCGCCGCACCCATCGCGTCCTCGTCGCGCCCACCGAACGCGGCGCACGTCGCCAGGCACAGGGCCGGCCGGATCGCCTTGCCCGGGCGGCTCGGATACGACCGCACGAGCCGGTAGAGCCGGTCGTGCGGCTCCGCGTCCGGCACGGCGTCGAGCATCCTCCGCCGGATCTCGCGGGCCACCGCCGCGAGCCGTTCTTCGACGGCGTGCGTGGCGAGATCGGGGCCGGCGACGATCATTCACACCTCGGGGAGGGAGTTCACGGCCACCTCGATCGGAAGCCACGAGTCGGGCACGCCCCCGACGAGGACGACACCCCGGTAGGTGCCGGGCGGCGCGTCGGGGCGGATCGAGACCACGACGCCGCGGCTCGACCGCGGGGGCAGGTCGACGACGGCCGGCTCGAACCGCACGGCCGCAGCCGGCAGCGTGGCGCCGTCCGCCGCCCGCAGGTCGCCGCACAGGAGCGACACGTCGCAATAGCTCCGGGCGCTCCCGTTGTGCAGCCACAGCTCCGTCGGGAGACCGCTGTCGGTCGTGTCCCCGGCCTGGCCCGGCGCGTTGGCCTCGACACGCACGATCCCCCGCGATCCTCCGTCGTGGATGTCGAGCGTGGCGTTGTCGCCTCCCGCGGCCGCCGCCGGCAGGAACTGGCCGAACGCGTCGAGCCCCATCCGGACGACTTCGACCCACAGACGAACGAGGTCCTCCGTGGGTCCCGCGGCGCCGGCACGATCGCCGTCTTCGTCGGCACCGCTGCGGGCGTCGCCGTCGACGGAACGGATCAGCCGGTCAACGAGGTTCGTCGCCGCCTCCAGCCCGCGGCGCTGCACGTCGACGAACGCCCTCGGGCTCGCCCACCGTGGCCGTGCCTCGCGGTCCGCGGCTGCCCTGGCCGTCGCTGTCCTCCGGTTCCCCCAACGCCCTCTCCCTCGCCGTGCTCCTAGGGCTGCGCACGTCGACCATAATCCCTGCTTGGGAACGCCGGGTGGTCGAAGTACGCTCGCTTCGCGGTCGGCGACCGCTGGACAGGGGTCGAATGGCGAGCGCAGGGTCGCCCCGCAGGACGCATGAGCGAAGAAGCGGCAGGTATGACAGCCTCGGGCGCCCGGTCGCCCGCCGCGGCGACCTCCGTCGACGCGCTGCTCGACCAGGCCGTGGCGGCGATGAACCGGGGGGATCACGAGACGGCGCGTCGAGCTCGCCGGCGCGGTGCTCGCCACCGACGGCGTCAACCAGGACGCCTCCGCGCTCCTCGCCGAGTCGACGCCGACCGGGGAGATGCGGCGCGCTTCGCTGCTCTACGTGGACCTCGTGGGCTCGACCGAGCTCTCGGAGCGCCACGAGCCCGAGCTCTACCGGAGTGTGATCCGTCGCTACAAGGCCGTGTGCCGGGCCGTCATCGAGGACCGCTACGGCGGATTCATCTCCCACATCGCCGGCGACGGCCTCATGGCCGTGTTCGGTCTGCCGACACCGCATGAGGACGACGCGGAGCGCGCCGTCCGCTCCGCGCTGGACATCACGAGCGAGCTCGAGGCCCTGTCCGCCGAGGTCGAGCGCGCCGTCGGCGAACGCCTGGCGGCACGGTCGGGCGTGCACAAGGGGATCGTGTACCTCGACCTCGAGGACAACGACGTCTACGGGCTGGCCGCCAACGTGACCGCCCGGTTGCACGGCCTGGCCGACCCCGGCACGGTCGTCATCTCCGCCGAGATGCGGGCCATCGTTGGCGACACCTTCGCGGTGGTCGAAGAGCCGGCCCGACAGGTCAAGGGCGTCTCGCAGCCGCTGCGGCCCATGCGGGTGATCGGCGTGCGCACCCAGGCAAAGCAACCGCGCAGGAGCACGGCCGGGCCGTTCGTCGGCCGAGCCGCCGAACTAGGGACGCTCCGGGCGGCATGGGAGCGGGTCGAGCAGGGATCGGGTCCGCTGGGCGTCCACATCACCGGCGAGCCCGGGATCGGCAAGTCGCGCCTCTGCACGGCGTTCCTCCTCGGGCTCGACGCCGAGGCGTCCACGTGCGTCGAGCTGGCCGGCTCGCCGCTCCACGCCGACGCGGTTCTGCGCCCGGTGCGCGGTCTGGTCGAGTCGAGGACCGCCGTGGACGCGCGCGGGGAAGGGCGGCTCGCGAGCCTCGCACGCGACGTCGCGAGTGTCGGTCTGGCCCCGGACGAGGCGGTGCCCCGGCTCGCCGCGATCATCGGGGTTCCTCTCGACGGCCAGTTCGAGCCGGTCCCCGCCGAGGGCCGCAAGCTCCACGAGGCGATCGTCGAGGGTGCGGCGGTCTATCTCCTGGCGTGCGCTGGTCCCGGCCCTGCCGTGATCGTCGCCGAGGACGTGCACTGGTACGACGAGTCGACGCTCGACGTCCTCGGCCGGGTGCTGCGCGGGAGCGTGCCCACCTGCTTGTGCTGACGACCTCGCGTGACCTCGCGCTGCCCGCCGCCCTGCGGGGTGGCGAGGTCGTCCCGCTCGGGCCCCTCGGGGTCGACCGGTCCCGCGAGCTGGTGCTCTCGCTCGCCGCGCGGGGTCGACGCCTCGACCTGCGAGGCGGTCGTCGCCCGCGGCGGACGGGGTCCCGCTGTTCCTGGAGCAGCTCGCCCACGGGGTCGGGGCGCCCGAGCCACACGTGGCCGCGCCGCTCGGGGCTCTGCCGGAGGCCGTCCCCGACGTTCTGTACGAACCGCTCGTCAGTCGGCTCTACGCCACACCGGCCGCCGTGCCGGTGGCGGCAGCCGCCGCCACGATCGGCCGCGACGTCGACCGACAGGTGCTGGCCAGCGTGGTCGACCTGCCCGAGTCGCAGCTCAGCGAGGCGCTCGTCGACCTGCTCGGCGCCCTCATCCTCGAACGGGCAGCCGGCGACGAGCGCTACCACTTCCGCCACGAGCTGCTGCGGGAGGTCGCCTACGAGCTGCAGCCGCCCTCCCGCCGCCGCGGGCTCCACGCCCGCGTCGCCGACGCGCTCGTCGACCGGGCCGGCACGGACGACGCCGTCGACTGGCGGCTGGTGGCCCGGCACTACGACGACGCCGACCGCCCCGACAAGGCGGTCCCGGCCTACCAGCGGGCGGCCGACGGGGCGCAACGGCTCGGCGCCCTCGGCCAGGCCCGCTCCCTGCTGGAGCGGGCCATCGACCTGGTCGCGCGCCTGCCGGACGGCCGGGTGCGGGGGCGGAGCGAGGTCGCGCTGCGGCTGCGCCGGGCCGTCATCGCCGTGGCCGCCGAGGGCAACAGCTCGGTCGACGCCGCCCACGATTACGAGCGCTGCCTCGAGCTGACGGTGTCGGACCCGACGAGCGACGCGATGTTCGGCACCCTGATCGCGTTGTGGGGTCACTACGTCATGCGCGGCGACCTGGTCCGGGCCCGGCAGGTGGTCGAGCTGCTCCGCGCGAACCTCGACGGCGAGCGGGCACCGTACGCGCCGGAGAACGAGGGCGCCTTCGGCACGCTGGCGTGGTACGGCGGCGACTTCGTCGAGGCGAGCGCACGGCTCGAGTCCGCCGTCGCCGCGCTCACGGCCCGGGGCAGCGGCGAGCACTATGCGCGGACGTGGTTCCTGCCGACCGACGGCTGGGCGTCGACGCAGGTGTTCCTCGCGCTGGCCCGCGCGGTGCGAGGCGACGACGCCGGTGCCGACGAGCAGGTCCGGGCGGCGTTGCGGCGTTGCGACGAGATCGAGTTCCCCCATGGACCGACCACCGCCGCGACCGTCCATCTCTACAACGTCTGGATACTGGTGGAGCGGGGCGACCTCGGCACCGCCCTGGCGGCGGTGGAGGAGGTGGCGAGGCTCGTCGACCAGCACGGCTTCGACATCATGGCCCTGGCCGCGGCCCTGCAGCGGGCCACCGTCGACGGGCTCGCCGACCTGGAGGCGGGTGCCGGCGCGGCCGCCCTGGCTGGCCGGGGCCAGGTGCTCGACGGGTTGATCGCGATGTGGCGGGCGCACGACGTGGCGGTGTTCGCGCCGTTCTACATGGGTGTGTCGGCCCGCCTGCGTGCGGGCGCCGGCGACGCCGAGGGCGCGCGGGCCCGCGTCGACGAGGCGCTGGCGCTGGCGGCGACGACCGGGATGTGCTTCTACGATGCCGAGCTCCTGCGGATCCGCGCTCTCGCCCGGCCCGACGACGATCGCGATGCTGAGGACGAGCTACGGGCCGCCCTCGCCCTCGCCCGGGAGCAGGGCGCCACGGTCTTCGAGGCGCGCATCGCCCGCGACATGCGACGGCTCGCCCCCGCGTGATCGCCGACAAGCCGCGCGTCGCCATCCTCGGCGGAGGCATGGCCGGCATGGCCGCGGCGTGGCGCCTCAGCGAGCCGGGGTGGCGCGAGCGGTTCGCGAGCATCACGGTCCATCAGCGAGGCTGGCGCCTCGGCGGCAAGGGGGCGAGCAGCCGCGGCCGGCACGGCAGGATCGAGGAGCATGGCCTGCACCTGTGGCTGGGCTTCTACGACAACAGCTTCCGGCTGCTGCGCGAGTGCTACGACGAGCTCGACCGCCTCACGACCGACCCGGACGCGCCGATCAGCACCTGGCGCGAGGCGCTGTGGCCGACCGACCACATCGGCATCGAGGACCGCCACGGCGACGGCTGGGAGCACTGGCTGGCGGCCTTCTCGACCAACGATCGGGAGCCGGGCGCGCCACTCGGCACCCGGATCCAACCGACGCTGGTCGAGTACGTCCGGCGGGCTCTGCGGATGATCCTCGACTTCGTCGACGCCCTGCCGGGGCCGCCGGACCACCTGCCGGGCCCGGACGTCGTCGTGAGCGCCGCGGCGAGTCCTCCCGCCGCGCGGGCCGACACGCTCGTGGCCGGCGCCCGGGTGCTCATGCCGGCCGTGCTGCTGGAAGCCGTGCGCCTGCTCCGGTCCGTCGCGGGACGCCCGGCGGAGGCGGCGCAGGCGGACAGGCTCGTCGACGCCCTGGACCGCCTCCACCGGGAGTTGGGCCGGCTGGTCGACGAGGACGCCGGCCTCCGCCGGGGCTGGCAGCACGTGTCCTTGTCGATCGCCCTCGTCCGGGGCCTGGTCGCCGACGGCGTGCTCGCCGATCCCCGGGAGCTGCGCCGCCTCGACCGCGAGGACTTCCTCGCCTGGATGGCGCGCCACGGCGCCGCCCCGGAGGCCGTCGACGGCGCCTTCCTGCGGGGCATGTACGACCTGGTCCTCGCCTACGAGCGGGGCGACCCCGATCGTCCCGCCTTCGCCGCCGGCACGGCGATCCTCATCACCGTCAAGATGCTGCTCGACTACGACGGGGCGATCTTCTGGAAGATGGCGGCCGGCATGGGCGACGTCGTGTTCGCGCCCCTCTACCAGGCGCTGCGGGCGCGCGGCGTCGAGTTCGAGTTCTTCAGCCGGATCGACACGCTGCACCTCGACCCCGCTCGCCGCCGGATCGAATCCATCTCGCTCGGCCGACAGGTCCGGCTCCGGCCGGGTGCGGACCGCTACGAGCCGCTGGTGCGCGTGGGCGGGCTCCCGTGCTTCCCCGCCACGCCGCTCGTCGAGCAGCTCGCCGGCGCCGACGGCATCGCCGGCGAGCCGCTGGAGTCGTCCTGGTGCGCCTGGCCCGATGCCGAGCGCCGGGTGCTCCGCGAGGGGCGCGACTTCGACGTCGTGGTGCTGGCGCTGTCCGTCGGTGCCGCCGCCACGGTGTGCCGTGACCTGGTCGAGGACCGCCCGGAGTGGCGGGCGATGGTCGCGAACGTCGCCACGGTGGCGACCCAGTCGTTCCAGGTCTGGCTCGCCGATGACGAGCTCGCGCTGGGTTGGCCGATGCCCGGAACCACCGTCAGTGCCTTCGCGACCCCGTTCGACACGTGGGCGTCGATGCCGCACCTGCTCGACGCCGAGCCCTGGCAGGGCGAGGAGCGGCCCCGGGCGATCGCCTACTTCTGCAGCGTGCTCCCCACGCCCGGCCCGGGCGAGGAGCGCCCCGATCTCGCCGGCGCCCGGCGCCTCCGCCGCCGCGTGCGGGACAACGCCGTCCGTTTCCTGGAGGGGGACCTCCACCATCTCCTGCCCGGCGTGCGGCGCGATCATGGAGGCTTCCGGTGGGAGCTGCTGTGCGGGCGCGATGGCCGCACCGGGGATGCGGCGTTCGACTCGCAGTTCTGGACCGCCAACGTCGATCCGTCGGATCGCTACGTGCAGTCGCTCCCCGGCACCAGCGCCCATCGCTTGCGCCCGGACGAGAGCGGGTACGACAACCTGTTCCTGGCCGGTGACTGGACGGACTCCGGCCTGAACGCCGGGTGCATCGAGGCGGCGACCCTGTCTGGGCTCCAGGCCGCCAACGCCGTCGTCGGCCGCGCCCGCAACCACCGTGTCACGCCCTACGACCTCCGCTAGGTTCGCCGCGGAGAGGCCACCTCGGGTCACGTATAGTACGCATCAGCCGGTCACGAGGTCGTCGCCGGCGCCCATGACGGGGGACGTCGTCGGGGGCGGATGATGGCAGCACACGCGGGGGCCAACGACCAGAGCGACTGGCTCGGCGGCTACGTCGAGCGCGTGCGCGACCTGCTAGCGGAGACGGCCCGGGCCAACGCCGAGCTCGCCGAGCTGTGGGGTGAGCGGTCGCTGGGCGACGAGGAGTGGACCGCGGTCACGATGACCGCGGACGCGATCGAGACGTGGGAGCAGATCACACCGCTGGCGGGGCAGGGCATCGACCTGTGGCTGGAGCTCGTGCAACGCACGATGCCACCGGTGGCGCCGCCGACGGCGGCATCCACCCGCCGGCGCGCCGACGCCGGCGGCGGCGAGCCGGCCGACCGCCTGGCGCGCTACGCCGACCTGTGGGAGTCGGCCAGCACCAAGCTCTCCGCCGGCGAGTATCGCTCCGAGGACCTGGTCGACGACTGGTTCAACTGGCTCGGGATGGCGGCCCGGGACGCGACCGCCGCACTGACGCTGCTGGCGAGGGCAGCCCAGGCCGACGAGCCGCCCGAGAACGACGGTGCGGCGGGCTGACGGATGCCGGGCGGGAGATCAGGCGGGGTCGGGGTCGGGGGCGGGCCGGAGGATCACCAGCGGGATGCGACGATCCGTCCGGCGCTGGTAGGCGTCGAAGTGCCGATAGACGGCGGTCAGCGCGGGCCACAGCCGCTTGCGCTCCTCGGGCGAGGCGTCCCGCGCCACCATGTCCCGCCGCCGGCCGTCCAGCTCGACGGTCACGCGGGGATCGGCGCGCAGGTTGCCGTACCAGGCCGGGTTGGTGCTCATCCCGCCGCGCGAGGCGACCAGGACCAGGCCCTCGTCGCCGTCCGGGAGGCACAGCAGCGGCACGGTGCGCGGACGCCCCGACCGCCGACCGGTCGTCGTGACGAGCCCGATGGGCGCACCCCCCGGCACCGCCCCGCCAACACGGCCGTCGCTCAGCCGGTAGGCCACCAGGTTGACCAACGTCATCCACTGCACCGTCAGCCGCCCGACGCGCTCCTGGTACGGGCTCATCGGGCGGGCACGGGGAACATCCACGCGCGCGCAGGCTACCCCCGACCGAGAGGAGCCGGCTGATGCCCGAACCACCCATGCAAGCCCCATCGGACGCGCCCACGCCCGAGGAGGTGAGGCGGCCGTTCCACAACCTCTACCTCCTGAGCCTGCCGGCGGTGCTGCTCGCCCAGTTCCCCGACGTGGACCATCTCGATCTGGTGCAAATGTCCAGCAACATGCGGGACGCCCCGGTCCAGCGGGTGTACAAGCTTCACGCGGTGGCGAGCGCACTCGTGCGCAAGCCGGCGCTGGCGGAGGGGCGGCCCGACGCGTCCCTTCTGGCATCCGCGATCATGACCGATGACACCGACAGGGACGTGGTCGAGCAAGGGCTGATTGCCTTCGCCAATCAGCAGCAGCAGGAGGCGGACCAGCAGGACGCGGGCAGGCTCACGCCGGAACGCTGGCACCAGTTCCTCCGGTCCATCGGGCTCGACGCGGAGGAGGAGGAGGAGGAGGAGGAGGAGGAGGAACCCGAGCAGGCGCTCGGTGCGACGCGACTAATCAGCATGCCCGGCTGCAACGACGGGGAGACGGTGGGCACCGACGACGGCGATGCGGCCGTCATCATCTCCCGCTTCTGGACCACCTACGAGTTCGATGCAATGGCAAAGTTCGTCGAGCCGACGAAATGGAAGGAATACGGTGCGCCGTTCTGGTCCGACGTGCTGCAGGTGGGCGAGCGGACGATGCCGACGTCGAACCCCCTCGACTACGACGCGACCTTCGACGAGATCGTCAACCTGCCGCTGACCACCCTCCGGGTGCGTCTCGACGTTAAGTACCGGGTGCAGGGGAATCTGGTCCGTCTGGACTACGACCTGTCGCCGGTCGACCCGTACGGCCAGGTGACGTTCGACAGCGGCTTCCTGGCCGTCACCACCGACACGTACGGCGACCACGGCGAAAGAACGCTGGTCGAGGGTGCGAAGGCGATCCGGTTCACGGACCCGCGGCTCAACCGGCTGCCGGATCTCGCCTGCGACGGCGGCTGGGTGTACATGATGATCAACATGGCGCTGAACGGCGCCGGCGTCACCTCGACGCTGCAACCGTCGGCGGCCGTCGCGCAGCCGGATCCGCCGGGTTTCGGTCCGATCACCGCGATGATCGAGGAGGAGATCGACGCCTGGATCAAGCTGGCGAGCAAAACCCTCGCGAACCACGGCGCGACGGCCAAGAGCGTGACGCGACGGGTACTGGCACCGCAGCACGACCCTCGGTGGATCAACGACCTCGTCGGCATGGCCGACGGTGCGGTCGCGATGACCGGAGCGACGCTCGGCGCATGGCGACGGATCCTACGCCGGCTCGGCAACCTGGAAGGTCACTGATGGCCGGGGACAAGCCCGGATTCGCTCCCTCGGCCGCGTCGGTCATCGGCGCGCAGGCAGCCGCCCTGGACCAGATCTGGGGGATGCTGCTCGATCTGTGGCGGACGGTGGCCGAGACGGCGTACCTGGAGCAGTTAGAGCTAAAGAGGAGGGCGACGAACGTGTTCCTCCATCCGGCCGAGGTCACCAGGGCGGGCGATGTGGTTCCCGACCTCACGGTGTCGGCCGTGAGGCTACCGCTGGACGGCGGCCCGGCGACGCCGGTGACGGTCCACATCGACAAGAAGAGATCCGCCCAGGCGAAGGCTGCGGGCGATCACGTCGCCAAGATCACGGTAAGCCTGGACGCGGCGCCGAGGGGCGCCTACCGGCTGGAGTTCCGGGCGGGTTCGGGCGACCCCCAGATCCGCATCGTCAACTTCGGCGTCTGACGGCCAAACGCCTGATTTCTACGCGGTAGTGGTCGCTATGGCGACCGCTACCGCGTAGAAAACGCGGGTCTCTCAACCTCAGCAGGGCGGCACCGTGGTCGGCTCCGACGCGCGTACGGGCCGGACCGGAAGTGTCTGCATCAACCGTCCCTTCGCTCGGCTCCACGCGAAGCATCCGCCACGCCCGGACGGGTGACCAGGGTCGTTCGGCCCGACCGTGGGCGGGACCGGGCAGCGCGCGGCGCCGTCGCTCGGTGCGGCCGCGGTCCTGCGCACGACGCGGCACGCGAACGATCGCCGGGACCGAGTTCCCGGCGATCGTCCTTTGCCGTGGCTGCGGCCCGCCGAGCGGGCGCAACCCGGGGGTCAGGCGTGCATGGCCCGCAGGTGGAAGAACCCGGCGACCACCAGGGCGACCATCACGGCCGCCGCCCCGAAGGCGACCCAGGCGGCGATGCCGGCGATCACGCCCATCGTGGCCCAGGCGTAGCTGGACAGCAGCAGGCCCCGGAGCGTCTCGCCCCGGAACAGCGAGTCCCGCTGGCCCTTGAGCTGGTTGGCCGTGGCCTGGAGCTCGTCGATCTCGGCCTGCGGTGCGCCGGCCGCCTTGGCGTCCTCGACGGCCTGGGCTGCGCCCCGGTCGTCGATCTCGGCGTACGTCTTGCCGTCCGCGATGCCCTCCATGTGGCCGGCGATGAAGCCGGCGTAGGCCTGGGCCTCGCTGCCGGTCGTGACCTGCTCGCCGGCGTACTTCACCAGGTCGTTGCGCCCTTCCTCGCGCAGCGCCGCTGCGTCGGGGAAGAACACCTTCTGCGACGACAACTCGTCGTGCACGTAGTCCTTCGCGAAGTTCGAACCCCACATCAGCAGCCCCCCGGCCACGGCGAACACGATCGCCGCGACGATCCCCATGCCGACGAGGACCTTGTCGATCGATCGCCGACGCAGGTGCACCTCGTCGTCCGCGTGGGTCACGACGGTGGGTGCGGGTACCTCGGTGACGCTCATCCTGCTCACCTCCCGTTCCGTGCCGGATCGCCTGATCCGGATGCTTTCGACGGTACGGACGGGCGGTGCGTCGCCCCAGTGCCGAAGGTCCCCGAACTCGGCGACCGACCCGGGCCGAAGGTCCCACCGTTTCAGTAGAGCGATACTCGTCGCAGCAGCTGGGCGTTGAGGGCGACGATGATCGTCGACGCGCTCATGAGGATGGCGCCCACCGCGGGCGACAGCGTGACGCCGGCCCACGCGAACGCGCCGGCGGCCAGCGGGATGGCGACGACGTTGTAGCCGGCGGCCCAGGCCAGGTTCTCGACCATCTTGCGGTAGCTGGCCCGCGACAGCCGGATCACGCCGACGACCGCGTCGGGGTCGCTGGAGGCGAGGACGACGTCGGCCGACTCGATGGCGACGTCGGTGCCGGCGCCGATGGCGATGCCGACGTCGGCGCGGGCGAGCGCGGGGGCGTCGTTCACGCCGTCGCCGACCATGGCCACGGCGAGGCCCCGGCGCTGCAGCCCGGCGACGGCCGTGTCCTTGTCCTCGGGCAGGACCTCGGCGAAGACCTCGTCGATGCCGAGCTCGCGGCCGACGGCCTCGGCGACCTGGCGGGCGTCGCCGGTGATCATCATGACCCGGACGCCCTCGGCCCGGAGGTCCCGCACGGCCTCGCGGGCCTCGGGGCGGATCTCGTCCTCGAGGGCGAGCGCGCCGATCACCTCGTCCTTGCGGACCAGGTAGAGCACGGCGGCCCCCCGGGCGTGCCATGCGGCGACGCGGTCGGCCAGCTCGGGCGGCGGTGCGAGGTCGCGCTCGCGGAGCAGTGCCGGCCCGCCCACGGCATAGGGCGCGCCGTCGATGGTCGCCTCGACGCCGCGGCCGGTCAGGGACCGGAAGTCACGGGCCATCGGCACGGGGCCGCGGGCGCGGGCGGCGGCGACGATGGCCCGGGCGAGGGGGTGCTCGCTGTCCGACTCGACGCCGCCGGCCAGGCGCAGGACCTCGTCCTCGTCGTGTCCGGGGGCGCCGGCCACTCCGGTGACGACGTGGGCGCCGTGGGTCAGCGTGCCGGTCTTGTCGAACAGCACGGCGTCGATGGTGCGCATGCGTTCGAGCGCCAGCCGGTTCTTGACGAGGATGCCCGCCCGCGCCGCCACCGCCGTCGAGATGGCGATCACCAGCGGGATCGCCAGCCCGAGGGCGTGGGGGCAGGCGATCACGAGCACGGTCACGGTGCGCACGACGGCGTTGTCGAGGTCGCCGAGGGCCCACCACACGGCGAAGGTGACGACGCCCGCGGCGGTGGCGACGTAGAACAGCAGGGCGGCGAAGCGGTCGGCGAGGTCCTGGGCCCGGCTGCTGCTCGCCTGGGCCTCGGCCACCAGCCGCTGGATGCCGGCCAGCGCGGTGTCCTCCCCCACGGCCTCGACCCGCACCCGGATCGCCGAGTCGGTCGACACCGTGCCCGCGACCACCCGGTCGCCGGGGCGCTTGGGGACGGGGCGCGACTCGCCGGTGATCATCGACTCGTCCAGATCGGCCTCGCCCTCGACGATCGCACCGTCGGCGGGCACCCGGGCCCCGGCCCGCACCAGCACGACATCGCCGGGCCGGAGGTCGGTGAGCGACACGGTCGCGACCTGACCGTCGTGACCAACGCGCTCGGCATCGTCGGGGAGCAGCTCGGCCAGCGCCGCCAGCGCACCCTGGGCCTGGCCGACGGCCTTCATCTCCTGCCAGTGGCCCAGCAGCATGATCGTGACGAGCGCGGAGAGCTCCCACCAGAAGTCCAGGTCGAACCACTCCAGGCTCGACGCCATCGAGGCGGCGTAGGCCACCACGATCGCCATCGAGATCAGCAGCATCATCCCGGGCTGCCGATGGCGCAGCTCGGCCACCCCGCCGGCCAGGAACGGCCATCCGCCCCACCAGAACACGATCGACCCGAGGACCGGGCCGAGCGCCGCCATGCCGGTGAAGTCGAGCGAGTACCCGAACCAGTCCATGACCATCTCGCTGGTGACGACCAGCGGGACGGTCAGCGCGAGGCTCAGCCAGAACCGGCGCCGGAACATCTCCGGGTCGTGACCCGCGTGCTTGTCGTGACCCGCGTGCTTGTCGTGACCCGCGTGCTTGTCGTGACCGCGTGCTTGTCGTGACCCGTGCTTGTCGTGATCCGCATGGGACATCGCGACGACCTCCGCTAGATACCCTAGGGGGGTATATCGGCCGGGTCAACCGCGAGAGCGGAGCACCCCTTGACAAAAAACTTGTCAAGACAGAATTCTTGTCGCATGATGCCGGCATGTCCCCACCCGGACTCCCGGATGTGCAGGCGGTGCAGACGATCGACGACCCCGAGGCGCTCCAGGCGCTGTCCCACCCGCTCCGGGTGCGGATCCTCGACGCCCTGCGCCACCCCGACTCGGCGGCCGCGGTCGCCCGGCGACTGGGCGAGACCCGCCAGAAGGTCAACTACCACCTGAAGGAGCTGGAGCGCTCGGGCCTGGTGGTGGCCGCGGGCGAGCGGCGCAGCGGCAACTTCGTCGAGAGCCTCTACCGGTCGGCCGCCCGCACGCTCGTCGTGCTGCCCCGGGCGGCGTGGGGCGACCCCCGGCGGCTGGCGGCGATGGCCGACCAGGTCTCGCTCGAGAACCTGGTCATGTTGGGCGAGCGGCTGGCCCGCGACGCCGCGGTGCTGCTCGACCGGGCCGCGTTCGAGGCCGAGGAGATCGCCAGCGCCGCGGTCGTGGCCGAGGTGCGCTTCGCCGGCGAGGCCGACCGGGCGGCGTTCCTCGACGAGTACCTCGCGGCCGTCGGCCCGCTGTTGCGGAAGTACAGCACGAACGCGGGCGAGCCCTACCGGGTGGCGCTCGCGGCGTATCCCGATGCCTCGGACAAGGAGGGCACATGAGCGGCACCTACGAGCGGACCTTCTCGCGTCTCCGTCCCGGTGGAGCGGGCCTGGCGCGCCTGCACCCACCCGGACGAGCTGGCCCGGTGGTTCTTCACCCCCACCGGCGGCGACGGCGACGAGTCCCGGTTCGACCTGTTCGGCACCGAGGTGACCTGGACGATCCTCGAGGCCGACCGGCCGCACCGGCTGCGGTACCGCCACGGCGGGGGTGGTCCGCCCGCGCTGCCCGGGCCCATCGAGACCTGCATGACCTTCGAGGCCGAGGACACCGGCACCCGCATCACGATCGTCCACTCCGGCTTCGGCGACGGCGACGACTGGGCCACCGCCCTGGAGTCCGTCAGCTGCGGGGCGGACGAGAGCGTCGCCGATCTGATCCTCTACCTCGAGACCGGGGTGGGCTTCCCCCGCCATCCGATCGAGCGCAGCTACCACGGCATCCGGGCGCGGGAGGTGCCGGCCGGCCTGGTCGTGCACGCTGTCGACCCCGGGGCGTTCGGGGCCCGCCTGGGCCTGGAGCGCGGCGACCTGCTCGTCGAGGTCGGGGGCGCGCCGGTGTTCGGCTACCGCGAGCTGTGGACCGTTGCCCGGGCCACGCCGCCCGGCCGGGAGGCGACCGCGTCGTGGATCCGCGGCGGCGAGTTGCACCAGGGAACGGCCATCTTCGGGTCACGCTCGGACGCGGCGGCGGTCGCATGACCGGCGCCGACGCAGGCGCAGGCGCCGACGAGCGGGTCGAGCACACCTTCGTGGTGGCCGTCGGCGTCGAGCGGGCGTGGCAGGCGTTCACCGACGGGGCCGAGCGGTCGCGGTGGGAGGCCCCCGAGTACGCGATCGATCCCCGGCCGGGCGGAAAGCTCCGCTGGCGGATACCGCCGTGGGACCCGGTCGACGGCGAGGTCCTGGAGGTCGAGCCGTACCGCCGGCTCGTCGCGACCGAGGGCAACGGGATCCTGGACGCCGCCACGAGGGTCACCGTGACGTTCACGTCGGTCGCCGAGGGCACCCGCATCACGGTGGTGCAGTCGGGCTTCGGCACCGGCGCCGGCTGGCAGGACCAGCTGGAGGGGCACCGGCAGGGCTGGCTGTGGTCGCTGCGCGACCTCGTGCTCTACCTGGAGACGGGGACGGTGGCGCAGCGGTTCTTCTCCCGCTGGCACTGCGACCTGGGGATGTTCCTCACCGCGACGTTCCCGGGCCTGCGGGTGACAGAGGTGCAGCCGGGTGGCTGGGCCGAGGAGGCCGGCGTGCAGGTGGGCGACATCGTCCTCTACGTCGACGGCGTCCCCATCTTCGAGCGCACCGACCTCTGGCCCTTCCAGATCGCCCGCCGTCCCGGGCGACCGCCTGGCGGTCGAGGTGGCCCGCAACGGCACCCGCGTCCGGGGCGAGGCCCCGCTGCGCCCCCTGTCCCGGGAACGCTGAGCGATCACAGGTCGCAGAGCGCCGTGAGGACGGACAGGCCGGCCGCCTCCTGCTCGGGGGTGAGGGCAGGGGCCACCGCATCGTTTTCATGCACGGTGACATTGCAGACCCAGGCGCCGCGGCGTGCGATGAACCGCGCGTTCACCACGTAGCCCTCGCTGGCGAGCGCTTCGATGACCCGGCTGTTCGTGTAGGCACGCCGCTCTGCGGCCACGGTACCGACCGGCGCCCGCGGGCGGGGGTCAGGCCCGCCGGTCACCCGCCCGCCAGGCCGTTCGCCCGGAGCCGGCCGGGTCCGGGGTCGTGACCTGTACGACGTCGATGAGCGTGCCGGCGGGGCCGAGTGTCGAACCCGAAGTGCTGGACGTAGAACTGGGCGGTCGTCGCCACGTCGTCGGCGAGGACGGTGGTGGAGAACAGCGTGGGGGTCAACAGGCCTCCAGTAGCAGGGTCGTATCCGGCACGATGGCGCGATGGACGACGAGCACCATGACACGGCCCGGTTCCGGGGCGCCCGGTTCACCGGCGCCGACTTCACCGGCGCGATCTTCCGCGACTGCGACCTGCGCGAGCTGAAGGTCGTCGACTCGTTGCTCGTCGACGTCAACGTCTCCGGGCTCATCGACAACGTCGTCGTGAACGACGTCGACGTCACCGCGTTCGTGGAGGCCGAGCTCGACCGGCGGCACCCGGAGCGGGCCCAGGTCCGGGAGATGCGCACGGCCGACGACCACCGCGCGATGTGGGACGCGATCGAACGCCTGTGGTCGGACACGGTCGCCCGCGCGCGGCGACTGCCCGAGCCGGCTCGGCACGAGCGGGTCGACGACGAGTGGTCGTTCGTCGAGACGCAGCGCCACCTGGTGTTCTGCACCGACGCCTGGGCGAGTCGCACGGTGCTCGACGAACCGATGCCCTACGACCGGCTGGGCTACCCCTACAGCTCCTACCCGCCCGCGGACGCGGCGGCGCTCGGCGTCGACCTCGAAGCACGGCCGTCGTTCGACGAGGTCATGGACGTCCGGGCCGATCGCATGGCCGTGGTGCGCCGCATCGTGGACGGCCTGACCGACGACGAGCTCGAGCGGCTGTGCGCACGCACCCCGGCACCGGGCTACCCCGAGGAGCCGCGCACGGTCGGGAAGTGCCTGCGGGTCGTCATGCAGGAGGAGTGCGAGCACCACCGGTACGCGGTGCGCGACCTCGCCGTGCTCGAAGCGCGGGCCTGACCGCGGCGCGGCGTCAGTGCTTCGGGACGAACGGGTCCCAGGCCGGGGGCGCAGTGAGCGAGGTGGTCGGTGAGCAGTTCCACGAAGCGGTCGGGGGCGATGGAGCTCTCCTGGCCGTCGCCCAGGTGGAGCCGGGGGAGGATGCCGCTGACCGGCGTCGCCGACCACACGGCGTCGCCGGTCTCCTCGTCCTGGAGGCGGGCGGCCAGCGGGGCCAGGTCACGGCGCGGCCGGACCGGCCGGCTCCGCATCTGGACCCAGCCCTCGTAGCGCAGCTCCACGTCGTAGCGCCGGCCCCGGAGCCGGGCGAGGGTGACCCGCTCGGTGCGGGCGTTGACCGCCATCGGGTGGAGCCCGCTGATCCAGTCGCCTCCGAAGCGGTGGCCGCCGGAGTCGGGGGCGTCGTCGGCCACGGTGACGACGGCGAGGTCGAGGTCGGGCCGCTCCTCGATCACGGCCCGGCCGTCCTCGAAGGCGGCGTCGCTGGCGGCGAGCGTGGCGTCCTCGTCGCCCCAGGCGTCGCGGTGCCTCCCGACGTGGTCGCAGAGCTCGGGCAGCCGGCCGAGGACGTCCTCGTAGAGGACGCCGGTGCGCTCGGTGTAGTCGGCGGGCAGGTCGTCGCGGTCGCCGAGCGCGGCCAGCACCATCGACACCCGCGCCGCGTCCCGGTTCCGGCAGAGGGCGAAGTCGCCGGCGGAGGCGACGTCCTCCAGGAACGTGCGGCGCCGGACGGCGTCGTCGGGGGCGACCAGGGCGTAGAGCGACACGAGCCCGTCCTGGTCGAAGTGGTTGTTCGACACCGCCTCGGCCTCGTCGGGCACCAGGTCGGGCCGCTCCAGCAGGCGGAACGCCATCTGGGCGGACAGGTCGTCCTCGATCCCGGCCGGCGGCGGGTACCCCGGCCAGTGCGTCACGGTCAGCACGGTCCCCGGCGCCGGCGACCCGTCGAGGATCACGCTCGGCCGCCCGTCGAGGAGCTGGTAGGGAACGAACTTCAGTTGAGCGGACACTCACGGCTCCTGGGACAGGCCGAAGACGTTGCCGTCGGGGTCGGTCAGCGTGACCACCAGCTTGCCCCCGCCGACGTCGCGGACGTCGCCCTGCTGCGATGCGCCGCTCTCGCGGAGCTGGCCCAGGAGGCCCTCGATGTCGTCGACGTGGTAGTAGGTGGTCATCACCTGGTGGAGGCCGTTGGGGTCGAGGCCGAACTCCTGGTCGCCGACGCGGAAGCCGACGTAGTAGGGCTCGTCCACGTAGGGCTCGACACCCAGCAGGGACTGGTACAGCGCCTTGGCGCGGGCGATGTCCTTGACCGGGTAGATGACGGTGTGGATGCCGGTGTTCATGACGCTTGCGCTCCTTCTGGTGTGGTGCGAGCAGCGTCTCCCGCCACCGGCCGTCCCCGCATCGGGGCCGACCACGGATCCGGCCACGGGCTCGACCACGGAGCCGGGCGCACGTCAGGCGCACGCTCGGTGCAGGACAATGGACGCGTGTCGACGCAGCCGTCCGCCGCTGAGGGCATCTCGCCTCGGGAGGCCGAGGTGTTGGCCCTGGTCGGGGAGCATCGCAGCAACGCCGAGATCGGTGCCCAGCTCTTCATCTCCGTGCGCACGGTCGAGTGCACATGTGTCCTCGCTGCTCCGCAAGCTCGGCGTCCCGGACCGTCGGGCGCTCGCCCTGGCGGCCGGCGACCTGGCCAGGGCCGACCGGTCGAGCGAGGCGCTCGCGTCCCTTCCGTCGCCGCTGACGTCCTTCATCGGCCGGGCGCACGAGCGGGCCGCGCTCGGCGAGGCGCTCAGGGCGAACCGCCTGGTGACCGCGGTGGGCCCGGGCGGGGTGGGCAAGACCCGGCTGGCGCTGGCGGTCGCGACGGACGCCATGGCCGAGTTCGCCGACAGCATGTGGTTCGTCGCCCTGGTCCCCGTCACCGATCCGGCGATGGTGGCGGGGGCAGTCGCGGCGGCGCTCGGCCTCGGGGAGCAGCAGGGCCGCAGCCTGTCCGAGTCGGTGGTGACCGCACTGGCGGATCGCCACGCCCTGCTGGTGCTGGACAACTGCGAGCACGTGCGCGACGGCGTGACGCCGCTCGTCGAGCGGCTGCTGGCCGGCTGCCCGCGCCTCACCGTGCTGGCGACCAGTCGGGCCCGGCTCATGGTGCCCTTCGAGCACGTCTTCACCGTGCCCCCGCTGTCGCTGGACGGCGACCCTGGCCAGGACGGTGGTGGGGCGGATGCGGTCGCGCTGTTCATGGATCGGGCCGCCGCCGCGGGGTGGCCCGTGGCCCAGGAGCAACGGGGTGTGGTCACCGAGGTCTGCCGGAAGCTGGATGGCATCGCGCTGGCCATCGAGCTTGCGGCTGCCCGCCTGCCCACGCTCGGCCTCGACGAGCTCGTCGCCGGCCTGTCCGATCACCTGCGGCTGCTGGTCGGTGGACGCCGGGCCGACGAGCGGCACAGCTCGGTGCGGGCGATGCTGGACTGGAGCGCCGGGCTGCTGACCAGCGCCGAGAAGACCGTGTTCCGCCGGATCGCGGTCTTCGTGGCGCCGTTCACCGTCGACGCCGCGGCCGAGGTGGCCGGGTTCACGCCACTGGAGCGACCGGACGCCGTCGCCGACGGCCTGGCCCGCCTCGCCGAGCAGAGCCTTCTCATCCCGGCACCGTCCTCGGGGAGCATCCGCTACCGGGCACTGGAGGCGATCCGCCAGTACGGCATGGAGCAGCTGGTCGACGCCGGCGACCTCGACGCCACCCGATCTCGACACCTGCGCTGGTGCCTGACCACCGCAGCTGGGCTGGCGCACGAGGCCCAGCCGGCGATCGGGACCTGGCGGGTGCGCGTCGACGAGGTGGCCGACGACATCCGGGCCGCGCTCGGCTGGGCGGCCGACCGGCCCGACCACCGGGCGGAGGCCGGGGCCCTGGCCTCGGCGCTGGCGGACCTGACCTTCGCTCGCAACCTGACCGGTGAGTCCCAGCAGCGGTACGAGCAGGCCGCCGGCCTCATCGACGACCCGCCAGCCGCAGTGGCGGCACTCCGCTCTGCCGCAGGGGTGGCGGCGCTACGGATGAGCGCAGACGACACGTACCGCCTCCTCCGGGAGGCTGCAGACGAGGCGCGACGCGCCGGAGACACCGCGTCCGCCGCCCAGGACCTGGCCACGGCGGCGACGGCCTTCTACCGCATGTCCGGCGTGTTCGCTCGGCTCCCCCTGCCCGGCGAGGCGGGCGCGCTCCTCGCCACGGCGCGCGAGCTGGCCGGCGACGATCCCGCGGCGAGGGCCGCGGTCGCGCTGGCGGAGTGCGGCGTCCTCGGCGACGCGTTCTACGCCGACCGGGCCGAACCCCAGCCGACGGCGGAGACGACCGCGCTCGCGGAGCGGGCGGTTCAGCTCGCCCGCCAGCTGGACGACCCGCTCGCCGAGTGCGCAGCGCTCGATGCGCTCACGGGCGCCCAACACCGGGCAGGCGACAGCTTCGCCGCCGCGGCCACGGCGCGTCGCCGCGTCGACATGCTGTCGTCCGAGCCGGTCACGCCCGTCAGCGCCCACGAGCTCGTCGACACGCTGATCATGGCGGTCGAGACCAGCATCGGCGTGGGTGATCTGCACGCAGCCCGCCGATGGGGCCGGCAGATGCGCGACCTGCCGCTGCTGGCCGAGGTGGCCCACTACGCCACGTCCCGGCTCCTGGTGGCGGAAGCGCTGGCCGGCGAGGTCGAGGACACGCTCGCCGACAGCGACCGGTTCCTCGACAGCTGGACCCGATCGGGCCGGCCCCGGGTACCCAGCCTCGGCACCACGGCCGCCGCGGTCGCGATGGTCCACGGGCTGCGCGGCGACGACGACGCCCGGGCCGAGTGGCTGGCGGTCGTCGACGAGCTGGGCGTGCCCCCCGAGCGCATGGCCGGCTACGGCCCGACGTTCGACGCCATCGTCCTGCTCCACCGAGGACAGGCGGCCCTGGCCCTCGAGCGGCTCGCGGCCGAGCCGGGCGAACCCGCGCCCAGCAAGTGGATCGCCTGGATCTGGCTGCACTGGTACGTGGCGCTGCGAGCGGAGGCCGCCGTCCTGGCCGCAGATCCCCGCGCCCGCAGCCAGCTGGCGGCCGCCGGCACGGTCGTCGCAGGCAACCCGATCGCCACCGCCATCGTGCAGCGCGCCGAAGCCCTGCTCGGTGACGATCGCGAGCAGCTCCTGGCGACCGCGACCGCATTCGACACCGCGGGGTGCCCCTACCAGGCCGCCAGGACGCTGACCCTCGCCGGGCCCGCCCCCTGAGATCCGCCGCCGTCGCGTTGATCTCGCGGGCTCCCCTACGGTGAGCGGTGATGCGCCTGGTCCTCGTCCGCCACGGAGATGCGTACGCCGGCTTCCAGGGGGCCATCGGGGGACCGAGGGGCTGCGCCGGTCTGACCGATCGCGGCCGCCGGCAGGCGGCGGCCCTGCGGGACCACCTCGCGGCCTCGGGCCGGGTGCGGGCCGACGTCCTGCTCTCCAGCGTCATCCCGCGGGCGATCGAGACGGCGGAGATCATCGCGCCCGGCCTCGGGATCGAGACGTTCGGCCGCGAGTGCGACCTGTGCGAGGTGCACACGGGCGAGGCTGACGGCCTGGAGTGGGCCGAGTGGGGCGTCCGCTACGGGTCCTTCGACATGGAGGCCGAGCCCGACCGGATCTTCGCCCCGGGGGGCGATAGCTGGAACAGCTTCCACGAGCGCGTCCGGCAGGTGCTCGACCGGCTCGCTCGGACCTACGACGAGCGCACGGTCGTGGCCGTGTGCCACGCCGGCGTGATCCAGGCGTCGCTGCGGGTGCTCCTCGGCATCGAGCGACCGGGAACCGGTACACGCGTCGCGCCGGCGAACACCGGGCTCACCGAGTGGGAGTGGCAGTCTCGACCGGGGCAGTGGACGCTGCGCTCGTTCAACGAAACTTGCCACGTCCTGCCGGGTAGGGCTGCGACGTGACGGATCATGCCAGGCACTCGCTCGACGCCGCCCGTGCCGCGGCCGAGCGCGACGAGCTCAACGAATGGGTGGCCGAGTTCCTCGCCAGCCCGGGCAGCGACAACGAGGAGCTGGCCGCGGCGCTCACGGGTCGACCCCGCTGGTGGCTCGGCCCGGTCGAGATCCCGCTGGAGCAGCTCAACCGCCTGGCCGGCCCTCCCGGCGAGCCGGTCATCGTCGCCGTCGACGACGACTACTGGCGCGACGACGTCGAGGACCTGGAGGAGAAGGTGCGCGACGGCTGGGAGCCGCCGCCGGTGATCGCGTCGTATCGCGACGGCGAGCTGTACCTGGAGGACGGCAACCACCGGGTCGAGGGCGTCCGCCGCAGCGGCGGGCGCGAGACATGGGCCGTCATCGGCTTCGACGACCCCGGGGAGCGGGACCGCTTCCGCGTGCCGAGCGCGAGTTGAGCGACGTCGGGTTCCCGGCGACTCCGGCTGACAGGACGGGGGCACACGAGGTCAGGGCACGACGGTGACCGGCCACTTGCCGGCGCGGACGAGCTTCACGCCGAGGGACCCGATCAGCCGGTGACCGGCGTGCATCGAGGCGCCGACGACAACGGAGTCCGCTCGCAACTCGTCGGCGATGTTGGCGAACACGGTGTACGGGTCGCCGTGGCGCACCTCGAAGGTCGCAGGGACGCTGTAGTAGGCGGCGCCTTCGTCGACGAGTCGTCGGATCTCGCGCGTGGAGTCCAGCTGAGCCTCGGCGGCCAGTCCGGCCGCGCCGGGCGCCAATCCGGTCATGCCGGAGGCTGTCGCCACGTAGAGGACGACCAGTCGGGCCTGCTGCCGGCGCGCAAGACCGGCGGCGTACGCTCCCGCCCGTAGGGAGGTCTCCGAGCCGTCGACACCGACCAGGATCAGGTCGGGGCCGTCCCCGGCTTCCAACCGCGGGTCGCTGCTCCCCGCCACAGGCGCCAGTATGGCCGGCCGGTCAACGCCTGGGCCATGACGCAACTCGGTGCCGGTGTCCGCGGTGCTTCACGCGGAACGGAACTCGTCGCGGCGCCGTGCTATTCCGCCCGCCTAGCGCGAGCGGCTGAGGGACCAGGCGAGCGCCAGGTCGGCCGTGAGGCCGGCCCGCAGGTCGTCCCGGTCCTCGTCCGGCGCCCGCAGCACCGCGGACGGATGGATGGTCACGACCACCGCACGGCCGCCCGGACCGTCGAGGACCTGGCCCCGCACGTCCCGGATCGTCGTCGGCCGGCCGAGGACCGCCCGGGCCGCGGTGGCGCCGAGGCACACGACGACGTCCGGCTGCACCAGGTCGATCTCCTGCTCCAGCCAGGTGTGGCAGGCCTGGATCTCGCTGGCGCTCGGCTTCTGGTGGATGCGCCGCTTCCCTCGCGGCGTCCACTTGAAGTGCTTCACCGCGTTGGTCGTCCACGTCCGCTCCGGCGGGACACCGGCATCGCTCAGGGCGGCGTCGAGCACGGCTCCCGCGGGCCCGACGAACGGGTGCCCGGCCAGGTCCTCCCGGTCGCCCGGCTGCTCGCCCACCAGCATGAGCGCGGCCGCCGGATCGCCCTCGCCGAACACCGTCCGGGTCGCCCGCTTGTAGAGCTCGCAGCGGGTGCAGCCGGCCGCCTCCGCGGCCAGCGCGACCAGCGTGTCGCTCGGCGCCATGGCTCCCGCGTACCCACCGGCACGGTGCTCGACACCCGCGGCGCGGACGCACTGGCCGTCGGCGGCCGACCCCGACCGGCCGCCCCACAGGCGGGTGATCTCACGCCCGTCCGGTGACGGCCGTCGCACGTCAGGTGGGCAGCCGGTGCCGCAGCTCGCGCTCGAAGAAGCGGAAGAACCCCTCCTGGTCCGGCCCGATCTGCGTCAGGGCGACCTCGTCGAACCCGGCATCGGTGTACTCGCGCGCGGCCGCGACGTAGGCGTCGGGGTCCGGACCGCAGGGCGTCCCCTTGGTGGCCACCTGCTCGCTGACGAGGGAGGCGGCCTGCTCGAAGTGGGCCGGGGTCGGGAGGTCCTGGTGGAGCTGGCCGGGGATGCCGCTGGTCGGCCACAGCTCGTGCGCCAGCTTGCGGGCATCGCCGTCGTCCTCGGCCCAGCACACCTTGAGGGCCCCGAGCGCCGGTCCCGCCCCGCCGGCCGACCGGTAGCGGTCGAGCAGCTCGCGGTCGGGGCTCGTGGTCATCCAGCCGTCCCCGTGGCGGGCCGCCAGGTCCACGGCCCGGGGCCCGAATGCCGACACGATCACCGGGATCTCGCCGTCGGGCGCCGTGTAGATGCGGGCGTTATCGACACGGTAGTGGTCGCCGCGATGGGTGACCGGCTCGCCCGACCACAGCGCCCGGATCACCGCGATCGCCTCGGCCAGCATCTCCAGCCGCTCGGCTGCCAGCGGCCACCGATCGCCCAGGATGTGCTCGTTGAGCGCCTCGCCGGTCCCGACCCCGAACCGGAACCGGCCGCCCGGCAGCAGGTTGGCGGCAGTCGCCGTCGCCTGGGCCAGGATCGCCGGATGGATACGGACGAGCGGGCACGTGACCGCGGTGGTCACGGTCAGCCCGGTGGTTGCGGCGATGCCCCCGATCACCGCCCAGACGAACGGCGACTGGCCCTGTCGGTCGATCCACGGGTGGTAGTGGTCGGAGATCCACACCGAGCGGAATCCGGCCTGCTCGGCCCGCTGGGCGGCGGCCACCAGGGTCCGGGCGTCGTGCTCCTCGCTGGAGAGGGCATAGGCGTACTCGACCACGGGCGTCTCCTGGTGTCGGCGGCGTCGGCGACGGTCAGTTGGTCGGCGCCGTCAGCCGGGGCGCACGGTGGCGGCCAGCTCGTCGTGGTCCATGCCCGAGCGGCCGGGGATCTCCTGGGCCGTGGCCAGCTCGTGAAGCTGCTCGTTGGTCAGGTCCTGCTTGTCGGCAAGGGTCGGGGCGCCCAACTCGGCCTTGCGGGCCTCGAGGTCGTCCGCCAGGCGCCGGAGCGCGTCGGCGTTGGATGCCCCGCGGACCGGCGGGAACAGCTCCTCTTCCTCCTCGCCGGCGTGGTGCTCGACGTTCTCGATCAGGACCTTGACCTTTGCGACCCAGTCGTCCTCACCGACAGGCAGACCCTTGATCTCGCCCAGCAGCACCTTGGCGACGTGGTGCTCCTGCAGGCCCTCGTCGACTGTCTCGGCGATGTCGTCGGACAGGCGGCGGGCCCAGGGGTAGAAGACGGTCTCCTCGATGTCTGTGTGGACGGTCAGCTCCCGGTCGATGTCCCGCACCAGGCTCGCCATGGCGTCGCTGTCGCCGGCCTCCTCGGCGGCCGCATAGCGGGCGAACAGCCCCCGGACCCGGTTGTGGTCGGCGATCAGCAGCTTGAGTCCGTCCATACGGTCTTCCTTTTCTCATCGGGACGACCGCGCATCGCGGTCACAGGCCGACTAGGTACCCACCTGGAAGACGGCCAAACACGTGCAGGCCGAGTCCGCGCGAGGGACGCGTCAGAACAGCGGGGAGTCGACGCGGTCCTGCGCCGCCACGCCTGCGGCACGGGCGCAGTGAGCGCAACAGAAGAACCGGCCGTCGGCCTCGATGCCGTGGCCGATGGTCTTGCACCCGCAGTGCTCGCAGACAGGTGCCATCAGGTGGACAGCGCACTCGAAGCTGTCGAACACATGGGTGGTCCCTGCGGCCGTGACCTCGAAGGCCTTGTCGTAGTCGTTGCCGCAGACCTTAGGTCGGCGGGTGGATGGGCGGGGTGCCCTCAGCCTCACGCTCGCGCTCCGGCTCCCGGCCACCGAAGTACACGGCCAGGGCCACAGCTCCGGCCACCGCGCCGCACACCGCAGCGAGCACGAGGCGCCAGCCGACGGCCATCCCCTCCCAGGGGATGAGCGCCAGGGGCAGGAAGAGGACCGCGCCGACCACCACACCCGCCACGATGCCGAAGATCGATCCCTTCATCTGGGCGTCGGTGACCGAGCCGAGACCGGGCCAGGACTGGGCCGCCTCGTCCTGCTGTCGGCGGCGCAGCTCGACGCGCGCCGCGAGGTCCGTCTCGTCGGGGGGATGGTCCATCGGTACCGCCTCCTCGGACCCCCGGGTACCCCTGGCCCGCAGCTGGTACACGCGGCCGGGCCCGGCCACGCCGATCACCCCGAACGGGGACGCCGCGCCGAGGTCACGTAGGAGATGCGCTCCGCGACGTGGACGGCGTGGTCACCGAGCCGCTCGTAGAACCGCCCAACGAGCGTCGCCTGCATCAGGTCGACCCGTTCGATCTCGGCGACGGCGAGGCTGGCGGTCAGCTGGTCGTGCAGGAGGTCGAGCTCGTCGTCGGCCAGGTCGAGCCGGGCCGCCGCGGACTCGTCGCGCTCGGTCCAGGCCCGGCCCACCTCCTGCCACATCGCGACACACCGAGCGCCCATGTCGTCCAACAGGCCCCGGAGCTCCGGCGTCACCCTGGTGGCGAGCCCGGTGATGCCCCGGTGGGCGACGTGGTCGGCCAGGTCGGCGCAGCGCTCCAGCTGCGGAACTATCCGCAGGACGGTGACCAGGTAGCGCATGTCGCCGCTCATCGGGGACTGGGTGAGAAGCTGGATCTCCGTGAGCTCCTCGAGCTCACGCTCCAGTTCGTCGACCAGGGCGTCGCGGCCCGTCACCTCGCGAGCCACCTCGCCGTCCGCGGCGAGCAGCGACTCGGTCGCCGCGCTGATGCTCTCGGACACGAGCGCGAACAGCTGGGTGACCCGCTCCTCGATCACCGCCAGCTGATGGCGGAAATGCACCCTGAGCTCGGCCGCGGTCTCCATGCCGACCGATTTGTACCACCGGAGGGCCGGTTCTAGACCCGTGAGACGTACTGGCGGTGCTCAGCGCTCACTCGAGGCGCCGGACCGAGGCGGACTCGCGGCGGGGGCGGCCAGGAGCCCGAGGCCGGCGGCGGCCATGGTCGCCGAGGCCCCGGACACCGGCAGCATCCGCGTCAGTTGCTGGCGCTCAGGCGGGACGCGAGGAGGGCCTTGCCCTGCTCTGCGCCCTTGCGGCTCTCGGCCTGGGCCTTGCGGAAGAACTCGGCGAGCTCGCTGTCGCCCTCGCGCTCGGCATCCTGGATGTACGTGTGCAGGCGGAGCACGTTGCTGAGGCACACCTCGGTGAACCAGATGACGTTGTAGTCCTTGTCCTTGGTGCCAGTGATGTCGCCGGTCTCGGCGGTGCTCATGGAACGCCTCCTTGCGCTCGTCATCCGCCCACCGCGAGCTACCGCGGCTCACGGACGCCAAACCGAGATACGCCCGGGCAATCGACGGGCGAGCGGTAAGGAAGGCGCCGATCAGCGGCCGGGCCTCAGAACGTGCGTGGATAGGACACGTCATCGCGGCCACCGTGGTCTGTGATTCCCGCTCTTGCTGTTTCGCAGCGGGCCGCTCGGGCCACGGCTACGCCTTCGGCGCAGCCTCTCAGGGCGAGAGCCGCTGGCCGCGGCGGCGGATGCGGAGCCACCGGTAGCCGTAGCCCGCCAGGGTGAGGTGCAGGACCGGTTCGTCGAGGGGGTGTTCGGCACTGCCGTCGAGGAGGTCGTCGGCGCCCGCCGCGTCGTCGACGTCGTCGAGTCGCAGCTCGACGCGGCACGGCTCGGCGGCGAAGTTGTGCACGGCCACGACGGTCGAGCCGTCCCAGTCGCAGCGGTGGGCCAGCACCCCGGGAGCGTCGTTGGCGACGACGGCCCAGGTGCCGAGACCGATCTCGGGCGTCTCCCGGCGCCGCCGGATCAGGCGCTCGAACCAGTTGAGCAGCGAGCCGGCGTCCCGCCGCTGCCCGGCGACGTTGACCGCCAGCGGCCCGAACTCGCCCTCGGTGACCGGCCGGGGGAAGCGCTCGGGCGCCGCGGTCGAGTACCCGGCGCCCGGCTCGTCGGACCACTGCATCGGCGTGCGCACCGCCCGGCGATCGGGCACGTCGAGGTTCTCGCCCATGCCGATCTCCTCGCCGTAGAACAGCACGGGTGTGCCCGGGAGGGAGAAGAGCAGGCTGTACGCCATGCGGAGGCGCTGCGGGTCGCCGCCGAGCATCGGTGGCAGCCGCCGGCGCAGGCCGCGGCCGTAGAGCTGCATCCCGGGGTCCGGGCCGAAGGCGTCGAACACCTCCTGGCGCTCGGCGTCGCTGAGCTGGTCCAGGGTCAGCTCGTCGTGGTTGCGCAGGAAGGTCGCCCACTGCGAGTCGAACGGCACCGCGGGCAGCGCGGCCAGCGCCTGCTCGACCGGCGTCGCGTCCTGGCGGGCCAGCGCCAGGTAGATCCGCTGCATGACCGAGAAGTTGAAGACGAGGTTGAGCTCGTCGCCGTCCTCGTCTCCGAAGAACTCCCGCTGCTGCTCGGGCGGCAGGTTCACCTCTCCGAGCAGGATCGCGTCGCCGCGGCGGCGTTCCACGAACGATCGGAGCTCCTTGAGATAGCGATGCGGATCGACCGACGGGGCGCCCGCGATGCCGTCGAGCTCGATGAGGAAGGGCACGGCGTCGACCCGGAACCCGCTGACGCCCACCTGGAGCCAGAAGCCGACGATGCGGGCGATCTCCTCGCGCACGGCCGGGTTGGCGATGTTGAGGTCGGGCTGGGTCTTGTAGAAGCGGTGCAGGTAGTACTGCCGGGCCTTGCGGTCGTAGGTCCACACGCCGCCCTGGTCGCCGGGGAACGTCTCGGTCAGGTCGGGGTCCTGCGGCCGCTCGTCCGCCCACACATACCAGTCCCGGTACGGCGACTCGGGATCGGAGCGGGCGGAGCGGAACCACGGGTGCTGGTCGGAGGTGTGGTTGACGACCAGGTCGACGATGACCCGCATCCCCCGGTCGCGGGCGGTGCGGACGACCTCGACGAACTCGCCGAGCGAGCCGAGCCGGGGATCGACGCCGTAGAAGTCGCTGACGTCGTAGCCGTCGTCCTGGTCGGGCGTCGGGTAGAAGGGCATGAGCCACAGGGTCGAGACGCCGATGCCGGCCAGGTAGTCGATGCGCTCGACGAGGCCGGTCATGTCGCCGACGCCGTCGCCGTCACTGTCGAGGAAGGTCTGCACGTCGAGGCAGTACAGGACCCCGTTCTTCCACCACTGGTCACTCGTGAACGCGACGGTCATCGTCCCGTCACCTCGGGCAGGACCTCGCGGCCGAACGTGTCGATGAACCGGCGCTGCTCGCGGGGGACCTGGTGGATGTACACCTCGTCGACGCCGCACTCGACGGTCTCGCGCAGCCAGGCCGCGTGCTGGCCGGGATCGGACGACACGAGCACGCCGGCCCGCACGTCGTCGGGGCGAACGTGCGCGGCCGCCGCCTCGAACTGATCGACCGTCTCCAGATCGGCCATGAGCACGGGGTCGAACACGTTGGTGCGCCACTGCTCGTGCGCACCCGCGAGCGCCTCGTCCTCGTCACGGGCCCACGCCACCTTGACCTGCACGCGCACCGGCTTCCCCTCGCCACCGCCCGATCGGAAGGCATCGATCACCCGCCGCAGCCGCTCGACCGGCGCGTGGACCGTGATCAGTCCGTCAGCCCACCCGCCGCACCAGGCCGCCGTCGACTCGCTGAGCGCCGCGCCCACCAGCGGCGGCATGACGGCCGGCAGCGTCCAGAGCCGGGCCCGGTCGACCCGCACCTGGCCGTCGACGCTCACCTCGTCGCCCCGCAACAGCGCGCGGATCACGTCGACGCACTCGCGCAGGCGCGCGTTGCGCACCGGCTTGGGCGGCCATGGAGCCCCGGTGACATGCTCGTTCGACGCCTCGCCCGAGCCGAGCGCCACCCACAGTCGCTGCGGAAACATCTCGCTGAGCGTGGCGATGGCCTGGGCGACGATCACGGGGTGATACCGCTGCCCCGGGGCGTTCACCACCCCGAAGGGCAGCGGCACGGCCGCCATCGCGGCCCCCAGCCAGGACCAGGCGAACCCCGACTCGCCCTGGACCCGGCTCCACGGTGTCACATGGTCCGACGAGGACACCGCCCCGAATCCGGCGTCGGCGGCCGCCTGTACGGCCGCCACCAACGCGCTCGGCGGATGCTGCTCGTGCGATGCGTGGTAGCCGATCACCGTCATCGTCTACGTGTGCCCGCGCCGCAGCCGGACTACACGTCGGCACGGCCCCCGGCGAGCAGGCTTCGGGCAAAGCCGGCCGCCGAGGGACACCATTGGCCATCGGCGGCCGGCCCAGGCTGCGGTCCGCGGCGGCGAACCCGATCAGCACGAACGCACCAGTGGTTCCCCCGTTTCCCGACGGGCAAACGCGCTCGTGCATCTGCTCGGCGCGGACGCCACAGGCCGGTCAGCGCGGTCGCGTGAGACGGATGTCGACCGGCGCCGTATGGAGGATGCGGGCCTGGTCGCGCTCGCCGGCGTCAATGGCGGTGACAATCGACGCGACGGTGTACGTGCCCGCGGCGGGGGCCGCGTATCCGCCGCCGGCCGGCGAGTTTCCCGGGGCCGCGATCCGGTCGATAGCGAAGGTCACGTCCCAGCGCCGGTGCGCCGGGAGCGCCACGGTCTCGCCGTCGAGGGCGCCGGTGGACACGACCTCGCCGTCGCGGCGAACCGCGACGAGCGGGACCGTGCTGGCGGCCGCGGTCCAGCCAGGGGCGCCGCCGGCCACGTGGACGAGCGAGCTCGGTGGCGCCTGGGGCACCGCCCGGGCGTGGCCGCCCTCGTCCCGCACATCGAAGCGGAGCGTGTCGAGCGGGTTGAGGAGCCGCAGATCCTCGTCGCCGTTGTTGGCCAGCACGACGGTGACCACCAGGCGGTCACCCGACTGTTCGGCGTCGGCGGCCAGGCCTCCGCCCAGCGGCGCCAGCCGGGCCGGGGCCGGCCCGCCCGGGATATCGGTGAACGGCTCCATCAGCACGCGGGGCACGCGGGCCACTTGTTCCGCTTGGCGTGGGCGCAGATGACCCGGCGCATCGGCTCGGTCACGGTCCGCTCCGCGGCGTCGGTTGGCCCGGCGTGGTCGCCCGCGACCTCGACGAGGACCGCCGCGAGCCATGTCGACTGGGCGGCGGCCACCGCCGCTTGGTAGGTGGCGTCCGCCTTCAGGGCCGTGACCGCCTTCGTGGCGGTCATCCCCTTGACGTGCGCGATCGTCACCGCTGCGAGGGCGGCGGTGATGGCGGGCTCCGCCTTCTTCAGCGCCTTGCCGAACTTCTTGGCGTGCACCTGCTCGTGCCGCCGGACGGCGGCGAGCATGTACCACCCGTTACCGGCGGTGTTTCCGAGGGTCTTTAGGTTGGTGGCCTGGTCGCAATGGTTGGCCTTGGTCGTGTTGCCGCCGGGACCGGTGATCTCGGCCTGGCCCGGCAGGAGCCGGGCCTGTAGGGAGTAGGCCCCGCGGAGCGCGGCGACCTTGGGGCTCCACGTTCCGGCCGCCTTATCGAGCTTGGCGCCGATGGTCGGCGTGACCTTCTCGGGGTACGTGAGGCCGTACACACCCGGCCCGAGGCCCATGCTCGGCGCGGCTCCGGCGCCGACCGAGGTCGTGGCCTTGGCGAGCCCGGCGTCGCTGCCGACCAGGTCGTGCGACGCCGCCGTCTCGGCCACCTCGACGTCGACCTCGCGGTCCGCCCGTTCGGACCCGCACCGGGCGCATCCACACCGCACCCCGCAGTCCGCCGTGCCCTTGGCGAGCTCCTCCTCGTCGCCCATGACCTTGGCGGTGGCGGGCAGCGGGGGCGCGGGCGCGGCCGCGCGGCGTTGCAGGATCATGCGGCCGACGGCCCGGTTCCCGGCCCGGCGCTGCAGGTCGATGAGCGTCGGTGCCATGCCCCGACTCTCGGGTGGCGGGCGCATGCTCCGGACGAGGGTGGCGACCGCCGAGTCGTCGTCGACGGCGTGCCCCGGCCCGGGGTGAGGCCGCCTTCCTAGCTGCCCCTCTGGCCGTCTGCGGTCCATGGCGCTCCGTCCGTGCCCGGGGAGGCCGCAGGCCTCCCGTCGTGTCGCGCCCCGGCTCCGCCGAGCATAACCGTCGCCCGCTCGCCCTGTCTGCGCGCCACCGCGCTGCGTGGGGCGGCCGACTACCGCCGCGACGCCTGAACACAGCTGCGTCACGGGGGCGAGCCGCTGACGGCCACTGACGGCGTCGCGTCCCCGGCGGCGTTGTAGGCGACGACCTGGAACCACCGGACCCGGGGCACCCCGAACTCGATGTACTCGAACCAGGGTGAGCCGTCCGGCGACCAGACCGTGATCCCGTATGGCCTGAGGTCCCGGCGACCGGCACGATCGTCCCTCCGGCAACTGCCTCTGGCCGTTGGCGGTCCCGCCGAACGACTACTACATCCTCAACCAGAACCCGCGGCTGCGGGTGCTCCCCGTGGCTGCCGACGTCCCGGTCACCGTGCTCGAGCACGGCTTCACGCCCATGCACATCGCATTCGACGACCTGCCCGCGTTCCTGGCCGGTGACGCCTGGCCCGACGACCAGTCGCTGTGGCACAACCCGTTCTGGCTGACGGTGCGCGACGACACCATCACCGCGATCGAAGAGCAATACATCCCGTGAGCCCGGCGGGCCGCGGCGGCGCGGCCACCGATTCCGGGGCGAGGGTGTCGGGAAGCTCGTCGACCGGGGCGGGCAGATCCAGCTCGATGCGGGCCACGCCGGGTTCCGCCGGGACGACCCGGGCGCCCTCGGCGGTCAGCATGCCGATCGTCACCTCGTTGTCCCACTGGACGTAGCAGACGAACGTGCGGATGCCGAGCCGGACCGCCCGTTCGGCGAGCGTGCGCGTCAGCAGCGTGCCGATCCCGCGCCGCTGGTGGGCGTCGACCACGACGACGGCGACCTCGGCGACCGCCGGGTCGGCGGGGTCGCGGACATACCGGCCGACGCCGACACCGTTCGGCAGCGGCCGACCCGGCAGCCGCGCGACGCAGGCGAAGTGGTCGCGGTAGTCGATGTTGGTCAGGTACTCGAGCTCGTCCGGTGTCAGCTGGTCGTGCGCGTCGAAGAAGCGTGAGCGGCGGGACTCCGGCGCCAACCTCGTGAACGCCGCCGACAGCTCGAAGCGGTCGCCGTACCGCAGCGGGCGGATCTCGACCTCCTCGCCGTCGGCCAACAGATGCCGCTGCGTCAGCGACTCGGCCAGCGGCGTCGGGCACGCCTCGCAGGTGCCCCGGCGCGGGCAGCCCGGACACGCGAGGGTGTCGACCTCGGCGCCCCGACCGCCGTCCTCCCAGCAGCGACCGCAATGGCCGCAGACAGCCCGCCGGGCCGGCGGGTGCCCGGAGGGCAGCAGCTCATCGGATCCGCACGCCCGGCAGGTGCGGCCGTCATCCATAGATCTCTTCGATGACGTACTCGTAGGACTTGGCCACCACCATCCGTCGCACCTTGAGCGTGGGCGTGAGCTCGCCCGACGCGATGGTCAGGTCGCGGGGGAGGACCGCGAAGGCGCGGATGGACTCGGCCTTCGACACGGAGCGGTTGGCGGTGTCGACCGCCGCCTGGAGCTCGGCCCGCAGGTCGGAGCGATCCAGGAGGTCGCGCACCGTGACCCCGTCGAGCCCCTGGTCGGCCGCCCACCTCTCCAGCTCCTCCTCGTCGAGCGCCAGCATGGCGGCGACGAACGGCCGCTGGTCGCCGACGACGACGGCCTGGCTGATCAGCGGGTGGGCCCGGAGGTGGTCCTCGAGCGGGGCCGGCGCGACGTTCTTGCCGGCCGCGGTCACGATCAACTCCTTCTTGCGCCCGGTGATCCGCAGGTAGCCCCCGCTGTCGAGCTCGCCGATGTCGCCAGTGCGGAACCACCCGTCGGTGTCGAAGGCCTCGGCCGTGGCCGCCTCGGCCTTCCAGTAGCCCTCGAACACCTGCGGTCCCTTGGCCAGAACCTCGCCGTCGTCCGCGATGCGGATCGTCGTCGCGGCGAGCGGGCGCCCGACCGTGCCCGGCTTCCAGGCCCCGGCGTGGTTGAGGGTGAGGGTGGGGCTCGTCTCGGTGAGGCCATAGCCCTCGAAGATCCGCACGCCCGCACCGTTGAAGAAGTGGGTGAGCCGCACACCCAGCGGTCCGCCGCCGCTCATCGCGAAGCGCAGCCGCCCACCGAACACCTTCTGGATCTTGCGGTACACGACCGGCCCGAACAGTGCGTGCTCGGCGGCGGTGACCGGCTGCGCCCGGCCGGCGGTCGCGTTCTCCGACCAGCGGATGGCCACCTCCTCGGCCTTGCGGAAGATCTTCCCGTGGCCGTCGGCGCGGGCCTTCTGCTCGGCCTTGTCGAACACCTTCTCGAACACCCGCGGCACCGAGACCACCAGCGTCGGGCGGGCCATCCCAAGCTCCTCGGGCATGTGCGCCATGTCGGTCGCGAAGGCCAGCCTGGCGCCCCACTCGACGCACACGAGCGCGAGGATCTTGGCCAGCGTGTGGGCGAGGGGCAGGAACAGCAGGCAGGTCTCGTCGTCGGTGAGCATCGACCGCACGGCGTCCACGTTCTGGAGCACGTTGGTGTGCAGGCTCCGGTGGGTCTGCATGCAGCCCTTCGGCCGCCCGGTCGTGCCGGATGTGTACACGATGGTCGCGAGCTGATCGACCGAGACCGCCGCCAGGCGTGCGTCCAGCGCGGCGTCGTCGACTTCACGGCCCCGGGTCATCAGGTCGTCGAGGCCGCCCTCGTCGATGACGACCACCTCGCGGCAGGCGGTGGTGTGCGGTTGGACCGCGTCGTACATCCCCCGCATCGCCGGCGTCTCGACGACGGCCATGACGGCGCCGCTGTCGCTGAGGATCCACTCGACCTGCTCGCTGGACGAGGTCTCGTAGATCGGCACGGTGACCGCACCGACGGCCAGGATCGCGTAGTCGACCACCAGCCACTCCAGGCGGGTGTGTGACATGAGGGTGACCCGGTCGCTCGGCCGCACCCCGCTGGCGATCAGGCCCTTGGCGAGCGCCCGGATGCGCCCGTAGAAGTCGCCAGCCCCGATGTCGACGAACTCGTCGCCGACCCGCGTCGCCGCGATCGGGCGGTCCGGCGAGCTGTCGGCCCACCGGATCACCGGTTCGAGTAGGTGGGCGGTGGAGGCGAGCGGGGCCAGGGTCGGTCCGACCGCGATGCGGATGGTCCGGGGATCGTGGACGTCAGTCATGCGGAGCTCGTTCCTGGGATGGTTCGTGTGCCTCTCCTGGCCGTGGCCGGGCGGGACCTGGCCGGCGACCCGACCGGCGGGCGGGACCTGGCCGGCGACCCGGCCGGCGGGCGGGATGGGCTGGTGCGCCCTCGGCGCCGCGCCACGCCGATGCCGACGACCAGGCTCAGAGCTGCGCCCACGGTCTCGGCGCTGGCCACCTTGATCTCCGCCCCGGTCACCGGCTCGACGGTGCTGGCGGGTTCGAACGAGTAGCCGCGGTCGTCGCTGACGTTCTCGATGGTCGAGCGGTCCATCACGTACTCGTTCGTCTGGGTCGTGTCTACCAGGTCGCCGGCCTTCCGGTCGATGGTCTCTCGCACGAGCACGCGCGACGAGCGCGCACAGGGCCCGCTACGGTCGGCGTCGTGCCCGGGACGTCCGAGCCCGCACTGGTCGTCGCGGTCACCGGGCCGACCGGCACCTTCGGCTTCGGCCTGGTCCCGCTGCTGGAGGCCGAGCCCCGGGTCGGCCGTGTGGTCGGCATTGCCCGGCGGCCCTTCGACCCCGCTGAGCACGGATGGAGGAAGCTCGCCTACCGCCAGGGCGACGTCCGGGACCGGGACACCCTGGCGGCTGCGTTCCAGGGGGCGGACGTGGTCGTCCACCTCGCCTTTCTCGTCATGGGCACGGCGTCGTCGGCCACCACCCGCAGCATCAACGTCGACGGCACGCTGAACGCGCTACGGGCGGCGGGCGACGCCGGCGCCCGGCGGTTCGTCTACGCCTCGTCGGTCGCCGCCTATGGCTTCCACCCCGACAACCCCGCCGTCCTCACGGAGGACTGGCCGGTGCGCCCGGCCGAGCACCTCTTCTATGCGCGCGAGAAGGCCGAGATCGAGCTGCTGCTCACCGACGCAGCCGCCGAGCACCCCGACCTCGCGGTCTACCTCCTCCGCCCGTCGATCGTGCTGGGGCCCCACACGGTGGGCGCCAAGGACTTCGCTCCCCCGGCGCTCATGCCGCTCGCGCGCCGGCTCGGCGGCCTCGCACGCCGGCTCGACCGGCTCCCGCTGCGGGTGCCCGCGCTCGTGCCCGACCTGCCGGTCCAGTTCGTGCACGAAGACGACGTCGGACGGGCCCTGCTGGCCTGCATCCTCGCCGCCGGGCCGCCCGGCGCGTACAACATCGCCGGCGACGGCGTCCTCACCGGCGCCGACATCGCCCGTGAGCTCGGCCTGGCCCCGGTCGGGATCCCCGCCGGGCCGGTCAGAGCGGTGGCCGGGGCGATCGCCGGCGTCCCGCTCCTCCCCCAGGCCGCGGGCTGGGCGGAGGTGCTCCGCCGCCCGGCCGTCATGGACACGACCAGAGCCAAGCGCGACCTGCACTGGCGTCCCCGCTACACGGGGCTCGAGGCGCTCCGGGCCACGCTCGGGCGGGCACCCGCCTGACTCAATCTCGTGTTCGACGCCTCGGACGCCGTCCGCAGTCGGTGGCCGAGCGAGCGGCCGCGATTCTCGACGACTACGGACGGCGCGAGGGTGCCGAGTGAACGGTGGATTCAGGTCAGGCCCTGCGGGCCGTCTGTCGGGTGCTCAACCGCAGCTGGCAGTTACGCGGTCCACGGTCACATCGCCGTTCGGGGTGACGGTGAAGTGTTGGGCGAGGTGAATGTTTACGCGTGTGCCGTCTGCAGTCAGGCCGCTCACGTTGACGTGGTTGGTGAAGGCCTCGGTGGGGAAGCCCGGCCCTTGGTCGGAGAATGTCGTGGTGAAGTGGCCGCTGGCGATTGCCTCCCCGGAGGCGGACCTCACGACGAACGTCCCTGTCTGCGTCCCTCCGACGTGGAAGGTCTCCTCGGTGAAAACCACGTGGAAGATGTCGGTGAAGACGAGGTCGATGGAGGTGCCGGGGACGGGTGCGCGCCGCCGCCGTCGACGGCGTTCACAGCTTCGCGGAAATACCTTAAGGACCGATAAAGACCATGCTCGGGCGGCACGCCGACCGGTGCGAGGGCTCGGCGGTATGTGAGGTCCATCGGCCCTAGCGCGGGCGGTCCCGGACGGCGCTCGATGGAGCCATGACGGACACGATGGCGAACCATGCACTGACCAGGATCGGCCGGCTCCGCCTCCGCGTACCTGTCGTGATCGCGCCAGAGGCCACCCTCGGCATGGCGGCGCGCATCATGCGGGTGAACGGCGTGTCCGCTCTCGGCGTGGGCCACGCCTCCGAGCCCGTCGCGCTCGTGACCGAGCGGGACCTGGCCGCAGCCATGGCGGACGCGCGCCCGCTCGACGACCCGGTCGCCACGGTGGCCTCGGCGGCCCCGCTCACGGTGTCGCCCGACGACATGATCATCGACGCGGTGGACCTGATGCTCCGCGAGCACGTGCGCCACTTGATCGTGACGCGGGACCACCGGCTGGTCGGCGTCGTCTCGATGCGCGACCTACTCGCGGCACTCGTGGCCCCCGACCCGGCGGCCTTCA
The DNA here is from genome assembly GCA_963830865.1 of uncultured Acidimicrobiales bacterium. Classification (GTDB taxonomy): domain Bacteria; phylum Actinomycetota; class Acidimicrobiia; order Acidimicrobiales; family VFJN01; genus ZC4RG19. The sequence goes on along the minus strand of CAWHNU010000011.1, from coordinate 600,672 downwards.
TCTCGGTCAGCCTCGGTCGGACCGTCCTCGAGCCGCCGGAGCTCTGGCTCGGATGAGCGCCCGTGCCCGCCCGGCCGCCACGGAACGGGTCCGGCTCGACTGCGCGCGGCCCGCCGTCGGGCCCGCCGCGCTGTGCTAGCAAACGGGCCCGGCGGGCCTCAACCGGCGAAAGGTGCCCGAGATGTGTGAGGACCACGGTGATGCGCACGTCCCTGCAGTGGACGTCCGGCCCGCCGAGCTGGGCTGGTCGGGCGAGGTGGTGCGGCTCGACCCCGTCGACTCGGTCACGCTGCTCACCGTGTGCGACAACACCGTCGACATGCTCCTGCTCGACGAGGGACCGGCTCGCCGCCTGGGTCTCGGTCGGGTCCTCGGCGAGGGCGGCGTCCCGACCCTGGCCGCGCCGTTGCTGCAGGACGGCAAGGCCATCGACGCCCCGCTGGCCGAACACGGCTTCTCGGTGCTGGTCGAGGTCCGCAGGGCGGCCTCCGTGCACCGCCTGCTCTTCGACACCGGTCTGACACCGGACGGCTGCGTCGAGAACCTGCGACGGCTGGGCCGGGATCCCGGCGACATCGAGGCGATCGTGTGCAGCCATGGACACTTCGACCACACCACCGGGCTGTCGGGCCTCGTCGACAGGCTGGGGCGCACCAACCTGCCGGTCGTCATCCATCCCGAGTTCTGGACGCAGCGCCGCATCGCCATCCCGGGCGCCGAGCCGTTCGAGCTGCCGACCACCAGCCGCCGGGCACTCGAGGGTGCAGGGTTCGCCGTCGTGGAGAACCGCCAGCCGTCGTTCCTGTTCGACGGGTCGGTCCTCGTCACGGGCGAGGTGGACCGCACCACGCCGTTCGAGCGGGGGTTCCCCATCCACGAGGCCCTGCGGGACGGGAGCTGGGAGCCGGACCCGTTGATCCTCGATGACCAGGCACTGGTCGTCCACGTCGCCGGCAAGGGCCTCGTCGTGATCACCGGCTGCGGCCACGCGGGCATCGTCAACATCTGCCGCTACGCCACGCGCCTCACCGGCGTCGACACGCTCCACGCGGTGATCGGCGGCTTCCACCTCAACGGCCCGCTGTTCGAGCCGGTCATCGGCGACACCGTCGAGGCCCTGGCGGCACTCGACCCCGACGTGCTGGTGCCCGCCCACTGCACCGGCTGGAAGGCGACCCACGCGTTCGCCCGGCGGTTCCCCGACGCCTTCATCCAGAACAGCGTCGGCACCACCTTTGCCCTGTCGGCCGACCCTGCTGCCTGAGGGCGGCCGGATCAGTCCGGGCCCGGCGTCCTGGCGGGACCTCCCCGGTTCGGTTCTCCCACCACCGGCCGATGCCGCCGTACCCTCGCAACCATGGCCAAGCGCACGAACAGGGCGAAGGTGGCCGCTGCACGCGACCGCCTGCCCAAGAAGCCGTACGAACGTGAGCTGTTCCGGCTCCAGGCACAGCTGGTCAAGGCCCAGGAGTGGGTGCGGGCCGAGGGCCAGCGCCTGGTCGTGGTGTTCGAGGGCCGCGATGCCGCCGGCAAGGGCAGCACGATCAAGCGGGTGACGCAGTACCTCAATCCCCGCGTCGCCCGCATCGCGGCGCTCCCCGCCCCGACCGAGCGCGAGCGCACGCAGTGGTACTTCCAGCGCTACATCTCCCAACTGCCGGCGGCCGGCGAGATCGTCCTGTTCGACCGGTCCTGGTACAACCGGGCGGGCGTCGAGAACGTGATGGGCTTCTGCAGCGCCGACGAGTACCACCGCTTCCTGCACCAGTGTCCGATCTTCGAACGGATGCTCGTCGAGGACGGCGTGGTCCTGCGGAAGTACTGGTTCTCGGTGAGCGACGCCGAACAGGAGGCGCGTTTCCGGTCGCGCCTGGATGACCCCATGCGCCAGTGGAAGCTGTCACCGATGGATCTCGAATCGATCACCAGGTGGGAGGACTACTCCCGCGCCAAGGACCAGATGATGGTCCACACCGACATACCCGAGGCCCCGTGGTATGTCGTGGAGAGCGAGGACAAGCGGCGCGCCCGCATAAACATGATCGCTCACCTGTTGAGCACCCTCGACTACCACGAGGTCACCCGCCTGCCGCTGAAGCTGCCGAAGCGACCGAGGTCGAGGGGATACGAGCGGCCGCCACGCGACACCCAGACCTACGTGCCGGACCACGCCGCCTCGCTCGTGGACTGAATCCCGGTCACAGCTCGCTCCGGATGGCCCACAGGTCGGGGAAGACCGGGGTCGAGAGGGTCGTGCGCAGGTAGGCCACCCCCGGCGAGCCGCCGGTGCCGGACCTGGTGCCGATCGTGCGCTCGACCATCTTCACGTGGCGGTAGCGCCACTCCTGCACGCCTTCGTCGACGTCGACGAGCCGTTCGGCCACCTGGGCGGGCTCGCCGTCGTCGCGGTAGACGCGAGGAGGACGTGCTGCACGCCGCTCGATGCCTCCCACGGCAGCGCGACGTCGCGGCCGAGCGCCTCGGCCGGCACGTCGTAGCCCTGGCGGGCCAGATAGCGCAGGAACGAGTCGAACAGCGACGGCCGGGACATCGCCGCGGTGATCCGGCCGCGGGCCTCGTTGCCGGGCGGATAGTGCTCGAAGACCCGACGGTCGCGCCGGCCGAGCACCGCCTCGAGCTCCCGGAACTGTGCCGACTGGAAGCCGCTCGACGCCTCCAGGCGGTCGCGGAAACCCAGGAACTGGCGCGGGGTCATCGTCTCGAGGACGTCGATCTGGGCGACGGCGACCTTGAGGATCGCGAGCACCCGGCGCAGGGTGTGCAGGACGTGCGGGGTGTCGCCGCCCTCGAGCCGCCGCTGGAGGTGGGCGAGCTCGTGGAGCAGCTGCTTGAACCACAGCTCGTACACCTGGTGGACGACGATGAACAGCATCTCGTCGTGCTCGTCGGAGCGGGGGCGCTGTGCCCCGAGGATGTCGTCGAGAGCGAGGTACGAGGTGTAGGTGAGGGCGGGGGACTGCTCGGACATGGCCATCACCTCAGCACCGGATCGCGCCCGACAGACGCTACTGCGACGGGCCGCCGGGGGCCGTGAGGCCTCCCGAGCGACCCGGGCAGCAGCGGGCGGCGGTGTGGAGCGACCGCCGGTCAGAGGGCTCCGTTGCGCCAGGGGCCGGTGATGGCGAAGGTGACGCCGGGGCTCTGGATGTTGACGAACAGCCAGTTGCCGTTCTTCGGCTCGAAGGTCGCGCCGGCCCACTCGGAGCTGGTGAAGTCGCCCGAGTACCCCTTCGACTGCTCGAACTCGGGTGGGAGCACGATGCTGTTCTCGGCGAGGCGGAAGATCTCGCCGTCGGGGGTCAGGCCGTGGAGGTACTCGAGGCCACTCCCGTCCTCGCACAGCACGATGCCGCCGCGGGGGCTGACGGTCACGTTGTCGGGGGCGTTGAGCACCTCGGACGACGGTGAGGCGAAGACGCAGGTGAACGTGGCGGCCACCGGGTCGTAGGCGAAGACCTGGCCCTGCCCGGCGGCGCCGCCACTGGTGGAGATCATGTAGATGACGCCGTTGCCGTACCAGGCCCCCTCGCCGCGGACGATGCGCGCCGCGCCCTTGGCCTGGACCTGCTGCCACGGCGTCGGCTCACCGGGTCCCCAGTCGGGCGAGTCGACCACCACCCACGACGCCGCTGCGTTGTCGCCGGTGGCCCACAGCCGCGTGTCGGTGGTGCCGTCGAGGACCATGGCCTGCAGCTCCCCACCGGCCGCGAGGTCGGCCGCCTCGTCGGGCACATAGCGGTAGAGGGCGGAGCTGCCGGAGTCCTCGGTCTCGTAGACGATCCCGGTGGCGGGGTCGGTGGCGTTGGCCTCGTGGGAGAACCGTCCCATGCCGACGATCGGCGCGGCGTTGGAGGCACCGGTGATGGGCACCTGGAAGATGTAACCGTGGCGGGTGCCCTCGACGATGTCGGTCGTCTCCTCGCACGTGAGCCAGGCCCGGGCGGCAGCGTTCGGGCCGCCCGCGCAGTTGCGGATGGTGCCGCTGAGGCTGGCGTGGTCCTCAACGAGCTCGCCCCTGTCGGGGTCGAACACCAGCGTCGTGGTGCCGCCGCTCGCCAGCGGGTCGTAGGTCGCGGCCGCCGGGGCGAACGGCGTGCCGGTGCCCCGCTCGTGGTTGCGGACCAGGCGCACCAGATCGCCGTCGCGGAAGGCGGCCATGCCGTCGTGGCTGCTCGGCGTCGGTGTGCCGTCGGACATCGGGTCGTTGCGCCAGCCGAGGCTCATGTACTCGAAGCCCCTCGGCAGGCGCAGGAGCTCGAGGCCGGTCGTCTGGTCCCGCACGGGGACCAGTGGTCCATAGCCGGCGGCGGCGGCGCCCGCGGCGCCGCTGGCACCGGTGGCGCCCGCCGCTCGGGCACCGAGGGCCGTGAACGGGCTGGTCAGCGCGACTCCCGCGCCGGCGCCCAGCGCGCCCTGCAGGAACCTTCTGCGGTCCAACGAGATTCGGCTCTCCGTCATCGTGGGCCTCCTCTTCTCAACGCGGTCGGTCCAGCGGAGCCTAGAAACCCCACGTGGCCGCGCCGGAACGCCGCAGTGAATCGGCACCGAACTCCCCCCACCGATCGGCGGAACAGCTCCTGAAGCCCCTTCAGGTACGGCGTGGGTCACGGTCCACGGTGTCGTCGTGCAGCATGTAGCCCACGCCGCGCACGGTGCGGATCACGCCGGCGGCACCCGGGCCGAGCCGCCGGCGGAGGCTGCTGATGTGCACCTCGACGAGGTTCTCGTCCGCGGCCTCCGCGCCCCACACGAGATCCAACAGCCGCTGCTTGGACACCACCTGCCCCTCGTTGCGGGCCAGCGCCGCCAGTAGGGCGAGCCCCCGGTCGCCCAGCTGGACCTCGGCCCCGGCGAACAGCACCCGGCGGGCCGGCTCGTCGACCGCCAGGCGCCCGACCACCAGCACGTCCCCGGCCGAGCGCTCGGTCCGGCGCAGCACGGCACGCACCCGGAGCACCAGTTCTTCGACCCGGAACGGCTTCACCAGGTAGTCGTCACCACCGGCCTCGAACGCCGCCAGCCGATCCTCGACATCGGCGTGGCGGGTGGCGAACACCAGCGGCACGTCGGCCTGGCTGCGCAGACGTCGACCCAGTTCGAGTCCGACCACCTGCCCGTCCAACACCATCTCCAGCACCACGAGATCGGAGCGGAGTTCCCCGGCCAGCTCCAACGCCCGATCCATGGAGCCACACGCCGCGGTCGCGTAGCCGGCGGCGTCGAGGGCGCGGACGACGGCGTTCCGTTCGGTCCGATCGTCGTCCACCACCAGGACGCGGGGCGGCTGCGCCGAGCGATCTCCCATACCCCCGCGATCGCCGCGACGCCGCCCACCGGTCCCGCCGTGCCGTCAATCGACAGACGCGGGCCGGATCCGGGGCCTCGCGCTCGGTCGAGCCTCTCGAACGCGGCGATCCGACCCGATCAGCAGGCTGTGCGCCGCCAGCGCGGGGCATCGAACGGTGCCCCGTGGCACTTCTCGACAGTGCACGTCAACGGCACGCCTGCCGCGCTGACCGCCGTTGCACCCTCCGGCGAGCAGATGGCGCCGGGCCGCGCCGCGGCGTTCGACGGTGGCGGGCTCGTCGACGGGGTCGAGGTCGGGGACGGGTCGATCGTGGACACGGTGTCGGGGGCGCGCTCCGTCGTGGGCGATGCGGACGGATCCTCGCTGTCACTGCTGGATGAAGCGGCGACGGTGGACGTCGTCTGTGGGTCCTGGGGACCCGGGCTGGACGGCACGGCGTCGCCTGCGACGACGGTGGTGGTCGTCCCGGCCTGGTTCTGCTCGGGGTCGCCATCGATCATCGCTGCCGCGCCCACCCCCGCGACGACGACGATCGCCAGCGAAGCGAGGACCGCGCGGCGGGCCCACCGGGGCCAGCCCCTCCCGCGCTCCGGGTCGGGCGGCGGCGACCCGCCTGCGAAGTGCGCTGCCCCGGCAGGCGGGTAGAACTCGATCTCCCCGCTCGGATCGTCGCCGTCGTAGTCGTCATAGTCGTCGGGCGCGTGCCAACGACCATCGTCGGCCTGCCACCAGCCCGCCAGAGGCCGGCCACGGTGCCACTTACTCCCGGCGTCCATCCACCAGTCGCCGATTGTCTCTTCCATCACCTGATACCCCAGCCGCCTCCAACGCTCCGCAGGCAGACACGCACATCTGCCCAGAGCGGTCGTGACACGACCCTACTGCGCCGGCGAGGGGCTCTCGGGAGCACCGGGCTCAGGAGTGGGCGATCTGCGGGTCGGGGACGCGAAAGCGCAGGTGGGTGGCGGTCGCGAGGACGACCGGGGCTCCGCGTCACGGCAGCTACAAGCGGGCGAAGAGCCCGCGCAGCTCTTGCACCCGGCGCCCCAGAGCCTCGCGCTCGGTCTCGTCGACCCAGGCCCGGTCGACGCCGGCCTCGACCGTGAACGCCGGCTGGCGGTGGTCGTCGACGTCGGTGACGTCGATCACCACCGCCGCGAAGTCGGGGTCGTCTGCCATGGCCTCGGCTGCGATCCGCGCCATGCCCCTGGCCGTGAAGGCGACGTTGCCTTCGGCCAGGACGAGCAGCGCAACCTGCGGGCGGCGGCGCAGCCGGGCGAGCGAGTCGCGGGTCCGGTGGAGCCCCAGCAGGATCGTGCGGTCGCCGGCGCGCACCGGCGCCGACACGGGGATGGCGTGGGGGCCGTCATCGATCGTGGCCAACACCGCGATGGTCCGCGGCGGCCACTCGGGCAGGGATGCAGCCATCACCCTCACCCCCGGGCCATGCGGGCGGTGAGGCGGGCCAGGCGGGGCATCACCAGGTAGACCACGATCGGCACGGCGAAAGTGGCCATGATCGGCGGCCGCAGGTAGGGCGGCACCGCGGCCAAGAGGTCGCCGAGCACGAGTTGAAGCAGGCTCAGCGTGGGTAGCACGGCCAGCCAGACCGTGACCGCCTGGCGATGCTGCGATGCGGAGGCGGACGGCTGGGGGGTGAAGGTGGCGGAGGACATGCCGTGAGCGTGCCCTGCGGCGAATGAGAAGTCCAAGACATGACACGAATGCTGTCGGATAACGTTTTCTTATGGAGTTGCGACAGCTCAGGTACGTCGTGGCGGTGGCCGAGGAGGGGAACTTCACCCGCGCCCGCGGCGCGGGCCCACGTCGCCCAGCCAGCCGTCAGCCAGCAGATCGCGCAGGTCGAGCGCGAGCTCGGCGCACCGCTGTTCGAGCGGTCGCCCCGGGGTGTGGCGCTCACCGCGGCGGGTGCGGCCTTCCTGCCCTACGCCCAGGCTGCGCTAGCGGCGGCCACCGCCGGGAGCGACGCGGTGCGGACGCTCCGGGGCGAGCTGGCGGGCGAGCTGGCCGTCGGCACGATCCCGTCCCCGAGCGAGTGGCTCGTGCGGCAGATCGGTGCCTTCGCCCAGCGACACCCCGCCGTGCGTCTCACGCTCCGCACCGGCGATCCCGAGGCCCTGTCCGACGGCGTGGCGGCCGGGTCGCTCGACGCCGCCGCCGTCGGCGTCATGGCCGGCCGCCTGCCGGCGGGTCCCGCGGGCAAGCGGCTGCCCGCCGGCCTCGCCAGCCAGACCATCGCCACCGAGCCGCTGGTCGTGGCCGTGCCGCCCGACCATCCGCAGGCGGGCGCGGCCGCGGTGTCGCTGTCCGACCTGCGGGACGAGCCGCTGGTCACGCTCACCCCCGGGCGCGGGCTACGAACCGTGCTGGACTCCGCGTGCGCAGAGGCCGGCTTCGACCCGCGGATCGCCATCGCTGCCAACGACCTGGGCGTGCTGCCCGACCTCGTGGCCCACGGGCTGGGCGTGGCGCTGCTGCCCATCACGACGGCCCGCCACGCCGGCCCGCGCGTGGCCGTGCTGCGCCTGCGGCGGCCCCACCTCGAGCGCCGCACGGAGCTGGTGTGGCGCCGGCAGGGCCAAACGCTCCCCACCCGCGCCTTCCTCGCGATGGTGCGGGCCCAGGACGAAGGCGGCGCGGGCTCGAGCGCCGGCAAGCCGCACTCTGCCGGAGACGAGTGACGATGACCACCACCCTGCCGGCGCGGAGGCCGTCTCTGCCCAGGTGCCGGCCGGTGGACCGACGTTCGGCATGCTCGGCGGGACGTGTCAGGCCGCCAGGTCGTGCAACTCGGTGCCGGTGTCCGCGGTGGCTGGGCACCAGGACGAGATCGGGGGTGTCCGCCGGCACATGCTGGGCACGCGAGCGATAGAGGAAGGGGAGGGCGACCGCCGTCATTCCGCCGGCGAGCAGGTAGCTGGCGGGGTATCCCCAGACGTCCGCGGCCCGGCCGAGCGCCGGCTGTGCCGCCACGCCGCCGGCCGACGCCATCAGGGAGTCGAAGGACAGGATGGTGGCCCGCTCCTCGGAGGGGATCTGGTCGTTGATGTAGGCCTGGCGGATCGGCATCGAGGCGGCGAACAGCAGGCCCCAGACCACGATCAGCCCGATGACGACCCAGAAGCTGTGGCTGAGGCCGACGAGGACCAGGGCGAGCGTGCTCAACGCCTGTGCCGTCAGCAGCGCAGAGGTCCTGCGTCGGAACAGCCTGCGGAGGCCCGGCGCCGCCAAGCCGCCCAGGATCTGGGCCCCGGCCACGATCGCCGCCACCAGGCCGGCGATGCCGTAGGCATGGGCGCTGCCGTAGAGATCCAGCAGGTGGGGCTGCAACGCGTAGAACACATAGAGGCCGGCTCCGCCGGTGAACGGCGCGGCCAGCATCACGTAGCGGATCGCGGGCACTCGCAGGCCGTGGTCCACGGAGCTGCGGGCGATCCTCCGCATCTCGGGCAGCGGGCGGCTGCCACGCTTGGGCGTGAAGCCGATGTCGTGCATCAGGCGGAAGGCCACGGCGAACATCGCCAGCAGGATCACCGCCCGCAACACGAACGGGATACCGAGGCTGGTCACCTGGGCGAGGTATCCGCCGGCCACCGAGCCACCGAGCATGGCGACACCGCTGATCACCTGGCCCCGGGCGAGCACCGACTCGAGCGGCCCGTCGAACGCGGAGGCCCGCAGCGCATCGACGAGCCACGCCTCGGTGGCGCCGGAGAAGAAGGTGAAGCCCAGTCCCAGGAGCAGCGAGACCAGTGCCCACAGCGCGAACTCACCGTGGACCTGCCAGAGCAGGACGTACATCGCCGTGGTCGCCGCGAGCGTGACCGTACCCAGCAGGAACGATGCCCGCCGACCCCAGACGTCGGCCACGACGCCGGTCGGGACCTCGAACACGAGCATCCCGGCCGCGAAGAAGGCATTGGCCGCGAAGGCCTCGAGATTCGTCAGCCCGGCATCGAGCAGGAAAATCGTGTTGATGCCCCAGATGAGCGACGCCGCCAGCGTGTTGCCCAACAGCAACGTGTAGTACGTGCGCTTGATCGCTCCCGGCGTCGACGTTGCCTCCATGGATGATCCGACCTCCACCCGCGTCCGAACTCGTCGCAGCGCCGTGCTATTCCACATTCGGTGAGCGCCACCTCAGCCATGGAAGCCGCGCGCCGAGTCGACTACCGGCTGCCAGGCGACTCGAAGCCGTCGCGGGAGGACGAGCTCGGCCCAAAGGTCGACCAGCAGGACTCCATCGACGATCGACTCGATGTCAGCCGGTCGACCCTCTCGGAGAACGGCCTCGTAGATCGCGGCACGCTGCCGGCGGTCGGCGAGATCGACGGATCGCCCTGGACGCGACCAGTCGAGGTGAAGGGGCAGATCGACGACCCGAACCGCTTCGCGCGCCGGCAGGTCGGGAAGCTGATCCGCGACCGGTGCAGTGCAGCCTCGGCCAACGTCGACCTCGCGCCAGTGGAGGACGGGGGTGATGGCGAGGCGGTAGCCAGCCGCGTCGAGCCCCGCCGTCGACGTCGGCAGCAGCGACTGCGGATCGGTCTCACGCCTTAGTCGGCGAGTTCCTCCTCGTACACGTACTCGTCGTAGCCGTAGTCGTATCCGTAGTAGTAGGCGTAGTCGTCGTACCCGTAGTCGTCGTAGCCGTAGTCGTACCCGTCGACCTGCCCGGCGTCGGCGGTGTCCGGGTAGGGGCCGACCTCACCGCCTTCCAGCTCGACGCCGTCGACTGTGATCACCGGGGCCTCGCTGTAGTAGCCGCCGTCGAGCTCGACGCCGTCGACCGTGATCGTCGGGTAGCTGCCGTGCGGGTTCTCGACCGGTCCCATGATGTCGGTGACGGTGACGCCCGTGTCGATCGGCGGGGTCGTGGGGATCGGCGCCGACGGGGCCGACGCGGCCGGTAGTCGGTTGGGGTTCGGCACCCGGCGAGCGTTCGGGAAGCACTTGGCGACGATGTCCTCGTTCTCCTCGCGGAGATTTCCGTTGTGATCGCCGCTCAGGTTGCCCTGCACGTGCCGGAGCTCGTGCAGCACAACCAGCGCCCGGAACTCCTCCGGCGTCAGCACGTACACGTAGTCGTGGGTGCCGGTGTTGTAGGTGTTGACGTAGGGCACGCTGGCGGGATCGTCGGGCGATGTCGGGCCGAGCTCCCCGAAGAAGGGCTTGTAGAAGCCGATCACGCCCTCGGGCCCGCCGCCGTTGAAGGTCTCCGCCGGGGCGTTGTCAGCAGTGCTGCGATCGGGCATGGCGAGGAACTTGTGGGCCCGGTTGATCGCGTCGAGCACGTCCCGCGCGCTCATGCCCGCGTACGACCCGACCAGGGTCGCGCACGGCGAGGCCGGGTCCAGCTTGGCGCGGGCGTCCGCGACCGCCTTGGCCAGGATCTCCTCGGCCTGCGGCTGCGTGGTCTGGGCCTGGGTCTGCGCCGACTGGTCCCCGGCGACCGGCGAGGCCGACACGGGCTCGGGGACGGGTGCCGGCGCGGGCGCCGGGAGCGGGGCGGGCTCCTCCGCCGGTGCAGGTGCCGGTGCCGGAGCCGGATCCGGCGACGAATCCCAGCCCTGGTCGACGGGCTGCTGGTAGTCCCATCCGCCATCGTCGAGCCAGAGGCCGGTCATCGGCTGGTCCAGGTAGGGCGACAGCGCGAGGGCCGGCGTCGCCAGGCCCAGGCCGAAGGCTGCCGCGACACCGAAAGTCGCCACACGCCGTAGCCGGCGCCGCCGGGGCGCGCGGCCCGATGGTGAGTGTTCGTCCAGCACGATGGGCTCCTTCCCGGCGCCGACGACTCCGATGTCGATGCGCTTCGCCAGTGCGTTCGGAGCCCCGCGGGCTTCTGGATGTGACCGGCTGGGATCGGTTCAGGCGGTGCCGGCTGCGCCGCCGCTGGTCACCACGACGGCCCCCGGTTCGGGCGGTGGCACCGGCTCCGGCCCGGGCTCCGCCTTGCGTTGCCACGATCGCGACTCGGGTTCCCGTCGTTCGCCTGGCATACGCAGTTCACCCTCGCCTGTCGTCGCGTCCGGCATCGCTACCCGCGCCACCGCAGGTTCGGCAACCATCCTCTCAACCAGTTTGGCTGTAGGACTGGAAGGTCTCTGGATCAGGTCCGACGAGGGATCGGCTGCCGTCACCGCCGACGGCAAGCCCGACGACAGCGTTACTGCCGTCGTCGTCCTCGACGAGGGCCCAGATGACGATGGGGAGTGTGCCCTGCGAGGTCTGCATCTTGGCGCCGTGTAGGGCGGGTGCGATCTGCAAGATCTTCACCCGCGTCACGGTAGACGCACGCACCGGGACCCGTCTGGCCGAACAACGGTTCCAATCACTCCACCCCGGACTCGTCAACAGACGCAACCGCGGTCTCGCGCCGCTTCTGCATCCTGGCGCGCTCGGCCGCTACGAGATCTACCAGCGACACACTCGCCGTGAGATCCCGGTGGTCATCCTCGAGCCGTGCCCGCGGTCGACGCCCGCAACGTAGGACGAACACGCACAGCGCAACGATGCCGTTCGCTAGATCACTGGACCGGTGCACGAAGGCGGGCACCCGCCCAGGGCGGGCCGGTGCTCCGGGCCCTAGTACCAGCAGTCCCCGGGAGCGGTCACGGGTGACGCTGATCGATCGTCTGGATCGAGCTCGTCCCGCTGGCGCGCTTGAGCTTCTTGGCTGTTCGTTTCTCCTTGAGCGTCTTGCCGGGCTTCTTGCCGCTCGGCCTGCCAGGTGACTTGTCAGCCATGGTGGGTCCTGTCTTGGTTGTGGGTGTCGCGGTGGGCGTTCACGCCGACCAGGAGGTCGAGCACCTCGCCGATGGTCCGTTCCTGGGTGATCGGGTCGCGCAGCGGCAGGTGCTCCTCGATGCGGTACCGGTTGCGGCGGCCGTCCTTGTCCTTGACCACGTAGCCGGCCGTGACGAGATCGGTGACCATGGCGTGGGCGCTGCGCTCGGTGACTCCGACCATCGCGGCGAGGTCCCGCACCCGCACGCCGGGGTCGTGAGCGATGCACAGCAGCGCCCGAGCATGGTTGGTGAGAAAGCTCCAACTGCTCACGGAACACACCTTACTCTAGATTCATGAATTGCATTGCATGTTTTTAGCTTCAGGTATACGTTGCGTGCATGCGCCGGGGTCGTGGGCGTCGTCGACGGCCACCACCCCGGGGCTTAAGAAGGGAACAACCATGGAACTCATCGTTCTGGCGATCGTCGTCATCGTGGGCTTCGGCCTCTACCGCTTCCTGCGCACACGGACCGCTCACTGACATCGAGACGCGCCCACCCGCCGGACCAACCGGATCCCGACTTGGCGGGGGTCGCCGCGTCGGCACCACCGGACCTCACCTCGAGCTCTACACGCCCGGTGCCTTCTCCGAGCACCCCCACCGGAGGAGGCACCATGCTCCCCACCCCGACTGCCGCCTCGGCCGGCGCAGATCTCGCACACGTCGAGAGCGACGCCCAGCGGTCTCTGGCCGACAACGAACCGCCGCCCCAGCAATGCGGACGGTGCCGAATGTTCTTCGAAGGCGATCCCACGCTGTACCGGCCCGCCCGACCGGACTGGTGGCTGTGCCCGCCATGTCGAGCCATCTTGCTCGGCGGCAATCCGCGCCCCGACAACGTGGCCCACCGCCGACGGGTCGGCGAGCCCTGACGTCCTGCCGGCTCACAGACCACAGACGCAGGCACCGACGGAGCCCCGAGACCGCAGGCCACAGCGCCCGACGGGCGCACATTGGAAGGAACCGGTGGCACGCGCCGGAACGGTCCTCGACCGCAGCACCGACCTCGCAGCGAACCCCGGACCCCACGAGCAGCCATCGTCATCCCGACACCTTCGGGAGCCGCCAGAGCTGGCAACCTGGCCATGGATCATCTCGCTGCAAGGACGTCCTGCACCCGTGAGACCGCCCGCTCGAACGGCGGGCTGACGAAGACGACAGCGCGGTGGACGCCTAGGTCCTCGAGGCGATCCAACTCGGCGCGGTCGGGCGGCGCCGAGACGGTCACGAGGAAGCTGGCCATGTCGCCGCCCGCATCGGCGTGGGCAGACCGGGCCACGCCGAGGAGGGCCGGCAGGCCAGGCCCGCCGGGCAGGTTGACGCCGTCGCCGACCGTGCCGGCCAGGGCGGCCATCTTGGGGCCGAAGCCGCCGACGACAATGGGTGGCGGAGGCTCGGGCTGCAAGAAGCCGTCGGCGCCTCCGCTGTGCCCTCGCCACACCGCCCTCAACGTGGCCACCTGGTCGGCTACCGCCGCCCGCCGGCGAGCATCGCCAAGGACCACACGCCCCAGCGCCTCCTGCTCGGCGGCGTAGGGGGTGTCACGTCCGCCGCCGGCGCCCACGCCGAGCAGCAGTCGCCCGCCACTCAGCTCCTGCAGAGTGGCGGCCATGACCGCGAGCGTCCCTGCTGGCCGGTTCGCCACGTTGAGCACGAGCGGCCCCACCATGATGCGGCCAACAGTGGCGGCGATGGCAGTGAGCGTCGTCCAGCACTCGAGGACGCGGTCCCGCCCATGCACCGAGCCGGCCAGATGGTCGTAGAGCCACACGCCCCCGAAGCCGGCCCGCTCGGCCGCGGTGGCGCCGGCCAGGGCGTCGTCGACGCGGACACCGAACGGGTCGAAGAGCAGGTCGATCTCCACGAGGCGAGCATGGCAGAGCCGACGGGGTGGACCCATCCCGCGCGCCCAGCGATTGATCGCACCCCGCGGACCCAGCGTCGGAGCATCGTCCGACTGTCAGATCCGGACACCCGGTTCGGCGGATTCGTGGAAGCGTCGACGCAGTCAGTGGGTCGGTCGATCAGATGGGCCGGAACGAGTCGAGCATTAGCCACAGCATCTCGCGGGTCTCGCCGGAGGTATCGGGCCCGATGACCACGGCCAGGTAGAAGCTCCTCGCCTCCGAGCCGAACCAGATCCAGCGGGCGTCGGTGCCGGGCCGCTGGCTGGCCGCGCACGAGAAGTCCGTCCTCGACGGCACAAACTCGAAGCTGCCCTCGCCAATGAGGTGGTCCTGGCGTAACACCGTTGCGCCAGGCGGGAAGACGTCGAGGCCGGCCTGAGCGTCCTGGATCGTGACAAACACATCGGACGGGCCGCCCTGCACCGCGGCGACTGGGATCACGGCGTCGCACGCCGCGGCCTGTTCATCGGGGTCCACCGGACGCCGGAGCGGATACGTCCCGGCGCTAAAGATCTCCACCGGGCTCGTCAGCCGAGGAACCAGGCTGTCGGTCGTCGCCGCCCAGCCCGGTGGCACGTCGATGGTGAAGCCAGCGTCACGGTCGACCACCGTCGTCCAGTCCGGGCCGCCGGTGTCGGGGGTCGACGGCGGAACCGTGGTCGGATCGTCGGTCTGCACCGATACTCCGTCGTGGCCACGGCCGAGACCCAGACCGACTGCGAGGACGACTGCGATCACGACACCGGCTGCGCCGACCACGGCAACGCGTCCCCGTCGCCGCCGGCGGCCACGGCCCCGTTCCCACAGCGCATGGGGGTCGGGTGGCCCCGGATCGGGGGCGGCGGCCCTCATCATGGTCTCCAGGTCAGCGGGCATCGGAGCCCTCCTGCGTCTCGTTGTCAGTCGGTCGCAGCTCGGCCAGCACCGGGTCGTCCCTGAGGAGGTCAAGCGCGCGTCGGGTGATGGTCTTGACGGTGCCCTCGGGACACCGCAGCACGGCGGCGACCTGTGGCACAGACAAGTCGGCAGCGAAGCGCAGCACCACCACTTCACGCTCCTTGCGGGGCAGCGCGGCCAGGGCGCGCTGCACCTCGATCCGCCCGAGCGCGGCGTCGTCGCGGTCGAGCACCGGGGATCGGGGCGGAACGGCAGCCTCGGCCCGCTGATGGGCACGCCGAGCGGCGTGGTGGCGTCGCCACGACGAACGGGCCAGGTTCACCGCCACGCGGTGCGCCCACCCGCCGGGCGAGTCGAGCGTGCGGACCTTCTCCCAACGGGCGCTGACCCGGACCATGGTTTCCTGGGCGAGCTCCTCGGCCGCCCCCTCGTCGGCCACGAGCAAGAGGAGGGCGCGGTAGAGCCGGGGCCACTCGGCCCGGCAGAACACCTCGAAGTCCACCGGCGGCGTCGGCACCGCTCACCTCCCCGTCGCAGTACACACGCACGAGAGGGCTTGCGCCGTTTTTCGGCGGCTCCTCGACCGGCTGGTGGATGTCTCGGCCACCCGCACACGGCGCGGGTCGGCGACCGTTGCGGCTATAGTGCACCGATCAGTGCAGTATCACACGACCCTCGACCGGACGTTCTTCGCCCTCTCGGACCCGACCCGTCGGGGCATCCTCGAGCGCCTCGGACGCGGGCCGGCGACGATCGGCGAGCTGGCCGAGCCGTTCGGTCTCACTCTCAACGGGGTGAAGAAGCACGTGGGGATCCTCGAAGAGGTCGACCTCGTGGTGACGGCGAAGGTCGGCCGCACCCGCGTGTGCCAGCTCGGTCTCGCCCAGCTCGAAGGGGCAACGGAGTGGATCGATGACTACCGGCGCACTTGGCAGCGCCGGCTGGACCGGTTCGGCACCTACGTCGAAAGGAAGGCCCCCGGACGATGAGCGAGGACGTGCGATTCGCGCGGGTGATCGATGCCGCCCCCGAGGAGGTGTTCGACGCCTTCACTGGGGAAGACGGCCAGAAGGCCTTCTACAGCGAGAAGGGCTGGATCGTCGAGTCGCAGTGCGATCTTCGCGTCGGTGGGGTCTGGACGGTGACGTTCGGGCCCTCGCGCGACGAGCTCTTCCACCACGAACACGTCTTCCGAGTGATCGACCGGCCCAGTCGCATCTTCGTCGACACGACCGAGAGCCGGCCCGACGGTGCGCGCGTCGAGTACCAGACCGAGTTCATCTTCAAAGAGCGGGACGGCAAAACGCTCATGACGATGATCCACCGTGGCCTCCCGACCGCCGAGCTGCGCGACGAGCATCAGGCCGGTGTACCGGACGCTTTCACGCGCCTCGAGCAGGCGATCCAGGAGTCTCGCCGCTGAGAGAAGGAGAAACAGATGGGAAAGATCGCCTTGAGCCAGAACGTGTCGCTCGACGGGGTCATGCAGTCTCCGGGCTCCACGGATGTCCCGTTCAAGTACAGGGGCTGGGCCGTGGCCTTCGACGGCGGTCCCGAGAGTGACCGGTTCCAGCTCGAGCAGGCGCAGAACGCCGGGGCCCTCCTGCTCGGCCGGGTCACCTACGAGGCGATGCATGCCTTCTGGCCCGCTACGGAAGGTGAGTTCGCCGACAGGCTGAACGAGCTGCCGAAGTACGTCGTCTCGTCGACGCTCACGGACCTGCCCTGGAACACGACCGTCCTGGGCGACGACTGGCCGGGGGTCGTCGCCCGACTGCGAAAGGAGCTCGACGGCGACGTCCTCGTCTATGGCAGCCGCCGCCTCGCGCGGGCACTGATCGGGATGGGGCTGGTGGACGAGCTGCGCCTACTGGTCTACCCGGTGGTGCTCGGTGCCGGAGATCGCCTTTTCGGGGAGACCGAGGACAAGATCCCGCTGCGCCTGGTCGAATCGCGTCCGCTCGAGGGAGGCCTGGTGGGCATGATCTATGCACCTGCTGTGGCGGAAGGGTGACGCCGACTCTCGGGATCAACTTGCAGGGATCGCTTCGCTTGCCAACCGAGCAGCTGCGGCTTCCGCTTCGCGCCATGAGCGAACGCCGCGGCCGCGCGGCCCACACTCGCAATGAACGACAGGCGGAAGCTCGCCATCGCCGAGCACCGCGAGGCCCGTGGCGGCGACGCCGACGGCGTGGGACGTCCCGCCGGTCTGGCCGCCCGCAGTGTCGGCGAGCTCTGGGGTCGCTCACAAGCGGTGGAGGGCGCCTCGACCCGCCATCTCGATGCGACGGGCCTGTCTGACCTCCCCACCTAGCGGACCCAGCGTTCCAGCGCGTCGAGGTGACGACGCATGCGATGGCGTGCAAGGTCGAGGTCGCGATCCAGGATCGCTTCGACGATGCGCTCGTGGACGTGCATGACATCCCCTGTCGGAAGTCGGTCAGGGGCGTCCGGGGGCGCGTAGAAGTGGAACCGGGCGAGACGGACGAGCACGAGGGTGAGCAGCTCCAGCACGCGGTTGCCTGCCACGCTCCCGAGCACACCGTGCAGGTCATGACCCATCACCACGAACTCGGCTGTGGTCGCGGCGCGCTCAGCGTCGAGCGCATCTCGGAGCCGGGCTTCGATGTCGCCGTCGAGGCGAGCCATGACGAGGCCGAGCACCTTCATCTCGACCGCTCCTCGTACCTCCATCAGGTGCTCGGGCCTGATACCCAGCCGGTCGACCTGCAGGGCAACCGCTTCGGTAACCGCCTCGACGCCCGGCTCGGCCACGATCAGCCCGCCGCCGGGACCACGCCGCATGCGAGCCACCTGATGATGCTCGAGCACGCGTACCGCCTCGCGGAGGACAGCCCTGCTCACGTCGTACCGGTCCATGAGCTCGGCCTCGGAGCCGAGGAGCTGGCCCACGGGCCATCCGTCCAGGGCCACTTCCCTGAAGATCTGCAGCGCCGTCTGCTCGGCGAGCTTGTCGCTACGCCCGACCATGTCGGGCAGATCGGCGAGGCGGCGCCTCGAAGGACGGCGCGCCCGCAGGAACTCGGCTTCTGCCGTCAGGTGCTTGCGCATGCGGCGTGTCGCCCGGCTCGAGTCGCCGGCGAGGATGGACTCGACGATGGCAGCGTGCGCCCGGGCTGATTCACCGATCGTGTCCTTCGGGAGCGTCGTGCCTGGCGGCAGGTACAGGAGGGTGACCCGGTTCAGGAGGTCGACCAGGAACTCCAGTGCCGGGTTTCCTGTGGTGTGGGCGACAAGGTTGTGGAGCTCGCGGTGGTCTCCGACCGTGCCGGCAGCCTCGCGGGCGAGGAGGTCGCGCAACCGGGCGATGGCGGCTTCGTCGAGACGCTCGGGCGCGAGCTCTGCCGCGACTTCCTCGAGTGCCAGCCGGGCGTCGAACACCTCGTCGATGTCGGCGCCGACGTAGAAGAGGTAGACGGAGACGGCATCGGTGACCGAGTCAACGGTTGGGGCCATCACCATGAGGCCACCACCGGGACCCCGTCGCATGCGCGCGACATGGAGGTGTTCGAGGAGCCGAACGGCTTCGCGGAACACGGCCCGGCTCACCTCGTACCGCTCGAGCAGGTCGACCTCGGATCCGATCATGTCGCCCTCGGCCCAACCTCTCGCCGCGATGTCCCCCACGATCTGGTCGGCCACGCGCGCGGCCAGCTTCGAGCCGTTGGCTTGGCCGACGACACCCGCTCGGGCAGCAGGGCGTATGGGTTCGCCAGTTGCCGACTGCTCTGGGCCGTTCAGCGTCTTCGCCACCATGCCTCCGAGCGAGCGTAGCCGTGGCTCGAATGTCGCCCTAGGACCGGGTCGTTCCTTCCAAAGAGGATACCCTTCTGGTGCGCGTCAGGAGCGGATCACCGTCCGCCGATCAGCCCCACGAGCGCCAGCGGCTTGTCGCTCTGCACGGCGTGACCTGCCCCCGCGACGACCTCGTAGCGCATGTGCGGTGGTGTCGACACGAGGAGGATTGCAAACGACGCTCTCGTATCTCCCGCCGTCGGTATCCTGACGACGTGGCGCAGACGGGAACGGACCAGCTCGTAGGCGGCAGGCCCGGCCGTCCCCGCCGCTACGACGAGGCGGAGGAGCTCGAGCGGCTCCTGGATGCCGGGTTCGAGGTCATCCGCCGGAAGGGGTACCGGGCCGCGACCGTCGCCGACATCCTCGCCGAAGCGGGCATGTCGACCCGGTCCTTCTACCGGCACTTCGCCGCCAAGGACGACCTCCTCCATGCCCTGTTCCGCCGCGACGCCGAGCAGTTCGCCGCGAAGGTCGCGGCCCGAGTCGACGCTGCCGGCGAGCCGACGGCGGCCCTGGTTGTCTGGATCGACGAGATCCTGGCGTTCGGGTTCGAGCGCCCACGGGCGCAGCGTGCGGCTGTCCTCGGCGCGCCGGGCGCGATGAGCTCGCTCGACCAGGGTGAGCTGAGCCATGCGATGACGCTCCTGATGACCCCCCTCGTCGAGCTCCTCACTGCCGGCGTCGCCGACGGGTCGTTCAGGACCTGTGATCCCTCGACGGACGCTCCGATGATCAGCGCACTCGCCTGGGACGGAAGCGCCCGCGTGAAGGAAGCCGCCACGAAGCCGGCCAAGCACGAGACACGCTCACGGCTCGTGTCGTTCGTCCAGCGCGCCATCGGCGCGCCGGAGTGACTGGGTGACCGACGGCTACCCCGCGGCGCCTAGCTTCATCGCTTGCCCCTCTCCTGGCGTGCTCCATTCAGGAATAAAGGCTACTCTTTATTCATGTCGATCGCCATCTCCGATGACCACCGCGCCCTGTCCGAGATCGCCGCGGACTTCCTGACCAAGCGTGACGCTCGCGGTGCCGGCCGGGCGCTGCTGGAGGCAGGCACCGAGGATCTCCCGTCGTTCTGGAATGCCCTGGTCAGCCTCGGCTGGCTCGGCCTCCACCTTCCAGAGGAGCACGGGGGATCCGGGTATGGGCTCGAGGAGCTCGCCGTCGTCGTCGAGGCGCTCGGCCGAGCAGTTGCGCCAGGACCGTTCGTGCCCACGGTCATCGTCGAGCGCGACCCTCGACGCGGTCGCCGACGACGCCACCAAGGCCGCTCACCTGCCGGGCCTGGCCGACGGGACGGTGTTCGCCGCCCCGGCACTTGGTGGTTCGGTCACCATCGCCGACGGCACCGCCACCGGTGACCTCGGTGCCGTCCTCGGAGGCGGCCTCGCCCACCTGCTGCTCGTGGCGTCCGGTGATGACGTGGCCCTGGTCAAGGTGGGTGACGGCGTGAAGGTGGAGCTGCCCGACAACTTGGACCCCACGCGCCGCTCCGCACGCATCACGCTCGACGGAGCCCCCGCCACGGTCATTCCGGGCGGACGACGGGCTCTCGTCGACCGAAACCGGCTGCTCCTGTCAGCCGAAGCGATGGGCATCGCCCTCGAATGCACCGAGATGGCCGCCGGCTACGCACGGGAGCGCATCCAGTTCGGCCGCCCGATCGCGATGTACCAGGCGGTGAAGCACCACTGCGCCAACATGTGCGTGGCGACCGAGATGACCACCGGCGCGGTGTGGGACGCCGCCATGGCCGCCGACGTGAGCGCCGATCAGCTGTCGTACGCGGCAGCCGTGGCCGCGACGCTGGCGGGCCCCGCCGCAGACCTGTGCGCCAACCTCAACACGCAGGTCCACGGCGGCATCGCCATCACCTGGGAGCACGACGCGCACCTCTTCATGCGCCGCGCCACCACGCTCCTTCACTTCATCGAGCCCGACCATGCCGCCGCCGACCTCGTCGACCTCACGCGCCGAGGCGTCACCCGAACCAAGGACATCAAGCTCCCGGTGGAGGCCGAGACGATCCGGGACGAGGTGCGGGCGTTCGCCGAGTCGATCAAGGCGCTGTCGGCGGAGGAGCAGCGGGACCGCCTGATCGAGACCGGGTATGTGATGCCGCACTGGCCGAAGCCGTACGGCCGCGACGCCGGCGCCGTCGAGCAGCTGGTGGTCGAGCAGGAGTTCGCGGCCGCCGGCATCACCCGCCCGGCATACGGCATCACCGCGTGGAACATCCTCACGCTCATCCAGTACGCCAGCCAGGACCAGCTCGACCGTTGGGTGCTCCCGGCGCTGCGCCAGGACGTGATCTGGTGCCAGCTCTTCAGCGAACCCGACGCCGGCTCCGACGCCGCGGGGATCAAGACCCGTGGCACCCGGGTCGATGGCGGCTGGCTCGTCAATGGCCAGAAGGTCTGGACCTCGGGCGCCCACTACTCCGGGATGGGGTTCGCGACGATCCGCACGAATCCCGACGTGCCCAAGCACGAAGGCATCACCACGATGGTGATCGACATGCACGCCGACGGTGTCGAAGTTCGCCCGCTCAAGATGACCATCGGGACCTCGGAGTTCAACGAGGTGTTCTTCAACGATGTCTTCGTCCCCGACGACGACGTCGTCGGACCCGTGGACGGGGGCTGGACCGTGGCTCGCGCCACGCTCGGAAACGAGAGTGTCAGCATCGGCGGTGGATCAGGCGGCATGTCGATGCCGGGATCGATGCTCCTGCCGTCGTTCGACGCCCACCCCGAGCGACTCAGCGGCGGCGCCGCCCGGCTAGGCCGCTACATCGCGGAGCAGCACACCATCGGGCTGCTCAACCTGCGCGCCGCGAACCGGGCCGTCGCCGGCGGTGGTCCCGGCCCGGAGGGGGCCATGACCAAGCTGGTCCTGTCCGAGATCGGCCACGACTGCGCCGCCATCGCCACCGAGCTCAATGGGGACGATGCGGTGTTCATGGACGGGGCGGGAAGTATGAGCAACATGCTCGTGCTGATGCACCGCGGCATGTCCATCGCCGGCGGTACCAGCGAGATCAAGCGCAACCAGATCGGCGAGCGGATCCTCGGCCTGCCACGGGACCCGCTCATCAAGTAGCGGGTTACCCGACTCAGGAGCGCTATTCCCCAGTCCAGACGGGCTCGCGTTTCTCGATGAAGGCCGTAGCGCCTTCCTTTGCGTCCTTGCTGCCGAACACCTTCGGCTGCCACTCGGCGTGCTTCGCCTTCGCCGCGTCGATGTCGACGTTGGCCAGGCGTACGAGCTCCTTGGTGGCCTGGAGTGCGAGCGGTCCGTTCCTGGCGATGCGTTCGGCCATGGCGACGCCGGCCTCGAGCACCTGTGCGGCCGGTACGACCTGGTTCACCAGTCCGAGCTCGTAGGCACGGGCCGAGCCGATGTAGTCGCCGGTGAGGGTGAGCTCGAGTGCGATGGCGAGCGGAATCCGGTTGCTGATGTAGACGCCTCCGCCCGCCGCGAAGAGGGCGCGCTTCACCTCGGGCAGCCCGAACTGGGCGTCCTCGGAGGCCACGACGACGTCGCAATCGAGCAGGAGCTCGAAGCCTCCGGCCACCGCGGTGGCCTGGGCGGCGCCGACGATCGGGACGGTGATCGTCCCTGCGACGAACCGACCGAAGGTGACCATGGCCGCCTGCTGCTCGGGGGTCGCCTCGTTGGCGCCCTCGGCGAACGCCCTCAGGTCCATGCCTGCGGAGAACGCCCTGTCACCGGTGCCGGTGAGCACGACCGCTCGGATGTCCGGGTTCGACTCGGCCTCCTCCAGGCCGATCCCGAGCTCGCCCATCAGCGCGGGGTTGAAGGCGTTCCGGGCCTGCGGGCGGTTGAGGCGCAGCACGAGGACGGCCCCGCGCTGCTCGCGGACGAGGACGGGCTCGTCGGTCATCGGGTTCTCCTTGTTGGGTTCAGGCGACGATCCTGCGCTCGCGCAGGTCGGCGATCTCGTAGGCGCTGTAGCCGGGCTCGGGTCAGGATCACGGATGTGGCACGCCGACCCCTGCTTGCAAACCGTCCGGCTCGGCCTGGTCGTCGACTCTGACCTGGCGCTGAGTCTGGCCCGGAGGGAGCGCCGTGGGCGGCGATAGGTTGCGGTCATGGAGCGGCGGATCTTCGGGCTCGAGAACGAGTACGGGATCACGTTCACCCTGCGGGGGCAGCGGCGCCTCAGCCCCGACGAGGTGGCGCGCTACGTGTTCCGCCGGGTGGTGTCGTGGGGCCGGTCGAGCAACGTGTTCCTGGCCAACGGGGCTCGCCTGTACCTCGACGTGGGCAGTCACCCCGAGTACGCCACGCCCGAGTGCGACTCGATCCTCGACCTGGTCACCCACGACAAGGCCGGCGAGCGGATACTCGAGCAGCTCCTGGTCTCGGCGTCGCACCAGCTGCGCGAGGAGGGCATCCGGGGCAGCGTCTACCTGTTCAAGAACAACACGGACTCGGCCGGGAACTCCTACGGCTGCCACGAGAACTACCTGACCTCGCGGCGAGACGACTTCGGCCACTACGCCGAGGTTCTGATCCCCTTCCTCGTCTCGCGGCAGATCTACGCCGGGGCGGGCAAGGTGCTGCAGACGGCCCGGGGTGCGATGTTCTGCATCGCCCAGCGGGCCGAGCACATCTGGGAGGGCGTGTCCTCGGCTACGACCCGCAGCCGCCCGATCATCAACACCCGCGACGAGCCCCTCTCCGATGCCGAGCGCTACCGCCGGCTCCACGTGATCGTGGGCGACTCGAACATGAGCGAGTACACGACGTTCCTCAAGGTGGGGGCCACGTCGATCCTCCTGCGCATGCTCGAGGACCCCACGTTCGTGGTGCCGGACATGACCCTGGAGAACCCCGTCCGGGCCATCCGCGAGATCAGCCACGATCCGACGATGAAGCGCCTCGTCCGGCTGGCGAACGGCCGCGAGGCCTCCGCGCTCGACATCCAGTCCGAGTACCTGGAGCGAGCGCAGCGCTACGCCGACACCCGCGACCTCTCGCCGCTGGAGGCCCAGGCGCTGCAGATGTGGGAGCACTGCCTCACCCGCCTCGCCGACGATCCCCTGTCGCTCGACCGCGAGGTCGACTGGGTGATCAAACACAAGCTGATCGAGTCGTACAGCGCCCGGCACGAGCTGCCGCTCTCGGACCCGCGGGTGGCGCTGATCGACCTGCAGTACCACGACATCGACCGCCGACGCGGCCTCTTCTACAAGATGCAAGACCGCGGGCTGGTCGAGCGGGTGACCACCGACGAAGCGATCGACAGGGCCGTCGAGGTCCCACCCCAGACCACCCGGGCCCGCCTCCGGGGCGAGTTCATCCGCCGGGCCAAGGAACGCAAGCGCGACTACACCGTCGACTGGGTCCACCTGAAGCTCAACGACCAGGCCCAGCGCACCGTCCTCTGCAAGGACCCCTTCCGCTCCCACGACGAACGCGTCGAGCGCCTCATCGCAAGCCTGTAGCCGCCAGCCGAGAGGTCGCCGCCGTGCGGTTTCGCCCGGACAGCTCGGGGGGCAGGACTCGAACCTGCAACACACAGCTCCAAAGGCTGCTGTTCTGCCTATTGAACTACCCCCGAAGGTCGTTCCACCGTAACGCCCGTGGCCGCGTGTCGCGATGGGGGATACGGACGATCCCGACGGGTGGGCCGAGGCTCGCGGACCGCCCACGGGGCCCTGGCAGGGGGGAACTGACAGCGGAATCGCACCGCCACGGCAGTGAGCGCTGTCAGAACCGGTGGCCGTCCGGCCAGGTTGGAGGGGCCTTTCGGGCGCCACTAGGGTGGCGGGCCTCATGGGTTCACTCATCAAGAAGCGCCGGAAGCGGATGCGCAAGAAGAAGCACAAGAAGATGCTCAAGCGCACCCGCTGGCAGCGTCGGGCTGCCGGCAAGTAGCGCCTGCCGGCTCCGGCGTCACGTCCAGCCTCAGCCTGACCGCCGAGCGCCCCCCTTCGCCGGGGGCGCTCGTTGCGCGTCAGTACCTCGGGATCGTCCGGGCGACGATCCTGCCCTCGCCCGGGTAGTCGCCCTCCACGAACCACGTCGATCCCGAGCCTGCCAGCGTCGGCCGCACGCCCGTCGCCTCCGCGAGCATGTCCCGCCACTCCGCCAGCCTCGGCTCGACCCGCAATGCGGCCGGCTCCAGGTCGTTGGGGCCCTCCGACCGCGGGCCGCCCAGCTCGTCCCACGCCGCGTAGACCGCGGGCGTGGAGCAGCCGAACGGGGGCATCGCCAGCGTGACCGTGCGGGGCTCGAACGGGAGCGGGTCGAGGATCTCTCCTATGCCCCGCACCCTGGCCCGGCCGCCGTGGAGGCAGAACGGGACGTCCGCGCCCAGGCTCGCCGCCACCTCCACGTCGTCGCAGCCCGCCCAGCGCAGGATCGCGGCCGCGTTCGACGAGCCGCCGCCCAGGCCGCCGCCGGCCGGGATGCGCTTGACCAGCTCGACCTGGGCCTCCCGGCCCGCGGCCTCGAGGGCGCGGCCGACCAGGTTGTCGTGGGGGTCGACGTAGCCGAGGTCGTGGCCGGCCACGACCCGCAGGCCCGCGCCCGGGGACAGCCGCAGCTCGTCCGCCAGGTCGAGGCTGACCATCACCGCGTCGAGCAGGTGGTACCCGTCGTCACGCCGCCCCGTCACCCGGAGGGAGACGGTCAGCTTCGCGGGTGCGCGTAGCCGGGTCAGGCCGTCAGTCGGCCTTCTGCTTGCCCAGCCACACCGACACGGCGAGAAGCACCCCGCCGTAGAAGACGCCGGTCGCCAGGCCCGGCAGACCGCCGAAGAACCGGTCCGCGAAGTCGCCGCCGAACTGGTCGTCCTGCGTGAGGCCGTACAGGAACGCGAGCAGGAACAGCCCGACCACGACGAACGCGGCGATCATCACGATCTTGGCCAGGTCGAGCGGCTTGCGGGGCGTCGGCGCGGCGGCGTAGCCGCCCGAGTACTGCTGCTCGTAGCCCTGCTGGGCGCCGTACTGGTATCCCTGCTGCGGATACTGCTGCTGGTAGCCCTGCTGGCTCTGACCATACGGGTCTTGCTGGCCGTAGGGGTCCTGCGGATCACTCATACCGTTCACCTTTCCACATCACGCGCCGCCAGTCGCGACCAGGCCGCGAGGTCCAGTTCCTCGGCCCGTGCCTCCGGGCGGACCCCGGCGCGGGCGAACGCCTCGGCGTCCACCAGGCCGGCCAGCGAACGGCGGAGCATCTTACGCCGCTGCCCGAACCCGGCCTCCACGACCCCGAACAGCCGCTCCCGGTCGACCGCGGCGGCCTCGGCCGGCGGCGGGCGTCGCCGGATCCGGACCAGGGCCGACTCGACCCGGGGCTCGGGGACGAAGACCGTCGGCGGCACCCGCCCGACCACCTCGGCCTCGGCCCAGTAGGCCAGCTTGACCGACGGGATGCCGTAGGCCCGGCCACCCGGGCGGGCCGCCAGCCGCTCCCCCACCTCCCGCTGGACCATCACCAGCATGCGCTCGATCGCCGGCACGTCCGCCAGCACGTCGAGCACCAGCGTGGTCGCCAGGTTGTAGGGGAGGTTGGCCACCAGGACCCACGGACCGGGGCCGAGCACGGCGTCCCAGTCGAGGCGGCGGGCGTCGCCCGCGACCACCCGGACGCCGGCCGGCTCGACCACCTCCCGCAGGACCGGCAGCAGGTGCCGGTCGAGCTCGACGGCCGTGACCGCCGCGCCCGTCTCGGCCAGCGCCAGGGTCAGCGACCCGAGCCCCGGTCCGATCTCGACCACCCGGTCGCCGGGGCCGACCTCGGCCAGCCGTGCGATCCGGCGGACGGTGTTGGGGTCGGCGACGAAGTTCTGCCCCAGCGCCCGGCTCGGCGCCAGCCCGTGCCCGACCAGCAGGTCGCGCACCTGCCGGCGGGTGAGCGTCACGGGCCGGCGAGGCGGTAGAGACGCTCGGCCGTGGCCCAGGTGGCGTCGGCCACGGCCTCGACCGGGACGCCCATCGCCCCCGCGAGCGCCTCGCCCACCACCGGGACGTACTCGGGCCGGTTGGGCCTCCCCCGGTGCGGCACCGGCGCCAGGTAGGGGCTGTCGGTCTCGACCAGCGCCCGCTCCAGCGGGCAGATCGCCGCCGCGGCCCGCACGTCTCCGGCCGAGGGGAACGACACGATCCCCGAGAACGACAGGTAGCCGCCCCGCGCCAGGCACGCCTCCGCCTCCGCCGGACCGCCGGTGAAGCAGTGGAACACCGCCCGCTCGGGCACGCCCTCGGCGTCGAGCACGGCGAACGTGTCGTCCCACGCCTCCCGCGTGTGGATCATCAGCACCAGGTCGTGCTCGTGGGCCCAGCCGATCTGGGCGGCGAACGCCTCGCGCTGCGCGGGCCGGGGCGAGTGCTCGTAGTGGTAGTCGAGCCCGCACTCCCCCACGGCGACGACGCCGGGCCGGCCGAGCAACTCCTCCAGCCCATCGAGCCCGAGCCGGGCCTCGTGCGGGTGGAGCCCGACCGTCGCCCACACGACGCCCGGGTGCCGGGCGGCCGCGTCCACCGCCGCCTGCGACCGCGCCACGTCGGTGCCGACCGTGATCATCCGCTCGACCCCGGCGGCCCGCGCGCCCGCGACCATGGCGTCGACGGTGGCGCCGTCCGGCAGCGCGTCGCCGTCCCAACCGAGGTGGCAGTGGTCGTCGATCCACCGGAGCGTCACCGCGCGCAGGCTAGACCGCCGCACGGCGTGGCGCCGTCCGGCGCGGGCGTCTGCTACAACTTCGAGGACTATGGCGGGTGAGGTCGCGATCCGCTTGCTGGGACCGGTGCGCCTGGTCACCCGCGGCGGCGAGGCGACATTCCGCGGCCACACGGCCCGCCTGCTCGCCTGGATGGCTCTGCGGCCCGGGCGCGCCTGGACGACCGACGAGCTCGCGGACCGCCTGTGGCCCGACGGCCCGCCCCCCACCGGACGCACCGCGCTCCAGAACCACGTGTCCAAGCTGCGCCGGGCGCTGGCCGACGCCGCCGCCGTGCGGCTGGAGTCGACGCCGGGCGGCTACACGCTGCAGGCCGAGCCAGGCGCCATCGACGTCGGCCGGTTCGCCGAGCTGTCCGACGAGGCCGAGGCCGAGCACACCGCCGGGCGGCCGGCGGCCGCGGCCGACCGGCTGGCCTCCGCCCTCGACCTGTGGACGGGCCCGGCGCTGGTCGACGTGCGGAGCGACCCCCGGCTGGCGGCCGAGGGCGTCCGCCTCGACGACCAGCGGTTCGGCGCCGAGGAGCGCTACGCCCAGGCGCTCATCGACGCCGGCGACCTCGACCGGGCGCTGGCCGTCGTGGGGCGGCTGGTCAACGACGAGCCGCTGCGCGAGCGCCGCTGGGCGCTGCTGATGATCGCCCTGACCCGGGCGGGCCGCCAGACCGACGCGCTGCGGGCGTACCGTCAGGCGGCAACCACCCTCGTCGAGCGCACCGGGCTCGACCCCGGGCCCGAGCTGCAGCGGCTGGAGACGGCGGTGCTGCTCCAGGACCCGGCGCTCGACGCCAGCCAGTGGCGGCCCGCGCCCGGCACCGCGCCGGCGCCGCTCACCGCGCTGGTCGGGCGCGACGACGAGCGCGCCGCCCTGACCGGCCGGCTGGACACCGCCCGGCTCGTCACGATCGTGGGACCCGGCGGCGTCGGCAAGACGACCCTGGCCATCGCGGTCGGGGCGGCCGAGGCGGCGGACTACCCCGACGGCGTGGTCGTCGTCGACCTGGGCGCCGGCGGCCGCGAGGACGTCGGGGCGGCGCTGGCCGCCGCGGTTGGCGTCAGCGGCGAGGCGTCGGGCGCGGCTCCGGATCCCGGCGCCGACCCCGGCGACGCGGGCGAGCAGCCGGGGCCGCCGCCGGCCCCCGACTTCCTGGCCCGGGCTGCCTCGGCCCTGGCCCGGCGCCAGGTGCTGGTGATCCTCGACAACTGCGAGCACGTGGCGGTCGAGGCCGCCCGGGCGGCCGTCGCCATGCTGCGGGCCGGCCCGGGACTGCGGGTGCTCGCCACCAGCCAGGTCCCGCTGGGTGTGGTGGGCGAGGTGGTGGTCGTGCTCGCGCCGCTCGCGGTCCCCGACGCCGGCGCGGGCGAGGCGGACGTCCGGGCCTCGCCGGCGGTCGCGCTGCTCGCCCGACGGCTCGACGACGTGGGCTGCCCGCTGTCCGGCAAGGAGGACTGGGTCCACGCCGGGACGGTCGTGCGGGCGCTCGACGGGCTGCCGCTGGCGATCGAGATCGCGGCCGCGGCCGCCCGGGTGGAGCCGCTGGGCCCGCTCGCCGAGCGGCTCGCCCGCGACAGCGCCGCGCTGCTCGAGGCCGAGCCGCCCGCGGGCGCCGGCCGCCGCCGGCTGGGCGCGGCGCTCGACGCCGCGGTCGGCCGGCTCGACCCCGAGGCGGCGACGATCTACGGCCTGGTCAGCGTGTTCCCGGCCGGGTTCGACGCATCGTCGACCGCGGCGGTGGCCGACTGCGGCGAGGCGACCGCCCGGGCCGTGCTCGGCCGCCTCGCCGACGCGTCGCTGGTCGTGTTCGAGGCCCCCGAGCGGCGCCAGGCCCGGCTGCTCCAGCCGGTCCGGGCGCACGCCGCAGCCCGCCTGTCCCCGCCCGAACGCGAGGCGGCCGAGCGCCGCCTGGCGGCCTGGTGCATGACCCTGGCCGAGGGCCTCGACCGCAGCCTCCACACGCCGAGCCAGCCCGAGGTGATCACCCGGTTCGTCGTCGAGCTGCCCACGTTCCGCCTGGCGTTGCGGCGGCTGCTCGACGCCGGGCGGGCGACCGAGGCCGCCCTGCTCTACTGCCACCTCGTCGACTGCTGGGGCGACTCCCCGGCCAGCCCCGAGGCGCCGGCGTGGGGCGACGAGCTGCTGGCCCACGGCGACCGCCTCGCCCCCGGTCCCCGGGCCCGGCTCGAGGTCGCGTCGGTGCACGCCCAGTTCGCGTTCGAGCTGATCGCGGCCAAGCTCCCGCTCGCCACCGCGGCCTGCGCCCGGGCCGAGGCCGCCGGCGACCGGTTCGCCGCGTCGTTGGCCCGGATCCAGATGGCGATCGGCCTCGGCTGGCGGGGCATCGACCTCGACCGGGCCGGCGAGCTGCTGGAGGAGGCCCGCACCACCCTCGACGCCGACGTCGAGCGGCACTGGGCCGCGGTCGCGCTGGAGTTCCAGGGCATGCTGGCCCTGCGGCGCCTCGACCTCCCCACCGGCATCGCCACGCTGGAGGCCGCGGCCGCGGAGCACCGGACCAGCGGCGGTCCCGGCGACGTGGCCCATGCCCTCACCTACATCGGCTACGCCCGGCGGGCCGCCGGCGACCTGACCGGGGCGCTGCGGGCGTTCGACGAGGCCCGAATCCTGCTCGGCGGCACCCGCGTCGCCAGCTGGCTGCGGGCCACGATCGGCGCCGCTCACGCGGCCCTGGCGCTCGGTCGCACCGACGCCGCCCACGCCGCCTTCCGGGACGCGCACGATCGGGCCGCGGAGGTCGGCGACCGCCGCATCGCGGGCACGGCCCTGATCGGGCTGGCGAGCCTCGCCGAGCGGGGCGGCGACGACGAGCGGTGTGTGGCGCTGCTCCAGGCGGCAGCGGCGGAGGCGCTCGGCGGCGGTGATCCGACCGACGGGGTGACCGCCGCCGGCATGCTGGCCTCCCGCCTGCTGGCCCGGGGCGAGGCCGACGAGGCCGCGGTGCTGCTCGGCGCGTCGGCCGCGATCGACGACCAGGTCGGGGTGCGGATCGACTTCGGGCTGGCCTACGACGACGGCGGCGTCCGCGCGGCGGTCGCCGACGTGCTCGGGGCCGATCGGGCCGCGGACCTGGCCGGGGACGGGCGGGCCATCGGCCTGGAGCGGGCGGTCCGGCGCGGCGTCGACCTGCTGCTCGCCCGCGCTCCGACCCCCGCCACCAGCCGGGGGTAGAACGCGCAGACGCTGGGGAGATCGCCCGCCTGCCTGACGGCTCGGCCATGGGCAGCGAGGTTCCCGCCATTCGCCACCCATGGCCCTGCCGTCCGCCCCGCTGGGAGGGGCGTGCGGAGAACGCTAGGGCGGCCCGCGCCGACTGTCACCGTGGCCGGGTGCCCGCGTTAGGCGGTCGTTAGGGACGCCACCCTACGTCAACAATTTGACTACAAAGAGTGTCAATATCACGAGAAGCTCACGGTTTCGCCGCTAACCGTGGGAACAGCGGCGCACCTTTGGTAACGGTCAGTCCCCCTGGGTAGCCGCCCCACGCCGCCGCGCCCGGCAGCCGCTGGTCGAGCGGCGAGCCGGGCAGCCCGAGGCGGGTCCAGGCCTCGGCCGCCGCCGTGGGGACGGCCGGGCTGGCCAGCAGCGCCACGATCCGCAGCGCCTCGAGCGCGTCGCCCATCACCGCATCGACCTCGGGCCCGGGGTCGAGCTTCCAGGGCTCGGCGGCCTCCAGCAGGGCGTTCGTCTCGCGGATGAGGCGCCAGGTGGCGTCGAGGGCGACCGACGGCTGCACCTCGCCCCACGCCTCGACCGAGGTCGCGCAGGCCCCGGCGGCGACCGGCGCCAGCGGGCTGTCCGCCCGGGGTGCCGGGCCGACGCCGCCGCACTTGCGGCCGACGACCGTCGCCACCCGCGACAGGAGGTTGCCGAAGTTGTTGGCCAGGTCGCTGTTGTAGCGGTCGATCATCCGCTCGTAGCTGAAGTCGCCGTCCGGCCCCACCGGCGTGTCCCGCAGGAAGTGGTAGCGGAACCCGTCGACGCCGAACTCGGACACCAGGTCGTCCGGGGCGATCTGGTTGAGCCGGGTCTTGCTCATCTTCTCGCCCCCGACGAGCAGGAAGCCGTGCACGGTGATGTCCACCGGCGGCTCGAGCCCCGCGGCCATCAGCATCGCCGGCCAGTAGACGCAGTGGAACCGGAGGATGTCCTTGCCGATGAGGTGGTGCGCCACCGGCCACCAGGCGCCGAAGCGGGCGTCGTCGGTGCCGTAGCCGATCGCGGTGATGTAGTTGAGCAGGGCGTCGAACCACACGTAGGCGACGTGGCCGGGGTCCCAGGGCAGCGGGACGCCCCAGGTGATCGAGCTGCGGCTGATCGAGAAGTCGTCGAGGCCGCCCCGGATGAACCCGAGCGCCTCGTTGCGCTTGGTCTCGGGGCGGACGAAGTTCGGGTGCGCCGCGTACCAGTCGAGCAGCGGCTGCGTGAACCGGGAGAGCGCGAAGAAGTAGTTGTCCTCCTTCACGTGCTCGACCGGGCGCTCGTGGATGGGGCAGCACTCGCCGTCGATCAGCTCGTCGACCGTGTAGTAGGCCTCGCAGGCCACGCAGTAGAGCCCCTCGTAGGTGCCGAGCTCGATGTGGCCGTTGTCGTAGACCCGCTGGAGGAACTCCTGGACCGACCGGTGGTGGCGGGGCTCGCTGGTGCGGATGAAGTCGTCGTTCGTGATGTCGAGCAGCTTCCAGGCGTCGCGGAAGCGCTCGGAGGTGCGGTCGGCCCACTCGCGGGGTGTGACCCCGTTGGCCTCGGCGGCCCGCTGGACCTTGAGCCCGTGCTCGTCGGTGCCGGTGAGGAAGAAGGTGTCGTCGCCCACCAGGCGGTGCCATCGGGCCAGGGCGTCGGCGATGACGGTCGTGTAGGCGTGGCCGATGTGGGGCGCGTCGTTCACGTAGTAGATCGGGGTCGTGATGTAGTAGCGGGCCACGACCGGTCAGGCTACTGCCGACCAGGACTGACACCGCCCCGTTACCAAGCGGCCACGGGGTGTGGTCGGCGTCGGAGCGGTGGACACTGCGCGTGCGAGCGTGGGTAATGTTGCCCGACCGAGAAGCCGAGAGCCTCGTGGGGCATCGACACCTGGGGAGCCGAGGGCTGCCATCCTGGAGGAACGACGCTGAGCGCTTCCCAACCACCGCCACCGCCACGCCGGCGGGGCGATCGCGACACCGAGCGGGCGGCCCGTGAGCGCCGCCGCGACGCGGGCCCGCCACCGGGCCCGGCCGGCGACGCAGAGTACGGGCGGGGGGGCGACGACGACGGCTACGGCGACCCCTTGCCGCCGGGACGCCCGGGACCGCCCGTGCCGCCCGTGCGAGGGCGGGGACCGGGAGGCCCGGTAGGACCGCCGCCCGGTCCGCCGAACGACCCGGGCGCCGACTGGCACCCGCCGGTACGCAGCGGCCCGAGGCCGGACAAGTGGGCCGCCGCCGCAGCCACCCGGGCCGCCGCCGAGGCCGGCGGTGGCGCCGGCGCACCGGGTCCCGGCGCCGGTGCCGGTGCTGGTACGGGGCGGGGCAGCGGCGCACCCCTCGATCCGCTCGGCCGCCCCGGCGGGGCCCAGCCGGACCCCCTCGGCCGAGGCGGTGCCGGCGCACCCGCCCCGGCACCCCCGACCGGCCGCCGCAGCCGCCAACCCGACCCGCTCGGTCCCACCCCCGCCCCCGCCGCCCCGACCCGCCGCCGCAGCCGCCAACCCGACCCGCTCGGCCCGAGCCCGGCGCCCCCGCCCAGCCAGGAGCACGGCAGCCAACCCGACCCGCTCGGCCCGGCCCCGGCACCCCCGACCAGCCGCCGCCCCAGCCGCCAACCCGACCCACCCGCCCCGAGCCCGGCGCCCCCGCCCAGCCCAGGGGCACGGCAGCCAATCCGACCCACTCGGCCCAGGGCTCGGCAGCCAACCCGACCCACTCGGCCCGGCCCCGGCCGCCCCGACCAGCCGCCGCCGCGGCCAGCCCGACCCACTCGCCGCCAGCCCGGCGCCCCCGCCCAGCCGGGGGCGCGGCAGCCAACCCGACCCGCTCGGCCCGGCCCCGGCCGCCCCGACCAGCCGCCGCCCCGGCGGCCAGCCCGACCCGCTCGGGCCGCCCGCCGGCGGTGCGCTAGGCGCCGTCGGGCCGCCGGTCGGAGGTGCGCCGCCGCCGGCGCCCTCGTTCGGTCCGCCGGCCTCCCGGCATGGGGCGGCCCGCCCCCGGGGTTGGCAGGACGATCTCACGGTCGGCGCCGCCGCCGGGGCCGCGACCCGGTGGCCCGACGGGCCCGAGCCGGCGGGCACGCGGTGGGACGACGACCTGTCCGACCCCAGCGAGCTGGTCGGATGGCGGCCCTCCGGGGCCACGCCGCCGGTCGCCCGGTCCGCCCCCGCCGCGCGGCACTGGGACATGCCGGCCGCCGCGGCCGCCGCTGCCCCTCCCACCGCCGCCCCGCCCGAGGATGCCGTCGCCGCGCGGTACGACGATCCGCTCGCGGCCACCGGGACCCAGGTGCTCGACCGGGGCTGGGCCGACGCGCCCGCCGCTCCCGGGTATCTCGACGGTCCCCAGGACGACGTCGGTCTCGCCGACCGCGACGACGGTTACGACGGCGACGACGGGGCGCCCGCCCGGGCTCCGGCCCGGCCCCAGACCTCGGGCCCCCGGCCGGAGCTGCCCTACCTGGCCGGGCTCGACGGGCTGCGGGCCGTGGCGCTGCTGGCGATCCTCGCGTTCCACCAGGGGTTCGAGCCCGTGCGAGGCGGGTTCCTCGGCATCTCCAGCTTCTTCACCCTGTCCGGGTTCCTCGTCGCCGCGCTCGCCCTCGCCGAGTGGTCACAGGACGGACGGCTGGCGCTCGGGCGGTTCTACGAGACCCGGGCCAAGCGGCTGCTGCCGCTGCTCGTGTTCACCGTCGCGCTCGTGGTCGTGCTGCAGACGACCCTGCGCGTCGGCACAGGTCCCGGTTTCCGGGGCGACGTCCTCGCCGCGCTCGGGCAGGTGCTCAATTGGCGCTTCGCGCTGTCCGGCGACGGCTTCGCCAGCGTGCTCACCGACCCCTCGCCCGTCCAGCAACTGTGGGCGACGTCGCTGCTCATCCAGATCACGATCGTCTTCCCGCTCGTGTTTCTCGGCGTCATGCGCGTCAGCGGGCGCCGCTGGCGGCTGGCCGGCGGGGTGTTCGCCGTGGGGGCCGTCGGCTCGTTCGTGCTCGCCTCCCGGACGGCGGAGCGGGCCGGCAACGACGGGTTCGCCTATTACGGCACCGCCTCCCGGGCCGGCGAGCTGCTCGTCGGGGTGGTGCTGGCGTACGCCGTCCTCAGCCCGCGGATCCGCACGGTGCTGGAGACCCCCCGCGGCGTCGGCGTCCTGCGCTGGGGCACCCCCGTCGCCGTGGTCGGCCTGGCCTGGCTGTGGCACTCCACCAGCATCTACAGCGCCGACCTGTTCGGCGGCGTGACCGCGGCCAACGCGCTGCTCACGGCCTGGCTGGTGCTGGCGCTCATGACCCCCGGCCCGTTGGCCGGCGTGCTCGGCAGCGTGCCGCTGCGGACCGTCGGCAAGATCAGCTTCGCCGCCTACCTCCTCCACTGGCCGCTGTTCCTGCTGATCGACGACCGCCGCCTCGACCTGCCCGGGCCGGCCCTGTTCGGGGTCCGGCTGGCCGCCACCCTCGCGGCGGCCGCCGCCGTGACCTACGGGCTCGAACGGCCGCTGCGCCGCATCGACCTGCCCCGCCTCCAGCTCGCCGCCGGGCTGGCGGGCGCGACCGCGGTCGTCGCCCTCGCCGCGGTCGTGCTGCCCCAGCAGCCGCCGCCCGGCGTGTCGCTGGCCATCGGCAGCGGCGCCTCCGCCACCGGGCCCGGCGCGCTCGACGTCGTCGTGCCCCAGGGTCCCGAGGACGCCTCGATCGCACTGGTGGGCGGGTCGCTGGCGGGCTCGCTGACACCCGGGTTCGCGGACTGGAACGCGGCCTCCACGGGCGACCAGGTCCGGGTGTCCACCCACGTCGCGGCCGACTGCCCGCTGGCGGGCGCCGGACCCGTGCACCTGGCCGGCGCGACCGTCGGCGAGGACGACGGGTGCATCGCGTTCGCGCCCCGGCTGCCCAAGCTGCTCGACGCCTCCCACCCCGACGTGATCGTGGTCGTCCCGGGCGTCGGCGACCTCGGCGACCGGCGGATCGACGGCCGGTGGCGCCACCTCGGCGACCCCGTCTACGACACGTGGATCAGCGAGCGCCTGTCCGACCTCGCCGACACGCTGGAGGATCAGGGCGCCACCGTCGTCTGGACGACCGCTCTGCCGGTCCGCCTGGCGCCCGCCGCCGGCGGCGACTGGTCGGACGTGGCCGCCAACGACCCGAACCGGACCGACCGGCTCAACGAGATCATCCACGACGTGGTCCGGGACCGGCGCCGCACGACGCTGCTCGACCTCGACGCGTGGGCACAGCAGCTTCCCCGGGGCGGCGAGTTCGGCGCCGACAACCGGGCCGACGGCCGGGACCTGACCCCGGCGGGTGCGGACGCGGCGGCCACCTGGCTGGTGCCCCAGCTGGTCGAGATCGCCGAGGGCCGCGACCCGGACGGCGGTTGATCCCGGCTCGCGCAGAAAGTTTGCAGTCACGACTGCAATCGTGCGCCGCGAGTTGGTAGCTTCGCTTCCGGTACGCGTCCCGGCTGGCTGGGGGCGCACCGCCACGGGAGGGAAGCGTGGGGGGTCCAGCGGCACTGGCGACGGCCGACGTCGCCGCAGGGGGGACGCCCGAGCCGGCGCGGGGCCGCCGCTCCCGGCGCACGCGTCGCGACTCGGCGGCGGACGACGGCCGGGCGGGCCTCGGCTACCGGCCCGGCCTCGACGGTCTGCGGGCCGTGGCACTGCTGGCGGTCATGGCGTTCCACCACGGCTACCGCGGGTTCCGGGGCGGCTACCTGGGCGTCTCGGCGTTCTTCACGCTGTCGGGGTTCCTGATCGCCAGCCTCGCTCTCGGCGAGTGGGACCGCACCGGCCGCCTGTCCTGGGGCGCGTTCTGGGAGCGGCGGGCCCGGCGGCTGCTGCCCGCCGCCCTGATCACGCTGGCCGGCGTCGTCGTCCTGGAGAACCGGTGGGCGCTCGGCGCCGGCCCCCGCTTCCACGGCGA
The DNA here is from genome assembly GCA_963830865.1 of uncultured Acidimicrobiales bacterium. Lineage (GTDB taxonomy): Bacteria > Actinomycetota > Acidimicrobiia > Acidimicrobiales > VFJN01 > ZC4RG19. The sequence continues at coordinate 564,061 of CAWHNU010000011.1, read as the reverse complement.
CGTCCTCGCCGCGCTCGGCTACGTCACCAACTGGCGGCTCGCCGGCTCCGGCCAGGGCTACGCGGACCTGTTCGCCGAGCCGTCGCCGCTCGTCCACCTGTGGTCGCTGGCGATCGAGGAGCAGTTCTACCTGCTGTTCCCGCTCGCCTTCGCGGCCGTGATGGTGGCGGTGCGCGGCCGGCGGCGCCGGGGGGCGGTCCTGGTCGGGGCGGCCGCGTGCGCCTCGTTCGCCGCCGCCTGGGTGCTCGCCGGCCGCGACGGCAACGACGGGCTCACCTACTACGGCACCCACACCCGGGCCGGCGAGCTGCTGGTCGGCGTGGCGCTGGCGTTCGCCCTCGGCACCGTGCGGGGTCGACGGGCGCTGCGAGCGCCGCGGATGCGGCGGCTCACCTCGCTCGCCGGCGTGGCGGCGCTGGCGGGGATGGCCTGGCTGTGGCACAGCGAGGCCATCGGCGAGCCCCACCTGTTCCGGGGCGTCACCGCCCTGAACGCCCTGCTGACCGCGGTGGTCGTCACCGCCGTGGCGGCGGCGGGTCCGCTCGACCGCGCGCTCGGCGTGGGGCCGCTGCGGGCGATCGGCCTGGTCAGCTACGCCGCCTACCTGTTCCACTGGCCCCTGTTCCTGCTGCTGGCGCCGCCGCGGGTGCGCCTGGGGACCCACGCGGTGTTCGCCATCCGGGTGGCCGCCACGCTGGCCGCGGCGGGCCTCTCGTACGTGCTCGTCGAGTCGCCGTTCCGGTTCCGGCTGCGGATGCCCCGCCCCCGCCTGGCCCTGGTCATCGCGACCGGGGTGGTGGCGGTGGTGGCGCTGACGCTGGCCGTCCCCGTCCGCGAGCCGCCGCCCGCGCAGGCCAACGGGCTCGCCGGCCTCCACCCGGCCCGCGACGTGCGGGTGCGTCGGGCGATCATGCCGCCCGACGGCCGCCGGCCCGAGGCGACGGTGTTCCTGGCCGGCGACTCGGTCTCGTGGTCGATGATGGTCGGCTTCAAGGCCTGGGACCGGACCGTCCCCGAGCACCCGCTCCGGGTCGACACCCACATCGCCTTCGGCTGCCCGTTGGGCGGCCCCGGTACCGTGCGGGACGTGCAGGTGCACACGACGTTCGACGACTGCGCCACGTGGCACCCGGGGCTGCGCCGGGCGCTCGCCCGGTCCGATCCCGACGCGGTCGTCCTGGTGATGGGCCTCGCCGACCTGGGCGGGCGCTACATCGCCGGCCGGTGGCGCGACCTCGGCGACCCCCGGCTCGACTCGTGGCTGAGCGACCGGATCGAGCGTGTGGCCGACGTGCTCGACGCCCAGGGCGCCCCGGTCGTGTGGCTGACCTTCCCCCACATCCGCACCCGCGACCCGGCCGATCCGACCCGCACGTGGGACACGATCCCGATCAACGACGCCGCCCGCGTCGACCGGCTCAACCAGATCATCGCCGAGGTCGCGGCCCGCCACCCCGACGTCACCCTGGTCGACCTGGCCGGCTGGCTGGAGACCTGGCCGAACCGGTCGTTCGACCCGGCCGACCGGGACGGCGTCCACTTCTCGTGGGCCGCGTCCGACCGGGTGGTGGCGTGGCTGATGCCCCAGGTGCTGGCGGCGATGGACCCCGCGGCGTGACGGCGGTCCGGGTCGAGGCCACGATCGACGCCCCGCCCGCGGCCGTGTGGGCCCGGCTGTCCGACATCGCCGACCACGTCACCTGGATGGCCGACGCGGCCGCCATCCGCTTCGTCGGCGACCGGCGGGCGGGCGTGGGCACGAGGTTCGAGTGCGAGACCCGCCTCGGTCCGCTGCGCACGCTCGACGTCATGGAGGTCACCGAGTGGCGGGAGCCGGAGGTCATCGGCGTGCGCCACCGCGGCCTGTTCACGGGCACCGGCGCGTTCCGCCTCCGGCCCGACGGCCGGGGGACCCGGCTGTCGTGGGACGAGGACCTGCGCTTCCCCTGGTGGCTGGCCGGCCCGGTCGGGGCCCTGGTCGCTCGGCCGGTGCTGCGGGCGGTGTGGCGGCGCAACCTGCGCCGCTTCGCTCAGACGACGAGCAGGCAGCCGGCGTAGAGCACCGCAGCGATCACGCCGCACAGGATCGCCGGGATCGGCGAGTTGCGGCCGAGCTTCGGGCCCCACACCCACAGGATCCAGCCGCCGATCGACCCCGTGATCAGCCCGCCGATGTGCCCCCCGATCGAGATGTTCGGGATGGCGAAGGTCAGCACGAGGTTGATGACGATGAGGTAGCCGATCCCGTTGGAGAACGGGTCGATGCCCCGGGACCGCATGGCGACGAAGGTCGCGCCCATCAGGCCGAACACCGCGCCGGACGCGCCGACGGTCGCCCGGTTGGGGTCGATGACCAGCACGAGGAACGAGCCGCCGATCAGCGACATGGCGTAGAGGGCGGCGAAGGCCCAGTGCTTGACCGCCGGTTCGAGCAGCGAGCCCAGCTGGTACAGCAGGAACATGTTGAACCCGACGTGGATGAGGCTGATGTGGAGGAACCCGGCCGTGATCGGCCGCCACCACTCGCCCTGGGCCACGAGCGGGCCGAACAGCGCGCCGTTCTGACCCAGGTCGCCGAACTGGTTGGCGATGCGCCCGAGCGAGACCGCGTCGATCAGGAAGATGGTCAGGTTGATGGCGACCAGCGCCCAGGTCACGTAGGGCTTCGTGGTGAGGGACGAGGCGGTCATGACCCGCTGGCGGCCGCGGCGGGCGCACTCGGGGCAGTGGAAGCCGACCGATGCCTGGTTCATGCACTCCGGGCAGATCGGCCGGTCGCAGCGCTGGCACCGCACGCCGGCGCGCCGGTCGGCGTGCCGGTAGCAGGTTTGGACGTCGGTGGCCACGCCCGCCGACGATACCGACGCCGGACGACTTCTCCCCAGCCGGCGGTGGCGGGCTCGCTCCGGCGGGCGCCCGACCGCTCGGCGGGCGCGGGCTACGGGCGGTCCGGCCGCGAGGCGAAGATGCCGAGCCGGCGGGCCAGCGGGGTCAGCCGGCGGCGGGCCTCGGCGTCGAGGGCCGGCGGCCCGTCCTCGCCCAGGGCGGCGAGGACCAGCTCCTGGGCGGCGTCGAGGTGGACGTCGAGCGCCAGCTCGCGGGCCAGCGTCACCATCCCGGTGGCCGCGAGGATCGCTGCCGGGTCCGCCGCCTCGGCGGCGGCCGCGGCGGCCTGGGTCACGGCCCGCTCGAGCGTGGCCGCCGCCCGGGGCGACGAGAGGCGCACGCCCTCCTCGCGGGCCTCCCGCGCCAGCGCCGCGCACCGCCCGGTAGTCGACCGGGTCGGTCGACCCCGCGCGACGCGGCCAGGGCGCCGTCGAGCCGGCGGGCCAGCGCGGCCTCGATCGGGCCCCGCAGCTCGGGCGCGAGCGGCGTGCCGGCCACGGCGAGCGCCGCCAGCGTGTCGTGGTGGTCGGTCCGGAGCTGGTCGTAGGCGGCCACGAACCGGTCCGCCAGGCCGTCGGCCGTGGCCCGCAGCAGGTCCTCGCCGGCGCCGGGCAGCGCGTGCTCCAGCCCGAACTCCCGGGGGCCGAACCAGTCGACCACCATCCGCAGCAGCGCCGTGACCCGCGCCCCCCGCCGGGTGGCCGCCTCCAGGGCGGCGATGTCCTCGCGGTCGCGCCGGGGATCGTCGGACGCCGGGCGCACCGCGCCGAACACCTCCAGCCCGCCGAGGTGGACCGCGGCGTACGCCCACCGGGTCGTGCGCCCGGTGCGCCGATGGGTGAGCGCCACCAGGCCGACGCACACCACGACGCCGCCCCGGTGGACGGTCTCGTGCAGCTCGCGTTCGGCGTCGAAGCCGGTGATCCGCTCGGCCGCCGAGCCCCCGGCCAGCAGGTCGACCAGCGCGAGGTGGGCGGCGACGCGGCCGGGATCGACGCGGCTCGTGTCCACGTAGCGCTGCCACACCGCCCGGCCGTCGCCCTCGCCGGGGTCGTTGCTCCGTGCCCGGGCCAGCTCGTCGAGCACGGCGGCGACCGGCGGGTCCTCGCCCAGCTCGGCCAGCAGGTCCAGGCACCGGGCCGCGTACCGCATGACCTGGGCGGTCTCGATGCCCGCCAGGTCGTTGAAGAACCAGCCGCACGACGTGTACATGAGCAGCGCCTGGCGCTGGCTCTCCAGGAGGGTCAGCGCCTCGACCGCGGCCCCGGGCGTCGCCCCCGGGCCGGCCTCCGCCCCGGCCACGGCGTGCTCGGCCAGGAACTCCTGCCGGGTCGTCGCCCCCAGCAGCACGTCGACGTACGCGTCCCGGGCGGCCCACGGATCCCGCAGCACCGCCGGGCCCCGGCGCTCGAACACCGCCGCCGCAGCGTCCCGGACCAGGTCGAACGCGGCCCGCAGCGGTCCCCGCCACGCCTGGTTCCACTCGGGCTCGCCGCCGGTGTGGCAGCCGCAGTCCTCGAGCCAGCGGCCGACGCCGTGGGCGCACGACCACGCCGACAGGTGGACCCGGGCCTCGTGCCGGGGCGGGTGCTCGGCCAGCCAGCCGGCCAGCCGGGGCAGCGCCACCCCGCGGCGCCCGGCCTCGACCGCGAGCGCGTAGGCGATGCCCCGGTCGGCGTAGTGATGGTGGTGGCCGAACGTCTCGCCGTCGCAGGCCACCGCGGCCAGGTCGCCGCCGCCGGGCCGGTCGACGATGCGGTCGACGACGGCCTGGCTGGACACGCCGCCGAAGGCGACGTCGTGCGACATCGGTCCGTCGTAGATGACGAGGTCGATCCCCCGGCCCGGGTCGTCCGGGTGGCGCCACCGCAAGGTGCTCGGCGGCCGCCCGCCTGCGGCGACGGTGCGCCAGCCGGACTCGCCCACGGTCCGCACCGCGGCGATCTGCCCGGGGGCCAGGATCGTGAACCCGACCCCCTCCTCGACCAGGGCGGCCAGCACCCGATCGTCGACCGCGGTCTCGGGCAGCCACATCCCCTCGGGCTCCCGGCCGAACCGGTGGCGGAAGTCGGCCAGCCCCCAGCGGATCTGGGTCCGCAGGTCTCGGTCGTCGCACAGCGGCAGGATGGCGTGCCCGTAGGCCTGGGCGATGGCCCGGCCCGCGGCACCGTCGGCGGCCCGGATGCGCTCGTAGGTCTCGGGCGCGTGCTCCTCCAGCCACGACAGCAGCGTCGGCCCCACGTCGAACGACAGGAGCCGGTAGTTGTTCACGATGTCCACGATCCGGCCGTGGTCGTCGACGATCCGGGCCCAGCCGTTGGGCCGGTAGCACTCGGCGGTGATCCGCTCGTTCCAGTCGTGGAACGGGGCGGCGGACGGCTCGCGGGGCACGACCTCGGTCCACGGGTTCTCCCGCGGCGGCTGGTAGAAGTGCCCGTGGAGGACGAAGGCGGCAGCCGCGCCGGACATGGTCACGCCGCGGTCGAAGGGGCGTCCGGCGTGATCGCGACCGGGCAAGCGACCGGCCGGCGGCCGCGGCCGATGCGGTCCCGCACCAGGTACTGGACGACCAGCCCGGCGAAGGCGAGCGCCCCGGCGGCGGCGAAGCCGGCCCGCTTGTTCCCGCTGGTCAGCGACACGATCAGCCCGATGAACGTCGCCCCGAAGCCCTGCGACAGGTCGAAGAACACCGAGAACGTGCCGACGGCGTGGCTGCGCTCCTCCTCGGGGGCCGCCGCCATCACGGCCGTGAACAGGGACGGGTAGAGCAGCGACATGCCCAGCCCCAGGGCGATCGCCGCCACCCACAGCGACACGACCGAGCCCCACACCGCCACGACGAGGATGCCGACGGTCACGCCGCACAGCGCCAGCGTCGACCCCCGCTGCCAGCCCAGCCGGTCGGGCAGCCGGGCGCCGACGATGCGGATGACGAGGACGAGCCCGGCGTAGAGCCCGAACACCGCGCCGACGCTGTCGAGGCCGATGTCGGCGGCGTACAGCGGCACGAACGAGGCGAACGCAGTGAAGGGGATGAGGCCGAGCAGCAGGATCAGCCCGGGCCAGAGCGCGTCCGGCTGGAGGAACCCCCGGTCGGCCACCGTGTCGACGGTCTTGCCCCGGGGGATCCAGATGCTGGCCACGCAGGCCAGGGTGGCGCAGCCGCCCAGCACCAGCCACAGCAGGGTGTACCCGTGGGTGACGAGGGCCTCGCCCACGGGCGGCCCGACGGCCAGGCCGCCGTACAGGGCGACCGAGAAGTAGGAGGCGGCCTCGCCCCGCCGGTGGTCGGGAGCCAGGTCCTGGGCGGCCGTGGCGACACCGACGAACACGGCCGCCTCGCCGGCGCCGGTCACCAGACGGGCCAGGACGAGCATCCAGAGCGACGAGGCCAGCGTGTAGGACACGATCGACACCGCCACGACCGCGGTGCCGCCCACGGCCAGCAGCCGCCGCCCCTTGGTGTCGCCGATGCGCCCGACCCAGGGCCGCAGGATGGCGGCCGACACGGCATAGGCGCCGACCCCGATCCCGACCTGGATGCCCCCACCGCCCAGCTCGTTCTCCACGAACCGGGGCACGGTGGGCAGCAGGGCGCCCATGGCGGTGAAATAGGCGAACGAGGCGACCATGACGACCGCGAACTGCGGCGACAGCAGGCTGCGGTCGGGGTCGTCCAACGGCTGGGGCGGCACGTCACGGATCACGACGACCCCTGCCTACCACCGTTGCGTCCGCAATCACCACCCCGTTATCCCGTGACCGACACGCCTGTCACGCCATTACACGGCGCGGGTTGTGGGTATTTTTCGATGTCTCTTGATTCGTAGTGGGCCCGGTGCGTAGCGTGCGGCGGTGATGGAACGGGAGGCACGGCGCGAGCACTGGCAGATGGTCGGGCTGGTGGTGCTGTTCACGCTGCTCGCGGCGGGCGGCTGGTGGCTGTGGGGCGTCGTCACGCGGGCCGACGACAACTCGCGGTCGGAGGCTGCCGTGTCGACGACCGCGCCGGCGGACCCCGAGGCGGGGACAGAGCATCGAGGCGGCGTATCGGGCGTATGTCGCCATGCATCGACCGGCTCCTCGAGGCACCCGACCTCGACGACCCGGAGATCCCCCAGCGGGCGACGGGTGCGGCGGCTGACGACCTCAGGTCGGCGATCGCCACAGAGCATCGCAGACGGCACGATCATCCGGAAGCGGGCCGACCACCTCGCAGACGATCCTGTCGATCGAGGTGTCGGGTGACGAGGCCACGCTTGCGGGCCTGCTTCGTCGACGAGTCCGGGCGCCTATCACGCGGCCACGGGCGCAGAGGTCCGGCCAATGGCGATCACCACGAGCATCGACACCGTCCGCTTCGGCGCGTCGACGGCGGGTGGCTCGTCAGCGTCCGGAGCTGCCCGGCCCCGACGAGACCTGGGAGGGCGTCAACCGATGCGGCCAGTGATCCGGATCGTGCTGGCGCCGTGGTCGTCGGCCTCTCGGCGACGTCGACTGTGCGAGGGTCAGGCCCCGCCACGCGACACGACGACGCCAGGTCCCTCCGCCGAGACGCGGGCGACTGCCTTGCGCAGACTGCTTTGCCGCTCGCGAGTCCGGCGACACGGTGAGCGTCAACGCCAGCGGCAGCGCGGCCGCGCCGGGCGTGGCGGCGCCGACCGGCGCGGGTGCCGGAGGCGGGCCGGTGCGGTGTGTGCGGTACCTGTACCTGCACGTGGAGCAGATCGCGGACGGCCAGTACCTGGCGGTCCCCGACACGCTGCCCATCGGCCACCTCGACGCCGTCGGCATCCCGGCCTCGGCGCGGGTGGACGGCCAGTGGTACCGGCCCTACTGCCTGCCGCCCGAGGCCGCCGTGTGGCGGGCCGACGGACCACTGGCCGCCTTCACCCCCACCGCTCCCGCACCGCCACCCGGCGGCGTCCCCGCCGAGGTCCTCGCCGCCCAGGCCGCCGCCCAGATCGCCTTGCCCGCCCCCACCCCGGCCACCGCGCCACCCCGCGACATCGTCGGCCTGGTCGGCATCGCCACCTGGCTGTGGGTCGACCCCGCCGCCTGGGCCCCGCTATCGGCCACCGCCGAGGCCGGCCCCGTCTCGGTGACCGCCACCGCCACGCCCGTGCGCACGGTGTGGGACCTGGGCGAAGGCCACGGCCGCCGCCCGGTGACCTGCAACGGGCCGGGCAAGCCCTACCTGTTCCACGTCCCCGACGACCAGCAGCAGACCGGGTGCTCCTATGTGTTCCAGTGGGCCTCCGATGACCACCGCCACGACACCCACGGCGAAGACCCCGACGACCTCTACCACGCCCGGGCCAGCATCGTGTGGGCCGTCACCTGGACCGCCACCACCGGCGAGACCGGCGCCCTGGCCGACATGACCACCACCACCGCCTTCGACCTCACCATCGGCGAGATCCAGGCCGTGGTCTGCTACGACACCCCCCTCGGCCACTGCAACCCCACCACCACCCTCGGCTGAGCCGGGCCGGCGCGTTTTGTCCCCGAAACGGTCGCCATAGCGACCAGTTCCGCGTACAAAACGCGCTGGCGACACGCCTGTCACGCCCATGCCCGCCGCGGGGCGGCGGCGACCCTGGGCTGGTCGAGAGGCCGGCGGAGCCGGCCTCTACTGCGACGTGGGGCGTCGAGGCGGGCGTCAAGGACGAGCTCGCTTCGCTCGGCCGACTACGGCGGCTCCGTGACCCCGCCGGACCGCCCTTGGCCCAACGCTTCGGCCCCCGAGGGCGTCGGCGACACGCTTGTGGCGCTTCCTCGCCCTGATCCGCGTTCTGTCCCCGGAAACGGTCGCCATAGCGACCAGTTCCGCGTACAAAACGCGCTCGGCGACACGCTTGTCACGCAACCTTCGGCCGCAGAGGCGGCGGGGTCAGTGGTCTGCCTGGACCAGCCAGCGGACCGCTAGTGGCGGGAGGGTGAGGACCGCCGAGTCTGGCTGGTGCTGCCAGGAGGTGCCGTCGGTGTCGACCTCGGGTTGGAGCAGGCCGCTGCCGCCCCAGCGCTCGTCGTCGGTGTTGAGGACGTCCACCCAGCGGCCGGGGTGGGGCAACCCCAGGCGGTAGCCGTAGCGGGGGACCGGCGTGAGGTTGGCGACCACCGCCACCGGGCCGCCGGCGGCCGCCCGACCAGCGCCCCCGCCCCCGCCGGCCTCACCGCCCACGATGTGGGGCCAGCGCAGGAACGCGTACACCGAGTGGGCGCGGTCGTCGGGGTCGAGCCACTCGAACCCCGCCGGGACCGTGTCGCCCGACCACAGCGCCGGGTGAGCCTGCTCGACCCGGTTGAGCTCGCGCACCATGTCGCGCACGCCCCGGTGCTTCGGGTCGGCCAGCAGGAACCAGTCGATCTCGCGGTCGTGGCTCCACTCCCGCTCCTGGGCCAGCTCCGCCCCCATGAACAGGAGCTGCTTGCCCGGATGCGACCACATCCACGCGTACAGCGCCCGCAGGTTGGCGTAGCGCTGCCACTGGTCGCCCGGCATCTTGCCGAGCAGCGAGCCCTTGAGGTGCACGACCTCGTCGTGGCTCAGCGGCAGCACGAAGTTCTCGCTCCAGGCGTACGTCAGCCCGAACGTGAGCTGGTCGTGGTGCCACTGGCGGTGGACCGGTTCGGTCGAGAAGTACGCCAGCGTGTCGTGCATCCAGCCCATGTTCCACTTCTGGCTGAAGCCCAGCCCGCCGGCGTCGACGGGGCGGGACACGCCGCCCCAGGCGGTCGACTCCTCCGCGACCGTGATCGCGCCCGGGACGTCCCGGTGGAGGACCGTGTTGAACTCCTGCAGGAAGGCGATCGCCTCCAGGTTCTCCCGGCCGCCGTGGCGGTTGGGTATCCACTCGCCGTCCCGCCGGGAGTAGTCGAGGTACAGCATCGACGCGACCGCGTCGACCCGCAGGCCGTCGACGTGCATCACCTCCAGCCAGTAGCGGGCGCTGGCGATCAGGAAGTTCCGCACCTCGTTGCGCCCCATGTTGAACACCAGCGTGCCCCAGTCGGGGTGCTCGCCCTGGCGGGGATCGCCGTGCTCGTACAGCGCCGTGCCGTCGAAGCGGGCCAGCGCCCACTCGTCCCTCGGGAAGTGGGCCGGCACCCAGTCCACGATGACCCCGATGCCGCGGCGGTGGAGGTGGTCGACCAGGTCGCGGAACCCGTCCGGGTCGCCGTGGCGGGCCGACGGGGCGAAGTAGCTGGTGACCTGGTAGCCCCACGACGGCACGTACGGGTGCTCGGTCGGCGGCAGCAGCTCGACGTGGGTGAACCCGAGGTCGGCGACGTGGTCGGCCAGCCGCTCGGCGAGGTCGCGGTAGCCGTACGAGCGGCCGTCCGGGTGCCGCATCCACGACCCCAGGTGGACCTCGTACACCGACATGCGGTCGTCCCACGGGCGGGTCGCGGCCCGGCGGGCCATCCAGTCGCCGTCGCCCCAGGCGTAGGTCGAGGCCTCGATCACGCTGGCCGTGGCCGGCGGGGTCTCCGTCGCCCGGGCGAACGGGTCGGCCTTCAGCCGGGTGACCCCGTCGGCGCCCACGACCTCGAACTTGTAGCGCTGCCCGGGCCGCGCCTCGGGGACGAAGATCTCCCACACGCCCGACGCCCCGATCGACCGCATCGGGTGGACCCGGCCGTCCCAGCCGTTCCAGTCGCCCACGACGCGCACGCCGCCGGCGGCCGGCGCCCACACCGCGAACGCCGTGCCCTCGGTGCCCTGGTGCTCGCGCGGATGCGCGCCGAGCGCCTCCCACAGCCGGTCGTGGTGGCCCTCGCCCAGCAGGTGCAGGTCGACGTCGCCGAGCGTGGGCCAGAACGGCCACGGGTCGACCAGCGTGTGCTCGCCGCCGCTCTCCCAGCCGAACGTGACCTCGTAGCCCGGCTTCGGGGCCTCGTCGAGCACCAGCTCGAACACGCCGGCATCGTGGATCCGCCGCATCGGCTTGCCCGCCAGGGTGGCCGCCGTGGCGTCCGGCCGCCACGTGCGGACGACGACGCCGTCCCCCTGCTCGTGGACGCCGAGGATCCGATGCGGGTCGCGGGACCTGCCGGCGACGAGGGCGTCGACGTCAGCCCGGAGGGAGGAGCGCTGCTGGCCCATCACGGGATGAGGGCGAGCGAGCGCCGCACCGCCGCCAGCGGGATGTCGACCCAGTCCGGTCGGTGGGACAGCTCGTAGATGACCTCGTAGACGGCCTTGTCCAGCTCGAAGGCCCGCAGGATGCGCCAGCGCTGGTCGTTCGACCCCGGCAGCAGCGCGTCGATGCCCGGCACCGCCTGGTAGCCGTGCCAGTAGGCGTCGACCGCCCGGGCCTCCCAGGCATCGGCCAGCGCCACCAGCTCGGCGTCGACGTCGCGGCCCCGTTCGAGCAGGCCCGTGCGCGCCGCGTAGTGGAACGAGCGGAACATGCCCGCTACGTCGCGCAGCGGCGACGACGCCAGCGACCGCTCGGCGACCGGCCGCGCCGGCTCGCCCTCGAAGTCGAGGACGTACCAGCCGGGATCGGCCAGGAGCAGCTGGCCGAGGTGCAGGTCGCCGTGGATGCGGAAGGCGGGCCCGGGGTCCTCGACGTCGACCAGGCGGGCCAGCAGGTCGCCGACCGTCCCCGCGTCGATCAGGTCGGGGCCGGCGACCGTCTCGCCGTCGATCTCGACCGGGCCGGTCGGCAGGCGGTCGAGCTGGGCCCGGAACCCGGCGACCCACGTCGCCGGGTCGGACGAGCCGGTGCCGAACGCCTCGGCCAGCGCCAGGTGGAGGCGGCCGGTCACGTCGCCCAGCGTCACGGCCTCGGGGCCGAAGTCGCCGCCCGCCTCCTCCGGCGGCATCCGGGTGCCGAGCAGGTCGCGCAGCGACGTGTGCGCGAGCTGCCAGGCGTCGGTCGACCCGAGCAGGTACTGGCGCACGACCGCCAGGTCGGCGCCGTCGAGGCGCAGCTCGGCGAGCTGGGGCACCACGTGGGGGAACCCCCGCTCGCCCAGCACGTCGGTGATCTCGACGTCGGGGTTGGGCTCGGGGTGGACCCGGCGGAACAGCTTGAGGATGAGCCGCTCGTCGTAGACGACCGACGTGTTCGACTGCTCGACCACCAGGGGCCGGGCGACCTCGGCGGACTCGTCCGGTGCGACCCGCTCGAGCACGGTCAGCGCCAGCTCGGGATCGACCAGCGCGTCGTAGTACAGCCAGCCGTCGACCTCGCCGAGGGTGAACCGCTCCTTGCCGTGGAGGAACTCGCAGTTGCACGGCGACGGGCGCGCGCCCAGCACCACCTGGTAGGTGGCCGGGCGGCCGGCGGCGTCGACCGTCTCGACCAGGTACCAGGCCAGCAGGGGCTCCCCCGGGCGCAGGTCGACCGGCGTGGCCACGACCGAGGCCGGTGGTGCGTCGCCCGCGTACCACCGCTGCCGGGGCAGGAACTCTCCCAGCAGTGGCGCCAGCTTCTCGGCAAGATCGTCGAGGCGTGGCACGGCACCTGCCTAGCACTGATTGGGCGTCTGCCGGAACACGCGTGACCACGGGCACGGGCGCGTCACCGGCCTACGCTGGGACTACCCCGCTCCGTAGCGGGCCAACACACGCCTCGGGGCGCCTCACAGCCCGCAGAGGCTCGCCACCAGGAAGTGGGCCGCGTCGCTCTGCTGATCGCTGAGCGCCGGGTTCGGGCCCAGCGTGGCGACGTCCACGCCGCACAGGCGCGACCCCAGCCGGACCCGCGCCTGGGCCGAGAGCCGGTAGCCGCCCAGGTTGTCGGGGGCGGCCTGGGTGTTCAGGTAGCCCCCGTCGCCGATCGTCAGCGCCTCGGCGGTCGAGAGCTCGTCGGGTGCGTTGGGCTCGCCGGGAGCGCCGAAGTCGCCGAGGTCGAGCCAGTGGGTCGCCTCGTTCTCGTCGGCGTAGATGCTCCGCCAGGCGCCGACGAACAGCCCGACCTCGAGGTTCGACTCGTACTGGCAGATGAGCTCGTTCTGCCCGTGGACGACCCCGGGGCCGTCGTCGTGTTGGGTCAGCTTCACCTCCCGGCCGACCCGGCCGCCGATGTCCTCCTCGCTGGGGCACCGGTCGGTGAAGCCCGCGCCGGCGCCGGCTGCGGCCGAGCCGCCGGTGTCCCCGCTCGCGTCGCCCCCACGGTCGGCACCGCCCGAGTCGTCACTTTTCCCGCCCGACCCGCAGGCGGCGACCACCACCAGCCCCAGCACGGCGAGGCATGTCCATCTGATGCGCATCGCCATACAGACTGTCAACTCCAGCGGGCCGATGTCGGGGAGACGGTGGTCAGATCACGCGGTCGCCCTCCACCCAGTTCAGCGACACGTGGACGTGGTCGTAGTGGTTGAGCCGCAGCAGCTCACCCTGGGTGACGCCGTCGTAGCGGGTGTAGGCGCGCCACCCGGAGGCCGGGAACCAGATGCGCTTCTGCCAGATGATGTAGCGGACGTGCAGGTCGCCGGCGTGGGCGACAAGGAAGTTGCACAGCGCCCAGCCGTGGGCCAGGTACACGGGCGTCGGCATCGTGTTGAGGGGCCTGGCCATGATGAAGTCGCAGGCCCGGCCCCGCGGGTGCTCGCCGCCGTCCTCGCCCGAGCGGTAGCAGCCGACGCCGTAGCCCTGGCCGAACAGCGGGACCACCGTGTCCAGCATGCGCTGGGTGGTCGCGGTGATCATCGACTCCCGGTAGCGGGCCGTGCTGCCCAGCACCGTCGGGCTCCCGCCGGCACCGAGGAGATCGAGGAGCGCATCCGCGATCGACGACGGGTCGAGGCCATCGGGCCAGTCCGGCACGTCGGGCACCGACGACATCACCGCCATGGTCGTAATGGTCGAGCACGACATCATCAGGAACAGCAGGAGGAGCGGCAGCAGCAGGGTGCGGCGGACGCGGCGGTGACGACGGCCCTTGCGGTCCTGCTTCGCCTGCTTGCGCCGCGCCTTGCGGTCCTTGCGGCGCCAGCGGCGCCAGCGGAGCTTGCGGAGCTTGCGCTCGATCTTCTTGCGATCGCGCCGCCGCTGGCGGCGGGCGCGACGATCGGCCCGCTGCCGGTGGCCGGCGGGCATGCGGGGCGGGCGCCGCGGCCGGCCCGGCCGGAACCGGCCGAGGCCAGGGCCCGGATGCCGGCCAGGGCGGGAGCCGGGGCCGGCAGAGCGGCCGCCGGCCCGGCCGGTGGGCGCCGCGCTGCGGGCGAGCGAGCGGGCGGCGGTCCCGCCCCGGCGGGCGCCGGACCGGACGGCGGCGCGACCGGGGCGAGCGACCATGCCTCCCTATGTGCTCCGACCGGTCGGCGACCGCGGTCCGCGCTTTGGCGGGCGCGGGAGCGCATCGGAGGGCGTGACCCCGACCACCAAGCGCCGGCGCCAGCCCGCCCCTGCGCTCCCCGAGCACTACGTGGCCCGGCCGGCGCGGCCGATCGCCCAGCTCGCGGCGCGGACCGGGCTGTGGACGGCGGTGGCGCTCGGCTGCGTGGGCGGCTGCGTGGGGATGCTGCGACCGACCCCCGAGGCCGCGGCCCCGGTCGCGGCCGACACGGAGGACGGCCAGGTGCCCGCGCCGGTGGCCGGCGTCGCCGAGCGGGCGGTCCAGGCGTGGCTCGTCGCCGACGCCGGGGACCAGGCGACCCTGGACGAGATGTTCGTCGACCCGCCCGCCGCCGACGAGCTGGCCACGGACGGGCTGTCCGTCGCCGGCGCGGCCGCGGTCGCGGGCCGGGCCACCGGCCCCGCCCGGTGGTCGGTGACGGTGGCGGCCGAGGTGGCCGAGGCGGGGCGGGGCGCCGACGACGGCGAGCTCCTGGGCGAGCCGGCCCCCGACGACGACGCCGCCGCCGCGCTCCCCACGGCCGCCACGTGGTACGTGGAGGTCACCGTCGTGGGCGACGCCGCGACCGGCCTGCAGGCCCTGACCACCCCCGCCGTGGTCCCCGCCCCGGCGGCGGCCGGCTCCGGCTGGGAGCCCGACCGGGACGGGGCCCACGCCCCGGACCCCTCCGACCCGGTCGTGGCGACGATCGAGGGCTTCCTCGCCGCGCTGCTCACCGGTCAGGGCGACCCGGCCCGCTACCTGTCGCCAGGCGTCGAGATCGGCCGGCTCGACCCCGCGCCGTTCGTGGGGATCAGCGTCTCCGACGTCGCGATCAGGACCGGCACCGACAGCGCCGCCGGCCTCGCCCGCGCCTGGGCGGAGGTCCAGGTGACGACCGCCCGCGGCGCCCGCCAGGTCCTGGCCTATGAGCTGACGCTCGCCGAGCGGTCCGGGCGGTGGGAGGTGCGCGAGCTGGCCGGCGTCCGTCCGGGCACGCCCCCGACCACCACTCCCGGCGACTGACCACCCAAACACAGACAGAAAGGAGTGTCGCCGTGGTCGACATCCTCACCTCGTTGCTGAGGGACGCGAAGACGCTCGCCGAGGGCGCCATCACCCTCGTCGCCATCATCTTCGTCATCACGACCTGGGTACGGACCCGCTCGCTCGTGCCCACGCTCGGCGCCGTCATGCTCGGTGCGGTCGTCATCTTCGGCGTGCAGCACTTCGAGTTCCTGGAGCAGAAGGTCCAGGAGGACGTCGAGGAGCGTGACACCCCGTGACCGAGGACGGTGACGACCACATCGTCTGCGCGACCTACACGCACGCCCGCCGCCATCCGCTCGTGCTGGGCCACATCGCCGGCTGGACGCCGCCATTCCAGCTGACGGTGCCCCAGCTGGTGGTCATCGCGGTGACGTTCTGGGCCGAGATGCAGACCTGGCACCTGTGGGGACGCTTCCTGCCCCGGCTCGCCGGGGTGGTCGTCGCCGTCGGCCTGCCCGCGGCGCTGGCGTGGATCGTGCGGCGCGCCCGGTTCGAGGGGCGCAGCCTGGCGCGGGCGGCCGTCGGGGTCGTCCAGTGGGCGTCGACGCCCCGGCTCGGGCGCGCCGGCGGCCGGCCGGTGCTGCGGCCCCGCGGCCGGTCGCTCGCCGGCGCCGTCACCTACGTCGCCCCCGGGGAGGGTCGATGAAGCCGCCCGCCCGGGCGGTGGTGGGCAACCTCATCTGGTCGTCCGACGGCGGGGTGTGGGCGCTGTGGCAGGTCACCCCGTTCGCCCACGCCCACACGACGACGGCCGACAAGCTGGGCGTGCACGCGCAGCTGCGGGGCCTGCTCATGGGGCTTCCCCCGGACGCGATGCTGCTGTCGGTCTGCGAGCTCATCGATCCGTTGGACGTGGTCGTGCGCATGGCCGACGGCATCGACCTCGACGCCAACGAGGCGTGGAGCGACGCGTGCGAGGCCAGCGGCGAGTGGCTGTCACAGGTGCCGCTGTACCGGCGCCGCTACTACCTGGCCGCCGCGCTGCCCTCGATCCGCCGGCCGTGGCAGGAGCTGTTGCGGGACGCGGCCGCCGACGTCGCCGGCGCGTTCGGCGTCGGGCCGCACCGGGTGACGGCCGGCGAGCTCGAGACCCGCCGGCGCCAGGCCCGCGAGGTCGCCGTCCGGCTGGGCTCGGCCGTCCCGCTCACGCCGGCGACCGCCGGGGAGGTGTGCTGGCTCTACGCCCGCGCCCTGCGGCGCGAGGCCGGTGAGCCGCCCCTCGACGACCTGTGGGAGCCGGGCGCCGCTGGCGCCGGTCCCGCCGGTCCAGCCGACGACGTCCGCCGCGGCGTGCTCGCCCACCTCACCGACGCGGTGGTCAAGGAGGGCGGCTTCCCCGACGACGAGGACCGTCCGCGGCACAGGCGCTACGTGCGCATCGACGGGCCCGGCGGCACCAGCTATCAGACCGTGCTCGCGATGTCCGACATGCCCCACCGGTTCCGCTTCCCCGGCGGCTCCGGCGAGTGGCTGTACTACGCCGACCACGTCGGGTTCCCCGTCGACTGGTGTGTGCGGATCCGGGCCGTGCGGAACCTCGACGCCCAGGCGAAGGTCCGGCGCAAGCACCGCGACCTCGTCGGGCAGGTCGACGAGTACGACGGCGAGGTCAGCGGCGCCCCGCCCCAGCTCGCCTCCGCGATCGAGGCCATCGACGACGAGCGGGCCGAGCTGGGCGCCAACCCGATGGAGGCGGAGCTGCAGGCGACGGTCCTGCTGTCGGTGGCGGCGTCGACCGTGGCCGAGCTGGAGGACCGGGCGGGCGCGATCACCGCCATGTTCGAGCCCCAGGAGTACGGGCTCGGGCGGCCCACCGGAGGCCAGGTGGCCCTGCTGCGGTCGATGCTGCCGGGCACCGCGGCCGCGGCGGTGTGCCGCGACTACACGCAGTTCATGCTCGCACGCGACCTGGCGGCCGGGAGCCCGTTCTGCGGGCCGGAGGTCGGCGACCCCGCCGGGATGCTGCTCGGCGTCACGCTCGACGGGGGGACGGCGACGCCCGTGCTGTTCGATCCGGCGTTCGGGCCCCAGGTGAACACCAGCCCGTCGCTCGCCGCCGTCGGCCGGCTCGGCTCCGGCAAGTCGTACTTCCTCAAGCGGCTGTGCTGGGACACGGTGGCCCGCGGCGACCAGGTGGTCACGATCGACCGCACGCGGGCAGGCGAGTACGTGCGCTTCGCGGCGGCGATCCCCGGGCGGGTGCAGGTGGTGCGGGTCGAGGCCGGCGCCGATGTGTGCCTCGACCCGATGCGGACGTTCGGCGGCGACGACCGAGCGGCGGTGAGCCTCGGGTTCCTGTCGCTCCTGGCCGGGTGCTCCGCGCAGAGCGAGGAGGGGGCGGCGCTGGCCGAGGCCGTCGATGCGGTCGTCGAGCGGCCCGCGCCCCGCCTCGGCGACGTGCTCGACGAGCTGGAGCGGATGGGCGAGAACGAGCGCCGCCCCGATCCCTCGGCCCGCAGCCTCGCCCGCCGGCTCGCCCACTACCGGCGCTCGGCCACCGGCGCCCTCGCCTTCGGCGCGGGCCACCCGCTCACCCTCGACGCCGACTTCATCGTGTTCTGGGCCCCCCACCTGGCGCTCCCCGACCGCCAGACGCTGGAGAGCGAGCACCGCAGCCGCATGCTCCTGCCCGAGCAGGTGCTGGGCCAGGCGGTGCTCTACCTGGTCGCCGCGGTCGGTCGCCAGGTCGTGTTCCGGGACCCGGCGCGCTTCGGCGCCGCGCTCTACGACGAGGCGTGGGCGCTGCTGGCGTCGCCGCACGGGCAGAACCTGCTGATCGAGGGCGTGCGCGACGGCCGCAAGCACAACGGCGCGATCTGGCTGGCGAGCCAGCACCCGAACGACTTCGCGGTCAGCGAGCTCGTCGACCTGCTCGGGTCGCGGTTCGTGTTCCGCCAGGCCCGCCAGGCGATCCCCGCGGCCCTGACGTTCCTCGGGGTGCCCGACAGCCTCGACGCCGCCGCCACCCTGGAGCAGGGGATGGACAGCGGCCAGTGCCTCTACCGCGACGTGCGCGAGCGGCTGGGCCTGATCCAGGTGCTGCCGCCGGCGCTGCCGGAGATCGAGCACGCCTTCGAGACCCGACCCGGCGCCGCGGCCGGCGAGGAGGCCGAGGAGCTCGAGGCCCTCGCCCCCGACGAGACCCTCGACCCCCACGGGCCCGGTGACGGGCCGGCGCCGCCCGCGCTGGCACCGCCGCCGACTCCCGCGCTGGAGCCGGCGGACGCCCGGCTCCGGGCCCGGCGGCGCCGGCGGTCCCCGCTGGCCGAGGCACTCGGCGACAGGAGCGACCCGTGACCGCCACCGGCAGCCGGGCCCGCAGCCCCGCCCGCGGCCCGGTCCTCCTCGCCGCCGTGATCGTCCTCGTGCTGGTCGTGGTGGGCGGGCTGGCGGCGACGAGCCGGGCCGCCGCCGCGGACGTCGCCGGGCGGTCCCAGCCGCAGCCACCCGGCGACGACCCCTGCCCCACCGAGAAGGAGGTGGGCGGGCTGCTGAGCCACGACTGCTTCGGTCCCTACCCGAGCGACAACTACGACATCGGCTACGACGGCGGGGGGTTCACCGACTTCGGCCGCAAGGTCACCGGGTGGTGGACCGACCTGTTCTTCTCGATCGGCAAGACCGAGGTCCAGCTGTCGCTGTGGTCGGTCGACTGGGCCTACGACTTCGACATCAAGCGCTACGACAACACCGCGCTCGCGATCGGCAACGACTACGAGACGAACATCACCCGCAACGGCGACTTCCACCTCTACGAGCTCGCCTGGCTGTTCCTGGCCGTCTGGGTCGGCATCGCGCTGTTGATCGGCAGGGGCGGCATGGCGGTCGGCGAGCTGGTGGTGTCGATCCTGCTGGTCATGCTGTCGACGGCGTTCATGGCCCACCGGGCCGACTACATGGACGCGACGTGGCACCTCATGGACGCGGCGTCGTCCGACATCCTCGTGGCGGGCCAGTCCGACCAGGGCGCCGACAAGGACGTCAAGCACGTCGTCGACGACGTCCAGGGTGAGATACACGCTGTGTTCGTCGAGGAGCCCTACGACTGGCTCAACTGGAACCGCCGGATCAGCGACAAGCCCGAGGACCACGACCGGTGCCTCAACGCCCGCAACCAGGCGCTGGCGAGCGGCCCGCACGAGAGCGACGACAAGCCCCGGGACCTGATGCACGACGCGGGCTGCGACGCGGAGGCCGATTGGCAGGCGGAGCCGACGATGTCGCGGCTCACCGGCGCCATCGTGACGATGATCTCCAGCAGCATCGTGGCGGTCGTGCTGCTGGCGCTGTCGCTGACGGTGGTGTTCGCCAAGTTCGCCGCGCTCGTGCTGTTCGCCGTGGCCCCGTTCGCGATGCTCACCGCGGTCCTGCCCGGGGGTGGGCGCCGGCTGGCGTGGCTGTGGCTGACCACCGTCATGCAGGTCGTCCTCGCGGTCGTGGGCATGAGCTTCCTCCTGTCGCTGCTGCTGATCGGCCTGCAGCGCCTGCTGGACGCGACCGCGGAGGTCGGGCTGGTCGAGCGGTTCTTCATCGTCAACGCCGCGGTGCTCGCCGTGGCGATGACCCGGCGCCGCATCCTGGCCAGCGGCGAGGCGTCGGCCGGACGGCTCGCCGACAACCTGACCAACGCCCGGGTGGGCGGCGGCGGCCGGCCCTGGGAGGGCCCCACTGGCTCACGGGGCATCAACTTCCGCAATATCGACCGGGGCATGCTCTACACCGGCTGGGCGGCCGGCACCGCCGGGGCCGCAGCCGCGGCCGCGGCCGGCCGGGCCGGCGGATTCATGTTGAGAGCGTGGTCCGAGCGCCGCCGCGAGCGACGCCTGTGGCACAACACGGTGAAGGCCCGCATCCGGGGCGACCGGTGGGCCGCCTCGCAGACGAAGACGTACATCTCCAGCCAGGCCGGCGGGATGGCCGGCCCGGGCCCCCGGGGCGGCTACCTCCCGGACGCGATCGAGGCGGGCATTCCGCGCGAGACCAACGTGCAGCGCGGGGAGCGGGCGGAGCGCCGGGTCCGGGCGCAGCTCGCGCGCGCCGGGAAGGGCAAGCGGCTCGACCTCCGCCCCCGCGACCACCGCCGCCAACTGGAGGCCAGGGTCTTCCGGTCGCGCCCGGGCGTCACCGGCAGCGGCCCGAGGATCGTCCAGGAGCAGGTCGTCACCCAGTACCGGGCCGGCTGGAGCATGCCGGTCCAACGGGCGAAGGACAAGGTCCTCAACCACTACGCCCGCCGCCGCGGCATCCGCGACGCGCAGGGCGCCGGCCTCCTACCCCCGGACCCCCCGGGCCGGCTCGAAGCCCGCTGGAACCGCCGGAACATCCGCACCAGCCGGAACGGCTAGACCGGCCGTTCTGGCAGCGATCCCGTACCGCTATGGCCCTGAGCGCTGCCAGAAACGTGGGAGGTCAGGCGCCCTTGCGGGCCTGGCGGCCGGACGAGCCGGTGAGCTGCTCCAGCAGGTCGACCGTCTCGGGGTGGAGGGTGTCCTCCGGCTCGACGCCCAGGTCGGGGTCGGCGATCACGTCGCACAGCTCGCGGAAGACCCGCTGGACGCCGGAGATGTTGCCGGCCACGCGGGCCGCCCGCATGAGCAGGCGGTACATGCGCTCGTCGGCCGGGAACGCCCGCAGGCCCCTCCTGGCCGCCCACTCGGCCGCCTTCCAGTCGCCCGTCGCCAGGCGGACCTCGGCCAGCTCCTCGGCGGCGTCGACGACCTGGGCCACGATCATGCCCCGGTGGGGGCCGACCCAGGCGTAGCTGCGGCCGACGCCCGTGAACGGCTCGCCCTGGACCAGGCCCAGCGCCTCGGTGAGCAGGCCGGCCGCCGCGGTGGCGTCCTCGGTCTCGTCGGCCTCGCCGACCAGCTCGCAGAACAGGCCGTAGTCGGTCACCACCGCCGCGGACAGCTCGTAGCGGCCACCCTCCGACGGCGGGAACAGCTCCTCGCCCAGCAGCGACCGGGCCGAGCTGACCGTGTTGTAGATCGTCTTGGCCGAGTTGGCGCCCTCGGGGAACAGGCTGATCTCCAGGTCCTCCCGGTCGACCGCCGACTCGCGCAGCGCCAGGTAGGCGATCGCCTCCAGCGCCCGCTGGCGGCTGGGGACCAGCGGTTCGCCGCCGCCACCCTCCGTCCGGCGCTCGGCCCGCACCTCGCCGAGCACCGACACCACGACGTCGACCCCGACCAGCAGGTCGTCGAGCCGGCGGGCGGCCGGACCCGGGACCTCCACCACCCGGTCGTCCTGAGTAGGCGCCGGGGGCGGCGGCGCGGGCGCCGGGCGGCGGATGCGCTCGGCCTCCGGCGGCGCCGGGCGGACGACGTCCTCGCGCTCGGCGGCGACCGCCAGCAGGTCGGCGACGGCCCGGGCCTCGGCCGCGTCGAGGTAGCGGGGCTGCAGCGGCATGTCCACGCCGTCGACCCGCAGCCAGCCGTCCTCCCAGATCCGTAGGCCCCGGCCCGGCACCTCGCCGCCGGGGCCGGCGAGCGTGACGAGCCCGACGCCGCAGGGGGCCCGGCGCGCCAGCGCCTGCAGGCGGGCGACGTCCTCGGGCGTCGTCGGCCCCACCGCCGAGACCACGACCAGCGGCGGCCACGCCTCGGCGTCGACGCCCGAGGCCCGGGCGTGGGCGAGCGACGGCGCCTGCAGCGCCCCGAGCGCCTGGGCGACCCGCTCGGCGTAGGCCTCGGCCTCGCGCAGGCCGTCGGCGAACTCGGAGACGACCCACGCGGTCGGGAAGCTGCGCATGTCCTCCCCGGCGCCGACCAGCAGGACCCGGCCCTGGTCGCCCCACGGCGACGTCGTGGCGGAGGCGACGACCGAGCGCAGCAGGCCCAGCGCCCGGTCGGTGGGGCCGGCGACCGTGGCCACGCCGCTCGCCTCCAGGTCGACGAGCACCTCGGTGCCCCGGGGGCTGGTCCCGATCGGGACGAGCGCCGGCAGCGGCGGGGCCGGGTGGTCGGCCACCGCTTCGAGGTCGTTCGGGCCGCCGGCCGTGACCCAGGCGTCGGGCGCCACCGGGGCGAAGCCCGGGGGCGGGTCGAGCGCGGTCGTCAGCGACAGCATGACGGCCCCCTCGCCGACCTCGACCCACCGCAGCGGCGGGAGTCCGGCGCCCCCGCACCCGGCCGCCGCGGCCCGCAGCGCCACGTCGAGCAGCCGGGCGCCGTCGACGTCCGCGCCGGCCCGCAGCTCGCGCTCGCGGGCCCGCAGCGGGGGCGGCGGCATCATCACGTCCCGGCCGGGCCGGCGGCGGCGCTGCTGGGCCCGCCGGCGCCGGTCGACGAGCAGCACGGCGCCGGCCAGGGCGATGCCGCCGGCGACGAGGCCGGCGGTGCGCACGTCCCCGTCCCGGTCGGGCTCGCTGGCGGCGGCCGGCTGCGCC
Source organism: uncultured Acidimicrobiales bacterium (assembly GCA_963830865.1). GTDB lineage: Bacteria > Actinomycetota > Acidimicrobiia > Acidimicrobiales > VFJN01 > ZC4RG19. The sequence goes on along the minus strand of CAWHNU010000011.1, from coordinate 541,444 downwards.
GGGGCGCGGGCTGCGCCTCGCCGGGCGCAGGCGGGTACGTCCCCGCGGTGTACGGCGGATCGGCGCGGGTCGTCGTCGGGTGCGCAGCCTCGGTCGTGGTGGCGGGCGAGCTCCGCCACCGGCGGGGCCGGCGACTCGGGCCCCCCGGTCGCGGGCGGGGCGGGGACGGCCGGGGGCGCGGGGGTCGCCGGCGGCGCCGGGGCCTCGGCGACGGGCGGCACGAGCGGGTCGGCCGGCACGCCGGGGACCGTGAACAGCTGGCCCGGGTAGATCAGGTCGGGATCGCCGGGCGGGGCCAGCCGGTCGCGGTTGGCCTCGACGAGCGCCTGCCAGTGGGGCACGACCTCCGCGTCGGTCGGCGCCCGGCCCCACGCCTCGCTCAGCTCGCCCTCGGCCAGGTCCCAGAAGTTGTCCCCGGTCGCCACGGTGAGGGCCCCGGCCACCTCCCCGCGGCACCTCGGCGGGCGCGGCGACCCCGGGGACCGCCAGCTCCCAGCCGGGCCGGATCGGCACGTCCGGGCTGGCCCAGGTCGTGCCGTCGGGCTGGACCCGGGCCGAGTTCGCCTCCCACAGCTCCCGCCAGCGCAGGCCGTCGCCCAGGTGGGTCTCCGCCAGCGACCAGGGGCTGTCCCCCCGCACGACGGTGACCGTGAGAGAGCTGTCCCCGGCGCCCGGGGACCGGCTGATCACGGCGTGGGTCGCCAGCGACGGACCGGCCGCCTCCGGCGCCTCCACCAGCGTCGAGAAGTCGATCGCGGACGCCACCGGCGGCGGGCTCGCCAGCACCGGCAGCGGCGGGGTGGGCAGGGCCCCGGCGGCGTGGGTGAGCGGGCCGAGGCTGAGCAGCAGCGAGCTCACGAGATAGCCGATCGCCCGCTGCACCGGCCCGACGGCGAACGACGGGCGCGGCCGACCCCGCAGCTGGGCCACCAGCTCCCGCAGGATGCTGACGGCGAGCAGCACCCACCCGATCCACAGAGCGAGGGTGAGCACCCCGGCGAACGCCTCGTCGGAGACGCCCGAGCTCCCCAGCTCGCGCACCTGGCGCCAGGTGGGCATGCCGGTGATCGGCCAGTGCCCGAACCGCACGAGCGCCCACGGCACGCCGACGAGCAGCCCGGCGAGCACCACCAGCGCGAGCAGCGCGCGCACCAGCGCGGCGGCCGTGGCGGTGGCCCTCCCGGTCGGCTTCGGTGGCCGGGCACTCATGTCGGTGACCTCCCCAGGACGGCGGTGCGTCGCCGCCGTTCCATGCCCACAGAGATGCAGCGTCGTGCGCCGGGAACCGCGGGCGCGGCCGCAGTGTAGGGGCCGCCCCGGGCGGCTTCGGCGCGCCCGTGCCCTGGTGGTGGTCGGGGGATGTCCCCCGGCGACACCCGGCCGGCGAGCCGGTCGGGGGGAGAGGCCCGGGGGAGAGGTCGGGGGATCGGCGCCCGTCATCGTCGCCCCATCGCCATCGACGACGGGGAGGTGCTGACCATGGCGACAGTGTTCGAACAGCTCGACCGCGAGTGGGCGCGGCTCCGCGACAGCCGGGCCGCCGCCCGCCGGCTCGCGACCGTCTGCGAGGCCGCCGGCGGCGCCCGCACCCTGGCGGAGGTCGAGCGCTACGTGCGGATGGCGGGCGCGGCCGAGGCCGACCGCATCCTGGTGGCGCTCGTGACCGCCAGCGTGAACGGGTGCAGCCTGGCGTCCCGGGTGCTGCTCCAGCTGTTGCTGCCCGGGACCCGCAGCCTCGCCCGCCGCTGGTGGGCGCTCGGCGACCACGACGAGCGGGCCGCGGCCGCGGTCATGGCCGTCTATCACCGCATCCGGACCTACCCCCTCGCCACCCGCCCGGCCCGGGTCGCGGCCAACATCCTCATGGACGCCGCGGGCGAGCTGCGCCGGGCGGTCCCCCGCTTCGTCCTGCTCGCCACCGAGACCACGGACGCCACCCGGCGCGAGCCGATCGTGCCCGCCACCGCCCACGCGGCCGACGAGCTGGCGGAGATCCTGCGGGATGCGGTGGCGGCCGGCATCGTCGCCGCCGACGACGCGGTGATCATCGCCCGGTCCCGGATCGGCGGCGACCGGGTCGCCGACCTCGCCGCCGGCCGGGGCCTGCGCCCCCGCACCATCTGGGACCGCCGCCAGCGCGCCGAGCGGGCGCTGCGCGATCACGGCCTGACCCTCACCGCCTCGTGACGACCGCCTTCGCGGGAGGGAGCACGCCGTGAGTGCGACAACTACCAGTGGTCGCCTGGGCCGACCAGCTACGACGACCGGACCGTCACGCGTCGCGACCTCGACGACCTCCGCCGCCGCCACCTGCGGGAGATCGACGACCTCAAGCGCAAGACCCGGGACCTCGGCGCGTCCGGGCCCCCCCCGGCGCAGAGCCCGGCCCCCGACCTGGGCCTCGGGTCGGGTGCGGGGTCATCCGCGTCCGGGGTCGACTGGCAGAGCGTCGACGACAAGGCCCTCGCCGCCGCCATCCCCGTGGTCGGCCTGCTGCTGCTCCCGCTGGCGATCGGCCACGTCACCGCCAAGCTCACCTCGGGCGAGTGGCCGAGCTACGCGCTGGACGACGCGCCCGGCATCCTCGGGCGGCTCGCCGCCCACCCGGCGGACCCCGGGGCCGCGTGGGACCCCGTGAACACGGGTGGGGACGTCCCCGGGCCCTGGGTGTTCTGGCCGGCGTTCGCCCTGGCGCTGGCGCTGATCGGGGCGCTGGCGCTGCTGGTCGTGACGTCCCTGCGCAAGCCGGCCGCGGGCAGGAGGGACGAGGGCTGGGCGACCCGGGCCCAGGCCCGGTCGCTCCGGGTCCGGCGGAAGGGGCCCCACCGGCTCGTGGTCGGCACCGTCGGCTCCGACCGGCTGGCGGTCGAGCACCACCACAGCCTGCTGGTCGTGGGACCGGCGTACTCGGGCAAGACGAGCGGGGTCACGATCCCCGCGCTCCTGGAGTGGCCGGGCCCCGCGGTGGTGTGCTCGACCAGGGGCGAGCTGCTCGACCAGACGATCGGCTGGCGCAGCCACGAGGGCGAGGTCCACGTCTTCGACCCCGCGGCCGCGACCGGCTACCCCCGCTCGGGGTGGTCCCCGCTGGCCGGTTGCACCACGTGGCAGGGCGCCATCCGGGTCGCCCGCGACCTCACCGTCGCGGCCCGGGCCTGCCTCGTCCCCGGGTCGGGCGGCGACGAGGCTGCCCGGGCCGCCGACGACGCCCTGTGGGGCGGCTCGATGTCCATGGCGCTGGCCCCGTACCTGCACGCCGCGGTCGTGGCCGGCAAGCCGATGGGCACGGTCATCGACTGGGTCGCCCGCGAGGAGCGCGACGAGGTGCTCGACGCGCTCCGGACGGTCGGCGGGCCCGCCGCCCGCACCCACGCCACCAACCTCGCCCGGCCCGACCCCGACCGCTCGGCCTTCCTGCGCCACGTGTACCGGGCGCTCGGCGTGTACGACGACCCGGTCGTGGCGGCCTCGATGGACCGCCACGAGGTGGTCCCCGACGAGCTGCTCGACGGGGGCCGTCACACCCTCTATCTCACCGCGCCCGAGCACGACCAGGCCCGCTTCCGCCTGCTCAACGCCACGCTGCTGCGCCAGGTGCTGGCCGCCGCCTACGAGCGCTCGTCGGCCCGGGCCGCGGCGCTCGACCCCCCGCTCCTGGTCGTGCTCGACCAGGTCGTGGGGATCGCGTCGGTCGACGACCTCGGGGCGCTTGCGAGCAGCGGCGCCGCCCGGGGAATCCAGGTCGTGAGCGTCTTCACCGACCTGCGCCAGCTCGGCGGCCACGACGGGCAGGGGGCCTGGCACCTGCTGCGCAGCCACCCGGCGCGGCCGATGCTCCCCCGGGGGCCGGCCGGCCCCGCCGAGGGGCCCGAGTCGCAGCTGCTGCCGCCCGCGTCGGAGCACGGGCTGGCCGACGGGGAGGCCGCGCTGCTGTACGGCAACCGGCCTCCCGTCCGCCTGCGCCTGCGCCACTGGTTCGGGGTCAAGGAGCTCCGGCGGCGGGCGGCGATGCCCCGCGACGCGTGGGACCCCACCGATCACGGCCGCAACGCCCCCCACTACGTCACCGGGGACCAGGCCAACGTGTGGCTGCGCCGCGGCAGCGGCGGCGACACTGCTGCCGCTGCCGCGGCCGCACCGCCGCCCGACCCCGAGTCGCGGGAGTTCACGTCGATCTTCGGGTCGCTGCACGAGGACGACACCGCGCCCATCAACGTCACGCCGCTGTTCGACCCCCGGGGGGACAACCCGTTCCGGCGCTGAGCCGGCTCCCGGCTGTAACGGATCGGGCCCGCCGGCGACGGTACGCCAGCACCCGATCCAGACAGGGAGACGACGATGCCGGACTACTCCGACCTGCGGGCGATGTTCGTCAACTGCACGCTCAAGCGCTCGCCCGAGGTGTCCAACACCGAGGGCCTCGCCCGCGTGTCGATGGACATCATGCGGCGCCAGGGCGTGACGGTCGACGAGATCCGGGCCGTCGACCACGACATCGCCCACGGCGTGTGGCCGGACATGACCGAGCACGGCTGGGCGACCGACGAGTGGCCGGCCCTGTTCGCGCGCATCTTCGCCGCCGACATCCTCGTGCTGTGCACGCCGATCTGGCTGGGCGAGAAGTCGTCGGTGTGCACGCACGTGGTCGAGCGGCTGTACGGCAACTCGTCCCAGCTCAACGAGGCCGGCCAGTACGCCTACTACGGGCGGGTCGGCGGCTGCGTCGTCACCGGCAACGAGGACGGGGTCAAGCACTGCGCGATGAACATCCTCTACTCGCTGCAGCACCTCGGCTACACGATCCCGCCCCAGGCCGACGCCGGCTGGATCGGCGAGGCGGGCCCCGGGCCGTCCTACCTCGACCCGGGGTCGGGCGGGCCCGAGAACGACTTCACCAACCGGAACACGACGTTCATGACCTGGAACCTGCTCCACCTCGCCCGGATGCTGCGCGACGCCGGGGGCGTGCCCGCCCACGGCAACCAGCGCCGCGGCTGGGACGCCGGCGCCCGCTACGACTTCATGAACCCGGACTACCGCTGACCTGGCGACCATGATGGGGGCCGGTGGGTGCCGACCAGCTCGACTTCGCCGACGAGACCGGCCTCGTCGCCGCCCTGCGCGTCGGCGACGAGGACGCGTTCGCCTGGCTGGTCGACCGGCACGACGGCCCCCTGCGCCGGCTGGCCCGGACGTTCGTGGCGACCCAGGCTGCGGCCGACGAGGTGGTGCAGGAGACCTGGCTGGCCGTCATCGAGGGCATCGACCGGTTCGAGCGGCGATCCTCGCTGCGGACCTGGATCACGAGGATCCTCATGAACAAGGCCCGCACCCGCGGCGTGCGTGACCGGCGCTCGGTCCCGTTCTCGTCGACCTTCCCGGCCGACCGGTTCCTACCGGCCGACCATCCCGAATGGCCCGGCCGACTGGGCCACGCCCCCGCCGTCGTGGGACGACCTGCCGCCGGAGCGGCTGGAGGCCCGGGAGACGCTCGCCCGGGTGCGGGCCGCCATCGACGCTCTGCCGCCGCTGCACCGCCAGGTCATCACGCTGCGGGACATCGACGGCTGGGCGCCCGCCGAGATCTGCACGGTGCTCGACCTGACGCCGGCCAACCAGCGGGTCGTGCTCCACCGGGCGCGGGCCCGGGTGCGGACCGCGCTCGAGTCCTACCTGACGGGCGTCGCCGGCGCCTCGGTCAGCCAGGACCCCCGTCGGAGCGGGGCTCGACCAGCTCGAACCAGTAGAAGCCGTGCCCGGCTAGCGTCACGAAGTACGGCAGCTCGCCGATGGGCGGGAACGGCACCCGCCCGGTGAGCTCGATCGGCACCTTGCCCGCGAGCTGCTCCAGCATCAGCTCGCACGGCTGCGGGAACCGGGACAGGTTGTTGACGCACAGCACGATGTCCTGCTCGCCGTCGGGCCGGAGGCCGCGGCGCAGGTAGGCGAGCACCGACGGGTTGGGGGCGTGCAGCATCTCGAACTCGCCGATCGCCAGCACCGGGTGCTGCTTGCGGACGGTGAGCAGGCGGCGCAGCCAGTGCAGGAAGCTCGACGGGTCGCGCTGCTGGGCCTCGACATTGACGGACTGGTAGCCGTACACGGGGTCCATGAGCGGGGGCAGGAACAGCCGGGCGAAGTCGGAGGACGAGAACCCGGCGTTGCGGTCGGGGCTCCACTGCATCGGCGTGCGGACGCCGTCGCGGTCGCCGAGGTAGATGTTGTCGCCCATCCCGATCTCGTCGCCGTAGTACATGATCGGGCTGCCCGGCATCGAGAACAACATGGCGTGGAACAGCTCGGCCTTGCCCTCGTCGTTGTCGAGCAGGGGGAACAGCCGGCGCCGGATCCCGAGGTTGAGCTTCATCCGGGGATCGGTGGCGTACTCGCTGTACATGTAGTCCCGCTCCTCGTCCGACACCATCTCGAGCGTCAGCTCGTCGTGGTTGCGGAGGAAGATGCCCCACTGGGCGCCGCTCGGCAGCTCCGGGGTCTGGGCCAGGATCTCGGCGATGGGGTGGCGCTGCTCCTTGCGCACCGCCATGAACATGCGGGGCATGAGCGGGAAGTGGAAGCACATGTGGCACTCGTCGCTGTTGCCGAAGTAGTCGACGACGTCCGACGGCCACTGGTTCGCCTCGGCGAGCAGCACCCGGCCCGGGAACTCGGCGTCGACGGTCTTGCGCATCCGGCGGAGGTACTCGTGCGTCTCCGGCAGGTTCTCGCCGTTGGTGCCGTCCCGCTCGAACAGGTACGGCACCGCGTCGAGCCGGAACCCGTCGAGCCCCAGGCGCAGCCAGAACCGGACCGCGTCGAGCATGGCGTCGGCGACCTCGGGGTTGTCGTAGTTGAGGTCGGGCTGGTGGTGGAAGAAGCGGTGCCAGTAGTGCTGCTCGCGCTGCGGGTCCCACGACCAGTTGGACGGCTCGGAGTCGACGAAGATGACCCGGGCCTCGGACCAGCGCTCGCTGTCGTCGCCCCACACGTACCAGTCGGCCTTGGGGTTGGTGCGGTCGCGTCGGGACTCCTGGAACCACGGGTGCTGGTCGGACGTGTGGTTCATCACCATGTCCGCGATGACCCGGATGCCCCGGCGGTGGGCCTCGTCGACGAACTGGGCGACGTCGTCGACGTTGCCCGACTCGGGCAGAACGGTGAGGAAGTCGCTGATGTCGTAGCCGCCGTCCCGCAGCGGCGACTGGTAGAAGGGCAGGAGCCACAAGCAGTCGACACCCAACCACTCCAAGTAGTCGAGCTTGCGAGTCAGGCCGGGGAAGTCGCCGAAACCGTCGCCGTCGGAGTCGAAGAATCCCCGCACGGCCACCTCGTAGAAGACGGCACGCTGGTACCACCGGTGATCAGACGGGTCGATCGGCGTGGGCATATGTCGCAAGGGTGACACATGCGGCGCGGGGTCTGAGCCGTGCGGTTGTTCAGGTTTCGCACAGGTGCCGCCGCGGCGAGCGCCCGCCACCGACGGTGGCGGGGATGGCGGCGGCGACGGCGACGCGGCCCCGCCGCCGGCGGGTCGTGACGGCTAGGACGCCGCCAGGATCACCAAGAGGAGCACGGCCACCGCCACGGCCACCGCCACGGCGATGATCACCGTGCGGTTGGCGGCCGGCGGGGACACAGGGGGCTCGTTGCCCTCCTCGACGTAGGCCCGGAACATCGCCGTGTCGGCGCCGGGATCGTCACGATCGTCCGTGGACATGGCGTGATGGTAGGCCGCCCTCGCCCCGCGGGTGTGGCTACCCCGGGCGGCGGGAGACGTCCCCGCCATCATTCGTGGTGGAGGGCCCGGGCGACCTCGGCCTCGGCCCGGGGCTGGCGGGGGGCGAAGGCGGGGATCTCGAACTCGACCAGCTCGACCGCGCCGGTGAGGGCGAACGGCGGGCGGTAGCCGTCGTCGACGGGAAGGCCGGCGTCGTGGCCGATCCGCAACCCGGCGCCGCCGATCTGCCACCGGAAGGGGAGGTCCTCGGGGATGTCCCCCGCGCCGACGACGTCCTCGCCGACCCGGAGCGTGATCGTCCCGCCGCCGGTCGGCCGGCGCTCGTAGTCGAGGCCGAGGGTGTGGGGACCGGGGCCGAGCGGATCGCCCTCGGCGGTGGCCCGGTAGGGCGTCCCGAGCAGGCAGAACGTGGCGACCGGCCGGCCGTCGTCCAGCCACCACGCCCACCCGCCGGACCAGTCCCCGAGCGCGCAGACGATGCCGCGGGCGGGGGACCCGTCGCCGTCGCCGTCGAGCACGACCCGGGCGGTCAGGCGGAACCCGCCGCCGAGGCCGGGCAGGAAGTCCTCGGCCACGGGCCCGGCGCCGGGCCGGAACACCCGGCGGTGGCGGGGCAGGTTGGGCCCGGGCTCGATGGCCACGGCCCGCCCGATCATGCTGTCCTCGAGCGGCAGCACCTGGTTGCGCCCGGCCTCGTGCCACCACAGCTGTTCGAGCGCCGCCACCCGCTCCGGCTCGGCGTCGGCGAGGTCGTGGGCCTCGGCGAAGTCGTCGACCAGGCGGAACAGCGCCCAGTGGTCGGTGGCGAAGTCGTGGCTACCGGGCACGGCGTCCCGCTCGACGGTGAGCTGGTCGCCGATGTGGTCGGTGGTCGCCTTCCAGCCGTCGTGCACGATCGAGCGCGAGCCGATCATCTCGAAGTACTGGGTGGCCCGGGGCGACGGGGCCTCCCCGGCGTCGAAGGTGGCCCGCAGGCTGGCGCCGTCGATCGGCTGCTGGTCGACGCCGTCGACGGTCGCGGGCGGCGTGACCCCGGTGGCGTCGAGCACGGTGGGCATCAGGTCGATGGCGTGGCAGAACTGGTCGCGCACGGCGCCGGCGTGCTCGGCCCCGATGCCGGCGGGCCAGTGGACGACGAGCGGCGTGCGGACGCCGCCCAACCAGGCGTAGCGCTTCCACAGCCGGAAGGGGGTGTTCCCGGCCCAGGCCCAGCCCCATGGGTAGTGGTTGTAGGCCCGGACCCCGCCGAGGTCGTCGATCCGGGCGAGGGTGTCGTCGACGTCGTCGACGCGGTCGTGCACGAACCGGTGCTCGTTGAACGACCCGGTCGGCCCGCCCTCCGCCGAGGCCCCGTTGTCGCTGATGACGAGGACGAGCGTGTCGTCCAGCAGCCCGGCGGTGCGCAGATGGTCGAGCACCCGCCCGATCTGGGCGTCGGCGTGGGTGAGGAACCCGGCGAAGACCTCCATCATGCGGGCGTAGAGCCGCCGGCGGTCGGCGGGCAACCCGTCCCAGTCGGGCACCCAGGAGGGCCGCTCGGTCAGGGTGGTCCCGGCGGGGACGATCCCGGCGGCGACCTGCCGGTCGAACGTGGCGGCCCGCCACGCCTCCCACCCGTCGTCGAACCGCCCCCGGTAGGCGTCGATGAAGGAGGCGGGCGCCTGGTGGGGTGCGTGCACGGCGCCGGTGGCGAGGTAGCAGAAGAAGGGCCGGTCGGGGGTGGCGTGCTGCTGGTCCTGGATGAACCGGATGGCCCGGTCGGCCAGGTCCTCGGACAGGTGATACCCGTCCTCGGGCCGGCGCGGCGGCTCGACGAACCCGTTGTCGCACACGAGCTCGGGGGCGTACTGGTTGGCGTCACCGCCGAGGAAGCCGTAGAACCGCTCGAACCCGAGCCCGAGCGGCCACCGGTCGAACGGCCCGGAGGCGGACTCCTCCCACCGGGGCGTGAGGTGCCACTTGCCGACGGCGAAGGTGCTGTACCCGGCGTCCCGCAGCAGCCGGGGCAGGGTGGCGGCCGACCGGGGGATGCGCCCCGAGTACCCGGGGAACCCGATGGGGATGTCGGTCAGGAACCCCATGCCGACGGCATGGTGGTTGCGCCCGGTGAGCAGGCACGCTCGGGTGGGCGAGCAGAGCGCGGTGACGTGGAACCGCCGGTACCGCAGCCCGTTGCCCGCCAGGGCGTCGATGGCGGGCGTGGCGATGTCGCTGCCGAAGCACCCGAGCTGCCCGAACCCGAGATCGTCGAGCACGACGACGAGCACGTTGGGCGCCCCGGGGGCCCGGGCGGGCCGAGGCGGGAAGGCAGGAGTCGACTCACGAATCGTCCGCCCGACGACGGCCCCCGGCCGGAGCGCACCGGCGCCGTCCTGTCGTGTAGCCATCTCGTCCCCTTCCCGGACCGTCCGTACGGACGGGGAGGACCCTACTGTCCGGGCGCGGAGGAACCCCTGGTCAGCACCCCGGGACGGCCGGCGGGCGCGGCCGGCGACCCGGGACGGCCGGCGGGGAGAGTGCCGGCCGTCCCGGGTGTCAGCTGCCGAGCCAGCCGGCGGCCACCGGCTCTCCCGCCACAGGAGTGAGCCGGTCCCGCCAGGCCGCCGCCAGCTCGCGCAGAGCCCGCCCACCGTCGCCCTCGTAGGACGAGCCGTGCATGGTCGCCAGCGTCCGGGGCTCCAGCCCGGCCAGCCGGTCGAGCACGTCGGGCATCGCCCCGCCCGGTGACGCCGCGTGCAGCACGTCTTCGGCCTCCAGCGCCGCATCCACCAGGTACGACCTCGTCACCGGCGGGCCCGCTCCCAGCTGCGTGAACAGGTCGCCGCACAGCAGGGTCCCGGTCGTCTCCTCGAACAGCACCTGGGCCTCGAGGTTGTGCGGGGCATGCGGCGTCGGCACGGTCACGACCCGCCGGCCGCCGAGGTCGATGGCCTCGCCCGGGGCGAGGCGCCGGGGCGGGCGGTCGGCGAGGTCGCCCACCGACATCGCGCAGCCGAGCGCGCCGAAGGCCACCGCCGCGTGCGGCGCCGCCGCCAGAACGAGGTTCATGGCCCCGCACTCGTCGGCCTCGACGTGCCCGAACGACAGCCACCGCAGCCGGGCGAGCGGCAGCACCCGCGACAGCGCCGCCGCGGTCCCCGGGAAGCAGGCCCGCAGGCCCGTGTGGAAGAGCAGCGGCTCGTCCGCCAGCACCAGGAACTGGTTGACCGTGATGCCCCGGCCGGCCACCGCTCCCGGCAGGTACGCCGAGATGCGGTAGATGCCGTCCGCCACCTCGTCGATGCTGCAGTCGGCCATCGGTCCCGTCCTCGCGCTGCGCCGGCCGGGCCGGCCGGAGCGGGGGTCGCCGCCGCCCGACGGCGACCCCCGTTCCTCCGCTGGGTGGCCCGAGCCTGCAGGACGCCCATTAGCCGGCGCGAAGCCGCTGGTAGCGGCCGTTGCGCCACCGTGAGGGCGCGGCGCCCTTTAGCCTCGCTGGCTGCATGTCCCGCTCGTTCCGGTTCGAGCCCCCGACCCCGCGCCCTGGTTCGGTGACGCGGCCTCGGCTCCTGCGCTCGCTGCTGGGCCGATGGGACCACCGGGTCATGTCCGTGGTCGGCGGCCCGGGGCTGGGGAAGACGACCCTGCTCGCCCAGGCGGTCGCCGAGAACCGGCTCGCGCCCCGGGGCGAGGACGTGTGGCTCGGGCTCGCACCCGCCGACGCCGACGGCGACTCGCTGGCCCGGGACATGCTGGCCGCCGTGACCGCCGGCGCGCCCGAGGGCGCCGCCTCGGTGGCGGCGTACGCCGACGCGCTGCGGGTGCGGATGGCGGTGCCCAACCCCCGGGACGAGTCCCCCGAGCCGGCCGTCATCGCCGACGCCGTGTGGCGCCGGGCGCCGACGGCGGTCTGCCTCGTGGTCGACGACAGCCACTGCCTGACCCCCGGGTCGGCCGGCGCGAACTGGCTGGCCGGCCTCGTCGACGCGCTGCCGTCGAACGGCCATGTGCTGGTGTCGGGCCGGTGGGCGCCGCCTGTCCCGCTGGCCCGCCTGGCGACGCAGGGCGCCGTGCTCCGTCTGAGCGAGGACGACCTCCGCTTCTCGGAGGCCGAGCTGGCCTCCTTCGCGGCCCAGCGGGGCGTCCCGACCGACCGGCTCGCGCCGACCGGTGGCTGGCCCGCGATGGCCGAGCTGGCGGCGAGCCTCGACCGCGTCGACGACGCCGGCACGGACCTGGCGGGCGACTACCTGTGGGAGGAGATCCTCGAACCGCTCGGGGCCGAGCGCCGCCGGGTGCTGGCCGTCCTGTCCGACCTCGGGGGCGCGGACGACGCCCTGGCCGCCGCCGCGCTGGGTGAAGCGGTGGACCTGGCCGCGCTTCTCGACGGGGTCCCCCTCGTGGCGCAGGGTGGCGGCGGCTGGCGGATGCCCCACCCGCTGTGGCGCACGGTGCCGGCCCTCGCCCTGCCCGACGCCGACCGCCGCGATGCCCGGCGGCGGGCGATCCGCCACCTGGTCGCCACCGAGCGCTACGACGAGGCGGTCGTGCTCGCCGGCGACGCGGGCCTGGGCGACGAGGTGCCGGGCATCCTCCGCAGCGCGTGCATCGGGCCGATGCGGCCGCCGGCGCGCCGGCTCGACCGCTGGCTGACGGAGCTGCCGCCCGAGGCCGCCGGGACGCCGGGCGCCGCGCTGGCGGTCGGGCTGCGGACCGCCCTGGCGTCGCCGGGCGAGGCCACGGAAGCACTCGACGTGGCGATCCAGGTCTGCCGGGCGGCCGGCGACGTGGAGGGCGAGCTCAGCGCCATCGCTCTGCTCGGCCGGGTGGCGTGGTGGCGGAACGACCTCGGGACGCTGGCCGAGACGTTCCCCCGCGTGCTGCAGCTCGAGGCCGACGGGCACCCGTTGGCGCACGCCATCGCCGGCCTGGGACGGGCGGTGATCGCCGACCTCCGGGGCACCGACGACGAGGTCCTGCATCACCTCGACGCGATCGAGGAGGGCATGCTCGACCCGGCGTGGGAGACGACGGCGTCGTGGCTGCGGGCCACGACCCTGGTGGGGCGGGGCGACGTCGCCGACGCGGCCGCCATCCTCGACGCCATGCCGAGCGGTCCCGACCCGGCGTTCGACCTGACGGTCGAGGGCGCCCGCCTGCTGGTCCGGTGGTCCCAGGGCGAGGTCGACGCGGTGCTGGCGTCGATTGTTCCGCTGCTCGAGAACATCAAGGTCGCCGGCGTGCTCCAGAACGTCCAGGTGGCCCAGGCGCAGACAGCCGTGGTCTACGCATCGGTGGGCGAGGTGGACCTGGCCCGCCGCTACCTGGCCGATGCGAAGGCGACCGACGCTCAGCTCGGCGCCGGCCCGTCGACCCGGGTGGCGATCGCGGAGGTGGCGCTGCTGGTGGCCGAGGGCGACGAGGCGGCGGCATCGGCGAGGCTGACCGAGGCGATGGCCCTCCACCGGATCGACGGCGTGGACCGCCGGGTCTGGCGCAGTTCGCTGGCGCTGACGTACGTGCTGGTCCCGACCTGCCGGCCGGCCTGGGACGGCACCCCGCTGCGGGGCACCCTGGCGTACGCCCACCGACTGGCGAGGGCGGTCGTCGCGCTGCGGGAACGCTCGGCCGGCGCGGCCACCGGTGAGGCGGCAGTCCCCGGCCCGGGTGGCGGCGGCTCGACCGCCCGCCAGGTCCTGGCCGGGCTCGACCTGTCGAGCCCCGACGCGGTCCGCGCCGCGTTGCACTATCGCTACGCCGTGGAGCTGGCTCTGGCCGCCGAGGAGGCGGGCAGGCCGGACGCGGGCCCGCTGCTCGAATCGCTGGGCCAGCCGGGCCGCGAGGCCGTCCGCACGGTCGCCGCGGCCCAGGGCCGCCGCAGCCGCCCGGCCCGATCGCTGCTCGCGGCAGTCCCGGTTCCGCCCAAGCACACCACCGAGATCGCCGTCCTCGGCCCGATCGACATCGTGCGCGACGGCGAGCCGATCGTCGACGCCGATCTCCGCCGCGAGCACGTCCGCGCGCTGCTGGCGTTCCTCGTCGGCCACCGGACCACGACCCGCGCCGCCATCATGGCCGCGCTGTGGCCGGACCTCGACGAGCGCGCCGCGGCCAACAACCTCCGGGTCACGATGACCTACCTGTTGCGGCTGCTCGAACCGTGGCGCTCGGCCCGCGAGTCCAGCTACTTCGTGCGCCTGGACGGCGCCAGCATCGGGCTCGTGACCGGCGACCGCCTGCGCGTCGACGCCGACACGTTCGACGACCACCTCGCCAAGGCCGCCCGCGCCGAGGCCGACGGCGTCCCGTCCGAAGCCCTCGACCACAACCTGGCGGCCGAGCGCCTCTACCGGGGCGAGCTGTTCGACGGTGTGGCCGACGCCGAGTGGATCGCCCTCGACCGCGAGCGGGCACGCGCCCGCTTCGTGACCGCCGCCACCCGGGCGGGTCAGCTGCTGGTCGGCCGAGGCGACGCCGACGAGGCCGAGCGCGTCGCCCGCCGGGCCGTCGCCTCCGATCCGTGGGCCGAGGCCGCGTACGGCGTGCTCATCTCCGTGGCGCTCGCCCGCGGCGATCGCTCGGCGGCCAGGCTGGCGCTCGACCGCTGCCTCGCCGCCCTGACCGACATCGGCGTCGAGCCGTCCGAGGACACCCGCCGCCTGCGCCGCCGGATCCGCAACGCCTGACGGTCAGGTCACGCGCTCAGCGCCAGGATGTGCGCGACCTGCCCGCGGGACGGGTCGAGGCGAACGAAGGGGTGGGCCCCGTCCCAGGTGTACGACTCGCCGCCGAGCTCGTCCCGGGCCGAGAAGGGCCCGTGCCACGGCAGGCCCATGGCCCCGAGGTCGAGGTCGAGAACGGTCTCCTGGGCATGGTGGGGATCGAGGTTCACCACCACCAGCACCAGGTCGCCGTCGTCCGCCCGGCCCTTGGACCAGGCCAGGAACGCCTCGTTGCCCCCGGTCCCGTGGAAGCTCACGTTCCGCAGCGACTGGAAGGCCCGATGGCGCCGGCGGATCTCGTTGACCCGGGTGATCGTCGGCACCATCGAGTCGGCCGCCGCCCAGTCGCGGGTGCGGATCTCGTACTTCTCGGAGTTGAGGTACTCCTCGTTGGCGTCGCTCGCCGGCTGGTTCTCGAACAGCTCGAACCCGCTGTAGATCCCGTAGCTGGGCACCAGCGTCGCCGCGAGCACGTACCGCACGAGGAAGGCCGCCGGCGGGCCGTGGCGCAGCGGGCCGGCGAGGATGTCCGGCGTGTTCGGCCAGAAGTTGGGCCGCATGTAGTCGGCGGCGGGCCCGTAGGCCAGCTCGTTGACGTACTCGCGCAGCTCCCACGCCGCGCTGCGCCACGTGAAGTAGGTGTAGCTCTGGGTGAAGCCGACCTCGGCCAGGCGTGCCATCACCTTCGGCCGCGTGAAGGCCTCCGAGAGGAAGATGACGTCCGGGTGGTCGCGGTGGATCCGTTCGATCAGCCAGGCCCAGAACGCCAGCGGCTTGGTGTGGGGGTTGTCGACCCGGAAGATGCGCACCCCCTCGCCGATCCAGTACTGGAGGACGTCCCGGCAGGCCGACCACAGCGCAAGCCGGTCGGCCTCCCGGTCGGGCCAGAAGTTGATCGGGTAGATGTCCTGGTACTTCTTGGGCGGGTTCTCGGCGTAGCGGATCGAGCCGTCCGGCCGGCGCCAGAACCACTCGGGATGCTCGTGGACCCAGGGATGGTCGGGCGAGCACTGGAGCGCGTAGTCGAGCGCGACCTCCATCCCGAGGTCGATCACCTCGCTGCGGAAGCGGCGGAAATCGTCGAGCGTCCCCAGCTCCGGGGCGATCGCCGTGTGCCCGCCCTCCGCCGAGCCGATCGCCCACGGGCTGCCGGGATCGGACGGCCCCGCGTCGAGCATGTTGTTGCGGCCCTTGCGAGCGGTCGTGCCGATCGGATGGATCGGCGGCAGGTACACGATGTCGAAGCCCATCTCCGCGATCGCCGGCAGGCGCTTGACCGCCCCCGCGAGCCCGCCCTCGCTCCGCGGGAACAGCTCGTACCACGCCCCGAACGCGGCCCGGGGCCGGTCGACCCACAGCGCCTTGCTCGGCGCGGCCGTCAGGTCCGCGTCCGGCACGCCGGCGACCAGCTCGGCCACCCGGTCGTCCAGCCCCGCGTTCAGCCGGACGTGCAGCGCGCACGCCGTCCGGCGCAGGCCGGCGACCGCGTCGCGGATGCGCTTGGCGTCCCGGGCGTTCACCCGCTCGGCCAGGTCCGAGAGGATGCGGGCGCCTTCCTCGAGCTCGAGCTCCAGCTCGTCTCCGGCCGCCGCCTTGATCTCGATGTCGTGACGCCACGTGGCGAACCGGTCGCGCCACGCGTCGACCACGAACTCGTGCCGGCCGACCTCGTCGGCGCTGATCGTCGCCTCCCAGCGATCGTTCACCAGCGGCCGCATCCGCGCCTCTCGCCAGCGGGACCTGCCCACGCGCCGCCAGCGCACCCGGGCGGCCAGCAGGTCGTGGCCGTCCCGGAAGATGTCCGCGCTCACCGTCACCCGCTCACCGACCACCGCCTTGGCCGGGAAGTCTCCCGACGGGGTCGTGGGTCGGACGGCGTCGATCGTGATGCGGCCGAGCACACTCAAAGGGTACGCATCCGTCGCCGGCGGCAAACTTCCCTCCGTCCGCCGGTTGGGTGAACCGCCGGTGAATCCCGCCGCGCGTGGGAAGGCTCGTACGACCCGTACCGCGTGATATCGCTACGGTGCGCCCGTGATGAAGGCCCTCCGCAGCTTCACCGTCCGACCGTCCCTGCCCGCCGAGCTCACCGCCCTGGAAGAGCTGGCCTTCAACCTGCGCTGGTCCTGGGACGACCAGACCCGCGACCTGTTCCGCTGGGTGGACCCCGACCTGTGGGACGCCAGCGTCCACGATCCCGTGCGCATGCTCGGCCTCGTGCCCCGCGAGCGACTCGTGGCCCTCGCCCGGGACGCCGGCTTCAAGCGCTTCCTCGGCGAGGTCCGCAGCGAGCTGCAGCGCTATCTCGACGGCGACCGGTGGTTCCAGGCCCGGGGCGACAGCGCCCTCGACCTGGTCGCCTACTTCTCCCCCGAGTTCGGTATCGCCGAGGCGGTGCCGCAGTACTCGGGTGGCCTCGGGGTGCTCGCCGGCGACCACCTGAAGTCGTCGAGCGACCTCGGCGTGCCCCTCGTCGGCGTGGGCCTGCTCTATCGCCACGGGTACTTCCGCCAGAGCCTCGACGCCGACGGCTGGCAGCAGGAGCGCTACCCGCTGCTCGACCCGCACATCATGGCGCTGACCCGCTGCGAGGGCGTCCGCATCGAGGTCGACCTGGCCAAGGACGAGATGCCGCTGGTCGCCCAGCTGTGGAAGGCCGACGTCGGCCGCGTGCCCCTGTACTTCCTCGACGCCGACGTCGAGGAGAACGTGGACGACCTCCGCAGCGTCACCGATCGCCTCTACGGGGGCGACACCGAGCACCGGCTGCGCCAGGAGATCCTGCTCGGGATCGGCGGCGTGCGGGCGCTGCAGGCGATCGGCATCGAGGCCCAGGTGTTCCACACCAACGAGGGCCACGCCGGGTTCCTCGGGCTCGAGCGCATCCGCCAGCTGATCGTCGGTGATGGGCTGTCGTACCCCGAGGCGATCGAGGCCGTGCGCGCCGGCTGCATCTTCACCACGCACACGCCCGTGCCCGCCGGCATCGACCGCTTCCCGATCGCGCTGATGGAGAAGTACTTCGGCCGCTGGTGCGACGAGGTCGGCGTCGGCATCGACGACCTGGTCGCGCTCGGCCACCGCCCGGGCGACGACGCCGACACGCCGTTCAACATGGCCGTGATGGGGCTGAGGCTGGCGGGGAGATCCAACGGGGTCGCCCGACTCCACGGCGAGGTCAGTCGGGACATGTTCGGGGATCTGTGGCCCGACCTCGAGTCGGAGGAGACGCCGATCGGATCGATCACCAACGGCGTCCACGCCCACACGTGGGTGTCGCCGGAGATCACGGACGTCCTGTCCCGCTATGTGCTGCCCGATTGGGACGAGGCCGGCCCCGAGCTGTGGGCCCGCATCGCAGACGTGCCCGACGACGAGCTGTGGCGAGCCCGTGAGCAGGCGCGGGAGCGGCTGGTCACGTTCGTGCGCCGGCGACTCAAGCAGGCCGCTGCCGGCCGCGGGCTCACCGGGTCGGACGTGGCGTGGACCGAGGAGGTGCTCGACCCCCGGGTGCTCACGGTCGGGTTCGCCCGCCGCTTCGCGACCTACAAGCGGGCGACGCTGCTGCTGTCGCAGCCGGACCGGCTGCGGGAGCTGCTGCTGTCGCCCGACCGCCCGATGCAGCTGGTGTTCGCCGGCAAGGCCCACCCAGCGGACGAGGCCGGCAAGGAGATGATCCGCCAGATCGTGGCGTTCTCGTCCGACCCGGAGATCCGCCACCGCTTCGTCTTCGTCGACGACTACGACATCGCGGTGGCCCGCGCCCTCTACCAGGGGGCGGACGTCTGGCTGAACAATCCCCGGCGACCACAGGAGGCGTGCGGCACGTCGGGGATGAAGGCGGCGCTCAACGGCGGCCTCAACCTGTCGATCCTCGACGGCTGGTGGCACGAGATGTTCGACGGCGAGAACGGCTGGGCGATCTCGTCCGCCGAGGACGTCGCCGACCTCGAGCGCCGCGACCGCCTGGAGGCCGGCGCCCTGTTCGACCTGCTCGAGCGGCAGGTGGTCCCGCTGTTCTACGAGCGCTACGGCGGGCCGGTCCCCCGGCGCTGGCTCAAGAAGGTGCGCCGGTCGCTGTCGTCGCTCGGGCCCCGGGTCACGGCCTCGCGCATGGTCGCCGACTACGTGGAGGACCTCTACGAGCCGACGGCGGCCCGCACCGAGGCGCTGTCGGCGAACGGCCTCGCCCGGGCCCGGGCGCTGGCCGCCTGGAAGGAGCGGGTGCGGGAGGCCTGGCACGGCGTGCACGTCGACCGCGTCGAGGGCGACATGTCCGCCGCCGATCTCGGTGGCGAGCGGCACGTCGAGGCGATCGTCGCGCTCGGGGACCTCGACGCCGCGGACGTCGACGTGCAGCTCCTGCACGGTCCGGTGGGCCAGGGCAACGAGCTCACAGAGTCGACCGTCGTGTCGATGACCCGCGCCAGCCAGGCCGACGACGACCACGTTCGCTACGTCGGCTCGTTCCGCACCGAGCACGCCGGGCGCTACGGGTTCACCGTCCGCATCGTTCCCCGCCACCCGGACATGGTCAGCCCGGTCGAGCTCGGCCTGGCCGCCTGGGCTTAGCGCCCCACGAACTTGGCGCTGCCCGGTCCGTGTTCGAGGAACGAGGCGACCCCGATGCGGGCGTCCTCGGTGGCGAAGGACTCGGCGAACAGCTCCTGCTCGAGCTCGAGCCCGGTAGTCAGCGACCCCTGCAGTCCCCGATCGATGGCCCGCTTGGCCAGGCCCTGGGCAACGACCGCACCCCCGGCCAGCTCGGCCGCCCGTGCGCAGGCGCGGTCGTGGAGCTCGTCGGGTTCGACGACCTCGTCCACCAGCCCGATCCGCAGTGCCTCGTCGGCCCCGACCTGCCGGCCCGTCAGGATCATGTCCTTGGCGCCTCGCCGGCCCGATCAGCCGGGCCAGACGCTGCGTCCCCCCGCCGCCGGGGATGATCCCCAGCAGGATCTCGGGCTGGCCGAGCTTGGCCCGGCTCGACGCGATGCGCAGGTCGCACGCCAACGCCAGCTCGCACCCACCACCGAGCGCGAAACCCGAGATCGCGGCGATCACGCACCGGGGGATCGCCGCCACGGCGTCGAGCGCCCGGACGAACGCGCCGCCAACCTGACGGGCCTCGTCCGGCCCCCCGAACTCGCTGATGTCGGCCCCCGCGGCGAAGAGACGGTCGCCGCCGGTGACGACCACGGCGCCCGGCGGCGACTCGGACAGCGCCAGCGCGCTCGCCTCGAGCTGGCGCAACAACTCGGTCGAGAGGGCGTTGACCTTCGGGTTGTCGAGATGGATCACGGCGACGCCGTCACCGCGGTGCTCGGTGTGCACCAGTGCTGGGGCTGTAGACATCGCGCACGACCCTACGCCGTCGAATGGACGCGTCAGGGCGACTCGAGCAGCTCGTCCGCCGCCGTCCAGGGGTCCATCTCGCCGACGGCGACGGCCTCGGCGAGGTCGCGGGCCCGGTCGCTGTCGGTGATGGCACGCGCCCGCTCGAGCAGGCGGGCCGCGACCAGCCGCGTCACCTCGTCGCCCGCACGGCGCCGGCGACGCTCGGCGAGCTGGCCGCTGTCCTGGACGTGGCTGCGGTGGGCGAGCACGACGTCCCAGACCTGGGCCACACCGCCGCCCGAGGTCGCGGTGGTGCAGACGACCGGCGGCCGCCAGGCGTCGTCCGCCTGCGCCATGTCGAGCATGCGTTCGAGGTCGTGGGCCGCTTCCTTCGCCCCCGGGCGGTCGGCCTTGTTGACCACGAAGATGTCGGCGATCTCCATCAGGCCGGCCTTGTTCGCCTGGATCGCATCGCCCCACCCCGGGTTGACCACCACGAGGGTGGTGTCCGCCTGGCCGACGACGTCGACCTCGACCTGGCCGACACCGACCGTCTCCAGGACCACCCACGGATATCCGGCCGCCGCCAGCACCCGCACGGCCTCGGGGGCGGCGACCGCCAGCCCGCCGAGGTGGCCGCGGGTCGCCATCGAGCGGACGAAGACGCCGTCGTCGAGGGTGTGGTCGCCCATCCGGACCCGGTCGCCGAGGATGGCGCCGCCCGAGAACGGCGACGACGGGTCGATCGCCAGCACGGCGACGCGCTCGTCCCGCTGGCGGATCACGTCGATCAGCGCGCTGGTCAGCGTCGACTTGCCGGCCCCCGGCGCGCCGGTCACCCCGACGGTGAAGGCGGCGTCGCGGTCCGGGCCGTGCAGGGCCGCGCCGACGCGGCGGGCGTCGTCGCCGCCGCGTTCGACGATGGAGAGCACGCGGGCGAGGGCGGACCGGTCGCCGCGGCGCACCGCCTCGACCAACTGGGCGGGGGTCGCGACGGCCACGAAGCGAACGCTAGTGCCGGGCCGCTCGGGCGGACCGAGCCCAGGTCAGAGGCCGACCGACGTCTCGGTCGGTGCGCCGACGTCGACCACCTCGGTGACGCCCGGCACCCGGTCCTTGAGGATCCGTTCGATCCCGGCCTTCAGCGTCACCGTCGAGGCCGGGCACGACACGCAGGCGCCGACGAGCTCCACCTGGACCACGCCTGACTCCGGGTCGACGCCGCGCAGGAAGATGTCGCCCGCGTCCGCCTGGATGGCGGGGCGGATCACCTCGATGACCTCACGGACCTTCTCAGTATCCAGCACCTGGTCTCCCTCAGAGCACAGCGCGTGGAATGGTGGCAAACCACGGCCAGAGGGAGCAACAACGCGGCGCGGCGACATGTTCCGCAGGCAGCTGTGGGCGATCTCGTCGGGGGGCGGGCTAGCGGGACCTCGGCTCCGTCTGGGAACCTGATGCCGTGATCTCCTCGGCCCATGTGCTCGCCCATCAGGGCGGTTGGGACGAGCTGTTGATGGTGCTGGTGCCGATCCTGATCTTCGCGGGGCTGCTGGTCGTCGCCAACCGGCGGGCGAGCCGCATCGGGGAGCAGCAGAGCCTTGCCGGTGACGGCGCCAGCGCGGGCGGTGTCGACGGTGCGGGCGACGGCGCTGGCGGCGGCATCGACGGCGCTGGTGACGGTGCGGGCCGTGGCGGTGACGCTGGCCCCGGGCCGCGGCGCTCGGACGGCCGAGCCGGGCCCTAGCTCCGCACGTGCCCAGGTTCAGCGTCACGCGGTCGCTTGCGCCGGCTGCGGCGGAGCGACTGTTCGAGCCGCGGGACGATGTCGTCCTCGAGCGGCTCGACCCGGACTCCGGTGACGGCGCCTCGGCCGACACCACCGCTCCGCCGCAGGACGGCGTACCTCCGCCGCGTCGGTACGTGATGGCGGAGGGGCCGTACGTGGGCTACTCGCGGGTCGTCGAGGTGCTGCCCTCCCCCGACCGCCGTTCGGGCGGGGCGGGCGACGGCGGCGAGGTCACGGTGCGGCAGGACTTCGACTTTCGGCTGCCCAGCGGGACCTGGCGGTTCCTGCTCAACCCTGCGACCCGGGCGGCGCTGCGGCGACCTCCCCCGCCGGGGCGGATGCCGTGGTGGTACCCGCCCGAGAGGCCCGACGCCCGGGCGGCCGCCGTGTTGGGGCTGCTCGCCACGCTCACGTTGGCGGTCGGCTACATGGGGACGCTGCTGACGCAGACGATGACGTTCGCCGCGGACGAGTTCGGGGTCGGTGCCGGGGGGCAGGGGAACTCCTTCTCCGCCGTGCGGATCGGCGGGCTCCTCGCCGTCGCTCTCGGCGCCCTGGCCGACCGGCGGGGACGGCGGCTCGTGCTGACCGCCGCCCTGCTCACCTCGATCGGCGCGACCGCCGCCGGGGCGGTGGCGCCCTCGCTCGCGGTGCTGACCGCCACGCAGGCCGTGAACCGGGGCGCGTGGGCCGCCGCCGGGGTGCTGATCGCGATCATCGCCGCCGAGGAGATGCCGGCCGGGGCCCGGGCCTACGCGCTCAGCCTCCTGGCCCTGACCGGGGCGCTCGGTGCGGGCGCCGCACTGTGGCTGCTGCCGATCGCCGACCTGGGGACACGGTCGTGGCGCCTCCTCTACCTCGTGCCGCTGCTGTACCTGCCGGTGCTGGCCCGCCTCCGCCGCCGGATCCCCGACGGGAGGCGCTACGAGCGGCCGCACCGCAACGTGCGGCTCACCGGGCACTACGGCCGGCTCGTCCTGCTCGGTAGCACCGCCTTCCTGCTCAACATCTTCGGCGCGCCGCAATCGCAGTTCCGCAACGAGTTCCTCCGCGACGAGCGGGGCATGACCGCGGCGGCCGTCGCCATCTTCGCCCTCGTGACCTCGACGCCGGCCACACTCGGCGTGATTGCCGGCGGCCGCTTGGCGGACACGCGGGGGCGGCGGGTGGTGGGAGCGACCGCCGTCGTGGTCGGGACCATCCTCGCGGCGCTCTCGTTCGGGCTCCGGGGCCCCGGCATGTGGCTGTGCGCGATGGTCGGCGGCATCTTCACCGCCGCGCTGGTGCCCACGCTCACCGTCTACTCCCCCGAGCTGTTCCCGACCTCGCTGCGGGGCCGGACCAGCGGCATCATCAGCCTGGTGGCGATGGTGGGCAGCGTCGTCGGTCTCAGCGTGGCGGGCCACCTGCGGGACGCGCTGGGGTCGTTCGGCATGGCGCTGGGCATCCTGGCGCTGGCGCCGCTCGCCACCGCGGTGCTCATCCTCGGCTGGTTCCCGGAGACCGCGCACCGCGAGTTGGAGGATCTCAATCCCGAAGATCGGGGAGATACGACCTCACTGTCGGCGGTTAGCATTCCGCCATGATCCGCCTGCGGCGTGGCGTCGCCGGGGCGGTGGCGCTGTTGCTGGTGGGTATCGCCTGCTCGGGATCGGACAACGAGCTCGACCTGGGTCCGCCGGATGGCGTCACCCGACGCGCCGACGACGCCGACCCGACCGACGACACCCTGCCGACCGCGCCGGCCAGACCTTCCACGTCGCTCAGGCGGTCGACAGCCAGCTCGTCGTGCGGGTCTCGCCCGAGGATGGCGCCGACCCGATCGCCACGCTGGCGACGACCGACCGCCTCGGCGGGTCGATCGTGTGCCTCGTCATCCAGGAGCTGGGGGACGGCTGGGTGCAGGTGGTCCTCCCGACCAGCGCCGTCGGCACGACCGGGTGGGTGGCCCGGGACGACGTCACGCTGACGCGCCACCGCTTCCGCATCGAGGTGGCCCGGGGCCCGCACACGCTGACCGTCTACTCGGGTGACGACGTGACGCTCACCGCACCCGTCGCCCTCGGGCCCGACGCCCCGGCGGCCGGGGCACGCCTGTTCGTCACCGACCTGGTGCGGCCGGCGGCCGGGGTCGTGGGGCCCTACGGGGCGTACGCCTATGACCTGTCGGGTCCG
The DNA here is from genome assembly GCA_963830865.1 of uncultured Acidimicrobiales bacterium. GTDB lineage: Bacteria > Actinomycetota > Acidimicrobiia > Acidimicrobiales > VFJN01 > ZC4RG19. The sequence continues at coordinate 517,710 of CAWHNU010000011.1, read as the reverse complement.
GCGCCCGACCTCGCCGCCTTCGTCAGCGGCATGGGGGTGGTCGCCGTGCACGGAACGACCGACCCCACCACTCTCGGTGGCGACGCCCCCCAGGGCGCCATCGCGGTCGACGGCGCCGTCGTCAGCCAGATGGTCGAGACCATCGGGCTGCCGCTGGGGACTCCTGTGGACGTGGTTCCCTAGGGTGGTGGAGCGACCCAACCGGGTCGCTACAACCCGGACAACCAGGTCGCCACGATCTCGCCGACCCGGGCGTCGGCGCCCTTGAGATCGTGGCCGCGGCCGTCGATCCACACGTGGGTGACCGGGCCCGGGATGCGGCCGGTGTACGACTCGAACTCCTCCGGCGTGCCGAACGGGTCCCGGGTGCCCGAGACGAACAGGCACGGCACCCCGAGATCCGGGAAGTGGTCGACACGCAGCTTGTCCTGGCGGCCCGGCGGGTGGAGCGGGTAGGAGACCAGCGCCAGGCCCGCGGCCGGGAGGCCCTCGGCGACCGCCATCGAGCACATGCGGCCGCCCATCGACCGGCCGCCCAGGACGATCCCGCCCGGGGGAACGCCTGCCGCTGTCGGCCAGCGCCCTGGCCTCCTCCTGCACGCAGGCGATCAGCTTGGGGGCGCGGTCCGGCGCCCTCCTCCCCTCCCGGCGGTACGGGAAGTCGGCGCGCACCACCGGCAGCGGCGCCACTGCCCGCTCGATCGCTACCAGCGCCGGGGACTCGCGGCTGCTGCCGGCGCCCGGGAACAGCAGGACGGCGCCGGGCGTCACGCCGACAGCAGGATGCGGCGGGCCTCGCTCAGCTCGGCCAGGCGGCCGGCGGCGGCTGCGTGGTCGCCGCCGTGGTCGGGGTGGGCGGCCCGCACCAGGTCCCGGAACCGGCGCTGGACGGCCGGGCGGCCGGGCTGGCGGTCGCCGCCGGACAGATCGAAGACGCCCAGCGCCCAGCCCACCGGGTCGCGGTACGCGTCCGGCGTCCAGTCGCGGTGGCGGGTGAGCCCGGACAGGTGGCCGACCAGCGTCCGGTCGATCGGACCCGACCAGCGCATCGACTTGCGGATCGCCTCCATCACCCGCGTGCGCGGCCCCAGCGGCAGCGCCCCCGCGGCGTAGACGGCCGCCAGGATGTGGTGGGCCGGCGAGCCCTTGTCGTCGATCTCGAACGCCAAGTCCTCGCCCTCGCCCCGCAGCCGGTGGACGCTGCGCTGCAGCCCGACCCGGTCGGTCTGGAGCCGGTGCCGCAACCGGGGCTGGGGGATGCGGTACCCGGCCTCGAGCTGGTGGGTCAGCCTGTCGAGGTCGTCGAACAGGTCCGGGTCGAGGCCGGGGATGTACGCCGCCACGACACCCCCCAGCAGGATGCCGCCGAAGCCGGGCGCCGGCGTCACCGGCAGGTCGACATCCCCGAGGGCGACACGGCGGGTCGGCGCGATCGACCGCGAGTGGTACACCTCCAACTCGGCCAGGATCACGGCGGCAGCCTAGTGGTGCACCACGCCGGCCAGACGAACCCGCCCGCTCACACGAACGGGCGGAGGGCGGTGCGCAGGTCGTGCGCCTGGGACGCGACCGCGTCCTCGTCCACCTTGTCCTCGCACAGCAGCTCGCCGATGGCCGTGACCCGCTCGACCAGGCGCTCCCACTCCGTCCGGTCGAGCCCGTACGGCGGCTCGGCGTCGTCGACCGTGCGGCTCATCTCGAGCATCGTGATCACGCCCTCCGGGTCCGCCGGGTCGTGCTGGAGGCGATCCGCCGCCACGAACGCCGCGCCCAGCAGCTCGGCGCCGCCGACACCGTCGTCGGGCTCGGACGCCAGCTCGTCGGGGTGCGACACCCGATCGAGCAGGTCGTCGACCGCCGCCTCGTCGTCGGCGTAGACATACAGCTCGTCGCCGTCCCACGTGTGGGCGAGCTCGGCCGCCCGCAGCGCCTCGACCAGGCCGTCCAGCTGGTCGTCGTCCCACTCGGACAGGTCGTAGGCCACCTGGTCGCGCTCGGCATCGAGCGGCGGCAGCTCCTCCTCGTCGTCGGACTCGCCCTCGACCATGTCGAGGACGTTCTCGACCGGGGCCTCATCGACCGGGGCGACGTGCAGGCTCGTGCCCTCCCACATGTGGGGGATGGCAGCCTCCCGCAGCCGGTCGGTGACCGCCTGCCGCTCCATGTCGCTCCAGTCGTCGAGGTCGAAGACGACCTCCTCGTCGTCGGCGTCGGACGCCACCGCGTCGGCCGGCTCCGGCTCGTCGGACGGGTCGGGTTCGTCCCGCTCACCGGGCAGGCCGGAGATCGTGATGCCGAACTCGTCGTCCTGGCTCTGTCGGAACGGATCGGAAAGCTGACCCACGGGCACATCTAATCAGGCCGACTATCTTGCCCGCATGACGGAGAAGCAGCGCCCCGATCGCAACCTCGCCATGGAGCTCGTGCGCGTGACGGAAGCGGCTGCGCTGGCGGCCTCGCGCTGGATGGGGCGGGGGGACAAGAACGGCGCGGACGGCGCCGCCGTCGACGCGATGCGCATCGTGCTCGACAGCGTCCCGATGGACGGCGTCGTCGTCATCGGGGAGGGCGAGAAGGACGAGGCGCCGATGCTCTACAACGGCGAGCAGGTCGGCGACGGCGGTCCGACGCTCACCGACGTGGCCGTCGACCCCATCGACGGCACCACCCTGACCGCGCTCGGGCGGGGCAACGCGCTGGCCGTGATCGCCGTGTCCGAGCGGGGCACGATGTACGACCCGGGACCCTGCGTGTACATGGAGAAGATCGCCGTCGGCCCCGAATGTGCCGGGGTGATCGACATCACCCGGTCGCCCACCGAGAACATCGAGGCGGTCGCCAAGGCCAAGGGCACGACGCCCCGGGACGTCACCGTCGTCATCCTCGACCGGCCCCGCCACGACGAGCTGATCGCCCAGATCCGGGCCACGGGCGCCCGCATCCGTCTCATCCCCGACGGCGACGTGGCCGGGGCGATCTCGACCGCCTGGGTCGAGTCCGGCGCCGACGTCCTGTTCGGCATCGGCGGCACGCCCGAGGGCGTCATCGCCGCCGCCGCCCTCAAGTGCATGGGCGGCGAGCTGCAGGGCCGCCTGTGGCCCCGCGACGACGACGAGCGGCAGGCCGCCATCGACGCCGGTCTCGACCTGAGCCGGGTGCTGACCACCGACGACCTGGTCCGGGGCGACAACTGCTTCTTCGCCGCCACCGGCATCACCGACGGCGAGCTGCTCAAGGGCGTGCACTTCTCGCGGCTCGGGGCGTCGACCCAGTCGCTGGTCATGCGGTCCAAGTCCGGCACCGTGCGCCAGATCAACGCCCAGCACCAGCTGTCCAAGCTGGCCGCGTTCAGCTCGATCGACTTCGCCTGAGCCGCTAGAGGCGCCGGGCGGCGCGGGCCGCGATCCGGCGGCGCAGGCGGCGGGGCACCGGCGTCGCCGCGCCCGCCATCACCTTGTTGAGGTTGCCCGGGACCAGCCACGCCCGGCCCGCCCGGGCGGCGGCCAGGGCCTCGGCGGCCACGTCCTCGGCGGACATCCAGGCCGGGCCGGGGATGTTGCGGCCCCCGATCCCGGCCCGCTCCTGGAACTCGGTGCGCGTGAAGCCCGGCAGGACCGTGGTCAGCGTGACCCCCGTGCCCGCCAGCTCCTCGTGGACGGCCTCGCCGAACAGCGCCACGAACGCCTTGCTGGCGCCGTAGGTGGCGTTGCCCGGCGTCGCCTGCAGGCCGGCGACCGACGACACGTTGAGCACCGCACCCCGGCGCCGGGGCAGCATGGCGCCGAGCGCGGCGTGGGTCAGGCGCACCACCGCGACGACGTTGACCGCGATCTCGGCCTCCTCGCCATCCACGTCGAGGGATGCGAAGTCCCCGTAGGTGCCGAAGCCGGCGTTGTTGACCGCGAGATCGACCGGGGCGGCGGCGTCGGCCAGGCGGGCCTCGATCGTGCGGAGCTGGGCCGGGTCGGCAAGGTCGGCCGGCAGCACCTCGACCTCGGTCGGCAACTGGGCGGCGAGATCGTCGAGGCGGGCCTTGTCCCGGGCGACGACGACCAGGTCGACGCCGTCGGCGGCCAGGCGGCGGGCCATCGCCGCGCCGATCCCCGAGGATGCGCCGGTCACCAGCGCCCTCCGCCAGGGCTGGGATTCGGCCACCCTCAGCCGGCCGGGGTCACGTTCGTCCGGCTCGTGGCCTCGCCCCGCAGCACCCGCACCGCGAGCTGGCCGTTGGCCAGGGAGGCGTCGACGCCGCCGCCGAAGCCGGCCGGGAGGTCCAGCTCGCGCTCGTAGCCGCCGTAGTCCCACTCGTGGACCAGGTAGTCCTTGGGGGCGGCGGTGCGGAGGTTTGCGGTGATCCGCAGGCGGCCGGGCGTGAGGCAGACCGTCACATCGCTGGGCCGGACCGCCGGCAGCGGGGCCACCACCACCAGGGCGTCGCCGGTCTCGTAGACGTTGACGGGCACCTGCTGGGGCCGCATCAGCAGCTCGGCCGCCGCCCTGGCCTCCGTGACCCGCTGGTGCTTGGTCTGCTCGGTCGCCATGCCGGGACGGTACCCCGCCCGGCGGGGGGTCAGCCCGGCCAGCGGATCTCGTCGAGCGAGCGGCCGGCGGCGAGCGCCTCGACCTGGGCGCGGAGGTGGCGGCCCACCCCCTGGCGGCGGTGCTCCGGGGCGACCACCAGCGCCTCGACGTCCAGGCGGTCGCCGACGACCACGCCCTGGGCCACGCCGACGACCTCGCCCTCGCGTCGGGCGGTGACCGCCCACGGGCTGCCGGTGGCCGGGGCCGGCTCGTCGTCGTCGGCGACACCCGGCAGCAGGGCGGCGGCGACGGGGTCGACCAGGTCGGTGACCGTCAGCTCCGTCGGCAGGCCGCCCCGACCCACCACCGCCGGGGTCACGAACGGGGCGTCGGCCACCGGCCGCCACAGGCGGCCCGGGTTCTCCCGCAGCACGTGGACCCGGTCGATCTCCACCTCCGCCGTGAAGTCGGCCAGCGCGGCGACCGCGGCGGGGATGCGCTCCGGCTCCATGTCCTCGTTGAGCGTCACGTGGGGGACGAACTCGAAGCCGATCGGGCGGGCCAGCGGCGGCGTGAACACCCGGTCCCGCAGCTCCGCGAGGCCGGCCAGGTCGCCGGCCACCGCGAGGTAGACCACCGGGGTCACCGGTTGGAAGGTGGTCGGCGGGCCGAGCGCCAGGCGCAGCGGCGCCGGCGTCGTCGCCGACGCCGCCGCCCGCAGGACGGCCAGCGCCTCGGCCAGAGCGTCGTCCCGGACGTTGACCGGCGGGACCAGCGTGACGTGCGGCGGCACCCGGTCGACGTCGCCGCCGAGCGCCCGGCGGAGGCCGTCCACCTCCGCCGCCACGGGCGGGGGCAGCAGGAGGGCGACGGCCAGCCGTTGCTTGGGCACGTGGCCTCAGGCCGGGCCGGGGCAGGTGGACCGGGCGGCTTCCCCGGCGAAGCGGCCCTGGATCCAGTCGAACCCGTCGCGCACCGCGTCGGGCACGGCCTGGCCGTGACCCTGGCCCGTGTCGTACAGCCGGCGCTCGACCGTCTGCCCCAGCCCGCACATGCGCTCGACGAGCGCCCCCGAGAGCGCCGCGGGCACCACGTCGTCGGCCGCGCTGTGCACGATCAGGATCGGGTGGTCGGTGGCGACGTTGCCGGGGTTGTTCTCCTCGGCGAGCGTCGCCCACTCGCCGGTCGCGCCGGCGCCGGGCTGGAGCAGACCGGACGCGATGGCCCGGGCGAAGTGGCCGATGACCTCGCCCGTGCAGCCCGTGTCGACCGCGGCCAGCTCGGACTCGCCGGCCGGCGTGAGCACCTGGTCGAGCGGGGCGTCGGGGTAGGCCTGGTTGAACCCGGCGATGATCATGTAGAGGAACCCGGCGATCGGCAGGTTCCGGGCGGCGGCGAAGATCAGCGGCAGCTCGGTCGCGGGCGCCCCGGCCACCGTGCCGACGAGGTGGAGGTCGGGCGTCCACTCGTCGGCCAGCTGGCCGGCCCACAACGCCCCGTGCCCGCCCTGCGAGTAGCCGAAGATGGCGAGCTGGTCGCCCGCGTCGGCGTCGGGCAGCTGGCCGGCGGCGACCGCGGCGTCGAGCACGCCCCGGCCCTCGCTCTCGCCCACCAGGTACGGGTGGCGGCCGGGGGTGCCGAGGCCCTCGTAGTCGGTCTCGGCCACGACGTAGCCCTGCTCCAGGTACGGGGACATGAGCGACAGCTCGGTCATACGCGGGTTCTTGGACGGGGCGCACTCGTCGGCGATCCCCGTCGTGCCGTGGGCGATCGTCAGGATCCGGCGGCCGTCGGCCGGCGCCTCGCCCGCCGGCACGAGGGCGGTGCCCGTGACCGCGATCGGGTCGCCCGCGACGCTCTCGGACAGGTACATGATCCGGTAGGCGGTGGAGCGGGCGACGTCGACGTCGCTCAGTTGCTCGTAGCGCAGCAGCGTCCCGTGGTCGCCGTCGGGCAGCGGGTCGGGCACGGCATAGAAGTCGCCGGCGCCGGTGAACTCCTCGGCGGCCGGCCCGGCCTCGGTGGCGGCGGCGGCCTCGCTGTCGGAGGCGTCGGTGGCGTCGGGGGCGTCGGCCCTGTCGCCGGCGCCGCCGCTGTCCGCACGCGAACAGCCGGCGACCAGGGCGACGACGAGCAGGAGGGCGAGGACGCGGACCCTCAACACGGATCCAATCCTTCCCGAACGCACAGCTCGCGCGCCGCGGCGAACGGCGCGAGCTTGTTGTAGGCGACATCGACCGCGTCGGGCAGCCGGGCCTCGTAGGCGTGCAGGCGGTCGGCCAACCGGGCGACCGCCTCGGGCGTCGTCGCCCAGAAGCGAGTGACCGGGTACTGCCCCGCGGGGTTGCGCCAGGCGGCGACGGAGTACCAGCCCTTGGGCACCATGCCGAACATCGTGAAGTCGTAGGTCACCGCGATCTCGAACCCCCGGCGCCGCTGGAGGTCGTCCCAGAACGCCGCGTCCTTGTTGTCGGCCATGCGGGCCTCGAGCACCTCGTGGTCGCCGAGGCCGTAGACGTCGGTGAGCGGGCCGTCGTGGTAGAGGGAGATGTAGCCCAGCTCGCCGATGGCGATCGGGTCGTGGGGGTACGCCTCGGCGAGGAACCGGGCGACCTGGTAGCGCTGCTCGTACGTGAGGCCGGACTCGCGCGGCGCCCGGAACGTGTCCCAGCCCTGGAGCGTCGCCGCGGGGATCAGCACGAGCAGCAGGGCGGCGGCCGGGACGCGGCCGGCGACGGTCGGCCAGCGGGCGGCCAGGGCGGCGTGGGCGCCGGGCAGCGCCCGCAGGACCGTCCAGGCGCTGATGCCGAACAGGTAGGCCTCGTAGCGGGCCGACCCCTCGACCGCCCCCAGCTCGACGTGCACGAGGATGGCGACCGTGGTCACGACGGCGGGGAACAGCGCCGGCCGGAGATCGCCCGGCCCCGAGCGGCGGACGGCGGCCACGACCAGCACCACGACGGCCACCAGCAGGAACGCCGCCAGCAGGTGGTCGGTCATCAGCCGCTCCCAGGCGGCGCCCAGCGAGCGGCGGGTGTCGCCCCGGTCGCCCAGGCTCTTGAGCACGACCGAGTTGGGCAGGATCTCCTGGCCGAACGCCAGGTTCACCGCGGCGGAGACCGCCAGGGCCGCCGCCGCGGAGGCGCCGAGGCCGACGCCGGCGGCCAGCCGGGTGCGCAGCGACGCCGAGGGATACCCGTCGTCGCGCCAGCGGCGCCAGCCGACCGCCACGAGGCCGGCGGCCAGGGCCAGGGCGACGAACGTCGTCTCGCCCCGGGCGGCGGCGGCCACCGCCACCAGCACGAACGGCGCCGCCCGGGGCCACGTCCGGGCGTGGACCGGCGCACCCACCCACACGGCCTCGGTCGCGAGGGCCGCCGCCAGCACGAGCGCCATGTGCAGCGTGTGCTCCATGCCCATCACCGCCAGGCCGGGCAGGTACAGCACCAGCACGACCAGCACGATCGTGGCGAGGACCCACAGCACCCGGGCGAGCGCCCCGGGCCGGCTCGCGCCGTCGCCGTCGCCATCTCCGGTCCCGGGGCGCAGCGCGGCCCAGTCCCGGGCCAGCAGCCCGACCACGGCCAGGCCGGCCAGCACGTTGAGCACGATCGGGACCTGCTCGCCCACCCGACCCCGCGCGACCCACTGGGTCGGTGCGAGCAGCAGGGTCCACAGCGGCGAGCTGGACGCCGCCTGGTACTGGCCGGCGACCACGCCCCACGTGCCGTCGTACGCCAGCCGGCGGGCCACCGACAGGTGGATCGCCGGGTCGTCGAGCGGGTAGATCCAGCGCCCGCCCGTGCGCACGAGCGTGGCGACGTAGAGGACCGTGACGGTCCCCAGCAGCACCGCCGCCGCGGCGGCGAGGGCGCTACCCGGCCCCGACCGCGGCGAGCCGGACGTGCGCCCGGCGGGCCGAGGCCTCAGCTTCGGCGTCGTGCTCATGCTGGACCTGCTGCTCCGCGCGATCGCGGGCGGTGCGCGCCCGCTCGACGTCGATCTGGCTGGCCAGCTCGGCGACGTCCGACAGGATCGTGACCGTGTCGTTCGAGACCTCGACGAACCCCCCATGCACCGCGACCGTCTCGTCGCCGCCGGCCGACCGGATCGTGACCGTGGCGATGTCGAGCGCGCCGACGAACGGGGCGTGCCCCGTCAGGAACGCGATCTCGCCGCCGCCGATCGTGCGGGCGATCACCATGTCGGCCTCGCCCGAGTAGAGGATCCGCTCGGGCGACACCAGCTCGACCTGCATGGTCACGGGGACCTACTCCCCCGCCGTCTGGCGCAGCTGCTCGGCCTTGCGCCGGGCGTCGTCGGCGCCGCCGACGTTGAGGAACGCCTGCTCGGGCAGGTCGTCCAGCTCGCCGCTGACCAGGGCCTCGAACGACGTCACCGTCTCCTCCACCGGCGTGAAGATGCCGGGGATGCCCGTGAAGTTCTCGGCCACGAACATCGGGTGGGAAAGGAACCGCTGGATCTTGCGGGCCCGAGACACGATGACCTTGTCCTCCTCGGACAGCTCGTCGATGCCGAGGATGGCGATGATGTCCTGCAGCTCCTTGTAGCGCTGGAGGATCTCCTGCACCCGCCGGGCGACGTCGTAGTGGCGCTCGCCGACCACGTCGGGCTGGAGGATGGTCGACGTCGACGCCAGCGGGTCCACGGCGGGGTAGATGCCGAGGGCGGCGATGTCGCGGGACAGCTCGGTCGTGGCGTCGAGGTGGGTGAACGTGGTGAACGGCGCCGGGTCGGTGTAGTCGTCGGCGGGCACGTACACGGCCTGGAGCGACGTGATCGACCGGCCCCGGGTCGAGGTGATGCGCTCCTGGAGCTCGCCCATCTCGTCGGCCAGCGTGGGCTGGTAGCCCACGGCCGAGGGCATGCGGCCGAGCAGCGTCGACACCTCGGAGCCGGCCTGCACGAACCGGAAGATGTTGTCGATGAACAGCAGCACGTCCTGGCCCTTCACGTCGCGGAAGTACTCCGCGATGGTCAGGGCGGACAAGCCGACCCGGAGGCGGACGCCCGGCGGCTCGTCCATCTGGCCGAACACGAGGGCGGCCTTGTCGAGCACGCCGGCCTCGCCCATCTCGATGAACATGTCGGTGCCCTCGCGGGTGCGCTCGCCGACGCCGGCGAACACCGACACGCCGCCGAACTGCTGGGCGACCCGGCGCACCATCTCCTGGATGATGACGGTCTTGCCCACCCCGGCACCGCCGAACAGGCCGATCTTGCCGCCCCGCAGGTAGGGGGTGAGCAGGTCGATCACCTTGATGCCGGTCTCGAACACCTCGCGCCTGGGCTCGAGGGCGTCGAAGTCGGGGGCCTCGCGGTGGATCGCCCAGTGGTCGTCGATCTTGTCGGCGTCCAGCTCGGGGACGTCGAGCGGCTCGCCGATCACGTTGGTGACATGGCCGAGCACCCCCTCGCCGACCGGCATCGTCAGGCCGGTGCCGAGGTTGCGCACCTCGGTGCCCCGGATGAGGCCGTCGGTCGGCTTCAGGCAGATCGCCCGGACCCGCGAGTCGCCGATCTGCTGGGCGACCTCGGCTCGGACCGTGATCTCCTCGCCCCCGATGCTCACGGTCATCTCGAGCGCGGTGTTGATGGCCGGGACGGCGTCGGGCGGGAACTCGACGTCGACCACCGGGCCGGCGATGGCCACGACGCGCCCGGGCTTGAGCCCGGCGTCGCTGCCGGTGTCGGTGCTGGTGTCGGTGACGGTCATTCCGTGGGCTCCTGTGCTTACGGCTCGGTGCGGGGAAGGGTGCGGGAGAGTGAGTCGACGAGGACGTCGGCGGACATGAGGGCGTGGTCGACGAGCAGGTCGGACCCGTCCGCCCTGGCCGCCCGCATGGCCTCGGCGCCGCCGACGATCTCCATGATCTCGGTGGTGATGGCGTCCTGGCGGGCCCGGTTCATGGCCCGGCTGTAGCGGGTGATGAGGTCCTCGGCGTTGTCGGTGGCCGACTTCATGGCCCGCTGCTGGGCGGCGAAGAACGACGCCGCGCCCTCGAGCATGGCGGCGAACAGCCGGGCCTCGGCGTAACGGGGCAGCAGGCGGTCGAGGATCTCCTGCGGGCTCGGCTCGAACTCGTAGTCGGCGTGCGGCCCGTCGCCCTGGCGGGCCGCCTCGATCATCGACGGGTCGAGCGGCACGAACCGGCGGATGGTCACCCGCTGGGACGCGGCCGACAGGAACTGCGTGTACGCCAGCTCCACCAGGTCGTAGCGGCCCTCCGTGAAGCCGTCGACGATGTGCTGGGCGACCTCCCGGGCGTTCTCGTAGGTCGGCGTGTCGGACATGTTCACGAAGCTGCGGTCGATGTGCCAGCCCCGGAACTTGAAGTAGCCCTCGGCCTTGCGCCCGATCGTGATCAGGGCCGTCTGGCGCCCCCGCTCCCGCTGGCGCTGCATCGAGCGCTCGGCGGCCCGGATGACCGAGCTGTTGTAGGCACCGCACAGGCCCCGGTCGGCGGCGACGACGACGTAGGCGACCGTGCGGATCTCGTCGCGCTCCTCGAGCAGCGGCGACCCGCCGCCGGCCCCGGCGGCGGCCAGGTTGCGAATGACCTCGGTGATCCGCTCGCTGTAGGGGCGGGCGGCGGCGACGCGCTGCTGGGCCTTCAGGATGCGGCTGGCGGCGATGAGCTCCATCGCCTTGGTGATCTTCTTGGTCGACTGCACCGAGCGGATCCGCCGGCGCAGCGCCCGTTCCTTGCCGCCAGCCATGGCTCAGACGTCCTTCGGCGTGTCGCCGTCGGCCGGGCGGTCCACACCCGGCGCCTCGCCCTCGTCCGCGTGCTCCCACGAGAACTGCTCGTCGAAGGCCTTGATTCCCGCCCCGAACGCCTCCTCGTCGGGGATGTCGCCCTTCGAGCGGATGGCGTCGAGGATGTCGCCGTGGCGGGCCCGGAACCACTCGATCAGCTCGGCCTCGTAGCGCCGCACCTCGCTGACCGGCACGCCGTCGAGGTGCCCGTGCGTGGCGGCGTAGAGGACGAGGACCTGCTCGTCGACCGGCAGCGGGCTGTTCAGCGACTGCTTGAGCAGCTCGACCAGCCGGTAGCCGCGGTCGAGCTGGGCCTGGGACACCCGGTCGAGCTCGGAGCCGAAGGCGGCGAACGCCTCCAGCTCGCGGAACTGCGAGAGGTCGCCCTTGAGCGAGCCGACCGCCTTCTTCATGGCCTTGATCTGGGCGGCGCCGCCCACCCGGGACACCGACAGGCCGGTGTCGAACGCGGGCCGGACGCCGGACTTGAACAGGTCGTCCTGCAGGTAGATCTGGCCGTCGGTGATCGAGATCACGTTGGTCGGGATGTAGGCCGAGATGTCGCCGGCCTTGGTCTCGATGACCGGCAGGGCGGTCAGCGAGCCGCCGCCGTTGGCCTCGGACAGCTTGGCCGCCCGCTCCAGCAGGCGGCTGTGCAGGTAGAACACGTCGCCGGGGTAGGCCTCGCGGCCTGGCGGGCGCCGCAGCAGCAGCGAGATCTGGCGGTAGGCCTCGGCCTGCTTGGACAGGTCGTCGTAGACGACGAGGGCGTGCTCGCCGTTCTCCATCCAGTGCTGGCCCATGGCGCAGCCGGCGTAGGGGGCCAGGTACTTGAACGGCGCAGGGTCGGACGCCCCGGCCACCACGACGACCGTGAAGTCGAGGGCGCCGTGCTCCTCCAGCGTGGCGACGGTGTTCTTCACCGTCGACTCCTTCTGGCCGATGGCGACGTAGATGCACTTCACGCCCAGGCCGCGCTGGTTGATGATCGTGTCGATCGCGACCGTCGTCTTGCCGGTCTTGCGGTCGCCGATGATCAGTTCACGCTGGCCCCGGCCGATCGGGGTCATCGAGTCGATGGCCTTGATGCCGGTCTGGAGCGGCTCGTGCACGGGCTGGCGGCCTATGATCCCGGGCGCCTGGACCTCCATGCGCCGGTCTTGGACGCCGGTCAGCGGGCCCCGGTCGTCGATCGGCGTGCCGAGGGCGTCGACGACCCGGCCGAGCAGCCCGTCGCCCACCGGCACCGACAGGATGCGCCCGGTGGCCTTGACCGCCTGGCCCTCCGTGACGTCGGCTGCCTCGCCGAGCACCACGGCGCCGATCGACTCCTCGTCGAGGTTCAGCGCCAAGCCGACGTCGCCGCTGGCGAACTCCAGCAGCTCGTTGTACGCCGCGCCCGGCAGGCCCGACACGGTGGCGATGCCGTCGCCGACCTCGACGACCCGCCCGACCTGGGCGGTCTCGAGCGTGGGCTCGAAGTCCTCCAGGTTCTTGCGGAGCGCGGCCGCGATGTCGGCGGTGTTGATGGTCAGCTCTGCCATCGTCAGTGTCCTCGTCGTCGTCGTTCGGGGCTAGAGGGCGTTGCGGAGGCGGTCGAGCCGCGTGCGGACCGAGCCGTCGATGACGGTGTCGCCCACCTGGGTGACGACGCCGCCGAGCACGGACGGGTCGACCACGACCTTGACCTCGACCTGGCGGCCGGTAGCGGACGCAAGCGCCTTGGCCAGCCGCTCGCGCTGGTCGTCGGTGAGGGGCACGGCCGAGCGGACCTCGGCGACCGCCTTGTTGGCCTCGGCCGCGCTCATCTCGACCAGCTGGTGGATGATCGCCGGCAGGTCGCGGGCGCGCCCGGTGCCGACCACCAGCGACACGAGCGCCACGGTGGTGCCCGACGCCTTGCCGTCGAGCAGGTCCTCGATGACCTGCTGGCGCCGGGCCACCGGGATGCCGGCGTCGGTGAGCGCGCCCCGCAGCTCGTCGGACCCCGACAGGGTCTGGCTGAAGCGGAACAGCTCGTCCTCCACCTCGCCGAGGGTGCCCTCGGCCCGGGCCACCTGGAACAGGGCCTCGGCGTAGGCCAGGATGCGGTCGTCTGCCATCGTCATCCCCTCACGCGCGCTGCGCGGCCACCTGGTTGATGTAGTCCTCGACCAGCTGGGTCTGGGTCTCGGAGTCGAGGCTGCGCTGCACGACCGTCTCGGCGGCACCGATGGCCAGCGCGGCGACCTCGCCGCGCAGGTCGGCCACGGCCTGGGCCTTGGCCGAGTCGATGTCGGCGACCGCCCGGGCCCGCAGCTCGGCGAGCTCGGTCTGGAGCCGGGACTCGTGGTCGCGCTTGAGCGCGTCGGCGGCCTGGCGGGCCTCCTCGATGATGCGGCCGGCCTCGCTGCGGGCGTCGGCCAGCTGCGCCTTGTAGTCGTCGAGCACCGTCTGGGCCTCGGCCTTGGCGGCGTCGGCCGACTCGAGGTCGTTGCGGATGCGCTCGGTGCGGGCCTGCATCCCCTCCCGGATCGCCGGGTAGGCGAACTTGCGCAGGATGAAGAACAGGACCACGAACCCGAGCGCGCCCCAGACGAGCTCGTCGAGCGCCGGCGCGATGAGGCTCGGCGCCTCCTGGCAGGCGTCGGGGTCGTTCTTCGCCTCGGCCTGCTCGATGCACTCCTCGGTCTCGGGCGACAGCTCGTCCTCCTGGGCGACCGCAGCGTGGGCCGCGGGCGCGAAGGCGATCAGGCCGCCGAGGGCGAGGGCCAGGGCTGCGATCAGTGTGCGGATGCGCACGGGGGAGCCTCCTCAGCCCGAGATGATGAAGGCCAGCACGAAGCCGAACAGTGCCAGCGCCTCGGTGAAGGCGATGCCCAGGAACATGGTCGTCCGGACCATGCCCGCAGCCTCGGGCTGACGGGCCATGGCCGTGATGGCGTTGCCGACGACGAGGCCGATACCGATGCCCGGGCCGATGGCGGCGCCGCCGTAGACGATGCCACGGCCGATGGCTGTGAGGCCCGATTCCAGCTCGCCTGCGGCCTGCTGAGCGAGTACATACAGCACGGTTGTGTCTCCTTGGTTTGTGCTCAGTGCGCGGGGTGCATGGCGGCGTCGATGTACACGGCCGCCAGGATCGTGAAGATGTAGGCCTGCAGGAAGCTGACGAGGACCTCGAACAGCATCAGGAACACCAGCAGGGCGAAGGGCAGGGCGGCGCCGACGATCGTCGCCTCGAACACCGCCTGGGTGATGACGGCGAAGCTGACCAGCAGCAGGTGGCCGGCGAGCATGTTGGCGAAGAGCCGGACCGCCATGCTGAGCGGCTGGGTGATGAACCGCGTGATCAGCTCGATCGGCGTCAGCAGGATGTACATCGGCCACGGCACGCCGGGGATGAACATGACCGACTTGAGGTAGCCGATCGGGCCGTTCCGCACGATGCCGACGACGTTGTAGATGACGTACACCAGCAGCGCCATGAAGATCGGCAGGCCGATGCGGGCGGTCACCGGCATCTGCGCTCCGGGGATCAGCCCCCAGATGTTGCAGGCGAGGATGAAGGTGAACAGCGTCAGCAGGAACGGCGTGAACCGCAGCCCGTCGGGGCCCATCGTCTGCAGCACGATCTGCTCGTCGATGAACTCGATGGCGGTCTCGCCCACGTTCTGCGTGCCGGTCGGCACCGCGGCCTTCTTGCGCCCGGCCATGAGGAAGATCGTCGCCACGATCACCACCGACACGAACAGCAGGAGGACGACCTTGTTGATCGAGAACGGCCCGGCATCGACGATCGGGCCCCACTCGACGACATGGCTGATCGGCGGGAACTCCAAACCGAGGATCACGGCTGCACGGCCTCCTTGTGCCCCGGCTTGAGCGCCGGGTAGGCGAGGGATGCGGACACGTAGCGCAGCTCCCAGAACAGGAGCCCGAGATGGGTGACGAGGATGGTCACCCCGAGGGCGACCAGGTCGATCCAGGGCCGGTCCTTGACCAGCAGCAGCACCGCCGTGACCAGGCCCATGCGCACGGCGAAGCCGGCGAAGGCGACGGCCATGAGCAGCGTGAGCGAGCGGCGGGCCGCCCACGACAGCGAGACGGCGGCCAGGACCAGGTTCACGAGCACGACGGCGACCGCGATCAGGGCCGACCAGGCGCCGTCGCCGCCCCAGATCACCAGCGAGGCGAGCACGATCGCCGGGGCGACCCACAGGCCCCGGCGGGCCATGTCGAGCGCCAGCTCGCGCTCGACCGGCGGCCCGTCAGGTACTGGCGCGCTGAGATCGGCTGCCGTGGGCTTCATCGCCCCGCCTCCCCGTCGTCGGCCGGGCCGGCCGGGCGGCGCATGCCCGGGATGCTCGCCGCCTCGGACGTCATGCGGGCGTCGTAGCGGCGGAACAGCTTCCAGATCTCGTAGGCCATCGTGAAGGCGAACAGCCCGATGAAGAACGCGGGCGTGGTGCCGAGCCACAGGTCGAGCCGCCAGCCGAGGAAGGCCACGATGGCGGGCGTCACCGCCAGCTCGAACGCGGTCGACAGGGCGTCCCCGAACCCTCGACTCAGCTCCCTCTTCGTTGAGGAATCGAACACCCGTGCTCCCGACACGACCAGGCCACTCCCCGCGTTCGCGATGGACCCTTGTGAATTCTTTCGCAATCTACAGGATTGTTCGCGACGCGCCAAATTCACTTGTTTGACGCGGGGGCGAACCCTACCGAACGCGACGCGCCGGCTCCCAACCTCGT
Organism: uncultured Acidimicrobiales bacterium; assembly: GCA_963830865.1. GTDB lineage: Bacteria > Actinomycetota > Acidimicrobiia > Acidimicrobiales > VFJN01 > ZC4RG19. The sequence goes on along the minus strand of CAWHNU010000011.1, from coordinate 501,675 downwards.
GTATCCGCGAGGTGGGTTCAGTACTCTAGGTAGAGCAGGTTGTACGCGGCACGGTCCAAGGCGGCAAGGGGGCGACGGATGGCGCGGATCTTCATCACCTACGCGCGGGAGAACCGGGGCGAGGTCGAGGCGCTGACGGCGGATCTCGGCCGGCTCGGCCACGACGTGTGGTACGACGCCGAGATCAGGGGCGGGCAGCACTGGTGGGACGAGATCCTCCGGCGCATCGCCGGCTGCGACATCTACGTCTTCGCCATGACCGAGCCCGCCATCGACTCGCGGCCGTGCGTCGCCGAGCTCGACTACGCGGTGGCGACCGCCCGGCCGCTGCTGCCGGTCCAGCTGGAGACCGTGTCGCCGGCGCTGCTGCCCCGCACGCTGGCCGAGGCGCAGTTCGTCGACTACCGCTCGGCCGACAAGGACTCCGTGTTCGCGCTCAACAGCGCGCTCAACACGATGCCGACCCACACGCCGCTGCCGGACCCGATGCCGCTGTACCCGGAGATCCCGCCCGACCCGGTGGCCCAGGCCAAGCAGCGCATCGACGACCCGACCGAGATGACCCGATCGTCCCAGCTGGAGCTCGTGGACGTGCTCGGCCACGAGCTGCGTGTCCACGGCCACCGGCGGGACGTGGCCTCGGTGCTGTGGCGGCTGCGCTCTCGGGTCGACGTGATGGGCGAGGTCCGGGACCGGATCGACGCCCTGCTCAAGGAGGACGCCGGCCGCGCGCCCGCGGCCGCGGCGGCCGGCGCCAAGGCGCAGGAGGCGGTCCAGGACGTGGCGCAGGACGCGTCCCCGGCGAAGGAGGCCCCGGCCGCCGAGCCGCCGCCGGTCGCGCCCGCCGACGCCCTCGCCCACGTACCCGCCGCCGGTCAGCCCGACCCCGACCTACGCGCCGCCCCAGTACACCCAGCCCAGCGTACGCGCAGCCGCAGCCCACGGCGCCGACGTACTGGGGGCAGTCGGGCGCTCACCCGGGCGGCACGGGTGCGCAGGGGGCGCGATGGACCGGCGGCTTCATGACCACGATGATCCTGCTGGGTGTGTTCTGCAGTGCGGGGCTCGTCCCGCTGATCGTCGGCCTCGTGGGCATGCAGGACCCCGCCAAGAAGGATCAGGCGAGGACGCTCATGTTGGCGGGCGGGATAATCCTGGCGATCGGGTTGCTGCTCGCCCTGGCAGGCGCCCTGACCCCGGATCCAGAGCCGTCGGGCTTCTGACGTCCGCCGGGCCGGTCACCTCGCCGTTGCCGGTGACCTCGCCGTCGCCGTCGCCGTTGCCGTTGTTGCGCCGCGCCTCCCAGCCCGGCGCGAACAGCGTGTAGAGCAGCAGCGCCAGCGCGGCGAGGGCGACCGGGGCGAACGAGTAGCCGTCGCCCGTGTACACCGGCACCAGCACCGCCAGCGACAGCAGCGCGGTCCAGGTCCACAGGATCACCACCGCTCGGCGCTGACCGTGGCCGAGCCGCACGATCCGGTGGTGGAGGTGGCCCTTGTCGGCGATCGTGATCCCCGTGCGGCCCTTGGCCCGGCGGATGATCGCCCACGCGGCGTCGATGATCGGCACTCCGAGGATCACCAGCGGGAGGAACAGCGGGGCGAAGAAGAAGAACGTCTGCCCGGGGAACCCGGCGTCGGTGCTGCCGCCGATGGCGATCGTCGACACGGCCATCAGCAGGCCGAGGCTGAGCGCCCCGGCGTCTCCCATGAAGATCTTGGCGGGGTGGAAGTTCCACGGCAGGTAGCCGAGGCACGCGCCCACGACGCACGCCGCGACCAGGGCGCCGATGTTGTCGTCGCTGATGATCGAGCCCCTGTTGTCGAGGAACTCGGCGAACATGAGGATCGCGCCCGCGGCGATGCACACCACGCCCGCGGCCAGGCCGTCGAGGCCGTCGATGAAGTTCACCGCCTGGGCCATGCCGTACACCCACAGCACGGTGATCAGCGTGGCCAGGTCGGGCGGGAGGGCCACGAGCCCCACGAACGGGATGCGGAAGAACAGGATCGACACGCCGGAGATCGCCAGGATGCTGCCGGCCAGCACCGAGCCCGCGGTCTTGGCCGGGGCCGACACGTCGATGACGTCGTCGAGCTGGCCGACCACGTACATGGTGAGGAGCGCGAGCACGATGCCGATCGACGGGGCGACCGTGCGGAAGGCGGCGGTGAACTCGCCGCTCAGCCAGGCCACCAGGATGCCGACCAGCACCGCGGCCACGATCCCGGCCCCGCCGAGCAGGGCGGTCGGGCGGGGGTGGTCGCGCCGGGCGTCGGGAACCTGGACCACGCCCCAGCGGAACGACAGCCGCCGCAGCAGCGGCATCGACGAGAACGAGACGACGAAGGCCGAGCCGATGACGGCGATGTAGCCGATCACCGCCGGCGCTCCCCGCTGGGCCCGCTCACCCCGGGTACGGGGCGAACTTCGAGCAGAGGGCGACGACCTCGTCCCGGACGGCCGCCACCTCGGTCTCGTCCTCCCGGCCGACGAGCGCACGGTGGATCAGCTCGGCCACCGTCGCCATCTCGGCCTCCCGCAGGCCCTGGGTGGTGACGGCCGGGGTGCCGATGCGCAGGCCGCTCGTGATGTAGGGCGGCCGGGGATCGTCGGGCACGGTGTTCTCGTTGAGGCTGATGCCGGCCCGGTCGAGCGCCAGGCGGGCCTTCTTGCCCGACAGGTCGGGGTCGAAGCTGCGCAGGTCGACCAGCATGAGGTGGTTCTCGGTGCCGCCCGACACCAGGCGGAAGCCGGCGGCGGCCAGGCCCTCGGCCAGGGCGACGGCGTTGGCGACGATCTGGCGGGCATAGCCGGCGAACTCGGGCTGGGCCGCCTCGTGGAACGCCACCGCCTTGGCCGCGATGACGTGGTCGAGCGGGCCGCCCTGGAGCCCGGGGAACACCGAGCGGTCGATCCGCGCCCCGATCTCGGCCTCGCCGACGATGCAACCGCCCCGGGGACCGCGCAGCGTCTTGTGGGTCGTGAACGTCACGACGTGGGCGTGCTCGACCGGGTTGGGGTGGGCGCCGCCGGCGATCAGCCCGGCGATGTGGGCGGCGTCGAACATGAACACCGCGCCCACCTCGTCGGCGACGGCCCGGAACGGCTCGGCGTCGATGCGGCGGGAATAGGCGGTGGCGCCGGCCACGATCAGCTTGGGCCTGTGTTCGAGGGCCAGGTCCCGGACCTGGTCCATGTCGATGCGTTCGTCGCTCTCGGTCACGCCGTACGACACGAAGTGGTAGAGCCGGCCGCTGGCGTTGACCGGTGAGCCGTGCGTGAGGTGTCCGCCCTGGTCGAGGCGCATGCCTAGCACGGTGTCCCCCGGCTCCAGCAGGGCGAAGTAGGCGGCCATGTTGGCGTTGGCCCCCGAGTGGGGCTGGACGTTGGCCCACTCCGCCCCGAACAGGTCGCGGGCCCGGGCCCGGGCGAGGTCCTCGACCTCGTCGATGACCTCGTTGCCGCCGTAGTAGCGCTTGCCGGGGTAGCCCTCGCTGTACTTGTTGGTGAGCACCGAGCCGGTGGCCCGGAGCACGGCCGGCGAGGTGAAGTTCTCGCTGGCGATCAGCTGAAGGGTGGTGTTCTGGCGCTCGACCTCGCGGTCGATGAGGCGGAACAGCTCGTCGTCGGGGGAGGTGGGCCAGGCCATGGCGGTCCTAACGGTTCTCGATCTCGTGGATGAGGGCGATGCGGCGCTCGTGGCGACCTCCCTCGAAGGGCGTGGTCAGCCACAGGGTCATGATCTCGTCGGCGAGCGGCGCGGCGACGATGCGGGCCCCGATGGACAGGACGTTGGCGTCGTTGTGCTCGCGTGACATGCGTGCCGTGTACAGATCGTTGCACAGGGCGGCGCGCACCCCGCGCACCTTGTTGGCCGCGATCTGTTCGCCCTGGCCGGACCCGCCGAGCACGATCCCCCGGTCGACCTCGCCCATGGCGACCGCCCGCCCCACGTCGGCACAGATCGGCGGGTAGTCGACCGGCACGTCGTCGCGGTCGGTGCCGACGTCGACGACGTCGTGGCCGAGCGACCGGAGGGTCTCGGACAGGTGGGCCTTGAGCACGAAGCCCGCGTGGTCGGATCCGATGGCGACGCGCACGTCTATGTCTCCCGTTCGCCCTGCGCCGGATACGCGTAGGTGACGTCGCCGTCACCGCCCCTGAGCAGGGCGGCGAGCCGGTCGAGCAGGCCCTCGAGCTCGTCCGCCGTGGCCTCGTAGACCGTCCGGGGCCGGCCCACCGGGTCGGCGACGTCGTCCGCGTCGGCCGCACCCAGCAGGTCGCCGGGCCGCCGGCCGGCGCCGGCCCGGGCCAGCCACGCGGCCAGGGGCTCGCCCGCGGCCCGGGGCGCGATCTCCTCGCCCCGGCGGACCAGCTCCTTGAGCGTGAACGTGCGGTTGAGCGGTGCCCGATGGGTGGCACAGGCCTCGCGGACGTGCAGGCGGGCCATGCCGACGATCAGGTCGGCGTCGCGCACCATGTCGTCGTCGATCCTGCGGCTGGCGTGGCCGGCGATGTCGACGTCCCGGTCGGCCATCGTGGCGACGGCGTCCGGGGTCGCGCCGGCACCGCCGGGCATCAGCCCGGCCGACTGGACCATCGCGACGACGCCCGCCCGGGCCAGCGATCGTCGCAGCAGGCCCTCGGCCATCGGGGATCGGCACTGGTTGGCGGTACAGACCAGCAGGATCTCGATTGCGTGAGTGTAGGTGGGGCCTGGCAAGAATGACCTCATGGCTCTCGATCCCCGCACCCCCGTCATCATCGGCGTCGGCCAGTGGTCGAACCGGGTCGACCGGGGCGAGGAGCCGGCCGAGCCGGCGGACATGATGGCCGAAGCGCTGCGCCGCGCGGCGACCGACAGCGGCGCGGCGCGCGATCCGCTGGCCGGAGCGGACGCGGTGCGGGTGCTGGCCTGCTTCACGCTGCGCTACCGCAACGCCGCCCGGGCGGTCGCGTCCCGTCTGGGCGCGGGGCCCCGCGACGAGGCGCTCTCGCCGATCGGGGGCAACGAACCCCAGGCCCTCGTCAGCCGGGCGTGCCTCGACATCGCCGCCGGTGACGCCGACACGGTGCTGATCTGCGGCGCCGAGGCCTGGCGCACCCGCACGTCGGTCGGCCGCGACGGCTTCGCGGCGCTCGGCTGGTCGGCGGGGGACGAGTCGGTGCCCGAGGCCCGCCTGACGTCGCGCCAGGCCAACCTCAACCACCCGGCCGAGATGGCCCGCCACATCTACATGCCGACGCAGGTCTACCCAATGTTCGAGCAGGCCCTGCGGGCTGCGGCGGGGCGGACGGTGGAGGAGCACCTGGTCCCGGTGAGCGAGCTGTGGGAGGGGTTCTCGGCGGTCGCCGCGGGCAATCCCCACGCCTGGATCCAGACGCCGATGACGGCGGAGCAGATCCGCACCCCGTCCCCGGACAACCGCTGGGTGTGCTGGCCGTACACGAAGGTGATGAACGCCAACAACGCGGTCGAGCAGGCCGCGGGCCTGATCCTGTGCTCGGCCGAGCGGGCGGAGGCCCTGGGCGTGCCCGCGCGACCGCTGGGTGTTCCCGTGGGCCGGGACCCAGGCGCACGACAGCTACGCGGTGTCGCATCGCCCGGACCTGCGCTCGTCGGCCGCCATCCGCCTGGCCGCCCGCGAGCTGTGGTCGCTGGCCGGGGTCGGCGTCGACGACGTGGCCCACGCCGACCTGTACTCGTGCTTCCCCTCCGCGGTCCAGGTCGGGGCGGCGGAGATCGGCCTGGGCCTCGATCGGCCCCTGACGGTCACCGGCGGCCTGTCGTTCGCCGGCGGCCCGTGGAACAACTACGTGACCCACGCGATCGCCACGATGGTGGGGGTCCTGCGGGCCGACCCGGGCGCGTTGGGCCTGGTCACGGCCAACGGCGGCTACGTGACCAAGCACGCGCTCGGCCTGTACTCGACGGAACCCCCGCCGGCGGGCGGGTTCCGCTGGGCCGACGTCCAGCAGGCGGTGGACGAGATCCCGGGCCGCGAGCTCTGCGAGCAGGTCGACGACTCGGCCGGCACGGTCACGATCGAGTCGTGGGTGGTGAGCCACGACCGGGCCGGCGACCCCGAGCGGGCGCTGGCGGCGTGCCTCCTCGACGACGGCCGCCGGGCCTGGGCGTTCAGCGAGGACGCGGACACGGTCGCCGAGCTGCGCTCGGGCGCCGAGCAGATCGGCCGCCGGGTCAAGCTGGGCCCGGACGGCACCCTCCGCCTCTAGCGCCAGAAGCGTTTTCTACGCGGAAGTGGTCGCTATAGCGACCACTTCCGCGTAGAAAACGCGTGCCGGCCGAAGGCCGGCCGCCTACGGCTGGGGCTGCGGCTCGGCGTGGCCGCCGAGGTAGCTCGCCCACAGCGACGCGTACTCGCCACCGGCGGCGATCAGCTCGTCGTGGGGGCCGACCTCGGCCACCCGGCCCTGGTCCAGCATCACGATGCGGTCGGCCCTCGCCGCCGACTGGAGGCGGTGGGCGATCAGCAGGGTGGTGCGGCCCTCGCTGACCCGGGCCATGGCCCGGACCACCTGGGATTCGGTCTGGAGGTCGAGGTTGGCCGTCGCCTCGTCCAGGATCAGGATCGCCGGCTCGACCAGCTGGGCCCTCGCCAGGGCGATGAGCTGGCGTTGGCCCGCCGACAGGGATCGGCCCCGCTCGACCACCGGCTGGAGGTAGCCCGACGGCAGCCGGGCGATGAAGTCGTGGGCGCCCACCGCCCGGGCCGCCGCCTCGACCTGGGCATCCGTCGCGTCGGGGCGGGCGTAGGCGATGTTGTCGCGCACGTTGCCCGTGAACAGGAACGCCTCCTGGGGCACGAAGCCCAGCTGGCCCCGGAACTTGGGGAGGTCCACCTCCGTGAGCGGCAGGTCGTCGACGTCGACCTCGCCGGCCGACGGGTCGTAGAGCCGGGCGGCCAGCTTGACCAGCGTCGACTTGCCCGCCCCCGTCTCGCCGACGAACGCCACCGTCTCGCCCGGCGCGATCCCCAGCACGACGTCGACCAGCGCCGGGTCGGGCTGGCCGGCGTAGGTGAACGTCACGTCCTCGAAGTCGACCTCGCCGTGCAGGCGGCCCGGGTCGATCGGGTGCTCCGACTGGCGCACCGACACGGGCACCGCCAGCAGCTCCTTGATGCGGTCCATCGCCACCCGGCCCTGCTGGTAGGTGTCGAACACCTGCGACAGCTGCTGGATCGGGGCGAACACCGCGGTCAGGTAGAGCACGAACGCGAACAGGGCGCCGACGTTCAGCGTGCCGTTCTCCACCATCGACGCGCCCACCCACAACACCAGGGTGGTGGCGACGTTGGACAGCAGCTCCACGAACGGGAAGTAGGTCGACGACAGCAGCGTCGAGTCGATGCGGGCGGCCCGGTGCCGGCCGGCGACCTCCCGGAAGCCCTCCATGTTGCGGCGCTCGCGGGCGAACGCCTGGGCCACCCGGATGCCCGACACGCTCTCGGCCAGGTTGGCGTTGACCGCGGCGATGCGGTCGCGCACCTCGCCGTAGGCCCGGGCGCTGCGGCGCCGGAACACGACGGTCGCGATGATCAGCGGCGGGACGATCGCCAGCACGACCAGCGACAGCTGGGCGTTCATCGACGCCAGGATCACGATGGCGCCGGCGAAGGTCAGCAGCTGGACCATGGCGTCGATGAACCCGGACTGGAGGAGCTGCTGCATGGCCTCCAGGTCGGACGTCATGCGCGTCAGGATCCGGCCCGTCATCTCGCGGTCGTAGTAGTCGAGGCCGAGCCGCTGGAGGTGCGCGAACACGCGGATCCGCAGGCTGAGCAGCAGCTCCTGGCCGATGCGGCTCGACACGATGCCGTCGATCAGGCTCAGGATGCTCACCACCACCGCGGCGACCAGGAACATGCCGGCGGCCGCCATCAGCCAGCCCAGGTTGTCGCCCCGGATGCCCTTCTCGACGCCCACGCTGACCAGGTAGGGGCCGGCCAGCGTGCCGAGCGCGTTGGTCCCGACGACCACGGCGTCGAACCCGAGCCGGCGGCGCTGGGGCCGCAGCAGCTGGCGGAAGGTGAGCCCCGGTGCCGGCTGCGCGGCCTCGGCCTCGTCGACGTCGGGGGTGTCGACGATCGGCGGCAGCGCCTCGATCGCGGCCAGCAGCTCCGGGGTCGGCGGGTCGCCCATGCGGCCCCACACGGCCGCACCGGCCGCCATGCCCATGCCCATGCGGGCGCCGCCCATGCCGCCGCCGGCGCCCGCGAACCCCATCCCCCCGCCGCCCCCGCCGCCGCCCACGGCGGCCTGGCGGGCGGCCAGGTAGCTCTGGCGCTGGCTGGTGCCGATCTCCAGGTCGGCGTCGTCGCGCGCCCGCCACGCGGACGGCGTGATGCCCTCGGCGTTGCGCTCCTCGTGCCCGTTGCCGCCGCCGTTGCCGGCGCGTGCGGCGGCGCCGACGCCGACGGTCGCCGCCACCTCGTCCTCGGTCACGAGGTCGAGGTCGTCCTCGCCGCCGCCGACCAGCAGGCGGTAGATCCGGGACCGCGCCATCAGCTCGTCGTGGGTGCCGGCGTCGGCCACCTTGCCGCCCTCGATCACGACGATCCGGTCGGCCAGGTTGAGCGTCGAGCGGCGGTGGGCCACGAGGATCGTCGTGCGGCCGGTCATGACCTCCCGGAGGGTGTCGTGGATCTCCTCCTCGGTGCGCACGTCGATCGACGACGTCGCGTCGTCGAGCAGCAGAACCCGGGGATCGGTCAGGAGTGCCCGGGCGAGGGCGATCCGCTGGCGCTGGCCGCCCGACAGCGTGAGGCCCCGCTCCCCGACGACCGTGTCGTAGCCCTCGGGCAGCGCCCGGATGAACCCGTCGGCCCGGGCCCAGCGGGCCGCCCGCTCGATCTGCTCGTCGGAGGCGTCGGGTCTGCCGTAGCTGAGGTTGGCCCGGATCGTGTCGGAGAACAGGAAGCTCTCCTCGAACACCACGCCCAACTGGCGGCGCAGCGACTCCATCTGGAGATCGCGCACGTCGACCCCGTCGATCGTGATCGAACCGGTCTGCACGTCGTAGAACCGGGGCAGCAGCAGCGACACGGTCGACTTGCCCGACCCCGACGCGCCCACCAGCGCCACGACCTCGCCCGGCGCCACCCGCAGGCTGAAGTGGTCGAGCACCGGCTCGGACCGCAGGTAGCCGAAGCTGACGTCGTCGAAGACGACCTCGCCCCGCGCGGCGTCCAGCGGCTGGGCGTCGGGCCGCTCGACCACGTCGGATGTCGAGTCGAGCAGCTCGAAGATCCGCTCGGCCGCGGCCCGCGCCGTCGACGCCACCACCAGCATCCCCGCCACCTGGCGCACCGGCGCCACCAGCTGGAGCAGGTAGGTCTGGAACGCCAGCAGCGTGCCGAGGGTGATGTTGCCCTCCATCGCCAGCCAGCCGCCGAGCGCCAGCACCGCCACCTGGGCCAGCGTCGGGACCAGCTGCATGATCGCCTGGCGCTTGGCCGAGATGCGGGCGTTGCGCATGCGGGCGCCGAACAGCCGGACCGCCGAGTCGGTGAGCTTGCGCAGCTCCCGGCCCTCCTGGCCGAAGCCCTTGACCACCCGCACGCCGGTCGTCGCCTCGTCCACCACGGTCGCCAGCTCGGCGGCCCTCTGCTGGGCGTCCCAGCTGGACGGGTAGACGACCTTGCGCAGCTGGAGCGACATGATCATCAGCGTCGGCACCGTGACCAGCGCCACCAGCGTCAGCACCGGCGACAGCCGGATCATCAGCGTGAGCGACAGGAAGAACAGGACGATGTTGGCGCTCATGAACGGCATGAAGCCGAGCAGCGTCTGCACCACCCGCACGTCGCTGTTGGCCCGCGACACCAGCTGGCCGCTCTGCATCTCGTCGTGGCGGGCGAAGTCCAGCCGGTGCAGGTGGTCGTAGATGTCGTTGCGCATGTCGTACTCGACGTCGATGCCGAGCCGACCCGCGCCGAACCGGCGGGCGAACGACAGGCCGAAGCGCACGAACCCGAGCGCGAGCATCGCCACCAGCAGCGGCGCCAGGTCGGCCGCCGGCTTGCCGACCGTGTGGGGGACGATGGCGTCGTCGACGACCGCCCGGATGAGCAGCGGCAGCACCGCCGTGACCGCGGTGCCGGCGAGCGCGGCGCCGAAGACGACCACGAGATCCTTGGTGTGGCGGCGGAGGTACGGCCACGTGCGCCGCACCCACCCGCCCCGCGACGGGGGAGCCGTCGGGGCGGTCATGGGGAGGCCGGGGACGTCGGGCTCACCAGGTCCGGCACCACCTTTCCCAGCTCCGCGGGGTCCCAGCGGGCCCCGTTGTCGACCCCGGGACCCCGCCGCCAGCCTTCGGCGACGTTGATGCGGCCGCCGCCCACGAGGAACACCTGCCCGGTGATGCCGGCCGACTCGGGGCTGGCCAGCCACGTCACCAGCGGGGCGATGTTGTCGGCGGCCCGGGGATCCCACTCGCCCTCCGCCGGCGCCGGGCGGCCGGCCATGCCGCCGAGGTTCTCGGTCATGCGGGTGCGGGCGCCGGGCGCGATGGCGTTGACGGTGACCCCGTGCCGGCCCAGCTCCTTGGCGGCGATGATCGACATGCTGGCGATGCCCGACTTGGCCGCCCCGTAGTTGCTCTGGCCCGGGTTGGCGAACAGGCCCGAGGTCGATGAGGTGTTGATGACGCGGGCGTCGTGGGTGTCGCCCGCCTTGTCCCGCTCGCGCCAGTAGGCGGCGGCGTGACGCATCGGGGCGAACGTGCCCTTGAGGTGGACGCGGATCACCGCGTCCCACTCCTCCTCGCTCATGTTGAACAGCATCCTGTCCCGCAGGATGCCGGCGTTGTTGACCAAAACGTCGAGCCGGCCGAACACGTCGACCGCCTGATCGACCAGGCGCTTGGCGCCGTCCCAGGACGCCACGTCGTCGGTGTTGGCCACGGCCACGCCGCCGGCCGCCTCGATCTCCGCGACCACGGTCGCGGCCGGGCCCTCGTCGGCCCCGGTGCCCGACACCGAGCCGCCCAGGTCGTTGACGACGACGTGGGCGCCCTGGCGCGCCAGCTCCAGCGCGTGGCCCCGGCCGATGCCCCGGCCCGCACCGGTGACGATGGCGACGCGCCCCTCGCAGATTCCGCTCATGGTCTGTCCTTCCCCGACGCCGCGGCGGCAGCCGCGGCCCGGTACTCGTCGCGCAGGCGGCGCTTGTACAGCTTGCCCGCGTCGGTGCGGGGCAGGTCGTCGACGAAGTCGACCCGCCGGGGGCACTTGAAGTGGGCCAGGCGGTCCCGGCTCCACGCGATCAGCTCGGCGGCCAGCTCGTCGCTGGGCTCATGGCCCTCGCGCAGCTGGACCACGGCCACCACCGTCTCGCCCCACTCGTCGTCGGGGACGCCGATGACCGCCACGTCGGCGACCGCCGGGTGGGGCCACAGCACCTGCTCGACCTCGGTCGGGTAGATGTTGACCCCGCCCGAGATGACCAGGTTGGCGCTGCGATCGGTGAGGTAGAGGTAGCCGTCCTCGTCGAGGTAGCCGACGTCGCCGAGCGTGAAGTAGTCGCCCTCGTAGCTGCCGGCCGTCTTGTCCGGGTCCTTGAAGTACTCGAACCGGCCGACCTCGGGCGCCCGCAGGTAGATGGTCCCGACCTCGCCGGGGCCGAGCACGTCGCCGCCCTCGCCCAGGATGCGGACGTGGTCGGGATCGTGGGGCTTGCCCACCGTGCCCGGCCGGGTCAGCCAGACGTCGCTGGTCACGAACGTGCCGGCGCCCTCGGTGGCGGCGTAGTACTCGAGCAGGATCGGCCCCAGCCACTCGATCATCGCCTGCTTGACCGCCACCGGGCACGGTGCCGCGCCGTGCATGATCATCCGCAACGACGACACGTCGGCCGCCTCCCGCACGTCGTCGGGCAGCGCCAGCAGGCGGTGGAACATCGTCGGGACCATGTGGCTGTGCGTGATGCGGCGCTCGGCGATGAGCCGCAGGGTCTCCGGCGCCGACCAGCCGTCCATCAGCACGACGCCCACGCCGGACAGCAGCGGCCCGGCCAGCGAGAACGACAGCGGGGCGGCGTGGTACAGCGGGCCGGTGCACAGGTGCAGCGACTCGCCCGGCACGTAGCCGGTCAACGGCATGGCGCGCCGGGAGATGCGCTGGTTGTCGGTGCGGTTGACGCCCTTGGGCCGGCCGGTGGTGCCCGAGGTGTAGAGCATCGCCCGGCCGAGCACCGGATCGTCGAGGTCGGCGGGGTCCTCGGCCGCCAGCGCCTCGTCGTAGGGCGCGAAGCCGTCGACCTCGCCCCCGACCGCCAGGCGCACGGTGGCGCCGGGCGCCCCGGCGGCGGCCCCGGCCGCCACCTCGGCGAAGCGCGCGTCGGCCACGAACGCCCGGGCCTCGCAGTCGTCGACGATGTAGGCGGTCTCGTCCGCGGTGAGGTGCCAGTTGACCGGCGTGAACCGCAGGCCGGTGCGCAGGGCGGCCAGCCAGGTCGCGGCGTACTCGGCCCGGTTCGACACCATGGCCGCCACGCCGTCGCCGGGCCGCAGGCCGCCGCGGCGCAGCGCCCGGGCCAGCCGGTTGGCCTCCGCGTTGAGCTGGCCGAACGTGCGGTCGCCGGCGCCCGCGACGATGGCGGGAGCGTCGGGCTGGCGGGCGGCCCAGTAGGCGACGGTCGTGCCCGAGCGGAGGGCGTCCCGGCGCGCGTCGCGCTCGGAGTCCGGCGCCTGCTCGGGCGCGCTGGCGCGCTCGGAGTCCGGCGCCCGCTCGGGCGCACTGTCGGCCACCTACCGGTCCTCTTCGTTGTGCCCGGGCTCCTTGGGCAGACCCAGCACCCGCTCGCCGACGATGTTGCGCTGGACCTGGGCGGTCCCGCCCCAGATCGTGCCGGACCGGCTGCCGAGGAAGTCGGCCTGCCAGCGGTCGAGCGCGTAGCCATCGCCGTCGGGCCGGATCATGGACTCGGCGCCCCGCAGGTTCATGGTCCACTCGCCCACGTCCCGGGCGTACTCGGACCAGAACATCTTGTTGATCGACGCCCCCGGCCCGGGCTCGCGCTGGCTGAGCACCTCGGACAGCGTCCGCAGGCCCGCGTAGCGCATGATCTCGGCGTTGGTGTAGGCCCACGCCAGCTTCTGGCGCACGATCGGGTCGTCGGCCTTGCCGAGGCGGCGGGCCTCGTCGACCAGCCGCCAGAACTGGCGCTGGAACCGGACATGCTGGGTGGTGGCGTTGCCGCCGCGCTCGTTGCCGAGCGTGGTCATCGTCACCCGCCAGCCGTTGTTGAGGCCGCCGATGATGTTGAACACCGGCGCCCGGGCCTCGGTGATGAAGGTCTCGGTGAAGCCGCTGTTGCCGGTGAGCTGGCGCAGGCCCCGCAGCTCGAACCCGTTGGTCTCGCCGTCCGTGGTCTTCATCGGCACCAGCACGTAGGAGATGCCCTGGTGCTTGGGCGCCTCCGGGTCGGTCCGGCACAGGCAGAACATCATGTTCGCCATCTGGGCGCCGGAGGTCCACACCTTCTGGCCGGTGATGACGATCTCGTCGCCGTCGACGACGCCCCGGGTCTTGAGGCTCGCCAGGTCGGACCCGGCGTCGGGCTCGGAGAAGCCCTGGCAGTAGCGGTCCTTGCCGCTGATGATGCGGGGCAGGAACTTGGCCTTCTGCTCGTCGGTGCCATGCACGATGATCGACGGCCCGACCAGCCACTCCCCCATGCCCCGGGTCACCCGCGGCACCTTGGCCCGGGCGAACTCCTCGTTCATCACCGCGACCTCGATGCCGGACAGGCCCCGGCCGCCGTACTCCTCGGGCCACGTCACGCACAGGTAGCCGGCCTCGCCCAGCTTGTCGGTCCACGCCCGCAGCCGCGCGAACGCCCCCGGGCCGCCCAGGCCCGCGCCCGGGCCGCGCTCGGCGGCGTCGGGGTCGATGTCGTCGGGCCTGTTCGCCTCGAGCCATTCGCGCAGCTCGTCCCGGAACTTCTCGGCCTCCGGCCCCAGATCGATCTCCATCGGCATCAGCCGTCCCCCTCGTGCTCCCTACGTTTCGTCCTGCTCGTCCCCCGACGCGGGCGGCCGCCCACGCGCTGGCCGAGACACGCAACGATGCGGTCGACCAGCGCTCGCCATGCCTCGGGGTCGGGGCCGTCGAGGCCCGACGCCCGGTGCAGCAGCAGGCCGAGGTACAGCGTGCGGTAGAGGAACAGCACCGCCTCGGGGTCGACCCCCGCGATGGTGCCGTCGGCCTCGGCGTCGGCCACGAGCGGCTGGACGCCCTCCCGCCAGCGCTCGTACGCGGCCCGCAGCGCCTCGGCGACCTCGGCCTCGCGCCGCGCCGTGACGTAGGCCTCCAGGCGCAGCGCCTCGAAGGTGTACAGCGGCCGGTCGACCTGGCGGGCGCCCCACCGCAGGAGCTCGGCCAGGTTGGGCGCGCCGCTGAGCAGCATCCCGGCCCGGGCGGACGCCTGGACCACCGCCTCCCGCAGCAGCTCGTTCTTGGACCGGAAGCGGCCGTACACGGTGCCGGTCGACACGCCGGCCTCGCGCACGATGTCCATGATCTTGGTGCCCGCGTAGCCCTCGCGGGCGAACACCTCGGCCGCAGCCCGCACCAGGCGGGCCCGCACCTCGTCGCCCCGGCCGGCGTCGAGGCCCTCGCTGGTCACGCGCTCTCGGCCCCGGCGATCTCGGCCCGCAGCTCGCGGGAGTAGGCGATGCGCCCGGTGCGCTCGGCGGGGTCGCCGCTGCACAGCCACAGGGCGACCTCGGCGAAGTCGTCGGCCTTCTCGATCATCGCCTCGGGGACGCCGCGGGTGAGGCCGTGGAACTCGACGCCGGGCGTGCCGACGAGCCCGCTCGGCGACAGCACGTTGACGGCGATGCCCGACGCGTGGACCTCGGCGGCAAGCCCGGTCGTGAAGCGCTCCAGGGCGGCCTTGCACATGCCGTAGACGGTCCCGCCCCGCATGCCCCGGCGGTAGGGCGGCCCCTGGGGGTGGCGGCCGGCGCCCGAGCTGATGTTCAGGATCCAGCCCCGGCCCCGGTCGGCCATCCCCGGTAGCACCAGCTGAGCCAGCTCGAACGGCGCCCGCACCTGGACCGCGAACATCGTGTCGTAGTGGCGGGCGGAGAACGTCTCGACCGGCTCGAAGTACGTGACCGCGGCGTTGTTGACCAGCACGTCGATCGGCCCCAGCTGGCGCTCGACCTCGGCCACCAGGCTCTGGCGCTGCTCGGCGACAGCCAGATCGGCGGCCACGGCGATGGCAGCGCCCCCGGCGTCGAGAATCTCCCGCACGGTGGTGGCGTTGCTGCCGGGCAGCAGCGGGTGGTCGCCCTCGGAGACCGTGCGCGCCGAGACGGCCACGGCGGCGCCGGCCGTGGCGAAGCGCCGGGCGATGGCCTCGCCGATGCCGCGGCTGGCCCCGGTGACCAGCGCGACCTTCCCGTCGAGCGGAGTGCGGGTCACCTCAGGCGTCCACCCGGGCCGAGGCGTGGCCCGAGAACACCTCGGCGCCGTCCTGGTTGGTGGTGCTCACGGCGAGGTCGACGGTCGGCTGGTCGCCGGCGTGGACGGCCTCGACGGTCGCCGTCGTGGTGAGGTCGTCGCCCGGCCACACCTGGGACGTGAAGCGGCCGCCGAAGCTGAGCAGCCGGCCGTCGCCGACCAGGTCGGTCAGCATGCGGCCGGTCATGCCCATCGTCAGCATGCCGTGGGCGAACACGCTGGGGTAGCCGGCGACCTGGGTGGCGAACACCTCGTCGGTGTGCAGCGGGTTGTAGTCGCCGGAGGCGCCGGCGTACTGGACGATCTGGGTGCGGGTGAGGTTCTCGACCACGACGGCGGAGAACGTCATGCCCTCTTTGAGGTCGGCGGCGGACAAGGTCACGACTGCACCGCCCGCTCGGTGCGGACGCCCACGCTGCGGGCGGTGACGACCAGCTCGCCGTTCTGGTCGCGGTACTCGGTGACGGTCTCGCCGAACACCAGCGTGCCGGCCCGGCGGCCCTGCTTCTCCCAGCGCCGGCCGGGCGTGCTGGTGGCGGTGAGGACGTCGCCCACCCGCAGGGGCCGGTGGTACTCGTAGTGCTGCTCGGCGTGCAGCCCGGTGCCGCCACCGCCGCCCCCGCCCCGGCGGGCGCCACCGCCACCGCCCCCGTCGCCGCCGCTCGCACTGCCGCCCTCGCCGCCGCCCTCGGCGGCCGCCGGCTCCTCGCCGCGGGGCCGCTGGAGGCCCGAGGGCGTCCTGCCCGAGCCGAACCACGGCCGCCCGATCCGGGGCCGCAGCCCGTAGTCGGGATCGAACTGGGCACTGGCCTGGACGAAGGTCGGCGGGGCGATGATGCCGCCGACCTCGGTCGCCGCCGCGTGCCCGGCGTCGGAGTAGACCGGATTCGGGTCGCCGATGCTGCGGGCGAACATCAGCACGTGGCCCGCCTCGATCGGGAAGCGTTCGACTGCCATGCTCCGGAGAATAACTTTTTCTCAGGGGTGGCGCTTGACCGTGGGTCAAGCGCCACCCCGCACCTTCGCGCTACGACCAGAAGTGGGCGACGTCGATCACCAGGCGGGATCCGTTACCCGGTCCGGCCAGGGTGAACACCCGGAACGGCAGGCGTGCCCGGACCCCGAGGCCGATCGTCGTGACCGCCTCGAACGACCCCGCGTGCGCCACCTGCCGGAACGTCTGGAACCCGGTGACGTTCACGAGGTGCGAGGGGTCGGCGGGCTGGTAGATCGGCTGACCGGTGAACACGTCGTAGTCGGGGGCGAACACCGTGACCTGCAGGAAGGCCCCGCCCGCGAGCGGCACGGGGTCGCCGCTGCCGTCCTCCGTGACCTGGGAGACGTACTTCACCACGTAGCCGGCGCTGGCGTTGGGCGCGTTCAGGTCGAGCACCAGCCGGTCGTAGCAGTCGTGCCGGCCCGCCCGGACGTTGGTGATCGCCCCAAGGGTGGCCGCCGAGGACGACTTCTCCAGGGACCCCCACCTGATCCCGCAGTACGGAGCCGCCGCGCCCGCAGGGGACGTAAGAGCGAATCCGCTCACCGCCACCACGACCGCCACGGCCAGGGCGAAGACTCGTCGCATCCGCGACCTCCTGTGCCTGGCCTGCCTTGTTGCAGACGGCCCCTACGACGCCCGACCCCCCGTTTCGGTTGACAGGCGCGAGCAAACGGCCACGCCAGACGCCGCGCGTTCAGATGCGGTCGGCCGTGGCGATCGCCGGATCGAAGCGGGCCAGGACCCCGTCGATCGTGGGTGCGTCCGCGCCCACCGCCCGGACCACGTAGCGGGCGGCGCCGTGGGCCAGGTGCTCGATGTCCCGGCGCTTGCGCGGGTCGAGGAGGCCCTCGGCGTAGAGCAGCACGTGGTAGTAGACGACCCCGGCGTTCGTGTAGGCGAGCGCCGCGGGGTCGTCGTCGGTGCGGATCTGGCCCAGCTCCTGGCCCTCCGCGATCAGCGTCGTCACGTCGTCGGCCAGCAGCCGGCGCGACTGGAACTGGGTCTCGCGCAGCCGGCGGTCGCCCTGGAGCTGGAGGGTGATCAGCCCGTACAGCCGGTGGTGCTCGGCGATGAACCGGACCGACTCGGCCGTGCCGACGTAGAGCCGGCCCAAGGGGTCCTCGATCCCCTCGACCGCCTGCCCCTGGGCCCGCCGCAGGCGGCGGCCCATGTCGACGACGATCTCGTAGAACAGGGTCTCCTTGTTCTCGAAGTACCAGTAGACCAGGCCCTTGGCGACGCCCGCCGCGTCGGCGATGTCGATCATGCGGGTGTCCTCGTACCCGCGCCGGGCAAACAACTGCTCGGCGTGGTGCAGCAGGTCCGCCTTCCTGTCCTGGCCGTGGCGCGTCAGGCTGCGCGTTTCCGACACGGGGTCACGCTAGTGGGGCGCCGACCCCCGCGCCCGGTGGTTTCAGCGGTCACGACCATCGCGAGGGCGGGCCAACACCTCCTGGACCAGGGACGCGACCAGGAGGCCGCCCCGGGTCCACAGGGTGCCCCGGGCCACGCCCCGGGCCCGGGCGGTGGCGACCGCCTCCAGCTGGTACAGCAGCCAATCGTCGGCGCGGGCCGGGTGGTGGAACCACATGCAGTGGTCGAGGCTGGCCATCATCCGCGACCCCCGGGGGGTCGCCAGCGTGCCCGAGACCACCCCGGTCGGGCCCATGTCCGACAGGAACGCCAGCATGCAGGCGTGCAGGCCCGGGTCGTCGGGCAGCTTGCCGGGCACCCGCACCCACACGCGGCGCACGCCGGGCGGCGCGCCCCGCACGTGGCGCACCTCGACCGGCCGGCCGCGGCCCCAGGGCGGGTCGGGCGGGTCCTCGGCGTCCTCGGGCTCGCCCGCGGCCGCGACCGGGGACGGCGGCGTGTGCTCCTCGCCCGGCTCGTCCCGATGGAACGACGCGTCGAGGTTGAGGATGGCGTCGCCGCCCTGGACCGCGACCACCCGCCGGGTCGTGAACGACGACCCGTCCCGGATGCGGTCGACCACGTAGTCGATCGGCACGCCGTAGCGGCCGGGCCGCAGGAAGTACGCGTGCAGCGAGTTCACCTGGTGGTCGACGTCGACCGTGCACACCGCGGCCATCAGCGCCTGGCTCGCCACCTGGCCGCCGAACAGCCGCGGCGGGCCGACCGCCCCCCGGCGGGCCCACGGCGGCCTGGCGCCCCCGAAGGGGCCCTCGGGCCGGGCGGGCACGGTCCGGAAGGTGTCGACGCCGACGGCGTCGAGGGCGAAGAGCGCGTTGACGTGCGCCGAGACGTCGTCGTTCACGAACCGAGGCGCTCGACCACGCAGGCCATCGCCATGCCGCCCGCGGCGCACATCGTCTCGAGCCCCCACTGGCCGTCGGTCCGCTGGAGGTCGTTGATGAGGGCGCCCATGATGCGGGCGCCGGTCATGCCGAACGGATGGCCCAGCGCGATCGCGCCGCCGTGGGGGTTGAGCTGGCCCTCGACGTCGATGCCGGTGTGCTCGCACACGGGCAGGACCTGGGCGGCGAACGCCTCGTTGAGCTCGACCACGTCGATGTCGCCGATCGACATCCCGGTGGCGGCGAGCACCTTGCGGACCGCGTCGATCGGCGCCACGCCCATGATCTCGGGGTCGTTGCCCGAGTACGCGGTGGCGACGATGCGGACCAGCGGCGTGAGCCCCAGCTCGTCGGCCCGCCGGCGGCTGGTGACGAGCACGGCGGCGGCGCCGTCGTTGAGCGGGCAGGCGTTGCCGGCCGTGACCGAGCCGCCCTCCTTGAACGACGGCTGCAGCTCGGCCAGCTTCTCGACCGTCGTGTTGGGCCGGGGCCCGTCGTCGGCGTCGACGACCGTGCCGTCGTCCTTGGTCACCGGCGTGATCTCCGAGGCGAACACGCCGGCCGCCTGCGCCGCCACCGCCCGCTGCTGCGACAGGGCGGCGAACGCGTCCATGTCCTCCCGGCTCACCCCGTACTTGTCGGCGACGTTCTCGGCGGTCATGCCCATCGGGATGTAGACGAACGGGAACGGGCTGTCGCGCCCGAGCAGCTTGGGGTTGAGCCCGCCCGGGCCGAGCCCCCGGCCCCGGCCGCCGCCCCGGGAACCACCGCCGCCACCGCCGCCGCCCGACCCCTCGGCGCCCTCGGGTGCCGGCGGGCGGGACGACTTCTCGACCCCGCAGGCGATGTACATGTCGCCCTCGCCGACCTTGACCGCGTTGGCCGCGGCCGTGATGGCCTGGAGCGACGAGGCGCAGAACCGCTGCACCGTGTGGCCCGGCACCGACAGGGGGAACCCGGCGAGGATCCCGGCCGTGCGGGCGATGTTGAACCCGGTCTCGCCGGTCTGGGCGACGTTGCCGCACACGATGTCCTGGATGTCGCTGCGGTCGACCTGCGGGACCTGATCCATCAGGGCCACGAGCACGTCGGCCATCAGCTCGTCCGCCCGCTTGTCCACGAGCGAGCCCTTGTTGGCGCGGCCGATGGGGCTGCGGGTTGCCGCGACGACGACGGCCTCGTTGAGATCTGGCACGGAGGGCTCCTGTCGGTCGGGATGATCGTGTCGGGTCTGTGTCGTGTCAGCCGGTGCGCGAGCGGCGCGGCTCATACGTCGGCGGCGTGTCGGCCTCCGGCCGCGTGTCCAGCATCGTGATCGTGTCCGCCTCGTCGAAGGGTACCGACGTGGACTCGCCCACCGTCCCCGGCAGATAGCGCTCGCCCATGCTCTGGTAGCGGTACATGCCCGAGCCCTCGTTGCCGGCCTCGTCCTGGCCGGTCGCGGTCGGGTCCCACCAGAGCTCGGTGACGTCGTCGATGCCCGAGTAGTCCTGATCGGGCCACAGGCGGGTGCCGAACGACGTGGCGGTCACGGTCGTGTAGCCGCTGGCCGGCTTGAGCGAGAACAGGCCGTCGCGGAACGTGTCGGGCGTCAGGTCGGGCCCGGCCAGGTGGATGCCGGAGAACACCAGCCCGAGGTCGAAGATGTCCGGGTAGGCCTCGAGCGGCTCGCCGAGGTACCACGAGACCAGGTTGCCCTCTTCGTCGACCGTGTCGGGGTCGACCCGGGCCACCAGGCTCGAGATGCCGAATGCGTGGGCCCACTGCTGCTGGTCGTAGCGCCGGGCCAGGGCGGTCACGTCGGTGCCGAGCGACCCGGTGATGATCCACTCCGGGTTGTAGTCCTGCTGCGTGGCCGCGCCGGTGAGGTAGATCGGGAAGAACCCGTCGCCGGCGAAGATGACGCTGGTGACGCCCTTGTCCTTGAGCCGGGCGACG
This sequence comes from uncultured Acidimicrobiales bacterium, assembly GCA_963830865.1. GTDB lineage: Bacteria > Actinomycetota > Acidimicrobiia > Acidimicrobiales > VFJN01 > ZC4RG19. The sequence goes on along the minus strand of CAWHNU010000011.1, from coordinate 480,919 downwards.
ATCGTGCCCGCGTCCTCGGCCGCCCGTGTGAGGTCGAGCACGTAGGGGATGCGGTCGGTGAGCTCGACGCCCTCGTCGGCCAGCTGGTCCTCGAAGAAGTCGACGCCGGCCTTGCGGCTGCCGTCGGCCGTCTCGAAGTAGACGATGGCGAAGGTGCGCTCCTGGTCCTGGTAGGACGGGTCGCCCGCGAACTCGGCCGGCTCGCCGGCCAGGCGGTTGGCGACGTAGTCGGCCCGGTGGACGTACAGGTCGGTCGACGACATCGTGACGCCCCAGGCATAGGGGGCCAGATCCTCGTAAGCCTCGTTGGGCTGGCCGTTGAGGCACACGCAGATGACGCCCCGATCGGCCAGGGTCTCGGCGAAGGCGTTGGTCTGGGCCGGGCCGTCGATCACCGCGAAGGCGCCGAGGTCGTCGGCCGCGTGGATGGCATCGGCCCGGGCCGCGGCGTCGTCGTCGGCCGGGCCGCTGGCGTCGAACTCGACCAGCTTCACCGTGCGGCCGTAGGTCTCGAAGAGCGCGTTGTAGGCCTCGGTCTCCTGCTGGCGGAACGCGTCGTTCTCCTCGTCGGTCGGGGCGTCGGGGCCGAGGATCTCGTCGCCGAGCGCCTGGATCTGCGCGTTCGGCTCGGCGTTGTAGCGGGCGACGATGATCTCGTCGCCGGTGACGCCGGGATAGGTCTCGCCGCCGTTGTCCTCGCCCTCGGGCCAGATCGGCACGCAGTTGGGCGCCAGCAGCGTGGGGATGGCGAGCCGGCCGGTCTCGGGGTCGCAGTCGGGCGCCTCCATCGGGTCCTCGCCGTCCGGGAAGGCGGCGAGCGCGGGCGGCTCGTCGGAGGACGTGGCCTGGCTGGCATCGGAGGCCTCGTCGTCGTCGCCCCCGCCGACCACCGTGCCGATGCCGATCGCCGCGATGACGACGACGACCACCGCGATGACGGGCCAGTAGCGCGCCAGCCCAGAGCGCTTCTTCGGCGTGTCGCCCATGGTTCCCCCCTCGGACTTCGCCACTGCTGCGAACCGCTGTTTTCCCCGCCGATCGCACCGGACCCCGAGCGCCGGTGGTACTCGACGGACTACCTTGACCTCAGGTCAAGATAGCAGCGGAAATTCGACCGGGGGGACGATGACCGTCGCAGCCACCGCCACCACCGTGACGCCCCGGCGCACATCGTGGCGCTCATCCTCGACGCCCGCAACACTGGCCGTGATCGGCACGCTGCTCGCCGTGCAGCCCATCCTGTGGCCCGCGCCGCCCGGCGTGCTGGTGCGGGGGGTGATCATCGGCGGCCTCACCGCGCTGATCTCCTTCGGCATCGCCCTCGTCTACCGGGCCAACCGCATCGTCAACTTCGCGCAGGGCGACCTCGGCACCGTGCCCACGATGGCGGCGGTCCTGCTGATCGTCGGGCCGGGCGTGCCCTACTTCGTGGCGCTGTTCGGCGGGCTGGCGCTGGCGATCGTGCTCGGCGCGGTCGTCGAGTTCGCCATCATCCGCCGCTTCACCAAGGCGCCCCGGCTCATCCTCACCGTGGCCACGCTGGGACTGGCGCAGATCTTCGCCGCCCTCGCGCTCGCGCTGCCGAGCCTGGCCAACAACGCCTGGCCGGGGACCTTCGACATCAACCCGCCGTCCGACCCCTATCCCTCGCCGTTCCCGTTCAGCCTGACGATCTACCCCTTCACGTTCCACGGCAACGACCTGATGGCGCTGCTCGCCGTGGTGGCGAGCATCGTCGGGCTGTTCGTCTTCTTCCAGATGACGAACACCGGCATCGCCGTGCGGGCCAGCGCCGAGAGCAGCGAGCGGGCGGCGCTGCTCGGCATCCCGGTCAAGCGGGTGCAGATGATCGTGTGGATCATCGCCAGCGTGCTCGCCTTCCTCGCCGTGTTCCTGCGGGCCGGGATCGTCGGGGTGCCGATCGGCCAGGTGCTGGGGCCGGCGATCCTCGTGCGGGCGCTGGCCGCCTGCGTGATCGGACGGATGACCAACCTGCCGCTGATCTTCCTCGGCGCGATCTCGCTCGGCGTCGTCGAGCAGGCGATCGTCTGGTCGTCGCGGGCCGCGCTGGTGGCGCCCGTCCTGTTCCTGGTCGTGCTGGTCGTGCTGCTGGTGCAGCGGCGCAGCCAGACCAACCGCTCCGACGGCCTGTCGACGTGGCAGATCGTGACAGACGTGCGGCCGATACCGCCGGAGCTGCGGCGGCTGCCCGAGGTCGCCTGGGTGCTGCGCGTCCTGGCGGCCGCCGCCGTGCTGTTCGTCGTCGGGCTGCCGTACGTCTCCTCCAGCAGCCAGCTCAACCTGGCCGGCGTCGTCGCCGTGTTCGCCATGGTGGGCGTGTCGCTGGTCGTGCTGACCGGATGGTCGGGGCAGGTCAGCCTGGGCCAGATCGCGTTCGTCGGCATCGGGGCCGCGGTCGGGGGGACGATCACGTCCCGGGTCGGGTGGGACATCACGATCGCCCTCCTGATCGCGGGTCTCGTCGGGGCGGCGGTGTCGATCGTCATCGGCCTGCCCGCGCTGCGGATCCCCGGCCTGCTGCTGGGCGTGACCACGCTGGCGTTCGCCCAGGCGATGGCCGTGTACTTCCTCGACCGGGGCAGCTTCGCGTGGTGGCTGCCCGAGCGGCGCGTGCCCCGGCCGGACGTGTTCGGCCTCATCCCGATCGACTCGGAGCGCAACTACTACTACTTCGTGGTCGCGTGCCTGGCGCTCACGCTGCTGGTCGCGCGCCGGCTGCGGAGATCGCGCGTCGGCCGGGTGATGATCGGCGTGCGGGAGAACGACCGGGCGGCCCAGTCGTTCGGCGTGAGCCCGGTGCGGGCCAAGCTCACGGCGTTCGCGGTGTCCGGCTTCGTCGCCGCCTTCGCCGGCGCGGTGTTCGTCCACCACCAGCAGAGCCTCGGCATCCAGCCCTACGCCACCGAGGAGAGCCTGGCGGTGTTCACGATGGTGGTGATCGGCGGCCTCGGCTCGCTGCCGGGTGCGGTGCTCGGCGCCATCTACGTCAAGGGCACGCAGTACTTCCTGCCCCAGACGTTGAGCTTCTTCGTCGGCGGGGTCGGGTTGCTGCTCGTGCTGCTGGCGCTGCCCGGCGGGCTCGGCTCGCTGCTCTACCAGGCCCGCGACGGCTACCTGCGCCTGGTGGCGACGCGGCGCAAGATCATCGTCCCGAGCCTGTTCGCCGACGCGGCCGACATCGCCAAGGTCGGTCTGTCCAAGGAGCGGGGCATGGCCTTCCTCGCCCAGGTGGCCGACCGCATGGACTCCGGCGGCGACTTCACGCTGCTCGGCGGCGTGAGCCCCGGGCCCGAACCGCCCCTGGAGCGCCACGAGGTCGAGCGGCCGCCCGACCTGCTCGAGGACGCCGCCGGCGCCGAGGACAGAGACGAACCCGCAGCCAGCCCCGCCCGGACCGGAGGGACCAGCTCATGACGACGGACACGCTCGACGCCCCGTCCGCGCCCGAGCCGGACGACGCGGCGACCGCCGCCGGCGCCCCCGCCCCCGACGCATCCGCCGGGCCGGGCCGCAAGCCGACCCTGCGCGAGCGGCTGAACACCTACCGGCCCTCCGTCCTCACCCGCGGCGCCCCGATCGCCCCGCTGATGATCCTGTTCGGCCTGAACGCGGTCGACGAGCTCGACCGGGAGGCGGCCAACGTGCTGCTCCCGAACATCCGCGAGACGTTCGGGCTCAACTTCCAGGGCGCGCTGACGCTGACCTCGATCATCGGGTTCATGTTCTTCTTCATCGAGATCCCGATCGCCCACTTCGCCGACCGGCGCAAACGGACGACGATGGCGGCCGGGGGCGCCGCGGTGTGGGGCACGTTCTCTGTGCTCAGCGGCCTGGCCCCGGGGGTCTGGACCTACGCAGCCGCCCGCGCCGGCGCCAGCAGCGGCCGGGCCATCAACCAGGGGACCCACCCCTCGCTGCTCACCGACTACTACCCCGTCGACGCCCGGCCCGGCGTGTTCGCCTTCTACCGGGCCGCCAACTTCGTCGGCCGGTTCGTCGGGACCGATCATGGCCGGCGTCATCGCGGTCACGCTCGGCTGGCGCTGGGCGTTCATCATCGCCGGCCTGCCCACCCTCGCCCTGGTGCTGCTCACCCGCAAGCTCAAGGAGCCGATCCGCGGCTACCACGAGCGGTCGCTGATGACCCAGAACGCCGAGACCGCCATGACCGAGGAGGCCCCGGCCTCCCTCGCCGAGGCGTGGCGGATCGCCTGGCAGATCCGCACCCTGCGCCGGGTGTGCATCGCGGTGCCGTTCATCCTCATCCCGACCGTGACACTGGCCCCGCTGCTCCAGCTCTTCTACCAGGAGGAGCTGGGCCTCAACGCCGCCCAGCGGGGCCTGCTGGCGGCCACGACCGAGCCGTTCAGTCTCATCGGCCTGTTCATCGGCATCCCGCTGGCCGGCCGTTTCCTGCGCACCCGGCCCTCCAGCATCGTGCTGTTCTTCGGGACCGCGGCGGGCCTGCAGGTGGTGGCGCTGTTCCTGCTGGTGATCACCAAGAACATCTACCTGGTGGTCGCGATGCGGGCGATCCTGGCGCTGGCGATCTCGTCGACGCTGCCGGTGCTGACGGCCACGATCTCGCTGATCAACCCGCCCCGCATCCGGGCCATCGGGTTCTCGATCGTCAACCTGTTCATCCTGCCGGCATTGCTGCTCCAGCCGATCATCGGCGGCGTGGCCGACGACTGGGGCCTCACCCGGGCGCTGCTCCTGCTGTGCCCGATCACGCTGGTCGGCGCAGTGATCATCATGACGTCGGGCCAGTACCTCGCGTCCGACATCGACAAGGTCCGCACGGCGACGCTGACGATGGCCGAGGTCCGGGCGGCCCGGGCGCGGGGCGAGGCCAAGCTGCTGGCGGTCCGGCACCTCGACGTCCACTACGACTCGGTGCAGGTGCTGTTCGACGTCGACTTCGAGGTCGACGAGGGCGAGATCGTCGCCCTGCTCGGCACCAACGGCGCCGGCAAGTCGACGCTGCTCAAGGCGATCTCCGGGCTGGTCGAGCCGACCGGCGGGGCGATCGTGTTCGACGGCACCGACATGACCTACACGCCGCCCGAGGAGATCGTGGGCCGCGGGGTCGTGCAGGTGCCGGGCGGCAAGGGCGTGTTCCCGTCGCTGACCGTGTCCGAGAACCTCCGGCTGGCGGGCTGGCCCTACCAGCACGACCCCGAGTACCTGGCCGAGGCGACCGAGGCCGTGCTCGGCTACTTCCCGGTGCTGCGCGAGCGGTGGGGTGACGAGGCCGGCAACCTGTCGGGCGGCGAGCAGCAGATGCTCACCCTGGGCATGGCGTTCATCGCCAAGCCCCGGCTGCTGATGATCGACGAGCTGTCGCTGGGCCTGGCGCCGATCGTCGTCGAGCGGCTGCTCGTCATCGTCGAGGCCATCCGGGCCCGGGGCACGACGATCATCCTCGTCGAGCAGTCGGTCAACGTCGCGCTCACGCTGGCGGAAGAGGCCTACTTCATGGAGAAGGGCGAGATCCGCTTCCACGGCCCGACACGCGACCTGCTCGACCGGCCGGACGTGCTGCGCTCGGTGTTCCTGGAGGGCGCCGGGGCGATGGGTGGCGGGCCGGAGGCGTCGACCGGCGCCTCCGGCCCGGCGCACCACGCCACCGCCCGGGTCGTCGCCGAACCGGCGCCGGCCGACCGTGACGGCGACGGGGAGGGCGAGGGCGAGGACGCCGGGTTCGTGCTGGAGGCCCGGGGGCTCACCCGCTCCTATGGCGGCGTCCGGGCGGTGAGCGACGTGTCGTTCACGCTGGAGCGAGGCGCCATCCTCGGCGTGATCGGCCCCAACGGCGCGGGCAAGACCACCCTGTTCGACCTGCTGTCGGGCTACATCGCGCCCGACTCGGGCCGGCTGCTGCTCAAGGGCGACGACATCACCCGGCTGTCCGCCGACGCTCGCGCGTGGCGCGGCCTGGGCCGCTCGTTCCAGGACGCGCGGCTGTTCCCCGGCCTGGCCGTCGACGAGACGATCGCCCTGGCGCTCGAACGCCACGTCGAGGTGCGCGACCCGTTCGCCACCGCGGTGGGCCTGCCGATGGTGCGCGAGTCCGAGTCCGCGGTGGAGGCCCGGGTGGACGAGCTGATCGAGCTGGTCGGGCTCCAGGCCTACCGGTCCAAGTTCGTGCGCGAGCTGTCCACCGGCACCCGGCGCATCGTGGACCTGTGCTGCCAGCTCGCCCACGAGCCCGACGTGATGCTGTTCGACGAGCCCAGCTCGGGCATCGCCCAGCGGGAGACCGAGGCGCTGGGACCGATGATCCTGCGCGTCCGGGAGGCCACCGGCGCCAGCATGGTCGTCATCGAGCACGACATGCCGCTGGTCCGGTCGATCGCCGACGAGATCCTCGCCCTCGACCTCGGCGTGGTGATCGTGCGGGACACCCCCGACGCGGTGCTGCACGACCCCCGGGTGGTCAGCTCCTACCTGGGCACCAGCGACGTGGCGATGGCCCGGTCCGGCACGCAGGGCATCCTCGACAGCACCAACTAAACCCCTCAGCCCGCGGTCGCGGCGACGGTCGTCGGGGGCTCGGCGGGCGGGACCGTCGCGGCCGGGTCGTCGGGGACCGTGGGATCCGGTGCCGGCGCCTCAGTCGTCGTGGTCGTCGCCGGCTCCGTGGTCGTGGTCGCCGCGGGCTCCGTGGTCGGCGTGCTTGCCGGGGCGGTGGTCGGCACCGTGGTCGTCGCCGGCCCGGCGCTCGGCGAAGGGCCCGGCGTGACGTCCCCCGTCCCCGCATCGGCCGCGGGTGGCGCCGTGGTCGTGGGGCCGGCGGGCTCGGCGTCCGCGGGTGTGACCCGGCCTGGGGTCGGCGACGGCGACCCGCCAAGCTGCAGGATCAGCCCGCCCGCCAGCGCCGCGGCGGCGATCCCGGAGCCGACGAGCCAGCGGACGCGGCGGCCGCCCCCGGGCCGGGGCGCCGGCCCGGGGACGACGTCTGTCGGGTCCGCCGGCACGGGGGCGAGCGCCGTGACGGTCGTCTCCCCGCCGTCGCCGGACGCGGGCGGCGACGCCGCCACCGAGGCGAGGATGGCGCGGATGCGGTCGGGTGACGGTCGCTGCTCGGGCTGCTTGACCATCAGCAGCTCGGTCAGCCGCGTCAGCCGCCCCGGCCGAGCGGGGGGCCGGGGTTGGCCGTGGACGACGGCGGTGGCGGTCGCTATCGCGCTGTCGCCCGCGAAGGGCGGCTCGCCCTCGACCGCGAAGTACAGCAGCGCACCCAGGGACCACAGGTCGGCGGCGGGCCCGGCGGCCCGGCCCATGGCCTGCTCGGGCGCCATGTAGGACGGCGAGCCGATGACCAGGCCGGTGGCGGTCAGGGCCGCGTCGTCGTTGACCGACGCGACCCCGAAGTCGGCCAGCTTGATCTCGTCGCTGCCGTCCGGTCGAGAGGCGACCAGGACGTTGGCGGGCTTGACGTCGCGGTGCACGATGCCGGCGGCGTGCGCCGCCTCCAGGGCGGCCAGCATCGCGAGGCCGACCCGGGCGGCCCGGGCCTCGTCGAGCGGGCCCGCGGTCCGCACGAGCCGGTCGAGGCTCGGCGCCGGTACCCGCTCCATGACCAGCCAGATCGCGCCCTGCTCCTCGACCACGTCGTAGATGCCGACCACGTGTGGCGACGAGAACCGGGCGGCGGCCCGCGCCTCGCGCAGGGCCCGCGCCCGGGCGTCGTCGCCGTCGGGGCCCGTCTCGGCGACCCGCTTGACCGCGACGGGGCGGCCGAGCCGGGTGTCCCGACCCTCGTACACCACCGAGCGACCCCGGTCGATCTCGTCGCCGAGCAGGTAGCGCCCCGCGGCGATCGTCCCGTCCACAGCGTTCACGGGCCGTCGACTACCCCCTGCCGGCGGTTCTAACCGCCGGTCCGGCGCAGCCTCTCAGACCTGCGAGCCGGCGGCGGTCGGCGACGCCGGATCGCCCGCGCCGGGCTCGGCGCTCCTGGCGGGGGGCCCGATCCGCACCTGGGTGATAGCCCGGCCGTGCACGGCCAGCACCTCGATCGTGCGGCCCGCGGCCTCGACCTTGTCGCCCGGTGCCTCGGGCACCCGGCCCAGCAGGTCCAGGACCAGACCGGCGACGGTGGCGTACGGCCCCTCGGGCATGCCCTCGATGCCGACGTCGACCAGGTCGTGCACCGGGAACCGGCCCGGCATCACCAGCGAGCCGTCCGGCTCGCGCCGCACGCTCACGATGTCGCGGTCGGTCTCGTCGTAGATCTCGCCGACCAGCTCCTCCAGCAGGTCCTCGATCGTCACGATGCCGGCGGCGGCGCCGTGCTCGTCGACCACCAGCGCAAGCTGCAGCCGCCGGGCCTGCAACTCGTGCAGCGCGTCGAGCACGCCCGCCGTCTCGGGGAAGGCCACCAGGTCGTCGGCCAGGTCACCGGTGCGGCGGTCGCCCTGGTCGAGCAGGTCCCGCAGGTGGACCATGCCGACCACGTCGTCGAGGTTGCGCTCGTGCGCCACCGGCGCCCGCGAGTGGCCGGTGGCCACCAGCTCGTCCCGCGACCGCTTGGCGGTCCAGTCGGTGTCGAGCACCACGACGTCGGGCCGGGGCCGCAGCACCTGGTCGAGCGTGCGCTCGGAGATCTCGAACGCGCCGTCGATGATCAGCCGCTGCTGGGGGGTGAACGACGCCTGCGTGCCGACCAGCTCGCGCAGCTCGGCCTCGGTCACCGCCTCGCGCTGGACGTCGGGGTCGCCGCCCATGAGCCGGACGACGAGGTTGGTCGACGCCGACAGCAGCCAGACGATCGGCCGCGTGAGCGTCGACATGAGCGACAGCGGCCGGGCGCTGAGCAACGCCCAGCGCTCGGCCCGCTGCATGGCGACCCGCTTGGGCGCCAGCTCGCCGACGACCAGCGTGACGTAGGCCAGCAGCAGCGTCACCACCACGATCGAGACGGGCCGGGCGGCCCCGCCCAGGAACCCGAGCTTCTCCTCCAACGGCTCGGACAAGGAGACGGCTGCGGCCGCCGAGGCCAGGAACCCGGCCAGCGTGATGCCGACCTGGATCGTGGCCAGGAAGTTGTTGGGATCGCGGGCCAGCCGGGCCACCAGCGCCCCGGTCGACGACCGCTGCTCGAGCCGCTGCAGCTGGCCCTCCCGCAGCGAGACCAGACGCCATCTCGGTGCCGCTGAACGCGGCGTTCACGAGCACGAGCACGCCGATCAGGATCAGTTGCGGCCACAGACCGCTCACGGGGACACTCTCCTTGGAGGTCGATTCATCGTAACGACCCCGCACGTGGGCGCGGACCCGGGTCGCGCGTCGGCTACTCGCGGCGGAGGGCGGCCCGCACCTGGGCCGGGTCGTCGAGGTCGACCGTGTCAGGATCGACGCCGAGCGACGCCAGATGATCCCGCAGCAGCTCGTGGCGCGACCGGACGACGGCGCCGGGCGGCGGGCGGAACTCGTCCTCCCGCACCGGCTGGTCGAACACGAGGTCGGACAGCGCGGTCGTCGAGCACAGCTCGCCGTCGATCGAGCCCTCGTGGCGCAGGACGATGCCGCAATCCGCGTCGAACCAGATCTGGTGGTCGATGCCGACCAGCTCGCGCTTGACCCGCAGGTCCGGCCAGTTGGGCGGGCCGTGGCCGCCGGCCCGCGGGCTGCCGGCGACGTACCAGCAGGCGCGGCCCTCGATGTCGCGCAGCTCGGGGTCGCTGAAGTCGAGGCCCCGCAACAGCGTGCCGGGGTAGAGGCAGGCGCCGATGGCGCCGGCGTCGAAGATCGCCGCCCGGGCCGAGTCGCGCTCGGTCACGAGCGTGGAGGTGCCGGCCCAGCTCCGCCGCCCGTCGCTGACCGCCAGGTGCCCGCGGCCGACGACCCGCCACCGGTCCGGCAGGGCCACCACCGCGTACGCGGTGGCCAGGCTCTCGGCCGGCTCGTCGTCGCCCCCGACCGCAGCCAGCGTCCCGCCGCCCGGTCCCGCCGCGGCCCGGCTCGCCGGGGTCGCCCTCCCCCAGCGCGGCGGAACGCCGGTTGACCTCGGCGACCCGGGCGCGGTCCGTCCAGGTGGTCAGCGCCGCCTGCAGCGTCTTCAGCCGACCGGGGGCGCCGTCGACCAGCGCCAACAGGTCACCTCTCGTTCCCATGGCAGACAGGCACAGTAGGCATTTCAGACACTCCGTGCGGCCGCGGTGACGTCGTCGAGGGTGAGCGGGCCGGCCCGGAGCAGCCGCCACTCGGGGCCGGTGGCGTCGACGACCGACGAGGCGACGCCCTCCCGGGGCCCGCCGTCGATCACCAGGGCGATCCCCTCGCCGAACGCCTCGGACACCCCGGGCGCCCCCCGCGGCGTGGGCTCGCCGTGGCGGTTGGCGCTGGTCGTCGCCAGCGGACCGACCGCGGCCGCCAGCGCCCGGACCAGCGGTTCGTCCGGGCAGCGCACGCCGACCGTGGCGGCCGGCTCGCCCAGCGGCCAGCCGAGGCCGGGCCGGCGCCGCAGCACCAGCGTCAGCGGCCCGGGCCACAGGCGGGCGGCCAGGCGGCGCACGTCGTCGCCCACCGTCGCCGGGTCCGCCAGGCCCAGCGCCTGGCCGGCGTCGGCGCACAGCACCGCCACCGGGACCTCCGCGGTCCGTCCCTTGAGGGCGAACAGCCGGGCGGTGGCCCCGTCGACCCCGGGCAGCACCGCCAGGCCGTACACGGTGTCGGTGGGCAGGGCGACGACCCCGCCCGCGGCCAGGGCGGCCGCGGCCTGCGCCACGACGTCGGGGTCCGCGCCCCCGGCGGCGACGATCACCGGCGGGCCCACAGGATCCGGTCTCGCCCGGCCAGGTCCGGCCACACCGACACCGAGCCGAACCCGGCCCGCTCGGCCAGGTGGCTGGCGTCCCGGACCTGATGCGGCGCCATCTCGACCAGGAGGGCGCCGGGTCGGGCCAGCCACCGGGGCGCGCCGGCCACGATCGCGGCCACGTCCTCCAGCCCGGTCGGCCCGGCGCACAGGGCGCCCCGGGGCTCCCAGTCGCGCACCTCGGTCGGCAGGTCGGCCATCTCCGCCTCGGACACGTACGGCGGGTTGGCGACGATCAGGTCGACCCGCCCGAGCCAGTCGGCCGGGAGCGGCTCGAACCACGACCCCTCCAGCAGGCGGACCCGATCCGCCAGCCCCAGCCGGTCGCGGTTGGCCCGGGCCACCGCCAGGGCGTCGGGCGAGCGGTCGGTCGCCCCGACCTCCAGCCGCGGCCGCTCGGCCGCCAGCGCCAGGGCCAGCGCCCCCGAGCCGGTGCCGAGGTCGACGGCCAGCCGGGCGCCGAGCCGGTCGACCTCGTCGAGCGCCAGCCCGGCCATCACCTCGGTCTCGGGCCGGGGGATCAGCACCCGGCGGTCGACCGTGACGTCGATCCGGCGGAAGTCCCAGCGGCCGAGCACGTACTGCAGCGGCTCGCCCCCGGCCCGGCGGTCGACCAGCGCGCCCAGCGCCGCGGCCTCCTCCGCGCCTGCGGGCCGGTCGAGCCCGGTGGCCAGCGCGGTGGGGTCGAGGCCGCCGGTCCCCGCCACGTCCGCCACCAGCCAGCGTGCCTCCTGGTCGGCGTTGCCGACCCCGGCGGCGGCCAGCCGGGCGCGGGCGTCCGCCTGCAGGCGCCGCCAGGTGGTGGTGGTCGCCGTCATCGGCCCGCCGCCGCGTCAGTCGTCCGCGGCCAGCCGGCGGGCCTGCTCGTCGGCCACCAGCGCATCGCTGATCTCGTCCAGGTCGCCGGCCAGCACCCGGTCGAGCTTGTAGAGCGTGAGCCCGATGCGGTGGTCGGTGACCCTGTTCTCCTTGAAGTTGTAGGTCCGCACCTTGTCGGCCCGGCCCCCGGCGCCGGTCTGGCCCCGGCGGGCGGCGGAGGCCTCGCCGGCCTGACGGTCCTGCTCGGCCTTGAGCAGCCGGGACCGCAGCACCGCGAGCGCCTTGGCCCGGTTCTGGATCTGGCTCTTCTCGTCCTGCATCGACACGACGGTGCCGGTCGGCAGGTGGGTGATGCGCACGGCCGAGTCGGTGGTGTTGACGCTCTGGCCGCCGGGCCCGGACGAGCGGTAGACGTCGATGCGCAGGTCGCCGGGGTCGATGGCCACGTCGACCTCCTCGGCCTCGGGCAGCACGGTGACGGTGGCGGTCGACGTGTGGATGCGTCCCTGGCTCTCGGTGACCGGCACCCGTTGCACCCGGTGGGCCCCGGCCTCGTGGTGCATGCGCGACCACACGCCGTCGCCCTTGATCGCCATCACCGCCTCGTTGAGCCCGCCGAGGTCGGAGTCGTCCGCGGACAGCACCTCGACCTTCCACCCCTGGCGGCCGGCGAACGCCCGGTACATGTCGAACAGGTCGCGGGCGAACAGGTTGGCCTCCTCCCCACCCTCGGCCCCCCGGAGCTCGACGATCACGTTGCGCTGGTCGTTGGGATCGGGCGGCAGCAGCAACACCCGCAGCTCGTCGGTCAGCCGGGCCATGTCCTCCTCGGCCGCGTCGATCTCGGCCCGCACCAGCGCCCGGTCGTCGCCGGTGGCGTCGGCCTGCATCTCCCGGGCGGCGTCGAGGTCGTCGCGCCGGCCCTGGTACTGGCGGTAGAGGGCGACGATCGGCTCGAGCTCGCGGTAGCGCCGGGCGACGTGCTGGTAGCGGGACTGGTCGGCGATCAGGTCGGGATCGGCGAGGCGCGCCTCGACGTCGTGGAACTCCTGTTCCAGCTCGGCGAGGCGGTCGAACACGACGTCCGAGGCTACCGGGGCGGGTCCGCTGCGGCGCCGACGACGGTCCGGGGAACGCTCAGCCGGCATGCCACGACCCGGACGCCGCCGTCCGGCTCGATGAGCGCCACGACGCCGCCCGGCTCCGGGCGGCCGGCGACCACCACGTCGGCCGACACCACCCCCTGCTCGGCCGCCAGCGTGAGCAGGCCGCCGACCTGCCAGAGCCCCCGCAGCGAGGCCACCGCGGCACGGCCGGCGATCGCACCGCGCACGTAGCCGGTCCGGACCACCTGTCCCGGGGGCCCGTCGCCGAGCAGCAGGGAGTCGCCGGCGCCGGGCCATACGCACAGCTGCGCCCACGGACCCCGCCGGGCCACCGCCCGCGAGCGCCGCCAGGTCACGGCGACGCCGCCGAACACCACCGCCGCGGCCACCGCCGGCAGCCAGCCGGCGGCGATCGGATCGACGCGGTCGTAGGCCTCGCGGCTCATGCGGACGTCTGCTGGGCGGTCGGGATCGATGCGCACGGGGTACCGGCGGCCCACCGTGTAGTCGTCGGACAACGCCACCTCGGCCGTGGCCGTGCGGTCCCGGCCCTCGTACGGGTACCGGACCGCGACCCCCTGGTCGCCGCGGCGGTCGACAACCTCGCCGACCCCGTCGACCCGGCCCACGTCGGCCTGGCGGGCGTCCGCCGCGGACACGAGGGTTGCGCCGGTGACGAACGCGCCGAACGCGACCGCACCCGCCAGCAAGAGCGCGTACGGCCCGACGGCCACCGGCCACGACGACCGCAGGCGGAGGCGCCCCGCCACGACGCCGGGCGGCAGCGCCCCGCGGTCGACGCGCACCGGGGGCAGGGGGTCGACGACGCGGGCGGGCCGGGGCCACGAGCCGGCGAGGCCCGACCGGGCCGCCGGCCACAGCACGTCGTCGCCCGACCCGATCCGGGCGGCGACCCGTCCCAGCGGGCGGGGAACGCCCTTGACCTGCACCGCGAACGCCGGTCCGGCCAGCGGGCAGCCGGCGGTGGTGAGCAGCGGCACGGCGCACAGCGGCGAGGCGCCGGCCGCCGCGTCGAGCGAATACAGGTGGAGCATCGGCCGGCGGTGCAGCCAGCGGGCGGGCGCCACCGCGCCGAGCATGGCGAAGGTGGTCGCGGGCGAGCGCACCAGGCGCGCCGTGCGGTCCACCGACCACCACCGCAGGGCGAGCGCCGCCAGCGGCACGGCCAGCACCAGCACGAGAGCCCGGACGTCCACGGTCGGCGGCCGGTCGCCGGCGATCGCCACCCGGTCGGGATCGTCGCGGTCGACGTCGAGGGCCACCGTGTCGCCGGTCCGGAGGCCGGCGCCGGCGCCGAACGTGTTCACGTCGAGCGTGATGCGCTGGCGGGTGACCGGGTGGCGGTACTCGATCGGCACCACGACGCCGCCGCCCCGCGGCGATCCCGCCACGACGCCGTCCACGTGCAGCGCGTGGCGGGCCCACGCCCGGTCGTCGCGCGGCGACGTTGACCCCGTCGATCACGAGCAGGCCGGCCAGCACCAGGGCGGCCAGGACCCAGGCGAGGGGACGGGCGCGATGCGCCCGGACCGGTTCTGGCAGGCTCACTCGGGCCGGGTCAGCACAGCCTCACGCTCGTCGGCCGGCGTGGTGGCCGGGACGGCGGTGACCGGAGTCGGGGCGGGCGCGAGCTGGCGCCGCACCCGGCGGTCCCACAGCGCCATGGGCACGCTGCTGACCGTCAGGGCGACGGCCATGAGCGCGGCGATGCCGAACGCGAACGCGACCACGTGGCCGCGGGTGGGATCGTGGATCGCGTCGATGAACCCGATGGCCACGCCGGTCAGCGCGACGGCGACGGTGAGCAGCGGGGCGATGGCCCGCCCCTGCACCAGCGCGACGATCGCGCCCACGGTGCCGACCAACCCGAGCGTGCCGAGCGCCAGGACCCACGACCGGTGCTCGGGGCACAGCGTGTCGGTGCTCATCATCCCGGCGAAGACCGCGCCGAGCGTCGCGACCAGCGCGAACGGCAGGATGCGGCTCGGGCCCTTCGGGCGGGGGGCCACGCCGTCCCGCTCGGTCCAGGCCACTACCTCACCGTCACGCCACTGTGGGTTTCCAGCCATGGCTCCTCCTCGCTCCGACCCGAGTGTAGAGGGCAGCCGGTGCCGGGTCACCCCGCGGCGCGCCAGTCATCCCGGACCGTCACGACCTCGGCCGGCGCACGCAGGCGGGCGGCCAGGCGGCGGACGCCGGGGTGGTCGTCGCGGGCGGGCACGGCCAGCACCAGGCGGGCGGCGGGATCCAGCGCCAGGCGGGCGTCGGCCGCGGTGGGCACGAGGTCGAGCGCGATGCCCACCGCGCAGGCGACGACAACCGGCTCGCCGCCGCCGGTCTCGCCCCGGGCCACCGCCACGTCGCGCTCGGACAGGTTGGGGCGGGGCCGGGCGCCCTCGGCCGGGCGCAGTGCGGCCAGCCCGACCAGGTCGGGCCGCCGGCAGAGCACGGCCCGCAGCCAGCGCTCGGGAACGAGCTGGTTGAGCGGATGGTGATCCGCGCCCGGGCGGCGCTGGGCCCGGACGATCTCGACCACCCGTGCGAGCTGGGCGACCGGGGTCAGGGCGCCGTGGACCATCGCGGTCAGCTCGCGGTCGGCCTTGCCCACACCCACCTCCAGCTGCGGGGCGTCGAGGGGGACGCCGGCCGTCGTCTCGCCGGTCACGATGCGGGCGACCTCCAGGCCGTTCACCTCGCCCCGGACGATGCCGCCCTCGATCACGATCTCCAGCCCGGCGTCGATCAGCAGGTCGACCAGCTCCGTCGGCGCCGGCGCCTCGGCCCGGGCAGGCACCGGTGCCGGCTCGGCGACGGTCGGGCCGGAGGGGTCGAGCGACCACACCGACGGCGCGGGCACGAACTCGCCCGCCTGCCGGGCGAGCACGCCCGCCGCCCCGGCCGGGCCCGCGGGCGGGGCGAGGGCCAGGACGTGCAGGTCGACGACCCCGCGGCGGTCGGCCCACACCATCGCGGGGCCGAGCGCCCGCTCGGCGGAGTCGCCGGCGAGGACCCAGGCGCGCGCGCCACCGGGCGCACCCGGCTCGACTAGCGCGGCGGCCTCACCCAGACCGTGGCGCTCACGCAGCGCCGGGCCCCAGCGCCGTGCGACCGCGCCGGCGAGGAGGGACGCCCGCAGCGCCCCGTCGCTAGCGCTGCTTGCGCTTGCCGTAGCGGCGCTCGAACCGGTCGATGCGGCCGCCCGTGTCCACGAGCTTCTGCTTGCCCGTGTAGAAGGGGTGGCACTCGCTGCACATCTCGACGTGCAGGTCTGACTTGGTGGAGCGCGTGGTGAACGTGTTGCCGCAGGAGCAGCGCACGGTCGCCTCGACATAGTCGGGATGGATTCCGGTCTTCATAGCGATCTCCTGAGAGAACGAAAGCGTCGCAGTGTACGGACGGCGTCAGCCCGCTGCCAACCTGTTCTTGGCCACCTCGGCCAGGAACTCGTCGTTGGTGCGGAACGTCTTCATCCGGTCGATCAACAACTCGAGCGCCGCGGCATTCCCGCCCTCGGTCGACGACATGGCCGACAGCACCCGGCGCAGCGCCCACACGAGGTTGAGCTGGGCCCGCGGGAACAGCAGCTCCTCGTGGCGGGTCGAGCTGGCGTCGACGTCGATCGCCGGGTAGACCCGCCGCTCGGCCAGGCGCCGGTCGAGCCGCAGCTCCATGTTGCCGGTGCCCTTGAACTCCTCGAAGATCACCTCGTCCATCTTCGAGCCGGTCTCGATCAGGGCCGTGGCCAGGATCGTCAGCGAGCCGCCCTCCTCGATGTTGCGGGCGGCGCCGAAGAACTTCTTCGGCGGGTACAGCGCCCCGGAGTCGACGCCGCCGGACATGATCCGGCCGGTCGCCGGCGCGGCCAGGTTGTAGGCCCGGGCCAGGCGGGTGATGCCGTCGAGGATGATGCAGACGTCGCCGCCGTCCTCGACCAGGCGCTTGGCCCGCTCGATGGTCAGCTCGGCGACCTGGGTGTGCTCCTCGCTCGGCCGGTCGAAGGTCGAGGCCACGACCTCGCTGGTGGGGCCGCGCAGCCACCGGCGCATGTCGGTCACCTCTTCGGGCCGCTCGTCGACGAGCAGCACCATGAGCTTGACCTCGGGGTTGTTGGTCTCGATCGACCGGGCCACCTGCTTGACGATGGCGGTCTTGCCGGCCTTGGGCGGCGACACGATCAGGCCCCGCTGGCCCTTGCCGATCGGCGACAGCAGGTCGACGATGCGGGCCGTCATGTTGCTGGCGTCGTCGCTGGTCTCGAGCGACAGCTTCTCGTCGGGGAACAGCGGCGTGAGGTCCTCGAACCGGCGCCGCCTGCGCGCCTGCTCGGGGTCGAGGCCGTTGACCTTGTCGATGCGGAGCAGCGCGGGGTTCTTCTCGTTGCGCAGCGCCGGCCGGCTGGCGCCGGTGATGCTGTCGCCCTTGCGCAGGCCGAACTGGCGGGCCTGCTTGACCGACACGTAGATGTCGTCCTTGGACGGGAGGTAGCCGCGGACGCGCAGGAAGCCGTAGCCCTCCTCGCGGAGGTCGAGCAGGCCCTCGACCTCGACGGGCTCGCCGGAGAACTCCTCGACGTGTGGGGTCTCCTCCTTGCCCCGCCGGCCCCGCCGCCGGCGCCGGCGGTTGCCGGGCTCGTTGACGTCGACCGGGTCGCCGCCCTCGCCGCCCTCGCCGCCGTCGGTCTGGACGGCCTGGCCGCCGCCGCCCTGGCGCTGGCCCCGCGGCTGCTGGCCGCCGCCGTGGCCGCCCTGGCCGCCCTCGTCGGAGCCGCCGGCGGGCGCCTGGCCCGCGCCGTTGCCGCCGTTGCTGGCGGCGCCGGCCGGGGCCGGTGCCGGCCCGTCGATCACGTCGGTCGTGCCGCCGAACTCGAGCTCCCACTCGGCCGGCGGCTCCTCCTCGGCTGAGGCCGGCCCGGACGCCGGCGCCTCGTCGGGCGCCTCCTCCGGCTCGCTTCCGGCCGTCGCCGTCCCACTCTCGCCGTCGTCAACCACGGTGGCCTCCTTGTCGCGGCCGTTCGCCGCCGCCGCCGGGGCGGCCGCCGACTCGACCCCGGTCAGCTCGAGGATGAGCTGCACGATGTCGGCCTTGCGGGCGCGGCGAACGGCGGCTTGGCGCCGAGTGCTTGGGCGATGGTCGTGAGCTCCTCGCGGTCCTTGCGCTCGAGGGCGGACCGTTCGAGGGTGTTGGGCTCCACGCTCATCGGTGGCTGTCACCTCACTGCTTGAAGGGAGATCGGCGTGGATCGGCCGGGGCCGTGCATGCACGGGTCAAGCTGGCACCTGGGCGTCCCAGCGGACATCGGTCAACTCGGGAGAGAACCGCTCCGCTATCCGAAGGAATCGGGGGCCGCTCGTCATCCGCTCTGATGTAGCGGTACCCCCCGGCAGAACACAGGCATTCTAGCGCGGGCTCACCCCGGTCGAAACACCGCTCGACGCGCGTCCAGCGCCGCTCTCAGCGTGCGGGCCCCCGATGAGGCCACGCTCAGCGGCGAGCAGGCGCCCGAGCATCTCGTGGCCGGGCACCGGCGCGCAGGCGGCGGTGCCCGCCTCGCTGTAGGTGCCGCCCGGCCCGTCGACCTCACTGTCCACCAGCAGGTAGGGCACCGGGTCCGCGGTGTGGGTCCGCAGCTCGACCGGGGTCGGGTGGTCGGGGAGCAGCAGCAGCCGCCACGGGCCGAGGGCGTCGAGGCCGTCGACCAGCCCGGCGAGGATGCGGCGGTCCCAGGCCTCGAGCGCCGCGAGCTTCTCGTCCAGGTTGCCGGCGTGCCCGGCCTCGTCTGTCGCCTCGACGTGGAGGAGGAACACGTCCGCACCCGCCGCCAGGGTGGCGAGGGCCGCGTCCCGCTTGCCCTCGTAGTCGGTGTCGTACCACCCGGTCGCACCGGGCACCTCGACGATCTCCATGCCGGTGAGCACGCCGAGCCCCCGGATCAGGTCGACCGCGGTGACCAGCGCGCCCCGCCGGCCGGTCGCCTCGGCGAACGACGGCAGCCGCGGCTGGTACCCCTGGCCCCACAGCCAGACCTGGCTGGCGTCGAGGCCCGACGCGCCGACGATCGCCCGGCTGGCGTCCATCAGCTCGATGAGCTTGGGCGCGGCGGGGCCCCGCGGCAGCATGGCCGGGCGGCCGGTCAGGTCGTGGGGCGGCGTGCAGACGGCGTCCGCCCAGCTCGCCGGGGCGACGACGATGTGGCGGTACTGCACGCCCGGGTGGAACTCGACCTCGCCGCCCGCGCCCGCGCCGAGCGCGGCGTCGAGGGCCTTGATGACGACGGCGGCGTCGTCGGAGCTGGGGTGGCCGCCGGCGAAGTCGAGCATCCTGCCGCCGTCGCCGACGGTGACGAGGTTGCAGCGGTACGCGACCTGGTCGGGCCGCAGCCGCAGCCCGAGGGCGGCGGCCTCGATGGGCGCCCGGCCCGTGTGGTACTGGCTGGGGTCGTACCCGAGGATCGACATGTTCCCCACGTCGCTGCCCGGCGCCATCTTCGGCGGGATGACCGCGGCCCGCCCGACCTCGCCCCGCGCCGCCAGGCCGGTGAGCGTCGGCATCGCGGCGGCCTCCAGCGGGGTGCGCCCGCCGAGCGCGGCGAGGGGCTCGTCGGCGCAGCCGTCGGGGACGCAGATCACGTACTTCACGCCGACAGTCTCGCAGCTACCCTCCGAAGGGCGACAGCCGCGGGCCGTTCAGAACCCGCCGGCCGCCATGGCGTCGGGGCAGGCCGCGCTCAGCCTGCCGATGGCGTCGTTGAAGGCGGGCGTCTGCTCGATCGGCGTCGTGTCGCCGTCGAACGGGGCGGTGACCATCACCTCGACCGTCGGGTCGTCGAGCGCGCCGCGCAGGCAGGTGACCTGGGCCTCGCTGAGGTTGCTGCTGCCGCCGGTGAAGACGCCGACGAAGTAGTCCTTGATGTCGCTACAGGCCTGGAGCCGGCCGTAGAAGGCGTCCCGCTGCTCGGGGCTGAACACGGCGATGCCCATCTCGTCCGGCGTGACCCCGGCCATGCTCGCGGATGTCGTCGACCGACAGCTTGGCGGCGATGGCGTCGACGCCGACGGTGTCGACGTAGGCCTGGGCGAAGCAGCGGTTCTGCTCGGCCGAGTCGCCCAGCCCGTTGCCCTCCGACGCCGTGACCAGGGCATCGACATAGTTCTCGGGCGTGGGGGCGCTGGTGGTCGCGGACCGGTCACTCTCGGTCGACCCGGCGCGGTCGTCGCCCCCTCCACCGTCGCCACTGCACCCCGCGGCCAGCACCACGGCCAGCACGAGCCCCCAGGCCAGTCGTCGCATCCCCGGCACTGTACGCGGCGTCCCGCCCGCGGCTCAGCCCGTGGTCACGCTGCGCTCGACGTGATCACGTACCGCGTCGACGTCGGCGGGCAGGACGTCGTAGCGCTCGGGGCGGTCGAACAGGTCGGCCAGCGCCGGCGGCAGTGCCGGCCGCACCCCGACGGCCCGCTCGACGGCGTCGGGGAACTTGGCCGGGTGGGCGGTGGCCATGCACACGACCGGGGTCGCGGGGTCACCCGCCGGCCGGCAGGCCCGGGCGGCGCCGATGCCGACCGCGGTGTGGGGGTCGGCCAGGTACCCGGTGCGGCGGTGGAGGTCGGCGATCTCGGCCAGCGTCGCCCGGTCGTCGAGGCTGGCGGCCACGAACGTGGGGTCGCGGGGCACCTCGACCGCCCCCAGCGCCCGGAACCGGCCCATCAGCTCGGCGGTCGCCGCCCCGTCCCGACCCAGCAGCTCGAACAGCAGCCGCTCGTGGTTGGACGACACCTGGATGTCCATGCTGGGGCTGAGCGTCGGGGTCACGCCGGTCTGGGCCAGGTCGCCGCTGCGGGCCCAGCGGGTGAGGATGTCGTTGCTGTTCGACCCGATGATCAGCCGGTCGATCGGCGCCCCGCCCCGCCGGGCCACCCAGCCGGCGAAGATGTTGCCGAAGTTGCCGGTGGGCACGGCCACGTCGCACCTCCCCCGGCCGCCACGTGCCGGCTGGCCGTGACGTAGTAGGGGATCTGGGCGGCGACCCGCGACCAGTTGATCGAGTTCATGGCCGACAGCCCGATGCGGTCGCGCAGGGCGGCGTCGGCGAACAGGGCCTTCACCAGGTCCTGGCAGTCGTCGAACGTCCCCTCGATGGCCACGTTGTGGACGTTGGGGGCGTCGACGGTCGTCATCTGGCGGCGCTGCACGTCCGACACGCGCCCGGCCGGGTGGAGCACGACGATGTCGAGGCTCGGCCGCCCCACGCAGGCGGCGATCGCGGCCGAGCCGGTGTCGCCGGAGGTGGCCACCACGATCGTGGCCCGCTCGCCCCGCCGGGCCAGCTCGCGGTCGAACAGCCGGCCGACGAGCTGGAGCGCCACGTCCTTGAACGCCAGCGTCGGGCCGTGGAACAGCTCGACCACCCACAGCCCGGGCTCGACCTCGACCACGGGGCACACGTCCGGGTGGTCGAAGGTGGCGTAGGCCTCGGCCACCAGCCCGTCGAGCTCGTCCCGCGTGAACGACGATCCCTCGACGTAGGGCCAGATGACCTCGCGCGGCCAGGTCGGAGTACGCCGTGCCGGTGGTGGGCGCCGGGAGGGCGGGCCACGCCTCGGGGACGTAGAGGCCGCCGTCCCGGGCGAGCCCGGCCAGCAGCACGTCGGCGAAGTCGAGGACCGGCGCCGCCCCCCGGGTCGAGACGTACTTCATGCCGGCGAGCCGCCGATGACCCGCAGCACCGACGTGATGCGGTCGACGGCGTCGAGGTGGTGGAGGTCGCGGATGGTGGCCTGCACGTCGGCCTCCCGGGCCACGTGGGTGATGAACACGAGCCGGGCCTCGGCGCCCAGGCCCTCCTGCTCCATCGACCGGATCGACACGCCGTGGTCGCCGAACACTCCGGCCACCGCGGCGAGCACGCCGGGGCGGTCGAACACGTCGAGGTTGAGGTAGTAGGCGGTCTCGACCTCGTCGATCGAGCGGAGCCGCGCCTTGGCCAGGGCGCCGACGCTGGCGTGGCTGCCCCGGCTGCGGTTGAGCGCGGCGTCGATCAGGTCGCCGAGCACGGCGCTGGCGGTCGGCCGCCCGCCGGCACCCCGGCCGTAGAACATGAGGTCGCCGACGGCCTCGCCCTCGACGAACACGGCGTTGAAGCTGTCGCGGACCGAGGCCAGCGGGTGGGCGGCGGGGACCATGGCCGGGTGGACCCGCACGGCCACCTCGCTGCCGGCGTCGCCCTCGTGGCGCTCGGCGATGGCCAGCAGCTTGACGACGTAGCCCATCTTGGCGGCGTAGTCGATGTCGTCGGTGGTGATGCCGGCGATGCCCTCGTTGTAGACGTCGCCGGCCACGACCCGGACGCCGTAGGCGATCGAGGCGATGATGGCGGCCTTGGCGGCGGCGTCGTAGCCCTCGACGTCGGCGGTCGGGTCGCGCTCGGCGTAGCCCAGGCTCTGCGCCTCGCTGAGCGCGTCGGCGTAGCTGGCGCCGGCCTCGGTCATGCGGGTGAGGATGTAGTTGGTCGTGCCGTTGACGATCCCGAGGATGCGGTCGATGCGCTCACCGGCCAGCGACTCGCGGAGCGGACGGATGAACGGGATCCCTCCGGCCACGGCGGCCTCGAAGAGCAGGTCGACGCCGGCCGCCTCGGCCGCGGCGAACAGCTCGGCGCCGACGTTGGCGAGCAGCTCCTTGTTCCCGGTGACCACGGGCTTGCCGGCCTTGAGCGCGGCGAGGATCAGCTCGCGGGCGGGCTCGATCCCCCCGATGACCTCGACGACGACGTCGACGTCGGGGTCGACCACCAGCCCGGCGGCGTCGAGCGTGAGCACCCCGGGTGCGAGCTCGACCGGGCGCTCCTTCGCCAGGCTGCGCACGGCGACCCGGGTCAGCTCGAGCCGCAGCCCGGTCCGGGCCGCGATGTCGTCCCGCCGCCGCCCGACCAGCTCGGCGAGCGCGGCACCGACGTTCCCGCAGCCCAGCAGGCCGACACGCACGGTTTCGGGGGTCACGGCGGGCCATGGTACGACCGGCCCGGGGCGATCCCCGCATGCGAACGACGACCGGGCGACCACCTGGTCACCGCCGTGGTCGACGCCACCGGGCGCCGGCAGGAGACCACCTACGACGACCTCGGGCACCCCCGGGACGTCACCCGGCTCGCCGGCACGCCCGACGCCGTCACGACCAGTTACACGTACGAGCCGGGTCACCACCTGGTCGAGACCGAGACGGACGCGCTCGGACACGTCACGCGCTTCGGCTACGACCCTAAGGGGAACCTCGCGTCGCTCACCCTCGCCACCGGCGAGGAGACCACCCTCACGCACGACGAGACGGGCCGCCTCAAGACGGTCACCGACCCCGCGGGCCACACGACGACCTACGACTACAACCGGCTCGCCAGCACGACCGTCACCGATGCGCTGGGGCGGACGACGACCCGGTTCGCCGACCAGGGCGGGCGGCCGTTCCGGAGCGTGGACGCGCTCGGGTCGCGCACCAACGCGACGTACGACCCGCTCAACCGCCTGACCCGCTCCGTGGATGCCCAGGGGGCCGTGACGACCTTCGTCTACGACCCCAACGGCAACGTCACGTCGATGACGGACGGAGCCGCGCACACGACCACCTACACCTTCGACGCCATGGACCGGGTGGAGACGCGCACCGACCCGCTCGGCGCGGTCGACACGTACACCTACGAGCCCGGCGGGCCGCGCGCCACCCACACCGACCGCCGCGGGGTGGTGACCACCTTCAGCTACGACATCCTCGGGCGGCTGCAGACGACGGAGTTCGGCGCCGCGGGGTCGCCCGGCTCGTCGTCGGTCACGCTCGGGTACGACGGGGCGAACCGGCTCGTGTCGGCGACCGACCCGGCCTACGGGACCGTCGAGCGCCGCTACGACGGCCTCGACCAGCTGACCCGCGAGACCAGCCCGCAGGGCCAGGTCGACTACACCTACGACGACGCCGGCCGCCGCCGGACGCTCGAGATCCTGGGCGGTCCGACCACGACGTACGGCTACGACGACGCCGACAGGCTCACGTCTCTAAGCCGTGGGACCCTCACGGTGACGGTCGATCGCGACGCGACCCGGGCGGGCGAGGCACGTCGAGCTGCCGTCGTCGGTCGTGGCGGACTACGACTACGACGACGTCGGCGCGGTCACCTCCATCCGCTACAGCCGGGGCGGGAGCCCGCTCGGCGATCTCGCCTACACCTACGACCACCTCGGGCGCCGGGCCACGATGGAGGGCACCCTGAGCGACAGCGCGCTCCCGCAGGCCGTCCCCACGAGCGCCCACGACGCGGCCAACCGGCTCACCACCTGGGGCGAGTTCACCAGGACGCACGACCCGGCCGGCAACCTGCTCAACGACGGCGTGCGGAACCTGACGTGGAACGCCCGAGGCCAGCTCGCCCGGGTCGACGGCGCGGTCGTCGCCGTCTACACGTACGACCCCTTCGGGCGGCGGGTCGAGAAGAAGGATGTCAACGAGGCGACGACGAGCTACCTCTACGACGGCGACGACATCGCCCGGATGACGGTGCCGTCCGGCGACCCGGTCGACTTCCTCGAGGGCCTCACCACGGACGAGCACCTCGCGTGCGGACGGACGCCAACGGCACCGCCGTCTACCTCACCGACGCGCTGGGCTCGGTCCTCGGGCTGGTCGGCAGCGATGGCACGATCGGCACCCGGTACCGGTACGACCCCTTCGGCGCCACCCTCTTTTCGGGCAACACCGATCCGAACCCGTTCGGGTTCACGGGCCGGGAGTGGGACGAGACCGGGCTGTACTACTACCGGGCCCGCTACTACCACCCGTACACGTCCCGGTTCGTCTCCGAGGACCCGCTCGGGTACGCCGTGGGCGACGCCAACGTCTACGCCTACGTCGGCAACAGCCCGACCAACGCGACCGACCCGTCCGGCCTGTGCGGCGTCGATGCGATCGTGGACGTGGGCTTCCTCCTCTACGACGGCTGGAAGCTGATCACCGACGGCCGCAAGAACCTCACGGAGAACCTGCTGCCGGCGGCGCCGACGTCGGGGGCCTGCTCATCCCGTGCGCCACCGGCGCCGGCGCCGCCGTCCGCGGCGCCACCCACGCCGACGACATGGTGGACGTCGCACGTGGCCTCGACAACGCGTCCGACGCAGCCCACCTAGCCGACGAGGGCGGGGACGCCGCCCGATACGCCGACGACCTCGCCGGCGCGGTGGTGCCCGTTCAGCGCCGGCACCGAAGTCGTCATGGCCGACGGCACGCGCAAGCCGATCTCGCAGGTGCGGGTCGGCGACAAGGTGCTGGCGACGGACCCGGAGACGGGCGAGACCGGAGCGCGGTGAGGTCATCGGAACGTCGCCCCACACCGACCAACTGCTCACGTTGGACACGTCGGCCGGCGAGATCGTCACGACGGAAGACCACCGGTACTGGAACGACACCGACCACGAGTGGCAAGCGAGCCAGGACCTCGACCAGGGTGACCAGCTCCTCACCGCCACCGGCGACCACGTGGCCGTGGTCGGCCTCGACTCGTCGACGCTCCACACGGCCGCCGCCTACGACCTCGACGTTGCCGGTATCGACTCCTTCTACGTGGGCGCCGGCGAGACGAGATCCTCCGCCAGACACCGGTACAGCAGGCGGACGGCTCGCTTCTCTATCAACTCGAGGGCACCCTGAACGGCGTGAGCGGCGTGTACGAGATCGCGGTCAACCCCCAGACCGGGACGATCTTCCACCGAACGCTCCGGCGAACCTGATGCACTACCTCACCGTGATGGCCGACTACACCGGATCTGCGTTGCGCGACGACTTCGCCGGGCCCGTCGATCCCGAGGCTCTCGGCCTCGACGCCTCGACCGCCGCCGCTCTCCGTGAGTGGAACGAGCGCTACCGGGCGGTCATACCGCTGGGCCAACGGGACAGGGCAGCGTCCGACATCGCATCGCTCGTCGCAACCCTCGATCAGGAGGGGATGGCCCTCGCCGACCGAGTCGCCGCGGCCCTAGCCGACGGAAGCAAGGTGCGCTACTACAGCGAGGGCCTTCTGAGGCACCTGCGGTGAGCAGCCTGCGATGACGGCGGAGCTCTCCACCGCAGACATGGCCTCGGCACACGCGGAGCGACTTGCTCGGGACGTCGACGAGCGACGGGAGCCGACCTGATGATCAGCGGTCATGGGGTTGACGTCAGGTGAATGTCGAGGTCAAGCCGGACGGCGGCGCGACCGTCGAACTGGGCCCGCAGGAGCTGATCGCCTTCCGAAACTGCATCAACGAGACGCTCGAGGCAATTGACGATTGGGAGTTCTCCACGCGGGTGGGGGTTGATCGCTCGGTTGTCGAAGCGATGCGCGGGAAGGTTGTCAGCAGCTCATGAGCGACCATGAGAGAGTCCAGGTCTTCGTGATCGTGCGCGTGGACAAGTACATCAACGACCCTCTCGAACAGATCGCGGTCCAGGCGGTGCTCCCAGACTTCAAGGAAGCACGAGCCGAGGTCGCGCGCTTGAACGCACTAGTCGAACCGAGCCGGATCGAGTATCTGGTGCGAGCTACGCGGTACTACCCGCATGGCAGATCGTCCGGCGGCGATGAAGACGCTCAGCCGTGAGCGGCGCGCGGCCGCCCCAGAGGCCGCCCGGCGACGTGTCGCGGCCCATGCACTACCCCACCGTGATGGCCGACTACACAGGCTCTGCGTTGCGCGACGACTTCGCCGGGCCGGTCGATCCCTACTCAGGCGCCTTCGGTGACTGCATCGCCGAGCTCGGCGACACGCGCGCAGCCGTGGGGAGCTAGCCCTCGGCGATATCGGCGACGTCGAGGCGCAACAGGTCGTCCTCGGTCTCCCGCCGCACGACCAGCCGGGCGTCCCCGTCCCGCACGAACACCACCGGCGGGCGGGGCACCTTGTTGTAGTTGGAGCCCATCGAGTGGCCGTAGGCCCCGGTGACCGGGGTCGCGAGCACGTCGCCCACCTGCAGGTCGGCCGGCACCCGGGCGTCCTGCACCAGCCGGTCCCCCGACTCGCAATGCTTGCCCACGACGGTGACCGTCCGCGGCCGGGGAGCGTCGACCGCCCGGGGGAGGAACGTCTCGTAGCCGCTGCCGTAGAGCACGGGCCGGGGATTGTCGCTCATGCCCCCGTCGACGGCGACGTAGGTGCGGATGCCGGGGACGTCCTTGACCGTGCCCACCGTGTAGAGCGTCACGGCCGCCCCGGCCACGATGGCCCGGCCGGGCTCGGCGGTCACCCGGCTGCGGATCCCGGCCTCCCGGCAGGCGTCGATCACCACCCGCCCCCACTGGGCGATTGTGGGGGCCTCGTCGCCGACGACGTAGGGCACGCCGAGCCCGCCGCCGATCGACAGCTCGGGCAGGTCGAGGTCGCGCACCCAGGGCGCGATGATCTCGACCGCCTGGCGGAAGAAGTCGGCAACGTACACCTGGCTGCCGATGTGGACGTGCAGCCCGACCAGGTCGACGGCCGGGGAGGCGAGCGCCCGCTCGGCCGCCTTGGCCAGGTCGCCTGCGGCCACGCCGAACCCGAACTTGGAGTCGACCTGCCCGGTCTGCACGAACTCGTGCGTGTGGGCCTCGACGCCGGGCGTCCCCCGCAGCAGGATGGCGGGCGCCCGGCCGTCCGCGTCGTGGAGGCGGTCGAGCCGGTCGAGCTCGTCGAAGCTGTCGACGACGATGCGGCCCACCCCGACCGCCCGGGCCCGGGCCAGCTCGCTGTCGCTCTTGTTGTTGCCGTGCAGCACGAGCCGGTCGGCCGGCACCCCGGCGGCCAAGGCGACGTGCAGCTCGCCGCCGGTGGCCACGTCGAGGTGCAGGCCCTCCTCGTGGGCGAGGCGGGCGATCGCGCGGCACAGGAACGCCTTGGTTGCGTAGGACACCCCGTCGCCGAACGTGGCGAGCGCCTCCCGGCACCGGGCCCGCAGGTGGTCCTCGTCGTACACGAACAGCGGCGTGCCGTACTCGGCGACGAGGTCGGCGACGGAGCAGCCGGCGATCGTCAGCCACCCGTCGGGTCCTACGGAGGCGCCGTCGGGCAGCAGGTGCCAGGGCAGCGGCCGGTCGTCGGGAATCATCGGCTCGGGCTGACCGCTGGTCGGGCGGGCGAGGTCACATCGACTCGGGTGCGGCGACGCCGAGCAGGTCGAGGCCGACGGCGAAGCCGATCCGGGACGCCTCGACCAGCCACAGGCGGGCCTGGGTCGTCCCAGGCGGGACGTCGTCCCCGAGCACGCGGCAGTCGTGGTAGAAGCCGTGGAACCGGTCGGCCAGCTCGCGCACCCAGGTGGTCACCTTGTGCGGGGCGCGCTCGGCGCAGGCCAGCTCGATGACCTCGGGCAGGGTCGAGAGGGTGCGCAGCAGGTCCAGCTCGCGCTCGTGGGTGAGCGGCGCCAGGTCGACGCCGCCGATGTCGGCCCGCTCGACGCCCAGCTCGCCGGCCCGCTTGCCGATCGAGTGGATGCGGGCGTGGGCGTACTGGATGTAATAGGCGGGCGACTCCTTGGACTCGGCCCGCACCTGGTCGAGGTCGATCTTGGCGGCCTGGTCGATCGAGGCCACGAGCGAGAGCAGCCGCATGACGTCGGGCCCGATGTCGTCCACGAGGTCGTCGAGGTCGACCGGCGTTGCCGAGCCGCTTGCCGATCCGCCCGCCGGCGAGCGACACCATCTGTCCGAGCCGGACCTCGAGACGCCCCCGCTCGACCCCGAGCGCCTCGACGCCGGCGAGCAGGCTGGACACCTGCCCCTGGTGGTCTGCGCCCCACACGTTGATGACCCGGTCGAAGCCCCGGTCGAGGAACTTGTTCCGGTGATAGGCGATGTCGCCGGCCAGGTAGGTGTAGTCCCCGCCCTGGTCGGGGGACTTGCGCAGGACCCGGCGCTCCCGGGGATCGCCGAACCGGGCGGTGTCGAGCCAGAGGGCGCCGTCCTCCTCGAAGACGAGGCCCTTGGCGGCCAGGACGTCGATGGTGTCGGCGACGGCCGCGGACTCCTCGATCGAGGCCTGGCTGAACCACTCGTCGTAGACGATGTGGACGGAAGCAAGCTGCCCCTGGATGAACCGCAAGATGCGCTCGGCGGCCCACCGCCCGGCAGCATCGATGTCGTCGGGCCCGTCGTAGGCCGAGGCCAGCCCCTTCACGAACCCGGAGGGATACCCCCCGTCGGGCAGCGGCGCGCCGGCCCGCCGAGCCAGCAGCGACTCGCCAAGCCGCCGGATCTGCCCCCCGGTGTCGTTCACGTAGTACTCCCGGGTGACGGTGTACCCGCACCGCTGGAGGATCCGCGCCAGGCTGTCCCCGTACGAGGCGAACCACCCGTTCCCGACATGAATCGGCCCGGTCGGGTTGGCGGAGACGAACTCGATCATCACCCGCTCGCCGGTCCCGATGTCCAGCCGCCCATAGTCGCGCTCGCCCCCGGCAACGACGTCCCGCAACACGTCGTGCAACCAGGATGGCGCAAGGGAAAAGTTGACGAACCCAGGCCCGGCAACATCGACGGCAGTCACGTGCGGAGGCGGCGAGGCGTTGAGCAGATCGGCGATCTGGCCAGCAAGCTCCCGAGGGTTCCGCCCGGCGCCCCGAGCGGTAGCAAGCGCAACGTTGGAAGACCACTCACCATGCTCCCGCCGAGCAGGCCGCTCGAGCACGACAACATCGGGCGCCGCGACGCCAAGCTTGCCAAGAGCAGAACGCAGGCCATCCTCGAGTGCGACGCGATCATGGGTCACCAATGCTGTGTGGGGTCTGGGCGGGAGCAGGTACCAAGGGCTCCGCGATGCTACCGACCCCCCGGAACGGCGGAACAACGGGTTCGGCCCAGAGGGCAGGGAGCGCTACCCTGTGACGTCCCGCCCTCGTAGCTCAGGGGATAGAGCATCGGCCTCCGGAGCCGTGTGCGCAGGTTCGAATCGCTGCCGAGGGCGCCGCAGAACCAGCCTCCCATCAGGACGTTTGTGCTGGTCATGAGCATGAGGCAGGTTCCCCGCCAATGACCCCTGTTGACCGGGACTAGCCGCAACTCCGGGGGGACTCGGGGGGAAAGCGTCGACGTCGAGAGGTTCCTCGGAACGGCCATTCTCCCGCACCCACGACTGGGCAGCAGCCAGGCCGGGCTGGCAGCACTCACCCCGGAGGCCCGCCCAGAGGCCGTGCCTCTTCGCGCCCGGCGTCAGCCGGGCGCCTTGATCTCTTCGAGAGCAAGGCGCCGGCACCCGAGACATGACGGCGACCGTGCGGCCTCTGGCGTGCCCAGCCGTGTCAGCTGTCGCTGGACGACCTGGAGATCCGGGCGACGATCTCGTCGATACTCGCGACCACGGCATCGGCGCCGGCGGCTTTGAGTTTCGCCGCCTTGCCGGACTTGTTCGCATATCCGATGGAGGGCGTGCCTATGGTTTGCGCGGCCTCGATGTCGGGCTCTGTGTCACCGATCAGCACCGGATCGGAGAATTCAACGTAGAACCACCTCTGATCCCGGGTGCCGGGTGTCACGTTCCCGACGGCGGCGAGCCGCAGGACACAGCCGACGGCGGCCCCTCCCCGGAGGCGTTATAGGCGGCCACCCGGAAGCAACCGGGACCGAGGCCAGCATCGACGTAATCGAACGCCGGCGACGTGTCGGGCCTGGCGAGGGGCGCACCCAGCGGGACGTACGTGTGCTGCGCCGACGAGATGTTGGTCACGCCCGCCGCAGTGGACACGGCGCCGTTGGTCACGTCGACGTCCGCGACCTCCTCGAACGGCTCGCTCTCGCTCGGCGCCCGGAGGACGCGGTAGCCGACGGCGTCCGCGACCGCATTCCACGCCAGCGCGACCTCGCCAGAACCACCACCCGGCCCGGCGCCGGTCAAGGTGACGATCCCTGGGACGGGCGCAGGCGGCGTCGTCGTCGTGGTGTTGCCGTCGTCCCGGGTCACCAGGAACACGATCACGAGGATCACCAGGAGCGCGATCACCGCGGCGACGATGTACGGCCAGCGCATCGGGCGCTTCGGCGCCACGGACGGCGCCACATCCAGGGTGACCCGCTTGCTGGTAACCGACGACTCGCTGGGATCGCTGTCGGCCGAGTAGGCGACGCCCTGGAGCGCGGTAGGTCCCAGTTGCGGTGCCGAGCGGCACGGCGACAGCCACCTCGAACACGGCGGACGCGCCGGGCTCGACCTGGCGCTGGGGTCGGTCGACCGTGAACCACTCCTCCGTGGCCCCGTCGAGCGGCGTGACCGTGAGCACCACACGGTCGGGCGCGGAACCGCCGTTGGTCACGGTGAAGGTCAACTCGCCCTCGCCCGCGGTGAGCGGCACCGAGGTCCCGGACTCGCTGATCTGCCAGTTGCTCATGCGCTCCATCCCAGTAGGGCCGTTGGCGGCTGTGTCGGAGTTGGAGTCGGCCGCCCCCGACGCCACTTCCGCGCCGGGCGCCTCTACCCTCTCCCCCCAACCGACGGTAGTCAGGCCCGTACGGCCGGGGAGGGAACGATGGGGTGGCGCGGGGAGCGCTGGGAAGGCGACGGTCGCGTTGGCGGCCGCCCTGGTGATGGGCTGGCCCGCCCCCGCCGGCGCCGACAGGATCCGCGACCAGCAAGTGGCGCGTCGGGTACCTCAACCCGGCCCGGCGCACGAGCTGAGCCAGGGCGAGGGCATCACGATCGCCATGATCGACAGCGGCGTGGACGGCACGCACCCGGACCTCGAGGGGCAAAGAAGAAGCGGTCACGCACCGGCAGGTCAACGTCACATGGTCCCGCAGTAGGGTCGTGTAGTCGGCCATCACCGCCTCCAGGTCTTCAAGCAACCAGGAAGCTACGACCGACGCGACGGGGGCGGCCCTCCGGGCGCCCTCGAGCGCGCAGCGCTGGCATCTACTCGGCGGTATGAGGCTCGCTCGCTACTCGCTACTGCCTAGCTCGCGGCGTCGCCTCTCATCCACCCGCCTGCCTCTCCCATCGCTGCGTCGATGAGCTTGTTGGCCGCCAGGTCGTCACCGTCGAGGGCACCGACGTAGATCGAGACGAGCGTCTCGACGCTGTGGCCCAGACGGCGGGCGATCTCGCCGAGCGGGACGCCGGCCCGAAGCCAGGCGGTGGCGCACGCGTGGCGGCAGTCGTAGACCCGCATTGGCTCCCGGCCCACCTTCGTGCAGGCTCGCTTCAGTGTCCGGCCCCAGTTCGACGGCGTCGGCCGGCGGCCTGTCCTCGTTCGGAACAGCAGGTCGGAGGCCGCCATGTCTCGGTCGTCGATCCACCTCCGCAGCAGGTCGACGAGGTCCGGCGGGATCGGCACCGTGCGGTAGCCGGTCTTGGGCTCGCCCGGCTCATCCCAGTTGACGTCGGCCTCGACGACCTCGATCGCTCCCCAGCCCTCGGCGGGGAGCCGCAAGGCACGTGGGCGAAGCATCACGACCTCGGACGGTCGGAGCCCGGCGAAGTACATGACCGCCGTCATCGCCTGGTAGGTGAGGCTGCCCGGCTGGTGGGTTGGGATCGCCCGCAGGATGGCCGCCATCGTGCTGGGGTCCGGCAGGCTGCGGATGTCGACGGCCGACCGCTTGCGACGGGCCTTGCGGCGACTTCGCCCCGTCGGTGTCGGGGGCCAAGGGGCCCGGAATGGACCCGCGTCAAGCGTCGCCGCGCCGGGGAACCGACGATGAAGCTGATCCGTTACGCGGACGACTTCGTGGTCATGGTCCACGGCACCCGCGACGACGCCGAGGCGCTCGGGGGTGAGGTGGCCGCGGTGCTCGCTCCGATGGGCCTACGCCTGTCGGAAGCCAAGACGAGGGTCTGCCACATCGACGAGGGGTTCGACTTCCTCGGCTGGCGGATCCAGCGCCGGGCCTGGCGGGGCCGAGCCGGCAAGCGAGCGATCTACACCTACCCGTCGAAGAAGAGCTTGCTCTCGGTGACGGACAAGGTCCGATCGCTCACTCACAGAGCGAGACATCGAACGCTTGCAGACCTGCTGCGCCGGCTGAACCCGACGCTGCGGGGCTGGTGCAACTACTTCCGCCACGGCGTGTCCTCGCGGACCTTCAACTACGTCGACCACTTCGCCTTCTGGCGGATCGTCGGCTGGCTCCGCAAACGACACGTCGGGCTGAACATGCATACCCTGGTCCGCCGCTACCTCCCCGGATGGAGGATCAGCGACGGCGGGATCGAGATGTTCCGGCCCCACAAGGTCAACATCGAGCGCTACCGCTACCGGGGCGCACGCATCCCGACCCCATGGACGAGCGCAACGACACCAGGATCACCCGCACCAGCGGCATGAACACGTGGAGAGCCGGATGCGGTGGAAGTCGCACGTCCGGTTCGGAGGGCGGGCCGCAGAAACCCACCCGGCGAGAGCCGAGCAGGGCGCTGCGGTCCGACCCCTACACCGAGCACCCCACCGGCGACGGCAAGGTGTACCTGGCCGTGGTCCTCGACGCCTTCAGCCGCCGAGTCGTGGGCTGGTCGATCGCCGACCGCATCCGTTCCGAACTCGTCGTCGACGCCGTCGCAAATGGCCCTCTGGCGGCGCCGGCCACCAGCGGGCCAGACCGTGGCGCACTCCGACCACGGCTCCCAAGGCGAACTCAACTGGTCGTCGCAACACCTCGATCGTGGAGGTGTGCGATGGGGACGATGCGGGAGCGGCAGCGGGAGGTCCAGCTCTATCGGGGGCAGGTGCCGTCGCCGGGGCGGCCGACGGTCGCCTGGCGTGAGGATCGGGTCAGGTTCTGGGCAGCGATCGGGCGCGGGATCACGACCGAGGACGCGGCTGCGGAGGCGGGCGTGTCATCCCCCGTTGGGTTCCGGTGGTTCGGTCACGCTGGTGGCGTGAGCCCATGTCTGCCCCCGACGGTGTCGGGCCGCTACCTGTCGTTCTCCGAGCGCGAGGACATCACGATCTACCGGGCGCAGGGGTTGGGCGTGCGGGAGATCGCCCGCTGCTTAGGCCGGAGCCCGTCGACGATCTCCCGGGAGCTTCGTCGCAATGCGTCCACCCGGACGTGGCGGCTTGAGTACAAGGCGTCGATCGCGCAGTGGCACGCCGAGCGGCGAGCTCGTCGGCCGAAGGTCGCCAAGCTGGCGACGAACGACCGGCTGCGCGAGTACGTGCAGGACCGACTCTCCGGTGTCGTGCGGACTGTGGATGGTCGGGCCGTCGGGCCGCCAGGTCCGAAGTGGAACGGCAAGAACAAGCCTCACCGTGGGGACCGCCGTTGGGTGCAGGGATGGAGCCCGGAGCAGATCGCCCGGCGGCTCAAGGTCGAGTTCCCCGATGATGAGTCCATGCGGATCAGCCACGAGGCGATCTACCAGGCCCTCTACGTCCAGGGCCGAGGCGCGCTGAAGCGTGAGCTCGTCGCGTGCCTGAGGACTGGCCGGGCGCTACGAGTCCCGAGGGCCCGGGCCAGGCAGAAGGCCTGGGCGCACGTGACGCCCGAGGTGATGATCAGTGAACGGCCCGCCGAAGCAGAGGACCGAGCCGTGCCCGGGCACTGGGAAGGTGATCTGCTCATCGGCCTGCAGCGCTCCGCGATCGGCACCCTGGTCGAGCGCACCACCCGCTTCACGATGCTGATCCACCTGCCCCGCGAGGACGGCTACGGCGTCACTCCTCGCACGAAGAACGGGCCAGCGCTCGCCGGCTACGGAGCGGTCACCATGAAGACAGCGCTCGTGTCGGCGATGAGGACGCTGCCCGCGCAGCTGCGCCGATCGCTGACCTGGGATCGGGGCAAGGAGCTGTCCGCGGCACGCGGCGTTCAAGGTCGAGTCAGGCATCCCCGTCTTCTTCGCCGACCCCCACAGCCCCTGGCAGCGCGGCACCAACGAGAACACCAACGGGCTGTTGCGGCAGTACTTCCCCAAGGGCACGGACATCTCGCGCTGGAACGCAGAGGAGATCGAGGCGGTCGCCGCGACGCTCAACAGCAGACCCCGCAAGACCCTCGGCTGGAAGACACCCGCCGAGGCCTTAGACGACTACCTACAGTCAGCCCAACAGAGCGGTGTTGCGACCATCGGTTGAGCCTGGTCAATACACGTCCTGGGCGTTCGGGCGCCGACTCCGCACCGCCGGCCTCCTCGGCTCGATGGGCTCGATCGGTGACTGCTTCGACAACAGCGTGGCCGAGAGCTTCTTCGGCACCCTGCAACTCGAGCTACTCGACGAACAGGCCTGGACCGACCGCCAACAGCTCGCCCTCGCTGTCTTCGACTGGATCGAAGCCTGGTACAACCCGCGCCGCCGGCACTCCTACTGCCGCATGCTCAGCCCGGTCGATTACGAGACCGCCCACGCGGCATGATCCCAACAACCCACCCGTCCGCCCGAACGGGGGAAGCTCAGATGCGGGACTCGAGCGTGGGTGAAGGACCGCCCGACCGTCGCCTTGGTCGACCTCCCCGCGTTCGGCCGTCCGGCGGTGCGCGGGGCGATCCGCCAACGGCCGGGCCCGTCGCCCGGCTCGACGTCTTGGCCCGCGACCAGCGCCAACAGGGCCACGGCGTCGGCCTGAGCCTCGGTGAGCTCGAGGTCCTCGGCCGCCCACACCAGCTCATTGGCGTCGTCGACCAGCTCGGACACGAGCCGGTCCCGGTCGGCGGGGTCGTCCCAGTCACACGGCGGGCGGCCGCCGGCCAGGTTGTGTTCACGTACCGGCACCCCGGCCAGTGCCGGTACCAGCCGGCGGACCCGGCGGATCTGTTCAACCAGCATCGTGACCGTGTCCTGGCGAGCCACCGCGTCATCCAGCACCGTGGAGTCCAGCACCCGGCGGTGCTTGGCCGCGATCACGCCGGTCTCAACGATCACCTGACGGACCGCGTCGAAGATCCGCTGGGGTGCCCCCGAAGCCCGCAACCTGTTACGCCACAACGTCAGCACCGTCGGGTGGAACGCCTCGTCGGTCAACGCCAGCCCCGGCGGCCTTCCACGCGATGTCCCGCCGTAGCGCCTTGATCGCGTCACGATCCGAGTGGCCCTCCAACGCCTGCAGCACCAGCACCGTGGCCACCACATCGGCCGGCACCGACGGCCGGCACCGCCGGGTCGGGAACAGATCCGCGAACATCTCGTCCGGGAACAACCGGTGACGGTGCTCGGCCAGGAAGGCATGCACCGAACCCTCCCCCAGCAAATGGCCGCACAACGCCGCCGCGTCCAACAACTCACGATCCGGCCGAGACGAACCCTGCATCCCCGCGTTCTACAACACCCCGCCCGACGCCGCGAACCGTGCGGACCCCCAATTGCTCAGCACTCTCCCAGTGAGGCCAGCCTCGGACCGTCGAGCGACAGAACGCGCGCGAACAACTCCGGCGTAGGTCGACGCAACCTTCATCGGAGGTTCGCGCGGCGTCACGATCTCGTCGGCCATGCCAACTACGCAGTGCCGGGTGCCGCAGCGGGTCATCGATCCCGGCCGGAGCAGGTCACGGCCCATGAACGATCCTCCGCCTGATCCTGGACCTGGCGCAACCGAAACTTGCCTCAAAGCTCACGATGACGGGAACCAAGGAGCCCTAGGCCTGCACGAGCCGACCGTGTCTGCCGGGCCGGTGCCACCGAACGCGGACAAACTGACGAACACGCAGCCGCAGCTTTGAGCGAACTCGAGGCCGATCGAGCTATCGCCGCCACCAGGCGCATGAGCCGGCGCCGCGCCACCTGCCCGAGGGATGGGCACACCGTCGGTGTGTGCGGTGATGACCGCACGCTCCTCGGTCAGCGCGTGTGAGCAACGATCCGTGTCGTCGCGGCCTGGGCGAAGTCAGATTCGAACACGTGGGTGGCATCGTCCTCACCGTCCCGGAGGCTTCATCGCCATCACCACGAG
Organism: uncultured Acidimicrobiales bacterium; assembly: GCA_963830865.1. Taxonomy (GTDB): domain Bacteria; phylum Actinomycetota; class Acidimicrobiia; order Acidimicrobiales; family VFJN01; genus ZC4RG19. The sequence goes on along the minus strand of CAWHNU010000011.1, from coordinate 444,267 downwards.
TAGTGCTCGGCGCATGACAATCAGTAACAAACCTGTAACGCAAGGTGGTGTATGGGGCGTCTACCATAGCTGTTCACACGCTGCGGTGAAGACGGCAGGGGGAGCATTGTCGTGCCAGAGGCTTTGTATGTCGCGCTCGACGGTTCCATGTCGGTGCTACGCACCGCAACGCTGCCCCTCGATTCGCCGGCATCGAGCACGGTCGTGAGCATCACCAGGGGAAGATCACGCCAGCTCACGTCGTCAATCTCGGCCGATGCCTTCCAATATGCCAAGGAGAATGGCGTCGAGCTCGACGAACAATATGAGGTGCAAGGGCGCACGCTCTGGGTGGGATCGGCACATCATTCTGACGCCTATGGTCCAATCGGCGAGTTCAGACTCGGGCTATGGGAAGGATCAGGCCATGCCCTCTTGGCGCACGTCTATGATGAGGGTTCTGACGAACTCATCGCGATCTACGATCAGTTCAATCTTGAGGACACCGCGGATGGAATCGTGGCGAGGCCGAAGCGTCCACGGGAAACCGTCTTCAAAGAGGGTGCTACCGTCACTCGAGGTGTACGACGACTGGGAGCGGTCGACCTCTGTCAGTTGACCAGTTCACGCCTCGAGATGCTGCCCAACCGGCCGGGCCTGGCGACGCCTCAGGGAGAGCTTTTCCGCCAGAATGGAGGCGATACCTCGACGGTATTGATCCTTGTTGGCTCTACCTTCATTGCTCAAGTCATTCCCGATCCCGACGCAGAGGAAGAGGAGTATCTAGACAACCTGGTTTCATCCGAATATGAGTGGCGTCGTCCGGTGAGGTTGTGACGTACGTGACGTACATCTCTCTCGTGTTCGCCACGGTTGGTTCGGGGCTGCTCCTTGTGAGCCCACTCATTCGGCGCCGCTCCTCGACGCTTGCTGATGCGCTTACGGACCATGCGGTTCTTCCTGCCCGGATCGTTCGCTTGGTGGACCCACTCCTGCCCCGTGTCGAGGCGGCGGTGGGGTTGGGAGGGCTGCTGTCAGTCGTCGGTATACTGGAGTTTGCCCTCGCAAGGATAGCGCTCGTTACGCTCGTGGCGCTGTATCTGTCTTATGGGCTGTACGCCCTCGTCACGCTGAGGCGTACAGGCGCTGACGTCATTCCGTGCGGGTGTGGTGATCAATCGATGATGAGCGTGTGGGTAGTTGGACGGGCACTGTGCGTTGCTTTCGGCGCCGCGGCGGCCGTGGTGGCCGTTCCGACCTACTCAGGGTTGAGCGGAGTCGATCTCATAATCTTGTTGGCCGCGGTGATGGCGTTGGCCATCGTGATGTGGTATTTGCCTTCTTCAATGGACAGGCTATTACCGATCTCGTCCTCGGCGGACCAATGGGGCCGAGCCACGTCATGAGCGTCCGAGACAGTGCTCTGTTGCTCGCCTGGATCGTCATACTGCTGATCGCCTTGGCGCTGGCTGGCCTGGCTCGCCAGATCCACACGATTGCCGTCAGCCTGGGCTTGCAGGCACAAGGTTCGCTCGCCACAGATAGCTCGATCGTCCGGAGCGTGGGTCAGCCTCGCCGCCTCGAGATTCCGGCGCCGCTAAGCACGATCGTCGAGGACGGGGACGGGCGACCCACGCTCGTCATCGCGATCAGCCGCAGCTGCGCTTCGTGCGAACGCATTGTCGCTGAGTTGGCTGGAATCGATCAGGACTACGGCGACCGCGTGCGTTTCGCGTTGGTCGATGTCGGAGGCTCGGAGACCAGCCCCGGTTTCGACCTCGACGGTCTTGTGCCAGCTTCATTTCGCAAGGTGGAGCTCAGCCCTGCAGACTTCCGTCAGATGGGCGGGTCCGCGCTGCCGTACGCAGTCGGACTCAACCCAGATGGACGTGTGGCACTCGCAGGCGGCGTGGGTTCCGCGGAGATCCTGATCGACTTGGCCGAACAGCTCACGGGAAGGGACTACGAACATGAAGCTGGCTGATGTTCCCGTCCTCGATAGGCCGGAGGGTGCCTGGCGTCCGAGACGTGCAACACGCCGGCTACCTGAAGCGCCTTATACGATGGAGAGACGTACCTTCCTTCGTGCCGCTGCGGGCGCAGGTGTAGGGCTCGGCTTGACGACGTTGGGTGTGTTCAGGATGGCCAGGCCCGCAATGGCACTCGAACGCCAGGTCCACCCGTCGAGCGGGATTGGCGCGGATTGCCTGTACCCCGAAGCCTGCAGTCCCGGCTGCGGCCCTAGCCCAGTCTGCGCCAACAACGCCTGTTGTACGAGTGACGGCTGGTACCGCGTCGGTTGCGTGCCGCGGTCTGGCAACGACATCGTCTATGCGGAGCGCCCGAACCAATGCGCCGCAGGCGGATATGATGCCTGGCTCTGGGCCAACGAGAACTGCCCGCAATGCTCCGGAGGCAAGGTCACGTGGCGATGTCATGATGGCAAGTACAAAGTGTTGCCCGGCAACTGTTCTCAGGGTGGCGGTGGCAGTACCTTCTTCCCGCAGATCTGTCGCTACAAGAAGTCCTGTCAGTAGATTGATCCGATGCGTCGACGCGAATTGCGGTGGGCCGAGCCTCCCGCTTGATTGGCCATCCACTCGGTTTCTTCGTCGTCATCGTAGGGGCCACCGGGCTCAGTTCGGTCGCTGGCACGGCTGGTCTTGTAGCCTGGTGGGCCATCGGAGCCTCTGCGGGGTACTCGCTGTCCTCGTCGGCGTGAGGATACAACAGCGCATCAGCGCTCAGTGCGGCAGGTGGTCGCACAACGGCGATACTTCCCATTTGGGTCCGGCTACGATTTCTTAGTGGCCTCGCGATCGGCGCGACGAGCACCGCAGTGGTAGTGATCCCTCTCGCTGGCCTTGCATCAGTTGTCCCTTCAGCGCTCCGGTCGGTACTCGTGATCGGGCTTGCAGCGGGAACCTTGTTCTACTCGTGGAGACCAATGCCGCCGTGGCTTCCCCAGAGGCACAATCAAGTCCCCCAGCAGCTGCCGGGCCAGTCCTTCAGTCGATGGAGCTTCAGCTTCGGAATGAGCCTAGGGATGGGCTACAGGACATACATCGTAAGTGTGGTGCCCTTCTTCGCAGTCGCTGCGGCATTACTGATCGGGGACCCGTTGTCAATTGCACTACTTGCAGGCGGATTCTCATGCGGCCGCTTTGCGACGGTCGTCAGCCGCACAGCGCGCGCACGTGTGGACGGAGGTTCGTCATGGGACCGAGACGCCCGCCGGCTGGCACCGGTTTTGTCTCCTGTTGCTGCCACCATCGCCGTTGCGTGCGCCCTAGGTCTGTCCTTGCCGCAACTCCTCACGTGAAGAACATCGGTCACCATGACGAGTAGAGAGCTAACACCCGGGCCAGTTCCATCGCCTCCAGTAATGGCGGGCAACAGAGTAAAGTTACGGCCCATCTTTCCTGACGACATGGAGTTCCTCTATCAGTTGGCCATAGACAGCGAGGTGGGTTGGCGTTGGCGATACCGAGCACACATTCCGGACTTCGAGACTTTTGTTCGACAGCTCTGGGGTGATGTCCTCGTGCAAGTCATGATCGAGTCGGCTAGCACAGGTGAACGTCTAGGACTGGCGGTCGCTTACGGTCCGGATCATCGGAACGGTTTTGTATTTTTGGGCATACTCATCACGCCTGCGAAGGTCACCCGTGGCATCGGAGTCGAGGCATATGAACTGTTCCTCGCTTACCTGCGAAAGGCGTGGAGCTTCCGTAAATACTACGCCGAGGTTCCTGCGTTCAACTATCCGCAAATCAAGAGCGGAGAGGGGCGTTGGTTTAGGATCGAAGCAGTCTACGATGATCACCTCTATTACGATGAACGTACATGGGACCTCTACATCCTCACCTTCATCTTGGACAGGCGGGCGGGGCTCGATGAGGGCTGACTCCACAGACTCCGGGTTCGGCAACTTCTGCGAGTATCTCGCGGCTCGTCTCGAGCGTGACCTACCTGCCGAGCCGAACGCTCGTCTAATCGAGGATCTCGGGCTTGACTCTATTGGGATCTACGAGGCGGTTGTCCTGGTTGAAGAACTGGGGGTGGACATGGTGGAGACGATCGATGGCATTGAGACCCTGGGCCATCTGTATGATCTCTACCAGGCATCACCCGACAAGAGACCGATAGCGTCCGGCAAGCGCTCATCATGAAGGCGCTGTTGGCTCAGGTGGCTACGGCGGCAGAACGCGGCGCGGGTGTCACTTTGGTAATGGGCGAACGTAGCACTCGCTGCTCGTGGAGCGCTGTCTGGGACCGTGCGAGGTCGAGCGCAGTCTGTCTGGCTCGACTTGGTGTCGGACAAGGGGACTGTGTGGCGATCGGCGGACCGACCTCCCTCGAGCTGGTGGCCATGATCCTCGCGGCGTGGTTGCGGGAGGCAACCGTGACGATCCTTCCGCACGCCTCCCGGCTGGGTGGCGAAGAGGCATTGATCGCTGAGCTCAGCCCGCGGCTCGAGATCGCGCGGCCGGCGGTCAGCGTGATTGACGGTTGCGTCCCGTGGCCTTCCCTGGTCTGGGAAGCGAGCGGCAGCGTCGCCACCATGGACGAGGTGGTGGTGACTGGTGAGCGGTGTCAACCGGTGAGTGTCCCTGATTTGAGCGCGCTGGGAGAGGGCGGCCCGGCTTTGTTGCAGTTCACCAGTGGGTCGACAGGCAGGCCGCGTGGGCTCGTGGTGAGTGCGTCACAACTGCGATGGATGGCCGACGTGGTTGTGAGCCGGGCGCAGGCCGACGTGCATACCGACGTCTGGGTGTCGTGGTTGCCCTTGTATCACGACATGGGATTGGTCGGACTGCTGCTGACCCCGATGCTCAATGGGATCGAGCTGGTGCTGCTTCCTACCGAGGAGTTCGTGCGACGGCCCCGCATGTGGATCGACAGCATCGCCGCCTTCGGCGGAACGTTCACGGCTGCACCGAACTTCGCATACGGCCTCATGAACAGGCACGTGCCAGCATTGAACCGGACCGCGCTAGCTCGGTGCAGGATCGTGTTAAACGGCGGGGAACAGATACACCCAGCAACCGTGCGAAGCTTTGTTCAGAGGACACAGCCCCTGGGGCTCCGGGCGCGAGCACCCTTCTGCGCTTATGGACTAGCGGAAGCCACCCTCGCGGTATCCATGCCGGACGAGGTCTGCGGGATGAGGACCGACCGGGTGGACCGCGACGCGATCGAGGTGGAGGGAGTCGCCCGGCCGTCCGACCGCCAGGATGCTGCCGAGTTCGCCATGCTAGGGACCCCTGTCCGCGATACCGAAGTTGGCGTGCGGGCTCTCGATGGTGCACGGCTTGCGGAGCGTACGGTCGGTCAGATTTGGGTACGAGGACCCGGCGTGATCGAGAAACAGACGGGCCCTGACGGGACGGTCGACATGGCGGACAACGAGGGATGGATCGCTACTGGTGACCTCGGGTACCTGGCCGACGGTGAGCTTGTGATCACGAGCCGGCTCAAGGACATTGTTAACATCAACGGTCGTGCCATCGGGGCGGTCGACATAGAGGTCTGTGCGACAGTGGAGGGCGTACGCTCCGGGGGCGTCGCTGCGTTCGGGGTACCTGGTCCCGACGGGAAAGAGCGAGTGGTCATCGTGGCCGAAGCCATCTCGCCGACGCCGCGGGGCATACCCGATCGTGTGCGGCGGGCCGTTGGGAGGCGTCTGGGGCTGCCCGTGGAGGATGTGCTGCTCATCGCCGCTCGGACGCTTCCCAAGACCACGTCAGGCAAGCTCCGACGCGCGTACTGTCGCGAGGAGTACCTCGCGGGGCGGCTTGGCTAGGAGGATCGACTAAGGACCTGAGCGGATAGGCGCTCAGGTGGGGACTGCGTCGAGGGTGGATGCGAGCATGGGTACGTCGTGGCGGTTGGCGCCGTCGATCGCCCAGCCGATCGGGATGCCGTGGCGTTCGGAGGCGACGGACCACTTCCAACCCAACTCTGCCCGATCAGTGGGGTTCGGGCCGGTTCCTTCGCCGCCGTAGGGCGCCTTGTGCAGCGAACCATCGATGGCCACATCGTCGAGATCGAGCCCGACGATCCGGTCGAACGCGGCGAGCGCTTCGGTCTTGAGGGCGTCGAACACCCCGGCGTCGATCCACTCGTCGCGGCGGCCTCGCAGGGTCGTGTCGGACACCTGGTGATCGAGGATCGCTTCGACGTCGACTCACGACGCTCCGGTGACCAGGCGGATCAAGATCCCGCGGAAGCCAGCCGAGTGGGTGGGTCTCGACCACCGGTGGCAGCAGCGCCTCGACCGCTCGCCAGATGGCGTTCGCGACTTCGGGCTCGAGCGCGCGCGATGATGATGGGGTCCTCCACCAGGTCGTCGGGGTTGGGTTCGCACCCGGCATCAAAACCGGGCCAACCCGACGACCGGTGGATGGTCACCTATTCGTCGCGGGTCCTAAAGCGATCGTCGTCGAGTCACACGAAGGCCTTGGGCGAGAAGGCGAGCATTAGGGTCTCGCCCGTGTCGAAGTCGCGCCCCCAGATGAGCAGATCACGCCCCGACCATGACACTGTCGTATCGCGAAGGGTGACATCGGCCAGATCCGGCCATGTCACAGGAACCCACGATCTCGACGGGTTCAAGATCGCCGCTTGGCCGCAGTACCAGACGAATAGAGAGCCATCAGCCGAGACTGCGTCTGGGGTGCACTCCATCGCGTTTAGCGGAAGCTCCGAGAGGGGCGTCCACGTCACGCCCCGATCGTCGCTCTGTTCGGCGCCGAGCTGATAGTCGACGGCGAGGAGCGTCCCGTCGAGATCCGCCAGTACCGCGGCTTGGGGAAGCAGGCCCACCTCCGTCAGGACGGTCCACCCGCCCGATCCCTGGTCGAACTGTTGAACTACGACTCCGTCATGGTCCGGCAGGCTGTTGCCCAGCTCGTCGACCAGCCCGCCCACCAGGAACTCGCTATCGCTTGATTCCACGAACGCGACGTTCCGGTTTACGGAAATGGGCGGAGGCGGGAGCGAAGTCCAGCTCGACGTCGTTGGCGACAGCTGGACGACGTCCGTCACGCCAGCGCCGTCCCCGCCGGTAGTGGCCGCCACCACAGCGTGGTCGTGTGACCAGATCGCGGCCATTGGTCTCGATCCTGAGGGCAAGCCGCTCGGCAGCAGCCTCCAGGTGTCGCTGAGCGGGTTGTAGGCCACGGCGTCGAGTCTCCGGCCGCCAACGTCTTCTCCCCCGAGCACGAGCATCTCGGTGCCCGTCCACACGGCTTGGGACCCGAAGCGCCCCGAGACCGGAGCGGCTGGCAGGGGTCGCCACTGGTCCGCGGCCGCGTCGTAGGCGGCACCGTCGTCTAGGTAGCTCGCGCCGCCCGGATCGGTGCTGGCTCCGCCCCAGATCAGTAGCTCGCGACCAGTCCACACGCTGGCGTACCCGGTGCGCGGCGCGAGGGGACCCGCGGAGAGTTGACTCCACGCCGCGGACACGTCCGAGGCGGGTGGTGTCGACGTCGCTGGGCCCCCGGTCGGTTGGGTGGTCTGTACCGCGACATCGTCCTCTCTGGAGGCTTCGGTAACGACACGGGCCGCACCAGCTGCGAGCCCCACGGCCGCGAGAACACCGAGGAGGGCTGCCGTCCCGCGTCGCCGTCTCAGTCGACGTTGGCGGCGGGCGACTCTCTCACGCACGTGTCGCGGGTCGGTGACGACGTCGAAGGCGGCTGCGGCAGCGATTCGTTCACGTATACGAGAATCGATGCCGCTCATTTTGGACTCCTTGGTGTCTCGTCGACCGTCAGCGTCGTGAGGAGGGTCCCGCCGCGCCTTGTGGAGAGCGTTCTTCACAGCGCTCTCTCCGATGCCCAGCGCGCCGGCGATGGAGCTGATGGACTGGTCCAGGTAGTAGTGCATGACAACTGTTTGTCGTTGCCTCGTGGGCAACGACCGCACCGCGGCCCTAAGGTCGAGCAGCTCCGAAGCAAGGGTCTCGAAGTCGGGTCGCGGTTGGAACGCGCCGCTAGTCCCGTCGCCCCGCTCGCGCCGTAGGGCCGCTCGGCGGAATCGACTGCGCATGTGGTTGAACGCGGTGGTCACCACCCAAGCCTCCAGGGAGTCGATGGGCCGGCCCTTTCGCGATTGCTCCAAGGCACGCGGCGAGAGCCTCCTGGACGGCATCCTCGGCGCCATCCATCGATCCCGAGAACAGAGCGACGGCGCGTACAAGCCGTACGTACTCGTGCTCGACGAGTCGATCGAGCGCCGCGGCAAGGTCGTGGTCAGCTGCCATGGAATGCCTCGTTAGCTAGGACGCCTCGCAGGGGCACGGGGTTAGCCCGCCTCCAGAGAACGCCGCGACATTTCCGACAAGCTCGCGGACGGGGAACGGGCGGACACGAGCTTGTGCTCGTCCACTCGATCCCACCGCAGCGCGACTTGCGTGTTCTCGGGCGGCGGAGGTGGACGGGTGGCTCTTGCCTAACCGTTTGCCAACGGGACGCCCGTGCAGTCTGCAACGGGACAGCACCCGTCGGACGGCTGAAGGAGAAAGGCCCTGCTCAGGCCACACGTGCTGGGACTTCCCGTTACTCGAGAACACGAGGATGTCCCGAGTTCCGTGGAACTTGGGTGGCGGCCCGGTGGTGTTCAGGCTGCTTCCTCGTCATCTTGGCAGGCGGGTGTGACAGCGCCGGTGACCTGAGCGTCGAGGGCTCGGCGGAGCGGCTGCCGAGGTGGAGGTGGCCGTTGACCCGCCGGAACTGTCTGGCGGCTTCGCCCATGCCGGCGGCGCACCAGCGGAGCGCCATGTGGCCGTCTCGCCAGCGCTTCACGTTGGCGCTGTGGTCGCGGCAGATCTCGATCATCGACTCGATCGCGTTGGTCGATCGCAGCGTGCGAGCCAGGGTCGGTGGGACACCGAGCCGGCTGATCGTGAGGGTCTCAGCGAGCCCCTCCCGCAGCGAGCCGGCGGCGCCGGGGTGCGCCTTGTCGAGGCTGCGGGCGAGCGCTTCGAGGGTCGCCTCGGCGACCAAGGTCGGTCGTGGTAGGCGGCCCGCATCTTCTTGGCCACAGTCGCAGCCAGGGCCTTGGGCAGTCGCGCTTCGACGTTGCGGATCTTGTGCAGCTGGCAACGTTGCACCACCGGGTGGTCGAACACGGCGCGCACCGCCGCGCGCGAGGGCCTTGGCTCCGTCGATCACCACCAGCGTCGGGCGGGTCACGTCGAGGCCCCGGTCCCGGAGCCCGGCCAGCAGGTCCTTCACGACGGTGGCGTTCTCGGTGTCGCCCTCGACCACGCCGAGCGGGTGCTTGGTGCCGTCGATGCCGATCCCCAACGCGACCACGCAGCAGTGCCCGGCGAAGTGCACCCCGTCGATCATCACCGCCACGATGTCGAGCGGGGTGAGGTCGGCGTCCATCAGCTCGGCGAGGGCGGTCTCGGTGCGGGCCACGAACCGGCGGACCGACCGAGCTCTTCGAGGTCGACCGGGCCGAGGCCTCGCACGGCGGCGCCGACCGGTTCGAGCCCGGCCCGGTAGCGGCGAGTCGACAACTTGGCCATCATCCGCTCCAGAGCGATCTCACCCAGCAGATCGGAGCCGCTGAAGGTCTCGTAGGCCGGCCACTGGCAGATCACCGGACCCGTCGGCCCGGACCCGCGGTCGGCGCACCGGCACCCGCCGGCCACCCAACACCACCGACCCAGCCTCGCTGCCGTGGCGCACCGCGCTGCGGTCCGGCGAGTGGTGGCATCAAGCGGAGCTGGGCCGAGGCCGCCGAGTCGTTTGGACGCCGCCAGGTCTGTCTGGCTTCACCTGATGCTTGTCGTTTCTGTTTCAGGTGATGGGCGACAGTGACCCTAGGTTTCTATGGGGCGGCCTTGCGGGGCCGGCGGGTCGGATGTTGCGGACAGGGGTCGTGGTGGTGCGGGCGACGGTGCGGGTGTCGCCGTCGCCGGCTTCGATGGTCAGGGTGTGCTCGGCCACGTAGATGGTGACGGTGGTGTGGGCGTGGAAGCGGCCGAGGGCGACTTTCTGGCCGGCGACCATGATGACGCCGCTGTTGGACGGCGCGTCGTTGGACCCGGACGGGCTCGAGGGACGGGCGGGGTGGTGGCCCGGCGGGGCGGGCGCCGCGGAGGCGGCGAGCCTGGTCGTAGGTGAAGGGGCTGGGCCGGGTGCGGAGCAGCTGGCGGGTCTCGGTGTCGAAGTAGGTCAGGGTCGTGTCGTCGATGCGGACCGTGACTCGTTGCCCGGCCAGGATCTCGGCGGCGAGCACCGGTTGGCCGAGGAGGCTGACGGTTCCGCCGGTGGACACGACCCGGTCGACCTCGACCGCCGCGCCGGGGCTGTCGGGGGGCGGCAGTGGTGGTGGCCCGGCCGCTCGGCCGCCGGTGACAGCCAGGCGGGCGATGTCCGCGCTGGACAGGTGGGAGCGGACCGACTTGAGGCGGGCGCCGCCGGCGAGCAGGTGGATCACGTCGTGGTCGGCCCAGAACGTGATCGTGATCCCGGCCCGGGCGGGCCCCAACCAGAACTGTCTGCTGGCGACGAACATGTTCCCCGACGTGGGCACCACCCGGTCGAACTCGACCGCCCCGGGCGTCACCAGCGGCGGCCGCGGCAGCCGGGTCGGCTCGGGAGGCTCGGCCTGGGGCTGGGTGCCGGCCGGTGTCGGGATGGCCATCAGCGCCGGCGGGAGCCGCAGCGGCAGCGCCTCTCGTTCCTCCTCGGGGGACGGGGGCGAACCGCTCGGCCGGTGAAGCCATGTCGAGGGACCGGTGGGGCCGGCGGGTGTTGTAGTCCTCGGCCACCCACACGATCCAGGGTTGCCTGCACGTCGTCGAGGTCCTCGAAGACGTCGTGGTCGGCGAGCAGGTCCCGGCGCAGGGTCTGGTGGAAGCGTTCGATCTTGCCCGTGGTCGTCGGGGTGGCGGGCTGGGTGAGGCGGTGCACGATCCCGTTGTCCCGACAGATCCGGTCGAACAGCACCTCACCGCCTTTCCCGAACCGGTCTGTGAACTGCTTGCCGTTATCCGTGAGAACTTCCTCGGGAACCCCATAGCGCCCCAGGGCCCGGGCGAACGCGAGGCACACGGCTCGGCCCGTGGCCCGCAGGCAGGCATGGGCGATGATGCAGTAGCCGGGAGTGGTCGTCGACCCCGGTCACCACCTTGACCTCGGTGCCGTCGGCCAGGAACACGCCGCCCGACGATGTCGAGCTGCCACAACGCCATCGGGGTGTCGCGTTCCCAACGCTTGTAGTCCTCCCGGCGGCGGCCCCGCTTGCGGGCCTCGACCAGGCCGTGCCGGACCAGGATCCGATACACCGTCGACGCCGACGGCACCGGCACCATCCCCACCCGCCCCAGCTCGTGGGCCAGGCGGCGAGACCCCCACCGAGGATGGGCCCGGCGCAGCTCGCACACCGCTGCGTCGACCTCGGCGGGCGACTGGTGAGGGCAGAACTCGGGGCGATGCGACCGGTCCACCAGCCCGCCCAGGCCGTCACCCCGATAACGGGCAAGCCACGTGTGCACGGTCTGGCGCGAGACCCCGATCTGGGCGGCCACCGCGGTGACCGACTCGCCGGCCAGCACGGCCAGCACCGCCCGATAGCGCTGCTCGACAACGGACAACTCGACAAGCACCGATCCCGGCCCCCAGCTGCGCGTCGCCCGCAAACGACGTACAGCCAGCAGGCCGATCACGGCCACTGTCAACCATGTCTTGGTGACAGCTGATATGGGCGGATTCAAGTGGTGTGCGCAAGGAGCTCGGCGAGCTTCTCCGATGGTTTCATGAACCCGAGAGTCTTGCGAGGTCGGTTGTTGAGGCTGCGGGCGAAGCGGGCGAGATCGTCGGCGGAGTGGACGCTCAGGTCGGTGCCTTTGGGCATGTACTGGCGCAACAGCCCGTTGGTGTTCTCGTTTGAACCCCGCTGCCAGGGGCTGTGCGGGTCACAGAAGTAGACGCCAACGCCGGTGTCGATCGTGAAGGCGGCGTGGCGTGACATCTCCTTGCCCTGGTCCCAGGTGATCGTCCGGACCAACTCGCCGGGCAGAGTGGCGATCGCCTTGCGCATCGCCTCGTCGACGGCCCGGGCGTCCTTGCCGTTGGGCAGGTGCAGCAACAGCACGAACCGGGTGCTGCGTTCGACCAGGGTGCCGACGGCCGACTTGCTGGCCTTGCCCACGATGAGGTCACCCTCCCAATGCCCGGGTACGGCCCGGTCGGCGGCCTCGGCGGGGCGGTCGCTGATCATGACCATGCCGGGGATGCGACCCGGGTTCTCAGTGTCGGCCGCGACGCCGCCGGGCTGCTCGCCCACTGCGCAGGCAGCGGGCCAGCTCCCGGCGCAGCTCCCCACGGCCCTGCACAAACAGGGCTTGGTAGATCGTCTCGTGGCTCACCCACATCATGGGATCGGTGGGGAACTCGAGACGCAAGCGGCGGGCGATCTCCTCGGGCGACCACCACTCCTCGAGCCACGCCGTCACCTGTGCCGCCAGCCGCGGGCAGGCCAGTTTGGGCAGCTTCGGCCGCCGGGCCCGGTCCCGGGCTCGCTCATGGGCCCGCCACGCCCGATACCCGGCCCGGCCACCGTTGGCGGCGACCTCTCGGCTCACCGTCGAGGTCGCCCGACCCAGACGCGACGCGATGGCGCTGAACGTCTCCCCCCGGTGCACCCCCAGACTGATCTCTTCCCGCTCGGCGTCCCTCAGGCGACCCTGCGCCGGTTCCCACGCCGACCGCGTGTACGGACTTCGGTGACCCCGAAGGACGAAGCTCACACCTTCATGTGAACACGACACCTGGCGCGCCACCTGCCGCAAGGACAGACCCTCAGCCGAGAGCCGGCGAATCATCCGCCGCTGCTCCGCCGTCAACCGCAACCCCGTCATCCACAGCCTCCTCGGATCGCCGACTACACAGTCATCGGCTCACCGAGGAATTGCGCGGACCCCTTGAACCCGCCTCGCAACCATGTCCCGGGACCGGACAAACGCCGCCAGGTCCGCTCTGCCGAATTCCGCTCTCCATGGTCAAGGCGCTGGCCTGCGGGCGGCACTGAGCAGCATGGTACTTCCGCCCCCGCCCGTCGGCGATCGCAGACCGAACGGCGCGAAGGCGGGCCACCCCTCGAAGGGGTGAGTCCGGTTGCAGCTCTGCGTCGGACCGGACGGCGAACGAACATCGCTCGAGCGAGCGTGTCGGACAACGACGAGCACTGTGGCCGGCTTGACATGTGACATCATTCGCTTCGTGCCGATGCACGTTCGGCGGAGCGACCTGGTACTGGGCGCTAGCGTGCTCATCGGCCTCGCTGCCGGGTTCACCCTCACGATCGCCGACACGCTCGGAGCATCCGGGCCGCTGCTCGTCGCGGTAGCGGTCGTAGCCGCAGTGACCATTGTGTCTCGTCAAGCGTGGGACGTGCTCTCACCGCTTCTAAAGCGCCAGCGTCAAGAAAGCGATCGACTCGCGGCGATCTGCAGGGTTCCGCTCATGCCCGTCAGTGACGTAGATCCCTTCCAGATCGGGGTGTTCCGTTCAGAGCTGGCGGAACGAACGATGGCGACAGAGGGGAGTACGCCCTACGTCGACCGCAAAGTCGACGCGGACCTGCGGCGGGCGCTAGCTGAACCTGCCCTCGCGCAGAACCGGAGGCTCGTCGTGATCCGAGGGGATCCCAAGTCGGGAAAGTCCCGGACAATGTGGGATGCAATAAGCGAGCTGACATCGCGAAGACTGCTGGCACTCGCACCACCTGTGGAAGGCGACGCGTCAGAGGCGGCATCCGAGCCGTTGAGGACACTGTTGACTTTGGAGCGGCCCGTCTCGAGCGCGAAGGGCGCAGATCTTCATCATCTGGATCGATGACGCTCAGCTCCACCTGCAACGCGGGCTCGACTAGAGACAACCTCCGTCGGCTCGCCGAGATATACCCCCAAGTCGTCATCGCGCTCACTATCCACAGCAGCTCCCTCGATGGAATCAAGGACTTCGACCAACCGCTCCACCAGTTGCTGCGGACACCGTTCGATGCGCTACTTCTGCTTCCACAGCTCAACCCTCAAGAACTCGCCGACGCAAAGACCAAGTACCCCGGTTTGGCCGGCCACCCGGATCTAGAAAGACTTCCTGAACTATTGGCCGCAGTTGATCTGCTTATTGACCGCTACCAGCTCCACACATCAGACGAGCCCGTTGGTGTCTCTATCGCCAAGGCCGCGATCGACTGGCAGCGTGCTGGCATGCCGCCCGGGTCTCTTGACCGTCCGACATTGCGCGAACTCGCTTACTTGACCCTGCCCGAGTTCGCCCCCAACCGGGCACTCACCGACGGCGACTTCGATCTGGGATTGGGGTGGGCGACTGCAGAAGTCGCGGCGTTCGCTGGCCTCATTCGGCGCGAACTCGGCCTGCCCAAAGGAGTCGAGCGTTACCGCGCCTTCGACGCCGTTGTGTCCTGGGCATGGGCGAACGCGGGCCCAATACGACCTGTCGTCTGGTATTTCGTCATTGACCGCGCTGCTAGCCGGGATCTCCTCCAAATAGGTATTGCCGCGTACCTACTCGACGAGCGTGCGATCGCGCTTGACGCGTTCGGACGAGCGGCCAGAAGCAACGACACTGATGCCGCGCCGATGGCGGCGTTCAATCTCGGCCTGCTGCTCGAAGACCAGGACGATATCGATGGGGCCATGGCCGCCTATCAGCTCGCCATCGACTCCGGCCACGCCGACACAGTACCCAAGGCGGCGGTCAATCTCGGCGTGCTGCTCGAAGACCAGGGCGATATCGATGGGGCGATGGCCGCCTATCAGGTCGCCATCTACTCCGTCCACCCCGACGCGACACCCATGGCGGCGGCCAAACTGGGGGTCCTGCTCGAAGGGCAGGGCGATATCGATGGGGCCAAGGCCGCGGATCGGCTGCGCCATCGACTCCGGCCACGCCGGCCAGGCACCCATCGCGGCGGCCAAACTGGGGCTCCTGCTCCACCAACAGGGCGATATCGATGGGGCCAAGGCTGCCTATCAGCTCGCCATCGACTCCGGCCATGCCGACTTGGCCCCGATGGCGACCTTTAGTCTCGGCGTGCTTCACCAACGGCGGCAGGGCGATATCGATGAGGCCAAGGCTGCCTATCAGCTCGCCATCGACCCCGGCCACGCCCACGTGGCCCCGATGGCGACGTTTAGTCTCGGCGTGCTGCTCGAAGAGCAGGGCGATATCGATGGGGCCAAGGCCGCCTATTAGCTCGCCATCGACTCCCGCCACGCCGAGCAGGCACCCATCGCGGCGGTCGGCCTCGGGGCGCTGCTCGAGGAGCAGGGCGATATCGAGGGGGCGATGGCCGCGTATCAGCTCGCCATCGACTCCGGCCACGCCGGCCAGGCACCCATCGCCGGCGGCCAAACTGGGGCTCCTGCTCGCACCAACAGGCCGATATCAATGGGGCCAAGACCGCCTATCAGCGCGCCATCGACTCCGGCCACGCCGACCATGGCACCGCTGGCGGCGGTCGGCCTCGGGGAGCTGCTCGCAAGAGCAGGGCGATATCGATGGGGCCAAGGCCGCCTATCAGCTCGCCATCGACTCCCGCCACGCCGACATGGCACCGCTGGCGGCGGTCGGCCTCGGGGAGCTGCTCGAAGAGCAGGGCGATATCGATGGGGCCAAGGCCGCCTATCAGCTCGCCATCGACTCCGGCCACGCCGGCCAGGCACCCATCGCGGCGGCCAAACTGGGGCTCCTGCTCCACCAACAGGCCGATATCAATGGGGCCAAGACCGCCTATCAGCTCGCCATCGACTCCCGCCACGCCGACCAGGCACCGCTGGCGGCAGTCGGCCTCGGGGAGCTGCTCGAAGAGCAGGGCGATATCGATGGGGCCAAGGCCGCCTATCAGCTCGCCATCGACTTCGGCCACACGATCTACTCTCCGGAGGCGAAGGACAGGAGCCGGCGCTTAGGATCAGCCTGATTCCGAGATCGAGATCTACTGGCCTTGCGAGTTAGGGACGAACCCCACAACCCACGTTGGGCAGGGTGGATGGCAACGCTCACGCCCGCCAACGCACCTCGACTCGGTCAAGCGCCCGGCCTGCGGGCGGGCGCCTCCGGCGCCCGTCCTCAGCCGGGCGGTTCTGCACGACGTAGCTCGTTGGCGAAGTACGGCTCATCGCCGAGTCCGCGTGAGCCGTCTGCCACAGGACGCACAGGTGCCCCAGCTCGGTGCTGATCGGCTGGGCGGGGCAGCAGTCGTGGCATTCCGTGACGCAACGGTCGCGAGACCGCCCCCGCCATTACGCGACGGCCCGAGGCGTAGGCGTTTGGTTCACAGGCCGAAGGGCGGGCGCCGCTCCTATGGCCCGCTCGCCGGAGCGAAGGCGGTGATACGGCTGTGATCGAAGCTCCCCGGGTCACTCGTGGTCACGAAGACCTTGCCGTCCGCCACCGTTACTTCGGCGGCGTCGCCGGGGAGCGGAACCCTCGCTACCGACGGACAGGTTGGTGCGCCGCATCCCGCAGCGCGATACGCCACGAGTCCGTCATTGACGCCGACGTATACGACGCCGGCGGCGATGGCCGGAGCGGTCGCGGAGAAGTTCCGCTGATCAGTGAGCTGCGCCGTCCATAGCGGACTGCACGTCGCGCCATCGCAGCCAGCTGCGTCGTACGCCAGCAACTCGGTGTAGGTGGTCGCGAAGACCGTGTTGTCGGCGAAGGCCAGCGGTGCATACACGTCGGCCCGCCAGAGCTCGCGGCCGTCGTCACCCGCCAACGCGACGGTTTCGGAGAATGATGTCGACACGTAGACGCGGCCGGCGCCGGCGACCGGCGTCCTTCTCGAGTCGAGGTCGACCGACCAGATCGGCGCGCACGTGTCCGCACCGCACCCGTCGAGGTTGAAGGCGAAGATGACGCCTTCGTGGTTCAGATAGATGTGCCCGTCCGCCACGGTCGGATGCTCGTACCGCACCGCCTCGACCCAACTGGTCGGCGGGGTCGAGATGTCGGCGTGCCACCGCACCGCTCCGGTCGCGAGGTCTCTGACCTCCAACCGGAGGGGTGGAACCGGAGTGCAGCGGCCGTCGACGCCGAACGCGAAGCTGGTCTGCACGACCACCGATCCTGCGGTCACCGGCGGTGACGAGAGCCGGTCGGTGACCGGCCCGGCATCGCTGCCGTCCGCCGGGTCGAGGCGGCCCGAATGTCCCTGGCAGGAGTTCGAGCCGAAGCTCTCGAAGCCGCTGAAGTACAACAGGCCGCCGGACAGGGCCACGGGCGACTTTCGGGCGCCCGACCACAGCTCCCGGTTCCACACGGTCGCGCCGTCGTCCGCGTCGAGGGCTAACGCACCAGCCCCACCGGCGGCGGCTTCCGTGGCCAGATAGACCCGGCCGTTCGCCACAATCGGCTCCTGCCAGGCGCTAGGAACCCGGACCGACCACTGCTCCGTCAGCGTGCCGACGTTCGCCAGCGTCAGGGTTCTCTCGGCCACGTTGTGGCGCTGGTGCTCAGGGCCGAAGCCGACCTGGAGCCAACCGTTGCAACCGGTCAGAGCGAGGGCCATGACGACCCCGGCACACCAGGTCCTCGATGCCCCGCCTCGCCGTCCGCTCATGGACGTTCTCCCGCCTCAGGCGCTCCTCCCACAGCAGCGCGTCCGGAGCCTATCCACCCTCCGGATCGACGGGGCGTCAGCTCCGCCTAGTCTCGCGGTCGGATGTCCTGACGGCGACGGGCAGGGGATGTCATCGCACCGGCATCGCTCTAGCACTCGATCGTCGGTTGCCTGTACCCATCGTGGACCCACGAGGTCGGACCGGGTCGGATCCCCACAGACTGATCCCGACGCCCGACCTGGTCGAACGACTCGATCGCACCCGACCGAACGCCTTGGACGAGCCTACGGATCAGAGGTTCGACAATCATGGTCCGTGGTGGACGACGCGCAACTCGACGCGTTGGCTGACCGGCTCGCTACTGATGTGCTGGCCACCCAACCACGGCCGAACAGACTGACTCGTTACGGCGAGACTCGGGGTGGCGCACTTGCAACGGCGGCCGTCCTGGTCGCGACACTCATCACCGCTGGTGGCTTCTACCGTCGCGTGGTCAACAACGATCCGCTCGCCGCCGAGCGCCTCTACGCCCAGACGATTGCCGTCGACCGGGACCGCGCCGCACGCGGACGTTCACTACGTCGCTCAGCGGCTCCGACTCCTCGCCATTGCGGCCTACGATGACCCCGAGGAGCTCGTCCACGGTGCCGCACACGCCCTCGTGACCTTCGTGACCGCCGGCCGGCCCGCCGACCAGCGCTTCGACGAGGTCGAGCACGCCTACGCCCCGCTCCGAGAAGCCACAGACGACGAGCACGCAATCGGCACGATCATGGACCTGCAGGTTGCCTACCTAGACGCATGGCGACGCGCTCTGAGCTAGGTCATCTGTCGAGAGTTGATGGAGTGCTTCCAGGGTTGCTCCCCGCGGCCGGGAGCACCAACGAGGGCGAGGGAGCCAACAGGGGAGCCCAACCGAGTCGCGCAACGGCTGGCCGAGCTCGGACCCCGCTGAACGCTCGACCCCATATCCACAGGTCAGCACGCACGGCCATGGACGGCGGCGACCGCTCCGGAGTGCATGACGCGCAGGAAGTCAAGCAGCTGCCAGCGTGCGGTGGTCTCCGAGAGCGGACCGGCAGTCATGGCGACCAGAAGGTGTCGCTCGGAGGAAGTCGCAGCGCCGCACGGGTGTCGTTCGTAGCCGAGCGGGCGAGCGCGTCGGCCTCGCCTCGTGGGATTGCCTCCAGGTAGGCGTCGGCGATCGCCCGATATGCCTGGTGAACCTGACCCGTTAGACGCTGGCTCGCTCTGGAACTGTCGCCGAGGAGGGCGGCAGCGATCCCGCCCACAAGGTCATCAGGGCCGCTTGCGAGGCGGATCAGTGCCGCCTGGCCCTCGCCGTGCCGGACCCGATGCCTGACAACTGCCTCAGCAGCAGCGTCGACGGCCATGTTGACCGCCTTGGCGGTGTCGTCGGCGAGCAAGGTTCCTCCCAGGGGACGCTCGAAGTCCTCGAACACGAGGTGGTCCCGGCAGACGAAGAGATGGTCGTCGCCGACGTTCACGTAGAACGTGCCGCTCTGAGACGGTTGAAACTCGACGTGGATGAGCCACCAACCGTGATCGTCGATCCAGGTTCTCGATCGGCCCTTCCGGCGTAGGCCGAGCAAACCAAGGCGATCACTTGCCACGGCCGCTATGGCGTTCGAAAGAGCATTGCCCACCCCGCAAGACTGGCCCTTCTGGCGTTCGCCCGCTCAGACAGTCCGCGGGTCATACGATCGACCCGGCCGGGGTCACGGGAAGAGCGCGGGAAGGGTTCAGTTCGGCATGGCGGATGTGGGTCTCCACCAGCGACAAACCGACGAACGCCGAGCCCCCTCCGGAGCCGTGTGCGCAGGTTCGAATCCTGCCGAGGGCGCCGCTGAATCTAGGTGTGATCGCTGTCATCACTTGGTGTATGCGGCTGCCCGGCTGGTGGCTGCGGGTCGCATCGATGACCGCCGCCGCCATCTCCGGGCTCGGCAGTACGCGGATGTCTGCGGCCATCCGCTTCCGCCGCCTTGCGCCGTTCCGGCCCTTGGGCGAGGGAGGCCAAGGATCCGGCCTTGAGCTTGCCGAGCTCGACCGCCCGGCGCATGCAGGCGTGCGGACACCTTCCGATACCGGCCAGCCGTCGACATCGCGAGCAGCCGGCCCTAGTCCGCCAGCGACAGCCGCAGCTCGACGTCGGCCAGGACCTCCCGGTCGCTTGCAGAGCTGCGCCCCATAGTCGGCGCACGGGGGCCAGAGTCGCGACAAACGGCGCGTGGTTCCACGACCACCGAGCAAGCACATGCCCCGAAGGGCGCTATACGGTCCGTCGAATGCCAATCGATCACTTTGGCCTGGGCGTGCCGGACGTCGACGTGGCGAAGGCGTACTACGACGAGTTCATGCCGCTGGTCGGGTTCGTACGGGAGTGGGAGACGGGGTACCGGGCGACCGACTGGTACGGAGCCCAGATCTTCCTCTACCAGACGCTCGAGGAGGGCGACTACTCGCGCCATCGCATCGGGCTCCAGCACATCTCGTTCTACGTCCCGACCCGCGCCGATGTACATCGCGTCCATGAGTGGGCGAGGGAGCGCGGTCACGAGATCGTCCACGACCCGAAGCTCTTCCCGGAGTACAACGCGCACTTCTACGCAACGTTCTTCCTGGACATGCACGGCTTCATGCTTGAGGCCGTCACCTACGAGAAAGTCGAGGAGGCCAGCCCTTGAAGTGCCCGCACTTGGACAGCTGGTTCTGGCGGTCGCCCGAGCCGTCGGCAGCGGACGGCATGCACAGAACGCGTGCGTCCGTCACGACCCGTCGCCGAGCACGGTGAACTCGACGCCGGTCCACTCAACCAGCGGGAATGGTCGCCGGTGGCCGTGCACGCGTACTCCATCGACGACCTCGTCGATCAGCGAGGATCCCGGCCGGTCTCGCCAACGCGATTCGACCTGGTCACGCTTTGGTGCCGAGCTCGCGCGCGGAACCGGCTTTCAGCCGGCGTCGGGTCCAGCTGCCGGCGAAGCTCGGATCGGCGGTTCCAGCGGCACCGGGAAGTGCGGGTGTTCGAGTTGGAGCTGGGACACGAGCGCTTCCAGCGGCGGACACGATGCCGGCTCGATCCCCGGGCTTCCCCAGCGCCGGCGCCTCAGGCGCGCGACGACTGGGGCGGGTGTCCCGGAGTGCGCACACATATCGTGATTACGGGCGCCGGAACAGAGCCTTGCGGTCTGAGCTACACGCGGCGTCCCCGCATCAGCATGAGCAGAATGATGACAGCCAGGATCACGACGACGGTTCCGATTCCGATGTACATGGTTAGCTCCCTCTCGTGGTAAATGCTTCGGGCTGATACGTACCCGCAGATCACGGACCTCAGCCAGCACTCGGCCCATCGGCTGGCTGCAAATGGTGATGCTGCCGACAGCACGGACTGGGGCTGCTCGGCGCAGCTCACCTGTACCCGGCAAGTGGCCGCTACTTCCTGAGGGCGTCCTTGACCTTCTCGCCGGTCTGCTTGATCTTGCCCTTCACCTGGTCAGCCTTGCCCTGCCGGCGAAGACGCTCGTTGCCGGTGGCCTTGCCGGCCGTTTCCTTGACCTTGCCTTTGGCGCGTTGGGCCGTGTTCTTGGATTTGTCGACTGTTCCCATGGGTTTCCTCTTCAGCGATCAGGTGGAGGTGAAGTGCATGAAGCGGTCGTAGAGGGCGCGGTAGTCCTGCATCGCCACTCTGAGGTCGTCGGTCGAGCTCTCGGTGCTCTGCAACCGGCTCTCGACGCCCTCGCGCTCATCGGTGATCGAGCGGTCGATCTCGTCCCAGATCTCGGCCACCAGGGCGCTGGCGCTCTCGACCGTACGGCCGGGATCGTCGATGAACCCGGCCTGGATGGCGCCCCAGCGGTCCTGGTAGCTACCCGTCCCGGGATCCATTGCCGTGTCGGGGCCAACCGGCGCGAGCTTCTGCCGAGGGTCTGAGTCGGGTGTGCTGTCGACCGCTACCGCGTCGGTCCTGCCGGGCTCGTCCGGCGGCTCAGGCTGGGCGGGCTCAACGGCTTCGTCCGTGTCGACGAGGTCTGGCTCGACGTCTTCGGCTTCGTCGGTGTCCTCGTCGACGGCGTCGTGGTCACGGGACCAGGTGGTCTCGGGCTCGTCCTCGACGGGCTCGTTCATGTCCGCCTCGGCGACGTCGGCATCCTTGTCCGTCCCGAGGTCGTACTGCTCATCTGTCGGGTCGTCGTTGCCGCCCAGCTCCTCGTTCTCGTCGACCGAGTCGTAGTCGGCGGGGCGGTCGGCTTCGTGGGTAGTCATCGGGCACCTCTTTCAGGAAGATCGTGATCGTCGCTGTCGCTGGTCTCGGCGTTGGAGTCACCGTCGGCCAGCAGTTCGGAGAAGAGGGCGCGGTAGCGCTGGAATGCCTCGCGCAGGTCGTCGGTCGACGCCTCCTGCCGCTCGCTCCGAAGCTGAATGGCGTGCGCCGTCCGGTAGTTGTCGACCAGCTGGGGGTGGTCGACGGACATCATCTCGACGCGGTCGTCGAACTCGTCGACGGGATAGCCACGCTCTCGCATCACCGTCTGTACGAGGCCGTCGGCCTCTGCCACCGTCTGCTCGGGCTCGTCGATGAAGCGCTGTTGCACCTTCAGCCATTGCTCTGCGTACGCCTCGCGCGCCGCGGGGTCGAGGTCGCTGATCTGCAGGGTGCCGCGTCGCTTGACGCGCCCGCGCAGCTCGGCCTCGGCGCTGCGGCGGTCACCCTCCTCGTCGACCATGTGGTCATACTCCGGCCCGAACCGTTGCTTCAACGACCGAGACCGCAGCTGTGGGATCGCCACAAAACCGATGACGAGCACCACGACAATGGCCAACACCACTAGTAACCAAGTCATGAGGGACCACCCCTTTCGATTGCTCGTCCTTACCCACGCCTTCGGGAACTCAGTACGCAACGATCGAATCGTCTGGAGAGAGAACGGCGGCGGGTTCTCACCGCGGCCCGGAGCGCGGTTGGGACTTCGCGACCCGGGGTAGCTCTGACGGATGGACGCGATAACCCTGCTCAAGGACGACCACAACGGCGTAGAGCAGCTCTTCAGGCGCTTCGAGAAAGCCGGAGACCGGGCTTACGTCGAGAAGCGCGACATCGTCGACCGCTTCACCGAGGCGCTGGCGATTCACGCCGCAGTCGAGGAGCAGCTGTTCTATCCCGTGGTGCGGGCCACCGTGCCCGGCACCGAGGACATCGCCCTCGAGAGCCTCGAGGAGCACCACATCGTGAAGTGGGTGCTCTCGGAGCTTGACTCCATGGCGCCTCAGGACGAGCGCTTCGATGCCAAGGTCGCGGTGTTGATCGAGAACGTCCGCCACCACGTCCGGGAGGAAGAGGACGACCTCTTCCCCCGCGTGCGTGACGAGCTCGGGCGGAACGCCCTCGACGACTTGGGCGACGCCATGGCGGAGGCCCGGAAGACGGCACCGACCCGCCCGCACCCCCGTTCTCCTGACACGCCGCCGGGCAACGTGGTGGTCGGTGCGGCCGCCGGGGTGGTCGACCGCATCGGCGACACGGTGAGCGGGCTGGCCCAGGGCAGCGTCACGGCGGTCGGCGACCTCGTCGCCACCGTGCTGCGGCGCAAGAAGCCTCGGACGGCACCCCGGGGGTCGTCCACGGCCCGCGGCACGGCCAGGGCCGTGCGCGGGGCGGCGAGCGACGCCACCGAGGCCACCATCGAGTCGGTCCGCAGGGCGAAGGAGACGGTCGAACGCGCGGGCGACACAGCCCGGGCGACGACATCGTCGGCCACGGCGGGCGCTCGGCGGACGGCTCGGACGGCCAAGCGGAGCGCCACCGGCACCGCCCGGGCCGCCGGGGCGAACGCCCGGAGCACCGCCCGAGCCGCCCGCGGGAACGCCCACAGCACGGCCCGGACCGCCAAGGCGAACGCCAAGAGCACCGCCACCGCGGCCCGCACCTCCGCCAAGCGGACCGCGGCCACGGCCAAGCGCACGGCCGCTCCGGCGAAGCGCACCGCCACAAGCCGGCGATCGTCCCGCTGACCCGCCGCGCGCACAGCTGACCAGGTCGTCGTCGGGGTAGCGGGCGTCGTTGACCCCCGCTGCCCCGGCGGGCGGCGCATCAGCTCGGCGGTGGGGAGGTCCCCGGGCCGCTCAGGGCGCGGTGCAGGGGGCCTCGAGGTCCCGGATGTACCGGGCCGGCACTGCGTCGGCGAGCACGATCTCGGCGCTGGCGGGATAGAACGCGCACCCCTCGGACCAGGCTGTCCGGGCGTCGACGGCGAGCACGACCGGACGCCGGTCCTTGCGCCGGCCGACCTCGGCGGCGACGGCCGGGGCGACGGCGAGGTGGACGTACTGGCGGCCCTGCGGCAGCAGGCCGTCCCTGCGGATTGCGGGCACCGATCCGGGAGCGGTGCCGTGGAACAGCAGATCCGGCGGCTCGGCCGGCACCGGGATCGCGGTCAGCGTCACCGAGTGCCCGTAGCGCGCCCAGATGCGCCCACCGGCGAGCTCGTGGCGGTCATGGGTGGCTCGCCGGAACATCTCGCGCAGGTCGTCGGCCAGATCACGCCACTTGGGTTCGCGCCGCAGCGCATCCATCAGCCGGCCCGCGTCGACCCAGCCCTCGCCGTCCAGCTCCAGCTCGTACTCCCACGGCCGGTGGCGCAGGACGTAGGCCAGGAGCTTGCTCAGCCGGGTGGTGCGGGTCACGACGACCGGTCGAGCGGTGCGACGACCTCGACGTCCGCCAGCGACCACGGGCGGGAGGTCAGCCGATCGAGCAGGCCGATCGGGGCGGACACCGCTGTGCGCAAGCCGATCGCGGCAGAGGTCTCGTACTCGCCGTAGACGAGCCGGTCGCCGTCGGCGCGCGGCGACGCCGACTCCAGCTCGTCCTCGGGGTCGTCGCCGTAGGTCGCGGCGGACACGGCGATGCGGAGGTCCTCGTCCCGCGACCCCGCCCACTCCTTCCGCGACGGCCCCCACAGGGCGCCGAACTCCGCGGCGCCGAGCGTCCGCGCCACGGCCTGCCAGATCTCCTGGTCGGCCACGACCTTGCCGAACCAGTTCGCAGCCATCTGCGCCTCGTCGTAGGTGAGGCGCGTCACGGGTTCCGTCTCGTCGCCCGCCAGGATCCGCTCGAGGTCGAGCAGGTGCAGCGCCGGCCAGGTGTCGAACCAGACGTCGCCGCCCGCCGCGTCTGCCGGGAGCCGCGAACCCACCCACGCCCGCCGGCCGGCCCACACCCGCCCCGGATCTCCGCCCACCCGGGCGCGACGGGCTCGCGGAGCAGCCGCGACTCATCGTCGAGGCCGGCCTCGGCCAGCCGCGCCGCCAGCGGGGCCTGGGACCGGTCGTCCGAGCGGTCGCGCAGGTACTCGGTGGCCGCCGGCGCCAAGCCGGCGGTGCGAGCGACGTCGCTGGTCCGGGTCTCCGGCGGGACCGTCGACGGTCCCGGCGGCCCGGTCGTGCACTACACGCTGTCGCGACCCGACGCGGCCCTGTGCGGGACGACCACCAGAGTGCTCGCGGGGCTCATCGTGCGACTGCGCCACCCAGGGCCATCGCCCGGGTGGTGCCGGCCGATGCGGCGGTCCACATCGTGATCAGCCCAGGGGGCCGGCCTCCCACGGGCCGGTGATGGCGAAGGTGATGCCCGGGGTCTGAATGTTCACGAACAGGAAGCGGCCCTTGAAGGTGGCGCCGGCGAACTCGTCGAACGACCTCGGGGTGGTCGTCCCGGGGATCGTGCCGGTGCGGATGTTGGCGGCCAGGTCGTAGATCTGGCCCCCGGCGGTGACGCCCCGCAGGAAGGTCTGCCGGGCCCGGTCGGTGTCCTCGCAGAGCAGCACGCCACCGCGGGGGCTCACCGTGATGTTGTCGGGCTTGAGCAGCACGTCGGTGGACGGGGACTCGTACACCAGGGTCAGGACCTCGCGGTGGCGGCGCCGGGACCAGGCCCACACCTGCCCGGCGGCGGCCGCCCCGCCGTCGGTGGAGTTGAAGTAGACGGCGCGGTCGGCATCGGAGCGGAACGCGCCCTCCAGCCGCCGGAACGCCGCCCCGCCCTTGGCGGAGCCCTGCTGGAACACCGTGGGCGCTCCGCCGGCCAGGTCGGGGTCCGGGGTGTCGATGTCGACCCACTCGATGTCGAACGTCGTCCCGATGGGGAAGCCGGCGCCGAGGTTCGCGTTGGGGGTGCCGACGACCTGGGCCATCTGGAGCGTGCCGCCGTCGAGCGGCTTGGACCTCCTGTCGGGCACGTGGCGGTAGAAGCCCGACTCGCTGCCGGCGTCCTCGGTGAGGAACACGATGCCGGTCGCGGGCTCCACGGCCACCGCCTCGTGGACGAACCGGCCGAAGCTCTTCAGCGGCGTGGATGCGATGAACCCGTCGGAGCCGCTCGGGACCTCGTAGATGTAGCCGTGGGGCTGGCCGAGGACCTCGACGGTCTCCTCGCAGGTGAGCCACGAGCGCCAGGGCGTCGGACCGCCGGCGCAGTTGGTGGTCGTGCCCGACATCACGCCCCACGAGTGGACGTCCTCGGGGTTGTGGGGGTCGAACTCCACGATCGTGTTGCCGCCGCCGGCGCCGGTGTCGTAGGCGAGGTCGGCGGGGCCGAAGGCCGTGCCGGCGCCCCTGACCTCGTGGTTGCGCACGAGCCGGATCTTCCGGCCGGTCTTGAACGACGCCATGCCGTCGTGGGACGGCGGCGTGAGCAGGCCGTCGTCCATGGTCGAGCCGACCTCGGTGAACGACCAGTACTCGAACCCGGCGGGCAGGGCGAGCAGCTCCTGGCCGGTGGTGTGGTCGACGGCTGGGGCGATGGGGCCGTAGCTGCCCGGGGGCGCGGGCCGGCGGGCGGCACCGGGGCCGACCTCCTGGGCGGCCGCGGGCTGCGCCGCGAACGCCTGGAGCGGTCCCGCGAGGGCGAGGCCGCCGGCGCCTGCGGCGGCGGACCTCATGAACGAACGACGGTCGAGGGTGGTCACCGAAGCCTCCCGGGAGAGAACAAGAAGGTGCTCGCGCCGCAAACTAACGACGGCGGGCGACGCCTGGGTGAGGCCAGGGTGAGGCCTGAGAGAACGGCAGTTGAACGGCAGGGGGACAGTCCGGACGCCCGTCACGACCCGCGCGTATCGGCGTACAGCGGGGGCGTCGATGTCGAGATCGTGTCGTCGGCAGCGACTCACCGATGGATCCTCTGTTGGGGATTCGTCAGATGTGACCGAGCCACGATCATCCCCGGAGGACTCCCATGGCCAAGGTACGTGTCCACAGCATCGGCACCTCGCTCGACGGCTACGCCGCCGGTCCCGAGCAGAGCCTCGACAATCCCTTCGGCGTCAACGGCAACGACCTGAGCGAGTGGATGTTCTCGACCCGCACGGCCCGCAGGCTCATGGGCATGGACGGGGGCGACGAGGGCATCGACGACGGCTTCTTCGCGGCCGGCGACGAGGGTGTCGGCGCCTCGATCATGGGCCGCAACATGTTCGGCCCGATCCGTGGGGGCTGGGGCGACGAGCAGTGGACCGGCTGGTGGGGTGACGACCCGCCCTACCACCATCCGGTGTTCGTGCTCACAAACCACCCGCGGGCGTCGATCACCAAGGAGGGCGGGACCACCTTCCACTTCGTCACCGACGGCATCGAGGCAGCCCTCGACCGAGCCGTCGAGGCCGCCGACGGTCGGGACGTGCGGATCGCCGGGGGCCCGTCCACCATCCGGCAGTACCTCCGGGCGGGCCTGATCGACGAGATGCACTACGTGATCTCGCCGATCCTGCTCGGCGCCGGCGAACGGCTCCTCGACGACCTCGACGACGTGCGGACGGGCTACCGCTGCGTCGAGCTCGTCAGCTCACCCGCCGTGGCCCACGTCCGCCTCACCCGCGCCTGACGCCCGGCGCCTACGGCCTGGCGGCCGGGATGGCGACCGCCGTGTACGTCGTCGTCGGCGTCGGGTCGATCAGGAACCGCGAGTTGACGATGTAGACCCGGCCGTCGAAGCGGGCGGCCGTCGTCGGCACGTCGAACCGGGGGTCGGTGAGGCGGTCCACGACCGTCCCGCTGGCTCCGGTGCGGTCCAAGCGGACGACCGTCACCTCGTTGGGCACGTTCTCCACCACGTAGAGGGTGCGCCCGCTGAGCAGGATGCCGTCGCCGCCCGCCACCAGCTCGCCGGCCAGGTCGACCGTCGTGGCGACGCCCGTCGCCGGGTCGATGCGGAGCAGCAGGCCGGTGTTGGTCTGGACCACCAGCAGGGCCTCGCCGTCGGGCGTGCGGCTGATGCCGTTGACGTTGAAGCCTTCCCCGATGACGATGTCGCCGGTCAGGGGCACCGTCACGACGTCGTCCTGGGCGGGCAGGCGGCCCGAACGGTCCAACGGGAGCTTGTAGAGCACCGGGTTGAACGAGTCGGTGAACCAGGCCGCGTCGGGCGTCAGGATCACGTCGTTGACGAAGGTCGGCAGCGTCGTGAGCGTGTAGCTGGCCAGGACCTCGCCCGTGGACGCGCTGACCACCCGGGCATCGCCGGCGTCGGCGCCCGCCACGAACAGGCGGCCGCGGTGGTCGAGCTTCATGCCCGCCGACGCCGTGCCCGGACCCTCGCTGATGACCTTGCCGCGGCCGGTGACCAGGTTGGCCCGGTAGATCGATCCGTCGAGCAGCGAGCCGAAGTAGGCGAGCGGCGCCGCGCCGATGGCGATCCCCTCGGGGGCGAAGCCGTCCGGCAGCGGGATCGTCGTCGGGAAGGCGCCGCCGCCCCCCTCACCCGGCGCGGCCCCGGCCGCGCTCGCGGGGATCGACACCGCCGCCAACATCACGATCAACACTCCCACGGCACGACGCATCGCTACGGAGACCCTTCCTGGTCGGTTCCCACCACACTGGGAACGCACGATGCAGCCGCGTCCGGCGCCGGTGCAATCCTTTCGGACACGGCCGAAACGATCCGGCGGGCCGACTGATCCAAGATTGCTGCGGATGAAGCGCATCTACTTCACCGACGAGGACCTGAGGAACCTGCGCGTCGGGCCGACCTACGGGCCGCTGGCCGAGACCGCGCTGAGCCTCGAACGCCTCGTGCGCACGGACTGGTCGGGCGCGCCGTCCGCGGTGGCGGAGACGATCGGGTTCGGCGGGTGGCGGGAGCGGGTGCTGCGAGACGTCAGCCCCGCCGAGCGGGCGCTCGCCCAGCTGCTGCCCCGGGCGATGGACATCGTGACGATGTCCGGCCGCTCGTCGTCCATCGACGAGGGACTGGAGGCCGTCGCGTCGCTGCGGCCCGGGCTCGTCGGGTTGGAGCTCGCCTACAGCGCGGACGGGCCGTTCCCCCCGCCGGCGTGGTCCGCCGTCCTGGCCGAGCGGGCGACGGGCGCCCGCAAGCAGCTCGCCGGCGCGTTGAGGACATACCACGACAAGGCCATCGCACCCCACTGGCCGGCGGTGTCGAGGTTGCTGGAGGCCGAGCGGGACCGAGCGGTGCGCCGGCTCAGCGAGCAGGGCATCGACCGCTTCCTGTCCTCGTGCCACCCGACCTTCCACTGGGATCCGCCGGTGCTCACGATCGACACCTGCCTGCCGGTCGGCGACCAGGAGGCCCACCTCGACGGGCGCGGCGTGGTCCTCGTCCCGTCCCTGTTCTGCCCGCCGGGCTACCCGATGTGCATGGCGCCCGACGACCCCGACGCGTCGCCCGTCATCCACTACCCCGTCGCCCTCGACGCCACGACCCTGCGCGGGCTCTGGGCACCGCTCGACGGGGCCACCGCCCGGTCGTCGCTGGCGGCGCTACTCGGCCGTACCCGCGCCGCCGTCCTCGACGCCGTCGCCGGCGGGCCCTGCACGACCAGCGAGCTCGCCCGCCGGGCCGGCGTGTCGGTGTCGTCCGCCAGCGAGCACGCCACCGTCCTGCGAGACGCCGACCTGATCGTCAGCCGCCGGGTCAGCAAGGCGGTGCTCCACACCCTGACCGCGCTCGGCGCCAGCCTGCTCGACCACTGCGGCTGACGTCACCGATCGCGACTGAGGCGGCGGCGCGCCCAGTCACGCCATCCCTCCGAGAGATCCTCCAGGTCGGTGAGCAGCGGAAGCAGCTCGGACCGGCCGTGGTAGGCCCGTTCGACGGTGCCGACCGTGACGCCGTGGTCCGGGCGGTGGAGCAGGTTGATCGTGTCGCCGGCGCCGACCTCCCCCGGCTGCTGGATGGCGCAGTAGGTACCGGGTCGACCGGCATCGGCGAACCGATCGACGAACGCGGCGTCACCCATGCGCATGCCGAGCTTGAAGCACGGGATGCGCGGCTCGGTGACCCGGAAAGTCGTGGTGCCCACCCGCCAGGTCTCTCCGACGACGGCCGAGGCGAGATCGACGCCGGCCGCCGTGAGGTTCTCGCCGAAGGTCCCAGGCGCGAGCGGGGCGCCGAGCTCGCTCTCCCACCACCGGTAGTCGTCGGCCGCGTAGGCGTACACCGCCTTGGTCGGTCCGCCGTGGACGCGCCGGTCGGCCTGGTCGTCGCCGTCGGCGTTGACGCCCGCCACCCGGACACGTCCGTCGACCGGATGCTTCCAGATCGCGCTGGTGACGCTGCGGCCGTGCCAGTCGACCTGGCGCGGTCGCCCGACGTTGACCGACACGAGGTGGCCGATGGGGAGCTCGTCCAAGGCGCCAGTCTGGCAGGGCTGTCAGCGCCACACGACGAGGACGCAGGTCGCATCGTCCTGCAGGTCGCCGCCGTGGTGGTCGACCACGGCGTGGACGAGGCGGCGCACCGTCTCGGCCGGTTCCAGGCCCGACGCGGCTGCTCGCTCGAAGAAGTCGGCGAGGCGATCGAAGCCGAACGCCTGGCCCTGCGAGGAGCGGGCCTCGACGACGCCGTCGGTGAACAGCAGCAGGGCGTCGCCGGGTTCCAGCTGTTCGGTCGCGATCTGCTGGTCGGTCCCCGTTACGCCGAGCGGCGCCCGGGGTGGGCAGGCCAGGGTGCGCACCACCCGCCCGCCGCGCAGCAGCAGTGGTCGGGGGTGGCCCGCGTTGATCCAGCGCACGGCGCCGGTCGAGACGTCGAGCTGGATCAGGGACGCCGTGACGAACGCCTGGTCGCGGAACTGCGAGCGCAGGGCTCCGTCGATCGCGGCCGCGGTCTCGGCGAGGTCGGACTCGTTGCGCCGTGCGTTGCGGTACGCGGCGACCGCCAGCGTCGTGATGACCGCGGAGGCGAGGTCGTGACCGACGCCGTCGAACACGGCGGCGGACAGGATGTCGGTGTTCAGGGCGTAGTCGAACGAGTCCCCCGCCACCTCGTAGGCGGGTTCGAGGACGCCCGCCACCCGCACCCTCGGGGTGCTGAACGTCGCGGGCGGCAGGAGCTGCCACTGCAGCTCGGCGGCCAGCTCGAGCGGCCGACGGCGCCGCGTCAGCTCGAACACGTCGCTGTAGCGGCTCTTGGCCACGAGCAGGTCGGCCGCCAGCGACGCCAGGTGACGGGCGCCGGCCAGAGCGGCGTCGTCGTGGGCGGCGAAGCTCAGCCGCAGCACGCCGAGACGATCGGCGCCGTCGCAGACCGGGAACCACATGGCTCCGTCGCCCTCGGTTCCGGTGGGCACGGTGGTCTGGAAGGCCCGCCCGGCCAGGGTGGTGTCGATGTCGAGTACCTCGGCGTCGTCGGCCTCGCCCCGGCCGGGGAACACGGGGACGAGTACCCGTTGGGCGACGCTGACCAGGTAGAGCCGGGCGTCGCTCGCGCCGAGACGGGCTGCGGCCGCAGCCAGCAGCCCCGCGAGGTCGTCGGGCGGAAGCTCGTGGCCCGCATCGAGGACCCAGCCGAGCACCTCGTCCCCTGCCGTCACGATGACTGCCTACACCAGATCGCTGCCTACGAGCCGAAGAACCCGTCGTCCAGCGATGTCAGCCAGCTCATCGCGAGCCCTCCTGCTCGGCCAGCCACGCCTCCGCCCGGTCGTAGGCGAGCAGGCTGGACTCGCCGACGATCTCGGTCGCCTCGATCGTCTCGATCAGCTCCTCGTCACCCATCCAGCCGGACTCGCGCAGCTGGCGCGCCACCACCGGGTCCACGCCGCTCAGGAACAGCCGGCCACCGACGGCGGCCAGGCGGGTTGCGTAGTCGGTGACGACCGCGAAGAACGTCGCTCCCAGCGTCGTGCGGCCGCGCAGGCGGAGCACCACCGCCGGCGAGCGGCTGCCGGCGGGATCGGGCAGCCGGTCCTGGAGCGTGCGGGCGCCCGCGTAGAACAGGCTGCCGTAGACGTCGAGCATCGTGACCCGGTCGCTGGGGAGAGCCTCCGGCGGTGGGCGCTCGGCGAAGCGGTCGTCGGGGCGGCGCACGAGCTCGACCACCGACAGGTCGAGCGCCTCCCGGTTCAGCTGGAGCAGCAACGACAGCGCGACGCCGATCCCCACCGTGGACGCGATCGGCAGGAACAGCGTGGCGAGGAACGTCGTGACGATCGCGATCTGCGAGGTCGGCCCGGTGCGGTAGATGGTCGCCAGCTCGCCGAGGTCCAGCGAGCCGATCGCGGCCACGATGAGCAATGCCGCCAGGGTGGGCAGGGCCACCGCGCCGACCACGCCCGAGAACAGGGCGAGGATCAGGAGCATCCAGATCCCGGAGAAGATGGCGCCCCACCGCGTCCGGGCGCCCGCGGCCACGTTGACCGCCGTCCGACCTACGGAGCCGCCGACCGGCTGGCCCCGGAACAGGCCCGCGGCGATGTTCCCGACGCCCTGGGCGAGGAAGTCGCGGTCGGTGTCCGACGGCCGGCCGCCGGGGTTGGGCGCCGCTTCGCTCACCCCGGCACCCTGCACGAGCACGATGGCGGCGACCGCCAGGGCGCCCGTGAGCAGCGAGAACGACAACATCCCGAGCTCCGGCAGGTGCGGCAGCGGGATGCCGCTGGGGATGGCGCCGACGTCGTTGACCCGCAGCACGCTGCTCGCTCCGGCGACGATCACGGCGACCGTCGGGATCGCCAGGGCGAGCAGGGCGGACACCGTCGCCAGCCGAGTCCGGGCCAGCAGCACCATCAGCGCCGCGGCCGCCAGGCCGGTGGCCAGCGAGGCCGGGTCGATCGAGGCGGGATGGGTCAGGACGTCGACTGCTCTGGCCAGGGCGATCGATCCCTTGGCATCCGCGCCGGTGAGGTCCGGGATCTGGCCGAGGACGATGTTCACCGCCACCCCCGTCAGGAACCCCTTCATCACCGAGTGCGAGACGAACCGGGTGTATCGCCCCAGCCGGGCCAGCCCGGCGGCGAACATCGCGACGCCGGCCAGCACCGTCAGCAGGAACAGGGCCTCGGCGCGGTCGTCGCTGCCCACGCCTTCGAGGGCAGAGCCGGCGGCCAGCGCGGCCGCGCTGGTGGTCGTGATGACCATCAGCCGGGTGCTGGTGGTGAGCCCTCCCCCGATCGGTCCCGCGAAGCTCGCGTAGAGACCCTGGATCGGGCTCACCCCGGCCAGGATGCTGGCCGCCATGCCGTCGGGAACGCCGGCGATCGCCCCGGTGATCCCGGCCGTCGTGTCGTCGCGGACGTGCTCGCGCCGGGGGGCGATCGACCGCAGCCACGTCCGCGCCCGGGATCCGCTCGACACGCGCCGACCGTATCCTGCGTCCATGGGGGCGCCGCCGTTCCCCCGGGGACGGCGGGCAGGTGG
The DNA here is from genome assembly GCA_963830865.1 of uncultured Acidimicrobiales bacterium. Classification (GTDB taxonomy): domain Bacteria; phylum Actinomycetota; class Acidimicrobiia; order Acidimicrobiales; family VFJN01; genus ZC4RG19. The sequence goes on along the minus strand of CAWHNU010000011.1, from coordinate 410,996 downwards.
GCAGTCGAGCGATCGGAGGATCGAGATGACGGACACCGCCGAGCTGAACGTGCTCTACACGGCCACGGCCCACGCCAGCGGCGACGGCCGCAACGGGCATGCCACGACCGACGATGGGCGGCTGGACCTCGACCTGCGCATCCCCGAGTCGATGGGCGGGCCCGGCGGGGCCACGAACCCCGAGCAGCTCTTTGCGGTCGGCTACGCGGCCTGCTTCCACTCGGCCCTCAAGGTGATCGGTCTTCGGCGGCACCTCGACGTCGACGGCTCGGAGGTGTCGGCCAGCGTCAGCATCGGCGCGCTCGCCTCGGGCGCGTTCGGCCTGGCGGTCGAGCTGGACGTGCACGTCCCCGCCCTCGACCACGCCACGGCGGAGTCGCTGGTGGCCGACGCCCACCAGGTCTGTCCCTACTCCAACGCCACGCGCGGCAACATCCCCGTCACGCTCACCGTCGTCTGATCGAGTCAGGAACTGGATTCCCACCGGATCTGGACAGACACCAACATTCGGCTAAGCTCGTCCTCCATGCCCGGGGAGCCGACCATCGACAACGGTGCGTTGCTCCGCCGGCATGGTCTGCAGGTGACGGCGCAGCGTCTGGCCGTTCTGCGGGCGGTGTCCGACCGCCCGCACCGTACTGCGGACGACATCTACACGGTCGTGACGACCGAGATCGGTGCGATCTCGCGGCAGGCGGTGTACGACGCCCTCGGGATCCTCGTGGACAAGTGCCTGCTGCGGCGCATCCAGCCCGCCGGGTCGCCCGCCCGGTACGAGGATCGGGTCGGTGACAACCACCACCATCTCATCTGCCGGGCGTGTGGCCGGATGGTCGACGTCGACTGTGCGGTCGGCGACACCCCGTGCCTGACGGCGGCCGACGACTCCGGCTACGAGGTCGACGAGGCCGAGGTCATCTACTGGGGCCGGTGCCCCGACTGTGTTCAGAAGCAATCAGCGAGCGAGGAGGCCCGCCGTGTCTGAAAGCGAGAACCCCGTACTCCCCGAGCCCGAACCTGTTCGGCGCAGGACGAACCAGGACTGGTGGCCGAACCAGCTGAACCTGTCGGTCCTCCATCAGAGTTCGCCCCAGGCCAACCCGCTGGGCGACGACTTCAACTACGCCGAGGAGTTCGCCACCCTCGACTTCGACGCCCTCAAGCAGGACATCATCGGCGTGATGACGACGTCGCAGCCCTGGTGGCCGGCCGACTACGGCCACTACGGCCCGCTCTTCATCCGCATGACGTGGCACGCCGCCGGCACCTACCGCATCGCCGACGGGCGGGGCGGCGGCGGCACCGGGGCCCAACGCCTCGCCCCGCTCAACAGCTGGCCCGACAACGGCAACCTCGACAAGGCCCGCCGGGTGCTCTGGCCGGTGAAGCAGAAGTACGGCCGGAAGATCTCCTGGGCCGACCTCCTGATCTACGCCGGCAACGTCGCCCTCGAGTCGATGGGCTTCAAGACGTTCGGCTTCGGCGGCGGCCGGGAGGACATCTGGGCTCCCGAGGACGACATCTACTGGGGCCCCGAGGACACCTGGCTCGGCGACGAGCGCTACAGCGGCGACCGGCAGCTGGCCAAGCCCTTCGGCGCCGTGCAGATGGGCCTCATCTACGTGAACCCGGAGGGGCCGAACGGCACCCCCGACCCGCTGGCCGCGGCCCGGGACATCCGGGAGACCTTCGCCCGCATGGCCATGAACGACGAGGAGACCGTCGCGCTCATCGTCGGTGGCCACACGTTCGGCAAGGCCCACGGCGGCGGCAACCCCGATCTCGTCGGCGCCGAGCCCGAGGGCGCGTCCCTCGAGCAGCAGGGCTTCGGCTGGCTGAACAGCAACGGCACCGGCATGGGCGACGACGCGATCACCAGTGGGCTCGAGGGCGCGTGGACCAACGAGCCGACGAAGTGGGACAACGGGTTCCTCGACAACCTGTTCCGCTACGACTACGAGCTGACCACCAGCCCCGCCGGGGCGCAGCAGTGGACGCCCACGAACCCCGAGGCCCAGGGCACCGTGCCGGACGCCCATGATCCGTCGATCCGCCACGCCCCGATGATGCTGACGACGGACCTCGCGCTGAAGCTCGACCCGATCTACGAGCCGATCGCCCGGCGCTTCTACGAGAACACCGACGAGCTGGCCGACGCGTTCGCCAAGGCGTGGTTCAAGCTCCTGCACCGCGACATGGGGCCCATCGCCCGCTACCTCGGCCCGCTGGTGCCCTCCGAGCCGCAGCTGTGGCAGGACCCCGTCCCGGCCGTCGACCACGACCTGGTCGGCGAGGCGGACGTCGCGGCCCTCAAGGCCAAGGTCCTCGAGTCGGGGCTGTCGATCCCCCAGCTCGTCTCGACCGCGTGGGCCTCGGCCTCGACCTTCCGCGGCACCGACATGCGGGGCGGGGCGAACGGAGCCCGGATCCGCCTGGCGCCGCAGAAGGACTGGGAGGTCAACGAGCCGGCCGAGCTGGCCAAGGTGCTGCAGACCCTCGAGGGGATCCAGCAGGACTTCAACGGCTCGCAGCCCGGCGGGACGCGGGTGTCGCTCGCCGATCTCATCGTCCTCGGCGGGTGCGCCGCGGTCGAGCAGGCGGCGCGGAACGCCGGGCACGACGTCACGGTCCCGTTCGCGCCGGGGCGCACCGACGCCACGCAGGAGTGGACCGACGTCGACGCGTTCGAGGTGCTCGAGCCGACGGCCGACGGGTTCCGCAACTACCTGCGGACCGGCGACAAGCTGCCGCCGGAGCAGAGCCTGCTGGAGCGGGCGTGCTTCCTCACGCTGACCGCCCCCGAGGTGACCGTCCTCGTCGGCGGCCTGCGGGCGCTCGACGCCAACTCCGGGCGGTCCGCCCACGGCGTGCTCACCGACCGGCCCGAGTCGCTGACCAACGACTTCTTCGTGAACCTGCTCGACATGGGCACGGCGTGGACGCCGTCCGCCTCGGCCGAGAACGTGTACGAGGGCCGCGATCGTGCCACGGGCGAGGCCCGCTGGACCGGCACGGCCGTCGACCTGGTGTTCGGGTCGAACTCGCAGCTCCGGGCGATCTCCGAGGTCTACGCGCAGGACGACGCCAAGGAGAAGTTCGTGCGTGACTTCGTGGCGGCGTGGGACAAGGTGATGAACCTCGACCGCTTCGATCTCGCCTGATCGACGCCCGTCGGGTTCGGGGGCCGGTTCACGTCGAACCGGCCCCCGAATCGCGGCGACACATCGATCTCCCCGATGACATCCGGCCGCTGGCGTCGTCTGACGTTGCATGATCGACCTCGGACCAGCAGCCCGGCGGGTCGGCCGGCTCGTCGGCAACGTCCACGACGACGAGCTCGGCCGGCCGACGCCGTGCCCCGGCATGACCGTCGGCGACCTCATCGATCACATCGGGAGCCTGAGCGCGGGGTTGACGGCCACCGCGCAGAAGCGCCGGTCCGCCCCCGGCGGGCCGCCCCGAGCCCCGTCGGCCGACCACCTCGCGGCCGGCTGGCGCGAACACGTCACCCGCGAGCTCGCCACGCTGGCGGCGGCGTGGCGGGACCCCTCCGCGTGGGAGGGCATGACGTCGGCGGGCGGCGTCGACCTACCGGGGAGCGTGGCCGGTGTGGTCGCCCTGGACGAGCTGCTGGTCCACGGCTGGGACGTGGCGGTGGCGACGGACCGCCCCTACGCCGTGCCCGCCGAGGAGCTGGAGGCGGCGATCGGCTTCGTGGCATCGTTCCAGGCCCCGCGGGACGGAGCGCTGTTCGGCCCGATCGTTCCGGTCCCCGCCGGCGCCCCACCGCTCGAGCGGCTGCTCGGCCTCACGGGACGGGACCCGGACTGGCGGGCCCAGGGCCGATGAGCGCCGACGACCTTCCCGCGATCGGCGCGCCGGCCACCCGGGCGCTGGCGGCGATCGGCGTCACCCGGCTGAGCCAGCTGCCCGGGCACACCGCCGCGGAGCTGCTCGCCCTCCACGGGTTCGGGCCGCGGGCGCTGCGCATCCTGGAGGACGCGCTGGGCGACGCGGGCCTGTCGCTCGCCGGCGGCGGGACGGGCTAACGCATCGTCGGCCGCGCCTGGGCGAAGGACCAGCGGTGGCCCTCGACGTCCTCGCAGACGTAGCGGCGGTACCCGTGCTGGTGGATCTCCTGGACGATCGTCGCCCCGTGCTGGGTGGCCCGCTCGTAGTGGGCGTCGAGGTCGTCCACGTAGACGAACGGGACATGGGTCGGCGGGCCCTCGTGCGGGTCGTCGGCCTGGAACAGCATCACCGCCGCCTCGCCGACCCTCGTCTCGATCCACGGCGGGACGCCGGCGGACTCGTCCTCGGGCAGGTTGGCCGGTAGCTCGAGGCCGAACGCCTCGGCCAGCCAGCGCATCGCCGTGACCGGGCGCCGGTAGTAGAGCTCCAGGTTGAGCCTCGGCAGCTCGACGATCTCGTGGGGCACGCGGTCCCGGCGGGCGACCCAGCGACCGAACCAGTCGGGGCCCACCCGCACGATCGAGGTGCCGCCCCGGTCGGCGCCGCCCTCGGGGACCCGCGCGTCGACCCGGACCGTGGTCGTGCCGTGGTCGGTCGGCTCGAACCAGATGTCGACCTCGACGTCGTCGTTGGCGTCCTTCCAGCTCAGGCGCTTGCCCGGCTCCCAGACGGTGATCCTGGCGATCTCGAGCTCGCCGTCCTCGTAGACCTCGACCACCCGGCCGCCCACGCCCGCCTCGCAGCGCTTGGCGACCGCTCGGGCCGAGTCGTAGAAGGAGATCGGCGAGCGGACCTGCCAGAGGTCCATCTCCTCGGTGAACACCATGAACGCCGTGTCGGCGTTTACCGTGACCTCGACCGACGCACTGACCTCGCTCATCGTTGCTCCCTACGCTCGGTGTGCCGCTTGAACGACCGCAACTGGACCCGCCAGTCGGCCTGGACCTGGTCGAGGAACGCCTGGACCGCCACCAGCGCGTCCGGCCGCAGCCGGAACACCCGGACCCGGGCGTCGTCGGGCACCCGCTCGTCGGCGACGATGCCGGCATCGAGCAGCAGGCGCAGGTGGCGGCTCATCGCCGGCCCCGACGTGCCCGCCGTGGCCGCCAGCTCGCCCGCCCGCCGGGGCCGCTCGCCCAGCAGGCGCACGACCTCACGGCGGGTGGGGTCGGCCAACACGGCAAACACATCCATCACGTGTTAATAGTTAACAGATGATTGAACGAATGTCGAGCTACGGGATCAGGACGATCTTGCCCAGCGTGTGGCGTCGCTCCAGCTCGCGGAACGCCTCCCGCACCTCTGCGAGCGGGTACCGGGCGGCGATCGGCACGTCGAGGCCGCCGGCGGCGATCAGGGCCGCCAGCTCGTCCAGGACCTCGACCCGGCCGCCGACCATGTTGCCGTCCATCCTGGCGCCGACGCGGGCGGCGGCGTCCCAGTCGGCGATCGTGTCGATGCGTTCCGGGGCCACACCAATGGCGACCGCCAGGTCGACGTAGCCGCCGCCGTAGGTGTCGACGAACGCGTCGACCCCGGCGCCATCCGTGGCGGCGTCGATGCGGTCCGCCACGCCGTCGCCGTAGGTGACCGGGACCGCCCCGTGCGCCTCCAGCCAGCCGTGGTGGTCCTCGCTGGCCAGGCCGACGACCCGGGCGCCCGTGCGGGCCGCCAGCTGGACCGCGATCGTGCCCACCCCGCCCGCGGCGCCCGAGACCACGACCGTGTCGCCCTCGACCGGGCCCACCGCCCGGACCGCGGCCCACGCCGTCGCGCCGACGACGAACAGGGCGCCGGCGACCTCGACCGGGACGTCCGGCGGGCGGCGGGTGATCTGGTCCGCCGGCACGACCACCGCCTCCGCGTGGCTGGCCCGGTCGTGCGTGAAGCCGAGGACCTCGTCGCCCGCCGCCCACCCCGCGACCTCCGGGCCGACAGCGTCGACCGTGCCCGCCAGGTCGCTGCCCTGCCCGGATGGGAACGTCGCCGGCCAGCGCGCGTGCAGCAGGCCCCGGCGGATGGCCGCCTCGCCCGGGTTGATCCCCGCCGCCGCCACCCGGACCCGCACCTGGCCCTCGGCGGGCTCCGGTGTGGGGACGTCGATCACCCGCAGCACGTCGACGTCGCCGTAGGTGTCGAACCGCACGGCGCGCATGGTCATCCCCTCCCTGGCCCGCCTAGCCGATCCAGTATCGCCGCATCAGCGTGCCGCCCTCCCCGACGACGTGCGAGTGGAACACCCCGCCGCAGCGCTCGATCACGGTGGCCGACGCGACGTTGTCGTCGTCGCACGTGACCAGCGCCCGGGTCACGCCGTGGCCGGCGACGATGCCGAGCGCCTGGCGCAGGATCTCGGTCGCGTAGCCCTTCCGCCGGTGCTCGGGCAGCACGCCGTAGCCGATGTGGCCGCCCTCCAGCGCGAGGAACTCGTTGAGCCGGTGGCGGATCGACGCCCGGCCGACGATCTCGCCGCCGACGTCCGCCACGACGAACGTGTTCGGCACCAACCGGCCGCGCAGGCCGACGCCGCGCCGGTACCGCTCCAGCTGCTCGGTGTAGAGCCCGAACGGCATGCCGTCCTCGTAGAAGAGCCCGAAGGTGAAGCCCTCGGCCGCCATCGCCCGGTGGGCCCGGCGGAACGCCGCCTCGTCCTCGCGGCGCACCGGGCGTAGCTGGAGGTCGTCGGCCGGCATCCCGCCACTTTGGGCGACCGGCCACCGCGGATGCGACCGGATTCCCGCCCGGCGCCGGGCTACAGCCCGCCGACCGCGGGCGTGAACCGGGCCAGGTACGACGTCATCGTGGCGTACGCGCCCGTCACCAGCAGCAACCCCAGCCCGACGAGGACGACGCCCGCCACCCGCTCCAGGACCGGGCCGGTGCGGTGCATCCACGCCGCCAGGGCGGGCGACGACGCCAGGCCGAGCGAGGCGATGATGAACGGCACGCCGATCCCCAGGGCGTAGCTCGCCAGCAGCAGCCCGCCCCGCACCGGCTCGCCCGACCGGGCGGCGACGACCAGGGCGGCGCCGAGCAGCGGGCCGACGCACGGGCTCCACGCCGCGCCGAACGCCACGCCCACCACGAACGGGCGGATCGGGCCGGTGACCCGGGGCAGCGTCGTGATCAGCCGACGCTCCCGGGAGAGCGGGCCCCGCAGCACGCCGAGCAGCGCGAGGCCGAACACGATGATCACCGCGCCGCCGATCCGCTGGACGGCGTCCTGCGCGGGCGACAGCGTCCCGCCGACCAGCCCGGCGGCCACGCCGAACCCGGCGAACACCGTGGCGAAGCCCGCCACGAACACCAGCGTCGCCGGCACCGCCCGGGCCGGGTCGTGGGCGTCGGCCGACTCGCCCGCGATGATGCCGAGGTACGCCGGCAGCAGCGGGACCAGGCAGGGCGCCAGGAACGACGCGACCCCCGCACCGAACAGCGCGATGTAGTCGCGGATCGGCGGTCAGGCCCCGAACGTGAAGGCGAACGCCCGCAGGCCCGGCGCGGTCGCCGTCACGGTGATGTCGTGGACGTCGGCGGCGTCGTCGTCGACGAGGTTGTAGAGGTCCGCCGCCTCGACCCGCACGGTCGTCGGCGCCCGGTCGTCGACCTGGACGGTGACGTCGATCGGGTCACCCGAGGCCGTCGCCATCACGAGGTTCACCTCGCCGGCGATGTAGCGCATGCGGATCGCCGCCCCCGCCTCGCCGGACTCGACGAACTCGCGGTCGACGAGCCAGGTGCCGGCCAGCGCGTGCTCGCCGGCGCCGAGGCTCGCGGGGGCGGTGAACACACCGGTGCCGAGCTGGAGCGGCTCGGGCGAGACGAAGGCGGCCTGGCCCCGCTCGGCGCCGTTGTAGGTCTCGGCGGTGATGCCGAACTCCCCGGCCCTGCTGTCGGTGGCGTCCCGAGCCTCGGCCCGGGGCGAGTCGGCGTCGACGCCGAGCAGCTTGCGGATGTGGTCCTCGGTCTCGTCGTAGCCGCCCTCGCCGAAGTGGACGAAGGCCTCCTTGCCCCGCTTGTCGTACAGGTAGTCGGCCGGCCAGTACTGGTTGGCGAAGGCGTTCCAGATGACCATCTCGTCGTCGAGCGCCACCGGGTAGTCGACCCCGAGCCGGTCCACGGCGTCCCGGACGTTGTCGTGGTCCTTCTCGAAGGCGAACTCGGGCGAGTGGATGCCGATGACGACCAGCCCGTCGTCGGCGTAGCGCGCGTGCCACGACCGCAGGTAGGGCAGCGTGCGGACGCAGTTCACGCACGAGTAGGTCCAGAAGTCGTAGAGCACGACCTTGCCCGCCAGGTCGGCGTCGGTCAGCGGCTCGCTGTTGATCCACCCCTCGGCGTCGAGCTCGGGCGCCTCCCGCCCGCTGCCGGCGGCGGACCCGCTCCCGACCGACTGGGGGTCGGTCCCGGAGGCGAACACGACCGCGAGGATCGCGGCGGCCAGCAGGCCGAGTGCGATCAGCAGATATCGCCGGCGCCCCATCGCACCCCAGTATCGCTGGCGGCGTGGGCCCGACCTCAACCGGTGAGCAGACCGTGCTCGCGTTTCTACGCGGAAGCGGTCGCTATGACGACCGTTTCCGCGTAGAAAACTGGAGGGCGGGGCTGACTGCGGCGGGCCCCGGTGTGGGTATGCCGGGGGCATGACCGTCGCGTCGCTGGGACGGGCCGCCGCCATGGCGCTGCTCGTGGGCGGGATCGGCGCGACCTGCCTTACGGCGTGCGGCTCCGACCATGCGGTCGAGACGTCCGGGCCCTACCGGGTGGGGACTCGCTCGGTCACCTTCGTCGACGACTCGCGGCCGACGCCCGCGTTCCGGGGTGCGCCCGAGCTGCCCAACCGGACCATCGTCACCGACTTCTGGTATCCCGCCGCCGGCGACCCCGCCGCCGGGCCCATCGCAGACGGGGCGCCGGCCGACGGGCCGTTCCCGCTCATCGTGTTCAATCACGGGCAGCAGGGCGAGCCGGCCAGTTACACGCCCTCGTTCCAGATGTGGGCCGCCGCCGGCTACGTGGTCGCCGCGCCCCGCCACCCGATCACGGTCAGGGGCGGGCCGGGCGGCAACTTCGTCGACGACTCCCAGGGCGAGCTGGGCGACGACCACTTCGTGATCCAGAGCATCCACGACCAGATGCCCGACCTCGCCGACACCGACCACCTGGCGGTCGCCGGGCACTCGTCCGGCGCGCTCGGTGGCCTGGACCGACGCGTTCAACCCGTGCTGCCACCACGACGACATCGACGCCGTGCTGCTCGAGGGGCTGCTGCCCGTGGTCGGCGAGGACATCCCCAGCGACCTCCGGGGGACGCCCGTCATGTTCATCCACGGCGACGCCGACCCGACGCCGCCCTCGGCGATCCGCCCCTACTACGACCAGGCGAAGCCGCCCAAGTACTTCCTCACCATCCCCGGCGGCGACCACTCCGCCGTCTACCGCGACGCGCCCGCCGCGCCGCTCGTCGCCCAGGCGGCGCTCGACTTCTTCGACCTGCACATCAAGCACCGGCACGAGGTGCTGCCCTCGATCCGGCAGCTGCCCGGCATCGAGGCTCACCCCTGAACCGAGAACGTTCGTGACCCGCCCCCGCGAGCGGGGGCTCACCCCCGCCGCTCGTCCTCGAGCCGGGCCCGCAGGGCGAAGCGCTGCACCTTGCCGGTGGCGGTCTTGGGCAGCCCGTCGACGACCACCAGCCGGCGGGGCCGCTTGAACGCCGCCATCCGCTCCCGGCAGTGCGCCTCGATCGCGCCCGCGTCGATCGTGCGGCCCTGGCGGGGCACGGCGAAGGCGACCACCGTCTCCAGGCCGGCGTCGTCCCGCGAGCCGACGACGGCCACCTCCAGCACGTCGGGGTGCTCGATCACGACCGATTCGACCTCGGCCGGCGACACCCAGATGCCGCCCGCCTTGATCATGTCGCTGTTGCGCCCGTGGAAGGTCCAGTAGCCGTCGTCCGACACCGTGTACACGTCGCCGGTCGCGAGCCACTCGCCCTGGAACGCGGCCCGGGTGGCGGCGTCGCGGCACCAGTAGCCGGTGGCCAGCGACGGGCCGCGCACCTGCAGGTACCCCGGCGTCCCCGCGTCCGTGACCAGCGCGCCCTGGTCGTCCATCAGCCGCAGCTCGTAGCCGTCCACCGGCGTGCCGCTCGTGCCGGGCCGCTCGGCGCCCTTGGTGTTGGACAGGAAGATGTGCAGCGCCTCGGTCGTCCCGATGCCGTCGAGGACCGGGTGGCCGTAGCGCTCGTGGAACCGGCGCTGGAGGTCGGCGGGCAGCGCCTCGCCGGCCGTGACCGTGCACCGGACGCCGGCGAACGTCTCGGGCGGCGGGTCGGCGTCGAGCAGGGCGGCGACGAACCCCGGGCTGGCGAAGAACAGCGTCGGCCCCGTCTCCCGCACGAGGTCGACCACGCCGGGCGGCGTCGGGCGCCGGGGGTTGAGGACGCTGGACGCCCCCACCGACAGCGGGAACGTCAGCGAGTTCCCCAGCCCGTAGGCGAAGAACAGCTTGGCGACCGACAGCGTGCGGTCGTCGGGCCCGATCCCCAGCACCGAACGGGCGTAGGTCTCGGCCGTCGCCCGGGGGCTGCCGTGGCGGTGCATGACGCCCTTGGGGACGCCGGTCGTGCCCGAGCTGTAGAGCCAGAACGCGGGCGAGTCCTCGCGGGTGGGCGCCACCGGCGCCTCTGCGGCGTCGTCGAACGCGGCGTCGGCGTGGACCGGCAGCGGGTGCGGCCCGGCCTCGGCCGCGACGACCACGCCCGCCCGCAGGTCCGGGGACGCCGCCGCGATCGTGTCGAGGTGGCCCTCGTAGCCCGCGGACACGACCACGGTCCCCGCCTCGGCGTCGGCGACGATCGCCGCCACCTCGGGCGGCGTGAGCATCGTCGACAGCGGGACCGGCACCACGCCCGCCCGCAGCGCGCCCAGGAACCACGCCGGGAAGGCCAGCTCGTCGTCGAGCAGCAGCGCCACCCGCTCGCCCCGGCGGACATCCAGCGCCCGCAGGGCGTTCTGGGCCCGCCACACCTCCCGCTGGAGGCCCGCGTAGGTCGTCGTCTGGCCGTCGACCACATAGGCGGTGCGCCCGCCGTCGCCCGCGTCGACGTGCCGGTCCAGCAGCCAGGCGGCTGCGTTGTGAGCGGTCATCCTGTTCCCCCTCTGGCCTGTCTCTACAACCGCACGTACTCGTAGTCGACCGGCTTGGCGTGGATGCCGTTGGCCGGCGCGGCGAGCCACCCCGCCACCCGGCCCGGCTCGGCCACGCCGGCCATCAGCGACTCGACATGATCCCGGTCGGCGGCCGTCGGCAGCCACCCGCCGACCGACGCCGCCCACTCGTCCTCGCCCACCACCCGGCCGTCGGGGCCGACCCGGTGGCCGCCGAAGGCGCCGACGGCCCGGTTGAACCCGGCGTGGGGCAGGGTCAGCTCCCGCCCGACATCGCGCAGCGCCCGGTTCCAGCGGTCGACGCCCTTCTGGCAGTCGGCCGCGTAGTCGTCCCGCAAGGTCTCGTTGAGCGCCGCGAGAGCGGGCGCCTCCCGGGTGCCGATCGCCCCGTCGTCGCCGACCCGGGGCACCTCGCGGGTCGCGCCCACCAGCTTGTGGTCGTCGTCCCGGTCCTCCTCGTGGAACCGGCCCTTGAGCCCGGCGGCGAAGTAGTTGGCCGCGTTCGTCGAGGTCTCGGCCCCGAACAGGTCGAGGCTCACGCTGTAGTGGAGGTTGAGGTAGCGCTGGAGCGTGGCCACGTCGACGCCCCCGTGGGGCCCGACGTCGTCGGTGTCGTGCTCCCGCATCAGCTCGACCGTGCGCTGCACGACCCGGGCGATCCCGGACGCGCCGACGAACATGTGGTGCGCCTCCTCCTTCAGCATGAAGTCGCAGGTGCGGGACAGCGGGTCGAAGGCGCTCTCCCGCAGCGAGGCCAGCTGGAACTTGCCGTCCCGGTCGGTGAAGTACGTGAAGAAGAAGAACGACAGCCAGTCGGGCGTCGGCTCGTTGAAGGCGCCGAGGATGCGGGGGTTGTCGCTGTCGCCCGAGTGGCGTTCGAGCAGCTCGTCGGCCTCGTCCCGCCCGTCGCGGCCGAAGTAGCGGTGCAGCAGGTACACCATCGCCCACAGGTGGCGGCCCTCCTCGACGTTGACCTGGAACAGGTTGCGCATGTCGTAGAGGCTCGGGGCGGTGAGGCACAGCGCCCGCTGCTGCTCGACCGAGGCGGGCTCGGTGTCGCCCTGGACCACGATCAGCCGGCGCAGCGCGGCCCGGAACTCGCCGGGGACGTCCTGCCACACCGGCTCGCCGAGGTGGTCGCCGAAGCTGACCCGGCGGTCGTCGGTCGGGTCGGCGAGGAAGATGCCCCAGCGGTAGTCGGGCATCCGGACGTGGCCGAAGTTGGCCCAGCCCTCCTGGCCCACGTCGATGGCGGTGCGGAGGTAGACGTCGTTGTCCTGGTACGCGACCGGCCCGAGATCGCGCCACCAGTCGAGGAACCGGGGCTGCCACGACTCGAGCGCCCGCTGGAGTCGGCGGTCGCCCGCCAGGTCGACGTTGTTGGGGATGCGGGCGTCGATGTCGACGGCGGTCACGGCGGGCTCCTCAGGTGCGGTCGCGGTCGAAGGACGGGCGGGACCCGGTGCCGAAGCGGGCCAGCGCCCCCTCGGGGCCGACGGCGTTGGGGCGCTGGAAGATCCAGTTCTGCCAGGCGGTGAGGCGGGCGAAGATCTTGGTCTCCATCGTCTCGGGCCCGGGGAAGCGCAGGTTGGCCTCCATGCCGGTGAGGGCGTCGGGCGAGAAGCTGGCCCGCTCCTCCAGGGTCAGGCGGACCTCGTCGTCCCAGTCGAGGTCGTCGGGGGTGAACGTGACCAGGCCGGCGGCGGCGGCGTCGGCGGCCAGCAGGTCCTTGCCGATCTCGGCCCGGGCGGCGGCGAGGTCGGCGTCCCGGCCCCAGAACCTGGTCGCCAGGCGGCTGATCCCGTTGGCCATGGGGAGCCAGCCGTCGTTGGCGTCGCTGAGCCGGAGGGCGGCGGGGCGGGCGGCGCCCTCGGGGTCGTCGCCGTCGAGCATGAGCGAGCGGTCGGCGGCCAGGGCCAGCTCGGCCAGGAGGCCGGCGAAGCAGCTCCCCGGCTCGACCAGCGCCACGAGCGTGCGGGCGGACAGGTCGAGGCGGCGGAGCGTGCGGGCCCAGTAGAGCCGGACCTCGTTGACCAGCCAGTGGTCGGGATGGCTCCGCAGGACGTCCTCGGCGGCGAGCACCGCGTCGGGGTCGCCGGCGGTGTGGAGCACCCAGGTGCCGATGTCGTGCTCGTTGAACCGCAGGCGGAGGATCGCGTCGTCGAGCTGGCGGGCGGCCGCCAGCAGCCAGGCGGCGGCGCCGGCCGCGATCAGGTCGTCGGGCGTGGCGGGCTGGGGATCGGTCGGCGCGGTGACGGTGACGTGGGCGGCGCGCACGGCGCGGTCGATCGTGACGGTCACGTGGTCGTAGGCCAAGGTGTCGGCGGTGGATTCGGCGTGCAGGGGGTCGAGGCGCACGCCCGTGGCGTCGTCCGGGCGGTCGGATGCGGCGGCCCGGGCCAGGGCCCGCTCTCGGACCACCTCGTCGAAGCGGCTGCGGGGGGCGACGGCGTCGACCAGTCCCCACTCGACGGCCTGGCGGCCCTTCGCCCCCTCGGCTGCGGGTGGAGAACACGTCGGCCAGGTCGCGGCGCACCTTGCGCTTGTCGACCACCCGGGTGAGGCCGCCGGTGCCGGGCAGGACCGCGAGCAGCGGCACCTCGGGCAGCGACACCGACGAGGACCGGTCGTCGACCAGCACGATCTCGTCGCAGGCGAGCGCCAGCTCGTAGCCGCCGCCGGCCGCGGTGCCGTTGACCGCCGCGATCCAGGTCTGGCCCGAGTGCACGGTGGCGTCCTCGATGCCGTTGCGGGTCTCGTTGGTGAACTTGCAGAAGTCCACCTTGTGGCCGTGCGTCGACGTCGCCAGCATCTGGATGTTGGCGCCCGCGCAGAAGACCTTGTCGAGCCCGCCGGTGACGACGACCGCCTTGACCCCGGGGTGCTCGAACCGGAGGCGCTGCGTGATGTCGTACAGCTCGATGTCGACCGAGAGGTCGTAGCTGTTGAGCTTGAGCTCGTAGTCGGGGCGCAGGCCGGCGTCGGGCGTCACCCGCATGGTCACGGTGGCGACCGGCCCGTCGACGGCCACCTGCCAGTGGCGGTAGGCGCCGGGGTCCCGCTCGAACGTGATCGGCGGCGTGGTCACCCGTCACATGCTACAACTCCTCCGAGAAGCGTCAAGGAGTTGTAGTAGATGCGGCGTCGAACCAGGCACCGGCGCCGGGGGCCCAGGCGGCGTGGCGGACGTCGAAGGTGTCCTTGGCCCGGCGGCCGGGCCAGCGGGCCGGCAGCAGGCGGCGGGGGATCTCGGGATCGACGAACGGGAACCGCCGCCAGGCGTGGACGAGGTCGACGAGGGCAGCGAACCGCTGCTCGTCGGTCCGGGGGGTGCGGGCCCCGAAGTCGGCGAGGAACCGGCGGTACTCGGCAGCGAGGACGCCGAGGTCCCAGGCCCGGTCGAGCAGGTCGCCTGCGGGCGTGACCGCGGCCGGCTCGGCCCGGAACACGGCGGCGCCGGCCACCAGGCCGAGGTCGGCGAGGACGGCGGTGGCGGCGGGCTCGCGGTCGAGGTGGGGCGAGATGGCGATGCCGGGGGCCAGGAACCCGAACCCGGCGAAGGCAAGCCGGCTGCGCAGCTGGTGCCGCTTGGTCCGCTGCTCCTCGGGCACGGAGCACAGCACGACGAGCCACCGCCCGTCCCAGTCGTCGTCGCCGGCCCCGAACCCGTAGATCCGCTCGGTGCCGGAGGTGAGCAGGTGCGCCCCGGCATCGGTCAGGTGCCACCGGGCGAGCCGCCCCTCCCGCTCGGACCGCACGATCCCCTGCTCGGCCAACCGGGCCACGGCCTGCCGCGCGTTCCGCTCGCCGACCCCGAGCGCCCCGAGGCACCGCACGACGGAGGAGGTCCAGATCGCGCCGCCCCGGGGCAGCACGAACTCGCCGAGCGTGGTGAGCAGCAGCGCCTTGGCACTGGACCCGGCCCGGGGTCGCATCTCGGGATCGGCGAGCGGCGACCATGCGGGAATCCTACAGATCCGTGTCGCTGCGACGAGGGAGTGTCATAATTGTGCGCCCCCGGGGTTCTGACAGCGATCTCGTACCGTTATGGCACTCAGCGCTGCCAGAAACGTGGGAGAGCTGACTGATCCCCTACGCCGGGCAGGCGTCGCGGTCGGCCCCCGGTCGGGCGATCTCGCTGCCGGGGTCGAAGCGCTGGCGGAAGGTGAACGCCGTCGGGGTGGGGCCGTGGGCGCGGAGATGCTCCAGGCGGGCCAGGGCCTCGTGCGGGGTCGGGAGCGTGCCCTCCGGGATCCACCACAGGCACAGGATCGGCAGGGTCGGCGGCTCGAAGAACTCGCGCCGGCGGCGCAGCAGCTGCACGTGATCGCTGCGGTACGCGAAGTCGGCCAGGGCCTCGACCGACGTCCACACCGAGAGGTTGATGATCTCCAGGTCGTCCTCGAACAGCTTGATGCCGGTGGCGTCGCCGCCCTCGTCCTGGAGGCGCCAGACGAAGCCGGGACTGACGTCCGCCAGCGCGTTGACCCTCGCCAGGTTGTTGCGGAAGTCGTCGATGCTCGGGTCGTCGAGCGGTGCCCGCAGGCGGCCGATGTTGAGCTGGGCCAGGTGCATCACGCCACTGTGCCCCGCCGGGCGACCGCCGTCGCAACCAATTGCGTGTTGCCCGTCGCCGGGCTCCCATCCGGCAGGGCGAGCGTGTCCTCCAAGCCCACGCGGGCCTGCAGGCCCCTCGCCCACGCCTCGTCCAGCAGCGGCCACACCGTCGCCTCCTTGCCGTGGAGCAGCCGCGGCACCTCCTCGGCGACGCCCTCCAGCGCAGCCAGCGTCGCTGCCGCCGTGGCCAGGGCCGCCGGGACGCTGTCGTCCATCGGCTCGATCAGCAGGCGGACGCAGCTCCCGGCGAGCCCGCTGGCCGCGAGGACCTCGGCGGCCGCCGGGTTCCACAGGCCCGCCTCCACCGCCACCCCCGCGGCCAGCAGCGCCTCGGCGAGCGCGACCGCGCCCTCCTCGTGGAAGTTGACCGACGCGAAGTCGGGCGCCACCTCCCACGCCCCGACCGCCGCCACCCGGGCCGCCGGATCGGGGAGGATCCACGCGCCCGTCGTCACGCCGACCGGGGCGTCGACAGCCGCGCGCATCGCCTCCACCGTGGCCCCCACGGCCGCGGCCGCCAGGGTCTCGCGGCCGTCGTCACCCCGGGGGTGGACGTGCAGCACCGCCGCCCCCGCGGCCACCGCCGCGGCGCCGTCCGCCGCGAGCTCGTCCGGGGTCTCCGGGCAGGCGGCGTGCTCGCTGCGCCGGCGCCCACCGTTGAGGCATGCCTTGAGGATCATCGGCCCGAGTCTGGCCGGGGCCTCCTACCGCCGCACGGCGGTTTCCGTGGCTAGGGCCGGTCGGCCAGGCTCCGGGCCGCCTCCGCCGAGCGCGTCGAGCACGGCCACCATCGCGCCGCGGGGCAGGTCGAGCAGGCAGGCGTCGAGGTCGGCCCCGACCAGCGCGTCGGCGAGGACCGCGCGGGCCGCGTTCTTGGTGAGCGGGGACGCCCGCCGGCCGACGGTCGAGGCGATGAGCGCCTCGCGGCCGACGTTGGCCAGCCGGCCCTCGGGCCGGTCGAGGACGTGGCGCCGCGCCGGGCTCCCACGTCCCCGACGGGCGGATCTGCGGCCGTGGCCTCGACGATCGCCAGATGCGGGCCGGGGTCGCTGCGCCGGTAGCGCAGGTCCCAGCGCGCCCCGACGAGCGCCCGCAGCGCGACCTGGCCGGCGGCGCCCGCGATGTCCGGATGGCCGTTGGGCACCAGCGCCGCCAGCCGCTCGCCCTCGCCCGCCACCAGCGCCCGCAGCAGCAGCGGGCCGGTGTCGTGGCGCAGGTCGACCGCGGTCCCCCACCGGCCGCCGCCGCCAGCGCCGCCCGGGCCGGCGGGGGCAGCGGGCCGGGGCCGCCCTCCAGCGCCTGGGCGCCGTGGGTGTAGACGTTGACCCGCCGGGTCGCCGGCAGCCGCCCGAGCACCCGCCGAGTGCCCGCGGTCGGGCGCAACAGGTACAGGTTGCTGGCGCTGCCGACGGCCTGGGCGCCGACGTAACGGTTGAACCCCGGCAACACCGCCTCGTACACCAGCCGCAGGTCGCGCAGCGCGTCCTGGACCTTCAGCCCCAGCCCGGGCTGGTCGCCGTAGCCATACGCCAGCGCCAGCCGGCCGGCGTCGAGGCTCGCCAGCGCCTCCGTCGCCCGCCGGGCGAACAGGCCGACGCCGGCCGGCGTGTACGGCGGATCGGTGACGGCGAGGTCGGCCCACTCCCGCAGGGCGCCGGGCAGCCCGGACCGGAGGTCCGCGTAGAGACAGCGGATCCGCCCCGCGGCCTCGGGCTGGTCGGCGATGTACGCCAGCACGTCGTCGTCGATGTCGACGACCGCCAGCTCGACCGCCGGCTCGGCCAGCGCGAGCGCCAGCGCGGTCAGGTCGTGGTCGCCGACCAACAGGACTCGCCGGCCCGCCAGGGCGTAGACCCGGCTCAGCAGGTCGGCTCGGCGGGCCGCCGTCTCGGCGGTGGCGGACACGTGGTCGAGGTCGCGCTTGGGCCGGGGCGCCCGCCGGACCAGCTCGTCCATCCGGGCGACGAGGGTCGCCGACACGGCGTCGCCGAACGGCGCCGGATACCGGGCGGTGTACGCGGCCGCCGCCTCGGGCCGCAACCGCAGGAAGCCGCCGTCGTCGACGAGGTCGTCGCCCAGCGCGGCCAGCGCCTCCTCCACCGCCCGCCGGGGCAGGCCGGTGCGCCGCACGAGGTCGTCGGGCTCGATCCCCTCGCCCCCGAGCAGCCGCACGAGCTCGTGGTGTGGCCGCGCCGCGACGCCCCGCGCCGCGACCAGCCGGGCGAAGCGGTCCGGGCGGTCGGGCATCCACCCAGCCTAGGAACCGCCGGCACGCCGCCGCCCTAACATGCCCGCCGTGGCGAGGGGGGCGGCGTTCAGCTGGGTCGGCAACCACCCCGCGCTCGACCTCTGCAACACGGAGCTGGTGACGCACGGCCGGCTGGTCGACGTGCTCGCCGTGCCCGGCGACCTCGAGGCGTGGGCGGCGGCGATGCGGTCGCTGCGGGGCGTGGCGGGCCTCGCGTGGCCGGGCGGCGCGGCCGGCCGGGAGACGCTGCGCTGGACGCGGGCGCTGCGAGGCGCGCTGCGGGGCGTGCTCGACCCGACCGCGACCGGCGACCACGACCAGCTCAACCACGTCCTCCAGCGGGACCGGGGGTCGTTCCAGGTCGGGTCCGGCGCGGCCGTGCGGGTGACCGGCTCCGACGCCGCCTCCCGCTTCCGCCTCGACCTCGCCGCCGCGACGCTCGACGTGTTCTCCCGCGACCGGGCCGCCGTCCGCCGGTGCGGCAACCCGGGCTGCACGCTGCTGTTCCTCGACACCAGCAAGAGCGGCCGGCGCCGGTGGTGCTCGATGCAGACCTGCGGCAACCGGGCCAAGGTCGCCGCCCACTACCAGCGCAGCCGCAAGCTGTCCGCGGTGGAGTGACGCGCTACTGCTGGTAACGCTCGACCACGTCGGGCGGGCGGACGGCCGCGTCGTCGGGATCCTGCCCCATCTCCCGGCGGGCGCGGCGCTGGCGCAGCAGGTCCCAGCACTGGTCGAGCGCGACCTCGATCGACCGCAGCCGCTCGGCGGTCGCCGCGTCGGGCGGACCGGCGGCCTCGCTCTCGAGGTGGTGCTCCTCGTCGACCAGCGCGCCGATGCGCCTGATCACCTCCGCGTCATCCATGGGAACCCTCCCCGGTCGTCGGTCGCGTCAGCAGTCCTCGCCGTCGGGCGGCTCGCCCACCAGGAACCCGTTCGGCTCGGTCGTCGTCGTCGTGGGCGCGGGGGCGGTCGTCGCCGGCGTGTCGGCGGCCGTGGTCGCGGGCGCGCCCCCGCCCCCGTCGCCGGGCGCCGCGGTCGTCGCGGGCGCCGGCAGGTCCTCCACCGGCGTCGGGTCCTCGTGCACGGTGGTGAAGTCGAGCCCGGCCACCAGGCGGACGTTCCCGAGGTCGAGCGACGGGTCCTCCCGCAGCTCGACCGGCGACGTCAGGTAGCGGGCCAGCCGCTGGCCGTAGTTCTCCTGGCCGGGCGCGTAGAAGACCACGCTGTGCTCGTAGAGGTCGTCGGCGTCGTTGGGTGTGCCGACCTTGAAGCCGATGCTCTGCAGCGCGCCGCTGACGTCGCCGGCCAGGGTGTCGTTCTGCCCCTGGGTGCCGTTGAGCACGCTCACGTCGATGAGCCCGGGCCGGATGTCGCCCGGCTTCAGGCCCCGGAACACGTTGAGGAACTCCTCGGCGTTGGTCGCGTCCAGCAGCAGCCGGTTGGGATCGGGCGGGTACTCCTTGACCGGCAGCGGATAGGCCTCGAGCGTGTCCGCGTCGAAGTCCTCGAAGTGCTTCGCCAGGCCGAGCATGTCGTCGACCGACAGGTTGGCGTCGATGCGGATGTTGCTGACCCCGATGTTGAGCAGCTCGTTGACCCGCAGCGGGTTGGACTTCGCCTGGCCGAGCGCCTTGGCCAGCGCTCTCTGGATGAACACCTGCTGGCGCTGCACCCGGCCGAGGTCGGCGCTGCCGTCCTGGTCCCACGACCCGTTGGGCCGCTGGATCTGGAAGTAGCGGGACCGGGCGAACGCCAGGCCCTGCTCGCCGTCGAGGGTGACGCAGCCGGTCTGGTACTGGTAGAGGCCGGAGTGGGTGTCGCGCACCGGGTAGGGGATCCACATCGGCACGCCGCCCACCGCGTCGACCACCTGCTGGAAGCTCTGGAAGTTGACCTCGACGAAGTGGTTGATCGGGATGTCGAAGTTCTCGCGGATCGTGTCGATCAGCACCTGCTCCCCGCCGCTCGGGCGGTTGTAGGCGGAGTTGATCATCCCGATCTGCCCGGTGTCGGCGATCCTGACCATGAGGTCGCGGTTGAACGACGTGAGCGCCACGCGGTCGGATGCGGGGTCGATGCGCACGACCATGATCGTGTCGGTGTTGACGGTCTCCTGGCCCTGGCGCGTGTCGACCGCGACGACCAGGAAGTTCTCGGGCTCGCCGGGCGGGGCCGAGGCGATGTCGAGCTTGTCGACACGCTCGATGGTGGCGAACTTGTACAGCGTGTAGGCCGCCGCCGATGCGCCGAGCAGGCACATGACGATGACGATCCCGCCGGTGCCGAGCAGCGCGCGCTGGCGCCACGAGCGCCCCGGACGGCGGGGCGGGCGGCCGCGACCCCCGGGCGGGGGCTCACCCCGATTGGTCTCGTCGAACACCGAGCGGCCGGCGGGGGGCTCCGGGTACACGTCGTTGCCGTACCCCGGGCCGCCCTGACGGGAGTCACCGTGACCGTCGCCGTACCCCGCGTCGCCGCCCGCTCCCCCGTTGCCGCCGTAGCTCCAGCCGGCGTCGTACGAGCGCCGGGGCGCCGGGTTCGGGCGGGCGGGGGCGGGGTTCCACGGCGCCGGGTCCCGGCGGCGCGCCCGGGCGCCCTTGGTCGGGCCCGGCGGCGGGGACGGGGGCCGACGGGGGTCGCCGGGGTGGTCGGGGTAGCGGTTGCCGGCCATCAGTCGCAGGCTCCCGCCGGGATGGCGCCGGACTGCGCCGGCAGCGTCGTCGTGGTGCCGAACGTGACCGGCGGGGGCAGCGACGTGGCCGCTTCGGCCCCCGAAGGGACCGTCGTCGTGGTGGTGGGGGGCAGCCCTGGCGGCGCGGGCAGCTCGTCGAGGGGCGTCGGCTGGTCGTGGATCGTCGTGAAGTCCGCACCGGCCACCAGCCGGACCTGGCCCGGCGGCACGTCGGGGGTCTCGGCCAGGGCGATGCCGCCGGTGACGTAGCGGGCCAGGCCCTGCGCCCGGTTCAGCTCGCCCGGCGCGTACTGGATCATGCTGTTGGCGAAGAACGTGTCGGCGTCGCCCGGCTCCTCGACCAGGAACCCGACCGCGTCCAGCGCCCCGGACACGTCGGTCGCCAGCGTCGGGCGCACCTGCTCGGGCGCGCCGGCCGCGGTCCCGTTGAGCACGGTCACGTCGAGGGCGCCCGGGCCGACCTCGCTCGGGTCGAGCCCCCGGAACAGGTTGAGGATCGGCTCGGCCGCCACGTCGTCGACGAGCAGGCGGCCGTCCTGCGTCGGGTGGGGGACGTTGGGCAGCGTGAGCGTCACGAACCGGCCGGTGTCGAAGTCCTTGAACTGGTCGACCAGGTCGACCATGTCGTCGAAGCCCATCGTGTCGTCGACCGACACGTTGTTGGCGCCGATGGCCAGCATGAACTGGAGGGCGACCGGGTTCCGCTCGGAGCGGTCGAGCCCCCGGCGCAGCGCCTCCCCCATCAGCGCCTGCTGGCGGGTGATGCGGCTGAGGTCGGACAGCGGGTCGTCCTGCCAGCGCCCGTCGACGTAGTAGTCGACGTGACGAGCCCGGGCATAGCCGAGCGCCGTGTCGCCGTCGAGGGTCACGCAGCCGGTCTGGTCGAGGGTGAAGCCCGACTCCGTGTCGCGCAGCGGGTAGGGAATGTAGAGGGTCACGCCGTCGATGGCGTCGACCAACTGGCGGAAGCCCTGGAAGTCGACCTCGACCCAGTGGTTGATGGCGATGCCGAAGTCCTGGTGGATCGTGTCGATGAGCGCCTGCTGCTGGCCGGGGCCATCGTAGATGGCGTTGATCGCGCCGTTGCGGCCCTCGCCGGCGATCGGCACCACCAGGTCGCGGGGGAACGACAGCGCGGTCACCTGGTCGCTCTTCGGGTCGACCCGCATGACGATGATCGTGTCGCTGCGCTTCCCGCCGACCTGGGAGGCGTCGTACTCGCCGTCCCGGCTGTCGCTGCCCACCAGCAGGACGTTCATCGGCTCGCCGGGCGGGGCCGCGGCGATGTGGAGGCCCTTGACCCGGTCGATCTTGTGCCAGGTGCGCAGGCCGTAGGTGGCGAGCGCCACCCCGGTGAGGCAGAGGAAGACCACGACGAATCCGGTTGCTAGAACCACTCTCTGTGGCCAAGTGCGGCGGCGACGGACTGGCTTTGCATGCAGCGGTCGATGGACCGCGCGGGGGCCGTCGGCGCCGGACATTCTTGGAGAGGCTACCGAAGCGCGGCGCCCGCACCGCCACCGCCTCCGACTGGCTGCAGCCGATCCGGCACGCTCGGATAGGTTGCAGGCATGACCGTCACCGACGCCGCGCCCCCGGCAGCCCGGCCCGCCCGGTGGACCGCGCAGTGGAAGGAGCTGTACTCCGAGGTCATCCAGTCGGGCCTGTGCACCGGCTGCGCCGGCTGCGTCATCTCGTGCCCCCACGACGTCATCGGCTACCTCCACGAGCCGGGCGCCTACAAGCCGTTCCACCTCGAGGACGAGCTGGGCCCCGAGGACTGCACCCATGGCCAGAAGGGCTGCACGTCGTGCACCCGTGCCTGCCCCCGCTTCCGGGGGTGGGAGCCCCAGGCCGACGAGCACCTGTTCGCCCGCACCCGCCAGCCCGACGAGCTGTCCGGCATCTACCAGGACATCCTGCTCACCCGGGCGAGCGACGAGATGGTCCACCGCATGGGCCAGGACGGTGGCCTGGTGTCGGCCCTGCTCATCTGGGCCCAGGAGAACGACTACATCGACGCCGCTCTCGTGTCCTACCTGGAGGGCGACGGGCGGTCGTGGAAGGCGGTGCCCGGCGTCGCCGCCAGCAAGGACGAGATACTCGCCGCCGCCGGCAGCCGCTACACCTACTCGGCCAACACCCTGGCCATCAACGAGGCCCTGGAGCGGGGCCACAAGCGGCTGGCGCTCGTCGGCATGTCGTGCCAGTCGTCGGTCCCGCCGATCATGTGGAGCCGCAAGGCCGGCAAGGTCGGCAAGCCCATCCTGTTCAACATCGGCCTGCTGTGCTCGAAGACCTTCGACGACTCGATCTTCGAGGAGCTGTTCTGGACCAAGTACGGCCTCGCCGTGCAGGACATGGTCAAGATGAACATCAAGGGCGTGTTCCAGATCTGGATGCGGGACGGCCGCTACCACGAGATCCCGCTCAAGGAGTGCCATGCCTGGACCCGCGAGGGCTGCACGTACTGCCCCGACTTCGCGGCCGAGCACGCCGACATCTCGACCGGCGGCATCGGCAAGGACAACGACTGGACACTGACCCTGGTACGCACCGACCTCGGCCGGGAGATCATCAGCCGGATGATCGCCGACGGCTCGATCATCGCCCGGCCGGGCGACGAGGACCCCGGCGCCATCGCCCTGCTGCACAAGCTGGCGGCCAAGAGCCGCGAGCGCTGGCCCGAGTTCGCGGTGCCGGAGCCGAGGTTGATGAGCCGGTCATGACGGGTGCTCGGCCGCGCAGGCGATCGCCAGCTCGGCCACGTCGTCGGGGATCGCGGCCGGGTCCCGGCGGATCTGGCGGTCGACGGCCAGGAACCTCCGGTAGCTGACGGTGGCCTCCAGGCGGTCGTAGAAGCACCCGCAGACCGCCGCGCTCGCCCCGGGCGAGCACGCGGCCACGAACGACGCCCGCTGCTCACGGCTGTAGCCCTCGTGCCGGCCGCCGTCGCCGCAGGCCGAGCGCCAGGACGAGCCCGGCGGCGATCGCCGCGCTCAGCTGGCGGACGACACGCACTCTTGGACGATGTCGATCAGCTCCTGCGGCGGGTTCTCGGGATCGGCGTCGAGCTCCTGGTCGATCTCCTTGAACCGCTCGAACGGCACGGTCGCCTCGAACTTGTCGTAGGTGCAACCGCACTGCTCGGAGGTCACTGCGCCGTCGGCCTGGCTCACGCAGGTGGAGACGAAGCTGCGGCGCAGCGCGGGGCTGTAGTCGTCGGCGGCGAGGGTCGTGTCGCTGGTCTCGGTGTCGTCGCCGCCGCCGCGCACCACGAGCACCACCGCCAGCACGATCACGAGCACCAGCGCGGCGGCGCCCACCGCGATCCAGGCGGCGGGGCTGGCCCCGGTCCGGACGTGGCCACCCGGCGCCGGCGGGTAGCCCCCGGAGGACACGGCGCCGCCCGGCGACCCCCCGGCCCGGGGCAACGGCCCGAACGGGGTGGGCGTGGGCGGCCGCTCGCCGGAGGTGGGCCCCCGGGTGCCGAACGGGTCGCCCCCGGGGGGCACGAGCGATCGGCGACTCGGGCCGACCGGACGGCGGCGCCGCCGCGGCCGGGCGCGGGCGCTGCCGGCGGCGGGGCGGGTGTGGCCGGGCGGGGCGGCGCCTGCGCCGCGGCTGAGCCAGGCGGGCAGCGAGCGGCGTCGGCGCCGCCTTGCCCACGGCCTGCTGGCCCGTGCCCCCGGGCGGCGGAGACCCCTCGCGGGCGGCAGGCGCCCCCGCGGGCACGGGCGCACTCGCGCGCCGGGACCGGCGAGCCGGCGCCGGGCGCCGGGACTGGGGCGGGCTCGGCCGGGCGCCGGGAGGCGGGCAGGGCGGGCGGGCCGCCGGGCTCGGGCGGAGGCGGCCGGAACCCGGCCGGGACGGGCGCCGGCGGCGGCTGCGGCGGCCGGCGGGGCGGGCCGGGGCGGCGACGGGCGGGGCGGCGCCGGGCGGGGGTCGGCCTGGCCCGGGCGGGCGGCCATCGTCGGCGGGGGCGGGCGGGTGGCGTCCGGCAGGACCGTCGTCACCGACTCCGGGGTGGCCGTGCCCCTGCGGCTGGCGACGGCGATCGCCGCGCCGAAGGCGATGGCGTCCTTGGGGTGGGCGTCGATGGCGATGGGCCGCCCCAGCTCGGCCCCCACCATCTGGGCGACGAGGGGGATGCGCGACGAGCCGCCCACCAGCAGGACGGCGGTGATGTCGTCGTTCGCCACCTCCGCCGAGCGGATCGCCCGGCGCAGCGCCACGATCGTCTCGGAGATCGCGGGCCGGATCATCGCCTCGAACTCGGACCGGGTCAGCCGGACCTCGGTCTGCAGCCCCGGCAGCAGCACGGGGATCGACACGTCGGTGTCGCTCGACAGCGCCTCCTTGGCGTCGATGCACTCCTGGCGTAGGCGGGCGACGGCGGCCTGGGCGGCCGGCTCCTCGGGGTCGAGCCGCTCGAGGCCCTCCCCCACCGCGCCGCGCACATGGGCGAACACCGCCTCGTCGAAGTCGATGCCGCCGAGCCGCTCGATGCCCTCGGGCGTGCCGATCGTGTCGAACCCGGTGTCGGTGCGCCGGACCATCGCCGCGTCGAACGTTCCGCCGCCCAGGTCGTACACGGCGACGACCGATCCCGGTTCGAGCCGGCGCTGGCTCGCGTAGAACGTCGCCGCCGCCACCGGCTCGGCCAGCGTCAGGGCGGCGTCCACGTCGACCTGGCGCACGGCCTGGCGGAGCAGGTCGAGCTTGTACGGCCCCCAGTTGGCGGGGTGGGTGAGGGCGATCGCCCGGGGGTCCTCGCCCTGCTGCTCGCGGACCCGGTCGACCGCCCAGCGCAGCAGCCGGGCCATGAGCATCTCGGCCGTGTACGGGGTGCCGCCCAGGATGATCGGCGTCGGATCGCCCACCCGGCGCTTGAACTCGCGGGCGACGTGCCCGGGATCGGACGCCGCCCGCCGGGTGGCGGCCTCGCCGACCAGGATCTCGCCGTCGTCGCGCAGGAACACGACGGACGGCACGGACGCAGTGCGGTTGCCCAGGGTCAACGCTTCGACAACTCCGGCGCGCTCGGCTGCGGCGGCCGTATACGTGGTGCCGAGGTCGATGCCCAGGCAGTAGGTCATGCATGCACCCCGTGCGCGGCGAGGACGAGAACGACTGACGAAACTAGTCGCCCACGCACCTTCACCGCGCTCGCCCCGGAGCGGGGCCGGCACCCTCCGCTGGGGACGGAAGCCCCGCGAGCTCGCGCGCCCGGAGCAGCACCGCGTCGAACATCGGCTCGGTCAGCTTGCCGGTGAAGGTGTTCTGCTGGCTCACGTGGAAGCTGGCGACGATCGCCCGCCCGCCGGGCAGCCCGACCTCCACGCCGTGGCCGAACGCCGGCCGGGGCCGGACCCCGAGGACCCCGCACAGCACCTGGTAGCCGAACTGCCCGAGCGGGACGAACACGCGCAGGCCCGCGAGCAGCGCCAGCTCGGCCTCCAGGAACGGGCGGCAGCGGTCGCGCTCGTCTGGCGTCGGCTTGTTGGCCGGCGGCGCGCACCGCACGGGGGCCGTGATCCACGCATCCCTCAGCGCCAGCCCGTCGCCCCGATGGTGCGAGGTGGGCTGGTTGGCGAAGCCGGTCCGCCACAGCGCCGCGTAGAGGAAGTCGCCCGAGCGGTCGCCGGTGAACATGCGACCGGTGCGGTTGGCGCCGTGGGCGGCGGGCGCCAGGCCGACGATCGCGACCCGGGCGGCCGGGTCGCCGAAGCCGGGCACGGGCCGGGCCCAGTACTCCTCGTCCCGGAACGCCGCCCGGCGCTCGGCGCCCACCTGCTCCCGCCAGGCCACCAGCCGGGGGCAGGCCCGGCACGCGATCACCGCGTCCTCCAAGCGGGCGAGGGCGGCCAGGTCATCCACGCCGGGCGACGATAGGTTGTTTCGGCGATGCCCCGAGCAGACCGCAGCAGCACGACGCGCACCGATCGGCGCCCGGGCGGGCGGCGGCGGACGTCCACCGCGACCACCGTCCTGCTCGTGCGCCACGGCACCACGCCCACCACCGGCCGCGAGCTGCCGGGCCGCGCCCCGGGCTGCACCTGTCCGACGACGGCCGCCGCCAGGCCGACGACGTGGCCGCCCGCATCGTCGCGCTGGCCCGGCCGCCGGCGCCCGAGGGTGCGCCGGCCGACGGCGAAAAGAAGCCGGGCGGCCTGCCGATCGCCGCCGTGTACGCCTCGCCGCTGGAGCGCACCCGGGAGACCGCGGCGCCCATCGCCGCGGCCCTCGGCCACGACGTCCGGGTCGACGAGGGCCTCCTCGAGCTCGACATCGGCGACTGGACCGGCATGGAGCTGAAGGCGGCGATGAAGCGCCCCGAGTGGGCGATCGTCCAGCGCTACCCGAGCGGCTTCACGTTCCCGGGCGGCGAGTCGTTCGTCGCCATGCAGACCCGCGTGCTCGCTGCGCTCGACCGCATGCGGGCCGCCCACCCCGGCCAGGCGGTCGTGGCCGTCTCGCACGCCGACCCGATCCGGGCCGTCGTCGCCCACGCCATGGGCAGCCACCTCGACATGTTCCAGCGGGTGGTCGTGTCGCCGTGCTCGCTGACCGCGATCGTGTTCAGCGACGGCGGGCCGACCGTGCTCACCGTCAACGCGACCGGCCCGGCCACGGCCCTGGTGCCCGCGTGACGATGGGCGAGTCGTACGACTTCCCCCGCGCGGAGGTGTTCTGGCCGGGAGCGGAGGGCCCGCCCGGCCAGCGGGTGTTCTTCCTGGCCGGGGGCGACTCGGGCGGCCTCGTCTACCTCCGGTGCGAGAAGCAGCAGGTCGCGGCGCTGGGCGAGTACCTGCTGGCGCTGCTGGAGGACCTGTCGCCCGACGTCGAGCCGACCCAGGGCCACGGGGCGGTCACGCCGCTGCCCTACGCCTGGAACGTCGGCTCGATCGGCGTGAAGTACGACGAGCCCGAGGGGCGCATCGTCGTGGTGCTGGAGGAGCTGACCGAGGACGACGACAAGCCGGCCACCGCCCGGTTCTGCTTCACCCTGCCCCAGGCGGCCGCGTTCGGGCGACACGCGCTCGACCTGGTGGCAAAGGGCCGGCCCGACTGCGGGTTCTGCGGGCTGCCCATCGACCCCGACGGGCACGCATGTCCGAGGATGAACTGACGCCGGCGAGCCCGCCGGTCCTCGACATCCTGCGCGCCGGCGAGGTCGAGGTCATGGGCCGGATGCCGTGGAGCTCGAACGCTACGTTCCTCGTCGAGGTCCGTCACGGCGGCGAGACGCTGCACGCCGTGTACAAGCCCCGGCGGGGCGAGCGGCCGCTGTGGGATTTCCCGGCCGGGCTCGACCGCCGGGAGGTCGCCGCCTACGAGCTGTCGGCCTGGCTGGGCTGGGACATCGTCCCCGAGACGGTCCTGCGGGACGACGACCGGATGCCTTTCGGCGTCGGGTCGCTGCAGCGCTTCGTGCCCTTCGACGTGGACGCGCACTACTTCACGCTGATGGAGGACCCCGACCGCCACGACGCCCTGCGCACGATCTGCTGCTTCGACCTGCTGGCCAACAGCGCCGACCGCAAGGGCGGCCATTGCCTGGCCGGCGAGGACGGGCGGCTGTGGGCGGTCGACAACGGGCTGACGTTCCACGACGAGCCCAAGCTGCGCACGGTGATCTGGGACTTCGCGGGCGACCGGATCCCCGATCCGCTCCTCGCCGGCGCCCGGCGGCTGGCCGAGGCGGGGCCGCCTCCCGGCATGGCCGACCTGTTGTCGCCGTGCGAGTGCGAGGCACTGCTCGAGCGGGCCGCCCGGGTGGTGACCCGCGGCCGGTTCCCCAGCGACACCACCGGCCGTCGCCACCCGTGGCCGCTGGTGTAGCGGCCGGTCAGTCGTCCGGCGGCGCGGCGGCCAGCTCGGCCACGATCGCATCGACGACCACGCTGGTGTCGTCGTCGTCGTCCGCGTCGACGCCGTCGGCCGACTCGGTGTCGTGGCCGTTGCCCGGCGCGTGCCCGTCGCTGATCGTGAGCAGGATCGGCTGGTCGGCCTCCGCCGGCTCGGGCGGGGGCTCGGCCTCGGTCTCGGTCTCGGTCTCGGCGACCACCTCGGCCTGGGGGCCGCGCCCGGGCAGGTAGGCGAACTCGTCGGGCTGGCGCCGGTAGAGCCACTCGTAGAACTGGCTGGCGTTGAGCG
The DNA here is from genome assembly GCA_963830865.1 of uncultured Acidimicrobiales bacterium. GTDB lineage: Bacteria > Actinomycetota > Acidimicrobiia > Acidimicrobiales > VFJN01 > ZC4RG19. The sequence goes on along the minus strand of CAWHNU010000011.1, from coordinate 382,132 downwards.
GCGGGCACACGACGAAGCCCTGACCCTGGTCGCAGCCCAGGGCGGTGAGCATGTCCCACCCCTCGCGGGACTCGACGCCCTCGGCCACGGTGACCAGCCCGAGATCACGGCCCAGCGCCAGCACCGACCGGGCGATGGCCTGGTCGCTCTCGTCGACCGTCATGCGGGCGATGAACGACTTGTCGATCTTGATCTCGCAGATCGGCAGCCGGCGCAGGTGGGCGAGCGACGAGTAGCCGGTGCCGAAGTCGTCGCACGACAGCCGGACGCCGAGGTCGTTGAGCCCGTAGAGGACGTCGACCGAGCGGGGCGACTCGCTCATGACCACCGACTCGGTCAGCTCCAGCGTGAGCGACGAGGGCGGGATGCCCGCCTCCTCGATGACCGCGGCGACGTCGTCCACCAGGTGGAGGTCCAGCAGGTTGCGGGCCGACAGGTTGACCGCCACCGACATGTCCAGGCCGTCGTCGCGCCAGTTGCGGCACTGGGTCAGCGCCTTGCGCATGACCACCATCGTCAGCGCCCGGATGTCGCCGGTGTGCTCGGCGATCGTGATGAACTCGTCGGGCCGCACCCGGCCCAGCCGCGGGTGGTTCCAGCGGACGAGCGCCTCGGCGCCCCGCACGATGCCGGTCGCCAGCTCGACCTTGGGCTGGAAGCACACGTCGAGGCCGTCGCCCTCCAGCGCCTCCCGCAGGTCGGCGGCCAGCGCCAGGCGGCGGGGCGTCGCGGGATCGTGGGTGGGGTCGTACATCTCCCAGCCGCTGCGATGGCGGCGGGCGGTGTCGGCGGCGATGTGGGCCCGCTGGATCAACGACTGCGTGTCGATCGCCTGCTGCGGGTAGACGGCGATCCCGACGTTGACGCCCAGCGCCAGCAACACGCCCTCGGTCTGGAACGGCGGGTCGAACCCGGCGATCAGCAGGCGGGCCGCGCCCACCACCTCCTCGGCGCTGGTCACGTCGGGCATGACGACGGCGAACTGCTCGCCGCCGAGCCGGGCGAGCTGGGCCGACTCGGGCAGCAGGCCCCGGATGCGCGAGCACGCCTGGATCAGCAGGCCGTCGGCGCTGCGGTGCCCGAAGGCGTCGACCACCTGGCTGAAGGAGTCGACGTCGACGACGATCAGCCCGACGAGGCCCCGGGACTGGTACGCCGCCCGGGTGCAGTCCTCGAGCATGTCGCTCAGCGCCGCCCGGTTGGGGAGGCCGGTCAGCGGATCGTGCAGGGCCTGGTGCGCCCGCTCGGCCGCCTCCCGGGCCAGGCGGTGGAACAGGACGCCGTTCTCGATCGCGATCGACGCCTGGTCGGCCAGCGCGCCGAGCAGGGTGGCGTGGTCGTCGCCGAACCAGTTGACGGCCTTGCGCCGGGTCTGGGTCACGACCAGCGCCCCGATGACCGCGTGGTCGGCGCCGGTGATCGGGGCGGCCAGGGCGGTGAAGCGGGTGAGGTCGGCGAGCCATGTGGGCGCGGTGTCGATGTCGACCCGGCACGGCAGGCCGGCGGGCATCAGCACGGCCAGATCGGCCTGGTGGTCGGCGGCCGAGACCTCCGCGCGGGTGCGACCGTGGTGGCCGAGGACGATGCGCCGGGCCGGCTCGTCCTCGTCGTAGCGCAGCAGCAGCACGGCGTCGTCGGCGCGCAGCAGCTTGCGGGCGGCGTCGAGCACCGAGTCGGTGATCTCGGACAGCTCGGCCGAGCGCACCACCGACGACACGAACTCGAAGTGCGTCTCCAGCCGGCGGTGACGCTCGGCAAGGCCGCTGTACATGCGGTTGGAGGCCAGGCAGGCGACCACGATGGCGGTGATCAGGAGGCCGACGTGGGGGTGGTCCCACAGCGTCGTGGCCAGCCCGATGCCGATGGCGGCGTTGAGGATGGCGGCCACCGAGCCGGCGCGGGCGATGGCGAACACGGCCCGCCGGCCCGGCCAGCGCCGGGCCACCACCGACACCAGCGCCGCCAGCGCCAGGGCCGCGGCGAGGTAGGAGGCGAACAGGGCGGTGGCCAGGGCGAACGCCCCCTGCACCGCGACGGGGTCTGCGTCGCCCAGCACGAGCCGGAACACGACGATCGCCACCACCGTCTGGCCCACGTGGACGGCGACCTCGTAGGGGATCTCGATCAGCCGCCGGTGGCGGATCACGAGGATCGCCGCCAGCACGCCCGCGACCCGCGCGGCGACGAGCGGGCCGGGGACGGCGTAGACCAGCCCGACGGCGAGCGGGACCTGGGCGAGCGTGAAGCCGTACGACTCGCCCTGATTGCGCTCGACCCGCAGCGCGAACAGCTCGCAGGCGAAGAAGGCGACGGCCAGCCACAGCCCGGAGATCTCCAGGGGCGCGTCGGGCATCGCCGGCAGACCGGCGACGAAGAGTGCGAACGCAGCCGCAGACAGTGCGGCCAGCAGCAGGCCGACCGCCAAAACGGTGAGTTCACTCTGGCGCGCTCGATCCCCCGAAATCACCCCTCGCCTTCCCCGAGAGAAGTCCGCCCACGGCACGGTGCCGCACGGCGACGACAGCGGTCAAGACTCCGGGGAGGCTTTTTCCCTGCTAACACACAATGTCGACGCGATAACGCGGCAGATCGCGGTCAAGTACTCACGCAGACGAGAGAACCGGGCCCAGGACCCGGTCGAGATAGGGATTGGCGAAGCGCCCCTCGGGATCGAGCCGGGCCCGCACCGTCTGGAACTCGTCCCACAGGGGATAGCGCGGCGCCAGCGTCTCCGACCGCTGGAAGTGCATCTTGCCCCAGTGCGGCCGCCCGCCGTAGGCGTCCATGATCCGTTCGACGCCGGAGAAGTAGGCGTCGTAGGGAGTTCCCTGGTACACGTGCACGGCGATGTAGCCGGTCTCCCGCCCGTAGGCGGTCGACAGCGGGATGTCGTCCGGGGCCACCGCCCGCACCTCGACCGGGAAGCTGATGCGCATCCCGATCTCGTCGACCAGCCGGCGCACCCGGCCGAGCGCCTCGGGCAGGGCCTCGCGGGGGATGGCGTACTCCATCTCGTAGAAGCGGACGGTGCGGGGGCTGGTGAAGACCCGGTCGGAGCGGTCGAGGTAGTCGAGGCGCCCGGTGTTCGGGATGATCTTGGCCAGCCGGGGGATCAGGCTCGGCCGCCAGCGCCCGGCCCGGCACAGCACCCCGAACGCGTAGTTGTTGAGCGCCATGTCGTCGACCCACTCGCGGACGCGGGGCCGGGGCCGGGCGGGCTCGTCGGTGCGCCGGTTGCGCTTGGTGAGCGCCCAGCGGGTGTGGGGCACCCAGTAGAACTCGTAGTGGTCGTTCTCGGCGAAGAGGTCGTCGAGGTCGGCGAGCACCTCGTCGAGCGGCACCGGCTCCTCGATCGCATGCAGCCGGAAGGCCGGCACGCACTGCAGCGTCACGGTCGAGAGCAGCCCGAGCGCCCCCAGACCGACGCGGGCGGCGGCGAACACGTCGGGGCTCTCGCCCCGCTCGGCGCGGTGGCCTCGACCACCGAGCCGTCGCCGGTCACGAGCCGCAGCCCGACGATCTGCGACGACAGGTTGCGGAACCGCAGGCCGGTCCCGTGGGTGGCGGTCTGGGTGGCCCCGGCGACGGACTGCCGGTCGATGTCGCCCATGTTCTCGAGCGCGAGGCCCCGGGCGTCCAGCTCGTCGGACAGTCTGTGCAGCGGGATGCCCGCCTCGACGGTCACCCGCCCGGTAGCCGCGTCGTGGTCGAGCACCCGCCCGTACCCGGACAGGTCGACGAGCACCCCGTCGGTGCAGCGCGATCGACGTGAAGCTGTGCCCGGCTCCCACGGCCTTGACCCGCTGCCCGCCGGCCGCGGCCTGCTTGACGATCTCGACCAGCTCGGCCTCGCTGGCGGGCCGCCGGATCTCGACGGGGGCGCAGGTCTGGTTGCGCGCCCAGTTCGACCACGAGGCGCGGGCGGACAGCGGAGTGGCGGCCATGCCCGGAGCGTAGGTCGCGGCGCGGAAGTGGGTACGCAAGGCCCGTGCGATGGAGTCGAACCTCGAGCGACCACTACGAGCGGCGGGGCCGCGCGGGCGGCATCGCCCTCCCGGTGACGGCGGGGGGCGGTGTGATCGGCCTGCTGGTGCTGCTCGCCAGCGTCCTGCTCGGCGGGGGCGGCGGAGGCGGGTCCGGCGGCGCCGGCGTCGACCTCGGCCGTGTCCTGCAGTCGGACCTGGGCGCGCCCGGGCCCGAGACCGAGCAGGACCAGTTCGTCGCCTTCCTGACCGAGGACATCCAGGCGGTATGGGCAGACGTCTTCACCCAGCAGGGCCGCACGTACCGCTATGCGGACGTCGTCAGCTTCGAGGACCAGGTGAGCACCGGCTGCGGCGCGGCCACCTCCGCCGTCGGCCCGTTCTACTGCCCGGCCGACAGCCAGGTGTACCTGGACCTCGGCTTCTTCAACGAGCTGGCCAGCCGGTTCGGCGCCCCGGGGGACTTCGCCCAGGCGTACGTGGTGGCCCACGAGATCGGCCACCACGTCCAGAACCTGGAGGGGACCAGCGCGGACGTCCACGCCCGCGAGCAGGCCGCCCGGTCGGAGGAGGAGGCCAACCGCTGGTCGGTTGCGCTGGAGCTGCAGGCCGACTGCTACGCCGGCGTGTGGGCCCATTCGGTCTACCAGCGCGGCCAGGAGCAGGGCAGCGATGTCGCCCTCGACGACGGCGACATCGAGGAGGGCCTGGCGGCCGCCGAGGCGGTCGGCGACGACCGCATCCAGTCCCAGGCCGGCGTCGCCATCGACCCCGAGACCTGGACCCACGGCTCGTCGGAGCAGCGGCGCACATGGTTCACCCGCGGCTACGACTCGGGCGACCCGGCCGCCTGCGACACGTTCGCCGAGGCGGGGACGACGTAGGTCCGGATCATGCCGACCACATAGTCGGGCCGGCGGACGACGTCCTCGTAGGTGAAGCGCAGCACCCGGTACCCGGCGGCGCCGAGCCGGGCGTCGCGCTCGGCGTCGGCCTGCCGCTCGCGCCGGGTGGCATGCGACCCGTGTCCGTCGGTCTCGATGACCAGTCGGGCGTGCTCGTAGCACATGTCGACCCGCGCCGTGCCGCCGCTATGGCGCAACGGCACCTGGCACCGGGGCGGCGGCAGCCCGGCGCCGGCGATGAGCCGGGTGAGCCGGCGTTCGAGCCAGCTCTCCTCCCGCGGCCGGGGTGCGTGTTCGGGCGGCAGCGCGGCGAGCACCCGCCGGATGCCCGGCCGCCCCCGCCGCCGCAGCTCGTCGAGCCGCCAGCGCAGGTGCGCCAGGTCGATGCTGCCGTCACGGGCGGCGGCGTCGAGCACCTCGGCGATCTGTGCCCGGGTCATGCGGGGCGCAGCGTCGATCAGCGACCGGCTCGGCGTGGTCACCGGCACGACCCCCCGCCGGTCGACGTCGACGGCGGCCAGGTCGCGCACCCGGTGCACGACCCCGGCGACGTCACAGCGCTGGACCGGCCGCTCGACGCTGACCTCGACGGCACCCGCCTTGATGCCGGCGAACCGCCACCAGGCGCACGCGGCCATGTGAGACACGACGGCTCCGGGCCCGGCGCCGAGGACGGCGGCGAGAAGCCGCTGCTGGTGCGTCGGTGGCTGGCCAGGTAGGCGCCACACATGGCCGCCGAGCCGCTCGAGCGCACCACGGGATGCCAGGGTGCGCACGCCCTGGCGGCTGATGCCCAGATCGGCGAGCTGGGCGGACGTGACCAGGCCGAGTTGGCGGGAGGAGGCGGCGACGATCGGCCGCATGTCACGGAGGCGTCTCCATGCGGGCGAGCTAAGCAGCACCCTGTGACATTTAACGTTCTGGTCCGTGAATCTGGTTGCCTTTCAACCACTTAGCAGGCCAGAACGACGATTTCGGGAATTACCGGCCCTGGAGGGCTTCCAGGAGCTTGGGGAGGACCTTGTGGACGTCGCCGATGATGCCCAGGTCGGCGACCGAGAAGATCGGGGCCTCCGGGTCCTTGTTGATGGCGATGATGTTCTTGGAGCCCTTCATGCCGACCAGGTGCTGGGTGGCGCCCGAGATGCCCGCGGCGATGTACACGTTGGGCTTGACCACCTTGCCGGTCTGGCCGACCTGGTGGTTGTAGGGCACCCAGCCGGCGTCGACGATGGCGCGGGATGCGCCCGGGGCGCCCTTGAGCGCCTTCGCCAGGTCCTCGATCATCTGGTACTTGCCGGCCTCGCCCAGGCCGCGGCCGCCCGAGACCACGACCGAGGCCTCGTCGAGCTTCGGCCCGGAGGACTCCTCGACGTGGCGCTCGGAGACCTTGGCCTTGCCGTAGTCGGGCACCTCGATCGTGACGATCTCGGCCGTTCCGCCGCCGGACTCCTCCGCGGTGAACGACTTGGGCCGGACCAGCACCAGGTGGGGGCCGGCGGCCGTGATGCGGGTCCGGACCAGCTTGGAGCCGCCGAAGATCGGCTCGGTCACCACCACCGCGTCGCCGTCGACGGACACGTCGGTGTTGTTGGTGACCACGGGGCGGTCGAGCGCCACCGACAGGCGGGCGGCGACGTCGCGGCCCTCGTACGTGGTGCCGAAGAGGATGAGGTCCGGCGCCTCGCCGCCCTCGATCAGCTTGGCCATCGCCGACGCCACCGGCACGCCGGGAGTCGAGCCCTGGAGGTCGCCGGTGGCGTAGATCTTCGTGGTCCCGTGGGCGCCGAGCGTCTCGGCGATCGTGTCGCCGTCCCCGTCGCCGTAGACGGCCTCGACCGTGCCGCCCAGCTCGCGGGCCTTGGCCAGCATCTCCAGCGTGATCGGGGCGACCTTGCCGTCGGCCGCCTCGGCGTAGACCCAGATGCGGTTCAGAGCCATGTCTTCGTGTCTCCTGTGTCCGATTCGTCCGGGTCGCTCAGATGAGCTTGAGGTTCTCGAGGTAGGCGACGATCTTGGCGTAGCCCTCGCCGTCGTCCTCCACGATCTCGCCGGCCTCGCGGGCGGGGGCGTCGTCGACCGACACCGTCTCCATGCCGGCGCCGGCGGCGCCGACCGACGAGGGGTCGATGCCCAGGTCGGACAGGGTGAGCTGGTCGACCGGCTTGGACTTGGCGGCCATGATCCCCTTGAAGCTGGGATAGCGGGGCTCGACCACGCCGGCGGTCACCGACACCAGCGCCGGCAGGGTCGTGGAGACCTCGTCGTAGCCCAGCTCGGTCTGCCGCTGGACCTTGACCGTCTCGCCGTCGATCTCGACGTGCTTGGCGAACGTGATCGACGGCAGGTCAAGGAGCGCAGCGATCTGCTCGGGGACGGTGCCCGTGTAGCCGTCGCTCGACTCGGTGGCGGCCAGGACCAGGTCGGGCTCGGCCCGGCGGATCGCGGCGGCCAGCACCTTGGCGGTGTCGAGGGCCCCGGCGCCCGAGAGGGCCTCGTCCGACACGAGGATCGCCTTGGCGGCGCCCATGGCCAGCGCGGTGCGCAGGCCGCCCATCTCGTTGCCCGGCGCCATCGAGACGAGGGTCACGTCGCCGCCCCCGGCCGCATCCGCGAGCTGCAGCGCCATCTCGACGCCGTAGCTGTCCGACTCGTCCAGGATCGCCTTGCCGCTGCGATCAAGGGTGTTGTCGGCCTCGAGCTTCCCCGGATCCGCCGGGTCCGGGATCTGCTTCACGCACACGACCACGTTCATGGCCAGCCATGCTGCCCTCACCCTGCGGAGCCAAACAAACTGGCGGTAGGTTGCCGGCCGCTGTGAAGGTGCTGCTCCTGGTCAACTCCCAGGCCTCATCGGTGACCGCTCGGAGCCGGGTCGTGATCGGCAAGGCGCTGGCCGCCGACCACGACGTCACCGTGTCCGAGACCAGCCGCCGGGGCCATGCCACCCGGCTGGCCCAGGGCGCGGCGGCGACGGGGACGGACGTCGTGGCGGTGCTCGGCGGCGACGGCACGCTGAACGAGGCCGCCAACGGCCTGGCCGGCACGGACACGGCGCTCGCGGCGCTGCCCGGGGGCTCGACCAACGTGTTCGCCCGGACGATCGGGCTGCCCAACGACCCGATCGAGTCGACCGGCGTGCTGCTCGACGCCCTGGCCCGCCGGTCGATCGAGCGGGTGGGGCTCGGCTCGGTCAACGGCCGCTACTTCCTGTTCCACACCGGGGTCGGGTTCGACGCCGCGGTGGTCGAGCAGGTCGAGCGGCACTCGGGGCTCAAGCGCTACGCCGGCCACCCGCTGTTCGTCTACGCCGGGTTCGACACCTGGATCCGCCACTACGACCGCAGCCGCCCCCGGTTCGCCGTCCACCACGCCGATGGCGCGGTCGTCGACGACGGCTACCTCACCATCGTCCTCAACACCAACCCCTACACCTACCTGGGCAACCGCCCGCTGAACCTGGCGCCCGAGGCCACGCTCGACCGGGGGCTCACGGCGCTCACCGTGCGGACGATGTCGTTCGCCCCGTTCCTCCGCGTGATCGGCTCGGCGCTGACCGGGGGCCGGGCGCTGCGCCGCAGCCGCTGGGTCGACCGCCGAACGGACGTGGCGGCGCTGACCGTGCGGGCGTACGGGCCGGTCCCCTACCAGGTCGACGGCGACCACCTCGGGGACGCCGAGACGCTGGAGTTCCGGCACGAGCCCGAGGTGCTGGACCTCGTCCTCCCCTAGTGACCCGACCGGCCGAGCGCCGCGAGGGCGACGTCGGGGGCGTTGGTCACGATGGCGTCGACGCCGGCGTCGGCCAGCCAGCGGATGCGGTCGGGGTCGTCGCAGGTCCAGGTGTTGACCGCCACCTCCTCGGCGTGCGCCCGCTCGACCAGCGCCGGGGTCACGAACGCGTGGTGCGGGTGCAGCGCCTGGTGGCCATGCGCCACGACCTCCGCCACCATCGCGTCCGCCTCGCCGTCACCGGGCGGGCCGATCACCAGCCAGGCGGTGACGAGGTCCGGCGCCAGCTCGCGCACGCGGTCGACCGAGGGCAGGTGGAAGCACGACACGACGAACCGTGAGCGCTCCTCCGCCGGGCGGGCCGCTAGGGCCGCCACCACCGCGTCGACGTGCCCGAACGACGGATCGAAGTCGACGTCGTCGGGCCAGTTCTTGATCTCGACGTTGACCAGCGCCAGCCCGGCGCCGGCGTCGAGGGCGGCGTCGAGGTCGGCCGTCCCCGGGGGCAGGGCCGGCCAGGCGGTGTCGACGACGGCCCGCCCGTCGGGCAGGTGGGCGTCGTGGACGACGGCCAGCCGGCCGTCCGCCGTGCGGCGAACGTCCAGCTCGATGCCGTCGGCGCCCATGTCGGCGGCCGCCCGGAACGAGCCGACGGTGTTCTCCGGCGCGACCAGCGGGGCACCCCGGTGTCCGATCACGAGTGACACGAAGTTGTCCTTTCGACGCGGAAAAAAGTCCTTGCTCAACACACCGAGTCCGGCTATCTTTGATCCGTCGCAGCCACACGCTCTGCATCACGTAGCGCGGTGGCATGTGAAACTCGTCACAATCTCGGTGACCCGAATCCGCCGTGGAGGTCCCGTGGCCCTGACGCAGAGCCGCAGTCTGTCCCTATCACTGTCCCTGGAGAACGATGACTGGCGCGACATGAGCGCCTGTCGTGACACCGATCCCGACCTGTTCTTCCCTGTGGGCACGACCGGTCCGGCGATCGAGCAGATCGAGACCGCCAAGGCCGTGTGCCGGACGTGCGACGTGCAGCAGGCGTGCCTGCAGTTCGCGTTGAGCACCAACCAGGACAGCGGCATCTGGGGCGGCACCTCCGAGGAGGAGCGCCGCGTGCTGCGCCGCCAGTGGGTGGCGCGCAACCGCCGCACCGCCTGACGCCCCGCTCCCCCCACCTCACCGGGACTTCGGCCTCGCCACGGCGAGGCCGTCGTCGCGTTCGTCGTCGATCGGCACCCGCAGGGTCACCGTCGTGCCCGGCCGGTCGCCGACCCCGTCGCCGGGCTTGATCGAGATCTCGCCGGCCAGGTCGCTGGTCACCAGCGCCCGCACGATCGACAGGCCGAGCCCGGTCGTGTTCTCGATCTCGAACCCGGGGGGCAGGCCGACGCCGTCGTCGCTGACGTGCAGGGTGAGCGACGACCCGTCCCGCTCGATCATGACCCGGACCCGGCCCGGCTCGCCCGTGAGGTCGACCTCCGGCGGGTAGGCGTGGTCGACGGCGTTCTGGAGCAGCTCGTTGAGCACGACGGCCAGCGGCGTCGCCACCCCCGCCGGCAGCACGTCCCCGTGGCCCTCGATCCCGAACCGGATCGGGTGGTCGGACGAGATCATGTCGGTCACCATGCTGACGATCGGGCGGACGATGTCGACGAACGGCACGTCGTCGCCGGCCTCGCGGGACAGGATCTCGTGCACCAGGGCGATCGAGGCGATGCGCCGGACCGACTCCTCGATGGCGTTGCGGGCCTCGGCGTTGCCCAGCCGCCGGCCCTGCAGCCGCAGCAGCGACGAGATCGTCTGCAGGTTGTTCTTCACCCGGTGGTGGATCTCGCGGATCGTGGCGTCCTTGGACAGCAGCAGCAGGTCCCGGCGCCGTAGCTCGGAGATGTCCCGCAGCAGCACCACGGCCCCGGTGACCGCGCCGTGGTCGAGCAGCGGGATGCCCCGCATGAGCACGGTGATGTCGGGTCCCCGGGGCAGCTCCTCGGTCACCGGGACGCCCATGGCGAAGGCCGTCGACACGACGGACTCCTCCAGCCCCAGCTCGGAGAACCGCAGGCCCTCGGCGTTGGCGTGGACGCCCAGGCGGTGCAGGGTCGACACCGCGTTCGGCGACGTGTACTCGACCCGGCCGGAGGCGTCGAGGACGATGACGCCGTCGCCCACCCGGGGGGCCTCCTCGGTCTCGGCCTCGTCGTCGTCGAAGGGGAAGTCGCCGCTGGCGATCATCCGGGCGAACCGGTTGAACACGTCGACGTAGGTGCGCTCCAGCTCGCCGGGCTGGCGCCCGAAGCTGGGAGCGGACTCGCGGGTGAGCACGCCGACGACCTGGCCGTGGTAGCGGATCGGGATGCACAGCACCCGCACCCGCTCCTTCAGCGGGGAGATCGTGGTCTCGCCCTCGATGATGTCGCCCAGCCGGTAGGCCCGGGCGACCAGCGGCCGGTCCTCCTCCTCCAGCACCGTGCCCACCCAGTCGGCCCGGTAGACGGTCTGGGCGGTGGTCGGGCGGACCTGGCCGAGGACGACGAACCGGTTGCCGGCGTCCCGGGGCTCGCCCACGACCCCGAACAGCAGCAGGTCGGCGAAACAGAAGTCGGCGAGCAGCCCCCAGCTGGCGGCCAGCCGCTGGAGGTGCGCGACCGACGGTTGATCGAGCCGGGTGAAGAACCGGGCGAGCTCCGCGAGGCTGGCCATCGCCCCCGATTCTGGCAGCGGGGCCGCGGTCCGCCGCTCACCGCCGACACGCCGGCCGCCTGACCAGCTACGTTCGCCCGGACCGGGCCGCCGGTCCGGGCGAATGCGGTTGGGGGTATCGGATGCGCAAGGGGCTCTTGGCGGGCGCGTGCCTGGCGACCATCGTCATGTCGGGGTGCTGGTTACAGCCCGGCTTCGGGTCGGAGGGGCAGAGCTTCAACCCGGGCGAGGCCACGCTGTCGCCGGCCAACGTCGCGGAGGTGACCCAGGCGTGGTCGGCGGCGATGGACGCCGATGTCGGCGGGCAGCCGCTCGTGGACGGCCGGGCCGTGTACACCGCCGGCGTCGTCACCAGCGGCGGCCAGGCGATGTTCGTCGTCACCGCCACCGCCCGGGTGACCGGTGCGCCCATGTGGCGGCGCGAGCTCCCGACGGGCACCGCCGCGAGCCAGTTCGAGCGTCTGCTCTCGGTGGCCGACGGGAAGGTCCTGGTCTTCCGGGCGGTGCCCGACGGCACGGGTGGCCGGACGCTTCGGTTCGAGGAGCTCGACGGTGAGACGGGCGCGACCGTGCGCAGCTCACTGCCGCTGAGCGGGGTGGTGCCTGACCGGGAGAGCATGGTCGTCGCCGGCGACGCCATCGCCTACCAGGCCCTCAACCTCTCGACGTTCCGGATCGAGGTCGTCGTGCGCAGCCGCCGGACGATGGACGTGCTGTGGTCCGCCCCGCTGTCCGACAGCTCGCTGAGCAGCCTGTCCCCGATGCTCGTCGTCGGCGGCCGGCTCGTCACCCGGGACGTGGATGCATCCGTCCCGGTGCTGCGGGCCTACGCGGTGGGCGGCTGCGGCGCCACCACATGCAGCCCGCTGGCGAGCGTCCCGCTGCCGGCCCCGCCGTCGGGCACCGCGCAGTACCGGGTCATCGCGGGGATGGCCGACGGCGCGGTGCTGGTGCGCCGGGGATGGAACAGCGACCCGCTCACGCACCACGAGGACCTGATGGGGATCGCCGCGGACGGGTCGGTGACGTTGACGGTCCCGCTCGACTCGGTCGTCGGCGTCGCGGTGGCGAACTCGATGATCTACGTCGTCGGTGCCGACGGCAGCACGCCCGCCCACGGGCGGTCGCTACTGGCGTTCGACGGGGCGGACCCGCTGTGGCGGGCCGACGGGACAGACGTCCTCGCCGGAGCGCCGGTCGTGGCCGGCGGGGTCGTGTTCGTCGGCGACAGCCGGGCCGACGGGTTCGACGTGCGCGCCTACGACGCCGCGGGCTGCGGCGCGGAGCCGTCGTGCGCCCCGCTGAAGGTGATCGACAACGGGCCCGGCACGGGCACCACGTTCGGCCTGAGCGTCACGTTCGGCACGCTGTTCGTCAGCCAGCCGGCGCCGGGCAACCGGCTCATCGCCTACGCGCTGCCGGCCGCCTGACGGTGAACGCCCACCGCCTCAGCGCCAGAGGGACGCGCCCAGCTCCAGCAGGCCGGCCAGGTCGGTGATGTCGTGGTCGGCGTACGGGACCGTCGCCACGACGTCCGCGTGGGCGGCCAGCTCGGCCCGCTGCTCGGCCTCCCGGGTGGCGACCACCTGGAAGTTGAGGAAGCTGTCGGCGACCTCGCCCAGCACCCGGGCGACCTGCGGCTCGTCGCCGACCTCGGCGTCGGCCTTCACCACCGCGGCCGCCACCTCGGCCGCGTCCGCGCTCAGGCGCTGGGCGGCCCGGGTGGCATCCCGGGCGCCGAACCAGTCGGGCAGCACCTTGTTCAGCACCACCGCGCCCAACGGGAATCCCCGCGACCGCAGCGCCTCGATGAAGAACTCCGCCTCCCGCGCCGGGGCGGCCTCCAGCGTGGACACGACCACGAACGTCGTGCGCTTGTCCGACAGCGTGCGCGTGACCGCCCTCGCCCGGGCGACGAAGCCGTCGTACATGGTCTGGAACAGCAGGAAGAACTCGGCGATGTCCTGCAGGAACTGCGAGCCCAGGATGCGGTCGGCCACCGTGTAGAACGGCCGGGACGCCAGCGTGAACACCCGGCTGCGGGCGGGCACCGTGAGCCAGCGCAGCAGCCGGCTGGAGAAGAAGTCGGCCATGCGGTCCGGCGCCTCGAGGAAGTCGATGGCGTTGCGGGTCGGCGGCGTGTCCACCACGATCAGGTCGTAGCGGCCGGACGTGTGGATCTCGTACAGACGCTCCATGGCGATGTAGTCGTGGCTCTGCACGAACCGGCTGGTGATGTTCTCGTACAGCGGGTTGGCGAGGATTGCGTCCCGGGTGGCGGCGTCGGGCGCGTGGGCCCGGACCAGCTCGTCCCACGACTGCTTGGTGTCGAGCATCGCCGCCCACAGCTCGCCGCGGGGCTCGACCCCCGCCTCGGCGAACAGGGCCGGCGGCACCTGGGTCTCGACGTTGCCGAACCGCTCCAGGCCGAGGGCCGCGGCCAGGCGGCGGGCCGGGTCGACGGTGATGACCAGCACCTTGCCGCCGAGGTGGGCGGCCGCCATCGCCGCCGCCGCGGCCGCGGTCGTCGTCTTGCCGACGCCGCCGGACCCACAGCAGATCACGATCTCCTTGGCCGCCAGCAGCGATTCCAGCGAGCCGTCCTGGGCGCGGGCCGAGCGGCGGTTCGCCATCAGTACCCCAGCTCGGCGCCGAGCGCCTCGGCGATCTGGGCCGTCGCCCGCAGCCCGTGGGTGCGCTGGAACAGCTCGGGCACGTACAGCATCTCGACGCCGGCGAGGCCCGAGCGCAGCTCACCCAGGTGCTCGGCGCGGGTGCGGCGCAGCTTCACCGCCAGCTCGGCCCCGTCGAGCAGCGGCGCCACCGGGGCCGCCACCGCCTCGGCCAGGGCGGCGGCCGGAACCGGCTCCCGCAGCGCCCGGAACACCTCCTCCTCGCCCCGGCTGAACAGCTCGGGCAGCACCCGGTTGACCACCACCGCCGCCAGGTCGACCGTGGTCTCCTCTCGCAGGCGGCCCGCCAGCTCCAGGGTCTCGTTGACCGGCATCTCCTCCGGGGTGGCGACGATCACGACCCCGGTGCGGTCCGGGTCGCCGAGGATGTCGAGCATCCACGACGTCTGGTTGCGCACGGTCCCCACCTGGACCAGCGACCCGATGGCCTGGGGCGCCGCCAGCTGGCCGACGATGTGGCCGGACGCCGGGGCGTCGACGACGACCAGGTCGTAGTGCCGCTCCCGCACCTCGTAGCAGAGCTTGCCGACGACCAGGATCTCCTTGACCCCGGGCGCGGCGTTGGCGACGAAGTCGAACGTCCGGGCCAGCGGCCCCAGCCGCGACAGCAGCGGCAGCTTGACGTGCAGGCTCAGGTACTCGCGCAGCGACGCCTCGGTGTCCATCGACATCGCCCACAGCCCGGGCGATGTCTCCCGCTCCTTGAACTCGAACGGCCCGGTCTCGAACGCGCCCGCGAGCGAGCCCTTGGCGTCGACCTCGCACAGCAGCGTGCGCAGGCCTCGGGAGGCGGCGAGCTGCCCGAGGGCCGCGGCGACGCTGGTCTTGCCGACGCCCCCCTTGCCGGTCACGAACAGCAGCCGGCGGTCGAGCAGCTCCGTGTGCATCGGCGACGCGCCGGGGTCAGCCGCCGAAGCCGATGCGCCGCCCCACGTCACTCGACCCGATCTCGATGTAGGCGACCTTGTCGACCGGGACGCCGTACTGGCGTCCGCGCCGGTCGGTGAGCCACAGCGTCCCCCCGGCCGCGAAGGCGGCGTCGATGTGCTCGCGCACCGCGTCGCCGTCGGTGTCGTCGGCCAGCAGGACCTCGAGCTCCTTCGGCGCGTTCCTCACCCCGATGCGGACGTCCACGTCTTCCTCCTGTGTCGGGCGGCCGTCATGCTACGGGGTGGTCCGGCTCCTCCACGACGTCGGCGTCCACCGCGACCTCCGTGGCCCACCGGGGGTGGTGGCGGGCGGCCCATCCCCGGGTGACCCAGCCGGTGACCATGCCCCGCAGCGAGCCGGCGTCGTTGAACGCGAACCCGATGTGCCCGGCGACCACGAACCACGTGAAGATCGCCGTCCAGTCGTGGACGAAGGTGGCGCCGGTGCGGTACTCGACCGGGAACGGCTCGAACCAGCGCATGATCGAGCCGGACACGAGCATCAGCGGGATCATCCCGGCGATGAAGGCGGCGTTGGCCTTCTGGCCGGCGTTGAACTTGCCGACCTCGTCGCGGGCCTCCCGGCCCCGCGACCGCAGCCAGCGGCGGTCGCCGGCATCCCAGCGGGCGAGCCGGCGGATGTCGGGCCGCACGCCCCGCCGCCACGGCCCGAGGTAGGCGAGCAGGATCGGGATCGGCATGCTCAGCCCGGCGATCACGTGGACGTCCTTGACCAGCACCCGCCGGCCGACCAGGGCGGTGAGCGGGCCGACGTAGAGGATCAGCCCGGTGACGGCGCAGGTGAGCACGGCCGCCGCGGTGGCCCAGTGCAGCGCCCGGGCCGGGGTGGTGAACCGCCGGATCGGCACGTCGGCGCGCAGGCCCGCGGCGGCGGTGGCGGCGGCGGTCACGACGTCGGCTCGTCGTCGCGTCCGTTGGAGGCGCCGACGAAGCCGTCGACGTCGTAGCCCAGCTTCTCCCAGTAGCCGGGGACCAGGCGGTCGGTCACCTCGATCCGCTCCAGCCACTTGAGCGACTTGTAGCCGTACATCGGGCCGACGTAGAGCCGCACCGGCCCGCCGTGCTCGCGGGTGACGGGGCCGTCGATCATCTCGTAGGCGGCGATGACGTCGTCCCGGCGGGCCTGCGCGAGCGTCAGGCTCTCGGTGTAGACGCCGTCGAACGAGAACAGGCGCAGGTGGCTGGCGCCCGGGGCGACGCCGGCCTCGTCCAGCAGGTCGGCCAGCTTGACCCCCGTCCAGTGGACGTCGGGCACGCGCCAGCCGGTGACGCACTGGAAGTCGAGCGTCAGCCTGGTCGCCGGGCGGGACGTGAGGTCGGCGTAGCTGAGGTCGAGCGGGCGGTCGACCATGCCGTCGACCGCCAGGCGGTACTCCTCCCGGCTGCGCTCGGGCAGGCTGGCGGTCACGGAGTAGATCCGGAACCGGCCGGCGGTCGGGACGAACGACGTCAACCCGGTCGGGTCGTTCTGGGTGATCGGCCGCATGACGCGCTCGATGCCGGCCTGGATCCGGTTGCCGAACACCAACCCGACGGCGCCCACTCCCAGCATGCCGAGCACGATGCGCCGGCCGACCGGCTGATCGGCGCGGCTGTCGCCTGATGCCACGGGGTCGAGGCTACTGGCGCGTGCCGGGGACCAGACGTGCCAGCCGGGCGAGGCGGTCGTCCCACCGACGACCGGTGGCGGCCGCCCATGCGGCGAGGTCGTCGAGGGGCTCGGTCCGGGCGGTGAACCGGGTCTCACGGCCCGCCCGCTCGGCCGCGACCAGGCCGGCCTCGGCCAGCAGGCCGAGGTGCTTGGCCACCGCCTGGCGGGTGACGGGCAGGCCGTCGGCCAGCGCCGTCGCCGTCACCGGGCCGCGATCGGCCACCGCCCGCAGGACCCGGCGCCGGGTCGGGTCGGCCAGCGCGGCGAACAGGGCGTCGGGCGGCTCGGGCTGCGACGGCTCGGGCGCCGGGTCAGGCGACGCCGGCACCGACCTGGGTCCGGGCGGTCAGCATCAGCAGCTCCAGCCCGAGGATGCGGTGGCTCCACAGAGCCCGCAGGCCCGCCCCGGCGCCCGCCCGCACCGACGCCGACGCCGACGCCTGCAGCGACTCGGTGATCACGACGCGGGTGCCGCCGCCCTCCCGGGGGGCGACGACGACCGAGACCGTCGACGCGCCGGACTCGTCGCCCGGGTGCCACCACGTCCAGCTGAGCCGGCGCTCCGGCGCGGTGGCGTCCGCCTCGTCCACCCGCATCCGGCGGGCGAGGGCGTCGGCGTCGTCGAGCCACCGGGCCCGCTCGCCGTCGTCGGCGACGGCGCGCCAGACGTCGTCGACGTCGGCGTCGAGGTCGATGCTGCGGGTCACCTGCTCGAGATCGTCGGCCATATGCGCAACTCTACAGTTGCGGTTCCGGTCCCGCACTCGTAGCCTGACCTCACGCAACCGTATGGTTGCACGAAACGTAGGAGGACTGCGGTGCTCATCCCGACCGTCATCGAGACCACCAACCGGGGCGAACGGGCCTACGACATCTACTCCCGGCTCCTGCGGGAACGCATCGTGTTCCTCGGCTCGGCGCTGGACGAGTCGGTCGCCAACCTGGTCATCGCCCAGCTCCTCCACCTGGAGGGCGAGGACGTGGACCGGCCGATCAACCTCTACATCAACAGCCCCGGCGGCGACATGACCGCGCTGTTCGCCGTGTACGACGCCATGCAGTTCCTCGGCCCGCCCGTCCACACGGTGTGCGTCGGCCAGGCGTGCTCGGCCGCCGCGGTGCTGCTGGCCGCCGGCGCCGAGGGCCACCGCTCCGCGCTGCCCAACGCCCGCATCCTCATCCACCAGCCCCACGGCGGCGCCCAGGGCCAGTCGGTCGACATGGAGATCGCCGTGCGGGAGATGGTCACGATGCGCGAGCGCATGGTCGACATCCTCACCGAGTGCACCGGGCAGCCCCGGAGCCGCATCGAGGCGGACATCGACCGCGACTACATCCTCCGGGGCGACGAGGCCGTCGCGTACGGGCTGGTCGACGAGATCGTCACCCACCGCCGGCCCCGGCCGGTCCCTGGCTTCGTCAAGCCCGACGAGGTCGCGGCGGCCACCGGTTGAGCCGGGTGGGCCCTCCCGCCTAGAAATTGAGGATGCTCAATCTGGCGGGCGCGGGCCTGAACCTGGCGGCGGACGCGTACGGGCCCGACGCCGGTCCCGGCGTGCTGCTGTTCCACGGCGGCGGCCAGACCCGGCATGCCTGGGGCGGCACGTCCGCCCTGCTCGGCCGGCGCGGCTGGCGGACGCTCAACGTCGACCTCCGGGGCCACGGCGACAGCGACTGGGCCGACGACGGCGACTACACGCTGGACGCGTTCACCGCAGACGTCCGGGCGGTCGCCCTCGCCCAGCCCGCCCCGGCGGCGATCGTGGGCGCCTCGCTCGGGGGGCTGAGCGCGCTCCTGGCCATCGCCGAGGCGGCCGAGCCCGAGCGGGTGGCGAGCGCGCTCGTGCTGGTGGACGTGGCGCCCCGGCTCGAGGTGGCCGGGATCAACCGGATCGCCCAGTTCATGCTGGGCGGCGTCGACGGCTTCGCGAGCCTGGACGAGGTGGCCGACGCCGTCGCCGCCTACCAGCCCCAACGGCCCCGGCCCACCGACCTGTCGGGGCTGCGCAAGAACGTGCGCCAGCGTCCCGACGGCCGCTGGTACTGGCACTGGGACCCCCGGTTCATCACCCGCAACCCGGCCGACGAGCCCCGGGACTTCGCCGACAGCGATCGGCTCGACGACGCGGCCCGGTCGCTGCGGCTGCCGACGCTCCTGGTGCGGGGCCGGCTGAGCGACGTGGTGTCGGAGCAGGGCGCACGCCACCTCGTCGAGCTTGTGCCCCACGCCCGCTACGTCGACGTCGGCGAGGCCGGGCACATGGTCGCCGGCGACCGCAACGACGCCTTCAACGACGCCGTCGCGGCCTTCCTGGCGGCGGAGGTCCCGGTCTCCTAGATCATCGCCAGCACGTCGGACGGGTGGATCTCCGGCGGGCCGGCCAGCAGCCGGTCGGCGTTGGCGAACAGCGCGGCGGCGATCTCGCCGTCGATGTGCGCCTGGCGCTCGTCGGGACCGGGGAAGGCGTCGACGATCCAGAACGTGGACTGGTCGGTCCGCAGCGCGAGCCACACCTCGGTGCCGGGTTCGTCGTTGGCGAGCCCGACGGCGCCGGCCAGGAACTCGGCCAGCTCCTCCTCGGCCCCGGCCTTGGCGGTCAGCTTCACGACGAGTGCGACGGTGGCCATCGGCGATCCCCCTGGGTCCGGCAGCCCAGCGGCTGCTCCGCTCCGCACGGTAGCCCGGCCATGACAAATGTCAGCCGGGATCGGGCTGCGGCGGCACTACTGCGTCCCGGCCCGCGCCTGCATCCTTGGAGCATGCAAGCGATCCGGACCGACGTGATGATCGAGCTGAGGGGGTTGGAGAAGTCCTTCGGGGCGATCGAGGCCGTCCGCGGGGTCGACCTGGCCATCGCCCCGGGCGAGGTCGTGGCGCTGCTCGGGCCCAACGGGGCGGGCAAGTCCACCACCCTCGACATGCTGCTCGGGCTGCTCCGCCCCGACCGAGGGCGGGTGTCGCTGCTCGGCCGGGATCCCGACGAGGCGATCCGTCTCGGGACCGTGGGCGCCATGCTCCAGACCGGCGGGCTGATCCGGGACCTCACCGTCCGCGAGCTGCTGACGATGATCGGCTCGCTCTACCCGGCGGCGATGCCGCTGGCCGACCTGCTCGCGCTCACCGGCATCGAGGAGTTCGCCGGCCAGCGCACGCACAAGCTGTCGGGCGGCCAGACCCAGCGGGTCCGCTTCGCCATGGCGCTGGTGTCGGACCCCGACGTGCTCGTGCTCGACGAGCCGACCGTGGCGATGGACGTGAAGACCCGCCACGCGTTCTGGCAGTCGATGCGGGCGATCGGCGGGCGGTCGAAGACCGTGGTGTTCGCCACCCACTACCTCGAGGAAGCCGACCTCTACGCCGACCGCATCGTCCTCATGGCCCGGGGGCGGGTGGTGGCCGACGGGCCGACCACCGAGATCAAGGCGATGGTGGGCAGCCGCACGATCGAGGCGACGCTGCCCGGCGCGGACGCCGACGTCCTCGCCGCCGTGACGGGAGTGACCGGCGTGACCGTGCGGGGCGACGTCGTGACGCTCACCTGCACCGACTCGGACGCCGCGCTGCGGGCGCTGCTGCCCGCCCACCCCGACATGCACGCGATCGAGATCCGGGGCGCGGGGCTGGAGGAGGCGTTCCTGGAGCTGACCACCGACCCGACCGAGAAGGGGGAGGGCTCGTGAGCACCGCCGCCACCTACACCCGCTTCGAGCTGCTGCGGGCGGCCCGCAACATCCGCTTCTTCGCGATCACGCTGGCGTTCCCGCTCGTCCTGTTCCTGCTTGTCGCCGGCCCCAACCGCCACGAGGAGCTGGGCGGCATCCCCTTCCCCGTCTACTTCATGAGCGGGATGGTGGCGTGGGGCACGATGGGCGCCGTCATCGGCTCGGGGGCCCGGATCGCGGCCGAGCGGCAGATCGGCTGGAACCGCCAGCTGCGGGTGACACCGCTGACGGCCCGGGCCTACCTGCGGGCCAAGGTCGCCACCGGCTACGCGGTCGCCCTCGTGAGCATCGCCGCCCTCTACACGGCCGCGGCGGCCATCGGCGTGCGGCTGCCGGCGGACCGCTGGCTGTCGATGACGGTCATGATCCTGGTGGGGCTGATCCCGTTCGCCGTGCTCGGGATCTTCCTCGGGCACGTCATCAGCGCCGACTCGATCGGCCCGGCCATCGGTGGCGTGACGTCGCTGTTCGCCCTCCTGGGTGGGGCCTACGGGCCGGTGGCCGACGGCGGCATCCTCCTGCGGCTGACCGAGCTCCTGCCGTCGTACTGGCTGGTGCAGGCCGGCCGGATCGCCGTCGACGGCGGGCCGTGGCCGGCCAAGGCCTGGGCGGTGCTGATCGTGTGGACGGTGGTCTTCGCCCGGTTGGCGGCGCGAGCCTGGCGCCGTGACACCCAGCGTGATTGACGTCCCGGACCCGCCCCGGCGGTGGGCGGCGGGCTGGCGCCGGGTCGTCTTCCCCGGCATCTTCTGCTTCTACCTCGGCCAAACGGCCCACGGGGTCGCCGTCCACTCCCGGGGGTGGTCGGCGTTGGCGGGCTACGTCGTCCTGGCCGCGTTCGCCATCGCCTACGTCCGGGCGCTGACGCTCGTCATGGAGCGCGGGCGGGCCTTCGTGTGGTGGTACGCGGCCATGGCGGCGCTGCTCGTCGTGGAGCTGCCGATCGCCCACCAGGACGCCTTCGTGATGTCCACCTTCATCGTGGCGGTGAGCCTGGCGGCGTGGGGTCGCCGGTCGGCGCCGATCGTCGCCGGCCTCGTGCTGGCGGCGGTGTTCCTGCCGCCGCTGGTCCCGTCGTGGGACGCGTCCGTCGACGTCGACGCGGCCGTGACGACCGCGCTCGTCGGGGTGGCCCTGTACGGGTTCTTCGAGATCGTCCGGGCCAACCGGGAGCTCACGATCGCCCGGGCGGAGGTCGCCTCGCTGGCGGCGGAGGGCGAGCGGTCCCGCATCGCCCGGGACCTGCACGACCTGCTGGGCCACTCGCTGACCACGATCACCGTGAAGGCCGGGCTGGCCCGGCGGCTGGCGGACGTCGACCCGGAGCGGGCGGCCCGGGAGATCACCGAGGTCGAGGAGCTGGCCCGGCGGTCGCTGGCCGACGTGCGCAACGCCGTCGCCGGCTACGGGGACGTGAGCCTGACCGGCGAGCTGGCGGCCGGGCGGGAGCTGCTGCGCGTGGTCGGGATCGAGGCCGACCTGCCCGGCTCGACCGACGGGGTGCGCGGCGACCTGCACGAGCTGTTCGGCTGGGTGGTGCGGGAGGGCCTGACCAACGTGGTGCGCCACGCCCAGGCCAGCCGGTGCGCGGTCACGCTGACCCGGGACACGATCGAGATCGTCGACGACGGCATGGCCGGCCCCGCCGAGGACGCGCCGGCCGCCAACGACGGCTCGGGGCTGCGGGGCCTGCGGGAGCGGGTCGAGGCGGCCGGCGGCACGCTGACCGCGGGCCCGATCGGACCGGGGGGCCGCGGCGGCTGGCGGCTGCGGGTCGAGGCCCCCGCGCGGGTGCCGGCGCACGCGCGCGACCGGCGCCGTCCCGGGCGCGGGACCCGGGTGCCACGCGTGACGATCCGCCTGCTGCTCGCCGACGACCAGGAGCTGGTCCGCACCGCCCTGGCCACCCTGCTCGACCTCGAGGACGACTTCGAGGTCGTCGCCCAGGTCGGCCGGGGCGACGAGGTGGTGGCCGCGGTCCGGGCGCACCGACCGGACGTCGCCCTGCTCGACATCGAGATGCCCGGCCTCGACGGCCTGGCGGCGGCCGCCGCGCTGACCCGGGACGCCCCGGACTGCCAGGTGATCGTCCTCACGACGTTCGGCCGCCCGGGCAACCTGCGCCGGGCCATGGAGTCCGGCGCCCGGGGCTTCGTGGTCAAGGACGCCCGGGCGGAGGAGCTGGCCGGCGCCATCCGGCGGGTCGCGGCCGGCGAGCGGGTCGTCGACCCGGAGCTGGCGTCGCTCACGCTGGCGGGCGGCCGGTCGCCGCTCACCGGCCGCGAGCGGGACGTCCTGGTCGCCGCGAGAGGCGGCGCCACGGTGGCGGAGATCGCGGCGAACCTGGTCCTGTCGGAGGGAACGGTCCGCAACTACCTGTCGGCCGCCATCGCCAAGACCGGCACCCGCAACCGCATCGAGGCGATGCGGGTCGCCGACGACCGGGGCTGGCTCTGATCAGCCGATGCGTAGCTCGGAGTGGTAGATCCGCCGCGGCGCCAGCTCGACGTCGATCGTCTCGGCGATGCCGGCGAAGACCTCCGCCGCCTCGCCGTCCGGCTCGATCGCCACGATCGGGCGGCCGGAGTCGCCGCCCTCGCGCAGCGCGGGCACGAGCGGGACCCGGCCCAGCAGCGGGACGCCCAGGCGGGCCGCCAGCTCGTCGCCGCCGCCCGCGCCGAACAGCTCGTAGCGCTTGCCGTCGTCGCCCGTGAACCAGCTCATGTTCTCGATGACGCCCCTGACCTCGAGGTTGACCTTCTGGGCCATGAACGCCGCCCGCTGCGCCACCCGCTGGGCGGCCGGCTGCGGCGTGGTGACCACGTAGACCTCGGACCGGGGCAGGAACTGGGACAGGCTCAGCGAGATGTCGCCCGTGCCCGGGGGCAGGTCGATCACCAGGAAGTCGGGGTCGTCCCAGTAGACGTCGGTGAGGAACTGCTCCAGCGCCTTGTGCAGCATCGGGCCCCGCCAGATGACCGGCTGGTCCTCGGCGGCGAAGAACCCCATCGAGATGCAGCGCACCCCGTACGACTCGGGCGGGACCAGCATCTGGTCGATCACCACCGGGGTGTGCTGCACGCCCAGCATCCTCGGGATCGAGAACCCCCACACGTCGGCGTCGACCACCGCCACGTCCCGGCCCCGGGCGGCCAGCGCCACGGCCAGGTTGGTCGTGACCGACGACTTGCCCACGCCGCCCTTGCCCGACGCGATCAGCAGCACCCGGGTCTTGCTGCCCGGGTCGGCGAAGGGGATCGCCCGGCCCTCGGCATGGCCGTGGGCCGGCTGGCTGCCGGCGGTGGCCCCCGGATCGCCGTGGAGCTTGGTGCGCAGCGCCACGCGCTCGTCGTCGGTCATGACCCCGAACTCGAGGTCGACGGCGTCGACGCCGTCGAGGGCCAGCAGGGCCCCGTCGACCCGGCTCTGGATCTCGTTGCGCAGCGGGCAGCCGGCCACCGTGAGCGCCACCGTGACGCCCACCCGGGGGCCGGCGATCTCGATGCCGCGGACCATGTCGAGGTCGACGATGCTGCGGTGCAGCTCGGGGTCCTGGACCGGCCGGAGGGCGTCGAGGACCTGGGCTTCGGTGACGGGCATGTCGCTCCTGGCACGCTCCTGGCACGGGCGGGATTACCACTACGCAGATAGGTAGAATACCCGTCGTGGACCGGCCGCCCCTCTCCCCGACCGATTTCGCCTCGGCGGTCACGGCCATAACCTCGGCGTTCGGCGACCCCACCCGCCGGGAGATCTACCTCCACGTCCACGGCAACCCCCCGGGCGTGACCGCGGCGGAGGTGGCCGAGCACTTCGACCTCCACCCGAACGTCGCCCGCCACCACCTCGACAAGCTGGTCTCCGGGGCCTACGTCGAGGTCACCGTGGCCCGCATCGAGGGCGGCGGCGCCGGGCGGCCGTCCAAGCGCTACCGGGTCGTCGCGCCCGAGATCGCGCTCGACCTGCCGCTGCGCCACGACGACGTGCTGGTCGAGCTGCTGGGCCGGGCGCTGGCCGAGCTGGGCAACGGCGCCGCCGAGCGCCTGGCCGAGGAGGTCGGGATCGACTACGGCCGGGCGATGGCGGACGCGATGGCCCCGGGTTCCGAGCGCCACCGGTCGTTCCAGGCCGCGCTGCACGCGGTGGCCGACGCGCTCACCGCCCACGGCTTCGCCGCCCACGCCGAGCGCCACGGCGACTCGCTGCGCATCGTCAGCGAGCACTGCCCGTTCGGCGGCGCCGCCATCGAGCACCCCGTGATCTGCGCCGTCGACCGGGGCATGGTCCGGGGGATGCTGGGCGCCCTGTACGGCCAGGACATGCTCACCGAGACCGCGCTGTCGCTCCCGACCGGGGACGAGCACTGCGTGACCTCGGTGCAGGGCACGTGAGCCCGGGGGCGGGCCCCCGGTCCTACCTCGACCACGCCTCGACCTCGCCGCTGCGACCCGAGGCCCGGGCGGCGATGGTCGCCTCGCTCGACCTGACCGGCGACCCCGGCCGCATCCACGCCGAGGCGCTGACGACCCGCGTGGCGGTCGAGGAGGCCCGGGCCCGGGTGGCCGACCTGCTGGGCGCTCGGCCCCGCGAGGTCGTGTTCACCGGCAGCGCCACCGAGGCCATCGCCGCGGCCTGCTGGGGCGCCGCCGCCCGGGGCGGGCACCAGGTCGTGCCCGCGGTCGAGCACTCGGCGGTGCGCCTCGCCGCGGCCCGCCACGGCGAGGTCGCGACGGTGCCGGTCGACGGCCGGGGCCGCGTCGACGTCGCGGACCTGCTGGCCGCGGTGCGGGACGACACCGCCCTCGTCCACCTCCAGTGGGGCAACCACGAGGTGGGAACGCTCCAGCCCGTGGCCGAGGCCGTGGCGGCCTGCCGGGACCGGGGCGTGCTCGTCCACGTGGACGCGGCCCAGGCGGTCGGGCGGGTGCCGGTAGGGTTCCGGGACCTCGGCGCCGACCTGCTGTCGGTCAGCGCCCACAAGCTGGGCGGGCCGACCGGCGGGGGGGCGCTGCTGATCCGCCAGGGCCTGCGGCTGCCGCCGCTGCTGGTGGGTGGCGACCAGGAGCGGGCCCGCCGGGCCGGTCTGGAGAACGTGCCCGCCCTCGCCGGCTTCGGCGCCGCCTGCGTGGCGCTGGCCGGCGGCGCCGCAGAGGCCGAGGGGACCGAGCAACGCCGGCTGACCGGCCGCATCCTGGCTGCGGTGGCGACGGACCCGGGGCTGGCCGGCCTCCGGGTCTACGGCGACCCCGACGGCCGCCTGCCCCACATCGTGTGCCTCGGGGTCGAGGGCATCGAGCCCCAGGCGGTGGTGCTCGGGCTCGACCGGGCGGGCGTGGCCGCCCACTCGGGCAGCGCCTGCGCGTCCGAGTCGCTGGAGCCGTCGCCGGTGCTGGAGGCGATGGGCGTCGACGCCCACCACAGCCTGCGCCTGTCGGTCGGGTGGTCGACCACCGACGGCGACGTCGACCGACTGCTGGACGCGCTCCCCCGGGTGCTGGCCGACCTCCGCGCGCTTACCGACCGGTTCGGTGGTCGCTCTGGCATGATGCACGGATCATGAAGCTCCTCGTCGTCCGGCATGCGAACGCCGGCCACCGGTCGTCCTGGGACGGCGAGGACGACGACCTCCGCCCGCTCTCGGGGAAGGGCCGCAAGCAGGCCCTGGGCATCGCCGACGCGCTGGCCGACGCCGGGATCGAGCGGCTGGTCAGCAGCCCGTCCGTGCGCTGCGTCCAGACGCTGGAGCCGCTGGGCACGCGCCTCGGCCTCAAGGTCCGCACCGACCGCCGCCTGGCCGAGGGCGCGGGCGGCGACGCCGCCATGGAGCTGGCGGCGGAGATGCGCAAACGGGACTCGACAGCCGTGCTGTGCAGCCACGGCGACGTGATCCCGGAGATGTTGCGGATCCTCCAGATGAACGGCACCCGCTTCCGCGAGCCGCTGCTGTTCCCCAAGGGCTGTACCTGGATCGTGACCGCCGACGACGGCCACTGGTCCAAGGCGCGCTACGTGCCGCCCCCGGATCGCTAGCCCGCGGCCGGGGCTGCGGTCGTCGGGACCGCTGTCGCCGGAGCCGGCGTCGCCGGCAGCCCGAGGCGCGTGCGCAGCGGGCCCGTGAGCGCCACGTACTGCGGCGGCGGGTCGAGGGCGTCGAGGCGGGCGATCTCCTCGCGGGCGGTGTCGGGCCGGCCGAGCTTCTCGAACGCCACGGCCAGGAAGGCGTGGGTCGCCGGGTAGTCGGGATCGATCTCGACCGCGTCGATCAGCGTGACCACGCCCTGGCCGTCGCCCGACTGGATCTGGAACCAGCCCTTGAACGTCATCGCCTCGACGTTGTCGGGCTGGTCGGCCAGCACGTCGTCGTAGACCGCGATCGCCTCGTCGTAGTGCCCGTCGGAGGCCAGGCCCAGCGCGTCGTCGAGCTTGACCCGTGTGGTCTCGCGGATGTCGCCGGTCAGCGCCTCGCCGGCGCCCCGCCGGCCCGCGGCCTGGGCGACCAGCACCCCCGCCAGCAGTGCGAAGGCCGCGACGCCCGCCCCCGTGACCAGCAGCCGCCGCCACGGCGGGCGCCGGGGCCGGCCCGACGCCGACGCGGCCGACGCGGCCTTGGCCTCGCGGGCCTCGATCGCCCGGAGCGTGCGCGCGGCCCGGGCCGTGTAGTCGTCCTTCAGCGTCTCGTAGTCGACGTCGTCGACGTCGCCGGCGTCGTGCTCGCGCTCCAGGTCGTCGAGCGAGCGCAGCAGGAAGTCGCGCTGGTCCTCGAGGGCGGTCACGGCTCGGCCCCGCCCCGCGCCCGGGCGACCAGCTCGCGGTCGGCCTCGCTGGCGTGCGCCGGGCCCCCGCCCCGCCAGCGCCGGAAGGCGAACGCCAGGCCGGCGACGGCCAGCACGAGCGCCACCGCAGGCAGCGTCCACACCAGGCTCGACACCCCGGACCGGCCGGGTGTCAGCAGCACCTTCTCGCCGTACGACGCGGCCAGCTCGTCGCGGATCTCCGCGTCGCTGGCGCCCTCGTCGATGCGCTCGGCGATGCGGGCGCGGATGCCCTTGGCCGCGTCCGAGTCGGAGTCGGCGACCGACTGGCCGTCGCACACCGGGCAGGCCACCGACTCGGCCAGATTGCGGGCCCGGGCCTCGGCGGACGTCGCGGTCCGCCCGCTGGTGACGCCGAAGACCAGCGCCCCGACCAGCACGACCAGCATCGCCAGCCAGCCCCCGGCGCGCCTCATGGCCCGCTCCCGCCGGCCGCCGCCTCGAACTGGGCGATGGCGCTGTCGATGCCCTCCTGGGTGACCCCGCCGGTGAACTTGGCCACCACCAGGCCCGAGGGGTCGACCAGGTAGGTCTCGGGCACCTTGGGCACGCCGAAGTCGAGCGCCGCGCTGCCCTCCTGGTCGTCGAGCACGGCCCAGTCGCCGCCGTTCTGGGCGAAGAAGTCCCGGGCCTTGTCGCCGTCGTCGGAGAACACCACGCTCACGACCGCGGCGTCGCCCAGGGCCCGGTGCTCCTCGTCGAACGCCTTGAGCTCGGGGTGCTCCTGGATGCACGGCACGCACCAGGTGGCGAAGAAGTTGACCACCACCCACCGGCCCTGCTGGGCGTCGATGTCGAAGTGCCCGCCGTCGAGGGTCTCGCCGGCCAGCGCCGGAACGGTGCGGCCCACGAGCGGGCTGCGGGTGCGCCGCTCGCTGGCCGGGTCGCTGGTCGCCAGCACGGCCACCAGTGCCAGCGCCGCCACCGCCACGACGCAGGACACGATCAGCCCGGTGCGGCGGCGGGGCGGCGCCACCTCGTCCTCGACCAGGTCGGTGTCGGTCACGCCCCGACCTCCACCGGCTCGCGCTCGTCGCGCTCGTCCTCGGGCGGGGCGACCGCCTGTTCCCGATCGCGGGGCTCCAGGCCCGGCACCGGTGCGGACACCGGGTCGATCGGGTTGCGCCGTCGCCGGCCGGGGAAGGCCGCCAGCACGGTTCCGGCCGCCATGACCAGGCCGCCCAGCCACAGCCACATGATCAGCGGCTGGACCACGACCCGCACCCCCACCGTCTGCCCGGCGTCGTCGGCAGGCGCCGACACGAGCGACAGGTACACGTCCTCGATCGGCGAGGTCGCCACCGCCGGCGTCCCGATCGACTGCTGGCCGACCGGGAACCGGTTGATCGCCGGCTCGAGCACCCGGCCATCGACCCGGATGCGGGCCCGGACCGACGTCTTGTTCGACTCCTCGACCGTGCGCCCGCCCAGGTAGGTGAGCGTGTGGCCCGCGACGGTGGCGTGGTCGCCCACCGCCATCGTCAGCTCCTTCTCGGTGTCGAAGCTGCTCGACGCGGCCAGGGCCACGGCGATGAGCACGACGCCGACGTGCACGACCATGCCGCCGTTGGTCCGCCCGACCAGGCCCCGCCAGCCCTGGCGCCGGGTGGCCAGCACCACCTGGCGGATGGCCGAGCCGGCGGCGAACCCACCGAGCCCGAACGCAACCAGCGGCGCCAGGCCGCGGGCGCCGAGCAGCACGGCGACCACGACCGTGCCCGTGCCCGCCCAGGCCGGCCAGAACAGCCGCTGGGACAGCAGCTCGGTCGACGCCTTGCGCCACGGCAGCACCGGGGCGACCGCCATCAGGAACAACAGGGTGAGCCCGATCGGCATCGCCATCCGCTCGAAGTAGGGCGCCCCCACCGACAACTGCTCGCCGCGCAGCGCCTCGACCACCAGCGGGAACACGGTCCCCAGCAGCACGACGAACGCGAACCCGGCGAACACCACGTTGTTGGCCAGGAACGCGCCCTCGCGCGACACCGGCGAGTCGATGCGCCCCGGCGCCCGCAGGCGGTCGCCCCGCCAACCGATCAGCCCGAGTGTGACGGCCACCACCAGCCCGAAGAACGACAGCAGCCAGATGCCGATCGTGCCCTCGGTGAACGCGTGGACCGAGGCGATCACACCGGACCGGGTGAGGAACGTGCCCAGGATCGTCAGGCTGAACGTGGCGCACAGCAGCGACAGGTTCCAGACCCGCAGCATCCCCCGGCGCTCCTGGACCATCACCGAGTGCAGGTAGGCCGTGCCGGTCAGCCAGGGCAGCAGCGAGGCGTTCTCGACCGGGTCCCAACCCCAGTAGCCGCCCCAGTTGAGCACCTCGTAGCTCCACCAGGCGCCGAGCACGATGCCCACGGTCAGGAAGCCCCACGCGAACAGGGTCCAGCGCCGGGTCTCCATGAGCCAGCCCTCGCCCACCCGGCCGGTCACCAGGGCCGCGACGGCGAAGGCGAACGGCACCGTGAACCCGACGTAGCCCAGGTAGAGCATCGGCGGGTGCACCGCCATCAGCGGGTGGTTCTGGAGCAGCGGGTTGGGCCCCGGGCCGTCGAAGCCGGCCGGCGCGGCGAAGCTGTGGAACGGGTTGGCCGGGAACAGCAGCAGCACGAAGAAGAAGGCGCTGACCGCCAGCATCGTCAGCATCGCCCAGCCCACCAGCGGGTCGTCGAGCCGCCGCCGGAACTTGTGGACGACCAGCGCCATGTACACGGTCAGCACCAGCACCCACAGCAGGATCGAGCCCTCGAGCGCGGCCCACATCGTGGCCACGTTGTAGAGCGCGGGGGTGCGGCTGCTGCCGTGGTCGGCGACGTACTGGACGGACCAGTCGCGGGTGATCAGCGCCCGCTCCATCGCCACCACCGCCAGCACCGCCCCGCCGAGGGCGAGCATGACGTACGAGCGGCCGACCGCCATCAGCCGGGGGTTCCGCCCGGCCAGCGCGACGGCCAGCGTGGCGACGCCGCCGATCGAGGCGGCCACGCCGAGCACGATGCCGGCGGTACCCAGCGCGGCGTTCACGGCGTCGCGCCCCCGCCCTGGTCGCCGCCCTGGTCGGCCTCGGCGATCCGGCGGTCGTAGTCGTCCTTGGACTCGTAGCTGGCGTCGTGCTTGACGAGGATCCGGTCGCTGTCGAACACGTCGGCGCCCTCCCGCC
Organism: uncultured Acidimicrobiales bacterium; assembly: GCA_963830865.1. Taxonomy (GTDB): domain Bacteria; phylum Actinomycetota; class Acidimicrobiia; order Acidimicrobiales; family VFJN01; genus ZC4RG19. The sequence goes on along the minus strand of CAWHNU010000011.1, from coordinate 351,814 downwards.
AGTGGCCCTCGGTCACGACCGGGATGCCCGGCTTGAACAGGTCGGGCGGGTTGCCCTCGTGGTGGACGGCGACGGTCACGCCGTTGAACCGGACGTCGAAGTCGACGGCGCCGTTCGCCTCGACCGGCTGGCCGACCACCGTGCCCTGGAGCCGGAAGCGCTTGCTGCCCAGGCTGTCGCGCTGGGCGACCGCCTCGTCGGCGTTGCGGAAGTAGACGGAGGCATCGGACAGGCCCTTGTACACGAGCCCGCCCAGGCCGAGCAGGACCACGGCCAGCACCGCCAGCGGCAGCCAGCGGCGCCGCCGGTGGGGTCGGGGACGGGGCTCGACACCGGGTGCGGGCTCCGGGTCGAGCGTCCGGGGAGTCAGCTCCACCGCCGCTCCTCCGGGGGCACCTGGCGCGACAGCTTGCGGCCCCGGCGGACCAGGCTGACGGCGTAGCCGCCGAGCACGAGCCCGGCGCCGATCCAGCCGGCGGCCACGTAGCCGGCGTGCGTCATGGCGATCATCGGCCGGCCTCCGCCCGCCGGGCGGCCACGGCCGCGTCGAGGTCGAGGCGGTCGGCCTGGGCGTCGAGCCAGGCGATCCGGAAGCGGTGGACCATGAACCAGGCGAAGGTGAGACCGAGGGCCAGGAAGCCGACCATCAGCGCCACCAGCATGTTCCCCTCGATGGTGGGGTCGAGCTTGACCAGCGTCTCGCCCTGGTGGAGGCCCCGCCACCACTCGACCGAGCGGTTGACGACGATGACGTTGGGCACCAGGAACAGCCCGAGCACCGCGGCCCGGGCCGAGCGGGCGTCGGGATCGAGGTCGAGCCGGCGCAGCGCCAGGTAGCCGACGAGGAGCGCCGTCAGCACCGCGGTCGAGGTGAGGCGGGCGTCCCAGGTCCAGTACGTGCCCCAGGTGGGCCGGCCCCACAGCGAGCCCGTGCCCAGCGTGAGCACGGCGAACACCAGGCCGACCTCGGCGCCGGCCTCGGCCAGCGCGTCCCAGCCCGGCGTGCGCTTCCACAGCCACAGCGCCGAGGCGATCGTGGTGAAGAAGCAGCCGGCGTACATGTACGTGGCCGACGGCACGTGGATGTACATCAGCCGCACCGAGTCGGCCATCTCGCGGTCGGCCGGGCTGATGACCAGGCCGTACAGCACGAGCAGCGCCAGCGACGCCAGCGCCAGCAGGCCGAGCACCCGGCTGGCCGGCGAGCCGGTGGACGCCGGGCCGCCGTCGCCGGGGACGGCGCCGGTCGGGCCGGCGTCGGCGGGGGTGGTCCCCGGGGACGTCCGGGGGTGGTCGGTAGCGGTCACGAAGCCTCCAGCAAGGTCCCGTAGGCGGCTGCCCCGGCGACGGAGTACACGGCGGCGAACGCGGCGAGCAGGCCGCACCATGGCCAACCGTCCGCGGGCGCCCCGCCGAGCGCTGCCTCGAACGCTCGGGTGGCGCCGATGAGCACCGGCGCCAGCACGGGGAGCAGCAGCAGGGGGAGCAGCGTCTCGCGCACCCGCAGGCCACTGACCAGGGCGCCGTACAGGCTACCGGTGGAAGCGACCGCAACGGTCGCCGCGACGCAGGTGGCGGCGAGCAGGCCGAGCCCGGCCGGCTCGGCGCCGTAGAGCACGATCACGCCCACGGCGAGCAGGGCCTCCAGCACCAGCAGCTCGGCGGCGACGGCCGCGGCCTTGCCGAGGAACACGCCCGCCGGCTCCAGCGCGGACAGCCGCAGGGCGTCCCGCACCCCGCCGGTCTCGTCGAGCGCGGCGCTGCGGGCCACGGCCAGGAGCGCCGAGAACAGGACGGTCAGCCAGTAGAGGCCGGGGGTGGCCCGCTCCAGGATCTGGCGGGCCGGGTCGAGGGCGAACGCGAACAGCACCAGGACCAGCAGCGCGAACGGCCCCACCTGGTGGAGGGTCACCCGGCTGCGGGCCTCGATCCGCAGGTCGCGGCCGGCGACCAGGGCGGCGTCACGCCACATGGATGACCTCCCCGACGGGGGCGGGCTCGGCCGGCTCGGCCGGCTCCGCCACCACCACGCCGGCGTCGAGGGTGACGGTGCGGTCGGCCAGGGCCTCGGCCCGGTCGAGCTCGTGCGACGACATGATCACCGTCGCCCCGGCGTCGACCGCCTGGCGGGCGAGCCCGTCGAGCAGGTCGCGGGCGTCGCTGTCGAGGCCGGCGTGGGGCTCGTCCAGCAGCCACAGCTCGGGGCGGCGGGCCAGCAGGCAGGCCAGGGCGGTGCGGCGGCGCTGGCCGGCCGACAGGCGGCCCACCGGCACGTCCCGCAGCCGGGCGGCGAGGCCGACGACGCCGAGCGCGGCCTCGATGTCGGACCGGCCGGCCCGGCAGGCCCGTCCCCAGAACGTGACGTTGTCGGCCACCGTCAGCTCGTCGAACAGGGCGCTGGCGTGGCCGAGCAGGCCGGCCCGGCGCCGCACGGCGGCGGCGTCCCGGCGCAGGTCGTGGCCGAGGACGGTGGCCTCGCCCCGCACGACCGGCACGAGCCCCGCGGCGGCGCGCAGCAGCGTCGTCTTGCCTGCCCCGTTCGGACCGCGGAGGAGAACGATTTCACCGCGCACGACGTCGAGGTCGATGCCGGCGAGCGCAGGGAACCGTCCGAGCAGCGCGACGGCGGCGCGGAAGTGGAGAATCGGCTCCATGGAGACGCCACGAGGCTACTGAGGCAGGTCGCGGCCCTCCAAGATGGGCCGGCTCGGGGTGACCGTGCGTGGTCGGTAGCCTCCCCCAGATGCCGTTGACCAGGATCCTCGGTGCCGTCGGGCGCGTCTTCATCACCGCCGGCGTGCTGATCCTGCTGTTCGTCGCGTACCAGCTCTGGGGCACGGGCATCCGGGAGGCCCAGGCCCAGCGGTCCCTCGAGAAGGAGTTCGACTCCCAGCTCGACGAGGCCGGCATCGCGGTGCCCGACGAGGACACCACGACGACCGCGCCCCCCGCCCCGACCACGACCGAGGCGCTGCCGCCCCCGCCCCCGCCGGACGACGGCGAGGCGGTGGCGCACATAAGCATCCCGGCCATCGGGCTCGACAAGGTGGTGGTGCAGGGGGTCGAGGTGTCCGACCTCAAGAAGGGCCCCGGCCACTACCCGGACTCGCCGCTGCCGGGGCAGCCCGGCAACGCCGCCATCGCCGGCCACCGGACCACCTACGGCGCGCCGTTCAACCGGATCGACGAGCTGAAGGCCGGCGACGAGATCCTGGTCACGACCCTCCAGGGGTCGTTCCGCTACGAGGTCCGCGAGCAGCTCGTCGTGCCCCCGGACCAGGTGGGTGTGCTCGACGACTTCGACGACAACCGGCTGACCCTCACGTCGTGCCACCCCAAGTACTCGGCCCGCCAGCGGATCGTGGTGGTGTCGGACCTGGTCGTGCCGGCCGCCGAACCGTCGCCCCCGCCGGCCACCGCACCCCAGGACGGGAACGCCTCCGGCACGACCGCGCAGACCATCGACGCCGGCCTCGGCGGCGAGCGCGCCTCGGCCTGGCCCGCGGTGCTGCTGGGGGTGGCGTGCGCGCTGATCTGGGTGGCCGCCTGGCTGCTGGGCCAGCTGTGGAAGAAGTGGCCGGCCTACGCCGTGGGGCTGCCGGTGTTCCTGGTCATGCTGTTCTTCTTCTTCGAGAACTTCTCCCGGCTGCTCCCGGCCAACTTCTGACGGGTCACGATCAGCAGCGCACCCGGAGCCGCATCAGCGGCCGAGGAACCGGGGCTGACGGCGTTCCCGGAATGCCGCCAGTCCCTCCTGGAGGTCGGCGCTGGCCCAGGCCCGCGCCCGCGCCGCCGGCGCCTCGGCGGGTTGCTCCAGCGCGGCCTTGTGCGCCCGCAGGGTGAGCGGCGCCAGCGCCGCGATGTCGTCCGCCCAGGCCAGGGCGTCGTCGAGCCCGCCCAACCGCTGGACGAACCCGAGCCGGTGCGCCTCCGCGCCGGTCAGGACCTCGGCCGCCAGCAGCATCGCCCGCGCCGGGCCCGCGCCCGCCAGCAGGGCGAGCCGGTCGACCGTCCAGGTGTCGACCGCCAGGCCGAGCTTGCCGGCCGGGATGCCGAAGCGGGCCTCGGGCGTCGCCAACCGCAGGTCGCAGGCGACCGCGAGCTGGGTGCCGGCGCCGAGCGCCGCGCCGTCGACCGCGGCGATCGTCACGCAGTCGGCCAGGCGCAGGCCGTCGAGCACGTCCCGGAGCACGGCCCCGAACGCCTCGTCCTCGACGCCGCCCAGGTCGGCGCCGGCGCAGAAGTGCCCGCCCGCCCCGGTGAGCACCAGGGCCCGCACGGCGCCGTCGCCGCAGCCCGCCAGCACGCCGGCCAGGCCCTCCAGGGTGGCCCGGTCGACCGCGTTGCGGCGCTCGGGCCGGTCGATGGTGGCGACCACGACGTGTCCCCGGGTCTCGGAACGGATCACGCCGGCACGCTAGGGGTCGGCCCGCCGCGCCCCCAAAGGCGGCCGCGACGGCGGGGTGGTGCCGCTCGCCTACGATCGCCAACCGATGAACGCACTCGCACCCGGGTGGAACCCCGACCCGACCGGGCGGCACGAGTACCGCTACTGGGACGGCGGCCGCTGGACCGACGACGTGTCCGACCACGGGGTGACCGGCGTCGACGCGATGGCCTCCGACCAGACCTGGACGCAGTACCCGCAGACCACCCAGTCCCCACCGACCGGCCCGTACCCGCCGGCCGCGCCCTACCCGCCCATGACGCAGGGGCCGCCGACCGCGCCGTACGGCACGGGCCCCTACCCGCCGCGCGACGGGGCCGACCCGACCGCCACGTGGGGTGCCGGGCCGCCGCCAGGGCCGGCGGGGCCGCTGGGGCCGTCCGGGCAGTACCCCGCGCCCACCGGCCGGTCGGGCCCGTCTCCCGGGCTGCTCGTCGGGCTGGCGGCGCTGGCCGTGGCGGTGATCGGCGGGATCGCCTACCTGCTCATCCACGACGACGGCGACGACACCGCCACCGACCAGACGTCCCAGACCGAGGAGTCGGTGCCCGAGATCCCGGGCGGCGGCGGCTCGGACATCACCCTGCCCGACACGAGCGACGGCCCGACCACCCTCCCCGACGACGACGGGTCGTCCGGCCCCGGGTCCGACGAGGGGGGCACCGACGACGACGAGAACCAGGTCTTCGTCGACACGCTGGCCGACGCGCTCGAAGGCACCGGGATCTACAGCCGCGAGCAGGCCGAGTGCGCCGCCCAGGTCATGCTCGACCAGCTCGGCGTCGAGCGCATGTCCGAGATGGACCCGAGCGACCCGTTCTCCGACCTCACGCCCGAGGAGACCCAGGACCTCATCACGTCGATCGCCGACTGCGGGTTCACGATGCCGGAGAACGGCGGCTCGACCTGAGCCGCCTGCGGCCGGCGGCGCTCAGCGCCCGGTCCAGCGGGGCGGCCTCCGCTCGCGGAAGGCGGCCGTGCCCTCGGCCGCGTCGGCGGTTGCGACGCTCGGGCCGGTCGATGGTGATCCGGGCCACGTGGTCCACGACCCGGTAGCCGATCGCGCCGTCGGCGGTCATGGCCGACGACCCTACGCGCCGTGGGCGCGTGCCAGCATGTCCCGGTGAGCGAGCCCGCCCCCGACCCCGCGTCCGACCCGGTCCTCCGCCGCCGCCGGCAGATCGCCCGGGCCGCCGAGCTGGGCCAGCGGATCGGCTACGCCCTGTTCGGCGTGGCGATCGTCGTGTTCGTGGTCGGGTTCGCGGTCGGGTTCACGCCGCTGACGGTCTCCGTAGTCGTCGCGGCACTGCTGGTGGGCTCGGTGTTCCTCGCCCCCGCCATCGTCGCGGGCTACGCGGTCAAGGCCGCCGAGCGCGACGACCGCGAGCGAGGCACCCTCCGTTAACCTGCGCAGCGGCCGGGGTGCACGGCATCTGCCAAGTTCGCCTGTTACCGTGAAGTAACAGTTCACTGAGGCGCCATCTGCGATCCGCGACGCCCCGGGGGGGCCAGACATGGAGGACGAGACCCGCGTGCCGACCCGCCTGCCCGCCGCGCGCCGTCGGCGACAGCTGCTGGGCGTGGCGCTGCGCGTGTTCGCGGCGGAGGGCTACCACAACGCCTCGATGAACGACATCGCGGTCGAGGCCGGCGTCACCAAGCCGGTCCTCTACCAGCACTTCACGTCCAAGCGCGAGCTGTTCACCGAGCTGCTGACCGACGTGGGCCGCGACCTGCAGGACCGCATCACCAAGGCGGTGGCGGCGGCCAGCGGTCCCCACGAGATGGTCGAGCTGGGCTTCGCCGCCTACTTCACCTACGTCGATCGGCACCGCGACGCCTTCCAGCTGTTCTACGGCGGCGGGCTGGCCCGCGACGACGAGTTCGCCGAGCTGGTGAACCAGACCGAGCGCACGCTGGCCGCGCTGGTCGCCAACCTGATCGAGATCGAGGGCCTCAGCGCCGGCCAGCGCCAGGTGCTGGGCCACGGCATCGTCGGGATGATCGAGGGCGCCAGCATCCACTGGCTGCGCGCCAACAGCGACGCCGACCCGGAGACGCTGGCCCACCAGCTCGCGGATCTCGCCTGGCGGGGGTTGCGGGGCGTCTCCGCCTGACGGCAAGCCGCCCGACGGAACGAAACGGCGTCGCCACCGGTCGAGGGAGGCGTGGGCACGAGAGCGACGGGCAGGCCAGTGCGGGTCGCCCAGGCCCCACCCGGCGGGTTCGAGGAGCTGTTCGTCCGGGAACGGGCGGCGATGGTCCGGCTCGCCTACCTCGTGTGCGGCTCGGCGGCCGTCGCGGAGGAGGTGACCCACGACGCGTTCGTCCGGGTCTACCAGCGCTGGGGCCGGCTCGACCGGCCGGGCGCCTACCTGCGGCGCTGCGTCGTCAACCGGGCCATCGACGCCAAGGCCCGCCGGCGGCACGGCGACGAGCTGACCCGCAGCCTGGCGGTGGCCGACGCCGCCCCGGCCGTGCACGACCACACGCTCGACGCGGTGCTGCGGCTGCCGCCCAAGGCCCGGGCGATGGTCGTCCTGCGGTTCTACGAGCAGCTGTCCGTCGACGAGAGGTGAGGAGGGGTGTGGGGGGCGTCGACCCGTCCTGGCGGAGCAGCATGTCGATGAGGTGGCCGGGCGTGACGATGAGCTTCGCGGGGCCTGACGCCGCATCCCTGGGCCTGATCGGCTGGCGGGTCGAGGGCTCACCCGGGGACGCCGGCCCGTTGCGCCTTGGCGGACGCCCGCTGCTGGAGGACGACCTGGCCACCTGGCAGACGGTCTACGGGGACCGGGTCGAGCTGCTGCCGACGGCGGGGACCGAGGACCCGCCCGTGATCGCCGACCTCGCCGTGCACCTGGCCGACGGCGACATCCGGGTGCGCATCACGCAGCAGGCCGGGTCGGCCCCGGTCCAGATGGTCTGGGCCGGGGCGTCGTGCGATCCTGGGGGCGTGTGACCGACCGCTGCGAAACTTCGCGCCTCGTGTCGAGTGCGACGGGGCGCCGCCGCCATCGTGCTGATCGCCGCCGTGGTGGCCGGCGTCGCCACCCGGCCCGACCCCGAACCCGAGGCCGCCGGCGACGCGGACACGACCACCACCAGCGCCGACCCGGTCGCCTCCACCGCGCCGGCGACCGCCGCCATCGCCCCGCCCGACGACGGCCTCCCCGGCACCGCCGGGCCCGTCGTCGACGAACTCGCCCTCCGGCCCGACGGGATCGGCTCGTACGACTTCGGCACCCCGGCGGGCGAGATCGTCCCCGCGGTCACCGCGCTGCTCGGGCCCCCGGAGAACCCGGGTTCGACGAGCGAGGTGGTCGCGTGCTTCGACGTCGGCGGCACGGCCGCGAGCCCGCTGCCGTTCGCGCCCGCCAGCGACGAGCCGACCTCTGCAACCGACGTGCTCTGGCCTGACCTGCGCCTCACGTTCGCCGGCCGCGACCCGGAGTCGGTCGTGCTCACCGGCTGGGCCGTTTATGTCAGCGCCTCCGATGGGCGACAGATGCGCATGGCGGACGGCCCCGTCGTCAGCGAGGCGCTCCCGGCGTGGCAGGCGACCTACGGCGACAAGGTCGAGAGCGTCGATGACCAGGAGTTCCAGGTCAGCTTCCCGGCCGGACCGGTGCTGGTGCGCGACAGGAGCGACCGGCGCCACGTGAGCGCCGGCTACTTCTGCGGCGCGGGCGGGGCCTGAGCGCTGGACGCGTGCCCCCTGCGGGGGTGAACTGCCGGCATGACCACGCGAACGTCATCCTGGCCTGCGGGCGTGCCGTGCTGGGCCGACCTCACCACCCCCGACGTGGACGCCGCCAAGGCGTTCTACGGCCCCGTGCTCGGCTGGGACTTCCAGGACACCGGTGAGGAGTATGGGGGCTACGTCATCGCCCAGCGGGACGGCCACGCGGCCGTCGGCATCGGGCCGCTGCCCGAGGGCGCGCCCACCGCCTGGACCCTCTACATCGCCAGCGAGGACGCCGACGCCACGGCCGCCGCGGTGTCGGCCAACGGGGGCGTCGTCGTCCTTGCGCCCGGGGACGTGGGCGACATCGGCCGCATGTTCATCGGCGCCGACCCCACCGGCGCGGCGTTCGGCGTGTGGCAGGCGGGCCAGCACATCGGCGCGGGCATCGTCAACGAGCCCGGCGGCATCACGTGGGAGGACCTGCGCTCACCCGACCCCGACGCCGCCCGGGCCTTCTACTCGGCCGTGTTCGGCTACGACACCCAGGCGCTCGAGGGCGCGCCGGACGACTACACGACCTTCACGCTGGCCGGCAACGAGGCCCCGCTGGGCGGCATCGGCGGGATGATGGGCGCCGACGGGATGCCGGCCCACTGGCTGGTGTACTTCTCGGTCGCCTCGGCCGACGACGCGGTGGCCGCCACCGAGGCCGGCGGCGGGACCGTGATCGCGCCGGCGTTCGACACCCCCTTCGGGCGCATGGCCGGCCTGGCCGACCCGTCGGGCGCCACGTTCTGGCTGGCGCAGAACACCGAGCAGCCCCACCCCGACTGGTCGGAGTAGCCGCCGCCCGGCGCTCAGCGCTCAGCGCTGCCAGGACGTCAGGCCATCGCCCCGACGTTGGCCTCGGCGTGGTCGCGCATGAAGCGCACCAGCGTCGGCAGGTAGTCGCCGACCGGCGGGCAGGCGATGCCGCTGCCCGCCAGGTCACGGACGGTCGCCGTCGTGTCGTAGTGGGTCGGGTGGACGAAGTACTCGACCGCACTGGCCGGGATGCCGACGAACCGGGCCACCGGGCCCACGTTGGCCAGGGTCCATGTGGTCAGCCGGTGGGGCAGCCGGACCCGGATGCCGCGGCGCGCCGTGGCCCGGCACATCTCGGTGAGCAGGGCGTCGACCGTCAGCGGCCGCGGGTCGGCGAGCTGATAGGTGCGGCCCGCCGAGTCCGCCCGGCCCGACAGGTGGTCGACGGCGTCGAGCACGAAGTCGGACGGGACCATGTTGAACCGCACCATCGTCGGGTCGCCGACGTAGGGCACCACGGCCGCCCACCGGGGCTGGCGCAGCAGCCATTGGAGCAGGAAGTACGGGCCGTCGAACTTCTGGGTGTCCCCGCTGCGGGAATCGCCCACCACGATCGCCGGCCGGTACACCGTCGTCGGCATCCCTCCGGCCCTGGCCTCGGCCACCTCGACCTCGGCCAGGAACTTGGTCTCCTCGTAGTAGTTGTTGAACAGCTGCCCGACGTCGAGGTCGTCCTCCCGGAACGGCCCGCAGTGCCGGCCGCTCACGTAGCACGTGCTGACGTAGTGATGCCGGCGCAGGTCCGGGCATGCCTCGGCGAACCGCAGGACGTTGCGGGTGCCCTCCACGTTGACCCGCATGCCCACCTCTCGGGCGACGCCCAGGTCGTACACCGCCGCCAGGTGCCAGACCTCGGATGTCCGAGCCGTCAACCGATCCCGCTCGCCCGCGTCGAGGCCGAGAGCGGGCGCGGTCAGGTCGCCCGCCACGAGCTCGATCCGCCCGGCCAGCGAGGGATCCTCGGCCTCGAGCACCCGGACCCGATCCTTGGCCTGCGCCTCGAAGCGCGGCTGCACCAGGCACACGGCCGCGACCTCGGGTGAACGGCTCAGGATGCGGGGCAGCAGGCGCGACCCCAGGAACCCGGGGAATCCGGTGAGGAAAACGGTCACCCCTTCCTTCTAGCCGTCAGGGCGACGGTGCGTCAGGGTGCTGGTATCGCCACCGGTTGTGGAAGGCGCACTGGAGCTGGCCGTTGGCGAGAGTGGTCGCCCCGTCATGGCTCCACGGCGTGACGTGGTCGGCCTGGCAACGGGGCGCCGGGACGTCGCACGTCGGATGCGTGCAGCGTCGGTCGCGGATCTCCAGCGCCCGCCGGAGGGCGCCCCGGAAGAGGCGGGCATGGCCCACGTCCACGATGCGTCGCGGTCCGTCGAACACGATGCGCTCGATCACCGTGTCGGGTGCGCCGAGCAGGTCGGCGACGACCCCGGGGGCGACCGGCGTACCGGCGGCGAGTTCGCAGATGCGACCGGCGAACGTCTCGTAGCCGACCACGACGTTCACGAGGGGCCGGGGCCGCTTGCCGCGCCGGGGCGCGGTCGTGGCGCGGAGGGCCATCTCGACGAGGGCGTCGTGGCGGCGCTGGGCGGGGCTGCGAACCAGGTGTGAGGCGGTCGCGGCGTCGCCCCACTCGGCCCGCGCCGCCTTCCAGTCGGACTCGTACAGCTCCTGCTCGATGCGATCGAGGGCGCCGCCGACGGTGGCGGCCGCCACCGGGGTGAGGCGGCCGTCGAGGATGCCGACGCCGCCGAGCCCCAGTGAGAGGTGGACCCGGCGCGACGCCTGCTGGCGGGCCGCCTCGTCCTCGGGCCCGTCGGGTTCGACGACGTCACGCCAGTACGCGCACGTGCGGGTGAAGTCGGACCAGCGCATCGTCCGGGCGTGTCCGACGAGGCACTGCTCGCCCGCGGGGAACACCCCTGCGGTCGGCCCGGTGGCCAGCGTCGACAGTCGGTGCGCGTGCGCGGGCGCTATCTCCCCGGCCCGGAGGGCGGCGCGGGTCGCGGGCATCGAGCGCAGCCGGCGCCCGAGCCGGACGTCGGCGCGGACGTCGTCGAGCGGCTCGTGGGTGCGGGCAGCGACCCACGCCGCTGCGCTGCGAGACCCGTCGCCGGCCCACGCCCGGCGGGCGTCGAATGCCGCCGTGAGCGCGACCGTGGCGGCCGCCATGCGGGCCTGCTGGCACCGGAGCCGGACCGTCGCCTCGCTCAGGGCCTGATCGTCGAGACCGTCACAGTCGAGCGCGAGGATCCGGTCGAGCATCCGGTCCAGTGCGTCGAAAGGATTCTCGTCCACGGGGCTTGCAGTAGCGAACATCAGTTTGTACTGTAGCACACGTCGAACAGGTGATCGCCAAGAAAGGAGGTTGAAAGCGGTGAGACGAGGTCAAATGGACCAGACATCAGCCAGACACTGCGGCCCGGCACAGCTGCGACATGGGTTGACGGGCCCGGACGCGACAGTGCCGCACGCAGGGGGGATGCGAGCGGCACCGTCTGTTCCTGCAGAGAGCGACGAGTGGAGGGGGGAGTACTCGTACTCGATCCGCAGATCCTGTTGTTCTTGTTCTTGGCCCCACCAGGTGGCTGTACCCCACCCGATGGGCTTCGTGAAAGAGTGTACAACCGCCCCGGGCTCCCCACCGTGCAGGCGTGATGTGTTTTTCGTCACGTCACGTGGCGGGCGCTCGGGGTGGCGCCCCGGGCCCGGCCCGGCGCCCGGCGGCGCTACTCGATCCGCAGGCCCGAGATGGCCCGGGCGATCACGAGCTGCTGGATCTGCTCGGTGCCCTCGAAGATGTCGTAGATCTTGGCGTCGCGGTGCATGCGCTCGACCGGGTACTCGCGGGTGTAGCCGTAGCCGCCCAGGATCTGGATGGCCCGCTCGGTTACCCAGACCGCCACCCGGCCGGCCTTGAGCTTGGACATGGAGCCCTCCGCGTTGGTGTAGCCACCATTGCGGGAGAGCCACGCGGCCCGGTGGACGAGCAGGCGGGCGGCGTCGATCTCGGTGGCCATGTCGGCCAGCATGAAGGCGATCGCCTGGTTCTCGATGATCGCCTTGCCGAACGCCTTGCGCTCCTTGGCGTAGTCGAGGGCGTACTCGTAGGCGGCCCGGGCGATGCCGACTGCCATCGCCGCTACCGAGGGGCGGGTCGCCTCGAACGTCGCCATGGCCGGCTGCTTGGCGCCGGTGCGCTGCTGCTCGCGGGCCCGGGCCAGCTTCTCGTCGAGCTTCTCCTTGCCGCCGAGGAGCAGCTTGCCGGGGATGCGCACGTCGTCGAGGACCACCTCGGCCGTGTGGGACGCCCGGATGCCGTGCTTGAGGTACTTCTGGCCCTGGGACAGGCCGGTGATGCCCGGCGGGACGACGAAGCTCGCCTGGCCCCGGCCCTTGAGCTGGGGGTCGACCGTGGCGACCACGACATGGACGTCGGCGATGCCGCCGTTGGTGATCCAGGCCTTGGTGCCGTTGAGGACCCACTCGTCGGTCGCCTCGTCGTAGACGGCCCGGGTCTTGAGCGAGCTCACGTCGGAGCCGGCGTCGGGCTCGGAGACGCAGAACGCCCCGAGCTGGATCTTGTCGGCGGTGCCGAAGCACTGCGGGACCCACTCCATGACCTGCTCGGGCAGGCCGGCGCCGGCGATGCCGGCGGCGGCGAGGCCCGAGCCGAAGATCGACAGGCCGATGCCGGCGTCGCCCCAGAACAGCTCCTCCAGGGCGACCGGCAGGGTGAGGCCGGTGCTGTCGCCGAGCGACGCCTGGGCGAAGAAGTCGAAGGAGTACAGGCCGATCTTGGCCGCCTCCTCGACGATCGGCCACGGGAACTCCTCACGCTCGTCCCACTCGTGGGCCGCCGGGCGGACCACGCCCTCGGCGAAGTCGTGGACCCACTTCTGGATCTGCTGCTGGTCCTCGTTGAGGGTGAGTGAGAACTCGCTCATGCGCACGGCCCCTGGTCGGTGTGGCGAGACGGCCCGGCCGCATTACCGGGCGGTAACAAGACTAGCCGCACAGTAGCGGGTTCCGCTCGCCGAGGTGCCCAGCCCGGGGCTCAGGCCACGTAGCAGGGGATGGCGCCGGCGCCGAGGAATTCGACCTGCACGATCACCTCGTTGTTCGACTCGTCGGCCTCGGCAATCTCGTTGTAGGGATCGACCACGAGTGTGTAGAGGTCGGCCCCCTCGAACGCGATGCCGACGTCGACGGCGAGGATGGAGTTCGGGGCGGCATCACCGATGGCGACGTAGCTGGTGCTCTCCGCGCCCGTCGCCTCGGCCCGCAGCAGCACGGGCACCGACGTGGCCGACCCGAGGGGGCCGTCCGCCCGCACGCCGGCGTCGACCTCGAACAGGAAGCCGCCCGCGAACGCTGGGTAGAAGTCGCACTCCGGGGTCGTGACCACCCACAGGTCGGGCAGCGCCGCCTCCGGCGTTCCGGCGGTGCCGGCGGTTCCGCCTCGGCGTCGTCACGGGTCAGGACGATCGCCCCCACGACCGCGGCCACCAGCACCACCGCCAGCACGGCGACGAGGTACGGCCAGCGGGGGCGCGCGGCGCCGGGCGGGCCGTGGTCACGACCAGCTCGATCCGCTTGCTCGTCGCGGACGACTCGCTCGGGTCGCTGTCGGCCGAGTACACGATCCCGGTCACCGCGTAGGTGCCCGCCGCCGTGCCCGGCGGCGCGGCCACGGCCACCCGGTAGACCACCGACGTCCCCGGCCCGACCAGGCGCTGGGGCTCGTCGACGGTGAACCAGGCCTCGGCCGCGCCGTCGAGCGCCGTGATCGTGAGGACGGCGCGGTCCTGCGCCGGTCCCGTGTTGGTGACCGTGAACGCCAGCTCGCCCCGGCCGTCCTCCCGCAGGGACACCGAGATCGCCGACTCGCTGATCTGCCAGTTGGTCATCACCGGGGATGGAGCCGCCGGCCGCCACCCTGATACCGCAGGTCAGGGGGCCGGGGACGAGACGACCGCCACGTCATCGCTCTCGTCGTACTGGACGAGCGCGCAGTAGGCCGTGTGGTTGCCGTCTGCCCACTCCGAGGAGTCGGGCCCGAGCATCGGCGCGAACCACGGTGGGTCCGGGAGATGGCCCAGGTAGCCGGTCGCCATGTCGAGGCACGTCTCGATGGCGTCGAGCGACGTGAAGTCGTAGTCCGGGTCGTCGACGGTGACCGGGCCGGCGATCTCCAGCACGTGGGGCTGGTCGCACGGGACCAGTGCCAGCGGCTCGGGCGCCTCCGGCGGGAGCGCCACGCAGTCCCCGGCGGCGAACGTCCACCACTGCGGCGCGCCGCGGGCCGAACCCGTCAGCAGTTGCGACGCAGCCTCGCTGCGACTGGCCAGCACGCACTCGACCGTCGTGTAGCCCCGCTCCCACAGGTCGTGCGACGGCGGCATCGCGGTGAGCACGAACCGGCCCTGCTCGTCCAGCTCCTCGCCGAGGTACTTCTCGGCCTGGCGGGCGCACGAGCGGGCCGCCACCGCGAACAGGGCGTCGGCGGACGGGTAGAAGTTCCCGGGCGTGTCGGGGCCCTCCGTCCGCCCGATCGTCTCGCCGCGATGGGGCTGGTCGCAGCCGACGACCGCGAACCCGCCGGGGCTGGCGGGGTCCGCGGCCGCGGCTGCGTCCCAGGCGACACAGGTCCCGAGCGCGTACCTCGGGGCATCCGCGGGGATCGTGGCCGGCGCGTCGCCGTCGTCCGCGGCCGGCTCGGCCGTCGTCGACCCCCCGCCGGGCTCGGCTCCGTCCTGGGCCGGGGCCCGGGCCCCGCGCTCGTCGCCGAGGGGGCCCTCCGCCGGGGACGCGCAGGCCGCCGCACCGAGCAGCGCCACCGCCAATGCCAGCGCGAGCCCGACACCGAGGCCGCATTCCCGTTCCCGGAACACGGCCGGAACGGTAGACCGGTCAGGTGATCGCGGGTGGTCGCCCCGCCGCAGGCGCAGCAGGCGCCGCGGGCACCTCGGCCGTCTCGTGCGAGGTGCCGGCGTCGCGCTGCACCAGCACCGAGTGCTGCGGGAACGGCATCGCGATCCCGCGCCGCTGAAACTCGTCCGACAGGCGGCGGCGCAGCTCGCGCATCACGGGGAACTGCTCGGCGGGCCGGGTCTTGATCACCAGCCGGAGCGCGACGGCGTCGGGGCTGAGCTTCTCGACCCCCCACACCTCGGGCTCCTCGAGGATCTTCCCCTCGAAGGCTTCGTCGTGCCACAGCTCGTCCGCCACCTCCTTGATGGCGTCCTGGGCCGCGTCGAGGTCGGTGCCGTAGGCCACCTCGACGTCCAGCAGCGCCCGGGCCCACTGCTGGGACATGTTGCCGACCCGCTCGATGGCGCCGTTGGGGATGTGCCAGACCGTGCCGTTCACGTCCCGCAGCCGGGTCGTGCGCAGCGACACCGCCTCGACCGTGCCGGTGGCTTCGCCGGCGTCGACGATGTCGCCGACGCCGTACTGGTCCTCGACCAGCATGAAGATGCCGGTCAGGAAGTCCTTGACCAGGCTCTGGGCGCCGAAGCCGATGGCGACACCGGCGATGCCGGCCCCGGCGATCAGCGGGCCGAGGCTCACGCCGAGCTCGCCCAGGATCATCGTGATGGCCAGCGACCAGATGACCACGCTGGCGATCGAGCGCAGCACCAGCGCCAGCGTCTGGGCTCGGGCGGCCGACCGCAGCGACAGCGGACCCGTGTCCACGATGACGCTCGGGGCGTGGTCCTTGATGGTGCTGAACAGCTCGAGCGAGTCGGGGGCGACGATCTTGTTGGTCAGCCGCCGGATGGCCCGCCGCACCAGGTGGTTCGCGATGAACGCGAGCACCACGATGAGCAGGATGTGCAGCGGCGGCACGAGGAAGCGCTGGGCCGCCTCGGCCCACGCCTCCGACCCCGTCCAGTCGAGGACCCGCCGGCAGATGAACGCGGGGTCCGAGCCGCACGCGTCCTGGACCTCTTGGACCGACTGAGCGACCGCCACGGGAGGCCACCGTAACCCGCGGTGTGTTGAGTGTCACGCACTCAAGGTTCCTGGGTGGGGAATGCGCGGCCCCTTCGTAGAGTTCTTTGCATCGATCAAGGATCTCCGTCCGCCCCGCGCTGAAGGGGGCCTCTCATGGCCGAATTGGACACCCTCACCCTCCCCGTCCTGCCGCTGACCAACGACGTCGTCCTGCCGGGCATGGTGGTCACGCTCGCTCTCGAGACCGACGAGGCCAGGGCCGCCGCCGACGCCGCCGCCAAGGCCAGCGACACCGTCCTCCTGGTCCCCCGCCGGGCCGAGGGCGGCTACGCGCGGGTCGGCACCGTCGCCCGCATCGAGAACAGCGGCAACCTGCCGGGCGGCATGCCCGCGCTCGTGATCCGCGCGACCGTCCGGGCCGAGCTCGGCCTGGGCGTCATCGGGGAGACCAGCGGCCTGTGGGTCCACGCCACCCCGCTCGACGACGGCGAGCTCACCGACGAGGTGGCGTCGCTGGCGACCGAGCTGCGCGCCGCGCTGCGGGCGCTGTTCGAGGCGCTCGGCGGCCGCCGGCTGACCGAGGTGCTGCGGGGGGTCGACGACCCCTCCGCCCTGGCCGACCTGGTCGGCTGGTGGCCGGACCTGTCGGTCGAGCGCAAGGTCGAGCTGCTGGAGACCCTCGAGCTCGAGGCCCGGCTGACGCTGGTGCTCGGGTGGGTCCGGGACGCGCTGGCCGAGCACGAGCTGGCCGAGAAGATCCGCCACGACGTGTCCGAGGGCATGGAGAGCCGCCAGCGCGAGTTCCTGCTGCGCCAGCAGATGGAGGCCATCCGCAAGGAGTTGGGCGAGGACGAGGAGGACTCGGTCGGCGGCTACCGCGAGCGGCTCGACGCCCTGGTCGAGGCGGGCGCCGTGAATGCGGAGACGCACAAGGCGATCGAGCGGGAGATCGGCCGGTTCGAGCGCACGCCCGAGCAGAACATCGAGCACGGCTGGATCCGCAACTGGCTCGACACCGTGTTCGAGATCCCGTGGGGCGAGCGCAGCGTCGACGACTTCGACATCGACCGGGCCCGGGAGGTGCTCGACGCCGACCACACCGGCCTGGAGGAGGTCAAGGAGCGGATCGTCGAGATGCTCGCCGTCCGCAAGCTGCTGGCCGAGCGGGCCGCCGAGGTCGCCGCCGAGGCGACCGACGACGCCACCGAGGCCGACAACACCGACGTCGACGGCCGGCGCCCCGGCGCCATCGTCGCCCTGGCCGGGCCCCCCGGGGTCGGCAAGACCTCGCTCGGGGCCTCGATCGCCCGGGCGCTCGGGCGCAAGTTCACCCGCGTCGCCCTGGGCGGCATCCGCGACGAGGCCGAGATCCGGGGCCACCGGCGGACGTACGTCGGCGCCCAGCCCGGCCGGATCGTCCGGGCGCTGCAGGAGGCCGGGACCATGAACCCGGTCGTCCTGCTCGACGAGGTCGACAAGATCGGCGCCGACTGGCGCGGCGACCCCTCCTCCGCCCTGCTGGAGGTGCTCGACCCCGCCCAGAACCACACGTTCCGGGACCACTACCTGGAGGTCGACCTCGACCTGTCGGACGTGCTGTTCCTGGCGACCGCCAACATGCTGGAGACGATCCCCGGGCCGCTGCTCGACCGCATGGAGGTCATCCGGCTCGACGGTTACACCCACGACGAGAAGGTCGCCATCGCCCGCGACCACCTGTTCGACCGCCAGCGGGCCCGCCACGGCCTGCGGGACGGCGAGGTCGAGCTCAGCGACGGCGCGTACGGCGAGATCGTCGAGGGCTACACCCGCGAGGCCGGCGTCCGGAACCTCGAGCGCGAGATCGGCAAGGTCCTGCGCAAGGCCGCCACCGCGGTGGCCGGGGGCGAGCCGACGCCGATCCGCATCGACGCCGGCGACGTGGTCCGCTACCTCAAGCGCCGCCGGTTCCACGACGAGGCCGCCGACCGCACGGCGGTGCCCGGCGTGGCCACCGGTCTGGCGGTCACGGGCGTGGGCGGCGACGTGCTGTTCGTGGAGGCCACGTCGATGCCGGGCGAGCCCGGCATGACCGTGACCGGCCAGCTCGGCGACGTGATGAAGGAGTCGGCGCAGATCGCCCTGTCCTACGTCCGGTCGCGGGCCGACGCCCTCGGCATCGACCGGGAGGCGCTGGAAGGCCGGCGCTTCCACGTCCACTTCCCCGCCGGGGCCATCCCCAAGGACGGCCCGTCGGCCGGCATCACGATGACCACCGCGCTGGTCAGCCTGTTGCGGGGCACGCCGGTGCGCTCGACCGTGGCGATGACCGGCGAGGTCACGCTGTCGGGCCGGGTGCTGCCGATCGGCGGGGTCAAGCAGAAGGTGCTGGCGGCCCACCGGGCCGGGCTCCGCGAGGTGATCCTGCCGCTGCGCAACGAGGCGGACCTCGACGACGTCCCCGAGGCCGTCAGGGCCGAGATGACGTTCCACCCGGTCGACGACGTGGCCAAGGTCCTCGACCTGGCCCTGGAGCAGGTGGCCGCCGCGGCCGCTGCATGACTTCGGGGGCCCGGGATCTAATCTCGGGCCCGATGTCCACGGACGCCCCCCCGTCCGCCCCGGCCGACGCCCCCGCGGGCGTCGGCCCGGGCGCGACGGCCACGTACCAGGCGCCGGTGCCGGCCAGCTCCAAGCCCACGGTCCCCCTGCCGCCCGACACCGCCGGCTACCGGCTCAAGCGCAAGCTGCTCGGCAAGGCGATGCACTCCGAGCAGCTCGAGCACGAGCGGCTCGGCAAGCCGACGGCGCTGGCGGTGTTCGCGTCCGACAACCTGTCGTCGTCCGCGTACGCCACCGAGGAGATCCTCCACGTGCTGGTGGCCGCGATCGGCATCGGGGCCTTCGCCCTGGTCGTGCCGATCACGGCGGGGATGCTCGTCGTGCTCGGCCTGCTGATCATCAGCTACCGGGAGACGATCAAGGAGTACCCCTCGGCCGGCGGCGCCTACCTGGTGACCCGGGACAACTTCGGCATCGTTCCCGCCCAGCTCGCCGGGGCGGCGCTGCTGATCGGCTACATCCTGACGGTGGCCGTGTCCGTCGCGGCCGGCAGCGCCGCGCTGACCTCGACCGTCGAGTCGCTCACGCCCTACCGGGTGCCGCTGTCGCTGTTCTTCATCGCCCTGATCGCCTTCGGCAACCTGCGGGGCGTGCGCGAGTCGGGGCGGATCTTCGCCGCCCCCACCTTCTTCTTCATGGCCAACATGGGCCTGCTGCTCGTGTTCGGGCTCGGCCGCTACTTCGCCGGCGACCTGCCGCTCGTCGGCAAGGAGCTGCCGGGCATGGTGCCGTGGGGCGACGAGGGCACCGGCCTCCTGCTGGGCGCCTCGGCGTTCGTGGTGGCCAAGGCGTTCGCCTCCGGCGGATCGGCGGTCACCGGCGTGGAGGCCATCTCGAACGGCGTGCCGGCCTTCCGCAAGCCCGAGTGGCGCAATGCCCGCCAGACGCTGGTGGTCATGGGCAGCGGGCTGGCCGTGATGTTCCTCGGGCTGTCGTTCCTGGCGTCGCAGATCAAGGTCGGCCCCTACGAGTCGGGCACGCCGACGGTGCTGGCCCAGATCGGGGCATCGGTGTACGGCGACGGGGCCGCCGGCGAGTTCCTGTCCAACCTGCTCAACATCGCCACCATGCTGATCCTGGTGCTGGCGGCCAACACCGGGTTCGCCGACTTCCCCCGGCTGGCCAACCTCCAGGCCGGCGACAGCTTCCTGCCCCGGCAGCTCACCAAGCGGGGCCACCGGCTGGTGTTCTCCAACGGGATCATCGCCCTCGCCGGCGCCGCCGCGGTGCTGGTCATCGTCACCGGGGCCGAGGTCAACAAGCTGATCCCGCTGTACGCCATCTCGGTGTTCACCGGGTTCACGCTGTCGCAGTCGGGCATGACCAAGCACCACCTGCGCAAGAAGGAGAAGGGCTGGGTCCGGGGCATCCTGGCCAACGGCGTGGGCGCCGTCCTGTCGGGCACGATCGTGCTGATCGTGCTGATCACCCGGTTCGAGGACGCCTGGGTGGTGGTGCCGATCATGCCGATCGCCGTCCTCCTGCTGCTGCGGCTCAACCGCCAGTACGAGCAGGAGCGGGTGGCGCTGGAGCACGACGTCAAGGAGGCGGCGACCGCGCCGATCCTGCGCCGCCACGTGGTGATGGTGTTCGTGGACCGGCTCGACCTGGCGGCGGCCCGGGCCATCCAGTACGCCCGCACGCTGACGCCCGACGAGCTGCGGGCGGTGCACTTCGTCGTCGACGACGAGGCCGGCGAGCGGCTGGCCGGCGAGTGGCGCCGCCTGGGCCTGTCCCGGGTGCGCCTCGACCTCGTCGCCTGCCCGGACCGGCGCCTGACCCGCACCGCGGTCGAGCACGTGGCCATGGAGCTGTCGGTCGGCGAGACCGAGGTCTCGGTGCTGCTGCCCGACCGGAAGTACAACGGCCTCTGGCACCGGATCCTCCACGACCGCACGGCCGAGGAGCTCCAGTCCGAGCTGTCGAAGCTGCCCCACGTCAACGTCACGACGGTCCCGTTCCACTTCGACGCCTGGCTGGCCGACGACGTGGTGGAGCTGGTGCCGCCGGACAGGCGGGGCAAGCTGACCAAGGCCCCCAAGCCCCCGGCCGACAGCGAGCGCCCGCCCCGCAACGACACCGACACCGTCACGCCGATCGGCGACGTGCGCTGGCGGGACCACGTGCGCGTGCAGGGCCAGGTCCATGCGGTGCGGGTGGCCCCCCAGCGGGACGTGCCGACGTTCGAGGTCGTGCTCGACGACGGCACCGGCACCATGCTGGCGGTGTTCCTCGGCCGCCGCGAGGTTGCCGGCCTCAAGGTCGGCGGCCGCCTGGAGATCACCGGCACGGCCGGCGTCCACCAGAACCGCCTCGCGGTGCTCAACCCCAGCTACCGGCTGCTCACCAACTCGGTCTGACCGCAGACGCGAGGTGGCCCCCGCCCTGGGGGCGGGGGCCATCACTCAGGCGTCGTTGCCGGAGGTGGCTAGAACAGGCGGCAGGTCGAGCCCGCCAGGTTGTTCGGGCCGATGGTGCCGTTGAGCGCACCGAAGCCGAAGTGCTCGATGGTGCCCTTGCGGGCGCCGCTGCACAGCGGGGCGGTCGAGCCCTTGTCGACGTTGTCGAAGGCGACATAGCGCTGGGCGCTCGTGTAGCTCGCCGAGCCGTTGGCGATGACGTTGAACACGTACCGGATGCCGACGTACGACGGGGTCGGGTCGTTCAGACGGACGTTCGCCTCCTGGACCGGGGCATTCGGGTTACCGGTCACCTCGGGCGTGGCCAGCCTCAGGCCAGCGGCCGTGGCGAAAATGATGTTCTGGCCGTCCAGGTTCTTGATGACCTGGCCGGCACGCTGGTCCGGGATGGCGCCGTTGGCCATGGCAGCGAAGTTGCCGCCCGAGAACGGCTCGATCGCCGACTGCTGGTCACCGTTGGCGGCGATCACCGTGCCGGTGTTCTCCTGTGTGAGCTGGACCGCCGGGCAGCTGCCGCTGCTGAAGGTGGTCGGGTCGAAACCGAGCACGTCCGACTGGAAGAAGGCCCGGGTGCCCGAGCCGGCCTGCGGGTAGTAGCGCTCGATCTGCTGGTTGCCGCCACCGACCTGGTTCCAGTTGGTGAACGTGCAGTTGTAGATGCCCTGGAGCTGCGCAAGCGTCAGGTTCGCCGGCGCCGCCGTGCTGGCGCTCGACCAACCGAGGGCGTCGAGGCCGAAGGCGTAGTACTCGAACTCGGCCGGGTCCTGACCCGCACCGAGGCCGATCGGCCGCGGCCCACTCGACGAGCGGGCGATGTCGATGCAGCCGTCACCGGCGATGAACGACGCCTTCAGGGCGTCGCGCCCGGCGGTCGAGCCGTTGGGGGCCAGGACCTCGCCGCCGCCCGGAGGCGTGTGGTAGGTGATGGCGCCGCAGTGCTCGTCCCCGGGGACCGGGTGCGGGTTCGGCTCGACCGACAGCACGTTCTCCAGGTTGTCCCGGTCGTCGCCGGGGATGTTGGCGTCGTCGTTGTACTTGAGGTCGAGGTCGTAGTCCGTGACGATGCCGCCCATCACGTCCTGCGTCGTGTCCGAACCGGCGATGGTCAGGACGTCCGGGTCGCCGTCGGGTCCGTAGTCGCAGGCGGCGGCCAGCATGGCCAGAGCCGCTACCGAGGTGCCGGCGACGGCGATACGCCGCGCTCGGCCGGTAAAGGAAATACGCATGTCCTTGTCGTGCTCCTCCGAGTACGCCCCCACCGGGGCCCCCTGCGCGCCGACCAGCCGATCGACGCAACGCAACCGTCGCATTCGCAGGTGAACGGCAATCCCTGTCGCTGGTCGAACGGAGGCTGAACAACAGATGCCGCGGGTGCATGTTCATGCCCCGACCGTGCGCCATTGCGGCTGTGTTAACGCACCTGGTCAGCCGGTTGCGTTCGGGGGCCGGGCGGCCGGGCGCAGCGGGCGGCCGGACGTCACCAGCGCGGCCGCGGACAAGAGGCCCACGATCAGCAGAAGCGCCACCGGCCCGAGCGCCCAGCTCACCGCGATGATGCCGAACAGGGGCGGCAGCTCCGGCTCGGTCTCGTCCGCCGCGGCGGCGGCCGCCGCGAGCTCCTCGGCCGACGCCGCCAGGTCGAAGGCCTCGGCGTCGAACGCGTCGTCGCCGGCGGCGAGGCCCGCGCCGGCGCTCGACCGCGGCGCCGTGGGCGTCGCCGCGGCCGTGGGCGTCGCCGGGGCCGGCGGGGCCGCCGGCCGCGCGCCCAGCGCAGCCGGGATGACACACGTGGTGGGCGTCGCCCCGATCTTGGCGATCGCCGCCGGCGCCTGCTCGCGCAGCTCGCCGGTCAGCGGCACGAAGCCCGGCGGCAGGCTCGACTGGGCGGGCCCGGTCAGGTACTCGAGCCACGACTGGAGCAGCTGCTGGGTGCGGGCCCGGGGTGCGCACGTCTCGTCGACGATCTGCTCGGCTGGCGCCATGGCGTACTCGACCGTGGTCAGCGGGTAGGCGCCGCCGGCCCCGGTCGCGTTCGGATCGGGGGTGAGCCGGCCGTCGGGCTCGTGGATCATCCCTGCCAGCCCAGCGGCCATGGTCTCGGGAGTCGGCTTCACGAACTCGCCAGCGGCGTTCTCGATCGCGACCGGCGTCATGCCGAGCGCGACCGCGGTGGCGTAGTCGGTGAGGGCCCATCCCGGTCCGGGGTCGGCCACGCTCTGCTGGACGTCGTTGTGGGCGCCGGCCGCGAGCAGCGAGCGGCTGGTCACGCCCAGGACAGCCGACTCGAAACCCGGCGTCGCCGTCGAGACGTTGGCGGTCACGGGCCGAGGGATTCCATCCGGGCCGGGCCGCGTCGTCCACGCCTGCGGCGCCTGGGCGGCGAAGAACGACGAGGCGAAGTAGGTGCCGCTGTCGCCGCCCGCCTGCACGTACGGGTTGATGTACTTGGCGCTGCCCAGGAAGTAGAGCTGGGGCCCGAGCTGGGGGTTGCGGGCGAGAATGGCGTCGCTGTTCTGCAACTTCAGCATCGCCTGGCCCTGAGCGATCAAGGTGGCCGCCTCGGCCCGGGTCAGCTTGATGTCCCCGGTGTACGGCTGGGGCAGCCCGATGGGCCAGTTCGGGTCGGTGGCCGTGACCTGGCCGCCGATCGCGGCGATGACGACGGCGTTGAGCGCGATCGGCGTGTACACGGCGCGCCGCTCGGGCGCGGGCACCGGCTCGAGCGTCGGGTCGAGCCCCGCGATCGGGCGGTAGCCCGAAGCCGTGTACGTGAGGTCGGCGTCGCCCCGGGCGAACGCGTTCAGCCCCTCGCCCTCGCCGACGCCGACGAACGAGGTCGCGGCACTCGATTGCGAGGCCCGGCACTGGGCGAGGGTCAGCGTGGTCCACAGCGGCCGCATCCTGTCGCCGCCGCCGCTCGCCACCTGGTCCGGGTCCCGGGCGCCGCAGGCCGAGGTGGGGTCGCCGTTGCCATAGTGCAGCTCGACGGCCGTCACGACGTCGGTCAGCGGGCCGCCGCCCACGGACACCTTGAACTTGGCCACCAGCAGGCAGGGGTTCGAGGTGTCGCACGTCAGCGTGAACTCCCTGCTCTGGCCGTCCACGAACCGCGTCCACACGGCCGTGCCCACGCCCGCGGTGATCGCGCCCCGCGCCTCCGTGCCGTCGGGCAGCGGGTAGAGGGCGTCGGACGCCTGCGACGAGGACGACACCGCGACCAGGGGGCAGTTCGTCTGATCCGACATGTCGGCCGGCGTCGCGTAGCTCACGCCGGGCCGGCAGATGCGCATCATGTGGGGGTTGTTGCCCTGGCCGTAGTCGGTCTGGAGCCGGACGTCCGGGCGCGCGGTGGCCGTCACCCGGATCACCGTCGCGTCGGTCACGTTGCTCGACTCGCTGAGCGTCAGCGACACCGGCGGGGTCTCCGGCGGGGTCTGGGCGCCGGACCGGCCGGGCACCACCAGCCAGCCCAGGCACGCCAGCAGGGTCGCGGCGGCCACCACGAGGCCGCTGACGAGACGGGGTCGGGTGCGGGGAGAGCGCATGGTCACATCCAGGCGGGGAACAGCCGGGCGACGGCCTCGGCGGTGAGCAGGATCCCGGCCGCCAGCGGCGGCGCAGTGAGGAGGTAAGCGGAGCGGGGGCGGGCCAGGCGATAGAGCACGATGGCGACGCCGACCGCGACGAGATAGGCCCCGAGGGCGAGCGCCAGCGGGGCGGCGACGCTGGAGTCCGCGCTGCGGCCGTCGTCGTCGGCCGTGCGGCCGCCCTGCGGCGTCGGGGCGAAGGGACGGGACGTCATCCGGGCGACGACGATCGTCGCCCGGCTGGTCGCCCACGGCCACGACGACGCGGAGGTGACCAGCGTCAGCCGGTCGTCCGGCGTCGGCCCGTAGAGATCCTCGGTGGTCAGGCCACCGGCCGGGATCTCGAGCCGGGTGCGGGGCCGGACCGTGGCGGGCGGGGCCCCGGCGTCGGACGCGGCCGCGCCAGGGTCGGTCGCCGCGTCGGCGGAGAGGGTGGTCGTGGTCACCGGCGCGGTCGCGGGCGCGTCGGCGACCGGCGCGCTGAGCACGGTCGTCACCTCGTAGATCGTCTGCCCCTGGGTGGTCGTCACCAGGATCTCGTCGCCCCGCTCGAGCCGCCCGAGTCGGCGGAACGGCCCGCCGAAGGCGGACCGGCGGGCCACGATCGCGCTGTTGCCGGGCTGGCCCGGAGCGGCCGTTCCCGGGACGTGACCGGGGCCGCCCCGCGTCTGCTGCGGGCCGACGCCCTCGACGACGACCTGCTCGAGGTGGATGCCACCGATGTCGACGATGGCGACCGGGGTGCCGACCTCCGGGGCCTGGGTCGGGACCTCGACACCGGCGAGGCCCTCCGACTCGGCGGCGGCCTGGTGGATCTGGGTCCGGTAGGCCGACAGCGCCGCGGTCTGCTCCCGCTGCTCGATGAGCGGCCCGACGCCATAGAGCACGAGCACGACCGCGAGGAACGTCACAGCGAGCCATATCGCCACGCCGAGCGCGATCCAGCGAGGCGTGACGGCGCGCGGCGGCCGCACGAGCGCAGGCTCGGTGAGGGTCAGCGTCATGACGCGCTTTTTTTCCCACACGAAGGTGAACGGGCCCGGGCGAACGAGGCAAACGCTGGATGAACGGGAGTTCACCAGTCGTTCGCAGCGCGTGTGTTGTTGCGCGGGGAACGGCTTGGTTTGATGCGCGGAAGATGGCTCGACGGTTGCGGACGGAAGCCGTACCTGACGAACTCCCCGAGGAGGCGGAGCCGCCGGGTGACGGCGGGGACCAAGTCGCGCGCCCGCGCCATCAGCGACGTGCCCACCCGCCTCGACCGGGTGTTCGGAGCCGTGACCACGACGGCGGGCCTCACGGTCCTGACGCTCCTCACCCTGGTCGGCGTCTTCCTGTTCCTGCGGTCGCGGCAGGCGTTCGACACGGTCGGCTGGTCGTTCTTCACCACCTACGAGTGGCGCACCGACTCCACGCCGGCGGTGTTCGGCGTCGTCGGGCTGGCGCTCGGGACGGTGCTGGTGGCGCTGATCGCGGTCGCGATCGCGATCCCGCTCGGCGTATGCGCCGCGCTGTTCATCAGCGACTACGCCACCGGGAGGGTCCGCGGCTTCCTCGTCGTGCTGGTCGACCTCCTCGCGGCGATCCCCAGCCTGCTGTTCGGGCTGTGGGGCCTCCTGGTGGTGAGCTCCCAGATCGTTCCGCTGTCCGATTGGATCAGCCGGCACATGAGCTGGTTTCCCCCGTTCCGGGTGGGTGCCGACGCCGGCCTGGACAACTCGATGTTCATCGCGGGGATCGTCGTGTCGCTCATGGTGCTGCCGATCATTGCGGCGGTGACCCGCGAGGTGTTCTCCCAGACCCCGCCCAACGAGAAGGAGGCGGCCCTGGCCCTCGGGGGGACGAAGTGGGGCATGATCCGGATGGTCGTTCTGCCCTACGGGCGCGGCGGCATCATCGGCGGGTCGATGCTCGGGCTGGGCCGGGCGCTGGGCGAGACGATCGCCGTGTCGCTGCTGCTGCCCCAGGTGCCCAAGGTGACGGCGCACGTCCTCGAGAACGGCGGCGCCACCGTGTCCGGGTTCATCGTCCAGCGCTTCGGCGGCAGCGAGCTGAACACGTCCGCCCTGTTGGCGGCCGGCCTGGTCCTGTTCGGCATGACGCTGGTCACCAACATGCTGGCCTCGGTGATCATCAGCCGCAGCCGCTCCGGCGTCGGGGTCGAGGTCTAGTGCAGGTCGCCGCCCTGGCACCGGCGCCCGAGCCGACCGCCCGTCCCGCCGACACCCTGCGCCGGCGGCGGCCCCGGGAGTTCACGGCCGTCGACTACGGCACGATCGCCGGCTCGGCGCTCAGCGCCCTGACGCTGACCTGGCTCATCTTCGCCCGTCTCACCGACGGCGTCGGCTGGCTGGGCTTCCTCCTCGTCACGTACGTCGCCTTCCTGGCGCTGTTCGGGCTGGTCACGGCCGACCGCATCGGCGTGCTCGCGGCCAAGGACCGGCTGGCGACCGTGACGATCACGTCGGGCGCCATGCTGCTGTTGGCGCCGCTGCTGTGGCTGGTCGGCTACGTGCTGGTCAAGGGCCTGCCGGGACTGCGGCCCCACTTCTTCACCCACGACATGCGCGGCGTCACGCCCACCGACCCGGCGACCGACGGGGGTGGCCTGCACGCCATCATCGGCAGCCTGCAACAAGTGGGCCTCGCCCTGGTGATGACCGTCCCGCTCGCCGTGTCCACGGCCGTCTTCCTCAACGAGACGCGCAGCCGGCTGCGGCGCCCCGTCCGCGTCGTGGTCGACGCCATGAGCGGCATGCCGTCTGTCGTGGCCGGCCTCTTCATCTATGCCACGTTCGTCATCCCCTACGGCGGCCGGATCGACCTCTTCGGCTTCAACGGGTTCATGGCCGCGCTGGCGCTGTCGATGATCATGCTGCCGACGATCACGCGGACGGTCGAGGTCGTGCTCCGGCTGGTGCCCGACGGCCTGCGCGAGGCGAGCCTGTCCCTCGGCGCCTCCCGCGCGCGCACGGTGTGGTCGGTGGTGCTGCCGACCGCCCGCAGCGGCGTGACCACCGCCGTCGTGCTCGGCATCGCCCGGGCGGTGGGCGAGACCGCCCCGCTGCTGTTCACCGCCTTCGGCTACCGGCTGATCAACAGCAACCCGTTCGCCAATCCCCAGGAGAGCCTGCCGCTGTTCGTGTTCCGCAGCATCACCCAGCCCCAGCAGTCGATGATCGACCGGGGGTTCACGGGCGCGCTCGTGCTGATGCTGGTGGTCCTCTCACTGTTCGCGCTGGCACGGTTCCTCGGCCGGGACCGCACGCGGTCCCGCCGGCGGACCGGCCAGGCCCCGGTCATGCCGGGCGCCGCCGAGATCTTCGAAGCGCTCCCGGGGCCCGGGGCCCCCGTCACCGTCGCCCAGAAGGGAAGCTGAGCCGTGACCGACTTCGCCACCGACGCCCCCCAGGGTCCGCCCCGGCTGGCGCCGCCGGCGGCACCCGGCAACGAGCAGCAACAGACGATCGACGTCCTGCCGGGCGGGCCCCCGGTCAAGCTGCGTGGCGGCCCCCCGCCGGGCGCAGCCACGCTCGAGACCCGGGGCGCGCACGCCTGGTTCGGGGATCACCTCGTGCTCGAGGACGTCGACATCGTCATGCCGCCCGGCGAGGTCACCGCGCTCATCGGCCCGTCCGGGTGCGGGAAGTCGACGTTCCTACGCCTGCTGAACCGCATGCACGAGCTGGTCCCGTCCGCGTCGCTGGCGGGCGAGATCCTGCTCGACGGCGAGGACATCTACCGGCCGGGCATCCGGGCCCAGCAGGTCCGCATGCGCATCGGCATGGTGTTCCAGAAGCCCAACCCGTTCCCGGCGATGAGCATCCGCGACAACGTTCTGGCCGGCCTCAAGCTGGCCCGCATCCGCACCTCGGACAAGGGTGGGCTCGTCGAGCAGTCGCTGTTGCGGGCCGGCCTGTGGCGCGAGGTGCGCGACCGGCTCGGCGAACCGGGCGGCGCCCTGTCGGGCGGGCAGCAGCAGCGCCTCTGCATCGCCCGCGCCCTGGCGGTGCAGCCCAACGTGCTGCTGATGGACGAACCCTGCTCCGCGCTCGACCCCACCTCGACCCGCCGCATCGAGGACACGATCGCCGAGCTGCGCCACAACGTGACGATCGTGATCGTGACGCACAACATGCAGCAGGCGTACCGCGTGTCGGACCTCTGCGCCTTCTTCCTGGCGGCGGAGAACGAGCCGGGCCGCGTCGTCGAGCAGGGGCCGACGGAGACGATGTTCTCGTCGCCGGAGGATCCCCGGACGCTGGCCTACGTCGAGGGCAGGTTCGGATGAGGCGCCGGCGGACCCTGTTCACGCTGCTGGCGGCGGGGCTGGCGGCGGCGGTCGCCGGCGCGCCCGCCACGGCGGCGGCCCCCGCGTCCCCGGCCGCGCCCGCGTCCCACCGAGGGGCGGCGGCCCCGGCGGCGCCCGCACAGGTCGAGCCGGCCGCGATCAACGGCGCCGGCTCGACGTACGTCGGGCCTGCCATGGACCAGTGGATCGCCGAGGCGACCTCGCTCGGTCTCAATGTGAACTACAGCGGGCAAGGCTCGCCCGCCGGACTCCGGCTCTTCAACGAGCGAACCGTGGACTTCGCGGGCACCGAGGCCGAGTGGGCCTCGCTCGGCGGGCCCGGGGACGAGTCCCTGTCCCGGGGGTTCCAGTACATCCCCGACGTCGCCGGCGCGGTGGCGATCTTCTACAACGTGGACGACCAGGCCGGCCGGCCCGTCGACTACCTCCGGCTGTCCCGCTCCACCGTGGCGAAGATCTTCATGGGCTACATCACGCATTGGGACGACCCGGCGATCACCAACGACCTCGGGGGGCAGATCACCCTGCCCCACCAACCGATCCGGGTCGTCTACCGCTCGACCCAGTCCGGCACCACAGCCCTCTTCTACGACTTCGTCCAGAACACCGAGCCCGCGCTGTTCAACGACTGGTTGGCGCGCAACAACATGCCGACCCGCTACCGGCTCATCGAGCTGGCCCCCACGTTCGCCCCCCTTGTCGATGCTCGCGGCACCTCCTACGAGGTGGCGACGGCCATCGGCACCAACAAGTGGAGCATCGGCTACGACGAGTTCAGCTACGCCAACGTCACGACCGCCCAGGTCGCCTGGATCCAGAACCAGGCCGGCCGGTGGGTCAAGCCGTTCGCGGCCAACATCACCGCCGCGCTGGAGCTGGCCCAGCTCCGGCCCAACCTGAGCCAGGAGCTCAGCCAGGTGTACACCAACCCCAATCCGGGCGCCTACCCGATCTCGGCGTACAGCTACATCGTCGGTCAGTGCGCCCCCGCCTCGGACGCGGCCGGGGCGCAGTGCCGGGGCGACTACGCCAACCCGGGCGTGTCGCTCACGCTCAAACGGTTCCTGATGCACATCGCCTGCGACGGACAGAAGCAGATGGCGGAGATCGGCTACTCGCCGCTGCCGCCCCAGCTCTCGCAGTACGTCGCTGACGCGGTGCACCGGATGAGCGGCGAGCCGCTGGTCACGCTCACCCAGCAGAACTGCGGCAACCCCCGGTTCGATCCCAACTACCTCCTGCCCGGCGGCGAGCAGCCGCCGCCGCTGCCCGACCCGCCCGGCGTCGACAACCTCGGGGCGGCGCAGGCGGGGCGGTCGAGCCGCACCACCGGGACCGGCGAGGCGGCGGCCGGCGACGCCACCGCGGCGACCTCGGCCGACGCCGCGGCCGCCGGGCGGACCGGCAACCGGGCCGTCGGTGGCGGGTCGGACGACTGGCGGGATGCGAACCCGGTCGCCTACGACCGCCCGACGACCCTGCCGATCGGCAGGCTGCCGTTCATCGTGCTGCTGATGATCCTGGCGGTGCCCGTGATCGCCGGCGTCGTCTACAACGCGGTGCGCCAGCGCTGAGCGCTCAGACCCGGACGTCCGCCAGCGGCGCCTGGTAGCCGCCGACGATGCGGTGGGGCCGGTAGCCCTGGTCGACGTTGATCGCGAGCATGTGGGAGTTGGACTGGGCGTTGGAGGTCTGGACGACCGCCAGCGCCGGCTGATGCGACCGGGCGCGGGCCAGGTTGTCGGCCTTGAGCCAGCGGCCGAGGCGGTGGCCGCGGTGGGGGGCCAGGACGGCCGTGTCGGACTGGGCGCCGAGCGGCGGGCGCAGCCGCGACACGAGGAGCTGGGTGGCGCCCGCCGGGGCGCCGTCGGGAGCGACCGCCAGGGCGGTGACGACGTCGTAGCCCTGGCGGTCCCAGAACTGCTCGCGTGCGAGCACCTGGGCGGGCGGGACGGGCTGGGCCACGTAGTCGAGGTCGTCGAGGGGGGCGTCGAGCATGGCGTCGAGGGCAGTCGCCAGGGCGGCCAGCCGGTCGTCGGCGCACACGCCGATCCACCCCTCCAGCCGGTAGCCGGCGGCCCGGGCCGGGGCGTCCTCGATCCACGACCGCTGCTGTTCCTCGTCGACGTCGGCCAGCCGCAGCCGGCTGAACCGCTCCTCCTGCCGGCGGGTCAGACCGAGGCGTTCGCAGAACGCTGCGCTGGGCCCGTCGACGGCCAGGCCGAAGATCGAGGTGGCGCCGGCCTCGGCCGCCGCCGCCACGCCGACCCGGGCCAGCATGCGCCCGATGCCCCGGCGGCGGTGGGCGGGGTGGGTCCCGACCCCGACCTCGACCATGCCGTCGTTGGCGCCGTCGAGCCGGCGGGTCACCACCGCCGTGCCGACCGGCTCGCCGCCGTCGGTCGCGAGGAACAGCAGGGTCGGGCGGTGGGCGGGCGGGTCGAGCAGGTGGGCCCGCCGCTCCGCCAGGGGCTCCGGCGGGTCGTCGGGGTCGAGCTCGGCGTCGATCGCGTCGTGCACGGCGGCGAACGCGGCGAAGTCGGGCGAGTCGGGATCGTCCACCGGGATCACGTCCACCACCGTCCCAGGTAAGCGCCGGGCCGCCGGCCGGGACGAACGAATATCCGGGCGGCAGACTGGCCGGGTGAGCGCTGAACTCGTCGTCGACCTCGGCCGGGCCCTCGCACCCGAGCGGGTGCGCGACGGCGGCGTCGAGCTGGCGATGTACGGGCGGGACGCGTCGGTGCTCGCCGGCCGGGCGGCGGTGGCGTGCTTCCCGCTGACCACCGGCGAGGTGGCGGCCGCGGTCCGCATCGCGCGGGCCCACGGCCGGCCGTTCGTCGCCCGGGGGGCGGGCACCGGGCTCGCCGGCGGCGCGGTCCCGGTCGGCGACCCGGTCGTGATCGTGACGACCAAGATGGACCGCATCCTGGAGGTCGACCCGGTCGAGCGGGTGGCCTGGGTCCAGCCGGGCGTGGTCAACCTCGACCTGACCCGGGCGCTGGCGCCGCACGGGCTGCGCTTCGCGCCCGACCCGTCCAGCCAGCAGGCGTGCACGGTCGGCGGCAACGTGGCCAACAACTCGGGCGGGCCCCACTGCCTGGCCTACGGGGTGACCAGCGCCCACGTCGTGGCGCTGGAGGTCGTGCTGCCCGACGGGGCGGTGACCGTGCTCGGGGGGCTCGACGCCGAGCCGGCCGGCCTCGACCTGCGGGGCGCGTTCGTCGGCAGCGAGGGGACGCTGGGCATCGCCACCCGCATCGCCGTGCGGCTGACGCCGCTGCCGCCGGTCGTGGCGACGCTGCTGCTGGACTTCACGTCGGTGACCGCGGCGGCCGAGACCGTGAGCGGCATCATCGCGGCCGGGCTGGTGCCCGCGGCGCTGGAGATGATGGACCAGCGCATCACCGAGGCCGCCGAGGCGTTCGTCCACGCCGGCTACCCCACCGACGCCGCCGCGGTGCTGCTGGTCGAGCTCGACGGCCTGCCCGCCGGGGTCGAGGCCGGCGAGGCGCTGGTGGGCGAGGTCGGCCGCGCCCACGGCGCCCGGACCGTGCGGGTGGCCGCCGACGACGCCGAGCGGGCGCTGCTGTGGAAGGGCCGCAAGTCGGCGTTCGGGGCGGTCGCCCGGATCGCACCCAACTACTACCTGCACGACACGGTCGTCCCCCGCACCCGGCTGGTCGAGGTGCTGACCGAGGTCTACGCGATCGCCGAGCGCCACGACCTCGGGGTGATGAACGTCTTCCACGCCGGCGACGGCAACCTGCACCCGCTGCTGCTGTTCGACGCCCGCGAGCCCGGGGTGATGGACCGGGTCCACGCCGCCGGGGAGGAGATCGTGCGCACGTCGATCGAGGCCGGCGGCGTGCTGTCGGGCGAGCACGGCATCGGGCTGGAGAAGCGCGACCTCATGCCGCTGCTGTTCGGCCCGGACGACCTCGACGCCCAGGCCCGGCTGCGGGAGGCGTTCGACCCCGACGGCGTCGCCAACCCGACCAAGGTGCTGCCGGCCGGCAGCCGGTGCGGCGACCTCCAGTCGGTCCCGGAGGGCCTGTGGGTGTGAGCCCGGTCGAGCGGTTCGCGGCCGAGGTCGGGCCGCCGGACGCAGGGCCGGTCGTGGCCGAGGGCGGGCGCACGCAGTGGGCGCTCGGCGTGGCCGACGCCGGCGGCGCTGGCCGCGGCCCGGGCGGTGCGGGCGCCGGCCGGCGTGGTGGCGGTCGAGGCGGCGGACATGACCGTGCGGGTGCGGGCCGGCACCACCGTCGCCGACCTCGACGCCGCGCTGGGCGAGGTCGGCCAGACGGTGGCGTTGCCCGACTGGCCCGGGGCCACGGTCGGCGGCGTGCTGGCGGTGGGCCAGAGCGGCATCCGCCGGCTGGGCTGGGGCCCGGTGCGCGACACGCTGCTGGAGGTCCGCTCGGTCGCGGCCGAGGGCACGGTGGTCAAGGCGGGCGGCCCGACCGTCAAGAACGTGTCGGGCTTCGACCTGTGCCGGCTGCTGGTGGGCTCGCTGGGCACGCTCGGGCTGCTGGCCGAGGTTGTGCTGCGGACCCGGCCGCTCCCGGCAGCCGAGCGCTGGCTGGCCGGCGAGGCCGACCCCGATCCGTTCACGCTGGCGGCCCGGCTGCACCGGCCGGCGGCGGTGCTGTGGGACGGGACCACGACGTGGGTGCTGCTCGACGGCCACCCCGCCGACGTCGAGGCCCAGGCCCGCGCCGCGGGCCTGCCCGACGCGCCGGCCGGGCCGCCGGACCTGCCGCCGCACCGCTGGTCGCTGCGCCCGTCCGAGCTGGCCGCGCTGGCCGGGCTGGCCGGCGGGCCCGACCGGTTCGTGGCCGAGGTCGGGGTGGGGGTGGTCCACCGGTCGGCGCCGCCGCCGGCCCGCCCGGTCGACCCCGCGGTCGTCACGCTGCACCGCCGGCTCAAGGCCATCTTCGACCCGACCGGCCGCCTCGCCCCGGGGCGCGACCCGCTGGCGGGCACGGTCGAGGCGGGAACGGTCGGGGCGGTGGGCTGATGGACCTGGGGATCGCCGACGACGACCTCGCCACCTGCGTGGCGTGCGGCCTGTGCCTGCCCCACTGCCCGACCTACCGGGTCACGGGCGAGGAGGCCCTGTCGCCCCGGGGCCGGGTGGCGGCGATGCGCCAGGTCCAGTGGGACGGCGCGGCGCCCGACGGCTCGTTCCTGCACTCGCTGGAGACCTGCGTCCAGTGCCGGGGATGCGAGACCGCCTGCCCGTCGGGCGTGCCGTTCCGGCGGCTGATCGAGCCCGCCCGGGAGACCCTGGCCGACGCGTCGCTGGCCCGGCCGCCCCGGGCGTTCCGCCTGGCGCTGCGGGCGCTGCGCTGGCACCGCCTGGTCCTGGCCGGGTCGTCACTCCTGGGCATGGCCCAGCGCCTGCGCCTGGTTCCGGGCGGCGTCGCCCGCCGGCTCGGCCTGCCCGCCCGCGTCCCCGTGCGGCGGCCCCGCCTGCGGGCCTCGGGCACCGACGTGTGGCTGTTCACCGGCTGCGTCATGGACGCCTGGATGCGCGACGTCCACGCGGACGCCCAGCGGGTGGTCGAGGCCACCGGGGCCGGCGTCGCCCTGCCGGGTGGGGGCGCGGCGTGCTGCGGGGCCCTGGCGCTGCACGCCGGGCTCGGCGCGGAGGCCCGGGCGGCGGCCCGCCGGACGATGGCCGCGCTCCCGGGCGACGCCCCGATCCTGGTCGATGCGGCGGGGTGCGGCGCCATGCTCAAGGACTACGGCCACCTGCTCGGCACGCCCGAGGCCGGGGCCTTCAGCGCCCGGGTCCGGGACGTCCACGAGTGGCTGGCCGAGCACGGCGAGATCGTCGCCACCACCGGGGACCGGCCGACCGTGGCGATCCAGGACCCGTGCCACCTGCGCCACGCGCAGCGCAGCCACGCCGCGGTCCGGGCGGTGCTGGCCCCGGTCGCCGACCTCGTCGAGCTCGACGACGAGGGCCTGTGCTGCGGGGCGGGCGGCGCCTACGCCGCGGTCCAGCCCGACCTGGCCCGGGCCATCCGCGACCGCAAGCTGGCCGCCATCGCCCGCGCCGGCGACCCGGTCGTCGCCTCGGCCAACCCCGGCTGCGCACTCCACCTCGCGGCCGCGGGCGTCGATGTCCGCCACCCGTGCCAGATCCTGGCGGCGGCGCTCGACCTCGCCCGGGCTCAGGGGCCGGACGTGAGCGTGTCCGGCACCTCCGGGAGCACGTCCGCGAAGTAGGACCGCGCCGCGGCGGCGGTGCCGACGTCCGCGGCCGCCCGCTCGGACAGGAACCAGCGGTGCTCCAGCACCTCGTGGAAGACCTCGACCGGGTCGAGGCGATCCCGCAGCTCGGGCGGGATGCTGTCCACGACCGGGTCGTAGACCTCGGCCAGCCAGCGGTTGGCGGCCACCGCCTCGGGGACCGGATGGCCGACCGTGCGCTCCAGCCAGGCCCGGAACGACGCCAGGTCGTTGAGCAGGCGGCGGGCCTGGTTCTCCTGGGCGACCAGGCCGGTGCGGCGGTACAGCAGGCTGCGGTGGTGGCCCGGCTCGCTGACCCGGGTGGTGAGGCGCAGCCGGATGCGGCCGTCGTCGCCCGCCACCAGCTCGATCTCGTCCACGTCGAAGCCGAGCTCGTTGAGGCGGGCCACCCGCCGCTCGACGTGCTGGCGCTCCTCGCCGGGCGGGACGGTCCACTCGCCGGTCAGCTCGTCCCACAGGGCCCGGTAGCGGGCGACCATGTCCTCGGCGAGGCCCAGGGGGTCGAGGCCGGGCCGGAGCGTGCCGCTGGCGTCCAGGTCGAGCATCTCGCCCGCCAGGTGCTCGAACGCCAGGTCGACGTCGGCGGCCCGCTGGCCGTCGGTCAGCGACGGGTGCAGCTCGGACGTCTCGGCGTCGACCAGGTAGGCGGCCAGCGCGCCGGCGTCCAGCCGGAACAGCGTGTTGGACAGCGAGCAGTCGCCCCAGAAGAACCCGGACAGGTGCAGGCGCACGAGCAGCTCGACCAGCGCGTCGATCAGCTGGTCCGCCGGGTGCAGGCTGCGGGGCGACCCGAACAGCGCCCGGTAGGTCGTCGAGTAGTCGAGGTAGCGGGTGACCAGGACGGCCTCGAGATCCGGCCCCCGCTCGACCACGACCCCGAGCGGGGTCACCGCCGGGATGCCGAGGTCGGCCAACCGGCGCAGCAGCCGGTACTCGCGCCGGGCCAGGCGCTCGGGCAGCTCCTTCACCACCCACAGCGCCCCGCCCTCGGACACGAACCGCACGACGTGGCGGTGGACGCCCGGCTGCCGGGGCTCGACGAGCCGGGCGTCGGTCCAGGTGGCGAGGGGGACCGCCCACGGCAGGTCGAGCAGGCCGGCGCCCTCGCGGGCGGGCGGGGTGAACACGAACCGCACCGGTCACTCGCCGAGGTCGAACACCCGGTAGGCGTCCCGGATCACCGGCTGAGCCACGTTGTGGACCGGGACGCCGCCGGGTGTCACGCCCTCGGCCGCGCCGCGGTGGGCGTGGCCGTGGACGACGATGTCGGCCCCGGCGGCGTCTATCGCATCGGCCAGGAGGTAGCTGCCGAGCATCGGGTAGATCTCCAGCGGCTCGCCCGCCAGGGTCGCCGCGACCGGCGAGTAGTGCAGCAGCGCCACCCGCCGGTCGCACCGGCCCGCCAGGCCGGCGAGGGCGTCGTGCAGGCGGGCGGCCTCCCGCTCGGTCTCCTCGACGAACGCCTTCATCACCCGCTCGCCGAAGGCGGCGGCGCAACCGCCGACGAACCCGCCGCCGAACCCCTTGGTCCCGGCCACGCCGACGACCGAGCCGCCCGCGTCGATGACTGTGGAGGTCCCGTCGAGGACGCGGATCCCTGCCCGCTCCAGCACCGCGGTCACCTCGGTCGCCATGTCCGCGTGCACGTCATGGTTGCCGAGCACCGCCACGACCGGGATCGCGACGCCGGCCAGCTCGGCGGCCATCGAGCGCGGCCTCCTCGACCGTGCCCGTGCGGGTGAGGTCGCCCGCGAGCAGCAGCATGTCGGCCCGCTCGCCGAGGAGGGTCAGCCCGGCGGCCACGCGCCCGACCGGGTCCGCCCCGACGTGGATGTCACCGATGGCCGCGACCCGGGTCATGTCCGGTGTTCCACCGGGTGGACCACCTCGAACAGGTCCTCGATCACCTCCGCGGGCACGGCCAGGTCGATCGACTCGGCGAACAGCAGCAGGCTGGCGAGGCGCCGTGGGCCGGCGAGGCGGGCCCGGCCGAGCAGGTAGTCCCAGTCGAGCTCGCACCGCCCGATGACGGCCAGCGCGTCGTACCAGTGGTTGGGGCTGTGCTCGGCCGCAGCCAGCGCCTTGATGACGAGCAGGTCCTCGGGCGCGACGAGCGGCGTGCTGACGCCCAGGTAATCGCGCTCGCTGCCCCGGGCCAGCATCTCGTCGTCGAGGTAGAGGTCGCCGGTCGAGCGGAAGATCACGTCGACCAGCACCCCGTGCTTCCAGGCCTTGAACAGCCAGAAGGGGTCCTCCTCCTTGGTGTCGAAGCCGGCCGCCGCGAGCGCATCGAGCGCCCGCCGGGCCTGGGCTGGCCGGACGAACACGTCGATGTCGTCGGTGATCCGTGGGCGGGCGAACGCGGCCGCGCTCATGCCGCCGATCAGCAGGAAGGCGACGTCGGCTCCGCGCAGCGCGCCGATGACCTCGCGCAGCGCGTGCCGAATGTCGTCGTCGGTCGGTTCCTCGCCCGCGCGGTAGTGCGATCCCATGGGTCCACAAGCCTTCCCGCCGGGTGGCCCCGGGAACCGTACGTCACACGCTGGCGAAGTACCGGCCGAGGTCCGCCACCATGTCGTCGAACGACGCCGCAGCGAACAGGGTCGGCTGGTAACGGGTGATGTCGTAGTCGAGCGTCGCCATCTGGGCCAGGTCCCAGGCGCGGATCTCGGCCGTGCGGAACTCCTCGATCTCGCCGTACGACGACAGCAGCCCGGCGCCGTAGGCCCGCAGGTCGCCGTCCTCCCACACGACGCCGAACTCGAGCGTGAACCAGAAGACCTTGGAGAACGCGTCCAGCGCGGCATCGTCCCCCGCCCGGCGGGAGGCGTGGCCGGCCTGCTCGTAGAGGTCGGCGAAGACCGGGTTGCCGAGCATGTTGGCGTGCCCGACGATCTCGTGGACGATGTCGGGCTCCGGCGTGTAGAAGGGCACCGAGTGGTGACGGATGTACTGCGTCGACAGGAACGTCCGGTCGGCCAGGGCGCCGTAGAACTCGCGGGTCGGCACCAGGCCCGGCACCGGCTCGATGTGGAAGCCGGTGAGGGCGTGCACCCGGGCGTCGACCTCGCGCAGCTGGGGCACCCGCTCGGTGGGCAGCGTGACCGCCCGGGCGCCGTCCCGGTAGGCCCGGCAGGCGTAGCGCTCGTGCTTGCGGCCCAGCTCGTGGGACACCCGGCGCCACACCTCGTCCTCCTCGGGGGTGTACTCGACGTCCGCGATCGGCTGGCCGCGGCGATGGCGGCGGCCGACCTCGGCGATGGCGGCCCGGCGGCGCCGGTAGGCGGGGTCGGAGAACCCAGGGTGGTCGTCCGGCAGCTCGAACGCGGGCGCCGGGCGGGAGGTGGTGGCCTCGATGTCGGCCATGGGGGCATGCTTCCCCGCTGACCCCACGGCGTCCAAGCAGCATCGTAAAGTCCGGACGAGCTGGCCGCAGCGGCGGTACTGTCCAGACGAAATGTCGGGAGACACCACCTCCGCCACCGCACTGGACGACGTGGACCGAGCGATCGTGGTCGCCCTGGTCGACGACGGCCGGCTGTCGGTCAACGAGCTGGCGTCCCGCGTCGGGGTCAGCCGGGCCACGGCCTACTCGCGCCTGGCCCGGCTGCGGGAGTCGGGGGTGATCACCGGTTTCCGGGCGATCGTCGACCCGAGCAAGGTCGGCCACGGCGTCGCCGCCCTCATCCTGGTCAACGTCGAGCAGAACGAGTGGCGGGCGGCCCGCGACGAGCTGCTGCGGCTGCCGGGGGTCGAGTACCTGGCCTTCACCAGCGGTGCGTTCGACATGGTGGCGCTGGTGCGGGTGGCGTCGATCGAGGCGCTGCGCGACGTCGTGCTCAACCACCTGCACGGCACGACCCACGTGCGGTCGACCCAGACGGTCTTCGTGCTCGACGAGCAGCGGCGACAGGTGCCTCTTCCCTGACCCCAGACGCGTTTGTCCCCGGGACAAAACGCGAGGGACGGGGGCTAGATGCCGAAGTCCTGGGTCCAGGTCCAGGCCGTCGTGTTGACCCCGATGCCGATGGCGGTGTACTCGCAGTTCTCGATGTTGGCGCGGTGGCCGGGCGAGTTCATCCAGGCGCTCATGACCTGCTGGGCCGTCCGCTGGCCCTTGGCGATGTTCTCGGCGGCGGGGAAGCCCGGGTAGCCCGCGTTGGCGATGCGGGTCGCGAAGTCGATCCCCTCGGGCGTGTCATGGGAGAAGTAGTTCCGGGCGGCCATGTCGTCGCTGTGGCCCTGGGCGGCGGCGGTGAGGTGGGACTCGAGCTGGATCGGGCCGCAGTGCCCGGGCCCCGCGGCCCGGGCCTGGTTGACCAGGGCCAGGACCTGGTCGACGCGGGTGGGCGCCGGCCGGGCGACCACAATGGTCGGGGGCGGCGCTGGGCTGGTGGGGGCGGCGGTCGCCGGGGCGGCGGTCGGGGGCGGCGCTGGCGGGGCGGTGGTCGACGTTGTGGACGACGACGGCGGGATGTCCGCAGTGCCCGTACCCGGCGGGCCGCCGGCGGCGTCCTGGGCGTCGGCGCCCTCGCCCCCGGAGCCGCCGGCCTCGGGGCCGGACCCGTCGCCCTCGGTGGCTGGCGAGCCGCCGTCGTCGTCATCCGCCCGGCCGGCGGACGCCAGATCGCGGGGGCCGTCCGCCGTCTCGGCCCGGTCGACGACGAGGCCGACGCCGCTCACCAGTCCGGTGCCGGCCGCGACCGCCAGCGGCGCCGCACACACCAGCGCGAACGCCAGGACGAGCAGCACGGGCGAGCGGCGACGCCGGTCCAGCACGGTGCGTAACCCTAGCCACTGCCCGCGACGGTCGAGCCGCGGATCGTCACCGAACTGTCGCACACGAGTGCGGGGGTCCTAGGGCATGATGCCCATGCCTCGTCCCACCCTCCCCGGTGGGGCTGGCCGGTCCGGCGGCGGTGCCGGGTCCGAACTATCGCCCCTGGCGGGCCGACGGGAAGGTGGCGAATCAAGTGAACGACATCCTGGTCATGGGGCTGGTGGCGATCGCAGTCGTGATCGTCATGGCGGGACTCCTCGGGCGGCTCGTCGACCGCGACGACCTGTCCACGACGATCGAGAGCTGATCCCCACCCCGGCGCGCGTCGGCTCAACTTAACAACAGTCGGCGGGCGGCCGCGGCGATGTCGTCCGGCTGCGGCAGGATGGCGCTGCTCCAGCTCGGGCTCGTAGGCCACGTGGCACTCCTGGGCCCCGACCCGTCCGATCGGGCGCGTCGAGGCGCCAGAACGACTCCTCGGCGGCCCAGGCGGCGATCTCGCCCCCGAAGCCGCCCCGCACGACGTCCTCGTGCACCACGAGCAGCCGGGCGGTCCGCTCGACCGACTCGGCGACCATCTCCTGGTCCCAGGGAACGATGCGTGCGCAGGTCGATGACCTCGATCTGCGCACCGTCGGCCTCGGCCACCTGCTCGGCGGCGAGGCGCGAGCGCTCGACGGTCGCGCCCCAGGTCACGATCGTGAGGTCGTCCCCCGGCGCACGTAGCGGCCCCGGCCGAACGGCACGACGTAGTCGGCCGGCGGGAACGGGTCGCGGGTGTAGGGCTGGCGCAGCAGGTGCTTGTGCTCGAGGAACAGCACCGGGTCCTCGCACCGGAACGCCGCCCGCAGCAGCCCGGCCGCGTCGCGCGCCCGGGACGGGAACGCGATCAGCAGCCCGGGGATGTGGGCGAAGATCGACTCGCCCGACTGGCTGTGCCAGATCGAGCCGCCCTGCAGGTAGCCGCCGATCGGCACCCGCATGACCGTCGGGCACGTGAACGCGCCGTTCGAGCGCCAGCGGATCGTCGCCGCCTCGCTCTTGATCTGCTGCATGGCCGGCCAGATGTAGTCGAAGAACTGGATCTCGGGCGCCGGCCGCAGGCCCCGGATCGCCTGGCCGACGGCCCGGCCGACGATGTTGGCCTCGGCCAGCGGCGTGTTGTAGCAGCGGGCCCGGCCGAAGCTGCGCTGCAGGCCGTGGGTGGTGCCGAACACCCCGCCCTTGCCCTCGACGTCGGCCAGGATCGCCTCGCGGGCGTCGGCCACGTCCTCGCCGAACACCCGGATGCGCTCGTCGGCCTCCATCACCTCGTGCAGCGTCCGGCGGATCGCCTCGCCGAGGGCGACGGGCTCGCCGCCGGCGCTCCGGATGCCGGTTCGCCGGGATCGGGCAGGTCGGGCAGCGCCACGACGTGGTCGAGCACCGAGGCGGGGTCGGGCCGAGGGGCGGCGAGCGCGGCCTTGGCCGCGTCGGCCACGATCCGCTTGGCCTCGGCCCGCAGCTCGGCCGCCTCGTCGGCCGTCAGCACGCCCGCCGTCGAGCAGCGCCCGCTCCAGGGTGGTCGATCGGGTCGTGCTCGGTCTCCCAGTCGAGCTCGTGGGGCAGGCGGTACTTGGTCTGGGTGTCGGCGGCCGAGTG
Source organism: uncultured Acidimicrobiales bacterium (assembly GCA_963830865.1). Taxonomy (GTDB): domain Bacteria; phylum Actinomycetota; class Acidimicrobiia; order Acidimicrobiales; family VFJN01; genus ZC4RG19. The sequence goes on along the minus strand of CAWHNU010000011.1, from coordinate 310,253 downwards.
CGAGTACGGCCGGGTGACCTTGGCGTGGATGAGCGCCGGTCCGGCGCCCGCCCGCACGTGGGCCACGACCTTGCGGGCGGTGCGGCGCACGGCGAAGTAGTCGGTGCCGTCGATCGAGCGGACCTGGAGCCCGGCGAACCCCGCCACCAGCTCGTCGACCGGCGCCGGCGACTGCTCGGACGACGGCACCGAGATGGCGTAGCCGTTGTCGGCCACCACGAAGAGCACCGGCAGGTGCTCGGTGCACGCCGTGTTGAGGCTCTCCCAGAACTCGCCCTCGGAGGTGGCGCCCTCGCCCAGGCTGACGTAGGTGACCTCGTCGCCGTGGGCGGGCAGGCCGAGCTGGGGCCGGCGGACGATGTAGCGGCCGGCCTCGGCGCAGCCGACGGCGGGGATGCACTGGCTGCCCGTCGGGCTCGACTGGGTGACGACGTGGCGCTCGGCGTCGCCCCAGTGGGAGGGCATCTGCCGCCCGCCGGAGGCGGGGTCGTCGGCCGAGCCGACGGCCTGGAGCAGGATCTGCTCGGCCGAGATGCCCAGCCCGAGCATGAGCGCCAGGTCGCGGTAGTAGGGGAAGAACCAGTCGTAGCCCGGCCGCAGCTCGCGGGCCAGGCCGAGCAGCAGGGCCTCGTGGCCCGCGCCGGAGATCTGGAAGAACACCCGGCTCTGCTTCTGGAGGGCGATCTCGCGGTCGTCGATGGCCCGGGAGACGTGGGCCAGCAGCAGGTCGTGGCGCAGCTCCTCCGGCTTGTACGCGGCGGCCCGGTGGGCGGCGCGCTGGGCCGCCCGGTCGGCGTGCGGCGCGTCGGTCAGGTCGATCGTCGGGGACTCGGCGGGCTTCGTCGGCTTCGTCGGCTTCGACCTGGCCACCATCACGACCTCCTCTGGGCGAACGATCGCCTGCCTCTAGTGTGGCCCGGATGGCGCCGATCCCATTCGACCGTGTCGCCGAGACGTACGACGTGACCCGGGGCGGCATGGAGCGGGCCCGTGACCTGGTCGGCGTCATGGCCGCCGGCCTGCGGCCGGGACCGGTGCTCGAGGTCGGGGTCGGGACCGGGGTCATCGCCGCGGCCCTGGGCGAGATCGGGCACCCGGTGCTCGGTGTCGACCTGTCGGTGCCGATGCTGCGCCGGGCGCAGGAGCGGATGGGCGCCCGGGTGGCGCTCGGCGACGGCTACCGGCTGCCGGTGCGCGGCCGGGCGGTGCCCAACGCCGCGCTGGTGTGGGTGCTCCAGCTCGTGCCCGACGTGCCCGGCTTCCTGGCCGAGGCGGCACGCACGGTGGCGCCCGGCGGCCGCATCGTCGCCGTCCCGGCCGGCGGCGACTGGGCGCCCGACGACATGTCCGCCGCCGTCGACGACATGATCCTCACGCTTCGCCCGCCCCAGGACCGCCCCGCGCAGATCGAGGCCGCGGCCCGCGCCCTCGGCCTGCGGGTGGTCGCCCGCACCGCCACGACCCCCCGCCCGCAGCACGACACCCCCGAGGACCTGGCGGTGATGATCGAGCGGCGCGAGTGGTCGATGCTCTGGGACCTCGACGACCGGACGTGGGCACGGGTCGTCGAACCGGCGCTCACCGCGCTGCGCGCCCTGCCCGACCCGGACCGTCCCCGGGCCCGGGCGTCCTGGCATCCCGTGGTGGTCCTGGAGCGACCCTGAGCGCGGAACATCCTGGGTCGGGCCCGGGGGGAGCCGGGCCCGACCCACTCAGACGTTGCGGCGGTAGCGGCCGCCGACCTCGAACAGGGCCTCGGTGATCTCGCCCAGGGTGCACGCCCGCACCGCGTCCATCAGCACGGCGAAGAGGTTGTCGCCCGCCAGCGCCGCCCGGCGCAGCCGCTCCAGCGCCGCGGGCCGCGTCTCGGCGTGGCGCGCCTGGAAGTCCCGGCGCCGGTCGAGGCAGCGCTGCTTCTCGGCGTCGGTCGACCGGGCCAGCTCCAGCGGTCGGGCGGCGGCCTGGTCCTCCGGCGCCGCCCGCACCGCGTCGGAGCCAGGAACGTGTTGACGCCCACGATGGGCAGCGAGCCGTCGTGCTTGCGCTGCTCGTAGAGCATCGACTCGTCCTGGATGCGGCCCCGCTGGTAGCCGGTCTCCATGGCGCCGAGCACGCCGCCCCGCTCGGACAGGCGGTCGAACTCGGCCAGCACCGCCTCCTCGACCAGGTCGGTCAGCTCGCTCGATCGATGAAGCTGCCCTGGTTGGGGTTGTGGTTCGTCGGCCAGGCCCCACTCGCGGTTGATGATCAGCTGGATCGCCATGCGCCCGCCGCACCGACTCGGCGGTCGGCGTGGTGACCGCCTCGTCGTAGGCGTTGGTGTGCAGGCTGTTGCAGTTGTCGTAGACGGCGATCAGCGCCTGCAGGGTCGTGCGGATGTCGTTGAACGCCATCTCCTGCGCGTGCAGCGACCGGCCCGAGGTCTGCACGTGGTACTTCAGCTTCTGGGACCGCTCGCCGGCGCCGTAGCGGTCGCGCATGGCGACGGCCCAGATGCGCCGGGCGACCCGGCCGAGCACCGAGTACTCGGGGTCCATGCCGTTGGAGAAGAAGAACGAGAGGTTGGGGGCGAAGTCGTCGATGGCCATGCCCCGGGCCAGGTAGGCCTCGACGTAGGTGAAGGCGTTGGCCAGCGTGAAGGCGAGCTGGGTGATCGGGTTCGCGCCGGCCTCGGCGATGTGGTAGCCGGAGATCGACACCGAGTAGAAGTTCCGCACGCCCTCGGCGACGAACCACTCCTGGATGTCGGCCATCATCCGCAGGGCGAACTCGGTGGAGAAGATGCAGGTGTTCTGGCCCTGGTCCTCCTTGAGGATGTCGGCCTGCACCGTGCCCCGGACCGTGTGCAGCACGCACGGCGCGGATCTCGGCGGCCTCGTCGGGCGTCGGCGGCCGGCCCGTGCTCCGCTCGGCGAACGCGGCCAGGCGCTGGTCGATCGCCGTGCAGAAGAACATGGCCAGGATCGCCGGGGCCGGGCCGTTGATCGTCATCGACACCGACGTCGTGGGGTCGCACAGGTCGAAGCCCGTCGTAGAGCGCCTTCATGTCGTCGAGCGTGGCGATCGACACGCCGGAGTTGCCGACCTTGCCGTAGATGTCGGGCCGCTCGTCGGGATCGAAGCCGTACAGCGTCACCGAGTCGAACGCCGTCGACAGGCGGGTGGCCGGCTGCCCCTCGGCCAGCAGGTGGAAGCGGCGGTTGGTGCGGACGGCGTCGCCCTCGCCGGCGAACATGCGCGTGGGGTCTTCGCCTTCGCGCTTGAAGGCGAACACCCCGCCGGTGAACGGGAACCGTCCGGGCAGGTTCTCGTCGCGCAGCCACCGCAGCAGGTCGCCGTCGTCGCCGAAGCGGGGCAGCGCCACCTTGGGGACGTGGGTGCCCGCGAGCGACTCCGAGGTGAGGGCCGTGCGGACCTCGCGGTCGCGGACCTGGGTCACGTGCTCGTCGCCCGTGTAGGCCTCGACCGTCGCCGGCCAGCCGTCGAGCAGGGCGTGGCAGGCCGGGTCGAGCGCCCGCTCGGCGTCGGCCAGCAGGGCCTCGACGTCGTCGGTGGGGGCGCCCGGCGGCGGCGAGGAGGTCGCTGGTCGTGCGCAACGCCTGGTGCCGGCGGGCGACCTCGACCTGGTCGGCGGTCTCGGCGTGGTAGGCCCGGACGGTCTCGGCGACCTCGGCCAGGTAGCGGGTGCGGGCGGGCGGGACGATCGTCGTCACGCCGGTCGGCACCCGGCCCTCGACCGGGGCGAGCGCCCCGCCGGTGGCCGGCAGGCCGTGCTCGCGCAGGGCCGTCGCGGAGGTGCTGGTAGAGCGCGGTGACGCCGTCGTCGTTGAAGCGGGCGGCGATCGTGCCGAACACCGGCAGCTCCTCGAGCGGCGTCCCGAACGACTCGCGGTTGCGCTGGAGCTGGCGGCGCACGTCGCGCAGGGCGTCCTGGCCGCGCCGCGGCGGTCGAACTTGTTGATCGCCACGACGTCGGCGAAGTCGAGCATGTCGATCTTCTCGAGCTGGCTGGCGGCGCCGAACTCGGGGGTCATGACGTAGAGCGACACGTCGCCAGGTCGACGATGCCGGCGTCGCCCTGGCCGATGCCGGGCGTCTCGACGATCACCAGGTCGTGGCCGGCCGCCCGGCAGGCGGCGACGACGTCCTCGATGCGCTCGGGGACCTCGGCGCCCGAGCGCCCGGGTGGCGAGCGAGCGCACGAACATGCCCGGGTGGTCGACCGCGTTCATGCGGATGCGGTCGCCCAGCAGCGCGCCGCCGGCCCGGCGCCGGGTGGGGTCGACGGCGAGCACGGCGATGCGGAGCTTGTCCTCGTGGTCGAGGCGCAGGCGGCGGACCAGCTCGTCGGTGAGCGACGACTTGCCCGACCCGCCGGTGCCGGTGATGCCGAGCACGGGGACGGCCCGCCGGCGGGCGGCCGAGCGCAGGTCGTCGAGCAGGTGGCGGCCCAGCGTGCCGCCCTGGATGGCGGTGATCGTGCGGGCCAGGGCGCGGGGGTCGCCGGCGAGCACGTCGTCGACGGAGTCGGGGGCGTCGACGGCCAGGTCGACGTCGCAGGCCGCGATGATCGTGTTGACCATGGCGGCGAGGCCGAGGCGCTGGCCGTCCTCGGGCGAGAAGATGCGGGCCACGCCGTCGGCGTGGAGCTCGGCGATCTCGTCGGCGACGATGACGCCGCCGCCGCCGCCGAACACCTGGACGTCGGGGCGGCCCTCGGCCCGGAGCCGGTCGACCAGGTAGCGGAAGTACTCGAGGTGGCCGCCCTGGTAGGAGCTGACCGCCACGCCCTGCACGTCCTCCTGGACCGCGGCCCGGACGACCTCGTCGACCGAGCGGTTGTGGCCCAGGTGGATGACCTCGGCGCCCTGGGACTGCAGGATGCGCCGCATGATGTTGATGGCGGCGTCGTGCCCGTCGAACAGGCTGGCGGCGGTGACGAGGCGGACGGGGTGGACCGGACGGTGCAGGACCGTCGTCCGGCGCACCGGGCACGCGCGTGCTCCCCCATGACCAGCCATGATGCGAAAGACTAGTTGGAACTCCGAGTTTATGTCTACCAAGAGTAAGTAGTCCGACAAATGTGCCTCGGAACTGTGACGGTCCGATGAATGGGCATCCGACCGCTGGACATCCGACATAGGATGCGCCCGTGCCCCCTCGTCCGTTGGAATTCGACGCCATCGCGGAAGCCCAGGCGCCAGTGGGAGGCCCACGAGTGGAGCGGACCGGCGGCCATGTCCGCCACCACGTCCATCATGCGGGCCCAGCAGATCATCCTCGCCACGGTCGACGAGGTGCTCCGCCCGCTCGACCTGACGTTCGCCCGCTACGAGGCGCTGGTGCTGCTGGCGTTCTCCGCCAGGGCTCGCTGCCGCTCGGCAAGATGGGCGACCGGCTGATGCTGCACCCGACCAGCGTCACCAACATCATCGACCGGCTGGAGCGGCAGGGCCTGGTCAGCCGCATCGCCCACCCCACCGACCGCCGCACGACGCTGGCCGCCATCACCGACGAGGGGCGCCGGGTGGTCGCCAAGGCCACCGAGGCGGTCATCGCCACCGGGTTCGGCATGCAGGCGCTGTCCGACGCCGAGCTCGACCAGATCACGGCGATGCTGCGCAAGATGCGCATCGCACGCCGGCGACTTCCCCGGCTGAGCGAGGGCCAGTCGCTACGCCGTCTCCACGGCCGGGCAGGGCGTGGACCTCGCCGGTCTGGATACGCCACAGCGCGGCGTACAGGCCGCGGGCCGCGACCAGCTCGTCGTGGTTGCCGGCCTCGACCACCCGGCCGTTCTCCAGGACGTGGATGCGCTCGGCGTGGCGGACCGTCGACAGGCGGTGGGCGATCACGATCACGCTCCGGTCCCCGGGCGACCAGCTCCAGCGACCGCTGGATGGCGGCCTCGGTCTCGTTGTCGACCGACGAGGTGGCCTCGTCCAGCACCAGGATCGGCGGGTCCTTGAGGATGGCCCGGGCGATCGACAGCCGCTGGCGCTGGCCGCCCGACAGCTTCTGGCCCGCGCTCGCCGACCACCGTGTCGTAGCCCTGGGGCAGGTCGCAGATGAACTCGTGCGCCTCGGCCAGCCGGGCGGCCTGCTCCAGCTCCGCGTCGCGTGGCGTCGGGGCGGCCGTAGGCCAGGTTCTCCCGCACGGTCCCCTGGAACAGGAACACGTCCTGGCCGACGTAGCCGATCGCCCGGCGCAGCTCGGCCAGCGGCACGTCGTCGACCGTCGACGCCGTCGATGGTGATGCGCCCGCCGGTGGCCTCGTACAGCCGGAGCAGCAGCTTGACGACGGTCGACTTGCCGGCGCCGGTGGCGCCGACGATGGCGTGGGTCTCGCCCGCCGGCACCACCAGGTCGAACCCGCCAGCACCGGCCTGCCGCCGCCGGTCGCCGGCCCGTAGGCGAACCGCACGTCCTCGAACCGCACGTCGCCCTGCACCGGCTGCGGCAGGGCGCCGGGCCCGTCGACGATGGTCGGCTCGACGGCCAGCAGGTCGAGGATGCGCCGGGTCGAGGCCATCGCCCGCTGGTAGAGGTCGAACGTCTCGCCCAGGCGGGTGAGCGGCCACAGCAGCCGCTGGGTCATGTACACGAGCACCGAGAAGACGCCGACCTCCATCGTCCCGTTCAGTGCGGACCGGCCGCCGACGATCAGGGTGATCGTGAACGCGGCCAGGATCGCCATGCGGATCAGCGGGATGAACGCCGACGACAGCCGGATCGCCTCCCGGTTGGCCTCCCGGTAGCGCCTGGCTGCCGGCGTCGACCCGGTCGGACTCGCGGTCCTCGGCGGTGAACGACCGGATGGTGGCGATGCCGGAGACGTTGTTGGCGAGCAGCGCCCCGAGGTCGCCGGCGGCGCTGCGGCACCTCGGTGTAGCGGGGCTCGAGGCGCCGCTGGTAGCGGATCGAGGCCCACACGATGACCGGGATCGGCAGGAAGGCGACGACGCCCAGCACCGGCTCGGCCACGAAGAACACGATGCCGACGAAGACCACGTTGACCAGGTGCGGATCAGCTCCTGCGCCCCCATGTCGAGGAAGCGCTCGAGCTGGTTGACGTCGTCGTTGAGGATCGTGAGCAGCCCGCCGGTCGACTGGTCCTCGAACCAGGCCAGCTCCAGCCGCTGGACGTGGCGGTAGGCGTCCATGCGCGACTCGTGCTCGATGGTCTGCGCCAGGTTGCGCCACAGCAGGTTGGCGACGTACTCGGTGACCCGACTCGACCAGCCACACGACCACGTTGATGGCGGCCAGCACGAGCAGCTGGGTGTACCGGTCCTCGACGCCGAACACCCGGCCGACGATCGAGTCGTCGCCCTGCACGACGACGTCGACCGCGGCCCCGATGAGCAGCTCGGGCATGACGTCGGCCAGCTTGTTGAGCACGCTGAACGCGATGGCGGCCACGACGGTCCGCCGGTGCCCCCGGGCGTAGCGCCACAGGCGCACGAGCGGCGCGGTGGCGGGGTCGTCGGGGGCCGGTGCGTGACCGTCGGAACATGGCGCCCGAGGCTACGGCCGGTTGACACCGCCCGGTTGTTAGGCAAACCTAACGCCAGGGAGGGAGGCACACGGTGCGAGACGACGAGGACTTCGGCGGCACCTGCCCGGTCCGGTGGCTGGTCGAGGACATCGGCGGCTACCTGGCCGGCGAGGACGCCACGCCGGACGAGGTGGGCCGGGTCGGGCCGGCAGGCGCTGACCAGGGCGGCGGACGAGGTCCAGGCCCTGGTCCGCACCTCGTACGCCCCCCACGAGGTCATCGCGACGGAGCTGCGCTTCGCCGGCCCGGCGCGGGGCTTCCGCCGCACAGTTCTGGCGACGGCACCGACGCCGATGGCGCTCATGCTGCTGTGCCTGCGCATGTGCGACCCGGGCGAGGACGTGGTGGTCCTGCAACACACGGCGGCGCAGGGCCCGACCACGCCGGGCGGCCAGGTGGCCCTTTGGCGTCGTCGATGCCGAGGAGCTGACCCGGCCCCCGGCCCGCGCTACACGATAGACGCAAACGATCGAACGATAAACGAGGCCGGTTAGGAGGCCGCCGGGGGCGGCCTCTTTGGCGATTGTGGGGGCGCTCGGGCGGGCGTCAAGGACAAGCCGTGCTGCGCCGGGCCCTGCGGGCTCCTTGACCCCGCACCCGACCGCCCTTTTGACACTCACGGTGACCCTTACACCGTTGGAATCCCGGGCGCAGATAGTTAGCGCGGGCTAACTGGCCGCGAAAGTGGTTGGTTATCCAACCACTTTCGCGGGCCAGAACGAAAAGACCCCGAAACAGGGGCTACCCACGGCCACCGTGCGTGGAAAAGGCGGTCGGGTGGGGGTCAAGGAGCCGCCGCAGGCGGCCGAGCGCAGCGAGCTTGTCCTTGACGCCCACCCGACCGCCCGCAATCCCGAAGAGGCCGGCTCCGCCGGCCTCCTAACCAGCCTCGTTGTCGTTTGATCGTTTGTCGTTCAGCTCAGCTCTGCCGCCAGGCCCGCTCGAACGGCAGCCGCCAGGCGTGCGGGGCGATCGAGCTGGTGGATGGCGTTGGGGCCCCACGACCCCGGGGCGTACGGGCGCACCGGCGGCGGGTTGTCGAGCAGCGGCGTCGACAGCTCCCACAGGCGCTCGATGCCCTCGGCGGTCGTGAACAGCGTGTGGTCGCCGCTCATGGCGTCGTAGATCAGGCGCTCGTACGCCTCGAGCACGTCGTCGGTCCTGCCCGGTCTCGTGCAGCGCGAACTGCAGGCTCAGCTTGTCGAGCTTCATGCCCGGGCCCGGGCGCTTGCCGTAGAACGACAGCGACAGCTTCGACGCGTCGGCGAGGTCGAACGTCAGGTGGTCCGGGCCCTGCGCGCCGACGCCCGAGCCCGGCGGGAACATGCTCTTGGGCGGCTCGCGGAACGCGATCGAGATGATGCGGGCGCCCTCGGCCATGCGCTTGCCGGTGCGCAGGAAGAACGGCACGCCCGCCCAGCGCCAGTTGTCGATCTCGCAGCGCAGGGCGATGAACGTCTCGGTCTCGGAGTGCGGGCGCACGCCGGGCTCGTCGCGGTAGCCCTGGTACTGGCCCCGCACCACGTCGTGCGGCTCGATCGGGCTGCAGCGAGCGGAAGACCTTGTTCTTCTCCTCGCTGATCGGGCCCGGCGCCGAGCGCGGTGGGCGGCTCCATCGCCATGAACGCCAGCACCTGGAACAGGTGGGTGACGACCATGTCGCGGTAGGCGCCGGTCTTCTCGTAGAACGCCGACCCGGTTCTCCGAGCGCCAGCGTCTCGGGCACGTCGATCTGCACGTGGTCGATGTGGTTGCGGTTCCAGATCGGCTCGAACAGGCCGTTGGCGAAGCGGAAGGCGAGGATGTTCTGCGCCGCCTCCTTGCCGAGGAAGTGGTCGATGCGGAAGATCTGGCCCTCGTCGAAGGTCTCGTGCAGCGAGGCGTTGAGCTCGCTGGCCGTCGCGAGGTCGGTGCCGAACGGCTTCTCCATGATGATCCGCGACCGCTCGACCAGCCCGGCGTCGGCCAGCATCTGCACGACGCTCAGGCGCGCGCTCGGCGGCACGCTCAGGTAGTGGAGCCGGCGCGTGTCGCCGCCGAGCGCGTCCTCGGCGGCGCCCGACCGCCTTCGCGAGGCGCCGGCGCGCCCACGGTCCTGGCGGACGTACGTCAGCAGGCCGTCGAACTCGGCCCACTGCGTCGTCGGCGATCGTCGCGGCGATCGGAACTCGTCGCACGCCGGCGGGCGCATCGCCCGGAAGCGTCTCGTCGTCGAGGTCGTCGAGCGACGTGCCGACGATGCGGCACTCGGGCACCAGGCCCGGCCTGCGCCAGGTGCAGCAGCCCGGGCAGCAGCTTGCGCCGGGCCAGGTCGCCGGTGGCGCCGAACAGCACGATGACGTGCGGCTTCAGTGGCGGGATCAGCCGCGCGTTGATGTCGAACGGATCGCTGTGCACGCGATGTGCGCGCCTTGCCACTCCCACAACGGTACGCCGGGGTGATTGCGATCGCATGTCCGACGTGCGAGCGGTGAATGAACGGTCGGTTCCCGGGCAGGGCGGGCTACCGTCGTCCGGCATGGGCACGGGCCTCGTGCGGCTGCCGGCCGCCTCCACCGCGGACGATGTCGCGGGGTCGCTCGACGAGGGCGGCTACGCGCTGATCGAGGGCGTGCTCGCGCCCGACGAGGTCGAGGCCCGGCTGGCGGCGCTCCAGGACCTGTTCGCGGCGACGCCCAAGGGCCGCAACTCGTTCGAGGGCTTCGAGACCCAGCGGATCTACGCGGTCTACGCCAAGACGCGGGCCTTCGACGACCTCGCCGTCCATCCGCTGCTGCTGGCGGCGCTCGACCATGCGCTCGGCCCGCACTACCAGTTCTCGGCCCCGGTGGCGCTGCAGATCGGACCGGGCGAGTCGGCCCAGGTGCTGCACCGCGACGAGGACGTCTACCCGATCCCCCGCCCCCACGCCCCGGTGGTGGTCAACAGCATGTGGGCGCTGTGCGACTTCACCGCCGCCAACGGCGCCACCCGCCTCGTCCCCGGCAGCCACCGCTGGCCCGAGGACCGCCGCCCCGCCGCCGACGAGCACGAGGTCGTCCACGTCGAGATGCCCGCGGGATCGGTGCTGATCTACCTCGGCGGCCTGTGGCACGGCGGCGGCGCCAACACGACCGACCGGCCGCGGCCCGGCCTGCTGCTCGAGTACGTGGCGTCGTGGCTGCGCCCGCAGGAGACCCACCTGGTGGCGATGGACCCGGCGGTCGTGCGCGAGCTACCCGAGCGCCTCCAGGAGCTGCTGGGCTACAACATCTACCCGCCGTTCCTGGGCTACGTGGACGGCCGCCACCCCCGGCGGTTCCTCGACCCCGCTCAGCCGTAGGCCTCGCGGGTTTCGGCCCGCTCCTCGATCACGAACCGGTGGACGAGCCCCGCCAGCACCGCACCGACGATCGGGGCCACCCAGAACAGCCACAGCTGCGTCAGGGCCTGGCCCCCCACGAACACCGCCGGGCCGGTCGAGCGGGCCGGGTTCACCGACGTGTTGGTCACCGGGATGCTGATGAGGTGGATGAGCGTGAGCGACAGGCCGATCGCCAGCGGGGCGAAGCTGGCCAGCGCGTCCCGCCCGGTGACGCCGAGGATGACGAGCAGGAAGAAGAACGGTCATCACCACCTCGACGAGCAGCGCGGCGCCGAAGTTGTAGCCGCCGGGCGACAGGTCGCCCCAGCCGTTGACGGCCAGGTTGCTCTCGCCCGGGCCGAGGCCGACCGAGAAGCCGGGCTGGCCGTAGGCGATGGCCAGCAGGATCCCGGCCCCCACGATCGCCCCCACCACCTGGGCCACGATGTACCCGACCGCCTCGATCGGCTCGATGCGGCGGGCGGTGAGCACGCCGAGCGTGACTGCGGGGTTGAAGTGCCCGCCCGAGATGTGGCCGAACACGTAGGCCCCGGTGACGACGGTCAGGCCGAACGCGAGCGAGACGCCGACCAGGCCGATGCCGAGGTTGGTGTCGGGCATGAACGCCGACGCCAGCACCGCGGCGCCGCAGCCGCCGAGCACCAGCCAGAGCGTCCCGATCGCCTCGGCGATCACCTTGCGCAGCGGGAACATGGCACCTCCCGGGAGACGGAGCGCGGCGAGCGTGCCATTGCGTACGGCACGGTTGGTGGATGGTCCTCACCCGGCCGGAGTCAGACGCGTAACGTCCGGATCGACACCATGACCGCAATGCGCCCCGGCCCCGCACGCTGGTTGACCGTTCTCGTCGCCCTCGCGGCTGCGCTCACCGTCCTCGGCCTCGTCGCCCTCTGGCCCCGGGGCGACGCCCCCGACCTCGGCGACGACGTCGACGGCGGGTATGTCGAGGCCACCGTCGTCGCGGTGGACGGGGACGTCGTGACGGCCCGGCTCGCGTCCGGTCCGGACGGGGGCGACGAGGTCGAGGTCCGGGTCGTCGACACGGACGCCGCGCCCGCGCCCGACCTGGGCGTCGGCGACCGCGTCGTCCTGCACGACGCCCCGACCGCGCCCGAGCGGTTCCGCTACTCGTTCGCCGGCTACGAGCGCAACGAGCCGCTGGTCTGGCTCGCAGGGGCGTTCGTGGTGCTGATCGTGGTCGTCGGCCGCTGGCAGGGGCTGCGGGCGCTCGCGGGCATCGCCGCGGGCCTGGCCGTGCTGGCCGCCTTCCTCGTCCCCGCGCTGCTCCACGACCAGCCGGCGGTCCCGGTCGTGCTGGCCGGCGCAGCGGCCGTGATGTTCGCCGTGCTCTACCTGGCGCACGGGTTCAACCTCGGCACGACGGTGGCCGTGGCGGGCACACTCGTGAGCCTCGCCCTGACCAGCGCACTCGCCCTGGGGGCGGCGACCGCCGCGCAGGTCGCCGGCCTGGGCGGCCAGGGCGTCGGCGGCCTGCGGGTCACCGCCGAGGCGCTCGACCTGCGGGGACTGCTCGTGGCCGGGATCGTCGTCGGGGCCCTCGGCGCGCTGGGCGACGTGACCGTGCGCCAGACCGCGATCGTCGCCGGGCTGCGCCGGGCCAACCCCGGACTGCCCGGCCGGCTCGTCTACCGCCAGGCCACGATCGTGGGCCGCGATCACCTCGGCTCGACGGTCACGACGCTGGTGCTGGCCTACGCCGGGGCGGCGCTACCGCTGCTCCTGCTGTTCGCCTCGGACGGCCAGCCGGTCGCCCGGCTCGTGACCGGCGAACTGGTCGCGGTGGTGCTGGTCCGCATGCTGGTGGGCGCGGTCGGCGTGGTCGTGGCCGCGCCGGTGACGACCGCGCTCGCCGTGTCGGTGGTCGGCGTGGGCGAGGACACCGTCGGCCAGAGCCGGCGCCGGATCGGCGACGACCCGGTGGCCGACGGCGGCGGGCCCGCCGGTCCGCCGCCGGCGCATGTGGCGGAGGGCAACGGCAGGGGCCGCCGCCTGCGCCGCCGGCGGCGCAAGGACGGAGACACCGACCCCGGCGCGGACGAGGAGGAGTTCACGCCCGCCGGGGACCTTCCGTGACCGCCACCAACGCCCCGGCGCCCGCGCCGTCGCCGCCGCCGTCACCCTCGTGGCGGGAGCGGGCGCGGCGCGCGGGCCCCGAAGCGCTGGCCCGGGCGACGGCCGCGCGGGGCCGGTTCCGGGCGGTCGACGCCGCCTGGGACCTGTGGGACCGCGACCGCCGCAAGGCCGCCACCCTGCTCGCCGCGGCGCTCGTCTACCGCCTGTTCGTCTGGCTGCTGCCGGTCACGCTGCTGGCGGTGAGCCTGCTCGGGTTCCTCGCCGAGTCCGGGCCCGAGACGCCCGAGGACCTCGCCCGCGAGAGCGGGGTCGGCGCCTACATGGTCGGGATCGTGGGGGATGCCGCCGACAACGCCGAGGCCAGCCGGTGGTTCACGCTGGTGCTCGCCCTCTTCGGCATGGCGATCGCCGGCAGCGGCACGGTGCGGGCGCTGCGGCTGTCGCACGCGCTCGTGTGGGACGTCGAGCTGACCACGCCTCGAGCGGGCGTGGACCGGACCGGTCGTGCTGACCGGGCTGACCCTGTTGAGCGGCGGGCTGGCCGCCCTGAGCTGGAAGGCGCGGGACCTCGGCGAGGGCCTCGGCCTCGGCACGATGATCCTCTCCGGCATCCCGATCGCCGCGGCGTGGCTGCTGGGGTCGTGGCTGCTGCCGCACGACGGGGCGCCGTGGTGGGCCCTCGTGCCCGGGGCGGTGCTGGGTGCGACCGGCGTGCTCGTCATGCACCTCGTGACCGTCTACTACCTCGCCGGCAAGATCGAGCACGCCAGCGAGATGTACGGCGCGCTCGGGGCGGCGGCCGCGATCCTGCTGTGGCTGTCGATCTTCGCCCGGCTGATGATCGTCGGTGCCGGCCTCAACGCCACCCTCTGGTACCGCCGCTCGGCCCGGGGCCGGTCCGGCCGCCGCGGCCGGGGTGCGGCGGCACCGGCGCCGCTCGCCGCGACGCTCAGCGTGTGGACGTTCGGCACCCCGGGCGGTGCGGACGCCGCCGAGCGGACGCTGCTCGACCTCCAGCGCCAGGGACTGATCACCGTGCACGACGCGGCCACGGTCTCGTGGCCGGAGGGCAAGCGCCAGCCGCAGACCCTCCAGCTGCAGAGCCTCACCGAGGTCGGCGCCCTGTCCGGGTCGTTCTGGGGGCTGCTGTTCGGCGTGCTGTTCGTCGTCCCCCTGCTGGGCGTGGCGGTCGGCACCGCCGCGGGGGCGCTGATGGGGTCGCTCACCGACGTGGGCATCGACGACGACTTCATCCGCGCGGTGCGCGCCGAGGTCACGCCGGGCTCGTCCGCCCTGTTCCTCTTGACGAGCGGCGCGGTGCTGGACAAGGTGGCACCGGCGTTCGAGACTCTCCAGCCGCGGCTCGTCCGGACCAACCTCTCGGCCGACGAGGAGGCGATGCTCCGCGAGACCTTCGGGGGGTGAGCCGGCTCTCACCCGCGTGGGATCACCCCGGGTGGGTGATGCACGACGGGGAGAAACAGTGCACACTCACGGGCGACATCCGCGTCACCCACTCACCCGCATCGCCGCCTGAAGGGGGTCGCCCGTGTCGTCGACGACCTCGCTCGTCCCTCCCCGCTACCGGATTCCGGCGCTCCCCCGCCCGCTCGTGCGGCGCGAACGCCTCGAAGCACTCCTCTACGACACCGAGCGCCGGCACATCACCCTCGTGTCCGGCCTCCCGGGCGCGGGCAAGACCACGCTCGTCGCAACGTGGCTGACCGCGACCGACCAGCCCGCCGCCTGGGTCGACCTCACCGTGCGCCACAACGAGCCGGGCAAGCTCGCCCGGGCGGTCGTCGACCGCGCTCGCCGCGGTGGGGGCGGTCCCGGACTCGCCGCCGCGGCGGAGGCGCTCGGACGCCGCGCTGCTCGACCAGGGGCTCGGCTTGCTCGCCCCCGGCTCGTGGGTCCTCGTGCTCGACGACGTCCACGAGCTGCGCTCGCCCGAGGCGCTCGCCGCCCTGCGCTACCTGCTCGACCGGTCGCCCGCCAGCCTCGCGCTGGTGCTCTGCACCCGGGCCGATCCTCCCGTGGCGCTCGGGCGGCTGCGGCTCGACGGCCGGCTCGGCGAGATCCGCAACGCCGACCTCGAGTTCTCGATCGACGAGACCACCGAGCTGTTCGCCGCCTACGGCATCGAGCTGCGCCACGACGAGGTCCACGCCCTGTGGCAGCGCACGCAGGGCTGGGTGGCCGGGCTGCGGTTGGCGGTCGGCGCGCTCGACGCCGCGCCCGACCGCCGCGAGCTGGTCCGCAGCACGGCCGGCACCGAGGCGGCCGTCGCCGACTACCTGCTGGAGGAGGTGCTCGACCAGCAGGAGCCGGGAACCCAGGACTTCCTGCTGCGCACGAGCATCGTCGAGCGCCTGACGCCCGGACTGGCCGCGGTGCTGGCCGACGATCCCCGGGCCCAGGAGCGCCTCGACGACCTCGAACGCCGGGGCGTGTTCCTGATCGACGTCGCGGACGGCGGCTGGTACCGCTACCACGCGCTGTTCGCCGACCTGCTGCGGGCCAGCCTCCGGCGCCGCCACCCCGAGCTGGTGGAGGAGCTGCACGGCCGGGCCGCCGCCTGGTCGCTGGCCCACGGCCTGCACGCGGACGCCGAGCACCACGCCCGGCTCG
This sequence comes from uncultured Acidimicrobiales bacterium, assembly GCA_963830865.1. GTDB lineage: Bacteria > Actinomycetota > Acidimicrobiia > Acidimicrobiales > VFJN01 > ZC4RG19. The sequence continues at coordinate 294,605 of CAWHNU010000011.1, read as the reverse complement.
CCGGCGACTGGCGGCTGCTCGGCCGGCTCGCCACCGACCGCTGGCTGGCCGCAACGCTGGACGACGCCGAGCCCCAGCCCGACCCGGTGGCCGGCGTGCCGCCGGCGGCGATCGCCCAGACCGCCGACCTGGCGCTGGTCGCCGCGGCCCGGGCCTGTGCCCGCGGCGGCCGCGACGACGCCACGCTCTACCGCGACCGGGTGGACGACCTGTCGGGGCCGCTGCCGCGGACGGGCGAGCACGACGACCAGCAGGCGGTCCGGCGCCGCCTGCTCGACCTGGCCTTCGGCCGGGCGTTCGGCGTCGACGGGCGGGCCCGCCAGGCCGCCCGGGTCCTGGCCGCAGTGGGCGACGCGGGCGAGGACCGCGACGGCACCGCCGGCGCCATCCGCCGGCTCGCCCGGCTACGGGGCGCCGAGCTCGATGTCGACGACGGCCGCTTCGACGCCGCCGTCGCCAGCCTGAGGGCCCTGAGCAACGCCCGGGACGACGAGTGGGTGTGGGTCGAGGCGTCCGCCGTCCTGGCGATGGTCAAGGCCGCGGGCGGCAACCTGGCCGGGGCCGACCGCCTGGCCGCGGTCGTGCTCGCGGTCGAGCCGTCCGAGCTGCGGTCCACCGCACTGCTGGCGGCGCACCTCGCCGGCGCGCTGTGCGCCGCCCAGCGGGGCGAGCGCCGGGGCGCGGTCGCCCATGTCGAGGCAGCCGACGCCCTCGGGCCGGTGGCCGCCCGGCCGCTGGCCGCCGTGCGCGCCACCCTCCAGGCGACGCTCGGCGGGGCCACACCGGTCGCCGCCACCGCCTGGCTCGACACCGCGACCGCCGCCCAACCCCTCGCCACGCACACGCTGATCGCCACCGGTGCGCTGGAGGTCGTCGACCCCCAGCGCCGGCTGGTGCCGGTGGGCGGAGCGTGCGAGCGGGCGGTCGTCCGGGCCCGCCAGGAGCTGGCCCGGGGCGCGCCCGAGGCGGCGCGCGCCGGCCTGGCGGTCGCCCTGGCCGAGAACCCGTCCGCGGTCCACGTCCGCACGGTCGTCGAGGCCCGCACCCTCGCCGGCGTGGCCGCGTCCGCCTGCGGCGACGACGCGGGCGCCCTGGCCCACCTGGGCGCGGCGCTCGACCTGGTGATCCACTCCGGCGTGCGGGCGCCGCTGCTCGAACACGCCCCGGCGCTCCTGCACCTGCTGGAGTACGAGACCGCCGACGTCGCGCACCGCGGCCTCGTCCTCGACCTGATCGACCACATGCGGCGCACCCCCGCGGGCAGCCCGGTCGAGACCCTGACCGAGCGGGAGACGGCCGTCCTCCAGTTCCTGCCCACGCTGATGTCCAACGCCGAGATCGCCGACGGGCTCCACCTGTCGATCAACACGGTGAAGTCGCACCTGAAGGCGGTCTACCGCAAGCTCGGCGTCGACGGCCGCCGGGACGCGGTGCTCCGCGGCCGCGAGCTGGAGCTCATCTAGTCTCCCCACCCTTGATCGTTTGCGGGGCCGGAGTGACGCCGTGGCGGTGACCGACGACGACGTCGTGGCGGTGACCGACGACGATGCCGCCGCGGCCCCGGTCCCGGCCTGGCGGTCGCTGTTCGCGTCGGCCGGCGACGAGCCGCGCCGGCGCCGGGTGGACGACGTCGGCCTGCTGGCCGTGGCGCTGGTGACGGGGCTGGTCACCGCGCTCGTGGCGGGCGGGCCCTCCGCCGGCGGCGCGGACGCGGTCGTCGCCCTCGAAGACCTGCTCGGTTGGCTCGACCCCCTGTGGTCGCTCGCCTACGCCCTGGCCGGCCTGCTCGTGGTCGTCCTGTTGGTGGCGGCGGTGGCGGGTCGGCGCCGCGCGCTGGGCCGCGACATCGTGCTGGCCGTCGGCGCGACCCTGGGCGGCGGGGCGCTGCTGGCGCAGTGGGTGGACGGCCGGTGGCCGTCGTGGTCGACGCTGACGGGGATCGGCTCGGGCACGCCGACGTACCCGGCGCTCATGGTCGCGATCGTCACGGCGGTGGCGCTGGTGTCGCTGCCCGACCTCACCCGGCCGGTCCGCCGCACGATCCTCGCCTTGGTTCCGCTGGCGGCGGTGGCGACCGTGGTGCTCGGCGACGCGCTGCCGGCCCAGGTGCTGGGCGGCGTCGCGGTCGGCGCCGGGGTGGCCGCGGGGGTGCGGCTGGCGTTCGGGTCGTCGGCCGGGTTCCCCCAGGAGCGCCGCGTCCTGGCGGACCTGGCGGCCCTCGGCGTCGACGCCTCGGACGTGTGGCGCGACGATCTCCAGCACGGCGGCGTCGCCCGCTACCGGGCGGTCGACGGCGCCGGGACTCCCTACGCCGTCGCCGTCTACGGCCGGGACGCCCGCGACACGCAGATCGTCGCCCGGGTCTGGCGGTCGCTGTGGTACCGGGACGCCGGCCCCGAGGCGGCCCTGACCCGCCGGGAGCAGGTCGAGCACGAGGGGCTGATGCTGTTCGCTGCGGCCCGGGCCGGCGTGCGGGTGCCGGCGATGGCCGTCGCCGGGACGGTGGACGACGGCGACGCCCTGCTCGTCACCGACGAGCCCGACGCCCCGCCGCTCGCCCTCGCCGACCCCGCGACCGTGGGCGACGACCTGCTCGCGCAGGCGTGGGCCGCGGCCGCCGCGCTGCGGGCCGCCCGCATCGGCCACGGGCGGCTCAACACGTGGTCGCTCGTCGCCGGACCGGACGGGCTGATGGTCACGCGGCTGGCGGGCGCCCGGCTCCACGCCGACGACGACGTGCTCGACACCGACCTGGCGGAGCTGCTCGTGTCGTGCGCGCTGCTGGTCGGCGAGGAGCGGGCGCTGCGGGCGGCCCGGGACGCGCTCGGCGACGACGCGGTGCGGGGCGCGCTGCCGTTCGTCCAGCGCGCCGCGCTGACGCCGACGGTGCGGGACGAGGTCCACGACGCCGGCTTCGACATCGCCGCGCTGCGCGAGCGGGTGGTCGACGCCACCGGCGGTGGGGACATGCCCGAGTTCGCCGAGGTGCGGCGGGTGTCGCTGCGCGACGTGGTGCTGGTGGCGCTGACCGCCACCGCCGCCTACCTGCTGATCAGCCAGCTCGCCGACGTCGGCATCTCGACCATCGTCGACGAGCTGCAGGGGGCCGCGTGGAGCTGGGTCCTGCTCGCTCTGTTCATCGCCCAGGGCACGCTGTTCACCGACGCGCTGGCCACGCTCGCCGCCGTCGGCCGGCCCCTGCCGCTCGGCCCGACGACCGTGCTCCAGTCGGCGGTGAAGTTCATCAACCTCACCGTGCCGAGCGCGGCCGGCAAGATCGCCCTCACCATGCGCTTCCTGGAGCGCCAGGGCGTCCCCCGGCCGGTGGCGCTCACCCAGGGCTCGATCGACGGCCTGGCGGGGTTCGCCGTGCAGGTCCTCGTGCTGCTGATCGTGGTGCCGATCTCCGGCGTGAACTTCGACCTCGGCAACATCGACGCGACCGGCCTGGTGTGGGCCACGGTGGCGGTGGCGGTCGGGGCGGTGATCTGCGCCGTCCTGGCCCTGGCGCTGCCGAAGCTCCGGGCCCGCGTGTGGCCGTTCATCGCCGCCGCGCTGGGCAACGCCAAGGGGCTGGCGACCTCCCCCGGCCGGCTGGTGCGGCTGATCCTGGCCAACGTCGCCTCGCAGCTGCTGTACGCGATCTCGCTCGGATGCTCGGTCAAGGCGTTCGGCAACTCCGCCTCGCTGGCGGACCTGCTGCTGGTCAACACCGGGACGACGCTGCTGGCGGGCATGGTCCCGATCCCCGGCGGCATCGGCGTGGCCGAGGCCGGGCTGGTCACGGGGCTGGTGGCGGTGGGCGTGCCCAAGCCGGCGGCGATGGCCGCGGCGCTCGTCCACCGCCTGTGCACCTACTACCTGCCGCCGGTGTGGGGCTGGTTCTCCCTGCGCTGGCTCGGCCGCCACGGCTTCGTGTAGCGGGTTTTGTACATTGCAGCGCGTGACGGCCCGCCACCCTCTGCTCACGGCCCTGGAGCCGGTGGCCGACGCGCTGGGGGCCCGGCTGGTGCCGGCGTCCGGCGTCACGGCGGGCGACATCCCGCTGCGCTGGGAGGGGGAGGTCGTCGGCGGGCTGCGGCTGCCGGGCGTGCACGGCGCCCTCGACCGGATGATGGCCGCGGTCGAGGCCGAGCTGGGTGCGCCGCTCGCCGAGCTGTCCCGGGAGGACAAGCAGACCGCCGTCCGGCGGCTGGAGGAGCGGGGAGCCTTCCGGCTGCGCAAGTCGGTCGAGGAGGTGGCGGACGCCCTCGGCGTCAGCCGGTTCACCGTCTACAACTACCTGAACGCGGCGGCGAGGTGAGCGTCGTGGAGCTGGAGCTGGTCCTCGAGTTCACCGTCGAGCCGTTCGTGGAGGGCGAGCCCGGGCCCCACGTGCGGGCCGCGGTCGCCTCGGTCGAGGCCGCCGGCCTGGCGGTCGACTTCGGGCCGTTCGGCACGACGGTCCGCGGCGACGAGGCCGCGGTGCTCGGGGTGGTCGACCGGCTCGTGCGGGCGGCCATCGGCGCGGGCGCGACGCGGGTGTCGCTCCAGGTGGCCCGGCCGTGAGCGATGACCCCGGGCCGGCCGGGCCGGCCGGGCCTGCCGACCTCGTCGTCGCCGGCGCCGACCTCGTGGTCACGATGGACGACGACCGGCGCGAGCTGGCGGGCGGCTGGGTGGCGTGCACGGGCGGCTTCGTCACCGCGGTCGGCGGCGCAGGGGACGAGCCGCCCGCGGCGACGCGGGTGCTGCGGGCCGACGGGTGCGTGGTCACGCCGGGCCTGGTCAACACCCACCACCACATCTACCAGAACCTCACCCGGGCCTTCCGCCCCGCCACCCGGGCGTCGCTGTTCGACTGGCTGACCGCGCTCTACCCCCGGTGGGCCCGCCTCGACGAGGAGGCGTCGTACCTGTCGGCCTGGGTCGGGCTGGCCGAGCTGGCGCTGGGCGGGTGCACGACCTCGACCGACCACCTCTACGTCCACCCGGCCGGCGGCGGCGACCTGCTGGGGGCGTCGATCGCCGCGGCCCGGGAGCTGGGCGTCCGCTTCCACCCGACGCGGGGCTCGATGTCGCTGTCGACCAAGGACGGCGGGCTGCCGCCCGACTCGGTGGTCCAGGACGACGACACGATCCTCGCCGCCAGCGAGGAGGCGGTCGCCCGCCACCACGACCCGGCGCCCGGCGCCATGGTGCGGGTCGCGCTGGCGCCGTGCTCGCCGTTCTCGGTCACGCCCGACCTGATGCGGCGCACGGCCGAGCTGGCCGAGCGGCTCGACGTCCGGCTCCACACCCACCTGGCCGAGGACCCCGACGAGGACGCGTTCTGCCTCGCCACCTACGGCTGCCGGCCGATCGAGCACTTCGAGGCGGTCGGCTGGGGGTCGGACCGGTCGTGGGTGGCGCACTGCATCTACCCGAACGAGGCCGAGATAGCCCGGCTGGGAGCCTGGGGGACGGGGGTCGCCCACTGCCCCAGCTCGAACATGATGATCGGCGGCGGCGGGATCGCCCCGGTCGCCGACTACCGGGCGGCGGGCGTGCCGGTCGGTCTGGGCTGCGACGGGTCGTCGTCCACCGACTGCGCCTCGCTGTGGCTCGAGGCCCGGGGCGCGATGCTGCTGGCCCGCCAGCGCGGCGGCCCGACGGCGTTCGGCGCCCGCGAGGCGCTGGAGCTGGCCACGAGGGGCGGCGCCGCCTGCCTGGGTCGGCGGGGAGAGCTGGGCGTGCTGGCCCCGGGCGCCGCGGCCGACCTGGTGGCGTGGAAGCTGGGCGGCATCACGTTCGCCGGAGCCATCAGCGACCCGGTCGAGGCCCTGCTCCGCTGCGGGCCGACGGCCGCCCACCACACCGTGATCGCCGGCCGGCCGGTCGTCGAGGACGGCGCGCTGCGGGCCGCCGGCGTCGACGGCATCCTCGCCCGCCACCGGGCCGCGGCCGAGCGCCTTCAGGCCGACCGGTAGACGTCGGGCGTGCCCCGGGGGACGTAGCGGCCCCAACCGGGCTCGCCGCAGAACTGGCCGTCCCGGGCGACCGTGCGGCCCCGGGACAGCACGAGGGCCGGCCAGCCGTCCACGACGTGGCCCTCGTACGGCGAGTGGTCGACCCGCATGTGCAGGGCCCGGGCGTCGAGCGACTGGCGGCGGGCCGGGTCCCACACCACGATGTCGGCGTCGCTGCCGGGGCGCAGGCAGCCCTTCTGCGGAAACAGGCCGAACGTGCGGGCCGGCGCCTCGGCGCACAGGCGGACCCAGTCCGCCGCCGTGATCCGGCCCGCCCGGACGCCCTGCCACACCAGCGTCAGGCGGGTCTCCACCCCGGGCAGCCCGCCGGGGATCTCGGTGAAGTCCGCGAACCCGCCCTGGCGGTCGGCCGTTCCCCGCCAGCGGTCGCGTCGTGAAGAACGGGCAGTGGTCGGTCGCCACCGTCTGGATCCAGCCCCGGGCGAGGCCCTCCCACAGCTCCTCGCGGTGCCACGGGTCGCGCAGCGGGGGCGTGCACACGAAGTTCTGGCCGTCCGGGCGCTCCAGCAGCGTGGCGTCGAGCGTCAGGTACTGCGGGCAGGTCTCGGCGTGCAGCGCCACCCCGCGCTCCTGGGCCGCCCGCACCTCGGCCAGGGCCGGCGCCGACGACAGGTGGACCACGTACGCGGGCGCGCCGGTCACCTCGGCCAGCCGGCCGATCCGCGACACCGCCTCGGCCTCCAGCGCCGCCGGCCGGGTGGTGCGGTGCTCGACCACCCCGGTCCGGCCCTCGGCCAGCGCCCGGCGCCGCAGCGCCTCGATCGCGCCGCCGTTCTCGCAGTGGACGGTGACCAGGCCGCCGTGGCGGGAGCACGCCCGCATGACGTCGACCACCACCGCGTCGTCGACCTGCAGCAGCTGGGGATAGGCCAGGTACAGCTTGAAGCTGGTCACCCCCCGCTCGATGCAGGCCGCCACCACCGCCTCGGGCACGGCCTCGGTGAAGGTCATGTGCAGGCCGACGTCCACCGCCGCCGGCTCGGCCCAGCGCCGCCAGGTCGCCAGGGCGGCCAGCGGGTCGTCGCCCCGGTAGGCGGTCACGTAGTCGATGACGGTGGTCGTGCCGCCGACCGCGGCCGCGGCGGTGCCGGTCGCGAAGTCGTCGGAGACCCGCACCGCGCCGACCGGCAGCTGCATGTGGGTGTGGGCGTCGACCCCGCCGGGCACGACCAGGAGGCCGCCGACGTCGAGGACCACCTCCCCGCCCGCGCCCGCCTGACCCGGCCCGCCGGCCAGGTCGCGACCCACGGCGACGATCCGGCCGTCGGACCCGACGAGCACGTCGGCCGGCCTCTCGCCGTCCACGTCGATGACGGTGCCTCCCCGGAGCAGCACGGCGCCAGGCAACCACACGGGGCGCCCGCGCGCGGGCAACCCGGAGCTTCACGCATCGGTAACATGAGCGACTTCAACAGTTCGTTGAAGCCGAACAGGCTCGTCTCCCGTGACCGTGCTCGCCCCCGACCGACTCGACGACGCACTCGCCGTGCTCGCCGGCCCGGCCGCGCCCACGGTCCTGGCGGGCGGCACCGACCTGATGGTGGACGTCAACTACGGCCGCCGGCGGCCCGACGACGTGCTGTCGCTGCGGCGGGTGGCCGAGCTGCGCGGCTGGCGGGTCGAACCCCGGCCGGACGGCGAGGGCGGCGGGGGCGAGGTCGTCCTCGGCGCCACCGTCACCTACACCGACATGCTCGGGCCCGAGCTGGCGGGCCTGCTGCCGGCGCTGGCCCAGGCCGCCCGGACGGTCGGCAGCCCGCAGATCCGCAACGCCGGCACCGTCGGCGGCAACCTCGTGACCGGCTCGCCCGCGGGCGACACGCTGCCGGTGCTCGCCGCACTCGACGCCACCGTCGAGCTGGCGTCGGCGGCCGGCGGGCGGCGGCGCGCTGGCGGTGCGCGACTTCCTCGTCGGACCCAAGCAGACCGCCCGGCGGCCCGACGAGCTGGTGGTGGCCGTGCGGGTGCCGCTGGTCGGCGGGGCCGGGGAGTTCCTCAAGATCGGCGTGCGCAACGCCATGGTCATCGCGGTGGCGAGCTGCGCCCTGGTGGTCGACCGCGAGCGCCGCCGGGTGGCGTGCGCGCTCGGGTCCGCCGGGCCGACGCCCGTCCGCGACCACGACGCCGAGATGTGGGTGACGACCCGGCTCGACTGGGAGGGCGACGCGCCGCCGCACCCGGCGGTGGTCGAGGGGTTCGGGCGCCGCATGGCCGCCGCGGCCCGGCCGATCGACGACCACCGGGCGACCGCGGCCTACCGGCGCCACGCCGTCGAGGTCGATGGCCCGCCGGGCGCTGGAGCGGGCGTGGAGCCGGGCGGCATGACGCGTCGCGGCGAACGGCGACGGCCCGGGGCCCGGGACCCCGTACGAGCTGGTGGTCAACGGGACCGCCCGGCGGGTCGAGGGCGCGCGGGCCGGCGACAGCCTGCTGCATGTCCTGCGCGACCGGCTCGGGCTGCCCGGCGCCAAGAACGCCTGCGAGCAGGGCGAGTGCGGATCGTGCTCCGTGCTGGTCGACGGCGTGCTGGTGTGCGCCTGCCTGGAGCTGGCCGAGGCCGCCGTCGGCTGCGCCATCACGACCGTCGAGGGCCTGGCGCCGGCCGGCGGCGAGCCGGGCGACGCCGCGCTCGGGGGCGACGTGCTCACCGACGTCCAGCAGGCGATGGTCGAGGCCGGCGGCGTGCAGTGCGGGTTCTGCACGCCGGGGTTCGTGGTCGCCATCTCGGACCTCCTGGCCCGCGACCCGTCACCCGGCCCCTACGACGTGCGGGAGGCGCTGGCCGGCAACCTGTGCCGCTGCACCGGCTACGGCCGGATCGTCGCCGCGTCGAGCGGGTGGTGGCGGAGCGCACGGCGGGCGCGGGGTCGGCGTCGTGACCGACGTCGCGTCGCGGCCCGTCCGGGGCGGATCGGCCGGCGGGCGCGTCGGCGACAGCCCGATCCGCCCCGACGGCACGCCCAAGGTCGCAGGGGCGCTTCGCCTTCGCGTCCGACCTGGAGGCCGAGGGCATGCTCTGGGGCCGCACGCTGCGCTCGCCGCACCCGCACGCCCGGGTCGCGCGGGGCCTCGACGTCGGTCCGGCGCTGGCGCTGCCCGGCGTCGCCTGCGTGGTCGACCGCCGCGGACGTGCCGGGGGCCGCCACGTACGGCCTCATCTCCGCCGACCAGCCGGTGTTCGCCCGCGACGTGGTGCGCTACGTGGGCGAGCCGGTGGCGGCGGTCGCCGCCGACCACCCCGAGATCGCCCGGCGGGCGCTGGCGGCCATCGCCGTCCGCTACGAGCCGCTCGACCCCCTGACCGACGCCGACGCCGCCGCCGGCGCCGCGCCGATCCACCCCGACGGCAACGTGATCCGCCGCATCGCCCTCCGCCACGGCGACCCCGATGCGACCGGCGACGTCGTCGTCGAGGGGACCTACGAGGTCGGGATGCAGGACCAGGCGTTCCTGGGCCCCGAGTCGGGGCTCGCCATCCCCGACGGCGAGGGCGGCATCGACCTGTGGGTCGCCACCCAGTGGCTGCACGAGGACCGCGACCAGGTCGCCGCCTGCCTCCGCCTGCCGCCCGAGCAGGTGCGGCTGCACCTCGGCGGGGTCGGGGGCGCCTTCGGCGGGCGGGAGGACGTGAGCATGCAGGTCCACGCCTGCCTGCTGGCGCTGGCGTCCGGGCGGCCGGTGAAGATGGCCTACCTGCGGGACGAGTCGTTCCTCGGCCACGTCCACCGCCATCCGGCCCGGATGCGCTACCGCCACCACGCCACCTTCGAGGGCGACCTGGTCAAGGTCGAGGCCGAGGTGGTGCTCGACGGCGGGGCCTACGCCTCGTCGTCGTCGGCCGTGATCGCCAACGCCGCCCGCTTCGCCTGCGGGCCCTACCGGGTGCCCAACGCCCGGGTCGACGCCACCGTCGTGCGGACCAACAACCCGCCGTGCGGGGCGATGCGGGGCTTCGGCGCGGTGCAGGTGTGCTTCGGCCACGAGTCACAGATGGATCGCCTCGCGGCCGCGGCTGGGCCTCGACCCGGTCGAGCTGCGGCTCCGGAACGCACTCGGCCCCGGCGACGTGCTGCCCACCGGTCAGGTCATCACGGGCACGGCGCCGGTGGCCGAGTGCATCAGGGCGGCGGTCGCCCACCCGCTGCCCCCGCCGGCCGGCGCGGGGTGGCTGGAGCGGCCGGGCGGCGCCGGGCGCACCGACGACCCCGACCGCACGCGGCGGGGGGTCGGGGTCGCGGTCGGCTACAAGAACCTCATGTACTCGGAGGGCTTCGACGACACGTCCGAGGCCCGGGTGCGGCTGGCGGGCGGGGTGGCGACGGTGACGTGCGCGGTGGCCGAGGTCGGCCAGGGGTTCGTGACGATCGCCGGCCAGATCGCCCGCACGGTGCTCGGCTGCGACGCGGTGGTGGTCGAGCCGGCGGGCACCGCGGCCGACGTCGGCTCGGCCGGCTCGTCGTCGGCGTCCCGCCAGACGTGGATGTCGGGCGGCGCCGTCCAGCGGGCGTGCGCGCTGGTGGCCGACCAGGTCCGCTCGGCGCTGGCCCGCCGCGCCGGCGTCGCACCGGAGGCGCTGCGGCTGACGGACGACGGCCGGCTGGTCGGTCCCGGGATCGACGACGACGGTGGCGGAGGCGGCGGGCGACCAGGCCTACGAGGCGGCCGCGGTCCACCGCCACCGGCCGACGACGCCGCTGGACGACCGGGGCCAGGGCGAGCCGGACGTCAGCTTCGTGTTCGCCGCCCACCGGGCGGTGGTCGACGTCGACCCGGACCTGGGCCTGGTGCGCGTGGTGCAGGTCACGACCGGCCAGGACGTGGGCAGGATGCTGCACCCGACCCAGGTCCTCGGCCAGATCGAGGGCGGCATCGCCCAGGGGGTCGGCCTGGCGGTGATGGAGGAGATCGTGGTGGAGGATGGGCTGGTGCGGAACCCGAGCTTCACCGACTACCTGATCCCCACGATCGCCGACATGCCCGACGTCCTGGCGACGGCCATCGAGCAGCCCGAGCCGGGCGCCCCGTTCGGCGCCAAGGGCGTCGGCGAACCCCCGACGATCTCGTCCACGGCCGCGGTGGTCGCCGCCATCCGGGCGGCGACGGGCGTCGACGTGACGAGGGTCCCGGTCCGGCCGTGGGACCTGGTGTGAGCGCGTCGGAGGCCCCGGGCGACGACCGCGAGATCCTGACCTGGTCGCAGTTCGGGGCGGCGACCCGCGCGCTGGCCCGGGTGGTGGCCGACGACGGCTACGAGCCGGACGTGGTGATCGCGGTGGCGAGGGGCGGCCTCACCGTGGCGGGCGCCCTGTCGTACGCGCTGGGGGTGAAGAACTGCGGGGCGGTGAACGTCGAGTTCTACACCGGCATCGACCAACGCCTCGACGTCCCGGTGGTCCTGCCCCCGACCCTCGACCTGGTCGACGTGGCCGGCCTGCGGGTCCTGGTCGCCGACGACGTGGCCGACACCGGCCACACGCTCCGCCTGGTGCGCGAGGTCCTGGCCCAGCACGTGGCCGAGGCCCGCACGGCGGTCCTGTACCGCAAGCCCCGCTCGGTCGTGACCCCCGACTACGCCTGGCGCGAGACCGACCGCTGGATCGACTTCCCGTGGTCCGCCGAGCCCCCGGTGGCCGATGCGTGCCACGGACGGCGGTGCATCCGGCGCTCGCATGACGCCGATCGACTCCGTAGGCCCATGACTGACCGGGTCCGGCCCGAGCGGTTGCTGGCGGACCTGGAGGCGCTGGCCGCCGTCGGGGACACCGGGGACGGGGGGAGCTGCCGGCTCGCCCTGACCGACGAGGATGCCGGGGGGCGGGAGCTGGTCGTCGGGTGGATGCGGGACCTCGGGCTGTCGGTGCGGGTCGATCGCGTCGGGAACGTCGTCGCCACCCGGGGGCCGGGGGCGACGGCGGCGACGACCTCGCCGCCGTCATGACCGGGAGCCACATCGACACCGTGCGGACCGGGGGGCGCTACGACGGCACCCTGGGGGTGCTGGCCGGGCTGGAGGTCGTGCGGGCGCTCGACGACGCCGGGATCGAGACCCGGCGGCCCCTGTCCGTCGCCTTCTTCACCGACGAGGAGGGCAGCCGGTTCGCTCCCGACATGCTCGGCAGCCTCGTGTACGTGGGCGGCCTGGCGCTGGAGGACGCGCTCGGCACCGTCGGCATCGACGGGGCGGTGCTCGGCGACGAGCTCGACGCGCATCGGGTGGGCCGGCGAGGCCGCCGTGCCCGGGCCGGCGCCGCACGCCTACGTCGAGCTGCACATCGAGCAGGGGCCCGTGCTCGAGGAGCGGGGGGTCACCATCGGCGCCGTCACCGGGGTGCAGGGCATCTCGTGGCAGGAGCTGACGCTCGCCGGGCAGGCCAACCACGCCGGCACCACGCCCATGCGCCTGCGGCGCGACGCCGGGTACGCCGCCGGCGAGGTCGTGACCGCCGTGCGGCGCCTGGCCACCGAGCTCGGCGGCGACCAGGTCGGGACCGTCGGGCGGCTCGACCTGCATCCCGACCTCGTGAACGTCGTCGCCTCCCGGGCCACCCTGACCGTCGACCTGCGCAACACCGACGAGGCCGTGCTGGCCGAGGCCGAGTGGCGGCTGCGGGAACGGGTCGCCGCCATCGCCGACGCCGAGGGCGTCGACGCCTCCTGGCGGCGGCTGGCCCGGTTCGAGCCGGTGGCGTTCGACCCCCGGATCGTCGGCATGGTCGAGCGGACCGCCGCCCGCCGCGGCCACAGCGTCCTGCGCCTGCCCTCCGGCGCCGGCCACGACGCCCAGATGCTCGCCCGGGTGTGCCCGACCGGCATGGTGTTCGTCCCCAGCCGCGGCGGCGTCAGCCACAACCCCGCCGAGTTCACCGAGCCCGGGCACCTCGCCGCCGGCGTCGAGGTCCTCGCCGACGTGCTGGTGGAGCTGGCGACCGCGGAGGACCCGCCGTGACCCGCGTCGTCACCGTCGCCGCCGCCCAGCTCGGGCCCGATCGCCCGGGACGACGGCCGGCCCGCCGTGGTCGAGCGGCTGATCGCCCTGCTGCGCGGCGCCGCCGGCCGGGGCGCCGACCTGGTCGTCTTCCCCGAGCTGGCGCTGACCACGTTCTTCCCCCGGTGGTGGTACGAGGACGGCGACCCCGCGCTCGACGCGTGGTACGAGACCGAGGTCCCCGGCCCCGACACCAAGCCGCTGTGGGACGAGGCCACCCGGCTCGGCGTCGGGTTCTGCCTCGGGTTCGCCGAGCGGACCCCCGCCGGCGAGCGGTTCAACACGGCCGTGCTGGTCGGACCCGACGGCGGCGAGATCGGCCGCTACCGCAAGATCCACCTGCCGGGCCACGGCGAGCACGAGCCGTGGCGGCAGTTCCAGCACCTGGAGAAGCGCTACTTCGCCCGGGGCGACCTCGGGTTCCCCACCTTCGCTGCCTTCGGCGGGCGGGTCGGGATGCTCATCTGCAACGACCGCCGCTGGCCCGAGGCCTACCGGGCGCTCGGCCTCCAGGGCGTCGAGCTGGTGTGCATCGGCTACAACACGCCGGTCCACAACCCGCCGGCGCCCGAGCACGACCGCTACGGCGACTTCCACAACCACCTGGTCATGCAGGCCGGCGCCTACCAGAACGGCACGTTCGTCGTCGGGGTGGCCAAGGCCGGCACCGAGGAGGGCGTCGACCAGATCGGCGGATCGTGCGTCATCCACCCGTCGGGGACGATCGTCGCCGCCTGCACCGGCCTGGGCGACGAGCTGGCCGTGGCCGCGTGCGACCTCGACGACACGGTCTCGTACAAGACGACCGTGTTCGACTTCGCCCGCCACCGCCAGCCGGACACGTACCTCCTGACCCGGACAACGCGCTTAGGAGCGGGGCGGGCGGCCCACGATCCGCTCGAAGCTCTCCGGGTCGGTGACGCCCTCGGTGGCCAGCAGCAGCACCGTCGCCCCGGGCGGCAGCGGCAGCTCGGCCCGGTGGTCCTCGACCACGGCCGTCAGGCCGGCGAGGGCGGCGGCGCCGGTCTCCCCCACGTCGAGCCCCGCCGCCGCCAGCGCCCGGATCGCGGCCCGGCACCGGTCGTCGTCCACCGCCACGAACGCGTCGAACGCGGCGGCGACCGTGGGCAGGGCCAGCAGCGACGCCAGGCCGCAGTTGAGCCCGGCCATGATCGAGTCGTGCGGCCCCGGCACCTCGACCAGGTGGCCCGCCCGCACCGCGGCGGTCACGCACGCGGCCGAGTCCGGCTCGACCCCGATCAGCAGCGGACCGTCCGCCGGCTCCCGGCCCGCCCGCAGGCAGGCGCCGGCCGCCGCCCCCAGCGCCCCGACGCCGAGCGGCACCACCACCACGTCGATCGGCACCGGCACCTGGTCCGCCGAGCTCGGCGAAGATCGTCGCGTAGCCCTCGATCACCCGCCGGGGCGTGTCCTCGTAGCCGGGCCACGACGTGTCCGACACGACCAGCGTGCGGTCGTCGGCCATGCTCCGCCGCCAGCACGACCGCGTCGTCGTAGGTCCCCGGCACCACCACCACCTCGGCGCCCTCCGACTGCGATGCCGTCGATGCGGGCGGCGGCGGTCCCCTCCGGCACGAGGATCGTCGCCGCCAGGCCCGAGCAGCGCCGCCATGCGGGCCACCGCCCGGCCGTGGTTGCCGTCGGTGGCCGCCACCAGCCGCAGCGGCCCCAGCTCGCGCGGCCACCACCGCGGCCAGGTCGGCGGGCGTCGACCACTCGGGCTCGCGCCCCAGCCGCTCGCACAGCACCCGGTAGGTCGCCCACGACGCCCCCAGCACCTTGAACGCCGGCAGCCCCAGCCGGCTCGACTCGTCCTTGACCAGCACCCGGCCGACCCCGGTCGCCGCGGCCAGCCCCGGCAGGTCGTGGACCGGCGTCGGGGCGTAGCCCGGCAGCCGCCGGTGGAACGCCTGGACCTCGGGTCCGGGCCGGGCGTCGGCCGGCAGCGGCGCGGTGGCGTGGTTGACGTACAGCGTCGAGGGCACCGGACCGGTCTAGCCGTTCACACGTTCGCAACGGTCAGGGCTTCAACAATTTGTAGAACCGTGCCAACCTGGTGGGCGTGACGGTGAGCTTCACCCTCAACGGCGCGCCCGGTCTCGGTCGGCGACCACCCCCACCTCCTGGCCGCCCTGCGCGAGGAGCTGGACGTCACCAGCCCCAAGGACGGCTGCTCGCCGTCCGGCCAGTGCGGCTGCTGCACGGTCCTGATCGACGGCAAGCCGGTCGTGAGCTGCAACCTGACCCTCGACCGGGTGGCCGGCAAGACGGTGACCACCCTGGAGGGCATCGACCCCGCCGAGCGCGAGCGCTACGCGGCCGCCTTCGCCGCCACCGGGGCGCTGCAGTGCGGGTTCTGCACGCCGGGCATCGTCGTGCGCACCAAGTACCTGGTCGACAAGGACGGCGCGGGCCTCACCCGGGACAAGGCGGCCCGCCACCTCGGCGGCCACCTGTGCCGGTGCACCGGCTACCACCCGATCCTCGACGCGGTCGACCTGCTGGCCTCGGGGGAGAGGTGCCCGTGCCCCTCCCCGCGGGGCCCGCCGGCCGGCCCTACGGCGTCGGCGGCCGCAACCCCCGCTACCAGGCGCGGGAGATGGCGCTCGGCGACCGGCCCTACGTCGACGACATGCGGGTTCCCGGGATGCTGCACGCGGCCCCGGTGCTGGCCGAGCACGCCCGGGCCGACATCCTGGCGATCGACGTGACCGCGGCGGCCGCCGTGCCCGGGGTCGAGCGGGTGCTGACCGCGGCCGACGTCCCCGGCGAGCTGCGGATCGGGCTGATCCACCGGGACTGGCCGGTGTTCATCCCCGTCGGCGGGCGCACGTCGTACACCGGCGACGTGCTGGCCCTCGTCGTGGCGGGCGACCGGGCGACCGCCCGCCGGGCGGCCGAGCTGGTCGCGGTCGACTACCGGCCCCTCCCGCCGTTCGCCGACGCGCTCGCCGCCCTCGCCTCGACCGAGCCCGCCGTGTGGGAGATCGGCGACCCGGCCGAGCCCAACGTCCTGTCCCGGTCGGCCTACGCCCGCTGCGACGCCCCGGACCCGGCCGTCACCGGCGTCGACGCCGCCCTGGCGGCCAGCGCCCACACCATCCACGAGGTGTTCCAGACCCAGCGCATCGAGCACGCCTTCCTCGAACCCGAGTCGACCCTGGCGGTGCCGCAGGACGACGGCACGCTGGAGGTGTTCTCCGGCGGCCAGGGCGTGTGGGACGACCGCCGCCAGATCGCGGACGTGCTCGGCGTGCCCGAGGACCGCATCCTCGTCCACCTGGTCGCCAACGGCGGCGCCTTCGGCGGCAAGGAGGACTGCGCCAACCAGACCCAGACCGCGCTCGCCGCCTGGCTGCTCGGCCGCCCGGTCAAGTGCACGCTGAGCCGCGAGGAGTCGCTGCGGCTCCACCCCAAGCGCCACCCCGTGCGGATCGAGGCCTGGGCCGGCTGCGACGCCGACGGCCGGGTCACCGCGCTCAAGGCCCGGATCGTGGGCGACTCCGGGCCCTACGCGTCGGTCGGCATGAAGGTGCTGGAGCGGGCCGCGGGCCACATGAGCGGGCCGTACTCGTGGCCGGTGGTCGACGTCGAGGCGGTGGCGGTCCGCACCAACAACCCGGTGTGCGGGGCGTTCCGGGGCTTCGGCGCCAACCAGGCCCAGTTCGCCACCGAGGGCCTGCTCGACCGCCTGGCCGCGGCCGCGGGGATCGACCGCTGGGAGATCCGGTCCCGCAACGTCGTGATGCCCGGCTCGACCTGGGGGCCCGGCCAGGTCATGGACGACGGCTGCCTCGGCGCCCGCGACTGCCTGGACGCCGTCCGGCCGGCCTGGGACGAGGCCGTCGCCGCCGGCAAGGCGGTCGGCCTGGGCCTGGGGCTCAAGAACTCCGGCCTCGGCAACGGGTTCGTGGAGGTGGCGAAGGCCGTCGTGCGGTTCGACGAGGACGGCACCGTCGAGGTCCGCCACTGCTGGACCGAGATGGGCCAGGGCGTCGACACGGTCGCCCTCCAGGTGGCGGTCGAGGAGCTGGGCGTCGACCCCGACCGGGTGCGGGTGGTGGTCGACACGTCCCGCGAGCTGGGCGCGGGCCAGACGACCGGCAGCCGGGGCACGCTCATGGGCGCCGGGTCGGTCGCCGCCGCCTGCCGGGCGGCCTGCGCCGACGGCTGCCGTCCGGGCGTCGAGTACGAGGGCGACTACACGGTCGACTGGACCCAGGCGCTGGGCACGGTCGAGCGCCCGACGATCCACTCGACGTTCGGCTATGCCGCCCAGCTCGTCGTGGTGGACCGCGACAGCGGGGCCGTCGAGAGGGTGGTCGCCGCCCACGACGTCGGCCGGGCGGTCAACCCGCTGCTGTGCGAGGGCCAGGTGATCGGGTCGGTCCACATGGGCCTGGGCTACGCGCTGACCGAGGACTTCCCCACCGACGACGCTCGCCCGCCCGACGGCGATGACGCTGCGCCAGCTGGGCATCCTGCGGGCCAAGGACGTGCCGCCGGTCGACGTGATCCTGGTCGAGCGGCCCCAGCCCCGGGCGCCGTACGGGATCAAGGGCGTCGGCGAGATCGGCCTCGTGCCCACCGCCGGCGCGGTGGCGGGGGCGCTGACCGACCGGGACGGCGAGTGGCGCGCCCGGCTGCCGATGCGCCCGTGACCCGCCGGATCCGCCCGTGAGCGCCACCACCCCGGGGCTGGTCTGCGCCCACCACCACCTGTACTCGACGCTGGCCCGGGGCATGCCCCCGCCGCCGGGCGGGCCGCCGGCGAACTTCACCGAGATCCTCGACCGGGTGTGGTGGCGGCTCGACGCCGCCCTCGACCTCGACCTGGTGCGGTGGTCGGCGCTGCTCGGCGCGGTCGAGGCGGTCGAGGCCGGGACGACCGCCATCGTCGACCACCACGCCTCGCCGTCGGCCATCGACGGCAGCCTGGACGTGATCGCCGAGGCCTGCGCCGAGGTCGGCGTGCGGGTGGTGTGCGCCTACGAGGTCACCGACCGCCACGGCCCGGCCGGGGCGCCAAGGCGGGCCTGGCCGAGAACGAGCGCTTCCTGCGGGCGGGCGGCCGGGGGCTGGTCGGCGCGCACGCCTGCCTCACGCTGTCGCGACGCCACGCTCGACGCCGTCGCCGGCCTCGCCGCCGACCTGGGCGTCGGCGTCCACGTCCACGTCGGCGAGGACCGCACCGACGCGGGCGCCGCCGACCGCCTGCGGCCCTACGCCCGGGACGACTGGCTGCTGGCCCACTGCGTCCACGCCGGACCCCCGCTGGCCGGGACGATCGCCCACAACCCCCGGTCGAACATGAACAACGGCGTCGGCTACGCCCGGCCCGCCCGGTGGGCGGCGGCCGGCAACCGGGTCGTGCTGGGCAGCGACGGCATCGGGGCGGCGATGGTGGCCGAGTTCGCCCTGGCCTACGCCGCCCAGCGGGCCGACGACGTGACCGCCACGCCCGATGCGGCCTGGTCGTGGCTGCTGGCCGGCGCCGACCTGGTCCCGGAGGTGGCGGGCGACGAGGTGACCTGGGCCGCCGACCGGGCCGACCCGTGGTACCTGGCGTTCACGCCGGGCGTGCGGGCCGAGCGGGTGGTGGTCGGGGGCGAGACGGTGGTCGACGGCGGCGTGGCCGTGCGGGTCGACGCCGAGCGGATCCGGGCCCGGGCCTGGGAGGAGGCGCGGCGGCTGTGGTCGAGGCTCGAAGCGTGACGGACCCGGCGACCGACCCGCTGGCCGGCGTCCCGATGGCGCTGTACGTGCAGGACGCCCACCCGATCCGCGAGGCGATGGGGTTCGTGGCCCGGGCCGAGGAGCTCGGGTACTCGGCCGTGTGGCAGGCCGACAGCCGGCTGGTCCGGGAGGCGACGGTCCCGATGGCCGCGTTCGCGGCCACGACCTCGACCATCGCCGTGGGGTCGGGGGTCATCGACATCTGGACCCGCAACCCGGCCCGGCTGGCCTCGCTGTTCTCGACGCTGGACGACCTGGCCCCCGGGCGGATCCTGGCCGGGCTGGGCGCCTGGTGGGACCCGCTGGCGCGCCGGGTCGGCGTGTCCCGCGACCGCCCGCTGGCGGCGATGCGGGAGGTGGTCGCGGCGCTCCGGGCCCTGCTGCGCTGCGACGGGCCGGTGAGCTACGACGGCACCTACGTCCACCTGGACGGCGTCGAGCTGGACTACGTCCACCAGGAGCGCCGGCCCAAGCAGGTGCCGATCTACATCGGGGCGACCGGCATGCGGATGATGGCGCTGGCGGGCGAGGTGGCCGACGGCGCCGTCCTCAACTACCTGGTGTCGCCGGACTACAACCGGCAGGCCCTGGAGGCCCTGGCCGAGGGCGCCGCCCGGGCCGGCCGCAGCCTGGACGACGTCGACCGGCCCCAGCTGGTCGTGTGCTCGCTGTCCGCCGACCGTACGGCCGCCCTCGACGCCGCCCGCCTGCTGGTCACCCAGTACCTGGGCCAGCAGCCGCACATCATGAAGGCGGCGGGGGTGCCCGACGACCTGCTGGAGGTCATCGGCCGCTCGCTCACCTGGCCGGCCAGCCACGACGACGTCCTGGCCGCCGCACCGCTGGTGCCCGACGACGTGGTCCAGATGCTGTGCGCGGCCGGCACGGCCGAGGAGTGCCGGGCCAAGGTGGCCGAGTACGTGGCCGCCGGGTGCACGACGCCGATCCTCTATCCCCTCGGCGACGTCGACGCCACGCTGGCGGCGTTCGCACCCCGTCCCGGGTGAGGGGTGAGGCAAGCTCTGCGGCGGTGACCGTCCGCCTGGCCGAGGGAACGCTGGTCGTGCTGGTGGGCCCGCCCGCGTCCGGGAAGTCGACGTGGGCGGCCGAGCACTTCCGGCCGCACGACGTGGTGTCGTCGGACGCCCTGCGGGCCGTCGTCGGGCTGGGCGAGCATGACCAGCGCGCCTCGACCGATGCGTTCGACCTGCTCGACCTGGTCATCGAGCGGCGGCTGCGGCGCCGGCTGACCACGGTGGTCGACTCGCTGGGCAGCGACGCCAAGCGCCGCCGCCGGTGGGTGGCGGCGGCCGAGCGGGCGGGCGTGCCGTGCGTGGCCGTCGTGTTCGACATCGAGCCCGCCACCGCCCGGGCCCGCAACAAGGCCCGCGACCGGCCGGTGCCGGCCAACGTGCTGTCGTCGATGCTGGCGAACTGGCCCAGCGTGCGGGGCATGGTGGCGGGCGACGGGTTCGCCGCGGTCCACGCCCCCGGCCCGGTCCGGGTCGTCGCCCCCGATCTCGTCGCCGCCCCCGATGCGGCTGCCCGCCAACAGGAGGACCCGATGCCGCTGGAGTTCGGCCTGCAAATCCCCCGGTTCACGTTCCCCGGCGGTCCGGCCGAGATCCGGTCGCGCCTCACCGACATCGCCGCGGCCGCCGAGGAGGCGGGGTTCACCAGCCTCTGGGTCATGGACCACTTCCTCCAGATCCCGGTGGTCGGCCGGCACTGGGAGGAGATGCTCGACAGCTACACCACGCTCGCGTTCCTGGCCGCCGCGGACCGAGCGGGTGCGGCTGGGCACGATGGTCACCGGGGTCACCTACCGCAACATCGCCCACCTGGCCAAGATCGTGGC
The DNA here is from genome assembly GCA_963830865.1 of uncultured Acidimicrobiales bacterium. Lineage (GTDB taxonomy): Bacteria > Actinomycetota > Acidimicrobiia > Acidimicrobiales > VFJN01 > ZC4RG19. Next base: position 273,997 of record CAWHNU010000011.1, on the reverse strand, counting down.
CACGCTCGACGTGCTGTCGGGCGGCCGGGCGACGTGCGGCGTCGGGGCGGCGTGGTTCGAGCGGGAGCACACGGCCTACGGCTGGCGCTTCCCGCCCCGGGCCGAGCGCTACGCCATGCTGGAGGACGCGCTGAACTGCTGCCGCTGATGTGGGGCAAGGGCGCGCCGGCGTTCTCGGGCCGCACCATCGAGGTCACCGAGGCGGTCTGCTACCCCCGCCCGCTCCAGGAGCACGTGCCGATCCTCGTCGGCGGGTCGGGCGAGCGGGTGACGCTGAAGCTGGTCGCCCGCTACGCCGACGCGTGCAACGTGTTCGGCGACCCCGACACCGTGCGCCACAAGGTCGAGGTGCTGCACGGCCACTGCGCCGCTGCCGACCGCGACCCGGCCGAGATCACCGTCACGAACCTGAGCACGGCGAACGCCCCGTCCGTCGAGGACCACGTCGGCCGCTACCGCCAGTACGCCGAGGCCGGGGTCCAGCAGGCGATCGTGAACTTCCCCGCGCTGGAGGGACCGGAGCCGGTCGCCGCGTTTAATCAGGTCATCGCCGCGTTCCGCCCTGCCTAGGCTCCCGTCCATGATCACGGTGATGGTGCTCCGTGGTCGGGCACCGGCCCGACCCGTGGGGCTGGCACCGGCTCGCGCCCGCATGGGCCGACCGGCTGGTCGCTGACGCCTCCGTCGCCCCGGGCGACCTCGTCCTCGACATCGGCGCCGGCACGGGCGCGCTCACCGCGCCGCTCGTGGCCGCCGGCGCCCGGGTCGTGGCGGTCGAGCTGCACCCGGGCCGGGCCGCCGCGCTCCGGCGCCGGTTCGCCGGCGCGGACGTGACGGTCGTCCGCGCCAACGCAGCCGACCTGCGCCTGCCGCGACGGCCGTTCCGGGTGGTCGCGAGCCCGCCGTTCGCGGCCACGACCGCAATCCTGGCCCGCCTGCTGGCGCCGGGTTCGCGGCTGGTGTCGGCCGATCTCGTGCTCCAGCGGGCGGCGGCGCAGCGCTGGGCCGCCGGCCGGGCGCCCGGCGCGGGACGCTGGACCCGGGACTACCGGCTGGCCGTCGGGCCGGGCGTGCCGCGGTCGGCGTTCTCGCCCCGCCCGGCGGTGCCGTGCGCGGTGCTGCGGATCAGCCGTCCAGGGCCAGTCCGGCGCTGACCGCCGCGCCCAGCTCCCAGCAGGCGTCGAGATCGGCGCGGGTCGGTGTCCCGACGATCGACAGCGGGGGCTGGGCCGCCTTCCACCGCAGCCCGGTGACGATGCGGTCGAGGGCGGCGATGGCGCCGGTCGTGTCGTCGTTGCCGTGGACGTACACGCCGTAGGGCCGACCCACGGTGGCGTCCAGGCACGGGTAGTAGATCGTGTCGAAGAAGTGCTTGAGCGCCCCGGACATGTACCCGAGGTTGGCCGGGGTCCCCAGCACGTAGCCGTCGGCCTCCAGCACGTCGACCGCGGTGGCGCCGAGCGCGGGCCGGGCCACGACCTCGACGCCCTCGATCTGCGGGTCGGTCGCCCCGGCCCGGGCCGCCTCGAACAGCGAGTGCAGCGCCGGGCTCGGCGTGTGGTGGACGATCAGCAGGCGAGACAACCACGTTTTCTACGCGGGAATCGGTCGCCCTGGCGACTGATTCCGCGTAGAAACGCGTCAGTCGGGGGCGGTGCGGTAGTCGCCGAACGGCTCGTCCCGCTCGGTGAGGGCCGCGACCAGGCCCTTGTCCTGCGCCTCGGCGATGAACGCCCGGAAGCTCGGCTGGTGGATGGCCAGCGAGCACAGCTCGGTCCCGGCCCGGATCGCCGCCCGCAGGCCCATCACGTCCATGGCCCGGTGCACGGTGCGCTTGTTGAGCTGGACGATGTCGGGCGGCACCTTGGCCACCCGCTCGGCGACGGCCAGCACGGCCGCGTCGAGGTCCTCGGCGGGGAACGCCCGGTTGGCCCACCCGAGCCGGGCGGCCTCGGCGCCCGAGATCGAGTCGCCGGTGATCATCATCTCCATCGCCGTGCGCATGCCCATGAACCAGGCGTGGAACTGCATGTCCGGCACGCCGAAGCGCACCGCCGGGTAGCCGATCTTGGCGTCGTCGGCCACGTAGACGAGGTCGCAGCCGGTGGCCAGCTCCGACCCGCCGGCCAGGCAGTAGCCGTGGACCTGGGCGATCGACCGGCTTGGCCAGGTCCCAGATCGACATCCAGCCCTCGGTCACGTGGCGGGGCCACTGGCCCTCGCCGGCCGCGGTGAAGAACGGCAGCTCGGTCCCCTCGTTGCCGCCGCCGAGGTCGTAGCCGGCGGAGAAGCAGGTGCCGGCGCCCCGGATGATCGTGACCCGCACCGCGTCGTCGCGGTCGGCCGCGTGCAGCGCGTCGAACAGTGCGCCCCGCAGCGGGTTGTGCAGGGCATTGCGCTTCTCGGGGCGGTTCAGCGTCAGGCGCCGGACCGCCGGGGCCGGCTCGTCGACCAGGACCATCGGCTCGCCGGCCGCGTTGGTCGCCCCGTCGGTGGCCCCGCCTCTCACAGCCACTCGCCGACCGAGTTGAGCAGCGCCTCGTTGGGCTCGGGCGGCAGCTCGGTCAGCGGCTCGGCGATCTCGCCCACGGTCGGGCCGACCTTGGCCGCCAGCGGGGCCAGGGCCGCCAGGTCGAACCCGTACAGCTCGGCGGCGTTCCCGCCCAGCAGCCGCTGAAGCTCGCCGGGGTCGGTGTCGTGGAACAGCGCCCGGAGGTGCTCGCGGGTGAAGGGCGCGGTGCCCTCGTCGTGGGGGTAGTCGCTGCCCCACATGAAGCGGTCGAGCCCGATCTTGTGGCGGGCGGCGGCGTCGGCGGGGCCGGGCTGGCTGACGCCCATCCACACGTTGCGCTTGAAGTAGTCCGTCGCCGAGTGGGGCAGCACGTGCTCGGCGCCGTAGCGGATCTCGCCGGTGGCGCCGGTGTCCCGGATGCGGGCCAGCACCCTGTCGAGCCGGTCGAGCAGCCCGGGGACCCAGGAGCAGCCGCTCTCGGTCACGACGAAGCGCAGACGGGGGAAGCGCTCGAAGACGCCGGACAGAATGAACTGCACCAGCGGGCGCTGCGAGTAGAACGGCACCTCGTTGATGTAGAGCAGCATCGACACGGGGTAGGGGCCGTAGTCGGGCACGCCGGTGCCGCCGTGCACGTTGATCGGCACCTCGAGGTCCTGGATGACCTCCCACAGCCGGTCGTAGGCGGGGTCGTAGAGCGGCTTCACCCAGCTCACGTCGGGAGCGACGTTGGGCAGGAGGAGTCCGCCCCGCAGGGCGTGCTCCTTGATGAAGCGGACGTCCTCGATGGCGTCGTCGATGTCGTTGACGAAGATCTGGCCGATGCCGGCGCGCCGCTCGGGGAACTCGTTGCACCAGTCGACCAGCCAGCGGTTGTGGGCCCGGATGCCGGCGAGCCGGTGCTCGTAGTCCTCGGGCTTGGGCGGCGCGGCGAACAGCACGAAGTTGGGGAAGAACGGCGGCACGGTGTTGGGGAACACGACCTCGCCGACGATGCCGTCGGCCTCCTGCTGGCCGTTGCGCATCTCGTTGTCCCAGTTGCGGTAGCGCCGGGTGTCGCCGAGGTCACGGAACGGGTTGCGGTAGCGCTCCCGCCAGGCGTCGAAGTCGTCGAGGAATCGCGGCTCGAGGTACTCGCGGTACTGCTTGTGGCTGCCGCCGGCGTGGCAGTCGGCCGAGATGATCGTGTACCGGTCGCTGGCTGCGGACGGCGGGGCGACGGAGGTCATGGCCGCAGTCTATGTAGAACGCGTTCTCGTCTTCCTGTCCGGCCTTGCCTCTATTGACGGAGGGGTGAATAATCGCGCGACTCGAAGCTAGTCACGTCAATATGAGGGGGATCGACATGAGGACAGCACGGAAGCGCAGCGCGCTCGGCCTCGTGGCCGCCGTGACGCTGGCCGTCGCCGGGCTGGTCACGGCGCCGCCGTCCGGCGCCCAGGCCAACCCGTTCCAGCGGGGCCCGGCGCCCACGGCGGCGAGCGTCCAGGCGCAGCGGGGGTCGTTCGCCATCGCCCAGGTCAACGTGCCCGCCGGCTCGGGGCCGGGGTTCAACCTCGGCACGGTGTACTACCCGACCGACACGAGCCAGGGCCGGTTCGGCGCGATCGCCGTCACGCCCGGGTTCACCGAGGGTCAGGCGGCGATCAGCTGGACCGGGCCGTTCCTGGCGTCCAACGGGTTCATCGTCTTCACGCTGGAGACGACGACGGTCTTCGACTTCCCCAACGCCCGGGCGGCGCAGATGCAGGCGGCGCTCAACTTCCTGACGTCGGCCAACGCGCCGGCGGCGGTGCGGGCCCGCATCGACACGACCCGCCTGGGGGTGATGGGCCATTCGATGGGCGGCGGCGGCTCGCTGGAGGCGGTGCAGAACAACCCCAACCTCAAGGCCACCGTCCCGCTGCAGCCGTGGGACCTCTTCGTCAGCTTCGCCAACGTGCGGGTGCCCACGCTGATGATCGGGGCGACCAACGACTTCATCGCCCCGCCCGGGTCGAACACCAACGTGTTCTTCGGCCAGATCCCGGCGACCACCGAGAAGGGCAACGTCCAGGTGGCCAACGAGGACCACTTCCTCGGCACGAGGTTCAACCCGATCCAGGCCCGCTACACCCTGTCGTGGATGAAGCGGTTCATGGACAACGACACGCGGTACTCGCAGTTCCTGTGCCCGACCCCGGCGGCGGGCGGGACGATCACGGCGATCACCATCACCTGCCCCGTGTAGCGCGGGCCACTTGACCCCGTTCCTGGGTACAGGGCGTACCGTCGGTGGCGTGGACGCCCTGACCCTAGGGGGCCTGGCCCGCGAGGCCGGCGTGAACCCCGAGACGATCCGCTACTACGAGCGGCGGGGCCTGCTGCCCGAGCCGCCCCGGACGGCCAGCGGCTACCGCCAGTACTCGCCGTGCGACCGGGAGAGGCTGGCCCTGATCCGCCGGGCGAAGGCACTGGGTTCACGCTGGCCGAGATCGCCGGGTTGCTCGGCGAGGGCGCCACCGGATCGACACCCGAGGTGCTGAGTGCGGCCCGAGACAAGCTGGCCGAGGTCGAGAGCCGGATCGCGGCGCTGAGCGACCAGGCCCGGCGCCTGCGCGAGTTGCTGCGGACGTGCGAGGCGGGGTCGGCCGGGTGCGGGAGCTTCACGATCGGGAGGACACGGTGATGCTGGCGTCGGTGAGCGAGGCGAGCTTCGATGAGATCCTGGCGGCCGGGACGGCGCCGCTGCTGGTCGACTTCTGGGCCCAGTGGTGCGGCCCGTGCAAGCTGGTCGAGCCGGTGCTGGAGGAGATGGCCGCCATCCACGGGGACCGGTTGGCGGTCGTCCGCTGCGACGTGGACGAGAACCCGGGTCTGGCGCTCCGCTACGGCGTGATGAGCATGCCGACGCTGCTGCTGTTCCGGGACGGCGAGCCCGTCCTGCGTCTGGTGGGCGCCCGCGGGCGGGGCCAGCTGCTGGCGGAGATCGAGCCGTACCTGCTGGCGGAGGATCACTCGGGGCAGGCCAGGTAGGCCTCGGTCAGCCAGTCGCGCACGACGTCGTCGAAGTCGGCGGGGGTGTGCAGGTTGACGACGTACCACGGGCCCCAGGGCTTGCGGGCGATCCGGGCGCTGTCGATCGGTCGGGGCATCTTGAACGCGAGCGCCTCCCACCGCACCTTGGGGCGGAGCTCGGCGAAGCTCTGGCCCCGCTTGAGGAACACGCCGACCGACACGGGCTCGATGTGCACCGGCCCGAGCGACCGGACGTGGGCCAGCACCGCCTCCACCACCGGACCCTCGTGCGGCGGCGCGGTCGCCAGGTAGTCGTCCAGGCTCATCGCGGGGGAACACTCGTGCGACTGCCCGGCACGGAGGAAAACCCGGTGACAGTCGGGGCACGTCCACGCCATCGTGGAATGATGCCGGGCGATCCGTGGGTGTTGCTGATCAGGCCAGAGAGAGCCGGTGACGAACCGGCGATCGCGGCGGTCGTGCGGGCGGCGTTCCGGCGGCCCGCGGCGCCCGAGGCGCCCGAGGTCGAGCCGGTGCGCCCGAGGTCGAGCCGGTCGAGGTCCGGCTGGTCGACGACCTCCGGGCCGGTGAGGGATGGCTGCCCCGGCTGTCGCTGGTCGGCGAGGTCGACGGCGTGGTGGTCGGGCACGTCGTGTGCTCCCGGGGGTGGGTCGGCGAGCGGGCGGCGCTGGGGTTGGGGCCGTTGGGGGTCGACCCCGGCCTGCAGGGACGGGGGGTCGGGCAGGCGCTCGTGCGCGCCGTGCTCGGTGCGGCCGACGCGCTCGACGAGCCGCTCGTGGCGCTGCTCGGCAGCCCCGCGTACTACGGGCGCTTCGGGTTCGTCCCGGCCGGCGACCTCCGGGTCGAGGCGCCCGATCCTGCCTGGGGCGAGTACTTCCAGGTCGTGCCGCTGGCCGCCTACGACCCGGGACTCCGGGGCCCGTTCCGGTACGCGGCGGCGTTCGACGGCCTTTGATCGCGAACGAGAATGTGTTCTACTTCGGCCTCGAATCGACCAGGGGGAGCGAGACCGTGGATGTGGCCCAGATCGACCTGCTCGACCGCGACCGGTTCACGCAGGGCATCCCGCACGAGTGGTTCACCTGGCTGCGGGCCAACGCCCCGGTGTTCCACCACGACGAGCCGGACGGCGCCGGGTTCTGGGTGATCACCCGGTACGACGACATCGTCGCCGCCAACCGGGACGCCGCCGCCTTCTCGTCCTCCCAGGAGCTGGGGGGCGTCGTCACGCTGGAGGGACCGACGGCGCCCTTCCCGGGGACCGAGATGGCCGGCAACATGATGCTGTTCATGGACCCGCCGGGCCACACCCGCTACCGCAAGCTGGTGAACCGGGGGTTCACGCCGCGGATGATCGCGGCGCTGGAGCCACACGTCCGGGAGCTGACCGTCGGGATCGTCGAGGCGGCGATCGCCAAGGCGGACTGCGACTTCGTCGTCGACGTCGCCGCCGAGCTGCCGCTGGAGGTCATCGCCGAGCTGCTCGGCGTGCCCCAGGATGACCGGCACAAGCTGTTCGACTGGTCGAACCGCATGGTCGGCTCGGAGGACCCGGAGTACCAGGTCAGCGACGAGCACGTGATGGAAGCCCAGGTCGAGATGTTCATGTACGCCCAGGCGCTGGCCGAGCAACGGCGGGCCGAGCCCCAGGCGGACATCGTCAGCACGCTGCTGGCGGCCGAGGTCGACGGCGACCGGCTGTCGGAGATGGACTTCAACCTGTTCTTCATGCTGCTGTCGGTGGCCGGGAACGAGACGACCCGCAACGCCATCGCGCACGGGATGAACGCCTTCCTCGAGAACCCGGACCAGTGGGCCCTCCTGGTCGAGGACCCGCAGGCGCGCATCGCCGACGCGGTGGAGGAGATCCTGCGGTGGGCGTCGCCGGTCCTGTTCTTCCGGCGCAACGCGACCAAGGACGTGACGCTCGGCGGGCAGACGATCCGGGCCGGCGAGAAGATCAGCCTCTGGTACATCTCGGCCAACCGGGACGAGAGCGTGTGGGAGGACCCGTTCCGGTTCGACATCACCCGGCACCCCAACCCGCACATCGCCTTCGGCGGCGGCGGGCCCCACTTCTGCCTGGGCGCCCAGCTGGCGAGGCTGGAGATCCGGCTGCTGTTCGAGGAGCTGGCGGCCCGGGTGCCCCGGCTGGAGGCGCTGGGCGAGCCCGACCGGCTGCGCTCGAACTTCATCGGCGGGATCAAGCACCTGCCGGTGCGGCTGGTCCCCGGATGACGACGGTCTCCCCGGCCCCGCCACCGTGCCCCGTCCCCGTCGGCCGAGCAGCGGGAGCGGCGGCGGCGGATCATCGACGCCGCCTTCGAGCTGGGGGCGGAGCGGGGCTACGAGGCCGTCCAGATGCGGGATGTCTCGGCCAGCGCCAACGTGTCGCTGGCGACGATCTACCGCTACTTCTCGTCCAAGGACCACCTGCTGGCGGCGGCGATGACCGAGTGGACGGCCAAGCTCCAGTCCCGGGTCGCCCAGTCGCCGCCGCGGGGCGAGACGGCGGCGGACCAGCTGGTCGACGTGCTCGGCCGGGCGTGCCGGGCGATGTCCCGGCAGCCGAAGCTGAGCGCCGCGCTGGTGCGGGCGCTGTCGTCCGCGGACGTGGGGGTCCAGGAGAGCGCGCACGAGGTCCAGCGCCAGATCGCGTCGATGGCCGAGGGCATCCTCGGCGACCTCGACCCGGCGGTCCGGGCGGACATCCTGGCCGTGCTGGGCCACGTCTGGTATTCGACGCTGGTGGCGTGGGCCAACGGCCGCAGCGACTTCGCCACCGTGACGGCCGAGCTGGAACGGGCCGTCCGGGTGCTGGTCGAGCCGTACCTGATCCTTCCCGACCTGACCTGATCCGGCGGGTCAGCGGCGGCGGCCGTAGGCCCCGTTGTCGGGCGTGTACTCGGTCGGTTCGGCGGTCGCCCCCCACCAGGAGGGCCGGCTCGGAACCCGGGCCGGTGCCGGGTCGCCCTGGTCGCCGCCGTTTCTGTTGGCGCCGACTCCCACCCCGTCGGGGTCGTTGCCCCCGCCCGGGCCGAAGCCACCGCCGGGGCTGTAACCACCGCCCGGACCGGAGCCGCCGCCGCCCGGGCCGGAGCCGCCGCCGCCCGGGCCGGGGCCGCCGGGGCCGTAGCCGCCGGGGCCAAGGCCGTAGCCGCCGGGGCCGGGGCCGATGCCGCCGGGGCCGCTGCCGCCGCCGGGATCGCTGCCGACGGGCGTGTAGGCGCCGGGGCCGATGCCGCCCTGCTGCGGGAGCCCCTCCGGTGCCCCGTCCCACGCCGGCGCCACCCCCGGCCGCGCCGGCGCCTCGGCCAGCGGCGGGGCCGTCGGGGCCAGGAGCTGCGGTGGCAGGTCGACCGTGAGCGTCGTGCCGTTGGCGCGGGAGCTCTGGATCACCTGCACGCCGATGCCGTGGCGCGCCGCCAGGTTGCCGGCGACGTAGTGGCCCAGGTACTTGGACGGCGCCACCGTGAAGCTCTCCAGCCCGGCCAACCGGCGGTTGGAGACGTCGACCACGTCGGGGGGCATGCCGATGCCCTTGTCGATGATCGCCAGGACGTAGTGGCCGTCGATCTGGAACCGGCCCCGCACCTCCACCGGCGTGTGGACCGGCGAGAAGGCGAGGCCGTTCTCGATCAGCTCGGCCAGCAGGTGGGCCAGGTCGGCGGCCGCCGCGCCCACGATCATCGAAGCCTGCAGGTCGCGGACCGCCACCCGCTGGTAGTCCTCGACCTCGCTGAGCGCCGCCCGCACCACGTCCATCACGCTGACGGGCCGGGCCCACTGCCGGGGCGGCTCGACGCCGGCGAGCACGAGGAGCGACTCGGCGTTGCGCCGCATGCGGGTGGCGAGGTGGTCGAGCCGGAACAGGTTGGCCAGGGCGTCGGCGTCGACCTCGTTGTTCTCCAGGCGGGTGATCAGGTCGAGCTGACGCATCAGGAGGTTCTGGTTGCGCCGCCCGAGGTTGACGAAGCTGTCGGCGATGTTGCGCCGCAGGACCGCCTGCTCGACGGCCAGGTCGATCGCCGTCGCCTGCACGGTGTTGAGCGCGGCGGAGACGTCGAGCACCTCGTCCCGGGTCTTGACCGAGACGGGGGCGAGCCGCGGCACCGTGACGTTCTCGCCCAGCGGGGTCTGGAGGACGTTGTGCACCGCCGCCGGCAAGAGGTCCTCGGCCATCGCCTTGGCCTGAGCGGTCAGCGACCGCAGCGGTCGGGTGATCGACCGGGACACGAGCCAGGTGAGGCCGAGCGCGGCGACCAGTGCCGCGATCGCAAGGAAGACGAACAGCCGCTCGCGCCGCTCGGCGTCGGCCCGCACCGAGTCGGCGACCTCGGTCGTCCTGTCGGACATGCCGATGCGGAACTCACGCAATCCCCCGTGGTTGACGGTGCCGAGAGCGGTGATCGGCTCCATGGCGGTCACCTCTTCGCCGGATCCGACCCGCTCGAAAAGCGTGGTGAAATCGTCGACGAAATCGACCGGGAACAATTGGTCGACCACCGTGTCGTACGGCGCCTGCGCGTTCCTCAGGTCGAAGACCAGCTGATCCCACATCAGCTTGCGGGACACGATCTCGCGCATGTCGTCGGGCGTGGTGATCCGGTTCTCGGACCGGGGCAGGAGGACCGCCATCGTCTTGCCGCTGTCACGGAACAGCTCGATCAGCCGCGACGTGTCGATGACCTGCTCGGCGCCGCGCCGCAGGCGGTCGTCGTCGATCGTGAGGATGACCTTGTCGGTGGCGTCGAAGAACGGCCGCAGGATCTGCGTGTAGCGGAGGTAGAGGTCGTCCTGCATCAGGCCGTTGTCGTTGGTGCCGTACGTGGGCTCGGTGCGCCGGTTGTTGTCGATGTCGGCGCGCAGCTGGTCGAGGGCGTCGAGCCCGTCGAGCGCCGGCTGGTAGGCGGCGGTCACGGCCGGCCCCTTCGCCTCGATCGCGGCCCGGACACTCGTGATCGCCCGGTCGGTGAGCCGGCGGGTGCGGTTGTAGCCGATGACCGGGACCACGACGCCGAGCTGGTCGGAGCCGACCGACTTGACCGCCGCGTAGCTGCGCTCGTCCTGCAGGTGCGTGATGAGCCCGCTCGGGCCCACGGCCACGCGGGCGAGCGCGGTCTGGTGCTTGATCTCCTCGACCTGGTCGTCGAGGTTCACGACCTCCAGGCCCGTCGTCAACGCGAGAGCCAGCAGGGGCACGCTCAGCGCAACAGCCAGCTTTGTTCGAATCGGTACCCGGCGCACTGTCTCCCCCAGAAGGCGTTATGGCCGGTGACGACGGCCGCCGTCGCGACGGCGGTCATGTCCCCAGCAAGTTGTCCGGCGCCCACACGCGCGCGGTCAGAGCTAGCGCGAGTGGGTGGGCTACCTAAGCCAATCGCGCGACAGGTCAAGGGGCGCACGCTGGGCGGCACGCACACAACGTGGAAGCCGGTGGGCTCGTCGCGACTAACTCAGTTGGGTGGCCACTTCTCTCAGAGCCACTAGCACTACATTACGCGCGTTTCGTGGCTCGGTCAACATATCTCGAATCACATCGACAGGACATGAAATATCACCCCGTCCCGTGGGCGTGGTCGCACAACCGCTCCTGGCCGGCGGGGATCACGCCGCCGCCCTCGCCCTCGAGCGCCGCGAACGGTCCGCACTCCTGCGGAGTGATCCAGACGTGGATCATCGGCGACACGTGGTCGCGGAAGGTGCCCGGCGGGCACTCACCCGGGAACTCGACGACCGCCCGGATCCTCAGGAAGTTGGGCTGTCCGCCGTAGCAGAGGTTGGTGTGCGCGTGGAATTGGACGAGCCCGCCGCCGAAGTCGGGGGCCTCCTCGATCGTGACATCCCGGGGCAGGATGAACATGGCCGCCACGAGCTTCTGCGTCCCGTCGGGCATGACCTGGTAGACGAGCGACTCAGGCGCGTTGGGGTCGAGGATCGTGTCGTCGTCGATCAGCGGCCAGTTGATCTTGTGGGCGAACCCGGTGACCTCGTCACCGATCGCATGCCAGCCCCGCTCCTCGGCCACGGCCGGGTCGGCGAACTGCGGCAGCTCCTTGATCGAGAGGGTGACCAGGTGCTCCGCCTCGGCTTGCTGCTCGGCCGTCACGCCCGGCACGCCGCCGAGGTCGACCGGCAGGGTGCCGTCATAGGGCTTGGGCGGCACGGGGGCGGCGGCGTGCTCGTGTCCGTCCATGCTGGCCATGTCGTGGCCGTCGTCGGCGTGCCCGCCCCGCGTGGCTGTGGCCGCTGGTGGCGACCATGCCGGGCACCATGACCGCCAGCGCGGCGATGCCGGCCACGCCGACCAGCGCCGGGCGGGGGCGCATCGCCCAGTTCGAGCGCCGGGCCAGGGCGACCAGGGCGCCGAGCACGGCGACGGCCGCGAGGGCGGCGCACAGCGTGTCGGCCACCTCGGGGCTCTCGGCGGTCTCCATGCCCGTGATGAAGCTGATGCCGCTGGTCTTGGCCATGATCCAGCCGCCGAGGGCGGCGCCGTTGACGGCGACGCCAGCGAGGCTCACCCACCAGCTCGAACGCACGAGGGCGAGCGCCCCCCAGCCGAGCTGGGCGGCGGCGGTGACGGCGAAGACGATGGCGACGGTGCGCAGCTCGCCGTGCGAGCCGGCCGCCGTGGCATGGATCGCCCCGGCGGCCAGGGAGGCCAGGGCCGCGACCCGCAGGGCGCCGGGCACGGCGGTCGAGGAGGTGGAGGAGGTGGAGGTGGAGGTGGAGGTGGAGGTGGAGGTGGATGGATCGGTGTCGGGCGCGCCGGTGGCGGGCACGGCGTGCCCGGCGGGACGAGGTGGCTCGTCCAGAAGCGATCGTTGGCTCCGTATGCGGTCACGTTCTTCCCCCAGCGGGTCGACGGCGGCAGAGGCAATTTACACGGCGGCAAGGACGGCTTGAACGGGAGTCAAGACAGGCGGAACATACGTCCCGCGGACGCGCGATGCGTGACCGATGTCCAGCAACGCCGCGGGGCGATTCACTCACAGTGCCCGGCCACATTTGGGTGACAATTTCGTCATCGATCGTCCTGGGGGTCGAATTCCTCCCACCGCCGCCGCCTGCGGCGGGCATGGGCGTGACAGGCGTGTCGCCGAGCGCGTTTTGTACGCGGAACTGGTCGCTATGGCGACCGTTTCGGGGGACAGAACGCGCCGGCCCGGCTCAGCCGACGGTGGTGGTGGGGTTGCACTGTCCGAGGGGGGTGTCGTAGCAGACGACGGCCTGGATCTCGCCGATGGTGAGGTCGAAGGCGGTGGTGGTGGTCATGTCGGCCAGGGCGCCGGTCTCGCCGGTGGTGGCGGTCCAGGTGACGGCCCACACGATGCTGGCCGCGGGCGTGGTAGAGGTCGTCGGGGTCTTCGCCGTGGGTGTCGTGGCGGTGGTCATCGGAGGCCCACTGGAACACGTAGGAGCACCCGGTCTGTTGCTGGTCGTCGGGGACCGCGAACAGGTAGGGCTTGCCCGGCCCGTTGCAGGTGACCGGGTGTTTGCCGTGGCCTTCGCCCAGGTCCCACACGGTGCGCACGGGTGTCGCGGTCGCGGTCACGGACACGGCGCCGGCCTGGCGCTGGCCGACAGCGGGACCCAGGCGGCGGGGTCGACCCACAGCCAGGTGGCGATGCCGACCAGGCCGACGATGTCGCGGGGCGGCGCGGTGGCCGGGGTGGGGGCGGGCAGCGCGATCTGGGCGGCGGCCTGGGCGGCGAGGACCTCGGCGGGGGCGGGGCCGGGGCCGGGCCCGCGGGGTGGGGGTGAAGACCTGGAGGGGTTCGCGCAGGGTCCAGGTGTGGGCGGCCGTCGCTGCGCTGGCAGTACGGCGCGTACATCTGGCCCGCCACCCGGGCGCTCGGGCGGATCTGGGACCGCACCGCCATCTGACCGTCGCCCAGGTGGCTCGACTCGCCGAGGAACTCGCCGCCCGCGCTGCTGCAACGCCACACAGCGCACCCACCACCGCCGGCGACGACTCCGCACTCGGCTCCGGCGACCCCGCCGACACCGACCCCGCACTCGCGGCTGCACCGTCCAGCGTGTCCGGGTGTCGTCTCGGGTCACGGCACAGGAGGGCGAGGTGCAGCTCCACCGGCGGGAGCCGCGGTTTGTCGACGCCGCGCGCCGCCGTGGGCGGCTCACAGCGCAGACAGATGCCGACCGCCGCGACCGGCGACAGCGCGTGATCATCGCTCGCGCACGTGGTCACCCCCTCCCACTGCTCGTCGGGCCCCGGCGGCTTCGGCAGGCTGACCCGCCACACGCCCGCTCGTGCGCTCGAGCGACGCTGGTGTCGATCGATCGTGCCGATGTGCATCGGCTCGACTCGGCCCCGGTCATGGCGTCGTAGCACGCCGGACTCGTCGACGAAGCATGCCCGGACGGTCGCCCGGTCGCCCGTGACCTCGATCGACAGGATCGTCTGCGACCTCGCCGGCCCGTACCGGACGACCTCGCCACGTGGCCGACGTAGTCGGCCATGCACGGCCTTGAGCGCGGTCCAGCGACGCGCCGGTCGCTCGTTGGGGATCTCGGGATCATCAGGATCAGGGGCCATGCCGAGGCGGACCTGCATCGCGATTACGCCCGATATGCCGCCTCGACCTCCGCCTCTACATCGGCCGGCGCCGTCGTGGTCGCCGACGCAGCCGAGCGGGAGTTGTCGTCGGCCTGGGTGACCTTGCCCCACACCCACCAGCCGCCGGCGGCGAGGAGGGTGAACAGGACTACCAGACCGAACATCTGGCGGAACTCGCGGCGTTGCGCCTGCCTGACGTCGTCGGGGTCGAGATCCTCCACCACCGGCGCACGCTACGCATCGGCCCCACTACATTCAAGAGATATCGAAAAATACCTATGAGACACGCCGTATAATGGCGTGACAAGCGTGTCGCCCGCCGACCTCACCCCTCACCTCACCTCACCTCACCAGTCGGTGAGTGTGCGGACGTTCAGCCTTCGGTCCGTGCCCGTCCACGCCAGGACCAGCCCGGCCTCCGTCGAGCAGATCGTCGGGGCGTGGCCGCTCGTCTCGTCGAGGATCCTGGGGTCGGGGATCCGGGCGGTGTCGGTTTGCAGGCCGAGGAGGTTGATGCGGTCGTCGCCTCCCGTCCACGCGACCACCACCTGCTCGCCGTGGGCGCAGACCGCCGGCGGGGTCCAGCTGCGCTCGTCCAGCCTGATCGGCTGGAGCCAGGCTGTTCCCGCGGACATCGCCACCACGATGTGGTGGTTCTGGTCCGTCCAGGCCAGCACGATGCCGCCACCCCCCGGCCTCGCGCAGACCGCCGGGGCCGTGCGGCTGCGCTCGTCGTCCGGGGCCCCGGGCGGGATCATGTGACGAAGGGCGGGTACGCCACGTCGACGCCCGCCACGATCCTGCCCAGCGGCACCCGGTGCTTGGGCGAGAACAGCAGGTGCTGGCGGGCCGTCTGCACGTCGCGCAGCGACCTCGACAGCGGGCTCGACGCGTACGCCGCCGCACCGCCGCCGATCGCGTGGGCCGCCGCCGTGACCTCCACGCCCACGTCCGACGCCAGCAGGCACTGGAGGTACGTGCGGGCCTGCAGCCGGCGGTCGACCGGGTCGCCCCGTTCCGCCAGGGCGTGGGTCTCCCCCACCACCGCCCGCAGGCCTGCCCTCGCCGCCTCCAGCCGCGTGTCCGCCGCCGCCAGCTCGGCCAGGGCCGTCGGGTCGTCGCTGACCTGGCCCCGCCTCGCCTCCCGGCCCTCCCTGGTCTGGCGGGCGACCTCGTCGAGCGCGCCCCGGGCTATGCCCAGCGGGACCGCCGCCAGCGTCGGCAGCAGGGCGCAATAGATCGGGACCCGCCACAGCACGCCCTCCGGCCACGGGCGGTCGGCGAAGGTGCAGGAGCGGTCCAGGTCGATCGGGACCTCGGCCGCCGACACGTGGTGGCTGCCCGTGCCCCGCAGGCCCATCGCGTCCCACGTGTCCTCGATCGTCAGGTCCGGCACCGGGACGAAGCAGACCCGGGGGACCGGGTCGGGCTCGCCGCCGCCGTCGGGCCGCACGAACGCGCCGACGCCGATCCAGGCGCTGTGGAGCACGTTGCTGGCGAACGGCCACCGGCCCGTCAGCCGCGACCCGACCGCCGTCCCGTTGGGGGCGAACATCGTGGCGTTGCCCTGGTCCGGGTCGCGGAACACCTCGCGGGCCGCCGCCTCGCCGACATAACCGGCGAACAGGTTGCTGCCGCCCGCGATGACCGCGCACCAGGCCGTGCTGGCGTCGACCGCGGCGATCCGCTCGATCAGCTCGACCACATCGGCGACCGGGGCCTCCATGCCGCCCAGCCCCGCCGGCATCGCCAGGCGGTTCATGCCCGACGCCCGCAGCGCCGCCACGACGTCGTCGGCGATGCGCCGCTCGCGCTCGATCTCGTCCGCCCGATCGGAGATCAGGCCGAGCGCGGACTCGACCGCGCTCCTGACCTCCGCCGGGGACCGTACCGCCGTGGTGTCACCCATCCCCCCAGATTGCCAGGGCTCGACCGCCGGGGATCAGCGCCCCCGTCAGCCCCCGGCGGCGCGGGCGCGGTACTCGTCCCGCAGGCGGCGCTTGTAGAGCTTGCCGCTGTCGGTGCGGGGCAGCTGGTCGGTGAAGTCGACCCGCCGCGGGCACTTGAACCGGGCCAGCCGGTCCCGGCAGTAGGCGATCAGCTCGTCGGCCAGGTCGGGGCCCGCCACCGCGCCGTCGCGCAGCTCGACCACCGCCACCACCAGCTCGCCCCACTCGTCGTCCGGGACGCCGATGACCGCGGCGTCGCCGACCGCGGGATGGCCGAGCAGCTCGGCCTCGACCTCGGCCGGGTACACGTTGACCCCGCCCGAGATGATCAGGTCGGCGCTGCGGTCGGTGAGGTACAGCCAGCCGTCCTCGTCGAGGTAGCCGACGTCGCCCATCGTGTAGTAGTCGCCGCGGTAGCTGCTGGCGGTCTTGCCCGGGTCGCCGAAGTAGTCGAACCGGCCGGCCGCCGGGGCCTTCAGGTACACCGTGCCGACCTCGCCGGTCGGCATGTCCTCGCCGGACACGGGGTCGAGGATGCGGATGTGGTCGGCCGTCGCCGGCTTGCCCACCGTGCCCGGCCGGGCCAGCCAGTCGTGGCTGAGCACGAACGTGCCGACGCCCTCGGTCGCCGCGTAGTACTCGAGCAGCACCGGGCCCCACCACTCGATCATCGCCTGCTTGACCGACACCGGGCAGGGCGCCGCCCCGTGGATCACCAGGCGCAGCGACGACACGTCGGCCGCCTCCCGCTCGGCCTCGGGCAACCCGAGCAGCCGGTGGAACATCGTGGGGACCAGGTGGGTGTGGGTGACGCGGTGCTCGCCGATCAGCCGCAGGGTCTCGGACGGCGACCAGCCGTCCATCAGCACCACCCCGACCCCGCCGCTGAGCGGCCCCAGGAGCGAGAACGCCAGCGGCGCGGCGTGGTACAGGGGGCCCGTGCACAGGTGCATGGTCTCGCCGGGGATGTAACCGAACAGCCGGGCCAGGCCGGACGTGGGCGGCGTCTCCGAGCGGTGCACGCCCTTCGGCCGCCCGGTCGTGCCGGACGTGTACAGCATCTGGCTGCCCAGCACCGGGTCGTCGATGTCGTCCCCCGACTCCGCCCCGACGACCGTGGCGTAGTCGTCGAACCCCTCGATCGGCCCACCCACCGCCAGACGGACCGCGGCGGACGGCGCCCCGGCGGCGGCACCCGTCGCCACGCCGGCCAGCCGGGCGTCGGCCACGAACGCCTTCGCCTCGCAGTCGCCGACGATGTAGGCGGCCTCGTCGGCCCTCAGGTGCCAGTTGATCGGCGTGAAGCGCAGGCCGGACCGGGCGCACGCGGCCACGATCTCGGCGAACTCCGGCCGGTTGGTGACCATGAACGCCACCGCGTCCCCCGGCCCCAACCCCCGGGACCGCAGCACCCGGGCCAGGCGGTTGGCGTTGGCGTTGAGCTCGGCGAAGCTGCGGTCGCCCAGCGGCGACACGATCGCCGGGGCGTCGGGCTGGACCTCCGCCCAGTGCGCCGCGGTCATCCCGACCTTGGCGGCCTCGTCGTAGCGCGTGTCGCTGTCGGTGGTCGACATCGGCGGAGTCCCCCCTGGATCCCCTGCGGGCCGGCTCAGGCCGGCGTGAACTGCGGTATGTGCCGCCCGTCGGCCAGAGGCTCCCACACCAGCCGGACGGGCATCCCGACCGTCACGTCCTCCGGCGGGCAGCCGACGACGTTGGACATCATCCGCACGCCCTCGGCCAACTCGATCAACGCCACGGCGTAGGGGCCGTCGGCCTCGTCGCGGCCCGGCCCCGGCCGGTGCATGACGCTGACGGCGTAGACGACGCCCTTGCCCGAGGCCTCCCGCCACTCGATCGCCGAGTCCGGGTGGTCCGGGTCGACCTCGCGGGGATACCACAGCCAGCCGCCCCGGGCCTCGCTCCACGGCAGCACGAGCCGCTGCTCGCGGCTCGCGTCCCAGAACGGGGCGCTGGCCTCGCTCACCGGGGGTGCGATCCGGGTGGTCACAGCGTGGCCTCCGTCCCGAGCACGATCGTGCCCATCGTCGACAGCACCCCGCCCGAGCCGTGGGCGATGGCGACGTCGTGCTTGGCCAGCTGGCGCTGGCCGGTCTCGCCCCGCAGTTGGCGGGACGCCTCGACCAGGAGGAACATCCCGTACATGCCCGGGTGGGTGTAGGACAGCCCGCCGCCGTTGGTGTTCATCGGCAGCGAGCCGCCGGGGCCGAGCTTGCCGTCCTCGACGAACGGGCCGCCCTCGCCCTTGCCGCAGAAACCCAGGTCCTCGATGTGCAGCAGGGACGTGATGGTGAACGAGTCGTAGCCCATGAGCAGGTCGACGTCGTCGGCCTTGAGCCCGGCCATGCGCAGCGCGGCCGGGCCCGACACCGCGCCTGCGGTGGTGGCCAGGTCGGGCATCTGGCTGATCATCTGGTGGTCGCCGCACGACGCGGCACCGAGCACGTACACCGGCGGCTTGCGCAGGTCGCGGGCCCGCTCGGCGGACGTCATCACGAACGCCCCGGCGCCATCGGTCACCAGGCAGCAGTCCAGCTTGTGCAGCGGCGTCGCGATCATCTCGGACGCCAGCACGTCCTCGATCGTGATCGGGTCCCGGTAGCGGGCGTTGCGGGTTCATCGCCGCCCAGCGCCGGGTGTCGACCGCGATCTGGGCGAGCTGCTCGGACGTCGTGCCGTACACCGCCATGTGGCGGCTGGCGGCCAGTGCGTAGGCGCCCATCGGCATGCGCAGGCCGTAGGGCATCTCCCACTCCATCATCGGGTTGGGGCCGCCCATCATCCCCCGGCCGCCGGGACCGCCGCCCCCGGTGCCGGGACCGCCCCAACCGCCCCGACGCCGGTCGCTGCGGGGGGTGGAGGCGTAGACGCTGATCACCACGTCGCACAGCCCCGCGGCGATGGCGGCGGCCGCGTGCTCGACGTGGAGCTCGTAGCTCGACCCGCCGACGACCGTGCCGTCGAAGAAGCGGGGATGGATGTCGAGGAACTCGGCCAGCGCGGTCGGCGAGCCGACGTGGCACACGCCGTCGACGTCGGCCAAGGTGAGCCCGGCGTCGTCGAGCGCCGCCCGGATCATGGCCATCTCCAGGGCCCGGCCCCGAGTGTCCAGCTCGCCCGTGGGCGAGGCGATGTCGGCGACGCCGACAATGGCGGCGGCGCCGCGGCAGGGTGCGTTCGGTCACGGGGTGGCTACCTCGTCGGGGCTCGGCAACGGCTGTCGGGTGAGGAACTCGACGACGGCGGCGGCGAACTCCGGCGACCGCATGGCGTCGGGGTGCTCGCCGGGCACGGTGCGGGAGGTGGCGCCGGGGATGCGGGCCGCCAGGTCGGCCGGCGAGCCGACCAGCGAATCGCTCTCCCCGGTCAGCACCAGGGCGGGGACGCCCATGCCGGCGAGCATCCCGGGCGTCGGGTCGTCCATGCCGGCGGCGTCGCAGGCGGCGAGGGCGAGGCTGTCGTTGCCGACCGCCTCCCAGCCCAGGCGCATCTCGCGGATGAACGGGTTGCGGATCATGGCGGCGTCCGGCCTCGCCAGGTACTTGGCGAGCTTGCCCCGGATCGCGTCCCGGCTGCCGTCGGCCACGTGGTCGCCGATGCCGCCGAGCACGACGGCCCGCACCCGCCCGTCGCCGGGCACCCACCGGGTCGCCATCACCGACCCCATCGAGTAGCCGACCACGTCGACCGACCGGGGCGCGGTCACGCCCAGGTGGTCGAGCAGCGCCCGGGCGTCGCGGGCCATGGCGTCGTCCGCGTAGGCCTCGGCGTCGTGGGGGCGGTCGGAGCGGCCGTGGCCCCGGGCGTCGGCGGCCACGACCCGGCGGCCGGCGGCGACCAGGGCGGCGACGACGCCGGAGTCGACCCAGCACTGCTGGACGTGCGACGCGAACCCGTGGAACAGCGCCACCAGCGCCCCGGCGGGGTCGCCGGTGTCGAGGTACGCGATCTCCCGGCCGTCGAAGGACGGGAAGCGCCGCTCCGGCCCCTCCGTCACGAGGCCGGGCGGCGGCGGCGGCCGCCCGGTCGGCGGCCACCTCGTCGTAGCGCGTGTAGTCGGAGCCCGTGTCGTCGGCGAACTCGAACTCCAGCAGGCCCGCCTCCTCCCACGCCCGGCGCAGGTGGCCGTCGTTGGCGTCGAGGAGGCCCGAGCTTGCGGACGTTGGGGACCAGCTTGGCGAAGAAGCCCCGCTGGAAGCCGGCGAAGGGGTGGACCTTGATCTTCCCCGCCGCCTCGGCGATGCAGGGGTAGACGGCCTCGGCCGACACGCCCATCCGCTCCCAGATCTCGGGCGTGGTCGAGCGGGTGCGGCTGCGCAGGGTGTTCTCGATCAGGAAGTCCTGGCGGTCCTTGAGCTCGGCCTCGGACAGGCTCTGGTAGTACTCGGACAGGCTGAGCACGCCGAAGGCCACGTGGCGGGCCTCGTCGGACATCACGTAGCGCAGCAGCTTGCGCAGGAGCGGCTCCTCGGTGGTGCGCAGCATCGAGCCGAAGGCGGCGAGCGCCAGGCTCTCGATCACGATCTGCATGCCGAGGTAGGCGATGTCCCAGCGGCTGTCCTCGATGAGCGCATCGATCTGCGCCTCGAGGAACGGGCTCATCGGGTAGGCCTCGCCCAGCTTGGTGTGGAGGTACTTGGCGAACACCTCGGTGTGGCGGGCCTCGTCCATCGTCTGGGTGGCGGCGTAGTACCGGGCGTCGATCCAGGGCACGGTCTCGACGATCTTGGCGGCGACCATCATGGCGCCCTGCTCGCCGTGCATGAACTGGCTGAGCTGGGCCTTGAAGCTCTCGACGCCGAGCGCGATCAGCTCCTTGTCGCCCCAGCGCGCGATCGGCGAGCCGTCGACCTCGCGGGCCGCCGCCGTGAGCTGCATGAGCGGGGTGTTGCGGTCGATCAGGCTCTCGGGGTCGACCTCGGTGGACCAGTCCAGCTCGGTGACGCTGTTCCACTGGGACGACATCGCCTTGTTGTAGAGCGTGACCAGCTGGCCGCGCTCCCGGTCGTAGTTCCACACGAAGACGCGGTCCGCGTGGTCGTGGACGATCTTGATCGTCGTCGTCGATCTCGGCCTGGTCCGGCAGCGCCGGGCTCGGGGTCGGGGTCGGGTCCGTGGCGGTCATGGTGCGTCCTCCGAAGGGATCGGGGTCTGCCCGAAGCTGGCGACCAGGCGCTCGACCAGGGCCTGCCACGACGCCTCGTCGGGGCCGGGCAGGCCCGAGCCGCGGTGCAGCAACAGGCCGAGGGTCAGGATGCGAACGAGGAACAGCGACGGCGTCGGGGTCGACGTCGGCGGCGATCGTGCCGTCGCGCCGCGCCGCCGCGGCCAGCGGGGCGATGTGGGCCCGGTAGCGGTCGTAGGCGTCGGCGAGCGCCTGGGCGACCTCGGGCTCGCGGCGGGCCGTGACGTAGGCCTCGAGGCGCAGGGCCTCGGCGTCGCTCAGCGGGGCGTCGGTGCGGGTGGCGATGGCGGCGATCAGGTCGGCGACCCGGTCGATGCCCTCGTCGCCGAGCCGGGTTGCGCCGGTCGAGCGGGTGACGACGGCCTCGCGCAGCAGGTCGTTCTTGGACCGGAAGCGGCCGTAGACCGCGCCGGTCGACAGGCCCGACTCGCGGACGACGTCCATGATCTTGGTGCCGTCGTAGCCCTGGCGGGCGAAGACGGCGGCGGCGGCCCGCAGGAGGCGCTCGCGGCAGCTCGTCGGGATCCGCGGCGTCGGGGGCCGCGGTTGCGTCGGTCACAACTCCGAGAATAAACGTTCTTCTCGGGCGGTCAAGTGGCCGTGCGAATCCCCGCGAGCTGCGTGGCCTGGGCGACCAGGCGGCCGCGGCTGTCCCACACCTCGCACACCTCGTCGACGAGCCCGCGCTCGACCAGCCCGGCCCGCTGCCGGATGACCAGCGGCCCGGGGGCGGGCAGCGCCCGGACGTAGGCGGAGAGCGACAGCGTCGGCACCCAGCCGACGGTGCCGTCGAGGTCGAACGTCGCGGGCGGGGCGGCGTCGACGGCGAACAGCAGGGCCAGCGGGTCGGCGGGCCGGTCGTCGGTGAACCGGAACCACAGCCGCAGCTCGCCGTTGTTGGACCGGTCGCCGGTGGTGAACCCGGCGGTGGCGGGGTCGAAGCGCAGCTCGACGTGCTGGCGGATCGGCAGCGGGATGCCCTCGGGCGACACGTCAGCCGTGGGGCGGGCGGCCGGCGGATCGGGCATGGCCGGCACGGCGGCGCCACCCCACCAGGGCCGGTCGTCGGGGTCGAGGCGCCCGCACGTCAGCGTGGCCTCGACCCGGGCTCGGCCGTCCTGCACGAGGCGGGCCCGCACCTGGGACATGCTGCGGCCCCGGCGCAGGACCTCGCTGTGCACCTCGGCGGGCCCGAGCGCCGGCGGGCTCACGTAGGTGGCGGTGGCCGCGATGACGTGGGGCTGGTCGGGCCCCTCGACCCCGGCCACGGCGTCGAGGCCCGCCCGGGCCATGGTCGCCAGCAGGTACCCGCCGTTGGGCTTGTCGCCGATGGTCCACCCGGGATCGACGTCGACGTCGTGCACGGTGGCCCCGGAGTCACGTGTCCGCACGCGGACCGCGGTGGCAAGATCGAAGGGGGACATCAGCGCAACGCTAACGGGGGGAGGACTTTCCTACGCGGAAACGGCCGCTATGGCGACCGTTTCCGCGTAGAAAACGCTCCGGGCCTACCGCACCGCGGCGACGATGGCGCCGCAGCCCGAGCGCCAGGCGATGCCCGATTCGGCGAACCCCGCGTCGGCCAGCGCCCGCACGTGCCAGGCGCCCGGGGGGTCGAAGTTGACCGGGTGGGTGGGGCCGCCGAAGCGCTCGTGGCGCTCGGCCACGGCCTCGGCCAGGGCGGGGTCGTGCGCCGCCTCGTCCCACCACGACTCCCAGTCGGGGCGGCCGTCGGCCATGACCTCGGCCCGGCGGCGGGCGGCGAGGTCGGCGAGGGCCGCCGCCAGGCGGGGCAGGTCGCCCGGGGGCATGCCGTCGCAGTTGGCGACGACGCCCCCCAGGCGGACCACCGACCACAGGTCGCCGTACAGGCGGCGCAGGTCGGCCGGCGCCAGCCAGTGCAGCGCCGTGGCGGTGACCACGGCGTCGAACGACCCCGGGGGCTCGGGCAGCGCGGCGATCCAGCCCGGGTCCGTCAGGTCGGCGCGGACGAACCGCACCCGGTCGTCGGCGCCGAGGGTGGCCTCGGCGATGGCCAGCAGGGCGGGGTCGATGTCGACGGCGACCGTGCGCGCGTCCGGCAGGCGGTCGAGCACGCGGCCGGAGATCGACCCGGTGCCGCAGGCGAGGTCGAGCACGAGGGGCGCCTCCCCGCCGACGGCCTCCACGATGTCCACCAGCGCTGCCAACCTGGCCTCGCGGTCGGGCATGTAGCCCTCCTGCTGGCGGTCCCAGGATCGCTGCCACTCGTCGGCCCAGGTAAGGTTCAAAGTCATAGTTTGACCATAACTCATTGGCGTAAGGACCTCAACTGGATTTTGACTCTTACGCAGCCCTCGCCGTCGACCTCGTGTCCTCCGAACCCGACGACCTGGACCCGCACGATCCCCTGGCCACGGCCGAAGACCTGCGCGCCTGGCTGTCCGACCGACCGTGGATGGCCGACCGGGTGGTGCCGAGCGACCTCGCGCCCCTGTCCGAGCTGCGCCGCGAGCTGCGGGCGGTCTTCGACGCGGCGGTCGAGGGCCGCTCGCCCGACGTGGTCGCGCGGCTGAACGAGGCGCTCGACCGCCACCGGGCCCGCCCCAGCGTGTCGGGCCACGACGACGACGACTGGCACCTCCACGTGGCGTCCGCGCAGGCGCCCGTGGCGGAGGAGTACGCCGCCGGGGCGGCGATGGGCCTGACGATGGCGTTCCTCGACCTGGGCCGGGCCCGCCTCGGTGCCTGCGCCGACCCGAGGTGCCGCGGGGGTCTTCCTGGACACGTCCCGCAACCGCTCCCGCCGCTACTGCTCGGACCGGTGCGCCAGCCGGGCCAACGTCGCCGCCCTCCGGCGCCGCCAGCGGAACGTGCAGTGACCCCGGCGCCGTGACAATCTGACGGCGTGTCAGACCAGTCCCTCGTGCGGGCAGAGGACCGGGGCGCGGTCCGGCTGCTGACGCTCGACCGGCCGGACGCGCTCAACGCGTTCGACTCACCGCTGTACCGGGCCACGGGCGCGGCGCTGAACACGGCCCGGGACGACGACGCGGTCAAGGTGGTGCTGCTGACAGGCGCCGGCCGGGCGTTCTCGGCGGGCCAGGACCTGGCCGAGATGGCCCGCATCGCCGCGGGCGAGCCGGTGGAGAGCGGCTTCCCCGTGCTGCTGGCCGCTCTGGAGTCGTTCGACAAGCCCCTCGTGGCGGCGGTCAATGGCCCGGCGGTGGGCATCGGGTTCACGCTCCTCCCCCACTGCGACCTGGTGCTGGTGGCCGAGGGCGCCAGGTTCCGCACCCCGTTCGCCGAGATGGGCGTGCCGCCGGAGGCGGCGAGCAGCGTACTGTTCCCGGCGAGGATGGGCTGGCAGCGGGCGGCCGAGGTGCTGTTCACGAGCCCGTGGCTGACGGCGACGAGGCCGTCGAGTGCGGGATCGCCCTGCGGACGGTGCCCCCGGACGACCTGCTGCCCCAGGCGATGGCCCTCGCCGAGCGGATCGCGGCCGCGCCGCTGCCGGCGCTGCGGGAGATCAAGGCGACGATGCTGGCCGGACGGACGGACGCGGTGCGGGCGGCCCGGGCGAGGAAGAGGCGGCGTTCGCGCGGGTGCTCGGTCTGGGCTAGAACGCGACACGCCGTCGGGGGACAGCCGGACCGCGTCCGCCGCCGGGGACCGGCACGTCCTGCGGCTCCGCGCCCAGGTTGACGGCCACCGTCACGCCCGCCGCCCGGCGGGCGGGACGACGAGCCAGCCCGCGTCCTCGTCCCACGTCACCGACTGTCGTCGAGCCGACCGGCGGCGAGGGCGGGGTGGGCGGCGGCGGAGGGCGATCAGCGACCGGTACCAGGCCAGCATCTCGGCGTGCGCCGGCTCGGCCCGCTCGTCCCAGCGCAGGACCGCCCGGGCGAACGTCGCCGGGTCCTGCGGGTCGGGGACGTCCTCCGGGCGCCAGCCGAAGGCGGCGAACTCGCGCCGGCGGCCCTCGCGACACCGCCCGGCCCAGGTCGGGGTCGTCGTGGTCGGTGAAGTACGGGAACGGCGTCGACGCGCCCCACTCCTCGCCCTGGAACAGCAGCGGGACGAACGGCGCGGTCAGCAGCAGGGCGGCCGCCGCACAGCGCCCGGCCCGGCGAGACGACGTGCCCGAGCCGGTCGCCGGCGGCCCGGTTGCCGACCTGGTCGTGGTTCTGGGCGCAGACCACGAACTGGCCGCCGCGCAGCCCCGCCGGCGGGCGGCCGTGGACCCGGTCGCGGTAGCGCGAGTACACGCCGTCGTGCACCCAGCCCTGGCGCAGCGCCTTGGCCAGCGTCGCCAGCGGCCCGTAGTCCACGTAGTAGCCGTCCCGCTCGCCGGTGAGCGCCGCGTGGACGGCGTGGTGCCAGCTCGTCCGCCCAGGTCGCCGCCAGCCCGTAGCCGCCCGCCGCCGGCGGCCGCACGTAGCCGGGGGTCGTTGCGGTCGCACTCGGCCACGAGCCACAGCGGGCGGCCCACCTCGGCCCCCAGGGCGGCGACGGCGGTCGCCAGCTGCTCCAGCACGTGGACCGCCGACTCGTCGACGATGGCGTGGACCGCGTCGAGGCGCAGGCCGTCGAGGTGGTAGTCCCGCAGCCACATGCAGGCGTTGTCGACCACGAACGCCCGCACCTCGTCGCTGCCCGGGCCGTCGACGTTGAGGCCCGGGCCCCAGCCGGTCGGGTGCCGGTCCGTGAAGTACGGCCCGAACTCGCCCAGGTAGTTCCCCGCCGGGCCGAGGTGGTTGTAGACGACGTCGAGCACCACGCCCAGCCCGCGGGCGTGGCAGGCGTCGACCAGGGCGGCGAGGCCCTCCGGCCCGCCGTAGGCGTGGTGCGGCGCCCACAGGTCGACGCCGTCGTAGCCCCACCCCCGCCGGCCCGGGAACTCGGCCACCGGCATCAGCTCGACCGCGTCGACGCCGAGGTCGACCAGGTGGTCGAGGCGGTGGGCCGCGCCGGCGAACGTCCCCTCGGGCGAGAACGTGCCCACGTGCAGCTCGTACAGGACCGCCGTCGGCAGGTCGAACCCCCGCCAGCCGGCGTCGGCCGGGCCGGCGGCGGCCCGACCACCCGCGACGGGCCGTGGACGCCGGCCGGCTGCCAGCGGGACCGGGGGTCGGGCCGGGGCGGGCCGCCGTCGAGCGAGAACGCGTAGTCGCCTCCCGCACCGAGCCCGGGGACCTCGCCCGCCCACCGGCCCCGCTCCCCCGGCGCGAGCGGCACCCGGCGGCCACCCGCCAGCACGACCTCGACCGACCGGGACGCCCGCGGCGCCCACACCGACACCTCCATGTCAGCCGGCCCGTTCCAGCAGCGCGACCGGGAACCGACGGAGCAGGTCGGCGACCGCGACCGGGCCGCCCTCGGCCGGCTCGCCCGTGATCACGTCGCGCCAGCGTCCCGCCGGGAGCGCCGGCCGTCGTCCCCTCCCAGCCGCCCGGCCGGTCCGCCAGGCCGAGGACCAGCCGCGGCACCACGATCGCCGCCTCGGCGCCCCGGGCGAAGGCCACCGCATGCGCCGCGGCCGGGCCGGCGACCGCCAGGGGGGCGTAGGCGCCGGCCTCGCCCGGGCCGAACGCCTCCGGCCGGCGGCGCCGCAGCGCCAGGGCGGCCCGGACGACCGCCAGCTTGGGCATGCCCTCGTCGTCCCGGTCGAGGATCTCCTCCGGCGCCGGCCCCGCGGCCAGCTCGGCGAGCAGCTTGCGCCGGCGCGTCGAAGTCGACCGGCCGGCGGTTGTCGGGGTCGACCAGGCTGAGGTCCCACAGCTCGCCGCCCTGGTAGGTGTCCGGCACGCCCGGGACCGTCAGCGCCACGAGCGTCTGGGCCAGCGCGGTCGTCCGGCCCGGCCCCACCAGCTCGGCGACGAAGGCGGCGACGTCGGCGACCACCTCGGCGTCGGCGAGCACCGCCTCGACGAACGCGTCCCGGGCCGCCTCGTAGCCCTCGTCGGGCTCGGTCCACGACGTGGCGAGCTTGGCCTCGCGCGTCGCCTTGGCCAGGTACTCCCGCGCCCGGTCGGCCGGCAGCGGCCAGGCCCCGACCAGGGTCTGGAACAGCAGGTGCTGGGCGTGGCGATCGGGCTCGCCGCCCGGCCACAGCCCGGCCGTCGCCGCCATCCACCGCCCGCAGGCGCTCGCCCACGCGTCCGGCCGCTCCGACAGCAGCGCCAGCCGGGCCCGCACGTCGGCCGACCGCTTGGTGTCGTGGGTCGACAGCGTCGTCATCGTGGCCGGCCAGCGGTCGCTGGATCCGCAGGTTGGCCCGGTGGAACTCGTCCGGCGCCACGCCGAACCGGCGGAGGTCGCCGCCGACCTCGTTCAGCGCCAGCAGCCGGTTGTACCGGTAGAACGCCGTGTCCTCGACGCCCTTGGCCATCGCCGGGCCGGTGAGCTGCTGGAACTGCATGACCCACTCGTCCTCCAGCGGCCGCCGGTCGGGCAGCCGCAGCAGCAGGAGGTCGGCCAGGAACGCCGCCAGGTCGGGGTCGACCGCGTCGCCGACCGCGGCCAGGGCGGCGGTGACGCGCTCCTCGTCCTCCCGGCGGACCAGCCCGGCCTCCGCCCGGACGTAGGTCCGGTAGACGGGGAACGCGGCGACCAGCGCCATCACGGCCTCGTGCAGCTCGTGGCGGGAGCGGTCGCGCTGGTGGCGGCGGCCCTCGCACACCTCGACCAACAGCGCGGTCAGCCGGGCGACGTCGGCGGCCAGCAGGTTGCGGACCGCGAACTCCCGGGCCTCGGCCACCACCGCGCCCGCGTCGGTCGGGGCGCCGGTGAGCGCCGCGTAGCCCTCGGTCAGCGGGCCCTCGCCCGCCGGGTCGAGGAACAGGCCGTCGATCAGCGCCCGGCGGTCGTACCCGGTGGTGCCGGCCACCGGCCAGCCCGACGGCAGCTCCTCGCCGGGGACCAGGATCTTCTCGACCACCGTCCACACCCCGCCGCTCGCGCGGGCCAGGCGGTCGAGGTACTGCTCGGGGTCGCGCAGGCCGTCCGGGTGGTCGACCCGCAGCCCGTCGACGACGCCGTCGCGCACCCACCGCAGGATCAGGTCGTGGGCGTCGGCGAACACGTCGGGGTCCTCGACCCGCAGCCCGACCAGCGTGTCGATGTCGAAGAACCGCCGGTAGCCGAGGTCGCGCCCGGCCGAGCGCCAATAGGCGATGCGGTAGTTCTGCTCCTCGAGGAACGCGTCGAGCACGTCGACGTCGCCGGTGATGTCGGCGAGCACGCCGGTCGACCGAGGTCGCCGTGGCCGGCCGCTCGGCGAGGATGCGGGTGACCAGGCGGCGCAGAGCCGCGGCGTCCCGGTGGCGCTCGGCCGCGCCCGCCGGGTCGTCCCGGGCCGCCGGCCGGGGCAGCCGGCCGTAGGCGTCGGCGGCGAACGCCAGGTCGTCGTCGCCGGCGGCCGCGGCGGCGGCCCGCAGCGGCGCGGCGAGCGACCGGGGCGACGTCGGCAGCACGTGGTCGAAGTAGCGGACGACGACCGCCCCGCCGTCGCGGGCCAGCGTCACCTCGCCCCTGTCGAGCACCCGCCCGTAGTGGTCGCCGAGGATCGGCAGCAGGATCGTGTTGCGCAGCCGCTCCTCGGGCGGGTCCCAGTGACGTCGAAGTGGCCGGCCCACGGCGACGAGGGCCCGTGCTCGAGCACGTCCCACCACCAGCGGTTCTCGGGCCCGCCGATGGCCATGTGGTTGGGCACGATGTCGAGCACCGTCCCCAGCCCGGCCGCCCGCAACGCGGCGACCAGGCGGGCGTGGCCGGCCTCGCCGCCCAGGTCGGCGCTCACCCGGGACGGGTCGACCACGTCGTAGCCATGCGTCGACCCGGGCGCCGCCTGCAGCACCGGCGACAGGTAGGCGTGCGACACCCCCAGGTCGGCCAGGTAGTCGGCGACGCCGGCGGCGGCGTCGAAGTCGAACCCCGGGTGCAGCTGCAGGCGGTAGGTGGCCCGGGGCGGCGTCACATCGGGGGATCTACCCGCCGCAGCAGCAGCACGGACCTCTCGGTCACGACGAGCTCGCCGGACGTCACGTCACCGTCGTCGCCGGTGGCCGGCGGCTCGCCGGTGACGGTGTCGAGGACCAGCCGCCACGACTCGCCCCACGTCGCCGCTCACCGCCCACTTGACCGGCTCGGGCGAGGCGTTGATCAGCAGCAGGAACGAGTCGTCGACGACCCGCTCGCCCCGGGGGCCCGGCGTCGGGATGGCGTCGCCGCCGAGGAACACGCCCACGCAGGTCTCGCGGTGCTCGTTCCAGTCGGCCTCGGTCATCTCCGTGCCGTCGGGCCTGAGCCACACGATGTCGGCGGCGCCCCGCAGCGGCCGTCCCTGGAACCACCGGCGGCGGTGGAACACCGGGTGGTCGCGGCGCAGGGCGATCAGCCCGACCGTGAAGTCGGACAGCCTCTGGTCGATGCGGGACCAGTCGAACCACGAGGTCTCGTTGTCCTGGCAGTAGGCGTTGTTGTTGCCGCCCTGGGTGCGCCCGGCCTCGTCGCCGGACAGCAGCATCGGCACGCCCTGCGACAGCAGCAGGGTCGTCAGGATGTTGCGCTGCTGCCGGGCCCGCAGCGTGAGGATGGCCGGGTCGTCCGTGGGGCCCTCGACCCCGCAGTTCCACGACCGGTTGTGGCTCTCGCCGTCCTTGTTGGCCTCGCCGTTGGCCTCGTTGTGCTTGTCGTTGTAGGCGACCAGGTCGGCGAGCGTGAACCCGTCGTGGGCGGTCACGAAGTTGACGCTGGCCGAGGGCCGCCGGGAGTCGGCCTGGTAGAGGTCGGAGCTGCCGGTCAGCCGCGATGCCAGCTCGCCGACCACGGCCGGCTGGCCCCGCCACACGTCCCGGACGGTGTCGCGGTAGCGCCCGTTCCACTCGGACCACTGGGGCGGGAAGTTGCCGACCTGATAGCCGCCCTCGCCCACGTCCCACGGCTCGGCGATGAGCTTGACCTGGCTGATCACCGGGTCCTGCTGGACGAGGTCGAAGAACGCCGACAGCCGGTCGACGTCGTGGAACTGGCGGGCCAGCGTGGCGGCGAGGTCGAACCGGAACCCGTCGACGTGCATCTCGGTCGCCCAGTACCGCAGGCTGTCCATGATCAGCTGCAGCGCGTGGGGATGCGCCATGTTGAGGCTGTTCCCGGTGCCGGTCGTGTCGTAGTAGTGGCCGAGGTCGTCGGGGACGAGGCGGTAGTAGGCGCCGTTGTCGATCCCCTTGAACGACAGGATCGGCCCGAGGTGGTTGCCCTCGGCGGTGTGGTTGTAGACGACGTCGAGGATCACCTCGATGTCCGCCTCGTGCAGCGTGCGGACCATCGCCTTGAACTCGGGCACCTGCGAGCCGTCGGCGCCGGCCGAGCTGTACTCGTTGTGGGGGGCGAAGAACCCGATCGAGTTGTAGCCCCAGTAGTTGCGCAGCCCCTGCTCGACCAGGTGGGCGTCGTGCACGAACTGGTGGACCGGCTGCAGCTCGACCGCGGTGACCCCGAGCCCCTTCAGGTAGTCGATGGCCACGGGGTGGGCGAGCCCGGCATAGGTGCCCCGCAGCATCGGCGGGATGTCCGGATGGGTGGCGGTGAACCCCTTGACGTGGACCTCGTAGATCACCGAGTCGTGCAGCGGGTGGTCCGGCGGCCGGTCGGCGGACCAGTCGAAGAACGGGCTGACCACCACCCCCTTGGGGACATGCGGCGCACTGTCCTCGTCGTTGCGGGCGTTGTGGTCGTCGAAGGCGTAGGGGAAGCAGGCGGGATGCCAGTCGACCCCGCCGTCGATCGCCTTGGCGTAGGGGTCGAGCAGCAGTTTGGAGGGGTTGCAGCGCCGGCCCTTGGCCGGATCCCAGGGGCCATGCACCCGGAACCCGTAGCGCTGGCCGATGCCGAACCGGGGCAGGTAGGCGTGCCAGCAGAACCCGTCGACCTCGGTCAGCGGGACGCGGCGCTCATGGCCGTCGTCGAACAGGCACAGCTCCACGGCCTCCGCCACCTCGGAGAACACGGAGAAGTTGGTGCCGGTGCCGTCGTAGGTGGCGCCCAACGGATAGGGCCTGCCCGGCCACACCTCGATCTCGGTCACCGAACCACGTTAGGCGGAGACACCCGCTGCACCCATCCGCGCCGCCGGGGCCGAGGTGGCGCAACGTGCGTGTCGCCTGCGGCTTTTGTCACGCGGAAGTGGTCGCCATGGCGACCACTTCCGCGTAGAACAGACGCGGGTCAATCGGTCATCCGGCGCTTGATGCCCGCCTTGAGCACGTCCATCGCCTCGGAGAAGGCCTGGCGTTGCTCGGGGGTCAGGTCGGTGAACAGGCAGCTCATGGCGCCGAGCGCCGGGCCGAGGACCGCCTCGGCGGCGGCGTAGCCGTCGGTCGTCAGCTCGATCATCGTGGCCCGGCGGTCGCTCGGGTGGGGGCGTCGGGCGACCAGGGCCTCGGTCTCCAGGCCGTCGACCAGGGCCGTCATGTTGCGCGGGGACAGGTCGAGCTCGTCGGCCAGCGTCCGCATCATCGCCGGTCCCTGGCAGTGGAGGCGTTCGAGCAGCCGCAGGCGCGGAAGCGTGAGCCCGTCGCACGCCGCGGCGTCGATCCAGCGGAGGAACGTGTGGGCGAACCCCGCGGTCTGTCCGACCAGCGCACCCAGCGCCTCCTGCTCGGCGACGACCTCGGAATCCATGTGAACCAGGTTACCCAATTCGTTGGAGGTTGTAATTGTTTCGTAGAGTGATTATAGTCTCGGTGACAGTTACTCAACCCATGATCACGGAGGACCGGGATGTCCGAGACCACCACCACCACCAGCCTGCCCCTCACCGCCGGCACCTGGACCCTCGACGCCGCGCACTCCGGCGTGCACTTCAAGATCCGCCACCTCGGCCTGTCCAACGTCCGGGGCCGATTCGAGAACTTCAGCGCCGCCCTCGAGGTCGGCGAGACGCTCGACGATGTGCAGGTGAGCGCCAGCGTCGACCTGTCGTCGGTCAACACCAACCAGCCCGACCGCGACGCCCACCTGCTCTCGACCGACTTCTTCGGCGTCGACAGCAACCCGACGCTCGAGTTCCGCTCGACGTCCGTCGCCCGCGACGGCGACGACTACACGCTGGCCGGCGACCTGACCATCAACGGCGTGACCCGTCACGTCAGCTTCCCGGTCGACTTCAACGGGCTCGAGACCTACCCGATGGACGGCAGCACCCACGCCGGCTTCAGCGCCGAGACCAGCATCAGCCGCAAGGAGTTCGGCATCGACTTCAACCTGCCGATCGGCGTCGACAAGGTGGCGCTGGGCGAGAAGGTCCGGGTCGAGCTCGACTTCCAGTTCGTCGCCCCGCAGCAGCCGTAGGGGTGCGGACCGCACCCCGCCCGTCGGGGTGCCACCCTTGGCGAAGCCGGCCCCCGGCCGGACAATCGCCCCATGATCCCCGCCACCGACAGCACGCTCGTGCGGCTCGCCAAGGCCGGCCCCTTCGCCGGGCTCGTCGTGCTCCGCGAGCAGCTGTACCTGCTGTCGGTGGCGGGGATCTCGTTCGTCTCGGCGCTGGTCGTCTACGTGACGGTGGTGGTCACGCCCTTTGCGATCATCACCGTCGTCGGGATCCCCGTGCTGCTGGCGATCATCGGGTTGGAGGTCCAGGCGGCCCGCGGGCTGGGCTACGCCCACCGCCGGCTCCTCGCCAACCTGTTCGGCGTGCACATCGATACGCCACCCCGGTTGCGGCGCCGGCCGGGCTGGGTCGGGTGGGTCCGGTCCACCGTCACCGACTCGGTCGGGTGGCGGTCGGTCGCCCACATCCTGCTCACCTTCCCGCTCAAGGTCGTCGCCCTGTGGCTGACGCTCGTCCTGTGGGCCATGGCCCTCTTCGGCACCACCTACCCGCTGTGGTGGGCGGCCTTCAGCCCCCGCCAGACCGACGCCCAGGGCCAGGAGCACAGGGCCGGGATCGCGCTCGGCGACTGGTTCGCCGACAGCGTGCCCAGGGCCCTGCTGGTGTCGGCGGTCGGGCTGATCCTCCTGTGGACCGTGCCCTGGATCGCCCGGGGCATCGTCGCCCTCGACCGCGTGGCGATGCCGGCCCTGCTCGGGCCCGGGGTGGCCGAGCAGCAGGTGGCGGAGGTCGAGCAGCGCCGGGTGCACGCGGTCGAGGACTCGGCCGCCGCCCTCCGCCGGGTCGAGCGGGACCTGCACGACGGCGCCCAGGCCCGCCTGGTGGCGGTGGCGATGCAGCTCGACATGGCCCGGGAGCGGCTGGCCGAGGACGACGACCCCGCCGCCGCCCTGGCGCTGGTCGAGCAGGCCCACCGCAACGCCACCGACGCCATCGCCGAGCTGCGGGAGGTGACGCGCAGCATCCACCCGCCCGCCCTCGACCGGGGGCTCGACACCGCCCTGGCGACGCTGGCCGCCCGGTCGCCCGTGCCGGTGCGGGTGCACGTCGCCCTCGACGCCCGGCCCGCGCCGGCGGTCGAGACCATCGCCTACTTCTGCGCCGCCGAGCTGCTGGCCAACGTCGCCAAGCACAGCGGCGCCCGCCGGGCGGCGCTCGACGTGACCGCCGCCGGCGGTTGGCTGCGGCTCCAGGTGACCGACGACGGGGCCGGCGGGGCGACCGTCACGCCGGGTGGCGGCCTGGACGGCCTCGCCTCCCGGGTGGGGACGGTCTACGGGCGGCTCACCGTCCAGAGCCCCGCCGGCGGTCCAACCGTCGTCACCGTCGACCTGCCGGTGGGACCGTGACCGCCGCGCCCGACCCCGGGGCGGGACCCGCGCCCGTCCGGGTCGTGATCGCCGAGGACGCCGTCGTCCTCCGGGACGGCCTGGCCGAGCTGCTGGGCGGCCGGGGCTTCGCGGTCGTCTCCTCTGTCGGCGACGCGCCGGGGCTCTTGGCGGCGGTCCGCCAGCACCGGCCCGACGTGGCCGTCGTCGACGTGCGCATGCCGCCGACCCACACCGACGACGGCCTGCGGGCCGCGGTCGAGCTCCGGCGGGAGCAGCCCGACCTGGGCGTGCTCGTGTTCTCGCAGTACGTCGAGACCCGCTACGCCACCGAGCTGCTGGCCGATCGGGCCGACGGCGTCGGCTACCTCCTCAAGGACCGGGTGGCGCACGTCAGCCAGTTCGTGGACGCCGTCCGCCGGGTGGCCGAGGGCGGCACCGCGCTCGACCCCGAGGTCGTCACGCAGCTGTTCGGCGCCAGCCGGCGGATCGACTCGCTGGCGACGCTGACCCCTCGCGAGCGGGAGGTCCTGGCGCTGATGGCCGAGGGCCGGTCGAACGCGGCGATCGCCTCGGCGCTGGTCGTGTCGGGCCGGGCCGTCGAGAAGCACGTGGCCAACATCTTCACCAAGCTCGACCTCCCGCCGTCGGAGGCGGACCATCGCCGCGTGCTGGCGGTGCTGCGCTACATGGAGTCGTGAACGCCAGGGCCTGCGCGATAGCTCACAGGCACGCGGTCACGGCGACGAACCTCATGTCGACCCGCTCATCGTCGGACGGGCCACCGGCTCTACCGTCACCTCACCCACCCGGGCGGCCAGCCCCTCGGGATCGAGCCGGGGTCCGATCCCCGACACCGCCGTGGCCCCGCAGGCGGTCGCCAGCGCTGCCACCCCGGCCAGCGGCTCGCCCCGCAGCAGGCCGGCCACCGTCCCCGCCACCGTGGCGTCGCCGGCGCCGACCGTGCTGGCCACGGTCACGGCCGGCGGCCGGGCCAGCACCGCCTCGTCCCCGGCCACGAACAGCGCCCCCTCGGCTCCCAGCGACACGACCACCCGGGCGACGCCGGCGGCCCGCAGCTCGGCCACCGCGGCCAGACGGGCGCCGGTGTCGGGCAGCCTTCGGCCCGCCAGCTCCTCCAGCTCCTCCGCGTTGGGCTTGACCAGGTCGGGCCCGGCCGGGATCGCCGCGGCCAGCGCCGGCCCGCTGGTGTCGACCGCGACCGCCGCCCCGCCCCAGTGGGCTGCGGCGGTCAGCCGGGCGTAGAGGTCGGCGGGGACGCCCGGCGGCAGGCTGCCCGACAGCACGACCCACGCCGCGCCCACGGCCAGCTCGCCGACCGCCTCGGCCAGCCGCTCGACGCCCTCCGGGCCGGGCCCGACGCCGGGGAAGTTGACGTCGGTGGTCGTGCCGGCCCGGTCGTCGACGATCTTGATGCCGGTCCGGGTGGCGCCCGGCACGCGCAGGAACCGGTCGCCGATGCCCTCGGCGGCGAAGAACGCCTCGAACGGCGCGGCGTTCTCGGCGCCGAGGAACCCGGTGGCGTCGACCTCGACCCCGAGCACCCGCAGCGCCGCGGCGACGTTGACGCCCTTGCCGCCCGGGCTGCGGTCCTCGGCCACCACCCGGTTGACCTCGCCGGCCCGGAACCCGGGGACCCGCAGCGTGTGGTCGACGGAGGGGTTGGCCGTGACCGTCACCACCCGTCCGGCGGTCGCGGCAGTCACGCGTCCACCCTACCGGCACCCCCGAATTCAGTGTGGGGGCATCGAGCACCGTGCGCCGGCGGGACCCTGGCGTCCCGGCCCCTGCCTCTCGGTCCAGCCTGGCCCAGCCTCTCGGTCCCCAGCATCGTCACTGAACGTAGCCGGACGCTGGAGCGAACACGGACTCCCGGAGCGACGTTTTCACCGCCCGGCCATCCCCCGTTGCGGCCGGCGTCAGCCTCCCGTGTCGTCCGGGTTACGCGGCGTAGTGTCGTTCACGAGGACGTGGCGCTGGATCGTGGCGCCCGTGCCTCCGAGCCCGGCCACCCGGACGCTGTCGTAGGCCAGGAGGCGGTGCGTCTCCCGGTCGAAGTACAGGACCGACGCGCTGAGCGGGAGCGGCCGTTCGCCCTGGCAGCGCGCGCAGGCCGCCACCACCCGTCGACCCCTCGACCAGCAGGAGCGTCCCGTCGTCCGGGGACGTCGTCGGGGACGAGCCGTCGCCGGCGTCGCCGGCGGCGGTGGCGTCGGGCTCCGGGGCGGTGTCCCCGTCCTCGCGCGGGGCGATCGTGCCCTGGCGGGCCTTGTGCGTGTGCCCGGCGAGGACCACCGGGACCTCGCCGCCGAGGTCCCGGGCCATCCGCTCGTCGTGCACCATCGCCACGTCCACGGCGGGCGGCTCGTCGGCCTCCAGCCGGTTGGCCACGATGGGCGCGAAGGCCAGCGCCGCCTCCTGCTCCGACCCCACCAGCTCCTGGCTCTTGTCCGGCGTGTAGCGGGGGTCGCCGATGCCCCAGAACCGCAGGCCGGCCACGGTGGCGGCGTCGCCGTCGAGCACGATGGCGTTGGGCTGGGCGGCGACGGCCGTCTGCGTCGTGCGGGAGTCGTGGTTGCCCCGCACGTACACGTAGGGCACGTCGAGCGCGCCGATCTGGCTGGTCAGCACCGTCTCGGGCTCGGTCCCGAAGTCGGTCAGGTCGCCGGTGTCGGCGACGACGTCGATGGCGAACTGGTCGATCAGCCGGCGCATGAGGTCGAACGCGCCCGGATTGAGGTGGACGTCGCTCACGTGCAGCACCCGGATCGTGTCGCCGGGCTCGAACGTCGGGAGCTGCTCGCCGGCCAGGTAGAGCGTGACGACGTTGTCGACCAGGTCGGCGAGCTGGGCCCGGTACTCGCCGAACCGGGCGAGCACGTCCTCGACGTCGCCGACCGCCGCCGGCGCCCGGGCGAGCAGGCCGGTGTACCGGGGCTCGGCCACGGCCTCGGCGTTGAACGTCGCCGCCGAGCCGGCGCCGACCGTCGCCACCAGCAGCAGCGACACGCCCGCGCCGCGCGGCGGCCGCCCGCCAGTCGGCGCGGGCGACGAGGGCGCCGATGACCCCGCCGGCCAGCGCCACCACCAGGCATCGCAGGGCCAGGCCGGCGAGCGCGCCCCGCACCTCCTCCGCCGCCTGGTCGCCGAGGCGGTTGACCGCGGCGGGGTTGTCGGCGATCCGCTCGGCGTCGGCGACGCTGATCTCGTCCACCCGCAGGTCGAGCCGGAGCGGCCAGTCGTGGGTGTCGAGGTCGATCGTCCCCAGCGGGGCCAGGCGGACGACCGTGTGCCCCGTCAGCGACGGCCGGGCGGTCAGCGTGGTCTCGAACGGGCCGACCTTGGCCGGCACGCTCCCGGCCAGGAACAGGCCGATGTTGGCGCCGACAAAGGCGAAGACCGCCACGCGCAGCCACGGCCACCACGGGCCGCGGTGGAACCGACCGAACGCGGCCCACACCCGGCGGCCGGCGCGCCCGAGCGCGGCAGCACCCCGGCGCCACCACGGCGTCGGGGGGTGCGGCTCCATCCCCCGATGGTCGCGGATCGGGCGGCCCTCGGGGGACGGATGGGGTCAGTTGGACGCCGAGGACGCCGAGGACGCCGAGGACGCCGGCTCGACCCGCTCGACCACGACCTCGCTGGTCCGGTCGGCGGTCTGGGTCACGCGGTGCTGCACCGCGTCCCCGATCTTGCGGGCGTCGCGAGACACGGTGTCGGTGAGCTGCTGGACGCGGGGGTTGTCCCGCACCTTGCCCACCACCTCGTCGATGCGGGCGCGCTGTTGCTCGTTCGCTCGGGTCGCCAGGACGTATCCCGCGGCGATCCCGACTGCCAGTCCGGTCTTGAACCTCATGGACGTCAAGTACCCAGGACGGCACGGCGTGATGCGTCGCGGTACACCTTTCGCCCATGACGAGCGTCCCCGGACCACTGCCCGCCGACGCCGTGCTCGCCCACGTCGACGACGGCGCCGACATCATCGTCCCGCTCGCCAACGGCGAACCGGTGTCGGTGCTCGACGCCATCGAGGCCCGGGCGACCGAGCGGACCGGCGTGCGCATCCACCAGATGCACGCGCTGCACGACCGGCCCTACATCCACGGGGTCGTGCGGGACCACCTGCTGCACGTGTCGTACTTCCTGTCCCCGGTCACCCGGCCGGCGTTCCACGAGCGGGGCTGCGAGCTGGTCCCCAACAACTTCAGCGAGGTGCCTCGGCTGCTGCGGGAGACGACGAAGTGCTCGCTGGTGGTGGCGGCCGCTGCCCCGATGGACCGCCACGGCTACTTCTCGCTCGGGACCAACTGCGACTACGTGGGGCCGTTCATCGGCCGGGTGCCGTTCTTCCTGGAGGTCAACGAGCGGATGCCCCGGACGTTCGGCCGCAACCAGGTGCACGTCAGCCAGGTGGCGGGGTGGACCGAGGTCGACCGGCCGCTGGTCGAGGTCGAGCCCCGGACCCCGGGGCCGGTCGAGCGGGCCATCGCCGCCCACGTGGCCGAGCGGATCCCGGACGGCGCCACGCTCCAGACCGGCATCGGCGCCATCCCCAATGCCCTGCTGGAGGCCCTGGCCGGCCACCGGGACCTGGGCGTCCACACCGAGCTGCTGTCGGACGGGATCATCGACCTGGTCGAGCGGGGGGTGATCACCGGCACCCGGAAGCGGCTGCGGATGGGCAAGATCGTGGCGACGTTCGCGCTGGGCACCCAGCGGCTCTACGACTTCCTCGACCAGAACCCGGCCATCGACATGCTGCCGGTCGACCACGTCAACGACCCCCGGGTGATCGGCCAGGAGCGGTGCTTCATGTCGATCAACGCCACCACCGAGGTCGACCTGGTCGGGCAGTGCGCGTCGGAGACGGTCGGCGGGCGCTACTGGTCGTCGAGCGGCGGGCAGGCCGACTTCGCCCGGGGCGCGATGTTCTCGCCCGAGGGCCGGGGCTTCGTGGTGCTGCCGTCGACCGCGGCCGGCGGCAAGCTGTCGCGCATCCGCACCACGCTGACCACGGGTTCGATCGTGACGACGATCAAGAACACGGTCGATCAGGTGGTCACCGAGTACGGCGTGGCCGAGATGCGGGGCCGGTCGATCGCCGAGCGGGCCCGGGGCCTGATCGCCATCGCACACCCGGCGTTCCGGGACGGGTTGGAGTTCGAGGCCCGGGCCGCCGGGTACCTGTGACACACGCGTTCGCCACCGTCCATCCGCCGGTGGCGAATGTCTGTAGAGTGGGCGTCGGTAGGACGTCTGCACGGAAGGATCGCGGCCCATGCCGACCGCTCGGTTGTCGATGGCGTCTCGGGCCACCTCGGGTCCGGTGCGGCTCGCCGCGCTCACGCCGTCGGCCGACGACCCGGCCGACGAGGGACCCGCACAGGTCGACGACTACATCCGCCAGTACGTGCGGTCGTGCGTGTGGGTGAGCGACGCCCAGCGCAAGCGGTGCACGTACCTGCCGGCCGCCCACGCGGCGGGCGGCGAGCTCGTCCCCCGGATCTGACGGCCCCTCACGCCTGGCCCTCGGCGACGCCGGCGGGCCGCTCGCCCTTCACGCCTGCCCCTCGGCGACGCCGGCGGGCCGCTCGCCCTGCAGGAGCGTGCGCTGCACCCAGCGGAACCCCTGGGCTGCGGTCACGGTCGCGATCTCGATGGGACCCCCGACCCCGGGCCACGAGAACTCCGGGCTGGTGGCCACGGGCCCGAGCGTGAGGCGCTGGACGTCGATGGTGGTGCGGATGCACAGCACGGCGAGGTCGATGCCGTCTTGCAGGTTCATCGACTCGAACGGGATGCGGTAGCCGCAGGCGTCGAGCAGCGGGCCGAGGGCGTCGAGCTCGTCGATGACCTTGTGGGCGGTGGCCAGCCGCTCGAGCAGCTCGATGTCGGACCCCCGCATGATGCGGGTGACCACGTCGGACTGCCCCCGCCACACCGCGCCGCCGCCGTCGGTGGTGGTGGCGATGATCTCGACGGTCCGGTCGGGCAGGGTGACCTCCCACGCCTCGCCGACCCCGGCGTCGTCGTATCCGCCGACGAGGAAGCCGAGCTCGGCGACCCGGGGCTCGGACACGTCGAGCGCCTCGGTCACGTCCTGGTCGTACCGGTCGCCGACGAACTCGGCCAACCGGATGGCGGTCGGCCCGGGATGATCGCAGTTGCCGGCCTCGCGGGCGGCGAACTCGGCCATGTGGCTGGCGACGCTGCGGCCGAGGACGAACGCCTCGCCATAGGTGGCGATGGCGATGCGCCCCGACTCGAACACCTTGTGGGTGTAGTCGCTACCGACCCGCAGCATGCGATGGTTGGCGAGGGTGGTACGGCTGTCGGCCGCGACCACCACGCCGTCTTGACACACCACCGTGACTGCCAGGGTCATTGCCGCCCGCTTCGCTGCCGGTCATCCAACCGGAAGATCGTAGCGAGGGGGTATGACAGTCCTGAGGCGGGCTCCGGCGGGCCGGCCTGTGGGGTTCGGAACCCGACGATGCTAGGATCGATCGGTCTGCGAGCCGGCAGGTACGAGGAGATTTGGTCGAGATGTCAGCTGTCTGTGAGATCTGCGGGAAGCAACCCGTCTTCGGCAACACCGTGTCGCGGCTCGGGAAGAACGCGATCCACCGGCGCGTGAAGTCGCGCACGACGAGGCGGTTCACCCCCAACACCCAGAAGGTGCGGGCCGTGGTCAACGGCTCGGTCCGGCGCATCCGGGTGTGCACGTCGTGCATCCGGGCGGGCAAGGTCACCAAGCCGACGGTCAGCAAGGCGCCCGTCGACGCCTGAGTTTCGCGTCAGGGCGGGTCGTGGTCGATCTCGTACCCGGGATTGGCCACCGCCAGCTTGTCGGCCACCGCCGCCCGGACCGCAGCGGCGACCTCGTCCCAGCGCGAGTCCAGCGCCCCGGACCGGATGGCCGCCGCCAGCGCGGCGTCGTCGGCGTAGCCGAGCGCAGCGAGGCGGGCGGCGTGGGCCGCCGCCAGGCGGTCAGCCACCGCCAGCTCGCGCTCGACGATCGCCAGCGCCCGGCCGGCGACCCGGGCGTGGAACCGCACCCGGCCCTCCGTGGCGGCCATGACGTCGCCCTCGAGGAACTCGCGCACGGCCTCGACCAGCTGGGCCGCCGTCGGGGCGTCGGGGCGGTCACTGGTGCACCCTTCGGCCACACCAGTGACCGCATCGCCACTTCGTGGCGACGGGCGACTGTGCTTCTGGACCTCGCTTCGCTCGGTCATGGCAGCACCAGCAGGAGGTCGTGCTCGGCCTCGCACACCCGGCGGCCGATGGAAGCCAGCTCGACCGACCGGACCACGCCGGTGAGGTGGGTCGCCGCCTGCATCACGCAGATGATCCCCCACCGCAGCGTGCCCAGGACCTCCCACCACGCCAGGGCGTCCCGGTCGACGCTCGCGCCCGACGCCGCCTCGTAGGCGCCCACCAGGTCGTCAACCTCACCGAACCCGCCGACCCTCGGCCTCACGCCGAAGCGCCAGGCCCGTCCGCACAGCCAGCCCAGGTCCTCCAGCGGATCACCCACGTGCGCCAGCTCCCAGTCCAGCACCGCCCGCAGGCCGTCCGGCCCCACGATGATGTTGCCGTTGCGGAAGTCGCCGTGGACGACGGCCGGGGCTACCGCCGGCGGGCGGTTCTGCTCCAGCCACCGGAACCCCAGCTCGAACGCCGGGTGCGGCTCGCCGGCGGCGTCGAGCACCGCCCGGAACTGGCTGACCTGGTCGCCGCCGGCCAGGCCGCCGATCCCCGCCGGGTCGATCCGGTGGATGCCGGCCAGCGCCTCGCCGCACTGCCCGGCGAGGCGGGGACGGGCGGCGGCGAACTCGTCGTCCCGCAGGATCTTCCGGGCGATCGTCTCGCCCTCGACCCGCTCGACGACCATCCACGAGGCGCCGAGGTCCGCCGAGTCGGCGACGTCGGCGGCGGTCGCCACCACCGCCGCCACGGGCACACCCTCGGCCGCCGCCGCCCGCAGCAGCGCCGCCTCGGTCGCCATCCCCGCGCTGCGCCGGCTGCCGGTCCGCTCCCGCTGGAGGATCAGCGCCCGGTCGCCGGCATCGAACGCCCACGTCTCCCGGGAGGCGCCGCCGGACAGCCGCCGCAGCCCCGTCACCGGGCCTCCCACGACCGACGCCAGGGCGGCGGCGAGGTCGCGCTCGGCGGCCGGGGCCGTCACTCGATCGGCACCAGCGGGCGGCCCTCGTCGTCGAGCTGGTGCAGGTACTCGCTGATCCCGTAGCCCTCGCGGCCCTCGTAGGTCCACCGGGCCAGGCCCTCGTTGACCACGGTCGACCGCTCGCCCGTGCGGTGGGGGACGCCGTAGACGCGCAGGATGTCGCCCCGCAGCTCGTGGGTCCGGTCGCGCTTGTCGGTCGCCTTGACGTGGCTGACCCTGTGGGTCACGCCGTCGTCGGCCAGCTCGCTCGTCACGTCCCAGCGCCGGATCGACGTCGCCTCGCCGTCGCGCCAGACCCAGCCCCGGTGGAGGTCGCCGGCCGGGGTGCCGATGCGGATGCCGCCGAAGTGGGTGTCGTCGTCGATGTTGATCGAGAACCAGCGCCACATCTGCGGGCCGCCCCACCGGCGCGGCCCCCACGACTTGTCGCGGTTGCCCCGGGCGGTTGCGGGGTCGAGCGTCCACGTCTCGCCGCCGCACGTGATCGTGCCCGCCCACGTGCCCGCCTGCTCCAGGTGGCCCTTGCCGACCGTGGTCGCGGTCGACGCCGAGGTGTCGTCGCTGCGCTCGCTGCGCCCGGTGCCGTCGGTGCCGACCGGCGGGACGAGGGCGGCGAACGTCAGGTCCATCGCCACCCGGGCCGGCTCGAGCGGCGTGCCCCCCGCCCCGAGGTCGAGCACCTGGGCGTCGGCGTCGGCGGTGAGGCGCCAGGTCCGCATCG
This sequence comes from uncultured Acidimicrobiales bacterium, assembly GCA_963830865.1. GTDB lineage: Bacteria > Actinomycetota > Acidimicrobiia > Acidimicrobiales > VFJN01 > ZC4RG19. The sequence goes on along the minus strand of CAWHNU010000011.1, from coordinate 231,096 downwards.
GCTCGGTGCGCTCGTAGCGGACGCCGCCGACGTCGAGGTCGTCGTCGGTCATCACCCGCTGCTCCCGCACGCCCCGCACGTTCGCGATCCGGTCGCCGGGCAGCCACAGCGACAGCCCGACGTCGATCGTCCCCTCGTTGGGGCGCACGCCGATGCGCGTGAACAGACCGGCGTCGGCCGCCGGGTCGTAGCCGTTGAAGTAGTAGGACTCGCTCCAGGCCTCGTCACCCTCGACGGCGTGGGCGAAGTCGTGGCTGGCATCGAGGACGGGCACCGCGCCTGTCTATCAGCGGGCTGCACCCCGGGCATCGAGGAACCGCTGGACGAGCACCAGGTCGCGCCACCCGCCGTGCACCCAGCCGGTCTCCGGCAGGCGGGCGACCTCGACGAAGCCGAGCCGTGCGTGGAACCGCAGCGACCGCTCGTTGCCGCCGTCCACGCCGCCCACCATCGCGTGCACCTTGCGGGCCCGGGCCCGGGCGAACAGCTCCTCCATCAGCGCCCGGCCGCAGCCCCGGCCCCATGCCGCCTCGGCCACGTGCACCGAGTGCTCGACCGTGAAGCGGTAGCCGGGCCAGCGCAGCGAGTCCCGGAAGTCGCCGAAGGTCGCCACGCCGAGCACCGCGCGGCCGTCGACCGCCACCAGCGTCGGGTAGCCCCTGGACTGGCGGTTGTGGAACGCCGCCCGGCGCTCGCTCAGGGTCTGGGGACGCTCGGTCCAGGACGACGCCGGGACGGAGAGCAGCAGGCCGTTGAAGAGCCGCACGACGGCGGGCAGGTCCCGGACGGTGGCGTCCCGGATCTCCACGCCCGGGCCCTCAGCCGGCGACCAGGTCCCGGAGCAGCGCCCGGGTGCGCTGCCGGGACGCCCGCCGGTCGTCGCCGACCGGGAACGGCGCCGCCCAGATGTCGGTCGCCCCCGCGGCGACCAGGTCGTCCAGGGCGGACCCCACGGCGTCCTCGTCGCCGGCGATGACGGCCTCTGCGGGCGACGAGATGCCCCCGGCGGCCAGCACCCGCTGGTAGTTGGGCAGCATCCCGTAGACGGCGAACTGGCGGGCGGCGGCCTCGCGGGCCGCGTCCACGTCGTCGGTCACCGCCACCGGCAGCCCGACGATCACCCGCGGGCTGGGCCGGCCGGCGCCGGCGGCGGCCTCGCCGATCGTCGGCGCGATCAGCGTCTCGACGGCCCGGCGGTTGGCCATCCACGTGATCGTGCCGTCGGCCAGCTCGCCGGCCGAGCGCAGCGACCGGGGGGCCAGCGCCGCCACCACGACCGGCACCGGGACCTCGGGCCGGTCGCGGATCTCGGTCGCGGCCCGGTACTCGACGCCCCGGTGGTCGACCTTGCCGTCGCGCAGCAGCCCGCCGAGCACGGCCAGGTACTCGTGCAGGTGGGCCGCGTTGCTGTCGTAGGACAGGCCGTAGGTGCCCTCGATGACCGGCCGGTGCGACACACCGACGCCCAGGCAGAACCGGGCGCTGTCGCCGCCGATCACCCGGGCGACCCCGACGGCCTGCTGGGCCATCAGCACCGGGTGGCGGGGATAGGTCTGGACGATCGAGGTGCCGAGCTCGATGCGGGAGGTGGCCCGGCCGATGACCGGCAGGATCACGAACTGGTCGATGCCGGAGCCACCGGCGTACCAGACGGTGGTGAACCCGTCCTGCTCGGCCTCGATGGCGTGGTCGACGAAGCGGTCGGGGGTCGCCCCGCCGCCGCTGATACCGATGCGCAGCGTCACGGGCGCCCAAGGTAGGTGACCAGGACCGCACCGGGCGTCGTGAACCCGCTACGCCCTATTGACCTCCTTGTCGGTAAATGGCACGCTTGCCGACCTAGGGGGTTGGGCCCATGGGCTCTCTTAACCGGCCGTCCGCGTGGCGGCGGCCTTGTCGCGCACTTGCGGTAGCGGTCGCCGCCGGGCTGGCGCTCGCGGGCGGGGTGCCGGCGGCGGCGGAGCCCGCGATCACGGTCACCGTCCTCGTCGGCCTGGACGGGCGGAGCTTCCTGCCGGTCGAGATGAACGAGCGGGGCCAGGTGCTGGGGGTCCACGTCGGGCCGGCGGATGCCCCGCCGGTCGGGCGGATGCTGGTGTGGCGGGACGGCAAAGCCCGTGAGGTCGCCCCCGGCCGGGTCGGTCTGCCGCTGGCGCTGAGCGCGCGGGGCGACGTCGGCGGCCTCCTCCTCGCCCCCGGCGAGCGGACGGAGGGCTTCGTCGTGAGCCCCCGGGGCCGGCTGACGACGATCGCCGACCCGGACCCCGCCGTGGCGGTCGCGGTGGCCGACGTCGACCGCTTCGGCGACGCGCTGATCCAGCGGTTCGGCCCCACGACGACCACCACCGCCTTGCTGCGCCACGGCGTCGAGTCGACCATCCTCGCCAACCGGCCGAGCGCGTCGGGCAGCCCGACCGGCGACATCAACGACCGCCGCCGCACGGCCGGCACCGGCGGCGCCGCCGGCGCCGCCGGCACCATCGGGACCAGCGCCTACACGACCACCGCCCGCCGGGCGGTGCTCGCGCTCGCCGACCTCGGCGGGGGCGAGGCCACCGCCTGGGCGATCAGCGACCGCGGCCTGGTCGTCGGCCGGAGCACGAACGCCGCCGGCCAGGTCCGGGCCGTCGTCTGGCCGGTGGGTCAGACCGCGCCGGTTGACCTCGGCACGCTCGGTGGATCCATGTCCACGACCGGCCTGACCACGCTGATCGTCCCCACCTCGCTCGTCGCCCTCGGCGGGGCGCTCAACCGCCATGTCGTCAACGACGCCGGCGACGTGATCGGGACCAGCACGGTCGCGGGCGGGGGCGGCGGCCACGGGTTCGTGTGGCGGGCCGGGCGGATGACCGACCTCGGGGCCCTGCCCGGCTGCACGAGCGTCCAGCCGACCGCGATCGGCGCCCGGGGCGACGTCGTCGGCCTGTGCACCGGGCCCGCCGGCGCCCGGGCGTTCCGGTGGCGAGACGGCGAGCTGCTCGACCTCGGCGCGATCGGCGACGTCGGCGTGCCGTTCGACGTCGACGCCCGGGGCCGGATCCTCGGCTACCACCCGGGGCCGGACGGCAACCCCGTGGCCACGCTCGTCACCGTGCAGGGCTGACGTTCAGAGGCCGAACGCGGCCAGCCCCCGGCGGCGGACGATCGCCAGCCCCGCCGCCCCGACGGCGAGCGCCCCGGCGATCTCGGCGGTCGAGGCGAAGGCCGAGAACCAGGGCCACGAGCCGATCTCCCACAGCGGGTCGCTGAGGGCGCTCCACTCGGGCAGCCAGTGGGCGGCGAAGAACCCGAGCGCCAGCGGGAACCCGGCGGCGGCCGCCGCGAGCGGGGCGAGCCGGTGGCGGGTCAGCACCAGCGTGATCACCACCACCTGGAGCACGAGCGCCAGGTTGCCGGTCCAGTACAGCGCCTCGCTGACGCTGCCCTGCCCCCGCCGCAGGTGGTCGAGCGTGTGGATCGCGCTGCCCACCGCGAACAGCACGCCGGCCAGGTACAGCCGCCGTTCCTGCACGTCGTCGTCCATGTCCGCCAGCGTACTAGAACGATCGCTCTAGTAGTATCGCGCGATGCGACCGACCCGGGACAGGATCGTCACCGCCACGGCCGAGCTGTTCCGCCGCCAGGGCTACAACGGCACCGGGCTCAAGCAGGTCACGCAGGCGGCGGGAGCGCCGGTCGGGTCCGTGTACCACTTCTTCCCCGGCGGCAAGGACGAGCTGGCCGAGACGGTCGTCCTCACCTCGGGCCGGGCCTACCAGGAGCTGTTCGAGGCCATCTACGCCGAGGCGGGCGAGCCGGTGGCGGCCATCGGCGCGTTCTTCGAGGGGGCGGCCGCGGTGCTGGCCGAGACCGGCTACGTCGACGCCTGCCCCATTGGCACGGTGGCGCTGGAGGTGGCCAGCACCAACGACCGGCTGCGGCGGGCGACCGAGGCCGTGTTCGCCGGCTGGATCGACGCCGCCGCCGCGCACCTCGTCGCCGACGGGGTGCCGGCGGGCGAGGCCGGCGACCTGGCGGTGACGTTCGTGGCGGCGATCGAGGGCGGTTTCATGCTCAGCCGGGCCGCCCGCAGCCCCGAGCCGATGCGGTCGGCCGGCCGGCTGATGCAGCGCCTCGTCGCCGCCGCGCTCGCAGGCTCCGACGTGCCAGGCTGAGCCCGATGGCCGGCTGGATCTACTTCCTCCACCCGCCCCGCCAGGGGTTCGCGGCGAGCATGACCGACGAGGAGCGGGCGGTCTTCGAGCGCCACTTCGAGTACCTCGAACGGCTGCTCGGCGAGGGCATCCTGGTGCTGGCCGGCCCGACGCTGGGCGAGGTCAACACCGGCATCGCCGTGTTCGAGGTCGACGACGAGGAGGCGGCCCGCCGCATCATGGCGGACGACCCGGCGATCTCCAGCGGCGTCGTCAAGGGCGAGCTGCGGGAGATGCGCGTGAGCCTGCTGCGGGGCCGCGACTAGCGCTCCGGGTCGCCGAACTTCTCGAACTCCCACCACTCCTGCTGGTCGTAGGGGGCGTCGCCCCACCACTCCCGCAGGCGGCGGCCGACCTCGGCCTCGTGCCCGTGCGGGGACGGCCGGTAGTAGATGCGCCGCTCGGGCGAGCCGATCTCGCCGGCGATCTCGGGCGGCCGGTACTCCTGGGGCACGAAGCCGGACGGCTCGTTGTGGGGGTAGCGGTAGCCGCCGCCCTCCTTCAGCTTGTTGCGCTGGTAGGGGTGGACGCTGCGCAGCATCGGCGGCACCGGGCCCTCCTGGCGCTTGCGCACGTCGGCGAACGCCCGGGCCAGGCCGGCCATCGTCGTGTTCGACTTGGGCGCGGTCGCCAGGTGGATCACGGCCTGGGCCAGGTTGAGCCCGGCCTCGGGCAGCCCGACGAACTCGACGGCCCGGGCGGCGGCATCGGCGACGACCAGGCCGAGCGGGTCGGCCATGCCCACGTCCTCGGAGGCGAGGATGACCAGCCGCCGGGCGATGTAGCGGGCGTCCTCGCCGGCCTCGATCATCCGGGCCAGCCAGTAGAGGCCGGCGTCGGGATCCGAGCCCCGGATCGACTTGATGAACGCCGAGATGATGTCGTAGTGCTCGTCCTCGCCGTAGCGCAGCACCCGGCTCTGGCGGGCCCGCTCGACGTCGTCGAGCGTGACCTCGGTGCGGTCGCCGTCGGCGGCGGCCAGCGCCAGGGCGACCTCCAGCGTGGTCAGCGCGGCCCGGGCGTCGCCGTCGGCCATGTCCACCAGGTGGGCCCGGGCCTCGCCGGTGACCGTGGCGCCCTCCACCGCCAGCGCCCGGTCGACCACCACGCCGAGGTCGTCGTCGCCGAGCGGGTAGAGGCGGAAGATCGTGGACCGGCTGATCAGCGGGGCGTTGACCTCGAAGAACGGGTTCTCGGTCGTCGCCCCGATGAGCGTCAGGACCCCGGACTCGACGGCCGGCAGCAGGGCGTCCTGCTGGCTCTTGTTGAACCGGTGGACCTCGTCGAGGAACAGGATCGTGCCCCGGTCCTCGGCCTCCCGGCGGGCCGTGGCCCCGGCGATCACCTCGCGCACGTCCCGCACGCCGGCGTTCACGGCGGACAGGGCGACGAACGCCCGGTCGGTCGTGGCGGCCACCACGGTGGCGAGCGTGGTCTTCCCGGTCCCGGGCGGCCCCCACAGGATCACGGACGAGAGCCGGTCCGCCTCGATCAGCGCCCGCAATGGCGCGCCCGGGCCGAGCAGGTGCTGCTGGCCCACGATCTGGTCGAGGGTCCGGGGCCGCATCCGGAAGGCCAGCGGGGCGTCGGCCGCGTTCTGGTCTGCCATGTGGTTGGCAGTCAACCACTTGGCAGACCGGAACGAAGCTGCTTGACATATGTAAGTCTTGGCTTTAGTAAGTGCGGCATGGATATTACGACGATGACCCAGGCCTGCGCCTCGACCGAGAAGATCGTCGGTGGCGTGAGCCCCGACCAGTACGACCTGTCGACCCCGTGCACCGAGTGGACCGTGCGGGACCTGCTCAACCACGTGATCGGCACCCTGATCCTCGGCGAGGCGCTGCTCGGCGACACGCAGCCCGGGGCGGGCGCCAGCTCACCCGGCGGCCTGCCGGCGATCGACGTCGTGGGCGCCGACCCGCTCGACGCCTACCGCACGGGCGTGGCCGGGCTGCTGGCGGCGGCCGGCGGCGGCTCGCTCGACCGCATGCACCAGACGCCGCTCGGGGAGATGCCCGGGGCCGTGCTCGGCGGGTTCACCACGCTGGACATCCTCGTGCACGGCTGGGACCTTGCCCGGGCCACCGGGCAGGACCCGGCGCTCGACGAGGGGGCCGCCGCCGACGTCCTCGCCTTCGCCCACCAGGCCGTCACCGACGACACCCGGGCCCCCCGCATCGGCCCCGAGGTCCCGGTGCGCGACGATGCCCCCGTGCCCGACCGCCTCGTCGCCTTCATGGGCCGCACCCCGTGACCTCGGGGGCGGCGGCGGCCGAACCCGACCCCGACGCGCTGCTGCGGGCTCTCGCCGAGCCCCAGCGGCGCCGGATCGTCCAGCTCGTGGGAGACGGCGAGATGCCGGCCGGCGAGATCGCCGACCAGTTCGCCATCACGCCCCAGGCCGTGTCGCAGCACCTCCGGGTGCTGAAGGAGGCCGGCCTGCTGCGCGAGCGTCGGGACGGCACCCGGCGGCTCTACGCCGTGCGGCCGGAGGCGATCGCGTCGGTGCGGGCGTTCCTCGACGACCTGTGGCCGTCGTCGCTCGCCCGCCTGCGCGACGCGGTCGAGGAGGAGGACCGATGACCGACGACACCTACGCCACCAGCATGCGCATCGCCGCCGCCCCCGAGGCGGTGTTCCCGTACCTGACCGACCCCACGCTCATGGTCCAGTGGATGGGCAACTGGGCCGACCTCCAGCCCCGGCCGGACGGCACGTTCTCCGTCGACATCAACGGCATGCCGGTGCGGGGCCGGTACGTGGCCGTCGAGCCGCCCCACCGGGTGGTGTTCACCTGGGGCGTCCCCGGCCACGCCGTGCTGCTGCCGGGCTCGACCACGGTCGAGATCACCCTGCGGCCCGACGGCGACGCCACGGTGGTCGAGCTGGTCCACCGCGACCTGCCGCCCGAGGAGGTGGCGGGCCACGGGTTCGGCTGGGAGCACTACCTGCCGCGCCTGGCCGCCATCGCCGCCGGCGACGACCCCGGCATCGACGACTGGGCGACGAAGACGGCGACATGACCGCCGCCGACCCCGCCGACCCCGCCGACCCGGCCGTCGCCGCCTACGAGCGGATCGTCGCCGCCCTGGAGGGCGAGCCCGATGTGGCCCTCGGGCGGATGTTCCGCTCCGTCGGCCTGAACTTCCGGGGCAAGTACTTCGCCCTGCTCTCCCGGGGCGAGTTCGTGGTCAAGCTGCCGGCCGACCGGGTCGTCGAGCTGACGGCGGCCGGCGTCGGGCGGCCGTTCGAGCCCGGCCCCGGCCGGCGGATGCGGGAGTGGCTCACCAGCCCGCCCGACCGCCGCCGCCGGTGGCCGGCGCTGGCCCGGGAGGCCCTCGCCTTCGGCCGGGCCAACGCCGCGCGGCCTGAACTGACAGCGGATCCGTACCGCTACGGCACTCAGCGCTGCCAGAACCGCTCAGCCGGAGGTTCCCAGGCCGAGGACGAACGCCACCGACGCCGCCACCGCCGCGGCCGTGCGGGCGTGGTTCCAGGCCAGCCAGCCCGAGACGTAGCGGCGCCACGTGCCGTCCATGCCCGCGGCCGCCGGGTCGAGCAGGTTCAGCCGGTCGTTGCGGGGCACGTGGTAGGCGCCGGTGATGACGATGACCAGCAGGTAGAGGGCGCAGCCGGCGAGCACCCACGCGGTGCCCGGCTCGCCCCAGCGGGTCAGGGCGAACCACCCGGCCAGGCCGACGCACAGCGCGGCGGTGCCCATCAGCGCCAGCATGAAGGCGGGCGACGCGGGCGCCAGCTTGTTGATCGACTGCATGGCCGGCATGCCGGTCGTGCCGGGCATGCGCCGCAGCGCCGGCATGACGAAGGTCGAGAAGGCGAACAGCACGCCCCCGACCACGGCCGCGGCCACCGCGGCGACGATCGTGAGGGTGCGGGGGGCTCCGGTGATGGCGAACATGCCCCCATCAAGCCCCAACCAGCCGAGACGATCCATAGCCCAGACGATCAAGAACATTCGTCGTCGTCTACGCTCGTCGGGATGGACGAGCTGGCCGGCTTCCTCGACGGGCCCCGGGCCCGGGGCGCGTTCCTGATGCGGTCGCTGCTCGAACCGCCCTGGTCGCTGCGCATCCGCGACGAGGCGCCGCTGACCGTCGTGGCGATGGTCCGGGGCCGGTCGTGGACCATGTTCGACGACGCCGAGCCCGTCGCCCTCGGCCCCGGCGACGTGGCGATCATCCGGGGACCCGACCACTACACGGTCGCCGACGACCCGGCCACGCCGCCCCAGATCGTCATCCAACCCGGCCAGGTCTGCACCACACCGGACGGCGTCAGCCTCTCCGAGGCCATGGATCTCGGCGTGCGCACCTGGGGCAACAGCCCGACCGGCTCACACGCGGTGCTGACCGGCACCTACACCACCGACGGCGAGGTCAGCCGGCGGCTGCTCGACGCCCTCCCCCGCCTGACGATGCTGGCGGCGGACGCCTGGGACTGCCCGGTGATCCCCCTGCTCGCGACCGAGATGACGCGGGACGCGCCTGGCCAGACCGCCGTCCTCGACCGGCTGCTCGACCTGCTGCTGGTCGACGCCCTCCGCACCGCGTTCGCCCGGGCCGAGCGGGACGGGGCGGGCGTCCCGGCCTGGTTCCGGGCGCAGGGCGACCCGCTGGCCGGTCCCGCCCTCCGCCTCCTGCACGACGACCCGGCCCGGGCGTGGACGGTCGCGTCGCTGGCCGCCGAGGTCGGCGCCTCACGGGCGGCGCTGGCCCGGCGCTTCAACGACGTCGTGGGCGAGCCGCCGATGGCCTACCTGACCGGCTGGCGCATGGCGCTCGCCGCCGACCTGCTGCTCGAACCAGGCGCCAGCGTGACCGGCGTCGCCCGCCAGGTCGGCTACGGCAGCCCGTTCACGTTCAGCACCGCGTTCAAGCGGGCCTACGGGGTCAGTCCCCGGGCCTACCGGGGCGAGCGTCACTCGGGCGTGTCGCCGTACGGGGCCGTGATCAGCTCGAGCAGGTGACCGCTGGGGTCGCGGAAGTAGAAACCCCGCCCGCCGTAGCGGTGGTTGATGCCGGACTCGTGCAGCCAGGGGTCGGCCCAGATCTCCTGCCCCCGCTCCTGGAGCCAGGCCAGCCCCCGGTCGAACTCGTCGTCGTCGACCAGGAAGGCGTAGTGGGCGGGCTTGACCTCGCCGTCGATCTGCTCGTAGTCGAGCGACACGGCGTTGCCCAGGTGGACGGCAACGAACGGGCCCCACCGCGGCGTGTCCTCGATGCCGAGCACGTCGGCCAGGAATCGGGCCGACTCGTCCTGGTCGCGGGCGTGGACGATGGTGTGGTTGAGCTGCGGGGCCATGCCCCCGTTGTACGCCCCGGGCGTGACCCCGGCGCAAGGGCTTATCCGTCGAGCCGGACCGGCATCAGCAGCGTCGTGAACGTGCCGTCGTCGGCGGACCGGAACACGACCGGGCGCAGCGGGTCGACGATCTCGACCACCACGTCGGGACCGGCGGTGGCGGCGACCGCCTCGGCGGCGAAACCGGGGTCGAGCGCCACGTCGGCCGGCGGACCGTCGTAGCGCGGGCACGACCACCTCGACGTCCCGGCGGACGAGCGTCACGCCGTCCGCGCTCGCCCGCAGCAGCACGGCGCCGTCGCCGCCGGGGTCGGCGAACCGCCGGAGGCCGGCATGCAGCGCGTCGCGGTCGACCACCACCGCGGCCGCCGCACCCTCCCGGGCCAGGACCGCCTCGTACGCCGGGAACTCGGCCGGCACCAGCGGGCACGCCAGGTCGACGCCCTCGCCCCGGATGGCCAGGTCGCCGCCGGCGGCGGCCACGGTCAGCACGCCCCCGGCGGGCAGGTCCGGCCGCCAGCGCCGCAGCGTCGCCGCCGGCACCAGGGCCCGGAAGTCGGCGCCGTCGCCGCCGTCGGGGACCAGGTCGCGCACGGCCAGCCGGTAGCGGTCGGTGGCGACGAGGCGCAGCGACCCGTCGCGGGCCCGGCCGCCCGGTCCTCCCGTTCTGGCAGCGCTCATTGCCGTGGTGGTACGAATCCGCTGCCAGTTACCTGGCCGCCGCTCGGACCTCCCGTTCTGGCAGCGCTCAGTGCCGTGGTGGTACGGATCCGCTGCCAGAACGGCTCTAGACGAGCTCGGGGTCGGTGATCACCTCCACCATCGCCGGGCCCTCGTGAGCCAGGGAGTCGTCGAGCCAGCCGGCGTCCTCGACCCGGATGCCGAGCGCCCCGCCATGGCACGATCATCCTCCCGCCCGGGAATCCGTTACAGCCCCCGGGCCGGGCGACGCTACCGTCACCGCCGTGCGTGCCCACGGCCTCCCGGTGATGCTGCGGCCCCCTGCGGGGCCGATCCCGGGCGCGCTGTCCTAGCGAGCGAGCCCGTGGCCCCGGAGGAGATCCGGGGCCGGTTCCGCCGCCGAGGCACACCCCCGGGCGCTCCGGGGTCACCCGACCGAGGAGTGATCCCGTGACCTCGACCTATGTGACCGTCGCCATCCCGTACGTCAACGCCGCGCCCCACCTCGGCTACGCCTACGAGCTGGTGCTGGCGGACGTGTTCGCCCGCGCCCGGCGGGCCGCCGGCGGGGCGGTGCGCTTCCTCGGCGGCACCGACGACTACTCGCTCAAGAACGTGCTGGCGGCCGAGGCGGCCGGCGTCCCGACGCGCGAGTTCGTCGGGCGCCCTGTCCGCACGGTTCCGGGCGCTGGCCGGACCGCTCGACCTGTCCTTCGACGACTTCATCCACACCGGTGCGGACCCCCGTCACCGGCCCGCGGTCGAGCGGCTGTGGCGGGCGGTGGCGTCGGGCGGCGACCTCGACCGGCGGGCCTACGAGGGTGACTACTGCGTGGGCTGCGAGGCGTTCGTGGCAGCCACCGAGCTGGTCGACGGGCGCTGCCCCGAGCACGGCACCCCGGTCGAGCGGGTGGCCGAGGACAACTGGTTCTTCCGCCTGTCCGCCTACCAGGACGCCCTCGACGAGCTGATCTCGACCGGGCGGCTGGCGGTCGAGCCGGCGCCGTTCCGCCACGAGGTGCTGCGCTTCGTGCGGTCCGGGCTCGAGGACATCAGCGTGTCGCGCTCGGCCGCCCGGGCCCGCGGCTGGGGCGTGCCGGTGCCGGGCGACCCGGACCAGGTGGTCTACGTCTGGTTCGACGCCCTCGCCAACTACGTCAGCGCCCTCGGGTACGGCGACCCGGCCAGCGCCGACTACCGGCGTTGGTGGGTCGGCTCGGACGAGCGGGTGCACGTGGTCGGCAAGGGGATCGTGCGGTTCCACGCCGTGTTCTGGCCGGCGTTCCTGCTGGCCGCGGGCGAACCGCTGCCGACCCGCATCCAGGTCCACCCCTACCTGACGGCCGGCGGCGCCAAGCTGTCGAAGTCCACCGGCGGTGGGCTCGACCCCGCCGAGGCCGCCCGGGACTACGGGACCGACGCCCTGCGGTGGTGGTTCGCCCGGGACGTCCACCCGGTGGCCGACACCGACTTCACCGTCGAGCGGCTGGTGCGGCGGGCCAACGAGGACCTGGCCGGCGGGGTCGGCAACGTCGTGAGCCGGGTGGTCGGGCTCGCCCGCGGGCACCGGCCGGACGGCGTGGCGGCGGGCGGCGGCGAGCCGCCGGTCCCGGAGGCGGTCGACCTGGCGGCGCGGGTGGCGGACGCGGCGGGCCGGTTCGACCTGCGGGCCGCCACGGGCCTGATCGTCGAGGCGGTGGACGCGCTCAACCGCGACCTGGCCGCCACCGAGCCGTGGCGGGTGGCCCGCGACCCGGCCGGGGCGGGCGAGCTGGACCGCCTGCTGGCCCGGCACACGGCCAGCGCGGCCGAGATCGCCGCCGCCCTGGCGCCGCTGCTGCCCGGGCTGGCCGGGCGGCTCCGCGCCCTGCTCGCGGGCGAGGCGCCGGCCGGGCCGGCGGCCGCCCGGCTAGAGGTCGCCGGCTGAACCGGGTGCCGAACCGGGTGCCGCCGCCCGCTGGCGCTCGAGGTAGCGCAGCTTGTCGGGGTTGAGGATGCTGTGGACCTCCCGGATCCGGCCGTCGACCACGTCCACGGCCAGCAGCTGGCGGACCTGGCCGAACCAGCCGAGCAGCGCGGTCTGGCCGTTGACCTCGACCGTCTCCATGTCGTGCGGCACGATGCGGCGCCGGAGTCCCGCGTAGAACCGCATCACCCGGTCGATCCCGACCAGCGGGTGGCGGGCGGCGCGCACCCGGCCGCCCCCGTCGCTGTAGGCGACGACGTCGGCCGTCAGCAGCGCCCGCATCGCGTCGAAGTCCGCGCTCTCCAGCGCGGCGAGGAACCGGGCGAGCACCTCGTCGTGGGCGTCGGGCTCGGGGCGGGGCGGGGGCGTCCCGCGGGCGACGGCGACCCGGCGACGGGCGCGGTGCAGGTGCTGGCGCGAGCCCTCGACCGTGATGTCGAGGACGGCGGCGATCTCGGCGTGGGGCAGGTCGAAGGCATCGTGCAGCACCAGGACCGCCCGCTCGGGGGGCGACAGCGCCTCCATCATCCGCAGCGTGGCCAGCGACACCTGCTCGCGGCGCTCGACCGTGTCGAGCGGGCCGAGCGGCGAGTCGGCGGTCGCGACCGGTTCGGGCAGCCAGGGCCCGACGTAGCTGTCCCGGCGGGCCCGGGCCGACCGCAGCTGGTTGATCGCCAGGCGGGTGACGACCGTCGTCAGGTAGGCGGCCGGCACCCGGACCTCGGCCCGGTCGACCGCCAGCCAGCGGACGTAGGCGTCCGCGACCACGTCCTCGGCGTCCCAGGCGCTGCCGAGCAGGCGGTAGGCGATGCCGAGGAGGTGCGGCCGGTGCGCCAGGAACTCCCGGGCTGCGTCCTCGCTCACCGCCGGTGCCGTCGCCGTCACGTCCGGGCTGCGCCGTGGCGCTCGTCGATGCCGGCGACGACGAACGGCCAGCCCTCCCAGGCGGACGGGTAGTCGGGCCGCCAGCCGGTCACGGCGGTGAACCAGTGGTTCGAGACCCGCTGGGAGCGCACCAGCATGGCCCGGTCGGCGGGGACGTCGGGCGACACGTCAGGCAGCGCGAGCGGCCCGACGCCGAGCGCGGCGGCGAGCGCGTCCACGATCTCGGACCGGGGCAGCGGTCGGTCGTCGCCGACGTTGTAGACGCCGCTCGGCGCACCGGCGAGCGCGGCGACCACCGCGGCCGCAGCGTCGTCGGTGGTGACGAGCGATCGGAAGGCGCCCGGAGGACCGATCTCGGGCGCCACCCCGGCCCGGGCGGCGCGCACGGCGCCGAGGGTGTGCCCGCTGTCGGGGCCGTAGAAGCCCGCGAAGCGCAGCGCGATCCCCCGCCGGCCCTCACCGCTGGCGGCGAACCGGGCGGCCTGCGCCTCGGCGTCGAGCGCGGACGTGGTGATCCACGTGGCGTCGACCGCCGCCGACTCGTCCAGCGGCCGATCGCCGCCGTCCGCGTACAGCAGCGCGATCGACTCCTGCACGTACGTCGTGGCGCCGGCGGCCACGGCCGCATCCACGAGGTTGCGCGACCCCTCCCGGCGGATGCGGTGGTTGGCCTCCCACCCGGACCGACTGCCGGCCGACCCGCCCACGGGGATGGCGGTGGCCAGGTTGCACACGGCGTCGTGCCCGGCGACCGCGGCCGCGAGGCCGTCCCGGTCGAACAGGCTCACGTCGGTGGGCGTGGCGCCCACCCGGCGCAGCTCGTCCCGGCTCTCGGGCCGCCGGGCCACGCCGGTCACGCTCGCGCCGGTGGCGACGAGCCGCTCCACGGCCCGCCGGCCGAGGACCCCCGTTGCTCCTGCGACGAAGACGTCCATCGTTCGTTCCTCCTGCCGTGGATTAGATACCTCCTTGACGGAACAACCAGGCAGAACGTGACAGGACGTGACGAGAATCACGCGGACTTGCGGGCGGACTCCAGGCTGGCCTCCAGCGCCTCCATGAGATCGACGACCTCGGCGCCCCGCTCGGGCGCCTCCTCGCTGACCTCGACGGCCTTGCCCCCCTTGGCCCGGCGCTTGATCAGGCGCCGCAGCTCCTCGGTGTAGGTGTCGTGGTAGCGCTCGGGCTCCCACTCGCTGGCGAGGGCGTCGATGATCTGGCGGGCGAGCGCCATCTCCTTGCGGCGGGCGCCCTTGCCCGAGGGCGCCGGGATCCCGTTGATGTCGGCGCTGGGCACGACCTCGTCGGCGAACCGCATGGTCGACATCGCCAGCGCGCCCTCGATCGGGCGGATGGCGGCCAGGTACTGCTTGCGCCGCATGACCACCGTCCCGATCGCCACCTTCTGCTGGGCCTCCATGGCGTCGCGCAGGAGGGCGTAGGCGGGCGCGGCGCTCTCGTCGGCCGGGGCCAGCCAGTAGGTGCGGTCGTAGAAGATCGGGTCGATGTCGGCCAGGTCCACGAAGTCGGTGACGTCGACCGCCCGGGTCGACTCCGGCCGCAGCGCGTCGAGCTCCTTCGGCGTGAACCGCACGTAGTGTCCCTTGGAGGTCTCGAACCCGAGCTTGATCTCGTCGACCGGCTTTCCGGTCTTGGCCGACACCTTCTCGTGGCGCACCCGGCCGCCCTTGGGGTCGAGCTCGCGGAAGTGGACCTTGTGGTCGCGCACGGCGGTGTACGCCTTCACCGGGACGTTCACCAACCCGAAGCTGATCGTGCCGGACCAGACCGCGCGGGCCATGTCCAGGTCGTACCCGGCCCCGGGCTCGGGTAGAACGGACGCATGTCCCCGGCCAAGGACCGGCTCGCCCGCTACGCCGCCAAGCGGGACTTCTCGGTCACGCCCGAGCCGGCCGGCGGGCCCGAGCCGCCGAGCGGGGGCAACCGCTTCGTCGTCCAGCGGCACCGGGCGCGGCGGCTGCACTACGACTTCCGGCTGGAGATGGACGGCGTGCTCGCGAGCTGGGCCGTCCCCAAGGGACCGACGCTCGACCCGTCGGCCAAGCGGATGGCCATCCACGTCGAGGACCACCCGCTCGAGTACTTCGACTTCGAGGGCGTGATCCCCCGGGGCGAGTACGGCGGCGGGGACGTGATCGTCTGGGACTGGGGCACGTGGTCGATGATCGAGGGCGACGACCCCGTGGCCGAGGTCGAGGGGGGCGAGCTGCACTTCGAGCTGACCGGCGAGAAGCTGCGGGGCCGGTTCGTGCTGCTGCGCCGGGGCCGCGACGGCGACCGCGAGCAATGGCTGATGATCCACAAGCGGGACGACGCCGCCGAGGGCGGGTGGGACGCCGAGGCGTACCCCCGCTCGGTCCGCTCGGGCCGCACCAACGACGAGGTGGCCGCCGACCCGGACGCCGAGTGGACCGGCGAGGAGGCGACGGTCGCCCCCTGGGCCCGCCGGCTCGCGTTCGAGCCGGTGACCGAGCAGGAGTTGCGGGCACTGGGCAAGCTCGGCCGGGAGGGCACGTGGGACGTGGGCGGCGTCGAGGTCCACCTGACCAACCTCGACAAGCCGCTGTTCCCACCCCGGGACGGCGGCAAGGGCAAACCGCTGACCAAGCGCGACCTGGTCCGCCACCACGCCACGGTCGCCCCGGCGATGCTGCCGTACCTGGCCGGCCGGGCGGTCAACCCCCACCGGTTCCCGGACGGGGTGACGAAGCCCGGCTTCTACCACAAGGCGGTCCCGTCGCACGCGCCCGAGTGGCTGACCAGGTTCCACTACGACGACGCCCGCAAGGGCGAGACCGAGTGGTACGCGGTGGTCGACAGCGTGCCGGCGCTGGTGTGGATGGCGAACTACGGCGCGGTCGAGCTCAACCCGTGGACGTCCCGGGTCGAGGCCCCGCACCAGCCGACGTGGGCGCTGGTCGACATCGACCCGGGCGAGCGCACCAGCTTCGCCGAGGTGCTGCAGCTGGCCCGCCTCTACCGCACGGCGCTCGACCACCTGGGCCTGGCGGGCGCGCCCAAGGTCACGGGCCAGCGGGGGGTGCAGATCTGGGTCCCCGTGCGGACGGGCTACACGTTCGACGACACCCGCGGGTGGGTCGAGCGGCTGTCCCGGGCGGTCGGCGCCACGCTGCCCGACCTGGTGAGCTGGTCGTGGCGCCGCTCCGACCGCGATGGACGGGCCCGCCTCGACTACACGCAGAACGTGATCAACAAGACGCTGGTGGCCCCGTTCTCGGCCCGCCCGGCCCCGGGCGCCCCGGTCTCGGTGCCGATCGCCTGGGACGAGCTGGACGACCGGAACCTCCGCCCCGACCGGTGGACCATCCGCACGGTCGGCCGGCGCCTGGCCGACGCAGGCGACCCGCTGCGCGAGCTGGTCGGGCTGCAGCAGTCGCTGCCGGACCTGTAGCCCGGCGACCTGGTTACGAGCGGCCGTGCCGGGGAAGCTCCCCCACATGCCGCAACGAGCCTGGAACGCCAAGCGCGAGCGCCAGTACGACCACATCAAGGCCGGCCTCCGGCAGCGGGGCGAGGACGAGGACACCGCCGAGGAGATCGCCGCCCGCACCGTCAACAAGGAGCGGGCCCGCAGCGGGGAGGCCCGGCAGGCGTCCCGCACCTCGACCGACGACATCTCGTCGGGCCGCCGCGGCGGGCTCCGGTCACACCGGGGGCCCGGCGGGCGAGACGCGCGACCAGCTCTACAACGAGGCCCGGGCCAAGAACGTGAAGGGCCGGTCGAAGATGAACAAGGCCGAGCTGGCCCGGGCCGTCGGCCGGTAGCCGCTCCCGCCTCCCCGCGGGGTGCGGCCGCGGACTCGGAGCGTAGGAGTAGCATCGCCGCTCGATGGGAGCTGAGGGCCCGTCGGGCACCCGCAGCCGGTTCGCGCTGGCCGCGCTGGCCATGTCGAGCGCGGCCGCGGTGGCGGTCTACATCGTCGCCCGGATCTCGCTGGCGGCTGCGGTGGCGGCGCTGGTCGTGCCCGCCGGGGCGGCCTGGTGGTGGACCTGGCGGCGCCTGCCCGCCGCCGGGCGGGCCGAGCTGGTGCGGCGGTGCCGGGCCGGCGTCGTCGCCGGGATCGCCGCCACCCTCGCCTACAACCTGGCCCGGTGGGCGCTCGTCGAGGCGTTCTCGCTGTCGCTCGACCCCTGGATCACGATCCGGCTGTTCGGGCGCCTGCTCGTCGGCGATGACCGCCCCGCCTCGCTGACCCTGCCCGTCGGGATCGCGTTCCACGTCGTCAACGGCATCGGCCTGGCCGTCGGGTTCGCCGTGCTGTTCGGCGGCCGCACCTGGCGGGCCGGCGTCGCCTACGCCGTGGTGCTCGAGGTGGTCATGGTGGCGCTCTACCCGAGCTGGCTCGACATCCGGAAGATGGACGAGTTCGTCACCGTGACCTTCCTGGCGCACGTCGCCTACGGCGCCACGCTGGCGGAGGTCAGCCGGCGGCTGCTGGCCCGCCCGCCGGTGCGCCCCGCCGCCGCAGTCGCGGCCACGTCGCCGGAGGTCCGGCGATGAGCCTCGCCCGCCTCGCCGGCTGGCTGTGGTTCGGCCTGCCCCGCCGGCTCAGCCGCCTCGGGGCCACGCTCGCCGCCCTCGCCGGCGACGGCGGCTACCTGGCCGTGCCGCCCGTCATCGGCGCGCTGGCGCCGGTGGCGGCGCTCGTCACCGGGCTCGTGCTCGGCGCCACCCACCCCGGCGAGACCTACACCCACTCGACGGTGGTGATGATGGTGCTGCTGGCGATCGGCGCACTGTCCGCCGCGCTCGGGATGGCGGCGGTGACCGGCTACGCGATCGGCGACGTCGTCCTCCACGACCGCGCCGCCACCTTCGTGCCCCCCGGCGAGAACGCGTTCGTCACCCAGCGGGTGCCGCTGATCATCACGTACCTGGTCCTGGCGTTCGCGCTGACGCTGGTGCCCGCGTCGGCCGCCTCCCTGCGCGAGTGGGTGCGGTCGCTGCCGATCCCGCCGGGAGCGACCGGCCTGCTGGCGGTGGCCGCCGGCGCCGCGCTGGTGGGGTTCCTCGTCTACGGCTGGGCCAAGGTCACGGCCGTGCTGGTCCGCCCGGTGTTCACCTGGCGCGGGCTGCAGCCCTCGGTGCCCGACATCGCCCCGCTCCAGGAGCGCACCTGGTGGCTCGTCGCCGCGGCCGTGGCCGCCACGCTCGTCCGGGGCGTGGTCGAGGAGCGGCGCCGGGTCCAGCGCCGGGTCGACCCACGCGAGCAGGTGCTCGCCATCACCGTCGCGCTCCGCATCGAGGCGGTGAACCGCAGCGTGGTCCGCCGCACGCTGGTCAGCGTGGCCACCGGGCTCGTGCTGGCGCTCGTCCTGTCGGGGATGATCGTCGGGCTCAGCCAGGGGCTGCTGGTGGCGGCGTTCCTGATCGCCGTGCTGCTCGTCCGGGACGTCCTCCAGCGCTCGACCTGGCCGCTGATCACCACCATCGAGCGGGTGCCGGTGCTGGTCCGGGTGGCCGTGGCGTTCGTGATCGGCCGGCTGATCACCGAGGCGATCGTCGAGCGGGCGTGGGACTCGCTGACGGTCACGCCCGAGAACACGTTCACCCCGCTCCTGGTCTCGGTGTGCCTGTGGGCGGCGCTCATGACGCTCGCCGCCATCCGCGGGGTGCCGCCGGAGCTGGCGATGTTCGAGCGCGACCTGGAACGGAGCCGCCGGTGAGACGCGTCGCCGGCCGCGCCCTGGCCGTCGCCGGTGTGCTCGGCGCGCTCGGCCTCGTGTTCGCGTCGCCGGCAGCAGCGGACAACTGCGGCAGCCTGTCGGACTGCTTCTTCACGCTCGCCATCGCGCTGGCGGTGGCGGCGTTCCTCGCGCTGCTGCTGGCCTTCATCATCGCCAGCGGCGGCACCGGCCTGTTCGCGCTGGCCGGCGTCGGCACCTGGGGATCCGCCACCGCGGTGGCGACCGCGCTGACCAACGCGGCAGCCGCGGCGGCCGCAGCCTCCGCCGCGGCCGCGGCCGCCGGAACGATCGCCCAGATGTCGTCGTCGGGGACACCCGGCAACAACCAGGCCCAGAACAAGCAGTTCCGCGACGCCATCCGCGCCGGCGAGCGCGAGATCAAGCGCAGCCTGAGCAAGGACGAGATCCGTCAGGTGCACGACGCCATCTCGGGTGAGAACCTCGGGTACCACGAGATCATCGAAGTCGTGAAGAGCATGTTCGGAGGAGGGTGATCGCGTGTCCAACGACCCGGGACCGCGCAGCGTGGAGTACACCGACCGCACCGCGCTGCGCGAGCTCGTGCAGTCGATGGTGGGCCGTCCGGCCTGGTCGCCGGCGCTGGGCATCGGCAGCTACCTGACGCTGGAGGTCGGCGCGCGCGCCGGCACGCACGGCGAGTACCACGTCTGGCTGTACTGCACCGCCTGGCGGCTCGACCGCGGCGCCGAGCTGCTGTGCGGCTCGGAGGACGACCGGGGCGCGATCACCAAGGCCATCGCCGTGATGGACGGCCGCACGGTGGCGGCGGCGGGCGTGTCCGACAGCCTGGAGCTGACGATCGGGTTCGACGACGGCACGGTGCTGCGGGCCTTCCCGATCTTCAGCCGGGGTTACGAGCACTGGATGGTGTTCGCCCCCAACGGCTACGTCTACACGGCCGGGCCCGGCTCGATCTGGACCGCCGAGCCCCAGGGCGGCCACGCCCCGCAACCCCCGCCGCAGCCGCAGCAGCAGCCGCAGCAGCCACCGCAGCAGCGGCCGCCACCGCAACGGCCGCCACCGCAGCAGCCGCCACCGCCAACAGCCGCCACCGCAACAGCCGCCGCCGTGGCAGCCGCCACCGCCGCACGGCTGAGCCCGTCGGCCCCGGGCCGGCCCGGACCGGGTCGCCGCCCGGTTCAGGGCCGGGCCTGGAACACCCGGTTGAACGGGGTCTCGGTCGCCCGCTCGAAGCTGCCGAAGCCGGCCCGCGTCATCACCTCGGCCCATGTCCCGTCGGGGACCTGGGCGCCGAGGGCGTACGCCCCCTCCTGCGACTGCGCCGACGGCGTGCAGATGAACGTCGAGGCCGAGTAGAAGATCCTGCCGACCACGTTCGCGTTGTCCGCCAGCGTGTCGCCGGCCATCGGCTCCACCAGCAGGAACGTCCCGTCGGGGGCGAGGGCGGACCGGATATGGGCGGCCGCGCCCAGCGGGTCGCCCATGTCGTGCAGGGCGTCGAACACGCACACCAGGTCGTAGCCGTCGCCGGGGAAGTCCTGGGCCGTGGCCACGGCGAAGCGCACACGGTCGCCGAGGCCGGCCTCGTCCGCCCGGGCCCGGGCCACCTCGACCGACGCGCGGTGGTAGTCGTAGCCGACGATCTCGCTGGCGGGGTAGGCCTCGGCCAACAGGATGGTCGAAGCGCCGTGCCCGCAGCCGAGGTCGGCCACGCGGGCACCGGCCCGGAGCCGGTCCTCGACCCCACCCGACAGCGCCGGGATCCAGGCGCTGACCAGGTTGGCGAGGTATCCGGGCTTGAACAGCCGCTCGACCCCGGTGAACAGGTCGGCGTGGTGCTCGTGCCACCCGAGGCCGGCACCGGAGCGGAAGGCCTCGCGCACCCGGTCCTCGTCCTTGGCGGTCGACAGGGCCACGGTCATGGCGCCGACCATGAACGCCGGGTGGTCGGGGGAGGCCAGCACGGCCGCCTGCTCGGGGTCTAGCCAGAAGGTGCCGGCGGCGCCGTCGTGGTGGCAGTAGCCGGACACGAACTGGGCCCGCAGCCACTCCTCGACGAGCCGGGGATCGCAGCCGGTGTGGCCCGCGAGCCCCGCGGGGTCGCAGGGGCCGGCCGCGGCCAGGGCCTGGTACAGCCCGAGCTTGTCCCCGACGACGACCGTGGATGCGTGCATCGCCGCACCGACGTCGCCGGCCAATCGCCCCACGAACTCGTCGAGGCGCCCGGGGTCGATCTCGGGCTCGGCGGTGTCGCCGGTGGTGTCGTCGGTGGAGCTTGTCGTGGTCATCGGTGGTCTCCTTCGCAGGTCCGCTGGGATCCGATGCCGGGATTCACTCGCAACCGCGTCAACGGCCCGTCATAGCTGGCTCAAGCATGCCTTGACAGTTATATAACTGAAGGCGCATGCTAGGTCTCGTGTTCGACGTGATCGCCGAGCCCCACCGCCGCCGGATCCTCGATCTGCTGCGCGACCGCGACCTCGCCGTGGGCGAGATCGTCGCCGCCATGCGGATCAGCCAGCCGGCGGTGTCCAAGCACCTCCGGGTGCTGCGCGACGCCGGGCTGGTCGTGGCCTCCGTCGACGCCCAGCGGCGGGTCTACCGGCTCCAGCCGGGTCCGCTGCAGGCCGTCGACGACTGGCTGCGGCCGTACCGCCGGGCGTGGGGCGAGCGGCTCGACACGCTCGAACGCCACCTGGACGACATGCCCGACTGAGGAGGAGACGCCATGCCCGACACCGATCTCGGCACGCTCACCCGCTCCGGCGACGAGTGGACGCTCACGTTCACGCGCCACCTGGCCCACCCGCCCGACAAGGTGTGGCGGGCGATCTCCGAGCCCGAGCACCTGGCGGTGTGGTTCCCCGAGCGCATCGAGGGCGAGCGCCGGGCGGGTGCGCCGTTGCGGTTCGTCTCGACCGAGAATCCCGACGAGGCGTTCGACGGCGAGATGCTGACCTACGACCCGCCGAAGCTGATCGAGCTGCGCTGGGGCACCGACCACGTGCGCATCGAGCTGGCGGCCGAGGACGACGGCACGCTGCTCACGTTCGTCGACACGTTCGCCGAGCTGGGCAAGGCCGCCCGCGACGGCGCCGGCTGGCACGAGTGCCTCGCCCGCCTGGAGGCCGACCTGTCCGGCGACCAGCCGCCCCGCTGGGGCGCCATGTGGGCCGAGATCCACCCGGCCTACGTCGACGCGCTGGGCCCCGAGGCGTCCTCGATCGGCCCGCCGGAGGGCTGGGAGCCGGGCTGAGCCCCGGCGCCGGGCGCCGTCCCCCGGAGCACCAGCGCGGCGATGCGGTCCACGTCGCCGCTGGTCAGGGGGCCGCGGTACAGCAGCGGGACCAGCAGGAGCGGGGACATGAGGGCGAGCAGCACGGCGTCGGCATCGACGTCGGCCGCCACCTCGCCCCGCCCCTGCGCCCGCCGCACGAGGGCCCGCCAGTCGTCGAACAGCGGGCCGTAGTGGTCGAGGACGGCGTCGGTGAACTCGGGGTGGGCGCCGGACGCCATCAGGGCGTTGAGGCTCACCTCCACCGGGTCGGCGAAGAACGCCGCGAACTGGCGCGCCATGGCGTGCACGTCGTCGGGCCACGAGCCGGTGTCGGCCACGAGCAGCGAGCGTGTGTGCATCGTCAGCGCCTCGCGCAGCAGGTCGGCCTTGGTCGGCCACCAGCGGTGGAGCGTGGCGCGGCTCACGCCCGAGCGGCGGGCCACGTCGACCGGGCCGAAGCCGGCGTCGCCCGCGGCGAGGAGGTCGAGACAGGCGCGGGCGACCCGCTGGCGGACGCGCTCGCTGCGGCCGCCCGCCCGCACCCGGGGACGGGCATCCATCGCACGCAAACGAGACATCGCGTCTACTTTAGGGGCGTGGCACCGATCTCCTACTGGCACGACTCCCTCGTCCCCGGCGACGACCTGGTCCCCCGGCCGGCGCTCGCCGGCGACCGCGACGCCGACGTGGTCATCGTCGGCGCCGGGTTCACCGGGCTGTGGACCGCGCACTCGCTGCTGCGGGCCGACCCGGGCATCCGGGTCGTCGTGCTGGAGCGGGAGACGGCCGGCTTCGGGGCCTCGGGCCGCAACGGCGGGTGGTGCGTCGGCGACTACGGCGGGCCGGTCGGCGCGCTCGAGCGCGCGAGCGGGCCTGGGTCGGTCGAGGCGATGGCCCGGGAGATGCACCGCAGCGTCGACGAGGTCGGGGCGGTGGTGGCCGGCGCCGGGATCGACTGCGGGTTCCACAAGGCCGGCGCCATCTACTTCGCCACCAACGAGGGCCAGCTGCGCCGCCTCCGCCATCACCACGCCGGCCGGGTCCGGTACGGGCTCGGCGACGCCTGGACGCTGCTCGGCGCGGCACCGGCCGCCGCCATCGTGCACGCGGCCGGGATCCGGGGCGCGCTGTTCACCCCGCACGCCGCCACGGTCCACCCGGCCCGTCTGGCACGCGGCCTGGCGGTCGAGGTCGAGCGGCTCGGCGGGGTCGTCCACGAGGGCACGTTCGTGCGGGCTATCGAGCCGGGCCGGGTACGGGCCGACGGCGGCACGGCCCGGGCGGAGATCGTCGTCCGGGCGACCGAGGCCTACACCGGCAGCATCGCCGGCCACGAGCGCGAGATCCTGCCGGTGGGCAACTACATGGTGGCGACCGAGCCCATCGACGACGCGACCTGGGCACGCGATCGGGCTGGCGAACCGGGAGCTGTTCGAGTGGAGCCCCCACCTGCTCGGCTACGGCCACCGCACCGCCGACGGGCGGATCGCCTGGGGCGGCCTCGCCGCGCCGACGTGGTGGGGTGGGCGGGTCCCGCCCTCGCCGATGCACAACGGGCGGGCCGCGGCCCGCCTCCGGCGCACGCTGGTCGAGCTGTTCCCGGCGCTCGACGGCATCGGGATCACCCACCACTGGGGTGGCGTGCTCGGCGCGCCCCGCGACCTGCTCCCCGGGGTCGGCCTCGACCGGGAGCGCGGCTTCGCCTGGGCGGGCGGCTACGGCGGCCAGGGCGTCGCGTCCGCCAACGCCGCCGGCCGCACGCTCGCCGACCTGATCCGCGACGTCGACAGCGACCTCACGAAGCTGCCGTGGGTCGGCCACCGGTCACGGCGGTGGGAGCCCGAACCCTTCCCCTGGCTGGGCACCCACACGGTCGCCGGCGGGGCGCGCCTGGTCGATCGCCTGCAGTCCGGACGCCTGGCTCGACCTTGAGGACGATGGCATTCATCACTCCGCTGTCCACTCCTTGCCGAACCAGCGCTGGATGCGGCTGGTCCCGAAGTCGCCCTTCGCCGCGGCGAGCCGGCCGGACGGTGGGTCGTAGGTGCCGAACGGCGCCTGGCCGGGCCGGAACGTGACCTCCACGCCGGCCACCTGGTCGCCGCCGAACTCGAGGTAGCAGACGCCGACGCCACTGTAGGTAGGGCCCTCCTCGCCCCGGACCTGGGCGACGAGCCGGTCGGCCACCACGCCCGCCTGGCCTTCGGAGAACACGCCGGCCTTGGGCGTGCCCACGCTGGTGACGTCGCCCACGGCGTACACGCCGGGGAAGCGGGTCTCCAGGGTCAGCGCGTCCACCGGGATCCAGCCGCCTTCGGTCATGCCGGACTCGGCCACCACCGCCGGCACCTGGTGCTTGGGCACGGCGAGGAACAGGTCGTAGGCCATCTCGCCGGACGAGCCCTCCTCGCCGAGCAGTGCGACCTTGCGATCGGGATCGAGGCCCCGCACGAGCGTGCGCGGGTGGAACTCGATGCCGCGCTCGGCGAAGGCCTCGAGCAGCGCCTCGGACGCCGGCGGCGAGGGCGGGATGGGCACGGGCAGCGGCATCACGAGGTGCACCTCGGAACGCTCGCGCACGCCCTTGCGCACCAGGAGGTCGTGCACCAGGAGCGCGGTCTCGCTGGGCGCCGGCGGGCACTTGAACGGGGTGGAGCAGACGCCGACGATCACCCGCCCCCCGCCGAAGTCGGCGAGCACGTCCCGCAGGCCAAAGGCACCGGCCTCCGTGTAGAACTCGTGGCCGCCCTCCGGCAGGCCGGGCGTGGCCGCCGGGTCGAGATCGGCGCCGAGCGCCACCACGAGCACGTCGCCCTCGAACGGGCCGGCGGTGGTCTCCACCCGCCTGGCCCGGGGGTCGATGGCCGTGATGTCGGCCGGGACGAACCTGACGCCGGGCTTGACCACGTCCTCGTAGCGGTGCAGCACTGCGCCCGGTGTGGTGCGCCCGAACATCACGTCCAACTTCGAGAAACCGAAGACGAAGCCCTCCGAGCGGTCGATGAGCGTCACGTCGACCTCGTCGCCCAGCGCCTCCGACAGGCGGGTGCTCAGCTCCAGCCCGGCGAACCCGGCACCCAAGACCACGACCTTCATCACTCGCCCTCCTCGGCCGGCAACCACTGTCCGAGGTCTAGACGGTCAACCGCCGAACGACCAAGGCCCAGGACGACGGGCCGGCTCAGGCGGTCGTCAGCAAGTGACGGTGTTCGTCCACGCTGCCGTCAAGCACCTGGAGCTGGATGCCGCCCTCGATGTCCACCGAGATGATCCGCGCCACGGCCGGGTCAGCGTCCTCGCAGCCAACGATGGCGTAGTGGCCCGCGATCGGCACGAACCCTGGCCGCACGTCGTTCATGCGCGTCCAGAGCCGACCGTCGTTCCTCATGTCCATGAAGTCGACAGCGATGTCGTAGCTGATCGCCATGGTCGGTCCTCCGGAATCAGGCTACCCGGGCACTGGTCGCCCAGGGTTGGGGATCGGTTTGTCGAAGGCCCGATCGAGACGAGCCAGGGTGATCTCGGACACGTCCGGCAAGGTGAGGGTGTAATGCGGAGCGTCGAACGTGGCCACGAGCGGAAAGCCAGCGGCCCGTAGACGACCGAACGTCGACAAGCGCAGTTGGCGGTACCGGGCGAGCGGGCCGAAACATCGCAGCGACGAGCCTGAGGTAGGAGCCCGTCAGCCACCGATGCTGGAGAGCGGGCGGAGAGCAAGACAGTCATCGCCGACCAAACACTGCGACGCTTCATCGTCCAAACGCCCACGCCACCATCAGCGGGAACTCTCCTTGCCAGAACGCGTCGCCGTGCGACCCGACCCGCTCGGTCATGACGACGTCCGCACCTGCATCGCGCAGCGCGGCCGCCCACCGGGTCGCGTTCTCGTGGAAGAACGGCTCCAGCGTGCCGGCGACGAGGTACGCGCGCGGAATCGAGCTCGGCATCACGCCAGGCGGCCGGTAGCCCGCGCCGGGCGAGGCGCAGAAGACCGCACCGTAGACGTCCGGATGCCGAAGCCCGATGGCGAGCGCGAGCTCTCCACTCGCCGAGACACCGAACACCGCGGTGCGTTCGGTGGGCAGCGCGACGGCGAAGCGCGACCTCACCCATCGGCGGACGTCCTCGACGAAGAACTCCTCGTGGGCCGCGAACCGTTCCGCGTCGAAGACCGGTGAGTACTCGTGGAGCCGCAGCGTCTCATCGGCCAGCCGGTGTGCACCGACGATCATCGTGGACGGTACGTCGGCCGCCTCGAGGTACCCGCCCCACTGCGAGATGAGCTGACCGTCACCGGCGAACACGACTGCCTCGGGCGGATCCGGCGGGACGTACACGGTGACCTGCCGACCACCGTCGTACTCGAACGTCTCGGTGACGAGCTCTCCCGCTATCGGGTCGGCACGCGCCGGTTCCGGCGGTGGTGCGGGACCGTCTGCGCCGACGGCTGTCTGGTCATCCATGGTCGCTCAAGCTACGTCGTCGACCGAGGCGGGCGGGGTGGCCGAATGTGTCGGCGACGTGTCGTTGACGTCATGCGCGTGCGCGTCGACGATCAGCCCATGACGACGTACGGCCTGGTCCTGTTCGACGACGCCGAGGAGCTCGACTTCGTCGGGCCCTGGGAGGTCTTCACCAGCTCGTGCATGGCGCTCGGCGGCGAGGGGTCGGTCGTCGCGATCGCCGAGCACGACCGGCCGATCCGCTGCGCGAAGGGCCTGCGGATGCTTCCGGACCACACGTTCACGGATCACCCGCCGCTCGACGTCGTGCTCGTTCCCGGCGGCCAGGGCACCCGCCGCGAGGTGGACAACCCGGTGCTGGGCGAGTGGCTGCGGGGCGTCGCCCCCGGCTGCACGTGGATCACCAGCGTCTGCACGGGCTCGCTCGTGCTGTGGGGGACCGACGTCGCGCGCGGACCGCCGCCTGGCCACGCACTGGGGCTTCGAGGACCAGCTCGAGGCCAAGGGAGCGAAGGTCGTGCGGGGCGAGCGCTGGGTTGTCGACGGCAACGTCGTGTCGAGCCAGGGCGTGTCGGCCGGCATCGACATGGCCCTGTGGTTGATCGGCCAGCTGCACGGTGCCGACCACGCCCGGACCGTCCAGCACTACATCCAGTACGACCCGGCCCCGCCCTACGCGGGCTGAAGGGCGCGGACGAGCGCATCGGTGGTCGGGTCGGCGGGGCCGTCGGCGCGGCGGGCGATGACCAGCGTGCGACGCACGAACGGGTCGCTGCCGACGCGGTGCAGCGCCATGCCCGAGCGCTCGACCTGGGCCACGGGCAGGACCGACCAACCCAGCCCGAGCGCCACCATCTGGGCCAGCACCTCGGGCTGGTGGGACTCGGCGACGACGTCCAGCGGGCGCCCGGCGCGGCGCAGCGCGTCGAGCACGAGCGCCCGCGTCTGCGAGCCGACGGGGTAGGTCACCCACGGGCCCCAGGTCCGGGTCGGCTGGCCGGGTGGGGCGTAGACGGCGAGGTCCTCGGCCAGCAGCGTGGTGGCGGCGACGCCCTCGGCCAGGATCGCGGGCGCCACGCAGACGACGACGTCGAGCCGGCCGGCCACGAGCGCCCGCAGCAGCTCGGCCGACGGGCGACCTGGAGCCGCAGGTCCACGTCGGGCCGCGCCGCCCGGAACGCCGACAGCCCGGCGGCGCCGTGGATCGTCGCTGCGGCGTCGATCATCCCGACGCGCACGGCACCAGCTGTCCCGGCCCGCCGGCGCTCGGCCCAGCGGGCCAGGTCGTGCGTGCGGGCGAGCACGGCGTGGGCGTGGTCGAGGACGGTCGCCGCCGCCTCGGTCGGGCACCCGCCGGCGACCGTCGCGCTCGAACAGGGCGACCCCCAGCCGGCGCTCCAGCTCGGCCAGGCCCTGGCTGAGCGCCGACGGCGTGACCCCCACGGCGGTCGTCGGCGTCGCCCCACGTCGATGCCTCGTGCACGGCCACGAGGTAGTCGAGCTGCTGCACGGAGATGTTCGGGAGGTGCCGCACATCGTTCAGCATTCCTGAATGATCGGCCAGAATCCAACACCTTCGTTTACGATCGACGCCATGACCGCTCGCACGATCGCCCCGGCCACCGGCCGCCTCGGCGTCCTCCTCCCCGGCCTGGGCGCCGTCGCCTCCACGGTGATCGCGGGCGTCCTGCAGGCCCGCCAGACCGGCAACGCGCCGATCGGCTCGCTCTCGCAGATGTCCCACATCCGCCTCGGCGACCGGGCCGAGGGCCGCAACCCGCTGATCAAGGACCTCGTCCCGCTCGCCACGCTGGACGACCTCGTCTTCGGCGGGTGGGACCCGATCTCGCCGAACGCGCTCGAGGCCGCCCGCACCGCCGGCGTGCTCGAGGAGCGGGACATCGCCCCGGTCTCGGCGCAGCTCGAGGGCGTCGTCGCCATGGACGCGGTGTTCGACAAGGACTGGGTCAGCCGCCTCGACGGCACCCGGGTCAAGACCGGGACCACCAAGCTGGACCTGGCCCAGGCGCTGATGGACGACATCGAGCGCTTCCGCGTCGAGAACGACTGCGACCGGCTCGTGATGGTGTGGTGCGCCTCGACCGAGGCCTACCGGGACGTCACCGCGGTCCACCAGACGGTCGAGGCGTTCGAGGCCGGCCTGGTGGCCAACGACCCGATGATCAGCCCCAGCCAGATCTACGCCTACGCCGCGATCATGAGCGGCGTCCCGTACGCCAACGGTGCTCCGAACCTCAGCTGCGATCTGCCCTGCATGATCGAGCTGGCCGAGCGCAACGGCGTGCCGATCGGCGGCAAGGACTTCAAGACCGGCCAGACGCTGATGAAGACGATCGTCGCGCCGGGCCTGAAGTCGCGGATGCTCGGCCTGAACGGCTGGTTCTCCACGAACATCCTCGGCAACCGCGACGGCGAGGTGCTGGACGACCCCGAGAACTTCAAGTCGAAGGAGGTCTCGAAGCTCGGCGTGCTGGACACGATCTTCGAGCCCGAGCGCTACCCGCAGCTGTACAGCGACATCTCCCACGTCGTGCGGATCAACTACTACCCCCCGCGCGGCGACAACAAGGAGGGCTGGGACAACATCGACATCTTCGGGTGGATGGGCTACCCGATGCAGATCAAGATCGACTTCCTCTGCCGGGACTCGATCCTGGCGGCGCCGCTCGTCCTCGACCTGGCCCTCTTCTTCGACCTCGCCGCCCGAGCCGGTGAGAAGGGCGTGCAGGAGTGGCTCAGCTTCTACTTCAAGGCCCCGATGACCGCGCGAGGAGCTGCTCCCGGAGCACGACATCTTCATCCAGCAGATCAAGCTGAAGAACACGCTGCGCGAGTGGATGGGCGAAGCGCCCGTCACCCACTCGGAGGCCTGACCCTTCGTCGAGACAAGCGAGCCGGCGCTTGCGCACGGTCCCGTCGCTGGTCAGTTCCGAGTGTCGATGAGACCACCGGGGAGGTCGATCGGCGGGTTCGGGAGCAGGCGCACGTCGCGCTGCGCCAGGAGCGCATGCCACTCGTCCTGGCGAGCCGGGAACGAACGGGGGTCGCCCATCATCACCTCGAAGAGGACGACACCCTCCGGACCAGCGACGAAGGGGCCGAAGTCGTCGCCCTGGTCGAGCGCGATGTGCGTACCCGGCCCACACTCGACGCCGCCACAGGTCATCGAGCCCTCGAGGACGAACACGACGTGGTCGCTGTTGTGACCGTGGGGCTGCACCATCATCCCGGGATCCCAGCGGGCGTGGAGCGACAGGAACCCGCCCTGTGTGTCGAGCCAGCGCTCGTAGACCGATGCGGTGCGGACCGGGTCGGGCCCGTGCTGCTGCCGTCGCACCTCCTGCCACGGCACGTCGTCGACGTGGACGATGCGGGCACCCCGGTCCCCTGGCGGGCTCACGTCGGTCCGCCCGCAGCGGCTGAGGTCGATTCCATGCCCGGATCATGCCGCACGCGGCTTGAGTGCCAGGTCCGACGCCGGCGACGGAGTCGTGCGAGCGGGTACCGGAGTTACGGGGATCATCGTCCGGCGGTCAGGGCGCTTGATGGGGCCGAGCGCCTCGCTGCCGGCAGCCGTACGGGTGATCTCTTGCTGGCCGGGACGGCGAGGACGTGCGCGGACGCGTCCAGGTCGAGGGCATCTTCGAACGACACGCTGGCGATGTAGAAATGCGCCAGCGCCGTCTGCCGCCGGCGCCGGCCAGGCTAAGGTAGCCAAGTTCAAACGACTTGGCGGCGATCTGCACCTCCTTGGCTGGGCGGCCCCCGAATGCCTTGGTCACGATGGCGACGTACTGCCGTCGTGGCGTCGCCGGTACGGTCCACGGCGGCCTCGCGAGGCGTTTGCTGCTGCCATCGCCCTGTATGTCACGGAGGCGACATGCTCGCTCCGCGAGCGAGGCCTTGCCGGTCAGCTCGACGGTCATCGACGCCCGTCCGAGGATCGGCAGGTCGTTGACGTGGTCACGGAAGGCGCCGACCGTGCGGCAAAGCACCGGCGGGGTGCGGGCGCCTTCCGCGTCACCGCCGTAGGCTCGATCCGCCACGCCCTCTCGAAGGCGAGACCGTGGTCATCGGGGATGAGTTCCAGCCAGCGCAGTTGCTCGAGTACAGATGTGGAGCGGGCGGCGATCTCGTCGTCGCCGGGGTCATCGTCGAACATCATTTCGAACGGTGCGATGCTGGTGCCGACGTTGATGGCACCAGACGCTAGGAGCCCGACGACGCGTGCGTTTGTTCGACCCTTCACGACGAGCCGTTCCGGTGACTGCGCCGCTCGCCGTCCAGGGCGACGCCGGCGACCTCGGTCATGGCCCTGGCGAATGCATTGACCTGATCGCTGCACTGTTCGGGGTTCGGCGCGGCGAGCCCGAGCACGGGAACGGTTCGGGGCGCCTCGGTTGCCAGCGCGGCAAGCGATTCGGCCGAGGTGTCGATGGTGGCTGGCGCTGGTGATGTCGACATGGTGGTTTCTTCCCCTCGTGGGTGTTCGTCAGCCCTTCGTCTGAACGTCAAAGCAGGCAGCTTTGGTTGGAGGGGGGCAGGTCGGCGATCGATCCGCCGTGGCCGTGCAGGTTGTCATGGTTGTGGGCGCTGAGGTCCCAGCGGATGTTGCCGCCGTTCCACGTCGCCGCGTCACCAGACCCATGACAACCGGGTGGTTGTCGATCGTTCCAGTCCGAGACCCCGTCGATCCACGCGTCACAGACTGTGTCGTCGTCGGTCAGGTTGTCGGCGACGTCCTCACCGCACTCGTTGGTCTTGTAGCCGTCATACATGTCGTCGTAAGCGCCACAGTAGAGGTGCAAGCCACTCGAGTGCCACAGCGCCGGTGATGGTGTCGAGCTCGTGACGTCTGCACCGAGTATGCCGATGACCCACTCGGCGTTTCAGTTCTTGCCGAAGCTCCAAGCGCCCGGAAGGTCCGCTAGTCGACCTGCGATCGATGTCGTAGAGCAGCCGAGCTCGGCCGTCCCTGGTGTGGTTGCCGTGGGTCTCGATCCACGAGATGTCGACGTCTTCGAACCCCGAGCGGTCGTCGCCACCCAGGTCCGTGTCCTGGATGTCGTTCTCGAAGCAGTCCTGGTAGCCCAGTAGAACGCTCGGGTGTGGCCGGCGCCGGCCAGCTCACCGGCGAACCCGTTGCTGCGATTGAACGTATACGTCAGATCTTCGGCCGTGCTGACGCCGTTGGCCCGGGCGTTGCCGAAGTGGCGGATCGCCTCCACACCGAAACGTGCCATGGAACCCCTCCTCTGTTGACGCCGAACGCCTTCAGAGATAGGGAGACCGTAGGACCCGCCCTGATACCGGCGTTCAGCCCAGCCGGCCGGAACCGGGTGCGACCGGCGGCTGCTCCGGCTCCACATCGAGCCCGAGCTCAGCTCGGGCGCTCGAGTGGTGGACGTCACGCCGTCGCGTCCGGAACAGGCGGGCGAAGCTGCAGCGGACGACGGCGGGTCCTCGACGGTGGCGCAGTCGTACCGGCTGCCCGGCCGTGATGAACACGGGGTCGATGACGGGCTGACCCGGCGCAACCCGTGCACGCAAATCGTCTTCGGTCAGGGCAAGGCCCTTCAGCTCTCGTCGCATCCCAACTCCCACGGATCACGCTGAAGGCGACAGTGCGGTGGCCGCCCCCAGCGGCTACCAGCGAGATAGATGCCCGATGAGGTGCCCGTGCGGTCGTGAGGACCCCGGACAGCAAGCGGCCCGGTCGCTGAGGACCGGGCCTGACCTGCGGTGTCACTTGGTGGCGGGGGCGGGATTTGAACCCGCGACCTTCGGGTTATGAGCCCGACGAGCTACCAGACTGCTCCACCCCGCGTCGGTGGACTGGCAACCATAGCGTGCCCGCACGGGCGCGCCAACCTGGGCCGACGGCTACGTGCCGCCCGGCGGGGCCGTGGTCGGTGTCGGTGTGGTCGTCGTGGTCGTGGTGGTGGACGTGCCCGAGAGGATGGCGGTGGCGGCCTCCACCCGGGATTGGGCCTGGTCGACCTTGTCCTGGTAGGTCCCGATGTCGCCCTCCCGCAGCGCCGCGTTGGCCTCGCCGAACAGGTCGACCGCCTCGTCCAGCAGTCTCGCCGCCTGCTGGGACGCCGTCTCGCCGTTGTTCTCGTCGCCCGGGCCGACGTTGTCGCCGGTCTCCGGGGGCACCGGCTCCGTCGACTCCTGCTCGCCGGTTCTCCTGGGTGGCGACGTTCTGGCCGAACAGATCCGTGAGCGCCTCCGCGAGCGTGTCCTCGGTGGCCACGTCGTCGCCGAACACCACCACGACCCGCTCGAGCCTCGGGAGCTGGCGGTCCTGGTTGTCGCCGACCACGTACAACGGTTGCACGTAGACCAGCGCGTCGTCGATCGGGACCAGCAGCAGGTTCCCCTTGCGGACCTGGCTCCCCGTCGAGCCGAGCAGGGTCTCGACGCTCGCCACCTGCTCGTCGGCCGAGATCGATGCCGCCGCCAGGCCCGGGCCGTCCGGCAGCGGGTCGCTCGGCATCTGGTAGACGACCAGCTCGCCGTAGTGGTCGCCGTCCATCCTCGCCGCCATGAACGCCGTGAGCAGCTGGTTCTTGTCCCCCTCGCTGAAGGGGACGAACGGGCGCATCAGCACCATCTCGGCCTCGCTGGCCGGCCCGGCCTGGGCCGCCTGGGCCGCGTCGCCGGGCGCGGTCGTCGCGGCGGTCGCACCACCGTCGGCCGGCTCGCTGTTGGGCAGCTGCAGCAGCTGGTAGTACGGCGTGATCCGGGGCGCCCGCTGCTCGCCCGTCGCCTGGCCCTGGGTGTCGGTCACCGGGGTCGACGGGTCGGCGCCGCTGGTGCCCGGGTCGCGGGCGACCCGCCAGCCGTCCTCCTGGGTGAAGAAGTTGTCGGCGTTGGTGAGGTGGTAGCGCCCGTACGCGGTCGTCTGCACCCGGAAGACGTCCTCGGGGTAGCGCAGGTGCGCCCGCACCTCGTCCGGCATGTCGTCGCCGTCGGTGAACAGGCCGGGGAACGCCTTCTCGTACGCCGTGATGATCGGGTCCGAGTCGTCGATCACGTACAGCGAGACCGTGCCGTCATAGGCGTCCACCGTCGCCTTGACCGAGTTCCGCACGTAGTTGAAGTCGTGCGCCAGCCCGCTGCCGTCGGGCAGCTGGTCGGTCTCGGCCCGCTGGCCGTAGGGGAACCGGGAGGTCGTCGTGTACAGGTCGACCATCCACAGCACCCGGCCGTCGACGATGACCGGGTACGGATCGGCGTCGGCGTGCAGGAACGGCGCCAGCGCGTGCACCCGGTCGACCACGTCGCGCACGTAGATGATCTTCGACTTGTCGGTCATGAAGTCCGAGATCAGGGGGCTGAGGTCGCCGAAGCGCAGGGCGAACGCCGCCCGCCGCAGCAGCGAGCCGGTCTCGACGCCGTCCGCGCCGCTGTAGGTGACCGTCTGGGTGCGGTCGTTCTGCTGGTAGTCGATCTCCTTGCGGTTGGTGTCGACCACCACATAACCGGACAGGTTCTCGCCGAAGTACACCCCGGGCTCGTCGAGGCTTATGCCGGCCGCGGTGAGCCGCGGGTCGACGTTCGGGGGGACGTTGCCGATCAGGAACTCGGGCTCCGTGCCCTGCGAGGCGTTGGACGGTGCCAGCACGACGCCGTTGCCGTGGGTGTAGGCGAGGTGCTTGTTCTCCCACGAGTCGCCGGGGATCCCCTCCGAGTTGATCGTGCGGGCCCCCACGTTGACCTGCGTCGGTTGGCCGTCGATCGGGTACCGGTCGACGTCGA
Organism: uncultured Acidimicrobiales bacterium; assembly: GCA_963830865.1. Classification (GTDB taxonomy): domain Bacteria; phylum Actinomycetota; class Acidimicrobiia; order Acidimicrobiales; family VFJN01; genus ZC4RG19. The sequence goes on along the minus strand of CAWHNU010000011.1, from coordinate 196,809 downwards.
TGTCGTTGATGTTGTAGTAGTCCCGGATCCGCTGGAGCTGCTCGAACGTCTGGCCGGACAGGCTGGCGGACGGGTCCCACAGCCGGATGTTGCGGATCGTCTGGGCCGCCCCGGTCAGGTCGACCTGGCTGGGGTCGGTCGTGGGTGTGAACCGTTCGGTGCGCACCTTCTCGAGGCCGAGGGCGTAGCGCGTCGCCTCGATGTTGCGCTCGATGTAGGGCTTCTCCTTGGCGGACTCGTTGGGCTCGACCTGGAGCCACTGGACCATCTGCGGGTAGATGCCGCCCACCGCCACGGCGACGAACGCCCACAGCCCGACGGCGAGCACCGGCAGCGTCCAGCCCCGCCGGAAGATGTTGGCGACGAACAGGACCGCGGCCGCCAGCGAGATCAGCACCAGCAGGTTGAGCGCGGGCAGCTGGGCGTTGACGTCGGTGTAGGTGGCGCCGTCGACGACCCCCCGGCTCGAGGTGGTGAGCTCGAACCGCTGCAGCCAGTAGTCCGTCGCCTTGACCAGCGCCAGCGCCGCCAGCAGCACCGACAGGTGGGCCTTGACCTGGGGCGTCACCCGGGGCGAGGGCGGCTGCACCCGGATGCCGCCGTTCAGGTAGTGGGCCACCGTGACGACGATGAGGATGATCAGCAGCGAGGCGAACAGCCAGTCGACCACGAACGACAGGAACGGCAGCTTGAACACGTAGAAACCGGCGTCCCGGCCGAACTGGTCGTCCTTGATGCCGAAGCTGCCGCCGTTCACGAACAGCAGCCACGAGTTCCACTCGGCCGACACCCCCGAGCCGGCGATCACGGCCAGCAGCCCGGCGACGACGCCCCGCACCCAGCCGGTGCGGTCGGCCACCAGGTCGTGGTAGCGCTCGAGCAGCTCGTCCTCGGGGCCCGACAGCCGGTAGGGCGGGGCGATGCGGTCGGCGATCAGCAGGTTGACCCACGCCAGGACGAAGAACAGGGCGATGAAGATCAGCGCCAGGCTCGCCTTGGCGCCCAGGATGCCCCGCCACACCCGGCCCTCGCCGAGCGAGTCGTACCACAGGTAGTCGGTATAGAAGCCGGCGATGCCCCGCAGCGACGTGAGCAGCACGAACGCCGCGACCACGGCGACGATGAGGACCGTGCGACCCCGGCGGCCGCGGCCCGGCTTGCGGGGACGCCGCGGGAGGTCTTCAGGGGCTCGCATCGCGTCGGAGCCTATCGACCGGCCGGCGACGGACGGAGATCGGCGCCCCCGCGGCGCGGCGGGGGCGGGCGGAGTCAGCGCTCGTCGGTGACCAGCTTGGCCGGCACGACCAGGCAGCGGCACCCCGGATGGGCGGGCGAGCAGCGGTCGCCGGTGGGGAACGGCTCGCCCTTGCCGACCGGACCCGCGAGCGCGTTGTCGTCCGCGTCGGGGCACGCCTCCGCCGACCGGTCGACGATCCAGCGCAGCTCTTCGCCGTCGGGGACGGCGCCGTACGCGCCCCGGGCGTAGGCGGCCGCGGTGTAGTGGCGCACCGCCGCCCCGATCTGCTGGCCCTTCCACTCGCGGTAGAGGGCCCGCAGCCGCTCGCTGACCTCCTCGAGGTCGCCGTCGCAGTCGTCGAACGACCGCTCGATCCGCGTCCGTAGCGGCTCGACCAGCGCTCGGCCGAGCTGGCCGGCCAGCTCGTCGCACGACTCGCCGCCCACGCCGCCGGCCCCGCCGACCGAGGCGGCGCCGTGGTCGGCGGCGGCGTCGAGATCGGGCATGGCGGCGATGGCGAACCGGTCGATGTGCTCGTCACCCGCCGGCAGGACCTCCTGGAACGTGATCGACCGGCCCCGGCGGAGCAGGTCGAGCACCTCGTTCTGCTCGTCGGCCAGCACTCGCTTGAGCCGCCGGCCGAGCTCGCGCTCGATCGAGCCCAGGGCGGCGTCGCGCTCGCGGAACAGCCCGGCCTCGGGGTCGTCGTCCTCGGTCACCTCGTTGCCGGCCTCGGCCTCCGGCGGGACGGTGTCGGTCACGATCGCCAGGGCGACCCCACCCGCCGCATCGGCGTCGCCGGCCTCGCCCGGCTCGTCCTCTCCGGGGCGCTCGGCCCGGATCCGGGCGAACAGCTCGTCCACGTCCGGCCCTGCCTCGTCCTCGTCGTCCGCGGGCGGGGCGGACGCCGCGAAGTCGACCTCGACGACCACGAGGTCGGCGGTGTCGTCATCGGCCTCCTCGTCCTCGTCCTCGTCCTCGGGCGGGACCGGCCGGGCGGCGGCCGCCGCCGCGGCCTTCGCCTCCTCCTCGGCCAGCTCGCGCAGCATCTCGTCGAAGTCCTCGTCGGACACGGCGTCGGCGGCCATCTCGTCGATGAGCCCGGTCATGCGGGCGACGGACAGCTCGGCCTCCAGGACCTCGACGGTCTCCTCCGGCTCGTCGCTCACGCGGCGCATGGCGACCTCACTGGCCAGGCGGGCCTCCGGCAGGGCGACGGTCAGCTCGATGGTCGCCTCGTCCACCGTCCGCTTGACCACCTCGTAGGCCGCCAGCAGCCGCTCCCGGGCGCCGTTGAGCCGTTCGAGCTGCTCGCGGGCGATCCGCCGGCGGCGGGCGAGGTCGCCGAGCATGCGCTCGCGCACCGTCTGGGCCTCGCCGACCAGCCGGCGGCCCTGCTCGCGGGCCGACGCCCGGATCTGCTCGGCGGTCGCCTCGGCCTCGGCCCGGGCCCGCTCGCCGTCCGCCAGCATCAGCTCGCGCTCGGCCTCGGCCTCGCGGCGCATGATGTCGACGATGTCCTGGCCCTCGGCCCGGCGGCGCTCGACCTCGGCCTCGGCCTCGCGGCGCAGCGCGTCGGCCTCCGCGAGGATCTGCGAGCGCCGGGCCGCCGAGTCGTGCTCGGCCGCCTCGATCAGCGCCCGGGCCTCCGACTGGGCCTCGCGGATCATCCGGGCGGCCGACTCCTCGCCCTTGGCTCGGATGTCGCTGCCGGCCTCGCGGGCGGCCTCCAGGACGCGGGCGGTCTCCTCGCCCAGCAGCTCGACCAACCGGTGCTGGTCGAGCTGCTCGGCGAGCTGGGCTCTCGTCTCGGCCCGTTCGGCCCGCTCCCGCTCGTGGGCCTCGCCGCGCTGGAGGCGGCCGACCAGGTCGGACAGCTCGTGCAGGTAGGCACGCACCTCGTCGGGTTCGTACCCCTTCCGCACGGTCGGGAAGTGCCGGCGGGCGATGCCCGTCGCATCGAGGGGAGGCTCGGGCGACATCTGCCCGATCGTATGGCCCGAGGGCGGCTCGCGCCGAGGGTCAATTTTTCCGTCGCGCGACCGTGGTGACGAGACCCCTCACGTGCTGGGTTTTCTCGCCACTCACCACATGGAGAGGGCGTCGACCGCTATCCGACGTATTCCGCCGGGGACCGCTCGCCTACGCCGCCGCGGCGGGCTGCTCGGCGGCGACCGGGGGCAGGTTGAGCCCGTTGCCGCCGTGGTCGGCGAGCACCGCGAGCGCCTCGTCGACCGTGCCGACCGCCACGACCTTGAGGTCCTTGCCGGCGTGCTCGACCGCGTCCGCGTAGTCCTCTCGCGGGACGAGGAACAGCCTGATGCCCGTCGCGCCGCACGGCGGCCGCCTTCTGACCGGTGCCGCCGACCGGGCCCACGGTCCCGTCCGCCGAGATGGTGCCGGTGACCGCCACGTCCCCGCCACCGGTCAGCTCGCCCGGGCGTGAGGTCGTCCATGATGGCGAGGGTGAAGGCGAGCCCGGCGGAGGGGCCGCCGACATCGCCGGTGTCGATCTCCACGTCGACGGGGAAGTCGTAGTCGAGGACGACGGCCTGCAGCGTGACGCCCATGATCCCCCGCTCGGGGTCGTCGGGCGACGGCGCCAGTGTGATGGCGACGTCGCGCTCGCTCCCGTCGGTCTCCCGGACGGTGACGGTGACCGGTGTCGCCGGGGCCGGCGCCGCCGAGGATGCGGGTGAGGTCGTCGGCGTCGTCGAACCGCTCGCCGTTGACCGCCACCAGCACGTCGTTCTCGTCGAGGACGCCGTCCGCGGGCGTGCCGGGCAGGACCCGGGTGACGACCTCGCCGATCGTGACGCTGACGTCGTACCCCAGCCGCTCGAGCGCCACCTGGGTCGCCACCTGCTTGGAGTTGTCCATCATCAGCAGGTTCAGCTGCCGGTTGTCGTCGACGTTGCGCCCCTGGAGCACCTGGTCCCGGCCGTAGATGTCGATGTCGTCGTCGAGCCAGCCCTGCACGAGCCCGAGGAAGGTCGCCTGGCGCAGCGAGACGGTCGTGTACCCGATCGACCCCTCGGAGGCGTAGGTCGGGGCGCCGGACACGTCGATGAGCGGCTCGGTGTCGCGGACCGAGCCCGGCTTGAACAGGTAGTAGGGCAGCGGCACGAAGGTCGCCCCGACGATGAACGCCACCAGCAGGCACATGGCGACGACGGCGGCGATCGGGCCCCGGTTGCGCCGGCGACGGGCGCCGGGCTCCTCGGTCGGGCGAGGGACGGGCGTGAAGGGGCCGGCGCCGCCCGGGGCTCCGTCGTGGGCCGGCGCGGGCGTCGGTGGGGCGCCGGGCGGCGTCGCGCCGTTGCCCGCGGGCGCGGTCCAGGTGCCGGGCCCACCGGGCGCGTCCCCGTTCGTGATCGTCGACGCATCGCCGGCGCCGGCGTCGTCGCCAGCGTCGGCGTCGGTTATCGCGTCGGGGCCGTGGGTTTCAGGTTCGGTGGGCATTACCATCCGTGACAGCGTGTTCCCTGTATTACTCTGCGTAGTCCTGTTGGGCGTGTCCGCGGCGGCCGTCGTGGCCGGCGCGATTCCGCCGCGTGACGACAAGCCTGCCACGGGGAAACCGGAACACCGCGCTCGCGATGGGGCCGATCCGGCCGACGGGATCGAGGAGCGCGGCGCCCGCGCCGGATGGGACGCCACGGTGGCCGGCGCCCGCACCGGATGGGACGCCACCCGGCGGCATGCCGGCACGGGTTGGCTCGCCACGCGGCGGCATGCCGGCAGCGGGTTGGAGCGCCACGCGGCACCACTCCCGAGCGGGTTGGAGCGCCACGCAGCGCCACTCCCGGGCGGGTTGGAGCGCCACCCGGCACCACTCCCGGACCGCCTGGGCCGCGACCCGGCGCCACGCCCGGACCGCCTGGGCCGCGACCCGACGGCACGCCCGGACCGCCTGGGCCGCGACCCGACGGCACGCCCGGACCGCCTGGGCCGCCACCCGACGCCACTCCGGCACCGCCTGGGCCGCCACCCGGCACCACTCCCGGACCGCCTGGGTCGCCACCCGGCGCCACTCCCGGACTGCCTGGGCCGCCACCGCCCGCAACGGGCAGGCGGCGTGGGCCGCCGTGTGCCGGCAGGCGCGCCACGGGTGGTCGACGGCACGGCGCCACGGGCGCAGCCTGCGCTACGGCGCCGCCGAGCACACCGCCGGCATGCGGGACGCCGGTGGCCGGGGTTTCCGGCGCGCCGAGGCCACGCTGGTCGCCCGGGGGACGGTCGCCGGCGCGGCGATCGGGCGCGGGTCCCGGCGGGCGTGGAACGCGAGCGGTCGCGCCGCCCGGGGCGCGGCGATCTGGGTGGCCGCCGCGGCCGTGCTGACGTGGGACCTCGGGCGGCGGGGCGTCGCGACCGCCGCCTCGGTCAGCGGGCGCACCGCCCGGCGGGCGGCCGGCGTGGCGGCAACCGACGCCCGCCAGGTGGCCGGATCGGCCGCAGCGGCCGGGCGCCGGCTACGCCCCCGGCCGGAGACGTTCGCCGGCGCGGCCGGCGGCGTGCTGCCGCCTCCACCCGACCCGGATCAGGCCGAGCCCGGGGCCGAGACCGAGACCCAGACGGCCGGCGTAGCCGTCGCGGTGGCCGTGCGGGCCCCCCAGCGGGGCGCCGACGCCCGGCGGCGGAGCCCCCGGATCGGGACCGGGCCCGGACGCCACGGGCACGGCGGTCACGTATCGACCGAGCGCCCCGCCGGACCGGCCGCGCCCCGGCCCCGGCCCCCGAGGCCCAGGCCGAAGCCGACGCCGAGACCGAGGCCCAGCCCGAGGCCGACGACCGAGACCGGGGCCGAGCCCGGCGGCCTGAGCGACGTGGAGCTTGGCGTGCTGGCCGAGGCCGGCCTGCTCGGCGCGGCGGCGACCACGGTGATGACGCAGGTCGGCACCGAGGTCATCCCCGAATCCCGCACCGACATCCTGCCTGCTGTCGCACCCCAGCCGGTCGCACCCCAGCCGATGCCGGTCCCGGTCGAGGACTCCCGCCCGCGGAAGCGGAGCGGCCGCGGCGCCGGCGGGCACGGGACGGGGTGGTCGTGCCGCTGGGGGTGCCGTTCCTGGCCCGGCTGAAGGCGACCGCCGGGCTGGTCCTGATGGTGGTCGTCCTCGGGGCCACGATGGCGCTCATCGTGGCCGGGTTGGCGATGGCCGGGGCTCAGGCGCTCGGGCGGTTCTGATCGTCGCCACGGCCGGCCGCCTCGGCGTCGCCGTCGTCGTCCTCCGGCACCGTGCCGTAGATCGAGCGGTGCCACAGGTCCGCCAGCGTGGCGACCAGGTCCTCCCGGCCGGCGTTCGTGACCGTCGGTTCGCCCAGCACCTGGGTGAAGGCCGACCACTCGATCATCGCCGCCAAAGCGTGGGCCACCTGCGTCGGGTCGAACGGGCGCAGGGTCCCCTCCCGCTGCTGGGCCTCGAACGCGCCCGACAGGCGCATGACCTGGTCGCGGCGCAGGTCGAGCCAGAGCTGCTGCACCCTCGGCGACTGGAGCATTCCCTCCAGCAGCGCCCGCCAGAGACCGTCGTGGCGGTGGTAGACCGCCAGGAAGTTCCTGACGCCCTCCTCGATCGCCTCCCGGGGCTGCGGCCCGACCGGGGGCATCGTGCGGACCGCCAGCTCCTCCACGATGACCGACTCGATGACCCGGCAGAACGCGTCTTCCTTGTTGCGGAAGTAGAGGTAGAACGTCCCGTGTGCGGTGTTGGCCCGATCGGTGATCGCCCCGACCGTGGTCGCCTGGTAGCCCTTGTCCTCGAACACCGCGCACGCGGCGGCCAGCAGTTGACGTCGAGTGGCGGCCGCTTGCTCGTGACGGACGTTGCCCCGCTCGGACTGGTCGACCGTCAACAATCGTCTCCCCGCGTGGTCGGACGGTGACGCGCAAGCTAGCCGACGTCGTCGCCCGCCGCCGTGACGCGGCGCTCGCCGGCCACCGGGGCGACGCCGACGCGGCCCGGCGCTACCTCGCCGACCCGGACGGCGCCGTGCGGGCGACCGCGCTCGGCGCCCTCGCCCGGGCCCGGGCGCTCACGGCCGCCGACCTGGCCGCCGGCCTCGCCGACCCCGACCCCGCCGTGCGGTCCCGCGCCGCCGAGCTGTGCGCGGCCCGCCCGGGCGGGGAGCCGCCGGCGCTGGCCGCCGTGCTCGACGACGACGACCCCGGCGTGGTCGAGGCCGCAGCCTGGGGCTCGGGCGAGCGCGAGCCGCCCGAGCCCGGCATCGTCGCCGCCCTCGCCCGCGTCACCACCGACCACGTCGACCCGCTGTGCCGGGAGGCGGCGGTGGCCGCCCTCGGCGCCATCGGCGACCCGGCGGGGCTGCCGGCGATCCTGGTGGCCACCACCGACCGCCCGGCGGTCCGCCGCCGGGCGGTCCTGGCGCTCGCCCCCTTCGCCGGCCCCGAGGTCGACGCCGCCCTCGCCCGGGCGCGCGAGGACCGCGACTGGCAGGTCCGGCAGGCCGCAGAGGACGTCTAGCGGACGCCGGATCAGTGCCGCGACACCGTCCCGCAGCCGCGGCACCGGGCGGTCCAGCCGGCCGGCGTGACCTGGACCGCCAGCCACGTCCCGCAGTCCGGGCAGTAGCGCGGCGGGTCGGTCGGCCCTCTCGCGTTTTGTCCCTGGAACTGGTCGCCATGGCGACCAGTTCCAGGGACAGAACGCGAGGTGGACAGCGGGCCGATCGGCATCTCGAGCCCCCGCAGCATGACCACGTCCTCCTGCGGCGACCGGCCCAGCGTCGTCAGGTAGTTGCCGGTGATCAGGGCGTTGATGCCCGCCGTCATGCCCATTTCCTGGAGCTCGCCCAGCGTGATCTCCCGGCCGCCCGCGTAGCGCAGGATCACGTCCGGCAGGGCCAGGCGGAACAGGGCGATCCAGCGGATGGCGTCGATCGCCGCCACCAGCGGCCGCCCGGCCAGCGGGGTGCCCGGGCGCGGGTCGAGGAAGTTGACCGGGACCTCGGCCGGGTCGACGTCCCGGAGCTGGCCGATGAGCTCGACCCGCTGCTCGGCCGTCTCGCCCATGCCCAGGAGCACGCCGCAGCACAGCTCCATCCCGTGGTCGCGCACCAGCGTGCACGTGGCGAACCGCTCGTCCCAGGTGTGTGTGGTGACGATCGCCGGGAAGTGCGACCGGGCGGTCTCCAGGTTGTGGTTGTAGCGGTGGGTGCCCGCCGCGGCGAGCCGGGCCGCTTGGGCGGGCGCCAGGATCCCCGCGCTCACCGCCACGTCGAGCCCGGTCGCCCGGCGCACCGCCGGCACGACCTCCTCCAGGTGCGCCATCAGCCGCTCGTCGGGGCCCCGCACCGCGTACACCAGGCAGAACTCGCTCGCGCCCAGCTCGGCCGTCTCCCGGGCGGCCGCGAGCACCTCGTCCATGCGCAGCAGCGGAAGCGCCTTGACCGGGCTCTCGAACCGGGACGACTGCGAGCAGAAGTGGCAGTCCTCCGGGCACCCGCCGGTCTTGGCCGACAGGATGCCCTCGATCTCGACGGTGTCGCCGCACCACGCCAGCCGCACCGCGTGGGCCGCCTCCGCCAGCGCCGGCACGTCCCCGTCCGGAAGCGCCGCCAGGGCGGCCAACTCGTCCAGGCTCAGCTGGCGGCGGTCGTCGACGACGGCACGGCGGGCGTTGGCGATCAGCTCGGGCACGGGCGCCGAAGTTAGTGGGCGCTAGCGGCGGTCAGCGCCCGGCCTGGAATGCGACGCGGAGCGCCGCGGGGTCCTCGATGCAGCGCCCCGCGCCGAGCACGACCGACTCCAGGGCGTTCTCGACGAGGTGGACGTCGATCTCGGTCTCATGCGCGATGCGCTGGTCGAGTCCGGCCAGCATCCCGCCCCCGCCCACCAGCACCATGCCCTGGCTGATGAGGTCGTGGGCCAGCTCCGGCGGGGCGTTGCCGAGGCAGGCGATGACCGAGTCGACGATCGCCACGATCACGTCGTCGATGGCCGCCCGGATCTCGGCCGGCGTGAGGATGACCGTCTTGGGGAGCCCGGACGCCAGGTCCCGGCCCCGGACCTCGGCCTTGAGCTCGTCCCGCACCGGCCAGGCGGAGCCGATGGCGACCTTGATCTCCTCGGCCGTGCGCTCGCCCACGGCGATGCCGTACTCGCGGCGCACGTACGCCTGGATGGCCGTGTCGATGTCGAAGCTGCCGACCCGCACCGCGTCGAGCGCCGACGACCCCGCCCAGGGAGATGAGCGCGGTCTCGGTCGTGCCCCCGCCGACGTCGATGACCAGGTTGGCGACCGGCTCGTGGATCGGCAGCCCCGACCCGATCGCCGCCGCCATCGGCTGGCCGATCAGCACGGCGTCGTTGGCCCCGGCCCGCCGGGCGGCCTCCCGCACCGCCCGCCGCTCGACCGGCGTGATGGCGGACGGCACGCACACGACCACCCGGGGCCGGTTGAACCGCCCGACCCGCACCCGGTGCAGGAGCAGCCGGATCATCCGCTGGGTCACGTCGAAGTCGGTGATCGCCCCCTGCCGCAGCGGCCGCTCGGCCACGATGTCGCCCGGCGTCCGACCGATCATCTGCCAGGCGTCGTGCCCCATGGCCAGCACCTCGCGGGTGCGCGTGTGCAGGGCGATCACCGTCGGCTCGTTCAGGACGATGCCCCGCCCCCGCTCGTAGACGAGGGTGTTGGCGGTCCCGAGGTCGATGGCGAGGTCGCGGGCCACGAGCGCCTCAGCGCTTCCACCAGCGCCGGGCGGACGGCGGCTCGTCGCGGGGCGCGAGCGCCTCCATCTCGCGGCGGAAGTTGTCGATACCCGACTCGAGCGACGACGGCGTCCGGCTGCGGAGGTAGAGCACCGCCGAGCCGACGACCGAGATGACCACGGCGATCATGAGGAAGGCGACGGCGTTCACGACGTCATCCTGATCCCGCGTCGACGATGTGCTGCGCGTCCATCCCCCAGCTCTCGCCGTCCGCCCACGTCTCGCGCTTCCAGATGGGCACCGACTGCTTGAGCGCGTCGATGCAGAACCGGGCGCCGGCGAACGCCTCGGCCCGGTGTGGCGCCGAGACGACAACCACGACGGCGGTGTCACCCACTGCCAATTTCCCGACCCGGTGGAGCAGCGCGATGCGCCCGAGGACCGGCCACCGGGCCCGCGCCTCGTCGGCCACCGCCCGCAGCCGCGGCACCACCTGGGACTCGTACGCCTCGTACTCGAGCTGCTCGACGCCGGGCCGGCCCTCGGCGTGGTCGCGGGCCAGGCCCGAGAACAACACCAGGCCACCGCAGTCGGGACGCGGCGCCCAGGCGAGCGCGTCGGTCACCGGGAGCGGGGTCGCCGACAGGCCCAACCAGGTCTCGCCTTCCGGGGCGGCGAGCTGCGGCGGGGCGTCCATCGGACCCATGGTACGCAGGCATCGGCCGCACCCTGCGCCACTGCGCGTTGCAGTCCGACTGCAGGACGCGGCGTGAGCCGCCGCCCATGTTGCGTGACGCGCCGTTATCCTCCGGCCGGTGCCCTTCGACGACGACGCCGAAGAGGACACGGGGTTTCGCCCGCCGCCTCACCCCGACGATCGGATATGGCGACATCCGTCCGAGATGAATGTCTATCCGATCGTCCCGGTCGGCGCGCCCGGGGCCCCGGCCCGACCCCGGCTGCTGCTCGAACGGGCGCGCCCCTGGGCCGCGGTGGTCGCGGCCGGTGCGGCCGGGGCGGTGCTGGCGGGGGTCGGCGTCGTGTGGCTGGGCATCGGCGAGCGGGTGGTCGAGCGGCCGGTGACCGAGCGGGTCGCCCTCAACCCGGTGGTGACGCCGGGCCTGTCGGCCGCCGCCGTCAGCCGGGTGCGCGACCTCACGGCGCCCGGCGTGGTCGCCATCGGCGCGCCCACCGCCGCGGGGCCCGACGACGGCAGCCTGCGCGGCTCGGGCATCGTGGTCCGCGACGACGGCATCGTGGTGACCAGCGACTCGCTCGTGAGCGCCGGCGACGTGCAGGTGCGCCTGCCCGACGGCACGGTCGTGACCGGCGAGGTACTCGGCGTCGACGCGGCGACCGGGCTCGGGGTCCTCGACCTGCAGGGCGCTGGCTACACCTCGATCATCGGGGCGGACGCCAGCGACCTGGTCGACGGCGAGGTCGCCTACAACGTCACGGCCCGCGTGTCGGGCGGCAACGCCATCACCGGAGGCCAGGTCGGCGCGCCGCGGCGCTACGTCGGCCCGGCCGGCGGCGCGGCTCGACGGGGTCGAGGTCAGCGGGCACACCCGCGACCTGGCGCTCGGCAGTGCGGTCGCCGACCCGCAGGGCGCGGTGGTCGGCGTGACGACCGCCGCCGAGGACGACGGCTGGTACGTGATGCCGATCGAGGTCGTGGACAAGGTCGTCGCCGACATCGTGGCCGACGGCCGGGTGCACGCCGCCTGGCTCGGCATCGAGAACACCGACGTGGCCGGCGGCACCGAGGTGGCGTCGGTCGTGCCCGGCAGCCCGGCGGCCAACGGCGGCCTGGTGGCGGGCGACGTCGTGCTCGCCGTGGACGGGCGGCCGACCACCACGATGACCGAGCTGATGCTGGTGCTGCGGACCTACGACCCCGGCGACCAGGTCGACCTCAAGATCGCCCAGGACGGCGGCTCGCAGGCCACCCTGGTCATCACGCTGGCCGAGCCCCCGGTCACGCAGTAGGCGGCCGCCGCAGCCAGCGGCGGACGAGCAGCGCCACGCCCACGACCGCGGCGAGGATGCCGACGCCCGCGACCCCGAGGGCCACTTCCTGGCGGCGCTGGGGGCTGAGCGTGGCCCAGGCGCCGACCTCGTGGGCCTCGACGCAGGCCTCCTCGTTGGTGACCGTCGCCGTCCAGCCCTCCGCCCGCAGCCGGTCGTTGGCCACCACCCACGGGTGCAGCGTGTACGGGACCAGGCCGGGCGGCGTCGGGCCGAGCCCCCATCGGAACGCCAACCGGACCAGCCGGCTCGCCAACCGGGCGGGCAGCGGCACCTTGGGCGGCGCGCCGGTGAGCGCCCGCACCTCGTCGCCGGGGATCGACCCGTCCGGCGCCACGTTGAACGCGCCGTCCAGCCGCGCCCGCCGGGCCAGGTCGCACGCCGCGGCCAGGTCGTCCAGCGCCACGAACTGGACCGGCGGATCCTCCGTGTCGTCGGGCACCGCCGGCCCCGGGCGCAGCGCCCGCACCAGCCAGTCGCGATGGTCGGCGCCCGCGGTGCGGGCCGCGCGCAGGACCGCCACCGTGGCCCCCGGGTGGGCCTCGCGCCACTCGGCGGCCAGCCGCTCGATCTCGGCCCGCTCGGCGGCGAACGGGAAGCCGGGGTTGGGGCGGAGCGTGGCGTCCTCGGTGAGCGGCACCGGGTTGTCGGCCCAGGCGCCGTACACCGTCGCGCTCGACAGCACGACGAGGTGGTCGACGCCGGCGTCGCCGGCGGCCTCGAACGTCCGGCGGGCCCGGGCGACGTCGTCGCCCGCCGCCGCCGGGGTGGCGGGCACCGAGGACACGAGGTGGACCACGGCGTCGGCGTGCTCGAGGTGGGGCTTGACATCCTCGCCGCCGAGGTCGATCCGGCGGACGGTGACCGCGCCCGGCAGGCCGACCACCGGGCCCCCGGCGAGCCCCACGACCTCGGTCCCGGGCTCGGCCGCGGCGAGGCGGGCCACCCGCCGCCCCAGCGGGGTCTCGACTCCGGTGATCACGACGGTCGGCATGTCCCCTACCTTGCCAGAGGTGACCTGCTCAAACATCTCGGCGCCGGGGCGCCCCCGCGGTGGCCGGGTGCCGGCCGGGCGATAGCGTGCCAAGGGTGAGCGACGAACCGGGTTCCCCCAACCCGTTCGAGGGCTTCCCGCTGTTCGGCGATCTGGCCAAACTGTTCGGCCAGAGCGGCGGCATGCCCTGGGACGCAGCCCGCAATCTGGCCCTCGCGGTCGCCACCGACAACACGAGCGAGCCCAACGTCGACCCGCTCGAACGCATCAAGCTGGAGCAGCTCGCCCGCGCCGCCGAGCTGCACATCGCCAACGTCACCGGGCTGTCGACCGCGGTGGCGGGCCGCAGCCTCGGCGTCGTCCCGGTCAACCGGGGCCAGTGGGCCCAACGGACGCTCGACGACTACCGGCCCCTGCTCGAGAGCCTGGCCGGGTCGCTCGGCTCGACCGCCGTCATCGGCGAGGACGAGCCCGAGGACGCGCTCGGGGCCTCCGACGACCCGTTCGCGGCGATGTTCGGCCCGATGATCCACGCCATGCAGCCGATGATGGTGGCGATGACCGCGGGCTCGATGGTCGGCCACCTGGCCCGGCGGTCGCTCGGCCAGTACGACCTGCCGATCCCCCGGCCCCGCTCGGACGACCTGCTGATCCTGGTGCGCAACCTCGACGCCTTCGGCAGCGAGTGGAGCCTGCCCAGCGACGACCTGCGGCTGTGGATCTGCCTCCACGAGATCGCCCACCACGCGGTGCTCGGCGTCCCCCACGTGCGCGACCGGCTGGAGTCCCTGCTGCACGAGTACACGACCAGCTTCCGCAGCGACCCGGGAGCACTGGAGGCCCAGCTCGGGGACCTCGACCTCAGCGGCGGGCCCGACTCGCTGGCCAGCATCCAGCAGGCCCTGGGCGAGCCGGGGGCGCTCCTCGGCGCCATCCAGTCCGACGCCCAGCGGGCGCTGCTCCCCCGCATGGAGGCCATCGTCGCCGTGGTGGTCGGCGTCGTCGACCACGTGATGGACGAGGTCGGCTCCAAGCTCATCCCCAGCTACGGCATGCTCACCGAGGCGCTGCGCCGCCGCCGGGTCGAGACCGCCGAGTCCGACCGGTTCGTCGAGCGGCTGCTCGGCCTCGAGCTCACGCAGGCCACCTACGACCGGGGCGCGAACTTCGTCGACGGCGTGGTCGAGCGGGCCGGCGCCGACGGCCTGGCCCGGCTGTGGGAGGGCGACGAGATGCTGCCCAGCCCGCCCGAGGTCGACGCCCCGGGCCTGTGGCTGGCCCGCATCGACCTGCCCGACGACCTCTGAGCCCGCTACTGCAGGCCTGCCCGACGACCTCTGAGTGCCCGGAGCCGCTACTGCAGGTTCGTCGGGTCGATCACGACCCGGCGCTCCGGCGGCGGCAGCGGGGGCAGGTCCCCAGCGGTCTGCGGCGGCCGGGCGGGCGGGGCCGTGTCCCCCGGCGCCTCGTCCCGGGGCTCGTCCTCGGGCTCGGGCGCCGGCTTGCGCCGCCGGACCGCGGCCAGCCGGCTGGTGATCTCCTTCGTCGGGATGCGCCGGACCGGGACCTCGCCCCGCGCCAGGGCGCGCTCTCCGGCCACGTAGGACACGAGGGCGAAGGCGGCCGCGGCCGCCAGGATCAGGAACCCCACCCGCAGCGGGATCGGCACGACGACCGGGAGGAACGCGCCCGCCACCCACGTCAGCTGGAACCGGGTCTCGAACCGGGCGAACGAGCGGCCCCGGTTGGCGTCGGGCGCGTCACGCTGCACCAGCGAGTCGAACGCCAGCTTGCCCGTGGCCGCGGCCGCCCCCAGGCAGGCGGCCAGCACGGCCGCCGCGGGCACCCCGCCGGCCCAGAACGCCAGCAGGCCGGCCAGCGCGGTGACGCCGAGCACGATCTCCAGCATCCGCTCCTCGGACGTGCTGTTGCGCAGCGCGGGCGCCACGAGCGACCCGACCAGGGCGCCCACCCCGCTCGCGGCCAGGATCACGGCGAACTGCCACGTCGGCGAGTCGGACGTCCGCAGCGCGAACGCCACCAGGAACGTCAGGAACCCCACCACCCCGCGCAGCAGCCCCATCGCCGAGGCCGCCAGCCGGATGCCGCCGCCCCGCAGCTCGTCGCGCTCGGTCTCGGAGGTGTGGTCGGCCGCCACGGTGGTCGCCGGGATGCGCAGGCCCAGGACCGCGGCCGCCGCCGAGACGACCGCCGCCAGCACCAGCACCGCCTCGCTGCGCCCGAGGGCGAAGGCGATGCCCCCGGGAACGGCCGCGGCGAACCCGGCCACGCCCGACAGGAATGCCAGGCGGGAGTTGGCCTCGACCAGCTCGGTGTCGGACCGCACGACGGTGGGCACGATGGCCGAGCGCGCCACCTGGTAGCTCTTGGACAGCACCAGCACCGCGAACGCCTCGGGGAACAGCAGCAGGCTGTCGAGGTCGCGGATGAGGAACACGCATACGACGGCCCGCAGCGCGTTGGCCGCCACGACGACCAGCTTGCGACCGCCCTTGGTCCGGTCGAGCGCCGGGCCGATCAGCGGGGCGACCACCGCGAACGGCGCCATCGTCAGCGCCAGGTAGAGCGCGACCTTCGACCGGGCCGCCTCGGGATCGATGTCGAAGAACAGCGAGTTGGCCAGCGCCAGGGCGATCAGCGTGTCGCCGGCGACCGACGCGGCGTGCGTCCGGGCGAGCCGGGTGAAGGGCGTGACGACGAACGCCCCGGCGCCCTCGCCGCCGCGGCGGCGTCGACAGAGGCTGCCACCCGTTGTCCGACGACATCACTGGCGAGGGTACAAGGACGCCGGGCGGGCTCCGGCGCACCCGGGGGCGCTATCTCGGCGTGTCGTACTTGTAGCCGAGCCCCCGGATGGTGACGATGCGGGTCGGCACCGACGGGTCGCGCTCGACCTTGGCCCGCAGGCGCTTCACGTGCACGTCCAGCGTCTTGGTGTCGCCGACGTAGTCGGTGCCCCAGACCCGGTCGATGAGCGTCTCGCGGGGCAGCACCCGGCCGGCGTTGGACAGCAGGATCTCCAGCAGCTCGAACTCCTTGAGCGGCAGCTTCACCTGCTCGCCCCGGATCTCGACCTCGTGGCGCTCCGGGTCGAGCCGGACGTCGCCGACCTCCAGCACCTCGCCGGACCGGGCCCTCCCCGGGGCGTCGGCCGGCCGGCGCCGCAGCACCGCCCGCATCCGGGCCACCAGCTCACGCAGCCGGTAGGGCTTGGTCACGTAGTCGTCGGCGCCGACCTCGAGGCCGACGACCGTGTCGATCTCGGAGCCCTTCGCCGTCACCATGATGATCGGCACGGTCGACCGGCGCCGCAGCTCGCGGCACACGTCGACGCCCGAGATCTTCGGCAGCATCACGTCCAGGAGCACGAGGTCGGGCTTGACCACGTCGAACATCTCGAGCGCCTCCGCCCCGTCCTGGGCGGTCTGCACCCGGAACCCCTCCCGCTTGAGGCCCACGGTCAGCGCCTCGACGAAGCTGTCCTCGTCCTCGACCAAGAGCACCGTGGCGTCGGGCGTTGTCATCCGGCCTCCTTCGTGACGGCAACCGGCCCGGGGCCGGAGGGCAGCCGCAGTGTGAACGTCGAACCCACGCCCTCGCGTGACTCGACCCTGACCTCGCCCCGGTGGTTCGAGGCGACATGGCGGACGATGGCCAGGCCGAGACCGGTGCCCCCGGTCTCGCGGCTGCGGGCGCGGTCGACCCGGTAGAAGCGCTCGAAGATGCGCTCCAGGTCGCGGCGGGGGATGCCGATCCCATGGTCCCGCACGGTGACGTCGACCCAGGTGCCGTCGGTCCGGGCCCGGACGTCGACCGAGCTGCCGGGCTCGCTGTACTTGACCGCGTTGTCGAGCAGGTTGGTCACGGCCGAGACCAGCTGGCGGCGGTCGCCGATGACGGTGAGGCGGGGCGGGGGCTCCTCGACCTCGATCTCGATCGCCCGCTGCTCGGCGGCCGGGCGCACGCGGTCGGCGGCCGCGTTGATGAACCCGGCGACCGCCACGCTGTCGGACGCCAGTCCGGTGGCGACCTCCAGGCGGGACAGCTCGAGCAGGTCGTCGATGGTGTGGCCGACGCGGAACGCCTCGTTGGCCAGGCGCTCGACCAGCCGCCGGGTGACGGCGGGGTCGTCCTCGTCGAGCAGGGTCTCGGCCAACAGCGCCAGCGCGCCGACCGGGGTCTTGAGCTCGTGGCTGATGTTGGCGACGAAGTCCCGCCGGACGTTCTCCAGGCGGCGGCGCTCGGAGGTGTCCTCGACCACGACGAGCACGCCGGAGGGCCGGCTGGCGTTCTCGAGCGGGGCGGCCCGCACGCTGAGCACCCGGCGGGGCGGGCCGAACAGCTCCAGCTCGCGCTCGGCGGCCCGGCCCCGGAGGGCGTCGGCCGCCATCGACGTGATGGCCTCCTCGACCAGGGCGTCGCTGTGCCGGGCCGCCAGGAACGACGCGGCCGGGTCGTTGCGGTAGACGATCTGGCCGCGGTCGTCGAAGATCACGACGCCGTTGGCGATGGCGCCCAGCGCCCAGGACAGCCGATTCTCGGCCTCGGCGGCCCGGGCCCGCCGGGAGGTCTCGGCGCTGACGGTCCGCTCCAGCGCGTCGAGCGTGTCGTCGAGGCTGGGCCGGGCGTACTCCTCGACGCCGGTGGCCCCGGCGTCCAGCTCGCGGACCGCGGCCGCCACCCGGCCGGCCTCGGCGCGGCGGGTGACCGCGGCCGCGACCAGGGCGACCAGCGCGCCGAACAGCGCCAGCGCCAGCAGGATCACGACGATGGTCACCGCGGGCTCCCCGGCGCGCCCGGACCGTCATGCCGACCTCCGCGCCTCCGCCACGACGGCGTCGAGGACCCCGCCGACGTCGACCTCCGGGTCGAGCCGGATGCCGGTGATGGCCGACACGGCGACGTACCCGGCCTGGACGAGCGCGGTGTCGCAGTCCGGCGGGAGCTGCTCGGTGTTCGGCCGCAGCTCCATCTGCAGCCGCCCGCCGCCCTCGGCCGCCTCGACGACCGACGAGCGCACGGTGCCGAAGGGCGCCAGCGTCGCATGCCGGGCCCCGGCAAGGGCGTCCGGTGCCCGGTCCGGGACGTTGACGTTGAGCACGGTCGTCGGTGGCGCGGTCGCCAGCCAGCGGGCGGCGGTGGCCCCGACCTCGGCGGCGGTCGCCCAGTGGTCGGGCCCGCCCTCGTCGACGTCGATGCTCACGGCGAGGCCCCGGACACCGAAGTTGGCGGCCGTCAGGGCGGCGCCGACCGTGCCCGAGTGGAGGATCGACCGCCCGGTGTTGCAGCCGGGGTTGATGCCGGACACCACCATGTCGGGCGCCGGCCCGAACCCGCCGAGGCGGGCGGCGAGGACGCACAGCCCGGGCGGGCCGGCGACCGCATAGGCGGTCACGCCGTCGAGGCCGGGCAGGTCGACGGGGAGGGCATCGATGTGCTGGTCGATGTGGAGCTTGCCGATGGCGGCGCCGGACCCGCTCATGTCCTCGGCGGGGGCGGCCACGACCAGATCGACGCCGTCGGCCACCAGGGCCCGCACGAGCGCGTGGAGCCCGGGCGATTCGACGCCGTCGTCGTTGGTCACCAGGACCTTCATGTCCGAAAGTCTGCCGGCCCCGAGGGCGGGCACCGCCACCGGGGCCATCGCCTAACGGACCTCAGCGGCGAGATGCGCCGCCTCGCCGGTCAGCAGGTAGCGCAGGCGGGCGCCGATGATGGCGGCGTGGTCGGCGATGCGGTCGGCGGCCTGGCCGGCCACGAACAGGTGCATGGCGAGCGCTACCGCGTCGGGGCCTTCGAGCCGGCGGAGCGCGTCGAGCAGGCGCTCGTGGATCGTGTCGAGCTTGGGTCGCTGCTCGACCAGCTGGGACGCGAGGACCAGGTCCTGGGTCGCCCACGCCCGCAGCGCCGTGCGGTACTGCTCGACGGCGGTGTCGGCCAGCGTCCGCACGATGTCCCACGCGGGCCCGCAGCCCTGGAGCTCGTCGACGTCCGGCCCGAGCTTGATGACGCGCAGGGCGAGGTCGCCGATCCGCTCGAACTCGGACAGGATCCGCACGACCGACACGATGAAGCGCAGGTCGCTGGCCATCGGCTGCTCTCGGTTGAGCATCTGGTAGCAGCGCTCGACCAGCGAGACGTGCATGCCGTCGATCTCGTCGTCGGTGGCGAACGCCGCGGCAGCCACGCCGTCGTCGTCGCCGTGGTCGAGGATCTGGCGCATGCGTTCGAGGTTCTGGTCCACGAGCACGCCCATCAGCTCGACCTGGAGCCGGAGCTGGTCGAGCTCGTCGCGGAAGATGTGCCGCAGTGGAACCGGGGCTTCCTCTGCGTCGCTCATCTAGCCGGAGCGTCCTGTGATGTAGTTCTCGGTCATCTAGCCGAAGCGTCCTGTGATGTAGTTCTCGGTCATCTAGCCGAAGCGTCCTGTGATGTAGTTCTCGGTCCGCTCGTCGGAGGGGTTCGAGAAGATCGTGTCGGTGCGGTCGAACTCCACGAGCAGGCCGGTCCGCCGGTCGGACTCGGGGTTGACCTCGGTCGAGTAGAAGGCGGTGGCGTCGGAGACGCGGGCCGCCTGCTGCATGTTGTGGGTCACGATCACGATCGTGAACTCGTCCTTGATCTCCTGCATCAGGTCCTCGATGCGGGCGGTGGCGATCGGGTCGAGCGCCGAGCAGGGCTCGTCCATCAGCAGGACGTCCGGCTTGGTGGCGATCGCCCGGGCGATGCAGAGCCGCTGCTGCTGGCCACCGGAGAGCCCGTTGGCCGACTCCTTGAGCCGGTCCTTGACCTCGTCCCACAGCGCCGCCTTGGTGAGCGACTCCTCGACCAGCGTGTCGAGGTCGGCGCGGCGCTTACGACCCAGCAGGCGGGGGCCGTAGGCCGTGTTGTCGTAGATCGACTTGGGAAACGGGTTGGGCTTCTGGAACACCATGCCGATGCGCCGGCGGACCTCGACCGGGTCGATCTTCGGCCCGTAGAGGGGGACGCCGTGGTAGTTGAGCACGCCCTCGGGCCGGGCGCCGGGGATGAGGTCGTTCATGCGGTCGAAGCACCGGAGCACGGTCGTCTTGCCACAGCCGGACGGGCCGATGAAGGCCGTGATCTCGTGTTGGCGGACGTCGAGCGTGACCTCGCGCACGGCCCGGAAGTCGCCGTAGTAGACGCTCAGGTCCTTGACCTCGAACACGATCGGCAGTTCGTTCCGGTCGATGTCCTCGTGGGCGTGGACCTCGACGCCCTGGGGCAGGGGCGTCTCCTCATCGCTCGTGTCTTCCATGGTAGTGGTGGTGACGGCGGGCGCCTGCGGGTCCGTCATTGCGACCTCTTCTTCTCGTACCGGTTGCGGAGGATGATGGCGATGGAGTTCACGATCAGGACGAAGACGAGCATGGCAATGATGGCGGCGGCCGTCAGCTGGGTCTTGAACTCCTCCTGGGGCCGCTTGGCCCAGGTGGTGATGACGGCCGGCATGGCGGTGAACCGCTCGGTGAGCGACCCGGGGTCCAGGATGCTCTCGGCGCTGAGCCCGGGCGAGCGCCCGCTCAGGCCGGTGAGCGCCCCGACGAGGATGAGCGGCGCCGCCTCGCCCACCGCCCGGGCGATCGCCAGCAGCGAGCCGGTGATGATGCCGGGGAGGGCGTAGGGGATGACCTGGCTGCGGATGACCTCCCACCGAGTGGCGCCGACGCCGTAGGCGCCCTCGCGCAGGGCCATCGGCACGGCCCGGATGGCCTCCGAGGTCGTGATGATCACGATCGGCAGCACCAGCACGGCGAGCGTGAGGCCGGCGGCGGCCAGAGTCCGGGCGCCGACGTCGTTGGCCCCGGAGAAGCCCCGGAACAGCTCGACGAAGACGGCCAGCCCGAGCAGGCCGTACACGACGGACGGCACGCCGGCCAGGTTGCGCACGTTCACCTCGATGAACGTGGTGAGCCGGTTGCGGGGGGCGTACTCCTCCAGGTAGATGGCCGCGCCGACGCCGAGCGGCAGCGAGACCACGAGGACGAAGACGGCGATCCAGAACGAGCCGATGATGCCCTGGGCGATGCCGGCCCGGGCCGCCGTGGCCGACAGGCCGCCGTTGAGGAAACTGTCGGCCCGGTTCCGGTAGGTGGGCAAGCCGTCGCCGAGGACGTCGATGAGCAGCAGGGCCAGGACGATCAGCGAGATCAGCAGGCAGGCGACCAGGCTGAGCTCGAACAGCCGTCCCTTCACGTCGACGCGCCGGCCCTCGAGTGAGCGGGCGACCGACGCCCGCACGGCCCGGGGATCGCCGATGGTGGTGAGTGACATCCCGGTCCTCTCAGTAAACCTGGCGCACCCGGCGCACGAAGATGTTGCCGACGATGTTGAGCGCCAACGTCATGAAGAACAGCACGATGCCGATCATGAACAGGCTGACATAGGCGAGGCTCGACCCCTTGACCTGGTCGGTGCCGGAGGCGAGCGAGGCCATGCCGGCGGTCATCGTCAGGCCCTGGTCGAGCGGGTTGGTCGAGAAGCTCCCGACGCTGGCGGCCCCGGCCCCGATGAACACGATCATCGTCTCGCCGATGGCCCGGGAGGCGGCCAGGATGAAGGCCGCCACCAGCCCGGAGATCGAGGCCGGCAGCACCACCCGGAGCGTGGTGGCCATCCGGCGGGCGCCGAGGCCGGCGGACGCCTCCCGCAGCGACCGGGGCACCGCCCGCATCGCATCCTCGGACACGGAGGCCACGAGCGGGATGGCCAGGATGCCGACGGCGATGCCCGCAGCCAGCATGCTGCCGCCCCGCCCGTGCTCCTCGCCGAAGAAGCGACCGACGATGTTGGGGGCGATCCATCCGAGGGCGAAGAACCCGAGGACGACGGAGGGCACCCCGGCGAGCACCTCGAGGATCGGCTTGAGGGCGTTGCGGATCCGCGGCCGGGCGAACTCGGCCAGGTAGATGGCGGCTCCGAGCCCGAGCGGCACGGCCACGATCATGGCGATGCCGGTCACGATGAAGCTGGCCACGAACAGGGCCCGCAAGCCGAAGTCACCCTGCCGGGGGTTCCAGGTGTCGGCCCCGAGCACGTTGCCCCACTCGGCCTGGGACATGAACGTCCAGCCCTTGACGAACAGGGAGACGATGATCGCCCCGCTGATGACGACGGACATGGCGGCCGCGAGGAAGAACAGGGTCCCGATCATCCGCTCGCGCCGATGCCGCCGCGCATCCCCGGACAGATCGGGCGGCGGCGGTCCGGCGTCGGGCGCATCCGGTGTGCGGGGGCCACTGGGCGGCAAGGTGGTGACGGCCATCGAGGTCAGTCTCCGGGCAGGCGGCGGTCGGGGAGTGCGGTGGCGATCGTGGCGGCGCTCGGCTTGGCCACCCGATCAGGTAGGCCGGTGGGGCCGGGCGTGATGCCCGGCCCCACCGTGAGTGCCTGCGGCGGGGAGCCGAAGCTCACCCGTCAGCGGCCTTCCCAGGCCGACTGGGTCTCGGTCGCCTTTTCCTCGGGCAGGGACACGTAGCCGGCGCCGTCGACGAAGTCGGCGAGGCCGGCGAGGTAGAAGTCGACGTAGCTGGCGACCGCCGGGTTCTCGTCGGCCTTGTCGGTGTTCACGTAGATGAACAGCGGACGGGACAGCGGGTAGCTGGCGTCGGCGATCGTGTCGGCCGTGGGCGCGACGCAGGTGCCGTCCGCGTCAGCGGAGACTTCCAGCTCCTTGACCTGGTCGCCGGCCTCCTGGGCGTAGGCGAAGCCGACCCACCCGAGCGAGCTGTCCGACGACTCGATGTTGGTGATGATCGTGTTGTCGTCGGGCGAGGCGTCGTAATCGGTGCGGGTGGTGGCGTCCTCGGCCTGGCCCCGCTCCTCGGAGATGCCGGCCAGGGCGAGCTCGACGAACGAGTCGTAGGTGCCGGATTCGGGACCGGGACCGGTGAGGTCGAGCGACGCGTCCGGCAGCTCGGTGGACGAGCCGAGCTCGGAGGCGATGGTCGAACCGTCAGACCAGTTCGAGAAGCCCTGCGACTCCGGGCCGATCAGCGCATAGAGGTCGGCGAAGCTCAGGCACTCGACAGCGTCGTTCCCGGCGCCGGTCATGACCGTGATGCCGTCGAAGGCGATCTGCAGCTCGACGTAGTTGATGCCGCCGCTCTCGCAGGCGGCGGCCTCCTCGTCGTTGATCGGCCGGGACGCGTCGGAGATGTCGGTCTCGCCCTGGCAGAACAGTTCGAAGCCGTCGCCGGTGCCGGGACCGTCGACGTTGACGGTGACGTCGGCGTTCTCGTCCTGGAAGGCCTCGCCGACCGCGGTCGAGATCGGAAGCACGGTCGAGGACCCGGAGACGTTGACCTCGCCGGAGACGCTCTCGCCCGAGCTACCCGAGTCGGTGGACGAATCGTCGTCGTCGTCTCCGCACGCTGCCGCGACGAGCCCGAAGGCAACGACGAGCGACAGGCACGCCAGGCGGCGCTTGTTGTGTGACTGCACTGAATGCCCTCCCTATGGGCTCTGCTGTCGCGGGGAGCGCAGAACGCTCACATGCCGGTGAGCAC
The DNA here is from genome assembly GCA_963830865.1 of uncultured Acidimicrobiales bacterium. Lineage (GTDB taxonomy): Bacteria > Actinomycetota > Acidimicrobiia > Acidimicrobiales > VFJN01 > ZC4RG19. Next base: position 173,326 of record CAWHNU010000011.1, on the reverse strand, counting down.
CGTACGAAGGACAGGTGAACGGACGGGTCCAGAGCCGGTGAACTAGAGATGAACGAGGCCGTAACGTTCGGCCAACGGCCGCAGAGCACATGCTCTGACCTGGGAAAACTCCCCGCTGGGTGTTCAGCCGAACTCGGCTCGTAGCCGCTCGACCAGCTCCCGGTCGTGGGCGTAGGTGAGGATGTCGCCGGCCTCGTCGAGGGTCACCCACCGGCGCCCGTCGATCTCCCGGTTGGGCATCCAGGGGCCCGTGCCGACCACGCGCATGGCCCAGTAGCGGACGAGCTTCCGACGCCGCTTGCTGTCGAGGTAGCTGGTCGAGGGAAGCTCCTCGCCCAGCTCGCACACGAGCCCCGTCTCCTCGGCGACCTCGCGCAGGGCGGCGGCCTCGAACGACTCGCCCTTCTCGAGCTTCCCCTTGGGGAACGACCAGTCGTCGTACCGGTCCCGGTGCACGAGCACGACCTCTATGCCGTCGGCGGTGGCGCCGCCGGATGCGCCCACCTCGATCGCGCGCCAGACCACGCCGCCGGCCGCGAGCACCTCGGGCTGGTCCGGCGTGCGCCGCCGTCGCGAAGGGGACATATCGCCGATGTTCATACCTTGCGCCCGGGGCAAAGCGCGAACGGGTGCGGCGATTCCTGAGTTTTCTCCGCCGGAGCGATCGGCGGTCCGCCGTCACCCCGTGGCGGACTGGGGCGATGCCCGCGGCAGGGGGTGGACCTCGCCGATGTACCCCGGGGCCGGCTCGGCCCCGCCAGGCAGCGACCGGCGGGAACGCAGCTCGTCGACCCGGTCGAGCTGGCGTTCGAGCTGGCGGCGGCGGGTGCCGGTGAGGTCGTCCCAGCTGCGGCGGACGGTGTCGAGGCTGCGGCCCACCTTGTCGAGCGCCTCCGCGAACTTGCCCCACTGGTTCTCGAACGCCGCCAGGCACGCCAGGATCTCGTCGGACGTGCGCTGGAGCTGGATCTGCTCGACCGCCTGACGGATGACCGCCAGCACCGAGAACAGCGTCGACGGCGAGCACAGGACCACCTTCTGCCGCAGCGCCACCTCGACCAGGTCGCGGTCGTGCGTGTGGACGAAGGCGTAGACCGCCTCGTTGGGTATGAACAGCAGCACCTCGTCGAGCGTCTCGTCGGGATCGATGTAGACCCGGCCCGACAGCTCGCGCACCCGGGCCCGCACGTCGCGCACGAACGCGATGGCGTGCTGGTCGCGCTCGCGGTCGGACACCGCCTCGAGGTAGCGCAGGTAGTTGTCGACGGGGAACTTGACGTCCATGTGGAGCACCCGGCCACCCGGCAGCAGGAACGTGAAGTCGGGCACCGTGCCCGCCGCCGTGGCCGACTGCTTGCGGTAGCTGATGCCCTCGACCAGGCCCGCCGCCCGCAGCACGTCGTCGGCCATGCGCTCGCCCCACTGGCCCCGGGCCTGGGGGTTGGCCAGCGCCTGGCGCAGCGACTGGGTCGTGTCGGCCAGGCGGGCGCTCGTCGCCGCCACCTCGGCGAGCCGGGTCTCGACCCGGCCCGCCTGCTCGGCCCGGTCGCGCTGCAGCGCCCCGACCAGCTCGGCCACCCGGGCCAGCTCGGCCCGCACGTCGCCCATGCGGGCCTCGACGGCGGCGTTGCGCAGGGACAGCTCGTCGGCGACCCGGCCCCGCAGCTCGCCCACCTGCTGCTCGAACGTGGCGCTGCGAGCCGCCAGCTCGCGGGCGCCCGCGTCGGCCTGGGCGCCCAGCCGCTCGCCCGCCACCTTGACGACCGTGTCGACCGCGGCGTCGACGGCGGCCCGCACGGTCGCCTCGCGCTCGGCCGCCGCGCGCATCGCCGCCTCGCGCTGGGCCGCGGCGACGTCGGGTGACCGGGCCCCGGCGACCAGCCGCCCCGCGACCAGGCGCGCCGCCGCCAGACCGGCCCCGAGGCCGAGGATCATGCCCACGACGAGCAGTGCTGCGTCCATGGGGGGACGGTACGGCGGGGGTATGACAGTTTGGGGTGATCGGGGCCGGGGGGCGCCGAAAATGTCCGGGGGTCAGACGATCGAGCGCGACGGCGGCGTCGCCGCCACCCGCTCGATCGTGCACCGCTGGAGCATCAGGTGGGTGTCGTGGGTGCCGCCCTCCGGCGCCCGGGTCCAGCGCCCGTCCGAGTCCAGCGTCCAGGACAGCACGTCGTCGGCCAGCTCGACGTCCAGCACCTCGTCCAGCCGCGCCTGCAGGTCGGGGTGCCCGACCGGCGTCAGCACCTCGACCCGGCGGTCGAGGTTGCGGGGCATCAGGTCGGCCGACCCGATGAGGTGGCGCGGGCGCCCCGGGCCGCTGCCGTTGGCGAACCGGTAGATCCGCGAGTGCTCCAGGTAGCGGCCGACCAGCGACCGGACCCGGATGTTCTCGGACAGCCCGGGCACCCCGGGGATCAGGCAGCAGATGCCCCGGACGATCAGGTCGATCTCCACGCCCGCCTGGGAGGCCCGGTACAGCTCGTCGATCATCCCCGGGTCGACCAGGCTGTTCATCTTCATCGTGATGTGGCCGCCGGCGTCGATCTCGCCCTGGATCAGGCGCTCCAGGCCCGTCCGCAGCAGCCGGGGTGCCACCAGCAGCCGCTGGTAACTGATGTTGCGGCCGTAGCCGGTCAGCTCGTTGAACAGCTGGGTCAGGTCCGAGCCGATCGCCGGGTCGCAGGTGAGCAGGCCCAGGTCCTCGTAGATCCGGGCCGTGCGGGAGTTGTAGTTGCCGGTGCCGATGTGGCAGTAGAGGCGCAGGCCGTCGGGCTCCTCCCGCACCACCAGCGCGGCCTTCGAGTGCACCTTGAGGCCGATGAGGCCGTAGGTCACATGGACGCCCGCGGTCTCCAGCTGGCGCGCCCACTCGATGTTGGCGCCCTCGTCGAAGCGGGCCTTGAGCTCGACGATCACCGCCACCTGCTTGCCCCGCTCGGCCGCGCGGATCAGCGAGCGGGCGATCGGGCTGTCGCCGGACGTGCGGTAGAGGGTCATCTTGATGGCCAGCACCCGGGGGTCGGCCGAGGCCTGGCGGACGAACTCCTCGACCGTCGTGCGGAAGCTCTCGTAGGGGTGGTGGACCAGGAGGTCGCCCCGGCGCATGGCGTTGAACACGTCCGGCCGCTCGCCCTCGTCGCGCGCCAGCGCGGAGGGGGTCACCCGCTGGTACGGCGGGTCCTTGAGCTCGGGCCGGTCCAGGGCATGGACGGCCCACAGGCCGGACAGGTCGAGCGGGGCGGTGCTCGGGTAGACGTCGTCCTCGCTGACGTCGAGTTCGCGTTTGAGCAGGTCGCAGACCTCGTCGGACATGGCGGCGTCGATCTCCACCCGCACCGCCCGGCCGAACCGGCGCCGCCGCAGCTCGACCTCGACCAGGGCGAGGAGGTCCTCGGCTTCCTCCTCCTCGAGGGTCAGGTCGGTGTTGCGGGTCACGCGGAAGGCGTGGTGCTGCTCGATCTCCATGCCCGGGAACAGCTTGTCCAGGTGGGCGGCGATGACCAGTTCGAGGGGTACGTAGCGCTCGCCGTCGGGGAGGACCACGAACCGGGGTAGCAGCGACGGGACCTTGACCCGGGCGAAGCGGCGGGCGTCGGCGTCCGGGTCGCGGACGATCACCGCCAGGTTGAGGGACAGGTTGGAGATGTAGGGGAACGGGTGCCCGGGGTCGACCGCCAGGGGGGTCAGGACCGGGAAGATGCGCTCCTCGAAGGTCTCGACCAGGAACTTCTCGTCGTCCTCGTCGAGGTCGCCCCAGGACGAGAGCTTGATGCCCGCGTCGGCCAGCTCGGGAGCCACCCGGTCGAGGAACGTGGCCTGCATGCGGGGGAGCAGGATCTCCAGCCGGTCGCGGATGTCGAGCAGCTGCTGGGCCGGGCTGAGGCCGTCGGGGCTCGCGCCGCCGATGCCCGCCGCCACCTGGTCTTTCAGCGCGGCGACCCGGACCTGGAAGAACTCGTCGAGGTTCTGGCTGAAGATCGCGAGGAACTTGGCCCGTTCCAGGAGGGGGACGCGGCGGTCCTCCGCCAGCGCCAGGACGCGCTCGTTGAAGTCGAGCCAAGACAGCTCGCGGTTGCGATACCGGACGGGCGACGGCGGATCGTCGTCCACGACCGCGTCGATGTCGTCAGCGGAGGCGGCCACGCCCAGAGGTTACCTGCGCACCGCGCGCCGGACCTCTGCGAGAGGATGAACCCTCGGTACCCGAGCCCGGGGGGCCGTCAGTCGTCGTCCTCGGGGTAGCCGAGGTCCCATTCGAGCAGGATGTGCTCGCGCTCGGCGTCGCGGACGACCCGCTCGCGGTTGCGGCGGAACTGGGGATCGTGCGGCGGGAGCAGCACCAGGCGGGCCGTCACCCGAGAACGGAAGTCCTCGATCATCTGGCGGTCGCCGAAGTCGGACTGCACCTCCCAGTGCGGCGCCACCGGCCCGAGGTAGACGATGCGGGCGTGGCCGCGGGGCGGCTCGACTTCCGGTGCGACGTCTGACATGGCTGACCAGCCTACTGCCGCGTCCGGCAACGCCTACGACGCATCGGGTCAGCCGCCGGTGCGGCCGAGCTCGGCGTTGATCGTCTGCTGCTCGCCGCCGCGTTCGATCGTGACCTCGATGGTGTCGCCCGGCTCGTGCTGGCGGATGAGGTCGCCGGGCCGGTCGTCGCCGTGCAGGGCCTCGCCGTCGACGGCCACGATGACGTCGCCCTCCTGGAGTCCCGCGGTGTCCGCCCCGCTGCCGGGCGAGACCTCCAGCACGAAGGCGCCCTCGTCGGTCTCGATCCCGAGGCGGCGCTTGACCGCGTCCGAGACCGATCCGACGGGGACGGTGGACACGCCGAGCCGGGGCGTGTCCGGCGTGATCTGACCGTTGCCCTGCTGGATCTGGTCGATGATCGGCTTGGCGGAGTCGATGGCGATGGCGAACCCGATGTTCTGGCTGTCCTCGATGATGGCGGTGTTCATGCCGACGACCGAGCCCCGGGCGTCGACCAGCGGGCCGCCCGAGTTGCCGTGGTTGATGGCGGCGTCGGTCTGGATGAGGTCCGAGAGGTGGCCGTCCGGGCCGTCGATCGAGCGGTTGGTGGCGGACACGATGCCGGTGGTGACGCTGGGCGGGCCGCCGAGGTTGAGCGCGTTGCCGATGGCGATGACCGGCTCGCCGACCACCAGGTCCTCGGACACGCCCAGGCGGGCGGGGGCGAGGTCGGCGGCGCCGTCCATGCGGATCAGGGCGAGGTCGCTGTCGGGCTCGCTGCCCACGAGCGAGGCGTCGTAGGTCGCGCCGTCGAAGGTGCGCACGGTGATGCCGTCGGAGCCGGCGATGACGTGGGCGTTGGTCATGACGAGGCCGTCGTCGGACAGGACGATGCCCGTGCCGGCGCCCTCGAACACGTCGCCGCTGCCGCCGACGCTGGTCTCGATCGTGACGACCGACTCCTCCACCTGGTCGAGGATGGACCCGACGTCCATGCCCCCTCCGGCGGCGGTGATGGGGGGGCCGGCCTGGGTCCGGCCGGCGGCGTCATCGTCGCCGTCGTCGCCGGCGAGGACGACGGCCGCCGTGCCGGCGCCGGCGAGGGCACCGACGACGGCGGCCACGAGCGCGACCGGCCAGAGGCGGCGCGGGCTCGGGCGGCGGTCGGGCGCGGGCGCCGTTGGGGCCGCCGTGGGCGGCGGGGTGGCGGCCGGCGGGATGGCGGCCGGCGGGTGGCGAAAGCGCCCGGTGTCGGGGGCACGGCGATCGGCGGGCCGGCGAAGGAGCCTGGCGCCGGGGGCGCGGCGGGCGGCGGACCGGCGAGCGGGCCAGCGGGCGCGGCCGCGAGCGGGCCGGCGGAGGCGGCGGCGAGCGGACCGGCTGGTGCGTTGCCGGCAGCGGGCGCGGGCGGCCCAGCCGCCGCTAGGTCGGCAGCGGGCGAAGGCGGCCCAGCAGCCGGCAGGTCGGCAGCGGGCGAAGGCGGCCCAGCAGCCGGCAGGTCGGCAGCGGGCGCGGGCGGCCCAGCAGGTGGCAGGTCGGCAGCAGGCGAAGGCGGCGCAGCAGCCGGCGGGTCGGCAGCCGGAGGGTCGGCGGCGGGCGGGGGCTGCGCGGCGGCCGCGTTCACCGGCTCATGCTTACCGGATCGGGAACCTTCTGGGCACTCCAGGAGTCTGACTGAGGGGGAAATCCCCCATGCCCCCGGGGTGACGCCCAGGCAAGATGCAAGTGGGTTGGGTAGGCGAATGCCTCACAGCACGACGGCGGACGTTGCGATGAGACCTGGAGGAGAGATGGACACCGAGTGGATGGCTCGCGGCAATTGTGCCAACGAGGCCCCTTCCATGTTCTTCCCGAGCGACGGTGTAGGAGTAGAGATCGCCCGGCGCATCTGCGCCACGTGTCCGGTGAAGGAGCCGTGCCTCGAGCACGCTCTCCTCAACCGGATCGACCACGGCGTCTGGGGCGGCGCTTCCGAGAGGGAGCGCCGGCGCATCCTCAAGCGACGCCGCCTGGCCGCGCTGGGTGGCGGGGCTCCGGCCCACCGGGGCGCTGACGGCGCCTCGGACCCGGATCAACACGCGCCAAACTGCCCGGCAGCCTGAGGGGCTCCCGAGCAGCGAAGCTTCCGACAGCGACGGGTCAGGCCTTGTCTGACTCGTCGGTGTCGTCGGAGGGCGTGGTGCCTTCTTTCAGACCACGCTTGAATTCCGACTGGGCCTGCCCGACGGAACGGGCAAGCTTGGGGAGCTTCGCGCCGCCGAAGAGGACCAGGACAACCAGAAGAATCAGGATGATTTCAGGAGATCCAAGGTTCACGGCGTGGAGCCTATCGGTTTCCGGCCCGCTTGCCCCTGTCCGTGGCGGCTAGTGGACGCGAGGGTCCACTAGATGCTCGAGTCCGTGGTCAACGTCAGCGAGGGCGACCGCCGGGACGTCGTGGCCGAGGTGGCCGCGGCGGCGGGCGACGACCTCCTCGACCTGCACGCCGACCCCGACCACAATCGGGCCGTCCTGACCCTGGTGGGCGAGTCCGCGCCGCGGCGGGTGGCCGGGGAGGCCGTGGCGCGCCTCGACCTGCGGCGGCACCGGGGGGCGCACCCCCGGTTCGGCGTCGTGGACGTCGTGCCGTTCGTGCCGCTCGCCGGCTCGACCATGGCCGACGCCGTCGGTGCCCGGGACCGGTTCGCCGCCTGGATCGCGGTCGAGCTCGGGGTGCCCGCCTTCCTCTACGGCCCGGACCGATCGCTGCCCGACGTGCGGCGCCACGCGTTCGCCGGGCTTGCGCCCGACACCGGGCCAGCGGCACCGCACCCGACCGCCGGGGCGGTTGCCGTGGGCGCCCGGCCCCTGCTCGTGGCATGGAACCTGTGGCTGGCCGAGCCGAACCTGGCCCTTGCTCGGGAGGTGGCGGCCGCGGTGCGGGGGCCGGACCTGCGGGCGCTGGGGCTGGCGGTGGGGTCCCGGGTCCAGGTGTCGATGAACCTGATCGCGCCCGACCGTCTCGGGCCGGCCGAGGCCTGGGACCACGTCGCCGCGCTGGTGGACATCGCCGGCGCCGAGCTGGTCGGGCTGGTGCCGGCGGCGGTGCTCGACCGGACCGATCCCGCCCGCTGGGAGCAGCTCGACCTCGGGCCCGACCGCACGATCGAGGCCGCGGCTCGTTGCGAGGGGGTGACGCTGGGCCGCGGCGGGCCCGGACACGCGACGGCCCCCGGGCGGCGCCGGCCCGGCGCCCGGGGGCCCGCTGCGTGTCAGGCGCTGGCGTTGGTGGCGGCGAGGGCCTGGCGCGCCAGCGAGCGCTGGCGGCGGATGCGGCGGCGCTCACGTTCGCTCATGCCGCCCCAGATGCCGAACTTCTCACCGTTGACCAGCGCGTACTCGAGGCACTGCGCCTGGACGATGCAACCGCGGCAGACCTCCTTGGCCTCGCGGGTGGATGCCCCGCGCTCGGGAAAGAAGAGGTCGGGGTCGACGCCGAGGCAGTTGGCGTAGTCCTGCCAGGCGCGGTCGTCGGGATCTGTGGCCACGGGGAGTTTCATCTGGCCCCCTTCCCGGAGTGGTCGCCATCGGTCCTGCACGTGCGGGCTGCTGGCGGGTGGTCCACCAACAATCTCACGCGTGTAATTACATTGATGGGATTCTTCACCACTGCGCCCGTCGGCGCAAGGGGGACCGCACATCCTGGCTCCGGCACCCGTCCTCGACTGCCTCCAGGGTGACATCACCCGCCTCGCCGTCGACGCCATCGTGAACGCCGCCAACCGCAGCCTGCTCGGGGGCGGCGGCGTCGACGGGGCGATCCACCGGGCGGCCGGGCCCGAGCTGCTCGCCGCCTGCCGCCGGCTCGGCGGGTGCGACGCCGGCGACGCCAAGGCGACCCCGGGCTTCGACCTCCCGGCCCGGTGGGTCGTCCACACGGTCGGGCCCGTCTGGCGGGGCGGGCGCGCCGGCGAGCCCGCGCTGCTGGCGTCGTGCTACCGGCGGTCGCTGGAGGTGGCCGACGGGCTCGGCGACGTGGCCACGATCGCCTTCCCCGCCATCTCGACCGGGCTCTACGGCTATCCGCCGGACGCGGCCGCGGACGTGGCGATCGACACCCTGCGTTCGACGCCCACGGCGGTGGAGCGGATCACGCTCGTCGCCTTCGACGCCACCACGCTGGGGGTTTACCAGGAGCGTCTCTCTCGCCACTGAGCGCGGTGTCACGCGATGCCCGTTGTCGTCGGCCCGCTGAGCAGGCAATATGGCCTGGTGGCGAACGGGGAGGGGACCTCTGGGGACCCGCGGCCGCGCATCGGCGCACGGCCGCCGGACGAGCGCGCCCCCAACGCTCAGACCGAGGAAACCGTGCCGCCGCCCGTCGACGATCCGCCGCCCTCCGTGGCGCGGCTGGCCGCCGTCGCCGTCGCGCTGGTGGTGCTCGCCGTCGCGCTCCTGTGGCTGAGCCGCTCGGGCGACGACGGCGGGTTCGCCAGCCGGCCGCCCGGGGGCGTGACCGTCCCGACCGACGACGACGGCCGCCCCGTCGACCTGCCGCCCAGCCAGCCGGCCACCGCCGTGCTGCTCGACGCCAGCGGCCTGATGATGCGCCCCGACCCGGTGCGGGCCCGCATCGTCGACCCCGTGTCCGGCGACGACATCGTCGTGCCGCTGCCCCCCGACTCCACGGTGGACACCCGCACCGGCGAGATCGTGCCCCGGTTCCCGACCACGACCCGGCCGGGCAGCCCGTCGACGTCGGTGAGGCCGACCACGACCACGAAGACACGACGACCACGGAAGACACGACGACGACCACGGAAGACACGACGACGACCACGGAAGACACGACGACGACCACGGAAGAGACGACGACGACCACCGCCGACACGACCTTCGACGGCTGACCCCGGCCCGCAGGCCGGGACCAGGGTGGGGGTCAGGCGGTGCGGCGGCCGCCGGCCCGGCGCATCTCGCGCTTCTGCTCGATGAAGTCGACCAGCACGTAGTCGCCCAGCGTCTCGGGCGAGGTGAAGAACGCCCGGCCCCGGTTCAGCCGCGTCAGCTTCTCGACGAACGTGCGCAGGTGGCCGTTGGGGTCGAGCATGAACGTGTTGATGCGGATGCCGTCCCTCGTGCAGCGGACGACCTCGCGCAGCGTGGCGTCCACCGTCTCCCGGACCGGCGGGTACGAGAAGAACGGCTCCGACATCCCCGGCTCGAAGTGGGCCGTCGGCTCGCCGTCGGTGATCATGATGATCTGCTTCGTGCCGGTCTGGCGGGCCAGCAGCCGCCGGCTGATCTGGAAGGCGTGCTGCATGTTGGTGCCGTACACGAAGTCCCACGAGACCTCGGGCAGGTCCTGCGGGCGGATCTCGCGGGCCACCTCGGAGAAGCCCACCAGGCCCAGGTAGTCGCGGGGGAACTGCATCGAGATCAGCGAGTGCAGCGCCATCGCCACCTTCTTGGCGGCGAGGAAGTTGTCCCGCATCGGCATCGACAGCGACAGGTCGAGCATGAGCACCGTCGACGAGCGCACCAGCTGCTCGGTGCGCTCGACCTCGAAGTCGTCGGGCGACAGGTGCACCGGCGTGCCCCGGCCCGTGCGACCGACCGCGTTGCGGACCGTGCGCTCGATGTTGAGGTTGAACGGGTCGCCGAACTCGTACGACTTGGTCTCGTACGTCAGCTCGTGCCCGACGCCGGTCCGCTCCAGCTCGTGGCGGCCCAGCTTGTCCTGGGCCAGCCGGGCGAACAGGTCGTGCAGCGCGTTGCGGCCGATGCGGCGCAGGCCCTTGGGCGTCAGCTCCAACCGGCCCTCGCGCTGGTCGATCAGCCCGGCCTCCTCCAGCATGCGGGCCAGGCGACCGAGCGCGTCGAGGCTGTTGGCGGACTCGTCGCCCAGCAGCTCGCGGGCCCGGTCGATGTCGGCCTCGGCGAGGGCGCCGGGGTTGGCCGCGCCCCGCAGCAGCTGCTCCAGCCGGTCGAGGTCGCCCAGCTCCTCGAGCGTCGAGGCCGCCTGGGCGAAGCCGAGCGGGTCCTGACCCCGGAAGTCGTAGCCCTGGTCCCAGCCCATGCCCGGGAACATCGACCGCAGCTGGGAGCCGAGCTGGTCGACCTGCCAGCGCAGGTCCATGTCCTCCAGCAGCTGCTCGGCCAGCTGGGCGATCTGGGCCCGCTGCTCGGGGGTCATAGAGGCGAGCATCGCCTGCATGGCCGCCATCCGCCGGGCCAGCACCTCCAGCAGCTCGTCGAGGTTCTGGGGGTTCTCGGGGAAGAAGTCGCCGTAGCGCTCCATGAACCCCTCGAAGTCGGGCTCCCGCCCCGCGGCCCGGGCCTCCAGCATGGCGTTGAGCTCGGCCATCATGTCCTTGAGCCGGGCCATGTCCTCGGGCGTCATCGACTCGACCGCGCCGGCCATGCGGTTGACGTAGCTGTCGAGCACCTGCTGGCGGAGCTTCTCCATCAGCTCCTCGAACCGCTGCTGGGCCTGGGCCGAGGCGAAGTCGTAGTTCTGCAGCTCGCGCACCATGCCCGCCAGGTCGGACGGCAGCATCTCCAGCTGCATGTTGCGCTCGTCGGCCGCGCCCTGGGCCGTCTCGGCCCGGCGGGGGTCGCCGCTGCGCTGGGCCTCGGACACCTGCCGGTCGATCTCGTCGCGCTCGGTCTGGACGACCTCCCGCAGCTCCTCGGCGATCTCGTCGTAGACGCCCCCGAGGTCGAACCGGTCGAGGCGCTCCTGCCGCTCGCGCCGCAGCTTGTCGAGCAGGTCGCGCATGCCCTGGACCATCTGGCCCTGCCGGTCGCGGAACCCCTGCTGCAGCAGCCGGCGCAGGGCGGCGTGCAGGTCGCCGTGGTAGAGCAGGTCGTCGGTGATCTGCTCGAGCACGGCGTCGGCGTCGAGGTCGAAGCCGGTCTGGGTGCCGTCCCACCGGCTGTAGCGGAAACGAGGCGCCGTCATGGCGACACGGTACCGGGCCGGGAGCGAACCAACGCCGCCGAGCGGGGAACATACGGCGTAGTGGACGCGCGCACCGACGCCGACGTCATCGCCGGGTCGCGGCACGACCCCCGGCAGTTCGCGGCCCTGTTCGACCGGCACGCCGGGGTGGTGTTCCGGTTCCTCGTGCGCCGCGTCGGGCGGGACACCGGCGACGATCTGCTGGGCGAGACGTTCCGCATCGCGTTCGAGCGCCGGGCGACGTTCGACCTCGACCGGCCCAACGCCCGGCCGTGGCTGTACGGGATCGCCACCAACCTCGTGGGCAAGCACCGCCGGCGCGAGGCCCGCCGTCTGGCCGCCACCGCCCGCCTCGCCCTCGACGGCCGGGGCCCCGGCCCCGCCGACGCGTTCACCGACCGCGTCGACGACCTCCTCGATGCCCGGGCCGCCTGGCCCGCGGTCGCCCGGGCCGTCGCGGACCTGCCCGGCGGCGAGCGCGACGCGCTGCTGCTGTTCGCCTGGGAGGAGCTGAGCTACGACGAGATCGCCGTCGCGCTCGACATCCCCGTCGGCACCGTGCGCTCCCGCCTCCACCGGGCCAGGGGACGGCTGCGCGCACTGGCCGCGGCGAGCGGGGAACAACCGGTGCGGCCCGACAGCGTCCAGGGCAGCGAGACCAACGATCCGTGGATCCTCGCGGAGGAGAAGGACCGGCTCATGTCCGCCATCGAGAACACGACCCCGACCCCCCGGGCGGCCTGGCGGCCCCCGGCCATCTACCCCCGGCTCGGCTACGACGACGAGCGGGCGGCCATCGACTTCCTCACCCGGGCCTTCGGGCTACGCGAGCGGGTCGAGGCCCGCCAGGAGCACGAGGACGGGCACGTGCTGGCGTGGCTCGAACACGGCGACGGCGTGGTCATGGTCGGCCACACCGAGCACGACATCCACGGCATCCACAGCCCGAGCGAGACCGGGGCCGCGACCTGCATGCTCAACGCCACGGTCCGCGACGTGGACGCCCACTACGCCCGGGCCGTGGCCGCCGGCGCCGAGGTCACGATGGAGCTCAACGACGCGTTCTACGGCGAGCGCCGCTACGAGTGCCTCGACCCCGAGGGCAACCGCTGGCACTTCGGCGAGCCGCTCGACCGCGTGCGGGCCCGGCGGGGCGACGTCGGCGACGAGGACGGGTGACGTGCGCGCCAATTGTCGGCGCAGCGTCTGATCTGAAGGTGCGCGCGCGGCAGACTCGGCGGCGATGGCAGACGAGACCGCATGGTGGGGGACCGCCGCCGCAGCCACACAGTGCGAGGGGGCGGCGCCCGGTCGGACTGGGCCGGCTGGGAGGCCGAGGGCCGGGCCCCGGCGTCCCGGGACGGCAACGGCTTCCGGACCCGCTACGCCGACGACCTGGCGCTCCTGGCCGCCCACGGCATCCGCCACCACCGGATCACGGTCGAGTGGGCCCGGCTGGAGCCCTTCCCCGGGCGCTGGTCCGAGGACGAGGTCGGGCACCTGCGCCGGGTGCTGGCCGCGGGGAGGGAGGCCGGGATCGAGGTGTGGGCCTGCCTGCTGCACGGCTCGGCACCGGGGTGGTTCACCGACGACGCCCGGGGCTGGCGTGACGACAAGGCCGCCCGCCTCACCTGGCCCCGCCACGTCGACCGGGTGGCCGAGGCGATCGGCGACCTGGTGGCCGGGTGGGTGCCGATCCACGAGCCCGACCTGGCCGCCCGGCTCGGCTACCTCGACGGCACGTTCCCGCCGGGCCGGCGGGACGAGGACGACCACCGCACCGCGGCCGCCGCGCTGCAGGCGGCCGAGGCCGAGGCCGCCCGGCTGCTGCGATCGGGCGACCGGCCCGTCGCCGTCGCCTGGCGGCCCGGCGACCCCCACGAGCACGACGACCTGGTGGTGGTCAGCGCCCCCGCCGATCGGTTGGAGGAGCCGCTCGCCCGCGTGTCCGACAGCCTCGACCACGTGGGCGTCGTGATCGTGACCGGCGACCCGGACGCCGACGCCAGCGACGCCCGCCGGCGCGAGCGCCTCCAGTCCGCCGCCGACGTCGTGACGATCGCCCGGGGCGACGGCGTCGACGTCGTCGGCGCGTTCCACCAGCCCGCGGTCGACGGCTACGAGTGGCACCGGGGCTTCGGCGCCCGGCTCGGCCTGTTCGACCGCGACCGCAACCCCCGCCCCACGCTCGAGGCCCTCGGGCCCCGGCTCTGACCGGCGCGGCACAGTAGGGTCCCGGCCCGTGACGCCGATCCTGGCCCGCAAGATGTGGCGGACGCTCGAGCCGTACCACGGGATGATCTACTTCGCCCCCCAGGCGACCGAGGCGTACGCCGCTATCGGTGTCGAGGGGCGGGCGGGCTACTTCGCCTCCCGGTCGGCGGCGATGGGCGCGGTGCCGGCGGAGGTCGTGATCGCGACCTTCTACAACTTCGACCCCCGCCTGGTGCGGGCGGCCATCCCCGCCGCGTGGGACGCGGCAGCGCCGGCCGCCCTGGTCGAGGCCCGCCTCGGCGCGGCCGACGCCGCGCTGCGGGCGATGGTGGGCGACGACGCCCTCCGGTCGCCCGAGATGGCCGAGGCCGCCGACCTCGCCCGCCTGGCGGCGGAGGGCTGCACCCCCGAGGGCCGGCCGCTGTACGCCGCCCACGCGGCGCTGCCGTGGGCCGACGAGGCCCACCTGGTGCTGTGGCAGGCGATCACCCGGCTGCGCGAGTTCCGGGGCGACGGCCACGTCGCCGCCCTGGTCCTGGAGGACATGTCGCCGTGCGAGGCTCTGGTCACCCACGGCGCGGCGGGCGACGGGTTGGTCACGCTGGGGGTCCTGAAGTCGTCCCGGGGCTGGTCGGACGAGGCCTGGGACGCAGCGCGGGCCGGCCTGCGGGACCGGGGCTGGCTCGACGGCGACGACGGGCTGACCGCCGAGGGCGCGGCCGTGCGGGACCGCGTCGAGGCCCGCACGGACGAGCTGGCGATGGCCCCGTGGCGCCACCTGGGCGAGGCGGGGTCCGACCGCCTCCGGCACCTCGTGCGGCCGTGGAGTCAGGCGATCGTGACGTCGGGGGCGTTCACCACCCGGGGCGCGTAGCGAGGCGTAACGCGCGTCCCGCTCACGAGCTTGTACGCGGAAACGGTCGCCATGGCGACCGTTTCCGCGTACAAAACACGTTCGGGGGGTGTCTCAGGTCCGCGAGCGGTAGGTGGCCCGCCCGTCGATGGCGTCCTTGTTCAGGCGCTTCGACAGGTGCAGGCCCTCCAGCACCAGCTCCACGGCGCTGGCGACGACCGCGGGGCTCTCGTCTCTGCCGGCCAGCCCGGCGACCGGCTCGCGCAGCGCGGGCACGTCCTCGACCAGCCGGGCGAGGTCCGCCGAGGTCACGTCCTCGCCGGTGTGGACCACGGCCCCCTCGTCGAACGCCAGCACGATGTTGCGCAGGTTCCCGGGGTTCACCTGCTGCTTGAAAACGGTCAACACCGCGGCCCGGAGCAGGTGCTCGGCGATCTGCTCGTCGCGCCCCTCGTCGAGCGTCTCGATCTCGACCTTGCCCATCGTCGACGCGGCCAGGGCGTCGAGGTCGCTCACCCGGGGGCTGACGTCCCGCTCGCCGTGGCGCAGCGCCCGGCGGGTGGCGTTGGCCACCATCACCTCGTGGTTGGAGACGGTCAGCCGCACCGACACGCCCGAGCGCTGGTTGATGTGGGCGCTGTCGCGGGCCATGTGGCTGAGCGTGGCCACGATCTCGGTCATGTACGACGGCACCGTGACCCGGATGCCCTCGACCTCGAACGGGCGGGCCTCCTGGTGGGCGATGGCGACCTCGGTGCCCACGTCCAGCGGGTAGTGGGTGCGGATCTGGCTGCCGAAGCGGTCCTTCAGCGGGGTGATGATGCGGCCCCGGTTGGTGTAGTCCTCCGGGTTGGCCGACGCGACCAGCAGCACGTCGAGCGGCAGGCGGATCTTGTAGCCCCGCACCTGGACGTCGCGCTCCTCCAGCACGTTGAGCAGGCCCACCTGGATGCGCTCGGCCAGGTCGGGCAGCTCGTTGATGGCGAAGATGCCCCGGTTGGTGCGGGGGACGAGCCCGTAGTGGATGGTCAGCTCGTCGGACAGGTAGCGGCCCTCGGCCACCTTGATCGGGTCGACCTCGCCGATCAGGTCGGCGATCGACGTGTCGGGGGTGGCGAGCTTCTCGCCGAAGCGGTGATCGCGGTGCACCCACGAGATCGGCGTCTCGTCGCCGTGGGCGTCGATCAGGTCGCGGGCGTGCCGCGAGACCGGATGGTACGGGTCGTCGTTGATCTCGCTGCCCGCCACGATCGGCATCCACTCGTCGAGCAGGTCGACGAGGTTGCGGATCATGCGGGTCTTCGCCTGCCCGCGCTCGCCCAGGAAGATCACGTCGTGACCGGCCAGGACAGCATTCTCGAGCTGGGGCAGGACCGTGTCCTGGTAGCCGATCACCGACGGGATGAGCTGGCTCCCGGTGGCGATGCGGGCGACGGCGTTGCGTCGGATCTCGTCCTTGACGGGGACCGAACGCCACCCGGACGCCCGCAGGGCGCCGAGGGTGGTGGGACGGGGCGACTCCGGCATGGGCGCCAAGTTATCCCGAGGACCCGATCACCCCACCAGCGACACGGCGTGGCGGAGGGCGTCGTCCCGTTCGAGCGCCGACTCCAGGCGGTAGGTGGTTCGACCGTCCGACCAGAGCATCGTATTCCCGGCCAGCCTCGCCGACTCGTCCTCGCCGTCGGGCCCGACGTAGGCGAGGACGTGGGGATCCCCCGTGATCCAGTACCCGGGACGGTCCCGGACCGTGACCGGGTGCACCTCGGTGCCGGCGGCCCGGAGCTTCTCGGCCACCGGCGGGCCGGACGACGGGAACGCGGTGAGCACCAGCCCGGCGTCGGTCCCCTCGATCGCCGGCAGGCCGGGCCCGGGCGCCCACACCAGCGACACACCCCCGGCGGGCCGGCCGGCGAACGCGGCGTCCGGCGGCCCGAGCCGGGGATCGGCACCGACGGCGTCGCCCAGCCGGACCAGGGCGTCGTCGACCGCCAGCGGGGCACCGAGGTCGAGCGCCGGGGACAGCCCGTCCTCGATCCGCTCGACGGGGCTGATCTCCACCCCGCCGATGCCGACCAGCCGGGCGAGCGCGGCGCGGGGCCCGGGCAGGGCGGCCACGAGGGCGAGCGCGACGAGGACGGCCGCCGCCGCGAGCAGGAGGGGGCGGTGCCGCCGCCCGACCGGCCCGGCGGCCCGGATGCGGTCGATCGCCGCCGCGGCGGGGTCGACGGAAGCCGGCAGGTCGAGCCGGCGGCCGAGGTCGGACAGGGCGGCGGCGACGGCGGTGGGGTCAGGCATCGTGGTCCGCCTCCATCAGTTGGGTGAGGCGGGCCAGGCCCCGGGCCGTGCGGGACTTGACCGTGCCCCGGGGGACGCCCAGGACCTCCGCCGTCTCGGCCTCGCTGAGCCCGAGCAGGTGGCGGCACGCCACCGCGTCCCGCAGGCGGTGCGGCAGCGTGGCCAGCGCCGCGACGAGCGAGCGGCGGGCCTCGGCCACCAGCACCGCGGCCTCGGGCGAGGGGGCCGCCTCGCCCGGAGCCGCGGCGCGGTCGGTGGCGAACCGCAGCTCGTAGCCCGCCCGCCGCCCGGCGCTGCGCCGGCGGTTGCGGGCCTCGTTGGCGACGATCCGCAACAGCCACGGGCGGAACTCGGCGCCGGGCCGGAACCGCCCCAGGCCGTACCACGCCTTGACGAACGCGTCCTGCGCCACCTCGTCGGCGTCGCCCGAGCCGCACAGCGCGGCCGCGAGGCGGCGGGCCGGGCCGTGGTGGGTCGCCAGCAGCGAGGCGTACGCGTCCACGTCACCCTCCATCGCCCGTCGGACGAGGTCGTCGTCGTCTCGTGGTCGGCCCACCACGTCGCGATCGTGTCAACCTGCGGCGGCCGGCGCACCCCTCCGCCGCCGGACGACCACTGCCGCCGCCACCACCGCCGCCAGGACGGCCGCACCGGCGCCGGCGAGCGCGGGCGCGAGGTCCGTCCCGCCCTGCGCTCCCCGGGCCGGCGTCCGGGCCGGGGCCGCCGCCGGTGCCCGGTCCGAGAGGTCGACGCCCAGTGCCGTCAGCGTGGCCGTCACGTCGCCCGTCGTCCGGGCCCAGCCGCCGGTCGTCTCCGGTGCGTACGGCTCGATCGGCTGGCCACCGGGCGTGTAGACCACCGGCCCGCCGGGTGCCGACGGGTACACGTACTGGGTGAGGACCAGGTCGCCCTTCGCCGTTCCCCCGTGGTACATCTCCCAGTCGACCCGGAAGCGGGGCCCGAGCGCGTCGTCGGCCAGGCCGTCCGGCGGTGACGGCGAGAACGGGCCGGGCCCCTCGAGCTCCGCCGATCCCAGGGCCCGCCACAGGCCCAGCTCGCTCATGAGGGACATGAAGGCGGGGGGCATGGGGTCCTCGACACTGCCGCCCGCCCCGACGGCCTTCCCGCTGGGTCCCGTGATCATCACGCCGACCGGACCCTTGGCCGCGGCGGGCGAGGCGAGGGCCACCAACAGCCCGGCGGCGAGGACGGCTGTCACCACTGCTCGTGTGCGCATACCCGTCTACACCGGCGAAGGGCCGTGGGTTCCGCCACCGAGGGGCGCCTCGGTCAGCGCACCAGCAATGGCCGCAGCGTGCGGTGGGCCACCTCCAGGCCCGCCTCGACCCGCTCCTCGCTGCCGCCCCAGACCGGGTCCTCGTGCTCGACCGACAGGACGCCGTCGAACCCGCCCTCGTACATGGCGTCGATCAGCCGCACCCAGTCGACCTGGCCCAGGCCCGGCACCCGGTAGCGCCACCAGCCCACGTCCCACGGGTCGTCCCGCTCGACCGCCTTGCCGTAGGTGCCGTAGCGGTTCCGCCGGTCCGGGAACAGCTCGATGTCCTTGGCCTGGGCGTGGGGGATGCGGTCGACGTACGGGCGCACCGCCGCCACCGGGTCGATGCCGATCCAGCACAGGTGGGACGGGTCGTAGTTGAGGTACAGCCCGAGCGAGAACATCCACTCCCACAGCTCGGGCGAGTACGCCAGGTTGCCGGGGTAGCCGTCGGGGTGCCAGCCCTCCATCACGCAGTTCTCGACGATGAGCTTGACCCCCCGCTCGCCCGCCCGGTCGACCAGCGGGGCGAAGACCGCCTCCGCGTCCGCCAGGTTCTCCCGGACGCTGCGGCCCGGATGGCGGCCGACGAAGGTGCCGACCGTCGGGCAGCCCAGGTCGGCCGCGGCGTCGATGCACCGCAGGACGTGGGCGTTGATCGCCGCCCGCTCGGACGGGTCCGGGTGCAGGTTGTTGTCGTAGTACGCCAGCGACGACAGGGTCAGGCCGTGCTCGGCGAACAGCCCGAGGACCGCCTCCCGGTCGTAGCTCTCGGCGTCGAGGTGGGTGGCCGTGAACGGCCGGTCGCCCAGCGCCGGCCACGCCGCCACCTCCAGCGCCTCGTAGTCGTGGGCCGCGGCCCAGGCGGCGATGTCGGCCAGCGGCCGCTTGGGCAGGCAGGCGGTGAGGAAGCCGAGCTTCATGACGTCACCTCGATCCAGGCCTGGGTGCGGGCGGACGCCAGCACCGCGTCGGTGATCCGGGCCGCCCGCACGCCGTCGCCGACCAGCGGCAGGCCCTCGGGGACCGTCCCGCCGACCGCGGCGTAGGTGTCGGCCACGAACATGTCGAAGCAGTCCGCATAGCCCTGGGCGTGCCCGGCCGGCAGGACCGACAGCCTGGCCGCGTCGGGCGCCATCCCTGCGGTGTCCCGCACGATCGTCTCCGCCCGGTCCCGGCGGCCGAGCCACAGGGTCTCGGGCTGCTCCTGGTCGAACACGACGGACGCCTGCTCGCCGTCGAGCTCGAACCACAGCCGGTTCTTGCGCCCGGCCGAGATCTGGCTGACGTGCATCGACCCGTGGCCGCCGTCCGCGGTCTCGAACAGGACGAAGGCCGCGTCCTCCGTGTCGACGGGCCGGCGCCGGCCGCCGGCGGACGGGCCCGCGAACGTCACCGAGGCCGCCGCCGCCCGCTCGGGGACCACCGTGACCGTCCGGGCCAGGAGCCGGGCGATGCGGGCCCCCGACACGAACTCCACCAGGTCGCACCAGTGCGAGCCGATGTCGGCGAACGCCCGGGACGGCCCGCCGAGCGAGGCGTCGACCCGCCAGTTCGAGTCGTCCGGGCCGAGCAGCCAGTCCTGCTGGTAGCTGCCGTGCAGCAGCCGGATCCGCCCGAGGTCGCCGGCCGCCACCCGGGCCCGGGCCTCGCGGATCGTGGGGTGGAACCGGTAGACGAACGGCACGGCGACGACCCGCCCCGCATCGGCCGCGGCGTCGGCGATGCGCCGGGCGCCGTCGCCGTCGAGCGCGACCGGCTTCTCGCACACCACGTGCTTGCCGGCGGCCAGGGCCTTGAGCGCCAGCGGCTCGTGCAGGTGGTTGGGCGTGCAGATGTGCACGACGTCGATGCCGTCCGCCTCGACCAGCTCCTCGCCCGAGGCGAAGGCGCTCTCGGCGCCCAGCTCCCCGGCGGCGCGCCGGCCCTTCTCGGGCGACGATCCCGCCACCCCGACCAGGTGGGCGCCGGCCAGCCGGGCGGACCGGGCGTGCAGCCCGGCGACGAACCCGGTCCCGACCAGCGCGCTGCGCAAGGCCTCCATGCGGGGAACCTACGACGGCCTTTGAGCGGATGACAAGCATAAGTATTCAACTCGTACCGCCATCTTCACCACTTTGACCGTTGACCGAACAAAGCGGGCGTGTTAGATCCCGCGCATGGCCTCGCGCCGGAGCGTCAGCCCGCACATCCTCACGCCGGGGGTCATGTTCCAGCTCGTGCGCGACGGCGCGGCCGCGAGCCGGGCCGAGCTGGCCCGCGCCACCGGGCTGGCCCGATCCACCGTGTCCCAGCGGGTCGACGCCCTGCTCGGCCTCGGGCTCCTGGTCGAGCGGGGCGGCGGGCCCTCGACCGGCGGCCGCCCGCCCACCCAGCTCGCCTTCGACGCGGCCAGCGGCCTGGTCATGTGCGCCGACCTCGGGGCCACGCACTGCCGGGTGGCGGTCAGCGACCTCGACTGCACCGTGCTCGCCGAGCACCCCGCCGAGATGGACATCGCGCGGCGGGCCCGACGTGGTGCTGGCATGGGTCCAGGACCGCTTCGCCGACCTGCTCGCCGAGGTCGGGCGCAGCCGGGGAGACGTCCGGGGCGTGGGCATCGGCGTCCCCGGCCCGGTCGAGTTCTCCGCCGGGCGGGCGGTCAGCCCGCCGATCATGCCGGGCTGGGACGGCGTCCCCCTGCCAGCGGCCTTCGCCGACCGCTACCCGGGCGTCCCCGTGCTCGTGGACAACGACGTCAACGTCATGGCGCTCGGCGAGTACTGGACCAGCTGGCGGCACAGCGTCGACGACCTGCTGTTCGTGAAGGTCGCCACCGGCATCGGCTGCGGGATCGTGGCCGGCGGGACCATCCACCGTGGCGCCGACGGCACGGCCGGCGACCTCGGCCACGTGCAGATCCCCGACGCCGGCGACGCGCTGTGCCGCTGCGGCAACCGGGGCTGCGTCGAGGCCGTGGCCAGCGGCGGCGCCCTGGCCCGGGAGCTGCAGTCCATCGGCGTCGACGCCGACGGCAGCCGCGACGTGGTGGCGCTGGTGCGGGCCGGCAACGCCCAGGCCGTGACTCTGGTCCGTCAGGCCGGGCGGCTGGTGGGCGAGGTGCTCGCCGGCGCCGTCAACTTCTTCAACCCCTCGGTGATCGTCATCGGGGGCGACCTGGCGCACGCCCACGAGCACTTCTTCGCCGGCCTCCGGGAGGTCGTCTACCGGCGGTCCACCGCCCTGGCCACGCAGCACCTCCAGCTGGCCGGCAGCCAGCTCGACGACCGGGCGGGGGTCATCGGCTGTGCGGTGACCGTGGTCGAGCAGATCCTCTCCCCCGCCGCCATCGACGCCATGTTGGCCCCGCCGGAGGAGGCGAGCGCGTGACCTCGCCGCTGTTGGAAGTGCGGGGGCTGGTCAAGGACTACCCGGGCGTCCGCGCCCTCGCCGGCGTCGACTTCGCGGTGGAGGCCGGGCAGGTCCACTGCATCGTCGGCCAGAACGGCGCGGGGAAGTCGACCCTGATCAAGTGCATCGCCGGTCTGGTGACGCCGACGGCCGGCGCGGTGGCCGTCGGCGGCGCTCCCCTGCCCCCCGGCGACCCGGCCGCCGCCCTGGCCCGAGGCGTCGCCACGATCTACCAGGAGCTCGACCTCGTCGACGACCTCAGCGTCGCCGACAACCTGTTCCTGGGCCACGAGCTGCACCGCGGACCGATGCTCGACCGCCGGGCCATGCGGGCCGCGGCGACCGACGTGCTGACCCGCCTCGGGCACGGCGCCATCCCGCCCCGGGCGCTGGTCGGCGGCCTGCCGCCCGCGGCCAAGCAGATCGTGTCGATCGCCCGGGCGCTCACCCGCCGGGCCCGCCTCCTGGTCATGGACGAGCCCACCGCGGTGCTCGGCGGCCACGAGGTCGCCACGCTGTTCGCCGTCATCCGGCGCCTCACGGCCGAGGGCGTCGGCGTCGTCTACATCTCCCACCGGCTGGAGGAGGTGGCGGCCGTCGGCGACGTGATCACGGTCCTGCGTGACGGGCGCACGGTGGCCTCGGCGCTGCCCCCGGCGACCGGCCGGTCCGAGCTGATCACCGCCATGGTCGGCCGGAAGCTGGCCGACACGTTCCCCGCGCGGGACCCCGACCGCCGCGTCGGCCCGGTGGTGCTGCGGGTCGAGGGCCTGACCCGGGTCCCGGCCGTGCACGGCGTGTCGTTCGACCTGCGGGAGGGCGAGATCCTCGGCATCGGGGGTCTGGTCGGCGCGGGCCGCACGGAGCTGCTGCGGCTCGTGGCCGGCGTCGACCGCCCCGATGCCGGCCACGTGGTCGTCGACGACCGGGTCCTGCCCCCCGGTCGTCCCGACCTCGCCATCCGGGCGGGCGTCGGGCTCGCCCCCGAGGAGCGCAAGACCCAGGGCCTGTGGCCCGGCTGGAGCCTGGTCCGCAACGTGTCGGTCGCCGACCTGCGCCGCTTCCGCCGCCGCGGCCTGATCGACCGGCGGGCCGAGCGGGAGGCGGCCGCCCGCCACCTGCGCTCGCTGCAGACGACGCCCGACGACCCCGACCGCCTGGTCGCCGAGCTGTCGGGCGGCAACCAGCAGAAGGTCGTGCTGGCCCGCTGGCTGCTGCGGGAGTGCCGGGTCCTGCTGCTCGACGAGCCCACCCGGGGCGTCGACATCGGGGCCAAGGCCGAGATCTACCGGCTGGTCCACACGCTGGCGGGCGGCGGCCTGGCGGTCGTGCTCGTCTCGTCGGAGCTGGCCGAGCTGTCCGGCCTGTGCGACCGGATCCTGGTGCTGGCCGACGGCCGGCCCACCGCCCTGGTCGACGCCGAGGGCACCACCGAGGCCGACCTGCTGGCCCACGCCCTGCCCCACGAGGAGGCCGCCGCCCCATGAGCACCGACGCCCTGGACGCCGAGCTGGCGGCGGAGACCGAGGCCACCGCGCCCGCCGCCCGGGCCCAGCGCCGCATCCAGCTCCAGGAGGCGGCGCTGCCGGTCGTCGTGGTCGCGCTGCTGATCGCGGGGACGATCGCCGACCGCGAGCAGTTCCTCACCCGGGACAACCTGCTCACCGTGCTCACGCAGGCCAGCGTGGTCGGCGTCGTGGCCGTGGGGATGACCTTCGTCATCGCCACCGGCGGCATCGACCTGTCGGTCGGCTCGATGCTGGCGGCCGCCGCCGTCGCCGGCGGGCTGGTCGGCGAGCAGCAGTCGCTGCCGTTCATGGTCGGGGCGATCGGGCTCGGTCTGCTGCTCGGGCTGATCAACGGCGTCGCCATCGCCTACGGGCGCATCGTCCCGTTCATCGCCACGCTGGCGATGTTCGCCGGCGCCCGGGGCCTGGCGCTGTGGATGAGCGACAAGACGCCGATCAGCCTGCTCGAGCTCGACTTCGTGCGGGAGCTGGGGCGGGGCAAGGTGGCGGGCATCCCGTACGCGGCCCTGGTGTTCGTGGCCGTGACCGCCGGCGGCTGGGTCCTGCTCAACCGCACCCGCTACGGGCGCCACGTCATCGCCGTCGGCGGCAACCGGGAGGCCGCCCGCATGGCCGGCGTCCGCCCCCAGCGCATCTTGGCCAGCGTCTACGTGCTGTCCGGCCTGTGCGTCGGGATCGCGGCCGTGCTGCTGAGCGGACGCCTGGGGAGCGCCTCGCCGGTGGCCGGCAACCTGCTCGAGCTGGACGCCATCGCCGCCGTGGTCATCGGCGGGACCAGCCTCGCCGGGGGGCGGGCGACGATCACCGGCACGTTCCTCGGCGTCATCACGTTCGGTCTGCTGTTCAACCTGCTCAACCTGCTCGACATGCCGACCGAGCTCCAGCAACTGACCAAGGGCGTGATCATCCTCGCCGCCGCGGCGCTGCAACGCCGCGACCGGTGAGCCCGTCCGGGAAGGAAAGAGGGGGACACCCACCATGTTCAACGCACGACAGCACCGGCTCCTCGCCGTGCTCGCCGTGGTCGCTCTCGGGCTGACCGCGTGCGAGAGCGGCGATGACGACGACGAGTCGTCCGACAGCGGTTCCGGCAGCGAGGGCTCCGGCAGCGGCTCCGAGGACGGCGGCACGGCCGAGGAGGGCGAGACGGTCAAGATCGCCTTCAGCGCCCCGGGCGCCGACCACGGCTGGCTGGCGGCCATCACCGAGAACGCCGAGGAGGAGGCCGCGAAGTTCGACGACGTCGAGTTCGTCCTGCTGGAGGGCACCAACGACTCGGCGGCCCAGGTGTCGCAGGTCGAGCAGCTGATGGCCGAGGACCCGGACGTGCTCGTGATCCTGCCGCACGAGGGCGGCCCGCTCACCCCGGTGGCGCTCGAGGCGATGGAGCAGGGCATCCCGGTGGTCAACCTCGACCGGGAGTTCTCGTCCAAGCAGGCGTACCGCACGTGGATCGGCGGCGACAACTACGGCATCGGCGTCTCGGCGGCCAACTACCTGGCCGAGCAGCTCGACTGCCAGGGCAACGTGGTCGAGATCCAGGGCCTGGCGGGCATCTCGGTCACCGAGCAGCGCTCGGCCGGCTTCGCCGACACGATCGAGCAGCTGTGCGGCGACGGCATCGCCATCGTCGCCCAGCAACCGGCGGACTTCCTGCCCGACAAGGGCCTGGCGGTCATGGAGACCATCCTCCAGGCCGAGCCCGACATCGACGCCGTCTACACCCACGACGACGACATGGCGATGGGCGTCGTGTCCGCGATCGAGAACGCGGGCGCGAGGACGAGATGATCCTCACCGGCGCCGGCGGGTCGCAGGACGCGATGGAGCGCATCCAGGACGGCGGCCTGTACGCGGCCACGTTCATGTACAACCCGTCGATGTCGGCCTCCGCGGTGCGGGTGGCGCGGCTGATCGCCCTGGGCGAGGGCTTCGAGGAGCTGGCGGAGCCAGACGTCCCGAGCCGCATCGAGCTCTCGGCGTCGACGGTGACCCAGGACAACGTGGACCAGTTCATCGACCTCGGCTTCTGACCCACGGCCCGGGCCCGGGCGGGACCTCGGAAGGGAGGTCCCGCCCGGGCTCCGGGGGTCGGGGTTGCGCCCCGGCACTAGCGTTCGCCCCCCATGCAGGTGACCGACGGCTGGCGGGCGGCGATCGCCGACGACCCGCTCCGCCGGGCCTACGCCGCGCCCGACTTCGACGACGGGGCGTGGGAACCGGTCGCCGTGCCCGGGCACTGGCGGGCGGCGCCGGCGTTCGCCGACTCGGACGGCCCGCTGCTGTACCGGGGCCGTTTCGCGGCGCCGGCGGCGGGCGCCGGGCGCCGGAGCTGGCTCACGTTCGACGGCCTCTTCTACCAGGGCGACGTGTGGCTCGACGGCGGCTACCTCGGCGACACCGAGGGCTACTTCCTGCCCCACACGTTCGAGGTCACCGGCCCGCTGGCCGAGCGGTCCGAGCACGTGCTGGCGGTCGAGGTCACGTGCAGCCCGGCCGGGGGATCGGCGCCCCCGCGCAACCTGACCGGGGCGTTCCAGGCCGGCGACCACGTCGATCCCGGCTGGAACCCTGGCGGCATCTGGGCGCCCGTGCGGCTGACCGAGACGGGCCCCGTGCGGATCGCCGCCCTGCGCCTGCTGTGCCGGGAGGCCGGGCCCGAGCGGGCGGTCGTGGCGCTGCGGGCGGTGCTCGACAGCGACGCGGCCCGGCGGGTCCGGCTGCGGACCGAGATCGGCGACCACGACCACGTCCACGACCAGCCGCTGGCGGCGGGCGTCAACGAGGTCAACTGGACCCTCACGATCGAGCGGCCGGCGCTGTGGTGGCCCCGGGCGTTCGGGTCCCCGGCGCTGCACGACGCCCGGGTGGCGGTCGAGGTGCCGGAGGGCGATCAGGGCGACGAGCGCGGCGGCGACGCCGCCGCGGTCAGCGACCGGCGGCGGCTGCGGACCGGGCTGCGGAGCGTCCGCCTCCGGCGCTGGCAGTGGTCCGTGAACGGCGAGCGGCTGTTCGTGAAGGGCGCCAGCGTGGGGCCGACCCGCATGGGCCCGGCCGACGCCCGGCCGCACGACGTGCGCGCGGCGATCGAGGCGGCGTGCGACCTCGGGCTCGACCTGGTCCGCGTCCACGCCCACGTGGCCCGGCCCGAGCTGTACGACGCGGCCGACGAGGCCGGCCTGCTCGTGTGGCAGGACATGCCGCTGCACGGCCCGTACGCGCGGGGGATCCGCCGCCAGGCCGTGCGCCAGGCCGCCGCCCTCGTCGACCTGCTCGGCCACCACCCGTCCGTCGCCCTGTGGTGCGGCCACGACGAGCCGACGCCCCGCCCCGCCGCGGGCGGGCGGGAGCCCGGGACGCCCGACGACACGGTGGCGAGGCTCCTGGCGGACTTCGCCGCCGACCAGGTCCCCCGCTGGAACCGCAGCGTGCTCGACGGCTCGATCAGGCGGGCGCTCCGAGCGCGCCGACGGGTCGCGCCCCGTCCTCGCCCAGTCCGGCGTCAGCCCCCACGCCGCCCACCTTCGACGGGTCCGACGCCCACCTGTGGCTCGGCTGGCGCTACGGCGACGTCGCCGACCTCCCCGGGCTCGCCCGGGCGGTGCCGAGGCTGGTCCGGTTCGTGTCCGCCTTCGGTGCCGGCGCCGCCCCGTCCGACCCCGCGGCCGCGGGCGTCGACCCCGTGGCCGAGAGCTGGCCCGAGCTCGACTGGGACCGCCTGGCGGCCCACCACCACCTCGACGTCGCGAGGTTCGCCGCTCGGGTGCCGCCGGCCGGGCACGCCGGCTACGGGGACTGGGCCGACGCCACGCAGGCCTATCAGGCCCGGCTGCTGCGCCGCACGGTCGAGGAGCTGCGCCGGCGCAAGTACCGTCCCGCCGGGGGGTTCGCCCAGTACCGGCTGGGCGACGCCCACCCGGCGATCTCGCCGTCCGTGCTCGACCACCGGGGGGAGCGCAAGGCCGGCTACGACGCGCTGCGGGAGGCGTGCCGCCCGGTGATCGTCGTGGCCGACGCCCTGCCGGCCGAGCTGGTCGCGGGCACGCCGCTGGCGCTCGACGTCCACGTCGTGTCGGACCGGCGCGAGCCGATCGACGGCGCCCGGGTCGCGGCGACGCTGGCGTGGCCGGGGGGCGAGCGCCGGTGGGAGTGGGAGGGCGACGTGGCCGCCGACGCCTGCGTCCGCGTCGGCCGGATCGACGCCTCGGTGCCCGACGACTCCGTGCCCGGCGTGTTGGTGCTCGACCTGGTGTTGACCCTGCCCAGCGGCGACATCGCCACCAACCGCGACATGGGCCGGCTCGTACGCCCCATCCCCGCTCCCGAGGCTTGACGCCAGCCGAAAGCATGCGAGTACGGTTCCGCTCGGACGGCGTTTCATCCCCCGTCCGGGAGGCTGAAGGAAGCGATGCAGACGTTGGAGCGGCAGACCGTCGCCCCGGTGCACCCGCGCAGCCGCCGCCCCGCTCCCTGGCCGGTCGAGCTCTACCGCTCGTCGGTCGGCAAGAAGTGGGTGATGGCGCTGACCGGGATCGCCCTCATGGGCTACGTGTTCTTCCACATGCTGGGGAACCTGAAGGTCTTCCTGGGCGCCGAGGACATAAACCACTACGGCGAGTGGCTGCGTCAGCTCTTGGTGCCGTTCTTCCCCCGCACGGTGACCCTGTGGCTGCTCCGCATCGGCCTCATCGCCGCCTTCGCCTTCCACATCCACGCGGCCGCGAGCCTCACGCTCGCCAACCGGCGGGCGCGGGCCGAGGGCCGCTACGTCAGCCCCCGCGACTGGCAGGCCGCCACGGCCGCCAGCCGGTCGATGCGCCTGACCGGCATCGTGGTCGGCCTGTTCGTGATCTTCCACCTGGCCGACCTGACCTGGGGCACCGTCAACCCCGACTTCGACCGGGGCGACGTCTACCGCAACCTGGTCGCGAGCCTCGAACGGCCGGCGGTGGCCGCGCATCTACATCGTCGCCAACATCGCCCTCGGCATCCACCTGCTGCACGGCGGTTGGTCCATGTTCCAGAGCCTGGGGCTCAACAACCCCCGCTGGAACTCGTGGCGGCGGGGCTTCGCGGTCGCCTTCGCCGGCATCGTGATGATCGGCAACCTCAGCGTCCCGATCGCCGTGCTGACCGGGGTCGTCAGCGCCGACGACAACTCCGACTGCCGGGTCTCGGGCAACACCATCGAGACCTGCGAGCTCTACCAGGAAGGGGCCGCGCGGTGATCGGCGCGCTCAACAGCCGGGTGCCGTCCGGGCCGATCGAGCAGCGCTGGACCCAGCACCGCTTCGACATGAAGCTGGTGGCGCCCCACAACCGCCGGCGGTTCGAGGTCATCATCGTCGGGACCGGCCTGGCGGGGGCCTCGGCGGCGGCGACGCTGGGCGAGCAGGGCTACAAGGTCCGGGTCTTCACCTACCACGACAGCCCCCGGCGGGCGCACTCGATCGCCGCCCAGGGCGGCATCAACGCGGCCAAGAACTACAAGGGCGACGGCGACTCGATCTTCCGCCTGTTCTACGACACGGTGAAGGGCGGCGACTTCCGCAGCCGCGAGTCCAACGTCTACCGCCTGGCCGAGGAGTCGGTGAACATCATCGACCAGTCCGTCGCCCAGGGCGTGCCGTTCGCCCGGGAGTACGGCGGGCTGCTCGACAACCGCAGCTTCGGCGGCGCCCAGGTGTCCCGCACGTTCTACGCCCGGGGCCAGACCGGCCAGCAGCTGCTGCTCGGCGCCTACCAGCAGATGATGCACCAGGTGGCGGCGGGCACGGTCACGCTCCACACCCGCGCCGAGATGCTCGACCTGGTGGTCAAGGACGGGGTGGCCTGCGGCATCGTCGTGCGGGACATGCTGTCGGGGCAGGTGTCGTCGCTTCTCGGCGCACGCGGTGCTGCTGTGCACCGGCGGCTACAGCAACGTCTTCTACCTGTCGACCAACGCCAAGTACTCGAACGCCACCGCCGCCTGGCGGGCGCACCGGCGGGGGGCGCTGTTCGCCAACCCATGCTTCACGCAGATCCACCCGACGTGCATCCCGGCCAGCGACGAGTTCCAGTCGAAGCTCACGCTGATGTCCGAGTCGCTGCGCAACGACGGGCGCATCTGGGTGCCGGCCGACCGCGACGACGGCCGGTCGCCGGACCAGATACCCGAGCCGGCCCGCGACTACTTCCTGGAGCGCAAGTACCCGGCGTTCGGCAACCTGGTGCCCCGGGACGTGGCGTCCCGCAACGCCAAGGCGGTCGTCGACGAGGGCCGGGGCGTCGGCCCGCTGCGCAACGGCGTGTACCTCGACTTCTCCGAGGCGATCGGCCGGGTCGGCGAGCCCACCATGCGGGAGCGCTACGGGAACCTGTTCGACATGTACGACCGCATCACCGACGAGGACCCGTATCGGGTGCCGATGCGCATCTACCCGGCCGTCCACTACACGATGGGCGGGCTGTGGGTGGACTACCAGCTCATGTCGAACGTGCCGGGGCTGTTCGTGCTCGGCGAGGCGAACTTCAGCGACCACGGCGCCAACCGGCTGGGGGCGTCCGCGCTGATGCAGGGCCTGGCCGACGGCTACTTCGTGATCAGCTACACGCTCGCCGACTACCTGGCGGGCCTGCTCGGCCACCCGCCGGTGCCGACGGACGATCCCGCGTTCACCCAGGCCGAGACGTCGGTGGGCGACACCGTGGCGCGGCTGCTGTCGATCAAGGGCACCCGCTCGGTCGACCACTTCCACCGCGAGCTGGGCAAGCTCATGTGGGAGCACTGCGGCATGGCCCGCAACCGGGCCGGGCTCGAGAAGGCGATGACCGAGATCCCCGCCCTGCGCGAGGAGTTCTGGAAGGACGTCCGCGTGCTCGGCGGCTCGGCCCTCAACCAGTCGCTGGAGAAGGCGGCCCGGGTCGCCGACTTCTTCGAGCTGGGCGAGCTGATGGTGCGGGACGCGCTGCACCGGGAGGAGAGCTGCGGCGGCCACTTCCGGGAGGAGAGCCAGACCGAGGACGGCGAGGCGCTGCGGGACGACGCCCACTTCGCCTACGTCGGGGCGTGGGAGTGGACCGGCAAGGGCAACGAGCCGACGCTGCACCGCGAGCCGTTGGAGTTCGAGTACGTGAAGCTGACCCAGAGGTCCTACAAGTGAGCGAGACCGGCAACGGGAATGGCGACGGGCAGTCCCCCGCCGCACATCCCACGATGGACCTCACCCTCCACGTCTGGCGCCAGCCGCCGGGCATGGAGGGCCGGATGGTCACCTACACCGAGGAGGCGAGGGGGATCAGCCCCGACATGTCGTTCCTCGAGATGCTCGACACGGTCAACGAGCGGCTGATCGC
The DNA here is from genome assembly GCA_963830865.1 of uncultured Acidimicrobiales bacterium. Taxonomy (GTDB): domain Bacteria; phylum Actinomycetota; class Acidimicrobiia; order Acidimicrobiales; family VFJN01; genus ZC4RG19. The sequence goes on along the minus strand of CAWHNU010000011.1, from coordinate 143,012 downwards.
GAAGGGCGAGGAGCCGATCGCGTTCGATCACGACTGCCGGGAGGGCATCTGCGGGTCGTGCGGGATGATGATCAACGGCGCGGCCCACGGCCCCCAGAAGGGCACGGCGACGTGCCAGCTCCACATGCGCAAGTTCTCCGACGGCGACGAGATCACGGTGGAGCCGTGGCGGGCGAGGGCGTTCCCGGTGCTGCGGGACCTGATCGTCGATCGCCAGGCGTTCGACCGGATCATCGAGGCGGGCGGGTACATCACGGCCCCGACGGGCGCGGCCCCGGACGGCAACCTGATCCTGGTGCCCAAGGACGTCAGCGACGCCGCGATGGACGCCGCGGCGTGCATCGGCTGCGGAGCCTGCGTGGCGGCGTGCCCCAACAGCGCCGCCAACCTGTTCACGGCGGCCAAGCTGCAGCACCTCAACCTGCTCCCCCAGGGCCAGGCCGAGCGCTATAGCCGGGCCCAGGCGATGGTCGACACGATGGAGGACTACTTCGGTTCGTGCACGAACCACGGGGAGTGCGAGGAGGCCTGCCCCAAGGAGATCTCCATCGACTTCATCGCCTATATGAACCGCGACTACATCAAGGCCCAGTTCAAGAACCGCAAGCTCCTGGGCCAGTCGGCGGGATAGGCCCGTTCTGGCGATAAGGGCAGGCCATGCGGCGGGGGAACGCCGTTCTGCCCGCGAAAACGATGGGGAATCAGCCACTTTCGCGGGCAGAACGAGAAAACGTGCCCGGCGGGCGACCTGCACCGGGGCGGACGGCGGCGGCGTAGACGGGCGTGTTCGGCGGGCCGGGACCGTCCCCGTATCGCGTTTTGTACGCGGAAACGGTCGTCATGGCGACGGCGGATTCTGAGGATCACTGCAACAGCTCGGCGAGTCGGAGACGATTCGACTCGATCGGGAGGGTGTGTGGTGGGGAATGCGACCAGTGGCCGGTATCCGCGGCTGACGCCGGAAGACCGGAAGCGGATCATCGGGCTGGTCGCGGATGGGATGCGTGCGGTGGACGTGGCCCGAGAGCTGGGCCGGTCGGCGCCGTTCGTGCAGCGGGTGATCCGTGAGGTGGGTGGGGTGGCTCGCCCGGTTGGAGTGGGATCCGTCGCCGACGCGGTTGTCGGCGACGGAGCGGGAGGAGATCCGCTCTGGCCTCGATGGCGGTGACTCGTTCCGGGCCATCGCCGCCCGGCTCGGACGGGCCCCCTCGACGATTTCGCGTGAGGTCAACGCCAACGGCGGCCGGGACGCCTATCGCGGGTGGCGGGCTCATCGACGTGCCAGTGACCAGGCACGACGACCCAAGATCGCCAAGCTGGCCGGCTGCCCTCGCCTGCGAGCCCAAGTCGAGACGTGGCTCGAAGAGGAGCTGTGGTCACCGGCGTGCATCTCAGCCCAGTTGCGCATCGAGTTCCCGGACGATCCGATCATGCGGGTGTCGCCCGAGACGATCTACCAGTCCCTTTATGTCCAAGGTCCAGGCGCCCTGCGCAAAGAGCTCGCCGCCTGTCTGCGCACCGGCCGAGCCATCCGCCGCAATCGCTCCCGTCTCGAGCGTCTCGGACCGATCCCCGACATGGTCATCATCTCCCAACGCCCTCCCGAGATCGAAGACCGCGTCGTTCCCGGCCACTGGGAAGGCGACCTCATCATCGGCGCCGGCAACCCCTCCGCGGTCGGCACTCTCGTCGAGCGCGCCACCCGCTACGTGATGCTCCTGCACCTCGAGCGCAACCACACCGCCGAAACCGTCCGCGCCACCATCACCGCCAAGATCAAGACGCTCCCCGAGCATCTCTTCCGGTCGATCACCTGGGACCAAGGCGCCGAGATGGCCCACCATGTCGTCTTCACCATCGACACCGGCATCGACATCTACTTCTGCGACCCGCACTCGCCCTGGCAACGCGGCTCCAACGAGAACACCAACGGCCTACTCCGCCAATGGATGCCCAAAGGCACCGACCTCACCGTCCTCACCGAAGCCGACCTCGACACCATCGCCTACAAGCTCAACAACCGACCTCGACAAACCCTCGGCTGGATGAAACCATCCCGAGCACTCGCCGAACTTGTTGCGCCGACCGGTTGAAACCGCCGACCGTTTCCGCGTAGAGAAGCTGGTGGGACACGGATGTTGCGCCTCGCCGGGCGGCGGTCGAAGCTCCTGGACTGGAGGCGCTCCTGGACCCGAGGGCCGGCGCAGGGAGCCGGCGTGAGCGACGCCCGGACCAAAGCCCCACGAGGGCGGGCGGGTGGCGGTCAAGGAGGCCGCCCAGAGGGCGGCCCGAGCGAAGCGAGCTTGTCCTTGACGGCCGCCCGCCCGCCTCCACAATCGCCAGAGAGGCCGGCCCCGCCGGCCTCATGGCCGGCCCTTCGTTTGCCAGCCCTAAGCCAGTCAGAGGCGGCGTTCCATCCAGACCCGGGTGCGGCCGTCCTCCTCGCGCACGCCCCAGGTCTCGGCCAGCGTCTCGACGAGCCGGAGCCCCCAGCCCCCCAGCGCGGCGCTGCCGGGGGCGAAGGCCGGGGTCGAGGGGCCGCCGCCCTCGTCGGTGACCTCCAGGCGGACGCGGTCGTCGTTCACGGCCAGCCGGACGTCGATCAGGCCCCGGCCGTGGACGATGGCGTTGGTGAACAGCTCGCTGACCGCCAGCTCCAGGGGTTGGGCCTCGCCGTCGTAGCCCCAGGCGTCCATGTGGGCGCGCACCATCCTCCGAGCACGGCTGATCTCGGTGGCATCATGGGCGAAGCGTCGGCTCGCGGTTCGTTCCGTGACGCGACTCTCCCGGGTGCGCTGGTGGGTCACCATCGTCCACACCGGTGCTACCCGGTTCGGGGCGACTCCACACTGTCACCCTCCGCCCGCACGTCAGTCGAGGCGGCCGTCGGGGTCGGCGGCCTCGCGCGCCAGCTCGCCCAGGCCCGGGTCGACGAGGTCGTGGACGATGTCGGCGGCGGCCTGACGCTTCTCCCGGCGGGCCCTCAGGATCTCGACGACCATCGGGGTGATCGAGATGGCCACGACGGCGAGGATGGCGATCTCCAGGTTCTCCTCGACCACGTCGACCTGGCCGAGGAAGTAGCCGAGCAACGTCACGACGAGCGTCCACAGCGCCCCGCCGATGAAGTTGAACGTGACGAACGTGCGGTAGTTCATCCGCGACACGCCCGCCACCATCGGCGTGAACGTCCGGACGATCGGCACGAACCGGGCGAGCACGATCGTCTTGGCCCCGTAGTGGTCGAAGAACTCCTCGGCCCGGTCGACGTTCTCGCGCTTGAAGAACCGGGACTCGGGCCGGCGGAACAGGGCGGGCCCGACCCGCCGGCCGATCACGTAGCCGACCTGGTCGCCGACCACGGCCGCCACGAAGATCCCGAGCAGGAGCGGCAGCAGCGGGAGGTGCAGGTTCTCGTTCACGCTGTCGGGCGCGGAGGCCAGGAACCCGGCGGTGAACAGAAGCGAGTCGCCGGGCAGGAAGAAACCGATGAGCAGCCCGGACTCGGCGAAGACGATGGCGAAGATCCCGAGTAGACCGACGGCCTCGATCAGGCGTTGGGGATCGAGCATCCGACGAGGCTAGTGCTCAGTCCTGGGGCTGGTTCCACTCGGTCCACCCGACCCCTCGCGGCCGGTCGCCGGGTCCCGGAACCGGCACAGCGCCCGGGGGAAGCGGGACACCCGTCCCGACCCGTCCTCCAGCAGCACCGGCGCGAACGCCAGCGGCTCGATGCCCAGGTTGAGGCGGTCGAGCGCGAACCGGGCCGCGGTCGGCAGGCCCTCGGGGCCCAGCGCCGCCTCGCTGGCCGTGCGGGTCACGCCGGCGAGCGGCCCGCCGGGCGGCTGGACGTAGCCGGGGTGGTACGGCAGCAGCTCGCCGTCGGCTCCGAGCCGGACCGCCGTGCCGTGGAACCGGGTGCCGTCGTCGAGGGCGCCGGAGGTCCACGTCCAGCCGAGCGTCCACCAGTCCCGCGGGCCCCACGAGTGGTCGCGCTGGCCGACGGCCCCGTCGATCGGGATCCGCTCGTCGCCGACCAGCACCTCGCCGTGGACGTGGCACGGGACCTCGTAGCGGGTCGTGCCCGCGGGGTAGGCGTACGCCGCGCCGTCGGTCTCCCACTCGAGGTCGAGCCCGAAGGGCACCCTGTCGCCTCGGGCGGCCTCGCCGGCGTAGACGGCGGCCGGGTCGTCGAGCGCCAGGGCGAACGCCTCGCAGCCGAGCGTCATGTGGTCGAACGGCGCCTCGACCGTGTGGTCGGCCCACAGCCCCTCGGCCCGGATCTCCAGCGACGGCGGCCGGGGCGGCGCCACCCCGTGGTCGACCACGATGACCAGTGGCCGGCCCTCCCCCACCAGGCACGCCCAGTACCAGCACAGCTTCTGGTTGGGGTAGAGGCCGAGCCGCACGTAGCCGCCGAGCCGGCCGTCGGGGGTGGCGAAGTCGAAGTACCACGACTCGTTCCACCAGTCGCCCTCGCCCTCCGGGTGGTGGCGCTCGTCTGCCGCGGTCATGCCCGCCGGGATCCCGTCCGTCACCTGCCGAGCTTGGCATGCGGGCGCGTAGGTTGCCCCCGTGCGCTACCTCAGCCCCGAATGGATCGACGCCGCCGGCCGGGCCGTCGCCGGCGACGACCGGCTGCGGGCCGCGTGGGCCGGGCTCGCGCTCGTGGTCGAGCAGCGGGTGACCGGGGGCCCGGACGGGGACGTCGTGTGGCACGTCGCCATCGGACCCGAGGGCGTGGCGCTGCGCCCGGGCCCCGCCGATCCCGACCGGCCGGCGGACCTGCGCATCACCACCGATTACACCACCGCCGCCGCCGTCGCCTCGGGGACGGTCGGGGCGCAGCGGGCGTTCGTGGAGGGGCGCCTGCGGCTCGGCGGCGACCTGACCCTGCTCATGGCCCACCAGCGGGCGCTGGCGGCGGTGCACGACGCCCTGGCACCGGTCCGGGCCCGCACCACCTACCCGTAGAGTGGCGTGGTCCGAGGGGAGGGATCGCAGCCGTGCCCGAGATGCCCGAGGTCCAGGCCCACGCCGAACGCCTCACCGAGAACTACGCCGGCGACGTGCTCACCCGGTTCCGGCCGCTCGCGTTCACCGCCCTCAAGACCTTCGCCCCGCCCCCCGAGGCGGCCCAGGGGCATCCGCTGATCGATGTCGGCCGCCGGGGGAAGCACCTGCTGTTGCGGTTCGAGCCGGTGACGTTCGTCGTCCACCTCATGCAGGGCGGCCGGCTCAAGGACGACCCCAAGCAGGCGGCCAAGCCCCGGGGTGGCCAGGCCCGGTGGAGCTTCGCCGACGGCCGGGCGCTGCTGCTCACCGAGGCCGGCACCGAGCGCAAGGCCGGTGTCTGGGTGATCGACGGCGAGCCCGACCACCAGCCGCCGCTCGACGACCTGGGGCCCGAGGCCGACACGCTCGGCCGCGACGAGCTGGCCGGGCTGCTGGCCGCCCACCCGATGCGGCTGCACGGCTGGTTGCGCGACCAGCGGATCCTCGCCGGGCTCGGCCGCCGCCTGGCCAACGAGGTCTGCCACCGGGCCAAGCTGTCGCCGTTCGCCTCGTCGGCCAAGCTCGACGCCGACGCGATCGACCGGCTGCACGCCGCCATGGGCGCGTGCATCGCCGAGTCGCTGGCGTACGAGCGGACCCGGTCCGACATGTCGTCGTCGGCCGACCGCCCGGGCGCGGTCCACCACCGCGAGAAGGAGGCGTGCCCGGTGTGCGGCGACACGATCCGGGCCGTCGAGTACCGCAGCTACACGGTCAACTACTGCCCGACCTGCCAGACGGGCGGCAAGGTCCTGGCCGACAACACGACCAGCAAGTTCCTCAAGTAGCCGGCACGGCCTCCAGGTACGCCCAGGTCGCCGGGTAGGGCGGCATCGGGCCGGCCGACGTCGAGATCAGCCCGGCCGCCGGCCCCGGGGTCCCCGGGCCGCCGAACCAGGCGGCGGGCACCGGCTGCGGGTCGCCGACGGCGATCGGCGGGCCGCCGTCGACCGTCGCGCTGGCGGTCACGGTGAGCCCGACGGGATCGACCCGCAGGAACAGGTCGACCACCCCCGGTCCCGGCCACGCCGGTCCGGGCGCGGTGACGACCGTCGGCACGCCGCCCACCTCCCGGACCAGCTGGAAGCCGCCGGAGCCGCCGTTGGCCGCCACGACCAGCTTGACGTAGCCGTCCTGCGTGCCGTCGCCGAAGTAGGCGCCGTAGGACGCCCCGCCGCTCGGGCTTGTGCCGGCGAACGGGGCCGGCAGCCGGGTGTGGACGACGAACGGCGCCGTCGCCGGGCCGACGTCGAGCCCCACCTGGAACCCGTTGTCCTGGCTGCCGCCGGGCCCGAGGGCGTCGCCCTCGCTGACCGCGTCGACGGTCAGCACGCCGGCCGCCCCGCCGGCGGTCATGGCCTGCGGGTCGAACCGGGCCAGGTAGTCGGTCACGCCGTCGCTCATCAGCCCCCCGAATCCGAGGCCCAGCAGCCCGCCGAGCGGCGGGCTGTCGGTGGTCCAGGTCAGGACCACGGGGAGCGGGTGCGTGCGCCCGTTGGCCGGGTCGCGGGCGTAGAGGTCGCTGGTGTCGGCCAGGCCGTCGCCGTCGTCGTCGGGGTCGTTGCGGTCGGACCACAGGTCGCCGTCGGCGTCCGGCGGGCGGACCGCCGCGGAGCACGGGTCCGCCCCGTTGTCGATCTCGTCGGCGTTGTCGAAGCCGTCGCCGTCCTCGTCGAGCGCCGGGTCGTCGGCGCCGGTGCAGGGCGCATCGTTGGGCTCGAACACGTGGATGCCGTCGACGTTGTCGGCGACCCAGATCGTGCCCGGGAACGGCTCGCGTCGCCCTGTGCCACGACGTCCAGCGGGAACGGGCCGAACCCGGACGCCAGCACAGACCGGCCGGTGACCTGGGTGCCGTCCGGGCTCAGCTCGACGCGGTGGAGGCTGCCGTCGAGGCTGACGGTGACCAGGTCGCCGTGCATCGCCCCGCCGAAGGTCTGGGCGGTGTACTCGTCGATTCCGTTGGTCGAGAACACGAAGGTCGTCATGGCCCCGGCCTCGACCTCGTTGCGGTAGTCGCACTCGACCGGGTTGGCGACCTCCACCGGGGACTGGGGGTTGCTGGCGTTGAACGTGTTGGCCCGGTTGGCCCGGGCCGGGTTGGGGTGGCCGCCGTAGAACCCGGGGCCGGGGACCAGCGCGGCACGTCGCCGTCGCTGTGGCCCAGCTCGACCGGGTCGTTGGTGCAGGTGCCCGAGGCGTCGTCGGGCCGGGGGGCGTCGCCCCAGCCCACGTTGGCGCCGTTGTCGATGGTGTAGAGGCGGCCCTCGTGGGTGAACACCAGGTCGTAGGGGTTGCGGAAGCCGGGGGCGTACACCTGCACCGGTCCGCCGGGCACCAGCCGGGCCTGGTTCTTGCCGTTGTTCCCGCCCCACGGGTCGCCGGCGTCGGCGGTGCCGGGCCGGTCCTCGTCGTCGAGGGTGGGCAGCGTCGTAGGGCGTGTCGCCGATGGCGCCGAGGTCGATCGACAGGATGGCGCCCGACAGGGCGTACTCGGGCAGGAAGGCGAAATTGTGGGCGGGGGCGCCGGCGTTGGTGTTGCCGCCGTACGCGACGAGCAGGGTGGACGTGCCGGGCGCCAGGGCGAGGCCGTTGCCGGTGTGGTTCTCCTCGGAGCGGGGCAGGCCCCGGACGAGGTCCCTCGCCGCCCAGCCGGTGGCGGGTGAGCGGGTCAGGACGCCGGACGTGTCGAGGCCGAGGTCCCCACCCGCGGGCCCGGCGCCGAAGCGGGGGTCGGACGACACGACGTCGATCACGGGCTGCAACGATTCGGCCGCCGGCCCCGGTGTTTGCCGCGGCAGGAGACCTTCGTGCGGCCCGGGCGTGGTGGGCAGGAAGTCCGCCGTGACCGGCACCGACCCGCCAGGCCCGACGTCACCGGCAGGCCGGACCCGACGTGCACGGCGAACATCGAGGAGTCCGGTCCGAACACGCGGCCGAGGTGATCGTCAGCGGCACGTCGGACTGGAGGTTGCTCAGCTCGAAGGTGCCCCGGACCCGCTGGCGCACGGGGACGGCGCCAGGTCGAACTCGGCGGGCCTCCAGCACCGAGGGCGTGGCGCCCGCGGTGACCAGCTCGATGCCCTTGACCGACGACTCGCGCACGGCGGGGACGAGCGTCACGTCGACGACCCCGTCCGAGACGACCGGCACCCGCAGCACCAGGGCCTTGCGGGCGCCGACCTCGGCGAACACGTCGACGTCGTCGTGCACCAGCCGGCCGTCCACGACGACGTCGAACGCCCGGGCGCCGAGGAAGAAGTAGGGCTCGTTCATCTCCGCCAGGTACAGCCGGACCTCGAGGGCCACGCCCGCGGGGACCGGGAACCGGTAGGTGAGGTCGGGGGCGGCGGGCCCGTCCCGCGCTCGCTGGCGAGCAGTGCAGGCGGGGTGCCGGCGGGCACGGAGGGGTCGGACATGTCGACGGGCTGCGTCCAGAGCGTGGTCGCGTTGCCGGCGGAGGCGCCGTTGCCCTTGGGGTTCGGCGCCTCCCGGGTGTCGGCCTCCCACCCCGGCGACCCGTCGACGGCAGGACCGCCGGCGTTGATGCGGTAGAGCACGGTCCCGGGCCCGGGCGCGGTCCCGGTCCCCGAGAGCGGCACGACGACCGGCGGGTTGGTGCCCGAGTGGGAGACGACCAGGGCCGCCTGGTACGAGCCCACGACGGTGGGTGCGAACGTGACGGGCAGGACGAGGCTGCCGCCGGGGTCGACGACCTCCGCGGGGCTGGCGGTGGTGGCCCCGACGAACATCCCGGCCCCGGGTCCCGCCAGCGTGGCGCCGTCGACGGTGATGGGCGCGCTGCCGCCGTTGGTCAGCGTGACGGGCGACTGCCGCTGCTCGCCGACGGGGACGGGCCCGAAGTCGACGGCGAGCGGCGATGCGGACAGCGGGTTGGCGCCGGGAGGTGCGACGACGGCGGTCCCGGCCAGCGGGATCGTCAGCGGGTCGGGCCCGGACTGCGACACGACGAGCGGCGGTCCGAGTCCCCGCTCACTCGGACGGAACGTGACGGGACCACCGGGCCTCGCCAGGCTGCAGCACGATCGCCCGGCTGTCGTCGACGTCGTCGTGGAAGTCGCGCCGGGCCGCCCCGGTCACGACGGTCCCCTCGATGGTGAGGGCGCCGGAGGTGGCGACGTTGCTGACGGTGACGGTGGCGGTGGCGGAGACGCCGACGGCGGTCTCGGGAAGCTGAGGCTGAGGGATCGGCCGCGGCCTTCCCGCTGATGGGTGTGCACCCCGACGCGGCGACGCGAGAGCCCCCACGAGCGCGACCGCGCCCCACCGCCGACCCGTCCGTCCGCTCGCCACGCCCGCACCTCCTGTGAGTGGCATATCCGGCGCGAGGGGTGGCTGTAAACCCCCCAACCCTTCGTTTTGGCGTCAAAACGAGGGTCGATCAGGGCAGGTGGCGCGCGCTGGCGATCGGCGAGAATTCCGCCAGGCCGTCGACCGACGCCGTGACGGCGGCCGTGACGTCCTCGGTCGACCACACGGGCCCGGCCGGCAGGTCGTAGAACCGGCGGCCCAGGGGCGGGCCCTGCAGTTCGACCTCGCCGTTGTGCGAGCGGGCCGGCCACCAGACCTCGATCGTCTCGTCGGGTTCGTCGGGCCGCGCCAGGGTGGCGCCGATGGCGACCCAGCCCGGGTCCCCGCCGACCGGCAGCGGGGCGACGCCGTCCGGGGTTCCGACCGTGCCGCTGGTGCGGGTGGCGCCCTCGCCCGCGGGGAGCTCGACCGACGCCAGCTCGTCGCCGCGGTTGTCGAGGGTGCGCATCCAGGCCCGGGTCACCGTCGCGCCCTCGCGCTCGGCGGCCAGGCGCAGCGTCGCCTCCGGGGCCGCCAGCTCCGGAACCTGGCCCAGCTCGTGGCGTGTCGGGGATCGGAACAGGACGCCCTCCGGGCGGATCGGGGACCACTCCCACAGCTCGCGGTCCGGGAACCTGTCCCGCAGGCGGAAGCGCTCCGCCGGGCCGCCGGTGGCGTTGGCCACCAAGCGGTCGGCCGCCTCCAGGTCGGCCGGGACGACCGTGCGGACGAACGTGTCGTCCGGGGCTCCCGGGATCATCGAGATCGAGCCCGGCGGCGCCGCCCGCAGGGCGTCGCCCTGGTCCAGGCGCATCCGGCGGGCCGTCGCGATGTCGGGTGGCACGATCACGAGCGTCGCCACGGTCGACGCGATCGCCGCCACCGCCAGCAGCCCGACCGTGCGGCGCCGGCGGCGGGCGTCCGCCGCCCGCAGGCGGGTCGCCAGGTCCACGCCGCCGGCGGTCGCCAGCGCCGCGATCGGGCCCAGGCCCGCCAGCCAGTAGGCCGGGCCCAGGAGCTCGTCCAGGCTGAAGTTGACGAAGTTCTGCGTGCCCCACCAGAACGCGTGGGCGACCACCGTCGCCCCCACCACCGCCGCCAGCAGCCGGCGCCGCGGGTCGGCCCAGCCCCACGCCACCGCCAGCCCCGCCAGGATCAGCGCCGCCACGCCCCCGGCGATCCACAGCGGCGACACGCCGGCGAAATGGGCGACCGTCGCGGCCGAGCTACGGGGGGTGAAGTTCAGTCGGGTGGTGGGGAAGGTCGGGTCGGTCGGGCTCCAGCTCGCCCGGGTACCGAAGCCGAACCTGTCGTCCGGGGCGTCCACCGAGAACGCCGGCTGGAGGGCGCTCCCGGTGACCAGCCGGTTGTACGCCAGCCACGCGGCGAGGAACGGCACCGCCGCCAGCCCGGTGAGCACGAGTGGCCCGAGCGCGCGCCGGCGCCACGCCGCGCCACGCCAGCCACACGGCCACCGGCACGCCGGCGATCACGGCGTCGTACGGGCGGTGGAAGAACAGCGCGCCCAGCCCGCCCCCCGCGGCGACGTACCACCCCCACGCCCCGGTGCGGACCGCCCGCAGCGCCGCGCCCAGCGCTCCCGCCGCCAGCGCCCCCGCCGGCAGGTAGGCGAGCGCGCTGCCGCTGTGGCTCACGAACACCGGCGACACCACCACCCCGACCGCGGCCACCGTCCCGAGCCACGGCCGGCCGGTCAGCTCCCGGGCCAGCAGCCAGAACGCCGAGCGCGGCGGCCGCCCCGGCCAGGACGAGCGCCGGGCGGTGGTCGCCGGTGGCGGCCACCGCCGCCGCCAGCGCCCCCGGCCACAACGGCTGGTACTTGAACACGACCCGGTCGCCGGCCACGCCGGCCAGGTACGGCTGGAAGTCGGGCACGTAGCCCGCGGTGTCGTAGCTGAGCTTCCCGTGGCGGAGGGCCTCCGCCTGGGTCAGGTAGGCGAGCTCGTCGAAGTTGGTCGTGCCCGCGGGCCAGATCAGGTAGGCGGACACCGCCGCCATCAGCGCCCCCGCCAGCGCCGCCACCAGCAGCGGCGCCAGCCGGGCCAGGCGGGACCGGGACGGCGGTCCGGCCGGGCCGCGATCGTCGGGACGGGCGTCGTTCGCCCGCCCGACCTCGGGCGCCGTCGTCGTCGCCGTCACGACCTCCCCACGGGCGGTGACCTTAGTCCCACCGCGAGGGGCGCGAATCAGATCAGCCCGAGGTCCGCGACCGTGTCGCGCTCCGCCCCCAGCTCGGCCAGCGAGGCGTCGATGCGCGACCGGCTGAAGTCGTCGAGGTCGAGCCCGGGCACGATCTGGTAGGTACCCCCGGAGCACGTCACCGGGAACCCGGACACCAGGCCCTTGGGCACGTCGTAGCTGCCGTCGGACGGCACGGCCATCGACACCCAGTCGCCCGCCGCGGTGCCGTGCGTCCAGTCGCGCACGTGGTCGATGGCGGCGTTGGCGGCCGACGCCGCCGACGAGAGGCCGCGGGCCTTGATGATGGCCGCCCCCCGCTGCTGCACGGTGGGGATGAAGTCGCCCTCCAGCCACGCCTGGTCGCCGCCGGCCGCCTCGAACGCCGGCCGGCCGGCCACCTCGGCGTGGAACACGTCCGGATACTGGGTGGCCGAGTGGTTGCCCCAGATCGTCATGCGGCGCACGTCGGTCACGGCCGCCCCGGCCTTGGCCGCCAGCTGGCCGACCGCGCGGTTGTGGTCGAGCCGGGTCATGGCCGTGAACCGCTCCGGCGGCACGTTGGGCGCGTTGTTCATGGCGATGAGGGCGTTGGTGTTGGCCGGGTTGCCGACCACCAGCACGCGCACGTCGTCGGCCGCCGCGTCCGAGATCGCCTTGCCCTGGGCGGTGAAGATGGCGCCGTTGGCGGACAGCAGGTCGGCCCGCTCCATGCCCTCCTTGCGGGGCATGGCCCCCACGAGCAGGGCGACGTTGGCGCCCTCGAACGCCCGCGGGGCGTCGTCGGTGCACACCACGCCGGCGAGCAGGGGGAAGGCGCAGTCGTCCAGCTCCATGCGGACACCCTCGAGCGCCCCGACCGCCTGGGGGATCTCCAGCAGCTGCAGCACGACCGGCTGGTCCGGGCCCAGCATCTGGCCACTGGCGATGCGGAACACGAGGGCGTAGCCGATCTGACCGGCGGCGCCCGTCACGGCGACGCGTACGGGATCCGTCATGGAAGGCGACACTAGTGGGCGCTCCCGGCAGCGGTCCCTACTGCGGGACGGCGCCGGCGGCGGGGCCAGGGGTGGCATCCCCCCGGTCCCGCCGCCCGGGACCTCAGCCGCGGGCCGGGACGCCGACCACCGTCGCGTGGGGCGCGGGCGGCACGTTGCCGGGGCCGCCGTGGCCGAAGGCCGTGACGACGATCCGGTCGGTGCCGACGAACACGGTGCCGTAGGCGACGTCGGCGATCCCGCTGATGTCGGACACCGGCGTGACCGTCCAGGTCACCAGGTCCGCCGTGGTGATCAGCTGCATCGGGGCCCCGTTGCCGTTCTGGGCGAGCAGCGCCAGGCCCAGCGGGCCGCCGGTGATCTGCATCACCTGGACGTCGGGGGTCATGCCGGTGGCCGACGTGTCGACCTGCTCCCAGCTGGCGCCGTAGTCCCGGGACAGCTTGATGCCGCCCTCGTAGGAGGCGGCGACCAGGGCGTCGCCCATGCCGTTGACGTAGCTGTTCGGCGGAATCTCGGCCGACGTCCAGCTCTCGCCGTCGGCGGACGTGTAGACGAGCCCGGCGCCGTCCCGGGAGCCGACCTCGGAGATGTCACCGGCCAGGTAGAACCGGTCGCCGACCACGCCCAGCTTGACCGGCCCGACGTCGCCCATGTCCTGGGCGACCCGCTGCCAACCGTCCTCGGTCCGGAGGAAGAACTGGTGCCGGGAGGCCACGGCCTCCTGGCCGGACACGCCGAGATCGGACCACGGCACCGTGCGGACGACCGTTCCCCCGAACCGCCCGGGCGGGGCGGGCGCCTGCGTCGTCGTGGGCGAAGGCTCGTCGGCCGGGACGGTCGTGGGCGCCGGCTGGGCCTGGCTGAGCACCACGTACTCGTCGTACCCGTCGCTCGCGGCCGCCGCCTGCCCCTGGGCCTGGGCGTCGGCCTCGGCCTGGGCCTCCAGCACCGTGAGGTCCGCCGCGACGTCGTAGCGGACCAGCGCGACACCCTCGGGCCGCTCCTCGACCGAGTAGCCGCCGTCCGCGTACTCCGGGAACACCGCCTCCGGATCGACGCTGTAGCCGGTGGTCACCTTGGCCAGCGTCTTCGAGCCGGTGCTCTCGATCGACATCCACACGCTCTGGTCCCACACGTCCTGGTCGCTCGGTGGGTCGGCGGGCGGGATGTCCTCGCTCGTCCAGCTCTCGCCGCCGTCCCCGGACGTCGAGATCCGGGGTGTCTGGGTGTCGCTGTCGCCGGGTGCGGTGCTCACCGCGTACAGCAGCCCGCCGGCGCTCGACGCGTCGATGGCGTCGGGCCGGTTGCCGTCCAGGTTGGTGGCCTGCCACGTGCCGTCGTCGCCCAGCCGGTAGAGCGCCTTGGGGTAGCTGCCGTGCTCGTCGGCGTCCTGGTAGCGGACGCCGGGAGCGGTCGAGAGCGCGTAGACGACGCCGTCGTCGCCCTCGAACGCGTGATCCAGGCCCATCACGCCGCCCTGGCCGTTGGTCCAGCTCAGGTTCAGCGGGCCCGTGGGCAGGACCGCCGGGGTCTGGTCGGCCACGGGCGCGACCTCGGCGTCCTTGTGGCCTGCACCCCCGTCCTTGCGGACGATCGGCACGGCGACCGCGGCCGCCGCCGTGACGACGACCGCGGTGCCGGCCGCGGCGGCGGCCCGGCGGTGGCGGCTGCGGGCCCGGGCCCGGGCGATCGCCCGGTCCGGGTGGCGGAGGGGCAGGTCCAGGGCGTCGGCCTCGTGGCCCAGCCGGTCTCGGAGCGTCTGTTCGAAGGTCATGGGGAGAGTCACCTCAGGTGATGCAGGGTCTGTTCGAGGGCGTGGACGGCCCGGTGCAGCCGGCTCTGGACGGTGCCGGGCCGGATGCCGAGGGCGGCGGCGGTGTCCTCGACCGACCAGTCGAGGAGGAGGCGGCACACCACGACGCTGCGCTGCTTCTCGGGCAGGGCCCGCAGGGCGTCGCGGATGGCCGGCTCGGTGTCGGGGGCCGGCGGTGCCACCGCCTCGCTGCGGGCGAACGGCAGCTTGCGGCGGAGCCGGCGGTGGTGGGACCGGGCCCAGTTGAGGCCGACCCGGTAGACCCAGCCGGCCGGGTTGTCGTAGGCGGAGAGCTTGTCCCAGCGGGGATACGCCCGGGCCATGGCCTCGTCGGTGGCGTCGACCGCCAGGTCGGCGTCGCCGAGCACGAGGGTGAGCGCCCGGGCCACGCCGGGCCAGGTCGAGCGGTAGAAGTCGGTGAAGTCGATCCCGCCGACGGTGGTCGCGGCCGCCGGGACCGGTGCGCTTGTGTCGGGGCCGGACGCCGCCGCCGGCCGGAGCGGTTGGATCCTGACGGCCGGTGGTGGCGTGTCGGGGGCGACGAATCCGGGGGTCGTCGGCCTCATGCGCATGTTCATCGGCGTGTACACGCCGGGCCGGTCGGAATGGTTCCCTCCGGTCATGATCCGGCCCCGCGGGTCAGGCGGGCCAGCGCGTCCCGGGCGGCGGCGTCGTGGGGGTCGAGGTCGAGCGCCCGCCGCAGCTCGGCCTCGGCCTCGTCCCGGTCCGCGCCGCCCCGGGCCGCCAGCACCAGGCCGAGCAGCCGGTGGTGGGCCGGCCCGGACGGGTCGTCGGCCACCAGCGCCCGGGACGCCGCCTCCGCGGCGTCGAGGTCGGCCGGCAACCCGGACCGGAGGGCCCGTTCGGCCAGCAGCTCCTCGTCGAGCGCCCGCAGGGCCGGGTCCCGCGGCGAGCGCCGCAGCCCGGCCTCGACCCGGTCGAGCCCCGAGTCGACGGCGAGCAGCCCCGGCCGGGCCGCGGCGAGCCGGGCGGCGACGTACCAGGCGTCGACGTCGTCGGGCCGCAGGGCCGTCGCCCGGTCGGCCGCCAGGACCGCGGCGACGCTGCCCGCCCGCAACCGGCCCGCCCGGCCCAGGTCCCGGTCGGCGACCAGCGCGGTCGCGCCGGCGAACACCAGCGCCACGGCCGCCACCCCGGCCGCCACGCGGCCCGCCGTCACGACCCACGACCGGCGCGGCGGCGGGGCGGCCGCCGGGCGGGCGGCGACGACCACGACGCCCGCGAGCAGCCAGGCCGCCGGGTCGACCTCGGCGATCGGGAAGCTGACCAGTTGCTGCGTCACCCAGGCGACGAGGGCGAGCGCCGCCCCGGCGACCACGGGATCGGGCGGCCGGCGCACCACCCGGACGGCGGCCACCACGACCGCGGCCAGCAGCCCCCCGTAGAGGACCGCGGCGGGCAGGCCGGCACCGGCCGCCACGTCGAGCAGGCCGTCGTGGGCCCGGTCGACGACCTCGTCGCGGCCATGGCGGCGGGTGTAGGCGTCGTCGATGTGGGCGGGGGCGGCGAGGCGGTAGCCCTCGGGCCCGACCCCGGCGACCGGGTGGTCGGCAACGACCGCGGCCGCCACCCGCCACTCGTCGAGCCGGCCCCGGCCGCCGGGCGACGACGGGTCGAGGGTCGCCGCCAGGCGGGGGGCGGCGACGACCACGAGGGCGACGGCGGCCACGGCGCCCGCCACCAGCACGGGGCCCGCGGCGTAGGCGTGCTGCCCCACCGCCCGCGGCGCCCGGAACCGGAGGCGCGGCGCGGCCGCCACGACCGCGACCGCCGCAGCCGCCGCCGCGCCGGCCCAGGCCCCGCGGGTGCCGCTGGCGACGAGGGCGGCGGAGCAGGACCCGACCGCGGCCGCGGCGGCGACCCGCCACCACCGGCCGGCGGCGCGGTCGAGCGCAACGCCCGCAGCCACGGGGGCGAGCAGCAGGACGGCGGCCGCCAGGTACGCCGGCTGGCCGAGCAGCCCGCCGGTGCGGCCGCCCGCGAACCGCACGCCGGCCGGGTCCCAGCCGGCGAGGTCGGCGAGCGCACCGGCCCCGGTCACCGCGGCGGCGACGACGGCCGCCGGCCCCAGGCGGCGGCGGACGGCGGCGGCCGGCAGCCCGGTCCCGGCGGCGAACGCCAGCGCCATCACCACCCAGCCGGCGAGCCCGAGGTGGCGGCGGGGATGGCCGAGCGCGGCCAGCAGCGGATCGAGCGCCACCCAGGTCGCGAGCGCCGTCCAGGCCAGCAACCCGAGCCACGCCAGGCCGATGACCCGGGGGACCCGCCAGCGGGTCGCGGCCGCCGCGACTGCGGCCGCCACCCCGACGGCCGCCCACCGGGCGGTCGTGAACGGCCGGAACCCGGCCGCGTCGACGGCGCCGGCGACGGCGAGCAGCAGCGCGGCCGCGGGCACCCAGACCAGCGACGGCCGCCGGTCACCGCCGGCGTCGAGCGACGTCATCGCTGGTACACGCCGCGGACCCCCGGCCGGTTCCGTCGCACGTCACGCGTCTCGCGTTTTCTACGCGGAAGTGGTCGCTATGGCGACCACTTCCGCGTACAGAACGGCCTACAGCTGCATCGACTTGATCTCGAGGAACTCCTCGAAGCCGTGCTCGCCGTACTCGCGGCCGTAGCCGCTGTTCTTGTAGCCGCCGAACGGGGCGTTCGGGTTGAACGCGCCGCCGTTGACCTCGATCTGGCCCGTGCGGATGCGGCGGGCGAACGCCTTGGCCCGCTCGGGATCGGCGCTCCACACGCCGCCGGCCAGGCCGTAGCTGGTGTTGTTGGCGATGGCGGCGGCGTCGTCCTCGTCCTGGTAGGGCAGGATCGACAGGACCGGCCCGAAGATCTCCTCCTGGGCGATGGTCATCTCGGGCGTGACCTCGGAGAACACGGTCGGCTGGACGTAGTAGCCCTCGTCCAGCCCCTCCGGCCGGCCGGGGCCGCCGACGACGAGCTTGGCGCCCTCGTCGATGCCCTTCTGGATGAAGCCGGTCACCCGCTCGACCTGGGCCTGGCTCGCCAGCGGGCCGAGCATGGCGCCGTCGGCGAACGGGTCGGACGGCTGGAACTTGCCGGACACCTCGTCGGCGGCGATCCGCTCGGCCTCGGCCAGGCGCTCGGCCGGCACGATCATGCGGGTCAGGGCCGAGCAGGTCTGGCCGGAGTTGAGGTAGGCCTTGCCGACGCCGTCGCGCACGGCCTTCTCGAAGCCCGCGTCGTCGAGGTCGTCGAGCAGCACGTTGGGCGACTTGCCGCCCAGTTCGAGCGCGACCCGCTTCAGGGTCTGCGAGGCGACCTCCGCCACCCGCTTGCCGGCCCGGGTCGAGCCGGTGAACGACACCATGTCGATGTCGGGGTGGGCGGCGATGGCCTCGCCGACGTCCGGACCGGTGCCGGCGACCAGGTTGAACACGCCCGGCGGCAGGCCGGCGTCGTTGACGATCTCGGCGAGGATGAAGGCGTCGAGCGGCGCGATCTCGCTGGGCTTGAGGACGACCGTGCAGCCGGCGCCCATGGCGTAGGCGACCTTCGCGGCGATCTGGTGGAGCGGGTAGTTCCACGGGGTGATCGCCCCGACGACGCCGACCGGCTCGCGCACGATCACGCTGTTGCCGAGCGTCGACTCGTACTCGTAGTTCTCGGCCAGCTGGGCGGCCGTGTTGAACGAGTTGATCGGCAGGCCGGCCTGGATCATCAGGCTGAGCCACTTGGGCATCCCGGCCTCGCGGGTGACGACCGTGGCGATCTCGTCCATGCGGGCCGCCAGGCCCTCGCCGATGCGGCTCAGGAACTTGGCCCGCTCCACCGGGGTGGTGCGCGACCAGCCCTCGAACGCCGCCCGGGCCGCCTTGGCGGCGCGGTCGACGTCGTCGGCGGTGCCCGCGGGGATCGTGGCGATGACCTCGCCGTTGGACGAGTCGTACACGTCGATGGTGCCGGATCCGGCGGACGGCACCCAGGCGCCGTCGATGTAGATCTTGTCGTGCGTGGTCAGGGTGGTCACGGAGGTTCCCCTCAGCTCGGCGGCTGCGTCTGGTGGCTCTCTGACGTTAGACCCGACCCTGACCCGCCGGTCAAGGGCGGAATGCGGCGGATCGGGCGCCGTCCGTGCCGCCTGGCTACGGTGCCGGCCAGTGATGGAGGGCGACGCCGACGCGGACACCGGCACGGATGCCGTCGATCGGGTGTCCGTGACGATCGCCGCCCCGCCCGACGCGGTGTGGGCCCTCGTCACCGACCTCGGGCGGATGGGCGAGTGGAGCCCGGAGACCACCTCGTGCCGCTGGTTCGGTCGCCGCACCGGGCCGGAGGTGGGCGCCACGTTCGTCGGCTGGAACCGGCGGGGCTGGGCGCGGTGGTGTACGACCAACGCGGTCGAGCGGGCCGAGCCGGGCCAGCTGTTCGGCTGGCGGGTGCGGGAGACCGGCGTGCGCTGGAGCTACGAGCTCGAGCCGGAGGGCGACGGCACCCGGCTCACCGAGATCCGGGACCTGAGCCGGGCCCGGACGTGGCTGCTGCGGGCGACGGGCGTGTTCGTCGGCGGCGTCGACGATCACGCGGACGAGCTGCGGGCGGGCATGCGCACCACCCTCGACCGCATCAAGGCGGCGGCGGAGGGCTGAGCCGGGCCAGCGCGGTCGCCGCGTACAGGGCCACCCCGGTGGCCAGGGCCGACTCGTCGAGCACCATGCGGTTGGAGTGGTTGGGCGCGACCGCGGCCGGCCCGACGCCGGGCGGCCGGGTGCCCAGGAACGCCATGGCCCCGGGCACGCGGTCGACGATGTAGGAGAAGTCCTCGGCGCCCATCACCGGGTCGCTCAGCGCCACCACCCGGTCGGGGCCGACCAGCCCGCGGGCGATGTCCAGCACCTCGGCCGCCGCACCGTCGTCGTTGACCGTGACCGGGTAACCATCCTCGATCTCGACCTCGGCGGTCATCTCGTGGGCGGCGGCGACGTGCTCGGCGATCCGGTGGGCGGCCGCGTGGGCCTCGCCCCGGACCCGGGCGGTGACGGCCCGGATCGTCCCCTCCATCCGGGCCACCTCGGGGATCACGTTGGTGGTGCTGCCGGCCCGGATGTGGGCGATGGTGATCACCGCGGGCGTGAACACGTCGACCCGGCGGGTGACCCAGGTCTGCAGCGCAGGGACGATGGCGCAGGCCACGGGGATCGGGTCGTTGGCATCGTGCGGCATCGAGGCGTGGCCGCCCTTGCCCCGGACCGTGATCTTCAGCACGTCGGCCGAGGCCATGATCGGGCCGCCCTTGGTGGCGATCACGCCGCTGGGGATCGACGGCGACTGGTGGATGGCGAACGCCCACACGACGTCCTCGCGGGTGTCCTCGCCGCCGGTGCCGTCGGCGGCCAGCAGGCCCTCGTCGAGGGCGATGCGGGCGCCGCCGTGGCCCTCCTCTCCCGGCTGGAACAGGAACCGGACCCGCCCGGCCAGCTCGCCGCGGCGGGCGACCAGCAGCCGGGCCGCCCCGACGAGCATGGCGGTGTGGGCGTCGTGGCCGCACGAGTGCATGACGCCGTCGTGCTCGGAGGCGTAGTCGAGGCCGGTGTCCTCGGGCATCGGCAGGGCGTCCATGTCGGCCCGCAGCAGCACGGTCGGCCCGGGCTCGCCGCCGTCGAGGTCGGCGACGACCGACGACTGCGCCTCGCCGATCCGCACCCGGAGGCCGAGCCCGTCGAGCGCCTCCAGCACGCGGGCCTGGGTCTCCGGCAGGTCGAGCCCCAGCTCGGGGCGGCGGTGGATGTCCCGGCGGAGCGCGACGACGTCGTCGAGGACGGCGCCCGCTTCGTCGGCGAGGCTCATCGGGTGGGCACCGTGATCGTGTCGATGCCCGAGCGTAGGACCCGCCCGGGGGTGGCACCGGTGGCTCGGCCGTCCTCGACCGTGGTCACGCCGCCGACGACGACCCGCACGACGCCCTCGGACCCCGCGGTCAGGCGGGCCGCGCCGCCAGGCAGGTCCTCGACCAGCCGGGCGTGCTCGGCGCCGACCGTGGCGGGGTCGAACACGACCAGGTCGGCGTGGTGGCCCTCGGCGATCGTGCCCCGGCCGGCGAGGCCGAACTCGGCGGCCGGGGCCTGGGTCAGCAGCTGCACCGCCCGCTCGACCGGGACGAGCTGGCGGCCCCGCAGGCTGTCCGCCAGCAGCCGGGTGGTGTACGACGAGCCGCACATGCGGTCGAGGTGGGCGCCGGCGTCCGATCCGCCGAGCATGACCCGGGGGTCGTCCCACACCTCCCGGCGCATGGCCCACGACGCGTCGTCGTTGTCGGTCGGCATCGGCCACAGGACCGTGCGGAAGTCGTCGGCGGCCACGATGTCGACCAGCGTGTCGAACGGGTCGCGGCCCCGCTCGGCGGCGATGTCGCCGACCACCCGGCCGGACAGGCCCTCGTTGACGGCCGAGTAGGTGTCGCCGATGACGTAGCGGTCCCAGCCGGCGAGGCGGCGGAACACGCCGGCCGCCTCGCTGTGCGAGCGCTCCTCCATCCCGCGGCGCACGGCGGGGTCAGCCAGGGCGGCCCGCTTCTCGTCCGGCGGCAGGCGCAGGATGTCGCCCCAGCCGGGCATCAGCCACAGGGCGCAGAACGTGCCGAAGCTCATGTTCATCGGCACCAGGACCGGCATCGTGAGGGCGACGACCCGGCCGCCGGTCTGGGCCGCCCGGTCGGCGGCGGCCAGCTGGCGGGGCACCCGCTCCGGCACGGCCGAGTCGACCGTCAGCACGTTCCAGTTGATCGCACGGCCGGCGGCGGCCGACATCGCCGCCACCAGGTCGATCTCCTCGTCGCTGAAGCGGTCGAGGCCGCCCTCGAACGCCCCCTCCAGGAACGTGCCCGCGTGCTCACCGACCGCCGCGCACAGGGCGAGCAGTTCGTCCCGGCCCGCGTGGCGGGAGGCGACCGGCTGGCCGTCCCCGTCGCTGTGGGTCGAGCTGAGGGTGGTCGAGAGCCCGAGGCCGCCGGCGGCTATCGAGTCGTGGAGCACGGCGACCATGCGGTCGAGCTGGTCGGGGGTGGCTTCGTGGCCGATGGCGTCGCCGCCCATGACGTAGCGCCGGAGGGCGCAGTGCCCGACCATGAACCCGGCGTTGAGCCCGATGCGGCCGTCGAGCCGGTCGAGGTACTCGCCGAATGACTCCCACCCCCAGTCGACGCCGGTCTCGAGGGCGGCGAGGGGCATGCCCTCGACCCTGGCCATCATGCGCCGGAGGTAGTCGGCGTCCTCGGCGTGCAGCGGGGCGAGGGTGAAGCCGCAGTTGCCGGCCACGATCGAGGTCACGCCGTGGACGTTGGACGGCGAGGCGAGCGGGTCCCAGAACAGCTGGGCGTCGTAGTGGGTGTGCGGGTCGACGAAGCCGGGGCACACGACGAGCCCGGTGGCGTCGAGCGTCCGGGCCGCGGCGTCGTCGAGGGCCCCGGCGCCGGCCAGGGCCACGATGCGCCCGTCCCGCACGCCGACGTCGCCGGTGCGGCCGGGCGCGCCGGTCCCGTCGACGACGGTGGCGCCGCGGATGATGAGATCGAGCATGTCCGTCCCCCGGGAGCAGATCTGACGGTCCGTCAGATCGTAGTGCGGGGCGCGGCCGCGGTCAGATGGGATGGGCGACGCAGGACAGGTCGCCGTTGTCGTCGGTGGTCGGCCAGGCGATGGCGCCGGCGGTCTGGGGCCCGTAGTTCCCGTCGGGATCGACGCCGACCTGAGCCTGCACGTTCGCGACGGCCGCACGGGTGGCGTCGCCGTAGACGCCGTCGGTCTCGATGCCCTGGAAGTAGCAGCCCCGGAGGGCGGTCTGGAGCGCCTCGACGGGCGCCCCGTCCCCGGAGTCGACCGTCAGGACGCAGTCCCGGGCGGCGGCCTGGTCGTCGGCGTCGTCGGCGGGGATGACGTAGCGCCCCTGGGGCGAGTCGAACGCGGTGGTGGTGTCGCAGGCATCGCCGCTGCCGTTGCTGTCGGCCGGGGCGAAGCTGAACGAGTTGTCCGAGGTGGAGGCGGTCGACGAGGTCGAGGAGGGCGTCCGGTTGGCCATTCCGACCGCGCCGATGAGCAGAACGACGAAGAGCCAGGTTCCTCCGTTGTTCTTGGCCATGTCTCGCGCAGTCCCGATCCCCCGGGGATTACCGCCATCCTACCCACTGAACGGGGCCGCCTACCCGGCGGAGCCCCGGCGGCCGAGCACCCAGAAGGCGATCCCGGCGGCCACCCCGACGTTGAGCGAGTCGACCCTGCCCCGCATCGGGATGCCGGCCAGCACGTCGGCGGCGCCGAGCGTGCCGGGCGAGAGCCCCGGCCCCTCGGCGCCGAACAGCAGGGCGGTCCTGTCGCCCGGACCGGGGGCGAGCTCGTCGATGGGGACGGCGCCGGGATCGGGCGTGAGCGCCACCAACCGGAACCCGGCCTCCCGCAGGGCCGCGAGCCCGCCGGGCAGCCGGGGCACCCAGGCCCAGGGAAAGGAGTACCCCTCCCCCATGGCGACCCGCGAGGTCCGCCGGTAGAGCGGGTCGCTGCAGGTGGGGTCGAGCAGCAGCCCGTCCATGCCGAGCCCGGCGGCCGACCGGATCACCACGCCGAGGTTGGTGGGGTTGCTCACCCGTTCGAGCACGACGAGCCGCCGTGCGGTGGCGATGAGATCGGCGGCGGCGGCGGCGGGCCGCCGCTCGAAGCACCCGAGCATCCCTCGATGCACCCCGAGCCCGGTGATCCGTTCGAGCACGGGAGGCGCGGCGGCATACACGGGCGTCCCGGCGGCCAACCCCGCCGGCAGGGGGCCGGGGCGGGTGGCGTCGACGAGCAGCGCCACGGCCCGGAAGCCGGCCCCCAGCGCCCGCTCCACGACGACGTCGCCCTCGGCGATGAACACGCCCATCTCGCCCCGGGGCACCCGCCGGGCGAGCTCCCGGTCCCGCAGGCCGACGAACACGGCGATGCGGGGGTCGGCGGGGTCGACGATCGCAACCCGGCCGGCGTTCACAGCACGGCCGCTGTCTCGCATGGGGGCGGTGGATCGGCCGCCGGGCGGGCCCTACCATCTACAAGTCGCATACAAGTGCTGTCCCCCCGTCGCGAAAGAGAAGCCGCATGCCCAAGATCAAGGTCGCCAACCCCGTCGTCGACATCGACGGCGACGAGATGACCCGGGTGATCTGGCAGGTCATCAAGGACAAGCTCATCCTCCCCTACCTCGACGTCGACCTGGCGTACTTCGACCTGTCCATCCAGAAGCGCGACGAGACCGACGACCAGATCACCGTCGACGCCGCCAACGCCATCAAGCGGCACGGCGTCGGGGTCAAGTGCGCCACGATCACCCCCGACGAGGCCCGGGTCACCGAGTTCGGGCTGAAGAAGATGTGGCGGTCACCCAACGGCACGATCCGCAACATCCTCGGCGGGGTCGTGTTCCGCGAGCCCATCATCTGCTCGAACGTGCCCCGGCTGGTCCCCGGTTGGACCAAGCCGATCGTCATCGGCCGTCACGCCCACGGCGATCAGTACAAGGCCACCGACTTCGTCGTGCCGGGCCCGGGCACGCTCACGATGACCTACACGCCCACCAACGGTGGCGAGCCGATGGAGTTCCGGGTCGCCGACTACCCCGGCGGCGGCATCGCCATGGGCATGTACAACTACGACGACTCGATCCGGGACTTCGCCCGGGCCTCGTTCCGCTACGGGCTCGAACGCCGCTACCCGGTCTACCTGTCCACCAAGAACACGATCCTCAAGGCCTACGACGGCCGGTTCAAGGACCTGTTCCAGGAGGTGTTCGAGGCGGAGTTCGCGGCCGACTACGAGGCCGCGGGCCTGACCTACGAGCACCGGCTCATCGACGACATGGTCGCCCAGGCCCTGAAGTGGGAGGGCGGCTACGTGTGGGCGTGCAAGAACTACGACGGCGACGTGCAGTCCGACATCGTGGCGCAGGGGTTCGGATCGCTGGGCCTGATGACGTCGGTGCTGCTCACGCCCGACGGCCGCACCTGCGAGGCCGAGGCGGCCCACGGCACGGTCACCCGCCACTACCGGCAGTGGCTCAAGGGCGAGAAGACGTCGACGAACCCGATCGCGTCGATCTTCGCCTGGACGCGGGGCCTCAACTTCCGGGCCAAGCTCGACGCCACCCCCGAGGTCGCACGGTTCGCCACGACGCTGGAGGACGTGTGCGTGCAGACGGTCGAGGCCGGCCAGATGACCAAGGACCTGGCCCTGATCGTGGGCGGCGACACCCCGTGGCTGACGACGGACGAGTTCCTCGACGCCCTGGACGTCAACCTCAACAAGGCGATGGCGTCGTAGCGGACCTCAGGGGTCGCGGGTCTCCCCGGCGGCCTCCGCCCGGCGCCGCTCGGCCCGCCCGCGGATCTGGGTCGTGAGCATGGTCGCCGCCGCCGCCACGAACACCAGGTCGAAGGCCATCTGGATCGTCACGACGACGCGGGCGATCTGCCCGGTCGCGTGGACGTCGCCGAAGCCGACCGTGGCGATGGTGGACGTGGCGAAGTACAGCGCGTCGGTCTTCGTCTCGAGTTCGGCGAACTGGTCCGGGTCGGCGTCCTGGAGCGCGAAGTAGAAGAAGGCGAACAGCGGAACGACCAGGAACACGAGCAGCACCAGGGTCTCCAGCCGGACCGACTCGTCGCCGGGCGTGGCGTGCATGAGGCGCCGCGCCTGGCGGGACAGGAGCCACGTCAGGATGGCCAGGCTCGCCAGCAGGCCCACCACGGTGACCACGACGCCGGCCGCGGACTTGGGGAGGTCCAGCGGCACCACGTAGTAGAGGCCCACCACTGCGGCGAGTGTCAGCAGGCCCCGCGGCAGCCGTCGGACGACCGGCACCTGCGTCGCCAGGCCGGTCTGCTGGGCACCGGTGGTGGGGCCGCCATCCGCATCGCTCATGGCCAGCCGTTCTACCCTCTCGGCGCCGGGAGCGGGCGCATCAGCCCAGGGGCCAGTAGCCAGGCACCTCGTGGTGCGGGGTGTCCAGGTAGACCTTCGCCTCCGGGGGCCCGCCGAAGCGGCCGTGGCTCCAGCGGACCTCGATGTGCCCGCCGACCGTGCGGGGCTCGCCCCGGATGCGGTCGTCGACCGTCGCCCGCCAGTCGAGCACCGGCTGGCGGGACTCGGCCGGCACCACCTCGAAGCGGCGCAACCGGAACTCCTGGCGCCAGTCCCACGGGCTGCCCACCCGCACCCGGACCATCCTCTCGCCGTCGGAGCCCAACACGTAGTAGCTGGCCGCCGCCACCCGGAGGAAGCGCCAGAGCGTCGCCTCGCGCCGGGCGTCCGAGCGCAGCGTCTGGCGCCACCGCCTCGCCGAGCCCTCGGCCACCGCGGCGGACAGGGCCGCGTAGGCGTCGGCCGCCGCCGGGGACGTCCACGCGCCCTTGCCCAGGGCCGCCGCCAGCTGGCGGCGTTGGGCCGGGGCGAGTGCCGACGCGCGCGGGCAGCGCCGGGGCCAGGCCGGTCTCGAAGCACACGATCTCGTAGAGCGCCTGCAGCTGGTCGGGCGCCACCTCCGCGTACCAGTCGCCCGCCGCCTCCTCCCCCGGCGCGAAGACCGACCGCGGCGACGCGTTGAGCTGGATCCGCGAGTTGTACTTGCAGCTCACCAGGTAGACGTGGTCGATCCGCAGGTCGGCCGGGATCGGCTCGACCCCCGGCGGGCGTTGCGGGCCCTTCCACTCGACCACGGCCGGCGGGCGGCCGCGCAGACCGCCGGGCGACGCCAGGAAGCAGCGGCCGTTGGCCCACGAGGCCGCGAACTCGGCCCGGTAGCGGCCGTCGCGCTCCAGCGCCCGCAGCCGGGCCCAGCGATCGGCCCCCACGCCACCGAACGCCGCCGGCGGATCGGCGAGGGCCGCCGCCAGCTCCGGGGCGCCGAACGTGGCCAGGCCGGTGACCACCTCGGTGATCTCGGTGCGGTCCGCGGGCACGGCAATCAGGCGGGCGGCCGGTCGCCCTCAGGCGCCGGTCACGAGCCCGCCGATCGGTTCGGATCCGCCGCCCGCCGCATACGCGGCCAGCCGCGCCACGGTCGCCTCGCCGTCCTCGACCGGCAGGACGTCGACGCACACCCGCCCCCGCGCCTCGGCCAACGCGGCCCGGCCGGCCGACCGGGCGTCGGGGAAGTCGGTCGCCAGCAGCAGCACCCGCCGCTGGCCGAAGCCCGACACCCGGGCCGCCCGCCCCAGCGCCCGTTCGAGCACGTCGATGCGCCGCAACCCCGGCCGGGCGACGCTGAACCCGCCGACGACGTCGACCAGCCACTCGCCGCCGGCGGCGTCCCGGGCCACCAGCGCCACGTCGAGCCCGCCCGGCAGCCGGCGCCCCCGGCGGTCGACCGCGAACCCGGCCTCGGCCAGCAGCGCCGCCGCCCGCTCGACCGCCTTGTTGCCCAGCGCGTCGGCGGGCTGCACCCCGCCCGCCGCCGCGAGCCGGGCGCGCTCGTCGGCGACCCGCCGCCGGGAGGCCTCGACGTAGGCCGGGTCGGTGTCGTAGCCCAGGTAGTGCCGCCCGGTGCGCACCGCCGCCACCGCGGTCGACCCCACGCCCATGAACGGGTCGAGCACCACGTCGTCGCGCCACGTGTACAGCTCGATGAACCGCTGCGGCAGCTCGACCGGGAAGGGTGCCGGATGCCCGACCCGGGTGGCGCTCTCGGGCGCGAGCTCCCACACGTCGAGCGTCGCCTCCATGAACTCGTCGGCGGTCGTCGTCACCTCGTGCGGCAACCCGGCCGCGGCCCGCCGCCGCCGGTCGAGCGCCCGGTCGAACCGCCCCTTGGACGCCACCACCACGCGCTCGGTGAGGTCGCGCAGCACCGGGTTGGCCGGGCTGCGGAACGACCCCCAGGCGCAGTTGCCGCCCGGCGCCCCGGGCCTTGCGCCACACCACCTCGCCCCGCAGCAGCAGGCCCAGACGGTCCTGCAGGATGCCGATCACGTCGGCCGACAGCGACCGGTAGGGCTTGCGCCCCAAGTTGGCCACGTTGACCGCGATGCGCCCGCCGGGTTCGAGCTTGCGCACGGACTCGGCGAACACGCCGGCCAGCATCTCCAGGTAGTCGGTGTAGGACGCCGGGATGCCGCCGCGGCCGAGCTCCTCCTCGTACTGCTTTCCGGCGAAGTACGGCGGCGACGTCACCACCAGCGCCACCGACCCGTCGCGCACCCGGTCCATCGCCCGCGCGTCGCCGAGGTGGATCTCGTCGACGATGCCGGGACGGTGGACCTCCTCGTCGTCGGACACGACCGGCGGCGCGAACCGCTCGTAGAACCGGGCCGAGTCGTGATTCTCCCGGCGGGACACACCGAACGCGGACGTCGACGTCGGCTGCCTACGCCCGTTGCCTGTGGCCACCTGTAACCCTCTCGCTGCCATGCCGGCCAGCGTAGGAACGGGGTGTGACAACCAAGCGGCCGGCGCCGCCGAGGCTAGTCAGGCGGCGCCGGCGCCGGGTGCACCCGTCAGGTGCGGAGGCCCAGGTCGGCCACGATCCGCAGGATCGACGCCGAGCGGTTGAGCGCGTAGAGGTGCACTCCGGGCGCCCCCGCCTCCAGCAGCCGGGCGGACAGCTCGGTCGCCACCTCGATGCCGATGTCGCGCACCGCCGCGGGGTCGTCGGCCACCGCCTCCAGCCGGGCGAGCAGGGGGGCCGGCACCACCGAGCCGTTCATCGTCGCCATGCGGACCAGCCCGGCGACGTTCACCGGCGGCATGATCCCCGGCAAGACGGGCGTGTCGCAGCCCAGCGCCGCCAGCTCGTCGACCATGCGCAGGTAGTCGTCGGCCACGAAGAAGAACTGGGTGATGCCGAAGTCGGCCGCCCCCAGCTTGATGGCCAGGTGGCGCCGGTCGGACGCCCGGTCGCCGCCCGAGCGGGGGTGCAGCTCCGGGTGGGCGGCGACACCGACGGAGAACTCGCCGGCGTGCTGCCGCACCTGCTCGACCAGCTCGAGGGCGTAGGTGTAGTCGCCCCCCGGGTCGCTGCCGTCGGCGGGCGGGTCGCCGGCGAGGGCGAGGATGTTGTGGATCCCGGCGCCCGCGTACTCGTCCAGCAGAGCCGCCACCTGGGCCCGCGTGTGGCCCGACGCAGGTCAGGTGGGGCATGGCCGGGAACGGCTGCGTGCGGTTGACGTCGATGACGATGTCGCGGGTGCGGTCGCGGGTCGAGCCACCCGCTCCGTAGGTGACCGACACGAAGGACGGGCGCAGCGGGGCCAGCTCGTGGATGGTCTTTTCCAGCTGGCGTTCGGCCTCGTCGTTCTTGGGCGGGAAGAACTCGAAGCTCAGCGTGGGGCCGGCGGCCAGGAAGTCGGCGATCTTGTCGCCGGGCCGAGGCGCGGTGGTCATGGGTCAGCTCCCTGATGACGTCGGATGTCGTCACCGGGCCGGATGCATCCAGCATCACCCATGTCGGCCCGAGCGCAGCGAGCTTACCCCAGGCGGCGCTCGGCGATCTCCACGGTATTCCGGAGCAGCATGGCCACCGTGGTGGGCCCGACGCCGCCGAGGCGGGGGGTGATCCAGCCGGCGACCTCGCCGACCGACTCGTCCACGTCGGGGATGACCCGGCGTCCCTCGAAGCTGACCCCGCCGCTGACCACGACCGCGCCCGGCCGCACCATGTCAGGCGTCACGATCGAGGGGACGCCGGCGGCGGCGATGACGACGTCGGCCTCGCGGGTATAGGCGCCCAGGTCGGCGACGCCGGTGTGGACGACGGTCACGGCCGCGTTGGCGCCCGGCTGCTTGAGCGTGAGCAGCAGGGCGAGCGGGCGGCCGAGCGTCGGCCCCCGCCCGACCACCACGACGTGGCGGCCGCCGATGTCGATGCCGTAGTGGATCAGCATCTCGCGGATCCCGGCCGGGGTCGCCGGGATCGGCCCGGCCTCCTGGAGCACGAGCTTGCCCAGGCTGGCGGGGTGGAGGCCGTCGGCGTCCTTGCCGGGATCCATCGCCAGCAGGGCCTCGTTGAAGTCGAACCCGGACGGCACCGGGTGCTGGATGAGGAAACCGTCGACGGCGGGATCGGCGTTGAACTGCTCGACCGCGCCGAGCAGGTCGGCCTGGGTGGCGTCGCCGGGCACGCCGATGTGCTGGCTGAGCATGCCGACCTGCGCACAGGCCTCGTGCTTGATCCGGACGTAGGAGGCGGACGGCGCGTCGTCGCCGACGAGGATCGTCCCGAGCCCCACCGTCTTGCCCCGGTCGGCCAGCGCCGCCACCCGCTTGGTGACGTCGGCCAGCACGGCCTCGGCGACGGGGGCCCCGGCGAGCAGGTGCGCGGTCATCGGATGCAGTGTCGCGCACGTAGCGTGGGGGCCATGACGATCGACGGTGACGACGACCTGGCCGGCCTCGCCCGGGCGGGGCAGGCGGTGGCCGAGGCCCGGGACGCGATGCTCGCGGCCGCGGCCCCCGGCGTGACGACGGCTGACCTGGACGCGGTCGGCCGGGCGGTGCTGCGGCGCCCACGGTGCCCGCTCGGCGCCCCAGCTCGCCGTCGGCTTCCCGGCGGCGACCTGCGTCAGCGTGAACGACGAGGCCGCGCACGGCATCCCGTCGCCGACCCGGGTGCTGCGGGCCGGCGACCTGGTGAACGTCGACGTGTCGGCCGAGCTGGACGGCTACTGGGCCGACACCGGCGCCAGCACGGGCGTGGGGGACGTGGCGCCCGAGGCGGCCCGGCTGCGTGGCGCGCCGCCCGCGAGGCCCAGCGCGACGCCATGGCCGCCGCCCGGGCGGGACGCCCGCTGCGCCACATCGGCCGCGCGGTGCAGCGCTGCGCCCGCCGGCGGGGGTTCACGGTGATCGCCAACCTGTCCGGGCACGGCGTCGGCGGGTTCCTGCACGAGCCGCCGAGCGTCCCGGGCGTCGAGGACCCGAGCGACCGCACGGTGCTGTGGGAGGGCCTGGTGCTGGCGGTCGAGCCGTTCCTGTCCACCGGCGCCACGGTGGCGCTGACCGACCCGGCCGACGGCTGGACCCTGCGGACGCCCGACGGCAGCCTCGCGGCCCAGTTCGAGCACACGATCGTGGTCACCCAGGGTCGACCCCTGGTCCTGACCTAGCCAGCTGCGCCGACGTAGGCCGCGAGGTACTCGCCGGTGAGGGTGGATCGGCCGGCGACGAGGTCGGCGGGTGTGCCCTCGAACACGATCCGGCCGCCGTCGTGGCCGGCGCCGGGGCCGAGGTCGACGATCCAGTCGGCGTGCGCCATGACCGCCTGGTGGTGCTCGATGACGATGACCGACCTGCCGGCGTCGACGAGCCGGTCGAGCAGGCCGAGCAGCTGCTTGATGTCGGCGAGGTGGAGGCCGGTGGTCGGCTCGTCGAGGATGTAGACGTCGCCCTTCTCGGCCATCTGGGCGGCCAGCTTGAGCCGCTGCCGCTCGCCGCCGGACAGCGTGGTGAGCGGCTGGCCGAGGCGGAGGTAGCCGAGCCCGACGTCGGCGAGCCGGCCGAGGATCTTGTGCGCGGCCGGCGTGCGCGCCTCACCGGCGCCGAAGAACTCCTCGGCCCCGGCCACCGACATCGCGAGCACCTCGCTGATGTCGCGGCCGCCGAGGTGGTAGTCGAGCACGGATGCCTCGAACCGCTTCCCCTCGCAGTCCTCGCAGATCGAGGTGACGCCGGCCATCATCGCCAGGTCGGTGTAGATCACCCCGGCGCCGTTGCACGTCGGGCAGGCGCCCTCGGAGTTGGCGCTGAACAGCGCCGGCTTCACGCCGTTGGCCTTCGCGAACGCCTTGCGGATCGGGTCGAGCGCTCCGGTGTAGGTCGCCGGGTTGCTGCGCCGCGAGCCCTTGATCGCGGCCTGGTCGACCGACACCACCCCGTCCCGGCCCGACACCGAGCCGCGGATCAGTGAGCTCTTGCCCGACCCGGCCACGCCGGTCACCACCACCAGCACGCCGAGCGGGATGTCGACGTCGACGTCCTGCAGGTTGTTCGTGCTGGCGCCGCGCACCTCCAGCGCGCCCGACGGCGTCCGCACCGACGGCTTCAGGGAGGCCCGGTCGTCCAGGTGCCGCCCGGTGACCGTGCCGCTGGCCCGCAGCCCCTCGACGGTGCCCTCGAACATCACTGCGCCACCGTCGATGCCGGCACCCGGGCCGAGGTCGACGACGTGCTCGGCGATCGCGATCGCCTCCGGCTTGTGCTCCACGACCAGCACGGTGTTGCCCTTGTCGCGCAGCTGCAGCAGCAGGTCGTTCATCCGCCGGATGTCGTGGGGGTGCATCCCGATCGTCGGCTCGTCGAAGACGTAGGTGACGTCGGTGAGCGAGGACCCGAGGTGACGGATCATCTTCGTGCGCTGCGCCTCGCCGCCCGACAGCGTGCCCGACGTGCGGTCGAGGCTGAGGTAGCCGAGCCCGATCTCGACGAACGAGTCGAGGGTCTGCTGCAGCGACGCCAGCAGCGGCCCGACGGACGGCTCGTCCAGCCCCCGCACCCAGTCGGCGAGGTCGCTGATCTGCATCGCGCAGGCATCGGCGATGTTCATCCCGTCGATCCTCGACGACCGGGCCGCCTCGCTGAGCCGGGTGCCACCGCACTCGGGGCAGGCGGTGAAGGTCACCGCCCGCTCCACGAACGCCCGGATGTGCGGCTGCAGCGCGTCGACGTCCTTGGACAGGAACGACCTCTGGATCGTCGGGATCAGACCCGCGTACGTCAGGTTGATGCCGTCGACCTTGATCTTGGTCGGCTCCTTGTGGAGCAGGTCGTCGAGCTCGGCCTTGGTGTACTCACGGATCGGCTTGTCGGGGTCGAAGAAGCCGCAGCCGCGGAAGATGCGGCCGTACCAGCCGTCCATGCTGTAGCCGGGGATCGTGAGGGCACCCTCGTTGAGCGAGAGGCTGTCGTCGTACAGCGCAGTCAGGTCGAAGTCGGTGACCGAGCCCCGCCCCTCGCAGCGGGGACACATGCCGCCGGCGCGGGTGAAGGTCTTTCGCACGGCCTTGCTGTTGCCGCGTTCGACCGTGATCGCACCGCTCGCCCGGACCGTCGGGACGTTGAAGGAGAACGCGTTGGGCGAGCCGATGTAGGGATGCCCGAGCCGGCTGAACAGGATGCGCAGCATCGCGTTGGCGTCGGTGGCGGTGCCGACCGTGGAGCGGGGGTCGGCGCCCATCCGCTCCTGGTCGACGATGATCGCGGTCGTCAGCCCCTCGAGCACGTCGACGTCGGGCCGCGCCGCCGTCGGCATGAAGCCCTGCACGAACGCGCTGTAGGTCTCGTTGATCATCCGCTGCGACTCCGCGGCGATCGTGCCGAACACCAGCGAGCTCTTGCCCGAGCCGGACACGCCGGTGAACACCGTCAGCCGGCGCTTCGGGATCTCGACGCTGAGATCCTTGAGGTTGTTCACGCCGCGCCGTGCACGCGGATCAGATCGTGGCTGTCGGCAACGTGCCGCGCCGGCGACTGTGTGTCCGTCGTCGTGGCCATGTTCACCCCGCTCCTGGGTCGCGACCGCCGGGAAGCTCAGCGGAGGTCGTTGATGCGGACCATGTTGCCCGCGGGGTCGCGGAAGGCGCAGTCGCGAATCCCGTACGGCTGCTCGGTCGGCTCCTGGACGACCTCGGCGTCGCTCGCCTGCAGCCGCTCGAAGGTGCCGTCGAGGTCCTTGGTGGCCAGCGTGATGATGCCGTACGTGCCCTTGGCCATCATCTCGAGGATGGTGCGGCGCTCATCGTCGGTGATGCCGGGATCGGCGCCTGGCGGGTACAGGACGATCGACGTGCCGGGCTGGTCGGGGGGGCCGACCGTGATCCAGCGCTTTCCGTCGTATCCGACGTCGCTCCATCGTTTTCTACGCGGGATCGGTCGCTATAGCGACCGATCCCGCAGAAACGCGTTGTCGCCGTCTAGTGCAGGAAGTGTCGCTCCCCGGTGAACACCATCGCCACGCCCAGCTCGTCGGCCCGGGCGATGTTGTCGGCGTCGCCCCGGCTGCCGCCCGGCTGGATGATCACCGCCGCGCCCGACGCCGCGGCCGCCTCGATGCCGTCCGGGAATGGGTAGAACGCGTCGCTCGCGCATGCGCCGCCCGCCGCCCGGCCGGCCGCCTTGGCCGTCGCCAGCTCGCCGGACTCGACCCGGTTCTGCTGGCCGGCGCCGATGCCCCAGGCCACGCCGTCCTTGGCCAGCACGATGGCGTTGGACTTGACCCAGCCGCACACCCGCCACGCCATGTCGGCGTCGTCCAGCTCGGCGTCGGTCGGCCGGCGCTGGGTCACGACCCGCCAGTCGGCGCGGTCGGCGACGAAGCGGTGCTGTTCCTGCAGCAGCAGGCCGCCGGTGATCGGGCGGAGGTGCCAGGCGTCCCGCACCGGGGCGGGCGCCTCCAGCACCCGGGTGTTCTTGCGCCGGGCCGCGAGCGCCTCGATCGTGCCGGGGGCGTAGCCGGGGGCGATGACGACGTCGGCCTGGGCCGCCGCCACCATGCGCTCGACCGTCGCCTCGTCGACCGGCTGGCTGAGCGCCACGATGCCGCCGAACGCCGAGCGCTCGTCGCACTCGAACGCCCGCTGGTAGGCGTCGGCCAGCGTGTCGGCCACCGCCGCGCCGCAGGGGTTGGCGTGCTTGATGATCGCCGCGGCCGGCCGCCCGAACCGGGCCGCCAGGTCGTGGACCAGCAGCCACGCCGCATCGGCGTCGTACAGGTTCAGGTAGCTGAGCGTCATGCCCCCGTGCTGGGTCAGCGAAGCCCACCACGGCTCGTGCCCGCCGGTTCCGGTCGCCCGGTAGAGCGCCGCCCGCTGGTGGGGGTTCTCGCCGTAACGCAGGGTCAGCGGCTCACGCCGGTACGCCAGGTGGAGCGACGGCGGCAGCTCGGCCGGCTGCTGCTCCTCCGCCGGCTGCCCGTCGGTGGGCTGCCCCGCCCGGTCGAACCAGGTGACGACCGCGGCGTCGTACGCCGCCGTGCGGGCGAACGCAGTCCGGGCCAGCCGGCGCCGGGTGGCGGCGCTGAGCCGGCCCTCGGTCCGCAGCTCCTCCAGCACCGCCGGGTAGTCGGCCGGGTCGGTGAGCACGCCGACCACCGCGTGGTTCTTGGCCGCCGCCCGGATCATCGCCGGCCCGCCGATGTCGATCACGTCCTCGGGGCTCGTGCCCCCGTGGGCGAACTCCGCCGGGTCGAGGCCGAACGGGTACAGGTTCGACACCACCAGGTCGAACGACGCGATGCCGTGCTCCGCCATGTCGGCGGCATGCGCCGGGTCGGACGGGTCGGCGAGCAGGCCGCCGTGGACCTTGGGGTGCAGCGTCACCACCCGGTGCCCGAGGATCGGCGGGAAGCCCGTCAGGTCGGCCACGTCGGTCACGGTCAGGCCGGCCTCGCGCAGCGCCGCGGCCGTCCCGCCCGACGACACCAGGTCGCACCCGAGGTCGGCCAGCTCGCGGGCCAGGTCGACGATGCCGGTCTTGTCGTACACGGAGAGCAGGGCCCTCACGGGATCTCCTCGATGAAGCGTCGGATCGTCTCGGGGTACAGGCGGCGCTCGACCTGCTTGATGCGCTCGTGCAGGGTCTCCTCGGTGTCGCCGGGGAGCACCGGCACGGCCTCCTGGGCCAGGATCGGCCCCTCGTCGACCTCGCCGGTGGCGATGTGCACGGTCATGCCGGTGACCTTGACCCCGGCGTCGAGGGCGTCGCGCACTGCGTGCCAGCCCTTGAACGCGGGCAGCAGCGCCGGGTGGGTGTTGAGCACCCGGCCGGGGAAGGCGTCGGTCAGGCCGGGCACGATCGTGCCGAACCCGGCCATCGCGACGACGTCCACGCCGTACGACTGGAGGACCTTGACCAGTCGCTCTCCGTAGGCGACCCGGTCGAACGAGCGGCCCCACTCGGTGCGTTCGACCAGTTCGGCGGGCACGCCGTGCTCGGTGGCGATCGCCAGTGCCGGGCACGGCCGGTCGGCGGCCACCACGACCGGGGTGACACCCGCACCCAGGATGGCGTGCAGTAGGGTGCCGCTACCCGAGACGAGCACGGCAATCCGAGGCGAGGGCATCGGAGCGATGGTAGCGGTCGGGGTCACCGCCGCCGATGCCCCTCCCGCCGAGCGACCGTCCCGGTGTTTGACCACGTCTTCATTCACTTACGAGGCGGAGACCGCATGGACATCAACAAGCTCACTACGGCGGACAGGGTCGTCGGCATCTCGGCGGCCGTATTCCTGATTGCCTTCTTCCTGCCCTGGTACGGGGTGGACGACATCGGCAGCGACAGCGGGGCCAGCTACCTCCTGACGGGATGGATCCCGCTCCTGCTGGCGGCCGGCATGGTCACCGTGATCGTGCTCACCCGGTTCACGACCACCGCGCTCCCGAAGCTCCCGCTCCCGTGGGGCCAGGTGTTCCTCATCGCCGGCGCGGCGATCGCCGTGCTCGTCCTGCTGCGCACGCTCATCCCGTCCGACGTCGAGATCCCGTTCAGCGACGACTTCAAGCTGGACCGCATGTTCGGGCTGTTCATCGCCCTGCTCGCGGCCATCGGCCTGGCGGTCGGCGGGTTCCTGAAGAGCAAGGAGCCTGAGCCGGTCACCAGCGGTGGCGGGGCCCCCGGCTACCCGGGCGGCGCTGCGCCGCCCCCGCCGCCTCCCGGCGGCACGTCGTTCTGACCCACCCGGTCGGACCGATCCACAACGCACGAGGCCCCGCCACCCGGCGGGGCCTCGCCGCGTCGAGCAGACCTACAGCTCCCGGACCACCTCGACCATGAGCTGGCCGGCCTCGGTCGGGTTGAGCCCGACCTTGGCGCCGGCCTCGCGCAGGGCCTCCATCTTCGCCTGGGCCGTACCCTTGCCCCCGGACACGATCGCCCCGGCGTGGCCCATCTTCTTGCCCGCCGGCGCGGTGACCCCGGCGATGTAGCTCACCACCGGCTTGGACATCTTGGCCGCGATGAACTCGGCGGCCTCCTCCTCGGCCGAACCGCCGATCTCGCCGATCATCATCACCGCGTGCGTGTCGGGGTCGGCCTCGAACGCCTCCAGGCAGTCGATGAAGGACGTCCCCGGCACGGGGTCGCCGCCGATGCCGACGCATGTCGACACGCCGATGTCGTTGAGCTTCAGCTCGTACAGCGCCTGGTACGTCAGCGTGCCGGACCGGCTGACGATGCCGACCGTCGTCTCGCCCGGCACCGGCGCCTTGGCGATGTGGCCGGCGGTGATGCCGATGTTGGCCTTGCCCGGGCTGATGATCCCCGGGCAGTTGGGCCCGAGCAGCTGGACGCCGGGGAAGTCCCGCCGCAGCTTGTTGAAGAACCAGGCCTCGTCCTGCGCGGGCACGCCCTCGGTGATGCACACGACGAACGTGACGCCGCCCTCGGCCGCCTCCAGCACCGCGTCACGCACGCCGGGCGCGGGGATGAAGATGCAGCTGGCGGTCGCGCCGGTGGCGTCGACCGCCTCGGCCACCGTCGCGAACACCGGGATGCCGTCCACGTCGGTGCCGGCCTTGCGGGGATTGGTGCCGGCCACGACCTGGGTGCCGTAGTCGCGGTTGAGCAGCCCGTAGAACCGGCCCTGGCTCCCGGTGAGGCCCTGGTAGACGACCTTGGTGGTCTCGTCGACGAAAATCGCCATGACCTACGACCTCACTTCCCGGCCAGCGCGACGACGGCCCGGGCCGCGTCGAGCATGGTCGGCTGCATCTGGAGCGTCTCGGACAGGTGCGGCTCGAGGATCTCGCGGCCGAGGTCGGCGTTGGTCCCGTCGAGGCGGATGACGATCGGCACGTCGATGTCGACCCGCCCGAGGGCGCTGACGATGCCGTTGGCCACCTCCTCGCCCTTGGTGATGCCGCCGAAGATGTTGATGAAGATCGACCGCACCTTGGGGTCGTTGTTGATGACCTCCAGGGCGCCCGCCATGACCTCGGCGGAGGCGCCGCCGCCGATGTCGAGGAAGTTGGCCGGCTCGCCGCCGACCTGGTTGACGATGTCGACGGTCGACATGGCCAGACCCGCGCCGTTGGCGATGACGCCCACGAACCCGTCGAGCCCGACGTACTGCAGGCCCCGCTCGTGGGCCGCCTGCTCGCGCTCGTCACGCACCTGCGTGGCCTCGTACGCCTCGTAGTCCGCGTGGCGGAACAGCGAGTTGTTGTCGAGCGTGACCTTGGCGTCGAGCGCGTGGACCTCGCCGCTCGGTTTGAGGATCAGGGGGTTGATCTCGACCAGGTCGGCGTCGCCCTCGACGTAGGCCCGGTAGAGGGCGAGGAGGATCGCGACCGCCCCGTCGGTCGCCGCGGGGTTGAGCTCGGCGGCGGCGACCCAGGCCCGGGCGGCCTCGTCGGTCAGGCCGTCGACCGGGTCGATCCAGATCTTGGCGATCGCGTCGGGGCTCTCCGCGGCCACGGCCTCGATCTCGACGCCGCCCTGGGCGGACAGCATGCCCAGGTGCTTCTTGGCCGAGCGGTCGAGGGTGAAGCTGGCGTAGTACTCCTCGGCGATGTCCGAGGCCAGCTCGATCCACACCGTCTCGACCGTGTGGCCCTTGATGTCCATGCCGAGGATGTTGCCGGCGTGGATCCGCACCTCGTCGGCGTCGGCGGCGAGCTTGATGCCGCCCGCCTTGCCGCGCCCGCCCACCTGGACCTGCGCCTTGACCACGACCGGGTAGCCGATCCGCTCGGCGGCGGCGACCGCGTCGTCGACGGTCGTGACCGCCTCGCCCGGGCTGACGGGGATCCCGTAGCGGGCGAAGAACTGCTTGCCTTGGTATTCGTAGAGGTCCAAGGGCGGGGCTCCCTGTCGTGGGTGGACGCGCCGATTTTCTGGGGGACGGCGCCGGTTGGCGATACTACGGGCGTGCTGCCGACCCCTCCCAAGTCTGCGCCGTGAGCCCTGTCGCCCAGAGCCGCAGCCACGCCGGGCGTGCGCTGGCCGTGGCCGGGGCCGGCGTCGTCGTCGCCCTCGGACTGGCGTTCGCGGTGGCCAACCTGGCGAGCCGGGGCAAGGTCCAGGTGAACCTGGGCAGCGAGACGTTCTCGCAGCAGGACGCCGAGGACGCGGCCGAGCGCATCGCCGAGGACGGCCCGATCCTGTATGCGGACACGGCCGGCGGCGACCGGGACATCGTGCTCCAGCACCTCGGCGACGACCCGGCGACCGGCTGGATCGCACTGGCGGCCCGGCCCGCGGGCGTGTCGCGGGCGTGCACCATCCAGTCCCGCGACCGGGACGAGCCCTTCCGCCTGCTCGATGCCTCGCGCGAGGTGTCCGACGAGTGCGACGGCCGCGAGTTCCCACCCGACGGCGGCGACCTGCCGCAGTACCCGGTCACGGTGCGGGACGGGAAGCTCGACGTCGACCTCAACGCCGCCGACCGCGCCACCTCGACCACCAACTGACACCCGGGTCGCATTTGGGGGAGGCCCACCCCGCCCCCGATCGGGGGTCGCCGGGTGTCGGAGCCGGCAACCCCCGATGGTCGCTGGGGGGGCGATGGAGAACTAGTGACCGCTAGTACCCGTAGGGGCTGTCCGAGGCCGTCGTGGCGGAACCACCGCCGCTGTTGCCGGCGCCGGCGGCGCCCGGCATCGTCATGTCCAGCGAGCCGTCCGGCTTGACGACCCACCAGGCGTTGATGACGCCCTGGCCGTTGGTGTCGCCGGGGGCCTCGTCCATGGCGAACGTGTAGAGCGGCTGGTTCTTGGCGGCGACCTGGTAGCTGCCATCGGGCCGGGTGATCACGCTGAAGATGGCGTCGTCCAGGCCGGCGGGAAGCGACGAGCTGTCGACGGTGACCGGCGGCCAGTTCTGGGCGCAGGCGTCGGTGCAGCTCGAGGTGCCGTTCATGTCGGCGGTGAAGCCGTAGACGGTCATGCCGTCCGACGTGACGAGCACCTCGCCGAGATCGGTGTCGGCGGACTTGACGACGGCGTTGCTGTCTTCGGCGTTGGACGCCTCCGTCGTCTCGCTGCTGCCGTTGTCCCCGGAGGTGGACGAGTTGTCGTTGCTGTCCGAGCCGCACGCGGCGAGGAGGAGCACGAGCGCGACTCCGAAAGTGGCCAACTTGATACGCACAG
This sequence comes from uncultured Acidimicrobiales bacterium, assembly GCA_963830865.1. GTDB lineage: Bacteria > Actinomycetota > Acidimicrobiia > Acidimicrobiales > VFJN01 > ZC4RG19. The sequence goes on along the minus strand of CAWHNU010000011.1, from coordinate 103,561 downwards.
AAATCTCCTCGGAAACCAGATGTGTTCGCGCGCCAGTACGCACGGCGCCGTCGGCGCGGTTCGCGATTTCCGCACGAATCGCCCGCCGGTGACCACAACCTCGCTCGGACGCGCCAATATTGACCCTGCATGTGGTCCGACGACGCCGAGCTCATGGCTCGCTTCGCCGCCGGGGACGACCAGGCGGTCAAGGCGGTCTACGAGCGCTTCGCGCGCCCCGTGCTCACGCTGGCGATGAGCGCGCTGGGCCGGCGCGACCTGGCCGACGAGGTCGTGCAGACCACGATGCTCAAGGCGTGGCGGGGTGCGGGAACGTTCGACCCCGCGCGGGAGCTGACGCCGTGGATGTACGCGATCGCCCGGCGGGCCGCCATCGACGTGCACCGGCGCGAGAGCCGGGCGCCGGTTCCCCAGCCCGCGGCCGACCTCGAGACGGCGGCCGAGCCCCTGTCGTTCGCCCGGACGTGGGAGGCGTGGGAGGTGCGGACCGCGGTCGAGAAGCTGCCCGCCGACGAACGCGACGTCGTGCGGCTCGCCCACCTGGTCGGATTGTCGCACCGCGAGATCGCCGCCAAGCTCGGCGTGCCGGTCGGCACGGTGAAGTCGCGTTCGGCCCGGGCCCACCGGCGCCTCGCCTCGTTGCTCGGTCATGTCGCGAGGGTGACGGATCAGTGACGATCGTCGGGGCGCGAACCGGATGGGGCTCCGCTCCGTATTGGGCAGAGAAGACAGTTGGCAACCGACAGGTAGTACGGACGTGAACGAGGACGAGCTCTCCCAGTTCCTCGAATCCGGGGCCCACCCCCTCACCCGGGCTCGGCGCCGGCGCGCTCCGCCCCGCCGAGGAGGTGCGCGAGCTGCTGGGCGCCGAGATCATGTGGGTCGAGCCCGATCCGGGCGGCGCGGACGCGTTGCTGGCGACCATTCGCCGAGAGGTGGCGATGGCCGACGGCACCGCGGAGGACCTGGCCGACCTGCCGGCCGACGTCGGCAGCCAACCGCCGGGCGAGCCGGTTCCGGTGGGCGCAGGCGTGGGTCCTGGCGCGGGCCCGGGCCCGTCGTCGCCACAGCCGCCGCCGGCCGGGCGGGTGTCGTCCCGGCCCGCGCACGCCTCGCAGGCCCCGCCGGACGGCCGCCGCCGCTGGGCCGGCGGTCGGGTGCCGGTGCCGCTCCTCGCCGCCGCGGCGGCGCTGATCGTGCTCGTGGGGGCGGTCGGCGTCCTCGTGGTCCGGCGCGACGAGGACCACCCGACGGGCACCGAGTTCGCGATCGCCGGCACGCCGCTGGTCCCGGACGCATCGGCCAGGGCGACGGTCGACGACCTGTCGGCCGGCGTGTCGATCAAGCTCGACGTCGTGGGGCTGCCGCCGGCCGACCCGGGGACGTACTACCAGGCGTGGGTGTCCGGCTCGTCGGGGGCGGTGACGGTCGGGACGTTCCACATGCGGGGCGGCGACGGCTGGATCTACCTGTGGTCGGGCGTCGAGACCGACCGCTACCCGACGCTCAACGTGACGCTGGAGACCGAGGACGTGGACCCGGCATCGTCCGGGCTGGTGGTCCTGTCGGGCCGGATCGCGGCCTGACCCGCCCCTCGATCAGTAGACCAGCACCGAGGTCCCGATCTCGGCGTACCCGCTGGACCACAGCATGTCCATGGCCGCGTTGGTCACCCGGGCGCAGCCGTGGGATGCCGGCTGGGCCGGGATGCTGCCGGACCCGTGGACGGCGATGCCGCCGTTGAAGTACTTGGGCCGATAGAGCGTGCCGAGCGGCGCCTCGCGCAGGCCGTCGATCTGCCGGTTGATCGTGAACTGGCCGGCCGGCGTGGCCGCGACGGCCCGACCGCCGGTCGAGCTTGTGTAGGCCTCGCCGCTACCGGTGGAGGTGTTGATCGCGTAGAGCACCTGCCCACCCTGCACGACGAACAGCACCTGCCGGTCGAGATCGATCTCGAGCCCGTCGCCGCCACCCCGGGGCGTCGGCCGGGAGGCTCCGGCGAGCCGGCCCTGCGTGACGGGCCCGGCGACCCCGTCCCGACCGAGGCCCTCGACCTTCTGGAACGCCATGACGGCCTGCCGGGTGAGCTGGCCGTAGTGTCCGTCGGGATCGCCGCCGCCCATCCAGTAACCGAGGTCGGCTAGCCGTTGCTGCAGGGAGAGGACGGCGTCGCCCTCCTCGTCCAGCCTCAGGGTGCCGTCGGCGGCCGCATCGGGAGGCACGGTGCTGGCGGTGGTGGGCGGCACGGTTGTCGTGGTGGGCGGCACGGTGGTCGTGGTGGGCGGCACCGTGGTGGTGGTCGTCGGCGGCAGGGTCGTGGTGGGTGCGGTGGTGGCGGGGCGCTCGCTCGCCGGCGCGGGGTCGCCCCCGGCGGAGGTCGTATCGCCGTCTCTCCCGACCGCGACACCGGCTGCGGCCGCGGCGGCGAGCACGGCGACCGCCAACCCGACCCCGACCGCCACCCGAGCACCCCGCCGCCGCCCGGACCCGGTCCGCGGAGACCGTTCTGGCGTCAGAAATGGTTGGTTACCAACCACTTCTGACGCCAGAACGGCGGGAACCGCGATGGGTTCCGTGGCGGCGGCCGGCTCGGGCTCTGCAGCCGGCGGCTCTGGGGCGGCTCGGCCGGCGGGTTCGGGCTCAGGCTCGGGCTCGGCGGCCGGGGTGGGCTCAGGCTCCGCGGCGGCCGTCTCGGGGGTGGCGGCGGCCCGCTCGGGGACGGCGGCCGGCTCGGGGACGGCGGCCGGCTCGGGCGCGGGCTCAGGATCAGCGGCGGCCGGCTCGGACTCAGCGTCCGGCTCGGACTCGGCGGCGGCCGGTTCGGGCTCAGGCTCGGGCTCAGCGGCCGGGGCGGGCTCAGGCTCCGCGGAAGCGGAAGGCTCGGCTCAGCGGCGGCGGGGTTCGGGCTCGGCGGCGGCCGGCGTGGGCTCAGCCTCGGCGGCGGCGGCCGGCTCGGGCGCAGGGTCGGCGGTGGGCGCGGGTGCGGGCCCGCTCGGCGTCGGTGTCTCGCCCTCGCCCGGGGGCGTGGTCGCGGCCGCGGCGTAGCCGGCTGCGTGTCGGGGTGGGCGTCGACGTCGACTGAACACGGGTGGGGCTCCTCCGCCTGGGTCGGCACACGCTAATGGCGGCGCGCCAGCCTTCAGACCGCCCTGAAGGGTCCGACGTTCACCGTCGGACCATACCGTCACGGGATTGCAAACCTCGACCCCCCACCCGAGACGCCGGCTACAGCTTCTCCAGCGGGGCCCACGAGAGCAGCAGGCGCTTCTCGCCCACGTCACGGAAGCGCACCAGGGCCTCGGTCTTGTCGCCGCCACCGCTCATGTCCAGGATCACGCCCTCGCCGAAGACGTTGTGGCGGACGTCGTCGCCGATCTTCAGGCCGAGGGCGTCGGCGCCGCTGCGGGTGGGCTTGCGGGAGGCGCTCTCGATCGCCCCGTCGACGATCCTGTCCCGGCCGGCCGCGACGCGCAGCGACCCGTCCCCCGGGCGCCAGCCTCCGCCGCCGTAGACGCGGCCGCCCCTGCTGGCGCGGCGGTGACCCTCGACGTCCTTGACCAGACCCGCCGGGATCTCGTCCAGGAACCGGCTCGGCGGGTTGTACTGCGTGCCCCCGAACAGCGTGCGGCTCCAGGCGTGGCTGAGGTACAGCCGGCGGCGGGCGCGGGTGATCCCCACGTACGCCAGCCGGCGCTCCTCCTCCAACTGGTCCGGCTCGGTGAGCGAGCGCAGGTGGGGGAAGACGCCATCTTCCAGGCCGATGACGAACACGACCGGGAACTCCAGCCCCTTGGCCGAGTGCAGGGTCATCAGGACCACCGACGTCGTGTCGTCGTCCATCTCGTCGACGTCGCTGACCAGGCTGATCTGCTCCAGGAACTCGGCCACCGTCTCGGCCTCGCCCGCCGCGCCCACCAGCTCGGCGAGGTTCTCCAGGCGGCCCTCGGCCTCGATCGTGCGCTCGGCCTCCAAATGGTCGAGATACCCCGACCGCTCGAGCAGCTGGGTCAGCAGCGGCCCCGGGCTGCCCATCGCCAGGTCGGCGACCTCCTCCAGCAGGTCGAGGAACTCCGCGATGCCCCGCAGCGCCCGGCCGCCGACCCCGGCGTCCTCGGCCCGGCGCAGGCCCTCGACGAACGACACGCCGTGCGCCGTCGCGTAGGCGTCGACCTTGCCGATCGACGTGTCGCCCACGCCCCGCTTGGGCTCGTTGATGACCCGCTTGAGCGACACCTCGTCGATCGGGTTGACCACCGCCCGCAGGTAGGCGATCGCGTCCTTGATCTCCCTGCGGTCGTAGAACCGCGTGCCGCCGACCACCTTGTAGGGGATGTCGGCCCGCATGAGCTGCTCTTCCAGCACCCGGCTCTGCGCGTTGGTGCGGTAGAAGACGGCCACGTCGCCCCACCGCAGCCGGTCGCCGTCGGCGCTCTCCACCTCGGACGTGTCGTGCAGGCGGGAGATCTCCCGGGTGATCCACCCGGCCTCGTCGACCTCGTCGTCGGCGTGGTAGCGGACGATCGAGTCGCCGAGGCCGTGCTCGGTCCACAGCTCCTTGGGCTTGCGGCTGACGTTGTTGGCGATGACCGCGTTGGCGGCGTCGAGGATCGTCTGGGTCGAGCGGTAGTTCTGCTCCAGCAGCACGACGGTGGTGTCGGGGAAAGCGTCCTCGAACTCGACGATGTTGCGCATGTCGGCGCCGCGAAAGGCATAGATCGACTGGTCCTGGTCACCGACGACGCACACGTTGCGGTGGTCGGCCGCCAGCAGCAGGACCAGGTCGTTCTGCACCTTGTTCGTGTCCTGGTACTCGTCGACCAGGATGTGGCGGAACCGGCGCTGGTAGTGCTGCAGGACCGCCGGGTGCTCCCGCAGCAGCCGCAGGGCGTTGACCAGCAGGTCGTCGAAGTCCATCGACCCGGCCCGCAGCAGGCGGTCCTGGTATTCGCGGAACACGTCCGCGATCTTGCGCTCGAACAGGTTGCCCGCCCGCTGGGCGTAGGCCTCGACGTCGACACCGTCGTTCTTGGCCGCGCTGATCGACGCGTGCACCGACCGGGGCGGGAAGCGCTTGGTGTCGAGGCCCAGGTCGCGGATGACGTACCCGGTCAGCCGCACGGCGTCGGCCTGGTCGTAGATCGTGAACTGGCGGGGGAAGCCGATCTGGTCGGCGTCCCGCCGGAGCATGCGCACGCAGGCCGAGTGGAACGTCGACACCCACATCTTCTGCGCCACCGGACCGACCAGGGCCGCCACCCGCGACTTCATCTCGTCGGCGGCCTTGTTGGTGAACGTGATCGCCAGGATCTCGAAGGGGCTCACGCCCTCGTTGCGGATCAGGTGGGCGATGCGGTGCGTCAGCACCCGGGTCTTGCCCGACCCCGCGCCGGCCACCACCAGCAGCGGGCCGGACGGGTGCGTGACCGCGTCGCGCTGCACCGGGTTGAGGCCGCCGAGCAGGTCGTGGGCGGGCTCGCGGGCCTCGCGGTCGGCCTCGGCCTCGGGGGTGGGCGGTGCGTCGGGAGCGGCCATGGCCGGACCCATCGTAGAGGCGCCGGGTGACACCCGAGCCGATCCCCCGGCACCTGCGTTTCCGGGGTGCGATGCTGGGCCGATGGCCACCGAGCGGATCCCCTACGACGAGTTCTCGCTGTTCCACGAGAACGCCGAGGAGTTCGGCCTGCCCTACGACGGGGCGCCCACCGTCCGCCGCGAGTCCGTCGAGATCGAGGCCGGCCGCCGGCTCAGCGCGCTGGTGTGGGGCGACGCTCCGCCCGAGATCGTCCTGCTCCACGGCGGCGCCCAGAACGCCCACACCTGGGACACCGTGGCGATGGCGCTCGACCGCCCGCTGGTCGCCCTCGACCTGCCCGGGCACGGCCACTCGGACGGCGGCCACGACGGTGCCCTCGACCCCGTCAGCAACGCGCTCGACGTGGCCGTCGCCATCCGGGCACTCGCCCCCGACGCCCGGGCGGTCGTCGGCATGTCGCTCGGCGGCGCCACCAGCCTGGCCCTCGCCTCCCACGCCCCCGACCTGGTGCGCCGGCTGGTGCTGGTCGACATCACCCCCGGGGTGGACGAGCACAAGGCAAGCCAGATCATCGCCTTCGTCAACGGGCCCGAGAGCTTCGACAGCTTCGAGGACCTGCTGGCCCGGACCGTCGCCTTCAACCCCACCCGATCGGAGTCGTCGCTGCGGCGGGGCATCCTCCACAACGCCGTGCAGCGCGAGGACGGCACCTGGGTGTGGCGCTACGCCCGCCACCGGCAGCAGGCGACCCAGGGCGACGGCGTCGCCGGGCGCGGGCGACCCGACTTCGGCTCGCTGTGGGACGTCGTGTCCGGGCTCACCGTGCCGGTGATGCTCGTGCGGGGGATGCTGCCGCAGTCGGTGGTGTCCGACGAGGACGAGGCCGAGCTGGTCCGGCGCCGGCCGGACGCCCGGATCGAGCACGTCGAGGGCGCCGGCCACAGCGTCCAGGGCGACAAGCCCGTCGAGCTCGCCGCCCTGATCGCCGACTTCGTCGGGCCCGCCTAAGACAGGCGCCGAGCGGCGGATCTGGTCGACCGCCACCCGGCGGTCACCGTCGCCGCCGATCGCCGGCTTCGTCGCCCTCCTGCGCGCCCACATCGCGTCGGCCTGACCCTACGACGCCGCCACCTCGGCCCGGTCCGGGGCCGGGTTGGTGAAGCGCATGGCGTCGTCCTCGATGCCCCGGAGGCGTAGCGCCCGGTAGTCCCGCAGGTAGCTCTGGTGGACCTGCCACGGGAACCGCGACCCCTGCTTGGGGAACGCATGCTGGGCCCGGGTGATGTAGCCCGACGTCAGCCCGAGCAGCGGCCGGCGCGTGAGCGACGGGTCGTCGTTGACCGGGGTGCACTGGCGCAGCCCGGTCGCCCGCATGTGGTTGACCAGCTTGGTCACGTACTGGCAGGTGAGGTCGCACTTCAGCGTCCAGGACGCGTTGGTGTAGCCGAACGCCGTCGCCAGGTTGGGCACGCCCTCGAGCATCATCCCCTTGTAGGCGAGCCTGTTCGGCACGTCGACCGGCTCGCCGTCGACCAGCAGGTCGATGCCGCCGAGGAACAGCATCTCCAGCCCGGTGGCCGTGACGACGACGTCGGCCCGCAGGTCGCCGCCCGATCCCAGCTGCACCCCGGTCGGGGTGAAGCGCTCGACGGTGTCGGTCACCACCGACGCCGACCCGGCGCTGATCGCCCGGAACAGGTCGCCGTTGGGGGCGAGGCACAGGCGCTGGTCCCACGGGTTGTAGCGGGGATTGAAGTGGGTGTCGACGTCGAACCCGTCGGGCAGCTGGCGGCGGGCGCCCTGCCGCAGCAGCCGGCGGACCAGCTCGGGGCGCCACTGGCTGAGCCGGTAGAACGCCTGGGTGGTCAGCGCCTTGTACCAGCGGACCAGCGGCCCCGAGACGCGACCCGGCAGCCAGCGCCGGGCGAGGTTGGCGAGCGGATCCTTGGCCGGCAGCGCGGTCACGTAGGACGGCGAGCGCTGGAGCATCGTGACGTGGGCGGCGGTCTCGGCCAGCGCCGGGACCAGCGTCACCGCGGTCGCCCCGCTGCCGATGACGACCACCCTCTTGCCCGCGCAGTCGAGGTCGTCGGGCCAGAACTGGGGATGGACGATCGTGCCGGCGAAGCCGTCCATGCCGGCGAACTCCGGCAGGTAGCCGTGGTCGTAGCGGTAGTAGCCGCTGCAGGAGAACAGGAAGCCGCAGGTCAGCTCGCTCCGCTCGCCGGTGTCGGTGCGCTCGGCGGTCACGTGCCAGAGGGCCTCGGCGCTCGACCAGTCGGCCCGGACGATGCGGTGACGGAACCGGATGTGGGCATCGATGCCCTCGTCGGCCGCGGTGCCGCGGATGTAGTCGAGGATCGAGCCCCCGTCCGCGATCGCGGCGTCGTCGTCCCAGGGCCGGAAGGCGTAGCCGAGCGTGAACATGTCCGAGTCGGAGCGGATGCCCGGGTAGCGGAAGAGGTCCCAGGTGCCGCCGATCGCGTCGCGGGCCTCGAAGATGGCATAGGACGCCCACGGGCACTCGGCCTGCAGGTAGTGGCCGGCGCCGATGCCCGACAGGCCGGCGCCGACGACCAGGACGTCGAGGTGCTCGGTCTCGGTCACGATCACGCGTCGGCGTCGGCGTCGGCGGGTGGGGCGGCGGGTGGGGCGGTCAGCAGGTCGTTCAGGCTGCCATCGTCGCCGAAGAGCTCGGCCCGCCACCACTCGACCAGGGCGGTGGCGTCGTTGTCGTCGGGGTGGAAGTCGCGGCGGGTGTAGTCGCGCAGCCGGTCCCACAGCTCGCGGCGCACGAGCGGCGACCGCCGGAACCGCCGCCAGCTCGCCCGCAGGCGGCCGGGCCGGTAGGTGTCGCGGTCGCCGAGGAGCGACAGCGACACCAGGACGCTCAGCAGCGTCACGAACCCGAAGCGCATGACGTGCATCGTCCACACCCGCAGCCGCTCGCTGCCGCCGACGGCCTTGTAGACGTCGAAGGCGACGGCCTTGTGCTCGGACTCCTCCAGCGCGTGCCACAGGAACAGGTCGCGGATGTGGTCGTCGGCGAACATCGCCCGGGCCTCCTCGCTGTCGAGCAGCAGCTCGGCCAGCGTGGCGGTGAAGTGCTCGAGCGCGGCGGTGACCGCCAGGTTGGCCGAGGCGGGCGCGATCCGCTCGCGGGTCTCGAGGCCCCAGCGGGTGAAGCGCTCGACCCGCTTGGTCGGGTAGCCCAGCTCCGCCAGCCGGTCGTTGAGCACGCGGTGCTCGCGGCCGTGGACCGACTCCTGCCCGATGAACCCGGCGACCTGCCGCTTGAGGGCGGGGTCGGTGATGCGGTCGCGGTAGTGCCGGACCGAGCGGACGAAGAAGTCCTCGCCGTCGGGGAAGAGGGCGGACAGCGTGGCCGCCAGGTGGCTCTCGATGAGGTCGCCGCGGTCGGCGAAGTGCTTGGGAAGGTCGCGCAGCGACTCCTCGAACGAGATCCGCCGGGTCGGGACCTTGCGGTCGGCGTTGCTGGTCTGCGTGGGCGTTGCGGTCGGCGTCACTGCCATCGACGCTAACATGATTTGAGAGATTCACTCAACTACTCAATTCGTCATTTTTCGCTAGAATGCCGCCCGATGACCACCGTCCCCGGCCCGAGCAAGGGCGAGCAGACGCGGCGCGACATCCTGGACGCCGCGATCGGACGCTTCGGCCGCGACGGCTACCGCCAGACCTCGGTCGCCGACATCGCCCGCGACGCGGCGGTCGGCGGCACGGTCCCCTACGCCTACTTCGCCAACAAGGAGGCGCTGTTCCTCGCCGCGGTCGACGAGGACGCGGCGGGCGTCGTGCACGAGGCGCTGTCGGGCGTCTTCGCCCGGCCGGGCCTGCCCGACTGGCAGGACACGCTGCTCAACACGCTGGTGACGGCCGTCGACCGCCACCCCCTGGCCCGCCGCCTGCTGGCCGGACTCGAACCCGAGGTGACGGGCCGGGTGCTCGACATCCCGGTGCTGGCCGAGCTGCGCAAGGTCTGCGCCGACCGCCTGGCGAGCGAGCAGATGGCCGGCATCGTCCGCTCCGACATCGACCCGACGTCCATCGCCAGCGGCATCGTCAGCATCGTGATGGCGTTGCTGCGGTCGGTCGTGCAGATCGGCGTCGAAGACACCACCCCCTACACCGCCGACGTGGTGGCGGTGCTGGAGGCGGCGCTGCGGCCGTCGAGCTGACCCGCCGCCGCTGCGTCATCGCCGGAAGGTGAACAGCCGCGTGGCCCCTTCGAGCGCGGCCGGGGTCCCCTCGAAGCGGTGGGCGCCGACGCCGAAGCGCAGCGCCTCGGGGACGACCAGCGCCTGCGGGGCGAAGCCCGCCGCCGCGAACCACCCCTGGATCCGGTCGACCAGGCCGTCCTCCCGGGGGAAGCGGGTCCACACGACCCACGCGCCCGGCGCGCACAGGGCGGGGAGGAACCGGACCGTCGTCTCGATGTCGGCGTCGGGCACGTTGCCGAAGATGCCGCAGGCGAGCACGAGGTCGGCGGGGGCCGCGCCCAGGTAGGCGTCGGACACGCCGGCGTCCGCCTCGACCGCCTCGACGCCGTCGAGCCCGGCGTCGGCGATCGCGGCCCGGGCCACCGCCACGTTGCCGGGGTCCAGCTCGACCAGCCGGCCCGTGATGTCGCCGCCCCGGCGATGCCGGCGGGCCACCGTCAGCACGTCGCGGCCCTGCCCGGCGCACATGCTGATCATGCGCACCGGGCCGGGGGCCAGATCGTCGAGGGACTGGGCGATCAGGTCCTGCACGACCAGCAGGCGCAGGTGCAACCGGGACCCCGGCCTGTCGTACTCGTCGTGCCAGGCCTGGTAGTCGCGCCGCGCCACGGCCCGATCATGCCGCCGTGAGCCTCCCCCACGAGTGATGGTATGGCGATACCATTTTGGTAGCATGCTGCCATGATCGTGACCATCGACCGGGCGGGTCGCATCGTGATCCCGAAGGCGATCCGCGTCGCACTCGGCCTCGGGCCGGACACCGAGCTGGAGCTGATGCCCGACGGCGCCGGCCTGCGGCTCGAACCGGTCCGGCACGTCGAGCGGACCATCGCCGAGCGTGACGGGTTGCCCATCCTCGGCGCCGTCGAGGGTGCGCTGCTGACCGACGACGACGTACGGCGCATCCGCGATGAGCTCCAACGCTGAGCGCTGGGCCTGCGATACAAGCGTCGCCATCGCCTCGCTCGACCCCAGCCACGAGGCTCACGCCCCCTGCCGGCAGGCGCTGGTCACCCTCCGACCGGCGTTGGCCGGGCATGCCTCGTTCGAGACGTACTCCGTGCTGACCCGGCTGCCCGTCGCGTTGCGGCTCAGCGCAGCACAGGCGCGCCGGGTGCTCACGGCTGCGTTCCCCGAGCCTTGCTGGCTCGACGCGGCGACCGCCGGCGACCTCCTCGCCCAGGTGGCCGAGCGGGGGATCGTCGGCGGCGCCGTCTACGACGCCCTCGTCGGCCGGGCGGCAGCAGCCGACGATCGAACGCTGCTGACGCGAGACCGGCGGGCCGAGCGCACCTATCGGCTGCTCGACGTCGACTACCAGCTGGTCGGCTGACGCCGCCTCGGACACAGGCCGGGTGGCGGCACCCGGGCGAGGCTTGCAAGGATCGGCGCCTGTGAAGCTGGACAAGCTGACCGGCACCGACGGGTTCGTCGTGACCGACCTGCGCGACGCGACGACCTCCGTGGGGGTGGTGCGGTTGGCGCCGAAGGTGCTCGTGGACGGCGCCGAGCTGCTGGCGCGGTCGGTGACCTACGCGTTCGCCTCGTTCGGTGTGGCCGGGCACGGGGGCGCCTCGGCCGCCGTCAATGCCAAGCCCGAGGCCCGGGACGACGCCGTCGCCGCCTTCGTCGACGAGGTGCGGGAGCGCGCCGAGTCGGGTGCGCTCGTGCTCGCCCCGGGGACGGGGGTGACCGCCGACGACCTGGCGCCGCTGGGCTGGGACGGCATCGACGCCTCCCTCGGGGCCGCCGGGGCGCTCGCCGCCGCCCGGCTGGCCGGGCCGCACGACTGGCGGACCGCGGCCGTCGTCGGGGCCGGGCCCGTGGCCGAGGCCGCCGCCGCCCAGCTCGCGGAGGCCGGTGCCACCCTGGCCGACGCCCGGTTCGACGCCGAGTGCGACGTGCTGTTCGTCGCCGGCCGGGCCGGCGTGCTCGACCATGCCACCGCCGCGGCCGTGCAGGCCCGCACGGTCGTACCGCTCACCGCGGTGCCGGTCACCGCCCGGGCGCTGGCCGTGCTGGGCAAGGCCGACCGGGTGGTCGTCCCCGACTTCCTGGCCACCGCCGCGCCCCTGCTCGCCCGGCACGACGCCGACGGGGGCGACCCCGTCGGGCGGGTCCGCCAGGCCGTGACCGACCTCGCCGACCTGGGGACCGGCCTGTGGCTCGCCGCCGCCCAGCGGGCAGAGGAGAACCTCGCCGCCTGGACGGACGAGAAGCCGTTCGGCCGGCCCCTCGCCTGATCTCGCGTTTTGTCCCCGGAAACGGTCGCCCTGGCGACCGTTTCCGGGGACAAAAGCAGCTAGTTCGGGACCTCGGCCAGCAGCCGCGTCCGGAACAGGTCGAGCACCTGGTCGAGCGCGTCCCGCGTCGGGTGGCCGGGCTCGTCGACCAGGTGGCGGGTCAGCACCGAGTGGGCCGTGCGGGGGATGCCGTGCGGGTTGCCCTTGGAGGAGTCGATCTCGACGCCCACGAAGCCGTCGCCAAGCTCCTCCTGAAGCCGGGCGAACCGGTCGGGCGGCACCGCCCGGTCGCCGGTGAACCGCAGGCCGAGGACGCAGACGCCCTCGTCGACCCGCCGCTTGACCTCGGCCAGGTCGTCGTCGCTGATGCCCACCTCCCGGCGCCGGCGGCGCGTCCCGGCGAACGGCAGCGACGGCTGGCTGAGCACCGGGGCGACCACGACGTCGTCGACCATCATCGCCAGGGCGAACCCGCCGGTCAGGCACATGCCGACCGCCCCCACGCCCGGGCCGCCGCAGCGCTCGTGCTCCTGCGCGGCGAGCGCCCGCAGCCAGACGGTCACCGGCGACGTCCGGCCCATGGCCCACGTCGTGAACTCGCGGGACACGCACGCCGAGGCGACCACCCGCAGCGCCCGTCCGGCCGACTCGGGCGCGCCCGGCTCGCCGAACAGGTGGGGCAGCACGGCCGTGCAGCCGATGTCGACCACCCGGTCGGCGAACGCGAGCACCTCCGGCGTGATCCCCGGCACCTCGGCGATCACGATCACGGCCGGGCCCGAGCCCCGGCGGAACACCCGCCGCTCCTTGCCGTCGTGGGTGAACGTGTCCTCGGTGTAGTCCCCCAAGCCCATGCGCCGGCACGCTAGCGGCGGCGCGGCCGCCGGGCCGGGGGCTCGAGTGAACGTCGGCCGCGGCCACCGTCTAACGTCTTCCGGGTTATGTCACTCACTGCGGGGGAGTCGACGGCCGGGACGTCGACGGACGACATGGACGTGGGCGCCGAGCCTCGCCACCTGGTGGCCGACCGGCCTCGGCTCGTGCTCCTCAGCTTCCTCATGCTGTTCGTGGAGCTGGCGATCATCCGGTGGTCGGGCGCCAACGTCGTCTACCTCGCCTACTTCTCCAACCTCGTGCTGTTGGGCAGCTTCCTCGGCATCGGCCTCGGCTTCCTGTGGTCCGGCCGGGGCCGCCGCCCGCTGTTCCCCTACGCCCCGGTGGTGCTGGCGGCGCTGATCGCGTTCATCCGGTTCTTCCCGGTCGACATCCGGGTCACCGGCAGCGAGCTCATCTTCTTCAACGACCTCCACTCGACCGGGCCGCCCCGCGAGCTGATCCTGCCGGTCATCTTCGTCGCGGTCGCCGCCCTCATGGCGTTCATCAGCGACGGCGTGGCCGGGACGTTCAAGCGGTTCGAGCCGCTGGAGGCCTACAAGCTCGACCTGATCGGCAGCGTCCTCGGCATCGTCGGCGTCGCCGTCCTGTCGTTCCTGCGGATGCCGCCGGTCGCCTGGGGCCTGGTCGCCGCGGCCGTGCTGATCCTGGTGTCGCTGCCCAAGGTCCGGCCGCTGACGCTCGTGGCGCTGGGGATCGCCGTCGCGCTGCTCGGCATCGAGTCGGCCGAGAGCAACACCACCTGGTCGCCCTACTACAAGATCGAGCACACCGCGAACGACGCCGGCGGCTACTCGGTCGAGGTCAACGAGGTGCCCCACCAGCACACGCTGCCGGTGAAGGACAACCCGATCTACAACTCGAACTACGCCCAGGCCACCAACGACAACCCGGGCGACGTGCTGATCATCGGCGCCGGCGGCGGCAACGACGTCTCGGCCGCGCTCGACAACAACGCCGCCCACGTCGACGCCGTCGAGATCGACCGCCGGCTGTACGAGCTGGGCCGCGACGGCCACCCCGACCGCCCCTACCAGGACGACCGGGTGGACGTGCACATCGACGACGGCCGCGCCTACATGGAGCGCAGCGACAAGCACTGGGACCGCATCCTGCTGGCCCTGCCCGACTCGCTGACGCTCGTCACCGGCCAGGCGTCGGTCCGGCTGGAGAGCTACCTGTTCACGCAGGAGGCCGTCGAGTCGGCCAAGGAGCACCTCGTCCCCGGCGGCGTGTTCTCGATGTACAACTACTACCGCGAGGCGTGGCTGGTCGACCGCTACGCGGGCACGCTGGAGGAGGTCTTCGGCCAGCCGCCGTGCATCGAGACGCTCGACCCGGCCCAGAACAGCAACCTCGCCATCCTCACCGTGTCGGAGGACCGCGAGGCCGTGGCGTGCCAGGGTCCCCGCCAGGCGTTGTGGCAGCGGACGGCCGGCGTGCCCGAGCCGGCGCACGACGACCACCCGTTCCCGTACCTGCGGGACAACACGCTGCCCCGGTTCTACGTGGTGACGATCGCCCTGATCCTGCTGATGACGCTCGCCGCAGTGCGGGCGGTGGCCGGGCCGCTCCGGCCGATGATGCAGTACACCGACCTGTTCTGCATGGGCGCGGCGTTCCTGTTGCTGGAGACCAAGAGCGTGGTGCAGTTCGCCCTGCTGTTCGGCACGACGTGGTTCGTCAACGCGCTGGTGTTCCTGGGCGTGCTGTTGAGCGTGCTGTGCGCGGTCATGGTGTCCAAACGCGTGACGTTCAAGTCCCCGGTGCGGCTGTACGCCGTTCTTCTGGCGGGCCTCGTGGCCGCCTGGGTCGTGCCGCCGAGCGCGCTGCTCGAGCTGCCGGTCGTGCCCCGGTTCTTCGCGGCGGTGACTCTGGCGTTCCTGCCGATCTTCATGGCCAACCTGGTGTTCACCCAGCGGTTCAAGTCGACGGCGTCGTCGGCTACGGCGTTCGGCGCCAACCTGCTGGGGGCGATGGTCGGCGGCCTGCTGGAGTACGCGTCGCTGATCGTCGGCTACCGGTCGCTGCTGTTCCTCGTGGCGGCGCTGTACGGGATCGCGTTCCTCACCGGGCGCAAGTACCTGGGCGTCCCGGTCCCGGCCGCGGGCGAGACGGCGTCGGTCGGCGCCGGGAGCTGAGCCCTACTCCCACTCGATGGTGCCGGGCGGCTTCGACGTGATGTCGTAGGCCACCCGGTTGATGCCGGCCACCTCGTTGATGATGCGGCTCGACATCGTCTCCATGACGTCGTAGGGGATGCGGGCCCAGTCGGCGGTCATGGCGTCCTCGCTGGTGACCGCCCGGACGATGATCGGATGGGCGTACGTGCGCTCGTCGCCCATGACCCCGACCGAGCGGATGTCGGGCAGCACGGCGAACGACTGCCAGATCTCGCGCTCCAGGCCGGCCCGCCGCAGCTCCTCCCGCACGATGGCGTCGGCGTGCTGGAGCATCGCGACCTTCTCGGGCGTGACCTCGCCGATGATCCGCACGGCCAGGCCCGGCCCGGGGAACGGCTGGCGCCACACGATCTCCTCGGGCAGGCCCAGCTCCTCGCCGACCCGGCGGACCTCGTCCTTGAACAGGGCCCGCAGCGGCTCGACCAGCTCGAACGCGATGTCCTCGGGCAGGCCGCCGACGTTGTGGTGGCTCTTGATCGTGGCCGCGCCCGTGCCGCCGCCCGACTCGATGACGTCGGGGTAGAGCGTGCCCTGGACGAGGAAGCGGGCGTCCTCCAGGCCGCCGGCCGCCTCCTCGAAGATGCGGATGAACAGCTCGCCGACGATCTTGCGCTTGTCCTCGGGGTCGGTGACCCCGGCGAGGCGCTCGAAGTAGCGGTCGGCGGCCCGCACGTGGATCAGCTCGATGCGCTGGTGGCGCTGGAACGTCTCGACGACCTGCTCGCCCTCGCCCTGGCGCAGCAGGCCGGTGTCGACGAACACGCAGGTGAGCTGGTGTCCGATCGCCTTGTGGACCAGTGCGGCGGCCACGGCCGAGTCGACACCGCCCGACAGCGCGCAGATCACCCGGGCGTCGCCGACCTGGGCCCGGACGGCGGCGACCTGCTGCTCGATGATCGACGTCATCGTCCAGGTCGGGCGGGCGCCGGCCAGGTGGTGGAGGAACTGGCGGATGACCTGGTGGCCATAGGGCGTGTGCGAGACCTCGGGGTGGTACTGGACGCCCCAGATGCGCCGGCTCGGCGACTCCAGGGCCGCCACGGGGGCGCCGGCCGAGGTGGCGGTGGCGACGAACCCGGCGGGCACCCGCGAGATGCCGTCGAAGTGGCTCATCCACACGGTCTGCTCGTCGGGCTGGTCGGCCAGGAGGCCGCCCTCGGGCCCGGCGGTGAGGTGGAGCGACGTGCGGCCGTACTCGCCCTGTCCGCCCCGGGCGACCTCGCCGCCGAGCTGCTGGGCGATGAGCTGGGCGCCGTAGCACAGGCCGAGGATGGGGATGCCGAGCCCGTAGATGCCCGGGTCGAGCAGCGGGGCGCCCTCGACGTGGACCGACTTCGGCCCGCCCGACAGGATCAGCGCCGCGGGCCCGCGGGCCTCGACCTCGGCGGCGGTGATCGTGTGCGGGACGATCTCGGAGTAGACGTGGGCCTCGCGGACCCGCCGGGCGATGAGCTGGGCGTACTGGGCGCCGAAGTCGACGACCAGGCAGGTGTCGAACTCGCCGGACGGCGTGTCGCTTCGCTCGCTCCGCTCGCTCACCGCTCCCCCGCGACCACGAGCTCGGCCTTCTGGAGGTCCTTGAGCGTCTCGAAGCCGCACAGCGCCATCGACCGGCGGAGTGCGCCGGTCAGGTTGAGGACGCCCGAGGCGTCGTGGGCGGGCCCGTGGAGGATCTCGGCCAGCGAGCCCTGGGGCTCGACCTGCACCCGCTCGCTGCGGGGCAGCGACGCGTGGACGGCCGACATGCTCCAGTGCCAGCCGCGGCCGGGCGCCTCGTGGGCCGCGGCGAGGGCGTTGCCGATCACGACGGCGTCGGCCCCGCAGGCGATGGCCCGGGCGATGTCCCCGCCGGTGTCGACGCCGCCGTCGGCGATGACGTGGCAGTAGACGCCGGTCTCGTCGAGGTGGCGCATGCGGGCGGCCCGGGCGTCGGCCAGGGCGGTGGCGAGCGGGACGCCGAGCCCGAGGATGTCGTGGGTGACGGCCGTGGCGCCGCTCCCGGCCCCGACGAGGACGCCGGCGGCGCCGGTGCGCATCAGGTGGAGGGCCGCCTGGTAGGACGTGCACCCGCCGACGAGGACGGGCAGCTCGTAGTGGCGGATGAACTCCTTGAGGTTGAGCGGCTCGGCGGTGCGCGGCGACGTGCTCGGCGGACACGATGTGGGCCTGGATGACCAGCAGGTCGGGCTCGGCCCGCAGCACGGCGTCGGCCAGCTCGAGCGTGCGATGGGGCGTGATGGCGACGGCGGTGGTGACGCCGGCGCCCTTGATCTCGGCGATGCGGGCGCCGATCAGCTCGGGCTTGACGGGCTCGGCGTAGAGCTCCTGCAGCCGCCGTGTCGCCTTGGACCCGGGCAGCTCGGCGATCTCGTCGAGGATCGGCTCGGGGTCGTCGTAGCGGGTCCAGAGCCCCTCGAGGTGGAGGACGCCGAGCGACCCGAGCCGCCCCAGCTCGATGGCGGTGGTGGGCGACACGACGCTGTCGGCGGGGGCCCCGATGACCGGCACGTCGAGCCGGTAGGCATCGATGGCACAGGAGATATCGACGTCCTCGGGATCGCGGGTCCGCCGACTGGGCACGATCGTGATGTCGCCGAGCCCGTAGGCCCGCCGCGCGGTCTTGCCGATCCCGATCTCGACTTCGGCCATGACGGCCACCACCTCGCGCCTGTGAGAAAGCCCCGAGCTTACCGATGTGCGCCGTCCGCCCGAGGTACCGGACCCGGGACGGCCGGGGCGCGTGTCGCTGTGAGTGGTCCACCGCACCTCGATGACGATCCCGGCGTTCCGGTCAGTCGGGAGCGAGCATCGCCAGGTAGAAGCGGTCCACGAAGCCGTTGAGGAGTGCCTCGCCTGCGGAGACGATCATGCCCGCGCCGTCTGTCCGTTGCGGAGCGGACCAGCTTGCGAGCGTGTGCCGCACGGCGTCGTCGCTCGGGCCTGACGGCGACGACGCCACGGCCTCCGCAAGCTCGCGCTGAAGATCGGCGCGTCGCTCGGGCGTGCGCCACTCATGGAACACGAAGGCGCGGAGGTCGCCGACGACGAGGCCGAGCGGCGGGAGCTCCAGCACCGCATGACCAGTCGTGAACAGGGTCCGGATCAGATCGACGTCACGTCTGGCACCGTCGGGCGACGCGAAGTATGCGAGGTGGGCATTGAACGGGAACGGCTCACCCGAGTCCGTGTGGACCCTCGCGACCGTCGGCCGCAGCGCACCGATCGCGGCTCGGACGAGACTCTGGAGACGTGCAACGTTGACACGGACGTCCGGTCGATCGACAAGGCTGCCATCCTCGGCCTCGGCGTACACGAATGGCGTCACGGAGCCCAGAGCCACACCGGCATCGCCGTCCGTCCACCAGTCCCCCGTGCGGCCCCGACGGAGTCCGCCTCTGCTCTCGATCCATACGGGTACCAGCAGCGGGTCGGTCGGGACGCCGTCTGCCGACGCCGTGGCCACGGCAAGCTCGGATCGGATCGAGATCCGGTGGTCCGGAGTGTCCCAGGGCTCGAGGGCGGCGAGCACCTCACCCGCGGCGAGGCCATCCCGGACGTCATGGATCGGCCGAATGGACTCCGCGTCGAAGACTCGGAAGCCGTCGATGCGCAACGCATCGCCGCTCTCGTCGGCCACAACACCGACCAGGCCGGCGAGCGCCGAGAGCGGCCGCCGCTGGGCGGACGGGACGGTGCAGAACCGGACGTCGACCTCGGTAGTCATGTGGCACTGATGACGTTCACGCGCTGCCCGTTTATCAGGTAGGGCGTCTCACCCTGGTAGAGGTAGTAGCCCTGGACCCGCCAGCCAGACAGCCCCGCGCGGACCTCCCCCGGCACCAGCAGATGGTAGCTCTCCACCTTGTCCGGACCGAGCTGGGCCGCGGTGGCTTCGAGCTGTTCGAGGCCGTGCTCGATGTTGCTGCCCTTGGCCTCCACGAGCATGAACCGTCCCCGCCGGGTCACTCCGACGACGTCAACCGAGGTTCTGTTCTGTCCGCCGCGGTGGACGAAACCCGTGGCCTCGGTGCCGAGGTAGACCCGGGAGATGCGGCCTCGTGACGCTGCGAGTTCTGCCGCGGCGGCCTCTCGTGCTGCGTCAGCCTCGCGGGGCGGCACGGACTCCGGTTCCCCGACGATCTTGGCTGCGCCCTGGATGTTCTCACGCCGGAGCACGTAGCGCGCTCCGTCCCGGCGGACCTTTCCGGAGGCGTCGACCTCCTTCATCTTGCTGCTCTTCTGCGGATTGATCGACGCGAACGCGTAGAAGCGATCGCCATCGCCGTCGCGCAGGGCCAACTCGCTCAACCGGTAGCGAGTCTTGATGCCAGGGAGGGCCCGTTCCACCGACGGGCGGGTGGCATCTGGCCGATCCATGACGGCCTCGACGTCCCGGATGGCGGAGTCGACGGCCCGCTGCTTTGCGTCCGGGCTCCGCTGGTCGGGCTTGCCGTCCTTGGCCTTCTTGCCGAAGCGGGCCTTGAGCTTGTTCCAGATGGCTTTGCCGGCGGCGACGATCTTTCCGATGACCCAGTCGATGGCTTTGGTGACGGGTTTGGTGATGGTCTGGAAGATCGACTTGACCTTCTCGGCGATGTTCCCGAGGCCCAGGACGGCGGCGAGGAACCCGATGAGGACCGGGATCGACAGGGCCAGGGCCTTTTCGATGAGGCCGGGGGCGCCGCCGCCTCCCCCGCCCGCGATGGCGATCACCGCGTCGAGCACCGCGTTGACGAAGGCGATGATCTGGGCGCCGCGCTGGAGGATGAAGGTGACGATGTCGATGATCGCCTTGCACGCCTTCACGAACGCGGAGGCGGGGTTGAGCAGCGAGACGATCCAGGTGATCCCTGCGATCAACACGGTGGGGATCAGGTACTTGGCGATCTTGCCCAGCAGGTTCTCGCGCAGGTCCCCGACCTGGTCCTTGATCTCGTCGGTGATGCCCTCGACCCCGCCGGTCTGCAGCTTGTTGGCGACCGGGACCGAGCGCTCGACGGTGGTCATGGCCTGCTCGGGGACGCCCTTGGCGACGACCCGGGCCCTTATCGCCGCCCACGTCAGGCCGAGCAGGCCGGCGACCAGCATGATGATGCCCCGCAGGTCGAACCGGGCCGGCATGGCGAACCCGACCCCGGCCATGGCGCCCAGCAGCCAGCCGACCAGACCCTTGGACAGATGCGAGCCGATGCGGGACATGAACGCCCGTAGCCCCGCGCCGATGGCGTCGATCAGCTTGCCCAGGAACCCGATCGGATCCTTGATGATCGCCATCACCGCCGCCGCGGCCTTGGCCAGCACCCCCAGCAGCATGTTCTTGAGCTCGATGATCGTCTTGATCACCCCGGCCACCGCGTCGACGGCCTTGGCGACCAGGCCCTTGTTCTTCTCCTTCTCGGCCGCGATCTCCTCGTCGACCTTGCCCAGGGCGTCCTTGTACTTGTCCGCCAGGGTCTGGACCAGTTCGTTGCCCTTGGCGTCCACCGAGGACGTGAGCTCGTCGAACTGGGCGGAGAACTCCCCCGCCTTCTCCCGCCCGATCGCCTGCAGGTCCTTGGGCAGCGTGGTGACCGCGGTCTGCAGGTCGGTGCGACCCTGGGCGATGCGGGCCTTGGCCTTGCCCAACTCGGTGCCGATCACGTCCGCCACCGCCGAGATCACCGACTGCATCCGCGTGACATAGCCCTGGCGGGCGGTGACAAAGATCTGGTTGGCCTCCTCGGGGAGGCCCGTGAATTTGTCCTTCAGCCAGCGGCCCTTGCCCAGCAGGCCCGAGTAGCGGGCCTCCTTGTAGGCGTCCATGCGCCGCTTGTGATCCGCCGTGAACGCGGCCCGCGCCTGGCCCTCCTCCGCGGTGAACTTGTCGTCCACCTTCTTGTCCAACCCATCCAGGATCGCCTGCACGTCGCGTTGGGTGGCGTCGAACACCTTGCCCAACGTCGCCGTCACCTGGGCACGCTTGTCGTGATCCGCGTCCTTCGCCTCGCCCTTGCCGGCATCCACGGTGGCGCCCGCGGTGCGGCGGTCCGCGGCCATGCCGGCCATCGCCCCGGCGCCCACCGCCCGGGCGTTCGCCTTGGCGCCCGCCAGGGTGGCGGACTCCGACGACCGCAGCTGCCCCGGGGCGGTCGCCGCGTGCTCCTCGCCCTCCTTCTTCGCCGCCAGCGCGTCGTCGAACGCCGGCTCGTTGCCCTTGCGCAACTGGTCCTCGGTCACCTCCGCGTCCGCCATCTGCGCATTCACCTCGGCGGGACCCGCGGAGAGATCCGTCGCCTCCGCCGGCGCCGGATCCGGGACCGCATTGTTCGGGTTCGGCACCCCGGGCACCGCCGGCGGCTTGTCCGCCACCAGCGGCGTCACCGCCTTGTCCTTGGCCGCCGACGTATCCGGCGGGGCCTTCGTCGTGGTCTCGATCTGCGCCGCCGAGGCGTCCTTGCCCGCCTCGACCTTGCCGGACACCTGGGCGCGCACGGCGTTGGCCTTGCCCGAGTCCGCGAACTTGTCCGCCTCGTCCAGGTTCTTCGGGGCCTGCTGGGCGATCGCCGCGTTGACCGCCGCGATGAACGCCGCCTTGTCGAACGCACCGGGCTGCGCCGCGTTCATCTTCTCCGCGTTCGCCGCCTTGCCCTGCGCCAGCTTGTCGTCCTGCGGCGGCAGCGACGCCGCCTGGCCCTTCGCGGCCTCCCCCGCAGGCGGCGGATGTGCCGAGAGCAGCTGCTGCCTGCCCTGGACCTCACCCGTCAACGCCGCGAACTTCGGATCACCCTCCGGACCGGCCCGCCCTACCGGGGCAGCCTCGGCCGGCCCCACCGTCGCCGGCGCCTCGGCCGGGGGCTGGGCCAGGCGTTGCACCACCGGGCGGGCCGCCGGGCCGCGGCGGCGGGCGAGCAGGCCTGCCACCGCCCGGCTGCCCGCCTGGGCCTGGAGGCGCTGCGCCACCGCCCGGCTCATCGGACGGTCTCCGGCGGGACGGTGCGCGCCCCCGCCGGCCGCCGCGTCCTCCTGGCGCGGCTCGCTGCCGGCCGGTTGGTGTGGTGACCGGCCGCGAGAATCGGCGTGCTCGTCTGCCGACGCCTTCATCCCCGGACGGCCCCCGCGATCGCTCGCGATGACGCCACCTCGTGTTCTTACGCGCTCGCAGCGACACGCGGGCATCGGTGGCCCGCATGTTGACCCTCGCGATCCCCCATCTCTGCCCTGTCGGGCAGCTGCGCCGGCCCTATCGGGCAGCGCTCAGGCGTGGGTGTCGATGAGCTCCCACAGGCCCTCGACGTGGCGGGCCTCCGTCGTCCAGGCGCCGATGCTCACCCGGACGACGTACCGGTCCGCCAGGCGGGTGTGGCTCAGGTACACCCGGCCCGTGGCGTTGAGCGCCTGGTGCATCGCCTCCGTCGCCTCGTCACCGTCCCGGTGGCGCAGGCACACCAGCCCGAGCCTCGGCGGGGCCGCCAGCGCCAGGCGGGGATCCGCCTCGACCTTGGCCGCCAGGTCCGCCGCCAAGCGGACGTGCTCCCGCACGTGGTGGCGCAGGCCCTCCGCGCCGTACCAGCGCAGGACCCACCACAGCTTGAGCGCCCGGAACCTCCGGCCGAGCGGGACCTGCCAATCGCGGTAGTCGATCACGCCGCCCCCGGCGCTGGCCGGGTTGCGCAGGTACTCCGGCAGGATCGACAGCGCCCCGACCAGCGCCTCCCGGTCGGCCACCCACAGGCACGAGCAGTCGAACGTCGTGAACAGCCACTTGTGGGGATCCGTGACGTAGCTGTCGGCCCGCTCGACGCCCCGGTGCAGGTCGCGGTGCTCCGGGCAGACCGTGGCCGTGCCCGCCATCGCCGCGTCGACGTGCAGCCACGCGCCGCGCAGCGGCCGCCACCTCGGCGACCTCGGCCACCGGGTCGACCGCCAGCGAGCTGGTGGTGCCGACCGTCGCCATCACCAGGCACGGGACCCGGCCGCCCGCCCGATCCTCCGCGATCGCAGCGGCGAGGGCGTCCGGGCGCAGCGCGAAGCCGTCGTCGACCGCGACCTGGCGGACCTGGTCCGGGCGGAAGCCCGCCACCCGGGCGCCCTTCTCCAGCGACGAGTGGGCCTGGTTCGAGCCGTAGACGACCAGGTCCCCCAGGGCCCCGCCGCCCGCGATCGCCCGCTCGCGGGCCGCGACCACCGCGCACAGGGTGGCGGACGAGGCCGAGTCCTCGATGACGCCACCGCCGTCCCCCGTCGAGCGGAAGCGGTCCGGCAGGCCGAGCAGGTCGACCATCCAGTCGAGCACGTGGGTCTCGACCTCGGTGCAGGCCGGGCCGGTCTGCCACAGCATCCCCTGGGTGCCGAGCCCGCCCGCGACGACGTCGGCCAGCACCGCCGGACCGGTCGAGTTCGCCGGGAAGTACGCGTGCCAGCCCGGATGCTGCCAGTGGGTCGTGCCCGGCACCACCACCCGATCGAGGTCGGCCAGGACGGCGGCGAAGTCCTCGGGCGACTCCGGCGGATCGGGGGGCAGCCACGAGCGCACGTCGCCCGGCGCCACCGCCGGGACCACCGGGCGCTCCTCGATCGAAGCCCAGTAGTCGGCCACCCAGTCGACCACCTCGTGGCCCCACCGGCGCAGCTCCGCGGGCGTCATGTGATAGCTGTCACGCACGAAGCGACGGTACAGAACCAGGTGAGGACGGGTCGTCGGCGCACGCAGCGAGCGCCACTAGACTCCCGACATGGCAGACCCCTTCCCGCCGCGGTTCGCCAAGCAGGGCCTGACCTACGACGACGTGCTGCTGGTCCCGGCAGAGTCGTCGGTGATGCCCGCCGAGGTGTCCACCGCCAGCCGCCTGACGCCGCGCATCGAGCTCGCCATCCCGGTCGTGTCGGCGGCCATGGACACGGTGACCGAGGCCCGGCTGGCCATCGCGATCGCCCGGGCCGGCGGCATCGGCATCATCCACCGCAACCTGTCGGTCGACGCCCAGGTGAGCGAGGTCGACAAGGTCAAGCGCAGTCAGTCCGGCATGATCGTCGACCCCGTCACCTTGCCGGCCGAGGCGCTGGTCGCCGACGCGCTGGCGATGATGGAGCGCTACCACATCTCCGGCGTGCCGATCACCGATGGCGACGGCCACCTCGTGGGCCTGCTCACCAACCGCGACCTGCGGTTCATCGACGAGGTCGACCAACCCATCGCCAACGTCATGCGCCGGCCGCCGCTGGTCACCGCCCCGCTGGGCACGACGCTCGAGCAGGCCAAGGACATCCTGTGGCAGCACCGCATCGAGAAGCTGCCGATCGTGGACGACGACGGCACGCTGCGGGGCCTCATCACGGTCAAGGACATCAAGAAGCAGACCGACCACCCCTTCGCCACCAAGGACGAGCAGGGCCGGCTGCGGGTGGGCGCCGCGGTGGGCGTCGGCGCCGATGCGCTCGACCGGGCCGAGCGGCTCGTGCAGGCCGGGGTCGACGTTCTGGTCGTCGACACCTCCCACGGCCACAGCCTGTCCGTGCTCGACGTGGTCAAGCAGATCAAGGGTGCCTTCGAGATCGAGGTCATCGGCGGCAACGTCGCCACCGCCGAGGGCGTCGACGCGCTGGCCGGCGTCGGGGCCGACGGCGTGAAGATCGGCGTGGGACCGGGGTCGATCTGCACGACCCGGGTCGTCGCCGGCGTCGGCGTGCCCCAGCTCACCGCGGTCTACGACGGGGCCCAGGCCGCCGCCCGCCACGGGATCACCGCCATCGCCGACGGCGGCCTCCAGTACTCGGGCGACATCGCCAAGGCGCTGGCGGCCGGGGCCGACTCGGTCATGCTCGGCAGCATGCTGGCCGGGGTGGACGAGTCGCCGGGCGAGGTCGTGCTCCACCAGGGCGAGCGCTACAAGGAGTACCGGGGCATGGGGTCGATGGGCGCCATGAAAACTCGGTCGTACTCCAAGGACCGCTACTTCCAGGGCGACGTCATCGACACCGAGAAGCTGGTCCCCGAGGGCATCGAGGGCAGGGTCGCCTACAAGGGCCCCCTCGCCAACGTGATCCACCAGGTGGTCGGCGGGCTGCGGGCCGCGATGGGCTACTGCGGAACGCCGACGGTGCCCGAGCTCCAGAGCCGGGCCCGGTTCGTGCGCATCACCAACGCGGGCCTGCGCGAGTCGCACCCCCACGACGTCACGATCACCAAGGAAGCCCCGAACTACGGCGGCTGGTAGCCGCTACGTCGCGCTAGGGGTGGTCGAGGTCGCCCCGGCCCAACGTGCCCGTGACGATCCCGAGAAGCTGGCGTAAGAGCGCCGCGGTGGCGCCCCACACGGTGTCGCCGACCAGCTCGAAGAACGTGATCGGCTGGACCCGGCCGCCGGGGAAGGTCCAGATCTCCTCGCGGAACCAGGCCGGGTCGAGCAGCTCGGCCAGGGCGACGTGCAGCACGGCGTCGACCTCGACCGGGTTGGGCCGGGTCACGGGGCGGCCCGGCAGCACGCCGACCACCGGCACGATGAACGACCCACTCGACACGGTCGCCAGGTGGTCGAGCTCGCCCACGATCTCGATGGCGGAGGGGTCGAGGGCGATCTCCTCCTCGGCCTCGCGGCGGGCGGCGTCCAGCGGCGTCTCGCCGGGCTCGATGCGCCCGCCGGGGAAGCTCACCTCGCCCTGGTGGGTGCGCATTCCCCAGGTGCGGCGGGTGAGCACGACGTGGGCGAGGCCGCCCTCCTCGTAGAGCGGCGCCAGCACCGCCGAGGGCCGCCCGGACCGGGCGGGGCCGTCGATCAGCTCGCGCTCGGACGGCTGCGGCGGCCCGAGGGCCGCGAGCGCGGTGCGGGCGTCCGCCAGCGTGGGCCGGCGACGCGCGGCCGGCAGGTCCGCCCACGGCGCCGGCTTGCCGGGACGGGCGTTGAACGGCCGGGGGATCCGCTGCTCGCCGCCCCGCCCCGCCGGGACCGGCATCGTCGGCTCGGCTGGCAACTCCCCGGGGGCCGGCCACCCGGGCAGGCCCTGTGCGATCGCCTCCCGTGCCGTGAGCACCCGAGGGCGGGGCGGGTCCTCCCCGACCAGCGGGCGGGGGTCGGGCGGCGCCGACTCGGGGGATGCCTGGTCAGCCATGCGGCGCCGGGCCGGCGGCGGCCTGCGCCTGGGCCTGCGCCTGGGCCTCGGCCGCCAGGGCCTCCAGGAGGTCGCGGAGGCCGCCCGTCTTCAGGCTGCTCATGACCTGGCCCGGCGGGGTCTCGCCGCGCTCCCACTCCATCCAGTGGGCGAGCAGCTTGGCCGGGTCGGGGAGCGGGATCTCCATCCCCGGCAGGGTAGTGGCAGCCTGGGCGGGTGCCTCTCACCCTCGTGCTCGCCTCCGCCTCGCCCGCCCGGCTCGGGTTGCTGCGGGACGCCGGGTTCGATCCGGTCGTCGTCGTGTCCGGCGTCGCCGAGGACGGGGTCGACGGGCTCGCTCCCGCGGCCGTCGCCCGCGCGCTGGCCGGGCGGAAGGCCGACGCCGTCGTCGCCCGGCTCGCGGCCGGCGGCGGGCACGACGGGGCGCTCGTGCTCGGGTGCGACTCCGTGCTCGACTTCGGCGGCGAGATCCGGGGCAAGCCCGCCTCCGTCGAGCAGGCCGTCGCCTGGGCGCGGGGCTACCGCGGGCGGTCCGGCACGCTCGTCACCGGCCATGCGCTGGTCGAGGTCGGCGCCGGTCGCCGGGCGGTCGGCGTCGCCGAGACGGTCGTGCGGTTCGGCGACCCGAGCGATGCGGAGATCGACGCCTACGTCGCCACCGGCGAACCGCTCGCCGTCGCCGGCGGCTTCACGATCGACGGCTACGCCGCGCCCTTCGTCGACGGGCTCGACGGCGACCACGGCAACGTGCTCGGGCTCTCGCTCCCGCTGTTGCGCCGGCTGCTCGGCGAGCTCGGCGTGTCGGTCACCCAGCTGTGGGCGCCTCGCTGACTCCCACCGCCGCTGCGCCGCTGCCGTGCGTGAGGTTCTCGCCGGTGGCGGGGTCGAACAGGTGCATCCGGGTCGGGTCGAGCCACAGCTCGGCCTCCTGGCCCTCCTGCACCCGGCTCTCCGCGTCGAGCGTGACCACGAGCTGCGTGCGGATCTGCTCGCTGTCGAGCTCCTGGGCCAGCTCGGCCAGCGGCTCGCGCACCTCGGGCGGCGCCTCGAACGGGATGTACGCGTACTGCTCGCTGCCCAGCCACTCGATGACGTCGACGTGGTCTCTGAACACCAGGCCCTGCGACTTGCGCTCGTCGTCGAGCAGCGCGGCGTCCTCGAAGTGCTCGGGCCGCACGCCGGCGATCAGGATCTCGTGGCCCTCCAGGCTGCTCGCCACGTCGCCGGTGACCTCGATCGTCCCGATCGGCAGGTGGACCGTCGATCCCTCGACCGACGCCGGCATGAAGTTCATCGGCGGCGAGCCGATGAACCCGGCGACGAACAGGTTCACCGGCTGCTCGTACAGCTCACGCGGCGTGTCGACCTGCTGGAGGATGCCCTTGCGCAGCACGGCCACCCGGTCGCCGAGCGTCATGGCCTCGATCTGGTCGTGGGTCACGTAGACCGTGGTGATCTCCAGGCGCTTCTGGATGCGGGCGATCTCCGTGCGCATCTGGCCCCGCAGCTTGGCGTCGAGGTTCGACAGCGGCTCGTCGAACAGGAACGCGTCGGCCTCCCGCACCAGCGCCCGACCCATCGCCACCCGCTGGCGCTGGCCGCCCGACAGCTGCGACGGCTTGCGGTCGAGCAGCTCGGTCAGCTCCAGCATCATCGCCGAGTGCTCGACCCGCTCGCGCACTTCCTTGTCGCCGGCCTTGCGCAGCCGCAGCGGGAAGGCGATGTTCTCGTACACGCTGAGGTGCGGGTACAGCGCGTAGTTCTGGAACACCATCGCCAGGTTGCGGTCGCGGGGCGCGAGCTCATTGACGACCCTGTCGCCGATCGTGACCTCGCCCTCGCTGATGTCCTCCAGCCCGACGATCATGCGCAGGATCGTCGACTTCCCGCAGCCCGACGGGCCGACGAGGATCACGAACTCGCCGTCCGCGACGTCGAGGTTGACGTCGGTCACCGTCGGCGTGTCGGCCCCGGGGAACGTCTTGTAGATGTGCTCGAGCGTGATGGCGGCCATGTGGATCCGCTTCCTTCCGCTAACCCTTGACGGCGCCGGACGTGAGGCCGGCCACGATCTTGCGCTGGAAGATCAGGACCAGCGCGATGACGGGGATGGTGACGACGACCGACGCCGCCGAGATGGCCGCGGTCGGCTGCTGGAAGAACGACTCGCCGGTGAAGAACGCCAGCGCCGCCGGCACGGGCCGGGCCGCGTCGGTGGCGGTCAGCGAGATACCGAACACGAAGTCGTTCCAGGCGAAGAAGAACGTCAGGATGGCGGCGGTGAACACCCCGGGCGCCGCGAGCGGCACGATCACCTTCCGGAACGCCTGCCACGCCGTGGCCCCGTCCACCTGGGCGGCCTGCTCCATCTCCCACGGGATCTCCCGGAAGAAGGCGGACAGCACCCAGATCGACAGCGGCAGCGCGAACGACATGTACGGGATGATCAGCCCGATCCAGGTGTCGTAGATCCCGAGCGCCCGCCACATGTCGAACAGCGGTCCGACCAGGGCGATCGTCGGGAACATGGCGATGGCGAGCGAGACCGTCAGCACGAGCTTCTTGCCCCGGAAATTGAGCCGGGCGATGGCGTAGGCGGCCAGGGTGGCCAGCACCACCGAGATGGTCGTGGAGATGAGCGAGATGCCCAGGGAGTTCCGCAGGGCGCTGGTGAACAGGCTGGTGTCGAAGACCTGCCGGTAGTTGTCCGTCGACCAACTGGTCGGGAAGAACTTCTGGTTGTTGATGTCGTCGCCCTCCTTGAACGAGAGCGAGACGATCCACAGCACGGGCAGCAGCGTGTAGAGGATGATCAGCGTGCCCCCGACCGTCCAGGCGATGCGCTTGCGGTAAGCCTTCATCGTCGAGCCCCCCTCACTCGCCCCGTGCCCGGGACAGGTCGACCTTGAACCCCTTGACGAACAGCGTGGCGATCAGCACCACCGACAGGAACAGCAGCACCGACACGGCCGACCCCAGCCCCAGCGCCGTCCGGGTGATCGTCTGTCTGTAGGTCAGGAACGAGACGCTCTCGGTCTTCTCCGCGCCGCCGGTCATGATGAAGATCGGGTCGAAGATGCGGTACGCGTCGAGCACCCGGAACAACAGCGCCACCATGATCGCCGCCTTCATGTTCGGGATCGTGACCCGGAACAGGCGCTGCCGGGCCGTGGCGCCGTCGACCTTGGCCGCCTCCTGGAGGTCCTCGGGCACCTGCGACAGCCCCGCGAGCAGCAGCAGGGAGATGAAGGGCGTGGTCTTCCAGACCTCCTCCATGCTGATGACGAACAGCGCGGACCACCTGTCGCCGAACCAGGCCTTGTCGCCGAGCCCGAACCACTGGTTGATGAACCCCGAGTCGAGGGCGAAGGCGTACTGCCAGGCGTAGGCGGCGACGACGGTGATGATCCCGTAGGGGATCAGGATCGAGGTGCGAACGACCTTGCGGCCGAAGATGATCCGGTGCATCACCAGCGCGAAGGCGAAGCCGATGACCAGCTCGATAGACACGCTGAAGATCGTGATGGCGAGCGTCGTGACCACCGACTGCCACCACAGAGGGTCGGTCAGCACGACGCCGTAGTTGCTCAGGCCGACGAACTCGCGGCCCGTCGGGTCGGTCAGGCGGTAGCTGAACAGCGACAGGTAGACCGCCTTGCCCAGGGGGTAGGCGGTGACGACGAGCATGGTGATCACCGCGGGCGCGACGAGGTACCAGCCGAGCCGCTCCTCACCCCGGGCCCGGTCGGTCCGACGCCGGCGGGCCGGCGCTGCCTTCCGCGGCGCCTCCGTGGTGGTGGTTGCGGTCTCCGTGGTGAGTGAAGCCATGGCGGTCCTCTCTCACCTCACAGGAGCTGCTTGTCCTGGAGGACGTTGACGATGAGCTTGTCGGCGTTGGCCGGCGTGCTGTCCGGGTTCACTGCGTCCGGCGGGTGGAACTCGCGGGTGGTGGCCCCGCTGACGTCGGGGTAGTACGAGCTCTGCGGCCGGGGCGTCGCTTCGTCGATCGAGTTGGCGATCAGGTCGGCCATCGGGAACCTCTCCCGGACCTGCGGGTCGTCGAAGACGGCGGCGCGGGCGCCCGGGTTGCCGGAGCTGAGCATGTACTCGATCTGGCTCTCGGTGGTGGTGATGCAGCCGGCGGCGTCCACCGCCTCGTCCTGGTGCTTGCCGAAGGCGCCCACGCCGAGGTTGATCCCGCCGAGCGGCGGGGCGCTGGGGGTGCCGGCGTCGACCGCCGGGATGCGGGCCCAGCCGATGTCGTCGACGACGGACTGGTCGAGCGAGCCGCCGTCGACGGCCTCCAGCGCCGCGCCGTAGACGTAGGGCCAGTTGACCATGAACCCGCCGTTGTCGGCCTGGAACCCGTTCCGGGCGGTCTCCTCGGTGGCGGTCGAGAGCTGCGGGTCGGCGACGCCGTCGGTGGCGAGGCGGTGGATGATCGTCGCCGCTTCCTTGCCGGCCGGGCTGTCCAGGTCGGGCTGGGCGTCCTTGCCGGCCTCCGGGTTCTTGAGCACCTCGCCGCCGGCGGACGCCACCAGCGAGTTGATCCACACCATGTAGCCCTCGTAGCGGGCGCCGGTGACCTCGACGGTCGTGTCGGTCTCCTTGGCCGCGTCGATGATCTGGTCCCACGTCACGGGCCCGGCCTCGGGATCGATGCCGGCCTTCTCGGCCACCGACTTGCGGTACCACAGGAGCTGGGTGTTGGCCCAGAACGGGGCCGCGAACAGCTTGTCCTCCCACATGGCGGTCTTGAGCGAGCCCTCGAGCACGTCGTCGGTGAGCTCGCCGGCCTCCTCGTCGGTGAACGGCCGGAGGTAGCCGGCGTTGGCGAACTCGGGCACGAACACCGGGTCGAGGCTCATCAGGTCGATCGAGTCGTCGTTGGCCGCCAGGCGCCGGACGAGCTGCTCGCGCTGGTCGTCGGCGCCGTTCGGCAGCGTCGCGATCTCGATCTTGTAGGCGCCGTCCGACGCCTCGGAGCACTTCTTGGCCAGGTCCTCCTGGCCCCCGTTGTCGGGGTTGATGTACCAGGTGAGCGTCGGGGTGCCGCTCTCGTCGTCACCACACGCGGCCGCGGCGACTGCGAGCCCGAGGCACGCCGCGAGGGCCGCCACCCGGGTCGTCCGCCGCCCGCCAGGGCTGGGGAAGTCGGGCAAGGGGATCCCCCCTCTCGGGCACCGACGCGGTGCTTCCGAACATGAACATACCGTGACCAACGTCACTTGCCCAGGTACCCACCGTGTACGGCTGGTAGACGGGGCGCGCGGACGCAGACGCTGCGGTGACGCGTGGCGCCTACGTTCCGTGACGTATGACACTCGGCGACGGGCATGACCTCAAATCCGCCCGGTTCTCCCGGCTGCTCGACCTCGAGGCGGACTTCGACAACGAGTCGATGTCCAAGGCGGGCAGCAAGGGCCGGTCGGTCCAGGCGATCCAGCAGGCGCTGTACGACGTCGGGCACTCGCTGCCCGTCTTCGGCGCCGACGGCGACTACGGCGGCGAGACCACCGCCGCCGTCAAGGACTGGCAGAACGGCCACCCGCCCCTGGACGACGACGGCAAGGTCGGGTTCGGCACCATGGGGTCGCTCGACGCCCGGTTCCCGACCCCGGCGCTGCCCGGGTCAGCCGCCATGGGCGCCAACTGGACGATCCCGGTGGTGCGCAGCATCGTGCGCCCGTGGTCGCCGCACACGATCGACGTGCTGGCGACGCGGATCACGCTCAAGTCGTTCGACTCGATCGGCTGGGTCGACGAGATGTGGGACGGCGTGGCCTGGGTCCGGCGCCGTTCCCCGGCGGCGGCTTCAACACCGGCACCGAGATCGGCGTGCTCAACAGCGCCGAACGAGGCGATGGCCGAGACGCTGTACCACGAGGTGCTGCACGCCGAGCAGCCGTCGTCGCACGGCACAACGCTCGCCAGGGAGTCCTACGCCTACCGCATCGGCGAGGAGTTCTGCATCGCCCTCGGCCTGTCCGGCCGCCCGTCCCTGCGCAGCACCGACGCCCAGGGCCGCGAGTTCGCCGATCGGACCAAGGTCGACGCCTTCGTGTCGGCCCGCTACCCGTCGGTCGTCGCCGGCGGGTCGGGCGACGAGATCGATCGGCAAGTCCGGCGCCGTCGGCAACGTCCGGGTCCGGCGCGCCAACGGCACGATCTTCGTGCGGCCCGGCCGCAGTGGGCGAGAAGGTCCCCGGACCGATGTTCACGACGAACGAAGTGACCCACGCAAA
Organism: uncultured Acidimicrobiales bacterium; assembly: GCA_963830865.1. GTDB lineage: Bacteria > Actinomycetota > Acidimicrobiia > Acidimicrobiales > VFJN01 > ZC4RG19. The sequence continues at coordinate 71,137 of CAWHNU010000011.1, read as the reverse complement.
GGCAGACTGGACGGCACCGTGAGCACGAACTGCGAGGCGAGCCCGTGACGATCAGCTCGATCGACGTCGCAGGCGCTGGCCGGGGTGAGTTCGTGCTGGACAACGACGGCGACGAGCCGGTGGCCGCCCGAGTGGCCGAGGCCTGGCTGGATCTGGGCGACGAGCGGCGCTCGCTGGCCGACTTCTCGCTCTACGACCTGAGCGCCGAGCAGTCCGTCGAGGGTGACGAGATGTCGGTCGACGGCGGGTCGACGCTGCGCTTCACCCTCGGGTTCCCCCGGGTCCGGCGGTCGCCGGGTCGCCAGCTCGTCCCGGGTCGCCGTCGGTGCCCGCGTCGTCGCCGATGGCGACGAGCTGGAGGCCGTGTCGCCCGTCCGGCTCGAACGCCGCATGCCGAGCTGAGTCCGACAACATCGCCTGACGCGCAACGGCCCGCCACCCCGGGAGGCGGCGGGCCGTCGGCAGAACATGGCAGGGCTACATCATCCCCATGCCGCCCATGCCGCCCATGGGGTCGCCGCCTCCACCACCACCGGCGGGCGCCGGCGGTTCGGGCTTGTCGGCGACGAGCGACTCGGTGGTGAGCACCAGGCCGGCGATCGACGCCGCGTTCTGCAGCGCCGCCCGGGTGACCTTGGCCGGGTCGATGACGCCGGCCTTGACCAGGTCCTCGAGGTCGCCGGTGGCGGCGTTGAGCCCCACCGAACCCTCCTCGGCCTCGATCTGGCGCACCGACACCCCACCCTCGAGGCCGGCGTTGTCGGCGATGAGCCGGGCCGGGGCGTCGAGGGCCTTGTACACGATGCGGGCGCCGGTCGCCTCGTCGCCGCTCAGCGAGTCGACGACCTTGGCGACCGCCCCCCGGCTGCGCAGCAGGGCCACGCCGCCGCCGGCGACGATGCCCTCCTCGATCGCGGCCCGGGTCGCGGACAGCGCGTCCTCGATGCGGTGCTTCTTCTCCTTGAGCTCGACCTCGGTCGCGGCGCCGACCTTGACCACGGCCACGCCGCCGGACAGCTTGGCCAGCCGCTCCTGCAGCTTCTCGCGGTCCCAGTCGGAGTCGGTGTCGTCGATCTCGCGCTTGATCTGGGCGATGCGGCCCTTGATGTCGTCCTCGGAGCCGTCGCCGTCGACGATCGTCGCGGTGTCCTTGGTGATGATCACCTTCTTGGCCTTGCCCAGCAGGTCGAGGGTGATGTTGTCGAGCTTGAGCCCGACCTCCTCGGCCACGACCTGGCCGCCCGTGAGGGTCGCCATGTCGCCGAGCATCGCCTTGCGGCGGTCGCCGAACCCGGGGGCCTTGACCGCCACGCTGTTGAACGTGCCGCGGATCTTGTTCACGACGAGGGTCGCCAGGGCCTCGCCCTCGACGTCCTCGGCCACGATGAGCAGCGGCCGCCCGGTCTGCATGACCTTCTCGAGCACCGGGAGCATCTCCTGGACCGAGCTGATCTTGCCCTGGTTGAGCAGGACGTAGGCGTCGTCGAGGACCGCCTCCTGGCGGTCCTGGTCGGTGACGAAGTAGGGCGACAGGTAGCCCTTGTCGAACTGCATGCCCTCGGTGAACTCGAGCTCCATGCCGAAGGTGTTCGACTCCTCGACCGTGACCACGCCGTCCTTGCCGACCTTGTCGATGGCGTCGGCGAGCACCTCGCCGATGGCCGGGTCGGCGGCGGAGATGGCGGCGACCTGGGCGATCTCGGACCGGTCGTCGATCTCCTTGGACTGGGCCTTGATGGCCTCGACCGCGGCCGCGACCGCCTTCTCGATGCCCCGCTTGAGCCCGGTCGGGCTGGCGCCGGCGGCCACGTTGCGCATGCCCTCGTGCACCAGCGCCTGGGCCAGCACGGTGGCGGTGGTGGTGCCGTCACCCGCGATGTCGTTGGTCTTGGTCGCCACCTCCTTCACGAGCTGCGCGCCCATGTTCTCGAAGGGATCGTCGAGCTCGATCTCGCGGGCGATCGACACGCCGTCGTTGGTGATGGTCGGGGCGCCCCACTTCTTGTCGAGCACCACGTTGCGGCCCTTGGGGCCGAGCGTGACCTTCACCGCGTCGGCGAGCTTGTTGACGCCGGCCTCGAGGGCCGCGGCGCGCGTCTTCGTCGAACTTGAGGATCTTGGGCATCAGCGCCTCACTTGGTGACGATGGCGAGGACGTCGCGCGCCGACAGGACGAGCACGTCGTCGCCGTCGACGGTGACCTCGGTGCCGCCGTACTTGCTGTAGAGGACGATGTCGCCCACGCTCACACCGACCGGGATGATCTCGCCGGTGTAGTCGGACCGCTTGCCCGGGCCAACGGCCAGGACCTCGCCCTGCTGCGGCTTCTCCTTGGCGGTGTCGGGGATGACCAGGCCGCTCGCCGTGGTCTCCTCGCTCTCGCCGGGCTTCACGACGATGCGATCGTCGAGGGGCTCCAAAGCCATGGTGTGTCGCCTCCGTTGGCGCTGCTGGACTAACCCCGGATGGGTTAGCAGTCTCCCGATACGACTGCTAACCCTACGCAGCCCCGGTTAGCAGTCGCAAGCCCCGAGTGCCAGGACCGCGGGTCCGGCGTTCTGGCGTCAGGTCCGGGCCCGGGCGAGGCCGCCGAGGGTGGCGTCGAGCGCCTCGTCGACCAGGGCCTCGGCCAGGTCGTCGGGCAGGTCGAAGCCCATCAGCAGCACCTCCGCGACCCCGTGGGCGACGGACCACACCGTGAGCGCGCCCAGGACCGGATCGTCGCCCTGGATGCAGCCGGCCGCCATCGCCCGCTCGACCACCGCGAGCGCGGTGGTGAACGTCAGGGCGGACGGCCCGCACGGCGGCGTGCCGGCGACCAGGGCACCCCCGGGCGGGGCGTCGCGGAACATGAGCCGGTGCAGGTGGGGTTCGTCCCGGGCATGGGCGATGTAGGCCCGGGCCAGGGCGCGCACGGCGTCGCCCGGGTCGTCGCCGTCCACCGCGGCGAAGCGCTCGTACAGGCGCTCGAACTCGCTGCGGGCGACCGCGTCGAGCAGGTCGTCGTAGTCGTCGACGTAGGCGTAGAGGGCGGGCGCGGTCACGCCCAGGTCACGGGCCAGGCTCCGCAGGCTGACATTGGCCACGCCCTCGGCGCGGACCATGTCCCGCGCCCTGTCCACCACCGCCGACCGGGTCAACACGCCACGCGCCATGGATTGCAGGATGCCATCGCCGCGGCGGAATGCGACCCGGCGCATCCCCGGACTCGAACCTGGTATCGCACCCGGAAGTCAGCCGGCGAGGGGCAGGCGGAGGTTGGGCGTGGCGCCCGTGTCCATCGGCGACGGCCCGTCGCTGCGGAGCCGCCACCAACCGGCGCCGGCGATCATCGCCGCGTTGTCGGTGCACATCACCCGGCTGGGGATGAAGGCCCGGATGCCGTCGGACTCGCAGGCCTCGGCGAAGCGCTGCCGCAGCGCACTGTTGGCGGCCACGCCGCCGCCGAGGCACAGCCCCTTGGCCCCGACCTCCTGGGCGGCTCGGCGGGCCTTGGTGACGAGCACGTCGACCACGGCATCCTGGAAGCTGGCGGCGACGTCGGCGGAGCTGACGTCCGGGTTGTGGCGGACGTGGTTGACGACCGAGGTCTTCAGCCCGGAGAAGCTGAAGTCGTGGCGGCCGTCGCCGGTGCGGTCGATCATGGCCCGGGGGAAGGCGATGGCCTCCGGGTCGCCGGACTCCGCGAGCTTGTCGATGATCGGCCCGCCGGGGTACCCGAGCCCCAGGTAGCGGGCGACCTTGTCGAACGCCTCGCCGGCGGCGTCGTCGATGGTGGACCCGAGCAGGTGGTACCGGCCGTGGTCCTCCATGTGGACGAGCATGGTGTGACCGCCGGACACGAGCAGGACGACGAGGGGCAGGTCGAGGTCGGGCTCCTCGAGGAAGGCGGCGTAGAGGTGCCCCTCGAGGTGGTTGACGGCGACGAACGGCACGCCCCACACGAGGGCGAGGGCCTTGGCCGCGCTCACGCCCACCAGCAGCGACCCGACCAGCCCGGGCCCGGTGGTGGCGGCGACGGCCTCGATCTCGTCGTCGGCGACCCCGGCCTCGACCAGCGCCTGGGCGACGACCGGCGTGATCATCTCGACGTGCGCCCGGCTGGCGATCTCGGGCACGACCCCGCCGTAGCGGGCGTGCCGGTCGATCTGGCTGGCGACGACGGACGACCGCACCCACGTGGCCCGCTCGACCACGGCGGCCGCGGTCTCGTCACACGACGTCTCGATACCGAGGATCCGGTCACTCATCGACCCCTAGCCTCCCGCGTCGGGCGGGGTGCTGGCGAACGCGAGGCCGGCAGAACGCGTTGTCTACGCGGAAACGGTCGCCCTGGCGACCGTTTCCGCGTACAAAACGAAGGCCCGAGGCCTCACAGCCAGCTGCCGTCCACGAGCGTGCGGCCGAGGATCGTGCGCTCGATGGCCGCCAGGCGGGCGGCGTAGGCGGGGGTGTTGGCGTCGTTGGCCCACATGACCAGGGCGTCCTCGCCGGTCTCCGGGTAGTAGCCCTTGCGGACACCCGCCGGCACGAAGCCGAAGCGCTGGTAGAGGGCCTGGGCGCCCGAGTTGCTCATCCGGACCTCGAGCGTGAGGTTGACGCAGCCCCGCTCGATCGCGCCCCTCGCCAGGACCAGCAGCATCCTCGTGGCGATGCCGTGGCGGTGCCAGGCCGGGTCGACCGCCACCGTCGTGATGTGGCCGTCGTCGACCGCCCGGAAGACGCCCGAGTAGCCCACCACCTCGCTGCCCACCTTGGCGACCACGTACAGGCGCGTGGCCCGCTGGCCGATCTCGGACAGGAACAGGCCGAACGTCCACGGCCTCGGGTACACCTGGGCCTCGATGCGCAGCACGCTGCGCAGGTGGCGGCGGCGCATGGGGGTGATGCGGACCTCCAGGTCGGCGGGGTCCGGGACCGGGCTCGGCAATACCCTGGCCATCACGCCTCGCCTGCCGGGCTCCCGGCCGGGGCGTCGGCGTCGGCATCGGGCTTCCGGACCCGGCCGTCACGGGTCTCCCAGTTGATCTCGGCGTCCGGCCGGCGCAGGTAGAGCGGCTCCAGGTCCCACGGCTGGACGAAGTCCTCGCGCAGCGCCCGGGCGTGCGCCAGCTGCACGAGCGACGCCGCGGAGGGGTGGGAGAGGCCGTGGTCGCCCAGCTCGACCTGGCCGAGGTCGCGGAACGCCTCCCGGTAGCGGATGGCGCCGTCGCCGACCAGGAGCATGTCCTCCCGGGAAGCCTCCAGCTCGGCGGCGAGGTCGTCGGCCGTCGACGTGCGGTAGGGGCTGAGGCGCTGGATGCCGCCCGGGACCTGGCGGTAGGCCGCCGTGAACACCTCGGACCGGCGGGCGTCGATCGCGGTGATCACCAGGCGGGGGCTCCACCGGACCGGGAACGCCACCAGGTCGAGGCTCGCCACCCCGATCATCGGCACCCGCAGCGCGTGGGCGATCGCCTTGGCGGAGGCGATGCCCACCCGCAGGCCCGTGAACAGTCCGGGGCCCACGTCGACCGCCACGCAGCCGATCTCGTCAAGCTCGACCCGGGCCTGCTGGCGCAGGAAGTCGATCGCCGGCGTGAGCGACTCGGCGTGGCGCCGCCCCCGGCTGGAGTGGACCTCGGCCAGCACGCCCTCGTGCCCGCCGATGGCGCACCCGACCTGCTGCGTCGACGTCGTGATGCCGAGGATGAGCACGGTCAGGCCTCGTCCCGCTCGGCGGCCGGCGCGGCGTCCTGCTCGGCCGGCGCCTCGACCCACGGCCCCACGGCGTGGAGCAGCGAGACCTGGCGCAGCGCCCAGCTGCGGCCCACCGTCCGCAGCGAGATGCGCCGGTCGTCGTCGCCGGCGCCGAAGGTGAGCCGCACCTCCAGGTAGTCGTTGGGCAGCATCGGCAGGATGGCGTCGCCCCACTCGATGAGCACCACGCCGCCGTCGTCGAGCAGCTCGGCCAGCCCGAGGTCGAAGACCTCGTTGAGCTGTTCCAGCCGGTAGACGTCGAGGTGGTGGACCACCATCGTCCCGTCGTACTGCTGGGCCAGCGTGAACGTCGGGCTGGTGATCGGCTCGGTCACGTCGAGCCCCCGCCCGAATCCCTGGGTGAACGCGGTCTTGCCGGCCCCGAGGTCGCCGGCCAGCACCAGCAGGTCGCCCGGCCGCACCAGCAGGGCGACCGAGGCGGCGAGGGCGCGCGTCTCGTCGGCCGACGCCGTGCGGGCCGTGAGCTCGGACGACGCCCGCATCACGACGGCTCGGCGGCAGGCGACAACAGCACGCCGTGAGACTACCCAGCGCCGCTGGACGGTCCCCGTCCTGCCAGCGATCCGATCGCGTCGGCCACGACGTGGACCGCCAGCATGCGGACGGTGTCCGCGTCGGCGCCCACCGCGCCGGTGGCGGCGGCGACGAAGGCGTCGCCGTCGGCGCCGGTGTGCGGCGGGAACACCGCCCGGGCCAGACCGTCGTGCGCCCCCTGGGCCACGAGCAGGCAGCCGAGCTTGTCGAGGCGGGCGTTGGTGGCGACCAGACCGATCACTGTCTGCACTCCCGCCTGCATCCCCGCCGCCCCGAACCCGTCCGGGCCGGGCCCGTCGTCGGTCCGGGCGGCCAGGGTGGCCCGGGCCCGCTCGACCGCCGCCGCGCTCGGGTCCCCGGGCCGCCCGGCGGCGTTGACCGCCACCAGGGCCGCCACCACGAGGTCGTCGACCCGCACGGACGCGGCGACGATCCCGCCCGGCTCGCGGGGCGGCCGGACGCGCGCCGCGCGCCCGGGATCGCCGGGGCCCGCGACCGTGGCGCCCGTGCCGGCGCCGACCGTCCCGGTCGGCACGTCGCCGGCGGCATCGACCGCAGCGACGCAGGCGGCGTAGCCGGCGTCGGCCCCCGGGCGGACGCGCGGGTCGCCGGTCATCAGGTCGAACAGGGCCAGCGCCACCACGATCGGCACCGGGCCGGCCGGGGTCGGGAAGCCGAGTCCCCGCTCCTCGCACCAGCGCATCACCCCGTCCGCCGCCGCCAGGCCGAACGCCGAGCCGCCGGTCAGCACCAGGGCGTCGATCCGGGCCACCGTCCGCGCCGGGTCGAGCACCGCGAACTCGCGGGTCGCGGGCGCGCCGCCCCGCACCTCGCCCGACGCCACCGTGCCGTCCGGGAACAGCACGACCGTGCAGCCCGTGGCCGCCTCGGCGTGGGTCCAGTGGCCGACCCGAAGCCCGGGGACGTCGGTGATCACCGGTAGCGCCGCGCCACCCGGGCGCCGATCGCGCACACGACCTCGTAGGAGATCGTGCCGAGGCGGCCGGCCCACTCGTCCGGCGTGATCCGCTCGCCGCCCTGCGCGCCGAGCAGCACGACCTCGTCGCCGGGGAGGACGTCCGAGTGTGGGCCGCAGTCGACCATCAGCTGGTCCATCGTCACGACCCCGATCATCGGCCGGCGCTCGCCCTTGACGAGCACGTCCTGGCCCGTCAACGGCAGGGACCGGAACACGCCGTCCGCATAGCCGATCGGGACGGTGGCGACGACCGTGTCCTGGGCCGTCCGCTGGCGGTGGCCGTAGGAGACGCCCTCGCCCCGCGGGACCCGCTTCACGAACGACACCTCGGACGTCAGCGTGAGCGCGGGGCGCAGGTCGGCCCGGCCCCGCAGCTCGGGGGCCGGGGGGATGCCGTACACCGCGATGCCGCACCGCACGAGGTCGTAGCGCGCCCCGGGGTGGAGCAGCGTGCCGGCCGAGTTGGCGGTGTGAACGATGCCGACGTCGATCCCCTCCGCCCGCATGTCGGCCAGGAGGGCGTCGAACCGGTGGAGCTGGTCGGCCGTGTAGGGGTTGTCGGGCTCGTCGGCCACCGGCAGGTGGGTGCACACGCCCTCCAGCCGCAGCTCCGGCAGGTCGCCCAGGGTTCGGGCCATCGCCATGGCGTCGGCCGGGGTGGCGCCGACCCGGCGCATCCCCGTGTCGACCTTGAGGTGGACCGGGACCGGCGGCCGCCGCGATCCGTGAACCTCGCGCGCGAGCGCCATGATCGTGTCCCGTTTGTAGATGGTCAGCCGGGAGCCGGTGGCCAGGGCGTCGCCGATCTCGTCGTGGCGGGGCTCGGACAGGACCAGCAGCGGCGCCTCGATGCCGGCGTCGCGCAGCACGACGGCCTCGTCGACCTGGGCGACGGCCAACCAGTCCGCGCCGGCCTCGAGCGCGGCCCGGCCGACGGCGGCGGCGCCGTGGCCGTAGCCGTTGGCCTTGACCACCGCGCAGAACCGGGCGGGCTCGGCGATCGCCCGCAGGGTCCGGACGTTGTAGGCGATGGCGTCGAGGTCGATCGTCGCCCAGGAGCGGGCCATCAGCCGAGCGCCTCCAGCACCGCCGCCAGCCCGGCGACGACATCGGACGCCACCAGCCCCCGGGCCGGCCCCGCGGCCGCCGCCCGGCCGTGGAGGAAGGCACCGCCGGCCGCGGCCTCCAGCGGGCCGAGGCCCTGGGCCAGGAGCGCCCCGACGATGCCGGACAGGACGTCGCCGGTGCCGGCCGTGGCCAGCCGGGCGTCGCCGGCGGTCGACAGCGCCACCCGGCCGCCGCGCGGCTCGGCGACGACGGTCGTCGGGCCCTTGAGCAGGACGGTCGCGCCGCGCGTCGGCCGCGAGTCGGCGGGCGGCGGCGATGCGATCGGCCCCGGGCGGTCCGCCGGCGAGGCGGGCGAACTCGCCGTCGTGCGGCGTCAGCACGGTGGGCTCCCTCCGGCGGGCGAGCACCTCGGCGACCTGGTCGCCGAGGGCGGTCAGCCCGTCGCCGTCGACCAGGAGGGGGACCGGTGCGCTCGACACCACGTGGTGGACGGCGGTCACGGTCGGTGCGGACAGGCCCAGCCCGGGCCCGACGATCGCGGCGTGCACCCGCTCGAGCAGGGCGAGGAACGCCTCGTCCCAGCCGGCGGCCGGGACCAACACGCCCACCGCCTCGGTCGGCAGGCCGGGGTCGTGGTCGATGCCGGGCGACGCCACCCTGACCATCCCGGCGCCGGCCCGCTGGGCCGCCCGGGCCGCCAGGTGGGCGGCCCCGGTCATGCCGGGCGACCCCGCGGCGATGGCGACGGCCGCCCGCCACTTGTGGGCGTCCGGCGCCCGCGGCGGCAGCCAGGCGGCCAGATCCGACGCCCCGACCACGCCGATGGTGGCGCCGGAGACGTCGAGCCCGATGTCGGCCAGGATCACGTCGCCCGCCAGCTCACGGCCGGGCGGGAACAGCAGGCCGGGCTTGAGCGCGGCGAAGGTGACGGTGGTGTCGGCCCGCACGGCGCCCGGCCGACCGCTTTCGCCGTCGGCCACCTGCCCGGTCAGCCCGTCGACGCCGCTCGGGATGTCCACGGCGAGCACGGGGGCGCCGCCGGTGTCGGGCGGGTCGTAGCTGCCCCGGAACCCGGTGCCGTACGCGGCGTCGATGACCAGGTCGGCGGCGGGCAGGCGGTGGGGCGTCTCGGCGGCGGGGATGACGGTCGCCCGCACGCCCCGGGCCCGCAGGCGGCGGGCGGCCTCGCGACCGTCGTTGCCGTTGTTGCCCTTCCCGGCCACCACGACGACCCGGCGCCCGTAGGCGCCGCCCATCATGTCGAGCGCCACCCGGGCGACGGCCGCCGCCGCCCGCCCGATCAGCACCTCGCTGGGCTCGGGAGCGGCGGCATCGACCGCCGCCATCTCGTCGGGGGTCACGACCGGCAACATGCCCGGTCGAGGCTAGTGGGGCTGGTGGGGTCACCCGAGGGCGATCGCCACCGCCGTGGCCAGGATCGCCGTGTGGGTCAGGCTCAGCCGCCACGCCACCACGCCCCGCTCCGCCGCCAGCGCGGCGGCGCCGGCGTGCAGGGCGAGCTCCGGGGCGCCCGAGTCGGTGCGGACGACCTCGATGTCGCGGCAGGGGGCACGCGCCGAGGCCGGCGCCCAGCGCCTTGAGGACCGCCTCCTTGGCCGCGAACCTCGCCGCGAAGCCCTGCTCCGGGCGGCGGCGCCGGCGGCACACCTCCTGCTCGCCCGCCGTGAAGACCCGGTCCGCGAAGCCGGGGGTGCGTTCCAGCGTGCGGCGCATGCGGTCGACCTCGCAGAGGTCGACGCCGACGCCGACGACCTCGCTCACCGGCTGGGCCCCGGCCTCAGCCGGTGCCGCTGCGCCAGCGGTCGGCCAGCTGGTTGATCGGCTCCGTGAGCAGGACGTCGACCGGGATGCCGGCGAGCAGGTCCTCGCGGAACGTGGGCTCGGTCTCCTGGACCGCGTCCCGCAGCACCGCGTACCGGTTGCGGTAGCCCCGCAGCACGCCCCGGGCCGTCGCCGTCGGCAGCCGGTCGGCGAAGCGGACGTGCAGCAGCGTGATGCCCACCGCCTCGCCGTCCTTGACCTCCGGGACGATCACGATCGGGCGGCCGTCCCGGCGGCCGCGGGCCACCAGGACCTCGCGCTCGCTCGCCACCCGGTGCTTGGTGCCCCGCAGCTCCGGCGAGCGCTCGGTGCGGCTGGGCAGGTCGCGGGCGATGCCGCCCCGGTCGACCACGGCGATCGTCGCCGAGCCCTCCGGCCCCACCCGGCCCTCGATGCGATAGCGGGTGAAGCCGATCACCGACGCCACGGCCGGGCTCAGGTCGGCCACCGTGCGCAGCGTGCGGTACGACAGCTCGTCGCGGTGGGCGCCGGTGGCGACCAGCTCGCGTGCCAGCGGCACCTCCAGCAGCGTCTCGTCCGTGCGGGAGATGCCCACCGTGACCGTCTTGGCCTGGTGCTTGATCGCGTCGATCGGCCGGGTCAGCTCCTCGATCGCCCGGGTGAGGGCGCCCGCCAGGTCGTCGATCAGGACCGCCGGGGTGCCCACCTTGCCCTCGTCGAGCTGGTAGGCGTCGAGCGGGACCACCCCGAGCACGTAGCGGAACAGCGTCGCCAACCGCACGGCGGTCGACGCCTCCAGCTGGCCGTCGTAGCCGCCCACCCGCAGGCTGTCGAAGTAGCCCCGGACCACCGGCTCCAGGTGGGGGCGCAGCCGCCGCAGCAGCACTTCGCCGTCGCCGGACGAGCCGCCCGCGGTCACGGTCTCGACCGCCGCCCGGGCCGCCCGCAGCGGCCGGGCGAGCCCGTCGATCGCCAGGGCCGCCTCGTAGCCGAACAGGTGCCCCGCCATCGCGGACAGCACGAACGCCAGGGCCGGGTGCGTCTCGGGGACGGCCAGCACGTGCAGGGCCGCCGCGAACCGGCTCTGGCCGTCGCTGGCGATCACCACCGGCGACGCCTTGTGCGCCCGGTAGATGGCCACCTCCTTCGCCACGTCGTCGGCCGTCGAGCCGGACAGGCCGGCGGCGCACACGACGATCAGCGGCTCGGACGACAGGTCGATGTGCTTCTTGTCCTCGGTCGAGTCGCTGGCGATCGACTTGTAGCAGAGCTCCGAGAGCTTGATCCGCACCTCGGCGGCGGCGATGCGGTTCACCCCGTTGCCGACCACCGCCCAGTAGCGCTTGGACGGGGCCAGCCGGCCGGCGGCGTCGGCCACCGCCGGCCGCCGGGCCAGCACCTCGGCCATCGCCGTCGGGCAGGTCGTGCAGCGCCCGCAGCAGGTCCTGGCCGACGGAGCCGCCGACCTCGCCGGCGATCGCGGCCGCCAGCAGGACCCCCGCCGCGATCTGGCTGTAGAACGCCTTGGTCGACGCCACCGACATCTCGACGTCACGCCCGTCGGACGTGTAGAGCACGCCGTCGGCCCGGTCGGTCAGGTCGCTGCCCCGGCGGTTGACGATCGCCACCACCCGGGCGCCCCGGGACCGCACGAGGTCGACCGTGCGGTTGGTGTCGGTCGTGGTCCCGGACTGGCTGATCGCCACCACGAGCGTGTCGGCCATGTCGGACCGCAGCCCGAAGCCCGACAGCTCGGTCGCCGGGAGCGCCTCGGCCGCCAGGCCCGATCCGGCGCAGAACTGGCCGAGCGCCGCGGCCATCGCCTGGCCGGCCACGGCCGCGGTGCCCTGCCCGATCACCAGCACCCGGGAGATCTCGCCCGACGCCAGCGCGGTGCGCACGGCGGCCGGCAGGGCGTCGGCGCCCAGGCTGACCGCGAGGGCGCCGTCCCGCTCGACCAGCTTGCCCCGCAGCGTCTTGCGGAAGCTCTCGGGCGCCTCGGTCATCTCCTTGAGCAGGAAGTGGGGGAACCCGGCCCGGTCGATGTCGCGGGTGGTGATCTGCGCCCGGGCGAGGTCGCCGTCGGCCACCGGCAGCGGCGTGCCGTCGTAGGCCATGCGGGTGATCCCGTCGAGCGTCCCCGCCCGCCGCCCGTCGAGCACCACGATCTGGCCCCGGCTCATGGCGTTGTCGGGGTTGGCGGGGGTCTCGCCGTCGAGGCGCAGGTAGCTGTCGGTCAGCTCGATCACGCCGTACGGCTCGCTGGCGACCACGTACGCGTCGTCGGCCATGCCCACGTAGAGGGCCTGGCCACTGCCCCGCAGCGCCAGCAGCAGCGTGTCGGGCTCGGCGCTGGCTGCGGCGGCGACGGCGACCGAGCCCTCGAAGCTGGCGACCGTCGAGCGGAAGGCCTCGGCCAGGTCGAGTCCCTCCGCCGCCCTCCGGGCGACGAGCGTCGGGATGACCTTGGCGTCGGTCGTGATCTCGGGGGCGATGCGCAGGCCGTCGAGCGCCTTCAGGTCGGCGAAGTTGTCGACGTCGCCGTTGAGCGAGGCCACGACGTAGGGCGTCTTGTCGTCGCCCAGCTCCAGGCTGTCGACCGGGTGCGCGTTGGGCTGGCTGATGATGCCGACGGACGCCCACCGGGTGTGACCGAGGACGACCGCTGCCGCGCTCTCGGCGCCCAGGGCCAGGCGCAGGAGGTCGTCGGCCCGGACCGCGTCGCGCAGCACCCGGGTGTTGTCGCCCAGCTCGCCGATCTCGGCCGCCGCCTTGTAGACGAACGCCAGGCAGCCGTCGACCACCCGCACCGCGCCCGAGCGGAACAGCGGATCGGTCGCCCGATCGGCCAGCAGCCCGGCCAGCGCGGGGCTCGCCAGGTCGAGGCCGTGGTCGCGCACGATCACGTGCAGGCCCGCCGAATCGCGGCCCCGCACCTCCAGCCGGTCGATGGCCGACAGCGCCTGCTGGATCGACGTGTAGCCCTCGACCGCGGCCCAGCCGGGCTCGCCGCCGGCCAGGTCGGCCACGGCGCGGGCCGTGCGGACCCGGTCGCGCTCGATCGCCCACACCGCGTCCTTGAGCCGGGTGACCGCGGCGTTGGCGGCCTCGATGCCGTCGGGGTCCGCCGTGTCGTCCAGCCGGCCCTCCACGGACGACAGGGCGGCGCCGAGGGCGGCGCACAGCCCCTCGACCTCGGCCAGCAGCCGCCGGCCCTGCACCAGGGTGCAGACGCCGTCGGTGTCCCGCAGCGCCCGGTCGGCCTGCTCGACCAGGCCGGCGGCCGCGGCGGTGGCGGCCACCAGGGGGTCGTGCCCGGTCAGGACGGCGACGGCGTCGTGCAGCGGACCGACGACCGCCTCGGCCGTGGCCGGCACGCGCGCGCCGGGACGACGAAGCACCGCGATGATCCCGCACATGACGGGCCAGTCTAGGAGCCGGCGTCCCGGGTCAGTTCTTCGACCAACTCGTCGACCGCCCCGGCCGCCTCGGCCGCGGTCGGCGCCTCGGCCATGACCCTGACCAGGGGCTCGGTGCCCGACGGGCGGACCAGGACCCGGCCGTGCGGGCCCAGGCGAGCCTCGACCGCGGCGATGGCCGGGGCCAGGCGGTCGACGACCGCGGGGTCGCGCTCGGCGACCCGCACGTTGCGCAGGACCTGCGGCAGCCGGGTCATGGCGTCGGCGACCAGGTCGGCCAGCGGGCGTCCGGACCGGACGACGGCGTCGAGGGTCTGCACCGCGGTGAGCAGGCCGTCGCCGGTGGTGGCCAGGTCGCGGAAGATCACGTGGCCGCTCTGCTCGCCGCCCAGGGCGAGGCCCCGGGCCTCCAGCGCCTCCAGGACGTAGCGGTCACCCACGGCGGTCTCGACCACGGCGATGCCCCGCTTCTCCATGGCCAGGCGGAACCCGAGGTTGGTCATGACCGTGACCACGACCGTGTCGCCCGCCAGGACGCCCCGCTCGTGGCGGTCGATGGCGCACAGGGCGATGATCTGGTCGCCGTCCACCAGGGCGCCCGCGGCGTCGACCAGCTGCACCCGGTCGGCGTCGCCGTCCAACGCGATGCCCAGGTCCGCCCCGCGGGCGACGACCTCCCGGGCCAGGGCCTCGGGGTGGTTCGAGCCGCAGCCGTCGTTGATGTTGGCGCCGTCCGGCTCGGCGTGGATCACGTCGACCGCCAGCCCCAGCCCGGCCAACACGCCCGGCGCCACGACGGACGACGCCCCGTGGGCGCAGTCGACCACGGCCGACAGCCCGTGCAGGCGGCGCCCGTCGAGCGACGCCGCCACCGCCGCGCCGTAGCCCGCGTGGGCGTCGGCGGCGACCAGGCGGCCGACCGCAGCGCCCGTCGGCCGGGGACCGCCGCCGCCATCGGCGTCCCCCGCCAGCAGCCGGCGCAGCTCGGCCTCGACCCGGGCCTCGGCGTCGTCGCTCAGCTTGCGGCCGCCGGCCGAGAACAGCTTGATCCCGTTGTCGGGGAACGGGTTGTGCGACGCCGAGACGACGGCCGCGGGCGCGCCCTGGGTCGCCGACCACCACGCCACCTCCGGCGTCGGGGCGACGCCGAGCATGGCCACGTCCGCGCCCTCGCTGGCGAGGCCCGCGCACAGGGCGGCCTCCAGCAACGGGCCGGAGCGTCGCGTGTCCCGGCCGACGGCGAACCGGTCGCCCCCCAGCACGCGGGCGGCGGCCCGCCCGAGCGCGAGCGCGATCTCCGGCGTCAGGTCGCCGTTGGCGACGCCGCGAACCCCGTCGGTCCCGAACCGCATCGTCCGGCGCCGGGGATCAGCGCTTGGAGTACTGGGGCGCCTTGCGGGCCTTCTTGAGGCCGTACTTCTTCGACTCCTTCTCGCGCTGGTCGCGCGTGAGGAAGCCGGCCCGCTTGAGCGTGGTCCGCATCTCGGGGTCGATCTCGACCAGGGCCCGGGCGATGCCGAGGCGCAGCGCCCCTGCCTGGCCCGAGATCCCGCCGCCGTGCAGGCGGGCGTCGACGTCGTAGGCCTCGTCGGTGCTGGTGAGCCGCAGCGGCTCGGTGAGGATCATCTGGTGCGTCTTCGACGGGAAGTACGCGGCGAGATCGCGTCCGTTGATCGTGATCGAGCCGGCGCCCGGGCGGAGCCGGACACGGGCGACGGCGCCCTTGCGGCGGCCGGTGGTCTGCGCGAGCGGGGTCGGCATGGCGTCGTGTCCTATGCGGTGGTGCGACGGGCGTGGGCCACGTCGAGGGTCTGCGGCTGCTGGGCGGCGTGGGGGTGGGTCGGGCCGGCGTACACCTTCAGCTTGGTGAGCTGCTGGCGGCCGAGCCGGGTCTTGGGGAGCATGCCCCGGATCGTGCGGCGCACGGCCTCGGTGGGCTTGCGCCCCAGCAGGCGGCCGTAGGTCTCGGCCTTGATGCCGCCGGGGTAGCCGGAGTGGCGGTAGACGATCTTGCGCTCCGACTTGTCGGACGTCAGCACGACCTTGTCGGCGTTCACGATGATCACGTGGTCGCCCATGTCGAGGTGGGGGGCGAAGGTCGGCTTGTGCTTGCCCCGCAGGATGCGGGCGACCTCGGTGGCGAGGCGGCCGAGGACCAGGCCGTCGGCGTCGACGACGTACCAGGCACGCTGGATCTCGGATGCTTTCGGGGAGTACGTGGGCACGCGTGCCACCTTCGTGAACGTTCGGTGCGAATGCGCGGGCGAAGCGAGGCCCAGGGCGACGGACAAGCCTACGGGCAAACGGCGCGAAACGGCAAGCCGAGCGGACCGCAACGGCCGCGCGGGCGTCGCCCCCGGGGCGGGCGGGCACGACGCCCGCGCGGATCGCCGGTAGCGTGACGGACCGCGCACCAGGGGTGATCACGATGTCCGTCACGGTACTGGCCACCAGCGTCGGCGAAGTCGCCCTGCGGGTCGTCGTGGCGGCCGCTCTGGCCGTGATCACGACCCGGCTCGCCCTGCGGCTGCTCGGCGTCCGGCGGGGGTGGGCCACGGCGCTGGTCGCGGGCGCCGCCGGCTGGACGATCGGGGGGCTGCTGGCGCTCGGGCTCAACGGCTGGGACTGGGGCGCCGACGGGCTCGTGATCCAGACCCTGGCCATCGCCGTGCCGGCCACGATGGCCATCGCCGTGGGGCTCGACCTGGTGGCCGCGCCCGGCTCGCTGGCCCGGGCGGAGGCCGCCGGCATGCTCGAGGCTCCCCGACCGCTGCGGGCGGTGCGGCGCCGGATCGACGTGTTCCGGCGCTACCGCGAGCTGCTCGGCCTGCTGCGGGCCCAGGGCTTCGGGCCGATGCTCGCCGCCGGCGGCCGGGCGGAGCGGGCGGCCGAGCCGGTCGGCGTGCGCCTGCGCCGGGTGCTGGAGGAGGCCGGCGGCGTCTACGTCAAGCTCGGCCAGATCGGCGCCACGCGGGTCGACCTCGTGCCCCCGGACATCTGTGCCGAGCTGGCCAAGCTCCAGAGCCACGCCCCGACCGAGGCGGCCGACGGCATCCGGGCGGTGATCGAGTCCGAGCTGGGCCGGCCCGTCGAGGACGCCTTCGCCGGCTTCGACTGGGAGCCGCTCGCCGCCGCGTCGATCGGCCAGACGCACGCCGCCCGCCTCGCCACCGGCGAGGCCGTGGTGGTCAAGGTCCAGCGCCCGGGCATCGCCGACGTCATGGCGCGCGACCTCGCCGCGCTCGCGCTGCTGGCCGACTTCGCGGAGCGCCGCACCGTGATCGGCCGGAGCCTGGGCACGGGCGAGGTCCTCGGCCAGTTCGCCCGCAGCCTCCGGGCCGAGCTGGACTTCACCCGCGAGGCCCGCGCCATGGCCGACATGGCCGCCCTCGTCGCCGCCAACCCCGGCTCGGGACCGGGCGTCCGCATCCCCCGGGTGTACGCCGAGCTGTGCACCGAGCGGGTGTTGGTGCAGGAGCGGCTGGACGGCGAGACCGCCGACCACGCCGACGCGCTGGCCGCCGCCGGCGTCGACCGCCGGGCCCTGGCCACGACCCTGCTGCGGACCGTGCTGCGCCAGATCCTGGAGTTCGGGTTCTTCCACGCCGATCCCCACCCCGGCAACGTGTTCGTCCTCAGCGACGGCTCGCTCGGGCTCATCGACTTCGGCGCCGTCGGCCGTCTCGACTCCGTGCAGCGGGCGGCCGTGGTCGAGATGGTGGCGGGACTGGTCCGGCAGGACGTGGCCCTGATCCGCGCCGGCATCGAGGCGGTGGCCGACCTCGGCGACGCGCCCTCGGCCGAGCGGCTCGACCGGGCCATCGCCCGGGCACTGGCCGAGAGCGTGGAGCCGGGCGGCGCCGTCTCGCCCGACGTGCTCCAGTCTTTGGTCCCGATGCTGTCCGAGTTCGGCATCCGGCTGCCCGGCGACCTCGTGCTGCTGTCCCGGGCGCTGGTGACGCTCGACGGGACGATCGGGGTCCTGTCCCCCGGACTGTCCGTGATGTCCGCGGCCATGGAGGTGGCGGGCCCCGCCGCGGCCGAGCCGATCGTCGACCCCCGGGAGGCGGCCCAGGTGGAGCTGGCGGCGGCCGCGGTGCGCCTGCGCCACCTGCCCGACCGCCTCGACCGCACGCTGGCGCTCGCGGCCCGCGGCGACCTGCGGTTCCGGACCGTCCTCGCCGAGGACGAGGCCCGGGTGCTGCGCACGCTGGTGAACCGGGCGCTGCTCGCCGCGGCGGGCGCCGCCTTCCTCCTCGCCTCCGCGGTGCTGCTCGCCGCGGCCAGCAACAGCCCGGCCGCGGTCGGCGGGGCCAGCATCTACGAGATCCTCGGCTACGGGGGCCTGCTGGCGGGCAGCGTGCTGCTGCTGCGGGTGGTGGCCCAGGTCGCCCGCGACGGGACGAGCTGACGCGGCCCGCGGCCGGTCGGTCAGGTGGGCGCCAGCGCCGCCGGGAGCGGCGGGGCCGAGTCGCGCCACGACCGGTTGCGGCGCCAGAAGACGTAGGTGAAGGCGCCGATGACGATCGGCAGCACGTAGGTCAGCAGCCGGTAGATGAGGACCGCGGCCACCGTCTCCGCGTCGTCGCCGCCGGCGCTGGTGATGGCCGAGATCAGCGCCAGCTCGATGATCCCCACCCCGCCCGGCGTGAGCGGGATGGCCGTGAGCAGCCGGGCGAACGCGAACGCCACGAGGATCTGGGCCGCGCTGACCTCCTCCTCGGACACGCCCATCTCCCGCAGCGCGACCACGAGGACGAGGTACAGCGACAGGTGGCCGACGATCGTCCAGAACGTGAGCGGGATCCAGCGGTGCTCGACCAGGCCGATGACCCGGTTCCGGAACCGCACCACCGCGTGGTCCCAGCCGGTCGCGGGCGGCTTGCGGAAGACCTTCCGCAGCCTCGTCGCCCAGCCCTGGGTGACGAGGCCGATCCGGGCGGCGAGGTCGTCGCTGTGCAGGACCATCGCGAACAACGCGATGGCTGCCAGCAGGCCGACCAGCCCGAGGATCGCCGCCACGAAGCTGCCGCTGCCCGTGTCGCTGACGACGGCCAGCCACGCCAGCGCCACGATCGGGGTGGCCAGCTTGACGAAGTTGTTCCAGATCCCGGAGACGAGCACCGACAGCGTGGTCCGGGACCGGGAGAACCCCCACGACCCGAGGATCGAGTAGGTGAGCCCCACGCCGATCGCCCCGCCCGCGGGCAGGGCGTTGGACACGGCCGTGGTCGTCTGGACGAGCACCCCGGCCTGCGGATAGGTCAGGCCCGGCGTCGCCAGGCGGACCACGATCCAGTACGTGACCACGTTCCAGGCCGCGAACGCGACGAGCACCACCAGCTCGCGCCAGGTGAGCGTGCGCATCGCGGCCCAGACCGAGGACAGGTCGGCGAACTGGCCGAAGACGAACCAGATGATCCCGCCGACCAGCACCAGCGAGACGAGCGCCTGAACGACCCGGCGGGCCGGCGACGTGCGCCGCCCGGCCTCGGGCGGCTCCTCGGTGTCGGTGTGCGGAGCGACGGGGTCGACCGTGGTGTCGTCGCGTTCGATGCCGGGAGTCTCCCCCCGGGCATGCGTGAATGGCAACGATTCCCCATCCTGGTCGGCTGTTCCGATCCTGGTCACCTGTGCAAGGCTGGGGCCACGGATCGGTGTCGGTGCACCACAGAGAGGGGGCCGTCCGCATGCGAGCCCGGTTGTCAGCCGCGTGCTTGGCTGCGCTGGGCGTGGGCGCTCTCGCAGCCTGCAGCGACGCGCCCGACGACGCGGCGGCGCGCGGCGTGCTGGGCGACGACACGGTCACGGTGGCCTCGTTCGACTTCCCCGAGAGCGAGCTGCTCGCCGAGATCTACGGCCAGGCGCTCACCGCCGAGGGCTACGACGTCGACCTGGCGTTGGACGCCGGGCCGCGGGAGCTCGTCCAGCCCGCGCTGGCGGCGGGCCTCGTCGAGTTCGTGCCCGAGTATGCGGGAACGTCCCTGGTCTGGCTCAGCCTCGGCGACGACCAGCCGAGCGACGACGTGGGCGCGACCACCGCCGCGCTCGAGCGGCTGCTGGCCGACCGGCGGATCGTGCCGCTGGCGCCCGCGCCCGCCCAGGACGCCAACGCCGTCGTCGTGACCCGGGAGGTGGCGGACCTCTACGGGTTGGAGACGATCAGCGACCTCGCCACGCACGCGCCCGCGCTGACGTTCGGCGGGCCGCCCGGCTGCCCCGACCGGCCGCATTGCCTCGCCGGGCTGGCCGACACCTACGGGCTGGAGTTCGCCGCCTTCCTGCCGCTCGACGTCGGCGGCCCGTTGACCCACCAGGCTCTCGCGGGCGGGTTCGCGGACGTGGGGCTGCTGTTCACGACCGACCCCCGCCTGGCGGAGGACGACCTGGTCGTGCTGACCGACGATCG
Organism: uncultured Acidimicrobiales bacterium; assembly: GCA_963830865.1. GTDB lineage: Bacteria > Actinomycetota > Acidimicrobiia > Acidimicrobiales > VFJN01 > ZC4RG19. The sequence continues at coordinate 51,165 of CAWHNU010000011.1, read as the reverse complement.
GAGCCTGCAGCCCGCGGAGAACGTGGTCCCCATGGTCCGCCAGGAGGTGCTGGACCGCTGGGGCGACGGGTTCGCGGCGGTGGTCGACGGCGTGTCCGCCCGTCTCACGACGCCGAGCCTCCAGGAGCTGAACCGGCGGGTGGCGGACGGGGAGTCGCCCCGGGCCGTCGCTGCGGCCTGGCTGGCCGCGGAGGGGTTGGCGTGACCGCGCCGGGTGACCTCGGCCAGACCGCCACGACCACACCCGCCCCGTCGCGCGGCCGGGCTCTGCGCCGCGAGCGCCGCCGCCGGCGACCCACCGGAGGGGCGCCGCCGCTGCCCCGCAGCCTGGGGACCACCGGGAAGTGGTGGCTCGTCGCCCTCGTGGCGTTCGCCGCCATGATCTGCCTGCTGCTGGTGTCGTCCGGGGCGCGTCGGGCGGTCGACCGGGTCGACGCCGCCATCCTGCGGCAGATCGCCCAGCTCCGCACGGCGCCGCTCACCGACGTCGCCACCGCGATCGACCGGGTGCTGACGGGCTGGGTCTTCACCCTCACCGCCGTCGGCCTGATGGTGGCGATGATCGTGTTCCGGCGCTGGCGGCACCTGTTCACCTTCCTCGCCGCCATCTTCGTGATGCAGCTGGTCGGCCTCGTCCTGTACAACGCGTTCACGCGGCCCCGCCCGTACGACGTGACGGCCATCGGCCGCTGGGCCGGGTACTCGTCGCCGTCGCCCCCGGTGGTCGTGCTGGCGGCGCTGCTCGTCGGGATCATCTACAGCCTGGTCCCGCCCGGCCGGGCCCGGGAGCGGGCCAAGCTGGCGATCGCCGCCGTCCTGGTCGTGTTCGTGTTCGCCCGGCTCTACCTGGGCGTCGACCACCCCTTCGACGCGGTGAGCGGGCTGGTCATCGGGATCGCCATCCCGCTGGCCGCGTTCCGGCTGTTCACCCCCAACGACGTCACGCCCGTCGCGTACGGCTCCGGCAAGACCGCCCACCTCGACGTCGGCGGCCAGCGGGGCGAGGCGATCCGCCGGGCGGTCCACGACCAGCTCGGCCTGACCGTGCTCGACGCCCGCCCGGTCGGGCTGGAGGGCTCGGGCGGGTCGACCCCGCTGCGCCTGGCCGTCGCCAGCGCCGACGCCAATGGCGGCGACGGGGTGCCGACCTACCTGTTCGCCAAGCTCTTCGCCATGAACCACGTGCGGGCGGACCGCTGGTACAAGCTCGGCCGCCGCATCCTCTACGGGCGCATGGAGGACGAGACCCGATTCGAGAGCGTGCGCCGGCTCGTCGAGTACGAGGACTACACGCTGCGGCTCGTGCGCGACGCCGGCATCCCCACCGCCACGCCCTACGGCATCGTCGAGATCACGCCCGAGCGGGAGTACATGCTGGTCGCCAGCTTCATCGACGGGGCGGCTGAGATGGGCGACGCCGAGGTCGACGTCGACGACGCGGTGATCGACGAGGCGCTGGGCATCGTCCGCCAGCTGTGGGACGCCGGGCTCGCCCACCGGGACATCAAGCCCGCGAACCTGATGGTGGCCGACGGCCGGGTGTACCTCATCGACGCCGCCTTCGCACAGGTGCGGCCGTCCCCGTGGCGCCAGGCGGTCGACCTCGGGAACATGATGCTGGTGCTGGCCGTGCGCACCGACGCCCCGCGGGTCTACGAGCGGGCCCTCGCGAAGTTCACCCCCGACGACGTGGCCGAGGCGTTCGCCGCCACCCGGGGCGTGGCCAGCCCGACCCAGCTCCGCTCGATGATGCGCCAGGACGGCCGCAATCTGGTGGACGAGTTCCGCGCGCTGGCGCCGCCGCGGCGGCGGATCGCGGTGCAGCGCTGGAGCTTCCGGCGCGTCGGCCTGGCGGTCGGCCTGGCCGTGGGGCTGATCTTCGCCGTGCAGCTGTCCGTCGGGATGTTCACGCCCTCGCACGACCTGCCGTCGGAGGGTACGCCCGACTGCGGCACCGGCTCGCTGACCGTGCTCGTGGCCCAGGCCGTGCCGTCGGCCACCCGTGTGCCGTGCATCGCCGCGCTGCCCGCGGGCTGGACGTCGGAGACGGCCCACGTCGAGCGGGGCCGGGCCACCTTCTGGCTCTCGTCGGACCAGGGCGGCCACCGCGCGGTGAAGGTGACGCTGCTGCCCCGGGCCGCCTGCAACCTGGGGCGGGCGGTGCCGGTCCCCAGCGACGAGCCCGGGGCGGAGCGCTACGAGCGGCCGCGCCGGCTGCGGCCCCTCGCCACCACGCGTTACTACCTGTTCGACGGCGGGTGCGTCCGCTACGACATGGCGTTCGCGTCCGGCGCCGAGGCGGAGCTGGTGTTCGACGTCGAGCGGGCACTGGCGCTCATGCCGCGACAGCGGCTGGTCGACCATGTCCAGGAGACGACGGGGCTGGGCCTGTGCGGGGCCGGGGTGGTGTGCGAGGGATGACCGAGCCGGCGACCGCCACCGCCACCACCCGCTGGGTGCGGCGGCCGGCGGATGCGGTGGCGGCCCTCGGGGGGCTGGCCGTGGTGGCCGTGGGGATGGTCGTGGTGCGCGACGGCGACGTCCCCGGCTGGGAGCGGAGCGCGTTCCACGCCGTCAACGACCTGCCCGGGGCGCTGTACCCCGTGCTGTGGCCGTTCCAGCAGATCGGGGCCGTGCTGGTGGGGCCGGTGCTGGCGCTGGTGGCGGCGATCCTGCGCCGCTGGAGGCTGGCCGGCGCGCTGCTGGCCGCCACGGTGCTCAAGCTGGTGCTCGAACGGGCGGTGAAGGAGATTGTCGTCCGCGAGCGGCCCGGCTCGTCGATCGGCAGCGACGTCGAGTTGCGGGGCGACGTCTCTGCCAGCGGTCCGAGCTTCGTGTCGGGCCATGCGGTGATGGTGGCGGCGCTCGCGTGCCTGATCGTCCCCTACCTGCCCCGCCGCTGGCGGCCCCTGCCCTGGGTGCTGGTCGGGGTGGTGATGGTCGCCCGCATCTACGTCGGCGCCCACAACCTGCTCGACGTCGTGTGCGGGGCGGCGCTCGGGATCGTGATCGGGTCGGTGCTCAACCTGGTGGTGGCCGTGCCGGGTGAGCAGGACGCAATCGGGTAGCGGCCGTGCGGGCCAAGCGCGACAGGCCCCCGCCGGGGGCGGCGCCCACCCGCGCCGCCTGGCTCGCCGGCGTGCGGGACGGGGTCCGCTCCGGCCCTCGTCCGTGGGGCCGCCACGCCACGGAGGCGATCGCCGGGATCGGGCTCCTCGGCCTGAGCTGGCTGATCCTGGTCGATCGGACCGAGTCCGTGCCCCGGTGGGAGGCCGACGTGTTCACGGCCTTCAACGACCTGCCCGACGCCTTCCGGTGGCCGGTCTGGCCGGTCATGCAGCTCGGCAACCTCTGGATGGTGGCGGTCAGCGGGCTGGGCGTATACGCCGCCACCCGCCGGGTGCGCCCGGCACTGGCCGCCTCGACGGCCGTCCTGGCCGCCTGGGTGGCGGCCAAGGTCGTCAAGCAGGCGGCCCACCGGGGCCGGCCGGCCGACCTGCTCGAACACGTGACGATCCGGGAGGCCGGCCTGCACGGCAAGGGCTACGTCTCGGGCCACACGGCGATCGCGTTCGCGGTGGCGACCGTCGTGGCGCCGTTGCTGCCACCCCGCTGGCGGGTGGTCCCGTTCGCGCTGGCGTCGTGCGTGGGGCTCACGCGGATCTACTACGGGGCCCACCTGCCGCTCGACGTCGTGGGCGGTGCGGGGCTGGGGATCCTGTGCGGCCTCCTGGCGTCGATCGCCTTCGGCACGATCGACCCGATCCACGACCGCTAAGTCCGGCTCCGCGGGGACCGCGGGATATGGGCGGGGCGGTACCGTCTGCGTCCTGTGCAGGACGTCGTTGCCCCCGTCGTGTCCCTGCGCGCTCGGCGGCGGCAGCGCGCGCCGGGGGACGTGCTGCGGCTGCTGCTCGGGCTCGTCCTCCTGGGCGCCGGGCTGCTGGCGGCGATGTTCGCCCGCAACACCATCGGCGGGGCCGAGGCCGACATCGTCGAGGCGTACCAGCGCATCCCCGACCGTCTGGCCGAGGTGCTCACCGCCCTGGCGTACGTGCTGGCCGCCGGGCTGCCGCTCCTGGCGATCGTCGTGCTGCTGTTCCGGCGGCGCTACCGGCGCGCCCTGGCGCTGCTGCTCGGGTCGTACGTCGCGACCTGGGCCATGCTGCTCATCGACTCGGTGCTGGCCGACCGAGGGGTCGTCGAGCGGGTGCGGGCCGACACCGGGCGCGACATCGAGCTGACCGACCCCCGGTTCGCCACCTCGCCGCTCATCGCCTCGGTCGTGGCGATGGTCGTGATCGCCTCGCCCTGGCTGCCCCAGGCCTGGCGCCGAGCCCTGTGGGGCGGCGTCGGGGTGCTGGTCCTCCTGCGGCTCGTGTCGTCGGGCGAGCCGGCCTTCGACGTCGTGCTGGCGCTCGCGGTCGGGTTGGTCGTCGGCAGCGCCGCCCTGGTCGCCATCGGCACCCCCAGCGCCGACCCGGAGGCCGGCGAGCTGGAGGCGATGCTGCGCCGGGCCGGCCCCGTCGCCCGCATCGAACAGCTCGACCGCGACGACCCGCTCACCTACCGGATCGTGAACGGGGCGGGTGAGTGCCTGTCGCTCACCGTGCGGACCGCCCGGGACCGCTCGGCCGACCTGCTCAGCCGCCTGTGGCGCTACGTCCGGCTGCGCAGCGCCGAGACCGACCGGCCGCACATGAGCGTGCAGCGCCGGGTCGAGCACGAGGCGCTGGCCCAGTCGCTCGCGGGCGCCGCCGGGGCCCGGGTGGCGGCCGTGCGCACGGTGGTGGCCTCGCCCGGCGGGTCGGTGGTGGGCCTGCTGGCCGAACCGGTCGCGGGCCGCCCCGCCGCCGACCTCGCCGCGGGCGAGCTGGCGGCCGGGCCGCTGGTCGACATCTGGCGGCAGGTCGGGCACCTGCACGCCGCCGGGCTGGCCCACCGGACCCTGCGGCTCGGCCAGTTCACGATCGACGCCGCCGGCCTGGCGACCGTCGGCGGGTTCGACGACGCCCGGGTGGCGGCGAGCGACCGCGACCTCGCCCGGGACTCGGCCCAGCTGCTGGTGGCGAGCGCGGCCGTGGTCGGGACCGAGCGGGCCGTCGCCGCCGCGGTCGAGGCGGTCGGCCCGAGCGCGGTGGTCGCCGCGCTCCCCTTCCTCCAGCCGCTGGCGCTGCCGGCGGGCACCCGGCGGGCGCTGCGGGCCGAGCCGGGCCTGCTGGGCCGGCTGCGCCAGCGGATCCAGGACCTGACGGGCTCACCGGGCGAGCCGCTGGCCCGGCTGGAGCGGGTCCGGCCCCGGACCCTCATGTCGGTGGTCGCCCTGGCGGCCGGGTTCTACTTCCTGCTGCCCCAGCTCACGGACGTGCAGCGGTCGGCCGACGCCGCCGCCCAGGCGGACTGGTGGTGGCTGATCCCCGCGGTGTTCGCCGCCGCGATCACCTACCTGTTCGCCGCCGTGTCGATGATCGGGTCGGTGCCCCAGCCGATCCCGTTCCTGCCCACGCTCCGGCTGCAGGTGGCGTCGTCGTTCGCCAGCCGGATCGCCCCCGCCAACACCGGGGCGCTGGCGGTCGGCGTCCGGTTCCTGCAGCGGACCGGCGTCGACCCTGCGGTGGCCGCGACCTCGGTCGGTCTCAACATGCTCGGCGGCCTGGTGATGCACGTCGTGCTGCTGTTCGCCTTCCTGGCCTGGACCGGGACGGGTGGGGTGGGCGGGTTCTCGCTGCCCGACACCAGCACGATCCTCGTCGTGATCGCCGTCGTGCTGGCGGCCAGCGGGCTCGTGATCCTCGGCGTACCGGCGCTGCGGCGCAAGTTCGTACCGCCGCTTCTCGTCCAGGCCCGCAAGGCCGCGGTCTCGCTGGCCGACGTCGTGACCGACCCCGGCCGGGTGTTCGCGCTGCTCGGCGGGTCGACGGGGGTGACGCTCGCCTACATCGCGGCGCTGGCGGCGGTCGTGCAGGCGTTCGGCGGCGGGCTGACGCTGCCCCAGGTCGGCGCCGCGTACCTGGTCGCTGCAGCCTTCGGATCGGTGTCGCCGACCCCCGGCGGGCTGGGCGCGTTCGAGGCTGCGCTGGTGGCGGCGCTCACCGGCTACGGGATGCGCAACGGCGAGGCGGTGGCGGCGGTGCTGACGTTCCGGCTGTTCACGTTCTGGCTGCCGGTGCTGCCGGGCTGGTTCACGTTCGAGCAGATGCAGCGGCGCGAGGAGCTGTAGGGCCCGCCCGTCCCGCTCAGACCCGCTGGGCCAGCGGGACGAGGGCCCGATGGAGCTCGTGACGTCGGTCGTTGACGGCCACGAACGACTCGTCGACCGCGGCCCGGGTGCCGGGATCGTTGCCGCCCTGGAGCCGCAGCCCGACGCTCGTGTCGAGTGCGCCGCCGAGGAGGCCCAGCGTGTGGGTCAGCGCGTACAGCTGCTGCGACAGCATCTCGTCCTTGGCGTCGACGGCGATGGCGGTCGCGTGCGCGCCCAGGTCGTTGATGCGGCGCCGGGTGTCCTCCACGCGGGTCCCAGCCGCTCCGGGGGGTGCGTTCCGCCGATCAGTTCGAGCGAGGCCTGGTCGTGGATCCACTCCGCGCCGCCGACCACCTGGGCGAGCTCGCGGTCGAGCGATGACTTGGCCCGGCCGCGCTTGGACGCCGTGCCGGCGATCAGGGCGATCAGCCCGGCGACCACGGCGACGATGGCGGCGACCAGGGCGACGGTCCCCCAGTCGATCGACGACCCGCTGTCGCCCTCGTCCGCCGGCTCGGTCGGGGCCACGGTGGTCCCCGGTGCCTCGGTCGCCGGCGGCTCTGTGGTGGCGGGCTCCTCGGTCGTCGGCGGGCTCGTGGTCGGCTCGGTCGTTGGCTGCTCGGGCGGCGCCTGGGCGAGCGCCGCCGGGGCCGCGCCGAGCGCGACGGCCACCGCCAGCGCCAGCGCGGCCGCCCCACGTCGGGCACGGTCGGCGAACATGGCGGACACGCTAGGCCGCCACCCCACGTGTGCGGGGGACCACCCGCCTGGTGTCAGGGCCCGTCCGGGTACGACACCGCCCACAGGCACAGGCCCTGCGGCGGCGCCAGGGCGCCCGCCTGCGAGCGGTCGCGGCCGGCGATCACACCGAGCAGCTCGCCGGCGTGGCGGCGCCCGGCACCGACCTCGACCAGGGTGCCCACCACGCTGCGGATCATCTGGTGGCAGAAGGCGTTGGCCTCGATCTCGAACCGGAGGACGCCCTCGCCCAGGTCGGTCCAGGCCGCCCGGCGGACCTCCCGGACCAGCGATGCGTCGCCGCCGTCGCGCAGGCGCGCCCGGCGGCAGAACGCGGAGAAGTCGTGCTCGCCCACCACGGGGTCGCACGCCAGGCGGAGCAGGTCGAGGTCGAGCGGCTCGTCGACGTGCCAGGCCGTTGCCGCCAGGAACGGGTCGGGCACCGGACGGTTGACCACCGTGTAGCGGTACGTCCTCCCGATCGCCGAGCGGCGGGCGTCGAAGTCCTCGGCCGCCAGCCGCACCTCCCGCGCCACGATCGCCGGGCCGCATTGGCGGTTGACCGAGCGCTGCAGCATCGTCGGCTCGACCCGGTCGGCCGGGGCGTCGAAGCTGACGACCTGGCCCCAGGCGTGGACGCCCGTGTCGGTGCGGCCCGCGCACACCAGGTCGATGTCGTGCCGCAACGTGCGGCGCAGCGCGGCGGCCAGCGTGCCGCCGACCGTCGTCACACCCGGGTTGGGCGCGAACCCGTGGAACCCCGAGCCGTCGTAGGCGACCGTCATCCGAACGCGCACCAGCGGCCCCGCCGGGGCCGCTGGTGCGTCGCTCATGTCGAGGGGGTCAGACGAGCTCGATGCGCGCCATCGGCGCGTTGTCGCCCTGGCGCGGTCCGAGCTTGAGGATGCGGGTGTACCCGCCGTTGCGGTCGGCGTAGCGCGGGCCGATGTCGTCGAACAGCTTGTGCGTCATCTCCCGGTCGCCCAGGAAGGCGACGACCTGGCGGATCTGGTGCAGCTTGACGCCCGGGTCGGCGTCGGCCTTGCGGGCCTTGGTGATGAGCTTCTCGGCCACCGGGCGCAGCGCCTTGGCCTTGGCCTCGGTGGTGACGATGCCCTCGGCGGCGAACAGGCTGGCCGCCAGGTTCGCCATCATCAGCCGCTGGTGGGCGGCGTTGCCGCCGAAACTGCGGCCCTTGCGGGGGGTGGCGGGCATGGCGTCAGTCCTTGGTCCGCAGCGACAGGCCGCGCTCGTCGAGCTTGGCGATCACCTCGTCCAGCGACTTCTGGCCGAAGTTGGTGATGGCCAGCAGGTCGTCCTCGGTCTTCTGCACCAGCTCGCCCACGCTGTTGACCTGGGCCCGCTTGAGGCAGTTGCGCGGGCGCTCCGACAGGTCGAGGTCCTCGATCGGCAGGTCGAGGTCGGGGGAGCCGGCGCTGGTCACGGCGAGCTCGCCGAGCTCGAGGCCCTGGGGCTCCTCGCTCATGTCGGCGACCAGCGCCACGAGCGACCGCAGCGTGTCGCCGGCCGACGCCAGGGCGTCGCGGGGCGTGATCGAGCCGTCGGTCTCGATGTCCATGACCAGGCGGTCGTACTCGGTCGACTGCTCGACCCGGGTCGGCTCGACGTCGAACGCCACCCGCCGCACCGGCGAGAAGATCGAGTCGACCGGGATCACGCCGATGGTCTCGGACTGCTTGTTGGCCTCGGCCGAGCGGTAGCCCCGGCCCTTGGACACGGTGATGTCGACGGCGATGCGGCCCGACCGGTTGAGCGTGGCCAGGTGCAGGTCGTCGTTGAGGATCTCGATGTCGGACGTGAGCTGGATGTCCCGGGCCAGCACGTCGGCCGGGCCACGCACGTCGAGGCGCAGCGTGACCGGCTCGTCGCTGTGGCTGATGAGCACGATGTCCTTGAGGTTGAGGATGACGTCGGTGACGTCCTCGACGACGCCGGGGATCGTGTCGAACTCGTGGAGGGCGTCGTCGAACCGGACCTGCGTGATGGCCGCACCGGGGATCGACGACAGCAGCGTGCGCCGCAGTGAGTTGCCGATCGTGTGGCCGAATCCGGGGTCGAGCGGACCGATCGCGAAACGCTGGCGGTTGTCATCTTCCTCGGTCGTGGGCTCGACCGTGGGCCGCTGCATGACCAGCATGGGGAGGCTCCCTGGATAGCTGACGAAGATGAGTGGGGTGAGGAGGGGTTACTTGCTGTAGAGCTCGACGATGAGCTGCTCGCGCACGGGCACGTCGATGTGCTCGCGCAGCGGGTACTCACGCACCTTCACCGAGAGCCCTTCGTTCTCGGAGTCGAGCCACGGGGGTGGCGTGCGGGCCAGCACGTCGCGGTTCCACTGGATCTGGATCATCTGGCTGGCCCTGCCCCGCAGGCTGACCACGTCGCCCTTGCGGACGCGGTAGCTGGCGATGTCGACCCGCCGACCGTTGACGTCGACGTGGCCGTGGTTGACGAACTGGCGGGCCTGGGGCCGGGTCGAGGCCCAGCCGGCCCGGTAGACGATGTTGTCGAGGCGGCGTTCGAGCAGCTGGAGCATCAGCTCGCCGGTGACGCCCTTGCGCCGGCTGGCCTCCTCGTAGAGGTTGCGGAACTGGCGCTCGTTGAGGCCGTACGTGAAGCGGGCCTTCTGCTTCTCCTGCAGCTGGAGCAGGTACTCGGAGGCGTTGCGGCGGCGGTTGCGCCCGTGCTCGCCCGGCGGGTAGGGCCGGCGCTCGAGGGCGCGGTTCTCGCCCGCGGTGCCCCACAGGTTGACGCCGAGACGGCGGGAGACGCGGGCCTTGGGTCCGGTGTAGCGCGACATGGGCGGTGACCTCAGACACGCCGCCGCTTGGGCGGGCGGCAGCCGTTGTGGGGGACGGGGGTGACGTCCTTGATGCCGGTGACCTCGATGCCGGCGTTCTGGATCGACCGGATGGCGGTCTCGCGACCCGACCCGGGGCCCTTGACCTGGACGTCGACCTTGCGGACGCCGTGCTCCATCGCCCGGCGGGCGGCGGCCTCGGCGGCGGTCTGCGCCGCGAACGGCGTGGACTTGCGCGAGCCCTTGAACCCGACGTTGCCGGCCGACGCCCACGACAGGACGTTCCCGTCCTGGTCGGTGAAGCTGATGATCGTGTTGTTGAAGCTCCACTTGATGTGAGCGACGCCGTAACCGACGTTCTTGCGCTCGCGCTTGCGCGGCCTGCGACCGCCGGCGGACTTGGGCTTGGCCATGGGTGGGGTTACTTCCTTGCCTTCTTCTTGCCGGCGACGGTCTTCTTCGGGCCCTTGCGGGTGCGGGCGTTGGTCTGGGTGCGCTGGCCGCGCACGGGCAGGCCGCGGCGGTGGCGCAGCCCCTGCCAGCAGCCGATCTCCATCTTGCGCTTGATGTCCTGGGCGACCTCGCGCCGCAGGTCGCCCTCGACCTTGTAGGTGCCCTCGATGTGGTTGCGGATGCGGGCGACCTCGTCGTCGGTCAGGTCGCGCACCCGCGTGTCGGGGTTGATCTCGAGGGCATCGCAGATCTCGTTGCGACGGGTGCGGCCGATGCCGAAGATGTAGGTGAGCGAGATCTCCAGCCGCTTCTCGCGGGGGATGTCGACGCCGGCGATACGTGCCATGTTCTCCCTCTCTAGCCCTGACGCTGCTTGTGGCGCGGATTGGGGCAGATGACCTGCACACGCCCGTGGCGTCGGATCACCTTGCACTTCTCACAGATTCTCTTGACGCTGGGACGAACCTTCATAGCGATTCCCGTCACTTGTAGCGATAGGTGATGCGACCTCGGGTGAGGTCGTAGGGCGTGAGCTCCACCTGAACTTGTCGCCAGGGAGGATGCGGATGTAATGCATGCGCATCTTGCCGGAGATGTGGGCCAGAACCTTGTGGCCGTTCTCCAACTCGACACGGAACATGGCGTTCGGGAGGGGCTCGACCACCGTCCCCTCCAGGACGATCGCATCTTCCTTGGGTTTCGGCAGGGAGTGCTCCTACGTGCGTACTGGTCAGTGGCCAAAGACGCGGTGGAACAGCCAATTGCGCCGAGAGCCGACTGAACATGCTAGCGCGACGAAAGGGCATGGCAAACTCCGCGTGGTCGCCGAAGCACGTTGACCTGCCCTCGCGGGCGGGCCGCCGGAGGCCACCGAGCCGGCGGCCAGGCGTCACGGTAGCCGATGACCGGCACGGGCGGAGGTTAAGGTCGGTCCGGGCGCACGGGCCGACCGCCGAGCGCCGCAGCAGGGGCAGGAGGGGACGGTGATCAGGGGAGGGGATGAGGACCGAGCGCTCGGGCAGTACGACACCCGCACCGAGCCGGCGCCGGTTCCTCACGGGGGCTCTGGCCGCCGGCGCGGCCATCCCGCTGGCCGGCTGGGGCCCGGCGAGCTGCACCAACCCGCCGCCGCAGCCCGGTCGCCGGCCGCCGCAGCCCCCGGTCGCGCTGCCCGACGGCCTGTTCGCGCTGGGCGTGGCGTCCGGCGACCCGCCGCCCGACGCGGTCGTCCTGTGGACCCGCCTGGCGCCCGCACCGCCCGCCGGCGGCGGCATGCCCGCGGTCGACATCCCGGTCCGGGTCGGAGGTGGCCGACAACGACGGGTTCCGGGGCCATCGTGCGGCGGGCCGACGTCGTGGCGTCGCCCAGCTTCGCCCACTCGGTCCACGTCGACGTCCGCCACCTGCGCCCGGCCTCGTGGTACTGGTACCGGTTCATCGTCGGCGACCAGGTCAGCCCGGTCGGCCGCACCCGCACCGCCCCCGCCCGCCACCACCACCGCGACCCGCTGCGGTTCCTGTTCGGCAGCTGCCAGAACTGGCAGTCCGGCTTCTGGCCGCTGTGGGCGCACGCCCCCGCCGACGACCCGGACGTGGTCCTCCACCTGGGCGACTACATCTACGAGGGCGGCATCAGCACCAGCGCGGTGCGCCAGAACACCGGCCCCGAGCTGATCACGCTCGACGACTACCGGAACCGCCACGGGCAGTACAAGAGCGACCCCGCGCTGCAGGGCATCCACGCCGCGTGCCCGTGGATCGTCACCTGGGACGACCACGAGGTCGAGAACAACTACGCCGGGCTCGTCCCCCAGTTCCCCGCCGAGGCCCCGGAGTTCCCGGCCCGCCGGGCCGCCGGCTATCGCGCCTGGTGGGAGCACATGCCGGTGCGGCTCGACGCGCCCACCGGTCCGGATCTGCGCATCTACCGGGCGCTCGACTGGGGGCGGATCGCCCGCTTCCACGTGCTCGACGGCCGCCAGTATCGCAGCGACCAGCCGTGCGACGACGGGGCCGACTCCGGCGCCACGTGCCCCGAGCGTGTGGCGGACACCCAGACGATGCTCGGCGCCGAGCAGGAGGCCTGGATCGGCGAGAGCCTGGCGTCGTCCCGGGCGAGGTGGGACGTGCTCGCCAACCAGACCGTCATGACCTCGATGCCGTTCGCCGGCGTGTTCTACAACCGCGACCAGTGGGACGGCTACGCCGCCGCCCGCCAGCGGCTGTTCGACCAGATCCGGGCCGGCGGCGTCGAGAACGCGGTCGTGCTGACCGGCGACATACACGCCGCCGGGGTCGGCGGGCTGGTCGGCGAGAACCCGGACGGCTCCTCGTCGGCCGACGCGGTCGGCACCGAGCTGGTGGGCGGATCGATCAGCTCGGGCTTCGACTCGGGGCTGGCCGACATCGCCGAGCAGCTCATCGGTTCGTCCCCGCACGTCGTCTTCGCCGACACCCACCGGCGCGGGTACATGCTGTGCGACGTCAGCGACACCGAGATGGTCACCCGCTACCAGGTGGTCGAGTCGGTGCGGGTGCCGGACTCCCCCGTGACGACCGCCGCCACCTTCACCACACTGGCCGGCACCCCGGGCGCCCAGCCGGCGTAGCCGCTCCGCTGCTCTCCGGGACCCGTGCGCGACCGCCTCATCCACCGGCGGGGGGTGCTGTTCGCCGCCGTGCTGCAGCCGCCCCGCGGCCCGGACCGGGCGGGGCTGGTCCGGCTGTCCGCCACCTTCGGCTGGCCCGCGCCGCTGCCGGACTGGGTCGGCCTGGCGATCCGGCTCAACGGCGACGACCCGGTCGACCTGCTGCTGGCCTCGGCCGGCCCCGGGCACGGGCGGGCCGGGCGAGGGCTGGCCCCCAGCCGGGACGTGCTTGCCTGCGCCTTTACCAGCCGGGTGCCGGCCCCGCTGCCCGGGGGCGGGCAGGCGGTGGTGGAGGCGGTACCGGCCGCGGCCCGGTCGTCGACCCTGGCCGAGCTGGGCGACGGCGCGGCCGCCTGCCCCATCGCCTACCACCTGGCGACGGCCGGTGGCATCGCGGTCGGCGCCCTGGAGCTGGTCGCGCCCGCGCCGGACGGCGCCCAGCTGCGTCTGTCCCCGCCGGTCGCCGGCCCGGAGCCGTTCACCCGACTGCGGCGGCGGTTCTACGACTGGTGCCAGCGTCCCTGAGCGAGGTCGCGCAGTGCGGACAGCGACGGCTCGAACAGGTAGGCGCCACCCCGCGTCCGGACGAAGCGGGGCAGGTCGCCGAACACCCGGGGGTGCGGCCCGGGGACGGCGAAGCGGCGCTCGGCGGCGCCCGCGCCCGCGATCGGGTCGGCCGTGTGGCCGGCGCCGACCACGTTGCCGTCGTTCAGCCACTCCCGCTGCACGAACTCGAACTGGCGGCTGATGCTGGCGCAGTACGCCAGGAGCACGAGGCCCCGGGCCACGCCGTCGTCCTCGCTGACCCCCGGCGGCAGCGGCGGGCCGTAGGGCATGCCCCGGCGCAGCAGCCGGTGCCGGCTCACGAGGCCGCGCACCGCCGGCAGCGAGCGCACCGGGTTGGCCCGGCGGATGTGGCTGCCGGCCGGGCAGACGGCGAGCGCCGCGTCGCCGCCGGCGGGGCCGGGGCCGGGGGCGGCCCGGGTTGCGTCGCCCCGGGTCGGGTCGGCCAGCGCGTCGCCGTAGGGCGAGCCGTCCGGCCACCGGCCGACCAGCTGGGCCCCGAGGCGGGCCGCGCCCCCGGGGTCGTCCACGGCCGCCCGCTCCGCGAGGAACCGCCGGAACCCGGCGACGTCCTGGGCCAGCTTGCGCCACACGAGGAACGTGCCGTTGCGGACCAGCCGGGCCGGCCCGGGAAGCGGCGGGGCGTCCTCCTCCTCGTCCGGGTAGCCGACCACGAACTCGCCAGGGCGGACCGGCCGCCACCGCCCCTCCCCCAGGAACGTCCCGTTGCCGGGGACCGTGGTCGGTGCGAGCGCACCCTCGATCGCCGGCTGCGACACGCCGTCGGCGAACCCGAAGTGCTCGACCCGCATCGGGTCGGCGTCGCCGTCCGGGCCGTGCAGGTTGGTGAGCGGCTGGCGGGCGAGCACGGCCAGGCCGGCGGCGGTCGCCGCGTCGGCAGCGGCGTCGGCGGCCGCCTCGCAGTCGGCGGCGGCCGGCGCGTGGACCATCACCAGCACGTGGGCGCCGGGCTGGTGCGGCCCGGCGGGCTCCCAGCCGGCGGGGTCGTCGTCGCCGACGTCGCCGAGGGCGCCGGCCCGGGCCGCCATCCCGGCCACGAACTCGGGCGGGAAGCCCCGCATGATCGCCTCCCCCACCCCGAGGGCGGCCAGCCCGGCGGCCGTGAAGGCCACGTTGAGCGTGCTGACCGGGCGGTCCCGCCACACGCGGCCGGGGGTGACGGCCGCGGCGATCCGGCCCAGCCAGGCTCGGCCGTTCGCGGCGCGGTCGACCCGCAGCACCAGGTGCCGTGCGTGGTCGAAGCCGTAGCCCCGCAGGACGTTGCCCTGGATGTCGTGCCAGTCGAGGTCCATGTCACACCTGGACGAGCCGGGCGCCGAGGTCGGCGAACGACTCGCCGGGGGGCGCCGCGGCGACGAGGTCGAGGACGCGCTCGCGCCGCGCCAGCGCCCGGCGCACCGACGCCACCGGCATGACCGCCCGGCACGGGACGAACAGCGTGGCGGCGAGCCGGTGCCGGGCCAGCCAGGCCGCCGTCTCGTCCGGCGCGGCGGCGCCCGGGTAGCCGCGGCAGCCGCCGAACAGCTCGTCCGCCGCCGGACCCAGCGCCGCGATCAGCCGGGCCGGGTAGTCGCGGCCCCGCCCGTCGACGAAGGCGGTGATCAGCAGGCGGCCGGAGTCGGGGCCGGCGGCTCCCCCCTCCGCGAGCGGCAGAGCGAGGTGCGACAGGCGGGCGAAGTGGGTGCCGCCCACGGCCGCGAACAGGTCCCGGTCGCGGTCGACCGCCTCGGCGACCCGCTCGGCGGCGCCCGGGGCGAGCGGCAGCGCAGCCGTGAACGAGTCCACCTGCCGGCTGCCGGTCAGCGCGGCCCACAGGGAGCGCCACAGGGACAGCCGCACGGTCCGGGGCGCCCGGTCGAGCGACGCCACCAGGGTCCGGCAGGCGGCGGCGAACTCGCGGGGCCGCAGCACGGGGTCGATCGCCCGCAGCTCGCCGAGCAGCCGCCGGAGGTCCAGCGCGGCGTCGACGTCGCGGACGGTGGCCTCCGGGTAGGCCGACCACCGCAGCAGGTCGCGCACCCGCCAGTGCTCGACGTACTCGATCAGCCGGCGGGTCGGCCGCGGCCCGGGGAACCGGTGCGTGGCCCCGAACACCGCCCGCATGCCGCCGGGCACGGCCAGGCCGAACACGGCCAGGTACTCGTGCAGGTCGCCGTCGAACTCGGCGACGAACACGAGGCCGCCGCGCCGGGCGGCCTTCCCGGTCGCCCCGGGGAGCCGGGGAACGCGCACCACTGGGCGAAGTGGATGAGCCGCAGCTCCGCCAGGGCGGTCGACATCACCAGCATCCCGAGGAGAGGTAGCGTGACGCGGCTCCACCACCATCCTCCCCGGCGCAGCGGGGCCATGACGGTGAGGGCCTTAGAACGAGTAGTCGTGCTCATGGCGTCCGGACGCTTGGTGAGCGCGGCCCGGAAGCCGGGCGGACGGTAGGACGGGCGCGACGATGCCAGACCGCCAGCTCACGTTTCACATCCTCGGTCCTCTGGCCGTCCGGCGGGAGGGTGGGGAGGTCGCGCTCGGCGGCCCGCGCCAGCGGGCGGTGCTGGCGCACCTCGTCCTCCGGGCGGGCAGCGTGGTGCCGGCCGAGACGCTGGTGGACGCGATCTGGGGCGACGACCCGCCGAGCACCGGCACCGGCCCGCTGCGCACGTACGTGTCGCAGCTGCGCCAGCTGCTGTGGACCGGCGATCCGGGCGGGACGACCTCGGCGGTGGTCCGGCGGCCGCCGGGCTACCTGCTCGACGTGTCCGCGAGCCAGGTGGACGCCTCGCGGTTCGAGACCCTGTTCGCCGACGCCCGGGGGGCGGTCGCGTCGGGCGCCCCGACCCGGGCCCTGGCCCGGCTGGGCGAGGCGCTGGCCCTGTGGCGGGGTCCGGCCCTGGGCGACCTTTCGATCGAGGCCGCCTTCGAGCCCGACGCCGTGCGGCTGGACCAGCTCCGGCTGGCCGCCGAGGAGCTGCGGGCCGAGCTGCTGCTGGCGACCGGGCGGCACGTCGACCTGGTGCCCGACCTCCTGGCGCTCGCCCGCGCCAACCCGACCCGGGAGCGGCTGTGGGCGCTGCTGATGACCGCGCAGTACCGCTCGGGCCGCCAGGCCGACGCGCTGCGCTCGTACCAGGAGGCGCGGGAGGCCCTGGTCGAGGGGATGGGGATCGAGCCCGGCCCGGAGCTGCGCGAGCTGGAGTGGGCGATCCTGCGCCAGGATCCCGCCCTCGACTGGCGCCCGGGGGCCGAGCCGCTCGTCCCCGGCGGCCCGCCCCGCACCGCGGAGCCCGAGCGCACGGCCCCGGGCGCCGGCCGCCACAACCTGCCCCGCCAGCTCACCAGCTTCCTGGGCCGCGAGGTCGAGCGGGTGGCGGTCGCCGAGGCGCTGGCGGGGTCGCGCCTGGTGACCCTGTGCGGTCCGGCCGGGTGCGGCAAGACCCGCCTGGCGGTCCGGGTGGGAGAGGAGCTCGTCGACCGCTACCCGGCGGGCGTCTGGTTCGTCGACCTGTCCGCGGTGACCGAGCCGGGCCTGGTTCCCCGGGCGATGGGGGCGGCGCTCGGGGCGGAGACCGATCAGCCCCGGCCGCTCGACCACCTGTGCCGGACGATCGGCGACGACGAGATGCTGGTCGTGCTCGACAACTGCGAGCACGTGGTCGAGGCCACGGCCGAGGCGACCGAGACGGTGCTGGAACGCTGCCCGTCGGCCCGCATCCTGGCCACCAGCCGGGAGGACCTGCAGGTGTCGTCCGAGCGCGTGCTGCGCATCGGCGCCCTCGGGCTGCCCGACGCCGGCACGATCGGCGTCGACCGGGACGCCATCCTGCGCTCGGAGGCGGTGCAGCTGTTCCTGGAGCGGGGCCGCGCCGCGCTGGCCGGCTTCGCCCCGACGGGCGAGACGCTCGACGGCGTGGCCCAGATCTGCACGCGGCTCGACGGCATCCCGCTCGCGATCGAGCTGGCGGCGGCGCTGGTCGGCAGCCTGCCGATCGGCGAGATCGGGGTCCGGCTCGACGACCGGTTCCGGCTGCTCGGCCCCGCCCGCCGGCGGGCGACGCCCCGCCACCGCACGCTGCGGGCGGCGCTCGACTGGAGCTTCGACCTGCTGGACGCCCCCGAACGCGAGCTGTTCGTCCGGCTCGGGGTGTTCCTGGGCGACTTCACGCTGGCGGCGGCCGAGGCGGTCGCCGACCTGGCCGACGACCCGATGGCCGTGGTCCGGGGCCTGTCCCACCTGGTCACCAAGTCGATGGTCGGCTGCGTGTCGACCCGGGACGGCGCCGACCGCTACCGGCTGCTCGACACGATGCGTCACTACGCCCTGGAGCACCTGGGGCGCGACAAGGACGCCCCCGAGGTCCACGCCCGCCACGCCTGCTACTACGCCGAGTTCGTGGTGGAGGCCGAGCGCCACGTCCACGGCCCGGCAGCGTCCGAGTGGCTCGTCCGGGTGGTGTCGGAGCTGCCCAACCTGCGCGCCGCGGTCGGCTGGGCGTTCTCGACGGGCGACCTGGAGACGGCGCTGCGGATGGCGGGGTCGCTGAGCTGGTTCTTCGCCCGGATGGGCCTGCTCGACGAGGCGGCCAGCTGGCTGGAGGAGGGCATGCGCCGGCGGGAGGAGCTGCCCGACGAGCTGCGCCTGCGGGCGATGACGGCGGCGGGCACGGTCAGCTGGATGCGGGGCGACTTCAGCCACACCCACGCCGAGGGCGAGGAGTGCGTGAGGATCGCCCGCAAGGTCGGCGACCCCCGCCAGCTCGCCATCGCGCTGATCGTGCGGGGCGGCAACGCGGTGTACGAGGGGGACCTCGCGGTCGCGGAGGAGTGCTTCCCGGAGGCGGCGTCGCTGTGCGACATGCTCGGCGACCGCTGGGGCCAGGCGTGGATGCTGACGGTCTGGGCCGCGGGCAGCCGGCGGGCAGGCAGGCACGACGTGGCCCGACGGCAGCTGGAGCAGAGCCTGGCGATCTTCCGGGACCTCGGGGACGACCACGGCCAGGTGGTCCCGCTGGTCAACCTGGCGGTGATCGCCCAGGACGAGGGCTCCCTGGACGAGGCCCAGGGCTGGGCCAGGGAGGCGGCGAGGCTGGCGGTGAGGCTGGCGGACCGCCAGCTCCAGCACACGTCGATGTGCGTGCTGGGCCGCATAGAACAGGGCCTGGGCGAACGCGAGCGGGCGAGGGAGCTGCTGCTGCGGAGCGTGACGGACTTCCCGGGCGCGCACCACCGGATGATGCTGGCGATCGCGTTGGAGGGCCTGGCCGGGTTGGCGGGCGACGCCGGAGATCATGCAGCGGCGGCCGGGCTGCTGGGCTTCACGGGAGCGCTGCGGGAACGCTGGCAGATCGGCGTCTCGGGGCCGAGGAGCCGCGAGCTGGAGGGATGGCTGGCGGCCGCGGAGCACGCCCTGGGCACAGAGCGGGTGCACCTGGAACGGTCACACGGCCGCCAGCTCGACCTCGACCAGGCGGTCACGCTGGCAGCGGAGGCCACGTCGGCCCTGGCCGACGCGTCGGCGACGACCGATCTCATCGCCAGCGCCCGCTGACGACGTCCGGCGCCGGCCCGGGGGGCGGCGCCGGCTGGTCGGGGGGTGACGACCAGCCGGCGCCCGATTGCTGCGGCCGGGCCCGGCGCGGGACGCCGGGAGATTCGCCCCGACACCGATGGCTCGCCTCGTCTCACGGGTGACCCCCCACTGGCCACGATGTTCACGCCGCCACTCCCGCGACAAAGGGCCGGCGTACCGTGGGGCAGCCGCCGTCTACTGCCCCACGGTCTCGCCGGTAAACCCAACTATCACGCACCGGTGTCAAAGAATCGTCTTGGCCGCACGCAGTGGTAGGCAGGACGCGTTATGTCCACGGGACATGAACGCGGGGTTACGGCAGCGTGAGGATCACCGGACCGTCGTCGGTCACGGCGATCGTGTGCTCCCAGTGCGCGGCGCGGGTGCCGTCGGTCGTCACGACGGTCCAGCCGTCGGGCAGCACGGCCGTCTGGTCGGTGCCGACGGCGACCATCGGCTCGACGGCGTAGACGTCGCCGGCCGACACCCTCGGACCCTTGCCCCGGCGCCCGCGGTTGGGGACGTCCGGGGGTTCGTGCATGGCCGTGCCGATGGCGTGACCGACGTAGTCGCGCACCACCTGGAACCCCGCCCGCTCGACCGTCGCCTGGACCGCGGCGCCCAGGTCGCCGAGGCGGTTGCCCGGGAGCAGCTCCGCGATGCCCGCGTCGAGCGCGGCCCGGGTCACGTCGATGAGGCGCTGATCCTCCGGCGAGATCGCACCGATGCCCGCCGTGAACGCGGCGTCCCCGTGGTAGCCGTCGACGATCGCGCCGCAGTCGATCGACACGATGTCGCCCTCGTCCAGCGCCTGGCCGTCGGGGATGCCGTGGACCACCACGTCGTTGCGGCTGGCGCAGATCACCGCCGGATACCCGTGGTAGCCGAGGAAGTTCGACTGCGCTCCCCGGCGGGCCAGGACCTGGCGGCCGATCGTGTCGAGGGCCAGCAGTGTCACGCCCGGGCGCAGCGCCGCTCGGATCGCCTCGTGCATCTCTGCCACCACCCGGCCGGCCCGGCGCATCGTCCGGACCTCCGCCGGCGTCCGGCGGCCCCGCTCCGGCGTGCGGGCGCGGTGCACCGCGCTACGACCCGCGGCGCTGGTCGATCGTGGCGACCAGACGGTCCAGCACACCTTCGGTCGTGCCCTGCCCGTCGATGATCTCGAGCATGCGGCGCTGCTCGTACCAGGCGATCAGCGGGGCCGTCTTGGCCTCGTACTCCGCCAGGCGGCGCCCGATGGCGGCCGGCTTGTCGTCGTCGCGCTGCACGACGTCGCCGCCGCAGTTGTCGCACACCCACCCGTAGCGGGGCGGCGCACTGGTCGAGTAGTTGGCACCGCAGTCATCGCACATCCGCCGGCTCGCCAGGCGGGCCAGCACGACCTCCTTGGGCACGTCGAGGTCGATCACCACGTCGAGCGGCCGGGCGGCCGTGATCTTGGACAGGGCCTCGGCCTGGTCGACCGTGCGCGGAAACCCGTCGAGGATGTAGCCCCGCTGCGTGGTGTCGCTGCCGTCGAGCCGCTCGTCGACGATGCCGATCATCACGTCGTCGGGCACGAGCTCGCCCTCGGACATCAGCTTGGCCGCCTTGAGGCCGAGCTCGGTCCCTTCTCGGACCGCGGCTCGCAGCATGTCGCCGGTCGAGATGTGGGGGACCACGTAGTGGCGAGACAACCGGACGCACTGCGTTCCCTTGCCGGCACCCTGTCGCCCCAGCATCACCATGCGGACCCCACGGGTCACTGAAGAAACCCTTCGTAGTTCCGCATCATGAGCTGGCTGTCGATCTGCTTCATCGTCTCCAGCGCCACGCCCACGGCGATCAGGATCGACGTGCCCCCGAACGCGAACGCCTGCACGTCGGCGAAGGCCAGCAGCACCGACGGCAGCAACGCGACGGCGGCGATGAACAGCGCACCGGGCAGCGTGATCCGGGCCAGGATCTTGGCCAGGTACCGCTCGGTCTGGGGACCGGGCCGGATCCCGGGGATGAACCCGCCCTGCTTGCGGATCGTGTCGGCCTGCTGGTGGGGGTCGAACGCGATGGCCGTGTAGAAGTACGCGAACCCGACGATCAAGAGGCCGTAGACCACGATGTAGATGGGCGACGCCGGGCTCACCAGGTGGTCGTTCACCCAGCGCTGGACGCCGACGCCCCAGCTGCCGGGGTCGGACGGCAGGATCTGGGTGACGAGCAGCGGCAGGTACAGCATCGAGCTGGCGAAGATGATCGGCACGACGCCCGACTGGTTGACCTTGAGCGGGATGTAGGTGCTCTGGCCGCCGTACATCCGGCGCCCAACGACCCGCTTGGCGAACTGCACCGGGATGCGCCGCTGCCCGTTCTCGACGATCACGATGCCGACCAGGACGACGATGAACAGGAAGATCAGTGGGACCAGCAGGCCCCAGCCCTTGGTCGCCTTGATCTGGGCGAACTGCGCCGGGATGCTGGACACCACCGACGAGAAGATCAGCAGCGACATCCCGTTGCCGATGCCGCGCTGGGTGATGACCTCGCCCAGCCACATCAACAGCGCCGTGCCGGCGGTCAGCACGAGCACCACCAGCAGCACCCGTGGCGCCGTGAAGTTGGGCAGCACGTCGGTCTGCGTCGGGTTGCTGGCCCCGCCCAACAGGCCGCCGCCACCGTTGTGGAACAGGAACGCGAGCGCGGTCGACTGGAGGACGGCGATCACGATCGTCACGTAGCGCGTCCACTGGGTGATCTTGCGCTGGCCGATCGCCCCCTGCTGCTGCCACTCCTCCAGCTTGGGGATCACCACCGTGAGGATCTGCATGATGATCGACGACGTGATGTAGGGCATCACGCCCAGCGCGAAGATGGCGAAGTTCGTGAGGCCCTTGCCCGAGAACAGCTGGAGGTAGGCCAGCACGCCGGCCGACTCCTCCGACTGCCGCTTGATCGACTGGATGGCGTCCAGGTCGATGCCCGGCGCCGGGATGAACGAGCCGATCCGGTAGATGGCCATGATGGCCAGGGTGAACACGATCTTGTTCCGAAGATCGGCGACCCTGAACATGTTCCGCAGGCTGGTCAGCACGATATTTCCCCTTCAGCGGCCCCGGTCGGACGCTGGCGCTCAGTGGCGGTGCGAGTACGCCAGTCTTGCCGCCGGCAGCCGCCGGAACGCAATCGCGTGCCGAACCTGGGTGACTAGCTGGTGGTTAGCGGTTGGCGAACTGATTGCCCTTGGCCGGCGGGCGGCGATCGCCCCACGGCAGCGGGACCACCTCGACGCTACCCCCCGCGGCGGTGATGGCCTCGGCGGCCGAGCGGGAGAACGCGTGGGCGCGCACGGCGATCGCCCGCGTCACCTCGCCCCGCCCGAGGATCTTGACCAGGGCGCCCTTGTGGGTGAGGCCCTTGGCGTGGAGGGTCTCGGGGGTGACCTCGTCCAGCCCCGTCGCTTCGAGCACGTCGAGGTTGATGGCCTGGTACTCGACCCGGAACGGGTTGTTGAACCCCCGCAGCTTGGGGATGCGCATGTACAGCGGCATCTGCCCGCCCTCGAACCGGGTGGGGACCTTGCTGCGGGCCTTCTGGCCCTTGTTGCCGCGGCCGGCGGTCTTGCCGCCCTTGCCGCCGATGCCCCGGCCGACCCGCTTCTTTGACCGGTTGGACCCGGGCGGGGGGGTGAGGTCGTGGACCTTGATCGTCATCGGACTACTTCTCCGCTTCTTCGACGGCGACGAGGTGCGGGACCCGGGCGATCATGCCCCGGATCTCGGGCCGGTCGGGCAGCGTGTTGGACTTGCCGATGCGGCCCAGGCCGAGGGCGCGCAGCGTCCCGCGGTGCTTGGGCTTGGAGCCGATGCCCGAGCGGACCTGGGTGACCTTGATGTCGCCCATCAGCCCGCATGCTCCGGCTCGAGGCGGGCCCGCTCGCTCTCGCGGTAGGCCTGCACCAGGGCGGCCGGGAACAGCTCCTCCGGGGAGAGGCCCCGCGCCCTGGCCACGTCGTCCGGCCGCCGCTGGGCCTTGAGCGCGGCGATCGTCGCCCGGGCCACGTTGATGTGGTTGGAGGACCCGAGCGACTTGCACAGCACGTCGCGGATGCCGGCCTCCTCCAGGATCGCCCGGGCCGCGCCGCCGGCGATGACGCCGGTGCCGGGGGCGGCGGGCTTCATGAACACCCGGCCGGCCCCGGTCACGCCGAGGACCGGGTGCACGATCGTCGCGCCGGCGAGCGGCACCTTGAACAGGTTCTTGCGCGCCTCCTCGGTGCCCTTCTGGATGGCGAGGGGCACCTCCTTGGCCTTGCCGTAGCCGAGGCCGACGCGACCGTTGCCGTCGCCGATCACGACGAGCGCGGTGAAGCTGAACCGCCGGCCGCCCTTGACGACCTT
This sequence comes from uncultured Acidimicrobiales bacterium, assembly GCA_963830865.1. GTDB lineage: Bacteria > Actinomycetota > Acidimicrobiia > Acidimicrobiales > VFJN01 > ZC4RG19. The sequence continues at coordinate 27,746 of CAWHNU010000011.1, read as the reverse complement.
GGCGACCCGGTTGATGTTGATGACCCGCGACTCGTGCAGCGACGCGTCGCCGGATGCGCGGGGGTTCTCGCGGGGCTCGCGGGGCTGGCGGTCGCGGGGACCGCGGCCGCCGCCGCCTCCAGATCCGTTGGGCATCAGAACTCCAGTCCTGCCGCCCGGGCGGCGTCGGCGACCGCCGCCACCCGGCCGTGGTAGAGGAACCCGCCCCGGTCGAAGACGACCTTGGAGACACCCGCGTCGCGGGCCCGGGTCGCCACGCGCTCCCCGACCTTGGCGGCGGCGTCCTTGTTGGACGAGCCGGACCGCAGGTCGGCCTCGAGCGTGGACGCCGCGGCCAGCGTGCGGCCGGTGCGATCGTCGATCACCTGGGCGGAGATGTGCTTGTTCGAGCGGAACACGGCGAGGCGGGGGCGCCCGGCCGTGCCCCGGACGTGCTTGCGCACCCGGCGGTGGCGGCGGATGCGTGCGTCGCGCTTCAGCTTGGCTTGCGAGCTCATGACTACTTCCCTGCCTTGCCGGCCTTGCGCTGGACGTACTCGCCCGCGTAGCGCACGCCCTTGCCCTTGTAGGGCTCGGGCTTGCGCCAGGCCCGGATGTCGGCGGCGACCTGGCCGACCGCCTCCTTGTCGATGCCGGTCACGACGATGCGGTTGGGCGCCGGCACCTCGAGCGTGATGCCCTCCGGCGCCGTGATGTTCACGGGGTGGCTGAAGCCCAGGGCCATCTCGATGGCGCCCGGGCCCCGCGAGGTGGCCCGGTAGCCGACGCCCACGATCTCCAGCTCCTTGCGGAAGCCCTCGGTGACGCCGAGCACCATGTTGTTGACCAGGGCCCGGACCAGGCCGTGCATGGCCCGGTTCTGCCGCTCGTCGTCGGGGCGCTCGACCACCAGCGTGTCGCCGTCCTGGCGGATGGTGATGACGCCGGGGATGTCGCGCTCCAGGCTGCCCTTGGGGCCCTTGACCGTGATGTGCGCGCCCGAGATGGCGACGTCGACGCCGCCGGGCACGGGGATGGGGGACTTGCCGACTCTGCTCATCTCAGATCACCACACGAAGCACAGGATCTCGCCGCCGACCCTGCGCTTGCGCGCCTCGCGGTCGGTGAGCAGGCCCTGGCTGGTCGAGATCACGGCCACCCCGAGCCCACCGAGGACGCGGGGCACCTCGGTCGAGCCGGAGTAGACGCGCAGGCCCGGCTTGGACACCCGGCGGATGCCCGAGATCGTCCGGGCCCGTTCGGGGCTGTACTTCATGCGCACGTGGAGGGTGCGGCCGGGCCTGCCGACGTTCTCCTCCACCTCGAACGCCTCGATGTAGCCCTCGGACTTCAGGACGCCCGCCAGGGCCTCCTTGAGCTTCGAGGACGGCATGCGCACGTCGTCGTGCATCGCGATGTTGGCGTTGCGGATGCGGGTGAGCATGTCGGCGATCGGGTCGGTCATCGTCATCGGTCGCCTCCCCTCACCAGCTCGCCTTGGTCACGCCGGGCAGCTCGCCCGCGTGCGCCAGCTCGCGCAGGCAGATGCGGCAGAGCCCGAACTTGCGGTACACCGCACGCGGCCGGCCGCACCGGCGGCAGCGGGTGTGGGCCCGCACCTTGAACTTGGGCTTGCGCTGCTGCTTCTGGATGAGCGCTGTCTTCGCCATTGATCACTGACCCTCGCGCTTGAACGGGAAACCGAATGCCAACAGGAACGCCCGACCCTCGGCGTCCGTGTTGGCCGTCGTGACGATGGTGATGTCCATGCCACGGGGCTGGTCGATGCTGTCGTAGTCGATCTCGGGGAACACGAGCTGCTCCGTGAGACCGAAGGTGTAGTTGCCGTGGCCGTCGAAGGACGTCGGCTCCAGGCCCCGGAAGTCGCGGATGCGGGGGATGGCGATCGAGATCAGCCGATCGAGGAACTCCCACATCCGGTCGCCCCGGAGCGTGACCTTGGCGCCGATGGCGTTGCCCTCGCGCAGCTTGAAGCCGGCGATCGACTTCTTGGCCCGGGTGATGACCGGCTTCTGGCCGGTGATCGTGGCCAGGTCGCGCTGGGCGCCCTCGAGCAGCGAGGCCTGGGCGGTGGCGGCGCCGACGCCCATGTTGAGGACGACCTTGGTGAGGCGCGGCACCTGCATGACGTTGCCGAGGCCCAGCTCCTGGCGGAGCTGGTCGCGCAGCGTCTCGTCGTAGCGCACCTTGAGCCGGGGGCGCGTGCGTTCGGCGGTGGCGACGTCGGTCATGTGATGTCACCTCCGCACTTGCGGCAGACACGGATCTTGGTGCCGGACGGGTCGTACTTGTAGCCGACCCGCGTGGGCTGGCCGCACGCCGGGCACACCAGCGCCACGTTCGAGACGGGCAGCGGCATGTCCTTGTCGATGATGCCGCCCTGCTGGGTGGTCCGGGTGGGGCGCTGGCTCTTGCGGGCGACGTTGACCCCGTCCACGATCACCTTGCCCTCGCGGGGCAGGGCGCGCATGACGTTGCCCTCCTTGCCCCGGTCCTTGCCGGTGAGGACGCGGACCCGGTCGCCCTTGCGGATCTTCAGACCTGCCATCACAGGACCTCGGGTGCGAGCGAGACGATCTTCATGAAGCGCTTGTCGCGCAGCTCGCGGCCCACGGGGCCGAAGATGCGCGTGCCGTGCGGGTTGGCGTCCGGGTTGATCAGGACGGCCGCGTTCTCGTCGAAGCGGATGTAGCTGCCGTCGGGACGGCGCCGCTCCTTCTTGGTGCGGACGACCACGCACCGCACGACGTCGCCCTTCTTGACGGCGGCGCCCGGGATGGCGTCCTTGACCGTCGCCACGAAGACGTCGCCGATCGAGGCGTAGCGCCGGCGCGAGCCGCCGAGCACCTTGATGACGAGGACTTCCTTGGCGCCAGAGTTGTCGGCGACCTTGAGCCTGGACTCCTGCTGGATCACTTGGCACGCTCCAGGATCTCGACGAGCCGCCAGCGCTTCTGCTTGGACAGCGGGCGGGTCTCGACGATGCGGACCCGGTCGCCGACGCGCAGCTCGTTGTTCTCGTCGTGCGCGTACAGCCGGCTCGTCCGCACCATCGTCTTCTTGTAGAGCGGGTGCGGCTTGCGGGTGGTGACCGCGACCACGACGGTCTTGTCCATCTTGGTCGAGGCCACGACGCCCTCTCGCACCTTGCGGACGGCCCGCTCGGCCGCCGGCTCGGCGGTGGACTCTGCCATCACGCGTTCTCCTCGGTGAGCGCCTCGGCGGCCGCGATCTCGCGGGCCCGCAGCTCGGTCTCGAGCCGGGCGATGTCCTTGCGCATCTGGCCGATGCGCGCGTAGTTGGTGAGCTGCCCGGTGGCGAGCTGGAACCGCAGCTTGAAGAGCTGGTCCTTGGACTCGCGCACCTGGTCGAGCAGGGCGCCGTCGTCGAGGTCGCCGTAGCCGGATCGATCCATGCCTAGAGCGCCTCCTCCTTCGTCACGAAGCGGGCCTTGATCGGCAGCTTCTGGATGGCGCGCTCGATGGCGGCCCGGGCGATGGTGGCGTCGGGGTAGGCCAGCTCGAACAGGATCCGGCCCGGCCGGACGACCGCCACCCACATCTCGGGGTTGCCCTTGCCGGAGCCCATGCGGGTCTCGGCCGGCTTCTGGGTGACCGGCTTGTCCGGGAAGACGTTGATCCACACCTTGCCGCCGCGGCGGATGTGGCGGGTCATGGCGATACGGGCGGCCTCGATCTGCCGGGCGGTGAGCCACCCGGGCTCGAGGGCCTGGATGCCGAAGTCGCCGAAGTTGACCTCGGTGGCGCCCTTGGAGACGCCCTTCATCCGACCGCGGTGGTGCTTGCGGTGCGCGACCTTGCGGGGCATCAACATGTCACTCGTCCCCCGGCCGGAAGTGCGGCGTCTCGTGGTGGTCGTGCACCCGGCGCTCGATCTCCTCCTCCTCGGCGAGGAGGCGCTCCAGCTCGGGATCGGCCTCCTTGATGAGGGGCTCGTTCTCGGGCGGCTCGTCGACGGGAGCGCCCTCCGCGGGCCGGCGGCGACCGGCGGCGGACGAGACGACGCGCTTGCCGCCCCCCGCGCCCCGGCGCCGGAGGTCTCGCCGACCGCCATGGCGGCCTCGCGGGAGATCTTCTCCTCCGACTGCGACTTGTAGGGCAGGACGTCGCCCTTGTACAGCCACACCTTGACGCCGATGCGCCCGGCGCTGGTGCGGGCCTCGCGGAAGCCGTAGTCGATGTCGGCCCGCAGCGTGTGCCGGGGGACGCGGCCCTCGCGGTAGCTCTCGGTCCGCGCCATCTCGGAGCCGCCGAGGCGGCCGGAGCACTGCACCTGGATGCCCTGGGCGCCGGCCTTCTGGGCGTTCTGGACGGCCCGCTTCATGGCCCGCCGGAAGGCGACCCGCGCGGCGAGCTGGTCGGCGACGCCCTGGGCGATGAGGGCGGCGTCGAGCTCGGGCTGCTTGATCTCCTGGATGTTGAGCTGCACCTTGGGGTTGCCGGTGATCTTGGCGAGCCCGGCGCGGAGGCGGTCGGCCTCGCTGCCGCGGCGCCCGATCACGATGCCCGGGCGGGCGGTGTGCACGTCGACCCGGAGGCGGTCGCGCGGTGCGCTCGATCTCGACCCGGCTGATGGCGGCGCCGGGCAGCTGGGTCATCAGGAAGTCGCGGATCTTCCAGTCCTGGATGACGTTGTCGGCGTACTCCTCGCGGTCGGCGAACCACCGCGATTTCCAGTCGGTCGTGACGCCGAGCCGGAACCCATAAGGGTTGACCTTCTGGCCCATTAGTTCTCGTCCTTTGCCTTCGTCGAAGCGCCGCCTTCGGCGTCGCCTCCTTCGGCCGAGTCAACGCCTCGTTCGTCGCTGCGCTCGTCCTCGGTGGGGGCTTCGTCTCGCTGGAGGCCTCGTCGGCCTCCTCGATCGTGGCGGTCTCGCTGTCGGCGGCCTCGGTCTGCTCGACCTCCGTGGGCTCGCCGGCGGTCTCGTCTTCCTCGACCATCTCGTCGACCTCGGCTCCTCGGCTCGACCTCGTCGACCTCGGCCTCGGCCTCGACCTCGGTCTCCTCGGGGGCCGCCGTCTCGCCCCGGCTGCGGGCGACGCGGGCCCGGCGGGACTCCTGGCCCCGGCGGCTGCGCCGCGACGGGGCGGACCCGCCGGCGGCGGCCCGCTTGGCCTCGACCCTGGCGGCCATCTCGGCCGACATCGGGGCCACGATGATCGTGATGTGGCACATCCGCTTGCGGATGCGGGTGGCGCGGCCCCGGGCCCGCGGGCGCCAGCGCTTGAGGGTCGGGCCCTCGTCGGCGTAGCAGGTCGCCACGTACAGGGTGTCGGGGTCGAGCTCGTCGTTGTGCTGGGCGTTGGCGACCGCGGCGCTGAGGCACCGGCTGGTGACGTCGCTGGCAGCGCGCTCGGTGAACTGCAGCACGGCCAGGGCCTCCTCCACCGGCAGGCCCCGGATCAGGTCGAGCACCTCGCGGACCTTCGACGCCGACATCCGCACGTGGCGGACCTGGGCGCGGGTGCCCGGGCGCTCGTTGGTCTTGGTGCCGGCCATCACCGCCTCCCCCGCACGGACTTCTCCTGGCCGGCGTGGTAGCGGAACGTCCGGGTCGGCGCGAACTCGCCCAGCTTGTGGCCGACCATCGCCTCGGTCACGTACACGGGCACGTGCTTGCGGCCGTCGTGCACGGCCACCGTGTGGCCGACCATGTCGGGGATGATCGTCGAGCGGCGCGACCAGGTCTTGATGACCCGCTTCTCGCCCTTGGCGTTGAGCGCGTCGACCTTGCGGAGCAGGTGATCGTCGACGAAGGGGCCCTTCTTGAGGGATCGGGGCATCGGTACCTACCTCCGCGCGCCGCGGGTACGGCGGCGACGAACGATGAGCTTGTCGGACGGCTTGACTCGGGCGCGGGTGCGGCCCTCGGGCTGGCCCCAGGGCGAGACCGGGTGACGGCCGCCGGAGGACTTGCCCTCACCGCCGCCGAGGGGGTGGTCGACGGGGTTCATGGCCACGCCGCGGGTCTGGGGGCGGACGCCCTTCCAGCGGTTGCGGCCGGCCTTGCCCACCTTGACCAGCTCGTGCTCGGGGTTGCCGACCTCGCCGACGGTGGCGCGGCAGTCGATCGGCACCCGGCGCATCTCGGTCGAGGGCAGGCGGAGCGTGGCGTAGGGCCCGTCCTTGGCCAGCAGCACGACCGACGAGCCGGCGGAGCGGGCCAGCTTGCCGCCGCCGCCCGGCTGGAGCTCGATGTTGTGCAGCGTGGTGCCGACGGGGATGTAGCGCAGCGGCAGCGCGTTGCCGGGCCGGATCTCCGAACCCTGGCCGGCCTGCAGGCGGTCGCCGACCTCGAGGCCGCGGGGCGCCAGGATGTAGCGCTTCTCGCCGTCGAGGTAGTGCAGCAGCGCGATGCGGCACGACCGGTTGGGGTCGTACTCGATGGAGGCCACGACGGCGGGCACGCCGTCCTTGGTGCGCCGGAAGTCGATGACCCGGTAGCGCTGCTTGTGGCCGCCGCCGCGGTGGCGGGAGGTCTTGCGGCCGTGCACATTGCGGCCGCCGGTCGAGTTCTGCTTGTCGAGCAGCGCGCGCTCGGGACGGTCGCGGGTGATCTCCGAGAAGTCGGAGACGGTCTGGAACCGGCGACCGGGGCTGGTGGGCTTGCGCTTGCGGAGTGCCATGTCGGAGGCCTCGCCTCAATCCTGGAACAGGTCGATGGTCTGGCCCTCGACGAGGGTGACGATCGCACGCTTGGTGTCGGGACGGGAACCCCAGGTGAACGTGCGCCGGTTGCGCTTGCGCTTGCCGGGCCGGTTGAGGGTGTTCACCTTGGCGACCTTGACGTCGAAGATGGTCTGGACGGCGTCGCGGATCTCGGGCTTGGTGGCGGAGGGGTGGACCTTGAAGGTGTAGACCCCGGCCTCCATGAGGGCGTAGGACTTCTCGCTCACGATCGGAGCGACGATCACGTCGTGGGGATCCTTCACGTGTCGCTCCCGTCGGTGTCGTCGTCGCCGGCGTCGGCGTCCTTGGTCTTCGCGGGGCCGTCTTGGCGGCGGCCTTGGTCTTCGCGGGGGTCTTGGCGGCGGCCTTGGTCTTCGCGGGGGTCTTGGCGGCCTTGGTCTTGGCGGGCGTGGTCTCGGTGGGCGTGGCGTCCTGGGGCTCGCTGCGGCGGGCGGGCAGCGAGGCCTGGGTGAAGACGACCCAGTCGCTGACGAGCACGTCGTAGGCGTTGAGCTCCCCGACGGTGAGCACGTGGATGTGGCCCAGGTTGCGCAGGCTCTTCCACGTCGCCACGTCGGCCTCGTCGCGGGTGAGCACGACGAGCACGCGGCCGTCGACGCCGAGCGAGCCGAGCACCTCGACCGCGGCCTTGGTGCTGGGGGCGTCGATGCCCCAGCTGTCGAGGACCATGACCCTGCCGTCCGCCTGCCGGTCGGACAGCGCCGAGGCCAGGGCGAGGCGGATCATCTTCTTGGGCGTGCGCTGCGCGTAGCTGCGGGGCTTGGGGGCGTGGCTGACGCCGCCGCCGCGCCAGTGGGGGGCCCGGATCGAGCCCTGCCGGGCCCGGCCGGTGCCCTTCTGCCGCCACGGCTTGGCCCCGCCGCCCCGGACCTCGGCCCGGGTCTTTGTCGACTGGGTGCCGGCCCGGCGGGCGGCGAGCTGGGCCGTCACGACCTGGTGCATCACCGGCAGGTTGGGCTCGACGCCGAACCAGGCGTCGTCGAGGTCGACGGCCTTGCCGGCCTTGCCCTTGGCGGTGGTGAGCTTGACGGAGGCCATCGTCACTTCCCCTTGGCGGCGTCGCGGACGAGGACGATGCCGCCCTTGGGCCCGGGCACCGCGCCCTTGACCAGGAGCAGGTCGCGCTCGGCGTCGGCCTGGACGACGGTGAGGTTGAGGGTGGTGGTCTTCTCGCCGCCGGTCCGGCCGGCCATCGCGCGTGCCCCGGAACACCCGGGACGGGGTGGCGCAGGCACCGATGGCGCCGGGGGCCCGATGGACCCGGTGGGCGCCGTGGCTGGCGGGGAGGCCCGAGAACCCGTGGCGCTTCATGACGCCCGAGAAGCCCTTGCCCTTGCTGACGGAGGTGACGTCGACCAGCTCGCCCTGGCTGAGCACGTCGGCGCCGATCTCCTGCCCGACCTCGTACCCGCTCACGTCGTCGAGCCGCAGCTCGACCAGCCGGACGCCCGGGTCGACCGAGGCCTTGGCGTACTGGCCGGCGATGGGCTTGGTGAGCTTGGAGGCCTTGGTGGACCCGAACGTGACCTGGAGCGCGCTGTATCCGTCACGCTCGTGGGTCTTGACCTGGACGACCCGGCACGGGCGGACGCGCAGCACGGTGACGGGCACGACGCGGTTGTCGTCGTCCCACACCTGTGTCATGCCGACCTTCTCGCCGACGATCGCTCTTGTAGCCATGGCGGCTGCGTCTTTCTCTGCGATTCACGCGAACGCTCCGCACGGGGAAAGGTTCCCGGCGGAGCGCCTGTTTCGGTTGGGCCGCGTGGTTCCCGGTGACCGGGCCTGCGCGGACGTCAGTTGGACACGATCTCGCTGCCGTGTGCCGCGCTCGGCCTGGCGACTGGCCGCGCGCACGGCCTGGAAATGATAGCGGGGACCCTCACCAACGTCCAACGTGCCTGGTAGGGGCGGAACGGGAAACGCGGCCGGTGACGGCCAGTGGCGGCACGCCCACAAATGGGTCGCGAGGCAGCCCGGGCTCCACTAGGGTCGCGGCCATGGCGTTCGGCCGTAAGAAGCGCGCGGAGAAGGGCCGCGATCCATTCGTCCACCTGGCCGACGAGCGACGCGCCGCCGAGGCGGAGGCCTGGTTCCTCCAGCCCGACGACGGCCCGGGGCTCGACGTCCAGGCGGGGATCTCGTCCAACTTGTCGGACGACGACCTAGAGCCGCGTAGCCGGGGAAACGGGCGGCACGGGCCATCCGCGCGCGTCCGGGCGCCGAAGGCCGAATTGGACGTCTTGTATCTCCGTTCGCGGACTGGTGATACGGATCGCAAGCGAAGCGGTGGCACGGTTGTCCGACCTGCTCTAGTCTGCGTTTGCTCCTGGACCGCTGTGGGGGGCCGCGTGCGGCCGGTGGATGGGCGAGGCGAGCCTGGTCGAGATCAACGGCTCGACTACTGGTTCCCGGAGCTGAATCCTCCGTCCAACGACCAGGGTGTCAACGTGCCCGACACCGGCACCCGCATCCGCGTCGTCCGGCAGGACGGCACGTCCATGCGGATCCGGGTGATGACGGACACGGCCGGGTGACGGTTCGCGCCTGACCGCGGCCGCGGGATCGGGGGACCGTGACCCCCGATCCCGCGTCGGACAGCCGCGTGTCGTGGCACGGCCAGGTGGGTGAGTCAGCGGGGCCGGGGCGCGCCGAACACGACCTGCACCGACCGGTCGAGCTCGGCGTAGACCTCGCCGATCGGCAGGTCGCCGGCGGCCCACCGGCGCAGGAGCGTGCCGACCAGCGCCATCGTCATCGTGACGACGACGCGGGCGTCGTCGGGGCACACGCCGGCGAGGGCGGCGGCGAGCCCCCGCGCGAAGCGCTCGCGGTGCTCGCGGAACGCGGCGGCAACCTCGGGATCGGTGGCGCCCTCCAGCACCGTGATGAGGCGGAAGAATGTGGGGTGGCGCTCGAACGCCGCGACGGCCCGGCGCAGGGCGTAGACCAGCCGGGCGGCGTCATCGTCTGCGTCGCGGGTGCCGCGACGCACGGTGGTCTCGAAGCCGCCGGTCCACTCGAGCAGCACGTAGGCGAAGAGCTGTTCCTTGGACGGGAAGTAGCGGTAGAGCGTGCCGAGGGCGACGCCGCCGGCCTCGGCGACGTCCCGCATCTGGATGCGGTCGTACTCGGCGCTGCTCCAGCAGGGTCGTGGCGGCGCGGAGGATGCGCTGCCGGCGGGCCCGCTGGGACTCGGTGGTGGCGACCGCCGGCATGGCCGCAGCCTAGGAGCGCCCCGTCGTGGCTCAGAACTAGAATTCGATTCCATGTCTCGCACCTACGTCGTGACCGGGGCGGCGTCGGGCATCGGCCGGGCGACCGCCGAGCTGCTCGCCGCCCGGGGTCACCGCGTGCTCGACGTCGACCTGCGGGGAGCGTCGATCACCGCCGACCTGGGGACGCCCCCGGGGCGCGCCGCCGCCGTGGAGGCGGTGACGGCGGCGTGCGGCGGCCGGCTCGACGGCGTGGTCGCCAACGCCGGCGTCAGCGGCGACCCGGAGGCGTGCGTGCGGGTCAACTACTTCGGCGCGGTCGCCACGCTGGAGGGGCTGCGGCCCCTGCTCGCCGGGTCGCCCGCCCCCCGGGCGGTGGCGACGGCGTCGTCGTCGGTGCTCAACGGCGCGCACGAGGCGCTGGTGGCCGCCTGCCTGGCGGGCGACGAGGAGGCGGCCGTGTCCGTCGCACCGGCCGCAGGCCTGATGGCGTACCCGTCGTCCAAGCGGGCCCTGGCCCGCTGGGTCCGCCGCCAGGCGCCGGCGGCCGAGTGGGCGGGCGCGGGGATCGCCCTCAATGCGGTGGCCCCGGGCATCGTCGAGACCCCGATGACCGAACCGCTGCTGGCGGACCCGGACATGCGCCAGATGGCGGAGGCGGCCGTCCCGATGCCGTACGGCGGCCACGCCCGCCCCGAGCACGTGGCCGAGGCGATCGCCTTCCTCGCCGCCGCCGAGACCCAGCGGATCACCGGCCAGGTCGTGTTCGTCGACGGCGGGGCCGACACGGTCCTGCGCGGCGACGACATCTGGTAGCGCCGCAACACGCGTTTTGTCCCTGGAAGTGGTCGCTCTGGCGACCACTTCCAGGACAAACGCGCCTCGGCTAGGCCTGCTGGATCTTGATCTCGATGTCGACGCCCGCGGGCAACTCGATGCGCTGGAGCGAGTCGACCGTCTTGGGGCTCGGCTCCAGGATGTCGAGGAGGCGCTTGTGGATGCGCATCTCGAAGTGCTCGCGGCTGTCCTTGTCCTTGTGCGGTGAGCGGATGACGGTGTAGCGGTGCTTCTCGGTCGGCAGCGGGATCGGGCCGCGGACGGTCGCCTGGGTGCGCAGCACGGTCTCGACGATCTTGCGTGTCGACTGGTCGATGACCTCGTGGTCGTACGCCTTCAGGCGGATGCGGATCTTCTGCTTCTCAGCCATCTCACTCACTTTTCAAGGAACGGACTAGCGACTGACCACTGGCAACTGCGCCCCGGGACCGTCGCCGCGGCGACCGTCCCGGGTGCAGCACGTTACTTGATGATCTTGGTGACGCGGCCGGAGCCGACGGTGCGGCCGCCTTCGCGGATGGCGAAGAGCAGGCCTTCGTCCATGGCGATGGGGGAGATGAGCTCGACGTTCATCTCGGTGTTGTCGCCGGGCATGCACATCTCGACACCCTCGGGCAGGGTGATGGTGCCGGTGACGTCGGTGGTCCGGAAGTAGAACTGGGGCCGGTAGTTGGTGAAGAACGGCTTGTGGCGGCCGCCTTCCTCCTTGGTCAGCACGTACACCTGGGCCTCGAAGTTGGTGTGGGGCGTGATGCTGCCCGGCTTGGCCAGGACCTGGCCCCGCTCCACGTCTTCTCTCCTCGTCCCCCGGAGCAGCACACCGATGTTGTCACCGGCCTGGCCCTGGTCCAGCAGCCGCCGGAACATCTCCACCCCCGTGCAGGTGGTCTTGGCGGTGGGGCGGATCCCCACGATCTCGACCTCGTCACCCACGTGCACGACACCCTGTTCGACCTTGCCGGTCACCACCGTGCCCCGCCCGGTGATGGTGAACACGTCCTCGATCGGCATCAGGAACGGCTTGTCCAACTCCCGCACCGGCTCCGGCACGAACGAATCGACGGCCTCCATCAACGCCAGGACACCCTTGGCGGCCTCCTCGTCACCCTCGAGCGCCTTGAACGCCGAGACCGGGACCACGGGGATGTCGTCACCGGGGAAGTTGTACTCCGAGAGCAGCTCCCGGACCTCCATCTCCACCAGCTCCAACAGCTCGGGGTCATCCACCATGTCGACCTTGTTGAGCGCCACCACGATCGAGGGGACACCCACCTGCCGGGCCAGCAGCACATGCTCGCGGGTCTGGGGCATGGGCCCATCGGTGGCCGCCACCACCAGGATCGCCCCATCCACCTGCGCCGCACCCGTGATCATGTTCTTGATGTAATCCGCGTGCCCCGGCATATCCACATGCGCGTAATGCCGGTTCGGGGTCTCATACTCCACATGCGCGATGTTGATCGTGATACCCCGCTGCTTCTCCTCCGGGGCCTTATCGATCTGATCGAACGCCATAACCGTCACGTTCGGGTTGGACTGCGCCAACACCTTCGTGATCGCCGCCGTCAACGTCGTCTTCCCATGGTCGATATGCCCCATGGTACCGATGTTCAAATGCGGCTTCGTCCGCTCGAACTTTTGCTTGGCCATGGCTCTTCAGAACCTCTTTGTTGCGTGATGAAACTACTTCGTTGAAGGGGAAGGCTCGCTACCGGGGCTACTCGCCGCGCACACGGGCGACGATCTCATCCTGCACAGACGAGGGCGTCTGCTGGTAGCTGTCGAACTGCATCGTGTAGTTCGCACGACCCTGGGTCCGCGAACGCAGATCGGTAGCGTACCCAAACATCTCGGACAGGGGGACATGCGCCCTGATCACCTGGCTGTTGCCCCGCTGCTCCATGCCGCCGACCCGGCCGCGCCGGCTGTTGAGATCGCCGATCACGTCGCCCATGTAGTCGTCGGGCGTGACGACCTCGACCGACATGATCGGTTCGAGCAGGACCGGCTTGGCCTTGCGCGCCGCTTCCTTGAACGCCATCGAGCCGGCGATCTTGAACGCCATCTCGGACGAGTCGACGTCGTGGAACTTGCCGTCGAGCAGCGTGGCCCGGATGTCGACCGTCGGGTAGCCGGCGAGGACCCCGGCGTCGAGCGACTGCTGGATGCCGGCGTCGACCGCGGGGATGTACTCCTTGGGCACGCGCCCGCCGGTCACCTTGTCGACGAACTCGTAGCCGCCGCCGGGGCCGAGCGGCTCCATCCTGATCGTCACCTCGGCGAACTGGCCCGAGCCACCCGTCTGCTTCTTGTGGGTGTAGGTGATCTTGTCGACGGTCTGGGTGATCGTCTCGCGGTAGGCCACCTGGGGCTTGCCGACCGTGGCGTCGACGCGGAACTCGCGCAGCATGCGGTCGATGATCACCTCGAGGTGGAGCTCGCCCATGCCGGAGATCACGGTCTGGCCCGTGTCCACGTCGGTGCGGACCTGGAAGGTGGGGTCCTCCTCGGACAGCGCCTGCAGGGCCTTGCTCATCTTCTCCTGGTCGACCTTGGTCTTGGGCTCGACCGCGACGTGGATGACCGGCTCGGGGAAGTCGAGCTGCTCGAGCGTGATCTCGGCGCCCGGGGTCGTCAGCGTGTCGCCGGTGCGGACGTTCTTGAGGCCGATGCCGGCGGCGATGTCGCCGGTCATGACCACGTCGACGTCCTCGCGATGGTTGGCGTGCATCTGGAGGATGCGGCCGATGCGATCGCGAGCCGGTGGTGGTGTTGACGACCTGCGAGCCCTTCTCGAGCGTGCCCGAGTAGACCCGGAAGTAGGTCAGCTTGCCGACGTGGGGGTCGGACATGATCTTGAACGCCAGCGCCGCGAACGGCTCGTCGTCGGACGGCTTGCGCTCGACCTCCTCGTGGCCCTTGACCGACATGGCGATGACCGGCGGCAGGTCGACGGGGCTGGGGAGGTAGGCGACGATCGCGTCGAGCAGCGGCTGCACGCCCTTGTTCTTGAACGCGCTGCCGTTGAGGACCGGGACGATCTGGTTGGTGACCGTGCCGGACCGCAGGGCGCGCTGGAGGTCGTCGACGGTGATCTCCTCGTCGCCGACGTACTTCTCGAGGATCGTCTCGTCGAACGTCGACAGGACGTCGATGAGCTGGTGGCGGTACTCCTCGGCCTGGGCCTTGAGGTTCTCGGGGATCTCCCGGACCTCCCACTTGGCGCCCAGCTCCTCGTCGAGCCAGACCAGCGCCTGCATGGTGATCAGGTCGATGACGCCCTTGTAGTGACCCTCGGCGCCGATGGGCAGCTGGATCACGGCCGTGTTGGCGCCGAGCCGGGTCTTGATCGAGTCGAGCGCGGCGAAGAAGTCGGCGCCGAGGCGGTCCATCTTGTTGACGAAGCACATGCGGGGCACGCGGTACTTGTCCGCCTGCTTCCACACGGTCTCGGTCTGGGGCTCGACGCCGGCGACGCCGTCGAAGACGGCCACGGCGCCGTCGAGGACGCGCAGCGACCGCTCGACCTCGACCGTGAAGTCGACGTGGCCGGGGGTGTCGAGGATGTTGATCTGGCAGTCGTGCCAGAAGCACGTGGTGGCGGCGGACGTGATCGTGATGCCGCGCTCCTGCTCCTGCACCATCCAGTCCATGGTGGCGGCGCCGTCGTGGACCTCGCCGATCTTGTAGGTGCGCCCGGTGTAGTAGAGGATCCGCTCGGTGGTCGTGGTCTTGCCCGCGTCGATGTGGGCCATGATTCCGATGTTTCGGACCAGATCGAGTGGCTGACTGCGTTTCGAGCTCATCTCTCCGTCTTCTCGCTCAGCATGAGGACGACCGAGCTGCAAAGAGCCCGGTCGCCGAGGGGAGCACGCCTAGGGGGGCGCACCCCCCGGTGGTCAGGGGGGATTACCAGCGGTAGTGCGCGTAGGCCCGGTTCGACTCGGCCATCTTGTGGATGTCGTCCTTGCGCTTCACCGAGCTGCCGATGCCGTTGTTGGCGTCGAGCAACTCGGCCGCCAACCTCTCGGCCATCGTGCGCTCCCGGCGATTGCGGGCGAACCCGACGATCCAGCGGATGGCGAGCGTGTTGGCGCGGCGGGGCCGCACCTCCACCGGAACCTGGTAGGTGGCGCCGCCGACCCTGCGGCTCTTCACCTCGAGCTGGGGCTTGACATTGTCGACCGCGCGCTTGAGCGCGGCCAGGCCGTCGCCGTCGGTGCGGGCGGCGAGGAGGTCGAGCGCCTGGTAGACGATGCCCTCGGCCGTGGTCTTCTTGCCGCGCTGGAGCACCTTGTTGACGATCTGGGTCACGAGCACCGACCGGTAGACCGGATCGGGCATCAGCTCACGGCGCGGTGCGGGGCCTCTGCGCGGCATCGGCTCAGCCTTCCTTCTTGGCGCCGTAGCGGCTACGGGCCTGCTTGCGGTCGCGCACACCCGCGGTGTCGCGGTTGCCGCGGACGATCTTGTAGCGGACGCCGGGGAGGTCCTTCACGCGGCCGCCGCGCACCAGCACGATCGAGTGCTCCTGCAGGTTGTGGCCCTCGCCGGGGATGTAGGCCGTGACCTCGATGCCGCTGGACAGCCGGACGCGGGCCACCTTGCGGAGCGCCGAGTTGGGCTTCTTGGGCGTGTGGGTGAACACGCGCGTGCACACACCGCGGCGCTGGGGCGCGCCCTTCAGGGCCGGCGTCTTGACCTTCGACGTCTTGGACTGGCGGCCCTTGCGGACCAATTGCTGAATGGTGGGCACTGAAACCTCGCGGCCGACAAACTGACGGGACTAGAGAGCGTGCGGGGGCGACTCGGGGCCGACGCATGGCATGCGTCAAGACCGACGGGTCATCCTAGGGCCTGTCATGCACGCGCGACAACCTGCAGACAGCCGGGTTCGTTAGATCTCAGCCGCCGTCCTTGGCCGCCAATACCTTCGGGATCACCCACTTGGCGAACTCGTCGGCCCCGAGCTGGGTGTAGTGGACGCCGTCCGCCCGGTAGTCGGGGTTGAACTCGCCGCCCGGGAGCGTCTGCAGCCAGTCCTCGGTGCCCAGCGAGGTGGAAGTTGTCGCGGCCCGCCAGCTCGCCCGCCACGATCTCGTTGAGCCGCTCGACGCGGGCGGGGTCGTTGTCGGGGAAGTCCTGCCAGTGGCTGGAGGGGTCGTTGGCCCGGGCGATGCGCACCTTGGTCGCCTCCGACCAGAACACCGGCGCGTCCTCGGCGGCGAGGAGGTCGGCGATCTCGCCGACCTGGGGCGCCAGCCACTCGTCGAACACCGGGTCGCCGAGATGGCGCCACTGTCCGTCGACGAACTTCTCGCCCAGGTCCTTCTGGCCCATCGTGACGATGATGGCGTCGTAGTCGGCGCCGTCGAGCGCCGCCGGCAGGGCGTTGCGGAACTGGCCGCACGTGGGCGTCGGCTGCTCGTCGAGGCCGAGGCTGCGCATCGTGCCGGCCCGCGACAGCGTGCACGCCACGGCGAAGTAGGCGTCGGCGTGGACCTGGTCGTCGTGGGTGGCGTTCCAGTCCTTGTAGCCGCCCATGGCGCTGTAGACGACCGAATCGCCCACCAGCAGGACGCGGGCCGCCGGCTGGGCGGGCGGGCCGCCGGTGTCGGGCGGGACCGGCACCGCCACGTCCGGGACCAGCGGCGAGTCGGCCGTGGCCCGGGCGGCCGCCGCCAGATCGACCGTGCGCGACTCGTGCACCGGCACGACCAGGATCAGCACCGCCACGACGGCCACCGCCACGGCGAAGCCGATGGCCAGGCGGCGGGGCGGCATCTTCATCCCGGTGCGGAACGGCGTCTCCAGGAACCGCAGCGAGAGTGCGGCGAGCCCGATCGACGCCGCGGCCCGCACGAAGAACAGCGGCCAGTAGCCGATCCACCCGAGCCGCTCGTGGCTGAGCAGCAGGTAGAGCGGCCAGTGGTAGAGGTAGACGGCGTAGGTGAGCCGGCCCAGCGCGCAGAAGATGGCGACGTTGAACAGCCGGTTGGCCGGGTTGCGGCGGGCCGGGCTGAGGCACGCCAGGATCACCAGGGCGGTGAAGACGAAGTTGAGGATGGTCCCGCCGTGGAACATGTACTGGCTGGTGAGCGGGACGTAGTGCCACAGGAACACCCACCCCGCGATGCCGACCACGCCGCCGATGGCGACGAGCCGGGAGCCGGTGGTGGTCGTCAGTGCCCGCCGGGCCGGCCCCGACGCCAGCAGGAAGGCGAACGCGACGCCGGCGAGGATCTCGCTGGACCGGGTGAAGGTCGAGTAATAGGTGATGCCCGTGTTGCCCCTGGCGGTCGAGCTGTGCCACGCCCAGGCGAAGGTCACGACCGCCCCGGCGGCGAAGAGGCCGCCGACCCACCCCCAACGCCGGCGGGCCAGCACCAGCACGCCGAGGAACAGCAGCGGGAAGAAGAAGTAGAACTGCTCCTCGATCGACAGCGACCAGAAGTGCTGGACGGGCGCCTCGATCTGGAACAGCGAGCTGTAGTCGGCCCCCGAGTACGCGAAGCGCCAGTTGGACCCGTAGAACAGGGCCCCGTACAGGTCGCCCCGGAACCGGGGGCTCGACCCGAGGTGGAACACGTATTGCAGGCCCACCACGGCGGCCAGCGTGACCAGCGCGGCGGGCAGCAGCCGGCGGGCACGGCGCTCCCAGAACTTGGACAGCGAGACCCTGTCGCGGCGGGACCACTCGGCCAGCGTCAGGCTGGCGATGAGGAAGCCCGACAGGACGAAGAACATCGAGACGGCGAAGATGCCGCCCTGGACCCACTTCACGCCGTGGTGGTAGGCGAGCATGACGATGAGGACGTAGCCCCGCAGCCCGTCGAAGCCGGGGACGTAGCCGAACGTGTCGGCCGGGCGGGGGCTCGTGCGCTCCGCCGTGCGGACCGCTCCGCCCTCCACCTCGACGGGCGCGCCGGTGTCGGACGTCGTGCGGCCTGCCGTTGGGCTGGCCTGCGGCGGTCCGGCCACCGGTTCCGTCGTGGTCATCCGATCCTCCCCCAGGGCTCAGAGGATGATATGGCGATATCGCCGCCGGGTCACACCCCTCGCCCGGCGGACCGGTCGGGTCGCGCCGGGTGTTGGGACCGGTCGCGTCGACCCCGGTAGGCTGCGCCGATGCGCGGCGGCACGACGTCGAGCACGCCGGGGCCCGGGACTCTCGACGACGGACGCGTCACGGATGCGCCCGCCGGCGGAGCGCCGGCCGCCGGCGACGGCAACGGCGCCGGGGTGGGCCCCGGGGCCGACGGCGGCGCGGGTGGGCCCGGCGAGGCCGGTCCGTCCGGCGAGGCCGAGCCGACGGGCGCAGCCGGGCCGGCCGGGTCCGCGGCCGCCCCCCGCTGGCGCACGTGGTGCGGCCGGGCGCTCGTCCTGGCGTCGGTCGTCGTCGCGACGGCCACGCTGATCGCCACGGACCGCGCGACCACGATGGGGCAGCTCCAGCTCACGTGGCAGCTGATCGACCTGCGCGACCTGACGAGCGATCCGCTGGGCAGCGTGTGGTACCTCCACACCCAGCCGCCGGTGTACAACCTGGTCGTCGGCGTGGTGGGCTGGCTGGGCGCCCCGTTGGCGGGGACGGTGTTCTGGATCTTCGTCGCCTGCCTCCTCGGCACGGGCCTGCTGCTGCACGGCCTGTTGGTGCGCTGGGGCGTCGGCCCGATCGTCGCCGGGGCCATCACCGGGTTCGCGCTGCTCAACCCGAGCCTGCTGACGACGATGACGATCGGCAGCTACGAGGTCCCGGTCGCGCTGATGGCGGTGGGGTCGCTCGTGGCGATCCAGCGGTACCTCGACCGGCCGTCGCTCGGCTGGCTGCTGGCGACGTCCGGGCTGCTGACCCTGTGCGCCATGACCCGCAGCCTGTTCAACCCGGTGTGGCTGGCGCTGGTGCTGGTGGTCGTGCTGCTGGCCCGGCCGGTGTCGTGGCGGCGGACCGGAGCGGCGCTGGCGATCCCGCTCGTGTTCGTCGGCGGCTGGATGCTGAAGAACGACGTCCTGTTCGGCACGCCGACGATGTCGAGCTGGCTCGGGTTCAACATCCAGCGCGGCATCGTCGCCCCGATGGACCGCGACCTCGTGGCCGCCGACGTGCGGGACGGGGAGGTCAGCGACCTGGCGCTGGAGTACCCGTGGCTGGCCCTGCCCGACTACGACGAGTGGACCGACGGCTGCGAGCCGGTCCACTCCCACCCGGCGGTGAGCCGCGAGCAGAAGCAGCCCTTCCGGGGCCTGCCGGTGCCCAACTACAACAACGAGTGCTTCCTGCCGGCGTACGCCCAGGCCCAGGAGGACTCCGTCACGCTGGCCCGCCGCCACCCGGGCCGGTACATGCACGACCGCCTGGCGGCGCTGGCGATGTCGTACCGGTTCGCGGAGATCGGCAGCCCCAGCGAGGACACGTGGCTGGACAACGCGTACGAGCCGCTGCTCGGCAAGCGCCGGGTGGTGCTCGACATCAGCGACTGGAACATCTCGCTGCTCACGGCCGACAGGGCCCCGATGCCGCTCGACATCTCGCTGACCCTGGCGGCGCTGACCGGGTTCGTGCTGATCCGGGGCGGCATCGTGTCGCTGGTGCGCCTGGGGCGCCGGGGTTGGCGCCGCCGCCACGAGTGGCCGGCCCAGGAGGTCGTGTGGCTGGTGGTGGCGTGGACGACGGCGGTGGTGATCCTGGGCGGCGACCTCATCGAGTTCGGCGAGAACGGCCGCTTCCGCTCGACGCTGGACCCGCTGCTGGTGGCCCTCCCGCTGGCGGTGCTGGCGCAGGCGGTGAGTCGGTTGCGAGCCCGGCGGCAAGCAGCGTTTTCTACGCGGAATCAGTCGTCATAGCGACCGCTTCCGCGTAGAAAACGCGGAAGGGGCGGGCCCGCAGGCCCGCCCCTCGGCGACTGCTACTGCTCGGATGACGGCAACCCGACCACGGCCGCGAGGTCGGAGTCGGGGCCGGGCTCGCCCTGGGCCTCGTAGGTGCCCGTGAGCCATTCGGCCAGGCCCTGCTCGTCGCGCTCGGACGACCAGAACTCCATCGGCTTGTACTCCGGGGCCTCGGTCACGATGTCCCGGTACTCCTCCATGCCGGTGCCGGCGGGGATGAGCTTGCCGATGATGATGTTCTCCTTGAGGCCGTTGAGGCCGTCGGAGCGGCTCTCGATGGCGGCCTCGGTGAGGACCCTCGTCGTCTCCTGGAACGATGCCGCCGACAGCCACGAGTCGGTGGCCAGCGACGCCTTCGTGATGCCCATCATGACCGGGCGGCCTTCGGCCGCGGCCTTGCCCTCCTGCTGGAGGCGGCGGTTCTCGTCGGTGTAGATCTTGGCGTCGACCGCCTCGCCGGGCAGGAAGCGGCTGTCGCCCGGCTCCTGGACGATGACCCGGCGGGTCATCTGCCGGACGATCAGCTCGATGTGCTTGTCGTGGATCGACACGCCCTGGTCCCGGTAGACCCGCTGGACCTCGGTGACCAGGTACTGCTGCGTCTCGCGGACGCCCCTGATCTCCAGCAGCTCCTTCGGGTCCCGGGGACCGTCGACGACCGGGTCGCCGGCGGAGATCTCCTGGCCGTCGCTGACCTCCAGCCGGGCGATCGTCGGGACCGTGTAGGCGTGCTCGCCGCCATCGTCGGCGACGACCGTGATCACCCGGCCCCGGCCCTCGTCCTCCGCGATGCGGACGACGCCCGAGATGTGCGAGAGCGTCGCCTTGCCCTTGGGCGAGCGGGCCTCGAACAGCTCGACCACCCGGGGCAGGCCGCCGGCGATGTCGGACCCGGCGATGCCGCCGGTGTGGAACGTCCGCATCGTCAGCTGCGTGCCCGGCTCGCCGATCGACTGGGCGGCGATGACACCCACGGCCTCGCCGAGCTCGATGGTCCGGCCCGTCGCCAGCGACCGCCCGTAGCAGGCGGCGCAGACGCCGAAGTCGGCCTGGCAGGTGAGCACCGACCGCACCCGGACCCGGTTGACCTGCGGGTCGTCCCGGAGGGCGGCCAGCTCGTCGTCAGCGATGAACGTCCCCACCGGCAGGGTCTTGCCGGCCAGCTCGGTGTGCGGGTTGTCGTCGGACAGGGTGACGTCGTTGACGAGCGCCCGGCCGAAGATCCGCGTCTCGAGGTAGGAGCGCTTGCCGGGCTGGTCGGGGACCACGTCCTCGATCCACAGGCCGCGCAACGGCTCGCCCTCGCGGTGGCAGTCGTAGCTCGCGCACGATCAGCTCCTGGGCCACGTCGACGAGGCGGCGGGTCAGGTAGCCCGAGTCGGCCGTCCGCAGCGCCGTGTCGACCAGGCCCTTCCGGGCGCCGGGCGTGGCGATGAAGTACTCCAGCATCGACAGGCCCTCGCGGAAGTTGGACTTGATCGGGCGGGGGATCATGTCGCCGCGGGGGTTCGCCACCAGGCCGCGCATGCCGGCGATCTGACGGACCTGCATCATGTTCCCGCGGGCACCGGAGCCCACCATCATGTCGATGGGGTTGAACTGCTCCTCCTGGAGACCCTTCTCCATTGCCGCCCGCACCTCGTCGGTGGCGTTGGTCCAGATCTCCACCTCCTTCTGCCGGCGCTCGCCGTCGGTGATGATGCCCCGCCGGAACTGGCTCTCGACCTTCTCGGCCTCCTTCTCGTAGCGGTCGAGGATCGCCTTCTTCTCCGGGGGAGTCTTGACGTCCTCGATCGAGATGGTGAGGCCGGAGCGGGCCGCGTAGCCGAAGCACAGGTCCTTGAGCCGGTCGAGGCTGTCCTGCACGACCGACTTGGGGTAGTCGCGGGCCAGGTGGTCGACGATGTCGCCCATGTTCTTCTTCCTGACCGGCTCGTCGACGAAGCCGAAGCCGAGCGGCAGCGCCCGGTTGAAGATGAAGCGCCCGACCGTGCTCTCCCGGTACAGCGGCTTGGGGGAGTCGAGGTCGGCGGGATCGCGCAGCTCCGCCTCGACCTCCTCGCGGATCTCCCGCTTGGACAGCCGCACCTTGATGCGGGCGTGCAGGTTGATGTCGCCGGCGTCGTAGGCGTGCTCCATCTGGGCCCGGTTGCCGAACACGCGGCCCTCGCCCTTCGCCCCCTCGACCAGCTCGGTGAGGTAGTAGGCGCCGATGACCATGTCCTGGGTCGGCGTGACCAGCGGCCGCCCGTGGGCGGGCGACAGCACGTTGTTGGCCGACAGCATCAGCACCCGGCTCTCGGCCTGGGCCTCGGCGGACAGCGGCAGGTGGACCGCCATCTGGTCGCCGTCGAAGTCGGCGTTGAAGGCGGTGCACACCAGCGGGTGGATCTGGATGGCCTTGCCCTCGACCAGCACCGGCTCGAACGCCTGGATGCCGAGGCGGTGCAGCGTGGGCGCCCGGTTCAGCAGGACCGGGTGCTCCTTGATGACCTCCTCGAGCACGTCCCAGACCTGGGGACGCCGGCGCTCGACCATGCGCTTGGCCGACTTGATGTTCTGGGCCAGCTCGCGGTCGACCAGCGCCTTCATGACGAACGGCTTGAACAGCTCGAGCGCCATCTGCTTGGGCAGGCCGCACTGGTGGAGCTTGAGCGTCGGGCCGACCACGATGACCGACCGGCCCGAGTAGTCGACGCGCTTGCCCAGCAGGTTCTGGCGGAACCGGCCCTGCTTGCCCTTCAGCATGTCGGACAGCGACTTGAGCGGGCGGTTGCCCGGGCCCGTGACGGGCCGGCCCCGGCGGCCGTTGTCGAACAGGGCGTCGACGGCCTCCTGGAGCATCCGCTTCTCGTTGTTGACGATGATCTCGGGGGCGCCGAGATCGAGCAGGCGCTTCAGCCGGTTGTTCCGGTTGATGACCCGGCGGTACAGGTCGTTGAGGTCGGACGTGGCGAAGCGGCCGCCGTCGAGCTGGACCATCGGCCGCAGCTCGGGCGGGATCACCGGCACGACGTCGAGGATCATGGCCCGGGGGTCGTTGACCCGCTTGGCGTGGTCGTCGCGGCGGTTGAAGGCGGTGACGATCTTGAGGCGCTTGATCGCCTTCTGCTTGCGCTGGGCGGACAGGGGCCGGCCCCCGGTGGAGGGGTCGATCTGGTCCTTCAGCTTGACCTCTTCCTCGTCGAGGTCGATGCGGTTGATCAGCTGCTTGAGCGCGTCGGCGCCCATGCCGCCGTCGAAGTACTCGCCGTAGCGGTCCTTCAGCTCGCGCCAGAGCATCTCGTCCTCGATGATCTTGCGCGGGTGCAGGTCGCGGAACTCGTCGAAGCTGCGCTGGACCAGGTCCAGCTCCTCGTCGTAGCGCTCGCGGATCGAGGTGAGGTCCTTGTCCACGGCCTTCTGGCGGCTGCGGATGTCCGAGTCCTTGGCGCCCTCGGCCTCGAGCGCGGCGATCTCGTTCTCGAGCTCCTCCATGCGCCGGGCCAGCTCGAGCTCGCGCTCGCGCACGATCTCGTCCTTCTCGGCGTTGAGCTCGGCCTCGAGGTTGCCGAGGTCCTCGTGCCGCTTGTCGGCATCGATCCAGGTGACCAGGTTGGCCGCGAAGTAGATGACCTTCTCGAGCTGCTTGGCCTTCAGCTCCTCACGGACGTCGGTGCCCGAGAGCAGGTAGGCGAGCCACGACCGGGTGCCCCGCAGGTACCAGATGTGGACGACCGGGGCGGCCAGCTCGATGTGGCCCATGCGCTCGCGCCGGACCTTGGACCGGGTCACCTCGACGCCGCAGCGCTCGCAGATGATGCCCTTGAACCGGACGCGCTTGTACTTGCCGCAGTAGCACTCCCAGTCCTTGGTGGGACCGAAGATCTTCTCGCAGAAGAGCCCGTCCTTCTCCGGCTTGAGGGTGCGGTAGTTGATGGTCTCCGGCTTCTTGACCTCGCCGTTCGACCACATGCGGATGGTGTCCGCCGTGGCCAGACCGATGCGGAGCTGTGAGAAGTCGTTCACGTCAAGCATTGGATGCTCCGTTCGCCGCGCGCGGCGGCGGATCGTGGTGCTGTCGTCGTCGTCGTGTGGGTCGTAGGTGGCCGGGGGGTCACGGTCGGCTGGTCAGAAGGTCGTCCGCTGGCGGCGGCGCTCGTCTTCCTCGTCGCTGCCCCGCTCGGGGCGGCTGAGGTCGATGCCGAGCTCCTCCGCGGCCCGGAAGACGTCCTCGTCGAGCTCGCGCATCTCGATCTCCTCGCCGGAGTGCGCCAGGACCTCGACGTTCAGGCACAGGGCCTGCATCTCCTTGATGAGCACCTTGAAGCTCTCGGGGATGCCGGGCTCGGGGATGTTCTCGCCCTTGACGATGGCCTCGTACACCTTCACGCGTCCGAGGACGTCGTCGGACTTGATCGTCAGCAGCTCCTGGAGGCAGTAGGCAGAGCCGTAGGCCTCCAGCGCCCACACCTCCATCTCACCGAAGCGCTGGCCGCCGAACTGGGCCTTACCGCCGAGCGGCTGCTGGGTGATCATCGAGTAGGGGCCGGTCGAGCGGGCGTGGATCTTGTCGTCGACGAGGTGCGCCAGCTTGAGGATGTAGACGTAGCCGACGGTGATCGGCTGGTCGTAGGCCTCGCCGGTGCGGCCGTTGTAGAGCGTGGTCTTGCCGTCGGGCTGGATCAGCCGCTGGCCGTCGACCGACTCGGGCCGCAGGTTGGTGAGGATCTGCCGGATCGTCGGGTGCCGCCGGCTTCCTCGGTCTCGTCCCAGTGGGCCCCGTCGAACACGGGGGTGGCGATGAGCGTGGCCGGCGGGGTCGCCGGGCGGGTCTTGGACTCGGTGCCCCGGATGGGGTCGTCGCCCACGGCGTTGCCGTTGACCTGCCAGCCCCAGCGTGCGGCGTAGCCGAGGTGGGCCTCGAGCACCTGGCCCACGTTCATGCGGGACGGGACGCCGAGCGGGTTCTGGATGATGTCGACCGGCGTGCCGTCGGCCAGGTGCGGCATGTCCTCGACCGGGAGGATCTTGGAGATCACGCCCTTGTTGCCGTGCCGGCCGGCCAGCTTGTCGCCGACCGAGATCTTGCGCTTCTGGGCGACGTAGACCCGCACGAGCTGGTTCACGCCGGGGGGCAGCTCGTGGCCGTCCTCGCGGGTGAACACCTTGACGTCGATGACCTTGCCGGACTCGCCGTGGGGCACCTTGAGCGAGGTGTCGCGGACCTCGCGGGCCTTCTCGCCGAAGATCGCCCGCAGGAGGCGCTCCTCCGGGGTCAGCTCGGTCTCGCCCTTGGGCGTGACCTTGCCGACGAGGACGTCGCCCGCGTCGACCTCGGCGCCGATGCGGATGATGCCCCGCTCGTCGAGGTCCTTGAGGATGTCCTCGGACAGGTTCGGGATGTCGCGGGTGATCTCCTCCGGGCCGAGCTTGGTGTCGCGGGCGTCGATCTCGTGCTCGTGGATGTGGATCGAGGTGAGCACGTCGTCGCGCACGAGGCGCTCGGACAGGATGATGGCGTCCTCGAAGTTGTAGCCCTCCCACGGCATGAAGGCGGTGAGCAGGTTCTTGCCCAGCGCCAGCTCGCCGTTGTCGGTCGAGGGGCCCTCGGCGAGGATGTCGCCGGTGCGGAACGAGTCGCCCTCGCGGACGACCGGCTTCTGGTTGATGCAGGTGTCCTGGTTGGAGCGCTCGAACTTGAGCAGCTTGTAGACCCGCTTGCCGAGCTTGCGGTACTCGACCGTGATCAGGTCGCCCGACACCTCGGTGGCCACGCCGTCGTCGAGCGCCACGATCATGTCGGCCGCGTCGCGGGCGGCCCGGACCTCGACGCCCGTGCCGATGTAGGGGGCCTCGGCCCGGACCAGCGGCACGGCCTGCTTCTGCATGTTGGCGCCCATGAGCGCCCGGTTGGCGTCGTCGTGCTCGAGGAACGGGATGAGCGCGGTGCCCACCGAGACGATCTGCTTGGGCGAGACGTCCATGAGCTGGACCTCGGCCGGGGGCACCGCCGAGATGTCGGTGGTGGCGGCGAAGTAGGTCTCGCGCTCGAGCTGGGCCCGCAGGTTCTCCAGCGTGGCCGCCTGGGGCGACCGCCGGACCAGCACGCGCTCGTTGCGGAAGGTCCTCTCGCGGGTGAGCGGCTCGTTGGCCTGGGCGACGACGTAGTCCTCTTCCTCGTCCGCGGTGAGCCACACGACGTCGTCGGTGACCTTGCCGCCGGTGACCTTGCGGTACGGCGACTCGATGAAGCCGAAGTCGTTGACCCGGGCGTAGGTCGACAGGGCGCCGATCAGGCCGATGTTGGGGCCCTCCGGCGTCTCGATGGGGCACATGCGGCCGTAGTGGGAGAAGTGGACGTCACGGACCTCGAAGCCCGCCCGCTCGCGGGAGAGGCCGCCCGGGCCGAGCGCCGAGAGGCGCCGGCGGTGGGTCAGGCCGGAGAGCGGGTTGACCTGGTCCATGAACTGGGAGAGCTGGCTGGTGCCGAAGAACTCCTTGATGGCGGCGACCACCGGCCGGATGTTGATCAGCGTCTGCGGCGTGATCGCCTCGACGTCCTGGGTGGTCATGCGCTCGCGCACGACCCGCTCCATGCGGGACAGGCCGATGCGCACCTGGTTCTGGATCAGCTCGCCCACCGAACGGATGCGCCGGTTGGCGAAGTGGTCCTGGTCGTCGAGGCGGTAGCCCGGCTCGGCGTTGACCAGGTGGAGCAGGTAGGTGAGGGTGGCGAGGACCTCGCACCGGCTGAGCACCGACTGCCCGGGCTCGGGCCGGTCGATGAGGCCGCGCTCCTCGAGCATCGGGAACATGGTGGCGAGCTTGCCGACCTCGGTCCCGAGCTTGCGGTCGAGCTTGTACCGGCCGACCCGCGAGAGGTCGTAGCGCCGGGCCTCGAAGAAGGCGTTGCGGAAGTAGACGCGGGCGGACTCGACCGACGGCGGCTCGCCCGGCCGGGCCCGCTTGTAGATCTCGACCAGCGCCTCGTCCTGGGTGGGGGCGAGGTCGCGGTCCTTCTCCCACTGGCCCTCGAGGAAGGGGAACTCGCGCACGAAGGCGTCGAGGAACCCGGGCGCGTTCTCCTCGTCGTAGCCGAGGGCGCGCAGGAGGACGAACAGGCTGAGGCGACGCTTGCGGGCCACGCGGGTGCCGGCGGTGACGTCCTTGCCCGGCTTCTGCTCGACGTCGAACTCGATCCACTCGCCCCGGTAGGGGTGGATGGTGCCCTTGACGAGCTGGTTCTTGGTGAGGTTCCGGAGGCGGTAGCGCTCGCCTGGCTCGAAGATGACGCCCGGGGAGCGGACGAGCTGGGACACGACGACCCGCTCGGTGCCGTTGATCACGAAGGTGCCCTTGTCCGTCATCATGGGGAAGTCGCCCATGAAGACGGTCTGCTCCTTGATCTCACCGGTGGTGGCGTTGACGAACCGGGCGCGCACGAAGATCGGCGCCGAGTACGTCATGTCCTTTTCCTTGCACTCCTCGACGGAGAACTTGGGCGGCGGCCGCAGGTCCTCGTCGTCGGGATCGAACTCGAGCTCGAGCTGCAGGGTCTCGGTGAAGTCCTTGATGGGGGAGATGTCGGCGAAGGTCTCCTTCAGGCCCCGCTCGAGGAACCACTTGAAGGACTCCTGCTGGATCGCCACGAGGTCAGGGAGGTCAAGCGCCTCCTCGATGTTCGCGAACGAGTACCGATCCCGGATGCGAGTGGACAACGAATCACTCCTCAAAGGGTTCGGTCGGCATGGAACCGGGTAGCTGACGCGCACCGGGTGCGCATGACCAAGCCGGGGACGGGCGTGCCGGGGTGCCGGGGGCGCCGCGAGCCGGAAGAAGGAACGGCAAGGCAGGACCACAGACGCACGGCAACCAGCCATGCTAGGTCACTGCGGGTGCAAATACAACCCGCGTCATGACAATTCAGCCGGAGCCGCGACAGGTGCCGCGCCGGCTGGGCCGAATGGCTGGTGGGAGGGTAAGCCCGTTCGCCCCCGGGGTCAACCCCAACGACGATTCGCGTGGGAATTCGACCACAGAGCGTACGGAAAGGGCGGAATCTGCCACCGTCCGGGCCAACCCGAGGCCGCGGAGGCGGGACAAGCGTGTCGC
>CAWHNU010000010.1:0-146853 GCA_963830865.1 uncultured Acidimicrobiales bacterium | reverse complement strand
ACCCGGGTCACGCCCGGGACCGGGCGCCCATGACTCGACCCGGCCACCTTCGGACGCACTGGCGCCGGCGACCCCGACACGTCGAGAGACGTAGCCTGCGCCGGTGACCTCCGAGCCGATCGACCTCGTCCAAGAGTTCTGCGCCGCCTTCGGCGAGGGCGATCTCGAACTCGACCGCATAGTGGGGTTCTTCGCCGACGACGCCGTGTACCACAACATCCCCGTGGACCCGGTCGTGGGGCCCGACGCCATCCGCGCCACGCTGGCCGGCTTCACGACCGGTGTGGAGTCGATCGAGTTCCGCATCGGGTCTCATCGCCGCCGAGGGCGGGACGGTCCTGAACGAGCGGGTCGACGTGTTCCGCCTCCCGGGCCAGGAGATCTCGCTGCCGGTGATGGGTGCCTTCGAGGTGGTCGACGGGAAGATCGCGGCGTGGCGTGACTACTTCGACATGAACCAGTTCATGTCACAGCTCTCCGCCTGACCCCTCATCCATGGTGTCACATCACGCAGCGTGAAACGATTGCGTCCGCATCGCGAGCGTTCAATGGATCGATCTCCTACCATTTGTGCGTGACCGAGACGCGGGCGGATCGGCCCCCAGGTTTCCGCGCTCGATGAGTTGCTGCTCGATGCCAAGCTCTCGGTCCCGCCACCTCGTCCAAGGCACCGTCAGCCGCGCCGAGTTGATCGAGACGGCCCGCAGCATCGACTGCCGCGTGATCGGCGTCACCGCGCCCGCGGGCTACGGCAAGTCGACCCTGCTGGCCGAGTGGGCCCGCGCCGAGGATCGGCCCGTCGCCTGGGTGACCCTCGACCGCTTCGACGACGATCCCGCGGTGCTGCTCACCGTGTTGGCGTCGGCGTACGCCCGGGCGGCGCCCGGGCCACGACGACCTCGTCGCCGACATGGGCGGTCTCGGCGTCTCGGTGCTGGGACGCGCCGCGCCTCGCCTCGCTTCGGCGTTGCGGACGAGCCCGGACCCGTTCGTGCTCATGCTGGACGACCTGCACGAGTTGCAGTCGCCCGCCTGTCACGACGTCCTGAGCATCGTGATCTCGGGGATCCCCCAGGCGCCCAGCTGGTGGCGGCGAGCCGGGCCGAGCAGCCCCATCTGCCCCGGTTGCGGAGCTCGGGCGACGCGCTGGAGCTCGTGGCCAGCGACCTGGCCCTCGACGTCGGCCGGGGCCGAGCAGATCTTCTCCGGGCCAAGGTCAGCCTCACCCGCGACGTGGCTGCTGCGGTGACGGAGCGGACCGAGGGCTGGCCGGTCGGCCTTCACCTGGCGGCGGCGATCGCGAGCGAGAGCGACGGGGAGGCGCTCACGATCTCGGGTGAGGATCGCTACGTGGCCGACTACCTGTACCGCGAATCGTTGGCCAAGGTCCCCGAGAAGACGCAGCGGTTCCTGCGGTACACCGCGGTGCTCGACCAGTTCTGTGCTCCGCTCTGCGATGCCCTCCTCGCCGAGTCGGGTGCGCAGCAACAGCTGCGCGACCTGGAGGCCTCGAACGTCTTCCTGGTCGCGCTCGACCGCCGGCGCGAGTGGTACCGCTACCACGGTCTGTTCCGGGAGTTCCTGCTCGGCGAGCTGCGCCGGGTCGAGCCCGACATCGTCATGAAGCTGCACCTGCGGGCCGCGGACTGGTACGAGTCCAACGGTTCCCCGGCGATGGCTCTCGAGCACCTGCTCAACACGACCGAGCGCGATCGGAGCGTCCAGCTGCTGACGGCGTTGGTTCTGCCGACCTACCAGGCCGGCCAGATGTCCACCGTGCAGCGCTGGGTCTCCGCGCTCGGCGATGCCGCCATCGAGGAGTATCCCCCGCTCGCCGTGCTCACCGGCTGGATCGCGGCGCTGACCGGGCAGACGGCCGAGGCGCAGCGGTGGGCGGCGATCCTCGACGCCGCGTCGTTCGACCTGGTGCCGGCGGACGGCTCGGCGTCGTTCGACTCGGCCCGGGCGATGCTGCGCGCGTTCATGTGTGCCGCCGGCCCCGAGCAGGCGATGGCCGATGCGAGCTTTGCCGCTCGACGGCGGAGCCGCCATGGAGCGTCTGGCGCGACCAGGCGCTCTGCGCGTAGCGCGGAGGCGCATCTGCTCGCCGGCGACGTCGATCGCGCCGAGGCCCTGTTCGCCGAGGCGTCGGCCGTGGCGACCGTCAACGGCAACGCCGACATGCTCATCCTGAGCGAGTCCGAGCTCGCGGTGCTGGCCATGGACCACGACCGCTGGCTGGAGGCGGCCGAGCATGTGGAGGCGGCGCTCGCCGCCATCGATGAGCACAGGATGTACGACTACGTGGCGGGCCTGCTCGGGTTCGTCGGCGCCGCCCGGCTCGCCGTGCACCAGGGCGACCTGGACGAGGCGAACCGCCAGCTGACCCGGGCGATGCGGGCCCGCCCGTCGTGCACCTTCGCGTTGCCATTTCTCGCCGTGCGCGCCCGGCTGCAGCTCGCCAAGGTGTACCTGGTCCCTGGCCGACCACACGACCGCCCACCACCTGCTGCGCGAGATCGACGACGTCCTGCTTCACCGCCCGGCTCTTGGTGTCCTCGTCGACCAGGTCGCGGAGCTTCGCCGGGTGCTCAGCTCAGGCGCGCCGGCGGGCGCGACCGGCGGCTCGCCGCTCACCCCGGCGGAGCTACGCCTGCTGCCGTACCTGCAGACGCACCTCACGATGCGCGAGGTGGCCGACCGGCTGTTCGTGTCCCGCAATACGGTCAGCACCCAGGTCGGCGCGATCTACCGCAAGCTGGGCGCCTCGTCACGCAGCGAGGCGGTGGAGCGGGCGACCGCGATCGGACTGCTCGGCGGGTAGCCGAGATCCGCCACCAGCCGCCTAGGCCTCCAGGGCTTCGTCGGTGTCGTACCCGAGGGCCAGCGCGAGCTTGGGCGCGGCCGCCACGACGCAGGGGAGCCCGACGACCGGAACGATCCCGACGAGCACGTCGACGATCTCGGCGACCGTCGCACCTGCGCTCACGGCCGCGTCGGCCTGCTCGCCGTAGGACGGCACCGCGGCACCGACCGCCACCAAGGCGGCCAGCCGGATCAGCGCCAGCGTCTTGGGGTCCAACTCCGGCGAGCCGAGCCCGGCTCCCTCACAAGGGTCTTCGGCGACGCGGGCGTCGTTGAGCGCCAGATGGCGTAGCCGTTCCGTGTAGTCCACAACTTCTCCGCGCGTTCTACCCGATCAGATCACGTGGACGCTGACTCCGATCTGTTGGCCAACCGTTGTACCCAGCGTCGACGGGCTCATTCCTCGTCGCCCGCCTCCGCCTCGGCAGCCTCCAGCTCGGCCTCTGCGCCGATGACGATCCCGAGTGCGACCAGGTCCTCCGGAGTGAGCGTGCGGTGTCCGAGCACCAGGCCGCCGGCATCCCGGACGGCATCGTGCAGCGGGATGGCCCACAGGTGCTCGATCGCGAGCACCAGCGCCGAACTGCCGTCGGGAAGCTCGTCGAGCAGGCCCGCCGCGACCATCTCCGCAGCGCCCGGGGCATCGGCATCGGCCGAAGCCCCGAGCTCGGCGCCGGCCAGCGCGCCCTCCTCGCCGGCGAGACCCAGCCCGACCAGGGCCCCCACCGCCGAGCGCAGCTCCGCCCGTTGCTCATCGTCGAGATCGGACACGCTCGAGCGCGGCGATGTCGTCGCCCTCGCGCATCACGAACACGGCGTCGACGATCCTGATCTGGCCGACATCACTCAAACGTGCCAGTTCCTCCGCGATGCGGCCCTCGAACAAGTCGTTGTCCGGGAAGCCGATCACGAACGCCTGGATGGGTCCGATGCTCATGGCCACTTTCCTCCTGGTCGTCTAGCGCGCCCTCGGGGCGCAGGTTCAGTCCTGTTTTGCATCGCCGTGCTCGACGGCGTCCGGCTCAGGCGTGCCGCATCTCGCTGCCGTGGGCGGTGAGCGCCCAGATCACGAGCACGTCGATCACGACCACCGCGATGGCCCACAGCGGGTAGGCCGGGATGAAGAAGAAGTTGGCGATCAGGCTGATGGTCACGGCGATGACACCGACGGTCCGAGCCAGGACGTTGCCGCTGAACACCCCGATGCCGGACAGCAGCACGACCAACCCGATCACCAGGTGGACCCAGCCCCACTGGGAGATGTCGAGGTAGAGCGAGGCCCGGTTGGTCCAGACCACCCACTCGTCGTTGACCACGGCTACGAGCCCGTAGAGGGCGTTGAGGCTGCCGCTGATGATCATCATGACGCCGGCGAACACGATCCAACCGGTCCAGCCGGTGCGTCCCGTGTCGTAGTCGTCAGGTGTCGCGTAGGCGGGCTGCTGGTTCATCTCGGATGCCATCGGTGATTCCCTCCGTGCTGGGTCAAGCCGTCCCCGGCTCGACCGGGGATCATGTTGAGACCCCTGACATCGTGCGACTCTCCCCAGAGGAGGTCATCACGTACTTCAGGTGATTGGCGCAGGCGGCTCGGCTCACACGTAGTCCTTCTTCCGGAGCCACGACAGGGCGAACCAGCCCCAGATCGGCGGGAGGTAGGAGGTGCACAGCCGCGCCGTGAAAGTGGCGGCCACCGCCTGCGCCTCGGGGATCCCCGACGCGGTGAACCCCGCGATCAACCCGGTCTCGATCACACCCATCCCGCCCGGCACCGGCGCCGCCCCACCGATGAACGACGCGATGCAGTTGATCAAGACGAGCTGCAGCAGGGGCAGCGACCCACCGTAGGCGTGCAGCGCGGCGCCGAGGACCAGGGCGTAGAGCAGCTGCGACGCCAGGTTCCCGCCGAACAGCTGCACGGCCTTGCGCGGGTTGGAGACCACGCTGCGCAGGTTCTGCCATGCCGGTCGGATCTGGGTCTCGACGAAGTTGTGGATCCCCTTGCGAACGCCGGGAGCGAGCAGCAGGACCACGCCGGCGAGCACCAGGACTGCGATCACCGCCACCAGCCAGCCGGGGATGCCCTCGCCGTCGCTACCGATCGATAGGTCGAACTCGGGACCGGTGACCACCACGGCGATCACGATGAGGACGGCCTGCACGATGAACACGCTGGCCGAGTTCAGGACGCCCGAGCTGGCCGCCACCGCCGGCGGCAGGCCTTGCTTCTGGAAGAACCGGATGACCAGCGTGGCGTTGCCGGCCGTGCCCCCGACGAGCCCGGTGAACGCGTTGGCGAACTGGACCCCGATGACCGGACCGAACGGCAGGCGGGCCGACACCGCGCCGAGCATGGCCACCGCCTGCGAGAACTGGGGCAGCTGGGCGATCACGAATGTGAGCAGGATCCAGCCCCAGATCGCCCCGGAGAAGATGTCGCCCATGGCGGCGACACCGGCGAGCTGAGCGACCAGGAGGTAGACGCCGAAGGCGAACGCGGCAGCCAGAATGACCGAGCTGAGGGAGAAGCGGTGCAGCTCGGCGGGCTTGGGCGGCTCGACGCCGGTCAGTTCAGCGCCACCGTCGCGGAGGCTGGTCAGGAGTGCTTTGGGTTTGGTGACGTGGCGCTTGGCGGCGCTGGTCAGCGCCGTCGGCTCGAGGAAGCCGAGCAGTTCGACGAGATCGTCAGCGCTGAGCGCCCGGTGGGCCGCGGCCAGCGCCCGATCCTCGCCCACGAGCTCGGCGCTGGTGGCGAGGAGCTGCACCCGGTCGAGCCGGAGGCGACCGTCGCTGGCTGATGGGACGGCGTCGCCGAGGCCGGCGAGCCCGGTCGCGCCGGCGTCGCCGAGCACGACCTTGCCCACCCAGGGGTTGCCGTGGGCGATGCGCCCGTCGTGCAGGCGCCCCAGGTTCGCCCACGCGTCGTCGAGGACGGCATCGGTGACGCATTCCGGCTCCGCCTCGGAGAGGCGCATGCCCGGCGGGTTCCGTACGGCGAGGATGGCGTCGTCGCGCCACCCCGCCAGCCCGGCGGCGACCAGGTCCGGCACCCGGGCGCCGGTCCGGCCGGCGAGCAGCAGCACGTAGGCCTGGCGCTCGACCTGGTGCTCGCGGGTCAGCGTCAGCGTTGGCCCGGAGTCCTTGTACCAGATGAAGCGCCAGAGCTTGGCGAACAGCCGGGCGTCGGTCGCGTCCCGCCCCACGACCTCGATCGACAGCTCGGCCTCCGACCCGGCCGTGTAACTGCTCTCGCCCCACGTCTGTTCTGGCGCGAGCCGCAGGCCGGCCGGGTCGATGCCGAGGTCACGCAGCGACGCGGCCACCTGTTCCGCGGACGGCGTGGCCGCCGGGGAGCCGAAGCACAGATGCGCGACGGCCGCCGCGCCCCAGGCGAGGACGATGCTGGCGATCACGGCGCCCGGGAGGCCTTCGGCCAGGACGGCGGCTGCCAGCGCGCTGAGCCAGAACGCGGTCTCGAGCAGGCGGCGGGCCGGGCGGGTCAGGTACGGCCGCGAGGCCCAGATCACCGCCGCGCCCCCGGCCATCAGCACCACCGGGAAGTCGGGGGTGTGGCCGTGGAGTGCCTTGCCCGCGTCGGCCAGCGCGTCGGGCACGTCGACCGTGGCGGACAGGGCGGCGCCCACGAGCGCGGCCACGCCGGCGGCCACGGCCTCGGTCGCCAGCAGGCGAGGGCGCCGCGCCACCAGCGCGGCGACGAGCATCACCACTGCGGCGATCGGCGCCAGGAGGTAGAGGACCTCCCAGACCGGTTCGAGGCCGCCGGGCAGGCTGGCGAAGAGGTTGAAGGCGGCCGACTCGATCTGAGTGACGTCTGTCGCCCCCGCGGCCACGAGTGCGATGACGACCGCGGCGACCACGACCCCGACGATGTCGCTCGGGCGCCGGCGGACGTGACCCTCGGCGACGATGCCGAACACCGACGAGCCCCAGCGCCGGCGCACCACCGACGTCGCGACCGGGCGGACGCCCGTCTCGTCGCCGGGTGGGACCTCCGCCGTAGCCTCGGGATCGGTGTTGGTCGTCATCAGTCGAGCAGCCGTTGGACGGTGGGCTGGGCGCGTTCGGCGACGCGGGCGACGACGCCCTGGGAGCGGAGGCGGCCGATGGCGTTGCCGGCGATGACGTAGGCCGGCACGGCCAGGATGAGGCCGACGATCCCGCCGAGGAGCCCGCCGAGCGCGGTGACCACGAGCACGACGAGGGGGTGGATATCGAGGGTGCGGCCCATCACCTTGGGTTCCACGAAGTTCTCCAGCGCGAGGTTGGAAGCGAGGACGACGAGGAGCATGACGGCAGCCTGAGGCAGGCCGCCGTCGCCGAGTGCGACGATGACAGCTAGCCCGCCGCCGAGGAAGGCGCCGATGTAGGGGATGTAGCCGCCGATGAAGTTGACGACCACGATGGTGAACACGAGCGGCAGGCCGAGCAGGAGGGCAGCGAGGCCGACGACCGCGGCCACGACGGCCGACATGACGGTGCGGCCCCGCCCGTAGTCGCGCAGGATGCGGCAGGCGTCGCCGATGAAGTCGTCGACCTCGTCGCGGTAGCTGGGGTCGACCTGGTCGACCAGCGAGCGGCGCAGGCGGGTGCCGTCCTTGAGCAGGTAGTACATGATGAGTGCGCCGAGGATGAGGCCGCCGGCGATCGCGACGATGACGCCGATGCCGGAGACCAGTCCGGCGAGGACACCGGTCGTGATCATCGGAGCGGCGTCCTCGACGGCCTTCCGCGCGTCGTCCAGCGCCTGCTGGTCGATGCCGAGCGCGTCGGTCTGGTCCGCGGCCTCCTCCAGGGCGGCGGTGGCTGTGTCACCGATCTGGTCGGTCTGGTCGGCCACGCCCCGGACGGTCGCGACCACCACGCCGATCATCAGCAGGATCAGGCCGAGGACGATCAGGCCGGCCGCCAGGCTGGGCTTGACCCGGTGGCGCCCCAGGGTGCCGACGAAGGGCTTGAACATCACGGCCAGGACGGCCGCGAAAGTCATCGGGAGCACGATCTCGCTCACCGCGGCCAGGCCGGTCAAGACGATGGCGGACGCCACCACGAACCCGACGAAGCTCCACGACCACACCCCCAGTCTCGGGATCCGGCCGATAAGCCCGGCGACGGCACTCGGCGCCGTGCCGTCGTCGGCGGCGTGCTCAGTGGAGAGGGACATGCGACATCGCCTCCTGGGGACCTCGGGTCGTCTCTGCAGCGGTCATGACTCGTCGGCGCGCTGGAACGCGTCGCGGAGGCTGAGATCGCGGGTGGGTGCGGGGAGCGGCGGAGCCGCACCGGCGGTCAGCGTGCTCGACTCGCCGCCCCGGACGAACGTGCCGATCTGCCCGCTGTCCTCCGCCAGCACCGGTCCGGCGCACGCCCCGACCAGGACGCCGATCGCGGCCCCGGAGAACCAGGTCACCAACGACAGGGCGACGCCGAAGAAACCGAATTGGGCTTCGTTGTCCGTCACCACCTCGGGCATCCACACCGTGGCCGAGACCGCGAACGCGGTCAACGCGATGCTGGTGATCACGCCGGTGGGGAGAAGGACGCGGGCGCGCACGTCGCCGAGGAGCAGGAACCAGGCGGTGAACCACCACAGGCCCGACGTCGCCGCCAGGGACACGATGGCGAACAACCCAAGGCCGACCCCGCCGCCGAGGACTCCTCGTAGCGCACCGAGGACGGCCATGTAGAACAGCACCACCAGCAGCCATGCCAGCCCGCGCCAGTACGCGCCGGCGCCGGCGTGCGGCGGTCGGCGCCAGGCTCGGAGGTAGGCGCGTTGCAGCGCCGTGGTGAACGAGGTCGCGAAGAAGACCGTGAGCACGAGCCCGAGCAGACCGGTCGCCCTGCGGACGTCGTCCGAGGAGGCGAAGGCATCCCGGGCGATCGTCAGCGCCTCCCCCCGGAACCCGAGCCGCGCCGTGACGGAGGTGAGGATCGAGTCGCGGATGCGCTCGGGCACGAAGGCGGCGACGACGATCACGAGCGGGAAGAACGAGACGAACGCCTTGCCCGCGAGAGCCACGCTGCGATCGACGAACTCGACCTCGAGCATCCGTTCCCACACCCGCCACAGGAGCGAGCGTTCCGCCCGTTTCCGCAGCGAGGTGATGCGCTCGACCACGTCGGTGACGCCCGTGCCGACCGTCAGATCGATTCGATCTCACCGGGACGCCAGGTCCTGTCCGGGATCGACCGAATCGAATGCCGGTCGCTGTCGCAGCGCCCGACGCGGAGGTGCGTGCTAGCGCCGGTCACCGCTGAGACCTCAGGCTGCGATCCGCTCACCGTGCCTCCCTCACCGTCCTGGGCGTAGCGGGCGAGCGCCTCCGGCACCCGACGCTCGCCGTCCTTCACGTCGTGAGTCACCCGCATCATCCGGCGCGGCACGCGGCAGTCGTCACCCAGATTGCGTGAAATCCCTTCTCGAACGGTCACGCGGCGCTCCACCGATCATGCAGATCACGTGATGCACGGTGGCCGGTCCATCGCTGACAATCACAGTCACCAATCGACAGGAAGGCCTGAGCATGAGAGCCGACTCACGGACGCGAGTCCTCCGGTGGTTCGTCGTCGCTGTGGTCGCCCTGGTTGGGATGGCCGCCGGCTGCAGCGACGATCCCAGCGCCGAGGAGCAGGTGTGCGACGCCCGGTCCGAGCTGCGCGACGCGCTCGACCAGGTTGCGACTGACATCCAGGCGGGCAACTTCGGCGATGCGAGCGACGACCTCTCGCAGGTCAGCGAGGCCTACGACGGCCTCGCCTCCGCAGTCGGCGAACTTGCCCAGGAGGAGCGTGACGCCTTGGCGCCGCAGGTCGACGCCCTCGAGTCGGACATCACGGCGTTGCCGGACGCTCAGAGCCTCGACGACCTGCAGACCGGGCTCGAATCCGTAGTGTCGCAGGCCGGGACGATCTTCGACGACATCACCGACACGCTGAACTGCGATTAGGCGACCACCCCGAAGCGATCCCGGGATGACCACGCCCGATTGGACGGAGCTGAGCCGCCGCCAACGGCGCCGTGAGGTCGTCGGCACGACGATCGCGGTGGCGCTCACCTGGGCGTTGCTCTTCGGGATCTACTACGTCGTCCCCTTCACCGACCGCACCGCCGCCGAGTCCCTGGTGCGGCTGGTTGTCGCGATCACCGCCTTCGCCGCCGTCCTCGCGTGGCAGCTGCGCCGGGTGCTGCGGGCCGACCGTCCTGGCCTGCGCGCCGTCCAGGCCCTCGGCGGCGTCATCCCCCTGTTCCTCCTGACCTTCGCGGCGCTGTACCTGTCGCTCTCCGAAGGTTCGACCACCCAGTTCAGCGAGCCGCTCAACCACACGGGCGCCCTCTACCTGGCCATCACCGTCTTCTCGACCGTGGGCTTCGGCGACATCACCCCGCAGAGCGACGTCGCCCGAATCGCCACGAGCATCCAGATGCTGCTCGATCTCGTCGTCATCGGAGTCGTGGTCCGCCTCCTCACCACGGCGGCAAAGAGCGGCCGCGAGGGCCCGGCGTCTCCTGTGTCGAACGACGAACGGCCGCCCGCCGGCCGGCGTCGAGACACCCTGACGGGATTACTGCTTCTTACGCGACTCGCGGCGCAGTGCGAACTGGTCCACGATCACGGTGGCCGCCGACAGGGCTGCCGCCGTCGCGGTGGCCCATACCAACACCTGACGGAATGGGACGTCGCGGATCGCGAGCCGTTGGAAGCTCGCGTCCAGTGGCGCGCCGGTATCCGAACTCGAGGCCCCTGCGTACGACGTAGGTGGCCGCCGACTCAGCCGCAGCCACCTTCATGGCCTGACGAACAGCGCGGATGTCGACCCCCCTACCGACTCGCGAGGTCACACCAGGTCCGTTCGGGCTTGTCTCCATGCGCCGACAGTAACGAACGTGATTTCGTCCAGAGCCCGCCGATGATGCCTCCTGCGGATCACTCAATCTGCGTGACGACATCGGTCCGAGGTCGCTCGACAATGCCCGAGGCATCGACAAGGAGGGATCCAATGGCTGAGGTCTCGGCTGAGACGGTGAGGTCGATCTCGACACCTGACACGGTGGAGAGCCGGCTTGGGACGTTGGAGTTCAACGACGGCGCTCCGTCGGAGGCGACGGCCGCGCTGTTGTACGACCACCTCGACTTCCTGCACGGCGTCGAGGCGTTCCTGGGCGCGTTGCCGGGCGCATCGCTCGCGGCAGCACGCCGCGGGTTTCACTCCGTGGGAGTCGAGGACAACTCCTTCACGTTGTTCCCCGAGCTGATGGACTCGGCGTCGGTATTCCTGACCGCGAACTGCGACACGATCTACTACTGGGG
The DNA here is from genome assembly GCA_963830865.1 of uncultured Acidimicrobiales bacterium. GTDB lineage: Bacteria > Actinomycetota > Acidimicrobiia > Acidimicrobiales > VFJN01 > ZC4RG19. Next base: position 135,658 of record CAWHNU010000010.1, on the reverse strand, counting down.
CTTCGTCGACCTGACCGACGGGCCGATGGTGCTCGACGTCCCGTCGATCGATCCGCCTTCCGGGATCCTCGGCACCATCGACGACATGTGGTTCCGGTGGGTGACCGACTTCGGGCTTCCCGGCCCGGACCGCGGACAGGGAGGTCGGTATCTCATGGTGGGGCCGAACTATGACGGCCTGCTCCCCGACAGCGGTTTCCACGTCTTTCACGCTCGCACGACACGCGTCACGGTCATCGGCCGGGCGTTCATGATCGACAACGACCCGAAGCTCCCGACCGAAGCGATCCGCAACGGAGTTCGCGTCTCTCGCTACGTGCCCGGCGCCCAGGGCACCGCGGTGGCGAGTTTCCTCAGGGGAAAGGCGCCCTTGGGCGCCCCGTCGGAGGCACCTGTAACCCGATTCGTCGACTCGTCGGGCAAGTCGTTCAATACCGTCTATCCGAACGACTTCGGGTTCTGGGAGTTGGTGAACGAGCTCGTCCAGCAGGAACCCCCCGGTGCGGCCGATCCGGACCTGCTCGGTCTGCTCGCCTCCGTCGGGATCGTCCACGGCCAGCCGTTCGAGCCGGACCCGCGGATGCGCAGGATTCTCGAAGATGCGGTCGTGGTCGGCAATGCGACGGCGCGCACCGTCACCTTTGCGCAACGACCCGAGGAAGGTTTCGCCTTCTACCCGAACTCGGCGTGGTCCAGCGCGCTCTTCCTCGGTGGTTACGAGTTCCTCGACCCGCCCCCGCAGATCACCGCCGACGGCCCGGTCGCCGCCCCGAGCGACGGTGCCCGCAAACTCAATTCCCGCACCAACTTCTTCTACATGGCCACTGGCATCACACCCGCGATGTGCATGCGCCTCACGGGTATCGGCTCGCAGTACATCTACGCCATGCGCGACAGCGAAGGCGAGTACCTCGACGGTGGCCGCAACTATCGCCTCACGCTCCCACCCGATATTCCCGAAAGCCGTTTCTGGTCGTTGATCGTCTACGACCGCCAGACGCGATCAATGCTCCAAACGGACCAACGCCTACCACGCCTCGGCAGCCAGTCCGGCACCGTCGAGACCAACCCCGACGGCTCGACCGACATCTACTTCGGGCCCACCGCTCCCGAGGGCAAGGCCGACAACTGGCTCCAGACCGTCCCCGGGAAGGGTTGGTGGACCATCCTTCGGCTCTACTCCCCCGAGGCCAGCTTCTTCGACAAGACCTGGCGGCCCACGGAGATCGAACCGATCTGAGAACCGCACCGGATGATCGCCCGTGTCGCACGGGCGTGTCCTCGCTGGTTGATCTGCGGGCCTCGGGACGCTCGGGAGCGTCGCAGGGGGCGGTGGGTCAGAGCAGCTCGATGTCCGGGAGTGTCCACGTCCCGTCGAACAGCGGCGCAGTCGGGCTGTAGAAGCGGAACATCACGTAGAAGCCCCTCCCGGGCACCGTCTCGATCCAGTTGCGCTCGTCCCCGCCTTCTGTCGGCCCGAACCGGAAGTCCACCGAACCGTCGTCGTTCGGCTTGAGGTCGTCGTAGGACGAGCGGGCCGCGTCGTTCGTCGGGTTGTGGACCATGGACCGGGTGGCGCTGTCGTACAGGGTCAGCGACCAGAAGGCCGCAGCAGGCGGGTTGGCGGGCACGTGCAGCCGGTAGGACTTACCGCCATCGAAGTGGCTGCCCTCGTTGTCCCTGAACGTTTGGATGTAGTTCGCGCCAGGGCCAGGGTGCATGACCCCGATGGCGGGTGACAGGTAGATCGCGCCGTAGGTGTACCGCAGCCGCTCGTCGAGCTGGCTATAGGTCTCGGCCTCTTGGCTGGGGTCGACGAGGATCACCCAATCCCAGTGGCTGTCCGGGAACGGCGTGGGGTCGCTGGCACGCTGTGGAGCCCTCGTACATCACGTTCCGTGCCATCGCATCGCCCAGCCCGACCGCCTCCTCGAGGATGGCCGTTTGCCGTGCGTCGGGCTGGAACGGCTTGCCTTTTTCGATGCCCAGCGGCTTGAGCATGGCCATGAAGAAGCGGTCGTGCTCTTGAACGGGGTTGTGGTCGATGACGGAAGCGAGACGTGCCCAGAACTCCATGCCGGCCGGCGGAGTCATGTCGATCAACTGGCCCGAGATGGAAACGAACTTGTTCGGGTTGGCGTGGTCGCGTTCGCTCCACGGATAGACCCTGACCTTGCGGATCCGCGCGACGGCGTCGTCCTTGTCGTTGTCGACGATGATGCCCCGCACCAACAAATTGTGGTCGTGCATCGCCGCCCGAAGTACGTGGTAGCCCGACGAAGGGACCTCGCCGTCATAGCCGGGCGGCACCAGGAGGAAGCTGCCGCCGTTCGGGCCGTCGGGTCCAGGCAGGCCGACATCGGCCAGCGAGCGCTGCCAGAAGTCGTCCAACAGGCCGACAATGGCCCCAGGGGGGATCTCGATGACGACCGGCCCCTCGGCCACGTTGATGTTGACGAAGGCGTAGATCGTCGTGTCGTTGGCCGTCAGCCACACGGACTGGGGATCGACGAAGTTGTCGGCAATGCCGAAGTCGTTGAAGTCCATGTTCAGGTCCTGCATGGCCGTGAGCCGAATCGACTCGAACGACACGGCCGGATAACCCCACATGTACGCCTGCACCGCACGCTGGAAGTCCATCTCGTCGAACAGCTTCTGAGACGTCTCCGGCGTCGGGAAGCCCAGGTCGTATCGCAGCGCCCCTAGGCGCGGCACCACCACGCTGTCTCCGATCGTCGCGTTTGGATGCAGCACATCGGCCATCGCAATGCCCTCCTCGTCACGAAGTCACCGTAAGAACTGGTGGAGTCTTCGTCATCACGCAGATCAGGTGAGACGCGGCGTCGACGGCTGGTGACCAGAGGGCGAGCGACGTGGACCGCCGGTTGCTCAGCCGTGAGGCCTGCGACCAGCTGCATCACTGGTGGTGAGGTCTCACCGCCGGGTCCTCGGCTTGCATTATGCAGGTACATACCTGCATAATGGTCGCCATGGGCGTTGCAGCCGACCAGGTCTTCAAGGCGTTGGCCGACCCGACTCGGCGGTACCTGCTGGACCGGCTCCGCGAGCAGAACGGCCAGACCTTGGGAGAGTTGTGCGAGCACCTGGCGATGGCGCGTCAGTCAGTGACGCAGCACCTCGACGTCCTGGAAGGCGCCAACCTCGTAGCCACGGTGCGGCGAGGCCGGGAGAAGCTGCACTACCTCAACCCCATCCCCATCCAGGACATCCAGGAACGGTGGATCGACAGGTTCGACCGCCCGCGCCTCCAGGCGTTGAGCGCCGTCAGACGACGAGCAGAGGAGCCCGGCATGGCCGACAAACCCACTTTCGTGTACGTCACGTACATCCAGAGCACCCCCGAGGAGGTCTGGCGCGCCCTGACCGACGCCGACCTGACCGCCGAGTACTGGGGACACAGCAACGTGTCGGACTGGCAAGCCGGCTCCCGTTGGGAACACCAACGAACCGACGGCTCTGGCATTGCCGACGTCGTCGGCACAGTCGTCGAGACCGACCCCTGTAGACGACTCGTCATCACCTTCGCCGGTCCCGGCGAGAACAGCGCCAGGCGGACCGTCCCAGGTCACCTTCGCCATCGAGGCGCATGAGGAGATCGTCCGGCTCACCGTCACCCACGAGAACCTGGCCGACCAGGCCGAATACGACGCCGCCTCTGCCGGGTGGCCGGCTGTGCTCGCCAACCTCAAGTCCCTGCTGGAAACCGGACACGTCCTGCCCCAGCCACCATGGGAGATGCACGCCGAGCTTTCTGCCTCGCAGATGGCACGCAACAACCCGCGCTAGGGCCCCAGCACCCGAACCGCCGGTGGCCCGTGTGTAAGGTTGGCGCTCGAACGGCCCGGACCCCGCCGACGATCAAGACAGCACAGCTGATCTCGTAGGACCGCGGTGGGAGTTGGCTTGTGACTGACCGCGAGGAACCGGGGCGCCGAGCGCTCACGGTCGCGTGAGGGTGTGAATTCGGATCGGATCGCCCGGGTCGCCGACGTTCTGGGTGACGTCGACGGTGCGCCGGTGCTCGACCGCCTGCTGGGCTTGTGCATAGACATGCTGTCGGTGACCGGCGCGGGCATCGCGGTGATCCGGGACGGACAGCACCAGGGCGCCGTCGCCGTGTTCGATGGGGCCTCCGGCGCGGTCGACGACCTCCAGTTCACCCTGGGTGAGGGGCCGTCCATCGCGGCCGACCGATCCGCCGGCCCGGTGCTGGAACCGGATCTGGCCTTCGCAGTCGCACAATGGCCCGCGTTCGCGCCGGCTGCGCTCGGAGAGGGCGTGCGGGCCGCGTTCGCGTTCCCATTGCGGATGGGGGGGATTCACGTCGGTGTGCTCAGCCTCTACCGAGACACCGCCGGCGACCTCGGCGGTGTCGATCTGGGGGATGCGATCGCCCTCAGCCGCATCGCCACCCACCTGGTGCTCGACCTCGAAGCCAATCTCGTTCCGGGAACGCTCCCGGACCAGCTGGCCGAGATCCTCGACCACCGTGCCCAGGTCCACCAGGCAACCGGGATGATCGCGGCGCAGCTCGGGACCGACGTCGCCACGGCGCTCGGCCGCCTGCGAGCCTTCGCGTGGTCCCGGGATCGGTCCATCGACGACGTTGCCGCCGCGGTCGTCGCCCGCACGCTCCGATTCGAATTATGAGGGCTTGATGAAACAAGAGAGACGAGTCCGTGGGGATTACCCTCGCGACGAGGCGACGCACTATGTCGCGCTCACGAAAGGAGGACTGTGATGGCCGATCTACAGCGCCTCAGCCGGGTGTTCGTCGAGGTGGCCGACACCCTCGTCACCGACTTCGACGTCGTCGACTTCCTGACCGTCCTCGCTCACCGATGCGTCGAGCTGCTCGACGCCAGCGAGGCCGGTGTCGTCCTCGGCGACGAACGGGGATCTCTCCGTTCTGTCGCCTCGTCCCACGAGTCCGCGCGCCTGCTCGACCTGTTCGAGATCCAGAACCAGGAAGGGCCGTGCCTGGACTGCTACCGCACCGGCGAGCAGATCATCAACGTCTCGCTCGCGCCCTCCGACTACTACCGATGGCCCAAGTTCGGCGTCGAAGCCCGGCGGCTCGGCTTCACGACGGTCCACGCCCTGCCGATGCGGCTCCGAGGCCAGGTCATCGGAGCGATCAACGTCTTCGCGTCGAACGCGACGACCCTGGCCCCGGCCGAGATCGAGGTCGGTCAAGCGCTCGCCGATGTCGCCACGGTCGGCCTCCTCCAAGAGCGCAGCATCCGCGAAGCCCGTCTGCTGAACGAGCAGCTCCAAGCCGCGCTGAACAGCCGGATCGTCATCGAGCAGGCCAAGGGCATGCTCGCGGAGCGCCGCCTCATCGAGATGGACGCCGCCTTCGAGACTCTGCGCAGCCACGCGCGCAACACCAATCAGAAGCTCAGCGATGTGGCCCAGGCCTTGGTCGCCGGCACGCTGAGCGAAGAGTCACTCGACACTCCCTGAGCAACGCCGACCACACAATGGTACGGTCCATTTAGCGTTCGTACACAGTCGCTCCGGACCCCGGCGACGTTTGCCCGCAGGGAGGCGTCGACGTGACGACCGCATCGGCTGGAGACCCGGACTGGAACAAGCCCGAACCCGACGTGGCTGATCGGCCTCGGCCGAGCACCGATGTCGCCTTGCTCCACGTCGTTCACATGGTGCTCGATGAGGAATGGTCACCCAAGGTCGCGGCCGACCGGCTGCTGAAGCGGGTCGATGGCAATCTCATCGTGCTGCGGCACGCCCGAGCCCGGGTGCTCCGCGGCGCGACCGATCCACCCACCGCGATCACCGAACGAGCACTGGCCACGCTCGATCTCGCCCTCCGCACGTCGAGATGGCCATGAGCGGACCGCCACCTCCGCCCACGATCCCTGTTCTCGGCTCGACCGCTGACCGGACACGGACTGACGGCAAGTGCGACGCCAGACCGACTCCGTCACGAAGACCCTGACCGCCACCGCAGTCGCCGGACCCGAGACAGGCCGGGCCGACGAGCGAGCCCGACCGTGACCTGGAGGCGACACCGCCACGGCGTCCAGCCGAGCCCGAAGGCATCGGGACCATGCACCCGGGTGGGTGTCCCGCTCCCTCCCCAGAGCGGAGCCCCACCCGGGTAGCAGGTCGGCCCGCGCAGCGCCGGCGCGTCACGTTCTCGCCGAGCGGCCCGCGGAGTGCGCGTCAAGACCGAGAGCACGGCACCGCGGTTCGCCTGTCAGGGTTGCGGCGTGCTGCGGGGCGCGACCAGGCCCGATTCGTAGGCGAGCACGACGAGCTGGGCGCGGTCTCGGGCGTGGAGCTTGGTCATGGCCCGGCTGACGTGGGTCTTGGCCGTGGTGGGGCTGATGACCATGCGGGCGGCGATCTCGTCGTTGCTCAGCCCGCGGGCGACCAGGGCCACGACCTCGCGCTCCCGGTTGGTTAGCTCCTCGAACGCGTCCGCGACCTGGTGGTCGGGTGGCCGGGACACGTACTCGCTGATCAGCTTGCGGGTGATCGCCGGCGCCAGCAGAGCTTCCCCCGGGCGGCGACCCTGACCGCGTGCAGCAGGTCGGCCGGCTCGATGTCCTTGACCAGGAACCCGCTGGCCCCGGCGCGCAGGGCGTTGAAGACGTGCTCGTCGAAGCCGTAGTTGGTGAGGATGACCACGTGCACACCGGCCAGGCGCGGGTCGGCCGCGATGCGCCGGGTGGCCTCGATGCCGTCGAGGATCGGCATCTGGACGTCCATGAGGGCGACGTCGGGTAGGCGCTCGGCCGCGAGAGCGACGGCCTCGTCTCCGTTCCCGGCTTCGCCCACCACCTCGAGGTCGTCCTCGGCATCGAGCAGGGCGCGAAAGCCGCCGCGGATCAGCGGCTGGTCGTCGGCAAGCAGGACCCGGATCACGAGCCCGCGCGGGTCCCGTTCCCGTTGGCCGGGAGCTCGGCCCGCACGGTGAAACCACCCTCGGGCCGTGGTTCGGCGCGCAACCGCCCGCCGAGCGCCGTGACCCGCTCCCGCATGCCGATGAGCCCCGTCCCCGGAACCGGTGCTGCGGCGGGGGTGGCCTGCCCATCGTCGTCGATCTGCACCGCCAGACCGTCGGGGCGGTAGTCGACTCGGACCGACACCGTGGCCGGCCGCCCGGCGTGACGGGCGACGTTGGTGAGCGCCTCCTGGACGATCCGGTACGCGGCCCGATCGACCTCCGCCGGCAGCGACCGCTCGTCGCCGCCGACACTGACGGTGGCGGGGACGCCTGCGGCCCGGGCTCGCTCGACCAGCTCGTCCAACCGGTCGAGCCCGCTGCCGGGCGACTCGTCGCACCCGGCATCCGACATGCCGGTCCGCAGCACGTCGAGGGTGGCACGCAGCTCGCGGGTGGCGTCTCGGCTCGCCTCCTGGATGGCGAGGAGCGCGTCAGGCACCGCCTCGCCCCGCTTGCGGGCCAGGTGAACGGCCACGCCGGCCTGCACCTTGATCACCGAGATGCTGTGGGTCAGCGAGTCGTGCAACTCCCGGGCGATCCGCAACCGCTCGTCGCCGGCCCGGCGCCGGGCCGTCTCCTCCCGCGTGCGCTCGGCCTCGGCCGCCCGCTCCTCAGCCGCCCGGACCGCCGCCTCCCGCTGCCGGGACACCTCGGCAGTGACGCCCGCGGCCACGATCCACCCGAGGGGCAACCGCCGCTCCATGACATCACGCACCGTCTCACCGGCCGCAGGGCTGGCCGTCAGCATCCCGGCGACCACGGCGGACCCGGTGACCGCGACCGTGAGAGCGCGGTGCCCGGCCCGCACCGCGGTGTACACGGCGATCAGCACCGGGACAGCCGCGACCTCGGGATAGTCGCGCCACTGGTAGCCGAGCATGCACGCCAGCACCACCACCAACACCGCCACCGGGGCACGGCGGCGCAGCACCAGGACCAGCGCAGAGGCCACGAGCAGCAGGTAGCCGAACGCATCGAGGCTCGTCTCGCCCGCCGTCCCACGCGGCGCAGCCACCACGAGGAACACGGCCGAGCCCAGCGCCAACGCCGCGTCACGCCACTCAGGGCGCCAACGACGACCGGACTCCATGTCCCCGACAGTAGGCGCACCGTGCTGCGTCCACATCCTCCCCGGGGAGGCGTCTCGCGCTACTACCAGCGATGTAGGTGAGGCCCGACTGCATCCCACGCAGGTGGTGCAAAAGCCTTCCCACGTCCGACGACAGGGCGCCCGCCGGGTCGCACCATACGGCCCATGACCCCTCGAACGGCTATCGAGACCGGGAGACCTCCCCGGCGGGCCGGCCAGGCGCGGTCGGCGTCAGAGCCGGCGGCCATGCCCACAGTCGCCGGCGCGGTGGAGGTGGCGTGATGCTCCGCAGGCTCGTGACCTGGAGCTACGACCGCCGGCGACGCGTCGTGGTGCTGTGGATCGCCGCGCTGGTGGCCGCGTTGGTGCTCGCCGGCGTCGCCGGCGGTGACAACGAGGTCGACTTCACGGTGCCGGGTAGCGACTCGGCCGAGGCCGTGGAGCTGCTGCAGGAGCGCTTCCCCCGCTTCGCCGGTGGCACCGTCGACGTCGTGTACACCGCGGCGGACGGGGTCGCCGACCCGGACACCGCGGCCCGCATCGACGCACTCGCCGGTGACATCGCCGGCGTCGACCACGTCCTCGCCGCCGAGCGCGGGCCGATCTCCGCCGACGGCTCGACCGGGATGGTGCAGGTGCGGTTCGACGTGGCCGCGGAGCGGCTGCCCGCCGAGTCGGTCGAGCGCGTGATGGACCTCGCCGGCGAGGCCGAGGGTGACGGGCTGCGGATCGAGCTCGGTGGGTACCCCATCGAGCAGGTCGAGCAGAGCGAGGCCGGCTCCGAGTCGGTCGGGCTGCTGGCGGCGCTCCTGATCCTGATCGTCGCGTTCGGCTCCGCGCTGGCCGCCGGGCTGCCCCTCGTCATCGCCGGGTTCGGCCTCGGTGTGGCGCTCGGCGGCGTCTGGCTGATGGCCAACGTCCTCGACGTGCCCGACTTCGGGGTGCAGCTCGCCACGATGATCGGCATCGGCGTCGGCATCGACTACGCCCTGTTCATCGTCACCCGCTACCGGTCGGCGCTGGCCGAGGGCCACCCGCCCCGCCCGGCCGTCGTCATCGCAGGATCGATCGCCGGGCGGGCCGTCGTGTTCGCCGGCAGCACCGTCGTGATCTCGATCTTCGGCCTGGTGCTGATGGGCCGCGACTACCTGTGGGGCGTCGCCCTGGCGACGTCCCTGGCGGTGTCGGTGGTGGTGTTGGCTTCGGTGACTATCCTCCCCGCGCTGCTCGGCTTCGCCGGCCATTCGATCGACCGGCTGCGCCTGCCGTGGTTCCGCCCCGACGTCGACCGCCGCCGCACGCTGGCGTGGCGGTGGAGCCGGGTCATGCAGCGGCGGCCCCTGGCGGCGGGGCTCGGCGCCCTGGCCGTGCTGCTGGTGCTGGCCGCCCCGGCCACGGACCTCCGGTTCGGCATGCCCGACGCCGGCAACGGCCCGAGGGACCTGACCAGCCGTCGGGCCTACGACCTGGTGAGTGAGGGCTTCGGGCCGGGGGCGAACGGCCCGTTGCTGGTCGCCGTCGACCTCCGGAGCGCGGCGACCGCCGGCGACGCCGAGGCGGCGGCCCCGACCGTCGACCGCATCGCGGGCGACCTGCAGGCCACCGACGGGGTCGCCGCGGTGTTGCCTCCGGTGCTCAATGACGCCGGCGACGCCGCGGTGCTCACGGTCGTCCCCACGACGGGTCCCCAGGAGGAGGCCACCGAGAGCCTCGTGCACACGCTGCGCGACCGGGTGCTGCCGGGCGCGGTCGCCGGCACCGGGGCCGAGGCGTCAGTGGGCGGCACCACCGCCACGTTCATCGACGACAGCGAGGACACGGCCAGCCGGCTGCCACTCTTCATCGGCGGGGTCGTGGTCCTGTCGTTCCTGCTGCTGATGTCGGTGTTCCGCTCACTGGCGGTCGCCCTCAAGGCGGCGGTCATGAACCTGCTGTCGATCGGCGCGGCCTACGGCGTTATGGCGCTGGCGGCCGGGGGCGGCTGGGTCGGCGACCTCGCCGGCATCGAGGACGCCACGCCCGTGCCGGCCTGGCTGCCGATGATCATGTTCGCCGTCCTCTTCGGCTTGTCGATGGACTACGAGGTGTTCCTCCTGTCCCGCGTGCGCGAGGAGTACGTGCGGACCCGGGACAACCGCCGGGCCGTGGCCGACGGGCTGGCGAGCACCGCCCGGGTGATCACCGCGGCCGCGGCGATCATGGTGACGGTGTTCGGCGCCTTCGTCATGGAGGACGCCGTGTTCCTCAAGCTGGCCGGCATCGGCCTGGCCACCGCCGTGTTCGTCGACGCCACCGTCGTCCGCATGGTGCTGGTGCCCGCGACGATGGAGCTGCTCGGGGACCGCAACTGGTGGCTGCCCCGGTGGCTCGACCGGCTGCTGCCCCACGTCGACGTCGACGGCGAGCCGGCGATCCCCGTCCCCGAGCCGGCCGCCACCGCCGGCCCCCGGGCCGGAGGCGATCGGGAGTCGGTACCCGTGCCCTAGATCTGCCGAGCCGCCGGGTCCGGCCCACCGGCAGGACACGTTCCCCTTCCCCCCGACACCAGGAGGTGCCACACCGTGGCAGACACCGTCATCCTCAACGGCCAGGACATCGGCCAGGCCCAGCGGGCCACCTCGGCCATCTTCGGCGCCGTGCTCGCCGAGCACGGCATCACGTTCGACCAGTGGGTCGTCCTGAACGCACTGGCCACCCGGGCCTTCCCGCCCGAGCGGGTGAGGCTCGTCCCCGGCCTCGCCGGCGCGCTCGCTGACCGGACCGGCCGAGGTCGAGGCCCTGCTCGACCAGGCCGAGGCGGCCGGGCTGGCCCGGATCGCGTCGGCGCCCGGCGGCGACCCCAGCGCCGTCCGGGTCGAGCTGACCGCCGCCGGGCGGGCGCAGCACGGCACGCTCCGGGCGGCCATCGACTCCGTCGCGTGCGAGCTGTACTCGGGCATCCCCGAAGCCGACCTCACGGCCGCCCACCGGGTGCTGGTGGAGGTCACGTGGCGCGCCGACGGCTGGATGAACCTGTGGGCGGCCACCCGCCGGGCTGAGCCGGCCTGATGAGCACCGCCGCCGCGCCTGTGCCCCCGGTCGCTCCGCCCGCGGGCCACTCCCCCGCCCGGGCGTGGATGGTGTTCACCACCGTGCTGACGTGGGCCGTGTTCCTCCAGGCCGTCACCGCCGGGCGGATCCTCACCGGCGACGACTGGGCGCGTGACCTCCACCGCATCGCCGCCGGGCTGCTGCTCATCGTGGCGCTCGTGGGCGGCGTCGTCGCGCTCGTCCGCTTGCGCGACCGGGCCGGCGGCCGGCGGTTGGGGTGGTGGCTCGTCGTGATGGGCGCCGGACTGTTCGTGCAGCACCGCCTCGGCACCGCCGCGGCCGACGGCGAGGACACCCTGTGGATCCACGTCCCGCTCGGCGTGGCGCTCCTCGGCCTCATGATGCGCGTCGATATGCTCGCCCGTCGCCTCCGGGGACCGGCGTGAGCGCCCGCGTGAGCCCCGGACGGCGGCACGGCGCCTTGGCCGCCGCCACGCTGGCAGCGCTCCTCCTCGCCGCGTGCGGGAACTCCACCTCGGACGCCGACCCGGCTGGCGGGGCGACCCTGACCGTGGAGGCCCATGACATCGAGTTCGACCGCGACGCCTATCGGATCACGGCCGGACCGGTCGACATCGTGTACCAGCAGCAGGGCACGCTCCCGCACTCGCTCGTCATCGAGGACGCCTATGGCACCGCGATCGACGGCTTCAAGCTCGAAGTCGGTGACTCCGACGCGGACCGCGGCACGGTCGACCTGCCACCGGGCGACTACGTCATCTACTGCGACGTGCCCGGCCACCGGGGCGCCGGCATGGAGGCCGAGCTCCAGGTCGACTGACCGCGACGTAGCGTGGCCTGCCTGGTCGTGGCCCTCTTCCCCTTCGCGGCGATCGGGGGCGGGCTGCTGGCCGCCACCACCGCGGGCGGGGCCGCGCTCGGGGCGGTCGCCGGCCACACGGCCGCCGGGATGACTCGCGATGATCTCAAGGACCCGGGCGAGTCGCTCGACGCCGGCCAAGCCGGCCTCGTCGTCGTGGCCGTCTCGGACATGGGCGCCAAGGTCGAGGACGCGATGAGCCGCGCCGAGAAGGTCGAGGCCAGGGAGCTCAAGGCGGACACGGCCGACATCGAGCGCGACGCCACCGCGGCGGCCGCCGAGGGCGGGGCGGCCGCCGGCTGAGCATCCTCGGCATCGCACATCTCGCCGCGCGCCCCAAGAGAAGCAGGGCCGTCTAACCCCCGCCGAGGCCCGCGCCAGAGGCTTCGACCCCGGCCAGAACCCGGAGGGCATTGGCACCGAGGATCCCCGTCACCTCCCGGTCGTCGAAGCCGCCGTCGAGCAGGGCGGCGGTCACCTTCGGCAGGTCGGTCTCGTCACCGAATCCGGCCATGACGCCGGGGACACCGTTCATGTCGGTGCCGATCGCGAGGTGCTCGGGGCCGACGGTGTCGGCGATGTGCCGGGCGTGAGCGACCAGGTCGCTGATGCTGCGCACACCGAAGCGACGGGTGCGGTAGGGCCAGAGCCCGACCACGCCGCCAGTCGACGCGATCGCCCGCAGCTCGTCGTCGGCGAGGTAGCGGGCGAAGTCCTGCAGGGCCCGGGCACCGGTGTGCGACGACACGACGGGAGCAGTGGTCACGTCGACGACGCCCAGCAGGGTGGCCCGGTCGGCGTGCGCGACGTCGACCACCACACCGAGGCGGTTCATGCGTTCGACGACCCGCGCGCCGGTGGGGCTGAGGCCCGGCGAGGCGTGACGCCGGACAGGCCATGGCCCGGCGTACCGCTGCCACGGCAGGCACGTCGTGCCGAGGACGTTGTCGCGGAGATGGACCAGCACGATGACCCGGACGCCGCGCTCGTGCCACGCGTCGATCCGCTCGACGTCATGGCCCACCGCGTCGGCACCTTCCACACCGAGCACCACCGCCGGCACGCCTTGTGCTCGGGCCGACGTCAGATCCTCGACCGACCGGGCGACGAGAGCACCGGCATCCTCGGCTTGGCGCTCGATCAGCTCGAGCTGGGCCTCGACCGCATCCCATGGGCTCCGGCCGACGTACCAACGGGTGACGATCGGATCGCCGACAGCCTTGGCGACCACGGCATCCACCCCAGCCGTCCGCAGCACGTCGAAACCGACCTCGGCGGGCGCACGGATGGTGACGCCGCGCCACACGGTGCGGAACGGTTGCGGCACGAAGCCGGGGCCGTGCGTGTGCATGTCGACCACGAACGACTGGCGATGGAGTTGTTCGGGCCCGACCGCCGGCGTCGAGGCGGTCATGCCTCGAACACGACAGTCCGCTCGCTGACCGTGGCCGCGGGAGCACCGTCGCCGCCGTCCGGTCGCTCGGCGCGCTCGGCGTGACGCAGCAGGTGCCAGATCGCGTTGCCGAAGAGGTCGAGCTCGGTCGACGCGTACTGCTCGCCTCCCAGGCTGCGTGTGCGCTCGGTCTGGCGGGCCAGGGCGCGGGCGTCCTGACGGAGGATCTGCTTGCCTCGCTGCACCACGACGGGCCGCACGATCCACGACGGCAGCCGGCTCCGGAACCGGACGACGAACCAGGCGCGGGTTCGGAACGGTGACAGGGGAAGGTGGACGATCGTGTTGACGATCCGGAACCAGCCTTCGACCGCGTACTCGATCTGGGCGATGGAGGGGAGGAAGAAACGGTCCCAATGGTCGAAGGTGCGCCCCGCGTCCTCTCCCCACCGGATCGGTCCCATGCCGACCGGCTCCCCGAGGTACTGCACCTCGACGCCGTCATCGACCGGGCGGCGCACCGCGGTGATGGAGCGGGGGCTGCCGCCGCGGAACTTCCCGCGATGGAGGAAGGCCGTGTGCGGAACGTCCAGCGTGTTCTCCAGCGAGGCATGCAAGGTGCACTCGAGGTCGCACCGGAAGATCACCTCACCGGCGCCGGGGCCGCCGAGGTCGGGGAGAGCGAACGGACGCCGTGTCGGTTCGCCGTCCGGCTCTCCCCAGGCCCACACGAGGCCGTCCTGCTCGACCGCGGCATGGGACGGGACCTGCCGGGTGCCCGCCGCCGCCGTCCGGTCGCCGGCGAGACCGGGGACCCGCACGCACTGTCCGGCGGCGTCGTAGGTCCAGCCGTGATAGCCGCATTCGAGCACGCCGCCGCCGGTGGCCCGCCCGAGCGAGAGCGGGTAGTTGCGGTGGGCGCACCGGTCGAGGAGGACGGCCGGTCGGCCGCCCGCGGCCCGGAACACGACGAGTGGGGTGTCCATCAGCGTGACGGCCAGCGGTCGCCGGCCCAGCTCCGACGATCGGGCTACGGGGTACCACCAGCGCCGCGGGAACGCCACGGAGTACGACCCGATCTCCATGCGCCCATCATGCCGGGTCCGCCCCGAGCCGGCGTCACGGTACGCCCGTTGCTGCCGTTCCCGGTGTCGGGCCCCCGGCCCCGGTCACGGCTTGCCCGATCCGGCCTCGAACCGGTGGCCGAGGTCCCGCACCCGTGCGGCGTAGGCGCGGATGACGCGGTGGAGGTGGGAGTCGGGGACCTCGGCGACTCGGGGCGGCAGGTCGACCTCGATGCGGGCGATGCCCGGTTCCGCCGGGGTGATCCGCGTCTCCTGGTCGGTCGACAGCTCGATGGCGGCGACGTTCTCCCACTGCACGTAGTTGACGAAGCTGCGGATGCCGTTCTCCACCGCCACCTCGCCCGAGCCTGCGGGTCAGCAGCGTGCCGATCCCCCGGCGCTGGTAGGCGTCCAGCACGGTGACGGCGACCTCGGCGACTTCTGGATCGCCGGCCTCGCGGATGTAGCGGGCGACACCGACGCCCTTGGGCACGGGCCTGTCCTTCAGCACGGCGACACAGGCGAAGTGGTCGTGGTAGTCGAGATTGGTCAGGTGCTCGAGCTCGTCGTCATCCAGCTCCTCGGGCGCGTGGAAGAAACGGTGTCGCCGCGCGAGCGGCGACAGCTCGGCGAACCCCGCCGCCAGGTCGAAGCGGTCGCCGTAGAGCAGCGGGCGGATCAGCACCGGCTGGCCGTCGCTCAGCACCTCCCGGCGGGACATCTCCTCGACCAGCCAGGTGGGGCACGACTCGCACCGGCCCCGGCGCGTGCAGCCGGGGCAGGCCAGCGAGTCGACCTCTACTCCGTCGCCGCCATCCTCCCAGCACCGGCCGCAGTGGGCGCAGACGGCTCGCCGGCCCGCCCGGCGGGCCGGCGGGCTGCAGCTCGCTCGAACCGCACGCGGGGCAGGTGCGGCCCTCATCCATACAGCTCCTCGATGACGGTGCCATACGTCTTGACCACGACGGCCCGGCGCACCTTGAGGGTGGGTGTGAGCTCGCCCGAATCGATGGTCAGGTCGCGGGGCAGGATGGCGAAGGCCCGGATGGATTCCGCCTTGGACACCGAGAGGTTGGCCTCGTCGACGGCCCCCTGCAGGCGCTCACGCAGCAGCTCGTGGGTGAGCAGCTCGGCCATGGCCAGATTCTCGAGCTCCTGTTGGATCGCCCACTCCTCGAGCGCCTCGTGGTCCACGGCGAGCATCGCGGCCACGAACGGGCGCTGGTCGCCGACCACAACGGCCTGGCTGATCAGCGGGTGGGCCCGGAGGCGGTCCTCCAGCGGCGCCGGCGCCACGTTCTTGCCGGCGGCCGTGACGATGAGCTCCTTCTTGCGCCCGGTGATCCGCAGGTAGCCCTCGGCATCGAGCTCGCCGATGTCGCCGGTGTGGAACCACCCGTCGGCATCGAGCACCTCGGCGGTCGCAGCCTCGGCGTTCCAGTAGCCGCGGAACACCTGCGGACCGGACGCGAGGATCTCGCCGTCGTCCGCGATGCGGATCGACGTGCCCGCCACCGGACGCCCGACGGTCCCGGGCCTCCAGGCGTCGGCGCGGTTGACCGTCAACGTCGGGCTGGTCTCGGTGAGGCCGTAGCCCTCGAAGATCCGCACGCCGATGCCGTTGAAGAAGTGGGTCAGCCGCTCACCCAGCGGCCCGCCGCCGCTGAAGGCGAAGCGCAGGTGCCCGCCGAACGCGGCATGCAGCTTGCGGTACACCAGCGGCTGGAACGCGGCGTGCTCGGCGCTGACGACGGGCTGCAGGCGTCCGGCGGAGTGGCCCTCCGACCAGCGGATGGCCACGTCCTCGGCCTTCTCGAAGATCTTGCCGTGCCCGTCGGCGGCGGCCTTGTGCTGGGCGGCGTTGAACACCTTCTCGAACACCCGGGGCACGGCGACGAGCAGCGTCGGCCGGGCGAGCGCCAGCTCCTC
Organism: uncultured Acidimicrobiales bacterium; assembly: GCA_963830865.1. Taxonomy (GTDB): domain Bacteria; phylum Actinomycetota; class Acidimicrobiia; order Acidimicrobiales; family VFJN01; genus ZC4RG19. The sequence goes on along the minus strand of CAWHNU010000010.1, from coordinate 119,275 downwards.
CGGGAGGTGGGCGAAGTCGGTGGCGAACGCCAACTTGGTGCCCCACTCCACGCACACCAGGGCGATGATCTTGGTGAGCGTGTGGGCCAGCGGCAGGAACAGGAGGGTGACCTCGTCGTCACCGAGCATCGACCGGATGGCGTCGAGGTTCTGAGCCACGTTCGAGCACAGGTTCCTCTGGGTCTGCATGCAGCCCTTGGGCCGCCCGGTGGTGCCCGACGTGTAGACGATCGTGGCCAGGCTGTCGGCGGTGATGCCCGCGATGCGCTCGTCGAGGGTGGCATCGTCGACGTCCCGGCCTCGGGCCGCGAGCTCGTCGACGCCCCCCTCGTCGATCACGAGGACCTCGCGGCAGGCGCTGGCGTGGGCATGGACCTCGTCGTAGATCGATCGCAGGGCCGGTGTCTCGACCACAGCCAGCACGGCACCGCTGTCGCCGAGGATCCACTGGACCTGCTCGGCCGACGACGTCTCGTAGATCGGCACCGTGACGGCACCTGCGGCCAGGATGGCGTAGTCGACCAGCAGCCACTCGAGCCGCGTGTGCGACATGAGCGCGACCCGGTCACCGGGTGCCACACCGCTGGCGATGAGGCCCTTGGCCAGGGCCCGGACCCGCCCGTAGAAGTCCTGCACGGTGACGTCGACGAACATGTCGCCCTCGCGGATAGGCAGCCATGGGCCGAGCCGGCTCGTGCTCGGCTCGGCGCATGAGCGGCTCGAGCAGGTGGGCACTGGCGGCGTCCGGGGCCAGGTCAGGCCCGGCCGCCAGGCGCGACGTCGGATGTGCGTCTTCGGTGGTCATCGTGTGCCCCTTCCGGCGGTGACGAGCTCTCGCTCCTCCTTGTCGGGACGGGGCGCCGGGTGCGGCTCCTCCATTCCCGTCATGTCGATCGGCCGCGGGCGGCGCCGCAGGAACACGACGGCGCCGACGATCAGGCTCACGACCGCACCGGCCACGAGGGCCAGCGGCAGCCAGACCTTCGCCAGCAGCACCTGGCGCCTCATGTCCGTGACCGTATCGGCCACGTCCGCCACGGACGCCGGGGTCTGCTCATAGCTGTAGTCGAACAGAGGGCTCGCCGGAGCGGCTGCGAGGTCGTCCAGCGCGGAGTTGACCGTGACAGCCTCGGGCACGCCGGGGTAGTGGCCCAGCACGTCCTGCAGGGCCGGGAGGCTCGTGAGCACGGGGCTCGCACCCACCGACTCGGACACGGACACGCTGACCTCGGCGCCGGTGACCGGCTCGACCGCGGCCTGGCCGTCGAACGACAGCACATACTCGATCGGGATCGGCTCGGCGGCGAAGCTGCTCAGCGTGGCGGCGTCCTCGGCCGTCAACACCGGCGTCAACGCGGTGACGAGCGCATCGACGTCGACGCCCGTGGCCAGGAGCTGCGGCTTCATCTGGTCGAGCGTCATGGTGTCGGGCAGCGGCACGGCCTTGTTGAGCTCCGCCAGGTAGGCGTCGCTCAGCGGTGCCTCGTCGAGGTGGGCGACGAAGTTGGAGAGGTGCAGGCCCTCGATGTCGGTGGTCGGGGTCTCGGTGTCACCGACGAGCCCGTACGTGTCGTCGATCTCGTTCTTGTAGATGTCGTAGGTCTCGCTCCGGCTCGTGTCGAACGGCAGGTTCAGGCGGTAGCTGCCCGAGCGGTCGACCACGTTCGCGGGGTCGAACGCGAACGCCCGGTCGTCGGCGACGTTCTCGATGGAGGAGCGGTCCATCACGTACTGGTTGGTCTGGGTGACGTCGAGCAGATCACCGGCCACCTGGTGGATGGTCTCCCGCACCACGACCCGCGACGACCCACTCTCGTCGTCGATCGCCTCGATGTGCCGGTCGACGGTCAGGGGCATCACCACGGGCTCGGCGAGCGGCGCCGCCGTCGACGGGTCGACCAGCAGGCTGAACGTGCCCTCGTACCGCGGGCTCGCGTCCAGATCGGTCGGGTACTTGACCAAGGTCGGCACCCCGACGACCAGCCAGGCAACGGTGGCGGCGGCGAGGCCGCCGGCGACCCAGAGCGCGGTCCTCGGGTAGCGATGGCGTGAGTGGTGCGTGCTGGTCTTGCGATGCATGGGTCTCTACCTCCTCATTTCCGGGTTACGCCTCCCCCGCTGCCGGTCCCACCTCCCTGGAGCAGGAACCCGCAGGACCTTGGTCACAATCACCAGACCTCCTGGCGCCGGCCGTGACCGTCGCCTCCCACCGGGACCGAGTCCGTCTGCGCGCCCGCAGGCCCCGCCAGCCCCACGGCGCCGAGCAACCGCCTCCACACCGGGTGGGGCAGCTCGCGCACGAGCCGGTCCAGCGCCTGTTGCATGCGGGTCGTCGTCTCCTCGTAGCACGCCCGGACCACGTCGGGATCGTCGGCGGCATCGCGGCCCAGATGGCCCCAGTCGATCGGTTCGAGCACCTCGACGAGGACCTTGGCCGGCAAGGGGACGTTCGGCACGAACACGGGCCCGATCCCGAAGGGAATGCCCAGCATGATCGGGAACACGTTGATCCGGAGCCGGTCGAGGCCCAGGAGGCGGGCCAGGCGGTCGCCGCGGCTCACGACGATCAGCGACTCGTGGCTCCCGTGCGACACCACCGGGAAGACCGGCACCTGCCAGCGCAGGGCGAGCCGCACGAACCCGACATGGTCGTGGAACTCGATGCGGTTGCGCTCGGTCCAGGGGCGGTAGGCCTCCCAGTCCCCACCGGGGTACACGAGCACACCGGCATCCAGCGACAGCGCCTGCTCGGCGTGCTCCGGGGACGCGGGGATCGCCCCGGACTTGCGGAGGGCGGTGCCGAAGCCGGGGATGGCGAACGCGAAGTCGAGCATCAGCCCGTAGATCGGGCGCTCGGTGCCGAAGCGGGCCAGCATCTCGGTCCCGAGCGCCCAGGCGTCCGGCATCAACAGGCCTCCCGAGTGGTTCGACACCAGGAGGAACGGGCCCTCGTCCGGCAGCTTCCCCACGCCCTCGGACCTCGGGCGCGAAGTACGTGGTCAGAAGGCGCTGAACGGTCGGCAGGTGCTCGCAGATGTAGTCCGGGTCGCGCTGGAACACCTCGGCGTCCAGCTGGCGACCGACACGGCGGCGTAGCACGTCAAGACCTGCATCCCGCATCCCCACGGGCGACAGATGGGGTCGCGCGACTTGCATCACAGCCCTCCTCGGCGTCCCCCTCAGCGTCCCCCCGCCGGTGACTCACGGCCAGAGGCGAAGGTCTCGACCTGGACCCGACTCCCGGCAGAGGGCGACGGGAACGGGCGGCGTCGAATCCGACCATCCCCGTGCGCACATCTCGCTGGTGCCGCCGCGCTCACGGCCTCCAGGCGAAGCGCACGTCGGGGGCCCGCTCCTCGTTCCCGGATCCGTCGGTTTGGTCGACGGCGACGAAGCCGTGACGCTCATAGAAACGGCGAGCCCCCGCGTTGGTCTGGAAGGCCCACAGCCACAGACCGTCCGGTCGCAGCCGTTTCGCCTGGTCGAGGAGTTGCGAGCCAGTCCCACGCCCCCACCAGGCCGGGTCGACGTAGAGCTGGTCGACATCGGCCCCCGCCAGGACAAGGAGCCCGATGACGTCGGTGCCGGTGCCATCGACAGCAACCCAGAATTCCCGGTCGCTGACGATGGTCGTCCGAAAGTGGCGACGCACATCGTCGTCGCTGTGTACGGGCGCCGGTATGGCCGGTATCGCGGCCTTCCGAGAACGCAGCCACACCTCGGCCGCCGCGAGCGCGTCCGCAGCGGTCCCCCTCCGAACAACCACGTCGGCTTCGGGTGGTGGCACCGGCTCGGGTCAACCAGTCTGGCTGTAGGACTGGAAGGTCTCTGGATCGGGTCCGATGAGGGATCGGTGGCCTCCACCGGCGACGGCCAGCCCGACCACCTCGTTACTGCCGTCGTCGTTCTCGACGAGCGCCCAGACGACGATAGGGAAAGTGCCCTGCGAAGTCTGCATCTTGGCTCCGTGCAGGGCGGCTGCGATCTGCAAGATCTTCACCGGCGTCACGGTAGACCCGTGGTCGCTGACCGCAACATCTGGGAAGGCAGCTGAACGGAAAGAACCGCCGGCGCGAGCCGGCGGTTCTTTCACTGGATCTGGATGGTGAAGCTCAGATCACGCGGACGTTGCGAGCTTCCTCGCCCTTGCGGCCGGGGCCGACCTCGAACTCCACCCGGTCACCCTCGGCGAGCGACCGGCGGCCGTCACCCTCGATGTTGGAGTGGTGGACGAAGACGTCGTCACCGACCTCACGGGAGATGAAGCCGAAGCCTCTGTCGTCGCTGAAGAACTTCACGGTACCTGTAGACATGGGTCTCTTTTCGATTCCGGGCCGACCCGTTTGGCCGAACACCGGTTCGAACCAGCCTACGGCGGCCGGCGCCCATGTCCACCAGGTCGGTGCGCCTAGCTGTCCTCGTACTTGAACGACACCGACAGCTTCGTGCGGTAGGTGAGGGAACCGTCCGTACCGACATCGAGGTCCTGCTTCACGACCTCGGCCACGCGCAGGTCGCGCAATGTCTCGCGAGCCGTCGTCACTGCGGAGGACGCCGCATCTTCCCAGGACGTGGTGCTGGTGCCGATGATCTCGATCACCTTGTAGACGCTCATCGCTACGACCTCCGGGGACGGCTACCGTGCGCCCCGACCCTACGCCAGTCCGTCGCCGAAGGAGACGACCAATGGCCGAGCGTCCGACCCCGAGCCAGGGAATCCTGCTCACCCACTTCATCGTGGCCGAGGACGTCGAGCGCTCCCGCGCCTTCTACACGGACGTGTTGGGCGGGGAGTCGGTCCGGGAAGGCGAACCGTCCATCGTTCAGCTCGCGAACTCGTGGATCATCATCAACGTCGGTGGTGGGCCGACCGTCGACAAGCCGGACGTCATCCTGGAGACACCGCCGGACCCCACCCGCTCCAGCAGCTTCCTCAACATCCGCGTGGCCGACATCCAGAGCGTGTACGAGGACTGGCGCTCCCGGGGTGCCGAGTTCATCACCCCGCCCCAGGACCTCGGGAGCGAGATCCGCTGCTACATACGGGATCCCGACGGACACCTGATCGAGGTCGGACAGACGACGCTGCCCTAGACCGGTCGATCGCACCGAGATGCGGTCACCCCGAGCGCATCGTGGGCTGGGCGACCGGCTGGAGAAGCATCTCCTGGGCCATGGACGCGACGATGAGGCCCTGGGAATTCCGGATCACGCCCCGCAGGGTGCCGCGGCCGCCGGCATTGACGAGGCTCTGGACGTCCTGGAGATGCCAGTCGTCCGCCCGGGCGGGGCGGTGGAACCAGGCGGTGTGATCGAGGCTGATCATGCCGGTGGTGTCGCCTTCGAGGTCGAGGGGCCGGCCGCCCAGCCCGGTCCAGTCGGTGGCGTAGCCGAGCAGCGCGGTGTGGAGATGGGGATCGTCGTCCAGCGGGCGGGGCAGGCGGAACCAGTGGCGGTGCGTTGCCTCCCGGGTGCCGTCGGGTCGCACGGGGCTGGGCCCGAGCCACCGGGTGTCCCACGGGCCGACCTCGTCGTCGAACTCGGTGTCGTCGGGCTCGGGGAGGTCCTCGGGCAGAGGCACACCCTCGGGGATCCCCGACAGGTCGTAGACGTATCCGTCGGCGTCGGAGGTGTCGGCGGTGAACGAACAGGCCATCGTGATGACCGGTTTGCCAGCCTGCGATGCGGTGACGTTGTGCAGAGTGAAGGCGCGCCCGGCCTTGACCACATCGCTGCGGAAGACGATCTCCTGCCCGCCTCTCACCGGTCGGAGGAAGTAGGCGTGAAGCGAGTGGAGCCGGCTACCCACCGGGGCGTCACCGCAGGCCGCCTTGATCGTGAGGGCGAGCCCGATGCCGCCGAAGACCACGGGCCCGAACCAGTCGGGTGTCCGGCCCACCCAGGCGTCTGCCTGCCGTTCGTGCCGTAGCACGGCGAGGAAGTCGTCGATCGCAGCCTGCTGCCTGTCGACCCGGTCCGTCACCTCAACGACCGCGAAACTCGGGCTTCCGCTTCTCGATGATCGCCCGCACCGCCTCCTGACCGTCCTCGCTGTCGAGGCCGGCGAGCGCGTTGCGGATCTCATCGGTCACACGTGAGTCGACGTCACTGATCAAGGGCGTCCTGGCGACCAGATGCTTCGTGCGTCGGACCGCCAGGGGCGCCTGGGCGGCGATCGTGCCGCAGAACTCCAGAAGGCGCTGGTCGAGCTGATCGGCGGGGACGACCTCCGACACGAGCCCGAGGCGGAGCGCTTCGCCGGCATCCACGAAACGGGATTCGAGCAGGAAGCGCATGGCGGTCTCGTGCCCGACGACGGTCGGCAAGGACCAGGTGAGGCCCCCGTCCGGCGACGTGCCCGCTCGCAAGTAGCCCGGGTGCAGGCGGGCCGAGTCGGCCGCGATGCGGATGTCGGCGGCCAGCGCCAACGAGAGGCCCGCACCCACGGCCGCGCCGTTGATCCCCGCGACGACAGGCTTGTCGGTCTCGAACCGCAGCGCGAGCAGGAACCGTCCGACCCACCCCTTCTCGTCGAGCACCTGCTCCTGGTCCGACAGGCCGGTCTCCACCGGCGTGTCGTCGCCACCACCGAGGTCGAGCCCGGAACAGAACGCGTCGCCGTTGCCGGTCAGCGCTACGACCCGGACGTTGTCGTCCGTCTGGGCGTCGCTCACCGCCCGCACGATGCCCCAGCCGAGTGAGGCGGTGAGTGCGTTCTTTCGCTCTGGGCGATCGAGCCGCAACACCCGCACGTGCCCGATGGTCTCGACGGCCAGCTGCGCCATCGGTCCAGGCTGTCACGCCCGCCCGGCCCATGCCGCCGGATTAGGTCGCCGCCTCCAGCTGCCAGCGACCGTCGTGACGGACGATGGTTCCGCCCCCCGGGGCCTCGAACAACGGCGCGACCAGCAGTAGCCGTTCACGTTCGCAGCGCTCCAGCAACGCTCGCCTCGTGGCCCGCACCGTGGCGGGGTCGTGGTCAAGGTCGGCGACGTCCGGATCGGCGATCTGGGCCGGGTGCAGGAAGAGGTGCCCGACGATCACCGCGGCGGGTGGATCGCCGACATACACGCCATAGTGGCCGGGGTTGTGCCCCCGGAGGGGCTCGACGACGATCCCGGGCGTGGGCTCGAGACGGTTGTCGTAGCGGTCGAGGGACCCGGCGCGCTCGACCTCCAGCAGTCCCTCGGCACCCTGGTGGTGCCCGTTGGCCAGATCGGTCATCTCGACGCCCGGCACGAGGTACCGCGCCCGGGGGAATGCCGGCGCGCTGGTCGTGGGATCGACGTTGGCTCCCACGCCGTCGATGTGCGAATTGACCACGATGTCGATCTCTTCGGCAGCCCACCCCGCAGCCGCCAGCGCGTCCAGCCGCGGGACGAAGCGAGCGGGATCGTCGAACGCCAGCCAGGGATCGACGATCACCGTCGTCTCGCCGTCGCTGAGCACGATCGCGCTCGATCCGACGCGCAGCGCCCAGTCGTCGGTGACGAACCTCGGATGCAGCCACGGCGAGCGCTGCAGCGCCGCTCGGGTGGCGTCATCCTGCGCCAGCACGAGCTCGAAGTCGGGATCCGCGACCCGGGTGATCGTCCAGCCGCCGGCCTGCCATCGCTGCACGACCCCACGCTACGAGGAATGCCACCGAACCGGCGGTCGCCGCGCTACGACGGAGCTGAGGCGGCGGGGATGGCGACAGCCGTGTAGGGCGTGGTCGGCGTGGGGTCGATGAGGAACCGCGAGTTGGGCAGGTAGAGCCGTCCGTCGAAGCGGGCCACCGTCGTCGGCACGTCGAAGCGTGGGTCGGTCAGCCGGTCCACGATGGTCCCGCGGCGACCGGCGCGGTCCAGCCGGACGACCGCCACCTGGTTGGACATGTTCTCGACCACATAGAGCGTGCGCCCGTCGAGCAGGATGCCGTCGCCGTTGGGCAGGGTAGATCGACCCGTCCGCCGTCGAGCCGAACCAGGCGAACGGCCCCCGCCGATGGCGATGCCCTCGGGGCCGAACCCGTCCGGCAGCGGGATGGTCGTCGGGAAGGCGGCCCACCGTCCCGTCGCGCGGGTGCTGCGCCGGCCGCAGCCATCGGGACCGACGCCACCGCCAGCATCACGACGAGCACCCGCAGGGCGCGCCGCGCCGGGACGGAGCGCCGTCCCGGCCTTGTCTCATCGGGCATCACAATGCTCCCCTACTAGGCCGCGATCGCACGATGCGGGAGCGCCCGGTGCCGGTGCAATCCTTTCGGACACCGCCGAAAGGCCACCCACGACCGCCTCTTCTTCTTGACTATCGAAGTTCGATATATCAAGATTCGAGCATGTCGAGGTCCAAGCCGCTCCCCGCGGCGTCACTGCACGTCGCGCTGGCCCTGCTCGACGGCGAGCTCCACGGCTACGCCCTCATGCGCCGGGTCGAGGAGCTGAGCGACGGCGCGGTCCGCATGGGCCCCGGCACGCTGTACGGCACGCTCAACCGTCTGGTCGACACCGGGCTGATCGAGGAGACGACCGACCGGTCGCCCCGCAGCGACAACGAGCGGCGGCGCTACTACGACCTCACCCCCAACGGGCGCCTCGTCGCGGTCGACGAGCTCACCCGGCTCCACACCCTCGTGCACCGGATCGCCGGTCACCTGCCGGGCCCGGCCCCGGCATGAGCAGCCACCGGCGCACGCTCGGGGCCTACCGGCTGCTCGTCCGCCTCTACCCCGAGCGGTTCCGCCGGGAGTACGGGCCCGACCTGGTCAGCCTCGTCGGCGACCAGCTCCGCGACGAGCCCACCTGGCGGGTGCTCGCCCGCAGCGCCATCGATCTCGCTCTCACCCTTCCCACCCAACACCTGGAGGCCCACATGACCCGCACCGCGACGACCCTCGGCCCTGTGATCTTCGGTGCGGTCGCGCTGAGCGCGGTCATCGTCGGGGCCGCCGTCGGTCACCCCGGCGTGCTCCTCGCCTGCGTCGCCGTCGCCATCACCTCCGGGGCACTCGGACTCCTCTCCGCCCACCGGGCCCGGCCTCTCACCGAGCCCCGCGCCACGACAGGCAACTGGTGGAAGCTCCTCGCCGGCGGCAGTGCGGTGATGGCGGCGCTGATCGCAGTGACCACCGCGACCGGTGAGCTCCCTGAAAGCACCTGGCTCATCGCCATGATCATCGGGCTCACCGCCCTGGTGCTCATCGGGGCCGGCATCGTCCTCGGCATCGCCCACCTCGCCGCCCGACCCAACCGGAGCCCTGCCGCCTGAGAGGCCCAGCGGACAGGGCGCTGCGAAGGGCACCCCCGCGTGGGAATTTGTCCCGTCGTGCGGCCGGCCGTCAGACCGGCGTCGCCGCTCGGGCCGTGGCCGGGATGTCGAACAGGTCTCGCGCCTGGTCACCGAGGAAGGCGCCGCGCCGCTGCTCGGGGAAAGCGGCCGCCATCTCGGCCAGGGCGGGGATGTAGTCGGGGGTGTGGTCGGCGTGCGGGAAGTCGGACGCCCACATGAACCGGTCGCCGTACCGCCCGGCCAGCGGCGGGATCGACCGCTCGTCGGGGTCGCACGACACCCAGACGCGCTCGCGGACGTAGTCGCTGGGCTTGTGACGGAGTGGCACCCGCCCTCCGATGAACGTGTCGCTGTAGACCGCGTCGATGCGGTCCAGCCAGTAGCCCAGCCAGCCGCCGCCGGATTCGAGCACGATCACCTTCAGGGTCGGGAACCGGTCGAACACGCCGTAGTCGAACAGCGTCGTGAACTGGTGGCGGACCCCGTCGGCGGCGGTGACCGAGGCCAGCAGCCGGAGCTCGCGGGCGTACCCGATGTCGAACCGGTGCCCGTGCACCCAGGCCGGCTCGAACGTCGGGTGGATGGCGAAGGGCACGCCCAGATCCTGCGCAGCGGCGAAGACCGGGTCATGGTCGGGATGCCCCAGCGGCTTGCCACCGGGGGCGAACGGGGCCACGTAGGCCCCCTTGGCGCCCTCCCCCACTGCGCGCGCCAGCTCCGCGGCCGCGGCTTGCGGGTCGGTGAGCGACAGGTGCGCGGTGGGCACCAGGCGGGGGCTGCCCGCGCAGAACTCGCAGATCCAGCGGTTGTAGGCCCGGGTGTAGGCCTGGCACAGCTCGGGCTCGTCGAGCTCGGCCTCCCACAGCAGGCCGATCGTCGTGTACAGCACGGCGGCATCCAGGCCCTCGGCATCGAGGACAGCCAGCCGCTCGGCGGGGTCCATCGACCCGAAGGGCGCCTCGCCCAGGTAGGTCCGTTCGGGATTGCGGCGGATGTCGGGCATGTCGGGAGCCCCCATGGCGCCGAGGGTCGACGGGAAGCCCCGGCGGCTCATGAGGCTGCGCCGGCCGCCGATCTCGAGCTCCTCGAGGTCTCGCTCGTCGCGCACGATGCGCAGAGCGCGGTCCCGGTACCGGGGGTCGATGTAGCGCTCCCACAGGTCGGGGGGCTCCAGCACGTGGCCGTCGGCGTCGACGGCCCCGCGGTAGCTGAGCCGCTCGGTGTCGTGCATCGGCTTCGCCATCGTCTCCCCCCGGCGCCGCAGGCGCAGCTTCGACGAACGATCGTTCAGTTGACCACAGGGCGAGGCCGTGCGCCCGGCCACGACCCGCTCCGGCGGGCCTACGATGGCCTCGCGCGCCGGATGCACCGGACGACAGGAGGGGATGTCGACGTGACGCACCACGGGTTCAAGGGCCTCCTCGTCGCCGCGGCCATGTGTGCCGCGACTCTGGGAGCGGCGGGCGGCGCGTCCGCCGCGCCGGCGGGTGGGTCACAATGCCACGACCCTGCGAGTGCCGCGCCTGCCGGGCGAGGCGGCGAGCCCCGCGAGCCGGACCTGGGCCAGGTGCACCAGGACATGCCGGCCTCGGCCCAGGGCGTCGCCGGAGCGGACTTCAGCGCCCGCGTCCCGGTGTACGTCCACGTTGTGACCGACGGTGCCATCGGGAGCCTCACGACGCAGCAGATCAACGACCAGATCCGCGTCCTGAACGTGACCTTCTCGGGCGGGGAGGGCGGGCCCGACACCGGGTTCTCGTTCCGGCTGGCCGGGGTCACCCGCACGGACAACGCTGACTGGTTCTACGCCAACCCCGGCGGTGTCCGCGAGAAGTCGATGAAGCAGACCCTCCGCCAGGGCGGGCCGGACGCGCTGAACCTCTACTCGACCACCGCGGGCGACTACCTCGGCTGGGCCTACCTGCCGGACATCGTCACCAAGCCCGGACAGGCGGACCTGGACGGCGTGGTCATCGACTGGGAGTCGATGCTCGGCACCTCGACGACGTACGCAGGCCGCTACGACCAGGGCGAGACCGCGACCCACGAGGTCGGCCACTGGCTCAACCTCGAGCACACCTTCTTCGGCGGGTGCAACGCCAAGGGTGACTTCGTGGCCGACACCCCGGCCCAGAAGACGCCGACGTCGGGATGCCCCGAGGGCAAGGACACGTGCTCCGCCCCCGGGCTCGACCCGATCCACAACTACATGGACTACTCGTTCGACTCCTGCTACACGGAGTTCACCCCGGGCCAGGTCCAACGGATGGCCGACGCCTGGTTGCTGTTCCGGGCGCCTGGTTGACGGCCCGCGGCCGGGCGAACACCGAGGAGACGCTGATCCGCACGGCCTTCGGGCTGACCAAGGGACGGGGGTTCGCCGCCTAGTCCCAACCGGTCCGATCGGGGCGGGTGACCGGCAGGACATGCCGGCGCCGCCCCGGTCGGCCATGCTGGCCGGTCATGAGCCGCCGCCGTCACCGCATCCGGCCCGTCGCCGTGGTCGCCGTCGCCCTGGTGGTGGCGGCGGCCTGCCACACCCCCGGACCGGGGCCGCACGTCCCGAGGGCCCCCGTCCGGCTCAACGAGATCCAGGTGCTGGCGTCGCACAACAGCTACCACGTGCAACCGGAGCCGGCCCTGCAGGAGGCGCTGGCCGACTTCCTGGGTGCTGCGGCGCAGGGCTTCGAGTACACCCACCACCCACTGGCCGAGGAGCTCGACGCGGGCGTGCGCCAGATCGAGCTCGACGTCTTCCTGGACGATCCGGGCGGCGGTCGCTACGCCCACCCGCGGGTCGTCGAGCTGCTGCGGGTGGCGGCCCCGGACCCGGCGCTGGCGGGCCCGGGGCTCAAGGTGCTCCACGTGCAGGAGGTCGACTTCCGGTCGACGTGCCCGACGCTGGCTGCCTGCCTGACCCAGGTGCGCGACTGGTCGGACGCCCATCCCGGCCATCTGCCGGTCACCGTCCAGATCGAGGCCAAGGACGATCCCATCCCCGACCCGGGCCTGGGCTTCGTCCAGCCCCTGCCGTGGGCGGGGCCCGACTTCGCCGCCCTTCAGGACGAGATCGACGCGGTGTTCCCCGCGGCGCGGGTGCTCACGCCGGCCGAGGTGCGGGGCCGCGCCGCCACGCTGGCCGACGCGGTGCGGGCGGGCCGCTGGCCTCGCCTCGACCAGGTGCGGGGCCAGGTGCTGTTCATGCTCGACGACCATGGGGCCAAGCGCGACGCCTATCGGGCCCAGGTCCCCGACCTCGCTGACCGCCGCCTGTTCGTAGACGTGCCCGAGACCGATCCCGACGCCGCCATGATGGTGGTCAACGACCCGCTGTCCCAGGGCGACCGCATCCGCGCCCTGGTCGCCGCCGGGTTCATCGTGCGCACCCGGGCCGACGCCGACACGGTCCAGGCCCGCAGCGGGGACACCTCCATGCGGGACGCCGCGTTCGCCTCCGGCGCCCAGTACGTGTCCACCGACTACGTGTTCCCGGACGACCCGTTCGGCACCGGCTACCTGGTGGACCTGCCGGGCGACGGTGCCGCCCGCTGCAACCCGGTCAACGCCCCCCGGCGCTCGCGCGCGGGCCGACCTGGGCGGCTGAGAACGGCAAGCCAAGACGACGTGCCTGTCCGCTGATGTTCCAAGGAAGAAAGCGAGGCACCAGCGCTACCGGACGCCGTTCCTGTCGCTGGGCGGCTTCGGGGCGCTGGTGCCTCGCGGGGTCGGTGAGCCAACGGAGGGGAAGGACTCACTCAGCCCGGGGGATGGTTGTCGGCGCGGGCGGGGGGCACCGTGCTGCTGGGGGTCGACTCGCCGGAGCCGCCGGGCGCGTCCTCGTCCTCGCTGTCGTCGCCGTTGGTGCCCGGATCGGGTGCGTGGGTGGCCGCCGGGGTCTGGTTGGCCCGGTCCAGCCCGGTGATCCCGGTCTGGCCGGGCGCCGCGTCGGGGGAGCTCCCGCCGTTGCGGTGGGCGGCCCCCGGGGCCTGGTCCGAGATCTCCTGGCCGTCCACGCCGTGCTCCCCGTCGCTCTCGCCGGTGGCGTCGTCGGAGACGCGGTCGCCGAAGTTCTCGGGGTGGTCGTTGTCCTCCGCGAACTGGACCGGCGTGACCCCCTCGATGGCGCCGCGCACCGCGTGGTTGGCCGCCGCGGGCAGTAGCCCCGCGGCGCCCGCGCCGACCACGCCGGCGGCGGCCAGCGATGCACTCAGCCCCAGCTTCGCCACGATCCCGAGCCCGGCCACTTTGCCGGTGGTGCCCGCCAGCCGGGCGACGCCCGCTCCCCGACCCTCCAGCAGTGCCGCCAGCTCGGGGGACGGGGCGGGGACGGGCTCGTCCCCCAGCGCCTGCACCTCCCGGGCGAAGGTCGCCAGCGGGGCGTGCGCAGTGGCGACGCCCTCGCCGTTGACGAGCGCCTCGACGACGTCATCGTACGTATAGCGCGTAGTTCCCATCACGGCGTAGTCATCGCCGGACCCCGTCATCGCGATACCTCCTCGGGCGCCAGCATGCGGCCGATGGCCCGGAAGCCCCGCCGCTGTAGCGCCTTCACCGCCACCGGGGACTTGCCCACGATCTCGGCCACTTCGTCGATCGTGAGCCGGCCCAGCAGCCGCAGCAGGAGCACGTCGCGCTGGTCGGGCGAGACCTGCTCGCACAGCTCCCGGACCCACTCGCTGCGCTCGCGCGAGCTCGACGACGCTCTCGACGTCGTCGGGCGCCGCCAGCTCCAGCGCCTCGCCGAGCGCGGTGAACGGGGGCCGGCGTCCGTGGCGGCGGCGCTCGTCGAGCAGCCGGCGGTGGGCGATCGTGAACACCCACGAGCGGAATGCGGGCTCGTTGCCGCTGAAGCGCCCGATGTTGCGGAGCACCGCGACGAACACCTCGCTGCACAGGTCCTCGGGTTCTTGCGACCCCTGCACCCGCAGGTAGCCGGTGACGACCGGCGCCAAGGCGACGAACATCCGCTCGAAGGCCCAGGGCGCGCCTGACTGCGCCCCGTCCAGCACCGCGTCGAACTCTCCGTTGAACCGCTCGATCCCAGCCACCTAGTCAGTCATCGCCGCCCCCCGCCCAAGGGTGACGCTCGCACGGAAATTTTCTCCCAGGGAGTATCGCGGAGCGCCACCCCGGCGATCACCGCACGATGGGGAAGCACATCCCTACGTCACGCCTGCTCGCGCTCCTGTGTGGCGGGCTGGTCCCGGTGGGTCTGGCCGCGCCGGCTGCAGCGGCCGACCCGCCGGGCAACAACGGCACGGTCAAGCGACCTCAGCACCAGCAGCACGACCTCGACCAGCGTCGACCCTCAGAGCGGCATGACCACCACGGTGCCCGGCGGCACAACTTCCTCGATCGTCCCGAACCCGGGCACGACGCCCGGGGGCCCCGGCACGACCCAGCCGGTGGCCTCCGCGGAAGGTCGGCTCCCCACGACCGGAACGAACGCCGGCCCCATCGCCATCGCCGGAGCCACCCTGGCGGCGATCGGGGCCGGTGCCGTTCTCCTCGCTCGCCGGACCGCTCGCAACCGCGTCGGCTGATATCCGGTTGACCCGACGTAGTAGCCATGACATATATATGTCATGGCTACTACGTCCACTGATCGGCGCCCGATCGTAGGCCGCGACGAGTTCCTCGCCCGGCTGGCAGACCTGCTGCACGGCGGCAACGCCCCGCTGGCCCTGGCCCAGACCGACCTCGACGACCTCGTCGGCATCAACGAGCGCCGGGCGCGGCGGGCGGCGACCTGGCCCTGGCGACCTGGGAGCGAAGGCTGGACGGCAACCTCCCGGCCGGGGCCGAGGTGATGCGGCTCGGCGGCGACGAGTACGCGGTGCTGCTGCCGGGCCTGTCGGCGGAGAGCGCGCTGGTCCTCATGGACGAGATCCGCGAGCACTTCGCCACCCACCCGGTCGAGGGCGTGGGCGAAACCACCACCGCCTCGATCGGCGTGGCCGCCAATCCCCCGCACGGGGCCACCGCCGAGGCGCTGTCGCAAGCCGCGGACCAGGCGCTCATGCGGGCGAAGCGCGACGGCCGGGACCGCGTCGCCATCTACGTCGAGGAGAAGATGGTCCTCAAGAGCAACTACTACCCGCGGGCGGGCCTCGACCGCCTGGCCAAGCTGTCGGGCGCCAGCGGGCGCACCGAGGCGAGCCTGTTGCGGGAGGCCCTCGACGACCTGGTGAGCAAGTACCGCGAGAGCCTCTAGCTGCGGGTTCCGGCCGGCGCGCCGGAAGCTCACCCGATGATCGTCCAGTGCGGCGAGAACCGCGTATCCGGAGCGCCTCCCTGGGCTCTGTGACACAGCCGGCTGGAGGTCCGGGGGATATGACCGCTGCTCCCACCATCTGCGGGTGGCGCCTGCGCCCTGGCGGGCGGGCGCAGGCGCCTCCCACGGAGATTCGACGACGCCCGTCCGCATGGACCACCCGACGCGGAGCGCGGCCTACTGTGCCAGCCGTGGGAGCCGCGTCCGACGAGTTGGGCCAGACACGCTTCGAGGAGCTCGTGCCTCGCGCCATCACCGGTGACCGGCAGGCGTGGGAGGCGCTCGTGGCCCGGCTCCAGCGAGTGGCGTGGCGGTCGATCGCCGGCTTCGACCTCGGCGACGAGGACCGCAAGGACGCCTTCGCCGCCACCTTCTTCCGGCTCAACGAGCGGCTCGCCACCATCCGCGAGCCGGCCAAGCTCCCGGGCTGGGTGGCCACCACCGCCCGCAACGAGGTCCACACCCTGCTGCGGGCGCGGCGCCGCCTGCGGTCCACCGACCCGCACGACCTGCCGCTGGTGGCCGAGCCGGCGGTCAGCGACGAGCGGCTGATGAACGACGAGCTGCACGGTGCGGTGCGCCGGGGCTTCGCGTCCCTCTCGGCCCGCTGCCAGGAGCTGCTGCGGCTCGTGACCCTCGATCCGCCCCTGTCCTACGCCGAGGTCGGGGACCTGTTGGACATGCCCCACGGCAGCATCGGGCCGACGCGCGCAGCGCTGCCTCGACCAGTTGCGCGGCACGGCCGCGCTGCGCCCCTTCATCGCGGGGAGGTGACCCCCATGGACGAACGATTCGACGACGATCATCTTCTCGCCGTGCTGGCCGAGGTGATCGACGAGACCGATCCCGTGCCGGCCGACGCGCTGGCGACGGCCGTGGCGGCCGACCTCTCGGGACTCGATGCGGAGCTGGCGGAGCTGGTGTTCGACTCGCTCCTCGACGACCGCCGCACCACCTTGCGCGACGACCCTGGCGACGTCCGCTCGCTGACCTTCACCACCGGGGACCGCACCATCGAGGTCGACCTGTCCGATGGCGGGCTGGTGGGCCGGGTGTCGCCTGCCGAGGACACGCCCGTCGAGCTCGAGCAGGCCGCGACCCGCGTGGCGCTCGCGGTCGACGACCTGGGCCGTTTCCGGGCCGTGGTGCAGCCCGGGCCGCTGCGCCTGCGGGTCGGCGGCGCCGATGGCGCCATCGCCACGCCCTGGATCACCCGCTGACGTCGTCGGCGCCGATGCAGACGAACGCGCTGGCCACCGCCCGCTGATCTTCCGTGCCGCGGGCCGCGGCCTGCCGCGGCGGCCAGGGCCGCACCGGGCGGCGCTCCGGCCCGGAGGGCGTCGTGCACCGCGAGCACAAACGGCGTCGTGGCCGCGTCGGGGACCGGGAGCACCGGTGCCACCACCGAGCGCACGCCCAGCCCCACCAGCGCGGTGGCCATGCCGAGGACCTCATCGCCCCGCGTCACCGAGGCCACGGCCGCGTTGCACGCGGGCAGCACGAACACCTGCGGCGGCGCGGCCAGACGCTCCAGGTCATAGAGCGTGAGGGCGCCATCGGCCAGGCCCAGCGCCGAGAACAACGGGCTGTCGGAGCGGAGCCGGCCGTGGGCCGCCACATGCGCCAGCCTCGCGCCGGCCAGCGCGTCGAGGACGCGCTCGACGGTGGCGTCCTCGCCCCGCACCAGCCTGGCGTTCGGGTAGGCCGCGGCCACCGCCTCGGCCTCGGCGTCGGCGCCCGGCAGGTCGGGGCCGGCGACCACCACCGTGGCCGCGCCGGCGGTGGCCGGAGCGCTCCCCCGCCGCAGCCACAGCTCGGCGCTGGGCGCCACGGTGACGGACCGTCCCCCGAGGGACGGCAGCGCGCCCCACGACACCTGGTGCAACGGATGGGTGGGCACCACCACCACGGGCCCGACCCCAGCGAGCCCCAGCGGCGCCACCAGCAGCTCGTCCACGCGGCGGGCCGCGGCGTCGACGTCGGCCATGGGGTCGCGGGCCTGGCCCGCGGGCCGCGAGGACGCGGCGCAGGGCGAACACCAGGAACCGGGCCTCGTCCTCCACCTGGGCGGTGCTCGCCACGGTGTGAAGCCGGGCCCGACCGCCCGCCACGATCACCGCGTGCAACGTGCCCTCGACGTTCACGTACTCGACCAGCGTGCGGTCGCCCAGCGCCGCGGACAGGGCCGCGGTGTCGAGCGGGCGGCCGGACGGCTCCCCCGCCCCCGACGCCCGGCGCGCCCGGTCCCTCACCGTCCGCTCCAGGCGGGCGATGCGGCCGAGTGAGTGCCGCGTCCTCGGCGCCGGCCAGGGTCGCCTCGCGGAGGTCCGCCTCCGCAGTGCGCAGGTCCGCCAGGGCCGCGGCCAGGGTGGCGTCGGCCGGGGCCGAGACCGGCGGCAGGCGCAAGCTGCCGGCCCGCCAGCGCTCGGCCCAGCGCAGCACCTCCCAGGGCCGGCCGCCCGCCAGGGCCAGGCGCAGGCCGAGGCGGGCCAGGTCCTCCCCGTGCGCCGCGGCGCCGACCCGCAGCTCGGTGGCGCCGAGCCCCGCCCGGTAGGCGTCGAGCACCGCCAGCCCCCGACGCAGCGCGTCCTTGGCCCCGGCGCGGTCGCCCCGGGCCAGGCGGACCAGCGCGGTGGCGTGCCACGCCTGCGCCCGCAGGCCCACCGGGCCGCGGCCTCGGGCCTCGGCCGCCTTGGCCAGCTCGTCCTCGGCGGCGTGCGGGCGGCCCAGCGCCAGGGCGACCCGGCCGACGAACGTGCGGGCGTGCAGCGCCTCGATGCGCCAGCCCTGCTTGTCGAGGCGGCGGGCCGCGGCCACCGCCTGGGTCAGCGCGCGGGCGGGGGCACGACGTCGTCCTCCCGGCGCGGATCGTGGCCTGCATGCCGACGTAGCCGGCGAGCGCCGCCCACGGGGCGCGGCGGGCGGCGCGGAAGGCCTCGCCCGCAGTGGCGGCCTCGGCCGTCGGCCCGGTCGAGATCACCCGCGGCCAGGCACGCCTGGGCGAGCAGCAGGCGGGCCTCGGCCAGGTGCGCCGCGTCCACGCCGCCCAGCGCGGCCACCGCCCGCCCTCGGCCGCGGCGCGGGCGTCGTCCGCCAGCCCCACCTGCAGCAGCACATCGCACCGGTCCGACGCCAGCACCGCCACCAGCCGGGGCGGGTCGCCCAGCTCGCGGTAGGCGGCCTCGGCGCGGTCGAAGGCGCCCAGCGCGTCCCCCACCGCGCCCCGGCGGCCCAGCGCGAAGCCGGCGTTGTGGGCCGCCATGGCCACCAGCACCGGCAGCCCCAGCCGCCCGGCGAGCGCCTCGACCTCGGCGAAGTCGGCCAGCGCCGCATCGGTGTCTCCCTGGTAGGCACGCAGGGTGCCCTGGTTGAGCAGCGCCCGGGCCACGCTGTGCTCGTCACCGTCGCGGCGAAGGCGGGGCAGGGCCCGGCGGTAGCGGTCCAGGGCGTGGTCCAGCTCGCCCACGCGCTGGAGGACCAGCGCGTGCAGGAAGTCGACCCGGCCCCGGGCCGCCTGCGGCGCCCGCTCGTCGGCCAGGGCGATCTCGCGGTGCGCCGCAGGGGTCCGCCCCAGGCTGAGCAGCGAGATGGCGAGACCGGCGCGCGCCAGCGCCTCGGTCTCCGCATCGCCGGCCTTGGCGGCCAACCGGGCCGCCCGGCGCAGGTGACCGGCAGCGTCCGTGGGCTCGCCGAGCTCGTGCAGCGCCAGCCCCAGCACCCACTCGGCCACCGGCGCCACCGCGGGCGGCTGGGCCGGATCGTCGAGCAGCTCAGCCGCCCGCGCCCGCACGGCGGCGGGATCGCGGTGGCGATCCTCGGCCAGCACCCGCAGCTCGATGGTCGCCTGGTCATCCACCACGCTCCGGGATGGTAGAAGACGGCTCCGTACTGGTATCGCCGTAGATGCGGCGGTCTCTATACACGAGCGACCAGGAGGCACACCGGGATGACCGACGAGGGCAAGCACGGACCGGACGACGACCCCAAGCCGGGCGAGGGCAAGCCCGGCGAGGGCAAGGACGGCGAGGAGCGCGGCTGGCGGGACCGGGTGAGGGTGGCCCAGGCCGAGGGCTTCGCCTACGTGCCCGGCCGGTGATCACGAGCGACATCGAGCGCGCGCTGGCCATCGCCCGCCGGCTCTACCCCCAGGCCCATCTCGAGCCGCAGCGGCTGGGGCTGATGGACGGGCGGTTCTTCCACATCGTGGGGGTGCCCGATGTGCCTCAACTGGTGCGCCAGCTGCGCTCGTTCGGGCGTCCAGGCCCAGCCCAACCACGTGTTCTTCGCCCACTGCGCTGACGGCGTGCTGCTGCGGTCCCCACCCCGCCGTGCGGGGCGTGTGCGGTGGCGGGCCCGGCGCCTCGCCGGTCTACGCGTCCCCGGTCTACGCGTCGCCCGTGTACGCGTCCCCGGTCTACGCGTCCCCGGTCTACGCCTCGCCCGTGTACGCCTGCCCGTCTACGCCTCGCCCGTGTACGCCTCGCCCGTGTACGCCTCGCCGGTCTACGCCAGTCCCCGTCTACGCATCGCCGGTGTACGCCAGCGCCGAGCATGCCACGGGTCGCCGCCGAGCAGCGCCGTCCGCGGTCACCGCCGAGGATGCGGCGACGGTCGCCGCCGTGCTAGGCAAGATCTCCGGCCAGCCATCAGCGCCCGGCCCGAGGTGGTCGTGCTCGACACCGGCCTGGCCATGGCCCCGACGCTGATCCCGCACGCGCCGGAGCGATCCGGCCTTCGTCGTGCCCGCGCGGCAGCGCGGCCGCGGACGGCCGACGGTGCCCGACGCGGTCCCGACCGACAACCTGCTCGACCCGGCCGCCGGCCACGGCACCTTCATCGCCGGCCTGATCGAGCAGGTGGCCCCGGGCGCCGAGGTCGAGCGTGCGGCACGGTGCTGGCCGCCGGAGGGCGACGGCGACGAGGTGCAGATCGCCGCCCGCATCGACGCCCTGCCCGACCGCACCGCCGGGCGACCCGCGGCGCATCCTCAACCTGTCGTTCGGCGGCTACGCGATGGAGGAGCGCGAGGTGCTGGCCACCGCCATCCGCGGAGCCCAGGCCCGGGGCTACGTCGTGGTCGCGTCGGCGGGCAACGACGGCATCTGCCCCCCGACCATCCCGGCCTCGCTGCCCGACGTGGTCGGCGTGGGCGCCGTCGGCCCCGACGGTCCGCGCCCTGTTCAGCAACTACGGCCCGTGGGTCCGCGCCTGCGCCCCCGGCGTGGACCTGGTGAGCACCTTCTTCGCGGGGTTCCTGGGCGCGGAGACGCCCGCCAGCCCGCTCGACCCCGACCCCGACGACTTCGACGGACTGGGCCCGCTGGTGCGGGCACGTCGTTCTCGGCCCCCGTCGTCGCCGGCGCGCTGGCCCAGCACGCCCGGGTCCACCAGGTCAGCGTGGCCGAGGCGGTCACCCAGGTCATCGACAACCCCCTCCTCCTCCGCATCGCCGACCTCGGCACGGTGGTCAACGTCCTCTAGCCGTGCAGGTGGACTCGCTTCCGGGTCGGTCGGATAAGCTGATCGATCCCGGACACGGGGTGTGCCCCTCTAGCTCAACTGGCAGAGCAACGGACTCTTAATCCGCAGGTTCTGGGTTCGAGTCCCAGGGGGGGTACCACACGAAGGCCCTGGTCAGTAGCTGCTGGCCAGGGCCTGGCCGCCGGGCCAGACACCGGAAGTAGCCGGCGCCGCCAGCGTCGTTGATCCGCCACGAGACCGACTTGTCGCGCGGTGTCAGTGCCGGAGTCGGCCAACACGTCGCGCCTCAGCCCCAGACCGCGACCAGCGGACCCGCCGAGTAAGCGTCGGCACGTCTCCTAGGCTTGCGGATTGCGATCAGATCATCTGAGGTGCTGCTCTGACTCGCGACGACCCAGCAGCAGACGGGTCAGCTTGACGCGCGAGTCGACGCCAAGCTTGCGGTAGATGCGCTTAACGTACTGGCTCACCGTATGGCGGCTCAGGTACAGCCGCTCGGCAATTTCGCGGTCGGTGAGGCCATCAACGACAAGTTTGGCCACCTTTCGCTCGCGAGGCGTCAAGGCGACCAGCGGCCCCGCAAGCCACCCAGGGCGCTCACGGTCAAGCTCGAGCACCGTGACCAAGGCGCCGCCCTGGCGAGGCAGACGACTCGAATATCCGTGGAGCTGGCCTCGGCCGCCGCCCAGAAGCTCGACATCGACGCTCCGGGAGAAACCGGCGGGAGCGTCAGGAGGTTGCGCGATCAGCCCATAGACCCCCTTTTCCCCGTCCTGAAGCTCGGCCAGCAGCCGCTGAGCTGCCTCGCTGAGGCGCACCTCGAGCGCCTCCGGATCGCTGACCATGATCGCGCTCCCGGTGAGCTCGAGCGCGGCCCGCGCCCGCTCGAGCTCCTGTTCGAGGTCCTCCCGCGCCCGGATACCTTCAACCGCGACGCCGACCAAGCGGCCCAGGGCCTCCGCCCAGCGAACCTCTCCGTCCGTGTAGCCGCCCTTTGGGTCGCTCGTCCCGAGATTGATCGTTCCGATCATCGGCTCCCGGCAGATGACGGGCACCTCGATGACATGGCGCATGTCGTGCAGGGACACGATGCTCGTGTAGACCGGTGACTCGAGCCACTCCTCCATCGACATGAGCGCCATGTTGTACGCGGCGCCTCTGCTGGTCAGGACACGCTCGAGGAGCGGATCAGTCTTCCGGCCCTGGGGAAGGCTCTCGTAGCGCGCCAGCATGGTCTCACTGACGTTAACCGGCGCGACATGGCTCGGATGGCCAGTCTGCGGATCCAAGATGTAGATGGTACGCATCGGTGCGTTGAACAACCTGCCGACGCCGGCCAGAAGCTTCTTCTCGAGCTCGGCCAGATCCGCGGATGCACACAACGCCGTAGCGAAGCGCACCAACGCAATACCCCTACTGTTTTCAGGGTCGCTGCTCATCTGCCTTGCTCCTTCCGCTCGCACCATATTGTGTCGTCCGATGTCAAGGCGGACGCTCAGGTTCGGGGGTTCGAGAGTTTGGGCGAAGATCGTGCGGATCGCTGCGGCCACCATCTCGGCATTCGCCCGCGGGACCCGAGCCAGCACGTTGCGATGCTCCTTTGTCGAGCGACGATCAACCTGCTGCCCAACTCGTTCCAGCCTCAGGAACCCGACCCGCCGAGTTGGCGGTTCTGGGCCCGAATGAGCGCCAGCGCGCGCTGGCCTCCTGGGAACGCATGAAGGCATGGAGCCGCGAGCGTCAGGGATACGCCGACATCCAGTCCACCCGGCCACAGACGCTGGCGTACGGCTTGACCGACTCGCCGGTGGGCCAACTGGCCTGGATCGTCGAAAAGTTCAAGGAGTGGACGGACTCCGAGGCGGCCTGAGGACGCCGTCGACCGCGACCAGATGCTCACCAACGTGATGCTCTACTGGCTTACCGGCACAGCGGGCTCGTCCGCCCGCACCTACTACGAACGAGCGCACGCCGACAACTGGGGGAAGCCCCCCGAACCGTCGACGACACCGACCGCCCTGGCCGGCTTCCCACACGACAACTTCATCCCGCTGCGACACATTGCAGATAGAACGAACCACATCGTGCAATGGACTGATCGACCGGGGCGGGCACTTCTCGGCGATGGAGCAACCAGAATTTCCGGTCAAGGACATAAGGGCCTTCTTCCGGGAACGCCGCGAGGCCGGCCGCAACTGACGCCGTCGAATAGCCGAACACAGGTCGTCGCGATGGGCAGGCGGATCAGAGGGTTCGGGCTTCGGCGCAGAGACGTGCGTAGTGAGTCGGTGCGGTGCCGACATTGGCGGTGAAGTCCCGGCTGAAGTGGGACTGATCGCCGTAGCCGAGGTCGACGGCCAGACGAGCCCAGTCCGCCGGGCCGACAGCGGCACGGGCCGCGGCTTCCTGCATGCGAAAACGGCGGGTGACCCACTTGGGGCTCGCCCCGACGTAGTCCGCGAAGACCCCGCTGCGAGCGACGCACACCGAGGCCCAGATGCTGGCGCTGGGAGCCACCCGGCCAGGGCACAAACTCGATACCGACGGTTGGATCTTCCTCGCCGACCCGGAGGGTCACGTGTTCTGCATCACCTCGGTCTACTGACCTGGAGTCTCTCGCCTGTGGGCTCGGCGCCCTGAGGGGCCCCAATGCTGAACTGACGCGGCTCGTATTCAACGGGCCCCGGCTTCATCCCGCCTGGGTGCGGAGGGTTTCGGCGAGCCGTTGGAGGCGCACCGGCGACGGGCTGCAGTCGTGGTTCGCTTTGTCCCTGTTGCTGGGCGAACGCGCCGGCGTCGGTCAGGTGTTCGGCCATGATGCGCCACGCCGCCTGGCGGTGGGGCAGGAGGTAGTCGGGTTGGTAGAAGAGCTCGAAGCTGGGTCCGGCGGTCCGCCCGGGGTGCTCGGGCCCCACGGGCAGGGTCGTGAGGAGCTCGCCGATCGGTTCGATCACTTCGACCATGAGTCTGACCGCCACCTGGGACAGGGTTTTCATCTGCTCGTCGCTCTCGTCCACGTGGCAAAGCAGGCGGTACAGGAGTTGGAGCAGGATCTCGTAGCCGACGTTGCCCAAGTCGGCGATGCCGGCCGTGCGTGGGTCGGTGATGAGGTCGGCCTCCTCGCCGCTCTCGGGCGGGCGCACCAGGGCCGGCAGCACCGGGCGGGCGACCTCGAGGCCGGGGTTCGCCTCCAGCATGGCCAGGTACTCGTCAAGGACCGCGAGGAACCGGCCGAAGTGGGCGTTACGCCAGTCGCCCCGGGGGCCCTCCCCCTGCTCGACGATGGTCTCGATGGCGCGCACGGCGGCGTCCACGCTGGTGATGGGCTCGAGCTGGGGCCAGCCGAACAGGTCGCCGCTGACCTGTGCGGCGGCGGGCGCCAGGAAGAGGTTGTCCTCGCCCAGCTTCTCGCCCAGGTGACGGAACCCGGCTTCGATCGAGCGGTAGAGGTGGCCGACGGTCGCAAACTCCTGCAGATGGGGTGCGATCTCCTCGGGGCCCATCACGGGTGCCGCCCCTTCCAAGGCGGCTAGGCCCTCGGCATCTTCGAAGTCCATGCCTTCGGGGCGCTCCAGGTAGATGAAGTGGCGGAGGGCCTCCTCGCCGAAGGGCAGCAGGGTGAGAATGACGCCTGGCGGATAGTGCTTTGCCGGCTGGGGCAGGTTGGGTCGCGACAGGTGTGGGCTGGCGCCCAGCGAGTTGACGAGGTTGCAGTTGATCGCCAGGTGAAGCATCTCCTGCTTGGCCACCATGAGAATGGCCGCGCGCCATCGCTCAACCGCCGCCAACTGGTCCTCGGTCAAGCCCTCCTCGACGGATCGCTTCAGCGTGAACGCCGCGAACAAGTACTCGCACATCAGTGCGTGCTCCAGCTCGGCCGCCGAACAGAGCATGTAGATCAGCGCCTCGCGGTGCTCGATCACGAGTGGGCGGTCGCCTTCGGGTGAATCGCTGCGGAGTTTCACCAGTCGTCCGAGACGCCCGCCGATCGGCTCCTGCCTGGCTGTGGGTTTGTCCTCGAGGGCGACGGTGTGGGTCGCTGCCTCGCCCGTCACCGACTCGGGCGTTCCAGCGTCCACCCACCGGCGAAAGACGTCCACCTTCGCCGGCGCCCACGCCCCGTCACACGGCATCGACCCGGCCTCCAGCCGCTGGAGGATCGCCTGGGCGTTGGCCGCGACATCGCGGTAGGACCACAGGTCGAACGCCCACCGCATCGCATCACGGTCACTCGCCCGGAACAGCGCCCGGATGTGCTCGTCGAACACGACCGGCTGATCGGCCCCCGGCAAAGAGGGTGGCGCTGCGTCCTCGGCTCCGGCAGCGGCCGGCGCTGGCGTCGCTGAAGTGGGCCGGCCGGCGGTCGTCCAGCCCCAGGTCCGGGGCGAGCGAAGAGCCGACGAGTCAGCACCCGGCTGTGTCGCCTCGACGACGGCACGCGACACCCACTCCATATACGAAACGATCGCGGCGCGGAATTGGGCGTCCGCCGGCAACCCGACTTCGTTGGCGCTGCGTTCGAACAGCGCCACCGCCCGCTGGCGTTCCTCCTCGGTGATCTCAACGCTCGCCAGGCTCGGGGCCAGCGAAACCACATCTTCAGCCGCCGGCCCCCCGAACGCCTCCCCGAGCCAAGCCGCCACCCGCTGCGGCAGGTCCGGAGCCATGTCTGCGAAGATGGGCGCCAGGAGCTCGTCCTCCGGAGCGTGCTTCTCGAGGAAGCGGCGGACGAGACGGGTGAGGGCGGGCAGACCGCCTGCCCATTCGAACAGCGTGGGCTCGGCCGAGGGCTGCGGATCCCGGAACCCGACGTACCAGTGGCGGCCCGAACAGAAGGGCTTGTTCTGGGACTGCCCGCAACGACAGAGGCTGTAGTGCTCGAGGGAGCCGCCCTCGACACGCGCTACGGCGTCGCCGTTCTCGTCGGTCAGCATGAGGCCGCCGGTTACACGGTAGGGGCCGTCCTTGGACACCTCGATCGCCGGCTCCCGAACGGCTTGATCGACATACTCCCGTGCCTCGCGCCCGTCGATGGCGAAGCTCAGGGCACCCGACGGGCAGTCGCGCACCGCCCGGATGAGCTCGTCCATCCGCGCGCCGCTCGGGCTGACGAAGGGGTCGCCGCCAGTGTGGAACGCCGAGACCAGCCGGTCGGTGCAAAAGCCGGAGTGGGCGCAGATGCCCCGGTTGTCGAAAATTGTGACCTGCTCGCCGATGTAGGTGTCGCGGCGGTCGGCGACGCGCGTGGGGTCCTTGGCGCCACTGAAACCTATCTTTGCGTGCGTGCCGTCACAGAACGGTTTCATTGCTGAGCCACCACACCGGCAGAACGCCATCTGGGGCCGCACTTCCATCCGTTCGCCCAGATGGGTGAAGACGTTGGTGGCGTTGGTGACGAGGTAGGGCCCATCGGCACTGACCTGAATGCCTCCTGGCAATCGCCCCTGGAGCGTCTCCAAGTCGGCACGGAACCCAGCGGCAGCGTCGCCCGAGAGAGGCAGCCGAAGCGCCACGTCCTGCAGGGCGGCGGTGGCCTCAACGAGGGCCGAAGGCGCGCCGGGACGGGCTCGGAGCCTGGTAGCGGCTTCCGCCAGCTGCATCAGACGGTCGGCGGTCGACTGCGCCGCCTTCCGGTCGCCTAATGCTGGACGCTCCCCCGTCGCCATGCCGGCGAGGAGGTCGTCGAGCGGCCGCATGACGCTGGCCTCCAGGCGGTCGGCCGCGGTCGGGAGCTCATCCAGAGGATGCGTTCGCAGCTCGGCGATGACCGTGGCCACCTCGCTGCGCAGGCCCAGCAGCTCGGAGATATCGGTCTCATCAACCATTCCGCTCGCTGCCAGCGTCATCTCCGTTTGGCCTCACCATCAGGCGTCCCCTTCCGACAAGACGACGATTTCCGAGGATTCGATCGAAACTGAGGAAACCCGCTTGGTCCCGCACGTGGGTCCGGTGCGGGCCGCGGCGATGCTGGCGGTCGCGAGCCGCGTCTCGTTGTTCACGCCGGCCGCCGGGGTGTACTCGTCGCCAGCCTCGGGAACTCGCGCCGCGACGGCCGCCCCTGTCGCGTGGGCGAGGCCGCCCGGGGGGTATCCCCGTGGGGTCGCAGGGGCGGTTCCGCCGCGATGCCCGCGCAACCGGTACAGCGTGGAGGTGCTCGGGGAGCGGCACCTCCGGAAGCGGTCCCCGGGGCGGGGCATCTTGGGCGGGCGGCCACGGCGCCGCTTGGTGGCCACGATCCTGCCGTCGAGGAACAGCTGCCCACCCCACACGCCCCAGGGCTCACGCCGCTCGAGCGCCCCCTCGAGGCATGGGACGAGCACCGGGCAGCTCATGCACAGGCGCTTGGCCCGGGCGATGTCGTCCAGCGCCCCGCTGAAGAACACGTCGACGAGACCGCCGTCGCCGTCGTTGCAGCGCGCGTGGCCCCACCATGGCTCCCCGTCCCTGCGTAGATCGTCCGTCCGCGTGATGTCGGCGCATGAGCTCCCGTCGGCGAAAAGACCGCGGCTCGCTCCCAGGACCATCGGGAGGATCGGTTGCTTGTACTCGACAATGAGGTCGTGGCACATCAGCGCATCATCCTCGCCACCTCGTCGGACATAGGACCACGTCCGTTCGCTTTCGGGCTCAGGCGCAAGTACTGCGGGGGTGTCCTGGTGCAGGCTGAACAGGTTGCCGCAGCCGTCCTCGAACACCGCGTCGACTCCCCCCGTAGCCCATCGGCCGAGGCTTGGACACGGACTCGACACCTCGCACGGCCAGCTCGCGGACTCGTTCGAGGGAGCGCTGCGGACGGCCCGACCGGCAGGCCAGCGACCCGCGCCGGCGCGGCGAAGGCGAGCACCGCGGCGAGCACGGTCAAGTGATGTCCGAGGCGATGGGGGTCGCGCGCTCGGGGTGCGGGCGGGATGGTACGGGTGGGACATGATGACTCCTACGTGGCGATCCGGTTGAGGCCGCGTCACGCGGCGTCGGTCTGAGCGGGGTCGGGAGGGTTCCGGACACCCAGAACGGAGTGGTCTGGACCCGGGAGAAGCGCCAGCCGTCGGGGATTCCGACCAACTCGAACTCGTAGATGTCGACGACCCAAGGGTGATCGGCCCGTCCCCAGAAGCGCCCGCACAGGTCCGGACCAAAGCCAACTGGCCGCTCAACCAGGCCGCGATCCCCGCTCCGGCGAGGTGACGCCCGCACTGACGACAAACCTCCTACGAGTAACCTGCAACGCCTCCTCCGAGTCATCGAGCGGGGTCCTGCTGGTGCGCGATCTATGTCACACCGACACGGTGGCCACCGTGACGGTGCGAGGGCCTGCCCGCAAGACCCGGGATCGGTGCTTCTACCTGCATCCCCAACATTGGGGACGCAGGCCGAGGCTCGTCTACCGCGCTATTCATCGGTCGGCCGAGCCGGCTGCAGCGCGTCGCACGGGCGCCACTGTGGGTGCGGGGTCATTGGTCAGGAAGTCGACGATGATGGTGTTGCAGGCACTCGGCTTCTCCTGGAGGAGGAAGTGGGAGGTGCCGGGCACGACGGCCAGCTCGGAGTTCGGGATGGCTCGGTACATCTCGACGATGTGTTCGAGGGTGATGATGTCGTCGTCGCCGGTCATCACCAACGTGCGGTGCGGGATGACGCTCAGCTCGGATGCTGCGAGCACCGGCTCACGAGCTCCCATCTCGAAGTCCTTCCGCACCACGACGGGGTAGTGGTCCTCCCCATCTGGCGACACCTCTCCATAGGACGCGCCGAAGGCCGCCACGACCTCATCGACCGGTGGCTCGCTGCCGGAACCGAGCTGAGCGCGGTGATGAAACACACCGCTGACCACGACCAGCTGGCGAACGAGATCAGGACGCCGCAACGTGACGAACAACGCCACCCCGGCGCCGATGCTGTGGCCGATCAGGTGGGCGGGCGCTCCTACGACCGCCTCGAGGAACTCGATCGTGTCCTGCGCGAACGAGTCGTAGCTGAACGGGCCTTCGATATCGGCAGTGTGGCCATGACCTCGAAGGTCGGGGGCGAATACGTGAAACCGATCGGCGAGGGCGTCGATGTTCTGGTCGAAGAACCGTGCGTCAACTGATCCACCATGGATCAGCACGACGGGCTCGCCCTTGCCTCGTTCGTCGTACCAGGTGCGTAGGCTGCTCAGCTCGACATAGCCAGCCATCACGCCGCGTCCATTCGGCGGGGCCGGGGATGCTTCAGCACGTGGACTCGACCAGGGTCGTGGTCGGTGCGGCTTGCGATCCGTCGCATCGCCCATCTCCTCTCAGCTGGGCCTGCCGATGCTCTGTAGACGGGGCGACTCGCCGAAACTCATCGCGTCGTCAGGCCGTCGAGCGCGTGGGGTCGGCTCCGAGGGCCAACTCACCTGGCGTGCGATTGATCTCCGGATTCGCCGCGGTGCGAGAAATCCTGGCAACCCGTATCTCCTGGCATGGGTGCGGCGATCACGGGTCAACGGAAGCGGATGGACGGGGCGCTGGGGCCCCGGAAGGGTGGATCGAGCGATACAGCGGCGCATCGTTGGAACGGGTTGGCAGGAAGATGGCATCACTCCATCGCTCCACCCGCCAGCAACGCCACACTTAGCTCCCTCCCGACATCACCCGCACCGCACACTGGCGTGAAGGCCGGGGCCGACCGCCACCCTCGGCCTTCACGCCAGTGCTCCGCCGATGTCCTACTCGGCTGCGCCGCGGGTCGACCAAGACCGCAACGGCCACACCCCGAGGATGGTCGCCATGCTCGAGCGAGCCACGGCGAGGCGCCCCGGCGAAGCCCTCCAGCGAACCGCGGCGATCGCCGATGCGGACAGGGCGAACATCCGACGCACGCAGCTCGCAGCTGGGTGAGCTTGGCCAGCTCGTCGGCGCCGCTCGACGGGCTCGCTGCTGGTTGCTGGCGCCCAGCGCTGATCGCCTTTTGCACGGCGTTGCGCAGCGCCGCCTTGCCGGTGTTGTGCCTGTCACCCAGTCTGCTCGCGGGAGCGCAGGTCGGTCTCGGCCTAGGTTGCGGGATGCCAGCCCGCCCCGTAGCCGTCGTCGCCTAAACGGCGGGCTTGGAGCGCGTCACCGACCGAGCCGAAGATGGCGAGGCACCGGGTGAGGTGCGATTTGTGTAACAGTGCCCGGGCGGTGGCGCGGGGGCAAACCACACAGCACTGGTCGGGGTGGTGGCTGGCGCCGATCACCCATCCCGCCACTCCCATGACCGGTGTGGGCGATACCGGGGTGATCTGGCTCAGATCCACAATCACCGGCCGGCGCGCCGACGCCTCGAGCTGTTCGACCAGCCCCGCAGGCAACGGGTCACGCAGCGTCTCGAGCGGTGTCACGATGACCACGCCGTGGCGCTCTTTGACATCGGCTTGGGGCGGCCCCGCGGGCGACGGATCCCGGCGCGGGTGTTGCCCGTCGCTCGTCGCCGTGCGGGATGGTCGCCGATCTTGACACCCACGGACGGGTACCGGTTGTCGGGCACCGGTCGCCCCGGGCGGTGTCCCACGGTCCGGTTCGTGGACGACTGCGAGGACCTCGCGCCGCGAGGTCATGCCCCGCCCGCCGGGTTCGCTGTCCTGACCCGCGGCTCAGCGGTCCGGGCGTGGGCGTCGGAGGCGGCTGACGGGGCGATGCGGGCGGCGCGGCTGTAGTGGCGCTCGACGAAATGTGGCCAGGGCACCATGGAGACCACGGCCAGTCCGGCGCCCGCGGCCGCGAGCATGATGGCCCACCAGCGCTGCAGCGCCAGTTCCTCGGCGACGCGCTGGGCCTCGCCGGCGGCGACCCCTGCCGCGATGGCCCCCGCGATGCACACCAACGCCGCCAGGCCCCGAGCGCCCGCAAGACCGGCGATCACCAACAGCACACCGACACCGGCCTCCAGCGCCGCCAGCAGCGGGGTGTGGCTCAGGCCGGCCACCCGTTCGACGGGCCGGTACCAGGTCTCGTCGATGCCGGTGCGAGCGACCGCCACCATGCCAAGGACGGCCAGGGCCGCACCGGCCAGCAGCACCACCACGCTGCCCAGGCTCCAGCGACTCTCGACAGATCCCAGCGCTCCAACGTTGGCGGCCCCCCCGGCACCGCAGGCCGCTGCACCTCGTCGCGGCTTCCAACGGTGGCGAGACGCGGCGGCTCCCCATCGCGGGTCTCACGCGCCGCCTCGTCGGGATCTCGGTGCAACAGTCGCATGAGAGGACACCTCCCCATCGGTGTCCCGTCCGCTACTGCCCCGCACTACCCCGTACCCGGCAACAGTGACTCCGAAACGACCCCTACGCCGGCCCACACCGTCGAACTGGGGCCGAACGCTCAAGCGGCGTGCGAGAAGGTCGGTCGTGAGCCGATCCGCGTCGATGACTGCCGCCACGCCTGCGCCACGGCCTGGCTCAGTGCCGGCGTCCCGCCCGGCGAAGTCGCCCGCCGCCTCAGCCACAGCGTCGAAACGCTCGGGTTGATCTACCTGGGCCGCTCGAAGGCGTCGACCTCACCGCCAACAAGCTGATCGATGCCGCGATCGGGACTGCACGTGCGCCGGTCGCCAGAGAACGTCGTGGCTAGGGTCTGGCCTCACCACGACGACGACATCGCGTCGCGTACGCACCTCGCCCCTCTCATGCTCGGGCACGAGGAGCACCTTGTCGACGTCGTCGCTGGCTACCGCACCGACGTCGACCTCGACGTGATCCGTGCTTGGTGGTCGTTGCGGAGCCTGCTGGCGGTCCGCTGGCTACTCGAGCACGGCTTCGGCCCGCCCGAGGAGATGCCCGAGGTCGCCGTGCTGCGACGCGGCCCGAGCCACGGCGCTGGCCCACCGGCTCGCGGGGTCGTCGTACGCAGGCGCCGCCGGGCTGCGCTGGCCGCTGCCCCCGACGACCGCCGTCGACGACCCCGCCTTCGACCCCCGCTCGTACTGGCGGGGCCCGAACTGGCCGGTGCTCTCGGGGCTGCTGTGGTGGTCGCTGCGGCGGGCCGGGCTGGCCGCCCGGGCGGACGCGCTGCGGGCGGCGGCCCTGGCCACGCAGCGGACGACCGGCTGCTGCGAGTACGTCGACCCGCAGTCCGGCCAGCCGCTCGGCTCGCCGGCCCAGTCCTGGACCGCCGCCGTCGCGCCCGACTGGTTGGCGTCGCTCTAGGAGCCGAGGTCTTCCTGCGTGTACACGCGCCGCTCCACGAGGACGAGCCAGTTCCCGGAGTTGTCTCGCATGACCGCCTCTACGCCGTAGGGCCGGTCGGCCGGCGGCTGGACGAACTCGACGCCCTTGGCGGAAAGCTCCTCGTAGTCCTTGTGGCAGTCGTCGGAGGTGAGGCCGAAGCCGCCCATCGTCCCGGCGGCGAGCGCCCGGCGGATCGCCTCGGCCATGTCGTCGCTCACCGGCGGGCCGGGCGTGGCGAGGGTGACGTCCAGCTCCGGGTGGTCCGGGTGCCCCACGGTCACCCACCGGTAGTCGCCCATCGTCACGTCGGCGGTCTCGACGAACCCGAGCTTGTCCACGTAGAACCGCTTGGCCTCGTCCTGGTCGGTCACGTACAGGTTCACGATTGAGATGTTTGTGATCATGAGACGAACCTACGACGGGCCCCCGCCGGGAGGCTTCTCCCCGATTGCGGAGTCGTCGCCTGGGCCCGCATGAAGATGTAGCAGCCGGGGATCCGGGGCGTGCCCTCCGCGGCGTAGCGGGCCTGGTAGGCGGACGGCGACTCGCCGATCAGCGCCTGGAACCGGCTGCTGAACGAGCCGAGGCTGGTGTAGCCGACCAGGTGGCACACCTCGGTCACGGTCAGGTTGGTCGAACGCAGCAGGTCCTGGGCCCGTTCGATGCGCCGCGCTGCGAGGTACTGGGCGGGCGTCTGGCCGTAGGTGGCGGCGAAGCACCGCAGGAAGTGGTACTTCGACACCCCGGCCGCAGCGGCGAGGTCGGCCACCTCCAGCGGCTCGGCGTAGTCGCGGTCGGCCGTGTCGCGCGCCCGCCGGAGGTGGGCGAGCAGGTCCCGGGGAACCCGCGTCATCCGCCGGCGCGGGCGCCGCGGGCCAGCTCGAGGCCCACCACGTTGCCCTCCGGGTCGCGGAACCGGGCGTAGGTGCCGTACGGCCGCCGCTCGACCGGGGCATCCACGCCGCGATCGGCCAGCGCCCGTGAGCACGCCTCGATATCGGCCACGAGGAACTGCACGTACCCATGGGTCTCGGCGCAGGCGCCGGCGGGGCGGCCGCGGTGCAGCACGATCGTCGCGCCCGATGTCCCGGTCACGGCCACGAGCGCGCCGACGACCTCGTGCGCGACGGCCAGGCCCAGCGTGTCGACGTAGAACGCGCGGCATGGCGGCCACATCGTCGACGTAGACCACGATCTCGCCGAGCGATGCCTCCGCCAGCGGCCCCTCACCGGCCGTGCCCGAAGCCATGGGCGCGAGCCTAAACCCGCGCGGCGTCCGCCCGGCCGTCACCCGGCCACGAGGTCGAACGATTCGAGCCCGCGGAGCGTGAACGACGTCGCCACCGGGGCCCCGGGGGCGGCGCGCAGGTCCGGGAACTGCCGCACGAGTGCGGTGAGAGCCACCCGGGCCTCCATCCGGGCCAGGGGGGCGCCGAGGCAGTGGTGGGCGCCCCCGCCGAAGGCGAGGTGCGGGTTGGGGTCGCGGTCGATTTCGAAGCTCGACACGAACCAACGACAGCAGCCTGAAGAATCCAACCATCGGACTCCACCGAACCGGGGGCACCCCATCTCCACCGGCCTGACCTGCCGTTACCACCCAGCCGGTGACATTTTCCTGGACGGCGTAGCAGTTACTCGGCCGACCGTTATCGTCCTGGCCATGAGCTCAGACCAACCGGAGATGGACGGTCTCGGTCAGGACGCCGAGTTCGTCGACGACGCCATCGACGACGACGAGACGAGCCCGGAGGAGCAGCTGCTCCTCGACCGCAAGGAGCTGTCGGAGGCCGGGCTCACCCTCGACAACCCCGAAGGCTTCGCCGACGATTGACCCGACCACGCGGGCGCCGTGAGCGACCCGTGCTGATGCGTCAGCGAGCGGCCGTGTCAGGGGCCGAGGGGTTCACGGCGATGCGAGCCCGGGCCGCGTCAGACCGCTCGGCGACGGTCGACGGCTGACCGCAACCGCGAGCACTCCCGCCAGAACGAGTCGGTAGACCGAAGCTCGATGACAGGGCCTCCCTCGAGCTCGCTTCTGGTCATCCCTGGCGGGCCTTCCACCGCGGGTGAAGCTTGTTGACGATGTACGTCCGACCCCGGCGCCGAACGACGACCGAACCATCCTTCTTCTTCAGGGACTTGAGAGAGCTCCTGACCTTCATTGCGTCGTTCCTTCCGACTCAGGCAAGAACTGCTCCAGGTTGCCTGATATTCCATCGACGTCCTGGGGTCCGTCATCAGGCGGTTCCCGGTCGACTTCGAGCGCGCTCAAACTCGTAGCGTGCCGGGGGCAGGCGGATGGCCTGTGATCGAGGAGGCGTAGGTCGGTGACGAGGCTCGGCCATCAGATCCCCAACTTCAACTACTCGGGCGTCCGTCCCGACGGTCGGTTCGAGGTGGTCGCGAGCCAGGCCGAGGCCGCGGAACGCGGCGGGGTCGACACCGTCCTGGTGATGGACCCCTTCTACCAGCTGCCCCTGCTCGGCCCGCCCGAGAACTACATGGTCGAGTGCTAGCGACCGGGAGGCGGCGATGGTGAACGACCCGGGGTGACCTTCGTCCGCGAGCTCGTCGAACAGCGCCTGTGCCTCGGCCTTGTCGGGGGCGAGCTGCTCGATGCCGGAGAAGTCGGCGGAATCCTCCCGCAGGATCGTCCGGATCGGTTCTGCCCTACTGGGCCTCCAGCTCGGCGAGCCGCCCGTCGTCACCTGACGACCGACGAGCGTCACGGCTGGCGGATCAGCTCGACCTCGATCTCGAGACGGATCTCCTTCGACACCAGCAACCCGCCGGTGTCGAGCACCATGTTCCAGGTCAGGCCCCAGTCCTCGCGGTTGATGGTGGCCGAGGCGCTGAACACGGCGCGGTCGTTGTCCCATGGGTCACGGGCGTGCCCGAGGTACTCGACGTCGAGGGTCACCGGCCGGGTGACTCCCTTGATCGTGAGCTCGCCGGTCAGCGTGCCGCCGGCGCCGTGGGGCACCAGCCCGGTCGAGCGGAAGGTGGCGGTTGGATGGGCCTCGACATCGAAGAAGTCCGCCGACCTGAGGTGGTCGTCGCGGGCGGGGTCGCCCGAACTCACGGACGCCATGTCGATGTCGACGGTCACTGACGACTGGGCGACGTCGTCGGCGACGAGCACGTCGCCCGAGACGCCGGTGAAGCGGCCACGGACCTTGGTGAGCCCGAAGTGGCGTCCGACGAAACCGGCCTCGGCGTGACCGGGGTCGATGCGCCACGTACCAGCGGCGGGCAGCTCGACGTCATCGATGGTGCGAACAGCTGCGGTCATGGGTGAACCTTCTCCCTTCAGCATCTCGCTTCGCGAAGATGTGTGCGTACGCACACGATACAGGTATGTGCGGACGCACACAACTGTCTAGGCTGACATCGATGACAACGCGGAGGAAGCAATCGGATCGCGAGCGCGACGTGGCCGCCTGGCGGGCGCTGCTGCTCGCCCACAACCGTGCGGTGCGGGCCATCGAGGCTGACCTCGACGCCACCGAGGCTGTCCCACTCGGCTGGTACGACGTTCTGCTCGAGCTCCAGGCCGAGCCGGACGGGCTGAGAATGCAGGACCTCGGCGAGCGCGCGGTGCTGTCTCGCACGCGGGTGAGCCGCCTGGTCGACGAGCTCGAAGCGCACGGCCTGGTGCGACGCCGACGCGATCCCGACGACGGGCGCGCCACCGTCGCTGCGATCACACCGGCCGGCCGAGCCGCCTTCACGGCCACGGCGCCCATCTACCTGGCCAAGATCGACGAGCACTTCAACCGCCACCTCACCGACCGCGAGCGGCAGGTCGTAGCGACCGCCCTCACCCGGGTGGTCGACGCCCACAGCCGCCTCCCCCACCCACCGGTGAAGCCTCGCTCCAGTGCTTGACCCGGGCTCGGCCCACCGCCAGGCCCACCGCGGCGACATTCGTGCGCTGATCGACGACAGTGCCGCCGGCCCCCCGCGTTAGCTGCGTCGCTGCACCGCTGCGGCTTTGTTCCCGCGACGTCGGCGCCGTCTGGCTCATGGTGCCCGGTAGCGCAGGCGTGCCCGATCCGTACGCCGCCGCGACCCGCTGCACCGGCGGCGGCATCGCCCCCCAACTGTCGGAGCGACTCCTTCGCTGACGGCGGCCGCGGTGGTCAGCCGCTGGCCCGTGAGAACACATGGGTGATGAGGTCCTTGTAGCCGTCGGCCTTGACCCACACGTGGGTGTGGCCGGGCGCATCCAGGTGCGACCATTGGGCCTTGAGCGGGTCGCCGGTCGGTCCGTCCGACGGGATCGGGTAGCCCACCGGCCGCACCGTGCGGATCTCGTAGCCGCCATCGGGGTCCGTGGTGAAGACGCCCCGCAGGTTCTCGGGCGACTGCACGCCGGGCTGCTGGACGGCATAGAAACCCGTAGTCGCGTTCTGCCGCCAGTCGAGGGTGGCGCGGGCGATGGGCTCGCCGTCGACGTCGGTGACCCTGCCCCGGATGACCACCGGGTCGCCGTCGTGGGTTCCGCCTGGTCGACGATGCGCTGACGGCGCTCGGGCGATCGCCGGCCGACGCCGCGCTCGAGGCCCGTCGCCTGACCGCCTTCGTCGATGGGCTCACCGTCCGGGCGCTGTTCGACGCTGCGGCGCGGCCCCCGAAGGAGTTGGAGCGAGAGCTGCGCTGGTTCATGGAGCTGTCACGGGTTGGCCCCCAGCTCGGCTGGCGATGGCCAACGAGAACCCGCGTAGGGGCGCTACTCCGTGCCAGCGGTGGGGGGCCCGACGCAGCAGCACCCGAGACGGTGCGGCGGTGGCGACCAGCACGAGCAGCACGATGGCGGCCGCGATGGCGATGGCCTGGGTCGGCGGGACGTAGGGCGCCCCACCGGTGACGCCGCGGGCGAAGCCGTTGAGCGTGAGCCAGGCGATGCCGCTGCCCAATACGACGCCGGTGGCCGCGACGATCAGCGCCTCCCACCGGAACATCGCCCGCACCTGGCGGCGGGTGGTGCCGGTGAGCCGCAGCAGGGCAACCTCG
Source organism: uncultured Acidimicrobiales bacterium (assembly GCA_963830865.1). GTDB lineage: Bacteria > Actinomycetota > Acidimicrobiia > Acidimicrobiales > VFJN01 > ZC4RG19. The sequence goes on along the minus strand of CAWHNU010000010.1, from coordinate 82,067 downwards.
CGGCGGCGGTCGAGCACGACCATGACAAGGGTGTTGACGGCGGCCACGGCGGCGAACCCGCCCAGCACGCCGGCCATGAGGCGGTAGACCCACTCGCTCAGCTCGAGCTCCTCGTCGACCTGGGCGGCATAGCCGGCCCGGTCGGCGACCGACAGGTTGGGCACGTCGAGCGCTCCGAGGGCGCGGGCGACCGCGCCCCGATCGGCACCGGGTGTTTGCTGCACTAGCACGTGCGTGTCGAAGGCCGCCTGCACGTGGGGCGCCACCACGTCACGGGGGAGCAGCACCTGTCCCAGGCCGAGGCCGCGCTCATAGGTGGCGGCGACCTTGGGCGCGACGACCGTGCCGTCGCCGAGCCACAGCTCGATCGGGTCGCCGATGTCGACGCCCGCGGAATCGGCCACGATCGCGTCGAGGGCGACCGTGTCGCCGGTGAGACCGGCGAGCGATCCCTCCTCGATGTCGAGGTCGAGCACCGTGGGGATGTCGGTTGGCGCGCCGGTGAAGCCGACGGCGCTGGCCTCCAGAAACGTGCCACTCGCCGGGTAGAGCACCCCAGACCGCAACAGTCCGACCGCGGTCTCGACACCGGCGATGCCCGCCGCCTGCCGGTCGGTCCCGGCGGGGAGCCCAGGCCCTGTGGACGTGAGGACGTGGTCGGCGACCACGCCGTCGCGCACATCGGCCGCCGTCGCCTTCGCGACGGTCGTGTTCATGAACAGCAGGGAACCGCCGAAGGCGATCACGAGCACGATCGGTGTGATCGCCGAGGCGAGCCGGCGAGCGTTGGCCCGGCTGTTGGCGGCGGCCAGCGCGCCCGCCGCACCACCCCCTCGCACAAGGATGCCGAGCACCGTCGTGGCGACAGCGGCGATGACCGGACCCAGCAGCCCGACGGCGATCATCAACAGCGTGACCACGCCCAGGGACGCCAGCGCCGCGTCGTCGCCGGTCGCGGTCAGGCTGAACGCGGTGATGACGACGCCCGCAGCGAGTGCGGCGATGCCGAGCAGTGTGCGCACCATGCCGAGTCGGCGCCGCTCCACGGCGGCTTCGCCCAGGGCAAGGATCGGTGGGGTCCACGCCGGCCGGCGGGCCGCGGTGTAGCCGCCGACGAGGGCGGCGAGGAGACCGGCGCCGATCGTCGCCACCGCGGGGATCCACCCGGCGGAGAGGACGACCCCTTCGGTGACGGCGCCGCGGTCGACGAGCTGAGCGAACCACCAGCGGGCGAGCAAGACGCCGGGGACGATCCCGAGGGCGCTGGCCAGCGGCGCGACGAGCAACGCTTCGGTGGCGACGGTGCGCCGGACTTGGCGGGGCGTCGCTCCGATGGCGCGGAGCAGGGCGATCTCCCGCCGGCGCTGGCCCACGGCCAGGGAGACGGTCCCGAGCACGACGAAGACGGCGGTCTGGGTGGCGATGCCACCGAAGGAACCACCCAGCGAGGTGAGCAGCTCCTTGCTCTCGGCCAGCTCCGGCTGCTCCACCTGCCCGCGACGTGTCCCGGTGTACACCTCGACGTCGTCGCCGACGGCATCGCGCACCTGTGCCGCGAGCTCCGACGTCGCGACCCCCGAACGGGCGAACACGGCGATCGCATCCGCCTGCCCGGCCTCGCCGGCAAGGGAGGCGCTCACACCGTCCGCGAACCAGGCCGTCCTGGTGTCGGTCGCGGTGGCGGCGAGCCCGACGAGCCGAAACGACCCGCCGCCGGAGGGCGCGACGAGGTCGATCGTCTCGCCGACGGTGAGCCCGGCCGCGTGCGCCGTGTCGGCGTCGACGACGACCTCACCCGCACGTGGCGCGCGCCCCTCCACCGTCGGCTCGGTGCCCGGGCTGGTGATCGCCGTGGTCGACCAGTCGCGCCCGGTGAGGCTCGGCAGGTCGGCGCCCTGCAGGGGGACCGCCAGGTCCGCGACGACGCGGGCAACGCCGGGCCGGCGAGCGATCCGATCGTCAGCGAAGCGTCCAACCGGGCACCCTCGGGGAGCAGCTCGGCCTCCTCGGACGCGTCCTCACCGCTGCCCACCGTGCGCCGGGCGTACTGATCGGCGGCGACGACAACGGGCGCGTCCACGTAGCGAACGGGTTCCACCTGTGCCGAGATGCCGGTCTGCAGCAACGTGCCGCACGCCATCACCACGGTGGCCGCCGCGAGCAACGCCACGAAGGTCCCGGCGAACGACGCCGGGCGGGACCGGATCGAGGCCCAGGCCAGTCCGTTCGTCACGCCGCCACCCCGGTCCTGTTCTCGCGGGCCAGGTCGCGTAGGCGTCGGGCGACGGCAGCCGCGTCGGGACGATCGAGGTGACCGGCAAGCGCGCCGTCGGCCAGGAACAGCACACGATCCGCGATAGAGGCCGCAACCGGGTCATGGGTGACCATCACCACGGTGGCACCGAGCCGGTGGACCGCGTGGCGCAGCAGACCGAAGATCTCCTGCGCCGTCGTCGGGTCGAGCGATCCCGTCGGCTCGTCTGCGAAGATCACCTTCGGCTCGGTCACCAGGGCGCGGGCGATCGCGACCCGCTGCTGCTCCCCGCCCGACAACTGGGCAGGCCGACGCCGCTCATAGCCGGCCAGGCCGACCTGGCCGAGCACCGCCTCCCCCCGCCCACGGTCGCGACGCTGGCCGGCCAGCCGCAGCGGCAGCAGCACGTTGTCGAGCACAGTCAGCGAAGGCAGCAGATTGAACGACTGGAACACGAAGCCGATCTCACTACGGCGCAGCTCGGTCAGGCGGTTCTCGTTGAGACGCGTGATCTCGACACCGCCGAGGCGCACTGACCCGGCGGTCGGGGCATCGAGGCCGGCCGCGCACTGCAGGAGCGTGCTCTTGCCCGATCCCGAAGCCCCCATGACGGCGTTGAAGCTGCGGCTGGCGAAGGCGACGTCGACACCACGCAGCGCGGGCACGGCGGCCTTCCCCCGGCCGTAGACGCGTGTGACGCCTCGAAGCTCGACGGCCGGTTCCGGACCGCCGGGTGGCGACAGGAGCTCCAGCGGGAGGCGGTTCGCGGAGTGGGAGTCCATGGCATCGACGGTACGAACCTCGGCCGCTCCGGGCGATGGGGGCGACCGGCGTCTTCGCAGTAGGGAAAACCCCCGGCGGGACCTCTTGCTGGCGACCGGGAGCCGGGGTGACCCCATCCGCTGGTGGCCCGGTGCCGTTCGGCCGATAATCAACGGGGGAGAAAAGCGCAATGAACCTGGAACTGCTGATCCCGGTGATCATCCTGGCTCCGGGCGCCGTGTACGGACTCACCAGGTTGCCGGGGATGTGGACCGCCAGGGCGGACCGTCCGACACCGAGCCCCCGTCGACGCCTGTCGTTCCACGAGGCCTGGCAGGAGGCGTATGCACGGAGCCTGCCGCTCGCCTTCGTCGCGCTCACCGCGCTGGTCCTGTCGATGGCAGCGGTGGTGGTCCAGCAGGCGACCAGTGGCACGCTGTCCGACGGGGCCGAGCGGTTCGCGCTGTGGGCGTTCATCGTGTTCGCAGCATGCGCGCTGCTCAATGTCCCGGTCGTGCTGTTCAACGTTCCCAAGTTCGTCGTGCCACCGGCCAGCCGCGACGAGCTCGGAGCGCTCCCGCTGTGGTGGCGCAGCCGCCGTCACGGGCGATGAGTCGGCGGCGGGTCAGAGATAGCGCCGACGTTGAGGCGTCGACCCGACGGTCCGCCGTGCCTTCTGCCACTGCCCGAACCCGCCCGGTGGCGGCGGTACTGCGCCATCAGCGTGAACGGGATGGACTCCCTTGTCGCCCAACGGCCCGACGACCGGGCGTTGATGGGAGCGGACTCAGTCGCTCCAGATCGGGCAACCGGTCGCGCTAGCGGAATGCAGCACCACGGTGCCTCGACACCCGAGAGTGCGTGGTCCGATTGGCGATCCACCGACGCCAACCCATCGGCTGGAATGGATCTGTGTCGCGTCGCATGCATGAGGACCAGCTCGTGTCGGACGTTGAACTGGTTCGCGAAATCCTGCGCGACCAGCAGCCGCAGTGGGCGGACGGTCCCATCATCGAGATCTCCTCGACCGGGACCGACCACGCTCTCTATCGCCTCGGAGAGGATGCGGTCGCTCGTGTGCCGCTTCGTGCGTCGGCCACGCGACCGATCGACACCGAGTTCCGTTGGTTGCCGTGGCTTGCCGAGCGTCTGCCAGTCGAGGTACCGCGCCCGCTGGCACGACTTGACCCGACCGCGAGGTTCCCTTACCCCTGGTCGGTCCACTCGTGGGTTGACGGCGAGTGCGGGACGACCGCGCCCGTCGACCGGGCTCGACTGGCCGTCGATCTTGCCCGAGTGCTGCGCGAGCTGCACGAGCTCGACCCGGTCGGCGGCCCTTCATCGGTTGAGGCCTACTGCTTCAGGGGCATCCCGCTCCGGATGCGAGACGCGTCGACACGCGAGGCGATCAACTCGAGCCGACGCTCGATCGACGTGGCCGCCGTGACGTCGGCCTGGGAGGCCGCCCTCGAAACCCCTGAATGGGCCCGGCCTCCCGTCTGGGTCCACGGCGACGTCGCTGCTGGAAACCTCATCTTCCGTGACGCGCACCTCGCCGCTCTCATCGACTGGGCGTGCATGGCCGTCGGCGACCCCGCCTGCGATCTCGTCGTCGCGTGGGAGCTACTCGACGCGTCGTCGCGGGCGACGTTCCGCGGAGAACTCGCCCTTGACGATGCCACTTGGGAGCGAGGACGAGGCTGGGCGTTGTCGACTGCCGTGGGTGCCCTCGCCTACTACGAGGAGTCCAATCCCTTCATGGCCGACCAGGCCCGCCGCAAGCTGCGCTCGTTGCTCGGTGATGAGGCCGTGGTCCCACACCGCCTTTGACCGGCAGGCGCCCCGCCCCACCCGCCACAAGGTCTACCGCCACGGCCTCGCTCGACCTGCTGCGGTCGCTGTATGCGGGCCCAGCCGGGCGAGATGGAAGCATCGAGGCTCCGGCCCGTCCCGTGCGAAGAACCCGCGGCTCGGGCGCCTGGCCCTCCACGACCCACGTCCACGGCGCCCGGCCAACCACCCGCGCGACGAGCGACCGCCCAACGGGGCGCCCGGTCCCGGCGTTCCGGGGCACTTTCGATCGAGGCCGGTGCCGGCGACGACGTGGAGGCGATCGCACTTGATCGCCGGCCCTTATCGTTCACGGCGTGGTGCGACTCGGTTCGGCAGAGCGAGCGAGGCTCCCAGATCGTGCCTTCGCTTACGTAGATGACCATGGCCGGCGGCGGCTGCCGATTCATGACGCCAGTCACGTTCGCAACGCCCTCGCTCGCTTCAACCAAGTCAGGTTCGAAGACGACGCCGCCCGAGATCGCGCGCGCAGGCGGCTCCTCAACGCGGCCAAGAGGTTCAGGATCGTGCCGGTCGGCTTCATCTCCAACGAGTTGCAGTCCGAGCGCGAGCTCGGGCGCCTGGCCGACGAGCCGATCCGGCTGCCTTCGGGCTTCGTGACGATGCTGCTCACCGACATCGAGGGATCGACTGCGCTGGTCCACCGCCTCGGCGACCGCTACGGCGACCTGCTCGAGCAGGTCAGGGCACTTCTACGCGACTCCGCACTCGGGACTGGGGGCCAGGTGGTCGAGACCCGCGCCGACGAGTTCTTCGCCGTGTTCGAACGACCGGCGGCAGCGCTCGCCACCGCGTTGACCGTGCAGCGCGAGCTGCGCACGAGGGCGCTTGCCGGCGGTGAGGATGTCCGCGTCAGGGTCGGAATCCACAGTGGCTACCCAACGCTGGCCAAGGCGAACTACCTGGGCGTGGCGGTGCACATGGCGGCACGGATCTGCGATGCGTCGCACGGAGGGCAGATCGTCGTATCCGGTGACTTCGGCACTGCGATCCGAGGCCACCTGCCGGACGGTGTGCGCTTGCGGAAGCTCGGGACCTACGCGCTCCGGGGTCTGCCCGATGACGTCGATCTCTACCAGATCGCGGCCGCGGGACTCGCGCACCGCTTCCCACCATTGAGGATCTCCCAGTAGTCCCATCAACCACGTCGTGCTCCCGTTCCACGCCGGCACCGAGTCGTGACCAGGCGCAGGTCCCCCAAACGTCGACCGCATCGAGTCGGCTGCGCGAGCCTTGCCCAGCCGGCGACTGGGGATAGCCCGCGCTCGGTCACGGCCGAGCCCTACGGTCAGAGCGTGACGTCTGCTCGACCACTCCCGATCTCGAACGGTCTCTTGCGTCGACACCGGGGTGGCGTCCCCCACGTCGCCAGACGCCGCACGGCGTAACGACCCCGACCCGGCATCCGGCGTTCCGGGACACTCATGACTGCCGAGCGCATCGCGGCGAAACCCGACGGAGGCGTAGAGGGCGGATGTCTACGGTTGGGTCCTGCTCACGAGCCTGGGATCGGCCATGTCAACGTTCATCCACAACGTCACCTTCGACGCCAACAACCCGCAGCTGCTTGGTCGCTTCTGGTCTCGAGTGACCGGCTACGCCATGGTCGAGGAACGTGACGAGTTCGTGAGGCTCCGAGCGCCCGACGCTACAGGCGTTCGACACATCCTGTTCCTCAGGGTCGATGATCCCACCCCCGGCAAGAACCGGGTGCACGTAGACCTCGCCGCGCGGGCAACCGCAGCACGAGATCGAGCGGTTGGTTGGTCTCGGCGCTTCACTTGTCGACCAGCCCGTCAACGGCAAGCCCCGCTGGCGCGAAGGGAACGGCATCAAGTGGGTCGTTCTCCGAGACCCCGAGGGCAACGAGTTCTGCATTGGGGCTATCCCATAGGTGCGGTCGGGGACGCCCCCCACCAGCAGCGTCAGACCAGGTCGGACAGAGGTGGCAATGTGAGCGCGAAGGTCGGGGAGTCCTTCGTCGCTGGCGCTGCCGCTGACGCTAGCGCGATCGGGTGACAATGCCGTGGCCTGACCTGGCGGTCCGGGTCGCGCGACGCGGGCCTGAGCATCAACAGGGGCGGGCGCCATCTCGGGGTCCGTTGACTCGCTCCGAACATCGCGTGAGGGTGCGCGGGTCGGACGATCAGAGCAAGCACGCCGTGACGGCCACGGAGGTGCCCGCAATGGACCGAGTCTCGGATCCAGTCGCCTACCGGCTGGCGAAGGCGCTGTTGAGCCGTCCCCTACGTCGGGTCTATGACATCGAGGTCCAGGGCGACGCCCGCCTTCCTGATGGTCCCGTCGTCCTAGCGGCCAACCACCGTTCGTTCATGGACTCCATCTTCCTGGCCCTGGTGGTGGACCGGCCGGTTTCGTTCCTGGCGAAGGCGGAGTACTTCGACCGGCGCCGCACGGCCTGGATCTTCCGATCGACTGGACAGATCCCGCTCTGGCGGGGTGACCCCGGGGGAGCCCGACGGGCAATCGACGCTGCGCTCGGCGTGCTCGCCCGAGGCGGTGTCGTCGGCGTCTACCCCGAGGGGACTCGCTCACGCGACGGGATGCTCCACCGCGGCACCCTCGGCGCCGCGCGGCTGGCCGCGACATCCGGCGCGCCGATCCTGCCCATCGGCCTTGTCGGCACGGACCAGGTCCAGGCCCCTGACCAACGGCTGCCACGCATGGGAAAGCGAGTGGCGGTCCGGTTCGGAAGGCCAGTGGGGCTGCAGCCGCAGTCCGCGAACTCCCGTGCCCAGCTGCGCGACGCGACTGACGGGATGATGGCCGACATTGCCGATCTCTGTGGGCAACCGTACGACGACCACTACGCGAGGCTCGCCACGACGTAGCAAACCGTCCACCGACCGGACCAGGCCAGCCGATGCCCCATCACCATCCTCGAGGTCATCGAAGCGGCGGTCCGGGCCGAGCTGGCACAACGGCGCACGTCAGCCCCTGTCCAGGCGTCGTGCCGATCCTCGCCGAGCGAGCCGCCCGTCAGCGACGAGCGGCGGTTGAGCGGTCGATGACCCCGATCGCCGGTCAAGAAGCGCCGGCTGGCCGGCAGCCTGGTCGAGACGTCGCACAGCGCCGGGTAGCGCCGAGTCGTCCCGTTAGCTGGCCTAGAGCCCCGGGGGACTGCTGCGTGGCGCACCTGCGACTGGCCCCCCGATATCTGACGCCGCCCATGTCTGCGAGGGGGCACCGGGGTGCCCCCTCGCGCTAGATACGGTCAGCGCTGGGCGGTCAGGTGCAGGTAAAGCCCGACCGTGGCACGGAGCCATTGGATGTCGCCGGGCTGAACGTGCAGTTCACGGTCAACTGCAGTTCGCCGTCCTCGAACGTCCCGTTGGCGTTGGTGTCCTGGAACAGCCTGATGGTGGCCGAGGTGAACGCCATGTCGGTGATGTCTTCTCGCCACTGCGAGTTCGGGCAGTCGGGAGCGCCCGGGATCGGCGAGGTCGGCGCGTCGGTCACGGTCGTGATCGTGACGTTGCCGTTCTTGATGTCACCTGCCGGAACGGCCGTCGACCCCGACACGTCGGCCGCCGCGGGGTTGTGGCCGGGCGGCTGGGTCGCGCCCGCCGGGTTTGTACACGTTGATGTCGGGTTCCCGGTGGCGTTCAGCGTCTGCAACGTGTCGAAGTTGCCGAGGCCCGCGTAGCTCACCGTGGCCGTCAACGTAAGGCCATTGTCCGTGAACGCGATGGGGTTGTTGCCCTTGAGGTGGGGGCTTCCCGCCAGCGCCGGCTGGGCCAAGAAGCCCACGACCGCTATCGCCGCCACGACTAGTACACCGAATCGTCATCCTCTCTCTCTCAGACGGGCGTCTCTCGCGACTTCCCCTGCAGATGGGCCCTTGTTCCACCACCTCCTCGGGTCTCACACCGGGTCCCAAGCGAACGGAGCCCGCCGGGGAAGCGAACGGTCTCCTGTCGACGTTGGACACCCGGTCGTCGGCTCCGCCCGAACACACAAGGCGCAGGGCGGATCGTTGGCGGGCCAGGCCCCGTCTCAAGCAAGGCTCAAGCTCGGGCGTGACCAAGCCGACTACGGGCGACATCCTCGTGCGGTTCGTCGAGGTCTTCGAGGACTTCGCGCGCGGCCGCACCCGCTGCGGCGAGTGTGGGATGGCGGCGTGGGTGAAGGACCGTCCGGTCGTGGAGCTGGTGGACCTGCCGTGCTTCGGGCGTCCGGCGCGGCTGATGTGGCACAAGCACCGCTGGTGCTGCCCGGCGTCGACGTGCCCCGCAGGGTCGTGGACCGGGCAGGATCCGGCGGTTGCGGCGGCGCGGGCTGGCCATGACGGATCGGGCCGGCCGGTGGGCGGTGTGATCGACCTCGATCGCCGATGTCGCCACCGGGAAGCTCCTCGACGTGATCGAACGGGCGCTCCGCTGTGGGGCGTGCAGGTGGTTCGCTGCCCGGCCGTCGAGGTGGTGCGAGCAGATCGACTGGCGGTACTGGACCTGTCCGGCCCGTGGCGGCTCACCTTCGACACGGTGCTGCCCTGGGCCGCCCAGGTGGCGGACCCGTTCCATCTGGTCAAGCTGGCCAACCAGCGGCTGGACGAGGTGCGCCGCCGGGTCCAGAACGAGACCCTCGGTCACCGGGCTCGCAAGCACGATCCGCTCTACCGGTCCCGCCGGTTGCTCACCCGCGCCGACGAACGGCTCGATGACTGTGGCCGAACCAAGCTGTTGGGCCTGCTCGACGCGGGCGATCCCCGTCGGCGAGGTCCGCACCGCCTGGCACGCCAAGGAAGTCGTGCACTCCATCTATGACCACCACGACCCGGGCCTCGCGCTCGAGTTCGTCGGTCGCCTCGGCGCCGACCTGCAGGACGACTCGTGCCCGCCCGAGGTCCGCCAGCTCGGCCGCACCATCGTGCGGTGGCGGCACCAGATCGCCGCCTGGCACCAGGCCCAGGTCTCCAAGTGGAGCCGGCGGCTCAGGGGGTCGTGATCTGCTCGTTGAGATGCGCCAGCCGCTCGTCGAGGCTCGGCGTAAGGGCGAGGTTCTCGTAGTCCTCGGTCGGCCAGTGGCCGCCGTGGGGGATCGGCTCGAACCACAGCGGCGCGGTCGAAGGGGAGAGGGTCTCGACGACTGCGGGGTCGTCGCGCAGCTTCTCGATGGCCCGCCGGAGCGCGTCCGGGTGGCGAGTGGTGGCCACGGCCAGTGTGTCGGCGCCGAAGTCGGCGTTGCGCAGGAGACGGATGCGCAGGATCTCGGCGACGGCCATGGTCGGGAAGATCACGATGGCGGCCGTGTCGGCCGTGAGGCCGAGGGTGACGGTCTGCATGGCTGTGTCGTAGCGGCGGATGGCCCACAACTCGGCAGCGAGCACCGCCTCGAGCTCGTCGCGGCTCAGCTTCTCGATGAGCCCCGACGTCACCACGATGGTGGTGTCAGCCGGCCGGCGACCCACCGCGAGGCGTTCGGGGCGTCGTCGGCGACGAGAGCGGCCGCGGGCCGTGGGGTCCCGGTGGCGATGCTCAGCTCGTGCAGCAGGTTGTCGACGACTGGCAGGTCGCCGGGACCGAGCGCGACGGCGCCGAGCTCGGCGAGCGTCCGCCTGTGCGACGACCGGAGGTGCGTCACCACCGCTGATACCCCGCTGACGGCACCGACCGCGAGGCTGACGCCGGCGAACATCATGAGCTTCTGCGCGGAGCTGCCGCCGTCCTCGAACATGGAGCTGATCAGGAAGAGCACGTTGACCAACGCGGCGGTCAGGATCATGTAGTTGAGGACCGCGACGACGGTCAGGAGCGCGATGCGCCAACGGTTCCGTCGCACTACCTCGTCCACCAGCACGTGGTGATCGTGGCACATCGACGGTGTCCACCGATCGACCTCGGGCGCTGGACCGAAGCCCGATCCCGGCGGTCAGCCCGGCGTGACATGCGGCTGGGACCTACTCGCGGCAGCTGCCGGAGTGACTCCGCCCGGCGGGTCGAGCAGAATCTGCGCGAGGGGCGGGAGGTGCCACGATGTCGAGCAGTCAGCAGGACGTCACCCGTGAGGTCCTCGAGTCCGTGCGTGGGTGCCTTGGCGGCCCGACTTCAGGTGGCGAGGACTGGTGTTTCGAGTTCGGAGAGCACCTTGAGAGCAACTGGGGCGCGGTGTACGCCGGAGCGGTCGCTGCGGGCATGCTCTCGGTCGCACGATGTGTCGTGCCAGATCATTCTCCGCGTTCGTTGCATCTTCAGATCGTTCGGGCCCTGCCTCGCGGGCTGGCTCACGCGGAGGCGGTCGTGCGACACGCCGGCCGCACCGTCGCGACCGTGCAGGTCGACTTGTATGACTCGCGGCGCAAGCTCGCGGCGACGGCCTTGGCGACCATGGTGGCGCCGGACGCGGTCGCCGGCGATCTTCACAACACGACCGCGACGCCGTTCGGAATCCGTACGACACCGAATCCGCTGCCGATCAAGACACCGATCCACGACTCGCTCCGGATGATCCGCGAGGAGAACGGCCTCGCCCTTCGCGCGTGGGGGGAGAACGTGAGGCCGAACATCGGTGGGACCAAGTCACCGGTCGGGACGATCACGGTGCCGTGGGACAACCTCGAGTCCACTGGACCAGAGGTTGCTTGCCTCGCTGCTGACCCGCTGGTCGGTATGGCGGTCTACTGGTCCGGCCTTCCCCATGAGGTCCTCGGTCCGAACGCAGATCTGTCCTTGCGGTTCAGTACGGCACCCGCGACCCGTGTTCTGGAGACCTCCGGAACGGTGCTGTCCATCCAGCATGGAACGGCCACCGTTGGCATCGAGGTTCAGGCTGGAGACCAACAGCTGGCCCACGGTCTCAGCACTGCACTCCTCCTTCCCCCGAAGTCCTGACCGGGGCGATTACTACGCCGTCACGGTGACGTCGCGCCGTGTGGTTCGGGACGTCGGGTTATCGGGCGCGCGTTCGGTGGGCGTCGCGCCGGCGGACGGGCCGAGCAGCGCCGAGTCCGTCGCGGTGCATCAGGCCGTGGTCGCTCATGTCAGCTTGGAGAACTGCTGGACTGAGCCACCGTGAGCGAGGCGCGACTGATTCTGACCTGCGGGTTGCCCGGGGCGGGTAAGACCACACTCGCAACCCAGCTCGCCGCGGACCGCAGCGCCGTGCGCCTCACGAAGGATGAATGGCTCTGGGCCCTGGGCTGCACTCCCTGGGACGAGCCGACCCGGGAGAAGGTCGAACAGGAACTCTGGCGCCTCGCCCAAGAGATCCTGGGCCTCGGTCTGAGCGTCGTCGTCGATTTTGGGCTCTGGGCGCGGATCGAACGTGACGAGATGCGAGGCGTGGCGCGTGGCCTCGGTGTCGGCGTCGAGCTGCACTACCTCGACACGCCTTCCGACGAGCTCTGGCGGCGCATCGAGGCGCGGAACTCGGAGCCACCCTGGGATAGCTACCCGATCCACCGCGCGGACTTCGACCGGTGGCTCTGCGTGTTCCAGGCGCCCGATCCTGCCGAGCTGGCCTTGTTCGACTCGCCTCCAGATGCAACCTGAGCCACCACCCCCGATCGAGTACCACTGATCGAGCCAGTGATGCTCAAGCGCACAGTCTCCGGGCTCGAGTGCGAAGCGATCGCTCACGATGGTCTCGGTCCACTCGGCCGCGACAGCAACACGGGACGGAACGACGGATCCGGGGGCGCCGCCCGCAGCCAGCGGGCGTCGCATAACGCGCAGGCGATTCGAAGGTTGCCCTATCCCCAACGTGCCGCCGCGAGGCGCCTCGGCCTCACCCGCCGGCGACGAACGCGACGACGACGTAGGCGGCGTGGCGGTCGAAGTTCTGGCGGCGCCGGTCGTGTGGCAGTTGGACCGGGTCGACGCGCTGCATGTTCTGGGACACCGTTCCCTACACAACGACGCTGGGCAGGTCGTCAATTTGATCTCTTCGATGCTGCGGCGGGCGTTCCCTGATGCGAATGGAACACGTCGTGGACGATGATTAGCCTCCGTGCTAATAATCACTGGCATGGCTCGCACGGGTGCCGATTCGACAGGCCGGTCGCCGACACCGCGCGAGACCGAGGTGGTCTTCGAAGCACTCGCCCACGAAGTCCGCCGCCACATCGTGCAGCTGTTGGCGAATTTCGGGCCGGAGTTGCCGTCCGGCTACCTGGCAAAGCGCTTCACGCACAGCTGGCCAACGACGACACGCCACCTCCATGTCCTCGAGGCGGCTGGCATCGTTTCTGTTCGACGTGATGGCCGCAGCTGCGTCTACCGCCTTGAGCGTGACCACCTCCAGCGCGTCATCGGTGGGTGGCTGGCGATGCTCGAGCCACCCAGCAGCGAACGCACCTGGCGTTCAACCCGTCCCCGGTCGGTCAAGAGAAGGAGCCTCGTGTGAGCACCGTTCCCAAGCTGTTCCGTGTGACTGTCGAGGTGGCCGATCTCGACGCGGCCGCAGTGCTGTACAGCGAATTGCTCGGCATCGACGGCGACCGCCATCCCGGTGCGCGCCACTACTTCGACTGCGACGGCGTCATCCTCGCCCTGATCGACGTCTCGCGAGGCGGGCTCATGCCAACCCCGGGACCGAAATCGCTGTACTTCGCGGTCGACGACATCGAGGCCGTCCATGCCCGAGCCGGCCGTCTAGGCCTCCTCGCGCCCTACAACGTGCACGGCGAGCCCGCCGGAGAACTCGTCGAGCGACCCTGGGGCGAGCGCTCCTTCTACGTCGTGGATCCGTGGGGCAACGACCTGTGCTTCTGCGCCGACGGGACGCTCTACACATAACGATGTCGGGAGAGCCGGCTGTGGTCGAGCGATCAACGGCGCGGCTCCACTCGATGTTCATCCGATGGCCGCGGCGCAGCGGGCGACGAAGGACAGCGGCAACCGGCGTTGGAGGACACGCCGAGCCTGCGGCACGGCCGGCGATCGGGGGCACGTCGACGTCGCTCCTGAGCCCCGTGGGGCAGCTGTACTCCGTCAGACCGGAGCTTCAGTCGGCTCGAGACGCGACGACGAGGCCGGCGTGCCAGCCGGGCGCCCGACCCCCGGGCGGCGGGCCCACGTCGTTCGTCTCGAGCCCCGCACGAGCCAATAGCCACGACGCGAGTGAGTTCGAGTTCCACATCTCGCCCGTGGCCAGCTCGTCACGTCCCCACGTGTGAGCTGGGAATTCCGGGACGAGGTCGATGATCCTCCGAGCTGTGTCGGGATCGCTGCTCACCCTGACCGGCCCGCCCACCGCAGCGGCCAGGTCGGGGATCGAGCCACCACGCCAGCAGCGGACTTCGTAACGGAACAGCCGCGACCGCCCCAGGAGCCGGGCACCGACGGGTCCCTCGGATACGACTCCTCGCTCACCGTGCTTCGTCCACACCGGCGCCATCTCGACGGCCGCGGTCACGCCATCGAGGTGTACCTCCAGCGCGGAGTGGTACAGGTCGCAGCGGGGTCGCCTCGCTAGCGCCGCCGCCAGGGCCTCGTAGAGGCGTCCGTTCCATCGGACGATGGCACCACCCGCGCCGGCGCCCAGCGGGATCCAGTACAGATCGACGCCATCACTCATGACGGTTCGAGGATCGCGGTATCGAGACAGCCGGTGCAACCAGCCGTCACTCTTCCGAGACGATCCCGCGGCCTCTGCCTCAATGTCGTCATTGGTGAGGAGTGGGCGCACCAAGGGTTCGCCACACGCGACCTTGAGGTGCTCGAACAACGTCACGAAGCCTCGACGGCGCTGGACAGCAGTCCCGAGCCCAAAACCAACAACGGGCGCCTGTCATCCCTTCCACGCTCCCACCGTGCGTCGCCATGAGATCAGGGACGCACTCAAGGTTACCGATTGCCGGAAGCGGCCGGCCTCCGCTGTCCATAGGGGCACAATCGGTCGGCCTAGCGACGGTGAGCATCACGACCCGGTACGCCTTGCCTGTCGGGTAGACCGCCGCCGCGGTATGCCATCGAGCGGTCGATCGGCTGGGCTGTCAGGTGAGGTCGCCTGGGGTAGAGGTGCGGAGGGCGGAGGGGCGGCGACCGGTCTCCTTGCGGAACACTCGGTGGAACTGTGCGTAGCTGCCAAACCCGGCTTGGTGGGCAGCCGCGAGCGCTGTGGTGCGGCCCTGGCCGTAGAGGCGCATGAAGCGGTCGAGACGTTGCTGGTTGCGGAAGCGGGTCATGGAGAGGCCCATTTGAGCGGCGAAGACCCGGCTCAGGTGCGAGGGGCTCAGCCCTACCCTGCGTGCCAGGGAGGCCAGGTCGCCGGCGTCGGGGCCGGCCTGCAGGAGACGTGCCACGGTGTCGACCGCGGGGTGGACCTCGCGGTCGGCCACGACATCGGTGCTGTCCAGGAAGGCTCGCCAGGCGAGTGCTAGCAGGTAGGCCAGCGCGGCGTTGAACAGGCCGTCGTCGAGGGTCTCCGCGTCGCGAAGCTCGCCGAACAGCGCAGCGAGGCGCTGCACGCGCTGCGGGTGGATGCGGCGCGAGTAGCGACCGACCGGGTCACGTTCGAGCAGGGGCCGGGCGTCGGGTGAGGTCGCGGTCCGAACCACGGCTGCGGGTCTGAAGACCGCCCACCACAGGGCGTGATCGGCGGACTCGTCGACGAGCACGTGCTCCTTGTCCGGGAAGAGCCAGGTCAGCGTGCCCGCGGACAGGTCGTAGCGACGATCGTCCAGCAGATACGAAGCCGTGCCCGCCACGACGAGGTTGAGCTCCAACTCGAGGTGGCGATGCGAGCGGGGACGTAACGCGCCGGCGGTGTGTCGCACCACCCATCCGTCAAGTCCTTCCCGCAGGCGCAGATCCTCGAGCACCGCAAGAAACGATAGGACCATGCGGGTTGGTGAGAAGACTCCGCCACCGGGCCCGCAGATTCTGTGAACAACTCGACGAGAGGAGACCACAGATGACGCTCTCGGCCCCGACGGTCAGCCCCGCGCAGGCCCGCCGCTTCCACGACGAAGGATGGTTCGTCATCCACCGCGCCCTCGCTCCGACCGAGCTCGAGACCTTGCGCAGCGAGTGCCAGCGTCTCATGGCCGAGCGGGACGCGGAGATGACCCGCCTCGGCGTCGACGCGCTCGACCTGTGCCACCGCGGCCGCCGCTACTTCCTCCACGCCTACACCACCAGCCCCGCGGTGCGGGAGTTCCTGCGCTCCGACCTCATGGTCGACATCGCCCGCGCGGTGCTCGGCGAGCACGTGTACCTCTTCAACGAGCAATACGTCATCAAGGCCGCCGAACGGGGCATGCCCTTCGCCTGGCACCAGGACTCCGGCTTCATCCCCTATCCACACCCGCCCTACCTCACCTGCTGGATCCCACTCGACGACGTCAGCGAAGCCAACGGCACCGTCCACCTGCTCCCCTACTCCCGCGCCGGCACCAGCGACGTCGTCGCCCACCATCGTGATCCCCAGACCAACGATCTGATCGGCTACTCGGGCGACGACCCAGGTGACCCGCTCAGCCTGCCCGCAGGCAGCATCGCGGCCTTCTCGAGCACCCTCCTCCACCGCACCGGACCCAACACCAGCGACCAGCACCGACGTGTCTATATCGCCCAGTACACCGCCGAACCGCTGCTCAACCAGGACCACTCACGACCACGACACCTCGCCGAACCACTCCTCATCGCCGGCCAGCGCTCCATTCGTACAGAACCGCAGGTCACAGTACGTGCCGACACTCGCTGGTATCGCTGGCAAGGGTCTCTTGATCCGCAGGTTCTGGGTTCGAAGTCCCAGGGGGGTACCACACGAAGGCCCTGGTCAGCTGCGCTGACCAGGGCCTTTGCCGTTCTTCGCCACGTATGCCTGGCACGGATTCCTGCACTTCGCGACGACCGCGAGTGCCAGCGGTTCACACCGCGGGGCCGGGTCGCGGGCGGGCCGCGCTCGACGCGGCTGGCCCGGCCCAGCGACGCCGGGCCTGAACGCGCACAGGAGTGGCTGCCTCGCGTAACGCGCAGAATCCCTGGTCAACGTGATGTCGCCTGCGTATAGTTGGCGCACCACGTGGTCTTCAGAGATCGAGGTGGTGCGGTGGTGGCGCGGGCAGGAAGGTGGAGCGCGTGGGCATCGAGCGATGCCCGGGTCGAGGCGCGCGGCCACGTGCCCCGGGCGGTGGGGGCGACCCCGCGACCGCACGTGCTGCTCGTCACCGGCAAGGGCGGCACGGGCAAGACCACGGTCGCCGCGTCGACGGCGTTGCGCGCCGCCGATCTCGGGGCCCGGACCTTGGTTGTGTCGACCGATGCCGCGCACTCGCTCGGCGATTCTCTCGGGCGTGTGCTCGGCCCCGACCCCACGCCCGTCACGGCGACGCTGAGCGCGCAGGAGGTCGACTCCCAGCGACTGTTCGACCAGTCGTGGTCGACGATTCGGGGCTACCTCCAGGATCTGCTCGAGTGGGCCGGGGCGGAGAGCGTCCGCGCCGAGGAACTGGCGGTCGTGCCCGGGCTGGACGAGCTGCTCGCCTTGCGAACGATCGCCCACCACGTTGGCGACGGATGGGACGCGGTGATCGTCGACTGCGCGCCGACCGCCGAGACCGTGCGCCTGCTGGCCCTGCCCTCGACGATCCGCACCTACCTCGAACGGGTGCTTCCCGGGCACCGGCGGCTGGCCCGCTCGATCGCACCGGTGCTGCGGCGGGCCGCCTCCATGCCGCCGGCCCCCTCCGGCGTGCTGGAGGCGGTGCTCGAGCTCACCGACGAGCTCGGCCGGCTGCACGATGTGCTGGCCGACCCGTCGGTGGCCTCGGTCCGTCTCGTCACCACGGCCGAGTCGATGGTGGTGGCGGAGACCCGGCGCGTGTGGTCCTACCTGGGCCTCTTCGGGTACACGGTCGACTCACTCATCGTCAATCGCGTCGTGCCCGACGACGCCTCGGACCCTTGGCTCACCCGCCTGCGGCAAGCCCAGGAGCCCCACCTGGCCGACATCGCCCGCACGTTCGCCGAGCTGGGTCGCGCCCGGGCGCCGATCCGGCCGGGTGAGGTAACAGGCATCGATGAGCTGAGGGCCTTCGGTGCCGACCTCTACGGACGGCACGACCCCATGGAGTGGCCGCCGGCCCCATCCCCGGCGGCGTGCGGGGCATCGAGGTCGGACTCGAACGTGCTCACGCTGCGGCTCCCGGGGGTCACCGGTGACGACGTCGAGCTGTCTCGATCCGGGCCGGTGATCCACGTCACCATCGGCCCGTACCGCCGGTCGCTCCCTCTGCCTGCCCACCTGCGCGGTCGGACTGCGACCGACGCCCGGGTGCTCAATGGCCAGCTCGAGGTGGAGTTCTCGGGATCATGAGGGATCCGAGTCGCCCGCCGGCCCACCCGCTGGTCGAGATGGTCTACGACGTCCGCGCGGCGCTCGACCGGACGGAGCCGGGAGCGGCGGGGCCCACCTCGCCGGCAGCCGAGGTCTACCGGCGCCTGCGGGAGACACTGCACTCCGCGCGCCGGTTGGTCGACGCGCTCGAGCTGGTCGTGGCCGACCTCGAGGCACGGTCCGAGAGCGATCCCGAGGAACGATCGACGGAGAAGGAGGCGGGCGATGGTGACTTCCAGAAGATCAGTGTCCGTTGAGGACGGTGTGATCCCGCGCCGTCCCGACCCGGCAGTGGCATGAAGTCGTTCGTAAAGGCGCTCGCCGCCGCACCGACGCCGGAGAAGATCCACGCGGTCGCCGAGACTGGGGCGCAGCAAGCCCACGGCGGCATACGAGGACGTACTGGCGGGCTACTTCGAGTTCTCGAACGTCCTCGGGCTGTGGCTGCACGGCGACAACGGGATACCGGAGAACGCGACGTTCCCGACGTTCGCCGCGTGGGCCGCGGAAAGCATCCACCCCGAGGTGGTTCGTCGTCGGGTCAAGCCGGGCGAGCCGGATCCACGACCCCCCTTCGGGTTCCGCCGACCCCTACGCGGCCTCTACCGGTCCGCCGCCCAGTTCGTGCTGGGTGACGAGGATGTGGTCGCTCGCAACCTGGCCCGTGGCGCATCGTTGGTCTACGAGGAGGTCTGCACAGTCCTCCGGGCGATGCTTCAGGCCACCCTCGAGGCGGAGCTTCCGCCCCACCAGCAGAATCGCAACTACTCACCGGTCGACTGGGACCAATTGTGGAGCGTGTGCACCGCGCGACTTGAGGAGATCCGGAAGAAGGTCAACGAGCGACGCCACAGCTCGGATACGTCGGAAGAGATCGACTCGGGCGCTGTCATGGTGCTACGAGCTGCTGTGCGGCCGTACTTCGAGGTGCTTCAGGAAGGTCTGTCTGAGTGGGCCACCGGGAACGACCCGCGCCTTCGCAAGCGACGGGCAGAGTTGATCCTGCTGGGCAACCTCAGGTTCGAGGCCTACGTTCAGACGAGGGTCCAACCGGTCCTCGAACGGAACCTCGCTTACGTTCCCGACGCCGTTCGGGCGATGATCTGGAGCCGGCTCCTGGGACAGGACAGCCTGATGGCACGGGTGGGGCGGCGGGTGTACGAGGCTTCTGCCAGGACCGGGGCGATCGTCGACGAGGCGTTCGAGATCGCGGCCACGAGACAAGTGTTCTCGGTGGTGATCGGCACCGAGGAGCTGGGCTTCGGGCGCGACCTTCCTCTTCCGCCACCCGCCAACATCGCGTTGCGCGATCGTCAGCCGGAGGCCGATCGCAACCGTTACGGGCCCGGCTACTTCTTCCCGTACGACCTGCAGACGGTGGACGACGCCGCCACGTGGTCTTGCTGGCAGCGTTATGACCGATCTGCAGGTCACGGCGCCCGCACGGCCGTCGACAATTGGCTGCGCTACGGCGAGCGGCTCAACTACGTCGCCAACCTGTTCCGGTCGCGCCAGCAGGTCAGCGCCCTGTACGACCCGCCGAGGTCCATTCGTTCGGCCATTCGGCCGCCTGCCGGAGGACTGGGCCGCGTCGACAACCTGTCAGACGCGACCCGCGAGCGGCTGGGCAACGTGATGGGAGGTCGTCAATGACCGAGACCCCATGGCCTGACACCGAGCTGACCAAGCTCGCCGCTCTCGCCGATGCGCCAGCCGATGCCGTGATCGAAGCGCTCGCCGACGAGGTTAGGAACAGGACGAGAAGCGACGAGACGGAGAGAACCAGACCGACAATGTTCCCGGAGCTCCTGCGCGAGGTGCGGAGGGACACGAACGATCCAGAGGTGCATCCGGAGGTCAAGCGCTTCGTCCTCGATGGTGCCGCGATAAACGGCGTCATGGACAAGGGCCTGGTGCGGCATGCGCAGGACTTCTTCGGGGAGCATGGCGTCGCCATCATCACCGCGCTGTTCCACGCCGCGCTTCCCGAGGCCTACCTGGGACGCCGCGGCGTACAGGCGCTCGACATGACGGGAGAGCTCGTCAGTAACTGGTCGCGACGGATCCAGGAGACCGGTCAGTTCCTGATCAACGTCATGTCTCCTGCGCCCTACCTGCTGAGGCTCGACGACTCGACGAGCCTGTCGGCCGGCGAGTTCGGAGCCGTGGCCATTCGCCGCGTCCGGCTGACGCACGCCGCCGTCAGATGGCTGTTGAAAGGGCCGGACGACACGCTCGGCCGCGAGCTCCTGTTCCCTGGCATGGAGTCCGAGGGCCCGAACGCCGGTATCGCAAGGTCGTCGACGCAGGAACCCACGCGGTGGGAGGTCCGGATGTTGGCGATCGGTGAGGACAAGCCGTCATCACTGCCTGCCGTTGGGGCCGCCGAAGGGGATCCGGCCGAGGCCACGGAAGAGGACGCCGCGTTCATGGGGGCCGACGCCGAAGGCTCGGAAGCCGCCGCCGAAGCCGTCCCCCAAGCCCCGCAGGTCACGAGCCAGCCGCTCAACCAGGAGGACCTCCTGGCCACGCTCGGCACGTTCACGACCGTGACGTTCGCCGCCCTGGAGAAGCTGGCCGTCCCCATCAATGAGCGCGACAAGGAGGCCTTCTACCACCTGTGGAACGTCGTGGCGTGGCACCTCGGCATCGGTGACGCACAGACGCTCGGCGGGATCGGGGGAAGCCAGCCATCCGCCTGGCCTGCCAACAACGTCCTTCCGCTCAGTGTCGAGGAGATGGACTCCTTGTACCGCCAGCTCGCCATAAGACTCCAGGGCCCGACGGAGCAGGGTCGGCGTCTCGCCAAGACGCTCGTGCAGGAGCTCAGCTATCCATTGCCGAGGCCATTGCAGGGCGCGCCCGAATTCATCGTGCGCTACTTCATCGGCGACACGTGTGCCGACGAGCTCGACGTCGGGAGGGGCGGCTACGCCGAGCTGATCATCCGCCACAGCGGCGTGCTGGAGGGCATCGCCCGGCGAGCGCCATCGAGCCTCGTCGGTCGGGCCACCTTCAGGCCGATCTCAGCGGTCGTCACGCGGTACGCGCTGCGCGCCTTCGTGGCCCAATCGCGAGGAAACGATCGCGGTGTCACGATCGCCCGGCCGATCGCCGGACAGTGGGGCATCCAGACGGGTTCGGAGGTGCGACCACCGAGGTCGTTGCGCCGGGCCGAGGCCGAACGGCCAAGTGGTCGATGAGTCTCAGGGAGGGTGGGGCGACCGGTCCCAGATCTCTCCCATGCAGCGACCGGCGAGCGCTGTGGCTTCCTCTCTGTTGAGGTCCGCACCGGTGATCCTCGCCGCCCCGTAGGTGGCGTCGCCGAGCCGGTCGCGGAGCTGATCGCCGAGCCCGGTCACCCATGCGCGATCGGGGAAGGCACGATCGGTCGGAAGCAGCGGCATGACGAGCTTGGCCTGGTCCACGGCGGCGAGCAGGCGAACGGCCGTCTCGTCCGCGCCGAGAAGTCCGAGGCACATCGCGGACTCGCGGACCGTGTGCCACAACTGAGGAGGCACACCGAGGCGGTCCCAGTGGTCGAGGAGGTCCAACAGGAGCGGGATGGCCTGCAGCGGACGCCCGAGCCGGCGCCGAAGAGTGGCGAGCAGCGACGTCGACAGTCCGAGCACGAGCCGGCTGTCGACGCTTCGGGCGAGGCGAACGCACTCCTCGAGCAGGGCCTCGGAGCGTTCCATGTTGGCCTGCTCGGCCGTGCTTGTCGCCATCGCGTACAGCGCCCACGCGATCGACGTGGGGCATCCTGATTCCCGTGCCGCCGCGAGCGCTCGGCCTGCCAGCTTCGTCGCACGGTCGAGATCTCCCGCCAGGACCATCCCGTGAGCCCCGTTGGCCAGGCTGTAGACGAGCCAGTACGGGTCGTCCAACCCCCGGCTCCATGCGACGATCTCGAGGAAGCGACTGGGTGCCTCGGCGACGATGGGGGCCAGCTCGGGGTCGCCGGCAGGAGGGGAGTAGGCGGCCGCGACCACGATCGCCAAGCGTGCCGGGAGTTTCGCGCCGGAACCGCTCCGCTGCTCCGCGGCGAAGGCCGCCTGGCACGAGCGCATGCATTGTCCGAGGTCGCCTCTCTGCCATGCGCCGAGCGCGGCGACGCCAGCCAGGTCGGCGGCGAGTGGATGGTCGTCGAACCGGAGGTTCTCGAAGGCCTCCTCGACCCAGCGGAAGTACTCGGCAGACAGCCGCTGCAGCCCGTACTCCCACAACGCCACCAGTAGCCGGGCGTCGAGGTCGACGTCGGCGTTCTCCATCGCCCACAGGTGGGCAGCACGCATGTTGTCGAAGTCGGCGTTCAGCCGCGTCACCCAGGTGGCTTCCTCGGCCGTACGCAGGCCGGGCTCGGCCGCCCCAGCGAGGTCGGCGTAGAAGTGGGCGTGCCGGGCTCGTCGCTCGGCCGTGTCGGCCGAGCCGGCCAGACGGTCGGCCGCGAACTCGCGCAGCGTCGACAGCATGCGGTACCGCGTCTCCTGCTGCCGGTGCTCGGCGACGATCATCGACCGATCCACGAGGTCGGCGAGGCCGGCGAGCACGTCCTCCACGCCCACGTCGTCGGCGCACACGGTGTGCGCCGCCTCCACCGTCCACGACCCCGAGAACACCGACAGCCGGTCGAACAGCGCTCGGCTCCCCGGGGAGAGCAGGTCATACGACCATGCGATCGTGGTCATGAGGGTGCGGTGCCGCGGATGATCCGGCACCGGCATGGCGAGCAGCGGCGACGTGGAACGGATGTGGGCCAACAGATCGTGGAGGCCGATGGATCGGGCCCGTGCGGCGGCCAGTTCCACCGCCAGCGGGATGCCGTCGAGGCGTCGGCAAATCTGCGCGACCACCTTGAGCTGGTCGGGTTCGATCTCGTGGCCGAGTCGTGCTGCGGCAGCCCGATCTACGAACAGGCGCACCGCCGGGGCGCTGTCGAGATCGCCGGCATCGTCGGATGACGGTAGGCCCAGTGGCTCGACCGGGAAGACAACCTCGCCGAGGAACCCGAGGGGTTGCCGGCTCGTGCACAGCACCGTCACCTTAGGGCTCGTCTCGCCCACCTGGCGCACCAACGGGCTCACGACGTCGAGCACGTGCTCGCAGTTGTCGACCACCAGGAGCGTGTGGTGCCTGCTCAACCAGTCGAGGATGCGCTCGCGGAACGAACGCCGCCCTCGCCGGACCAGCCCCAGCGCGGCCGCCATCGCGGCGGGCACCGCCTCGGCGCCGATCGGCGCGAGGTCGACCATCCGTACGCCGTCCCGGTAGCGGTGACCCGCCTCGGCGGCCACCTCGACCGCGAGCCTCGTCTTACCCACGCCGCCAGGCCCGACGAGCGTCACCGTTCCAGGCCGCTCCACCAGGGTGCTCAGCGTGGCGAGCTCCTCGTCTCGTCCGCAGAAGCTGGTGGCGGGCACCGCCACCGCGGCGGCGGGATCCAGAGTGCGGAGCGGGGGGAAGCGCTGGGGCAGGTCGGGGTGGAGCACCTGGTAGATGCGGTGCTCGCCGGGAATTCCCCGCAATCGATGCACACCGAGCGATGCGAGCCTCACGTCGTCCGGCAGCTGATCCTCGATCTCCCGGACCGCGGCATCCGACAGCAGGGTCTGACCTCCGTGACCTGCATCCCGCAACCGAGCAGCCATGTTGGGGGGCATGCCGAAATAGTCCCCGTCGCGCTCGAGGACCGGCCCGAGGTGGATCGCCATCCTGGCGCGCACCGGTGGTGAGGTCGGCCACGCCGTCCCGCCCAGCGCGAGCTGGGCGTCGACGGCGGCCCGCAGCGCGGCGCTCGTGTCGAAGAACGCGGCGTCCACGCCGTCGCCCGTCCGCTTCACCACCCTGCCGCCATGCCTCGCCACCGACTCGTCGAGGAGGGCATCGTGGTGCTCGAGCGCACCCGGCATCTCGTCCGGGAAGTCCGCCCACAGGCGCGTGCTCCCCTCGATGTCAGTGAAGAGGAGGGTGACCACCGAGCGCCGCTGCTGGTCGGGGCCAGGGGCGGCCGCGGACGTTCGCGGAGTGGGCTCAGGGAGACCAGCGAGGGCCGGATCGTGGGCGAGGATGCGGTGCTCGAGGTCGACGAGCTCCTCGCCGGGCTCGATGCCCAGCCCCTCGAGGAGCAGGAGCCGCACCTGCTGGTAGGCCCGGATGGCATCGGCCTGCCGGCCACTGCGGTACAGCGCCAGCATGAGGAGCGCCCAGAACCGTTCGTCGAGGGGATGGGTGCGGACCAGGGCCTCCAGCTCGCCAGCCGCCTCCCCCGCCCGTCCGAGATCGATGAGGACGTCGCAGCGGCGCTGCAGCGCCTGGAGGTGCAGGGCCTCGAGCCATGTCGCCTCGCGGTCCGCCCACGCGCCCTCGAACTCCCCCAAGGGCGCGCCCCGCCACAACTCGAGCGCCTCGTCGAGCAGTGCGAGGCGGCGAGCGGGGTCGGCCTCGGTGCCGGACGCCGTCACCGCCCGATCGAAGCGGCTGGCGTCTACCGCCGCCGGGTCGACCTCGAGCACGTAGCCCCCGGATCGGGTGTCGAGGCGCACATCGTCGCCGTCGAGCAGCTTGCGCAGCTGGGATACGTAGGTCTGCACGGTGCGGACCGCACCGGAGCCACCGTCGCGCCACAGCTCGTCCACCAGGCGGTCGGCGCTGATCGCCTGGCCGCGGTGGGTCACCAGGTACGCCAGCAGGCTCCGCCGCTTCGCGCCCCGCAACTCGAGGCATCCGGCCCTACCAGTGACCTCGAACGGGCCAAGGATCCGAAACTCCATCGCCACACCCTGCCCTAACCCTGCGTCGCCACCGCGCAGGGTAGTCCCGACCACGAGCCGTAGTCCGCGACTTATCGCGTCGCCGTCGAGCGGCCGTCGCGGCCCGGTCGAACCGGCCCCCACAACGTGAGGACGTCCAGGCAACGAGGCCCGCCGCTCAGGCGACGGGCCGCCTCCCCCTTCCCCTGGAGGTTCGTCCGATGGCTCGGCCCGTGGTCGCGCGCGCTCCCAATCATCCCGACAGGTCGGGTTCCCCCGCGGGTCACCGGCTGGCTCGCCTCGGCCTGGCGTCGGTCGTGCTCGCCGCCGGGCTGAGCCTGCCGGCCCGCACCGCCGTGGTGCCTACGGCGGCCGCGACCTCCGACCCCGGCCCGATGACCGCTCCAGCGGTCGACCCCGACCGCGAGCTCGAGGCGCGGTCGCGGCCGCACAGCCATACATGTGACCCGGCCCCAGCCGCTCGTCCCCGCGCCGCCGCCCGACGGGCGCGACGCCCCCGACCCCTTCGTCCTCGCCGACGGCGATCGCTACCTCCTCTACAGCACCCAGGTCGGGTTCCACAACGTGCCGGTGGCCACCAGCCCGGACCTCAGCAACTGGTCGCCGCCGGCCGACGCGCTCCCCCAACTGCCCGCGTGGGCCGCTTGGGGGCGGACCTGGGCCCCCGGAGTCGTGCGGCTCGGCCAGCAGTACCTGCTCTACTTCGCAGCGCTCGACAACCGGTCGGGACGCCAGTGCATCGGCGTGGCCGCCAGCGCGACGGCCGACGGGCCCTTCGCATCCACCGCCACCGAGCCGCTCGTCTGCCAGACCGAGCTCGGCGGGTCGATCGACCCCCATCCCTTCGTCGACGTCGACGGCACCGCCTACCTGCTCTGGAAGGCGGACGGTAACGCCGTCGGCCTGGCCAGCACCCTGTTCGCCCAGACCCTCGGGCCCGACGGCCTCGCCCTCACCGGCCAAGCGGCCGCTCTGCTCTCCTCGGGCGCACCGTGGGAGGAGCCGCTCATCGAGAACCCGGCCATGGTCGGCACCGGCGGGTCGTATGCGCTGCTCTACTCCGGGGGCTGGTGGGAGTCGCGCGGGTACGCCGTCGGCTACGCCACCTGCGGCTCGCCCCTCGGCCCCTGCACGAAGGTGACGGTCGACGCCCCGCTCGTCGCCACCGGCCCCGGCGAGGACGGCCCCGGCGGCGCGTGCGTCGTCTCGGGGCCGGCCCACGAGCAGTGGCTGGCCTACCACGCCTGGACCGGCGGCGTCGTCGGCTACGACCAGGGCGGCGCCCGCAGCCTTCACTTCGCCGCCCTCACCTGGCAGGACGGCCGGCCCGTCGTCACGCGTCTGACGCTCACGTGCGCAGTGGCGCCGTCGGATGATGGGGCCGCATGACCGGAAGGGGTCTCATAATCCGCAGGCCCTGGGTTCGAGTCCCAGGGGGTACCACACGAAGGCCCGAGCCGCTCTGGCTCGGGCCTTCTGCGTGACCAGGTATCTCCGCTCTACGAGGAGATCTTGCGGCGGTAAGTGGCCATGGCGAAGCTGTGCGCGACGACGAGGATGCCGACACACCAGGCCAGGGCGATCCAGATGTCGGTGCCGACCGGTTGCTGTGTGAACAGGTCGCGGATCGCGTTGACGATGGTCGTCACCGGCTGGTGCTCGGCAAAGGCGCGCACCGGGCCGGGCATGGTGTCGGTGGGCACGAATGCCGAGCTGATGAACGGCAGGAAGATGAGCGGGTAGGAGAACGCGCTCGCGCCGTCCGCGGTCTTCGCGGAGAGACCGGGGATCACGGCGATCCACGTCAATGCCAGGGTGAACAGGATCAGGATGCCGGCGACCTCGAGCCACGCCAGCACTCCCGCCCCCGAGCGGAAGCCCATGAGAAGGGCGACGAGCACGACGACCACGAGCGAGATCAGATTGGCGACCAGCGAGGTCAGCACGTGCGCCCACAGCACGGACGACCGTGCGATCGGCATGGACTGGAATCGCTCGAAGATGCCGCTCTTCATATCCAGGAAGAGCCGGAATGCGGTGTAGGAGATGCCCGAAGCAATCGTGATGAGCAGAATGCCGGGCAGCAGGTAGTTCACATATGAATCCGACCCTGAGTTGATCGCGCCGCCGAACACGTAGACGAACAGCAGCATGAAGGCGATCGGCATGATCGTGGTCGTGATGATGGTGTCCAGGCTGCGCGTGATGTGGCGCAGGGATCGTCCCAGCAGGACGGCGGTGTCGCCGAAGAAATGCTTGGTCATCGTTGTTCCTTACTCGTCCGTGCCGACGCTCGGTCATTGCCAGCGTCGCCGTCCTTGCCGTCGTCACCGACGATGGCGAGGAAGACGTCCTCGAGGGTCGGCTGCTTCTCGACGTATTCGACCTTGGCGGGCGGGAGCAGCTGCTTGAGCTCGGTGAGGGTGCCGTTCACGATGATCCGACCCTCGTGGAGGATCGCGATCCGGTCGGCGAGCTGTTCGGCCTCGTCCAGATACTGCGTCGTGAGCAGCACCGTCGTGCCGTGCTCGGCGAGCTCCTTGACGGCCTGCCACACCTCGATGCGCGCCTGGGGGTCGAGCCCGGCCGTCGGCTCGTCGAGGAAGATGACCGGCGGATTCCCGATGAGGCTCATCGCGATGTCGAGGCGGCGGCGCATGCCACCCGAATACGTCGACACCTTCCGCGCGGCCGCGTCGGTCAGCGAGAAACGTTCGAGCAGGTCATCCGCGATCGTGCCCGGGTCCTTGAGGTGCCGCAACCGGGCGACCAGCACGAGGTTCTCCCGCCCGCTGAGGATCTCGTCGACGGCCGCGAACTGTCCGGTGAGGCTGATGGACTCCCGCACGTCCGCAGCCTGCGTGGCGACATCGAAGCCGTTGACGCTGGCCGTCCCCGCGTCGGCCTTGAGCAGCGTGGACAGGATTTTCACGACCGTGGTCTTGCCCGCCCCGTTCGAGCCGAGCAGGGCGAAAATGCTGCCCCGCGCCACGTCGAAGTCCACGCCGCGCAGCACCTCCAGCTGCTTGTACGACTTCTCCAGGCCCTGCACGTGGATCGCCTGGGCTGGCTGTGTCGCCATCAGAGCTGCCCTCTCTTCTTTTCCGGTGTCTTCGCCGGCGGCGCGGTCGATGGCGCTGGTCAGCCGTTCCCGCTCCCGGCTGATCCACTGACCCTCCGGGTAGTTCTGAACGAACGCCTCGACGAACTCCACGGGGTCTTCCCCGACGATCTCGCGGATCGGGGTTCCGTCCGCCGCGCTCTGCTCGAACAGATCGGCAAGGTCCTCGAACATCGAAGCCGCGCCGTCGCCGTCGGCCCGCCCGAAGTACATCAGGTACCGCTCGAGCGCTTCGACCGCCGTGCGATAGTTCTCGGGAAGCTGTCTGCGTGCGCGCCTTGTACTGCCGCCACCGCCGCTTGTCGCCGACCACCTTTGAGATGAACTTTGAGATGAACATGGTCATCTGCCTCCTTCGTGGAGCTGTTCGAGCCGTTCGGTGAGGAAGCTCCACGTCCTCCAGAACTCTTCGAGGTATTCCCGTCCCTGAGCGTTGAGGGAATACACCTTGCGCGGCGGCCCCTTCTCGGACGGGATCTTCTCCACGTCGACGAGGCCGCGCTGCTCGATCCTGACGAGCAGGGCGTAGACGGTGCCTTCGGCGATGTCGGAGAAGCCCTGCTCCCGCAACCGTGCCGTGATCTCGTAGCCGTACGCGGGCCGCACGGACAGGATCGCGAGGACGATGCCCTCCAGCGTGCCCTTGAGCATCTCCGTCATCTGCTTGCCCACGGACCACCTCCTCGGACTACTCAGCGTTACTGACTACTGGTACATAGTAACACTGAATAGTGGCGGCGCAACCCCCCCGGTGGCCTTGTGCTTCCCTCTCACAACGTGTTACCAAATGGCTACATGTAGCTAGATGGCTACGCGACTGGAGGACGACTTGCCTACACAGATCAGTCCGTACCACGTCCGGCGGTGCGCCTGGATCGACGCCCCACCCGACGTCGTGTGGAACGAGTTCACGACCTTCGACGGCATGCGCGCCTGGTACGGCACCGGCCACACGCTCACCCAGTACGAGCCGCGCGTCGGCGGCATCGTCGAGACGACGGTCACCCTCGACGGCAAGCTCGAGCGCTTCCGTGGCCAGGTGCTCAGCTACGAGCCGGGCGCAGAGATCACCTTCGAGCAGATGTGGGTCGGCTCCGACGACGAAGGGCCGACGCAGGTCACCATCCGGCTGACCCCACTCGACGGCGGCACCCTCGTCGAGCTGTTCCACCACGGCTACGAGCGCCTCGGCGGGAGCATCGCCGACCACCTCGCCGGTTACGAGGACGGCTGGACCGTCCGGCAGGTCCATGCCCTCCGCGATCTCATCGCCGCCTGACGCCGCGTTCCACGCCCTCGGCGACCCGACTCGGCGCCGGGTGCTGGAGCTGTTGCGCGACCAGCCCACGCTCACGGCCGGCCAGCTCGCCGCGGAGTTCCCGGCGATCAGCCGTCCATCCGTGTCGAAGCACCTCCGGATACTCCGCGAGGCAAACCTCGTGATCGCAGAGCAGGTGGGACGGGAGTGGCACTACCGGCTCGACCCCGCCCCGCTCGCGGCGATCCACCACCAGTGGCTGTCGACGTTTCTCCCGCTCTTCGACGAGAGCCTCGGCCGCCTCAAGATCCGCGTGGAGTCCCGCCACCGGCGTCGCGGGTGAAGCAAGGTCGACGCGCGGTCGGAGAAGCACCGGCCGCGGAGACCGACTTTCCGACATCGGTGTCGGTTAGGATCGTGGGACATCAGGGGGAGGAGGGTCTCGGTGAGCCTCGAGGCACAGCTGGCCGTGGAACGACCGTCGGCGACGGGCGTGTTGCTCGATGTCCAGGACCTGAAGACCCACTTCCTCACGCCGCGAGGCCGGGTCAAGGCCGTGGACGGCGTCAGCTTCACGCTCGAGCGCGGCAAGACGCTGGGCGTGGTGGGCGAGTCGGGGTCAGGCAAGACGATCCTGGCCCGGTCGATCATGAACCTGTTGCCGAAGATCAACGTCCGTCGTTCCGGCAGCGTGAAGTTCATGGGTCGCGAGCTGGTCGGACTGGACGACGGCGCGATGCGCGAGCTGCTCGGTACCGAGATCGCCATGGTCTTCCAGGACCCGCTGAGCTCGCTCAACCCGGTCATGACGATCGGCAAGCAGATCACCGAGTCGCTGCGGCTACAGGTGGGGATGAGCCGGAAGGAAGCTCGGCTCACGGCGATCGCCCTGCTGCGTTCGGTCGGCATCCCGGAGCCCGAGCAGCGGTTCGAGGAGTACCCCCACCTGCTCTCGGGCGGCATGCGGCAGCGGGTGATGATCGCGCTGGCGCTGGCGTGCGGGCCGAAGCTGCTGTTCGCCGACGAGCCGACGACGGCGCTCGACGTCACCGTGCAGGCCCAGATCCTGAACCTGCTGCAGGACAACCAGGCCGACCGCTACATGGCCATGGTGCTGGTGACCCACGACCTCGGGGTGGTCGCCGGCCGGACCGACGAGATCGCCGTCATGTACGGCGGGCGGATCGTCGAGCAGGCGCCCACCTCCGTGCTGTTCTCGCGCATGCAGCACCCGTACACCGAGGCACTGCTGCGCTCGATCCCCCGGGTAGAGAACCCGAGCCACACCCGTCTCGAGGTCATCGGCGGCCGACCGCCCGACCTGATCAACCCGCCGCCGGGTTGTGCGTTCAGTGTCCGATGCCCCTATGCGCAGGACGACTGCCGCCAGGAGGCCCCGATCCTCCGGGAAGGCGCCGAGTTCGGCCACCGCTTCGCCTGCTTCCACCCGTTGGGCGCCCACCGGCCGGCTCCGACCACGCCGGCGGACGCCGTCCCGGTTCCTGTCGCGGTCACGAAGCAGCCGCCGGTCGACGGCCAGGAGCCCGTGGGCTGACGCCGCAGCCGGTCAGCCGACCATCACCGGCGTGTCGGCGACGCGGTCTTCGGGGACGCCGACAGGATGGTGGCAGGCGACGAACTGGCCGGGAGCGATCTCCCGGATCTCGGGCTCCTCCTCGGCACAGCGCTCGGAGGCGTTGGGGCACCGGGTACGGAACCGGCAGCCCGACGGCGGGAAGATCGGTGAGGGCGGCTCCCCGGCGATCGTGGGCGCGGCCCGAGGGTCGACGGCGGGGTCGATCACGGGGATCGCGCTCATGAGGATCCCGGTGTACGGATGGCGGGGACGGGCGAACAGCTCGTCGGGCTGACCCACCTCGCACACCTTGCCGAGGTACATCACCACCACCCGATCGGCGATGTTCTTCACGACCGCGAGATCGTGGGCGATGAAGATCAGGGAGAGCCCGTACTTCTCCTTGAGCTCCTCCAGCAGGTTCAGCACCTGAGCCTGCACGGAGACGTCCAGGGCCGAGACCGGCTCGTCGCAGATGACCACCTTGGGGTCGAGGATCAGCGCCCGCGCGATGGAGATGCGCTGGGCCTGGCCGCCCGAGAACTCGTGGGGTCGCCGCTCCATGGCCAGGTCGGCGTCGATGCCCACATCCTCCAGCACCTGCCGGACCTGGACCTCGGCCCCCTGCCAGAACGCCTTCCGCTCACGCCAGATGCGGTAGGTGCGCGGCAGCGACGCGAGCGGCAGCAGGACCGTCAGCACGAGCCACACCGCGGCCGTCACGACGAACAGGGCGACGAGGGGGGCCAGCCCGACCAGCGAGGCGACCATCACCACCGTGCCCACGGCCTGCACGATGCCGCCGTCGCGGGTGCCGTCAGGCTGCTCGGTGCCGGTGGCGCTGCCGGCCACCCAGAGCACCAAGCCGACGAAGAACGCCACCAGCAGCGGAAAGGCGATGCGACGGATCAGCGGGTGGCCCCACAGCCGCAGCATCCGGGGCACGTAGCGCTCCCAGAGCCGGATCACCGGGGAGCGCCGGTGCGACTCCAACCACTGGATCACCAACGGCTCGGCCACCACGTCGCGGATCCGCCGCCGCGGGTTCAGTGACGAGATCGCATCCTGGAAGATCATCTGCAGCCGGCTGCGCACGTCGCGCATCTGCTCGGCGCTCAGCGTGGCGAGGTCGACCCCGTCGAGCCGGATCCGGCCCGACGTGGGGGGCGGGACCCGCATGATGGCCTTGGCGGTGGTGGACTTCCCGCAACCGGACTCGCCGACGATGCCGAGCGTCTCGCCGTCGGCGAGGTCGAAGCTGACGTCGCTGACCGTGTGGACGGTCCCGATGCGGCCCACCGGGAACTCGACCACCAGGTGCTCCACCTGGAGGACGAGGTCGGCTTGGCCGTCCCGCAGGTGCGCGGTGCCCGAGCCCGCCATCAGATGCCGCTCTCCCTAACGTCGAAGCGCGTGCGCACCTGATCGCCCACGAAGTTGAGGGAGAGGATGGTCATGAACATGAACAGCGCCGGGAACAGCACCATGTGCGGCGCCCGGTCGACCTGGGAGCGCCCGTTCTGGATCATGATCCCCCAGCTCACGCCGCTGACATCGCCGACGCCGAAGAAGGCCAGGGCGGCCTCGACGACGATCAGCGCCGCGAGGCCGATGAAGGCGATCGAGACCATCGCCGGCAGGATGTTGGGCAGCACCTCGCGGACGATGATCCGCAGGTTGCGCGTCCCGAGCGTCCGGGACGCGAGCACGAAGTCGCGGTCGGCCCACACCATGGTCTGCGCCCTCGCCACGCGTGCGATGGTCGGCACCGCCAGGATCGACAAGGCGAACGTGGCCCACATGGTCTGGCGGGTGGGCGAGGCCGAGCCGGGCGCCGCGAAGAACGCCACCAGCGCCAGGGCCAGGACGAGCCCGGGGATGGCCAGCATGATGTCGAGGACGGCCACGATCGCGTCGTCGAGCGTCTTCCGGTAGAAACCCGAGACGAGCCCGATGACGCCGCCGACGGTGAAGCCGACCAGGGTCGCGACCGTGGCGACCGCCAGCGAGCGGCGGGCCCCGTAGAGGGTGCGGCTGAACACGTCGTGGCCGATGTTGTCCGCGCCGAACCAGTGCGCAGCCGAGGGGCCGTCGCGGCTGACCCCCCGGAAGGTGGCGGTGGGGTCCTTCAGCGGTAGGAGGTCGGCGAACACAGCGGAGAGCACCAGGAACACCAGCCAGACCACGGAGGCCCAGAACCAGAACCCGAGCTTGCGAGCCTGATAGACCTCCTCCGCCTCGGCGAGGATCGCCGCCTCGGGATCGACGTTGAGCGTGACCCGCTCGCTGGAAGCGGGGACCACCGCGGTCTCAAGCCCGGACATGGCGGACCCTCGGGTCGAGGACGGCGTAGAGCAGGTCGACCAGGAAGTTCACCAGCACGAACCCGACCGCGACGACCAGCACGACCCCCTGCACGACCAGGAAGTCCTTCTGGAAGATGGCGGTGCCCAGCACGGTGCCGAGGCCCGGCAGCGTGAACAGCGTCTCGATGATCAGCGCCCCGCCGACCAGCGTGGCCGTGTTGACCCCGAACACCGTGAGCAGGGTGAACGAGGACGGCCGGAGGGCATGGAACCACAGGATGCGCCGATCGCTGACCCCCTTGGCCTTGGCCGTGGTGATGAAGTTCTCCTGCAGCGTGCCGATCATGTCCGAGCGCAGGATCCGCATGTAGCCCGCCGCCTGGCCGAGGGCGAGGGCGATGGCCGGCAGAACCATGTGGCGGAAGTGCTCGACGGGATCCTGCCCGAACGGCACGTAGCGGGCCGCCGGGAGCCACTCGCTGCCGAGGCTCGTGTCGCCCGTCCTGATCCCACCCAGGGCGAAGAACAGGATCAGCACCACGGCGAGCACGAAGTTCGGTATGGACAGGGCCGCGAGCGCCATCGTGCTGGTGACGCGGTCGCCGCGGCGGTTGGCCTTGTAGGCCGCGTAGACGCCGGCCGGCACGGCGACGGACAGCGCCAGCACCTGCGCGTACAGCATCAGTTGCAGGGAGGTC
Organism: uncultured Acidimicrobiales bacterium; assembly: GCA_963830865.1. Classification (GTDB taxonomy): domain Bacteria; phylum Actinomycetota; class Acidimicrobiia; order Acidimicrobiales; family VFJN01; genus ZC4RG19. Next base: position 48,169 of record CAWHNU010000010.1, on the reverse strand, counting down.
GGCGCGGCGTTGGCGATCACATCGGACACCGGCTGCCCCTGGATCGCCGACCGTCCGAGGTCGCCGCGCACCGCGTCGCTCAGCCAGAGCAGGTAGCGGGTGTGCATGGGCTCGTCGAGGTGGAACTCCTCGACGATGGCGTCCACCCCTTCCTCGGTGCCGCCGGGCCCGAGGATGTTGAAGGCCAGGTCGCGCGCGTCGCCCCGGCTGTTCTCGAGGTAGAAGGTGAACGCGGTGATCAGGACGAGCGTGGGCACCAGGATCAGCAGCCGCCGCCGGACATAGCGGCCGTTGACGACGCTGGCGCCCACGACGACCAGGGCGAAGGCTCCGAGGAAGGCCAGCAGCATGGGCAGCCCGACCAACCATCCACCGACGAGGACGACGAGCGCCCCCGCGGTGGTGGTCAGGCCGGGTTTGCGCCGGGCTGCGTCCCAGAATGCACGAAGCCTCGGCATCGGCTACTCGCAGCGGCCCTCGTCGCACCAGATCTGGTTGACCTGGTGGCGACCCGCGAAGGCCAGCTCGATGCCCTTGGACCCGTCGGGCAGGGTGTTGAGCACCTGGTCGTTGACGTACGGGGCCGACGAGACGCCCCAGATGGTCCAGCCCAGCCACAGGTTGTAGACCTCTTCGCCGAAGCGCTCGTTGATGGCCTCGGCCGCCTGGGTGCGGGCCTCCTCGTCGGGGTTGGTGCGGATGGTGATCAGGTTCTCGTCGATCACCTCGTCGGAGAAGCGCCCGAAGTTGAGGGCCTGCTGGCCGATGGGGGCCGACGCCACGCTGATCCACCACAGCAGCTGCTGGTCCGGATCGGTCCCGCCGTGGTTGCGCCAGCCGAACACTTCGAAGTTCCCCAACAGGGCGAGGCCGATGTACTGGCCCTGCTCGATGGGCGTGATGTTGGCGCTGACCTGGTTGCCGAAGGCCTCCTGCCACATCGAGATGATCAGCGTGTTGGTCTCGACGTTGAACGGGTCGTTGGTGGTGTTGAACTCGAAGTCGATGCTGTCGGTGCCGAGCTCCTCGAGGCAGGTGTCCATCTCGGACTGGGCCGCGTCGAGGTCGTAGGCGGGGTAGCCGGTGTCCTCGAGGTAACCCGCCGACCCGGGCGGGAAGGGACCGTTGGCCGGCGTGGTGATGCCGCCGCCGCGCTCCTCGGACACCCGCTCGAGGTCGATGCCGTGGGCGAGCGCCCGGCGGCAGTGCAGGTTGAGCATCGGGTTGTCGGCGTTGGCGCCGGCGGGGTCCATAGCGGCACCGGTCATGAGGTTGTTGCCCTGGGCGACGTTCAGCATGAGGTAGTTGGTCTCGCCGAAGCGGTCGCTGACGACCGTCTCGAGGCTGTCGTCGTCCTGGAGCTCGACGATCGTCTCCACGTTGGCGGTGTGCATGATGTCGAACTCGCCGGAGCGCAGGGCGTTGGCGCGGCTGTCGATGTCCACCGCCACCACGGCCTCGATGGCGTCGAGGTAGGGGAGGTTCTCACCGGTGATGCCGTTGGGGCCGCGCCAGTAGTCGTCGTTGCGCACGGCCCGGAAGACATTGCCGTTGCCGGGCTCGTAGGAGTCGAACTTGAAGGCCCCGAGGCCGACGGGGGCCGCCGGGTCGCCGTCGGCGGGCGTGGCGGCGAGCGCGGCGTCGTAGTAGGGACCGCCGGCCTTGCGCTGGGGCACGTCGGGCAGGCTCGCCAGCCAGTCCTTCGACATCATGTACCCACAGGCGCCGTAGCCGAAGTAGGCGGGCAGCGCGACCCACGGACCGTTCTTGGTCGCGATGGTCACGGCCTGGCCCGAGGCGGTGATGGGCCCGACCGACGTGTAGGCGGCACCGGTCAGCGGGCTGCCGGCGCAGGTCTCGATGTTGAACTTGACCGCCTCGCCGTCGAGCGGGGTGCCGTCGTGGAACGTGATGCCGTCGCGGACGGTGATCGTCCACTCGGTGTAGTCCTCGTTGTGGTCGACCGACTCGGCCAGGAGCGGGACGATCTCGCCGTCGTCGTTGGCCGCGAACAGCGAGTCGGACACCGAGGACAGGGGGATGTAGCCGCTCGTGGCGTACGACGCCCGGTAGGGCGCCCAGCCGTTGGCGGTGTCGGCCTCCAGGCCGTAGACCAGGGTGCCGCCCTGCACCGGGTCGCCCGCGTCCTCGGCGGTGTTCTGGTTGACGTCGTCGGACGCATCGTCGTCGTCGCCGTCGTTGCCGCCGCACGCGCTGACGGCCAGCGCCAGCACGGCGAGCACGCCGAGCCATGGCCTGCGCCGCATCCACCGCCCCCGATGGTCAGCGAGATCGCCCGGCCTCATGCGTCGGATCATGGCCCTTCCCCCCTAGATCACGGATGATGGAGTGCTGTCGTCCAGTTCAGGTGTTCCGGTGTTTGAGTCGGCGCCCAGTGCTCGACGCGGTGGATGTACGCCGTGGTGAAGGAGAAGCCGCTCGACCCGGCTGGATGTCCGCGGCGATGAGCACCCGTGCCAGCCGCGGGGCGAGCATCTCGACGACGATCACGCTGCCGTCGGGCGTCGCCACGGGACCCTCCGGGCGTTGCCGCCCCGAAGCGATCTCGTTCAGCTGACACATGCGGGCCCCCCTGCTCCGTTCGGGCATGAAACCCCGTTTCCGACACATGTGTCAAGAAGCGTGGTGAGGGCAACTCGCCTGCGCTGCGGCGCTAGACCACCGTACGAGGTGGTAGCCACACGAAGTCTGCCGACGGTGATGTCGGTCGACAGGGACGGCGTCGACCTGAGCGGGCCCTACCGGGGCTCCTGGCCGTCGTCGACCTTGGCGATCATGCCGGTCACGAACTCGGAGGACGGGGACACGAGGTAGAGCAGCGTGCTGTCGAGCTGCGCCGGGTCGCCGAGCCGATGGCGGGGAAAGTACCGGGTGATGTCACCGACCCGCGAGATCATCCCGTCCATCATCTCGGAGCTGAACGCGCGCCGGCGCGATGGCGTTGACGTTGATCCCGAACCTGGCCCACTCCACGGCGAGCGTCTCGGTCATCCGCTCGACCGCGGCCTTGGTCGTCGAGTAGAGCGCGGCGCCTCCACCCGCATAGTGGTGGGCGCCCATCGACGAGAGGTTGACGATCCGGCCCGGCGCCTGCCGTTCGATCAGCCGTCGGGCGACCTCGCAGGACAGGAGGAACGGGGCGCGCAGGTTGGTGCCGATGACGTCGTCGACCAGCGCGACGGACATCTTCGTGGCGTACTGGGCGTCGGGGATCCCCGCGTTGTTGACCAGGATCGACACGGGACCCAGCTCGGCCTCGACTCGGTCCACGGCCGGGCCGATCTGGTCCGCGTCGGTGACGTCGAGCGGCAGCGGGATACAGGCGCCGCCGGCGGCCACGATCTCTTCGGCCAGTTCCTTCAGCCGCTCCTCGCGGCGAGCGGCCGCCGCCACCTTCGCCCCACACGCCGCCAGCACGATCGCGAAGCGGCGTCCGAGCCCCGAGCTGGCCCCCGTCACCAGCGCCACCTGCCCTGACAGGTCGGTGGAGAAGTTCGGCAGCCCGAAGCCTGCGGATCTCGGGCTCATCTCCAGACCGCGATCTTGAACAGCTCGCGGGCGTTGTCGCCCAGGAACCTGCGCCGGTCGCTCCTCGGGGAACAGGCCCGCGAGCTCGTCGAGGTCGAGGATGTACTCGGGGGTGTGATCGGCGTGGGGGAAGTCCGACGCCCAGAGGAACCGGTCGGCGCCGAAGCGCTCCGCCAGCGCGGGGATGGTCCGCTCGTCGGGGTCGCAGCTGATCCAGCACCGCTCCCGGAAGTAGTACGACGGCGGGTTCTGCAGCGGCACCCGTTGCCCGATCGGCGTGTGGCCGAACACCGCGTCCATGCGGTCGAGGAGGTAGCCGATCCACCCGCCGCCCGACTCGAGGACCAGCACCTTCAGCCGGGGGAACCTGTCGAACACCCCGTAGTCGAACAGCGTCGAGTACTGGTGGCGCACCCCGTCCGACGCCTGGACCGAGGCGCTGAGGCGCAGCTGGCGGACGTTCTCCCAGCCGCCCATGCGGGTGCCCTTGGTCCATTGCGGCTCGAAGGTGGGGTGGATGGCCAGGGGCACGTCGAGGTCCTGGGCGGCGGCGAACACCGGGTCGTGGTCGGGGTGGCCGAGCGGGCGTCGCGCGGTGGGTGAACGGGGCGACGAACCCCCCGCGGGCGCCGTCGCCGACGGCCCGCTCCAGCTCCCGGGCGGCGGCGGCGGGATCACCGAGGGACAGGTGGGCGGTGGGGACAGCCGGCCCTCGCCGTCGGAGCACCAGTCGCAGATCCACCGGTTGTAGGCGCGGCAGTAGGCCTGGGACAGCTCGACGTCGGTCAGCTCGGCCTCCCACAGCAGGCCGGTGGTGGTGTAGAGGACGGCGGCGTCGATGTGCTCGGCGTCGAGCAGCGCCAGCCGCGCCTTGGCGTCGGTGGCGCTCGGCGGGGCGTGGTTGTCGTAGGTGACCGCGGGGTCGCGGGCCATCGCCCCCAGGTTCCCGTGGCCCATCGCCGCCAGGGTCGAGGGCATGCCGCGGGCGGCGAGCTGCGGACCGGGCGCCGTCGATCTCGAGGACGTCGAGCCCGTTGTCGTCCTTGACGATGCGTAGCGCCCGGTGGCGGTACTCGGGCTCGAGGTAGGTCTCCCAGAGGTCCGACGGTTCGAGGATGTGGCCGTCCGCGTCGACGGCGCCGTCCCAGGACAGTCTGTGGGTCTGGTGCATGGCGGCGTCCCCCTCGGGCCGAACGACACGGTATCCGGAAAACCGACATCACTGTCAAGGTCCGTGGTGACCGTGGACAGCCATACTCTGCCGCGTCGCGTGACGGCCGAGGCCGACGGTGAAGAAGGCGCAAGCCGCCCGGGCGACGCCGCGCAGCAGCCGCAACCCCGGCGACCGCACGCCGAAGGGCGAGGAGACCCGCCGGGCCCTCCTCGACGCCGCTGCCCGCCTGTTCGCCGAGCAGGGCTACCACGAGACCAGCGTCCCCGACATCGTGCAGGCCGCCGGCGTCGGGCACGGCACGTTCTACGAGTACTTCGGCAGCCGGCGCGAGATCCTGCTGGCGCTGACGAAGCCGATCACGCGACGCCCGCGAGCGGCTGCCGAGCCTGAAGAGCCAGCAAGCTCGGCGAGCGCATCCGGGCCGAGATCTTCTGGTACCTGTCCGACCACGTCGAGCATCTCGACGCTGTCGAAGGTGTGGCACGCGGCGTCGAACTTCGATCCCGAGATCGCCGAGACCCGGCGGCGGGAGCGGGCCCGGCGCATCGAGCGGGTGCGCAAGGGCATCGAGTCCGCCGACACCAGGCCGGACATCGACGCCGGGCATCGCCGCGGCCGCGCTGGTCGCCATGCTCGAGGAGTTCACCCGGCGCTGGTTCGTCGAGGGCGACGGCCCGGGCAAGCGCGCCCACGACGTCGTGGCGGCCGCCGAGACGCTGGGCACGCTCTGGCTCAGCGCCATCGGCCTCGCGAAGTAGTCCCTCGCCCACCGGTGCGGCACTGACCTGGCGGACCGGGAGGAGACCCCCGAATTCACCGGTCGGTGGGCCTCGACCGGCGGTCGGCCAGCTCGGCGAGGACCGCGTCGTCGCCGGCGAAGTCGAACTCGAACCGGTCGCGACCCTCGGCCTCGAACCATGCGTAGGAGTCGCGGTAGGCGGCCTCCAGTCCGAAGCTCGGCTCCCAGTCGAGATGGGCCAGCGCCTTGTCGATCGAGACCATCGCCCCGCCCACCAGGCTCTCGCCCCAGTGCACCAGCGGCGGCCGAGCCTGGCGGGCGATGTCCAGCGGGACGTGCACGACCTGGGCCTCGACGCCGACGGCCCGGGCCATCAGCCGCACGCACCCGAGGATGCTGGTGATCTCGGCTCCGCCCACGTTGTACTGCTCGCCGATGGCCTGCTCGTTGCCGCCCACGGCCACCATCAGCCGGGCCACGTCCTGCACGTGGACAAGGTGCACGAAGGGGAACCCGTCGCCGGGCACCAGGATGGGCCGCCCTTGCTCCAGGCGGGCGAAGAACACCGGCTCCCGGCTCGCCAACGGCGTCTTGGGTCCGACGGTGTGGGTGACCCGCAGCGAGGTGGCGGGGAAGCCCTCCGTCCGGTGGAGATGCGCGAGGTAGTCCTCGCAGCTGACCTTGCCGACCCCGTAGGCCTTGCGCGGGTCTGGATCGTCCGGGGCGTGGCGGGCGAAGTGCTCTCTGACCGGCTGGACGAAGCTGCGCTTGTAGACCGCCACCGAGCTGGTGAACACGAACTGCTGGACGCGCCCGCGGAACAGCTCGACCAGCGGGACCAGGTCCTCGACCTGGTAGGCGGTGTTGTCATAGACGATGTCGAACTCGTCGCGGTGCGGCTCGAGCGCCTCGCGCAGGGCGCCGGTCCGGCGCCGGTCGCCGTGCAGACGGCGTGCGCCCTCCGGGAGGGGCGCGACGTGGCTGTTCATGACCGTCACGTCGACGCCTTGCCGGGCGAGCTCGAACACCAGGTGCAGCCCGATGTAGCGGTTGCCCCCGAGGACCAGCGCCCGCATCACACCCGGCGAAACTAGTGTAACCGACAGTAATGTCAACTTCGATGAGCTCGGCGCCCGGCGCGCCGGTACCCGCCGGCATCGACCCCGGCCCGACCGAGTCGTGGTTCCGGGAGCACGTGCCCGAGGCTCGACCGCCCTTGCGCTACGAGCGGGTGGTCGGCGGGCACTCCTGCCTGACCTACGTGGTCACCGACAATGGCGGGGCGCGCTACGTCCTGCGGCGTCCGCCCCTGGGGACGGGGCTGGCGACGGCTCACGACGTCGCCCGCGAGCACCGCGTCATGTCGGCGCTGCAGGACACCGCCGTGCCTGTGCCGCGCATGCGCGGCCTCTGTGAGGACGACCGGGTCAACGGCGCGCCGTTCTACGTGATGAGCTACGTCGACGGCGTGGTCCTGCACACGGCCGGCGACACCGGCGCGTCTGCTCCCGTCCTACGCCGCCCGCCGTCGAGCCGCCGAGACCTTGGTCGATGCGCTGGTCGCGCTCCATGCAGTGGACGTCGACGCGGTCGGGCTCGGCGGCTTCGCCCGGCGTAGCGGCTACCTCGACCGCCAGCTCCGGCGCTGGTCAGCGCAGTGGGAAGCATCGAAGACCCGCGAGCTGCCGGCCATGGAGCGACTGCACGCCTGGTTGGTCGAGCACCGTCCGGCCGAGCCCGAGGCGTGCATCGTCCACGGCGACATCCGGCTGGGCAATGCGCTGCACGCGCCGGACGGCACCACGCTCGCGGTCCTCGATTGGGAGCTCAGCACCCTGGGCGACCCGATGGCCGACGTGTCCTACCTGTTGCGGTCCTGGGCGACGCCCGACGAGGCGGCCGGTGGCGAGGGCCCGCCAGCCGCGGCGGCGGGCTTCCCCCGCCGGGACGAGCTGGCGGCGCGTTACGCCGCGGCGTCGGGCCGGGCCCTCGACGGGCTCGCCTATTGGATGGCGCTGAACGCCTGGCGCTCAGCCGCGATCTCCGAAGGCGTCTACCGGCGCTACATCGACGGGATGATGGGTGAGGCACCGCCGGACGTGGAGCGCTACGCCCGCAGCGTCGAGATCACCGTCCACCAGGGCCTCATCGCCGCGGGCCTGGCGTGATCGCACCGGCCGAGCGGGGCGGAGCTTGCACCGCGGGTGCCTCCGTGATTGCGGTGTTCAGGGCTCCCGCTCCATCGCCAGGTCGGCAAGCCTGCGCCCGATCAGGGGCGTGAACTTGAAGCCGTGGCCGCTGCAGGGCGAGCCCACCACGATCGATCCCCGCCGCTCCACCACGAAGTCGTGGGTCGGCGTCGTCGTGTAGAGGCACGTGGCGGGATGGACCGGCGACGGGTCGAGGCCCGGGAACCAGTCCTCGACGTAGCGGCGCATGGCCGCCAGCACCGCGGGGTCGTTCGTCGCGGGCGCAGCCGCGTCCGGGTCGTCCTGGAGACCGGCCATGTGCTGGGCGACCTTCATGCCCTCGCCGGGGCTCAGCAACCCGTAGTGCGTCGTCCCGGCTCGGTAGTGCAGGAAACTGGGCCAGTCGCCCCCCGGCTCCCGGGGCGTGAAGTGCTGGAGCCGCTCGCGGGTGATGCGCAACGGCGGCAGCGGCACGCCGTCGCCCACGACCGAGGGCAGCCAGGCCCCCGCGGTCACGACCGCGACGGGCGCCCGCCACTCGTCGCCGGTCACGCTCGTCCGCACCGTCACACCGTCGCCGGCCGGCTGCACGGTGGCCGGTCCGACGGAGAACCGGACCGACGCCCCCAGCTCAGCGGCGCGGCGCTGGAGGGTCCGCACGGTGCGCTCGGCCAGGCAACGTCCCGCCCCCGGGCAGTGCACGACCGTGCCCTCGAACCGCATGCCCGGCCACCGGTCGGCCGCGCCCTGCGGTGTCAGGACATGGTGCTCGACCCCGCACCGGTGCAGCGCATCGACGATCGGGGCGACGAGGCCGGCGGGCCGTGGTCGAGCCCGCCCGTGCGTTCGAGGAGCCCCACCCCGGCGTCGTCCTCGAGGTCGCGCCAGAGCGGCAGTGCCTCCTGGGCCATCCGGACATAGCGGGGGTCCGGGTAGGCGTAGCGGAAGATCCGGGTGGCCCCGTGGCTGCTACCCCGGGTGTGCCCCTGCTCGAACTGCTCGACCAGCGCCACCGCCCGCCCCCGCCGCGCCAGCCACCACGCCGTGGCCGACCCCATCGCCCCCGCCCCGACCACCACGACGTCGACCCGCTGTGCCATGCGCCGAGTCTGGCGTCAGCCGCTCCGTCATCGCAGCCAGTGGTCGAGCGCTGCCACCATCCGCCCGCATGCCTTGGCGGCGCGGCCCGGCGATCGGGCGGCGATCATCGACGCCAGACGAAGCACCTGGCACGCCATCATCAGCGCCGCCACGTCGTCGGGGCACTCGGAGCGAACCGCCTCGGTGACCAACGCGGACGCCGCCGGCTCGCAGGTGTCCGGGCGGATGTGACAGCCGAAGGCGAGCATCACCAGGTCGAACCGCCAGTCGCCGGGACCGGCGAGCTCCCAGTCGAGCACTCCAGTGACCTCGTCCCCATCGACCAGGGCGTTGCCATGGTGGAAGTCGCCGTGGACGATCGTCGTCTGCAGGATCTCGGCACCCTCGCCATGATCGATCGCGGCGGCGAGCACCTGCGCGTCGGTCGGGTCGATGGGTGTGGAGTCGAGCCAGTCATGAGCGGCGGCGATGGCATCCTCTCGCCACGGGCGGCGGCGCCCGCTGTCGATGTCGTGGCGACCTGCCAGGCGGAGCAGCTGCTCCGCGTGGGTCGGCGTGAGTCGGCGGAGCACCTCTCCGGCCAGGCGTTCCTGCAGTGACCACACCGCAGTGCCGGTCGACCCGACCCTGAGGATGCGCGGGTTCGGATAGCCCCGCTGGTGCAGGCGCGCCGCCATCTCGGCGCCGGTCGCCCAGACCGGCTCCAGTGTCGGGTCCGGCTGCGTCTTGAGGACGAGCTCCTCTCCGTCCGCCGTGGCGACGGCTACGGCGCCGAAGGTGCCGTGTGCGAACGGGCCGATGATCGAGAGCCCAAGGGCCGCGGCGACGTGCCGGACGTGCTCGTCCACTCCCTCATCGCCGTCAGTCATCACCGAGGCTCCGTACCCCTAGCACCCAACGCCGGAGTCTGGCAGGTGCTGGCCGTCAGCCGGCTCGTGGTCGGCGGCGCCGGGCTGGCCTCTGACCGACCCAGGGGCGGTCGGACGCGGTCAGGCGGGTGCCGGCCGATCGTGGACCAGCAGCACGACGTTGCCGGTCTTCTGCTCGGTCTCGACGTAGCGGGTCGCCGCGACGACCTCGTCGAGCGGGTAGCGGCGGTCGACGACCGCCCGGTACTCGCCGGCCTCGATCAGCTGCTTGGCGAACAGGACGTCGGACTGCCGGTAGCGCGGGATCGGCAGCGACACCCGCCGGCCCCCGAGCCGGGACGTGACCGCGGTGACCGCGGCCAGTAGCGGGACCTGTCCGAGCGGCCCGAAGTCGGTCGACGACGAACCGGCCGCCCCGCCGGAGCACCGGCCGGATGCGGCGGAACGAGATCTTGCCCACCGCGTCGAACACGACGTCGTGGACGTCGCCGGCCCGGACGAAGTCCTCGGCGGTGTAGTCGATCACTTCGTCGGCACCCAGGGAGCGCACGACCTCGACGTTGGGGGTGTTGCATACGGCGGTGACCTCGGCGCCGAGGTGCTTGGCGAGCTGGACCCCGGCAGTGCCGATCGAGCCGGACGCGCCGTAGATCAGGATGCGCTGGCCCCGGCGCAGGGCGGCCCAGCGCAGGCAGGTCCGGGCCAGCACCACGCCGTCGCACACGGCGGCCGCCTCGTCGAACGGCAGGGCCGCGGGCTTGCGGGCCAGCGGCGCGCCCTGGCGCACGCACACCAGCTCGGCGTGGGCGCCGAAGCGGTCGGCGTTGACCCCGAAGACGGGGTCGCCCACGGCGAACTCGGTGACCGCAGGGCCGGCGGCCTCGACCACGCCCGCCAGCTCGGAGCCGAGCACCGGCCGCTTCGGCCGGATGAGCCCGCTCACGAACCGGACCATGAGCGGCTTGCCCTGGCGGAAGCCGGAGTCGGTCCGGTTGACCGTGGTGGCATGCACTCGGACCAGCACCTCGTCGTCGGCCGGCACCGGGTCCGGCATCTCTACGACCCGGAGAACTTCGGGTGGGCCATAGCGCTCGTACCGGGCTGCTCGCACGCCAACCTCCCTCCGCGGCGGTCAGGGCACCTCGCACTCGACCGGTCGCCGCCGGATGAGGCGCCGCTCCAGCCGCGACGGATCGAGCTGTGGCGCCGCACCCTACGCGTCGCGCCGCGATGACTGCTCAGGTGCCGGGGGGCCAGACGTTCTCCCAGGTGCCGCCGTTGGCGGTGCAGGTCAAGTCGTCGTGGACGGCGAAGTTCCAGTTAGTGCCGCGGTCACCGCTCACCGTGTAGGACCCGGGCACGGCCAGCACCAGGCTGCCGACCTCGGCGAATCCGTCGGACCAGCGCAGGACGAACGACACGAGGCACCCCTCGGCCACGTCGACGCAGCCGGCGGCGGGCGGCCCGAACGACACGAACTTGTCGGGCGGCGCCGGAACGGTGGGCAGGGGCGGCGTCGGCGGGAGCCAGGGCCGGAAGCACCTGGCCTGCCGGGGCGGCGGCGCCTGCGCCCCGGACGGCGTGCTCGCGGGCGGCCGCGAGGCCGGCGGCGCGGTGGTGGCAGCCAGCTCGGCGACCGGCGCGGCGGTGGTCGTGGGGGCCACGGTGGTGCTCGTGGTAGTGGTGTCGGGACCGGTGGAGGGCGACCGCTCGGGCTCGTCCTGCATCCCGTCCGCGCCCGGGCGTGCCGCAGGCTCCGACCCCCCGTCGTCCTCCCGAGCCGCCAGCGCGATGGCGCCGATCAGCACCACCCCGGCGGCGACTCCTGCCGCCGCCAGCACCAGAGGGCGGGGCGGCCATCGCCGGCCGCGGCGTGCCCCGCTCGCTTCCCCGTCGCCCGCATCCCCCATGCGCGGCGCACGCTAGCGCCGGATGCTGCAGCACCGCCCCTCATCCTGGGCCGGCCGGCGCGCCGAACAACTCACGGCGGCAGGTCGCCGCCGGGAGAGAGGAGTCGAGATGACCATCCGAGTGCGAGCCCTCTGCGCCGGGCTCATGGTGACCGCGGCACTGGCGTTCGTGGCGCTGATGCCGACCGCTGTCGAGTACGCGGTGATGGCCGGCATCACCTTCAACGCGATCGACTGAGCGCCTCGCCACGTGCCGGCGTCCGCGCTCTCCCCTGCGGCGGGGTGTGGAGGGAGACAAGAAGGCGGGCCGGGCGCCGGTCAGGGGCGAGGGTGAGAACGCTCAGCGGACTGCGCAGGTACCTTCGCTGCCCATGGCCGATTCCGTCCCGATCCCGGACCCCGCGGCGGTGGCCGACGCGCTCGACGAGCGCATCCGGGCGCTGCCGTACGAGGACCCGCCGGTCGACGAAGTGCGGCGGTTGCGGCGGGAGGCGTCGCGGGACCTCCGCCGGGCCCGGGCCCGGACGTGCTGGCGGTGGCTCTGGCGCTGGTCGACCGGCGGCGATGGGTCGCCTACGAGCTCGTCCACCACCACCGCGCCGCCCTGGCCGGCCTGGGCGAGGCCGAGGTCGTGCGGCTCGGCCGCGGGCTCGACGGTTGGGGCGCGGTCGACATGTTCGGCCGCTACATCTCCGGCCCGGCCTGGGGGAGGCGCCAGATCGGCGACGACCTGGTCCGGGGCTGGACCCGGTCCGAGGACCGCTGGTGGCGCCGGGCGGCGCTGGTCTCGGCGGCGATGCTCAACCTGCGGGCCGCGGGCGGCAGGGGCGACGCCGACCGCACCCTCGACATCTGCTCCCGGCTGGTCGCCGACCGTGACGACATGGTGGTCAAGGCGCTGTCGTGGGCACTGCGGTCGCTCGTCGAGTGGGACCCCGACGCGGTGCGGGGGTTCGTGGCCGCCCACGGGACCGAGGTCGCCGCCCGGGCCCGCCGGGAGACGACCCACAAGCTGGAGACCGGGCGCAAGGCCTAGCGCAGCCCGCAACTACGCTAGGAGCCGCCCGCGGCCTTCGTCGTATCAGCGAGCGCGGCCCCGCGCTCTCTCGCATAGGCATCGTCCTCGACGACGCCACGGGCCAGGAAGGAGTCCCCCCATGGTCGTCCGCAATCTCGCTCTCGTGTCCGAGTCCGCGCAGGTGTCCCAAGACGAGCTTGCCGTCGTGGCTTCGGCTCTGCAGCTGCAGGTGCTCCGAGACTTCGCCCCGGCGTGGGGCATCACCGCCACGGTCGATGCCTTCCCCCGTCTCGGCCAGGTGCCGCCCACCTACTACCCGATGATCGTCCTCGACGACATCGGCATCAACGCGGCCGGCATCCACCTCGACCAGGACCTCACACCGTTCGCGCTGATCGAGGCCTCGAACCGGTGGTCGCTGACGGCATCGCACGAGGCCCTCGAGCTGCTGGCCGACAAGTTCGGGAACGAGCTGCAGGTAGCCGACTCCGTCAAGCCGGACCAGGGCGCCGTCGAGTACCTGGTCGAGGTGTGCGATCCCAGCGAGGCGGTGGACTTCGCCTATCTCGTCAACGGAGTCGTCGTCTCGGACTTCTATCTGCCGACCTTCTTCGACCCGGTGGCGAATCCCGGCGTCAGCTACAGCTTCACCGGGGCGATCACCCGCCCGCTCGAGGTCCTCCGGGGCGGCTACCTCTCGTGGCGCGATCCGACGACCCGGGTGTGGTGGCAGCAGCGTTGGTTCGGCACCCCCGAGCCGACCTTCCACGAGCTCGGCCTCCTGGAGGGCCAGCAGTCGCCTCGCCGCTTCACGGACTCCGAGGTCATGAAGGATCGGGACGAAGCCGTCGCCGGCGTGGCCCACGGCACGGCCGAGCACGACATGCTGGTCGCGGCCTACGCGCTCGCCGTACGCGACGGGGAGGGCGCGGAGGCGCACGCCGCTCGGCTCCGCGAGGACATCGACGAGCTGAAGGGGTCCTGAGTCGGTCGGCGGCAGTGTTCGTAGCCCCGCCCGAGGCCGGCTGACCCGGGCCGCCGCTCCCCGCCGTCAACCGGCCGTCGCGTCGGCGGCGGCCTGGATGGCGGCCAGGATGCCCTGGTAGCCGGTGCAGCGGCAGAGGTTGCCGGACAGGCCGGTCCGGATCTCGTCGTCGCTGGGGCGAGGGTGGTCGCGCAGGAACGCGGTGGCCGACAGCACGAAGCCCGGGGTGCAGAAGCCGCACTGCAGGCCGTGGTGGTCCCGGAACGCGGCCTGCACCGGGGACAGCTCGCCGTCCGGGGCGGCGATGCCCTCGATCGTCGTGACCTCGGCGCCGTCGGCCTGCACCGCGAACACCAGGCAGGCGCGGACGGCTTCGCCGTCGAGCAGCACCGTGCAGGCGCCGCAGACACCGTGCTCGCATCCGAGGTGGGTGCCGGTGAGGTGGCAGCGGTCCCGCAGGAAGTCGGCCAGGGTCAGGCGGGGCTCGACCGTCGCCCGCCGGGCCGTGCCGTTGACGCGCACCTCGACAGGGATCTCAGCCACCACGTGCCTCCTCGATCGCCCGACGCCACGCCCGGGCCACCATCACGGCGCCCACCCGGCGCCGGTAGTCCGCCGGAGCGTGGAGGTCGGCGGGCACCTCCGCCAGGTCCCCGGTGGCGGCCCGGCCCAGCTCGTCCGGGGCAACGTCGTCCGCCGGGACGCCGATGGCCGCCGCCTCGGCCGCCCTCGCCCGCCGCGGGACCGGACCGAGGCCGAACAGCCCGATGGCGCAGCGCTCCACCCGGTCGGCGCCGTCCAGCCCGACGGCGACGCAGGCGCCGGCCAGGGCGAAGTCGCCGTGGCGCCGGGCCACCTCCTCCACCGCGAAGCCGCAGCGTCCCTCCCACACCGGGAACGTGATCGCGGTCAGCAGCTCGTCGTCGCCCACCGCCGTGGTCCACAGCCCGGTGAAGAAGTCCGCGGCCGGCACATCGCGTGCGCCCTGGGCGGAGAGGATCTCCAGGCGGGCGTCCAGGGCCAGGGCGACGGCCGGGTACTCGGCGGCCGGGTCCGCGTGGGCCAGGGACCCCCCGATCGTGCCCCGGTTGCGGATCTGGAAGTGCCCGATGAACGGCGTGGCCCGGGCCAGCAGCGGGACCGCGGTGGCCATGTCCTCCGACCGCTCGATGGCGGCCTGCGTGGTGGCGGCGCCGATCCGCACGGTCCCGTCCTGCCGCTCGATGCCCCGGATCCCCTCGACCCGCCGCAGGTCGACCAGGTGCTCGAACACCGCCAGCCGCAGGGCGAGCATCGGCACCAGGCTCTGCCCACCGGCCAGGACCTTGGCGCCGTCGCCGAGGTCGGACAGCAGGCCCACCGCCTCGGCCGGTGTCGCGGGCGCGTGGTACGCGAACGGGGCCGGCTTCACGGCGCCGCTCCCCCGCCGGCCTCCGCGATGAGGGCGAGCACCGCCGCGGGGCCGAGCGGCAGCCGGGTGACGGTCACCCCCAGCGGAGCCAGCGCGTCCGCCACCGCGTTGACGACCGCCGGCGGGGCGCCGATGGCGCCGCCCTCGCCGACGCCCTTGTAGCCGCCCGGGTTGGGGGCCGGCGTCTCGACGTGGCCGTACTCGATCACGGGCACCTCGGCCATGGTGGGCAGCAGGTAGTCCATCAGCGTGGACGACAGCGGGTTGCCCTCGGTGTCGTAGGCGAGGTGCTCGTACAGCGCGCCGCCGATCCCCTGCACACTGCCCCCGGCGATCTGGCCCTCCACCACCGCCGGGTTGATCATCGGGCCGCAGTCCTCGCTGACGATGTAGCGCACCAGCGTCACGAGGCCGGTCCCGGGGTCCACCTCGCACGTGCAGACGTGGGTGGCGTTGGCCCACACGCTCATCTCGGTGGCCCGGTAGCGGCCGCTCGCCTCCAGGCCCGGCGGCACGCCGGCGGGCAACGAGGCGGGCTCGAAGTAGGCGGCTGCCGCGATCTCGGCGAGGGACAGCCCGATCGACGGGGTGCCGCGCACGCTGGCCCGGCTGCCCGCCAGCTCGACGTCGTCGGGCGCGGCCTCCAGCTTGTGAGCGGCGATGGCCACGATCCGATCGCGCAGCCCGCCCGCCGTCTCGGCCACCGCGCCGGCCAGCATCGGGCCGCTGCGGCTGCCGCCGGTGCCGGCGCCGAACGGGGTCACCGCGGTATCGCCCTGGATGGTGTGCACGTCGTCGATGTCCGCGCCCAGGGCGTCGGCGACGAGCTGGACGACCGTCGTCTCCAGGCTGTTGCCGCACGACCCGCCGGCGACGTAGACGTTCACCGCGCCCGACGGCTCGATGCGGATCGTGGCGCCCTCGGTGCCATAGAAGCCCATCCCGGTGGCGGTCGGCTCGATGTAGCTGCAGGTGCCCACGCCCAGCAGCCGACCCGCGGCGCGGGCGTCGGCCTGCTGGCGGCGGAACGCGTCGAGGTCGAGCAGCCCGAGGGCGTGCTCGAACGTCTCCAGGGGCGTCACGTCGCTGTAGGTCATGCCGCTGGCGGCGGTGTACGGCTGCTCGTCCCGGCGCAGCAGGTTGCGGCGGCGCAGGTCGATCGGGTCGATGCCGGCCTGCCGGGCGGCGATGTCGAGCACGACCTCCCGGGCGACGGACTCGAACTGCCACGGCCCGCGGTAGGCGGTGCGGCCGACGGTGTTCGAGTACAGGCCCGTGTAGCTGAACCTCGCCTTCGGGAGCCGGTACGGGCCGGGGAACAGCGCCCCGACCGCAGCACCCGCGTACACCGGCCACGGCATCGGGTAGGCGCCGACGTCCTGCACGTGGTCGATCTCGGCCGCCACCAGCGCACCGCCGTCGTCGAGTGCGACCCGCACGGTGGCGTGCTCGTGGCGGGACTGGCCCGCCGACAGCAGGTTTTCGCGGCGGTCCTCGATCCACTTGAGCGCGCCCGGGACCTTGCGGGCGGCGAGCAATACGCACATGTCCTCGCGCTGGGGCAGCACCTTCTGACCGAAGCCGCCACCGGTGTCGCGGGCGATCACCCGGACCCGGTGCTCCGGCACGCCGAGCAGCCGGGCGCCGAACATCCGCACCTCGTGGGGCGACTGGGTCGCGGCCCACACCGTGAGCTCACCGCTCGCCGCCTCCCACTCGGCCACCAGGCCCCGGGTCTCCATGGGCACCGGCGCGTAGGCCTGCTGGTGGATCGTCGCCGCCGTCACGTGCGCGGCCCCGTCGAACTCCGGCGCCAGCATCTCGGCCGGCATCCCACCGATCTCCCCCGCCACGTTGCCGGGGTAGGCCTCGTGCACGAGGTGCTCGGACTCCCGGGCGGCCTCGTAGTCGACCACCGCGGGCAGCGGGTCTAGGTCGAGGGTTACGAGGTCGACGGCGTCCTCGGCCACGTAGCGGTCGACGGCCACGACCAGCGCCACCGGATCGCCCACGAAGCGGACCTCGCCCTCGGCCAGCGGTGGCTTGGGCGTGTCGGGCATGGCGGCGCCCATCGACGTGTACCACGACTCGCGCACGTCGGGGTTGAGGTCGGCGGCCACGAACACCGCCACCACGCCGGGCAGCGCCAGCGCCGCGGAAGGGTCAACGCCCAGGATGCGGGCCCGTGCCATGGGGCTACGGACGAAGCAGGCGTGCAGCATCCCCGGCCGGGCGACGTCGTCGACGAACGTGCCGTGCCCGGTGAGCAGGCGCGCGTCCTCCACCCGGGCGATGCGGGCGCCGGCGTAGCGGGTCGTGCCGGCGGCGAAAGTGCTCTGGTCCACCGTCACACGAAGGTAGGCAGCGTCTCGTAACCGCGCACCGTCGAGGTGGGGGCCAGGCGGGCGTTGGGCAGGTCGACGTCCCACTCGGGGAAGCGCTTGAGGATCTCCTCCAGGGCGATGCGGCCCTCCAGGCGGGCGAGCGCAGCCCCGAGGCAGTAGTGGATGCCGTAGCCGAAGGCGATGTGGGAGCCGATCTCGCGGTGGATGTCGAAGGTGTCGCCGTCGGGGAAGCGGCGGTCGTCCCGGTTGGCCGAGGCGGCGAGCAGCATCATCACGTTGCCTGCCGGGATCGTGGTCCCCTGGACCTCGACGTCCTCGGCCACGTAGCGGGCGATGTGCGGGCCGGGCGGCTCGAAGCGCAGCAGCTCCTCGATGGCGTTGGGGATGAGGGACGGGTCCTCGACCAGCTCGCGCCGCTGGTCGGGGTGGTCGCCCAGCACCTTGCCGGCCCACCCGATGAGCTTGGTGGTGGTCTCCGAGCCGGCCCCGGCCACCACGGCGACGTAGGTGAGGATCTCCTCGCGGGTGAGCCGTCGCACCGCGCCGGTCTCGTCCTCGAACTCGGCCTGGAGCAGCTGGGTCATGATGTCGTCCGAAGGGTGATCGGCCCGCCAGTCGACGTAGTCGGCGAACAGCGAGCCGTCGTCGATGGCGCGCTTGCGGACCTCCATCGGCTTGCCCGCCTCGGTGCGCAGCCTGGCGTCGGCGTTGTCCCGCACCTTGAGCTGCTGCTCCTCGTCGGGGATGCCCAGCAGCATGCAGATCACCCGGGCCGGCATGTCGGCGGACAGGTCGGCCACGAAGTCGAAGCGGTCGGTGCCGACCAGCGGATCCAGGTAGCTGGCGCACAGCGTCCGGATGTCCGGCTCCAGGGCCGCCATCTTGCGCGGGGTGAACACGCGGGACAGCAGGCGCCGGTGCATGGTGTGGATCGGCGGGTCCGAGAAGATCAGGACGCCGGGCGGCATCTCGATGTCGGCCCGGATGACCTCCAGGATCCCGCCGCGGCCGGAGATGAGGTGCGAGTGGTCGGCGAGGCCCCGCTCGACGTCGTCGTACCGGCTCACGGCCCAGAAGTCGTAGGGCTCGTTGTAGTAGAGCGGTGCTTCCTCCCGCAGCCGGCGGTAGACCGGGTACGGGTTGGCGTTGATGTCCACGTCATAGGGGTCGTAGTAGAGGTCGCCGGCCACCGCGGTCGTCACTGCTGGCGCTCCCTTCGGAACCTCGGGCGTTGCACTTTGCATCGCCGACTATTGCCGCCAGTACTCTGACATGAAAATCCGGAGGGAACCAGGGAGGGACCGATGGGAGAGCTGGACGGCAAGGTCGCGGTCATCACCGGCGCGGGGTCGGGGATGGCGCGTGCGTCCACGAGGGTGTTCGTGCGGGAGGGCGCCCGGGTGCTGGCGGTCGACGTGAGCGGCCGGGAGAAGGAGACGGCCGACGAGCTGGGCGACGCGGTCGTGCCGTTCCGGTGCGACATCACGGACGAGGGCCAGGTCGAGGCCATGTTCGCCGCCGCGCTCGAGACCTTCGGGCGGGTGGACGCGGTGCTCAACGTGGCGGGCGTCGCCGGCGCCCAGCCGCTGGCCGACGTGACCATGGACGAGTACGACCGCATCATGGACGTCGACCTCCGGGGCGTCCTGCTGGGCACCAAGCACGGCATCCGGGCCATGCTGCCGACGGGCGGCGGCGTCATCACCAACTGGTCCTCGACCGGCGGGCTCAACGGCTCGCCCATGCCCACCAGCGTCTACTCGGCCGCCAAGGCGGGCGTGATCGCGGTGACCAAGGCCGCGGCCATCGAGTACGGCACCCAGGGCATCCGGGCCAACGCCATCTGCCCCGGCTTCATCGAGACCGAGATGTCCGGCGGCCCGGGCGCGGCCGCGCGGTTCCCCGGCCTCGTCCAGGGCACGGCGCTCAAGCGGGGCGGGCAGCCCGAGGAGGTGGCCGAGCTGGCCGCGTTCCTGTGCTCGGACCGGGCCAGCTTCATCACCGGCGCCATCATCCCCGTGGACGGCGGGATGACCGCCAGCCTGGCCTAGGACCGCACCAGGCGAAGGGCGGCGTCAGGCGACCAGCGCTACCAGCGTCACGCATCGCCCGGCCCCCGGCCGGAGGATGGCAAGCTCGGGGCCATGGGCGCCGAGTACCCAGAGGAGTTGCTGGCCCGGGCCGCCCCTCCCCCCTACGTGGACGAGGGCCCGTTCGCGCTCTGGCACTACAGCGAAGACCCCACGCTTGGGACCTTCCGCCCCCACACGCCGGCCACCAACCCCGACGCTCCGCCTCAGGTTTGGGCGGTCGACACCCGCCACGCCCCGATGTTCTGGTTCCCCCGGGACTGCCCGCGGGGCTGCATCTGGCCGTCGGCCCGGACCACCCCGGAGGACCGCGAGCGGTTCTTCGGCCAGAGCGCCACCGCCCGCGTGCACGTCATCGAGACCGCCTGGCTCGACCGGGTGCGGGCCTGCCGGCTGTACGCCTACCGGCTGCCCATCGAGCCGTTCCGGGCCGACGACCAGGTCGGGGGCTACTGGGTCACGGCGGACACGGTCGACGCCGTCGAGCGGGTCGAGGTCGGCGACCTGCTCGACCGCCACGCGGCGGCGGGGATCGAGCTGCGCATCACGCCCTCGATCTGGCCCTTCTGGCGGCGGGTGATCTGCTCGACCGTGGAGTTCAGCGGGTCCCGGCTCCGCAACGCCGGGGTCAGCCCTTGACCGCGCCCATGGTGAAGCCGGAGACGAAGCGGTCCAGCAGGAGGCTGAAGACGAAGGCGATGGGCAGGGCGACCAGCAGGGCGGCAGCCTGGAGCTCCTGCCAGTGGAACACGTCGCCCAGGACCAGCTCGGTCGGGATGCCCACGCTGACCGTCTTCTCGCCGCTGGAGGAGATGAAGGCGCTGGCGTAGAGGAACTCGTGGGTGGACAGGGTGAAGGCGAACACGATGACCGCCACGATGCCCGGGAAGGCCAGGGGGACCGCCACGCGCCAGAACGCGGCGACGCGGCTGTAGCCGTCCACCATGGCCTGCTCCTCGATGTCGCGGGGGATCGACTTGAAGAACCCGAGGAGCAGCCAGACCGAGACCGGGACGGTGATGGTCGGGTAGAGGACCACCAGCGCCCAGCGCGAGTTCTGCAGGCCCAGGCCGGCCACCAGGCGGGAGAACGACACGAACAGCAGGGACGGCGGGATCAGGTAGACCAGGAAGATCGTGATGGCGAGCGCACCGCTCCAGCGCAGCGGCAGGCGGGCGAGGCTGTAGGCGGCGGGCAACGCCAGCAGCAGCGTGACGGCCACGACGCAGGCGCCGACCACCAGCGTGTTCCACACGAAGGTGAAGAACCCCGTCGACGTGAACAGGTAGTCGAGGTGCTCGGTGGTGGGATCGAGGTTGTAGACGAACGGGTTGTTGCCCGGGGCGTAGAGGTCCTGGTCGCGCTTGAACGTGATGATGGCTTCGACGATGAACGGGAACGCCGCCAGCAGCGCGGCCGTGATCGCCACCGCGTAGATCACCGCGCGCGACGCGAAGTGGCGGCGCCGGGCGCGGCGGCGCTGCTCCTCGACCGGGACCGCCGGCCTCGTCACCGTGGTGGCGGTCACGTCACCTCCCAGCGCCGCACCACCCGCAGGATGGCGATGGTGGCGGCCAGCAGCAGCGGCAGCATGAACACCGCCACCGCCGCGCCCTGCGCGAGGTTGCCGCCGTCCACGCCCTTGACGTAGGCCCAGCTGGCCAGGACCTGGGTCTGGTTGACCGGGGCACCGTTGGTCAGCACCCGCACCAGGCTCATGTCGGTGAAGGTGATGATGGCGCCGAACAGCACCGCCACCGCGATGACCGGCAGCGTGAGCGGCAGCGTCACCTCCCACAGGCGCCGCCAGAACCCGGCACCGTCCACCGCGGCCGCGTCGTTGATGTCGTCGGGGATGGCGGTCTGGCCCGCCATGATGATCACCGCGGCCAGCGGCACCAGCCGCCACACCTGCACGCCGATCACCGACGCCTGGGCCAGCCCGGACCTGCCGAGCCACACCATGTGGCGGCCGTCCTCCAGCAGGCCGACCTGCCACAGGATCCAGTCGATGGGGCTCAGCAACGAGTCGAGCATGAACACCCAGGCGATGGCGCCCAGCGCGGCCGGCGTGGTCCAGGGCAGCAGCACCAGGAAGCGCACCCCCCACTTGCCCTTGAAGTCGGCGGTCAGGACCAGGGCCAGGATGTTGCCCAGCACCACGACGAGCAGCATCGTGATCGCGGTGAACAGGAAGGTGTTCCAGAGCGACCGCCCGAACACCGGGTCGCGCCAGTTGGCCCGGTAGTTCCCCAGCCCCACGAAGTCGTAGCTGGGGTCGCCGGCGGTGACGTCGCTGAAGCTGTAGGCGATGGCGAGCACGAACGGGATGGCCACCAGCGCCAGGATGTAGACGATCGAGGGCAGCAGCATCAGCCGGGCGAGCAACCCGTCGCGGTCAGCCAGCACCGGCTCGCATCGGCCTGCCCGTCTCGGGGTCGAAGAAGCACAGATCGTCCTTGCGGAGGACGAACGTATGGGTCGTGCCCCTCTCGATGGGGAGGAGCACCGTGGCCGGCAGCCGCACGATGACCGGCGTGGGCTCCCCCAGCCCGGTGGCCACCCCGTAGAGATGCCGGTCGCCGGACAGGTACTCGATGCGCTGCATCTCCAGTCGAAGGAACAAGTGGCCCGCCAGCGCGCCGCCCAGGACCTCGGCCGGCAGCGCCTTCTCGGGCCGGAAGCCGATGATGGCCTCGTCCCGCCGGACCAGGTTCATGGGCGGCGAGCCCAGGAACGTGGCCACGAACGTGTCCGCGGGCCGCTCGTAGACGGCCTGGGGCGGGCCCACCTGGCGGACCTGGTCCGTCCAGCATCACGACGATGCGGTCGCCCATGCCCATGGCCTCCACCTGGTCATGCGTGACGTAGATCGTGGTGGTGCCCACCTGCTCGTGGAAGTCCTTGAGATCGTCCCGGGCCATGGCCCGGAGCTTGGCGTCGAGGTTGGAGAGCGGCTCGTCGAGCAGGAACACGCTCGGCTGGCGGACCAGCGCCCGGGCCAGCGCCACCCGCTGCCGCTCGCCGCCGGAGAGCTGTCGGGGCCGGCGGTCCAGCAGCGACGTGATCCCCAGCAGCTCCGCGGCCCACTCCGCCCGCTCCCGCTGCTTGGGGCCGGGATCCGCTCGGCCTTGAGCGGGAACTCGATGTTCTGGCGGACCGTCTTGTGGGGGTACAGGGCGTAGCTCTGGAACACCATGGCGATGCGCCGGGCCCGGGGCGGGAGCCCGTTGACCACCTCGCCGCCGATGCGGACCTGACCCTGCTGGCGCTGCTCCAGCCCCGCGATCATGCGCAGCAGCGTCGTCTTGCCGCAGCCGGACGGGCCGAGCAGGACCAGGTACTCCCCCTCCTCCGTGGCCAGGTCGACATGGTCGACCGCGGGCTGCGGCCCGCCGAACGACTTGGTCAGTCCGACGGCCTCGACGGTGACAGCCACGGTGACCGCGCTCAGCTCGAGCCCCCGACCAGGCCCTGTGACCGCCAGCGGTCGAAGATCCGCTTGATCTGGCCCTCGGCGTCGGCCACCGCGGCGTCGGGGTCCATCTCGCCCCGGGCCGCCTTGGCCATCATGTTGGGGATGATGTTGGTGCCGAACACCTCGCCGATGGCCGGGCTGGTCGGCCCCGGGTAGCCGATGTTGGTCGTCCACTCCACGGCCTCGTCGTAGGTCAAGAAGCCCAGCTTGTCGGGCGGCGTGGACCCGAACGGGTCCTCCGCCATCCAGGCGTCGAGGTTGGGGACCCGCTCGATGAACGCGGGGAAGTCGTAGAGCTTCGAGTTGTAGGTGGCGTGCGCGAAGTTGGCCGTGTAGTGGAGCAGGAACTCCTTGGCCGCGTCCGGGTTCGCGGCGTGGTTGGGGACGATCCAGTTGTAGAGCACGTGCTGGGCCGCCAGCGCCGTCTCCGGCCCTTCCAGCGGGGGCACGAAGAAGATGTCGTCGGCCACCACCGGGTTCTCCTCCTGGGCGGTCCGGTAGGCGGAGATGGAGTTCAGGATGTACGACAGCGAGCCGGACGCCATCCCCTGGTTGTTGGACGCCGCGTTCCACGCGAACACCTCGTCGGTCATCGCCCCGCCGAACAGCTCGGCCATGTACTCGACCGCGTCCACCATCTCGGGTGAGTTGATGACGACGTTCTCGCCCTCGTCCTGCACCGACCCGCCGAACGACCACATGAGCGCCCGGCCCGCCATGTTGGAGTCGATCTCCTGGGACATCCCGATCCCCATCTGGATGCCCTGCTTGCTGTGGATCTCCTTGCCGCCCTCCAGCAGCTCGTCGTAGCTCGACGGGCCGTCGGGCAGGCCGACCTCCTCCCACAGCGAGCGCCGGTAGTTGCCGGGATCGGGCGCCCAGCCGGGGGCGTAGGCGAAGAACTTCTCGGTGTTGGGGTTGAAGCTCGACTTGCGGCACACCTCCAACATCTCGCCGTAGCGGCTCTCGGCCTCGCTCACCACGTCGCTCATGTCGAGCACGCTCGGCTCGAACTGCGGGATGGCCGCGATGTGCTGGATCAGGTCGTGGCCTGACCCGGCTGCGATCTGGGACGTGATCTGGCCGGGGACCTCGGCGGTGTTGATGTGGTCGACCGTGACGTTGACGCCCACCTCCTGCCCCCAGTCGCGGGCGAAGCCGTCGAACCACTGGTCGTGGCTGGGCACGAAGTGGCTCCACATCAGGATGCGCAGGTCGCCCGACAGCGTGGAGGCCGGCTGCTCCAGGATCGTGGTCTCCGGCGCCCCGACGTCCTCGGGAGCGGCCGTCGTGGGTGACGACGCCTCCTCGTCCCCGCCGCAGGCGGCCAGCAGTTGCGGTGCGACGGCGCCGACGGCCACACCTCCCAGGAAACGTCGGCGGGTGATGGCGAACGGTCGGCGGTCGAAGCCCATGGATCCCCCTTCCCTCGTCGGCCCGCGCGCCGGGACGGGCGGGTCGCCTAGTGGGGCAATACCACCGGGACAAGCGTTTTAATCATCGGCGTCACGCAAAGTGTGCGGCGTCAGCGCAGCGGCCGGAAGAAGCTGCGCACGTCGGCCACGAGCCGCTCGGGCACCTCCATGGCGGCGAAGTGGCCGCCCGCGTCGTCCTCGGTCCAGTGGGTGATCGTGTTGGCCTGCTCGGCGAAGTAGCGGATCGACACGTCCTGGCCGAACACGACGACGCCCGTCGGCACCTCGGAACGCACCGGCGGCGTCCACGACGCGTGCGTGCCCTCGTAGTAGATGTTGGCCGCCGAACCCGAGGTCCCGGTCAGCCAGTAGAGCATCACGTTGGTGAGCATGCGATCGCGGTCCACCGCGTCCTCGGGCCACTCGGCACCGGCCGCGGTCCAGGCCCGGAACTTCTCGACGATCCAGGCGAGCTGGCCCACGGGCGAGTCGTTCAGCGCGTGCGCCAGCGTGGCCGGGCGCGTCGACTGGAGCAGGTTGTAGCCCCACTCGTCGGTGGTGAAGTGCCGGATCCGGTCCAGGCGGACATGGTCGGCCTCGCCGAGGGCCTCGAGCACCTCGGGCTCGACCGGGCCCAGCGGGATGAACCCGACGCTGGCCGCGTTGACGTGGACGCCCACCACCCGGTCGGGGGCGATGCGGCCCAGATCGGGGCCGATGATGGCTCCCAGGTCACCGCCCTGGGAGCCGTACCGCCCGTAGCCCAGCCGGGACATCAGCTCGGCCCAGGCGGCCGCCACCCGGCCGGTCGTCCAACCCTCGTCGGGCAGGGGGCCGGAGAAGCCGAACCCGGGGATCGACGGGATCACCAGGTCGAAGGCGTCGGATGGGTCGCCGCCGTGCGCCCCGGGGTCGCTGAGCGGCCCGATCACGTCCAGGAACTCGACGATCGAGCCGGGCCAGCCATGGGTCAGGATCAACGGCAGGGCGCCCGGCTCGGGCGATCGGACGTGCAGGAAGTGCACGTTGGCGCCGTCGAGGGTGGTGGTGAACTGGGGCACCTTGTTGATCTCGGCCTCGGCCCGGCGCCAGTCGTAGCCGGTGCGCCAGTGCTCGGCGAGGTCGCGCAGGTAGGCGCCAGGCACGCCCCGCGCCCAGGGCGCGCCGGGCAGCTCGGCGGCCCAGCGGGTGCGGGCCAGGCGGTCGGCCAGCTCGTCGAGGTCGGCCTGGGGGACTTCGATGCGGAACGGCAGGATGTCGCGGCTCATGCCTGCGACGGTACGAGCGATCGAGGACAGGTCTTGTCCTCGATGGCAAAACACCGCCGCGGGCGCCGGCTCAGTCCTGCCCGTCGCGGAGGCGATGGTAGGCGGAACGCAGGGCGGTCCGGTCGACGCCGGCGGTGGGCTCGACCACCGCGTCCGGCGCCGGGCGCCAGGCGGCCGCCACCGCCGCGGGATCGGCGCCGGCCAGGACCGCGGCGGCCTGGACGGCCGCGCCCCGGGCCACGGTCTCGGCGCCGGTGTGGGCCTCGACGGTGCGGCCGCTGAGGTCGGCCAGGACTTGGCGCACCGCCCGGGATCGGGCGCCTCCCCCCACCAGGACCAGGCGGCCGGCGGCGGCGAGGCCCTGGGTCAGGAGCGCGTCGAGGCCGTCGAGCAGGCCGTGGACCACGCCCTCGACCGCGGCCCGGGCCAGGTCGGCGCGGCCGTGGGACGTCCGCAATCCGGCCAGGGTGCCGGTGGCGTCCGGGCGGTTGGGCGTGCGCTCGCCGTCGAGGTACGGCAGCAGCGTCAGGCCCCGCGCCCCCGGGGCGCGGCGAGGGCCAGGTCGTCCAGCCCGCCGTGGTCGCTGCCCAGCAGCGCGGCCACGGTGTCCAGCACCCGGGCCGCGTTCAGGGTGCAGACCAGCGGGAGGTAGCGGCCGGTGGCGTCGGCGAACCCGGCCACCAGCCCCTCGGGGTCGGCGGCCGGGGTGTCGCTCACCGTGAACACCGTGCCCGACGTGCCCACGGACACCGCCACGTCGCCGGGCGCCAGCCCCAGGCCCAGCGCGGCGGCCATGTTGTCGCCCGTGCCGGGGCCGACCAGCGCCGGCCCGAAGCGCTCCCGGGCTTCGCCGGTCAGCCGCCCGGCGGGCTCGGCCGGGCCCCGCAGCTCGGGCAGGCACGCGGCCCAGTCGCGGCCGTCGTCGACCAGCGCCAGCAGGTCGGGCCGCCACTCGCCGGCGGCCGGCGACCAGTAGCCGGTCCCGGAGGCGTCGCCCCGGTCGGTGGCCGCCACCCCGGTGCAGCGCAGGTTGAGCCAGTCGTGCGGCAGGAGCACCCGGGCCAGCCGAGCCCACGCGTCCGGCTCGCAGCGCCGCAGCCAGGCCAGCTTGGTGATGGTGTAGGAGGCCAACGGCACCAGGCCCACCGCCTCGCTCCACGCCACTGCGCCGAGGCGGTCGACCAGCGCGGCGGCGTCGGGGGCCGACTCGGTGTCGTTCCACAGCTTGGCGGGCCGCACCACATCCCCCGCGGCGTCGAGCACCACCATCCCGTGCTGCTGGCCGGCGATGGCCAGCGCGTCGACGGGCCCGGTGCCGAGCGACGCGCCGGCCGCCGCCAGTGCGTCCCACCACGCCGCCGGGTCCTGCTCGCTGCGGGGCGGTGAGGTGGGCGGGTGCGGCGCGGCGGGCCGAGCCCACCAGCCGGCCGGTGTCGGCGTCGCGGGCCTCCAGCTTGGTCGCCTGGGTCGAGCTGTCGACCCCGAGGACGAGCGCCACTCAGCGGGCGCCGAGCAGCAGCTCGGTCACGAGCGCGGTGCGCACGTCCTTGGCCGCGTCGGCCTCGACGCCCTCGCGGCTACCCCACATCACGTCCACAGGCCCGAACGTGAAGTGGTCGCGGGCACTCGCTGTGTAGTCGTCGGTCACGACCGGGGCCCTCCTCCCGCTCCTGCCGCCGTCTGCCAGGCCAAACTAGCGGCTATGCCGCGTCTGGACGCCCGGCGCCTGACCAAGCGCTTCGGCCGGCTCACCGTCCTGCGGGACGTGAGCCTTCACATCGGCGCGGGCGAGGTCGTGGCGGTGGTGGGCGAGAACGGCGCGGGCAAGTCGACGCTGGTGGCGTGCCTGGCCCGCATCCTGGAGCCGGAGGAGGGCGACGTCCGCCTGGACGGCGTGCCGCTGCCCTCCACCCCCGACCAGGTGCGCCGGGCCGGCCTCGAGGTGCTGTGGCAGGACCACGGGCTGTGCGACGACCTCGACGTGGTGGCCAACGTCTACCTGGGCCGGGAGCGCGGCCGCTGGATGATCGCCGAGAGCGACATGCGCGAGGGCACTGCGGCCGTACTGCGCCGGGTGGGCGCGGACAGCCTGCCCCTGGACCGGCCCGTGCGCGGACTGTCGCGCGGCCAGCGCCAGCTCGTGGCCCTGGCCCGCGCCCTGTGGAGCGAGCCGCAGCTGCTGCTGCTGGACGAGCCCACCGCCTCGCTGGGCGTCACCGAGACCCGGCGGGTCCATGAGGTGATCCGCCAGCGACGCGACCAGGGTGCCGGCATCCTGCTGGTGACCCACGACCTCGACCAGGTGTTCGATCTGGCGGACCGGGTGGTGGTGCTGCGCGACGGCCGCGTCGTGGCCGACGTGTCCCCGCTGGAGGTGCACCGCGACGACATCGTGGCGCTCATGTCCGGCATCGAGATGGACTCGATGGCCCGGCGCCAGCTCCAGCGCCTGCGCAGCCTGGTGGACCAGCTCTCCGACGTCGAGCCGGCGGCGTCGCTACCGCTCATCGTGTCGGCCATGGCCGCCGCCCTCGACCAGGAGATGCTGTGCGTGCACCTGCTGGAGCCGACCGAGTCGGGCGGCGCGGTGCTGCGCCGCACCGCGGCGGTGGGCCTGCCCGCGCCGCTGCTGGAGGTGAACCACCGGCTGGAGCTGGGTGGGGCGGGCGGGTGCGCGGGCTTGGCCGGGGCCCGGGCCGAGGCCGTGGTGGTCGAGGACCTGTCCGGGGACCCCGCGCCCGAGCGCTACCGGCGGGCCGCGGCCGCGTCCGGCATCCGCAGCGAGTGGGCGGCCCCCATCGTCGGCACCCACGGGGTGCTGGGCACCGTCTCGGGCTTCGCCACCTCGGTGGGCCGGCCGGAGCCGGCCCAGCTGGAGCTGGCCCGGCTCTACCTCGGCTACGTCGCCTCGGCCATCGAGCGCGAGCGCCTGCTGTCCGAGGTGTCCCGCCGCAACCGCATCCTGGAATCGCTGCGCAACATGCTGGAGACGGCGGCCGGCCCGCACCGGGTGGTCGGAGGCCTGGCGGCGTCCGCAGGGGCGCTGCGCCGGGCCCTGGGCGCCGCCGCGGTCGGCGTGCTCATCGAGCAGGACGGGGAACTCGTCCCGCTCGTCCCCCAGGTGCCCGACGGGAACGGTGACGGGCTGGAAGCCCGCTTGCGGGCCGCGGCCCGGGTGGTGCTGGCCGACCGCGCGACGTGGGGCGCGGTTCGTGGAGCCCGACCTGGCGGCGGTGGCGCTGCGCCACCCCGAGGGCCGGGCCGTGCTGGTGGCCCACCTGCCCGCCATTGGGACGCCGGGCGACACGCTGGAGCTGCTCGACGACGCCACCCGCTCCCTCGCCCTGGCCATGGAGGGCGAGGCGCTGGAGCACGCCCGCCGGGAGGCGGCCGCGCTGCGCCGGTCGCAAGCCATCCAGCGGGAGCTGCTGTCCTCGCTCAGCCACGAGCTGCGCACCCCCCTCACGGCCATCCAGGGCTTCGCCTCCACGCTGCTGCAGCCGGACCTGACCTGGGACGCGGACTCGACCAAGCGCTTCCTGCGCTCCATCGCCGCCGAGGGGGCCCGCCTGGAGCGCCTGGTCGGCGACCTGCTGGACTCCTCGGCCATCGAGTCGGGCGTCCTGCGCCTGCAGCGCCACTGGTGCGACCTGGCGCTGGTGGTGGAGGCGGCCCGGCGCCTGGTGAGCGGCGGGGACGGCATCCGGGTGCGCACCGCCGACGAGCTGGAGCCCGTGTGGGCCGACCACGACCGCCTGGAGCAGGTGTTCGTCAACCTGCTGGAGAACGGCGTCGCCCACGGCGCGTCCCGCCACGGCGTGGACGTGCGGCTGCGCCGGGGCCGCGCGACCGGCACGGTCGAGGTCGAGGTGGCCGACCACGGCCCCGGCATCCCCGCCGCGGTGGCCGACCGCATCTTCGAGCCCCGGGTGCGCGCCCCCAGCGACGTGGCCGGCGCGGGCCTCGGGCTGTCGATCGCCCGCGGCATCGTGGTGGCCCACGGTGGCACGCTGGTGGCGGTCCCGTCCCGCCGGGGGGCAAGGTTCGTGGTCACGCTGCCGTGCGAACCGGTCGACGCCGCCGACACCCCGCCGGACGCGGCCTGGAACCTGATGGACGCGCCCAAGGAGCCCGATGTCGTCTGACCGCACGACCGTCCTACTGGTCGAAGACGACCAGAACATCGTCGACCTGGTGCGGGCCAACCTCATGGCCCGGGCCCACGACGTGGTCGTGTCCAAGGACGGCTGCGATGCGATGGCCATGGTCGAGGCCCACAACCCCGATGCCGTGCTGCTCGACCTCATGCTCCCGGGGATCGACGGGTTCGAGCTGTGCCGCGAGCTGCGAGAGCGGTCGCCGGTGGGGATCATCGTCCTTTCGGCCCGCCGAGCGGAGACGGACAAGGTGCGCGCCCTCAACCTGGGCGCCGACGACTACATGACCAAGCCGTTCGGCATCGAGGAGCTGCTGGCCCGCATCAACGCCACGCTCCGGCGCAGCCGGCCGGCCCCGGCCGAGGCGCCCGCCCCCGCGGTGGTGAGCGCCGGCGACGTGGACATCGACGTGGCGGCCCGCAAGGTCACCAAGGGGGGCGAGCTGGTCCACCTCACGCCGACCGAGTTCGCACTGCTGCGTGAGTTCGTAACCAACCCCGGTGTTCTCTTGACCCATGCCACGCTGCTCCGCCGGGTCTGGGGCCACGGCTACGAGACCCAGACCGAGTACACCCGGGTCTACATGGCCCGGTTGCGCTCGAAGCTGGAGGACCCGACCGGACCAGCATTGTTCGTGACCGAGCCGCGTTTGGGCTATCGCTTCGTAGCCCCGGAGCTTTAACGTTTCATTCGCGTTCGTGAACCAACGTTCGCGACCTGTTCACGGATCCCGTCGTACCGTCCGCCAGAACAGGTGATCCGGGAGGGGGACCAACAATGTCCGGCAGCAAGCGCGTGTGGCGGGCAGTCGCCACACTGGCCGTTCTCGGCCTGATCGCCGCAGGATGCGGCGACGACGACGACGATGGCGGCGAGGCCGCCAGCGGGGACGGTGAGGGCAGCATCTGGGTGCTCCTGCCCGACACCGCCTCGTCCGACCGGTGGGAGAAGGACGACCGGCGGTTCTTCGCCGACGCCTTCGAGGAGGCAGGCCTGTCCGAGGACGACGACTTCCACATCGTCAACGCCGAGGGCGATGCCTCCACCCAGCAGTCCCAGGCCGAGCAGGCCATCGCCGACGGCGCCAGCGTGATCGTGCTGACCAGCCTCGACACCGGTTCGGGCGCCACCATCATCGACCAGGCCAAGGACGCCGGGGTCAAGGTCGTCGAGTACGACCGGTTCAACACCGGCGGCTCGGGCGGCGACGCCTACGTCAGCTTCGACAACGTCCAGGTGGGCGCGGCCATGGCCGAGTCCATGGAGCCCGCTATCGACGCCCTCAACCTCGCCCCGGCCCGGGTCGTGATGCTGAACGGCGGCGAGGAGGACAACAACTCCTTCCTGTTCAAGCAGGGCTACGAGGCCACGGTCGACGAGCGCGTCGACGCCGGCGACTGGACGCTGGTCGCCGACCAGTTCGTCCCCGAGTGGGACAACCAGGAAGCCCAGACGCTCATGGAGCAGATCCTGGTCGACGCCAACAACGGCGTGGACGCCGTGTTCGCGGCCAACGACGGCCTGGCCAACTCGGTGATCAACGCCATGGAGGCCGCGGGCGTCGGTCCCGTCCCGCTCAGCGGGCAGGACGCCACCGCCGCCGGCATCCAGAACGTGCTCCTCGGCAAGCAGACCGTGAGCGTCTACAAGCCGATCCAGGACGAGGCGGGCGTGGCCGCTGCCATCGCCCTGGCCCTGCGGAGCGGCGACGACATCGAGGAAGCCGCCAACTCGTACGAGTCACCGCTGGAGTCCGGTGGCGCCGACGTCAGCATCATCGGCATCGAGGCCGAGAGCGGCGAGCCCACCGACAGCGCCTCGGGTGACGGCATCGTGGCCTACGTGGCCCTCGTGCCCATCGGGGTCACGGTCGACAACGTGGCCGACACGGTCATGGCCGATGGGTTCCGCACCATCGAGGAGCTCTGCACCGGCGACACGGCCAGCACCGAGTTCTGCACGCAGAACTCGTGACCAGTCCGCTCCTCGCATGTGAGGGCGTCTCGAAGGCGTTCGGCGCGGTACAGGCCCTGTACCGCGTCGACTTCGAGGTGCGGGCCGGCGAGGTCATGGCCCTCGTCGGCGACAACGGGGCGGGCAAGTCCACGCTCATCAAGTGCATCGCGGGGATCTACCCGTTCGACGAGGGGCAGCTCAGCGTCGAGGGCCGGCGGGTCGCCATCCACAGCCCGCGCGACGCCGCCCGCCTCGGCATCGAGGTCGTGTACCAGGACCTGGCGCTGGCCGACAACCTCGACGTGACCGCCAACATGTTCCTGGGACGCGAGCGGACGCGCCGCGGCTTCGTGCTCGACGAGTCGAGCATGGAGCACGCGGCGCGCGAGACCCTCCAGGGCCTGTCGGTGACCACGCTGGGGTCGGTGCGCCAGACGGTGGCCGGCCTGTCCGGCGGCCAGCGCCAGGCCGTGGCCGTGGCCAAGTCCGTGATGTGGAACTCCAAGCTGCTGATCCTGGACGAGCCCACCGCGGCGCTGGGCGTGGCCCAGACCCGCCAGGTGCTCGACCTGGTCCGGCGCCTGGCCGACCGGGACCTGGGGGTGGTCATCATCTCTCACAACCTCCACGACGTGTTCGAGGCCGCCGACCGCATCACCGTGCTGCGCCTGGGCCAGCGGGTGGCCATTCTGGAGCGGTCGGAGACCACCCAGCAGGAGGTGGTGCACGCCATCACCGCCGGCACGCTGGACGCCGTGCCGGGGATGGCCGACGCGGGGGTGCCCGAGCCGTGACCGTCGACCCGCGCACCGCGCCCGAGGTCGACGCGGCCGACGTCATCGGGCCTGAGGAAGCCCTGCCCCCGGCCACGCCCGCCGGCTTCGAAGCGACGCCCGACACGTTGGGCGGTTATGTGCGCCGCTGGTGGCAGGGGGTCCGGGCCGGCGAGCTGGGCTCACTGCCCATCATCGTCGGGCTGATCATCATCGCCATCGTGTTCGGCACGCTGGACGACACGTTCTACGTCGAGCGCAACTTCACCAACGTGCTGTTGCAGATGGCGGCCATCTCCACCATCGCCATCGGCGTGGTGTTCGTGCTGCTCATCGGGGAGATCGACCTGTCGGTGGCCTACGTCGGCGCGGTCGGGGGGGTGACCATGACCCTGCTGCTGCGGCCCGACGGGGCGCACTGGCCCTGGTGGGCGGCCGTGGGGTTCGGGCTGGTCATCACCACCGCCATCGGGCTCGTGCAGTCGCTGGTCATCACCAAGGCGGGCGTCCCGTCGTTCGTAGTGACGTTGGCGGGCCTGCTCATCTGGAACGGCGTCGTGCTGATCCTCACCACCCAGTACTCGACGTCGGGCACCATCCGCATCCAGGACGAGACGGTGGTCGGCATCGCCAACGACTTCCTGAGCGACGCCTGGGGCTGGGTGGTCGCCGGGGTGGGAGTCGGCGCCTACGCGCTGGTCCAGCTCCAGACCTCCCGCTCCCGCCGGGCCCGCGGCTCGACGCCAAGCCGATGGTGGTGATCGCCCTCCAGGTGGCCGGGCTGGCCCTCGTGACCGGTGCGGCCGTGTGGTACGCCAACCGCGACCGCGGCATCCCGTCGGTCACGGTGCTGGTGCTGATCATGTTCCTGTTGTGGTCGTTCGTGGCCTCGCGCACCCGCTTCGGCCGCCACGTGTACGCGGTCGGCGGCAACGCCGAGGCCGCCCGCCGGGCGGGCATCAACGTCGACCGGGTGCGGATCATGGTGTTCATGATCTCCGGGTTCATGGCCGGCCTCGGCGGGATCATCCTCGCCTCGCGGCTGCGGTCCGTGGCCACCAACACCGGCGGCGGCGACCTGCTGCTCAACGTGATCGCGGCCGCGGTGATCGGCGGCACCAGCCTGTTCGGGGGTCGGGGGCGCGTGGTCTCCGCGCTGCTGGGCGCGCTGGTGATCGTGTCCATCGCCAACGGCATGGGCCTGCTCAACCTGGCCACCGGCACGAAGTTCGTGATCACCGGCCTGGTCCTGCTGGCCGCCGTGCTGGTCGACTCGCTGTCGACCCGGCGGCGGGCGGCCCGCGGCGTGGTGTAGCGATGCTGCGGGGGCGGCACGCGGGGGTGGTCCTGACCGCGGGCCTGCTGCTCGCGGCCTGCAGCTCGGGCTCGCCCGGGGACGGCGACGAGGCCGGTCCCCCGGCGAGCCCGGCGCCGGCCCCACCGGGCGAGCTTCGGCCCGGGCCGGGGCCCATCGCGTTCGAGGACGTCGCCGCCGAGGCGGGGTTGGACTTCCGCCACGGCGCCTTCCGCTGGGGGGTGACCCCCGACCCCGTCTCCATGACGGGGTCGGGGGCCTGCTGGCTCGACTACGACGGCGACGGCTGGCTCGACCTCTACGCCGTCAACTCCTACGCCGACGAGCAGGCCGCGGACTGGGAGGACGCGGGCGGCCTGCCCCGCAGCGCGCTGTTCCACAACGACGAGGGCCGCTTCGTGGACGTGAGCGAGGGGTCGGGCGCCGACCTCGACGGGCGGGGCACCGGCTGCGTCGCCGCCGACTTCGACCGCGACGGCCGCACCGACCTCTACGTGACCGGCGCGGACGCCGGGGCGTTGCTGTGGAACGAGGGCGACGGCCGGTTCCGTGAGGGGGCCGAGGGCGCCGGGGTGCCCGCGGTCGGCTGGTACGCGGGCGCGGCCGCCGGCGACGTGGACGGCAACGGCTGGCCCGACCTGTTCGTCGCGGGCTACGCCAACACCGACAGCCCCATCGAGGGCGCCACGCAGGGCTTCCCCAACACCTACACCGGCGTCCGCGACCTCCTCTACCTCAATCAGGGCCGCGATGACGACGGCCGGGTCAGCTTCCGGGAGGTGGGACAGGTGGCGGGCCTCGAGGTGGCGAACTTCGAGTACGGGCTGGGGGCGGTGTTCTCCGACCTGGAGGGCGACGGCGACCTCGACCTGTTCGTGGCCAACGACACCAAGCCCGACCGCCTCTACGACAACGTGCCGTGGCCGGGCGGCGCGGCCGCCGACCCCGCGGGCATCGGCTTCCGCTTCGAGGAGCTGGCGGCCAGGGCGGGCGTGGCCGACCCCGGCGCGGGCATGGGCGTGGCCGAGGCCGACTACGACGCCGACGGCCGCGACGACCTGTTCGTGACCAACGCCCGGGGCCAGGTCCACGGCGTGTTCCACGGCCAGGAGTCCGAGCGGGTCGACCCCTCCTTCGCCGACGTCCGGCGGACGCTGGGGCCCGACCTGGGCGCGTCCACCGGGTGGGGCGTGTCGTGGGCCGACCTCGACCTCGACAGCGACCTCGACCTGCTGGTGGCCAACGGCGCCATCCCCGTGACCGACCTGGCGGGCGACGCCGAGCCGTTCAGGTGTTCGCCCAGGGCGACGGCGCCCGGTTCGCCGACGTGGGACCGGCCGCCGGCCTCGGCGCGGTCGGTCCGCTGCTGGCCCGGGGCAGCGCGGTGGCCGACTACGACAACGACGGCGACCTCGACGTGGCCGTCACCACGGTCGGCGGGGCGCTGGCGCTGCTGCAGAACCAGGCCACGACCGGCAACTGGCTGGAGGTGGACCTGGGCGGGGTCGTCCCCGGCGCGGTGGTCAGCGTGACCCTGCCCGACGGCCGCACGCTCACCCGCGAGATCCACGCGGGGAGCAGCTACCTCTCGTCCGAGGACCCCCGCGCCCACGTCGGCCTCGGCGACGCCAGCGAGGCCCGCCGCGTGGTGGTGACCTGGCCGGGCGGCGACGAGACGCGGGTGGACGGCGTGGCCGCCAACCAACGCCTCGTGGCGGAGCGGCCGCAATGACCCGGGCCGGCCCTGCCGCCCGTCGCCCCACGGCCGCCGTGGCCCGCGGCCGCGGGGCGCTCGGTGGGCAGCGCCCCGCGGCACGACGGGGAGCGCCGGCCCGGGCCCGCGGCCGCCGCCTGCTCGGCGGCGCCTTGGCGGTCACGCTGGCGTTGCTCCCCGCCTGCACGTCGGGCTCGTCCGGCGGTGGTGGCTCCGATCAGGCCGCGTACATGATGGAAGGCTGCCGGCGGGAGGACCTGGGCGGTCGATCGGTGGCCCGGGTGTGGGACGAGGCGCTGCTGGACGCCATCCGCCGCGACGTGCCCGCGCCGACTGTCCACGCCCGCAACCTGTTCCACACCTCCGCCGCCATGTGGGACGCGTGGGCCGCCTACGACCCCGACGCCCGGGGGTACTTCGTCGACGAGAAGCACGAGGCCGAAGGGGTCGAGGCGGCCCGGGAGGCGGCCATCAGCTACGCCGCCTACCGCGTGCTGCTGCACCGCTACTCGATGGCGGCCGGGCTGCAGGCGACGTTCGACGAGCTGGCCGCCACCATGGAGTCGCTGTGCTACCGGATCGACTTCGTCGACACCGACGGCGACTCGCCCGCGGCGCTGGGCAACCGCATCGCGGCGGCGGTCATCGAGCGGGGGCGCGAGGACGGGTCGGACGAGGAGCGCCGCTACGTCGACACCGACTACCGGCCGGTGAACCCGCCCCTGGTGGTGGCCGACGGGGGCGCCACCATGAGCGACCCCAACCGCTGGCAGCCGCTGGCGCTGGCCCGCAACGTGGCGCAGAACGGCCTGCCGGTGCCGGGGAACGTGCAGCGCTTCGTGGGTTCGCAGTGGGGCCACGTCGCCGGGTTCGCCCTGCCTGCGTCTGAGGACGGCCTTCCCGCGGATCCCGGCCCCCCGCCCCGGTTGGGCGTCGACCCCGCCGCCACCGCCGCCTTCCAGGACGCCGCCATCGGCGTGCTGCGGGCGTCGAGTGACCTCGACCCCGCCGGCGGCGCCACCGTCGACATCGGGCCCGGGGCCCTGGGCGACAACCCGCTCGGCACCAACGACGGCCACGGGCACCCGGTCAACCCCGCCACTGGCGAGCCCTACGCCGCCGACGTGGTGCTGCGGGGCGACTTCGCCCGGGTGCTGACCGAGTTCTGGGCCGACGGCCCGGACTCGGAGACCCCGCCCGGCCACTGGAACACCATGGCCAACCAGGTGTCCGACACCCCTGGGCTCGCGCTGCAGATCGGCGGGGACGGCGACGCGGTCGACCGCCTGGAGTGGGACGTCAAGCTGTACTTCGCCCTCAACGGCGCGGTCCACGACGCCGCGGTGGCCGCCTGGGGCGCCAAGGGCTACTACGACTCGGCCCGGCCCATCTCGATGATCCGGTGGCTGGGCGGCCGCGGTCAGTCGTCCGACCCGGCCGGCCCCGCCTACGACCCGCAGGGGCTCCCGCTGGTCCCCGACCTGGTCGAGGTGGTGACGCCGGAGTCCAGCGCCCCGGGCCAGCGCCACGAGCACCTCGCCGCCCACGTGGGCGAGGTGGCGGTGCGGGCCTGGCAGGGCAACCCCGACGACCCGGCCACGGGCACCGGCGGCGTCGGCTGGATCCGCGCCGTCGACTGGGTCCCGTACCAGAAGCCCACGTTCGTGACCCCGGCGTTCGCGGGCTACGTCTCGGGCCACAGCACGTTCAGCCGGGCCGCAGCCGAGGTCATGACCGCGTTCACCGGCACCCCCTACTTCCCCGGCGGCCTCTCGACCTACACCGCCCCGGCTGGGTCGCTCGGCGTCGAGGCTGGGCCCACGCAGGACGTCACGTTGCAGTGGGCGACCTACTACGACGCCGCCGACCA
Source organism: uncultured Acidimicrobiales bacterium (assembly GCA_963830865.1). Lineage (GTDB taxonomy): Bacteria > Actinomycetota > Acidimicrobiia > Acidimicrobiales > VFJN01 > ZC4RG19. Next base: position 10,843 of record CAWHNU010000010.1, on the reverse strand, counting down.
GGCCGGGCAATCCCGCATCTACGGCGGCATCCACATCACCGCCGACGACTTCGCCGGCCGCACGCTGGGGTCAGTCTGTGGCCAGGACGCCTGGTCCCTGGCCCAGCAGTACTTCGCGGGCGACGCTCCCTAGCCGGTAGCGACCGCGTACGCCGCTACCACACGAGTGACAGCTGGGACGCTGGTGCTGACCATTCTGCACACGCAAACCTGGCTTCTCGCGCACAATGCGCTACGGTTCCGCGGTCTGGGCAGACATCTCGCTCGACTCGGCTTTCACGCCGGGCAGGATCCACAGGGGGAAGCACATGCGCAAGCGCAAGGGGGCACTCATCGCCCTCGTCGCCGCCGCGACGTTCGCCGTGCCGATCACGACGGCCGGGGCCGGTAGCTCGCGGCCCGCGGCCACGTCGTCCGCCGCCACCGGGACCGGCGAGTTCGTCGTCGTTCTACGCGGACGGCGTCGACGCGGCCGCCGCACGCGCCGCCGTCGCCGCGGCGGGCGGGACAGTCGTCGACGAGATCGGCGCACTGGGCCTCGCTCGGGTCACCACCGGCAATGCCCGCTTCTCGCAGGCCGTGATGGCCAGCGGCGCCGTCAAGGGCGTCGCTCGCAACCATGAGGTCGGCAGCGACACCCGCGGCGCCGCCCACCGCTTCGCCGAGGAGCGGCGCCCTCGAGGACCGCGCCACCTTCGCGGCACGGGGCGGGAGCACCGCTGGCATCGGCCGCGTCGAGCGACCGCAAGGCGGGACCGGAGACGTTCTCGTCCCTGCAGTGGGGCATGCAGATGATCGGGGCGACGTCCGACGCTCGCCCACGCCACGGCCACCGGCGACGGGGTGCTGGTCGGCATCATCGACACCGGCATCGACGCCGCTCATCCCGACCTGGCGCCGAACTTCGACGCGGCCCTGAGCCGCAACTTCACCACCGACATCCCGCTCATCGACGGCGCGTGCGAGGCCGAGCCGGACCAGTCGTGCAGCGACCCCTCCAACGTCGACGAGGGCGGGCACGGCACCCACGTGTCCGGGATCGTCGCCGCCGCGGCCAACGGCATCGGGGTGGCCGGCGTGGCGCCCGACGCCACGCTGGTCAACCTGCGGGCCGGCCAGGACTCGGGGTTCTTCTTCTTCTTCGAGACCGTGGCCGCCATCACCTACGCGGCGGACAACGGCATCGACGTGGTGAACATGAGCTTCTACACCGACCCCTGGCTCTACAACTGCGACTCGGCCGACGACATCCTGTCGGGCACGGTGACGCCGGCGGAGCTGGCCCAGCAGGCCCTCATCCGCCAGGGGATCCTCGACGCCGTCGCCTACGCCCGGTCCCACGGGGTCACGCTGGTGGCGGCCGCCGGCAACCAGCACCTCGACCTCTCGGCGCCGACCCGCTTCGACGACACCAGCCCCGACTTCCCGCCGAACACGGCCAAGGCCCTGACCGTCACCAACGACTGCCTCGACCTGCCGTCGGAGGCACCGGGCGTGATCCAGGTCTCCTCGATCGGCCCGTCGAAGGTCAAGGCCGACTACTCGACCTGGGGCCTCGGCGCCATCGACGTCGCCGCCCCCGGCGGCTGGTTCCGGGACTTCTTCGGGACGAACGACTTCATGGAGCCCGAGAACATGGTCCTGTCGAGCTACCCGTTGGCGGTGGCCCAGGAGGAGGGTGGCGTGAACCGCAGCGGAGGCGTGAGGGACCCGTTCTACAAGCGGGATTGCATCCCCGGCGGCGACGTGCGCCTACTACCAGTACCTCCAGGGCACGTCCATGGCATCGCCTCATGTCGCCGGCGTGGCGGCGCTGATCATCCAGGCCCACGGCACGCCGGACGGCGCGGGCGGCTTCGACCTGGCGCCCGACGCCGTGTACGACGTCCTCACCCGCACGGCCGGCAACACGGCCTGCCCGGACCCGGCCCTGCTCGACTACACCCAGGAGGGGCGCCCGGCGTCGTGGAACGCCACGTGCACCGGCACGCCCGACGTCAACAGCAACTACGGCGAGGGCATTGTCAACGCGGCCGCGGCGGTCGCCCCGTAGCGCGCAGCCTCGTCACCGCGACAGCGATGTTTGGGGCGCCCGGGCAGCCGGGCGCCCCGAGCGTCGCAAGGACTCAGCGGCCGGGGTTGGGGTCGAGGCCCTCGAAGCGCCCCGCGGGGCGGAGGGGCCGGTAGGCCTCCACCACCGGGGCCAGCTCGTCCGGGGTGGCGCCGTGCATGATCACGCCGTCCACCCCCAGGTCGAACTGGCGCAGCACCCGCTCGGCGCAGCGCTGGGCGGAACCGGTGGCGGCGGGCTCCAGCCAGTCCTCGGGGAGCAGCGTGGCGATGTGCTCCAGGGTGGCCGTGTCGGCCTTGGCGTCGATGGCGCCCGGGACCGAGGCGACCACCTCGTCGGCCCGGAAGCGGGCCAGGACGTCGGGGTCCCAGCCGTTGGTGGCGACCAGCAGGTCGCCGTAGCCCTGCAGGTAGCCGGCTAGCCGCCCGACGGTCTTGCGCAGGCGGAGGGCCTCGGGCAGGCCGTCGTGGACGGTGGCGTAGCACGACCAGATCCGCACCGCCGACGGGTCGCGCCCCGCCCGCTCGGCCGCCGTGCGCACGGTGCGCACCGCCCGGTCGACGGTCTCGTCGGTGAAGAAGGTGTGGAGGACCAACATGTCGAAGGCCCGCCCGGCCAGCGCCAGCGTCCGCGGCCCGAAGGCGACGAGCCCGAGGGGGATGTCCTCGTCGAAGTCCGAGTCGAGGTGGAGGACCGGCCACGAGCCCGAGGGCCCGTCGTGCCCCAGCACGAGCTCGCCCCGGAACAGCCGCCGGAGCAGGCCGGCGACGTTCTCCAGCTGCGCGGTGGTGATGCGGGGGATGCCGTAGGCGTCGAACAGCGGACCGATGCCCCGCCCCAGCCCGAGGGTGAAGCGGCCGCCGGTCAGCCGGTGCATGGTGGTGGCGTACGAGGCGAGGACCGCCGGGTGCCTGGTGTTGTGGTTGGTGGCGGCGGTGGCGACCCCGAGCGTGTGTGACACCGCGCCCACCGCCCCCGACAGCGTCACCGCCTCCTTGATGTTGAAGCGCTCCGAGATGAAGGCGCTGCCGAGCCCCTGGGACTCGGCGGTGTCCACCTCCTCGAACAGTTCGGCGGGCGACTGTGGCGCCCCCGCCAAGGTGTAGAACCCGAGCTCATTGAGCTGCGACATCGGGCTTTCCTTCCCCAGCTAATTCTTGAAGATGATTGGGAAACTAGCTCTCGGCGGGGCCGTGCTCGCCCTGGTGACCGCCGCCTGCTCCGGCCCCGGCCCGCGGGACGGGGGCGGCGGGCTGACGTCCGCCACGACTGTCCGCGAGGCGGGCCCCGACGCCGCGGCATGGCCGACCGCCGGCCGCGACCTCGCCAACTCGCGCGCCGTTCCCCGGGCGCGCCTGGCGAGCGACACGATAGGCCAGGCGTACGCCCAGCGCACCGGCGAGCTGGTCTCCGCCCACTGGATCCTCCCCGGCGACGCCGACCGCATGCTCGCCCAGGCCGCCGCGGTCACGTTCGAGGTGTGGGCGGGGGCGGGTCGTCGTCCTCGATGGCCCGGACCAGCGTGCCCATCAGCCAGGTGATCGCCCGGGTCGCCTCCGCCGGCGGCAGGCTCCATGCCCCGACCAAGCGCTCGTAGGACGGCAGGTTCCACCCGACGTCGAGCAGCGCGGCCAGGGTGGTGCGCTGGTGGTCGGACCAGTCCGGGGCGGCGGCCGACACCGCCCGGAGCAGGGCGGCCCGGCGGCGCACGTCCACCGCCACGAAGGTGGCGTCGTACGGCTCGCCGACGCTCGATCGGACCGCGAACGAGCGGAGCGACGCGAACACGCGAGCGGTGACCTCGGTCAGGTTGTCGAGGTCGACGTCCTCGTAGGAGATGCCCGCCTCCTCCTCCAGGCGCTGCATCACCGCGTCCTGGAGGTGTCGCTCGCTCGGGAAGTGGCGGTAGACGGTGCGCTCCCCCACGCCGGCGCGCTCGGCCACGGCTCGGAACGTCAGGCCGTCCCAGTCCCAGCTGGCGAAGCCGTGCACCAGCTCCGAGCCGGCGTGGACGATCCGCTCGCGGGTCTCCGCCGCCTTGCGCCGGCGCACGGGGCTGTCGTAACGCCTTGACGGGCTGCTCATATCGTGACAGGTTACTGCCGCTAATTCGGCTGGGGCTCGGCTTCCGCTGCGTGGAGCCGTTCCGCACCTGGACGATGACGTTCGCCGGCCAGGCCTGCCAGACGTCGACGTTCGACCTGGTCGAGGGCTGCACCGAGGGCCCGCTCGTGGACGTCGGGTTCGAGGTCGAGGCCACGATGGCGGTGCCCCCCTGGATCCAGGGCACGCTCCAGACCGACGCCGCCGACCGGCTGGAGACCTCGATCGAGGGCGACCTCATGGGCGGCCCTCGCTACGAGCAGCTGTTCCGCGCCCGCGGCTCCCTGCGGGTCGGTGACGCGGAGCACACCTTCACCGGCACCGGCCTGCGCATCCGTCGCCAGGGGGTCCGCCGGCTGGCCGGGTTCTGGGGCCACTGCTGGCAGTCGGCGCTGTTCGGAAGCGGGCGGGCGTTCGGCTACATCGCCTACCCGCCCCGGCCCGACGGTGAGCCGACGTTCAACGAGGGCTACGTCTTCGACGGCGACGGCGACCTCGTCCCCGCCCGCGTGGTCACCGCCCCGTGGCTGACCACGCTGCAACCGCTGGGCGCCGACGTCTCGCTGGAGCTGGAGACCAACCGCGGCGCCGTCCGCATCGAAGGCGAGACCGTGGTGTCCGCCTTCGACATCCACCACGACGACCAGACGCTAGCCACGCAGCAGCTCAAGCAGGAGATGCCGAGCTTCCCGGCCCTCCACCAGGGCGGCGTCCGCTACCGGTGGGACGGCGAGGAAACGTTCGGGATGATCGAGCGCTCGTCCCCGCTGGACAGGATCACCCGCCCCGCTTGACCCGGGCCACCGCCCGTCAGTCCACGTTCACGCTCACCCAACGGCGACGCAGCTCGGCCGGGAACAGGGGTCAGCGGCCCTGGTAGTCGGGGGCGCGCTTCTCCATGAAGGCGGTGACCGCCTCGGCGAAGTCCTTGGAGCGGAACAGGCCGAGGAGCTCGGCCATGACGTGGTGGGCGTTGGCGTCGAAGGTGGTGTCGAGGCCCAGGCGCATGGTGCGCTTGGCGGCCTTGATGGCCAGGGGGGCCTGATCGGCCACCTCCTTGGCCCAGCCGGCAACGGTGTGGTCGAGGTCGGCGTGCGGCACCACCAGGTTGACGAGGCCGAGGCGTTGCATGTCCTCGGCGTCCAGCTTGCGGCCGAGGAACGTGATCTCGCAGGCCTTCTGCCAGCCGACGAGGCGGGGCAGGAGCCAGGTCCCGCCGCTCTCGGGGATCACGCCCCGGCGGGTGGGCGGGACGAAGCTGGCCGCGTCCGAGGCGACGATCATGTCGCACCCGAGGGCGAGGTCCATGCCGTAGCCGGCCGCGGGCCCGTTGAGCGCGCACAGGACGGGCGTGTCCATGCGGCGCAAGACGAACGGCGGCGTGTCGTCGATCCGGAACCCGCCCCCGCCGTCCCCACCGCCCGACCCGATGCCCTGGCCCGCGGCCACGTCCTGGAGGTCGAGCCCCGAGCAGAACCCGCGGCCCGCCCCGGTCAGCACCACGACCCGCACGTCCGGGTCCGCGTCGCACTCGACCAGCATCCGGGCCAGCCCGACCAGCATCGGGCCGCTGATGGCGTTGAGCCGGTCCGGCCGGTTCAGCGTGATCGTGGCGACGTGGCCGTCCCGGGACAGCAGGACCTCTGACATAGGGGATCCTCTCGTGGTCGAGGCGATGCCACCACCGTAGAGAGCCGGACCGGAGCATGCCCGTGCCCGGCCCGGCCGGCTGGCCTACGTTCGGTCCCGTGGGGTACCGGGCCCTCGCCGACGCGGTGGTGGTCGTGCACTTCGCCTTCGTCGCCTTCGTGGCGGTCGGCGGCCTGCTGGCCTGGCGCTGGCCCCGGGTCCTGTGGCTGCACATCCCCGCCGTGGTCTGGGGCCTCGGCATCGTGACGGTCGGCTACCAGTGCCCGCTCACCCCGCTGGAGCGTCACCTCCGCCGCCTGGGCGGCGAACACCCGTCCCGCGCCGGCTTCATCGACCGCTACGTCGAGGGCGTGATCTACCCGGAGCGCTACACCTCCGCGCTCCGGGCCCTAGCGGCGATGCTGATCGTGATCGGATGGACGGGCGCGCTGGTCCGGCTCCGCCATCCCTCTCCCCCGCCGGTCGCCGACCACCCGCGCCGCTGAGCCACCGCACCGGCGAAGGCCAGCGGGCAAGCACGTCAGGTCGCCCGCGGTGGACGGCGCCGTGACCGGCCGGTGGACTGTTCCGACCGGCCGGTCGCGGCTGCCGGGGATCGATCAGTCGTAGGTCGGGGGCTCGACGATGGAGGAGTGCTTGGCGTTCTTGGCGACCTGCTGGTTGTCCGGGGGCGCCCAGGGCCGCAGGCCGGAGGCGCCCGCCCAGGGCTCCATGTTCTGCGTGATGACCAGCGACGAGCCTTCCGAGCCGTAGACCCGCGCCGGGTCGAGCCGCCAGCCGCGCCCGGGAGCACGCTGCCAGAGGGCGAACAGCCGGTCGACGTTGGAGTGGAGCAGGAACACGAACGGGTCCTCGAAAGCCGTGTGCCCGAAGGCGATGTCGCCGCCGATGAAGCCGTGCACGGTGTTGTGGGCGCCCTCCAGCGCCCGCCGGAACGCGGGGTACTGGTCGGCCTCCGGGAGGCCGTCGCCGGTCGTCGTGATGGTGACGTCGCCGGCGATCGGAGGCGCACCCGTGGCCACGCCCCGCGTCACCTCCTGCGGGGGGTCGGCCGGGTTCCCGGTCTGATCACGGCTGCCGGCGGGGACACCGCCGTTGTCGAACGAGCCGAACGGCGCGCCCATGCGTCCGGACGCGCTGCCCATGAACGTGGTGGTGAACAGGTTGGTCGTGCCGCCGGCGCCGTTGTCGCTGGCCCGGGGGTTGGTGGTCCAGTCCCAGTAGTGCAACGCGACCGTCGGGTCTATCTGCTGGAGCAGTGCCTCGAACCGGTTGACCAGCTCACGGTGCCACGGCAGGAACGCAGGCCCGCCGTGCACGTGGGTCGCCTGGTGGACGGCGTCCTGCTTGTCCCACAGCGACACCCCGTCGGCGTGGAAGCGGGCGTCGAGGGCCAGGATCGCATCACGCAGCTTGTCCCGCTCGGACTGGGACACCTTGGCCACGTTGCAGCGCACGCGGCCGTCGGCCTGCGCCGACCAGTTGTGCCACAGCGCGGAGTCGGTGCCGACGGCGAACACGTCGAGCCGGTCGGGGCCCCAGCTGGCGACGGCCGCGGGCGAGAACACCGAGCCGCCCAGCGGCTCCCAGCCGCGCCACTGGGTACCGTCCCACCACTGCCGCCACACCGCGTTGTCGGTGCCGACGGCGAACACGTCGAGGCGGTCGGGCCGGCGGGCGACGGCCCTCAGCTCCGAGAACAGCGAGCCGCCCAGCGACTCCCAGCCGCCCCAGGCGGAGCCGTCCCACCACCGGTGCCACACCGCGTTGTCGGTGCCCAGCGCGAACAGGTCGAGCCGGTCCGGCGCCCACGACACGGCCGCCACCTCGGAGAACACCGAGCCGCCGAGCGACTCCCAAGCGCCCCAGGCGGTGCCGTCCCACCAGGTGTGCCACACCGCGTTGTCGGTCCCGATGCCGAACACGTCGAGCCGGTCCTTGGCCCACGACACTGCGGTCGGCGCCGACGTGAGGGTCCCGCCCAGCGACTCCCACCCGCCCCACACCGCACCGTCCCACCAGCGGTGCCACAACGCGTGATCCGTCCCCAGCGCGAACACATCCAGGCGGTCCGACGCCCACGACACCGCCACGGGCGGCGACGTCAACACCCCACCTAGCGACTCCCAGCCACCCCAGGCCGTCCCGTCCCACCAGCGGTGCCACAACGCGTGATCCGTCCCCAGCGCGAACACATCCAGGCGGTCCGACGCCCACGACACCGCCTCCGGGGGCGACGTCAGCACCCCGCCCAGCGACTCCCAACCGCCCCAGGCCGTCCCGTCCCACCAGCGGTGCCACAACGCGTGATCCGTGCCCAGCGCGAACACGTCCAGACGGTCCGGCCCCCACGCCACCGCCTCCGGGGGCGACACCACGATCCCGCCCAATGACTCCCACCCACCCCACGAAACCATGGCTCCTCCTTCGGATCTCTCTCATCCGGAGGAGCCCGCAGTGCCGCGCGCAGATACATGCGCTCAGGCGGACCAGGTCAGCAGCTCACCCTCGCCGCCCAGCATCATCGTCCCGGGCATGACGCGCAGCCGCCAGGGCGTGAGCTTCAGCCCGGCGAAGGCGGGCGTCAGCGGGCCATCCGCCCACACCGGCACGATGGCCGGGTCGTAGCCCACCGGGGCCGGCGCGTCGCGCAGCTTCTCCCACACCGCCATGCGGCCCTCGTCGTCGAGCACCCACTCGGCCCCGCACTCGGCGGTGCACGTGTCCTGGTCGGGCGACCAGTAGTTGAACGACACGTAGGGCGACTGCGCCAGGTGGGCCCGCTTGAGCGGCGTGGGCCCGGTGCAGACCCACCCGACGAGCGTCTCGCCGTCCCACTCCCAGTACGGGTGGAGGATGCGGCTGCGGGGCCTCCCCCGGGCGTCGACGGTGGCGGCGGAGGCCCACACGATGCGGTGGGCCATGGCCACGAAGGCGGGCGCGACGCGGGCGAGCTCGGTCATCCCGCCATCATCACAGACCACCGGCGATGGCCAGGACGGACGGGCCGACCGACCATGCGTCGAGGCAATAGGGGCCGAGAGGCGGCGCCTATTGCCTCGCCGGAGGGCCCGTCCCAGCGGTCGACGGCCACGACTCGCCAAGGGGCCGCGGACCGGTCCGTGCCGGCCCCGAGGCCAGCCCACGACGACGTGCCCGGCCAGCATCCAGTCGTCGGGGGCGCCCACTGCCTCGCGCAGCAGGGGCTCGCCCCCGTACGACGCCCAGCTGGTGGGGCAGGCACCCAGCCCCTGGGCGCGGGCCGCCAGCAGGAAGTTCTGCATCGCCGGTCACGGCCGCAATCTAGAGGTGACGCCAACGTTAGATGTGCGCTAGAAAGGGGCCTCCACCGGGGAGCGAGGGGGGCCTGATGACCGACCTGAGCCTGATGAGCGGCGAGCCGGACCCCGAGCTGGCCGCCAACCCCCAGCCGGCCTTCAAGCTGCTGCGCGATGCGGGACCGGCCGTGGACATGGGCGACGCCATGGTGATCGTGGGCGGGGACGCCGAGGTGCGGCACGTGCTGACCCACCCCGAGATCTTCTCCTCCGGGATCGACGCAGTGGCCATCGGCCAGGTGCGGCCGCTGATCCCGCTCCAGATCGACCCGCCGCACCATCGCAACTACCGCAAGCTGCTCGACCCGATCTTCGCTCCCCGGCAGGTGGCGCTGCTGGAGGACAGGACCAGGGACCTGGTGCGGGAGCTGGTGGGGGCGGTCGAGGACGAGGGCGCCTGCAACTTCCACACGGCCATCGCCGAGCCGCTGCCCACCACCGTGTTCCTCCAGCTCCTCGGGCTACCGGTGGACCGGGCGGCGAGTTCATCGACCTCAAGGACGGGATCATCCGCCCCCCGGTGTCCACCAACGCGGAGCGGGTCGAGTACACCGCCAGGGTCGGCCAGCAGATCTACGCGGTGCTGCAGGAGGCCATCGACCAGCGCCTGGAGCAGCGCTCCGACGACTTCCTGTCCATGTTCCTCGACGCCGAGGTCGAGGGCCACCGCCTCACCGTCGAGGACGTCCTCGACATCGGCTACCTGTTCTTCCTGGCCGGCCTGGACACGGTGACCGCTTCGCTCGACTGCATGCTCAGTTACCTGGCCCAGCACCCGGACCAGCGCCGGCGGCTGGTGGACGACCCCGCGCGCATCCCCCACGCGGTCGAGGAGATGCTGCGGTGGGAGACCCCGGTGCAGGGCGTGGTGCGGATCACCACCGAGGACACCGAGATCGGCGGCTGCCCCGTGGGCAAGGGCCGGGTCGTGAGCGTGGTGTTGGGGTCGGCCAACACCGACGAGCGGGCCTGGCCCGACGTCGAGCGGGTCGACTTCGACCGGGAGGGCAACCGCCACATCGCCTTCGGCGGCGGCGCCCACCGCTGCCTGGGGTCACACCTCGCCCGCATGGAGCTGCGGGTGGCGCTGGAGGAGTGGCACCGGGCCGTCCCCGACTACCGCCTGCGCGACGGGATCGTGCTGCGCTATTCCCAAGGCCTGCGGGCCATCGAGAACCTGGAGCTGGTCTGGTGAGCATCCCCCCCGGTGAGCGACGCCTGCTCATCGACGGCAAGCTGGTGGACGCGGGTGGCGGCGCCACCTTCGACAACGTGAACCCGGCCACCGAGGAGGTGCTAGGGCCGACCGCGGACGGCACCGCGGCCGACATGGAGGCCGCGGTCGACGCCGCCCGCCGGGCCTTCGACACCACCGGCTGGGGCCGTGACCACGCGTTCCGCCAGCGCTGCCTGCACCAGCTCCAGGCCGCGCTCGAGTCCGAGCGGGAGGCGCTGCGGGCGGAGCTGGTGGCCGAGGTGGGCTGCCCGGTGCTCGTGACCTACGGTCCCCAGCTCGACGCCCCGCTGCGCGAGGCCCTCACCTGGCCGGCCGACATGATCGACCGGTTCCCTTGGCGCCGCGACCTCGGCCCCAAGGATGCGTTCGGCATAGGCGAGGCCCAGCGGGAGGTGTGGAAGGAGCCCGTGGGGGTCGTCGGGGTGATCGTGCCCTGGAACTATC
>CAWHNU010000009.1:0-1448818 GCA_963830865.1 uncultured Acidimicrobiales bacterium | reverse complement strand
CGCCGGTCGAGGCCGGTGCCGGCGATGACCTTGCCGACAGTCTCGGCGATTTTGCTCCGGGCGTACCCGTCACGTCGAGCATGCCGTCACCCCACTCGTCGTTCACGGTCCGCACGTCGGCCGTCGTCTTGTTGTTCCCGAACGTGTGGGTGACGCTGTACAGCCGCATGTTCTGGCACGGCCACTGAGCGTCGATGTAGACGCCGCTGGCGATGCGTCAGGAGGACGTTGTCGCTCGGACCTTCACGGAGACGTAAGCGGTCTCGGCAGTCTTGAGCACCCGGGTCCAGTCGCTGCTCAGGATCTTCCCGGCGGGAAGTGTGAACGAGCCCTCGACCGACTGGAGCCCGACGGCTGCCCCTGTCGCGCTGGAGACCGCCCCGCCGACGCCGCCGGGGATCGGGTCGCGCTGGACGACGGGGATGGCCGCCGCGGGGGTCGCCGCCGACTCCCGCTGCACGGGGGCGTAGGGGTTGGGGGCAGCACCCGAGCGGCGTGGTCTCGGACGCGGCCCGAACCCGAGCGTCGCCGGCAGGACCTTCCCACGTCGAGGTGCAGGCCGAGGATCAGGTTGTCGCCGGCCAGGTTGAGCTGGGCGGCGAGTCCCGGCACCTTCGGGATAGGAATGACCTTGTCCGCGAGCACCCCGGCGAGCCACTGCCGGGCGTCGGGCGCCGAGAGCACACCCGCAGCGCCCCGCCGCCGATCAGCACCGAGTTGGTCACGACCGCCACCGCGCCGCCGGTCGAGAGCTGGCCGAAGTCGCTCCTGGCCCGCGACGCCGCCTGCTCGCCGAGCGCCTCGATCGCGGGCCCGAGCGCCGGCTCGGCCAGGACGGCCCGCCAGATGTCCCCGCCGCTGCCCGCCCGCGGGCCCGTGAATCCCGTGCCGGGAGGCGTGGTGGGCCGGGGCGCGGGGGCCGCCGGCGGCGGCCCGGTGAGGGCGGAGACCTGCGGCCCGGCCGCCCGGCATGGGTGGGAGGTTCAGGTTCACCTCACGCATGTGCTCCTCGACGATGATCGGTGACACAGGGACTGCATGGCCTCGATCGCCCGGATCTGCGCCTCGATCTCCGGGTCCAGGTGGAGCTCGTACGGGCTCTCGTTCGGCGGCCGGAACCCGAAGGGCTGGCGCTGGACGGGCGTCGGCGGCGGCCCCGGCCGCCGCATCAGCTGGGCGACCGCCCGGTTCCCGGCCAGCCGCTGCAGCTGGGTCACCAGCCCCGGCAGGGGTCGGCGGCGGCATGCGGGAGATCCGGGCGGCGTGGCACCTGCCCGGGGCGGGGCCCGGGTGTGCGCTGCCCGGTGTCTCGGTGTCCGCTCATGCCTGCCACCCCCCGGTGTCCTGGGGCGTGCGGACCCCCGTGTGGCGCCAGTCTGCCAGGTGGATCCGCGGCGGCCGAGCGGCGAAAGGGACGACTATCTGGCCCTTTCGGGCAAGCGCCGGTCGGTCAGTTGAGCGACGGGTGGGACGGGAAGTCGGCCAGCATCGACAGCTTGCCCCCCTGCCGGCGGAGCACGGCCCGCCACATGGTGTCGGGATCGGGCGCGAACACGTCGCCGGGGTCCGCGGCCACGACCAGCCACGCCCCCTCGTCCAGCTCGGATTCGAGCTGCCCGTCGCCCCATCCCGAGTAGCCGGCGAAGAACCGGATGCCGTCGAGCCCGACCACCATGTCCTCGGGCCCGAGGTGCAGGTCGACGGTGCCGACCGGGTCCGAGGACCGACGCCCAGCCCGGCGGGTCCGGCGTGTCCGGCCGGCGGCGGCCCAGGGCCAGGACGCCGTTCTGCTCGACGGGGCCGCCCATGTAGAGCACCGGCGGGTCGGCGGCCAGGTCGGCCCAGTCGTGGAGGACCGCGCCGACCTCCAGGTCGGTGCGGCCGGTTCAGCACCACGCCGAGGGCACCGTTGGGGGTGTGCTCGATCATCAGGATGACGGTGCGGGTGAAGTTCGGATCGCCGAGCATCGGCTCGGCGATCAGGAGCTTGCCGGCCGTGCTCGCACTGTCGCTCGCGGTCACCGCCCCCAGCATGCCGCGTGAGCGGACCGGAGCGGCAACACTGCCCCGGATGAGTGAGCCGCCCCCCGGGGCCCTGGCCGACGGAAGCTACGACGCCCTGGTGGTCGACGCCGAGGCGGCCGAGGACGGCTCCGTCGGCGTCGAGCTGACGATCGTGGCCGGGCCGGCCAAGGGCGAGGTGGTGGCGCTGCGGGCGGCGGGCCTGGCCGGCGACCCGCTCGACCTGCTCGGCGTGCCGGCCACGATCACCGTGCGCGACGGGGTGCCGTCAGTCCGCTTCGAGCCCTGACACCGCGGCGCGCAGCTTGGCGGCCACCGCGGCGGCCTCCCCGTCGTCGGCGTAGCGGCCCCGGGGCCAGAAGAACCCTCGCAGCCCGTCCTTGGGGTTGCGGGGCACGACGTGGGTGTGGAGGTGGGGCACGCTCTGGCTGACCCGGTTGTTGATCGCTACGAACGACCCGGCGGCGCCGAGGCCCTCTTCCATCGCCCGGGACAGCCGCTGGGCCCGGGCGAAGTACGGGCCCAGCAGGTCCGGGGGCAGGTCGGCCAGGGTCTCGTGGTGGTCGCGGGGCACGAGCAGCGTGTGCCCCGGAAACAGCGGCCGGGCGTCCAGGAACGCCAGGCCGACCTCGTCGTCGAGCACGACGTGCGCCGGCCTGGCGGCCGGCGACGATCTCGCAGAAGACGCAGGGCCGGCTGGCGGGCATGGGCCGCCACGATAGAGGCAGCGCCGACCGGCGCTGCCGTGGCCCGAGCGGCCCGCTGCGGAGCAGCAAGAGCGGGAAACACTGACCACGGTAGCAGCGATGACGTGACTGTCCGCGGCCGCGTGTTCTTCGAGGAAACTCGTAAGGCTCCTACGCTCGTCAGGCCATGACCAGGCTGGAACGTCTTCACGTGGCGCGAGCGGCTGAACGCAACGACCGCCGTCCTCCGAGCGCGCCCGCCTCGCCGACCCTCTCGGCGGCGTGTGGGAGGCCGCCGACGTGCAGTGGTGGTGGCGTCGCCCACGGGTGACCGACGACCTACCGCTTCCAGTGTGGTTCGACGACCGCGGCCCGGCCGCGGCGGTCGGTATGACCGCATGGGACGGAGGCTGGCAGGGAGACGTCTTCGCGGTCGGTGAGATCGTGGACATCGCCGAGGTCTGGGCAGCGCTCCTGGAAGGCGGCCCACGAGCACCACGTCGCCACGCTCGACGTGGCGGCCCGGGAGGACGACGACCGGTTCTGGGCCCTGGCCTCGCACGCCGGGTTCCGGACGGCCAACACGCACGTTCCGGGCATCACGTGGATGGCTGCCGGCGACCGGCCGCCCGTCAGCTCGATGCCCGCTGGCTTCGCGATCGTCGACCGCAGCCAGCGGAGGGACCGGCCCCACCCGATGATCGGCCGCAACGGCGAACATGTCGAAGCTCGCCTGCGGGAGTGCTCCCTCTACGACCCGGCCCTCGATCTGGCGGTCCAGGATGCGGACGGCAACGTCGCCGGCCACGCCCTGTTCTGGCGTGACGACGTCACGGCGTGCTCGGCATGCTCAAGCCCCTCCGGATCGAGGATCGCTACCAGCGGCGCGCCTGGCACATGCCCTGCTCAGCCGACGGCCTCCAGCGGCTCGCACACCAGGGCGCACGTCGGTTCAAGGTCGGCTTCGAGTCCGCGGCCGCCCGCAACCTCTACACCGGCGCCGGCTTCAAGGTGACGGCCTCGATCTGCGACGCGACGAATCGATCCTCCTAGACATCCCACGGCCCGTAGGTGTCAAGCGGCGAGTGTCGGTGCGGTGGCCCCAGGCGGTGTGTTCGTCGTAGGGGGTGTCGTGGCGGAGGCAGCCGTGGAGGATGCCGACGAGGCGGTTGGCGAGGGCTCGGAGGGCTCGGTTGTGGGTGTCGCCGGCGGCTCGTCGCTGGTCGTAGAACGCTCGGGCGCCGGGGCTGGCGCTGAGGGCGGCGAAGGCCCACAGGTAGCAGGCGTCGGCGAGGCGCCTGTTGCGGGCGTAGCGGGCGAGCACGACGTGGCTCTTGCCCGAGGCCCGGGTGATCGGTGACGTGCCGGCGTAGTTCTTGCGAGACTTGGCGTCCGCATAGCGGTTCGGGTCATCCCCGAACTCTGCGAGCACCCGGGCGCCGAGGATCATCCCTAGTCCTGGCAGGGATCGGATGACCTTGGCGGCCGGGTGCTGATCAAAACGGTCGGCCAGCTCGGCCTCGAGCCCAGCGATCTGGGTGGTGAGCTCGGCGGCGACGGCGACGAGGGCCCGGACGACCGAGCCCATCGACTCGCTCACGAGGTCCGGGGCGGCGAGCTGCTCGGCCCGCAGCGCGGCCTGGATCTCGCCGGCTCGTTCCTCGACGCGCCGTTGCCGGCCACCGCGGCGCAGCGCCGCGGCGATCTTGGAGATCGACAGCTGCCGGCCCAGCGACGGTGTCGGCGCGACCGCCAGCACGGCCAGCGCGTCGCCGTGGCCCAGCTCGGCGAAGGCCTCGATGGCGGCCGGGTAGAACTCCCGCAGCGTCGAGCGGAGCTGGTTGAGCTGCCGCTGCCGGGTCCAGATCAGGCTCTGGTGGGCCCGGGCCAGGACCTTGATCGACTCGACCAGCTCGCTGTCACCGGCGACGGGCCGGTGGTTGTGGCCATCGGTGCGGGCCAGCTCGGCCAGCACCCGGGCATCGCCCGGGATCGGACTTCGCGCCCGAGGTCGAGTGCCGCTCCCGATAGCGCGACACCGACAGCGGGTTGACCGCCAACACCGTGTAGCCGGCCGCGACCAGCGACCCGACGAACAGGCCCCGGTCGGTCTCGGTCGCGACCACCACCTCGGCGGGGTCCTCGACGTGGTCGGCGACCAGCGCGTGGAACCGGGCCACACCCTCGACGCCCTCCGGGAGCCGACCACCACCGAGGCGGCGGCCTGCTCGTCCTCGACGAACACGTCGTGGTGGGCCTCGGCCCAGTCATGACCAACGAACACCCTCGCCATCGGCGCCTCCTGGATCGGATCGGTTCGAGCCCGAGGCGACCAGCAGCTCCCTAATGGTTCAGTGCTCGAGGCACGTCATCCCACCAGCCATCCGAGGTCCCCTCACCGACCAGCCGGCGCACGATCTAGGCGTAGGACTCGACGTCCAGGGTCAAGAAGTGCTGACCGGCCGGCGGCTCGAACCGAGCATCCCACGTCTCCGAGAACGCTCGGTGGCACCCCCATTAGGGTGGCGCCGTGCGCGTCTCGCTGCTGGTCACCTGCGTGGTCGACGTGCTCGCGCCGGACGTCGGCGAGGCCACGGTGCGGGTGCTGCGGGCCGCGGGCTGCGACGTGACCGTCACCTCGACCAGACCTGCTGCGGCCAGCCGGCTGGAACGCCGGGTTCGCCGAGGAGGCCGCGCGGTGGCCGCGCACCACGCTCGCCGCCCTCGAGGCCGAGCTCGACGCCGGGGCCGAGGCCGTGGTCGTGCCGGCCGGGTCGTGCGCGGCGATGGTCCGGGTGTTCTGGCCCGAGCTGTTCGAGGTCGTCGGCGACCACGAGGCGGCCGCCCGGGCCCGCCGCGGTCGGCGCGCGGACTTCGAGCTCACCGAGTTCGCTGGCCGAGCGGGCGGCCGACCTGCCGCACGCTGCGCCTCGGCCGCCCCGTGCGGGTGGCGCTGGCACCACTCGCTGCCACATGCTGCGCGAGCTGCGGGTCGAGGCCGCCGCCCGGCCGCTCCTCGACGCGGTCGAGGGATGCGAGCGGTGGACTGGGCCGGCGAGGACCGCTGCTGCGGCTTCGGCGGGCACGTTCAGCGTCAAGCTGCCCGAGACCTCGGTGGCCATGGCCGACGAGAAGCTGCGTCGCTGCGCCGACGCCCGGCGCCGACGTCGTCGTCGGCTGCCGACAGCTCGTGCCTGCATGCACCTGCAGCGCCCGGGCCGAGCGCGAGCGGCCGCCCGGTCCAACGCGCCACCTGGCCGAGGTCCTCGCCGCGGCGCTCCCGGACGGCGGAGCCGGTGACCGGCGTGACGCGGCCGAGCCACCAGCTCGTGCGGCACCACGCTGCGCGCAGCGCACCGCGGACGCGCCGTCGCCGACGACCGGCTGCGGCGCCAACGTCGGCCCGCGCCGTCGACCGCTTCGCCTCGCCACCGCGACCGCCGGGCTGGCCGACGCTCGACGACGCCGACGGCCTGCGCCAGCGCCGCCCGCGGCGCGCGAAGCCGAGTCCTCGCCGACCTGCCCGGCCTGCTCGAGCGCTTCGCCGACCAGGTCCTGGCCCGGGGCGGCCACGTCCGCTGGGCGCCGACGGCGGCCGACGCCCGCGACTACGTCGTCGACGTGGTCGGGCGCGCACGGCGCCACGCCGGGTCGTGAAGTCGAAGTCGATGGCCACCGAGGAGATCGACCTCAACGCGCCCTGGAGGCCGCCGGCGCCGAGGTGGTCGAGACCGACCTCGGCGAGTGGATCATCCAGCTGGCCGGGCGAGACGCCCAGCCACATCATCGCCCCCGCCCTGCACCACGACCGCCACCAGATCCAGGACCTGTTCGTCGACACGGCGGCCGCCCCGCCCGACCTCGGCACCGAGCCGACCGAGCTCGCCGCGCTTCGCCCGCGGGCGGCTGCGCGAGGAGTTCCTCGCCGCCGACGTCGGCATCACCGGCGCCAACTTCGGCGTGGCCGAGACCGGCTCGATCGTGCTCGTCACCAACGAGGGCAACGGCCGCATGGTCACCGTCGCTGCCGCGGGTCCACGTCGCGGTGATGGGCATGGAGCGGGTCGTCGCCGACTGGGATCAGCTCGACCTGCTGCTCGCCCTGCTGGCCCGCTCGGCCACCGGCCAGCGCGCTGTCGTCCTACACCAACGTGCGTCACCGGCGCCGCGCGGCCCGGGCGAGGCCGACGGGCCCGACGAGCTCCACGTCGTGATCCTCGACAACGGCCGCAGCGACCTCCTGGGCGGCGAGTTCCACGAGATGCTCGGCTGCATCCGCTGCGGCGCCTGCCTCAACGTCTGCCCCGTGTACCGCCAGATCGGCGGCCACGCCTACGGCTGGGTCTACCCGGGCCCGATGGGCGCGGTGCTGACCCCGCTGCTCGCCGGCGACCAGCCCGAGGCGGCCGAGGTGGCCGACGCGTCGACGCTGTGCGGCGCGTGCATGGACGCCTGCCCGGTCGCAGATCCCGCTCCAGGACCTGCTGCTGGCCCTGCGCCGCCGCAAGGCGGCCGACGCGCGGCCGGACGCGAGCGGGCGGCGTGGCGGGCGTGGGCGGCGGCCTGGTCGACGCCCGCTGGCTACCGGGCGACGACCCGGGCCGCCACCTGGAGCCGGTGGGCCGCGTCGCCTGGCCGGCCGGCTGCCCGTCGGCACGCGGACTGGGCCCGGGGCCGCACGCTGCCCCGGCCGGCGCGACGAGCGGTTCCGCGACCGCTGGCGGGCCGGGCTGTGACGGCGGCCGACCCCGTCAGCGCCGGGCCGCGAGACCGGCGACCGGGCCGCGTTCCTGGCGCCGGCCCGGCGGCGGTTGGCCGGCGAGATCCTGGTCAACCCGGTGCACCGGCCGCCGCCGACACCGGCGCCGGGCGACCCGGTCCGCCTGCCCGGCTACCGCAACCTCGACCCCGACGACCTGGTGGCCACGTTCGTGGAGGCGGTGCGCCACGCCGAGGGGACGTGCCACGTGGCCGCCGGCGACGTCCCCGACGACCTGCTCGACCGCCTGGTCGGCCGAGCTGGACGGCCGGCCGGTCGTCACCTCGGCCGAGCCCGTCGCCGCCGACGTCGGCGCCCGGCTCACGGCCCGGGGCGCGGTCGTCGCCGAGGCGACCCCGCGAGCGGGCGGCCGCCGCCGGACTCGGCGTCACCGGCGGCCGTCGCGGCCATCGCCGCCACCGGATCGGTCGTGCTCGACAGCCGGGCCGCGGGCGGCCGCACCGCCTCGCTGCTGCCCGCCGTCCACCTGTGTGTCATAGATGTGAACAGTTTGTGCCCCACCCCCGCGGACGTCCTGCGGCGCCTAGGGTCGGGGGGCGATGCGCTGCCTCCCTCGTTGGTGCTGGTCACCGGTCCCAGCCGGACCGGCGACATCGAACAGCTCCTCACGCTGGGCGCACACGGTCCGACCGCCCTCCATGTGGTGCTCGTGACCGATGCGGGCCGCGCGTCCTCCATCAGCATGTCCCCGACCTGAGCCGCTCGACCATCCGCGCCGCCCCCCGGGGCCCGCGCTTGACTGGCGCCCGGTGACATGTCCGCCCGCGCAGCCCCCGTGCGACCGGCCGCCAGCCGGCCGCGCCCGGGCTGCCCTGACCTCCTGGGGGTTCCGTGACCGACTCCGGCCGCACGTTCGTCCTCGACACGTCGGTGCTGCTCGCCGACCCGCGAGCGCTCCAGCGCTTCGCCGAGCACGAGGTGGTGGTTCCGCTGGTCGTGTTGACCGAGCTGGAGGCCAAGCGTCACCACCCTGAGCTGGGGTGGGCCGCCCGGGTCACCCTCCGGATGCTGGAGGAGCTGCGGATCGAGCACGGGTCCCTGCTGCGGCCGATGCCCGCCAACGACGCCGGCGGCACGCTGCGGGTCGAGGTCAACCACACCGAGACCGCGGGCTTCCCGGCAGTGTTCGGCCGCGACACCAACGACCACCGCATCCTGGCCGTGGGGCGCAACCTCGCGGCCGAGGGGCGCGACGTCACGATCGTGACCAAGGACCTGCCGCTGCGCCTGAAGGCGTCCGATCGTGGGCCTCGCGGCCGAGGAGTACCGCAACGAGCTGGCCAACGACACCGGCTGGACCGGCGTCGTCGAGCTGGACGTCGAGCGGGCCACCATCGACGCGCTGTTCGAGGACCACGTCGTCGACCTGGCCGAGGCCCGCCTCCTGCCGTGCAACACCGGGTTGGTGCTGCACGCCGGCAGCCAGTCGGCTCTGGGCCGGGTGCATGACGACAAGCAGGTCCACCTGGCCCGCAGCGACCGGGCGCTGTTCGACGTGCGCGGGCCGGTCGGCCGAGCAGCGCATCGCCGTCGACATCCTGGCCGACGACAGCGTGGGCATCGTCAGCCTCGGCGGCCCGGCCGGCACCGGCAAGAGCGTGCTGGCGCTCGCGGCCGGACTCGACGCCGTGCTGGAGGAGCGCACCCACAACCGGGTCATCGTGTTCCGCCCGATCTTCCCCGTCGGCGGCCAGGACCTGGGCTACCTGCCCGGGTCGGAGGCCGAGAAGATGGCGCCGTGGGGCGCGGCGGTCACCGACGCCCTCGAAGCCATCGCCGGCCAGGAGGTCATCGACGAGGTGCTGGGCCGGGGCCTGCTGGAGGTGCTGCCGCTGACCCACATCCGGGGCCGCAACCTCACCGACAGCTTCGTCGTCATCGACGAGGCCCAGAACCTGGAGCGCACGGTGCTGCTCACCGCCCTCAGCCGCCTCGGCCAGGGCAGCCGGGTCGTGCTCACCCACGACGTCGCCCAGCGCGACAACCTGCGGGTGGGGCGCCACGACGGCATCGCCTCGGTCATCGAGACGCTCAAGGGCCACCCGCTGTTCGGCCACGTGGCGCTCACCCGGGCCGAGCGCAGCCCGGTCGCGGCGCTGGTCACGCAGGTGCTCGACGGCACGCTGCCCGGCTGACCCTCGACCGCCACGCGAAACGCACGCTCGGGGGTCCGCGGTTCGTTAGGGTCGTTTGCGCTGACAAACCAGTCAGGGCAGACGGCAACGCGGGCATGGGGCCGGCCGGCAGCCGTCTCGCCCGGCTGCTGAGAAAGGGGTTCCCCATGCGAGGTGCACGAGCGTGGCGGTTGGCCGCGCTGCTAGCCGTCTTCGGTCTGCTCGCTGCCGCGTGCAGCGACGACGACGACGACGGCGAGTCGAGCAGTGAACGCCAGCCGGGCTCGGAGGGCCAGGAAGATGGCGGAGACGGCGGTGGCGGCACGCTGGCGGAGGTCCAGGACCGCGGCACGCTGAACTGCGGCGTGAACGAAGCGGTCCCGGGCTTCGGGCTCGTCGACGCCGACGGCAACTACTCCGGCTTCGACATCGAGTTCTGCAAGGTCGTGGCGGCCGCCGTCCTCGGCGATCCCGAGGCGGTCGAGTACACGCCGCTGACCGCCGACCAGCGGTTCACCGCGCTGGCGGCCGGCGAGGTCGACGTGCTGATCCGCAACACCACGCGCACCGCCAGCCGCGACGGCGGCGACGGCGCGACGTTCCTGACGACGACGTTCTACGACGGCCAGGGGATGATGGTGAAGTCGGCCGGCGGCTTCGGGTCGATCGACGACATGGGCGGCACGACGATCTGCGTGCTGCGGGGCACGACGACCGAGCTCAACCTGGCGACCCGGTTCGCCGCGTCGGGGCTGACCTACACGCCGCTGACGTTCGACGACCCCAACCAGATCCAGGCGGCGTTCTCCGCCGGGCAGTGCGACGGATGGACGAGCGACAAGTCCCAGCTCGCGGGCGTGCGCTCGGCGTATCCGGCCGACCAGGGCGGGCCGGGGTCGCTGATGATCTTCGACGAGACGTTCTCGAAGGAGCCCCTCGGGCCGGCCGTGCGCGATGGTGACGACGAGTGGGCGTCGATCGTCGACTGGGCGGTCATCGCCACCATGCAGGGCGAGGAGTACGGCATCACCAGCGCGAACGTCGAGGAGCGCAAGAGCGACCCGAGCAACGACGTGCTGCGGTTCCTCGGGCAGCCGATCCCCAACCCGGACGACCCCGACGCCGAGCCGGCGCCGTTCGACCCCGGGCTGGGCCTCGACCCCGACTTCGCGGCGGTGATCATCGCCGAGGTCGGCAACTACGGCGAGATCTACGACCGCACGGTCGGTACGTCGACGCCGCTCGGCCTGGAGCGCGGCATCAACGGGCAGTGGCAGGACGGCGGCCTGCTGTACGCACCGCCCTACCGCTGACCACGACCTCCACGACCGCTACCGGAGCCCCCGCCGCGGGCGGGGGCTCCGGGCGACCGCCGCCATGGCGCGACGTGCGCATCCTGCGCGTGGTCGCCCAGGTGGCGGTCGTCGCCGCGGTCGTGGGGCTTGTCGCCTACCTGTACGACAACCTGGGGTCCAACCAGCGGGCGCTGGGGATCGACACGTCGTTCGACTTCCTCGACCAGCAGGCCGGGTTCAGCATCGCCTACAGCGACTTCAGCCCGAGCGGCACGATCCGGGAGGCGCTCCTGGTCGGCCTGCGCAACACGATCGTGGTGGCGCTGGTCGGCATCGTGTTGACCCTGATCCTGGGCACCCTGGTGGCGGTCGCCCGGCTGTCGCGCAACTGGCTGCTGCGCCGGCTGGCGGGGCTGTACGTCGAGGCGATCCGCAACGTGCCGCCGCTCCTGGTGATCATCTTCGTGAACTCGGCGGGCCTGGCGGCCCTTCCGCCGATCGACGACGCCACGACCGTCGACGGCGTCCTGGTGCTGAGCGTGCGGGAGATCGGGGTGGCGGTCCCGAGGGGCGACGGGTCAGAGGGCCTGTACGTGGCGCTGCTGGCGCTGGGGGCGGTGGGCGCGGTGGCGCTGATGCGCTGGCGCGACCGCCGGGAGGCGGCGAGCGGCCGCCCGGCCCGCCGCTGGGCGTGGGGCCTCGGGCTGTTCGCGGTCGTGGCGGTCGCCGGCTGGTTCGCCCTGGACGCGCCGGTGGTCCTGTCCCGCCCCGAGGTGGTCGGCCGCTCGATCGAGGGCGGCGCCGCGATGGGCCTCCCGTTCGTGGCGGTGCTGGTCGGGCTGACCCTCTACACGTCGACGCATGTGGCGGAGATCGTGCGGGGCTCGATCCTCGCGATCCCGGTGGGCCAGACCGAGGCGGCGACCGCGATCGGTCTGCGCCCGAGCCAGCGGCTGCGCTACGTGGTGCTGCCGCAGGCGTTCCGCATCGCCCTGCCCCCGACGATCAACCAGTTCCTCAACTTCGTGAAGAACACGTCGCTGGGCGTGGCGGTGGCGTACGCCGAGGTGATGTACGTGGCCAACACGGTGATCGCCAGCGGGGGCAAGCCGGCGATCCAGACGATCCTGGTGGTGATGGGCCTGTACCTGGTGGTCGCGCTGGTGATCTCGCTGGCGGCCAACCTGGTCAACCGGAGGCTGCGCCTGGCGGGCCGAACATGACGGCCCCGCTCCCGACCGAGGCCCTGGCCGAACCGCTGGCCCCGGTCCCGGAACCCCCGTCCCCCGACCTGTCCCCCCGCGAGTGGGTGCGGGCCAACCTGGCATCGAGCCCGCTCAACGTGGCCCTGACCCTGGTCACCCTGGTGATCGCCGGCTGGGTCGCCTACCGCCTGGCCCGCTGGGTGTTCGTCACATCGGACTGGGCCATCGTCCGGGCCAACCTCCGCCTGTTCATGGTGGGCCTGTACCCGGAGGACCAGCTCTGGCGCCTCTGGGTCGCCCTGTACGTGCTGGCGGCGACCCTGGGCCTGGCGGGAGGCGCCCTGGGGGCGGCGGCCCGCCGGCCCGAGTCGGTGGCGGACGACCCGGCGACGGCCGGCACCGGGCGACGGCACTGTCGGCGGCGGCGAGACCGGCAGCACCATCACCACCGGCGGCCGCCAGCGATCCACCGACCGGGTGCGGTGGGCCCGCCAGGTCGGCGCGATGGCGTACCGCTACTGGCCCCTGCTGCTGGCCGTCGTGGTCGTCCTGTCGTTCACCCGCACGCCGCTCCCGACGGTGCTCACGGTGGGGGTCATCGCGGTGCTGTCGGTCGCCGCAGTCGCCGGCCGCCGCCTCCCGCCCCGCGTCAGGCGCTGGACGTGGCTGGTCGCGGTGCTGGGGGCGTTCGCCGCGCTCCAGATCGTGACTGCGGGGCCCACCGGCGTTGGCTGGGACGACTGGGGCGGCCTCCAGCTCGCCCTGGCCGCCACGGTGGCGGGCATCGCGCTGGCGTTCCCCCTGGGCCTCGTCCTGGCGATCGCCCGCCGCTCGTCGCTGCCGGGCATCCGGGTGGTGGCCGTCGGCTACATCGAGGGCGTCCGGGCTGTACCGCTGGTGACGCTCCTGTTCGTGGGCCAGTACATGATCGGCTTCCTGTTCCCCACGACGGTCTCGCCGCCGAGCTTCCTGGTCCGGGCGATCATCGCCATCACGCTGTTCGAGGCCGCCTACATCGCCGAGATCGTGCGGGGCGGGCTGGCGGCGGTCCCCAGCGGCCAGGTCGAGGCGGCACAGGCCATCGGGCTGCGCCCGGTCCAGGTGTTGCGACTGATCGTGTTGCCCCAGGCGCTGCGGGCGGTGATCCCGGCGATGGTCGGGCAGTTCATCAGCCTGTTCAAGGACACGTCGCTGCTGGCGATCGTCGGGTTCATCGAGCTGATCGGCGTGGCCCGGCGGGCGGCCACCCAGCCGGGGTTCCAGGGGCCGCAGTATCAGGTCATGACGCTGGTCTTCGTCGGGTTCCTGTTCTGGGCGGTGTGTTCGACGATGTCCCGCGAGAGCCGGCGGCTCGAGCGCCGCCTGGGGGTGGGTGAGCGATGAGTGCGAGCAGCGACCGTGATGCCGAGCCGACGAGGCCCCGGACCAGGCACCGATGATCGAGTGCGAGTCCGTCGAGAAGTGGTTCGGCCGCTTCCAGGCCCTGCGCGGCATCGACCTGACGGTCGGCCGCCGCGAGGTCGTGGTCGTGATCGGGCCGTCGGGATCCGGCAAGTCGACCCTGATCCGCTGTGTGAACCGCCTGGAGGAGCACGACCGGGGTCGCATCGTGGTCGACGGCATCGAGCTGACGAACGATCTGCGCCACATCGCCGAGGTGCGCCGCGAGGTCGGGATGGTCTTCCAGCAGTTCAACCTCTTCCCCCACCTGACGGTGCTCGACAACGTGACCCTCGGCCCCCGCAAGGTCCGCCGCTGGCCCCAGGCGAGGGCCGAGACGGTGGCGCGGGAGATGCTCGAGCGGGTCAGGATCCCCGAGCAGGCCTCCAAGTACCCGGGCCAGCTCTCGGGCGGCCAGCAGCAGCGGGTGGCGATCGCCAGGGCACTCGCGATGCAGCCCAAGGTCATGCTGTTCGACGAGCCGACGTCCGCCCTCGATCCGGAGATGATCGCCGAGGTGCTCGACGTCATGCGCGAGCTGGCGCGCTCGGGCATGACGATGGTGGTGGTCACCCACGAGATGGGCTTCGCCCGCGAGGTGGCCGACCGGGTCATGTTCATGGCCGAGGGGCAGATCGTCGAGGTCGGCACCCCCCAGCACTTCTTCGAGGACCCGACGGAGGAGCGCACCCGCCAGTTCCTCCGCCAGATCCTGTAGTCCGGTCGCCAGGGCCCGCCTCGGCCCGTCCACCTCGCTCGAGCCGCCGCCGAGCCGCCCCGACCGGCACCGGCCTGGGCCCAGCCCGCGGCCGTGCCGCCCGCCTCACGCACCCGGCCGCGACGGCTCCCCGGTACGGTGAGCCGATGCCGCTGGACAGCCCCGTCGCCCCCGGAGCCGGCGCGGCGCTGCCGCCCAAGCCCCGGCTGCGGGGGATGCTGCACCTCGTGGCGTTCCCGGTGTCGCTGGTCACCGGCACGATCCTCCTGCTGGCGGTGGCCGACGACGCCGCCGAGCGCTGGGGCTGCCTCGTCTACGCGGTGGCGACGGCGACCCTGTTCGGGGTGAGCGCCCTGTACCACCGCGGCGACTGGTCCCCCTCGACCCGGGCGCTGCTGCGGCGCCTCGACCACTCGAACATCTTCCTGATGATCGCCGGGACCTACACCCCGCTGTGCATCGCCCTGCTCGACGGCACCGCCCGGACGGTGGTGCTGGCGGTCGTGTGGGTGGGCGCCCTGGCCGGGATCGTCTTCCGGGTGGCGTGGCTGTCCGCCCCGGCCTGGCTGTACACGCCGTTCTATGTCGCGCTCGGCTGGGTGGCGGTCGGGGTGCTGCCGGCGCTGGCCCGCGAGGGCGGTGTGGCGATCGTGATCCTCATCGCGGTCGGCGGCGTGGCCTACAGCATCGGCGGCCTCGTCTACGCGCTGCGCCGCCCCGACCCCGCCCCGGCGACGTTCGGCTACCACGAGATCTTCCACACGGCGACGCTGGTCGGGTTCGTGGCGCACTACATCGCCGTGGTGCTCGCCGTCAGCTGACAGGCTGGGGCCCGGTGGACACGAGCGAGCCGACCGGCATGACCGGCGACGAGGGGCCGACGCCCGTCTACGGGCTCGACATCGAGACCGACACCACGATCGACGGGCTCGATCCGGCCGTCTCGCCGGTGGTCCTGGCGGCGCTGTCGACCCCGGCCGGCGACGAGGTCTTCGACGGCGACGAGGCCGACCTGCTCGCCGCCCTCGACGCCCGGCTCCGCACCCTGCCGCCGGGCGTCCTCGCCACCTGGAACGGCGCCGTGTTCGACCTGCCGTTCGTCGCCGACCGGGCCGGCGCCGCCGGCGTGCCGCTCGGGCTGGCGCTGGTGCCCGACCCGACGGTCGTGCTCAGCCGGGGCCCGCTGCGGGGACACACGGGCGCCTACCGGGCGACCTGGTACGCCCATCGCCACATCGACTCCTACCGGATGTACCGGGGCGACGTCGGCCGCGTGCTCCGCATCTCCTGCTCGCTCAAGGCGATCGCACGGGTCGTCGGCCTGACGCCGGTGGAGGTCGACCGGGAGCGGATCCACGAGCTGCCACGGGAGGTCCTCGACGCGTACGTCGCCAGCGACGCCCGCCTCGCCCGCGTGCTGACAGAGCGGCGTCGATCCAACTTCGCCCGCTTCGTGGACTTACCGCCCTTGCCGGACTCGACAGATGTTTCCCGGCCTCGGACGTTGACTGTCATACCCCAGCAGTAGTCTCTAGGCATAGTCGGGTTCGTGGTCCCCCGGCCGCCGGTTTGGCACGTGACCTCCGCTGTGAACGGTGGTCGATCTGTGCCCGGAGGCCAGTCATGTGCCCGTCCCGCCCCTCCCCGAGCCCCTCTCCGTCCTCCCCGCGCCACACGGGCCGGGGTGCCACCGGTCCCCGCCGGGCCGGCCGGGTGGCGCCCGTGTCCCGGGGCGCGCCCCCCTTGCGGACGCCGTCCCTGTGGCACGACGTCGACCCCCGCGAGGCGCCGGGCCGGCCGCTGGACGATCACGACGCAGACCCGGCGCTCCAAGCGCTCGTCGAGGCGGCGTTCGTCGCGCTGGAGGATGCCGAGGTCGACGGCGCCGTCCTGCGTGCCACCGGCCCGCCGGACGCGCTCGAGCTCGCCTGGTTCCCGCTGGACGGCGTCCATCCCCTCCACTACCTGTTGCGGCTGGTGGCGCCCGCCCACTGGCAGGCGTTGGGCGTGTCGTGCTCGGGCTCGGCGCACCGGCTCGACGACACCGGCCGCGTCCGATCACTCCCCGACGACCCCTCGGTGCGGGTCTCGCTGCTCGTCGAACGCGGCGGCGCCACTGCGGGCGTCCTGGCCGACGGGCGCCGCGTGGTCCCGCTGCCGGGCAAGCCCGAGGGGGTCGTCGCCGATGCATGCCGGCGGGCCCTGGGCCTGCCCACGGCGTCGCCGCCGGACACGACCGCCGAGCTCTGGACGCTGTGGTGGCTCGACCGGGTCGTCGAGGCCGCCATCGAGGCGGGCGGCAGATCCCGCCGCCTGCGCTGGCCGCAGGTCGCCGCGCTCCACCCCGCCGCCGCCGTCGCCGCGGCGTCACGCGCCGATCCGCCGACGGTCCCCGATGCCGCGAGCCTCGCGGCCGCCACCGCCGCCCTTGCCAGGCGGTGGAGTTGGCACCGCCTCCGCGCCGACCCCGCCGCGATCGACCTGCCGTGGCTCGACCTCACACCCGGCCTCGCGGCCTGGATGGACGACGGCATGTGGGCCCGCTGGCTCTACTCCGGCCTGCCCGGCGCTCCCCGATTTGATGGCCACGGTCACGGAACTGCTCGGCGGCCCGGTGGCGGAGGCCGTCACGCGGGTGGTCGAGGCGACATGCGCCGATTGAGACGGGCGGCCACCGCCGCCTGGCGCGTCCTGAGACGGGCGGCCGGCGCGGCATGGCGCGTGCTGCAACGGGTGGCCGGCGTGGCATCACGGCTGCTGAAACGCACGGCGGACGCGCCCGACTCCGCCAGACCGAGGCGACGCACCACCACGAGGCCGCCGCGGACGCCGACCCCCACCACGACCACGACGACGGCACCGCCCCCGCCGGCGCAGCCGACAGCCGCAGGCCGCCACGGGCCGGCGGATTCACCCGCCGATGGCGTCGGCCAACTGGGTCCGGGCCTCGGGAGCCAGCGTCGCCCAGTCGTACATCGACGCGCCCGTGGCCCCGTGGTCGTCGAGCGCGGTCGCGAACGTGTCGATGTCGCCGGGGCCGAGGTCCGCTCCGAGGCCCCCGATCACGTGGATCGGCGCGTCGCCCCCGACGTCGGTGCGCAGGCGGTCGAGGTTCTCGGCCGTGTAGCGCGCCGCGTCCCGATAGCCCGACGCCGAGGTGCGCTCGGTCCAGTAGTTCATGGGCAACCAGGCGTCGTACAGCGGCGCCAGCTCCCGCCACGGGAACCCCGGCCAGAACCCAGGGTTGACCACGTCGAGCTGGACCGGCGGCATCACGATCGCACCCACCGCGTCGTCCCCGACGCCGGCGCGCAGCCGCTCGGACAGATCCACCAGCCGCGCCGAGCGGTCGGCCGGGTCGGACACGGTCCCGGTCCACTCGATGTCCACGGCCACGCCGTCGAACCGGTGCCCGAGCACGTCGAACGCCGCGATAGCCCGCAGGTGGGCCAGGTCCCGCTCGACGTCCCCGAACCGCGGCACGTACCACCCCACCACCCGCATGCCCCGCTCGTGGGCGCGCACGAGGAAGCGGCCGACGAGGCCCGGGTCGCTGACCGCCGGCGGCGACGGCGCGTCCGTGGTCGAGTCACGGGCCGCCTGCAGGTACAGCGTGCGCACCCCGGCGTCGGCCATGGCGTCGACGGCGTCGGGCCCCACCGTTCCGTCCGCCAGGTCGTAGAGGTCGACCCACGCGCCGAGCCCGTCGTACGCCCGGACCGTTCTGTCCGCCTCCCTCGTGGACCGCAGCAGCGCCGGAACCGCCGCGACGGCCGCGCCGGCCGGGTCGTCCTCCCAGCTGCCGGCAGTCCGCGCGACCAGCACACCGAGCTGGACGGCGGCCAGCGCGGCGACAACGGCCAGCCCGATCCGGGCGGCCCGACGGACACGCATCCCGGCACCCTACCGACCCGACTCGCCGAGCCCGAGCCGCCCGCGCCGCCCGAGCCGGTCGTGCCGCCTACGCCGCCCGCGCCACCGGTGCCGCCATCGGCCGCGCCGGTCGCGCTCCGGAGGCGCCGATCAGCCCAGCGCGCCGTTCTCGACCGCAACGCGGCGATGCGCGCCTCGTCGTAGGTCAGCACGTCGCGCAGGATCGTCTCGGTGTGCTCCCCGACCGTCGGCGCCCTCGTCGGCACCCCCAGGTCGTCGCCGATGAGCTTGATGGGCGACGGCAACTGCTCGGCCCCGAGCGCCTCCCGCGGGTGGAAGGGCAGCCGGTCCTGGAACTGGGGGTCGGCCGCCAGCGTCCGCGGCGTGTTCACCGGGGCGATCGGGGTGTTGTGCTCGCCACCGAAGGCGATCCACTCGACCGTCGTGCGGGCGCGGAAGATGTCCCGCAGCTCGGCCTGCATCTCCCGGTTGCCCGGGGCGTGGTCGGCGATGGCCGCGCCCGGCCAGCGCTCGAACATGTCGAGCCGGTCGACCCCGACGCAGAAGTTCTTCCAGAACTCCCGCTCGGACGCCTGGAACAGCACGTACCCGTCCGCCGACTCGTAGATCTGGTAGCGCACGCCGTGGCGCATGCCCGCCGTGCCTGGTGCCCGGCGCTCGTAGTTGTCGGACTTGTTGCCTGTCACCTCGCTCTGCGGGCGCTCGTAGGCCTTCCAGCTCTCGCTCCGGTACCAGTCCATGGCGGCGGCTGCGTCCGACTGGGCGATCTCCATGCGGCAACCCTCGCCTGTCTGGCGGGCCTGCACGATTCCGGCGAGGATCCCGAGCGCCCCGAACAACGGGCCGGCGTGGATGCCCATCGACGGGTGCTCCGGGATGTAGGCGAACCCCTCGTCGTCGACCCCCGGCGTGACCAGCCCGGCCCAGGTGTCGTACGCGACCCCATGGCTCGGCATGTCCTTGTACGGGCCGGTCATCCCATAGCCGGAGATCGTGATGAACACGATCGCCGGGTTGACCTCGCGGAGCGCGTCGTAGCCCAGGCCCCGCCGCTCCATGCCGCCCGGGCGCATGGCCTCGACGACCGCGTCCGCGCCCCGGACGAGGTCCAGGAACGTGGTCCGCCCGCCCTCGGTCCGCAGGTCCAGAGTGATCGACCGCTTGCCCCTGCTGATGTGGAGGTGCATCAGCGACACGCCCTCCACGATCGGCCACGTCATGTCGCGGACATAGTCGCCCGCAGGCGGTTCCACCTTGATCACGTCGGCTCCGAGATCGGCGAGGTGGGTGGTGATCGCGCCGGGTCCCAACATCGAGCACTCGACCACACGGACGCCCGCGAGCGGGCCCCGCCGGGCGATCTCCGTGGTTCCATCGCCGCGCTCCGTCACGGACGCTGATTCCTCTCCTGAACAGGGACTTCGCCAGTTTCGCACAGATCTGACGGACCGTCAGATCTCGTTCGGGGGTGTGCTTCACAAGACCGCGGAACGATCTACGGTGACGGACATCCTTCCGCTGGGGAAGCCGTCTGGGGGCACCGCTCTGGGCAGCCGGCGACCACTCAACGTTGCGAAGTTGTGTCGATCGTGACAAACTCCTTGCACCAACCGCATAGGACGGTACGCGCTGGGGCGCCCCTGGTTGCACTCCCTCACAAATCCGAAGCCCTTGACGCGCGCGCCGACGGAAGGAGAAGGCCTTCGATGTTCGAGCCGGAGCGGACAGACACCGATCACCCTCCCAGTACCGACGACTCGTCGCGCCGCACATCGGCCCGCCGGGCGATCATCGGCGGCGTCGCCGGTCTCGCTCTGCTGGTCGGGCCGGTCGTAATCGCCAACGCCATCGTTCCCGATGGTGCGGGCACCGACCAGGTCGAGGCGGCCGCCGGGTCCAGCACGTCGCTCATCGCACAGCGGCGCGAGGCAGAGTCCACCGCCGCGGCGGCACGGGCCCTGGCCAAGCGGGCCGCACAAACGACCACCACCACGGCGCCGCCACCGCCGCCGCCGACCGAACCGCCGCCGCCTCCCACCACCGAGGCGCCCCCGACCACGGAGGCTCCGGACCCTGAGCCCGAGCCGCCGGCCGAAGAGGCGCCGCCGGACACTGGTGGCGGGCTGGGCGATCCGTCGAGCTACGCCACGTGGGACGCACTCGCCGAATGCGAGTCCGGTGGTAACTGGCAGATCAACACCGGCAACGGGTACTACGGCGGCCTGCAGTTCTCGGCCAGCACGTGGGCCGCCGTCGGCGGTACCGGCCTGCCGCACGAGAACTCCCGGGAGACGCAGATCCTGATGGGTCAGCGGCTGCAGGCTCGCTCCGGTTGGGGCGCCTGGCCGGCGTGCACCGCGGAGCTCGGCTTCCGCTAGGAGTCCTCGACCAGATCACCCGATCGGCCGCCCGCTAGGGAGCGACCGGTCTCACAGGGGCGGCGCCGCTGGGGCGCCGCCCCTGTCGCGTCCCCGGCGCACCGGCGGGCACCCGGCAGAGGAACAGGCCCGTGTCCTTGCTCACCCGGAGCCGGCCGCCGCCCTCGGCGAAGCGGGCGTGCACCGCCTCCACCACCCGCTGGTGATCGGCATCGCTGGCGTTCTCGACCGGCGGGGTCGACTCGAGGTACGCGACCACGTCGTCGGGGTCGCGGCAGTCGAGGCGGTCGGGGTAGTCCCGCCACTCGACCTCCCCGAACCGGGACGGCAGCACCCGGGCGCCCACCGAGGCGTCGAAGGTGTCGGTCAGCGCGGCCGACCCGGCGTCGCCGAAGACCTCGCGCCGGATCTGGCGCAGCTCGGCCAGGTGCCCGTCGCCGACGCAGGCCACGACGGCGACACCACCGGGGCGCAGGACCCGGGCCATCTCGACGAGCGCCCGACCGACGTCGGGCACGTGGTGGAGCACGTAGTTGGCCATCACGACGTCGAACACGCCGGTCTGGAACGGCAGCTCCTGGACGTCCGCCACCCGCCCGACCGTGCGGCCGTAGCGGCCGAGCGATGCCACCCGCTCGACCGCCTCGGCGACCATGCCCTCGGACAGGTCCGTCAGCGTGAGGTCGATGTCGCCCGGCAGTCGGGCCGCGGCCTCCGACCACATCCAGCCGGCGCCGCAGCCGACCTCGAGGACCCGGGCATCCCGAGGCCACGGCACCTGCGTCGCCAGCCACGGGAACCAGGCCACCGGGGCCGTGCCGTACTTGACGTGGAGGCGGGCGCGGGCGGCCAGCCGCGAGCTGTCGCGGTACTGCACGTCACGCAGGTAGGCCTGACCAGCCCCGTTGACGCGGCCCTCGCGTCCCCCCATGAGAAACGGACCGTAGCCGCTCGCGTGAGGTCAGTAGCGCAAGCCCGGGGCCCGCGTGCCGAACACGTCCGTGTTGAGCCGGGTACCCAGCGTGGTCGCGTCCCAGCGGACACCGCCGTTGCCGATGCTCGGGCCGTCGCTCCAGCCCCGCATCCACACGATGGACTCCCCCACCGCCCGGATCACCTGGCCGGTCACGTGCTGGGCCTCGTCGGAGGCCAACCAGGCGACCAGCGGCGATGACGTCGCCGGGTCCATCGGGTTGAACTCGTCGTCGGCCAGGTCGTCCGGCTCGATCACCGCCGGGGCGCCCGGCATCGTGGCCGTGATGCGCGTCGCGCCCGCCGGGCCGACCGCGTTGACCGTCACGCCGAGCTTGTACAGCTCCAGGCTCAGCGTTTGGGTGAGACCGGCGATGGCCGCCTTGGCCGCGGCGTAGTTGGTCTGGCCGAAGTTGCCGACCAGCCCAGCGCCGGACGTCGTGTTGATGATCCGTCCCGTGAACGTCTCCCCCGCCTTGGCCCGGGTCCGCCAGTGCTTGGCCGCCCAGTGGCACGGGCTCCACGTGCCCTTCACGTGCACGCGCATCACCGCGTCGAAGTCGGTGTCGCTCATGTTCCAGATGGCGCCGTCCCGGACGATCCCTGCGTTGTTGACGAGGATGTCGAGCCGGCCCCAGGTGTCCACCGCCTGGGCGACGAGCCGCTCGGCGCCCTCGTGCTCGGCGACGTCCTCGTAGTTGGCGACGGCGACGCCGCCCCGCGACTCGACGATCTTGACCGTCAGGTCCGCATCCCGGGACGAGCCCTCGCCGCCGACCGAGCCGCCCAGGTCGTTGACGACCACCCGGGCGCCCTGGCGCGCCAGCTCCATGGCGTGCCCCCGACCGATGCCGTGACCGGCGCCGGTGACGATGGCGACCTTGCCGTCGAGCAGACCCATGACGTTCCTCGCTCCTCCGGGACGGGGTCGCGGACCCCCGAGATCTGACGATGTGTCAGATTCTAGGGGTCGCCCGGCGGGGCAGCCGAATCGGCGTTCAGAACGTGTCGACGACCGCCACGATCTCCTCCACGAGGTCGGCCTCGCTGCGCTCCAGGCTGATCGACACCACCCGTACGACCGCCAGCAGCGTCAGCCAGGCGCCGAACAGCGCCCGTTCGGGGCCCAGCTCCGCCAGGATGGCCTCCACCGGGGGCCGCACGCCGCCGGCCGTCGAGGCGGCCAGCGTGAGCATGCGGGCGAGGATGTCGAGATTGTCGGCCGGCACCGCGCCGTCGAGCGCGAGCTGGTCGAGCAGTTCGACCTGCTCGTAGGCCTCATCGGTCTCGGCGACCATCCGCCGCAGCGCCACCGCCGCGCTGTCGAGCAGCCCGCCCGTGACCTCGGCGACGCCCAGCTCGTCGACCGAATTGCGCAGCACGACCGCCGCCTGGCCCGGCTCGTGCTCGATGACCTGGGTCTCGAGTGCCTCACGCAGTGCCTCGGGGAGGTCCATGCGCGCAGCCTAGAAGGTGACCCGGTGGTCCTTCTCGAGCCGGGCGCCGCCGGGTCCGGCGGGGCGACGAAGACCGCCACCGCAGCGTCGGGGCCGACGAAGCGCGGGTGGTCGATGATCTGCTCGATGGCGTCGGTCCGGCCGGTGGTGAAGGCCTCGTCGAGCGCGCGGGTGGCGGGCACCCGAGCCCGAAGCTCGTCGAGCGGGTAGTCGCCCGAGTAGCCCACGAGCCGCAGCGTCGGGTCGTCCTGGGCGGCGGCGATGTCGGTGTCGGTCAGCACCAGCAGCCGGACCCGCCGGGGCCCGTCGTCGGCCACTCGGGCCGGACCGGTGGTGTTGCCGAGCACCCGGGCGTCGTAGCCGGCCTTCTCCAGCGCAAGCTCCAGCCCGGCGGCGTAGCTCGAGCCGCCGAACGTCGGGCCGTCGATCACCACCTGGCCGTCCCCGTCGGGGATCGCCGCGGTCACCTGCGGCACGAGGTCGCCCACCCGGCCGGTGGCGACGGGATCGGGATCGCCCGCCCGCACGTGGCCCACCGAGGCGGCGACCGCCAGGACGGCCAGCGCCACCACGCTGGCCGGGACCAGCAGCCGGCGTTCCAGCGCGGGACGCCACGCCGCCACCAGCGTCCAGGCCGCCCACGCCACGATCACGCCCGCGACCATGCCCAGCACCCACGTCCAGCCCATGCGGTAGGCGTAGACCGGGCCGACCGTCCGGGCGGTGGCCACGACGCCGACGACCGATGCCACCAGCCACACCGTGACCAGCTGGGGGCCGCCGGCGACCTTTCGGCGCCACAGGACGACGGCGGCCGCGGCCACCAGCACGAGCAGGATCGGCAGCAGCGGCTGCCCGATCGCGGCGGGCTCCGGCGTCGGGCCGGGGTCGCGGGCGCCGAACAGCCACTCGGGCGGCAGACCGTACTGCGAGCTCACCACCCGCCAGCTGGTCCGGAACGACGCCGGACGCTCGCCGGAGGGCCCGCCGTCCCGGAACCACCGCAGGGTGACGCCGAGGTTGCCCGTCCCGTTGAGCGCCTGCTGCGCCACGGGCGGCAGCCACATGAGGCCCAGGACGCCCAGCGTCGCCAGTCCCGGCGCCACCAGCCGTCGGCGCCCGCCCGACGGCGGCGAGACCACGAGCCAGGCCGCGCCGAGCGCCACCACGGGCAGAGCCAGGGCCACGTAGCCGACGTGGGTCTGGGCGACGAACGTCGCCACACCCGCGGCGACCGGCAGCGCCCAGCGCTCCCCGCCGGTCATCGCCCACGCCAGGAAGAGCACCAGGCCGTAGGGGAGCACCGTCACCCACGGGTTCCAGGGGACCCGCACCTGGTTCGGGTCGAGCGCATGCAGCAGCAGCGCGCAGCCGACCAGAGTGGTCAGCGCCGCCGCGGTACCGGCGCGGCGCTTGGCCACCGCAGCCATGCCGGCGACCGAGGCGCCGTTCACCGCGAGCCGCGCCCAGCGCCAGCCCGATCGACGATCCGCCGGTGGCCCGGTATGGGCCGGCGAGCACGTAGAACAGCGCCGGCCCAGGGTGGAACCAGCCATCCCTGCTGAACGGACCGAGCTCCAACCACCGTTGCCCGACATCGCGGGTCAGCAGCTCGGTGGCCGCGAGGTCGCCGATCGGGGCGTAGGACCGGTGGGACGCGACCAGGTGAACGGCCGACACCGCCAGCGGTGCCACGACGAGCGCAAAGGCGACCACCAGCAGCCGCCGGTCGCGGCGCCCGCTCGCCCCCGTGGCACCGGGCCCCGCGGGCGCGGCATCGCTGTCGGCGGGCTCGGGGTCGGGGCCGGCGACGACGTCTTCCTCGGTCACCGCCACCCGGCGAGACTACCGGGCGTAGGTTTGTCCCGTGCCCAGCCGCGAACCGACCGTCGTTGCGTTCCACGAGGACCGCCGCGCCGCGGTCGTCGCCCGCATGGCGGCGATGGCCCACGCCGGCGCAGGCTGGGTCAACTTCTCCCCCGGCCTTGACGTCGACGAGCCCCCGCCCGAGCGGTCGCCCCTCGGATCGCTGCTCGCCAGCCGGGGCCCGGTGATCCCGCTCGCCACGTGGGCGCCCCCGCAGGGCCGCGAGCCGGCGAACGCCGGCATTCAGCACGCGGAAGGTCCCCGCGTCGTCGCCACCCTGGCCGAGCGGGGCGTGGCGCTGCCGGCGGGGTGGCGCGTGCGCCAGGACCACCCCCGCCGCGGCCTCGTCGTCGTCCCGACCGGCGGCACCACGGCCGGCGCGGCCGCCCGCTCGGCGTCCGACGAGAGCGCCCTCGACGAGGTGCTCCACTGGCTGCTGCGGGCCGCGGGCGCACTGTGCCCGGTCCGTCGCAGCGGCGAGTGGCGCGCCTATTGCTACGAGCGCTGACCGGCGCCCGGCACCGCGGCCGCGGCCACGTCCCGGGCCCAGCGGTAGTCGGCCTTGCCCGACGGCGAGCGGACGATCCGCTCGACCACCACCAGGTGCTTCGGCGCCTTGTAGGCGGCCAGCGATCCCTTGACGTGCTCGGCCAGCGCCGCCAGCGTCGTGTCGATCCCGGGCGTGGGCGCGACCACGGCGGCGACCGCGCTCCCCCAGCGGTCGTCCGGCACCCCGACGACCAGGCAGTCGTACACGGCGGGGTGACCCTTGAGGACGCCCTCGACCTCCTCGGGGAACACCTTCTCGCCCCCCGTGTTGATCGACACCGAGCCCCGGCCGAGCAGTTCGATCGCCCCGTCGGCACCCACGGTGGCCATGTCGCCGGTGACCAGCCACCGGCCGTCGTCGCGGTCGACGAACGTGGCGGCGGTGCGCTCGGGGTCGTTGTAGTAGCCGAGGGGCAGGCGGCCGCCGGCCAGGACCTGGCCGACCACGCCCGAGCCGGGCGCCACGACGTTCCCCTCGGCGTCGACGACGATCGTGGGCTTGGTCGGACGGTCGAAGCGGACGAGCCCGGTGGCCGACGAGCCGGCGCCCGCCGCCACCCGCATGGCGCCCTGGGTGCCGGCCTCGGACGAGCCGAACCCGTCGGTGACCATCGCCTGGGGCAGGGTGGCGAACACGTGCTCGCGGGTGGCCGCCGACATGGGTGCGCCGCCGTTCGAGAACGAGTACAGCGACGGGACGTCGTAGCCGCCGGCCCGGTCCCAGGCGTCGAGCAGCGGTCGGGCCACCGCGTCGCCGACCACGGTCATGACGTTGACGCGCTCGGACGCGATCGTCCGCCACACGGCGTCGGGGTCGAGCGAGCCCTCCATCAGCACGACCTTGGAGCCGGCGAAGAACTGCGACCACGACGTCCACTGCGCCGCGGCGTGCATCATCGGCGCCAGCGGCAGGTAGCAGATCGGCCTGGCGAGGATCCGGTCCGGCAGCTCCTCGGGCCGCTCGACGGCGCCCTCCAACCGGGTGGGGTCGCCACCGCCCATGCAGGCGTAGAACGCATCGACCTGGCGCCACACGACGCCCTTGGGCAGCCCGGTCGTCCCGCCCGTGTAGATGATGTAGTGGTCGTCGTCGCCCCGGCCCGGGGTCACCGGGCGGTCCGCGGGGGCGGCGGCCAGGGCGGCCTCGTAGGCGTCGCCGGTCGCCAAGCTGAACCGCACGGCCGGCACCTGGTCGAGCACGGCCTCCACCGTCGGCAGCAGGCTGGGCTGGGTCACGACGCCCACGGCGTCGCTGTCATCGAGCAGGTAGGCGAGCTCGTCGGCCACGTAGCGGTGGTTGACGTTGACCGTCACCGCCCGCAGCTTCCACGCGGCCAGCATCGTCTCGAGGTACTCGGTCGCGTTCTCCAGGTAGAGGGCGACGTGGTCGCCGGGGCCGATGCCCCGGCCGGCGAGGTGGTGGGCCAGCCGGTTGGCCCGGTCCTCCAACTGGGCGAACGTCAGGCGGCGGGCGCCGACGACCAGCGCCTCCCGTTCGGGGACGGCGTCGGCCGCCATCTCCCAGACGTCGGCCATGTTGAACGTGCGGGGCACGCTCATCGGCGCACCTTCGGCGCGCGGACGAGCGATCGCCGCTTCGCGGCGACTAACGCACTGTGCCGATGGTTCGCTCGCACAGCTCACTCACGCCCGGGCGGCGGCCGCCAGTCGACGGTAACGGGTGGTCGAGTGCTCGGGATCGGTGTCGAATGCAGGGATCACGTCGCGCCCGAACAGCGCCATCGACTCGATGACCACCTGGGTGGGCAGGGTGTTCGTGGTCGGGCTGAACGTGAGCTGGTCGAAGCCCATGTCCACCCACCGCTGCACCGAGCGGGCGCAGTCGTCGGGGTCTCCGACGGCGATGTAGCCCTCGGCGGACAGCTGCTCGACCTGCTCGGGCGTCGGTTCGGGGATCCGCTCGGGCCACGGCGGCAGGTGCTTGGGTCGCGGCACGTTGTCGAGCCAGTGGTAGGCCAACGTCGAGTAGTAGTTCATCCCCATGTTCGAGGCCACCTCGAACGCCTTGCGGCGGTCCTCCATGCACAGCATGTTGGTCACGCCCATGATGTTGTCGTTGACGTAGTCCCCGACGGGGGTCGCGCCGCCGATGGCGGCCTTGTAGGCGGAGACCAGCGGCGCCATGTCGCTCGGGCGGCCGATGGCGAAGCAGAACACGCCGAGGCCCAGCTCGCCGGCCTCGGTGAAGGTGCCCGGGCTGCCGCCGGCGACCCAGATCGCCGGGTGCAACGGGCCGTGGGGCTTGGGGAAGACCTTGCGCTCGGGCATGCGGAAGAACTCGCCGTCGTAGCTGTAGGGCGCGTCCTTCCACATCTTCGGGATCTCGCGGATCGTCTCCCGCCACATCGCCTTGGTCATGTCGACGCTGGGGATGTCGAAGCCGAGGACCTCGGTCGACGAGCTGCCCCGCCCGGTGCCGAACTCGAAGCGGTTGTTGGTGAGATGGTCGAGCAGGGCGACGTTCTCGGCCACCCGCTGCGGCTTGTTCACCGGCGGCGTGATGTTGAAGATCGCCGAGCCGAGGTGGACCCGCTCGGTCAGGCCCGCGCAGTAGCCGAGGAACGCCTCGGGCCCCGGCATGTGGCTGTACTCGTCGAGGAAGTGGTGCTGCGGGCACCACACGTACTTGAAGGCGCTGCGGTCGGCGGCCTTGGCGATCTCGATGTTGCGGAAGATCCGCTTGTGCTCGGCCTGAGGATCCGCGTCCCGCTCGAAGCGGGGGACGAACAGCTGGGCGAAGACGCCGAACTCCATCTCTTCTCCTTATTCGGCGCCGACCGCGAGGACCCCGCGGTTGAGCTTGCCGTGGTGCAGGTCGTCGAGGGCCTGGCCGATCTGGTCGAGGGGGTAGACCTGGCTGACCATCTCGTCGAGCAGCAGCCGGCCGTCCTTGTAGAAGCTCACGAGCAGCGGGATGTCGTGGTGGGGCCGGGTCGAGCCGTAGCGGCAGCCGAGGATCGAGCGGTCGTTGTAGAGGTCGTTGACGACGAAGCTGGCCTCGGTGCCGAGCTTGGGCACGCCGAGCAGGGTGAGCGTGCCGCCCCAGTCGAGCAGGGCGACCCCGTGGCGGATGAGGGCCGGGTGGCCGACGCACTCGAAGACGTGGTCGACGCCGGCGGGGAGCCGCAGGTCCTTGACCGCGGCGACGGGGTCGTCCGTGCTGGAGGCGTCGACGAAGTCGGTGGCGCCGAAGAGGCGGGCGACCGCCTCCTTGTCCGGGTTGGCGTCGATCGCCACGATGCGGCCGGCAGCGGCGATGCGGGCCGCCTGGATGGCCGACTGGCCGATCCCGCCGGCCCCGATCACGGCGACGGTCTGCCCGGGCCGGACCTTGGCCCGGTTGAGGACCGCCCCCGCACCGGTCACCACCGCGCAGCCGATCAGGCAGGCCGCGCTGAGCGGCACGTCCGGGTCGATGACGACGGCCTGGGTCTCGGTGACGACGACCTGCTCGGTGAAGACGCCGGTGTTGGCGAAGCTGAACGCCTTCTCGCCGCCGACCGTGAACGGCCGGCCCAGGCGGCCCATCGTGTCGCGGCAGTGGGTCGGCTGGCCGCGGTCGCAGGCGGCACACCGGCCGCAGTTGCCGAGGGTCGTGAGGACGACGTGGTCGCCGACCTGGACCTTGGTGACCGCGTCGCCGACCTCCTCGACGATCCCGGCGCCCTCGTGGCCGAGGACGACCGGCGTCGGGAACGGGATGGTGCCGTCGATCACGGAGACGTCGCTGTGGCACAGGCCGGCGTTGACGATGCGGACGCGGACCTCGTCCTGCCGCGGGTCGCGCACGGTGACGTCGTCCCGCACCTCGAGCTCGCCGGTCCAGACGATCCCCTTCATGTCGGCTCCCCGGTCGCGCTCATCCGGGCCACACGATCGACTGCAGCTCGCTGTAGGCATGGAGGGCGAAGCTGCCGCGGTCCCGCCCGACGCCCGAGCGCTTGAACCCGCCGAACGCGGCCTCCGGGCTCTGCTGGGCGGTGTTGAGCGCGACGCTGCCGGAGCGGAGCTGGCGGGCCACCCGCAGGCCCCGGGCGCTGTCGCCGGTGAAGACGTAGTCGTTGAGGCCGA
The DNA here is from genome assembly GCA_963830865.1 of uncultured Acidimicrobiales bacterium. Classification (GTDB taxonomy): domain Bacteria; phylum Actinomycetota; class Acidimicrobiia; order Acidimicrobiales; family VFJN01; genus ZC4RG19. The sequence continues at coordinate 1,419,350 of CAWHNU010000009.1, read as the reverse complement.
AGTCGGTGCCGTTGGCCAGGGCGACGGCCTCGTCCTCGTCGTCGAAGGGGAGGACGACGACCACCGGGCCGAAGATCTCCTCCTGCACGACCCGCATCCCGGGCTTGGCCTCGGCGATCAGGGTCGGCGCCACGTAGAACCCGGGCTCGATGCCTGGCCGCTCGCCCCCGGCGAGCAGGGTGCCGCCCTCGTCGACGCCGAGGCGGACGTGGGTCTCGATGCGGTCGCGCTGGGCGGCCGAGATCACGGGGCCGACGACGGTCTCGGGCGACAGCGGATCGCCCACGGCGAGGCGGCCGGCGGCGGCCTGGAGCCCGGCGACGAGCTGGTCGTGGATGCCCCGCTGGACGATGACCCGGGTCGGGGCGGTGCAGATCTGGCCGGAGTGGAACGCCCACACGCTGGCGATCGCCCCGATGGCCCCGGCGACGTCGGCGTCGTCGAACACGATGCCGGCGCCCTTGCCGCCGAGCTCGAGGAGGAGGCGCTTCATGTCCCGCCCCGCCACGGAGCCGATGCTCCGGCCGACGGAGGTCGAGCCGGTGAAGCTCACCATGTCGACGCGGGGGTCGGCGACGAGCGCCTCGCCTGTGTCCGCGCCGCTGCCGGTCACGATGTTGACGACGCCGGGCGGGAACCCGGCCTCGACGACAGCGTCGGCGAACCGGAGCACGGCCAGCGGATCCTGGGGCGCCGGCTTGACGACGACGGTGTTGCCCATGGCCAGGGCGGGTCCGACCTTGCCGGCCATGTTGACGAGGGGAAAGTTGTACGGCGTGATGCAGGCGACGACCCCCACGGGTCGCCGCTCCACGACGGCGCCGAGCAGGCTGCCGGGAGCGAGGGCGGTGGCGGGCATCTCGGTCGGCGCCAGAGGCAGCGCCGTCGGCTCGCCGGCGCCCCGGGCGTAGCGCCGGAACCGATCGACGGTCTGGGGTACCTGCATCGTGCGGGCGACCCGGAGCGTGGCCCCGGTCTCGGCCTGGACGAGGGGAACGAGGTCGCCGGCCCGCCGGTCGAGGATGTCGGCCAGCCGGGACAGGAGCTCGGCCCGCTCGGCGGGCCGGGTCCGGCTCCAGGCGGGAAAGGCGTCGGCGGCGGCGGCGGTCGCCTCGGCGACCTGCTCGACGGACGCTTCGGGCGCCAGCCCCACGATCCCCTCGGTGGCAGGGTTGACGACGGCGTAGGACCCCCGCCCACCCTCGGGCCGTTCACTGCCGACCAGCAGCCGGTACTCGTCGCTCACGGGGGCGAGACTAGAACGCGTTCTAGTTTCGAGCAAGCTGCGAACGCCGGCCCGGCCTCAGGGCAACCCACACCCCGGCGCGCGACGACCGCCGGCCAGCATGCAGCAGGCAGGGCCACCGACCGGACGTCGGCGCAATTCGCGGCCCGGAGAGCGGAGGCCCCAGTGCGGCGAGCGGCGATGCGCTGGGCGGGCTGCGCGGCACGGCGCAGCGACAAGCGATCCGGTGGGCAAGCCGGGCCGAGCGCCCCCCAGCACAGGTACGGCGCTCGACCCGACTCTGGTCGGCCTCCGCAGCCTTGGCACCCTCCCCAGAGGATCAGGTCTGGCGCGAAGCAGACGTCACCGTTGACGAGCTACGTGCATTCGATCACATATATGAAGCTGACGTCAAGTCCACGTTGTGTGCCGGTCCCGCCACTCCCCCGATCGATACCCGCAGGACCCGGAGGCCGGCGCGCAGAGTGTAGGGGAACACGACCACCCACGCCGCGGTCCCCAGCCCTACCTGGCCGCCCAGGCGCCAGCCGAGCACGAGCCAACGGGTAGGAGGGTCATCGCGGCGTCGACGAACGGGGCGCAGCCGATGGTCGCGACGACCATCTGGGCGCGGGCGTTGGTGCGGTCGACCGTCTCCATCGGATGACCAATGCCGCCGACCGCTCCCGGATCTTCCCACCCCGCAGATCGGCTACACTCACTCCTTCTTGGGGGTTTCTTCTATGTTCCGATGGTTGCGAGGTGTTCATGATGATCGTGGCAGCACGCTGATCCTCATGCCGGCCGCCCTGCTGGTCGTGCTGGTCATGGCGTCCATCGCCATCGACATGTCGCTGGTGCTGTTGCGGCAGCGGCAGGCGGCCGACCTGGCGGCCGCAGCCGCCAACGATGCCACCACCGCCGCGGCAGCCGATCCCCGGGGGTCGGGGGCGAACCGGTTCGCCATCGACCAGGGGCGGGCGTCGGACATCGTCGACGGCATCGTGGCAGCCGACGGGCTCGCTCCGCTCCTGGTCGGCCCGCCGGTGGTGAACGTCGCCGGCGACCAGGTCGAGGTCGAGCTGGCGGTGCGGGCCGAGCTCATCTTCGCTCGGGCGATCCCGGGGGCGCCCGACGTGATGGTGGTCCGCGCGCGCGGGCGACGAGCAGGGGGGTCGCCTAGTCGATGGCGCACTACTAGAACGCGTTCTAGAGTCTCGGCATGCCCCAGCCAGCGGTCGAGATCCCGCGGATCATCTCGGTCGACGACCACGTGGTGGAGCCGCCCGACCTGTGGAGCTCTCGGCTGCCCGCCAAGTACAAGGACGTCGGGCCGCGGGTCGTCCGGGACAGGGCGCGGTTCAGCTTCGCTGGAGGCGTGTTCTCGTACGAGAAGGGCGTACCCGACGGCGAGTGGTGCGACTGGTGGTTGTACGACCAGCTCGTCTACCCGTTCCCCAAGCTGTCCGCCGCGGTCGGCTTCGACGACCTGGACGTCACGCCGACCACCTTCGACGAGATCCGTCCCGGGTGTTGGCTCCAGGCCGACCGTCTGGCGGACATGGACGCCAACCACGTCGACGCGTCGATCTGCTTCCCGAACACGCTGCCCCGGTTCTGCGGCCAGACGTTCTACGAACAGGGGGTCAAGCGGGAGGGCGGCGATCCGGATCTCGCGCTGGCCTGCGTGCAGGCATACAACGACTGGATGATCGATGAGTGGTGCGCCGGCGCCGGGAAGGGTCGGCTCATCCCGCTCACGATGATCCCGCTGTGGGGCGCCGAGCTTGCCGCCGCCGAAGTGCGGCGCTCGGCGGCCCGCGGTGCCTTCGCGGTCGCGTTCTCGGAGAACCCCTACCCGCTCGGGCTGCCGTCGATCCACTCGGGGCACTGGGACCCGTTCTTCGCCGCCTGCCAGGAGACCGAGACGGTGGTGTGCATGCACATCGGCTCGTCGTCGCGGATGCCGGCCACCTCGCCCGACGCGCCGTTCATCGTGTCGTCGACGCTGACGTTCCAGAACGCCATGGGCTCGCTGCTCGACTACATCTTCTCGGGCACGCTGGAGCGGTTCCCGACCCTGAAGATCGCCTACTCGGAGGGCCAGGTGGGCTGGATGCCGTACGTCCTCGAACGCGCGGACAAGCTGTGGGCCGAGCGGTCGGACAACAGCTTCGGAACATCTCTGCCCCACCCGCCGACCAGCTACCTGCCGGGGCGGGTGTACGGCTGCATCTTCGACGACGAGACCGGGCTGCGGAACCGGGACGCGGTCGGCATCGACCAGATCTGCTTCGAGACCGACTACCCGCACGCGGACTCGACGTTCCCCCACTCCAAGAAGGTGGCCACCGACATCTGCGCGGCGGCCGGCCTCGACGCCGGCGAGACCTACAAGCTGCTGCGGGGCAACGCCATCGGGGCCTTCGGGCTCACCCGTTTCGGGATCGACGAGTGAGCACCGAGAGTCTGGCCGCGGGATCGGGCGTCCCAGCCCCCGATCCCGCGGCCGGAACACCGGACGACGCCGACCTCGGCGGCGAGGTCAGGCTCGGGAGCGCGCTGTTCACGCTCGTCGAGCCCCACCGGGGCCACGAGGTCGCCTACAACCGCTGGTACGAGCGGGACCACTTCTACGCCGGCTGCATGATCGGTCCGTGGTACTTCGCGGGCCGGCGCTGGGTGTGCACCCGGGACCTCAAGGACGCGCGCATCGGCGGAGACGAGCCCCTGTTCGGCGACGACCGGCTCGGCTCGTACCTGGCGCTGTACTGGACCCTCAAGGGCAGGTTCCGGGAGAACACCGACTGGTCGACGCGGCAGGTCCACTGGCTGCACGACCACGGCCGCATGTTCCCCGAGCGCGACCACGTCCACACGCTGCTGTACCTCTACAAGGGCGCCGAGTCGCGGGACGCGGACGGTGTGCCCGCCGAGCTCGCGCTCGACCATCCGTTCCGGGGCCTCGCCGCGGTCGTCGTCGAGAGACACGGCGACGAGGACGCGGCCCGGCCGCCCCGACCGGAGCTGTCGCCGGGGTCACCGATCGCGCTGGTGCTGAGCTTCCGGGGCGTGCCGCTGCCGCCGGGTGCGCCCGTCAGCCAACCGGGCACCGACGGCATCGAGCGCCGCGAGCTCCAGTTGTGGTTCGCCGATGCCGAGCCGACCGGTGCCGGCGGGAGCGATGCGGGCGATGCGCCCGATGGGAGCGGCGGGTGGTGGCCGGAGGTGCGCGGCTATGCGGCCCGGTTGGCGGCGTCCGGCACCGGTGTCGTGCGGTGGGCATCGCCGTTCGTCCCGACCGTCCCCGGGACGGATCGCTACACCGACCTGCTCTGGTAGCGCTCACCGGGCCGCGGTGGCGTCGGCGACCCAGCAGCCCGCCAGGTGGTCGTCGACCACCCCGGCCGCCTGCATGAGCGCGTAGGCGACGACCGGTCCGACGAAGCGGAACCCGCGGCCGCGGAGGTCGGCGGCCAGGGCGCGGGACGCCGGCGTGGCGCTCGGGATCTCGCTGAGCGAGGCGAAGCGGCCGGCCGCCGGGCGCTCGTCGGGCGGCGGTGCGTGGGCGAAGACGACGTCGACGAGGCTCGTGCCGGCGTCGTGCAGGCCGACCACTCCCCGGGCGTTGGCGATGGCCGCGTCGATCTTGGCCCGGTTGCGGACGATGCCCGCATCCGCCATCAGGCGGGAGACGTCGGCGTCGCCGTAGGCGGCCACGCGCTCGGGATCGAACTCGTCGAACGCGGCCCGGAAGCCGGGGCGTTTGCGGAGGATCGTCAGCCACGACAGGCCGGACTGGAACGCCTCCAGGCACAGCAGCTCGAACAGCCGCCGCTCGTCGCGCAGCGGCCGGCCCCACTCGTCGTCGTGGTAGGACACGTACAGCGGATCGCTGGCGCCCCACGCGCACCGGGGGCGGCCGTCGTCGTCGACGACCACGAGGTCGTTGCCGGGGCGGGCCTGGTCGGGCAGGTCGGGGTCGGAGGGATTGCTCATGGGCCTGACGTTACCGAGGGGGTATGACGGACAAGGTCGGGCCCTCCGAGCGTCGTCTGGCGCCCGTTGGGCGCGCCGGCGCGGAACGTTCAGGCGTAGGGGCTGACGACCTGGACCGCGCCGCGGTCCAGGCGGCTGGCGAGCACCAGGTGTCCCTGGGACAGAGCACTGTCCGCTGGTGTCTCGCCGGCGTGGGGGCCGGCCGTCGCCACCAGCGTCGGATCGGCGCCTGCATCGAGCAGCTCCTGCGCCACCCGACCGAGACCGCGCCATGCGGCGGTATGGAGCGGGGTCATGCCGTCGCGTCGAGCATGGTTGGGATCTCCTCCGTGTTCGAGGAGAAGCCGGACGAGGCGGAGGACGACGTCCTCGTCGTCGCTCGGCTGGGGAATGCCCGGCGTGGTGGCGATGGCGGAACCGAGCGGCGAGATCTGAAGGAAGTCGTCACGGGTCGGCGCCGACGGATCTGCCCCCGCGGCGAGGAGTCGACGCGCCGCTGCGACCTGGCCCCAGTAGCAGGCGCCATGCAGCGCCGTGGAACCGGCGGGGTTGAACTCCCGGGACAGCTCCGGGTCGTCGGCCAACGCGTCGTCGAGCACCTCGATCTCACCCAGCTCGGCGGCGAGAGGAAAGTCGAGAGGTTCCGAGCGAAGGCGGGAGGCGAGATCGTGCTGTCCGAGGAAGTGCGCCGCGTGGAGCGCGGACACGCCGAACATGTTGCGGGCAGCCCGGAGGGTCGGCGTCTCGGCGAGCAGGTCGGCCACGCGAGCGGTATCACCTTCGAGGACCGCCGCGATCAGATGATCAACTGGCTGCATATCCATAGGCTACCTATGTAGATAGGCTGGGATCCAGTGGACCCGGCCGAGCAGGTGTACGTCGCCCTCCAACACGCAGCCAAGCGGCTGCGGGACTTCGACGAGGCGATCGGGCTCTCGCCCGCTCGGTTCTCGGTGCTGGCAACGCTGCGCTACGCAGGTCCGCAGCGGGTCGGGGAGCTGGCCCGACAGGAGCGGGTCGCGCAGCCGACGATGACCCAGCTCGTGAACGGCATGGAAGCGGCGGGGCTCGTGGTGCGCAACGCCAGCCCGGACGACCGGCGAGGTTGCACAGTCGAACTCACGCCCCACGGGCGGGCGGTGGTTCGGCGAGCTCGAGCACGCAAGATCGCATGGATCACCGACGTCATCGAGGGCCTCTCGACAGCCGAGCTCCAAGCGCTGCACGCGGCGGCCGCAACCCTCGACCAGCACGCGAGAAGCTGGCTAGCTCGTACGATCGCACGGTGTCGCCAGCGCGTCGCAATGACCGGAGACCCACGGTTGTGGAGGGCACGTCGTCGCCGATCCCGGCCACCGCGTCGCATCATCCGGCGAGCTGGAAGTTCGACTTCCCCATCTACCATCCGGCAGACCTGGCGGCCTGGCGGGCCTGGCTCGCGGCCAACTGCGACACGGGCCGCGGCGTGTGGGTCGCGTCGTGGAGGAAGGCGAGCGGGCGAGACCCCGTGGCGTATGCGGACCTCGTCGAGGAGGCCATCTGCTTCGGCTGGATCGACTCGACGGTGAACATCCTCGACGACGAGCGGGGACTGCAGCTCATGACGCCTCGCAAGCCGAAGAGCGGCTGGACCCGGCTGAACAGGCAGCGCGTCGCCGCGATGGAGGCACAGGGCCGGATGACCGACGCCGGGCGCCGGGCCGTGTCGGTGGCCCAGGCGAACGGATGGTGGACGATCTACGACGCGGTCGAGGACCTGCTCGAGCCCGACGACCTGGGCGCGGCGCTCGACGCCTCCCCCGCGGCCCGCACCGCCTGGGACGGGTTCCCGCCCTCGGCTCGCAAGCAGATGCTCTGGTGGGTCGTCAGCTCGGGCAGGCCCGAGACACGCGCGAAGCGCATCGCGACGATCGTCTCGGACGCAGCATCTGGCCGCCGCGCCATGGGCTGAGCCTCGCCCCGGCGCTCGGGGACGATCCGCCGCATCGCGGAGGTGCGGTCGTCGGCGGCCAGGCCGTCAACGGTTGCCCCCGTCAGCAGTCGGCGCCGTCAGCCCCGGGCGTTGCCGGTGAACGACCAGCCGGCGAGGTGGACGGTCGGGACGTGCATCACGCTGCCCTCCGACCCGACCAGCTGGGCGTCGTCGCCGATGGCCCGGACCTTGCCCGGCCCGAAGGCGCCGACCACACCCTGCGTGTAGCGCAGGTTCTGGACGGGGGCGCTGATCTCGCCGTCCTCGATGAGGAACAGCCCGTTGCGGGTCAGGCCGGTGACCACCTGGGTCTTGGGGTCGAGGATGCGGTTGTACCAGTAGTCGGTCACCAGCAGGCCCCGGCCGACGCCGGCGATCACGTCCGCCGCCGGGACCAGGCGCCGCCCGGCGTCCCCGGCGCCCGACGGCGCCAGGAACACGTGGGTCGGGACGCCGCCGAACGACTCCATGCCGACCGAGTTGCCCGTCGGCTCGGCCCCCGCGAGGCGGGCCGAGCGGCGGTCGTGGGCCAGGCCGACCGTCACGCCTGCCCGCACCAGGTCGAGGCGGCGGCGGGGCGTCCCCTCCACGTCGAACGGCTCGCCCAGCGCCCGCGGGTCGGTGGCGTCGTCCCACAGGTCGAGCGCCTCGTCCCACTGGGGCTCGCCCAGGTGCGCGAACGACGTGCCCTCCGCGTAGGCCTTGCCGTTGAACCCGTAGAACGCCGGGTACAGCAGCGCCTGGGCGACCGCCCGCGGTTCGAGCACCACCTCGTAGCTGCCCGGCTCCAGCGCCACCGGGTCGCGGCCGTCCCTGGCCTTGGCGGCCGCCCGGGCGCCGCAGGCGGCGCCGTCCAGGTCGGCCAGGCGGACCGACGTCCGCTGGGCGTAGCCGTCCGCCGGGTGGTCGCCGTCCGCACCGGGCGCCGTCCCGGCCCGGGCGATGCCGTCGACCTGGGCCTCGGAGGCGCGGCCGATCGCCCGCTGGCCGGTCGTCGAGATCAGGACGTGCGTGGACGCGCTGGTCGAGCAGTAGCCCGCCGTCTCCAGCCCACCCGCCGCCTCCACGAACCCGGCGACCACCTCCGCCCGCTGGGCGGGCGTGGCGCCCGCGGTGGCGTCGTCCCAGTGCTCGACCAGGGGGACCTCGGCCGGCGGGGCGAACCCGGGGAACTCCGGGTCGGCCGGGCGCAGGGCGGCCGCCGCCAGGGCCCGCTCGACCAGGTCGGCGAGGCCCTCGTCGTCGGTCCGCGTGGTGGCCGCCCGGGCGGTGCGGCCGTCGCTCGCGACCGTGAGCGTCACGCTGCGGACGTCCTCGGTGACGTTCTGGTGGATGCGGCTGTTGGCGAACCGGGTGAGCGACGACATCCCCCAGGTGGCGGCGGCGAGCCCCTCGGCCCGCCCGCCCAGGAGGGAGAGGGCCCGCTCGCAGGCGGCGATCGGCTCGGCGGAATCGACCATCCGCCGACCGTACCGAAACTCGGGCCGGGCGGCCGACGCGTTCGGCGCGGCAGCGGTTACCCTGCCTGTCCCCCTGCGTCTGCGAGGCCACCGTGAGCAACAATGGCGACGGCACCAGGAACGCCACCGGACGTGGCACCGGCATCGAGGTCGTGGCATTCGACGGCGACGACACGCTGTGGCACAGCGAGAGCCACTTCGTCGACGCCCACGCCCGGTTCGTGGCCCTGGTGGCGCCCTACGTGGACGACCGGGACCGGATCGACGAGCTGGTCGTGGCCACCGAGCGGGACAACCTGGCCATCTACGGCTACGGCGCGAAGGCCTACACGCTCTCGCTGATCGAGACGGCGATCACGCTGACCGACGGCCGTGTCACTAGCCAGGAGATCAGCGCCATCCTCGACCTGGGCAAGGGCCTGCTGGAACATCCGGTCGAGCTGCTCGACGGGGTGGCGGACACCGTCGCCGCGCTCGCCGCGACCGGCCGGCGCCTCATCGTGGTGACCAAGGGCGACCTGTTCCACCAGGAGGCGAAGCTCGCCGGATCGGGGCTCGCCGACCGGTTCGACCGGGTCGAGATCGTGTCGGAGAAGGACGAGGACACCTACCGCCGGGTCATGGCCGCCGCCGAGGTCGAGCCCGAGCGGTTCCTGATGATCGGCAACTCGGTGCGGTCCGACGTGCTGCCCGTGGTGGCCCTCGGTGGTCACGCCGCCCACCTCCCCTACGTGTACACGTGGGAGCTCGAGCACGTGCCGGACGCCGACGCCGCCAGCCAGGGGTTCCACGAGCTGACGTCGATGCTGGAGCTGCCGGCGCTGGTCGAGGCGCTGTCCGCCCGGGCGGGCCGGCCGGCCTGAGTCCGGCGCGACCTCGCGCACGAACCGGTCGACGTAGGGGCGGGTCTTCGAATCAGTGCACGCCGACCCGCACGTTGCGGAACCGGCACGGAGCCGCGTGGTGGCCCGTGTGCCCGACCTGGAGCGGCTGGCCCTTGCCGCAGTTCGACAGGCCCCAGACCTGCCACTCCTCGGCTCCGCCGACCGCGTCCAGCGAGCCCCAGAACGTGGGGCCTATGCCCGTGTACGTCGGGTTCTTGAGCATCCTGCCCAGCACGCCGTCCTTGATCTCCCAGCCGATCTCGCAGCCGAACTGGAAGTTCAGCCGGCGGTCGTCGATCGACCACGAGCGGTTGGTCTGCATGTAGATGCCCTCGTCGGTGCCGGCGATCATCTCCTCCAGCGAGCTGTCGCCCGGCAGCAGGCCCACGTTGGTCATCCGCACCATGGGCAGCCTCGCCGGGCCGTCTGCCCGCACCATGCCGCCCGATGCCAGCCCGACCTGGGGGGCCGAGTCGCGGCCCGACAGGACACCGACCCAGCGGCCGTCGCGCACGATGTCGACCGACTGGGCCGCCACGCCCTCGTCGTCGTAGCCGAAGCTGCCCATCGCCCCCGGCAGCGTGGCGTCGGCCGTGATCTGCATCAGGTCGCTGCCGAAGCGGAGCTGGCCCAGCTTGGACGGGTCCAGCCAGCTCGTGCCCGCGAACGCCGCCTCCCAGCCGAGGATCCGGTCCAGCTCGACCGCGTGGCCGACCGACTCGTGGATCTGCAGCGCGACCTGCTCGGCCCCGAGGACCAGCGTCGTCACGCCCGGCGGGCAGATCGGTGCCGAGAGCAGCGCCGACGCCTCCTCCGCGCAGCGGGCCGCGTTCGTGACCAGGTCGAGGCCCCGCACCAGCTCCCAGCCCTGGGTGCCGTACTGGCCCCGGACCCCCGGGTACGAGCGGCGCTGGGTCTCGCCGTCGCCGATCGCCGTGGCGTCGACCACCGCGCCGCACTCGACGATGCGCTGCTCGATGCGGCTGCCCTCGCTCGACGCGAACCACTTCTCGGTGTCCCAGATCCGCTCCGCCGCCTGGGCGAGCGGGACGCCCGCCTCGTTGGCGGCGGTCGTGGCCGCCACCAGCAGGTCGGCCCGCTCGGTCAGGCTCACGTCGTCGAGCGGGTGCTCGACCCAGCGCGACGTCCAGCGGTCGTCGACCACCGGCGCCGCCGCCAGATCGAGCCGCGGGCCGGACACCCGGGCCGACGCCTTGGCGACCGCGGCCGCGCCCTCGCCGGCGGTGCGGGCCGCGGCGGCCGTCAGCCCCGGAGTGGCCTGGAAGCCCCACGACGACCCGATCAGCGCCCGGACCCCGATGCCGGCGGTCTCCAGCTGGACCAGGTCCTCGACCACCCCGTTGCGGGCCGCCATCGTCTCGTGGCGGACCAGCATGACCCGGGCGTCCGCGTAGTCGGCGCCCCCCGCGAGCGCACCCTCGACGGCGGCGGTGGCGAGATCCATCATCCCGCCGACCGTAGCCCTCCCGCGGCCGGCCGCCATCCGGGACCGGGGGTGGCTCCGAACATCGGGCGGCGCCGCCACGCGGCGCAGTCCCCCCCGGGGCACCCCGGGGCCGTTCCCGGGCGGGGCGGTCCCGGGGCTGCTCAGCCGATGACCAGCCGGGGATCGTCGGTGAGCAGGTACACGCTCCCCGCCAGGTCGAGCAGGTGGCGCTCGTCGGGCCCGACGATCCGCTGGTACTCGGGGTCCGCGACCATGGCGCCGAAGTCGTCGAGGCTGCGGTACCACTGGACAGTCACGCCGTCGAACCCCTCGCTGCCCGTCCACCGCCCGCCGGCGTCGGCCAGCCGGGGGTGCTGCTCGTAGCGGACCACCCGATCGCCGATGCCCGGCACCGACAGGATCTTGGCGGCGTGCACGTCCCGCCAGTGGGCGTGGAACTCGGCGGCGTCGAGGGCGGGGTTGCGGCGCAGCATGGCGGTGAGGCGGATCATCACGGACCTTCCCTGTCGTGGATCTGGAGGCAGTAGCTTGCCGGGCCATGTCGGCATCCGACCACGACGGCGGGCCCGCCCGACCGGCTGCGCCCCGCATCCCCCCGCTCCCCGAGGCCGAACAGGACGACGTGGCCCGCGAGCTGATGGGCCAGGCGGGCGGCGGCCGGGGCGGCGGGGCGTCCAACATCTTCGCCACGCTCGTCCGCCACCCCGGGCTGTTCCGGCGCTGGCTGCCCTTCGGCGGCAAGCTGCTGGCGGGCGGCAAGATCCCCGAGCGCGAACGCGAGCTGCTGATCCTGCGCACCGGCTGGCACTGCGGCTCCGCGTACGAGTGGGCCCAGCACGTGCGCATCGCCCGCCAGGCCGGCCTGGTCGACGACGAGATCGGCCGCGTGCGGGAGGGGCCCGACGCCCCGGGCTGGGACGCGTTCGACGCCACCCTGCTGCGGGCCGCCGACGAGCTGCACGCCGACGCGTGCGTGTCCGACGCCACCTGGGCGGCGCTGGCCGAGCGCTACGACGAGCGCCAGATGATCGAGCTGCCGATGCTGGTCGGGCACTACCACCTGGTGGCGTTCACGCTGAACTCGCTCGGGGTGCAGGTCGAGCCGGACGTGGCCGCCGAGGCCGTGCTGGCGGGCGACGAGGGCGACGAGGGCGGGGCGTGAGCAGCGATCGGCTCGCCGGGCGGGTCGTGCTGGTCGTCGGCGCCGGCACCCAGCCGAGCGACGAGGACGACCCGCCGATCGGGAACGGCCGGGCCATCGCGGTCACCGCGGCCCGCGAGGGTGCGACCGTCGTGTGCGCCGACCGCGACCGCGACGCGGCCGAGGACACCGCCGCGCTGGTCCGCGAGGCCGGCGGCGAGGCCACCGTCGTGGTCGGCGACGTGCGCTCCGAGGAGGACTGCGCCGCGATCGTGGCGGCGGCGCCGGACGCCGGCGGCGGCCGGCTCGACGGGGTCGTCCTCAACGTGGGGATCGGGCGGGGCGGCGGCCTCGCCGGCACGTCCGCCGCCGACTGGGACACCACGTTCGCGGTCAACCTCCGGGGCCACTTCCTGGTGGCGAAGGAGGCGCTGCCCCGCCTCGGCGAGGGTGGGGCGTTCGTGTTCATCAGCTCGCTCGCCGGCCTCCAGGCCGGCAGCCGGCTGCCCGCGTACGACGCCTCCAAGGCCGGCATCATCGGGCTCTGCCGCCACGTCGCTCTGGAGGGCGCCCGCCGGGGCGTCCGGTCGAACGTCGTGGCCCCGGGCCTCATCGACACCCCGCTGGGCCGCGTCGCCACCCGGGGCCGGCCGTCCCGCGCCCGCACGAACATCCCGCTCGGACGCCAGGGCACCGGCTGGGAGGTCGCCTCCGCCACCTGTTTCCTGCTGTCGGACGAGGCCAGCTACGTGACCGGCCAGGTGCTGGTCGTGGACGGCGGCCTCAGCCTCGTCTGACGAGAGGCGCCACGTCGGCGCCGAACGCCCTCAGCTGGTCGCACAGCTCGTGGACGTCCCGGCTGCGGAACGCCACCTGGATCTGGTCGACGCCGAAGCCGGCCAGCACCCGCAGGAACGAGGCGATCTGCTCGGGCGGCCCGTGCACCGCCCGCCCGACGTCCCAGCGCGGCAGCCCGACGTACAGCGGGCCCGACAGCGCGCCCACCGTGAACGGCTCGTCGGCCCGGCCGGCCCGGGCCCGCAGCTCGTGGATGCGGGCGATGCCCGCCGACATCCCGCCGTCGGGCGGGCCCGCGGGCAGCCAGCCGTCGCCCCGCTCGGCCGCCCGGCGCAGGGCGGCGGGCGAGGACCCGCCCACCCAGATCGGCAGGCTGGCCTGGACCGGCCGGGGGGTCAGACCGACCTCGCCGTAGCTCCAGCCGTCGCCCTCGTGCGTCGTGTACTCGCCGGCGAACGCCGCCCGCACCGCGTCGATCGCCTCGTCGAGCAGGGCGCCCCGGCGCCGGAAGTCGACGCCGAGGGCGTCGAACTCCCCCGCCACGTGGCCCGCGCCCACTCCCAGGATCGCCCGGCCCGCGGACAGGGCGTCGAGCGTCATCCACTGCTTGGCCACCACCAGCGGGTGGCGGTGGGGCAGCACGTAGACGTGGCTGAGCAGGCGGATGCGGTGGGTGAGCGCCGCGAGGTACGCCAGCGTGGAGACGCAGTCGTACCAGGTGGTGGACATGGCGTCGGCCCGCTCCTTGGGGATCGCCACGTGGTCGCACGCCGCGACGTAGGCGAGACCGGCGTGCTCGGCCACCCGGGCCACCGACCCCAGCTCGTCGACCCCCGCACGGGCCTCCCAGCGCTCGGCGAACAGCGTCGACTGGGCCTGGACCGGCAGTTGGATGCCGAACGCGATGGGTCCCTCGGGCTCGCTGGCCCCCACGCTGCCCCTCCTTGGCCTTCCCCGGCGTGCCTCGAATGACAGGCAATCTCGCGCAGCCATTTCAGCACGATTCGTGCCCGACGCGCCACTGTCGGACCGGTAAGTAGTCGGTCAGCCGGCGGGGGCCGGCGGGCGCTGGCCCGTCGTGCCCCAGTAGACCTGGCGGGCGACGGAGATGCGCACGTCCGCGGTGCGGATGCCCCAGAACTCGAAGCCGTAGTGGTGGGCCGCCACGTTGGCGAGCGTGGTGACCAGGGTTCCGGCCTGGGCCATCGGCTCGACGCCGAGGTTGCGGCCCTGCTCCTGGAGGCCCGCGATCACCCGGGCCAGTTCGATCGTCACCGCGTTGAGCAGCCGGACCCGGATGTTGCGGAACCGCCGGTCGCCCTCCTCGGTCGACAGGTCGACCACCCGCAGCACGGGGCGATGCTGGTCCCAGAAGTCGAAGAAGGCGTCGGTCAACTCGAGTGCGGTCCGGTACCCGGCCTTGCCCGCCCAGGTCCCCTCGGCCACCAGCCGGACGAGGCGCTGGCCGTCGAGCGCCATCTCCTGGGCCAGCACGAGGATCGCCGCCTCGACGTCGGCGAAGTACTGGTAGAAGGTCGCCGGCGACGTACCCGCCTCGCGGGCGATGTCGATGACCTTCACCGACCGGTACGAGGTGGTGCGCAGCATCTCGGCCGTGCACTCGAGCAGGCGCTGGCGGGTGGCGCGGCCCCGGCGGCCGGGCACCCGCCCGTCGGCGGCGCGCAGATCCTCCCCCGCGTCCACCGACTCGGCCACGGCGCTCAGGGTACCCGCGTCTGACGGTCCATCAGGGACACCGTCGGCGCTCACCGGGCGGCCAGCGGGGCGATGTAGTCATCGGCGAAGCGCTCCAGCGCCCGCGCGTTGTCGTCGAGAGAGGCGAACTTGAGGCCGGCCATCATCCACGCAGAGGTGACGAGGGTGGTCACGCCCATGTCCTCCAGCCGGGCGCAGACGTCGGGCGTCGGGAGCCTGTCGACGATCGACGCCTGGATCTCGAACGGGCGCTCGTGCGTGCCGTACTCGCGGCGCAGGGCGTCGAGGCGCTCGACGTAGCCGGCCAGCTCGTCGAGCCCGTAGTAGACGCCCATCCACCCGTCGCCGATGCGGGCCGCACGCCGCAGCGCCACGTCGCTGTGCCCGCCGACCAGGATCGGCACCGGCTCGGGCGGCACCGGGGCCATCTCGACCCGGCCGAAGTCGTAGAACTCGCCGTGGTGCTCGACCATGCCACCCCGCCACAGCGCCCGCAGCACGTCGATCTGCTCCTCCATGCGGGCGCCCCGGCGGGCGAACGGCTGGCCGAGCGCGTCGAACTCCTCGCGCATCCAGCCGGCGCCGACGCCCAGCACGACCCGGCCGCCGGACAGGTGGGCCGCGGTCCCGGCCGCCTTGGCCACGACGAACGGGTTGCGGGCCGGCAGCACGTAGACGTGGGTGGCGAAGCGGATGCGCTGCGTCACCGCCGCCATCGCGCCCATCATCACCCACACGTCCGGCCACGGCGTGTCCGGCGTGTAGAGCGGCTCGCCCGAGTCGGTGTAGGGGTAGGACGAGGCCAGGTTGTCCGGGTAGAAGACGTGGTCGGACAGCGCCACCTGGTCGAAGCCGACCTCCTCGGCGAACCGGGTCAGCTCCACCCAGTCGTCCGGCTGGGCGTAGAGCAGCGACTGGCAGAACCTCACCCCTCGGCCTCCCAGACGGCCACCAGCTCGTCGGCCGTCGTGACCGTCGCCAGGAGGGCGAGCGTGTTGTCGATGACGGTCGCCGCGTAGTCGGCCGGGACGCCGCAGACCGCATCGCGGGGCAGCACCACGTCGTAGCCCCGGTTGACCGCCTCCATCACCAGGTTGGTGACGGCGATGTTGACCGACACGCCCGTGACCACGATCGTGGTCACGCCCAGGTTGCGCAGCACCGGGTCGAGGTCGGTTCCGCTCAGCGGGTTGAGGCCGTGGGTGCGGCGCAGGACGATGTCGGTGGGCTCGACGCCGACCTCGGGGACCACGCGGGTGGCCCGCGTGCCGGGCAGCAGCTTGACCTCGGACCGGGCGACGGCCCCGAACAGGCGGGCGTTGGTGTTGGCGCCCTTGCCGTCGGGCCGCCGCTCGAACGTGCCGTGCACGACCTCGACGCCCGCGGCCCGGGCGGCCTTCACCAGCTTGGCCAGGGCCGGGATCATCGTGGTCCGGGCCACCGCCGCCAGCTCGGGCAGGACCGACTCGTCGCCGATCACCCCGTTCTGTATCTCGGACGTCACCACCGCGGTGCGCCACGGCGCCACGAGCGATGCCAGGTCGACGGCCATTCGCCGACGTTATCTGACGTCGTGTCAGGCTGCGGGATCGAGAGGCCGGGGCCCCGCGGGCCAAACTCGGGCGATGGACCTGCACGCCGTCCGCTACGACGTGGCCGACCGGGTCGCCACCGTGACCCTCGACCGGCCGCACCGGCTCAACGCCTGGACCGGCCGGATGCACACCGAGTACCGCTGGTGCCTGGCCGAGGCCGAGCGCGACCCCGGCGTCCGGGTGGTCGTCGTGACCGGGGCCGGTCGGGGGTTCTGCGCGGGGGCCGACTTCGCCGCGCTCGAGCGCAACGTCGAGGCCGGCGGCTACGACGACGGGGTCCGGGAGCCGCTGGCCGAGCCCGGCTACGGCGTGCGGCCCGAGTTCGACCACGCCTTCGCCTTCCACTACGGGATGGCCACGCCGGTGATCGCCGCCATCAACGGCCCGGCGGCCGGCGTCGGGCTGGTGCTGGCGTGCTTCTGCGACCTGCGCTTCGCGGCGGCCGGGGCCAAGCTGACCACGTCGGCGCCCCGGCTGGGGCTGCCGGCCGAGTACGGGCTGTCGTGGGTGCTGCCGCGGCTGGTGGGTCTCGGCCACGCCGCCGACCTGCTGCTGTCGTCGCGGGTCGTGCTGGCCGAGGAGGCGGCGACGATGGGCCTGGTCAACCGGGTCCTGCCCCCCGACGAGCTGCTGCCGGCCACGTACGCCTACGCCCGGGCGCTGGCGGAGGAGGTCTCGCCGGCGTCGCTGCGCGAGACCAAGCGCCAGATCTACGCCGACCAGCACGGCGACGTCGGCACCGCGGTCGAGCGCTCGGTGGCGCTCACCGACGAGCTGATGGGCGGCGCCGACTACGCCGAGGGCGTGGCGGCGTGGATGGCCAAGCGCCCGCCGCAGTTCCCCGACCCCTGAGCCCGACGAGACCGCGTTTCGCTCCCGGGGACAAAACGCGAGATGACAGGTCAGCCGGGGTTCTCCGACATCAGGCCGAACTCGGTGCCCTGGTCGTCCCGGCAGACCACGCTGTAGTACGGGCCCATGTCCTGGGCCGCCGGGCCGGCCTGGCCGCCCAGCTCCTCGACCCGGGCCAGCGCCGGCGCCAGGGCGTCCACCGCCAGGTAGAGCGTGGCGCTAGGGGCGACCTCGGTCCCGAAGGCGGCGGCCTCGTCGAACACGCCGACCCGCTCGACCGCCTCGTGGTACTGGCTGTCGGGCGCCGACCGCTCCAGGTCCCAGCCCAGGACCGCGCCGTAGAACCGACCGGCCCGCTCGGCGTCCGCCCGGACGAACACCAGCCCCACCTCGCCCGTGGGCATGCGGGTGGGCGCAGCCGCCCGGTGGTGGCGGCCCGGCCGGTAGACGAGCAGCGGCAGGCCCTGGTCGTCGCGTCCCCGCGCCCAGCCGCCGCCGTCGGGCTCGGGCTCGGACTCGGTGACCACGCCTCCGGCCGCCTCGATGGCACCGATGGCGGCGCCGGCGTCCCGCACGCCGTAGTTGGGCACGACGGGCGGCGAGTCCGGGTCGTCGAGGATCCGGACCGTCATCCGCGTGTTGACCGTGTAGTGGCTGACGTGCTCGTCGAAGAGCACCCGCTCGGCCTCCCAGCCGAACAGCGACCCGAAGAAGCGCATCGCCCGGTCGGCGTCGCCCACCCGGAGGTGGACCATGACGAGCTGGCCGTGGTCGGCCACGGCGGGCTCGCTGGGGGTCGGGTCGTCGGTCAGGGTCATGCCCATCTCCTGTCGCAGGCGGCGCCGCAGGTCCACGGCGAAGCGATCCCGGGGGGCGACCGGGAGGAACGGGCGCCGCAGCGCCTCGAACGGGTCGCGGGGCTCAGGCATCGTCGCCCCCCTCGTACTGGCGCCGGAACGCGATCCGGGCCCGCACCAGCAGCGCCTCGGTGGCGTGCACCGTGCGGCCCAGCAGCGCGGCCACGTCGGGCACCGGCAGGCCGTCGATGTAGCGCAGCGTGAGCGCGGCCCGGTGGTGGTCGCCGAGGCGGCCGAGCACCTCGACCACCCGCAGGCCGTCGAGCCGCACGTCCCAGGGGTCCTCGGCGGCGGCGGGCTGGTCGCCGATGCGGGAGACCAGCCGCTCGTCCCGGGCCCGGCGCCGCCAGTGGTCGGCCAGCTTGTGGCGGGCCACGCCGATCAGCCAGGCCACGGTCACGCCCCCGACCGCCGGCCGGTCGACCGTCCGGGCCACGGCGAGGAACGTCTCGGACGTCAGGTCCTCGGCGGTGGCGACGTCGCCGCACCGGTCGAGCAGGTAGCCGTAGACGTGGGGCAGGGCGCGGTCGTAGACGTCCAGCAGCCCGGTGTCGGTCTCGGCCTCGCCCCTCACGCCCCCATAGTCGTCCGTGACGGCCGTTCTCCGACGGGCGGATACGGTCGCCGGCGTGAGCACCCGACTTTTCTCCGTCGTGTTCGACGCGGCCGACGTGTCCGCCCAGGCCCGGTTCTGGTCCGAGGCGACCGGGTGGCCGGTCACCCTCGACGTCGAGGACGAGGCGGTCGTCGAGCCGCCCGAGGACGCGGAGGGCCGGCCGGCCGAGCCCGGCATCCTGCTGGTGTTCGTTCCCGTGCCCGAGGCCAAGACGGTCAAGAACCGTGTCCACGTCGACCTGGCCAGCCGGTCGCCCGAGCACCAGGCGGAGCTGGTCGAGCGGCTGCGCCGGGCCGGGGCCACCCCGCTCGACATCGGCCAGGGGGAGGTGCCGTGGGTCGTCCTCGCCGACCCGGAGGGCAACGAGCTGTGCGTCCTCGAACCCCGGGACGAGTACGCCGAGGCCGGAGTGATCGCTGCCGTCGTGGTCGATGCGCCGGACCCCGCCGCGCTCGCCCCGTTCTGGTCGGCGGCCGCCGGCTGGCGCGTCACCGAGTCGGGCGAACGGTCGGCCACGCTGACCCGGCCCGACGGGGCCGGGCCCCGGCTGGAGCTGCTGCAGTCCGACGACCCCCGCCTGGTCAAGAACCGGGTCCACCTCGACGTCGCCCCCTACGCCGGCGACGACCAGGCCGCCGAGGTCGAGCGCCTGCTGGCCCTGGGAGCCAGCCACGCCGACGTCGGCCAGGGCACCCAGACCTGGGTCGTGCTCGCCGATCCCCAGGGCAACGAGTTCTGCGTGTTGAGTCCCCGGGGCTAGTAATCTGACGGTGTGTCAGATTCGCCCGTGATCCCGATGATCATCAGCGTCGACGACCACGTCGTCGAGCCGCCGCACGTCTGGGAGCGCTGGCTGCCCGCCGCCTACCGCGACCGCGGGCCCCGCATCGAGCGCCGGGGCGTGGCCGGCATGCGCCACGTCGGGGGCGGCCACTACGAGCAGGTGTTCGCCGACGACGCCCCCGAGCAGGCCGACTGCTGGGTCTACGAGGACCTCGTCTACGTGCACAAGCGCCACGTCGCCGCGGTCGGCTACTCGCGGGACGAGATGACGATGACGCCGATGACCTACGACGAGATGCGGCCCGGCTGCTACGACCCCCGGGCCCGGGTCGAGGACAACGAGCTCAACCACGTCGAGGCCTCGCTGTGCTTTCCGACGTTCCCCCGGTTCTGCGGGCAGACCTTCAGCGAGGGCAGCGACAAGGACCTCGGGCTGGCGTGCGTCCGGGCCTACAACGACTGGATGGTCGAGGAGTGGTGCGGCGACTCGGGCGGCCGGCTGATCCCGCTGATCATCGTGCCGCTGTGGGACGCCGAGCTGGCCGCCGCCGAGGTCCGGCGCAACGCCGCCCGGGGCGTGCACGCGGTGTGCTTCTCGGAGATCCCGCCGCATCTGGGCCTGCCGTCGATCCACTCCGGGCACTGGGACCCGTTCTTCGCCGCCTGCGAGGCGACGCAGACGACGATCAACATGCACATCGGCTCGTCGTCCCGCATGCCGGCCACGTCGCCCGACGCCCCCACCGGCGTGGCCGCCACGCTGAGCTTCAACAACGCCATGGCGTCGATGAGCGACTGGCTGTTCTCGGGCAAGCTCGTCCAGTTCCCCACCCTGACCCTGGCCTACAGCGAGGGGCAGATCGGCTGGATCCCCTACATCCTCGAGCGGGCCGACACGGTGTGGCAGGAGCACCGGGCCTGGGCCGGCACCCAGGACCTGGTGCCCGAGCCGCCGTCGACCTACTACTACCGCCAGATCTACGGCTGCTTCTTCCGCGACCGCCACGGCATCGAGGCCATCGACATCGTGGGGCCGGACAACGTCACGTTCGAGACCGACTACCCCCACACCGACTCGACCTGGCCCGACACGCTGAAGGTCGCCGAGGAGCTGATGGCGGGCGTTCCCCAGGATGTGGTCGACAAGGTGATGCGCACCAACGCGGCCCGCATGCTTCACCTCGACCTCTAGTCGAGGGTTAGGTATACGGGTGGTGCGCTCGCTCGGCTGACCGGCCCCGGGGGCGGATCTGACCGTCCGTCAGCCGGGTCGGTACGGTGCCCGCCGTGCTCGCCGCCACCGTCCGCGAGGCCGCCCGACGCTTCGGCGACCTGACCGCGTTCGTCGACCCCGACGGGTCGCGGCTCTCCTACGCCGAGCTCGACGCCCGCTCCGACCGGGTCGCCGCCGGCCTGGCGGCCCGGGGAGTCGGTGCGGGCGACCGGGTCGTGCTGCGGCTGCCATCGGACACCGGCTACGTGGTCGCCTACGCCGCGGCCGCCAAGCTCGGGGCGGTCACGGCCGGGATCAACCCCCGGCTGGCCCCACCCGAGCAGGAGGCCCTCGTCGCCCTGGCCGACCCGGCCGTCGTGCTCGACGACCCGGCGGACCTGGCCGCGCTCGCCCGGGCCGAGGGCCCGGCGCCCGTGCTGGCGCCGGACCCCGACCGGCCCGTGGCCATCGTGTTCACGTCGGGCACGACCGGGCTGCCCAAGGGCGCGGTGTTCTGCGAGCGCCAGCTCGAGGCGGTGGCGGCGACCGACGCCGGCGGGGCGTGGGCCGAGCCGGGGCTCCCCGGGCCCGCGATGCTGGCGTCGACGCAGTTCGCCCATGTCGGGTTCATGACCAAGCTGGGCTGGTACCTGCGGCTGGCGACCCGCACGCACATCCTCGGCCGGTGGCGGGCCGACGACGCCCTGCGCCACGATCGCGGCCGAGCGCATGCCGTCGATCGGCGGCGTGGCGCCCCAGTTGGCGCTGATGGTGCGCTCCCCCGAGGCGGCGCGCCACGACTGGGACCACGTCCGCACGATCGTGGTCGGCGGGGCGGCGTCGCCCCCGGCGCTGGTGGCGGCGGTGCGGGAGCGGTTCGGCGCGGCGTACTCGATCCGCTACTCGTCGACCGAGTCGGGCGGCTGCGGCACCGGCACCGCCTTCGACGCCGACGACGACGAGGCGCTGCACACGGTCGGCTCGCCCCGCCCGGGCGTCGAGGTGGCGGTGCGGTCCGGCGACGGCGCCGCCGGTGCCCGCGGGCGAGGTGGGCGAGCTGTGGCTGCGGTCGCCGACCCAGATGTCCGGCTACTGGCGGGACGAGCAGGCGACCGCGGCGGCCATCGTCGCCGGCTGGCTGCGCACGGGCGACCTGGCCCGCATCGACGACCGGGGCCTGGTCCGCCTGGCCGGGCGGCGCACGGAGATGTTCATCCGGGGCGGCTACAACGTCTACCCGGCCGAGGTCGAGGCCGCGCTGACCGGCCACCCGGCGGTCGCCGACGCGGTCGTGGTCCCCCGCCCGGACCCGGTCATGGGCGAGATCGGCGTGGCGGTGGTCGTGCCCGGCCGACCCGGCGGCACCGCCGAGCCTGTCGGTGCTCCGCGACCACCTGGCGGACCGGATCGCGGCCTACAAGCTGCCGGAGGCGCTCCGGGTCGTCGCCGAGCTGCCGCTCACGTCGGGCCAGAAGGTCGACCGCCGCGCGCTGGCGGCCGAGGAGGCTTGACACAACAGAATTGTTGTACAACACTTCTGTTGTGGACGCGCTGACCGAGGACGACCTGAGCCTCACGTTCGCCGCCCTGGCCGACCCGACCAGGCGGTCGATCCTGGCCCGCCTGGTCGAGGGCGAGGCCACGGTCAACGAGCTGGCCGAGCCGTTCGCGATGAGCCAGCAGGCCGTGTCCCGGCACATCAAGGTGCTGGAGACGGCCGGCCTGATCTCCCGCACCGTCGCGGCCCAGGCCCGGCCGTGCCGGCTCGAGCCCGACCGGCTCGACGGCGCCGCGGCATGGATCGCCCGCCACCGCCAGCTGTGGGCCGAGCGCTACGACCGCCTGGACGAGCACCTGGCGGCGCTGTCCGGCCGACCGGCGGGCCCACCGACATCGCAACCCGAACAGGAGACACCGTGAGCAACACCACGACACCACCACGGCCACCGAGACCGGCGAGGTGACCTACACCCGGGTCCACCGGGCCCCGCCCGAGCTGCTCTTCGACTGCATGACGACGCCGGAGCACCTCACCCACTTCTGGGGCCCGACCGGCACGGTCACGCCGGTGGACAAGATCACGGTCGACCTCCGCCCCGGCGGCGCCTTCGTGACCACGATGGTCGACGAGGCCAGCGGCGAGGAGTACACGATGACGGCGGTCTACGCGGTGATCGACCGCCCCGGCCGCCTGGTGTGGACCGAGCCCGACGTCGAGGGCGGCATGGCCACCACGATCACGTTCGTCGACCTGGGCGACGGCCGCACCGAGATCACGACCCACCAGACCAACGTCCCGGCGATGTACCTGAGGCCGAGGCCCAGGCCGGGTTCCAGACCAGCCTCGACCGCTTCGACGAGTACATCCGGAACATCGCGGGCTGAGGGTCAGCCGGACAGCTCCGAGCCCAGGATCGCGACGAAGCTCACCATCTCCCCGGGGTAGCCCCCGAGGTTGTGGGTGAGCGCCAGGGTGCGCTCCGGGACCGTGCGGACCGCGCGGTCCCGGGGCGCCTCCTGCCGGAGCTGGAGCCAGGCCTCGAACATCATCCGCAGGCCGCTGGCGCCCACCGGGTGGCCGAACGACTTCAGGCCGCCGTCCGGGTTGACCGGGAGCTCGCCGTGCAGGTCGAACGTGCCGTCGAGGATGTCCTTCCAGGCCGTGCCCCGGGCGCTGAAGCCGAGGTCCTCCATCAGCACCAGCTCGGTCGGGGTGAAGCAGTCGTGGACCTCGGCCAGCGCCAACTCGGCCCGGGGGTCCTCGATCCCCGCCTGGGCGTAGGCGTCGGCCGCGCACCGGGCGACCTCCGGGAAGGTCGTGTAGTCGTAGGCCGGGTCGGTCAGGCCCGAGCCGTTGCCGGCCACGAGCGACAGCGCCTTGATGTACAGCGGGCGATCGGTGTAGCGCAGCGCGTCCTCGGCCCGCACGACCACGGCCGCCGCCGCGCCGTCGGCCACGCCCGCGCAGTCGAGCACCGACAGGTCGCCGGCCACCGCCGGCATGGCGCAGATCATCTCGACCGTCATCTGGCGGCGGAACTGGGCGCGCTCGTTGCGGGCGCCGTTGTCGTGGTTCTTGGACGCGATGCGGGCCAGCACCGTGCGCAGCTCGGTGCGGTCGACGCCGTAGCGCTCGGCGTAGGCCGGCGCCACCATCGAGAACATCGCGGCCGCCGTCAGCGTCCGGCCCGTGCCGTCGGTCGGGATCGGGAAGGCGTTGAGCCCCTGGTAGCCCGAGTCCTTGACCTTCTCGACCCCCACCGCCATCGCCACGTCGTAGGCCCCGGACGCCACCGCGTACGCCGCCTGGCGCAGCGCCTCCGACCCGGTGGCGCACATGTTCTCGACGCGGGTCACCGGCTTGCCCTCCAGGCCGAGCGGCTTGGCCAGGACCATGCCGCTCATCCCCGACTGGGCGGTGCCGAGCCAGTAGGCGTCGACGTCGTCCCGGCCGACGCCTGCGGACGCGAACGCCTGGCCGGTGGCGTCGAGCAGCAGATCGTCGACGCCCTTGTCCCAGTGCTCGGCGAAGCGGGTGCAGCCCATGCCGACGATCGCGACCCGGTCGCGTGATGCCGTGCGAGCCCATCGGATCAGCCCTCCCCCGGCCGCACGGGTCGGGCCTTCCAGAAGTAGTTGTGGATCCCGTCCGCGGTGAACAGCCGGCGGAACGTCATCTCGACCCGGTCGCCGATCGCCACCGCGTCGGCGTCGACGTCGGTCAGCTCGACCGGCAGGCGGCCGCCGCCGTCGAAGTCGACGACCGCGAACACGACCGGCGGCGACGGCGAGTACGCCAGCCGGTCGACCGTGAACGTCACGATCGTGCCGGTGGCGTCGGCCATCGGCCGGGACCCGGCATCGCCCGGCGCCGGCGGCAGGTGCACCGCCCCGGCGTCGTCCTGGCCGGCGACGAACCCGAACTTCCACTCCCGGGACCGGCTGGCGGCCGACGCCGAGGGCCGGGCCGGCTCGGGCCGGCGGGGCGGCTCGACCGGCAGGAACCCCCGCCAGGCCAGGTAGGTGCCGTACGCCAGGGGGCCGCCGGCAGCAATCTGGTCGGCGACCGTGCGCGGCGCCCCGCCCGTCCGCCACCGCGTCGGTGGCCCGCACGACCAGCACGTCGGCCCCGTCGGCCAGCACCACCAGCGCGACGACCTCGCCCGCGTCGGCCCAGTCGAGGGCGTCGGCCAGCGCCAGGGCCGGGTGGGCCGCGCCGGTGAAGCCGACCGAGCGGTCGAGCCCGTTGACGATCCGGCGGGTCACGCCCAGCTTCTTGGCCAGCGCGGCGGCGGCCCGGTCGTGGGCCGACGCCAGCACGACCCGGTCGATCTGATCGGCGACGAGGCCGGCGTCCTTGAGCGCGTCGTCCCAGGCGCGCGACCCGAGGGCGACGTAGCGCTGCTCGCCGAACCGCTCCTCCCACTGGCGCGACCGGACCTCGCCCGGGGCCCGCCAGCGGTCGAGGAACTCCTCGGTGGCGCTGCCGCGGCCCACGATCTCGGCGGCCAGCGGGCCGTCGGCCTCTGACCCGACCAGCAGCGCAGCGGCGCCGTCGCCGCCTCGGGCCTCGTCCGCGGAGCCCGGCAGCCCCGTGCGGAGGTCGGCGGCGACCACCAGCGCCGGGCCGCCCGCGGCCAGCCCGGCCCGCAGCGCGCCGACCGCCGAGCGCACCGCGCCGTTGACGTCGAAGGCGGGCGCGGCCGGGTCGAGGCGCAGAGCGGCGTGGATGGCGGTGGCGTTGGTCTTGTCGGCATACGCCGGGCTGACCGTCGAGAACCACAGGGACGCCGGCCGCACTCCCACGGGCGCGGCGGCCAGCGCCTGGCGGGCGGCGGCGACGCCGAGGGTGGTGGTGTCCTCGTCGTAGGACGCCACCGTCCGCGTGCCGGTCCCGCCCCCCGACCCGGCCACGGCCTGGATGTCCGCGCGGTCGAGGCGCCGGTAGGGCAGGTAGGTGGCATAGCTCAGGATCCCGCGCACCATCACGACAAGGCTACGGCGAGATCTGACGGGTCGTCACATTCGGCGGCCGGCCGTCGCCCCGTCCCCGTCGGCGGCAGCGCGCGAGCACCCGGCGCAGCTCGGCCGGGCCGATCGACAGCCGCCGGCACAGCGTGATCGTGCCCAGGTGCGCGCGGTTCTCGACGAACTCGTCGTTGCCGACCGCGGCGATCGGGCCGAGCACGTGGCAGAACGGCGTGAGCGCCGACGCGGGTAGCGCACGAAGATGACGGTGTCGAGATGGGCGTCGTCGGGCCACCATGTGCCGTAGCTGCCCTCGGGCGACATGGCGGTGCCCGGGGCCAGCCCCCGGGCCGGGCCGTACAGGTCGATCGCGCCCGCCTCCCCCGCCCCGGCGGTGATCACCTTCAGGTCGTCCCACCGGTCCACCGGCACCGCCCGGCGCACGGCGACCACGATGTCGACCATGTCCGTCCAGCCGACCTCCTCCCCGACGTCGCCGTCGACGTCCAGGAAGATGTCGCCGTACGCGTGGGGCGGGACCAGCGGCGTCACCGCGGGAGCGGCGACGACCCCGGCCAGCGCCAGCCCTGTCGCCACCTGCTGCCAGCGGCGCCGGTCGAGGCGGACCCAGCCGTCCACCCCCACCGCGCCGGCCGCCAGGCCCACGACGTAGAGCGGCGCCAGGTACACCGGCCGTCCGGCGGCGGCGAAGTTGGCCGCGGTCACGACCACCATCGTCACCGCCAGCACCCGGAACGGCGGGCGCCGGGCCAGCACCACGATGCCGAGCAGCACCAGCGCCAGGCCGACCGGCCCCGCCTGGAGCACCTGGCACGTCGCGGCGTAGCCGAGGCCGCCGGCGCTGCCGACGTCGTCGCGCACGCCGGCGGCCAGGTCGGTCAGCGGCCAGCCGTTGAGGCCCTGCCACACCAGGTTCGGCAGCCACAGCCCGGCGGCCAGCACCGCCCCGGCCCACGGCCAGGGCCCGGCCAGCAGGCGGCGGCCCTCGGGGACGGCCGCCAGCCCCACGGCCAGCCCGACGGCCAGCAGGGCCATCGTGACCCGGGTCTCCAGCCCCACCCCGACCACGGCGCCGACGGCCAGCCACCAGCGGGGATCGGCCCCGGCCAGCAGCCGGGCCACGGCGTAGATCGCCAGCGACCACCACAGCAGGTCGAACACCGGCGCCAGGAACAGCGACCCCTCGGCCAGGAACACCGGTGTCAGCGCCGCGCCCAGCACCGCCAGGCCGATCGCCACGCGGCGGCCGCCGAACGTGTCCGCGAGCAGGCCGGCGACGACCACGACGCCGGCGTGCGCCGCGCCCGCCAGCACCCGCAGCGGCCACAGGTGCTCGCCGGTCACCGCCATCACGGCCCGGGTCGCCAGCGGCACGGCCGGGCCCCGATCGACATAGCCGAGCGACGGGTGGCGGCCGGCGGCGATCGTCGCCAGCTCGTCGCGGTGGAACCCGTAGCGACCGCTCAGCAGGACGTGCAGGATCAGCACGCCCGCAGCTGCCACGGCCACAGGCGCCAGGTCCCGCCGCCGCACCCCCGGCGGCGACTCGGCGGTCAGCGCCACGAGTGCAAGTCTGCCCGCGTTCCGTGCCGGCCGCAGAACTGACACCGCGTCAGGTCCGTTCGTACCATGCGCCCATGCGACTCGGTGACGTGGTCAACGCCGAGGCGGCCGGCAACGGCCGCCCCCTCGACGGGGTGCGGGTCCTCGCGGCCGAGCAGATGCAGGCGCTGCCCTACGGGACCCAGCTCCTGGCCCGCCTCGGGGCGGACGTGGTCAAGGTCGAGCACCCGACGACCGGCGAGACCGGCCGGGGGTCGTTCCCCCACGTGCTGGACCCCGACGGCCGGCGGGTCGGCGCCACGTTCCTGCGCAACAACCTCGGCAAGCGCAGCGTCGGGCTCGACCTCAAGCACCCGGCCGGCCACGCGCTGTTCCTCGACCTGGTCCCCCACTTCGACGTCGTGGCCGAGAACTTCAAGGCCGGCACGATGGAGCGCCTCGGCCTGGGCTACGACGTGCTGGCGGCCCGCCACCCCGGCGTGATCTGGCTGTCGCTGTCGGGGTTCGGCAACACGGAGGGCCCCTACCGGTCGTGGCCCGCCTACGCGGCGATCGTCGAGGCGATGTCGGGCATCTACGAGTACAAGCGCGAGCCCGGCCAGGCTCCCCGGGCCAACCCCGTCGGCGCGCTGGGCGACATCAGCTCGGCGCTGTTCGGCACGATCGGCGTGCTCGCCGCCCTGCGCCACCGCGACCGCACGGGCCGCGGCCAGCGCATCGACGTGGCCATGCTCGACGCCATGGTGGCGATGACCGACATCGTGACCAACCTGTGGTCGCTCGGCGTCCACGGCCCGGTCGAGGACACGATCGGCGCCATCGTCGACACGTTCGCGGCGGCGGACGGCCACTTCGTCCTCCAGTGCGTCCGGCCCCAGCACTTCCGGGCGCTGGCGGAGATCGTCGGGCGGCCCGAGTGGAACGACGACCCCCGCTTCGCCACCGGCGCCGGTTGGGTGGCGCACCGGGACGAGGTCCGGGCCGCGATCGAGGCCTGGGCCGCCGGCCGCACCCGGACCGAGGCCGCCGCCGCGCTCGGCGCGGCCGGCCTGGCGGCCGGGCCGTGCCTGACGCCGCCGGAGGTCATCGCCGACGCGCACGTCGCCGCCCGCCACATGCTGGTCGAGGTGCCACGACCCGGCGACGAGGGCGCGACGAGCCGATCCTCGTCCCCGGCAACCCCGTGAAGATGTCCGGCGTCGCCGAGGGTCCCGAGACCCGGGTCCCGTGGCTGGGCGAGCACACCGACGAGGTGCTGTCGGCCGAGCTGGGGCTGTCGGCGGACGAGCTGGGGAGGCTACGCGCCGACGGCGTGATCGGGTGAGGGCCAGACTCCAGTCATGCGGTACGTGCTGGAACTGGCACGGACCGGCCTGCGGCTCCGCCACAAGCGGGCGCACGCGCTGCTGGTCCAGGACTTCGTGAGCTGGCTACGGGTCGAGTTCCTCGGGACCGCGGCCCGGGTCGGCCTGCTGGCCGCCCTGGCGCCGGGGCCGCGGCGGCTCGACGAGCTGGCCGACGACCTCGGCGGGGCCGACAGGGACCTGCTCGGCTCGCTGCTGGAGGTGGGGGTGGCGGTGCGCGAGCTGCGCCGCAGGGGCGACCGGTGGCGGCTGGCGGGCGTGCGGGCCCGGGCGATGGTCGACCCGGTGGTCGACGGGCTGGCGGCGCTGCCCGAGGAGGCCGTCGCCTACGGGTCGGACGTGTACCGCCGCCTGGACGAGCGCCTGGCGGGGGCGCCGCCGGGCGACTACCTCGACCACCACACCGAGCTGGTGGCCCGGACGTCCCGGGTGGCGGAGCCGATCTTCTCCACCCTGGTGACCGACGTGGTGCGGTCGCGGCGGCCCCGGCGCGTGCTCGACATCGGTTGCGGGTCGGGCGTCTACCTGCGCAGCGTGGCGGCCGCCGACGACGACGCCACCGGGGTCGGGCTCGACGTGGCGGCCGACGTCGTCGACCTCGCCCGCCGCAACCTGGCGGCCTGGGGCCTCGACGGCCGGTTCCGGGTAGAGAAGGCCGACCTGCGGGACCTGCCCGCGGACCTCGACGGGCCGTGGGACCTGGTGCTGCTGTTCCAGAACATCTACTACTTCCCGCCCGCCGAGCGCCCCGCGCTGCTGGCCCGGCTCCGCGCGCTCGCGCCCGGCGGAGCCCTCGTCCTCGGCACGGCGGTGGCGGGCACGGGGAATCCGGCGGCCGCCCACCTCGACCTGGTCCTGCGCTCGACCGCCGGCAGCGTGGGACTGCCGACCTGCGGCGAGCTGCGGTCGGACCTGGAGGCCGCGGGGTTCACGGCCGTCGACGAGCGCCGGCTCGCCCCGCTCCAGCCGTTGCGCGGGTTCGTGGCGACCTGAGCTAATCTGACACACCGTCAGATTCTCAGGGGAGCCCGCACATGGACTTCGAGTTCTCCGTCGAGCAGCAAGCCTTCCTGGCCGAGGTCGAGGCGTTCCTCGACGCCCACGAGGACCCCGACGTGATGGCCCCCACCCGGGAGAACATGGCCCAGATCTGCGACACGCCCGCCCGGCGGGCGTTCATGGCCGAGATCGGCGCCAAGGGCTGGCTGGGCATGACGTGGCCGAAGGAGTACGGCGGGTCCGAGGGCGACGGCGTCTACGAGTACCTGCTCAACGAGGCCCTGGCCCGGCGGGGAGCGCCGCAGATCGGCAAGGGCGTCGGGATCATCGGCAAGACGCTGATCCGCCATGGCTCCGAGAAGCTGAAGGCCGAGTTCCTACCCAAGATCCTGCGCAACGAGGTCGAGTTCGCGGTCGGCTACTCCGAGCCCAACGCCGGGTCCGACGCCGCCAACATGCAGCTCCGGGCCACACGGGACGGCGACGGCTGGCGGCTCAACGGCCAGAAGACGTGGACCACCTCCGCGCACTTCGCCGAGTGGTACTGGGTCGGCGCCCGCACCGACCCCGACGCCCCCAAGCACCACGGCATCACGCTGTTCCTGGTGCCGCTGGACGACCCCGGCCTGACCATCCGGCCGATCTGGACGATGGGCGACGAGCGCACCAACGACGTGTTCTTCGACGACGTGTTCGTCCACGACGACTACCGGGTCGGCGAGCTCAACCGGGGCTTCCAGTACATCGCCCAGGCGCTCGACCTCGAGCGGTTCACGATGTTCACCTACAGCCAGATCGCCGAGCGGCTGCGCATCCTGGTCGACCACGTGCGCACGGCCACGATCGACGGCCGGCCGCTGCGCGACGACCCGGTGGTCCGCCAGCGCATCGCCCGGCTGGTCACCGAGGGCGAGGTGGCGCGGGTGCTGGGGCTGCGCTTCGTCCACGAGTCGGCCACCGGCGGCGACCCGCCCCGGGCCGAGGCGTCCGAGTACAAGCTGTTCGCGACCGAGCTGTCCCGGCGGGTGGCCGACGCCTCGATGGACATCGGCGGGCCCGGCACGCAGCTCCGGGTGGGCACCGAGGAGGCGCCGATGGCCGGCCGGGCCGAGTCGACCTACCGCTACACGGTCATCGACACGATCGGCGGCGGCACGTCCGAGGTGCAGAAGAACATCATCGCCACCCGCAAGCTCGGGCTGCCCAAGAACTTCTGAGCCGCCCGTGACCCGCTCCCCCGGTCCGCTCGCCGGCACCACGGTCCTCGACCTGTCGACCGTCGGGCCCGCCGCCCGCTGCACCCGCGTGCTCGCCGACTACGGCGCCCGGGTGGTCAAGGTCGGCCCGCCGCCCACGGCGGGGGCGACACCGCTCGTGCCGCCGTTCCACGCCTACAGCGGGCTCCGCGGCATGGCCCGGGTCGAGATCGACCTCAAGGCACCGGCCGGGCGGGCCGCGTTCCTCCGCCTGGCGGCCCGCGCCGACGTCGTCGTCGAGAGCTTCCGGCCCGGCGTCGCCGACCGCCTGGGCATCGGCTACGCCGCCGTCGCCGCCGCCAGCCCGGGCATCGTGTACTGCTCGACCAGCGGCTACGGCCAGTCGGGGCCGCACGCGGCCCGGGCCGGCCACGACCTGAACTACCTGGCGGTGGGCGGCTACCTGCACATGTCGGGCCGGGACGGCGACGGGCGGCCGCCGCTGCCCGGGGCGACGGTGGCCGACATCGCCGCCGGCGGGCTGCAGGCGGCGACCGCGATCCTGGCCGCCCTGGTCGGCCGGACCCGCACCGGCGAGGGTGCCCGGCTCGACGTCGCCGTGGCCGACGGCGTGCTGTGGCTGCTGTCGCTGTACGTCGACGAGTACCTGGCCACCGGGGCCGAGCCCGGGCCGGGGCACTACGTGCTCACCGGCCGGTACGCCTGCTACGACGTCTACGGCACCGCGGACGGCGGCTGGCTGGCGGTCGCGGCGATCGAGCCGGCGTTCTGGGCCAACCTGTGCCGGGCGCTGGGGCTGGAGCGCTGGATCGACCACCAGACCGACGACGCCGCCCAGGACGCCATCCGGGCCGACCTGCGCCGGGTGCTGGCCGGGCGGGGCCGGGACGAGTGGGTGGCGCTCTTGGCCGACGCCGACACGTGCGTGGCGCCGGTCCTGACGGTGCCGGAGGCGGTCGCCGACCCCCAGTTCGCGGCCCGGGGCCTGTTCGTCGAGGCGGTGCACCCGGCCGAGGGACCGTTCCGCCAGCTCGGCCCGGTGTTCGCCGGCGCCCCGGACCCCGGCCACCCCACGCTGCCCGACCCGGCGGCGACCGCCACCGCCCGGCTGCTGGCCGAGGCCGGCCTGGCCGACGACGAGATCGCGGCGCTGGCCGCCGACGGGGTGATCGCATGAGCACAGACGTGCCCGCGGAGGTGGCCGCCTGGGTCGGCGAGACCCGTTACCCCGAGACCGCCGAGTTCCCGGTCGAGCGGGGCTACATCTGGACGTCCTGCGCGTCGGTCGAGAACGGCAACCCGCTGTACTGGGACGACGCGGTCGCGGCCGAGCTGACCGGCGGGCCGATCGCGCCGCCGTCCACGCTCTCGCTGTGGTTCCGGCCCCACCACTGGCAGCCGGGCCCGGTGGCCGCCAAGCTGCCGCTCCAGGTCCACTTCGACCTCAAGGACCGGCTCGGGCTGCCCGAGGCGATCATGAGCGACAGCGAGGTGGCGTTCCACGCCCCGGTCCGCCCGGGGGACGTGATCAGCACGTCCCAGGTGCTGCGGTCGCTCAGCGAACCCAAGACGACACGGCTGGGGACCGGCCGGTTCTGGGTCATCGACGTGCCCTACCGCAACCAGGACGGCGCGCTGGTCGGGGTCGAGACGTTCACCGGGTTCGGCTATGTGCGCGCCGAGGCTCCCGCGGCCGGGACGCCCGACGTCGCCGCGCCCCTGTCGCTGTCGCTGCCGGAGACCGTGCTCGCCGGGACAGGGGCGGGCGTGCTGTTCGGTGACGTGGCCGTCGGCGACGCGCTGCCCCCGCTCGCCTACCCCGTGACCGCCACCACCGTGGTGCTCGGGGCGCTGGCCACCCGGGACTGGCGGCCCATGCACCACGACCGGGACTTCGCGGTCCACCGCAGCGGCGCCCGCGACATCTTCCTCAACACGCCCAACCAGCAGGCCTGGTTCGAGCGGTTCGTGACCGACTGGACCGGTCCCCGGGGCCGGCCCGGGCGCCTGCGCTTCCGCATGCGCGAGTCGGTGTACCCGGGCGAGACGATGGTGCTCACCGGCACCGTGGCCGAGGCCGCCGCCGACGCCACCGGCTGCGGGTGGGCGATCGTGGCGATCGAGCTGCGGGCGGGCGGCCGGCTGTGCAGCACCGCCAGCCTGCGCGTCGCCCTGCCGACCGACCCCGACGACAACCCCTGGCGCCGCGCCGGCGACCGCTGGGTCCCGTAGTAGGAGCCGACGATGCTGGACCTCACCTTCACCGACGAGCAGGAGATGCTGCGCCACATGGTGCGCGGGCTGTGCGCCGAGCACGCCCCGCCGTCCGTCGTGCGGGAGATGGAGGACGACCCGGTCGGCTACCCGGCCGACCTGTGGGCGCGGTTCGCCGCCCTCGACCTGTGCGGCCTGTTGGTGCCCACCGAGCACGGCGGCTCGGGGATGACCGCGCTGGAGGGCGCGGTGGTCTACGAGGAGCTGGGCCGGGCGCTGGCCCCCACGCCCCACTTCGTGAGCTGCGTGGCCGCCGCCGGGGCGCTGGTCGCCGGCGGGACCGACGCCCAGCGGGCCGCCTGGCTGCCCCGGATCGCCGCGGGCGAGGCCGTCCTGACTCCGGCGTGGCTGGAGCCGGACGGCGGCTTCGGGCCCCGGGGCGTCGAGGCCCGGGCGGTGCGCGACGACGACGGCTGGGTCCTCACGGGCGCCAAGCGCCACGTCGCCTTCGCGTCCGCCGCCACCCGGCTGCTGGTGCTCGCCCGCACCGGCGACGGCGACGAGGACGTCGACCTGTTCCTCGTCGACCCCACGGCCGCCGGCGTGCGCCTGACCCGCCAGCCCACGATCGCCGGCGACGCCCAGTACCGGGTCGACCTCGACGGCGTGGCCGTCGCCCCGGACGACCTGGTTGGCGCGCCCGGCTCGGGCTGGGCGACCTGGACCGCGGTCCGCGACGACGCGCTGATCCTGCTGGCGGCGTGGGCCGTGGGAGCGGCCGACGCCAGCCAGGAGACGGCGGTCGCCTACGCCAAGGACCGCGAGCAGTTCGGCAAGCCGATCGGCGCGTTCCAGGCGATCGCCCACTACCTGGCCGACCGCCAGACCGAGCTGGACGGGGCCCGGACCCTCGTCCACGAGGCCGCCTGGGCCCGGGCGACGGGGCGCCCGGTGGCCCGCCTGGCCCCGATGGCCAAGCTGTTCGCCTGCCGGGTGCTGCGGGACGTGACCGCCACGGCGCAGCAGGTCCACGGCGGCAACGGGTTCACGCTCGACTACGACGTCCAGCTCTACTTCCGGCGCGCCAAGGCGCTCCAGGTGTCCTGGTGGCCCGACCGCGACCTGGAGGAGCTGATCGCGGCCGACGTCCTCGACGCCTGAACCCCGCGTTCTCCCCCCGCGTCAGGTTTTCGTCAGGCAGTGTTCGCGTGGTGGTCGTGCCCTGTTGCGCAGGGCGCAATCCCCGCACAGCACTCTGGGCGCCATGGCGCGTCATGAGCTGTGGGTCGAGCTGGCGGACAAGCCGGGCAACCTCGCCGCGGTCGCCGCCGACCTCGCGGCCTGCGGCGCCAACATCGTCCACCTCGACGTCCACGCCGGCGGCGACGCGACCGTGATCGACCGCCTCGTCGTTCACGTACCCGACGAGCGCAGCCACGAGCTGGCGGAGGCCGCGGCCCGGTGCGGGGCGACGCTGCTCCACCTGGACGACGTCGATCCCCATGTCCTGGTCGACGACGTGGTGCGGGCGCTCGACGTGGCGACCAGCCTGGTCGCCGCCGACCGGCCGGACGCGATGGCCGAGGCGATCCGCCGCTTGATCCCGGCCGACGAGGTGCGGATCGAGGCGCTCGCCGGGTCGCCGCTGGCGGGGTCGCCGCTGGCCGACGCGCTGGCGCGGGGGGTCACCAAGATCGAGCGCGCGTGGGGGCCGCGGGAGGCGGGGCCCGACGCCGGGGCGCCGGGCGGTCCCGGCGAGCTGCCCTGGCTGCTGCTCGTCCCCCACGACCGGGACGGCGTGCCCGCGGTGGCCGTCCTCAGCCGGGTCGGCCCCCGGTTCACCGCCACCGAGGCCGCCAGGTGCCGCGCGGTCCTGCGCCTCGGCACCCACGTGGCCGCCGGGGCCGGCGCTGCGGGCCCGGAGGCGGTCCCGCTCGGCGTCCCGGTGCCCCGGCGCCGGCCGCCGACGACGCTGGAGCGGCTGATCGTCCTCACCGACGGCGGGATCGTGCGGCTGCGCCACGTCGGCGGCGGCGACCGTGACGCGCTCGTCGGCCACCACGCCCGCTGCTCGGAGCGATCACGCCGGCTGAGTCGCCTGTTCACGCTGGAGGCCCCGCTGCCCGGCGGGGGTGGCCGACGGCCTGCTGCACACCGACGGGCGCGACCACGTGGCGCTCGCCGCGCTGGTCGGCAACGACATCGTCGGCCTGGCCCGCTACGACCTCGACCCGGGTGGGCTCGACGCCGAGGTGGCGGTCGTGGTCGAGGACCGCCAGCAGGGCCGGGGCATCGGCACGCTGCTCGTGGCCGAGCTGGCCAGCCTCGCCAGCCAGGGCGACGTCCGGCAGCTGCGGGCCGTGACCCACACGGGCGACGACGCACTGCCGCGCACGTTCCGCCGGGCGGGGCTTGCCTTCCGCTCCCGCCGCCAGGGCGACGCCACCGTCCTGGAGTGCGGCTTGCCGCACGACCTGTCCGCCAGCGCACTAGGGATCTGACGCCCCGTCAGATCCTTGGGTAGCGTGGCCGCATGACCGACGAGCGGCCCCTCGACGAGCAGCTCACCGCCCGGGAGGAGGGCGGCGTGCTGTGGCTCGCGCTCAACCGGCCCGAGGCGGCCAACGCCCTCACCCCCGCCCAGCGCGATCGGCTGATCGACCTGCTGACCGACGCCGGCGCCCGGGTGGAGGTGCGGGCGGTCGTGCTCGGCGCGACGGGCCGGCACTTCTGCACCGGCGCCGACCTGCGCCACTCGCCTCCCGGGCCCGACCGTCCCGGGGACGCCCCCGAGCGGGTGGTGGGCGACGTGGCCCGCATGATCGAGGAGGGCGCGCAGCGCCTCATGACCGCGGTGCTCGACTGCCCCAAGCCGGTCGTGGCCGCGGTGAACGGCACGGCGGCCGGCATCGGCGCCCACCTGGCCCTGGCGTGCGACCTCGTGCTCGCGGCCGACGGCGCCCGGTTCATCGAGATCTTCGTGCGCCGGGGCCTGGTCCCCGACGGCGCCGGGTGCTGGCTGCTCCCCCGGCTGATCGGGGTGGCCCGGGCCAAGGAGCTGATGTTCTTCGGCGACGACCTCCCGGCCGCGGACGCCGAACGCCTCGGCCTGGTGAACCGGGTCGTCCCCGCCGACGACCTGGACAAGCTGGCCGGCGAGTGGGCCGCCCGCCTGGCGGCGGGCCCGACGCGCGCCATCGGCCTCACCAAGGCGCTGCTCAACCGCTCGCTCGACAGCGACCGGGCCACGGCACTGCGCGAGGAGGCCATGGCCCAGGAGCTGAACATGACGACCCGGGACGCCAACGAGGGCGTCGCCAGCTTCGTCGAGCGCCGAGACCCGCGCTACCTGGGTTGGTGAGCCCGGTGGGCGCCGACGGGGGCGTTTTCTACGCGGAAGTGGTCGCTATGGCGACCACTTCCGCGTAGAAACGCGAGGCGTCGGACCTTGCGCACGTTTTCACTAGGCTCCGCGCCCATGGACCGGACGGGACGACGGCGGCGCCGGGCGGTGCGGGCGAGCGTGGTGGCGGTGCTCGCCGCGTCGACCGCCGGGCTCGCCGTGGCGGCGATGCGGGCCAGGCGGCGCGCCGGGGTGGGCGAGGCCGGATCGGCGCCGGTGCGGGGCACCACGCGGGCCGGGCGGCGGCTGGAGCTGGCCCGGGCCGGCGGGCGGGCCGGGGCCGACTTCGCGCTGCACCGGGCCCGGCGGACGTTCGCCTCCGCCGCCCGGCAAGCCGACCTCGACCGGGAGTTCGAGCTGCGGACCGCCGAGCAGGTGGCCGACGTCCTCGGCAACATGAAGGGCGCCTTCATGAAGCTGGGCCAGATGGCGTCCTACCTCGACGTGGGGCTGCCCGACCACGTGCGCGAGGCGCTGGCCGGCCTGCAGCAGGACGCACCGCCGATGTCCGCCGAGCTGGCGGCCGGGGTGGTCGAGGCCGAGCTGGGCGCGCCCCCGGGCGTGGTGTTCGCCGAGTGGGACCCGGCGCCGATCGCCTCCGCCTCGATCGGCCAGGTGCACCGGGCGATCACCCGTGACGGCCGGGCCGTGGCGGTCAAGGTGCAGTACCCCGGCGTCGACCAGGCGATCCGGGCGGACCTCGACAGCGCCGGGCTGATGTTCGGCGCGATGGGCCTCGCCTTCCCCGCCTTCGAGCCCGGGCCGATGGTCGAAGAGCTGCGGGCCCGCATCTACGAGGAGCTCGACTACGCCAACGAGGCCCGCAACCAGCAACTGTTCGCCGACTTCTACCGCGGGCACCCGTTCATCCACATCCCGGAGGTCGTCCCCGAGCTGTCGACCGCCCGGGTGCTCACGTCCGAACTGGCCGAGGGCGTGCGCTTCGAGGCGCTCGCCGGGTGGTCCCAGTCCGAGCGCGACCTGGCGGCCGAGACCATCTACCGGTTCGTGTTCCGCGGGCTCTACCGGTTGCAGGCGTTCAACGGCGACCCCCACCCCGGCAACTACCTGTTCCAACCGGGCGGGCAGGTGACCTTCCTCGACTTCGGGCTGGTCAAGCACTTCACGCCGGACGAGATCGAAGACTTCGGCGAGATGATCCAGACGATGGTCATGGACCGCGACGTGGCCCGCTTCCGGACCGCGATCGAGCGGATCGGCCTGCTCGCCCCGGGCGCGCCGGTGACCGACGAGCAGGTGCTCGACTACTACCGCCACTTCTACGAGTTCGTGCTGCGGGACGAGGTCGTGACCGTCACGCCCCAGTGGTCGACCGACACCGTGTCGCGCATCTTCGACCAGTCGGGGTCGTACGGACCGGTGCTGCGCTCGGCCAACATGCCGCCCAGCTTCGTCATCATCCAGCGGATCAACCTCGGCCTCATGGCCATCCTCGGCGACCTGCGGGCGACCGCCAACTTCCGCCGCATCGCCAACGAGCTGTGGCCGTGGGTCGACGGGCCGCCGTCGACGCCGCTGGGCGAGGCCGAGTCGGCCTGGCTGGCCTCCGTGCACTGAGAACCAGGGTCACGAGGACGGGTCCCCGATCGGGACGGCCGGCGTCCCTACGATCGGTCGGGTGGCCGCCGTCCCGCCCCGCACCCTCGCCGAGGTGCTGGCGGGCGCGACGGAGCCGCCCCTCGCCGCCGGGGCGATCGACGACCTGCGGGCCCGGCTCGACGCGTCGGCGGCCGCGGCGGCCGCGGTCGGCGGGTGGCACGACGCCGACCCGCTGCGGCTGGCCAAGGCGTCGGTGACCTGGCTGCTCGCGTGCCCCCGGCGGGCGGTCGCCGGGGACGACGCGGGCGCCGCCGCGGGCGGCGGGGAGGACCTGGCCGCCGGCCTGGTCGTGGACGCGGCGGCGAAGGTCGCGACGCTCGTCCCCCACCGGCCGCCGACGGTCGATGCGGCGCTGGCCTTCCTGGCCGCGGGCGACGACGAACGGGCGGCCGGCCACCTCGCGTCGCTCGACGAGCCCGGCCGGCGGGCCTTCCTGGCGGACCTGCGGGCCCGGGTCGGGCGGCTGGCGGCGGCGTGGCCGCCGATCGAGCCGGCCTGGTGGCCGAGGGTCGAGGAGCCGGTGCGGGCCCGGATGGGCGACGGCGGCGTGGTGGTGAGCGGTCGGATCGACGTCCTGCTCGGCGGCCCGCCGACCGGACGGCCGGCGGTGCTCGTCGAGGTGAAGGCCGGCCGCTGGTACGACGGCATGCGGGCCGACGGCCACCTGTACGCCCTGCTGGTCGCCCTGCGGGACGGCGCCGCCCCGGCGGCGGCGGTCACGGTGGTCGCCGACGGGACCACGCAGGTCGAGCCCATCCGCCCCTCCCTGCTCGCCCACGCCGCCGAGCGGGTCGAGGAGGCCATGGCGGTCGCCGCCCGCCTGGCGGCCGGCGAGCCTCCCGCCGCCCACCCGGGCCCAGGCTGCCCCCACTGCCCCGCCCGCCCGGACTGCCCGCCGGGCCTGGCCTGGCGGCCGCCGGCCGACGCGGCGATGCCGGCGTGACCGCGGGGACCGGGGTCGGGGTCGGGGCCGGGACGGGCGCTGCGCCCGCGGTGGCGACGGCCGCGCGGGTACCGGGCGCCGAGCGCCGTGGCGAGGCGGTCTCCGCCGCCGACCGGCTGCGGGCGGAGGTGGCCGAGGCCGTGGCCGCGGCGCTGGCGGGGGCGTCGGGCCCGACCGGGAGGATCCATGTCGGGTGGGTCGCGGCGCTCGACGCCAGCGGGTGCCCGGCCCGGTTCCGCGCCTCCGGCGAGGGCGGTTGGGGGTTTCCCGGGTGGTCGCCGGCGTTGGCGGCCGGGGCCGTCGGGCGGGCGGCGCTCGACTGGCACCTGACCGAGACCGACGTGCTCGGGGATCGCCGCTCGCCGCCCCTGCCGGAGCCGCTCGAGGTGGTCCGCCGCTGGGTGCGGACCGCCCCTGGCGGCTCCGGCGACGGGGGCGGGGTCGGTGGGTGGGTCGCCGGGCTGCGCGCCGACGGCGACATGGGCGGGTTGGCGGCGCTGGCCGCCGGGGCCAGCCGGTGGCTCGCCGGGTTCGTGCGGGTGTTCGGATGGCCGTTGCCGTCCGACCTCGGGCTGCTGAACGTGCCGGGCGGCGGCGGCTCCCGGACCTGGCGGCCGCCCGGCGGCGACGACGTGTCGGTGGGAAGCGGGGCCGACGCCCGCCTCGGGCGGATCACCGGCGTGGGGCGCTTCGCGCTGGTCGTGCACCGGCCCTCGGGCGGGCACGACGGCGGGGTACGGGACCGGGCCG
Source organism: uncultured Acidimicrobiales bacterium (assembly GCA_963830865.1). GTDB lineage: Bacteria > Actinomycetota > Acidimicrobiia > Acidimicrobiales > VFJN01 > ZC4RG19. The sequence goes on along the minus strand of CAWHNU010000009.1, from coordinate 1,379,709 downwards.
CGTTCGAGGCCGCCGCCGGCGCCCTCGGCTGGGGCATCGTCCCCGAGGCCGTCCTGGTCACCGCCGGCGACAGCGGCGAGCGCGTGCGGGTGCCCGTGGACGGCGACCTGCTGGCCGCCGGCGGGCGGATGGTCGTCGAGGTCGTGCGGCAGCGGGTCCTCGCGCTCGACGTCGGCCACGATCCCGCCGACGCCACGCCCTCCCCCGCCTGCCGCTGGTGCGACCACCGCGACACCTGCCCGCCCGGGCGGGAGTGGCTGGCCGGCCCCGGCCGGTGGCGGGGCGGGCTTCCCCGCGTTCTCTACGCGGAAACGGTCGCCCCAGCGACCGTTTCCGCGTACAAAACGCGTTCTGGCTAGCCGACGCCGGGCTTGCCGACCGGGCCGTGGCCGGCCCCGAGGTGCCAGCCGGCGGACGCCTCCAGCCCCTCGTGGACGAACTGCTTGGCCGCCGTCAGCGCCTCCGGCACCGATCGCGCCGGCCGCCAGCCGGGCCGACCGTGGCCGCGGCGAACGTGCAGCCGGTGCCGTGGTCGTTGCGGGTCTCGATCCGGCGGCGCCGCAGCTCGCGGACTTCGCCCGTCGCCGCCTCGACCACGATGTCGACCGCGTCGCCCCGGTCGTCGGGCAGGTGCCCGCCCTTGACCACCACCCACTCCGGGCCCCGGTCGGCGAGGCGCCGCGCCGCCTCCCGGGCGGCGGCCACCGTGTCGACCGCGATGCCGAGCAGCGCCGCCGCCTCCCGCGTGTTCGGGGTGACGACCAGCGCCCGGGGCAGCAGCGCCTCGACGTAGGCGACCTCGGCGCCCGGGTCGAGCAGCCGGGCCCCGGTCGAGGACACCAGCACCGGGTCGACGACCAGCCGGGGCAGCCGCCCGGCGGCCGCGACCTCGGCCACCGCCCGGACGATCTCCTCGGTGGCCAGCATCCCGGTCTTGACCGCGGCCACCGGCAGGTCCGACAGCACCGCGTCGAGCTGGGCGAGCAGGAACTCGACCGGCGGGACGTGGACGCCCGTCACGCCCACGGTGTTCTGCGCCGTGAGCGCGGTGATCGCGCTGGTGCCGTGGACGCCGAGGGCGGCGAACGTCAGCAGGTCGGTCTGGATGCCGGCCCCGCCTCCCGAGTCGGACCCGGCGATCGTGAGCGCCACCTTCGGCGTGGCGCTCACGCGGCCGACGCCCGCAGCTCGTCCAGCACGGCGGAGACCACCTGCTGCCGGGTCGTCCGCCGTCATCACGGCCCCCATGATCGCCACGCCCGCCGCCCCGGCGGCCACGCACGGTGCGGCGAGCCCCGGCCCGATGCCGCCGAGCGCGATCACCGCCAGGCCCGGCGCCGCCCGGCAGCCGGCGGCCAGCCCGGACAGCCCCAGGACCGGGCCGTAGCCGGGCTTGGACGGCGACGGGTACACGGGCGAGTACGACGCCCACGCGCCGCCCCGGCTCGCGACCACCGCCAGCTCCGCGGGCGTGTGGCACGACCGGCCCCAGGCGACCCCCGCCAACCGCTCCCCCGCCGGCCACCGGTCGGTCGAGGCGAGGTGGACACCGTCGGCGCCCACCTCCGCCGCCAGTGCGGCGTCGCCCGCCACCAGCAGCGTCGCCCCCCGCGCCGCGGTCAGCGCCCGCAGCTCGGCGGCCAGCTCCCGGCGCTCGGCCGCGGGCAGGTCCTTCTCCCGGAGCAGCACGCTCCCCGCCCCGCCGGCAAGGGCGGCCGCGACGGTCGCTGCGACCGTGCGTCCGGCCCCGGCCGCCTGGCGGCGGTCGGTGACGACCGCGACGGATGCGCCGGCCGGCAGGACGGCGGCGCTCACAGCTCGGCCAGGCCCTCGAAGCTCGTCGACGCCTCGGCGTAGAGCCGCCGCGGGATCCGCCCCGCCAGCCGGGCCAGCCGTCCGGCCTCGACCGCGTGGCGCATGGCGGTCGCCATCTGCACCGGATTGCGGGCCCGGGTCACGGCGGTGGCGAGCAGGACCGCGTCGCAGCCCAGCTCCATCGCCAGCGCGGCGTCGGACGCGGTGCCGATGCCGGCGTCGAGGATCACCGGCACCCCGGCGGACTCCCGGATGATCGCCAGGTTGTAGGGGTTGCGGATGCCCATCCCGCTGCCGATCGGCGCCCCGAGCGGCATGACCGCCGCCACGCCGGTGTCCTCCAGACGCCGGGCGAGCACCGGGTCGTCGTTGCTGTAGGCCAGCACCACGAACCCGTCGTCGACCAGCTGCTCGGCCGCGTCCAGCAGCTCGACCGGCTCCGGCAGCAGCGTGCGCTCGTCGGCGATGACCTCCAGCTTGACCCAGGACGTGTCGAGCGCCTCCCGGCCCAACCGAGCGGTGCGGACCGCGTCGCGGGCCGTGTAGCAGCCCGCCGTGTTGGGCAGCGGCCTGATCCCCGTGCGCCGCAGGACATCGAACAGCGACCCGGGCGCGGCGGGGTCGACCCGGCGCAGCGCCACCGTCGTCATCTCGGTGCCCGACGCCACCAGCGCACGTTCGAGCTCGTCGAGGTTGGGGGCGCCGCCGGTGCCGACGATCAGCCGGGAGCCGAACTCCTCGCCGGCGATGACCAGGGGATCGTCCACGCTCACCCTCCCTCCGCGATCGACAGGACCTCGACCCGCTCGCCGGCCGCCAGCACACGGTCGCCCCAGGTCCGGCGGGTGACGACCTCGCCGTCCACGGCCACGGCGACGCCCCGGGGCGCGAGGTCGAGCAGCGCCACCAACCCAGCCACGGTGGTGCCCGCGTCGACCAGCCGGTCGTCGCCGTTGACGGAGACCGGAACCGTGCTCACGCGCCCACCTCCACACCTGCGAAGCGGCGGGGGTCGCACGCGGCCACCTCGGCCGGGACCGGCTCGCCGGCGACGGCCGCGGCCACCGCCTCCGCCGTGATCGGGGCCAGCAGGATGCCGTTGCGGTGGTGGCCGGTGGCGACCACCAGCCCGTCGACCGCGGCCCGGCCGACCAGCGGCAGGTCGTCCGGGGACCCCGGGCGCAGCCCCGCCCGCACGGCCACCAACTCGGCGTCGTCGAGGCCGGGGACGAGGGCCAGCGTGTCCCGCAGCAGCTCGTAGGCGCCGCCGGGCGTGGGCCGCTGGTCCCAGCCCCGCTCCTCGACGGTGGCCCCGGCGACCACCCGGCCGTCGTCCCGGGGCACGAGGTAGATGCTCGACCCCCGCACCAGGCCCCGCAGCGTCCGGGACACCAGCGCCTCGCCCGGAGGCTGGCGCAGGGTGAGGATCTGGCCCTTGACCGGCCGGACCGGCGGCCTGGCGGCTGTCGGCAGGCCGGGGATCGACCCGCTGCGGCACCCGGCGGCGAGCACCACCGTGCCGGCGTCGATCACCCCACCGCCGTCCAGGGCGACGCCCGTCACCCCGCCGCCATCGCTGACGACCCGCTCGACGGCGGCGGTCGCGACGACCGCGCCGGCCGCAGCCGCGGCATCCCGGAGCGCGGCGACCAGGGCCGCGGGATCGACCGAGCGCTCGTCCGCCGCGAGGATCGCCCCCCGAACCCCGGGGGCCAGGCCCGGCTCCAGGGCGCGGGCCTCCCGGCCCCGCAGCCGCTCGACCGCGAGGCCCATCGCCTCGTGCCGGGCGGCGAGGTCGGCGAGCTGCGCGGCGTCGTCGGCATCGAGCGCGACAACCAGCGTGCCGTCGTCCCGGTAGCCGACCGGGTGGCCGGAGGCCGCCTCGACGTCGGCGGCGAAGGCCGGCCACCGGGCCCACGACGCCCGGTTCAGCCGCAGCGCCGCCTCCTCGCCCAAGCGGGCCTCGGTCACCGGGGCGAGCATCCCCGCTGCGACGCCCGACGCACCGCCGCCGGGGTCGGGGTCGACCACGACCACCGACGCACCCCGCTGGGCGAGCCGCCACGCCGATGACAGGCCGATGGCCCCGGCGCCGACCACGACCACGTCGGCCCGCCCGGGCACATGCGTCACGGGCGGGGCTCCCCGAGGTCGCCGCCGAGGGCGTCGACGGCCTTGGCGACCGCCAGCATCAGGTCGTGGGTGGCCGTGTGGGGATCGGGGGCATCGGCCACCGCCCCGATGACCGCCACGCCCCAGGCACCGGTCGCCAGCACCTCCTCGACCCGGTCGGCGGTGATCCCGGCCACGGCGATCACCGGGACGTCCACCGCTTCGACCACGGCCGCCACGCCGAGCACGCCGATCGGGTCGGGCAGGCCGGTCTTGGACGACGTCGCGAACGTCGGCCCGACCCCGAGGTAGCTGACGCCCTCGTCGACCAGCCGCCGGGCCAGGTCCGGGTCGCGGGCGGTGCCGCCGACCAGGGCGTCCGGACCGACGATCCGCCGGACCGCCGGCACCGGCAGGTCGTCGGACCCCACGTGCACGCCGTCGGCCTCGATCGCCACCGCCAGGTCGGCGCGGTCGTTGACCAGGCACGTGGCCGCGGCGGCCCGGCACCGCTCGGCCACGAGTGCGGCCAGGCGGTAGCGGTCGGCGTCGGTGCCGGACTTGAGCCGCACCTGCAGCGTCGGCGCCCCGGCCTCCAGGGCGGCCTCGGCCACGATCAGCGAGTCGACCAGGACGTGGAGCCGCCCCAGCCGGGGACCTGTGGCCGCGGCGGGGCTCACGACGTCCCGGCGCGGACGGCCGGGTCCTCCAGGTACACGTCGCCGCCGGACGCCACGAACTCGGCGGCCTTCTCCTCCAGCCCCAGGGCCAGGGCGTCCTCCTGGCCCACCCCGTGCTCGGCGGCGTAGGCCCGGACCTGCTCGGTGATGGCCATCGAGCAGAACTTGGGCCCGCACATCGAGCAGAAGTGGGCGGTCTTGGCCGGCTCGGCGGGCAGCGTCTCGTCGTGGTAGGCGCGGGCGGTGTCGGGGTCGAGCGCGAGGTCGAACTGGTCCTGCCAGCGGAACTCGAAGCGGGCCTTGGACAGCGCGTCGTCCCACGCCTGGGCCTGCGGGTGCCCCTTGGCGAGGTCGGCGGCGTGGGCGGCGATCTTGTAGGCGATGACCCCGGCCTTGACGTCGTCGCGGTCGGGCAGCCCCAGGTGCTCCTTGGGCGTGACGTAGCAGAGCATCGCCGTGCCGAACCACCCGATCATCGCCGCCCCGATGGCCGAGGTGATGTGGTCGTAGCCGGGCGCCACGTCGGTCGTCAGCGGGCCGAGCGTGTAGAACGGCGCCTCGCCGCACAGGTCCATCTGGAGCTCGACGTTCTCCTTGATCTTGTGCATGGGGACGTGCCCCGGACCTTCGATCATGACCTGGACGTCCCGGTCCCACGCGACCCGGGTCAGCTCGCCCAGGGTGGCCAGCTCGGCCAGCTGGGCCCGGTCGTTGGCGTCGGCGATCGACCCCGGCCGCAGGCCGTCGCCGAGGCTGAAGGCCACGTCGTAGGCGGCGAAGATCTCGCACAGCTCGGCGAAGTTGGTGTAGAGGAAGTTCTCGCGGTGGTGCGCCAGGCACCAGGCGGCGAGGATCGACCCGCCCCGGCTCACGATGCCGGTCAGCCGCTCGGCCGTCAGGGGCACGTAGCGCAGCAGCACGCCGGCATGGACGGTCATGTAGTCGACGCCCTGCTCGGCCTGCTCGACGATCGTGTCGCGGAACAGCTCCCAGTTCAGCTCCTCGGGCCGCCCGTCGACCTTCTCCAGCGCCTGGTAGATCGGCACGGTCCCGATCGGCACCGCGCTGTTGCGGATGATCCACTCCCGGGTCGTGTGGATGTCGCGGCCCGTGGAGAGGTCCATGACCGTATCGGCCCCCCAGTGGGTGGCCCAGGTCATCTTGTCGACCTCCTCCTCCGCCGAGGAGGTCACGGCCGAGGTGCCGATGTTGGCGTTGATCTTGGTGAGGAACCGGCTGCCGATGATCATCGGCTCGGACTCGGGGTGGTTGACGTTGGCCGGGATGATGGCCCGGCCGCGCGCCACCTCGTCCCGCACGAAGCTCGGGTCGAGGCCCTCTCGGGTGGCGACGAAGTCCATCTCCGGCGTGACCTCGCCCCGGCGGGCGTAGTGGAGCTGCGTCACCCGGCGTCCGGGTGCGGCCCGCAGCCGCGGGCCGTCGGCGCCGGGGCCGGGGAACGGCTCGGCGGCCGAGCGGCCGGCCCGGAACGAGGCCCGGCCGTCGTCGCGCAGCCCGGCCACGCGGCCGGGGTAGGACTCGACGTCGGCCCGCTCGTGGATCCACTCCGACCGCAGCGGGTCGAGGCCGACGCGGGGGTCGCTGCCCGGACCGCTGGTGTCGTACAGGCGGACGGGCTCGTTCGGCGGGTCGAGGCTGACCTCGGTGAACGGGACGTGCACGTCCGGTCGGATCCCCGCAACGTACGTCTTGCGGCGGATGCCCATGCAGCATCACTCCCTTCGCCGGCATTACCCGGATCAGGTTCGGCGGTCGGCGCCTGGTGCGCCCTCTCAGCCCGGTCGCCCGAGCTCCCGCGTGTTCGGTTGTCGCCCCCGAGGCTAGCGCCGGGCGAAACCGACGTGCCCCGGGGACACCCCGGCCGCTACAACGTCGTGCGTGACCACGGCGGAGATCGAGGCGGAAGAGGCGGACGAGGCCGGGTCGACCGGCGCGACCGGCGCGTTCGCCGAGCAGATGAGGGTATGGCCCGACCCGGACCGACCCGGGCGCTGGCTGGCGGACGTCGACCCCCGCTGGAACTGCCCGGCGGTGCCGCAGGGCGGCACGATGACGGCGCTGGCGGCGGCCGCGATGGCGGCGGCGATCGGGGAGCCGGCCCACCGGCTGCGCACGCTGACGACGGTGTTCGCGGCGATGGTGCCGTCGGGCCGGGTCGAGCTGGACGTGACCGTGCTGCGCCGGGGCCGCACGATGTCCCAGGCGGCGGTCACCGCCCACGCCCCCGGCGAGGGGACGGGGCACACGACCGTGGCCGTGTTCGGTGCGGACCGGCCCGGGTTCGAGTTCACCGACGTCGCGTGCCCGGACGTCCCCGGCCCGCAGGACTGCCCGTCGTTCCGCGACCCGCCCCCGCCGGAGCACCGCCAGCAGGGGAACCCGGTCCCGTTCTGGGAGAACGTCGAGGGCCGGGCGGCGATCGGCCACGCGCCGTGGGATCCGTACGTGCCGGAGACCTCGCACTGCGCCTTCTGGTACCGCTTCGACGAGCCGCCCATGCGCCCGGACGGCACGCTCCACCCGCTGGCGGTGCTGGCGCTGAGCGACCTGATGCCGTCGTCCGTCAACGAGCGCATGGGGCCCGATCAGCCGGAGTGGTGGGGGCCGAGCACCGACCTGACGGTCCACATGTTCGAGGAGGCGCGCTCGGAGTGGCTGCTGGCCTCCCTGCGGGCCCGTCGGGCCACCCGCGGCTACGCGTCGGTCGAGTGCGCGCTGTGGGACCAGCGCCGCGTCCTCGTCGCCCACGCCGCCCAGGTCATGTTCATGCACTTCCCGGACGGGCCGCCCGAGGGCGACCACCGGCTCCCCCTCGACCAACGGTAAGGGCAGGATTCGGCCGCCGCCCTGGCAGACTGGGTAGGTAATGGCGGAGCTGACACTGGGGAGTTTCAACCTGCACATGGGCCGCGGGGCGGCGGGCCACGACGCGCCGTTCTACGACGTGGCCACCGCCTGCAAGGAGATCGACACCGACGTCCTCGTGCTGCAGGAGGGCTGGGTGCCCGACGGCGAGGAGGGCGACGTGCTGACCGTGGCCTCGGCGCTGGGCTACGCGGTCGCCGGCTCGTACTCGGTGGCCCGGGCCGAGTGCCGCGACCAGGTGCGCCTGTCGGCCCGCGAGGGCGCCGGCGCCGGCGAGGGCGACTGGGTCGTGGCCGTGCTGTCCCGCCTGCCGGTGCGCTCGGCCGAGGTGGTGCCGCTGCGGCCCCAGCTGCTGCTCGACCCCGGCCGCCGGGCGGTGATCCGGGCGGTGGTCGAGGCAGACGGCGCCCCGTTCACGGTGGTCGGCACCCACCTGCCGCTGCTGGTCTCGCCGGTCTGGCGGCTGGCGACGACGCTCCGGGCGGCGCTGCCGGGCCCCCACGAGCCGGGCGCGTTCGCGGGCGACATGAACATGTGGGGCTGGTGCGCCGAGCGCCTCGCCGGCCGGGGCTGGCGCCGGGCGGTCCGGGGCCGGACCTACCCGGCGCAACGACCCCACAGCCAGACCGACCACATCATGGTCAACCCGCCGGTCGAGGTGGCCGGCGCGGGGGTCGTCGACCAGGTGCTGTCCGACCACCGGCCGGTCCGGGCCCGGTTGCGGTTCTGACGCCGAGAGCCGGCTGCGTCAGTCAGGGCGCGACCAGTCCCCGGTACATCGGGAAGTGGCGGACGTTGGTGGTCCACAGGTCGGCGCCGACCTGATGGGCGGTCGCACCGATGAGGTAGTCGACGAGCCCGATGCCGTGGTACGAGCGCCGGTAGCGGCGCGCCCAGGTGCCCGCCAGCTCGGCGATGTCCTCGGTCACGTCGATCCAGGTCATCGACGACATCAGATCGTGGGTGGCCTGACGTTCGGGCGACCGCATGCCCGCCAGGAGTTCGGTCTTGGTCACCACCGACGCGACCAGATCGTCCCCTCGATCTCTTGCATCGTCGAGCGCTAGGACCGCGCCGGCGAGGTTGCGCAGGTTGTCGATGAGGATCGCCGTGTCGACGAGGACTACTCCCATCCGAGACGCTTGAGTCGATCATTGACCGACTCGCTCCGGATCCGTTCCACGTACTCCGCGCCGGTGCCGATGTCGTCGCGGTCGGCCCAGGCGCCACGGCTCGCCTCCAGCGCCCTCCACATGCGCTCCTGCTTGCTGTTGTACTTCTCGTCGATCGCCTCGCGGACGAGCTCGCCGATGGAGCGGCCTGTGCTGGCCGACTCGCTCTTCAGCCGCTGGTACTGGCTGTCCTCCAGCAGGATCTGCGTGCGATGCATGATGTAAGGCTACATCACTACGCGGGCGTCGCGACCGCCCTCGTTCGGGTACACCAGCGCCATGACAACGGTCGAGGGGTCCGTCGCCGCGTCTCCTGTCGCCGACCCGGCGAGCCGGGGTGGGGCGCCGCCGCCGGCGCCCGCCGATCCTGCCGGGCGGCGGGCCCGGTTGCGGCGGATGCGGCGGCGGGCGACCGGGTTGCTCGTCGGGGTCTCGGTCCTGTTCGTCTTGCTGCGTCTGTGGGGTGGCGACGGCGGGTGGGTCGGGTACGCGCAGGCGACCGTGGAGGCGGCGATGGTCGGCGGGTTGGCGGACTGGTTCGCCGTGACCGCCCTGTTCCGGCACCCCGCCGGGGTGCCGATCCCCCACACGGCTGTCATCCCCGCGCGCAAGGATCAGTTCGGCGAGACCCTCGGCGACTTCGTGCAGACCAGCTTCCTCACCCCCGACATCATCGCCGAGCGGGTGCGGACCGCCCGGGTCGTGCCCCGGCTGGCCGCCTGGCTGGCCGAGCCCGACAACGCCGCCCGGCTGGCCCGGCACCTGGCCGATGCTGCCGTCACGGCCGCCGACCTGGTGCGCGACGACGAGGTCCACCGGGCGCTGGAGGAGGTGGCCCGGCGTCGCATCGACAGCACGCCGCTGGCCCCGCTGGCCGGGAGGGCGCTGGGCGTCATGACCGAGGACGGCCGGCACCACGAGCTGCTCGACACGGTGTTGAAGGCCGTCGACCGGTTCCTGCCGCGACAACCGGGAGAGCCTGCGGGCCCGGTTCGCCGACGAGGCGCCCTGGTGGCTGCCGGGGGCGGCCGAGGACCGCATCTTCGACCGCCTGCTCGACGGCGCCCGCAACGTGATGGGCGAGGTCGCCCGCGATCCCGGCCACGAGCTGCGCCGGGACTTCGACGCCCGGGTGCGCCGGCTCGTGGACGACCTCCAGAACTCGCCGGCCCTGCTGGCCCGGGGCGAGGAGCTCAAGCACGAGCTGCTCGCCCAGCCCGAGCTGCGGAACTGGGCGGCGTCGGTCTGGACCGACATGAAGGCCGGGCTCCGGGCCCAGGCCGCCGACCCCGACTCGGCGCTGCGCCGGCGGCTGGCCGACACGATCGTGGCCCTCGGCGAGCGACTGCGGGACGATCCGGCCTTGGCGGCCAGGGTCGAGAACGGGATCGAGACCGGCGTGCGCTACGTGGCCGAGCAGTTCAGCGACGAGATCGCGGCCATGGTCAGCGGCACGATCAACCGCTGGGACGGGCGCGAGACCTCCGACCGGCTCGAGCTGCTGCTCGGACCGGACCTGCAGTTCATCCGCATCAACGGGACCGTCGTCGGCGGCCTGGCCGGGCTCGCGATCTACTCGGTGGCCCAGTTCCTTTAGAAGTGCGACGCCGATCAGGCGGGCGGGGACGGGTAGTCGGGCGGGCGGTCCGACTCGGGCAGCTCGTCGTAGATCGTGGTCGAGCGCGCGTCGTCGAACAGGCCCGCCCGCTCGGGCGACGACGGGATCTGGCCCGTGGTGTAGCGCTGGCCGCCGAGGGCGTACCGGTACATGCCCACGCCCTCCGTGCCGATCTCGTCGGGGCCGCTGGCTTCCGGGTCCCACCACACGAGCGCGAAGTCGTCGCCCCCGCCCCAGTCCGTCCCCGGCCAGACGTCGTGCGGCCCGACCGAGTACTGGGGCACGGTGGGCCCCCCGCCCAGCACCGGCAGGCGGTGCAGGCCGTCCTGGAAGGCCTGGGGCGTCAGCTCCGGGCCCGCCAGGTGGACGCCGGTGAAGATGCTGCGCATCGCCCCCTCGATCACCGGCGCGGTGTTGGCCGGCGGCAGGGTCCCGTACGCCCAGTCGTAGATGACCACGGCGTCGGCGTCCTCGATCGGGCCCCGGACCGGGGTCAGGGCCAGCCCGAAGCCGTTCCGCCACTGCTCGCCGTCGTACCCGCGGGCGAACAGCGTCGTGTCCGCGAACGCGTTGGGGCCCAGGATCCACTCGGGGTGGTAGTCCTGATTGGTGGCCTCCGCCGTCAGCGTGTCCGGCGTGAAGGGATCGCCGCTGAAGATCACGGTCGTGACCCCGGCCGACTGGAGCTTGGCGATGATCGTCCGCGCGTTCTCCTGCGTGCGGTTCTGGTCGTAGTTGTAGACGACGTCGGTCGCGAGCTCGATGCCCTGATCGGCGAGGTCGTCGACCAGCTGGTCGAACACCACGGCCTGCGTGCCGTCCGGGGTGTCGTAGTGGACCACCGCGTAGCGCCGGTCCTGGGCGGCCAGCTCCGGGTCGCCCGCCAGCTCGGCCTTGCCCGGGCCGGCCAGCTTGCCGACCATCTCGGCCGTGAGCGCCGCCGCCTGGTCCGGCGTCGGCGCGTCGGTCCACATCAGCGGCGAGTAGCGGGCGATGATCTCGTCCGGTGCGGGGCCGGAGCAGCCGGGACCGCACATGATTCCCTGGGACGCGATCTCCGGGCCGAACACCTGGGTGGCGTTGGCCGGGCCCCCGAGCACCGCGAACGGGTGCCGCTCGCCGATGGCGATGGCGTCGGCCTTGGCCGCCTCGACGTCGCTGGCCTGCCCCGTCCCGAGGAACCGCTCGAATCGCACGGTGCGCCCGTAGGTCTCGAACAGCTTGTTGTAGAGGTCGGCGTAGCCCTGGAGCGCTTTCTCACTGCCGTCCGGGTCGACGTCGACGCCGAGCGAGCTGATCGAGGCCGCGCCCAGCGGGTCGATGTCCGGGTTCGTCTCGTAGTACACGACGAGGATCTCGTCGGCCGTCACACCCGGGGCGGTGGCGCCGCCGTTGTCGCCGGAGAACGGCTCGACGCACGGCGGGGCAATGACCACCGGCAGCGTGATCCTCCCGGTCTCGGTGTCGCAGTTGGGTCCGAAGTCGACGTCGGTCCTGCCCTCCAGCTCGGCCTTCTGGGGCGTCATCGGGCCGGACTCGATCAGCTCGTCCTCGGTCGCCGCCGCACCGTCCGATGCGGACTCTTCCTGGTCGTCGTCCCCGCCGCCGCCCCGCAGGGCGACGACGGCGCCGATCACCAGTGCGATCACGACGACGGGTGCGTAACGCAGCGCGTTGCGTACCCACGGTGGGCGGGGCGCGGGTGAGGGTGATCCGGGGGCGGCCGACGCCTCGGCGCCGGTCGCCCCCTCGTCAGTGGCGGTCATCGCCGCGTCGCTCTATTGCGGCGGCGGGTAGTCGGGGGTGGTCTCTTCGGCCGGTACCTGGTCGAAGATCGTCACCGAGTTGGCGACGTCGTACAGGCCGGCCTCCTCCGCGGTCTCGGGGAAGTGGCCGATCGTGTAGCGCTTGCCCATGTCGGCATAGCGGTACAGGCCGACGCCCTCGTTGCCGACCTCGTCCTCGCCGGTGGCGGTCGGGTCGTACCAGATGATGGCCGCGTCGTCGCTGCCACCCCAGTCGAAGTCGGGCCAGACGCCGTGCTCACCCCGCGACACCTGGGGCTCGGTGGCGCCGCCGCCCGACGGCGGGTACCGGTAGAGCCCGTCGCGGAACGACTCCGGTGTCAGCTCCGCGCCGGCCAGATGGATGCCGTTGAACATGGTCCGGATCGGCGCCTCGAGCGCGTTAGCGGTGTTGTTGGGCGGCAGGCCGCCGTAGGCCCAGTCCCAGATGCGGAACGCGCCGTTCGTCTCCTGGGCGCCGCGGGCGCCGGTCAGGGCGATGCCGAAGCCGTTCTTCCACTGGTCCGTGTCGGTGCGGCGGGCGAACAGCGAGGTGTCCATCAGCACGCTCGACCCGAGGATCCACTCGGGGTGGTAGTTCTGCGCGGTCGCCTCCTCCGTCAGCGAGACGGGGGTGAGCGGGTCGCCCGTGTAGATGATCGTGGTGACGCCGGCGTCCATGAGCTTGCCGATGTTGGTGCGGGCGTTCTCCTGGGCCCGCTGGAGGTCGAGGGTGAACTCGACGTCGGTGGCCAGCTCGATGCCGTTGTCGGCCAGCGCCGACTTGAGCGACTCGAACACGTTCTTGTAGTCGCCCGCGGGGTTGTCGTAGTGGAGCAGCCCGTACACGCGGTCCTTGGCCTTGGTGGCGTCGTCGCCGGCGAACTCCGCCTTGCCGGGACCGGCGAGGTTGCCGATCAGCTCGGCCGCCATGGCGTTGGCCTGCTCGGGCAACGGGCCCTGCTGCCAGATGTAGGGCGCGTTGGCCTCGGTGATGTCCTGGTTGAGGGCGAGCGAGCACCCCGGACCGCAGACGATCTTCCGCGACGCGAGCTCCTGGCTGAACACCGCGCTCGACTGGGCGGGACCGCCGACGACCGCGAACGGCTCCAGGTCGGCGATGGCGAGGGCGTCGGCCTTGGCCGCCTCGACGTCGTCGCCGGCACCGGTGCCGGTGAAGACCTCGACGTCCACCGTACGGCCGTACGTCTCGAACAGCTTGTTGTAGATGTCGACGAACCCCTGCACGGTCTCGTTGGCCGACTCGGGGTTGACGTCCGCGCCCGCGTTGGCGACGGTCGCCGCGGTGAGCGGGTCGCGCGCCGGGTCGGCCCGGTAGACGACGATCTTGACCGAGTCCGCGGTCACGCCGGGCGAGGTCGCGCCGCCGTTGTCACCGGTGAAGGGCTCGACGCACGGCGGGGCGTACACCGACACCAGCTTGATCCGCCCGGTCTCGGTGTCGCAGTTGGGCCCGAAGTCGACGTCGGTCTTGCCTTGCAGCTCGGCCTTCTGGGGCGTCATCGGGCCCGACTCGATCAGCTCGTCCTCGGTCGCGACGTCGGCCGTCGACGACTCGTCGTCGTCGTCATCGCCCCCTCCGCCCCCGATCACGATGACCGCCGCCGCGACCACGATCACGACGAGGGCGATCGGCCCGTAGCGCATCAGGGCGGTCATCCACCCCGGCCGCGACGATGGCGGCGGACCTCCGTCCTGTGTTTCCTGAGTGCTCTCGTCGGTCGTAGACATCGACGACTCCTTTTCGTGCGTCGGTCGGCGCCGGGGCGTCAGCCGGCTGTCGGTGCACCGGATCTGGTGATGGCCGCCTCGTCCGTCCCGAGGTACGAGGCGACGACTGCTGGATGTTCGATGACGTCTGCGGGAGGGCCCTCGGCGACGACCCGCCCGAGGTCGAGGGCGATCATGCGGTCCGAGATGGACCCCAGCAACGGCAGGTCGTGCTCCACGACCATAAGGCTTGCGCCGAGCTGGTCGCGAACCCGGCGGAGCATCGGGGCGAGCGCCTCGGCCTCGCGCTGGGCGATGCCGCTGGACGGCTCGTCGAGCAGCACGACCGACGGGCCCTGGGCGAGCACGCAGGCCAGGTCGACGACCCGGCGCGTGCCGGTGGACAGCTCGCGCACGAACTTGTCGCGGTAGGCCCCCAGCGCCAACAGCTCGATGAGCTGGTCGACGCGGGTGTTCACCGCCGCCTCGGAGGTCTGCACCGACGGGAAGCGGAGGCTGGCGGCGATCGGGTCGCGCACGCCGACGTGCTGCTCCAGCGCGACCGCGATCGCCTCGTGCACCGTCAGCCCCGGGAACAGGCGGCCGTCCTGGAACGAGCGGCCTAGGCCCCGCCACGAGCGTGCGTGGGTCGGCGCGTTGTGGATGTCGACCAGCGAGCCCTTCGGCCCGCCCACGAGCAGCTGGATCGTCCCCGAGTCGGCCGGCGTGTAGCCGGAGATGACGTCGAACAGCGTCGTCTTGCCCGCCCCGTTGGGGCCGATGAAGCCGAGGATCTCGCCCGGCCGCAGGTCGAACGACACGCCGTCGAGCGCCCGGATCCCGCCGAAGCGGCGGGTGACGTCCCGCACGACCAGCACCGGGCCGCCGTCGCGTACGCCGGATCGGGCCTCGGTCTCGGCGCCCTCGCTCTCGACCTCGGCGGCCGCGGCCCGCAGGAACACAGAGCGCAGCAGGTCCGGCCGCTCCAGCAGCTCGGTCGTCGGACCCTCGAACCGGATCTCGCCCTTCTCCATGAAGTAGGCCCTGTCGGCCACGGTCAGCGCCACGTTGACCGACTGCTCGACGAGGATCACCGTCGTGCCCGCGTCGCGCAGCTCGCGCACCATCGCCAGGAGCTGGGTCACGACCGACGGCGCCAGGCCCAGCGAGAGCTCGTCGATCATCAGCAGGCGGGGCTTGCCGATGAACGCCATGCCGAGCGTCAGCATCTGCTGCTGGCCGCCGGACAGGTTGCCGGCCGGCTCGTGCAGCCGGTCGCGCAGCATCGGGAACATGTCGAGGACCCGGGCGGTGTCGGCCTTGACGGCCGCGGACCGCTTGCGCTGGTTCCAGGCCGCCAACCGCAGGTTGTCGGCCACGCTGAGATGGGTGAACACGCCCTGGCCGCCGGGGACGACCGTGACGCCCCGGCGGGCGGAGATCTCGTCGGGCGGCGTGTGGGTCATGTCGCGACCGTCGAAGATCACCGCGCCCGAGCTGGCCTGGATGAGGCCGGAGATGGCCTTCAGCAGCGTGGACTTGCCGGCGCCGTTGGTGCCCATCAGCGCCACGATCTCGCCCTCGTCGACCTCCATGTTGACGCCGAACAGGACCTGCACGTTGTCGTAGTGGACGTCGATGTCCCGGCAGAGCAGCAGCTTGACCTTGCCCTGGCTACGCAGCAGCGCGACCTCCGAGCGGGCCGCCGCCGACTTCCACACCTGCTGGATGTCGTGCTCGACGAACTGGCCACCGGTCGACAGGATCCAGCCGCCGACCGCGAACACCGGCGCCGCGACCAGCAGGCCGGTGCGGATGCCGAAGGCGTCGGCGAAGCTGCCGATCACCGGCAGCAACAGCAGGCCGGGCAGCACCCAGAGGGTGCCGATGGCGAAGCCGAAGGCCCGCACCTTGGCCGGCACCGCCAGCGACAGCACGGCGAAGATCCCCGGGACCAGGAGGAAGAAGCTGGCCGAGATCACCGCGTTGGCGACGAGGGCGATCGGCAGCACCGGGGCGAGGGCGAACACCGCCCAGGCGGCGGTGATGATCAGCGAAACCACGGCCAGGAACCGCAGCACGTGCCCGGCGCCCTTCATCATGAGGCGGGTGGCGAGGGGGAGCCCGATGAGCAGGCCGACGAGCTGGGCGCCGCCCTCCATGCCCGCGGACAGGAAGCCGCGCTGGGCCTCGTTGAAGTTCCACACCTCGTCGTAGTAAAGGCCGCTGAGCGTCGCCAGGCCGACCACCGCGACCGCGACGAACGGCAGCGAGAAGAAGATGCGGCGCAGGCTGCGGACTTCCCAGATGATGCGGAACGACTCGGCCCACGACGGCGCCACCTCTTCGGTGTTGATCACGTCGTCGCTGGCGCCCATCGCCTTGCGCTCCCAGCTGCCCCGCACCGGCTCGCGCAGCTTGAGGCTGAACAGGACGAACACCACGGTGACGACGCCGAACACCATGAACGGCGCCCGCCAACCCAGGTAGAGGGCCATCACGCCGGCGACCGCCGGCCCGATGAACTGCCCGGCGGCGTTGGCGTAGCGATGCACGCCGTAGACCCGGGGCCGGTTGGGGATGTCGTAGTAGTCGGCGAGCAGCGAGTTGTGGACGGGCTCGTTGACCGCCCGCCCGAGGCCCGACCCGGCCCGGGCGATGCCCAGGATCAGAAGGGTCGGGGCCAGCCCGGTCATGACCGAGAAGACCGCCCAGCCGAGGGCACCGGAGATGGCGACGGGCAGGCGGGGCATCCGGTCGCTCAGGAAGCCGATCGGCAGGGCGACGATCAGCGCCGCCAGCAGGGCGAGCGTGACCACCGTGAGGATGCCGGCCGTGTCGAGGCCGAAGTGGTCGCGGATCTCGGGGAGCAGCACGCCGAACGCCGTGCGGTCGAGCTCGTCGGCCATGTTGAGGCCGAACAGCACCGCCAGCGGCAGGATCGGCAGCCCGCCGGTCACCCCGTACAGCCAGGTGGTGATGCGGCCGGTGCCCTGGCGGCGCTCGGCCAGATGGGGGGCGGGCGTCGGCGCCGCCGACTCGACGACCGGCTCCTCGAGCCATGCCTCGGTGTCCGCGCCGTCGACGACGGGCCCGATCGTTCTGGCGCGGGCCTCGGCGTCGACTTCGACCTCGGGGTCGGCCTCGGCCTCGGGGCGGTTCATGTCGTGAGTGGTCACGACCGCACCTCCGCCGCGTCGTCGCCTCCGGCCCGGTCGCGGCGGGGGTCCGTGCGCGCCGCCCGCGGTGCCCGCGGGGTTGGCCGCACGGGGCGTGGCGCCGTTGGGCGACACGCCGTTGGCGCCGGTGAGATCGTCGAGCACCTCGTCGAGGACAGCCTGCACGACCGGTTCCGAGACGTCGGCGCCGGCGGCGGACGGCGCGGGCGCCGGCTCCGTGCTCTCGACCGGTGCGTCCCGGGGCGTCGCCACCGCAGGCGCCGGTCCCTCGGCGGCCTCGGCCTTCTCGCCCGCTGCGGCCAGCACCGTCTCGGCCGGCGGCTCGTCCGCGGACTCGTCCTCGACCCGCACGTCGGCCAGGAGGCTGGGCACCACGAGCCCCCGCCGCATGGCGATGCGGCGCAGGGCGCCGTCGCGCACGTCGGCCATGACGCCGCCGAACCCGCTCGGCATCAGCAGCAGGACCAGCAGCAAGCCGACGCCGCTGGCCAGGAACTGCCACTCGGCCGGCAGGAAGAAGTCGGCGGTGAACACGTACGCCGTGCCCAGGAGGGCGCCGGGCAGCGATCCGAGCCCGCCGATCACCACCATGGTGAACACGGCAAGGCTGCGGTCGGGCAGGAACGGCTCGGCGCTCAGACCGGTCTGGTTCTGGACGTAGAGCGCCCCGGCCATGGCGGCCAGGAAGCCGGACAGCGCGAAGGCGGCGAGCGTCGTGCGCGTGGCGTTGACGCCGTAGGCGCGGGCGGCCTTCTCGTTCTCGCGGATGGCGATGAGCACGCGGCCGGTGCGGCTGCGGCGCAGGCTGGCGACCATCCCCAGCGCCACCAGCAGCGTCCCCAGCGACACGTAGAACATCGTCTTCTCGCTGGAGAGGTCGAGGAAGCCGAGCATCACGCCCCGCTCCATGTGCTGGCTCGGAAGCCAGTCGAAGATGCTGCGGTTGAGCACGTAGGACGACACGTACAAGCCGAAGCCCAGCGTCGAGACGGCGAGCGTGAGCCCCCGGCGCCGCAGCGCGGGGTAGCCGACGACCACCGCGCACAGCCCGCCCACGATGCCGGCCACCGGCATGGAGAAGATGAGGTCCCAGCCGCGGAACTCGGTGAGCGCGCCGCCGACCGCGGCGCCCACGCCGACGAAGGCCATCTGGCCCAGGCTCACCTGGCCCGCCCAGCCGCTGAGCACGACGAGCGACGCCGCCACGATGCCGAAGATCACGATGATCGTGGCCAGGTTGAGGCGGCTGGACGAGAGCCAGAACGGGAGGCTGACGACGAAGCCGCCCACCGCCAGCCACAGCAGGATCCGGCCCCACACGACCTCGGGCAGCTTGCGCATCTCCCGGGGCACCGGGCGGATCTCGCGGATGGCCTGCCACGTGGTCGAGGAGTCGGCGTCGACCCGGCCGGTGCCGCCGCGCCGGGTCACGAGCAGGCCGATGAGGATGATGTAGAAGAGGACGGCGGCGTTCTTGGCGTCGCTGCTGCCCGGTTGGAACGTCATCGCCTGGTCGACGATGCCGATGCCGATGGCCGCCGCGCCGATCATCGTGAACCGCTCGAACCGCCCGAACACGCAGGCGGCCAGCGCCTGCAGCAGGAAGATCGGCGACAGCACCTGGCCGATCGGCAGGCCCACGGCGCCGGCGCGCAGGAACATCGCCAGGAAGGCGAGCACCGAGGCGACGACCCACACCACGGTGTGCAGCCGCTTGACCGGGATGCCGAGGGTGAACGCCCGGTCGGCCTTCTCGGCCGCACCCACGATGGCGATGCCGACGGTCGAGGTGTAGAGGAACAGCGCCAGCCCGACGAGGCAGATCGGGACGACGATGGCGGTGAGGAGGTCGTTCGCGTTGAACGTCGTGCCGCCGATGGCCACGGTCCAG
The DNA here is from genome assembly GCA_963830865.1 of uncultured Acidimicrobiales bacterium. Taxonomy (GTDB): domain Bacteria; phylum Actinomycetota; class Acidimicrobiia; order Acidimicrobiales; family VFJN01; genus ZC4RG19. The sequence continues at coordinate 1,360,841 of CAWHNU010000009.1, read as the reverse complement.
TCGATGGGCGGTGCGAGCCGGGTGCCGAACGAGTCGTTGCCGAACGCCCGGGGTAAGAACAGTCCGGCGCCGGCCAGCACCTGCGAGAGCCCGATGGTGGCGACCGTGAGGACGAGGCGGGGGGCGTTGAAGAACCGTCGGATGATCAGCGACTCGACCAGCACGCCGAGGACGATGGCCGCGGCCAGGCCGCTGGCGAGGCCCAGCCAGTAGTTCCAGCCCCAGGCGACCACCAGCATCACGCCGAGCGTCGCCGGCACGGCGCCGAGGTCGCCCTGCGCGAAGTTGATGATGCGGTTGGCCCGGTAGATGAGGGCGATGCCGACGGCGATCAGCGCGATGCGCCCGCCGGTCAGCGCCCCGTTGATCACGATGCCGAGCGGGGCCGGATACGCGATCTGCTGGTAGAGCAACAGCGCCGCCAACGGGACCAGGGGCGTCAAGCGTCCGAACGTGGCGGACAGCTCGGTCCTCCTGGCGCGGTCGATGGCGGCAGCGGTCGTCATCGCAGATGTTCCCCTTTGGTGATGAGTGGTCGGGTCAGGCCCGGGCGGGCGTACTCGACGATCGGGACTGGTTCGGTGCCCGCCCGGCGGCCCCGTCACTCGGTCCCCAGGCGGCGATGTAGGCGAGCACCATGTCGCGGACCTGCTCGGTGGCGGCGGCCACCGACAGGTCCTGGTAGGTGCGGAGGGCTTCCCAGGTGGCGGCGCTGGTGACGACCTCGATCGCCCGCCACAGGCGTGACGAAAGGTCGGGCTCGGCGCCGGAGAGCTCGGGACCGAAGGTGCGGCGGACCTCGGCCCGCCCCGCCTTGCGGCCCTCGGACACGGCGTGCTGCAAAGCCGGGGAGAACGGCTCCTGCAGCAGCGCGGCCCGCCGCACGCCGGCGCCCACCTCGAACACGATGGCCCGCCGGGCCAGGAAGGAGTCGAGCCGCTCCTCGAGCGAGCCGTCGGTCACGAGCGGCGGCACCACGGCCGCGATGCGCTCGGCGTGCCGGGCGGAGGCGGCCACGAAGAGCGCCTCGAGGTCGTCGAAGTGGACGTACAGCGAGCGCAAGGAGACCCCGGCCTCGGCCGCGATGTCCGCGCGGTCGGCCGCACGTTGCCGCGGTCGTTCAAGGTGAGGAGTGCGTCGACGACGGCCGCGCGGGTGCGTGCGGCACGGGTCAGCCGCCCGTCCTGCGAAGACGGTGCGGCGGATGCAGCTGTGACGGATGTCTCACCCACGGCACGGAACCGTAGGGTTTTTTCACGGGCCGTGCAACGTCCGTCATCGAGGTGACATGGACACGTGAGCGCGTTCACGCACGCGCTCGGAGCGCGTGGTTTGCGTATGGTCGCGGCGATGACCCGCTGGGACGGCCCGGGCCTCGACGCCTGGCAGCCGTGGACGCCGGCCGAAGCGGCGCACGCGCTCGCGGACGTCGAGGTGCCGTGGTGCGTGGTCGGCGGCTGGGCGATCGACCTGTTCGTCGGCCGCACCACCCGCCCGCACTCGGACCTGGAGATCGCCGTGCTCCGGGCGGACTTCGCGCGGGTGCGGCGTGCGCTGCCGGCCTACCGGTTCCACGTCGTCGGCGAGGGCGAGGTCCGGGCGCTGCCCGACGGCGAGAACCCGCCGGCCGACCGGCACCAGAACTGGGCGCTCGATCCGGCGGCGCAGGCGTGGCGCATGGACGTGATGCTGGAGCCGGGCGACGCGGAGGTGTGGATGTTCCGCCGTGACCCGGCGATCCGAGCCGCCCGATCGGCCATGGTGGACCGCACGGCCGACGGCATCCCGTTCCTCCGGCCGCAGGGGACGCTGCTCTTCAAGGCGAAGGCGGCGCTCCCCAAGGACGAGCACGACCTCGCCGCCTGCCTGCCGCTCATGGCCGCCCCGGCTCGGGCCTGGCTGGCCGAGGCGCTCGGCCAGGTGCATCCGGGCCACCCCTGGCTCGACAAGCTGGAGTAGGCGGCGGCGAGGCGTAACACGCGTCCCGCTGGGCGCTTCTGTACGCGGAAACGGTCGCCATGGCGACCGTTTCCGCGTACGAAACGCGGGGGTGGAGGCGTCAGGCCTCCGGAGCCGCGACCGTCGAGGCCAGGATCGCGTCCACCTCGTCCAGCTCGTCGTCGGTCAGGGTCCAGGTGACGGCGTCGACGTTCGCGGCCACCTGGGCAGGCGAGGTGGCCCCGGCGATGATCGGGCCCATCGCCGGCTGCGCGGCGAGCCAGGCGAAGGCGAGCGACAGGATCGTGTGCCCCCGCCCCGCCGCCCACGACGACAGCGCATCCACGAGGTCGAAGTTGGCGTCGGTCGTCAGCCGGTCCGCCCGGGCGCCCCACAGCGCCAGCCGGGTGCCCTCGGGCGCGGCCTCGCCCCGGCGGTACTTGCCGGTCAGCAGGCCGCTGGCCAGCGGGAAGTACGGCAGGAACACCAGGCCGTGGCGCTCGCAGGCCGGGATGACCTTCCGCTGGGCGGATCGCTCGATCAGGCTGAAGTTGTTCTGGGCGGTGACGAACCGGGCCAGCTCGCCCTTCTCGGCCACGTCCGCGGCGGCCTCGATCTGGGACGCCCGGAAGTTGCTGTTGCCGATCTCGCGGACCTTGCCCACGGTGACCAGCTCGTCGAGGGCGCCGAGCGTCTCCTCGATCGGGACCGTGTCGTCGGGCATGTGCTGCTGGTAGAGGTCGATGACGTCGACGCCCAGCCGGCGCAGGCTGCCCTCGACCGCCTCGGCGATCCAGCGCGGGCTGGCGCCGCCCTGGCCCTCGCCGCCGAGCGGCGAGGCGAACTTGGTGGCGACGATCACCTCGTCGCGCCGGCCCGACGCGACCAGGGCGCGGCCGAGGATCTCCTCGGACCGGGTGCCGCCGTAGCTGTCCGCCGTGTCGAAGAACGTGATGCCGGCATCGAGGGCGGCCCGGACCACCCCGGCGGAGCGGTCCGCGTCGAGGCGCCCGCCGAAGTTGTTGCAGCCCAGCCCCACCCGGCTCGCCTCGAGCGAGCCGATCGTGATCGTCTCCATCGCGCCATCCCCCATCCTGTGCGGCACCCCGGGCCGCACTCGTAGGAGCGGTTGGCGCGGAGCAGGTCGTCGATCTCGTCCTCGATGGCGAGGAAGCGTCCTGCCGGCTTCGTGGCCGCCGGCGGCAACGGGGCCCGACGAGCCCGACCTCACCCGCTGGGGCGGTTGGCGGGCGTGGCGGGCGGCGGGCTCGCCGAGCTGAGCCGGCGCCACGCCTGGAACCCGCCGTCGAGGTCGGTGGCCCGCCGCAACCCCAGCTCCCGCAGCCCGGCGGCCGCCAGGCTGGAGGCGTAGCCCTCGTCGCACACGAGCACGATCACCTGGTCGACCCCGGCGACGTCGGGCAGCCGGTGGGGACAGGTCGGGTCGAGCCGCCACTCCAGCACGTTGCGGTCGACCACGAGCGCGCCCGCCATGTCGCCGTCCCGCGCCCGCAGCTCGACGGGGCGGATGTCCACGACCAGCCCGCCCCGGGCCCACACGGCGGCGAGGTCGGCGGGCCCGGGACGGGGCGCGATCGCGGCCCGGGCCCGCGCGAGCAGCCGGTCGACGGCGCTGCCGGCCCCGTCGCCGTCGCCGGTCACGAGCCGCCCCGCCGGCGGGAGGGGTGCAGCGCGTAGGCCCCGGCCGAGGGACCCAGCACCGGCGCCTCGCGGGCGACGGCGACGGTCTCGGCGGGCGCGAGGGTCTCGGGGTCGTAGTAGGTCATGGTGGTGAGCGGCGGCGAGTAGACGTGGATGCTCGTCGCCGGCCCGGGCCCCAGGGCGGTCACGTCGTGCACGGTACCGACCGGCACGGGGTGCGGACGGCGCGGCGGCACCGACCGCTCGACGAGCCTATCCCGCGCGCCCGCCCGGGGCAGGACCTCGGTCAGGTCGCCCTCGGTGACGATCAGCATCCCCGCGGACCGCCCATGGTCGTGCAACCGCACCCGCTGCCCAGCGGTCCAGCCGATGACCCACACCTCGTACCGCTCGGTGGCGAGCAGCCGCACCGGCCGGCGGCCATCGGGATCGTGCCGCGCAGCCCCCGCCCACAGCGGCGTCGCCGCCGCGAACCCGGCGGCGATGTCCGCCAGCACGGCCACCGCGAGCGGCTCGCCGGCGGCGTCACGGCGGCCGGCGGGCGCCGGAGGGGACGGCGCTCGCCAGCCGGCCGCGAGGTCCGTTTCCGGTAAAGTTGATCGCATTGGTCAGGTTTCTAGCGGACCTATCCCCCGGGCACAAGGCGAGTCTCGCTCCGGTGATGGGTTCGAGGGCCTCAACCGACGGATCAGGGATCGCCGGGTCGGGTCCCCTCGTTCAGCGGGAGCCGATCGATGGCCGCTCTGGCCTGCTCGAACGAGCCGAACTCCGCCAGGATCACCTCACCGTCGACGGGAATGTGCCCGTGGATCGCCCACCGGCCGGCGACGATCTCCGCGACATCGCCGGCGACCTCGGTGTCCGCGACGAGCCCGGCGACCAACACCTCTTGATCGTCGATCCCGTCGCCGAATGCGTCGTCCCGCGGCATCGCTCGCTCCTCATGAGGTGCTCGGGTCACGCTGGTGTCAACTTCAACGCTACTCCTGACCGAAGCGGCCGTGTCTCGCGCCTCGTAACGTCATCGCATGTCCCCGGCGCCGCGCCGGCCAGGGCGAGGATCAGGTGCATCGACATGTCGGCCATAGGCCGGCGCACACGCTCGACCGCTAGGCGGGAGCCCGACCATGAGCCGGAGCGGGCGCCGAGCCCCGCCGTGACCGGGGAGGACCCGCCCCGCGAAGGGGCTGGGTCCAGCTGTTCGCATCCGGCCCGTCGGAGCCGAGGGCGCGGCGTCCGGTCGACGCGCTGCGTGCGGCCGCCTTCCTCCTGCTCCTGCTGGGAGCCGCGCTGCTGTCCGAGATCGGCGCCGACCTCGATCACCGCGTGTCGGGGGTGCTCACCTCCTTTCCCGGGTTCCTGCAGATCTTCTGGCTGAGCGGGTTCTGGCTGGCGATCGCGTGGTCCGGCACGTTGCTCGTCGTCGCCGCGTTCCGCCAGCGTCTGTCGCTCGCCCTTGCCGGGGTGGGTGGCGCGCTGCTGGCGATCGGGATCTCGCTCGTGGCGGCGGCGGTCGTGTCCGGTGAGGCCGGCGACGTGATCAGGCAGATCGTCGACTACGACGGGCCGCCGGTGTTCCCGCCGGCGGCCCTGGCCATCACGAGCGCGGTCATCGCCGTGATGGCGCCCTACGTCACCTTGCCCTTCCGTCGCTTCGGACGGGCGCTCGTCGCGGCCCAGATGGTCGGCTCGCTCTTCCTCGGCGCCGCCGAGGCCCTCGACGCGGTGACGTCGCTCGCCATCGGCCTGCTCGCGGGAACGGCGATCCACCTCCTGCGCGGCTCACCCGGCGGCTTCCCGACCGTCACCCGCGTGATGGCCGCACTCGCGGATCTCGGCGTCGACGTCGAACGGCTCGCACCGACCGCGATGCGTCGCGAAGGGGTGGCGGTGCTCGAGGGCACCGACGGGGACGGCGCCATCGAGGTCCGGGTCTACGGGCGTGATGCCTGGGAGGGCGAGCTGCTGGCGGACCTCTGGCGTCTGGCCTGGTACCGCGGCCGGCGCCGCTCCGCCCGTCTCAGTCGCGCGGAGTACGTCGAGCACGAGGGGTTCGTCACCATGCTCGCGGCCCGGGGCGGGGTCCGGGTCCCTGAGGTCGTCACGGCGGGGCTGGCCGACAACGGCGACGCGCTCATCGTGGTCCGCCCGGTCGGCCATGCGCTGGGCGATGCGGACCCGCGGCTGGACCCCGCCCAGGTGCGAGCGCTCTGGGACCAGCTCCATCGCCTCCACGCGGCGGGCATCGTCCATCACCGCATCGATCTGGACCGGGTGTACACCGCAGCGGACGGGTCGCCCGTGTTCAGCGACCTGTCGCAGGCGTCTGTGCAGCCCATCGGGCCTGACGCTGCCGTCGATCGCGCGCAGCTGCTCGCCCTCACGATCCTCACGAGCGGCAAGGACGACGCTCTCGAGCTCGCCATGGCGGCCCTGTCCCGCGACGACCTGGTCGCGGTGTTGCCGTACCTCCAGGAGGCGTCGCTCGCGCCGCGCGCCGCTCCGCGCTCCGCGGCCGGCGGATCGACCTCGACACGATCCGCACCGAGCTCGCCGGACGGCTCGGCGCGGACGACATCGACCTGGCGGCCGTGCGCCGCGTCACCTGGAAGTCCCTGCTCAATCTCGCCCTCCTCGCCGTCGCCGCCTACACGGTCATCGGGATGATCAGCGGGCTCGACCTCAGGGCCTTCGGGCGCTCGCTCGCCGACGCCGACTGGTGGTGGCTCCTCGCCGCGCTGGTCGTCGGGCAACTGCCGCGCCTCGCCAACGCCGTCAGCACCCTGGGGTCCACCCCCAGCCCCTCCCGTTCGGGCCCACCGCAGCCCTGCAGTTCGCCACGTGCTACGTCAACCTCGCCGTCCCGAGCTCGGCTGGACGGGTCGCGATCACCACCCGCTTCTTCCAACGCTTCGGCATCCCTCCGGCGTCGGCGCTGTCGTCCGGCCTGATCGACTCCGTGTCCGAGTTCATCGTGCAGGCGACGTTGTTCGTGCTCGTGTTCTTCATCTCGGACGTCGACCTCGGGCTGTCCCTGAGCACCAGTCAGCTGAGCGGCCTCGCCACCACGGCGCTCGTCGTCATCGCGGTCGTCGTCGTGGGCGGCGTGATCGCCTTCGCCGTGCCGTCCTGGCGACAGCGGGCGGTCTCCGGGTTGCACGAGGCCCGCGATGCGCTGCAGGTCGTGCGCAACCCCCGCAAGCTCGTCCAGTTGTTCGGCGGCAACCTGCTCGCACAGGTGCTGTTCGCGATGACCCTCGGCGCTTGCGTGCGGGCCTTCGGGTTCGACGTTCCCCTCAGCACCCTGATCCTCATCAACACGGTGGTCACGCTCTTCGCCGGGCTGCTGCCGGTCCCCGGTGGCGTCGGTGTCAGCGAAGCGGGCCTCTCACTCGGCCTGACCAGAGCCGGCATACCGGCGGAGACCGCCTTCGCCATCGCGCTGACCTACCGCTTCGCCACCTTCTACCTTCCTCCGATCTGGGGCCTGCGCAGCTATCGCTGGATGACGTCACGGCGCTACCTGTAGCGGGCGGCGGCAGGCGCGTACGGGACGGGAGATAAATTCGACTATTCAGGTCGAGATTGTGTACTACAATCCCGACCATGTTCATCGGAATTACAGATAAGCGCCTCGTGCCGCTGCGCTGGTCGTTCGCCCTGCTGGCCGCCGTCCTGCTGGTCGTCGCCGCGTGCGGCGGGGGCGACGACGACGCCGCGGCCGGCGACACGGCCGCGGGTGCCGGCGAGAACGTGCCCGGCGGGACCTTGCGGCTCGGGTACTTCCCCAACGTCACGCATGCGCCGGCGATCATCGGGGTGCAGGACGACCTGTTCGCCGCTGCGCTCGGGCCCGACGTCGACCTGCAGCTGTCGACCTACAACTCCGGCACCGAGGCCGTCGAGGCCCTCTCCACCGGGTCCATCGACGCCACCTTCATCGGGCCCAACCCGGCCATCAACGGGTACGCCGCCTCGCTCGGCGACGGCGACGGGGGCGTGCTGCGCATCGTGGCCGGGACCACCTCCGGCGGGGCCTCGCTCGTCGTCGACCCCGACATCTCCTCGCCCGCCGATCTCGCCGGCACCACCCTGGCGACCCCCTCGCTCGGGAACACACAGGACGTCGCCCTGCGCGCCTGGCTCGAGGAGCAGGGCTTCGAGACCGACCAGACGGGCGGCGGCGACGTGAAGATCGTGCCCCAGGAGAACGCCGACACCCTGACCACCTTCCAGGAGGGGACCATCCAGGGCGCCTGGGTGCCCGAGCCGTGGGCGACCCGGCTGGTGCAGGAGGGCGGCGGCAAGGTGCTCGTCGACGAGGCCGACCTGTGGCCGGACGGCCGGTTCGTGACCACCCATCTGGTCGTGCGGACCGACTACCTGGCCGACCACCCCGCCAACGTTCGGGCGCTGATCAGCGGCCTGCTCGACGCCATCGACGAGGCCGACGGCAACCCCGAGGCGGCACAGGAGGCCACCAACGCGGGCATCGAGGCGATCACCACCAAGCGGCTGCCCGCCGAGACCATCGCCGGCGCCTGGCAGAACCTGACCTTCACCGCCGACCCGATCGCCTCGTCGCTCGAGAAGTCCAAGGACGACGCGGTCGACGTCGGGCTGCTCGACGACGTCGACCTCGACGGCATCTACGACCTGTCCATCCTCGACGAGCTGCTCGCCGAGCGGGGCGAGCCGGAGGTCGAGGGCCTGTGACACCCACTGCGGCGGTGAGGCTGCGCGGGGTCGGCAAGGTCTACGGCGGCGGCCGCACTGCGGTCGCCGCCCTCGACCGCGTCGACCTCGACGTCGCGCCCGGGGAGCTCGTCTGCGTGGTGGGCGCCTCGGGCTGCGGCAAGACCACGCTCCTGAACCTGATCGCCGGCCTGGACCAGCCCACGGCCGGCGAGGTCGCCGTCGGTGGCCGGACCGCGCTCATGTTCCAGGAGGCGGCCCTGTTCCCCTGGCTGACCGCCGCGGGCAACGTCGACCTGGCGCTGCGGCTGCGCGACGTCCGGCGATCCGAGCGCCGGCGGCGGGTGGCCGAGCTGCTCGACACGGTCCGGCTCGGGGACTTCGCGCGCCACCGGCCCCACGAGCTGTCCGGCGGCATGCGCCAGCGGGTGGCACTGGCTCGGGCCTTCGCCCAGGACGCCGAGGTCCTGCTGATGGACGAGCCGTTCGGCGCCCTCGACGCCATGACGCGCGACGTGCTGCACGACGAGCTCGAGCGGCTGTGGCACGAGCGCGGGCTGAGCGTCGTGTTCGTGACCCACAACGTCCGGGAGGCCGCCCGCCTGGCCGACCGCATCGTCGTGCTGTCGAGTCGGCCGGGCACGGTCACCGCCACCGTGGAGGTGGATGTCGACCGGCCCCGCCGCATCGAGTCGCCCGAGGTCAGCGACCTCGCGGCCCACGTCACCGACCTGCTGCGCCGGGAGGTCCGCCGCCATGCCACCGCCGCCCGCTGACACCGCGGCCCCGCCCCAGCCGGCCCCCGCGGCCGGGCCCGACGGCGGCGGGGACCCCGACGGGGCCCGCACGACCGGCGCGGACGTCCTCGACCGCGAGCTGGCCGGCCTCGACGCGCTGAGCTCGCCGGCGAGCGGCGGCGGTCGCTGGGCGCCCGAGCCTGGTCCGCCGCGTGGCCCAAGCTCGCGGCCGCCGCCCTCGGCCTGGCGATCTGGCAGGCCGTGGTGTGGTCCGGATGGAAACCGGAGTCGCTGCTGCCCGGTCCCCGGGCCGTGTTCGCCGAGCTGTGGGCCCTGCTCCAGGACGGCTCCCTCGTCGACGCCACCGTCCGCACGCTGGGCCTGGCGGTGCGGGGCTATGCGCTGTCGGTCGTCATCGGCACCGTGCTCGGCGTGCTCGTCGCCCGCAACCGCATCCTGCGCTCGGCGGTCGGCTCGCTGATCACCGGCATCCAGACCATGCCCTCCGTCGCCTGGGTGCCGTGGTCGATCCTGCTGTTCGGGCTGTCGGACGGGGCGATCTTCTTCGTCGTCGTGCTCGGCACCGTGCCGGCGGTGGCCAACGGGCTGATCACCGGGACCGATCAGATCCCCCCGGTGCTGCTCCGGGCGGGGCGGGTGCTCGGCGCCCGGGGGTGGCGGGGCGTCCGCCATGTGGTGCTTCCGGCCTCGCTGCCCGGGTTCGTCGCCGGGCTCAAGCAGGGCTGGGCGTTCGCGTGGCGCAGCCTGATGGCCGGGGAGATCATCGTCACCGTGGCCGGTGAGCCCAAGCTCGGCTTCCTGCTCCAGAACAGCCGCACCCTGCGCGACTCGGCCGGCGTGATGGCGATCATGCTCGTCATCCTGTTCATCGGCATCGCCGTGGACGCGCTCGTGTTCGCCTCGCTCGAGCGGTTCGTCGCCCGGCGCTGGGGGCTCTCGGGCCCGGCCCGCTGAAGCCGGGCCAGCCGACGCCGAAACATGAAACGCGATTCAACTATCCTCGGGCCATGACCGATCCCACGACGCTCCTGTCCGAGCGGGTCGACAAGCTGTTGGCCGAGCTCGATCCGGGCTCGACCTCCCAGGAGGAGTTCCGCGGGCGCCAGTACGACCTCGGCCTGGCCTGGGTCCACTTCCCCGAGGGGTACGGGGGGCTGGGTCTCGCGCCGATCTTCCAGCGCGACATCGACGAGCGGATCTACGCCGCCGGCGCCCGGCCGCCGGGGGTCCGCCACTTCTTCGGTCTGACCATGGCCGGGCCCACGATCGTCACCAACGGGGACGACGCCGTGCGGGAGCGGCTGCTGCGGCCCACGTTCACGGGCGAGGAGGCCTGGTGCCAGCTCTTCTCCGAGCCCGGCGCCGGCTCCGACCTGGCCGGCCTGGCGACGAAGGCGGTGCGCGACGGCGACGAGTGGGTGATCAACGGCCAGAAGGTGTGGAACACGTTCGCCCACCTGGCGACCCGGGGCATGCTCGTGGCCCGCACCGACCCCGAGGCCCCCAAGCACAGGGGCCTGACCTACTTCGCGCTCGACATGACGCGCCCCGGGCGTCGAGGTGCGGCCGCTGCGCCAGATCACCGGCGAGGCCGAGTTCAACGAGGTGTACATCTCCGACGTCCGGGTGCCCGACGTCGACCGCATCGGCGACGTGGGCGAGGGCTGGCGGGTGTCGATGACCACCCTCATGAACGAGCGGACCACCATCGGCGGCGGCGGCAGCGCCCCGCCCCGGGGTTCCGGCGCGATCGCCGAGGCCGTCCGCATCTGGACCGAGGAGGTCGCCGACCACCATCCGGCCGTGCGCGACCGGCTCATGCGGCTGTGGATCGAGGCGGAGTGCCTGCGCCTGACCAACATCCGCGCGCGTCCCAGAACCGGCGGGTCGGCAACCCCGGCCCCGAGGGCTCGATCGCCAAGCTCAAGTTCGCCGAGGTCAACATGGCGATCTACGAGCTGTGCGTCGATCTGCTGGGCGCGGCGGCCACGGTCGACTACGACTACGCCATGCGACGCGCCCAGCCCCTCGGCCTGACCGGCCCGCCCGGATCGTCCCGCAAGATGTTCCTGCGGGCCCGCGCCAACTCGATCGAGGGCGGTACGTCCGAGATCCAGCGCAACATCCTCGGCGAGCGGGTCCTCGGCCTGCCGGGCGAGCCCCGGGTCGACAAGGACCTGCCCTGGTCGCAGGTCCCCCGCTGACCAGCGTCCTCGACCTCAGCCACCCGATAGGTCACGGCACCGTGACCTATCCCGGCCTGCCCGGGCCCGTGATCGGCGACCACCTCAGCCGGGAGGAATCGCGCTCGCGCTACGCCCCGGGCTACGAGTTCCAGATCGGCCGGATCGAGATGGTGTCGAACACCGGGACCTACCTCGACACGCCGTTCCACCGGTTCCCGGACGGCCACGACCTCGCCGGGCTCGACCCGGCCCGGGTGGCGGCGGTGCCGGGCGTGGTCGTGGAGGCCCCCGACGGCGCCGAGATCGAGCCCGACGCGCTGTACGGGGCCGGCCCGCTCGCCGGCCGGGCGGTGCTGTTCCGCACCGGCTGGGACCGGCACTGGGGGACCGAGCGCTACGGCGCGCCGGAGCACCCGTACCTCGCCGTGGCAACGGCCGAGCGCCTGGTGGACGCGGGTGCCACGGTGGTCGGCATCGACTCGGTCAACATCGACGGCACCCGCACCGGCGAGCGGCCGGTGCACACGATCCTGCTCGGCGCCGGCATCCCGGTGGTCGAGCACCTCTGCGGCCTCGGCGCGATCGGCGGGCGCCGGTTCGCGTTCTTCGCGGTCCCGCCGGCGATCATCGGCATGGGCACGTTCCCGGTGCGGGCGCTGGCAGTGATCGACGAGTGACGGGCCCGCGCCGGCCCGGCGCGTCTCCCGTGGCGATCGCCGCGGTGTTCGTGGCCAACGGCCTGGCGGTGCCCAGCTTTCTGACGCGGCTGCCGGAGCGCCAGGCCGACCTCGGCCTGTCCGACGCGGGCCTCGGGCTGGTGCTGGCCGGCCTGGCCGCCGGCGCCCTGATGGCCAGCCCGGTGGCTGGCCGCCTCGTCGGCACCCGGGGCAGCCGCCCGGTCGCGGTGGCCGCGGCGCTGGCGCTGGGGGCGAGCCTGTGGGCGGTGGGGGCGGCGCCGGCGCCCGGGCTTCTGTTCGCCGCGCTGGCGGTGGTGGGGGCGGCCGACGCGGCGATGGACATCGCCATGAACGCCAACGCCGCGGCCTACGAGCAGGCGTCGGGGCGGTCGGTGATGCACCGGCTGCACGGCGCCTGGAGCCTCGGCGCGCTGGCCGGGGCGGGCGCGTCGGCGCTGGCCGCCGCCCTGCGGGTGCCGCTGACCGCGTCGCTGGCCGCCACCGGCGCGGTCGTGGCGGCGGTGACCCTGGCCTCCCGCCCGCGCCTCGTGGTCGGAGACACGGCGCCCGCCCGGGCGACGGACCAGCCGCGCCGGACCGGTCGCGCGGCCTGGGCCGCCGGCCGGGGCGCGCTGGCGGCGCTGGCCGTGGCGACCGTCGCCGGCTCGATCATGGAGGGGGCGCCGACGGACTGGTCGGCGCTGCGGCTGGAGCGGCTCGGCACCGGCCCCGGCGTGGCCGCCCTGGGGGTGGCGGCGTTCATGGCCGGCATGCTGGCGGGCCGCCTGGTCGGCGACGCGCTGACCGACCGCCACGGCGGCGCGGCGGTGCTGCGCGCCGGCATGCTGCTGGCCGCCGCGGGCCTGCTGGCCGGCGCGGCGATCGACACGCCGGTGGCGTTCGGCGTCGGGCTGGCCGTCGCCGGGTTCGGCGTGAGCGCCTACTTCCCGCTGGCGTTCTCCGCGGCGGCCCGCACGCCCGGCGTGGCTCCCGGCGCCGGCGCGGCCACCGTGTCGCTCGCCGCCCGGCTCGGCTTCCTGGCCGAGCCGATCGTCATGGGGGCGCTGGCCGAGGCGGTCGGGCTGCGGTGGGCGTTCGTCGCGGTCGCCGCGGTCGGAGCGGCGCTGGCTGCGGCCGCACCGCGCGTCATCCCGCCGGCGACCCGGGCCGCGCCCGCCCCGATCGCCGACCCCCACCTGGGCTGACGGCGTCGCGCCCAACTCGCGTTCTGTCCCCCGAAACGGTCGCCATGGCGACCGATTCCGCGTACAAAACGCGCCGACGCTGCGCCCCTCTACCGCCCGGGCACCCCCGCGCCGCTGGCCAGGGTGGCGATGCCGCCGTCGACCGGGATGATCGCCCCGGTCAGGTAGGCCCCGGCCCGGGACGCGAGGAAGATGGCGGTCCCGGCCATGTCGTCCGGGCGGCCGATGCGCCGCAGGGGGGCGGTCGCCCGGATCAGGTCGCCGAACGCATCCAGGGTGGCGGCCATCATCTTCGTCTCGAACGGCCCCGGGGCGATGGCGTTGACGGTGATCGAGGGCGCGAGCCGCCGGGCCAGGTGGCGGGTGAGCTGGTGTACCGCCGCCTTGGAGGCCGAGTAGGAGTAGGTGTCCATCGCCGGCACGTAGAGGCCGTCGATCGAGCCGATGTTGATCACCCGGGCCGGCTCGTCGGCGGTGCCGGCCTTCTCCAGCAGCGGCACCAGGAACTTGGTGAGGTGGAACACGCCCTTGACGTTGAGCGAGAGCACCCGCTCCCAGGCGGCCTCGTCGAACGTGTCGAGCGAGGCGCCCCACGTCGCGCCGGCGTTGTTGACCAGGATGTCGAGGCTCTCCTCCCGCTCGGCCACCTCGTCGGCCAGGCGCCGGCACTCGGTCTCGGTCGACAGGTCGGCGGGCAGCGCCACGCACTCCCCCACCCGTGACAGCTCGGCCGCGACCTCGGCGCACACGTCAGCCTTGCGGGACGAGATGTAGACCTTGGCCCCGGCCTGCACGAACCCGCGGGCGATCATCAGGCCGATGCCCCGCGAGCCGCCGGTGACCAGCGCGGTCTTGCCTTCGATGGAGAACAGGTCGCTCACCTCGGCTCAGCTTGCCCGACGCCGCGGCCGCCGGCCCAGCCGCTAGCGTCCGGTCCCCCGGACGAGGAGGGCAGACACATGCGGTTCGGGTACGGGATCTTCTGGCTGGCGGTGGCCGCCTTCACCGTCTGGGCGCTGATCGACAGCCAGTCGCGCCCCGAGGCCGCCTGGCGGCAGATCGGCCAGAGCAAGCAGCTCTGGCTCGTGCTGCTGATCGTGGGCATCTTCTTCTGCCTGGTCGGGCTGGTGGCCGACATCGTCTACGTGGCGTCGGTGCGACCCAAGCTGGAGGCCGCGTCGCCGACCGACGCCGGCTACTGAGCGACGAAACGCGGAGCCGCTACCAGGTGTCGACGAACGGGCGCTTCTTGCCCTCACGCGGCGGCACGGGCGGGGTGGACGCGAGCATGGTCGTGACCCACCGGCGGCTGTCGGCGGGGTCGATCACGTCGTCGATCTCGAAGTGGCTGGCGGCGTTGAGCGCCTTGCCCCGCTGGTAGGCCTCCTCGACCATGCGCTGGAAGGCGGCCTCGCGCTCGGCCTCGTCCTCGATGGCGGCGAGGTCGTTGCGGTAGCCGAGGCGCACCGCGCCCTCCAGGCCCATGCCGCCCAGCTCGCCGGTCGGCCAGGCGACGCAGAACAGCGGGGCCTTGAAGCTCCCGCCCGCCATCGTCTGGGCCCCGAGCCCGTAGGCCTTGCGCAGGATGATCGTGCCGTACGGCACCGTCAGGCTGGCGCCGGTCACGAACAGCCGGCTGGCGTGGCGGACCAGCCCCGTGGCCTCGGCGTCCGGACCGACCATGATCCCCGGCGTGTCGCAGCAGGAACAGCAGCGGGATGTCGAACGCGTCGCACAGGCCCAGGAACCGCGACGCCTTGTCGGCGCCGTCGGCGTCGATGGCGCCGGCGAGGTGGGCGGGGTCGTTGGCCACGATGCCGAGCGGCCGGCCCTCGACGCGGGCCAGCGCGGTGACCATCCCGGCCCCGAACGCCCGGCGCAGCTCGAGCACCGAGCCGGTGTCGGCCAGGGCGGCCAGCACCGCCCGCACGTCGTAGACCCGGCGCCGGTTCTCGGGGATCAGGTCCCGCAGCGCGGCCTGGTCGACGGCCGTCCAGTCGTCGGTCGGCCCGGCGAAGTAGGACAGGTACCGGCGGGCGACCGCCACCGCCTCGGCCTCGTCCTCGACCACGACGTCGACCACGCCGTTGGCCGCCTGGACGTCGAGCGGGCCGATGTCCTCGGGGGCGAACACGCCGAGCCCACCGCCCTCGATCATCGCCGGCCCGCCCATGCCGATGTTCGAGCCCCGGGTGGCGATCACGACGTCGCTGGAGCCCAGGATGGCGGCGTTGCCGGCGAAGCACCGACCCGACGTGATGCCGACCAGCGGCACCAGCCCGCTGAGTCGGCCCCACAGGTGGAACGCCATCGTGTCGAGGCCCGACACCCCCGGGGCGTCGGTGTCGCCGGGCCGCCCGCCGCCGCCCTCGGCGAAGAACACCACCGGGAGGCGCTGACGCTCGATCACGTCGAACAGGCGGTCCTTCTTGCGGTGGTTCTGGTAGCCCTGCGTGCCGGCGAGGACCGTGTAGTCGTAGGTCAGCACCGCCGTCGGCCGGCCGTCCACCGTGCCGACCCCGGCGACCAGGCCGTCGGCCGGCGTGCGGGCGATGAGGTCGTCCACGGGCCGCCGCCGGCGCTGGGCGGCGATGGCCAGCGGGCCGAACTCGACGAACGTGCCTGCGTCGACCAGGTCGTCGACGTTCTCGCGGGCCGTGCGCTGGCCGGTCGCCCGGCGTCGGGCCACGGCGTCGGGGCGGGCGGGGTCGAGGCCGACCGCGTGGCGCTCGACCACGTCGGCGAGGTCGGCCCGGGCCGCCCGGTCGGGCGGCGGGGCGGCCGCGGCCGCGGCCTCGGCGCCGTCACCGGCCTCGCCCGCGCGCACGACCGCGAGCAGGTCTCCCGCCTTCACCGCGTCGCCCTCGGCCACCCGGACCTCGGCCACCGTGCCGGCCACGCCGGCCTCGATGGCGTACTCCATCTTCATCGACTCCACCACGAGCACGGTCGTCGACGCCGCCACCGCGGCCCCGGCGGTGCGCTCGATGCGCGCGACGGTCCCGGCCAGCGGGGAGACGACCTCAGCCATTCCCCCTGTCTAGTGCGATGATGGGCCGGTGACGGAGGCCGAAGTCCAGGGAGAGGCCGCGTCTGAGGCCGAGCGGCGCACCGGCGAGGTCGAGCGGCTCGCCTCCGCCATCTACGGCACGGTCGTGACCGCCAGCGTGCTGGTGGCAACCGGCGGGCGCCTCAGCGTCGCCGCAACGTGCGTGACCGTGATCGCCACCGTGCTCGTGTACTGGCTGGCCGAGACCTACGCCCGCGCGCTGGCCCACCGGATCCACACGCCGGCCGGTCAGCGCCCGCCCATCTTCGCCAAGCACACCTGGCGGCTCGTCACCGCCTCCTACCTCCCGCTGGGGGTGCTGCTGCTCGCCTCGGCCCTGGGCGTCGGCGTCTGGGGTGCCATCCTCGCCGCGCTGATCTTCTCCACGATCATGCTCGGCGTCGTCGGGTGGCTGGCGGCCGACCGGGCGGGGATGCACGGGCTCCAGCGGCTGGTGGCGGTCAGCCTGAGCGCGGCATTCGGGCTCGTGATGATCGCCC
Organism: uncultured Acidimicrobiales bacterium; assembly: GCA_963830865.1. Classification (GTDB taxonomy): domain Bacteria; phylum Actinomycetota; class Acidimicrobiia; order Acidimicrobiales; family VFJN01; genus ZC4RG19. The sequence goes on along the minus strand of CAWHNU010000009.1, from coordinate 1,344,171 downwards.
TCAAGCTGGCGATCAGCCACTGACGCGTCAGGCCGTCCAGCCTGGGTCCCGCCCCATGAACCCGATGAACCGGTCGAGCGCGGGCACGTCGTCCGGCACCGCCACCCGCTCACCGAACGGCATGCCCTCGCCCCGGTACTGGTCGGGCAGCGTGCCCTCGGCCAGCGGGAGCGCCGCCGCTGCCTCGTCGTCCGTGTAGGGCACCGTCTGCCCGGTCGCGACCGCCAGATCCCAGCCGTGGGTCAGGTACTCCATCACGGTCATGTTGAACGCGCCGCGGGCCTCGGTGTCGTCGGGGCCGCTGAGGCGGATCTTGCGGTCGAACCCGTGCTCCCGCCAGCCGGCCACCATCCGGTCGGCCGCGTCGCGGAACTCGGCGCCCGGATCGGCGCCGGCCTGGAAGGCGGAGGCGTCGCCCTCGTAGCGCCCGCCGGCGGCGCCCGCGGCGAACACCTGCACCCAGCCGACGATGTGGTTCACCATCGTGTCGACGTCGTAGTCCGGGCACGGTGTCGGCCGGTCGCCCTGGCCGGGTGCGACCCCGGCGACGACGTCGCCGGTCTTGTCGAGCACGTCCGCGAGCAGGTCGATCTGTTCCTTGTCCTCCATACCGGTCACGGTAGGAGGGGTACCCCGGCCCGTCTTGAAAAAACCCGACAGCGGACCGGCCCTAGCCTGGCGGGGTGCGCGAGACCATCGAGCCCGTCGACGCCGGGGCGGACACCCGGGGCATCGTGGACCCGGCGGCGGGGTTCGAGCGGTTCGTGCTCACGCGCCACGACCCGTCCCCCACGCTCGACTGGGCGGTCGAGCGCTACTGGGGCGTCCGCTGGGACCTGCCGGCGGGCGAGCACTACGACCAGCGGATCCTCCCCCACCCGGCCTGCAACCTCGTGTTCGAGGCGGGCGTGGCCGAGGTCGAGGCGGTCTCGACCGGCGAGTTCGTCCGGCGGCTCGAGGGGCGGGGCTGGGTGCTGGGGGTGAAGTTCCTGCCCGCCGGGTTCCGCCCCTGGCTGGGCCGGCCGGTCTCGACCGTGATCGGGCGCCGGCTGGCGGCCCGGGACGTGTTCGGACCTGCGATCGACGACCTGGCGGCGGCGGTTGCCGCCCACGACGACCCGGCCGAGGCGATCGGCCTGGTCGACGATGCCCTGGCGGCCGCGGGCGCCGGACCGCTGCCGATGACCCGGCCGATGAACGCCCTGGTGGCCCACCTGGCCGACGACCGGTCGGTCACGCGGGTCGATGGTCTGGCGGAGCGGCTCGGCGTCGGCACCCGGCGGCTGCAGCGGCTGTTCGCCGACCACATCGGGCTCTCGCCCAAGTGGGTGATCAACCGGTTCCGGCTGCACGACGCCGCGGAGCGGGCCGGCGACGGCCCGGTCGACTGGGCCGGTTTGGCGGCCGACCTGGGCTACAGCGACCAGTCCCACCTGGTGCGCGAGTTCCGGGCCGCGGTGGGCACCCCGCCGGAGCGCTACTCGGCCCGGCAGACCACCTGACGCAGCGTCCAGGCGACCGGCGGACCCGACCCGACGGCGTCGAGGCCGGCGGCGAGGTCGGCGACCTCCGCGGCGCTCGCCAGGCCCCGCCGGACCGCGTCGTCGCCCCACACGGCGAGGTTGAGCCCGAACATGCGGGCGGCGGCGCTGCGGTCGACCGGGACCTCCACGCACGCGCCGCCGAGCGCTGCGAGCAGCGGTCCGGCGGCCATCGTCCCGCCCTCGGCGGCCACCAGCGCCGTGACCAGGCGCTCGTAGGCGCGCAGCACGCCCGGCGGGGCCTCGATGTGCTCGACCTCCTCCAACACCAGCGCCCCGCCCGGGAGGACCTGGGTCAGCCAGCCCCGGGCGAGATCGAGCGGCTGCGGCAGGTGGGCGAGGAGCAGCCGGGCATAGACGACGTCGGCCGGCGCCTCCGGCAGCGGCAGGCGGGTGACGTCGTGCGTCGCGTAGGCCACGGCCGGGTCGCGGGTGGCGGCCCGGGCGGCGTCGAGGTAGCTGTCCGAGGCGTCGAGCCCGAGCGTGCGCCGGGCCGCGCCGACCTCGGCGAGCAGGCGGGTGGTGTGGCCCGGCCCGCACCCGAGGTCGAGCGCGACGTCGCGCCGGGCGAGGCCCGTGGTCGCCCGGTCCAGCAGCGCCCGGGACGACGCGGCGAAGACCTCGGCCACAAGACCGATGCGGCGCACGGCGACGTCGCCGTCACCGAACGTGTAGGACGCGGTCACGCCCCACAGTCTTGTCCCCGGAAACGGCTGCCATGGCAGCCGTCTCCGGGGACAGAACGCGACCGGGGTCAGCGGCGAGGGCCCTCGGCGGCGAGGATCGCGCCCAGCGTCACCAGCTGGCGGCTGGCGCCGCCGAGGAACAGCTCCATCTGCTTGGCCAAGAGGAAGTAGCGGTGCAGCGGGTAGTCGCGGTCGACGCCGATGCCGCCGTGGAGGTGGGATGCGGCGTGCACGACCCGCTGGCCGCCGGCCGCGGCCCAGTACTTGGCGATCGCCACCTCCCGGTCGGCGCGCGCCCCCGCCCCCAGGCGCCAGGCGGCCTGGAGCATGGTGAGCCGGATCGCCTGGGCGTCGACGTACGCGTCCGCCGCCCGCTGGCCCACGGCCTGGAACGTGGCGATCGGCCGTCCGAACTGCTCGCGGCCGGTCGTGTACTCGCCCGTGATGCGGACGGCCTCGGCCGCCAGCCCGGCCATCACCGCGCAGGCGGCGACCGTGGCGTGCTCCACCAGCCAGGCGACCACGGTCCCCTCGGCGTCGACCGGTCCCACCGCGGCGTCGGCGCCCAGCGCGACGCCGTCGAGGGTCAGGCGAGCCTCCGGGGTGCCGGTCGTCGTGTCCTGGCGCTCCCGCCCCAGGCCGCCGGCGGCGCCGGGCACGGCGAACAGCCCCACCGCGCCCGAGCCCGCCACCGTGGCCGGGACGAGGATCACGTCCGCCACCAGGCCGGCGGGCACGTTGGTCCGCTCACCCTCGAGCACCCACCCGTCGCCCTCGGGCCGGGCCGTGGTGGTCGGGCGCCGGGGATCTCCGAGCGGCTCGGTCAGCGCCGCGGTCAGCACGGTCGTCCCCGCGACCACTCCGGGCAGCAGCGCCGCCCGCTGGGCGTCGCTCCCCACCGCGTCACCGGCAGGGCGCCGAGCGCCAGGGTCGCCAGGGCCGGGACGGGCGCCGTGCGTCGGCCCACCTCCTCCAGCACCAGGCACAGCTCCAGCACGCCGAGCCCGGCGCCGCCGTGCTCGGCCGGCACGGCGATGCCCAGCAGGCCCGCATCGGCCATCGCCGCCCACAGGTCGCGGTCGAACCGCTGGTCGTCCCGGCGCTCCAGCGCCCGGATCGCCTCCGGCGTCGCCTTGTCGCCCAGCAGCTTGGCGGCCACCGCCACGGTGGCCTGCTGCTCGTCGGTCAGGTCGAAGTCCACGTGTCCCCCCGCCTCAGCCGCGCTTGGCCATCGGCATGCCCATGCCGAACGCCGCGATCAGGTCCCGTTGCAGCTCGTTGGTGCCGCCCCCGAACGTGAGGATCAGCAGGCTGCGGTACATCTGCTCCAGGCGCGAGCCCAACGAGCGCGCCGGGGGCGTCCTCGGTCAGGTAGGCCCGCTCGCCGAGCACCTCCATGAGCAGCCGGAACGACTCGAGGTAGTGCTCGGTGCCGAACACCTTGATCGTGCTGGCGTCCGCGATCGGCAGCTCGTCCCGGGTGGCGGCCCAGGCCACCTTCCAGTTGGCCAGGCGCAGGAACTCGAACCCGGCAGTGGCCCTGGCCAGGTTGATCCGCACCCACTCCTGATCGATCACCCGGCTGCCGTCCGGCCCGACGGTCGACCGGGCCCAGTCGATCGTCTCGTGCAGCATCTGCTCGGCCATGCCCGGGCTGCACAGCGTGACCCGCTCGTGGTTGAGCTGGTTGACGATCAGCTTCCAGCCCTCGTTCTCGCCGCCGACCAGGTTGGCGGCCGGGATGCGGACGTCGTCCCAGTACACCGAGCAGATGTCGTGGGACGACAGCAGCTGGAGCGGCGTGCGCTCGATGCCCGGGGTGTCCATCGGGGCGATGAAGATCGAGATGCCGCGGTGGCGGCTGTCCTCGGCGCCCGTGCGCACGGCCAGCCAGCAGTAGTCGGCGTCGCTGGCCAGGCTGGTCCACATCTTCTGGCCGGTGATGACGTAGTCGTCGCCGTCGCGGACCGCCCGGGTGCGCAGCGAGGCCAGGTCGGTGCCGGCGCCGGGCTCGCTGTAGCCGATGCAGAAGTGGATCTCGCCCCGGAGGATGCGGGGCAGGAAGTCGCGCTTCTGCTCGTCGCTGCCGAAGTGCATGATCGTCGGCGCCACCGAGTTGATCGTGAGCATCGGGACCGGCGCCCCGGCCCGCATCGACTCGTCGAAGAAGATGAACTGCTCGACCGGGCCCCGGCCCTGGCCGCCGTACTCGGTGGGCCAGCCGATGCCCAGCCAGCCGTCGGCGCCCATCCGCCGCACCACCTGGCGCATGACCGGGCCGATGCCCTCCGAGCGCCGCAGCTCGCGCCGGGTGTCGTCGTCGAGCAGCTGGTCGTAGTACGCGCGCAGCCGCCCGCGCAGCTCCTCCTCGGCCTCGGTGTACGCCAGGTGCACGGTCCCTCCCCGTCGATCGGCGCCCAGTATGGACCGCGACGAGAACACGTTCTAGTTGATGGCCTAGTGTGCGCCGGATGGAGTTCAACCTGGCGGACCTGTTCGAGCACTCGGTCGACGCCTTCGGCGAGCGCGAGTACCTGGTGGCGGGCGGCGCCAGCCGCACCTACGCCGAGATGGATGCCCGGGCCAACCGCCTCGCCCACCACCTGGCCGCCGAGGGCATCGGGCCCGGCGACCACGTGGGGATCTACGGGCTCAACTCGGTCGAGTGGGTGGAGAGCCTGTGGGCGATCTTCAAGCTCCGGGCCACCTGGATCAACATCAACTATCGCTACGTGGCCGACGAGCTCGCCTACCTGGTCGGCAACGCCGACCTGGCGGCACTGATCCACGACGCCGCCTTCGCGGAGCGGGTCGCTGAGGTGGCGCCGCACATGCCCGGCGTCGGGCACCGGCTGGTCATCGGCGGCGAGTACGAGTCCGCCCTGGCGGCGGCGTCGCCGGAGCGGGACTTCGGGCCCCGGTCGGGCGACGACCGCTACATCCTCTACACCGGCGGGACGACCGGCCTGCCCAAGGGCGTCGTCTGGCGCCACGAGGACGTGCTGTTCGCCCTGGGCGGCGGCATCGACATCCTGAGCGGCGACCGTGCGACGGCGCCCGGCGACCTCGTCGAGCGGGGCCGGCGCAACGGGTACTCGCTGACGTTCCTGCCCATCGCACCCCTCATGCACGGGGCCACCCAGTGGGCGGTCATGGGCCAGAGCTTCGTCGGCAACAAGATCGTGCTCACGGCCCAGTTCGACCCCCACGAGGTGTGGCGGCTGGTCGAGGCCGAGGGCGCCAACTCGATGATGGTGACCGGCGACGCCATGGCCCGCCCGCTGATCGAGGCGCTGGACGTCGAGCCGAGCCGCTCTCGCGACCTGTCGTCGCTGATCTCGTTCTCGTCCACCGCCGCGGTGTTCTCGCCGTCGCTGAAGGACCAGTACCTCGACCGCTTCCCGAACCTGGTGCTGACCGACGCCATCGGGTCGTCCGAGGGGGGCGCCAACGGCGTGATCGTGGTCGAGAAGGGCCGCACGGCGATGAAGGGCGGCCCGACGGTGCGGCCGGTGTCGGGCACGGTCGTGCTGGACGACGAGCTGCGGCCGGTCGAGCCGGGCTCGGGCGTGGTGGGCCGGGTGGCGCGGAGCGGCGACATCCCGATCGGGTACTACAACGACCCGGCCAAGACCGCCGACACCTTCGTCGAGGTCGACGGCGTGCGCTACGTCATTCCCGGCGACATGGCCCTGGTCGAGGAGGACGGCTCGATCACCCTCTTGGGTCGCGGCGCCCAGTCGATCAACTCGGGCGGCGAGAAGATCTTCCCCGAGGAGGTCGAGGCGGCGGTGAAGTCGCACCCGGCCGTGTGGGACGCGGTCGTGGTAGGCGTGCCGGACGACCGCTGGGGCCAGCGGGTGGCGGCGGTGATCCAGCCCCGGCCGGGCATGACGCCCGACCTGGCGTCGGTGCAGGACCACTGCCGGGCCCGGATCGCCGGGTACAAGGTGCCCCGGGAGCTGCACCTGGTCGAGCTGATGCAGCGCTCCCCCAGCGGCAAGGCCGACTACCCCTGGGCGACGAAGATCGCCACCAGCTGACGCTGACACTCTCGGCTCCCACCCCAGGGCCGCCACCCCTTTCTGGCAGCGCTGAGTGCCATAGCGGTAGGGATCCGCTGCCAGAACGCCATCGACGCCGGCCCGTGGTGCTGCGCTGCCTGATCAGAGGGCCTTGCGCAGCGACAGCCAGGTGGCGTGCGTGTAGCCGTCGTGGCTGTGCTCGCCGACCACGGCGAAGCCGAGGCCGCGGAAGAACGCGAGGTTGCCGGGAAGGGCGATGCGCACGCCCACCGTCACGGCGGCGCGACCTTCCGCGCGGGCCTGGTCGTCGGCCCAGGCCATGAGCGCCCGGCCGACGCCGCTGGCCCTGCCACGCGGGGTCGACGGCGAGCCGCTTGACGTAGAACGTGCCGTCCTCGTCGAGGCGCCAGCGCAGGCAGCCGACCGCCGTTGCGTCGTCGCCGGCCCGTGCCAGGGCGCCGCCGCCGCCGGCGAGGTCGGCGACCACGTCCGCCTCGGTCTCGGCCACGGCGCCGGACGGCGGGTCGAGCGCGTCGTAGGGCGCGAACGCGAGCTGCGTGAGCCGGTGGACCTCCGCGGTCCGCTCGACGCCGCAGAGCTCGACGTGCACCCGCTCGCTCACCGCCGCAGCGCCTCGTGGATGTCGAGCTGCGCGCGGTCGGCGGCGGCGGTGCCGGCGTACCAGCCGTCGGCGTCGCGGGCCGACATGCGCGTGGTGCCGATCGTCGGGAACGCCTCGCTGACCGCGTCGTCGGCGGCCCGGCGGCGCTCGGCGAACAGCGGGACCAGGGCCGCGTTGCCGCCCGCCGTGGTCGCCTCGGCGACCGCCGCCTCGGCGGCCTGGTGCAGGCGGGCGCCGATGCGGCGGGCGAAGGCGACCAGGAACGACTGGCGGAACGAGCGCGTGCGGCCCCCGGTGCCCGAGCGGGCGCCGCCCCGGCGGGGCGGGGTCTTGGCCACCATGGCCCGGGTGGCCTGGACCAGGAGCGACGTGTACAGCAGCTCGACGGCGTCGAGGTCGCCCTCGTCGCCGAACACCGTGGCGAATCCCCAGTACCTGGACCACACCGCCTTGCACCGGTTGGCCTCGGCCACCACCGACAGCAGCAGGTAGCGGGCGCCGGCGTAGGGGTCGTCGATGCCGACCCGCCGCCCGGCGACGCGGGCCCCGCCGGCGCCGGCGCCGCCGGGCGCGGCCCGGGCGTCGAGCGTCGCCCGGTCGATGGCGTGGCGGGTCATCAGGTCCTGGGCCTTGGCCGTGAGCGCCTCGGCCTCGTCGGGGAACGTGGTCGACTCGGCCTTGGCCAGGAGCGCGGTCACCTTGTGGAGCACGCGGGGATCGGCCCCCACCCGGCCGGAGACGTGCCGGGCCTCCCCGGCGGGGGGCGGATCGCCCGGGGCCGGGCCGAGCTTGGGCATCCGCGGCAGCAGCCGCAGCGACGCGATCGTCTCGACGGCCACCACCACGGACTCGGCGCGAGCCTCGTCGTCGTCCTGTGCGATCTGCCCGAGCACCCACGCCGCGGGCCCGCTCGCGCCGCCCCCTGGCCCGCCGCCCTCGGCCGGCGGCTGGTCGTCGAGCCCGGCACCCAGCGCATCCAGCTGGAGCCGCCAGCGGGCGGGCATCGCACCCGGCGGGTGGTCGCGCGCCTCGCGGGCGATCGCCCGCACGACCAGCGCCGCGTGGGGCCGTCCCAGCACCCGGCCCACGCCCCGGTGGAGGTCGGCCGGCTGCCAGCCCTTGCGCCACGCGCCCGCCACGGCCGTGACCAGCGCCGCGGCCAGCGCCCGCTCGATCGCGCCCCGGTGCGCCTCGTCGCCGGCCGCGAGCGGCTCGACCAGGTGGGGCGCCGGGCGCCCGACGCCCGCGGCACACGACGCCACCGCGGCGTCGACGGCGCCGGCCGCGTCGGTCGCGCCCTGCGACCGCGCGTGGCGACCCGGCCCGGGCGCCGTCCGCGATCGGTTGGGCTTCTGTCTGCGCATCGAACCGGGGCCTCCTCGCCCATCGTCGCCGGCCCCGCGGGACTTCACGCGGGACTTCATGACATCGTTACCATACCCGAACATATGTACGTGTCCGATGTGACAGACTGTCCCTCGTGTCTCCCTCCGGCAGCGTGCGCACCATCGATGTCCCGGAACGGCGCGCCCGGCTCGCAACCCGTCACCGTCTGGTGCCGGCTCACCGGGCCGACGACGTGGTCGAGCTCGTGCAGGACATCGTCGCGTTGCACGCTACCGACCCCGCATCGGTGTATCTCTCGGCCGCCGCCCGGCTGCGGGCGCCGACGGTCCGGGCGGTCGAGCGGGCGCTCTACGACGACCGCACGCTGGTGCGAATGCTGGGCATGCGCCGCACGATGTTCGTCGTCCCCGTCGATCTCGTGCCCGTGGTCCACGCCGCCTGCACGCAGGCGATCGCCGCCACCGAGCGGCGCCGGCTCGTCAACCACATCGAGCAGGGCGGCGTGGCCCCCGCAGGCGGCGGCGCCGTCTGGCTCGACCGGGTCGGCGAGGCCACGGTCGCCGCGCTCGAGCGCCGGGGCGAGGCGCTGGCGACCGAGCTGGTCGACGACGTCCCCGAGCTGGGCACCGAGATGGTGGTGGGCGTGGGCACCCGGTGGGCGACGACCCAGCGTCTGTCCAACCGGGTGCTGTCGGTGCTGGCGGCCGACGAGCAGATCGTGCGGGGCCGGCCCCGGGGCTCGTGGACGTCGACGCAGTACCGCTGGGCGCCCCTGTCCCGATGGCTGACCGACGACCGGGCCCGGCCCGGGCGGCCCGAGGCGCAGGCCGAGCTGGCCCGGCGCTGGCTGGCGGCGTTCGGGCCCGGCACGCTGGCCGACCTCACGTGGTGGAGCGGGTGGACCGTGACCGCCGCGCGGGCGGCGCTGGCCGCGGTCGGGGCCGTCGAGGTCGACCTCGGCGGCGACGTCGGCTACGTGCTGCCCGACGACGTCGAGCCCGCGGCGGCCCCGCCGCCGGCGGCCGCGCTGCTGCCGGCGCTCGACCCGACGCCGATGGGCTGGACGGGGCGCGACTGGTATCTCGGCGCCCACCGCGCACCGCTGTTCGACCGCTCGGGCAACGTCGGCCCGACCGTGTGGTGGGACGGGCGCATCGTCGGCGGCTGGGTCCAGCGGCGCTCGGGCGAGGTCGTCTACGAGCTGCTGGAGGACGTCGGGGCCGACGGCTCCCGGGCGGTCGAGGCCGCGGCCCACCAGCTGACCGGCTGGCTCGGCCCTGCCCGGGTGACGCCCCGGTTCCCCACGCCGCTGCAGCAGGAGCTGACGCAATGACCGGGTTGCGGCCGCCGGCGACGCGTGCCGGCTAGCGTCGGGTCCCGCCGGCACGCCGCGTGCCGGGCCAACCTGTGGCTGCAGCCAAGCTGGTGGGGCAGAATCACGCCGCTGGACGCGCGGCGTCGCACAGACGGGGCCGCCGACAAGGCGGCGCCAGAGAGGTCCGATGCCCAAGAGCTTCGACATCGAGGTCGCCACCGACGGGCGTGACGTGGTGGCCCACCTGGCCGGGGAGCTGGACCTCTCGGTGCGCGCCGACGTCGTCGCCCAGGTGACCGGCGTTCTGAGCGCGGATCCCCCGCCCACCGAGCCGGTCAACCGGCTGGTCATCGACCTCGGGGAGGTCACGTTCTGCGACTCGAGCGGGCTCGGCGCCCTGCTCGACATCCGCCGTGCCGCCGGCGACGCCGAGGTCCCGATGGTCCTGCGGGCGGTGCCACCTCCGGTGGCCCGACTCCTCGAGCTGACGGACGTCGACGGCTGGCTCGCCCGCGAATGACGGCGGGGGCGGCGCCGCCGGCGGCCGGCAGCGCGGCCGTCCCGCCCCCCGCAACCAGGACGTGGCCCCGCGTGCTGGCGATCCTCGCCGTGGTCGTCGTCGGGCTGGGCGCCGCCTGGCTGACCCAGCGTGGCGCCGAGCAGGAGGCCGACGAGCGCGAGGAGCTGGTCGCCCAGCAGACGTCGAACCTCGCCGTGACCACTGTCCAGAGGCTCCTGGCCGGAGTGAGCGGCGTGTCCGGCCTGAGCGACGCGTCGGGCGACGTCGACCAGGCCCGCTTCGACGCCTACGTGGCCGGCATGCTCGACGAGTCGCCGCTCCAGACGCTCGCCTACGCGCCGATCGTCACGGCCGACGAGCGCGTGGCCTTCGAGTACGCGATCGGCCGCCCCATCAGCGACACGCCGTCGGGACCGCCGGCCCCGCCCCGCGACGAGTACATGCCGGTGCAGTGGGTCACCCCGCCGCTGCCGGTCACCGCGCCGCTCGCCGGCCTCGACCTCGGCGCCGACCCGGTCCGCCGCGCCGCCGCGGAGGCCGCCCGCGACAGCGGCCGGGCGATCATGACCCGGACCGTCCCGTCGCAGCCGACCGGGCGGCCGTCGGTCTTCCTGGTCCACGCCGTCTACCGGCCGGGGCTGCCCGCCGATGCCACGGTCGACGAGCGCCGGGCGGCCGTGGTCGGCTACGTCACGACCGGGGTCGTCGGCGACCGCATCCTGGGTGAGCTGGCGGACGACTTGAGCCCGGCGATCGGCATCCGGGTCGAGGACCGGCGCAGCAGCGACCTCGGCCCGCTGTTCGAGAGCGACGTGCCCCCGGACGACGGCGTAACCATCGACCGCGAGGTCGCCGGGCGCACCTGGCACATCACGGTGGACGACCGCCGGCCGGTCTCGACGACCGCGCCCTGGTGGATCCTGGGCGGGACGCTCGCCCTGGCGGCCGCCCTCGCCTACCTGGCCGAGCGCGCCCGCCGCCACCAGCGCGAGGTCTCCCGCCACGTGACCGTCGTCGAGCGCCTGGCGGGGCTGGCCCGGTCGCTGGCGGCCGCCGACTCGGTCGACGAGGTTGCCGCGATCGTCGACACGGGCCTGCCCCGGGTCCTCGAGGCGCGCATCGTGTCGCTGGCGCTGGTCGACCACGGGTCGGGCACGATCCGGTCCCGCTTCGGCCCGGGCGTCCTCGCCGCGGAGGTCGCCGCCCGCTACGCCGAGATCGCCCTGGACGTGCCCGTGCCGCTCGCCCGGGCGGTCCGGGAGGCGACGCCGGTGTTCCTCACCTCGGACGAGGACTGGCGGGCACAGGCGCCGCCCGAGGTGGCCGACGATGCGATCGCCGCGGGGCTGGGCGCCACCGCCTGCCACCCGATCGTCGACGACGAGGGCGACGTGATCGCCGCGGTCGGCGTGTCGTGGGGGCGCGAGGGCCCGATCGACGACCTGGTGCTGGCCACCCTCGCCACCGCAGCCGAGCTGTGCGGCCAGACCCTCGTGCGCGCCCGCCTGGCCGACGGGGTGCGGCGAGACGCGGTGACCAACCGCCTGCTGGCCGGCCTGGCCGAGGCGGCCGCCACCGCGGGGACGCTCGAGCAGGTGGCCCGCACGCTGGTCGACCGGGCGCCGGACGTGCCCGGCGCGCGCTCGGCCCACATCGGCCTGCTCACGCCAGACGGCGCCGCACTGGCGGTCGTCCACAACGACAGCCTCGACCCCGCCATCGCCGCGCGCCACGAGCGCCAGCAGCTCGACTGGGACTGGCCTCTCGTCGCCGCACTCCGCACGGGGGACCCGGTGCTGCTGCCCGACCCCGCCTCCGTCGCCGAGCGGTTCCCGGCCGTGGCCGACGACATGCGCGTCGCCGGACTGGCCGCGGTGGCGTGCTACCCGCTCGTGGACGAGGCCGGCGTGGCGTTCGGCGCCCTGGGGCTCGCCTGGACCGCGCCGCAGCGCTTCGAGGATCCGCTCGTCGACACGCTGCGGACGACGGCCGACCTGTGCGCGTCCAGCCTGGGTCGCGCCCGCAGGACCGACCTCGCCCAGTCGCGCACGGGCTCGCTCGCCGCGCTGGCCGGCGACCTCAGCGCGGCCCGCAGCTTCGACGACGTCGGCCGGGCCATCATCGACGACGCCCCGGAGGCGCTGGGGGCCGACTTCGCGATCGTCGGCGTGGTCCAGGGCGACCAGCTCCACATGCTCGCACCGAGCGGGCCGGGGCTCGACGTGCCCGCGCCCTACGCCGACCTCGACCTCGACGGCGACTTCCCGGCGCTGGTCGCGCTGCGGGGTCGCCGGCTCGTGACGTTCTCGGACCTGACCGCGGTGGCGGACGGCTCGATCGCCGCCGACCTGGCCGCCATGGGCCTGAGGGGTGGGGCGTGCGCGCCGCTGGTCGGCGGCGACGACGAGGCGGTCGGGGTGCTGTCGGTGCTGTGGTCCGACCCGCCGGCCTTCGACGAGGCCCTGCTCGGGCGCATCTCGACCGTGGCCGACCTGTGCGCCCAGTCCGCCGAGCGGGCGCAGCTGTTCGACGCCGAGCACCGCGTCCGGCGCGACCTGCAGGCCCGGGTCCTGCCCCGCGTCCCCACGGTGCCGGGGCTGGACGTCGCCGCCCGCTACCAGCCGGCGGCGCCGTCGGTCGGCATGGGCGGCGACTGGTACGACGGGATCGCCCTCGAGGGCGACCGGCTGTGCCTGGTGCTGGGCGACGTCAGCGGCCACGGCGTCGAGGCCATCGCCGAGATGACCGAGATCCGCACGGTCGTGCACACCCTGGCGGCCGGCGGCATGGCGCTGCCGGACATCCTGGCCCAGACGTCCGCGTCGATGGTGCGGGAGGGCGGCGGCTACGCCACGCTGGTGATCGCCGTGCTCGACCCCCAGCGGGGCGCAGTGACGTACGTGACCGCGGGCCACCCCCCGCCGATCGTGCGCCACGCGGACGGCACGGTCGACGTGCTGCGGGACGGCCGCCACTCGGTGCTCGGCGTCACGGTGGCCCCCCGGGCGCTGGGTCGCGTCCGGTTCGCGCCGGGCTCCACCCTCGTGACCTACACGGACGGCCTGATCGAGCGGCGGGGCACGTCCATCGACGTGTCGGTCGAGCTGCTGGCCGCCCAGGTCGCGGCCGCCGGCGACCTGGGGTCGGCCGATGCCCTGGCGGACCGCCTGCTGGCCGACAACCGGCCGGCGGTCCGCAGCGACGACGTCGCCATCGTCGTCGCCCGCCGCCCGGCGTGACGATCAGGCGGCGCCCAGCGTGGCGGGATCGACGGCCTCGGCCGCGGCGGCCAAGCCCTCGGGATCCGCGGTGGCGACGCCGGCCGTGAACGGGAGCGCGGCGCGGGCCGCCCGCCGCAGCCAGGCGACCGCCAGGCTGCCGTGGCTCGGCTCGGCCTCGGGGTCGATCTGGCGGCGAGACACCACCTGGACGGCCACCCGCCGGACCCGTTCGAGGTCGGGCTCGACGCCGGTGGCCCGGGCGCGGGCGGCGAGGTAGCCGGCCACCAGCCCCAGCTCCTCGGCGCCCCGGCTCACCGACGCCACCAGGGCCGGCACGGCGGTGGCCAGCAGCCACACGGGGCTGCGCTTGGCCAGGAACTTGAGCCGCCGGAAGCGGCCAGCCACCCGCAGCACCACGGCAGCCGCCGTGGCGGTGGCGAAGATCGGCACATCGGGCTTGGCGGCCAGCGACCGGGCCAGGGCGTCGCGGTCGGGGACGGCCCGGCGGGCCACGGCGTCCGCGACGACGCGGCGAGCCAGGTTGCGGGCGCCGCTCTCCAGCGCGTCGCTGACCGCGCCGACCGACACCGTGCCGGCCCGAGCCACGGTGTCGAGCGCCGTGCGGACCAGGCCGACCGCGTCGTCCTCCGCCACGGCGTCGGTCGGCGCCGGCGGCTCCGGCCGGCTCGATCGGATGTCTGCGACCATGTTCGTCCCTCCCGGACGCCCGGAACCCCGCCCGGCTGGCCTCAGGTGTACCCCGCCGAACGGCCCGGCACACCGCGGGGTCAGCTGCGGGACGCGATGCGCTCCCGGACCAGCGCGGCGCTGTCGAGGTCCTGGATCGCCGCCGCTGCCCGCTGCCACATGGCCCGGAACATGGCGTCGCCGCGGGGCGTGGACGTCACCGTCACCTGGGAGAGGATGATGATGAACGGCGCGTGGAACATCCCGAGCCGGTAGTCCTCCCAGCAGTCCTCGGGCACGTAGCCGGTCACGTCGTGGTCGCCCAGGGCCCGGTGGTAGATCGCCACCAGGTCGGCCTCGTGGCGCCGGCGGTCCTCGACGCCGAGGCAGGTCGACAGGAAGTAGGCGACGTCCCGCCCGGGCGGGCCGAGCGCCGTGGTCTGCCAGTCGACCGCCGCCACCCGGGCCGGGTCGTCGGGCGGGAACAGCAGGTTGTCGAGGCGGTAGTCGCCGTGCGTGACGGCGAACCGCTCGCCCCTGTCGGTCAGCCACGGCACCATCAGCTCGCGGGAGTCGGCCAGGACCGCCTGCTCGCCGGCGTCGAGGTCGGCGCCGAAGCGCTCGGTGAACACGTCGGCGGCCAGCGCCAGGAACGGGGCGAGCAGCTCGGACATGGCCGCGTCGTCGCCGCCGCTCAGCCACGCGGCCCGGGCGAGGTCGGCGTCGCACCAGGTCGGCCCGTGCAGCCCGGCCAGGTTGACGACGGCGGCGGCCGCCTGCTCGGGCGTGCACCCCTCGATCTGGTCGCCCTGGCGGGCGTCGGACAGGTCCTCGAGGACCAGCACGAACCGGGGGGCGGCGCCGTCGGCGATGGCGGCGTAGAGGCAGTCGGGCGTCCGGACGGCGAGGCGCTCGCTGAGCTCGGCGTAGAACGCCACCTCCTTGGCGTACGCCACCCGGGCGAGCTGGGCGGCGACGTCGGGACGCCCGTACTTGGCGATCACGGTGCGGTCGGTGCCGTCGCCCAGCTCGAGGTGGACCCGGGCGGTGGTCGCCATCTGGCCCGTCCCCACCGGCTCGGTCGTCACCCGGCGGATCGCCGATCGCGTGCCCGCCGTGCCCAGCACGGCATCGAACCACTCGGGTGTGAGCTGGTCGGCGGCGTCGACGACGCCGGGGCCGTCGCCGGCTGCGACTGCTGTCATGGTCACCCCCTCGATTCCACTCTGGCACACGGGCCGTCGGCGTCCTTGGCAGACTACTGTCTGGACACATGTCCATTACTCAGGTCGACGAGGCGACGCGGCGTCGCCTCTCCCCCCGGCGGGCCGCCACCGTCGACCGCCTGGCCGCCGCGGTGCTCGACGAGCTGGCCGCGGGTGGCTACGCGGCGCTCACGGTCCGGTCGGTGGCCCGGCGGGCCGGTGTGGCCCCGGCGACCGCCTACACCTACTTCACGTCCAAGGCCCACCTCGTGGCCGAGGTGTTCTGGCGGCGGCTCGCCGCGCTCCCCGACCGCCCGGCCGACCCCGGGCGTCCCGCGGCCGAGCGGGCGGCGGGGGTGCTCGGCGACGTGGCCGGCCTCGTCGCCGGCGAGCCCCGTCTGGCCGCCGCGTGCGCGCCGGCCCTGCTCGGCGACGACGCCGACGTCGCCGTGCTGCGCGACCGCATCGGCGCCGAGCTGCACCGCCGGCTGCTCGCCGCCGTGGCGCCCGACCCCGCGGCCGAGTCCCTCGCCGCCGCGCTCGACCTGATGCTCGCCGGCGCCCTGGTGCGGGCCGGCATGGGCCACATGCCCTACGACCAGCTCGCCACCCGCCTGGCGGCCCTCGCCGCCCTGGTCGTCGGGGACCGGCCATGACCGAGCGAAGCGAGGTCCATGAGCACAGTCGGGCTATCGCCACGGAGTGGCGATCCGGTCAGCTGGTGTGCCCGAAGGGTGCACCAGTGACCGGGCCGCTCGCCTTCAGCCCCTACGACTACGCCATCCACGACGATCCCTACCCCACCTACGCCCGGCTGCGGGACGAGGCACCCCTCTACCACAACCCCGAGGTCGGGTTCTGGGCGCTGTCGCGCTACGCGGACGTGGTCGACGCCTTCCGGGACTCGGCGCGGTACTCGTCGGCCTACGGCGTCAGCCTCGACCCCTCGGCGTACGGGCCCGACGCCCACCGCTACGCCTCGTTCCTGGCCATGGACCCGCCCCGCCACGGCCGGCTGCGGGGCCTCGTGTCCCGGGGCTTCACCCCCCGGCGGGTGGCCGACCTCGAGCCCCGCATCCGCGAGCTGTCGCGCGCCCACCTCGACGCCGCCCTCGACGGCGGCCGGACCGTCACGTTCGACCTGATCGCCGCGTTCGCGGGCCGCCTGCCCATGGACGTCGTCTCCGAGCTGCTCGGGGTCCCCGAGGCCGACCGGGCCGAGCTGCGACGGCTCGCCGACCTGGTCCTGCACCGCGAGGAGGGGGTCACCGACGTCCCGCCCGCGGGGGTCGAGGCGACGCTGACGCTGGTCGGCTACTACGCCGACCTCGTGGCCGAGCGGCGCGCACGACCCGGCGACGACCTGGTGTCGGCGCTCCTCGTCGCCGAGCTCGACGGCGACCGGCTGAGCGACGAGGACGTGATGGGCTTCCTGTTCCTCATGGTCGTGGCCGGCAACGAGACGACCACAAAGCTGCTCGGCCACGCCTGGTACTGGGGATGGCGGCACCCCGACCAGCGGGCTGCGCCCTTCGCCGCGCCCGACCGCATCGCCGACTGGGTGGAGGAGACGCTGCGCTACGACACGTCGACCCAGTTCATCGTGCGGCGGGCGGCCGTCGACATCCCGCTGCACGGCGGCACGATCCCGGCCGGCGACCGGGTGGTGCTGATGCTGGGGTCGGCCAACCGCGACCCCCGGGCCTTCCCCGACCCCGATCGGTTCGACCTCGACCGCCGCCACGACCGGCAGCTCGCCAGCTTCGGGGTCGGCCGCCACTTCTGCCTCGGGGCGTCGCTGGCCCGGCTGGAGTCCCGGGTGGCGCTGGAGGAGCTGGCGGCGCGGGTCCGGCCCGACTACGAGGTCGACGAGGCGGGCGCGTCACGGGTCCACTCGGCCAACGTCCGGGGCTTCGCCCGGCTGCCGACCGAGGTCAGCCGGCGCTGAGGAAGTCGAAGACCTCGGGCAGCGCGGCGCGGTCCTGGCCGACGAACGCGTGGCCGCCCTCGTAGACCCGCAGCTCGGCGCCCGGCACCCGGGCCGCGATCGCCTCGCCGTTGGCGACCGGGGCGATGCCGTCGTAGCGCCCGCACGCCACCAGCGTGGGGCAGGTGATCGCGCCGAGGCGGTGGGTGACGTCGTGGTGGCTGCGGGCGAGGAGCTGCTCGCGCGCCCCCGGGCCTGCTCGTCCGACCGGCCCACCCGCCGCTCGGCCAGCATCTCGACCAGCCCCCGGTCGCCCGCATGCTCGGCCAGCCACTCCGGCGTGAACCGCTGGTCGAGCAGCGGCAGGTAGGCGGCCGCCCTGTCGTCCGGCGGCAGGTCCTCCAGCTCGTGGAGCGGGTAGGACGGGGCGGCCCCGCCCGGCGACGTGCACAGCAGGGCGAGGCGCTCGATGCGCTCGGGCCACGTGACCGCCAGCTCCTGGGCGACCATGCCGCCGAAGCTGATGCCCATCACGCGGGCCCGGTCCCAGCCGACGTGGTCGAGCACGGCCGCGGCGTCGGCCGCGTAGTCGGCCATCGTGTAGGGGCCGGGCGGGATGGACGTGCGGCCCAGGCCCCGCTGGTCGTGGGCCACCAGGTCGAAGCGTGCGCTGGCCGCCCCGAGCAGGGGCCGCATGCGGTCGAGCGTGCCACCGGAGCCGTTGAGGAACAGCAGCCGGGGGCCCGAGCCGCTTCGCTCCAGGTAGATGTCGATACCGTTGAGAGCGACGGTCTCGCCCGCCGCGTCCGGCTCGTCCCCGGCCATGGGCGATGTTTCTAGCCGACGAGGAGCATCTCGATGGCCATCAACCGCCTCAACCACGCCGTCCTCTACGTGCGGGACGCCCAACGCTCCGCCGCGTTCTACGAGGAGGTGCTCGGGTTCCGCCGCCTCGGGATGGCGGACGGCATGACCGGCGCGGTGTTCCTCCAGGCGCCCGGGTCGACCAACGACCATGACCTCGGCCTGTTCTCGATCGGCGCCGGCGCCGAGCCCTCGGGCGCGGGCCGCACCAGCGTCGGCCTCTACCACCTGGCGTGGGAGGTCGACACGCTCGACGACCTGGAGGCCCTCGCGGCCCGGCTGGCCGAGCACGGGGCGCTGGTCGGCTCCAGCGACCACGGCACGACCAAGAGCCTCTACGCGCCGCGACCCCGACGGCATCGAGTTCGAGGTGGCGTGGCTCATCCCCGCCGACCTGCTCGACGACGCCGCCCTCCAGGCCCGGTCGCGCATCGGGCGGCTCGACATCGCCGCCGAGAAGGCCCGCTACGGCGGCGACACCCCGGGCGGCGTGGGGATCTCCCGCCCCGCGGCGACGGCCTGACCACCCGGGGCACGCCGGCCCCGGGTCCGCTCGATCGTCGATCCTTCAGGTCTCCTTGCTCTATATGGTAGGTATGCCTAGCATGCCGTTCCTCGGCTGGAGACCTGGAGGGATCACGTGGTTCGTCATCGACTCATCGCCGTGGCGGCGCTCGCCCTGGCGATCGTCACCCTGGCCGCCGGCTGCGGCGACGACGACGGCACGGACGTGCGCGACGACGCCTGCGGCGCCTCGGGCGCGAGCAGCGGGGCGTCGGCGTCCGCATCGGCCAGCGGCAGCGCGTCCGGATCGGGGGCCGGCTCGGGTAGCTGCGACGAGTCCGGAGCCGGGGCCGGGTCGGGCAGCGGCATCGCGGACGAGGTCGCGGGCTCCGAGACCGACAACCCCCTGATCGTGTCAGCCCTCACCGACTACACGACCTACGTGCAGGGCCAGGTCGACGAGACGATCGCGGCCACCAAGACCTTCACCGACGCGGTACGGGCCGGCGACGTCGAGGCGGCCAAGGCCGCCTACGCCCCGTCCCGCCAGGGCTGGGAGCGCATCGAGCCGATCGCCGGCCTGGTCGAGGAGATCGACGGGTCGGTCGACGCCCGGGTCGACGACTTCGCCGGCGTGGACGACCCCGAGTTCACGGGCTGGCACCGCCTCGAGTACCTGCTGTTCCAGCAGAACACGACCGAGGGGGGCGCCGCGTTCGCCGACAAGCTCGACGCCGACCTGCAGACGCTGAAGACCGAGCTCGCCGACATGGAGATCCCGCCCGCGGCCCTGGCGGTCGGCTCGGCGGAGCTGATCGAGGAGGTCTCCGGGGGCAAGATCACCGGCGAGGAGGACCGCTACTCGGGCACCGACCTGTGGGACTTCGCAGCGAACGTCGAGGGGTCCGAGAAGGGCTTCGAGCTGCTGAAGCCGGCGATCGAGGAGGAGGACCCCGAGCTGGTCGCCGATGTCGACTCGCTGTTCGCCGAGCTGAACGGCCAGCTCACGGCCTACAGGCAGGGCGAGGGCTACATGCCGTACAGCGCGCTCACCGACGCCGACAAGACCGAGATGCAGACCACGCTGGCCGACCTCTCGGAGAGGCTGGCGAGCGTCGCGGGCGTCCTCGGGCTCGAGGGCTGAGCCCTGGGCCGGCTCAGCCGGCGGCGGTTCCTGGGCCGGGGCCTCGCCACCACAGCCGCCGCCGGCCTCGCCGCCCCGCTGGCCGCCTGCGGCGACGGCGGGGGCGACGCCGGAGCCGCCGGTGCCGGCGGCGGCCGGGCCCCGGAGTACCTGCGCTTCCGGGGCCCGCACCAGGCCGGCATCACCCACCCGGCCAACGAGGCCGGCCTCATGGCGGCGTTCACGGTCACGGCGGCCGACCGGTCGGAGCTGGCCGACACCCTGGCCGCCCTGACCGGCGAGGTCGACCGGCTGATGTCCGGGCGGCCGTACCCCGAGCGCGACGGCGCCTATCCCCCGCTGCACACCGGGGCGGTCGGCAACCCGCCCCCGCCGGCCGACCTGGCCGTCGTCGTGTCGGTCGGCGCGTCGCTGTTCGACGAGCGCTACGGGCTGGCCGACCGACGGCCCCGGGCGCTGGAGACGATGCCGTTCCTGGCCAACGACCGGCTCGACCCCGACCGGTCGCACGGCGACCTGCTGCTCACGGTGACCAGCGCCCACGAGGACGTGAACCTGTTCGCGCTGCGCCAGCTCCACCGCGTGGCCCGGGGCACGCTCGCCCTGCGCTGGATGCTCGACGGCTACAACCGCCGCACCGGCCCCGCCCGGCCGGGCGAGGCGGGCGGCCGCAACCTCATGGGCTTCCTCGACGGAACGGCCAACCTCGACCCCGGCGACGCCCGGGTGATGGACCGCCACGTGTGGGTCCAGGCCGGCGACGGCGAGCCCGACTGGGCGGTCGGCGGGTCGTACCACGTCGTGCGGGTGATCCGGATGCTGGTCGAGTTCTGGGACCGCACCCGGCTGTCCGAGCAGGAGGCGATCATCGGCCGCCACAAGTCCTCCGGCGCCCCGCTCGGCGGCCGGGCCGAGACAGACGTGCCGTCCTACGACGACGACCCGGACGGCAGCCGCATCCCGCTCGACGCCCACATCCGCCTGGCCAACCCCCGCACGCCCGAGACCCGGGACGACCTGATCTTCCGGGCCGGGCTGAGCTACTCGCGGGGCTTCGACGCCGCCGGCCAGCTCGACCAGGGCCTGGCCTTCGTGTCGTACCAGCGGCGGCTGTCCCAGTTCCTCGCCACCCAGGCCCGCCTGGCGGGCGAGCCACTGGAGGAGTACATCCGCCCCGAGGGCGGCGGGTTCTACTTCGCGCTACCGGGCGTCGAGCGGGAGGGCCGAATCCTCGGGGAAGCCCTGGTGGCGTGACGGACGCGAAAACCGCGGCACGGATCGCCGCGGGTCGTTGGTACAGTGCGACCACCAGAGAAGGGAGGTGGTCCACACATGAGTGACGGTAGTTCTGGGACCCTGGAGGTGGCTGGCCGCTGAGCGGTTGGTCGGACCATTCGGTGGAGTCCAACCAGTCCACCGCCCTGTTCGACTGTCGGGTGTGGTCCCGCCTGGCGCGCTGAAGGGGTCGAGCAGGTTCTTTCCGATGAAAACTCGCCGTGGGCAGGCCTTTTGGCCTGCCCACGGTCGCGCCGGGCCGAGGGGAGAGTGCCCATGAGCGTGTTCACCGAGGCGGAGATCGCCTACCTGCAGGGCCAGACGATGGGGCGGCTGGCCACCGTCGGCCGGGACGGACGGCCGCACGTCATCCCGCTCACCTACGTCTACAACGCCGACGAGGACACGATCGACCTCGGCGGCATCGACTTCGCCGCGGGCAAGAAGTGGCGGGACGCCCGGGCGAACCCCAAGATCACGTTCCTGGTCGACGACTTCGCCCCGACCGAGGCCCACGCCGTCGAGATCCGGGGCGACGCCGAGCTGCACGAGCAGGGCGGGTCGGGCATCAACCCCCGCTTCCCCAACTTCGTGGAGCAGTTCATCCGCCTACGCCCCCGCCACGTCGTCAGCTGGGGGGTCGAGCCGGCCACCGGCATGGGCGAGGAGGGGTTCGCGGTCAGCTCCCGCCGCGTGGGCTGAGCGCCGGTAGCGTCGGCGCCCATGGAGCTGACCGAGGCGCTGCGCACGACCGGCGCGGTTCGGGACTTCACCGACGAGCCGGTCGCCCCGGAGGCGCTCGCGAGGGTGCTGGACCTGGCCCGCTTCGCCCCCAGCGGCGGCAACCGCCAGGGCTGGCGGGTGGTGGTGGTCGAGGACCGGGACACCCGCCGCCGGCTGCGGGACCTCTACCTCGACGGCTGGTACGACTACCTGGCCATGATGATGGCGGGGCTGACGCCGTGGGCCCCGCTCACCGACAGGGAGGCCGAGACGCGGGCACTGGCGGGTGCGGGCGACCTGGCGGCCCAGGTGGCGGCCGCCCCGGACCGCCAGGGCTTCGCCGAGCACCTGGACGAGGTCCCGGTGCTGCTGGCGCTCTTCGCAGACCTCCGGGCCCTGGCCGCGGTCGACCGGGATCACGACCGCTACACGTTCGCCGGGGGCGCGTCCGTCTACCCGTTCGCGTGGAACATCCTCCTGGCGGCCAGGAGCGAGGGCCTGGGCGGGGTCGTCACCACGATGGCGATCCGCCGGGAGGACCAGGTCCGGTCGCTGCTCGGCGCCCCGGACGACCTGGCCCTGGCCGGCCTGATCGCGCTGGGCCACCCGGTCCACCAGCCGAGGCGCCTGCGCCGGGCCGAGGTGGCCGAGTTCACGACGGTCGACCGCGTCGACGGCCGGCCCTTCGAGCACGGCGGCTGAAACCCGCCTCGCGTTCTACGCGGAACTGGTCGCTGGAGCGACCAGTTCCGCGTACAAAACGCCTGTCGTTGCGCCTAGCGGCGCATCGCCCCCACGAGCCGCAGGACGTACCAGAACAGCAGCATCACCGAGGCGAACAACTGGACGGACGGCGCCGACGTAGGCCTCGGCCGGGTACCGGCGCATGATCGTCTGGGTCTGGTACAGGATCGAGCCGCCGGCCAGGGCGATCATCGCCACCGAGAACCACACGCCGAGCTGGAGCCCGAACAGCACCGCCGCCAGGATCAGCAACAGCGCGCACACGCCGGCCCACATCAGCAGCGGGCGCATGAACGACAGGTCGCGGCGGGTGGCGAGGCCGACCCCCGTGAGGCCGGCGAAGCCGACCGCCGTGATGACCGCGGCCACCCACACGTCGGTGGCGCCGTCGTCGGCGACCCGGAAGAAGTAGTAGAGGAACGGGGCGAAGATCAGCGACTCGGCCGCGGCAAGGCCGAAGAGGCCGAGATACTGGCGCGACGGGTTGAGGATGTCGTGGGCGGCGCTGGTGGCCAGCCAGCTCACGATCATGAACGCGCCCAGGATCAGCAGCCACGCGTAGCCCCGGCCGCTCTCGGCGATGAAGTCGTAGAGCTTGCCGGCCACACCCAGGTTGAACAGGAGGGCCTCGAACGCGACGAACGCCACCAGCGCCACGGCCAGGTGCTGGTAGACGCGGACGAGGAAGTCGCCGCGGGTGACCTCGTCACTTGTGGCGACCGGGTGGTACCCCGGCATCGCAGCGGACATGCCAGCCTCCTCCGACGCCGGTCGTACGCCGCCCGTCGGTCGTACCAATCTACCAACCCCGCCCCGGTCGGGAACGCAGCGCGACCGGCGCCCGAACGAAAAGTGACGGCGCTCCCACTCGCTGTGTGAAGACCTCGGCCGGCCCGCAGCGGTGATTAGAGTGCCGCCCACGGAAACCACCCGTGACGTCGACTTCCCCTCGCTGCTGGCTGCCGCGCGCCAGGGTGAGGAGCGCGCGCTCACGGTGATCTTCCGGGCCTACCAGCCCCGCCTCCTGCGTTACCTGCGGGCCCAGGAGTCGGACATGGCCGACGACCTGGCCGCCGAGGTGTGGCTGGCCGTGGCCCGGGGCTTCAGCCGGTTCGACGGCGACGAGGCCGGGTTCCGGGGCTGGGTGTTCACGATCGCCCGCCATCGGGTGATCGAGCATCGGCGCCGGAACGCCCGGCGCCGCACCGATCTGATGTCCCACGACCGTCTCGACGGCCCGATCGAGCGGGGGCTGGGTGGCGACCCGGCCTGGCTCGTGGTCGAGCAGCTCGGGGTGCAGGAGACCGTGGAGATGCTGGTGACGGGGCTCGCTCCCGACCAGGCGGAGGCGGTGCTGCTACGGGTCCTCGGCGGATTCGACGTGGGCGAGGTGGCGCGCATCATGGGCCGGTCACCCGGCTCGGTGCGGGTGCTGTGCCACCGGGCGCTCAAGCGGCTGGCAGCCAGGATGAGCCAGGAGGCTCTGGCGGAATGACGGACAAGGGCTGGACGGACATGGACGATTTCGATGCCGAGCTAGACCGGCTGCTCGCGGGCGCCGGGCCGTCGGCGGACGCGCCGGCGTGGTGCGGCGACGTGGCGGTGCTGGTGCGCCGGGCAACGGCGCCCGCGCGGCCCGACGAGCTGGCGCGGGAGGACGACATCGTCGCCCGCATGCGCGAGATCCGCTTGGCGATCATCGCCGGCGACGAGCCGGCCGCGGTCGCCGGCGAGAGCGACGAGGTCGGCATCGGCGACGACCTGCGCAGCGACGACGAATCGCCGGAGGCGCCCGCGCCCGAGACGGTCGAGCCCGCGCGGGCCCGCAACGGGCAGGTGCCGTTCGACCTGGCCGTGCCGTGGGCGGCGGCGATCACGACCGAGGGCGACATCACGCCCGTGGCCGGCGCCAACGGCACCGCGGCCCGCAGCCGCCGCGTGCCGGACCCGCTGGCACAGCGGCTCCGGGCCCGCGTCGCCGAGCAGCAGGAGCTCGTCGAGCTCGACCAGTACCGGGCCAAGCACGGCGGCGACACCTACCAGGCCAAGCACGCCGCCGACCGGCCCGCCGACGACAACCGCGTTGTCCGGACCGTCAGCCGGGTCGTGGCGATGAAGGCGGTCGCCATCGCCACCGCCGCCGCCATCGGCGTCGCCGCCGCGGCGGCCGCCACCAGCGGCATCGTGGCCGACGTGGTCGTGCCGGTGATCAGCGAAAGTGTCGGCAAGCAGGTGACGACCGTGCCCGCCCCGACGACCCACCACTCGGCGCCCGGCGACGACACCACCGGAGCCCGGGGGGCCACCTCCTCCCGCGGGTCCGGCGGCGGTGACTGCGGCACCATGTCGCTGCTGCCAGGATGCGTGCCGCTGCCGCCCGGGCTGGTCGCGACCGTGCCCGTGGACGTCGCCGCCCAGGTGGCCGCGGCCGCCCCCGCGGCCGACCGGCCCGGCGGGGCGACACCGACCGAGGCCACCACGCCGACGACGGTGGACGTCACCACCACCAGCGAGACGACGCCCGAGACGACGTCGACCTCCGAGCCCGAGCCGCCGTCGACCACGCTGCCGCCGGACACGACGGTGCCGCCGTCCGACCCGGGCCAGAGCGCCCTCGCCGGGCCCTGATCGCGGATTTCGGGAAATTTTCCCGAGATATGTAACGCGTAGTAGCGCTGGCGCGATCTAGAGGGTGCAACAACTCTGCATCGGCGTTGGGGAGAAAGTTCGGGCGGGCTTCACTCCCCTCCGCAGGAGCCTTCGGGCTGTGCGGGCGGACCGCCGGTGAAGAGGTGGGTGAGCCGGGGTCGGGCGGGCGACCCCGGACACGCACCTCCTGTCCATGGCGGCCAGGAGTGCGTCCCCGGCCACCCATCTCGCCCCGCTCAGGCGGGGCGGTCGGACCGGGCCGGGGCGGGCCGGCCGCGCTCAGGCGGGTCGCAGCGCCGTTAGCTCGACCACGTTGTCGTACAGCACCCGGCGCCGCGCCGCCGGGTCGATGGCCTTGACCTCGCGCAGGTAGTCGAGCGGCTCCGGCAGCGCCTCGATGTGGGGCCAGTCGGAGCCGAACAGCACGCGCTCGGCGCCCATGTGATCGACGACGGTCGCCAGGTCGTCCTCCCAGAACGGGTTGATCCACACATGGCGCCGGAACACCTCGACCGGGTCGTCGCCGAACCACCCGGGCATCTTGCGGTCGATCGAGCGCAGCTTGCGGAACAGGTCGGGCAGGAACTCGGCCCCGTTCTCGACCGACGCCACCCGTAGGTTGGGGAACCGCCGGAACTGGTTGGCCAGCACCATCGACAGCAGGAAGTCGTGCACGGCCTTCTCGATGGCGAAGTTCTTGAGCGACGGGGCGTACCTACCGCCCGAGAAGGTCGCCGCGAACCCGTCGACCGCGTAGCCGTCGGAGGACACGCCCGAGTCGCCGGCGTGGACCACGAGCGTCACGCCGGCCTCGTTGACCAGGCCCCAGAACGGGTCGAACACGGGGTCGAACGGCGAGCGCCGACCGAGAGCGGTGGTGGGGGCAGCCGTCCGCATGACCAGCAGGCGGGCTCCTTCCCCCAGCGCCCACTCGACCTCGGCCACGGCCCAGTCGACGTCGGCCAGCGTGACGTAGGGGGCGGCGAAGATCCGGTCGCCGTAGGCAAGTCCCCAGTCCTCGGCCAACCACCGGTTGAACGCGCGGAACGTGGCGCACACGGCCGCCGGGTCGTGGTGGAGCGGCTCCTCGTAGATCATGCCAAGCGTCGGGAACAGCCAGCAGCCGGCCAGGCCCTGGTCGTCGAGCGTGGCCAGCCGGGCGTCACGGTCCCGGTACTCCGGCCGGATCGGCTCGTGGTCGCGCAGCCGCTGCAGCGGGTTGACGCCCTCGGTGTTGCCCCGGAAGTAGTCGTACAGGCATCCCGGCTTGGACACGGGATCGAACGTGGCGTTGCTCACCGCCCGGCTGACCCGCCCGCCGAGGACGTGGTACTGCTTGCCGTCGATCGTCGCCCACTGCACGCAACGGGGGCCGAGCGCGGGGTCGAGATGGCGGGTGAAGGCGTCGAGCGCCTCGTAGTAGTGGTTGTCGGCGTCGAAGACGGGCTGGCCGGTCTCGTCCATGGCCCCAGGGTAGAACACGTTCTTGTTAAAGGGTCCAGCCGACGGGCGTTACGGGTCCGGTCGTTCGAGCGCCGCCCGGTCCCATGACCCGAGGTCGGCCGCCGCCGCGTAGGTGTCCTCCAGGAACCCGAGCAGCAGGCCGTCGGGGTCGCTGGCCGTGCGCACGTCCCGGTAGGGCAGGACGAACTCACCGAGCGGCTCCTCGTAGCGGGCGACCCCGGCCGGGCGCACCGCGGCGGCGGGGAAGCCGTCCGGCTCGGGGTAGGCGTACGAGTAGAACACGCCCTCCTCGGCGCCGCCCGGCCAGTAGCCGGCGCTCGACACCTCGTGCGAGTACGCGTCGACCATCACCCAGTCGGCGCAGTTGGGCGCGCCCCCGGGGTGCCGGGGCGCGGGCCGGCCCGAGAACCGGGTCACCGCCAGGTCGAACCCACCCCAGAAGAAGTGGACCGGGCTCGCCTTGCCCACGAACCCGGCCCGGAAGCGCTCGAGCACGCGCTGCGCCTGCACCAGCGCCAGCCAGAACCGGTGGGCGTAGTCGTGGTCGTAGGAGAGGTGCTCGTGGTCGTCCGCGAACGGCGTGGCGTCGACCACCTCGACCGGCCGCGCCAGGATCTCGACGCCCAGGTGCAGCTCGGCGAGGCGGGCCATGGTCTCGCCGTAGAAGTCGGCCACCGACCGGGGGCCCAGCGCGATCACCGTGCCGTGCCGGCCCACCGGCTCGATCACCAGCTCGTGCCGCGTGAAGTCGAACACCATCTCGAACGCCGTCGACCCGTACGGCATCAGCGACGTGGTCAGGCCCCGGGCGTTGACGTAGAGCGTGACGTTCCACCAGTGGTTCGTCCGGGGCGCCAGCGCCAGGCGGACCTTGCCGACGATCTGGGTCCAGCGGTGCAGGGTGTCGCGGGTGTCGGCCCACTCGGCGAGCGGCAGCTCGGGCCACGCCGTCGTCATGCCCGCAGTCGTCATGCCGGCCACCTTCCGGCTACGCGCTGCGGCGCGTGCGGGTCGGCGCGTCCGCCGGCGGGCCGGACGCGGGGGGCGGGAGCGGCGTCGGCGGCGTCGCCGCTCGGCGCCACCACGCCCGCAGTCGCTCGACGGCGGCGGCGGCCAGGTCGGCCACGGCTCGGCCCCCGCCGGAGCGGCGGGCGTCCGCGGCAGCCGGCGGCGGTGCGCTCGCCGCGTCCGCCAGGCCGTCGACGAGCAGCGCGGCCAGCTCCGCGCCGTCCGCGGCCGACAGCTGCGCGGCGCCCGTGCACACGTCGTCGCGCCAGGTGCTGACCACGAACTGCCGCGACTCCTGGTGCCAGGTCACCCGCAGGTAGTGCCCGTTACGGCGGGCGTCCTCGATGATCACCCGGTGCCGGCGTGCCGTTCGCTCCCCCATGGCCCGATTGTGCACACGACGCGGTGAAGCCGCAATGGTCCCGGTAGTCTGACAATCCCGACTGGGCCGATCATGATTCCCGCTGGTGGTACCCCGCCTGTGACACGTCGTCTGTTCTCCTTCCCCGATCCCGTGAACGAGGTCTCCGCCCGCCTGGTGGCGGGCGGCGTGGTCGCGCTGTCGCTGGTCACGATCGCGTTCGACCTGGCGCCGCTGACCGCGCTGATCGCCTACGGGTTCGTCGCCCGGGCGCTCACCGGGCCCACGCTCAGCCCTCTGGGCCAGTTCGTCACCCGGGTCGCCACGCCCCGGCTCGGGTTGAGCCCCCGCCCGGTGCCGGGCCCGCCCAAGCGCTTCGCCCAGGCCATCGGCGCAGTCCTCTCGACGACGGCGGCGGTGCTGGCGCTCGGCGCCGGCCTGCGGGGCGCGGCCTACGCCGTGCTCGGCGCCCTCGTGGTGGCGGCCAGCCTGGAGGCGTTCGCCGGCTACTGCCTCGGGTGCCGCATCTTCGCCCTGCTCATGCGGGTCGGCGTCATCCCCGAGAGCGTGTGCGAGCGCTGCTCCGACCTGTGGGGACCGGGCGCTCAGGCCTCGATGTAGGCCGCCAGCCAGCGGTCGAGCTCGTAGAACACGACGCGGCGGGCCGCCTCGCCCGACAGGACCAGGTCGTGCACCCCGCCCGCGATGCGCACGACGGTCACGTGGCGACCGAGCCGCGGGGCCAGCAGCGCGATCCGCTCGGCGTCGAGCACGACGTCGCTCGTGCGGATGCGCTCGTCCCACACCCGGGACTGGAGGCTGGCGTCCGACGACAGCGACAGGATCGGTACGTCGATCGCCAGGCCCCGGGCCACCCGCCGGTGGGCGACGACCGCGGCGTGGAGCCAACCGACCCGGACAGGGTCGGGGTCGACCGGCTTCCACGCCAGGTCGAAGTCCCACTCGCCCTTGAAGTCCCGGTGCAGGCTGTGCCCGTAGTGCGGCGTGAGCGGGAGCGGCACGGTCGCCATCGGCCGGCGCTTGGCCCACGGCCCCAACGCCCGGCCCACCGTGGCCCGCACCGCCCGGGGCGAGTAGAGCTCGAGGAACGGGCTGTTGAAGACCAGCCCGTCGA
The DNA here is from genome assembly GCA_963830865.1 of uncultured Acidimicrobiales bacterium. Classification (GTDB taxonomy): domain Bacteria; phylum Actinomycetota; class Acidimicrobiia; order Acidimicrobiales; family VFJN01; genus ZC4RG19. Next base: position 1,315,204 of record CAWHNU010000009.1, on the reverse strand, counting down.
CGACGCCGCGGCCCCGCCGCCGGTGCGCCCACAGGGCCAGCACCAGGCAGCCGGTCGAGTGCCCGGCGGCCAGCAGCCGGTCGTGGCCGTCGAACTCCCGGACGATCTCGACGGCCGCGTCGATCTCCTCCTGGTAGACCTCCATCGAGGTCGTGAAGTTGGCGGTCTGGTGCGGCCGCAGTGACCGTCCGTACTTCCGCAGGTCGAGCGCGTAGAAGTCCCAGCCCCGGTCGACGTAGTGGTCGGCGAGGTGTGTCTGGAAGAAGTAGTCGACGTAGCCGTGGACGTAGAGCACGGCCCGCCGGGCGGGCGGATCGCAGCGCCGCCGCACGAGGGTGGCGACGACCTCGCCCTCGTCGTCGGGCGCCAGGGCGAGCGTCGCCGCCTCGTAGCCGGCGCCCAGGACGTCGGGCCCCCAGTCCGGGCTCGCGCGGACGGTCAGCGGCCGTCGTGGAAACGGTCCAGCCGCCGGCGGTCGCGCTTGGTCGGCCGGCCGGCGCCGCGGTCGCGGGCGAACACGACCGGCTCGTCGTGGCGCGAGGGCGGCGGCGGGCTGCGGTCGACGTAGCACTCGGCGGCGACGGCCGCGCCGACCCGCTTGTCGATGAGCCGCACGACCTCGAACACCCGGGGCCGGCCGCCGATGCGGGCCTCGACCACGTCGCCGGCGTGGACCACCGTGGCCGCCTTGGCGGGCGACCCGTTGACCCGGACGTGCCCGCCCCGGCAGGCGTCGGTGGCGACGGTGCGCGACCTGGTGGCCCGGATGGCCCAGAGCCAGGCGTCCACCCGCGTCACAGGGCGCCCGCCAGCCAGCGCTCGAGCCCGACCGACCGCGCCCAGATCGGCGTCACCGCACCCACCAGCGTCTCGATGTCCTGGGGCCGGTCGCGCCGGACGAGCTGGTCGTAGGCGAGGTTGATCGTCATCGTCTGCAGCGCCAGCGCCGTGAGCCACGCGTCGACGTCGGGCGGGCAGACGCCGGCCTGCTGGAGCCGCACGATCCAGCGCTCGATCCGCTTGGCGCCCCGCATGACCGTGCCGCGCCGCGTGACGCCCACCTCGTCGTCGACGACGTAGACCTGCTCGATCGACTCGGCGATCACACGGAGCCGGGAGACCACGAGGAAGTACTGGCGGATGCCGTAGGCGATGTCCCGCACCGGGTTGGCGTCGGCGTTGGTGGGATCGGTGCGCCCGTAGGAGTAGAGCTCCTCGAGCGCCCGCTCGGCCACCAGCCGGAACAGCGCCTCCTTCGAGTCGAAGTACGAGTAGAAGCTGCCGGGCGTGACCCCGGCCCGCGCCGAGATCTCGGCGATGTGGACAGCCGGGTAGGGCTGCTTGTTGAACAGCTCCCAGCCGGCGTCGAGGAGCCGGGTCCGGGTCGGCACGCGCCCCACGCCGGCCTCGCCGTTCATCTCCCCGCCGGTCACGGAAGGCACGCTAGCCGTACGGCGTCAAATCGGCCCCAGCATCGGTCGTTATCACCCGCGGCGGGCGATGCGCGCCGGCAGGGCAGGCGCACGCTACGGCCCTGATCTCACGCCTGGAGGACCTGCTGTGACGGACTTCGATGCCGGGCTCGGCTCGCCGACCCCGCCACCCCCGCCGCGCCCGATCGAGTACGGCGACGTCGACACCACCGGCTGGTGGCTGTCGATCATCGGCGGGCTGCTGCTCCTGATCCTGGGAATCTGGATGGTCACCAACCTGTACGACTCGCCGGTCGTGCTCGCCTGGCTGGTCGGTGCCGCGCTGATCGTGAGCGGCCTGGTGGAGGTGTTGGCGCTGCACGGCGAGCGCGGCATCGGCTGGGCTGTGTGGATCTCGGGCGCCCTGTTGGTCGCGGCCGGCATCGCCGTGATCGTGTGGAACGCCATCACCCTGTGGGCGCTGGCGGTCGCGGCCGGCATCGGGCTCGTCCTCGCCGGCGTGCTGCGGCTGGTCACCGCGTTCACGAACCGGGACGAGCCGGACTTCGTGCTCAACCTGGGCCTCGGCGCGCTGAGCATCGTCATCGGCGCCATCGTGCTGGCCTGGCCGGAAGCCACGCTGATGGTCCTGGCCCTGATCCTCGGCATCCGGTTCATCGTCACCGGCGTCATCGCCATCGGGATGGGCTGGCAGCTGCACCGCCTGGCCGGCTGACCAGCTGACCGCGGGGTCGGCGGTGGCCTCAGCCGCCGGCCAGCTCGCTGGCGAAGAACGCCAGCGCGGTGCGGGTCTTGGTGGTCTGCTCGCCGCCGAGGTCGACGCCCTTGCTGACGAGGAAGGCCCGGCCCTCGACCGCCACCTCGAGCGCCTCCGCGGGCTTGCACTTGGTCGACAGCTCGATGACCTGGGAGCCGTCCGGGTAGAACCACAGCTCGGCGACGATCCGCCGCGCGAGCTCGGCGGGCTCGAACTTGAGCTTGAACACAGTGACCGGGCCCAGCACGCTCAGGTCTTCGAGCTCGATCCCCTCGGGCGCGTGCCTTTCGTAGAACGCCCGCTGGCCCTTCGTGAACAGCTTGTGGGCCGGCGCGCGGCCGGCCGCCACGTCCCGCGTGCCGGCGCGCTCGGCCCCCTTGAGCGACGCGCTGCACACGTAGCCGCCGGGCATGGCATCGACCTCGACGACCATCTCGGGATCGGCCCGCTGGTGGGTGGGCAGGTCGGACGGAACGACCGGACGCAGCTTGACCACCGTGTCGTCGCCCCGCCCCTGCACCCGCCGGGCCCGCACGACGACGCCGGCGCGGTCGAGCGCCAGGTCGGGCGTGTCGAAGAAGAACACCTGCCGGATCTGCGCCGAGAGCGGGTCGAGTTCAAGCGCAGTCATCAGCGCGCGCCGCTGGGCGTTGGGCAGCGTGAGCTTGAGCTCGACGCTGTCGGCCTGCTTGATCAGCGCCAGCGCCTGGATCAGGTCCTGGTCGGACAGGCGGAGGGGTCCGGTCTCGGTCACACAGTGACCCTACGGCCGCTCCGGGTGCATGTCCCAACCCGCGGCGGGTGAGCCGCGGGCGGACCTTCGGCCCTACCGGCGGCGCGCCGCGGTGCGAGCCTGGCGCCATGGTCGAGAATGTCGTCGGGGTCGACGGATGAAGCGCACGATCGACGCCCGCACCGGGCTCGAGGTCCTCGACCACGACGCGTGCATGAGGTTGCTGGCCGCGGACGAGGTCGGCCGGCTGGCCCTCGTGGACGGCGGCGCGCCCGTCGTCTTTCCGGTCAACTACGTGCTGGATGGGGAGGCGATCGTGTTCCGCACCGCCCCCGGCACCAAGCTCGCCCTCGGCCCGCGGGGCCCGGTGGCCTTCGAGGTCGACGCCTTCGACCGCACCGCCCGGACCGGCTGGAGCGTGGTCGCGACGGGCCGGCTGGAGGAGGTCACCCACTTCGACTCCCCGACGTTGCGGCGGGTGAGGGATCTGCCGGTCGAGTCGTGGGCGGGCGGCGAGCGCCCGCATTGGATGCGGCTCGTGCCGACCCGGATCACCGGCCGGCGCATCGTCCCGGCCGGTTGAGCGCCCCGTGACGACCCCCACCATGCGGGCCTGGGCCGTCGACCGCCCGGGACCGATCGGGACCGGGCCGCTCGTCCCGGTCGAGCGGCCGGTGCCCGAGCCCGGGCCCGGCGAGCTGCGGGTCGCGGTCCGGGCCTGCGGCGTGTGCCGCACCGACCTCCACGTGGCCGAGGGCGACCTGCCGGTCCACCGGCCCGGCGTCGTGCCCGGCCACGAGATCGTGGGCGTGGTGGACGCCCTCGGCCGCGGGGCCGGGCGGTTCTCGCCGGGCGAGCGCATCGGGATCGCCTGGCTGCGGCACACCGACGGGACCTGCCGGTTCTGCCGGCGGGGCGACGAGAACCTGTGCCTGGACCCGCAGTTCACCGGCTGGGACGCGGACGGCGGCTACGCCGAGTGGGCGGTGGTCGACGAGCGCTACGCCTACCGGCTGCCGGAGGCGTTCGGCGACCAGGAGGCCGCGCCGCTGCTGTGTGCCGGCATCATCGGCTACCGGGCGTTGCGGCGGGCCGCGCTCCCGGCGGGCGGGCGGCTGGGGATCTACGGCTTCGGGGCGTCGGCCCACATCGCCGCCCAGGTGGCGCTGCACGAGGGCGCGACCGTGCACGTGCTGACCCGGGGCGAGGAGGCCCGACGCCTGGCGCTGGAGCTGGGCGCCGCCAGCGCCGGCGGGCCGGACGACGAGCCGCCCGAGCCGCTCGACGCCGCCGTGCTGTTCGCCCCGGCCGGCGACCTCGTGCCGGTGGCGCTGGCGGCCCTCGACCGGGGCGGCACGCTGGCGGTCGCCGGCATCCACCTGTCCGAGATCCCGGCGCTCGACTACGACCGCCTCCTGTTCCAGGAGCGCCAGGTCCGCAGCGTCACCGCCAACACCCGCCGCGACGGCGAGGAGCTGCTCGACCTGGCTCCCCGGATCCCGATCCGCGTGACCACGACGCCCTACCCCTTGTCCGCCGCCGACCGGGCCCTGGCCGACCTGGCGAACGGGCGGGTCCGGGGGGCCGCGGTCCTGGTCCCGGGCGACTGACGCGGGCAGTCTGGTCGCCATGAAGATCGCCATCGTCGGCGCCGGCGAGGTGGGCGCGGCCGCCGCGTACGCCTGCCTGCTGCGCGGCGTGAGCGACAAGCTCGTCCTGTGCGACCTCGACCGCGCCAAGGCCGAGGCCCAGGCGCTCGACCTGGCGCATGGCGTGCAGTTCGCCCGCATGACCGACATCTGGGGGACCGACGACCTCGGCGACTGCGGCGGCGCCGACGTGGTGGTCCTCGCCGCCGGGGCCAAGCAGCGGCCCAACCAGACCCGGCTCGACCTGGCCGCCGACAACGTGGCGATGTGCCGGCTGGTGCTGCCGGACCTGCTGGCCGTCGCCCCCGACGCGCTGGTGCTCGTGGTGACCAACCCGGTCGACGTCGTGACCCGGGCCGCGCTCGAGGTCAGCGGCCTCGACCCGACGCGGGTCATCGGGTCGGGCACCGTGCTCGACACCAGCCGGCTGCGGCGGCTGCTGTCCGAGCGCTGTGGCGTCGCGGTGCAGAACGTCCACGCCTACGTCGTCGGCGAGCACGGCGACTCCGAGGTCGCCCTGTGGTCGAGCGCCACGATCGGCGGCATCCCGCTGCAGCACCTGGACGACGTCCTGGGCGGTGCGCCCTCGCCCGAGGAGCGCCACGCGATGCTCGACGACGTGCGCCGGGCCGCGTACCGCATCGTCGCCGGCAAGGGCGCCACCAACTACGCCATCGGGGTGGTGACCGCCCGCATCATCGAGGCGGTCGACCACGACGAGCGCCGGGTGCTCCCGGTGAGCACCTACCACGCCCGCTACCAGGGCATCGACGACGTGTGCTTCTCGGTCCCCACGATCGTCGACCGCCGGGGCGTGGCCGCCCGGCTCGACGTGCCGATGGACGGGGCCGAGCACGCCGGCCTGGCCGCGTCGGCCGAGGCCATCCGCGGCGCGTGCGCCACGGTCGGCCTCTGACCGGCGACGTCCCGCTCAGGCGGTGCTGAACGAGCGCTGGTTGCGCTGGTTGGCGGAGGCACCCCAGTGCGTCATGTCGATGAGGACCGCGAGGCCGATCCAGAACCAGTCCCAGCCGGTCACCCCTCTCTGGACATCCCACAGCAGGATGTAGATCAGGGTCGTGAACGGCAGGAAGATGATGCCCAGCACCGGCCAGACGAACGACGTGAAGATCGCGTCCATCTGGTTGGGGCGGGCGATCCAGAAGATGATCACGGCAAACCGGGGGAACATCCCGGCGAAGATGGCGAGTAGGCAGCCCATGGGGCGCATCGTTGGCCGGCCCGGCCGGGCCGGCATCCCCCGTAACGGGTGATGCGACGGCCACCGCAGGTGCGGTCTCATTGACTCATGGCGCTGCACCAGAAGCTCGTCGAAGATCTCGCTCCGCTGGTCATCAGCCCGATCTACGCCCGGCCCGGCGAGGCGTCGCACGCCCCCCGCCAACGCCTGCCCGACGAGCAGCGGGCACCCGAGACCGCCTACCAGATCGTCCACGACGAGCTCATGCTCGACGGCAACGCCAGGCTCAACCTGGCGACGTTCGTGTCGACGTGGATGGAGCCCCAGGCCGAGAAGCTCATGGCCGAGACGTTCGACAAGAACCTGGTCGACAAGGACGAGTATCCCCGCACGGCCGAGCTGGAGCAGCGGTGCGTGAACATGCTCAGCCACCTGTGGTCGTCGCCCGACGAGGACGTCGCCACCGGCACATCGACCACCGGGTCGAGCGAGGCCGCGATGCTGGCGGGCATGGCGCTCAAGTGGCGCTGGCGCGATCGGCAGCGGGCCGCCGGCCGCTCGACCGAGCGGCCCAACATGGTGATGGGGTCCAACGTCCAGGTGTGCTGGGAGAAGTTCTGCCGCTACTGGGACGTCGAGGCCCGTCTGGTGCCGATGGAGGGCGAGACCTTCCACCTCACCGCCGACCGGGCGGTCGCGGCGTGTGACGAGAACACGATCGGCGTGGTCCCCGTCCTCGGCTCGACGTTCGACGGGTCGTACGAGCCCGTGGCCGACATCTGCGCGGCGCTCGACCGCCACCAGGCCGAGACCGGGCTGGACATCCCCGTCCACGTCGACGCGGCGTCCGGCGGGTTCGTGGCGCCGTTCATCGACCCCGACCTGGAGTGGGACTTCCGGCTGCCCCGGGTCCAGTCGATCAACGCCTCGGGCCACAAGTTCGGCCTGGTGTACCCGGGCGTCGGCTGGGTGATCTGGCGCAACCCGGAGGCGCTGCCCGATGACCTGGTGTTCCACGTCAACTACCTGGGCGGCGACATGCCGACGTTCGCCCTCAACTTCTCGCGGCCCGGCAACCAGGTGGTGGCGCAGTACTACAACTTCATCCGGCTCGGCATGGACGGCTACCGCCGCTGCCAGCAGGCGTCCCGGGACGTGGCGAGATACACGGCCGACGCCGTTGCCGCCATGGGCCGGTTCCGCCTGATCACCGACGGCAGCGAGCTGCCGGTGTTCGCGTTCGCGCTGGCCGAGGACGACCTCAACTACACGGTGTTCGACGTGGCGGACGTGGCCCGCCAGCACGGTTGGCTGCTGCCGGCGTACACGTTCCCCGAGAACCGGCAGGACCTGGCCGTCATCCGGGTCGTGTGCCGGTTCGGGTTCTCGCGGGACCGGGCCGACCAGCTCATCGACGACCTCGGCCGCACGCTTGCCTGGCTCGAAAAGCTCGACACGCCCCTGCCCGACGCGGAGAGCCGCGCGGCGTTCCATCATTAATCCCGGACTCGGTGCCGCGCGGGCGACTTACCGTCGGTAGATTTCGACGCATGGCTGAGGGGGATAGCCCGCGACCGCGCCGCGACGACGAACCGCTGCCGATCAAGCTCGGTCCGGTGTCGAACGGCGAGTTCCATCCGGTGCCGCACAGCCCGGTCGTGCGCGAGGCGATACGCCGCACGTACCGCCTGGCCGACGAGAACGCGCGGCGGCTGGGCATCTCGCGCCGCAAGTTCCTGAACAGCACGATGGGGGCGGCCGCCACGCTGTACGTCCTCGGGGCGTGCTCCAAGGACGAGGCCTCGTCGCGGGGCAGGAGCCCGGGCGGGTCGTTCGACGTGTCCGAGGACGCGACCACCGACACGTCCACCGCGCTGGAGGAGCTGGGCGGCGAGGAGTTCATCTTCGACGTCCAGACCCACTACGTGAACTACGACGTCGCCGAGGCGGCCGGCGAGTGGACGCAGCTGTTCCCGCAGGACAACTGCCCCGAGGGCGCCGCCGCCGGCACCGCCAAGGTGTGCTTCACGGCCGACGCCTACTTCCGCGAGGTGTACGCCCGGGCCGACACGTCGATGAGCATCCTGTCCGCCCTGCCCTCGCAGGTGCTGCCGGGCCTCCAGCCCGCGGACATGGCGTTCGCGATCGAGACCGCCACGCAGATCGGCTGCGACGGCCGGGTCCTGATGCACGGCGGCGCCTATCCCCACCAGGGCCCGATCGAGACTGCCCTGATGAGCATGGACCAGCTGCGGCAGGACTACGACATCGCGGCGTGGAAGATCTACACGATGACGCCGTCCAACGCGGACTTCTACTTCGACGACCACGACCCGAGCCGGCCCCAGATCGGCCAGGCGTTCATCGACCACGTGCGCGAGCTGGGCCCCCCGATCATCTGCACCCACAAGGGCATCTCGTCGATCGTCGGCTCGACGCCGGAGCTGGCGTCCCCGAGTGACATCGGCCCGGCCGCGGCCCGCAACCCCGAGGTGTCGTTCGTCGTCTACCACTCCGGCTACGAGCCGGGCCAGGAGGGCGGCGACGGGCCGTACGACCCCGCCAACCCCAACCCGATGGGCGTCGACCGCCTCATCAAGTCGTTCCAGGACGCCGGGCTCGAGCCCAACGCGAACGTCTACGCCGAGCTGGGCGGCACCTGGTGGTTCGTCATGCGCAACCCGGACGAGGCCGCGCACACGATCGGCAAGCTGCTCAAGTACATCGGCGAGGACCGGGTGGTGTGGGGCACCGACTCGATCTGGTTCGGCACCCCGCAGGACCAGATCATGGCCATGCGGACGTTCCAGATCAGCGACGAGTTCCAGGAGCGCTTCGGCTATCCGGAGCTGACCGACGAGATCAAGGCCAAGATCTTCGGCATCAACTCGGCCCGGCTCTATGACATCGAGCCGATCACCGGCCGGTGCGACATCTCGCCCGAGGACGTGGAGGCGGCCCGGGCCAGCATGCCGCCGGCCCGCACCTACGGCCCCGAGACCTGGGCCGAGGCGGCCGCGATGATCGCCGCCCATCAGGGCGGCCACCTGCTGTAGGGCGGCGGGCTAGCGGGGGTCGGTCGAGACGAAGGCCCCCGCCCGCTTGGCGACCCGCAAGACGCCGCCGCCGGCGGTGAAGGCACGGTCGAGCGCGGCGACCAGCTCGGCCTGCTTCTCCGGGGACGCGCCCTCCCCGGGCGGATGCGACAGGTAGTAGGCGACGACATCGTCGCGGTCGGTGCAGTGCAGCTCGTCCGGATAGTCGCGCCAGTCGACGGCGGCGAAGCGCTCGCCCAGCATGCGGGCCCCCGACACGTCGCCGAACGCGTCGATGGCCTGACTCTCGGCGGCGCCGCCGAACACCTCGGCCGCGATCTCCCACATCTCCCGGTGGTGCCCCACGCCGTTCGTGGCGGTCAGCGCCACGCCGCCGGGACGCAGCACCCGGGCGAGCTCGGCCACCGCCCGGGCCGGCTCGGGCACGTGGTAGAGCATGTGGTTGGCGAGCACCACGTCGAACGAGTCGTCGGGGAACGGCAGCGCCTGGGCGTCCGCCGTGCGGGTCTCGACCGCCGCGTAGCGGCCGACGGCACCGACCCGCTCCCCGGCCTCGGCCACCATGCCCGGCGACAGGTCGGTGAGCGTGAGCCGGAGCCCCTCCGGCAGCGAGCCCGCCGCCTCGGCCCAGAGCCAGCCGGGGCCGCACCCCGCCTCCAGGACGTCGCCCTCGGCCGGCCAGTCGATCTGGGCCGCCAGCCAGTCGAACCACGGCACCTCGGCGGTCCCGTAGCGGATGTGGAGGTTGGCGCGGGCCACCAGCTTGGACGGGTCGCCGTACTGCTGGTCCCGCAGGTAGTCCTGGTCGCCGCCGACGAAGGGGTCCCGGGTCGTCATGGGCGGCGACCCTACCGGGCGCTCACCCCGCCAGGCGGCCTCGCGAAGTCCGGGGATGCCCGTATCGTGAGCGGGTGAACGACGGCGCTTCCCTGAGCCGGGCCGACCGCCGGCTCCTGTCCGAGATGATCGACGACGGCGTGACCATCGACGCCGACGACCAGGTGCGCGCGCCTGATCCTGGAGGAGCTCGGCTACGCGCGGCGCCCCCCGCAGTTCGAGCGCCGCACGCCCCTGTACGGGTCGATGGTCGTGCCCGACGACCGGTCGCTGATCGCCGCCGGCGAGCTGGTCGAGCTGATCCCGCTGGAGGGCATGCCGCTCGCCGTGGCCCGCCGGTTCGCCGACGGCCGGTCGACGTTCCTGGCCCGGGGAGAGGACGGCAGCCGGATGCTGGCGACGTTCCGGCGCAACATCCAGTACGAGGCGGACATGGTCGAGGTCCAGGCCGACACCGGCGCCTACGTGATCCAGCGCACGCCCGTGCTCGGCGTCACCCGGCTGTTCACGCCGACCGCCACGATCGAGTGGTCGGGGTACCGGTGGACGGCCCGACCCAACGCCCAGGCGCAGGAGGCGCTGCTGCGTCCGTTCCTGCCGCACGTGCGCCCGGCTGTGCTCGGCGGGCTGCTGGAGCTGGCCGTGCACTGGCTCAGCCCCGGACGGGCGGGCGCCACCCTGGTCGTGCCGGGCGACCACGGTGACAACGGGCTCGACCTCGAGCAGTCGGTCGTGGCGCCCGACCTGTCGGTGACCGCCCGCCACCACTTTCCCGCGCTGCTGGCTGCGCTCTACCAGACCGACCTGGCCACGATCGTCGACGACGACGGCAGCGTGCGCCGCATCGGCGTCGGCCTCCGGTCGACGCCCGAGGCCGATGCCGCGGTCGGCACCCGCCGCAAGCCAGGCCAGGGGGCGGGCGCCGACGCCGACGCCGACGGCGACGGCGGGGCCGACATCGGGACAGACGAGGCGGCGGGGCCGGCGAGGCCGGCGGGACTGGCGGGCGGTCGTGGGGCATGCGCCACCGGTCCGCCGCCCGCTACACGTTCGACCAGCCCGGCTCGGTGGCCGTGGTCGTGAGCGAGGACGGCCCGGTGACGGTGTTCTACCGGGGCAAGTCGCTGTCCGAGTGCGCCGCCAGCCTGGTGTCGGCCGAGGCGACCCCGGTCACCGCGCGCTGAGCGCGGCGGTCAGGCCGAAGGTGCCGCCTCGGCCTCCTGCGACCCGCCGGCCGTCCCGACGATCCGGGCCTTCATCGACTGGAACTCCTCGTCGCTGATCGTGCCGCTGTCCCGCAGCTCGGCGAGCCGGGTGAGGTCGTCGACGGCCGAGGTGCCGGTCGTGGAGACGGTGGTGCGGACGTAGCTGTCGAAGTCCTTCTGCGCCGCCGCGGCCCGATCGAGCGCCCGCTGGCTCATGCTCGGGCCCCGGACGATCAGGTAGACGAGGCAGCCGAGCAGCGGGAACAGGATCAGGCCGATGACCCAGACGGCCTTGCCCGCGCCCGACACGGTGTGGTCGCGGAACAGGTCGGTCAGGACCGCGATGAACACCCAGATGAACATGATCAGGACGAAGATCCACAGCGTCGTGAGCAGCAGGTCTCCGAACTCGACTTCGGCGACGACCATCGTCGTACCCCCCGGTGGTAGTGCCCGCGGTAGCGGTCACCGGTACTCGATCGTGCCGGGGCGGGCCGGGGCATCACCCAGCGAGGGTGAGCGGCGACATCCGCGCCGGTCGCCCCCGGCCGCGCTAAGACTGGCGCCCGATGGGAGAGGCCTTCTTCTGGGGAGCGGTGGGCGCGTCCTCCCTGCTCGTGGGGGCGGTGATCGCGCTGGTCGTGCCGATTCCCAAGCGGATCCTCGGCCTGATCATGGCGTTCGGCGCAGGCGTGCTGATCAGCGCGGTGGCGTTCGACCTCGTCGAGGAGGCGTCCAACACGGCCGACGGCGCCGGCACGGTCGCCATCGGCCTGGCCGTGGGCGCGCTGGCGTTCTACCTCGGCGACACCCTGATCGACCGCATGGGCGGGGACAAGCGCAAGAGCTCCAGCGGCGCCCAGGCCGACGGGTCCGGCCTCGGCATCGTGCTCGGCGCCGTGCTCGACGGCATCCCCGAGTCGCTGGTCCTCGGCATCGGGCTGCTGGCCGGCACCGGGGTCAGCGTGGCGTTCCTCGCCGCCGTGTTCATCTCCAACCTGCCCGAGGGTCTGGCGGCCAAGCGCGGGGCTGACCGCCTCCGGCTGGCCGGCACGCCGGATCATCGGCCTGTGGACGGTCGTCGTGGTGGTCTCGGCCGTGGCCGCCATGGCGGGCTTCGGCGTGTTCGACAACGCGTCAGCGACCACGATCGCGTTCGTGCTGTCGTTCGCCGGCGGTGCGGTCCTCACCATGCTGGCCGACACGATGATGCCCGAGGCGTTCGAGAACGGCGGCCCCCAGGTCGGCCTCCTCACCACCGCCGGGTTCGCGGTCGCCTTCGCCCTCCATCTGGTCGAGTAGCGGTCTCAGCCGGCGGCGCTGGCGGCCCCTTCCCCGGGCAGCCCCGGCAGGTCGGGCAGCCCGTCGACGAAGGTCACGGTGTTGGTGCGCACGGCCGGGACCCGGGCGCCGCGGATGACGACCCCGGTCAGGTTGAGCGGGTCGCAGGCGTTGACCGTCACACGCTCGCCCGACCGGGGCGAGCGCCGCACCGCGGCCAGGGCGTCGACCGCGGCCGGTAGCGCGTACTGCTCGCCGCTGAAGCCGGCGGCGAAGCGTCCGCCCCGCACCAGCCCCCGGTCCTCGAACCGGCGCAGCGCCCACTGGAGGTCGCGCCAGGGCAGGGCGAGCCCCTCGTGGACCGCCAGGTCGCGGAACACGACGCCCCACCGCTGCAGCAGTTGGTCCGCGACCACCTCGGCAAGCCCCTCGCGGTCGTCGGTCGGCTCGACCGCCTCGACCAGCGACCACCGCCCGGCCGCCAACGTCGGGCCCTGGGCACCCCGCCGGCGCCGGGACACCGAGCGCACCGGCCGGACCGGCCGGCGTGGCCCCTCGACCAGCGCCCGGATGGCGGCGAACCCGTCGGCCGTGAGCAGCCCCCGGGCGACGCCGTCCCACAGCGCCTGCTCGACGTCGGTGGCCAGCCGCCCGGTGTCGGCGACCAGCTCGGACAGGAAGCGCGCCCCCTTGGCCCGCAGCGCGGCGACCACCTCGGCGGTGGCCCCGACGGCGGGCACCTCGGGCTCGGCGTCGCCGGGGCGGCGGGATTGCAGCAGCCACCCCACGTCGGCCCGGAAGGCGAGCGTCACGGGCGTGGCCTTGGACGGCCCCGCCCGCCGGTCTCCGGCGGCGGTGCCCGGCGACAGCCGGAGCCAGGTGACCTCACCGTCGTGGCACAGCCGGTCGAGCATGCCGGTGCGGTAGTCGGCCACCCGGGGACCGAGCAGGTGCGGCTCCCATGAGGCGACCCCGGCCTCGTAGCCCTGCAGCTGCTCGACGACGGACCGCACCCCGTGGTGCCCCCTCACCTGGGTCCCGGGCGCGACGTGCTGCCACCGCAGGAGGAACCGCATGAAGTCCTGGGCGGTGACCGGCTCGATCCCCTTGCGCCGGTTGGTGCGGGAGTAGGCGTGCATGCGGGCCAGCAGCCGCCGGGCGCACCACTCGACCTGGGTGGGCTCGGCGGCGTCCGGGTCGGTGAAGGCGCCCTGGAGGGCGAAGCCGTCGTTCTCCAGCACCGCCAGGCCCACCGTGACAAGGCCCGGCGACAGGCCGGTCAGGTCGGCCAGGGCCGCCGCGGTGCGGGGGCCCGTGATGTCGAGGTGGCCCCGGAGCACGGCTGCCGCCACCTGTTCGCGGGGGTCGTCGGTGTCGGGCGCTCCCTCGACCAGGACCGCCGCCCGGGCGGACTGCTCCGTCGCCCACCAGCGTTCGGGCGCGCCGTCCCCCTCGCTCACGGATCGCACCCTGCCCCTGGCCGCCAGCTCGGCGTAGAGGTCGCGCCACTCGTCCCTCGCCGGGGTCACGACCAGGCCGGTGAGCAGGTCGTGCAGCTCGTCGGCCGTGCGGGGGCCGGGGGCGACCTCGTCTTCGACCCGGCCTATCGCCGCCGGGTCGAGGCGGCCGATCGTCGTCAGGTCGACCGGGAGACCCCGGCGGAGCGGCACCGCGTTGGTCCGGCGGTCGACCGCTTCGGCGTCGTCGAGGAACGCGTAGGGCTTGGCCGTCAGGATCTCGTGGCCGAACGCCGACGCCTCGGTCGTGTCGCGCACGTGGACGCGCACCCGGCCGGTCTCGATGCCGTCCAACAGCTCGGTCAGGCCCTCGATGTCGAGGCCCTCGGTCAGCGTGTCGTGCATCGTCTGGCGGACCAGCGGGTGGTCGGGGATGACGATCGGGCCGGTGATGTTCTCCTGGCAGGCGGTCGCGTCGGGGAACAGAGCCGCCATCAGGTCGTCGGACTCCATGCGCTGGATCGGCGGCGGGTTGCGGCGCCCGCCCTTGAACCGCAGCACCACCAGCGCCCGGTTGAGGTTCCAACGCCAGCGGCTCTGGAACATCGGCGAGTCGAGCACCGCCTGGGTGAGCACCGCCCGCACCGTGCGGGCGTTCAGGAACCTCGGCACGTCGGCCAGCGGGAAGCTGTGCTGCGGCCCCAGCGACAGCACGACCGCGTCGTCGTTGGCCGCCGCCTGCAGCTCGAAGTTGAACGACGTGCAGAACCGCTTGCGCAGCGCCAGGCCGAGCGCCCGGTTGACCCGGCCGCCGTAGGGCGAGTGCACCACCAGGTGCATGCCGTCGGCCTCGTCGAAGAACCGCTCGAACACCAGGTCGTCGTGGGTCGGGACCACGCCCAGCACCGCCCGTCCCGCGGCGACGTAGTCGACGATCTGGCCGACGGCGGCGTCGTCGAGCGGGGCGACGCCCGCCAGCCAGGACCGGGCGCCGTCGGGGTCGCCGGCCGCCAGGTACCCGTCGACCCGGCTCCGCAGGCGGGACAGCGAGCGGGACAGCTCGGCCGTGCGGGCCGGAGCCTCGCCGGTCCAGAACGGGATGGTCGGGGGCTTGCCGGCGGCGTCGGCCACCCGGACGACCCCGCTGGTGACCTGGCGGATCTGCCAGGCGTGGGTGCCGAGCAGGAAGATGTCGCCGGCCATCGACTCGACCGCCCAGTCCTCGTTGACGGTGCCCAGGAACAGGTCGTCGGGCTCGAGCACGACCCGGAAGTCGCCGATCTCGGGGATGGCGCCGCCCGACGTCAGCGCCGGCAGCCGCGCCGCCGGCCGGGCCCGGACCTCGCCGTTGACGCCGTCGAGGTGGAGGTAGGCCGCCCGCCGGCCCCGCCCCGTGTGGATGCCGTGGCTGACCATCTCGACGATCTCGTCGAACGCAGCCCGGGGCAGATCGCGGTAGGGATGGGCCCGGCGGACCAGGGCGTAGAGGTCGTCGAGGCGCCAGCCGTCCTCCGGGGCGGCGGCCACTTCGGCCACGATCTGCTGGGCCAGGATGTCGAGCGGGGCGATCGGCGGGACGACCGCGTCGAGCTCGCCCGCCTCGACCGCGGCCAGCAGGGCGGCGCACTCGCACAGCTCGTCGCGGGTGAGCGGGAACAGGCGGCCCCGCGGCACGCCGGCCAGGCTGTGGTTGGCCCGTCCGACCCGCTGCAGGAAGGTGGCGATGCTGCGGGGCGAGCCGACCTGGCACACCAGCTCGACCGGCCCGATGTCGATGCCCAGCTCCAGCGACGCCGTGGCCACCAGCGCCCGCAGGTCGCCGGCCCGCAACCGCGTCTCGACCCGGTGGCGCCGGTCCTTGGACAGCGAGCCGTGGTGGGCGGCGACCACGTCGTCGCCGAGCGTCTCGCCCAGCTGGTGGGCCAGGCGCTCGGCCAGGCGCCGGGTGTTGACGAACACGATCGTCGTGCGGTGCTCACCCACCATGTCGGCGATGCGGGCGATGACGTCGCCCATCTGCTCGGCCGACGACACCGGCTCGAGCTCGCCCTGGGGCAGCTCCAGAGCGATGTCGAGCCGGCGCCGGTGGCCGGTGTCGACGATGGCGCACGGCGCCGGCGCCCCGGCCCCGACCAGCAGGTCGGCCACCAGCTCGATCGGCCGCTGGGTGGCGGACAGCCCGATGCGCTGGGGTCGCCGGGCGGCGGCCGCCTGGAGCCGTTCGAGCGTGAGCGCCAGGTGTGAGCCCCGCTTGTCGCGGGCGACCGCATGGATCTCGTCGACGATGACGGTCTCGACCGTCGCCAGCATCGCCCGCGTGCGCTGGGCCGTCACCAGCAGGTACAGCGACTCGGGCGTGGTGACGACGAAGTTGGGCGGCCGCCGGACCATGGCCGCCCGGTCGGACGGGCTGGTGTCGCCGGTGCGGACGCCCACCCGCAGATCGGGCGCGTCGTAGCCCAGCTCGGCCGCCACCTCGGCGATCTCGCGCAGGGGCCGCTCCAGGTTGTCGGCGATGTCGACGGCCAGCGCCTTGAGCGGCGACACATAGGCGACCTGGGCCCGGCCGGCTACGTCCCGCCCCTCGGCGTGGGCCCGGTACAGCCGGTCGATGCCGACCAGGAACCCCGCCAGCGTCTTGCCCGACCCGGTGGGCGCGGCGACCAGCGTGTCGTCGCCGGCGGCGATGCGCGCCCACCCCTCCCGCTGGGCCTCGGTGGGCCCGCCGGGGAATCGGCGCGCGAACCACGCCGCCACCGCGGGGTGGAACCCGTCGGCGGGCAGGTCCGGCGTGAAGAGGGAGAGGGTCTCGACGGTCGCCATAGCGCTACGACGAGGGTAGCCAGCCCCTGTGACAGTCTCCCCGATCCTCGTTTTCTACGCGGAAGTGGTCGCCCTGGCGACCGCTTCCGCGTAGAAAACGCGTCCTACTCGGCGTCGTCCTCGTCGGACTCGCCGTCGAGGGCCAGCAGGCCGCCGGTGGCGGCCAAGGCCGTCGCCAGGCCCGCGGCGCGGTCGACCACCGCGGCGATGGCGAGCTCGGCGCCGGCGCTGGAGCCCGGCAGCGGCGGGTCGCCCAGCGACCGGACCAGCGCGGTCGGGTCGGACGCCGGGGTGATCGGGGAGGGCGGCGGCAGCGGCGGGACCGGGCGCCAGAGGTCGATCGGCTTGGCCTTCTGCTGCTTGCGGGCGTTGCGGCGCCGGCGGGCGCGCTTGTCGTCCTTGCCGCCGCCCCCGCCGCCCCCACCGCCCCCGCCGTTGCCGGAGCCGTTGTTCGCCATCAGACCGCTCCCTCGCTCAGCAGGGCGTCGGACCGGATGCCCAGCGCCAGTTGCAGCTGATCGGCGTCGAGGTCGGCCAGCGAGCTGGACTTGGGCAGCACCAGGTCGGCGATGTGGCGCTTGCCCGCCACGATCTCCTCGACCCGCTCGTCGACCGTGCCCGGGCACACCAGCCGGTGGGACACCACGGTGCGGGTCTGGCCGATGCGCCACGCCCGGTCGCGGGCCTGGTCCTCGACCGCCGGGTTCCACCACCGGTCGTACAGCACGACATGGCTGGCGGCGGTGAGGTTGAGCCCCGTGCCGCCCGCCTTGAGCGACAGCACCAGGGCGCCGGCGCCCTCGCCGGACTGGAACTCCTCGACCAGGCGGTCGCGGGCGCCCCGGGCCAGGCCGCCGTGGTAGCAGGCGATGGGGACGCCGGTGACCTCGGTCAGGTGGTCGGCCAGCCGCTTTCCCCACTCGGCGAAGTGGGTGAAGATCAGGATCCGCTCGCCGGCCTCGAACACGGCCTCGACGATCTCCTCCAGCCGGGTCAGCTTGCCGGACCGCCCGGCCAGCGGGCGGCCGTCGTCCTGATAGGCGGCGGGGTGGTTGCAGATCTGCTTGAGCGCGGTGATGGCGGCCAGCACCGCGCCCTGGCGCGGCTCGGCGGCCTCGCCGTCGGCCGACGTCGACTCGGCCAGCAGCCGGTCGATGACCGCCTGGTAGAGGCCGATCTGCTCGGCGCTCATCGAGCAGTGGTCGAGCTCGTCGATGCGGTCGGGCAGCTCGGCGGCGACCTCGGGCTCGACCTTGGTGCGGCGGAACACGAGGAGGCCGTTCAGCGCCGACAGCGCCGCCTCCCGGCCGCCCGCGAGCTGGGCGACGAACGTCGGGCGGTCGCCGACGATGCCGGGGCTCACGAAGTCGAGCACCGCCCACAGGTCGCCGAGGCCGTTCTCGATCGGGGTGCCGGTGAGGGCCAGGCGGCTGCCCGACGGGATGCGCCGCAGCTGCTGGGCGGTCTCGCTGGCGGGGTTCTTGATCGACTGGGCCTCGTCGACCACGACCCGGTCCCACGTGTGCTCGGACAGCGCCTCGATGTCGCGCACGGCGGTGCCGTAGGTGGTGATCACCACGTCGGCGCCGGCCACCTCGGCCTCCAGTTCGTCGGCCGAGGCCCGCGTGGCGCCGTGGTGGACGACGACCCGCAGCCCGGGGGTGAAGCGGGCCGCCTCCGCCGCCCAGTTGCCGACGACGGCGGGCGGGGCGATGACCAGCGCCGTGCCACCTGCGTCCGTGCGGGCGATGTGGGCGAGCACCGTCGGCGTCTTGCCCAGGCCCATGTCGAGGGCCAGGATGCCGCCGAGCCCGCTGGCGTCGAGGAAGCCCAGCCAGGCGAGCGCCTCGGCCTGGTAGCTGCGGAGCTGGCCGACGAAGCCCTCGGGGCTGGTGACCGGCTCGGTCGACACCGAGCGGGCGGCCCCGAGCATCTCGGCCGCCCAGCCGCCGCCGGCGACGTTGATGCCGCCCGACACGCCGGACGACTCGAGGCCGACCGCGTAGCGCAGGATCTCGGCCCCGGTGAGCTGGCGGGTGTCGGCCCGCTCGGCCAGGGCGGCCGCCGCCTCCTTGAGGTCGGCCCGGTCGAGCTCGACCCAGCGGCCCCGCGACCTGACCAGCGGGCGAGCCTCGGCGGCCAGCCGGGCGACGTCGGCGGCGGTCAGCTCGACGTCGTCGAACGTGACCGACCAGTGGACGTTGCTCAGCTGGCGGGCGCCGACGACCGTGTCGCCCGCTGGCTCGGAGAACAGCCGCAACGCCGGCGACGGGCGGCGGCGGGACAGGGCCGGGACCCGCACGTCGAACCCGGCGGCCTCCAGCGAGGCCCCGGTGACGGTCATCAGCTCCCACGCCTCGTCCTGGGCGAGCATGACCTGGCCGCGGCGCCGGGCGCCGCCCCGCTGGAGCAGGGGCAGGATCCGTTCCAGGCGGGCCAGCTCGTCGCCGAGCCGGCGGCCTTCGCTCCCCGCCAGGGCCTGCTCGATGTGGAGCATCCCGCCCCCGCCCGTGGGGGCGAGCACCGAGAGCAGCCACGCGTTGCCGGTGTCGGGCGGGTCGAGCTGGACGATCAGCCGCTCGCGGCCCACGCCGGACACGGGCTTGGACCACCGCGCCAGCCGCTTGGACACCTCGGCCGCCGCCGCCACCGGGGCGGGGAAGGTCGAGCCATCGAGCCGGGTGATCACGGCCTCGGCCGCGGCGGCCACCGTGCGGACCACGGGCGGCGGAGCGGGCAGCTCCAGGCGCCCGGCGGCGTCGGTGGTGATGGCGTCGACCACGGCGCCGAGCACGTCGAGCGTCACGACCCGGGCGTCGGCCCGGCCGAGCACGGTCACCGGCCCGGGCATGGCCGCCGCCAGCTCGTCGACCTCGGCCCGGTCGACGTCGGCGGGCGCCCACCGGACGCGCAGGTCGGCGGTGCGGCCGTCGGAACGCCGGTTGGTGCGCAGCGTGGGGACGATCGCGCCCCGCGCGACCAGGCGCACGGCGGCGACCGCCACCCGGCCGATCCACGTGACGCTGGAGCCGACGCCGTCGCCGCCCAGGCCCCCACCGACAGCCACCAGCCACCCGAGGGCGTCGGCGACCGGGATCGACAGGGCGGCGGCCCGCTCGCCGGTCGGCAGCGGGACTCCCCGGTGCTGGTTCCAGCCGACCGCCGGGCCGCCGATGGACTCCAGCCGGTCGGACAGCTCCTCGTGGGCCACGGGCGGGACCTCCGGGCCCGCCGCCCACACGACCACCTCGCCCTGCGACCATGTCGCCTGGAGCCGGGCCTCGCCCACCGGGTCGGGGGCGACCAGGACGGCGGACGACGCGTCGGACACGCTGAGCAGCCGGTCGTAGGCGGCCTCCAGCCGATCGAGCTCGGACTCGAGGTCGGCGACGACCTGGTCGCGCTCGGCGCTCTCCATGGCGCGCACCGCTTCGAGGTTGTCCTCGGTGTCGTCGAGTAGGCGCTCCAGGGTGCGCCGCCACCCGGGCGCGTCGGCTTCCAGGAGCGCCAGCTCCTGTTCCGTGGCGATGCCGTCGACCGCCGCCCACGCGGCGGCCTCCAGGGCTCGACTGGCCTGGTCCATACGCACTCCGACGCTCCCCGCGCCCTGCCTCCGCCATTCACGCGACGGCGAAGGAGTTGTCCGCCCGGCATCGACGGAACGGACACGGACCCGCCCGTTCCACCACCTACCACCGCAGGCAGGATGCCGGATACGGCCAGGATACGGCCTGGCATCGCGGACCACACGTCATGGCGGGCGTTCATCAACGAAAACGAGGCCGGTTCCAGCGCTTTTGTACGCGGAAGTGGTCGCTATGGCGACCACTTCCGCGTAGCAAACGCGTTCTCGGCGATGAAGCTCCACGAGCCCCACCCGGCCCTTGACAAGAAAAGTTGTCAGAGGCAGGCTGGTCTCCGTGTACGAGGTCGACGTGATCGAGGACCCGGCCGCCGCCGCGGTGGCGCTGGAGCCGATCCGGTCCCGCCTGCTGGCCGAGCTGGTCGAGCCGCACTCCGCCGCCTCGCTCGCCCCGGTGGTCGGCATCACCCGCCAGAAGGTCAACTACCACCTGCGGGCGCTCGAGTCCCACGGCCTGGTCGAGCTGGCCGCCGAGCGCAAGCGGGGCGGCATCACCGAGCGGCTGCTGCGGGCCACCGCGGCCAGCTACGTCATCTCCCCCGCCGCCCTCGGCGCCGCCGCCGCCGACCCCGAGAGGTCCGCCGACCGGCTGTCGGCCCGCTACCTCGTGGCCCTGGCCGGCCGCCTCGTGCGGGAGGTCGGCCTGCTGGTCCGGCGGGCCGACGAGGCGGGGCGCCGCCTGCCCACCTTCGCCATCGACACCGAGATCCGCTTCCGCTCGGCCGAGGACCGGGCGGCGTTCGCGGACGACCTCACCACCGCGGTGGCGGCCCTCGCCGCCCGGTACCACCACGACGACGGCCGCCCCCACCGGCTCGTCGTCGCCGCCCATCCCACCCCACCCCGCGAGGAGCAGTTGCCATGACCACCCCCGACATCCCCCTCCGGATGGAGATCAGCTTCGTGCTGAAGGCCTCCCCCGAGCAGGTGTGGGAGGCCGTCGCCACGGCGAACGGGATCACCTCGTGGTTCGTGCCGACCGACGTCGAGGAGCGCGTCGGGGGCCGGGTCGTCCTCCACATGGGCGAGGACACGTCGGAGGGCACGGTCACCGGCTGGGACCCGCCCCGGCGCCTCGAGTACGAGGAGCCCTACTGGGCCGAGCTGACGGGGCATGAGGGCGCGGCCGTGACCCCGCTCGTCACCGAGTTCCTGGTCGAGGCGCAGTCCGGCGGGACCTGCGTGCTCCGCGTCGTGAGCAGCGCGTTCGGCACCGGCGCCGATTGGGAGAACGAGTTCTTCGCCGAGATGGAGAAGGGCTGGGCGCCGTTCTTCGAGCACCTCCGGATCTACCTGACCGACTTCCCCGGGGAGCTGGTGACCTCGCTGACCGCCGACGTCAAGCTGGCGGCATCGCTCGCGGATGTGTGGTCCGCGCTCGCCGCGGCCGTCGGGTCCACCGAGCCCGGCAAGCCGGTCGAGCTGCGGGGCCTCGGGGGCGAGGTGGTCCGGGCGTCCGGGCCCCCCGACGCCACCGGGATATTGGTGCGGCTCGGCCAGCCGATCCCCGGCATGATGAGCGTCTACGCCAACGGGCAGGCCGACGAGGTCGTCGTCTACCTGCTCGGATACCTGTTCTCGCCCGACGCCCCCGCCTACGTCGAGCGCGAGCAGCCCGGGTGGAAGGCCTGGCTCGACGACCTCGCCCCCGCCAACCGCTGACCCCGGAAGGACCTGTTGTGCACGCTCCCCCCGACGCACCGGCCATCGAAGCCCACGGCCTGGTCAAGACGTTCGGCGAGACGCGGGCGGTCGACGGCATCGACCTGTCCGTACAGGCCGGCACGGTCTTCGGCGTCCTCGGGCCCAACGGCGCCGGCAAGACGACCATGCTGCGGATGCTGGCCACGCTCCTGACCCCTGACGTGGGCTCGGCCCGGGTGCGGGGCCACGACATCGTGACCGAGGCCGACGCCGTCCGGGCCTGCGTGAGCCTCACCGGCCAGTTCGCCTCGGTCGACGAGGAGCTGTCCGGGCGCGAGAACCTGGTCCTGCTCGGGCGGCTGCTCGGGTTCTCCCGGGGCCCCGCCGAGGAGCGGGCCGACGAGCTGCTCGACGCCTTCGCGCTGACCGAGGCGGCCGGGCGGCTGGTGTCGACCTACTCGGGCGGCATGCGGCGCCGGCTCGACATCGCCGCCAGCATCGTGGTCACGCCCGACCTGCTGTTCCTGGACGAGCCCACCACCGGCCTCGACCCCCGCAGCCGCAACCAGGTGTGGGAGATCGTCCGGGTGCTGGTGGCGGCGGGGGCCACGGTCCTGCTCACCACGCAGTACCTCGACGAGGCCGACCAGCTGGCCGACCGCATCGCCATCATCGACCATGGGCGCATCATCGCCGAGGGCACGTGCAGCGAGCTCAAGGCATCGGTCGGGTCGGGCACAGCGCACGTGCGGGTGCACGACCCCGACGACCGGGGCGCCGCCCACCGGATCCTGTCCCACCACACCGGCGTGACCGTCCAGCTCGACGCCGACCCGGTCGCCCTGTCGGTCCGGGGGGCCGACGCGGCCCAGGTCATGGCCGCGCTGGGCGAGCTCGCCGCCGCCGGCGTGGCCGTCGACGAGTTCGCCCTCGGCCAGCCCAGCCTGGACGAGGTGTTCCTGGCCCTCACCGGGCACCCGGCCGAGGAGGCCACCGACGAGGAGGAGGAGGACGCGGCGTGACCGCCACCCCGACCATGACCGAACCGGCCCTGGCCGAGGCGACGCTCCGGGCCGCCCTGTCGAGCCGAGTCCGCCCGGCGCCCCCGTCCCCCCTTGCGGCGTCGCTGGCGTTCGCGTGGCGGTCGATGCTCAAGATCCGTCACGTCCCGATGCAGCTGTTCGACGTGACGATCTTCCCGATCATGTTCACGCTGATCTTCACGTACCTGTTCGGCGGGGCGCTGGCCGGCTCGCCGACCGAGTACCTGCAGGAGCTGGCGCCGGGGATCCTGGTCATGACCGTCGTCATGATCACCGTCTACACGGGCATGGCGATCAACTCGGACATCCACAAGGGCGTGTTCGACCGGTTCCGCTCGCTGCCGATCTGGCGGCCGGCCGTGCTGGTGGGGATGCTGCTCGCCGACGCCGCGCGCTACACGGTGGCGTCCGCCGTGGTGATCGCGCTGGCCACGGCGTTGGGCTTCCGGCCCGATGGCGGGCCGATGGGCGTGGTCCTGGCGGTGGCCCTGCTGCTGGTGTTCTCGTTCAGCCTGTCGTGGGTGTGGACGACGATCGGCATGGTCATGCAGACGCCGGAGACGGTCATGCAGATGAGCATGACGGTGCTGTTCCCGCTGACCTTCGCCAGCAACATCTTCGTCGACCCGGCCACGATGCCCGGCTGGCTGCAGGCGATCGTGAACAACAACCCGATCAGCCACCTGACCACGGCGGCGCGGGGGCTGATGCACGGCTCGGTCGACTCAGCCGCGATCGGCTGGGTGCTGGTGTGGAGCGTGGGCCTGGTGGCGGTGTTCGCCCCGCTGGCCATGCGGCTCTACAACAAGGAGCGCTGAGGCTCTGGCCACCGCTCGACGGCGACTCGGCGGCCCGCCCGACGACTATCTGTACCGGTCGCGCCTCACCTACCGCCAGAACCGCGAGGAGCTCGCGTTCGACGTCGCCGAGGGGCTGTTCAGCACCGCCACCGTGGACGCCGGGACGGCGTTCCTGCTGCGCTGGCTGGGTGGCCCGGCGTTCGCGGACGTCGGCCGCGTCCTCGACCTCGGATGCGGCTACGGCCCGATCGGCATCGCCCTGGCGCGGTTCCGTGAGGGTCGATCGGCGCTCGGTGTCGACCGGGACGCTCTGGCCGTGGAGTACACCAGGTGGAACGCCGAACTGAACGGCGTCGGCGATCACATCGAGGCCCGCGGCGGTGTGGGCTATTCGGACCTGCTACCCGGCGACCGGTTCGACCTCGTCGCGTCGAACATCCCGGCGAAGGTCGGTCCCGCGGCGCTGGAGCACTTCCTCTACGCCGGCCGCGATCACCTGAACCCCGGCGGCCGGGTGGCCGTCGTCGTGATCGACCGACTGCGGTCCCCGGTCGAGCAGTCGCTCGACCGGACCGGGTCCGAGGTTCTCGAGCGGCACGACAACCGCGGCTACGCCGTTTTCCGTGTTCCGGCCGGCGGCCGCGACCGGTGATGACGATCCCTACGGACGAGGAACGCCGCGGCGGTTCGCCGTCGGTCGAGCCGAATGGCAGGTGCGGCCGACGTTCACGCTGCCGGAGTTCGACACGCTCGCGTACTCCACGCTGGAGGCGACGACGCTCATCGGCGGCGACGCCCGCGACGACTACGTCATCGCGGGCGTCGGGCACGGGCACCTAGCCGCGTACCTGCTCGCCACCACGCCGGCCGCCCGGGTCGAGCTCGTCGATCGGGATCTCCTGGCGCTCCGCGTTGCGACGGACACCGTGGGCCGGTCGTTCGGTCCCGATCGGCTGGACGCCGTGCGCACCCGTCATGCCGCCCGGCCGACGGGAGGCCGGCGCGTCTCCGGCGATTGCATCGTTCTGCGCCTCGACGAGCGCGAACCGGTCGGCGTCACTGCGGAGACCGTCGTCCGCCTGCTCGGCGAGGCGCCCGACGGCAGCACGCTGGTCCTCCACGGGAGAGCCGCAGACACCTCACGCGTCGTCGACATCCTCCGGCGGCGCGGCGCGCCCGTCACGCTCAAGAAGGAGAGCCGGTCACGGGGTCACGGCGCTGTACTGCTGGCCGTGAAGCGCTGACCGCCCGCCGGGTGACGTTCAGCGGGGCGGGATCTGCTGGACGGCCCAGCCGTTGCCGTCGGGGTCCCTGAAGAACGTGAACTTGCCCCAGGGGAACGTCTGGACGTCGCTGGCCTCGACGCCCCGGGCGATCAGCTCGGCGCGGGCGGCCTCGGCGTCCTCGACCACGATCTGCATGCCCTGGACCGAGCCCGGCTCGGCCTCGGTCATGCCCGTGCCGATGCAGATCGAGCAGGCCGAGCCCGGCGGGGTCAGCTGGACGAAGCGCATCTCGTCGCTGACGTGGTGGTCGTGGTCGGCGTTGAAGCCGAGCTGGTCGACGTAGAAGGCCTTGGCCCGGTCGACGTCCGAGACGGGGAGGGTGACGAGCTCGATCTTCCAGTCCATGCGGCCGAGACTAGGCCCCACACCACGGGCCTTGGCGTCGAGGTAGCGCTGCTCCGGCAGGCTCGTCGTCCGCCGGGCCGCCGCCCGGTAGGCCTCGCGGGCGGCCTCCTGGTCGCCCGCCATCTCGTGGAGGTGGCCCCGCACCGCCGCCAGGCGGTGGTGCCTGGCCACCCGTGCGTCGCCGTCCAGCGGGGCCAGCAGCGCCAGACCGGCCTCCGGGCCCCGGACCATCGCCAGCGCCACCGCCCGGTTGAGCGTGACCATCGGGTTGTCGGCCGACCGGTCCAGCAGGTCGTAGAGGGCGAGGATCTGGGGCCAGTCCGTCTCCCCGGCCGTCGGCGCCTCGTCGTGCACCGCGGCGATCGCGGCCTGGAGCTGGTAGGGGCCGAGCGGTGCCCGGGGGAGGGTCTCGCTGATCAGCGCCACCCCCTCCTCGATCGCCGCCCGATCCCAGAGGCTGCGGTCCTGCTCGGCCAGCGGGATCAGCCCGCCGTCGGCGCCGGTGCGGGCCGGCCGCCGGGCGTCGGTCAGCAGCATCAGCGCCAGCAGGCCCGCCACCTCGCCGTCGTCGGGCAGCAGGCGGCGGACCTCCCGGGTCAGGCGGATCGCCTCGCCGGTGAGGGCGGTGCTGGCCAGCTGGGGCCCCGAACTGGCCGTGTAGCCCTCGTTGAACACCAGGTACAGGACGTTGAGGACCACCGCCAGCCGGGCCGCGCGCTCGTGCTCGGCCGGCATCGCGAACGTGGCGCCCGCCGCCCGGATCTGGGCCTTGGCCCGGCTGATCCGCTGGGCCATCGTCGCCTCGGGGACGAGGAACGCCCGGGCGATCTGGGCCGTCGTGAGGCCGCCGACCGCCCGCAGCGTCAGCGCCACCTGGGACGCCGGGGTCATCGCCGGGTGGCAGCACAGGAACAGCAGCCGCAGCGTGTCGTCGCGGCCGTCGCCGCCGGGCGGGCCCTCGTCGGCGCCCGCGGCCACCCTCGAGCCGGCCGGCGCCCGGGCCGCCACGGTCTCCTCCCGGCGCCGGCTCGCCTCGTCGCTGCGCAGGCGGTCGACCAGCCGCCGGCCGGCCACCGTGACCAGCCAGCCGCCCGGGTTGGCGGGCACGCCCTGCTCCGGCCACTGGACCGCGGCGGCCAGCAGCGCCTCCTGCACCGCGTCCTCGCACCGGTCGAACTGCCCGTGCCGGCGGACCAGGGCGCCGAGGACGCGGGGCGCGAGCGCCCGCAGCAGGTCCTCGACGCCCGGCTCCGCGGTCACATCTCCATCCCGCCGGCGTTCATCACCGCCCGGACCTCGACGCCCATCATCCTGGCCTCGGGCATGATCGCCGCCAGCGCCTGGGCCCGGTCGGGCGTCTCGCACTCGACCTCGTAGTAGCCGGCGAACTGCTCCTTGGCCTCCAGGTACGGCCCGTCGGTCACGGTCGGCGCGCCATCCTGCACCCGGACGACCGTCGTCTGGTCGGCGCCGGCCAGCGCCGCGAACCCGACCAGCTCGCCGGACTCGCGGGTCAGGGCCTGGAAGTCGTCGTGCGCCTTGAAGACCGCCTGCTGCTCCTCCTCGCTCATCGCCTCCATGACGGAGGGGTTCATGTAGATCATCAACAGGTACTTCATGGGGTCGCTCCTTTGGTCACCCACGTGTCGGAGCCCGCCACCGATCCTCGACATCCTCACACGGCCCTCACATCCGGGGTGTCTGCTCACGCTCATGGACGACACCGCACCACTCCCCCGTCCCAAGCGCCGGCTGGGGCGCCGGGGCCTGGTCGCCGCCGTCGTGGCCGTGACGGTCGTGGCGGTCGGCGGCGCCGTGGCCTTCGCCGCCGGCGACGACGACGACGCGCCGGCGACCACGGCCGCCCCCGCGCACGACGCCGACCACGACCACGGCGGCACCGCCGACGCGACCGCCGGGCCCGACGCCGGCACCCCCGACGCCGGCACCGCCGGGCCCGACGCCATGGGCGGGCGCCGTCGCGGCGGCGCACACCACGGCCACGACCACCCGGCGCTGACCCCCTACGCCGACCGATATGCCGCGGCCACGCCGGACCAGCAGGCCGCGGCCGACGACCTGCAGGCCGCGGTCGCCGCCACCGTCGCCCCCTACGCCGACGTGGACGACGCGGTCGCCGCCGGCTACCGGGTCGTGCCCGGCACCGAAGGCGGCATCGCCGCCCACTACCTCGACGTCGGCGCCGCCCGGGACGGCCGGGTCCTCGACCCGTCACGGCCCGAGGGGCTCGTGTACTACGCCGCCGGCGACGGCGACCCCGTGCTGCTCGGGGCGTTCTTCGTCGCTCCGCCCGGCGAGCCCGTCCCCGACGACGCCGGCGGCATCGTCGTGTGGCACAGCCACGACCCCGCCTGCACCGGCTTCTTCGCCACCCCGGAACAGCCGTGCACCGACAGCCGCCGCATGCTGCACGTCTGGACCGCCGACCACGTCGAGATCAACGCCCCCCGGCTCGGGCGGACCGTCGGCGTCGACATCGTGGACCCGTTCGGCGCCCCGTTCACGGCGTCGATCGCCCGCAGCGATTGACCCACCGCCGGTCGGACGGAGGACGATAGGCGGCGATGGAGCCTCCGACCGTCCTCGTCGTCGAGGACGACGACCAGATCGCCGACCTGCTGGCGCTGTACCTGGGACAGGCGGGGTTCGCCGTGACCCGGGCGGGCGACGGGTACGGCGGCCTGCGCCTGGCGGCCGAGCGCGAGCCGGCGCTGGTCGTGGTCGACATCGGCCTGCCCGGCGGCATCGACGGCCTGGAGGTGTGCCGGCGCCTCCGGGCCGCGAGCGACGTCCCGGTGCTGGTGCTGACCGCCCGGGGCGACGAGGACGACCGGGTGACCGGCTTCGCCTACGGCGCCGACGACTACGTGACCAAGCCGTTCTCGCCCCGAGAGCTGGTGGCGCGGGTCCAGGCGATCGTCCGGCGCAGCGGCGGCGCCCCGGGCGGCACGGTGGCGGTCGGGGGCGTCGAGGTCGACCTCGCCCGCCACGAGGCCCGCCGGTCCGGCCGGGTCGTCCCGCTCGCCCCCCGGGAGTTCGCCCTGCTGGCGGCGCTGGTCGAGCACCGCGGGCACGTCCTGTCCCGGCGCCAGCTGCTCGACCTGGCCTGGGGGTACGACTACCTCGGCGACGAGCGCACCGTCGACGTCCACGTCCGCCAGCTCCGCCGCAAGCTGGGCCCCGACCTGCCGCTCGCCACCGTCGTCGGCGCCGGCTACCGGATCGGCTGAGCCATGCGCCGGCGCCTGCTGCTCGCCATCGTCGGCACCGTGATCGGTGCGGTGGCCGTGGTCGGCCTGGGCACGCTCGCGCTGACCCGGCTCGACGCCCGCCGCTCCAGCGGAGGACGAGCTCGGGGTGCGGGCCGGGGCGCTCGCCGACGTGCTCGCCGAGGTGCGCCCGGCGCGGGCCGCCATCGTGGCCGGCCGGCTGGAGGCGTCGCTCGGCGTCGACGACGTCGGCATGGCCTCGCTCGACGCCCCGCCCGACTGGCTCCCACCCGGCGGCGTCGCCCGACTCCAGGCCGGGCAGACGGTGACCGCCACCCGGGGCGGCACCGTCCATGCCGCCGCCGTCCTGCCCCCCGGCCCGGCCACGCCCGGCGGACGGGCCGTCGTCCTGACCGACAGCATCGACACCGGGACCGGGGCCGCAGGCCGCTGGTTCGTCGTGGCCGGCGCCGCCACCGCCCTCGCCGGCGTGGCGGTGGCGGCGGCGCTGGCCCGGTCGCTGGCCCGCCCGCTGGCGGCGACCGAGGCCACCGCCGGGCGGATCGCCGCCGGCGACCTCGACGCCCGCGTGCCGGTGCCCCGCCCCGGCGACGACGAGCTGGCCCGGCTGGCCGGGGCCATCAACGCGATGGCCGCCTCGCTCCAGCAGTCCCGGCAGGCCGAGCGCGACTTCCTGCTGTCGGTGTCCCACGACCTGCGGACGCCGCTGACCTCTATCCGGGGCTGGTCCGAGGCGCTGGCCGACGGGGCGGCCCCCGATCCCGCCGCGGCCGGGGCGACGATCGGCGACGCGGCCGACCGCCTCGACCGGCTGGTCGGCGACCTGCTCGACCTGGCCCGGCTGCGGGCCAAGGCGTTCCGGCTGGACGTCGGGCCGGTCGACCTGGCCGAGGTGGCCGCCGGCGCGGCCGAGGCGCTGCGCCCCGAACTGGAGGACGCGGGTCTGGACGTGGCGGTGGAGCTGCCGGAGGGTCCGGTCGTGGTGGCGGCGGACGCCGACCGGCTGGCCCAGGTGGCCGGCAACCTGCTCGACAACGCCGGTCGCCACGCGGCGCGCCGGGTCCGGATCGCGGTGACCGTCGAGGGCGCCGCGGCCGTCCTGGCGGTCGACGACGACGGCGCCGGCATCGCGCCGGAGGATCGGCAGCTGGTGTTCGACCGCGTCCCCGCGGATCGCCGGACGGCGCGACGCGGCACCGGCACGGGCGTCGGCCTCGCGATCGTCGCCGAGCTGGCGGCGGCGATGGGCGGCCGGGTGGCGGCCGGGGACGCCCCCGGTGGCGGCGCCCGGCTCACGGTCGTCCTTCCCGGGACCGCGCCCCCCACCGAGACGCAGTCCGAAACGACCGCGGCCGGGCTCCCGCCCGACGGGGATGACGCCGGCCAGCCGGAGGGCTCCCGCCCGACCCCTCCGGCTGTGCCGCCATCGCCCGCCACGCCGTGAGTGCTGGGGTTCGCACGGCGCCAGGCAGCAACCTACGCACGAGCGTCCCGGTGCGGATCAGTAGGACCTACGTATTCCTGGCGTCAGTAGCACCCGGTGCTCAGGTCAGTAAGAGCTACGTATTCCCGGCGTCGGTAGCATCCCGGGCGTGGTCGCACGCTGGCCCCTCGTCGGGCGGGCACGGGAACTTGCCGAGCTGCGCCGCCTCCTGGGCGCGGACGCAACGAGCCGCGGCGTCGCCCTGTTCGGCGAGGCCGGGGTCGGCAAGACGCGCCTGGTCGACGAGGCCGTGGATGCCGAGCGGGAGGCGGGGGCGTCGGTCGAGTGGGTGCGGGCCACCGAGGCGGCCCGCGAGATCCCGCTGGGGTCGTTCGCCCATGTCCTGGCGCCCAGCGAGGGCGCGCACCAACCCGACGACCTGCTCCACCTGGCGCTGACCGGGCTGCGCGAGCGGGCCGGGGCCGGGCCGTTCGTGCTGGCCGTGGACGACGCCCACCTGCTCGACGACGTGTCGATCGCGCTCCTGCACCTGGCGCTGACGCAGTCGCCGGTCCGGGCGCTGGTCAGCGTGCGGACCGGCGAGCCCGTGCCCCAGGGCCTGGTCGGGCTGTGGAAGGACGAGCTGCTCACCCGGCTGGACGTGGGCCCGCTGCCCCGGGAGGCGACCGAGGAGCTCGTCGTCACCGTGCTCGGCGACGCCGTCCCGGCGTCGCTGCTCGACCGGATCTGGCAGCTCAGCCACGGCAACGTCCTGTTCGTGCGGGAGCTGGTCACCACGGCCGTCGAGCGCCGGGCGACCGGCACGGCCGGCCGCATCGTGCTCAACGCGGGGACCAAGGACCGGCTGCGCGACCTCGTCGAGGAGCGCCTGCGCCTGATCGAGCCCGAGTGGCGGGCCGCACTCGAGATCGTGGCCATGGGCGAGCAGGTGCCGCTGGCCGCGGCCGAGCGCCTGATCGAGCCGGCCGACATCGACGCGCTCGAGCGCCGGGGCCTGGTCGAGGTGGTCGACGCGGGTGAGACGGAGATGCTCCAGGTGGTCCACCCGTTGCACCGCGAGGTCCTGGCCGCCAGCCTGCCCCGGCTCCGGCGGCGGGCGCTGCTGCGCGACCTCGTCGGGGCGGTCGGCGATCGCGGACAGCTTCGACCGGCTGCGCGTGGCGACCTGGCGCCTCGAGTCGGGCGATCCGGGCGAGCCGGACGAGCTCCTGGTGCTCGCCCGGGAGGCGCTCGGGCGGTTCGACCACCGGCTGGCCGAGCGGCTGGCGGTCGCCGCCGGCGGCACGGCCCGGGCCGACGCCGGGCTGATCCTGGGGCTGGCCCTGGCCGGCCAGGGCCGGATCGGCGAGTCCGAGGCCGCGCTCGCCGTCGTCCACCCGGCCGACGCCGAGGTCGTCGCCCGGGTGGCGCTGGCCCGGGCGAGCAACCTGTTCCTCCAGCTCGACCGGTCGACGGACGCCTACGACGTGCTCAAGGTCGCCGACGAGGACCTGGCCGGCTACCCGATGTGGCAGGCCGAGTGCCGGTCGGTGCTGGCGCAGATGCTGATGTTCTCGTTCCGCCTGCAGGAGGCCGGCCAGCTCGCCGAGGTCCTGCTCACCGATCCGGACGCCCCGGAGACCGCCCGGCTGCGGGCGGCACCGGTGGCGATGACCGTGCGGGCGGCGGCCGGGCACGTCGACGCGGGGATAGCCCTCCTCGACCAGGACCTGGACGCCTCGGCGCGGCGGCACCGGCGGGATGTGCCCTACGGCGAGGTCCAGCTGCAGATGGCCCGGTTCCAGGCTCTGTACTGGGCGGGGCGGTTCCGGGAGATCGACGTCTTCACCGCCGACGACCTCGGCCTGCGGCTCGAGCACCCGCCGCCGTCGCTACGGGGCATCATCGCCGGGTTCCGCGGTGGGGCGCTGCTGGTGCGGGGACGGGCCCCCGCGGCGCTGGCCGAGCTGCAGCGGTCGTGCCGGGCGCTGTCCGAGTCCGACTGGTTCGGCCAGCGGCCGCTGGCCGAGGCGATGCGGGCGCGGGCCGCGGCGTTCGCCGGCGACGTCGCGACGGCCGAGGAGGCGATCGCCGCCGCGGACGCCGCCTACGCCGCCGACATGCTGCGGGGCGCCCGGACGCTGCCGTACATCGAGCTGTCCCGGGCCTGGGTCAGCGCCGCCCACGGTGCCCGGGCCGACGCGGCGCAGCGCTGCCTGGCGCTCGCCACCGCCTTGGAGCACAGCGCCAAGCCGCTCGCGGTCGAGGCCGCCCATTCGGCGGTGCGGCTGGGGCGGGCGGCCGAGAGCGTCGAGCTGACCGAGCGCCTGGGCGGGTCGGTCGACGGCCCGTTGGCCCCGGTCGTGGCCCGCCACGCCCGGGCCCTGGCGTCGGGCGACCCCGACGCCCTGGCGGCCGTGGGCGACGAGCTCTCCGACCTGGGCGCCGACCTGCTGGCGGCCGAGGCGCTCCGGGCGGCGTCCAACGCCTACCGCCGCGCAGGGCGGGGCGTTCCCGCGTCGACGGCCGCCCGGCGCGTGGACGAGCTGCTGGAGGCGTGCGGGCACCCCCGCTCGCCGGCCCTGGAGGCTGTGGCGGTCGTCGGCGAGGAGCTGACCGAGCGCGAGCGGCAGGTGGCCGTGCTCGCCGCCCGGGGGCGGACCAGCCCGGAGATCGCCGAGGCGCTGTACCTGTCGGTCCGGACGGTCGACACGCACCTGCACCGGGTGTACCGCAAGCTGATGATCGAGGGCCGCCACCAGCTGCCCGAGGCGATGGGGATCGCCGCGGCGCCGCCCGGCTCGCCCGTGTCGCCGGCGGCGCCGCCGGGCCCCTCGGCCCCGCCGGCGCCCACAGTACGTAACGGCTACTGACGCCATCGTGCCCAAGGGTCGGTACGTTCCTCACGTGCACGACGGTGACCAGCCTCGGCACCTCGCCGTCGGGGCCGGTGCCTCCCCCACCGACCCCGACGCCTCCGGGGACGGGGCCGACGACGTCGTCCAGGCGGTCGCCGACTTCGTCGACGACCTGGTCGACGACGAGGACTCCCCGGCGGCCCCGTAGGGCGACCGCCGGGCGGCACCCGGCGCGTCAGCCGAGGTCGGTCGCCTCGACCATCTCCGCCAGCTTGGTGACGGTCCGCCAGTTCCGGGTGGTGCCGGACGGCTTGAGGCGGCGGTCGACGTCGGCGGCGAGCTTGCTGCGCCCGAGCCCGCTCGGCAGGAACAGGTACACCTCGTGCCCCTCGACCGCCACCTCGTCGGGGGCGTAGCGGGCCAGGTCGTCGAGCCCGAGCGTGACCCGCCCGGACCCGCCGACGAACACGACGTGGAGCTTGGCGGGATCCTCCCCCCGCGCCAGGAACGGGTTGCGCTCGATCGCGGCCGCCAGCTGGGGACCGGTCCGCACGACGATCTCGGGCCGCACGCTCGAGCCGGCGGCGATGGCGTCGCGCAGCGTGCCGGCCGCCTGCTCCGGGTCGCGGCTCGGGCTGGCGAACACGACGTTGCCGCTCTGGATGTAGGTCCGGACGTCGCCGTACCCGCACCCGCGTCACGATCTCCCGCAGGTCGGCCATCGCCAGCTTGGCCTTGCCCCCGACGTTGATCCCCCGCAGCAGCGCCACCATCGCCGTCGTCATGCCGTCATCCTGCCGCGTGGCCGCTCGCCAACGGCGTGCCCGCCAGGCGGGCGTCGATGATCGCCCAGAACCGGGGGCAGCGGGTCGGGTCGCCGGCGGGGCAGTCCCGGGCGTGTTCGAGGGCATTGCGGGCGCCCGCCAGGCGGTGCTCCTGCTCGGCGATCTCGGCCAGCTTGCGGTCGATCAGGTCCGGCCAGCCGTCCGTCCCCGGCGGCCGTGAACGTGGCCGGGTTCTGGCCCGACCCCGCCGCGCGACTGGCAGCGGTGCGGGGGCTGCTGCGCCGCGGCGGGCGGATCGCCCTCGTCGCCCAGCCCCGCAACGCGGGTGCCTCCGCCGCCGATTCCCGCCGCGCCGCCGGCGAGCTGACCCGCCTGCTCGGTGAGGCCGGCTACGCCGAGGTCGAGGTCGCCACGCTCGACCTCGACCCACCGGCCGTCTGCGTCCAGGCGATCAGCCCCGCGCGGTCAGCGTGAATCGGCCCCGTAGGCGAGGAGCCGGGCGGCCAGCTCCTCGGGGTGGGCGAGCGCCGGTAGGTGGCCGCCGACCATCTCGTCGGGGACGAGGCCAAGGCGCTCGCCGACCACCCGGCGCTGGAAGTCGGCCGGGAAGAAGCGGTCGTCCCGGCACAGCAGGAACCGCGTGGGCACGTCCGGCCAGGCGGGCAGCGGCCACGGGCGCTCGAACGGCGTGCCGGACTGGTTTCGGATGTGGTGCACCGACTCCGCCGCCACGTCGTCGGGCACGTCGTGGAGGAACAGGCTCTCCGGATCGGTGTCGTCGGGATCGCGGCCGTCGCGCTCGGCCTGCGCCCGCAGGGCGGTGGCCTGGCCGGTGTTCACCCACCACTCGTCGCCCGACTCGCCCGGCCGGGGAACCATCCCCGCCACCAGCACCATCTGCGCCACCGGCCGCCGGTCGCACACCAGCGGGGCGGTGAAGCCGCCGAGCGACTGGGCCACGAGCACGAGGTCGGCGCCGGGGCGGTCGCCGATGGCGGCCACGACCGTGTCGGTGTAGGTCGCCAGGTCGGCGGTGTCGTCGTCGCACGGCAGGTCGACGGCCACGACCTCGTGGCCCCGCTCCTCCAGCCGCGGCGCGACGAGGTGCCAATGCCACGAGTCCGAGCCGGCTCCGGGGATCAGGACGTAGGTGGTCATGGCACATAGGACGAGCGGGGGGCCGCCGCCTCATCGGCCACGTTCGCAGACGGCGTACAGCGGGCGAGGCGCAACGCGCGTCCCGCTGGGAGCTTTTGTACGCGGGAACGGTCGCTATGGCGACCGTTCCCGCGTACAAAACGCGGCTGGGGGTTTGGCGAGTTCGCCGGGCGGTGAACCAGGCGAAATGCCGCCGAAACCTCCGGTCGGCAAGCTCGACCCGTGGTCGGTCCGCTCACCGGGTTCGCGATCGGGATCACCGGTCATCGGCGCTGGGAGGAACAGGCCGAGATGCTGACCCGGCGGGGCGCCCATGTGGTCCACGGGCCGGTCATGCACACGTCGCTGCTGCACGACAGCGACGCCACGGTGCGGGCCACCGAGCGGCTGCTCGCCGCCCCGCCCGATCTGGTGGTCCTCACCACCGGGATCGGCACCCGCTCGTGGTTCGCCGCCGCCGAGAGCGCCGGGCTCGACGTCGGCCTGCGTGCCGTGGGCGGCGGCGCCACCGTCCTCGCCCGGGGCCCCAAGGCCCGCAGTGCCGCCATCGGTGCCGGCCTGGAGGTCGACTGGCAGGCGCCCGACGAGACCAGCGCCACCGTGCTCGGCCACCTGGTGGACCTCGGTGTCGCAGGTCGCCGGGTGGCGGTCCAGCGCGACGGCGGCGATCCCCTGCTGGCGGACGGGATCCGGCGGCTGGGAGCCGACGTCGTGGACGTCCCGGTCTACCGGTGGGACCGCCCCGACAACCCCGCCCCCGCTCTCCGGCTGATCGACGCGGCCTGCGCCGGCCGGCTGGACGCGGTGACCTTCACGTGCGCCTACGCGGTCGAGAGCACGTTCGCCCTGGCCCCGGACCCCGGCGCCCTCCGGGACGCGCTGGCGACCGGGCCCCGGGCCGTCGCCGTCGGGCCGGTGTGCGCCGCCGCGCTGCGGCGCCACGGCGTCGCCCGCGTGGTCGAGCCCGGGCGGGCCCGGCTGGGAGCGATGGTCCAGGCCCTCGTGGCGACGCTCCGGGACACGCACCGCGACCTGCGCCATGGCGGCCGCGTGCGGCGCTGGCAGGGCGCGGCGCTGGTCGACGAGGCCGGCGCCGTCGCCACCCTCACCCCGGGCGAGGCGGCGACCCTCGACCTGCTCGTGCGGCGCGCGCCGGCCGTCGTCGCCAAGTCCGCCCTGGTGGGCGAGGGCGCCGACACCCACGCGGCCGAGGCGACCGTGGCCCGGCTGCGGGGCAAGCTCGGGCCGCTCGGCCCGGCCATCCGCACGGTGCCCCGCCGGGGCTACGTGTGTGCCCTGGAGGTCGGCCCGGCCAGCGGCTCGACCTTCACCGCGCACTGCTTGTAGTTGGGCTCCCGGCTGATCGGGTCGAACTGGTCGTCGGTGAGCCGGTTGACGCAGCGGTCGTCCCAGTGGAACGGGATGAACACCTCGCCCCGGCGGCCGATGGCGGTGACCCGGGCCCGGATCCGGTCGATCGCCCCCCGGGTCGAGGCCACCCGCACCCAGTCGCCGCCGCGGACGCCGAGCGCGGCGGCGTCGTCGGGGTGCATCTCGACCCACGCCTCGGGCGACAGCGACTCGAGGATCGGGATGCGGCCGGTCTTGGTCCGGGTGTGCCAGTGCTCGACCGTGCGCCCGGTGTTGAGCAGGAACGGATAGGCGGGGCGGGGCGCATCCCGGATCGGCTCGGGCTCGACCGCCAGCACCCGGGCCTTGCCGCCGGGACGGGAGAACACGCCGTCGGCGTACAGCCGGGCCGTCCCGGCGAGCGGCACCGCGGGGTCGCCGGCCGGGCACGGCCACTGGACCCCGCCGGCCGCGTCGACCCGCTCCCAGGTGATGCCGCTGTAGTCGCAGGGCCGGCCGGCCGAGACCCGGCGCCACTCGGCGAACGCGTCCTCGGGCCCGGTCCAGCCACCGAACAGCTCGTCCGCGCAGCCCCAGCGTCCGGCCAGGTCGACGACGATGGCGAAGTCCGTCCGGGCCTCGCCCGGCGGGGCTACCGCCGCCCGCACCCGCGACACGCGGCGCTCGCTGTTGGTGAACGTGCCGTCCTTCTCGCCCCAGATCGCCGCGGGCAGCACGACGTGGGCCAGCGCGGTGGTCGGCGTCTCGAAGCCGTCCTGCACGACCAGCAGGTCGAGCCGGGCCAGCGCCGCCTCCAGCACCTCGCGGTTGGGGAACGACACCGGCGGGTTGGTGGCGATGATCCACAGGCCCTTGATCCGCCCGGACATCACGGCGTTGACGATGTCCGGATAGGCGCGGCCCCGCTCGGCGGGCAAGCGGGACTCCTCCACGCCCCACAGCGCGGCCAGCTCGGCCCGGGCGGCGGGGTCGTCGTAGGCCCGGTAGCCGGGCATCGACGCCGTGAACCCCGACTCGCGGGTCCCCATGGCGTTGCACTGGCCGGTGACCGAGAACGGCGCCGAGCCCGGCCGCCCGATGTGGCCGGTGAGCAGGCACAGCGTGTTGATGAGCGTGACCGTGTGGGTGCCCTGGACCGAGTGGTTGACGCCCATCGTCCACGCGATCGTGCACCGGGGCGCGGCGGCGATCGTGCGGGCCAGGTCGCGGATGCGCGCGGCGTCGATGCCGCTCTCGGCCGCGGCCCGGTCGACGGTCCAGGTGGCGAGATGGGCGACCAGCTCGTCGACGCCCTCGGCCCGGGCCCGGGCGGCGTCGAGGTCGACCAGCCCCTCGTCCAGCAGCGTGACCAGGACGCCGTTGAGCAGGGCGATGTCACCCCGGGGCCGGACCGGCAGGTGGATGTCGGCGATCATCGCCGTCTTGGTCACCCGGGGGTCGACGACGATCGTCGTCTTGGCCCCGCCCCGCGCCAGCAGCCGGGGTATGAGCAGGGGGTGGTTGTCGGCCAGGTTGGCGCCCCACAGCACGACGACGTCGGCCTCGGCCAGGTCGTCGTAGCAGCCGGGCGGCCCGTCGGTGCCGAAGCTGAGCCGGTATCCGGCCACCGCGGAGGCCATGCACAGCGTGGTGTTGCCGTCGTAGTGGGCGAGGCCCATGCCCAGGCGCACGAGCTTGCCGAGCGCGTAGAACTCCTCGGTGACGAGCTGGCCTGTCGACAGGACGGCCACGGCCTCGGGCCCGTGCCGGTCGAGCAGGTCCCGGAACCCGCTCGCCACCCGGTCGAGCGCGGCATCCCACGAGGCCGGCCGCCCGTCGACCCGCGGTTGGGTGAGCCGGCCCTCGGCCCGGAGCATCTGGTGTTCGGACAGGCCCTTGGGGCACAGGCGGCCCCGGTTCACCGGGTGGTCGGGGTCGCCCTCGACCGCCACGGCCAGTCCGTCGCGCACCCCGATCCGCATGCCGCAGCCCACCGAGCAGTAGCCGCAGGTCGTGCGGACCCAGGTGGTGGCGGCCCGGCTGGCGCTGACCGGACCCCGCTCGGGGTCGTCGACGTAGGCGTAGCGGTCGCCGCCGTGGTCGGCGCCCAGCCACCGGCCGACGCGGTCGGCCACGTCCCGGATCACCGGTGGCTCCCGACGGCGCCCCGCCAGAACGAGCCGGGCATGTTGAGCGGCACGACCGTCACGAAGAACAGCCACCGGCCGATCGCCTCGCCGGCCGCCAGCGCCGCGAACACGACGCCGGGCCAGGCGCCGGCCAGCGCGGCACACGCGGCGACGGCGACCGCGGCCACCCGGGCGACCGTCCACGGCCGGAACCAGCGCAGCTCCAGCCGCACCGCCCCCCACCACGGCTGCTCGGGACGGCGGGCGAGGCGAATCCAGTTGGCGGCGGTGGCCGCCACGGCCACGGTCCCGCCCGCGACGCCGGCGAACGGGTGGCCGGTGAGCGGCGGGCCCAGCGCGACGCGCGGCGGCGAAGAACCGGACGACGGTGAGCGGGGTGTCCCACGCCGGCCGGCCGGGGACGACATAGAGACGGGCGGAGGCGAACACGCCGGCGACGCCCGCCGCCGCGGCCGGCGGCGCGAGCGCCGGCACGAGCACGGCGCCGACCGCGAGCGCCGCGTACAGCGACAGCAACGCCACCTCGCGGGACAGCCACGAGCGGCGCAGGTTGCGCAGCGCCTTCCATGCCGCGATCGGGCGGCCGAGGTGGGCCAGCGCGCCCAGGAGGCCGGCGCCGGCCAGGCCCGCGGCGAGCAGCCGGTCGCGTGGCGCCACGGCGGTGGCGCTCACGCCCAGCGCCACCTGGCTGATGCAGCGTGAGCCAGACGAGCGGCCAGTGCGGGTGCTCGGGCCGCAGGTTCCAGTCGCTGGCCGAGAACGTCTCGATCGGCACGTCGTCGGGCAGCGCGATCCGCGTGGTCGACAGCGTGATGTCCGCGCTCGGCAGGCAGGGCGCGTCGCCGGCCGCGTGGTCCGCCCGCCACTCGTCGGGCCGCACCTTCTCGACCGTGATGGCGTGCGTCGGGCAGGCCGCCACGCAGGCCGGGGCGAAGCCCGACTCCAGCCGTGGCTGGCACAGGTCGCAC
The DNA here is from genome assembly GCA_963830865.1 of uncultured Acidimicrobiales bacterium. Taxonomy (GTDB): domain Bacteria; phylum Actinomycetota; class Acidimicrobiia; order Acidimicrobiales; family VFJN01; genus ZC4RG19. The sequence goes on along the minus strand of CAWHNU010000009.1, from coordinate 1,276,068 downwards.
TTGGTCACGATGCGCCGGTCGGGCTGGAACGCCGGCACCGAGTACGGGCAGGTCCAGGTGCAGTACTGGCACCCGATGCAGTCGTCGGCGTGGTGGGCGACGATGCCGTTGTCGAGCTTGGTGTACGCCCCGGTCGGGCAGCCCTCCAGGCACGCCGGCTCCAGGCAGTGGTTGCAGCCCAGCGACAGGTGGAAGCGCCGGGTGTGGGGGTGGTCGCCGCCCTCGATCTCGCCGACCCGGCGCCACACGGTGCCGGCTGGCAGGCCGTTCTGCTCCGCGCAGGCCACCTCGCACGAGTGGCAGCCCACGCAGGCGCCCATGTCGAACCCGAACCGGTAGTGCTCCCCGGCGTCGAGCGCGAGCAGCTCGGGGCGCCCGGGGTCGGCCGGGCGGGCCCGGGGCCGGGGCTGGAGGGCGACGGCCACCTCCATGGCGTCAGACCCCGGCGAGGCGGCGGGGCGAGGGCCGCAGGTAGACGGCCCAGGTGACCAGCACGCAGGCGAGGTAGAAGGCGATGAACCCGATGTAGGCGGCGTCCGCCGTCCCATTGGACAGGAACGACTGGCGCAAGGCCAGGTTCACGAACACGCCGCCGAACGCCCCCACCGATCCGGCGATGCCGATCAGTGCCCGGGACAGCCGGCGGGCGTTGCGGGCCTCGGCGTCCATGTCGCCGCCGGCGGCGATCGCCCGGGCGGCCTTGGCCGTGAAGATCGCCGGGATCATCTTGTAGGTCGAGCCGTTGCCGACGCCCGACAGGGCGAACAGCGTGATGAACCCGGCGATGAACAGGGGCAGCGACTCGGCCAGCGAGGCCGCCAGCACGACGCCGGCGCCGGCCGCCATGGCCGCGAAGTCGACGATCGTGACCCGGGCGCCGCCGAACCGATCGGCCAGGCGCCCGCCGACGGGGCGGATCAGCGAGCCGACGAGCGGCCCGAGGAAGGTCAGCGACGCCGCCTTGATCGGTGTGTCGAACGTGTCGGCGAACTGGACCTGCAACACCTGGCCGAAGGCGAAGCTGAACCCGATGAACGACCCGAACGTCCCGATGTAGAGGAACGACATGACCAGCGCGTGGGGGTCGCGGCAGGCGTCCCGCATGCCCCGCTTGGCGTTGGTGGCGTGCGTCAGGTTGTCCATGAACAGGGTGGCGCACAGGGCCGCGATCACGATGAGCGGGATGTAGACGCCGAGCATGACCCGCGGGTTGTCCTTGCCCGCGGTGGCGAGCACCGCCAGGCCCACGAGCTGGACGCCGGCCACGCCGAGGTTGCCGCCCCCGGCGTTGAGGCCGAGCGCCCAGCCCTTGAGCCGCTCGGGATAGAACGACTCGATGTTGGCCATCGACGACGAGAAGTTGCCGCCGCCGACGCCGGCCACGCACGCGGCGGCCAGCATGGCGTTGAACGAGACCCCGGGGTGGAGCACCAGACCGGCGGCCACGCACGGGACCAGCAGCACGAGCGACGACACGATCGTCCAGTTGCGCCCGCCGAACTTCGCGACCGCGAACGTGTAGGGCAGGCGCAGGAGGGCGCCGAGTGCGGTCGGGGCGGTGGTGAGCAGGAACTTCTGAGCGGGCGTGAAGCCGTAGTCGTCGCCGAGGAACAGCACGAAGACCGACCACAGGCTCCACACGGCGAAGCCGATGTGCTCGGAGAAGATCGAGAACACGAGGTTGCGGAGCGCGATGCGCTTGCCGCCGCCCTCCCAGAACTCGGGCTCGTTGGGCCGCCACTCGTCGATCCAGTGGGGCCGGGCGGCGGGGGCCGGCGCGGTCGTCGGGGCAGCGGTGGTCGTCGGTGGCGAGGCCGTGTCGTCGAGCGACACGGGTGGTGTGGTGGTCACGGTTCCCTCCAGCGGGTGACGGTGTGTGCGGGACAGGCGGCGATCAGCGGACGAGCACGGGCGCCTCGGCCGGCTCGGGCCCGGGCGCCCAGCGGTCGGCGAGGGCGGCCTGGATCTGGAGCGAGAACCCCTCGGGCGTGAAGCGCCGCACGGTGCGGCCGAGCGACTCGCCCGGGTGGCGCAGCGCTTCCCACGTGCCGACGATGGCGGTGACGGCTGCGTCCAGGTCCTCGGTCGCGACCCGGCCGACCACGACCCCGATCTCGTGGTCCTCGAGGTCGGCGCCGGCGTACACCTGGTAACCGTCGGTCGTGCGGCCGTTCACCCGCACCTTGGAGCCGGCGAGGCCGATGTCGCCGATCTGGTGCTGGGCGCACGAGTTGGGGCAGCCGGACACGAACACGCGCAGCGCCGAGTTGCGCCGCAGCGCCGGGTTGGCGGCCAGGCCGCGGCCGGCGCCGGGCGAGTCGGTGATGCCGAGGGCGCACACCGACGCCCCGGTGCAGGCCCGGATCTGGGCGGTCTGGCCCTCGCCCAGCAGGTACACCTGGCGCTGGGCCAGCGCCGCCCGGATGGCGGCCACGCCGGCCAGACGGACATTGCGGAAGGCGATGTTCTGGTCGCGGGTGAAGGTGAGGTGGCCGTCGGCGCAGCGGTCGGCGAGATCGCAGCAGAGGTCCAGCTCGGACGAGCAGGTGTCGCCGAGGGGGAGATCGATCGTCACCGACGCCAGGCCGGGGGTGCGCTGGGGCCGGACGCCGGCCGACCACCCGCCCGGGGGGACGTGGCGCAGGATCTCCAGCCGCGCGGGCTCGCCCAGCACCTCCACGGGCGCCACGGGCGGCCGGGCCCGCCGCCGGGCGGCGTCGAACGCCGCCTGCCAGGCGGCCCGGAAGGCGTCGGGCCCGAGGCCGTCGACGACGTACTTCATCCGCCCCTTGGCCGGTTCGTCGAAGCGCCCGTGGGTCACGAACACGTCCACCAGCGCCTCGACCGCGGCGATGACCTCGGTCCGGGGCACGAACGGGGTGAGCAGGACGGCGAGCGACGGCGCCTTGCCGAGGCTGCCGCCCGCCCACATCTCGTAGCCGGCCTCGCCGTCCGACGACCGTGGACACGAGCCCGGCGTCGTTGACCAGGGCGTCGTGCCGGCACCGGGGCGATCCGCCGAGGGCGATGTTCAGGCGGCTCGGGAGGGTCACGTTCAGCTCGGTCGACCGGGCGATCAGCGTGTCCGAGATCAGGCGGGCGTCGGGGAAGGCGTCGAACGGCTCGTCGAGCCCGACGCCGGCGTCCTCGGAGCACATGACGTTGCGCACGGTGTGCCCGCAGGCCGAGCGGGTCGAGAGGCCGTAGCGGGCCAGGTCGGCGAGCACGGCGGCGACCTCCCGGTCGCGCACCCAGTGGAGCTCGACGTTCTGGCGGGTGGTGAGGTGGAGCCAGTCCTCGGCGTGGCGGGCGGCGATGCGGGCCAGGCCCCGGACCTGCTCGGTGGGCGGCGACCCCGCCGGGGATGCGCACCCGGACCATGAACACCTCCGGCTGGAGCTGCATGCACACGCCGTGGGTCTTGAGCGCGTAGCGGTCCTCCGGCGTGAGCCAGCCGTCGCCCTCGGCGGTGAGCCGGGCGAAGTCGACGGGCAGCCCCGCCCGCTTGGCGGCGGGGATGTTCGGTCCGGCCATACGACGGATTGTGGGCAAGCCGGCGGCCGCCGTGGTTTCCCCGGTGGGAACGTTCGCTCACCCGGCGACCGGGGCCGCTGTGAGGACGCCGTCAGCGTCCGTTCACACGGTCGCGCCCGGACCGGCCCCCAGGGGCGCGTGGGGGGTGTCCCGGATTGGCCGCGCCGACCGGCCGGGCGACAGTCGTGCCCATGCACGCCCCTCCTCGACCTCCGGCCGCCGCCCCTGGTGGCGGCATGCGGCAGCCAGCGCTGGTGCTGGTCGGGCCCTCCGGCGCCGGCAAGTCGGCGCTCGCCGCGGCGCTCACGCGCCTCGGCGTCGTGACGATCCACCCCACGTGGACCACCCGCCCGCCACGCCCGGACGAGGCGGCCGCCGGGTGCGTCGAGCACCGCTTCGTGTGCGAGCGCCGGTTCGACCGCATGGCGGCGGCCGGCTTCTTCGCCGAGGTCGTCCGCCCGTTCGACGGCGCGCACCGCTACGGCGTGCCGCCGGTCCCCCGCCGCCCGTCCGCCCCACCGGCCGCCGTCGACACGATCGACATGCTGCTGCTGCGGGCGTGCTACCTCGACCGCGCCTGGCCGCACCTGGGCCCGGCGGTCGTCTACCAGATCGAGGCGCCCCCGCCGGTGCTGGCGGCCCGCCTGGCCGCCCGCGGCACCCAGGCCGCCGAGATCGAGGCCAGGCTGGCCTTCGACGTCGAGGACACGGCCATCGGCCGCCGCCTGGCCGACCGGATCCTCGACAACAAGGGCACCCTCGGATCGCTCGTCGGGCGCACCCTCGCCGCCCTGGCGGCGGACTTCGGTGCCGCCACCCCGCGCCGCAGCGTCACGGTCGGGAGCGCCGCATGACCGCCGATCCCGCCCGCAACGACGCGGGCGACCCGGGGCGGTCGCCCTGGGTGCCCTATCCCCAGCCCCGGGAACGCCCGCCGTTCCCGCCCCCCAGGCCGCGACCCCCGTACCGGCCGCCGCCCCGACGCACCGTCTGGAGGACCGTGCTGATCGCGGTGCTGGCCATCCTCGTGATCGCCGGCCTGGCCTTCCTGGCGATGCTCGTCGCCTTCCTGATCATGCTGAACAACATGGGGAGCAACAAGTGACCACCGTGCCCGGTCCCGACCCGTCGGCGTTCCGTCCCGACCGCCCGTCGTCCTGGCACCGGGCCCTGCAGATCCTGCTCGGCTCGTCGCTGGCCATCTTCATTGCCTGGGGGAACAACAAGTGACCACCTCGCTCGTCCTGCGCGTTCGCACCCTGATCACGCTGGCCCGGCCGGCCGTGCTGCTGCTGGTGATCATGTCCGCGGCCGTCGGCCTGGCGGCATCCGGGGCCGGGGACCGCCCGGCGGCCGTCCTGCCGGTCGCGGTGGCCGTGACCGGGTTCATCGTGTTCGCCGTGGCCGTGAACGACCTGGCGGACGAGGCCGTCGACCGGGTGAACCTCCCCGGCGCCGCCGGGCGGCCGCTGGTCCAGGGGCGGGCCGACCGGCGGGACATGGTGATCGTCGCCGGCGTGTCCGCCGCCCTGGCACTGGCCGTGGCGCCGCTGGTCGGCGTCACCGGCGTCGTCGTGGTCGCCGCCGGCCTCGTGTTCGGCGCCGCCTACTCGCTGCCGCCCGTCCGGCTCTCGGGGCGCGGCGCGCTGGCCCCGCTGCTGCTGCCCGCCGGGTTCGTGGCGGTGCCGTTCCTGCTCGGCCTGGCCGCGGGCGGCGCCCCGCTGGCGGGCCGCAACGCGGTGCTGCTGGCCGGCCTCTACATCGGGTTCATCGGGCGCATCCTGCTCAAGGACTTCCGCGATGTCCGCGGCGACGCCCTGTTCGGCAAGCGGACGTTCCTGGTCCGCCACGGTCGGGAGGCGACGTGCCGGACCAGCGCGGTGTGCTGGGTGCTCGGCGCCGCCACTCTGCTCGCGGCCCCCGGCATGTCGGCGGCGGTGGCCGCCTCGGAGGTCGCGCTGCTCGCGGTGGCGGTCGTCCTGCTGCACAGGCTGCGCACCGACCTCGGCCCCCGGCGCGACGAGTCGCTCATCTCGGCCATCGCCATCGTCGGGCGGGGCATGGTGCTGGTGGTGGTCGCCCAGCTCAGCGCACTCGACGCCCGCAAGCCGGCACTGTTCGCCGCCGGGCTGGTCGTGGTGCTGACGGCGCTCATGCTGGCCGAGGTGCGGTCGATGCTGCGCTACGGCCCCCGCACCCGGCTGCGGCTGCCGGCCGACATGCTGGCGACGCCGCCCGCCGCCCACCCCCGGCCCGCAGCCGCCGGGGCGTCGGTCGCCGCCTCGGTCCCTGCCTGGTCCCTGCTACACCGGCGGGTCCGCGGTCGGCGGCCCGGACGTGACGATCGGTGCGGCGATCGGTGCGGCCGCGCCCGGTGTCCCGGGCGCGGCCGCCGGCGGGACGCCGGTCGGGGCTAGCCGCCCCGCCCGGCGCCGCCGTCCCGCCGTCCGTCGGCGCGCCGCCCCCGCCTGCGCCCCTCCCCCCCGAGCAAGCGACCAGCAGCTCGACGACCGCCGCCACCACCAGCGCACAGGCGGCCAGCCGGTACCAGCCGGTCCGGTTGCCTGGTCCGGCGCCGCGGCGCCCCGAGCATCCGGGCCCGGCCGGCCTGCCACCCGCCGCCCAGGGCCACGCCGGCCGCCCCGCCCAGCAGCCCCCGCACCCATCCGACCCCGCCGGCCGAGGCCGGGACCGCAGGCGCGCTCGTGCCGCCAGGCCCGGTGTCGATCTCGACGACATCCACCACGGGCCGCCGCTGCTCGTCGGCCACGACCAACCCGGAGGGGCGCACGTCGGCGAGCACGATCATCTCCGCACGGCTCGCCTCCGGCGCCCCGCCGAACGCGCCGCACCCCCCGGTCGCGATGATGGTCAGAGCGACGACCACCAGTCCCACCACCCCGGTCCCGACTCTGCGGGACTGCGGCCGGTGGCGGCTCTGGCACTCGGCGACCGTGCTGACACTGGATCTGCCGTCGCGGCTACGGATAGTGCACATGGCAACCTCCGATAACCGACGATCGGTAGAGTGACTCTGGCATTTGCCTAGGCATTTCGTCAATTGACAAGTTAGTGACGACAATTGACGCCGAGTTGTTCGTAGACATGGGGTGAGACGTCGGAGTAATTTCTGAGCGCGCGGTGCATTGACCGGCTGGGATGGATCGATTGCCGCGTGTAGGGGGTTTGCGTTGGGTAGGGTGCCGCGCGATGGCTCACTCCGACCTCGACGGTCGCCCTCGCCATCCCGGTGACACTGTCAGCCCGAGAGCCCACGCACAGTGGTCACCGACCAGCCCAAACCCTTGTCCCGGAACGTGAGGACGGTTTGGCCCGCCGAGTCCACGAGCCCGCCATCGAGAGCATCAGCGCCGCCCTCAAGAGCCTGCGCACGTTCGTGGGCCTGACGGTCGAGCGGCTCGAGACGACGAGCATCGACGTCACCACCCTGGCCGAGCTGGACGTCGTCGGCCAGGTCGCGGCGATGCAGCGCGTCGGGACCGGCCGGGCGATCGTCATGGCCGTCCGGTCCGCGGCCGAGCGGCTCGATCCGGCCGACCGGCTGATCGTCGACGCCGCGCTGTGCCTGCGACTGCTCGCCGACGGCGGTCTCGAACCAGCGGACGTCGACGGCCTCTACGCGGCAGACCTGCACCAGCGGCGCCGCTGGCTCGAGGACAACTGGGCGCGGCTGCACGCGGCCACTGCCGAAGGACGCCCGCCCCCGGCGCCGACCGAACGGGCCCTGCGCTCCGAGGGCGAGGTCGAGGCGTTCCGCAAGCTGGCCGACAATCTCCTCACGCTGTCCCCCCTGGAGGTGGCAGCGGCCGACGCCGAGAGCGCTCCGACCGACCGCCCTCGGGTCGTGGTCGTGGGTGCAGCCGTGATGGACCACATCTACGCAGTGGACGATTTCCCGTCGCCCGGTGGCGTCGTGCATGCCGCGGCCTTCCGACGTGCGCCCGGCGGCAAGGGGCTCAACCAGGCCGTCGCGGCCGCTCGCCTGGGCATGGACGTCCACCTCGCGGCCGCCGTCGGCGACGACAGCACCGGGGCCGAGATCGTGCGCTTCCTCGAGGGTGAGGGCGTCCGGACCGACATGGTGAAGGTCGTGCCCCACGCCCGCACCTCGACGACGGCGATCTTCGTCTCCGGCCCCGGGGGTACCGGGACCGTCGTGTGGGACAACTCCGTCCAAGTCGCCCTGCTCCCCAACGACCTGCTGAACCTCGCGGTGCACGACCGCCTCACGCAGACCGACGCCCTGCTTGTCACCTTCGAGATCCCGACCGAGACCATCGACGCGGCGTTGGCCGCCGCGTTCCAGGTCGAGCAGCGGCCGCGCACGATCGTCACCGCCACGCCGCCGGACCCCAGCTCCCAACTCGTGCACGAGCGGCTGCGCCGTGTCGACTACGTCATCGGCGCCCGCGCCGATCTGGAGGCGCTGGTGCCGGACGTGCCCGGCGACGCGGACGCCGGCTACCTGGCCACGCAGATCCTGCTGCTCGGCGCGGGTGCCGTCTGCCTGGCCGAGGACTTCGACGCGCGCATCTGGTCGGAGCGGATGACATCGACGGCGCCGAGCCGCCCGTCGAGTTACCCGGACCTTCCCGCGTCCCGGGACGCCTTCGCCGCCGCGCTGGCGCTGCGCGTACACGAGAAGCAGGGCGAACCCGACGCTTCGGATGTGTCCTGGGCCGCCGCCGCCATGATCGCCATGCAGGGTCACATGGGCTTCGTCAGCTCCATGCCCCGCCGGGCGGACATCGACCGAGTCGTCGAGATCACCTCAGCCAGGGGGAGCAGCGTTGCTTAACCTTCCTTCCGTCGAGCACCACTTGGTCACCGACCGCGGCCCGGTCCGCGTGGTGGTGCAAAACCCGTCGTATCGGGACTTCGACAACCTGCCGACCAGCGCCTTCGTGATCGGCAAACCGACCGACGGGTGCCTGGTGCGGGTCCACTCGCGTTGCCTGTACGGCGACGTCATGGGCTCGTGCGAGTGCGACTGCGCCACCCAGCTCCACACCTCGCTCACGATGATGTGGAACGACGGCGCCGGCGTGCTGGTCTACCTCGAACAGGAGGGCCGGGGCGCGGGCCTCTTCGCCAAGGCCACCGTGTGCAGCATGCAGCAGGCCGACGACCTCGACACCTTCGCCGCCTACGAGGGCCTCGGGTGGGAGATCGACCTGCGCTCCTATGAGGCCGCGGCCCGGATCCTCGCCCGGCTCGGGCTCCACTCAGTGCGGTTGCTCACCAACAACCCCGACAAGGTCGCCGGGCTCACGAGCCACGGCATCGATGTCGCGCGGGTGCCGCTCGTGGGCGACTTCGCGCCCGAGGCCGTGCCCTACATCGAGTCCAAGCGGGCCCGGGGTCACCTGTTCGACGAGATGCCGCGGTCGATGACGATGCCCGCATGACGCGGGACGGGTCCGGCTACAGCTCCCGGCCCGTCGTCGTGTGCACGTGGTCGGGGATGTCGCCCTCGTGGCTGTCGCCCGTCGTCGGCGTGCCTGCCGGCTCGAACATGAGGATCGATCCTCCCGGGGACGACGGGCGGTGGGGCGTGCCGCGGGGGACCACGAAGGTGTCGCCCGGCGCCAGCTCGACCCCGTGCTCGGTGCCGTCCTCCGAGCGCCAGGCGACGTCGAAGCGGCCGTCGAGGACGAGAAAGAACTCGTCCGTGTCGTCGTGGACGTGCCAGACGTGGTCGCCCTCGGTGCGGGCGATGCGGACGTCGTAGTCGTTGACCCGGGCGACGATCCTCGGGCTGTAGACCTCGCCGATCGTCGCCAGGGCCGCGTGCAGGTTGACCGGTTCCTTGGGTTCGTTCATGGCCGCGATACTCCGGCGAGCCGCCCGCCCCGTTCTTGTACGTTCTTGATGTGGACGCCGAGCAGGACATGCCTCGCCGGTGCCGCGTCGACGCCTGGGATCCGGGCGTCCCGGGGCTGGCAGAGGTGTTCCACGCCCGGATCGTCGACTACGCCTACCCGCCGCACGCCCACGACACCTGGACCGTGCTGATCGTCGACGACGGCGCCATCCGGTACCACCTCGACACGCGCGACTGCGGCGCCGCCCGGCCGACGGTGACGATCCTGCCGCCAGGCGTCGTGCACGACGGGCGGCCGGCGGCGACCAGCGGGGCGTTCCGCAAGCGCAACCTGTACCTCGACGGCGACTTCCTGCCCGAGGGGCTCGTCGGCGCGGCGGTCGATCACACGACCATCGCCGACCCGCCGCTACGGGCCGCCATCGCCGGGCTGCACGACACGCTGGTCGCCCGGGACGATCCGCTCGACGCCGAGGGGCGGCTGGCGCTCGTCGGCGTCCGTCTCGCCGCCCACCTCGCGCCCGGGCGGGTCACGGACGGCCGCGGCGAGCGAGGCATCGCCCACCAGCTGCGGCAGTTGCTCGACGAGCACACCGTCGAGCCGATCACGCTGCGCGACGCCGGCGCCGTCCTCGGGCGCTCGCCGCCGCACCTGGTGCGCAGCTTCACCCGGGCGTTCGGGGTCAGCCCGCACGCCTACGTCATCGGCCGGCGGATCGACGCCGCCCGGCACCGGCTCCTGGCCGGTGAGCCGCCCGCCGCGGTCGCCGCCGCGGTGGGGTTCTACGACCAGGCCCACCTCACCCGGCACTTCCGCCGGCACACGTCGGTCACGCCCGCGCGCTTCGCCGCCGCCGCCCGCGCCAGCGCCCACGGCGGCAGCGGCCGCCCGCGGCCCGTGGTCAGCGCTAGGCGGCCCGCTGGCGCACCAGGCTGAGGTACTCGCCCACCATCAGCTCGCCGTCGCCGGCCGACAGCCCGCTCGCCCGGGTCTCGGCGGCCAGGATCGTGGCCGCCTTCAGCATCCACAGGCCGGCGCGCACGATCAGTGCCGGGTCGACCGCCATGCGCCGGTAGCGGCCGAACGTCGGTGCCGCCAGGTAGCGGGCCCGCACCGCCTCGTAGAGGTCCACGGCGTTGGCAGGCTGCGCGAACCGGTCGGCCAACGGGGCGTCGCCGGCCCCGAACGCCTTCTGCATGTCCCCCCACAGCGGCATCACGTCTTGCATCGTGCTGGCCTTGAGGACCCGGCCCCAGCACTCGGTCGGCGGCGAGCAGGCGAACAGCTCCTGGGCGGTGAAGAACGCCGGGGCGTCGACCAGCGGCCGCCCGTTCGGCTCGCCGATCAGTGCGTTGCGCAGCATCGCCGCCTCCACCGCGTGGAGGCCGTAGTAGTCGATCGCGGCGGCCCGGGTGTCGGGATGCTTGCTCAGCTCGTGCCGGAGCTCGTCCTCGACGTCACGCAGGTGTTCCGCCCACAGTGGCGGGTCGAGCCCGGCCTGCGTGGCCAGTGCGTCGACCGTTGACCGCAACTCCATCGATCCTCCCTTGGCACCACGCCTCGCCCCAAGTACCGATCGGGATTTGACCTCGGCCGTGCGGCAGCGGGAACCCGAGGACCATCTCGTCGTCGTTCGCTCGCATCGGCCACGCCCTTCGTATCCCACCCTGGATGCTGCTTCCGCCACGAACTCAAGCGAGCGTAGCCATTCGCGCGGCCCCACGCGTGGAGTCGGCGCGATCACTGCGAGTAACACAGTGTCAACGTCGCGGGTGGCGGCTCCGAGGGCTCGGCTCGGTCAGAGCCAGGCGGGGACCGGCGGGGGCCGGCCACCCGGGGTCGTGGCACCCAGGTCGGCGCCGTCGCTGCGGCCGATGAGCCACGCCAGGACGGCCGGCGCCGGCCCGGTCACCTCGGCCGGGTCGCCCGCGCCGCCGATGCGGCGCCCGGCGCCGCCGTCGCCCGGGCGGAGGACCAGCGGCGGGCAGTCCTCCCGATCGGCGAGGCCGTCCGCGACCTCGTCCAGCAGTCGGGCGACCACCCCCGGCGGGAGGTCGCCGAAGCCGGCCCCTGCCCCCAGGTCCACGCTGTGGACCCAGCTCTCGCGGACCCGCATCCACGGGACCTCGCCGGCCTCGATCGGTCGGCCCCTGGCCGTCCGGACCGGGCCCGACCACGCCGCCTCCGGCAGCATGTCCGCCACCGCCAGCAGCCGGGTCGACGCCGCCGCCGCGTCCCCCCGGACCACCGCCGGGGGGCGGGTGGCGCCCGCGTCGATGTCCGTGGCCCGTAGCTCCGCCGGGCGGTACATCGGGGTCTCCACGCCCGACTGGGCCCACACCAGCAGGTTGATCAGCGCGTCGGCGTTGCGGGCGAGGTGGCTGACCAGATGCAGCCCCGACCAGCCCTCCAGGCGGCACGGCCCCGTCAGCGCCTCGTCGTCCAGGGCAGCCACCTGGGCCAGCACGAACTCCTCGCCCCGGCGGAACTGGTCGAGCAGGTCGGCGTCCGGGGTCACCCCAGACGCTCTTTGCGGCACCGGTTGCGGCACTCCCCGACCCCGGCGACGCGGGTGACGACCACGTCTCCCTCGGTCAGGAACCTCGGGGGCGTGCGGGCCGCGCCGACGCCGCCCGGGGTGCCGGTGGCGATGATGTCGCCCGGTTCCAGGGTCAGGATCGCCGAGATGTACGCCACCAGCGTGGCCGGGCCGAACACCAGGTCGGCCGTGTCGGCCTTCTGCATCGTCTCGCCGCCGACCTCGCAGGCGATCTCGCGGGACGGGCCCGGGGACTCGTCGGCCGTCACCAGCCACGGGCCGACCGGGGTCGACGCCTCGAACGTCTTGCCCTGGAGCCACTGGAGCGTGCGGTTTTGGTAGTCCCGCACGGACACGTCGTTGAGCACCGAGTAGCCGGCGATGGCCGCCGGCGCCGCGTCCTCCGGGACGTGGCGCGCCGGGGCGCCGATCACGACCGCCAGCTCGGCCTCCCAGTCGACCCGGTCGCTGACCGCCGGCAGCACGATCTCGTCGTGCGCGCCGATCAGGCTGCTGCGGTACTTCGCGAACAGCGTCGGGTGCTCGGGCGGCTCGCGGCCCGTCTCGAGGATGTGGGTGCGGTAGTTGAGCCCGACGCAGACGATCTTGTCGGGCCGGGGCACCAGCGGGGCGTAGTCGAGGTCGGCGACCGGCCGCCGCGGCCCGTCCGCCGCCTCCGCCCACGTCCGCCAGCCGTCGCGGCGCAGGACGGCGCCGACGTCGTCCGCACCCAGCTCGACCGCCTCGTCGCCGTCGATGCGGACGGCGACGGTCGCGCCGCCGTCCCGGATCGTCGCCAGCTTCACGCGTCCACTCCCTCCGGTGCCGTCAAGCCGAGCGCCTCGACCACCGGGGCGTCGGAGAACACGAAAACGTCGAGCCCCTCGTCGCCGGCGGCGGCGCCGACCGGGCACCACGATGGCACGGCCACGACGTCACCGCGCCCGACCGCGACGCTCGCGGCCGTCGAGCCGCACCGTGCCCTCGCCGGCGAACACCTGCCACACGGACGAGCCCACCCGGCGGCCCCCGGCCGCGGCCGCTTCCGGGGCGAGGCGGTGCATCTCCATGCGCAGCGTGACCAGCGCATCGCCGCCGGTCGCCGGATTGGTGTAGCGGACCGCGGCATGCCCGGGTCCGACCGCGCCGGCCCGGCCCTCGGCGTCGAGCGCCAGCTGCTCGCGCAGGGCGGCGTCGGTGTGCTCCCAGCGGTAGGCCATCAGCGGCGAGGTGCGGGGCACGGGCGCCCCGATCGGCCGCAGGCCGGCATGGCCCCACAGGCGCTCGTTGCACGATAGGTGCGGCGTCGAACGATCGGTGATCTCGTCGGGCCCGAACTGGAAGAAGCCGGCGTCGAGCGCGGTGACGAGCGGGATGTCGAGCCCGTCCAGCCACGCCATCGATACGTCCGCGGTGTTGTGGTGCTCGTGCCAGCGCCACCCGGCGGTGAGCAGCAGGTCGCCCTCCCGCATGGCCACCGGGTCGCCGTCGACCACCGTCCAGGTGCCCTCGCCCTCGAGGACGAACCGGAACGCGCTCTGGCTGTGGCGGTGGGCGGGCGCGACCTCGCGGGGCCCGAGGTACTGGACCGCGGCCCACAGCGTCGGGGTGGTGTAGGGCTCGCCGCCGCAGCCGGGGTTGGCGTACGCGATGGCGCGGCGCTCGCCGCCCCGGCCCACCGGCACCAGGTCGCCGGACCGGGCAGCCAGCGGGCGGACGTCGGCCCAGCGCCACACGTGCGGCACGGCCGCGGGCCGCGGGGCGGCGGGCATCAGGTCGCCCCGCACGGTCCAGAGCGGCATCAGCCCCTGGGTGGCGAAGTCGGCGTAGAGCTGCCGGAGCGCCACCTCGTCGTCGGTGGTCGTCACCCGGTAAGTATGACACTTCCTGTGTCTGTCGGGCAGGCCACCTGTCCAGCAGGTTCGCGCCCAGTACTGTGGTCGGGCATGACGCTCACCGAGCTGGGGGACGAGGTCAACCTGCCACGCATGCAGACGGGCGCGAACCCGCAGCATCTCCTCGTCACGCTCCTCGGCGACTACTGGTTCGGGCGCCGCGAGCACCTGCCCTCCGCGGGGCTCGTGGCGCTGGCCGGCGAGTTCGACATCACGTCGACCAGCGCCCGGGCCGCCCTCAGCCGCCTGGCCCGTCGCGGGCTGCTCGACTCGTCCAAGTCCGGCCGGCACACCTTCTACGCGTCTGACTCCCGCGGGCCGAGCGCGTGCTCGACGAGGGCCTGAGCCGGATCATGTCGTTCGGCGTGGTCGACCGGCCGTGGGACGGCTCGTGGGTAGTGGTGATCTTCTCGGTGCCCGAGGAGCAGCGGGACCTGCGCCACGTGCTCCGCACCCGGCTGCGGTGGCTCGGGTTCGGGCCGATGTACGACGGCGTGTGGGTCTCGCCCCGGGCGTCGGGCGACGAGGCCGCGGCGCTCCTGGGCGACCTCGGCGTCGCCAGCGCCACCGTGCTGTCGTCGCGGGTGGTGCGGGCGCTCGACGGCGGCCACCCGCTCGGCGCCTGGGACCTCGACGCCCTGCGGGGCGAGTACGAGGCCTTCGTCGCCGCCTTCGAGCCGCTGCTCGACCGGGTGTTGCAGGGCGAGGTCGGCGGCGCCGAGGCGCTGGTCGCGCGGACCCGGGTGATGGACGCCTGGCGCCAGTTCCCCGGGCTCGACCCCGAGCTGCCCGAGGACGCCCTGCCCGGCGGCTGGCCCCGCCGAGGCGCCCAGCGGATCTTCGCGCGGGTCTACGACGCGCTCGGCCCGATCGCCGAGGTGCGGTTCCAGCAGATCCTGGCCGCGCGACGCGCCGGACCTCGCCCGCCGGGCCCGCTATCTGACGACGGACGACGCCCGGCGCCGGTCGTCGTCCGCCTGACCGCGTGGCCGAACCCGTCGCCGTCCTGGTGGTCGCGGGCAGCCGGCGGGCCGGGTCGTTCACCCGGGCGGGGTGCGACGCCGCCGCCGAGGCGCTGACCGCCGCCGGCGCCACGGTGGCGCGCTGGGATGTCGCCGACCCGGTGCTGCCGCTGGCCGACCCCGCCCACCACCGCGACCCCGCACCCACCCGGAACCCGACGTCCGGCGCCTGGTCGCCGCGGCCGACGCCGCCGACGCCTTCGTGCTGGGCACGCCCGTCTACCACGCGGCCGAGTCGGGGGCCCTGAAGAACCTGCTCGACCACCTGGCGATCGCCCAGTTCCTGTACAAGCCGGCGTCGCTCGTCGGCCACGGCGGGCGCGTGCGCAACCCGCAGGCCCTCGACCACGTCCGGCTGACGCTCCGGGGCGTGCTGGCGCTGGCGCTGCCAACCCAGGTGGTCGCCGCGATGGGCGACTACGACGCCGACGGACGGGTAGCCGACGCCGAGATCCTCCAACGGCTCGACCGGCTGGCGCACGAGCTGGTGGCGTTCACCGAGGCCACCCGGCCGACCCGGGCCCGACTCGCCGGGCGCTACGCCTGAGGTGGGCTCACAGCCCGCAGAGGGCCGTGATCAGCCAGACGAGCGCGTCCGCGGCCGCCGGCGCGAGCGTCGCCTCGCCGGATGTGCCTGTGGCCTCGGCCTCGCACACCCGGCTGCCGACCAGGACCGCCGCCAGGGCCGTGATGTTGTAGCCGCCGTCGTCGTCTTCGTACGCGGTGACGTCGAGCTGGGCGGCGTCCCCGAGGTCGAGCGGGGTCGTGGTCACGCCCTCGCGCCGCTCGGGGGAGTCGTCCGCGTCGACCGTGTCGAACTCGTAGCGGCCCGCCGCTCCCACGGGGTCGTACTCGTCGAACCACATGGCCCGCACGCCGGTGAACACCCCGTCGCCGGGCCCGTCGTACGTGCAGAAGAACGACATGAGCACGTCGTCGTCCACGCCCTCGAGCCCCACGTCCTGGCCCAGGCGATCGCCCAGGTCGGCAGCGGCCGGGCAGCCGGTGCCGGCCGCCGGGTCGCCGCTCGCCGGGGTCTCGTCCGCGCCCGACGGCGCCTCCCCGAGACCGCACAGCGTCGAGACCACGTGGACGGCCGCGTCCTCGAACGGGGCGGGCGGCGCGGTGCCCGGCGCGTCGACGGCGCCCTCGAAGTTGCACACCCGCACGCCGACTCGCACCCGCGCCCGGCCGAAGATCTCGTAGCCGCCGGCGTCGGTGGGATCGGCGAAGCTGTCGACGAACGCCTCGTCGCCGAGGTCGAGGTCCCGGGACCGCCACCGGTCCTCCTCGCTGCCGGGCGCGTCGCCGTCGGGGAGCACGCCGTTGTCGAACTCGACCCGGGCCTGCTCGACGTCCTCGTTGCGCGACCGCGACGCCGACCACACCCGACCCTCCCCGTCCTCGTACGAGCAGAGCAGCTCGGCGTCGCCGAGGACGAAGCCGTTGTGCTCCAGCTCGAGCGCGATGCCGACCCGGCCGCCCACGTCATCGGCGGTCGGGCACGCCGTCGGGTACGAGCCCTGCCCGTCCGTGCCGGCCGCCTCCTCCACTCGCGCAGCATCGCCGCCCGGCCGGTCGCCACCGCCGCCCGCGCACCCGCCTGCGAGCGCGGCGCACACGACCGCCAGTCCCAGAGCCGTCCGCATCGAGCACCTCCGCCGCTCGATACCCCCACGGCACCGGGGTGGCGCCGCCGCTCTGCCGCGACCATACCGCCCGCCCGCCGCGAGCGATCGTCACCCCCGGGGAGGATCAGTCGTCGATCGCGGCGTAGGCGCAGGTCAGGAAGTCCTGGCTGACCTCCGGCGGCGGCCAGGGCCGCGTCCAGGCCCGGTTGACGCACAGGAGCGCGATCAGCTCCTCGGCCGGGTCGTTGATCCAGGTCGTGCCGAGGCCGCCGCTCCAGCCGTAGGTGCCGACGCTGCCGGCCACGCCGTCGCGCCGGGCGCGCACCGCCAGGCCGAGGCCCCAGCCCTGTGCGCCGGTGGGCTCGGGGCCCGCGGACCGTTGCGCCGGGGTGAGCTGGTCGGTCGTCATCGTCTCGACCGTGGGACGGGACAGGATGCGCTCACCCTGGTGCACGCCGCCGGCGTCGAGCATCGACGCGAACGCCAGCAGGTCGTCGACCGTCGACACCATCCCGTCGGCGCCGTTGGGGAACGCCGGCGGCGTGGACCACTGGCCCTCGGGGACGTCGTAGGTCGCCCGCTCGCCGGTGCCGGGGTCGGTCGCGTAGAGCGGCCCGAAGCGGTCGCGCGCGTCGGCCGGCACCGAGAAGCCCGTGTCGGCCATGCCCAGCGGCCCGAACAGCCGCTCGGCGAGGAACTGGTCGAGCGGCTGGCCAGCCGCCCGGGCGACCAGGACGCCGAGCACCTGGGCGCTGACGTGGTAGAGCCAGCGCTCGCCCGGCTGCGCCATGAGCGGGAGCGTCCCGAGCCGGCGGATCCACTCGTCGGGGGCGGGGGTTCCGGCCGGGGCCGGCGGGCCGACGCCCAGCTCCAGGTCGGCGGCGGCGGCGATCACCGGCTGGGCCCCGAAGGCGGCGAAGTCGAAGCCGAGGCCCATGCGGAACGTGAGCAGGTCCCGCACCGTGATCGGCCGCTCGGCGGGGACCGTCTCGTCCAGCGGGCCGTCCGGCCGGACCAGCACCCGGCGGTCGGCCAGCTCGGGGAGCAGGCCGTCGACGGGGTCGTCGAGCCGCAGCCGGCAGTCCTCCACCAGGATCATCACGGCGACCGCGGTGATCGGCTTGCTCGTGGACGAGATGCGGAAGATCGTGTCGCGGGCGATCTCCGCGCCGCCGCCGTCCGGCTCGAACGTGCCGACCGCGCCGCCGTGCACCTCGGCCCGGCGCGAGATCACCCACGCCAGCCCGGGCACGTCGCCCCGCTCGACGTGGCCGGCCACGACCGTCGCCAGCCGTTGCAGCCGGGCCGTGGACAATCCTCCTGCGCGCACCAGCACGGCGCACCTCCCTCGTCGCGATTCCGGATACAGACTGCCCGCCGCGCCCGGACTCATCGCCCGCGTGTGCGATCCTGTCGCCGGGCATGGCACGGACGGAGCGCGAGTCGTTCTACGACGCCCAGCGGCGACACCGGCGGTCGGGCTGGCGGTTCTCGGTCCTGTCCGCCGCGGCCGTGCTGCTGCTCGGCGTGCCGCTCAGCGTGATCGTGTCGCCGTTCGCCGCCGCCGTCGGCCTCGTGACCATGGACCTGGTCAACCTCGTGGTGCCGATGCCCGACCCGCTCGAGGACCTGCGCGACCTTGGTGACGACGTGTCGGAAGCCAACCGCCGGGCCGAGCTCGACGGCGAGACCGCCGAGATGGGCCCCGTCCTCGACGAGCACACCGGGGACCTCGTGCTCGTGGCGGTGCTCGCGATCGTGCCAGGCATCGTGGCGATGCTGGTCGTGTGGCTGTGCGTGCGCTGGCTGTTCCTGCGGGCCGGCGCGGGGGCGGTCGCGCTCGGCGACCGGGGCCCGCCCGCCGCGGCCCGGCGACCTGGAGGAGCGCCAGCTCGTCAACCTCGTCGAGGAGATGGCGATCGCGGCCGGCGTGCCGCCGCCCCGGGTGCTGGTGCTCGACGCCCCCGCGCCCAACGCCGCGGTGGTCGGCCGCAGCAAGGACGACGCCACGATCATCGTGCCCCGCGGCCTGCTCGACGACCTGGGCCGGGCGCCCACCGGGGCGATCGTCGCCGACATGCTGGCCGTGATCGTGAACGGCGACCTGCGGATGGCGCTCGTGCTCGCCTCGGTGTTCCAGGTGTTGACGTCGTCGGGGCGGTGCTGGCCGCACCGTTCAGCCGTCCGACCCGGGCGGGTCCTGTGGCGCAGCCTGGCGCCTGGCGCTGCGGCGCCGACGCCACCGCGGTCGAGCTGACCCGCGATCCCGACGCTCTGGCGCGGGCGCTCGAACACCTGCAGGCGCACGGCGCCCGCGTCCCGCCGGGGCCGTGGACCCACCTGTTCGCGATCGGGCCCGAGGTCGGGCGGGAGCGGGCCCAGCGGCGCATGGAGCAGCGCCGGGACGAGATCTGGGCGTCGGGGCGGGCCGCCAGCGAGTCGCGGCTGGGTCGTTCGCCCGCCGCAACCGGGAAGCGCTGGCGGCCACGTCCGACTACCGGCGCGAGCTGGCCGCCCTGGACGAGGCGGACGGGAACGACGGGCTGCCCGTCGGCGGCGAGCTCGCCAGCTTCCTCCCGCCGCTGCGGAACCGGCTCGATCGGCTGGAGGCCATGGGCGCCACGGTGGCCCGTCCGGATCGCCGCCGCCCCTGGCGGCCGGGCCTGCTGCTCGGGGCGCTCGGTTGGGTGGTGGGCCTGGTGCTGCTGGCCGTGATGCTGGTGCTGTTCGTGTGCCTGTTCGGCTGCCTGGCGGCGTTCGTCTACATCGCGATCATGTTCGAGTTGGCGCTGGTGGCTCCGCTGGTCGCCCTGTCGCACGCCCTGCTGCGGTAGCCGACAGCAGCGCCTCGGCGTTGGCCCCGGCGACCGCCGCCCGCTCCTCCGCGACCAGGCCCTCGACGGCGTCGAGAAGGCCGACGGGGTCGTCGAGCCCCATGTCGAACGGGAAGTCGGTGCCGAGCACGACCCGGTCGGCGCCGACCCGCTCGATCAGGTGCCGCAGCCCGGTCGGGTCGTACACGATGCTGTCGAACCACAGACGGCGCAGGTAGGCCGACGGCGGCGCCGCGCACGAGCGGGCGTCGTCGCGCATCCGATGGGCGTGATCCGACCGCCCCGGGTACGTCGGCAGGTAGCCGCCGCCGTGGGCGGCGACGACCCGCAGCGCGGGGTGGCGGTCGAGCACGCCGCCGAAGATGAGATGCGACAGGGCCAGCGTGGTCTCGGCCGGGTTGCCGACCACGTTGAACAGGTACGACCGGGCCAGCCGGGGCCCGAGGGTGCAGCCCCAGGGGTGGAGGAACAGCACCGCGCCCGACTCCTCGGCCGCCGCCCACAGCGGCTCGTAGGCCGGGTCGGAGAAGTCCCGCTCCCCGGCCCGGGTGCCGACGATGGCGCCGGCGAGACCCCGGGCAACCGCGTGGCGGAGCTGGTCGGCTGCCAGGTCGGGATGCTGGAGAGCGACACTGCCCAGCCCCACCAGCCGGTCCCGGCGGCGGGCGCACAGGTCGGCCACGCCCTCGTTCACCGCGGCGACGATGTCGGCCGCTGCCTCGCGCCCGGCCCAGTAGTGGTACTCGCTCGGCGATGGGCTGACCACCTGCACGTCGAGGCGCATCCGGTCCATCGCCGCCAGCCGGACGTCGAGGTCTGCCAGCCCGGGGACCCAGTCCGCGACGACCGTCGCGTTGTACGCGGTCGACTCCGGCCCCATCGCCTCGGCGTGGCGCCGGTTCTCCTCCGCCAGGCCGGGCGCGTCCGCCACCAGGGGACGCACGCCGGGCAGCAGGCAGTGGGCGTGAAGGTCGTAGGTCGTCAAGATCTTCCCGGGGATCGGCCTGTAGCTGGGCGTCCTGATCGTCGCGCACGACCACACCGGCGCGATCGACACCGGCGGTACGGTGCTCCACACTGTCGGTGACGCCGATCGCGACGCCTTTCCGGACACCTGCTGAGCACCGCCGGCGCGGGCAGAATCTCCGCATGGCCGACGTCCGTCCCGCGCTGGTGGTCGGCGCGGGTCCGGTCGGGCTCGCCGCCGCCCTGGCGCTGCGGGCCCACGACATCCCGGTCACCGTGCTGGAGGGCGAGGCCGCGGGGCGCTCGCGTCCCGGCAGCCGGGCGATCTTCGTCCACCGCGAGTCGCTGGAGCACCTCGAGTCGATCCGGGCCGGGCTGGGGTGGGAGCTGGCCCGCAACGGGCTCGTGTGGACGACCAAGCGCACCTTCTGGGGCGAAGACCTCGTCTACGAGCGGACCTATCCCCCGCCGGCGCCCCACCGACTGCCGCACTCGACCAACCTGTCGCAGGTCGCCATCGAGGGCATCCTGTTCGACGCGGCCAAGGACGCCGGCGTCACGTTCGCCTGGGGTCAGGAGGTCGGCGGGGTGGCGGTCGAGCCCGGCGGCGCCGTGGCGCTGACGACGGCGGCCGGCGAGACCTGGCGGGCCCGCTACGTGATCGGGGCCGACGGGGCCCGTTCGGCCGTGCGGGCCGCGGTGGGGATCGAGCTGGAGGGACCCCGCGTCGACCGTTCGTTCGTCATCGTCGACGTGGCCGACGACCCCGACCACCCGATGGTGCCCGAGCGGGTCTACTACTACGAGCACCCGGCCGTGGAGGGCCGCAACGTGCTGCTGGTCCCGTTCGCGGGCGGCATCCGGGCCGATCTCCAGCTCCGCCCCGACGATGACCCCGAGCCGTTCTCCGACCCCGAGGGCGTGGCCCGCTGGATCGCCCGGGTCCTGCCCGAGCGCTACGCCGACCGGGTGACGTGGGTGTCGACCTACCGCTTCCGCCAGGTCGTGGCGTCGTCGTTCGTCGACCCGGCCGGCCGCGTGCTGCTGGTGGGCGAGGCGGCCCACCTGTTCGCCCCGTTCGGCGCCCGGGGCCTCAACTCGGGCATCCCCGACGCCCTGGTCGCCGCCGGCGCGGTGCGGGCGGGGCTCGACGACCCCGCGGGCGAGGGCCCGGGACCGGCGGCGGTCGCCCGGTTCGCCGCCACCCGCCGGGAGGCCGCCCTGTACAACCGCGACGCGGCGGGGCTGGCGCTGCGGCACATGTCGGCCAGCGGATGGCGCACCCGCCTGCGCCGGCGGCTCAACGCCGCCGTCGCCCGCCGGGGCCTGCGGGCCGGCGCCTGGCTCGACTCGTCGCCGTTCGGGCCCCGGGCGGCCGAGCGCCGCACCGATACCGGGTCGTACTGACCGTCAGCGCCGCACCACGAGCGCATCCAGCGCGAGCGGGCCCCACGGTGTGAGCCGCACCGGGTTGACATCGACCTCGGCGACCCCCGGCTCGGACAGCAGCGCCGCCACCGCCTGCACCACCGGCGCCAGGGCGGCCGCGGGCAACCCGGCATCGACCTCGGCAACCAGCTCCTCGACGTCGGCCGCGGTGAGCGGCACCAGCCGCAGTGCGGGGCGACCGAAGCGCTCGACCCCGGTCCCGCCCCACCCCACCACCACCACCGGGCCGAACGTCCGGTCGCGGATGCCGCCCACCAGCAGGTCCGGCCCGGGGGCGAGCTCGGCCTCGACCAGGTAGCGGCCGCACGCGGCGCCCGCGTCGATCGCCTCGATGGCCGCGTCCAGCGCCGCGTGTTCGTAGACGCCGCGCTGGACGCCGCCGACGGCCGCCTTGTGCTCGACCCCAGGGTCCAGCACCTTCACCACCACCGGTGGTCCCAGCTCGTCGAGGGCGGCGTGAGCGGCCTCCCGGCCGGCGCAGGCGCGGCGCCGCGGGCAGGTGACGCCCAGCGCCTCCAGCGCGGTCTTGGCCTCGTGCTCGTCGAGCGGACCGTCGCCCGCAGGCAGCACCCGACCCGCGCCGGCGCCGGGCGGAGCCATCGGGCCGGCCCCGGCGCCGGACCGATGGCGCGACCCGGGCGTCGTCGACCAGCGCCCGCATCGCCCGGGCGGCCCGCTCGGGCGTGCGGTAGAGGGGTACGCCCAGCGCGGCCAGCTCGCGGTGGCGGAGGTCGATGATCTCACGGGGCCCGCCGCTACCGAAGACGATCGGCAGGGCGCCGGCCACGCCCGGGGTCCGCAGGGCGGCGACCGGATCGACGGCGTCGCGCTCCTCCAGCGCGTACACCACGAGGCCGTCGATCTTCTTGTCGCCGGCCACGAGGGCCAGCACCTGGCCGAACGTGTCCGTGGGCCGGCCGGTGTCGACCGGGTTGTCCTGCCAGGTGAGCGGTGGCAGCAGGCGGCCGAGCTCGGTGCGCGTCGGCCCGGTCAGGCCGGGCAGTTCCACCCGTGCGCTCTGCAGGGTGTCGGCGACCGCGAGGCCAGGTCCCGCCTGGGCGGTCACGATCCCGACCCCGGGCACCGGCCCGGGCCGCATGCGCCGCACGGCCAGCGCCCGCAGGGCGTCGACCATCTCGGCCAGATCGTCGACGAGCACCGCACCCGCCTGGCGCAGCGCCGCCCGGGTCAGCGCGAAGTCACCGAGCAGCCGGCCGGTGTGCGAGCGGGCGGCAACGTCGATGTTCGACCGCCCGACCTTCAGCGCCACGACCGGTGCCGACGCCGCCAGCCGGGCGACGGCCTCGCACAGCGCGGCGGCCGTCGTCGACCCCCTCGATGTGGATCCCGACCGCCCGGGTGCCCCGGTCGCCGGCGAGGTAGTCGAGCACCTCGGCGAAGCCGACGTCGGCCGCGTTGCCCAGGCCCACGCCGAGCCGCACGCCGAGGCCGTCCTCGGCGGCGAGGAAGCAAGCGGCGAGGTTGACCCCGCCGCTGCTCGCCACGACGGCGACCGGGCCGGGCTCCAGGCCGGTGACATGGGGGACGAAGTTGGCGAACACCCCGGCGGCGGGGTGGACGAAGCCGGAGGTGTTCGGCCCCAGCAGGCGGATGTCGTGGCGCCGGCACACGGCCAGCGCCTCGTCCTGGCGGCTGCGCCCGTCGCGGGACTCGGCGAACCCGCCCGCGCACACGACCGCCGCACCCACGCCGGCAGCACCGCAGTCCTCCAGCGCCGCCGCGGCGGCCTCGGCCGGCACGACCAGCACCGCCAGGTCGACGGGCCCGCCGATCGCCGCCACCGAGGGCAGCGAGGGGCGGCCCTCGATCTCCGGTGCCCGCGGATTGACGAGGTGGAGGGCGCCGGGAAACCCGGAGAGCGACCGCACCATGGCGTTGCCGGCCTTGCCCGCCGATGCCGAGGCACCCACCACCGCGATCGAGCGGGGCGCGAACAGGCGCCGCAGCGGGTGCTCGATCACGGGACGATGGTGCACATCCACCGATGTCATCGTCAAGGTTAGTGTCGATTATCGGAATGTCCATCCACGGCGGGCAGTAACGACGTCTTGTGCCGACCGTCACGGCATGTGTAGAACGTCGTTGTGGGGGGAGCGCTGGTGTTCGCCGAGCCCGACATCGCCGCGGAGCACCGGGGCGACGGGTGCTGGCTGCTGCGGTCGCGGACGCCGCTCGACCCGCCAGAGCGCAGCGTGGCCCGGGTCGTGCGCCGCTGGGCCGCGTCCCGGCCGGATGCACCGGTCCTCGCCGAGCGGGCGCCGGCGGGACACTGGCGGGCCGTTACCTGGGGCGACGCGTGGGAAACGGCCCGGTCCGTCGGGCAGGCGCTGCTCGATCGGGGCCTCGGGCCCGACCGGCCGGCGATGGTCCTGTCCGGCAACGGCGTCGACCACGGGCTCCTGTTGCTCGGCTGTCACGCCGCCGGGGTGCCGCTGGTGCCGGTGTCGGTGGCCTACTCGCTGCAGAGCCGCGACCACGCCAAGCTCCGCCACGTCGTGGCGACCACCCGCCCCGGGCTCGTGTTCGTGGCCGAGCGGGCCCCCTTCGCCGGCGCGCTCGGACGCCGTCGCCGGGATCGCGCCGGAGGCCGCGGTGGTCGACGACCTGGCGGTCCTGGCCGCCACCCCGCCGGGGGCGACCGTCGCCCGGGCGATCGAGCGCACCGGTCCGGACACGGTCGCCAAGATCCTGTTCACGTCGGGCTCCACCGGCCTGCCCAAGGGTGTCGTCACCACCGAGGGCATGCTGTGCGCCAACCAGCAGATGGCCCGCCAGGTGTGGCCGTTCACCGCGGAGGAACCGGTCGTGCTGGTCGACTGGCTGCCGTGGAGCCACACCTTCGGCGGCAGCCACAACCTCGGCCTGGTCCTGTGGTCGGGTGGAACGCTGTACGTCGACGCCGGCCGCCCGGTCCCCGGCCTGCTCGACGCCACGCTCGCCAACCTGCGCGACGTCTCGCCCACCGTGTACTTCAACGTGCCGGCGGGGTTCGCGGCGCTGCTCCCCCACCTGGAGTCCGACGCCGGCCTGGCCGAGCGCTTCTTCGCCCGGCTCCGGTTCGTCATGTATGCGGCCGCCGCCCTGCCCCGCGACCTGTGGGACCGGCTCGACGCGGTCGCCCGGCGCACCCTGGGCCGGCCGGTGCCGCTCACCGCCGCGTGGGGATCGACCGAGACCGCCCCGCTCGCCACGACCGCCCACTTCCCGCTGGAGGGTCCCGGCTGCATCGGCGTCCCCGTCCCGGGCGTGACGCTGAAGCTGGTGCCCGACGGCCGCAAGCTGGAGATGCGCGTCGCCGGGCCCAACGTCACGCCCGGCTACGTCGGCGACCCCGAACGGACCACCGCCAGCTTCGACGGCGAGGGCTTCTACGCCATGGGCGACGCCGGGCGGTTCCTCGACCCGGACCGGCCCGAGCGCGGGGTCGTGTTCGACGGCCGGGTGGCCGAGGACTTCAAGCTCGCCACCGGCACCTGGGTCAGCACGGGCGCGGTGCGCACCGGCCTCGTCGGCGCCGGCGGGGGCGCCATCGCCGACGCGGTGATCGCGGGGCCCGACCGGCCCGCCCTGGGCGCGCTCGTGTGGCTGACGCCGGCCGGCGACGCCGGAGCCGTGCGGGAGGCCGTGGAGAAGCACAACGCCGCCCACCCCGAGTCGTCGGCCCGCATCACCCGCGCCCTCGTGTTGACCGAGCCGCCGTCGATCGACGGCCACGAGATCACCGACAAGGGCTACATCAACCAGCGGGCGGCCCTGGAGCGGCGGGCCGCGGCGGCCGAGCGCCTCTACGCCGAGCCGCCGGACCCCGACGTCCTGCGGTTCGGCTGAGGTGCCCTGAGTCGGCTCCCGATCGGCGGCCGCCTGGGGCCGCGTGCCGAGGGTCAGATCCGTTCCAGCTCGCTGCCGTCGAACAGCGGCTCGACGCCGAGGCGGGCGACGTCGGCGTCCATCTCGGCATCGGACGGGCGGGCGGTGGCGTCGCCGGCCGAGGCCGCGGCGCATGTGAGCGGCAGCATCCCGGCGTCGCTGCTGGTGTTGAGGAACACCTGCGGGTTGCCGAGCACCCAGCGCACGGCGCGGCCGACCGCGTCGGGATCGTCCAGCGGCTCGTACCAGCTGTGGCGGGGGCCGTCGTGGTCGTGCCGCCAGCGCCGCCGGGCCACCGACTTGATCGTCTGGACCGCCACGCCGCGCTCGGCGCACACCCCGAGCAGCTCCTCGAGGTCGGCCCGGTAGCCGTCGTCGCGGGTGCCGGCGTAGCTGTAGGGCAGCAGCACCGAGTCGAACGGGTGGCGTTCGAGGCTGCGCAGGTGCATGCGGGCGATGCGGTTGCCGTGGCCGGTGACGCCGACGAAGCGCACCAGTCCCTCGTCGTGGGCCCGCTCCAGCGCCTCGACGGCTCCGCCGGGCCCGTGGGCCACCTCCCACTCGTCGGGCTCGACCAGGTTGTGGAGCTGGATGAGGTCGACCCGGTCGGTCTGCATCCGGGTCAGCGACCGTTCGAGCGACGCCCGGGCGGCGTCGCCGGTGCGGTCGTGGGTCTTGGTGGCGAGGAAGAAGCGGTCGCGGTGCTTGGCCATCCACGGGCCGATCCGGAGCTCGGACTCGCCGTACATGGCCGCCGTGTCGATGTGGTTGATGCCGTGGCCCAGGATCTGGTCGAGCACCTCGTCAGCGCGCTCCTGGCGCATCGAGCCGAGGGCGGCGGCGCCGAAGATGACCCGGGTGCTGTCGTGGCCGGTGCGGCCGAACGGGGCGGTGGGGATCATGATGCAAGCCTCCCCCGGAAGTCTGGCACCGATCCGCAGGATCAGCCCGGAGCCGGCGGCGGGGCGAGCTGCAGCATGATCCGCTCGATCTCGGGCCCGAGCCACTCGGCGACAGTCGGGGTGGTCGCCCGGGTGAAGACGCCGAGCTGGACGCGGTCGTCGACAACCTCGACCCGCTCGTGACCAGCCTGCTGGGCGACGTCCGCGTCGTCGTTTTCGGTGTCGTCGCCGGACATCGTCGTGTTCCGCGCACCCGATCTCGATCTGGCCGATGACAGAAACGACTGCAACCGTCCTGCGCCGGTGTCGTGACCACGGTCGGGTAGCTTCGACCCGTATGGCCGGGGTTCAGGCACCGTTGCGCGAGACCACCGCCGGTGAGCCCGCGCCCCCGCCCGCGACGCCGGCCGCGCGGGCGCTGCCGGTGGTCGGCGAACCGCCGCTTCTGGCTGGGCGTGGCCGCGGCGATGGTCGTGGGCCTGGCGCTGCGCCTGGCGATCGGGGCCACCGATGACGCCCCGGCGACCGACGAGACGGCGTACCTGGCGTCGGGGATCTCGCTGGTCGAGGGCCACGGCTTCGGAAAGTTCGGGCGTCCCGAGCTGCACTTCCCGCCGCTGGTGCCGGCGCTGCTCGGCGCGGCCGACAAGGTGTTCGACGACCCCCACACCGGCACCGTCGTCCTGACCTGGCTGACCGGCACGCTCCTGCTGGTGCCGGTCGCGCTGCTCGGCCGGCGGGTCGGGGGGCCGAGGGGCGGCGTCGCCGCGGCCTGGGTGGCCGCACTCGCCCCCGGTCTGGCCACCACCCCGGCGGCACGCGGCGCCGGCAGCGAGGCCGAGTACACGCTGCTGGCGGTCACGGCGCTCTGGCTCACGGTGGTGGCGTGCGACGCCGGCGGTGCCCGGGAGGGGGCGCGCCCGCTGTCGGTGCGGGCCCTGGCCGCGGCTGCGGGCGCCGGGCTCGGCATCGGGCTGGCCTACCTGGCCCGACCCGAGGGTCTGCTGCTGGGCGTCCCGATGGCCGTGGCGCTGGCGGTCGCCGCCTGGCGGGAGCGCGCCGCCGGGAGGTCGCCGGCGTCCGGCGCTGGACGGCGGCGGTCCCACCGCTGGCGGCGTTCGCGCTGCCGCTCGCGGTCTGCATGGTGCCGTACGCGTCCTACCTCCATGACCACACCGGCCGCTGGCAGCTGACGGCCAAGACCCAGGACGCGTCGATCGAGGCCTGGCGGGCCGTCGCCAGCGGCCATCGCGAGGCCCGCGACCAGGTGCTGTACAGCCCGGACGAGACGGGCCTGCGGTTCACGACCGAGCGCACGTCCCTGCCGGGCCTCGCGAGACAGGATCCGGCCGGCTACGCGGGCATCGTCGCCACCAACGTGCGCGAGCTGGGCCGCAACGTGGTCGGCTGGTGGCTGCTCCCGCTGCCGGTGTGGGCCCTGGCGGCCTGGGGCGCCTGGCGCCTGCGCCGCCAGGGCGCGGCGCTGCTGGTCACGGCGGTGGGGCTGGTGCCGGTGGCGACATCGCTGGCGTTCTTCGTCCAGCCCCGCTACCTGGTCGTGACGACGGCGGCGGCGGCCGTGCTGGCCGGTGCCCAGCTGGCGGCGCTGAGCACCCGCTGGCGCCGCCCGGTCGCGGCGCTGACGGCGGTGCTGCTGGTGATCGGCTCGGTCGGCGCGTTCGTGGGCAGCGGCGGCTGGTGGCACCCGGTCGACCAGACCGACCAGCAGCAGGCGGGCGAGTGGCTGGCCGCCCACAGCGAGACGGGCGACCGGTTCATGACCCGCAGCTTCGTGGTCGAGTACTTCGTGGGCCGCCCGGCGGTGGCGATGCCCTACGCCGACCTCGACGAGATCGTCGACTTCGCCCGCCACTACGGCGTCCGCTACATGGTGGTCGACCAGACCAGCGCGGGCCGGGTCCGCCCCCAGATCGAGCCGCTCCTCACCGACGACACGGGCGCCACGGCCTCGGCGAACGGCCTGCGACTGGTCCACGAGTCCAGCGCCGAGGGCCGCACGACACGGATCTTCGCCCTGGACCCGGCGCCGCCCGAGTCGACGGACACGGGCCCGGGCCTGGGCTTCATGGGCGACGGGTAGCCGGCGCCCGTCCTTCGTCGCGTTTTGTACGCGGAAACGGTCGCCATGGCGACCGTTTCCGCGTACAAACGCGTTCGGAGGCAAGGAACTACGCGGCCCCGGCCGGCGGCTCCTCGGGGGGCTCCGGCGTTCCGGGATCGGCCGGCGGCGGTGGGCGCCGCGAGCGCAGGTACAGCACGACGCCGCCCACGACGACGGCGGCCACCAGCAGCGCGATGATCACGTACGGCAGCGCGCCGGACTCGCTGTCCTCGGACTCCCCGGTGGCGGTCTCGATCGTGACGGTCGCGTCCAGGTCCTCGTCCCCGGCGGTGGTCTGGGGCTCGGTCTGCTCGGCGGTCGTCGGCGCCGCCGTCGTCGCAGGGATGGTCCCCGGCCCCCCGGCCACGAGGTCGAGCACGGGCCCGGGATCCTCGGGCTCGGGCGCGCCGGCCGGCCAGTCATTGATCCACCGGTCGACCTCGCCGTTGTCGTACGTCTGGACGGCCTTGAACTGCAGGCGGCCCTCCTGGTCGGGCAGCGGCCCCAGCGTGATCGGCAGCACCAGGTCGCCGGGCGCCGGACCGCCGGTCCACGTCACCCCGGTGGCCGTGGTCCCGGCGCCGACCGCACCCCCGACCGGCGTGGCGGTCCAGCCGTCGACGGCCCCCAGCTCGACGATCGTCAGCGGCACGGGGAACTGCAGATCCAAGCTGACCGTGCCGGCGTCGGGCTGCTCGTCCTCGGCGAACAGGGTGAGGGCGATGATGCTCCCCGGGGCGGCCTGGGCCGGCTCCCACTCGGTGTGCGCCGTCGCGGGCACGGCGGCCAGCATCACCGCAGCCACGGCCGCGGCCGTCGCGGCGGCGCCGGCACCGATCATTCGTCGCATGCGTCCTCTCCCTACGGTGCGTGAGATCGTGCCCGGCCGACCGGCATGATTCTGGACGACGCAGGATCCTAGGGGCGCCAGGCCCGTTCAACTGAACGTCGCCGGGCCGTAGCCCGGGCGTCAACCGGCGGCCAGGGGACCGCCACCCGGGTTGTGTTGGATCGCGGCATGACGAGCATCCTGCGCAGCCGGGTCGCCCGGCTGCTCGCCGTGGCCAGCGTTGTCGCCGTCGCCGGGCCGGGTCTGGCCGCGGGCGCCGCGCCGGGCAAGCATCCCAAGCCGGTCACGATCGCGGTGATCGGCGACGTGCCCTACGGCGAGGACCAGGAGGCCCGGTTCGGCGAGCTGGTCGACGCCATCAACCACGACCACGTCGACCTGGCCACCCACCTCGGCGACATCAAGAACGGCAGCACCACCTGCACCGACGCCCGCTTCCAGGCCGTCGCCGACCACTTCGCCGACTTCAAGGACCCGCTCGTCTACACGCCCGGCGACAACGAGTGGACCGACTGCCACCGGGTCAACAACGGCTCCTTCGACCCGCTGGAGCGGCTGGCCGCGATCCGCTCGCTCTTCTTCTCCCGGCCGGGCCGGACGCTCGGCAAGCACCCGATGCGCGTCGACGCCCAGCCGTCGCTGACCGAGAACGTGAGCCTGGTCGACGCCGACGTCGTGTTCGCCACCGTGCACGTCGTCGGCAGCAACAACGGCCTCGCCCCCTGGTCGGGGCTCGGGCTCACCGCCCCGACCCCGGAGCAGGCCGCCGAGGTGGACGCCCGGATCGCCGCCGCCCTCGCATGGATCGACGCCGCGTTCGACCAGGCCACCTCGGAGCACCTCGCCGGTGTCGTGCTGGCCATGCAGGCCGACACCTGGGCGCCCGCCCCCGGCAGCGCGCAGCAGGCGATCGTCGACCGCATCGCGGCCCGCACCGCGGCCTTCGACGGCCAGGTGCTGGTCCTCCAGGGCGACACCCATGTGTTCAAGGTCGACGATCCCCTCGGGCTCGACAACTTCACCCGGATCGTCGTGCACGGCGAGACGCTCCCGTTCGAGTACCTGCGCCTCACCGTCGACCCCCGGGCCGACTCGCTGTTCTCGTGGGAGCGGGTCGCCGTGGGGGCGGCCGCTTAGCCCTCGCGCTCGCCGGCGCCGCCCGCCGCCCCGGTCATCAGCGACGCCATCGTGGCGCCCGGGCGATAGGCGGCCAGCGGGTCGGCCCGGACCGCGGCGTCGAGCGCGACGGCGTCGGCGCCGACCAGGATCCGCCACTCGCCCGCCCGCACGCCGTCGAGGATGATCGTCGCGGCCTGGGCGGACGACGTCGGCGCCGAGTCCCGGAACCCGTCGGCGAACATGCGCATGGTCTGCCGGACGTCGTCGTCGCTCATCGTCGGGGGCAGGCCCCGGGCGACCATCCGCTCGCGTGCCTCGGCCACCTCCTCGGCGGTCATGTCCTCGGGGTCGGAGCCGCCGTGGGCCCGGCGGGTGTTGGCGATGATGTCGGTGCCGATGTGGCCCGGCATGGCGACCGCCACCTTGACGTGGGGGGCGTTCACCCGGAAGTCCTCGAGCAGCGCCTCCGAGAACCCCTTCACCGCGAACTTGGCCGAGCTGTACGCCGTGTGGGGCACGCCGGCGACGGCCGTCGTCCAGAAGCCGTTGACGCTGCTCGTGTTCACGAGGTAGCCGTCGTCGGACGCGATCAGCAGCGGCACGAACGCCCGGGCGCAGTTGTAGACCCCGCCCCAGCAGACGCCGAAGGTGCGCTCCCACTCGTCACGCGGCCCGGCCACGAAGCTGCCCCCGCCGCCGATGCCGGCGTTGTTGAACACCAGGTTGACGTGGTCGGTGGCGTGCTGATCGACGACCTCGTCGCGGAACCGCTCGACCGCACCCGCGTCGGCCACGTTGCACGCGTGCGTCGTGACCCGCACGCCGCCCGGCGCGCCCGCCGATGCCCGGGCCGCGGTCTCGGCCATGCCGGCCCGGTTCACGTCGCACAGGGCAACCGCACACCCCGCCGCCGCGAGCTGGACCACCAGCTCCCGGCCCATCCCGCTGCCGCCGCCGGTGACAACGGCGATCTTCCCCTCGAACGACTCCACCTGCACCTCCTCGCGGCCGACCGGCGATGTCTAGCGCGTCACGGCGGGCCGACGCCCTGGGGTATCGCGGCGAGGACGGCCCGGGCGACGGCGACAGTCACCTGGTTGCGGACCTCGGCCGGCGTGCCCCGCCGCAGGGAAACCCTGGTGCGCAGCACGTGGGAACCCCGCCGTGCGATCACGGCCCCGCCGTAGCGATCCTGGTAGGCCTCCTCCCCGACGTCGGGGACGGCATGGCTCAGCGAGGTCTCGTCGTCGCGGTACGTGTCGATCTGATCGTCGTCCACCCAGGCCAGCTCGACCAACTCGGACTCGGGGCCGCGGTACTCGACGACCATGCCCGGGCCGTCAACCCCTCCCCGGACGCCGTCCGGGTAGCGGGCCGGCGTGAGCGGCACACCGACGACCACGGCGACCCAGTCCGGTCCGGGCAGCGGCGGCGGGGCCGGGCGCGGGGGCGCCGGGTCCTCGGCCGTGGGCTCGGGGGCGGCGACCACGACGGTCAGCCCGCCGGCCTGGCACAGGCGCCGCGTGACCTGGGCCCGCACCACCGAGCCCTGCGTCACCCCCACCTCCCACCGGAACCGCCAGGCCCGGACGGTGTCGCCGCTGCCGTCGTCGACCGCCACATACCAGAAACGGTCGTCGTGGCGGCCCAACCGGCGCCAGTGCCCCCGGACCACGCACCGCAGCACCCGGCCGTCGATCTCGGTCCGGCCCGAGATCAGGTCGGCGATGCCGAGATACAGCATCCAGACCCCCCGCACGACCAGCCCGATGCCGACCGCCGTGAGCGCCACGGCCACGCCGACGGCGCCGGACAGCAGCGACGTCGCCGCCACGGCGAGGACGCCGACCGCCATGTGCCCGAGCCCGGCCCCGGCGACGCGGCGGGGATGCTCGCCGTAGCCGGGCGGGATCCACCGGGGATAGCGGATCCGGACGATCCGCCAGCGGCCCCCGACCGAGCTCCATGCCTCGCGGTCGCCCTCGGCCCCGAGGGGCAGCTCGCGCACGGCGCCGTAGGCGACGCCGAGCGCGGCCCCGTAGGCGAGGTGTCGGTCCCAGACGGCGACGCCGGCCGGGCCGTGCTCCGCGAACACGGTGTCCTCGGCGAGCGACGACCGCAGGCCCAGCCACCGCGCCGCGGCCTCCCGGCCCGCGGGTGTGTCCCGCTGGCCCTGGACGAGGACCACGAAGGCGCCGAGCAGCAGGAACGCGCCACCGCCCAGGAGCACGATCACGGTGATCGGATCGTCGCCGTCGCTCCGGCTGGAGTCGTAGGTGCCGTGGTGCTCGGGCTCCTCCAGCGTCGAGGCGGCCACGGCCACCGTGAGCCCCACGACGGCCGCCGCCACCAGCATCGGCCCGCCGGCCGCCCGCGGCCACCGGTTGCGGGACACCCCCCGGGCCTTGGCGTCGCGCACCACGAGCCGGCGGAACCGGTGCCACCAGTTCGCGGACGCGCCGCCGGGCCCCGTCGCCAGGGCCTCGGCCGGCACCTGGCCGTCGGGCGTGTCGTCGGCGAGGCGGCGCACGTGGTCGAGGACCATCTGCTCGTATCCGGTCAGCGGGTCCCCGGCCGCCGCCGACGTCTGCCGGACCCCGACGACGGTCCGCTCGCCCGGGCGCTCGATCGTCAGGTGGCCGCGCGCCGCCAGGTCCAGCAGCGTCGCCGGTACGGCGCTGCCGTCGAGCGTCCAGTCGTGGGTGATCAGGTTGACGACGGCCGGGGGCTCCGGACCGCCGAGGTCGAGGGTGCGGGGCCCCGGGGCCACTCGGCGGGGGTCGGTGAACGCGAGCACCCCGCCGTAGGCCAGGAACCACACGCCAGCCGCCGCCGCGGCCACCAGCCACAGCCAGGGGCCGAGCGCGCGCCAGCGCTCGACCAGGTCGGCCCACATCTCGTCCTGGTCGGCTTCGGCCAGCCAGCCCAGCACCGGGGGTGCGATCACCGCGCGCATGGTCGCCTCGCTTCCCACCCCGGTTGGCGCCAGAGTACCGACCCTCCGGGGCCGGCGGGCGTCAGCGCAGGTCGAAGGCGAGGTCGAAGCGGCGGACCGCGCCGGCGAACACGTTGGGCTCGATGTCCGGGGCCGTGACGACCCGGAGGTTCGTCCAGCGGCGGGTCAGTGCGGCGAACAGCCGGCGCAGCTCGAGGCGGGCGAGGTTCGCCCCCACGCAGAAATGGGTGCCCCGGCCGAAGGCGAGGTGCGGGTTCGGGTCGCGGCGGATGTCGAACCGGAACGGGTCGTCGAAGACCGCCTCGTCCCGGTTGGCGGACGGGTAGGCGAGCATGATCCGGTCGCCCGCGGCGACCGGCTGGTCGCCGATGCGGTCGTCGGTCAGCACGCGGCGGAACATGTTGTTGAGCGGGGTCACCCAGCGGATGACCTCCTCCACGAGCCCGTCGACCAGGGATGGGTCGGCCGCCGCGGCCTCCCACTGGTCCGGGTGCTCGACCAGGACGGCCAGCCCCCGGGCGATCACGGTCCGGGTGGTCTCGGCGCCGCCCGCGATGAACAGGCCGGTCTCGTGCATCAGCCGCAGGGGGTCGTAGCCGGCGTTGGCCCAGGTCGAGATCAGGTCGTCGGCGGGGCACTCCCGCCGGGCCGCCGCGGTCTCCTGCAGGAGCGGGTCGAACTCGCCGATCGCGCCGATGACGCCCATGAGGGCGTCGGTGTCGAGGCGGACCGAGTCGGTGCGCATCAGCCGCTCCGACCAAGACATGACGTCCTCCCAGCGGTCCTCGGGGAAGCCCAGGAGCTCGGCCGTCAGGCGCGACGGGAGCTGAGCCGCGAGGTCGTGGACCACCTCCAGCTGGCCCCGGTCGGCCACGGCGTCGAGCAGCTCGTCGATGCGGGCGCTGAGGAACCCGTCCTCGTCCAGCACCGCCCGGGGCGTGAACCGCCGGCTCACCAGGCGCCGCTGCTCGAGGTGCTCGGGATCGTCGAGGGCGATCATGTTCGACTCCTCCATGGCCAGGTTGACCCGGTAGGAGCCCCGCGACGAGAACACGTCGCTGCGCCGCTCGACGTCGATCAGGTCGGCGTGGCGGGTGACGACCCAGAAGCCGTTGCCGTCGCGGTAGACCGGCTCCTCCCGGCGGGCCCAGGCGAAGAAGTCGTGCACGCGGTCGAGGTCGACCCACCATGCCGGGTCGAGCAGGTCGGCCGGAGGCGAGTCGCGTGCCGCTGCCGTCATGCCGGGAAGGTAGCGGGTGCCGGGTGGGTGTGCCCCGGCCGTAGCGTGGGCGCCCGTGACCGGGTCCCCCGATTCCCCGCCGCCGATCGCCACGACCGACCCCGCCCCGCCGGCGCCGCCGATCGCCAAACGCGTCCCGACCGAGCGCACCGTGCACGGCGAGACCGTCGTCGACGACTACGCCTGGCTGCGCGACCGCGACGACCCCGACGTGGTCGCCTACCTGGAGGCCGAGAACGCCCACACCGAGGCCGCGGTCGCGCACCTCGCCGACCTGCGCGAGGCGATCTTCGACGAGATCAAGTCGCGCACGCAGGAGACCGACCTGTCGGTGCCCGCCCGCAAGGGGCCGTGGTGGTACTACAGCCGCACCGTCGAGGGCAGCCAGTACGGCATCCAGTGCCGCCGGTCGGACGAGCACGACGAGGCGACCGAGCAGGTGCTGGTCGACTTCAACGAGGTCGCCGGTGACTCGCCCTACCTCGACGTCGGCGCGTTCGACGTCAGCCCCGACCACCGCACGCTGGCCTACTCGGTCGACTTCGCCGGCGACGAGATCTTCACCATGCGGTTCAAGGACCTCGCCACCGGCGAGCGCCTGCCCGACGAGATCCCCGGCACGTACTACGGCACGGCCTGGTCGGCCGACGGACGCACGCTGTTCTACGTGACGCCCGACGAGGCCAAGCGGCCCTACCGGCTGTGGCGCCACCGCCTCGGGACGCGAGGTTGCGACCGACGAGATCGTCCACCAGGAGGACGACGAGCGGTACTTCGTCGGCGTCGACCTGACCCGCAGCGAGCGGTTCGTGGTGCTGTCGCTCGGCAGCATGGTCACCAGCGAGGCGTGGGTGCTGCCGGCCGACGACCCCGACGGCGCGTTCTCGCTGGTCGAGCCCCGCCGGGAGGGCGTCGAGTACCAGCTCGACCACCAGGGCGACCGGTTCCTGCTGGTCACCAACGACGAGGCCGAGGACTTCCGGCTGGTCGAGGCGCCCGTCGACCGGCCCGGGCGGGCGCAGTGGCGCGACGTGATCCCCCACCGGCGGGGGACCCGCATCCTGGGCGCCGAGCCCTTCGCCGGCCACGTCGTGGTGCACCTCCGCCAGGACGGGCTGCGGGGCCTGCGGGTGATCGAGACCGCGGGCGGGACGGCCCACGACGTCGCCTTCGACGAGCCCGTGTACACCGTCGGGTCGGCGGCCGGGAACCTCGAGTACGCGACCTCCACCTACCGGTTCCACTACACGTCGCTGGTGACGCCGGGGTCGGTCTACGACTACGACCTCGACGCCCGGACCCGGACGCTGCGCAAGCGCCAGCCGGTGCTGGGCGACTTCGACCCGGACCGCTACGAGTCGCGGCGCGAGTGGGCGACCGCGCCGGACGGCACCGCGGTGCCGGTGTCGCTGGTGCGGCGGCGCGATCACCCGGACGGGCCTGCGCCGGCGCTGCTGTACGGCTACGGGGCGTACGAGGCGAGCATGGACCCGGGCTTCTCGATCGCCCGGCTGTCGCTGCTCGACCGGGGCGTGACGTTCGCCATCGCCCACATCCGGGGCGGCGGCGAGATGGGCCGGCACTGGTACGAGGACGGCAAGCTGGGGCACAAGCGCAACACGTTCAGCGACTTCCTGGCCGCCGCCGACCACCTCGTCGAGCGGGGATACACCCGGCCCGACCTGCTCGCGGCCCGGGGCGGCAGCGCCGGCGGGCTGCTCATGGGCGCGGTCGCCAACCTCGGCCCGGAGCGGTTCCGGGCGATCGTGGCCGAGGTCCCGTTCGTCGACGTGGTCAACACGATCCTCGACCCGAGCCTGCCGCTGACCGTGATCGAGTGGGAGGAGTGGGGCAACCCGGTCAGCGACCCGGAGGCGTATCGCTACATGCGGTCGTACGCGCCGTACGAGAACGTGGGGACGCACGACTACCCCGCCATCCTGGCGACGGCCGGCCTCAACGACCCGCGGGTGTCGTACCACGAGCCCGCCAAATGGGTGGCCCTGCTGCGGGCGGTGGCCGGCGGCGACCGCCCGGTGCTGCTGAAGACCGAGATGGGCGCCGGCCACGGCGGGCCGTCGGGCCGCTACGACGCCTGGCGGGAGGAGGCGCTGGTGCTGGCGTTCGTGCTGGACCAGATCGGCGCGGCGGGGCCCCGGTAGGGTCCGGCCATGGCGACGGGAGACGGCCGGCGGGTGGCGATCGTGACGGGGGGCGCCAGCGGCATCGGCCGGGCCACGGTGGCGGGCCTGGAGTCGGCGGGCGTGGCGGTGTCGGCGTTCGACCGCACGGGCGACCCGCCGGTCGACGTGCGCGACGCGGCCGCGGTCGAGGCCGCGGTGGCCGGGGTCCGGGCGCGTCTGGGCCCGGTGGACATCCTGGTGAACGCGGCCGGCATCCCCGCCCTGGCCGACCTGGGGGACCCGGCGTACCCGGCGGTGTGGGACGAGACCCTGGCGGTCAACCTGCAGGGCACGCTCAACACGGTGCGGGCCTGCCTGGGGGACCTGCTGGCGAGCGAGGCGGGAAGGATCGTGAACATCGCGTCGACGGAGGCCCTGGCGTCGGGCCGCAACGCCGGCCCGTACACGGTGTCCAAGCACGCGGTGGTCGGCCTCACCCGCTCCCTGGCCGTCGACCTGGGCCGCCGCGGCGTCACGGCCAACTGCGTGTGCCCGGGCGCGACGCTCACGGGCATGACGGCCCCGATCCCGGAGGAGGCGAGGGCGGCCTTCGGCCGCCGCAACATCCCGATCGGCCGCTACGCCCGCCCGGAGGAGATCGCGTACATGGTCGTCGTCCTGACGGCCCCGGAGGCGAGCTTCGTGAACGGGGCGATCATCCCCGTCGACGGCGGCATGACGGCGATGTCCCGCTAGTGCGGCGAGGCGCGACCGTCACTCCCCGAACTCGAAGATGTCGCTGAGGAACGACTTCTTCTTCTTCTTGGGCTTCTGGCCACGGTCCTCGTACCGGTCCCGGTCCTCGTACCGGTCCCGGTCCTCGTACCGGTTCCGGTCACGTTCGTCGTCGCCCCCGCCCGGCGCCCGCTCGATGATCTTGTCCAGCTCGCCCCGGTCCAGCCACACCCCCCGGCACTGGGGGCAGTAGTCGATCTCGACGCCTTGGCGTTCGCTGATCACGAGCACGGTGTTGTCGACGGGGCACTTCATCGGCGGGCTCCTCGCGTTGACGCCGGCACGGTCGATGATAGGGGGGCCTAGCATCCCGCGATGCGCATCGACCTCCCCGCCGACAAGCTGCCCACAGCCTGGTACAACGCGCTCCCCCGGCTCGGAGAACCGCTCCAGCCCCCGCTGCATCCCGCCACCCGCGAGCCGCTCGGACCCGACGACCTGGCGCCGCTGTTCCCGATGGCCCTGATCGAGCAGGAGATGACGCCCGCCCCGTGGATCGACGTGCCCGGGGAGGTGCTCGACATCCTGCGGCTGTGGCGGCCCACGCCGCTGGTGCGGGCCGAGCGCCTGGAGCGCGAGCTGGGGACGCCCGCCCGGATCTACTTCAAGGACGAGTCGGTCAGCCCCGCCGGGTCGCACAAGCCCAACACCGCCGTGGCGCAGGCGTTCTACAACAAGGCCGAGGGCATCGGTCGGCTGACGACCGAGACCGGGGCCGGGCAGTGGGGCACCGCCCTGTCGTTCGCCACCGCCCAGTTCGGGCTCGACTGCAAGGTGTACATGGTGCGCACCTCGTATGAGTCCAAGCCGTACCGGCGGGTGCTCATGGAGACCTGGGGCGCCGAGTGCGTCCCCTCCCCCGTCGACGATCCCGGCAGCCCCGGGTCGCTCGGGCCTGGCCATCAGCGACGCCGTGGCCGACGCCGCCGGGCGGGCCGACTCGCACTACTCGCTGGGGTCGGTGCTCAACCACGTGCTGCTGCACCAGACCGTCATCGGGCTCGAGGCCCGCGAGCAGCTCGCCCTCGCCGGCGAGGACGGGCCCGACGTGGTGCTCGCCTCGTGCGGCGGCGGGTCGAACCTGGGCGGCATCGCCCTGCCGTTCCTGGAGGACGAGGGCGTGCGCCTCGTCGCCGTCGAGCCGACGTCGTGCCCGACGCTGACCGGCGGATCGTTCGACTACGACTTCGGCGACACCGCCGGGCTGACGCCGCTGCTGCCGATGTACACGCTCGGCCACGACTTCATGCCCCCGGCGATCCACGCCGGCGGCCTGCGCTACCACGGCGACAGCCCGATCGTGTCGGCCCTGGTGCGCGCCGGGCGCATGGAGGCGGTGGCCGCGCCCCAGTCCAAGGTGTTCGAGGCCGCCGCCCTGTTCGCCCGGACCGAGGGCAAGCTGGCGGCACCCGAGACCGCCCACGCCATCCGAGCCACGATCGACGAGGCGCTGGCCGCCAAGGAGGCGGGCGAGGCGCGCGTGATCCTGTTCAACTACTCGGGCCACGGCTTCCTCGACCTGTCGGCCTACGACGCCTACAACCGGGGCCAGCTCGTCGACGAGTAGCCCCGCGACGCCCTCACGCCACGCACCGGCGTGACAAGCGTGTCGCCAGCCACTTCTGTACGCGGAATCGGTCGCTATGGCGACCGATTCCGCGTACAGAACGCGTGCGACAGCCTCGCCCGGATCAGGTCGGGGCGGCCGCCGCCAGGACGTCACGCGCGAAGCGTTGCACCTGCCCGGTGCCCCCGGCCAGCTGCACCAGCACGTAGTCGACACCGGCCGCGCCCAGCGCGGCGAGACCCTCCCCGATCTCGTCCGGGGTGCCGAACAGGGCGTGCTTCTCGGTGTCGGCGTAGCCCAGCACGTGCGAGCCGCCGTCGGAGCCGGGTGAGCGGGAGACGTCGACGGTGCGCCGGGTGAACGCGGCCTGGCGGGCCAGGGCCGCCTCGGCCTCGGCCCGGCTGTGGGCGACGTACACCTGGCGGGCCACCGCGACCTCGCCGGGGCCGAACCAGCCGATGCGCTCGGCGATCTGCTCGACGGAGGCGTACTGGTCGAGGAGGAGGGCGTGGCCCTGGCGGGCCGCCCGCCGGACGGACGCCTCGCTGGCGGCTGCGACCCAGATCGGCGGGTGCGGCGACTGGAGCGGCGGGGGCTCGACGACGATGTCGTCGAAGTCCCAGTAGCGGCCGTGATGCGAGAACCGGTGGCGGGTGGTCCAGGCCCAGAGCAGCACGTCGAGTGCCTCGCTGAAACGGGCGTCGGCGTCCGCACGGTCCACGTTGAAGCCGCGGAACTCGGAGTGGCGGTAGCCCTTGCCCACCCCCAGGTCGACCCGGCCGCCCGAGATGACGTCCAACGTCGCGGCCTGCTCGGCGAGCAGGACCGGGTTGTGCCAGGGCAGCACCAGCACCCCGGTCCCCAGGCGCAGGGTCGACGTGCGGGTGGCGACACACGTCTGCAGCATCAGCGTGGCCGCCACCTGGTTCCAGCCGCTGAAGTGGTGCTCGACCAGGAACGACGACTCGAACCCCAGCGCCTCGGCCGCGACGTTGAGCTCCACGTAGTCGCGGATCGCCTGCGTGGTGTCGACGTCCGCGGTGCACAGCAGGCCGAAGCGCATGTGGCGGCCGAGTCTGCCGTCGCCCGCCCGCCCGAGCCAACGATTAGTCCGGATGCTGCCAGCGCGCGACGCCGCCCCGGCGGAGCATGCGGCCATGGCAACCGACCGTGACATGCAGGCCTTCGTCGTCGCCTACCAGGGAGCGTGGGCCAGCCGCGCACCCGGCGCCATGCGGGCGCTGTGGCATCCCGACGGCGTGCTCCACCACCCGGTGCTGGGGCGCGCCGTCTCCGGCGAGGTCGTCCCCTACAACAACGACTTCACCAAGAGCGCCATGCCCGACTTCTCGTGGCGCCTGGCCCGGTGGGCCCATGTGGGGGAGGTGGCGTTCCTCGAATGGTGCTGCCAGGGTCGCGTCGGCGACGACACACTGGAGTGGCGAGGTCTGGACGTGATGGTGGTGCGCGAGGGCCGGGTCGCCGAGGAGAGGGTGTACATGGACACCTATCCGTTGCGGCGGCGGTTGGACCCGACGCTGCCCGACCGGCCCCTCGTCGACCCGGCGACACTGGGCCCGTCGTAGGTGGTCTCCGGTCCGGTCAACGCCGTGGTGACCACCAGCATCTACTGCCGGGACGGCTGTCCCGCGTCGCCGTTACCGGGCAACGTCCGCACGTACCCGGTCGACGTGGGGGCCGAGGCGGCCGGCTTCCGGCCATGCCGGCGATGCCGCCCCGAGCGACGCCCGCCTCCGGCCAGCTGGGAAGCGCCCGAGGTCGTAGAGCACGCGCTCGACGAGGTCTGCGCCGGCGGCCCTCGACCGGTCCGGCGAAGCGCAGCTCGCGCACACGTGCGGGGTGTCGGCGCGGCACCTGCGCCGCCTGTTCTCGGCCCACATCGGGGCGACGCCCACGCAGGTGGCCGTCTCGCGCCTGGCTCACTTCGCCCGGCGCCTGCTGGACGAGACGGACTTCCCCATCGCCCAGATCGCCTTCGCCGCCGGCTTCGGCAGCGTGCGGACGATGAACGCGACGATGCTGCGGATCTTCCACAGCCCGCCGTCCGCGCTGCAGTCCCGCCGCTCCCGCCCCCGGCACGAGGCCGCCGACGGCGGGCTCCGGCTCACGCTCGGCCTGCCGGGCCCCCTCGGGCCTGGCTTCTACCGGCGCCTGGCCGAGGTGTACATCGACGGCGTCGAGTCGGTCGCCGGCGACACCTACACCCGGACGGTCACGGTCGCCGGCCACCCGGGCGTCGTGCGGGTCACACGGCTCGGCCCCGCCAGCCTCGGCGTCGAGGCCCATCTCCCCCGGTTCGATCGCCTGATCGAGCTGGCCGAGCACGTCCGGCTGGTGTTCACCCAGCCGGCCGCCGGGCCGCCCGGCTGGACCCCCGCAGAAGCGGCGCTCAAGGCCCGCGGGGCGGATCGCGCCAGCCTGCACGCCGCGGCGCAGCGGTGGGGGTCGGTCCTGCCCGTCCCCCTGCTCGGGCTCACGCTCCTCAATCCCGACTATCACGCGATCTCGCCCGAGGACTGGCGCTCACTCGGCGTCGCGGCACCACCGTCGCTGCCCGACCGGTTCGACGCCGTGGCGGCGTGGGCCCGGACGTGAGCGTGTCGACCTGCGTCGGGGTCGCGGGTCGGGTCAGCCCGTCGGGGCGAAGTTGGCCACGTGCGCCCGGGCCCACTCGTCGAACGTCCGGGGCTCGCGGCCCGTGATCGCCCGGACGGTGTCGACGACCGGGGCGTCGTCGTACTCGCCGTCGGTGAAGAACCGGAAGAGGGCGTCGACGAACGCTGCCGGGGTGTCGCCGGCCATGGCGGCGCGGGCGTCGTCGTCCGCGAGCGGCTCGTAGCGCAGCGGGCGGCCGAGGACCGCCGCCAGCGTCGCGACCTGGTCGCCGGGCGTCAGCGGCTGCGGCCCGCTCAGCGCCGGCGCCGTGCCCTCGTGGCCGGGCTCCGTGAGCGCGGCGGCGGCGACCGCGGCGATGTCGGCCGGGTCGATCGAGGCGATGGGGACGTCGGGCCACGGGGCCCGCACCACGTCGCCGTCCCGGAGCTGGGTGAGCCAGCGCAGGGCGTTGCTGTGGAAGCCGCTGGGGCGCAGGATCGTCCACGCCAGCCCCGAGCTTCGGACGGCATCTTCCGCGTCGAGCCACATGCGGGTGATGGCGTTGTCCTGCTTGCCCCCGACGACGCATCGGGACGTGAGGAGGACGACGTGCTCGACGCCCGCGTCCCGCAGGACGGCGAGCAGGTCGGGCGTGGCGAGGTTGCCGAGCAGGAACACCCGGCGCACACCGTCGAGCGCGGGTCCGAGGGAGGCGGGCGCCGCCAGGTCGGCCGCCGCTACCTCGACCGGGGCGGGGAGGGCGACGGTGTCGGGGCGGCGCGCCACCGCCCGCACGGCCTCGCCCCGGGCGGCGAGGGCCAGGACCAGCTCGCCGCCCACGTTGCCGGTGGCTCCGGTGACGAGGATCACGGCCGGGCCTCCAGGCTGTCGACCAGGGTCTCGCCGCCGCTGACCTCGACGATCGCGCCGGTCACCTGCGGGTTGCCCATGAGGAACAGGGCGGCGTCGGCGATGTCCTCTGGCGTGCCCATCCGGCCGACCGGCATGGCCTTGGCCACGCGGGTGCGCAGCTCGTCGCGCTCGCCCGGGGGCAGGAACGACCACATGGCGCTGTCGGTGTAGCCCGGCCGGATCGCGTTGACCCGGAGGGGGCCGAGCTCGAGCGCGAGGGCGCGGGTGAGGGCTTCGACGGCGGCGAAGGCGGCCGTGACCATCGACCCGTGGGCCGGCGGCCGCACCACCGCGCCACCGGTCACGAACGTGATCGACCCGCCGGGCCGCATCCGCGGGGCGGCGTGGCGGGCCGCCAGCCAGCTGCCGAAGAACTTGCCGTCCATGAACGAGCGGGCCGCCGCCAGGTCCTGGTCGAGGAAGGGGCCGGACGTCCCCGGCGAGGCGGTCACGAGCAGGTGGTCGAGCGCGCCGACGGCGGCGAACAGGCCCGCCACCGAGGACTCGTCGGTGAGGTCGACCTCCCGCTGCTCGGCGCCGGGCACGACCTCCCGCTCGGCCACGGGCCGTCGGCCGGCGGCGACCACATGGGCGCCCCGGGCGGCCGCCGCCTGCACGGTCGCCAGCCCCATGCCGCTGGTCCCGCCGACCACGACGATCCGCTGGCCGTCGAGCCCGGTGTGCTCAAGAACCTGGCGTCGCTCGGTCATGACGT
The DNA here is from genome assembly GCA_963830865.1 of uncultured Acidimicrobiales bacterium. Lineage (GTDB taxonomy): Bacteria > Actinomycetota > Acidimicrobiia > Acidimicrobiales > VFJN01 > ZC4RG19. Next base: position 1,232,547 of record CAWHNU010000009.1, on the reverse strand, counting down.
CATCTCCAGCACGGCCTTGCCCCGCACCGTCCGCCCGAGCAGGGCGCCGGCGGCCTCGCCGATCTTCTCCCACGGGCCCCGCCAGTCGACCAGCGGGTCGAGCTCGCCGGCGGCGACCAGCGCCACGAGGATCTCCAGGTCGGGCCCGAAGCCCGGCCCGATGTCGAAGGTCTCGATGCGGGTGCCGCCGCCCCGGAGCCGCGCCTGCTCGAAGTCGATCGTGGTCGGCTCGCGGGACGCCATCCCCACGCTGGCGACCGTGGCGCCCGGGGCCAGCAGGGCGAAGGCGCCGGCCAGGGTGGCGCCGCCCACGTTGTCGAGGGCCCCGTGGACCCCGGCGTCCACGCCGTCGAGCCCGACCACCACCTCGGCGGCGCCGAGGGCGTCGAGCCCGGCGCCCCGCTCGGGGCGGCCGACGGAGGCGATCACGTGGGCGCCCGCGCGCGCCGCCAGCTGCACGGCGAACCCGCCCACGCCCCCGGATGCCCCGGTCACGAGGATGCGGCGCCCGCCGAGCGGCCCGAGGGTGCGCAGGGCCCGGAGGGCGGTCACGCCGGCGACGGGGAGGGCGGCCGCCGCCGCCAGGTCCACCCCGTCGGGCACCGCCGCCAGCTCGGCGACGTCGACGGCCCGCTGCTCGGCCCAGGCGCCGGTCCAGTCGAAGGTGACGACCCGGGTGCCCGGCGGCGGCCCGGACCCGTCGGCGGTCCCGGCCACCACCACGCCGGCGGCGTCGAACCCGGGCACCGTCCCCGCGGCGCCCCGGTCGAGGTAGGCGACGTCCGCAAAGTTGAGGGACGCCGCCGCCACGCGGACGAGGACCTGGTCCGGCCCCGGCCGGGGGCTCGGCACCTCCCCCAGCCGCAGGCCGTGCGGGGCGGCCGGATCGTTGACGATGGCACGCATGGTGGGGGACACGGGCGCCTCCTCGGGGACCGATCGATGCCGGACCGTCCGGTCCGGGACTGACTGGTCCGTTATACTGCCGCGGCGGCGCCGGGGTCAACGCCCCCGGTCGAAGATTCGGACCGTTCGGTCCGGTACCCTGGCCGCCGCACAGGAGGACGCCACATGGCACGCCCGCCGGCCCCCGGCGCCCGGGACCGCATCCTCGACACCGCCACCCGCCTGTTCCAGGAGCAGGGGGCCCGCGCCGTCGGGATGCAGCAGATCATCGACGAGTGCGGGTGCGGCAAGAGCCTCCTGTACCGGGAGTTCGCCAGCAAGGACGCCCTCGTGGTGGCGTACCTCGAACGGGCCCAGGCGGAGTGGGACGAGATCATGGACGAGGCGACCCGGCCCGACGCCGGCGACCCTGCCGGGCAGCTGGTGGCGCTGGTGCGGGCGGTCGCCGCCCAGGTCGACGCCCCCGACTACGCCGGCTGCCCGTTCCGGATGGCGCATGCCCACTTCCCCGACCCGGACCACCCGGCGCACGCGGTCGCGGTCCGCCACGTCCGCCGGCTGCGCACCCGCCTGCGCAAGCACGCCCGCCAGGCGGGCGCCCGCGACCCTGCGGCGCTCGGCGACCAGCTGCTGCTGGTCATCGACGGCCTCTACGTGAACGGGGCCATGCTCGGCGACGGGGCCATGGGCGCCGCCGCGGTGGCGCTGGCGGAGGAGCTGGTCCGTGGGGCGACGGCCTCGTCACCCACCCACGCGGGCGCCTAGCCCGGCCCACCCCAGGCCCCACGTTTCTGGCAGCGCACAGTGCCGTGGCGGTAGAGGATCGCTGCCAGAAACTCGGGCACGTCCGGCCCCCGCGCTTCTGGCAGCGCACAGTGCCGTGGCGGTGCCGGATCGCTGCCAGAACCGCCGAGGCCGCCTCCCGCCTCCCCGGTCGCGCTAGCCGGCGCCCCCGTGGAGGACGAGCGCCCAGGCGAGGCAGCCGAAGGCGACGAGGCTGGCGATCGTGCGCACGAGGTTCCAGGCGATCCAGCGGGACTCGTGGAAGTCGCGGCGGACGGCCGCCAGGTCGGCGATCCGGTCGGGGTCGCCGGCCGCCTTGATCCCGTCGTTGAGCGGCACGTTGACCGCCGCCGTGATGACGACCCCGGCGAGGTAGAGCACGAACGCGGCGCCGACCCACGGCAGGACCGATCCGTCGTCGCCGAGGTGGAGCGCGACGGCGACGCCCGTGGACACGAGCGCCCCGATGAACGTGGCTATGAACAGCGGGTTGTTGATCGCCCGGTCGATCGCCTGGAAGGCGCCGACGAACGTGCGGTCGTCGGTGCGGCCGAGGCCCCGCATGATCGTGTTCGCGTAGAGGCCGAACACGCCGGCCATGAGCCCGGTCGTCATCGTCGCGACCATCAGCGCCACGGCCTGGGCCGCATCGAGGCTCATCGGATCACCTCCCGTTCCGTCCCTGCGTGACGGCGCGGCAGCCGCCGGGGCAGAGCGATGGCGACGCCCAGCATCGCCGCGCCCACGGTGATCATGGCGACGATCACCGGCCATTGCCAGGGCTCGGACAAATGGAGCGCCAGGAACCACACCTTCTCCTCCGAGCCCGCCAGCTTGAACGCGGCCGGGGCGAGGCCCTGCGGAACAGCGGCAGCCAGAACAGCGACCAGCAGGCCACCATCGCGAGCGCGGCGCCGAGCGGCACGTCGGCGGGGATGGCGAACTGCGCCCGCCATCCCGTGGCGGGGTCCGGAGCGCCCGCCGGGCGGCGCGAGCCGCACGGTGGCGGCCGGTAGCCGCTCAGCTGCAGCGGATCGTACCGGTCGTCACACTCGTGGCGGCGTCCGTCGCTCCGGCACCCGTCGTGTCCGCGAGGTCCCCTGTCCCCTGCCCGTCGACGATCGTCCACGTGCCCTCGCTCCCGCCGGTCGCCGGGTCGAGGACGCCGGCCTCGAGCATGAGCAGCGTTCCCCGGCCGCAGCCCGCCAGCTCGCCGGTGAACTGGACGATCGCCTGGCCCTGGTACCTCCCGTCGGGCAGGACGACCCGCGCTCCCGGCTGCGTAGGCCGTGCCGGCGAGGTCTCCGGAGAGGGTCCGCACGGCCCGGAACGTCCCCGCGCAGCGGGTCGGGTCGGTCGGATCGCAGGCGGCGTCGCCGCCCACGATCGCCACCGTCGCCGTGAACGCGACCTGCCGCGTCCCGTGGCCGCCGTCGGGCGGGGCCGCGGTCGCGATCTGATTGCCCGTCGCCAGCAGCAGCGCCGCGGTCGTGATCCCCAGCCGACGCGTCAGGGTGGTCCCACCGGCTTCCTCCTCGATGGTTCGGAGGCCGCAGAGTCACACGGCACGGTCGCACGCCGGTCTCAGGCCGGTCGCACCCGCGTTGGGTACCGTGGGGCCGTGTTGGTGCGGGTCCTCGGGCACCCCCGTATCGCCGGCGCGGACCGATCCGGATTGGGACGCGGCGCTCGCCTGGTGCGGCGAGGCGCCGCTCGACGAGCTGCGCCACTGGCCTCCGGCGGACGCCCGGCGGGCGCAGCTGGACGAGTTGCTGTGCGCCGCCGTCGAGGGTCGCTGGGAGGCCGCGCTGGCGGACGGTCCCCCGACCGACCTGATCCCCGATCTCGAGGCGCTCGTTGCCGCCGCACCACTGCGGGAGCGCCGGTGGGTGCTGTTGGCGGCGGCGTACCGGCGCGCCGGCCGGCGGGCGGAAGGCCTGCGCGCCTTCGAGCGTGCCCGGCGCACGCTGGCGGTCGAGATCGGGACACGCCCGGACCCGAGCTGGTGGACGCCTACGAGTCCCTGCTCCGCCACGACGACGTCCCGGCCGGGCTCCCGGCCGCGGACGCCCGGCCCGGTCTCGTGTCGCTGGCGGATCGGCGGATGGCCGAGGGGATGGCAGCCGCCGAGCGCGGCGAGCCGCGGGCGGCGGTGGCGAGCTTCGTCGCCGCGGCCGGCCTGGCCCGCGAGGCCGGCGACGCCCGGCGCTTCGCCGAGGCGGCACTGGGGGCGGCGGGCGGCGGCTGGATGACCAGCCTCGATTCCACGAACGAGGCCGTCTCGCTCCTGGCCGAGGCCGTCGAGCGCGTCCCGGTCGGACCGACGGCGCTGCGGTCCCAGCTGATGGCGCGGCTGGCGGTCGCCCGCAGCCACCACGCGCCGACGGCGGACGTCGAGCCCGCCGCGGCCCGGGCGCTGGCGATCGTGCGCGCCCTCGGTCAGCCGGACCTGCTCGTCGGCGCGCTGCACGCGCTCGCCGTGGTCGTCTGGGATCCGCTGCGGTGGGACGAGCACGGGGCCTGGGTGGACGAGCTCGTCGCCCTGGCGGAGGCTCACCCCGAGCGGCCCTGGCGGCGCTGGGCGCTGCCGCTCGTCGCCCGCCGGCGGGCGATCGACGGGGACTTCGCCGGCGCCGGCCGGGCGCTCGACGACCTGGACGCGGAGGGCGCCGCGTGCGTCGACCTCGGCCGCGCACGCCACGCGGCCGGCCACCGGGCGGTGCTGCGGGCCACGGTCGCCGGCGACTGGCGGGCGGCGCGGGCGGGCGCCGCCGCGATCCGGGTCCTCGGCGAGCCCATCCTCCTGGAGCCCGCCGACGGCGCGCTCATGGAGATGGGCATGCGCGGCGTCATCGACCTGCTCGCCGGCCCCACCGAGGTGCCGACCCTGCCGCCCCTCGACTGGCCGGTCCCATCGATGGAGCTGAACGTGCGGGCCTGGCACGCGGACAGCCTGGCGAGGTCGGGGCGTGCGGACGACGCGGCGACCGCGCTGGGGGCGATCGACCCCGTGTCCGTCGCGCAGGTCGACCGCGACAGCTACTGGCTGGCCACGCTGTCGATGCTGGCCGATGCGGCCCACCTGGCCGCCTGCCCGGCCGTCGCCGATGCGGCGGGCGAGGTCCTGGGCCCGGTGTCCCACCTGACGATCCTCGACCCCGGCCTGAACTACCGGGGGGCGGCGGCGCACGCGGCGGGACTGGCCGACGCCACGTGCGGCCGGCGCAGCCGGGCGGCCGCCATGCTGTCCGAGGGCCTGGCCGCGCACCGCCGGCACGGCTCGCCCTGGATGGCCCGGCGCTCGCAGGAGACCCTGGCCCGGCTCTAGTGGACCCTCGCCACTAGCGCGGTGTCGCCGGGGCCACCCGCTCGTAGACCAGGTGGACGGCGTGGCGCGACGGCCGGACGTCGCGCTGGCGGTACATCTGGCGGGTTCCGGCCCGGAAGAGCGGTGTCCCGCCGCCGAGCAGCATCGGGGCGAGGTGGAGGTGCAGCTCGTCCGGGATGCCCAGCTCCAAGGCCTGACCGATGACGTCGCCGCCGCCCATGATGACGACGTGCCGGCCGGTCTCGGCCGCCGCCGCCCGGGCCTGGTCGACCGCTGCGGTCAGGTCGTCCACGAACGTGAACTGCATGCCAAGCTCCCGCTCCAGGCGGACGCCCTCCGGCGAAGAATGGGTGACGACGAAGAACGGCGGCGTCCCCGCCTCCTGGGCGCCGTAGCCCATGTCCCCGGACCAGCCGTCGGGACCCTCGACGGTGTCGAACAGCCGCCGCCCCATCACCACGGCCCCTGTCGCCGCGGTCGCCCGTTCGAGGAGCTCGGTGTCCACCGGGTCCTGGTCCATGACCCAGTCGTGGAGCTCCTCGGCGTCACCCAGGCCGTGCTGGGGATCGGCGCCCGGCCCGGTCACATAGCCGTCCAGCGACATCGTGATGTCGGCGATCACCTTCGGCATTGGGGCTCCTCTCGCGGGTCCTCGATCGTCTCTCAGACGGCCGGCCCGGTGCAGACTCATCGGCGTGCGCGACTTCGACCGGCTCGTGGCCGAGGCCGAGCACGCGCCGGTGGACGCGTGGGACTTCGGGTGGCTGGCCGGCCGCGCGGTGGAGCAGCGGCCGAGCTGGCGCTACTTCGACCGGGTCGTCGAGCGGGCGGCCGGCGCGTCCTCGCTGCTGGAGGTGCAGGCCGGCGTCGGGGGCATGATCGGGCGCCTGCCGGCGCTGCCGGGGATGGCGGCGGCGACCGAGGGCTATCCCCCGAGCGTCGCCCGCGCCGCGCCGCTGCTGCGGGGCCGGGGCGTCCACGTCGTCGTCACCTCGCAGGCCCGCCCCGGGCTGCCGTTCGCCGCCGGGTCCTTCGACCTCGTGGTCAGCCGGCACCCGGTCGAGGTCTGGTGGTCCGAGATCGCCCGGGTCCTGCGGCCCGGCGGGACGTACTTCGCGCAGCACGTCGGACCCCACAGCCTGCGCACGCTCAGCGAGGCGCTGATGGGCCCGCTGCCCGTCGCCTCCCGGCGGGACCCCGGGGCCGAGCGGCGGGCGGCCGAAGCGGCCGGGCTGGCCGTGCGCAGCATGCGGGTCGAGCGGCCGCGCACCGCGTTCTTCGACATCGGCGCGGTCGTCTACTTCCTGCGGCTCGTGCCGTGGATCGTCCCCGGGTTCACCGTCGACGGCTACCGGGAGCCGCTGCGGGCGCTGCACGAGGCGATCGAGCGGGACGGCGCCTTCGAGACGACCGCCAGCCGGACGCTCGTCGAGGCCACGGCGTAGGCCGCGATGGACCGGCGGCGCCTACTCGCCGGTGAGCCCGTCCACCGACTCGCGGATCAGGTCGGCCTGGCCGTTGTGCCGGGCGTACTCCTCGATCATGTGGACCACGATCCAGCGCATGCTCGGCGACCGGCCGTCGGGCCAGCTGCGGCGGGCGAGCCGGCCGAGGTCGCCGTCCACCAGCGCCTCCGTCACTGCGTCCCGGGACCGCGCCACCGCGTCCTGCCAGTGCCGGCGCAGCTCGTCCGGCGGGTCCTCGGCGGCCGAGTGCCACTCGTGGTCGGGATCGTCCTCCCAGCCGGCGGGGTCCCACGGCGACAGCGGCTCGCGGCCGTGCAGCCGCTGCGAGAACCAGCTGTCCTCCACGATCGCCTGTCGCGAGGGCCGACGGCCGCCTCGTGACCTTCGCGCCGGCCTGACCGGGGCGGTCAGGCCGGCGCGAGCCGTCGGCTACTCCGTCGTGCCCGGGTCGCCGAGGGCGAGCTTGCCGGCGTACGCCAGCGTGGCCTCGGGCGTGAACGGGTGGAACGTGCCGGCGCGGACGTCGCGGAGGGCCCGCTCCAGCGGCGAGCGCCGGAAGTAGGCGCGCCCGCCGAGGGCGTCCATGGCCAGGTCGACGACCTCGATCGCCGAGGTGACCGCCAGGCGCTTCGCGACCATCACCGTCGCCAGCCCGGCCGCGGTCGGCCCGTAATCGTCGCCCAGCTCGTCGAGCGCGCCGAGCAGCGACCACCACGCGGTGCGCAGCGTGGCGTCCATCAGCCCCACCTGGCGCACCACCGCGGGCACGGCCGACCGGGCCTGCGGGCCCCGAGCCGCGCCGCCCAGGCCGTCGAGCGCGTCGTCGCGGGCGCCCGCGGCGATGCCGAGGTACGTCGCGGCGACCACCGGGGCGAAGTGGAGGGCCGCGGCCGTCAGCGGGCCGCCGAACTCGCCGTAGGGCCGGCGGCCCGTGACCTTCGACGCGGGCACCCACACGTCCTCGAACACGACGTCGTGGCTGGCGGTGCCACGCATGCCGAGCGTGTCCCAGGTCTCCACCAGCTGCACGCCCTCGGCCGCCATCGGCACGCCGAAGTGCACGACCTCGCCGCCGGCGCCGGGCTCTCCCACCACCGCACAGGTGGCGATGACGGTGGCCGCCGGCGACTGGCTGCAGAACGCCTTGCGCCCGGTCACCCGGAACCCGGGCTCGGGGCCGTCGGGGCCGGGGCCGTCCTCGGGCACGGCCTCGGTGGTCGGCCACAGCCAGTCGGACCCGCCGCTGGTGGCGAGCACGATGCCGTCGCCTGCGACGCGGCCGAGGACGCCCGCGGCGTCCGGGGCGCCGTTCCGCCAGCGGAAGGCCTGCAACAGCGTCAGGTACTGGTGCATCGCCGACGCCAGCGCCGTCGCCCCGTCGTGGCGGGCCAGCTCGGCCTGCGCGTAGCAGACCTGGCGGAAGCCGGCGCCGAGCCCGCCGAGCTCGGTGGGGACGGCCAGCGCCAGGTAGCCGCCGTCGCGCATGGCCTCGTAGGCCTCGCTCACGAAGGTGGCGTCGCGGTCGTGGTCGGCCGCGTGGCGGGCCGCGACGGCGCCGATCCGGGCCGCCAGCGGCACGAACTCGTCGTCGCCCTGCCGGACCGGGGTGGGGTAGGTCCCGGCCGGGACAGGGGGTGCGTCAGTGATGGTCATGGGTGTCCGCCTCCAGGGGTCGTGCAGGGACCGTACGAAGGATCGGCGGGCGCGGGTAGTTCAGAGAATGAACCGCTTCGCCCCCCGTCCCCGCCCGGGGTGCGAGACTGCGCGCGTGCGGACGTATGCCCAGTACTGCCCCATCGTGCGCGCCGTCGAGGTGCTCGGCGAGCGCTGGACCCTGCTCATCGTGCGGGAGATGCTCGTCGGCGTCCGCCGCTTCAACGACCTGGCCCGGGGTCTGCCCGGGCTGTCGCGGGCGCTGCTGTCGCGGCGGCTGCGCCAGATGGAGGCCGCGGGGCTGATCGTGCGGGCCGAGGACGGCTACGACCTGACCGAGGCGGGCCAGGAGCTGGGCCCGATCGTGTTCGGCCTGGCCGAGTGGGGCGCCCGCCATGCCTTCGGCGACCCGCAGCCCGACGAGCTCGACCCGGAGCTGCTCATGTGGTGGCTGAGCGGCCGCATCACGACCGTCCAGGTCGAGCGCAAGACGGTGGTCCAGATCGAGGTGTCCGACGTCCGCCGCCTGTTCTGGCTGGTGGTCGAGCCGTCCGACGTGTCGGTCTGCTACGTCGACCCCGGCTTCGAGGTCGACGCCCTCGTGCGGGCCGACATCGCCACGCTCTACCGGGTGTGGGAGGGCGAGATCGACCTGCTCGACGCCGTCCGCTCCGGGGAAGCGGACATATCGGGCTCGCGCCGCATCGTGTCCCGGCTGCCGGAGTGGCTGGCGCTCAGCCCGGTCGTCCCCTACGTGCGGGCCGCCCGCGCCGGGGCCTGAGAGGCTGCGCCGCCAGCCACTCACGCCACGTGGTGGTGCCGGCGCGATGGTCCGGGCAGAGGTGGTGGCCGGCGTCGAAGTCGCGCAGCGGCCCCAGCCGGGGCAACGGCACGAGCCGGGCCGCCCGCCCGACGACCTCCCGGCGCACGGCGGCGAGGTCGCGGATGCCGAGCACCTCGGGCCCGCCGAAGTCCGGTGCCCGCCCGGCCGGGCCGGCCTCCACCAGGTCGGCAAGCCTGGCGGCCACCTCGCGCGCGTCGACCACCTGGAACGCGAGGTTCGGAGTCCGGACGAACAGCGGGCCGCCCAGGAAGCCGTCCACCAGCTCGTGGAACTGGGTGGCCCGCTGGATCGTCCAGCGCAGCGCCGAGGACGAGACCAGCTGCTCGGCCTCCCACTTGGCCCGGTAGTACGGGAAGCGGTGACGGTCCACCCCGACGATCGACACGTACACGAGGTGCGCGCCCGACCCGCCGATGGCGGCGAGCACGTTGCGGATCCCCATCACCTCGGTCGTGCGCGGCGTGGCGGCGCGGGCTGGTCGCCGCATGGACCACGGCGTCGACGTCCCGCGCGGCGCGGGCGACGTCCCCGGCGGTGCGCACGTCGCCCCGCACGGGCTCGACCGCCTCGTCGGAGCCCGCACCGGTGCCCCGGGCGAACCGCACCACCCGGTGGCCCCGCGCCGTGAGCGCGGGCACGAGCACGCGACCGAGAATCCCCGTTCCGCCGGTCACCAGCACCCGTGCCACCGACCGACGACGCTACCGGCGCCCGACAGGCGGGGACGCGCGCTCCGAGAACAGCGGGGCCAGGTCGCGCCGGCCCGAGACGCCGAGCTTCGCGTAGACGCGGTACAGGTGGGTCTCCACCGTGCGCCGGGAGACCGACAGGCGGGCGGCGATCTCCACGTCGGTGAGGCCGCGAGCCGCCAGGCCGGCGACCTCCCGCTCGCGGGTCGTGAGCCCGTCGCCGCCGCCCGGGGTGCGGAGCAGCTCGGTGGTCGCGCCGTCGCAGCGCTCAGCGAGCTCCTCGGCGCGGGTGCGGAGCCGGGCCGCCGCGGTGAGCGCGCCCTCGTTCGCGCACGCCGCCGCGGCCGCTGCCGCCAGCTCGGCTGCGTGCAGGTGGCAGCCCAGGTCCTCGAACCGGGCGCCGACCGTTCCCAGCGCGTCGGCGTCGCGGTCGGCCAGCGCCTGGACCGCGGCCACCAGCGCCGGGAGCAGCTTGCCCTCCAGCTCGGGCAGGTCGTCGATCAGCTCGGCGGCCGCCGGCGCCGCGCCGTGGCGGGCCGCCTCGTAGAGGGCGAAGATCGCGTACGCCACGTGGCCCGCGGCGAGGCCGCGCCGGGCGGCGCCCAGGGCGCGCGCACGGGCGTAGGACACGTCGCCGGCCGCCGCCTCGACCGCGGCCGACAGGTACTCGTGCTCGACCGCGTACATCGCACCCGGCGCGAGGGGGCTGGGGAGGTCCGACCGGCCGGTCAGCGCCCGGGTGTAGCGCACGTGGTCGATGGCGCTGGCGCGGGTCATGGCGTCGCCCTCCAGCGCCACCACCGCCTCAAGGAAGTGCTGCTCGGCGCGCTCGAGCGCGCCCCGCCACAGGGCGATCTGGCCGAGCCGCAGGGCGTACACCCCGCGCAGCATCCCGGCCCCCTGGCGGGTCATCCGCTCGTAGGTCTCGTTGGCCGTGTCCTCGGCCCGGTCGAGGTCGCCGACGAAGCGGTGCCCCGTCGGCACCGCGGTCTCCAGCTGGCCGATCATGTACTCGTTGAACGCAGGGTGGTCGGCGAGGCGGGGCAGCGCGCCGGTCGCCCGGGTCAGCGCGCTGACCGGCCTGCCCACGAGGTTGAGCGCGGGGATCAGCACCAGCTCGGCGCTCAGGCGATCGGACTCGGACGACCGCTCGTCGGTCAGCACGGCCTCCGCCGCCCGGCGCGCCCGCTCGATCTCCCCGGCGAGCAGCCAGATCAGCGGGATCTGTCCGGCGACGTGGCCCCACTGGCTGTCGTCGATGTCCTCCAGCAGCCGCTCCAGGCGTTCGGCCGCGTCCCGCGACCGGTTGAGGCCGAAGGCGAGCACGAGCGCCAGGTCGACCTCCCGTTGGCAGTGCTCGCGGGACGAGCCGGACGGCAGGCTGCTCAGCAGGGCGGCCGCGTCGTCAGGGCGGCCGGACACCGCCATGACCTCCGCCAGCGTCATGATCGCCGCCGTGGCGTGACCACCCTCGGCCGCCAGCGCCCGGCGGGCGAGCGACTCGGCCAGCGCCGCGTCGACGAGGGCATAGCGCCGCGCCGTGGTCAGCAGCTCGGCGGGCGACACGTCCAGCCCGGCGTCGATGCGCCAGCGGACGACCCGGTCGCCGACGTCCACGGGGAGGGGGCGGGCGGAGACCGCGTCGACCAGGTCCCGGAGCAGCCGCCGCCGCCGGATCGGCCCGAGGGCGTCGAGCAGCACCTCGGCGATCAGCGGGTGGCTGAGCCGGGCGGCCGCCTGCGCCGAGTCGTCGACGACCAGGAGGCCCCGCTCCTCGAGCCGTTCGAGCGTGGGCCCGTCGACCATGTCCATCACGACGTCGACCGGCAGCGGCTCGGCCACCGCGAGCAGGTCGAGCGCGGTCCGGTCGCCGGTGCCCATGCCGTCGAGCCGGCCGGCGATCAGCTCGCGCAGCCGCGGCGGCGAGGCGAACGGGGCCGTCAAGCGTCCACATGCCGCTGCGGTTGGCGAGCGCGCCGCCCTCCAGCGCGGCGACGAGCAGCTCACGGGCGAACAGCGCGTTGCCGAGGGTGCGGCTCCACAACAGGTGGAGGAACTGGCCGTCGACCGGCCCGCCCAGCACCTCGCCGACCAGCCGGTCGAGCGCCGGGCGGCTGAGCGGGTCGAGGTCGAGCCGCCCGCACAGCCCGTCCTTCCACAGCCCCACCACCGCGTCGGGAGCCTCCTCGCCCCGCCGGACGGTGGCGAGCACCCGGAGGCCGTCCTGGCTCACGAGCTGGTGGGCGAGCGCGGCCGAGGCCTCGTCGAGGGCGTGGGCGTCGTCGATCGCCAGCACGGCGGGCGTCCGGGCCAGGATCGCTTCCCGGGCCCGGGTGAGGGACGCGGCGTCGTCGAACGGCAGGAGCGGGCGCGAACGCACCGAGCGGCATGACGCCGGACGAACGGGTGGCGCGCACCTTCAGGACGCGCATGCCCGCGAGGTCGCACCGCTCGACCGACTCCGTGAGCAGGCGCGTCTTGCCGACGCCCGCGTCGCCCGCCAGCACCAAGCCCTGGCGGGTGGCCAGAGCGACCGCGACCTGTTCGAGCTCGGACTCGCGCCCGATCAGTGGCCACGCCAGGTGCACACGCGACCTCCTCCCCGCTCGTGGACCTGGGGGCATGCTACGTAGTCGGCGGCGGCCGCGTACGTAGTCGCGCTACGGATGACCGGGGCGGGGGCGCGTGGGACATTGGCGTCTCAGCCAGAAGCCTCTCCCCTTCGGACGGTCAACGGTGGCGGGTCGGGCGGCCGGCGCGGGTGGACGCGGTGGTGCAGCCGACAGAGCCCACCGGGTCCGCCCGGCGCCGCGTCACGCACGCCCGACGGCTCTCCCCTGCCGTCAGGCGCCTGCGGGACCGGCGCGCCCCGGGTCGATCTCCAGATCGATCCGCGGGGCCCGGTCGAGCACGTGCCCGACGGCCCGGGACACGGCGGCCAGGTCGACGTCGGCGACGAACGTCGAGTACGTCAGCCAGGTCAGCGCCCAGCCCGGGTCGAGGACCCACGGCGGACGGTGGACCGGGCCCCGGCACAGGCCCAGCCGGCGCAGCTCGACCAGGGCGGGCACGTCGAACAGGTCGAGCTTGCCGACGAACAGCGTCCCCACGCAGTCGAGGCGGTCCTGCACGAACGCCGCGCGGATGAACGTGCTCACCGCCAGGAACCCCGACAGGTAGACGCAGTCCTTGGTGAACGGCGCCCCGCCCGTCAGCGGCCCGCCCCGGAAGACCCGCCGGGTGCTCTCGAACGCCTGCTCGGGCCCGGGCGACCGGTCTGCGAACCAGCGGTACAGCTCGACGAAGTCCGCCCCGTCGATGACCATCTGGACGGCGACCACCCGGTCGGCCAGGCGCCGGAACCGGTCGAGCTCCAGGGTCCCCGACACGAACTCGGCGAAGACCGCGAGGCCCTCCTGGGTCCGCGTGGTGCCCGGATGACCCACGGCCAGGATCGGCAGGTCGGGCTGGTGCCTGCCGTTCACCGCCGTCAGCACGTGGATGAACGCCTCGTGGTTCAGCAGCTGGGCGGCGTCGCGGGCGGTGAACCGGGCGCCCGCGCGGACCTTGATGCGGCTGGCGGTGGCCAGGGCGTTGGCCGACAGCTCCTCGACGACCTCGATCTTCGGGGCGTCCTCGGCGCCGAAGTGCGCGGTCACCCCGGTCGACAGGATGTCCGCGACCTCGCCGGCCGAGTGGTCGCGGGCGACGTCCAGCTTCAGGCCGACCCGGTCCAGCCCCTCCAGCACGCTGTGGACCCGCTCGGCCAGCTCGTAGGGCGTGGTCGGGTCGTAGCGCATCGGCGTCTTGGGGGTGCCGTAGAGCTCGCGGTTGTAGGCCAGGAACGACTCGCTGCCCCGGGCGGCCAACATGCGGGCGGTGTGCTCGACCGCGCCGGCGACCGAGTCCAGCCAGTCGTCGACCAGCCCACCCGGGTAGATCGACCGCCGGATGTCGCCCACGGCGTCGACGATCGGCGCCTCGTCGAAGGCCGGGTAGTCCACCGCCGGCAGCGCGTCGGCGCCGCCGGCCAGGAACTCCTCCCGCACCGAGACCGGCCACTGCAGGGCGGACAGAACCCGCATGGGCCTGGCCACCTCGTACAGGCGCTGCGCAACCGCGCTGAAGCGGTTGGCGTCGGCCTCGGCGCGGGCGCTCACCCCGGAGCTTCCGTCGTCTGCATGTGGGCCTCCCGGCGACGCCCAAGTCCTGCGCTCCGATCATCCACCGCGTCGGGCGCCGGAGGGTCACCCGGGCCGGGTGGTATCCCGCTGGTCAGCGGACCGCGCCGCTACCGTCGCGAGGTGGACCGCGGCCACGACGTTCCCCACCCGCCGGGCCACCGAGGCCCGCATCGAGTCGTCGGAGGCCACGACCCGGGCCGGCCAGCTGACGCAGATCGACATCGCCACCTTCACCCAATGGGTCGACACCGACGTCGGCGGGGACGCCGCCCTCGCCGACTTCTACGCGCGCCGGTTCCGGGACGAGTTCGAGCCCGCGTTCCAGGCCTGGCTCGCGACCGACCCGTTCACCAACGCCGACGCGCCGCTCACCCCGTTCGCCATGCCCGAGTACCGGCTACGCGGGCCGGCGGGCAATGGAGCCGAGGTGGCCGGTGGCGCTGGCGGTCGTGGCGTTCATCGGGATGACGCTGGTCCTCCGCCTCGCGGTGCCGCTGCGCGAGGCGATCGGACCGCACTGGGTCGTGCCCGGCATCGAGATGGCGCTGCTCGTCGTGCTGCTGGCGGCGAGCCCGGATGACGCCGGCCCCTCGCGTTTTCGTCCCGGAAACGGTCGCCCTGGCGACTCCACGAGGTGGGTGGGGTGGCTCGCCGGTTGGACTGGGATCCGTCGCCGACGCGGCTGTCGGCGACGGAGCGGGAGGAGATCCGCTCGGGCCTCGATGGCGGTGACTCGTTCCGGGCCATCGCCGCCCGGCTCGAACGGGCCCCCTCGACGATTTCGCGTGAGGTCAACGCCAACGGCGGCCGGGACGCCTATCGCGGGTGGCGGGCTCATCGACGCGCCAGTGACCAGGCACGACGACCCAAGATCGCCAAGCTGGCCGGCTGCCCTCGGCTGCGAGCCCAGGTCGAGACGTGGCTCGAAGAGGAGCTGTGGTCACCGGCGTGCATCTCAGCCCAGTTGCGCATCGAGTTCCCGGACGATCCGATCATGCGGGTGTCGCCCGAGACCATCTACCAGTCCCTTTACGTGCAGGGTCGAGCGGCGCTGCGCAAGGAGCTCGCTGCCTGTCTCCGCACCGGGCGAGCCGACCGCCGCCACCGCTCCCGTCTTGAGCGTCGCGGCCGGATCCCCGACATGGTCAACATCTCCCAACGCCCTCCCGAGGTCGAGGACCGCGCCGTTCCCGGCCACTGGGAAGGCGACCTCATCATCGGCAAGGACAACGCCTCCGCGGTCGGCACCCCCGTGGAACGCGCCACCCGCTACGTGCTGCTCCTGCACCTCGAGGGCGACCACACCGCCGATACCGTCCGCGCCACGATCACCGCCCAGATCAAGACGCTACCCGAGCACCCCTTCCGGTCAATCACCTGGGACCCAGCGCCGAATGCATCGGCCCCTCGCGCTTTTGTCCCCGGAAACGGTCGCCCTGGCGACCGTTTCCGGGGACAAAACGCGATCGGCGGCCCTAGCCCCCGGCCAGGTGGGCCGCGACGCGGCGTAGCTGCTCGGCGAAGCGGGTGCGGAACTCCTCCGAGTCGGCTTTCACGCCGCAGATCCGCTCGATCGTCTGGGGCATCGCCACCGGCGTCAGCACCGCGCCCATCAACAGCAGCAGCACGTATGCCGGGTCGAGGTCCTCGGCCAGCTCGCCGGCGGCCTGGCGCTCCCGGAACGCCGTGACCTCGGGGTCCTCGCCGTCGCCGTTCGACGCCTCGTCGGGGAACGCGCCGCCCGTCAGGCCCTCCCACAGGAAGATGCGCATGAACTCGGGCTGGTCGAACCCCGCGTCGAGGTAGGCGATCACCAGGTCCGCCAGGGAGAGCTGCTCCGCATCGATGCGGTCCTCGCGCTGGTGCCAGCGGCCCACGACCTCCTGGTAGAGGCCCTCCTTGCCGCCGAAGTAGTACGAGATGAGCTGCGAGTTGACCCCGGCGCGCTCGGCGATCGAGCGGACCCGGGCGCCCGCCGTGCCCTTCTCCGCGAACTCCGCGAGGGCGGCGTCGAGGATGCGCTGGCGGGTCCGGTCGGCGTCGCGCTGGCGATCGGCGGGATCGGGCGAGCGGCGGGGCACGGCGCTCTGAGCAGGCACGACGATCACGCTACCGGCGGTCGAGGCTGTTGTCCATCACCCCAGTAACAAAATCACTCACACAACTGATTGACATCATTCACACAGATGAGTGATACTGCCGCTCATGACCGCCATCCTCGAAGCCCATGATCTGACCAAGCGGTTCGGCAAGACGCAGGCGCTCGCCGGCCTCGACCTCACCGCCCACCACGGCCGCGTCACCGCGGTGCTCGGCCCCAACGGCGCCGGCAAGACCACCTTCGTGCGCTCGGTCGCCACCCTGGTGAAGCCCGACAGCGGCTCGCTGCGGGTCGCCGGGGTCGACGCCCTCCGCCGCCCGGCCGACGTGCGCCGGGTGATCGGGCTGGCCGGTCAGTACGCCGCGGTCGAGGAGGCGATGACCGGCCGGGAGAACCTCGAGATGGTCGCCCGGCTGTTCGGCCTCCGGCGGCCGGCCCGCCCGGGCGGCGGCGATCGCCGTGCTCGACCGGCTGCGGCTGTCCGACGACGCCGACCGGCTGGTGCGCACCTACTCGGGCGGCATGCGGCGGCGGCTCGACCTCGGCGCCAGCCTGGTCGGCTCGCCCCGCCTGCTGCTGCTCGACGAGCCCACCACCGGCCTCGATCCCCGCAGCCGCATCGACCTGTGGGACGCCATCCGCGACCTCGTCGAGGCGGGGACCGACGTGCTGCTCACGACGCAGTACCTCGACGAGGCCGACCAGCTCGCCCACGACATCGTGATCGTCGACCACGGCCGTGCCATCGCCGCCGGCACGCCCGCCGAGCTCAAGACCCAGGCCGGGCGGGACGTGATCGAGGTCCACGTCCGCGACGCCGGCGCCCTGCCCGCCACGGCCGACGCGCTGGCCCGCCTCGACCGCGACCCGCGGGTCGACGCCGCCACCCGCCGGGTGTCGGTCGCCGTGGACGCCGGTACGGACCGGCTCACCGACGCCGTCCGCCTGCTCGACGGGCTCGGCGTCGCCGTCGACGACATCGCCCTGCGCCGACCCACCCTCGACGAGGTCTTCCTCGCCCTGACCGGCCACAACGACCCGGCGTCCTCGCGGGACGCAGCCTGATTGGAGCCACCGACATGACCGCGATCACCATCCCGACCACCGACACCACCACCGCCGCCGGTCCCCCCACCGCCGTGGGCGCCGGCCTGGCCGCCAGCTCGCTCGCCGTCGCCCGGCGCACGGTCCGCAAGTTCGTCCGCACCCCCCAGCTCATCGTGGTGAGCACGGTGCAGGGCGTCCTGTTCCTGCTGATCTTCCGCTACGTGTTCGGCGGCGCGATCGACTCCGGGGGGCTCGACTACGTCGCGTTCCTCGTCCCCGGGTTCATCACGACGACCATCCTGTTCGCCGGCACCGGCACCGCGACCGGGGTGGCCGAGGACGTCCAGTCCGGGTTCTTCGACCGGCTGCGCTCGCTGCCCATCCCCCGCGCCGCCGCCGTCGTCGGCCGGGTGCTGGCGGACAACGGCCTCCTGGTGTGGACGTTGGCTGTCACCACGGCGGTTGGCTTCGCCACCGGGTTCCGCCTGTCGACCGACGTGCCCCACGGGCTGGCGGCCTTCGGGCTGCTCGTCCTGTTCGGCGTCGCTTTCGAGTGGCTGTTCGTCCTGCTGGGCCTCGTCGCCGGCAACGCCCAGGCGGCCCAGGGCATGTCGATGCTGGTCTTCCCGCTGACGTTCGTGTCGAGCGCCTACGTGCCCACCTCGACAATGCCGTCGTGGATGCAGGGCTTCGCCGAGCACCAGCCCGTCACCGTCATGGTCAACGCCGTCCGCTGCCTCACCGGCGGGCCCGAGGCCGAGGCCCTGCTCGGCCACACCACCGGCCACTACGTGGTGGCATCGCTGGCCTGGGCCGCTGGGATCGTGCTGGTGTGCGCCCCGCTGGCGGTCGCCCGCTTCGCCCGCCGCTAGCTCGCAATTTCCTACGCGGAGGTGGTCGCCATGGCGATCACCTCCGCGTAGAAACGCGTTACGTCCCCAGCTTGGTGAGCCGGGTGGCCCAGTTGCCGAGGGCGGTGCGGGTGCCGCCGCAGCTGCCGATCGCGCCGGTCAGCCACTCGTTCAGCGTGCAGGTCTGGGCGATGTACTCCGACGCGATCCAGATGTCGTTGCCGTCGGTGACGGCGGCGCCGTAGTCGCCCCAGCGGGTGCGCGGGGGATCGCCGACGAACGCCTTGTAGCTGGTGAAGCCGTCGTCCACGCCCACGCCGGGCGCCGCGAAGCGGATCGGGCCGACCTGGCCGCGGTCGTTGATCCTGGCGTATGCCGCCGTCGGGTGGTGGTCCTCTCCCATCACCGTGAACGCGATCGCACCGCTGCCAGCCGGCGTGAGCGCGATGGCGGGCATCGACAGGTTGTTGTCGGCGAGGGCCAGGTAGCCCTGGCGCTCGACGAAGCCGGAGACGGTGCTGGCGCTCACGACCGGGTGGACCTTGAACCACACGATGCCGGCCTTGATCTCACCGTTCACGTTGACCGCGGTTCCTGCCGCGCCCCACAGCGAGCCGTTCACGTACCACGTCTGCTGCATGCGCGTGTCGAGCGAGTCGGGCGTCGAGATGACCTCGTCGTGCTCGGGCTCCTCGACGAACAGGAACTGCCAGCAGCCGGGCCCGAACGGCGTCGCGATAGTGGTGTCGTTCACGCACTGGCCCAACGGGAAGTCGCCGGTCTGCTGGTCGGACAGGGGCGGGAACACGTAGGTCGCGCTGGGTATGAGCCGGCTGCGCATGCTCAGCGTGGGCGTGGCCGAATTGAGCGACGACGTGTTGGTCAGCGCCCACACGCCTATCTTGCGGGCCGTACCGGTCGGGTTGCCGGTCTCCAGGCCGTCTCCGGCGATCGTGCTGAGGAAGAACTCGGTGCCGCCCCGCTCGTTCGAGTACTGGCCCGCCGGCGACGTCGCCGGCCACACGGTGAAGCCCGGCGTGCCGCCGACCGTCAGGTTCTCGACCAGGGTCACGCGCACGGTCGGCCCGTGGGCCGCCAACTCCTGCTTGGAGAACGCGAACACCTGGCCGCCGCTGAAGTTCGGGCCGAACAGGTCGTACTCGTTGGTCGAGATGTAGATCCCGTTCCGGTCGCCGCCGATGTGCGGGTAGTCCTGGAAGCAGGGCCCGTGCGAGACGCCGTCCTCGTCCTTGCAGCCGTGGTCGGGCGTGCCGTCGGTGCCGTCGTTCTGGGCCGGGATCCGGTAGACGGTCCAGGCGCCGGTCGGGTCGCCGGAGTTCGACACGGCCACGTCGATGGTGTTCTTGCCGGTGAACGTGCCGTCGGGCAATGACCCGAGCGTCGTGTCCGCCACGATGAACCGGTTCGAGTCGGGGTCGTAGTGGCAGATCGGGTCGATCACCTGCGGGCCGATCTCGCCGGTCGTGCGATCGATCGCCGCCGGGTAGCCCAGGAACGTGTTGAGGTCTTGGACGCCGGTCAGCGTCGCCCCGGTGCGGTCGTGCACGCGGATGACGCTGTTCGTGGCCTCGACGACGAAGCCGTTGCCGGCGCACAGCGCCTGGTCGGGCGGTTCGAGGGAGAACTGGTTGCCGCCGTTGGCCAGCCGCTGGTCGCGGTGGTTGAGCCCGGGCACGCTGGCGAGGGCGTCGCTGGCCGCCACGTCGCTCGACCGCACCCGGGGCGCGTCGAGCGGCTTGGGGGGGAAGGCGTTCCGGCGATTGGGGTGCTCGCGGTTGAACTGGCCCGCCTCGCCCTGCGGGGCGACCGCGGTGAGGTCGGTCTCGACCGAGCCGCCCTCCTCCTCCTCACGGCCCTCCCGGATCTCGGGCTGCTGTAGCCCCTCCGCGCCGAACGGCAGCGACCGGATGCTGGTGGTCCCGGCTGCTGGGATCAGGCGGGTCCCGCCCGGCGCCGCCTGGGCGCCGGCGGGCGACGGCACCCCCGGAGCGACGACCACCGTCGTGCTCAGCAGGAGCGCGATTCCCCCGACAAAAGCTCGCCTCTTCATGGCGACCCCCGATGTGGTCCAGCCGCCCACCCGGCGGCCAGACTCCCACACGGGGCGTCGGCGTGCGCCGCCTCTGCGTGCGCCGCCTCGGCATGGGCCGCCTCGGCGGCGACCCACCCATGCCGGGGTGGGGGCCGCCCACCCGCGCCGGCGCGAGCGTCGGGGGGCCGACCCAGGAGGTGGGAGTGGACGTTCTCTACGACGAGCGCGCCTCGGCGCCGCGAGGCACGGGGTGGCTCACGTTCGCCGCCGTGCTGCTGATCGTCAGCGGGATCTTCAAGGTCCTCGACGCCCTATGGGCATTCAAGTACGACGACGACGGGGTCTCCGACAGGGTGCAGACCATCCTCTTCGAGCACGACCTCACCTCGTGGGGCGTGGTCTGGCTGGTGGTCGGCATCGTGCTGATCCTGGCCGGCGCCGCCGTGGTCACCGGCGCCGGGTGGGCCCGCTGGGTCGGGATCGTCGCCGCCAGCCTGGCCGCCATCTCGTTCCTGCCCTGGATCTACTTCGAGCCGCTCTGGACGATCCTCAGCGTGACTCTGGCCATGCTCGTCGTGTACGCCCTGGCCACGTATGGTGGCGGCCGGATGCCCGACGTAGCCGAGTCCCCCTGAGCCCCGAGCCGCGACGATGACTGCGACCGTGACCGCCCCCCGGGCGGAAGAGGAGCCGACCGCCTGGTACGGCCTCGCGACCGAGGAGGTGTGCCGCCGGTTGGAGGTCGATCCGGCGGTCGGCCTGAGCGCGGCGGAGGTCACCGAGCGGCGCGCCCGGTACGGGCCCAACAAGCTGGCCGAGGAGGCCAAGGAGCCGGGCTGGAAGGCGTTCCTCCGCCAGTACAACGACCTGATGCAGCTCGTCCTGGTCGGGGCGGCGGTGGTCAGCATCGTCGCCCTCCAGGAGGTCTCGACAGGCATCGTCGTGTTGGGCCTGACCGTGCTCAACGCCGTGATGGGCCTGCACCAGGAGGGCAAGGCCGCCGAGAGCGTCGCCGCCCTGCGGCAGATGCTGATCATGACCGCCCGGGTCCGCCGCGACGGCCAGATCTCCGGGATCCCGGCCGAGGAGCTGGTGCCCGGCGACATCGTCAGCTTCGAGGCGGGCGACAAGGTGCCCGCCGACGGCCGGATCCTGGTGTCCGCCACGCTCGAGATCGAGGAGGCCGGCCTCACGGGGGAGTCGCTGCCCGTGGCCAAGTCGGTCGACGCCGTGCCGGGCAGCGACGTGGCGCTCGGCGACCGCGTCGACATGGCCTACATGAACTCGCAGGTCACGCGGGGCCGGGGCGAGATGGTGGTCACGGCGACCGGCATGGCCAGCGAGGTCGGCCACATCTCCGGGATGCTCAGCGGCGTCGAGCAGGAGAAGACGCCGCTCACCAAGCAGCTCGACCAGCTCACCGTGCTGATCACGATCATGGCGGCCGCCGCCCTGGTGCTGATCATCGTGCTGGGCCTGGTCCGGGGCGAGGACTTCGACGACCTGTTCCTCGTCGGCATCAGCCTGGCCATCGCCGCCATCCCCACGGGCCTGCCGGCCGTGGTCACGTTCCTCCTGTCCGCCGGCACCCGCGACCTGGCCGACAAGGGCGCCATCGTCAAGCGGCTGCGGTCGGTCGAGACGCTCGGCTCCACGTCCGCGATCTGCTCGGACAAGACCGGGACGCTCACGCTCAACCAGATGACCGCCCGCCAGCTGGTGACCGTCGGGCGCCGCTACGGCGTCGACGGCGAGGGCTACGCCACGACCGGGCGCATCCTGCGGGTGGCGGGCGACAGCGACAGCGACATCGACCTCGAGCCGTACGTGCTCCCCATGGCGCTCGCCAACGACGCCGTGATCCGCGACGGCGCCTGCATCGGCGACCCCACCGAGGGCGCGCTCGTGGTGCTGGCCGCCAAGGACGGCCTCGACGTGGAGGAGACCCGGCGCACCTTCCCGCGGGTCGCCGAGGTGCCCTTCGACGCCGAGTACAAGCTGATGGCGACCTTCCACGAGATGGATGCCGGCGACCGCCGCGTGGTCCGGTGCTTCGTGAAGGGCGCCCCCGACGTGCTGCTGGACCGCTCGACGCACTACCTCGCCGCGGACGGTACGACCGCTCCCCTCGCCGCCGGCGGCCGCGACCGGGTGCTGGCCGAGAACGACCGCCTGGCTGCCGAGGGACTCCGGGTGCTGGCGGTGGCCCGCCGGGACTTCGACCCGGCGGCGTTCGACCCGGCCGGCGACCTGCTCGCACTGATGGCCGAGCTGGAGCTGCTGGCGCTGGTCGGGATCGTCGACCCGCCCCGCAAGGAGGCCAAGGACGCCATCGCGCTGTGCCACGACGCCGGCATCCGCGTGCGGATGATCACCGGCGACCACGCCACCACCGCGGCCGCCATCGCCGGCCAGCTCGGCATCGAGGGGCGGGCGATGACCGGCGCCGAGTTCGCCGCGCTGTCCGACGACGAGCTCAACGCCCAGGTCGACGAGATCGGCGTCGTGGCCCGGGTCGCGCCCGAGGACAAGGTGCGCCTGGTCAGCATCCTCAAGGGCCAGGGCAACATCGTGGCGATGACCGGCGACGGCGTGAACGACGCCCCGGCGCTGACCCGGGCGGACATCGGCGTGGCGATGGGGATCACCGGCACGGAGGTCACCAAGGACGCCGCCGAGATGATCCTCACCGACGACAACTTCGCCACGATCGTGACGGCGGTCGAGGGCGGCCGGGGCCTCTACGACAACCTGATGAAGTACATCCGGGTCCAGATGATCATGCTGGCCGGCTTCATCCTCACCTTCCTGGGCGCGGGTGTCTTCGACATCGCCAACGGCGTGCCGCTGACCCCGCTGCAGATCCTCTACATCAACTTCGCCATCGACGTGCTGCTGGCCATCGGCCTCGGCTTCGACGCCCCGACGCCGGGCCTCATGCAGCGGGGGCCCCGGTCGCCGGACGACCCGGTGATCCCGCGTGCGCTCGCGGCGCGACTCGGGTTCGCCGGCCTGCTGGTCGCCATCGGCGTGCTCGCGGTCGTGGCCTACGGCGAGGACCGCTACGGGCTGCTCGTCGCCACCACCATGGGGCTGGTGACCACGGCGCTGCTGCACATCGCCGCCTCGCTGGAGTGGCGCGACCCCCGGAACACCGTGTTCAGCCGGG
Organism: uncultured Acidimicrobiales bacterium; assembly: GCA_963830865.1. Classification (GTDB taxonomy): domain Bacteria; phylum Actinomycetota; class Acidimicrobiia; order Acidimicrobiales; family VFJN01; genus ZC4RG19. The sequence goes on along the minus strand of CAWHNU010000009.1, from coordinate 1,209,473 downwards.
CGACGATCGCCAACCCCCAGTTCAACAAGCTGATGCTGGCGGCGCTCGCCCTCACCGTCCTGGTCACGAGCCTGAACGTCCTGGAGCGCGTCTTCGACACGGCCGAGCTGACCGGTCCCCAGTGGCGGGTGTGCCTGATCGCGGTGATCGGCTACTTCGTGCTGGCCGAGATCGGCAAGTTCATCGTGCGCCGGGTCGATCCCGACGGCGCATGAGTGACGCGCCGCCAGCGGCCGCCGCCGACGAGGCGACCGTTGACCTCCGGGTCGCCCTGCGCCTGGCGGCGGCCATGTTCGTGCTGGTGGTCGACACGTCGCTCATGAACGTGTCGATCTCCGCGGTCGTGCGGGACATCGGCACGACGGTCAGCGGCGTGCAGTCGGCCATCGCCCTGGAGGCGCTGGTGTCGGCGGCGTTCATCCTCATCGGCGGCAAGGTCGGCGACCTGATCGGCCGCAAGCGCGCCTTCGTCCTGGGCCTGCTCGGCTACGCGATCGGCGCGCTGGCGATGACCGTCGCCCAGGGCCTGACCGCCATTGTCGTGTTCTGGGCGATCATCGGCGGGCTGGGCGCTTCGCTGCTGCTGCCGTCGATGCAGTCGCTCATCCACGGCAACTTCACGGGAACCGCGCAGAAGAAGGTGTACGCCCTGGTCGGCGCGGCCGCGGCCGTCGCTGCCGCGGTCGGGCCGCTGCTCGGCGGCGCCATCACGACGTACCTGTCGTGGCGGGTCGCCTTCGCCCTCGAGGTCGTCGTCATTGCGGTCGTGCTCTCGGGCATCGGCCTCGTGCGCGACGTCGCCTACACCGGACCCCGGGGCGTCGACGTGGTCGGCTCGGTGCTGTCGGTGCTGGGCATGGGCGGCATCGTCCTCGGCATCCTCGTATGGCAGGAGGGCGGCGAGTCGGTCGTCGCGATAATGGCGGTCGGGGCGGTGGCGCTGGGCGGCCTGGTCTGGTGGTTGCCGCGGCGCAAGCGCGCGGGCCAGCCCGCCCTGCTCGACCCGGACCTGTTCCAATCGACCCTGTTCCGCTACGGGGTCACCGGTCAGATGCTCCAGCAGATCGCGCTCGGCGGCACGATGATCGCCCTGCCGATCTTCCTGCAGATGGTGCTGGAGTACAACGCGATGGAGGCGGGCCTGTCGATCGCGCCGCTGTCGCTCAGCATGTTCGCCATGGCGCTGGTGGCGGGGCGCAAGGCCGGCGAGCGGCGCCCGGCGGCGATCATCCGGGCAGGATTCGCGCTGGTGAGCATCGGGATGGTCGCGCTGCTGCCGATCGTCCCGCGGGCCACGTCGGGCTGGTGGCTGGTCGTGCCGCTGGCCGTCGTCGGCTGTGGGCTCGGGCTCCTGGTCTCGCAGCTCAACAACTACACGCTGTCCCCGATCGAGGAGGAACGGGTCAGCGAGGCGGCGGGGGTCAACTCGGCGGCCGGCAGCTTCGGCCTGTCGTTCGGCCTGGCGTTCGCCGGGGCGATCATGCTGGCGACCCTGTCGCTCGTCTTCACCGACATGGCCGAGTCCAGCGAGGTCCTGCCTCCGGACCAGCAGCAACAGGTCGCGGACGCCCTCGACGAGGACGCCGAGGTCATGAGCAACACCGCCCTGGACGCCCAGCTGGAGGGCCAGCCCCAGGACATCCAGGACGAGATCATCCGCATCAACACGGACGCCCGGCCCCTGGCGCTCCAGGTCGCCCTGTGCATCCCGCTGCTCGCCGGGCTCGCGGGCCTGGCCAACTCGTTCCGCATGATGCGCCAACCCGACCCGAAGCCCAGCGAGGCGGGCGAGATGGTGCTCGGCGGCTCAGCGCGGAGTCGTTTTGTCCTGGAAGTGGTCGCCCTGGCGACCACTTCCAGGGACAACGCGAGACGAGGGCTCAGTACGGCGTCGGGATGTGCTGCCCGGCGAGCTCGTGCTCGACGTAGTCGCCCGGCTGGTCGCGCTCGGGCAGCTCGATGTCGCGGTGCGCCAGCGGCTCGTACGGCACCTGGCTCAACAGGTGCGTGATGAGGTTGAGCCGCCCGCGCCGCTTGTCGTCGGTGTGCACCACGTACCACGGCGCGAACGTGGTGTCGGTCGCCGCGAACATCTCGTCCCGGCACCGGGCGAAGTCGTACCAGCGGCTGTAGGACAGCAGGTCCATGTCCGACAGCTTCCAGATCTTGCGAGGGTCGTCGATGCGGCTCTGGAGGCGCCGCGGTCTGCTCGTCCTCGCCGACCTCCAGCCAGTACTTGAGCAGGATGATCCCCGCGTCCACCATCGCCTGCTCGACGCCCGGCACCTGTTCCAGGAAGCGCTTGGCCTGCTCCTCGGTGCAGAACCCCATGACCCGCTCGACCCCGGCCCGGTTGTACCAGCTGCGGTCGAAGATCACGACCTCGCCGGCGGCCGGGAAGTGCGGGACGTAGCGCTGGAGGTACATCTGGGACTTCTGGCGGTCGGTCGGCGACGGGAGCGCCACGATGCGGAAAACCCGGGGGCTCACCTTGTCGGTGATCGCCTTGATCGTGCCGCCCTTGCCGGCCGTGTCCCGGCCCTCGAAGACGACACAGACCTTGGTCCCCGAGGCCTTGACCCACTCCTGCATGGCCACCAGCTCGGCGTGCAGCCGGCGCAGCTCGGCCTCGTACTCCTTGCGCTTCAGCTTCGTCATGGTCATCACCCAGCCCGCACACTGGCGTGACCAGGGGTGGGTCGGCCCCACCCGGGCGCGGGTGGGGCCGCCCACCACGGGTAGCCAGGGCCAGCCCCGCCGGTCACCCGGACAGGGTGACGCCCGGCCGGCGAGGCCCGGGCCACCCTGGCCGCGTGGGTTCTCCCCAACTCCGCCCGCGCGGGACGGCCCGCGCCCGATCCGAGCCGCGCCCGCCCGGCACGGTGCCCCACTACGTGCGCCGGCCCCGCCTGCTCGACCTGCTGGACGACGCGGTCGAGGGCCCGTTGACCCTGGTGGTGGCCCCGGCCGGAGCGGGGAAGACCTCGCTGCTCGCCGGCTGGGCCGCCGAGTCGCGGCTTCCCACGGCCTGGCTGTCGCTGGAGGAGGACGACCGCGACCCGTGCCGGTTCTGGCGCCGCGTCGTCGCCGCGCTCGACGCGCTGGCGCCGGGGTGCGGCGCCGGCGCCCTGGCCGCGCTGCGGACGTCGAGCACCGTCCCCGCCGCCGTCGACCGGCTGCTCGACGACCTCGACGACCGGGCCCGTCGGGACGCCGCGCTCGTGATCGACGACGCCCACCTGGTCGACGACGACGACCTGCTGGCGGCGTCGCTGACCCGCTTCCTGCAGCACCTGCCGCCCTGGCTCCGGGGCGTGGTGGCGACCCGCCGGGACCTCGCCCTCCCCCTCGACCGCCTGCGGGCCCGGGGCCGGCTCCGCGAGGTGCGCTTCGGCGAGCTGCGGTTCACGCCCGAGGAGGCGAGCGTCCTCCTGGAGCGGCTGGCCCCCGATCTGGACGAGGGGCAGGTCGGCCGGGCCGTCGCCCACGCGGACGGGTGGGCCGCGGTGCTCCAGCTCGCGGCGCTGGCGGCGCGCTCGGCGCGGGCCAGCAACGCCGTCTACGAGCCCAGCGTCGACGACGACGATCTGGTCCAGGACTACGTGGTCCGCGAGCTGCTCGCCGCCGAGGAGCCCGGGCTGGTGGCGGCGCTGGCGGATGTCGCCGTGGTCGAGCGGATCGAGCCGGGCCTGGCCCGGGCGCTCACCGGCCGCGCCGATGCGGGCGACCTGCTGCGGCGGGCGGAGGCGCGCGGCCTGTTCGTGACCCGCCTCCCGGGGCGGGGCGCCTACGAGATCCACGCGTTGGTGCGCGGCGCCCTCGTGGCCCGGGCGGCCGCGCAGGAGCCCGAGCGCCTGGCCGAGCGGCACGTGCGGGCCGCCCGCTGGTACGAGGCGGCCGGCGAGATCGTCCTGGCGCTGGAGCACTGGCTCGCCGCCGGGCGCCGGCGCGACGCGCTCCGGCTGCTGGCCGCCGAGCACGCCCAGCTGTACGACACCGGCCGGGAGCCGACCGTGCTGCGGACGATCGCCGCCATCCCGCCGGAGGTGGCCGACGCCGACCTGCCCGCCATGCTCGAGTACGCCTGGTGCCACCTGCTCGTCGACCGGCGCCGCTTCATCGAGCTGGTCGAGAAGCTCACCTGGTGGGCGGACACGCCGGAGACCGACCGCGCCATCCGTCCCCGGGTGACCATGCTCCTGTCCGTCCGGGCGACGATCAGTGGCCGCTGGGGCGACGGCGGCCTGCTGGCGAGCCAGGCGCTGACCTCGATGGGCGACGGCTGGTGGCGCGACCCGCTCGGCCGCTTCGGCTGGAACATGGTGGCCCGTGACGTGGCGCTGTCCGAGCGCTGGGACCCGGACGGGGACGAGGTCCGCCAGGGCGAGCTGGCGCTCGGCCGCGACCCGGAGCGACGCCTCGCGTTCGAGGGGACGCGCGCGCTCGGCGAGGCCCTCGCCGGGCGTCCGGTGGACGCGCTGCGGATCGCCGCCGCCGTGCGGCACGCCGCCGACGTCGCCGACCTCGCGATCCTGCGGTTCGAGCTCGGGGTCGCCGAGGCGGTCGCCCACCGGGAGATGGGCGACGCGGCGCGGGCGCTCGCCGAGCTGGAGACCCTGGCCGGCACGCCGGCGGGCACGCTGCTGTACTGCCAGGTCCTGGCGGCCGCCGAGCTGGTGCAGGCCCGCTTGGACGCCGGGGATGTGGCCGCCGCCCGCGAGGAGCTGGCTCGGACCGAGGCCCTGGTCGAGGCCGAGTCGATCGGGCCCGACGCCCGCAACTGGCTGGCCCGGGCGGGGACCCTGGTCGCGCTGGCGGAGGGCGCCGTCAGCGAGGCCCGCCGCTGGTCCGGCCGGATCGAGGACCCGTTCTGGGGGCCCGTGACGGCCGCCCGGGTCGACCTGGCGGTCGGGAGCCGGCCCGACGCCGAGGCCGCGCTCCGCGCCGCAGTCGCCCGCTGTGCCCGCCACGAGGTCGTGCGGTCGCTGCTGATGGCCCAGGCGGTCGACGACCGGGACGAGACGCTACGGCTGGTGGCGGCGGCCGCCGGGCGGGCCGCCGGCCTGGGGTTGCTCCGGACGGTGGCGGCCGAGGGGCCCGACGTGGTCCAGCTGGTCGAGCGGGCCGCCCACCGGGTCCCGGAGAGCTGGCTCGACCGGCTGCGGCGGGCCTCGGTCTCGCGCCTCCGGCCGGGCGGCCGTGTCCGCGGGCGACCCGGTCGCCACGCTCACGGACCGCGAGCGGGACGTGCTCCGGCTGCTGGCCAGCCGGCTCACCGTGCGGGAGATCGCGGGCGAGCTCTACGTCTCCCCCAACACCCTCAAGTTCCACCTGAAGACGATCTACCGCAAGCTGGACGTCGGCTCCCGCGCCGAGGCGGCCGAGGTCGCCCGGCGCATGACGGCGGTGCCGCCGCGCTGAGCCCGCCGGGGCCGTCGGCGGCGATCACCTTGGCCGCCTGGCGGGCGAACTCGCGCTGGGAGATCAGGCCGCGTACGAGCAGGTCGGCCAGCTCGGCGAGCGCCGCCACGGGATCGATCATCGTCTCCCAGCCGCGTTCGGGCGCATCCGAGCGGGAGGGGGGCCGGACCAGCAGGTCGGGCTGCTGGCGGCGGGACCGGCGGTTGCGGTGCATCGTCAGCCTCCGGGGTCGTCGTCGGGCACGTCCGCGGCGGCCTCGATCCGCAGCGACGAGATGCGCTCGCCGGCCGCGATCTGGCCGCCCGCGCGCCGGGCGGCAGCGGACAGCTGCTCGGCCCAGCGATCCTCCACCACCACCACGAGCGCGACCTCGCCGAGCCGCACCGCCCGCGAGGCCAGGCGCAGGTCGTTCTCGCTCAGCAGGCCGAGGTCGTCCGCCAGGTCCAGCAGCGGCGCCAGGTGATCGAGGTCGGCGACCTCCAGCACGTCGAGGGCGCCGTCCCGACCCCGGGCCAGCACGACGACGTCGAGGACCCGGATCTGCTCCGCACGCACCAGGTCGGTCAGCGCCGGCACCAGGCTCCCCAGCGACGCGAGGTGGGGCAGCGCGACCACGAGGTACTCCACGAGATCGGTCGCCAGCGCGGGTGGCTGCTCGGTGGGCTCGGGTGCGTCGCTCAACGTGCCGTCCTGTCCTCCTGCCACCGGCGGGTACCCCGCATCGTGCCGTCGCGGTGGAGTGGTCGGGCACCACCCCATCGCGGGTGGGGCCGGCCCACCCGCCACCCCGGGAGCATGGGGCGGCGAGGGTCGCGGGCCAACCACGAAGGAGCGCGGAACGATGGACAGCACCGATGCAGGACCGGTCGACGTGATCCTGCTCGGGTTCCCGGGCAACCAGTTCAACGGCGCGATCGCGCCCGCGCTGCGGGACCTGGTGGTCCGCGGGCTGGTCCGGGTGGTCGACCTGCTGTTCGTCACCAAGGACGAGGACGGAACGGTCGGCTCGATCGAGCTCGCCGGGCTCGGCGCCGACCTCGAACCGGCATTCGTCGACCTCGACGGCCAGCTCGGCGGCGGCCTGCTCGACGCGGAGGACGTCGAGGACGTCGCCAGCGGGCTCGAACCGGGGAACTCGGTGGCGGTGATCGCCGTCGAGAACCTGTGGGCGATCCCGTTCGTCAACGCGGTGCGGGCGTCGGGCGGCGAGGTCATCGACCAGGCCCGGGTGCCCTCCGACGTCGTGGCGGCCGTCCGGCAGCTCGCCGAGCAGGACATCTGAGGCCGAGGGGCAGCGATGGGACTCGTCCGCGGCATGGCCCGCACGGCGGTGGTCGCCGGCACGGCGACGGCCGTGTCGAACCGCGTCTCCCGGCGCCAGGCGTCGCGCTGGCAGCAGCAGGACGACGCGCAGGAACAGCAGGCGTACGAGCAGCAACAGGCGGCGTACGCACAGCAGGCGGCCTATGCTGCGCCGCCGCCCTCGGCCGTGCCCGCCGACACGGGGTCCGTCGACGTCGCCACCGAGCTACGGCAGCTCGCGGAGCTCAAGAACCAGGGCGTGCTCACCGAGGACGAGTTCGCAGCGGCCAAGGCGAAGATCCTCGGCATGTAGAGGTTTCCCGTTCACGGACAATTAGGAGGTAGCGCGATGGTCATCGCGGACGATTTCGGCACCGGCCAGGTCTTCTGGTCGATGCTCTGGTTCTTCCTGTTCATCATCTGGATCTGGCTGCTGATCGCCGTCTTCAGCGACATCTTCCGCAGCCCGGACCTGTCCGGCTGGGGCAAGGCGATCTGGTCGGTCTTCATCATCTTCATTCCCTACCTGGGCGTCTTCGCCTACCTGATCGCCCGGGGCGGCAAGATGCACGAGCACGCGATCTCGCAGGCCCAGGCACAGGACGCGGCGATGCGGTCGTACGTCCAGGAGGTCGCCGGCTCTAGCGGCGGCACCAGCACGGCCGACGAGCTGGCCCGGCTGGCCGACCTGCGGGACAAGGGCGTCATCAGCGAGGCCGAGTTCCAGCAGCTCAAGGCCAAAGCGCTCGCCTGAGGCGCACCGCCGGCAGATGGCCAAGGCCTACTGGATCAACGCGTTCCGCCGCGTGCGCGACCCGCACAAGCTGGCCGCCTACGCGGAGCTGGCGGGTCCGGCGATGCGAGCCGCGGGCGGGCGCTTCCTCGCCCGCGGCCTGCCGGCCCAGGTGTTCGAGGCGGGCGTCATGGAGCGAACGACCCTCATCGAGTTCGACAGCGTCGAGCAGGCGGTCGCCGCGTACGAGAGCCCGGCGTACCAGGAAGCGCTGGTCGCGCTCGGCGACGGCGCCGAGCGCGACCTACGGATCGTCGAGGCCGTCGACTGACGAAGGGACCGCGTCGATCAGGCCGAGGAACGTCCTGATCCGATCCGCCGCGTCCTCGGCGTGACTCAGAGGGATCGCGTGCCCGGCGTCCGCCAGGATCTCGACCTCGGCGGCCGGAAGCAGCGCCTGCACCCGATCGCGCACCGCGGTCGTCCGGTGGATCGCGCTCTTGCCGCCGAGCAGGACGAGCGTCGGGGTGGTGATCCGCGCCAGCTCGTCGTCGGCCAGCCGCACGGGCGGCGGCAGCCGGAACGGGTGACGGCGGTAGCCCAGCATCACCATGTGCATGATGCGCCGATCCGCGACCGCCGGCATGCGGGTCCACACCGCGGCACGCCGGCGGACCGGCCCCGGCAGGGGCGTGGCGGCGAGCGCGCCGAGCCCCCAGAGCATGAACCGGACCATACGGAAGTCGCCCAGGCCGACCGGATCGACCAGCGAGATGGACGCGAGCCGGCCCGGCGAGCGCACCGCCTGGTTGAGTGCCAGCCACCCACCGTACGACGCGCCGACCAGGTGGGCGTCCCCGGCACCGAGCCCCGCCAGCGTCTCGTCCAGCCACACGGCCAGGTGGTCTGCATCCCTGAACGCCGCCCGCTGCCGGCTTCGCCCCACGTCGCCGGGCGTGTCGACCGCGTAGGTCGGCCGTCCGGCCATCGCCGTGACGAAGAGCGCCCACATGAGCGACGTTGCGCCCATGCCGTGGAGGAAGACGACCGGTGTCCCGGTCCCCGGCCACCGGTAGACGAACGTCGGTCCCACCGCGGTCTCGACCTCGAACGTGGCGGGCGGCGTCGGGAAGAGCTCGCGCCAGAGCTCGTCCTCGGTCGCCCGGTACCGCCGCTCGGCGTCGGGGCTCGCCCACCGACCGAAGTATTCGCGTGGGGTGGCCGCCTGCTTCATAGTACAAGCGTACTATAAAAAGGATGCCGAAGCGGGTCGACCACGAGATGCGCCGCCGCCAGATCATCGACGCCGTGGCCAGGATCACGGCCCGGGGCGGACTCGGGGCGGCGACGTTCCGGGAGGTGGCCGCCGAGGCGAGCGTGTCGGTGTCCCTGGTCCAGTACTACTTCGGCACCAAGGCCGACCTGCTCTTGGCCACCCACCAGCAGGTAGGCCGCCGGGTCGGAGAGCGCCTGCGGGACCGCCTCGCCGCCACGCCCGACGACCCGCGCGCCCGCCTCCGCGCCACGTTCGAGGAGCTGGTCCCCCACGACGACGAGAGCCGCGAGGCGATGCTGCTCTTCGTCTCGCTGTACACGGTGTCGCTGACCGACCCGACGGCCCGTCCCGAGGCGGCGGACGTCCCGGCCGCGCTGTGGTCGGTCGTCGCCCGGGAGCTCCGCCGGGCGCGGCTGCGCCGGGGGGTCGATCCGGCCCGTGCCGCGACGGTGCTGACGCTCTTGGCTCCCGCGCTCGGCCAGTCGATCCTCGGCGGGGCGCTGACCACCGACGAGGCACTCGCCGTCGTCGACTACGAGCTTGGCCGCATCGTCGCCCCGGGGAGTGCCTGACAAGTGTCCTGAGTCGTAAGTCCGTCGTCGTTTCGGCGAGTCCTGGGCGTCGCTCGCAAGGACGCACGACGAAGGCGCAGCCAGCGGCTGCGTCGAGGAGGAGGACGCCGCGAGCGGCGTCCAGGGCCGTCGAAACGGCGACATGACTTGCGACTCAGGACACTAGGGGTGTGCCAAGGTGTCGCGATGGCACCGCAGGACTGGCCCGAGGACTGGGCCGAGCGCAAGGCGGGCGCCGGCTGCCCGATGTGCGCGTCGCTCGGCGGAGGCGACGACGAACGCACGCTCGCGGTGGCCGAGCTGGCGTGGACCGAGGTCCGGCTCGAACGTCGCAGCCGCCTGCCGGGCTACTGCATCGTCGTCTGGCGCCACGGGCACGCCGCTGAGCCGACCGAGCTGAGCCCCGAGGCGGCCGACGGCTACTGGCGCGACGTCGTGGCCGTGTCCCGGGCACTGGAGGCCGAGTTCCGCCCGGTCAAGCTGAACCTGATGACGCTGGGCAACTGGGTCCCCCACCTCCACACCCACGTCGTGCCCCGCTACCCGGACGACCCGGCCCCGGGCGGCCCGCTCCCGTGGGACGCCATGTTCCTGGCCGAACCGGCCGACGCCGGCGTGCTGCGGCGGCAGGCCGACGCGATCAGGGAGCGGCTGACGGGACCGGGCTGATGCCGCCTGACGCGGGCCCCGGCCCGTCCGGGGTCCCATTCACCCATTCCGGGGGAGGTTGACCCCCGAGCGTGTCACTACCGTCACGGGGGTGGATGCAGTGCCCGGGCGCCCGCATGTGGTCATCCTCGGCGGAGGGTTCGGCGGTGTCGGCGCCGCGGTCCACTCTGCGCAAGGCCGACGTCGACGTGACGGTGGTCGACCGGAACGACTACCACACGTTCCAGCCGCTGCTGTACCAGGTCGCGACCGACCTGCTGGAGGCCTCGGCCGTCGGCCACCCGCTGCGGGACCTGTTCCACGAGCACCCGCACGTGACCGTCCACAACGGCGACGTGACGGGCATCGACCTCGACGCCCGGCAGGTCGACCTTCGCCCGGCGGGACCCGATCGACCTACGACTACCTGGTCATCGCCCTCGGGGCCAAGGTGACGTTCTTCGGCGTCGAGGGCGCGGCCGAGCACGCCTTCCCGCTCTACACGCTGGCCGACGCCGTCCGCCTGCGGGCCCACGTGCTGGAGGTCTGGGAGGACGCCGACCGCGACCGCTCCCTCGTCGACGCCGGCGCGCTCAACGTCGCCATCGTGGGCGGCGGCCCCACCGGCGTGGAGAGCGCCGGTGCCCTCGCCGAGCTGTACCGGCAGGACTTCGCCAAGGACTACCCCGGCGTGCCCCCCGACAAGGCGCGGATCGTGCTGCTCGAGGCCGGCGACGACCTGCTCGGCATGTTCCGCTCCGACATCCGCGGCCTACGCCCGCCGCGCCCTGGCCGACCGGGGCGTCGAGGTCCGCACCGGCGAGGTGGTCGCCTCGGTCGACGCCGACGCGGGTGACGCTGCGCTCCGGCGAGGTCATCCCGGCCCGGACCCTGATCTGGGGCGCGGGCCTCACCGCCAACCCGCTCGTGAAGACCCTGGGCGTCGACCTCGCGCGGGGCGACCGGGTGCCCACCGAGCCCGACCTCAGCCTCGCCGGCCGGCCCGAGGTGTTCGCCATCGGCGACGTCGCCTGGACCACCGTCGAGGGCAGCGACCGGGCCCTCCCCCAGCTCGGCTCGGTCGCCCTGCAGGCCGGCGAGCACGCGGCCCACAGCATCGCCCGGCTCGGCCGAGGGCGAGCCCACCGAGCCGTTCCGCTACCACGACAAGGGCACGATGGCCACGATCGGCCGGGGCGCCGCGGTCGTCCAGACCAGCGGCGGCCACACGATGAAGGGCCGCACCGCCTGGCTGGCCTGGGGCGCCGTCCACCTCGCCCTGCTGTCCACCGGCGAGGACCGCGCCAAGGCCGCGGTCGACTGGACCTGGGCGGCGTTCACCCACGAGCGCTCCGGGACGGATCAGCGTCCGCACCGACACACCCTGAACCCCCGCGAGAGGAGACCGCAATGGCGCCACCCCCCCGCCACCAGGCCACCGCCGGCGGACATGCTCGTGATCTTCGGCATCACCGGCGACCTCGCCAAGGTGATGACCTTCCGCTCGCTCTACCGGCTGGAGACAGCGCGGCCTGCTCGACTGCCCGATCGTCGGCGTGGCGGTCGACGACTGGACCGACGACCAGCTGGTCGACCGGGCCCGCACCTCGATCGAGGGCACCGGCGAGACGCTCGACCGGGCGGTGTTCGACCGGCTGGCCGCCCGGTTCCGCTACGTGGCCGGCGACTTCGCCGACGCCGCCACCTACGACCGGGTCGGCGACGCGATCAAGGGCGCCGAGTCGCCGGTGTTCTACCTGGAGATCCCCCCGTTCCTGTTCGGCACGGTGGTCGCCGGCCTGGCCGACGCCGGGCTCACCGACCGTCGGCCCGGGTGGTGATCGAGAAGCCGTTCGGCCACGACCCGGAGTCGGCCAGGGCGCTGGCCGACGAGCTCCACCAGCACCTCGCCGAGGACCAGATCTACCGGATCGACCACTTCCTCGGGAAGATGGGCGTCGAGGAGCTGCTGTACCTGCGCTTCGCCAACGCGATCCTCGAGCCGGTGTGGAACCGGGCCCACGTCGACTGCGTGGAGATCACGATGGCCGAGAGCTTCGGCGTCGAGGACCGCGGCCACTTCTACGACCCGGTCGGTGCCCTGCGCGACGTGGTGGTCAACCACCTGCTGCAGGTGGTGGCGGCGACGGCCATGGAGCCCGCCCGCCGGCCGCGACCCGGACACGCTGAAGGACTGCCGAGGTGGCCGTGTTCCGGGCGATCCAGACGCGCGGACCCCGCCCACTACGTGCGAGGCCAGTACGACGGCTACCTCGACACCCCGGGCGTCGCCGCCGGCTCCACCACGGAGACCTACGCGGCGCTCCGCCTCGACATCGACAACTGGCGGTGGTCGGGCGTGCCGTTCTACATCCGCACCGGCAAGCACCTGGCCGCCACCCAGACCGAGGTGCGGCTCGTGTTCCAGCGGCCGCCCCGGCTGGGGTTCGGCATCGTCCGCGACCGGCGACGTCGAGCACGACCAGTTCGTCGTCAAGCTCGACCCCACGACCGGCGCCCGGCTCCAGGTCGAGGCCAAGCGGGGCGACCGGCCGCGAGCCCGAGCCGGTCACGCTTCGACCTGGAGTTCGCCGACCAGGGCGGCGAGGGCGCGACCCCCTACGAGGTGCTGCTGCACGCGGCGCTGATCGGCAACAGCACCCGCTTCACCCGCCAGGACGGCGTCGAGGAGCAGTGGCGCATCATGCAGCCCCTGCTCGACGCCCCGCCGCCGGTCCATCCCTACGCCCAGGGCTCGTGGGGCCCGGCGGAGGCCGACCGGCTGCTCGCCGGCCACGCGGCTGGCACGGCCCCTGGATCGTGTCGTGAGCGACACCGCGGCCCCGGTCCCGTCCCCGGCCCCGCCCGCGGCGGCCACGACACTGCCGACCGGGGCGTCGCCGTTCCCGCCGATCGAGGACTACGCCTTCCTGTCCGACTGCCACACCGGCGCCCTGGTCTGCCCCGACGGCGCGGTCGACTGGCTGTGCGTCCCCCGCTTCGACTCGCCCAGCGTGTTCGGCACGCTGCTCGACCGGGGCGCGGGCACGTTCCGGTTCGGCCCGTTCGGCATCAACGTCCCCAATCGCCCGGACGTACGAGCCCGGCACCAACGTCCTCACGACCACCTGGCACACGACCAGCGGCTGGATCGTGGTCCGGGACGCGCTCGACGATGGGACCCCGCACCGGCGACGACACCGTCACCCCCCACACCCGCCCACCGACCGACGACGACGCCGACCACATGCTGGTCCGCACCGTCCACTGCCTCGACGGCCGGGTCGAGGTGGAGCTCGTCTGCGAGCCGGTGTTCGACTACGGCCGCACCGCGGCGACCTGGTCCCTGGTCGGCGACGACCGCCGCGCCGCCGACGCCAGCGGCGCCGGCGTCACGGTGCGGCTGGCGACCGACATGGCGCTCGGCGTCGAGGGCGGGCCGGGCCCGGGCCCGGCACGTGCTCAGCCGAGGGCGAGACCGTGTGGTGCGCACTGTCCTGGGCCGAGGGCCTGGCGGTCGCCGTCGGGGGCGACGACGCCGAGGCCCGCGTCGACGCCACCGTCCGGTTCTGGCGGGACTGGCTGGACCGGGCCCGCATGCCCGACCACCGCTGGCGCGAGCCGCATCCAGCGCTCGGCGCTCGCCATCAAGGGCCTCACCTACATGCCGACCGGGGCGACGGTGGCCGCGCTCACCACGTCGCTGCCCGAGACGCCGCACGGCGAGCGCAACTGGGACTACCGCTACACGTGGATGCGCGACTCGACCTTCACGCTCCAGGCCCTCCACTACCTCAACCTCGACTGGGAGGCCGACGAGTTCATGCAGTTCGTCGCCGAGCTCCAGCCGGTCGACGACGGCGGCCTGCAGATCATGTACGGCATCGACGGGCGGCGGGACCTCACCGAGACCACCCGCGACGACCTGTCCGGCTACGACGGCGCCCGCCCGGTGCGCGTCGGCAACGGGGCGTTCGACCAGCGTCAGAACGACGTCTACGGCGCCGTGCTCGACTCGATCCTGCTCCACACCCGCCGCAGCCAGCGCCTGCCCCGGAGCCTGTGGCCGCTCGTCCAGTCCCAGGCCGCGTGCGCCACCGCGGTGTGGCGCAACCCCGACCAGGGCATCTGGGAGGCCCGCGGGGCGCCGCAGCACTACGTGTCGTCCAAGCTGATGTGCTGGGTGGCGCTGGATCGGGCCGCCGAGCTGGCCGAGCTGCGGGGGGACGGCGACGTCCGGCGCGGCCTGGCGGGCGACCGCCGAGGAGATCCGCGCCGACATCCTGGCCCACGGGCTGACCGACCGAGGGCGTGCTGCGCCAGCACTACGACACCGACGCCCTCGACGCGTCCACGCTGCTGGCGGCCATCTTCGGCTTCCTCCCCGGCGACGACCCCCGGCTGCGGGCCTCGGTCCTCGCCATCGCCGACGAGCTGACCGAGCACGGCTTCGTGCTGCGCTACCGCACCGACGAGACCGACGACGGCCTCTCGGGCAAGGAGGGCACGTTCCTCATCTGCTCGTTCTGGCTCGTCTCCGCCCTCGCCGTCGTCGGCGAGCGACCGGCGGGCCCGCGACCTGATGGAGCGGCTGCTGCGGGTGGCGTCCCCGCTCGGCCTCTACGCCGAGGAGTTCGACACCGACACGTCCCACCACCTGGGCAACTTCCCCCAGGCGTTCTCCCACCTGGCGCTGATCGAGGCCGCCGGCCGGATCATCGTCGCCGAGCGGTTGGAGGAGCTGATGTGACCACCTCCTACGACGTCATCGTCATCGGGAGCGGCGCGGGCGGCGGCACGCTCGCCCACCGCCTCGCGCCCGTCGGGCAAGCGGGTGCTGATCGTGGAGCGGGGCGACTGGCTGCCCCGCGAGCCCGGCAACTGGGACACCGCCGACGTGTTCATCGAGGGCCGCTACATCTCGCCCGACACCTGGTACGACCACCACGGCCAGGGCTTCCAGCCCCAGGTGCACTACTTCGTCGGCGGCGCCACCAAGCTCTACGGCGCGGCGCTGTACCGGCTGCGGGCCGAGGACTTCGGCGAGCTGCGCCACCACGACGGCCTCTCGCCGGCGTGGCCGATCTCCTACGGCGACCTGGAGCCCTACTACACCGCAGGCCGAGGACGCTGTACCAGGTGCACGGCGCCCGGGGCGAGGACCCGACCGAGCCGCCCGGCCTCGGCGGACTACCCCTTCCCGGCGCTGGCGCACGAGCCCCGCATCCAGCAGCTGGCCGACGACCTGGCCGTCGGCGGGCCACCACCCGTTCCACGCGCCCGTGCGGCGTGCTGCTCGACGAGTCGAACCTGCCCTACAGCACCTGCGTCCGCTGCGGCCGCTGCGACGGGTTCCCCTGCCCGCTGCACGCCAAGAGCGACGCCGAGGTGATGGCGGTCCGGCCCGCGCTCACTCCAGCCCAACGTGACGCCTGCTGACCAACGCCCGGGCCGTGCGGCCTGGAGACCGACCCCGCCGGCCGGACCGTGACCGGCGTGGTGGTCGAGGTCGGCGGCGGGGTCGAGACGCTGACGGCCGACGTCGTCGTGGTGTCGTGCGGCGCGGCCAACACCGCGCAAGCTGCTGCTGGCCTCGGCCAACGACGCCCACCCGGACGGCCTGGCCAACGGCTCCGGCCAGGTCGGCCGCAACTACATGTTCCACAACAGCCAGGCCGTGCTGGCCCTGTCGCACGAGCCCAACCCGACCGTGTTCCAGAAGACGCTGGGCCTCAACGACTTCTACCTGTCCGGCGGCGGGGACGGCGACGACGGCTACCCGCTCGGCAACATCCAGATGGTCGGCAAGTCGCAGGCCGAGATGTACCGCGGCGAGAAGCCGCTGGAGACCCGGCTGGCGCCGACGTTCGCCCTGCGGGACATCGCCGAGCACGCGGTCGACTTCTGGCTCTCGACCGAGGACCTGCCCCGGTCCGACAACCGGGTCACGCTGACCGACGACGGCGACGTGCGCATCGCCTACACGCCCACCAACGAGGTCCCGGCCAAGGAGCTGTACGAGAAGCTCCGCTCGATGCTCGGGCACCTGGGCATGCACCCCGACCACCTCATCCCCCGGCACGCCTACCTCAAGACCACGATCCCGGTGGCCGGGGTGGCCCACCAGGCCGGCACCTGCCGGTTCGGCACCGACCCGGCCACGTCGGTCCTCGACGCCGCACTGCCGGGCCCACGAGCTCGACAACCTCTACGTCGTCGACACGAGCATCTTCCCCAGCATCGGCGCGGTGAACCCCGCGCTCACCGCCATGGCCAACGCCCTGCGGGTCGGGCGACCACCTGCTGGAGCAGCTGGGCTGAGGGCCGCCATGTCCATGCTGCTGGCGGTCGACCCGGTGCCCGTGGGCCCGGGCGCAGATGGCGTTCACGCTCGCGTTCCACATCGTGCTCGTGCCGCTCGGCGTGTCGTGGGCGGCCATGACGCTGATCGCCAACTACCGGGCCATCCGCCACGACGATGCCGACGCCCTGCTGCTGGCGCAGCGCTGGTCGAAGTACATGGCGGTCACGTTCGCCGTGGGTGCGGTGACCGGCACGGTGCTGAGCTTCGAGTTCGGGCTGCTGTGGCCTCGGTTCATGGGGCAGTGGGGCGAGGCGTTCGGGGTGCCGTTCGCGTTCGAGGGCCTGTTCTTCTTCACCGAGGCCGTGTTCGTGTCGATCTACATCTTCGGCTGGCGGCGGCTGCGGCCGTGGGCGCACTTCTGGACCGGCGTCCCGATCGTGATCGCCGGCATCGGCGGGAGCGTCTCGGTGGTCGCGGCCAACGCCTGGATGAACTCGCCGTCGGGGTTCACCCTCGACTCGTCGGGCGACGTCGTCGACGTCGACCCGTGGGAGGTGATCTTCAACGACGCCATGCCGCTCATGGCGGCGCACATGGTCATCGCCGCCTACGTGGTGGGCGGTTTCCTGGTGGCCTCGGTGTACGCGGTGGGCATGCTGCGAGGCCGCCGGGACCGCTACCACCGGCTCGGGTTCCTCATCCCGTTCACGGTGGCGTCGTTCGCCATCCCGGTGCAGATGGCCGTGGGGGACTCGCTGGCCCGGTGGGTGTACAACAACCAGCCGACCAAGTTCGCCGCCATCGAGCTGGTGCCCGAGACCAGCTCGGACGTGCCCGAGACCCTGCTCGGGCGCCTGAACGCCGACGGCACGGTCAGCGGCGGCATCGAAATCCCGGGCTTGGCCTCCTGGCTGTCGGACCCCGGCGACGGGCACCGGCCACGGTCGTCCAGGGCCTGGACGAGGTCCCCGCCGACGAGCGGCCGACCGACGCGCGAGGTCAACACCGTGCACCTCGCCTGGGACGTCATGGTGGGCCTCGGCACGCTGCTGTTCCTGCTGCGCGCTGTGGTACTGGGCGGCCTGGCTGTTCCGCCGGGACATGCCGCGGGCCCGGCTGTTCCTCTGGCTCGCGTCGGCGGCCGGGGTGCTGTCGGTCGTCACCATGGAGGCCGGCTGGGTGGTCAGCGAGGTCGGCCGCCAGCCCTGGATCGTCTACAACCTCATGCGGGTCGAGGACGCCGCCACCGCCAACACCGGCGTGTGGATCACCACGATCCTCGTCGACGCTGCTGTATGCGGGGCTCGGCGTGACGACTATCCTCGTGCTGCGGGGCATGAGCCGCCGCAGCCGGGCCCAGGGCGAGGTCGACGACGCCGAGGTCCCCTACGGCCCCGACATCGACATCCCCGAGCCCGAGGCGCCCGAGGCGCCCGAGGTGCCGGAGGTGCCGGTCGGGTGAGCACCGCCGCCGCCGATCGTCCTGTTCGTGGCGGTGACCGCCTACGCAGTGTTCGCCGGCGCGCGACTTCGGGGCGGGGTTCTGGGACCTGACGGCCGGGGGCACCGCCCGCGGGGCGCGGCCCCGGGAGGTCATCGACCACGCCGTCGGGCCGGTGTGGGAGGCCAACCACGTCTGGCTGATCTTCTGCTTCGTCGTGCTGTGGACGTGCTTCCCGGAGGCCTACGCGTCGATCACCCTCACGCTGTTCGTCCCCCTGACGATCGCCGCGTTCGGCATCGTGCTCCGGGGCTCCAGCTTCGCCTTCCGCAAGGCCGTGTTCCGCACCCGCGACCGGCGCAACTTCGGGGCCGCGTTCGCCATCTCGTCGGTCATCGTCCCCTATTGCTTCGGCGCGGTCGCCGGGGCGATCGCGTCGGGCCGGGTCCCCGCCGGCGGCAAGGCCGGCGACCCCTGGGACAGCTGGGTCAACCCCACCTCCGTCCTCGGCGGGGTGCTCGCCGTCTGCGTCGTCGCCTACCTCGCCGCCGTCTACCTGATCTGGGACGCCGACCGCCTCGGTGACGAGCCCATGGTCGAGTACTTCCGCCGCCGGGCCACCGCGGCCGGCGTCGTCGCCGGCCTCGTGGCCGCGGCCGGGATCTTCGTGCTCGCCGCCGACGCCGACTACCTGTTCGACGGCCTCACGTCCCGCGCCCTGCCGCTCGTGATCGCTGTCCGCGCTCTGCGGGCTGGCGACGCTGTGGCTGCTGCGGCGGCGACAGCGCCGCGGCGCCCGCTTCAGCGCCATCGCCGCCGCCGCCACCCTGGTGCTCGCCTGGGGTGTCGGCCAGTGGGACTACATGCTCCCCGAGACCCTCACGGTCGACCAGGCGGCCGCCCCGTCGGGCACGATCGCGGCGGTCCTGGTGGCGACCGGGCTGGCCGCGGTGCTGATCGTCCCGGCGTTCGTGCTGCTGTACGTCCTCGACCAGCGCGGGCTCCTCCCTGAGGAGGGCGCGCCGGAGGCCGGAGCAGCGAGCTGACCCCCCGCCGCTCCCTCATCATTTTCTACGCGGAATCGGTCGCCATGACGACCGATTCCGCGTAGAAAACGTGCGGTCCGGCGTCAGCCCTGTCGGCGCAGGGCGAGCCGCAACCGCAGCCGGGCCGCGATGAACCGCCCCCGCGCCTCGACCGCGGCCGCCACGACCCGGCGCCGCAGCTCGGCCCAGCGCCGGACGGTCCGGGCGAGGACGGCCACGGCCGCCCGCAGCGCGCGGCCCAGCCCCAGGGCGGCGGCCCGCACCGCCCACACGCACGCGTGTCCCGCGGTCCGCAGGCGCAGAGCCACGCCGTCGGCCAGGGCCACCGCGCCGCGCACCGCCCCGGTCACCAGCTCCCACGCGAGGAACACCGGCGCCAGCACGACCAGCAGCACGCCCACGAGGGCGCCGTCCGCGCGCCGCGGCGCCGCCGGCTCGGCGTCGCGGTCGGGCGAGGGCGCTAGGGCGTCCAGCTCGGCCACGGCCTCCCGCCACGAGTCGTGGTGGGCCCGCAGGTCGGCGGCCGTCGCCGTCCACGCCGCGACCCGCGCCCGGACCAGGCGCTGCTGGGCCGCGCCCCGGGGCGGCCGGCCGGCCAGCACCGCGGCCACCTCCAGCAGCGCGTCGTCCGCCTCGGCCACCACGGCCGGCCCGTCGGGCACGCCGTCGAGGGCGGCCGCCGCTCGCAGGTCGGCGTAGGCGGCGGCCACCTCCGGCGGCACCAGGTGGGTGACGCCCCGGCCGCCGGCGCGGCGGCGGGCGGACAGGCGCAGCGCGGGCATGACGAGGCCGAGCGCCACGAGCGGGACGCCGGCGAGGGGGCCGACGGCGGCCGCCAGGGCCACGCCGGCGGCGACGAGCAGGGCATCGATCCAGGACATCAGGACCTTCCTTCGGGCTGAGCGGACTTGTCTGTCTCAGCCGAAGGTCTCGCCGGGCTCACACCCGGGGCGCCGGGCCCGCAGGCCGTGATGACGACGCCGATCCCTGGGGCTACTCCCCTCCGGTTGCGGCATCTGACCCGCACGTCCGCTGCGGGGTTACACCCCGCCATCCCCGAAACGTCGTGATTTGTCCCCGGACATGGGCGTGTCGACCGCTTCTGGGGAAGCGTCGCGGTCAGCCGTCCCGCAGGCCGTGGTACGCGGCCCGGAGCGCCGCACGGTCGACCGCCGCGTCCGGCTCGACCACCGCGTCCGGGCGGGGGCGCCAGGCGGCCGCCACCTCGTCCGGGCCCGCGCCGGCGAGCGTCGCGGCCGCCTGCACCGCGGCGCCCCGGGCCACCGTCTCCTCGCCGGCGTGGACCTCGACCGGGCGGCCGCTGAGGTCGGCCAGCACCTGGCGGAGCGCCCGGGAACGGGATCCCCCTCCCGTCAGGACCAGCCGACCGGCCGGGGTGAGGCCCTGGGCCACCAGCGCGTCGAGCCCGTCGAGCAGCCCGTGGGCCACGCCCTCGACCGCGGCCCGGGCCAGGTCGCTGCGCTCGTGGAGCGTCCGGAGACCGGCGAGGGTGCCGGTGGCGTCGGGGCGGTTCGGTGTGCGCTCGCCGTCGAGGTACGGCAGCAGCGTCAGGCCTCCCGCCCCCGGCGGCGCGGCGAGCGCCAGGGCGTCGAACGCCTCGTGGTCGGCGCCGACGAGCGCGGCGACCGTGTCGAGCACCCGGGCCGCGTTGAGCGTGCACACCAGCGGCAGGTAGCGCCCGGTGGCGTCGGCGAAGCCGGCGACGATGCCCGCGGGATCTGACACCGGGACCTCGCTCACCGTGAACACCGTGCCCGACGTTCCGACCGACACCGCCACGTCGCCCGGGGCCAGGCCCAGGCCCAGGGCGGCGGCCATGTTGTCGCCCGTGCCCGGCCCGACGACGGCCGGGCCGAAGACATCACGGGCCTCCCCGACCAGCTGGCCTGCCGGCTCGGCCGGGCCGCGCAGCTCCGGCAGGCAGGCCGCCCAGTCCCGCTCCCCGTCGACCAGCGCCAGCATGTCGGGCCGCCAGGCGCTGGTTGCCGCCGACCAGTAGCCGGTACCCGAGGCGTCGCCCCGGTCCGTCGCCGCCACCCCCGTCAGGCGCAGGTTCAGCCAGTCGTGGGGCAGGACGACCCGGGCGAGCCGGGCCCACGCGTCCGGCTCGCAGCGCCGCAGCCAGGCCAGCTTGGTGACCGTGTAGGACGCCACCGGCACCAGGCCGACCGCGGCGCTCCAGGCCTCGGCGCCCAGGCGCTCGACCAGGGCGGCGGCGTCGGGCGCCGACTCGGTGTCGTTCCACAGCTTGGCCGGCCGGACCACCGCGCCGGCCGCGTCGAGCACCACCATCCCGTGCTGCTGGCCGGCCACCGCCAGCGCCGCGATCGGTCCGGCGCCGAGCTCTGCGGCCGAGCGCCCGAGCGCGGCCCACCACGTCGCCGGATCCTGCTCGCTGCGCGGCGGCGAGGTCGGCGGGTGCGGCGCGCGCGGCGCTCGCCACCAGCCGACCGGTGTCGGCGTCCCGGGCCTCCAGCTTCGTCGACTGGGTCGAGCTGTCGACCCCGACAACCAGCGCCACGGGCCGCGGGGTCAGCGGGCGCCGAGCAGCAGCTCGGTCACGAGCTGGTCGAGCCGCTCGTGGCCGTAGCCCCGGGCGGCCAGCGCGTCCTCGTCGGCGGCTGCCGCCTCGGCCCGCAGCCCGGCGACGGCCTCGGCCGACAGCCCGCCCGGCGACGTCGGCTCGGCCAGGCGATCGGCCAGGGCCGCCCGCAGCGCCTCCTGGATCTCGTGGTCCTCACGGAAGCGGGCCGCCTTCTCCCGCAGGATCAGGTACGTCCGCATGCAGCCCCGCGCGAAGTCCCACACGCCGTCGGCGTCCTCGGTGCGGTAGGCGTGGGCGTCGAAGTGGCGCATGCCGTCCCAGCCTGCGTCCTCCAGCAGCCGGACCAGGTAGAAGGCGTCGCGGATGCCCTCGCTGCCGAACCGGAAGTCCTGGTCGAACTTGCCGATGCGCTGGGCGTTGAGGTCGATGTGGAACAGCTTGCCCTGCCACAGGCACTGCGCGACCGCGTGGTGGAACGACAGGCCCGACATCGTCTCGTGGGCGAACTCGGGGTTGAGGCCCACCATCTCGGGCCACTCCAGCTCGCCGACGAACGCCAGCGCGTGTCCGACGGTGGGCAGGAACAGGTCGCCCCGGGGCTCGTTGGGCTTGGGCTCCAGCGCGAACCGCAGGTCGTAGCCGCGCTCGCGGACGTGGGCGCAACAGAGGTTGACGGCCTCGGCGTAGCGGTCGAGCGCCGTGCGCACGTCCTTGGCGGCGTCGGCCTCGACGCCCTCCCGGCCGCCCCACATGACGTACGTCGTCGCCCCGAGCTCGGCGCCCAGCTCGATCGCGTCGAGGGTCTTGGCCACCGCGAAGCGGCGCACCGCGGGGTCGTTGGCGGTGAAGGCGCCCTCCTTGAACACCGGCCGCGAGAAGAGGTTGGTGGTGGCCATCGGCACCCGCATGCCCGTGTCGTCGAGGGCGCGGCGGAACCGCTTGAGGATCGCCTCCCGCTCTGCGACCGTCGAGCCCGGCGGCACGAGGTCGTCGTCGTGGAAGTTGACCCCGTACGCGCCCAGATCGGCGAGCCGGTGGACGGCGTCGACCGGGTCCAGCGGCGGCCGCACCTCGTGCCCGAACGGGTCGCGACCCCGGTTGCCGACCGTCCACAGGCCGAAGGTGAAGCGGTCGCCGGGGGTCGGTGTGTAGTCGTCGGTCATGACTCTCACCCTCCTGCCGCCGTCTGGCTGGTCAAACTAGCGGTGTGCCGCTCCTCGACGCCCGCCGGATCACCAAGCGCTACGGCCGCCTGACGGTCCTGCGCGACGTGAACCTGCGGGTCGATCCCGGCGAGGTGGTCGCCCTCGTCGGCGAGAACGGCGCCGGCAAGTCCACGTTGGTCGCCTGCCTGTCCCGCATCCTCGAACCCGAGGAGGGCGAGATCCGCCTCGCCGGCGCCCCCCTGCCCTCGACCCCCGACCAGGTGCGCCGGGCCGGGCTGGAAGTGCTGTGGCAGGACCACGGGCTGTGCGACGACCTCGACGTCGTCGCCAACGTCTACCTGGGCCGCGAGCCGGGCCGGTGGATGATCGCCGAGAGCGACATGCGGGAGGGCACGGCCGCGGTCCTCCGGCGGGTCGGGGCCGAGAACCTGCCGCTCGACCGGCCGGTGCGCGGGCTGTCGCGCGGCCAGCGCCAGCTGGTCGCCCTCGCCCGGGCGCTGTGGAGCGAGCCCCGCCTGCTCCTGCTCGACGAGCCCACCGCGGCGCTCGGCGTGGCCGAGACCCGACGCGTCCAGGAGGCGATCCGGCGGCACCGCGACGCCGGCGCGGGCATCCTGCTCGTCACCCACGACCTCGACCAGGTGTTCGCGCTGGCCGACCGGGTCGTGGTCCTACGCGACGGCCACGTCGTGGCCGACGTGTCGCCGCTGGAGGTCCACCGCGACGACATCGTGGCGCTGATGTCGGGCATCGAGATGGACTCGATGGCCCGGCGGCAGCTCCAGCGCCTGCGCAGCCTCGTGGACCAGCTCTCGGACGTCGAGCCGGCGGCCTCCCTGCCGCTCATCGTGTCGGCCATGGCCGCCGCCCTCGACGAGGCGATGCTCTGCGTCCACCTGCTCGAACCGACCGACGGCGGCCGGGCCGTGCTGCGGCGCACCGCCGTGGTCGGCTTGCCTGCGCCGCTGCTGGAGGTGAACGAGCGCCTGGAGCTGGGCGTGGCGGGCGGGTGCGCCGGCCTCGCCGGCGAACGGGCCGAGGCCGTGGTGCTGGAGGACCTGTCGACCAACCCCGCGCCCGAGCGCTACCGGCGGGCCGCGGCCGCCTCGGGGATCCGCAGCGAGTGGGCCGCCCCGATCGTGGGGACGCGGGGCGTGCTCGGCACCGTGTCCGGGTTCGCCACGACGGTGGGTGGGCCCGAGCCGGCCCAACTGGAGCTGGCCCGCCTCTACCTGGGGTACGTGGCGGCGGCCATCGAGCGCGAGCGCCTGCTGTCCGAGGTCTCCCGCCGCAACCGCATCCTCGAGTCGCTGCGCAACATGCTGGAGACGCTCGCCGGTCCCGACCGGGTGGTCGGCGGCCTCGCCGCCTCCTCCCTGGCGCTGCGCCGGGCGCTGGGCGCCGCGGCCGTGGGCGTGCTCATCGAGCGGGACGGCGAGCTGTCCGAGCTGGTGCCGCGGGTGCCCGACGACGGCCCCGACGGCAACGGCAACGGCGAGGGGGACGACCGGCACGGCGGCGGGCCCGACGCCACCGACGCCCGGTTCCGGCGGGCGGCGGCGCTCGTCCTGGCGGACGAGGCCGACCGCGGCGCGCGCTTCGTCGAGCCCGACCTGGCCGCGGTGGCCCTGCGCCACCCCGAGGGCCGGGCGGTGCTGGTGGCCGAGCTCCCGCCGGGCGGGACGCCCCCGGGCGACACGCTGGAGCTGCTCGACGACGCCACCCGCTCGCTCGCCCTGGCCATGGAGGGGGAGGCGCTGGAGCACGCCCGGCGGGAGACCGCCGCCCTGCGCCGCTCGCAGTCGATCCAGCGCGAGCTGCTGTCGTCGCTCAGCCACGAGCTGCGGACGCCGCTGACCGCCATCCGGGGGTACGCCTCCACCCTGCTGCAACCGGATCTGACGTGGGACGAGGCGTCGACCGACCGGTTCCTGCGCTCGATCGCGACCGAGGGCGCCCGCCTGGAGCGGCTGGTCGGCGACCTGCTCGACTCGTCCGCCATCGAGTCGGGGGTCCTGCGGTTGCAGCGCCACTGGTGCGACCTGGCGCTGGTGGTCGAGACCGCCCAGCGCCTCGTCGCCGACGACGCCACCATCCGCGTGCGGGCCGACCGCGGGGTCGAGCCCGTCTGGGGCGACCACGACCGGCTGGAGCAGGTGTTCGTCAACCTGATCGAGAACGCCGTGGTGCATGGCGCGTCCCGCCACGGCGTCGACGTGACGCTGCGGCGGGGACGCACCCCGGGCACCGCCGAGGTCGAGGTCGCCGACCACGGTCCCGGCATCCCGGCCGCCCTGGCCGACCGCATCTTCGAGGTCCGGGTGCGGGGCCTTGGCGACGCGGCCGGCGCCGGGCTCGGCCTGTCGATCGCCCGGGGCATCGTCGAGGCCCATGGAGGGACGCTGGTGGCCGCGCCCGCCCGGCGGGGCGCCCGCTTCGTGGTCACCCTGCCGTGCGAGCCGTCCGACGCCGCCGACGCGCCGCCGGACGGGGCCTGGAACCTGGTCGACGCCCCCAAGGAGCCCGATGTCGTCTGATCGCACCACCGTCCTGCTGGTCGAGGACGACCAGAACATCGTCGACCTCGTCCGCGCCAACCTGATCGCCCGGGCCCACGACGTCGTCGTGTCCAAGGACGGGTGCGACGCCGTCGCCATGCTGGAGGCTCACGACCCCGACGCCGTGCTGCTCGACCTGATGCTCCCCGGCGTCGACGGGTTCGAGCTGTGCCGCGAGCTGCGGGAGCGGTCGCCGGTCGGGATCATCGTCCTGTCGGCCCGCCGGGCCGAGACCGACAAGGTGCGCGCCCTCAACCTGGGCGCCGACGACTACATGACCAAGCCGTTCGGCATCGAGGAGCTGCTGGCCCGCATCAACGCCACGCTCCGCCGCAGCCGCCCGGCCCCGGCGGAGGCGGCCGCGCCCGCGGTCGTGCACGCCGGCGGCCTGGAGATCGATCTGGCCGCCCGCAAGGTCACCAAGGCCGGCGAGCTGGTCCACCTCACCCCGACCGAGTTCGCCCTGCTGCGCGAGTTCGCCACCAACCCGGGCGTGCTGCTCACCCACGCCACCCTGCTCCGGCGGGTGTGGGGCCACGGCTACGAGACCCAGACCGAGTACACCCGGGTCTACATGGCCCGGCTGCGGTCGAAGCTGGAGGACCCGGGCGGCCCGTCGCTGTTCGTCACGGAGCCCCGGTCGGGCTACCGGTTCGTGCCGCCGCTTTAACGGTTCATTCGCGTCCGCAACCGAACGTTCGCGTCCTGTTCGCGGATCCCGTCGTAGCTTCCCGGGCACCAGACTCGATCCGGGAGGGGAAAAACCATGTTCGAGTCCAAGCGCGCGTGGCGCCTGCTCGCCACGCTGGCCGTCGTCGGCCTGATCGCCGCGGGATGCGGCGACGACGACGACGGCGGCGGTGACCAGGCGACCGGTGACGGGGAAGGCAGCATCTGGGTACTCCTGCCCGACAGCGCGTCGTCCGCCCGCTGGGAGACCGACGACCGCCAGTACTTCACCGAGGCGTTCGAGGATGCCGGCCTCGCCGAGGGCGACGACTTCACGATCGTCAACGCCGAGGGCGACGCCGCCACCCAGCAGTCCCAGGCCGAGCAGGCCATCGCCGACGGCGCCAGCGTGATCGTGCTCACCAGCCTCGACACGGGCTCGGGTGCCACGATCATCGACCAGGCCAAGGACGCCGACGTGAAGGTCGTCGAGTACGACCGGTTCAACACCGGGGGCTCCGGCGGCGACGCCTACGTCAGCTTCGACAACGTCAAGGTGGGCGAGGCCATGGCCGAGGCCATGGAGCCGGCGATCACGGCGCTGAACCTCGACCCGACCCGGGTCGTGATGCTCAACGGCGGCGAGGAGGACAACAACTCGTTCCTGTTCAAGGAGGGCTACTCGGCCACCGTCGACGAGCACGTCGACGCCGGCGACTGGCAGCTGGTCGCCGACCAGTTCGTCCCCGAGTGGGACAACCAGCAGGCCCAGACCCTGATGGAGCAGATCCTGGTGGACGCCAGCAACGGCGTGGACGCGGTGTTCGCGGCCAACGACGGCCTGGCCAACTCGGTGATCAACGCGATGGAGGCCGCCGGTGTCGGCCCCGTGCCGCTCAGCGGCCAGGACGCCACGCAGGCCGGCATCCAGAACGTCCTGCTCGGCAAGCAGACGGTCAGCGTCTACAAGCCGATCCAGGACGAGGCCGGCGTGGCCGCGGCGATCGCCTTGGCCCTGCGGTCCGGCGACGACATCGAGGAGGCCGCCACCTCCTACGAGTCGCAGCTCGCGTCGGGCGGCTCGGAGGTCGCGATCATCGGCATCAACGCCGAGGACGGCACCCCCGCCGACTCGGCCGACGGCGAGGGCGTCGTGCCCTACATCGCGCTCGTGCCCATCGGGGTGACCGTCGACAACGTCGCCGACACCGTGATCGCCGACGGGTTCAGGACCGTCGACGAGCTCTGCAGCGGGGATGTGGCCCAGACCGAGTTCTGCCAGCAGAACTCATGACCGAGCGAAGCTCGGTCCATAGGCACAGCGGCGTTGTCGCCACGAAGTGGCGATGTCGTCACCGGTGCGTTCGAAGGACGCATCGGTGACGACTCCCCTCCTCGAGTGCGAGGGGGTCTCGAAGGCGTTCGGCGCGGTACAGGCCCTGTACCGCGTCGACTTCGAGGTCCGCGCCGGCGAGGTCATGGCCCTCGTCGGCGACAACGGGGCGGGCAAGTCCACGCTGATCAAGTGCGTCGTGGGCATCTACCCGTTCGACGAGGGCCGGGTGCGGGTAGACGGCCAGCCGGTGTCGATCCACGGGCCGCGGGACGCGGCCCGCCTCGGCATCGAGGTCGTCTACCAGGACCTGGCGCTGGCCGACAACCTCGACGTCACCGCCAACATGTTCCTCGGGCGGGAGCGGACCCGCCGCGGCTTCGTGCTCGACGAGTCGACCATGGAGCACGCGGCGCGCGACACGCTGCAGGGCCTGTCGGTCACCACGCTCGGATCGGTGCGCCAGCGGGTGGCCGGCCTGTCCGGCGGACAGCGCCAGGCCGTCGCCGTCGCCAAGTCGGTGATGTGGAACTCTCGGCTGCTCATCCTCGACGAGCCGACCGCTGCGCTGGGCGTGGCCCAGACCCGCCAGGTGCTGGACCTCGTGCGCCGCCTGGCCGAGCGGGGCCTGGGGGTCGTCATCGTGTCCCATAACCTGCACGACGTGTTCGAGGTGGCCGACCGGATCACGGTCCTGCGACTCGGCCAACGGGTGGTCGTGCTGGAACGGTCCGAGACGACGCAGCAGGATGTGGTGCAGGCCATCACCGCCGGCACGATCGACCACGTGCCGGGCATGGTCGACCAGGGAGTGGCCGAGCCGTGACCCTCGATCCGCGTACCGAGCCGGAGGTCGACGCCGGCCCCGTCGTCGGCGTCGTCGACGACGAGACCCTGCCGGCCGCCGCGCCCGCGGCCGCGGCGCTCGACACCGCCACCGACACGCTGGGCGGGTACATCCGCCGCTGGTGGCAGGGGGTCCGGGCCGGCGAGCTGGGCTCGCTGCCGATCATCGTCGGCCTGGTCGTCATCGCGATCGTGTTCGGCACCCTCGACGAGACGTTCTTCGTCGAGCGCAACTTCACCAACCTGCTGCTGCAGATGGCGGCCATCGCCACGATCGCCATCGGTGTGGTGTTCGTCCTGCTCATCGGTGAGATCGACCTGTCGGTCGCGTTCGTCGGCGCGGTCGGCGGCGTGACGATGGCGCTGCTGCTGCGGCCGGACGGCCCCAACTGGCCGTGGTGGATGGCCGTCGGTTTCGCGCTGCTGGTGACCACCACCATCGGGCTGGCGCAGGCGCTGATCATCACCAAGGCCGGGGTGCCGTCGTTCGTGGTCACGCTGGCCGGGCTGTTGATCTGGTCCGGAGTCGTGCTGATCCTGACGACCCAGTACTCGACGGCGGGCACGATCCGCATCCAGGACGACACTGTCGTCGGCATCGCCAACGACTTCCTCAGCGACGCCTGGGGCTGGATCGTCGCGGTCGTGGTCGGTGGCGGGCTACGCGCTGTCGCAGCTCCAGACCTCGCGCTCGCAGCGGGCCCGGGGCCTCGACGCCAAGCCGCTCGTCGTCATCGCCCTGCAGGTCGTGGGCCTGGCGATCGTGACCGGCTCGGCCGTGTGGTACGCCAACCGCGACCGCGGCATCCCGTCCGTGACCGTGCTGGTGCTGATCCTGTTCGTGTTCTGGTCGTTCGTCGCCTCCCGCACCCGCTTCGGCCGCCACGTCTACGCGGTCGGGGGCAACGCCGAGGCCGCGCGACGGGCCGGCATCAACGTCGACCGGGTCCGCATCGTGGTGTTCATGATCGCCGGGTTCATGGCCGGACTGGGCGGGATCATCCTCGCCTCCCGGCTGCGCTCGGTGGCCACCAACACCGGCGGCGGCAACCTGCTGCTCAACGTGATCGCGGCCGCGGTCATCGGCGGGACCAGCCTGTTCGGCGGGCGGGGCCGCGTGGTCTCCGCGCTGCTGGGGGCGACCGTCATCATCGCCATCGAGAACGGCATGGGCCTGCTCAACCTGGCCACGGGCACGAAGTTCGTGATCACGGGCCTGGTCCTGCTGGCGCGCCGTCCTGGTCGACGCCCTGTCGACCCGACGCCGAACGGCCCGCGGCGTGGTGTGACCGTGGGCGTGCCGCGGCGCGCCGGGGCGCTGGTCGCCGCCGCGCTGGTCGTGGGGGCCTGCTCGTCGGGCTCGCCCGGCGAACGGGGCGACGGCGCTGGGTCCCCCGGGGAGGCCGGGGCGCGGCAGCCGGATCCCGCCCCGGCCGCCCCGCGCCCCGGCCCCCCGGGGATCGCGTTCGACGACGTGGCCGCCGAGGCCGGCCTCGACTTCCGCAACGGCGCGTTCCGCTGGGGGGTGACGTCCGACCCGGCGGCGATGTCCGGCTCGGGCCTGTGCTGGCTCGACTACGACGGCGACGGCTGGCTCGACCTCTACGCGGTCAACGTCTGGGCCGAGGAGGAGGCCGCACGCTGGGAGGACGCCGGCGGCCCGCCCCGCAGCGCGCTGTTCCACAACGTCGAGGGCCGGTTCGTCGACGTGAGCGACGGGTCGGGTGCCGACCTCGACGGCCGGGGCACCGGCTGCGTGGCCGCCGACTTCGACCGCGACGGCCGCACCGACCTGTACGTCACCGGGGCGGACGCCGGGGCGCTGCTGTGGAACGAGGGCGGCGGCCGGTTCCGGGAAGGGACGGCCGCCGCCGGGGCGCCGGCGGTCGGCTGGTACGCCGGCGCCGCCGCCGGCGACGTCGACGGCGACGGCTGGCCCGACCTGTTCGTGGCCGGCTACGCCAACACCGACAGCCCGATCGAGGGTGCCACCCAGGGCTTCCCCAACACGTACACCGGGCGTGCGGGACCTGCTCTACCTGAACGAGGGCCGGGCCGATGGCGGCGGGGTCACGTTCCGGGAGGTCGGACAGCAGGCCGGCCTGGAGGTGGCCAACTTCGACTACGGGCTCGGCGCCCTGTTCTCCGACCTGGAGGGCGACGGCGACCTCGACCTGTTCGTGGCCAACGACACCAAGCCCGACCGCCTCTACGACAACGTGGCCTGGCCGGGCGGCGCCGCGGCCGACCCCGCCGGCATCGGCTTCCGGTTCGAGGAGCTGGCCGCCAAGGCGGGCGTGGCCGACCCGGGCGCCGGGATGGGCGTGGCCGAGGCCGACTACGACGGCGACGGCCGGGACGACCTGTTCGTGACCAACGCCCGGGGCCAGGTCCACGGCGTGTTCCGCGGCGAGCAGTCCGACCTCGTCGACCCGTCGTTCCGCGACGTGCGCCGCGAGCTGGGGCCCGACCTAGGTGCGGCCACCGGCTGGGGCGTGTCCTGGGCCGACCTCGACCTCGACACCGACCTCGACCTGGTGATCGCCAACGGCGCGATCCCGGTCACCGACCTGGCCGCCGACGCCGAGCCCCTGCAGGTGTTCGGCAACCTCGCGGCCCAGGGCGACGGGGCCCGCTACGCGGACGTCGGGGCGGCCGCGGGGATGGGCGCCGTCGGCCCGCTGGTGGCCCGGGCCAGCGCGGTGGCCGACTACGACAACGACGGCGACCTCGACGTGGCGGTCGGCACGGTCGGCGGCCCGCTCGTCCTGCTGCGCAACGAGGCGAGCACCGGCAACTGGCTGGAGGTCGACCTGGGAGGCGTGGTCCCCGGAGCCGTGGTCAGTGTGGCGCTGCCGGACGGCCGGACGCTGACCCGGGAGATGCACGCGGGCGGCAGCTACCTATCGTCCGAGGACCCCCGGGCACACTTCGGCCTGGGCGACACCGACGAGGCCCGCCGGGTCGTCGTCCGCTGGCCCGGCGGCGAGGAGACCCGGCTGGACGGCGTGGTCGCCAACCAGCGCGTCGTCGTGGAGCGGCCGCGGTGAGGCGCGCCCGCCGGAGCCTGGCCGGCCTGCTCGCCGTGGCGGTGGTGGCGGCTGCCGGCCTGCACCTCCGGGTCGGGCGGGTCCGGCGGGTCGGACGCGTCCGCCTACATGATCGACGGCTGCCACCGGGTCGACCTCGGCGGCCGGTCCGTGGCCCGGGTGTGGGACGAGGCGCTGCTCGACGCCATCCGGCGCGACGTGCCGGCCCCCACCGTGCACGCCCGCAACCTGTTCCACACCTCCGCCGCCATGTGGGACGCCTGGGCCGCCTACGACCCCGCCGCCGAGGGCTACGTCGTCCACGAGAAGCACGAGGCCGACGACGTCGAGGCCGCCCGGGAGGCCGCCATCAGCTACGCCGCCTATCGGGTGCTGCTGTACCGCTACTCGCTGGCGGCCGGGCTCCAGGCGACGTTCGACGAGCTGGTCGACACGATGGAGTCGCTCTGCTACCGGATCGACTACGTCAGCACCGACGGCGACTCGCCCGCCGCGCTCGGCAACCGCATCGCCCGGAGCGTGATCGCCCGGGGCCGCGACGACGGCTCGCGGGAGGACACCCGCTACATCGACACGAGCTACCGGCCGGTGAACCCGCCGCTGGTGGTGGCCGACGGCGGCGCCACGATGAGCGACCCCAGCCGCTGGCAGCCCCTGGCGCTCGCCCGGCTGGTGGCGCAGAACGGGCTGCCCGCGCCGGGCAACGTGCAGCGGTTCGTCGGGCCCCACTGGGGCCACGTCGCCGGCTTCGCCCTGCCGGCGTCGGACGACGGGTTGCCCGCCGACCCCGGTCCCCCGCCGCGGCTCGGCCCTGACCCCGCCGATCGGGCGGCCTTCGCCGCCGCGGCGGTCGATGTCATCCGGGCCAGCAGCGACCTCGACCCGGCCGACGGGGTCACGGTCGACATCGGCGCCGGGGCCACCGGCGACAACCCCCTCGGCACCAACGACGGGAACGGGCACGACGTCAACCCGGTCACCGGCAAGCCCTACGCGCCCGACGTCGTGGCGCGGGGCGACTTCGCCCGCGTGCTGACCGAGTTCTGGGCCGACGGGCCCGACTCGGAGACGCCGCCGGGCCACTGGAACACGATCGCCAACCAGGTGTCGGACACGCCGGGGCTGGCGCTGCGCATCGGCGGCGAGGGCGAGCCGGTCGACCGGCTGGAGTGGGACGTCAAGCTGTACTTCGCCCTCAACGGCGCGGTCCACGACGCCGCCGTGGCGGCCTGGGGGGCCAAGGGCTACTACGACACGGCCCGGCCGATCTCGATGATCCGCTACATGGGCGGCAGGGGGCAGTCGAGCGACCCGGCGCTGCCGTCCTACGACCCGGACGGCCTGCCGCTGGTGCCGGAGCTGGTCGAGCTGGTGACGCCGGAGTCGAGCGCGCCTGGCCAGCGCCACGAGGCGCTCGCCGGCCACGCGGGCGAGATCGCGGTCCGGTCGTGGCGGGGCACGCCCGCCGACCCCGAGACGACCGCCAGCGGCGTCGGTTGGGTGCGGGCGGTCGACTGGGTGCCCTACCAGCGCCCGACCTTCGTGACGCCGGCGTTCGCGGGCTACGTCTCCGGGCACAGCACGTTCAGCCGGGCGGCGGCCGAGGTGATGACCGGCTTCACCGGCGACCCGTACTTCCCGGGCGGCCTGTCCGAGTGGACGTCACCGGCGGGCTCGCTCGGCGTCGAGTCCGGCCCGAGCGACGACGTCACCCTCCAGTGGGCCACGTACTACGACGCCGCCGACCAGGCCGGGCAGTCCCGGATCTTCGGCGGCATCCACATCACCGCGGACGACTTCGCCGGGCGCAAGCTCGGCTCGGCCTGCGGCAACGACGCCTGGGCGCTGGCCCAGCGCTACTACGCCGGCGACGCCTGACCCGCCGGGCGGTAGGTGCAGACCAGCACCCCGGTCTTGGCCTGGGCCAGCGACACGAGCTCCAGCGTCCGGGCCCGGCCGTCGGCGGGGTAGATCGACTTCCCGCCGCCGAGCAGGATCGGCTCGATCATGAGCAGGTACTCGTCGACCAGATCGTTCTCCACGAGCTGGCGGACGAGCGAGGCACTGCCCCACACCTGGAGCCCGCCGTCACCTCCGCTCGCCCGCAGCTCGCGGATCGCCGCGATCGCGTCGTCGTCGGCGCCGGCCAGCAGCGTCGTGTTGTTCCAGCGCGCCGCCGCCTCGTCCGCGGACAGGGTCCGCGACACGACGTACTTGCGGATCGAGTTCATCTGGTCGGCAAACGGGTCGCCCGCCCGGCCCGGCCAGGCGCCGGCCATGGTCTCCCACGTGCGCCGGCCGTACAGCAGTGCGTCGTTGCCGCCCATGAACTCGTCGATGATCGTGCCCATCGTCTCGGTGTCGAAGAACGGCGCCGACCACCCCCCGTGGGCGAAGCCGCCGCCGGGGTCCTCGTCCTTGCCGCCGGGGGCCTGCACGACGCCGTCGAGACTCATGAACTCGGTGATGATGAGGCGCATCGGCCGACCATGCCGCGTCGGCGGCGCGGAGGCAAGGGGGACCGGATGATCGACGGCGGGGTGCGGCGTTCGCGCCGCGGACGGTCACGCTCCGATCGCGGCCAGGATCTCGGCGGACGCCGAGTCCGCGGACTGTGCGGCGCGAGCGCCCAGCGCCCGGCCGATCGTGCTCGTGCCGCTGCCGGGGGGCCCGAGCAGCACGACGACACGGACCATGGCCCGACGTTAGGCGGGCCGTGGCGGGAGGTCGCCGGACAGCCAGCGCGGGCTCAGCTCGATCCGGGTGAAGCGCCAGCCGTCGAGCGTGCGGACCAGGTCGAAGCTGTAGACCTGGCCGAGGCTCGCCCGGAGCGGCGGGGGGCCCGCCGGGGTGACCGGCGGGTCGTCGGCCGTGGTGAAGTGGACGACCAGGTTGGTCCGGACGGTCGCCCGGTCGCCGGTCACATCGACGAGCACGTTGGTGATGACGTGCTGGAACCCCTGGTCGGCGGTGTGGTTGCGCTGCGCCTGAGCGACCACCGCCTCGCGGCCGGACGCCTGGCCGCCGGGGGTGCGCACGGTGGCGTCCTCGACCAGCAGTTGCCGTAGGTCGTCGAAGCGGCCGTCGTCGAGGCACGCGCCGAGCCGGTAGACGAGGCCGGTGATCTCGTGGTGGTCCTAGAGCACCCGCAACTCGGGGTGGACGTCGCTGGCGGGGATGATGGTCATCCGTGACTCCTGTCGTGAAGAATCGTTGGCGTTCCCAACGATAGCTATTATCGTTGGTCGTATCAACGTTTACAGCACCAACGATTATTCCATCCTCGTGGGGGTCGGCAACGACGTTGGTACGTTGCTCGCATGGAGACGGCACGATGGATTGCACCGGCGCGGGTCCGGTCGAAGCCGAGCTGGCTGCTCAACCAGGCCGCCGTGCCGGCCAACCGGCTGGTGGCCGAGGCGCTGGCCGGCATCGACGCCCGGCGGCACCACTACGCGCTGCTCGCGGCACTCGACGACGCGGGACCGGCCAGCCAGGCCGACCTGAGCCGCCGCACCACGATCGACCGCAGCGACATGGTGGCCGCGATCAACGACCTGGCCGAGCGGGGCCTCGTCGCGCGCACGCCCGACGCCACGGACCGCCGGCGCAACGTCGTGACCCTCACGCCCGCCGGCCGGCGCCACCTGCGCAAGCTCGACACGGTCATCGGCAAGGCGCAGGACGACCTCCTGTTTCCGCTGGACGCCGACGAGCGCGACACGCTGGTCGGCCTGCTCACACGGCTCGTCGAGCACCATGCGGGGACCGCGGCGGACGGCGACGACGGGGAGAGGGGATCGACATGACGACCGGGGCGCTGGAGGGCCGCGTCCGCGCTGGTCACGGGCAGCTCCCGCGGGATCGGCGCAGCCATCGCGTCGGCCTACGCGGTGGAGGGTGCGCATGTGGCGGTGCACGGCCGCGACCGGGAGGCCGTCGAGGCGGTCCGGGCCGGCATCGAGGCGGGCGGCGGGCGGGCCATCGGGCTGGTGGCCGAGCTGACCGACTACGCCCAGGTCGAGGCGATGCGGGCGGAGACCGAGTCGGCGCTGGGGCCGGTCGACGTGCTGGTGGCCAACGCCGGCGGCAGTCCGATACCCCCGGGCCCGCTGGAGGACATCACCCCGGAGGCCTGGCACCGGTCGGTCGACGTGAACCTCACGGCCACGTTCCTCACGGTGAAAAGCATCCTCCCGGGCATGAAGCAGCGGGGCCGGGGCGTGATCATCACGATGTCGTCGGCCGCCGCCCGCCGCACGACGGCGATGTCCCCGGTCGCGTACACCGCGGCCAAGGCGGGCGTCACCCAGCTCACCAAGAGCCTGGCGCTGCAGGCGGGACCGGCCGGCGTCCGCACCGTGTGCCTGGCACCCGAGACGATCCTGACCGAGCGCAACCGGGTCCAGATCCCGGACGACATCAAGGAGTCCCTCCGGCAGGCGCACCCGATACCCCGGCTGGGCGAGCCCGAGGACGTGGCCCGCGCCGCGGTGTTCTTCGCATCCGACGAGGCCGGCTGGATCTCGGGGATCACCGTCGACATCGCCGGCGGATCGGTGCTCGCCTGAGCACGGACGCCGGTAGCGTCGCGGGCGTGGGCGACGGGGACCCGTACAGCGAGCGCGCCGGGTCGACCGTGTGGCCACCCGCGCCGCCATGGGGGCGGCCGGCGAGGCCCGCCGACGACGACCGGCCGCGCCGCGAGCGACGCGTCCGCCAGGCGGGGGCGACGCTCGTGCTGGCTTGCGCCGTCGGCATGTCCGCCACGGCCGGCTGGTTCTGGACCACGACGGCCGACCAGCCCCGCGACCGGGCGACCGACGACCGCGACGCTCCGGCCACCACCGTGGAGACTCGCGGCGAAACCCGCGCCGACGGGACGGACCTCGGCGAACGGCCCGCCACCCTGGCGGGCACGGTCGTCACCGCGCCCGACGGCTCGTTCGCGATCACGCTCCCGCCGGGCTGGCTGGCGGGCTTCATCGGCCCGGGCCTCCCGCCGGTCGGCGAGCAGATGTTCCCCGGCGCTCCCGCCGGCAGTGCCGAGATCACGCCGGTGCTTGCGTTCGCCACGTGGGAGACGCGGATGCTGGCGACCGTCCCCCTGCCC
The DNA here is from genome assembly GCA_963830865.1 of uncultured Acidimicrobiales bacterium. Taxonomy (GTDB): domain Bacteria; phylum Actinomycetota; class Acidimicrobiia; order Acidimicrobiales; family VFJN01; genus ZC4RG19. The sequence goes on along the minus strand of CAWHNU010000009.1, from coordinate 1,173,429 downwards.
GCCGCGGGTGGCCCGATCATCCCGGTCGCGGTGCTCCAGATCGACAGCCGCGCCAGCGTGGGCGCTGACGACCTTCCCGCCCGTGGCGCCCACTTCATCGAGTACTGGACGATCGACGGGACCACCACCCACATCACGGACGAGGGCATGTTCGACTCCGCCAACGGCCCCGTGGGCTGGGTGGCATTCCAGACCCCCGGCAACGCGTTCGGCGGCGTCCGGTACATGGTGGCCGGCGACGACATGGTCTGGTACGTCACCTACTGGCAGCGCTCGACGGCCGAGGGGCACGGGATCGGAGACCAGATGGTCGCCAGCCTCACGCCGGTGCCGGCGGGCACGTAGGTCGCCCGGCCGTGTCCGCCTTCTCCGCCTTCTCCGCCGTCGACGACGCCGCCGAGCCGGCGCGGCTGATCGAGTTCCTCGCGCAGTCGGCCGCCGGCCTCGCGGCGATGAAGCACTACATGGCCGTGGCGCACGCCCTGCGCCGGCCGGCGGCGCCGGTGCTCGATCTCGGGTGCGGGGCCGGGCACGACTTGGCCGTCCTGGACGCCGTCGGCGTCCGTGGCGTCGGGGTCGATCCCAGCGCGGTCATGCTCGACGCCGCCGCGGACGGGACCGGCGCTCCCCTCGTGCGGGCGACCGGCGAGCGGTTGCCGTTCGCCGCCGGGGCCTTCGCCGGATGCTGGCTCGAGCGGGTGCTGATGCACGTCCCCGAGCCCGGTGCGGTGATCGCCGAGGTCGTGCGGTGCGTCCGGCCCGGCGGCCTGCTGACGGTCTTCGAGCCCGACTGGTCCACCCTCGCGGTCAATGGGACGCCCGTCCCGGCCGGGTGGCTGAGCATCGCCCGGCACCCCGCCATCGGGTCGGCGGTCGGCGGGCTGCTCACGGAGGCCGGGTGCGACGTCCGCGACCGCGTCGAGGAGCGGTCGTGGTGGACGGCCGACGAGTTCGCCCGGATCACCCGCCTGAACCAGGCGCTCGACCGGGTCGTCGCCACCGGTACGGCGTCGCGGTCCGAGGTCCGGCGGTGGCTGGACGAGCAGCGAAGCCGGGCAGCGGCCGACGACTTCCGGGCCGAGATCGTGAAGGTGCTCTGGGTCGCCACCACGCCCGCCGGCTAGCGGCGTCGCGCGACCGTCAGCTGCGCGAGCAGGTGGGCCGTCAGCATGCCCCCGCCCTCGACCACGCGCCGCCGCACCCGGCGGATCAGCTCGGCCTGCGCCTCGGGCGGGATCCGCTTGACGCCCGACTGGGTCGACAGGTTGGCGGCGTAGTCGTCGGCCGTGAACGTGACGTCGAACCGGTGGCGTCGGATCGTCGGTTCCTCGAACAGCCCCGAGGCGCGCACCGCCGCGCCGAGGTCGCCGACGCGGTCGGGGTGCGCGGTCGCCGGGTCGACCCGCCCCGCCCCGACGGCGGCCCAGTCGTCCTGGACGTCCCACCAGAACCGGTCGGCGTCGTCGGGGATGACCCACGACGTCGCCAGCACGACCAGGCGCCCACCGGGCCGCAGCACGGCCGCCGCCAGGGAAAACCGCACCGCCGGATCGATCCAGTGGAACGAGTTGCACGCGACCACGGCGTCGAACAGGGCGCCGCTGGGGTCCCACGCCTCGAACGAGGTCGTCACCACGTCGACGCCCGGGAACGGGGCGAGGTTGCGCCGCGCCTGCGCCGCCAGCCGAGGGCCCAGCTCCAGCGCCACGATCCGCAGCCCTCGCTCGGCCAGCGGGCGCGTTGCCTGCCCGGTGCCCGGGCCGATCTCCACGACCGACGAGCCCGGGGCCAGGCCGGCCAGCGCGACGAGCTCGTCGAACACGTGCGCCGGCGCGACGGGCCGAGTCCGGTCGTAGGCCGCCGCGTCGTCGTCGAACGTGGCCCGGCACCGCTCGCGCTCACTCGTCTCCCAGGGCGGCGTCCACGACATCGCACCAGTCTGTCCCGTTGACAGCCGCCGGCGTCCGCGCTTATTTTCCGTGTTGGTTAATTAGCCATCCCGGAAAGTACGAGCGAGGCGACGGCGATGACGATGACGACGGCGATCGACGACGAGCGGCTCGACGAGACCTTCGCCGCCCTGGCCAACGCCACCCGGCGGGCGATCCTGGCCCGCCTGGCCGAGGGCGACGCCACCGTCAACGAGCTGGCCGAACCGTTCGCCCTGACGCTCCCCGCGGTGTCCAAGCACATCAAGGTGCTGGAGCGGGCGGGCCTGGTCGTGCGGGGCCAGCGGGCCCAGTACCGGCCGTGCGCCCTCGACGCCGCCCCGCTGGCCGCGGTCTCGACCTGGGCCGAGCGGTACCGACCTGTGTGGGAGGCCCGCTTCGACCGGATGGACGACCACCTCGCCAGCCTGCGATCCCCGACAAGGAGACGAACACGATGAGCAACGCCAACGGGTCCCCCGACGCGGTGGTGATCGAGCGCAGCTTCGACGCCCCGGTCGAGTGGGTCTGGCGGATGTGGACCGACCCCGACCACTTCCGCGCCTGGTACGGCCCCACCGGCGCCACGATCCCGGTGGCCGAGCTGGACATGCGCGTCGGCGGCGCCCGCCGGGTGTGCATGGAGGTCGGCACGCCCGACGGCCCGATGCGGATGTGGTTCACCGGCGAGCACCGCGAGGTCGTCGAGAACGAGCGGCTCGTCTACACGGAGTCGGTGTCCGACGAGCACGGCGACGGGGCGTCCCCGGCCACCGAGGTGGTCGTCGAGCTGACCGACGTCGGCGGCCGCACCCGCATGGTGATGACCCACGTCGGCGTCGCCGCCGACTCCCCTGGCGCCGCCGGGTGGGCGATGGCGTTCGACAAGCTCGCCGCCCACATCGCGGCGACGCGGGCCGGCTAGGGCCGCTCGTCGTTCCGGCGTTTTCTACGCGGAACCGGTCGCTATGGCGACCGATTCCGCGTAGAAAAGCGGTCAGCCGGGGTCGTCGGCGTTCGCCTGGAAGCTGACCTCCGCCGTGTCGACCGTGCCGCCGCGCCGCCCGGGGGCACTCGAGTCCTGCCAGTAGAGGTTGGTGTGTGCGATGACCTGCTCGGGCGGCGGTGCGCCGTACTCGCTGAGGTCCTCGGTCGTGTGGGCGTCGCCCACCAGCGTCGCGTCGTACCCCCGGGTGAGGGCGCCGTGGAGCGTGGAGCGGATGCAGGCGTCGGTCTGCGCGCCGGCGACCACCAGCCGGCCCACGCCCCGGTCGGCGAGCACGTCCTCCAGGTCGGTGTCCTCGAACGAGTCGCCGTAGCTCTTGTGGACGACGGGCTCCGAGTCGCGCCGGACGAGCTCGGGGACGTACTGCCACCTGTCGCTGCCGAACGGGGTCTGGTCGTCGTTGTGCTGCACCCAGATCACCGGGACGTCCTCGGCGCGCGCCCGCTCGACCAGCGTGTTGATGTTGGCGATCACGCCGTCGCGGTTGTGGGTGCCGGCCACCACCCCGTTCTGGACGTCGATGACGAGCAACGCGGCGTTCGGGCGATCGGGCAGGGTCGTCATGCCCCAGTTGTACTGCGAGCGGCGACCGCGCGGATCCAGAAACGCTCGGCGTCGACGCGGATCGGCGCGCCGTGCAGGGCGGCCAGCGCGTCGCGGTGCCGGTCGGCCGAGAAGCCGGGAACCGCCCACGGCACGTTGGCCAGGTACCAGGCCAGCGCACCGACGTCGGCGAACACCGCGGTGGCGGTGCCCTCCCCTGCGTCCCGGACGTCGAAGCCGGCGCGCGCCAGCTGCGCGCAGGCGAGGTCGAGGTGGATGTCGCGGTCGGGCGGCGGGGCGAGGCCGAGCAGCTCGTGGAAGATCCGGGCCCCGGCGCTGGCCTGCTGGGTCAGGAACGTGCCGCCGGGCGCGAGCACCCGGCGCAGCTCGCCGGCGGCGAACGCCTCGTGCCGGTTGACGACGAGGTCGAACGCGCCCCCACGGAACGGCAGCCGCCCCCGGGCCGGGCCGGTCTCCTGGTCGACGTTGTCGACCGCCCCCTCGTCGTGCACGACGGCCACGCCGAGCGGCGCCAACCGGGCGGCGGCGACCGGCACGTTCGGCGGCCACCCCTCGGTCGCCACCGTGCGGGCCGCCCGCCGCCGCCCGCTCAGCCACTCGCCGCCCCCGGTCCCCATGTCGAGCATGGACGAGGCCCTGGCGGCGGCACCGTCGACCATCTCCTCGAACCGCCACGGCGGCGGCTCCAGGACGATCCGGTCCCCCAGGACCGTGAAGTCCCAGCCCCGGAACGGGACCGCCAGCGCATCCCGGACGAGCCGGTCCACAGCGTCCGACGACATGTCCGCCAGTCTGCCGGGTGCCTACGGCTCGACGCGCGCGACCGTGTCGACCCGGTCGAGCGAGCGATCGAACGACGCGATCCTGCCGACCCCCGTGCTCTCGGCGCAGGCCACGAGGTAGGCCTCGGCGAAGTCGATCCGGTCGGTCTCGTAGACCTCGACCGCCTGCAGGATCAGGGCCGGATCGACGCAGATGATCGAGTCGAACGCCGCCAGCGACCGCATGGCCTGCGCAATGTCACGCCGTGGCGCCCGGTAGAACGACGCCAGGATGTACACCGTCTCGGCGGCCACGAGATCCGTGAGCAACAACTCACGCTCCCGCCGGAGACAAGCCGTGGCGCGTGCGGCCATCTCGGGCGGATCGCCCGTCAGGTGGCGGACCAGGACGTTCGTGTCGACGAAAGCGACCGTACGCCGCCGCCTACGGCGTGACGACCGGCAGGCTCTCCCAGCCCCGGACCGTCGACGTGCGGGCCTGGACCGCGTTGTCCCAGTCGACCTCCCACGTCGGGAAGCGCTGGAGCACCTCGTCGAGCGCCACCCGCCCCTCCAGGCGGGCCAGGGCCGCGCCCAGGCAGAAGTGGATGCCGTAGCCGAACGACAGGTGGTGGTCGATGCGCCGGCGGACGTCGAAGCCGTCGCCGTCGGGGAACTTGCGGTCGTCCCGGTTGGCGGAGGCGTTGAGCAGCAGCAGCACGCTGCCCTCCGGGACCGTCCGGTCGTGGTGCTCGACGTCGGTCGTGACGTACCGCGCCTGGACCGGCGACGGGGGTTCGTAGCGCAGCAGCTCCTCGATCGCGTTCGGGACCAGGCTACGGTCCTCCACCAGGTCGCGGCGCTGGTCCGGGTGCTCGGCCAGCACCTTGCCGGTCCAGCCGATGAGCCGCGTCGTGGTCTCGTTGCCCGCCGCCGCCACGAGGTTCACGTAGCCGAGCACCTCGTCCCGGGTCAGGCGGCGGCGCACCCCCTCGACGTCGGTGTACTCGGCCTGGAGCAGCTCGGTCATCAGGTCGTCCGACGGGTGCTCCGCGCGCCAGTCGATGTACTCCGCGAACGCCTCGGACTGGCCCACCGTCCGCTCGGCGTCGAAGGTCGGCATCGTGCCCTCGTCCAGGCGCAGTCCCTCGTCGATGCGGTCGCGCAGCGCCTCCTGGTCCTGCTCGGGGATGCCCAGCAGCATGCCGATCGTGCGCATCGGCATCTGGGCGCCGAGGTCGCGGACGAAGTCGAATCCCCCGCTGCCGACCAGCGGGTCGAGCTCCCGGGCGCAGAAGTCCCGCACCTTGGGCTCGATCGCGGCCATCCTGCGGGGCGTGAACACCCGGGACAGCAGGCCCCGGTGCAGGTCGTGGTTGGGCGGGTCCTCGAAGATGATCGACCCGGGCGGGATCTCCATGCCGCTGCGGATGATCTCGAGGATCGACCCCTTCGCCGAGCTGTACGACCGCCAGTCGACCAGCCCCCGCTCGACGTCGTCGAACCGGCTCAGGGCGTAGAAGTCGTACCGCTCGTTGTAGTAGAGCGGCTGCTCCTCGCGCAGCCGGCGCCAGATCGGGTACGGGTCGGCGTCGATGTCGAAGTCGTACGGGTCGTAGTAGAGGTCCGGCTCGGTTGCGGTCATCGCAGAAGTCCCCTCTCTCACAATGCGACGGAGATCGCCTTGACGTCGAGGAACTCGTCGAGCGGCGCTCGGCCGATCAGCTCCTCGCTGTGGGGCGAGATCACATCGATGGCGTCGCCCGTGCTCGGCGCCGCCCACTCGCCGCCGACGTAGAGGCTTGCTGCTCGCATTGAAACTAACGTTACACTGAAACGGAAAGCATGTTCTCATTCGGCCGACGGGGAGGGGTGCGATGCGCATCGGGGCGATGATCGGCCCGGAACGGGGTCGCTACGCGACCAAGGTCGACCGTCTGCGAGCGGACGCGCGCTGGGCCGAGGAGGCGGGCCTGGCGACCGTCTGGATCCCCCAGATCCCCGACGAGTTCGACGCCCTGACGGCCGCCGCGCTGGTCGGTGCGGAGACGGGCCGCATCGAGATCGGCACCGCCGTCGTCCCCGTCCAGCCCCGGCACCCGATCGCCCTGGCCCAGCAGGCGCTCTCGGTCCAGGCCGTGTGCGGCGGCCGGCTCACGCTCGGCCTGGGCGTGTCGCACCACTGGATCGTCGACGAGATGCTCGGGCTGCCCTACGAGCGCCCCGCCACCACCATGCGCTGCCACCTCGAGGTGCTCGACCCGGCGCTGCGGGGACCGGGGCCGGTCGACGTCGAGAACGAGCTGTTCCGGGTGCACAACCCGCTCGACGTGACCGACGCGGGGCCGACCCCGGTGCTGCTGGCGGCGCTGGGCCCGGCGATGCTGCGGCTGGCCGGCGAACGCACCGACGGCACGATCCTGTGGCTGGCCGACGAGCGGGCGATCGCCACCCACGTCGCCCCCCGCATCACCCGGGCGGCCGAGGCTGCCGGCCGGCCGGCGCCCCGCATCGTCGCCGGGGTCCCCGTGTGCCTGTGCCGCGACAGCGAGGTCGACGCCGCGGTCGAGCGCACCAACCGCATCCTGTCCGAGGCCGAGGTGTCGCCCAACTACCAGCGGCTGCTCGACCTGGGCGACGCCGGGGACGTCGGCGACATCCTCGCCGCCGGAGGCGAGGCGGCCATCGAGAAGCGCCTCCGGGCCTTCGCGGACGCCGGCGCCACCGACGTGTCGGTGCGGGTGGTCCCGCTCGGCACCGGCCGCGACGAGCTGCTCGCCTCGCTGCGGCGCACCCGTGACCTGGTGGCCTCGCTCGCCAAGTCCCTCTGACCTGACGTGGAGACGAATCCGATGACCCGATCAGCCCTCGACATCCCGGTGTTCGACGCCGACAACCACCTGTACGAGACCCGGGACGCGCTGACCAAGTACCTGCCCGACCGGTACAAGGGCGCCATCGACTACGTCGATGTGCGGGGCCGCACCAAGATCGTCGTCCGGGGGCGGATCAGCGAGTACATCCCCAACCCGACGTTCGACGTCGTGGCCCGCCCCGGGGCGCAGGAGGACTACTTCCGGCACGGCAACCCCGAGGGCAAGAGCCGGCGCGAGATCTTCGGCGAGCCGATGCGGTCGATCCCCGCCTTCCGGGAGCCGGCCCCCCGGGTCGAGCTGATGGACGAGCAGGGCATCGACCGGGCGCTCATGTTCCCGACGCTCGCGAGCCTGGTCGAGGAGCGGATGCGCGACGACCCGCTGCTCACGCACGCCGTGATCCACGCGCTCAACCGGTGGCTGCACGAGACCTGGACCTTCGACTACGAGGGCCGGATCTTCGCCACCCCGGTCATCACCCTGCCGATCGTCGAGCGGGCCATCGAGGAGCTGGAGTGGGTCGTCGAGCGGGGCGCGCGCGTCGTGCTGATCCGCCCGGCGCCGGTGCCCGGCTACCGCGGGCCGCGCTCCTTCGGCCTGCCGGAGTTCGACCCGTTCTGGGAGAAGGTGGTCGAGGCCGACGTCCTCGTCGCCATGCACAGCTCCGACAGCGGGTACGAGCGCTACACCAACGACTGGCTGGGCTCCAGCAGCGAGATGCTGCCGTTCCAGCCCCAGGCGTTCCGCATGCTGTCGCAGTGGCGGCCGGTCGAGGACGCGGTGTCGGCCATGATCTGCCACGGGGCGCTGTCCCGGTTCCCGGCGCTCAAGCTGGCGGTGATCGAGAACGGCAGCAGCTGGGTCGAGCCGCTGCTGCGCAACCTGGCCGACGTCTACAAGAAGATGCCGCAAGACTTCCTGGAGGACCCGGTCACGGTGTTCCGCCGGAACGTGCACGTCAGCCCGTTCTGGGAGGAGGACCTGGGCGCGCTGGCCGAGCTGATCGGGGCCGAGCGGGTGCTGTTCGGGTCCGACTACCCGCACCCCGAGGGCCTGGCCGAGCCGGCCAGCTACGTGGACGAGCTGGCCGGGGTTCCGGACGACACCGTCCGCAAGATCATGGGCGGCAACCTGGCCCGCCTGATGAACGTCGAGGACGCCGTCGTCAGATGAGCGCTGCCGCACCTGACACGATCCCGGCGCTGACCGCGGCGGCGGCCGAGCAGCACGGGGACCGGCCCGCCGTGGTGGACGGCGACGGCGCGACCCGGCTGACCTACGCCGGGCTGCTGGACGCGGCCTGCGAGTTCGGCGCCGCCCTGGTGGGCGCGGGGGTCGAGCCGGGCGCCCGGGTGGCCCTGTGGGCGCCCAACAGCCCGGAGTGGATCGTGGCGGTGCTCGGCCTGTTCCAGGCCGGCGGCGTGCTGGTGCCGGTGAACACCCGGTTCAAGGGCCTCGAGGCCGCCGACATCCTGGCCCGCAGCCGGGCCCGGGCGCTCGTGACCGTGACCGACTTCCTCGGCACCGACCACCTCGGGCTGCTGCGGGACGCGGGCGCCGACCTGCCCGACCTGCGCACGGTCGTGGTCGCCGCCGGGCCGGCGCCCGACGGCGCCGAGCCGTGGGCCGCGTTCCTGGGCCGGGTGACCGAGGCCGGCCGGGCCGAGGTGGCGCGCCGGGCAGCAGCGGTGAGCGAGGGCGACCCGTCGGACATCCTGTTCACGTCCGGCACGACCGGCGTCCCCAAGGGCGTGGTCATGACCCATGGCCGCACGTTGCGGGTCGCCACCGACTGGGTGGCGATGACCGGCCTCGGGCCCGAGGACCGGTACCTGATGGTCAACCCGTACTTCCACATGTTCGGGCTCAAGGCCGGGATCCTCGCGTGCGTGGCGGCGGGGGCGGCGATGCTGCCCGAGCCGGTCTTCGACGTGGACCGGGTGATGGCCCGGGTGGCCGCGGAGCGGGTCACGGTCCTGCCGGGCGCGCCGACGCTGTACCAGTCGCTGCTCGACCACCCCGACCGCGACCGCCACGACCTGTCCAGCCTGCGGGTCGCCGTCACGGGCGCAGCCGACATCCCGGTCGAGCTGATCCGCCGGGTGGCCGGCGAGCTGCCGTTCTCGACGGTGGTGACCGGCTACGGGCTCACGGAGGCGGGCACGGCCAGCGCCACGGTCCCGGGCGACGACCCCGAGACGGTGGCGACGACGGTCGGCCGGCCGAGGCCGGGCTTCGAGATCCGGATCGCCGGTGCGGAGGGCGCGGCCGCCGCCGCGGGCGAAACGGGCGAGGTCGTCCTGCGGGGCCCGAGCGTCATGGCCGGCTACCTGGACGACCCGGCGGCCACGGCCGAGGCGCTGTCGCCGGACGGCTGGCTGCGCACGGGCGACCTGGGCGTGCTCGACGACCGGGGCTACCTGCGCATCGTCGGGCGGTCCAAGGACATGTTCATCGTCGGCGGGTTCAACGCCTACCCGGCCGAGATCGAGAACCATCTGCTGCGCCACCCGGACGTCCGCCAGGCGGCGGTCATCGGCATCCCCGACGAGCGCCTGGGCGAGGTCGGCATGGCGTTCGTGGTCACCGGCTCGGGCGACCCGGCGGCGGCCGACGAGATCCGGGCGTGGTGCCGCGACCAGATGGCCAACTACAAGGTCCCGCGGGCGATCGAGGTCGTCGACGCCCTCCCGGTCAACGCCACCGGCAAGGTGGTCAAGGACGAGCTGCGGGCGCGGGCGGCTCAGAGATCGGCAGGTAGCAGCGTGAAGTGACCGCCGGTGAGCGGCTGCATCGCCCGGAAGCAGCGTTCGTCGAGGGTGACGATCGTGGACGTTCCGTACCGGGCGGCGAGTACGACCATGGAGGCATCGGCAAGCCCGATCTGCAGGTCCCGATACCGGACGATCACCTGATTGGCGAGGTGCAGCTCCTCGGCTGACAGGCACTCGGCGACGTACGCGCCCGACGCCACATCCGCGAGGAAGGCTGACTCGACGTCGACGCCGCCACGTGTCAGCAGCAGGTAGTCCACCTCCGCGAGCACGATCTGGCTCGTCACAAGGGGTAGTGACGCACTTTCGATGATCTTTCGCACGGCAGGGTGGGCACGTTCGCCGCGGTCGACCGACGCAACCAGCGCCCCGGCGTCGCACAGCAGGACGGGAGGCGTCACCGATCGAGGCCGCGACGCCGCGCTAGCTCATCCGCGCTCCAACGACCCGAGCCTGGCGTCAGTCGTGCTATGCCCAGCGACTGCGGCCGGGGCCGAGCGGGCAGTTGGTCGGCGAGCGCCCGGATGCCGTCACGCAGCAGCTGTGAGCGGCTGCGGCCGGTGTGACGCTCGAGGTCGTCGAGCAGGCGCAGTTCCTCGGGTCCCAGGTAGACCGATGTCTTTGTGGTCACCCTACGTAGGGTATCGCGCGGCGCCGCTGCTCCAGCGGCCCGTAGGGCGAACAGCACATGCCGCATATGTTGACCGCGATCTCGTCTGGGGAGAACAATGTTTCCGATGGCGCTGATGCACGGGGGGCTCGAACGGGCCGAGGGGCGGTTCGGCGACCGGGACGCGGTGCTGGCCGGCGACGAGCGCTGGTCGTTCCGGGCGCTCGACGGGCTGGCCAACGCGTTCACGCACCACCTCGCGGCGCAGGGCGTCCGGCCCGGCGAGCGGGTCGCGGTGATGACCACCAACCGGGTCGAGTTCGTGGCGGTCGTGCACGCCGTGAGCAAGCTCGGGGCCGCCGCCGTGCTGCTCAGCCCGGCCTGGCGGGCCGCCGAGGTCGAGCACGCCCTCGGCCTGACCGCGCCCCGCCACGCCGTCGCCGACGGGGCGGCGGTCGGGCTGCTGGGCGAGCGGCTGGGGGGCGACGCCGTCACCGATCTCGACGATGCCGGCACCGCGGCCAACGTCGGGGGCCAGGGCCGGGACCGGCCGAGCCTCGCCGCCGGGCGCGACATCGACGACGTCATCCTCGTGTTCAGCTCGGGGACGACCGGGATGCCCAAGGCCGTGCGGCACACCCACCGGTCGCTGGGCCACGCCACCGCCCACTGGTGCCGGGCGCTCGGGCTCGGGCCCGACGACCGCTTCCAGGTGGCCACGCCGCCGTCGCACATCCTCGGCCTGCTCAACCTGCTCGCCGCGGCCGAGGCCGGCGCCACCGTGCGGCTGCACCCCCGGTTCGACCTCGACGAGGTGCTGAGTCGGATCGCCGCGGAGCGCATGACGCTCGAGATGGCCGTGGCGCCGATCGCGCTCGCCATGGCCAACCACCCCCGGCTGGAGGACTACGACCTCTCGTCGCTGCGCTACATCATGTGGGGGGCGACGCCGGTCACCGAGAGCGTGGCCCAGGTCGTGACCGAGCGGACCGGCGTCCGCTGGCTGGCCGCCTACGGCGCCAGCGAGCTGCCGGTCATCGCCGCCAACCCGATCGACGACCCCACCGCCTGGCGCCTCGACTCGGCCGGGCTGCCGCCCGCCGGCGTGGAGCTGCGGGCCGTCGACCTCGACGGCGGCGTGGTGCTGCCGGCGGGCGAGGTCGGCGAGATCCAGGCCCGCAGCCCCTCGGTCATGGCCGGCTATCTGCCCGACGCCGCCAACGCCGACGCCTTCGTCGACGGCTGGTACCGCACCGGCGACGTCGGCTGGCTCGAACCCGACGGCTGGGTCCACCTGACCGACCGGGCCAAGGAGATGATCAAGGTGAGCGGGTTCCAGGTGGCGCCGGCCGAGGTCGAGGCCGTGCTCCACGGCCACCCCGCGGTCGTGGACTGCGCCGTGTTCGGCGTGGCCGACGAGCGGGCGGGCGAGGTGCCGGTCGCCGCGGTCCAGCTCGACCCGGACCGGCCGGTGGCCGAGGGCGAGCTGGAGGCGCTGGTCGCCGGCTCGCTGGCCACCTACAAGCACCTGCGGGGGCTGGTCGTCGTGGACGCCATCCCCCGGTTGCCGTCGGGCAAGGTGCTGCGCAGGACCCTGCGCGACGAGTGGGTCGCCGGCTGATGGATGTCCGCCTCTCCCCCGAGCAGCGTGCGCTGCGGGACTCGGCGGCCCAGGTCGCCGACCGGCTGGGCCCGCACGCCGTGGGCGATCTCGACGACCCCGAGCGGGCCGCCAAACTCGACGCCGCCGTGACCGCCTCCGGCTGGCGCGAGCTGCGGACCGCAGCCGACGGTGGAGAGCCGTGGGCGTCGGGCGTCGAGGTCGCCCTCGTCGCCGAGGAGCTGGGCCGGGGCCTGGCCGACGCCCCGTTCCTGGGCCCGACGCTGGCCGCGGAGCTGCGGCGGCTCGCCGGCGCGCCCCCGGCGACCGGCGAGACCGTGGCGCTGACGCCCGACCTGGCGGCGCCCGCCGCCAGCGACGGCGACACGCTCACCGGCGGCGCCGTGGCCGTGGATACCCGCGGCGCCGCGGCGGCGCTCGTGCTCGTGCCGGCGCCCGGCGGCGGCCACGCCCTCGGGCAGGTCACCGTGACAGGCGAAACCCGCGCGGTCGACCTGACCCGGCCGAGCGTGGCGCTCGCACCCGGCACCACTGTCGGACCCGTCGCGGGCCAGGCCCGGGTCCTCGACGGCGACGCGCTGACGCGCTGGACGGCGCTGGGGCTGGCCGTCGCGTCCGCCGACCTGGTCGGGACCATGCGCGGCGCGGTCACGCTCGCCTGCGACTACGCCCGCGACCGGCGGCAGTACGGCCGGCCGATCGGGTCGTTCCAGGCGGTCCAGCACCTGCTGGCCGACGCCTTCGTCGCCGCCGAGGGGTCGGCCAGCGTCGCCCTCCACGCCGCCTGGGCCGTCGACGCGCTCGCGCCGGCGGAGGCGCTGGCCGCCGCCGCGGTCGCCAAGGCGTACTGCTCCCGGGCCGCCCGGACGGTGTGCGAGACGGCGATCCAGGTCCACGGCGGCATCGGCAACACGTGGGAGTGCCGGGCCCACCTCCACCTCCGCCGGGCGCTCGTCGCCGGCGACGTCCTCGGAGGCGCGGGCGCCAGCCTGGCCCGGGTCCTCGACCACCACGGCATCGGAGGCGCACGTGGACTTCGGTGACTCGCCCGCCGAGGCCGAGTTCCGCTCTCGGCTGGCCGACTGGCTCCGGGGCAACAACCCCGGCCTGCCGGCGTCGTCGACCTCCGACGACTACTGGGCCGGCCAGGCGGCCTGGCACCGGTCGCTGTACGACGCCGGGTTCTTCGGACTGTCCTGGCCCGCCGACATCGGTGGCCGGGCGCTGCCCAGCGTCTACGACGTGATCGTCGACGAGGAGCTGGCGGCCGCCGGCGCCCCGCCCCGGCCGAGCCTGGGCTACCTGGTGCAGGGCATCCTCGAGCACGGCAGCGAGGAGGTGCGGCGCCGGTTCCTGCCCGGCATCGTCAACGGGCGCGACCGGTGGTGCCAGGGCTTCAGCGAGCCCGACGCCGGCTCCGACCTGGCGTCGCTGCGCACCCGGGCCGTGCGCGACGGCGACGACTACCGCATCACCGGCCACAAGGTCTGGACCAGCTACTCCGACGTCGCCGACTGGTGCCTGCTGCTGGCCCGCACCGACACCGAGGTGCCCCCGCACAAGGGCCTCTCCGCCTTCCGGGTCGCCATGCGCCAGCCGGGCGTCGAGCAGCGGCCGCTGCGGATGATCAACGGCATCACCAGCGAGTTCGGCGAGGTGACCTTCGACGGGGCCCGGGTCCCGGCGGCCGACATGATCGGCGCGCCCGGCGAGGGCTGGCGGCTGGCCATGACCGTCGTGAGCCACGAGCGCGAGCCGGGCGAGCTGGGCTACGTCGCCCGCTACAAGAAGCTGACCAAGGAGCTGACCGCCATGGTGCGCGCCGACCCCGACCGCTACGGGCCCGAACAGGTCCGCGACCTCGGCTGGGCGCTCGTCGAGGCCGAGATGCTGCGGCTGCACGTCTGCCGCCGGCTGTCCGACCGCCTCGACGGCATCACCCACGGGCCGGAGGGGTCGGTCGACAAGCTGCTGATGACCCAGGTCGAGCAGGCCGTCGGGCACGCCGCCCTCGGCGTGGGCGGCGCGGCGCACGGCGACGGCGACGGCACCTGGCTGGCGGCGTACCTGTACAGCCGGGCCCAGTCGGTGATGGGCGGCACGTCGCAGATCCAGCGCAACCTCGTGGCCGGGCGCATCCTCGGGCTGCCGGCGTCATGAGCTACGACCTGCCCGACGAGCTCCAGGTCACCTCCGACGGCCCGATCCGGATCGTCCGCCTCAACCGGCCCGACCGGCTCAACGCCACCAACCACGAGCTCCACGCCGGGTTGGCGGCCCTGTTCCCCCAGCTCGACGCCGACCCCGAGGCCCGGGTCGCCGTGATCACCGGCAACGGGCGGGCGTTCTCGGCCGGCGGCGACTTCGGCTACATCGACGAGCTGGCCCGCGACGCCGACCGCCGGCGGGAGTCGCTGACGCATGGCCGCCAGATCGTCGCCGGCATGGTGGCGTGCCGGGTGCCGATCGTGGCGGCCGTGAACGGGCCGGCGGTCGGGCTGGGCTGCAGCCTCGTGGCCCTGTCCGACATCGTCTACATGGCCGAGAGCGCGCACCTCGCCGACCCCCACGTGCTGGTCGGCCTGGTCGCGGCCGACGGCGGCCCGGTCACCTGGCCGCTGCTGACCAGCCTCCAGTTGGCCAAGGAGTACGCCCTGACCGGCGAGCAGATCCCGGCCCGCCGGGCCGCCGAGATCGGCCTGGCCAACCATGTGTGCCCGGACGACGAGGTGCTGGACCAGGCGCTGGCGTGCGCCCGGCGCATCGCCCGGCTGCCCCGGCGGGCGACCGAGGACACCAAGCGCATCCTCAACATGCACCTGGAGCGGGCGGTGCTCGCCACGCTCGACTTCGCCCTGACCGCGGAGGACCGGTCGTTCACGTCGCCCGAGCTGCGGGCGAACATCGACCGCCTGCTGTCCCGCGACCCCTGAGAGGAGAGCCCCACCCGTGGACTTCGAATTGGACGACGACCAGCTCGAGCTGCAGCGCGTCGTGCGCGACGTCGTCGAGCGCGAGTGCCCGCCGGCGCTCGTCCGCGCCGTCCTCGCGGGCGGCGACGAGGCCGACGGGCTGTGGAAGCAGTACGGCCAGCTCGACTGGCCGAGCCTGACCGTGCCGGCCGACGACGGCGGGATGGGGGCGACCGCGGTCGAGCTGGTGATCACGCTGGAGGAGCTGGGCCGGGCCGCCGACCCCACCCCGTTCCTCGCCACGACCAGCCAGTACGTGCCGCTGGTGCGGGAGCTCGCCGCGGGCGACCTACGCCGGGAGCTGCTCGGCGCGGTGTGTGCCGGGGGCACCGGCGCGGCCGCGTACGCCGAGGGCGATGTCCGGGCCCGGCGCGACGGCGACGGCTGGGTGCTCGACGGCACCGCCCGCCACGTCGTCGACGGCGACCGGGCCGACGAGCTGGCGGTGATCGCCGGCAGCGACGAGGGCGTCGGCGTCTTCCTCGCGCCGGCCGGCGCGGTCGACACGGTCCGCACGCCGACGTTCGACGGGTCGGTCCACCTGGCGGACGTGACGTTCGCCGGCGCCCGGGTGGGCGGTGACCGGGCGTTCCGGGGACCGGGCGTCGAGCGGGGCGTCGAGCGGGCCCGGGACGAGGCGGTGGCGGGGCTGGCGGCCACGATGGTGGGGGCGTGCCAGCGGGTGCTGGAGATCGTGGTCGACCACGTGAAGCACCGCCGGCAGTTCGGCGTGCCGATCGGCTCGTTCCAGGCGGTCAAGCACATGGCCGTCGACATGTACATCGCCGTCGAGCGGGCCCGGGCGCTGTGTCACTTCGCCGGGCTGACGCTCGCCGAGGACGACCCCCGGCGGTCGCTGGCCGCCTCGCTGGCCAAGGCGGCCGCCGGCGACTGCCAGCGCCTGGTCGCCCGGTGCGGCATCCAGCTGTTCGGCGGCCTCGGCTTCACCTGGGAGAACGACGTGCAGCTGTACCTGCGGCGGGCCAAGGTGGGCGAGCCGCTGCTCGGCGCGACCGCCGAGCACCGCGCCCGGGCGGCCCGGGCGACCCTCGCCGGCCGGCGGCCGACGGAGGCGGCGTGATGCGGCTGAGCTTCGACGAGCGCACCGAGGCGTTCCGCCGCGAGTTCGCGGCGTGGCTCGACGAGAACGCCCCGGACGAGGCGACGGCGATGTCGGCCCGCCCGCGGTCGACGGCCGACATCCCGGCGTGGGCCCGCGACTGGCAGCGCAAGCTGTTCGACGCCGGCTGGCTGCTCCCTGGGAACCCGCCCGAGCACGGCGGCCGCAACGCCACGCTGGTCGAGCAGTTCGTGCACCAGGAGGAGCTGGGCCGGCGCCGCATCAGCCAGAGCTACAACCCCCAGGGCCTGAGCATCATCGCTCCGTCGATCCTGGCCTTCGGCACAGAGGAGCAGAAGCGCCGGTGGGCGGTGCCGATCCTGCGGGCCGAGATCACCGCCGCCCTGGGCATGAGCGAGCCGGACGCCGGCT
The DNA here is from genome assembly GCA_963830865.1 of uncultured Acidimicrobiales bacterium. Taxonomy (GTDB): domain Bacteria; phylum Actinomycetota; class Acidimicrobiia; order Acidimicrobiales; family VFJN01; genus ZC4RG19. The sequence goes on along the minus strand of CAWHNU010000009.1, from coordinate 1,156,825 downwards.
CCGACCTCGCCGGCCTGCGGACCCGGGCCGTGCTCGACGGCGACCGGTTCGTGGTCAACGGCCAGAAGGTGTGGACGTCGGGGGCGCACGACGCGGACGTCATCCTCGCCTTCGTCCGTACCGACCCCGACGCCCCCAAGCACAAGGGCATCAGCACGCTGGTCGTCCCCACCGACAGCCCGGGCCTGACCCGGCGCCCCTTCGGCTCGATCGTCGGGCCCGACGACCTCGACTTCAACGAGGTGTTCTTCGACGACGTCGAGGTGCCGGCCGAGAACCTGATCGGCGACCTCCACGGCGGCTGGCGGGTCGCCACCGGCTCGCTCGGCCACGAGCGGGCGATGCTGTGGCTCGGCTTCGCCGAGCGGCTGGACGACATCGTCGACCACGGCGGCGACGTGCTCGCCGCGGCCGGCCTGGCGGACGACCCGCTGGCGCTCGACTGGTACGGCAACGTGCTGGTGGACAGCTACGCGCTGCGCTTGCTCGGCTACCGCACGCTGGCCAAGGCTCGCCGCGGCGTCGAGGCGACCGAGCAATCGCTGCTGAAGCTGCTGGGCTCGGAGGCGGTCCAGGCCGCGACCCTCCACGTGCTGGAGGCGACAGGCCCCGACGGCCTCGACCACACCCAGCCCAGCGCCCGGCTCAACCCGCTGCACTCCGAGGTCCAGACGGCCAGCTGGTGGGAGCGCTACCTGCGCAGCTTCGCCGGCACGATCGCCGGCGGCACGTCCCAGATCCAGCGCAACATCATCGCGGAGCGGGTGCTCGGCCTCCCCCGCTGACCGTCTCGCGTTTTCTACGCGGAAGTGGTCGCGATCGCGACCACTTCCGCGTAGAAACGCCTCCGCCAGGGCGGCTCGCCACTGTTCAGGTCGGCGGCGCCACAACGAATGTGGTGCCTTCCACCACATCTGCGCCCCGCACCCTGACGCTCTCGGAGAAGTGGAACTCCGTGCCGTTAGGAGACACCCACGGGTTTGGCCAGCCGGTGTTCGTCGCCATCGCGGTGACGTCGTACTCGGTCGTCGGGTCGAGCAAGAGCAGGACATTGCCCGCCGCGTCCGTCCACCCGCCGCTCATCCAACCGGTCGATGGCAACGTCGCCATGATCCCGGCCGTGCGCTCCGGGAAGGCGTTGCCCTCGCCGTCGACCACCCTGACCCCCACGGTGCGCGTCGAGATCGTCAATGACACCGGGTCGTGCGGCGAACGGGGCACGGTGACCTCGGTCGGCCCACTCAACGCCCACGTGTCCGGCGGGAACAGGTCGCCGACGGTGACGCTCGCGTAGACGTTCCATGTGCTCGGCTGCCCGTAGGGAAGCGCGAGCGAGAAGGAGCCGTCAGCCGCAACCGTCGTCGAACGGTGACTCGGGCAAAGTGGGGCCGACTCGCCGATCGCGCACGCCCCCACGTGAACCGTGGCTCCGGTGACCGGACCGCCGAGCCACACAACGCTGCCTTCCACCTCGAAGGCCGCGGGGGACGGCGGCGCCGTCCCGGCCTCCACCGCACCGGCCGGGATCATGCACAACGCCAGCCCGCCCAAGGCAGCACCCAGCGCCACCCATCCTCCGGGTGGTCGCCGGCCACGTCCTCGCCCGGTCACACCGCCCAACCGGCTCATGGTTGCCTCCAGCTTCGCCATCGCTTCCATCCTTTCGGGCGCAGCGCAATCGCCGCCTCTATACGACGCCCGCTGGCTTCGATCGAGCGTGCGCCTCGATGGTGAGCGCTCGGACCCGCGCGACGTGAGCGCTGTGTGAGCGTGAGCGAATCCCCACGAAACGTGGCGGACGCCCGGCCCCCACGGTTCTGACAGCGCTGAGTGCCATAGCGGTACGGGACCGCTGTCAGAAACCCGGGGAGGCCGCCGCGGCCTCGTCCGCCAGCACCAGCGGCTGGGCGAAGCACCGGAACGGGTGGGGCGTGAGCCGGGCCTCCATCCAGGCGATGTCGTCGGGGTCGGTCACGCCGTAGTGCGGCAGCGGCTCGGTCCCCGGGAACAGCACCAGCTCGACGCCGTCGACCACCCGGCCCCGGCTGCGGGCCGCCGCCATCAGCGGGGCGGCCAGCTCGGCCAGCGACTCGCCGTTCACCGGCGTCGCCGCATCGAGGTACACGAGGTGGCCGATGCGGTCCGGCGCCCGGTCGGCGACGCCGGTGATCACCATGCCGCCGTAGCTGTGGCCGACCAGGATCACGTCCCGCAGGTCCTCGTAGTGGAGCACCGCCACCACGTCCCGGATGTGGGTGTCGAGGTCGATCTCGGGGCTCAGCAGGTGCGCCCGCTCGCCCAGGCCGGTCAGCGTCGGGGCGAACACCTCGTGGCCCGCCGCCCGCAGCCGCGGCGCCACCCGGCCGTAGCACCAGCCGCCGTGGGCCCCGCCGTGGACCAGCACGTACGTCGCCATCGCCGCCCCGCTCACGTCGTCAGGATCGAGACGCCCGCCGTGCCGGGGGCGCCGTAGAGCTGGGCGTAGCCGACCCGCGGGGTGCCCGGGACCTGGCGCTCGCCCGCCTGTCCCCGCAGCTGGAGCACCAGCTCGTGGACCTGGCGCAGCCCCGAGGCGCCGACCGGCTCGCCGTTGGCGATCAGGCCGCCGTCGGTGTTGACCGGCAGCGGGCCGCCGATCTCGGTGGCGCCGTCCGCGATCAGCCGCTCCTGCTCGCCGTCGGCGCAGAACCCGTTCTCGGCCATGTGGATGACCTCGGCGCCGGCGTCGGTGTCCTGGAGCTGGACCACGTCGACGTCGGTCGGGCCGAGGCCGGCCTCCTCGTAGGCCGCCCGCGCCGCGTACACGGTCGGCGCGTCGTCCTGCTCGACCGCGGCCCACGTGCTGTGCACCTCGTGTGCCCCGTAGCGGCGGGTCCGCAGCGTCGACGCCCGCAGGTACACCGGCGACGACGTGTAGCGGGCGGCGAGCGACCCCCGGCACAGCACGGCGGCGGCCGCCCCCTCGTCCGGCGCGCAGAACATGTACTGCGTCAGCGGGTAGTTGAGCATCCGCGATCCGAGGATGTCCTCCTCCGGGACCGGCTTGCGGCGGAACGCGTTCGGGTTCAGCGCCCCGTTGCGGAAGTTCTTGGCCGCCACCCGGGCCAGGGTCTCGTGCGAGATCCCGTGGTCGTGCATGTAGCGGTTGATCTTCATGCCGAAGAACTTGGTGGTGAGGAAGTAGCCCGCCTCGCCGTACCAGGCCGGCGCCCCGTAGTCGACCGGGTCGGCGGTGAACGCGCCCGGGTCGTGCTTGTCCATCCCCACCGCCACGGCGACGTCGACCTTGCCCGCCCGGATGGCGTCGGCCGCCAGGGCGAGCGCGGTCGCCGCGGTGGCGCAGCCGTTGTAGACGTCCATGAACGGGATGCCGGTCAGCCCCAGCAGCCCGATGACCGCGTCCGGGTTGTCCACGGTGTAGCTGCCGCCGACGGCGAACTGGACGTCCGGCCAGGTCACGCCGGCATCCGCGCAGGCCGCCCGCACCGCCTCGGCGGCCATCTCGATCGCGGACTTCGGCCCGAAGCGCCCGAACGGGTGGAGCCCCACCCCGATGATCGCGACGTCCTCCATGTCTCGCTCTCCCCTCGCTCAGACCGGCCGGAACGCGTAGGTCACGACCTCGGTGCCGTCCTCGTCGATGCGGAACGGCACCACCACCAGCTCGACCTCCATCCCGAAGCCGAGCCGCGCCGGGTCGCTCTCGGTCAGGCGGCCCTCGACCCGCACCTCGTCGCCCAGCTGGACCAGGCCGACGCCGTAGGGCCGGAACGTCTCGGGCGTCTCGCCGCCGGCGTAGGGCTCCTTGGGCAGGAAGTCCTGCGTCGTCCAGGTCCACAGCGTCCCCCGCCGGGGCAGCAGGTGACGCGCCGGTCCCGGCGTGCCGCACCGGGGGCACGACGGCTTGAGCGGGAACGTCACCGCCGCGCAGCCCGGGCAGCGACCGCCGATGAGCCGCGGCTCGTCCGCCGGCCAGGTGAAGACGTCGGGGGCGAAGGCGACCTGGGGCACGGGCTCTCCTCGGTGGGACTACAGGGGCAGGATGGCCGGCAGCGACCGGCGGGCCAGCAGGTCCTCGCCGAGCTGCCGGGTGAGCGAGCGGGCGTCGCCGAGCAGCCGGTCGAGCACGAGGACCCGGCGCACGTAGCGTGTGCAGCGGGTGCTCGGTCGTGAACCCGATCCCGGCGAGCACCTGCTGGGCGTGGCGGGCCACCGTGCGGGCGCCGCGCCCGGCGAGCGCCTTGGCCAGCGCCGCGGCCAGCGGTGACGGGTCGTCCCACGCGGCGGCGAGCGCCGCGTCCGCGGCCTCGATCGCCACGAGGGCGTCGGCGAGCCTGTGGCGGACGGCCTGGAACGCGGCGATCGGGCGCCCGAACTGCACCCGCTCGAGCGCGTGCGCCCGGGCCAGGTCGAGCATGGCCCGGGAGGCGCCCACCAGCTCGTGGGCGAGCGCCCGCTGGCCGGCGGCCACGCCGGCCGCCCAGGCGACCGGGGCCGGCTCGGCCGCCGGCACCCGCTCGCCGGTCACCGCGACCAGGCCGAGGCGGGGATCCAGGCCGGCGATCGGGCGCAGCGCCAGGTCGCCGGTCGCGACGGCGGCGGCGGCGTCGCCGCACACGACCATCGCCCGGTCCCGGCGGGCCAGACCCGACGTGCCCAGCCCCGCGACGGCGAGCCCGCCGTCCGCGACCGTGCCGGGCGGCGCCCAGCGCCCGAGCGGCGGCAGCACCACGCCCAGGTCGGACCCGAGCCCCAGGGCGGCGACCACGACCCGGTCGAGGGCGGACGACGCGGCGTTGGCCGCGCCCTGGGGCTCGAACAGCAGCGCCACGGCGTCGCGGGGCGCGGCGGCCAGCGCGTCCGGCCAGCCCATGGCGCCCAGCGTGGCGTCGAGCGCCTCGCCCGTGTGGCGGGCCGTGGCGTCCCGGAGGCCCTTGGCCAGCAGCGCCCGCTCCTCGGCGTCCATCAGCGGTCGGCCCCCAGGTCGAGCAGGCGGCGGGCGACGATGTTGCGCTGGATCTCCGCGCTGCCGCCGTAGATCGTCGCCGCCCGCGAGTACAGGTACTCGGCCCGCCAGCGCTCGCCGGCCGGGTCGTCGCCGGCCAGCACGGCGTCGGCCAGCCCGTCGGCCGCCAGGTCGAACACCGCCTGCTCGGCCGTCGCCAGCAGGATCTTGTCGACCGACGTCTCGGGCCCGAGCCGCTCCCCCGCCGCCAGCCGGTGCTGGGTCGCCCGCGACCGGGCCCGCAAGGCGTAGAGCTGTTGGAACGTCTCGCCCACCTCGGCGGCGGTCACCGCGCCCGCCGGGGCGGCGGCGAGCACCTGGTCGAGCCGCCGGTACAGGAACGCGCCCCGGTGCCACAGCGCGGTGCTGCGCTCGTACGGGAGCAGGTCCATCGCCACCGACCAGCCCTGGCCGACCTCGCCCAGGGTGCGGTCGAGCGGCACCGCCACGTCGTCGAAGAACACCTCGGAGAACTCGGGGGCGCCGTGCATGGTCTCCAGCGGCCGGACGGTGATGCCCGGGGTGTCCATGTCGACGAACAGGGCCGTGATGCCCCGGTGCGCCGACTCGGGCGTGCCGGTCCGGGTCAGCAGGACGCAGCGCTGCGCGTACTGGGCGAGGCTGGTCCACACCTTCTGGCCGGTGACCCGCCAGCCGTCGCCGTCGCGGGTCGCCCGGCACGTCAGGGCGGCGAGGTTGCTGCCCGTGCCCGGCTCGGAGAACCCCTGGCACCACGTCTCGTCGCCCCGCAGCAGCCGCGGCACCATGGCCGCGGCCAGGTCGGGAGGGGCGAAGTCGATCATGGTCGGCGCCAGCACCTCGGTCATCGAGTAGATGCCCGGCTCGACCAGCTCGCGGGCGGTCAGCGCCTCGCCCAGGTAGGCCCGCAGCAGCGACGACCCCCCGAGCCCGCCCACCCGCTCGGGCCAGCCCCAGCGCATCCAGCCGGCGTCGTAGGCCAGCCGCTTGACCCGGGACAGCTGGGCCATCTGCTCGTCGAGCGTCCCCCGGCCGGCCCGCTCGGGCGCGAGCGCGCCCGCGTTGTCGTCGAGCCAGCGGTCCAGCGCCGCCCGGAACTCGCGCAGGTCCACGCCGTCCTACCCGGCCGCGCTCGCGCTCGGCTCGGGGCGGGTCGGGTCGTGCGCCTTGCCGGCGTCACGGGCGCCGCTGCGCCGCAGGAACGTCATCGACCGGGTGTGGAGCCGCCAGCCCCGCCCGGTGCGGCGGTAGGTGTCGCTGTACCAGCCGATGCGCATCTCGTGGTTGGTCTGGTCGACGAAGCACAGCGGCTGCTCGCCGGTGCCGGTGTCGCCGTCGAGGTCGAGCGCCGGCGTGCCGGTGAGGAACAGGCCCTTGGGCGCGGCCGCCACCAGCACGGGGAAGTCGGCCAGCGCGTACGTCGCCCCGAACGCCGAGTAGCTGCCGTCGGGCGTGAACACGTCGATCACCGCGTCGATGTCGTCCTTGGTCATGCCGACGGCATACCGGGCGAGCAGCTGCTCGATCTCGGCGATGTCCGACATGAGCGAGTGCTCCATGGTCAGCTCCCCTCGTAGCCGTAGACGACGTGGACGGCGGCCGTGGTGGGCACGGACTGGCAGGTCAGGATCCAGCCCTCGGCCACCTCGTCGTCGGTCAGGACGTCGTTGACGTGCATGCTCACCTCGCCCTCGATCAGGCGGGCCATGCACGTGGCGCAGTTGCCCGACTCGCACGAGAACGGCGGCGACATCCCCATCTGGCGGGCCGTCTGCAGGATGGTGGTGCCCGGGTGGTGGTCGACCGTGTCGGTCCGGCCGTCCAGCTCGACCGTGACCCGGGCCGCCGGCGCCTCGGCCACGTCCGGTGCCGGCGCGGGGGCGGGCGTGAACCGCTCGATGTGGATGTCCGCGGCGGCGATCCCGTGCGCCAGCAGCGTCTCCCCCACGATGTCCATGAACGGCGGCGGGCCGCACACGTAGTGGTCCCCGTCGGTCGCCCAGGGTGCGACCGCGGCGGCGTCGACGAAGCCCCGCTCGACGTCGAGGTGGTGGACGACCTCCAGCCGGTCGGGATGCCGCTCGGCGAGGGCGTCGATCTCGGCCCGGAAGATCGTGGCGTCCCGGTCGCGGTTGGCGTAGAGCAGGCGGACCCGCCGGGCGGTCGCGGCCAGTGCGGTCTTGAGCAGCGAGAACACGGGCGTGATCCCGCTGCCGGCGGCGAAGGCGACGAGGTCGCGCTCGCCCGGTTGCAGGCGGAACACCCCCGCCGGCGGGCTGGCCTCCACCACGTCGCCCGGCGCCAGCGTGTCGATCATCCGGTTGGACACCACCCCACCGGGGACGCGCTTGACGGTGACCGCCAGCTCGTCGTCGAGGGCGGGCGCCGACGACATCGAGTAGCACCGGTGGTGCACCTCGCCGTCGACCTCCAGCCGGAAGGTCAGGAACTGGCCGGCGTCGTAGGCGTAGGTCGCCCGCAGGTGATCGGGCACGTCCAACACGAACGTCGCGGCCTCGGCCGTCTCGCGCACCACCCGGCGGACCCGGAGCGGGTGGAACCCGTGGTCGCGGGGCACCTCCCGCTGCGACGCCGTCGGTGCCGAGACCGCCATGACGGGCCACGATAATCTAGTTCTCATGAATCGACAACGTGATTGCGCTGAGCGTTGGCGCCTGCGGGCGGTGCCGCCGTCCCTGGCCGACCGCTACCGGGCCGCGGGCTGGTGGACCGACGCCACCCTCGGGGACATGGTGGCCGACGGCCTGGGGCGCCGCGGGGACGTCCCGTTCCGGGTGCGTTCGGCCGTGCGCCCGTGGGACGGCACGCTCGGCGACGTCGACCGGGCCGCCCGCTCACTGGCCGCCGCGTTGGGGGCCCGCGGCGTCGGTGCCGGCAGCGTGGTCGCGTTCCAGCTGCCCAACTGGGTCGAGGCGGGCATCACGTTCTGGGCGGCCGCCTACCTCGGGGCCGTGGTCGTGCCGATCGTCCACTTCTACGGGGCGAAGGAGGTCGACTACATCGTGCGGGCCACCGAGCCCGACGTGGTCGTGACCGCCGACCGGTTCGGCCACACCGACCACCTCGCGGTGTGGGAGGACGTGCTCGAACGTCACCCGGGCCCGCTGTGGCTGGTCGCCGGCGAGACCGCCCCGGGTGACCTGCCCGCGGGGGCGACGCCGTTCGCTGGCCTCCTCGACGCCGGGCCGCTGGCCGGGCCGGCCGCCGTCGACCCCGACGGCCCCGCGCTGGTGGGCTTCACGTCCGGCACGACCCGCGATCCCAAGGGCGTGGTCCACTCGCACCGCAGCCTCGGCTGCGAGTCCCGCCAGCTCGACGCCATGTACCCCCACGGCGGCCCGCCGCTGATCACCGGCGCGCCGGTCGGCCACTTCATCGGGATGCTCAACGCCTTCCTGGTGCCGCTGCTGCGGTCGCACCCGGTCAACCTGGTCGACGTCTGGGACCCGGGCACCGTGCTACGGCTCATGCGCGACGAGGGGCTGGGGATGGGCGGCGGCGCCACCTACTTCCTGACCAGCCTGCTCGACCACCCGGACTTCACCGAGGAGCACCTGGCGCTGATGCCGTTCGCGGGCCTGGGCGGGTCGACCGTGCCGGTCGCCGTGACCGAGCGGGCGACCCGGCTGGGCATCACGGTCTTCCGCAGCTACGGCAGCACCGAGCACCCCTCGATCACCGGCTGCCACGTCGACGACCCCGAGGACAAGCGGCTGACGACCGACGGCCGCCCGCTGGCCGGGGTCGAGCTCCGGCTGGAGCCGGACGGCGAGATCGTCAGCCGGGGCCCGGACTGCTGCCTGGGCTATACCGACCCCGACCTCACCGCGGCGGCGTTCGACGCCGAGGGCTGGTACCGCACCGGCGACGTCGGCGTCCTCGACGCCGAGGGCTACCTCACGATCACCGACCGGGTGTCGGACATCATCATCCGGGGCGGCGAGAACATCAGCGCCCAGGAGGTCGAGGAGCTGCTGCTCGGCGTCGACGGCATCGCCGAGGTCAGCGTGGTCGCCGCTCCCGACGCCCGCCTCGGCGAGCGCGCCGCCGCGGTCGTCCGCCTGCGCCCGGGGGCGGGGCCGCCGAGCCTGGCCGAGGTGCGCGGCCACCTCGACACCGCCGGCCTGGCCCGCCAGAAGTGGCCCGAGTCGCTGCACGTGGTGGACGACTTCCCCCGCACGCCGTCGGGGAAGGTCCAGAAGTTCGTGCTGCGGCGCCAGCTCCGGGATGGGCGGCTGGAAACCTCATTCTCGTCTGATTAGAGTTTCACTCTGAGCAGGGGAGGATCGCATGTCTGTCATCACCACCAAGCGGCTCACCGACACGGTCGGGGCCGAGGTGACCGACGTCGACCGGGAGCGGCTGCTGGACGATGACGGCCTGCCCGCGGCCTGTCTGGAGGCGCTCGAGGCCAACGGCGCCCTCGTGTTCCGCGACCTGCACATCGACGATGCCGCGCAGGTCGCGTTCAGCCGCCGGCTGGGCCGGGTGGAGGTGTTCGGCACGGGCGAGCTCCCCGAGATCTTCCGGGTGACGCTCGATCCGGCCAGGAACCCGGCGGCCGCCTACCTGCGGGGCACGTTCGACTGGCACATCGACGGCTGCACCGACGACATCCCGATCATGGCGACGATGCTCAGCGCCCACGCCGTGGCCGACACCGGGGGGGACACCGAGTTCGCCAGCACGTACGCCGCCTACGACGACCTCGACGCCGACGAGAAGGAGCAGCTGGCGTCGGTGCGGGTGGTCCACACCTTCGAGGCCGCCCAGCGCCTGGCCAACGACGACCCGACGCCCGAGGAGCTGGCGCTGTGGCGCCGCCGGCCGCCCAAGGAGCACCCGCTCGTGTGGCGGCACCGGTCGGGAGGGTGCTCGCTCGTGCTCGGGGCGACGGCCGACCACGTCGTCGGCATGGATCCCGACGACGGCCGGGCCCTGCTCGCCGACCTGCTGGCCCGCTCGACGACCCCGGACCGGGTCTACCGCCACCGCTGGAGCGTGGGCGACGTGGTGATCTGGGACAATCGCGGGGTTCTGCACCGGGCCTGTCCCTACGACCCCACCTCCCCCCGCGACATGCACCGCACGACGTTCGCCGGCGACGAGCCGATCCAGTGACGACGACCCACGAACGCACCGCGGTCGTCACCGGCGGCGGCTCGGGGATCGGGCTGGCCATCAGCGAGCGCCTGGCGGCCGACGGCCTGGCGATGGCCGTGCTCGACCGGGACGGCGACGCCGCCGAGGCCGCCGCCGCCAAGATCGCGGCCGCAGGCGGCACCGCGCTCGGGCTGACGGCGGACGTCACCGACCGCCCCGGGATCGAGGCCGCGGTCGACGCGGTGCGGGCCCGCCTGGGCGCCCCGACCGTGCTCGTCAACAACGCCGGGCTCGACGGCTTCGACGAGTTCCTCAGCATCACGCCGGAGAAGTGGCGCCGCCTGCTGGAGGTCAACCTCACCGGCGTGTTCACCTGCTGCCAGGTCGTGGTGCCCGACATGCTGGCCGCGGGGTGGGGGCGGATCGTCAACATCTCCTCCTCCAGCGCCCAGGGCGGCCAGCCGCTGATGACCCATTACGTCGCGTCCAAGGCGGGCGTGATCGGGTTCACCAAGGCGCTGGCGCTGGAGCTGGGACCCAAGGGGATCACCGTCAACACGATCCCACCCGGCTTCATCGACACGCCCATGCTGCGCAAGAGCGAGCGGCGGGGGCTCCTGGGCAAGGGCGTCGACCACCACGCCGGCCAGACGCCGGTGCGCCGCGTCGGCCGGCCCGAGGACATCGCCGCCATGTGCTCGTTCCTCGTGCGGGACGAGGCCGGCTACGTCACCGGGCAGGTCCTCGGCGTGAACGGCGGTCGCAACACGTGAGATTCGCCCTCTCATAACCGTTCGCTTCACTTCTACCGGGAGTAACCTGTTCTCATGGCGAGAAACCCACCGGCGGCCGACGCGTCCACGACCGAGCGTGCGGGCAGTTGGCGCGAGCTGGCGGTCGCCCGGTCGCTCGACCCGGCGCGCGCCCGGGCCGAGCAGCGGGTGCAGCGGTTCCTCGACGCCGCCCTGGAGCTGATGCGCACCGACTCGGGCCGCGAGTTCACGGTCCAGGACGTGGTCGAGCGGTCCGGCCAGTCGCTGCGCAGCTTCTACCAGTACTTCGCCGGCAAGCACGAGCTGCTCCTCGCCCTGTTCGAGGAGGCGGTGCGCTCGACCGCCGAGCACCTCGAGGAGCTGATCGCGGGCGTGGACGACCCGATGGAACGGCTGCACCTCGCCGCGGTCGAGCACTACCAGCTGTGCCGGCCGACGCCGAAGACGCGCACGCCCCGCAAGAGCGGCCCGACGCCCGCGGCCATGGCCGAGTTCGGCCAGCAGCTGCTGACCGCCCACCCGCGGGAGGCGTCGCGGGCGTTCATCCCGGTCGTGTCGCTCTTCGAGCGGATGATCGACGACGCGGCGGCCGCCGGCGCCATCCGCCCGGACCTGCACCACCGCCGGGTGGCCGGGGTCGTGCTGCAGGCGATCATGTTCAACGCGTTCGCAGCGACGATCAGCGGCTCGTCGATCGGGCCGGACGGCGCGGCCGAGGCGGAGGAGCTGTGGGACCTGCTCATCCGCGGACTGGGGACCGGCGCCACGGCCTGATCGGCCAGCCGGCGACAACGGGGGGATCGGGATGCGAGTGATCTGGCGCGGCTGTGCCACCGTGCTCGTGCTGGCGCTGCTGGCCGGCGCGTGCTCGTCGGGCGACGACGCCGACTCGGGCGACGACGCCGGCGGCTCGGCTCCGTCGACAACCGCGGTCGACCGGCCGGAGGGTCCGGCCGCGGCACTGGCGCCGCTGGAGGGCGGGAACGGCACGATCCTGGCCGCGGCGGGCGAGGGCCCGTCGCTGGACGACGCCGGCTACGAGCAGGCCGAGTACTCGGCGTCCGGGACGGCCACGTCGTACACGTCCGCCACCCCGCTGCCGACCGACGGCGCGTTCGACCTCGCCACCGGCGAGGAGGCCGACTACGCGACGCGGATCGTGGTGCGGCGCCCGACCGACCCCGCGGACTTCAACGGCACGGTGGCGGTCGAGTGGCTCAACGTGAGCGGCGGGGCCGACGCGGCACCCGACTACACCTACCTCGCGGACGAGCTGCTGCGGGGCGGCTACGCCTGGGTGGGCGTGTCTGCCCAGCAGATCGGCGTCGAGGGCGGCCCGGTGGCGGTGTCGATCCCCGGCGCCGAGGCGCTCGGCGCCGGCCAGGGGCTGAAGACCCAGGACCCGGAGCGCTACGGCGGACTGAACCACCCCGGCGACGCGTACGCCTACGACATCTACACCCAGGTGGCTCACGCCCTGCGGTCACCGGGCGACGTGGACGCCCTCGATGGCCTGGACGTGGCGCGCATCCTGGCGGTCGGCGAGTCGCAGTCGGCGTTCGCGCTGACGACCTACGTCAACGGTGTCCAACCGCTGACGAAGGCCTACGACGGCTTCCTCATCCACAGCCGCGGCGGCACGCCGGCCCCGCTCGGCCAGTCGGGCGCCGGCATCGACATCGCCTCGGCGCTGGCCGGCCAGCCGACGACGATCCGAACCGACACCGAGGTCCCGGTCATCGTGGTCGAGACCGAGACCGACCTGCTCGGCGTGCTGGGCTACCTGCCGGCCCGCCAACCGGACAGCGACAACCTCCGCCTGTGGGAGGTCGCCGGCACGGCGCACGCCGACAAGGCCCAGCTGGGCGAGACGGAGGGCGTGCTCGGCTGCGCGGTGCCGATCAACCGGGGCCAGCAGACCTTCGTCCTGCGGTCGGCGCTGCGCCAGCTGAACACGTGGGTCGAGGAGGGCACCGCGCCCCCCGAGGCGGAGAGGCTGTCGGTCGACGAGTCGGGCACCGCGCCGACGTTCGTCACCGACGAGGTCGGCAACGCCGAGGGCGGCGTCCGCACCCCGGCGGTCGACGCCCCGGTCGACGTCCTGTCGGGCATCGCGCCGCCGAACTCCACGGTGATCTGCCTGCTCATGGGCCGCACCGAAGCGATCCCCGCCGACCAGCTCGCCCAGATGTACGACTCGCAGGACGACTACCTGTCGGCGTACGAGCAGGCGACCGACGACATGATCGACGCCGGCTTCGCCCTGCCCGAGGACCGGGACCAGATCCTCGACGGCGCCGACCCGTCCCGCATCCCCGAATAGCGCGTTTTGTACGCGGAAACGGTCGCCCTGGCGACCGTTTCCGCGTACGAAACGCGATCAGTCGTCGTGGCGGAAGATCTCGCCGCCCTTCATCACGAAGCGGACCTGCTCGGTCACACCGATGTCGGCCGTCGGGTCGCCGGGGACCGCGATCACGTCCGCCAGCAGGCCCGGGGCCAGGCGGCCGCGGTCGTCGGCGTCGATCAGCTCGGCCGCCACGGTCGTCGCGGCCCGGATCGCCTGGGCCGGGGTCATGCCGCGGTCGACGAGGGCGATCAGCTCCTTGGCGTTGCGGCCGTGGGGGATGGCCGGGGCGTCCGTGCCGCAGGCGATCTTGGCGCCTCGTGCGATCGCCTTGCTGACCGTCTCCTTGGCCCGCGGGAAGACCTCCGCCGCCTTGGCCTGGAGCTCCGGGGCCGCCCGCGACACGTCCATGCCGTCGGCCAGGTACGTGGTCGGCACCAGGAAGACCCCCCGCTCCACGAACAGGTCCAGGGTCTCGTCGCTCATCAGCGAGCCGTGCTCGATGCAGTCGATGCCAGCCTCGATCGCCGCCCGGATGCCCTGGTCGCCGTGGGCGTGGGCCGCCACCTTGAGGCCCGCCCGGTGGGCCTCGTCGGCGATCGCCCGCAGCTCCTCGTCCGAGTACTGCTGGGCGCCGGCCGGGCCCGTGTGGGACATGATCCCGCCCGACGCGCACACCTTGATCAGCTGGGCGCCATGCTTGATCTGGTAGCGGACCGCCCGGCGGACCTCGTCCACGCCGTCCGCTATCCCCTCCTCGACCGTGAGGGGCAGGACGTGGGGGGCGAACGCCTGGAACATCGTCGGGTCGAGGTGGCCGCCGGTCGGCGTGATGGCGTGGCCGGCAGCCACGACCCTCGGGCCCGGGATCCAGCCGTGGTCGATCGCCTTCCGCAGCGCCACGTCGAGCAGCAGCCCGCCCGTCTGCACGAACAGGCCCAGGTTGCGCACCGTCGTGAACCCGGACCGCAGCGTCCGCCGGGCGTTGGCGACAGCCCGCAGGGTGCGCACCGCCGGGTCGTCCTGCACAGCCACCAGCGGGCTCTCGTGGTCCGGCCCGCCGAGCAGCAGGTTGACCTCCATGTCCATGAGGCCGGGCAGCAGCGTGAGGTCGCCCAGGTCGACCACCACCGCGCCGTCGGGCACCGTCGTGGGGCCCACCTCGACGATGCGGTCGCCCTCGATGAGCAGGTCGCCCGGCTCGATCAGCTCGCCCTTGTCCACGTCGAGCAACCGGGCGCTGCGCAGGTGGACGGGCGGCCGGGGCGTGCGGGAGCGGGGCATGCACGCCAGGGTAGCCCCGCCCGGACACCACGTTACCGAAAAACGTGAACGTGCTTTCCGCCGCCCGTCCGTGGCAGCATCGGCCCCGTGCCCTCCATCGCTGAGCTCCAGGACCTGTCCGGCAAGGTCGCCGTCGTCACGGGCGGGTCGCGGGGCATCGGCCGCGCCATCGTGCAGGCGCTGGCGGACGCCGGCGCCGACGTCGTGGTCGCCTCGCGCAAGCTCGACGCCTGCGAGGCGGCCGCCGCCGAGGTCGAGGCGACGACCGGCCGCCGGGCGGTCGCCGTCGCCTGCCACGTCGGCCGGTGGGACGACTGCGACCGGCTCGTCGCCGAGACGCTGGACCGGCTCGGCCGGCTCGACGTGCTGGTCAACAACGCCGGCATGTCGCCGCTCTACCCGAGCCTCGACGCGGTCAGCGAGGACCTCTACGACAAGACGCTGGCCGTCAACCTCAAGGGCCCGTTCCGCCTCGGCGTGCTGGCCGGCACCCACATGGCGGCCCACGGCGGCGGGGCGATCGTCAACGTCGGAACCGTCGGGTCGCTCATGGCCAGCGTCAACGAGCTGCCCTACGCCTGCGCCAAGGCCGGGCTCAACGCCCTCACCGTCGGCCTCGCCGACGCATTCGCCCCGACCGTGCGCGTCAACGCCATCCTCCCCGGCCCGTTCCGCACCGACGTCACCAAGGCCTGGCCGCAGGACATGCTCGACGGGGCGTTCGTGCCGCTGGGCCGCCTCGGCAACCCCGAGGAGATCGCGCCGCTGGCCGTGCACCTCGCCAGCGCGGCGTCGAGCTTCACGACCGGCGCCATCATCCGGGTCGACGGCGGGATCACCCGGCGGGTGTGAGCGTCCCGATCACCTCGCCGAAGCGGGTGAGCGTGTCGGGCGGGGCGAAGTCGGCGAACCAGACGTAGAACCGCTCGACGCCCCGCGCCCGCAGCGCACCGAAGTGGGCCGCCAGCTCGTCCGCCGTGCCGACGACGACGGCAGCGCCCAGGCCGGTCGGGCCGAAGCGCCGGGCGACCGCCTCGGCGACCGCCGCCCGCTCGGCCTCGCTGGGCGCGAGCGCCACCATCGTCTGCACGGACACCCGGGCGTCGCCGGCCCGCTCGCGGCGCTCGTCGAGCCGGCCCAGCTCGTGGATCGGGACGTTCCACCAGTCGGCGTGGGCGCGCACCACGGCCAGCGTCCGGACGCCGACGCCGCCGACGACGATCGGGATGCGGCGGGTCGGCACGGGCCGCTGCTGGGCGTCCTGCAGCCGGAAGAACCGGCCCTCGTAGGTGACCGGCTCGCCGGTCCACAGCGCCCGGATCACGTCGAGCGACTCGGCCAGCCGGGCCACCCGCTCGCGGGGCGGCGCCTGGCCGACGCCGAAGGTGTCCAGCTCGTCGGGCACCGAGCCCGAACCGATGCCCAGCTCGAAGCGCCCACCCGAGGCGTGGTCGAGCGTGGCCGCCTGGCGGGCCAGCACCGCCGGGTGGCGCAGCGCGTCGCACAGCACCAGGTGGCCGACGACCAGCGATTCGGTGCGGGCCAGCAGCCAGCCCGCCAGCGTCATCGCCTCCCACATGTCGTGCTGGGTCGCCAGCGGCGGCGCCAGGTGGTCCATCAGCGCCAGGCCCTCGAAGCCCGCCGCCTCGGCCGCCCGGGCCCGCTCGACGATGGCGTCGACCGGCATCCGCATCTGCGGCAGGAACAGGTGGAAGCTCACGACCGCCTCCCCGTCACCGAGGCCAGGCAGAACCCGGCGACGTGGTCGATCTCGGCCCGGTCGGGCCGGACCCTCCCCCACAGGTAGTCGGACAGCTGGCCGACCACCGCGTTGGCGACCAGCGAGGCGTCGAGCGCCGGGTCGGCGCTCCCGAGGTCGGCCAGCGGCCCGCGCAGCAGCGTCGCCAGCGGCGCCGCGGCCGACGGCCGGCCCGACGGCACCCCCTCGCCCACGCTGCCGCCGTTCCACAGCACGGCCAGGGTGGTCGAGGCGATGTCCTCGTCGGCGGCCTGCGACAGCACCCCCTCGACCCAGCGCCGGACCCGGGCCTCCGGGCTCGCCTCCTTGGCCATCTGGTGGGCCAGGTAGCTGCGCAGCCGCTCGGTGCCGTCCTCCAGGATGGCCGCCACCAGGGCGTCCTTCGACGGGAAGTGGCGGTAGAAGGCGTCGTTGGACAGCCCCGCGGCGGCCACGATGTCGGCGACCCGGGGCCGCGACGTCGTGCCGCACCGGCGCATCACGTCGAGCGCGGCGTCGAGCAGCCGGCGGACCTCGCCGGCGTAGTCCGCCCCCCGCCGGGCCAGCGTCCGCCGCGCGATGCGGGAGGCGACGTCGTCGGGCTCGGCGCCTGGCTCCATGCTGGAGTCCGGCAGAATTGAATTCGTCATCGCCAGAATCCTATTCTGTCGGCGAGAGGGGAGGCACGATGGCGTGGGATTTCGAGACCGAGCCCGAGTTCCAGGAGAAGCTGGACTGGGCCGACGAGTTCGTGCGGGAGGAGGTCGAGCCGCTCGACCTGGTGTGGCCGGGGCTGGAGTTCACCCCGCTGGACGACACCCGCCGCAAGGCGATCGACCCGCTCAAGGCCGAGGTCCGCCGGCAGAAGCTGTGGGCCACCCACCTCGGCCCCGACCTGGGCGGCGAGGGCTACGGCCAGCTCAAGCTGTCGCTGCTCAACGAGATCCTCGGCCGCTCGTCGTGGGCGCCGATCGTGTTCGGCTGCCAGGCGCCCGACACCGGCAACGCCGAGATCATCGCCCACTACGGCACGCCCGAGCAGAAGGAGCGCTACCTGCACCCGCTGCTCGAGGGCGAGATGTTCTCGTGCTACTCGATGACCGAGCCCCACGCCGGCGCCGACCCGACGATGTTCACCACCCGGGCCGTCCGGGACGGCGACGAGTGGGTGATCGACGGCTGGAAGTTCTTCTCGTCCAACGCCAAGACCGCCTCGTTCCTCATCGTCATGGCGGTGACCAACCCCGACGTGAGCCCGTACAAGGGCATGTCCATGTTCCTGGTGCCGACCGACACGCCGGGCATCGACATCGTGCGCAACCTCGGCCTCGGCGGCGAGCGGTCGGGCGAGGGCTCGCACGCGCTGATCCACTACGACGACGTGCGGGTGCCGGCCGACGCGCTGCTGGGCGGCGAGGGCCAGGCGTTCGCCATCGCCCAGACCCGGCTCGGCGGCGGGCGCATCCACCACGCCATGCGCACGATCGGCCTGGCCCAGCAGGCGCTCGACATGATGTGCGAGCGGGCGCTCAGCCGCGAGACGCAGGGCAGCCTGCTGGCCGACAAGCAGTTCGTGCAGGGCTACATCGCCGACTCCTACGCCCAGCTCATGCAGTTCCGGCTGTTCGTGCTCTACACGGCGTGGTCGATCGACAAGCACAACGACTACCGCAAGGTCCGCAAGGACATCGCCGCGGTGAAGGTGCTCATGCCCGACGTGCTGCACGACGTCGCCTGGCGGGCCATGCAGGTGCACGGCGCCCTGGGCGTGAGCAACGAGATGCCGTTCGAGCGGATGGTGCTGGGCGCCGGCGTGCTCGGGCTGGCCGACGGGCCGACCGAGGTGCACAAGGTGACGGTGGCCCGCCAGGTGCTGCGCGACCACTCGCCCAGCGACGACCTGTGGCCGACCCAGCACCTGCCCAAGAAGCGGGCGGCGGCCCGGGCCAAGTTCGCGCGACCACCTCGAGCACGAGGTCGGCAACCTGTGATCGACGTCGACCGGCTCGGCCGCGTGGATGGACGGGGTCGGCCTGGCGCCCGGCGAGCCCGTCGAGCACCGGTTCGTGTCCGGCGGGCACGCAGAACGAGATCTACGAGATCCGCCGGGGCGACGTGCACGGCGCGCTGCGCATCCCGCCGCCGGAGGCGCCCGCACCGCGGGACGACGGCATCCTGCGCGAGTGGCGGATCATCGAGGCGCTGGGCGGCACCGACGTCCCGCACACGCCGGCCATCGCGGCGTGCACCGACCCCGCGGTGCTCGGGCCGGACCTTCTACCTGATGGGCTTCGTCGACGGCTGGTCGCCGATGGGCACGGACGGCTGGCCGGCGCCCTTCGACACCGACCTCGAGGCGAGGCGGGGGCTGGCGTACGAGCTGGTCGACGGCATCGCGCTGCTGTCCAAGGTCGACTGGAAGGCCAAGGGGCTCGGCGACCTCGGGCGGCCCGACGGCTTCCACGAGCGCCAGGTCGACCGCTGGACCGCCTTCCTCGAGCGGATCAAGGGTCGCGACCTGCCCGGGTTCGACGAGGCCGCGGCCTGGCTGCGCGCGCACAAGCCGCACGACTACGTCCCGGGGATCATGCACGGCGACTACCAGTTCGCCAACGTGATGTACCGCCACGGTGCGCCGGCCCGGCTGGCCGCGATCGTCGACTGGGAGATGGGCACGGTCGGCGACCCCAAGCTCGACCTGGCGTGGGTGGTGCAGTGCTGGCCGGAGGACACCGAGGGCCCCGGGCGACGCGTTCGCCAGCTACGTGGACATGACCGGGATGCCGTCGCGGGACGCGGTGCTCGCCCGCTACGCCGAGGTGTCGGGCCGCCAGGTCGACGACATCGACTACTACGTGGTCCTGGCCCAGTGGAAGCTGGGCGTCGTGCTGGAGCAGGGCTTCCAGCGGGCGGGCGACGACGAGAAGCTCCAGGCGTTCGGGCCGGTCGTGCTCGACCTCATGCGAGGACGCCGCCGAGCTGGCCGAGTCCAGCGGACTACGGCTCGGCTGACATGCGCGCCGCGGTGTGCCGGGCGTACGGCCCGCCGGAGGTCGTGGCGCTGGACGACGGCTTCCCGTCGCCCGGAGCGCCGGGGCCGGGCCAGGTCCGGGTCCGGATCGCCGCGGCCGCGGTCAACTTCCCGGACGTGCTGCTGGTCGCCGACCGCTACCAGCTCAGCGCGCCGGTCCCGTTCGTCCCGGGCAGCGAGTTCGCCGGCGAGGTCGCGGAGGTCGGCGACGGCGTCGTCGGGCTCGCCGTGGGCGACCGGGTCTCGGGCACCGCGCTGGTCGGCGCCTTCGCGGAGGAGGCGGTGGTGGCCGCGCGACGCCGCTGCGCCCGGTGCCCGGCGGGCGTCGACCTGCGCTCGGCGGCGGCGTTCGGCGTGGCCCACCGCACGGCGTACCACGTGCTGCGCTCGGTGGCCGAGGTGCGGGAGGGCGAGGAGCTCGTGGTCCTCGGCGCGGGCGGCGGCGTCGGCCTGGCGACGGTGCAGCTGGGCGCGCTCATCGGGGCGCGCGGTGACGGCGGTGGCGTCGTCGGGCCAGAAGCTGGAGGTGGCGGCGGCCGAGGGCGCAGCCAGGGTCGATCGACCACCGGGCGGGCGACCTGCGGGCGGCGCTGCGGGAGACGCTGCCGGAGGGCGCCGACGTGGTGGTCGACCCGGTGGGCGGCGACCTGGCGGAGCCGGCGCTCCGGTCCTGCGCTAGGGCGGGCGGTTCGTGACCGTCGGCTACGCGTCGGGCGAGATCCCGCGCATCCCGCTCAACCTGGTGCTGCTCAAGGGCATGCGGATCGTCGGCTTCGAGTTCCTGTCCTTCGCCACGCACGCCCCCGACGCGCTCCGCCGCAACGAGGACGAGCTGGCGGCCCTCCTCGCCGAGGGCCAGGTCCGGCCCCACATCGGCGCCACCTTCCCCCTCGACGACACGGCGGCCGCCCTCCGCCTGGTGGCCGACGGCCAGCGCCGATCGGCAAGGTCGTCGTCGAGATCGCCGCCCCGTGAGCGTTTGCGAAGCGCTGGCGTGCGCGTAACAGCAGGCGGTCGCATTCATCGCGATCGGCGGTCGGGCACCGGCAAGACGACCCGTCGCCGCCGCGCTCGGCGCGCGGCTGGGCGCGACCGCGTCGCCCACGTCGACGACCTGGGGCCTCGGCTGGTGGCGGAGCAGGGGCCGACTTCATCGCCTCGACGCCCGGCGTGTGGCGGCGCCCGCCCGCGTGGCTGTGCGACGAGCTGGTGCGCTGGACGCGGGCCTGCATCCGCCTCGAGCGCACCGCGGCGGCCCTGGACCACAGGGCGGCATCGTCGAGGGCGAGGGCGTCGACCGCCGCCTCGCCCGGGCCTGGCCCACCTCCCGCCCAGGTGGTCTACATCGTCGAGACCGACCCCGCCCGCCTACACGACACCTTCGCCACCCGGCCCGACGGGCACCGGTTCCTGGCGCCGACCCGGCGGACAGGCGGCGTGGCGGATGAACCGGCGATACGGCTTCTGCGCCGCGCTCGCCGACGCCACCGGGCAGGCGTGGATCCCCTGCGCCCCGGCCCACGGCCGCCGACCGGGCGTCTGGCCGCCCTGGCCTGTCGCCAACTGGACCGCCCGCCTTCCAGCGACGAGTATGAGCCGCTACGACGACCGCCGCTCCGAGCACCGCTTCGTCCACGCGGAGACGGCCGCCATCGGCGCCACGTTTCCGCGTGGACGATGGCCGCTGCTCGCGCTCGAGGAGGCGCCACGGACGTGTCGCCGGCCGCCTGTCGCGCACGTGAACCGCCACGGCCGCCGCTGCTAAGGTTCCTCTACCAGAGCGCAAATGTCGTTCTCTCACGAGGGGAAGCCATGGAACTCGACGATTTCATCCTCGTCAGCGTCGACGACCACCTCATCGAGCCGCCCGACCTCTTCGCCGAGCACCTCCCCGCCCGCTACCTCGACCGGGCTCCCAAGCTGGTCCGCACACCCGAGGGCAACGACGTGTGGCGCTTCGGCGAGATGGTCATGGAGACCGCGGCGCTCAACGCCGTGGCCGGGCGGCCCAAGGAGGAGTACGGCATGGAGCCGCAGAGCCTCGACGAGGTGCGGCCCGGCTGCTACGACGTCCACGAGCGGGTGAAGGACATGGACGCCGGCGGCGTGCTGGCGTCGATGAACTTCCCCTCGTTCCCCACGTTCACCGCCCGCACGTTCCTGAGCGACGACGTCGAGCTGTCCAACGCCCTGGTCCGGGCCTACAACGACTGGCACATCGACGCCTGGTGCGGCGCCTACCCCGGCCGCTTCATCCCCATGGCCGTCCCCGCCATCTGGAGCGCGGAGGAGACCGCCGCCGAGGTCCGCCGGTGCGCGGCCAAGGGCTGCCACTCGCTGAGCTTCACCGAGAACCCCGCGGCGCTCGGCTACCCCAGCTTCCACGACGGGTACTGGGACCCGGTGTGGCGGGCCTGCGTGGAGACCGGCACCGTGCTGTCGATCCACCTCGGGTCGTCGGGCCGGCTGACGATCCCCGCGGTCGACTCGCCGCCGGACGTGATGATCACCCTGCAGCCGATGAACATCCAGTCGGCCGCGGCCGACCTGCTGTGGTCCCGGGTGCTCAAGGACTACCCCGACCTGCGGGTCGCCCTCTCCGAGGGCGGCACCGGCTGGATTCCCTACTTCCTCGACCGGGTCGACCGCACCTACGACATGCACCGCGCCTGGACGCTCCAGGACTTCGGCGACCGGCTGCCGAGCGACGTGTTCCGCGAGCACTTCCTCACCTGCTTCATCAGCGACCCGGTCGGCGTCGAGATGCGCGCACCGCATCGGCATCGACAACATCGCCTGGGAGGCCGACTACCCCCACAGCGACTCGATGTGGCCCACCGCCCCCGAGGAGCTGGGCGCGGTCTTCGCCGCCAGCGCGGTGCCCGACGCCGAGATCGCCAAGATCACCCACGAGAACGCCATGCGGTGGTACTCGTTCGACCCCTTCGCCCACGTGCCGAAGGCGGAGGCCACCGTCGGGGCCCTGCGGCGCAAGGCGGCCGGTCACGACGTGTCGATCATGTCCCGCAGCACCCGCGTCCGGACCCCCGACGAGAAGCTCGAGGGCTTCCGGCGCCGGGCCCGCCACGCCGTCGCCGCCAGCCGGTGAGCGCCGTGGCCGCCGACCGCACCGCCCGCCAGATGTCGCTGGTCGGCTTCATGCAGGCCGGCAACGTGTCGGTCTACGCGGGGTCGTGGCGCCACCCGGCCACCGAGCACGGCTTCCTGACCGCCGGCTACTACCAGAAGCTGGGCCGGACGCTCGAGGACGGCTGCTTCGACATGATGTTCTTCGACGACCGGCTGGCCATGCCCGGCATCTACGCCGGGTCGGTCGCCGACGCGGTGCGCCTCGGCGCCCGGCCGGTCAAGCTCGACCTGAGCATCGTGCTCGGCCTCGTCGCCGCCGCCACCCGCCACATCGGCCTCGGCGCCACCTACTCGACCACGTACTACACGCCGTTCCACGTGGCCCGGACCTTCGCCACCCTCGACCACCTCTCCGGCGGCCGGGCGGCCTGGAACGTCGTCACCTCGGTCAACGACGGCGAGGCGCAGAACTACGGCTTCTCCGAGCACCTCGACCACGACGCGCGCTACGACCGGGCCGACGAGTTCCTCGAGGCCACGACCGGCCTGTGGGACACCTGGGACGACGACGCCCTCGTGCTCGACCGGGAGGCCGGCCTGTTCGCCGACCCGGACAAGGTCCACGAGCTGGGCTACGACGGCGACTGGTTCCAGGTCCGGGGTCCGCTCACCGTGCCCCGGTCGCCGCAGGGCCGCCCGGTGCTGCTCCAGGCCGGCTCGTCCGGGCGGGGCCGGGACTTCGCCGCCCGGTGGGCCGAGCTGATCTTCACCGGCGACCCCAACGTCGACGTCGCCCGCTCGCACTACAAGGACCAGAAGGAGCGCATCGGCCAGCGGGGCCGCGACCCCGAGGCCGTGCAGATGCTGCCCATGGCCTACACGGTGGTCGGCGAGTCGCGGGCCCACGCCGAGGAGCGCGAGCAGCTGTTCCTCAACGAGCTGGTCGACCCGCAGGCGTCGCTGACGCTGCTGTCCGAGCTGATGAACTACGACTTCTCGGGCCTGGCGCTCGACGCGCCCATCACCGACGAGCTCATCGAGTCGGTGTCGGGCATCCGGGGCCTCGTGCAGAACCTCCGCCAGCACATCGGCGGCACCGTGACCCTCGGCGACCTGGCCGGCCACCGGGCCACCCTGCTCCAGGGCCCGCGGTTCGTCGGCACCGGCCGGGACGTCGCCGACCAGATGGAGGAGTGGTTCGAGGGCGACGCCTGCGACGGCTTCGTCATCGCCGCCACCCACGTGCCCGGCGCCTACGAGGACGTCGTGCGCATGGTCGTCCCCGAGCTGCAGCGCCGGGGCCTGTTCCGCACGCGCTACGAGCGGCACGACGCTGCGCGACCACCTCGGCCTGGCCCGGCCCGCCGTGGCGCCGGCCGATGCCTGACGCCCGGCCGCTGGACGGCCTGCGGGTCGTCGAGGCGGCGACGCTCGCCGCCGGGCCGATGGTCGGCACCGCGCTCGGCGAGTTCGGCGCCGAGGTCGTCAAGGTCGAGCAGCCCGGCACCGGCGACCCGATGCGCACCTGGGGCGACCGGCGCGACGGCATCGGCCTCGTGTGGAAGAGCGTGAGCCGCAACAAGCGGTGCGTGACGCTCGACCTGCGCCGGACCGAGGGCCAGGAGCTGTTCCACCGGCTGCTCGACGTGAGCGACGTGCTCGTCGTCGGCAACCGGCCGAGCGCCCTGGCGCGGTGGGGCATCGACTGCGCCGTCGGTGCACGCCGCCCACCCCCGGGTCGTGATGCTGCACGTCACCGGGTACGGCCGGGGCGGGCCCAAGAGCGACCGGCCCGGCTACGGCACGCTCGCCGAGGCGATGAGCGGCTTCGCCCACGTGACCGGCCAGCCCGACGGCCCGCCCACGCTGCCGCCGTTCATGCTGGCCGACGGCGTGGCGTCGCTGGCCGCCACCTACGCGGTGATGATGGCGCTCTACCACCGCGACGCCCGCGGCGGCGAGGGCCAGCTGGTCGACGTCAACCTCATCGAGCCGCTGGCCCGGCTGATCGAGTCGTCGACGCTCGGCGTCGACCAGCTCGGCGTCGGTCCCGGCCGGGTCGGCAACCGGCTCGACGCCAGCGCGCCCCGCAACGCCTACCGCACGGCCGACGGCCGCTGGCTGGCGATCTCCGAGCGCGTCGCCGAGCATCGCCGCCCGGATCTTCAGGGCGATCGACCGGCCCGACCTGGCCGACGACCCCGACTACGTCGACCCCGTTCGGCGGCAGGAGCGGGCGGCCGAGGTCGACGCCCTGGTGGCGCAGTGGGTCGCGGGGCGCACGCTGGACGAGGCCATGGCCACCTTCGAGGAGGCCGAGGTCGCGGCCGCCCCGGTGTACGACGCGCCCGCAGCTGCTGGCCGACGAGCACCTGCGGGCCCGGGGCACGCTTCGTGACCGTCGACGACCCCGACTTCGGCCCGACGACCGTGCAGGCGCCGGTCGCCCGGCTGACCGCCACGCCAGGCCGGGTCGAGCACCTGGGCCGGGCCCTCGGGCGCCGACAACGACGCCGTCTACCGCGACCTGCTCGGGCTCGACCCCGACCGCCTGGCCGCCCTGCGGGCCGACGGCGTGATCTGAAGGAGGACCGATGCCCCGCCCCCGCCCGCGCCCCGCTCCCGGCGGTCCGAGCTGGCGACGCCGGCCAGCAACGAGCGCATGTGCGAGAAGGCCGCCCGCTCGGGCGCCGACCTGGTCTTCCTCGACCTGGAGGACGCCTGCGCGCCCGTCGCCAAGGAGGGCGCCAGGGCGATCGCGGTGGCGGCGCTGACCGGGCTCGACTGGGGCGACACGGTCCGGGCCGTGCGCATCAACGGGCTCGACACCCCGTGGTGCCACGGCGACGTCATCGAGGTCGTCACCGGCGCCCGCGACGCGCTCGACGTGCTGATCGTGCCCAAGGCGCGCACGGCCCGGGACGTCTGGTGGGTCGACGTCCTGCTCACGCAGCTGGAGGCCAAGCTCGGCCTCGACCGGCCGATCGGGCTGGAGGTGCTGGTCGAGGAGTCCGAGGGCCTGGCCAACGCGGTCGAGATCGCCCGGTCGAGCGCCGCGCCTGGAGGCGATCATCTTCGGCGCCGGCGACCTGTCCGCGTCGCAGCGGGCCCGGGTCGACGGCAACTTCGACCCCGCCGGCGACTACCCGGGCGACTTCTGGCACTTCGCCCGGTTCCAGGTGGTGACCGCCGCCCGCATCGCCGGGATCGACGCCATCGACGCCCCCTACCCCGCCTACCGCGACCCCGACGGCTACCGGCGCAGCGCGGTCCAGGCCAGCCTGCTGGGCTTCGACGGCAAGTGGGCCATCCACCCCGACCAGATCGCCATCGCCCACGAGGTGTTCTCGCCCACGCCGGAGGAGGTGGCCGACGCCGAGGCGGCGATCGAGGCCTACCGCCGGGCCGAGGCCGACGGCGTGGGTGCCATCGGGCGGGACGGCCGGCTGGTCGACGCCGCCCACATGCGGCTGGCGGCCAACATCCTCCACCGGGCGCGATGACCGACGACCTGGGGACGTCGGGCCTGCGCCTGGAGCGGGACGGTGTGGTCGCCTGGTGCGTGATCGACCGGCCCGCGGCCCGCAACGCGCTGACGCCGGCCATGTACTTCGGCCTCAAGCGGGCCGTGCGGCTGGTCAACGCCGACCCCGACCTGGCCGCGCTGATCATCACCGGCACCGGCGACGTGTTCGCCCCCGGCGGCGACATGGGCGGGCGGTCCGAGCCGGGCGACACGCCCGTCCCCGACGGCCTCGGGCCCGAGATCCTGCCGTTCCTTGCCATCCGCGACAGCCCGGCCCCGGTGATCGCCGCGGTCAACGGCGTGTGCCAGGCCGGCGGGCTGCTGATCGCGATGATGGCCGACATCGCCGTGGCCAGCGACCGGGCCACGTTCCGGGTGCCCGAGCTGCTGCGGGGCATCCCCGACGCCACGTTCGCGGCCGCGCTGCCGGCCCATGTCGGCGTCGCCGTCGCCCGGGACCTCCTGCTGTCGGCGCGGCGGTTCGACGCGGCGGAGGCCCAGCGGATCGGCCTGATCTCCCGGGTCGTCCCCCACGCGGACCTGCGGTCCGCCGCCCGGGCCGCGGCCGAGGAGGTGCTGCGGACCGCGCCCGCGGCGCGGGTCCAGGTCAAGCGCATGCTCAACCAGCGCTACGGCGACATCGACTACCAGACGATGTTCTGGGCGCTCGACCACTCGCCCGAGCCGCGGGAGGGCATGCGGGCGTTCATGGAGAAGCGGGACCCGAGCTGGGTCCCGCCGGCGAACGGGGAGCAGGCGTGACGAGGTACCGGGTGGTCCAGTGGGCGACGGGGAACATCGGCACCCGCTCGCTGCGGTCGGTGATCGAGCACCCGGCGCTCGACCTGGCCGGGGTGTACGTCCACACGCCGGACAAGGCGGGCCGCGACGCCGGCGCTCTGTGCGGCCTCGGGCCCACGGGGGTCGTGGCCACCAACGACATCGACGAGATCGTGGCGCTCGGGGCCGACTGCGTGCTGTACATGCCCCGGGCCTGCGACATGGACGAGGTGTGCCGGCTGCTGGCGTCGGGCGCCAACGTGGTGACGACGCGGGGCGAGTTCCACCACCCGGGGAGCATGGACCCGGCGGAGCGGGCGAGGGTCGAGGACGCCTGCGCCGCGGGCGGCACGTCGATCCACAGCACGGGGAGCAGCCCGGGGTTCATCTCCGAGGCGGTGCCGCTGGTGCTGACGTCGATCCAGCGGCGGCTCGACGGCCTGACGATCGACGAGTTCGCCGACCTGTCCGAGCGGAACTCGCCGGGCCTGCTGTTCGAGGTCATGGGCTTCGGCCGGCCGCCGGCGGCGTTCGACGAGCGCCGGCTGGCCCACGGCCGGACCAGCTTCGGCCCGTCGCTGCGGCTGCTCGCCGAGGCGCTGGGCATCCCCCTCGACGACGTCGAGGCCACCGGCGAGGTCGCCACCGCCGCTCACCCGGTCACGATCGCCGCCGGCCCGATCGAGGAGGGCGCGGTCGCCGCCCAGCGGCTGACGGTCACGGGCGTCCGGGACGGGCGGCCGCTGCTGCGCTTCCGGGCGTGCTGGTACTGCACCGCCGACCTCGACCCGGCCTGGGACCTGCGCCCGACGGGCTGGCGCATCCGGGTCGACGGCGACGCGCCGCTCGACGTGGACATGCCGTTCCCGATCCCGATGGAGCGGATGGGCGCCATGACGCCCGGCTACACGGCCCACCGGGCGGTGAACGCCGTGCCGATCGTGTGCGCCGCACCGCCGGGCATCCGCACGACGGTCGACCTCCCGCAGATCATCGCCCGGCTGGGCTGACCCCGCGTTTTGTCCAGCGGGACAAAACGCGACGGCGGGTGGTCAGTCGGCGGGCAGGGCCAGGGTCTTGAGCTCCTGGTACTCCGCCAGGCCGGCGACGCCCATCTCCCGGCCGATGCCGGACTGCTTGTACCCGCCGAACGGGGCGTCCGGGCCGTAGTACATCCCGCCGTTGACGCTGACCGTGCCGACCCGCAGGCGGCGGGCCACGCCGGTCGCCCGCTCGCGGTCGGTGCCGAACACCGCGCCCGACAGCCCGAAGATCGAGTTGTTCGCGATCGCCACCGCGTCGTCGTCGTCCCGGTACGGGAGCACGACCAGCACCGGCCCGAACACCTCCTCCTGGGCGACCGCCGCGTCCGGGTCGACGTCGACCAGCAGCGTCGGCTCGTAGAAGTAGCCCGCCGGCAGCCGCTCGGGTCGCTGCCCGCCCGTGGCGACACGGGCGCCGTCGGCCACCGCGCCCGCGACGTAGCTCTCGACCTTGCTCCGCTGGGCCTCGCTGATCAGGGGGCCCATCATCATCGACGGGTCCTTGGGGTCGCCGTAGGGGACGCCGGCCATGGTGCCGGCCACGAGGTCCACCGCCTCGGCGAGGTGGGCCTCCGGGACCAGCAGCCGGGTCGTGATCGCGCATCCCTGGCCCGCGTGCGAGCAGATCGTGAAGCCGGCGAACATCGCCGCCAGCTCCAGCTCGGCGTCGTCCATCACGATGAACGCGGACTTGCCGCCCAGCTCGAGGAACACCTTCTTCACCGTGGCGCTGGCGGCCGCCATGATGCGCCGCCCGGTTGCCGTCGACCCCGTGAAGCTGACCATGTCGACCATCGGGTCGGCGACCAGCACCTCCCCCACCTCCGCCGACGCCGAGGTCAGGACGTTGACCACGCCGGCCGGGATGTCCGTGCGCTCGGCGATCAGCCGGCCGAGCGACGACGTGATCCACGGCGCCTGGGGCGGGCCCTTGACCACCACCGTGCAGCCGGCGGCCAGCGCCGGGACCAGCTTGGCCAGCGTGATCTGCACCGGGTAGTTGTACGGCACGATCGCCGCCACGACGCCGACGGGCTCCTTCTCGACCCACCGGCTGTGGAGGCCGCCCCGGACCTCGGCCACCCCCAGGTCCTCGCTGAACTCGACCTTGTCGAGCAGGTCCGCGTACCAGGACACGATCTCGATCGGCGTGTCCAGCCCCGGGCCCTGGGTCAGCATGTGCGGCAGGCCCGTCTCGGCGATCAGCAGCCCCCGAAGGTCCTCCCGGTCGGCGGACAGCGCCTCGTGCAGCTGGCGCAGGCAGTGGGCCCGGAAGGCCGGGTCGGTCGCCCAGGTACCGGTGTCGAACGCCCGGCGGGCGCTCTCGACGGCCCGGCGGGCGTCGCCGGCCGAGGCATCGGCGGCCTCGCCGAGCGGCTCGCCGGTGGCCGGGTCGTCGGTCGGGTAGGTCCGCCCGCCCTCGGCGGGGACGAGGTCGCCGGCGATGAGGAGCTGATCGTCGTGCCACATGTCAGGGCACCGGCTCCACGACCGCCTCGAAGGCCGAGGCACCGCTGTCGGGGACCCGGGGCTGGCGCCACACCTCCACCGGGAACGACACGGTGACCAGCGAGGCGAACACCCACAGCAGGCGCCGGGCGTCGTCGGGCAGGGCGTTCAGCTCGAACGGCTCCAGGTAGGCGGCGGCGTCGTCGAGGCGGGGGAAGGCGGCGTCGTAGAACGCCTGCAGCTCGTCCATCGTGCTGGCCAGGCGCTTCGCGTAGCGCTCGCGCTCGGTCGGCAGGCCCCAGCCGGCGAACGGTTCGAGATCGGAGAACTCGGCGGGCAGGGAGGGCATGGGTCGGGGCTCCTCGGGGTCAGGACGCGGCGGAGATGCGCACCGGGGTCCCGGGCTGCTGGCGCTGGTACCGGTCGACGTGGTCGCGCGCCGTGCGGTGCAGGTGGCGCAGCAGGACCTCCTGGTCGTTCAGGGGGAACTCGGTCACGGCCCGCGACTCGAGCATCGACTGGGTGGCCTCCAGGGTGTTGCCGTCCTGGAGGGCGTACTCCTTGAACGTCACCACCGCGAGCTCCTGCTGGAGCCGCTCGTACGCGTTCTTCGGCGGGACGAAGTACAGCGTCCCCTCGAAGATGTGCGTGTTGTAGGACGTCGGCCAGTAGTGGTACGTGAGGTACCAGTTCGGCTTCCAGACCAGCAGCATGAAGTTGGGGAAGAACACGAACGAGTCGATGCCCCAGGCCGGATGGCGGGCGGGATTCAGCCCCGGCGGCAGCTCGGCGAGGCCGATGTCGGGTGCGTCCCACGGGCCGAACAGCCCGCTGCGCAGCTTCCGCTCGATCGGCTTGACCATGCTGAGGTCCTTCGGCGGCGACATGCCGCCCCACGACGAGACCATCGAGTGGGGGCCGTCGACCTTGTAGGCCAGCGCCTCGTAGCCCGCGCCCTGCAGCTTCCGCGACTCGTCGGCCACCGCCTGCTTCGCGTGCAGGACGGGTGCGTGGTAGAACTCCGCGAACGCGTCGATGAACAGCTTCCAGTTGCTGCCGACCTCGGCGCGGTAGCGGTGCACCTGGGTCATCAGGTGGAACGGGTAGCCGGTCAGGTCGGCCGCCAGCCCGCCGAGGTACTCGGCCAGCGGCGTGGCGTCCTCGTCGTCGAGGTTGACGAAGACGAAGCCCTCCCACACCTCGCACCGCACCGGCACCAGGCCGTGCGTCGACTTGTCCAGGTCGAAGAACTCGGAGGGCTGCTGCACGAACGTGAGCCCGCCGTCGAGGCCATAGCGCCAGCCGTGGTACTTGCAGGTGAACTGCCGGCAGGTGCCGCTGGTCTCCTCGCGGGGGTAGTCGTTCCACACGAGCTTGTTGCCGCGGTGCCGGCACAGGTTGTGGAAGGCGCGCACCTCGCCGCCCGTGTCGCGCAGCACGACGACCGACGTGCGGGCCGCGTCCAGCTCGCGGGTGAAGTAGCTCCCGGTGCGGGGGAGCTGCTCGACGCGGCCGACGTTCAGCCAGGTGCGGCGGAAGATGGCGTCGCGTTCGAGCTCGTAGTGCGCCGGCGAGATCGAGTCCTCGTACGACACCGGGCCGGTGTCGAGTCCGAAGTGCTCGGTCCAGGAGCCTTCGGGAGGCTTCGTGAAGTGCGGCATGGGACCGACGATATCACTCATCTCGCTCAGCGAGAAGATTGTTCTCGTTTGAGGTCATCGTCGAGCTCGACCCCGAACGACCGGAAGGCCATGGCCAGCGCGTCGTAGGCCCCGACCGTGAACACCACGTCCATGAGCTGGCGCTCGTCCAGCTCGGCGGCGAGGGCGTCCCAGGTGGCGTCGCCGATGGCGGCGTCGGCGACCAGCTCGTCGGCCGCCCGCAGCAGCGCCGCGTCGAGCCGCGACCAGCCGGGCGCGTCCGGCCCGTCGACCACCCGGGCGACCTCGTCGGCGTCGATGCCGGCGTCGGCGGCCAGCACCGCGTGCTGGGCCCACTCGTACTCGGCCTCCCGGAGCGCGGCGACCCGCAACACGAGCAGCTCCCGCTGGCGCACCGACAGCGTGGTGGCGAACAGCACGTGGCCGTTGAAGGTGTGGAACGCCCGGGCCAGCGCCGGGTGCACGGCCAGGGTGCCGAGGACGTTCAGGCCCTTGGGCCGGTCGTCCCGGGGCTCGGGGAACGGGTGGCGGGGCTCGGGCGGCCGCAGGGCGGCGAGGGCGTCGCGCATCTCGCGGGGCCACTCGGCGGGGGGCAGGGCGCGGATCCGGGCCATGGCACCGGACTCTATTGGTCCCGGCCGGGTCACTGCTGTGCGAATGCTCAGCATGCAAGAATCGCCGTGCATGACCTCGACCTCGACCCGCCGCGTCGGTGCGGAGGACTCGGCCACCCGCAGCGCCCTGCTCGACGCCGCCCAGCACCTGCTGCTGGAGGAGGGGTACGCCGCGGTCACGTCGCGGCGGGTCGCCGCCCGGGCGGGGCTCAAGCCCCAGCTCGTGCACTACTACTTCCGCACGATGGACGACCTGTTCCTCGCCCTCGTGCGCCGGGGCGCGGAGCAGAACCTCGAGCGCCAGACCAAGGCGCTCGCCTCGCCGCGGCCGCTGCGGGCGCTGTGGGAGCTGGGCAACGACCGGGCGGGCACCACGCTGACCGTCGAGCTGTTCGCCCTGGCCAACCACCGCAAGGCGATCCGGGCGGAGCTGGCGGCGTACGCGGAGCGGTTCCGCCGGCAGCAACGCGAGGCGCTGGCGACGGCGCTGGAGGGCTACGGCCTCGACCCGGAGACGTACCCGCCCGACGCGGTCCTGGTGCTGCTCACGAGCGTGTCGCAGGTGCTCGTCATGGAGGAGGCGCTGGGCATGACCACCGGCCACGCGGAGATGCGGGCGCTGGTCGACCGCGTCCTGGCGAGCGTCGAGGGCACCGACTGACCGACGCGTTTTTTACGCGGAACCGGTCGTGATAGCGACCGGTTCCGCGTACAAAACGCGAGGCGCCCGGGTCACCCGCGCCGCTGGCGTCTAACATCCCGGTCACCTACCGGGGAGGGATCGGCATGGGGGACGACATCGGCGCGTTCTTGTCGCTGCGCTACGACCTGCGGGCGCCGGCGTTCGGCGCGCCGCCCGAGGCGCTGTACCGGGCGGCGCTCGACCAGTGCGCGTGGGCCGAGCAGCACGGCTTCGGAATGGCGACGCTGTCCGAGCACCACGGGTCCGACGACGGCTACTGCCCCAGCCCGCTGGTGATGGCCGCGGCGGTCGCCGGCCGGACCAGCACGCTGCGCATCCTGGTGGCGGCGCTGATCGTGCCGCTCTACGACCCGATCCGCCTGGCCGAGGACCTGGCGGTGCTGGACCTCGCCAGCGGCGGCCGGGTCGACCTCGTGCTCGGCGCCGGCTACCGGGCCGAGGAGCTGGCGATGTTCGACCGGCGGATGGACGAGCGGGCGGCCCTGGTCGAAGAGGGCATCGCGGTGCTGCGGGCGGCCTGGTCGGGTGAGCCGTTCGAGTACCGCGGCCGCCAGGTCCGGGTCACGCCCCGGCCGGCGCGCCCGCAGGGGCCGGGCCTGCTCATGGGCGGCTCGACCCCCGCCGCCGCCCGCCGGGCGGCGAGGCTCGGCGACGGCTTCGTGCCGGTCGATCCGTCGCTGTGGCCGGCGTACGCCGAGGCCTGCCGCGAGCTGGGCAAGGAGGCCGGTCCCCCGCCCCCGCCGCAGGGCGCCCGCTTCATCCACGTGGCCGACGACCCCGACGAGGCCTGGGCCCGCATCGCCCCCCACGCCCTCCACGAGACCAACTCGTACGGCGCCTGGCTCGCCGCCGCGGACGCGCTGGGGCCGTACGAGCCCAGCGACGACGCCGACGCGCTGCGGGCCAGCGGCGCCTACGTGGTGCTGACCCCGGACGAGTGCGTGGCGCTGGTCCGGGAGACGGGGTCGCTGCTGTTGCACCCGCTCATGGGCGGCCTCGACCCCGACCTCGCCTGGGAGAGCCTGGAGCTGGTCGCCGCCAAGGTCATCCCCCGGCTGCGGGCGGAGGCGTAGCCGGGATCAGCGGGCGCCGGGCACCGAGAGGTCGACCGCGCGGGACGCGTGCTGGCCCACCCGCGCCGCGTTCGTCGAGCGGATCGACCCGGCTCAGCCGGCGGCCGACAGCTCGGCCTGGACGACGCGGCGCAGCAGCTTGCCGGTCTCGGTGAAGGGCAGCGACTCGGCGAAGGTCACGATCTCGGGGGTCTTCGAGCCCCGCAGCGAGCCGCGGGCGAAGGCCTGCAGCCCGGCGGCGTCGACCGCGCCGCCCGGTCGCCGGACGACCACGGCGGCGATGCGCTGGCCCCACTCCTCGTCGGGGACGCCGACCACCGCGCACTGGGCGACATCGGGGTGCTGGAGCAGCACCTCCTCGATCTCGGCCGGGGCGATGTTCTCGCCGCCCCGGATGATCGTGTCGTCGCTGCGTCCCTCGATGAACAGGTAGCCATCGGCGTCGAGCCAGCCGCGGTCCCGGGTCGGGAACCAGCCCTCGGGGTCGGTGGGCGCCTCCCGGCCGGCGTACTCGCCCGACACCTGCTCGCCCCGGACCCAGATCTCGCCCGGCTCACCGGACGGCACCGGGTCGCCGAGCGCGCTTCGCACCTCGACCTCGACGGTCGGCAACAGCTTGCCCGCCGACGACAGGCGGGCGATCGCCGCCTCGTCGCCGTCGCGGGCCGCCCGGTGGTCGTCGGGCCCGAGGATCGCGATGGTCGAGCTGGTCTCGGTCAGCCCGTAGGCGTTGGTCAGCCCGACGTCGGGCAGCAGCGCCATCACCCGCTGGAGCACCGGGGCCGGAGTGCGGGCCCCGCCGTAGGACAGCGCCCGCAGGCTGGGCAGGCCCCCGCCGACCGGGCCCTCGGCGTCGAGGGCCTCGCTGATCCGGGCCAGCATCGTGGGCACGACCATGGCGTGGGTGATCCGCTCCCGCCGGATCGCCGCCACCCAGGCCGCGGCGTCGAACTGGGCGAGGTACACGATCCGCCGGCCCAGGTACAGGTTGCTGACCAGGTTGGCCAGCCCGGCCACGTGGTAGGGCGGGACGCTGACCAGCACGGCCTCGTCCGGCCCCGCGCCCGCGAACTCGACGGTGCCGATCACGTACGACGCCAGGTGCCGGTGGCGCAGGACCGCGGCCTTGGGCGCCGCCGTCGTCCCGCTCGTGTGCAGCAGCACGGCCGGGCCCTCGCCGTCGGCCGGCGCCTCCCCCTCCGCCGCGCCGGCCCGGGCCGCGGCCACGAACGCCGCGG
Organism: uncultured Acidimicrobiales bacterium; assembly: GCA_963830865.1. Classification (GTDB taxonomy): domain Bacteria; phylum Actinomycetota; class Acidimicrobiia; order Acidimicrobiales; family VFJN01; genus ZC4RG19. The sequence continues at coordinate 1,122,367 of CAWHNU010000009.1, read as the reverse complement.
CCTCGACCACCCGGTGCCCCCGGGCGGCGAGGCTGTCCACGAGCGCGTCGCCCTCGGCGACGACCAGCGTGTCGCCCAGCGGGACCAGCATCTCGTGGAGCTGATCGTCCGCGAGCCGGTAGTTCAGCGGCACGAACGGCACTCCCGCGGCGGCCGCCGCGAACAGCCCGATCGGGAACGCCAGCCCGTTCGTCCCGACGTAGGCCAGGGCCGACGCGCCCTCGACCGCCCCGGCCGCCGACCAGGCGCACGACAGCAGCTCGGCGGCGCGGAGCCGGTCCTCGCCGGCCTGGACCGCGGTCTCGTCGCCGCCCACGCCGGCGACCATGTCCAGCAGCAGGAGCAGGTTCACCGCGCCGTCGCCTCGGGCCGCTCAGTCCGACGAGGGCAGGGGCTTGGCCCCTTTGACCAGCAGCGCCCGGCCGGCGAGCGTCAGCGCCCCGGTGCCGGCGCGGGTGCACAGCAGCTCCAGCCCGGCGTCCTCGTCGGCGTAGCGCTTGCCTACCAGCGGCCCGTCGCCCAGAGAGGCGTCGAGCGCTGCGCCGGCGGGCGCGTCCTGCCCGTCCTCGACTAGCGCCGACCCGCCGCAGCCGACGTCGACGTCTCCCGCCGGCGCCCGGACGACGACCACCTGGGCGTCGCACACCGCGCTGTGCAGCTTCTGACCCGGTCGCAGCTCCATGGACCCGGCATCGTAGCTGGCGCGCGATACCCCGTCTAACAGTAGGGTCACATGTCGAGACGGCGGCGCCGCACCCGGAGGGAACCATGCCCGACTACAAGTTCGTGCAGTACGAGACGCTGGACGAGGGGCGGATCGCCCGCATCATGCTCAACCGGCCCGAGGCGCGCAATGCCCAGAACCGGGGGATGCTCGTCGAGCTGAACGACGCCTTCCTCGCCGCCGAGGCCGACGACGAGGTCCGGGTGGTCATCCTCGGCGGCGTCGGCCCCATGTTCTCGTCCGGGCACGACATGGGGTCCAAGGTGTTGATCGAGGAGTCCATGCCCGGTCCCGCCCAGCACCCCACCCGGGCGATCAACGGGGGCACCCGCAAGGGCGCCGAGAGCCTGATGCTCCAGGAGTGGCACTACTTCTTCGAGAACACCCGGCGCTGGCGCAACCTGCGCAAGATCACGATCGGCCAGGCCCACGGCGACGTGTACGCCGCCGCCCTCATGCTGCTGTGGGCGTGCGACCTGATCGTCGCCGCCGACGACACCCGCTTCGCCGACGTGGTCGGCTCCCGGCTGGGCATGTGCGGCGTCGAGTACTTCGCCCACCCGTGGGAGTTCGGCCCCCGCAAGGCCAAGGAGCTGCTGCTCACCGGCGACGCCATCGACGCCCACGAGGCGCACGCGCTCGGCATGGTGAGCAAGGTCTTCCCGGCCGACGAGCTGGCCGACAGCACGGTCGGGTTCGCCCGGCGCATCGCCGGGCTCCCCACGATGACGTCGCTGCTCATCAAGGAGGCGGTCAACCAGAGCGTCGACAACATGGGCTTCTACAACGCGCTCAACGCCTGCTTCACGCTGCACGAGCTGAACCACTCCCATTGGGCGCAGGTGAACGACGACGGCTACCCGATCGCCGAGGAGGACTCGGGCATCCCCAACTGGCGGCAGGCGCCGCCGATCGTCCCCGCCGTGAAGGACAAGGTGCGTGCCGATCAGTAGCGCACCCGCCACGCCGACCGACGGCGAGCCGGACGAGGTCGTCCGGCGGGCGCCCTTCTCGGACAACCCCCGCGTCGGCGCCCGCGGCCAGAGGACGCAGCAGCGGATCGTCGACGCCGCCCTGCGCGTGTTCGGCGAGGACGGCTACCACCGCTGTGGCGTCGCCCGGATAACCGAGCTGGCCGGCTGCTCGCGGGCGTCGTTCTACCAGTACTTCTCGGGCAAGGAGGACGTGTTCCGCCACCTGACCGGACAGGTGGCGCGCCAGCTGCGCGCGTCCACCGAGGCGCTCGGCCTGGTCACGCCCGACGCCGAGGGCTGGCGGTCGATCCGGGCCTGGGTCGCCCGCTACGCGGAGATCTACGAGCGCTACGACGCGGTGTTCCTCGTGTTCCAGACGGCGGCCGAGAGCGACGCGGCGGTGGCCGGGGGCTCGGCCCGGACCGGCGAACGGCACGTCGCCGCCTTCCGGTCCCGGCTCGCGACCACGACCCTGCCGCCCCGCCAGCTCGATCCGGTGATCACGCTGCTGTTGGAGTGCCTGCCCCGGACCCTCGACAACGCCTCGGTGCTGCGCTCGGTCGCGCCGGACGCGTACCCCGCCGACCGGGTCGGGGACGGCCTTGCCGACGTCGTGCACCGCACGCTCTTCGGCCTGCAGTCGGTCAACGTGCACGCGCCGGACCGTCGACCGCCGCCCGCGCTGGAGTTCAGCCCGGTCATGCGGGACGCCCTCCAGCACGACGGCGTCGCCCGGGACCTGACGCCCACAGGCCGGCGCACGCTGCAGGCGCTGATGGACGCGGGCCGTGACCTGTTCGTCGCCCGCGGCTACCACGACACGCGCATCACCGACATCGTCGCCGCGGCCGGGCTGTCCAAGGGCGCCTTCTACCGCTACTTCGACACCAAGGAGCGGCTGGTCCAGATCCTGGCGACCCAGGCCATCCGCACCGTATCGACCGCCCTGGCCGACGTGCCGCCCGCCGCACCCGACGGTGCCGCCGGCGCCGCAGCCCTGCGGCGCTGGCTCCGGCGTTACAACGCCACCCAGGCCGGCGAGGCGGCGATCATCCGGATCTGGGCCGACGCCGCGGGGCAGGAGACGTCGTTCCGGTCCGACTCCGCCGCCGCGCTCGACTGGGGGCGGCGGCGGATGGCGCACTTCCTGCGGCCCCGGGGCTTCGGCGACGTGGACGTCGAGGCCGTCCTCACCGTGGCGCTGCTCGGCACGTTCGGGGCCCGCGAGCGCCCCTCGGCCACCGTCGACGCCGCCGCCCACATCGTCGAGCGGGGCCTGCTCGGCCGTTAGCGTCTAACATGTTGGTCACATCTGGGAGGGAAGGAGAGGGGATGCGCACCGTTGTGGTGGGCGCTTCGAGCGGGCTCGGGCGCTGCATCGGGGTCGGGCTCGCCCAGCGGGGTGGCCGCGTGGCGCTGCTGGCGCGCCGGCGCGGGCGGCTCGACGACGCCGCCAAGGAGGCCGGCGCGGGGACGCTGGTCGTCGAGTGCGACGTCACCGACGAGGCCTCGTGCCGGTCGGCGATCGCCGAGGCGGCGGACGGGCTCGGCGGCATCGACGCCCTCGTCTACGCGCCCGGCATCGGCCCCCTGGTCAAGCTGGTCGACACCGACGCGGAGACGTGGCGCCGGGTGTTCGACACCAACGTCACCGGCGCGGCGCTGATGACGGCGGCCGCCATCCCCCACCTCACCGAGTCGGCGGGCGCCGCCGTCTACCTGTCGTCGGTCAGCGCCTCGCAGACCCCGCCGTGGCCGGGCCTGGGCGCGTACGCCGTCAGCAAGGCGGCGCTCGACAAGCTGGTCGAGGCCTGGCGGGCCGAGCACCCGGGCATCGGGTTCACCCGCCTGGTGGTCGGCGATTGCGGGGGCGGCGAGGGCGACTCGGTGACCGGGTTCGCGGACCACTGGGACGGCGAGCTGGCCGTCGAGGTCGCCCAGATCTGGGCGTCCCGGAACTACCTGACCGGCACGGTCATGGACGTCGAGCGGCTCGTGGCGATGGTGCACGCGGTGCTGCGGGACGGTGCGACGGTGTCGATTCCCTCGATCACGGTCGGCCCCCGCCACGTGGTCGGGACGTGACCGGCGACCGCGGTCGAGTTCGACCCGTTTTCGGACGACTACTTCGACGACCCGACCGAGGTGTATCGGCGCCTGCGCGACGAGGCGCCCGTCTACCACAGCGAGCGCTACGGGTTCTACGCGCTGTCCCGCTTCGACGACGTGGTCGCCGCGCACCGGGACTGGCAGGGCTTCTCGAGCGCCCACGGCGTCGACCTGTCGACGCTGTCGACCGACCCGGAGCTGATCCGCAGCTTCCGCATGATCATCATGATGGACCCGCCGGAGCATGACCGGTTCCGCAAGCTGGTCAGCCGGGTGTTCACGCCGCGGGCGGTGACCGCGCTGGAGCCGATGATCCGCGAGGTCGTGGTCGGGTTCCTCGACCGACTCGACGGCGACGCGGTGTTCGACGCGGTCGCCGACTTCTCCGCGCTGTTCCCGGTGGAGATCATCTCCCGCATGCTGGGCGTCCCCGAGGACATGCGCCAGCAGGTCCGGGAGTGGATCGACGTCAGCCTGCACCGCGAGCGGGGCCAGATGGACCCGACGCCCGAGGGCATGGCCGCCGCGATGGCGTCGGGCGGCTACTTCTACGACCTGGCTGCCGCCAAGCGCCGCGACCCGGCCGACGACATGCTGTCCCGGCTGACGCAGGTCACGGTCGACCGGGGCGACGGCAACGAGACCGGCCTGGACGACGCCGAGATCGCGGGTTCGCGGGCCTCCTCGGCGGCGCGGGTGCCGAGACGGTCACGAAGCTGGTCGGCAACGCGGTCGTGCTGTTCTCCCGCCACCCGGACCAGTGGCGCAAGGTCGCCGCGGACCCAGCGACGGTCCCGGGCGCGGTCGAGGAGATCCTGCGCTACCTCCCGCCGAGCCAGTACCAGGGCCGGTTCTCGGTCGAGGATCGCACCTTCGAGGGCGGCACGATCCCGGCCGGCCACCCGGTCCTGCTGATCACCGGCGCGGCCACCCGCGACCCCCGGGCGTTCGACCGGGCGGACGACTTCGACATCGACCGTGCCCCCAACGTCGCCATCGCCCTGGGCCACGGCGTCCACGCCTGCCTGGGCGCGGCACTGGCCCGCATGGAGAGCCGGATCGCGATCGAGGAGCTGGCCCGGCGCTGGCAACGCCTGGAGGTCGACGAACCGGGCCTCCGCCGGGTCCACATGTCCAACGTCGCCGGCTACTCGCACGTCCCGGTCCGGGCGGTGCGCTGACGCCGTCGCACGAAGCGGGGGCGGGCGTCAGTCGTCCAGCAGGACGACATCGCACCGGAGGCCGGGCGCCCGGGCCAACCGCACGTCGCCGGTGACCAGTGGCAGTGCGAGCTGCTCGGCGAGCGCGACGTAGGACGCGTCGTACGCGGTCACGTTGGCCCGCAGCTCCCACATCCGCGGCATGAGCCGACGCACCGGGTAGCGGCGCATGCCGAAGCTGAGCCAGCGGTCCAGCGCCTGCTCTGCCCCGGGGCGATCGATCAATCGGGCCCGGACAAGGCGGCTGAGGCTGTTGAGGACCTCGCTGTCGCACAGGTGGGGGACGTGAAGCTCGTCGCGCTCCACCCGCTCGCGCGAGGCGCCCCTCCGCAGGAGTCCGTTGACGACCGCCGTGGCGTCGACGACGATCACCGCTCCTCGCGCCCGCGGTGCAGCGCGTCGACGATGTCGGCTGTCGAGAGATGGTCGTAGCTGGGCAACGAGGCGACGAGCGCGGCGTTGTCCGCTGTGCGCGACACCAGTTCGAGCTGCTGGACCACGTAGGCGTTCAGCGACATGTGTCGCCGTGCCGCCAGCCGCTCCAGCTTTGCCTTGACGTCGTCGGGGATGTCCCGCACGTGCATGTTCACACCCACGGCACGCATGGTAGCAATCTGCTATCACGCCCCCGCTGATGACGCGATCGTCGAGAAGGCCGCGGAGCACCCGTCTCGCGTTTTCTACGCGGAAGTGGTCGCTATGGCGACCACTTCCGCGTAGAAAACGCCTCCGTCAGGGCCGAGGCTCAGCGGGCCAGCTCCAGCTCGCCCAGGTAGGCGCGCTCGATGCGCTGGCCGTCGGCGAGCAGCTCCGGGGCCGGGCCGCGCAGCACGATGGTGCCGCGGTTGAGGACCGCAGCCTCGTCGGCCACCCCCAGCGCGAGCTTGACGTGTTGCTCGACGAGCACGACCGCCGCGTCGTGGTCGTGGGCGATCCGGCGGACCGTGGCGAAGAGCGACTCGACGACCATGGGGGCCAGGCCCATGCTCATCTCGTCGATCAGCAGGACCTTGGGTTGCTGGATCAACGCCCTCGCCATCGCCAGCATCTGCTGCTCGCCGCCGGACAGGGCGCCCGCCCGCAGCTTCCAGCGGCGGTCCAGCGCCGGGAAGACGTCCATCAGCTCCCGGGGGGCCGGGCCCCGGCGGGAACGGGCGACCTCGAGGTTCTCCTCGACCGTGAGCGTCGTGAACAGCGAGCGGTTGTCGGGAACCAGGACGACGCCCGCCCGGTTGGCGGCCACCGGGTTGCCGGTGCGCAGCCTGGCGCCCTCGACCGTCACCTCGCCGGACCGGGGCGGAAGGAGGCCCGCCAGCGTCAGCAGCAGCGTGGACTTGCCCGCGCCGTTCGGGCCGAGCAGCGCCAGGACCGTGCCGGCGCGGACGTCGAGGTCCAGGTCGCGGAAGACGACCGTCGCAGCCCCGGCCGCCCGTCAGGCCCGCGGCACTCGAAGCGCTGGCGCCCGGGCGCTGGGCCCGGTCCCCGCGGCGCTCGCTCGGTCACGCCGTCACCGCCGTGGCGTCGTGCATCGCGCCCAGGTACGCCTCGGCCACCGCCCGGTCGGCCCGGATCTCCTCCGGTCGACCCTCGGCGATCACCGCGCCGAAGTCCAGCACGTACACGTGGTCGCAGATGCTCAGCACCAGGTTCACGTCGTGGTCGACCAGCAGCATCGCCGTACCGGTCGCGCTGAGGTCCCGGATGCGTTCGCCCAGCCACGTGCTCTCCTCGGTGTCGAGGCCGGCGGCCGGCTCGTCGAGCAGCAGCACCCTCGGGTCGGCCACACACGCCCGGGCGATCGACACGAGCTGGCGCTCGCCCTGGCTCAGGTCGCCCGCCGGGCGGTCGCGCAGCGCCGAGATCCCGACGCCGGCCAGCGCCCGGTCGACCGCGGCGGCCCGCTGGGACAGGCGGCGACCCCTCGCCGCCACGCTGACGTTCTCGGCGACCGACAGGTCGTCGTAGAGCTCGAGCGACTGGAACGTGCGAGCCACCCCCGCCTTCACCCGGGTGTGGGGGGCCAGGCCCTCGATGCGCCGCCCCGCCAGCTGGACCGACCCCGTCGCCGGGGTGAAGCCCGTGATCGCGTCGATCACGCTCGTCTTGCCGGCGCCGTTCGGGCCGATGAGGCCGACGATCCTGCCGCTGTCGCACCCGCAGCGACACGTCGTTGACCGCGATGACGCCGCCGTAGCGCACGGTGAGGTGCTCGACCACCAGCGCCGGGATGCCGGACGGCCGGGCGCGCTCGCCGCCGTCGGGGGCCGCATCGCGGTCGCCGTCCGCGGCGGCCACGACCGCCGGCGGGGCCGGGCCCGCGCCGCGGCCGCGAGCCCGCCATCGGGCCCAGCGGTCGGCCATCCGGTGGCCCGCGGCGGCCACGCCCTCGGGGTTGGAGATCAGGGTGGCGATCAGCAGGATCCCGCTGATGACCGTGAACCACTGGCCGAGGTCGACCCAGCGGTCCAGGGCCACGAACACGATGCCCGTCCCCGCCAGCACGCCCGCGTTGATGCCGCCCCACACCGACGTCACGCCGGCCAGGTAGGCGGTCGAGAGCAGGGCCAGCCCGCCGAGCGCCGTGAACGAGTCGAACGTCACGACCCCCCGGCGGTAGGCGAGCAGGGCGCCGCCCAGGCCGGCGATGAACGACGCCAGCGCGAAGCTCAGGACCTTCACCCGCACGACGTTGACGCCGGCCGCGGCCGCCGAGCGCTCGTTGGCCCGCACCGCCAGCATCGCCGAGCCCAGCGTGCTGCGCCGCAGGCTGGCGACGCCCCACGCCACGCGCCACCAGCGTGACCAGGCACACGAGGCCGAACTGCATGCGCGGGAACTCCTTGCCCGCGCCGATGCCCAGGTCGGCACCGAACAGCGACGGGGGCGTCACCCGGGCGCCCGAGCTGGGCACGATGTCGACGTTGCGAAACCACACCGCCTCGATGGCGTACGCCAGCGCCAGCGTCACGACCCCCAGCGTGAGGCCCCGCAGGCGCAGCGCCGGCAGTCCGACCGCCACGCCGATGACCGTCGCCACGAGCGCCGCCAGCAGCGGCGCGAGCGGGAACGGCATGTCCCAGCTCTGCGTGAGGAAGCTGAGCGTGAACGCGGCCGTGCCGGCCAGCGCCAGCTGGGCCAGCGACACCTGCCCCGCGTAGCCGGTGACGACGACCAGCGACAGGCCGATGATCGCGGCGATGAACGTGCCGATGACCGCCGCCCGCCACGTCCCCGCGGTGAGCACCAGCGCCAACACGCCGACGGCGGCCCCGACGAGCGTGGGGACGAGCAGCGACCGCGGCCGGGGCGCGCGCCCCAGCGGCTGGCGCACCAGCCCGCCGCGCGCGGGCATGCCGCCGCCGATGGCGACCAGCGCCACGAGGATCACGATCAGCGGCACCAGCTCGGACGACCCGGTCTGGGGCACCCAGTCGTGCTGGGCGGCCAGCGACAGCGCCTCGGACTGGAGCATGCCGATGGCGATGCCGGCCGCCACGATGACCACCAGCCACTGGAACCGGCCGACCACGGCCGCCGCCAGGGCGGGCACGACGAACAGCGTGTAGGTCACCGGCGTCAGCGGGCTGACCGGGGCGATCAGGATGCCGGCCATGCCGGCGATCACCGCGCTGATCATCCAGTTGACCAGGGCGACCCGGTCGGGCGACACGCCGCTCACGTACGCGCCGGTCTGCGACTCGGCGGTCGCCCGGGTCAGCAGCCCGAAGCGGGTGAACCGGAAGGAGGCGGCGAGCACCAGTGCCAGGCCCGCGACGGTCAGCGCGAGGTAGGCGCGGTCCGACAGGATCAGCACCGACCCCAGCTCCCAGCGCTTGGCCGGGAAGATCGGGGCGACGGTGACCGGGTTGGTGCCCTGGCGGATGGCCATCACGCCCTGCAGCACGACGAGGACGCCGAGCGACGCCACCGCCTTGGCGAGCGGGGGGGCGTCGCGCAGGGGCCGGAACACGACCAGGTACAGCAGCGCGCCCATCACCGCCGCCAGCACCAGGGCGATGGCCGCGGCGGGCGCGAACCCGAGCTCCTGGCCGAGCTCCACGCTCTTGGGCAGCCCCGGCACGGGCACGAGCAGCGCGCCCTTGCGCAACGCGGCGTAGGTGTACGCCGCGTACAGGGCGATCGCCCCGGTGGCGAAGTTCACGACCCCCGACGCCCGGTACGTGATGACCAGGGCCAGCGCGAGCGCAGCGAACACCCCGCCGTTGCCGAGGCCGAGCATGAGGGAAGCGATGTGGTCCACGATGCGGGTCTCCGGGGCGTCCGGGCGTGCGGGGTGCGCGGGTCGAGTGCTGCCGGGGCCGGCCCATCCCGGGTGGGCCGGCCCCGGCTGAGGGGACTAGGGCAGGATCTCCGTCGAGTCGACGGCCTCGTAGGTGGTGGGGTTGCCCTCGGCGTCGAGGGTCGTCCGCAGCCACTCGTTCGAGCAGACCGCGGGCAGCAGGGCGATGGCCGACCCGCCGCACTGGTACTTCACCCCGCCGCCGCCGGGCAGCTCCGCTCGGTGCCATCGCCTTGATGGTGGTCGCGACCGACTCGGTCGTGATGTCGCCGGTGATGCCCTGGAGCGCCGTCGCGAGCGAGGCCATCGCCGTGTAGCCGCCCATGGCCGTGTTGTTGTTGACGTCCTCGACATCCTCGCCGTACGTGTCCATCACGGCCAGGTACAGCTGGTAGGTCGGGTCGTCGGTCGCTCCCAGCGCCACGGTCGAGGCGACGAAGACCCCGTCGAGGACGTCGCCCGGCACCGCCTCGCGGGTGGCGTCGGTGATGCACTGCGAGATGACGGTGATCGCGCCGTCGTAGCCGACCGCGGTCAGCCCGTTGAGGGCGGCGATGCAGAAGGCGTCGTTGCCGGTGATGTGCACGACCTCCGCGCCGCTGGCCTGGACCTGCTGCATCTGCGCCGTCATGTCGGCCGTGCCGACCGGGATCGGGATGACGTCGTACTCGAGGCCGGCCTTCTCCATGACGCTCGGCGCGAGCGCCTCGACGCCGGTGCGGGCCTGGGGCACGTCGATGATGACGAACTCGACCTTGTCGCTGCCCTCGCTCTCGGCCACCGACACCGGCAGGCCGAACAGGGTCGTGAGCGGGTTGATGAGCACGAAGCTCGACTGCGTGTCGGCCGTGATGCCCTGGCCGCTGGTCTGGAACCACATCGTCGGGACGCCTGCCGCATGCAGCGGCTCCCACACCGAGTCCGCGACCGCCGACTGGCTGAGGGCGACGGCCACGACGCCCTCCTCGACGAACTGGTTGGCGCAGTCGGTCGCCCCGGCCGGGTCGGCGCCGGTCTCGCACGTCACGACCTCGATCGGCCGGCCGCCGACGCCGGCCTTGTGGGCGTTGAAGTAGTCGGCCGTGGCCTGCGCGGCCCGGAGCTCGTCGGTGTTGTCGAACGCGTCGGTGGCGCCGTCGGACACCATGCCGAGCTTGACCGGCTCGCCCGACGCCGCGTCCTCGGGCCCGAGAAGGTCGGCCGCGGCCGTCGACCGTCGTGTCGGCTCCGGTCCGGACGCGCTCGACGTCCCGCGTCGTCGTCGCCACATGCCGCGAGCCGCACCAGCAGCAGCGCCGCCAGGGCGGCGATCGCCAGCCCTCGCCGGCGCCAGCCCTCCCCGGCGCCCAGGCGCTTCCGTCATTGTCACCTCCATGTGTCCCTACCTGATCTGCTTGTCGACTTGGGTTGATCTCCTCTGGTCCAGCGCCGCGGAGCTCATGGCGCGGGCACGTCCAGAACGACCGCGGTCGACATCCCCCCGCCCGCGCACATGGCGGCGACGCCCGTGCCGCCGCCGGTGAGCTCGAGCGGGATGATCTCCTCCGCGAAGCTGCCGCCATCGATCCCCGCCACGGCCCGCTGGTGGGACCGCAGGGCCCAGCCGTCCATCTCCTCGCGGGTGACGCCGGCTCGCCCACGTTCAGCGACGTGACGGACATGCGTTGGGCGCCGGTCGGTCCATGGGGGGCGAGAACCAGTCGTCCCAGTCGTCGCGCCGGGCATGCGCCGGAGCGAGCGGGGCGAGGTGGACGAGGAGTGCGCGCCGCCGGCGACGACCACGCGGTCCATGCCGGCGCGGATCGTGGCGGCGGCGGTCGTGACGGCGGCCAGGCCGGCGGCGCAGTGGCGGTTGTGCGCCAGGCCGGCCACGTGGTCGAGCCCGGCCTCGATGGCGGCGTGACGGGCGATGTCGCCGCCGCCGTAGAGCGCCTCGCCGAGCATGACGTCGTCGATGAGGGCGGGGTCGACCCCGGCCCGCCGCACGGCCTCGGCGACCACCGTCGGGTGCCGGGCTCGAAGGCGTCGACGTCCACGAGCGTGCCCTTGAACGCCGTCCCGATCGCGGTTCGTGCCGTCGACACGACGACCGCGTCAGCCACCGCCATTCCCCCTCCGTTCCCGGGACCCGTGTGCCCGTCGTCACATGTGAACCATAGTTTCGCATTACGAGAATGGCGTTGCAAACCGCTCTAGAACCGCGCGAACGTGTGCCGTCCATGCGCCCTCGCACGGCATCCCGTCCTGCACGAACGACGCGACCAGCGAGCCGTCGGCCCGGAACACGCCGGCCGTCCCGTACGACCCGCCCCCGCCCGGCGTACGGGCTGTGGTGCGCCAGCAGCAGCCACTCCCCCGCCGGCGCCGGCTCGTGGAACGTCAGCGTGTGGCTGACCACCCCGGTCGACACCGTGACGTGCGCCTGCGCCTGGCCGACGCCCGGCGTGGGGCCGCATCGCGGTGGCGATGAGGAAGCCGTCGGTGGCGAACGCCAGCAGCGCCTGGTCGACGGCCGGGTCGTCCGGAGCACCCCGGAAGCGGGTCCAGACGTCGAGGTCGGCCGGGCCGACCGCCGCGGGGTCGGCGATGTCGACGTCCCCCGCGATGTGCACCTGCCAGTCGCCGGTCCCGCCGGCGTCCTCCGGGGGCGGCGCCACGGCGGGGGCCGCGTCGGCGTGGCGGATGAGGTCCGGCTCGTCCGCACTCAGCAGGACGAGCGACGCGCGTGCACAGCCGGTCGCCCTGGCTGATCGTCACCGTGCTGCTGGCGAACGCCCGGCCGGCATGCATGCGGTCGACCGCGATCTCGACCGGCGCGTCCGGGCTGGCCCCCCGGGCGAACACCAGTGTGCACGGTCTTGACCCGCTTGCCGTCCTGGCCGGCCAGGCCGGCCACGACCGTCTGGGCCAGCAGCTGGCCGCCGAACACCACCCCGTGGCCGGCGTCGACGTTGCCGGCCCGGTAGCGGTCGGTTCCGGCCGGTTCGAGCGCCAGCGCCCCGACGAGAGCGTCGATGGTGGGCACGGCTACTTCGGCGGGAAGCGCAGGGCGCCGTCGAGGCGGATGTTCTCGCCGTTGAGGTAGGGGTTGTCCACGTGCCGTCCCCGTCAGACCGCAGCGGGCGACGTCGACGCGCATCAGCCGGCCGAGGTTGCCGCCCATCACCGCGGCGACCTGGTCGTCCGGCATGCCGGCCGGCAGGTGGCCGAGGTAGCTGCACGGCTCGGCCAGGCCCTCGGGATGGGGGTAGTCGGAGCCGAACAGCAGGTGGTCGGCGCCGATCACGTCGACCAGCTCGCCGATGTCGTCCTCGTGGAACGGGCTGACGTAGACGTTGCGGCGGAACGCGGTCACGGGGTCCTCGTCGAAGGCGTGGGGCATCTTGCGGTGGACGTCCTCGACGTGCTCGACGAACCCGGGCACCCAGTCCCCGCCGTTCTCGATCGACGCCACCCGCAAGTCTGGGAACCGGGTCAGGGTGCCGTGGCACACGAGGGCCGCCATCGCGTCCTCGATCGGCCGCTTGCCCATCGTGAGCATCCGGAACGGGTCGGGCCGGAACGGCAGCATCTCCATCGGCCCGGTCCAGTCGGCCTGGTAGCGGGAGTAGCCGCTGTCGGAGGCGTGCATCGACACGAGCACGCCGGCGTCGACCACCGCCTGCCAGAACGGGTCGAACTCCTCGTAGCCGAACGACCGCGAGCCGCCGTAGGCGGGCACCGGCGCCGGCCGGATCAGCACGGTGCGGGCGCCGCGCTCGACCGCCCACTCGAGCTCCTCGATGGCGCGCTCGACGATCGGCAGCGTGATGATCGGCGTGGTGAAGATGCGGCCCTCGTAGTCGAACGACCAGGTCTCGTAGAGCCACTCGTTGAGCGAGTGGATCACGGCGTGGATCAGCTCGGGGTCGTCGCGCATCCGCTCCTCGAGCAGGCTGGCCAGCGTGGGGAACAGCAGCGTGCGGTCGAGGCCCTGCTCGTCCATCAGCTCCACGCGGGCGCCGGGCTCGCGGAAGGCGGGGATCGAGCGCATCGGCTCGCCCACGATCTCGCGGTAGGACTTCCCCTCCGGGTTGCCGACCCGGAAGTACTCCTCCTGGGCGCCGGGCCGGGCCACCACCTCGAAGGTGGGGTTGGGGATGTAGTCGCTGATCGTGCCACGGACCACGATCTTCGTCCGGCCCCGGACCTCCACGTAGTCGATGGCACCCCGGTAGCGATCGGGCAGGTGGCGGGTGAAGGCATCCTGCGTCTCGTACAGGTGGTTGTCGGCGTCGAACACCGGGAACCCGAGCCGTGCAGTCATGCCGTCACCGTAAGCTGTTTCTAACGATCGGGTCAACTACTCAACTGCTGACCTGGGGATCAGTGCGCAGGAACACCATCGGCGTCCGCGTTACCTAACATCTCGGTCATACTGTCGGCGGACACAGGAGGGGTCATGACCGCAGTCATGCAGGGCGTCCGCATCCTCGAGGTCGCCGAGCACACGTTCGTACCGGCCGCCTCCGCGCTGCTCGCCGACTGGGGCGCCGAGGTCGTCAAGATCGAGCACGTCGAGCGGGGCGACGCCATGCGGGGCCTGGCGTCGAGCGGGCTGGCGGTCATGGGGACCAACGTCCACGTGCTGCTGGAGCACTCCAACCGGGGCAAGCAGAGCCTCGGCCTCGACCTCACGTCGCCGGAGGGCCTCGACATCCTCTACCGGCTGGCGGCGACCTGCGACGTGTTCCTGACCAACAAGCTGCCCAGCGTGCGGGCCAAGCTCGGCATCGACGTCGACGACATCCGGGCCCACAACCCCGACATCGTCTACGTGCGGGGCACCGGCCAGGGCGAGCGGGGCCCCGAGGCCGACCGGGGCTCCTACGACTCGCTGGCCTACTGGTGCCGGTCCGGCATCGCCATGGGCGTGAAGCAGGCCGACTACGACTACGTGCCCGCCCCGCCCGCCCCCGCCTTCGGCGACTCGATCGGCGCCATGACCATCGCCGGCGGGATCATGGGCGCGCTGTTCCACCGCGAGCGCACCGGCGAGGCCACGACCGTGGACGTGTCGCTGCTCGGCATCGGCATGTGGTCGATGGGCGCCGCGCTGGCGCTGTCGCTCCAGCACGGGGTCGGCTGGGCGCCGCCGCCCCGCGATGTCCCCTCCGGCAACCCGCTGAGCGCGACGTACGCCACCCGGGACGGCAAGTACGTGGCGATCACCTGCCTGCAGGCGGCGAAGTACTGGCCCGAGGTCTGCCAGGTCATCGACCGGCCCGATCTGGCCGGCGACGAGCGCTTCGCGGACGCCGGGGCCATCAAGGCCAACGTCGCGGCGGCCGCCCAGGCCCTGCGGGAGGCGTTCGCCTCCCGGGACGCGGCCGAGTGGCGCGAGCGGCTCGGCGGCTTCAGCGGGCAGTGGGCCATGGTGCAGGACACGCTGGAGGCGGCCGCCGACCCGCAGACCGTGGCCAACGGCTACGTGCAGGACTGCGAGACGGCGGACGGCCTGCCCTTCCAGCTGGCGGCCGCGCCGGTCCAGTACGGCGGCGTCTCCGCCGCCCCCCGCCGGGCCCCCGGGTTCAACGAGCACGGCGACGCGATCCTGGGCGAGCTCGGCCTCGACTGGGACACGATCGTCGACCTGAAGGTCCGGGGCGTCGTCGCCTGACCGGCGCGGCGCCCACCCTGCCCCCGCCAACGCCACCCACCCCATCCCACACGGAGCAACGACATGAGCACGTTCGATGCGTTCAGGTACGACGGCAAGCGGGCGCTCGTCGTCGGCGGCGCCACCGGCATGGGCGCCGCGGTCGCCGAGCTGGCCCGGGACGCCGGCGCCGAGGTCGTCGTCATGGATCGGGCCGAGGTGTCCCTGCCGGGCGTCAAGGCCATCCACCTGGACCTGGCCGAGAAGGCGTCGATCGAGGCCGCGGTCGACGAGTGCGGCGGACCCGTGCACGCCCTGTTCTCGTGCGCGGGCGTCGCCGACGGCACGCCCGGCATCGAGCGCATCAACTTCATCGGGCACCGGCACCTCATCGACCGGATGCTGGGGGGCGGCATGCTGCCCCGCGGCTCGGCGATCGGCCTGATCTCGTCGGCCGCCGGGTTCGGCTGGCAGGCCAACCTGACCCGGCTGAACGAGTACCTCGAGGTCCGCGACTTCGACGCCGCCACCCAGTGGGCCCAGGACAACGGCAAGGCCGACTACATGTGGAGCAAGCTGTCGATCAACGCCTACGTCGCGCGCGAGGCCACCGGCCTGCTGAAGCAGGGGATCCGCATCAACGCCATCATGCCCGGCCCCACCGACACGCCCCTGGCGCGGGCCAACGAGGAGATGTGGCTCGGGTTCGGCGCCGACTACCGCGCCGAGGTCGGCATCGAGGCGTCCACCCCGCTGGAGCAGGCGTACCCGCTGGTGTTCCTGTGCAGCGAGGGCGCCCGGGGCATCACCGGCATCACGATGGTCACCGACGCCGGCTACTTCAGCGCGGGGATCACCGGGTCGTTCCCGGCGGCGTCACCGGCGGTCGACTTCCTGGCCAACACGACCTTCTAGCTCGCCTATGCGGCCGCTCCCCCAGCTCACCTCTTTCAACGAGTGGTTCTGGACGTCGGGGGCCGACGGCCACCTGCGGATCCAGGGCTGCCAGGACTGCAAGGCGCTCGTCCACCCCCCGGCGCCGGTGTGCCCGGCGTGCCGCAGCCGATCGTCCGCGCCGGTGGTGGTGTCGGGCCGCGGCACGGTCGTGGCGTTCACCGTCAACCACCACCGGTGGCTGCCCGGGTTCGAGCCGCCCTACGCCATCGCCAACGTGGCGCTGGCCGACGACCCGACCGTGCGGCTGACGACCAACGTCGTCGGGTGCGAGCCCGACGAGGTCCACGTCGGCCAGGAGGTCATGGTCCGCTTCGAGCGCTGCGACGACGTGTGGCTGCCGCTGTTCGCCCCGACCGGCGACACCGACCCCGTGGACCGGGTGCCCGAGCCCCGGCGCCCCGTGCCCCGGCCGCCGGTCAGCCCCGAGCGGTTCGAGCACCGGGCGGTCCTGGCCGGCGTCGGGCGGTCCGCCATCGGGCGGCGGCTGATGGTCGACCCGCTGTCGCTCGCGGTCGACGCCTGCCTGGCGGCGGTGGCCGACGCCGGACTGGCGCTCGACGACATCGACGGGCTGTCGACCTACCCGGGTGCGGCGGGCATGGGGATGAGCGAGGGCGGCGTGGCCGCGGTCGAGGAGGCGTTGCGGCTGCGGCCGACCTGGATCAACGGCGGCGGCGACCTGCCCGGGCCCGGCGGCTCGGTGATCGCGGCGATGCTGGCGGTGGCCGGCGGGCTGTGCCGCCACGTCCTGTGCTTCCGCACCGTGTGGGAGTCGACCTACGCCGCCCTCGGCCTCGGCGCCCGGCCCGGGGTCGGTGGCGGACGGGTGTCGGGGCCGATGCACGAGTGGCGGGCGCCGTTCGGTGCGCTGTCGGCCGCCAACTGGATCGGCATGAACGCCAACCAGTACCTGCACCGCTACGGCGCCGGTCGTGAGCTGCTCGGCTGGATCGCCCTCAACGGGCGGGCCAACGCCGCCCGCAACCCGGCCGCCATCTACCGCGACCCGATGACCATGGACGACTACCTGTCGGCCCGGCCGATCACCAGCCCGTTCGGCCTGTACGACTGCGACGTCCCGTGCGACGCGTCGATCGCGGTGGTCGTGTCCGACGCCTCGGTCGCCGCCGACCTGCCCCGGCCGGCGGTGCGGGTCGAGGCGGTCGGCACCCAGATCACCGAGCGCATCTCGTGGGACCAGGACACGGTCACCCACGAGCCCCAGGTGCTCGGCCAGTCGGCCCACCTGTGGACCCGGACCGACCTGCGGCCGGCCGACGTCGACGTGGCCCTGATCTACGACGGCTTCACGTTCAACGCGGTCACGTGGCTGGAGGCGCTCGGCTTCTGCGGGCTCGGCGAGGCCAGGGACTGGCTCGACGGCGGCCGCCGCATCGCCCTCGACGGCGACGTGCCGGTGAACCCGCACGGCGGCCAGCTGTCCGAGGGGCGCACGCACGGCTTCGGCTTCCTGTACGAGGCGATGGCCCAGCTGCGGCACGAGGCCGGCGACCGCCAGGTCGCCGGCGCCCGCACCGCGGTGGTCACGTCCGGCGGCGGCACCCCGTCGGGCGTGCTGCTGCTGCGCCGGGACGGCGCATGACGCCGGTCAGGTCGGGGTGAACCCGACCTCGGTGAAGATCCGGTTGCCGCTTGCGTGGGACGCGTGCAGCTCGACCTTGTACTCGACCCCGGCGTCGAGGAACTCCGCGGGCACGGTCAGGCTCGTGTCGTCGGCGGGCAGCGTCACGTCCAGCACCCGCAGCGGGTCCTCCCGGGTGACGATGACCTCGTAGTCGACGGCCCCCGCCACCGGCACCCACCGGATCACGGCGGCGCCGGCCGGCAGGGTGCCGCCGTCCGTGGGCGCGAGCGAACTGCGGGGGGTCGAGAACCGCGTGGGAGAACCGCACGACCGAACGCAGCTCGCGCCCGTCGATCGTCTCGCCCTCGAAGCGGTAGTTCCCCGCGGGGAACAAGCGCTTGAACTCGGCGAACGGCAGCTCGGTGAACGGCGGTTCGCTGCTCTCGGCGAACAGCTCGCTCAGCCCGAAGTCCCCGAGGACCCCGGTGGCCTTCAGGTCCACGAGGCGGTTGCCGTTCGGCTGGAGGATCTCGAACTCCTTCCACTCCTCGGCGTCGGCGAACACCTGGAACCCGGCGTCGCCGTCGGTCGCGTTGTATTCGATCTCCAGCCTGGCGTCCTCGAAGGGCGCCGGACGCTGACGATCGGCGTCGGCCGCAGTCGGGGCCACGAGCGGTATGGCGCCGAGCGCGACAAGTCCAATCCATCGGCGATGGGACACGGTCTCTCCTCCCGCAGGAGGGCGCAGCCCGGGCGGCGGCGCCTCGGGCCAGTCGTACCGCGCCGGGCCTGACCGCAGACTGAACGGGGGCGGGCTGGCCGGGCCCACCGTTCTGGCAGCGGATTCGTACCACCACGGCACTCAGCACTGCCAGAACGAGTGGGACACGAACGGCCCGGCCCACCGTTCCGGGGCAGCCCGCTACTCGCAGCCGACGACGAGCGGGCCGTTGGTGCAGGTGTCGGTGCCGTCGCCGCCGACGAGCAGGTTCGGGCCCGGGCCGCCGTCGAGGGTGTCGTCGCCGGCCAGGCCGGCGATCAGGTCGATGCCCGGGCCCCCGCTCAGGCGGTTGGCTCCCGCGTCGCCGGCGAGCAGGTCGGTGGCGCCGGAGCCGGTCACGTTCTCGACGCCGTCCAGCGTGTCGTGGCCGGCGCCGCCGAACACGTGGCCGGGCGACCCGAGCAGGGCCAGGACGCCGGCCGGCGCGGCCGAGTAGTCGACCGTGTCGCTGCCGTCGCCCCCGCATACGAGGTCGTCGCCGGCGAGCCCGGCGATCGTGTCGTCGCCGGCCAGGCCGGCGATCACGTCACGGCCGGGCGTGCCCGTCAGGGCCTCGTCGCCGATCGTGCCTGTCACCGTGGCCGGCTCGCCCTGGCAGGTGGGCGCGACGACCTGGATGGTCGCGACGACGGCCGGCTCGACGGCCGTGCACGACAGGCTGAAGAACTGCGAGAAGTCCGGGGTCACGCCAACTTGCCTGGCCCTCACCGCCGCGACCTCGATCGTCGTGCCCGGCGGGCCCGTCGCCGTGAAGTGCTCGGTGGCGGGCCAGGGCAGCGGGATCGGGATCGGCGGCGGGAACGGGATCGACCCGATCGTGACGTCGCCGCTCGGGCTGACGGCGCCGGTCACGGAGATCGTCCCCTGCACCGCGTTGGTGGGGGCCGACTCGAAGGCCCCGCTGACGACCCCCATGCCGGTGACCACCACGTCGAAGCCCGCGCCGGCCTCCACCTGCGCCGGGACGTCGGCCGACATGCTCAGCAACCCGAAGTCCTGGTGGGGCGCCGGCGGCTCCACCGAGCAGAAGGCGAAGAAGTCGCCGCCCACCGGCACCGCGCCCGCCGTGGGCGCCCACGCCACGCTGCCCGCCACCGCCAGCGCGCCGACGACGGCACCACGCGCAACCCGTAGCCGCATGCCCCTGCCTCCCGCTTGCAGCCCCGGTCCCCTACCCGGGGTCGCCCAAGGCTACCGGGAGCCGTCGGTCGTCGGAGGTCAGGATGAAGTGGGCGGACGCCCGGGCGGCGTACAGGCGAAGGGCGGCATCGCCGGTCACGTCCGCGGCCGTCCACGGGTTGCCGCCCTGCGCCGCCGACCGCCGCGAGAAGACCGCCATCAGGCGGTCGAGTTCGGTGGCGTCGTCGACGTCGACGGCCCCGGCGGTGGCCTCGACGTACACGGCCCGGCCGCCGTACATGGGCACGGTCGAGTCGAAGATCACGATGCCGACCTCGGGCGCGCCGCGATGTTGCGGGAGTGGCGGGCATCCGGCCGCGACACCCACACGAACCGCACGTAGCCCTCGTGGGCGAACCACACCGGCGACGCCCACGGGGTCCCCGCCGCGTCGGCGGTCGCGAGCGTCATATAGGCGTTGGCGTCGACGATCGCCCGGCCATCCTCCGGCGAGGTTCCGGCGGCTGCGTCGCTCATGCCGCGCGCATGGTAGCGAGGCGGTGCCCGGCGACGGCGCCCACCGGGTCGGGGCTCGATCGACGAGGATGCGTGCCATGCCCCTGACGCTCCGGCGGCTCAACCGCGCCACGCTCGCGCGCCAGCTGCTGCTGCGGCGCGAGCGGCTGCCGGTGGTCGACGCCGTGCATCGCATGGTGGCCGTCCAGGCCCAGTCGCCGCCGTGGCCCTACGTCGCGCTGTGGAACCGGCTCGCCCCGTTCGACCCCGCCGAGCTCGATGCCGCGTTCGCCGGCCGCACGGTGCTGAAGGCGACGCTCATGCGCATCACGCTCCACGCCGTCGCCGCCGCCGACTACCCCGACTTCCACGCCGGGATGCTGTCGACGCTCCGCGCCGCCCGGCTGCACGACCGCCGCTTCACGTCGACCGGCCTGACCGTCGCCGAGGCCGACGCCCTCGTGGGCGAGGTGGTCGCCTTCTGCTCCGAGCCCCGCACCAACGCCGAGATCGAGGCGATGCTCGCCGAGCGGCTCGGCGCCCCGCCCGACCCCGGTTGGTGGTGGGCGCTGCGGGCCTTCACGCCGGTGGTGCACGCCCCGACCGGCGGGCCGTGGTCGTTCGGCCCCCGGCCGGCCTACGTCGCGGCCCCGACCGCTGCGTCCGCCACCGGCGCCGACCCCGACCGGTCCCTCCAGGCGCTGATCCGGCGCTACCTGGCGGGGTTCGGGCCGGCGTCGGTGGCCGACATCGCCCAGTTCATCCAGCACAAGCGGTCCACGATCCGTGCCGCCCTGGCGGCCATGGCCGGCGACCTCGTCACACGGGCAGGGCCCGGGGGCACCGAGCTGTTCGACGTCCCCGGGGCGCCGCTGCCCCCCGAGGATGCACCGGCGCCCCCGCGGCTGATGGCGATGTGGGACAGCACCCTGCTCGCGTACGCCGACCGCGGCCGGGTCCTGCCCGCCGAGTACCGGTCGCTGGTCATCCGGCGCAACGGCGACGTCCTCCCGACGCTGCTCGTCGACGGCCACGTGTGCGGCGTCTGGCGCCCGGTCGACCGCGGCATCGAGGCGCGCGCCTTCCGTCCCCTGCCCGGCGAGGCCTGGGACGGCCTCGCGGACGAGGCCCGGGGACTGCTCGCCCTGCTGGCCGAGCGCGGGCCGGCGCTCCACGGCCGCCATGTGCGGTGGTGGAGCGCCATGCCCGGCGTCGAGGTCCGGGTCCTGCCGGGCTGACCCGACCCGCCCCGGCCTCACCGTTTCTGGCAGCCCTCAGTGCCATAGCGGTACGGGATCGCTGCCAGAAACCCGAGAAGGCGGCCCGGTAGCTTGCTGGCGTGTCGGGCCGGGTACGCACTGCCTTCGCGACCGTGTCGTCGCCCCCCTGGCGGCGGGCGCCGTGGCTGCTGCGGCGGCGCCCCGGCATCCTGGCGATGGTGGCCGGCGCCACCATGGTGCTGGTGGCGCCGCTGGCGGCGGTGCCGCTGTTCCTGTCGTCGGTGGGCACGGCGTCGGTGGCGGTGCAGGCCGCCGAGCGCTGCCCCCGCGACACGGGGGCCTCGTACACCGTCCTCCTGGCGCCCAGCGAGGCGGCCGCGCCCGCCGGCGACCCGATCGGCCCGCTCCGCGGTGCGCTCGGCCCGGTCACGCGGTGGTCCGCGACGGAGAACCTCGTGCGGCTGTCCGGACCCGATCCCCGCGACGACACGCAGGCCGTCGTGCTGGCCCGCGACGGAGCGGGCGACCACATCGAGGTGCTCGCCGGCACGCCGGGGGCCGGGCCCGGCGCGTGGCTGACCGACCGGGCCGCCGAGGCCACCGGGCTCGGGCCGGGCGACGTGGCCACGATCGACGGCGCCGCGGTCCCGGTCGTCGGCGTGTACCGCGACCTGGCCGCGCCGACGGTCGACGACTACTGGTGCGCCCACGCCGACCTCCTGCTCACGCGGGCCGAGGGCACCGACCGCACGCTGCCGCCGCCGGTCGTGCTCGTCGACCGCCCGACGTTCGCCCGCCTGGCGACCGACACCGGGGCCGAGGCGGTCGCCGTCACCTGGGAGGCGCCGCTCCGGGACGGGATGACCGTGACCGACACGGCCGGCCTGGTCGACGACCTCGCCTGCGCTTCGCCGGCCGCCCCCCGGCTGGACTGGTGCGGCGGGCCGCAGCCGGCGCCGGCGGACCGCGACCGCGAGGTCGCCGGCCGCTTCCGGACCCACCTGCCGTTCGTCGTCGACCGCTCGGGCTCGATCCGGACGGCGGTGGCCGGCGGGGTCTGGCCGGTCGCCGGGCTGGCGGCCCTGGCCGGCGCGGGCTTCGTGGCGGCGGCCGGCTCGTTGTGGGTCGAGCGCCGCCGCCGGGAGGTCACGCTGCTCACGGTCAGGGGCGTCTCGCCGGCGGCCCTCGGACTGAAGGCGGTCCTCGAGCTGGCAGTGCCCCTGGTCGCCGGGGCCGCGGGCGGCGTCGGGCTGGCCTACGGGCTGGTGCGGTGGCTCGGCCCCTCGCCGGTCGTCGAGCGCTCGGCCGTCGTCCTCGCGCTGGCGGCCGGGGCCGCCGGGCTGGCGGTGGCGGTCCTGGTGGTCGGCGCGGTCGTCACCCGCCGGGTGGGGAGCGGGCCGGCGGCGGCGGTCCGGCCGGCGTGGCTGCGGGCCGTGCCGTGGGAGCTTGCGCTGGTCGCCCTCGCGGTCCTGTCCTACCGGCGCCTCGGCGAGTGGGGCGTGCCCGTGAGCCACGGCGCCGCCGTCACCCGCGTCGATCCCCTCGGCCTGCTGTTCCCGGTGCTCTTCATCCTTGCGGCCGTCGCGGTCGCCGCCCGGGTGCTCGTCCTGGCGCTGGCGCCGCTCCGGGCCGCCAGCCGGGGCTGGTCGATCCCGCTCTACCTGGCCGTGCGGCGGGTGTCCCGCTACCGGGTGGCCGTCGTCGGCCTGGTCGCCGCGTCGGCGGTCGCCGCCGGGGTCCTCGGCTACGCCGCCACCCTCAACCGCTCGCTGGAGGCCACGCTCGACACCAAGGCCCGGGCGTTCGTCGGTAGCGACGTGGCCGTCCGGCTGCGGCCGGGCGAGCGGCTGCCCCCCGCCCTCGCCGGCGATGCCACCGACGTCGCGTCGTACACCCGGGCGTGGGTCGAGACCGGCGGCCAGGAGAGCAAGGTCGCCGTCCGGGCCATCGACCCGGCCAGCTTCGGCGACACCACGTTCTGGGACCCGTCGTTCTCGGGGACGGGTTCGGCGAGATCCTCGACCGCCTCGCCGCCCCGGCCGGGGACGGGCCCGTCCCCGCGGTGGTGGTCGGCCTCGACGGCCTCGACGACCGAGCCGAGGTGGTGATCCGCGGCGCCCATCCCGCGCGGTTCACGATCGAGCAGGTCGCCGACGTCGGGGGGTTCCCGGGCATGCGGCGGCCGAGCCCGACGGTGTTCGTCGCCGCCGCCAACGTCGACCGCCTCGACCTCGCGGCGCCGCCCCGGAGACGTGGATCCGGGGTGACCGCGACCGGGTCCTCGCCGCGCTGCGTCGCCGCCGGCACGGGGTTCATGGAGCTCCGGAAGCCGAGCGATGTCGTCGACCGCCCGGCGTTCCTCACGGTGGCCTGGACATTCGACTTCATGCAGGCGATCGCGGTCGCGGCCGGCCTGCTCGTGCTCGGCGGCCTGGCCGCCTACCTCGACGCCCGGCGCCGCCAGCGCCTGCTCGGCTACGCCTTCGCCCGTCGCATGGGCCTGACTGCGGGCCAGCACCGGCTCGCCCTGCTCGCCGAATTGTCCGCCAGCGTGGTCGCCGGGTGCTGGCTGGGGCTCGGCATCGCGCTCGCAGGCGCCTGGCTGGCGTACGGCCGCCTCGACCCCGTTCCGACCTTCCGACCCGGCCCGGTCCTTCGCCCCGCCATCATGGTGGTCGTGGCCCTCGCCGCGCTCGCCACCGTGGTCGCGGTCGCGGCGGCCGCCCTGGCCCAGCGCCGGGCCGACCGCGACAGTCCCGTGGACGTCCTCCGTGCCGGCGCCTGAGCCCGCGGCGGCGACCTGCCGCGCCGTGGCGGTCCGCTACCCGACCCGGACCGGGGTGGTCGAGGCCGTGCGGGACGTGGACGCCGACTTCGGGCGCGGGCGGCTGTCGGTGCTGGCCGGGCCGTCGGGGTCGGGCAAGTCGTCGCTGCTGCGCACGCTCGCCGGCCTGCAGGCGCCGGCCCGGGGGTCTGTCGTCGTCGACGGCGTCGACGTCGGCCGGCTGTCGGCCGGTGCCCGGCGCCGCTTCCGGCGGCGCACGATCGGCATGGTGCTCGAGGAGCCGTCGGCCAACCTGCTTCCCGGGCTGCGGGCCGAGGAGCAGGTGGCGCTGGCCGCCCGGCTCCGGGGGACGCCGGCCGACCAGGCGCCGGACCTGCTCGGCGTGCTGGGGCTCGCCGAGCGCGGACGGCTGTACCCCGAGGAGCTGTCGGGCGGGGAGCAGCAGCGGGTCGCGTTCGCCGCCGCGGCGGTCGGCCCGCCGGCGCTCCTGCTGGCCGACGAGCCCACGGCCGCCCTCGACACCCGGTCGCCGCGTTGGTGATCGAGGCCATGCGGCGCCTGGTCGCCGCCGGGCGGACGCTGGTCGTCGCGTCGCACGACCCGGACGTGCTCGCGGCGGCCGACGCCATCACCTCGCTCCGGGACGGTCGCGTGGTCGCCGCATGACGCCCGGCGGGCCCGTCCTGCGGGTGGCCGGGGTGCGCAAGGCGTTCGCCACGCCGGCGGGCGCCGTCGCCGTCCTCGACGGCGTCGACCTGGAGGTGCGGCGGGGCGAGGTCGTGGCGCTCGCCGGACGCTCGGGCTCGGGCAAGACGGTGCTGCTCACGGTGGTCGCCGGCTGGGAGCCGCCCGACGACGGGACGGTCGAGCGACCGGGCGACGGCCCGGGCGCCGGGCGTCCCGCCTGGCACGACGTGGCGGTCGTTCCCCAGTCGCTCGGCCTGCTCGACGAGCTGACCGTGGGCGAGAACATCGCACTCCCCGGCCGCCTCGACCACGGGGGCGCCGACGTGTCCGACCTGGCCGCCCGCCTGGGTCTCGGACACCTGGTCGACCGGTTCCCGAGCGAGGTCTCGCTCGGCGAGCGCCAGCGAGCGGCGCTGGCCCGGGCCGCGGCCGCCGCGCCGCGGCTGCTGGTCGCCGACGAGCCGATCGCCCACCAGAACGACGCCTGGGCCGACGCGGTGATGGCGGTCGTCTCCGACCTGGCGGACCGGGGCACGGCGTGCCTGCTCGCCACCCACAACGAGCTGGCCTTCCGGGCCGCCGACCGGGTCGTGTGGCTGGTGGACGGGCGCATCGTGCCCGGCGGGCGCGGCCCCTGACCGTCAGTCGCCAGCGGTCGTGCCGTGGGCCCGCAGGATGGCGACCGCTTCGACGGTGGCGTAGCCGCGCCACGCCAGCGCGCCGGCCGGCGACGCGGAGACGAAGTCGACCACCCACCCGCCGTCGGGCTGCTGGAGCCCGGCGAGCCGGTCGAGCTCGGCGGCGATCACGGCCTCGGGGAGCAGGTCCCGCAGCGGCCCGCCGGGCCACGGCGAGTAGTCGAGCGGGCGGAGCATCTCGTCCTCGGCGCCGCCCGGAACCGGCAGCGTGCCGTCGCCGGGGAGCAGCCCGACCAGCCGCGCGAGCGCCTCCCCCGCCCCGGGATGGCGATCGGCGGCCGCGTCGAGCGCCTGGAGGGCGAACGACAGCTCGTAGGGGTGCGTCGAGCCGTCGACGCGGGCGGCGGCGCCGACGCAGAACTCGACGGCCCCGGCCAGCCACGGGTGGGCGGCCACGTCCGGGTCGTGGCGGGCGACGCGCAGCGCCTGGGCGCACACGGCGCCGGTGATCTGCAGCGAGGACGCGTCCTGGTCGGCGCCGAGCCACCAGGGCGCGCTGCCGGCGGGGTCGGTCACCGGCAGCGCGAACGGCACCCCACCGTCGGGGAGCGAGACGGCGGCGAGCCAGTCGCACAGCTCGACGGCGCGGGGCGAACGCACCGGCGCGACCTCGGCCATCGCCTCGAACGCGTGGAGGGCGGCGCCGGTCTGGCTCTCGGGCGACCGCAGGTCGGCCTCCAGCCCCCAGCCGTAGCCGCCGTCGGCGTTGCGGTACGCGTCGAGGGCGGCCAGCACCCCGTCTGCGTCGCCGGTGCCGAGCAGCAGTGCCAGCCGCCGCCGGTCCAGCACCCGCCCGTGGCCGGCGAGGAACACGGTCGCCGCCGCGGTGTCGATCTTCGTGCTGTCTGTAGCCATACCCCGATGATGCGCCGCCCGCCGCGGCCGGGTCTTGAACGTTCCGGCCATCAGGGGCGTCAGCGTCCTACGCGCTCGGCCTCCCAGTCGAGCAGGGCCCCGGGGGGCAGCCCGCCCAGCTCGCGGCTCTCGCGGGTGAGGTGGGCCTGGTCGGCGTAGCCGGACTCGACCGCCAGGCGTGCCAGGTCGCGCCCCGGGGCGGCGCGGGCCGCCGGAGGAAGCGCTGGAACCGCAGGATGCGGGCCAGCAGGCGGGGCGGGTAGCCCACCGCGTCCTCGACCCGCCGGCGGAGCTGGCGCTCGCTCAGCCCCACGTCCTCGGCCACCGACCGGACCGGCGACCCGGGCCGCTCGGCCAGCGCCGCGGCGATGCCGAGTCCCACCGGGTCGGGCGGCCGCGCCACGCCCACCCGGCCTGCGAGGCCGTCGACCAGCACCCCGAGGCGGTCCCGCCAGCCGGGCGCCTCGACCACCCGGGCGCCGATCTCCGCGCCCGGCCGGCCCCACAGGTCGTCGAGGGCCAGGTCCAGGTCGCGCAGGTCGGCGGCGCTGGCGCCCACCAGCGCAGGCGCCGCCCCGGTCCGGAACCGCACGCCCACGGTCAACGTGCCCCGGGGGAACCGCAGCGTGGTCGGCCGGGTGGCGGGGCCGGCGAGCGTCACGTCGTCGCCCAGCGCCACGACGTCGACGCAGCCGTCGGGGAACACGGGCTGCTCGTACAGCCCGTCGCCGGCGGCCACGCGGTGGACCCACAGGCACTCGACCCAGGGCGCCGAGCGCGGTGGGGGCGGGCATCTCCCGGTAGGTGGACGCGGGCGGCGTCGCCACCGGTCAAGTATGCCGGCGCAGCAGCTGCCCCAGGGCCCGGAACGCCCGGCCCCGGTGGCTCAGGGCGTGCTTCTCGGCCTCGCTCATCTCGGCGAACGTCCGGCCGTCGCCCTCGGTCGGGACCATGATGGGGTCGTAGCCGAAGCCGCCCGTGCCCCGGGGCGCCTCGGGGATCCGGCCGCCGACCGTGCCCCGGACGACCAGCTGCCGGCCGCCCGGCCAGGCCGCCGCGGCGGCGCACACGTAGCGGCAGCCCCGCTCCGCCGCCGGGACGCCCGCCAGCTCGCGCAGCACCTTGGGGATCCAGTCGCCCTCGTCCGCCCAGCGGGCGGAGTGGACGCCCGGGGCGCCGCCCAGGGCGTCGATCTCGATGCCCGAGTCGTCGGCGATCGCCACGCTGCCGACCTGGGCCGCCACGGCCCGGGCCTTGAGCAGGGCGTTGTCCTCGAACGTCTCGCCGGTCTCCTCGACCCCGGGATCCTGGGCGTCGACCACCCAGGCCTGGGCGAGGATCGCCCGCACCTCGTCGAGCTTGTGCCGGTTCCCGGTGGCGAGGACGAGCCGGCCCTGGCTCACCTCTGTCGGACGACCGGGCGGAACGCAGGGGGCTCGGCCACCATCTCCTCCTGGAGGGCCATGAGGTCCCCGATGCCCTTCTCGGCCAGCGCCAGCATCTGGTCCAGCTCGCCCCGGGTGAACGCCTGGCCCTCGGCGGTGCCCTGCACCTCCACGAAGCGGCCCTCGGACGTCATCACCACGTTCATGTCGACCTCGGCCCGGCTGTCCTCCTCGTAGGGCAGGTCGAGCATCGGCGAGCCGTCGACCACCCCCACCGACACGGCGGCGCAGAAGGCCGCCAGCGGGTGGGCACCGATCACGCCCTGGTGGACCAGCCGGGCGAGCGCGTCGTGCAGCGCCAGGTAGCCGCCGCAGATCGACGCCGTGCGGGTGCCGCCGTCGGCCTGGAGGACGTCGCAGTCGACGATCACCTGGCGTTCGCCCAGCGCGGCCATGTCGCACACCGACCGCAGCGCCCGGCCGATCAGCCGCTGGATCTCCTGGCTGCGCCCCGACGGGCGGCCGTCCTTGACCTCGCGACGGATCCGCTCGGGAGACGAGCCCGGCAGCATCGAGTACTCGGCCGTGACCCAGCCCTTGCCCCGGCCCCGCATCCACCGGGGCACGTCCTCGTCGATCGAGGCCGTGCACAGCACCCGGGTCTGGCCGAAGCTGACCAGGCACGACGCCGGCCGCCATCTCGGTGAAGTCACGCTCGAAGGTGACCGGCCGCAGTTCGTCGGGGGCTCGTCCGTCAGCGCGCATCGTCACGCACCGTAACCCGCGGTGGGTCAGGGGACGATGGTGGCCCCGGTGACGGCGACCTCGACCGGGCCGCCGAACGCGCTCGCCGCGGCCGCCGCCTGGCGCCCGGCGTCGACGCCCGGGACCACGTGGGTGAGCACCAGCCGGCCCGCGCCGATCTCCCGGGCCAGCGTGCCGGCCTGGCCGCCGGAGAGGTGCTCGAACGTGTCCTCGTCCTCCGGCCGCAGCGACGCCTCGCAGATGAACGTGTCGACCCCCTCGCCGGCCGGCCCCGGCTCCCAGGCCGGACCGGTGTCGGCGCTGTAGAGCAGCGACCGGCCGTCGGCGTCGATCCGCACGGCCAGGGTCTCGACCGGGTGGTCGGTGCGGCTGAACCGCACCCACAGGTCGCCCACGCGCAGCGTCGACGTCTCGTCGACCGTCGACCACAGCAGCGTCGGCGCGAGCTCGCCGCCCAGGACGCTCCCGCGAGCGCGCGCCGGTGCCGGCCGTGCCGAACACGGCCAGGTCGCCCAGGTCGAGCACGTAGCGCATGGCGTTGCGCAGCAGCGGCAGGTCGAGCCAGTGGTCGGGGTGCTCGTGGCTGAGGACGACCGCATCCACGTCGCCCAGCGAGACGTGGCGCTGGAGGTTGGCCAGCGCCCCCGGCCCGAGGTCGACGACGACGGCGGCGCCCCCGCCCCGCACGAGGTAGCCGCTGCAGGCGCCGCCGGGGCCCGCATACGTGCCCGAGCACCCGAGCACCGTCACCGCCAGCCCGTCTTCGGCCCGGTCGTCCACCCGCCTTACGCTACGCACCAATGGAGTCCCTGTTCGCCGCGCTCGGCGTCGTCTTCGTCGCCGAGCTGGGGGACAAGACCCAGCTGGTCGCCCTCGGCTTCGGCGCCCGCCACCGCCTGGCCCCCGTCCTGGCCGGCGTCGTGGCCGCCTACATGGCCACCAACCTGCTGTCGGTCGTGGTCGGCGGCCTGCTGGGCGCCACCCTCCCCACCCGGGCGATCGGCCTGGCCGGCGGGGTGCTGTTCCTCGGGTTCGCGGCGTGGACGCTGTGGGGCGGCGGCGACGAGGACGAGGTGGCCGAGGACGCCGGCGCGGGCGAGACGTCGAGCGGCGCGGCGGTGGCGGCGTCGGTGGCCGCGGCGATGTTCGTGGCCGAGCTGGGGGACAAGACGATGCTGGCCACCGCCACCCTGGCGGCCAAGGGCAACCCCGTGCTGGTCTGGATCGGCGCCACCGTCGGGATCGTCCTGGCCGGCGCCCTCGGCGTGCTCCTCGGCCGCTGGTTCGGCGCCCGCCTGCCGGAACGGGTCACCCGCGTCGGCTCCGCGGCCCTGTTCGCCGTGTTCGGCGTGGTGCTGATCGCCACCAGCCTCTGACGCGTTTTGTCCCTGGGACAAAACGCGGGGGTTCAGGTCTCCAGCGGCTTCAGCTCGGCGGCCAGCTCCGCCAGCTCGGCGTCCCAGTCGGCCGGCTCGGCCAGGGGGACGACCACGAACTTGGACGCGCCGACCCCGATGAACCGCTCGACCTGCCGGCGCAGGCCGGCGACGCCCGCCGGGATGACGTCGCGGGGGTCGAGCTCGGGGCGGCGCTGCGCCACCACCTGGGCGATGGCGTCGGGCAGCTCGCCCCGGGTGTACAGCACGAGGACGCCCAGGTGCTCGGGGTCGATGGCCCGGCCGTGCTGGGCTGCGGCGGCGGTGACCGCCGCCCAACCGGACTCGACCTCGGCCGGCACCGTGAACGACGGCAGCCAGCCGTCGCCGAGGCGGCCCGTGCGCCGCAGCTCGGACGGCGACGTGCCGCCGAGCCACACGTCGATCGGCTGCTGGACCGGGCGGGGCCGCAGGGTCACGCCGTCGACCCGGAAGTGCTCGCCGTCGTGGTGGACGTCGTCCTCGGTCCACAGCCGGCGGATCAGCCCCAGCGCCTCGTCGAACAGGCTGGCCCGCGCCCCGCTCGACGCCGAACGCCCGGTGCTCGGCCGGGACCGGGGCCCCGAGCCCGACGGCCGGCAGCAGCCGGCCGCCCGAGAGCCGGTCGAGGCTGGCCAGCTCCTTGGCCACCACCACCGGATTGCGCCCCGGCAGCACGAGGACGCTGGTGCCCAGCTTGAGCCGCCGGGTGCGGCCCGCGGCCAGCGCCAGGGCGATCAGGGGGTCGGGCCCCGGCCCGGTGAGCCGCTCGCTGAGCCACAGCGAGTCGAAGCCGCGGGCCTCCAGCGCGTCGACGAAGCCGGGGAAGCGCTCGGCGTCGCCGGTGAGCGTCTGCGTGCCGAGCCCGAGGCCGATGCGGATCTTCACGACGAGCGACCGCGGGCGCTAGAAGACGATCAACCGCTCGGCCAGGGCGGCGACCTCGTCGAGGTCGCCGGTCCAGGCGCCCGTGGACAGGTACTTCCAGCCCACGTCGGCCAGGATCACGACGATCGTGCCCGACGCGATCTCGCTCGCCACCTTGGCCGCCCCCGCCAGCGCCGCCCCGCCGGAGATGCCCGAGAACACCCCGATCTCGCCCAGCCTCCGGGTCCATTCGATCGACTCGCGGGGCCGCACGATGCGCTTGCGGTCGAGCAGATCGGACCCGCCCCACTTCTCGTACACGGGCGGGATGTAGCCCTCGTCGAGGTTCCGCAGCCCCTCGACCCGCTCCCCCAGCGGCGGCTCGACGGCGATGACCTTGACCTCGGGGTTCTGCTCCTTGAGGTAGCGGCCGACCCCCATCAGCGTGCCCGTGGTGCCGAGACCGGCCACGAAGTGGGTCAGCTCGGGGCAGTCCCGCCAGATCTCGGGCCCGGTGGTCTCGTAGTGGGCCCGCGGGTTGGCCTCGTTGGCGTACTGGTAGAGGAACACCCACTCGGGGTGCTCGTCGGCCAGCGCCTGGGCCCGCCGGACGGCGCCGTTCGAGCCCTCGGCGCCAGGCGTGACGATGATCTCGGCGCCCCACACCTCCAGCGCCTGGCGCCGCTCGACCGACACGTTCTCGGGCATCACGATCTTGATCGCGTAGCCCCGGGTCCGGGCGATCATCGCCAGGGCGATGCCGGTGTTGCCCGACGACGGCTCGATCAGCGTGCGGCCCGGCGTCAGCGTGCCGTCGGCCTCGGCCTCCAGGATCATCTGCCGGGCGATGCGGTCCTTGATCGACCCCGCCGGGTTCTGGCCCTCCAGCTTGGCCAGGATCCGCACGTCCGGGTTGGGGCTGAGGCGACTGGCGTCGACCATCGGGGTGTTGCCGATGAGGTCGACGACCGAGGAGTAGACGGCCATTGGTTCCTTCGGGCGAGGGCTTTCGAAAGTCGAGTGGTCTGGTCGACAATGCTACCGGTCGTCCAGCCCCACCGCCTCCTCGTCGATCGCACCGTCGGCGATCCGGTACGACCGCAGCACCGCCGAGGCCCGCTTGAGCGACACGATCACGTAGTGCCACCCCGGGTCGGGCGCCTGCGCCACGTCGGTGGGCGACGGGTAGGCCTCGGTGTGGGTGTGGCTGTGCATCACGCCGATGATCTCCAGGCCCCGGTCCTCGGCGTCGCGGTCGGCCCGCAGGTGGTCGCCGGGGTCGACCGTGTAGACCCGGCTCGACGCGGCCGCGTTGCGGCACGGGTAGAAGCGCTCGGCCCGGTCGGCCCCCGGCTCGCCCGCCAGCAGGCCGCACGCCTCGTCGGGCAGGCCGTCGTAGGCGTGGCCGACCATCTGGCGCCAGACCTCGGTGGTCAACGTGAGCACGGCCGCGGAGACTACCGGTACCCTGCTGAGTCCCCCTATGGCCCGCTCCCCCGCCCGCACCGACGCCCGCTCCACCTCCGGCACCAAGCTCATCGCGGCCAACCGCCGGGCCCGGCGCAACTACGAGGTGCTCGAGACGGTCGAGGCCGGTCTGGTGCTGCGCGGCAGTGAGGTCAAGTCGCTGCGGGCCGCCCACGTGCAGATGGCCGACGCCTACGCCCGCATCGACGGCGGCGAGGCGTGGCTGGTGTCGCTGCGCATCTCGCCCTACGACCACGCGCAGACGCACTCGGGCCACGAGCCCGACCGGCGGCGCAAGCTGCTGCTCCACCGGTCCGAGCTCGACCGGTTGGCCGCCGTGGTCGACGAGCAGCGCCTGTCCCTCATCCCCCTGGCGCTGTACTTCCGCGACGGCCGGGTCAAGGTCGAGCTGGCCCTGGCCCGGGGCCGCAAGACCTACGACAAGCGCGAGGTCCTGGCCAAGCGCGACGCCGAGCGCGAGACAGCCCGGGCCCTGGCCCAGGCCCGTAAGGGCGCCTGACAGCGTAGATAACGCTGGGCCTGATACCGGTTCCACTGGTTGTGTGCCCACGGGCATACAACCAGCGTGTCCCGGGGCAACGACGCCGGCCACTTGCGGTGGTGTGGTGGCGTCATGGCGGAAACCAGCACAGCAAGTCACACCGACGAGCCCGGGCCTGGTGACGAGGGGGCGGAGATCGCCGGACTGATGGCCCGGGCGCGTTCCGGCGACCAGGGCGCGCTCGACGAGATCGTCGAGCGCTGCTCCCCGATGCTCCGGGCCGTCGCCCGGCGCTATGTCCGGCGGCCGGCCGACGTCGACGACGTCGTCCAGGACGTCTGGGTCAGCTTCGTCGAGCACCTCGACCACATCCGGTCGCCGGAGGCGACCCGGGCCTGGCTGGCTCGCGTGGCGACGCACGCCGCTTGGCGGGCGTGTCGGCGGCTCGACCGGGCGGCCCCGGTCGCCGACGTCGGCCAGTGGTCGGCGCTCGACGACACCGAGGAGTCGGGCCTGCGCAACGCCCGGCGGTCCGAGGTGGAGGGGCCGCTCGAGCGCGGCGCTGGACGGCCTGCGGCCGGCGGACCGGCGCCTGGTCGAGCTGCTCGTGGCCGACGACCGGCCCGACTACCGCACGATCAGCCAGGCGCTCGACCGCCCGATCGGCAGCCTCGGGCCGACCCGGCAGCGGGTGCTGGCCCGCCTGCGGCGCCAACCCGCGATCGCACGTCTCGCGGTTGCCTGAGCACCCAGCGCACGCCGTCGCCGTCGCCGACTATCGTTCGGAGGGACGAAGCCAGCGGCGAGGAGGAGGCGTGCTCGACTCGCTAGGCGATCGTGAGCGAGCCGCGCTCCTGCGCGTGGCGGTACGGCGGCGGTTCCGGTCGGGCGAGGTCGTCTTCCACGAGGGCGACCCGGGCGATGCGCTCCACATCGTCGTGGGCGGGGTGTTCATCGTCCGCAGCGCGGGGACGCTCGGCGAGATGATCGGGGTCAACACGATCGGGCCGGGCAACGTGTTCGGGGAGGGCGTCCTGGTCAACCCCGGCGCCCGCCGGTCGGCGACGGTGGTGGCCCTCCACGGCGGGACGACGCTGATGGTCGCCCGCCGCGACTTCGAGGCGCTGCGCGACCGCGAGCCCAAGGTCGACCGCTTCCTCGTCTCGGTGCTGGCCGAGCGCAACCGTGTGCTGACCGAGCAGCTCGTCGAGCTGCAGTACACGCCCGTCGAGCAGCGGGTCCACCGCCGGCTGCTCGCGTTCGCGGACGCCATCGACGACGCCGACAGCGACGGCTGGGTGGCGCTCAACCAGGCGGAGCTGGCGATCCTGGCCGGCACCACCCGCTCGACGGCCAACCGGGTGCTGCGCCGGGCCGAGCGGCGCGGCATCGTCGAGCTGGGCAGGGGCCGGATCCGGGTGGTCGACCGCGACGCCCTCGCGGCCCGGACCTGATTCGCCCGGCGGCGGCGCCGGCTGTCACGCTGCGGGGCATGGTCGACGCCCGGAGCTGGGGTGAGCGCGACGCCGCCGTGGTGTGGCACGGGTTCACGCAGATGGCGTGCTACCTCGACAACGAGCCGGTCATCGTCGAGGCCGCGGACGGCCACGAGCTGATCGACGTCGAGGGCCGCCGCTACCTCGACGCCATCTCGTCGCTGTGGGTCACCACCCTCGGCCACCGGGTGCCCGAGCTCGACCAGGCGCTGCGCGACCAGATCGACCGGGTGGCGCACTCCACGCTGCTCGGCAACGGCAGCCGCACGGCGATCGAGCTGGCCGAGGCGCTGGCCGCGGTGGTCCCGGTGGACGGGCCCCACTTCCTGTTCGCGTCCGACGGCGCCGCCGCCGTCGAGCAGGCGCTGAAGATCGCCTTCCAGTACTGGGCCAACCTC
Organism: uncultured Acidimicrobiales bacterium; assembly: GCA_963830865.1. Lineage (GTDB taxonomy): Bacteria > Actinomycetota > Acidimicrobiia > Acidimicrobiales > VFJN01 > ZC4RG19. Next base: position 1,087,904 of record CAWHNU010000009.1, on the reverse strand, counting down.
GGCGTCGAGGGCCGCACCGGGTACCTGGCGCTCGGCCACGCCTACCACGGCGACACGGTCGGGTCGCTCTCGCTGGGCGCGGGCGGGTTCGGCACCGACCTGTTCGACCCGCTGCGCTTCCGGGTGGTGCGGGCGCCCGGCTACGACGACCCCCGGGCGCTGGACGCCGCCGCCGACCTCGTGGACGAGCACGGGCCGCGGCTGGCGGCGGTCGTGGTCGAGCCGCTGGTGCAGGGCGCCGCCGGCATGCTGGTGGCCGATCCCGGCGGCTACGGGGCGCTGGTCGAGGCCTGCCGGCGCCACGACGTGCTGCTGGTGGCCGACGAGGTCGCCACCGGCTTCGGGCGGACCGGCACCCTGTTCGCCGGCGAGCAGTGCGGCCTGCGCCCGGACCTCATGGCCATCGGCAAGGGCCTGACGGGCGGCTACCTGCCGCTGTCGGCGACGGTGGCGAGCGACCGGGTCCATGCCGCGTTCCTCGGGCCCGACCTGTCGGAGCGGACCTTCTACCACGGGCACTCCTACAGCGGGAACGCGCTGGCGTCGGCGGTGGCGCTGCGCCACCTGCGGCTCCTGGCCGAGCGGGACGTGGTGGCCGGGGTCCGGGTGCGCGCGGCGACGCTGCGGCGCCTGGCCGACGAGCGGCTCGCTCCGCTGGCGGCGGTGGCGGAGGTCCGGCTGTGCGGCCTGATGGGCGGGGTCGAGCTGGCCCCGCCGGCCGACGGCCTGCGCTGGGGGCGGCGGGTGTGCCGTGCAGCGACCCGCCGGGGCGTGCTGCTGCGCCCGCTCGGCGACGTGGTCGTGCTGATGCCGCCGCTCACGATCACCGACGGCGAGCTCGAGCGCATCGTCGACGTGCTCGCGGCCGCGATCGGCGAGGTGTGCGGGGACGGCTCGTGACGCCGGCGCCGGAGGGCTGGGACGCCCGCGTCGGCGCCGAGCTGGCGGCGATCCGGGCGGCGGGCCGGTGGCGCGACGTGCGCGAGCTGGACGCGACCGGGCCGGTCACCGGCACCGTGGACGGCCGGACGGTGGTCGTGTTCGCCTCCAACGACTACCTCGGCCTCTCGCACCACCCGGCCGTCGTCGCCGCCGGGAAGGCCGCGCTCGACCGCTGGGGCGCCGGGTCCGGCGCCTCGCGGCTGGTCGTCGGGTCGCGCCCGGGCCACCGGGCGCTGGAGGACGACCTCGCCGACTGGACGGCCTGCGACGCGGCGCTGCTGTTCCCGACCGGCTTCGCCGCCAACCTCGGCGTCCTGGCGACCCTGGGCGGCCAGGGCGCCACGATCCTGTCCGACGAGCTCAACCACGCCTCGATCGTCGACGGCGCCCGGCTCGCCCGGGCCGAGGTGCGGATCTACCGCCACGCCGACCTCGACCACCTGGCCAAGCTGCTGGTCGACGTGGAAGCCGCGGGCCGGGGGCCGGCGCTGGTGGTCAGCGACAGCGTGTTCTCGATGGACGGCGACCTGGCCGACGTGGACGGGCTCGTCGACGTGTGTGCGGGCCGGGACGCGCTGGTCGTGCTGGACGAGGCCCATGCCGTGCTCGGGCCGGCGGTCGATCCCGCCCGGGCCCGCGAGCGGGGCGTGCCGGTCCTGCGGGTGGGGACGCTGTCCAAGGCGCTCGGCTCGCTCGGCGGGTTCGTGGCGGGGCCCCGGCCGTACGTGGACCTGCTGCGCAACCGGGCCCGCCCGTTCATCTTCACCACCGCGCCGACGCCGGCCGACACGGCCGCCGCCCGGGCGGCCCTGGCGGTGGTGCGGTCGCCCGAGGGCGAGGCCCTGGTCGGGCGCCTGCGGGCCAACGTCCAGCGCCTGCGTCCCGGCCACCCGAGCCCGATCGTGCCGGTGATCCTGGGCGCCGAGCAGGCCGCGCTGGCCGCGTCCGCCTCGCTGGCGGCCGACGGCCTGCTCGTCCCGGCCATCCGCCCGCCCACGGTGGCGCCCGGCACGTCGCGCCTGCGGGTGGCGCTGTCCGCCGCTCACACGGCCGACCAGGTCGAGCGCCTCGCCGCCGCGCTGTCCGGGCTGGCCGCCGTCGCCCCCTACCCGGTGCCCGATGGACCCCCGGCCTGAGCGGCTGGTGCTGGTGGCGGGCACCGGCACCGAGGTGGGCAAGACCTGGGTGGCCTGCCGGCTGGCCCGGGCGCTGCGCCGGCGGGGGCTGGTGGTGGCGGCCCGCAAGCCGGCACAGTCCTACGAGCCCGACGCCGATCCCGTCGACAGCGACGCCGCGCTGCTGGCCCACGCCACCGGCGTCGACCCGGTCATGGTCTGCCCCCGGCACCGCTGGTACCCGCTGGCGATGGCGCCGCCCATGGCGGCCGAGGCCCTGGGCCGCCCGCCGTTCACCGTGACCGACCTGGCCGGCGAGCTGGCCTGGCCGCCCGGCGTGGGGGTCGGCCTGGTCGAGTCGGCCGGCGGCGTGCGGTCGCCCCTGGCGGCCGACGGCGACACGGTGGCGCTCGCCGCCGCGCTCCGACCCGAACGGGTCGTGCTCGTCGCCGACGCCGGCCTCGGCACGATCAACGGCGTGCGGCTCGCCGCCGCCGTCCTCGCCCCGTGGCCGACGACCGTGGTCCTCAACCGCTTCGACCGGTGGGACGACCTCCATCGGCGCAACCACGACTGGCTGGCCGGCCGCGATGGCCTCGACGTGGTGATCGACGTGGCCGACCTGGTGGCGCCGATCGTCGGCTGGCCGACCTGAGGCGACTCAGGAGAAGTGGTCCGTGACCAGGGGCAATGTGATGCTCACCTGGGCGCCGCCGAGCGGCGAGCGGTCGATGGCAAGGCCACCACCGCCCGCCTCCGCGGCCCGGCGGGCGATGTCGAGCCCCAGGCCGGTCGACCCGCCGCCGGTGGCGCCGCGCCCGACGGCGACCTCGGGGGCCGCGATCCCGGCACCGGCGTCCTCGACGACCAGGCTGACCAGCCCGTCGGTGCAACCGACGCGCAGCGCGTAGGGCGTCCCCTCCGGGGTGTGGGCGAAGACGTTGCCGACGAGGGCGTCGACCGCGGCCGCCGCCTCCTCCTCCGACAGCGGGACGGGGCACCCCCGCCGTCGGGCGCGCCGTCGAACGTCCAGGGCCGGCCGTCGTCCTCGGCCAGGGCGCTCCAGAAGTCGGCCCGGTCGCGGGCGACCGTGGCCAGGTCGCACACCGCCCCGACCACACCCGCGTGCAGGGGCCGGCGGGCGTTGCGGATCAGCTCGGAGATGGCGGCCTCCAGCCGCTCGACGTCGGCGGTGAGCACGGCGTCGCCGGACGCCTCGGCGTCGAGGCGCAGCGCGGTCAGCGGGGTCCGCAGGCGGTGGGACAGGTCGGCCACCCGCTCGCGCTCGGCGGCCCGCAGCTCGTCGATGCGGTCGGCCAGCAGGTTGAGGGCCCGGGCGGCGTCGGCCAGCTCCGGCGTCGGCCCGGGGTCGGCGCGGGCGTGGACCTCCCCCGCGGCCAGCGCCCGGGCGGTGGCGGACAGCTCGGTGGCGTCGCGGGTCACCGAGCGGGCCAGCCGGTCGGCGATGACGACGGCCGCCAGGATCAGCACGACCGCCACGCCGGCCAGGGCGGCCCACGCGGTGCCGACACCCTGGTTGAGGAGCGTGGCCGGGATCCGCGCCCGCACCACCGACGTGCCCGCACCGGTGACCACCGGGCGGTACAGCTGGAGCTCACCGCCGTGGTCCCGAGTGAACGACCGGTGAGCGGCCAGCGCGAGGTCCTGGTCGTCTGCGGGCGTCCGGTCGCCGAGCATCGTCTCGTCGGGCAGCCACACGGTCAGGCGGCCGTCCGCCCCGCTCGTGGTGCTGGAGATCGCCGCCAGCACCGACCCCGGCATGGGGTCGACGGCCAGCACCGGGGCGAGCGAGGCGGTGTCGCGCTCGGCGGCGTCGAGCGCCCGGTCCCGGGCGACCGTGCGAACGAGCGCCCCGAGCGGCACCGCGAACGCCACCACCACCAGGCTGGTGGTGGCGAGCACGACCAGGACGATGCGGCGGCGCACGGGTCGCGGTCCTCAGCCGTCGACGGCCGGCGCGACCAGCTTCACGCCCACCCCCCGGACGGTGTGGAGGTAGCGGGGGGCGGTGCCGGTCTCGCCGAGCTTGCGGCGGAGCCAGGACAGGTGCACGTCCACGGTCTTGTCGGCCCCGCCGTAGGGCTGCCGCCAGACCTCGGCCAGGAGCTCGCGCCGGCTCACGACCTCGGGGCTGCGCCGCATGAGGTGGGCGAGCAGGTCGAACTCCAGGCGGGTCAGGTCGAGGGGCCGCCCGTCGACGGTCGCCTCCCGGCGTCCCCGGGCGATGGCCAGCCCGCCGATCGCCAACTCGCCGTCGGCGTCGCCGGCCGGAGACTGGTCCGCCCGCCGCAGGACGGCCCGGATGCGGGCCTCGAGCTGGGCCGCGGAGTAGGGCTTGACCACGTAGTCGTCGGCGCCCCGGTCGAGCAGGCGGACGATCTCGGCCTCGTCGTCGCGGGCGGTGGCGACGATGACCGGCACGGCCGAGATGCCCCGCAGCATCTGCAGCACGTCGGCCCCGTCGAGGTCGGGCAGGCCGAGGTCGAGGACCACCACGTCCGGCCGCCAGTCGACCGCCGCCGTGAGCGCCGCGGCGCCGGTCGCCTCGCTGCGCACGACGTGGCCCGCGCCGACCAGGCCGCGGGCCAGCGATTCGCGGATCGGTTGGTCGTCCTCGATGACCAGCACGGATGCCACGGAGACCAAGCTAGGGCGGCCACGGCCCGCGGCGATAGCCGCACGGTGACGGGGTCCGGCGCTTAACCGGGGCTTAAGGCGGGGTTTGGGTGGCCCTAGGGGCACGACGCGATCATGGTCGGGTGCGGCGGATACTCGCATTCGGCCTCGCCTGGCTCTGCGCCGCCGTCGTCGCGGTGGTCGTCGCCTGGCAGGGGGTCGGACTCGTCGGCGACCAGGTCACGAGCGACCGCCCGGCGACGCTGAGCTCGTCCCAGGTCGAGGAGGCGCTGCAATCCCGCACGACCGGGTCGCCCACGTCGGCGCGGGATGGCACGAGCACGTCGCCGACCCTGCCGCCGTCCGTGACGCCCGGTGCGACGACGCTGGCAGCCGGGAGCGCCTCGGCCCCGCCGACCAACCCCTCCCAGACCGCCACCACCGCCACCCGGGCGACCGCCACGCCCGGTGGTGGTGGTGGCAACAACGGTGGCGGCGGTGCCGCCCCGGGAATCGCCGCCCCCGGCACCGCCGCACCGCCCGCCCCGCAGGCCGAGAACCGGACCTTCATGGTCAGCGGCGGGACGGTCGAACTGCACTTCGCCCCTGAAGGGACGACCCTCGTGTTCGCCACCCCCAACGCCGGCTACCAGATCACCCGCAACGGGCCGGCCGACGACAACGGCTGGCGCGTCGAGTTCGAGGGCCCGGCGGGCAAGAGCCGGGTCGAGGGCTGGTGGGCCGGCGGGCCCCAGGTGCGGATCGACGACGACGCCGCGGGCGGCGGCCCTGGTGGCGGCGATGACTGATCCCACCCTTTCTTAGGCAGCGCTTAGGGGACCGGCGACACGCCGTTAGCCGACCGGACCCAATCCTGTGGCCAGACGCCATACAGACCGCAGGAAGGACCCCTCACCCATGAACATCTGGCCCAAGACCCGCCTCGGCATGGCCGCCGGGGTGGCGGCCGGGAGCGTCGCCATCGCCCTGGTCTCCGGGTTCGGCGTCGCGCCGGCGCTGCTGTCGACCGCCGCCGCCCGCGGCGCGGACGACGCCCCGTCCACCACGAGCGGCGACGACAACGGCGGCGTCGGCACGACCGTGCCCACCACGACGCCCGCCGGCACCACCACCCGGGTGATCGACGCCGCCGGCGCCGGGACGGTCACGGTCTCCGTGTCCGGCGGCAATCTGGCGCTGGTCAGCGCCGTGCCCGCCGCCGGATGGACCGTCGAGGTCGAGCAGCCCGAGGGCCGCGAGGTCGAGGTCGACTTCCGCCGCGACGGCCAGCGTGTCCAGGTGAACGTCGAGATCGAGGACGGCGCCGTGCGTGAGCGGGTGCGCATCCGCGACGAGGCGACCGGCACCGAGGTCCGCATCGAGAACGGCGTGGTCGTCGAGGCCAGGGGCCCCGAGGTCGGCGACGACGAGGGTGACGACGACAAGCCCACGAGCGCCACGTCCGGCCATGGCGATGACGACGCGGTCGACAACAGCGGCCCGGGCAACGCGGACGATCCGGCCGGCGACGACCACGGCGGCGAGCGGGTCGACAACAGCGGACCGGGCGGCGGCGGCGCCGACGACCCCGCCGACCACGACGCCGGCGACGACCACGGCGGCGACGACTGATCCGCCGCGCCTAGCGCCGATATCACGCCGGCGCCGGCGAGCCTTCTGTCCCGGGCTCGCCGGCCGGCGCCCAACCGGCCGCACGACCCGTCCGTCCTGGGTCGACCGGCCGGCGCTGGGATCGGTGACCGTGGACCTCCTGCCCGGGGTCCACGGTCGCCGACCGTTGTGGTGACGGTAGACTCGGCGGGCTGGATACCAGCTGTTTGACAAAGGGGCTGATCGGTTTCGACGTCGGGACCGGAAGTCGAATCGTGCGACCGGAGTTGCTCAGACTCCTAAAACGGGGCACAAACACAACTGCCGAAAAGCAGCAGTTCGCCCTCGCCGCCTGATAACCAGGCGTAACGAGAGCACCAGCGACCCGTGAGGGCACGCGGGGCCGGACCACCGCAGCCCGGCAACAGAAGCGGTGGTTGACGGCGGGAAAGACCGCTGGCGGCGGGAAAGACCGCTGACCTCAGGGAAAGCACCTGGCGGCGGCCTCCCAGCGAGGCCCACTGACCCGGCGGTGCGGCAGCCGTAGAGCCGTAGTCCTCGGGAATGGTCGTAGCGCGGTCGGCAACCGCTCGGCGGACGGGGGTTCGATTCCCCCCAGCTCCACCCATCCCGCGTTTGTCCCCGGAAGTGGTCGCCAGAGCGACCACTTCCGGGGACAAAATCACTAGCGGCCGGTGAAGCGCCCGGGGCGCCGCTCGGCGACGGCGGCCAGGCCCTCCCGGAAGTCGGCCGTGCGCATGAGGCGCTCCTGCTCCGCGCGCTCGTGCTCGACGGCGGCCGCCACCTCGTCGGCCAGGCCCGCCCGCAGCGTCGCCCGGATCGAGCGGACCGCCAGCGGGGCCGACGCCGCTAGCTGGGCCGCCAGGACCCGGGACTGGTCGCGGAGCTCCTCGGGCGGGACGACCCGGTCGGCCAGGCCGAGGCGCTGGGCCTCCTCGCCGCCCACCCGGCGGCCCGTCGTCAGCAGCTCCAGGGCGGCCTGGTGGCCGACCACCCGCGGCAGCGTGACCGAGATGCCGAAGCCCTGGTGGAAGCCGAGCAGGGCGAAGTTTGCCGAGAAGCGGGCGTCCGGCGTGACCACCCGGAAGTCGGCCGCGAGCGCCAGGCCCAGGCCCCCGCCGACCGCGGCGCCCTGGACCGCCGCCACGATCGGCAGCGGCTGGCGGAAGATGCGGACCGCCTGCTGGTAGAGCGTCACCGCGTCCCGCTCGCCCCGGCCACCGGCGCCGAAGTTGGCGCCCGCGCAGAAGTGGCGACCCTCGCTGCACAGGATCACCGCCCGGGTCACGTCGTCCGCGGCCGCCAGGTCGTCGAGCACGTCGGCCAGGCGGCCGATCAGGTCGGCGTCGAAGAAGTTGTTCGGGGGGCGGCGGATCTCGACGGTGGCCACGTGGTCGTCGCCGACCTCGACGACGACCTCGTCGCTGCCCTCCCCGTCCCCGGCTGTATCGCTCACGGACGCCGAACGTAGCCCGCGGTCACCCGTTGCGCGGCAGGTCCCGGAACGGTGCGCTGCGGTCGGGCGCCGGCTCCCGGGGCAGGCCGAGGGCCTTCTCCCCCAGGATGTTGCGCTGGATCTCGTCGGTCCCGCCGGCGATGGACTGGGCGGGGACCGACACGATCACCTCGGCGACCACGCCGTCGAGCGGGCTGTCGGAACCCGTGAGCAGGGCGTCGGCGCCGGCGATCTCGGCGTGGACCCGGGCCGCCTGGCGGGCCACGTGGCTGGCGGCGAGCTTGCCGATCGACCCCTCCGGCCCCGGCGTCCGGCCCAGCGCCAGCGCCGCCCGCGCCCGGTCCGCCGTCCACCGGCTGGCCTTCTGGAGCGACAGCAGGCGGGCGATCTCCTGGCGGACCACCGGGTCGTCGGCCGACCCGCTCGCCCGGGCCCGGTCGACGACCAGGTCCGGCCGACCCGCCCGCTGCGGGTACCAGGCGTAGGTCTCGAAGTAGGCCGCGGCCTCTGCCCGGGCCTCGTCGACCGCGCGGCCGCCCGTCGCCGCGAACGTCGGGCGGCCCACCGCACCGAACCGGCGCTCGAACGCCAGCGTCGTCAGCGCCGCCCGCCAGCCGTCGCCCACCTCGCCGATCACGTCGCCGCCCGGCACCCGGGCGTCGGTCAGGAACACCTCGTTGAACGAGCGGTGGTCGTTCATCTGACGCAGCGGACGGGCCTCGACGCCCGGCTGGTGCATCGGCAGGACGAAGTACGTGATGCCCTGATGCTTGGGGACGTCCCAGTCGGTGCGGGCGAGCAGCAGGCCCAGGTCCGCATGATGCGCGCTGGTGTTCCACACCTTCTGCCCGCTGACCACCCACTCGTCGCCGTCGCGGTGGGCGGTTGTCGTCAGGCCGGCGAGGTCGGACCCGGCCCCCGGCTCGCTGAAGAGCTGGCACCACGTGAGCTCGCCGGTGAGCGTGGGCCGCAGCAGCCGCTCCCGCAGGTCGTCGGGACCGTGCGCCAGGATCGTCGGCACGGCCAGCGCCGGTCCCACGCCGAGGGGCAGCCCGACCGCCCCGGCGGAGGCGAGGGCCCGCGCCACGTCGTCGTCGGCCCACCCGGGCAGGCCCCGGCCGCCCCAGCGCTCGGGCCACGACGGCGCGGCCCACCCGGCGGCGAACAGATCCCGCCGCCAGTCGACCAGCGCTCGGTCGGGATCCCAGTGCGCCGCGATCCACGCCGCCGCCTCGGCGCGCACCTGGTCGCGGGCGGGCTCGGGCGCAGCGCTGTCCATCGCCCCATCTTCGCGTCAGATGTCACCCGACGGTGGCCACCAGCAGCTCGACCGCCAGTGGCAGGCTGGACGCCACCCGCCCGCCGATATCGGTAGCGTCGGGGCCCATGGCCGCCAAGGAGGACGAGTCCCGCGACGGCGTCGCGCTCGACCAACCTCGACCAGCCGCTGTTCGACGGCGCCGGCGCCACCAAGCGCGACCTGGTCGACTACCTGGACGGCGTGGCCGACCGGATCCTGCCCGAGCTGCGGGACCGCCCCCTGTCGGTCATCCGGGTGCACCGGGGCCAGGAGGCGTTCATGCAGAAGAACGTCCCCAAGTACACGCCCGAGTGGGTACAGACCGTGCGGCTGTGGGCCGAGTCCTCCAAGCGCGAGGTGTCCTACGCGCTGTGCAACGACCGCCGCACCCTGCTGTGGTTCGCGAACCAGCGGGCCGTCGAGTACCACCCGACGCTGTCACGGGCCGACCGGCCCGATCGGGTGACCCACATGGTCCTCGACCTCGACCCCCCGGAGGGCGACAGCTTCGCCATGGCGGTCGCGGCCGCCCGGCTCGTCCGGGAGGTGCTCACCGACCTCGGCCTCGGCGGGGCGGTCAAGACCAGCGGGGCCAAGGGGGTCCACGTCTTCGTCCCGATCGACGACCACCCGCCGCCCGAGGACACGGCCGCCGCCACCCGGGCCATCGCGGCCCGGGCCGAGCGCCTCGACCCCGCGATCGCCACGACCGCGTTCGTCCGCGAGGACCGGGGCGGCCGGGTGTTCGTCGACTCGACCCGGGTGGGCGGGGCGACGGTCGTGGCGGCGTTCAGCCCGCGGCGTGCGGCCGGGCGTGCCCGTGTCGTTCCCCGTCAGCTGGGACGACCTCGACGACGTGTCCGCCGCCGACTTCACCGTGCACACGGCGCTGGAGCGGCTCGCTGCCGGCGCCGGGACGTCCTGGACCGACGAGATGCCCGCGCCCCAGCGCCTGAGCGACGCGCTGATCGAGGAGGGCCACGCCATCCCGGTCGCCCGGGTGCAGGCCATGCACGAGGGCAAGCGCCGGGCCCGCGAACGGCGGGCTAGCCGGCGCGGCTAGCCGACCCGGTCGGCCACCCGGGCCATCGCCAGCTCGGTGTACTGCTCCGCGCCCACCTCGGGCGTCGTGGCGAGCAGCGCCCGCAGATCGGTGTCGAACGCCGCCCGCACGTCGTCCGCGTAGCCGAGGCTGGTCGCCCGCGTGTGCTCGAGGGTGACCACGTCGGCCGCGGCCACGGTCCGGTGCTCGCGGTGCTCGCGTACCACAGCCGGGTCGAACAGGCCGGCCGCGGCGATCCGGGCAGCGAACGTCGGCCGATCCTCGAGGGCCCACCGGCGATCGTTGCTGTGGTGCATCCACACCTCCCGCAGGGCGGGACCGACCGGCGGGTCGTACAGCTCGCCGGTGCGGAGCAGGGCCAGCCAGCCGCCGGGGCGCAGCAGCCGGGCCGCCTTGGCCCAGCCGACGTCCGGGTCGATCCAGTGGAAGGCGGTCGCCGAGACGACCAGGCCGAACGAGGCGTCGGGCGCGGCGAACTCCTCGAACGGCGTGACGACGAACCGCACGCCGGCGCCGGCCAGGTTGCGGCGGGCCAGCGCGACCAGCGACGGCCCGAGGTCGATGGCGGTGAGCGCGACCCCGGTCGGCGCGAGCCGCCGGGTCAGCTGGCCGGTGCCGCACCCGACCTCCAGCACCGGATCGCCCGCCGCGGCGCCGGCGGTGGCGACCATGAACCGGACGATCTCGTCCGGGTAGCCCTGGCGCACCCCGTCGTAGTCCTCGGCGGCGGTGTCGAACAGGACGCGCCGCGATCGCCGCCAGGCCCGCTGCTGCTCGGTCTCCATGCCGTGGAGTCTCGCCGACCGGGCGGGGTGTTACAGCGCGTTACGCTACGTCGCACCGGCCGGTGTTGGGCACACTACGCTGAGCGGTATCCGGCGGGGAGGGCCGATGACGACGAGACGGCTGTGGGTGGCGTGCGCCGGTGTGGCGGGGCTGGTCGCGATCGTCGTCGCGCTCGACAGCTCGCCCCTGCTGTCCAAGGACATGGCGATCGTCGTCGACGACGGCGCCCAGCTCGCCGCCGGCGCCTTCGCCACCGCGGCGTGCTGGTGGACCGCCCGCCGACGCACCGGACCCGAGCGCACCTGGCGGCAGTGCATGGCCCTCGGCATGGCCGGGTGGACTCTCGGCCAGGCCCTGTGGTCGTGGTACCAGATCGTCGCCGACACGCCGCTGCCCTCGCCCTCGTGGGCCGACGTCGGCTACCTCACGCTGCCCGTCCTCGCCCTGCCGGCCTTCGTGGCCCTGGCTGCGGCCCCGGCGGCCACGGACGGCCGGCGCCGCTCGATGGTCGTCATGCTCGACTGGTTCGTGGTGCTCGGGTCGCTGTTCGTGCTGACGTGGGCGACCGCGCTCGGCACCGCGGTCCACGCCGACGTGCCCAGCGGCCTGGCCTACGTGGTCGCCATCGCCTACCCGGTCACCGACCTCGTACTCGTCGCGGTCGTCGTGCTGCTCGCCGTGACCCGCCGCGTCGCCGCCCCGCTGCGGGTCCAGCTCGGACTGCTCGGGGCCGGGCTCGTGGCGCTGTCGGTGTCCGACAGCATCTTCGCCTACCTGATCAGCACCGGCGCCGCGGAGATGCCACCGCTGACCAACGCCGGGTTCATCGCCGGGCCGCTGGCGATCGCGCTGGCCGCGCTCGCGCCGGCAGGCGACGGGCCGGTGGGCGACTCCGCCCGGGCCCGCCGGCGGGGCGATCTCAGCCCGCCTGCTGCTGCCGATCGTGCTGGTCGCCGTGGCGGCCGCCCTCGTCGCCACGCAGAACGCGCTCGGGGTTCACGTCGACTCCGTCGAGGCGGCGCTCGCCTACGCGGTGATCGGCGTGTTCCTTGTCCGCCAGGTGATCGCCTCGGTCCAGATGTCGGCGGCCCAGCACGAGCTGGCCCACCGCGCCGACCACGACCCGCTGACGGGCCTGGCCAACCGGGGCCTGCTCGCCGAGCGGCTGCGGCTCGCGGTCGAGCGCAACCGCGCCGGGGCCCGGCCGTTCGCGCTGATCATCATCGACCTCGACGACTTCAAGGACGTCAACGACAGCCTCGGCCACCGCGCCGGTGATCGGGTGCTGCACGCGGCCGGCGAGCGGCTCGGCGGATGCGTCCGGTCGAGCGACACGGTGGCCCGGCTCGGCGGCGACGAGTTCGCGGTGCTGGTCGACGGGTCCGGCGAGGCACCCGCCCAGGTCGGCCTCCGGCTCCTCGCCGCCCTGCGCCAGCCGTTCGAGATCGACGGCACGACCGTCCGCGCCACCGCCAGCCTCGGGATCGCCCAGTCGGCCGCGGGCGAGGACGCGTCGGCTGACGAGCTCATGCACCGCGTGGACGTCGCCATGTACGCCGGCAAGCGCGCCGGCAAGGACACGCTCGTCCACTACCGGCCGGGCATGGCCGGCGAGCTGCCCGTCGGCGCGGGCTGAGCGCCGGTCAGCCGGTCACGGGCGGCGCCGACTGGCCCGCCACGGTCGTGGTCGTCACGCCGGGCTGGATCGTCTGTCCCGTCGGCTGGGGCCGCGGCCCGGTGCACGTGGTCGTCAGGGCGGCCAGCGCGACGGTCACAACGATCGTCACGACGATCCACAGCACACGGGTGGGCACGCTGCGGCACGGTACTGCCTCGCTCGAGGGCCGGCGCGCCACCGACGGCGGGCTCGCCCGCGCCGGCCCGCACGACCACGACCACGCCGGCCGCGATCAGCACGCCGGCCGGCAGCGCCGAGGGCGGCGGCACCTCGCCGAACGCCAGCCACGCGATCAGAGCGGCCCCCACGATCTCGAACAGGATCGCCACGGACACCACGGTCGGGCTCGTCGTGCGGAGCACGCGGTTCACCAGCGTGTGCCCGAGGAGCTGGGGCCCGGCGACCATGGCGAGCAGCGCCCACCAGGTCTCGGCGTCGTAGCCGGAGAGCTGCTGGCGCCCGGCCAGGCACACCGCCAGCAGCAACCCGGCGGCCGTGCCGTAGCACACGGAGGCGTAGACGGTGGTGGGCACGGTCACCCGAACCTCCGCCCCGACGGTGACGTAGGCCGCCGCCAGCACCCCGCCGGCGAGGGCGAGGAGATCGCCGAACAGCGCCCGGGGCGACACCTGCAGGTCGACGCCGGACAGCACGACCGCCCCGGCCACGGCCAGCCAGATCCCCCACCACATGCGCGCCGGCACGCGTTCGCCCCGGGCGCGGGCGATGAGTGCCGCCCACACCGGCTGCGTCGCCACCAGGGCGACCGACGACGCCACCGACGTGAACGACAGGCTCGGCACCCAGGTGGCGAAGTGCGCGGCGAGGAACGCCCCGGCGATCAGCGACAGGCGCCGCTCCCGCCCGGAGAGCCGCCGCCGGGCCGCCGGCACCCGCCACCACGCGAGGGCGACCAGCACGGGCAGGGCCGAGCGCGTTGCGCCAGAAGGCGATGGCCAGCGTCGGCGCGTCGGCCACCCGCACGAGCGGCGCGGCCGTCGACACCGCGACCACCGCCACGGCCAGCAACCACAGGTCCCCGGACGGCGGCCCGGGCCTGGTCCTGGCGTCGGCGGTCCGGCGGGGAAGGGCCATGGGCGAGGGACCAGCCTCCCACGCTCCCCGCGGCGCGCGCCGCCCCCGCGCCGGGGCAGGCGCTCGCCGCCGTGCTCGCCGGCTGGTGGACGCGTGCGCACGAACTCCTTGCCATTGCACCGCACGTGCGAAAACCTGAGCGCGTGGAAGCCGACGCGAGCCCCGCCACCGCCCCGACGCCCGGCGAGGGGATGTTCAACCCCTTCGACCCCGGGTTCGCGGCCAGCCCCTACGAACAGTACGCCGCCGTCCGGGCGGCGGGCCGGACCCAGCGCAGCATCATGGGCATCCTCGTGGCGTCGCACTACGACGACTGCTTCGCCCTCCTGCGCCAGCCCGGCACCAGCGTCGACGAGCGCAACGTCAAGCCCGAGCTGCGGCCGACGGTGCCCGTCGAGCTGCAGGAGCGGCGCGACAGGGAGCGGCGCTCGATCCTGACCCTCGACCCGCCCGACCACACGCGGCTCCGGCGCCTGGTGTCGAGCGCGTTCACCGTCCGCCGGGTCGAGCAGCTGCGGCCCCGCGTCCGGGAGCTGGTCGACGGGCTGCTGGCCGACGTGGCGGCGGAGGCGGCGGCGACGGGCGGGCCCGTCGACCTCATCGCCGGCTTTGCCTTCCCGCTGCCCTTCGTCGTGATCAGCGAGCTGCTGGGCATGCCCGAGGCCGACCGGGTCGAGCTCCGGTCCTGGTCGCAGCAGATGATCCGCACCCTCGAGCCGATCATCGACGAGGACACCCTGTCACGGGCGCTCGACGCCGCCGACAACATGCTCGCCCACCTGGCCGACGCCATCGAGTGGAAGCGGCGGAACCCGGCCGACGACCTGCTCAGCGCGCTGATCGCCGCGGAGGACGACGGCGACCGGCTCAGCGCGGACGAGCTGGAACAGCAGCTCCTGCTGCTCTACATCGCCGGCCACGAGACGACCGTCAACCTCATCGGCAACGGCACGATGGCGCTGCTCAGCAACCGCGACCAGTTCGAGCTGCTGCGCACCACGCCGGCGATCGACGCGGCCGCCGTCGACGAGCTGCTGCGCTACGACAGCCCCGTGCAGGTCTCCCGCCGCATCGTCATGACCGAGCTGGAGGTCGGCGGCGAGATGGTCGAGCCCGGTGAGATCGTGATCACGCTGCTCGGGTCGGCCAACCGCGACGAGGGCCACTGGGGCCCCGGCGCCGACCGGCTCGACCTCACCCGCGAGGGCGCCAACGGGCACCTCTCGTTCGGCAGCGGTATCCACCACTGCCTGGGCTCCGCGCTCGCCCGGCTGGAGGCGGCCGAGGCCGTCCCGGCCCTGGTGCGCCGGTTCCCCGGCATGGAGCTGGCGGCCGACGAGCCGGCCTGGAACGGCCGGATCGTCCTGCGGGGCCTCGACAACCTGCCGGTGGCGCTCACACCTTCAGGAAGCGGCTGAGCGCCCAGCCCGAGCCGGCGGCGCCGATCGTGATGCCGAGCAGCACGACCACCAGCGCGGTGAGCTGGAACTCGAACGACGACGCCACGAAGCCCTCCATGATCGCCCGGTAGTCCTCGGCGCGGGCCGCGCTGGTCATGGCCCGGTCGAGGGCGAACACCGCGCCGAGGGCGATCAGCGCGCCGACCAGGCCCTGGATGATGCCTTCCAGCATGAACGGCACCCGGATGAACCAGTTGGTGGCGCCGACGAGCTTCATCACCTCGATCTCGCGGCGGCGGGCGAACATCGCCATGCGGATGGCGTTGAGGATCAGCAGCAGGGCGGCCACCAGCAGGATGCCGCCGCCGACCACCATGCCCGTCTGTATGAAGTGCGATACCGCGGTGACGGTCTTGACGCTCTCGGTCTCGTCGGTGACGGTCAGGACCCCGGGCTGGGCCGCCAGCTGCTCGCCCAGGCTGTTCATGAGGTTGACGTCCTTGGACTCCGGCGACAGCCGGTACGAGTCGGGGATGCGGGCGCCGTTCTCGATCTTGGTCCGCATGGCATCGTTGCGCTCGAAGAGGCGCAGCGCCTCAGCCTTGGACTCGTCCGGGTCGACGTAGCGCCACTTGCCCACGTCCGGGCTGTCGCCGATGAACTTCTCGAGCGCGTCGCGCTGCTCGCTCGGCGTGACGTCGCTCTTGAGGAAGGCGATGACCTCGATGCCGTCCGACCACCGCTCGGACACGTTGTCGACGCCCTGGCTGAGCAGCAGGGTCGACCCGAAGAGGCTGAGGGAGACGGCCACGGTCACGATGGCCGCGATGGTCAGGGTGATGTTGCGGCGCAGGTTGGTGGTGGTCTCGCGCGCGATGTAGTCGAACTTCACTGGTACACCCCCCGGACCTGGTCGCGGATGATCCCGCCCATGTCCAATTCGATGACGCGGCGCTGCATCGTGTCGACGATCGACCGGTCGTGGGTGGCCATGACCACCGTGGTGCCGGTGCGGTTGATGCGGTCGAGCAGGCGCATGATGCCCACCGACGTGGCCGGGTCGAGGTTGCCGGTCGGCTCGTCGGCGAGGAGGATCAGCGGCCGGTTCACGAACGCCCGGGCGATCGACACCCGCTGCTGCTCGCCGCCCGAGAGCTCCTCGGGCAGGTTCGAGGTCTTGGACTCGAGCCCGACCAGCTCGAGGATCGCCGGCACCTGCGCCTTGACGACGTGACGGGGCCGGCCGATGACCTCCAGCGCGAACGCCACGTTCTCGTAGACGGTCTTGTTGGTCAGGAGCTTGTAGTCCTGGAAGATGCAGCCGATGTTGCGGCGCAGGTAGGGCACCCGCCACGACGACAGGCGGGCGATGTCCTTGCCCGCGACGAAGATCCGGCCCTTGTCGGCCGTTTCCTCCCGGTTGATCAGGCGCAACACCGTCGACTTGCCGGAGCCCGACGGGCCCACGAGGAAGACGAACTCGCCCTTCTCGATGGTCGCCGACGCGCCGTGGAGGGCCTCGACATGACCCTTGTAGACCTTGCTGACGTTCTCGAACGTGATCATGCTTCCTCAGCCCGCTCGTGCCGCGCGGGAACGGTGAAGTGTGGCGGCGTACGACCCCAGCTATTGCGAAGAGGTTACAGATACCGCGCGGTATCAAGGACATCGCGAACGCGACGGTAGCTCTCCTCCCGGTCGGCGCACATGGATGGTCATGACCCATCGGCACCACCCCGCCGCCACCGCAGGTAGGCCTCCATGAACGGGTCGAGTTCGCCGTCGAGCACCGCCGTGACGTTGCCGGTCTCGTGCTCCGTCCGCAGGTCCTTGACCATCTGGTACGGCTGCAGCACGTAGCTGCGGATCTGGCTGCCGAACCCGACCCGCTGCTGGTCGCCGCGGATCTCGTCCAGCTCGGCCTCACGGCGCTGCCGCTCGAGGTCGGCGAGCTTGGCCTTCAGCATCGCCATGGCCCGGTCGCGGTTCTGGAACTGGCTGCGCTCGTTCTGGCACGACACGACGATGCCGGTCGGGATGTGGGTGAGCCGCACCGCCGACGAGGTCTTGTTGACGTGCTGGCCGCCGGCGCCCGAGGCCCGGTAGACGTCCAGCTTGATGTCCTTCTCGTCCAGCTCGGCGCCGTCGCCCTCCTCGAGCATCGGCACGACCTGGAGGGCGGCGAACGCCGTCTGCCGCTTGCCCTGGGCATTGAACGGGCTCATGCGGACCAGGCGGTGGACACCCCGCTCGGCCTGCAGGTAGCCGTAGGCGTAGCGTCCCTTGACCACGAACTCGGCCGACGAGATACCGGCCTCGGTGCCCCCGGTGACCTCGTCGACCTCGACGTCGAAGCCTCGGCGCTCGGCCCACCGCGTGTACATGCGCAGCAGCATCTCGGCCCAGTCCTGGGCGTCGACCCCGCCCTCGCCCGACTGGATGGTCACGAGGGCGTCGCCGCGGTCGTGCTCGCCGGTGAACATCGACCGCAGCTCGACCCGGCGCAGCTCGGCGTCGAGCGCCGCCAGCGACTGCTCGACCTCGGCCAGCGACTCGTCGTCGCCCTCGGCCCGGGCCAGCTCGTGCAGCGTCTCGGCGTCGTCGAGGCGGGACGTCAGGCGCTCGTAGGCGTCGATGTCGTCGCTGACCGCCGACAGCTCGGATGTGACCCGCCGCGCGCGGGCGGGGTCGTCCCAGAGGTCGGGGCGCGACGCCTCGGCCTCGAGCTGGGGCCGGCGGGCCCGCAGCTCGGCGATCGCCAGGTAGCCCTCCGCCTCGGCCAGGCGGGCGGACAACCCAGTGAGCTCATCGGACAGGTCGCGCATCGCTGGCGGCCGCTACCTGCCGTGACAGAGCTTGTACTTCTTGCCCGACCCGCACGGGCAGGGGGCGTTGCGGGGCGTCTTGTCCCAATCGGACCGGACCGTCGGCGTGTTGGTCGCCGCCGGCGCCGGCGCCGGTACCGCCGCGGCCCCGCCGCCGTTGCCGCCGTTGCCGCCGCTCGGCGCCCCGGCCCTGGCGGCCGCGGCCATGCTGGCCGCTCCCCCGGAGGTGGCGGGGTCCTCGGGAGACGAGTACTTCACGTTGCGCAGCGCGGCGTCCTCGGTGGCGTCCTCGGTGGGGTCGTCGAGCGCAGCGGAGCCGCCGTTGGGCTGGCCGGTGGCCGCCGGCGCCGCCGGCCGGTTGATCTTGACGTCGACGTGCATCACGTAGCGGATGAAGTCCTGCCAGACGCCGTGCATCATCTGGCCGAACATGTCGAAGCCCTCGCGCTGCCACTCGACGAGCGGGTCGCGCTGGCCCATCGACCGCAGGCCGATGCCCTCGCGCAGGTAGTCCATCTCGTAGAGGTGGGACCGCCAGCGCTGGTCGATCACCCGCAACATCACCTGCAGCTCGACCTGGCGCATGATCTCGGGACTGAGGTCGGACTCGCGCTTCTCGTAGTGGGCGAGGGCCTCGTCCATGAGCATCTCGTAGACCTCGTTGGTCGAGGTCGCCATGTTGATCTGCTCGCTGGACAGGGTCGACGGCCAGAAGGTCCGGGCCTCGGTGGCCAGGCCCTCGACGTCCCACTCCTCGGCGTACTCGCTGACGCAGTGGGTCTCGACCAGCGTGCTCACCGCGTCCGGCAGCGCCTCGCCGACGATGCGCTCGCGCAGGTCGGCCCGGTCGAGGATCTGGTCGCGCAGGGCGTAGATCACCTTGCGCTGCTCGTTCATGACCTCGTCGTACTTGAGGACGTTCTTGCGGATCTCTCCGTTGCGCTGCTCGACGGTGGTCTGGGCCCGCTCGATGGCCTTGGTGACCATCTTGGCCTCGAGCGGCACGTCGTCCGGGAGCGTCTTGCCCATGACCCAGTTGACGGCACCCGTGGCGAACAGGCGCATGAGGTCGTCGTCGAGGCTGAGGTAGAAGCGGCTCTCGCCCGCGTCGCCCTGCCGGCCGGACCGGCCCCGGAGCTGGTTGTCGATGCGGCGGGAGTCGTGGCGCTCGGTGCCGAGCACGTAGAGGCCGCCCGCCTCGCGGACCCGGTCGCCGTCGGCCTTGGTCTCGCGCTCGTGCTTGGCCGTCAGCTCCAGGAGCCGGGGCCGGTTCTCCTCGTCGTCGGGGTCCAGGCCCTCGGCCCGCAGGTCGCGCTTGGCCATTCCCTCGGGGTTGCCACCGAGGATGATGTCGACGCCTCGGCCGGCCATGTTGGTGGCCACCGTGACGGCTTGCGGCCGGCCGGCCTGGGCGATGATCTCGCCCTCCCGGAAGTGCTGGCCGACCTTGGCGTTCAGCACCTCGTGGCGGATGCCCTGCTTGTCCAGCAGCCGCGACAGCTTCTCGGACTTCTCGACCGAGATCGTGCCCACCAGCACGGGCTGCCCGGCGTTGTAGCGCTCGACGATGTCGTCGACGACCGCGCCGAACTTCGCGTCCTCGGACTTGTAGATGAGGTCGGCCTGGTCCTTGCGGACCATCGGCCGGTTGGTGGGGATGGGGACCACCTGCAGCTCGTACGTGCCGGCCAGCTCGGCGGCGTCGCTCTGCGCCGTGCCGGTCATGCCCGCGAGCTTGTCGTACATGCGGAAGTAGTTCTGGAGCGTGACGGTGGCGAGGGTCTGGTTCTCCTCTTTGATCCGCACGCCCTCCTTGGCCTCGACCGCCTGGTGGAGGCCTTCGGACCAGCGCCGGCCCTCGAGGATGCGGCCGGTGAACTCGTCGACGATCTTCACCTCGCCGTTGGTGACCACGTAGTCCTTGTCGCGCTTGAACAGCTCCTTGGCCTTCAGGGCGGCCTGGAGCTGGTGGACGAGGTTCTGGGCGACGCCGTCGTAGAGGTTCTCGATGCCCATCTGGCGCTCGACCTTCTCGATGCCGTCGTCGAGCGGGGCGACCGTGCGCTTCTCCTCGTCGACCTCGTAATCGGTGTCGCGGTGCAGCCCGCGGACGATCGAGGCGAACTTGTAGTAGAGCTGGGCGGCGTCCGCGGGCTGGCCCGAGATGATGAGCGGCGTGCGGGCCTCGTCGATGAGGATCGAGTCGACCTCGTCGACGATGGCGTAGGCGTGGCCCCGCTGGACCTGGGAGGAGCGCGAGCCGGCCATGTTGTCGCGCAGGTAGTCGAAGCCGAACTCGTTGTTGGTGCCGTAGGTGATGTCGGCGGCGTACTGCTCGCGCTTGAACACGTGGTCGTGGTTGCCGGGGATGATCAGGCCGGTGGTGAGCCCCAGCCAGGAGTGGAGGCGGCCCATCCACTCGCGGTCGCGGGTGGCCAGGTAGTCGTTGACCGTGACCAGGTGCATGCCCCTGCCCGACAGGCCGTTCAGGTAGGCGGGCAGGGTCGACACGAGGGTCTTGCCCTCGCCGGTCTTCATCTCGGCGACCCAGCCGAAGTGGAGGGCGGCGCCGCCCATGAGCTGGACGTCGTAGTGCCGCTGGCCGAGTACCCGGGTGCCGCCCTCGCGCACGACGGCGAACGCCTCGATCAGGAGGTCGTCGAGCGACTCGCCCCGTTCGATGCGCTGGCGGAACTCGCCGGACTTGGCCCGCAGGGCATCGTCGGACAGGGCCTGCATGTCGCGCTCCAGCGCGCCGATGTCCGGCACCAACGACTGGAGCGCCCGGACCTTCTTGCCCTCACCGGCGCGGAGGAAGCGATCGAGCACACTCATGCGGAGGTCGAGTCTAACGGTGCCCCGCCGCGGCTACGCCTGTCGGCGCAGCCTCTCAGGCGTCGGCCGGCGTGCGGGTGGCGACGAGGTGGGTGACGGGCAGGTCGAACTCGCGGGAGATGCGGCTGACGGCGTCGAGCCCCAGCCACCGGGACACGCCGGGTGGCAGCGTCGAGACGATGATGCCGGCCCAGTCGTCGATGTCCGAGGAGCGCAGCGCCGTGGCCACGGCGTACACGGGGTTGGCGTCGCCCACCTCCCCCGTGGCCAGGGCGTCGACGGCGGCGAAGGCGGCGATCCCCTCCGCCACCCGCCGCTCGGCGGCGGCGGTCACCTCGCCGTCCGACCAGGGGCCGGTGGGGTGCGTCACGGGCACCACGAGGTGGAAGCGGCACCCTTCCCGGGCGGCCAGATCCCGGACGTGGTCGATCAGGTGGTCCTCCACCAACGTGCGGTGAGCGACGACCAGGTAGGTGCTCACGTGCAACCCCCTCGGGACCGAGTGCGACGAGCCCGCCGGTGGGCACAGGCTACGCCGGTAGGCGGGAGCGCGCAGCCGATCGCGGGCGACCTGAGGCCGAGTTGCGCCGGGCGGGCGGGCCGGTCAGCGCAGCCGGTCGCAGGTGCCCGGGCGCAGGGTGGCGTCCGCGATCCAGGCGGGCGGGCCGGTCAGCGCAGCCGGTCGCAGGTGGCCCGGGCGCAGGGTGGCGTCCGCGATCTAGGCGGGCGGGCCGGTCAGCGCAGCCGGTCGCAGGTGGCCCGGCGCAGGGTGGCGTCTGCGATCTCGTCGGGCGAGGGCCGGTCGCCGACGGCGAGGCGGGCCGAGGCGGCCGCCACGACCTCGACCCGCACCGGCGGGAGGTCGTCGATGTGCTGCAACGCCAACTCGATGGTCCGCGGGGACACGCCGGCCCGGGGCCGGGCCCGGCGCCCCGGCGCCGTGGTGGCGCGGCGATGCGTGCGGCGCACTGCGGCGAACGCACGGGAGGCCTGCCGGCGAGAGACCTGCATCACCGCACGTCATCGGCCGGTCGCGCCGGCAACTTGAGCAAATTCTTGGACAACTGGTGGCAGCGTGAACACGGAGGGGGGCGAAGCGAGCCGCCGGGGCGTGCGCGGCGGCGGTCAGACCGACGACGGACGCCACGTCCACGGCCCGCAGGGCCCGGGCCGCAGCGGTCAGGGTGGCCCCGGTGGTGATCACGTCGTCGACCACGACGACCGGCGCCCCGGCGGCGGACCGGGACCCGGCGCGGGCGAGCAGGATGGGCCCCTCGAGCCGGTCCGCGAGGGACCGCCCGGTCTGCGGCGGCCCGGCCTTGCGGGCGAGCAACGGCCGGCAGGCGACCCCCCATCGCCGCCCCAGCGCCCGGGCCAGGAGCTCGGACTGGTCGAACCCCCGCTGCCGCCGCCGGGCCGAGGTGGTCGGAGCCCACGTGACGACGACCCCGGGTGGAGGATCGAGGAGGCCGGACAGGCCGTCGGCCAGCCAGCCGAGCGCGGCGCGATCGAGCCGGTACTTCAGCGCGGTGACCATCAGCCGCCCGACGGCCTCGTACGCGAACAGCGAGTGGCAGGCGTCGAGCCCGACCGGCGCCGGGCCGTCGGGCGGCGGCCGGAGCCCGGCGACGCACGCCCCGCACGGCGAGGGGCCCGCCGACCCACAACCGGGACAGCGCGCGGGCAGCAGCAGGTCGAGCAACACACCCCGAACCTACGGCGGGGGTATGACAGCCAAGGGACCGCCGCGCGGCCACACGGTGACGCCCGGGCGAAACCCGCATGACCAACCTGCGTTTCGTCCGCGGAATCGGTCGCCATGGCGACCGTTTCCGCGTACAAAAGCGCTCAACGGGACGCCCGTCATGCCTAGCCCCCGGTGGCCAGGAGCCGGTTCCCCCAGGTGCCCAGCGTCCGGGTGGCCGAGCGAGTCACGCCGATCACCAGGGCGTGGCCGGCCCACACGATCACGAACAGCACCGCCACCGCCAACGGGGTGCCCCGCCACGTCAGCGTGTCGACGATGCGCCAGGCCGTCGCGTGGGGCTCGGTGACCGGCTCCCACGAGTTCAGCCTCGCCACCCGGCCCAGCAGGATGCCGACCGCGCACAGCGCATGCACCGCCAGCTCGGCCGCGGGGCGCCAGCGGCCCAGGCCGTCGGCGACCAGGTAGCGGCCGCCCATCCAGACGACGAATGCGTACGCGCCGAACCCGACCGCGATGAACGCGCCGTAGATCGGGAGGATCCCGGTCAGGACCCCCAGCTCGCTGTGGATCGCCACCACGTCGCCCCGCAGGTGCACGAGGTCGGTGATCACGTACGGGGCGTTGGGCAGGAACAGCAGGATCAGCGCCGCGCCGCACCACCACATCGGCGTGCGCCGGCCCCGGTGCCCGAGCACCGGCACCGCCAGCACCGCCGGCACGAGCGCCAGCAGCGTGTTCCAGAGCATCCAGAACCGGTCGTGGACGACCACCTGCTCGACCGCCTCGGCGGTCGCGTGGACAGGGCCCATCCCGCCATGATGGCCGCTCCCCGACCGGTTCTGGCCGCGGACGGATGCTCAGTAGCGGTAGTGGTCGGGCTTGTACGGGCCCTCCGCCGGCACGCCGATGTAGTCGGCCTGCTCGGTGGTCAGCTTCGTCAGCTTCACGCCGAGGGCGTCGAGGTGCAGCCGGGCCACCTTCTCGTCGAGCTGCTTGGGCAGCACGTACACGCCGAGCGGGTAGTTGTCGGACTTGCCGAACAGCTCGATCTGGGCCAGCACCTGGTTGGTGAAGCTCATCGACATCACGAAGCTCGGGTGGCCGGTCGCGCAGCCCAGGTTCAGCAACCGACCCTCGGCGAGCACGATGATCGAGTGCCCGTCGGGGAACACGAACTCGTGGACCTGGGGCTTGATCTCGACCTTGCGGACGTCGCTCATCCGCGCCAGGCCGGCCATGTCCATCTCGTTGTCGAAGTGGCCGATGTTGCCGACGATGGCGTTGTGCTTCATCCGGGCCATGTGCTCGGCGGAGATGATCCCCTTGTTGCCGGTGGCGGTGACGAAGATGTCCGCCTTGTCCACCATGGCGTCGAGGGTGTTGACCTCGTAGCCCTCCATCACCGCCTGCAGGGCGCAGATCGGGTCGACCTCGGTCACGACCACCCGGCAGCCCTGGCCCCGCAGCGACTGGGCGCAGCCCTTGCCCACCTCGCCGTAGCCGCACACGAGCGCCACCTTGCCGCCGAGCATCACGTCGGTCGCCCGGTTGATGCCGTCGATCAGGCTGTGGCGGCAGCCGTAGAGGTTGTCGAACTTGGACTTGGTCACCGAGTCGTTGACGTTGATGGCCGGGAACAGCAGCTGGCCGGCCTCGAACATCTGATAGAGGCGGTGGACGCCGGTGGTGGTCTCCTCGGTGACGCCCTTGATGGCCGCCGCCGTCTCGGTCCAGCGGCCGGGGCGCTCGGCGATCGTCGAGCGCAGCAGGTCGAGGATGACGTGCCACTCGTCGGGGTCGTCCTCGGTGCCCTCCGGCACCGCGCCCGCCTTCTCGAACTCGACGCCCTTGTGGACCAGCAGCGTGGCGTCGCCGCCGTCGTCGAGGATCATGTTGGGGCCGCCGCCGTCGGGCCAGCGCAGCGCCTGGTCGGTGCACCACCAGTACTCCCCGAGCGTCTCGCCCTTCCAGGCGTAGACGGGCACGCCCTGGGGGGCGTCCAGCGTGCCGTTCGGCCCGACGACCGCGGCGGCGGCCGCGTGATCCTGGGTCGAGAAGATGTTGCACGACACCCAGCGGACGTCGGCGCCGAGCACCGTCAGCGTCTCGATCAGCACCGCGGTCTGGATGGTCATGTGCAGCGAGCCCATGATGCGGGCGCCGGCCAGCGGCCGGGCGTCGGCGAACTCGGCACGCAGGGCCATCAGGCCGGGCATCTCGACCTCGGCGAGGTCGATCTCCTTGCGGCCCCAGCCGGCGAGGGACAGGTCGGCGACCTTGAAGTCGCCCGGGTTGAGCGTGGGCATGGGTACTCCCTGATGACGTGGTCGAACCGGCCGGCGGGGTTCGCGCGGCCGGGGATGTCCGTCACCGGGCTGGGTGCATCCAGCACCACCCATGTCAGCCCGAGGACCGTCCAGCCTAGTGGCCCCGACCGGTTACGAAAATCGCTCGGAGGAGACCCGCCCGCGGTCCTAAGGTCGCCAACCCCTGTGTCGCGCCAGAACCCCCACTCCGACGGGCGGGCGACGAGGTTGCTCGCCACCGCGCTGCGTCCCGAGGCTGCGCAGCTCACGGGCATCGTCGCGCTCCTGAGCGGGGCGATGGCGCTGCGGCTGGTGCTGCCGCTGACGCTGGGAAAGTTCGCCGACGACGCCCTGGCCGGGGCCGACGCCGGACACCTGGCGCGGCTCGCCGGCGTCTACGTCGTGATCGCCCTCGTCACCGCGCTCGCGGACCTGGTCACCGTCTGGTGGTCGGCCCGGGTCTCGTGGCGGGCGGGCAACCGGCTCCGCGAGCGGCTGGCGGCCCACGCCCTGCGGCTGGAGCAGGCCTGGCACGCCCGCCACTCGCCCGGGCAGCTCATCGAGCGGATCGACGGCGACGTCGAGTCGATGGCCCTGTTCTTCGCCGACATCGCCGTGCGGGCGACCGGCAACGCGGTGCTGATCGTGGGCATGCTCGTCGTCGCCACCGTGATCGACCCGTGGACGGGCGCCGCCCTGACCGCGACCGCCGCCGTCGGCGCGGCGGTGATGGTCCGCCTGCGCCTGGCCGCCGTCAGCGCCCGCGAGGCCGAGCGCGAGGCCAACGCCGTGCTCTACGGCGACCTGGAGGAGCGGCTCGGCGGCCTGGAGGACCTCCGGGCCAACGGCGCGGGCGACTACGCGGTGCACCGGCTCCACGCCCACAGCGCCCGGTCGTGGGCGGCCGCCCGCTACGCCTCGCTGCGGGGCGACAGCGCGTATGCCATCGCGGCGATCGTGTTCGCCGCCGGCACGGCCGTCACGCTGGCCGCGGGCATCGTCCTGCAGCAGCGGGGCGTGATCACGGTCGGCGCGGTCCTGGCGCTCTACCGCTACGGCGACATGCTGCGGCGGCCCCTGGA
Source organism: uncultured Acidimicrobiales bacterium (assembly GCA_963830865.1). Classification (GTDB taxonomy): domain Bacteria; phylum Actinomycetota; class Acidimicrobiia; order Acidimicrobiales; family VFJN01; genus ZC4RG19. The sequence continues at coordinate 1,062,044 of CAWHNU010000009.1, read as the reverse complement.
GCAGATCGCCGAGCAGTTCAAGCAGTTCCAGAAGGCGATGGCCGGCGCCCGCCGGGCCTCGACACTGCTCGCCACCGAGCCGGCGGTCGTCGACGGCCCCGACGACGGCCGGGGGCTGCCGGCCGGGCCGCTGGCGGTCGACCTCGACGGCGTGACGTTCGCGTACGACAGCCGCCGCGCCGCCGTGGCCGGCGTCGACCTCCACCTGGCCCCGGGCACCCACCTCGGCCTGGTCGGCCGGACGGGCAGCGGCAAGACGACCGTCGGGCGGCTGCTGGCCAGGTTCTGGGACGTCGATGCCGGCGCGGTCCGCGTCGGCGGGGTCGACGTGCGCGACCTGCAGGTCGCCGCCCTGCGCCGCCGGGTCGCGGTCGTGACCCAGGACGTGGACCTGTTCCGCGCCTCGCTGCGCGACAACCTGACGCTGTTCGGGGCGCACCCGGCCGGCGACGGCGAGCTGCGCTCGGTCCTCGACCGGGTTGGCCTCGGGCCCTGGGCGGCGGGCCTCGCCGACGGGCTCGACACGCCGATCGAGGGCGGCGGCGGCCTGTCGGCCGGCGAGGGCCAGTTGGTGGCGTTCGCCCGTGCGTTCCTGGCCGACCCCGACCTCGTCGTGCTGGACGAGGCGTCCAGCCGGCTCGATCCCGACACCGAGGCGCGCATCGCCGCCGCCATGCGGTCGTTGCTGGACGGGCGGACCGCCGTCGTCATCGCCCACCGCCTCGACACCCTGGCCGAGATGGACGAGATCGCGGTGCTCGACCGCGGCCATCTGGTCGAGCACGGCCCCCGCGCCGCGCTCGCCGTGCGCCCGGGCGGCCGCTATGCCCGCCTGCTGGTGGCGTCGGGCGCGACGGGGCTCGTGCCCGAGGAGGCGACGGCATGACCGCGGTGACCGGCGGCCGCCCCGTCGGGATCGTCCGGGTCGCCTGGCGGCTGGCGCGCAACGAGCCGGTCGCGTGGACGCTCTGCTGGCTCGGCTGGGTCGTCTTCTACTGCGTCCCGCTGCTGACCGGCCTGCTGGTGAAGGTCGTGCTCGACCGGGTCGCCGACCCGGCCGCCGGCGCGCCCTGGGCGCTGCTCGCCGCGGTCGTGGGGATCGAGGCCGCCCGCTGGAGCATGCTGATCCCGGTCGCCGTGCAGTGGCACGGCTGCTGGGTCGGCTGGCAGACCGTGCCCCGGGTGAACCTGCTGCGGTCGCTGGTCGCCGACCCGGGCCCGGCCACCGGCCGGCTGCCCGGCTCGCCCGGCGAGGCCGTGAGCCGGTTCCGCGACGACGTCCAGGACCTGGCGCTGGTCCTCGACGTCTGGCTCGACCTGTCGGGGGCCATGATCGCCGGGTCGGTGGCGCTCGTCGTGCTGCTGTCGATCGACGCGTGGGTCGCCGTGGCCGTCGTCGTGCCGGTGGGGTTGGCGGTCGGGCTCACGTCGTGGCTCGGCCCCCGGCTGCGGGTGTGGCGGCGCCAGGCCCGCGAGGCCACCGGCCGGGTCACCGGCTTCATCGGCGACACGTTCGGCGCGGTGCTGGCCGTCCAGGCCGGCGGGGCCGAGCGGGCCGTCGCCGGGCGGTTCGCGGCGCTGAACGCATCCCGGGCCGTCCTCGGGCGGCGCGACCAGGTCGGCGCCGAGGTCGTGCGGTCGCTGGGCTACGGCACCGGCGAGGTGGCGGCCGGCATCGCGCTGGTGGTCGCGGCGAGCAGCTTCACCAACGGCGGGCTCACCGTCGGCGACCTGGGCCTGTTCGCCGCCTACGCGGCGATCATCGCGGACCTGCCCAAGTGGGCGGGCCGGGCCGGCGTCTACCACCGCCAGGCCGACGTGTCGGCCGACCGGCTGGCCGAGCTGCTGCCGGCCCCGTCCCGGCCGGCCGTGGTCGGACCGGTGCGCACGTGGCTGCGCCACGGGCCGCCCCCGCTGGCGCCACCGGACCGCGCCGGCGGAGCCGGGCCGGGCGGACGGCTGCGCGAGCTGCGGGCCGACGGGCTGACCGTGGCCCACCCCGGCTCGGGTCGGGGCATCGAGGGCGTCGACCTGGTGATCGGGCGGGGCGAGCTGGTCGTGATCACCGGGCCGGTCGGCGCCGGGAAGACCACGCTGCTGCGCGCCCTGTTGGGCCTCGTCGCGGTGGACGCCGGCACGGTCCGGTGGAACGGCGCGGCCGTGGCCGACCCGTCGACGGTGATGGTCCCGCCCCGGGTGGCCTACCTGCCCCAGGTGCCGCGCCTGTTCAGCGAGGCACTGGCCGACACGGTGCTGTTGGGCGAGCCGGCCGACGGGCTGGCCGACGCACTCTGGCTCACCTGCCTCGACGAGGACCTCGAGGCCATGCCCGACGGGACCGCCACGGTCATCGGTCCCCGGGGCCTGCGGCTGTCCGGCGGCCAGATCCAGCGCGCCGGTGCGGCCCGGGCGCTGGTCCGGCGGCCCGAGCTGCTGGTCGTGGACGACCTGTCGAGCGCGCTCGACGTCGAGACCGAGGCCCGGGTGTGGGACCGGGTGGCCGGCGGCGGGTTCGAGACCGCGCTGCTGGTCAGCCACCGCGCCCATGTGCTCGACCGGGCCGACCGGGTGGTCGTCCTCGATGCCGGCCGGGTGGTCGAGGTGGCCGACGCCTAGGGCCCCGTTCTCGCGTTCTGTCCCGGAAGTGGTCGCCAGGGCGACCACTTCCGGGACAAAAGCCCTAGGCAGGCACGACGCTGACGGGGATGCCGTTGAGCACCGCGGTCCCCGACAGCGGCTCGATCAGCTCCTCGTCGGCCAGCAGGTTGGAGTTGACGCCCGCGTGGCGGCGCGCCACGCCCAGCTCCACGCCGTCGACGTCGTGGCCCCAGCCGTGGGGGATGCTGACCACGCCCGGGCGGATGGCGTCGGTGACCTCGACCGGGATCGTGAGCGAGCCCGTGCGGGACGACACCGCGGCCTCGGCCCCGTCGGCCAGGCCGAGCCGGGTGGCGTCGTCGGGGTGGACGTGCAGCGTGCAGCGGGGCCGGCCCTTCACCAGCACCTCGACGTTGTGCATCCACGAGTTGTTCGACCGCAGGTCTCGCCGGCCCACCAGCGTCATCACGCCGTCGGCCGAGGCCGGCGCATCCAGCTCGGCCCGCAGGCGGTCGACGTCGGCGACGATCGGCTCGGGCGCCAGCTCGACCATGCCCGAGGGCGTGCGCAGCACGTCGGGCAGCCGCGGCTCCAGCGGGCCGAGGTCGACGCCGTGGGGGTTGGCCTCCAGCAGGTCGAGGCTGAGGCCGCCCGGCACCGAGCCGAGGGCGTCGCCGTAGGGGCCGGTGCGCAGCATGAGGTCGAGCAGCCGCTCGGGGCCCGTGCGATCGCCGAGGGTGGCGACGACCTCGTCGGCGTCGCGCCCGTGCAGCGGCCCGGTCTCGTCGCCCACCGCGCTGGCGGCCAGCGAGCGCACCATGACGTCGTCCAGCGCGTCGGGGTCGCCGTCCGCGCCGAACCCCTGGACCAGCAGGGCGAGGCGGGCGAGGATCTGCCACTCGTCCATCTGGCCGTCCTCCAGCGGCAGCACGGCCGGGCTGTAGTTGGCCACGTTGCGCAGGCCCAGTTGGAGCAGCGCGATGTCGTAGTGGCTCTTCTGGAGCGGCGGTGGGCGGCGGCAGGACCACGTCTGCGTGGCGGGTGGTCTCGTTCACGTACGGGTCGATCGCCACGTAGAAGTCCAGCGACGCCAGCGCGGCGTCCAGCCGGGCGGCGTTGGGCGTCGACACCACCGGGTTGCCGGCCACCGTCACCAGCGCCCGGACCTGGCCCTCGCCCGGCGTGTCGATCTCCTCGGCCAGGCACGCCACCGGCAGCTCGCCGAGCGTCTCGCCGACGCCCCGCACCCGGCTGTGACGCCGGTGGAGCCGGACGCCGCGCCCGACGCGCGGCGTGCCGCGGGTGTTGGCGCCGCCGGCCGCCGGCCGGGAGAACATGGCGCCGCCCGGGCGGTCGAGGTTGCCGGTCAGCGCGTTGACCACGTCGACCAGCCACGACGTGAGCGTGCCGAACCGGGCCGTCGTGGTGCCGATCCGGCCGTACACGCAGGCGCTCGGCGCGGCCGCCAGGTCGCGGGCCAGCGCCCGGACGTCCCCGGCGTCGAGCCCGGTGAGGTCCGCGGTGGCCTCGGGCGTGAACGGCGCGGCCAGCGCGAGCACCTCGTCGACCCCGGCGAGGTACTCCCCCGCCGCCCCGGCGTCGACCAGGCCCTCGGCGGCCAGCACGTTGACCAGCGCCATCAGCAGGAACGCGTCGGCGCCGGGGCGGATCGCCAGGTGCCGGGACGCGACCTCGGCGGTGCGGCTGCGGCGGGGGTCGACCACGACCAGCGTGCCGCCCCGGGCGAGCATCGCCTCGATGCGCCCCGGCCAGTCGGGCGCGGTGGCCAGGCTGCCGTTGGACGCGTACGGGTTGGCGCCGAGGATCAGGAGGAAGTCGGTGCGGTCGACGTCGGGCACCGGGACCGTCAGCGCCCCGCCGAACATCAGCGCCGACGACACCTCCTTGGGCCGCTGGTCGACGGTGCTGGCCGAGAACACGTTGGTGGTGCCCAGTGCCTTGATCAGCGGCCGCAGGTACAGCATGCCCGAGAGCGAGTGGGCGTTGGGGTTGCCGAGGTAGATGGCGGCGGCGTCGCGCCCGTGCTCCTCGACGATCGGCATCAGCCGCCGCTCGATCTCGGCGAACGCCTCGTCCCAGCTGACCTCGACCAACCGCCCGTCCCGCCGCACGAGGGGCCGGCGCCGCCAGTCGGGGTCCTCCTGGAGCTGCTTGAGCGTCGAGCCCTTGGGGCAGATGAAGCCGTGGCTGAACACGTCCTCGCGGTCGCCCCGGATGCGGGTCACCCGCTCGCCACCGTTCCCGTCCGGCGCGAGGCCGACCTCCAGCCCGCAGCCCGCCTCGCACAGCGGGCAGGTCCGGAAGGCGGTGCGGGTGGCGTCGGCGGTCATGTCGTCCCCCTCGGGCGTCGTTCCGACCATCGTGGCACGACAACGTCGCCGGGGCCCCTACCCGTGAGGTAAGTCAGGCGCGGCCGTACTGGTCGTCGTAGCGGACGATGTCGTCCTCGTCGAAGGTGCCGAAGCCCATCTCCAGCACTCGGACGGGCCCGGGGGCGTCGGCCGCAGCCGCCAGCCGGTGGCGGGCGCCGCAGGCGATGAACGCCGTGTCCTCGGGGGCCGGGCGCCGCTCGTCGCCGTCGATCTCGACGATGCCGCCGGGGTCGAGGAACACCCACAGCTCGGACCGCAGGCGGTGGCTCTGCAGCGACAGCCGCTCGCCGGGCACCACCGTGATGATCTTGACCGTGCACGGCTCGTCGTGCACCAGGCGCCGGAAGCGGCCCCAGGGCCGCGTCTCGCTGTACTCCTCCGGCGGGTGCTTGAGCACGTCGCGCTCGCTCATCCGTCACGGTTCTGATGATCCTCTCGTGTGTGCTCGCTCATCCGCGCATCCCCGCCGTCGCCGGGACAGGGCCGGGGTCGATCCCCTCCTGGGCCGCCAGGTGCAGCGACACGACGTCGCCCAGCAGCACCAGGTCGAACAGCTGGGCGAGCGACCCGTTGCCCAGCGCCCGCACCTCGATCACGTCGTGGACCACCTCGGCCAGCATCTCCCGCACCTGCTCGAACCGCACCAGCTCCTGGGGGTGCTCCTCGTCGTGGCGCAGCTCGACGAGCGTGAAGACCTGGCGGGTGACGTCGCCGTGCTGGCCCCAGCCCGCGACCTCGTTGTGGCACAGCTCCGGGACCGTCGCCGCGAACGCCGGGGCCTTGGCGTTCTCGTTGACCTGGGTCTTCCACCGCCAGGCCGCCACCCCGCCGAGCGGGCCTGCCCCGATGACGAGCGGGATCGTGCGCCCGATCGTGCGGGCGATCGCCGCCGCACCCCCGCCCGCGGTCACGGCGTCGCGCCGCACCTCCAGCTGCTCGACGGCGGCGTCGACCCACCCGGACGCCCCCGGGAACAGGCCGACCCGTTCGAGCAGCACGATCAGCGGCACCGCCAGGGCCCCGAGCGCGCCCCGGGCCGTGGGGATGTCGTCGGGCACCGGCACCAGGGGCGCCTGCCAGGACCGGGCCAGCTGGGTCAGCTCACCGCCGCGGGACACGACGACCATGCGGGCGCCCGCCGCTGCGGCCGCCTGGGCCGACCTCGAGGGTCTCCTCGGTGTCGCCCGACCACGACACCGCGAAGCACAGCGTCCCTGGGCCCACGAACGCCGGCGGCGCATAGCCCTTGGCCACGACCAGGGGGACCGGCACGAACGGGCCCGCGATGGCGGCCAGCACGTCGCCCGCGGTGCCGCTCGCGCCCACGCCCAGCACGACCACGTTGTCGATGCTGTCGCCGGGCGGGAGGCCCTCGACCGTCCGCGCCGTGACGGCCGCTGCGGCCACCTGCTCGGGGAACCGGGCCGCGAGCCCGAACATGTCGAGGCTGTCGAGCAGGTCCGGGGCCATCGGTGGGGTCAGCCCTCGAACGTGGGCGTGATGCCCTGCGCCTCGGCCTTGGCCATCAGCCGCTCGTGCTCGGCGTCGTCGACGGTCTCGGCCTCGTCGACCAGCATGATCGGGATGTCCTCGCGGATCGCGTAGCGCCGCTTGAGGCGGGGGTTGTAGAGGGCGTCCTCGTCCTCGAAGTAGAGCAGCGGGCCCTTGTCCTCCGGGCAGGCGAGGATCTCGAGGAGCTGGGGATCGAGTGCCATGGCGTTGAACCCTGTCAGGTGATGAGCGCCCGCACCTCCGCGACGTGCGCGGCGCAGGACTCGGGGTCGGGAGCTTCGAGGTTGAGCCGAAGCAGCGGCTCGGTGTTCGACGGCCGGAGGTTGAACCACCAGTCGCCGGCATCGACCGTGAGGCCGTCCACCCGGTCCTGGGGGAAGGCGGCGAAGGCCTCGGCCACCCGGTCGATGACGGCCGCGGGGTCGGCCACGGCGGTGTTGATCTCGCCGGAGGCGGCGTAGCGGTCGAACGGCTTGCGCAGGGCCGACAGCGGCACGCCGGCCTTGCTGATCTGCTCCAGCACCACCAGCGCGGCGATGCTGCCCGAGTCGGCCCGGAAGTTGTCGCGGAAGTAGTAGTGGGCCGAGTGCTCGCCCCCGAAGGCGGCGCCGGTCTCGGCCATCACCGCCTTGACGAACGAGTGGCCGACCCGGGTGCGCACCGGGGTGCCGCCGTTCTCGCGCACGACCTCGGGCACGGCCCGCGAGCAGATGAGGTTGTAGAGGATCGTGGCCCCGGGCTCGCGCTCGAGGATGCCCTTGGCCACGATGGCGGTGGTCGTCGAGCCGGACAGCGGGTCGCCCTGGTCGTCGACCAGGAACACCCGGTCGGCGTCGCCGTCGAACGCCAGGCCCACGTCGGCCCCCACCTCGCAGCACCCGGGCCTGGAGGTCGCGCAGGTTCTCGGGCTGGATCGGGTCGGCGGGGTGGTTGGGGAACGTGCCGTCGAGCTCGCCGTAGAGGATCTCCAGGTCGAACGGCAGCGTCTCGAACACCCGGGGGACGACCAGGCCGCCCATGCCGTTGGCGGTGTCGGCCACCACCCGCAGCGGGGCCAGGGCGGCGACGTCGACGAAGCTGCGGACGTGGGCGGCGAAGGCGTCGAGCAGGTCCCGCGACTCCAGCCGGCCGGGCGGGGTGGGCGGCGTCTCGACCCCGACCGCGGCGTGGCGCTTGATCTCGCCCAGGCCCGTGTCCTCGCCGACGGGCCGGGCGCCGGCCAGGCACAGCTTGATGCCGTTGTACTGGGCCGGGTTGTGCGACGCCGTGAACATCGCCCCGGGGGCGTCGAGGTGGCCGGCGGCGAAGTACACGAGGTCGGTGGACGCCAGCCCGAGGTCGACCACGTCGAGCCCCATCCGCTGGACCCCGGCGGCGAAGGCGGCGGCGAGCTGCACGCCGCTCGGCCGCATGTCCCGCGCCAGCAGCACCCGCTCGGCCCCGCCGTTGTCGAGCACGAAGCGGGCGAAGCCGGCCCCGATGCGGCTGCACAGCGGGGCGTCGAGCTGGTCGGGGACGGTGCCGCGCACGTCGTAGGCCTTGAAGAGGGCGTCGAGATCCGCGAGCTCCGCCATGGGGGGCCAAACCTAGTGGACCGGACCGGGGGTTCCGGGATGGGCGCGCTCCGGCGCGGACAGGGTCGGGAGGTCGCCATCGGCCTCGTACGCGCCGACCGCCGACCAGTGGCGGATCCGCAGCAGGTCGGTGGCGAGGCGGGCCGTGTCGCGGGCCAATCGCACGGTCGAGCGGGACGTGTTGGTCACCGCCACCGGCACCTCCAGCAGCGAGAGCTGGTGCCGTTCGACCAGGTGGAGCAGCTCGATGTCGAACGCGAAGCCGTCGACCCTGGCCCGGTCGGCCAGGAACCGGGCGACGTCCGACCGGAACCCCTTCAGGCCGCACTGGGTGTCCCGGAAGCTGCCGAGGAGCACCGCGTAACCCCACCAGTTGATGGCGCGGCTGCCCCAGGCCCGCAGCTGCGATGGAGGCGCCAGCGTGGTCGAGGAGGGGTGGCGGCGGTCGCCGATCGCCACGTCCCAGCCGTCCTCGATCGCGGCGAGCACCGGCCGGACCTGGTCGGGCCCGTAGGCGAGGTCGGCGTCGGTGAACACGACCGTGCGCCCGCGGGCGGCGGCGACCCCGGCCCGCACCGCCGCGCCCTTGCCCCGGTTGCGGGGCTGGACGACCACCTGCGCCGCCCCGGCCGCCAGTGCGGCGTCGGCGGTGGCGTCCGGCGAGCCGTCGTCGACGACCACGATCTCGATGCCGCCGTCCGCGGCGACGTCCGCCAGGTGGTCCGCCAGCCGGCGCACGGTGTCGCCGATGCGGTCGGCCTCGCCGTAGGCCGGCACGACCACGCTGAGGCGCAGGTCGCCGGGCGGGTCCGGGCGGGACCACCGCACCAGCCGGGCGCGGGTCAGCTCACCCAACAGCGCCCAGCGGTAGCCCACGAGGCGGACGGCCCCGGCCGCCACGAGCGCCACGATCTTGGCCTCGACCAGCGCCCGCGTCGAGGTGAACCCGGTGCCGGCGAACAGGGCCCGCAGGACCACGACGTCGACCAGCGCCGCCACGACCGCGATCCCGACGAAGGCGGGCGGCACCTCCACCCAGCGGACGTAGGGGTCGCTCCGGAACGTGACCCGCCGGTGCAGCAGGTAGGACACGATGCTCGCCGCGGCGATCGCCACCAGGTCCGCCACGACCAGGATCCAGCCGAGCTGCTGGCGCAGGAGCACCAGCAGGCCGATGTCGACCAGCGTCGGCACCAGCGCCACGACGGCGAGCCGGCGGAGGCGCCCGGTCACGTCTCCTGGCCGGGCGGCCCCGGCGCGGGCGCGCCCACCGGGGGCGGTGCGTTCGCCGCGTCCTCCGGCCACCACGTCCCCGGCGTCCACGGCCCGTGCGCCCAGGCGGGGGCGTCCTCCGGCCCGTACGGACCGTGTCCGCTCGCCTCGGCCGCCGCGGCCCGCGCCTCGTCGCCGGAGAACCGCATCACCGGCCGGCGGATCAGCAGCACGAGCCCGACCAGACCGAGGAGCGTGAGCGTGTACGACAGGTACTCGACCCCGGTGCGGCCGTAGGTCAGCGACACATGGGTGTCGGTGGGCACCACGACCATCAGGTTGGGGGCGACCCGGTAGGGGCCCTCGGCCCCCGACGCCGTCCAGTTGGGGAAGTACGAGGCCTTGACCAGCACGGGCGTCCCGACCTGGTCGACGTCGAAGCTGATGCCCTCGTCGCCCGTCTCGACGTTGCTGACCTCGACGTCGGGCACGGGCCGGGCCTCGGGCAGCTCGCCGACCCTCACGCGCTGCCACGAGTCGGGCCCCGACGACGCCAGCGGCACGCCCCAGGCGGTCGCGTCCTTGAACCACCGGACCGAGGGCCCGTCGAAGCGCCCGGAGGCGTCGCGGGGCTCCTCCAGCCACAGCCGCTGCGTGTCGTCGATGCCCTCGACGACGGCGGGCTCGTTGGCCACCGGCGTGACCAGCTCGCTGTCGGCGACCTCGAACACGACCCACGGGCCCGAGCGGGCGACCTCCCGCAGCTCGGGCTGCTGGCGCGCCTGGTTGACGGCGTTCTCCGAGGTCGCCATGTAGTACTTCACGCCCATCATCTGCAGGTGGCCGACGCCCTTGGTCATGTCGAAGCCGTCGTACGGCATGTCCCGCTGGGCCCGGCTCGGGGCCGTGGACAGCTCGTCCTGCATGATGAAGTGGTACGGCGTCGTGGCCGACGCCTCGAAGTACAGGCCCTCCATCGAGCCGATGCAGCCGTCGGTCCAATGGGGCAGCAGCATGAGCGCCATCGGGGTGCCGTAGCGGTCGAGCTCCTTCTCGTACTCCCAGAAGGCCCGCCCGCAGCCCTCGTCCTCGCCGACCTGGCGCATCGTCTCGACGATGTCGCGGTACTCGCGGTAGGCGTCCTTGCCCTCGTAGCCGCTGTAGTTCCAGCGGGCCCACGACGGCACGAAGCTGACCGGCGAGGCGTGCATCTGGAACGGGAAGCCGCGAGGCCACGCGTTGGCGCCCTCGAGGTGCTGGGTGAAGGGGAGCTGCCCGAGCGGGACGCCGACGAACAGCACCGTGGCGGCCAGCGTCAGAAGCAGGATCGGTGTGCCGGTGCCCACCGGACCCGCCCGGCCGTCCCGCACGATCTGCATGATCGTGCGGGAGGTCTCCGACACCGCCAGCCCGGCGAGCAGGATCACGCTCAGGTAGAAGAACGGCAGCAGCCGGCCGTTCCACAGCCGGCCCTCGGGCATCACCACGAACGCCACGCCCCCCGCCACCGCGGCGAGCAGCAGGAAGATGCCGGGCCGCAGCCACAGCGCCACGCTGATGCCGGCGCCGACGAGCGCCAGCGCGAACGCCCACCGCAGGTCGATGTCGGGCGTCTTGGTCGGGAACAGGTACTGCCAGATGGTCTGGGGCGGGTCCGCGTTGGTGTAGGGCAGCTTCTCCCAGCCCATGTCGTTGAGGTAGGTGCTGCGCAGGTAGAACGGCCCGATCCACCAGGCCGACAGCAGCCCGCCCACCAGCAGCGTGGGCGTCAGCCAGCGCACGCTGTCGGACGCCAGCCACAGCCCGCCCGCGGCCGCCGCCAGGCCGAGCACGGCGACGAGCGTGCCCAAGGTGTCGCCGGGAGCGCCGAGGGCGACCCCGGCGAGCGCCAGGACGGCGCCGCCCCCGACCAGCGGTGCCCAGCGGGACGCCGGCGAGGACGACCGGCGGAAGCGGAGCAGCAGGATGATCGCGGTGCAGCCGAGGGCGAAGAACGCCGGGATGAGGTGGCACAGGCCGGTCAGCGCCAGCAGCACGGCCCCGAGCGCGCGGTAGCGGCCGGTCTCCAGGCCGCGGAACACCACGCCCAGGTAGACGAGCGCCAGGCTGAGCGACATCGAGAACGCGAACTCGCCGGCCAGCGTCGAGGGGATGTTGCCGCCGTAGATCGTGAAGCCCCGGTAGAAGAGGAACGGCAGCGTGGCGACCGCCAGCACCGCCGGGGTCGGGTAGCGCAGCCCCGAGAGGCGGCCGAACGCGTAGGCCGACACCGGCAGCGTCACGACGCCGCTCACCGACACGAGCTTGAACGCGACCCCATACGGCAGGCCGACGCACGCCAGCGCCAGGCCGGCACCCACGAGCGCGGCGATGCGGACCCGTCGGTCGTGCCGGCGCACGACCGCCACGCCGCCGAGAGCGGCGGCGGCCGCCGCCGGAACCAGGGCGCCCCAGCCGTGCACGCCGGCGTTGAGCAGCACGATCAGGAGCGACGGCAGCACCATGTAGAACTGGTACGCGGGGAACCCGGCGTACCAGTCGGGCGTCCATCCCGCGACCTGCCCGTGGGGCAGCAGGTGGTCGCGCAGGTAGGCCGGGCCCCACACGTGGGCGCCCATGTCGCCGCCGGCGGGGGTCGAGTCCTGGACGAGCAGGCCGGCCTGGAGGTGCCAGAGGACGAAGGCGACGCACGCACCCACCACCAGCACGTCGACGACCAGCCGCAGCACCCGCTGCTGGTCGGCGCGCGCCGCCTCGCGCTCGTCGTCCCCGGCGTCGGCGGCACCGTTGCCGCCGTCGCCCGCCGCGCCCCAGCCGGCCGGTCCGGGCGGGGCGCCGGCCTCGACCGGTAGCTCGCTGACGTCGATGCTGCGCGCCACGGTCAGCTCAGCAGCGCCACGACGGCTGTCATGTTGAAGACCATGTGGGCGAAGATCGCGGGTCCCAACCGGTCGAAGCGGTAGGCGAGGACGCCGAACACGGCGCCCGCCGCCACCAGCGCCGGGAACTGGAGCAGCTCGAGGTGGGTGGCCGCGAACAGCACCGAGGCGAGCGCGATGCCCCACACCGGGCCGAACCGGCGGATGAGCGACCGCTGGGCCAGGCCGCGGTAGAAGATCTCCTCGACGATCGGGGCGCCGATGCCGACGATCATCACCAGCAGGATCACCCCGAGCGGCCCGGCGGCCCGGTCGGTCAGGTTCTGCGCCGGCTCGGAGATGTCCTTGGCGGTGACGTCGGTGAGTAGCTGGATGGGCAGGTAGATGATGAAGACGATGGCGACCTGGGCGATCAGCCCGCAGACGACGCCGACGGGCACGTCGGCCCACCGCGCGTCGAGCCCGAAGTCGGCCCGCATGCCGCTGCCCTTGTACCGGGCGGCGAGCCAGGGGGCGCCGAGGAGGCCGAACCAGAGGCCGAGCTGGGCGACCGCCAGCCAGGCGAGGGGCAGCTGGTCGGCCTGGTCGGCGGGGGTGTCGCTGGCGGCGAGGGCCAGCGCCGAGGTGAGCCCGCTACCGACGACCGCCACCGCCAGGCCGAGCAGGACGTCGCCGAGTCCCCAGCGCGGCGGCACGGCCTCGTCGAGCGCGGTCGCGGTCTGGTTCGGCTCGGCCACCGCCCCAGGCTACGTGCCCGCCCCCTCCGCGCCGAAGACGCACACTCTACGAGGCCAGCTCGGGCCGGATCGCGTGGCCCGCGCGCCGGTCGATCAGCCGCCAGCCGCGGGGCACGCTGAACGCGTCGGCATGCGCGGTGCACAAGTCGTACGCCATCGGGTGGCGCTCGCCCGCGAGGCGGTCCAGCCAGGTGGTGCGCTCCTGGTAGTCGTACACGAACGTCGCCGTGGCGGCGTCCCCGCAGCCGGGGCGGGCGCAGGCTCGGATCACGGGCGGACAAGCTACCGGAGCCGCGCGACAGGCCGGTGCCCGCGGATGTTCCCGGGTCCATGACGGATCGTGTGGTAAGCGCCACGGCACGCCGATGGCATGAGGCTCGCGATCCGCCCGTATCCTGTCCTCCATGAGTCAGCCGCCTCCCCCGCCGCCGCCCCCGCCCTCCGGGCGCCCGCAGCGCGGGCAGGGCACGGGCGGGCGCGAGCAGCAGATGCCCCGGTGGGCGATCTGGGTGCTGGCCGCCGCGGTGCTGTCGATCTTCCTCCTCCCGTCGCTCATCCCCCGCGACAAGGGCAACGAGATCGCCTACACCGAGCTGCAGTCGCAGGTCGCGGCGGACAAGGTCGAGTCGATCACCTGGTCCAACAACGGCGGCTCCATCACCGGCAAGCTGAAGAACGGCGAGGAGTTCAGCTCGCACGGTGCCAACACGCCCACCGAGGAGGACATGGCGCTGTTCCGCGAGCACGACGTCGAGGTCACCTTCGAGAACCCCCAGCCGGGTCTCCTCGAGGCGCTGGCGCCGCTGCTCATCCCGGTCGCCCTGTTCGTCGGCATCTTCTGGTTCCTCCAGCGCCGGGCGCAGAGCCAGATGGGCGGCATCATGTCCATCGGCCGCAGCCGGGCCAAGACGTACTCGACCGAGCGGCCGGGCACGACGTTCGCCGACGTCGCGGGCTACGACGGGGTCAAGCAGGAGATCACCGAGGTGGTCGACTTCCTCAAGTACCCCGAGCGCTTCGCGGAGATCGGCGCCCGCATCCCCAAGGGCGTCCTGCTGGTCGGCCCCCCGGGCACCGGCAAGACCCTCATCGCCCGGGCGGTGGCGGGCGAGGCCGGCGTGCCGTTCCTGTCGGTGACGGGCTCCGACTTCATGGAGATGTTCGTGGGCGTCGGCGCCAGCCGGGTGCGCGACCTCTTCCAGAGCGCCCGCAAGCTGGGCCGGGCCATCATCTTCGTCGACGAGATCGACTCGATCGGCCGCAAGCGGGGCGCCGGCCTCGGCGGCGGCCACGACGAGCGCGAGCAGACCCTCAACCAGATGCTGTCCGAGATGGACGGCTTCGAGGCCACCGAGGGCATCGTGATGATGGCGGCCACCAACCGGCCGGACATCCTCGACTCCGCCCTGCTGCGCCCGGGCCGCTTCGACCGCCAGGTCGTGGTCCCGCTGCCCGAGCTCGACGAGCGGCGGGCGATCCTGGCGGTCCACGCCAAGTCCAAGCGTCTGGCCGCCGACGTCGACCTCAACGTGGTGGCCCGGGGCACGCCGGGCATGAGCGGCGCCGACCTGGCCAACCTCGTCAACGAGGCGGCGCTGTTCGCGGTGCGGGCGGGCCAGGAGGAGATCCGCAACGCCGACTTCGAGCAGGCCCGCGACCGGGTGCTGATGGGCCAGCGGCGCGAATCGATGGCGCTGTCCGAGGCCGAAAAGGAGGTCATCGCCTACCACGAGGCCGGGCACGCGGTCTGCGCGGCGGTGCTCCCCCACGCCGACCCGGTCCACAAGGTGACGATCCTGCCGATCGGCATGGCGCTGGGTGTGACCCAGCAACTCCCCGTGGACGAGCGCCACATCTACCGCCAGGACTACATCGAGGACAGCCTCGTGGTCCGCATGGGCGGCCGCTGCTCCGAGGAGCTGGTCTTCGGCGTGATCTCGACCGGCGCCAACAACGACCTGGTCGGCTCGACCGAACTGGCCCGCAAGATGGTCAGCGAATGGGGCATGTCGTCGCGGGTGGGGCCGATGGCCTGGGGGTCGAACGGCCAGGTGTTCCTGGGCGAGGACCTGATCCACACGAGGGACTACTCCGACGAGACCGCCCGGGTGATCGACGAAGAGGTCCAGCGCATCCTGCGCGAGCAGGAGGACCGCTGCCGGGGCGTGCTGCGCCAGCACCGCAACGGCCTCGACCTGGTCGCACGGGCCCTGCTGGAGCGGGAGACCATCGACGGCGCCGAGGTCACCCGGCTGATCGCACTCGCCGCCGGCACGTCGCCGGCCGGCAACGGCGGCGGCCCGACGGACCGGGTGGAGGACCGCGTGAGCGGCCGCGGCGTCGACCTCGGCCCCGGCCGAGGCCCCGACGCACCGACCCCCGAGCCGAGCGACGCGCTCACGGGCGGCTCCCACCCCCCGCTGCCGCCGCCCCCGGCCCCGCCGACCTAGTTCGGGGCGGCCGGCGGCGGCCCGTTCCGACAGCGGAACCTCGCCGCCACGGCACTGAGCGCTGTCAGAACGGGGGAACGGGCTCGTCGACCCCGTGCGCACAGCCGGTGGCCGGCAGCGTTCCCGGCTCCCGCAGCTCGGCCACCGTGGCCCACAGGTCGGTGGCGGTGACCGGACCGAGGAACGTGGCCCGGACGTCGCCCGCGGCGTCGGCGACCACGACGGCGGGCACGGCCGTGATCGCGTAGCGCTCGTGCAGGGACCGGGCGGCCGAGACCTCGACCTCCTGCACCGCGACCTGCCCGCTGGCGAGGTGCCGCGCCCGCTCCCACACCCCGGCGCACGATTCGCACGAGGCCGACGTGAACACGGCCACCAGCCACGGCGCCTCCGGCGCCATGAAGTCGCGGCGCTCGACCCGGGAGGGCAGGACATGTCCGGCCACCGTCGGCGCCGCGGGCCGCCGGCGGCGGTCGATCACCCATGCGGCGGCGACGGCCGCCACCACCAGCACCGCCACGAGCACGAGCCGTTCCATCGCCCCGATCGTCGCGCCGGCCCGGCCCGGCGGCCAGCCGACGTCGCCGGGTCCCTCTAGCCGGCGCCGGCGAGGCGGCCGGCGGCGGCGAGCGTGTCGAGCGCCTCGCCGCCGGTGAGCAACGGCACGCCGGGGGCGAGAGCCTCGCGCCGCCCGTCCGCGGCCCGCACGACGCGCTCGGCCACCACCGGGCCCCCTGCTGTCACCACCACGCCGGCGGCGTCGGCGCCGGTCGGTGCGTCGAGGGCCACGCGACCGCCGGGCGGCACCTGGGCGGATCCGCCCTCGCCGTCCCGGTCGCGGCCCGGTCCCGGCACGTCCAGACGCACCCGGACCGCCTCCGTCGGGTCGGGGTTGAACACCACGAACACCGCCGTCTCGCCCTCCCCGGCGGCGACGGAGGGGAACGTCCAGGTCGGCGCGGCCAGGCGGGCGCCCGGCGCCGCCGTCACCTCGCCGGTCGGCGGTCGGCGGCGCGACGGCCGCGGTCCTGCGTCGGCCGTGACCCGCTGGGCCACGACCCCCGTCCCGTTGGTCACGTGCACGACCGTCGTGTGGGGCTCGCCCGCCGCGATGCGCGCCTGGTCGCCGTAGTCGATCACCTCGTAGGCACCGGCGGGCACGTTCAGCCGGAACGGCTGGGGCGCCGGCCCCGGAGCCTCGCCGCCGGGCAACACCCGCACCTCGACCAGGGCCCGGTCGCGGCTCGGGTTGTAGACGACGATCTTCTCGCTGCTGGCCTGCCCGTCCTCGTCGCCGGCGGCGGCAGGTGCGGCCTCGTCCTCCTGGCCCGGCGGGGGCGGGACCGGCGCGGGCACCGTGGCCTCCCCGTCGGCGAACACCCAGGTCGTGCCCGCCGACGGCACGGCCAGGTCGAGGGACAGACCCTCGGTGCCGAGGCTGCCGTCGAACTGCTGGAGCCGTTCGACCACGATCCGGCCGGTCCGGGCGTGGAACGTCGCCGCCACCTGCTGGCTCCGGGTGACGTCGTCGCCGAGGTCCACTCCGACCACCCCGCCCGCCGGGACCGGGAAGCCCTGGAAGCGGACCGGCTCCCGCCCGCCGTCCTCGGTGACGAAGGTGCCGTCGACCGTCGCCGGGCTGGGGAACGGGTTGAACAGCACCACGACGTCGCGGGCGTCCCGGGTGGTGGCCCCCCAGGCCAGGTGCCAGGTCGACCCGGCGAAGGTGGCGCACGGCCCCGCGTCCTCGCCATGCGGCCCGCTGACCTGGTGCTCGACCGCCACGCCGCCGCCGTCGACCTCGACCACCGCCGCCGCCAGCCCGGCCGCCACCACGTCGCCGAGCCGGACCTCGACCCGCTGGCCCGCGGGCACGGCGACCTCGCGGGTCACCGGTGGTGCGCCGGCCGCCGCGGCCCCACCGTCCGGCCCCGCGGGGGGCCGGATGGCGCCGCTCACGATCGTGAGGCTCGCCGTCCGGGCCTCGTCGCCCGTGTTGACGATCGCCACCCGGTGGTCGGCGAAGCCGTCGGCCTCCGCGGTGCCCGCCGCGCAGTACCAGGTGCTCGACCCCGCGGCGTCGGGCCGGGCGGCCGGCATCAGCCGGGCGGTCCCGGCCGCCGGCGCACTCCCGACGGCGGCGTCGCCGCTGTCGTCGGCGCGGCGGTCGAGGACGACGGCGCCGGCCAGCAGCGCCGCCAATCCGACCACGAGCGGGATGCGCAGGACCAGGGCGCGTCGGTCGGACCCGGTGCGCGCCGGCCGCGACCCGCCGCCCTGCCGATGGGCGGGCCGGTCGTCCGGACCCGGCGGCTCCTCCGCCTCCCTCACTGGTGCACCCTTCGGGATGCACGCAATGAGCGATCGGCACTGCGTGCCGAGTACCCCACTGTGCTCATGGTTCGCTCGCTCTGCTCGCTCACTGCCCGACCCCGATCGCCACCCGCACGTCGGCGCCCTCGGCTGCGGGCGGCGACGCATCCGCCGCCGACCCGGCCACCGGCTCCGACCCGGGTTCCGGCGCCGGGCGTCGGTCGCCGCCGCCCGGTGGCGTCCGGGTCGGGGCGCCGAAGCGCATGCGCACGGCCACGGCGGCCAGCGCGACCCACACGGCGACCTGCGCGGCCAGCGCCGCACGCGAGGACGCGCCCCCGCCCCGCGCTCCGGTCAGCCCCACACCGCCGTCGCGGGCCGGGTCGAACGCGGCGTTGCGGTAGACGACGAGCCCGGGATCGACCTGCACGCGGGCGAGGTCGAGCTGCTCGGCCAGCGCGCCGAGCAACTCGGACGGCGCGGTCGACAGCGCCCCCGGCGCGGAGGGAGCCAGCCGGCGGGGCACGGCGACATACTCGACGCCGAACGGGGCCAGGTGCTCGCCCAGCCGGCTCGTCCGCCCGCGCCGCGCGGCCTCGAGCGCCCGGCCCAGCCCGGCGGCGCCGGCGGTGTCGCCGGTCGCCGCCCAAAGGTCGGCCACCGCCGGGACCGCGGCGGGCACCGACGTGTAGGTCAGGCCGCCGCCGAGCTCCCAGGCCCGGCCCCCCGGCACCAGGTCCGGGTCGCCGACCCACAGCACCCGGGACGACGCGGCCGCGGTGTCCCGCTCCAACGCCGCGAGCAGGCCGGCGTAGTCGTCGCGCGGCGCCGACCACCGGCCGTCGACCGACCCCGCCGCCGCCGGCGCGGCCGCCGCCACCAGGGCCAGGACGCCGAGCCCGACGACGATCCGCCGGATCCCGAAGCGCCACGAGCGGCCCGTGACGTCGTGGTCCACGGCCGCCAACCCCAGCGCGGCGGCCAGGGCGAGCCCTGCGGCGGCGGGAGCCAGCAGCACGCCGGCGTCGGGCAGCCGGAGCGAGACCGCCCCGTCCGCCCGGACCCAGACCAGAGCCCCACATGCGAGGGCCAGCAACCAGACCCGGACCGCCCACCCGAGACGCCAGCGCCGCCCGATCAGCAGCGGGACGGCCGCCGCGCCCAGCAGGGCGGCGGTGATCCAGCCGGCGAGCGCCGGCCCGGTCCGCAACGCCAGCACGTCGAGCCCGGACAGCCGCTCGGCCTGCACGCCGCCGAGCCACGCGGCCCGAGCCGCGGGAGACCCCAGCAGGTGCAGCGTGGTCGGCAGGTGCGCGAGCGCGGCCAGCGCCGCCCCGCCGGCGGCCGCCAGCGCGATGCGCAGCGAGGCCCGTAGCGCGCCGGTCAGCAGGCATCCGGCGGCCAGCGCGGCCCCCATCAGCACCACCAGCAGCGGCGCCTGGGGCACGAGCACCGCCGCCAGGGCGGTGACCGCGCCGGTGGCGGCCACGTGCTGCCCCAGGCCCGGGGCGCTGGCCCGTGCCGCGGTCCCGCCGGGCCCGGGCGTGAAGGGCGCGGCGGCCGACGCCCGGGCCAGCCGGCCGACCAGCCACGGGGCCGCGGCGTAGGCGCCCAGGGCAGACCACCGGCCCGCGGCCAGGGCGTCGTAGGGCAACGGCACGGCGGCGTAGGCGACGGCCGCCACCACCTGGGCGCGCTTCGACCCGAGCGGTGCGGCCATCCGGTGCGCACCCACCACCCCCAGCGGCAACAGACCGACGGTCAGCAGCGTGCGGGCCAGCCCGGCCTGCCCCGCGACCAGTCCGGTCAGCGTGCCGGCGGCCCCGACCAGCAGCGGCGGCGGGACGGCCGCACCGACCCCCACCGACCGCCACCCGCTCGACCACTGCCGCACGAGGTCGCCGGCGCCGCCCCCGAAGCCGACCATCTCGCCGATCACCGGCACCGACCGCGTGACGAGGTGGCGGGAGCCGAACACCAGGACGGCCGCCAGCGTCGCCGCCACCACCGCGGTGCCCGGCGACCAGGCGGCCGGGTCGACCTCCATGTGCCCGCGCTCGGGCACCGCCGCCACCCGGCGGCGGCCGCTCTCGACCCGCAGCCGCTGCAGGCGGGGCCCGACCAGGCCCCGGACCTGGTAGCGCCGCACGGCGCCGTCGGGCACGGCCCGGAACCCGGCCACCGCCGCCCGGGCGGAGCGCAGCGACGGCAGGCGGGCCAGGTTCCACGGCCACGCCCCCAGCGCGGCCCGGGCGCGGCCGGGCCTCCCGGTGATCAGCGCCCCGACGGCCTCGGCCACGGCAAGGACCAGCGCCTGGGGCACGATCGTCACCAGGCTCGCCGCCCGGTAGCTGGTCAGCAGCACCCGGAGCCGGTGGCGTGCGGCGAGGCGCGGCCGCATGCCGCCCTCGGGCCGGGTCGCGAACGCCTCCGCGTGGCGCACCCGGGCCGCGGAGGTGACCAGCACCCGCCCGCCCGCCACCCGGGTCCGCCACGACAGGCTGAGGTCGTCCCCCAGGAAGTCGATGGCCTCGTCGAACCCGCCGACCTCCCGGAACCGCGACTCGCGCACCAGCGTGAACGCCCCCGGCACGGCGAACACGTCCCGCAGGCCGTCGTGCTGGCCCTGGTCCCGCTCACCGTGCTCGACGTAGGGGAGCGCCACCCCCAGACGGTCGACCGTCAGCCCGAACTGCAGCAGCCGGTGGTCGTCGTCCCAGTCCACGAGCTTGGGGCCGACGATGTCGGCATCCCAGGTCTGCGCCGCGTCGACCAGGGCGGTCACCGCGCCGGGGTCGGGCGCCACGTCGTCGTGGCTGAAGATGTAGAACTCGGCCCCCGACACGAGGTCGAACACGCTGTTGGCGGCCGCCCCGAAGCCGGGGTCGCCCTCCATCCGATGGACCACGGCCGCGGGGAGCATCTCGGCCACCCGCGCCGCGACGGCCGCATCGCCAGTGTCGACCACCAGGACGTCGAGGTTGGGGTAGTCCTGGGCCGCGAGCGCGGCCAGGAGATCGTCGAACCGTTCGGCCGGCGGATCGTGGGTGACGACCACCGCCACGACGGGAGGCGGCGCGATGTGCTCTTCCGGCTCCACGACGCGAGCACCGTAGCGCCGACCCCCGCTCCGACCGCGGACCCCCCGGGCTGGGGCCCGAGACCGGTGTAGGGTCGTCGCCGCACCCGGGAGGCCTGCATGCAAGCGATCTCCGTCGACGACCTCACCCGGCGGGTCGAGAACACGCTCTACACGGCCGTCGGGCTAGGCATCCTCGGGTTCCAGCACGTCCAGGTGCAGCGCCGCCAGCTCGCCCGCTCGCTCGACGCCGTCGTCCGGCAGGTGACCGCGCGTCCCGACCAGCCCGGCGCCCGCGGCTGAACCCCCCGTGTCGCCCCCCGCCCGCCGGGTCGCGGTCGACGTCACGTCGCTGCTCGGCCCGCTCACGGGCGTCGGGGTCTTCGCCGACGAGATGGTCCGGCGCCTGGCCGAGCGCGACGACCTGGCGCTGACCGCGTTCGCCGTGACCTGGCGGGGGCGGTCGCGGCTGCCGGGCCTCCTCCCCGCCTCCGTGGCGGTGGCCGACCGGCCGATGGCCGCGCGACCGCTGCACGAGCTGTGGAAGCGAGTCGACCATCCGCTGGTCGACCGGTGGATCGGCCGCCACGACGTCGTCTGGGGCCCGAACTTCGTGGCGCCGCCGACGCGGGCGGCCAGCCTCGTCACGGTCCACGACCTGACCACGCTGCGCTTCCCCGAGCTGGCCGACGGGCCGACGCGGGCCTACCCGGCGCTGATCCGCCGCGCGATCGTGCGGGGGGCGTGGGTCCACACGCCCTCTGCGTTCGTGCGGGACGAGGTGATCGCCGCGTTCGCAGCCGATCCCGAGCGGGTGGTGGCCATCCCCCACGGCGTCCGGGCGCCCCGCACCCGAGACGGGGGGGACGGCGCTGTCCCGGCGGCCGCCGGCGAGCGCTACGTCCTGGCGGTGGGGACCGTCGAGCCCCGCAAGGACCTGCCGGGCCTGGTGGCCGCGTTCGACGCGGTGGCGGCCGGCGACCCGGACGTCCGGCTGGTTATCGCCGGCCAGGACGGGTGGGGCGCCGAGGCGCTCGCCGCCGCCGTGGCCCGGGCCCGCCACCACGACCGCGTCGTGCGGCTCGGGTGGGTCGACGACCCCACCCGGGCGGCGCTGGTGGCCGGCGCGGCCGTGTTCGCCTACCCCTCCGTCTACGAGGGCTTCGGGCTGCCGCCGATCGAGGCCATGGGCGCCGGGGTGCCGGTCGTCGCCACGCGGGCCGGTGCGATCCCCGAGGTGTGCCGCGACGGGGCCGACCTGGTCCCGGTGGGCGACGTCGACGCCCTTGCCGCGGCCCTGGCCCGGGTGCTGGACGACCCCGACCACCGGGCGTCCCTCGTGGCCAGGGGCCGACGGGTGGCGGCCGGCTACGACTGGACGACGACGGCCGCCCGGTTCGCGGCACTGCTCGACCGGGTTGCGACATCAGTCACGTGACCTGATTCACGAGGACGGGCGCCGGCCGCGTACGATGACCGGCCGTGAGAGCGCTGGTGACGGGAGCCGGGGGCTTCGTCGGCACACACCTGGTCCGGTACCTCCTCGACGAGGGCGACGAGGTCGTCGAGCTCGAGCGCAACGTCGACGGCATCGACATCGCCGACGCCGAGCCGATCGCCGAGGCGGTGATGGAGGCCAAGCCCGAGGCGGTGTACCACCTGGCCGGAGCGTCCGATGTCGGTGGCAGCTGGACGGCGCCGCACGAGACGTTCATGGCCAACGCGCTGGGCACGCTCAACGTCCTGGAGGCCAGCCGAGCCGCCGGTGCCGACCGCGTGCTGGCGGTGACCAGCGCCGACGTCTACGGCCGGGTGACCGAGGACGAGCTGCCGATCAACGAGCGCCAGCCGCTGCGCCCCGTGTCGCCGTACGCCGCGTCCAAGGTCGCGGCCGACGCCCTCGCCCAGCAGGCCTGGCTCGGGCACCGGCTGCCGGTCGTGCGGGTGCGGGCGTTCAACCACCTCGGCCCCGGGCAGAGCGACCGGTTCGTGGCGCCCTCGCTGGCCGCCCGCATCGCACACAACGAGCGCGACGGCGGCGACGAGGTGCCGATCGGCAACCTGACGCCCCGGCGGGACGTCACCGACGTCCGCGACGTGGTGCGGGCCTACCGGCTGCTCATGGTCGCCGGCGAGCCGGGTGCGGTCTACAACGTGTGCCGGGGCGCGGCGGTGTCGGTGAAGGAGATCGCCGAGATGCTGCTGGGCATGGCCGCCCGGCCGATGCACCTGGTGTCCGACCCGGGGCTGCAGCGGCCGGTCGACATCCCCGTGCTGGTCGGCGACAACACCGCGCTGCGGCTCGCCACGGGTTGGGGGCCGACGATCCCCCTGCAGACGACGTTGGCCGACGTCCTGACCGACTGGCGCAGCCGGCTTGGCTGCTGACAACCTGGCGCGCTGCGCCCGCGTGCTTCCAGACCTGGGAGGATGTGACGCTGAGGCAGGGGTGCGGCGCGCCCTGCGGGAGGAGACCCGATCGTGACCAAGCGAGCGCTCGTCACCGGTATCACTGGACAGGACGGGTCCCATTTGGCGGAGCTGCTGCTGGAGAAGGGGTACGAGGTGCTGGGCATGGTCCGTCGGACCAGCACGGTCAACTGGGAGCGCATCGGGCACCTTCAGGACCGCATCACGTTCGTCCACGGCGACCTGCTCGACCAGGTGTCGATCCTCTCGATCCTCCAGGAGCACCGGCCCGAGGAGGTCTACAACCTGGCGGCCCAGTCGTTCGTGCCGACGTCCTGGCAGCAGCCGGTGCTGACCGGCGAGTTCACCGCCATCGGCGTGACCCGCATGCTCGACGCGATCCGCATCACCGACCGCAGCATCCGGTACTACCAGGCGTCGTCGAGCGAGATGTTCGGCAAGGTGGTCGAGACGCCCCAGCGGGAGTCGACCCCCTTCTACCCGCGCTCGCCCTACGGGGTCGCCAAGGTCTAC
The DNA here is from genome assembly GCA_963830865.1 of uncultured Acidimicrobiales bacterium. Lineage (GTDB taxonomy): Bacteria > Actinomycetota > Acidimicrobiia > Acidimicrobiales > VFJN01 > ZC4RG19. Next base: position 1,038,354 of record CAWHNU010000009.1, on the reverse strand, counting down.
GGCCACTGGATCACGGTCAACTACCGCGAGTCCTACGACCTTCACGCCACCAGCGGCATCCTGTTCAACCACGAGGGGCCGCGCCGGGGCATCGAGTTCCTGCCCCGCAAGGTGTCCAACGCCGTGGCCAAGATCAAGCTGGGCCTCGCGAACGAGCTACGGCTCGGCAACCTCGAGGCCAAGCGCGACTGGGGCTACGCCGGCGACTACGTCGAGGCGATGTGGCTCATGCTCCAGCAGGACGAGCCCGACGACTACGTGGTCGCCACCGGCCAGACGCACTCGGTGCGCGAGTTCTGCGAGCTGGCCTTCGATCGGGTCGGCCTCGACTGGGAGAAGTACGTCGTGATCGACGAGCGCTTCTTCCGGCCGGCGGAGGTGGACCTCCTCGTCGGCGACGCCAGCAAGGCCCGGCGGGTCCTGGGCTGGGAGCCGAAGACCACCTTCGAGGACCTGGTCAACCTCATGGTCGACGCCGACGTGGCCCTGCTCGAGGGCCGGCTCAACGGCATCGCCTGACCGGCTGCCGAGGCCCGCCATGGCATCCACGGTCGCCGTCCTGGCGGGAGGCGTCGGCGCCGCTCGCCTGCTGGCCGGCCTGGTCCGGGCCGTGCCGCCGGCCGGCGTCACCGCCGTCGTCAACGTCGGCGACGACACCGTTCTGCACGGGTTGGCGATCAGCCCCGACCTCGACACGGTGACCTACACGGTGGCCGGCGCCATCGACGCCGAGCGGGGCTGGGGCCTGGCGGACGAGACCTGGCAGGCGATGGCCACGCTGGAGCGGTACGGCGGCGCCGCCTGGTTCCGGCTGGGGGACCGCGACCTCGGCACCCACCTGTACCGGACGCACCGGCTCGCGGAGGGCGCGCCGCTGTCGGTCGTGACCGGGGAGATCGCCCGGGGCTGGGGCCTGGACCTGACGCTGGTGCCGGCGAGCGACGACCCGGTGCGGACGATGCTCACGCTGGCGGAGGGCGGCGAGGAGCTGGGGTTCCAGGACTACTTCGTGCGCCGGCAGCACGCGGTGGCGGTGTCGGGAGTCCGCTTCGCGGGCGCCGAGTCCGCGAAGCCGGCCCCGGGCGTGCTGGAGGCGGTGGCGGGGGCCGACGCGGTCGTCGTCGCCCCGTCCAACCCGATCGTGTCCATCGGGCCGGTGCTGGCGGTTCCGGGCGTCCGGGAGGCGGTGGCGGCCCGGCGGTCGTCGGTCGTGGCGATCTCACCGCTGGTCGGGGGGCGGGCGCTGAAGGGTCCGGCCGACCGTCTCATGCGGGAACTGGGCCACGAGGACTCGGTGGTCGGTGTGGCCCGCCTGTACGCCCCGTTCGCCGGCACGCTGGTGATCGACGGGGCGGATGCGGCGCTGGCCGACGCCGTACGCGCCGAGGGCTTGCGCTGCGTCGTGACCGACACGATCATGCGTGACCCGGAGGCGGCTGCGGACCTGTGCCGGGTGGTGCTGGGCGCGGCCGCCGGGGAGGAAGGGGACGGATGAGCCGCGGACTGCAGATCATCCCGGTGGAGGGCGTCGGCGAGGTGCGTCCGGGCGTCGACCTGTCGCGCCTGCTGGCCCATGCGGCCAAGGAACTGGCCGCCGGCGATGTGCTGGTGGTGACCCAGAAGGTGGTCTCGAAGGCCGAGGCCCAACTGGTGCCCATCGACCCCCGGGACCCGGCGAGCAAGACCAGGATCGTCGAGGGCGAGTCGGTCCGCATCCTGCGCCGCCGGGGCGACCTGGTGATCAGCGAGACCAGGCACGGCTTCGTGTGCGCCAACGCGGGCGTCGACCTGTCCAACGTCGAGGAGGGCTGGGCCGCCCTGCTCCCCGACGACCCGGACCGCTCGGCCCGCCGCCTGCGTGACGGCCTCCGGGCCCGCATGGGCGTCGAGGTGGCGGTGGTCATCAGCGACACGTTCGGCCGGGCGTGGCGCCGGGGGCTCACGGACGTGGCGATCGGTTGCGCTGGCATCCGGGCGGTGGTCGACCTCCGCGGCACCGAGGACGCCCTGGGCCGCGAGCTGGTGGCCACGGAGGTCTGCGTGGTCGACGAGCTGGCCGCGGCGGCCGAGCTGGTCATGGGCAAGGCGACGGGCATCTGCGCCGCGATCGTCCGGGGCGTGGACCCGGCGTGGCTCGGCCGAGGCGAGGTGCAGTCCGAGGTGGTCCGCGCCCCCGCGGAGGACCTGTTCCGCTAGCGGCGGCGCATCAGACCTCGGCGCAACCGCCGTCCCAGTCGACCCGCAGGCGGGGGCCGGCGACGGTCGACAACGTGACGCCCAGCGCCTCGCAGCACGCCCCGCCGTCGCCATCGGGCGCGACCGGCGCCAGCACGCCGTCGTCGAGCCGGAACAACTCGACCCGCCGGTCCTCGTGGAGGATCAACACCTCGCCCACGCCACGCGCGGCGTAGAACCCGAGCTTGCGGTAGGAGTCGTCACCTGGCGAGCGGATCTCGACCACCAGCTCGGCCGACACGTAGCCCTCGTCGATGCCGTCCTCGGGCCGGGTGTAGACCTGGTCAGGCACCCGCCAGTCGTCGTGGGCGCCGAACACGCCTCCCGCCTCGGGGGCGGCCCGGCAGGCCCCGCGCCTTGGCCAGCGGGGCCAGGACCAGGTACAAGTCGCCGCCCAACTCGGCGTGCCATCGTTTCGGCGGGTTCACCAGGTGCCACTCCCCAGCCCAGCACTCGTCGCGCTTGTCGATTCCGAGACGACGGCGGTCGTCGATCTGGCGCTCGGTCACCGGGAACGGCACGGCACTCATGGCCATCAGCATACCCCGAAATATCACGTGTCTCTGCCGAGCCGGCGTCCCCCAGCCGGCGCAGCCGACCCCGCCGGGGCTCAGCCCGCCTGGTGCTTGGCCCAGTCGGTCACGCGGGCGATGCCCTCGGACAGGTCGGTCCACGGCCGCCAGCCGAGCTGGATCGCGGCGCGGCCGGGGTCGAGCGCAGCCCGGGCCGGCTCCCCCGGGCGGGCCGCCGCCTGGCGGGCGGGCAGGTCGACGCCCGCCGCCGCGGCCATCGCGGCGTACAGCCCGTTGATCGACGTCTCGACGCCGGTGCCGACGTTGATCAGCAGGCCGTCGCCCCGCCCGGCGGACCGGACGAGCGCGTCGACGCAGTCGTCCACGTACAGGAAGTCCCGGGTCTGCTCGCCGTCGCCGTAGATCGTGCACGCCCCGCGGCCCGCCAGCGCGGCGGCGAAGATGGCGACCACCCCGCCCGTGCCCCGGGGGTCCTGGCGGGGCCCGTACACGTTGGCCAGCGCCAGGGCCGTGAACTCCAGGCCGTGCACCCGCCGGTAGACGTTGAGGTGATCGAGCACCGCCCGCCGGGTCACCGCCCCCGGCGACACCGGCGCACCCGGGTGCGACTCGCGCACCGGCAGGTCCCGCGCGGGCACCTCGCCATACACGCTGCCCGACGACGCGAACACCACCTTGCGGGTGCCCGCCACGCGGGCGCCCTCGAGCACGTTGAGCGTGCCGATCAGGTTGACCTCGACGTCGCGCACCGGGCGGGCCACGGTCAGCCGGTCGTCGGGCTCGCCGGCCAGGTGGAAGATCACGTCGGGCGCCCGCCGGGCGATGACGTCCACGACCTGCGGGTCCCGGACGTCGAGTTGGTGGAACCCCACCCGGTGGGTGCGATCGGCGCGGGCCTCGGCGAGGTTGACGAGCGAGCCGGTCGTCAGGTCGTCGAGCACCTCGACCTCGTGGCCCTCCGCCAGCAGGCGGTCGACCAGCGTCGATCCGATGAAGCCGGCCCCTCCGGTGACGACCGTCCTCACCAGTGGACGCTCACCCGCCGGCCTCGGGCCAGCGGACACCGTCGAGCCGCTCGCCGGCCCCCACCTCCTGGCCGTCGCCGACGACGCTGCACGCCACGATCACCGCGCCGGCGCCCACGGTGGCCCGCTCGCCCACGATCGAGCCGTCGACGACCGCGTCGGGGCCGATGCGGGTGCCGGGAAGCAGGACCGCGCCCTCGATGCGGGCGCCGGCCGCCACCCACGACCCCGGGCCGATCACCGAGCGCTTCACGCTGGCGTCGTGGTCGACCCAGGCGGTCGGGTCGACGCCGTCGAGCGGCGCGCCCCGCAGCCCGTCGAGCAGGTCGAGCTGGGCCTGGACGTACTCCTGGGGCGTGCCCGTGTCGATCCAGTAGGCCTCGTCGTCGATCGCGTAGAGCGAGCCATCCGCCACCATGCCCGGGAACACCTCGCGCTCGACCGACACCTTGCGGTTGTCGGGGATGCGGTCGAGCACCGACGGCTCGAACACGTACGTTCCGGCGTTGATGCGATCGGTCGGGGCGGTGCCCGGCGCCGGCTTCTCGACGAAGGCCTGCACCTGCCCGGACTCGTCGACCGGCACCACGCCGTAGCGCGACGGGTCGGCCACCGGGTGCAGCGCGATCGTGCCCTCCGCACCCGCCGCCTCGTGGAAGGCCACGAACCGCCCGATGTCGAGGTCGGTGAGCACGTCGCCGTTGAGCACGAGGAACCGCTCGGCGATGCCGGCGTCGCGGGCGGCGAACAGGATGGCGCCGGCCGTGTCGAGCGGGCTCGGGCTCGACGGCGTAGTGCAGCGTCGCCCCGGCGCACCGGCCGTCCGGATACGCCCGCCGGAACCCGTCCGGGCGGTAGCCCAGCGACAGCACGACGTCGTCGACGCCGTGGTCCGCGAGGTGGCCGACGACGTGCTCGATCATCGGCCGGTTGACGATCGGCAGCATCTGCTTCGGCCGCGTCAGCGTCAGGGGCCGCAGGCGCGTGCCGAACCCGCCCACGAGCACGACGGCGCGCACTCAGCCCCCCGTGGTGTCAGGCGGTGCCGTGGTGGCGGTGGGATCGGGCGGCACCGTGGTGGCGTTCGGGTCGCCCGGCACGGTCGTGGCGTTGGGGTCGGCCGGCAGCGTGGTCTCGCCGGGCGCCGTGGTCGCGGTCGCCCCACCGGCGTCGGCGGCGCCGAGCGTGGACAGGTTGGCCGCGGAGTCGGGCTTGGGGATGTCGGTGGTGCCCTCGGGCACGAACGCGATCGTGAAGCCCTGGCCGTCCTCGGTGAAGCGGATGTTGTTGAAGTCGCGCCGGATCAGCGCCGGCTTCTCGTCGGTGTTCTCGACGTCGTTCCACTGGGCGACGACCAGCTCGGCATCCTCACCGTCGCACTGGTCCGTGCCCTCCTCCCAGCTCTGGTCGCCGATCGTGAGCTTGGTGTCGGACAGCTCGACCCCGGCGCCGTCGAGGAAGACGCCCATCTTGGCGTTCTTGCCCGCGGCACTGGCCGACTTGGGGTGGATGTGGATGACGCCGTCGCCGTGGGTGTGGATGTCGTTGGGCTGCTCGAACGTCGGGATCGGCGGCTGCATCTCGCCGCAGATGTCGATCGCGTACGCCGCGTGCCAGTGGTCCTGGAAGGCGACCGGCGGCGACGCCGCGCTGGACTTGCGGTCGTTGGCGGCGAACGCGATCAGGCCCACACCCAGGAGGACGATCGCCCCGATGACGCCGGGGAACAGCAGGTCACGCTGCCTGCCGCCCGAGGACCGGCGACCGCCGGCACGTGCGGCCCGCGCCACCTTCTTCGACGATGAGGCCTTGCCCATGAGGGTCCAACCGTATCGTGCCCGCGCCCAGATGACCGAACCGGGCCGGGCCGCGGGGCGGGGCTCACGAGCGGCGGTCGCGCAGCTCCTGGAACAGCGCCTCGTAACGCTCGGCGACGGCCGCCGGCGAGACCCAGCGCTCGACGAACTCGCGACCCGCGCGCCCCATCGCGGAGGCCCGGGCCGGGTCGTCGACCAGCGCGGCGACCGCGGCGATGAAGGCGTCGGGATCGTCCGGCGGGACCGCGATGCCGGCCCCCGCCTCCTCGACCACCCGGGCCACCTCGGTGCCCTCGTCGACGCTGGCGACGACCGGGCGGCCCGCGGCCAGGATCGAGTACGTCTTCGACGGCACGCTGGACCGGGCCAGCCCCCGGCGCAGCGGGACGACGTGGACGTCGCCGGCCGCCAGGACCTCCGGCAGGCGCTCCCGGGGCTGGTAGTCCACGAACCGGACGTTGCCCAGGCCTGCGGCCGCGGCCTCGAGGTCGTCCCGGGCCGAGCCCCCGCCGTTGATCACGAAGCACACGTCGGTGCGGTCGGCCAGCTTGCGGGCGGCCGCCAGCACCAGGTCGAGGGACTGCGACAGCCCGACGTTGCCGGCGTACATGACGATCCGGCGGCCCTCCAGCCCGAACTCCCGGCGGTAGCCGCCGGCCTCGGGGTCGGCCGGCGCGATCCGGACGGTGTCGACGAAGTTGGGGATCACCCGCACCCGGTCGTGGGCGTCCGGGACCGTCCCCCGGATCTTGGCCACCAGGTTGTCGCGCAGGTCGTCGGACAGGACCGTCACCGCGTCGGCTCGCCGGTAGGTCCAGCGCTCCAGAGCCGACGCGGCCCGGATCACGGTCGGGTTGGTGATCGCCCCCAGCTCGACCGCCACGTCGGGGAACACGTCCTGGATGTTGAACACGAACGGCACGCCCCAGCGCCGCGCCGCCAGCCACCCGGCGATGCCGAGCGTGAGCGGCGGCGACATCGCCAGCACCGCGTCGGGCCGGGCGCCCGGCCGACCCCGCAGCCCCATGGCCGTCGACAGCACCGTGAAGCCGGCGAAGGCGGCCGCCCGGGCCGGGATGTTGCGTTTGTCGGTCGGGAACGGGTGGACCCGGGTGATGCGGCCCCAGTCGGTGTTCTCGTGGCGCACCGGACGGCCGCCCCAGCCGGGCTCGATGCGGTGGTGCTGGTACCAGGGCAGCGACGTCACCACGTGGAGCTCGTGCCCGCGGGCGACGAGCTCGCTGCCGATGCTGGTCATCACCTCCCCTGTCGGGGCCGTGTCCGGGGCGTAGTGGGGGCAGATCACCAGCAGTCTCACGAGGCGACTCCGTCGTCGTCCGTAGCGGTCTCGTCCGCGGCCGCATCGCCGGCGGCCACGTCGTCCAGCTTGCCCTCCCCGGCGGGCTCGGCGAGCGCGGCGCGGTAGGCGGCCATGCTCGCATCGGCCGTAGCCTCCCAGGTCAGGCCCGCCACCCGAGCCCGACCGGCCCCGCTCATGCGCCGCCGCTCGTCCTCGTCGCCCAGCATGGCGGTCATCGCCCGGGCCCAGGCGTCGGCGTCCCCGGGCGGCAGCAGCATCCCGGCGTCGCCGACCAGCTCGGGCAGCGACGTGGCGTCGGCCGCCAGGACCGGGGCGCCGAGGCTCATCGCCTCCAGCGCCGGCAGCCCGAAGCCCTCGTAGCGCGACGGGTAGACCATCGCCACGGCCCCGCGCACGATCGCGAGCACGTCCTCGCGGGGGATCAGCCCGGTGCGGCGCACCCGGTCGCGCAGCCCGAGCCGGGAGGTCACGTCGGCGAGCACCGACTCGGCCGGCCCGGCGCCGCCGGTGAGCACGAGCACGACGTCGTGGTTGTGCGCCGCCACCTGGGCGAACGCTTGGACCAGCAGGGCGTGGTCCTTGTGCCACCAGGTGAAGGACGGGAACACGAACCAGCGCCGGGACAGCCGGTAGCGGGCCTGGACCTGGGCGACGCTGACGTCGGTGCTGGGCGGCTCCATGCCGAAGCGGGCGACCCGGACACGGTCGGGATCGACGCCGAACCGGTCGATCACCCCGTGGCGGACGAACTCGCTGGCGGTCAGCACCACCCGGGCCCGGTGCACCGACCGGGGGATCGTCCGCTGGAGGTAGACCCGCTTGCCCGTGTGGAAGTTGTCCGGCAGGTCGAACGGCTGCAGGTCGTGGAGGGTCAGCACCGACGGGAGGCGCTCGGCCGGGGGCAGCACGCCGCCCATGTGGTGCATGAGGTCGACCCTGTTACGCGTCCGGCGGGGCAGCCAGGTGTTCTCGGCCGCCACCCGCAGGGGCTTGAGCCGCCCGGTGAGCGGGACGGTCTCGGTCGGGAACGCCGCGGCGAGGTCCGGGTGGGCGTCGCCGAACCCCTCGAGGGCGTACAGCGACAGGTCGAGGTCGTCCGGCGGCTCGGCGGCGAACTGGCGGAGCACGCCGACCGCGGCCGTCTCGCTCCCCCCGACCGCGCCGGGGACCAGCCACAGCAGGTTGCACCCGACCCTCATCCCCCCACGGCCTCCTCGTACGCGGCGATCGTCAGCTCCGCCGTCCGGGCCCAGGTGACCTCGGCCGCCCGGGCCCGCCCCGCCTGCCGCAGCCGGTCGCCGAGCTCCGGATCGTCCAGCACCTTGGCGATGGCGGCGGCGATGGCGTCGGGGTCGCGGGGGTCGACCGCCAGCCCGGCGCCCCCGGCCACCAGCTCCTCGGTGGCGGTGCCGGCCGAGGTGACGACCGGGGCGCCCGCCCCCATCGCCTCGGCGACCGGCAGCCCGTAGCCCTCCCACAGGCTGGGGTAGCACATCACCGCGGCGCCGCGGTACAGCGGCGCCAGCTCGGACCGGGGCACGAAGCCGGTGAGGCGCAGGCGGTGGCGCAGCTCCTCGGCCGGCGCGGCGAGCGACTCGCCCCACCCCTCGGGGCCGACGACGACCAGCGTCACGTCCTCGTGATCGAGGCGCGAGAACGCATCCAGCAGGCGGCGGAGGTTCTTGCGGGGCTCGAGCGTGCCGACCGCCAGGACGTAGCGCCCGGTCAGGCCGTAGCGCTCGCGCACGGCCGCCACGTCGGCCTCGTCGACGTCGACGGCGGTCATGCCCCACGGCACGTGTCGCAGCCTGTCACGCCCGACGCCGGCCGTGGCGCAATCCTCCAGGGTCGCCTGCGACGGGCACAGCACGAGGTCGGCGTCGCGGATCGTGCAGCGCAGCGCGCGCTCGAAGAACCGGACCCCGTTGCGGGTGAACATCCGCCGGTCGCGCCGCCAGGCCAGGTCGTGGAGCGTGACCACCAGCGGGGCCGTCCGGGGTGGGATGGCGTAGCCGGTGGCGTGGACGACGTCGACCGGGCCTGTCGCCCGCTCGACCGCCGGCCACCGGGCCAGGTGCCACGACCGGTAGAGCGCCTGGCGGGGCAGCGGGAGGTGGCGCACGGGCAGCCCCGGAGCCCAGTCGGCCGGCGGCGGCTGGGCGTGGCGCGCGGCCACGCCGACCTGCTCGACGCGGTCGGTGGCCGCGACGGCGGCGATCTGGTCGATGACCGCGCTGGCGGTGCCGCCGGGCACGCGATGCCAGCACTGCTCGATCACGACCGCGGCGCGCATGGGCGGGCATCCTGGCACGCGGCTGCGGGCTGGCGGCAGGCCCTCACAGACCGCAGTCGCCCCAGCACGCACAGCGGGCGGGTGGGCGGCGACTCACCCCCGCGGGGTTCCCGGAGTCCTCCGCATGCGGTGGATACCATGACCTGCCATGTTCGATGCCTGGTCCGATCGCACCGTGCTGGTCACCGGAGGCTCCGGCTTCCTCGGTCGCGCCGTCTGCGCCGCGCCTGCGCCACCGCGGCCTCGAGCGGCTGGTGACGCCGGCGTCGGCCGACTACGACCTGCGCCGCCCGGACGCCGTCGCTCGGCTGTTCGCCGACGCCTCGCCCGACCTGGTCATCCACCTCGCGGCCCGGGTCGGCGGCATCGGCGCCAACATGGCGGCCCCGGCCGACCTCTACCTCGACAACCTGCTCATGGGCACCTACGTGATCGAGCAGGCCCGCCGGGCCGGCACGCTCAAGACCGTGGTCACGGGCACGATCTGCTCGTACCCCAAGCACACGCCGGTGCCGTTCAGCGAGGAGTCGCTCTGGCACGGCTATCCCGAGGAGACCAACGCCCCCTACGGCATCGCCAAGCTGGCCCAGCTCGTCCAGGCCCAGGCCAACCGGGCCCAGTACGGCCAGAACGTCGTCTACCTGATGCCGACCAACCTCTACGGGCCGGGTGACAAGTTCCACCCGGGCGTGAGCCACGTGATCCCGGCGCTGATCAAGAAGTGCGTCGAGGCGGTGGAGACCGGCGCCGACCACATCGACGTGTGGGGCACGGGGGCGGCGTCGCGGGAGTTCCTGTACGTGGACGACGCCGCCGAGGGCATCGTGCTGGCCGCCGAGCGCTACGACGGGGGCGAGCCCGTCAACCTCGGCACCGACGAGGAGCTGCCGATCCGCGAGCTCGTGCGGCTCATCGCCGCGGCGACCGGGTTCGGGGGCGAGATCCGCTGGGACACGTCCAAGCCCGACGGCCAGCCGCGGCGCCGGGTCGATCCCGGGCGAGCCGCCAGCGCCTTCGGGTTCAAGGCCGAGGTGGCGTTCGCCGAGGGCCTGCGGAGGACCGTCGACTGGTATCTCGCCAACCGGGCCGAGGCCGAGGCGAGGGACCACTAGGCCTGGGCCGGACCTCGGCCGATGACCGTGCGGTACCAGGCGGCCGTGCGCTCGAGGCCATCCCGCAGGTCGACCTCCGGCTCCCAGCCCAGGTGGGCGCGGGCGACTGTGATGTCGGGTTGGCGCTGGGTCGGGTCGTCCACCGGGAGCGGCTCGAACACGATCTCCGAGGGCGAGCCCGTCACCTCGATCACCATCTCCGCCAGCTCGGTGATCGTGTACTCACCCGGGTTGCCGATGTTGACCGGGCCGGTGATGTCGCCGTCCAGCAGGGCCAGGAAGCCCCGCACCTCGTCCTCGACGTAGCAGAAGCTGCGGGTCTGCGAGCCGTCCCCGAAGATCGTGATCGGCTTGCCCAACAGCGCCTGGTAGAGGAAGTTCGAGATCGCCCGGCCGTCGTCGACCCGCAGCCGCGGGCCGTACGTGTTGAAGATCCGCACGATGCGGACATCGAGCCCGTGGGCCCGGTGGTACGCCATCGTCATCGCCTCGGCGAATCGCTTGGACTCGTCGTAGACGCCGCGGGGGCCGATCGGGTTCACGTGGCCCCAGTACGACTCGGGCTGCGGGTGGACCTGGGGGTCGCCGTAGACCTCGCTGGTCGACGCCAGGAAGAACCTCGCGTGCTTGGCCTTGGCCAGGCCCAGGCAGTTGTGCGTGCCGAGGCTGCCCACCTTGAGGATCTGGATCGGGATGCGCTCGAAGTCGGCCGGCGACGCCGGGCTGGCGAAGTGGAGCACCGCGTCGACGTGGCCGGGGACCCAGACGTACTGGCTGACGTCGTGGACCGCGAACGTGAAACCGGGCCGGCCGAAGAGGTGCTCGATGTTGTCGACCGAGCCGGTCAGCAGGTTGTCGATGGCGACCACCTCGTCGCCCCGGGCCAGGAGGGCGTCGCACAGGTGCGAGCCCAGGAAGCCCGCGGCCCCCGTGACCACCACACGTGACATCAGCCGACCCCAGAACGTGCGTATAGACGTCGTCTCGGCCACCGCGGTCTCCTTCCCGCTCATGCTGCTTCGCAGCGGGCCGCTCGGGCCACGGCTGCGCCCGTCGGCGCAGCCTCTCAGAACGTGCGGATAGGCGACTCGTCTCGGCCACCGCGGTCTGCGCTTTCCGCTCATGCTGCTTCGCAGCGGGCCGCCCGGGCCACGGCTGCGCCCGTCGGCGCAGCCTCTCAGCGGCCGATGCCGACATAGCTGAAGCCCCGCCGCTCGAGCGCCGGCTTGTCGAGCAGGTTACGGGCGTCGACCACCCGCGGGGTCGCCATCAGGCCGGCCACCTTGTCGAAGTCGAGCCACCGGAACTCGTCCCACTCGGTGAGCACGACCAGGACGTCGGCGCGGTCGCATACGGAGTACGGGTCGGCCGCCGGCTCGATGCCCGCGATCGCGCCCTTCACCGCCGGGTCGTAGGCACGGACGACGGCGCCCTCCTCGGCCAGCAGCCCGACGATCCTGACGGCCGGCGAGTCGCGGGTGTCGTCGGTGCGGGCCTTGAACGTGAGGCCCCACACGCCGACGTTGACGCCCTCGAGCGAGCCGCCGACCATGCCGCGGACCTTGCCCACCACGCGGTGGAACTGGTCCTCGTTCACGGTGATGACGCCGGCCAGCAGGTCGAACGAGTAGCCGGCCGACTCGGCGATGTGGACGAGCGCACGTGAGTCCTTGGGGAAGCACGAGCCGCCCCAGCCCGGCCCCGGCTTGAGGAACTCGTGGCCGATGCGCTTGTCGTAGCCCATGCCCAGCACGACGTCCTTGACGTCGGCGCCGACGGCCTCGCACACCGCGGCGATGGCGTTGACGAAGCTGATCTTGCTGGCCAGGAAGGCGTTGGAGGCGTACTTGATCGTCTCGGCCGACGCCGGGTCGGTCACGATGATCGGGGCGGTCACGCCGATGTAGAGGGCCGCCACCCGCACCGCGGCCGACTGGTCGTCGCTGCCGATGACGATGCGATCCGGGTTGAGGAAGTCGTGCACCGCCGAGCCCTCGCGCAGGAACTCGGGGTTGGACACCACCACGATGTCGTCGCGCCGCAGCACCCGCTCGACCACCCGGGTCGAGCCCACCGGGACCGTCGACTTGTTGACCACGATCGCCTCGGACGGCAGGACCGGACCGATCTCCCGGGCCACCGCCTCGATGTAGGACAGGTCGGCCGAGCCGTCGTCGCCCTGCGGGGTGGGGACGCACAGGTACGAGAACTCGCACGCCGCGGAGGCGCCGGCCGCCCCGACGACGAACCGCAGCCGGCCATCGTCGAGGCCCTCCCGCACCATGGCGTCGAGCCCGGACTCGACGATGGGCACCTCGCCTCGGCTGAGCATCTCGACGCGGGCCTCGTCGATGTCGGCGCAGAGCACGTCGTGGCCGAGGCGCGCGAAGCACGCAGCCGTCGTCAACCCGACGTATCCCGCACCGATGACGGCGATCTGCGCCATGTGAGACCTCCTCGCGGCCTGCCCGTCCACCTGCCGTCACACCCGTGCACGGCCGTACGAGCCGAACACGCTAGCGGCCGCGGGACCGGTCCACGCCATCGATCGGCGCGACCGACATCGGCTAGCCTCTATCGACGTCCTGGGCGGCCGGCGGGAAGGCACGCCGCCGGCGAACTGTGGGGTAGCCAGTCCTGCGACGTGCCGTCCACCTGCCAGAGACCGTCTCGGAGAGAGGTTCGCCGTGCGCAATGCCCTCGGGGCCATCCAATCGCTTGTGGTCCTCGGCGGGGCGTCCGACATCGGGGCCGCGATCGCGACCCGCCTGGTTCCCGGCGGCTGCCGGCGGATCGTGCTGGCAGGGCGACACGCCGACACGATGGAGGCGGTCGCAGAGCGGCTGCGGGCGGCCGGCGCCGAGGTGGCCGTCACGGCCTGGGACGCCGGCGACATCGGCGGCCACGCCGACGCGGTGAAGGCCGCGTGGGACGCGGTGCCGGGCGGGGGCGACGTCGACGCCGTCGTGCTGGCGGCCGGCGTGCTCGGCGACCAGGATCACCTGACCGACGACCCCACCGCCGCCGCCGAGCTGGTGACCACCAACTTCACCGGCCCGACCTCGACCCTGCTCCACGTGTCCCAGCGCCTGCGCGAGCAGGGCCACGGCACGATCGTGGTGCTCAGCTCGGTGGCCGGCGAGCGCGTCCGGAGCTCGAACTTCGTGTACGGCTCGTCCAAGGCCGGGCTCGACGGCTTCGCCCAGGGCCTGGGCGACTCGCTGGTCGGCACCGGCGTCGACGTGCTGGTCGTGCGGCCGGGCTTCGTCCACACGGCGATGACCGAGGGTCGCGACACGCCGCCGCTCGCCACCACCCCCGAAGCGGTCGCCGACGCGGTGGCCGACGCCCTGACCGCGGGCCGGCACACGGTGTGGGTCCCGGGGACGTTCCGCTACGTCATGTCCGCTTTCCGCCACCTACCTCGCCCGGTGTGGCGCCGGCTGTCCGCCAGGATGTAGGACCGTCGCGGCATGAGCACCACGTCCGAGTCGACGCCGGGGGCACGGGCGCCCGTCGACGAGCGCCGGGGCACCCCGGCGGACGCCGAGGCGCCGCCGGCCGACGGGGCCCGGCCCCGGCGGCGGGGCTCGCTGATCGTCGGGCTGGTGCGCCTGGCCCGGCCCAAGCAGTGGGCCAAGAACGTGCTCGTCTTCGCCGCGCCGGCGGCGGCCGGGGTGCTCGACAACCGCAAGGCGCTGGGCGAGACGCTGCTCGCCTTCGTCTGCTTCTGCCTGGCGGCGGCCGGCACCTACTACCTGAACGACGCCCGCGACGTCGAGGCCGACCGGCTCCACCCGGTCAAGTGCCGGCGACCGGTGGCGTCCGGCCTGGTGCCGGTGGGGATGGCCTACGCCGGCTCCGTCATCCTCCTGGCCAGCGCGCTGGCGCTGGCGCTGGCCGTCAACGTCAACCTGGCCCTGACGGTCGGCGGCTACGTGGCGCTGACGACCGCCTACTCGTCGTTCCTCAAGCACGTGGCGGTCGTCGACCTGGTGGCGGTGGCGGCCGGGTTCGTGCTCCGGGCGGTCGCCGGGGCGGCGGCGACGGGCGTGCCCGTGTCGCAGTGGTTCTTCATCGTGACCAGCTTCGGCGCCCTGTTCATGGTCTCCGGCAAGCGGGCGGCCGAGGCCGCCGAGATGGGCGACGACGCCAGCGAGTTCCGCTCGGTGCTGGCGGCGTACTCCACCAGCTACACGGCCTACCTGCGGGCGGTGACCTCGGGGGGCATGTTGGTCGCCTACTGCATGTGGGCCTTCGAGAAGGCCGCGGATTCCCTGAACCCGCCCGCCATTCCCTGGTACCACCTCTCGATCCTGCCCTTCGTCATGGCCGTGCTGCGCTACGCGCTGGTGCTCGACCAGGGCCGGGGCTCCGCGCCCGAGGAGATCGTCTTGCGCGACCGCCCGCTGCAGCTCATCGGCATCGCCTGGGCGATCGTGTTCGCCATCGGGGTGTACACGGCATGAGCGACTCAGAGCCGCCGACCCCGGCCGAACCGGCGCCCGGCCGGCTGGAGCTGGTCTCGGGCTGGGGCCGCAACCCCACGTCCGCGTCGTACGTGTCCCGACCCACCACCGCCGACGACCTGGCCATGGCGGCCAAGCACGCCGGCCCGCGGGGAGCGATCGCCCGCGGGCTCGGCCGGGCCTACGGCGACTGCGCGATGAACGCGGGCGGCATCGTCGTCCAGGCCACGGGCGTGTCGGGCCTGCTGGAGCTCGACCACGGCGCGGGCACGGCCCGGGTCCTGGCGGGGACGTCGATCGATTCGCTGCTGCGCGACATCGTCCCCCAGGGCTGGTTCGTCCCGGTGACGCCCGGCACGCGTTACGTGACGATCGGCGGCGCCATCGCCGCCGACGCCCACGGCAAGGACCACCACGCCACGGGCAGCTTCGGCGCCCACGTGCGGTCGATGGTGCTGGCGCTGCCGGACGGCACGCGCCGCACGCTGTGCCCGAGGGACGACCCGGAGGCGTTCTGGGCCACCTGCGGCGGCCTGGGCCTGACGGGAACGGTGATCGAGGCCACCGTCGACCTCCACCCGATCGAGACCAGCCTGCTCAAGGTCGACAGCTACCGGGTCCCCGACCTCGACACGCTGCTGGCGATGCTGGTCGAGGGCGGCCGCGAGCACCGCTACTCGGTGGCGTGGGTCGACTTCCTGGCCAGGGGCCGCTCGCTCGGCCGCTCGGTCCTCAACCAGGGCGACTTCGCGACGCTCGACGACCTGCCGAAGCGCGGGCGCCGGCGCGACGACCCGCTGGCGTACGCGCCCATGGCGACGATCCCGACCCCGGCGACCGTGCCGGGCGGCGTCCTCAACCGCCTGAGCATCGCGGCGTTCAACGAGATGTGGTACCGCAAGGCCCCCCGCGCCCGGCAGGGCGAGCTGCAGACGATCGGCAAGTTCTTCTACCCGCTCGACATGGTCGAGGGCTGGAACAGGATGTACGGCCCGAGGGGCTTCCTCCAGTGGCAGTGCCTGCTCCCGTTCGGCGCGGAGGACGTGCTCCGCGAGGCGGTCGAGGCCCTGTCCACCCACCGGGCCCCGAGCTTCCTGGCGGTGCTGAAGTACTTCGGCGAGGCCGACCCGGGCCCCCTGAGCTTCCCGGGCCCCGGCTGGACCCTGGCGCTCGACGTCCCGGCGACCGACGGCGACCTGGGCCCCCTGCTCGACCGCCTGGACGACAAGGTGGCCGAGGCAGGCGGGAGGATCTACCTCGCCAAGGACAGCCGCCTGCGGCCCGAGCTGCTCCCGACGATGTACCCGCGGCTCGACGAGTGGCGCACGATCCGCGACCGCCTCGACCCGGAACGCCGCCTGGCCAGCGACCTCTCGCGGCGACTGAACCTGCTGGGCTACCGGGTTCTGCGTCCCGTTCCCGGGTTTTGTACGCGGAACTGGTCGCCATAGCGACCACTCCCGCGTACAAATGCAGGAGGCCGGCTCCGCCGGCCTCCTGACGGCCCAAGGGGAGGCTCAGGACGACGTGAGCCGGGCGACCAGCCGGTCGAGGCTCTCCTGATACGGCGGCAGCAGGGGGAAGCCGGCGAGTCGCAGCGCGGCGTTGTCCAGCACCGAGTTCGCGGGCCGCGGCGCGGGCCGGGGCGGGTCCAGCTCGTCGGTCTTGATCGGCCGGACCTTCGCCGGGTCGTGGCCGGCGGCGGCGAGGACGTCCCGCACGAACTCGTACCAGCTCACGTCGCCCTGGTTGGTCATGTGGAAGGTGCCGGGGACACGCGCGGCCGCCAGGCGCCGCAGACCGACGGCCAGATCGGCGGTGAACGACGGGCATCCCCGCTGGTCGTCGACGAACGCCAGCTCCGGCGAGTCGGCCAGCCGCAGGACGGTGCGCACCATGTTGTTCCCGAACTCGCCGCAGACCCACGACGTCCGCACGATGCTGGCCCCCGGCGCGTGCGCCGCGACCTCCTGCTCGCCGGCCAGCTTCGAGGCGCCGTAGACCGACTGGGGGTTCGGCCGGTCCCACTCCAGGTACGGGCCGAGCTTGGTGCCGTCGAACACGTAGTCGGTCGACACGTGGCAGAGGTACGCACCCACGCGCCGGCTGGCGTCGGCGACCCAGCGGGTGCCGAGCGCGTTGGTGCGGTAGGCGGTGTCGATCTCGGTCTCGCAGGCGTCGACCGCGGTGTATGCCCCCGCGTGCAGCACGACCTCCGGCCGCCACGAGGTGATCGCCCCGTACACCGCATCCCGGGAACCGAGATCCAACGACGCATGGGTCGCGGCGAGCACCTCGTCGCCCTCGGCCTCGCAGTGCAGCTGCAGGTCGCGCCCGAGCTGCCCGCCCGCCCCGGTGATGAGGACCCGCATCGTCAGGCGAGCCCCGCCCGCTCCTTCAGGGACCGCCACCACCACTCGTTGGCCCGGTACCAGGCCACCGTCTCCTCCAGCGCCTCGTCGAGGGTCCGGCGCTTGCGCCACCCCAGCTCGGTCACCTTGGCGATGTCGACCGAGTAGCGGCGATCGTGGCCCAGGCGGTCGGGGACGTAGTCGACCATCTCCTCGCCCGCGCCGAACAGGCCGAGCAGCTTGTCGACGAGCACCCGGTTGGGGGTCTCGTTGCCGGCGCCGATGTTGTAGATCTCGCCCGGGGCACCCTCGGCCAGCACCAGGCCGACGCCGGCGCAGTGGTCGTCGACGTGCAGCCAGTCGCGCTCGTTGAGCCCGTCGCCGTACAGCGGCACCGGCACGCCGTCGATCAGGTTGGTGGTGAACAGCGGGATGACCTTCTCCGGGAACTGGTACGGCCCGAAGTTGTTGGTGCAGCGCGTCACCGTCACCGGCAGCCCGTAGGTGGCGTGGTACGAGAGCGCGATCAGGTCCGACCCCGCCTTCGACGCGGAGTACGGCGACCGGGGCTCCAGCGGGTCGGTCTCGGAGGACGACCCGGTCTCGACCGAGCCGTACACCTCGTCGGTGCCGATGTGGACCACCCGACCGATCTCCAGCCGCCGGGCCGTGTCCATCAGCACGTTGGTGCCGAAGCAGTTGGTGTTGACGAAGTCGTCCGGCCCGGCGATCGACCGGTCGACGTGGCTCTCGGCCGCGAAGTGGACGACGGCGTCGTGGCCGGCCATGGCGTCCTCGAGCGTGCCCGGGTCGCAGATGTTGCCCTTGACGAAGCTGTACCGGGGATCGTCGTCGACGTCCCGGAGCGTCGACAGGTTGCCGGCGTAGGTGAGGGCGTCGTAGACGGTGACCTGGTCGTCGGTGTTGGCGAGCACCCAGCGCACGTAGTTCGAGCCGATGAACCCCGCGCCTCCGGTGATGAACTGTCGCATCGCGTCTCCTTCAGCCTGTCCGCAGCGAGGCGTAGGGCCGGCGTCCCTCGGGCAGGTCCGCACGGCGGGGGTTGGACTGGTCGCGGGCGGACAGCACCGGGTTCGCCACGCCCCAGTCGGCGCCGATGTCCGGGTCGTCCCAGGCCACGCCCAGCTCGTCCGCCGGGTTGTAGTAGCCGTCGACCAGATAGGTGATGGTCATGTCGGTGATGGCCGCGAAGCCGTGGGCCACGCCCGGCGGGATGTAGACGCCCCGGTGGTCGTGGTCGACGGCCGGCGTGCCCGGGGGGCTGCCCAGGTCGACGGTCAGCGTCTTGCCCTCGGTGGGCCCGCCCGCCCGCAGGTCGTGGAGCACGACCCGGCACTGCCCGTACGGCACGTACCAGAAGTCGGCCTGGTGCAGGTGGTAGTGCAGCCCGACGACGGCGCCGGCCCGGCGGTCGCCCCGGTTGCCCTGCAGCATCTCCCGGCCGCCGGGGAACCACTGGCGCCGGTAGGTCTCGATGAAGATGCCCCGCTCGTCGCCGTGGATGTCCGGCTCGACGATGACGACGCGGTCGATCACGTCGGAGGGAACGATGGTGGCCACGGATCTCCTCGCTCAGGAACTCTCGCCGGTGGTCATCAGTGCAGCTCGACGATCGAGTGGTCCCCGAGCATCAGGCGGAGGGCACGGGGCCGGCGCTCGGACCGGGTCACCTGGACGTCGCGCCCGACGAGGCTGTCGGTGAGGCGGGGCACGTCGATGATGCGGCTGCGGGTGAGCACGACCGAGTGCTCCAATTCGGAGTCGATGATCTCGCAGTCGTCGGCCACCGAGCTGAACGGGCCCACGTAGCTGTTCACGATGCGGGTGCCGGCGCCGATGATGGCGGGCCCCAGCACCCGGCTGTTCACGATCTCGGCGCCCGCCTCGACCACCACGCGACCCTCGATGGCGGACGCGACATCGACGGCGCCGTCCACCCGGGCCTCCAGCGTCTCCAGCACGAGCCGGTTGCAGTGCAGCAGCGGGTCCTTCTTGCCGGTGTCGATCCACCAGCCGTCGAGCACCTCGTGGTTGACCCGGTGCCCATGGTCGATCAGCCATTGGATGGCGTCGGTGATCTCCAGCTCGCCCCGCCCCGACGGCTCGATCGCCGCCACGGCCTCGTGGATGTGCTGGTCGAACAGGTACACGCCGGCCAGCGCCAGGTCGGACGGCGGGTCGGCCGGCTTCTCGACCAGGCGGACGACCTCGCCCTCGGGCCCGAGCGCGGCCACGCCGAACTGGCGGGGGTCGTCCACCTTGGCCAGGAGGATCTGGGCGGCGGGCATCGCCGCGCCCTCCTCGCCCAGCCGGGGTGCGGAGGCGAGCGTGCGGGCGGCCTCGAAGCCCTCGGTGAACTCGATCAGCCCCTGCTGGAGCATGTTGTCGCCGAGGTACATCACGAAGTCGTCGTCGCCCAGGAAGTCGCGGGAGATCAGCACGCAGTGCGCCAGGCCCAGCGGGGCGTCCTGGGGGATGTACGTGATGTCGATGCCCCAGCGCGAGCCGTCGCCCACCGCCTCCATGATCTCGGCGCCGGTGGGGATGTTGCTCGACACGACGATGCCGATCTCTTTGATGCCGGCCTCGACCATGGCCTCGAGGCCGTAGAAGAGGATCGGCTTGTTGGCGATCGGCACGAGCTGCTTGGCGCTCGTGTGGGTGATGGGGCGCAGGCGCGTGCCCGCGCCGCCAGACAGGATGAGACCTTTCACGGGACGTACATTGTTACAGGCCAGGGGCCCGCAGGGCACACCCCGTGGCGGTCAGCCGAGGGGCAGGCCGAGGTCGCGGGCGATGACGAGGCGCTGGATCTCGGACGTCCCCTCGCCGATCTCCAGGATCTTGGCGTCGCGGTACTGGCGGGACACCGGCGTTTCGTCCATGAACCCGTAGCCGCCGAACACCTGCGTCGCCATGCGGGTGGCGGTGACGGCCGACTCGGTGGCGTACAGCTTGGCCATGGCCGCCTCGCGGGTGAACGGCCGGCCCGTGTCGCGGCGCCACGCCGCCTGGTAGACGAGCAGGCTGGCCGCCTCGGCCATCACGCTGAGGTCGGCGCAGGTGAAGGCCACCGCCTGGTTGGCCCCGATCGGCCGCCCGAACGCCTGGCGCTCACCGGCGTAGGCCGTGGCGGACTCGGCGCAACAGCGGATGACACCGACGGCCAGGGCGGCGATCGCGATGCGTCCCTCGTCGAGCACCTGGAGGAACTGGCGCAGACCCCGGCCCCGCCCGCCGAGCAGGTTGGCGCCCGGAACCCGGCAGTCGGCGAAGCTCAGCCCGTGGGTGTCGGACGCGTGCCAGCCCATCTTGCGGTAGGGCGGCTGGACCGTGAGCCCCGGCGTGCCCGCCGGCACCAGGATCGACGAGATCTCAGGCGGCCCGGCGCCGCCGGCTCCGGTGCGGGCGGTGACCGTGATCAGCGACGTGATCGGCGTCCCGGAGTTGGTGATGAACGCCTTCTCGCCGTCGATCACCCACTCGCCGGCCGCCTCGTCGCCCTCCAATCGGGCGGTGGTGCGGGTTCCGCCGGCGTCGCTGCCGGCGTCGGGCTCGGACAGCCCGAAGGCGGCCAGCTTGCGGCCGGCGCACAGGTCGGGCAGCCAGGTCAGGCGCTGCTCCTCGCTGCCGAAGCGGAAGATCGGGTTGGCCCCGAGGCCGACGCCGGCCTCCAGCGTGACGGCCAGCGACTGGTCGACCCGGCCCAACTCCTCGATGGCGATGCACAGCGACGTCAGGTCGCCGCCCGCGCCCCCGTACTCCTCGGGGAACGGGATGCCGAACAGGCCGAGGTCTCCCATGGCCAACACGACGTCGGTCGGGAACGTGTGCTCGGCGTCCCAGCGCTCGGCGTGGGGGGCGATCTCGCGCTCCGCGAAGTCGCGGACCACCTTGCGCAGCGAGTCCTGCTCGTCGGTGAACTCCGGGGGCACGTCCCCGAGGCTAACGGCCGAGGATCGGGGCGACCGGGAGCCAGCCGGCCACCGTGGTCCCCGACCCGAGCCGCGAGTCGACGGCCAGCGTCCCGCCGGCGGCGCCGAGCCGGTCGCGCATGTTGTCGAACCCGTCGCCGTTGGGCCGCAGGCCGGGATCGAAGCCGGCGCCGTCGTCGGCGATGGCGAACCGCAGCCGGTCGCCGTCGCGGGCGAGCGTCAGCTCGACGCGGGCGTCGTCGCCGGCGTGCTTGGCCGCGTTCTGGAGCGCCTCGACGCAGCAGAAGTACACCGCGGCCTCGACCGGCGGCGGGTAGCGGCTGGCGTCGAGGGCGCGCAGCCGCACGGGGACCGGGCTGCGGTCGGCGGCCGCGGCCAGGGCGTCGGCCAGCCCGTGCTGGCTGAGCACCGACGGGTAGACGCCGTGCGCCAGGTCGCGCAGCTCGGCGCGGGCCGCGTGCACCTCGTCGCGCAGGCCGGCGAGCCTGGCGGCGGTGCCGCTCGGGTCGCGCACGCACTGGTCCTGCGCGAGGCGCAGGGCCAGGCCGAGGGCCACGAGCCGCTGCTGGGCGCCGTCGTGGAGGTCGCGCTCGACCTGGCGCCGGATCCGGTCGGTCGCCTCGACCAGGCGGACCCGCGACGCCTGGAGCGAGACCGCCTGCGCCGCCTGCTCCTCCAGCGCCGCCTGGAGCCGGGTGCTGTTCTGGAGCGAGATCTCCACCATCATCCAGGCGATGAACGGGGTGAAGAAGATGAGGACCGCCGACGGCAGCCACGACGGCAGCTCGTCGGTGAAGCCGGTGACGTCCGTCAGGACCCCGATCGCCGCCGCCCCGACCGCCACCGCCACCGACACGACCAGGTAGCGACCCAGCCGCTGGCGGGGGACGTACGGCGGGGCGACGACGGCCGGCAGCAGCGCGGCCATGGTCAGAACCGGCCACGCGAACGTGGCGATGACCGGCACGGTGAGCGCGATGAACCAGTTGCCCGCGGCCACACAGCGCACCCCGCCCTCCAGGTCGCCCCGGCCGGCGGGCCGGTAGCCGAGGGCGAGGATCCCGCCGGCCGCCGCCACCAGGGCGGCGAGGACCGGCAGCCATTCGTTGCGGTCGACGACCAGATAGGCCGCGACGATCACGACGACGCCGGTCGCCGACGTGATCACGTCGTAGCGGATGAACGTCCGCAGCCGGTCCCGCTCGTCGGCCGAGAACGGGATGTGCTGCGCCCCGGTCTGCTCCGTCGCCATCGCCTCCACCCACGGCCCCGTGCCCACGTACCCGCGGTGGCCAGGTTAGAGGCCCGGCGGGGGGGCCGCCGGACGCGCGCGCGGCTAACGCTGGTCGAGCGCCGCGGCGTGGTCGTCGCGCCCGGCGAGGAACATCAGCACCGCCGTGACCCGGCGGTTGACGTCGCTGTCGCCGCTCAGCCCGAGCTTGGCGAAGATCACGCCGGTGTGCTTCTCGACGCTGTGCTCGGACACGCCGAGCGCCCGGGCGATGGCGGCGTTGGAGGCCCCGGTGGCCAGCTCGGCCAGGACGTCGGCCTCCCGGGTCGACAGCGACGCCAGCGGTGAGTCCAGCGCCCGCCGCCGGGCCCGGACGAGCGCGTCCACCACGTCGTCGTCGATGTACGACCCGCCCGATGCCACGGTGCTGACCGCCGCCACGAGCCGCTCGACGTCGTCGATGTGGTCCTTGAGCACGTAGCCCCGGCCCCGGCTGCCCTCGGAGAACAGGTCGAGCGCGTAGGCCGGCTCGACGAACTGCGACAGCACGACCACCCCGACGTCGGGTGCGGTGTGCCGCAGGCGCCGGGCCGCCCGGATCCCCTCGTCGGTGTGGGTCGGCGGCATGCGGATGTCGGTGAGCACGACGTCGGGCGCATGGGCCTCGACCGCGGCGTACAGCTCGTCGGGGTTGCTGCAGGCGGCCACGAGGTCGACGTCCGCGTACGTGGACAGCAGGCTCGCGACGCCCTCGCGCACCAGCAGGTTGTCCTCGGCCAACACGACCCGCAACGACATATGCGACGAGGGTACGGCGAACGGCGCCCGCCCCGCCCCCGGGCAGCCCTACCGGTGAGGGGTGGCCAGCCCTACTCGTTCCCACCTGCACAGAAGGGAGGGCCGCCCCCTTCATCGCCGGCCCCCGCTGACCGACACTCACAGTCGTGACAGGCAGGGCGGGGGGCGGGAGGCGGCAGGCGGTCGGGGGACACGGTGGGCGGCGGGACACCCACCGGTCCCCCGATCGGGCGGGTCCCGTGTCTCTCCGCGGGGTGCGCTCGCGCCCGCCGCCCTGGGCTGATCGGGAAGGGCCGTTCTGGTCTGCCCAGTGGTTGCTCCCCCACCACTGGGCAGACCAGAACACGGACCGGAACGCGTGGCCGGGCCGGCGGCGGCCGGCCCTAGGGTGGCGGCCGTGACCGCCGCTCCGCTGGCCGTGGTCGGGGGCCGGGTGCTGACCGGACTGCTCGACGTGACCTCGGACCTCGCCGCACTCGACGGCGAGGGGCTGTGGGCGGTGGTGCTGCCGTTCGCCGGCGATCCAGTGCTGGCCCGGTTCGCCGAGTCGCGCCCGGCCCGGCCGTGGCCGGGGCGGCCGTGGCACGGTCCGGCCGTCCACGAGTGGACGACGTCGCTCGACCGCGCGGCGTTCTGCGCCGGGGTCGACGCCATCCGGGCCGCCATCGCCGCCGGCGACGTCTACCAGGTCAACCTCACCCGCCGGCTGTCGGCCCCGCTACCGGTCGACGCGGACGTGGCGGCGCTGGGCGCGGCGCTCGGCGCCGGCAACCCGGCGCCGTACTCGGCGGTCGTACGGCTGCCGGCGGTCGGGTGCGAGGTGGCCTCCGCGTCGCCCGAGCGGTTCCTGCGGCGGGACGGCGACCTCGTGGCGTCGTCGCCGATCAAGGGCACGGCCGCCGACCCGTCGAGCTTCCTGCCCAAGGACCGGGCCGAGAACGTCATGATCGTCGACCTGGTACGCAACGACCTCGGCCGGGTGTGCGAGTGGGGCTCGGTGGCGGTGCCGGACCTCTGCGCCGTCGAGCACCACCCCGGCCTCGTGCACCTCGTGTCGACGGTGACCGGGCGGCTGCGCCCCGGGGTCGGCTGGGGCGACATCGTGGCGGCCACGTTCCCGCCCGGGTCGGTGACCGGGGCGCCCAAGCTGGCCGCGCTCGACCACATCGCCCGGCTGGAGACCGCGCCGCGGGGCGTGTACTGCGGCGCCGTGGGCTGGGTCGACGCCGACCGGGCGCAGGGCGAGCTGAACGTGGCTATCCGCACGTTCTGGATCGAGGACGGCCGCCTCCACCTCGGCACCGGCGGCGGGATCACGTGGGACTCGACCCCGGCGGGCGAGTGGGCCGAGACCGAGCTGAAGGCCCGCCGCCTGCTCGCGGTCGCCGCCGGCCGCACGGTCGTCGGCGCCGGGTCCGGGGCCGGGCGCTGATGGCCGACGCCGCGGTCTGGGTCGATGGCGCGTTGGTGGCGCCCGACGCCGCCACCGTGTCGGTGTTCGACCACGGGTTCACCGTGGGCGACGGGGTGTTCGAGACCGTGCGGGTGATCGACGGCCGGCCGTTCGCCCTCCGGCGCCACCTCGCCCGCCTGCACCGCTCGGCCGACCGCCTCGGCCTGGCGGTCCCCGTCGGCGACGCCGCCCTGCGCGCGGTGGTGGCCGAGGTCCTGGCAGCGTCGGGCCTGGCGGCGGCCCGGCTGCGGATCACCGTGACCGCCGGGGTCTCGCCGCTCGGGTCGGGCCGGGCGGCGGCGGCGCCGACCCTGGTCGTGGCAGCCGGCCCGCTGGATCCGTGGCCGCCCGAGACCAGCCGCGGTCACGGTCCCGTGGCCCCGCAACGAGCGCTCGGCGGTGGCCGGCGCCAAGACCACGTCGTTCGCGGAGAACGTGGTCGCGCTGGCCGAGGCCCGCAAGGTGGGCGCCGGCGAGGCGATCATGCCCAACACGGCCGGCGACCTGTGCGAGGGCACCGGCACCAACGTGTTCGTCGTGCTCGGGGGGCGCTGGTGACCCCGCCGCTGCTGTCGGGATGTCTGGCCGGCGTGACCCGCGAGCTGGTGCTGGAGCTGCTACCGGACGCCGACGAGGAGACGATCCCGATGGCCGCCCTCGCCGGGGCCGAGGAGGTTCTGCTGACGTCGTCGACCCGCGACGTCCAGCCGCTGCGGGCGCTCGACGGCCGCCCGCTGCCCGGCGTCGACGGCCCGGTGGGCCAGCGGGCGCGGGCAGCGATCGTCGACCTCCAGGCCCGCGATGTCGACCCCTGAGCTCGTTCCGGTCAGGCGGCGGGCACGTAGGCGATGGCGCGGCCGTCGGCGGTGCCCACCAGCAGGTGGCCGCCGTCGATCGCGGTGGCTCCGGTGATCGTGCTGCCGGTCTCGGCCGACCACAGCACGGGGCAGGCCCCGGTGCAGTCGGCGGGGAAGGCGTGGAGCGACCCGTCGTCGGACCCGGTGAAGACCACGCCCCCGGCCACGCCGGGCTGGACGCCGATGCTGGAACCGGCGTCGCCGGTCGCCAGCGCCGCAGCACGACGGCGCACCGCACCCGGCGGCGGGCAGCACGACCAGCCGGCCGTCGGCCGCCGGGACGAAGAGCCGCCCGTAGGCGGTGGCGGGCGGGGCGACGACCGGGGCGCCGATGTCGCTGGTCCACGCGACCGCCCCGGTGGCGGCGTCGAGCGCGTAGAGGGTGCCGGCGTCGGTGCCGGTGTAGATCAGCGTCCCGTCGTCGCTCAGCACCGCCGGCGTGACCGTCGTCCCGGCCAGCGGCGTGGCCCAGGCCGGGCAGGCCAGGTTCTCGAAGTTCGGCTTCCCGCAGTTCTGCGCCGACGGCCCCCCGACGGGGTACGCGTGCATGCCGGTGCCGAACGCCGTGTCGCCGGGCGCCGTCGCCAGGCTTCCGTTGGTCGGCAGGTACACGAAATCGGGCCCCAGCGTCAGCGGCAGGAACGCGGCCAGTGGGGTCACCGGCCACATCGAAGTCGACGAACCCCGTCCAGCCGGGCGTGCCGTCCGTGTGGGCGACCGTGATGAAGTTCCCGCCGCTTGCACCGGGGGGAAGGGCTGGAAGACGCCGCCGTGGAGTGCCAGGGTGTCGCCCCGGAGCGCCTCGGGCAGCCCGCTCGAGGGGACGAGGACCGGCCCGTTGCCGGCAAACTCCCCGGTCGCCGCGTCGACCAGGAACGGACGAAAGCTGCCGAAGCGGCCGTTGCCGGTGCCGAGCCAGAGGCGCCCGCCGTCGACGAGCACCGTTCCGGCCACCTCGTCGAACTCCGGCGTCGGTAGCAGCTGCCACAGCGTCGTGCCTGTCGCCATGTCGATCGCCCGCACCCCGCCCAAGGTGAAGGAGCCGACGGGCGCGAACACGATGCCTCCCTGCGACAGCGGATCCCGTACCTGCACCCCCGGCAACGCGTTGGTCCACGCCTCGGTCAGCGTGGCCACGGTGTCCGCGTTGATGGCGCGTCTCCGCCGCGTTCGAACGCGGCGCGGTTCGCGCCCTGCCCTGGCGCCACCCAGCACCCCGCGGCCGCCAGTGCCCCGGCGGCGACGGCCGCCAGCGCCGTGCGTCCCCGCTTCGCTCCCGTGGACATCGGTGGCTCCTCCCAGCAGAGTCCGTGTCCGCACCCCTCCTGATCCCTTTGTACGCCGTTCCGGTCGCCATGGCGACCACGACGGCGTAGAAATAGAGCGAACGGTTGGGGTGCCGACCACGGAGGGGAACCATGCGCATCGGTCGTGCTCGTCTGCGGCGTGCCGCCATGCTCGCTGTCGTGCTCGCGCTCGCGGGGGTCGGGCTCGCCCCGTCCGCCGGCGCCCGCCCCGCGGCCGCCGCCGCGCCCCGTGCGGTGCCGTCGCCCACCGTCACCGGCCCGGTGGCCGGCGCGGCGTTCACGTCGTCGACCGCGACGCTGGAGGCCGCCGGCTACCGCCAGGACGAGTTCTTCCTCGCCGGCACCGCCCAGGCCTACCTCGACGACGGGCCCTGGGGCGACGACGGGCGCTGGAACGCCCGGCCCAACCCCGACGTGCTGGCCCCGTACACCACCCGCATCGTCGTCCGCCGGCCGGTCGACCCGGCCCGGTTCAACGGCACGGTCGTCGTCGAGTGGCTCAACGTGAGCGTGGGCCTCGACGCCGATCCCGACTGGCTGTGGACCCAGACCGAGCTGCTGCGCAGCGGCTACGCCTACGTCGGCGTGAGCGCCCAGGCGGTCGGCGTGAACTTCCTCCGCAACTTCCCCCGCTACGCGGGCCTCTCCCACCCCGGCGACGCGTTCTCGTACGACATGTTCAGCCAGGCGGCCCAGGCGGTCGAGGCCCCGGCGCCCGGCGGGCCCCAGCCGCTGGGCGACGATCTCGCCGGCCGCGTCCGCCGGGTCATCGCCGACGGCGAGTCCCAGTCGGCGGGTCGGATGTTCACCTACGTCAACGCGGTCCAGCCGCTGACCGGCCAGTTCGACGGCTTCCTGATCCACAGCACCAACGGCGGTGCGTCCCTCTCGCAGCCCAGCCCGGCCGGCTCGCCGACCACGCCGACGGTCCCGGCGGTCCGGCCCCTCCAGGTGCTGCGCACCGACGGGCCGGCGCCGGTGCTGGTGTTCAACACCGAGACCGACGTGCGGCCGACCGCGGCCATCCACGCCCAGCCGGACAGCACCCGCTTCCGCCTGTGGGAGGTCGCCGGCACCTCGCACGTCGACCAGTTCCTGCTCGGCACGCCCGACTGCGGCGGCGCCCCGATCAACGACGCCCCCCAGACCTGGGCCCTGCGGGCGGCGATCCACGACCTGGACCGGTGGGTCCGCATCCCGTTCCTGGCGGCGCCCCGGGCGCCCCGGATCGCGACCGCCAGCGGCGCCATCGACCGCGACCCGGCCACCGGCCTGGCGATCGGCGGCGTAAGGCTGCCGGACCTGTCGGTCCCCGACCGCACGCTCACCGGCGCCCGGCCGTCGCCCATGCAGAACCTGTTCTGCGTCCTCGGCGGCGCGACCGACCCCTGGAACGGCGACGCCGACACCTGGGACGGCCAGCCAGCGCTCGACCCGTCGCCCACGCCCGAACCGGTGCCGGCCGACCTGTACCCGACGCAGGTGCACTACGAGTTCCGCTACGCCCTGGCCGGCCTGGCCCAGACGCTGCGGGGCTTCATCCTGGCGCGGGACCTGCCGGAGGTCGTCGACACGGCGCTGGCCCGCGGCGCGGCGCTGCCGGGGGTGCCCGCGCACTGACCTGACGCGTCGCCGTCACGCCGGGCGGAGGTGCACCACGTCGCCGACGGCCAGGACCCGCCGCTCGCCCTCTGCCGTCTCGACGACCAGGTGGCCCTCGCCGGTCACGTCGACGGCCGTGCCCTCGACGTCGTCGGCGCCGAGGTCGACCCGCACCCGGCGGCCCAGCGTGGCCGAGCGCCGGCGCCACTCGGCCATCACCGCCGCGGGACCGTCCGCAACCAGCGAGCGGTAGCGGGGCTCCAGCCGGCGGAGGAAGACCACCAGCAGGTCGACCCGGTCGAGGGTCGGTCCGACCCAGTTGAGCGCCGTCGCCGTCTCGGCCAGTGCCGCCAGGTCGCCGTCGCCCGCGAGGTCCGTCGGCCACACGACATTGATCCCGACCCCGACGACGACCGCCGCCCGGTCGTAGGGCCGGGGCGTGCGGTAGCCGCCCGAGATCGTGGTGCCGGTCGGCCAGTCGGCCTCGGCCAGGATGCCGGCGAGCTTGCGCCTGCGATCGTCGACCACCAGGTCGTTGGGCCACTTCAGCCCGGGCGCGACCGCCGGCCAGCTCCTCGACCGCCTCGGCCATGGCGACCGCGGTGGCCATGACCGCCACCCCAGCGACGGCGGCGGGGGGCCGCAGGAGTACCGAGAGCAGCAGCGACGCGCCCGGCGGGGCCACCCATGTGCGGGATCGCCGGCCCCGGCCGGCGGTCTGGTGGTCGGCCACCAGGACGATCCCCTCGGGCTCGCCGTCGCGGGCCGAGGCGAGCGCGTCGCCGTTGGTCGACCCGGTCTCGGCCGACCACCGGACGTCGGCGAACCGGCCGCCGGCCAGCGCCTCCCGGGCCCGGCGCTCGTCCCGGCCGGCGGACGATGTGGCACCACCCTCCGGCATCCCCGTAAACATATGGCGTGCTCTCCAAGATCCTGGTCGCCAATCGCGGCGAGATCGCGGTCCGGGTCATCCGGGCGTGCTCGCGAGCTCGGCATCCCCTCCGTCGCCGTGTACTCCGAGCTCGACCGCGACAGCCTGCACGTGCGGCTGGCGGACGAGGCCTACGCCCTGGGCGGCCAGACCGCGGCCGAGAGCTACCTCGACACCGCCAAGATCCTCGACATCATCGAGCGGGCCGGCGCCGACGGTGTGCACCCCGGCTACGGGTTCTTCAGCGAGAACACCGACTTCGCCCGGGCGATCACCGCCCGGGGCGTGGCGTTCATCGGCCCGCCGCCCGAGGCGATCGAGGTCATGGGCGACAAGGTGTCGTCCCGCATCGCCGCCCAGCAGGCCGGGGTGGCCAGGCGTGCCCGGCACCACCGAGTTCCTCACCTCGGCCGACGAGGTCGTGGCGTTCGGCGACGAGCACGGCTGGCCGGTGGCGATCAAGGCCGCGTTCGGCGGCGGCGGGCGGGGCATGCGGGTCGTGGCGGCGGCGGCCGAGGCGGCCGAGGCGCTCGACGTCGGCCCAGTCCGAGGCGCTGAAGGGCTTCGGCCGGTCCGAGTGCTACGTCGAGCGCTACCTGACCTGGCCCCGCCACATCGAGATGCAGGTCTTCGCCGACACCCACGGCAACGCCGTCTGGCTGGGCGAGCGGGACTGCTCGTCGCAGCGCCGGCACCAGAAGCTCATCGAGGAGAGCCCGGCCGCCGCTGTTCCCCGACGAGGTCCGCCAGGCGATGGGCGAGGCGGCGGTGCGGGTCACCAAGGCGTGCGGCTACGTCAACGCCGGCACGGTCGAGTTCCTGTACCAGGACGGCGAGTTCTACTTCCTGGAGATGAACACCCGGCTCCAGGTCGAGCATCCCGTCACCGAGCTGGTGACCGGGCTCGACATGGTCGCCGAGCAGATCCGGGTGGCGTCGGGCGAGCCGCTGTCGTTCACCCAGGACGACGATCGTGCGCCGGGGCCACGCCATCGAGGTGCGGATCAACGCCGAGGACCCCGCCGGCGGCCAGCTTCCTGCCCTCCCCCGGCCCGATCACCTCGCTGCGGGTGCCGCCGGGCTACGGCGTGCGCTGGGACGGCGGCTACGAGGCGGGCGACGAGGTCAGCGCAGTACTACGACAACCTGGTCGGCAAGCTCGTCGTGCTGGGGCGCCGACCGCGAACGTCGCCATCGCCCGCACCATCCGGGCGCTGGAGGAGTTCACGATCGACGGCATCGCCACCACGATCCCGGCCGACCTCGCCATCCTGCGCCATCCCGACTTCGTCGCCGCCGAGCACTCGACCAGGTGGGTCGAGGACCGCCTCGACCTGTCCGCGCGACCGCCGCCCCCGCCGCCGGCCCCCGCGGCCCCCGGCGGCGAGGACGGAGCCGTCGCCGAGCCCAAGGTCCGGCGGGACGTCGACGTCGAGGTCAACGGCCGGCGCTTCGGGGTGGTCGTGTGGGTGCCGGAGTCGCAGGCCGGCGCGGTCGTCGCCGCCGGCGGCGGTGCGAAGGCCGCCCCCCGCCCCCGCCGCTCGTCCGGCCAGCTCGGCCGCCGCGGCCGGCAGCGGCCAGGTCGCGGTGCCGATGCAGGGCACGATCGTCAAGGTCCTGGTCGCGCCGGGCGACGCGGTCGACGAGGGTCAGACCGTCTGCGTGCTCGAGGCGATGAAGATGGAGAACAACATCGCCGCCGACCGGGCCGGCACGGTCCGGGAGGTCAAGGTCGAGGCCGGCCAGTCGGTCGGCTCGGGCGACGTCGTCGTCGTCATCGAGTGAGGTTTCCTCGCCCCCGGGTTCTGGCAGTCTCTCAGTGCCGAGCGGTACGAATCCGCTGCCAGAACCGAACGCGGACCGACGCCCTGTTCTGGCAGCGCCGACATGCCATTGGGTGCATCCGCTGCCAGACCGGCGGCGCCCGGAGGACGCCCGGACGCGGCTACGATGCTCGGCGGCGGCGAATTGGGACCCAGGCGTCCCCTGCAAACGACTCCCTCTTGCAGGAGGACACGTGGATCCCTCGTGGACGCGCACTCAGAGATCGCCAAGGCTCGGCACGGCACGGTGACCAGCGCCGAAGCCGCGGCCGCGGCGTCCCGCGCGCACCGGCTCGCCAAGTGGCGGCGCAGTCGGCCGGCTCGACCGACCCGGCGCCGGAGGTGTTCGTGGTGCGCGGAACGCCCGGCGGCTGGCACCAGCGGCTGGCGGTGGCCACCGTCTCGGGCGACGCGTGGGCCTCGCACCGCACGGCCGCGGCGCTCTGGCAGCTCGACGGCTTCCCGCCCGCGGCCCGTCGAGGTCGTCACGCGCCACGGCGCCGCCGGGCGCAGGCGTGCGGCTGGATCGCGCACGAGAGCCGGACGCTGCGGGGCGTCGACCTGGCCGAGGTCGACGGCATCGCGTGCACCGCCGTTGGCCCGGACCTCCTCGACCTGCCGGCCGTGTCCCATCCCTACCTCGTCGCCCGGGCGCTCGACCATGCCTGCCGGCGAGCACCGGGGCGCGTTCGACGCGATCGTGCGGCGGCACTCGAACTGCCGCGCCGGGGCCGCCGGGGCGCGGCGCTCATGACCGCCATGCTCGACGAGCGCCTCGGCGCGGGGCGCTTCGCGGACAGCGGGTTCGAGCAGGCGACCGTGCGGCTGGTGCGGTCGGTCGGGCTGCCCGATCCCGTGCTGCAGCATCGACGGTGCGCGATCGGCGACTTCGTGGCCTACCTGGACCTGGCATGGCCCGAGATCCGCTGGCTGGTCGAGTGCGACAGCCTCGCCTACCACTCCGGCAAGAGCCCGCACGAGTGGGACCGGGCCCGCCGGCGCCGGCTCAAACGCCTCGGCTGGGACGGCGTCGAGGTCACCTACGACGACGTCACCAAGCGCGGCACGCGCGACCGGCCGCGAGCTGCGCGAGCTCTACCGGGCGCGGCTGGCGGCGGTCCGTCAGTCCGGGGACGAGCGGGCCGCCGAGGAGGGTGAAGGCCATGTAGCCCGCCCCGGCCAGCGCCACCGCGGCGACGATCGCCGGCGGCGACGCCGACAGCAGCGGGTCCAGCCCGACGACCGCGCCCACCAGCCCCGCGGCGGCGAGGGCGGCGTCGACCGCCACGTGGAGCGGGCGGGGCGGGGTGTCCGGGCGGCCGAAGCAGCCGCAGGTGCCCACCGGGGCGCCCGTGCGCAGCGCCGCGGCCACGAACGCCGCGAACCCGGCGTAGCTGAGCCCGACCAGGGCCGACGCCAGCCGGCCGCCGGCCGCCAGCGTGGCCGCGCCGAGCGCCGCCTCGGCCAGCGCGCCCGCCCGGACGACCGCCGGTGCGGCCGGCACGGGCCGACCCAGCACCGCCGCCAGGGCGCCCGCGGTGCGCGACGGGTCGGCCACCTTGGCCGCGCCCGCGGCCAGGAGCAGCAGCGCCGCCGCGCCGACGACGACCGTCAGCACCGGGACCCGGGGGCCGTCACTCGGCCGCGTCGGCCAGGGCTTCGGACAGCGACGGGTGGACCAGCAGGCTCTCGACGATGTCGTTGACCCGCAGCCCGTTGGTCACCGCCACCGCGATGACCGAGATCAGCTCGGCCGCGTGGCGGCCGACGATCGACCCGCCCAGAACGACGCCGGTCGCCGGGTCGGACAGGATCTTCACGAAGCCCTTGGTCTCGTTGTTGATGAGCGCCTTGGCCGACGCCGAGAACGGCACCTTGGTCACCCGCAGCTTGCGGCCCTCGGCGAACGCGTCGGCCTCGGCCAGGCCCACGTCGGCGATCTCCGGCTCGGTGAAGATGGCCGACGCCGCCTTGTCGTAGTCGAGGTGGCGGTGCACCCGAGTGTGCAGGCCCATCACGTGCTCCGCGATCTTGCGACCCTGCATGGCCGCCACCGACGACAGCGGCAGCTTCCCGGACACGTCGCCGGCGGCGTAGATGTGCGGCACGTTGGTCACGCAATGGTGGTTGATCGGCACGTAGCCCGAGGAGTCGACGTCGACGCCGGCGGCGTCGAGGCCGAGGCCGTCGCTGTTGGGGATCGACCCGATGGCCAGGAGCGCATGGCTCCCGGTCGCCACCCGGCCGTCCGAGCAGCGCACGGCCACGCCGCCGTCGTCGGTGCGGTCGATGCCCTCGGCCCGGGCGCCCTTGAGCAGCTGCACGCCCCGGCGCAGCAGCTCGGCCTCCAGGGCGGCGGCGACCTCGGGGTCCTTCTGGGGCAGGACCTGCTGGCGGCTGACGATCAGCGTCACCCGGCAGCCCATGGACGAGAACATGTGGACGAACTCGACGCCCGTCACGCCCGAGCCGATGACCACCAGGTGCTCGGGCATCTCGTTGGGCGGATAGGCGTCGCGCGTCGTGAGGATCCGGTCGCCGTCCGGGGTCGCCCAGTCGGGGATGCGGGGCCGGCTACCCGTCGACAGCAGGATGGCGTCGGCCTCGATCTCGGAGACGCCCTCGGCCGTCTCGACCACCACCTGGTGAGGGCCCTTGAGCCGGGCGGTGCCGTGCACCATCCGCACGCCCTGGCTGGTCAGCAGGTCGACGATGTTGTGCTCGAGTTTGGCCTCGATCGACTTGATGCGCTGGCGCAGTCCCTCGAGGTCGATGCCGACGTCGGACACGGTGAGGCCCATGCCCGCGCTCGCGTCCACGTCGCCCATCGCCCCGGCGGTCGCGATCATCGCCTTGGACGGGATGCAGTCGAGCAGGTGGGCGGCACCCCCGACGATGTCGCGCTCGACCATCGTCACCTCGCCGCCGAGGCGCGCCGCGGTGGTGGCGGCCGTGTTGCCGGCCGGACCGCCGCCGATGATGACGAAGCGAAGGGGCACGTCACCAGGTTACGGCGGCCAGCCTCTAGCCTCACCCCCCACCCGACTCCCCGGACCAGGAGCGAGGACGTCGCCGATGGCCACGTTCGGCCCGTCGCCCCGCGAGGCGCCACTGATCTACCCGGGCCACACCCCGCCGACGTCGGGGCTGGTGACCGACGGGCCCTACCTGCCCGTCGAGCCGCTCCCCGGACGGCGGCTGGCCCAGGCGCGGGTGGTGCTGGGGGCCGACCGGCCCGCGGCGCTGGCGGTCGGCATCTCCCGGGTGTCGCTCGGCTACGCGCTGCTGGCGCTCAACGCGGTGCCGATCGAGGCCCGCGTGCCGGTGCTGGCCGTCGGCTCGAACGCGGCGATCGCCCAGATGCAGGCCAAGTTCCAGGCGGCGGGCATCTCGTGCGCCATGCCACTGACGTGGGCCCGGGTGACCGGCATCCGGGTCGGGGCCGCGGCGATCGTCAGCCGCTGGGGCTACATCCCGGCCGCGCCGGTGTTCGAGCCCGGGGTCACCACCCGCCTGGCGGTGAACTGGCTCGACCCGGAGCAGCTCCGGGCGTTGGACGAGACCGAGACGGGCTACGAGCGCCGGTTGGTCGACGACGGGGACGCCACCCGGGTCGAGCTGGAGTCCGGCGAGCGGCTGTGCACGATCGGGATCTACGTGTCCACGAGCGGTGTGCTGGCCGACCCAGACGGCCGGCGGCCGATGGACCTGCCCGGCCAGGAGGAGCTGATCCGCCAGCTGCTGACCCGCGGCGACCGCGCCCTGCGGATCCTGGCCGGCCGGGGCGTTTCCGGCTTCCTGCGCGCCGCCACCGATCACGAGGGCCGGGCCCGCCTGGTCGAGGCGCTGCGGGGTTCGGCGGGCATCGCCGTGCTCACCCCGGCGGCCCCGACCCGGGCCGGCGAGCTGGCCACGTACGACGCGGGCCGGAGCGGCCTGGCCCCGCCGCCCGGGGTGGCCGGCGCCGTCCAGGTCGCCCCGACCCCCGACGGCGTCGAGCGGGGCGGCGAGCAGGCCGTGGTCCTGCCGGTCGCGCGGTGGGAGGGCCTGGGCCGGCCCAGCCACGTGGTCGTGCGCTCGGCGATGGACCCGCTGGCGCCGGCCGCGGTCGGCCGCGTGCTGGAGTCGGCGACCGGCGACGAGGTGCAGGTCGACCAGAGCATCCGCAACGGGCTCGGGGTCGAGATCGGCGAGTACGTGACGCTGGAGCCGGCGGGGGTCGACCGCCACCGGCTCGCCGACGCGCTGCTCGGCACGCCCCAGACGCTGCTGTGCCGGGTCCAGGCGGCCGAGATGGTCACGTCCGAGCGGCCTGCGGCCCTGCTGACCCGCCTGGGCCTCGAACTGGTCGGCATCGAGTCCGGCGACCGGGTGGTCGTCGAGGGCCTGCCCCGCGAGCCCGGTGGCGAGTTGGCCCACGTCACCGTGCGGGCGTTCGAGGCCCCGGACGAGACGGTCGAGCGCCGGGAGCGGCTGACCGGCGGCGGCTACCAGCACCGCTTCCCGTCCGCCCGGGACACGCTCGGTGTCCACCCCGACCTGCCGTGGATCTTCATCGACCGTGCCCTGCGCAGCCGGCTCGGGCTCGCCCAGCCCCAGCTCGCGGTCGTCCGGGTCCGGGCCAGCCGCCGCGACCAGGTCACCAAGGAGCTGCGGGAGATGCTGCTCGTGCTGGTGATCGCGCTGATCGGCCTCGTCCAGGTGGTCGACGTGGGCTGGGCCTGGTTGGTGTTCGGCGTGGTGGCGGCCGCCGCCGTGGCCGGCGTGGTGGGGATGCGGCTGCGGAGCCGGCTCCGGTCCTGAGTTCTGTCCCCGGAAACGGTCGCCCTCGCGACCGTTTCCGGGGACAAAACGCGAAGCGGCGCTACGCCGACGCCCTCGCCAGGCGGACCAGGCGGTGGTCGGGCGTGAACAGCTTGCGGGTCAGCCCCATCCCGATGACGACGACGTTGGTCGCCACGCACCCGAGGATCAAGTACATGATCGCCGCCTGGACGAGCACCGCGTCGACCGGGTCGGCGCCCGCCAGGATCAGGCCGGTCATCGCCCCGGGCAGGAACACCAGCCCGACTGCCTTGGTGTTCTCGATCTGGGACGTGAGCGCCGTCCGCAGGGCCGAGCGGACGAACGGCTTGGACGCCTCCGGCCACGGCTGGCCGAGCGCCAGGCGGGCCTCGACCTCCGGCCGGTGGTCGGACAGCTCGCCCAGGATCCGCCGGCACGCCACGACGATGCTGCCGATCGAGTTGCCGATCATCATCCCGGCGATAGGCACGACCGTCCGGCCCACGACCGGGTAGACGCCCAGGCCGAACACGACGAACAGGCTCAGCGCCGCCGACGCCGACACCGCCACCAGCGTGAGACCGGTGATGCCGGGAACCTCCGGCGCCGCGCCGCCGGGCGGTGAGCGCGGCCACGCAGATCATCACCACGACCCACACCCAGGCCCACACGATCGGCGTGTCCGGGTCGACCACGTACAGCAGCAGGTAGCCGACGGCGAGGAGCTGGACCAGCGCCCGGCCGGTCGCCCACAGCATGTCCCGCTCCAGGCGCAGGCCCTGCCACACGGACAGCCCGATGGCCACCGCCACCAGGCTCAGCGACAGGACCAACCCGCTCCAGCCGATCGCCGCGCTATCCATCGCCTGCCTCCTCGTCGTCGTCGTGGTCGCGGCCGGCCAGGAACCGAGCCCGGTCCGCCTCCCCCGCGACCCGGCCGGCGATGAGCACGACGACCTCGTCCGCCAGCCGCCGGCACTGGGCGAGGTCGTGGGTGACCCACACGAGCGGCCGGCCGCCGTCGGCCAGGCGGCGGGCGGTGCGCTCCAGCCGGCGGACGGCGTCGGGGTCGAGGGCGGAGGTGGGCTCGTCCATGAGCAGGGCGTCCGGCTGGGTCACCAGCGTCCGGGCCAGGCACATGCGCTGGGATTCGCCCCCCGACAGGTCGTCGGCCGTGCGGTCGAGGAAGCTCTCGTCGAGGCCGGCGTCGGCCAGGGCGGCGGCGAGGACGTCGTCGGGGGCCCCGGGGTCGGCGACCAGGAGGTTGTCCCGCACCGTGCCGGGGAACGGCGCCGGCCGCTGGAAGACCATCCCGACCTGCCGACGCAGCACGAGGGGGTCGAGCCCGGCGGTCGGCCGGCCCCGGAAGCGGATCTCGCCCTCGGTGGGCACCTCGAGCCGGTTGAGCAGGCGCAACAGCATCGACTTGCCGGCGCCCGACGGGCCGGCGACGACCGTGATGCCACGGTCCCGGATCGCGAGCGTCACGCCGTCGAGCACGGTCGCCCCGGCGATCGCCAGGCTCACCCCCCGCAGATCGAAGAGCGGGGGGTCGCCCACGCCAGGCTCAGCGGGCGCGGTCGGGATCGCCTCGGTGCGCGCCATTGCCGGCCACCGCCACGGGGGTGGTGATCTCGTCGGAGGCGTCGGCGTCCGCCGGGGCCGCCGGCCGCCGGCCGGGCCTGTCGCCCAGCGCGCCCCGCACCCGTTCGCCCGTGCGGGAGAACTTGACGATGCACCACACGGCGCGGACCCCGTCCCGCCAGCCGATCTTCTTGCCCTCGGCGTAGGTGCGCCCGTTGTAGCTGATCCCCATCTCGTAGACCCGCCAGTCGGCCCGGGCCACCTTGGCGGTCACCTCGGGCTCGAAGCCGAAGCGGTCCTCCTCGATCACCAGCGACTGGATCACCTCCCGGCGGAAGGCCTTGTAGCAGGTCTCCATGTCGGTGAGGTTCAGGTTCGTGAACATGTTCGACAGGGTCGTGAGGAACCGGTTGCCGACCGAGTGCCAGAAGTAGAGCACCCGGTGCGGCTGGCTGGAGATGAAGCGCGAGCCGTACACGACGTCCGCCAGCCCGTCGACCAGCGGCTTGACCAGAGCGCCGTACTCGGCGGGGTCGTACTCGAGGTCGGCGTCCTGGACGATGACGTAGTCGGCGGTCGCCTCGCCGAAACCCCGGCGCAGCGCCGCGCCCTTGCCCTGGTTGTGGGGCTGGAGGAACACCCGCACCCCGGGGTCGTCCAGGCCGGCGAGGACGTCCCGGGTGCCGTCGGCCGAGCCGTCGTCGACGATGATGACCTCGGCCGTCCACGGGGACGCCAACACCTGGTCGACGACGGTGGCGATCGTCGCCGCGCTCGTTGTAGCACGGGATGACGACCGACAGGCAGGGATGGGCATCGGCCACGGTGCGGTCCTCCAGCGGCGGTCGGGCCGCGCGATCGTAGAGCACGTCCTCGCCGGGCGCGGATTCCGTGGAGCCGGGCGGTGGTCCGTAGCATCGAGTGCGTGACCGATCAGCCGAACCTCGACGATTGGCGGGACCAGGCCTCCAAGGATCTGCGCGGCGTCGACCCGGACACGCTGGTCTGGCACACGCCCGAGGGCATCGCGGTCAAGCCCCTGTACACAGCGGTCGACCTCGACGGAATCGAGGGCCTCGACTCGTTGCCCGGGTTCGCCCCCTTCACCCGGGGCGTGCGGGCGACGATGTACGCCAACCGGCCCTGGACCATCCGCCAGTACGCAGGCTTCTCGACGGCCGAGGAGTCCAACGCCTTCTACCGCCGCAACCTCGCGGCCGGGCAGATGGGGCTGTCGGTCGCCTTCGACCTGGCCACCCACCGGGGCTACGACTCCGACCACCCCCGAGTCGAGGGCGATGTGGGCAAGGCGGGGGTGGCGATCGACTCGGTCGAGGACATGAAGATCCTCTTCGACCAGATCCCGCTCGAGAAGATGTCGGTGTCGATGACGATGAACGGGGCGGTGCTGCCGACGCTCGCCG
Source organism: uncultured Acidimicrobiales bacterium (assembly GCA_963830865.1). Lineage (GTDB taxonomy): Bacteria > Actinomycetota > Acidimicrobiia > Acidimicrobiales > VFJN01 > ZC4RG19. The sequence continues at coordinate 999,447 of CAWHNU010000009.1, read as the reverse complement.
CCTTCATCGTCGCCGGCGAGGAGCAGGGCGTGGACCAGGCCCAGCTCAGCGGCACCATCCAGAACGACATCCTCAAGGAGTTCATGGTCCGCAACACGTACATCTACCCGCCCGAGCCGAGCATGCGGATCGTGGCCGACATCATCGAGTACACGGCCGAGCACATGCCCCGGTTCAACTCGATCTCGATCTCCGGCTACCACATGCAGGAGGCGGGGGCGACGGCCGACCCAGGAGCTGGCGTTCACGATCGCCGACGGCCTGGAGTACGTCCGCCACGCGCTCGACCGCGGGCTCGACATCGACCGGTTCGCCCGGCGGCTGTCGTTCTTCTTCGCCATCGGGATGAACTTCTTCATGGAGGTCGCCAAGCTACGGGCGGCCCGCCTGCTGTGGCACAGGGTGATCAGCCAGTTCGGGCCGCAGGACCCGCGCTCGGCGATGCTGCGCACGCACTGCCAGACCAGCGGCGTGTCGCTGACCGAGCAGGACCCCTACAACAACGTCGTGCGCACCGCGGTCGAGGCGATGGCCGCGGTGCTGGGCGGGACGCAGAGCCTGCACACCAACAGCTTCGACGAGGCGCTGGGGCTGCCGACCGACTTCTCGGCCCACATCGCCCGCAACACCCAGCTGATCCTGGCCGAGGAGACCGGCATCCCCCGGGTCGTCGACCCGCTGGCCGGCAGCTACTACGTGGAGGCGCTGACCCGGGACCTGGCCGATGCCGCGTGGGCGCTGGTCGAGGAGGTCGAGGAGCTGGGCGGCATGACCAAGGCCGTCGCCTCCGGCATGCCCAAGCTGCGGATCGAGGAGTCCGCCGCCCGGCGCCAGGCCGCGGTCGACCGCGGCGACGAGGTGATCGTCGGGGTCAACAAGTACCGGCCGAGCAACCCGGACCACGTCGACATCCTGGCCATCGACAACAGCGAGGTCCGCCGCCAGCAGATCGCCCGGCTCGAGCGGGTGCGGGCCCAGCGGGACGCCGCCGCCTGCGAGTCGGCGCTGCGTCGCCTCACCGAGGGCGCGGCGGGCGACGGCAACCTGCTGGCGCTGTGCGTCGACGCGGCCCGGGCCCGGGCGACGGTCGGCGAGATGAGCGACGCGATGGAGCAGGTGTTCGGCCGGCACAAGGCCGAGATCCGCTCGATCCACGGGGTGTATGGCTCGGCGTACGAGGGCGACGACGAGTTCGCCGCGGTCCAGGCCGATGTCGAGGCGTTCGCTGCCGCCGAGGGCCGGCGCCCGAGGATGCTGGTGGTCAAGCTGGGCCAGGACGGCCACGACCGGGGTGCGAAGGTGATCGCCACGGCATTCGCCGACCTGGGCTTCGACGTGGACGTCGGCCCGCTGTTCCAGACCCCGGCCGAGGCCGCGCGGGACGCGGTCGACAACGACGTCCACGTGGTGGGCGTGTCGAGCCAGGCGGCGGGACACCAGACGCTGGTCCCCCAGCTGATCGACGAGCTGCGGGCGGCCGGCGCCGAGGACGTGGTGGTGGTGTGCGGCGGGGTCATCCCTCCCCAGGACTACGACGCGCTGCGGGCGGCCGGCGTGGCCGCCATCTTCGGCCCGGGCACCAACATCCCGGCCGCGGCCCGCGAGGTCATCGACCTGCTGCGGCTCGCGCCGCCCGGCTGCGTAGTGCTGCCGGCAGGCTCGCCGGTCGCACTAGCGTTCGCGCCATGAGCGACACACCGGCCGGTCCGGGCTGGTGGCAGGCATCCGACGGCAGGTGGTACCCGCCGGAGACACGCCCCGAGTGGCCGCCGGCGGCGGCCGGCCCGGCACCGGAGGGCGGGCCGGCGTCACCGGCACCCGGCACGCCGGCACAAGATGCGGCCCCGCCCGCCGGCCCGCCGACGCCCGGACCCGGCACCCCCCCACCCGGCACGCCCTACCCCGGCACGCCCTACCCCGGCACGCCCTACCCCGGCACGCCGGGGCCGGGGATGCCGCCACCCGGCATGCAGCCGCCCGGCCCGTACTACCCGACCGGCCCGGGGCCGTACCCGATGGGCCCGCCGCCCCGCCAGGGTATGAGCGGCTGTCTCAAGGCGTTCCTGATCGGCCTCGTGGTGGCGGTCGTGCTGGGCATCGGGGGCTGCGTGGCCATCGTCTTCGTGGCCGGCGATGCGGCCGACGACTTCACCGAGGAGACCGCGTCCGAGCGGCGTGACATCGGCGACATCAACTGTCACGTCGACGCCGGCGGGTTCATGATCGCCGACGTCGAGATCACCAACCACACGTCCAAGAGCTCCAACTACGTGCTCGACGTGTCGTTCCGCGAGGGCGGCACGGTGACGACCAGCTCCGCCGCGTTCCTCGACAACCTGCCGCCGGACGCCACCGGCACGGCCACCGCCACCACCAGCTCCACCCCCACCGGCAGCGAGTTCACCTGCACGGTCGAGACCGTGCAGCGGTTCTCGGCCGAGGGCTGAGGCGTCCAGGGGTACGAGCACCGGTCCTACACTCGACGGTCGAACCATGGTCACCTCGCTCGCTTCCACCGACGCGCCCGCCCCGCAGGCCGAAGCCGAGATCGACGCCGGCGAGGCCCCCGGTTCCGCGCCGGGATCCGGCGGCAGCCGGTGGGCCGCGTGGCGGCCGCCGCGCTCTGGTGTGGCTGGCGACGCTGCTGTTCGGGCTGCTCACCACCCTGTGGGGGGTGGCGGTTCCCGAGTACCGGGCGCCGGACGAGCCCGCGCACGTCGACCTGATCGTCTACCTGGCCGAGGGGCACGCGTATCCCCGCTACGACGGCCGGTACTTCGGCAAGGAGACGCAGTTCGAGTCCCACCGCTACCTGATCGACCCGACCGTGCTCTGGCCGGCGTTCGACGCCGACGACGCCCCGCCCCGAGACGGGCGGCCCAGCGTCGACGACCTCGGCGGCACGACGCCCGACGCCCAGGCGCGCCAGGGCTCGATCCGGCGGGCGGGCTCCCCGTACGTCTACAACCAGATGCCCCAGCACCCGCCGCTCTACCACGAGGCGATGGCGCTGCTGCTCCGGGTGGAACGCTGGCTCACGCCGGGGTCGGACCCGCCGAGCCTCTCCCACGAGATCGGGCTGCTGCGGCTGGCGAACGTCGCGCTCATCCTGCCGCTGCCGCTGCTGGCCTGGGCGACGGCCCGGCGGCTCGGCGCCGGCGAGCGGGCGGCGGCCGTGGCCGCGCTGCTCCCCCTGTGCCTGCCCCAGCTCACCTACATCGGTGGCGTCGTCAACAACGACAACCTGCTCAACCTGCTGTGCGCCATCCTGGCCGTGCTGGTCGTGGGGGTGACCCGGGGCCGGCGCAGCCGCGGCGTCGACGTGGCGGTCGGGGTCGTCCTGGGCCTCGCCCTGCTGACCAAGGCGTTCGCGCTCATGCTGATCCCGTGGGTGGCGGTGGCGTACCTGCTGTGCGCCTGGACCACCGGGCGCCGCCGGCCGGCCGCCGTCGGCCTGGCGGTGGCGGGCGTGGTGAGCGCCGCGGTCGGCGGCTGGTGGTGGGTCGCCAACTGGATCCGCTACGGCGAGCCGGCCCCGACGACGGAGACGCTGACCCGCACGTCCTCGCAGGCTCCGGCCGGCTTCGTGGCCCAGCCCGGCGAGTTCCTTTCGACGTTCGCCAGGCGCATGGCGTCCCACACGTGGGCGTGGATCGGCTTCGGCAACCCGAAGTTCGAGTTACCCCATTGGACGGTCGTCGTGGCGACGCTCGCGGTGCTCGTCGCCGCGGTGGTCGCCTGGTTCGCCGCGTCCCGGGGCGCGCGACCGACAAGGGCCCCCGCCGCTGGGACGTGGCGCTCGCCTGGCTCCCGGTCGCCCTGGTCGGCCTGTTCGTCGTCCGCCGGGCCTGGGGCCTGTACTCCACCAACGGCCGCTTCGCGTTCATCCAGGGCCGCTACCTGTTCTGCGCGATGGTCGCCGCCGGCGCGGTGATCGCGTTCGGCGCGACGAAGCTGCTCGGGCGCTGGGCCCCGGCGGCCGTCCTGGTCGCCGCGGCCATGCTCCAGACATGGGTCCTGCGCGAGGTGATCAGCGGCTCGTGGTCCGGCCCAGGCTCTCTTGGCCCGGTTCGGGGCATGCTGGCCTGGAGCCCGTGGCCCACGGCGGCCGTGTTGGTCGTGGCCGCGGCGTTGCTGGCCGTGGCGCTGGCGACGGCGTGGACGGCGGTGGCGCCGGCGTTGTCGCGCCGGGACCGCTGACCCGGGGGGCGCCAGCCTCTCAGCCGTCCCCCACGAACCCCAGCGGCGGCGCCGCGGGGCGGTCGTGGGGCGGTGTGGGGTCGAGGGCGAAGATGCGGGTGATGCGGCCCTCGGCCCGCAGCTCGTGGACGAGGCGCAGGCCCTCGCGCGCCTCGGGCTCGCGCAGGACCCGGAGCTGGGGGCGCAGGCGGTCGACCGTGTACCAGTCGGCCACCAGGTACTGGGCGCCGTAGTAGCGGGCGTAGGCGATGATCTCCGGCAGATCGGCGTACGGCATCGCCATCGACTGCCGGTGGGAGTAGTACTCCACCACCATGCTGCGGGTCATGACGCGGTCGTCCGGGCGGGTGTGGGCGGCGATCCACTCGCCGGCCGCCTGCTGGTCGCTGCCGTCGGTCGGGTGCCACCAGCCGCCCGCCGAGCCGTGGAACGCCTGGATCGACGACAGGGCCAGCGCCACCAGCAACACGGCGAACACCGGGCGCCGCCAGCGCTGGCTCATCGTGGCCAGGCCGGCGCCGACGAACACCGTGGCCAGCGCGACCAGCACCACCAGGTAACGAGGCTGGACGAAGAACGCGAGCGTGGTCGCCACCGGCAGCGCGCACACCGCCAGGATCAGCCGGGCCAGCCACGACCGCCGCCAGCGCCAGGCGCCCAGGAGCGCCACGACCCACACCGGCGCCGGCAGCAGGAGCCACTCGACCGGATGGCCGTCCTCGGGCATGAACAGCTGCTCGCCCAGCATCTCGACGTTCGTGCCCACGATGCCCACGTAGCCGTGGGTGTCCTCTCGGGCCAGCGCCACCAGCGACCGGCGCTCGGTCGGGAAGTGCAGGCCGGTCTCGTCGAGGCCCCACAGGATCTCGTCCCGCGCCTCCCGGTGGCTGCGGGCCACGGCCCGCCACGCGTCGATCGAGACGTCCTGGGTCTTGGCACTGAGCTGCCACGAGCCGGTGTGGGCGTGCAGGTAGCCGGCGTAGGGCACGACGCACACCAGGATCGGCACGGCGAACGCGACCGCCGGCACCACGGCCGCGAGCGGGCGCCACGGCCGGCCGCCGTCGCCGTTCGCGGCCGGCGGAGCGGGGCGGCGCCGGGCGCAGAAGACCAGGATCGCCAGCCCGAGCGGGACCGCGAAGAACAGCCCCTCCGGCCGCGTGAGGTACGCGAAGCCGATCAGCAACCCGGCCACCGCCAGCCGCACGAGTCGGGCCGTGCCGGCCCGGTCGAGGCCCGACACCACCAGCCACACGGCCGACACGACCAGCAGGGTGTACTCCGCCTCCGTCCCGGCGCCCCGGTTGGTGAGCGTCGTCGACAGCCCCGGCGCCAGCGCCGCCACCCAGGCGGTCGCCACCGCGGCCGTCGGGCCGGCGAGCCGCCGGGACAGCAGCGTGAGCGGCAGGATCAGCGCGGTGCTCGACAGGCAGGTCAGCAGGACCGTGCCGGTGTGGGGGTCGTCGAACACCTCGGCCGACACCCCGAGCAGGAACGGCACGAACGGCGGGAAGTGCAGCTCGGGCCGGCCGTTGCGGGCGAACCCGTCGCCCTCGACGAGCGAGATCCCCGAGCGCAGGTAGGCGGTCTCGTCGGTCGCCGGGGCGTCGTCGGTGGAGGCGATGGCGACCCGCAGGGCGAAACCGACGGCCAGCGCGGCGACGACGAGCAGCACCCGGCGCCGCCGGGGCGACGAGGACGCTCGGGCCCGGGCCCGGACGCCGATCCGGCGCGGCGCGTCCGGCGCCGTGCCGGCGTCGGGCTGTTGCTGATCGGGCGGGGCGACGGTGGCGGTCATCGCCGCCGCGCGGAGACCAGGGTCCACGGCAGCGGCGAGCGCACGCGCAGGACCTCGAAGCGCTCGCCGACCAGCCGGGCGAACGCCCGCTTCGACCAGTGCTGGATGTGGCCCGGCGTGTTGCCCAGCGCGCCGATGTACTTGCCCCGTGCCATGTTGGCGGCCCGCCAGATCGGCTCGCGGGGCACCGACAGCACCACCCGGTCGCGTGCGACCCGAGCCAGCTCGGTCAGGGCCGCGGCCGGGTCGGGCACGTGCTCGAGGACCTCGATGGCGAGCACGAGGTCGAACGAGTCGGGCGGGAACGGCAGCCGGGCGATGTCGCCGAACAGGCCGGCGAAGGTGTGGTCGGCCCACTCGCGGGCCAGGTCGTCGTCGGGCAGGTCGACGCCGACGAAGGCGGCATCGGGGTAGCGGGCGCGCAACCGACCGCTCACCTCGCCCTCACCCACGCCGACCTCGAGGACCGCCGCCGGGGGCGTGTCGGGCAGGGCATCGTCGAGCGCGGCGAAGAAGCCGGCCATCAGGCGGCGCTCGATCGGGTTCGTCGACGCGTACTTGTCGTAGGTGTTGCCGGTCGGGACGACCGTGGTCACGGCTGGTGCTCCTGAGGCTGTCGGTGGAGCGGGCGGGCCCAGGGGGACCCGGCTGGGCGCATCCGCCGCACGGGGACGGACCGCATCAGTCTGGCCTACCACGCGGTAGCCGCACGATCATGCCACCACCGGCACGACACCGGATGTTCACATTCCGGAGGCAGGCGCCCGCTCGGCCAGAATGGACCCGATGCCCGATCCCCCGCCCGACGCGCCGGCGCCCGACGCCCCCCTCGCCCGGAGCCGGGCCCGCCGCGCCCGGGTGGTGGCGCTCCCGGCGCTGGTCGGCGTGCTCGTCGGCGGGACCTGCATCGCCTTCGTGATCGCCCGCATGACCCAGCAGTGGTCCGAGGTCCGCGACGAGGTGGCCGACGCCGAGATCTTCTGGATCGTCGCCGCGCTGCTCGCCGCGGCCGCCGGCATGGCCTGGATCGCCGCCTGCTGGCGCCGGGCGATCGCCCTGTTGGGCCCGGCGCCCGCCCGCCGCCACACGATCGCCTGGTACTTCGCCGGCGAGATCGGCAAGTACGTGCCCGGCGGGGTCTGGCCGGTGCTCGGCCGGGGCGAGCTGGCCCGGCGGGGCGGGCTGCCCCGCCACCGGGCCTACCCGAGCGTGGGCCTGTCGCTCGCCGCCCTCTACCTGGCGGCGCTGGTCCTGGCCACCGTCCTCGTGCCCCTCGACCTCGCCAAGCAGTCCGAGTCGCCCGCGGCCCTGGCGCTGCTGCTGCTCCTGCCGGCCGGCATCCTCGCCCTCCACCCCAAGGTCCTCGGCTGGGCCCGCGGCCTGCTCGTCCGGTTCACCGGCCGCGGCGCCGAGATCACGATCCCGTCGTGGGGCGCCACGGTCGCGGTCGTCCTGAGCTACGTGCCCGCGTGGATCTTCATCTGGGCGGCGACCTGGTGCACCGCCCGGGCCATCCTCCCCGACCCGCCGGTGCTGCGCATCGGGATCGCCACGACGCTGTCGTGGACGGCCGGCTTCGCCGCGGTGCCGGTTCCCGCCGGGGCCGGCGTGCGCGAGGCGGTGTTCGTGGCCTCGTCGGGGCTGCCGGCCGGGATCGGCGCGACGATCGCCATCGGCAGCCGGCTCGTCTTCCTCACCGTCGACGTCGCGGGCGCGGCCCTGACCGTCCCCTGGCACCGGCGGCGCGGTGGGCTCGGCGCCGCCACCGACGCGACCGACGCTCAGACCTCGACGGCCTCGACGGCGTCGACCGACGCGACCGATGCTCAGACCTCGACAGCGTCCAGCGAGGCCGGCTCGGCCTCGGCCGTCGGCGCCTGACCGGCGGGCTGGTCGGCCCCCGGCGGCAGGTAGTGCGAGGGCGGGACGCCCAGCTCGAGCTCGATGCGCCGCACCCGTTCGAGCGTCCGCTGACTGATGACCCGCTGTGTGGCGATCAGGTCGGCCAGCACGCCGAGGGCGAACACCTGGAAGGCGGCGACCAGCAGCACGCCGCCCAGCACGAGCGACTGCAGGTGGCCCGAGCGGTCGTCGTGCACGATCCAGTCCCACACCCACGGGCTCCACGCCGCCATGGCGCCGACCGCCAGCACCACCGCCAGCAGGGTGAACACCTGGAGCGGCTCGTAGCCGGTGTAGATGCGGAAGATCGCCACCATGTTGCGGCGCACGTAGCCGGCGGTGGACGTGAACAGGCGGGACTCGCGCATCTTGGGGTTGGTTCCCACCCGCACGTGGTCGACCGCGGTGAGGCTCTTGCCCGCCTGGATCAGCGACTCGAGCGTGTAGGTGAAGGTGGACACGACCGTGAGCCCCAGCGCGGCCTCGCGGTTGTAGGCGCGGAAGCCGGAGGTGGCGTCGGGGACGTCGGTGCCGGACGCCTGGCGCACCACCCAGCTGCCCATGTGCTGCAGCCGCTTCTTGGTGGGCGAGAAGTGCTCGATCTCCGCCACGTTGCGGTCGCCGATGACCATGTCGGCCTCGCCGGCCACGATCGGCGCCACCAGCGCGGCGATGTCGCCGGCGGCGTACTGATTGTCGGCGTCGGTGTTGACGATCACGTCGGCGCCCAGCTTCAGGGCGGCGTCGATGCCGGCCTGGAAGGCCGACGCCAACCCCTTGTTGTTGGTGAGCTTGACGATGTGGTCGACGCCGTGGGCCCGGGCGACCTCGACCGTGCGATCGGTCGACCCGTCGTCGACCACCAGCCACTCGACGACGTCGATGCCGGGCACCTCGCGTGGGAGGTCGGCCAGCGTCACCGGGAGCTGGTCCTCCTCGTTCAGGCAGGGGATCTGGATGATGAGCTTCATGGTGCGTGCGTCACGGGGAGCTGGTTCTCCTCGTTCAGGCAGGGGATCTGGATGATGAGCTTCATGGTGCGCCGTCGTACTCCGGGTGGGTTCACGTCAACCGTAGACTCCGCGCGATGGAGGGGGTGACCGACCTCGCCGAGCGCGTCCGCACCGGGGACCGCCGCGCCCTGGCCCGGTCGATCACGCTGGTCGAGTCGACCCGGCCCGACCGCCGGGCCCTGGCGGCCGCTCTGGTCGACGCCGTCCTGCCCGCCACGGGGGGCGCCGTGCGGGTGGGCGTCAGCGGCACGCCCGGCGCGGGCAAGTCGACGTTCATCGACGAGTTGGGTACCCACCTGACGGTCGCCGGACACAGGGTGGCGGTGCTCGCCGTCGACCCCTCCAGCCGGCGCAGCGGCGGCTCGATCATGGGCGACAAGACCCGCATGGAGCGCCTGGCCCGCGACCCGCACGCGTTCATCCGCCCCTCGCCGTCGAGCGGCACGCTCGGCGGGGTCGCCCGGCGGACCCGGGAGGCCGCGCTGGTGTGCGAGGCGGCCGGGTTCGACGTGGTCGTCATCGAGACCGTGGGCGTCGGCCAGTCCGAGACGGCGGTGGCCGACATGGTCGACTGCTTCCTGATCGTGGCCGCCCCCGGCGGCGGCGACGAGCTCCAGGGGATCAAGCGGGGCATCATGGAGCTGGCCGACGTGGTCGTGGTCAACAAGGCCGACGGCGACCTGCTCCCCGCGGCCCGCCGGGCGGTGGCCGACTACCGCCAGGCGCTGCACCTCCAACGCCCGAAGCACCCCGGCTGGTCGGCCCCGGTCGTGGCGGTCTCGGCGCTCCAGGGCACGGGGATCGACGAGGCGTGGGCCGAGGTCGAGAAGCTGTCCGCGCACCTCCGCGACAGCGGTGCCCTCGACGCGCTGCGGTCGGCGCAGGCCGCGGCGTGGATGTGGGACGAGATCCGGGAGCGTCTGGTCGAGTCGTTCCGGGCCGACGAGGCGGTGGCCCGCCGCTGGGACGAGGTGGACGCCGCCGTCCGGGCCGGGCGGGTGTCGCCGACGACCGCGGCCCGCGAGCTGCTCGCGGCCCACGGGCTGGCCGACCACGGCGAGGCCCCGGACGGCGAGGCCCCGGACGGCGCGGCCGGAGACCCCGGGGAGGGGGTCCCGGACGGGTGACCCGGGACCCATAGACTGACCGGCCTATGCCCGGCCGCACCACGGAGGACGAACTGCTCGCGCTCCGCCACGAGGTGCTGCGGCTGCGCGACGAGTTGGCGGGCCAGCAGGCCGAGCTGGCCACGGCCGCCGCCCGGGCCGAGGAGCTGTCCGACGTCGTCTCCCGTTACAAGGGTGTCCGGGGCCACGTCGCCGCTATCGGCTCGATCACGGCCGCCCGGCTGCGGTCCGGCGCCCGGCGCCTGGCCGGGATCGCCCGCCGCGGCCGGGGCCGCGGCGGCGACGGCAGCTGAGGCCGGCGGATGGCGGCCCAGCCCCTGTTCTCGATCGTCACCCCGGTATACGACCCGCCGCTGCCGGTGCTCGGGGCCATGCTCGCCTCGGTCCGGCGCCAGCGCGAGCCCGACTGGGAGCTGTGCCTCGTGGACGACGGCTCGCCGTCGCCCGAGGTGGTGGCGGCGCTGCAGCGGGCGGCGGCGGGCGATCCCCGCATCCGCCTGGTCCGGCGCCCGGCCAACGGCGGGATCGTCGCCGCGTCCAATGACGCCCTCGCGATGGCTCGCGGCACGTTCGTGGCCCTGCTCGACCACGACGACGAGCTCCACCCGGACGCCCTGGCCGCGGTGGCGGCGGTCGTCCGGTCCGACCCCGAGGTCGACTACGTCTACACCGACGAGGACAAGATCGACGAGGCCGGCCGCCGCCACGGGCCCTTCTTCAAGCCGGACTGGGCGCCCGACCGGTTCCGCACCCAGATGTACACCTGCCACCTCAGCGTGCTGCGGCGGTCGGTCGTCAGCGAGGTGGGCGGCTTCGCGCAGGACTTCGACGGCGCCCAGGACTGGGACCTGGTGCTGCGCGTCACCGAGCGGGCCCGGGCGGTCGCGCACGTCCCTCGGGTCCTGTACCACTGGCGGACGCTCGACACCTCGACCGCCGGGGCCGGAGTGGCCGCCAAGCCGTGGGCCTACGACGCCGCCACCCGGGCGCTGCAGGCCCACTGCGACCGCACCGGCTTCCCGGCCGTGGTCGACCACGACACGGACCACCCCGGCGTGTACCGCCTGAACCCCCGCCTGCCCTCCCGGCCCACGGTCAGCATCGTTATCCCCACGGCCGGGGCGGTCCGGGACGTCGGCGGCACGCCGACCCGGCTGATCACCCACTGCCTGCGCGGCATCGTGGACCGCTCGACCTACCCCGACTACGAGATCGTGTGCGTGGCCGACCCCGCCGTCGACGAGGAGGTCGTCCGTGGGATGCGGGCCATCGCCGGCGACCGGCTCACCGTGGTGGCCTACGACGCGCCGTTCAACTACTCCGAGAAGGTCAACCTCGGAGTCCTGCGCAGCGACGGCGACCACGTCGTGATGCTCAACGACGACATCGAGGTGGCGACGCCGGACTGGATCGAGCGGCTCGTCATGTACTCGGGGTCCGCGGGCGTCGGCGCCGTCGGGGCCCGCCTGCTCTACCCGGACGGGCGGCTCCAGCACGCCGGCGTCGTGCACCGGGCGGGGCTGCCGAGCCACCTCTACCACGGCTACCCCGCCGGCTTCGGCGGCTACGCCAACGACGTGCTGGTCGCGGGCAACTACCTGGCGGTCACCGGCGCCTGCCTCGTGACCCCCCGCGCCGTCTTCGACCGGGTCGGCGGCCTGTGCGAGCGCCTCCCGCTCAACTACAACGACACGGACTACTGCCTGAAGGTCCACGCCGCCGGGCTGCGGACCGTCTACGACGCCGGCACGACGCTGGTGCACTTCGAATCGGCCAGCCGGGAGACGTCGGTCGCCACCTGGGAGGCGGACCTGTTCCGCGACCGCTGGCTGTCGGTCACCGCCACCGACCCGTTCGACAACCCCAACTTCGACCGCCGCTCGCCGAACCGCGTCGTCCCGGTGCCGCTCGGGCGGCGGATCACCGGCAGGCTGGCGCGCGACGCCCGCCGTCTGTCCGCCCGGACTCGGCCGGCGCCGGTCGAGCGCGGCGTCAGGCCCCGGATGACCTCGTCGTCGGCGACGGACGCGGCCCGTGCCAGCCGTCGCCGGTCGCGCCACAGGCCCGGGGCCAGGCGGGCGAACCCGGCGAGCGACCGCAGCCGGCGCCGCACCTGCTCGGGCCGGGGCCGGCGGCCGGCGAGCACCGGGGCCACCAGGTCGCGGCGAGCGTAGGACAGGGTCACCAGGGCGTAGCGGGTCAGCGCCCGGGCCAGCAGCGACGCCGGTGCGTTCTTCGCCAGCATCGCCAGCCGGTTGCGCTCCGTGTAGTGCTGGAAGGTCGCCGTGGCCACCCCGGACGACGAGGCGTGCCCGTGGCGGACCTCGGCCTCCGGCACGTAGCGGTAGCGCCAGCCCCGGCGCCGCCCCCGCCACGCGAGGTCGGTGTCCTCGTAGTAGAGGAAGAACCGCTCGTCGAACAGCCCGACATCCGCCAGGTAGGCGGGCCGCAGCAGCACGCCGCCGCCGCTCCAGGCGAACACCTCCTCCGGCTCGCGGTAGCGGCCGGCCGCCGGCTCCAGGAACCCCCGGTCGGCGCCGTAGCCGTCGGCGAACACGACCGTGCCGACGTTGTTGACGACGTCCCGGGCCTCGCCCGCCAGCGCCAGCTCCACCCACGTCGGCTCGGGCCCGACGGTGGCCGTGACCTCCGCGGCGCCGCACCGCAGCGTCACCTCCTTGGCGGCCATGGCGGACAGGCGCACGGCGCCCCTCGCCGGCCCCGGGCCTCCCGCGGCCGGCACCGGTAGCCGCAGGAGCGCGCGGTCGGTGGTCCACCACTCGTGGGTCCCGGCGGCGTGCTCGATCCCCCACGTGCCCTCGACCGCCTGGACGTCCCGCCAGACGTCCTGGTCACCGACCCGGGCCCCGCCGACCAGGACGCCGAGCCGCCGGCGGTCGAGCCGGCTCGACCGGGAGGCCGGGCAGGTCACCGTCACGTCGACGTAGCGCTGGTCGAACAGCATCCGGGATGCGACCGCCCCCAGCCCCGGGTCGGCGTCGAGCGCGGCCACCAGGGCGGCGAGCCAGCCCGGCGCCACGACGGCGTCAGGGTTGACGAGGCCGACGTAGTCGATGCCGCCGAGGTCGCGCAGCGCCAGGTTGTTGGCCGGAAACCCGGTGTTGCGGTCGTTGCGCAGGAGCCGCGCCTCGGGGACGCGCCGGGCGACCTCGCGGTCGCTGCCGTCGGACGACGCATTGTCGACGACGACGATCTCGCGACGGTCCGCCGGCCAGTCGAGCGCCGCCAGCGCCACGACGCTGCGGACGACGTCGCTGCCGCCGTTGTAGTTGAGGACGACGAGGCGGACCCGCGGCGCCGGGGCCCCGTCCGCACCCTGTGCGTCGGTCATCGCTCCGGGCTGCCGCCTCAGAGGCGGCGCAGCGCCCTGCCGAGCCGGCGCTTGCCCCGCCGCACGAGCCGCCGCAGCCCCGCGGTCCGCGGCGCGTCCGCCTCCTCACGGGCCCGGATGAGCTCCCGCTCCCGCTCGCGCAGCAGGTCGGTCAGCGTGGCGATCCGCAGCTCCGCGTCCGCGAGCAGATCGGCCAGCTCCGCCCGCTGGGCCGTCTCGCTGAGGAAGGTGGCCCGGAGAGCGAGGAGCTGCGACGCCGCGCCCTCGGGTATCACCATCGGCATCTGATCGAGGTCCTTGGCCACCAGGTCGATCTGGGTGGCCAGGTCGACGCCCGTGTTCTCCGCGATCGCGCACAGCTGCTCGTCGGTGCGCACGATGCCGCACATCTCCATCGCCCGGAGCAGGAACAGCGCATGGCCGGTCGGGTCGTCGGCGGTGAACCGCAACCCGTTTGTGCGGCAGGCTCGCCGCGGCACCGCGTGGGCGTCGAGCACCACGGGCCCGAAGGGGGTCACGCCCACGATGTCCAGGGGCTCGAGTCGCAGCGGCGCCGCCTCGGCCACGACCGCCGCACCGTCGCGGTCGCGGCGGGCGGCCAGGTCCCGCGCGGTCGAGCGTGGCGACCGACACCTGGACCATGCGGGCCGGAAGGGCGTCGATCGCCTCGGCGAGGGCCTCGATGTAGCGGGGCGCCACCCGGGTCGTGGCCGCCAGGAAGGCCACGTAGCGGCCCCCGCAGGCGGCGATCGCGGCATTGCGCCAGTCGTCGCCGACGCTCGGCGGCAACCGCCGTACGCCCCGGCTGCGCCCGTCCGCCATGGCCGAGCGCCAGCGGGCCAGGTCCTCGTCGGGCGGCGCGTCGCCACCCGAACCGCCGACGAGCACCTCGAAGTCGGGGCTGGTCTGCGCCGCAAGGTCCGCGACCAGCGCGTCGCAGGCGCCGGCCGGCGCCCCGGCGTCGATCACGATCGACAGCAGCGGGGCGTCCTCGACCTGGCCGAGCCCCGGGCCGGCCGCCTCGGCATCCGGGACCGCCGCGGCGGGCGCGGCGCGGGTGAAACGGCGGACGAACTGGTAGGTCTCGCCATGGGGAGCGGCGGCCATCCGGATGCGCCACAGGATCTGGCGGAACGGGGTGCCGGGCCGCAGCGCGGGCGCGTCGGCGGGGAAGAGCTGGTCGCTGAAGGCGTTGACCACGTCGTCGGCGTCAGCCTCGGCCCAGCCGGCCTCGCCCAGCGTCCGGAGGACCCCGCGCTCGTTGTAGAACCGCAGATGCGTGTTGTCGAGCAGGCCGATGTCGGTCATGTCCCACCGGCCGAGCAGGAGCTTGATCCCGACGTCCACGTGGGTGGCGTTGGGGATGCTGACGATCAGCCCGGCACCGCCCCGGGCCGCGTCGAGCCGGTGGGCGGCCCGCAGCAGCGGGCCCGGGTCGACCAGGTGCTCGACGACGTCGAGCAGCAGGATGGCGGCGAGCGGCCGGTCGCCGAGCACGCCCTCGAGCGTCGCGACCAGCTCGTCCTCGTCGGCCCGCAGGTCGATCGTGTGCCCCTCGAACCCCCGCCCCGTCAGCTCGGCCAGCGCGTCCCGGTCGATGTCGAGCCCGACGTAGTCGAGGCCGAGGTCCCGGACCGGCTCGGCGAGCGGACCGGTGGCGCAGCCCAGGTCGAGGACCACCCCGGTGGTGGCGCCGGCGCGCTGGAGCAACCGGTGACTGTGGCCGTGCGAGCCCACCTCACCGAACTCCCGCGGGTACTCCTTCACGTGCCATTCCCCCCCAACTCCGGGTCGCAGAGAAACCCGTAGACATCGGCGAAGGCCGCATCCCAGTCGCCGTGGCGGGCTGCGATGTCGGCCAATGCCGCTTCGCCGAGTCGTCGGCGCAGCGATCCGTCGACGGCAATGCGCTCCAGCGCATCGGCGAGGCCGTCGACGGTCCGGGGGCAGCGTAGCGAGTTCTGCTCGTGGTGCAGGATCCAATCGCCGGCGGGGTTGTCGAACGCGACCACGGGCGTGCCGCAGGCCATCAGCTCGAGGGGCAGGTAGGACGGGTGCGCGGACAGCGTCAGCGCGATGCCGGCGTCGCAGCTGCGGTAGAGCGCGCCGGTGTCGCGGTAGTCGAGCAGGCCGAGGTGCTCGATGCCCCGCCCCAACTCGTCGGGCCGCGCCCACGACCCCGCGGTGACGATGCGGACCTGGTCGCCGAGCCGCTCCTTGACCTGGTCGAGGGCGAGCGAGGCGAGCTCCCAGCAGTTGCGCCAGTGGCCGGGGCGGGCGTAGAGGAAGATCGTGACCGGCCCGTCGTGGTCGAGCGGCCGGCGGCCCGCGGCGTGGAACACCGCGGGGTCGACCGCGGGCATGAACGCCGCGCCCCGGCCCCCGTAGTCGCGCCGGTAGATGTCGAGCAGGCGCTCGGTGTTGCACAGCCCGTAGAGCCCGAGGCGGTAGGACTCCTCCGCGAGCGCATAGTTGGTGCCCGCCGGGTAGAACATCGGCTCGAAGTCCTGGATGAGGTAGAAGCGCCGGCGCGTCCGGGCGAACTGCGCGACGGAGTAGGCCGTCACCCACAGCGTGGCGATCGACACGTCGGCCCGCGAGATGCCGTCGAGGCCGTTCGTCCCGCCGTCGTAGAACTCGATCGGCGAGTCGCCCAGGCGGGGGAACGCAGCGGCCAGCGCCGATCGGATGAACGTCTCGTTGGGCGCGGCCATGACCACGAACCGGTTCTGGACGCCCTGGGTGCGGGCCAGATAGTCCGCGAGACGGAAGGCGGTGTTGATCCCGCCGTAGAACGGGCTGTCGATGTCGGGGACGAACCAGTTGACGGTCCGGACCGGGAACGGCGCCCGCGCGGCCCGGTGCTGCGCCTCGACCGCCGGCCGCACCCGCTCGTCGGCGCGGCAGAGGTTGGCGAGCCACAGCGACTCGGACTCGTCGGCCCGCTGGCGGAAGACGCGGAAGTCCCGGCCCAGCACGTCGCCCACGGCCACCATCGGTCCGGGCTCGGTGCGGGACCGGAGCCGGGGCACGCTGCTGCGCAGCGACAGGTTCGGCGAGTAGTAGGGGTCGCCGCCGCGCAACCACTTCTGGTAGCGCCAGTAACTGGTCGGGAAGTCGTCGGCCACCGAGCTGGAGCCGCGGGTCGCCGACTCGAGGTGCCGGACCCCGGCGAAGGGCGTCACCACGTTGCGCCGGCCCCGGAACCGGGCGTCGAGCCCGAGAACGACGTCGCTGCCGCACAGGCGGAACCGCTCGTCGAACCCGCCGACCTCCGCGAACAGCCCGGCGTCGACGGCGACGCACGCGGCGGTGACCGACAGGCAGTTGCGGTACCACAGCGTGGAGCCGATGAGGCTGTCGTCGCCCGGGCGGAGGCCGGCGAGCAGGTGGTCGGCGAAGCCGTGCATGCCGAGCACGACGCCCCCGTGCTGGATCTCGCCGTCGGGGCCGGTGAGCTGCACGCCCACCAGCCCGACGTCCGGCTGGCGCACCCACCCCACCAGCTCGGTGAGCCAGTGGGGGTCGACCAGCTCGGTGTCGTCGTTGAGGAAGACGATCACCTCGCCGCGCGCCTCGGCGGCGGCGCGGTTGTTGACGGCCGAGTAGTTGAACGGCTCGTCCCACCACGAGACGTCCAGGTCGAGCCCGGCGCCCGCAGTCTCCCACCATGCCTCGTGGTCCGGCGTGCGACCGCCGTTGTCGACGATCCGCACGTCGAAGGACGGGTAGTCGGTCTTGGCCAGGCTGGGCAGGCAGACCGAGAGCATCTCGCGGTTGTGGCGGGTCGGGATGACGACCGTGACGTGCGGCGGTTCGGGCAACGCCCAGCGGACCCGGGTGCCGGCGGCCGTCGCGGTGACCTCCCCGTCCCGGCCGGTGCGGGCCAGGTGGGCGCGCACGACCTCGACCGCACGCTCGGGCGCCACCTGGGGCCGCCGCACCAGGTGATGGAGCACGCGGGGGATGCGCACGACCTCGTCCTCGGACAGGTCGAGGCGCAGCAGCAGGTCCCACCAGGCCGCGTCGCCGTCGTCGGGCCGAAGGCCGCCGGCGGCGGCGAGCCGGCCGCGGCGGACGGCGAACGACCGGCCGAGGTAGTTGGCCGACAGCAGGATCTCCGGCGACCAGGCCGGGCGGAACCGGGGATCGCCGACGAGCCGCGGCGCCTCCTCCAGGTCGTCGTCCCAGCCGAGCAGCGCGGCGAACGGGTTGTCCCACGCGCGGGCGGCGACGTTGAAGGCGAAGTCGGGCTCGAGCCGGTCGCCCGCCTCGATCACGACGACCAGGTCGTTCGGCTCGCCCGCGGTGGCGACGGCGTGAAGTGCCTCGGCGGCGGTGAGGTCGGGCTCCGCCCACACGCGATCGTCGCGACTGCCGGCGGCGGCGCCGACCACCGTGGCGGTCCAGCCCCGGAACGTCTGCGAGGTCAGCGAGTCGAGCGTGAGCCCGAGCCCGGCGGGGTCGGCCGCGAGCACGACGATGTCGAGCCGGGTGCGGATGCGCTGGCCGATCGACGAGTCGGTCTGGAGGACCAGCGCGTCGACGGTCGGGCGGTGGTCCTGCAGCCAGCGCCGGTAGCCGGGCTCGGCGCCCTCGGCGGCACGGGCCGCGGCCCAGCTCTTGCGCAGCCGGTCGCCGTAGCGGATGCCGTCCTTGGCGACCTGGCGCGCCAGGCGCAGCACACCGCGCGCCGACGACCCGGGGGGCGCCATCCGCTCGACCGCGAGCCGGGTGCGGCCCCGCAGGCCGAGCATCCCGTCCGCGGCCGGCGCGGCCGGGTCCACCGGGGCGGCGTCGGCGTCCCCGCCGCCCGGCTGTGGCGCCGGCTCGTCGATCGGCTCGGCCCCCGCCGTGCGGTCGCCGGCGCCGGTCACGGTTCACCGCCGTTCCCGTCGGCGGGCAGCTCCCACTCGCCGAGCATGTCGACGAGGCCGAAGACCGGGTGGGATCCGGGCTGGACCCGCAGCGTCATGAACCGCTCCCGCTTGTCGAGCACGGCCGTCCCGGAATGGTCGTGCGCGGCCACGCTGAGCGTGTATTCCCCCGGCCCGAGCGCCAGCTCGGCGATCCGGTAGTCGACGTAGCCGTCGCCGGAGATCTGGCGCGGCTCGGGGGTGGTGCGCATCCCCGGGTTGGCGACGTAGACGCCGGCCTCGCTCTCGACGGCGAACGAGAACAGGGGCTCGTCGACCGGCTCGCGGCTCGACCAGTGCATGCGGACCGTGAGCGGCTGCAGCGGCTCGGCCACCTGGGTGGGCTTGCCGTCCGGCCCGAGGAACTCGACCTCGTCGATCGTGAGCAGCCCGTGGCTGGACCGCGGGCCCAGCGACTCGACGTTGGCGCCGTCGTGGCCCGAGCCGATGCGCTCGGCCTCGATGACGTTGACCTGGTCGAGGTACTGGTGCACGACCTCGGGGGCGGCGCCCTCGGCCTTCAGCTCGCCGTGGTCGAGCCAGGCGGCGTTGTCGCACATCGTCTGCACGAGGTTGAGGCTGTGGGTGACCAGGATGATCGTCGCCCCGCTGGTGCGCAGCCGGTAGAGGTGGTCGAAGCAGCGGCGCTGGAAGTCCTCGTCACCGACGGCGATGACCTCGTCGATGATGAGGATGTCGGGCTCGACATGCACCGCGACCGAGAAGCCGAGCCGGACGTACATGCCGCTCGAGTACACCTTCACCGGCGAGTCGATGAAGTCGCCGAGGCCGGCGAACTCGATGATGTCGTCGATCTTGGCGTTGATCGCCTTGCGGCCGAGCCCGAGGATGGAGCCGTTGAGATAGACGTTCTCACGGCCGGTCAGCTCGGGATGGAAGCCGGCGCCAAGCTCGAGCAGGGCCGACACCCGGCCGTCCACGGTGATCCGGCCCCCGGTGGGCCGGTGGATGCCGGCCATGAGCCGCAGCAGCGTCGACTTGCCGGAGCCGTTGTGGCCGATCAGGCCATAGGTCGTGCCCTTCGGCACCGACAGCGAGACGTTCTTCAGCGCCCAGTACTCGTTGTAGGTCGAGCGCTTCAGCCGGGTGATGCGCTCCTTCAGGCTCGTGGTCTTGTCCTTGTAGAGCCGGAAGCGCTTGGACACGTCGTCGACCACCACGGCCAGCTCGGCGTCGGCCTGCGCCTGTCGTCGGTCGGGAAGCAGCAGCGTCACAGCTCTTCGCTCACATCCTTCGCCTTGGCCGAGAACAGCGTCCAGCCCCCCGCGAAGGTAGCCACCGATATGACCGTGAGGCCGGACATGCGCGCCAGGCTCGGCACCTCCAGCAGGTAGAAGATCTGCTGCGACGCACCCACGAACTGGGTCAGCGGGTTGAGCAGGACGAGTTTCGCCACCCAGCTCGGCGCGTTCTGCTCGACGAGGCTATAGGGATAGACGATCGGAGTCCCATAGAACAGAAGGTTGAGGCCGATCGTCACAAGATAGTTGACATCTCGCAGGTACACATTGAAGAGGCTGAGCACCAGCCCGATGCCCAGGGAGAACATCGCCAGCAGGACCAACAAGAAGGGAAAGAGCAGAAACGTCAGCGACGCATTTCCGACGATGAGCATGACGACCACGAGGATCGCCGCCTCGATCGCCGTCTGCGTGAGGATCGTCAGGACGGTCGCGATGGCCGGGCATTCCGGCGGAAAGTACACCTTCTTCAGGAGCGGCCCCGCGCCGATCAGCGACCCCATCGACCCGGTGATCACGCCGCTGAAGAAGTTCCAGACGATCAGGGCGCTGAACAGGTACAGCGCGAACGACACGAGCGTGCCGTTCCCGGCGACGGGCGGCGCGACCTTCAGCACCATGCCGAAGACCACCGAGTAGATCAGCAGCGTCGACGCCGGGTTGATCAGCGACCAGAGCCAACCGAGAATGCTGCGCTTGTATTTGCTCTTGAGCTCACGCTGAGCCAGGTTGCCGATCAGCCCCCGGTAGCTCCAGACTTCGGTCACAACTGCCATCGGATGTGCGCGCCAATCAAATGTTACGATTTCGAGACAAGGCGTCTCACGTTACCGTAGCGTCTTCCGCGCCCGCCAGTCAGCGACCCGGTACTCAGCGGGGGGCCGCGACCAGCGGCGCGACGGAGTCGTAGAGGCTCGCGCGGACCGGGGCTCCGGCGTCGTGGGACAGGTACATCGTCGGTGCCGAGGACGACTGCCACTGGGGGCAGCTCGCCACCTGGACCAGGTAGCGGTCGATCGGCCGGCCGGTCGTCTGGAACTGGATCGCCCGGGACGGGCCGCCGTCGAGAGCCGGGGTGAGCGTGAACGACCCCGCCGGCAGCGTCCCGTCGGCGTCGAGCTGGAGCCAGTCCGCGGTCTCGCTGGCGCCGGGCGGCAGGGAGAGCCGGTCGATGCTGTACCGGCTGGGCCAGTCCACGGGCGCCGCCGTCACCGAGCCGGCCGCGGCGCCGAGATCGGCCGTCACCGTCGCCTCCTGGCCCGCCGAGTAGCGGAGGCGGGTGCCGGGGGCCAGCATCGGCCCGGAGCCCAGCGGAGCCGCAGTGCCGTCCGCCGCGACCGCCACGATCCTCACGTCCTCTGGCCGCTCGCCCGCGACCAGCCCGACCCGGCTGGAGAACGCCGCGAACCCGTCGGGGCCGGGACCGTTCGCCGAGGTCGGCGACTCGCTCAGCACCCGTCCGTCGTGTCCCACCGCGAGCACGCGCACGGCGGGCGTCCCTGCGATCGGGCCGGCCGCGCCGGTGTAGTCGACGATCTGGTCGAGGGGCTCGGCGGCGAGCGTCTCGCCGTCGGGCGCCGCCTCGTCCGCCGAGTCGAGGAAGGCCGGAGCGAGCCCCCAGTCGCACGCCGGGATCTCGTACGTCAGTCCGTCGCCGGTGACTGGCTCGGCACTGACACTCCGGGCCAGCAGGTCGGTGTCGGGGGCGTCGATGTCGTCCCGCAGGTACAGGACCTGGTGGTTGAGCGCGACCCACGGGCGGTAGTGCTCCAACAGCCACTGGCTGACGTCGTAATGCCGCACCGGGTTCACGACGCCGTCCCACTGCGAGAGCCCGTAATTCCCCCAGTACAGGACCGTCTCGGGTGGGTTCTCCGCCAGCTCCTCGATCAGGTCGCGCTGGTTCAGCTCGCGCATCGCCATGGTGACGTGGAAGTACCGGGTCGGCGAGGGCAGGCCCATCAGGAAGTAGACGATCGCGGGCTGGTTGCTGAAGTCGTACAGCCGGGTGTCCGGTCCGACGGCCGCCAGCGCTGCCTCCAGGTCGGGGACGACCGCCGGCGGCAGGGCCACCGGGTCGGCATAGCCGAGCTTGGGATCGCTCGGCGCCGCCGCGACCTCCGGCGTGAAATTGTCGGGCAGCGACGAGAGCCGGTCCGCGGCCGCAGGGATCGCGGTCACGAGCAGCGCCGTGAGCACGACCGCCGAGAAGAGGTGGCGCGGCGCGCGCCCGGGGGTCAACGCCGCGATCCGGCGGTCGCCCGGCTCCAGCAGGCGCGCGGCGAGGTAGACGAGCAGGGGGATCCCGGTGTAGAGGTTCGCGGTCAGGTGAGACACGTCAGGACGGGCGAGGCCCTTCGGATAGAACAGCAGGCCGAGCAGCGCGAGGCTGCCCATGGCCCAGTCCTCGGGCCGCGGGTTCGATCGCCGGGCGACGGACCACACGAAGAACGCGGCGGTGAGCGCAGCCAGCGCGAACGGGAGGACGACCACGAACCACCATGTGGCGTCGATGTTCTCGAAGGACACCGGGTAGGCGCCGGTCAGCGCGTGGTCCGGCGCGAAGGTGCGGAAGTAGAAGACGAAGTCGTCGACTGCGCCGTTGACCGCCAACCAGGCCCCGACGACCGTGACCGTGACCACCCCACCGATCGCGCACCAGGCGGAACGCCGGAACCGGCGCAGCCACGGCCTGTCGCGGCCGTCCACGGCCTCGTAGCCGACGAGGGCCAGGCCGAGCGAGAGCACGGCGAACGAGAACTCCGGTGTCAGCACGAAGGCCACCACCAGGAAGGCGCCGAGCGCGGCGGACAACGCGCGTGATCCCGACCGCAGCGCGGCAGCAGAGGGTGAGGATCGCCGGCGGCAGGAGGATCCAGCGGGGCGAGATGGACCAGGTGAGAAGGCCGCCGAAGAACACGTTGCCCGCCAGCATCACCAGCGCCAGCCCGGCGAGCACCGCCCAGTTGCGCCGCGTCACCCAGACCGACAGCACCCACAGGCTCACGAACCCGAGCGGCATGACGATCATCGAGCCGCCGGCATACATTCCCCAGCGCGAGTTCTCGACCACGTTGAGCGACAGCCACGGCCACAGGCCGTCGTTCAGCGGACCGTGGATGAACAGCACGTCACGCCAGGGGAAGTAGCCGCGGCGCAGCAGGCTCGCCGTTCCGAGCCCCTCGCCGTCGTGGAAGGCGTCCATCGGGTCGAGCGCCGCCGGCAGGTAGGCCGTCATCATGAACACGAGCGCGGACCCGGCCACCAGCGCGACGGTCGAATACTCGAACGCCTGCAGGTCCCCCAGCGGGCCGCGCGCGACCCGCCACAGCCGCACCGCCACGACAGCAGCGACGACCACGGTCCCCGCCACCGCTACGGGCCAGGGCAGGAAGGGGTGGCCGACGACCTCACCGGTCTCCTGCACGGCGACCGTGTTCGCGGCCGATACGACCAGCACGCCGAGGAGCGTGGCCGGCGTGACGAGCGTGTTCACGACCGCCAGCCGCCGCCCCCAGGGCATGCCACGCCGAACGAGGCCGAGCGCCAGCGACACTCCGACCACGCCGGTCGCGGACGCCGCGACGCCGGCGGCGAGCCACGCCACCACGGCGGCCTGCGTCGCCTGGGCGGCGATCGCCCCTGCCAGCCCGAACGCCAGACCCGGCACCGCGATCCGCCCGGCCACGCCGAGCGCCGGGACCAGGCCCACCGCGGGCGCACGGACCACCAGGCGGGGCACGATCCGGTCGAACATGACGTACGTCAGCCCCAGGACGAGGGGGAAGACCACGACCGCCAGCAGGAACATCTGGCTGTAGTGGCGCAAGTTGTACCCGGCGTAGGCGGGGTAGCCGACAACGTCGGTGCTGACCTCCAGCGGGCGCCCGGCGAAGAACGCCTGGTTCAGCCCGGCCGCGACACCGAGGGCGACGAGCGCCGACCCCACCAGATACGACAGCCGGCTGATCGCGGGATCAGGCGCCGGCCGCACGTCGAGGGCCTCCGTGGACCGCGGTGCCGGGTCCGGGACCGGCTCCGAACCGGGACCGGGTCCGGGTCCGGCAGGCTCGGCTCGGCTGCGGCGTTCCTCTCGTCGATCGTGGTCATCCGCAGGCTCAGGTCTCCGTGTCGGCCACCGTAGCTGTGGCGTGGAGCTGCCAGCCCCTTTGACCCCGGGAGGGACTCGCCCGCAGCAGCGCAGCGAAGCCAGCCATCGCCACCCGGCCGGTCCAACCGACGCCGCCGTCGACATCGACGTCGTCGACCAGCCGCTCGCCCCGGGAGATCACCACCCTCCGGTACAGGTTGAACAGCGGGTAGCCGGCGCCGCCGCGATCGACCACCCGGAAGCCCGGTCTTCTCGAGCAGGTCGGCCAGGTCGTCGAGGGTGTAGTGGCGGCGGTGGCCGATGTGGTGGTCGAAGGCGGACATCGGGCCGCCCGGTACGGTGACCACGAGGGCGGCCCCCGGGGCGAGCCAGCGCCGAGCGGCCGTCAGGAACGCCGCCGGCTCGTCGAGGTGCTCCAGCACCTCCGAGCACGTGGCATGGGTGGCCCAGTCGGCCATGTCGTCGGGGGGACCGTCGCCGGACAGCAGGTCGACCTGGACGAACCGGCCGGCGGGCAGCTTGCGCGGCTGCGATGCGCGACGCCCGTGGCGGACAGCTCGATGCCCACGATCTCGGCCTCCGGCCACTCGGCGGCCACGTCGACGGCCAGGTCACCCTGGCCGCTGCCGATGTCGAGGTAGCGCCGGATCGGCCCGACCGCGCGGAGGCGACCCAGCACCAGCCGGCGCCGGAAGGCCTGCGCCGGGTTGCGGGCCGCGGTGTCCGAGTCTGCTCCCAGTGCGCGTCCCAGTCGTCCGCCCCGGCCGGGGCTGACGCGGCCGGCCGGCTCGGTCACAGCGTGTACCCGGCGGCGCCGGCGTCGCGATGGAACATCCGCACGGTGTCGAGCGAGAACTCGTCGAGGTCCTTGCCGAGCAGCGCGAGCTTCTTGAGCAGGTCGTGGGTGACGGTGATGATGTGGCAGCCGATCGCGGTCGGCCTGCACGATGTTGAGCACCTCGCGCGGGCTCGCCCAGATCAGCTCGACGTCCGGCAGCGGCCGCAGCGTGTCGAGCGCCTCGCACCATGATCGGCACGGGCTCGCGCCCGGTGTCGGCGATGCGGCCGGCGAACACCGAGATGAACGCGGGCGCTGCCGCCGGCGAGCGCGTCGGCGGTCGCGTCGACCTGGGCGAGGGTCATCAGCGCGGTGACGTTGAGCTTGCACGCCCGTCGCGCTCAGCGCGCCGCACCAGGTCGACGCTGGACGCGGCCCTCGGTGTTGGTGACCGGGATCTTCACGTAGACGTTGTCGCGCCCAGCCGGCGATCTTGCGCGCCTGGCGCTCCATCTCGTCGAAGTCGTCGGTGAACACCTCGAACGAGATCGGGCGGTCCGGGACGACGCTCGAGCACCTCGCGGGCGAACTCCTCGTAGTCGTCGACGCCGGCCTTGCGCATCAGCGTCGGGTTGGTGGTGAAGCCCTTGATCAGCGGGTCGGCGGCCAGCTTGCGGATGCTCGGCGAGGTCGGCGCCGTCGGCGAACACCTTCACGGTCAGCTCGCTGGCGTCGATCATGGCTGACGTCACTCCTCGTCGGGCTGCGCGTGAGTCGAGCAGAGTCGACGGCGTCGAGCAACGCCGTCACGACGTGGTCGGGGGCGTCGGGCGGGCGCTCGTCGTAGCCCTGGCGCACCCAGACGGTCGTCACGCCGGCGCGGGCGCCGGCCTCGATGTCGCGCCAGCGGTCGCCGACCATGACGCTCGCGCGAGGTCGATGCCGAGGTCGCGCGGCGGCGTCGAGCAGCATTCCCGGGCGCGGGCTTGCGGCACTCGCAGCCGTCGGCGTCGTCGTGCGGGCAGACGACGACCGCGTCGAGGCCGAGCTCGGCCGCCAGGCGGTCGTTGATGGCGTCGACCGTCTCGCGCCGGACGCGTGCCCCGGGCGATGTCGGGCTGGTTGGTGACCACGACGAGCAGCAAGCCGGCGTCGCGCAGACCGCGCGCAGGCCTCCGGCACGCCCGGGCGGATCACGACGTCCGTCGACGCCCGCCGGCGGATGGGGGCGGCCGTCGCGCACGACCGCCTCGTTGAGCACGCCGTCGCGGTCGAGGAACACCGCGCGGCGCCGCCCGCCGGTCACAGCAGCCCCGCCGCTTCGTCGCGGGCGAGCGCGGCCATGGCGGCACGACAGCGCGCCGCGCCGAGCCGGCGCGCTGCGGCCCAGCCGAGCGCCCGGATGCGGTCGGTGTTCGAGCCGCACGATCGGCACGTCGCCCTTCCAGCCCCGGGCGCCGCCCGTGTACTCGCAGCTCGCACCGTCGCCGGGTCGAGCCCGAGCACCTCGACCGCCAGGTCGGCGATCTCGGTGACGGTGATGTAGTCGCCGGTGGCGACGTTGTAGGCCTGGTAGCGGCTCGGCCGGTGCGCCGATGCGCCAGGAGCACGGCGGCGACCACGTCGTCGACGTGGATGTAGGACTTGCTCTGCGACCCGTCGCCGAGGATCTGCAGGCGTCGTCGGGTCCTCGAGCAGCCGGCGGACGAAGTCGAACCCGACGCCGTGGGTCTGGCGGGCGCCGACGACGTTGCCGAACCGGAACACGCGGCCGGTGAGGTCGAACATGTGCGACGTACGAGCTGATCAGCGCCTCGCCGGCCAGCTTGCTGGCGCCGTAGGTCGACGTCGGGACGAGCGGCCCGTGGTCCTCGTGCGCCTCGAGCTCGCCGAGGTCGCCGTAGACGCCGCTGCCCGAGGCGTAGAGGATCCGCCGCGCCGAGGTGCGTGCGCATCGCCTCGACGACGTGGTGGGTGAGCACGGTGCCCTGGTCGAAGTCGATGGCCGGGTCGTCGACGGCGGCGGCGATGTCGGGGTTGGAGGCCAGGTGGACGACGACGTCGTGGCCGTCCATGGCGGACCGCAGCGCGTCGAGGTCGCCGACGTCGCCCTCGACGACGGCGAACCGGGGATCGCCGTCGTGGTGCTCGTGGTGCCAGCGCCGGCCCGACGTGAAGTTGTCGTAGATCGTGACGCGCCGCGTCGCCGGCGTCGGTCAGCAGGCGGTCGACGAAGTGGCTGCCGATGAAGCCGGCGCCGCCGACGATGAAGAACCGCTCGCCCGCGCTCACGGGCGGGCCTCCGCCACCGACTCCCACTTCGTCGGCGTCGCGCTGCAGGGCGGGGTGGCTGACGAGCAGGTGCCAGACCACCGCGCACAGGCCCTCGGTGTGCGGCGTGATCCGCTCGGCGACCAGCGGGGGGATCACGACGCACGAGGTCGCCGACCGCCGCGGTGTACCCGCCGTCGCGGCCGACGATGCCGTAGACGCCGGCACCCACCTTCCGGGCGAGCTCGATCGCCCGCACGATGTTGGCCGAGACGTTGCGCTCGGCATCGCCGCCGCCGACCGAGAACACCAGCACCGCGTCGTCGGGGCCGAGGCGCGAGCCCTCCAGCCAGGCGGAGAACACGGTGTCCCAGCCCTCGTCGTTGGTGCGGGCGGTCAGCTCGGAGACGTTGTCGGTCGGGGCGTAGGCCTCGAACCCGCAGAGCTTGCGGAAGTCGTTGACGGCGTGGCCGGCGTGGCCGGCCGAGCCGCCGACCCCCAGGACGAACAGCCGCCCGCCGCGCGCCCGCACGGCTGCGAGGTCGGAGGCGACCGCCTCGACGGCGGCGGGGTCGAGTGCGTCGAGGATGCGCCGGGTCTCGCCCAGGTAGTTCTCGGTGAAGCTGGTCATGGGGCCTTCTGCGAGTCCTGTGGATCGGGGGCACGCGGCGGCGGCGAACGTGTTGAGCCCGAACTTGTGGCGAGCGACCGCGATGTCGCTGGGGCCGGAACCCCGCCCGCACGAGCATCGGCCACAGGTCGCGGGGGTCGTAGTAGGCCTTGTGGTCGTCCATCTCCTCGGCGGGGCTGAGCCCGAGCCGGAACGCCGACAGCTCGAGGAACCGCTTGCCCCGCCACGACGGCACGTTGAGCAGGCAGACGCCGCCGGGGGCCAGCAGGCGGCGCATCTCGTCGAGCGCCCGCTGCGGATCCCACAGGTGCTCCAGCACCGACATGCACAGCACGACGTCGAAGCCGGCATCGGGCAGGTCGGCGAGCGTGTCGGGCAGCACGCCCTCGACGACGTCGACGTTGGCGTGCGCCTTGAGGTCGGGCTCCAGCGCGATGTCGAGCAGCACCGCGGACTCGACGTCGTCGAGCGACCGTGCGGGCGAACCGGGCGTCGTAGCCGCACCCGACGTCGCGCGATGCGCAGGCCGGCGAACGAGCGCACGTGGCGGCGGATCCGGCGGCCCGACAGCCAGACGCCGAGCCGGTCGACCGGCGTGAGCGCGCCGTGCTGACCGAACGACCCCTGCCGACCGGCCGGGTCAGCGGGCGACGGGGCGTCCATCGCCTCGGACTCCCACGTCGAGGCTGTTTCGTGTCTCGTCGAGGTACGTCTCGTTGACTGTCACACGTTTCTCCGGGTCGAGCCCTGGCCGGTCGTCAACGCTTGACCACCAGGCCATGCCCGTTGAGGTTGTGGAGGACGAGCCGGTCGTCTCGCATCCGCTGCTCGTTGACGAGCTCGGTCACGCCGGGACACGCCGGGAACCCGTAGTCGTCGAAGACCACCACGCCCTGGGACGACAGCCGGGGCCACACCCACTCGAGGACGTCCTTGGCCGACTGGTAGACGTCCACGTCGATGTGGCACAGGCGGAACGTCTCGCCGGCGATCTTGTTGCCCGTGTCGTCGGGGAAGATCCCCTGGAGCATTCGACGTTGCCGAGCCCGAGCCCGGTGAGGAGTCGTTCCACGATGTCGAGCGACGTGTCGTCGTGCTTGCCGTCGCGGTAGTAGGTGTCGACCTCGCCGGTCTTGACGACGCCCTCCCACGTGTCGCAGAGGTAGACGCCGTCGTCGATGCCCACGTCCGCCGCCCGAGCGGCGAGCAGGGCGCCGGTACCGCCCCGCCACACGCCGACCTCGAGGATGGCCCCGGGCACGTCCCGGAGCTCGCCGACGAGGCTCCAGAGCTCGTGGCAGCGCCAGACGTCGACGAGGGTGTTCTTGCGGACCGCGTCGTAGATCCGCGGAACTCCGCGTCGGACCGCCAGGGCGCGTAGGTGGAGATCGGATAGGCCATCTCGTGTGCGCCCGACTGCACGGCCTCGCGCCGGACGAAGGGGAGCGCGACGCCCTTCGCGATCGAGAACGCCGACTGCCGGGCGAGGCGGCCGTAGTAGCGGGTCAGGGACATGCGGAGGCTCCCGGTCGCGGGTGCAGGCGGTCGGTGGCGAGGATCGTCCCGTGCAGGACGAGCGTGAACACGAAGAGCTGGGCGCCGGCGATGACCGCGGCCAGGCCCGTGACGGCCAGGTGGTTCTGCACCGTGTCGGCGCTGGACAGTGCGAGGTCGTCGGCGACATAGGTGACCACCAGCGGCACCGACAGGGCCAATCCCGAGCACGACCGCGCCGACGGCGATCAGCACCGTGCGGGTGTAGGGGAAGACCCGCAGCCAGCGGCGCGTGTCGCGGCCCGTGTAGTCGAACAGGACCTGCGCGATGCACCCCAGCAAGAACGCCTGCCAGCCGACCGCCAGCAGCGTGACGCCGAGGAACTGCCAGTTGAGCGAGAGCGTGAACGGGCCGACGTCGAGGTCGCCGAAGCTCACCGGGAGCGTGAGCAGCAGGCCGAGGACGGTCAGCACGATGCCCGGCTTGAGGAGGAAGAAGTCCGACCCGTAGACGAACATCGCCCGGAGGTTGATCCAGGCCGCCTGGAACGGCGAGAACCAGCCGGAGCGCTTGTGGTGGCTGAGCCGCCCCTCCCGGTCCGTGAGGAAGGTGACCGGCACCTCGGTGGTGCGCAGCTCCATGTGGACCGACTTCAGCACCATCTCGGACGCGTACTCCCACGACTGCGACGAGATGTCCATGCGCTCGAGGGCGTCGCGCGTGATCCCCCGCATGCCGCAGTGGATGTCCGAGAACCGGCTCCCGTAGACCCGGTTGAGGATCCAGGTCGTCACCGGCGTGCCGAAGTAGCGGTGCAACCCGGGCATCGACCCCGCCTCGATCGTGCCTTTCCACCGCGACCCCATCACGAACTCGTAGCCCTCGCGGAAGGGGCCCGACGAACTCGCCGAGCCGGCGGAAGTCGTAGGTGCAGTCGGCGTCGCCCATGAGCACGTAGCGGCCCCGGATGTACGGCAGCGCGTCGATGTAGGCCCGGCCGAGGCCCCGCTTGGGGGTGCGCAGGACCCGGGCGCCGCCCGCCAGGGCCAGCTCGGCGGTCTCGTCGGTCGAGCTGTCGACGATGACGATCTCGCCCCGCACGCCAGCCGCGTCCAGGCCCTCGTGGCACCAGGCGACGAAGTCGCTGATCGTGAGCGCCTCGTTCAGGGCGGGGATGACGATCGACAGCTCCGGGTCGGGCTCGTCGCGCTCGGGCACGAGGAGATGGACGTCCGGGTCCGACGGGCGCGGGACGGCGGCGGCTGTGACCTGGTGGACGTCGATGTCGATCATGGCTGTGCCCCGGCTCGCAAATGCTCGTCCAGCTCGGCGATTCCCTGCTCCGAGCCGACCTCGTAGAACCTACGGTCGACTTCGAATCCAGCGAGATCACCCCGTTCGCCGAGGTCCGTGTAGAAGTCGGCGAGGTCTCCGACCAGATCGGCCGGGAGACCGTCGAGCACCACGGCCCGCGGCAGGACCGACAGACCGTAGTCGATGTAGGTCATGCCGCTGGCCGCACCCGCTCCCTTGCGATAGCGGACCCGGCCGTCACTCGTGAGGAGGGCGTTGCTCGTGTCGCCCGCATCGGCGTTGTCGAGCACGGTCATCAGCGCCGGCCGGCCACAGTCGGCGTGCGCCGCCCAGACCGCCTCGTAGTCGATCGGGAGGTAGGAGTCGCCGTAGAGCACCGCGAACCGCTCGTCCGCGAGCGTGGAGCCGGCGAAGAGGCGGACCGCGCCGCCGGTGCCCCGTCGCTCCGCCCCCTCGTCGACATAGCGGATCGTGACACCCCAGCGGGCGCCGTCGCCGAGCGCCTCCCGGATCATGCCGCCCCGGTAGGCGATCGAGAACACGATGTCGCGCACGCCGGCTGCAGCGAGCAGCTCGACCTGCCACTCCACGAACGGGCGACCGGCGACCGGCAGCAGCGCCTTGGGCATGTGGTCGGTACGCGGCCGCATGCGGGTGCCCAGGCCGCCGGCGAGCACGAGGACCTGCACTACTGGTCCCGGGTCGTGATCGTCGCGCCGTCATGGTCGAAGAAGAACCGGACCTCGGCCCGGCCCTCCGCGGCCATGGCCTCGCGTACCTGCGCCGGGTCCTTGGCGTAGAAGAGCAGGAACCCGCCGGCGCCCGCGCCGACCAGCTTGCCGCCCACCGCACCGTTGTCGATGCCGACCTGGTACCAGCGGTCGATGTCGGGGTTGGACATCAGCGACGAGCGCGCGCGCTTGGCCAGCCAGTGCTCGTGCATGAGGCCGCCGTACGCAGTGGTGTCGCCGGCCTCCAGCGCGGCGCCGATGCGTCGGCCGAGCGCCTCGGTCCCGGCCAGGCCGGCGAGCATCGCCTCGTCGCCCTGGTTCGACCGGGCCTGCTGGTCTGCCAGCACCTCGCCCGCCCGGCGCGAGTAGCCGGTGAAGAACAGCAGCAGGTGCTCCTCCAGGTCGTGGAGGGTGTCGTTGTCGAGCGCCAGCGGCGACGCCCGGACCTTGCCGTCGACGTCGATCTCGAACCGGGTGATCCCCCCGTAGGCCGCGATGTACTGGTCCTGCTTGCCGCACGGCTCGCCCAGCACGTCCATCTCGATGTGGCAGGCCTCCTCGGCCAGGGACCCGGCGGTGATGTGCTCGCGCCGGTAGGCGTGCAGCGCCCGCAGCAGGCCCACGGTGAACGCACCCGACGACCCGAGGCCCGTGCCGGCGGGGATGTCGGCGATGCTGACGATCTCCTTGGCCGGGCCGATCGGGAAGAGGCGGAGCGCCTCGCGGACCAGCGGATGGGCGATCTCGTCGACCGTGTCGGACCGCTCGAGCGCCGAGTACTTGATCACGTAGTCGGGCGTGAACGTGTCGTTGATGGCGATGTAGATGTACCGGTTGATCGCCGCCGAGATCACGAAGCCGCCGCTGCGGCCGTAGTACGACGGCAGGTCGGTGCCACCACCGCCGATCGAGATGCGCAGCGGCGTGCGCGTGATGATCATCGAGTACTAACTGCTCGCTCGATCGAAACGTTCCCCGACATCGATCGAAGATTAGACAACCACTCAGTGCGCGCACTGCGACAGTGCGCCGACCGAGCTCGCCACGGCGAGTCGGTGGCGTCAGCCGTCCTCGGGCGGGGCCTGCAGCGGGTGCGGCATGCATAGCTCGTCGTACTCGGCGATGACGATGTCCGCCGGGTCGATCGAGCAGGCCGGGCACTCGGGGTCGCGCAGCACCTTGTAGGTCCGGAACGACTGCTCCAGTGAGTCGTAGGCGAGCAGCCGGCCGGACAGGTCGTCGCCGATGCCGAGGATCAGCTTGATCGCCTCGACGGCCTGGATCGAGCCGATGATGCCCGGCAGGACGCCGAGCACGCCCGCCTCGGCGCACGACGGCGCCTCCTCCGGCGGCGGCGGCTCGGGCAGGAAGCACCGGTAGCACGGCCCGTCGTGGGGCTTGAACACCGTGGCCATGCCCTCGAACCGGAAGATCGAGCCGTGCACGACCGGGATGCCGAGCTTGAGGGCGGCGTCGTTGAGCAGGTAGCGCACCGGGAAGTTGTCGGCGCCGTCCACGACGATGTCGTAGCCGGAGAGGATGTCGACGACGTTGTCCGCGCCGAGCCGCACGTCGTGGGTGACGACGTTGACGTCGGGGTTGATGGCGGTCAGCGTCTTCTTGGCCGAGTCGACCTTGCGCTCACCGATCCGATCCAGGTTGTGGAGGATCTGGCGCTGGAGGTTCGACTCGTCCACCACGTCCATGTCGACGATGCCGATCGTGCCGACGCCGGCCGCGGCCAGGTACAGGGCGGCCGGCGAGCCGAGTCCACCGGCCCCGAGCAGCAGGACCCGCGCGCCGAGCAGCTTGAGCTGGCCCTCGACGTCGACCTCCGGCAGCAGCAGGTGGCGCTGGTAGCGGTTGCGCTGCTCGGCGGTCAGCTTGCGGGGGGTCGACCAGTCGCGGCCCTCGTCCTTCCACTTGTTGAACCCACCGGCCATCGAGACGGTGTCGGTGTAGCCCATGTCGCTCAGCGTCTTGGCCGCGAAGACCGAGCGCACGCCGCTGGCGCAGTGCACGACCACCGGCGCCGACTTGTCGGGCAGCCGGCTCTCGACCGAGCTCTCCAGCGTGCCGCGGGGGATGTGGACCGCACCGGTGATGGCGCCCTGCTCGTACTCGTCGGGCTCGCGCACGTCGAGCACCACCGCCCCGGGCCGCTGGCGGATCTCGTCGGCCGTGGCGGTGTCGACCTCGCGGACCTGGGACTTGGTGGCGGCGAGCAGTTCGCGGAAGTTGGGCATCGGGCACCTTCTCGTGCGGCGCGTGGGGACGATCGTGCGGCTGAAAAGCCTAGCGACCTGATCAACATTCCGCCCAGGCGGCTTCTTCCCGCCTTTTGTACGCGGGAACGGTCGCCATGGCGACCGTTCCCGCGTACAAAACGCTCGTACCCTCTCGTCGACGCCACCGGTCAGGGCTCGATCGGGACCTCGTGCATCGCCTCGATGAGGTCGCCCGCGTCGACCACGACCGGGCCGGCCGGGGCGAGACGCCGGATCAGCAGCCCCGCCATCACGACGAACGCCACCGCGCTGCCGGCGAACAGGCCCAGCTCGACCCGGAAGAACACGTCCTGCGAGGCGAACGCCACGGTCAGGCCCAGCGCCGCGCAGCCCGACAGCCAGCCGATGGCCTGGTCGAAGTGGCCGCCGAGCGCGATCAGCGCCTGGGCGCAGGCCATCGCCAGCATGTAGATGCCGGCGCCGGCGGCAAGGATGCCCATCGTGCGCGCCCCGAGGCCCGACCCCGGGAACATGGTGTCGACGATGAACGGGCCCAGCACCGCACCGACGATCGTTCCGACCAGGGCGAGCCCGCCGACCGCCACGAGCAGTCGCTTGAGCCCCGACCGGAAGTCGTTGATCTGGCCGGAGTGCGCCAGGGTCGACAGCTTGGGCAGCAGCGACGCCTGGACCGCCTGGAACAGGAACAGCGGGATGCGGGCGATCACGACGCCGTTCACGAACCTGCCTGCCGCCGCGGTCTGGACCTCGGGGGCGAGCAGCTTGACCAGCACAGGGCCGATGTTCATGAGCGCGAACGCGCACAGCGACGCCAC
Organism: uncultured Acidimicrobiales bacterium; assembly: GCA_963830865.1. Lineage (GTDB taxonomy): Bacteria > Actinomycetota > Acidimicrobiia > Acidimicrobiales > VFJN01 > ZC4RG19. The sequence continues at coordinate 965,482 of CAWHNU010000009.1, read as the reverse complement.
CAGCAGCAGCGAGAGCGCGCTGCCGACCTCGCTCAGGCTGGCCTCGGGTCCCTCCTCCAGATGGGGCCGCTGGACCGCGAGCGCCACCGGCACGGCCAGCAGGCCTGCGATGCCGATGGCGATGCCGAACGGCCCCGCCACCTCGACCCCGATCACCAGGCAGACCAGCGCGCCCAGCACCCGGATGAAGCCGTCGGCTCCGATATAGGTGCCGTAGCCCTTGAAGTGGCCCGTGCCGGACAGGCAGCCCCGGGTCAGGTGCCCGGCGAGCGCGCCGACGATGCCGAGCGCCAGGCCGACGAGCAGGAGAACCTGCCCGTCGAAGAGGTGCTCGACCAGCCAGCGCGCCGACAGGATCAGCAGGACGAGCACGCCGAGCGCGAGCCCGACGCCGAGCGTGCCAGCGCGCCGGACGACCGGCGCCCCGCCCACCCGGCGGGCCCGGCGTTCGGCCAGGGCCCGGCTGATCTCCTGCTCGAACGGCAGGAACAGGCCGGGCCCCGCCAGGAACACCAGGCTCCACAGCGCAGCCAGTGGGGAGTACTCGGCCTTGTTGAGCGCCTTGTCCGCGACGAAGAGGGTCCCGTACGCCGAGACCCCCGCCACCATCAATCCAGCGCCGACCGCGGCGGTGCCCGTCGGCAATGGATTGCGGCGCTTCGCAGCCTCCAGCAGCGCAGCCATCACCGTGCAGGGTACTCACATCGCGTGACCGCGGGCACAAACCCTGACCTCCGGGTAGCGCGCCGGGTCCGGATCACGCGTCGACGACCTGCGGGAGCAGGTCGCTGATCGGCCCGCGCAGCACGGCGTCGGCGAGGTCGTCCATCGCCGTCGGGCTGCCGTTGACGATGACGACGACAGCCCCGGACTGCTGCGCGACGGGCACCAGCTCGGCCACCGGGTAGACCGACAGGGTCGACCCGACGGCCAGCAGCAGGTCGCACCGGCGAGCGGCTGCCTCGGCCCTGACCAGGTCAGCGACCACGAGGTTCTGGCCGAAGCTGATCGTCGCCGACTTGAGGATGCCGCCGCACGTGCGGCAGTCGGGATCGTCCTCGCCGGCCCGCACCCGGGCGAGCGCCCGCTCCATCGGTGCCCGCTCGCCGCACGCCATGCACGTGACCTCGTGCAGGGTTCCGTGCACCTCGACCACCTTGTCGGGGTCGGAGCCGGCGGCCTGGTGGAGGCCGTCGATGTTCTGCGTCACGAGCGTGTCGAGCTTGCCCCGCTGCTCGAGTGTGACCAGCGCTCGGTGCCCGGCATTGGGCTCGGCCGCCCACGCAGGGTGGTTGAGGCGCTGCTGCCACGACTGCCGCCGGACCTCGGGATCGGACATGTAGACCTGCAGCGTCGCCCGCTTCTCGGCCTCGGGGTTGCGGGTCCACACCCCGTTGGGGCCCCGGAAGTCGGCGATGCCGCTGTCGGTGCTGATGCCCGCGCCGGTCAGCGCCACGACCCTGGCGGCCTCGCCGACGTAGCGGCGGACCCGAGCGACGTCCTCGTCCACGCTTGACAGGCTATCGCTTCTGTGGGAAGCATGGAAAACACATGAGTGACTCCCCCGATGCTCGACACATACTAAACTTGACCAGCCATCCGTTGTCGGAGATTCCATGCACCTCCATGCTCCTCTACTGTCCCACGAGTCCCTGCCCGACGCGCCGACGGTGCGCCTGGTGCCCTGGCCCGACCCGGTCGTCGACCAGGTGGGCTACGACCCGAGAGCCGCGTACGTCGAGCGGTTCTGGCTCGGCATCCTCGGGCCGAGCGCCACCTGGCTGCTGCGACTCCTGGCCGATCGGCTCGACCATCAGCCCGACGGCTGCGAGCTCGACGTCACCGAGTGCGCCTCCGCGCTCGGCCTCGGACGGCGGCCGGGCATGAGCGCCGCGTTCCCCGCACGGTGGCCCGGTGCTGCCAGTTCGGCGCGGTGCGGGTGACCACGCCGGCGACGCTCGAGGTGCGCCGCCGCCTGCCACCCCTGTCCCGCCGCCAGGTCGCCCGCCTGCCCGACGCGTTGCAGGCCGACCACGCCCGCTGGATCGCGCAGGCGCCGCCGGGCACCGAGCTGGGGCTGCGCGACCAGGCCCGCCAGCTGGCCCTGACGCTGGTCGAGCTGGGCGAGGACGGCGGCAGCACCGAGCGGCAGCTGCACCGCTGGCGCTTCCACCCCGCGCTCGCCAGCGACGCCGCGGCCTGGGCGCTCACCGCCCACGCCGCGCGCACCCGGGCTCTCGCCGGCGTCGGTGGCGGGCCCGGCGGCGGTCCGGCGGGCGGCGGTCCGGCGGGCGGCAGGCCGGCGAGCGCCGCCTCGCTACGCGCCGGGGGCGGGCCATGATCGCCGGTGGCGGTGGTCGCCTCACCCGGCCGCCGCCACCGGCACCACCCCGCGGATCCCGCGGCGGCGGTATCGGGACCGTACTCTCGGCCGGGTGGTCCGACGACTGCGGGCGACGGTGTGGGGACGGCTGGTGGCGACGGCGGTGGTCCTCGTGACCGCGGCTAGCGCCGGCGGGTGCGCGGGCGGCGGGGGCGACGGCGGCGGGGGCGGTGGCGGCGGTCGTGGCGACGCGGCCACGACGACAACCACCCAGGCTCCCCCGGCGCCGGCCGACCTGCGGGCCCGCGACGATCCCCTGCCCGTGGTGGTGCCGACGCCTCAGCAGGCGCGCTGGCTCGGGGACGACGTTCCCGTGACCGACGCCGTCACCGTCCGGGTCGCCCCGGGGGTCGAGCCCGCGACCCTCGACGCGGTCACCGAGGCGTTGCGTTCCGCCGGCGCGCGGGACGTGACCGTCCGCGAGGTCGCGGGCGCCGCCCGCCGCGCCGGCACCACCCGCCGCCCCGCCCGGCCCGGCCTGACCGTGCTCGTCGGCGGTCTGGGCGACGCCGAGCCCGTGGCGGCGCTGCGGGACGCCCACGTGTCCGTGCCCGGCGACCTGCCGCGCGAGGGCTACGCGCTGGCCGCCTTCGGGCGGACCGACGGTGCCGGCACCGTCGCTCTGGCCGGCGTCGACCCGGCCGGCACCTTCCATGCCGCGCAGACCCTGCGCCAGCTGGTCGTCGGCGGGGCGGTCGCGGGGCTCGGCGTCGTCGACCGCCCGGCGATGGCCCGCCGGGGCACCGTCGAGGGGTTCTACGGCAGCCCGTGGACGACCGACGAGCGACTCGACCAGCTCGACTTCTACGGGAGGTTCAAGCTCAACACCTACATCTACGCACCGAAGGACGACCCGTTCCACCGTGACCAGTGGCGTGACCCCTACCCGCCCGACCGGCTGGCCGAGCTGGCGAGGCTGGTGGCCGCGGCGGACGCCAACCACGTGGACTTCACGTTCGCGGTCTCGCCCGGCGTGTCGATCTGCTACAGCGAGCCGGCCGAACTGGCCGCGCTGGTCGCCAAGCTCGACGCGCTCTACGCCGTGGGCGTGCGGTCGTTCGCACTGGCGCTCGACGACATCGACCACACCCGCTGGAACTGTCCCGGCGACGGGCAGCGTTACGGGCCACCCTCGACCGCGGCCGCGGCGCAGGCGCAGGCCGACCTGGTCAACGCCGTCCAGCAGGGCTTCGTGGCCTCGCGCGCCGGCACGCATCCCCTGGTCATGGTGCCCACCGACTACCGGGGCCTGCGCGACAGCGACTACCGGGCCGGGCTGCGGGCCCGCCTCGACCCGGCCGTCGCCGTCATGTGGACCGGGCCGTTCGTCGTGCCCGACGAGGTCACCGTGGCCGGCGCCGCGTCGGCGGCCGCGACCTACGGCCGGCCGCTCTACCTGTGGGACAACACGCCGGTCAACGACTTCCCGGCCACCGAGGGCCGGCTGATCCTCGCGCCCTACGCCCGGCGGGAGCCGGGGCTGTCCGGTCAGCTCACGGGGGTGGCGCTCAACCCGATGAACCAGGCCGCGGCCAGCAAGGTCCAGCTGGTCGGGGCGGCAGACTTCGCCTGGAACGACGCCGCCTACGACCCCGACCGCGCCCACCGGGCGGCCGCCGCCTACCTGGCGGGCGGCGATGCCGAGACGACCGAGGCGCTGCTGGCCTTCTTCGACGTCGAGAACCTGGCGCCCACCTCGATGCGGGGCGGCACGCTGTCCCAGCCGCAGGCGCCGGTCCTGGCCGGCGAGCTGTCCGCCTTCCGCGCCGCCTGGTCCGGCGGCGACCGGGCCGGCGCCATCGCGGGGCTCCGGCCGGTGGCCGACCGGCTCGCCGGTGCGGCCGACCGCATCCGGGCCGGGGTCGCCGACGCCGGGTTCGTGGCCGACTGCGGTCCGTGGCTCGATGCCACCGCCCTGTGGGGCCGTGCCCTGGTCGCCACGCTCGACGGCCTGGCGGCCAGCACGGCCGGCGACCGCGCCGGCGGCGACGTGCGCCTGGCCGAGGCCGCCAGCCTGGCGGCGGCAGCTGCGGCCATCACGACCATCCCCGGCGAGACCCGGCCGCAGGGGCCGGTGCGGGTCGCGGACGGCGTGCTCGACGCCTTCCTGGCCGATGCCCGGGGCTTCGCCTGACGGGCGGGTGGCCGCCGTATCGTCGGACATATGACCGCCGCCATCGAGGTGTCGGGACTGGTCAAGACGTTCGGCCACACCCGGGCTCTCGACGGCCTGGACCTCACGGTCGAGACCGGTGAGGTGCACGGGTTCCTGGCACACGCGTGGCGACGAGGAGACCGGTCGTACCGAGCTGTTGCGGGCCACAGTCGCTCTTCCCGCCGCGACGCCGGGTTCTGATCAGCCGGCGCCGGCGCTAGGCCGCCGGAAGTCGGACAGCAGCCGCAACAGCGTCCGCACCCCGAAGCCGGTGCCGCCCTTGCGGGCCTCGGCCTCGTCCTCGGCCGCCTCGGCCGGGCCGGCGATGTCCAGGTGCGCCCACGGGATGCCCTCGCCGACGAACTCCTGGAGGAACAGCCCGGCGATCAGTGCGCCGCCCCACCGGGCGCCGGCCACGTTCTTGATGTCGGCAACGTCCGAGTCGATCTGCCGGCGCATGTCGGCGGGCAGCGGCAGCGGCCAGACGCCCTCGCCGGCGGCGTCGGCCGCCGCCCGCACCTGGGCGAGCCAGGCGTCGTCGTTGCCCATCAGCCCGGCGAGCTTCGTCCCGAGGGCCACCATGCAGGCACCGGTGAGCGTCGCGAGGTCGACCACCGCGTCGGGACCGTCCTCGCACGCCAGCGACAGCGCGTCGGCCAGGACCAGGCGACCCTCGGCGTCGGTGTTGAGCACCTCGACCGTCGTGCCGTTGCGAATCCGCAGCACGTCCCCGACACGGGTGGCGTCCCCGCCGGGCATGTTGTCGGTCAGGGGCAGGTAGCCGCGCACGCGGACCGGGGGCCGCACGGCGTCGAGCGCCGAGAACGCGGCCAGCACCGCGGCGGCACCCGCCATGTCGCCCTTCATGCCGACCATCGATTCGGTCGTCTTCAGGGACAGGCCGCCGGAGTCGAAGGTGATGCCCTTGCCGACTAGCGCGACCGTGCCCCGGGCCCGGTCGGGCGCCCACGACAGCCGGATGAACCGGGGTTCCTCCGTCGACCCGCGGTTGACGCCGAGCAGGCCGCCCAGCTTCTCGTCCTCGATCGCCGCCCGGTCGAGGACCTCGACCTCGAACCCCCGCAGCGCGCCGATCTCCTCGGCCCGGGTGGCGAACGCGGTCGGCGTCAGGCTGCCGCCGGGCTGGTTGACCAGGTCGCGGGCCAGGCACACCGCCTCGGCCACCGCCCGGCCCCGTTCGAGCGCGGCCTGCACGCGGGCGCCGCCCGGGCCCACGACGACCAGGGACTCGAGGTGGCTGGGCTCGGGATCGGACTTGAGCGCGGTGTAGCGGTAGGCGCCGAGCACGATCCCCTCGGCCACGGCCTCGGCGACGTCCCGCCGGGTGAGGTGCTCGGGAACCGTGCCCAGCACGTCGGCGGCCAGGTGCGACGCCTTGGAGGCCCCTCGTGCCAGGCCCGCCGCCGCCCGCCGGTAGGTGGCGATGGTGACGTCGGCCTCGTCGCCGAGCCCGAGCGCGACAGCCAGCCGGCCGTCCGGCCCGGGCATGGCGCACGTGTCGCCGGGCTTCGCCTCGAACCTCTGCGCCTCGAGGAAGCCCCGGTCGAGCCCGTCCGGCACGTCGCCCGCGGCGAGCCGGTCGGCGAACACGCCGATGCCGACCGCCCCGACCGCCCCGACCGCCCCGACGGCCTCGTCGGCGGGCAGGGCACGGGCGAGCTCGATGGCGATGGGACGCATGCCGGCCAGGCTAGAAGAGGCCCTCGCCGGCGACTAGAAGGGGCCCTCGCCCGGCGTTGGGTCCGTCGGGGTCAGGCATCCCGGGTGAGCAGGTGCTCGCCCTCGACCCACCGGGCCTGCACCCACAGCAGCGACGACAGGCGGTTGAGGTAGGCGAGGACGTGCGAGCCGTCGACGGTCGCCGCGATCGCCTCGCGCTCGGCCCGGCGGACCACCGTGCGGGCCAGGTCGAGCTGGGCGGCCAGCGGCGTCTGGCCCGGCACGACGAACTGGGCCGGGGGCTCGAACCGCCCGCCCAGGTCGTCGACCAGCGCCTCGATCGCGGCCACCATCCCCGCGCTGACCCGGGTCTGCCCGTCGACCAGCTTGGCGTGGTTGGCGGGCTGGGTGGCCAGCTCGGCCATCAGCACCCACAGGTCGCGGCACGCCTGCGTGAGCGCCCGGTCGAGCTCGCCGCCCGGCTCGGCCAGCGACCGGGCGACGCCGATCGTGGCCTGGGCCTCGTCGACGGCGCCGCACGCCCGGGGATGCGGCGAGTCCTTGGGCACCCGGCCGCCGAACAGCAGCCCGGTGGTCCCGTCGTCGCCCTTGCCGGTGTAGAGCCGCGTCACCCCGGTGACGCTAACCGGCCGCGCCCAGCAGGGCTTCGAGGCGGTCGAGCGTGATCACGAGGTTGTCCATCGCCGCCGCCGCCCGGGCCTCGTCCAGTGTCAGCCACCGGAGCGGGGCCTCGGTCGACTCGGGCTCGGCCTCGTCCGGCCGCTCGGTGGCCAGCACGAAGCGCATGTCGCCATGCTCGTGGGCCGGCTCGCCCTTGCCCGCGGGGACGGGCACGACCACGACGTGCAGCAGCGGGGCCGGCGCATCGGGGTCCGGCCAGGACCGGAGGTCGGACAGCGCGGTCTCCTCCTCGGCCTCCCGCCGCGCGACGGCGAGGGCGCTCGACTCCCCCGGGTCCCCGTGCCCGCCGACCTGGAGCCAGGCGCCCATCCGCTGGTGCCAGCGCAGCAGCACCCGGCGGCTCGGCGGGTGGACGATCAGCGCCGACCCGGTGACGTGGAGGGACCGAGCCCGCGACCAGGGATCGCCGGCCGCCACCAGCGCCCGGAGCCGGGCGAGGTCGGCGGCCTCCGCGTCGCTGGCGGGCACGTGGGCGTCCAGCTCGTCGGCGACGGTGCGGCCGGTCAATAGCCGGCCTCCGGGTCCACGAGCCCCACGAGCTGCTCGCCCCGCCCCCAGCGCGCCACGTTCGCGGTCACCCGAGCCGACAGCAGGGGGATGGCCATCTCGGGCGTGTTGGCGGTGTGCGGCGTGACGATGGCGTTGGGCAGCGTCCACAGGGGATGGCCGTCGGGCAGCGGCTCGGGATCGGTGACGTCGAGCCCGGCGCTGCCGAGCGGCCCGTCCCGCAGGGCCTCCACCAGGTCGTCGGTGACGACGTGCTGCCCGCGGGCCACGTTGACCAGGCACGCCCCGTCGGCCAGCAGGCCGAGCCGGCGCCGGTCCATCAGGCCCGTGGTCTCGGGCAGCAGCGGCAGCGCCAGCACGACGAGCTCGGCCCCCGCGAGGGCGTCGTCGAGGGCGTCGGGCGTCACGACCCGGACGGCCTCGCCCGCCGGGTCGGGCGTGCGCCGGACCACGGTCACGTCGCACCCGAAGGGAGCGAGCAACCGCAGGAACGCCTGTCCGATCCCACCCCCGCCGACGACGGTCACCCGCGCCCCCAGCAGGTTCCGCCCCCGGGCCGGCGACCAGGAGTGCCGCCGGGCGTAGCGGTCGAGATGCCGCATCCCGGCCAGCGCCAGGCCGAGCGCGTGCTCGGCCACGGGCTCGGCGTACACCCCCTTGCCGCAGGTCCACACCCGGTCGGCGTGGGCCCGCACGACGCCGACGTAGGGCTCGATGCCGGCGAAGGGCAGCTGCACCCACGCCAACTGGGGGTGCTCGTCCAGCACCTGCCCGAGCCCGTCGGCGTCGGAGACCGACGTCCACACGAGGGCGCCCGCGTCGCCGGGCTCGACCACCTCCGCCCCGCCGGCCTCGACGGCCGGGGCGACGAAGTTGCGGGTGCCGCGGGGCAGCACCGCGATACGGGGAGGACCAACAGTCACGGCCCCGGAGGCTATGCCCCGGGGCGGCGCCGCCCCATGCGCATGAACGTCCGCGCGTTGCGCACGGCCGCACCACCAGGGTCGTTGTTGAAGTACACGAACACGTCCGCGTCCTCCGGCCATGCGCCCGCGATGCGATCGTGCCACGACCACAGCGCCGCACGGCCGTAGGACGGGCGCGGGCGAGCCACGCCTTCGTGCAGCCGCACGTACCCCCACGCCGCGGTCGCCCACAACGGGGTCAGGGACCGCCCGTGGCGGTCCGCCCAGCACAGCGCGGCCCCGCGGGCCTCCAGCACGGCCCGCACCTCCGGCGTCCACCAGCTCTCGTGGCGGGGCTCGACCGCCACCCGAGCAGACGCCGGGAAGGCCCCTAGGGCGGCGTCCAGGAGGCCAGGGTCCGCACGCAGCGTGGGCGGCAGCTGCAGCAGGAACGGGCCCAAGCGGTCGTCCAGGCCCGCCGCCCGGTCCACGAGCCGCCCGACCGGCTCCCGGGGGTCGCGGAGCCGGCGCACGTGGGTCAGGTACCGGCTGACCTTGACCGCCATCACGAAGCCGGCCGGCGTCTCGTCCCGCCACCGGGTGAAGATCGACCGCTCGGGCAGCCGATAGAACGCGTTGTTGACCTCGACCGTGCCGAACTCGCGGGCGTAGCGGGCCAGCCAGGCGCGCTGGGGCACGCCGTCCTCGTAGAGGACGCCCCGCCAGTCGCGGTACTGCCACCCCGACGTGCCCACGTGCAGCGTCATCGTCCACCGTCCTACCCATCCAGGCGCCGTCGCTACGCAGCGTCACGGATGCACGCCGGGCACAAGCGGCTGTCTTAAACTCTCACCTATACGGAGCGGCGGATCACCACCGTACGCTCGGTACCCACGGGAAGGCGGGAAGGATGACAAGCGGGCATGAGCACCACAAGCACGCAGACTGACACGCGCGAACAGATCATCCGCGCCGCGGAGCAGCTGTTCGCCAGCCGCGGCATCGACGGGGTCTCGCTCCGCGAGATCAACCGCGCGGCCGGCCAGAGCAACACCGGCGCGGTCCAGTACCACTTCGGAGATCGGGACGGCCTGGTCAGAGCCCTGATCGACAAGCACCGGCGCGACACCGAGCCCCGGCGCCACGCCCTGCTCGACCAGTACGAGGAGGCCGGCGAGCCCGACCTGCGCACGCTGGCCGCCGCGCTGGTGTCACCGATGGCGGCGAAGCTGGCGGACGCGGACGGCGGCCGCGAGTACCTGATGATCTCGGCGGAGTTCTACAGCCGCCCGTCGCGGCAGGGGAAGCGCACGCCGAACATCGGCGCCAACGACAGCATCGTCCGCTGGCACCGGCTGCTCGACCCCCTCGTGTCCGAGGAGGAGCGGTCGGTGCTGCACACCCGGTACCCGGCGATCCGGTTCGCGTTCGTCGAGATGTCCCGCCGGGCCGCGAGCGACCCCCGCAGTGACGACCGCCTGTTCACCAGCCACCTGACCGACCTGGTCACGGCCCTGCTCGCCTCCGAGTCCTCGGCCCAGACCTCGCGGCTCCTGGCCCAGCGCTAGGCCGCCCCCGCGTTTTGTACGCCGGACAAAACGCGTCATGGGTCCGTCGGCCGAATCCGTGTCGGGCCGAGGTTGGCCCCGGCGGTAGCCTCACGGGACACCTATGAGCCGCTTCCTCGACCTCGTCAACGAACGCGTCGTCGTCTTCGACGGGGCGACCGGCACCAACCTCCAGCAGCTCGGGCTCGGCGCCGACGACTACGGCGGCCCGCAGTTCGAGGGCTGCGAGGACCTGCTGTCGGTCACCCGGCCCGACGTCATCGCCGACCTCCACGAGTCCTTCTTCCGGGCCGGCTGCGACGTCGTCGAGACCAACAGCTTCGGCGCCTTCGCCGTGCCGCTCGGCGAGTACGGCATCCCCGAGCGGGCCCACGAGATCTCCCTGGCTTCGGCCCGCATCGCCCGCGAGGTCGCCGACGGCTACGACGGGCTCGTCGCGGGGTCGATGGGACCCGGGACCAAGTCGCCGTCGCTCGGGCAGATCCGCTTCGCCGACCTGCGCGACGCCTACGAGACGATGGCGCGGGGCCTGCTGGAGGGCGGCGCCGACCTGCTGATCACCGAGACCCACTTCGACCTGCTCGCCGCCAAGGCCGCGGTCATCGGCGCCCGCCGGGCGATGGCGGCCCTCGGGCGCGAGGTCCCGCTCCAGCTTCAGGTCACGATGGAGCAGACCGGCACCATGCTGCTCGGGACCGAGATCGGGGGCGCGCTCGGCGCCCTGGGCGCGCTGCGGCCCGACGTGTTCGGCCTCAACTGCGCCACGGGGCCGACGGAGATGCACGAGCACCTGCGTCACCTCTCGGCCTACTCCCCCATCCCGATCTCGTGCCTGCCCAACATGGGCCTCCCGTCGGTCGTCGAGGGGAAGATGCACTACGACCTCACGCCGTCCCAGCTGGTCGAGCATCAGACGCGGTTCGTGAACGAGCTGGGCGTCCGGGTGGTCGGCGGCTGCTGCGGCTCGACGCCCGAGCACATCCGCCAGCTGGCCGCGGCGGCCAAGGACCTCACCCCCGCCGCCCGCGATCCGCGGCCCGAGCCCGGCGCCACGTCGATGTTCAACGCCGTGCCGTTCCACCAGGACGCCAGCTTCCTGATCATCGGCGAGCGCACCAACGCCAACGGGTCGAAGAAGTTCCGGGACACGATGCTCGAAGGCGACTGGGACGGCTGCGTCCGCATCGCCCGCGAGCAGGAGCGCGAGGGCGCCCACGTCCTCGACGTCTGCGTCGACTACGTCGGCCGCGACGGCACCCTCGACATGGACGAGCTGGTCAGCCGGTACGCCACCCAGGTCACCGTGCCGCTGGTGCTCGACTCGACCGAGCCTCCGGTCGTCGAGGCCGGCCTGCAGCGCCTCGGCGGTCGGGCCGTGCTCGAACTCGGCCAACCTGGAGGACGGCGAGGGCGAGGGCAGCCGGTTCGACCGGGTGTGCACCCTCGCCCGCACCTACGGCGCCGCCGTGATCTGCCTGCTCATCGACGAGGAGGGCCAGGCCCGCGACGTCGAGTGGAAGGTGCGGGTCGCCCACCGGATCCACCAGCTGGCGACCGAGCGCTACGGGCTCGCCCCCGGCGACCTCATCTTCGACGCCCTGACGTTCCCGCTCTCGACCGGCGACGAGGACCTGCGCCGCGACGCCATGCACACGATCGACGCCATCCGGCGCATCAAGGCCGAACTGCCCGGCGTCTACACCACGCTCGGCGTGTCCAACGTGAGCTTCGGCCTCTCCCCCGCCGCCCGCCACGTGCTCAACTCGGTGTTCCTGCACGAGTGCGTCGAGGCGGGGCTCGACTCGGCGATCGTGCACGCGGCCCGGATCATGCCGCTCAACAAGATCCCCGAGGATCAGGCCAAGGTCTGCCTCGACCTGATCTACGACCGCCGCGACGAGGCCGCCGGCTACGACCCGCTGGCCACGCTGCTCGACGTGTTCGCCGACGTCACCGTGGCCAAGGCCGAGAAGGAGGACCGCTCAGGCTGGCCGGTCGACGAGCGACTCAAGGCCCGCATCATCGACGGCGACCGCGACGGCCTGACCGACGACCTCGACCAGGCGATGGCCGAGGGGGTGGCTGCGCTCGACATCATCAACGACACCCTGCTGTCCGGGATGAAGGTGGTCGGCGACCTGTTCGGCTCGGGCCAGATGCAGCTGCCGTTCGTGCTCCAGTCGGCCGAGACGATGAAGATGGCCGTCGCCCACCTCGAACCGCACATGGACCACTCGGCGGCCGGCGCCGGCAAGGGCCGCATCGTGCTGGCGACCGTCAAGGGCGACGTCCACGACATCGGCAAGAACCTCGTCGACATCATCCTCACCAACAACGGCTACGAGGTGCACAACCTCGGCATCAAGGTCTCGATCGCCGACATGATCGACAAGGCGATGGAGGTCGGGGCCGACGCCATCGGCATGTCGGGCCTGCTGGTGAAGTCGACGCTGATCATGCGCGACAACCTGGAGGAGCTGAACAGCCGCGAGCTGGCGGACATCCCGGTGCTGCTCGGCGGCGCCGCCCTCACCCGCAGCTACGTCGAGCGCGACCTGCGGGACCTGTACGAGGGCCGGCTGTTCTACGGCAAGGACGCGTTCGAGGGCCTGTCCGTGATGGACCGCCTGGGCGCGATCCGCCGGGGCGCAGAGGCAGACGACCCCGACTGGGGCCGCGTGGCGTCCGACTCGCGGGTGCCGTCGCGGGCGTCGCTCGGGCTGCCCGACCGCTCCGCCCAGCCGCCGCCGGACCTCCCCTCCCGCTCACCCGACGTGGTGGCCGACAACGACGTGTTCACGCCGCCGTTCCTCGGGTCCCGGGTGGTCAAGGGCCTGCCCATCGACGAGATCGCCGGCTACCTCAACGAGACCGCGCTGTTCCGCAACCAGTGGCAGTTCCGGCCCGAGGGCGGCGAGAGCGACGACGAGTTCAAGGCCCGCATCCGGCCCCAGCTGCGGGCCGAGCTGGCCGCGGCCAAGGCCGACGGGCTGCTGATCCCGCAGGTCGTGTACGGCTACTTCCCGGCCAACGGCGACGGCAACGACCTGGTCATCTGGACCGACGAGACCCGGCGAGAGGAGCGGGCCCGGTTCGCCTTCCCCCGCCAGTCGAAGGCGCCCTTCTACTGCATCGCCGACTTCTTCCGACCGGCCGCCGGCGACGAGGTCGACTACGCCGGGTTCTCGATCGTGACGATGGGCCCGGCGGTGTCCGAGCGGACCGCCAAGCTGTTCGCCGACGACCGCTATCAGGAGTACCTGCTGCTGCATGGCCTCGGGGTCGAGATGGCCGAGGCGCTGGCCGAGTACTGGCACCGCCGCATGCGCGAGGAGTGGGGCTTCGCCCACGAGGACGGGCCGTCGCTCGCCGGGCTGTTCCGCCAGCAGTACCGGGGCGGCCGCTACTCGTGGGGCTACCCCGCCTGCCCCGACCTCGAGGACAACATGACCGTCCTCGACCTGCTCGACGGCGGCCGGATCGGGCTGGAGTGCAGCGAGGAGACCGGCTTCCAGTACCAGCCCGAGCAGACGACGTCGGCGCTGGTGTGCCACCATCCGCAGGCGAAGTACTTCGTCGCCCGCTGAGCGGGAAACACAGACCACGGTGGCCGCGATGACGTGACGTATCCGCGCACGTTCTGAGGCGGTCGGCCCGGCGGGCAGGGAGAGTTCGGCTCTATGGACAATGCGGGTGCTGGTGCGGCGGCGATCTTCTTCATCGCGATCTTCGCGGTGGCGATCGCCGGCTTCGTGTTCTGGATCTATGCGCTGGTCGACGCCATCCGCTGGCCCGACCACGTGTACAAGGCGGCGGGCAGCGACAAGGTCATCTGGATCGTCGTGGTGGCCCTCATCGGCTGGATCGGCGGGCTGATCTACTGGTTCGTGATCCGCAACAAGCTGGTGGAGATCGACAGGTCCGGCCAGGGCAACGCGTACCTGGCCGCCGAGGCGGCCCGCTACCGGATGCCGGGCCCGGTGGACGCCGGCGGTCCGCCCGCCGGCTGGTACGCGGACCCGCAGGCGCCGGGGCACCAGCGCTACTGGGACGGCCTCCGCTGGACCGAGCATCGGCAGTGATGCCACGCACCGCGTCCGCCGGGTGACGTGACCCCGCGGCGGGGGTGATGGTCGTGGAGGGTGAGATCGGGTATAGAAGATCACCATGTCGGTGCGTACGGCCCTCGTGGGGGCGGCGACGACCGTGGTCCTGGTGGCCGCCCTCGGGAGCCCGCCCGTACAGGACGCCGCCGGCGAGGCCGACGCATCGGTCCTGCTCCGCAGCGTGGCCGTGATCCCGTCGTGGGACGTCGCCGACGCCCCGGGGGACGTGGTCGGCGGCGTCGCCATTCGGCTCGGCACGCTGGTCGTGCTGGCGGCCGTGCTCTCGGGGCTCGCCGGCCGGCGCGGGCGCGGGGCCCGGCCGTGCTGGCCGGGTGGGCGGCGCTGCTGGTGGCGGCCGCGGTCGCCAACGTGGCGGCATTCGTGTACACGGCCGCGGTCGTGTTCGACGGCGACGTGCCGGGGAGGTACATGGACAACCTGGTCGTGGCGGCCAACACCGGGGCGGCCTTCGCGCTGTGGACCGGGTGGCTGGTGGGGCTGGCGGTGGCGCTCGCAACCCCGGCGTACCGCCCGACCGCCGAGACCGAGGGCTGGGCGCCGATCCCGCCGCCCCGCATCAGCGACCCCCCGCCGCCCTGGTGGGCGCCCACGACGGCGGCCGGCCCGGAAGGCGAGACGATCGTCCGGCCCGGCCCGTCGGTCTTCGAGCCCGACCGCCGCCCACCCCGGGAGGCGATGCGCCCCGTGGTCGCCGGCCTCGACGACAAGGACACCCACATGATGACGACGGTCTCGGGCGACCCCCATCCGTCCGACCCCGATGCCACGCAGGCCGTGGGCCTGCCCCCGGCCGAGACGCCGACCGCAGCACCGGCACCGGAGACGGCGGCGGCACCGGCGGCGACGTCGGCCCCGGCAGAGACGACGGGCGAGACGCCCGACGCCGACGCCACCTCGGTCCTTCCGCCCGACGCCGACGCGACATCGGTCCTGCCGCCCGAAGACGGGTCCGACCCGACCGACGTGCTGCCCCGCGTGCCGGAGTAGGCGTCAGCGCCGGCCCTGCCCAAACTGGCAGCGGATTCGTACCGCCACGGCATTG
This sequence comes from uncultured Acidimicrobiales bacterium, assembly GCA_963830865.1. GTDB lineage: Bacteria > Actinomycetota > Acidimicrobiia > Acidimicrobiales > VFJN01 > ZC4RG19. The sequence goes on along the minus strand of CAWHNU010000009.1, from coordinate 950,413 downwards.
AGCGCTGTCAGAATCGGGCGGGCCCCTCAGCCTCGTAGGAAGCTGAGGCGCACCCGGCGGGTCGGGTTGTCGACGTTGGTGTCGACGAGCACGATCGACTGCCAGGTGCCCAGAGTCGGCCGGCCGTCGACGACCGGGATCGTCAGGCTCGGCGGGATCAGCGCGGGCAGCACGTGGTCCGCGCCGTGGCCGGGTGAGCCGTGGCGGTGGTGCCAGCGGTCGCTGCGGGGGAGCAGGTCGGCCAGGGCGGCCAGCAGGTCGGCGTCGCTGCCGGCGCCCGTCTCGATGATCGCCACGCCCGCCGTGGCGTGGGGCACGAAGACCGACACGAGGCCGTCGCCGCGGCCCGCGCAGAAGCGGGCGACCTCGGCCGTCAGGTCGGCCACCGCCGGCTCGCCGCCGGTGCGGACCGTGACCTCGACCGTGTCCACAGCGCCCCTCGTCCCGTCAGCCGGGCAGCCGCTGGGCCACGGTCAGCGTGTCGGCGAACAGGTCGCCGTGCGCGGCCACGCGGGCCAGCACGTCCGGCGCCTCGAACGACAGCGGGGCGCCGCCCGCCGCCGCCTCGACCTCCGGCCACGTCACCGGGGTCGAGACCGTCGGCCGCGGCCTCGCCCGCAGGGCGTAGGGGGCGATCGTCGTCTTGTGGCGGCTGTTCTGGCTCCAGTCGACCAGGACCTTGCCCACCCGGAGGGCCTTCTTCATGTTCGACGTCACGTCGTCCGGCCTGGCCCGCTCCAGCAACTGGGCCACCGCCAGCGCGAACGCCGACGCCGCCTCGTGCGTCACGCCTGAGGTGTTGAGCGGGACGTAGACCTGCATGCCCTTCGACCCCGACGTCTTGGGCGCGCCCGCCAGCCCGAACCCGTCGAGGACGTGGCGGATGTCCAGCGCCACGTCCGCGCACTGCTCGATCGTGGCCGGCTCGCCCGGGTCGAGGTCGAAGACCACCATGGTCGGCGTCTCGATGTCCGAGCGCGCCATCGGCGCGTGGATCTCCAGCGCCGCCATGTTGGCTGCCCACACCAGCGCGGGCGTCGAATCCAGGCAGCAGTAGTGGATGTCGCCGTCACGGTCGCCCGGGCCCCGGCGGGTCGCCACCCACGGGGGTCGGTGGCCGGGGCAGCGCTTCTCGAAGAACGACCCGGCGTCGACGCCGTTCGGGAACCGGCGCAGCGTGACGCCCCGGTCGTCCAGGTGCGGAACCATCACCGGGGCGATCCGGGCGTAGTAGTCGATGACCTCGGCCTTGGTCGTTCCCGTGGCCGGGTAGAGCACCTTGTCGAGGTTCGAGAGCGGCAGCCGGCGACCCTCGATCTCGACGACCGACGGTGCGCCGCCCGCGGCCCGGCCGCCCGCCACGATGCGTTACGCCGAGCGGCGCCCGGCCGACTTCGCCGTCTTGGCCGCCTTGGAGGACTTGGCCGCCTTGCGGCCACTCCCGGCGCCGTCGGACGCACCGGCCCCGTTGCCGCTGCCGGCGGTGGGGTGGCGGCTGCGGGCGGCCTTGGCCTCCTTCACGCTGGCCTCCAGAGCCGCCATGAGATCGACGACCTTCTCCTCGGCTGCGGGGGCGGGGGCGGCGACGACCTCCTCGCCCGACGCCTTGCGGTCGATCAGCTCGAGCACCTGCTTGCGGTGGGTGTCCTCGTAGCGCTCGGGCTCGAACGGCTCGGTCAGCGACTCGACGAGCTGGGTCGCCATCTTGAGCTCGCGCTCGCTCACGTCGATGTCGCGCAGCTCGTCGCCGTCGAACAGCTCGGCCGGGTCGTTGACCTCGTCGGCGTACACCATCGTCGACATGACCAGCACCCCGTCGGCGGGCCGCAGGGCGGCCAGATACTGCTTGGAGCGCATGACGAACCGGGCGATCGCCACCTTGCCCTGCTCCTCCATCGCCCGGGTCAGCAGGGCGTAGGGCTTGCGGGCGACGGCGTCGGGCGCCACGTAGTAGGCGGCGTCGTAGAACAGCGGATCGATCTCGTCGAGGTCGACGAACTGTTCGATGTCGATCGACCGGCTGGCGACCGGGTCGAGCGACGCCAGCTCGTCGTCGCCCACGAGCACGTACTCGCCCGACGAGAGCTGGTACCCCTTGGCGATCGCCTCGTTGGGCACCTCGTCGCCGTCGGCCGCCGACACCTTCCGGTAGTTGATGCGCGACCCGGTCCGGGTGTCGATCTGGTTGAAGTGCACCGACTTGCGCGACACCGCGTTGAACAACTTGATGGGGATGTTGACCAGCCCGAAGCTGATGGCGCCGCTCCACATTGCACGAGGCATGCGGGAAGTATCCCCCGCCGGGCGGGAGTTGAACAGGACTGACAAATCCGCTCGGAGGCTCAGGTCGTGATCGGGCGGGGCAGGTGACCGACGCCGTCCCACAGCGCGCGGGTCAGCAACTCCACCGCGTCGTCGAGGCTGCACTCCGGGTGATCGATCCAGCCGCTCGCCGCCGCCTCCAGCATCCCGACCAGGCCCTGGGCGAGCAGGCGCTCGGCCGCGCCGCCGCCCCAGGTGTCCGCGATGCGCTGGCAGCGGGCCCGCCGGGCGGCCTGGACCGCGGCGTGGTCGACCGCGCCCGCCGCCGCGAACAGGCGCCAGGCGTCGGCGTTCTCCTCGGCCAGCAGCAGGAACGTCCGCACGACCCGGCCCAGGCGGCTCTGGTCGACCGGGACGTCGCGGAGCAGCCGGCTCAGCTCGTCGTCCAGGCCCGACAGGCTGTGGAGGTAGACCGCGGCGATCAATTCGCCCCGGTCGCCGAAGTACGCGTACACCAGGGACCGCGACACGCCGGCGGCGTGGGCGACCTCCTCGAAGCGGACCGTCGCCGGGTCCCGGCCCCGGAAGACCCGGGCCGCCGACTCGACGATCTGCGCGCGCCGGGCCTCCGGATCGAGGCGCGACCGGCGAGCGGGCACCGCGGGAGCAGGCGCAGCGCACATCGGCTTATGGCGCCGGCGCTGCGACGTCGGAGAGGCCGGACCGAGCGTCGGACGGGCTGTCGGTCTCGCCCGACGACTCGGACCCGGCTCCATTTCCACCAGGTGCGGTCAGGGACACCCCGGTCTCGGTGCCCAGCGGCGGGGCCACGCCTCCCACCAGCGGGAAGTGGCACGCGACGTACTGGTTGTCGCCGACCTGGCGCATCTGCGGCTCCTCGTTCGCGCACCGCTCCTCGGCCCGGGGGCACCGGGTGCGGAAGCGGCAGCCGCTCGGGGGCGCCACCGGCGACGGCAGCTCGCCCTCGATGAGTCCGCCCGAGCGGGGCGGCGCCTCGGGGTCCGGCACCGGGATCGACGACAGCAGCGCCGCCGAGTACGGGTGGGCCGGCGCCGCGTACAGCGTGTCCGGCGTCGCCAGCTCGCACATCTTGCCGAGGTACATGACCGCCACCCGGTCGCTGACGTTCTTCACCACCGCCAGGTCGTGGGTGATGAAGACCAGCGTGAGCCCGTAGCGCTGCTTCAGGTCCTCGAGCAGGTTGAGGATCTGCGCCTGGACCGACACGTCGAGCGCCGACACCGGCTCGTCGCAGATCAGCATCTTGGGCTCGAGCACGAGCGCCCGGGCGATGCAGATGCGCTGGCACTGGCCGCCCGAGAACTCGTGCGGCCGCTTGTCGCGGGCGACGTCCGGGTCGAGGCCCACCGCGTCCAGCACCTCGTCGACCTTCGCCCGCCGCTCGGCGTCGGTGCCCTGGCGCCAGATGTCGAGCGGCGCGCCCACGATGCTGGCGACGGTGCGGCGGGGGTTGAGCGACGAGATCGGATCCTGGAAGACGATCTGGATGCGGCGGCGCTTCGACCGCAGGGTGCGGTTGGGCATGCCGGTGAGGACGTTGCCCTCGAACGCCACCATGCCCCGCGGTCGGCTTGGGCAGCTGGATGACGGCCCGGGCCGCGGTCGACTTGCCGCAGCCGCTCTCGCCGACCAGCCCCAGCGTCTCGCCCTCGGCCACGTCGAAGCTGATGCCGGCGACGGCCGACACGAACTGCCGCCCCGCCGCCGGGAACTCGACCTCCAGGCCCTCGACCCGCAGGAGCACGTCCTCCGGGGGTCGCAGGTGGGCGGTACCGGTGCCGGCCATCAGCTCGCCCCGACCACGAGCTCGCCGGTGACGGCCGCCGCGGCCTGGGGAAGCTCGGCCTCGAGGTTGCGCTCCAGGGCCTCGCGGCCCTTGTCGGTGCCGACCGGGTACCAGCAGCGGAACAGGTGGCCCGGCGTGTCCGCCTCGACCAGCGGCGGCATCTCCTCGAGGCACCGCGCCTGGACGTAGGGGCAGCGGGGAGCGAACCGGCACCCGGGCGGAGGCGAGATCAGGTCGGGCGGGCGGCCGCCGATGACCGCCAGCTTGGTGTGGCTGCGGTTCTCCAGCCGCGGCACCGAGCGCAGCAGGGCCTCGGTGTAGGGCATCCGCACCTCGGAGAACAGCGTTCGGGTCGGCGCCTGCTCGACGATCTGGCCGGCGTACATCACGGCGATGTCGTGGGTGCGGCCGGCCACGACGCCCAGGTCGTGGCTGACCAGCACGACCGCCATGTCGCGCTCGCGCTGCTGCTCCCCGAGCAGGTCGAGGATCTGCGCCTGGACCGTCACGTCGAGAGCGGTCGTCGGCTCGTCCGCGAACAGCAGGCCGGGGCCGCAGGCCAGCGCGATGGCGATCACCACCCGCTGGCGCATGCCGCCCGACAGCTCGTGGGGGTACTGGCGCAGCCGGCGCTCGGCCTCGGGGATCTTCACCGAGCGCAACAGCGCGAGCGCGGTCTCCCGGATCTGCGTTGCCGTCCAGGTCGGTGTGGACCTCGAGCGACTCGGCGATCTGGCGCCCGATCTTCATGACCGGGTTGAGCGAGGTCATCGGGTCCTGGAACACCATCGACATCTGGGTGCCCCAGTAGTCGCGCATCGCCGCCGGGCTCAGCATGTCGAGGCGGGCGTCGCCGAAGCGGATCTCGCCGGAGCGCTGGGCGGTGCTGGGCAGCAGGCCCATGATCGAGCGCGACAGCACCGACTTGCCGCACCCGGACTCGCCGACCAGGCCCATGCGTCCGGCCCCGGTCGAGGGTGAACGACACCTGGTCGACCGCCCGCACCGTGCCCCGGGGCGTCCGGAAGTCGGTGGTCAGCTCGTCGACCTCGAGCAGCCGGCGACCGGCCGCCTGGTGGAAGTCCTCTGGCGCCGACGCCACATGGCGCCGGCCACGTCCTCGGATCACAGGGCGCTCTCCCGCACGTCGAAGCGGGTCCGCACGATGTCGCCCAGGTAGTTCAGGGCGAACACCGTGAAGAAGATGATGGCCGTCGGCTCGAACACGATGTACGCGGAGTGGCGCAGCTCGGCCCGGCCCTCGGCGATGATGTTGCCCCACGACGGCGTCGGCAGCGGCACGCCGACGCCGAGCAGGCTGAGGCCGCCCTCGGCGACGATCACGACCGCCACGCCCAGAAGCGCGATCGAGAACATGGCCGGCAGCACGTTCGGCAGCACCTCGGAGAACATGATCCGTTTGTTGGTGGCGCCCATGGCGTGCGCCGCCAGGACGAACTCGCGCTGGCCCCACGCGAGCGTGTTGGCCCGCGTGATGCGGGCGAGCACCGGCACCGACACGATCCCCAGGGCGAGGATCAGCATCGTCATGCGCCGCGTCTGGCTGATGTCGTCGCCGGTGGCGAACACGGTCACCAGCGTCACCGCCAGGATGAGCTGGGGGAACGACAGCAGGACGTCGAACAGGCCGGTCAGGATCGTGTCGGAGCGACCCCGGAAGTAGCCGGCGATCAGGCCGAGGAGCCCGCCGATCAAGAGCCCGAACAGCACGGACGCCACGCCGAGCAGCAGCGAGGCCCGCCCGCCCCAGATGAGGCGGCTCAGCATGTCGCGGCCGAGGCCGTCGCCGCCCAGGATGTGTCCGGGCGTGCCCGGGCCCTGGCGGGCGATCGAGGCGATCTGCTTGTTGGGGTCCTCCAGCGGCAGCACCGGCGCCAGCAGCGCCAGCAGCGTGATCAGGCCGAGCCAGCCGAGCGACAGGAAGCCGAGCACGCCGAGCTTGCCCCGCCGGGCCTTGCGCCCGGACAGCGGCTCGCCGCCCTCCGCGGCGACGGCGTCGAGCGGCAGGACGGTCGACGTCGGCGCGAGCGAGTGCAGGTCGGCCAGATCGACGAGGTCTTGCGAGTCACGCTCGGGCATGGCGGATCCTCGGGTCGAGCACCGAATACAGGATGTCCACCAGGAAGTTCACCAAGACGTAGCCGATGGCGACGATCGCCACCAGGCTCTGCAGGGCGATGTACTGGCGGTCGTTGATGGCATCGAACAGCAACAGGCCGATGCCGGGTAGCGAGAAGATCACCTCGACGATCAGGGCCCCGCCGATCAGCGTGCCGACGTTGAGGCCGGCCACGGTCAGCAGCGTCAGGCTCGAGGGCCGCAGGGCGTGGCGCCACAGGACCCGGCTGGGCGAGACGCCCTTGGCCTTGGCCATCGTGATGAAGTCCTCCTGCAGCGTGGCGATCATGTCGCTGCGCAGCAGGCGCATGTACACGGCGATCTGGGCCATCGCCAGGCTGATGGTCGGGAGCGCCATCGTCCGGAAGTGCTCCACGAGGTTGTCGCTGGGTTTGACGTAGCCGCTGACCGGGAGCCACCCGGCCACCACCCCGACGTAGTACGCCAGGATCAACGCCAGCGCGAACCCCGGTAGTGGCGATGAAGGCGAAGGCCACGGCGTTGCTCGACTTGTCGAAGATGCCCCCGCTCCGGTAGGCGGTGAGCACCCCGAGGGGTATGGCGATGGCCAGCGCCAGCACCTGGGCGTAGATCATCAACTGCAGCGACACCGGCAGCGCCTCTGTCACCCGGTCCGCGACCGGGCGGCCGCCGGTGACGCTGTAGTAGTTGCCCAGGTCACCGGTCACGAACCCGCTGATCCAGCGGCCGTACTGCATCGGAACCGGGTCGTCGAGACCCAGTTCCTGGCGCAGCCGTCCTTCTGCTCCGGGCTGGCGAACCCGCTGATGGCGTCGACCGGATCGCCCGGCAGCATCGACGTCAACAGCGAGACGAACAGCGTCACGCAGAAGAGAACGATGAGCAGGTGGACGACGCGGCGGAGAAGCGTCCGCAGGCTCAACGTCCCTCCTTGCCTACTGGTCGACCCACATGTAGGTCACCGGGTTGCCGACCGCGAGGCCGGGGAACGGATCGGCGCTCGTCGGGCCCTCGCCCAGCACCCCGTGCACGTCCGTGGCCGTCGCGACGGACCACGGCGTGTAGTAGATCCACAGGTTGTAGACCTGCGAGCCGAACCGCTTGTTGAGGTCCTCGTAGTCCGTCTTCCGGGCGGCCTGGTCGGGGTTGGTGCGCCCGTCGTTGAGCAGCTGGTCGATCTCCGGGTCGTTGATCGAGCCGAAGTTGGTCGGCGCCGTCGAGTTCCACCAGACGTACTGCTCGTCGGGGTCGCCGCCGGGGTGGTTCCGCCAGGTGACGGCCTGGAAGTCCTTGTTGATGGCGGTGTCGATGAGCGTCGACTGGTCGACGGTGGCGATGTCCACGTCGACGCCGATGGCGTTGGCCTGTTCCTTGAAGAACTGGGCGTCGGCGATCGTCGAGGCCGCCTGGACCGTCTTGAGGGTCACCTTCAGCGGCGTGCCGGTCTCCTCCTCGTACTCCTGGACGAGCTGCTTGGCCTTCTCGACGTTGTACTCGGGGAAGCCGGTGTCGTCGAGGTTGCCGATGCTGCCCGGCGCGAACGGGCCGTTGGCCTTGGTGAGGATGCCCTTGCCCCGGATGCTGTTGTAGTCGTCGAAGTTGAAGCCGTAGGCGATCGCCTGGCGGGCCTTGATGTTGTCGAACGGCGGCTCGCCCGAGTTGAACATGATGTAGCTGACCTCGCCGAAGTCGGTGGACTCGGTGAGGCTGATCTGGCCGGAGTCGGCCTCGTCACGCAGGTCGGCGATGGTGCTCGGGTCGGCTCGTGTGCATCACGTTTATCTCGCCCGAGTCGAGGGCGTTGACGCGCTGGGCGACCTCGACGATCGGCCGGAACTCGACCTCGTCGAGGTACGGCAGCTGCCGGCCCTCGGCGTCCTTGGCCCAGTAGTCGGGGTTCTTCTCGGCCACGAGCTTCTGGTTGGGGACCCACTCATCGAGCATGAACGGGCCGGTGCCCACCAGCTTGTCGGCGCAGCTCTGGGCGTCGTCGAGCTGGCTCTGCGCCATCATCCCGACCCGGCCGCTGCCGTACAGGTAGGCGTCGAACGCCACCCACGGCTCCTTCATCGTGACCGTGACGGTCATCGGGTCGACCAGGTCGACCGACGCGATGTTGGAGAACGTGATCGCGAACAGCAGCGGCGTGCGCCCGGGATAGGTGCCCCGGTAGGCGTCGAGGTTGTTCTTGACGACCTCGCCGGTCAGGTCGGTGCCGTCGTGGAACTTCACGCCCTCGCGGACCTTGATCGTCCACACCGTGGCGTCTGCGTTGGGCTCGACCGACTCGGCGAGCCACGGCTCGTACTTGCCCTCGGCGTCGGGCCGGGTCAGCGTGTCGTAGATGGTGCGGGCGACCATGATGCCGGCGATGGCGAGCTGGGCCTCGGGCAGGCACCAGCCGTCGGTCGTCTCGGCCTCGAGGCCGTAGACGATCTTTCCGCCCGGCGTGGGCGTGCCCTCGTCGCCGGCGGCGCTGCCGCCGCCCTCGTTCCCGCCGCCGCCTCCGCCGCCACAGGCCACAGCGACCAGGCCGAGGGTCAAGGTCATTGCCAGGCTCTTGAGCCATCGGCCACGCATCGCAGTCGAAGCCACGTTGCCGCCTTTCCCCATTGCGTCACCCGCGGGACCTGCGGGCGCGGCACGTGACGGCCGTCACATGCACCGCGGAAGCTAGAAGATTCTCTGGACTCCTGTCAACAGACGATCGCGTGACGGCGGGGGTCATCCGTCCTGCGCCGCGCCCCGAATCTCCTCCCGACGGACCCCTTCAGGAGAGCGCGCGATGCCGGAGACGCGAGACACCGACGCCAACCGCCAGCCGGACGAGGCGGACTACACCCCCCGCCATCTGCGGGAACGGCGCCGGCGGCGGCGCACGATCCTGATCGTGGGCGCGGCCCTCACCGTGGCCGCGCTGCCCGGCAGCGCCATGGTCAGCGCCATGACGCCCCGGCCGATGTCGCTGGCCGGCGACATCGCGGGGATGTCGGTCGACGACGACGTCTTCTTCGGCGACCTCGACATCGACGAGCCCACCCCCGACGAGGTGGTGGACGCCGGCTTCGCCCCCGACCCCGAGTTCTTCTCCGACGACGAGATCACCGGCCGCCTCGGCGCCGGCGACATCCCCGAGGTCGCCTTCGACGCCTACACCGGCGCGGAGGACGAGAAGGCGGTCGGCGAACCCGAGTGCGGGATCCGCTGGTCGCTGCTCGCCGCCATCGGCCGGGTCGAGTCCGACCACGGCCGCTTCGGCGGGTCGGTCCTGCGGCCCGACGGATACGGCACCAAGCCGATCCGGGGCATCCCGCTGGACGGCCGGCCGGGCATCGCCCTCGTCGAAGACACCGACCGGGCCGCGCTGGACGGTGACCCGCAGTTCGACCGGGCCGTCGGGCCGATGCAGATCATCCCGTCGACCTGGCGCAGCGTCGCGGCCGACGGCAACGAGGACGACCGGCGCGACCCCAACAACATCTTCGACGCGGCCTGGGGCGCGGCCACCTACCTGTGCGCCGGCGGCGCCGACCTGAGCGACCCGATGGGCCAGGCCCAGGCGGTGCGCCGCTACAACCACACCGACCAGTACGTGCGGGTCGTGCTGACGCTGGCCGCGGCGTACGAGTCCGGCGAGCTCGATCCCTCGCCCGACGACGATCCGTTCGGGACGGGCGGCGCCGGCGACTTCGACTTCGACGACCTCGAGTTCGAGGACGGCTTCGGGGACGTGTTCGACGACAGCGGGTTCGACGACAGCTTCGGCGACGTCGACCTCGGCGACGAGGCGCCGCCCGCCCCGACGCCCGCCCCCGCACCGGCCCCGGCCCCCGCACCGGCGCCCGCCCCCGCACCGGCGCCGGCGCCGCCGCCCACCACGGCGCCGCCCACGCCGACCACGACGGACCCCGAGCCCCCGACCCCGACGACGGCGCCTCCGACCACCGTCCCGGCGCCGGCGCCGACGACGACGGACCCCGAGCCCCCGACCGCCACGACGGCGCCCGAGCCCCCGGCCCCGACGACCACCGCCCCCGACCCGGGCGACGACGATGGCGAGCCCGGCGACGGCGAGGGCCCCGGCGACGGATCTGGCAGCGAGCCGCCGGCGTCGGTCGGCTGGTCGCCCACGATGCTCGACTTCGTCACCGAGACGATCGCCGGCCGCGAGGCCTGCGCCGCCGAGGCCGAGAGCGACGCCGACGGCACGCCGGAGCCCGAGGCGGAGAGCGACGCGGACGGGACCCCGGAGCCCGAGCCGGACGACCCGGCCGCGGCCCCGGCCCCGGCCCCCGAGTGCGTCGCCCCGGCCCCGGAGGCCGAGCCCGGCTCGTAGAGATCGCGGGGACGCGTTCGGTCAAAGGCCCCGGCCGGTCGCGTTCCCGCCCCCCGCCGCCCGTGCCCTCCCGCCTTGGGGAGGGCACGGGCGCGCCCGATCGGCCATGCTGCGGGCGATGACATCGCCTCGCCGCCTCCTCGGCGCCGCCGTCGCCGCGCTGGTCGCGGTCGCGGCCTGCCAGAGCGCCGAGTCGGACCCCGGGGCGGCCCGAGGGCCCCGACGACCGGGACGAGATCGGCGAAGGGGCGCTGCTCCGGTTCAACCAGATCCAGGTCCTCGGGTCGCACAACAGCTACCACGTCCAGCCCGAGCCCGCCCTGCTCGCCGCCCTCCACGACACGCTCGGCGACGCGGCCGACGGGTTCGAGTACACCCACCGCCCGCTGGCCGACGAGCTCGACGCCGGGGTCCGCCAGGTCGAGCTGGACGTGTTCCTCGACGACCCGGGCGGCGGCCGCTACGCCCAGCCCAAGCTGGTCCCGATGCTGGGCCTGGACCCGGTCGACCCGGCGATGGCCGAGCCCGGGATCAAGGTGTTCCACGTCCAGGAGGTCGACTTCCGCTCGACCTGCCCGACGCTGGTCGCCTGCCTCGGCGACATCCGCGACTGGTCGGACGACCATCCCGACCACCTCCCGATCACGATCCAGATCGAGGCCAAGGACGACCCCATCGACGACCCGGGGCTGGACTTCGTGACCCCCATCCCCTGGACCGGGCCGGACCTGGCCGCGCTGCAGGACGAGATCGCCACCGTCTTCGGCCCCGACCGCGTCGTCACGCCGGGCGACGTCCGCGCTCAGGCGGTCTCGCTGCGGGCGGCGCTGCGGCGCCGGGGCTGGCCCCGGCTCGGCGACATGCAGGGCCAGGTGCTGTTCATGCTCGACGACCACGGCGCCTTGCGGGACGCGTACCGGGCCCAGTTCCCCGACCTCGGCGACCGCACGATGTTCGTGGACGTGCCGGACACCGACCCCGACGCCGGGATCATGGTGGTCAACGACCCGATCGGCGACGCGGCCAAGATCGGCCGGCTGCTGCCGCGAGGGCTACGTGGTGCGCACCCGCGCGGACGCCGACACGGTCCAGGCCCGCAGCGGCGACACCACGCATGCGCGACGCCGCCCTGGCCAGCGGGGCCCAGTTCGTCTCGACCGACTACGTCTTCCCCGACGAGACGTTCGGGACGGGCTACGTGGTCGACCTGCCGGGCGACCTCCCGGCCCGCTGCAACCCCGTGACGGCCCCGCGGGCCTGCTTCGAAGCCGAACGCGGGGGCTGACGCGACTCCGCTCCGCTCACACCAGCCGCCGGTCGGTCGCCCAGCGGGTCAGCTCGTGCCGGCTGGACAGCTGCAGCTTGCGCAGCACCGACGACGCGTGCGTCTCGATCGTCTTGACCGACACCTCCAGCCGCCGGGCGATCTCCTTGTAGGTGTAGCCCCGGGCCAGCAGCCTCAGGACGTCCCGCTCGCGGGGGGTGAGCAGGTCGAGCTCCGGGTCGGCGAGGGCTCCCGCCGGCAGGTCCCCGGCGAACGCGTCGAGCACGAAGCCGGCCAGGCGGGGCGAGAACACCGCGTCGCCGTCCCGCACCCGCTCGACCGCCGCCGCCAGGTCGTCGGACGAGATGGTCTTGGTGACGTAGCCCCGGGCGCCCGCCCGGATGACCGCGATGACATCCTCGGCCGCGTCGCTCACCGACAGGGCGAGGAACACGACGCCCGGCAGCGTGGTCCGCACGGACTCGATGACCGCCCGGCCCCCGCCGCCCGGCAGGTGGACGTCGAGCAGCACCACGTCGGGCTGCGTGCGTCGGATGCCCTCGACCGCCGACTCGACGTCGACCGCCTCGCCGACGATCTCGACCCGCCCGGCCAGCTCCGCCCGCACGCCGGACAGGAACAGCCGGTGGTCGTCGACCAGGAACACCCGGGTCGGCTCCCGGACCGGCCCCGCGGCCGGGGACGGGCCGCTCACGGCGCCGCCTCCCGGGCGGTCGGCACCTCGATCGCCACCTCCGTGCCCTCGCCGGGCGCGCTGTGCAGGCTGGTCCGGCCCCCGTGGCGCGCCATCCGGGCCACGATCGACTGGGTGATCCCCCGCCGGTCGCCGTTCACGGACGCCGGGTCGAAGCCGAGCCCGCGGTCCCGCACGAACGCCTCGACCCGACCGCCGGCCACCTCGGCGTACAGCGACACCTCGGCCGCCCCGCTGTGGACGGCGGCGTTGACCACGGCCTCGCGCACGGCCTTGACGAGCGCCTCGACCCCGGCGTCGAGCGGGCAGTCGCCGACCACGACGACGGCCACCTCGACCCCGCGGTGGTCGGCCTCGACCTCGTCGGCCAGCGCGTCCAGGGCCGCCGCCAGGGTGCTGGGTGCGCCGCCGTCGTCGGCCCACCGCCGCTCGTCGTAGAGCCAGGCCCGCAGCTCGCGCTCCTGCCGGCGGGCAAGCGTCCGGGTCTCGCCGGGGACGTCCGCGTGCCGCTGGATCAGGGCGAGGGTCTGCAGCACCGAGTCGTGCAGGTGGGCGGCCATGTCGGCCCGCTCCTCGCTGCGGATGCGCTCGCGTCGCTCGGCCCCCAGGTCCTGGAGCAGCCGGGCGATCCACGGGCCGAACACGAGGGCGACGCCGACCGCGGTGGCCAGCACCGCGACCCCGATCCGGCCGACCGCGGCGACCGCGGCGGTGGTGGCGAGGAAGGTGCCGATGCCGATGACCAGGAGCGACGTGCCGGCCACCACCCGGAGCCACACGCCCCGCCCGCCCCGCAGCGCCTCGACCGGGTTGCCGGGGAGCCGGGCCGTCATCTCCCGCCAGCGGGCCCGGTCGGCGTCGCCCACCCGGGCCAGCATCAGCCCCGCGCCCAGGCCGGCGATGGCGGCCGGCCACACGAGCCGGTCGGGGAAGTAGGGGACGGTCCAGCGCAGCAGCAGGAGGGCCCCGAGGGTGATGCAGCCGACGGCGATCGCGACCTCCGCCGGCCGCCGGGACGCCGGCCGTCGCCGGCTCGACCTCTCCGGCGCCGACCCCGGCCGGGTCGTTCGCGCCGGCCGCGTCCTCCTCGGGGAGCAGCGCCCACAGCACCAGGTAGACGAGCACGCCGACCCCGTTGGCCAGGGCCAGCACCACCGCCGCGACCCGCACGACGAGCGGGTCGACGCCGAGCCACCCGGCGAGGCCGGCGCACACGCCGCCGATGCGGCGCCCGTCGCGCCGGCGCACGAGGCCGGCGGGAAGGCCGGCGAGCGGTGGTCGGGACGCGGTGGCCATGTCAGGGTCCATGATGGCGCCCGCCGACGGCGGCGCGCCTCCGGGACGGCCTAGGGGGCATCCCTGATTGAGGGTCGGGGCGCGGCCCCCGATGATGGCCGCATGGAGGAGCAACAGTCCCGGGCCCCCGAGAGCGCGCCGCCGGCCGGCACCGCCCGGCTCGTGCGCGAGCCCGAGAACCGGCGGGTGGCGGGGGTGTGCGGCGGCTTGGCCGACTGGCTCGGCCTCGACGCCAAGACCGTGCGGGTCGTCGTGGTGGCGCTCGCCCTGGTCGCCCCGTGGACGGTCGTCGCCTACCTGGTGGCGGCCATCGCCCTGCCCGAGCGCCGGCCCGACGAGCCCCGGGTCCGGGCCCCCGACACCTGGCTGGGCCGCATCCCGCAGCCGCTCATCATCGTTGTGGCCGTCGTGGTGGTCCTGACCCGTATCGGCGGCCTGTGGTGGTTCGATCCGTTCCCCGCGGGCCTGGCGCTCGTGTGCGCCGGTGTCTGGCTGCTGGTGCGCGATCGGGGCGACGCCGAGACGCCTTCCGCCACCTATTCGCAACAATCTGACGCAAAGCGTGAACAGAGCACTACTATTCCGACGGAAGGCTGGGTGCCGGAGCCGTTCGACCGTGCGGACGAGAGCGAGGGCGCCGGGCCCCGGACCGAGCTCACTCCCCCCGGCTCGGTCTGGGGGCCCGGCAGCCCCGCCGATCCCACCGAGCCGTTCGGTCGCCCGACCTTCTCCCCCGACGACGACACGTCGGCGTTCCCCCCGCCGCCGTTCGGCCCACCCCCGGGACCTCCGCTCGCGGCGTCTGCGCGGCGGCAGCGCCGCGAGCGGCCCCGGTCACACCTCGGGCTCGTCGTCCTGGCCGCGGTGCTGATCGCCCTCGGCGTCCTGTGGCTCATGACCGTCGTGGGCGGCGCCGCGATCTCGGGCCACACGGTCCTGTCGGTGGCGCTGATCGTCGTCGGCGCGGGGATGGTGGTCTCGGCGTGGCGCGGGCGGCTGCGGCTGCTGCCGCTGGTCGCCGTGGTGCTCGTGTGCCTGATCGTCGCCACCGAGCTGGTCAACGTCCCGATCGGGGCCGGAGTGGCCAGCCGGACGATCGTCGTCGACACCCCCGAGGAGCTGGCCCAGTCCCACGAGCTGTTCGCCGGGGACCTGGACATCATCCTGACCGACGCCCCGTTCCCCGGCACCGAGGTCACCACGGTGACCGCGCACGTCGGCGCCGGGAACCTTCGGGTGGTCGTGCCGTCCTCGGTCACGGTGTCCGTCGACGCCTACGTCCGCGCCGGGGCGATCGAGACGCCCGACCGGGACACAGACGTCAGCGGCATCGACGTCGACGCCCCGTTCGAGCTGCCGGGACCGCCCGACAGCCCCCGGCTCGTGCTCGACCTGTCGATGGGGACGGGGTTGGTGACCGTGGAGGTGGACAAGCGTGCCTAGGCACCCCTTCGACCCGGTGGCGCTCGTGCTCGGCGCCGCCGCCATGTTCGCCGGGATCCTCGCCCTCACGGGCGGCCGGCTGTTCGACGACGGCGGCGTGCTCGGCCCGGTGGTCCTGATCGCCCTCGGGGTGGCGCTGCTGGCGAAGCTCGGGCCGGGCCGGTCAGCCGGCGAGCACGGCGCGGGCGACGAGGTCGGTGCCGAAGGCGGTGAGGATGGCTAGGTACAGCAGGCCGGTGGCGGCCATGACCGCCGAGTAGTACCGCTCCCGCAGGGCCGCCCGGGTGACCGCCACCAGGGCGATCGTGGTCACGGCACACGCCACCCAGAACCAGCCGAACGTGCCGCCGTAGCCGTCGTCGATCGTGCCGTTCAGCACCGACACCATGCCGACCGGCCACAGCAGCAGGGCGACCTCGAACGGCCACACGATCCCGGTCCAGCGGACCATCTCCAGCAGCGGCCGGCGGGCCAGGCCCGGCTGCACCAGGTACCAGTGGCCCAGCAGCATGCCGTCGGAGATCGACCCGAGGAACGCCGCGCCCACCAGGGTCCGTGCCACCGACAGCAGCGCCGGGTCGCCGGCCGCGATCCCCGCTGCCACCAGGCCCGGCAGGCCCAGCAGCGGAGCCAGCAGGTCGAGTCGGGGCGGGAACTCGGGCATGTCGGGGTCCGGGCCCGCCGGCCGGCGGTCGATGCCGGTCATGGCGCTGACCCGGGCGGCCCGGGCCTCGACCCGGGCCCGCTCGCCGGCTACCCCGGCCTTGCGCCGCACGACCGAGACGCCGAGCGCCACCGAGGCCGCGGCGGCCACCGCCAGCGACGACACCTCCCGGACCGGCACCGGCCCGATCCACAGGCCGAGCGCCAGCGCGCCCAGCGCCATCAGGATGTAGACGCCCCGGACCAGCCAGCCGTAGCCGATCCCGACCTCCCGACCCCGGGTCGTGACCCACAGGAACAGCAGCCCGCCGACGGCCCACTGCAGGAGCACGGTGGCGGCGTCGAGGCGGATCACGGCGAGCGAGGGTAGGGCCTTTTCGGCCCTGGTCACGAACTTGGGCGGGCGCCCTCAGCCGTCGACGACGGCCAGGCCGTGGTCGACCCGGTTCAGCTCGTCGGGGCCGGCGGCCGCGGCCACCACGATGTCCTCGAGGCGCAGGCCGAAGCGCCCGGGGACGTAGATGCCCGGCTCGACCGAGAAGGCGTGCCCGGGGGCCAGCGGCAGGGCGTTCCCCGCGACGATGTAGGGGTCCTCGTGCTCCTCGACGCCGATGCCGTGGCCGGTGCGGTGGATGAAGCGGTCGCCGTAGCCGGCGGCCGCGATGATGTCGCGCGCCGTCGCGTCGACCCGCTCGCACGGCGTGCCCACCACCGCGGCGGCCACCGCCGCCCGCTGGGCGTCGTGGAGCACCGCGTACGCCTCGGCGACCTCGGCGGGCGGCTCGCCGACGTGCACGCAGCGCGTGATGTCGCTGCAGTAGCCGACGCCCTCGGCGTCGAGCATCGTGCCGCCGAAGTCGCACAGCACGACCTCACCCGGCCCGATCACACGCACGCCGGGCTCGTGGTGGGGGCTGGCGGCGTTCTCGCCGGCCGCCACGATGGCGAAGTTCACGTGCTGGTGGCCCTCGTCGACGATGCGCCGGGACAGGTCGGCCGACACGTCGGCCTCGCTGCGCCCCACCAGCGGGATCTTTCCGGCCTGGAGGTCGGCCGCGATGCGGTCGACGGCCTCGGCCGCCCGCCGCAGCGCCGCCACCTCCGCGGCGTCCTTGACCGCTCGCAGCGGCCCGACCACGCCCGCGGCCCGCTCGAACGCGGCCCGCGGCAGCGCCGCCTGGAGGTCGAGCACGAACCGGGCCCACGTCCGATCGCCGACCGCCACCCGGCCGGCCGCCCCGACCAGCCCGGCCACGATGGCGATCGGGTCCTCGGTCTCGCCCCAGGGCCGCAGGGCGAAGACGTCGGGCCGCTCGGCGACCCGGGGCGCCTCCAGCTCGGGAACGACCAGCGTGGCGTCGCCATCGCGCGGCAGGACCAGCATGGTCAGCCGCTCCAGCGGCATCGCCGTGTAGCCGGTCAGGTAGGGCAGGTCCGGGCCGACCGACAGCAGCGCCACGTCGACCCCGACCTCGGTCATGCGGGACCGGACCCGGGCGGTGCGCTCAGCCAGCATCGACCCGAGCATACGGCCGGCGCCGGTCACCCCCCGATGTCGCTCTCGGGGTCGATCGTGAGGTGGCCGAGCGGGTACCCGTTCACGTCCTGCTCCTCGACGGGGCTGCCGTCCGCGTGCCGCAGCGTGACCGCGACCGGCGGGCCGCCGCGCCGCATGAGCAGCAGCACGGCTACCCGGAGGCTGGTCGACGGGTCCTCGGGGTGGACCGCCACCGTCGCGACCTCGCCGAGGGCCGGGTCGTCGAACGAAACGGACGCCACGTCGGCGGCGAACACGCCGAACACCACGGTGACGTCCGGGGTGCGGGCGATCGGGCCGAAGGACCGGAACACGTGCAGCGGCTGGCTCTCGTCGCCGCACTCCGGGCCGTCGACGATGCCCTCCACCACCACGACCAGGCAGGGATCCGGGTCGGTGCCGATCCTCGGGACCCACTGGACCTGGTAGTCGACATCCCCGGCGGACCGTAGGACCACGCGGGCGGCCGGGTCCCCGAGCGGCGCCACGGCCCCGACGACCCTGGCGTTCGCCACGACGCGCAGCAGCTCCGCATTGCTCAGGCCGGTCGCCCGGACCTGGCCGACGACGCCCGGTGCCGCCTGCCAGGTGACGAGCCGCTCGCGCGAGCCCGTGGGTGCCGAGGACCAGGCGTCGATCGTGTCGAGCGGCACCGGGGCGCCGGCCGTGAGGCCGGTCAGCGAGCCGATGTCCGGCAGGGTGCCCGCGGTCGTCGTCACCTCGACCGACCGGTCGCCGCCGGCCGCCGCGTAGCGGGTACCGACGGTCGGGGCCAGGCCCGGCACCCAGTCGACCGGCACCTCGGCCGTGCCCCAGTCGCTGCCCGGGGGCTCGACGAAGCTGCCGGCCGCCTGCTCGCGGTCGGCGAGCAGGTCGCCGAGGCCGTCCTGGGCGTCCGGCCGGGTCAGGACGACAGCGCCGCCCGTCGCGGTCCGCCGCGTGACCGCCGAGCCGGCGTCGCTGCCGAACTGAAGCGCCAGCCCGTCGGCCACGGTCGCGAGGATGCCGTCGGTGACCTCGGTCCCGTCGGCGAACGCCACCGTGGCGAGCAGTGCCTCCGGGCGCCACGGCGCCTCTCCGAAGTCGCCCCGGTCGGGCTGGTCGAACAGGTGGGCGCGCACCCGGAGCTCGGGCGACCCGGACGGCTCCAGCCGCTGGCCCCCGGCGGGCAGGTCGGCGGGCAGCCACGTCGCGCCGAGGCGCCACGGCAGCTCGCCGGCGCCCGGCAGCGCCACGTCGCCGCCATCGCCCGCGCCGCCGAGCAGCGCCCGAGGGGCGGCCGTGACCGCGGCGACCAGGAGGGCGACCGCGGCCGCGGCGACGGCCAGCCGCGGCGCTCGGTGCGGCGGCGCGGGGGCGGGGCCAGCGCCAGGACCGGCGCCAGGCGCCGAGCGCCGTCCGCCACAGGGCCGGCCGGCGCCACCGGCGTCGCCTCGGCCACCGCCCGGAGGGTGCGGGCGACGAGGTCGGCCGTGTCGTCGTGGCGGCTGCGGGTCCGGAGCATCACCGCCCGACCTCCGCGCTGACCCGGGCCAGGCCGCGGTGGATCAGGGACTTGACCGTCCCCGGCCGGCAGCTCATGGCCTCGGCGATGTCGGCCTCGGACATGTCCTCGTAGAACCGCAGCACGACCGCCATGCGCTGGCGGTCGGGCAGTCGCCGGAGCCTGGCCCACGTCTCGTCCAGCTCCGGGATGCCCACGGCGACAGGCGCCGCCCCCCGGAGCCGGTCCAGCTTGTCGCGCTCGTGGCCCAACCGCCGGAGGGCCGATCGGGCGTGGTTGGTCACCGCAGTGCGCACGTACGCGTCGGGCACGTCCAGCGTCGACCAGCGCCCGGCGCAGGCCAGGAACGCGTCGTGGACGGCGTCCTCGGCCAGCTCCATCGACCCGGTGAGCAGGTAGGCCAGGCGCACCATCGACGGCCGCAGGCGCCGGTAGGCCCCCTCGACCGACGAGGCGTCCACCGGTCCCCGCGCCACACGGACGTCGTGCATGCCGTAGAGACGCCGGAGACCCCCGAGAGGTTGCGTGGTTTCCCCAGGAGAGTTCAGGCCACCCCGGCCGCCTGGCGGGCGTGGTAGCTCGACCGGGTGAGCGGGCTCGCCTCGACGTGGGGGATGCCGAGGGCCTCGCCCGCCTCGCGGTAGGCGGCGAACGTGGCCGGCTCGACCCATCGCGCCACCGGCAGGTGGTGGGTCGTCGGGCGGAGGTACTGGCCGATCGTGACGATGTCGACGCCGACGCCCCGGAGGTCGGCCAGGGTCGCGACCACCTCGTCGTCGCTCTCGCCCATGCCGACGATCAGGCCCGACTTGGTGCGCAGGCCCGCTTCCTTGGCCCGGGCCAGGACGGCGAGGCTGCGGGCGTAGCCGGCCGAGGGCCGCACCGCCCGCTGCAGCCGGGGGACGGTCTCGACGTTGTGGTTCAGCACGTCGGGGCGGGCGGCGAAGATCGCGGCCAGCGCGTCCTCGTCGCCCTTGCAGTCGGGAATGAGCACCTCGACCTGGGTGCCGGGCGTCCGGCGCCGGATCGCCTCGATCGTGGCGGCGAACCCGGCGGCGCCGCCGTCGGGCAGGTCGTCGCGGGCCACCGCCGTCACCACCGCGAACGCCAGGCCCATGCGGGCGACCGCCTCGGCCACCCGGTCCGGCTCGCCCGGGTCGGGCGGCTCGGGGTGGCGGGTGTCGACCAGGCAGAACCCGCACGCCCGGGTGCAGCGCTCGCCGTTGATCATGAAGGTGGCGGTCCCGTCGGCCCAGCACTCGAAGATGTTGGGGCAGCCGGCCTCCTCGCACACGGTGACCAGGCCGAGGTCGCGCATCGTGCGCTTCAGGCCCAGGTAGCCGGGGGCGGTGCGGAACTGCGACCGCAGCCAGGCCGGCTTGCGGGTGGCGATCTGCAGCCCCTCGGTGACGCCGGCCTCGGCCAGGCGGCCCTGGAGCCGGACCGGCACCGCCTCGCCGGGCCCCTCGCCCCGGCTGAAGGCCGACAGGTCGTCCGGTCGGTGGCGCCAGACCACGTCGCGGCGCTCGGCGGCGCCGGCGCCCCACAGCGCCGCGGCCCGGGCGGTGACGGCGTCGGCCACCTGCTCCATCCCGACGTCGAGGCCCTCGTCGGCCAGCGACGTCACCCGCTTGTCCGGGATGCCGCAGGGGACGATGTAGCCCCAGTAGCGCATGTCCGGGGCCACGTTGAGGGCGAACCCGTGCATCGACCGGCCCCGCGTCAGCCGGACGCCGATGGCGGCGATCTTGCGGGGATCCGGGCCGTCCGGGTCGACCCACACGCCCGGGTACTCCCGCAGGCGGCCGGCGTTGGGCAGGCCCAGGTCGGCCAGGGCGTCGATGAGCAGCTGCTCGACCGAGCGGACGTAGGCCACGGTGTCGGCCAGGCCGTAGCGGCCATTGCCGTGCTTGGCGGGCAGCGACACGATCGGGTAGCCGACGAGCTGGCCGGGCCCGTGGTAGGTCACGTCGCCGCCCCGGTCGGTGCGGACCAGGTCGGCGCCGACCTCGGCGGGCGGCACGAGCACGTGACGCAGGTCGGCCCGCACCCCCAGCGTGTAGACGTGGGGGTGTTCGAGCAGCAGCAGGTGGTCGTCGGGCGAGTGCGCGTGCAGGCCGCGCTGGAGCGCCCAGGCGTCCCGGTAGGGCACCCGGCCCAGCCAGCGCACGCGCAGGGTCATGTCAGGCGAGCTCGGCCGACCAGTCGCGGGTCTCCAGGATCTCCTTCACCTTGTGCAGGAAGGAGGCCGCGTAGGCGCCGTCGAAGGCCCGGTGGTCCCAGGTGAGCGTGATGTTGCCCACCGAGTGGATGGCGATGCCCTCGCTGCCGTCGGCCAGGTCGACGACCACCGGGCGCCGCTTGACCCCGTCGGTGCTCACGATCGCCACCTGGGGCTGGTTGATGATGGGCAGGGTCATCGTTGTGCCGAACGGGCCGGGGTTGGTGATCGTGAACGTTCCGCCGGCGATGTCGTCGGGGCCGAGCTGCTTGCTCCGGGCCCGGCGGGCCAGGTCGCTGACCTCGCGGGCCAGCGCCCGGAGGCGCTTGCCGTCCGCGTCCTGGACGACCGGGACCATGAGGCCCTTGAAGTCGAGGTCGACCGCGATGCCGAGGTTGACGTAGTTGTGCACGACCAGCTCGTTGTCGCCGAAGCTGGCGTTGAGCTGGGGGTACTCGCGGAGGGCGTCGACGACCGCCCGGCTGATGAACGGCAGATAGGTGAGGCCGAAGCCCTCGGCCGCCCGGAAGGCGTCCTTGTTGGCGGCCCTGACCCGCTCGACGCCTTCGAAGTCGACCTCGATCGAGGCGTACACGTGGGCCGACGTCGCCAGCGAGCGGGTCATGTGCTCGGCCGTGCGGCGCCGGATGTTGGTGTGCGGGATCGCCGTGTCGCGCTCTCCCGCCCGGGCCATCGGCTGGGGGGCGGGGGCCGGCGCGGGGCGCGGCCGCCGGAGCTGCGGGCGCGGCGGCCGGCGCCTGCGCCGGAGCGGCGGGCGCGGCGGGCGCCGCCGCGGCGGGGGCCGCCGCCGCGGGCTGGTCGAGGACGGCCAGCACGTCGTTGCGGGTGATCCGGCCGCCGGGACCGGTGCCGCTGATGGCGGCGGGGTCGAGATCGTTCTCGGCGATGAGCCGGCGCACGACCGGCGACAGCAGCCGCCCGTTCGAGGCGGGCGCCCCCTCACCGGTGGGCGCCCCATCGCCGGCGGGCGCCTGCGCCGCGGGCGCGGCCGCCGGGGCGGGCGCTTGGGTTTCGGCAGCCGGGGCCGGCGCCGGCTCGGGCTCGGCGGCGGGGGCCTCGGCCTGGCCGTCGGCCGCGGGGCGGGCGCGGACGCCTGCTCGGGCTCCGCGGCGGGGGCGTCGGGCGGGGCGGCCTCGGCGTCCGGGGCGGGTTCGGCGGCGACCGCCGCCTCCCCGGAGCCCACCCGGGCGAGGATGGAGCCGACGTCGACGGTCTCGCCCTCGGGCACGAGGATCTCCGACAGCACGCCGCTCACCGGCGACGGCACCTCGGAGTCGACCTTGTCGGTCGACACCTCGAACAGGGGCTCGTCCTCGGCCACCTGGTCGCCGGGCTTCTTGAACCACTTGGTGATCGTGCCCTCGGTGACGGTCTCGCCGAGCTGGGGCATCTGGATGTCGGCCATCAGTGCAGCCTCCGACCGGTCAGGTCCTGGATCGTGTCGCCGAACAGCTCCGACAGGGTCGGATGCGGCTGGATGAAGGCCGCGACCTCGTCGACGGTGGCCTCCCAGTTGACCGCCAGATATCCCTGGCCGAGCTGCTCGGTCACCCACGGGCCCACCATGTGGACGCCGAGGATGGTGCCGGCCCGGCCGTCGGGGCCCTTCTCGGCGATGACCTTCACCAGGCCCTCCGTGTCGCCGACGATCTTGGCCCGGCTGTTCGCCGAGTAGCGGTGCTTGGACGTGACCACGTCGTAGCCGGCCTCCTTGGCGGACGCCTCGGAGTGGCCGGCGTAGGCGACCTCCGGCCGGCAGTAGATGCCCCAGGGGACCTTGCCGTAGTCGATCGGCACCGGGTCCTCGCCGAGGATGTCGTCGATGGCGACCATGCCCTCGGCGAACCCGACGTGCGCCAGGGCGGGCGTGTCGATGCAGTCGCCCACCGCCCACACCCGGTCCTCGCCGGTGCGGCACCGGGGGTCGACGACGACGAAGCCCCGCTCGTCGGCAGCGACGGCCGTGCCGTCCAGGCCCAACCCGGCAGTGTTGGGACGGCGGCCGACCGACACCACGACCACGTCGGTCTTGATGGGATCGGATCCTTCGACGGCGACGACGGTGCCACCGTCGCCCGGCTGGTGGCCGGTGACCTTCACGCCGGTGCGGACGTCGATGCCCCGCTTCTTGAACGAGCGCTCGACCACCTGGGTCACGTCGTTGTCGCACCCGGGCAGGATCTTGGGCAGCATCTCCAACACGGTCACCTGCGTACCCAGATCGGACATCATCGAGGCGAACTCGCATCCGATCGCCCCGCCGCCGATGACCACCGCCGTCCCCGGCACGTCGGGCATGGAGAGGACCTCGTCGGAGGTCATGACCACCGTGCCGTCGACCTCGAAGCCGGGGATCGTCCGGGTCTCGGACCCGGCGGCGATGATCACGGCGTCGCCGGTGATCTCGATCTCGCCGGCTTCCTCGCCGACGGCGTCGCCGACGGGGGTGATCGTCACGCGCCGGCCCGCGTGCAGCCGGCCGTGGCCGTCGTACACGGTCACCTTGCGGCCCTTGAGGAGCTGGCGGACCCCGCCGACCAGCTCGTCGACCACGGCCTGCTTGCGCTTCTGGGTGACCGACCAGTCGACCTGGGGCTCGCCGGCGTTGATGCCGAAGGCGGCGGCCTCGGCCACGGTCCGGTACACGTGCGCGGTCTCCAGCAGCTCCTTGGCCGGGATGCAGCCGACGTTGAGGCAGGTGCCCCCGATCCAGCGCTTCTCCACGAGGGCGATGTTGAGCCCGGCGCTCGCGCCGTAGAGCGCGGCGGCGTAGCCACCGGGGCCGCCGCCGATGACGACGACATCGAAGTGCTCGGCCGTAGGGATCACCTCCAGGGGAACCGACAGGGGCCGTACCCTCGGGACTCTACCGGCCGAGGCCCGGGCACGAACCGGGGCCGGATCAGGGGCGGAGCGTGATCTGGACGGCGAACGCGACGAGGATCGCGAGGCCGCACGCCAGCGCGGCGATGATGAGGCGGCGGGTGCTCATGGAGCGGTCCAGGTTAGCCGGGTCCGGCGCTCGCGCCCGTCGGGGAACCGCACGGCGTCCCGCGACGTCGAAGGGGGCATGATGAGAGCGATGGGACGGGTGGGCGCGGCGGTGCTGGCGGCCGGCCTCGTGGTCGGCGGGCTCGCGGCGTGCGGCGGGGCGGGCGACGACAGCGCGGGCGACGACAGCGCGAGCGAACAGGCGGTGCCGACCACGGCCGCCGACAGGGCGTCCGCCGAGTCGGGCGCCGCGGGGACGCCGCGGTCCCCGGCGCGCCGGGTGCGGCGCCGCCCGCCGACGAGGCGGCGACCGCGGGCGGTGGGGGCGCCGACGACGGGCAGGTGGCCCTGGCGACCGACCCCGCCCAGCTGGCCGCCGCCTCCCGCGACGTGGTGCGCACCGGGTCGATGCAGCTCACCGTCGACGACGTCGACGACGCCGCCGCCGACATCACCGCCCTGGTGACCGGGGCCGGCGGCTTCGTGTCCAACGAGCAGGCCCGGGCGGCCGACAAGCAGATCGACCTCACCGTGCGGATCCCGGCCGATCAGTTCGAGGACATCCGCCGCCAGATCGGCAAGCTCGGGACGGTCGAGAGCCAGCAGGTGGACGCCCAGGACGTGACCGCCGAGATGGTCGACGTGGAGAGCCGCATCGCCTCGCTCCAGGCCAGCGTCGACCGGGTGCGGGCCCTGCTCAGCGGCGCCGGCGACGTCGGCCAGCTCGCCATCGTCGAGGGTGAGCTGGCCCGGCGCGAGGCGGAGCTGGAGTCGCTGGAGGGCCAGCAGCGGGTGCTCGCCGACCAGGTGGCACTGGGCACGCTGACCGTCAACCTCGGCGAGGAGCCGCCGCCGCCCGAGCCGGCCGACGACATCCCCGGCTTCGGCGAGAACGTGCGCAGGGGCTGGGTGGCGCTCGTCGACATCGGCCAGGTGGCGCTGGCGACCGTCGGCCTGTTGCTCCCGTTCCTGGTGGTGCTCGTGCCCCTCGCCATCGTCGGCTGGGTCTGGCGCCGGCGCCGCCGCCCACCGTCGGCCCCGACCCCGACACCGACGTCGACTCCGACGCCGACCCCGACCCCGGCGACCACGGGCGACTGATCGGTTCTGACAGCGCTGAGTGCCGTGGCGGTACGAATCCGCTGTCAGTTACGACGGTCGCCGCCCGGGGGGCAGTAGCGTCCGGGGGCCATGGGCGCTCTCTCCGCCTACCAGGGCCGGCTCGACGACCTGCTCGCGCGAGCTGGCGGGCGAGCACGGGGTCCCCGGCGCGGCGTGCGGGGTGCTGGTCGGCGACGAGCAGATCGTGTCGGCGTGCGGGTTGACGAACGTGGTCACCGGCGTCCCGGTCACGCCCGACACGCTGTTCCAGATCGGCTCGATCACCAAGGTGTACACGGCGTCGCTGGTCCTCCAGGCCCAGGCGGCGGGCGTCGTGTCGCTGGACGAGCCGGTGCGGGCCCAGCTCCAGGAGTTCATGGTCGCCGACCCCGGCGCCACCATCGAGATCACCCCTCGCCACCTGCTCACCCACACGAGCGGCATCGAGGGCGACCACCTGATCGACACCGGCTGGAACCCGGACGCCCTCCAGCGCTACGTCGGCACGCTGGCCGGCCTGGGCCAGATCCACGCGACCGACGAGGCGTACAGCTTCTGCAACACCGGCTACGCGGTGGCCGGCCGGCTGCTGGAGGTGGCGACGGGCGAGGACTTCGATCGCGTCCTGCGCCGCCGGCTGACCCGGCCGCTCGGCTGCCGGTCGACGCTCACGCTCCCCCAGCACGCCCTGCTCCACCGGGTGGCGGTCGGACACGTCCAGGTCCCGGGAGGCGAGCCGGCGAGGCAGGCCCGGTGGTCGCTCAGCCGCTCCAACGGCCCGATGGGCGGCATCCTCGCCCCGGCGGGCGAGCTGCTCGCCTTCGCCCGCCTCCACCTGGACGAGGGCCGGGGCGCCGACGGCGCCGACCTGCTGACCCCGGCCGATGTCGAGGCGATGCAGCGCCCCCACATGGAGTGCCCCGTCCCCGGCGAGGAGCAGGCGCTCGGCTGGACGGTCCGCCGCTGGGACGACCTGGTCGTCCTCGGCCAGGACGCCGACACCTTCGGCCAGCGGGCGGTCCTCCGGGTGCTGCCGCAGCGACGGACGGCGATCTGCGTGCTGGCCAACAGCCCGGTCGGCGGCGTCCTGGCGCAGGCGGTCCTCGACCGCCTGGCCATCGACCTGCTGGAGCTGGGCCCGGAGGACCCGATCGCCCCGCCGGGCGACGTACCGGACCTGTCCGCCCATGCCGGCGTCTACGACCGCCTCCACCAGCGGATCACGGTGGCGGTGGCGGGCGGCTCGATGACGATGGTCACGGAACCGTCGGGCGTGCTCCAGGCCCTGGGCGTCCGCAGCGTGACGCTGCCGCTCACCCCGGTGGGCGACGGCGGCTCGGTGTTCACGATGGCCGACCCGGTGTCCGGCACGAGGGAGAACGTGGTGTTCGTGTCCCGGGACGCCGGCCGGCCGGTCGGGCTGTACCTGGGAGGCCGGCTCCACCGCCGGGTGGCCTGACCCGGCCGAGGTGAGGCGGCTACGCGCCCGTGAGGATCTCGCGGACCTCGTCGATGCTCTCGGACGTGACCAGGACCAGGACCTCGTCGCCCGCCTGCAGCCGCGTGTCGCCCCGGGGGACGATGACCCGGTCGTTGCGCAGCACCGCCACGACCGTCGAGTCGCGGGGGAAGCCCAGGTCGACCACCTCACGGTCGGTCGCCGGGCTGTCGCCGGCCAGGGTGACCTCGATCAGGCTGGCTCGGCCGCCCTCGAACGACAGCAGGCGCACCAGCGAGCCCACGCTGACCGCCTCCTCGACCAGGGCCGTGAGCAGGTGGGGCGTGGACACCGCGACGTCGACCCCCCAGTTCTCGTTGAACAGCCACTCGTTCTTGGGGTTGTTGACCCGGGCCACGACGCGGGGCACCGCGAACTCCTGCTTGGCGAGCAGGCTGGTGACCAGGTTGTCCTCGTCGTCGCCCGTGACGGCGGCGACGACGTCGGCGTCGGCCAGGCCGATGACCCGGAGGCTGTTGACCTCGCAGGCGTCGGCCTCGTGCCACTCGACCCCGACCGGGTCGCCCGCCTTCTGCATGCGGGTGACGCGGTCGCCGTCCTGCTCGATGATGTGGACCTCGTGGCCGGCCTGGCGCAGCTCACCGGCGATGAACGTGCCGACGGCTCCTCCACCGGCGATGACGACCTTCATCTGGGGGCTCCCGGGGCGTCGGGGGATGGCGACGACGACGACTCAACCATGCCGCACGCCGCTCGCATCGGCCAGGTGCTCGTCGACATCGTCGACCCGCCCGGCCGCGACCGCCAGGTACACGACGTCGCCGTCCTGGGTGACCAGCTCGGGCGTCGGCACCTGGGCCGCGCCCATGCGGCTGACCGCCACCGCCCGGGCCACGCCGGGGATCTCGATCGCCGACAGCGGCTGGCCGGCCCAGCTGGGTGCGACCGATCGCTCGACCAGCACGACCTTGGCGCTGGGGTCGGCCCAGTCGCTCTCGGTGGTGTCGGGCAGCAGCTTGCGCAGGGTGCGGTCGATCGTCCACTGGACGGTGGCGATGGTCGGGATGCCCAGGCGCTCGTAGATGATCGCCCTCCTCGGGTCGTAGATGCGGGCGACGACCCGGTCGATGCCGAACGTCTCCCGGGCGACCCGGGCGGTGAGGATGTTGGAGTTGTCACCGCTGGTGACGGCGGCCATGGCCACCGCGTTGCGGATGCCGGCGGCCTCCTGCGTGTCGCGGTCGAACCCGACGCCCACGACCTGCTGGCCGGCGAAGCCCTCGTGGAGGCGCCGGAACGCCCTCGGGTCCTTGTCGACGACGGCGACCGAGTGGCCCCTGTCCTCGATGATGCGGGCGAGGCCGGAGCCGACGCGTCCGCAGCCCACGATGACCACGTGCATGGGGGGCGACGCTACCGCACCGCCTCCCCCTCCCAGAACTCGCCCACCCCCCGTCAGCAGGCGCTCAGGCTCACCTTGACATGCTCCCCCGTTCGTAAGGCATGCTTATCGGACTATGGGCAGCCAAGCTGATGGGACGCCGGCGGGGGACCTGTGATCGTCTGCCACTGCGAGGTCGTCAGCGACCGTGTCATCCGCCGCGAGGTCGAGCGCGCGGCGACGACCGTCGACGAGATCGGCGCGCGCTGCGGCGCAGGCACGCGCTGTGGGTCGTGCCGGCCTACGATCAGTGTGCTCCTGGCCACACTGGTGGCGCCGGAGCAGGTAGAGCCGGCCGCCTGACGGTCCCCGCCGGGACCCGCGGCCGGTGCCGTCGGCTCCCCCGGAGGTCCACCCGCATGCAGGGACGCCCCGAGATCATCGAACTGCTCAACGAGGTGCTGACGGCCGAGCTGACGGCCGTGAACCAGTACTTCGGGCACGCCAAGATGCAGGCGAACTGGGGCTACGGCAAGTTGGCGGAGCGCACGCAGCACGAGTCGATCGACGAGATGCGCCACGCCGAATCCCTCATCGAGCGGATCATCTTCCTCGAGGGCATGCCCAACCTCCAGCGCCTCGGACCGGTGACGCTGGGTGAGGAGCCGGTCGAGCAACTCCGCCTCGACCTGGCCATGGAGCTGGAGGCGGTCGAGCGGTTCAACCGGGGCATCGCGCTGAGCGTCGAGCTCGGCGACAACGGGACGCGCGAGATGCTGGCCGACATGCTGGTGTCGGAGGAGGAGCACGTCGACTGGCTGGAGACACAGCTCAGCCTGGTCGAGGCGCTCGGCGCGGAGATGTACCTCAGCGAGCAGCTGAGCTAACGGCCTCGGGCCACTAGGACCGGTCACCACCCGGTCGTCGACGGGGGCTCGCCCGGGCCGTCCGCCGGTGGGCCGGCCGCGCCGGACCGGGCCGCCAGCAGGTCCCGGATCTCGGCCAGCAGCACGACCTCGTCGGACAGCTCCGCCTCCTCGACCGGCTCCTCGCCCCGGCGCCGGCGCTCGTTGAGCACGTTGATCGGCTTGACGATCAGGAAGAACACCACCGCGGCGACGACGAAGAAGTAGATCACCGCGTTGATCACGAGCCCGTAGCGGAACACGCTGTCGTTGATCGTGAAGTCCATCTTGCGGAAGTCGGTGCCGCTGATCATGCCCACGAGCGGCGTGATCAGGCCCTCGACGACCGCGGTGACGATGGCCGTGAAGGCGGCGCCGATGATCACCGCCACGGCCAGCTCGACGACGTTCCCGCGGGAGATGAACTCCCTGAACTCCTTCAGGATGCCGGGCACCCGTGCCTCCTCCGCATTGCTTCGTCGGTGCCCGCCGAGCGCGTACGGTACCCACGCTCGACGGCGGGAATCCCAGGAGGCTCGATGCAGATCGCGATCACGGGGGCGAGCGGCCTCATCGGCACTGCGCTCGGCGCCGCGCTGCGCGCCGACGGCCATACGGTCCGCCCGCTGGTGCGCGGCGGGGGTCGCGGCGGCGAGGGCGCCGTCGCCTGGGACCCCGCCGCCGGGACGATCGACGCCGCCGGGCTGGAGGGCGTCGACGCCGTGGTCAACCTGGCCGGCGCGGGCATCGGCGACAAGCGCTGGTCGGAGGACCGTAAGCGCGAGATCCGCGCCAGCCGCACCCGGGGCACCGACCTGCTGGCCCGCACGCTCGCCGGGCTGGACCGGCCGCCGGCCGTGCTGCTGTCGGCCTCGGCGATCGGCTACTACGGCGACCGGGGCGACGAGGTCGTCACCGAGCACAGCGCGCCGGGCGACGACTTCCTGGCCGACCTGGTCCAGGCCTGGGAGGCCGCGGCCGCGCCGGCCACGGAGGCCGGCATCCGGACGGTGTTCCTGCGCACGGGCATCGTGCTGGCCCGCCACGGCGGCGTCCTGCCCCGCCTGGCCCTGCCGTTCAAGCTGTTCGTCGGCGGCCGGCTCGGCTCGGGCCGCCAGTGGGTGAGCTGGGTGGCGCTCGACGACGAGGTGGGCGCCGTCCGGTTCCTGCTCGACCGGGACGACATCGCCGGCCCCGTGAACCTCGTCGCCCCGGAGCCGGTCACCAACGCCGAGCTGGCCAAGGCGCTGGGCGCCGCCCTCCACCGGCCCGCAGCCGTGCCGGTGCCTGCGTTCGGGCCCCGCCTCGTGCTCGGCCGGGAGATGGCCGACGAGTTGCTGTTCGCCAGCCAGCGCGTGCGGCCGGGGGTGCTGATCGACGCCGGCTACCCCTACCGCCACACCGCGATCGCCGGGGCGCTGGAGGCGGTCCTGGGGGCACGCTCGTGACCGAGCCGCGGCCGGGGTGGCCGCGTTCGACTTCGACGGCACCATCGCCCGGCGGGACACGCTGGTCCCGTTCCTCCGCCGCGCCCGGGGCGGCGTGCGGCTGGTGACGGCGGCGGCCCGGGCCGCCGTGCGGGCCCACGACCGCGACACGCTCAAGGTCGCCACCGTCGGACACCTGTTCCGGGGCTGGCCCGCCGCCCGCCTCGACGAGCTGGGGCGGGCGTACGTGCCCGACCTGGTCGGGCAGCTCCGGCCGGAGATGGTCGAGCGGATCGAGTGGCACCGGGCCGAGGGCCACGCGGTCGTGATCGTGTCGGCGTCGCTGGGCGCCTACCTGCGCCCGCTGGCCGAGCGCCTGGGCATCGACGCGGCCCTGGCCGTCGAGCTGGTGGCCGACGCCGGCGGGACGCTCACCGGCGAGGTCGTCGGCGAGATCAACACCCGCGGCCCCGAGAAGGTCGCCCGCCTGCGGGCCTGGACCGGTCAGCGGTTCGGCCCGGCCGAGGCCGTCGAGCTGTGGGCCTACGGCGACTCCGCCGGCGACGAGGAGCTGCTCGCCGCGGCCGACCACCCCACGTGGGTCGGCCGCCGCGCCACCGCCTGACCACACCTGA
The DNA here is from genome assembly GCA_963830865.1 of uncultured Acidimicrobiales bacterium. Classification (GTDB taxonomy): domain Bacteria; phylum Actinomycetota; class Acidimicrobiia; order Acidimicrobiales; family VFJN01; genus ZC4RG19. The sequence continues at coordinate 919,303 of CAWHNU010000009.1, read as the reverse complement.
CCCGAGTCCGGGTGCAACGTTGGCGGGTGTCCGGACAGAGACGGGACATGGAACCGGCCGAGCGCCTCCGGGCGCTGGTCGAGTCGCACCACGCCGCGGTGCGGCGCTACGCCCACCACCGGGCGATCGTGGGCGCCGACGCCGACGACCTCGTCGCCGAGGTTTCACCGTCGCCTGGCGCCGCCTCGCCGACGTGCCGGGCGACGACGCCCTGCCGTGGCTGCTCGCGGTGGCCGGCAACGTCCGTCGCAGCCAGGCCCGCTCGGCCCGCCGGTACCGGGCGGCGCTGGTCGCCCTCCCCCGGCCCGAGACCGCGCCGCCGCCCGGGGCCCCGCCGAGTGTCAGGGCGACCGGGACGCCGCCCCGTGATCGCCCACGGCCGCCGGCGCCCCCGCCCGGACCGCCCCCGCTCGGCCCGGACGAGTCAGCGCGTGGTGAGCCTGATGCCCGCGTGCAGCACCAGCGGTCGCCGGTCGAGGCCGACGCACACGCCGGCCGCCGCGTGGCGACGCGGCGGCGTGAACACAACCCGTGGCCACCGCCACGGCCGTGGCGGCCACGACACGCTTGCCCATTCTCTCTCCCCGACGCCGGCGGTCGGCGCGTCCCTCGCCGCGCCGACCGGCGGGCTGCCGGACGGTTTAGCACAACGTGACGGCGGCGAGCTGACGGTGCGTCAGCTTCGGGGTGCCGTCACCACGAGGCGCCGGCTGCGATCGAGCGTCGTCGACCACGTGACCGTGTCGCCGGAGACCTCGGCGCCCTCGCTCGCCGCCACCGGACCGCCCGCCACGGTCACCGAGACGGCCGCCTGATCAGCGGTCGAGAACGGCTGCACGGGCATGTCGAGGCTGTAGCGGCGCCCCTCGAAGGTGCCCTGCAGGTCGAGCTGGATGTCCACCGCGCCGCCGGGCGGGATGTCGACGAAGGTCGAGTAGACGTGCCGGGTCAGCTCGGTCTCGGACTGCACCGCGGCCTCCTGGCCGCCGATGCGGGCGCCGGCCAGCTCGTAGGGTGTGTACAGCGACACGAACGACCGGTTCGAGCCCTTGGGCAGGCCGACGGCGTTGCCCATCACGTAGTCGGGTAGGCCCTCCGACGGCGCCGTGTTCTCCAGGTGCACCGTCCACGTGGCGGTGATCTCGCCGGAGCGCGGGTCCCAGTGGACGTCGTAGCTGCTCGCTGCGGTGCAGGTAGTAGTCGAGCTTGTTGGCCGCGGCGTTGGCGGTCGTGAAGAGGATCTGGTCGGCCTGCGGCCCCGGCGTGAGCAGCTGGCCGTTCACCCCGAAGCCGAGCAGCACCAGGCCGGTCGGCGTGTCGCCGACGACCGTGAACTGGATGTGGCCGCCGTCGACGATCGGGTCGAGCTGCTCGGCTGAGGGCCCGGGGCCCGGGCAGGTCGGCGGACGTGAGCCGGTCGAAGGTGGCGTGGGCCACGTCCTCCAGCACGTCGACCCGCTCGTCGTTGTCGGAGAACTGGCGGTACTGGTCGGACAGCAGGAACTGGGCGGCGTTGTCGGCCGTCAGCGGCTGGTCCAGCCCGTCGACCTCGACCGGCCCGGTGTAGCGCATGATCGCCGCCAGGCCCTGGGGATCGACCGCGAGCACCCCGTCGATCGGCGAGCCGCCCGACTGCGGGTACAGCTCGGCCGCGACGCCGCCACCTCGACGAAGTCTGGCGACATCGTGATGTTGCGCCACGTGGCGGCCACGTCGAACCGGGTGTAGCGGGCGACGTAGTCGGGAGGCCCGGACAGCGTCCGCTGGTCGCCGGGGATGCCCTCCTGCTCCAGCTCGGAGATGCGGCCGAACCGGGGCATCGACAGCTTGCCGTTGTCGACGAGCAGCTCGGCGTAGTTGCCGGGGAAGCCGACCCGGCCGCGGGCCTCGACCGGCGTGGTGAACAGGACGAGGTAGCGCTGGGGGCCGTCGGCCCCGAGCATGCCGGGGGCGACGTCGATGGCGGTCAGCGCCATCTCCGCGTCCGGCATGGCCACGTCGATCTGGGCGTCGAGCCGATCGATGCGGTTGGCCACGGGCGTGACCAGCCACGGCGACCGCGCCGCGGCCACCTGCTCGTCCATGCGCCGCAGCGCCGCCGAGCACGTTCTCGAGCGGCTCCTCCATGGCGGAGACGGCCGCGGGGTCGAGGCGACCCCCCACGAACCGCAGCGCGTCGACGTCCGCGTTGTCGGCGGCCAGCGAGGTCACCTCGGCCACCTCGCTCGCCTGCGACGCCAGCGACCCGACCGCGGTGATGTTGGGGCCGATGATCGGCAGCGTCTTGGCCGGCGACACGAACCAGCTCGACAGCGTCTCGTCGGCGGCGGTCAGCGAGCGGGCCGCCAGCGCCAGCTGCTGGGCGGCCGTGTCGTCGTCGGCGTCTTGGGCGGCCGCCAGGCCCCCGTCGATCGCCCGGGCGCCCTCGCCCAGGTCGCGCTGCACCGACACGATGCCGAGCGCCGCGCCCGCGAGCATCAACCCGAGCACACCGCCCGCCGAGCAGGACGCACCGGCGGGTACGCGCCTGGACCCGCCGGCCGGCGTGGCTGTAGCCGGACACGAGGATCGGCAGCGCCACGGCCACCACGCAGCAGGCCCGAGAGGCCATGGAACCCGATCGGCTCGGCCCGCAGGAGGGCGATCGTGCCCAGCCCGACCACCGCGGCGCCCCGGGCCCGGCTGCGGGTGTCGCGTAGCACCGACACGAAGGCCACGACGATCGCCACCGCGGCCAGCGCCTGGGCCAGGCCGTCGCCGGCGATGGCCGCGGCGGCGCCCGCGGGCAGGAACCACGTCCAGCGCCGGCGATGTCGCCCCGAAGAACGCCAGGACCGCGACCAGGCCGCCGCTCCACGAGCGCGTCGGCCGTGTCCATGCCCGTCGGGGCGGCCGTCGTGAGCACCGCGCCCACGATGCCGACCGCCGCGACGGTCACGCCGAAGCTGATCGTGCGCGCCCGGCGCGTGGCGAGGAAGGGACGGCGGAGCACCAGCGACATGGAAGAGGTCAATTTACGGCATGGCCCGCGGGCGGCACGCATCCGCTCAGTAGGCGCCGGACCCCCGCACCACGGCCGACAGAGTGCGCACGACGATGGCCAGGTCCATGGTCGGCGACCAGTGGTCGACGTAGTAGAGGTCGAGCCGGATGGCCTCCTCCCACGACAGGTCCGACCGCCCGCTGACCTGCCACAGCCCGGTGATGCCCGGCTTCACGCAGCAGCCGCCGATTGACGTGGCCCTCGTAGAGGTCGACCTCCGCCGGGCAGCGGCGGCCGCGGGCCCGACGAGCGACATGTCGCCCCAGCCACGTTGAGCAGCTGGGGCAGCTCGTCGAGCGAGTAGCGCCGCAGGAGCCGCCCGACCCGCGTCACCCGGGGGTCGTTCGGCACCTTGAACAGCAGGCCGTCGGCCTCGTTGCGGTGCTCCAGCCCGGAGCAGGCGCTCCGCGTCCTCGACCATCGTCCGGAACTTGACCATCGCGAAGCGGCGGCCCCGGCGGCCCACCCGGGTCTGGCGGAACAACACCGGCCCGGGGCTGTCGAGCCTCACGGCCACGGCGACGACGACGAACACCGGGGCGAGGACGACGAGGGCCACGGCGGCGCTGACCCGGTCGAGCACCTCCTTGGCCACCCGCTGGGGGCCGGCGAAGGTGGGCTCCTCGACGTGCAGGAGCTGGAGGCCGCCGGCCCGGCGCAGGACCGTCCGGGGCCCGGCCACGTCCACGATCGCGGGAGCGACGAGCAGCTCGACCTCCGAGCCCGCGAGCGCTCCGACCACGGCCCGCAGCTCGCCCGCCGCCGAGTCGCCCGTCACCGCCACGGCGTCGACCCCGCAGCGGTCGATGGCCTCGGCCAGGTCGCGGTCGGCCCCACCACCGGGACCGGGTTCCCGCCGATCGCCAGCTCGGGCACGTCCGCGTCGACGCACACCCCGACGAGCGCGTAGCCCGACCACGGCGCCCGGACCAGGTGCTCGCCCACGTCGCTCACGCTCGCGGGCGTGCCCACGAGCAGCAGGCGGTGGACGTAGCGGCCCTTGCGGCGTTGGCGGTCGAGCCAGCCCCGCAGCGCGAAGCGGGTCAGCAGCGTGAGCACGATGGCTACGGGGATCAGCACCCCGACATAGCCCCGGGCCAGCACCAGGCGGCCGAGGAAGTGGAGGACCGCCACGACCGCCAGGAAGTGGACGCCGGCGTTGAGGATGCGGCGGTACTCGTCGGAGCCGACCCCGAGGATGCGGCGGTCGTAGCAACCGGCCAGCGCCAGGACGCCGAGCCACACGGGCACGGCCAGGCGCTGACCACCAGGTACGAGACGCCCGGTCCCGGCAGGATCGCCGAGGTCAGGCCGAAGCGCAGCAGGTGGGCGACGACCAGGGCCACCGACATGGCGCCCACGTCGGCGGCGACGAACACCGCCGTCGCGGGCACGGGGCTGTGGTCACGGCCGCCCCGGCGCCGACGCGGGGCGCCGAGCGTTCTCCGGACCGACGTCCGTGCCGTCAGCCGCGCTGCAGCTACCCCCATGCCAGACACGCGTGGACGAGCTTAGACCCGCCTCCGCGGAATCACTTGGGCTGCATGCGGACGCCCCCGTCGACCCGGATGACCTCGGCGTTCATGTAGCTGTTCGACAGGAGCTCGACCGCCATCCCGGCGAACTCGCCGGCGGTCCCGAGGCGCTTGGGGAACAGCACGTCGCGCTTCAGGCGCTCCTTGAAGTCCTCGCTGGCCTCGCCGGTGCCGTAGATCGGGGTGTCGATGAGGCCGGGGGCGATGCAGTTGACCCGGACGCCCACCGCCGACAGGTCCCGGGCGACCGGCAGGGTCATGCCGACCACGCCGCCCTTGGACGCCGAGTAGCTGGCCTGGCCGATCTGGCCGTCGAAGGCGGCGACCGACGCGACGGTGACGACGGCGCCCCGCTCGCCGTCGTCCAGCGGCTCGGTCTGGGACATGGCGGTGGCGGCGAGGCGGATGCAGTCGAACGTGCCGATCAGGTTGATGCCCACGACGGTCTTGAACATGTCCAGGTTGTGGGCAGAGCCGTACTGGCCGTCGCGGCCGATCGTGCGCGTCGCCCAGCCGATGCCGGCCGCGGTGACGAGGGCCCGCAGCGGGCCCATCTCCTTGGCGGCCTCGACGGCGGCGATGATCTGCTCGGTGTCGGTGACGTCGGTGGGGGCGAAGACGCCACCGATCTCCTTGGCCAGCGCCTCGCCCTTGTCGGCCTGGCGCTCGAGGTCGGCGATGACCACGTGCGCGCCCCGGTCGGCGAGGGCGGTGGCGGTGGCGGCCCCGAGGCCCGAGGCGCCCCCGGTGACGATGGCGGAGATCCCGTTGAGGTCCATGCCGGGGACTGTATTGACTCGCCGGTCAAGGGGTCGAACCCGCGCCGGCGGACCACTCGTCGAGGTCCGCGTCCGGCTGGGCAACGACCATCACCAGCTCGGTCGGGCGCCGGCCCCGGTTGCGGTACTGGTGGTCGCGGTCGGCGTGGAACAGGGCGGCGCCGCCGGCGGCGATCGCGTGCTCGCGGCCGTCGACCACCAGCGTGAGCGTGCCCGACAGCACCGAGATCAGCTCGAGCGTGCCGGCCGCGTGGGCGTCCGAGCCGTGCTCGTCGCCGGGGGCGAGGCGCCAGCGCCACAGCTCCAGGTGCTCGCGCTCGTCGGAGCCGGCCAGCAGGTCGCCGGTGCTGCCCTCGGCGCTGGTCCACAGGCGGGCGACCTGGGTGGGGTCGACCACCCGGACGACCGGGGCCTCGTGCAGCTCGACCAGGCCGGCGAGCGACACGCCCAGGGTCTCGGCCACCTTGCACAGCGTGCCGAGGCTCGGGTTGGTGCGGGCCTGCTCGAGCTGCACGAGCATGCCCTTGCTGACCCGGCTGCGGCTGGCCAGCTCGTCGAGGCTCCAGCCCCGGGCCGTGCGCAGCCGGCGTGTGTTGCGGGCGACCGCCGCGGCGACCGACTCGGGGGTGGACATGCGGTCATCATAGGAAACCGCTTGGTACATCAGACTGACCGGTCGCTATTGTTGACCGGCCCGCCCGATCGTTCCCGGAGGATCCGCCGATGGCCGCCCTGCTCGCGTTCAGCGCCGCGGTCGCGTACGGCGTGGGCGACTTCTTCGGCGGCGTCGCCGCCCGCCGGCAGCCGGCGAGCGCGGTGGTGCTGTGGTCGCATCTCGTCGGCCTCGTGATGCTGCTCGCCCTGGCCCCGCTCGTCGGCGGCGAGCCGACGGCCCGGGCGCTGACGGTCGGGGCGGCGGCCGGCGTGCTGGGCGGGGCCGGGGTCGCGTTGTTCTACTGGGGCCTCGCCATCGGGGCCATGAGCGTGGTCGCCCCGATCGCGGCCCTGCTCTCGGCCGCCGTGCCGGTGGTGTTCGGGCTGGCGTCGGGCGAGCGCCCGGAGCCCGCCGCGCTCGTCGGGATCGCGCTGGCTCTGGGGGCGATCGTCCTCGTCTCGCAGGAGGAACCGGGTGCCCACCACGCCCAGTTGTCGAGCCGCCGCTGGCTGCCGATCGTCGTCGCCGTGGGCGCGGGCGTGGCGTTCGGGTGCTTCTTCGTCCTCATCGGCCAGGCGGGCGACGACGTCGGCATCTGGCCGCTGGTCGGCGCCCGCATCGCGTCGGTGACGCTGTTCGTCCTGCTCGGGGCCGCCGGGGTCACCTCGTCGGCCGTCCCGCTGCGCCGCGAGGCGCTGCCGGTCGTGGTCTGCGGGCTGCTCGACGCCGGGGCCAACGTGTTCCTGCTGCTGGCGCTCGACCGCGGGCTGCTGTCGGTCGTGGCGGTGCTCACCGCGCTCTACCCGGCGGGGACGGTCCTGCTGGCCCGGTACGTGCTCGACGAGCGGCTGTCGCGCCTCCAGCGGGCCGGGCTCGGCGTCGCCGGGGTGGCCGCCGTGCTCATCGCCCTGTGAGGCACCGCCTACGATCCGCGCATGGCGCTACCCGCCCCCGCAGCCGACCGGACCGCCGTCGTCACCGGGGCGTCCTCCGGCATCGGCCGGGAGATCGCCCGCGAGCTGGCCGGCCGCGGCCAGGGCCTGACGCTGGTCGCCCGGCGCAAGGAGCGCCTCGACGAGCTCGCCGGCGAACTGGGCGGCTCGTCCGGGGTCCGGGTCGACGTGGTGGCCGCCGACCTCACCGACGCGGACGCCCGCCGGGGCATCCCCGCCGCCGTGGCGGACCGGGGGCTGGTGGCGTCGATCCTGGTCAACGGGGCCGGGCTGACGACGGTCGGCCCGGTCCACAAGGCCGACGCCGAGGCCGAGCTGGCGATGATCCGCACCGACGTCGAGGCCGTCGCCCACCTGTGCAGCCTGTTCCTGCCGGGGATGGTCGAGCGAGGCATGGGCGCCGTGCTCAACATCGCCTCGACCGCAGCCTTCCAGCCGATGCCGGGGCAGGCGGGCTACGGGGCCGCCAAGGCGTTCGTCGTGTCCTACACCCGGGCCCTGCGGGCCGAGCTGCGGGGCACCGGCGTGACGATGACCGTGCTGTGCCCCGGTCCGGTCCGGACCGAGTTCGCGGAGGCCGGGGGGTTCGACGCCGCCGAGGCCGACGCCGCGCTGCCCAGCTTCATGTGGGTCGACGCCACGGTGGTGGCCAAGGCCGCGGTCGACGGGCTGGCCCAGGGCCGGGCCCAGGTCGTGCCGGGTGTCGCCAACCGGGCGACCGCCACGATCGCCCCGCTGCTGCCGGCCAACGTCCTCGCCCGCGTGCTGGCCAGCCAGCACCCCGGGCTGCGCGACTGACCCCGGTCGCGCCGGTCAGCCGCCGGCGACCAGGTCGAGGCCCGTGCGCACGAACTCGACCATGCGCGCCCGCCGGTCGTCGTGCGCCAGCCCGGCCAGCTCGCCGCGCCGGAGCACCGCGCCGAACGGCGCGTTCCAGTAGCCGGCGTCGCCCGGCCGCTCGGGCCCCCAGGGGCCGACGTAGACGTACGGCTCGGGCTCGTACCCGTCCCCGGGCGAGGCCCCGAGGTTGGCGCGGGGCGCGTCGTCCCCCGTCCCGCCGAGTGTGACCGTGCAGCCGTGGTCGAAGTGCTCCGGCCACAGCTGGGCGGTCGTCGCGGCGGACACCGCCGGGGAGGCGGCCACCGCCTCGTCGAGCGCGCCGGCCCCGGTCGACCACCACCCGCCGAGCAGCCACGCCGCGGCCGGGTCGAGCGCCAGCGGGGCGGCCGGATCGGCCTGTGGCGGCGACTCGTGACCGACCGAGAACTCGGCCGCCAGGTCGACGCCGACCACCTCGGCGGCCCGGCCGAGCGTGGTCAGCTCCTCGACCCGGGCGTCGCCACCGCGCTCGACCACGAGGACCGTGCCGCTCACCCGCACGACCTCGCCCACGTCGCCGAACATCGGCGTGGCGAACCCGCCCGGCGCCGGCCGCAGCCCGAAGCGCCCGGTCACCGCATGGCGGCGGCGGGCGAGCACGTGGACCGCCACCTGCTGCAGCCCGGCCCGGGTCCGGGCCAGCACGTCGACCGTCGCCTCAGCCATCGTCGCCTCCTCCGCGGCCGCCCCTGTCGTCGCCGCCGCGGTCGTCTCCGCCGCCGTCCCGGTCGTCCTCCATCGACGCGAGCGCAGCGACCAGCTTGTCGACCTCGGCGTCGCTCAGCGCAGCGTCTCGGTGGATCGTCGTGTACCGGCTCAACGGCATGGCGCCCTCCTCGACCTGCTCGGCGGCATCGTCGGCTTGCCCCGCGTAGCGGTCCCACTCCGAGAAGTTCAGCTTGTCGCGTCCCTGCTCGACGTCGTAGCGCACCAGCCACGACATCGGGGCCGCGTACGAATAGGGCGGCCAGTCGGTCTCGTTGCTGTGGCACGAGTAGCACGACCGCCGGGCGATCGCGGCGCTCTCCGCGTCGGGCCAGGGGGCGTCGTGGACGACCGGCGGGTTGGGATGCGACCAGCCGTAGGGCACGAGCTGGACCAGGGCGAACACCGCCAGCGCTCCGAGCCCGACCCGCACCAGCAGGCGGCGCCAGCCTCCACTACGCGGTGACGAGGACATCACCACCGTCGGGCGGGTTGACGTCCTTGCGCTTGTCCCGGTGGAACAGCCGCAGCGGCACGTACATGATCCACTCGGCGATGAACCCGACGACCAGGGCGGCGACGATCACCACCACCGGGACGGCCACGAAGACGAGCGCCGGGATCGAGATGACCAGCATCCTGAGGAAGGGCACGGGACCCCGCTCGAACCATGTCTTGGGCCCGGCGGCCCAGCGCACGGCGGCCCACATCACCCACCGCCGCAGGAAGGGCACGCCCAGCTCCCGCATCGCCCGCACGAAGATGCCGTCCGCGTCGAACTTGTCGATCACCCGCTCGTCGGCCGGCATCCTGGCCAGCGACCAGAGGTAGTCGTGCAGGATCGCGGCCCGGGTCCAGGTCCCGTACCGGGGCAGCAACCACACGAACACCCGGGGCACCGACGCGAAGTCGGTCCGGAACTCCGCGGGCACGGTGAAGCGGTCGTAGAGCCCCTGGTAGTCGAAGGGCTGCACCAGCTTCCAGTTCGTACCGGACGGCTCGATCGGCGTGACCACCACATCCCCATGAAACGGCATGGCGGGAAGTTACGCCGCCGATCAGCGCGCCGGAGCGACCACGACGTCGCACCGCAGCCCCGGTGCCCGGGCCAGCCTCCGGTCGAGCGTGAACTCCCCCGGGTTTTCTACGCGGAACCGGTCGCTATGACGACCGCTTCCGCGTAGAAAACGCGTCACTGTCGTCGATGAGCGGCGAACCCCAGCCACCCCCGCCGGGGGTGAGCATGCGCACCACGTCGCCCGCCCGCAGGCGGGTCGTGCATTTGTCCGGCAGGCGCTCGGCCCGGGACTCGTCGCCGCCGGGCAGCAGCCAGTTCTCGCCCACCGCACCCGGGGCGCCGCCGGCCAGGCCCGGGGGCGCCGAGACCCGGCGCTCGGTGATCAGCGAGACCGTCACGTCCTCCAGCACCTGGAGGTCGCGCTCGATGCCCTCGCCGCCCGGCCACCGGCCCGCGCCGCCGCTCCCCCGGCGTAGGCGGTAGCGCAGCACCCGCAGGGGGAACGTGCGCTCCAGCGCCTCGATCGGGGTGTTGCGGGTGTTGGTCATGCCGGTGTGGACGCCGCTCATCCCCGGGGCCGTCGGCCGGCCGCCCTGACCGCCCGCCACCGTCTCGTAGTACACCCAGCCGTCGCCGCCCATGAGCACGTTGTTCATCGTGCCCTGGCCCGCCGCCGGGACCCTCGCCGCGCACGGGACCGCCAGCGCCGCCAGGCAGACGTCGGCCACCCGCTGGCTGACCTCCACGTTGCCCGCGCCCACCGCCGCCGGCGGGAGTGCCGCCACGATCGTGCCGGGCGGGGCGACGACCCTCACCGGGCGCATGGCGCCCCCGTTGGCCGGGATCGTCGGGTCGACGGCCGAGCGCAGGGCGTACGACGTGGCCGAGACCGTGACCGCCTCGACCGCGTTGACGTTGCCCCGGGACTGGGGGGCGCTGCCCGTGTAGTCCACCGTGACCTCGTCGCCCGCCACCGTGATCGCCACGGCCACCCGGGCCGGGTGCTGCTGGTCGGGCGCGGCGCCGGTCGAGTCCAGCACGTCCTCCGCCCGCCAGGTGCCATCCGGCAGGTCGGCCAGCGCCGCCCGCATCCGCCGCTCGCCGTAGTCGACGACCTCGGCCAGCGGGGCGTCCGCCAGCGCCGCCAGGCGCTCGACGCCGACCACGTTGGCGCCGATCTGGGCGTCGAGGTCGCCCACCCGCTCGCCCGGCGTGCGGGAGTTGGCCAGCAGCAGCCGCTGCAGCCCGTCGTCCAGCCGGGTCGGCGGGATGCGCAGGCCCTCCTGGAAGATGTCGGTGGCGTCGGCCGGGATCGACCCCGGGGCGGCGCCGCCGACGTCGGCATGGTGGGCCCGGTTGGCCGCCCACCCGACCAGCCGGCCGCCCGCGTGGCACGGGGCCACCAGCGTGACGTCGTTGAGGTGGGTCCCCCCGGCGAACGGGTCGTTGAGGACGACCTGCTCGCCCGGACCCAGGTCGTCTCCGAAGGCGTCGATCGCCGCCCGCACGCTCGCCGGCATCGACCCCAGGTGCACCGGGATGTGCTCGGCCTGCACCAGCATCTCGCCGTCCGCCGTGAACAGCGCCGCCGAGCAGTCGGCCCGCTCCTTGATGTTGGGGCTGAACGCCGCCCGCCGCAGCACGGCCCCCATCTCCTCGGCCACGCCGGTCAGGCGGGAGATCAGCACCTGGAGCGCCGCCGGATCGAGCGTCACGGCGCGTCCCCCGTCCCCGCGCGCCGCAGGACGAGCGCGCCCGCCGCGCCCGGCCGGGCCACCCAGCCGTCCGCCACCCAGATCGTGCAGTCGGGCTCGGCGATCACGGCCGGACCCGCGACCGGGTCGTCGATGCGGGCGGGCGGATCGGGCAGGTCCCCGGGGTCGACCGCCGGGGGCCGGGTGGCGACCGCCCGGACCGCGATCACCTCCACCGGGTCGCCGGGCCGGGCGTAGCCGTTGCGCCGCCGGTGCTCGTCCGCGAAGGCGTCGACGTCGGGCACGGTCAGCTCGTGGCTCTGGCCCCGGTAGCGGCAGTCGACCGCGGTCGTCACCGTCACGTCGGCGCCGTCGCCCCCCACCAGCGCCGCCGCCTCGGCCGCCAGCGCCTCGCGGGCGGCGGCCAGCCCGTCGTGGTCGGCCGGCGTCGGCCACGACCGCACCAGGTCGCGCCGCCGCGGGGCCGTCAGCAGCCCGACCGCGGACAGCACCCCGGCCCGGGCCGGGACGACCACGGCCGCCATCCCCAGCGCGTCGGCCAGGGCGCAGGCGTGCAGCGCGCCCGCCCCGCCGAACGCCACCAGCGCCAGCCCCCGGGCGTCGACGCCCCGCTCGACCGACACCGCCCGCAGCGCCCGCTCCATGTTGGCGTCGACGACCGCGATCACGCCGTCCGCCGTCACCCCCGCCTCGGCCAGGGCGGCCGCCGCCGCGCCCCCGTCGAGGTGCAGGCCCCCGAACGCCGCCTCGGCCGGGATCCGGCCGGCGACCAGATTGGCGTCGGTCACCGTCGGGCGGTCGCCGCCGCGGCCATAGCAGGCGGGCCCGGGGTCGGCGCCCGCGCTCTCCGGCCCGACCACCAGGGCGCCGCCCGGGTCGATGCGGGCGATCGAGCCGCCGCCGGCGCCGATCGTGTGGACGTCCAGCGCCGGGAACCGGACGGCGTAGCCGGCCACCTCCCGCTCGGCGGCCGGCGCGGGCAGGCCGTCCTGGACGAGGCACACGTCGGTGGAGGTGCCGCCCATGTCGAAGGTGACCGCGTCGGGGAACCCGTTGGCCACCGCCGCCGCCACCCCCGCCCGCACCCCGCCCGCGGGCCCGGACAGCAGCAGCGCCGCCGGCAGCTCGGCCGCCTCGCCGGCGGGCAGCAGCCCGCCCGAGGACGTCATCACCAGCACCTCGCCGGCGAGGGCGTCGACGTTGCGGAGGTAGGCCCGGCACCGGGGTCGGAGCGCGGCGTTGATCACGGTCGTGACCGTCCGCTCGACCTCGCGCATCTCGGGCGAGACCTCGTGCGAGCAGGTCACGTCGCCGTGCCCGGCCGCCGCCAGGGCGTCCGCCACGGCCCGCTCGTGCGCGGGCGAGATGTCGGCGTGCAGCAGGCAGACGGCGACCGCCGCCGCCGCCGGGTCGACGGCGGGCGGAGCGCCGACCGGCGCCAGCTCGGACCCGTCCGCCGCCAGCCGCCCGGCCACCTCGTAGCGCAGCTCCCGCGGGACCAGCGGCGGCGGCCGCGAGGCGAGCTGGTCGTACAGCGAGGGCCGGTCCTGGCGCCCGATCTCGATCACGTCGGCCAGGCCCTCGGTCGTCACCAGGGCGACGGTCGCGCCCCGGCCCTCCAGGAGGGCGTTGGTGGCCACGGTGGTGCCGTGCGCCAGCAGCTCGGGGTCAGCGCCGACCACCTCGGCCAGCGCCCCGCCGATCGCCCGGGCCGGGTCGTCGGGCGTCGACAGCACCTTGTGCGCCCGGCCGTCCGCGGTGACCAGGTCGGTGAACGTCCCCCCGGTGTCGACGCCGACCCGCACGGGCAGGGAACGTATCCCGGCGGCGCAGCCCGTGGAAGGATGCCGACCCGTGCGACAACTGACGTGGCTGGGCCCGGGAGCGCTGGAGTGGCAGGAGGTCGACGCCCCCCGCCTGGAGGGCGACGGCGAAGCGATCGTCCGCCCGATCGCCGTGGCGACGTGCGACCTCGACGCGGTGCTGATGTCCGCCGACGCCCCGCTGCCGCCGCCGTTCGCCTTCGGCCACGAGGCCGTGGCCGAGGTCGTCGAGGTCGGCCCCGGGGTGACCGTCGCCGCCCCCGGCGACCGGGTGATCGTGCCGTTCCAGATGAGCTGCGGCCGCTGCGACCCCTGCCGGCGGGGCGCGACCGGCTCGTGCGAGACCGCGGGCGCGGGCGCGGCGTACGGCATGGCCCCCATCGGCCGGGGCGAGTGGGGCGGGATGCTGAGCGACCTGGCCCGCGTGCCCTACGCCGACGCCATGCTGGTGCCCCTGCCCGCCGGGCTCGTGCCCGCGGACGTGGCCAGCGTGGCCGACAACGTCCCCGACGGATGGCGGGCCGTCGCTCCGCCCCTGGCGGCCCGGCCCGGCGCTCCGGTGCTGGTCGTGGGCGGCGCCGGGTCGGTCGGGCTGTATGCGGCCGCCGCGGCGGTGGCGCTGGGCAGCGAGCACGTCGACTACCTCGACGACGACCCGCGGCGCGTGGCGATCGCCGAGGCCGTCGGCGCCCACCCCATCGAGGCGCGCCCCGACGGCCGGCGGGCCGGCCGCTACCCGATCACGGTCGACCACGCCGGCACCGTCGAGGGCCTCCACACCGCCATCCGCTCCACCGAGCCCGAGGGCACCTGCACGTCGACGGCCATCTACTTCGACAGCGAGGTGCCGCTGCCGATGCTGGAGATGTACACGCGGGGCATCCGGCTCCACACCGGCCGGGTGAACGCCCGGGCGGCAATCCCCGAGGTCCTGGCCCTGGTCGTGTCGGGCCGGTTGCATCCCGAGCTGGTGACCGCCGCGGAGGTCGCGTGGGACGACGCGACCACCGCGCTGGTCGGGCTCGACGCCAAGGTCGTGCTCGTCCGCTGAGCCGACGCGTTCTCTACGCGGCAACGGTCGCCATGGCGACGGCTCCCGCGTAGAAAACGCGAGGGCGGACTCAGGCGATCAGGCCCCGGCCCACGTCCAGCGGCTGGTCGAGGCGGATCACGATGAGCTCGTTCTCGTCGGGGGTCGGCCCCCGGCCGCCGGTGCCCGGGAAGTTGTTGTCGTTGAGCACGACCAGCGTCTGGCTGTCGACGATGTCCACGCTCTCGATCGTCACGAACGGGAACGTGAAGAACGGGCCGAGGTGGCCGACGTCCGCCGGGTCGGGCACCGCCATGAGGTTGACCAGCAGGGTCTTGTCGACGTAGCCGTCCCGGTCGCGGTCGTCGAAGTCGACCAGGAAGATCGCCTTGAACCGCGCCGCGGCTCCGGACGCCTGGTCCCGCTCGATCGCCAGGAACTGGTGGTTGTTCACCGCGATCAGATCGCCGATCGAGTTGGTCGGGAACTCGAGGCGGTAGCGCCGCACCGTGTCGGTGAACGCGGCGCCGTTGCGCCGGACCTTGACCTCGAAGATGCGCAGGTCGGCGCCGAGCCCGGCGGCGGTGTCCTCCGCGATCGGGCCCTCCAGCATCGGGTACAGCGTCTTGCCGTCGGCCGACAGCGCCATGCCCTCGTAGCCCTTGGAGTTGGCGAGGTTGGGCACCTGCCCGGGAGCGAGGGTCGGGTTGGATGGCGACACCACGCCTGGCGTCGGGATCGGCGCCGACAGCAGCCGGCCCTGGTCGTCGGTGTGGAGCAGGAACGGGCCGAACTCGTCACCGAACCAGAATGTGCCGTCGGGCGCCAGCTGCATCGCCTCGATGTCGAAGTCCCAGCCGGTCAGCACCCGGTCGGGCGCCGGGCAGGTGAATCCGGCCGGCAGCGGCGACGTGGCGGCGCACCCGCCGTCCCGCCAGATCGTCCACGGGATGAAGCCGTCGGGGTCCGACAGGCCGAAGCCGCCGGCGAGGACGCTCGTCACGCCGGACGCCGCATCGGCGGCGATGTGGTGGACCCGCAGCTCGAAGTCCGGGCTGTTGGCCTTGTTGCCGAACCCGTTGTCGCTCATCACCAGGTACGTGTCGTCGGCGAGCCGGTGGACAGCGGAGAAGCCCTGCACCGGCTGGCCCGGGTAGGGCGCCGGCACCGCCCCGCCGGGGGCGACGAAGAAGCCCGACGGGTCGCTGCCGGCCCGGAACGTCTCAGCCGGCAGGATCGAGCGCGCCACCAGCTGGCTGTGCTGGTTGGCCTCGGGATGCGGGGCGTTGCCCCCGGCGAGGGCGTATCCCCCGGTGCCGGCGGCCACGGCCACCGCCAGGGCGAGAGCGCCGCCCATCACGGTCCTGCGCATGATCGTCCTCCCTCCTCTGCCGACGACGGTCGGCTGCACGCACAGCCGAGCACCGGCGGGTAACCGCGCCCTGACCACGAGGTGTCCCCCGCGTCGCCGGCGGCCGAACGATTCGCGTTCGGCCGCATACGTGATCGTGCCCGGCCGACCGTTTCCGCGTACAAAAGGCGGTTCAGGCCGCCGTCGTGCCCGTGCGGCCCCGCTGGGTCTGGGCGGACTCCACCGCCAGCATGTCGACCAGGTCGTTCATCGGGTGGCCCGAGTGGCCCTTGACCCACTGGAACGTCACGTCCCCGCGGGCGCGGACGGCGTCGATCAGCGGCTCCCACAGGTCCCGGTTCTTCACCGGCTTGCGGGCCGAGGTCACCCAGCCCCGCCGCAGCCAGCCCTCCCACCACCGGTCCCGGAAGCAGTTCACGACGTAGGTCGAGTCGCTCACGATCTCCAGCGGCCCGTCGGGGTGGGCCCGCACCGCCTCCAGCGCCGCCCGGATCTCCATGCGCTGGTTGGTGGTGTGGGGCTCGGCGCCGCTGGCGTAGGCCCCGTCCGGCTCGGCCCAGGCCCAGCCGCCCGGCCCGGGGTTCCCCAGGCAGGCTCCGTCGGTGTACACGATCGTGGGCACGGCGGGACACCCTAGGGCTGGCCAGCGGACCCTCGCGGGGGTGCAACGTTCCGTTTCACCCGAGACGGTGCCAGCATGGACACATGATCATCGACGGGTTCGTGCACCAGCTGCCCGACACCGACCCGACCGAGACCCGCGAGTGGCTCGACTCGCTCGACGCCGTCGTGGAGACCAGCGGCAAGCCCCGCGCCCGCTTCCTCATGTCAAAGCTGATCGAGCGTGCCCGCGAGCTCCAGGTCGGCCACCCGGCCTCGGTGTCGACGCCCTACGTCAACACCATCCCCCCGGAGGAGGAGCCCTGGTTCCCGGGCGACTTCGAGCTCGAGCGCCGCATCCGCGCCTACATCCGCTGGAACGCCGCGGTCATGGTCATCAAGGCCAACAAGCACGCCGACGGCATCGGCGGCCACCTGTCGACCTTCGCCTCCTCGGCCTCGCTCTACGACGTCGGGTTCAACTGGTTCTTCCACGGCAAGGAGGACGGCCTGGCGGGCGACGCGCTCTACCTCCAGGGCCACGCCGCCCCCGGCATCTACGCCCGTGCGTTCCTGGAGGGGCGGCTGACCGAGGCCGACCTCGACCAGTTCCGCCAGGAGGTCGGCGGCGGGCTGTCCAGCTACCCGCACCCCCGGCTCATGCCCCGGTTCTGGGAGTACCCGACCGTGTCGATGGGCCTGGGGCCGCTGAACTCGATCTACCACGCCCGGTTCCTGCGCTACCTGCACAACCGGCGCATCGACGACACCGCGGCGTCGAAGGTGTGGTGCTTCGTCGGCGACGGCGAGGTCGACGAGCCCGAGACCCTGGGCGCGCTGACCCTCCCGGCCCGGGAACAGCTCGACAACCTGATCTGGGTGGTCAACTGCAACCTCCAGCGGCTCGACGGCCCGGTGCGCGGCAACGGCAAGATCATCCAGGAGCTGGAGGCCGTGTTCCGGGGGGCGGGCTGGAACGTCATCAAGGTGATCTGGGGCTCGCGCTGGGACGAGCTCTTGGCCCAGGACCGCGACGGCGTCCTGCTCAACAAGATGACCACGACCGTCGACGGCGAGTTCCAGCGCTACGCGGTCGAGTCCGGGGCGTACGCCCGCGAGCACTTCTTCGGCCCCGACCCCCGGCTGCGCAAGATGGTCGAGCACCTGAGCGACGACGAGATCCGCAACCTGCCCCGGGGCGGGCACGACTACCGCAAGCTCTACGCCGCCTACAAGGCCGCCACCGAGCAGCGGGGCGCCCCGACCGTCATCCTGGCCAAGACGATCAAGGGCTGGACCCTCGGCCCCGACGTCGAGGGCCGCAACGCGACCCACCAGATCAAGAAGATGACGGTCGACCAGCTGCGCACGCTGCGGGAGCGCCTGTTCCTCACCGACGTCATCCCGGCCGAGGCGCTGGCCGACGACCGCGAGCCGCCCTACGTCCGCTTCGAGGAGGGCTCGACCGAGCACACCTACCTGATGGGCCGGCGCCAGGCGCTGGACGGCTCGCTGCCCGACCGCGTCGTGCGCACCAAGCGGTCGATCGCCCTGCCCGCCGACAAGCCGTTCGACGAGGTGCTGGCGGGCTCGGGCAAGCAGGAGGTGTCGACCACGATGGCCTTCACCCGCCTCCTGCGGAACTTGTGCCGCGACCCCGCGATCGGGCCCCGGGTCGTGCCGATCATCCCCGACGAGGCCCGCACCTTCGGCATGGACGCCCTGTTCAAGGAGTTCAAGATCTACGCGGCCCATGGCCAGGCCTACGAGCCGGTGGACGCCCAGCTGCTGCTGTCCTACAGCGAGAGCCAGGACGGCCAGGTGCTGGAGGAGGGCATCACCGAAGCCGGCTCGATGGCGTCGTTCATCGCCGCAGCGACGTCGTACGCCCACCGGGGCGTGCCGATGCTGCCGTTCTTCACCTTCTATTCGATGTTCGGCTTCCAGCGGGTCGGCGACCTGATCTGGTCGGCGGCCGATTCGCGGGCCCGGGGCTTCCTGCTCGGGGCCACCGCCGGGCGGACCACCCTGCTGGGCGAGGGCCTGCAGCACCAGGACGGCCACAGCCACGTGCTGGCGTCGACGGTGCCGAGCGTGGAGGCGTGGGACCCGGCGTTCGCCTACGAGATGGCGACGATCATCCGCCACGGGATCCGGGAGATGCTGCAGGACGAGCGCGACGTCGTCTATTACCTGACGCTCTACAACGAGAACTACCTGATGCCGCCGATGCCCGAGGGCGCCGAGGACGGCATCGTCTCGGGCCTGTACCGCTGGGCCGAGGCGCCGGAGGGACCGTCGCACCGGGCCACGATCCTGTTCTCGGGGACGGCCCACACCGCGGCGCGCGCAGCGCAGGCCGAGCTGGCCGAGCGTTGGGACGTGGGCGCCGAGCTGTGGTCGGCCACCAGCTACAAGCGGCTGCGGGAGGAGGCGCTCTCCACCGAGCGCTGGAACCGCCTGCATCCCACCGAGGCGCCCCGCGTGCCGCGGGTGGGCCAGCTGCTCGGCAGCGAGGGCGGGGCGGTGGTGGCGGTGACCGACTTCATGAAGATGGTCCCGGACCAGATCGCCCGGTGGGTGCGCCAGCCGTTCGTGCCGCTCGGCACCGACGGGTTCGGCCGGTCCGACACCCGCGAGCGCCTGCGGCAGTTCTTCGAGGTCGATGCCGGTCACGTGGTGGTGGCGGTCCTGTGGGGCCTGGCCCAGCAGGGCGAGATCAAGCCCGAGACGGTGGCCGAGGCCATCGCCCACTACGGCATCGACGCCGAGCGCGCCGACCCCCGGGCGGCCGATCTCTAGCCGGGCGCCCCGGAGCCCGGCGCCGGGCAGTCCCGGCGGGGCGTGAACACGGCGAGGCGCTCGCCGGTCTTGGCGACCTCGAAGGCGTCCCCGCCGTCGAACGTCTCGCCGTCGCGGGCCAGCCGCAGCGGGCCGTCGGCCGACCGGACCGCCAGGCGGGGAGTCACCCAGGTCTCGAACACCGGACTGCGCCGGAGCGTGCCGGTGGCGACGGCCAGGGCGAGGCGCGTCCGGCAGAACGGGTGGCCGGCGTCGACCACCCGCACGTCCAGCCGCCCGTCGTCGAGCCGCTCCCGCCAGGTCGGCGCCATGCCGTCGGGCAGGTAGCGGCAGTTCCCGACGAAGGCGATCCACAGCCGGCGCCGGCGCCCGTCCAGCTCGACCTCGATCGCGTCGCCACCCCGCAGCACCCGCACGAGGGCGACGGCCAGGGCCGGCCACTTGCCGATGCGCCCCTCCAGCTCCTCGCGGGCGTCGACCAGCTCGGCGTAGCCGCCGAAGCTCGCGGTGTTGAGGAACGGCCGCCCGGCGATGCGGGCGACGTCGATCTCGACCGCGTGGCCGTCGCGCACGGCGGCGATGGCGTCGGCCACCGACTCGACGCCGAGGTCCCGGGCCAGGTGGTTGAGGGTGCCGGCCGGCACGACGACCAGCGGCAGGCGGTGCCGCAGGGCCACGCCGGCGGCGGTGTTGATCGATCCGTCGCCGCCGGCGACCCCGAGGGCCCGGCAGCCATTGGCGGCAATGCGCTCCAGCACGTCGGCGAGGTCGGCCCCCTCGTCCAGCTCGACGACGTCGGCGCCGGGCAGGGCGGACCGCAGCTCGGTGGTCGGCGGCAGGGTCGACCCGATCGCCCCGGTTCCGGCCCCGGTGTTGACGACGATGGCCACCCCGGCCCCGTCGCAGCCGGGGTCGACCGTGGCCCAGGTGCGGTGGGGCGCCACGGCGGCGGGCTCCTTGGGCGCGACGGGCCACACGAACCGGGTGGCGACGCCGACGGCGGCCCCGGCGCCGACCCGGGCGAGCACGCCCACGGGCGAGCGGTCGGGCCGGGCGCCGGACCCGCGCCGCCGGCGCCACCAGGCGGCGCCAAGGGCCGCGGCCCCGAGACCGGCGCCGACCGCGGCGTGCTCCTGGGAGGCCCCGGTGACCGCGGCGCTCGCGGCGGCGGTGGTGCCGAGGGGTCCGGCGGCGGCGCCGGCCAGCCCGGCCCGAAGCGCGGCGCGGCGCGCGAAGCGTCCCAGTCCCACGGTGGGGACCGTACCCACGTGTGTGCCCGGCGAGTCCCGCCGGGGCCGGCGATACGGTGGTGCCATGTCCGCATTCGTCCCCGTGACCGGCAACCCCGAGGCCGATCAGCTGCTCACCCACGAGCCGCTGGCGCTGATGATCGGCATGCTGCTCGACCAGCAGGTCCCCATGGAGTGGGCGTTCGCCGGCCCGCTCCGGCTGCGTGAGCGGCTGGGCGGCCGGCTGGACGCCGTCGAGATCGCGGCGTATGACCCCGACGCCCTCGACAAGGTCTTCCGGGGCCCGCCGGCGGTCCACCGGTTCCCGGGATCGATGGCGAAGCGCACCCAGGCCCTGTGCCAGCACCTGGTCGACCACTACGGCGGCGACGCGGCCGCGGTGTGGACGGGCGCGGACGACGGCCGCGAGCTGGTCCGCAGGGTCAAGGCCCTACCGGGGTACGGCGGCGAGAAGGCCAAGATCTTCTCGGCCCTCCTGGCCAAGCGCTTCGGCGTCCGACCGCAGGGCTGGGAGGAGGCCACGGCGCCGTTCTCCGACGACCAGCCGAGGTCTGTGGCCGACATCGACTCGGCCGAGTCGCTGGCCAAGGTGCGGTCGTGGAAGAAGGCGATGAAGGCGCAAGGCCGCGAGAAGGCGGACCCGGTGACCTGACGACGCCAGGACGAACTACGGCGAGAGGCGATTGGGGCCCCGATAGAGGAACGTCACCTCCCGCACGTTCCTGATGTCGAGCAGGATCATGAGCAGGCGGGTGAGCCCGAGACCGAATCCGCCGTGCGGGGGGCAGCCGTACCTGAAGAAGTCCAGGTAGTAGCCGACGCTCGCCTCGCTCAGACCCTTCTCGGCCGCCTGGGCCGCCAGCCGCTCGTGACGGTGCTCGCGCTGCGCTCCCGTCGTCACCTCCAGGCCCTTCCACAACAGGTCGAAGCTCCTGGTGACGGTGGGTCTGTCGTCGTAACGCATGTGGTAGAAGGGCCGGACCGACGTCGGATAGTCGGTGACGAAGACGAACTCGTGACCGTGTTTCGAGCGCACCGCCTCGGCGACGCGGCGTTCGCCCTCGGGATCGAGATCGCCCCCGGCCCGCTCGACCTTGTGGCCCGAGGCGGCGATGACGTCGTGCGCCTCGTCGAGCGTGACGCGGGGGAAGGGACGTTCCGGGACGACCGGCTCGACGCCGAAGACGTCGCGGATCCTGTCGCCGAACTCGGCGAACACGTCGGCGAGCATGCGGGCGAGCAGCCGCTCCTCGAAGTCCATCACGTCGTCGTGGGACTCGATCCACGACAGCTCGACGTCGATGCTCGTGAACTCCGTGTCGTGCCGTGCGGTGAACGACGGGTTGGCGCGGAAGACGGGTCCGATCTCGAAGACACGGCCGAAGCCCGCCGCCATCGCCATCTGCTTGTAGAACTGCGGCGACTGGGCGAGATACGCCGTCGTGTCGAAGTACTTCATCGTGAAGAGCTCGGCCCCCGACTCGCTGGCGCTCGCCATCAGCTTCGGCGAGTGGAGCTCGATGAACCCGTCCTCCCGCCACGTCCGGCGGAAGGATGCCTCCATCGCCGTCTGGATCTCGAAGACGAGGCGGTTGCGCGGCCGGCGGAGGTCCAGGAATCGCCAGTCGAGCCGACGGTCGAGGTTCGTCTCGTCGCTGATCGGCAGCGCCGGATCGGCCTGCGAGAGCACCTCCAGCTCGCGCGAGGCGCACCTCGAGGCCACCGAGGCGGACCCGGTCGTTGAGCTCGACGGCGCCGGCGACACGCACGACGCTCTCGGCCGAGAGCGCGCTGATCTGCGCGGCGAGTGCGTAATCCGACCCACGGTCGTGCACGATCTGGACCTCGCCGGTCTCGTCGCGGAGAACGACGAACTGGACCGACTTCTGGTCGCGGACCTTGGCCACCCAGCCGAGGAGGGTGACGGCCTCCCCTCCCTTGCCCGTCAGGTCACGGACCAACGTTCGCATTCGGCAAGCCAAGCCGAAACTGTCACAGCGCGCCGGTAGATTTCCTGTGCTTCCCCCTGAGATCAATCACGATCCGCGAGGAAGCGATGTCCCCCATCTCTCCTGCGGTCGAGCGCGCCCTCGCGCTCGCCGCGAGCAACTACGGCCTCGTCACGGCCCGGCAATGCCGTGACCTGGGCGTGTCCCGCAATGCCGTCCAGCGGTTGATCCGCCAGGGCGCCTGGACGCTCGAAGCGCCCGGCCTCTACAGGCTGGCCGACGCCCCCCGATCGTGGCGGGGCCGGGCCCTGGCCGCGGCGCTGGCCTGCGGCACGGGCTCGGTCGTGTCGCACCGCAGCGCCGCCCACCTGTGGGGGCTGCCCGGCTTCTGGCCCACCCCCGCCATCGCCGTCACGGTCGCGAGGAACCGGCGGCCGCGGGACCGCCCCGGCATCGAGGTGCACGAGACGGCCAGGACGGGTCTCCTGGGCGCCACCGTCCACCTCGGCGTCCCGGTCACCGGGCCGGAGCGCACGTTCCTCGACCTCGCCGCCATCGGCGCCACCGACGACGAGCTGGTCCGGGCCCGCGCCGAGATCGTGCGCCGGGGGCTCGCCTCGCCCGCCGACCTGTGGGCCGCCCTGGCCGCCCACCGCGGCCCGGGCCGGCGCGGGCTCGGCCCTGCGGAGGCCGTCCTGGTGCGGGCGGTCCGGCCGTGACGGTCACCGGCCCGCCGGCCCGCCGGTCCCGGTCAGCGGCGCAGCGCGTGGCGCTGGCGGTCGAGCCAGCCCAGCACCACGGCGACGGTCCGCGGGTCGTGGCGCAGGGAGTGGCCGGCGCCGTTGATGAACCGCAGCTCGGCCGAGCCGTGGGCGTCGGCCACCACCCGGGCGTCGAAGCTGGGGACGACCTCGTCGTCGCTCCCGTGGACGACCAGCAGCGGCCGGGGCGCGTACTGGCCGACGCAGGCGACGGCCCTGATGTCGCGCAGCTCGCGCGACCAGGCGTCGAGCGACGGCGGGAACTGCGGATCGGTGATCACGCCGACCTCCCGGCCGTGTTCGAGCAGCCGCCGGGGGTGCGACGCCCAGTCGTCGAAGTCGCCGGGCGCCCCGACTGCGGCCACGCCCCGCACCCGCTCGTCGCCCGCCGCGGCGCACACCGCCAGGGCGCCCCCGGTCCCGAACCCGGCCAGCCAGATCCCGAGAGGCCGCACGGTGGCGTCGACGTAGCCGATCGTGTTGACGATGTCCGCCAGCCATCCGGCGAGCGAGAACTGGCCCTCCGACCCGCCGCACCCGCGGTAGGCGAACGCGAGCGTGGCCCATCCCATCTCGCTGGCGATGCGGTCGGCCAGCTCGGGCATCGTCTCGGGCGCGCTCTCCGACGTGCCGGCCGAGGGGTAGCCGTGGCAGAGCACGACGGCCGGCAGCGGGCCGCTCGGGCGGCCCGGAGGGCGGGCCAGGTGCGCGACCAGCGACAGTCCGTCGGAGCTGATCCGCTGGTCCACCGGCGACGACGCTCAGGCGGCGTTGCCGGCGGCGGCGCCGTCGTCGCCGACGCCGGCGGCCTCACGGGCCCGGCGGCACGACCGGCACAGCCGGTAGCCCCGGTTGCGGGCCTCGGCCAGCGTGTCCGGCCCGAAGCAGATGAACGCCTCGACTCGCACGAGATCGGCGATGGCGTCCTCGTCGACGGCGTGGTCGATGTCGTGGACGTCGCTGGTTGCGCTTGTCCCCCACGAACCTGTTGTGCTCGAACCGGGCGAGGCGCTCCATGGGCCCGGAAGCTACACCGGGCCCGCCCGGCGACCGAAACACCCCGGCCGGACGGTTATCGGCTGCGGGATCCGGCGGCCCGCAGGGCAGACTCGCCTGACGATGTCCGTCGCCTCCGCGCTCACCGTCGCACCGCCGCCCGACGGCCCGGGCGTGTTCCGTCGCGGCGTGCGACTGCTCGCCCGCAGCGTGCGGACCCATCCCAAGCCGTTCGCGGTGTCGATCGTCGGGTCGGTGCTGTTCGCCTCGATGGCGGTGGGCGGCACCTGGGTGCTGGCCTGGGTGACCGACCGGGTGATCGTCCCCGGTTTCCAGGAGGGCGGCGTCAGCGGTGCGACGATCGCCGTCGGCGCGGCGGCGATCCTCGGCGTGGCGGTGCTGCGCTCGGCGGGCGTCGTGGGCCGCCGCTACTTCGGCACGATGGGCGTGCGGCGGATGCAGCGCACCTGGTTCCGGCGGGTCACCGACACCTACCTGCGGGTGCCGCTCGACTACTTCGGCACCCACCCGACCGGTCGGTTGATGGCCCATGCCGACGCCGACGTCGAGCGCGCGGTCGACGTGCTGATGCCGCTGCCGTTCTCGCTCGGCGTGATCGTGCTGATCGTCGGGTCGATCGTCAGCCTGGCGGTGGTCGACCCGCTGTTCATGCTGGTCGGTCTGGCGCTGTTCCCCAGCCTGGCGGTGTTCAACCACTACTACACCCGCCGGGTCGAGGAGCCGGCGTCGACCACCCAGGCCAAGCTCGGCGACGTCTCGACCGTCACCCACGAGTCGTTCGAGGGAGCGCTGGTGGTCAAGACGCTGGGCCTGGAGCACCGCGAGGTCGCCCGCCTGAGCGAGGTCGCGGGCGACCTGCGGACCGCACGGCTGGCGGTCGGCCGGCTGCGAGCCACGTTCGAACCGGGCCTCGACGCGCTGCCGGCGCTGGGCACGATCGCCCTGCTCGCCCTCGGTGCGTGGCGCGTGTCCACCGGCGTCATCTCCACCGGCGACCTGGTCGGGGCGATGGCGCTGTTCGGCATCCTGACCTTCCCCACCCGGGTCGTCGGGTTCCTGCTCGAGGAGATGGCCCGGGCGGTCGTGGCCGCCGACCGCCTCGACGAGGTGATCGCCGAGCCGTCCCGGCGGCGGCCCGACCATGCCGCCGCCACCCTGCTGCCCCGGGGGCCGCTGGCTGTCGAGATGACCGGCGTGCGATTCGGCTACGGCGGCGACCCGGTGCTGGACGGCCTCGACCTCGTGCTCGCTCCCGGCACGGTCGTCGCCCTGGTCGGCGCGACCGGCAGCGGCAAGTCGACCCTGTGCAGCCTGCTCGCCCACCTCCACCGGCCCGACGCGGGCACCATCCGCATCGGCGGGGTCGACGTGACCGCGGCCGAGCCGGCGTCGATCAGGGCCCGGGTGGCATTGGTGTTCCAGGAGGCGTTCCTGTTCGCCGACACGGTGCGCGAGAACCTGACGCTCGGCGAGGACGTCAGCGCGGCCGACGTCCGCTGGGCGCTTCAGCGCGCCCGGGCCGACCGCTTCGTGGCCCGGCTGCCCCGCGGCCTCGACCAGAGCCTCGGCGACCGGGGGGTGACCCTGTCGGGCGGCCAGCGCCAGCGGCTGGCCCTGGCCCGGGCGCTGCTGCGCCGGCCGGGCCTGCTGATGCTCGACGACGCCACGTCGGCCGTCGACCCCACGATCGAGCAGCAGATCCTCGACGGCCTGCGGTCCTCGCTGCAGGCGACGACGCTGATCGTGGCCCATCGGCTGTCGACGATCACGCTGGCCGACCAGGTGTTGTTCCTCGACGGCGGCCGCATCGCCGCCGCCGGCTCGCACGCGACGCTGGCGGCGACGGTCCCGGCGTACGCGGCGCTGGCGCGGGCCTACGAGGAGGCCGCGCCGTGACGATCGCACCGGACCGGACGCCGGGCCGGGAGGACGGCCGCGGCGACGTGCACGACGCCGCCGCCCAGGTCCTCGCCGAGACCGTGCCGCCCGGCGCCGACGAGCCCCGACCGCACCCGCCCGATACCCCGGACGAGGTCCACGTCCTCGAGGCGGGGGCCCTGGGCGTGCTGCGCCGGGGGCTGGCCGCCACCCCGGAGCTGCGGCAGGGCGTCCTCCTCACGGCCGGCATGGCGATCGTCACGGCGGCCGGCAAGCTGGCTGTGCCGATCCTCATCCAGCAGATCCTCGACCGGGGCGTGCTGGGGCCCGACGGGTTCCGGCCCGGGTTCGTGTACCCGGCCTGCGCGGCGACCGCGGTCGCGGTGATGCTGCTCTACGTCGCCAGCCGGGCGACCTACCTGCGCCTGGTGCGGGCATCCGAGAACAGCCTGCTCGGGCTGCGGGTGCGCACGTTCGAGCACATCCACCGGCTGTCCATGGCCGAGCACACCGAGACCCGGCGGGGCGCCCTGGTTGCCCGGGTCACGAGCGACATCGAGACGCTGGCCCGGTTCATGGAGTGGGGCGCGGTGGCCTGGATCGTCGACGGCTTCCTGCTGGTGGCCACCTTCGGCGTCATGGCGATCTACGACTGGCGCCTCACGGCCCTCGCGCTGGCCGCGTTCTCCCCGCTGCTGGTGCTGATGCCGGCGCTCCAGCGCCGCCAGCTCGCCGCCCAGGACCGGGTGCGCACGGCGGTTGGCGAGACGCTGTCCGAGGTGTCCGAGACGGTGACCGGCGCCGCCCTCGTCCAGGCGTACGGGCTGGAGGACCGGGCCCGGGGGCGGCTGGGCCGCGCGATCGACAACCAGTACCGGGCCTACATGCGGGCCGGCCGCTACTTCGCGGCGATGTTCCCGCTCGGCGACATGTTCGGGGCGCTGGCGCTGGCTGCGGTGGTGACCGCGGGCGTGGTGTGGGGCCCGGGCTGGGGCCTCCAGGTCGGCGTGGTCGTGGCGTTCGTGTTCCTGATCCAGCTCCTGCTCGCTCCGGTGGCCGAGCTGTCCGAGATCCTCGACCAGACCCAGACCGCCCTGGCCGGCTGGCGCAAGGTGCTGGGGGTCCTGGCGACGCCGCTCGACGTGCCCGAGCCGGTCGGCGGCGCCGGGCTGCCCGAGGGGCCGCTGGCGGTGCGGGTGGACGGCATCGACTTCGCCTATCGCAACGGTGTGCCGGTGCTGCGCGGCATCGACCTCGACATCGCGGCGGGGCGATCGGTGGCGGTCGTGGGCGAGACCGGCTCGGGCAAGACGACGTTCGCATCGCTGCTGTGCCGGCTGGCCGACCCCACCCAGGGCGCGATCCGCGTCGGCGGCGTCGACCTCCGGCGGGTCGACCCGGACGCCCGGCGACGGGCGGTGCGGCTGGTCCCCCAGGACGGGTTCCTGTTCGACGACACGATCGCGGAGAACGTGCGGGTCGGCGGCCGCGACGGCCCGACCGACGACGCGGCGGTGCGGGCCGCGTTCGAAGCCCTCGGGCTCGGGTGGTGGCTGGACGAGCTGCCGGCGGGCCTCGACACTCGGGTCGGCGAACGGGGCGGCAGCCTCTCGGTCGGCGAGCGCCAGCTGGTGGCCCTGGCCAGGGCGCAACTGGGTGACCCCGGCCTGCTGGTGCTCGACGAGGCCACGAGCGCGGTCGACGCCGAGACCGAACGGGCGCTGACCCAGGCGCTCGGCCGCCTGGCGGAAGGCCGCACGATGGTGTCGATCGCCCACCGCCTGTCCACGGCGGAGGCGGCCGACGTCGTCCTGGTGTTCGACGCAGGCCAGCTGGTCGAGACGGGCGCCCACGCCGACCTCGTGGCGGCGGGTGGGACGTACGCGTCGCTCTACGAGAGCTGGCTGGGCAACACGAGGGGCGAACCGGCTCAGGCGGAGGCCGCGGGCCCGACGGCGCCGATCTCCGCCAGGTAGGCGTGCAGGGCGGCGACGACCCGGAACACGTCCTCGTCGGTCACGTCCAAGCCCGCCTCCTCGGCCCGCCCGAGCACGACGGCGACGGCATCGTCGTCGGCCAGGACGACGTCGGGCGTGTCCCCGCCGGGCAGCTCGACCTCCCGACCCGGCTCGGCCAGCACCCCCTTGTCCTCGAGATGCTCGAGCTCCGCCACGATGAGCTGCCGCACCTCGTCGTAGGTCAACCGAGCCTGCGCCCCCGAGTCGAGCGAGTCGGCCACCCGCTCGACGGCCTCGTCGATATCGAAGATGGTCGGCGGCGGCTGATGCCCCAACCGAAACGTCTCCCGACCGACCGTCACGGCGGCGATGACGAACACGGCGACGGCGGCGAGCACGACGAACAACCAGACCACGGCCGCACGGTAGCGACCGGCCCCCGTGCCTTCCGCACCCGGCACCGCTTCTGACAGCGCTCAGTGCCGTGGCGGTGCGCAGGCGCTGTCAGTTCGGTAGCGGCACGGCCCGTGCGGGGGCAGCTCCCCCGGGGCGCGATGATTTCCCCGTGCCCGTGCGCAGCACGACGCCCGCGTTCGTCGGCCGGGCCGCCGAGCTGGCCGCCCTGGTCGAGGCGTTCGGCGACGCGGCGGACGGTCGGGGTACCACCGCGCTCGTGGCCGGGGAGGCCGGGGTCGGCAAGTCCCGGCTCGTCGGCGAGGCCGGGGCGCACGCCCGGCGGCGGGGGGCTCGGGTGCTCGTCGGGCAGTGCCTCGACCTGGAAGAGGGCGGGCTGCCGTACGCACCCCTGCTCGACATCCTGCGCACCCTCGCCCGCGACCTCTCCCCCGACGAGGGGGCCGCCACGCTGTCTCCTCTGCGGGCGCTGCTCGACCCCGGGGGACAGCCGGCACCGGCGGCCGCCGGCGGCGGCTCCGGCAACCCGCTCGGGCAGGCGCGGCTGTTCGAGCTGCTGCTCACCGTCATCGAGCGGCTCGTGGCCTCGCGGCCGCTCGTGTTCGTCGTCGAGGACCTGCACTGGGCCGACCGGTCCACGCTCGACCTCGTGTCGCTGCTCGCCTCCAACACCCGCTCGCTGCCCGTCCTGCTGGTGGCCACCTACCGCAGCGACGACGTGCCGCCCCGCCACCCGCTGCGGGGACTGGCCGCCGAGCTCGGGCGGCGGGGCGCCCTGCAGCTCACCCTCGAGCGCCTCGGCGCCGGCGACGTCGCCGAGCTGCTCGGCGCGCTGCTGGCCGCCTCCCCGACCGCCGAGCTGACCGCGAGCGTCGTCGAGCGCTCCGACGGCAACCCCCTGTTCGTCGAGGAGCTGGCCGCCGCCCTCGCCGAGGATCCCGAGGCGCCCATGCCCCCTCAGCTGCGGGACGCCGTCATCGCCCGAGTCGAGCACATGCCGCCCGAGGCGGCCGCCGTGCTGCGGGCGTGCGCCGTCGGCGGGCGGCAGGTCGAGCACGACGTCCTGGCGGCCGTGCTGGCCCCCGCCGCAGACCCGCCCACCGTGCCCGTCGACCCCATCGCCCTCGACCACGCCCTGCGGACGTGCGTCGACCATCGCCTCCTCCTGGCCGACCGGCACACCCGGACCTACCGGTTCCGACACGCCCTCCTCCACGAGGCCGTCCTGGACGACACGCTCCCCGGTGAGCTGACCCGGCTCCACGCCGCGTTCGCCACCGCGCTCGCCCTCCCGGCCCCGGGTGGGCGGGGACGGGTCCGCCGACGACGACTGGGCCCGGCTCGCCCACCACTGGGCCGCCGCGGCCGACTACGACGCCGCCCTGGGAGCCGCCGTGCAGGCCGGGCGGGCCGCCGACCGGGCGCTCGCCGTGCCCGAGGCCCACCGCTACCTGGAGTGGAGCGTGCGCCTGTGGGACCGGGCCGCGGACCCCGAGCCCGCCGCCGGGTGCGACCGGGGCGAGCTGCTGACCCGGGCGGCGGACGCCGCCAGCCGGGGCGGGGCGATCGTGCGGGCCCTCACCCTGGTCGACGAGGCCCTCGCCACCCCCCAGGTGGCGGCCGACCCCGTGCGGGCCGGCCTGCTGCACGAGCGGCGGGGCTGGTACCTCCACCGCTCCGGCCGGCCCGACGAGGCGCTCGCCGCCTACGCGCTGGCCGTCGACCTCGTGCCGCCCCGGCCACCGAGCGCCGCCCGGGCGCGGGTCGTCCAGGAGCAGGCCCACGCCCTCGTCCGGGCCGGCCGCAACGCCGAGGGCAGGGCCATGGCGAGCGACGCCGTCGACCTGGCCACCGCCGTCGGCGACGTCGTGGTCGAGGGCCAGGCCCGCCACGTGCTCGGGCTCGTCCTCGCCACCGAGGGCCGCACCGACGAGGCCGTCGCCACCCTGCATGAGGCCGGCCAGATCGCGTGCGCGTCGGCGACCTGGCCGAGGTGGCGGGCGCCTACTTCCACCTGTGGCGCACGCTGGTCGAGGCGGGCCGAGGCGACGAGCTGGTGGCGCTGCTGCTCGCCTACGTCGGCGAGCCCGGCAGCGGCCAGCCGCCCTCGTTGATGGGCACGATCGGCGCCGGCGCGCTCCACCAGCTCGGCCGGTGGGACGAGGCCGCCCGGCTGCTCGGCGACGCCCGGCTCGCCGCCGAGACCGGCGGGCTGACCGCGGTGGCCCGGACCCTCGTGTCCGGGGCGCTGGCGGTCGACCGCGGCGACCACGAGCAGGCACGGGACGAGCTGGAGGTCGCCCGCACCTGGTGCCACCAGGTGGCCGACGGCCGGCTCAACGGCGTGCTGCACCGGTCTCTGGCCGAGCTGGCCGTGTGGCAGGGGCGCTACGACGACGCCCGCCGCGAGGTCGACACCGGTCTCGACCTGCTGGCCCACACCGGCGATCCCGAGCTGGCCGCCCGGATCGCGGCGGTCGGCGTGCGCGTCGAGGCCGATCTGGCGGAGACGATCCGGCGGAGCGGTGGCCGCCCGGCGGGCCGGACCCCGCTGCTCGGGCGGCGCGGCGCCGGCGACGACGGCCCCGAGGCTCGGGGCCGGCGCCTCGTGGCCGAGCTGGAGCGGCTCGCCGCCACGACCGTCCTGCGCCACGCCCCACCGTCGTCCGAGGCCCGGGCGTCCCTCCTGACCGGCCAGGCGGAGCTGAGCCGCGTGACCGGGCGATCCGACGCCGGCCGCTGGCAGGAGGCGGCCGCCACCTGGGACGCCATCGGCTTCCCCTACTGCGCCGCCTACGCCCGGTTCCGGCGGGCCGAGGCGGCCCTGACCGCCGGGGACGCCCCGACCGCCCACACCGAGCTGACCGCGGCCTGGGGGGCCGCCCAGCGCCTCGGCGCCGTCCCCCTCGCCGGCGCGGTCGAGCGCCTCGGCCGCCCGCCCCGCATCGACCTCGGCGCCCCGGCCGGCCCCGCGGCGACCCTCGCCGACGGTGGCCCCCCGCTCACCCCGCCCGCGAATCCGAGGTCCTGGCGCTCGTGGCCGAGGGTCGCACCAACCGCCAGATCGGCGAGGCGCTGTTCATCAGCGACAAGACCGCCAGCGTCCACGTCTCCCGGCTGCTGGCCAAGCTCGGCGCCAGCAACCGGGCCGAGGCCGCCGCCGCGGCCCGCCGCCTGGGACTCCTCACCGACTGAGGGCGGCCCCCGCAGGATCTAAGGGGGCCCTAAGGCATCCTGCCGATGTGGCCGCGGGGTCCTCGGCCGCAGGTTGGACACCGTGGCCCCGTCCCCCCGATCCGACCCCCCGGCGCCGGCACATGCCGTCGTGGTCGGCGCCGGCGTCGCCGGCCTCGCCGCCGCGGCCGCCCTCCGCCGCCACGTCGAGCGGGTCACGATCGTCGAGCGGGACGTCCTGCCGTCTCTGCCCGCCGTCCGGTCCGGCGTCCCCGCGGGCCGCCACGCGCATGGCCTGCTGCCTGGCGGCCTCCCAGCGCTCGACCGGCTGGTCCCCGGCCTGCGGGACGACCTGGTCGCCCACGGCGCCGTCGCGCTGACCGCCCCCCGGGACGTGCTGTGGCTGTCGGCCGCGGGCTGGATGACGCCGGTCGCCGGCCGCGGGCGGACGCTCGTGGCGGCCAGCCGGGAGCTGATCGAGCATGTCACCCGCCGCCGGGTCCTGGCCGACCCCGCAGTGCGCGTGCGCACCGGCGTCGAGGTGGCCGGGCTGGCCGTCGACGCCGGGACGATCGTCGGCGTCGACCTGCGGCCGCGGGGCGCGGCGCCGGGCGAGCCCACCGAGCGCCTGGGCGCCGACCTCATGGTCGACGCCAGTGGCCGCCGGTCGCGTGCCCCCGAGTGGCTGGCCGCGGCCGGCTACGAGCGCCCGGTCGAAACCGTGGTCGACGCCGGCGTCGCCACCGCCTCCCGGATGTACCGCCGTGCACCGCGCGACACCGTCGCCGGACACCGTGCGGTGTGGATCCAGGCCCGGGCGCCCCAGACCCGGCGGACCGGCGTCATGCTCCCCGTCGAGGACGACCGCTGGCTGCTGACGCTGGCCGGCGCCGACGGCGACATGCCGCCCACCGACGAGGACGGCTTCCTGGCGTTCGCGCGGGGTCTCCGGTCCCCGGTCCTGGCCGCCGCGCTGTCCCGGCTGGAACCGGTCTCGCCGATCACGGGCCACCGGGAGCACGCCGACCGGCGCCGCCACTACGAGGACCTCCGAGGCCCGGCCAACTTCGTCGTCGTCGGCGGCGCCACCTGCGCCCTCGGCCCCGTCCACGGCCATGCGATGAGTGCTGGGGCGCTGTCCGCCGAGGCGCTCGACCGGGCGCTGGCGCGGCACCGAGCCCGCCGCGGCACCCTGGCCGGTGGCGGTGCCTCGCACGCGGCCCAGCGGGCGGTCGCCCGGGCCACCCAGGGCGCCTGGCGGCTCGCCGCCGGCGAGGACCTCCGCTACCCCCGGGCCCGCGGCCGGGCGCCCGCCTCCGCCGGCCGGCTCGCCCGCCGCTACCTCGACCGCGTCCTGGCGGCGGCCACGGTCGACCAGGCGGTCAACGCCGCGCTCTACGACGTCCTGGCGCTCGTCGCCGAGCCGTCGTCGCTGGTGCGCCCGGCGCTGGCCTGCCGCGTGCTCGGCCGCCGCCCGCGGCGCCGCCGGCCGACCCGCCCCTGCCGTACCGCGCCCCCGACCGGGCCGGCGCCACCCGCCGGTGACGTCCTGCCGCCGAACCGAGGACCCCACGATGCTCCACCGCCGCCGCTCCACCGGACCGCCGGGCAGCCGCCCGCCGGTCGCGGCCCACGCCGTCGTCATCGGTGCCGGGGTCGCCGGGCTCGCCGCCGCGCAGGCCCTGGCCGGCCACGTCGAGCGGGTGACGGTCATCGAGCGGGACGACCTGCCCGAGCGGGCCGGACCGCGGACCGGCGGCCCGCAGGGCTGCCACGCGCACCTCCTCCAGCCCGGGGGGCTGGCCGCGCTCGAACGGCTGCTGCCCGGGTGCGGCGCCGAGATGCGCGCCGCGGGGGCGACGGCGGTGCGCCTGCCCACCGATCTCCTGTGGCTGTCGCCGGCCGGGTGGATCCCCCGCCACCCGGCCAACGACCGCCACGTCGTGCTGTCGGCCAGCCGCGAGCTGACCGAGTGGACGATCCGCCGCCGCGTCATCGAGTCGCCCCAGGTGCTCGTGCGCTCGGGCCTCGACGTGTGCGGGCTCGTCGTGCGCGACGGGCGGGTCGCGGGGGTCGACGTGCGTTCTCGGCGGGCGGGCACAGAGGGCCCGGCGGCGACCATCGCCGCCGCCCTGGTGGTGGACGCCAGCGGCCGGCGGTCGTCCGCGCCGGCCTGGCTGGCCGCCGCCGGCGCCCCGGTGCCGGACGAGACCGTCATCGACGCCGGTCTCGTCCACGCCAGCCGGGTGCTGCGCCGCGGCCCGGGGGACACCCCCGGGTGGAAGGCGGCGCTGCTGCAGGGACGCCCGCCCGCATCGCCCCGGGCGGGCGTCCTTGTCCCCATCGAGCGCGACCGGTGGCTGCTCACGCTCACAGGCGCGGCTGACGCGGCGCCACCCATCGACGAGCCGGGGTTCGCCGCCCACGCCCGCAGCCTGCTGTCGCCGGAGATCGCGGACCTGCTCGACCGGGTCGAGCCGCTCGGGCCGATCACCGGATGCCGCGGCTCCCGGAACGAGCGGCGCCACTACGAGCGCCTGGCCCGGCCGCTGGACGGGTTCGTGGCGGTCGGCGATGCGCTGTGCGCCCTCAACCCCACCTACGCCCAGGGGATGAGCGTGGCCACCCTCGGCGCCGAGGCGCTGGACCGCTGCCTCGCCGACCACCTCGCGGCCCACCGCGACCTCGCCGGCGCGTCGGCCGGGGCGCAGCGGGCGGTCGCCCGGGCGGCGGAGGGCGCGTGGACGCTCGCCGCCGGCGCGGACCTGCGCACACCCGGCGTGGCCGGCGACGACCGCGGGCGTTTCCGGCGGGCCGCGGACGGGTCGCTCGGCCGGTACGCCGACCGGGTCGCCGCCGCGGCGTGCGCCGATCCGGCGGTGCTCGCCGCGTTCGTCGACGTGGTCGGGCTCGTGCGCCGGCCCGCCGCGCTGCTACGGCCCGACGTCGCCTGGCGGGTGCTGGCGCGGCGGCCGGCCCCGGCGGGCGGGCCCCCGTCGTGGGAGTGCGGCCGAGAGCCGGAGGCGGAGGCGGAGGCGGCCGTGGCGCCGGGCTGAGGCCGGCCCGAGTTCGCGCGTGGCGCCCCGGCGGGCGGGGCGCCACGCCCCGAGCGCCGGGGAAACGGCCGGGCAGGAGGGCGGAACCCTGTCCCGGACGGGGCGCGGCGACGGGGGGTGCGGCGGGCACCCCCCGTCAACACACGTGTTTCGTGCGACTCAGATCCCGAGGCGCTGGGCGAGGAGCTCGCGGTGGTAGGTCGGGTCGCCGAACAGCAGCTCGGACGACTTGGCCCGCTTGAAGTACAGGTGGGCCGGGTGCTCCCAGGTGAAGCCGATGCCGCCGTGGATCTGGATGTTCTCGGCGGCCGCGTGGAAGTAGGCCTCGGAGCAGTACGCCTTGGCCAGGCAGGCCACCTCGGGCAGCTCGTCGTTGAGCTCGGCGGCGCACCAGGCGGCGTAGTAGGCGGCGGACTTGGCCGACTCGACCTCGAGCAGCATGTCGGCGCACTTGTGCTTGATGGCCTGGAACGAGCCGATGGGCCGGCCGAACTGCACGCGGTCCTTGGCGTACTGGACCGACATCTCCAGCACCTTCTGGGCGCCGCCGACCTGCTCGGCGGCGAGCGCCACGGCCGCCAGGTCGAGGACCCGGCCGAGCACGTCGCCGCCCGCGCCCTCCTCGCCGATGAGCGTGGCCGGCACGCCGGAGAACTCGAGCTTGGCCTGCTTGCGGGTCTGGTCCATCGTGGCCAGGGCGGTCCGGGTCAGGCCCTCGGCGTCGCCGTCGACCTTGAACAGCGAGATGCCGTCGCCGGTGCGGGCGGCCACCACGATCAGGTTGGCCACGTGGCCGTCGAGCACGAACATCTTCGTGCCGTCGATGGTCCAGCCGCCGTCACCCTTGGTGGCGGTGGCCTCGATGCCGGACAGGTCCCAGCGGCCGTTGGGCTCGGTGAAGGCCAGCGTGGCGATCGTCTCGCCCGAGGCGATCCCCGGCAGCAGCTCCTTCTTCGCGGCCTCGTCGCCCGAGTGGAGGATGGCGTTGGTCGCCAGCGCCACCGTGGCGTAGAAGGGGGCGGCGAGCAGCGCCCGGCCCATCTCCTCGAGCACGACGGTCAGCTCGACGTAGCTGAAGCCCTGGCCCCCGTACTCCTCGGGGATGACCAGCGACTGCAGGCCCAGCTCGTTGGCCATCTGCGACCAGACCGCCGGGTCGTAGCCCTCGGTGGTGTCCATGAGCCGCCGGACCTCGGTCTCGGGCGACTTCGACTCGAGGAACTGCCGGGTGATCCGCCGCAGCTCCTCCTGCTCCTCGGAGAAGGCGAAGTTCATGGGGCGCGACGCTACGGGATCGGCGCCGGCTCGTCCACCGGGCGTGTGTACACGCGTGCTACGGTGCCGTCGTGGAACGGGTCGGGATCCGGGAGCTGCGCAACAACGTCGCCGCCGTCGTCCGCCGCGCGGCCGCCGGCGAGCGGGTGGTGGTGACGGTCGACGGCGTGCCGGCGGCGCAGATCGGGCCGCTGGAGGCGCCCGCGGCGGTCAGCATCGACGACCTGGTGGCGGCCGGCCTGGCCCGGCCGCCCGGCCGGCGCGACCGCCCGCCGGCGCCCGAGGCCGAGGACGCGCCGGTCGACGTCCGGCCCGACGGCGTGCTCGACGAGCTGCGGGGCGGGCGCTGACGATGACGCTGTTCGTCGACACGTCCGCCCTGGTGCGGCGATACGTCCAGGGCCCGGGCCGCGACCTGGTGCTCGACGCCATGGCGGCCGACCCGGCGTGGTGCGCATCGGCGCTGTGCCGGTCCGAGACCCTGCTCGCCCTCCACCGGCTGGCCGTCACTCCCCGCCAGCACGAGCGGATGTGGGGCCGGCTCCGGGACGACTGGGACGCCTTCGTCGTGATCCCGGTCGACGACCGGTGCCTGGCCCACGCCGTCGAGGTCGGGGCGACCTACGGGCTGCGCACGGTCGACGCGGTGCACCTGGCGGCGGCCGACCGGCTGCCGCGGCCCGCGACCTACCTCACGTTCGACCGCCGGCACATCCCCGCGGCGGTCGGCCTCGGGTTCGACGTGCGCTCACCGGTGGGCTGAAGCCTCGGTCAGCGAAACCCCGGGGCGGTCGGCCTCGGGTTCGACGTGCGCTCACCGGTGGGCTGAAGCCTCGGTAGCGAAACCCCGGGGCGGCCGGTCCCGGGCTTCTCCCCAAGACCGGAACCGGCTCGCCTCCATGAGCGACGATGGCCGTGGCGGTCGGCCCGTCGCCCCGACGGGGTTGCTCTGCGGTGGGCATGAGCGGTTGCAGTTTCGCCACGAAATCGCCTGATGGACAAGACCCAAGATGCCGTGAAATATGTCACATCGCTGTATGTCGCGCCGACACCACGATCAGTGACCAACAAATGGCTACAGGCCGTAGTCGCGGCGGGCGCCGCGACCGTGATGACCTCGTAACCCGGCCACACATCGCGTTCGGCGACCCGAGAGGGCCGCGTGCGGCTCCCGCCAGCGCCCTGCGCTCTGGACGCGCCGCGATCCCGCGCGCGGAAAAGTGTCCGACATCTGACTGAAACACTCCGTAGCACCGCCCGGACCTGTCCGCCGCGCCCGCGGACCCGGCAGACTTGGCGCCATGGACACGCTGTTCCACGCCGGTGACGGGTTCGACATCCACAAGGTCGTCGTCGGCCCCATGGACAACAACGTCTACGTGCTGCGGTGCGCCGAGACCGGCCAGGCCGTGCTCGTCGACGCCGCCAACGAGCACGAGCGGCTGCTCGAACTGTGCCGGACCCTCGGCGTACGCTCCGTGCTGGAGACCCACGGCCACTGGGACCACATCCAGGCCGTGCCCGAGCTGCGCGACGCCGGCTACGAGGTCCACGTCACGGCCGAGGACGCGGACATGCTGCCGACCTACGACCAGATCCTCGACGACGACAGCGTCATCCAGGTCGGCCGGCTGCGGCTGCGGACGATCCACACGCCCGGCCACACGCCCGGCTCGATGTGCTTCCTCATCGAGGGGGCGCCGGTGCTGTTCTCCGGCGACACGCTGTTCCCCGGCGGGCCGGGCAACACGACGTTCCCGGGCGGCGACTTCCCCACGATCATCGGCTCGGTCGAGAACAAGCTGTTCACGCTGCCCGGCGATATCCGGGTGCTGCCCGGCCACGGCGACCCGACCACGGTCGCCACCGAGCGGCCGCACCTCCAGGAGTGGATCGATCGGGGCTGGTGAGGCGGGTGCCCGACGCCCTGCGCTACGACCAGCGGCCCTACGACGACACCCCGGTCCACACCGACGACCTGCCGGCGACCCCGGTCCGCGACCGCAACATCCCGGCATCGGCCTGGGTCGAGGCGCCCGACGAGCTGCGCCGGCTCGGCGACGACCTGCCGGGCCGCCCGGTCGCCGACTACAAGCGCCGCATCGGGCCCTGGCTGCTGTGGAGGGCAGGTCCGGCGTCCGGCGGCGACGCCCGCTACTGGGTCGCCCGGGCGGCCGACCTCGACGACCGCTACACGTTCCGCCTCCACCCTGACGGCGCCGGCGACGGCCTGGGGCCCAGCGGCGCCCGCCACACCCGGTTCCGGACGTGGAAGGAAGACCTCCGGGACGCCGGGTAGGGGCGCGACTACCCGGGCCGCACCCGCCGCTACTCTCGGTCGCCTCGGAGGATGAGTGACGTCGTGCGGGGATGGACGCGGCGGACCGGCAGGCGAACGGGCCGCACCGAGGAGCGGTTCGCCGGCATCGGGGCTGCGCGGCGAGCTCCGGGCGCAGGCCGGCCGGGCCGCGACCGACGCCGCCGCGGCCCGGGCCCGGTTCGGGGAGCAGCTCGCCGCCGGCGCGCTCGCCGGGGCCACGCCTGGGGCCGCGGCCGCACCGCCGGTCAGCGCCCGACGAACAGGTAGTCGGTAGCGATCCGTCCGTCCTCGTCGAGGTGGAGGAGGTTGACGCCGTTGACGCCGACCGCCGGCGAGCCGTCCGCAGTCGAGACCATCGTCCACGGCAGCGCGACCAGGTGGTCGAGCAGGCGGGTGGGCTCGGCGGCCGCCGCGAACCGGTACTCGCCGGGGGCCACGAACAGCTCGTAGGCCCGCGTGACCCGGGCGTCGAGGGCGCCGTGTCCGTGCACCGCCAGCGTCGGAGCGGGGAACTGGTGGTGGTCGGCCACCGCCCGCACTTCCTGGGGCGGGTCGGCGAGGACCTGGCCGCCGCCCGGCGCGAACAGCTCGGCGATGCGGGCGCGGCGCTGCGCCGGGTCGGGCTCGTTCCAGAGGGCCAGATAGCGGTCGGCGAAGTCGTGGAGATCGTCCATGCCCCGAGACTGGGCGCCGGGGCGCGGTCCGGCAATTCCCGGGCGGGTATGGCACGGCCGCGGGCGAGCGGGTACGAACGGGGCATGACGCTGGTCGCCGAGCCAACGACCTTTGCCCGGGAGCTGCGCCGCTGGCGGGACCTCCGGCGGTGGAGCCAGCTGGAGCTGGCGCTGCGGGCAGGCACGACGCAGCGCCACCTGAGCTACCTCGAGCAGGGTCGGTCCCATCCGGGGCGGTCTCTGGTCGTGCGACTGGCCGAGTCGCTGGAGCTGTCGCTGCGCGAGCGCAACGGGTTGCTGCTGGCGGCCGGGTACGCCCCGGTGTTCGCCGAGTCCGACCTCGACGCCCCGGACCTGGCCGCGGTGCGGGACGCGCTCGACCGCATCCTGGAGGGGCACATGCCGTACCCGGCCGTGGTGGTGCGGCAGTACGGCGTGCAGGTCGCGGCCAATGCCGCCATGTCGGTGCTCACCGAGGGCGCCGACCCGGCACTGCTGGCGCCGCCGGTCAACGTGCTGCGGCTGGCCCTGCACCCCGACGGGATGGCTCCGAGGGTCGGCAACCTGCCGGAGTGGGGCCGCCATGTCGTCGAGAGCCTGCGGTCGCTGGCGCTGCGCAGCCCGTCGGCCGATCTCGACGCGTTCGTGGCCGAGCTGGAGGGCTATCTGCCGCCGGTCGCCCCGGGGCCGGACCACCTGGGTTTCGCCGTCCCGCTGCGGCTGCGGTGCGGCGAGGGCGAGCTGCGGCTGATCACGACGCTGACGTCGTTCGCCACCGCTACGGACGTGACCCTGTCCGAGCTGTACCTGGAGGCGTTCCTGCCGGCCGACGAGGCGAGCGCCACAATCCTGCGCCAACGAACGCGTTTTGTCCCTGAAGTGGTCGCCCTCGCGCACAGCTCGCGAGTGCTCGGTGGTTGCATCCAGCCGAGGTCTGTCGAGGTCGTTGTTGAGCTTGTAGGCGATGTGTCGAGGTCGCTTCGGTGTGCCGCTGAGGTCGGTGCCCTTGGGCTCCACTGCGGAGCAGGCCGTTGGTGTTCTCGTTCGAGCCGCGCTGCCAGGGCG
Organism: uncultured Acidimicrobiales bacterium; assembly: GCA_963830865.1. Lineage (GTDB taxonomy): Bacteria > Actinomycetota > Acidimicrobiia > Acidimicrobiales > VFJN01 > ZC4RG19. The sequence continues at coordinate 879,603 of CAWHNU010000009.1, read as the reverse complement.
AGTGCGGGTCGCAGAAGTAGACGTCGATCCCGGTGTCGATGCTGAACGCCGCGTGTGGGCCATCTCGGCGCCTTCGTCCCAGGTGATTGACCGGAAGGGTGCTCGGGGAGCGTCTTGATCTTGGCGTCATCGCGGCGCGGACAGTTTCGGCGGTGTGTCGCCCTCGAGGTGCAGGAGCAGCACGTGCGGGTGGCGCGTTCCACGAGGGTGCCGACCGCGGAGGCGTTGTCCTTGCCGATGATGAGGTCGCCTTCCCAGTGGCCGGGAACGGCGCGGTCCTCGACCTCGGGAGGGCGTTGGGAGATGTTGACCATGTCGGGGATCCGGCCGCGACGCTCGAGACAGGAGCGGTTGCGGCGGACGGCTCGCCCGGTGCGCAGACAGGCAGCGAGCTCCTTGCGCAGCGCCCCTCGACCCTGCACGTAAAGGGACTGGTAGATGGTCTCGGGCGACACCCGCATGATCGGATCGTCCGGGAACTCGATGCGCAACTGGGCTGAGATGCACGCCGGTGACCACAGCTCCTCTTCGAGCCACGTCTCGACCTGGGCTCGCAGCCGAGGGCAGCCGGCCAGCTTGGCGATCTTCGGTCGTCGTGCCTGGTCACTGGCGCGTCGATGAGCCCACCACCCGCGATAGGCGTCCCGGCCGCCGTTGGCGTTGACCTCACGCGAAATCGTCGAGGGGCCCGTTCGAGCCGGGCGGCGATGGCCCGGAACGAGTCACCGCCATCGAGGCCCGAGCGGATCTCCTCCCGCTCCGTCGCCGACGACCGCGTCAGCGACGGATCCCAGTCCAACCGGCGAGCCACCCCACCCACCTCGCGGATCACCCGCTGCACGAACGACGCCGACCCGGCCACCTCCCGGCCACGTCCACCGCACGCATCCCATCCGCGACAAGCCCGATGATCCGCTTCCGGTCTTCCGGCGTCAGCCGCGGATACCGGCCACTATTCGCATTCCCCACCACACACCCTCCCGATCGAGTCGAATCGTCTCCGACTCGCCCAGCTGTTGCAGTGATCCTCAGAATCCGCCGTCGCTCTGGCGACCACTTCAGGGGACAAACGCAGGGAAGCCGTCAGTCCGCGACGGCGACCGGCTCCAACGCGGGGGCCGGCTCCGGGGCCAGCGAGCGGCCGTGCCGCTGGATCCGCAGGGTCAGGCTGGCGCCCACGGCGGCGATGGCGAGGACGACGGGCAGCCGGACGGGCCCTGGCACGTCGAGCTCGAGCAGCAGCGTGCGGGCGTTGACGATCAGCAGGAGGGTGCCCACGACGACCCCCATGACGGAGGCGTCGGCGTGGCGCACGAGGAAGGCGGCGAACGGCGCGGCGATGACGCCGCCGACCAGCAGGGCGATCACGAGCGGCGCCTCGATGCCCTGGGTACCGAGCCCGAGGAGGAAGCCGGCGCTCGCGGCGAGCGTCACGAGCAGCTCCGCGGCCGACACGGACCCGATCACGTAGCGGGGGTGCACCCGCCCGGCGGCCAGCAGCGTCGGCGTGGCCACGGGCCCCCAGCCGCCCCCGCCGACGGCGTCGAGGAACCCGGCGGACAGCCCGAGCGGCGCCAGGAGCCGCGTCCGCAGGTGCCCGGGATCGTGCCGCTCGCCCCGCAGGTCGCCGCGGTAGGACCGCACGATCACGAGCGTGCCGAGGCCGAACAGCACGACGGCGACGCCCGGCTTCAGCCAGGGCCCGGTGAGCGAGGTGAGCACGGTGGCCCCGGCAAAGGCCCCGATGGCCCCGGGCACCCCGATCCGCCCGACGAGCCGCCACGACACGTTCCCGAAGCGCCAGTGCGAGAGCCCGGAGGTGAACGTGGTGCCGACCTCGGCGAGGTGCACGCTGGCGGAGGCGACCGCGGGCGAGAACCCGTTCGAGAGCAGGACGGTGCTGGTGGTCACGCCGAAGGCCATCCCCAGCGCCCCGTCCACGAGCTGCCCGATGAGCCCGGCCATCGCGAACACCATCAGTCGCCGCACGACCCCTCCTCGGCCAACCCACTAAATCGATTAATCCGACTGTCTAAGTAAACATTAGCGAGAGGGTGGGGCGTCGCCAACCGCCGCGCCGCCGCCGGCGGAAACGCCAACGACCAAACGACAAACGAGGCCGGTTAGGAGGCCGCCGGGGGCGGCCTCTTTGGCGATGGTGGGGGCGCTCGGGTCGGCGTCAAGGACAAGCCGGCTTCGCCGGGCCCCTTCGGGGCTCCTTGACCCCGCCCCGACCGCCCTTTTGGCACTCACGGTGACCCTTACACCGTTGGTTTACCGGCGGAAAGTCCTTGCACGGGAAACTGCCCCCCGAACTGGTCGCTATGGCGACCGTTTCAGGGGGCAAAACGAAAAGACCCCCGAACCGGGGCTCCCCATGGCCACCGTGCGTGGAAAAGGCGGTCGGGTGGGGGTCAAGGAGCCGCCGCAGGCGGCCGAGCGCAGCGAGCTTGTCCTTGACGCCCACCCGACCGCCCCACAATCACCAAAGAGGCCGCCCCCGGCGGCCTCCTAACCAGCCTCGTTGTCGTTTGATCGTTTGCGGCGAGCGGTCAGGGGTCCCGGGGCCCGGCGACGAGGTCGAGGTCGGGCGGGAGGTCCTCGACCTCGACCCGGTCGTCCTCGACCGTCACCGTGGCCGTGCCGCCGACCAGCGGTATGCGCTCGACCCGGAGGCGGCGGATGTCCGGGGGGAGCACCGGCGACAGCCACAGCTTGCCCTGCGGCACCCACGGGTCGAGCCGCAGCAGCGACCGCAGGTGGAGCAGCGGGGCCGCCGCCGACAGCGCCCGGGTCTCGCAGGCGTCCGGCAGGCGAATCGGGCCGCGGACGTCCTCGCGGTCGAAGCCCGCCACCACCGGGAGCCGGCCGCCGCCACCGCCGGCCAGGCCGGCCTCCAGTTGGGCCAGCACGATCCGGTGGGCCTCCTCCACGTAGCCGTAGCGGACCAGGCCGGCGGCGCAGATGGCGCTGTCGTGGGGCCAGACCGCGCCCGTGTGGGGCCCCAGCGGGTCGAATCCGCCCATCGACGCGCCCAGCGTGCGCAGGCCCCAGCCCGAGAACAGATCGTCCGAGAGAAGGTGCTTGACCACGACCGCGGCCTTGTCCTCCTCGACGATGCCCGTCCACAGGCAGTGGCCGACGTTGGACGCCAGTGCCGCGACCTGGTGCTTGTCGCCGTCGAGGGCCAGGGCGAACCAGCCTGCCTGCTCGACCCAGAAGTCGCGGTTGAACGCCGCCTTCAGCGCCGCCGCCCGGGAGCGCCACGCCTCCGCCGTCTCCTCGTCGCCGACCTCGGACGCGAAGTGGGCGCGGGCCGTGTACGCGGCGTACGCGTAGCCCTGCACCTCGGCCACCGCCAGCGGTCCGGCGGCGACACTCCCGTCCGGGAAGCGGATCGGCGTCGCCGAGTCCTTCCACGCCTGGTGGCGCTCGCCCCGGTCGGTGGCGCGTCGGTACTCGACGTAGCCGTCGCCGTCCCGGTCGCCGTGGGTGACGATCCAGTCGAGCGCCCGGTCGGCGTGGACGAGCAGGCGGTCGACCACCTCGTGAGACAGCCCCCAGCGCCGCAGCTCGCCCAGGAGCATGACGAACAGCGGCGTCGTGTCGACCGCCCCGTAGCTGATGGCGCCGGGCCCCGCACCCGGGCCGGTACCGAACCCCTCTGGGCCGAACCGGAGCCGCGCCAGGATGCGGCCCGGCTGCTCCTCGGTGCGGTCGTCGACCTCCTCGCCCTGGAAGCGCGCCAGCGTCTCCAGCGTGCCGAGCGCCAGCTCGGGGTCGACGATCAGGCTCATCCACCCGCTGAGCAGGGCATCCCGTCCGGCCAGCATCAGGTGCCACGGCGCACCGGCCGCCACGACCACCCGGCCGGGGTAGTCGGGGTCGAGGACCTGGAGGGCGCCCAGGTCCCGGGCGCTCGTGCGGACCGCCGCCGCCAGACCCGGGTGGTCGCTCGCCACCCGGGGGACCGCCCGCTGCCAGCGGGCCAGCCGCCGGGACGACTCGCTGCGCCCGGCCTCGCCCAGCACCGTGGCCGGCACCTGCTCGGCGCCACCGGAGATCGGGGACACGGCCAGGGTCAGGACCCGCGAGCTGCGGGGCGGCACGATCGCCTCCCACCGCAGGGTCGCACCCTCGGTGATCGCCGGCGGGCTGGCGCTGATCCGGCAGCCGATCCGGGCGGTGCCCCGGCCCCGGACCAGAAGGATCTCCCCCGGCTCGCCCGCCGGCTCGACCGGGTCGAGGTCGAGGTGGGCGCCGCCCTCGCGGGCCGCCGCCACCGGCGCCATGTCGGCGGCCAGCTCGATCGCGACCTCGACGTAGGTGGGCTCGTCGCCCGGGTTGCGTACGTCGATGTCCTCGCGCAGGCCCGGGCCCAACGTTCGCCGGCGCAGGATGATCGGCCCGCCCCCGGACGCCCGGCTCACGAAGCAGGCGGCCGCCGGGTCGTCGAGCCCGTGGTCGACGGGCTCCGGTGGCCGCCCGTTGACCCGCAGCACGCACCGCGAGAGCACCCGGCGGTCGGCGACGTACAGGCCCGCGGCGCCCGCGGTGCGGTCGGCGTCCAGGTCGCCGTCGGGGCCCGACACGCAGAACGAGGCCCCCTCGACGAGCGTGACGAGGCGGCCCGGAGGCGTCGCCGAGGAGACCATCGACGGGACCTTATCCCTCGGGTTCTCGGCGGCGACAGGCATTTCTCCTATCCGCGTAGTGCGAATAGACTGACCCCATGGCAGCGGCCCCCCTGTTCCAGATCGAGGACCTGCACGTGCGCGCCGCGGGGCTCGAGGGCGAGATCCTGCGTGGCGTCGACCTGACCGTCGGTGCGGGCGAGGTCCACGCGCTCGATGGGCCCCAACGGCTCCGGCAAGTCGACGCTGGCCAACACGCTGCTGGGCAGCCCCGACTACGAGGTCACGGGCGGCCGCATCCTGTTCCGGGGCGACGACATCACGGCGTGGGACACCGACGTCCGCGCCAAGGCCGGTGTCTTCCTGGCCTTCCAGTACCCTCAGGCCATTCCCGGGGTCTCGGTGATCAACTTCCTGCGCCAGGCCCTGTCGGCCCGCAAGGGCATCGACCTGTCGGTGCTCGAGCTGCGCCTGGCGATCATGGAGTGGATGCAGCGCCTCGACATGGACCCGACCTTCGCCGACCGCTACCTGAACGAGGGCTTCTCCGGCGGCGAGAAGAAGCGCAACGAGATCCTGCAGATGGCGATCCTCGAGCCCGAGCTGGCCGTGCTGGACGAGACCGACTCGGGCCTCGACATCGACGCGCTCAAGGTCGTGGCCCGGGGTGTCGATGAGGTCCGGAGGGAGCGCCCCGAACTGGGCGTCCTCGCCATCACGCACTACCAGCGCCTGCTCAACTACCTGCAACCCGACAGGGTCCACATCCTCATCGACGGCCGCATCGTCGCCAGCGGCGGCCCCGAGCTCGCCGAGCGGCTCGAGAACGAGGGCTACGACGCCTGGCGGACCCCGACAGTGGCCGAGGTGACAACGACGTGACCGCCACCACCGATCCCCTCGACGTCGAGCGGGTCAAGAAAGACTTCCCCATCCTCGAGCGCGTGGTGCGCGGCCGCCGGTTGGTCTACCTCGACTCGGCCAACACGTCGCAGAAGCCCCGGCCGGTGCTCGACGCGATCGACCGCTTCTACGAGCAGAGCAACGCCAACGTCCACCGGGGCACCTACCTGATCGCCGAGGAGGCGACCGCCGCGCTGGAGGGTGCCCGGGCCAAGGTGGCCAACTTCATCGGCGCCGCCTCGCCCCGCGAGGTCTGCTTCGGCAAGAACGCCACCGAGGCGCTCAACCTGGTGGCCAAGGCCTGGGGCCGGGCCAACCTGCGGACCGGCGACCCGGTGGTCATCACCGAGCTCGAGCACCACGCCAACATCGTCCCCTGGCACCAGCTGGTCGCCGAGCTGGGCATCGAGCTGCGCTGGATCCCGCTCGGGCCCGACGGCCACCTCGACCTGACCGACCTCGACCGGCTGGTCGACGGCGCCAAGATCGTGTCGTTCGCCGCCATGTCCAACGTGCTCGGCACGCTGCTGCCGGTCGAGCGGCTGGTGCGGGCGGCCCACGACGCCGGCGCCATCGCGGTGGTCGACGCCAGCCAGCACGTCCCGCACGTGGCGACCGACGTGCAGGCCTGGGGCGCGGACTTCGTCGCCTTCACGGGCCACAAGATGTGCGGCCCCACCGGCATCGGCGTGCTGTGGGGCACCGAGACGATCCTCGACGCAACGCCGCCGTTCCTGACCGGCGGCGAGATGATCCTCAACGTCACCAAGGAGGGCTTCACGCCCAACGAGCTGCCGTGGAAGTTCGAGGCCGGCACGCCGCCGATCGCCGAGGCGGTGGGCCTGGGCGCCGCGGTCGACTACCTGACCGGCCTCGGGATGGCGGCGGTGCGCGCCCACGAGGTGACCCTGACCGGCTACGCGCTGCGCACGCTCGCCGAGCGGTTCGGCCCGGACCTGGTCATCCACGGGCCGGCGGCGCCCGACGAGCGGGGCGGCGTCCTGTCGTTCACCTACCGCGACCTGCACCCCCACGACCTCACCCAGGTGTTCGACGAGCACGGCGTGTGCGTCCGGGCCGGCCACCACTGCGCCAAGCCGCTGATGCGCGAGCTGGGCGTCGCGGCCACGGCCCGGGCCTCGCTCTACGTCTACAACGACGAAGCCGACGTCGACGCGCTCGGCGACGCCATCGCCGCGGCCGGGGACTTCTTCGGCTCGTCCTGACCGCCGATAGGATCGCGACCCGCATGCCCGGCCTCGAAGACCTCTACCGAGAGATCATCCTCGACCACTATCGCAACCCCCGGAACCGGGGCGAGCTCGAGCGCGCCGCCCGCCACCCGGGTCGAGGGCTTCAACCCGCTGTGTGGCGACGAGATCGTCCTCTACCTGGACATCGATGGCGACGTGGTGCGCGACATCCGCATCGGCGGCCAGGGCTGCTCGATCAGCCAGTCGTCGGCGTCGATGATGTCGTCCGCGGTCAAGGGCCGCTCGCTCGACGAGGTCCGGGCGCTGTCGCGGGCGTTCAAGGGCATGATGTCGATCCACGAGCAGGCGCTCGACGGCGAGACCGAGGGCGCGGGCGGCAACGGCTCGGGCGAGCCGTCCGAGTCCGGCGGCGCCGAGGTCAAGCTCGGCGACCTGGAGGCGCTCCGGGGCGTCGTGAAGTTCCCCGTGCGCATCAAGTGCGCCACGCTGTCCTGGAACACGCTGCTCCAGGGCCTCGACGAGTCGACGTCCTGACGGCTACTCCCCCAGCGCCAGGTTGATCGCCGCGGCCAGCGTGAAGCACACGTCGGAGATGCCGCCCTCGGCGTGGTTGGAGATGTCGATCACCACCCGGTTCCAGGCGTTCGACCAGTCCGGGTGATGGTTCAGCTTCTCGGCCTCGAGCGCCACCATCGCCATGAACCCGAAGGCCTCGACGAAGTTGCGGAACTCGAGCTCGCGGTGCAGGGCCCCGTCGACGATGCCCCACCCGGGGGCGTCGACCAGGCGGGCCTCGGCCTCGTCATGGGTGAGTCGGGTCATGGCAGTTTACGCGGAATCGGTCGCCAGGGCGACCGATTCCGCGTAGAAATGGGGAATGCGGGGATCACGGAGTGGTTCGGCCTTGCGCGTCGCCGCGCTCGGCGCGGTGCTGTCGCTGGTCGCGTCGGGGTGCTGGTTGCAGCACGGCTTCAACGCCGGCCGCAACCGCTACATCGCCGGTGACACGACGATCACCACGGCCGACGCCGACCAGCTGGTCGAGCTGTGGCGGGCCACCGGCCTCGGGCCAGGCGTGAACGAGCCGGTCGTGTTCGGCGACGACGTGTACGTCACCACGGGGGTGGGGACAGTCTCCCGGCTGTCCGCGTCCACCGGCGAGGTCCAGTACACGCGGACGCTGACGAGCCCCGACGACGGCCTGGGGATCGGGCTCCTCCCGCCGATCTACCAGGACGGCGAGCTGGTCGCGGGATGGAGCGGGACCAGGAGCTCCGCCACGTTGCGGCCCGGAGGCGTCGCCCACCTCGTGCCCGCCACCGGCGGGCTCGCCCAGCCGCTCGTGTCGGGCTTCTACACGGGGACCGACTTCGCGGACGACGACGGCCTCGTGACCCAGGCCGATTCCTTCGACTTCTCCACCGGCATAGCGATCGGCGAGGCGTATGTCGACTGGCGGGGCATCCGGGCCTCGGTCGGGATCCAGTTCGGCGGATACACGTTTTCCGACTTCGCCCTCGCCGGCGACCACCTCGTGTGGGAAGCCGGCAGCTCGGCGGTGGGATGGAACGGAACGCCGTGCGCCACTCCCGGCCACCTGGCGGGCGACGGATCGGCGTACTGCCCGCCCGACTGGACGACGAGCCTGCCGGGCTCGCTCAGCGGCCCCGCCGCGCTGGGCAGCGACGCCGCCGTCTACGGCGTCGCCGGCCAGACCAGCCAGATCGCGGTGCTCGACGCCGCCACGGGCAGCGTCCGCTTCACCGCCACGGTCCCGAACCAATCGTTCTTCTCGCTCACGCCGCCCACCGTTGCCGGCGACACGATCCTCATCGGCACGGGCCTCGGCGAGCTGATGGCGTTCTCCGCCGCAGGCTGCGGCCAGGCGACGTGCGCCCCACTCTGGCGGGCGACCGTCGGCCCGGTCTACAACGCTCCGACGGTCGTCGGCGACGTCGCGTACGTCGTCACGGACGACGGCCACCTGGTCACACTTGCGCTCCACGGCTGCGGCGCCGCGACCTGCTCGCCGATCGCCAGCTACCCGCTGAACGCCGGGACGACCAGCGTCGGCCATTCGGCCGTCTACGAGAGCGGCCGGATCCTCGTCGCCACCGGCGACGGCCAACTGGTCGCCTTCGGCCTCCCGGCCCCGTGACTCGCGTTTTCTACGCGGAAGTGGTCGCTGTGGCGACCACTTCCGCGTGAAAACCGATCCCGGGCGGCCCCGGGCGGGCCCAGCAGCGAGGGCGTAGGGTCGCGGCCATGGGGCTCGACGCCAGTCAGGTCGTTCGCCTGTTCGCCGATGCCGTCGGCGCCGACCGCGTCAGCGAGGGGGAGGCCGCCGGCGACGACTACGGCCACGACGAGGCGCTGAGCGCCGCCGCGGTGCGGCCCCTGGCGGTCGTCCGGCCGGAGACGACCGAGCAGGTGGCCGCCCTCCTGCGCGTCGCCGACGAGCACCGCATCCCCGTCACGGCCCGCGGTGCCGGCACCGGGCTGTCCGGCGGCTGCACGCCCCGGCGCGACGGCATCGTCGTGTCGTTCGAGCGGATGGACCGCATCGTCGAGATCGACACCGAGAACTTCATGGCCGTCGTCGAGCCCGGCGTCCGGCTCGACCAGCTCGACGCGGCCCTGGCCCCGCTCGGGCTCGTCTACCCGGTGTTCCCCGGCGAGTACAGCGCCAGCCTCGGCGGCAACGTCAACACCAACGCGGGCGGCATGCGGGCCGTGAAGTACGGCGTGACCCGCCACCACGTCGTCGGCCTGGAGGCGGTGCTCCCCACGGGCGAGGTGATCCGCTGCGGGGGCAAGGTCGTCAAGCTGTCGACCGGCTACGACCTGACCCAGCTGGTCGTCGGCTCCGAGGGGACCCTGGCGCTCGTCACCCAGGCGACGCTCAAGCTCTACCCCCGGCTGCCCCACTCCTCGACCGTGCTCGCCCCGTTCGCCTCGCTCGACGAGGTGACCAGCGCAGTGCCGGCCGTCGTCCGCAGCGGCGTCGGGCCGCTGATCCTCGAATACATCGACATGCTGACGCTGGCGGCGGCGACCGCGTTCGTCGGCATCGACCTCGGGATCCCCGCCGAGGTCAAGGACACCGCGGCCGCCTACCTGGTCGTGGCGCTGGAGAACACCCACGCCGACCGGCTCGACGCCGACACCCACGCGCTCGCCACCCAGCTCCACGAGCTGGGCGCCATCGACGTCTACGTCCTCCCGCCCGGGGCCGCCGCCGGCCTGATCGACGCCCGGGAGAAGGCGTTCTGGGTCGGCAAGGCGAACGGCGCCGACGACATCATCGACATCGTCGTCCCCCGGGCGTCGGTGCCCGACTTCATGCGCCGGGTCGGCGAGATCGCGTCCGAGCACCAGGCCTGGATCGCCGGCTGCGGGCACGCCGGGGACGGCAACGTCCACATGGCGGTGTTCCAGCGCGACGCCGAGGCCCGGGGCCGGATCATGCGCGAGCTGTTCGCGACCGGCATGGCGCTCGGCGGCGCCATCTCCGGCGAGCACGGCCTCGGAACCGAGAAGGCCAAGTACTTCCTCGAGCTGGAGGACCCGGCCAAGATCGCCCTGATGCGGCGCATCAAGGCCGCGTTCGACCCCCACGGCATCCTCAACCCCGGCAAGGTCATCGGCGCCGACGCCGCCCACGACCCCGACCTCGACCCCGCGGAGCTGCACCCGTGACCGACACCGAGATGAACGGCGCCCGCTCGCTCGTCCGCACCCTCGTCGCCAGCGGGGTGGACACGTGCTTCAGCAACCCCGGCACGTCCGAGATGCACTTCGTGGCCGCCCTCGACTCTGTGCCCGAGATGCGGGCGGTCCTCGCCCTGTTCGAGGGCGTCGCCACCGGGGCGGCCGACGGCTACGCCCGCATCGCCGGCAAGCCGGCCGCGACCCTGCTGCACCTGGGGCCGGGGCTCGGCAACGGCCTCGCCAACCTGCACAACGCCCGCAAGGGCCGGGTGCCGATCGTCAACATCGTCGGCGACCACGCCACCTACCACAAGCGCTACGACGCCCAGCTCGAATCGGACATCGAGACCGTGGCCCGCAACGTGTCGCCCTGGGTCCGGTGGTCGCACACGCCGGCCGACGTCGGGCGGGACGCGGCCGAGGCGGTGGCGGCCGCCGCCGGTCCCCCGGGCGAGGTCGCCACGCTGATCCTGGCCGCCGACGCCAGCTGGTCGCCGGGCGGCGTCGTGGCCGATCCGATCCCACCCCGGGGCCCCGACCCGGTCGACGCCGACGCCGTCGACGCCGTGGCCAAGGCGCTGCGCTCGGGCGAGCCGTGCGGCTTCCTGCTGGGCGGCGCCGCGCTGCTGGCCGAGGGGCTGGTCGCCGCCAGCCGCGTCGCCAACGCCACCGGCGCCCGCATGCTGGCCGAGACGTTCCCCACCCGGCTGCAGCGGGGCGCGGGGCTCCCGCCGATCGACCGGCTCGCCTACCTGGCCGAGTTCGCGCAGCATCAGCTCGCCGGGCTCGCCCACCTGATCGTGGTCGACTCCAAGGCGCCGGTCAGCTTCTTCGCCTACCCCGGCAAGGCCAGCTACCTCGTGCCGGACGGCTGCGAGGTCCACGAGCTGGCCGGCCACGGCGGCGAGGCGATCGCCGCGCTGGAGGCGCTGGCCGAGGTCGTCGGCGCCCCGGCCGACGGCGCCACGCGCCAGCCCGCCGCCGTCCCCGACCCGCCGAGCGGCGAGCTGAACGCCCAGGCGGTGGCCCAGGCCGTGGCGGCGCTGCTGCCCGAGGGCGCGATCGTGTCCGACGAGGCCAACACGTCGAGCCTGTTCACCCCGGGCATGACCGCCGGCGCGCCGCCGCACGACTGGCTGTGCCTGACCGGCGGGGCCATCGGCCAGGGCCTCCCGGTCGCCACCGGCGCGGCCGTCGCCGCCCCCGACCGCAAGGTGCTCAGCCTCGAGGCCGACGGCAGCGCGCTCTACACGATCCAGGCGCTGTGGACCCAGGCGCGCGAGTCGCTCGACGTCGTCACGGTCGTGTTCAACAACCGGTCGTACGCGGTGCTCAACATGGAGCTCGACCGCGTCGGCGCCGACGAGCCCGGGCCCAAGGCGCGCGACCTGCTCGACCTGTCCCGACCGGACATCGACTTCGTCGCGATCGCCGAGGGCCTCGGCGTGCCCGCCGACGCGGGCCACCACCGCCGAGGAGATGAGCGACCAGCTCGCCCGGGCACTGCGCACGCCGGGCCCGGCCCTCATCGAGGCGATGGTCCCGAGCGCGATCTGACGTCGGGTTCACCGCACCACGCCACGGGCGCTGGTCGTAGAGTCGCAACGCGTGGTGCGCCGGGGCGCATCACAAGGCCGCCGACGCATCACCGAGAACGCCCGTGCCCGAGGTCCTGACGGTCCTTCGTATCGACATCGGCCCCCACGACCCGGACGCCGCGCGCCTGCGCACGGTCGCGGGCGAGGCCGGCGCCACGGCGGTGACCAACGGCGATGCGACGGTCGTGGCCGCGTTCCCGTTCGCCAGCGACGCGGCCAACGCCGTGCTCCGCTTGGCCGGCGCCTCGTCGGCCGGGCGCGGCGTGCCCCGGATGCGGCTGTCGACCGGAGAGGCCGTCGCGCAGGACGGCGAGGTCTCGGGCCCGGCCCGCGACCGGGTCGACGCCCTCGCCGAGGTGGCGGGCGATGCCGCCGTCCTGATGACCGCCTCCACCGCCGTCATGGTCCACCACACGCTGCCGCCGGGCGCCGAGCTGGTCGACCGGGGCGTCGTGGCCCTCGGCCCGCAGCGCCCCGAGCGGGTCTACGAGCTGCGCACCGGACCGGGCGTCCGGGGACCGGACGACGACGCGGCCGCCTCCAACCTGGGGTGGGCCCGGCGGGCCGCCACCCGGGTGATGATCGGGCGCGAGGAGCAGCTCGCCCGGCTGGAGGCCGCCTGGGCCGCAGCGCTGGCCGGCGAGCGGCGCGTGGTCGTCCTGGCCGGCGACCCCGGCATAGGCAAGACGACGGTCGCCGCGGAGCTGGCACTGCGGGTCCACGCGGGCGGCGGCATCGTCCTCTACGGCCGGTGGGACGAGGAGGGCCTCGCCCCCTACCAGGCCCTGCGCGAGGCGCTCGGCACCTACGCGGCCGCCTGCCCCGCGCCCTGCTGCGCGCCGACCTGTCGGTCCGGGCCGACGAGGTCGCCCGGCTGCTGCCGGAGATCGCGGCCCACATCGGCGGCGTGCGCCCGCCGCTGGCCGAGGACCCCGAGGCCGAGCGCCTACGCCTGTTCGACGCCGTGCGCGAGTGGCTCGGGGCCATCGCGGACCGCCGGCCGCTGCTGCTCGTGCTCGACGACCTGCAGTGGGCCGACCGCTCGTCGCTCATGCTGCTGCGCCACATCCTCGACGCCCCGCCGGCCGACCCCCTGCTCGTCGTCCTCACCCGCCGCGACGGCGACGCCGAGGAGCTGGGGCCCCTCCACGCGCTCGGCTCGCTGGCCGGCGTCGACGTCGAGCGGATCGAGGTCGCGGGCCTCGACCCCGACGCGGTGACCGAGCTCGTGGTGCGGGCCATCGGTCGGCCGGTCGACGACGACGAGGCCGAGGTCAGCGGCTGGCTGGCGGCGGAGACGGCGGGCAACCCGCTGTACGTGCACGAGATCCTGGCCGGGCTCGACCCGGACGACCCCGCGGCCGCACTGCGCCAGGTGCGGGAGCGCCTGCCGGCCCGGGTCCACGACGTCGTCCACTGGCGGCTGTCGCGGCTGGCGCCCGGCGTGACCGACGTCCTGGGCGCGGCCTCGCTCATCGGCGAGGAGTTCCCGCTGGACGTGCTGTCCGCGGTGGTGGACGTCCGCCCGCTCGACGTGCGCAACCAGCTCGACGACGCCACCCGGGCCGGGGTGGTGCGCGACGTCGGCGAGCGCCGGGTGGCGTTCACGCACGCGGTCGTGCGGCGGGCTCTCCAGGACGAGCTGGCCAGCGACCGGTCCATGGCCCTCCACCGGCGCATCGGCGAGGCCCTGGCCGACCGCAACCACGGAGGCGAGGGCGCGCCGGCCGCCGAGATCGCCCACCACCTGCTGGTCTCGGCCGACGCGGCCACCGCAGGGCGGGCCGTGCGCTGGGCGCGGGCGGCCGCCGACCATGCCCGGCGGGAGACCGCGTTCGAGAACGCCGTGTGGTTCCTGACCCGGGCCGTCGACGTCCTCGACCGGTTCCCGCCCGACGGCGGCCTCGATACGACGGCGGACACCGCCTGCGAGATCCGGCTCGAGGCGGCCGACGCCCACGACCGAGCCGGCGAGTTCGCCGCCCGTGACCGCCGCGACCTGGAGGCGGCCGATCTGGCTCAGCGCCTCGGCCGCGCGGACCTGTTCGTGCGGGCCGCTCTCGGCTACGGCGGTCGCCTCCCCGCCGTGCCGCCGCCCAACCCGACCGCCCGGGCGCTGCTCGAACAGGCCCGCCTGCTACTGCCGCCCCGCGACAGCCGGGCGCTGGCGCTGACGCTGGCCCGTCTCGCCCACGTCATCTACGCCGACGCCGGCCACGACGAGCGCCTGGTGCTCGCCGCCGAGGCCGAGGCGATGGCCCGGCGGCTCGACGCCCCGGTCGTCCTGGCTTCGGTGCTGTGCTCGCGGATGCTGGCGGTCGACGGACCCGACGACGTCGAGGACCACCTGGAGATGGGCGCCGAGGTCATCCGCATCGGCGAGCAGACCGGCGACGCCGACGTGGTGCTCCAGGGGCGCGGGCCCGGGTCCACGCACTGTTCACCGTGGGCGCCCACGATGCCGCCCGCGACCTCGCCGAGCGCTTCGCCGGCCTGGCCGACACGGTCCGCCACCCCGACCACCTGCGGCTGGCGACCATGTGGCAGGTCATGTGGGCGATCCTCGAGGGCCGGTTCGCCGCAGGCGAGGCCCAGGCCGACGAGCTCCGGCAGCGCCTGGAGCGAACCGGGCACCCGCAGGTGCTGACGATCTACTTCGCCCAGGTCTTCGTCTCGCTGTGGCTCCAGGGCCGGCTGCCCGAGATCCTCCCGGTGCTCGATGCCGGCATCCAGCTCGACCCCGACGCCCTCGACACGTGGGGCGTGCGGACCTGGGCGCTGGCAGGGGTGGGCGACACGGCCGGCGCCCAGGAGTCCCTGCGGATCCACCCGGTCGAGGACCTCGCCGCCTTCGACCGCAGCTTCACCTGGCTGGTCGCGGTGGTCGGCGCCGCGGTCGGCGCGGTGGCCGCCGGCGACGAGGCGTGGGCCGCGGCGGCGCACGCCGCCCTGCTCCCCTACAGCGGCCGCAACTGCGTGCTGGGCCACGCGGCCTTCCTCGGCGCGGTCGACCACCATGTCGGCGTGCTCGACACGGTGGTCGGCCGCCACGACGACGCCGTCGACCACCTGGGCCAGGCGCTGGAGCGCCACCGCGTGATCGGCGCCCGCCCGTGGGCCGCGCTGTCCGGCGCGTGGCTGGCCAACGTGCTGGCCGAGCGCGGTGGGCGGGGCGACGCGGGCCGCGCCACCGAGCTGGACGCCGAGAGCCGGGCGCTCGCCGCGGAGCTAGGGGTTGAGGCGCTCCCGCCCCCGCACCCGGCGCTCAGTGGTTGAAGCGGTCCAGGTGCCCGCTGAGGTGGGGGAAGACGTCGTCGGCCGCGTCCCGCCCGATCAACGCGTCGAGGTGGGCGTAGCCCGGCAGCACCAGGCGCTCGTACAGCGACGGCTCGTTGGCCGTCTGGAGCCAGCGCAGGGTCCGCACGCTGCCCTCGGGGTGGAAAATGTAGTTGCGCTCGCCCTGGACCAGCAGGATCGGCAGGCGCAGCCGCTCGGGGTGACGTGTGTAGACCTCGCGGCCGTGGGCGTCGACCAGCAGGCGACGCTGCATCATGAGGCTCAGGTGGTGCAGCCCGGACATGCTGCCGACCCCGAACAGGTCGTCGAGGTGGTCGTGGGTGGCGTCGTCGATCTGGTCGTGGGCGTGGGTGCAGCCGTAGATGGCGTTGATCCACCGGCACAGCGCCTTGCCGCAGCGCTCGGCCCGGGGCATCGGCAGCACCCGTAGCGCCATGTCGAGGGCGGTGTTGGGCACGTTCACGCCGGTCAGCGGCTGCACCTTGCGCAGCCCGGCCCAGGCCAGCGCCCGGTCGACCTTGAAGGTCGACTTGGCCAGCGTCAGGTACGGCGGCGCCGGGTGGGCCGGGAACTGCATGCACACGGCCGAGCGGACGTCGCTCAGCCCGGCGCCCAGCGCCATCAGCAGCGACGCGGAGCCGACGCAGTGCCCGACCACCTGGACGCTGCCCGCGCCGGTGACCCGCCGCACCTCGGCGACGGCCGCCGGCCAGTCGCGGGTGGCGATGTCGTCGAGCGTGAACTCGGTCTCCGACGACGGCAGGTCGATGCTCGCCCGGTAGTCGAACAGCCAGACGTCGTAGCCGCCCTCGACAAGGTGCTCGGCCAGGTTGGTGCGCACGGTGTCGAGCAGGAACGAGGTCGCCGACATGCCGAAGCCGGCCGCCAGCAGGACCGGGCCGCGCCGGCCGCCCTCGTAGCGCGTGAGACGCAGCCAGGCGTCGCGGCCGACCTCGGAGCCCTCGTGCCAGCGGCCGGACCCGTCGCACCACCGGGGCTCCGGGGCCGGCAGGCGCAGGCGCCGCCGGCCCGCGCCGCCGAGGGGGACCGGCGCCGCGGGGCGGGCGGGGAAGCGGGCCACGTCGTCGAGCGACCCGTAGACGGTCCACAGCGACCGGGCGAAGCGCTTGCCGAAGCGGGCGAGCCAGCGCGCCCGCTCGAGCCGGCCGTCCACGCCGGTGATGCGCATCGTCGACAGCTGGCGGGCGAAGTCCCCCGGCGAGATGTGCATGACGCCGGCGGCAATCGCCCCCCCGGCCTCGTCCTGCAGGGTGACGTACAGCGTCGTCGTGTCGCCCCAGGCGTCGAGGCCGGCCCGGTCCTGGAGGATCTTCGTGCCGTCGAAGAGGAACCGCCGGCCGTCGTCGGCCACCAGCCGCATCGAGTAGCGCATGTGCCACGTGTCGACGTGGGTCGGGTCCTCCTGGGCGAGGCAGAACGACCCGTCGACCACCCGCAGGCGCCTCGGGGACAGGACCGGCGCGATCACCGTCCCGCTGAGCCGACCCGGCGTCGCGGGGTCGGCCAGCATGGCCGGCAGGTCGTCGACGTCGATCGTGAGGACGAACTCGATGCGGGTGCCGTCCGCCTCGCCCCGCTCGGCGCCGGCGAGGGCGGCGGCGACCGGAACGCCGCGGGTGGAGTGGCCCGGCGTCGGCTCGCCGGCGGCCGCAGGACCGGCCCATCCGGCCATGCGCTCGGTGAAGCGGATCCCCGGGCGGCCGGGGTGCGGCGCCTCGGGCGAGACGGCCGGCGCGGGCGTCGGCCCCGTGCGCACGGTCCAGCGCCGGTCGGCGGCCAGCAGGGCGACGGCCCGCTCGGCGAGCGCGGAGATCGTGAGCAGGGGGTTGACCGCCAGCGGCCGGGGCACGATGGCGCCGTCGGCCACGAGCAGCCCGTCGTGGACGGCGGTGCCCTCGTCGCGGAACACCCGGCCCCGGTGGTCGACGACGCCCTGGGTCCCGTCGTCGCCCATGGCACAGCCGCCGAGGGGGTGCACGGTGATCAGCGACTCGTGCAGCATCGGCGACCAGAGCGGGTCGGGGACGTGCTCGCCGTCGATGGCGGCGGTGAGCTTGCGCAGCACGTCGGCGTTGTGGTCGAAGATCGGCAGGTCGCCGACCGCGGGCCACTCCACCCGGACGTGGTCGCCCTCCAGGCGCAGCTCGCCGTCGCTGGCGTCGTCGCTCATCACCAGGTAGGTCAGTGAACGGTCGGCCGGACCGCCGGTGGCGTCGAGGGCCGCGCCGGCCGTCGCGCGCGTCCGCCGCCACAGCCGACTGGCGAAGGCGAGGGGGGTTCCGCCGTCGTCGATGTCGGCCGCGACGGCGAACGCCGCGGGCATGAGGGCCCGGAGCGCGCCGGGGATGGCACCCTCCTCGACCAGGAGGCCCTTGCCGGGGGTGGGGGTCCCGGTCAGGTCGATCATGCCGGTGATGCACGGGCCGACGCCGTTGTCGGCCGTGCTTGTCCGCCGCCCGAGGCCGATGCCCCGGACCGGCGTGCCCGTGACGTCGTAGGCGAACGCCAGGACATCGCCGTTGCCCGTGAACCGCTGGCCCAGCCGGGGGGAGACGGCCAGGCCCTCGGCCCGCGAGCGGAGGAGGATCTCGGTGGAGCCGAGTGCGCCGGCGGCGAGCACGACGACGTCGGCGAACACGAAGGTGGTGGGCGACCCGAAGCGATGGCGCCCGCCGGCGCCGACGTCCAGCGTCACCGTCCAGCGGGGGCCGCCGTCGCGATCGGCCGGCTGGACCGTGCGGACCGCCGCCTCGCAGAAGATCTCGGCCCCGTGGGCCACCGCGTCGGGCAGGTAGTTCATGACCACGGTGTTCTTTGCGCCGTGGTTGCAGCCGGTCACGCAGTCGCCGCACATGGTGCAGGCGGCCTGCTCGACGCCGGCCGCGTTGGGGCCGGCGGTGAAGCTGACGTTGATCGGCGGCCGCACCGCGCGGGCACCGATGCCCTGGGCCGCCAGCCCCAGCGCGTGCAGCTTGGGCGGCTCGACCACGCTCTCGGGCAGCGGGGTCGAGCCGAGCATGCGCTCGGCCTCCCGGAAGTACGGGTCCAGCTGCTCCGGGCCCCGCTCGGCCCCCCGCAGCTCGGCCGGCCAGCGGTCGTCGTCGTAGACCCAGGCGGGCGGGCGCAGCGCCACCCCGGCGTTGATCAGCGACGTGCCGCCGAGGCCGCAGCCCACCATCACGTTGATGTCGTGGCCGGTGCGCAGGTCGAACAGCCCGGTGGCCGACCCGAGGCGGCGCCGCTCGCCCCGGTGGACCTGGAGCTGGCGCGCGGCGTCGAACAGCGTCGACGGGAAGTCGCCGGCGTGCATCTCGCGGCCCCGCTCGAGCACGCAGACCGAGCGGCCGGCCCGCGCCAGCCGGGAGGCGGCGATCGCGCCGCCGTAGCCCGAGCCCACCACGACCACGTCGTAGCGCTCGCGCAGCCGGTGCAGCGGGCGCGCCAGGACCGGCGCCGATCGGGCGGTCACCTCGTCCCCCTGCGTTCCACGATCCCCGACCTCACGACCTTCCCCCTCCATGGCAACCTTCCCGAGCCGCGCGAGTGGGCCGGCCCCGCCGCAGGCCGGCCCATCGCCGGATGGCGACTTGCGCTCATCGGTTCCCGCCACGATCATCCGCCGCGATCATCTGCCTGGGACTGAGCATCTCGTCGCTTCCGTTGAGGTGCATGATGCGCCGGTGGGCGCAAACGGATCGCAAATGGCGGGACATACGTGTCGACTGTAGGCCTGGCGACCAGGACGTTCGGGGTGCAAACTCTCCGCGTTCGCGAGAGAGAACGGGGACGGTGCGACTCCACATCACGCTGATCGGCGACGTCACCCTGCACCGGTCGCCCCCGCCCGGGGCCGGCGACCGCCCGGGCCCGCTGGCCGGCCCGGAGCGGGTGGTGCTGGCCGCGCTGGTGCTCGAACGGGTCGGCGGCCTCGACCGTGACGGCCTGGCGGACCTGCTGTGGCCCGACGGGCTCCCCAAGACCTGGGCCTCGGCGCTGCGGACGTACGTCAGCCGGTGCCGGGCGGCGCTGGTCACCGCCCTCGGGCCCGAGGCAGGCGAGGGGTTCGACCCGCTGGTCCGCACCGGCGGCCGCTACGCGGTCGCGATGCCGGCCGGCGTCGATCTGGCCGTCGACCTGGAGGAGGCCGAGAGCGGTCTGGCCGAGGCCCGCCGGCGGCTGGCCGCGGGCCAGCCGCGAGAGGCCCGCGACCTGGCGGCGGCCGCCGCCGCGGCGATGGCGGGCCCGTTCCTCGCCGGCTGGTCCGGGCGGTGGGTCGACGAGGTCCGGGCGCGCCTCGACGAGGTCGCCCTCGGGGCCCTCGAGCTGGCGAGCCAGGCGGCGCTGTCCGCCGGCGACCCCAGTGCTGCCCTCGCCGCGGCCGACGAGGCGGTCGCCCGCGCGCCGCTGCGGGAGAGCGCCCAGCGGCACCGGCTCGCCGCGCTGGGGGCGGCCGGCAACCGGGCCGAGGCGCTGCGGGCCTACCAGCGGCTGCGCCGGGCGCTGGCCGACGAGATGGGGGTCGATCCCGCGCCCGAGACCGAGGCGGTCTACCTCGACCTGCTCGGCCCCGCGCCCCGGGTGCCCGCCGGGCACCGGGGCGGCCTCTCGGCCGCGGGCACGGTCACCGGGCCGTCGGCGCAGACCCCGTTCGTCGGCCGGGCGGCCGAGCTGGCCGTGCTGGCCGACGCCTGGGTCCAGGCCGCGTCGGGCGGCCGCCACGTGGTCATGGTCACCGGCGAGGCCGGCATCGGCAAGTCCCGGCTCACCGCCGAGGCCGCGCGCCGGGTCAGCCGCGACGGGGGCCTGGTGCTGTTCGGCCGGTGCGACCAGGAGGCGATCGTCCCCTACCAGCCGGTGGTCGAGGCGCTCGACGCCCTGGTGGCGGCCGCGCCCGCCGACGAGCTGCCGGCCATCGGCGACGAGGCGATGGCCGAGCTGGCCGCGGTGCTGCCGTCGCTCGACGGCCGGCGCCGGCCCGGGGGGTCGTGGCCCGGCGGGCGGGGCCGGCTGTTCGGTGCGGTCACCGACCTGGTAGCCGCCACGGCGAAGGAGCGGCCGCTGCTGCTCGTGCTCGACGACCTCCAGTGGGCCGACGACGACACGCTGCTGCTCGTCCGGCACCTGCTGCGGCGGGCGGGCGATGCGGCGGTCCTGGTCGTTGCCATCTCCCGCGACCACGACATCGAGCCCGGCAACCGCCTGGGCGACGTGGTCCACGCCCTCGACCGCGACGGCTGGGTGCGGCGGCTGCCGCTACGGGGCCTCGACGAGGACGAGGTCCGCGAGCTGGTGGCCCGGCTCCGGGGCCCGGAACCCGGCGGCGCGGACACCGCCGGTGGCCCCGAGGTCGCCCGGCTGGTCGCCGAGACGGCCGGCAACCCGTTCCTGCTCACCGAGCTGCTGCGGGCGGGCGCGCCGGCCGGCATCCCCGCCGGGGTCGTCGACCTCGTCGGCACCCGGCTGGCCGGCCTCGGCCCGGGCGCGGTCGACCTGCTGCGGGCGGGGGCGGTGGCGGGCGCACGCTTCGAGCTCGACCTCGTGGCCGTGGCCGCCGGCCTCGACGACGAGGACGCGGTGCTCGACGCCGTCGACGCCGCGCTCGCCTCGGGCCTCGTGGTCGAGGAGAGCGCCGAGCGCTACCGCTTCCCCCACGACATCCTTCGGCGCACGCTGGTCGCCCAGCTCAGCGCCATCCGCCGCCGGGCGCTGCACGACCGGCTCGCCCGGGCCATCGAGCGGCTGCGGCCCGGCGCCCTCGACGAGTACGCCGCCGTACTGGCCCACCACACCTCGGCCGGCGCGACCGCCGGCCCGGCGGGCGACCTGCGGGCCGTGCGGTGGGCCCGGCGGGCCGCTGCCGGGGCGACTGCCCGCAACGCGCCGGCCGAGGCGGTGCGCCTGTGCCGCCAGGCCGTGGCCCACCTGCCCCACGGCGACGCCGCGCTGGCGGCCGAGGTCACGACCGACCTGGGCGTGGCGCTGGTCGCCGCCCACGCCGACGACGGGGTCCGCACGCTGCTCGACGGGGCGGCGCTGGCCCGCGCCGAGGGCCGTGGCGACGTGCTCGGCCAGGCGGCGCTCGCCCTGGCCGACGCCGCCGAGGACCAGCCGGAGCTGCGGGCCGAGGCCCGCCGCCTGGTCGACGAGGCGATGGCCGCCGCCCAGCCCGCGTCGCCGGACGACCCCGGCGCCGACCCGCTGCGCCACGCGCACCTGCTGGTCAGCCGGGTCCGGCTGGCGGCGGACGACGCGCCCGACGACGACGACGCCGCGGGCCCCCGGCCGCCCCGCTCGGCGCTGGAGACGCTGCGGGCCCGGATCGACGAGCTGGGGGGGCCCGAGTATGTCGAGCAACGCCTGCGGCTGGCGGACGAGCTCGCGGTGCTGGCCGAGCGGGCCCAGAGCCCGGAGCACCGGGTGGTCGCGGCCCACGAGCGGGCGGTCGCCGCGGCCACGCTGGGCGACGAGGTGGGCGCGGTCGACGCCCTCGACGCCCTGTTCGCCGTCGGCCGACGACGGTCCTGCCGGCGACCCGTTCGCCCGGGCGGCGCAGACCGAGTGCGAGGTCGCCCGGCTCACCGCCAAGGGCGCGTTCGCCGAGGCGTGCGCGCAGCTGCCGGCGGCGGTGGCCGCGGCCGGCGAGGCGGGCCCGGCTGTCGCCCGCCGCCACCGAACGCTGATCGCGTGGCTGTGGGCCGACGCCCAGCCCGACCCGGCGGCGGGGGACGACGCCACCGCGGTCCTGTCCCTGGTCACGTCGGGCCAGCGGGCGAGGGCCCGGGCCCGGCTGCGGGTGCTGGTCGAGGACCTCCGCCGCCGGCGAGAGGACGCGACCACCCTGTCCGAGCTGGGCCTGGCCTCGCTGGCCGCCCACGAGCTGGGCGACGCCCCGATGGTCGCGGACACACGCGGCGCTGCTTGCGCCGCACGCCGACCTGGTGTGCTGCCTCGGCTACCGGTTCTTCGCCGGCGCCGCGGTCTTCCACCTCGGCCGGGCCGCGGCGGCGGTCGGCGAGTGGGGGGAGGCCGAACGCCACCTGCTCGCCGCCCTCCGCCTCCACACCGCCTGGCGGGCCCGCCCCTGGGTCGCCCTCACCCAGGAGGCCCTGGTCACGGTCCTGGAGGCCCGCGGCCGCTCGTCCGACCGCGAGTGGATCGCCGGCCTGCGCAGCGAGGCGGCCTGGGCCCGCTCCCACCTCGCCCTGCGGGCGCCGTAGAGGCTGCGCCGTTAGGCGTAGCCGTGGCCCGAGCGGCCCGCTGCGAAGCAGCAAGAGCGGGAGACACAGGCGCGCTCAGGCGAAGGGGTCGCCCGGCCCGCCGAAGGGGTCGTCGATCGCCGGGCGGATCGAGACCGGCTGGCCCTCCTCGGCCTCGCCGGCCAGCTCGGCGCCGAGGAGGCCGGCGTAGCCGCTCTCCTCCAGGGCGAGGGCCAGCTCCGGGCCGCCGGAGCGGACGATCTCGCCCTTGGCCAGGACGTGGACGCGGTCGGCCCGCAGCTCGTGGAGCAGGCGGCTGTAGTGGGTGATCGCCAGGACGCCGAGGCCGGTCCCGCCCCCGCCACCCTCGGCGGGCGGCTGGGTCGCCGCCTCGATGCGCCGGGAGGTGGCCCGGAGGGCGTCGACGTCCAGGCCCGAGTCGAGCTCGTCGAGGACCGCGATCGACGGGGCCAGGACCCCGAGCTGGAGGGTCTCGTTCTTCTTCATCTCGCCGCCCGACAGGTCGACGTTGAGCGGGCGGTCGATCAGCCGCGGGTCGAGGCCCAGGTCGACCGCCTCCCGGCGGATGGCGGCACCGACGGCCGCCGGGTCGCGGCCGGCGGCCCGGAAGGCGGTCTCCAGCAGGTCGTGGAGCGACACGCCGGGCACCTCCGTCGGGTACTGGAGGGCGAGGAACAGGCCCGCCTGCGCCCGCTGCCAGGGGGTGAGCCCGAGCAGGTCGACGCCGTCGAGCGTCACCGTGCCGCCGAGCACCTCGTAGCCGGGCCGGCCCATGAGCACGTGGGCGAGCGTGGACTTGCCCGACCCGTTGGGCCCCATCACCGCGTGGACCTCGCCCGAGCGGACCGTGAGGTCGATGCCCCGCAGGATCTCCTTGCCGGCCACCCCGGCCCGCAGGCCCGCGATCTCCAGCACGTGGGCGCCGTTGGCGCCGGGAACGTCACTCATCGGGGAGCACCACCACGACCTCGCCGCCGTCGACCCGCACGTCGTACACCGGCACCGGCCGGGTCGCCGGCAGCGACAGCGGCTCGCCGGTCTCCAGATCGAACTGGCTGCCGTGCTTCCAGCACTCGACGGTGCGCTCGTCGGGGTCGACCTCGCCCTCGGACAGCGCCACGTTGGCGTGCGAGCACTCGTCGTACAGGGCGTAGACGTCGTCACCGACGCGGACCACGACCAGCTTGAGCCGCCCGACCTCGAACCGGCGGGCCGTCCCGGAGCTCAGCTCCTCCAGCGGGCACAGGACGACCTTGGCCATCAGGCCTCCCTCCGGGCGAACTTGGCGGCCACCGTCGCCCGTACCACCGGGACGATCTCGGCCACGGGCAGCCGGCCCAGCACCTCGTCGAAGAACCCGCTGACGATGAGGCGCTCGGCATCGTCGCTGGGGACGCCCCGGCTCTCGAGGTAGAAGCGCTGCTCCTCGTCGACCGGCCCGACCGCCGAGGCGTGGCTGCAGCGGACGTCGTTGTTCTCGATCATCAGGTTGGGGATCGACTCGGCCCACGCCCCGTCGGACAGCTTGACGTTGCGGTTGGTCTGGAAGGCGTTGGTGCCCCGGGCGTCTTTCCCCACGTGGATCAGCCCCGTGTACACCGACCGGGAGCGCCCGCCGACGGCCCCCTTGAACAGCAGGTTCGAGGTGCAGTCGGGGGCGACGTGGTCCTGGAACGTGCGGAAGTCGAGCGTCTGGTGGCCCTCGCCGAAGTAGATGGCGTCGAGCTCGCCGGTGGCACCCCGCCCGACCATCCGGCAGTCGGTGCGCATCCGGGCGTAGTCGCCGCCGAAGCCGACGCTGGTCGTGCGCAGCGTCGCCTCGGCATCGACCTCCGACACCTGACCGCCGATCTGCCACGTCGCCAGCCCGAGCTGCTGGACCGTGACGTGGCCGACGCGGGCGGCCCGGCCGGCGAGGATCTCGGTGACCGGCACGACCAGGGCCGGCTCGGCGCCCGACGCCTGGACCTCGAGCACCGCCACCGCGCTGTCGGCGCCGGCACGGACGACCAGGCGGGGGAAGGTGGCCACGCCGTCGCCCCGGGTCACGTGGACGACGACGACCGGGCCAGGCACGGTGACACCGGCCGGTACGTCGACCACCACCGGCTCGGCCGTCAGGGCGTCGTTGAGCGTGAAGAACACGTCGGGCGGCTGGCCGACAGCCGAGCCCAGCACCGCCGCGTGCTCGTCGCCGGCGGGCCCGACCCGCAGTCCGGCCGCGGCTGCGGCGTCGGCCACCTCGGCCGACACGACCCGCCCGTTGCGCACGACGACCGTGGCCGCCGCGTCCGGGACGGCATCGACCAGCGCCCGCGTCGCCGCGGGCAGGTCGGCCGGGTCGCCGCCGTCCGGTCCCGGCTCGACCGCGGGCACGTACGCGGCCAGGTCGAGCTCGTCGATGCGCCCGTAGCGCCACACCTCGTCGTCGCTGGAGGGCAGCTCGGCGGCGGCGAACGCCTCGGCCGCGGCGAGGCGGCGCGCCCGCAGCCAGTCGGGCCCGGCGAGCGCGGCGGATGCGTCGGTGGTGAACGAAGTGCTCAGAGCGTGTCCTTTTCGGGGGGCATCGCAGCCTACCCATGCGCCTCCGCCCCCGAAACGAAGGCGCGGCCGGGCGTTAGGGCTTGCGGCGGAACCAGCGGCGCCAGCGGGGGGTGGCCTCGCGGGACCGCTCGGCGACCACCTCGGCCATGATCTCGGGCCCGGCGCTGTTCACGATGTCCTCGGCCTCGTCGAGCAGCCGGGCGACCGACCCGTCGTCCCGGTCGAGGGCGCCGCCCGGCTCGTCGGGCGTCTTGGGCGTCACCAACGACCCGTGCGCCCAGTTCACGTCGGCCATGCGCCGCTGGTACTTGGGGCAGTCGGTCGGGCACCGCCACGGCGCCTCGGGCGCGAGGTCGAGGTCGCACTTCCGAACGGTCTCGCCGTTCGGGTAGGTCCGAGACTCGAAGTGCTTGCAGTCCTGGCGCATCGGCACAAGCTCATTGTGCCAGCCACCTGCCCCGTTGCGGCAAACGGGCCGTCCGAACGTGGCCGGTGGCGGGGGCCCGCGTGTACCGTGCCGCCGGGCATGAACGAGGGGGAGTCGAATGCGCCGAGTGCTGTTGGGTGCGGTCCTGCCGCTGCTGCTGGTCGCCGCCGCCTGCGACCCGCTGCTGAGGCCGCCGGGCGACGCACCGCTGCGCTACCGCGACCTGGTGTTCACCGGCGCGACCAAGACGTCCAACGTCGTCTACGGCCACGCCGTCGATCAGCTGGGCACCAACGTCACCCTCAACCTCGACATGTGGCGGCCGACGGGCGACACGGTCACGCAACGGCCCGCGGTCGTGTGGGTCCACGGCGGCAGCTTCCGGACGGGCCTCGACAAGACCTCGCCGGAGATCGTCGACGAGGCGACCATCTTCGCCCGCAAGGGCTACGTCACGGTCTCGATCGACTACCGCACCCACCCGGTCGGCTGCACGCAGATCAACACCGCCTGCCTCACGGCGATCATCCAGGCACGCGAGGACGCCCAGACCGCAGTGCGGTTCCTGCGCGAGAGCGCGGCGACCTATGGGATCGATCCGACCCGCATCGCCATCGGCGGGTCGTCCGCTGGCGCGATCACCGCGCTCAACGTCGGCTACAGCCCGGAGAACCCGGGGCCGGGCGAGCACCAGGGCGTCTCGTCGGCTGTCCAGGCGGTCCAGTCGCTGTCGGGCGCGGCGCTCCTCAGCGAGCCGGCGAACGCGGGCGACTCCCCGCGCTGCTGTTCCACTGCACGACCGACCGGCTCGTATCGTTCGACAGAGCGACCGAGACGGTCACCAACGCCACCAACGCCGGGCTGCTGGCCGTGCTGCGGACGTGGGACGCCACCTGCCACGTCCCGTACGCCGACCACAAAGACCAGATCATCGACGAGACGACGAACTTCTTCTACTGGCAGCTCGACCTGGGCCACGCACCCCAGTAGTGGCGCTTCCCCGCCGAGAACGCGTTTGTCACGCGGAACTGGTCGCTATAGCGACCAGTTCCGCGTACAAAAGCGCTCGCCGGCAGGACCGACGGCGCCCGGCTCAGCCGACCGAGCCCTCCATCTGCAGCTCGATCAGCCGGCTCCACTCGACCGCGTACTCCATCGGCAGCGTGCGGGTGACCGGCTCGATGAAGCCGTTGACCACCATGCTCATGGCCTGCTCCTCGGAGAGGCCGCGGCTCATCAGGTAGAAGAGCTGCTCGTCGGCCACCTTCGACACGGTCGCCTCATGGCCGATCACGGCGTCCCGCGCCCCGACCTCCATCGTCGGGAAGGTGTCGCTGGTCGAGTCCTCGTCGAGGATGAGCGCGTCGCACTGGACGTGGCTCTTGCAGCCGTACGCATCGTCCTCGACCCGGACCATGCCCCGGTACGACGTGCGGCCGCCGTCCTTGGAGATCGACTTGGACACGATCTTGGACGTGGTCTCGGGGGCGGCGTGGTACATCTTCGCCCCGGCGTCCTGGTGCTGGCCGGGCCCGGCATAGGCCACGGAGAGCACCTCGCCCGACGCCTTGGGGCCGACCATGTAGACCGACGGGTACTTCATCGTGAGTCGGCTGCCGATGTTGCCGTCGATCCACTCCATGTGGCCCTCGGCCTCGACCCGGGCCCGCTTGGTGACGAGGTTGAACACGTTGTTCGACCAGTTCTGGATCGTCGTGTAGGTCACCCGGGCGCTGGGCTTGACCACGATCTCGACCACGGCCGAGTGCAGCGAGTCGGTCGTGTAGACCGGCGCCGAGCAGCCCTCGATGTAGTGCACCTTGGCGCCCTCGTCGGCGATGATCAGCGTCCGCTCGAACTGGCCCATGTTCTCGGCGTTGATCCGGAAGTAGGCCTGCAGCGGCATGTCGACCTCGACGCCCGGCGGGACGTAGATGAACGACCCGCCCGACCAGACGGCCGAGTTGAGCGCCGCGAACTTGTTGTCGTTCTTGGGGATGATCTTGCCGAAGTACGGCTTGACCAGCTCCGGGTACTCGCGCAGCGCCGTGTCCATGTCGCAGAACACGATGCCCAGGCGCTCGAGGTCCTCGCGGTTCCGGTGGAAGACGACCTCGGACTCGTACTGGGCGGTCACGCCGGCCAGGTACTTGCGCTCGGCCTCGGGGATGCCCAGCTTCTCGTAGGTCTTCTTGATCGCGTCGGGGAGCTCGTCCCACTCGTCGACCTGCGCGTCGGTCGGCTTGACGTAGTAGTAGATCTTGTCGAAGAAGATCTCCGACATGTCGCCGCCCCAGTTGGGCATGGGCCGGCGCTCGAAGTGCTGGAGGGACTTGAGCCGGTAGTCGAGCATCCAGTCCGGCTCGCCCTTCATCCACGACATCTCGCGGACGATCTCCGCGTCCAAGCCCTGCTTGGGCTTGAAGACGTAGTTCTCCTCGTCGGCCCATCCGAGCTTGTAGCGCCCCAGGTCGAGATCGGCGACTGCCATGTGCGGTCCCTTCAGGTTCGTCGTGCGGTCGCGCGCAGGCGGACGAATTTCTCCTACGTGGATAGTAGCAATGGCGGGCACCGACGCCACCGCCGGCGGCCGCACGGCCTGTAGCCGAGGCCCAGCAGAACAACGCCCTGCGTAGCGAGGTGGGCGCGACCCGTCGCCTCCCGCATGCCACTATGGGCGCCGATGCCTCGTCGTTCGCCTCGCCAGCCGGATCGGGCCGCCACCGAGGCCGCCCTCCAGAAGGCCGCACTCGCCCTGCTGGAACGCAACGGCGTGCTCGCCGGCCTGAACCTCCGGGAGGTGGCCGAGGAGGCGGGCGTCAACAGGGGCCTCGTCTACCACTACTTCGGGTCCCGCCGCGCGCTGCTGCGGGCCGCGCTGCGCTCGGACATCCACGAGCGGATCGGCGACTTCGAGCCGGGGTTCGGCCTCCCGCTGGCGGCCCGGATCACCCGGGTGTTCCGCACCTACCTGCGCCACCACCGGGCCGTCGTGCTCACCACCCTGCTGGCGCTGGACGGCGACACGCTGATCCGCATCATCCCGGACCTCGAGGGCACCCGCCGGCGCATGGCACGCGATGTCGCCGACGGCCACCTGGCACCTGACATAGACACCGAGGCCGCCCACGTCGCCATCTCGGCCCTCATCTACGGCTACCTGGTGTTCCGCGAGCGCTACGCCGCAGAGCTGGGTTGCGACGTGCCGGAGCTCGACGATCGGTTGGCCGCCGTCGTCGAACGATTGCTACTGGGAGTGGCACCGCCGCCAGCGTCTGAGGCCACTCCGTCGGCGACCGCCTAGCGGACGGTCCGCCCGCGGCACGTATCGTTTGCCGCTTTCGTACACTCGTCTTACTATCGGGAGAACGGCTCGCGACAGCCGGGCCGTCGGACCAGGGGGGACGAATCGTGTGGGACGAGACATTCGACGAGGCGCGCGCACACTGCTCGGCGCTCTGTTGGTGCTGGTGCTGGTGGCGACCGCCGGCGCCTGCGGGGGCGACGACGATGACGAGGGCAGCGGGGGCGAGCCCAGCGGGACCGAGAGCGACGTCTCGGCCCAGGGCGACCCGGTCGACGGCGGGTCGATCACGGTCGGCCAGGAGGCCGAGACCAACGGCTGGCTGCCGGGCACCTCCAACTTCGCCAACTCCGGCGCCTCGGTGGCCTACGCCATCTACGACCCGCTGGTGCGACGGGACGCCGACGGCGAGCTCCGGCCCTACCTGGCCGAGTCGATCGAGCCCAACGACGACCTGAGCCAGTGGACGCTCAAGCTGCGGCCCGGGGTCATGTTCCACGACGGGACGCCGCTGAACGCCGAGGCGCTCAAGACGATCTTCGACCAGTACCTGACCAAGCCCGGCGCCAACACGGCCGCCGCCCTGGCCGGCACGCAGATGACCGTCGTCGACGACCTCACCGTCACCTACCAGCTCGACAAGCCGAACTCGGCGTTCCCGGACTACCTGACCCTCGCTGCCGGCTGGCCGTTCTCGCCGACCGCCGCCGCGGCGGCCGGGGCCGACGCCCCGTCGCACCCGGTGGGCACCGGCCCGTTCGTGTTCGACACGTGGGAGCGGGACAGCCGCCTGGTCGTCAAGAAGAACCCCAACTACTGGCAGGAGGGCCTGCCGCATCTCGACGAGATCGTGTTCCGGCCGATCCCCGACGAGGACACCCGCCTCGCCAGCCTCGAGTCGGGCGACATCGACGTGCTCCAGACGCTGCGCCAGGCGAGCGTGATCCGGTCGCGCGACATCGCGGACGTCGACGGCTACGAGGCGCTCGGCAACACCACCGGCGTCAACCTCTTCAACACCTCGAAGCCGCCGCTCGACGACGTGCGCGTGCGCAAGGCGCTCGTGCTCGCCGCCGATCAGGACCAGGCCATCGAGGTGCAGGGCGGCAGCGGGGTGGTGCCCGCATCGAGCCAGCTCTTCAACGAGAACGACCCGTACTTCTCGCAGCAGGTCGCCGACGACTGGCCCGGCTACGACGTCGACGCGGCCAAGGAGTCGCTCGAGGAGTACATGAACGACCCCGGCCGCTCGGACGGCAAGGCGGTCGGCGAGCCGGTGAGCTTCCAGTACGACTGCCTGCCCGAGCCGGTTCTGGTCAACCTGGCCCAGATCTACCAGGCGTTCTGGGAGGCGATCGGCGTCCAGGTCAACCTGCGCCAGGTCGAGCAGGCGACCCACATCAGCGAGGCGCTGAGCGGCACCTTCGACGTCAAGTGCTTCCGGGCGGGGCTGGACCGCGACCCGTACCCGGTGCTGCACGACGCCTTCACGGAGGGCAACCTCAACTTCACCCGGTTCACCGACCCGACGATCACCGAGGACCTCGACCAGCTGGCGGCGTCGTCCGACCTCGACGAGCGCAAGGCGCTGGTCGAGGAGATCTCGTCGATCGTCAACGAGAACTTCCCGTTGGGCTACCACGGCGCGACGCTGTCGACGTTGGCCGCCCGCGACGTGGTCAAGAACGTGGACGGATGGACGTTCCCCGACGGCTCCGAGGGCAGCGGTGTGCCCGGCGGAACCACGATGTGGGGGTTCGTCTGGACCACCGAGTAACGGAGGGCCCCGCCCGGGTGCAGGACCGTCGAGGAACGCAGCGATGAGGCAGATGGCCTACCGGCTGCCGCTGATGGTGGCCACGTTGTTGGTCGTCTCGATCCTGACGTTCCTTCTGACGAGCCTGCTCCCGGGCGACCCCGCCGTGCAGATCCTCGGTGCCGAGGGGGCCGAGGACCCCGAGGCCGTCGCGGCGGTGCGGGAGGACCTGAACCTCGACGACGGCTTCCTGACCCGCTACCGCTCCTGGCTCGCCGACACCGCCACCGGCGACCTCGGGCGGTCGTACCGCACCGGGCAGGAGGTGCGCGACGCCATCGCCGAGCGCATGCCGGTCACGCTGGAGATCGGCGGGCTGGCGATCCTGATGGCGCTCTTCGCGGCCATCCCGCTCGGCACATGGTCGGCGTTCCGGTCGGGCGGCGCCACCGACCGGATCATCACCACCGGCACGTTCGGGCTCCTGTCGCTGCCCGCCTTCATGGTGGCGATCCTGCTGATCCTCGTGTTCGCGGTGACGCTCGGGTGGCTGCCCGCCACCGGCTGGGTCAAGTTCACCGAGGACCCCGTCGAGAACCTCCGCCATGCCCTGCTGCCGGCGCTGTCGCTGGCCGTCGGCGAGATGGCCGTCTACACCCGGCTGTTGCGGGCGGACATGATCACGACGCTCCAGCAGGACTCGATCACGATGGCCCGGGCCAAGGGCATCCCCACCCGCCGGATCCTGTTCCGCCACGCCCTGCGCCCCAGCTCGTTCTCGCTGATGACGATCGTCGGCCTCCAGGTCGCCACGGTGATCGGCGGGGCGGTGATCGTCGAGACCCTGTTCGCCCTGCCCGGCGTCGGGCGGCTGCTGGTCGACTCGATCCTCCAGCGCGACCTGATGATGGTGCAGGGCTGCGCGCTGGTCATCGCGGTCGCCTTCGTCGTCGTCAACTTCTTCGTCGACCTCCTGTACGTGCTGCTCGACCCGAGGATCCGCCATGGCGCTGCAACCACTTGACGACGCAGCCGACCGTGTCGTCGGGCTCGGTGTCGAGGACGAGCCGTCGCTCGACCTGCTCCCGCCGGCCGTCGGCGCGACCCCGGGCCGGGCCCGGTGGGCGCGGTCGGCCCGCCGGCGGCACCGGGGCGTCGCCTTCTGGCTGGCGGTGGCGTGGCTGGTGGTCGTGGCCGTGTGCGCCTTCGGCGCCCACTGGTTGCCGCTCAAGGACCCCAACCAGCCCGACGTCGTCGACCGGTTCTCGAGATTCACCGCCGAGCACCCACTCGGCGCCGACGCCCTCGGGCGCGACCAGCTGTCACGGGTCGTGTACGCGGCCCGCGTGTCGCTGACCGTGAGCTTCGTGGCGGTCACGATCGGCCTGCTGATCGGCGGGACGATCGGCACCGCGGTCGGCTACGTGCGGGGTGTCGGCGAGCGGATCGTGATGGCCGTCGTGGACGTGGTGGCGGCGTTTCCCGCGCTGGTCCTGCTGCTCACCGTGCTGGCCTTCGTCGGCCGCAGCCTGACCGTGATCTCGCTGGTGATCGGGTTGCTGTCGATCCCCATCTACACGCGGGTGGCGCGCGCCAACACGCTGTCGATCGCCCAGCGCGAGTTCGTGCACGCCGCCCACACCCTGGGCGCCCGCCGCTCACGCATCCTCTTCCGCGAGATCGTGCCGAACGTGGTGCCCGCGGTCGCGGCGTTCGCCCTCGTGGCCATGGGCCTGGTGATCGTGCTGGAGGGCTCGCTCGCCCTGCTCGGCCTGAGCGTCGAGCCGCCCGACCCCACGTGGGGCGGCATGATCGCGTCCAGCAAGCCCGACCTGGGCGACGCGCCGCACACTGCGCTGGTGCCGGCGACGGCGATGTTCCTGACCGTGTTGTCGCTGAACTTCGTCGGCGACACCCTGCGCCGGCGCTTCGACGTCCGCGACGCCAACTTGTGAGCCCGCGGCTCGTGGTCACCCCCGGTTTCGTCACCAAGTCGACCCTGCTCGAGGTCGACGACCTGCGGGTCAGCTTCGACACGCCCCGGGGCCTGGTCGTGGCGGTCGACGGGGTCGACCTGCGGCTCGACTCCGGCCAGACCCTCGGGATCGTGGGCGAGTCCGGGTCGGGCAAGACCGTGCTGGCTCGGTCGATCCTCCAGCTCATCTCGGCCCGCAACGCCACGATCGAGGGCAGCGTGCGGCTGTCGGGCCGCGAGCTGCGGGGGCTCGGGCCCAAGGCCATGCGCAGCGTGTGGGGCGTCGAGGCGGCGATGGTGTTCCAGGACCCGATGACGTCGCTCAACGCCACCATGCGGGTCGGCGACCAGATCACCGAGTCGCTCCGCTACCACCTCGACATGGGCCGGAAGGAGGCGCAGGCAACCGCGGTGGCGCTGCTGTCGTCGGTCGGCCTGCCCGAGCCCGAGGTGCGGCTGCGGGCCTACCCCCACCAGCTGTCGGGCGGTATGCGCCAGCGGGTCACGATCGCCATCGCGCTGGCCTGCGGCCCCCGCCTGCTGGTCGCGGACGAGCCGACCACTGCGCTCGACGTGACGATCCAGAAGCAGATCCTCGACCTGCTCGAGCACCAGAAGTCCGAGCGGGCGATGGGCCTCGTCCTCATCACCCACGACCTCGGGGTCGTGGCCGGGCGCACCGATCGCATCGCGGTGATGTACGCGGGCCGGATCGTCGAGCGGGGACCGACCCGGGTGCTGTTCCACCAGCGCAGCCACCCGTATACCGACGGGCTGCTGCACTCGATCCCCCGGCTCTCGAACCCGGGCCACTCGCGGCTCGCCGTCATCCCCGGCCGCCCGCCCGACCTGGTCGCGCTGCCGGAGGCCTGCGCCTTCGCGCCGCGCTGCCGCTACGCCCAGCCCCGCTGCCTGGAGGAGCGGCCCCGGCTGGTCGACGTGGGCATGGACCACGAGCGGGCCTGCTTCTATCCGATCGACACCCCCGAGGGCGCCGACGCCCTGGCCCGGAACCTGGCCGCGGGCGAGACGGCGGCCGGGCTGCCGGTGTCCGCGGACGTCGCCGCCGACGCCCCGGTCGAGGCGGTGAGCTAGGTGGAGGTGCACTAGATGGCGGGGAGTGGGCCGGCCGCGCTGAGGGAGCGCGACGACATCGTGCTGCGGGTCGAGAACCTGGTCGTCGAGTTCAAGGTCGGGCGCCGGGCGTGGGTCCAGGCGGTGTCGGACGTGAGCTTCGACGTGGCCCGGGGCGAGACGCTGGGGCTCGTGGGCGAGTCCGGCTGCGGCAAGTCGACGACCGCCAAGGCGGTCATGCACGCGCCCCGGCCGACCAGTGGGCGGGTGATGTTCGAGGGCCGGGACCTGGGGCGGCTGGGCCGCGAGGAGCTGCGCAGGCTGCGGCCCGAGATGCAGATGATCTACCAGGACCCGATCTCGTCGCTGAACCCCCGGCGCCGCATAGAGGAGATCGTGGGCGAGGGCCTGGCGATCTGGGGCGTCCAGGGCGGCGCCACCCACGGGAACGGCGCTGCCGCCGAGCGGGTGGCGGCGACCCTGCGCGACGTCGGCATCGATCCGGAGGCGGTCGGCAACCGCCGGCCCCACGAGTTCTCGGGCGGGCAGTGCCAGCGCATCTGCATCGCCCGGGCCCTGGTGCTGGAGCCGACGATGCTGATCTGCGACGAGCCGGTCTCGGCGCTGGACGTGTCGGTGCAGGCCCAGATCCTCAACCTGCTCGAGGAGCTGAAGGCCAGCCACGGCCTCACCATGGTGTTCATCGCGCACGACCTCGCCGTGGTCCGCAACATCAGCGACCGGGTGGCGGTGATGTACCTGGGCAAGCTGTGCGAGGTGGGCCCGGCCGACGCGCTCTACGCGGCGCCCGCCCACCCCTACACGGCGGCGCTGATCGAGTCCGTGCCCGAGCCCGACCCCGACGTCCCGGTGTCGGACACATCGCTGGCCGGCGAGCTGCCCTCGCCGCTGGCGCCGCCGAGCGGCTGCCGCTTCCGGACCCGGTGCCCCCGGGCCCAGGAGCGGTGCGCGGTCGAGGAGCCGGTGCTGCGCCGGGTCGTGGCCGACGGGGCGCCCGCGGACGACCACGTGGTCGCCTGTCACTTCCCGCTGTCGTAGCCGGTCGTCAGACGGCGACGGCGTCCTGCTGGCCGGTGCCGGCGACCCAGGTGGCGTACAGCCGCGAGTAGGCGCCGCCCGCGGCCACGAGGTCGGCGTGGGTGCCGAGCTCGACCAGGCCCCCGGCGTCGACCACGCCCACGATGTCGGCCCGCTCGGAGGTCGACAGGCGATGGGCGATCACGACCACCGTGCGGCCCTCCATCAGGCGGTCGACCGCGCCCTCGACCAGGGCCTCGGTCCCGGGGTCGAGGCTGGAGGTGGCCTCGTCCAGCACCAGCAGCGCCGGGTCGGCCAGCGCGGCGCGGGCGAGCGACACGAGCTGCTTCTCGCCGGCGGACAGCCGGCTGCCCCGCTCGCGGACCTCGGTGTCGAGGCCCTCGGGCAGCCCGGCGAACCGGTCGTAGGCGTTGACCGCCCGCAGCGCGTCGTCGACCTCGGCGTTGCTGGCGCCGGCCCGGGCCAGGCGCACGTTCTCGCGGTATCGACGCGTTGAACAGGAACCCCTCCTGGGGGATGACCACGATCCGGCCCCGGAGCGAGTCGAGCGTGGCGTCCCGCAGGTCGGTGCCGCCGAAGCGGACCGCTCCCCCGGTCGGGTCGTACAGGCGGGCGACCAGCTTGGCCAGCGTCGACTTGCCGGCGCCGGTCGGTCCGACCAGCGCGAGCCGCGACCCGGCCGGGATGTGCAGCGACACGTCGTGCAGCACCTCCGGCCCGTCGCCGTAGGCGAACGAGACGGCGTCGACCTCGACGTCGCCGCCGCTCGGCAGGTCGACCGAGCCCTGCCGCTCGCTCACGTCCACGGGGGTGTCGAGCAGCTCGTAGAGCTTGTGGAGGCCGGCGCCGGCCGACTGCACCATGTTGAACAGCTGGCTGAGCTGCTGGACCGGCTCGAAGAGGTTGGACAGCGCCAGCACGAAGAACGCCACGGTCCCGACGCTCAGGGTGCCCTGGTGGACCCAGTAGCCGCCGAACCCGAGCGCCAGGGCGGTCGTGCCCCAGCCGGCCAGCTCGATCACGGGCAGGTACCAGGCCGAGATCTTCACCGACCGCATGTGGCTGTCGTACAGCTCGCGGTTGCCCCGCTGGAACCGGTCGACCTCGACCTCCTCGCGGGCGAACGCCTGCACGACGCGCACGCCGGCAATGCCCTCCTGGAGGTGCGAGAGGGTGTTGCCGATGCGGTCCCGGACCTCGAGGTAGGCGACGTTCGAGTCGCGTTGGAACTTGATGCTGGCGAGGATCACCGGCGGCAGCGCCAGCGAGCACACGAGCATGAGCTGCCACGACACGGCCGTGAGCACGATGAGCGACACGCCGAGGAGCAGGGCGTTCGACACGAACATCGTCAGGCCCATCTGCACCAGCTCGGACAGCGAGTCGACGTCGGACGTCATGCGCGACACGAGGACGCCGGCCTTGGACCGGTCGTAGAACGGCATCGACAGCTTCTGCAGGTGGTCGAACACCCGGATCCGCAGGCTGCGCAGGAAGTCCTCGCCGACCAGGCTGATCAGGCGGATCTGCTGGCGGTAGGTGGCGTAGGCCAGGATCGCCACGACCACGTAGCCGGCGACCGCCAGATTGAGCTTGCCGGGGTCACGGGCGGTGATGCCCTGGTCGATGCCGAACTTCACCAGGTAGGGGCCGGCCAGCACGGTGCCGGTCCAGAGGATGACGGTGATCATCGCCACGACGACCCGGCGGCGCTGGGGCCGCAGCATGCGGACCGTGCGGCGCAGGACCCGCTTGGCCGCGACGCGGTCGAGGCGGTCCTCCTCGCTGACGCCGCCCTGCATCCACATCAGGCCGGACCTCCCGGCTGCGGTCGGCCGGCGCTCACGACCGCACCTCCTGAGGCCGGCGCGCCGGGGCGCCGGCGTCGGTGTCGCCGTCGCTGTCGCCGTCGGTGTCGCTGTCGGTGTCGCTGTGCCCGTTCCCGTCGATGCCCGCGCCGTTGGCCGTCGTGGCCGTTGCCGACGTGCGCCAGCTCCAGCGCAGCGGCGGCCGCCAGAACCTCGCGGTAGCGGGCCTCGCGGGTCAGCAGCGAGGCGTGGGTTCCCTCGGCGGCGACCCGGCCGTCGTCGATCAGCACGACCCGGTCGGCCAGGGCGATCGTGGCCGGCCGGTGGGCGATCACGATCGTGGTCCGGTCGCGCATGACCTCCGTGAGGGCATCGCGGATCTCGTGCTCCTTGGTCGGGTCGACCGCCGACGTGGCGTCGTCGAGGATGAGCACCCGGGGGTCGGCGAGGATCGCACGGGCGATGGCGATGCGCTGCCGCTGGCCGCCCGACAGCGAGTAGCCCCGCTCGCCGATCAGCGTGGCGTAGCCCTCGGCCAGCTCGCTGATGAACTGGTGGGCGCCGGCCAGGCGGGCGGCCCGCTCGATGGCGGCATGGGGGGCGTCCGGGTCGGCGAAGGCGATGTTGGCGCCGATCGTGTCGCTGAACAGGAACGTCTCCTCGAAAACGATGCCGATCGAGCGCCGCAGCTCCTGGACCGGGACGTCGCGGACGTCGCAGCCGTCGAGCAGCACCGCGCCCGCCTCGACGTCGTAGAACCGGGGGATCAGGCGGGCCACGGTCGACTTGCCGGTGCCGGTCGCCCCGACGAGCGCCACGGACTCGCCCGGCTCGACCCGCAGCTCGAAGTCGTCGAGCACGGGATGCGGCCGGCCGTAGCCGAAGCGCACGTCCCGGAACACGACCTCGCCGCCCGAGGGCGGCAGGACGACGGGACGGGCGGGGTCGTCGATCGCGGGCTCGGTGCGCAGCACGTCGTCGACCCGCTCGGCCGACACCGCGGCCCGCTGGGCCTGGGCGACGATCATCCCCAGCATGCGCAGCGGCCACACGAGCATGGCGACGTACACGTTGAACATGATGAGCGTCCCCAGGCTGAGCTCGCCGGCGAGCACGAGGTGCCCGCCGTAGCCGAGCACGGCGATCAGGCCCAGGTTCGGCAGCAGCTCGAGGGCCGGCAGGAACCTGGCCCGGGTCATGGCGGCGGCCATCGACTCGTCGTAGACGTCCTGAGCCTCGGTGGCCAGGCGCCCGGCCTGCACGCGCTCGGCCCCGAGCCCCTTGATGACCCGCACGCCGGCGACGGACTCCTCGACCACGGCGGCCAGCTCGGCCGACTCGCGCTGGATGCCCATGACGCTGGGGAACAGACGCCGGGAAAATCGGGTGGCCAGCACGTTGAGGAACGGCAGCGACCCGAGCGCCAGCAGGGTCAGCAGGGGGTTGATGACGGCGAGGATGACGGTGACGGCGAGAACGGTCACGAAGTTGGAGATCGTGAGCGGGATCATGACGACGAACGCCTGCACCTGCTGCAGGTCGGTGTTGGCCCGGCTCATGAGCTGGCCGGTCTGGGCCTCGTCGTGGAAGGCGAAGTGGAGCCGCTGGAGGTGGGCGAACAGGCGGTCGCGCAGGCTCTTCTCGACCCAGCGGGCCTCGCGGAAGGCGACGTAGCGGCGCAGCCCGGTGAAGGTCGCGGAGGCGATGGCGACACAACCGAGGGTCACCGACCACGTGAGCAGGGCACCGGGCTGGTCCTCGATGATGCCCTGGTCCACGGCGTTGCGGACCAGGAGCCCGGTGCTGACCTTGGCGGCGGTCCAGCAGAGCCCGACGAGCACCCCGAGGGCGATGCCCCGACGGCGCTCCCGGGTGAGCTGTGCGATCAGACGTGCGCCCCGCCGGCTGAAGGTCCGCTGATTCGTTTCGTTGGTGTCGTCGATGTCGTCGATCTCGTCGATGTCGTCGAGCGCCGCGGTGTCCGCCATCGTCCCCCTCAACTTGACCCAAAGGTCAAGGTTACTTGGACCCGGGGCGTTCGTGACAACGCAATCCGGGCGGTTCCAAGCGCTTTTCTACGCGGAAACGGTCGCTGTGGCGACCGTTTCCGCGTAGAGATCCGCTCAGCCCTCCAGCAGGGCCGGCGCCAGCGCCCGC
Source organism: uncultured Acidimicrobiales bacterium (assembly GCA_963830865.1). GTDB lineage: Bacteria > Actinomycetota > Acidimicrobiia > Acidimicrobiales > VFJN01 > ZC4RG19. The sequence goes on along the minus strand of CAWHNU010000009.1, from coordinate 840,904 downwards.
CAGTCGTCGAGTGGCAGGGCGGTCACGTCGTTGTCCAGGACCTGGACGCACACGTGGTCGGCGCCGGCCTCGTGGTGGGCCGCGACCCGGGAGGCGATGGCCGACGCGTCCCCGATCGCCACCAGCGCGTCGACGAGCGCGTCGCTGCCGCCCTCCCCCAGGTCGTCGTCTCCCCAACCGAGCCGACGCAGGTTGTTCACGTAGTTGGGCAGCGTGAGGTAGATCGCCATGTACTTGCGCGCGGCGGCGCGACCGGCGTCCTGGTCGGTCGTGCGCACGACCGCCTGTTCGACCAGCAGCATCGGCCCGGCGCCGAGCCGCTCGCGGGCGACCGCCGTGTGCTCGGGCGGCACGAAGTACGTGTGGGCACCCCAGGCCCGCTCCGCCGCCAGGGACAGCATCCGGGGACCGAGCGCGGCCAGCACCCGTGGCGGGTCCTCGGCTGGCGGCGGCGACACGGTGAACGCTCCGTCCATCGCGTCGAGGTACTTGCTCATGCGGGTCACCGGCCGGTCCCAGCTCTGACCCATCAGCCCCTCCACCATCGGGGCGTGGCTGACGCCGAGGCCGAGCAGGAACCGGCCGCCCGAGTCGTCGGCCAGCATCCGCTGTGCCGCGGCGGCTACGTTCGGCGCCCGGCCGAAGATGTTGGCGACCCCGGTCGCCACGGCGAGCCGCTGGGTCGCCGACAGCAACACGGCGGCGTGGGACACGACCTCTCGCCCCACCGCCTCCGGGATCCACAGGGCGCCGTACCCCAGCTCGTCGATCTCCGCCGCGACCTCGCGGGCCCGCGCTGCCGGTTGGAGGTCGAGCTGCCCGGTCCAGATCCCCACGCGTCCCACGTCCATGGCGGGCGACGCTACCGTGAGGCCGGATGGAACTGGCCACCGCGCCGCCGGCGAACGACGCCTCCACGGTGCCGCGCCGGGTGCGGCTGTCCCGCCTCGGCGCGCTGGCCGGCGGTCTGTTCGTCACGGGTTACGTGGCGTTCGTCGACCCGGCCGAGGGCGGCGCGTACCCGCTCTGCCCGAGTCGGCTGCTGCTCGGCGTCGACTGCCCGTTCTGCGGCGGGCTGCGGGGCACGCACGACGTGCTGCACGGGCACGTGCGCGAGGCGCTCGACCACAACCTGCTGCTGCCGGCCTACCTCGCCGTCATCGCCGTCGTCGCCGGGCTCTACCTGCTGCCGATCGTCGGCCGGCCGGCGCGCACGCTGCGCGCGCCCCGCTGGGCGCTGGCGGCGACCGTGGTCGTGTTGGTGGCGTTCACGGTCGTCCGCAACCTGCCGATCGCCGGCCTGCGGTTCCTCGGCTCCGGCGCCTGATCACTCCGGATCGGTCCACTTGCGGACCGGCGGCGGCGGGTCCCAGGCGGCCAGGTCGTCGAGCAGCGCGCCCGGGGAGTCCGCCGCCAGCACGAGGGCGACGTGCTGGGCGCGGATGAACCCCTCGTCGGCCGCCCGGGCGAACTGGGCCAGCAGCGGGCCGTAGAAGCCGCCCACGTCCAGCAGCCCGCACGGCTTGGGCGGATCGTGCAGGCCGAGCTGGCTCCACGTCACCACCTCGACGAACTCCTCGATCGTGCCGAACCCGCCGGGCAGGGCGACGAACCCGTCGGCCATGTCGGCCATCAGCGCCTTGCGCTCATGCATCGACGAGGTGACCCGCAGGTCGGCAAGGTCGCCGTGGGCCACCTCGGCCCGCACGAGCGACTCGGGAATCACGCCCGTGACCTCGCCGCCGGCCGCCCGGCAGGCGTCGGCCACCTCCCGCATGAGCCCGACGCCGGCGCCGCCGTACACGAGGCCGATCCCCCGCGCCGCCAGCTCCGCTCCCAGCCCGCGGGCGGCCCCGGCGTAGGCCGGGTCGGCGCCCAGGCTGGACCCGCAGAACACGCAGACCCGCGTGAGGCGCACCGGGTCAGTCGAGCCGGCGCAGACCGAGCCGGTACCGGCGGCCCCGCTCCACGTAGCTGAGCATGGGCACGCGGATCATCAGGTCGGGGTCGACGGTGTCGGGGCGGATCTTCGCCGGCACGCCGAGAGCCATCGCCCGCGACGGGACCTCCATCCCGCCGGACACGACCGCGCCCGCGCCGACGAGCCCGCCCGAGCGGACGACCGCGTCGTGCAGCACCACCGCGCCCGACCCGACGAGCGAGCCGTCCTCGATCGTGCAGCCCTCGAGGTGGACGAGGTGGCCGACGACGCACTCCGCCCCGACGGTCGTGGGGTGGAGCGGTGTGCAGTGCAGCACCGATCCGTCCTGGATCGACGTGCGGGGCCCGATCGTGATCGGCGTCGAGTCGCCCCGGAGGACGGCGCCGGGCCACACGGACGCCTCCGCGCCCACCCGGACGTCGCCGATCAGCACCGCGTCCGGGTGGACGAAGGCCGTGTCGTCGATCGTCGGGACCAGCTCGCCCAGCGCGTAGATCGGCATGGTCAGGCGTGGTAGCGGCCGAAGCCGCCCCGGAAGAAGACCAGCGGGCCGCCCTCGTGCCCGATCTCCAGGTCGAGCACGCGGCCGACGACGATCCAGTGGTCGCCGGCCTGGTGCACCGCCTCGATGCGGGTGTCGATCCACGCCAGCACGTCGTGGAGGACCGGTGCCCCCGTGGCCACCGACGGTCGCCAGCCGATGCCGCCGAACTTGTCGTCGCCCTTGCCGGCGAACACACGGGCGACGTCCTCCTGGTCGTCGGCGAGGATGTTCACGCAGTAGTGGCCGGCCGCCTCGATCTTCGGCCAGCTGGTGGACTGGTCGCCGGCGAAGAACGCCACGAGCGGCGGGTCGAGCGACACCGAGGAGAACGAGCCGACGCACAGCCCGACCGGGCCGTCCGGTCCGGCCGCAGTGATCACGGTGACGCCCGTCGGGAAGTGCCCGAGAACCTGCCGGTAGCGGGCGGCGTCGATCGACGCGGCGGAGGCGGGGATGTCCGTCACGCCGGGCACCCTAGTGGGCTGCCCGATTTGCCCAACCACCCTCAACGCTCGCCCTGGTCGCGGGCGGCGGCGGCTCAGCCGCCGAAGCTGACCGTCAGGCCCTCGTAGGCCGCCACCACCTCGGACAACCCGGTGCCGGCGGCCCGGTCGCGGGCGTGCGCCAGCAGGGCGTCGACCGCGTCGTCGTCGTGGGCCGGGTCGTGGTGGAACAGCGCCAGGCGCTTGGCCCCGGCCTCCTGGGCCACGAACACGGCGTAGTCGACCGTGCAGTGACCCCAGTAGTACTTCTGGGCGAACTCGTCGGCCGTGTACTGCGCGTCGTGGATCACGAGGTCGGCCCCGTCGCACAGCTCGAGCACCGCGTCGCTGACCTCGTGGCTGCCGTCCTGGGGCATCTGGTGGTCGGACACGTAGGCGACGATCGCGCCCCCGACCTCGACCCGGTAGCCGTTGTTGGCGCCGATGTGGGGCACGGGCCGCACCCGGACCTTGGCGCCGTCGATCTCGACGTCGCAGTCGGACACGTCGTGGAACACGATCTGGCCGTAGAGCTGCTCGACCGTCACCGGGAAGAACGGCGGCCGGACGAACTGGTGGAAGGCCTCGGCGAGCGTCCCGCTCTCCTGGGGCGGCCCGTAGATGTCGAGCAGCGCCCCCGGCGCCAGGATCGGGGCGAAGAACGGCAGGCCCTGCACGTGGTCCCAGTGCATGTGGGTGACCAGCGCCGAGCCCCGGAACGTCCCGTCGGACGCCAGCGTCTGGCCCAGCTGCCGCAGCCCGGTGCCGAGGTCGAGGACGATCGGGTCGTGCCCCGGCGCGTCGAGCTGGACGCACGACGTGTTGCCGCCATAGCGGCGGTTCTCGTCGCACGGACATGGGGTCGAGCCCCTGACACCGAAGAAGGAGACGTTCAGCAAGGTTTCCCCTCGACGTCGCCACGGGCGCTTGGGCGACGTTACCCAACCACCACACGTGTGAGCGCTGGGTGTGACCACAATCACCGACCGCGACGCATGGGGGCGGGGCCGCCGCGCTGCGTTAGCGTCGCCGGCCATGTCCGAGACCTCCCCGCAGACCATCTCGCAGGGCACCGTGGACGCCGCCGGCTTGACGTTCGGCTACCTCGCCGCCGGGGACCTCGCCGACCGCACGGCGCCCCTCGCCCTGTGCCTGCACGGCTTCCCCGACTCGGCGTGGACGTGGCGACACCTGCTCCCCTCCCTGGCGAACGCCGGCTATCGGGCGGTCGCCCCGTGGCTGCGCGGCTACGCTCCAACGACCGTACCCAGGGCCGGGGACTACCAAGCCCCCGTCCTGGCGCTGGACGCCTGCGCCCTCCACGAGGCGCTGGGTGGCGACGGCGACGCCGTGCTGGTCGGGCACGACTGGGGCGCGCTGGCCGCCTACGTCGCGGTCCACCACCCGGACCGCCCGTGGCGCCGGCTCGCGACCCTCGCCGTCCCGCCGCCCGGCGCCCTGCGGTACGACGTTCCTCACCTACGACCAGCTGCGGCGGTCGCTGGTACATGTTCTTCTTCCAGCACCCGCTGGCCGAGATCGCCGTGGGCGCGGACGACCTCGCGTTCATCGACCGACTGTGGGCCGACTGGTCGCCCGGCTACGACGCGGCCGAGGACCTGCCCCACGTCAAGGACGCCCTGCGCGACCCGGCCAACCTGGCCGCCGCCATCGGGTACTACCGGGCGACGCTCGGCGGGGTCGGGCCGGCGCTCACGCCCGAGGCCCAGGCGCTCGACGCCTCGGCCGCCGGCGGCACCCCTCCCGTGCCGACGCTCTACCTGCACGGGCGCGACGGACGGCTGCATGGCCCCAGCCCTCGCCGATGCGGCCGCTGCGCTGCTCACGGCCGACGGCTCGCGGGTCGAGCGTCATCGACGGGGCCGGGCACTTCCTCCACGTCGAGCGGCCGGACGTCGTCAACCGCGCTGATCGTGGAGTTCCTCGGCCGGACGCTCGGGGCCAGCCGTAGCTGGTCAGCCGCCTCTGGTCGACGACCAGGCCCTCGGCGAGCATGGCCACCACCACCCGGTCGGCCCGCGCCTCGTCGTCGGGCCAGCCCATGACCGCGGCCGCCTCCCCGACCGGGACCGGCGCCGGCACAGCGCGTCGACCAGCCGGCCCCGACCCTGGCGATCGGACCCCTCGAAGCGGCGGCTGGCCGCCGCCGACACGCCGGCCGAGCCGTCCGCCGGGTCCGGGTGGGACAGGCCCGCGGCCAGCCACGCGCAGCCGGCGCGGACCGGGCACGTCCGGCAGCGGGACGCGCGGCGGCGGCAGACCGTCGCGCCCAGCTCCATCATCGCCTGGTTCCAGGGCCACGACCGGCCCGGCGGGACCAGGTCGTCGGCCCGCTGCCTGGGCCTCCCGGGGCCGCAGCGGCCGGCCCTCCCACCGGGCCAGCACCCGGCCCACGTTGGTGTCGACCACGCCCACGTCGTGTTCGAACGCGAACGCCAGGACCGCCCGTGCCGTGTAGGGCCCGACGCCCGGGAGCGCCAGGAGCGCGGCCAGGTCCGCCGGCAGCCGGCCGCCGTGGCGCTCGACCACGGCCGCGGCGCACCGGTGGAGGTTGACCGCCCGGCGGTTGTAGCCGAGGCCGGCCCACAGGCGGACGACGTCGCCCGCCGGCGCCGCCGCGGACGCACGCGGCAGGGTCGGGAACCGGGCGAGGAAGGCCCGGTAGCGCGGGATCACCCGGTCGACGCCGGTCTGCTGGGCCATCACCTCGGACACCAGCACCGCCCACGGGTCGCGGGTCGACCGCCACGGCAGCGGGCGCAGGTGGTCGTCGCCCCAGGCGAGCACCGCCGCCCGCCCCGCCTCGTTCACGCCGCTCTCAGCCGGCGGGGTCGCACGACACCGGTACACCCGTGTCGTATAGGGGAACGGGAACGAGGTCCGCCCGGCCAGCGCCGGATGCGTGCGCGACCAGGGCCCGGATCCGGTCGAGCACGACCGCCTTCTCGTCGGGCGGCAGGGCGCCGACCACGCTCACCGACTCGGCCCGCGCGACCAGCAGGTCCTCGTCGCAGGGCTGCTCCCAGTCGTGGGTCCACAGCACGACCGGCTCGAACCCGCCCGCGCCCGCCGACGATCGCCGGATAGTCGACGTCGTAGTAGCTGTCGTAGGGCCGCAGGGCGTCGGGGCCGTCGACCAGCAGGTCGCCGAACTCGCGCACCCAGTCCTCGCTGCGGTCGCGGATGTTCCAGATCAGGAACAGCCGGCCGCCCGGGCGCAGCACCCGGCGGATCTCGGCCAGGGCGCGTCGGCGCGTCGAACCAGTGGAACGCCTGGGCGACCGTCACCGCGTCGACACGAGGCGTCGGCGAGCGGCAGGGCCTCGGCGGTGCCGTCGTGGACCGTCACGCCGGGCAACAGTGCGCCGAGCTCGTCGCGCATCGCCCGCGACCGGCTCGACAGCCACCACCTCCGCGCCGGTCGGGACCAGCAGCCGCGTGAGCTTGCCGGTGCCCGCCGCCAGGTCGAGCACGCGGTGCCCGGGCCGATGCCGCCGTGGCCGACGACGTTGGCCACGGCCTCGGCCGGGTACGAGGGCCGGGCCACCTCGTAGGCCCGGGCGTTGTTGTCGAAGCCCTTGGCCGCCGCCTTGATCTGGTCGGCCACGTCAGCCGTCCGCGAACACGTCGTCGTCGTAGGGGTAGCGGCGGTCGGGTGCGTGGTCGCGCTTCCACACCATCAGCCGGCGGCGGAAGTAGCAGACCTCCTCCTCGCGCTGGTTGATGCCCTTGGTCTCGACCGTGACGATGCCCCGCTTGCCGTCGGAGGTCTCCTTGCGGTCGAGCACCCGGGTGACCCCGTAGATGGTGTCGCCATGGAAGGTCGGCATGGCGTGCCGCAGCGACTCGACCTCGAGGTTGGCCACCGCCGCGCCGCTCACGTCCGGCACCGACATCCCCAGCACCAGCGAGTACACGAGGTTGCCGACGACCACGTTCTGCTTCTGCACGGTCTCGTTCTCCGCGTACCACACGTTGGTGTGCAGCGGATGGTGGTTCATCGTGATCATGCAGAACAGATGGTCGTCGTACTCGGTGATCGTCTTGCCCGGCCAGTGCCGGTAGACGTCGCCGATCTCGAAGTCCTCGAAGTGCCGGCCGAACGGGCGGTCGATCGTTGCCATGCGGACACGCTAGGGACGCCGACCGATCCCAGCCAGACCGAGGGGCCGACACCCACGGGGCGCGGGCGCGGGTCAAGATGGGTCGGACTCCCCCGCACCACCGAGGAGACACGATGACGGCGGACCTGCTGATCGACACCGGGACGCAGCCGTCCCGCACGCGCCGCCGGCGCCGGGGTGCCGCCCCCGTGCTGGTGCTGGCGCTGGTCGGCGGCACGGCGGCGTGCGCCCAGGAGTCCGACGGGACGATCACGCAGACGCGGGTCGAGAACGTCGACGACCAGTCGCAGTTCGCGGCGACCGCCTCCTACCTGACCACCATCGCCGAGCAGTCGGCGGCCGAGCCCTACCGCGTCGAGATGGACCTCGCGATCGACGCTGCCGGCGAGCACGTCGAGGTGGACAACCTGTTGACCGGGGCGACCGATGGTGAGCAGGCGTCGTTCCACTTCGACATGTCGAGCCTGCTCGAGGACATCCCCGGCGGCGGCGCGTTCGACCCCGACCAGATGACGATGGACATGGTGACCGACGGCAGCCTGCTGTACATCAAGGCACCGGTGTTCGGCGCCCTGTCCGAGATGATGGCGACGCAGGGTGCGTCCGAGGAGGAGCTCGGCCCGCTCGCCGGCCTGACGGCCGTGGCCGATCAGTGGGGCAGCGTCGATCCTGCCGCCCTCGGCGGCGACACGAACATCGGCGACATCGTCGGCGAAGCCGGCGCCCAGGGCGGCGACCCGCGGCAGTTCCTCGACCTCGTCTCCGAGGCGACCGATCCGCACGAGCTGGGCGACGACGTGATCAAGAGCACCCGGGTCCGGGGCCTCGGGGCCACGATCACGTTCGAGGACATGCTCGCGGCCCAGGGCCGGGACGCCGACGAGTTCGTGGAGCAGACGACCGGCGGCCAGCCGGTCCCGCCGGCGATGGTCGACGAGCTGCTCCAGATGGAGATCCCGGTCGAGGTGTGGGTCGACAGCGAGGACCACGTGCGCCAGGTCTCGCTCGACCTCGACATGGGCGCGCTGATGTCGGCGGCGGGCGCCGACGACGCGGAGTCGGCCAACGCCTCGTTCCGGATGACGATGGACTTCTTCGACTACAGCGCCGACGACATCGCCATCGAGGTGCCGGAGGCGTCCGTCGACATCACCGACGCCTTCGCCGCGCTGATGCAGGCCTGGAACGTGCCGGACGGACGTCATCCCGGCCACCGTGGTCTGTGTCTCCCGCTCTTTGCTTCGCACGGCCGCTCGCCACGGCTACGCCTGTCGGCGCAGCCTCTGACCGCCGCCGCGGCTCGGCCACGGCCGTCTAGCTTTGGGCGCCATGACCGCGCCCGACCTCAGCGCCGCCGCCACGGCCGCCGACGCCGCCCGCGACATCGTGCGTCGCGGCATCGAGCACATCGCCCGCACCGGCTCGGTCGAGGACGACCAGGTCGTCGCCTACGACCTCGCCCACGCCGCCGCAGCCACCGAGATCGCCCACACCCTGCTCGACTACGGCGCCAAGGGCGACGCGGAGGCGCGCATCACGTCCGCGTTCGTCGCCGAGGCCGCGGCCGACGTCGCCGCCAAGCTGTTCGGGCGTGAGGACGCCTGGGGCGTCGAGCCGGGGGCGCTCGACGGCGTGCGGTCGTTCGTCGCCACCTACCGCGACCCGGCGTTCCTCGCCTCGATCGACGGGCCCGGGCCCCGGCACCTCGACGACGACTTCGAGCTGGTGCAGGACACCTTCCGGCGGTTCGCCGAGGACAAGATCCGGCCGGTCGCCGAGCACGTCCACCGCCACAACGCCGACATCCCCGAGGAGGTCATCTCGGGCCTGGCCGAGCTGGGCGCCTTCGGCCTGTCGGTCCCCGAGGAGTACGGCGGGTTCGCCGCCGGCGGCGAGAGCGACTACATGGGCATGGTCGTCGCCACCGAGGAGCTGTCCCGGGGGTCGCTCGGCGTCGGCGGGTCGCTGATCACCCGGCCCGAGATCCTGACCCGCGCCCTGGTCACCGGCGGGACCGAGGAGCAGAAGCAGTCGTGGCTACCCCGGCTGGCGAGCGCCGAGGTGATGGCGGCGGTCGCGGTGACCGAGCCCGACTTCGGGTCGGACGTGGCCCGCATCAAGGTCGACCGCCACCCAGACCGACGGCGGCTGGTTGATCACCGGCGTCAAGACGTGGTGCACGTTCGGCGCCCGCGCCGACGCCCTGATGCTGCTGGCCCGGACCGACCCGGACCGGTCGAAGATCCACCGGGGCCTGTCGCTGTTCGTCGTGCCCAAGCCGCAGGCCGACGGGCACGGGTTCGAGCTGGTCCAGGAGGCGGGCGCGGACGGCGGGGCACCGGGCGGCGGCAAGATGGAGGGCCGCCCGATCGACACGATCGGCTACCGGGGGATGCACTCCTACGAGATCGCGTTCGACTCGTGGTTCGTGTCCGACGAGAACCTGGTCGGCGGCGAGGCCGGCGTCGGCCGCGGCTTCTACCTCCAGATGGCGGGGTTCGAGAACGGGCGCCTGCAGACGGCCGCCCGGGCCGTCGGGGTCATGCAGGCCGCCTACGAGGCGGCCCGCGAGTACGCCCGGGACCGGTACGCGTTCGAGCGGCCCATCGGCGACTTCCAGCTGACCAGGGCAAAGCTCGCGAGGATGGCGGTCACCATCCAGGGCGCCCGCCAGTTCAGCTACGCGGTGGCCCGCCATGATGGCCAAGGGCCAGGGCACGATGGAGGCGGCGATGGTCAAGGCCTACGTCTGCAAGGCCGCCGAGTGGGTGACCCGCGAGGCGATGCAGATCCACGGCGGCTACGGCTACGCCGAGGAGTACCCGGTGAGCCGGTACTTCGTCGACGCCCGCGTGCTGTCGATCTTCGAGGGCGCGGACGAGCTGCTCTGCATGCGGGTCATCACCCGCCGCCTGGTCGAGGCGGCCCGGGCCTGATCCCGGTTCTGGCAGCGCTGAGTGCCATAGCGGTACGAATCCGCTGTCAGTTAGGTCGGGCCAGCCGACCACCCCGCCCAGCCCCGTTCTGGCAGCGCTGAGTGCCATAGCGGTACGAATCCGCTGTCAGTTAGGTCGGGCCAGCTCGTCCACCCTCTGTTGCCAGGCCGCGACCATCGTGCCGAAGTGGGCCGGGTTGTAGACGTCCTCCTCGTACGACCAGAGGCCGTCGCCCGCGTAGTGGAGGATCGTGATGTTGGCCCCCTGGTGGACGCTGCCGTCGCCGGGGTCGTCCATCACGTTCTCGACCTGGCACACGATCCAGCCCCGCTCCTCGTCGACCACGTGCCAGTCGATCGTGAAGGTCGGCATGCGGTTGCCCGGGAACGTGCTCATCGTCTCGGTGATCCACGCCCGGATGGCCTCCCGGCCCTCGAAGCGGCCGAAGTGGTGCTCGACGTACGTGGCGTCCTCGGTGAACTGGTCGGCCCACGCGCTCCAGTCGCCCGAGGCGCCGGCCCGCGCTCCCGCCTCCTGGTAGGCGACGAAGGCCGCCTCCAGCTCCCCCCTGGTGAAACGTCCCATGGGCCGACCCTACGCGCCGCCGCCGAGCCCTGCCTGACGACTGTGTCAGCGAACCGCCACGCGCCTAGCGTCGGGCCGATGCAGGACTTCGAGGGGAAGGTCGCGGTCGTCACCGGGGCTGCGTCGGGCATCGGCCTCGCGCTGGCCACGCGGTTCGGCCGCGAGGGGATGCGCGTCGTCATGGCCGACGTCGAGCGGGACGCGCTCGACCGGGCCGCGAGCGTGCTCGGGGCCGACCTCGGGACCGACCGGGTGCTCGCCGTGCCGACCGACGTGCGCGACGCGACCGCGGTCGACGCCCTGGCGGCGGCCACGTTCGACCGGTTCGGGACCGCACACATCGTCTGCAACAACGCCGGCGTCGGGGTGGGCGGCCTCGCCTGGACGATCCCCGCCGACCGCTGGCGCTGGATCGTCGAGGTCAACCTGCTCGCCGTCGCCCACGGCATCCGGGCCTTCGTGCCCCGGATGATCGAGCAGGGCGAGGGTCACGTGGTCAACACGGCCTCGTCCGCGGGCATCCTCACCGGGCCCGGCATGTCGCCCTACTTCGCCACGAAGCACGCCGTCGTCGCGCTGTCCGAGTCGCTGCACTTCGACCTGCTGCTGACCGGGGGCGCCGTGGGCGTCTCGGTGCTGTGCCCCGAATTCGTGCGGACGAACATCGCCGACTCCGAGCGGAACCGCCCGCCTGAGGTCGAGGAGGTCGAGCCGACGCCCGGCGTCGACGCCGAGGCCATGCGGGGGTTCCTCGCCGGCCTGATCGACGCCGGTCTCGACCCGGCCGAGGTGGCCGGAACCGTGGTCGACGGCATCCGCGCCGGCCGGTTCTGGATCTTCACCCACGACACCACCGTCCCCCACGCCCAGCGCCGCTGGGCCGCCATCGCGGAGGACGGCCAGCCCAGCGTGTGGGACATGTCAATCGGCTGATGCCGGCGGCGCCGCCGCCGGGCGGCGGCCCAGCAGCAGCAGGTGCGGGTGCGGTGTCCGCCGGTCGAGGCGCTGGCGGTGCACCTCCAGCCCGGCGTCGGCCATCGCCGCGGCGATGTCGTCGGGCGGCACGATGGCGACCTCGTCGCCCTCGGTGATCCGCAGGACCCGCGTGGCGACCAGCTCCTGGGCCCGGGCCAGCTCGTACTTCCAGCGGGGCCGCACCGCCATCTCCTTGACCGCCAGGACCCCGCCGGGACCCACCTCGGCCGCAGCCCGGCCGACCAGGTCGAGAGCCGCCGGCTCGCCCAGCAGGTAGAGCACGTCGACGATCGTGATCGCGTCCCACGGGCCCGCGGGGACCCGTCCGTCCGGGGCGACCTCGAACCGGACGTCGAGCCCGGCGTCGGCCGCCGCCCGGCGGGCGGAGTCCAGCTTGTCGGCGTCGATGTCCACGCCGACCACCGTGCGGTCGGGGCCGGCCGCGGCCAGGTAGAGCGAGAACAGCCCGTGGCCGCAGCCGAGGTCGAGCACTCGTCCGACTCGCGGGACCGCCGCCTCCACCGCCGGGAACGGGCACGTCCGCCAGCGCACGGCCGTGTGGAAGCGGTCGCCCCGGCCCAGGTGGCCGTACGCGCCCCGGGCAAGGCGGCCGGCGTCGACCGCAGTCACTGGTGCACCCTTCGGGGTGCACGCAGTGACCGATCGGCACTTCGTGCCGAGTAACACACTGTGCTGATGATTCGCTCGCTGCGCTCGCTCATGACGCCAGGTCCGCGTAGGTGCCGAGCCGGAAACCCGCGGCCTCGACCCGCCGGCGGGCGTCGGGGTCGGTGAGCGCGGCCAGCTCCCGGTCCCAGACATAGCCCCAGCGGTAGCGGTCGAGGTCGGGGTCGCCGGCCTCGCCCGGGTGCGTGGCCAGCTCCGCGCTGGCGCCCGGCGCACGGCCCAGGCGGTCGATCGCCCCCACCAGGCGGGGCAGGTCGAGCGTGCCGGCCTCGTCGAGCCCGGTGGCCGTGGACGGGTAGCGCACACCGCGGGTCCGGGCGGACCGCTCCAGCCGGGCGGACAGGCGGCGGACCGTGAGACCGACCGGCCCCCGTCCCGAAGACCGGATGATCCGCACCGCGGGGATGCCCGCCTCGCCGGCCACGTCGAGCACGACCCGGCCCACCGCAGGCCACAGGTGCAGGTGCTGGTGGGTGTCGACGTGGCCGAGCTGCAGACCGGCGTCGCGCAGGCAGGCGACCTGGGCCGTGAACTCGCGCCGGACGTCCTCGGGGTCGATCATCCGGGCGGCCATCCGGGGCAGGAACACGCGCCACGACGATGCCAGGCGGCCGTGCTTGTCGACCAGCGAGGGCACCTCGCGGGCCGACAGCAGCGGCGGGTCCTCGCCGACTGCGGCCAGGTGCGCGCCGACCCCGATGCCGTCGGTGCCGGCGAGCGCGCCGGCCGCACCCGCGAACCCCGGGGCCAGGGCCAGGACCGACGTGCTGGTGACGATGCCGTCCCGGTGCGCCCGCAGGATCGCCCGGGCCACCCCCTCGGTGAGCCCGTAGTCGTCGGCGTTGACGATGAGGAGTCGGCGCTCGTCGCTCGGGCCCGGGGCCGCCGGCGTCACACCGGCTCACCGTCGAGCAGCGCCGCAGGCAGCCGATCGACCGAGCGGATCTCGCTGTACAGCCCCCGCAGCTCGCGCATCATCGTGGCGATCACCGCGGGCGACGACAGCGTGGACGTGCCGCGGGTGCGGGCGATGTAGTCGACGCCGAACTGCACCAGCCGGAACCCGCGCCGGTGGGCCTTGGCCACCAGCTCGGCGTCGACGAAGCTGCCCTCGCTGCGCAGCTCGACGTGGTCGAGCACCCGCCGCCGGATCAGCTTGAACGCGAAGTTGACGTCGCGCACCCGCACGCCGAGCACCCAGCGCACGAGGTGGTTGTAGGCGAACGAGTAGAGCGTGCGCTCCGCGCCCTCGGCCGTCCGGTCGAACCGGTAGGCCGAGACGATGTCGGCGTCGTACAGCCGCTGCAGCCGCAGGGCCTTGGTCGCCTCGGCGAGGTCGCACGGCAAGTCGGCGTCGGTGTACAGCACGAGCGTCCCCGTCGCGGCGGCGAAGCCCGAGCGGAGCGCGCCGCCCAGCTTTCGGTTCCGGGGGTGGTGCACGACCACGATGCGCGGGTCGTCGTCGGCCAGCTCGTCGGCGATCTTCCCGGTGCCGTCTGTCGACGCGTCGTCGACCACGACGATCTCGTAGGAGTCGACCTCGCCGCTGCGCACGAGCAGCTCACCCGCCTCGGAGGCGGCGGCCAGCGTGCGGCGGATCATCGCCTCCTCGTTCCACATCGGGAACACGAAGCTGAGGCGGGCGTCGGGCGAGGTTGCGGTGGTCACGACAGGTAGCGCCCGTTGGCGAACAGGGCGGTGAACAGGACGAGGACCGTGGCCGACACGGGGAGCACCACTCGGCGGAGCCCGACCCGCGCCGCCAGCAGGGCGCCGGCCAGACGCGAACGCCGGGAACGCCGCGAGCATGTAGCGGCCCGTCCCCTGGAAGTCCTGGCTGCCGATCACCGGCAGCGCCACCACGACGGCGATGTAGGCGGCGTAGCGCCAGCCGAACCGCCGGCCCACCGCCGGCACCGACAGCGCCACGAGCGCGGCCGCCGCCAGCTGCAGCACGAGACCCACGGTGTAGAGGTCGGCCGGGTGGCGGACCACCGATGCGAAGAAGTCACGCTTGGCCCAGGTCACGATGCCCGCCTGCTGGCCCCAGGCCTCCTGGACCGTCGAGAACGCGAGCGGATCGCCGAAGCGCTGCCACAGGTACGCCGACCAGGCGCCGATGCCGGCCAGCGACACGAGGACGCCGGCGTCGCCGGGCCGCAGGTCGCGCAGGCGCGACCGGTCGATGTGGAACCAGCGGCCACGCTCGGCGTCGCGCACCACCGCCCGCCGCTCGAGCACGCCGACGACCAGCCCGACGACGACCGCCAGGCCGACGAACCGGGTGGCGGTCGCCGCCGCTCCGGCCACGCCGGCCAGGAGCAGGTGGTCGCGCTCGAAGGCGAGGAAGGCGGCCAGCGCCAGCAGCACGAACAGCGCGTCCCCGTACATCACGCCGAAGAGGTAGTAGGCGTAGGGGTAGAACGCGAGGCACAGCAGCGCGGTCAACGTCTCGGCCGGGTCGAGCCGTTCGCGGCACCAGCGCCCGAAGGCCACGAAGGCGAGCGCACCGCACACGATCGTGGTGGCGACGCCAGCCAGCAGCGTGTTGCCGGTGACGTGGCTGACCGCCCGCACGACCATCGGGTAGCCGGGGAAGAAGGCGACGTTCGCCTGCTCGCCGGCCACGTAGGCGTAGCCATGGTCGGCGATGCTGGCGTACCAGCCGCTGTCGAGGCGGACCCAGCCGTCCCAGAACCAGTCGCCCGCGAAGTCGAGCGGGGGGATGCCGGAGGGGTTCTCGGTGAAGTTGGCCACGGTCTGCCAGCTGACGAGCAGCAGCACCGCCAGCACGGCGGCGTAGACCGCGAGGGGGTCAGCGTCCCGAGGACCGCGCGCCGGTCGACATCACCCCCGACGTGAACCTCGGGCCCCGCAGCTAGCACCCGCGCGACGTTAGCCTCCCCGGCGGCCGGGCCTGCGCGCGCCCATCCGGCTACAGGGCGGCCGCCAGCTCCGCGATCGCCGCGGTGAGAGCCAGCGTGCGGCGGGCCTGCTCGACGTGCAGGTTCTCGATCATGCGGCCGTCGACCGTGACGACGCCCCGCCCCTCGGCCTGGGCCTCGTCGAAGGCGGCGATGATCCGCTGCGCCCGCTCGACCTCGTCGTCGGTGGGGGCGAACACGCGGTTGCACGGGTCGAGCTGGCTCGGGTGGATGAGCGTCTTGCCGTCGAAGCCCATCTGCCGGCCCTGCACGCACTCGGCCTCGAAGCCCTCGGGGTCGCGGATGTCGTTGTAGACCCCGTCGAGGATCACCTTGCCCGCCGCCCGGGCCGCGAGCAGCGCGAGACCGAGTCCGGTCAGGAGCGGCGCCCGGCCCGGGACGTGCTCGGCCTGCAGCTCCTTGGCCAGGTCGTTGGTGCCCATGACCAGCACGGTCAGCCGCTCGGAGGCCCGGGCCACCTCCTCGGCGTGCAGCATCGCCAGCGGGGTCTCGACCATCGCCCACAGGGCGGTGCGGTCGGGGGCGCCGGCGGCCTCCAGACCCTTCTCGATGGCGTGGACCGCATCCGCGGAGTCGACCTTGGGGACCAGCACCGCCGCGGGCCCGGCGGCGCCGGCCGCCCGCAGGTCGGCGTCGTGCCACTCGGTGCCCAGGCCGTTGACGCGGATCGCCACCTCGCGGCGCCCGTAGCGCCCGGACGCGGCGGCCTCGCACACCCGGTCCCGGGCCTCGGCCTTGGCGTCGGGGGCCACCGCGTCCTCCAGGTCGAGGATGAGGGCGTCGGCGGGCAGGCCGGCGGCCTTCTCCAGCGCCCGCTCGTTGGCACCCGGCATGTACAGCACGGACCGGCGAGGCCGCAGGCCCGCCGGCGTGGTCGCGTCGCCCATCGTCACTCCCCCGCTGCGTCGTCTGCGTACGCCTTGGCCAGCTCCGGGTCCTTGGCGGCGAGCGCCTCGGACAGCTCGACCATGACCCGGCACTGCTTCACCGAGGCGTCGTCCTCCATCTTGCCGTCGAGCATCACGGCCCCGGTGCCGTCGCCCATCGCGGCGATGACGCGGCGGGCGTGGCGCACGTCGGCGGGAGACGGCGAGAACACCCGTCGGGCGATCTCGATCTGGCTCGGGTGCAGGCTCCAGGCACCGACGCAGCCGAGCAGGAAGGCGTTGCGGAACTGGTCCTCGCAGGCGACCGTGTCGCGGATGTCGCCGAACGGCCCGTAGAACGGCAGGATCCCGTTCGCCGCGCAGGCGTCGACCATGCGGGCGATCGTGTAGTGCCACAGGTCCTGCTGGTAGGTGAGCCGGTCGGCCTCGACGTCGCCGCCGGGCGGGTCCTGGCGCACGATGTAGCCCGGGTGGCCGCCGCCGACCCGGGTGGTCTTCATCCGCCGGCTGGCCGCGAGGTCGGCGGGGCCGAGCGAGAGGCCCTGCATGCGGGGGCTGGCCGCGCAGATCTCCTCGACGTTGGTGACGCCCCGGGGCGTCTCGAGGATGGCGTGGAGCAGCAGCGGCCGGGTCAGGCCGGCCCGGGCCTCCAGCTGGGCGACCAGGCGGTCGACGTAATGGATGTCCTCGGGCCCCTCGACCTTGGGGATCATGATCACGTCGAGCCTGTCGCCGACCTCGGTGATGGCCGCGGTCAGGTCGTCGAGCGCCCACGGCGAGTCGAGGCTGTTCACCCGGGTCCAGAGCTGGGCGCCGGAGCCGGCGTCCCAGGCCCGGCCGACCTCCAGCAGCCCGGCGCGGGCGGCGTCCTTGTCGGCGGCGGGGACCCCGTCCTCCAGGTTGGCGAGGAGGATGTCGACCTGCGCCGCCATGTCCGGCACCTTGGCGACCATCTTCGGGTTCGACGCCGGGAAGAAGTGGATCATCCGCGACGGCGGGAACGGGATCTCCCGCACGGGAGCGGGCGCCCCGACCGCCAGGGGCCGGAAGAAGTCCTTGGGCGAGCGCATGGCCGCCACCCTAGAGGCTGTGCCGAACGCCCCCCGCGGCCCCTACGAACCCATTCAGGCACCGACCAGGTCGCTCGGCAGCACCTGCTCGGTGATCAGGCGCTCGAAGCGCGACGGGTCGTCGCCGACGTAGGCGCGGCACAGCGCCAGGCCCTCGGTGTAGCAGTGGCTGTACGCCCGCCAGGTCTCGTCGGTGAGGAACTGGACCGCCTTCTCGGCCCGGTTGCGGGGCAGCAGCGCCCAGCGCTCGATGTAGACGATCACGTCGTCGACCGGCCAGCCTTCGTCGTGCAGCCCGATGGCGGCGTTGGATCGCACCCACGACAGCGCCTCGCCTGCCTCGGCCACCTCGGCCGCCACCTCGGCGTCGTAGCGGACGCCGAGCGGGCGCAGGTGCTCGGCCACGACGCCCTCGGGTCGCCGGCCGAGCGTCACCTCGACGCCCAGGTCGGCCAGCCCCTCGGCCATCGTGCACTGGGGCGTGCCGACCAGGAAGATCGTCTCCTCGTGCCAGCGGCGCTGGCGGACCAGGCCGGCCTCCTTGCGGGTGTGCTCGGTGTGGTGACCGGGGTAGGCCTCGTGCGCGACCAGGTGGCCGAGGCCGAGCGACAGGACCGGCAGGTCGATGTTGATCGCCACCCGGCTGCGCAGCCCGCCCTCGTAGTAGTTGAAGCCGGCCCACGGCTTGTCGGTCTCGAAGATCCACTCGATGCGCTCGCCCTCGGGCAGGCCGAAGGTGTGCTCGGTGCGCTCGCGCAGGTCGTCGGCCAGGGAGCGGATGGCCGGCTCCAGCCGGTCGGGCGGCACCGCGTGGGCCTCCCGCCAGGCGATGTAGCGGTCGCGCAGCGGGCCGTCGCCCGGGAGCACGGCGTCGAGCCGCCGGTGGGCGGCGGCGAACTCGTCGTCGTCGACCAGGGCCGGACGGGCCCCGTAGCACTGCTCGACCTCGTCGAGGTACGGGATCGGCGCCCCGCCGAGCTTGCTGGCGCTCGTGTACAGCCCCCCGGCCTGGGCCCGGATCCAGCGCCGCCGGGTGGCCTCGACCTCCTCCGCCCCGTCGCCGGCGTCCAGGTCGGCCATGAGCCGCCCGGCCTCGCTGCGCAGCTCGGCCGGGGGTCGCAGCGGTTCGGCCTCGACCCGGGCCGCCGTCTCGGGCGGGCCGTAGTACGCGTCGACGAAGCCGTCGACGTGCCGGCCCAGCCGCAGGCCCAGCTCGATGTAACGACCGACGACGTCCGACACGGTGCCTCAGGCGTTCAGCCCAGCTCGTTGCGCAGGAACGTGACGGTCTCGGACCAGCAGGCCCGGGACGCCTCGGCGTCGTGCACCTCGGGCCGGGTGTCGTTGAAGAACGCGTGGTCGGCGCCGGGCACGACGTGGAGGTCGGCCTCCTTGCCGGCCGCGTCGAGCTTGCTCTGGAGCTCGGCCACCGCCCCCGGGTCGAAGTAGCCGTCGTTCTCGGCGTAGTGGCCGAGGACCTTGGCGTCGAGCGTCGACCAGTCGGGCTCGGCGCCGGGCCACGGGATGAGCCCGTACCAAGGCACGACGGCCTTGACCTTGTCGGGGCGCCGGGCGGCCACCATCAGCGCCAGGCCGCCGCCGACGCAGAACCCCGTGACCCCCACGCGGTCGGACCCGGCGACCTCGGCCACCTTGTCGACCGCACCGGACATCTCCTTGGCGGCCTCGTCGATGTTCATGCTCATCATGAGCTTGCCGGCCTCGTCCGGCTCGGTCGTGGTCTCGCCGTGGAACAGGTCGGGCGCCATCGCCACGAAGCCCTCGGCGGCGAACCGGTCGACCACATCCATGATGTGCGGGACGAGACCCCACCACTCCTGGATCACGACGAGCGGGATGCCCGTCCCCCCTTCGGGAACAGCCAGGTAGCCCGTGGCGATCCCACCGTTGCTCGGGAACTCGACCATGTCACCCATGGCCGGGGACGCTAACGCGCGCGCAGCATCTCCGGCGGCACGGGGCACGCGATGCGGCGCGGCTCGATCACCCGCTCGGCGTCGGAGGTGGCGAGGACCTCGGCGCCGGCGGACGCCCGCCGCAGGAGCGCCTCGAACAGCGGCCGGGGCAGCCGGCGTCCGACGTCGACCACGAGCCACACGGCGACGCCCGCGTCGCGGGCGGCCGCCATCTCGTCGGCGGTGCCCTCGGGGGCGAGGAACCGGTCGGGCCCGGCGGCGCCGGCCTCGACGAGCAGGATCCGGGGCTCGTCCCGGTCGAGGTGGAGCGCCCCGGGATCGTGGGCGACGACCAGGTCGTCCCGCGCCCGCATGAGGTCGAGCCCCAGCTCGGAGCCGCCGGCCACGTCGGGCACGACCGCGACGACCACCCGGTCCGGCAGGTCGAGCCCGAGCGCGGTGGCGGCCGGCTCGCCGTCGAGGTCGCGCCGGATGGCGTACGACTCGGCCTCGACGTCGGCCGCGTCGAGCAGGCGGGCGAACGTCCACCACAGCGCGCCGGCCGCAGGGTGTCGTTCGAGCAGCCGGCGGGTGGCGGTGACCAATCCCGGCGGGTCGCCCGCGAACGAGGCGAGCACCGACGCGGCCTCCATGGCCAGGAGGGTCTGGGTGACCTCCCGGGCCCGGGCCACGGCGCGGAGCCGCTCGATCGGGTGCACCCAGCCGACGCTACAGGCCGGGCTTCCAGACCATGAGGTAGAGCATGATCAGGAAAAGCACGGTCATGATCGCCTGGCCGTTGAACACCTTGGACTCGTCGCCCTGGCGCTGGCCAGCCAGCACGAGCGCGTGGAAAACACCGTTCATGACGATCCACACGACGAGGGCCAGCGAGATCCACGTCTGGTCGAACTTGAAGGCGTCGTCGCTGGTCACCACGGTGAGGATCCCGAACAGGCCGGCCAGGATGAGCGCGGGCGAGTAGACGATCCGCCCGGTCTTCTCCACGACGCCGATCGCACCCTCCCGGCCGCCGGGCACCACGGCCAGAACGGCCGGCGCGAACGCGACCACGACCGACAGGACGTGCAGGAATAGGAAGATCTTGAAGCCGGTACTCACGTTGCCTCCCGAGCGGGCGATGCGGTCCTGGCCGGACGCTAGTGCGGCGTCGGGCCGGCTCCGGCGATCTGCCCGGCGAGAACCCCATCCACTACCTTCTCGGCCGTGGCTACCGACCCCCCTGGTGACCTCCAGCTCGCGCCGCTCGACGGCGAGCCGCGCACCCTCGACGGCTGGCTGACCACGTTCCACCTGGCCGCCGTGATCCTCGACCCGTACACCTACGAGAGCGCGTGGCTGCTGGAGACCGCAGGGCGGATCCTGTCCGACTTCCGGGGCGCCGACTGCCGGATCGCGTTCGTGGTCACGGCGGACGCCGAGGGCGCCCGCGAGTTCCTCGGCCCGTGGGCGTCGCAGATCCTGACGTTCGCCGACCCCGACCGCGACCTGGTCAAGGCCCTGGGCCTCAACGAGCTACCGGCGTTCGTCCACCTCCGCCAGGACCGCTCGGTCGCGGCGATCGCCGAGGGCTGGGACCCACCGGAGTGGCGCTACGTGGCGAGCGAGCTGGCCAAGGCCATGAGCTGGTCCCGCCCCACGATCCCGGGCCCGGGCGACCCCCGGCCCTACCCCGGCTCGGCGGCCCTGGGCACCTGAGCCGCCAACCCGTAACCCGCGTCCCGCTGAGCGCTTTTTTACGCGGGATCGGTCGCTATAGCGACCGATCCCGCGTACAAAACGCTCATTTGCGCACGCCGCCCTCGGTCATCCCGAGCACGTCGAGCGCCCGGTCGAGCGTGTCCTCGTCGAGCAGACCCCGCGCCAGCACGATCTCGCGCACGCTGCGGCCGGTCTTCACGCTCTCCTTGACCACCTCCGCGGCGGTCTCGTACCCGATGTACGGGTTGAGCGAGGTGCCGAGCGACGGGCTCGACTCGGCGTAGGCCCGGCAGCGGTCGACGTCGGCCTCGATGCCGGCCACCGCCCGCTCCGGCGAACAGCCGCGTCACGTTGGCCAGCAGCCGGATCGACTCCAGCACGTTGCGGGCCAGCACCGGCAGGTACACGTTGAGCTCGAAGTTGCCCTGCGACCCGGCGAACGCCACTGCGGCGTCGTTCCCGAGCACCTGCGCCGCCACCTGGGTCATCGCCTCGACCATCACGGGGTTGACCTTGCCGGGCATGATCGACGAGCCCGGCTGCAGGTCCGGCAGGCGGATCTCGGCCAGGCCCGTGCGGGGCCCGCTGCCCATCCAGCGCACGTCGTTGCCGATCTTGACGAGCGCCACCGCCAGCGTCCGCAGGCCGCCGGACAGGGCGACCAGGGCGTCGCGCGCCCCCTGGGCGGCGAAGTGGTCGGCCGCCTCGGTCAGCGGCAGGTCGAGGTCGTGGGCGAGCCGCCGGATCACCGCCCGGGCGAACCCCGGCGGCGCGTTGAGCCCCGTCCCGACCGCCGTCCCGCCCAGCGGCAGCTCGCCCACCGCCGGCAGCATCAGCCGTACCACCTCGATGGCGTTGGTGACCTGGGCCGCGTAGCCCCCGAACTCCTGGCCCAGCGTCACCGGCGTGGCGTCCATCAGGTGGGTGCGGCCGGACTTGACCACCGCGGCGAACTCCCGGGCCTTGGCCGCCAGCGCCAGGGCCAGGTATTCCAGCGCCGGCAGCAGCGCGGTCGTCACCTGGTGCGCCGCGGCCACGTGGATGGCCGACGGGAACACGTCGTTGGACGACTGCGAGGCGTTCACGTCGTCGTTGGGGTGGACCGGCCGCCCGAGACGGGCGGACGCCAGCCGGGCGATCACCTCATTGGCGTTCATGTTCGAGCTGGTGCCCGACCCGGTCTGGTACACGTCCAGCGGGAACTGGTCGTCGTGGTCACCCGCGGCCACCTCGGCGGCGGCGGCCGCGACGGCCTCGGCGACCTCCGGGTCGATCACGCCCAGCTCGGCGTTGGCCTGTGCCGCCGCCCCCTTGATCTCGGCCAGCGCGGCGATCAGCGAGCGCTCCAGCCGCACCCCCGAGATCGGAAAGTTCTCCACCGCCCGCTGGGTCTGGGCCCCCCACTGGGCGGCCGCGGGCACCCGGACCTCCCCCATCGTGTCGTGCTCGATGCGGTACTCGTCGTCGCTCACGACCCCGACGGTACCCAGCCCGTCGCCGAAGGTGACCCGCCGCCCACCTCCCGCCTACCGTGCGGCCCGTGAGGGCGCAGCGAGCGAATCTACATGACCGAGTTCGCGCACACCGAGCTGCTCCCCCTCGGGCCCGACGAGACCACCTACCGGCTCGTCTCGACCGAGGGCATCGGGAGCATCACGGCCGGCGGCCACCGGTTCCTCACCATCGAGCCGCAGGTGATCACCGAGCTGACCGCACTGGCCATGCACGAGATCGCCCACTTCCTCCGGCCCGGCCACCTGGCCCAGCTCCGGGCCATCCTGGACGACCCCGAGGCGTCGGCCAACGACCGCTTCGTCGCCCTCGACCTGCTCAAGAACGCCTGCATCTCGGCCGGCGGCGTCCTGCCGATGTGCCAGGACACCGGCACGGCCATCGTCAAGGGCCGCAAGGGCCAGTACGTCCTCACCGGCGGAGGCGACGAGGCCGCCGTCGCCCGGGGCATCTTCGACACCTACCAGCGCGACAACCTGCGCTACAGCCAGATGGCGCCGCTCAGCATGTGGGACGAGGTCAACACGAAGACCAACCTCCCGGCCGAGATCAAGCTGGCCGCGGTCGACGGCGACGCCTACAAGTTCCTGTTCATGGCCAAGGGCGGCGGCTCGGCCAACAAGAGCTACCTGTTCCAGGAGACCCGGGCGCTGCTCGAGCCCGCCTCCCTGGCCGGGTTCCTGGACGAGAAGCTGCGGGCGATCGGCACCGCCGCCTGCCCGCCCTACCACCTGGCGCTGGTCGTCGGCGGGACGTCGGCCGAGTTCGCGGTCGAGACCGCCAAGCTCGCCTCGACCCGCTACCTCGACTCGCTGCCGACCGCGGGCAGCGACGCCGGCCACGGCTTCCGCGACCGGGAGATGGAGGCCGAGATCCTGGCCCAGGTGCAGGCGTTCGGCATCGGCGCCCAGTTCGGCGGCAAGTACTTCTGCCACGACGTGCGGGTGATCCGCCTCCCTCGCCACGGCGCCTCCTGCCCGGTGGCGCTGGCAGTCTCGTGCTCGGCCGACCGCCAGGCCCTGGCCAAGATCACCCACGACGGCGTCTACCTGGAGCAGCTCGAGCACGACCCGGCCGGGTTCCTGCCCGAGGTGGACGACGCCGCGCTCGGCGACGACGTCGTGCGCGTCGACCTGTCCCGCCCGATGGACGAGATCCGGGCCGAGCTGTCCCGCCACCCGGTGAAGACCCGCCTGTCCTTGACCGGACCGATGGTGGTGGCCCGGGACATCGCCCACGCGAAGATCAAGGAGCGGCTCGACGCCGGGGGCGCCCTGCCCGACTACCTGCGCGACCACTGCGTCTACTACGCCGGCCCGGCCAAGACGCCCGTGGGGATGGCGTCGGGGTCGTTCGGCCCCACGACCGCCGGGCGCATGGACGCCTACGTGGACGAGTTCCAGGCCGCGGGCGGCAGCCTGGTCATGCTGGCCAAGGGCAACCGCAGCCGCCGGGTGACCGACGCCTGCAAGGCGCACGGCGGCTTCTACCTGGGCTCGATCGGCGGCCCGGCCGCCCGGCTGGCGCAGGACTGCATCCGCAAGGTCGAGGTCCTGGAGTACCCCGAGCTGGGCATGGAGGCGGTCTGGCGGATCGAGGTCGAGGACTTCCCCGCCTTCGTCGTCGTCGACGACAAGGGCCACGACTTCTTCGACGAGGTCAGCCGGCCGGTCTCCGTCAGGGCGGGCACGGGCGGGGCCGGGCGCTAGCGTCCCGGCATGCGCTTTGGAGTCGCCTTCGCCAACGTCGGACCGTTCGCCACGCCCCAGGGCGCGACCGCCATCGCCGAGGCGGCCGAGGCGGCCGGCTTCGACTCGCTGTGGACGGTCGAGCACGTCGTGGTGCCCAAGCAGTACGCCTCGGTCTACCCGTACGCGCCGAACGGCAAGATGCCCGGCGCCGAGTTCGTCGACATGCCCGACCCGCTGATCTGGCTGACGTGGGTGGCGGCCCACACCACGACGCTGCGCCTGGCGACCGGGATCCTGATCCTGCCCCAGCGCAACCCGCTGATCACGGCCAAGGAGGTGGCCACGCTCGACCAGCTGTCGGGCGGCCGGGTGATCCTCGGCGTCGGGATCGGCTGGCTCGAGGAGGAGTTCCGGTTCCTGAACTCGCCGTGGGAGGACCGGGCGGCGCGCACCGAGGAGCACGTGGCGGCGATGCGGGCGCTGTGGTCGGAGGAGGCGCCGTCGTTCGCGGGCGAGACGGTGCAGTTCACCGAGGCGATCTGCAAGCCCAAGCCGGCCGCCGGGTCGGTGCCGATCGTGATCGGCGGGCACACCAAGGCCTCGGCCCGCCGAGCCGGTCGAATCGGCGACGGCTACTGGCCGGCCAAGGGCGACACCGCGACGCTGATCGCCGAGATGCGGGCGGCGGCCGAGCAGGCTGGCCGCGACCCGGATGAGATCGAGGTCACCTGCGGGGGCGCCGAGGTGCAGGGCGGGGGCCAGGCGGCGGTGGACGAGGTCGGCCGGCTCGCCGAGCTGGGCGTGTCCCGGGTGGCGATCGCCCCACTGTCGTTCGACCCATCCGCGCTGGCGGAGCTCCTGGCCCGCTTCGGCGAGGAGGTCATCGCCCCGACGGCTGCGGTCGGCGCGCCCGGGTGACCGACCTGGCGGCGCCGGCCCGCCACGTGGCGGTCGTCGGTGGCTACGAGGCCGACGCCGAGGCGCTGGCGGCGGCCGAGGAGGTCGGCCGGCTGCTGGCCCAGCGGGGCTGCGTGGTGGTCACGGGCGGGCGCCGAGGCGTGGCCGAGGCCGCCAGCCGGGGCGCGGTCCTGGCCGGCGGCACGACGGTCGGCATCCTGCCCGGCCGGACCCGGGCCGAGGCCAACCCGTACGTCCGCGTGCCGGTGCCGACCGGCCTGGGCGAGACGCGCAACGCCTTGGTGGTGATGGACGCGGACGCCGTGATCGCGCTGCCCGGCGCCTACGGGACGCTGTCGGAAGTGGCCCACGCGCTGCTGGCGGGCACACGCGTCGTGAGCCTCGGCGACGCTGCCTGGGCGATTCCCGGCACGCTCCCCGCCGCCACCGCCGCGGACGCGGTCGAGGCGGCGCTCGAGCCGTAAGCGGTGGGGCGGTCAGGCGCCGCCCGACCCGCCGCCGCTCCCGCTCGGGGCGGCTGCGGCGCAGGACTCGACGGTCATCGGGCTGCGCGGACCGTCCTGGGTGACCGTGGCCCCCTGGCCGTGCCCCGCGACCCAGCCGTCGAACCCGTCGCGCAGCTCGGCCGTCTCGCGGGCGTCGTCGCCCACCACCGTGATGGTCGTGCACGGGCGGCCCTGGGCGTCGATCCAGGCCACGGCCCAGTCGCCGCCCCACCCGGTCGTGGCGCTGGCGGCGTCGTCCGAACCGATCTCGTCGGCCAGGAGCAGCGCCAGCAGCAGCTCGCCGGCCACCCCCTCGTCGACCACCTCGCCCGGCACCTGCGGGTGCGGCACGTCGACCGGGCCCTCGCCGTCGCGGTAGGCCTCCGGATAGAGGACCTGCTCGCTCGTACGAGGCGGGTCGGCCAGCGCCTCGGCGAGCTCGGCGTCGCCGCCGTTGTCGACCAGGTCGTCGACGAGCTCCTCGCCGTAGGTGTACGGGGCCCCGATCAGCTCGACCAGCACCGGCGGGATGGCGCCGATGTCGTAGTCGCTGGCGATGCGTATCTCCTCGGCGGTGGCGTCCGCCTGCTCGGCCTCGCTCAGCGAGTCGAGGTAGGCGTTCTCGACCCGGCGGGCGTTCCCCTCCACGATCGAGCTGAACCCAAAGGTGATCTCGTCGCTCGCATCGTCGTACTCGGGCCGGTCGAGGTTGAAGTGCTGGTCGTCGAGGGCGTGGGTCAGCTCGTGTGCGATCGTGGTGCGGACGTACGGCGTGAGCGCCGTGCCCCGGACCACCAGGGCGGCCGTCTCCGGGTCATAGAAGCCGACGACCCCGGCGCCGAGCAACGACCGCATCGCGTCGACCAGGTCCACGTCGGGGGGCACGAGCCCGAGGCCCTTGAGCAGCACCTCGTCCTTGCGCAACTCGACGGCGTCCTCGTCGAAGTCGGCGAGCAGCCGATCCTGGAAGTCGCCCTCGCCCAGCAGCTCGACGTCGACCGGCTCGTTGAACGTGAGGCCCCGGGCATCCTCGACGAACGCGCTGATGTCGGACACGACCGCGTCCAGCTCGGCCTCGCTGGCGACGGGTGGTGCGGTGGTCGGCGGCGCCGGCTCGGTGGCGGCCGTGCCGCCGGAGCGCCGCTGCCCCGGCCCGGCGGCGTCGTCGCCGCGGCCCAGGCCCGCGACCCCGGCGAGCAGGGCCAGGATCGTCACGACCCCGATCACCGCCAGCAGCCACCAGCCCCGGCGGCGCGACGGCAGCCGACCGGGCGGAGGCGGGCCGGGCGGAGGTGGGTAACCAGGGGCGATCCCGCCGGCGCCCCCGGGACACCCGACCCGGGCGGCGCCGGCAACGGCAGGTCAGGCCGCCAGCCAGGCGCGCCCGGAGGCGCAGCCGGCGCCCGGACCTGGGACGACGGCGGCGACGCAGGCGGCGGCGACGCAGGCGGCGGCGGCGACGCAGGCGGCGGCACCTGGGCCGGGCCGGGCGTGGGCGGCGGCAGCGGCTCGGTGCCCATCGGAGGCGGTGGCGGCGGCCGCGTGCGGGGCGGCGATGCGGGAGCGGGCGGCGGCATCGGGCCCGGATCCGGGGTGGGTGGCGGCAGAGGCTCGGTGCCCGTGGGGGTCGGCGGTGGCAACGGCCGCGTGCGGGGCGGCGGGGGTGTCGGCGTCGGCATCGGTGGCGGCGAATCGGACATGCGCCGATCGCACCGTAGTGGGGCCGGGCCCCGGCGGCGCCACCGGTGAGGGTGACCCGTACCGCATGTATCCCCACCGGGGGTGGTGGGGTAGTCCGGGTCTGTCCGACCCGTTGGAGGCAAGGATGCCCGATCGCACCGACCGCGACGACCGATCCGCCGGGCCTGCGCCGGCCGACGACAACGACGTCGAACGGGCCGAGCGCATCGCCCGCCGAGTCGGCGCCGAGAACCCGGATCCGGTCACCCGGCGCGAGGCGATCGAGCTGGAGCTGGAGGACGAGGGACTGTCCGAGGCCGGCGAGGCGCTCGGCGACCACGTCGAGTGATCCGGCCATGACCCTTGTGACGCGTGTGCTGCCCGCCCGGCCCGTGGCCAGCATCGACGACTACCGCGACGCGGGCGGCGGCGCGGCGTTGGCCGCGGCGCGGCGGGTCGAGCCCGAGGCGGTCATCGCCGAGATCGAGGCCGCCGGGCTGCGGGGCCGGGGCGGCGCCGGGTTCCCGACCGGCGCCAAGTGGCGCACCGTCGCCGCCAACCGCTCCCCCGAGCCGGACCTGCCCACCACCGTCGTGGTCAACGCGGCGGAGGGCGAGCCCGGCACCTACAAGGACCGGGCCATCCTGCGCGCCGACCCGTACGCGCGTGCTCGAGGGCGCCCTGATCGCGGCCCACGCGGTCGGCGCCGGGGATGTCGTGGTGGCGCTCAAGGACGGCGAGGCCGACGAGCACGAGCGGGTGACGCGCGGCGATCGCCGAGATGGACGCCGCCGGCCTGCTCGGCGGCACGCCGGTGACCGTGGTGACCGGCCCCCGCCACTACCTCCTCGGCGAGGAGACCGCCCTGCTGGAGGCGGTCGACGGCCGCCCGCCGTTCCCCCGCATCGCCCCGCCGTATCGCCGGGGCGTGGTCGAGGTGGTCGAGGACGACGCCGACCTCGCCGGCGACAGCGGTGCGTCCGCCCACGTCGAGCTGGCCGGCCCCGGGCCCGCCACCGTCGCCCCGCCCGCTCTGGTCGACAACGTCGAGACCCTGGCCAACGTGCCCGCCATCGTCGAGCGGGGCGCGGCGTGGTTCCGCCGCATCGGCAGCGAGGAGTCGCCCGGCACGATCGTGTGCACGGTCACCGGGGACGTCCGCCACCCCGCCGTCGCCGAGATCGCCCTCGGGACCACCGTTCGCGCCGCCATCGAAGAGGTCGCCGGGGGTGCCGCCAGCGAGCGCCCGGTCACGGCCGTGCTCAACGGGGTGTCGGCGGCCCCGATCCCCGCCGCGCTGCTCGACACGCCGCTGACCTGGGAGGACATGGCCGGCATCGGCAGCGGGCTCGGCACCGCGAGCCTCATCGTCCTCGGCGAGGGCACCGACATGACCGCGGTGGCCGCCGGCGTCGCCCGGTTCCTGGCGGTCGAGTCGTGCGGCCAGTGCACGGCGTGCAAGGCCGACGGCCTCGCCATCGCCGACGCCCTCGCCCGCCTCTGCGGCGGGACCGGCCCGGCCACCGACCGGACCGGCGACGCCGGCGGCATCAACGACCTCGACGCCGTCGCCAAGGCGCTGACCACCGTGGCCGACGGCGCCCGCTGCAACCTCGCCCGCCAGCAGCAGGCGGTCGTGGGCGGCATCCTCGACACGTGGGGCGACCAGCTGGCCGGCCGCGCCGCCGGCCCGGCCGAGCCGGTCGAGCCCGCCCTGATCGCCGAGATCACGTCCCTCGTCGACGGCAACGTGGCCGTCGACGAGGGACGTAAGGCCAAGCAGCCCGACTGGACCACAGGCGAGGAGTGGTCGGGCGCCTACCCCGCCGACAAGCGGTAGACGACAGCCGGCCGAGCCGGTGCCGCTGCTCGCTCGCGCGTCAATCGCCGGCGGCGTACTCCACCACGACCGAGACCCGGGCCTCGTGCGAGTGGTTGGCCGAGGTGCGGTGGCGCAGGTGGGCGTCGAACACCAGCAGGTCGCCGGCCTCCAGCGCGACCGGCACTGCCCCGTCCCGGTCGTGGTCGCCGACCGGGCCCAGGTGCGACCCGGGCACCAGCCACGGGCAGCCACCCTCGAGCGTCGCCGGCGTCAGTGCGTGCCAGATGACGACGCAGCGGCCCGCCGCCCCGTTCCCCCGGGCCCACGGCCGGCCGAACGTACCCGGCTCGTCGACGTCGACCCGGGAGGCGACGACGGCGACGTCGGGGCCGAGCACGTCTCGCGCCAGGTCGGCCACACGCGGCCCGACGCCGACGTCGGGCCGGCGGATCACGACATAGCCCTGGTCCCACCAACCGGCGTGCCGGCTGGGGCCGGGCGAACTCACCACAGTCGCCATAGGCGACTACCCCCTCAGCAATTCCCCGAGCACAAGTGCTACGGGGACGCCACCATCCTGTCAAGCACCTGTCACCGCCGGTTCGGTGATCGCCAGGGCCAGCCGGGCCGCCGAGAACTCGACCAGCGCCCGGGCGGGGAACGGGTCGAGCGCCCGACGCTCGCTGGTGACGTGGTCGGCCAGGCCGTTGAGCAGCGACCACAGGAAGCTGGCCACCCGCCGGTCGTCCACGAGCCGCCGGCCGCCGCGCGTGGCCGCGGCGCGCACCGACTCCATGAACAGCCGGTTGTGCTCGACCGTGGCGTCCCGCAGCTCGGCGACCAGCTCGCGGGGCACGCGGGCCGCGTCGGCGGCCTCGTCGTGGCGCATGGCGGACCACAGCGTGAAGTGCCGCCCGTAGCTGCGGTACAGCCGGGTGTGGGCGTCGATGGCCTCCGCCAGCAGCGTCTCCAGGTCGTGACCCGCGGCGGCGACCGCGCGGAACGCCGCGGTGTGGGCCCGGATGGCCTCGGCGTAGAGCGTGGCGAACAGCGCTTCCTTGGTGGCGAAGTACGAGTAGAGGGTCGCGGGGCTGACGCCGGCGGCCGCGGCGAGGTCGCGCATGTTCAGCGCCAGATACCCCCGCTCGGCGATGAGGGTGCGCCCGGCGTGGAGGATGTCGGTGCGGCGCTGCTCGCGATCGCCCCACCGGGTCGGGACCCGGCGGTCAATTCGAACAGCGTTTGATTTCGCCACCGTTTGATCATATGTTGCGACGATGGAGCTGTGGACCATGCGGATCCCCGAGACGGGGACCGCCGTGGCGCAGGCGCAGCGAGCCGAGGCCGGGGGCTGGGACGGCATCACGCTGACCGACTCGCAGAACCTGGTGGGCGACCCGTTCGTCGCCGCCGCGCTGGGCGCGGCCGCCACCGAGCGCCTGCAGTTCGCCACCGGCGTCACCAACGCCCACACCCGCCATCCCGCGGCGCTGGCCACGCTGGCCGCCACGGTGCAGGAGACGTCGGGCGGCCGTTTCGTCCTCGGCATCGGGCGGGGCGACACCGCCCTGTTCCACCTGGGCCTCCCGCCGATGCCGGTCGCCCGGTTCGCGGCGCTGGCCGGCGACCTCCAGACGTACCTCGCGGGCGGGATCGTCGACTGCGACGGCCACCCCAGCCGGCTCCAGTGGCTCGACCGGGCCACGCAGCCCAAGGTGCCGCTCGACGTGGCCTGCTCCGGCCCGCGCATGCTGGCGCTCGGCGGGCGGCTGGCCGAGCGGGTCACGCTCGCGGTCGGCGCCGACCCCGAGCGGGTCGCGTGGGCGATCGACCTCACCCGCAAGGCGGCCGCCGACGCGGGCCGCGACCCGGCCGCGGTGTCGTTCGGCGCCTACGTGAACGTCGGCTGCCACCCCGACCCCGACGCCGCCCGCGGCCTCATCGCCGGGGCCGTCGCTGCGTTCGCCCACTTCTCGGCGATGCCCGGCTCCACCGGCGCCGGTCTCGACGCGGCCGACCGCAAGGTCGTGGCCGAGGTCGGCCGCCTCTACGACAGCAACCGGCACCTCTCCAACCGGTCGCCGCAGGTGGCACCGCTGGCGCCCGAGTTCGTCGACCGCTTCGCCGTGGTCGGACCACCGGAGGTCTGCGCCGACCGCCTGTGCGGGCTGGCCGACCTGGGCGTCGACCGCTTCGTCATCACCGGTGCGGCGTTCGGCGCCGACCGCGACCACGCCCGCACCGCCGCCCGGCTCGTCGCCGACGAGCTGATCCCCGAGCTACGAGAGCGAGCTTCCCGATGAGCGAGCACGACCTGATCGTCCGGGGCGGGACCGTCGTCGACGGCACCGGCGCCGAGGCCCGCACCGCGGACGTGGCCGTCCGCGACGGGCGTCGTGACCGAGGTGGGGCGGGTCACCGGCTCGGCCCGCCGCGACGATCGACGCCGACGGCCTGCTGGTCACCCCGGGCTTCGTCGACATCCACACGCACTACGACGGGCAGGCGTCCTGGGACGAGCGCATGGTGCCGTCGTCGTGGCACGGCGTCACGACCGTCGTCGTCGGCAACTGCGGCGTCGGCTTCGCCCCCGTCCACGTCCAGGACCACCAGCGGCTCATCGAGCTGATGGAGGGCGTCGAGGACATCCCCGGCGTCGTCCTCGACGAGGGCCTGACCTGGGCCTGGCGCTCGTTCCCCGAGTTCATGGACGCGGTCGACGGGCGCCCGTTCGACATGGACGTCGCCCTCCAGGTGCCCCATGGGGCGCTGCGCCTCCACGTGATGGGCGAGCGCGGCGCCGCCCGCGAGGCCGCCACCCCCGACGACATCGCGGCGATGGCGGCGCTGGCCGCCGAGGCGGTGACCGCCGGGGCGCTCGGGTTCACGACCTCGCGCACGCTCAACCACCGCACCAGCAAGGGCGAGCCGACGCCGACCCTGACCGCCGAGGCCGACGAGCTGGTCGGCATCGCCTGCGCCATCGGCGCCACCGGGCAGGGCGTGCTCCAGGTCGTGTCGGACTTCGCGGACATCGATGTGGAGTTCGGGATCTTCCGGCGGATGGCGGCGGAGTCCGGTCGCCCGCTGTCGTTCTCGCTGGTCCAGACCCGGGGCGACGGGTGGCGCCGCCAGCTCGCCCTGCTGGAGGAGGCCAACGCCGCCGGCGTCGCGATGGCCGGCCAGGTCGCCTCCCGGGCGGTCGGCCTGCTCCTCGGGCTGCAGTGCACGCTCCACCCGCTGCTCACCAACCGGGTGTTCCGCGAGATCGCCTCGCTGGGCCTCGCCGACCAGGTGGCGATCCTGCGCGCCCCGCGTTCAAGGAGCGCGTCCTCGCGGAGGACCGGGCCCGCCGCGATGAGGCCCGCCGCCGGGGCCGGATCATCGACGGCTACGACGCCATGTACGTGCTCGGCGACCCGCCCGACTACGAGCCGGACCCCGCCGACAGCATCGGGCGCCGGGCCCAGCGCGACGGGCGGGATCCGCTCGATCTGGCCTACGACCACCTGCTGGCCGACGAGGGCCGGGCGTTCCTGTACGTGCCGCTGCTCAACTATGCCGACGGCAACCTCGACGCGGCCGGCGAGATGCTCGCCCACCCGCACACGGTCCCGGGGCTGGGCGACGGCGGGGCCCACCTCGGCACGATCTGCGACGCCTCGTTCACGACGACGCTGCTGGCGCTGTGGGGCCGCGACCGCGACCGGGGCCAGCTGCCGCTGCCCTACCTGGTCCGCCAGCAGACGCAGGACACGGCCCGCACGGTCGGGCTCTCCGATCGGGGTGTGCTCGCCCCCGGCTACCGGGCCGACGTGAACGTCATCGACTTCGAGCATCTCGTCGCCCGCCGCCCCGAGATGCGCCGCGACCTGCCGGCCGGCGGCCGGCGCCTGGTCCAGGCCGCCGACGGCTACGTCGCCACGATCGCCGCCGGCCAGGTCACCTACGAGCACGGCGAGGCGACCGGGGCGCTCCCCGGCCGCCTCGTGCGCGGCCCGCAGCCCGCCCCGACCCCCGGAGGAACCCGATGACCACGGCCGTGACGCCACTCGAGGAGGGCTGCGAGTGGCGCACCGACGAGGTCGGTGACAGCTATGTCTTCCAGCTCACCGACGACCACGTCGCCGAGCTGGACGCCGCCCTGCGCCACGCCGAGGCCGGGGTCGACGACGTGCTCGACATCACCCGCGAGCTGTTCCCGCTGCCGACGCTCGGCCCGGAGCTGGCCCGCATCACCCGAGAGCTGATCGACGGGCGGGGCATGGTCCTCATCCGGGGCCTGCCGGTGCGCCGCTACAGCAAGGACCGGGCCTCCGCCATCTACTGGGGCGTCGGGATGCACCTCGGGCGGCCGTGGCCCCAGAACGCCAAGGGGCACCTGCTGGGCGACGTGACCGACCAGGGCCGCTCCGTCGCCGATCCCACCGCCCGGGGCAACGAGCTGGGCGGCGTGCCCCTGCCGTTCCACTCCGACGGGTCCGACCTCGTCGGCCTGTTCTGCCTCGACGCCGGCGCCGGCGGCGGCGACAGCCTGGTGGCGAACGCGGTGGCGATCCACAACGACCTGGTGCGCAGCGACCCCGACGTCGCCGCGCTGCTGTACGAGCCGTTCCCCTACGACCTGCGTGGCGAGCAGGCCCCGGGCGCCCGGAGCTGGTACACGATGCCGGTCTTCACCCGGCGGGCCGACCGCCTGTTCGTCCGCTACATCCGCCCCTACATCGAGTCGAGCCGTCGCCACGCGGACGCGCCCCACCCGTCCCCGGAGGCCCGCGCCGCCCTCGACCGGCTCGACGCCCTGTGCGCCGACCCCCAGTACCGGGTGGCGATGGGCCTGCAGGAAGGCGACATGCAGTTCGTGAACAACTACCACGTGCTGCACGGCCGCGAGGCCTACCGGGACGACCGGGAGGCGGGGAAGGTCCGCCACCTCAAGCGCCTGTGGCTGGAGACCGACCTCCTGGCGGACGACGACAAGCCCGACCGCTTCCGCCTGGGAGGCACCGACCGCTACTGGTCGAGCAAGGGCCGCACCAAGAGCGAGCTGCAGGTCTGACCCCGCACACCGCCTATCGCCCGGCGCCGGCCGCGATGCCGGGGAGGTCGACCAGGATCGACTCGTCGCCCGCGTACGGCTCGCGGGGCCGGGGCCAGTGGACGACCAGGTCCGTGGCGCCGACCGCGGCGTAGGCCTCGCACACCGCCCGGAAGGCCGCCGCCGACGGCAGCCCGGAGTCGAGGCGCGGGCCGGTGAGCACGAGCCGGTCGACCGTCGCCGGGTCCCGGCCCTCGGCAGCACATGCGTCCTCGAAATGGGACAGCTGGCGGGCGACGACGGCCGCGCCCTCGTCGGGTCCCACCGGCGGGCCGGCGTGGGACCGCTCGCCGTTCGTCACCCACACCGAGGCGTGTCGCGCGGCGACCCGCAGCGAGCGGGGGCGGGTGGCGGCCACGGCGAACGGGACGCGGGGCCGCTGCACGCAGCCCGGATACGTCCGGGCCTCGTGCGCGTGCCAGTAGCGGCCGGTGAACGTGGTCTCGGGCTGGCGCAGCAGCAGGTCGAGGAGGTCGACGAACTCGGCGAACCGCCCGGCCCGCTCGGCCGGGCTCCATGGCTCGTGCCCCAAGACGGTCGCGTCCCACCCGCCGGCGCCCGAGCCGAGGCCCAGCGTCAGGCGACCCCCGGAGATGTCGTCCAGGCTGACCAGCTCGCGTGCGAACGGCACCGGGTGGCGGAACTCCGGCGACGCCACCAGGGTGCCGAGCCGGATCGTCGTCGTCGCGACGGCCGCGGCCGCCAGCGTGGGCACGGCGCCGAACCAGGGCGAGTCCCGCAGCGCGCGCCAGGCCAGGTGGTCGTAGGTCCAGGCGTGGTCGAACCCGAGCTGCTCCGCCCGCCGCCACGTGTCCCGCGCCACCGGCCAGGGGTCGTCCGGCAGGATGAGGACCCCGAGGCGCACGGCGTTGCGTCAGGCCGCAGGGTTGGTCGGAGTGGGGGCCGCGGGGGCGTTCCAGCCGACCAGCTCGACGACGGCCAGCGCCAAGAGGACCATCAGCACGATGCCGATGACGACCGCGCCGGTGGGGTAGCTCCACAAGGCCAGGACCAGCACCGCGACGCCGATCACGGTCAGGCGCAGCGCCATCTTGTGGGCGCCGATCCAGGCCTCGACGGCCGACGGCTGGCGGTCGCCCTCGACCCGGCCCCGCACCAGGTCCCGGAGGCGCCCGACGGACGAGCGGACCCAGCGGGCCGCCCCCGACGGTCCCGTCAGGAACGCGGCCAGGGCTATCACCAGGCTCAGCGTCAGCACCGCCCGCATGGCCAGGCGGAGCGGGGCCAGGACGGTGGCGATCACCCCCACCGCCTCCTGGGGCGTCATGTTCTCGGGTCTGGCGTTGTCGAGGAACCACTCGCGGGCTAGAGCGAGGGCGAGGGCCAGCAGGACCATGCCCCCGGCGACGCCGAGGGCCGCGATCAACACTCCACGTCGTCGGTTCGGGGCCACGAACACCGCCGCGACCAGGAGGCCGATGACGACGAACGGCATCACGGTCGCCACCCGGTCGAGCAGGCGCACCGTCCGCTGGGCCCGGAGCAGTTGCCTCGAGTCGACGAGGACGAACGTCCGGTGCACCTCCGGGATGTTGTCGGCGAGCCCGAACCCGCGGTTGACCAGCCGCTCCTTGACGTTTGCGATCACGGTGGCCAGGTCGAGCGTCACCTGGCCCTGCTCGATCTCGACGGCACCCTGGCCGCGGCCCGTGAGCACCGCCACCACCCGGCTGTGGGCTCGCCGGTTGGCCTCGTCCCAGAGCTCCTCGAACTCCTCGGACCGGACCAGCTTGTCGACCTCCTCGCGCACGAAGCTCTCGACCTGGTTGGCGATCGGGATCGCCAGCCCCTGGACGATCGGGGGCGCGCCCAGCTCGGTCAGCTTGTCCATCGCCTGCCGCGCCACGCTCCGGACGTCGATCTCGTCCAGGATGGCGTCGGACACCCGCGCGCTGATAGCGCGCTGGACGGCCGGGTCTTGGCCCACCGGCGACACGGTGGCGACGTACTTGTCGGTGTCGAGGACCTGGCCGCGGGTGTAGCGGGCGACCACGGCGACGATCGTCAGGTGGGCGGCGAGCACGATCAGGACGACGGCCGCGATCCACCGCAGAGTGGCACGCCCGCGGTGGCGCCGCCCGCCGTCGCCGCTGTCGCCGGCGACGCCGTTCGCCTCCTCCTTCGCCCGGAGCGCCTCCACCTCGGCCCGGAGCCGCTCGAGCTCGGCGTGCTCGTCGGCGAGGCTGGCCTCGTCGTCTGCTGCCATCGCGCGCCCCCCGGATCGATCTGCACCTGTGGGTGAACCGAGCCTCACGCAGCGGCGGGCGGCCGGCGTCACCCGAAGCGGGTGACGCCCAGTGGTCAGGCGAAGGTGCGCACCAGCTCCAGCACCGCGTCGGCGTCCGGGCCGTCGGCCGCCAGCCCGGTGTCGGCCGCCGGCACCCGCCGGGCGGCGACCAGGCACAGGTCGAGCGCGTCGCCCCGCACGGTGGTGGCCGCGCCGTCGTCGGGGGCGAACGTCCAGTCCTCGCCGCCGCCCGGCGCCCGCAGCTCGAACGCCACCGACCCGGTGAGCTCGCGGCCGTCCCGGGCGAAGGCGTAGGGCAGCGTCCGCCACGCGAGCCGGGCGATGTGCCACAGGCGGTCGCTGGCCGGGGGCGGGTCGCCGAAGGCCGCGGCGACGTCGCCCGTGTGGATCCAGGTCTCGGCCAGCCGCGTGGTGGCCAGGGTGCGGGCGGACAGCTCGCCGGCCACCCAGGTCACGCGGCGGTGCAGGTCGCCGCCCGCGAGGCCCGCCTGCAGCGCGGCCACGCCCTCGCGCCAGCGCTGGAGCACCTCCGGGCCGGCCGCACCCCGCTCGTGCTCGACCATCACGGCCGCCGCCTCGTCGACGTCGGCGGTGCGCGGGCCGCCGGCGGCGAGGCGCGCCGCGACCTCGGCGAAGCGGTCGTCCAGGCTGGCCACGGCCAACTCGTTGGTCTGGGCCAGGTGGAGCAGCACGTCGCTCACCGTCCAGCCCTCGCATGCCGACGGCGCCTGCCAGCCGGCGTCGTCGAGCCCGGCCACGATGCCGTCGAGCTCGTCCATCTGGTCCGCCAGCGCGGACAGGATCTCTTGCACCGGGACGCCCTCCCTCTGCGGCGATCTCAGGCCCGCACAGATCCTTCCATCTCTCCCACCGCGGACTCGACCTCGGCCAGGTCGGCGTCGTCCACCACGACCTGGTCGCCCGCGAGCCCGGCGGGCTCGGCCGCCGGCGCGCGGCGGACCGCGGCCATCCCCAGGCGCCCGCACCGAGCGCCGCGACGGCACCGAGGGCGATGCTCCAGCGGGCGCCGAACTCCTCGGCCACCCAGCCCACGATCGGACCGCCGATCGGGGTGCTGCCGAGGAACAGCATCGCCTGCAGCGCCAGGACCCGGCCCCGCATCTCGGGCGCGGCCCGGACCTGCACGATCGCCGTCGACGACACGATGAACGTGATCGAGAAGAAGCCCAGCACGAGCCCGAGCGCGAAGGCCGACAGCAGCCCGGGCACCACCGCCATCACGGCCAGCGTGGCGCCGTACGCGACGGCGGCGAAGCTGACGTGGCGCACCCCGACGTCGACCTTCCGGGCATTGATCAGGGCGCCGACGAGGGAGCCGACGCTGACCAGCGAGAACAGGATGGTGAACGTCGAGGCGCTGCCCCCCAGGTCGCGGGTGACGAACAGGGGAAAGACTGTCGGGAAGTTGTAGGACAGCGTGCCGACCACCGCCATCATCGCCATCGGCACGAACAGCTCGGGCACGCTGCGGATGTAGCGGAAACCGGCCCGCACCTGGCCCCTGGCCTTGGGGGTGACGGGCGCCGGGCGCAGCTCGGACCGCCGCATCATCAGCAGGGCGGCCAGCACCGCGACGTACGAGACGCCGTCGCCGAAGAACGCCCACGCGTAGCCGACGGTCGTGACCAGCAGGCCGGCCAGGGCCGGTCCCACCACCCGGGACGAGGTCATCAGCGCGCTGTTGAGCCCGACGGCGTTGGGGATGTCCTCCTCGGGGACCATCTCCACGACGAAGCTGCGCCGGGTCGGGTTGTCGAACGCCATGGTGATGCCGCCGAAGATCGCCACCAGGTAGATCGCCCCGACGGGCGGCGACCCGGTGGCGGCCAGTGCGGCCAGGGTGAAGGACTGCACCATCGCAAGCGTCTGCACGATCAGCAACAGCCGCCGCTTGTCCGACCGGTCGGCGACGAGCCCGGCCCACGGCCCGAGCACCAGGATCGGACCGAACTGGCAGGCGGCGAGCATGCCGAGCGCGATGCCGCTGTCGGTCAGCTTGAGCACGAGGAGCGTCTGGGCGACCAGCGTCAGCCAGTTCCCGACCTGGGAGATCAGCTGCCCGTAGAAGAACAGCCGGAAGTTGCGGTGACGCAGCGACCGGAAGGTGTCCTTCGTCGCGGCGCGGAACCGCCTCACCCGGCGCCCCGACCGGTCAGGCGGTCGATGACGTCGAGCGCGGCAGCCAACCGGGCCCGATCCTCGTCCCCGAGGTCGGCGAGCCGCTCGGCCAGCCAGAGATCCTTGCGGGCCCGCACGGCGGCCAGGAGCGCCCCGCCGGCCGGCGTGACCGACACCTGCACGACCCGCCGGTCACGGGCATCGGGCCGCCGCGCCACGAGCCCCGCCTCCTCCAGCTTCGCCACGACCCTGGTGATGGTCGGCGGCGCCACCCGCTCGTGCTCGGCGAGCGCCCCCAGCGTGAGCGGCCCGTGCAGCTCGACGGAGGTCAGGGCCGAGATCTGACTCGGCGAGAGGCCCGTGTCGCCCTGGCGCCGCAGCAGCCGGGCGAGCCGGGTCGCACTCACCCGCAGCCGGGCGGCCATGCCGCCGATGTCGGCGGGGTCGGGGCCGCCGCCGGTGCCGACGTCCCCACCGGCGTCCGCGACGTCGTCCGAGCGGTGGTGAAGCAGCGGCGGCAGGCTCATGGCGCCACCCTACCGACATTTGCTTAGTTCGGCTAACGAATCTCTCCCGAGCCGGCCTCTTCTGCCCCGATCCGCGTTTTCTACGCGGGAACGGTCGCTATAGCGACCAGTTCCGCGTACAAAAGCGCCCAGCGGGACGCGTGGTACGCCTCGCTCTGTCGTCGCTGCCGCCTGCGCCGGCTCCGATGCTGGTGGCGACCGCGGTCGCCACCCCGCCCGCCGTCTGGGCCGACACCGTGGACAACGCCGAAGCCCCGATGCCCTGGCCGAACCCGCAGATCAGCGCCACTGATCGCACTCGGCGCTGTCAGAACAAGTGGTGAGCCCAGGGCCGATGACGACACCGCGGCCAGGCCGTCTCTCCGACACCCATAGCCGACCGAGCACAGGAGCCCCGCAGTGCCGACCTTCCACGCCACCATCCAAGCCACCGGCAAGAACACGACCGGCATCGAGGTGCCGCCCGAGGTGGTCGACACCCTGGGCGGGGGTGGCCGCCCAAGGTCGTCGTCACCGTGCACGACCACACCTACCGATCGAGCATCGGCGCCATGGACGGCCGCCGCCTGCTGCCGGTCAGCGCCGCCGTGCGCGAGGCCGCAGGCGTGGCGGCCGGCGACGCGGTCGACGTCACGCTCGAGCTCGACGCCGCACCCCGGCAGGTGGAGGTGCCGCCCGACCTCGCCGCCGCCCTGGCCGCCGACCCGGGCGCCCGGCGGTTCTTCGACGGCCTGTCCTACAGCGAGAGGCGGTGGTTCGTCCTGAACGTCGAGAGCGCCAAGAAGCCGGAGACCCGCGGCGCCGCGTCGCCTCGGCAGTCGAGCGCCTGGCCTGGGGCGCGGCCAGCGCTGACGAGCCCCCATGCCCCGCCGCACCCGCCCGCGGCAGGAAGCCCGTGCCATTCCCTGTCACACCGGGGGTGTACAACGTCTGCGGCGCCGGCCCCCGGGTCGCGAACGTCCAAGCCTGCCCGCAGCCCGGGCCGCCACAATCCGACAGGTGACAGCGATGGTCCGTCGACTCCGACAACGCCAAGAGTGGCAGTTCTTCGCGGTGCTGCCCCGCGCCCACCGGCCGCTGGCCGTGTTGTGGTGGGCCGTGCTCGTGGCCCGGGGCGTGCTCCCGGCCGTGTTCGCCGTCGCCATGGGCGTGCTCGTCGGGGCGGTGCAGAGCGGCGACTCGCTCACAGGGCCGCTGGTGGCGGTGGGGCTGGTGTTCGTGGCGCTGCAGGTGCTCAGCCCGCTGCACCAGGCGATCGGGGCCAACCTGGGCGACCGGCTGTCCGCGTGGCTGTACGACCGGCTCACCGACGCCTGCGTCGACCCGCCCGGCATCGGCCACCTCGAGGATCCCGACCTCGCCACCGACCTCACCACGGCCCGCGACTTCGACCTCGGCATGACCGGCCCGCCGCTCTCGATCAGCATGGACTTCATCGCCACGGGCCTGGTCGAGCTGCTCGCCGGCCTGGCGTCGGCGGCCGTGCTGTTCGGCTACGCCTGGTGGGCACCGCCGCTGCTGGCCGGGGCGTGGCTCGCGACGCACTGGCTGCTGCGCGAGAGCGCGGTGTGGAAGGACCGCCAGACCGACGAGGTGCGCGAGGCCCAGCGCCACGCCGACTATGCCTACCGGCTGGCGGTCGATCCGCCGGCCGCCAAGGAGCTCCGGCTGTTCGGCCTCGTCGGCTGGACCATCGAGCGCTTCATCGCCCGCCGCCGGCTCCTCTACGAGCTGCAGCACCGGGCCACCCGCCTGCGCGAGCGCCCGCTCGCCCTGAGCGTGCTGCTGGTGACGCTGGCCAACGGCGCCGTGTTCTGGTCGCTGGCCGACGGTGCGGCGACCGGCCGCCTCGGCCTCGACCAGGTGGTCGTGTACGCGCAGGTGGCGGTCGGCACGAGCATGCTCGCCTTCGGCGGGCTCAACTGGGCTCTCGACGGCGCCTCGGCCCCGGTCGCCGCCGTCCTCCGCCTCGGGGACGCGATGGCCGCCCACGGTGCCCTCCGGCCGGGCAGCCTCCCGGCGGCGCAGCGTCCGGCCCGCGACATCGTGTTCCGCGACCTCACGTTCGCCTACGACCGGGCGGCCGGACCCGTGCTCGACGGCCTCGACCTCACGATCCCGGCGGGGACCTCGCTGGCGATCGTCGGGCAGAACGGTGCCGGCAAGACCACGCTGGCCAAGCTGCTGTGCCGCCTGCACGACCCCCAGGGCGGCGCGGTCGTCGTCGACGGCGACGACCTGCCGCGACGTCGACGTCGATCAGTGGCGCACCCGCGTCGCGGCCGTGTTCCAGGACTTCATCCGCTTCGAGCTGCCGCTGCGCGACAACGTCGCCCCGGCGGGAGCGCCCGACGACGTGATCCTCGCGGCGCTCGACGAGGCGGGGGCGGGTGGCCTGGCCGACCTCGACACGATCCTGTCCAAGGGCTACGAGGGCGGCACCGATCTGTCCGGCGGCCAGTGGCAGCGGGTGGCGCTGGCACGGGCGCTGTGCGCGGTGCGCCAGGGCGCGAGCGTCGTGCTGCTCGACGAGCCGACCGCCCAGCTCGACGTCCGGGGCGAGGCCGAGATCTTCGACCGCATCCTGGCCGCCACCCGCGAGTGCACGACGATCCTGATCTCCCATCGCTTCTCGACGGTCCGCCACGCCGACCGCATCTGCGTCCTGGAGGGCGGCCGGGTCGTCGAGCTCGGCACCCACGACGAGCTGATGGCCCGGGGCGGTCGCTATCGCACGATGTTCGACCTCCAGGCCAGCCGGTTCGGCAGCGACGGCGCCGGCGACCCCGACGACGCGGAGGAGGTGACCTATGAGCGGCTCTCTTCGTGACCCCACCACCCGCGACCGCGACG
Organism: uncultured Acidimicrobiales bacterium; assembly: GCA_963830865.1. Lineage (GTDB taxonomy): Bacteria > Actinomycetota > Acidimicrobiia > Acidimicrobiales > VFJN01 > ZC4RG19. Next base: position 799,074 of record CAWHNU010000009.1, on the reverse strand, counting down.
CCGACCTCCCGCCGGCGGGCGCCGCGATCTGGCGGATGCTGCGGCTCGGCTACCAGTCCGAGCCGAAGCTGCTGGTCGCCGCGTTCGGCCTCACCCTGCTCGCCGCCCTGCCGGACGCGCTGCTCGCGCTGTGGCTGGCCCTGCTCGGCAAGGGCGCGGTCGACGGCGACCGGCGGCTGCTGCTCGTGGCCGCCGCGGGCCTGGCCGTGTCGGCCACCGCCACCTGGTTCCTGCGGATCGTCAGCACCCGCACGACCCGCCGCTACCGCGACCGCATCACCGTCGCGCTCGAGGCCCACGTCGCCCGGCTCCAGGCGTCGGTGGCGACGATCGAGCACCACGAGCGGCCCGAGTACCTCGACCGGCTCGCCGTGCTGCGCGACCAGGTCTTCGTCCTCGACCACATGTACATGTCGCTGTTCTCGACCTGCGGCTGGATCCTGCGCCTGGGCGTGACGGTCGTGCTGCTCGCCTCGATCGACCCGGTGCTGATCCTCCTGGCGGCCTTCGCCGCGCCCACCGTGGTCGCCTCGGCATGGCGGCCCGGCGTGGAGCGTGCCGTCCAGGAGCGGGTGGCGCCGTCCGCCCGCCTGGCCCGCCACCTGTTCGTGACCGCCACCACCGCGCCGCCGGGCAAGGAGGTCCGGGTCACCGGCATCGGCGCCCGCATCGCCGCCGACCGCCATGCGGCCTGGGCCGGCTACTACCACCCGATGGCCCGGGCGCGGTGGGCGAGCGCGGCGTGGCACACGCTGGCCTGGGCGATCTTCGGTGCTGCGTACGTCGGTGCGGTCGTGTACGTGGCCGCCGTGCTCGACGCCTCGGCAGCGGCGGTCCTGCTGGTGGTAGCGGCGGGGTCCCGCCTGTCGGCCTACATCGGCGCCACCGTCGGCGAGATCGGGTTCCTCCGGGGCATCTGGCTCGACGGCTCCCGCCGGCTGGCCTGGCTGGAGGACTACGCCGGGTCGTTCGCCGCCGACGCCGACGAGCCGGTGCCGGAGCGGCTGATCCGGGGCATCCGGTTCGACCACGTGTCGTTCCGCTATCCCGGCAGCGAGCGGCTGGCGCTCGAGGACGTGACCCTCGACCTGCCGGCCGGCTCGGTCGTGGCCGTCGTCGGCGAGAACGGGGCCGGCAAGACCACCCTCGTCAAGTTGCTGGCCAAGATGTACGAGCCGACGTCCGGCGCGATCACCGTCGACGGCGCACCGCTGGCGCGGATGCCGGCCGACGATTGGCGGTCGCGCCTGGCGGGGGCGTTCCAGGACTTCTTCCGCTTCGAGCTCGTCGCCCGCCAGTCGGTCGGGGTGGGCGACGTTCCCCGGCTCGACGACGAGCCGGCGGTGACGGCCGCCATCGACCGGGCCGGGGCGTCCGACGTCGTCGACCGCCTGGCCGACGGGCTCGACACGCAGCTCGGGCCGACCTGGCCCGGCGGCGCCGAGGTCTCGTTCGGCCAGTGGCAGAAGCTGGCGCTGGCCCGGGGGTTCATGCGGGACGAGCCGCTGGTCCAGGTGTTGGACGAGCCGACCGCGGCCCTCGACGCCGAGACCGAGCACGCCCTGTTCGAGCGCTACGCGGCCTCCGCGGCCGGGAGCCGGGCCGCCGGGCGGGTCACGATCCTCGTCTCGCACCGGTTCAGCACGGTGCGGATGGCCGACCTGATCGTGGTGCTCGACGGAGCCCGGGTGGCCGAGGTGGGCACCCACGCCGAGCTGTTGGCGAAGGGAGGGCAGTACGCAGAGCTATACGACATCCAGGCCGCGGCGTACCGCTGAGCGTGCGGCGGCGACCACCCGGATCGGGTGGTGCGCGGCGCCCGGGGAGTGGGTCAGGGTGGCCCGGTGCTGATCTTGGCGATACTCGCGTTCGGACTCATCGTGGGCTGGCTGGCGCAGCTGGTCCTCGGCCTGGGCACAGGGTTCAACGGCCGGACCCTGGTCGCCGGGCTCGCCGGCTCGTTCATCGGCGGGCTGCTCGCCAGCCTGCTGGCCGGCGACGGGCTGGCCCTGCGGCCCAGCGGCCTGATCGGCTCGTTCGTCGGCGCGGTAGTCGTGCTGGCCATCTGGTCCCGCGTGTCCCCCACGCCCAGCCGCCGCTGAGGAGGCGACATGACGTACACACGGTCGACCAGGCGCTGGCTGGCGACGGCCGGGATCCTCGCCCTCGTCTTGTCGCTCGCCGCCGCCTGTGGCGACGACGACGACGACGCCAGCTCGGACCAGACGACGACGACTCAGGACCCCTGCGCCCAGGCGGAGGACCTCCAGAGCTCGATCAGCGACCTGTCCGACATGGACGTGTCCGAGGAGGGGACCAACGCGCTCGACGCCGCGGTCGGCAACATCGAGCAGGAGGTCCGCGAACTCGCCTCGAGCGTCTCCGACGAACTGCAGCCCCAGGTCGACGACCTCGAGTCCTCGCTCAGCTCGCTCCAGGACGCCATCGCCAACGTCGGCGACGACGGCGGCGTGAACGCGCTCGTCGACGCCGTGCAGGCGGTGATCACGGCCTCCACGGCCCTGATCGACGAGGTCACGTCGGCCGACTGCTGAGCCCGGCCCGGCACGCGGCCAGGAACGCCGCCACCGGGCCCGGGTCGCCGCCCGGGTGATGGTGGACGTACGTCGCGAGCATCCGGGGGGTCGCGTGGCCTTCCGGGCCCCGGCCGAACCGGCTCGCCAGGCGGAGCGCCCCGCCCGGCGGGTCGAGGGTCGAGTAGTGGAACTCGTGACCGGTGAACGTCGTGCCCACCGGCCCGAGAGGGGTGGCGGCGGCCGTGGTCGCGGTGCGGTAGCCGAGGGTGAGGCGGTCGGTCATCCGGCCCGATGCCGCGACCACCCCGGCCATCGGGTGGCCGTCGAGCTCACGGGCGAGCCACAGCAGGCCGCCGCACTCGGCCCAGCTGGCGAGGCCGGCGCCTACCCGGCGGGCGGCGTCGTCCAGCAACCGGCGGTTGGCGCTCAGCTCGCCGGCGAACGTCTCCGGGAACCCGCCGCCGACGACCAGGCCGTCGATCCGCTCGGGCAGCGCGGCGTCCCGTAGCGGGTCGAACGCCACCACCTCCGCGCCCCCGGCCGCCAGGGCGTCGACCGTGTCGGTGTAGGTGAACGTGAACGCCGGGCCGCCGGCCACTGCCACCCGGACCGGCGGACCGGGCGTCGGCAGTGGGACCTCGCCGCCGGCGTCCTGCGTCACGGCCCGGGCCGCCAGCGCCACCACCGCCGCCAGGTCGACCCGCTCGGCCACCGCCGCGCCCAGTGCGGCCAACGCCCGGCCGACCTCGTCCGGGCGCTCGGCCACCGGGACCAGCCCGAGGTGGCGGTCCCGCCAGGTCAGGCGGTCGTCCCGCCGCAGTGCGCCCAGCACCGGCACCCCGAGCGGGGCGAGGGCCTCGCGCAGCATCGTCTCGTGGCCGTCCGACCCCACCCGGTTGAGGATCACGCCGGCCACGTCGATGCCCGGGTCGAGCGTGGCGTAGCCGTGCACGATCGCCGCCACGGACGCCGCCATCGCCCCGGCGTCCACGACCAGCACCACCGGCGCGCCGAGCAGCCGGGCGACGTCCGCGGTCGACGACGCCCGGCCGTCGGCGGCGCCGTCGAACAGGCCCATCACGCCCTCGACCACCAGCAGGTCGGCCCCGGCGCCGGCCCGGGCCGCCAGCGGGCCGATGGCCTCGACGCCGCACAGCCACGGGTCGAGGTTGCGCGGCGGGCGGCCCGACGCCAGGGCGTGATAGCCGGGGTCGATGAAGTCCGGCCCGACCTTGGCCGTCGCCGGCCGGTGGCCGGCGGCCCGCAGCGCGGCCACGAGCCCGGTCGCCACGGTGGTCTTGCCGACGCCCGAGTGCGTGCCGGCGACCACCACCCGGGGACCGAGGACCGTCACGGGCTAAGGGGCTGCGCCGACAGGCGCAGCCTTAGCCCGAGCGGAGCGCAGCGACGCAGCCAGAGCGGGAAGTACAGACCACGGTGGTCGGGATGACGTGACCACTCCGGGCACGGGCCAGGACGGTAGCCGAACCGCCGGAGGCCGGGGTGTGCGTGCCCTAGGTTCTGCCCTACGTCGTGGCCTAGGGTCGCAGCCGGTGCGCAAGACCAGTGTCTACCTGCCCGAGGCCCTCAAGGACCGCCTGAGCGACGTGGCCCGCCGGACCGGCCGGTCGGAGGCCCAGCTCGTGCGCCTGGCGGTCGAGCGCCTCGTCTCCGCCGAGCCGGCCGGCAGCGCGCCGATCGCCCGCCGCGAGGACCCGGTCGCCGCCCGCCACCGTCCGGGGCCGGCGCTGGTCGGCGTCGGCGTGGGGCCGGGAGATCCCGGGCTCGTGACCCGCCGGGCGGTCGAGGTGCTCCGGGACGCCGATCGGGTGATGGCGCCGACCACCTCCGCGATGGCGGTCGGCCGGGCGGAGGCCATCGTCCGGGAGGTCACGCCCGACGTGGCGGTCGAGCGGGTGGCGTTCGTCATGGAGGTCGAGACCGCCGCCCGGTCCGCCGCGCTCGCCGCCGCAGCCGACGCCATGGTCGGCCACCTCGACGCCGGTGAGCGGGTGGCGTTCGTGACGCTCGGCGACCCCAACGTGTACAGCACGTTCTCGGCACTGGCCGCCGCCGTCCGCGAGCGCCGCCCCTCGGTGCCCGTCGAGGTGGTGCCGGGGATCATGGCGTTCCAGGACCTGGCGGCCCGGTCGGGCACGACGGTCGTCGACGGGCACGAACACCTGGTGCTCGTGCCCGCCCACGCGGCCGCGGCGACCTCCCCGACGCTGGCGGCGGCGGCCGCCGACCCCGACGCCGCCGTCGTCGTCTACAAGGGCGGCGCCCGCATCGGCGAGGTCGCCGCCACGCTGGCGGCGCACGACCGGCTGGCGGGCGCGGTCGTGGGCGAGCTGCTCGGGCTGCCCGGCGGGCGGGTGGCGGCCCTGGCCGACGTCGCCGACCGGCCGGCGTCGTACCTGGCGACGCTCATCGTCCCGCCGGTCCGCCCGGGCGCCGGGACCGCCGGATGATCTCGTTCGTCGGCGCCGGGCCGGGCGCGGCCGATCTCCTGACGCTGCGGGCCGTCGACCGGCTGGCGGCGGCCGAGGTGGTGGTGTGGGCGTCGTCGCTGGTGGCCCCCGAGGTGCTCGACCACGTGCCGGCGGCGGCGACCGTCCACGACTCGGCGGGGATGACGTTCGAGGACGTGGTCGCCGTGTACGAGGCCCATCCCCGCGCCGCGATCGTCCGGCTGCACTCGGGCGACCTGGCGTTGTACTCGGCGGTCCAGGAGCAGCTCGACTGGTGCCTGGCGCACGACCGCGAGTTCGAGATCGTGCCCGGCGTCGGCTCGCTCGCCGCCGCCAGCGCCGCCGCCGGGCGGGAGCTGACGGTGCCGGCGGTCGCCCAGTCGGTCGTGGCCACCCGCCTGCCGGGCCGGACGGCGGCGTCGATGCCGCCCGGCGAGACGGTCGCCGGCTTCGCCGCGCACCGCGCCACGATGGCCGTCTACCTCTCGGGCGCCCGGGCCCAGCAGCTCCAGGACGAGCTGCTGGCCGGCGGCGCCGGCTACCCGCCCGACACGCCGGCGGTGGTGGTGGTGCGGGCGTCGTGGCCGGACGAGCGGGTCCTGGTGACGACGGTCGGCGAGCTGGCGGCCACGATGCGGGACGACGGCGCGAGGGTGACGGTCCTGGTGCTGGTCGGGCCGGCGCTGGCCGGCGCCGCCCCCCGCTGCCTGCTCTACGACCCGGGCTACGCCCACGGCCACCGCCGCCGCTCGCTCCCCGGCACGACGGCGGGGCGGCCCCGATGACCCCGGACCGACCGCCGATCCTGCTGGTCGGCGCCGGCCCCGGCGACCCCGACCTGCTCACCCTCCGGGCCGAGGCGGCGCTGCGCGCCGCAGGCACGGTCGTCGCCGACGAGTCGGTCGCCGACCTGGCGGCCGCGTGGGCGCCCCGGGCGACGGTCCAGCCGGCCGGCGCGGACCCGGACCTCACCGCCGGCCGCCTGGCCGACGCCGTGCGCACCGGCGGCGGGGCCTCGGTCGTGCGGCTCTACCGGGGCGATCCCTGGCTGCACCCGGACTTCGCCGCCGAGGCGGCGGCGCTCACCGCCCGGGGCGCCACGTACGAGGCGGTGCCGGGGCCGCCGGCCGCGTTGGCGCTGGCCGCCGAGGCGGGCATCGCCGTCCACCACCGCCCCAGGAGCGTCGCCGTGACCCTGGCGCCCCTGCCCGCGCTGGTCGCCGCCGCGGGCACGCCCGGGCGCACCCTGGTCGCCGAGGTGGCCGACCTGGACGCCGCCCGCCGCTGCCTCCGCCCGGACGGCCCCGCCGTGACCACCCTCCCCGCCGGCGCCACCGGCGGCGGGCTGGTCGTCGTGATGGCAAGTCCTGTGACCCTGAAGGCCGGCCCGTGACCGCCACGATCGACGTCGTCGGCCTGCTCGGCGGGCGGCCCGTCGGTGCGGCCGCCGAGGCCGCCGTACGGGCCGCCCGGCTCGTCGCCGGTGGCGCCGACCAGCTGGTCGCCGTGGCCGACCTGCTCGACCCCCGGGCCGAGACCGCGACCGTCGCCGCCGGGCTCGCCGCGCTCGACGCCGTGGCCGGGCACCCGGGGCCGGGGCCGGTGGTGGTGCTGGCGTCGGGCGATCCCGGGTTCCATGGCATCGTCCGGGCTCTGGCCGCCCGGCTCGGGGCCGAGCGGCTGGTGGTGCATCCCGCGCCGTCCTCCGTGGCCCTCGCCTTCGCCCGACTCGGCCTCGCCTGGGACGACGCCGTCGTCGCCTCCTGCCACACCGGCGACGCCGCGGCGGCCGCCGCTCTCGTGGCCCGGGCTCCCCGGGCCGCCGTGCTGTGCGGCCCGGCGGCGCCGCCCGAGGCCGTGGGCGCGGCGCTACTGGTGCTCGGCGCCCACCATCCGACCGTCGCCGTCGCCACCCGGCTCGGCGAGCCCGGCGAGGTCGTGCACCGGCCGGCCGACCTGCGCGAGCTGGCGGCCGGGGCCTACGACCACCGGTCCGTCGTCGTGCTCGCCCACCCCGAGCCGGCGGTTGCCGCCCGGCGTGCGCACCGGCGGCCGGCCCGTCGCCGCCTTCGCCCACCGGGCCGGGATGATCACCAAGCCCGCGGTGCGCTCGGTCGTGCTCGGCCACCTCGACCTGCCCGAGCGGGGAGTCCTGTGGGACGTCGGCGCCGGCAGCGGGAGCATCGCCATCGAGGCCGCACTCGCCGCGCCCGGGCTGCGGGTGATCGCCGTCGAGCGGGACCCCGCCGCCGCCGAGCGATCGTCGCCAATGCCGCCGCCCTCGGCGCGGTCGTCGAGGTCGTGACGGGTGCGGCGCCCGCGGCGCTGTCCGGCCTGCCGGCACCCGACCGGGTCGTTCGTCGGCGGCGGCGGGCTCGACGCCCTCGACGCGGCACTGGCCGCGGCCCGCGCCCGGCGCCCGGGTGGTCGCCACCTTCGCCGCCGCCGACCGGGCGCTCGCCGCCCGGAAGCCGCCTCGGCGACTGGTCCAGGTGGCGGTCGACCGGGCCAGCCGCTGCCCGACGGCGGCGTGCGCTTCGCGGCCGACAACCCGGTGTTCGTCGCCTGGGGCGACCGTCGGCGACAGCGACCTCCGGGACACCACGGGCGACATCGGCGACGAGGTCCTCGCCCTCGGCGTCGGCTGCTCGTCGGAGGCGACCGCCGACGACCTGCCGGGCGCTCGACGAGGCCGACCTCGCCGCCCGGCGGCCGGCGGCGTCGCCGCGTCGCCACCATCGACCGGCGCGCCGACCACCCCGCCGTTCTCGCGCTCGCCGCCGGCCCGCCGGCGACCTTCCCGGCCAGCCTGCTCGCCACCGTGGCGGTGCCCCACCCGAGCGCGGCCGTCGAGCCGACGCCGTCGGCACCCCCATCGGTGGCCGAGGCGGCGCGGCCCTGCTCGCCGCCGGCCCCGGCGCCCGCCTGGTCGTGACCAAGCAGCCGGCACGACCGCCACCGCCGCCCTCGCGGCCGGCCGGCGCCGGTCGCGCGCCCGGGCGTCGTCACGCGTCGTCGGTCTCGGCCCGGGCGATGCCCCCACCGCACGCCCGGCGGCCGTCGACCGCGGTCCGGGGCGCCGACGCGGTCGTCGGCTACGGCCCGTACGTCGACGCCGTCGCCGACCTGCTGCGTCCCGACCAGCGGGTCGTCCGGTCGGACATGGGCGACGAGGCCGAGCCCGGGCCGGCGAGGCCGCTCGCCCTGGCCCGCGGCCGGCTGGCGGGTGGCGGTCGTGTCGTCGGGCGACCCGGCGTGTTCGCCATGGCCGCGGTCACGCTCGAGGCTGGCCGCCGCCCGGGGCGAGCGCCGTCGACGCGTCGTCCCCGGCGTGACCGCCGCCCCGGCCGCCGCCGCCGCCGCCGGGGCGCCGCTGGCCGGCGCCCACGCCGCGATCACCTGTCCGACCTGCTGGTCCCGTGGGCCACGATCGAGGCCCAGCTGCGGGCCGCCGCCGGGGCCGGCATGGCGCTGGCGCTCTCAACCCCCGGTCGCCGGGCCGGCCCGACCACCTGGACCGGGCGGCGGCGGTCCTGGCTCGAGGTGCTCGCCCCACGCCGGTCGTCGCCACCGTGGCGGCCGGTCGAGCGACGACCACCGTCGCCACCCGGACGAGCGCTCGGTCGCGGTCGCGGCAGCGCTCGGTGACGCTCGGACCCGGCACCGTCACGCCGGGATCGCGTCACCGCCCTCGGTGACTGCCGTGCGGCTCGCCGCGGACGACGGCGATGCCTCCGGCGGCCGGGTCGTCACCCGGCCGCCACCACCCCCGCCGGCGGCGACGGCGGCGCACGCCGGTGAGCGCCGAGCCTGACGGCCTCGCCGGTCCGCACCCGATCGAGGCCGAGAGCTACCGGATCCTCGCCGAGCGGGTCGACCTCGGCCGCTGGCCGCCGCTGTCGCCGGGCCGTGGTCGCCCGGGTGATCCACGCCGCCGCCGACGTCGGCTACGCCGACACGCTGGTGCTCGACGAGGCGTCCTGCGCCGCGGGGGTGGCCGCGCTGCGGGCGGATGCCCCGGTCGTGGCCGACGTGGAGATGGTGGCGGTCGCCAGCCGCCGGGCCGGCACCCGGTCGCTGCTCGCGGAGGGCCGGGACCGCGCCGCGGCCGACCGGCCGGCCGAGCCCGACCTCACCGTCGACCGCCGCCGCGATGCGGGTGGCCGCCGAGCGCTGGCCCGCCGGCGCGGTGTTCGTCGTCGGCAACGCCCCCACCGCCCTGGCCGAGGTGGTGCGCCTCGCCGCCGCCGGCCGGTTCGCGCCCGCGCTGGTCATCGGCCTGCCGGTCGGCTTCGTCGGCGCCGCCGAGGCCAAGGCCGCGCTGCGGGCGAGCGGCCTGCCCGCCGATCTCGAACGTGGGCGAGCGGGGCGGCAGCGCGGTGGCCGCCGCCGCCCTCAACGCCCTGTGGCGGGCCGCCCAGCACCGAGCCGCGGGGCCGGCGCCGTGACCGCCGCCGATCCGGTCGTGCACCTCGTCGGCGCCGGGCCCGGCGACCCGCTGCTGCTCACCCGGCGCGCCGCCCGCCTCCTGGCGCGGCGCCGACGTGGTCGTCGCCGACCGGCCCTCGCTCGACCCGTCCTGGCGCTGGCCCCGGTCGCGGCCGAGCGGCACTACGTCGGCCGGACGCCCGGCGCCCGGGCCTGGGCCATCGACGCCGTCGTCGACCTGCTGGCCGACCGGGCCCGGGCCGGCGGCCTGGTCGTCCGGCTGAAGAGCGGCGACCCGTTCGTGTGCTCCCGGGGCGCCGAGGAGGTCGCTCGCCCTGGCCGAGCGGGGCGTCCGCTGCCAGGTCACGCCCGGGGTCACCGCCGCCACGGCCGCCCCGCTCGCCGCCGGACTGGCCGCGGGTGCGACCGTCACGATCGCCTCCGGCAATCGACGACCCGGCCGCCGCCCCGGTGCCCTGGGATGCCGCTCGCCGACCCGGCCGCCTCGCTGGTCGTGCTGACCGGCCGCGCCCAGCAGGGCGCCATCGCCGCCGGCCTCATCGCGGCGGGACTGCCCGGCGACACCCCGGCGGCCGTCGTCCACGCCGCCACCCGGCCCGGGCAGCGGGTGGCCGCCACCACGCTCGACGGCCTGGGCAGGACCCGGCTGCCCCCGCCCGCCACGCTCGTCGTCGGCCCCCACCCCGCCGCCGGAAAGGCACGGACCGTGCACATCCCTGACGGCTGGGTCGACCTCCCCACGTCCGCCGCGGCCGGCGCGGTCGCCGCTGGGCGCCACCGCGGTGGCGGCCCGGCCGCGCCGCGGCCGCCCTGCGGGACCGGGCCACCACGCTGCCGGCCGTCGTCGCCGCCTACCTGCTGGTGGCGCAGCTCCTCGTGGTCCCGGTCGGGTTCGGGACCAGCGCCCACCTGATCGGCACCGGCCTCGCCGCCCTGCTGGTCGGACCGGCCGTCGCCATCGTGTGCGTGGCCGCGGTCGTCGTCGTCCAGGCGCTGGTCCTCGCCGACGGCGGGGTCACCGCGCTCGGGCTCAACCTGATCAACGACGGCCTCGTCCCCGCGCTGGTGACGTGGGGCCTGTTCGTCCTGGCCCGGCCGCTCGTCGCCCGGGCGCCGGCCGGACCGCTGCGGCGCCGCCGGGCGGGCGTCACGGCCGGCCTGGCCGCCGCGGCCGGCGCGCTGGCCGCCGGGGCGGCGGCGGCCGTGGCGTTCGTCGTCGGCGGCACCGACGCCGTGCCCGCCGCCACCGTGGCCGCCAGCACTCGGCGCCGGCCACGTGGGGCTGGCCGCGGTCGAGGGCCTGCTGACCGGCGCGATCGTCGCTGCTGTCCTCCGCCTGCGGCCGGACCTCGTGCGGGCCGTGCGGCACCGGACCGAGCCAGTGGCGGTCGCGCGCCGGCGCAGGCCGGAGGTCGCGGCGTGAGCAACGGCGCACCGGCCAGGAGCGCGCGGCGGCCCGGCCGCACAGCCCGGTGTCCCGCCTGGCGCCCGGTGCCAAGGTCGCCGGCCTGGTCGCGTTCCTCGTCGTGGTGGCGGTCACGCCCGCCGGCCGCGCCATGGGCGCTGGCCGCCGACGCCGCGGTCGCCGCCGCCGTCGCCACGATCGCCCTGGTCGACTGGCGGGCCGTCGCCGGGCGGCTCACGCTCGACCTGCCGCTCGCGGTCCTGGCCGTGATCTACGCACTGGCCGGGCGCGCCGCCGCACGTCGAGCGTGGCCGGGCTGACGCTGTCCGAGCCGGGGCTGCGGGCCGGGCTGGCCATGCTCGCCAAGGCCACGATCGGCATCGTCGCCGTCAGCGCCCTGGCCGCCTCGACGTCGGTCCCGGAGATCGTGCGCCGGCCTGCGGCCGCCTCGCGGGCGCCGGCCTGGTTCTGCCACCTCGTGGCGGTGGCCGCACGGCAGCTCGGCGTCCTGCGGGCCGACCTCGCCCGCCTGCGCCTGGCGGTCGCCGTGCGCACCGGCGCCGGCGGGCGGCTCGCGGCCGTCACGACCGGGACCCGGGCCCTGGGGTCGCTGTTCGTCCGCAGCGACCGAACGGTCGGACCGGCTGCGGCTGGCCGCCGACGCTGCGGGGCGCGCCCGGGGCGGCGGCCTCGGGCGGACCGGCCGACCGGCGGAGACGCAGACCCGCGGCCGCGCCGAGGGCCGCTGGCCCTCGTCCCGGCCCTCGCCCTGGTCCCCGCCGCGGCGCTGGCCCTCCTGCGCCCGGGCAGTCGCCGCTCCGGCATGACCGCCGACCTCCTGCTGATCGGCCACGGCAGCCGCGACCCGGACGGCGGCCGCCGAGTTCGCCACGCTGCGCGACCTGGTGGCGGCGCGGCTTCCCGGCCGGCGGGTGGGCGGCGGGTTCCTGGAGCTGGCCGACCCCCCGATCGACGCCGCGCGTCGACGACCTGGTCGCCGCCGGCGCGACCGACGTCGTGGCCGTGCCCTACGTCCTGTTCGGCGCCGGCCACCTCAAGGACGACGGCCCGGCCGTGCTGGGCCGGGCCCGGCGCCGCCACCCCGGCGTGCGGTTCCGGCTCGCCCGCGACCTCGGCATCCACCCCGCCGTCCTCGACGTCGCCGAGGACCGGGCCCGGCAGGCGGTGGGCGGCGAGCCGGCGGGACCGTCGTGCTGGTCGGGCGCGGGATCGACCGACCCCGACGCCTGCGCCGACTTCGTCAAGCTCGCCCGCCTGCTGGGCGACGGCCGGGGGCTGGGCCACGTCGAGCCGGCCTTCGTCGCCATGACCCGCCCGTCGCTGACGATGCGCTCGACCGCGCCCGCCGCCTCGGCGCCGCCCGCGTCGCGGTCGTGCCGCTGTTCCTGTTCCCGGGCGTGCTGGTCGACCGCATCGGCGAGCGGGCGCAGGCGTGGGCCGCGGAGCACCCGGACGTCGCCCGTCGCCACCGCGGGGCCCCTCGGAGCCGACGCCCGCCTCGCCGACCTGGTGGCCGAGCGCCACGCCGAGCCCGACCGAGGGCGACGTCCGCATGAACTGCGACCTGTGCGCCTACCGGGTGCGGCTCCCCGGCTACGAGGAGAAGCGTCGGCACGCCGCTGTCGCTGGCGCCGCCCGAGCGGGCGCCCCGGGGCTGGCGGGCCCGGCGGGCCGCCAACCAGGCCGCGGCCGAGGCGGCCGAGCGCCGCGAGCGCCCCCGCCGTCGGGCTCGGCCGGCACAACGGCCCGCAGCCCGCAGCGTCCAACGGCAGCGGGCCCGCGGTGGTCGTCGAGGGGCTGACCCACCGGTTCCCCGACGGCACCGTCGGCCTCGCCGGCGTCGACCTCAGCGGCCGCGCCCGGCGAGCGGGTGGCGATCCTCGGGCCCAACGGCTCCGGGCAAGACGACGCTGGCGCTGCACCTCGTCGGGGCGCTCGGCCGGGGCGACGGCGGGACCACCACCGGCACGGTGCGCGTGGCCGGGCTGGCGGTCGACGGCCCGAGGCTGCGGGACGTCCGGCGGCGGGTCGGCCTGGTGTTCCAGGACCCCGACGACCAGCTCCTGCTGCCCACCGTCGCGGCGGACGTCGGCCTCGGCCCCGCCCACGCCGGGCTGCCGCCTGCCGAGGTGGCCGAGCGGGTGGCGGCGGCGCTGGACGTGGTCGGCCTGACCGACCTCGCCGACCGGGCGCCCCAGCACCTCTCGCCTGGGCGAGCGGCGCCGCGCCGCGCTCGCCGGCGTGCTCGCCGCGCACCCCGAGGTACTGATCCTCGACGAGCCCACCGCCAACCTCGACCCGGCGGCCCGGCGCGACCTGATCGAGGTCGTGCGGGGCCTGGCGGTCACGACGCTCGTGATCACCCACGACCTGCCGCTGGCGGCCGAGCTGTGCCCCCGCTCGGTGGTGCTGGCCCACGGCCGGGTGGCCGCCGACGGCCCGACCGAGGCGCTCCTGGCCAATCCGCGGCTGCTGGCCGCGCACCGCCTGGAGCTGCCCTACCGGATGGTGGCGCCGCGGCCCTGAGCAACCCGCGTTGTGTCCCCTGAAGTGGTCGCCATGGCGACCACTTCAGTGGACAAAAGCCTGATGCAGCCAGGCGCGCGCCTCGGCGACCGTTGCCACCACCGGGCCCGGCGGCGGCGGGGGCCGGTCGACCATCACGACCCGGACTCCCGCGGCGCGGGCCGTGGCCAGCTTGGGCTCGGTGGCCGGGCCGCCGCTGTTGCGCGTCACCAGCGTGTCGACGCCGTGGTCGCGCAGCAGCGCCGCCTCGTCGTCCGGGCCGAACGGCGGCCGGGCCAGGACGACGGTGGCGCCGAGGGCGCGCACGTCCTCGGGCGCGGGCGGATCGATCGAGCGCACGACGACCGCCACGCCGTGCGCCGGCAGGCCCGCGAAGGCGGCGAGCCCCTGGCGCCCGATCGTGAGCAGCGCCCGGCGGGCGCCGAGGGCGACCACCGCGACCGCGGCGGCCGCCAGGTCCGGGACCGGGTGCCAGTCGTCGCCCGGTCCGGGCCGCCACGGCGGGCGGAGCAAGCGCACGCGGGGGATGCCCACCTCGGCCGCAGCCGCCGCCGCGCTGGCGGCCATCCGGGCGGCGAAGGGATGGGTGGCGTCGACCAGCGCGTCGTAGCCGCCCCGCCGCAGCTCGGCGACCAGGCCGGCCGGGCCCCCGAACCCGCCGGTGCGGACCGGGCACGGCAGCGGGGCCGGCGTCCGGGTGCGCCCGGCCAGCGACGCCACCACCGCCGCCTCGCCGGAGCCGTGCAGCGCCCGCGCCAGCGCCGCGCCCTCCGCCGTCCCCGCCAGCACGAGCACCGCCGGGCGAGCCACGGTCAGGGCTCGCGCCGCAGCAGGTAGGTGTCGAACATCCAGCCCTTGCGGGCCCGGGCCTCGGCCCGCACCCGCTCGATCTCGGGCCCGACCTCGGCCAGCGGCCCGGCGAGCAGGATCTCGTCCGGCGTCCCCAGGTAGGCGCCCCAGTAGATCGTGACCCCGGCCGGGTCGAGCGCCCGGAAGGCGCCGCCCCGGTCGAGCATCACCACCACGTCGTCGACGCCGGGGGGCCACCCCTCGGCGAGCCGCCGGCCTGTGGTCACCAGCAGCGGTCGGCCGACGCCGTGGAGCACGATCCCGTGCCGGGCGGCCAGGGCCTGCGGGGCGGAGATGCCGGGGACGGCCTCGACCGTGAACTCCACCGCCCCCCGGGCCGCCACCTCGTCCAGGATCCGCAGCGTGCTGTCGTACAGGCCGGGATCGCCCCACACGAGGAACGCGCCCGTCTCGCCGTCCGCCAGCTCGCCGGCCAGCAGCCGCTCGACGAGCGCCGCCCGCTCGTCGTGCCACCCGCCGACGTCGGCGCCATAGGCCCGGCCGCCCAGGTCGCGGGGCACGTCCGCCGCCTCGACGACCCGATGGCCGGGCGCGGCGAAGCGCTCGCACATCTCCCGGCGCAGGGCAGCCAGGTCGGCCAGCGCCTCGCCCTTGTCGAGGACGAAGAACACGTCGGTCCCGCCCATGGCCCGGGCCGCCTGGGCGGTCACGTACTCGGGATCGCCGGCGCCGATGCCGATGACCAGGACCCTGCGCATGGGGCGATTCTTGCCGGCCCGCCGGTCGCGCCGCCTGGTCGGTACCGTGGACGCGCCCGCTCGCCCCGGAGGCCGCAATGACCACCACCGACTCTCCCGCCAGCGCCGCCGAGCCCGCCGCGTCGCCCGACCGGCCGCCGCTGCGCCCCGACCGGGCCGAGACCGACCGCCTGGCCGGCCGCATCGCGGTCGACGTGGGCGCCGACGGAGGCGGCCGCGAGCGCCGGGCCGTCGTCTCGCCGCTGACCGGCGGGGTCCTCGGCGAGGTGCCGGTCGGCACGGCCGAGGACGTGGCCGCTGCGGTCGCCCGGGCTCGCGAGGCCCAGGCGGCGTGGGCCGCCCGGCCGGTGCGCGAGCGCGCCAAGGTCCTGCTGCGCTACCACGACATGGTGCTCGACCGGCAGGGCGAGCTCCTCGACCTGATCCAGGCCGAGAACGGCAAGGCCCGGGTGTGGGCGTTCGAGGAGATCATGGACCAGGCGGTCACCGCCCGGTACTACGCCCGGCTGGCACCGCGGGCGCTGCGGCCCCGCTGGGCGCTGAGCGCGCTGCCGGGGCTGGTGTCGACCCGGGTGCGCCACGTCCCCAAGGGCGTGGTCGGGGTCATCTCGCCGTGGAACTACCCGCTGGTCCTGGCCGTGTCCGACGCGCTGGCCGCGCTGGTCGCCGGCAACGGCGTGGTCATCAAGCCCGACTCGCAGACGCCGTTCACCGCGCTGCGGGCCTTCGAGCTGCTGGAGGAGGCGGGCCTGCCCGACAACCTCGTGCAGGTCGTCACCGGCACCGGGCGGACGGTCGGCACGGCGATCATCGAATCCTGCGACTACGTGATGTTCACCGGCTCGACCGCCACCGGTCGGTCGGTCGCCCGGCAGGCCGGCGAGCGGCTCATCGGCGTGTCGGCCGAGCTGGGCGGCAAGAACGCCATGGTCGTGACCGACGACGTGGACCTCGACCGGGCCGTCGAGGGTGCGATCGTCGGGTCGTTCGCCAACACCGGGCAGCTGTGCATCTCGATCGAGCGGATCTACGTCAGCGAGCCGGTGGCCGAGGCCTTCGTCGACGCCTTCGGCGCCCGCGCCGCGGCCCTCCGGCTCGGCGCCGAGCAGGCCTACGGCCCGGAGGTCGGGGCGCTGGCGTCGCCGGACCAGCTCGACAAGGTCCGGGCCCACGTCGACGACGCGGTGGCCAAGGGCGCCCGGGTGGTGGCCGGCGGCAAGCACCGGCCCGACGTCGGCGAGCTGTTCTTCGAGCCGACGGTGCTGGCCGGCGTCACGCCGGAGATGGACCTCTTCCGGGAGGAGACGTTCGGCCCGGTGGTGGCCGTGTACGCGGCGGCGTCGGACGACGAGGCGGTGGCGCTGGCCAACGACACCGAGTACGGCCTCAACGCCAGCGTCTACTGCGGCGACACCGGCCGGGGCCGGGACATCGCCGCCCGCCTGGAGGCCGGGACGGTGAACGTCAACGACGGCTACTCGTCGGCGTGGGCCAGCCTCGACGCGCCGATGGGCGGCATGAAGGCCTCCGGCCTGGGCCGCCGCCACGGGCGGGAGGGCCTCCTCAAGTACACCGAGCCCCAGACGATCGCGGTCCGCTCCCGCCTGGCCGAGCGCCTCCAGGACCCCACGGGCGACGGCGCCGGCTACGCCCGCCGGTTCACCGCGCTGCTCCGGGCGGCCAAGTACCTGCCCCGCTAGCGCTCGCGGTGCGTCGCGGGGGTCGGGGCGGTCCGCGCCCAGCGGGCGACGAGCACGTCCCGGCACCCCTCCATCTGCCCGTGGTGCTGCGCGAGCTCCTCGAAGACGTGCACGGCCGCGCCCCCCTGCGTGCGCCCGAGCGGCAGCGTGGCGTCATCGTCGTCGTCGATCGTGCCCCGGGGCGGCGCGGACGGATCGAGGGTCGCCAGGTCCTCCGCCAGCTGCGCCCGGGCCCGGCGGGCGCGGGCCACGAGCTCGGCGACGGGCCCTCGGGCCACGAACTCGGCATCGCGGTCCCGCTCGACCGCCCGCCCGGCGATGACGTGGCCGCCCCACCACTCCATCACCCCGAGGCAGTGGTGCAGGATCACGTAGGGCGCGTTCGTTCCCGGCACGTTCGGCCGCAGGTTGGCCAGCTCGTCCCCCAGCTCCTCGACGATGGCGACCATGCCGTCGAGCGCGCCGTCGACGTACCAGAGGAGGTCCTCGGTGGAGATCATCCCCTTCATCCTCGCCGCCAGACGGCGTGCACGAAGAACTCGATCGCACCGCCGTGACCGACCACCTCGGATCGCATCGTGTCGCGCACCTGCCACCCCGAGGTCTCGAGCCCGTCCGAGGCGAGGGCGAGAGCCTCGTCGAGCTCGCCCGCGTCGGGTAGCTCGCCCATTGCAAGCTCGAACATGGGCTTCACCAGGCCCACGAGCACGGTTCCGTCGGTCGGGACGCCGTTGGCGCCGAGCTGGGCACCGACCTCCCGGAGCGAGAGCTTCGTGATGTCCGAGACGACGACGTCCGGATGCCGCCCGCCGAGCAGCGCGAGGTCGACGTCGGCGACGTTCGTCCGCTCCAGGTTGACGACCCGCGGATCCTGCTGCAGCGAGCCCAGCAGCTGACCGAACCCCACGTCCACCGCGAACACCCGGGCCGCGCCCCTCTCCAGCAACGCCATGGTGAACCCGCCGGTGCAGGCCCCGAGGTCGACGGCGACCTTTCCCCCCACGTCGATGCCGAAGGCGTCGAGCGTGTGCCCGAGCTTGACGACACCACGCGGCGTCCGGGGTTTGGTCACCACGATCCGCGCGATCGGGACGGACCTGCGATCGTGGATTGGTGACGATCGCACCGTCGACCACCACCCGGCCCTCCTCCAGCGCGGCGTCGGCATCGTCGACCGGTGGATGGATGCGATCGAGGAGTTCGCGGATCGTGCGCCGTGCCCTGGCCATTCACACCCCTGAGCCGCGGGGTCTGCCGGACTTCAGGCCGGTCGCCAGCTTGTGCGCGGTCTCGCGGCGCGCCCGGGCGGGGACCTCGCCGGCGTGGGCGGCCAGGAAGCCGCGGACGGCGTCGGGGTCCCACTCGACCAGCGACCGCAGGGCCCACGACAGCGCCTTGACCACCATGTCGTCGCGGTCGGCGACGAGCCGGGTGCAGATGTCCAGGGTCCGGGCCGGGTCGCCGGTGCCGCCGGCGGCCCGCAGGTTGAGCATGACCGCCGAGACGAGGGCCGCGCGGCGCCACCAGCGGTCGTCGGACCGGGTCCAGCCCTGCACGAGGTCGTCGGAGATCAGGCGGCGGCGCCATGCCGGCCCCGACACGTAGCGGCCATACGTGTCCACCGCGACCCACCCATCGAGGCCCTGGCCGAGCGCCACCACCTCGGCCTCGCCGAGGCCCTCCCGTGCGGCCCGGTGGTGGTAGACGAGCTCGTAGGCCACCCACCGCTGCCGGTCGCGCAGCGCCAGCGCCACGGCCACGACGTCGGGGCCGGGTGCCCGGCGCAGGTCATGCGAAGCAACCCGGCGCAGCCGCCGCACCTCCGCCACCGGCGGATCGGCCCAAGGCAGGGCCCGGATGTGCCGGTCGAGCGTGTCCGCGACCGCCGCCGGGTCGGGGATCGGGACGGGTGGCGCGGGCACGGCGGCGACGGTAGCGGCCGGAGCTCGTGTCGGGATTCCGGCGGCGACCGGCGATCCTGGGGCCCGTGCAGATGGACTTCAGCCACTGGATGGCGCTGGAGAGCGCGATGCAGGGCGAGCAGCCCCGCCGGGCCTTCACCCGGGCCACTCTCGGCCGCATCTGGCGCTTCGCCCGGCCGTTCCGGCGGGGCCTGGCCGCCTACCTCCTCCTCAGCGTCGTCGCCGCCCTGCTGACGGTCGCGACCCCGGTGCTCGCCGGGCGGGTGGTCGACGAGATCGTCGGCGGGCGCAGCGAGGCCAAGGTGATCGGGCTCGCGCTGCTGATCGCGCTCGTGGCGCTCGCCGACGCCGTGGTCGGCATCGGCGAGCGGTGGCAGTCGGCCAAGATCGGCGAGGGGCTGATCCTCGACCTGCGGCGGGCGGTGTTCGGCCACGTCCAGCGGATGCCGGTGGCGTTCTTCACCCGGACCCGCACCGGCGCGCTGGTCAGCCGGCTCAACAACGACGTGATCGGCGCGCAGCGGGCGTTCACCTGGACGCTCTCGGGCGTCGTGAGCAACGCCATCACGCTGCTGCTCACGCTGGTGGTCATGCTGCGCCTGTCGTGGTCGATCACCGGGCTGGCGCTGCTCCTGCTGCCCGTGTTCGTGATACCGGCCCGGCGGATGGGCACCCGGCTGGCGACGCTCGAGCGCGAGGCCGCCGACCACAACGCGGCGATGACCGACCAGATGACCGAGCGGTTCTCGGCGCCCGGCGCCACGCTGGTCAAGCTGTTCGGCCGGCCCGCCCGCGAGGAGGCCGAGTTCGGCGCCCGGGCCGGGCGGGTGGCGCAGATCGGCGTCCGCACCGCCATGGGGCAGTACGTGTTCCTGACCGCGCTCGCGCTCGTCTCGGCGCTGGCGCTGGCCCTCGTCTACGGGCTCGGCGGCTGGCTGGCTCTGCAGGGGCGGATGGAGCCCGGCACGGTCGTGACGCTGGCGCTGCTGCTGACCCAGCTCTACGCCCCGCTCACCGCCCTGGCCAGCGCGCGGGTGGACGCGATGACCGCGCTGGTGAGCTTCGAGCGGGTGTTCGAGGTGCTGGACCTGCCGCCACTGATCCGGGAGCGGCCCGACGCCCGGGACGTGCCCGACGGACCGGTGTCGGTCGAGTTCGCCGGCGTGTCCTTCGCCTACCCGGCCGCCGAGCAGGTGTCGCTCGCCTCCCTGGAGGACGTGGCGACGCTCGACACCCGCGGCGGGGTCGAGGTGCTGCACGACGTCTCGTTCCGGGTCGAGCCGGGCCAGATCGTCGCGCTCGTCGGCTCGTCGGGCAGCGGCAAGTCCACGATCGCCGCGCTCGACGCCCCGGCTCTACGACGTCGACGCCGGCGCGGTGCGGCTCGCGGGCGTCGACGCCCGCGACCTGTCGTTCGACGCGCTCCGCTCGACAGTGGGTCTCGTCACCCAGGACGGTCACCTGTTCCACGACACGGTGCGGGCCAACCTCCGCTTCGCCCGGCCCGAGGCCGGCGACGAGGACCTGTGGGACGCGCTGCGCACGGCCCGCCTCGCCGACCTGGTGGCGTCGCTGCCGGACGGGCTCGACACGGTGGTCGGCGAGCGGGGCTACCGGTTGTCGGGCGGCGAACGGCAGCGGTTGACGATCGCCCGGCTGCTGCTGGCCCGGCCCCGGGTGGTCGTGCTCGACGAGGCGACCGCCCACCTCGACTCGACGTCGGAGGCGGCGGTGCAGGCGGCGCTGACCGACGCGCTGGCCGGCCGGACGGCCGTCGTCATCGCCCACCGGCTGTCGACGATCCGGGACGCCGACGCCATCCTGGTCGTCGAGGACGGCCGCATCGTCGAGCGTGGCACCCACGCCGAGCTGATGGCCGCCGGCGGACGCTACGCCGAGTTGTACCGCACCCAGTTCGACACCACCGAGCCGGAGGCCCTCGCCAGTTGACCCGGACGGTGACATTTGGCCGCCCTGCGGTGCGCTTGAACGACGCTGAGTACACGACGGCCACTGTCCGCGCACACCAGCTTGACGCGCGCCCCAGCCTTACCCGACACTTGTGCTAACGGGGGGTTCTAACACTCGCGAGGCCCCCTGCCCTGGGTGTTCTGGGCCGCTGGGGAAGGGGCGGCCAGTGCGGTCGCAAGCCGCACCCGGGGCCATCAGCCGGCCTCGGCCGGCGACCACCCGGCGGCGTGCAAGGCGGCCGCGCCACCAGGCGGCGATGGGCAGCGGGACAGAGCTCGAACCCCGGCGGGACTGGGGGGAACGGGGAGGGACAAGCTGCCATGGCGCGGCGACGGGTATCGATCACAGCGAAGCTGGCGGGTGCCCTCGCGGTCCCCCTCGTGGCCCTGTCGCTGGTCGCCGGCCTCGAGGTCGGCAAGAGCGTCGGGCACGCCCGGGAGATCCGGCGCCAGACCGACCTGGCCACGGCGTCCATCGGGCCCTCCGGCCTCGTGAACGCGCTCCAGAACGAGCGGAACTACACCGGCCTGTGGCTCCTCGGCTCGCAGGACCAGGTGGACCTGCCGGTCGACTCCATCGAGGAGGCCCGCACCAAGACCGACGCCGCCCGCGAGGCGTTCACCAAGGAGGTCGAGGCCAAGGGCGGGGACGTCGCCCGCATCTACGGGCCCGTGCTGTCCGCGCTCGACGGCCTCGACGACCTGCGGGCCAACGTGGACGCCTACACCGGTCCCCGGGTCGTGGTCCTCTTCAACCAGACCGCCGAGGACTCCTTCGTCGGCTACACCCAGCTGGTGGGCGGGCTGATGGCCCAGAACAGCCTGCTCGGCGCCGAGGTCCAGGACCACACACTGCGCCAGGGCGTGCAGCTCATCGACATGTCGACGCAGGAGATCGACCGCATCGCCCGCTTCGTGCGTGTCAGCCTGCTCGCCGCGGTCCAGGGCAACGGCCGGCTCGACGACCCGTCCGAGATCGTCGAGGGCTCGTCGCTCGAGACCGCGGCGGTCACCAACCATCAGGCCATCCTCGATTTCGCCGCGAAGGGCCCGTACGCCGAGGCCGGCAGGAAGCTCGAGGTCGACAGCGCGGCCACCGGCCTGCTCGACCTGGCCCCCCAGATAGTCCAGACGGGCAACGTCGACATCCCCGCGATGCTCGACGGCATCTCGATCGACGACGACGAGAGCTACTACGGCTTCCTCCACAACGTGTCGGGCATCCTCCAGGACCGGGCCGACCAGCTCAACGCCGAGGCCGAGCGCAGCAGCCGCATGTACCTGCTGGCCGCGGCGCTGGTGATGGCGGCGGCGGTGGTCGCGATCCTGCTCGTGTCCCGGTCGATCGTGCGGCCGCTCAAGGAGCTGACCCGCCAGTCGATCGCCATGGCCGAGCGCCGCCTGCCGGCCGCCGTCCGCACGGTGCTCGACACGCCCGTCGGCGACGACGTGGTGGTCCCCGAGCTCGCGGACGTGACCGTCGGGTCGAACGACGAGGTCTCGGACGTGGCCGAGACCCTCAACACCGTGCAGTCCGCGGCCGTGTCGCTGGCGGTCGACCAGGCGATGCTGCGCCGCAACGTGGCGGACGCCTTCATCAACCTGGCCCGCCGGAACCAGAACCTGCTCAGCCGGCAGCTCGACTTCATCACCGACCTCGAGCGCGACGAGACCCGGACCGAGCGGCTCGACAACCTGTTCCGGCTCGACCACCTGGCCACCCGCATGCGCCGCAACGCCGAGTCGCTGCTGGTCCTGGCCGGCGCCGAGGCGTCGCGGCAGTGGACCGGGCCGGTACGGCTGCAGGACATCGTCCGCGCCGCGCTGGGCGAGGTCGAGGACTACCAGCGGGTGGTCATCCGGGACCTGGAGGGCGCGACCATCCGCGGCTCCGCCACGGCCGACCTGGCCCACCTCCTGGCCGAGCTGATCGAGAACGCGCTGCGGTTCTCGCCGCCGGACCGCCCGGTCGAGGTCAGCGGGCGGTCGCGGGCGGGCAGCTACCTGCTGCTCATCGCCGACGACGGCATGGGCATGTCGCGCGAGGACCTGGCCGACGCCAACGAACGCCTGTCGCACAACTCCGGGTTCTCACTCAACTCGCCGCGGTACCTCGGCCACTACGTGGCCGGCAACCTCGCCGCCCGCCATGGCATCAGCGTGCGGCTGTTCGAGACGCCGTGCGCGGGCGTGACCGCCGCCGTGGCGCTGCCCGCGCCGCTGCTGGCGCCGGACGACCCCTCCGTCAAGCCGGCCGCGCTCTCGATCCCGGCCCCGGCGCTGGGTCCCGCGGGCCCGGGCAACGGCCACGGGAACGGCGACGGCCTCCACCTGCGGCCCCTGGCTGCGATCGAGGTGGCCGCGGCCGCCGCCCCGGTCCCGCGGGCGCCCGCGCGACCGCCTCGCCCGGCGCCGGCCCGCCCGGCGCCTGCCGGCCCGGCGCCGCCGCGTCCGCTGACCGAGGCCCGCCCGGCACCCGTCGCGCCCGCGCCCCCTGCGCCGGCGCCGGTCCACGGGCGCACCGCCGACGCGCCCGGCCTGGCCCGGCGGGTGCCCGGGGCCAACATGCCCTCGACGGGAATCGCCGGGGTGCGCCGGACGACCGACGCCGCACCCCCGCCGCCCGCCCCCGATGGGCCGCCGCCCGGCTCGCCGGAGGACGTCTACCAGGTGCTCGCCAACTACGTGGCCGGCGTCGACCGCGGCCGCCGCACCCACGCCGACGGGCCCGTCGCCCAGGGGTCATTGGACGCTTGACGCCCGCCGGCCCGGCGCGCACGCTGGGCCGGTGCGCGCCGTCTGGATGCGATCCTTCGGCGGCCCCGAGGTGCTGGAGGCGGGCGAGGCGCCTGATCCCGTGCCCGGCGCCGGCCAGGCCATTATCGACGTGGCGATCGCCGGCGTGACGTTCGTCGAGACCCAGTTCCGGGCGAGCGGCGCGGGCCCGTTCCGGCCGGCGTTGCCGATGATCCCGGGCAACGGCGTCGGCGGCCGCGTGGCCGCGGTCGGCGAGGGCGTCGACCCGCGCCTCGTCGGCACGGCGGTGGTGACCAGCACCGGCGGGTCCGGCGGCTACGCCGAGCGGGTGGCCGTCGACGCCGGGGGCGTCGTGCCGGTGCCGGACGGGGTGGCGCTCGACGACGCGGTGGCGCTCCTCGCGGACGGCCGCACCGCGCTGCTGCTCAGCGAGGCGGCCGGGCTGCGGGCCGGCGACCGGGTGCTGGTCGAGGCGGCGGGCGGCGGGGTCGGCACGCTGCTGGTCCAGTTGGCGGTGGCCGCCGGCGCGCGGGTCGTCGCCGCCGCGGGCGGCGACCGCAAGCTCCAGCTGGCGAGCCGGCTGGGCGCCGAGGTGGCCATCGACTACCGGCAGCCGGGCTGGGACGAGCAGGTGCGCGACCGCGTCGCCGGCCTGGACGTCGTGTTCGACGGCGTCGGCGGCGAGGTGGCCCGCGCCGCGTTCGCGCTGCTTGCCCGGGGCGGGCGCATGCTGGTCTACGGGCTGGCCAGCGGGGCGTGGGCGCCGATCGACGACGCGGAGGCGGCCGAGCGGGACGTCACGCTGACCCGAGGGTTCTCGGTGACGCCCGAGGGCCTCCGGGCGGCGACCGCCCGGGCGCTGGCGGAGGCGGCCGCCGGGCGGCTGCGCCCGATCATCGGCCAGCGCTTCCCGCTGGAGCGGGCGGCCGACGCGCACGCCGCCATCGAGTCGCGGGCGACGCTGGGCAAGACGCTGCTGGAGGTGGCGGCGCCGGCCTGAGCGCTCAGGCGGGAGCGGCGGGTCCGCTCGGGTCGACGGGGTCGACCGCGGCGAGCTTGTGGGGGTTGGCGACGACGTCGATCTCGGTGATGTGGCCGTCGAGCACGACGAAGCCGACCACGCCCGCGACCGCGCCACCGGGATGGCGGACGACCAGCCCCGGCTGGCGGTTGACCTGCGCCGCCAGCAGCGTGAGGCCCGGGGTGGACCGCAGTCCGGAGGCCAGCGTGTGGGCGACCCGATCCCGGCCCGTGATGGGCCGGCGGACGGCATTGACCACACCGCCGCCGTCGGCGGTCAGCACGACGTTCTCGTCGAGCACCCGCGCCAGTCCGGCCAGGTCGCCGTCCTCGCACGCCCGCTGGAACGCGGCGACGACGCGCGTCCGCTCGTCCGGGTCGGGATCGAAGCGGGGCGCCGAGCCCTTGACGTGGCGGCGGGCCCGCACGACCAGCTGGCGGCACGCCGCCGGGCTGCGCCCGACGACCTCGGCGACCTCCGCGAGCGGCAGGCCGAAGGCCTCGTGCAGGACGTAGACCGCCCGCTCGGCCGGCGACAGGCTCTCCAGCACGCGCAGGAACGCCAGGCTGATCTGCTCGTCGAGCGTGACCGAGTCGGCGGGGTCGGCGGCGCGGCCGGCCCCTGGCTCGCCCACCAGGGGCTCCCCGACCAGCGGCTCGGGCAGCCACGGGCCGGTGTAGCTCTCGCGCCGGGCCCGGGCGGACGTGAGCCGGTCGAGGGCCAGGCGGCTCACGATCCGGGTCAGCCAGGCCCGCGGCTCGACCACGTCGTCGCCGCCCGCCCGCTCGGCGCGGAGGAACGCCTCCTGCAGCACGTCCTCCGCGTCCTGGCGCGAGCCGAGCATGCGGTAGGCGACGGTGAACAGGTAGGGCCGGTGGCGGGCGATCTCGATGGCGACGTCCATCAGCGGGGGTCCAGGGCGAGGTGGACGGTCTCGAGGCCGCGGCGCCGGTGGACCCAGGGGACGAGCCGGCCGTGCACGATCGGGTGCCGGGCGGCGAGCGCCCGCCCGACCGCGTCGTGGTCGGGGCCGTGGAGCACGCGGGCGCGGGCCGGGCGGCTCTCGCCCGTGACGCGCCCCCGGAGGGTGCAGGGCGCCACGTCGACATCGGGTGACCGGCGGATCCGGGCCATCTTGCCCGACGGCGAGAAGGTCCGGACGTAGGCGATGTCGTCCCGGACCACGACGTGCACGGGGGTACCGACGGGCGTGCCGTCGCGGCGGTAAGACGTGAGCAGGACGGTATCGGCCTCGGCGAGCGGGGCGAAGTACGTGCTGGTCATGCCCGGGCGACGACGCAGCCGCCCCGGATGTGACATCGCTACCGCGTGGGTTCGGTGGTTTCGGCGCGGGAGGCCCAGGCGTCGATCTCGACCTTGAACGCCGGGAGGGCGAGAGCCGCCACGAACAGCATCGTCATGGTCGGCCGGTGCCCGCCGAGGCGGCGGGCGAGGATCTCGCGGCGGCGGAGGGCGTCCCACTCCCCGACCAGGTAGAGCGTGACCTTGACCAGGTCGCCGAGGTCCATGCCGGCGGCGGCCAGGTTGCGCTCGACGTTGTCCCACGCCACCTCCAGCTGCTCGAGGGGATCGTCGGGCAGGGAGGAGTCGGCGCGGGCGCCGACCTGGCCGGACAGCACGAGGAGCCGCTCGTCGGCGCTCAGCTCGATCTGGTGGACGTAGGCGGCGAGCGGCGGATGGACGTCGGCGGGGTCGCGGGGCTGCTTCATGGGCGTGACGTTAGGGACCCGGCGGCCCGTAGTCTCGGGGCCCGTGCCGGAGAACACCCTGCGGGTCGTGACCCTGAACATCTGGAACGTGAGCGGCGACTGGCGGGCCCGGCGCCAGGCCATCCTGGCGGTGTTGCGGGAGGTCGACCCCGACATCGTCTGCCTCCAGGAGGTGGTCGCCAACGACCGGGGCAATCAGGCCGAGTGGCTGGCGGCCGAGCTCGACGGCATGCACTGCGCCTTCGGTGGCGCCCCGCTGACGGTGGCGGAGGGCCGGTTCGGCAACGCCATCCTGAGCCGCTGGCCGATCGAGGCGGAATCGACGGGCAACCTGCCGGAGGAGCCCGACGACCAGGAGACCCAGCGGGTGGTGCTCCACGCCCGCACCGGCGGCGTCGACGTGTTCTCGACGCACCTGGCCTGGCAGCTCCACGACGCGGCGCTGCGGGAACGCCAGATGCAGGCCGTCACGGCGTTCGTCGCCGAGAACGCGGACGCGAGCGCGCCGGTCGGCCCGGTCTTGGCGGGCGACTTCAACGCCGAACCGGACTCGACGGTCATCCGCTACCTCTGCGGCCTGGCTTCACTCGACGGCGCCAGCACGTACTTCCAGGACGCCTGGCGCCTGGCCGGCGACGGCGGCCCGGGCCTGACATGGTCCCGCCGCAACGACCACGCAGCCGAGGACAACGAACCGGACCGCCGCCTCGACTACGTCTTCTCCTGGTTCCACGGCCGCTCGGGCGCCGGGCGCCCGCTGGAGTGCCGCGTGGTGGCCGACACCCCGGTCGCCGGCGTCTGGCCGTCCGACCACTTCGGCGTGCTGGCGATCCTCAGCCGCTGAGCCGGCGGCTCAGGTCGACTACC
This sequence comes from uncultured Acidimicrobiales bacterium, assembly GCA_963830865.1. Lineage (GTDB taxonomy): Bacteria > Actinomycetota > Acidimicrobiia > Acidimicrobiales > VFJN01 > ZC4RG19. The sequence goes on along the minus strand of CAWHNU010000009.1, from coordinate 772,130 downwards.
CGTCGCCGATGAACAGCTTCTCGATGCGTGTCTGGTGGACGGCATAGATGAAGGGACCAGGATCGACGCAAGCACGCACGATCGCGTCGAGGTTCGACAGGAATCGGTCCGCCATCTCGTCTCCGGTCAGGGTCTGGTTCGCGAGGCAGAAGCAGCGGACACCGTGGGCCTTGACTGCCTCGCGCTCCGCCCGGTTGTACCGGATCCTCGTGTCCTTCATGAAGACCACCCAATCGTGGCCGCCTGCCAGCCGGAGCCACTCGTCGTCGGCGACGCCCTCGTCGGCGGGGATGCCGTAGTGCTCGGACAGCGTGACGAGGCGCAGCCCGGCGGCACGCAGCAGCCGGGGAACCTTGATGCGCCCTACGCTGCGGTCGAGGAAGAGGTCAGGCAGCCCGTCGGGATGCGACACGCACGACGTCCTCGAGCTGGTCAGGCGGGACGCCGAACTCGTCACCGAGCGCATCGAGCGATTCGCCAGCCCAGAAGCGCCCCAGCACATCCGCGATGCGAGCGCCGCCGCGCTCGAAGACCGGGGCCCCGAACGCGCGGGCGGGGTCGACCACCACGTCGGCATGCTCGTACGCAGGCACGTGGATCAGCCGCGGATAGCCGTCCTCGGCGTAGTCGATGCGACGGAGGTACGCCTCGATGACCTCCGTGAAGACGCGTTGCCCACTGCGCACGATCACGAGGTTCAGCACCGACCGCCCTTCGGATGTGCCGCGTCGGCTCTCGCCATAATCGAAGAGCAGCTCTGCGCCGTCGGTGTACAGCTTCCTGGACGCCAACGCGTGGTCCAGGCCGAGCTCATCCTGCAGCGCAAGGAGCGCCGGACGCACCCGTTGCATCGGCACCCCGCTCCGACGCACCGCCGCCAGCACAAGCGTCTCCGCCAACCCGACGAATGGGATGGACGGCTCGCCCTGGCGATCCGGCTGCACGAACGTCACCACCGGCGCGCCGGTCACCTCGGCGCGACCCGGAAGCCGCCGCACATAGCCCTTCGCCCAGCTCGCGAGGGTCGAGGGCGGCACGTCAACGATGCGAGCCGCCTCAGCCACCGTGTACAGGGGCACGTCGAAGCGGAGCCGATCGGTCGTGGTCAGCGCAGGCCTCCTCGTCGGTGCCATTCAAGCAGCACGAGGGGAACAGATCGTGCAACTTCGACTGTGCGATGGACGGCCGTACAGCCGCCCCGCGGCCCAACCTTCGCACCAGGGGGCCTACCCACCTCGATGGCGGCGGCGAGCGGGTGCGTTACCCGCCCAGCCGACCGTGCATCCACCAACGGCACACTAACGACGACGCCGTCGACTGTTGACCACTCTGGGCGGGGCAACATAGACATGCCCCGCACAAGACTCCTGATGAGAGCGGGCGGACAAGTGCGGCGGATGAAGCGAGACAAAGCAACGCCCACCGGGAAGTGGGCGTTCGTGCGCGTGTGCTCGGGGCGGATCGAATGAGTGCCGGCGGCCGAGCCTGGTCGATGGTGTCATGGCTCGTCGCGTTTGGCACCTTTGTTCTCGTCACGGCGGTCGCACAGCTCGTCGCTCTTGCGCTGTTGGAAGCCTGGTGGAACAGCAGCGACGCTGCGGGTCAGCCCATACCTTCGGAGACGATCGAGTTCACAAAGTGGGTCGTTGGCGCTGGCCTTGGGCTGCTTGCGGGCAAAGTCGTCGGCGATCGCGTCTGACCCTCAGGAGCGCGTAGTAGCGGCGGGCCACGAGCCCAGGGTCAAGGCACTGGCGGCGTCCCCCGTCTCGGCTGCGGTGTTCGGCGACCGGTAGCAATCCGGCAGCAGCGGCCCGATCCGAGGCGTTCGGGCCGTTGTGCCGCATCGGCAAGTGTCCAGGTCAGCGCCACGTGCCCGGGGTGGGATTCGAACCCACACGGCCTTTGGGGCCGGAGAGGTTTAAGCCCTCCGCGTCTGCCAGTTCCGCCACCCGGGCGGTGGGAGTCGAGGCTACGGCGCTTCGTCGTAGCCCGCGAGGTGGCCGTCGCCGCGGAACAGGTGGCGGCAGCCGTCGCTGAAGCGGAGCAACGCCCGGCCGGCCAGGTGCGAGCCGTCGGCCGCCTCGAAGTCGAGGTCATGCTCGCCCGGTATCAACCGGCGCGAGCCGCATGTGCGCAGGTTGACCTCCCAGTCGTTGGGGCCCGGTCTCTCCTCGCCCTCACGGACCACCACGAACACGTCCGCATAGCTCACCGGCAGGTCTTCCCCGCCGACCGTCATCCGCTCGACGAGCAGCCTCGTCGATCTCACCGCACTCTCACCCAGCGCATCTTGTCGGCCACCCCGCCCAACCTATCCCGACTCAGGCCGCCCGGTCGCCGGCGTCGGGCACCGCGGCCCAGAGTGCCCTCCGTGCACGATCGGCCCGCACGCCGGACAGGCGGTTGGCGGCCACCACGCCCTCGACCATGTCGGCCACCACCGCCGCCCATGGGCGGTCACGCAGGGCCACCGCCACCACGACCCCCGGGCCCCGGCGCACGATCGAGCGGGACACCCCCGCCAGCCGCGGCGGGCTGCGGAACGTGGGCGCCCGCAGGCCCTCGGCCCGCGCCACCGCCTCCAGCGCGCGGGCGCAGCGGGCGAAACGCAGGGACGTCGGCTCCATCACCCCCATCATCCCCCTGCCCTATGACAATCAAGCCCGGCGCCACCGCCGGGCCACGGGCGTAGCATCGGCGCGATGGCGGCCGAGACACCCGGCGGCAAGCCCAAGCCGCGCAAGCCCCGCTCCCCCGGGGCCGCCAAGGCGCGTCCCGCCCTCGTCGCGGTGCCCAGCACCAACGGCCACGCGGAGGGCGCCACGACCGGCGCCCGCGACGCCGCCGACCACCGCAGCGACGGCGACCGCGACCTGCGCGAGTCCGACGTCGACGAATGGGGCCGGTCCCAGCGGGCGCGGGACCTGCTCGCCCGGATCTTCGACCCGGTGTACGAGCACTGGTTCCGGGTCGAGTGGGAGGGGTTCGACAAGATCCCCCGCGAGGGCGGCGTGCTCATGGTGGCGAACCACGCCGGCGCCATCCCCGCCGACGCCCCGTCGATCATGCACGGCATCGAGCGCGACCTCGGCCGGCCCGTCTACGGCCTGGCCGACGAGGTGTTCAAGCGCATCCCGCTGGTGAACCTCGGTTGGTCCCGGCTGGGCGGGGTCCAGGCCCACCCCGACAACGCGTACCGCCTCCTGCGCGAGCAGCAGCAGCTGGTCATGGTCTTCCCCGAGGGGTCCAAGGGGCCCGGCAAGCCCTACACCGAGCGCTACCAGCTCCGGCGGTTCGGGCGGGGCGGATTCGTGCAGATCGCCATGCGGGCGGGTGTGCCGATCCTGCCGCTGGCCATCGTGGGCAACGAGGAGACCATGCCGATCGTGGCCAAGATCCCCTCGCTGGCCCGAGCGCTCGGCCTGCCCTACGCCCCGATCACCGCCAACATGCTGGTGCTCGGGCCGCTCGGCGCGCTGATCCCGTTCCCCGCCAAGCTGCGGATCCGGGTCCTCGACCCGGTCACCCTCGACGTCCCGCCCGACCAGCCCCGCTACTCACGCAGCAAGATCATGGACACGTCCGAGGAGATCCGCCACACCATCCAGACCGAGCTGTACGACATGCTCAGCCGGCGCCGCAGCGTGTGGACCGGGTAGGACCGGGACCGACGGCACGCATGGGACGCCGCGTCCTCGTCACCGGGCTGGGCTCGTTCTGGGGCGGCCGCGTCGCCCAGGCCCTGGAGGCCGAGCCCGACGTCGACGTGATCGTCGGCCTCGACACCGCGCGAGCCGGCCGTGCCGCTCGACCGCACCGAGTACGTCCGGGCCGACGACAGCTACTCGATCCTGTCGCGCATCGTGCGCGCCACCCAGGTCGACACGATCGTGCACACCTTCCTCGCGGTCGATTCCAGCCAGGTGTCGCCCCGCCAGATGCACGAGACCAACGTCATCGGCACGATGAACCTGTTCGCCGCGGCCAGCCAGCCCGAGGGCCGGGTCCGCAGCGTCGTCGTCAAGTCGTCGACCCTGGTGTACGGCGCCACCCACGCCGACCCGGTGTGGTTCGCCGAGGACAGCCGGCGCTCGTCGTTCCCCCGCCACCGGGTCGAGCGGTCGCTGCTGGAGGTCGAGGGCTACGTGCGGGACTACGCCGCCGACAACCCCGACGTCACGGTCAGCCTGCTGCGGTTCTCGAACGTGCTGGGCTCCGACATCGTCACCCCGATCACCAAGGCCCTCCAGCTCCCGCTCGTGCCGTCGGTGTTCGGCTTCGACCCCCGGGTCCAGTTCGTGGATGAGGCGGACGTGGTCCGGGCGATCATGTTCGTCCTGGACCGCAACATCGGCGGTACGTACAACGTGGCCGGCGACGGGCTGCTGCCCTGGAGCGAGGTGGCCTCCATCTGCGGCAAGCGCCTGGCGCCGCTCTCGCCGATCGGCAGAACCATGCTCGCCGGCGCGCTCCGCCGGCTCGGCGTCGACCTGCCGGCCGAGGTGCTCGACCTGCTCACCTACGGCCGCGGCGCGGACAACCGCCGGCTCAAGCAGGCGGGGTTCGCCTACCTCCACACCTCCGCGGGCGCGGTGCACGCCTTCGCCGAGTCCGCCCGCCTACGCCACACGGTCGGCCACCGCCGCCCCTACCGCTACGAGCGCGACGTCGAGGAGTTCTTCCGCCACTCACCCGCGGTCGTCCGGGGGCGCCGGCGCTAGTGCCTAGCCGCCCGTCGTCGACCAGTGCCAGGGCTCCGACGGCAGGTTGTAGAGGCCGTACTCGTCCGCGTGCGCCGCGAGCCAGTTCCAGCACTCGTTGCCGCGGATGATCGCCCCGCCGCCGTTGCAGCTGAAGTCGATGGCCAGGCCCCGCTCGTGCATGGACGAGCCGGGGATGGCGGTCGGCGGCGAGCACTGCGACGCCGGCATGCGGTAGATCGCGTAGTTGGACGTGCCGCAGTGCTCGCGCCGCAGCTCGATCTGCTTCTCCGGGCTGCGGTACCCGCTGCTGGCGCAGAGCGACACGCCGTCGGCCGACGCCGCGTTGAGCAGGTCCTGGACGTTGCCGGCGATCGACCCCGCCACCGTGATCGACCCGCCGCCCGGGCACGTGACGGTGGCCAGTCCGCCCGGGGCCGGCAGGATCACCGCCGGCGAGTTGTCGCCGCCACCACCACCACCGCCACCACCGCTCGGACGGGGCGCGGGCCGGTTGGCGGCGGCCGCCGCCGCGGCGGCGCGGGCGGCCGCCTCCTGCTCGGCGCGGCGCTGGGCCTCGGCCGCGGCCTGCATGGCGCGGAGCTGGCGGGCGACCTCCTCCTGCTCCCGGACCAACTGGTCGGCCAGGGCGGCGTCGAACGCCTTCAGCGACTCCGCCTCGGCCAGCTTGGCGTTGAGCTGCTGCTCGACCTCGGCGGCGAAGTCCTGCTGCTGGGCCAGCGCGTTCTGGAGCTCGGTGAGCTCGGCCTCGGCCGTCGCCCACTTCGACTCGGCCTCGGCCGCGGCGTCCGCCTTGGCGGCCTCGTCGACCTCGAGGTCCTCGTGGGCCTGCTCCAGCTGGTCGAGCAGGTCGGCGTCCTCGTCCGCCTCGATGCCGACCAGCGCCTGCTTGACCGCGGCGTCCGACAGCGAGTCGGCCTTGAAGGCGTCGAGCACGTTGTCGGACGGCGGGTTGACATAGGACTGCACCACGAGGTCGTCGGTCGCCAGGTTGAGCAGGTCGATACGGGCCTGCTGCGCGTCGACCGCCGCGGTGGCGCTCGTCAGCTCGGCCGCCGCCTCGTCCCGGGCCCGCTCGGCCTCGTCGAGCTCGGCCTGCTGCGTGGCCACGTTGGTCTCGAGCGCCGCCACCGCCGCCCGCACCTGGGCGTCCTGGGCGGTGAGCCCGCCGACCTCCAGGTCGATCTGGCCGCGCTGGCCCCGCACCTCGTTGAGCCGGCGCTCGGTCTCCGCGGGGTTGGGCGGTGGCTGCTGCGCGTCGCCGGTCGCCGGGTTGAGGACCGCCGTCGCGACCGCGACGACGAGACCCATCCTCAGCAACACAGATCGACGGCGCATCCAGGCCACAGGCACTCCTCGGGGCTGTCAGAGGCCAAAGTGCCCGGAAATGTAACGAACCGTGCGCTCGTTGTCACCACCACGCGAACAGATCGCGCTATTCGCCCGTGACCGAGTAGTGCCAGGCCTCGCCCGGGAGGTTGTAGAGGCCGTAGTTGGCCGCGTTGGCGCGCAGCCAGTTGGACGCCCCGCTCCCCGAGCGGATGGTGCCGCTGCCGACCGTGAAGTCGATGGCCAGACCCTGCTCGTGCATCGACGTCCCCGGCCGGGCGGTCGGGGGCCGGCAGTACGACGACGGCGCCTGGTAGATGGCGTAGTTGGACGTGCCGCAGTTGGCCCGCCGGATCGCGATCTGGTCGGCGGGGTCGCGGTAGCCGTAGCCGCACATGGTGAACCCGGCGGCGTCCGCGTCCGCCAGCAGCCGCTCGACCTGGTGGGCGATGTCGCCGGCCACCTGCACGACGCCGCCGTCGGGACACGCCACGTCGGTGACCCCGCCGGGCACCGGCTTGAGCCCGGGGATGTTCTTGTTGATCTCGGCCTGCTCGGCCAGCTCGGCCGCGTGCTGGCGGGCGCGCTCGGCCTGGACCTCCTCGTCCAGCTCGTTGAGCGCGGCGGCCAGCTCCTCGACCCGGCCCCGGATCTGCGCGGCCAGCTCCGGGTCGATCGCGGCCAGGTTGTCGGCCTCGGCGAGCCGCTGGTCGATGCGCTTCTGGACCTCGGCGGCGAACGCGGCCTGCTGGCCGACCGCGTCCTGCACGTCGGCGTAGGCGGCGTCCGCGTCGGCCTGGGCGGACTCCGCCGCGTCCTTGGCCTGCTCGCGAGCCGTCTTCTCGGCGTTCAGCTGGGCCTGCAGCTCCATGTACTGGGCCAGCAGGGCGGCGTTGTCGTCGGCCTGGAGGCCGAGCAGCGTCCGCTTCACGGTGGCGCTCTCGGTCGATTCGGCGCTCAGCGCGTCGAGGGCCGACTCGATGGGCGGGTTGATGAACGAGTCGATGACCACCGCGTCGGCCTGGTCGTTGATCGCGCTCAGCCGGGCCTGGGTGTCGACGAGCGCGGCCTCGGCGATGCCCAGGTTGGTCTGCGCCGCCGTCAGCGCCAGCTGGGCCTCCGACAGCGCCGCCTTCTGGGCGTCGACGTTCTCCCGCACGTCGGACAGCGCGCCGCTCACCTCGGAGTCCTCGGCCCGCAACACGTCGACGTCGACCGACACGAGCGCCGCGCCGCTGCGGATCTGGTTGCGTTCGCTACCCGGCTCCTGCTGGGCGGCGGTCGGCGGCCCCGTGACCACGGCGGTGACGCTGATCGCGATCATCAGTGCGGCGGCGATCAGCGAGCGATGGCATGCAAGCATCAGAGTTGAGTCCCCAGGGCGGCGGGCGACGGCGGGTTCCCCGGCTCATGACCCGTCGTCGCGGCGGCGTCGAGTGAGAATGTAACGGTTTGCGCGACGACTGTCATACACCCCGTCGTGGGGACCGTGGGGCTAGGTTCCGTCGGTCGACCAGTGCCAGGCCTCGGCCGGCAGGTTGTAGAGGCCGTAGCTCGCGGCGTGGGCCTGGAGCCATCGGAACGCGGCGCTGCCCCGTGTGATCGTGCTGCCGCCGACGGTGAAATCGATCGCCAGCCCGGTCTCGTGCTTGGACGTTCCGGGCGGCGCGGTGGGCGGCGAGCACGCCGAGGCGGGGGCCTCGTAGATCGCATACTGGGACGTGCCGCAGTGGGCCCGGCGCAGCGCCACCTGGTCCGCCGGGTCGCGGTAGCCGCCGCCGCACATCGAGATGCCGGCGCCCGCGGCCGCGTCCAGCAGGTCCGCCAGGTCGCCGGCGATCGACGACGCGACGGTGATCGACCCGCCGCCCGGGCAGCCGACCGTGCTCAGCCCGGCTGATGCGCCGGCGACGGAGCGCCCGCTGGGGCGTGAGGCGGCCCGGTCTCGGGCGGCCGCGGCCTCGGCGTCCGAGCGGGCCTGGGCGTCGGCCAGCGCCTGCGCCAGCGCCGCCTCGGCGGCACGCTGCTGGCGCTGGGCCATGATCTCGTTGAGCTTGGCGGCGATCTCGGTCTCGCGGGCCCGCATAGCCTCGGCCGCGGCCGGGTCGAGGCGGGCGACCGCCTCGGCCTCCGACAGGTTGGCGGCCACCCGTTCCGCGACGGTCACGACGAAGCGCGACTCCTGGCTCTGGGCCGCGACGACGTCGTCGACCGCGGCCTGCGCCTCGCGCGCCTGCGCCCGGGCGGCGCCGGCGGCCTCGGCCTTGGTGTCCTGCTCGGTGGCGAGCTGGTCCTTGGCCGCGTCGAGCTGGCCCAGCACCTCGGCGTCGGCGTCGGCCTGGCGGTCGAGGATCGACTGCTTCACGGTGGCGTCCATCATCGAGCCGGCGGTGAGGGCGTCGAGCAGGCTGGCGCTCGGCGGGTTGACGAACGCGTCGACCACCACCTGGTCGCTCTGGTCGGTCAGTGCGGAGATGCGGCTCTTGGTGTCCGCGACGGCGGCGTCGGCGGCGGCGACCGACGCGTCGGCGGCGGCCTGGTCGGTCTTGGCCTGCGACAGCTTCGCGACCTCGGCCTGCACGCTCGCCTCGAAGCTGTCGAGCGCCCCGACGACGCTGGTCCCGTCCGACCGCAGCGCCCCGGCGGACGGGTCGACGGGCGTGCCCGCGCCGGCGAGCCCGTCACCGGGCTCGGTCGGGCCCGGACCCGGCACCTGCGCACCCCCGGCGGCCGGCACCAGGGCGGGCACGGCCGCCACGACGGCGACGGCGAGCAGCCGGGCGGCGGCTCTGGTGCGGCGGTGCGGCGTTGGCGCGTGAAGGCGCATCGGCGAGTGATTCCCCAGTCGACGTGTAGTGGTCGAAATGGAACTGTAATGAACCACCCCACTACTGACACAACTTTGTGACCGTCGTCACAAGGCCCCGATCCGTCGGATCGCGGGATGCGAGACTGCCGGACATGCCCGAGGTCCTCATCGAGATCGCCGACGGCGTCGCCGTCGTGACGCTGGACGCACCCGACCGCCGCAACGCCCTGACCCTGCCGATGGTCTCCGAGATCGCCGCAGCCGTCGAGGAGGCCGAGGCCGACGAGAGCGTCGGCGCACTGGTCGTGACCGGCACGCCGCCGGCGTTCTGCGCCGGCGCCGACCTGTCGCACCTGGGAGCCAGCCAGGAGGAGGGCCTGCGGAGGATCTACGAGGGCTTCCTGCGGATCGGCCGCTCCCCGCTGCCGACGGTGGCGGCGGTCAACGGCGCGGCGGTGGGCGCCGGCATGAACCTGGCCCTGGTGTGCGACGTGATCGTGGCCGGGACCCGGGCACGATTCGACACGCGGTTCCTGCAGCTGGGCCTCCACCCGGGCGGCGGCCACACGTGGATGCTCCGCCGCCGGGTCGGCCCCCAGGCGGCCGCGGCGATGGTGCTGTTCGGCCAGGTGGTCGACGGGCCGCGGGCCGCGGAGCTGGGGCTGGCATGGGCCTGCGTGCCCGACGAGCAGCTGCAGGCCGAGGCCAGGAAGCTGGCGGCGAGCGCAGCGGCGGCCCCGCGGGACCTGGCCGAGCGGGCGAAGGCGAGCCTGCAGGCCATGGCCACCATCGAGGACCACGACGCCGCGGTCGACCGCGAGCTGGAGCCCCAGGTGTGGTCGATCAACCAGCCGGCGTTCCAGGAACGCCTGGCGGCCATGCAGGCACGCATCACCAGCAAGGCGTAGGGCTGCGTCGGCCCGGCACGCCTCGCCGCATCGCCGCATCGCCGCCGTCGCCGCCGCCTGCGGCGGCGGCCCCTGGGCTGGTCAAGAGGCCGGCGGAGCCGGCCTCTTCTGCGATGGTGGGGGCGGGCGTCAAGGACGAGCTCGCTTCGCTCGGCCGCCTGCGGCGGCTCCTGACCGCCGCCCGGTCGCTTACATCCGAGCCCGAGGGCGTCGGCGACGCTGTGGCGCCTCCTTGCCCCGATCCTCGTTTTGTACGCGGAAACGGTCGCCATAGCGACCAGTTCCGCGTACAGAAGCGCTCAGCGGGACGCCCGTTACGCCTCGCCCTGTCCACGCTGCCTGCGGCGCTTCTTGACCCCCGCCCGACCGCCCCGGTCGCTTGCATCGGAGCCCGAGGGCTTGGCGACACGGCTGTGGCGCCTCCTTGCCCCGATCCTCGTTTTGTACGCGGAATCGGTCGGCGGTTTCAACCAGTCGGCGCAACAAGCTCGGCGAGTGCTCGGGATGGTTTCATCCAGCCGAGGGTCTGTCGAGGTCGGTTGTTGAGCTTGTAGGCGATGGTGTCGAGGTCGGCTTCGGTGTGCACGCTGAGGTCGGTGCCCTTGGGCATCCACTGGCGGAGCAGGCCGTTGGTGTTCTCGTTCGAGCCGCGCTGCCAGGGCGAGTGCGGGTCGCAGAAGTAGACGTCGATCCCGGTGTCGATGCTGAACGCCGCGTGGTGGCCATCTCGGCGCCTTGGTCCCAGGTGATTGACCGGAAGAGGTGCTCGGGGAGCGTCTTGATCTTGGCGGTCATCGCGGCGCGGACGGTTTCGGCGGTGTGGTCGCCCTCGAGGTGCAGGACACACGTAGCGGGTGGCGCGTTCCACGAGGGTGCCGACCGCGGAGGCGTTGTCCTTGCCGATGATGAGGTCGCCTTCCCAGTGGCCGGGAACAGCACGGTCCTCGACCTCGGGAGGGCGTTCGGAGATGTTGACCATGTCGGCGATCCGGCCGCGACGCTCGAGACGGGAGCGGTTGCGGCGCACGGCTCGCCCGGTGCGCAGACAGGCAGCGAGCTCCTTGCGCAGCGCCCCTCGACCCTGCACGTAAAGAGACTGGTAGATGGTCTCGGTCGACACCCGCATGATCGGATCGTCCGGGAACTCGATGCGCAACTCAGCTCAGATGCCGCCGGTGACCACAGCTCCTCTTCGAGCCACGTCTCGACCTCGGCTCGCAGCCGAGGGCAGCCGGCCAGCCTGGCATCTTGGGTCGTCGTGCCTCGGCCACGGCGTCGTCTTCGAGCCCGCCACCCACGTAGGCGTCCCGGCCGCCGTTGGCGTTGACCTCACGCGAAATCGTCGAGGCCCGTTCAGCGCGCGGCGATGGCCCGGAACGAGTCACCGCCATCGAGGCCCGAGCGGATCTCCTCCCGCTCCGTCGCCGACAACCGCGTCGTGACGGACCCAGTCCAACCGGCGAGCACCCCACACCCGCGGATCACCCGCTGCACCAACGCGCCGACCGCCACCTCCCGGCCAGTCCACCGCACGCATCCATCCGCGACAAGCCCGATGATCCGCTTGCGGTCTTCCGACGTCGGCCGCGGGATACCGGCCACTATTCGCATTCCCCACCACACACCCTCCCGATCGAGTCGACATCATCTCCGACTCGCCGAGCTGTTGCACGTGATCCTCAGAATCCGCCGTCGCCATAGCGACCGTTCCGCGTACAAAAGCGCTCAGCGGGACGCCCGTTACGCCGGCGTCAGGGTGAAGGTGTCGACTATCTGCCGCACCAGCTCGTCGTGGCTGGTGGCGTCGTCCGACGTGACGGTCAGGTCCCACACGACGTCGTTGGGTGCGGCCACCAGGGTCTCGGTCGCCGTCGCCTGGGCTCCCCTCGCCCCCGACGGTGAAACGCATCTGCACGGTCGGCAGCGGCGCCCCGTCGACGGCCGTGACCTCCTGCGTCGGCCGCCCGGCTGCGGCGGCGAGGCTCTGCGCGTAGGCGGTCAGCCCGGCGACATCGGTGACGCCGGCCTGCGGCGCCCCCCGCACCACGAGGTCGCTCACGCCCCCGGCCCCGTCGACCCCGGCCGCGTACAGCACCCCGCCCTGGGCGGCGGCCGCATGGGCTAGCTCGGCGAAGTCCGGCACCTCGGGTGACGCACCCGCCAGGGTGGACAGGCCCTCCGGCGACAGCAGCGTCGCCTCCCACCCCGGGGGCACCGCCACGCCGAATCCCAGGTCGGGCACCGGGATCGCCAGCCAGCCGCCGGGGGCGTCGATATCGAGACCGCCCGTGTTGATCGTCGTCGTCGGGGCGGCGCCCGACGACGACGAGTCGTCGTCGTCGCCCGAGCACGCCGCCATCGCCGCGACCACCGCCAGCGCGAGGACGGCGGCCGCCGCCCGGCGGGTCACGCCAGCCACTCGCGGCTGAGCTCGTCCCGGCGGTCCTGCCACTCCTCGACGGTCAGGGCGTAGCGGACATGGTCCTCCCACACCCCGTTGATCTCCAGGTAGCGCTGGGCGATGCCCTCGTCGCGCAGCTTGAGCTTCTCGACCACCCGGCGGCTGCGGTAGTTCCGGGGGATGATCGAGATCTGTACGCGATGGAGGTGGACCTGCTCGAACGCGAACCGGGCGACCAGCACGACAGCCTCGGGCATGTAGCCCTGGCCGGCCTGGGAGCTGTCGATCCAGTAGCCGACGTACGCCGACTGGAACGGGCCCCGCTGGACCGACGACAGGTTGATCTCGCCGCAGAACTGCTCGGACCGGCGGCTGCCCGGGGGGTCGGCCACGAAGATGCCGAACCCGAAGCCGGTGCCGAGCTGGCGCTCGCGCTCCCGCGCGCTGCAGCGCATGCTGAACGCCTCGCCCGACTCCACGACGTCGGGCAGGTTCGGGTTGCGGGCCGGCTCCCACGGGGTGAGCCAGGCGTCGTTGCGGCGGCGGACCTCCTGCCACGCCGGGAAGTCGGCGGCGACGAGCGGGCGAAGGGTGATCCGCCGGCCGGTGAGCACCGTCATCGGTCGCCGATCGCCTCCGCCAGCGCCGCCAGCAGCAGCGCCACGTTGCGGGGCCGGGCCGTGTGCCCCATGCACCCGATGCGCCACACCCGGCCGGCGAACTCGCCGAGCCCGCCGCCGATCTCGATGCCGTACCGGTCGAGCAGCGTGGCCCGCACCTTGGCGTCGTCGACTCCCTCGGGCACCCAGACCGTGGTCAGCTCGGGCAGCCGGTGCCCCTCGGCGGCGAACAGGGACAGGCCGAGGGCGACCAGGCCGTCCTGCAGCATGCGGCCACAGTCCTCGTGGCGGGCGATCGCCGCGTCGAGGCCCTCGTCGAGGATCGCCCCGAGCCCGGCGTGCAGCGACTGGATCATCGAGACCGGCGCCGTGTGGTGGTACACCCGCGCCCCGGTGGCCGGCCCGGTGTAGCGGCCGATCATCCGCAGGTCGAGGTACCAGCTCGGGCTGCGCTCGACCAGCCGGTCCCGGGCGCGCTCCGCCAGCGACAGCGGTGCCAGGCCGGGCGGCACGCCCAGGCACTTCTGCGTGCCCGCATAGGCCACGTCGACGCCCCAGCCGTCGAGGTCGACCTCGATGCCGGCGACGCTCGTCACGCAGTCGACCAGCAGCAGGGCGTCGCCCTTGCCCTCGCCCAGCGGTGCGATGTCGGACCGGACCCCGGTCGAGGTCTCGGCGTGGACCACCGCGATGATCCGGGGCGCGGGGTGGGCGGCCAGCAGGCGCTCGGGGTCGACGGGCTGGCCCCACGGCACCTCGACGGCGACGACCTCGGCCCCGCAGCGGGCGGCGACGTCGCACATGCGGGCGCCGAACACGCCGTTGACGCCGACGACCACCGGGTCGCCCGGCCGCACCAGGTTGACGAACGCCGCCTCCATGCCGGCCGACCCCGTGCCCGAGATCGGCAGCGTCATCGGGTTGGCCGTGCGGAACACCGACCGCAGCCGGTCGCACGTCTCGTCGAGGATGGCCGACGAACGCCGGGTCGAGGTGCCCGAGCATCGGGCGCGCCAGCGCCTCGACCGCCTCGGGATAGGGATTGCAGGGCCCGGGGCCCATCAGCACTCGGTCGACCAGCGGCATGGCGCCCTGACCGTAGCGAGGCGTGACGTCCGGCGGGAAAAGACTGACACCGCTGTCGGCGGCGGCGCGCTCACCCCACAAGACTCAGCGCCAACCCGTCGAGGATGTCGGCCTCCGACACGATCATCTCGTCGAACCCGAGCCGCCGGAACAGGGCGACCAGCACGCAGCAGCCACCGACGATCACGTCGGCCCGGGCCGCCTCGAGGCCGGGGTTGTGCAGCCGGTCGGACCGCGACTCGGTCGCCAGCGTGCGGAACACGTCCTCGGCCGCGTCGCGGGTGAGGCGGAAGTGGTGGATCCGGTCGCGGTCGTAGGTCGCCAGCCCGATCTCCACCGCCGCCACGGTCGTGATCGTGCCGGCCAGGCCGACCAGCGTGCGGGCGTCGCCCACGCCCGGCAGCTCGCGCTGCACGTCCTCCAGGTACGCGTCGGCGAAGCTGATGGCGGCGGTCAGCTCCTCGGGCTGCGGCGGGTCGTGCTCCAGGAACTTCTCGGTCAGCCGCACGCAGCCGACGTCGATCGACATGACGCCCTCGACGTGGTCGGTGCCGGCCGTGAACTCGGTCGACCCCCCGCCGATGTCGACGATCAGGAACGGCCCGAGTGCCGGGTCGAGGTCGGAGGTCGCGCCGAGGAACGACACCCGGCCCTCCTCGTCGCCGCTGAGCAGCTCGGGCCGGACGCCGACGACCTCCTCGACGGCGGCGAAGAACTCGTCGCGGTTGGCGGCGTCGCGCGACGCCGAGGTGGTGGCCACCCGGATCGCACTCGCGCCGTGGCGGTCGACGATCTCGCGGTAGTCGCGCAGGCAGGCGAGCGTGCGCTCGACCGCCTCGTCCGACAGGCGGCCGGTCCGGCCCACGTCCTGGCCGAGGCGCGTGATCGTCATCACCCGGTCGAGGATGTCGAGCCTGCCGTCGATCGGCCGGGCCACCAGCACACGCGTCGAGTTCGTGCCGATGTCGATGGCGGCGACCGCGGTCATGGGTTCCAGACGCTATCGCCCGCCGCCCGCGAGCCGCCGCTCGACCCACCGGCCGACGGGGTCGTCGCCGCCGGCCAGAAACCAGGCGTAGTGGGCGTGCAGGCACTTGACCCCGACGCGGGTGCCGGCCACGCCCCCGGACGGGCGGGGCCCGGCGTGCCCGGCGGGCAGCGCGGCGTCGCGCTCGGCGGCGTAGCGGGCGTGCGCGGCCGCGAGCTCGTCCGGGTCGACCTCGGCCTCGGCCCGGTCGACCCCGCCCGCGCTCTCCAGCCGCGACACCAGCGTCCGCTCCGGTTCGCCGACGAGCCAGTAGCGGGTGGGCATCGGGGTGCCGTCGTCGAGCAGCGGCGCGTTGCGGATCACCAACGGCGAGCCGTCGGCGTGCCGGGCCACGACGGCGAACGGCCCGTGCGCCGGCCGACCGAGCAGCGCCTCGACTGCCGCGCGGTCGGCCGGGCTCACCGCCGGGTCACAGCGCGGCGGGCGCCCACTCGACCCGGTGGACGCGCCACGGTTGGGAGAGCCCCTTCAGCTCGACCTCCTCGCCGGCGCCGAAGGTGAGGTCGCCGCCCGCCAGGGTCAGGTCGCGGGTCAGGCCGGACACCATGATCTCGCCCGGCTCGGCGTGGTCGGCGATGCGCACCGCCACCACCACGTTCTGGCCGAACACGTCGCCGTCGACGTCGACGATCTCGCCGGTGTGGAGGCCGATCCGCACGGTGATCGGCAGGTCGGGGTGGTCGCTCCGGTAGGCGGCGAGCGACCGCTGCACTCCCACCGCGGCGAGGATCGCCTTGCGGGCGCTGGCGAACACGACCAGGAAGCCGTCGCCCTGGGCCTTGACCTCGGTGCCGCCCTGGCGGGCCACCTCGGCCCGGACGAGCTCGTAGTGTGCGGCGAGCACGTCGATCCAGCGGCGGTCGCCCAGCACCTCGGAGAGCTTGGTCGACCCGGCGATGTCGGTGACCATCATCGTCAGCGTGCCGCTCGGCGCCGGCGCCGGCGCGTCCGCGGGCACCGTCGCGCGTCGCGGATCGCCGACCGCCGTCCCGGTCGCGGTCGCGGATCGCGACCGCGGTCCCGGTCCCTCTCCCGGTCCCGGTAGCGGCCGCTGGGGCGGTCCCCAGACGTCGTCGGGGTGGCGCCACCACTCCGGCCCGCCGTGCCGGCTGCCGTTGGTGCTGCGCGTGACCCAGGCCGCGAAGTCCGGCCCCAGCACGGGCGGGATGAGGTCGCCCAACGACGGCGGCGGGAGCTCGCCCTTGACCTCGTCGCCCTGGCGGCCGCGCGCCACGCCCGGCGGGCGGTGGCGGTCGCGCCGGCGGCTGCCGGGCGGCCGGGCGGTGCGAACCTCGACGCCGCCCCACATCCCCCGGGCGTGGACCCGGATCAGCGGCGCGCCGGGAAGCGGGTCGGAGGCCTTGGTGCGGTCGCCGTAGCCGCCCATGATCACGAGGCCGTCGAGCGAGACCGGGAAGCCGGCGGGCACCCGGATGGTGATCCCGCCCATGATCGCGGTTGCGTAGATGTCGAGCACGGGCCCGTCGATCTGCGCCTCGCTCAGGTCGATGTCGACACCGCCCCAGAATGCGAACGCCTGCAGGCGGCGGTCCGCCCGCCAGCGCCCGCGGGCCTGCGAGCCGCTCATGATCGCGATGAACCGCCGGCGGCCGTGCCCGGGGACCGGCGTCGGCGGCGGCGGGTCGCTGGGCGACGGCGGCAGCGGGCCGGCGACGCCGGAGGGGAGGTCGCGCAGGGTCGCCGCGAGCTCGGCCCGCGTGCGGGCCGCGAACACCTCGCCGGCGCGGTCGGAGAACTCGTCCAGCGTGAGCCGGCCGGCGCCGGTGTGCGCGCGGAGCATGTCGATCACCGCCTGGCGCTCGACGTCCCCGACCCGTTCGTCCCCGCTCTCGGACATATCCGCCAGTCTCGCGCCGCCGATAGCGTGGCGCGGCCACTTCGTCACGTGTCGGCGACGAGACATGCGTCACCGCGCTCGCCTGTCTACCGACCGGTAGGTAGGCTACGACCGTGCCCGCCGAACCGATGGACGCCGCCGCCCTGATCTCCGAGCTGGAGCCGGTCGCGGCCCGCCTACTCGACCGCCATCTGGCCCAGGCCAAGGAGTGGTTCCCACACGAGTTTGTGCCCTACAGCCGGGGGCGCGACTTCGAGCCCGGCTACGAGTGGTCGCCCGAGGACACCAACCTGCCGGAGGAGGTGCGGTCCAGCCTCTTCGTCAACCTGCTGACCGAGGACAACCTGCCCCACTACTTCCGCACGATCGACGCCATGTTCGGGCGGGACTCGGCGTGGGGTGAGTGGAGCCGGCGGTGGACGGCCGAGGAGGGCCGCCACTCGATCGTGATCCGCGACTACCTCACCGTGACCCGGGCGCTCGACCCGGTCACGCTCGAGCGGGCGCGCATGGCGCAGGTCAGCGCGGGCGAGGTGCCCGAGCCCGCCCTGCCCCAGGAGGGGCTCGTGTACGTGAGCCTGCAGGAGCTGGCCACCCGCATCGCCCACCACAACACCGGCAAGCTCGTCGAGGACCCGGTCGGCTACGAGGTC
Organism: uncultured Acidimicrobiales bacterium; assembly: GCA_963830865.1. Lineage (GTDB taxonomy): Bacteria > Actinomycetota > Acidimicrobiia > Acidimicrobiales > VFJN01 > ZC4RG19. The sequence goes on along the minus strand of CAWHNU010000009.1, from coordinate 754,697 downwards.
ATGAAGCGGGTGGCGTCCGACGAGAACCGCCATTACCTCTTCTACCGCGACCTGTCGAGCGCGGCGATGGAGATCGACCCGTCCGGGATGATGCTCGCGATCGAGAGCCAGGTCCGCGAGTTCGAGATGCCGGGCACCGGCATCGTCGACTTCGAGACCCACGCCCGGGCCATCGCCCGCGCCGGGATCTACGACTTCAAGGTGCACCACAGCCAGATCCTCGTGCCGGTCGTCCTGCGCCACTGGAACGTCGAGGCGGTCACGGGCCTCAACGACGAGGCCGAGCGCGCCCGCGACGCCCTGCTCAAGCGCATCCACCGCATCGGCCGCGTGGGGGACCGCCAGACCCGCCGGCGGGAGCCGGTCCCCGAGCCGGTCTGACCGCGCGCCCGGGTCAGGGCGGCGGCTGCTGCGGGGCGGGCAGGATCCCGTAGGACTCCTCGCCCGGCATCACCATGCCGAGGTCCTCGCGGGCGAGCTGCTCGATCGTGTCGGGGTCGCGCAGGTCGTCGGCCCGCTGCTCCAGGCGGTCGTTCTCGCGGGCGATGACCTCGATCTGCTGGCGGGCCCGGTTGGTGGCCGCCCGCTGGTTGAGGTAGGTCCGCACCGGGAACACCGTGTAGACGACGAGCGCGAGCACGACGACGTAGACCACCGCGGACGCGACGCCGAGCGACGACACCCGCGACCCGGCCCGCCGCAGCCACGCCGGCGTGCGCGGCGCGCGGGGCGGGGCCACCGGCTGCAGCGACCGTGACGGGCGGTGCTCGCCCGGATGGGCCGGCACGGGCCCGCGGCGCCCGCCGCGCGGCCGGCCGGCCTGGCCGGCGACCGCCTCGGCCGGCACGTCGCGGGCGGGCCGGCCCCGCAGGGGCAGGGCGGACACGGTCGCGTCGGGCGCCTCGCGGCGGCGGGCCCTCCGGGCCAGGCGGCCGTCGTCGGCCCCGCGCAGCATCGTCGGCGCGACGAGGACCCCGCCGGCGGCACCGGGGATGCGGCGGGGCCGCACCCGGGGCCGCCGCGGCGCCGGCGCCGCGGCATCGCCGGGCGGAGCGCGCCGTGGCGGCGCCGACATCGGCCTCGGTCCCGGTGCGGGCCCGACTCCGGCCGGCCGCCGGCCGGCGCCGGCCGAACGCCTGGGCCTCCTCCCGGGTGAGCACCTCGCCGTCCGGGCCGCGCACGACCACCGCGGGCGTCTCCCAGGCGCCCTGGACCCGGCGGGGCGCGGGCCGCGCGCCCGGGTCGGGCAGCCCGCCGCCCGGGCCGTGGAGGGGGTCGCCGTCCCGCCGCCGGCGCCCGATCACGCCGTCCCGTCTCCCGCTCGGGCCAGCGCGGCGCGGCCCCGGAAGGCCGCGCCCTCGCCGAGGTCGTCCTCGATCCGCAGGAGCTGGTTGAACTTGGCCACGCGGTCGCTGCGGGCCGGGGCCCCGGCCTTGATCTGGCCGCAGTTGGTGGCGACAGCCAGGTCGGCGATCGTCGTGTCCTCGGTCTCACCCGAGCGGTGCGACATCACAGTCGTGTACGCGGACCGGGTCGCCAGGTCGACCGTGTCGAGGGTCTCGGTCAGCGTGCCGATCTGGTTGACCTTGACCAGGATGCTGTTGGCCACGCGGGTGGCGATGCCGCGGCCGAGCCGCTCGACGTTGGTGACGAAGAGGTCGTCGCCGACCAGCTGGACGCGCTCGCCGAGCGCGCCGGTCAGCGCCGACCAGCCGTCCCAGTCCTCCTCGGCGCAGCCGTCCTCGATCGACACGATCGGGTACTTCCCGCACAGCTCGGCCAGCAGCCCCACCATCTCCGACGACGACAGCTCGCGCTTGTCCGCGGCCAGGCTGTAGCGCCCGTCGGCGTAGAACTCGGTGGAGGCCACGTCCATCGCCAGCGCCATATCGTCGCCCGGTGCGAGGCCGGCCCGCTCGATCGACTCCACCAGCAGCGCCAGCGCCTCCTCGTTGGACACGAGGTCGGGCGCGAAGCCGCCCTCGTCGCCGACCGCGGTCGACAAGCCGCGCTCGTGCAGGACCGCCTTGAGCGCGTGGTAGGTCTCGGCCCCCCAGCGCAGCGCCTCCCGGAAGCTGGCCGCGCCGACCGGCATGATCATGAACTCCTGGAAGTCCACGTTGTTGTCGGCGTGGGCGCCGCCGTTGAGCACGTTGAGCATCGGCACCGGCAGCACGTGGGCGTTGGCGCCGCCGACGTAGCGGTAGAGCGGCAGGCCCACCTCCTCGGCCGCGGCCTTGGCGACCGCCAGCGACACGCCGAGGATGGCGTTGGCCCCGAGCCGCGACTTGGCGTCGGTGCCGTCCAGGTCGACCATCTGCATGTCGATCGCCCGCTGCTCGCTCGCCTCCCAGCCGAGCAGCACGTCGCGCAGCTCGCCGTTCACGTGGTCGACGGCGGACTGCACGCCCTTGCCGCCATAGCGCTCGCCGCCGTCGCGGAGCTCGACCGCCTCGAACTGGCCCGTGGACGCGCCCGACGGGACGATGGCGCGCCCCTCGGCGCCCGACGCGAGGTAGACCTCGGCCTCGACCGTCGGGTTGCCCCGGGAATCGAGGACCTCACGGCCCACGATGTGCTCGATGCTGGACATCGCCGCTGTTGCTCCTGTTGCGAGTGTGGTTCACGTTACTGGCGGGACCCGTCAGCGGAGGGTTCATCGGCCTCCCGGGCCCGGAATCTGTCTCTGATGTGCTCCGCGCCGATGCGCAACTCGGTCTCCGCGTCGGCGCCCACCCGGTGCGCGGCGTCGACCGCGGCGAGCAGCAGCCGGGCGGTCTCGCTCAGCCCGGCGTCGTCGCGCGACCAGCTCGCGCCAGTCGACGCCCTGCGAGGCGGCCTTGCGCTGCACCTTCTGGGCGTACAGGAGCGCCGGCAGCGCGGCGGGGATGCCGTCCATGACGCTGGCCCGCCCCTTCTCGGCCACCTTCGCCGCCTCCCACTGGACCGCCAGCTCCTCGGAGCTGGCCGCGGTGGCGTCGCCGAACACGTGAGGATGGCGGCCGATCAGCTTGGTGCTCACGCCCCGGGCCACGTCCGCCAGGTCGAAGCGGCCCTCCTCGGCGGCCAGCCGGGCGTGGAACACGATCTGGAACAGCAGGTCGCCCAGCTCCTCCTCCAGCGAGTCGTAGCCCTCGCCGGCGTCGACGTCGAGGTGGTCGAGCGCCTCCAGCACCTCGTAGGACTCCTCCAGCAGGTGCCGGCGCAGGCTCTGGTGGGTCTGCTCGCGGTCCCACGGGCAGTCGGCCCGCAGCCGGCGCACGACCTCCGCGAACGCCGCCACCTCGCCGGCCACCGGCGCGGCGAGGCGGGGCACGTACACCGAGGTGAGGTGGTCGGGCACGACCGAGCGGTCGAGGTCGGGCCAGGCGAGGGCGACGACCCGCTCGTCGGGCAGGCCGAGGCGCTGGAGCACCACCAGCGGCGGCGCTCCGCCGTCGTGGCCGCCGTCGCCCTCGCGCTCGCCGCGACCGTCGCCCAGGGCGTCGGCCACGGCCAGCTTGATCGCCGACAGGACGTCCCGGGTGTCGCACTGCCCGACCAGCAGCGGCCCCCGCTCCCCCGCGGCCTCGACGCCGAAGCGGTGGCCGTCGACCATCCGCACGCCCCGCTCGACGGGGTCGATCCCGAGGCGCACCCAGGCCAGGTCGGCGAACGACAGCCCCGCGACCAGCTCGACCACCACGCGGTCGTCGGCCACCAGGCGCTCCACCGCATGCTCGGCCACGACCGGCGAGCCGGGGACCGCGTACAGCACCTCGCCGTGGCGGGTCGCCGCCGCCACCAGCTCCTCGACGATGCCGGCGTAGACGTCCTCGATGCGCTCGGCCCGCTCGTACAGCGCGTCGAAGCTCGCCGCCTCGCCCACCACGCCGGCGGCCGGGTGGCGGGTGGTGCGCAGGTAGCGGTGCGGCACCCGGGCGACGGCAGCGATGACCGCCGCGGTGACGAGGTCCGGCCCGGCGGGGCCCAGCCCGCACACCACCACGGTGGGACGCCGGCCGGCAGCGTGACCAGCGCCGCCGCTCACCCCGAGTTCGATCCCGACCCGGACCCGCCCGACGTGCTGCCGGGTGGCGGGACGACGGCGAACTGATCCTGGTCCCACGAGCCGAACTCGGAGCTGACACGGATGTCGGACTTGGTCCCGGCCTCCACGAGCGCCTGGTTGGCGTCCTGCCCAAGCTCCTCGTTGAGCCGGCTCGCGGCGGCGATGCCCGTCGCGAAGTCCTTGCGGTAGCGGTCGGGCAGGGACTCGATGTCGCCATTGCGTTCCTGCATCGCCTGGGCCAGTTGGTCGTCGATCGCTCGGATGTCGTCATCGCTCACCTCGATGCCGCGGTCGGCGAGCGCCTCGGCGGCCAGCATGCCGATGATGCGCTGGCGGATCACCTGGCCCACGAACGGTTGGGCGTAGCTGCCGCCCAGTGCGCCGGGGATCTCCGACGTGTCGGCGTCCTCGGAGAGCACGACCTGCTGGAACTCCTCGTTCCCGGCGATGACGTCGAGCTCCTCGTACAGCTCCGTGCGAGACACGGTCTGGTCGTTGACCCGCACCGCGGCGGACTGCTCGGCACAGCCGGAGGCGAGCCCGGCGACGATCAACGCGGCGGGGGCGAGGGCGAGGCGGCGGAGACGCACGGGGTCAGATCGTAGGGACTGCCGCGCCGGACATCGAACCCGCCCGGCCCGTCACGCGACGGTCAGGCCGGGGCGGCCTCGGCGACGTCCAGCTCGACGCCGCCGACCTCGTCGCTGACGCTCGTGCCGGCCCCGTCGCCGCGGTCGCCGCCGGAGTCCTCTCGCCAGCGGCCGAGCGCGGCGTTACGCCGCTGCCTTCGCCGGGAACAGGGTCCCCAGCAGCTCGACCAGGTCGGTCGCGACGCCCCGGCCGCCGCTCGTGGGGATGACGAGCTGGCCCAGCTCGGCCTTGTAGAGGCCCCGCGGCACCAGCCGGCGGAGGCGGACCTCCTCCGACACCTTGAGCTTCACCGGGCTCATGCGCGCGGTCCACACCGCGGCGCCGATGCCGGTGACCTTGACGACGTTGATCTCGCGGATGCCCAGCCTGGCCGCCTCGGCCCGCAGGCGGGCGACGTCGAGCAGGGCGGCGGCCTCGTCGGGCACCGGGCCGTAGCGGTCCTCCCACTCGGCCCGGATGTCGTCGACCTCGGCCTCGGTGGTGACCGCCGCCAACCGCCGGTAGGCCTCCAGCCGCAGGTCCTCCTTGGGCACGTACGCGGTCGGCAGGTTGGCGTCGATCGGCAGGTCGAGCTTGATCTCTGCCGGCTCGCGCACCTCCTCGCCCTTCAGCTCGGCCACCACCTCGCTCACCATCTGGCAGTAGAGGTCGTAGCCGACGGCTGCGACGTGGCCCGACTGGCCGGTGCCGAGCAGGTTGCCGGCGCCCCGGATCTCCAGGTCGCGCATCGCGATCTTGAACCCCGACCCCAGCTCGGTCGCCTCGCCGATGGTCTTGAGCCGCTCGTAGGCCTCCTCGGTCAGCGCCCGGTCCCGCGGGTGGAACAGGTAGGCGTACGCCCGCTGCCCGGACCGCCCGACCCGCCCCCGGATCTGGTGGAGCTGCCCCAGCCCCAGCAGGTCGGCCCGGTCGACGACCAGCGTGTTCACGGTGGGCATGTCGATGCCCGACTCGATGATCGTCGTGCACACGAGCACGTCGTACTCGCCCTGCCAGAAGTCGAGCACGACCCGCTCCAGCGTGCCCTCGTCCATCTGGCCGTGGGCGATGGCGATGCGGGCCTCGGGGACCAGGTCCCGCACCCGGGCGGTGACGTGCTCGATGTCCTGCACCCGGTTGTGCACGAAGAACACCTGCCCCTCGCGCAGCAGCTCGCGCCGGATGGCCTCGGCGATCGCCCGGTCGTCCTCCTCGCCGACATAGGTGAGGATGGGCTGGCGCTCGGCCGGCGGCGTGTTGAGCAGGGTCAGGTCGCGGATGCCGGTCAGGCTCATCTCCAGCGTCCGGGGGATGGGCGTGGCGGTCAGCGTGAGCACGTCGACCCCGGCGCGGAGCTGCTTGATCTGCTCCTTGTGGCTGACGCCGAACCGCTGCTCCTCGTCGACGACGAGGAGGCCGAGGTCCTTGAACCGGACGTCGGCCGACAGCAGCCGGTGGGTGCCGATCACGATGTCGACCGCCCCGGACTCGATGCCCCGGGCGACCTTGCGGGCCTGGCCGGGGGTGAGGAACCGGGACAGCACCTCGACCCGCACCGGGTAGCCGGAGAACCGGTCGCTGAAGGTCTGGAAGTGCTGCTGGGCCAGCAGCGTGGTGGGGACCAGCACCGCCACCTGCTTGCCGTCCTGCACCGCCTTGAACGCGGCCCGGATCGCCACCTCGGTCTTGCCGAAGCCGACGTCGCCGCACACCAGGCGGTCCATCGGCGCCGGCTCCTCCATGTCGGCCTTGACGTCGGCGATGGCGGTGAGCTGGTCCGGCGTCTCCTGGTAGGGGAACACGTCCTCGAGTTCGCGCTGCCAGGGCGTGTCGGGGCTGAACGCGGTGCCGGGCTCGCGCAGCCGCTTCTGGTAGAGCACGACGAGCTCCTGGGCGATCTCGGCCACCGCGGCCCGCACCCGGGCCTTCGTCTTCTGCCAGCCGTCGCCGCCGAGACGGTGGAGGCTCGGGCTCTCGCCGCCGGTGTAGTGGCGGACGGCGTCGATCTGGTCGGAGGGGACGTAGAGGCGGTCGTCGCCCTTGTACTCGAGCAGGAGGTAGTCGCGCTCGACCCCGCCGATGGCCCGCTTGACCATGCCGCCGTAGCGGGCGACGCCGTGCTGGTGGTGCACGACGTAGTCGCCGACCTTGAGGTCGTCGAAGAACCGCTCGGCGTCGCGGCGCCGGACCCGGGCCCGGCGGTGCGCCCGGCGCCGGCCGGTGAGGTCGGACTCGGCCAGCACCGCGAGCTTGGCAGAGCGCAGCACCGCGCCCCGCTCCAGCGGGGCGACGACGACCTCGGCGCCGACGCCCTCGGACGCGAGCAGGTCGCGCACCCGGGTCGCCGAGCCCTCGCCGTCGGCGCCGACCACGATGCGGTAGCCCTCGGCCTGGAGCCCGGCGAGGCGGGAGAGCAGGCCACGGCCGTCGCCGACGACGGGGTCCCAGCCGCCGCCCTCGACCTGTGGCGTGTCGGGGCTGTCGGGGACGCTGACGACGTGCCACGCCGGCGCCCGGGTGTGCGCCAGCAGCCGGTCGTAGTCGAGGTGCAGCGCGGGGAACCCGTGGCTGGCGCTGCGGTCAGCGGTTGCGCCCCAGGTCACGGCGAGGGTGGCGGCCAGGTCGGCCTCCTCGGCCAGCAGGTCGGCGGCCCGGTCCCGCATGCGGCGCGGCTCGCACACGAGGATCTGCGCGTCGTCGCCGACCAGGTCGATCAGCACGTGCTCGTCCGCCGTCAGCCAGGGCAGCCATGACTCCATGCCGTCGAACACCAGCCCCTGGGACAGCCGCTCCCACTGCTCACGGCCCCACGGCTCGAGGCCGACGAGCCGCTCCGCGCGCGCCCGCACGGCGGGCGTCGGCAGCAGCTCGCGGCACGGGAAGATCTCGGCGCCCTCGATGTCGCCGACCGAGCGCTGGTCGCTGACCGAGAACTCGGTCAGCCGGTCGACCTCGTCGCCCCACAGGTCGATGCGCACCGGCCGGTCGGCGGTCGACGGGAACACGTCGACGATCGAGCCCCGCACCGCGACCTCGCCCCGGTGCTCGACCATCTGCTCCCGGCGGTAGCCGGCGGCGACAAGCCCGGCGACCAGGTCGTCGCGGTCTACCTGCTGGCCCGGCCGGACGGTGGTCGGCTCGACGTCCTCGACGTGCGGCCCGAGCCGCTGCACCAGGGCCCGGACCGACGCCACCACCACCTCGGGCGCGCGCTCGGGGTGGCGCAGGCGCCACAGGACCCGGAGGCGGCGGCCCATCGTCTCGACGCCCGGGCTCACCCGCTCGAAGGGCAGGGTCTCCCACGCGGGGAACAGCTCGACCCGGTCGTCGCCCAGGTAGGCGGCGAGGTCGTGGGCCACCCGCTCGGCCTCGGTGGAGGTGGGGACGGCCAGCACGATCGGCCGCCGCTTCGTCAGGCCGGCGAGGCCGGCGACGACGAGGGCGCGGGCGGCCTCGGGGACGGCGAGGGTGGCGGTGGTGCGGCCGAGCACGCGGGCGAGCGCGGGCTCGTCGCGGAGGACGCCGGGGAGGCTGTGGAGGGGCGCGCGAGCGGGCGCCCCAGCATCTGCGGGGGCGGGTGTCATGGGGATCCCACGCTACCCGCCGCCGGGAGGTGCCGGCGTCAGCCGCAGCAGTCCTCGACGATGCGCTCCTCCCAACCCTCGCCCCGGCCGGCGGGCATCAGGTCGAAGAGGTTCCAGGACACCTCCACGGTCCCGACGTGGCGCGGATCCTGGTGCGGGTCGCTGGGTGCGTACAGCATCTCGGTGCCCCAGAAGTGGCGGATGCGATCGCCGTCGCGCCGGAACACGTTCAGCATCGGCATCTGCTGGCCGTCGTCGCCCTCGCCGCCGTAGTCGCGGGCGAAGGTCGACTGCGCCGACGACAGCAGCCGGATGTGGCGCCAGCCGTGCTCCCGCCCGAAGGTCGCCAGCCGCTCGATCGGGGCCTTGGCCACGACCACCAGGTTGGCGTGGGCGGCGACGTGGGGCTCGGCGCCGTCGAGCTCGTCGATGAACGCGGTGCACGAGGGGCATGGGCCCTCGGCCAGCGGCAGCTTGGCGGTCTCGCCGAGGGTCGGTCCGGGCCGGTCGTCGCCGGCGTGGCGGGGGAACATGAAGTTGTAGACGGCCAGCGCGTCGGTCCCGGGCCGGAACAGCTCGGACAGCCGCACCTGGCGGACGGTCCCGTCCTCGCCCATCTCGTCGAAGCGGTAGTCCTCGGGGACCTCGCCGCCGGGCGGCAGCGCCCGCCGGGCCTCGGCGACGGCCTCCATGGCGCGCCGCAGCTCGATCTCCCGCCGCAACAGGTCGTCACGGGCGGCCCGGTACTCGGCGGTCTCGCCGGGGTATGTCGTCATGCCGGTATTGACCGCCTGATGGGCCCGGATTCATCGCGGCCGGCGAGGTCAGCCCCAGCGGTCCGACGGCGGCTCGGTGGAGGGACCGACGTGGGCGCCCAGCCAGGCGGTCATGGGGGCGGCGGCCCGCCAGGTGTCGACGATGCGGCTGGCCGCCGCGGCGGTGCCGAGCCAGCGGGCGGGGTCCCACGACCGGAAGCCGGCGAGGCCCTTGCGCCGGAGCAGCTCGATGCGGGGATGGTCGCGGGGGTAGCCCCGGGGCGCGGTCTTGAGGCCGTGGCCCTCGATGCGCAGCTTGGCCGCCTCGACCTCGGCGACGGCGACGGCCAGCTGCGGGCCGGTCTCGTCGTCGTCGACCGCGGCCCGGTACCGGGCGAGCTGGTCGTTGGCCATCATCCAGTACCCGGCACCGGCGGTCAGGCCGTCGCCCGACAGCGCGACGTAGTACGCCTCGCCGCCCTCACCCTCGGCCACGCCGTAGCAGCTGGTCTTGTAGGGGCTCTTGTCCTTGGAGAAGCGGATGTCGCGCTGGGGCCGGAAGATGCGCAGGGGCCCGAACTCGTCGGCCACCCGCTCGGACAGGGCCTCGAAGGGCGCCCGGACCTCGGTCTCGTAGGTGCCCTTGTTCGCGGCCCAGAAGCTGCGGCTGTTGTCGAGCTCGAGCCGCCGGTAGAAGTCGAGCGCCTCGGGTGCCCAGCCGCGGAATGCCGTCGCCATGGCGACAGCGTGGCACGGGGTCAGCCGCCCGCGCGTGCCGCCCAGGCTGCCACCTCGGCCCGGGACGCCATGCCCAGCTTCTGGAGGATGTTGGACACGTGGACCGCAGCGGTGCGCGGCGAGATGTAGAGGCGCTCGGCCAGCTGGGCGTTGGTGAGGCCCTCGGCGAGCAGCATCGCCACCTCCCGCTCGCGAGGCGTGAGGGCATCCGGCCCGGCCGGGCCGTCGCCGACCCCGAGCCGGCGCTCGACCGCTCGCAGCCGGTCGACCCGCCAGCCCCGCCAGCCGGCGAGCTGGCGGGCGGCCTCGGTCGCGTGGGCCCGGGCCTCGTCGGTTCGCCCGAGCTGCGCCAGCGTCGCCGCCGCGCCGACATGCGCGGTGCCGCGGTGTCCGGCCAGGATCTCCGGCGCCGCGCCCAGCGTGGCGGCGGCCGCCTGGTAGTGCTCGGCGGCAAGCTCGACGTCGCCGTCTGCTTCGGCCAGCTGGGCGGCGAGCATGCGTTGCCACGGGCTGTCGGGGTCGAGCCGGTCGGCGGCGTAGTGGCCGGCCCGCTCGACGAGCGGACGCATCTCGTCGGCGCCGATCCCGGCGTCGAAGGCGGCGGCGAGGAGGTCGTGGACCTGGGTCGGCGAGGCGGACTCCTCGGCGTCGACCGCGGCGAGTAGCTCGGGCAGCAGCGCCCGGGCCCGGGCGACGTCGCCCCGCCGGCTGGCGATGTGGAAGTCGAGCCCGAGGACCCCGGAGGCGGTCCGGGCCGTGATCGGCTTGGCCATCTCGGTGAACCGCTCCGCCGTGTCGAGGTCGCCGGCCTCCAGCGCCAGGCCGGCCCGGAACACGACCGTGTGGGGCCAGGTCGTCCACGGGCTGCGGCTGACGCTCGACTCGCGGGCGCGGTCGAGGGCGGCGATCGCCCCGTCGAGGTCGCCCTCGACCGCGGCCAGGTGGGCGAGCGAGATGCCGGCGTCGCCGATCGCGAGCGAGTCGAAGCCGGCCGCCTGGGCGTGGCGCTGCATGCGGTCGATGAGGGCCCGGACCTCGGCGGCCCCGGACCACCGGCGGGCGTGCCACAGCAGGTTGTTGAGCGCCCGGGCGGCGACCACGTGCTCGCCGGCCCGCTTGGCCTCGTCGGCCGCGTCCCGGAGCAGGCCGCGGGCCTCGTCGGCGCGCTCGGGCAGCATCATCAGCACCGAGCCCTTCTCGACCAGCGCGGCGCGGCGCACGTCGTCGAGGTCGTGGGCCTCGGCCAGCGCGATCGCCTTGTCGGCCCACTCGATGGTGGCGTCGACCTGCTCGCGCAGCATGTTCGACTGCGCGACCGCGGCCATCGCCCGGGCCCGCTGGGCGTCGGTCGGCAGGTGGTCGATGACCTCGATCAGGGCGTCGGTGCGGGCGACCATCGCCTCGATGTCGCCGCGGTCGAAGGCCACCCGGGCGTAGAGCGCGAGGGCCTCGGCCTCGCCGGGGGCGTCGCCGGTGGCCCGGGCGACCTCCAGCCAGCGGGCGGCGTGGACCTCGGCGTCGTCGAGCAGGCCGGCCAGCCAGGCGGCCCGGGCGGCGACGGATCGCAGGTCGATGTCGTGCTCGACCTCGGCCAGCCCGGTCTCGGCCAGCCGCAGCGCCTGATAGGTCGACCCGAGCGCCAGGGACTCGTGCGCGCCGAGCCGGGCCTCGGCCACCATGTCGTCGTAGCGGCCGGCGCCCCGGGCGTGGTGGGCGAGGGCGACGTGGTTGCGGCTGGAGGCTGCCCGCAGGGCGGCGAGCGCGGCCTCGTGGAGGCGCCGCTGCTCGCGGCCGAGGAGGCTGCGCTCGATCGCCTCCCGGGCCAGCTCGTGGTGGAAGCTGAACACGTCGGGCTCGGCCTCGACCAGCAGCCCGGCGTCGACGGCCGCCCGCAGCCGGGCGATGAGGTCGTCCTCGCCGGCCCCGGTGACGGCGAGGAGGACGTCGAACCCGACCCGCCGGCCGAGCACGGCGGCGGCGTTGACCATCGCCCGCACGTCGGGATCGAGGTCGTCGAGCTCGGCGGTGACGAGGTCGGCCACGGTCCAGGGCAGGGCCACGTCGTCGAGCTGTCGCTGGTCGGTGCCGCCGGAACTGGCGACGAGCTCCTCCAGGAAGAAGGGATTGCCACCGGTCCGGCTGTGGAGGGTGTCGACGACCCGGTAGGACGGCTCCTCGTCGTACACGGCGGCCAGGAACCGGGCGACGTCGGGCGGCCCGAGCCGGTCGAGGTGGATGTGGGTCACCGTGTGCCGCCGCTCCAGCCGGGGCAGTGCGTCGGCGGCGGGATGGCGGCGATGGAGCCCGTCCGGCCGGTAGGTCCCGACCAGCACGAGACCCGGCGCCACACCGGCTGCGGCGTCGGTGCCACCGGCGGGACGGTCGCCGCCCGGGTCGTGCCGGGGGTCGCCGCCCGCGGGGAGCCGGCCGGCCGGCTCGGCCAGCCGCTCGAACACGGCGAGGCTCTCGGCGTCAGCCCAGTGGAGGTCCTCGAACACGACCAGCCCGCCGGAGTCGGCGGTCAGCCGACGCACGAGGTCGACCCCGGCCCGCACCCGCTCCTCGGCGGGCCGGTCTGCGTCGCGCACGACGGCCACGAGCTCGCCGTTGCCGTCGGCGGCGAGGGGCTCGACGGCGTCGAGCAGGAGCTCCATCGGCCGGCCGACGGTCCCGGGGTCGGCCTGGCCGGCGAGGACCGGCATGCCGGCGGGCACCCGCCGGAGCAGCTCCTGGACCAGCCGGGTCTTGCCGATGCCGGCCTCGCCGGCCACGAAGGCGACGCTCGGCGCTGAGCGGGCGCCCACGAGGCCGGCGAGCCGGTCGAGCTCGGCCGTGCGGCCCACCATCACGGGTGACAGTCCGGCGCGGCCCACGATCATCGGCCCAGCGTAGGGTCGGGAGACTCGGGGGCGGAGCGCCGCCGTCATCCGTGGCGGCGGTCGCGATCGAGGGTTGAGTTGTTGCGGGTGAAGCGCACCCAGCGGCGGCGGGGCGTGGCCGCCCGCAGTTCTCGGTGCCTGTCTTCGACGAGCACCCTGGCGAAGTCGTCGGTGAGGATCATGTGTGCATCGTGCGCCGCGCGCGGCCTCCGGCACATCGGACGACCTCGGCATTTGGTCCGGGGGTGGGGTACGTAGTCATGAGGCCGCCGCGTCTACGTCTACTGAGGCGCGGGAGAGCGGGTCACGCCCAGGAGGCCGTGGGCTACGGTCGCAACCGTGCGCCGTCCCCCGCGAGCGTGGCGGTTGGTGCCCGCCCTAGTTGCCGTCGCGCTCACCGCCGCCGGATGCGACCTGCCCGGCTTCGGCGCGCCCCACCCGCGCTCCGAGCAGGCCGAGACGATCTATTCGCTGTGGCAGGGCTTCTTCCTCGCCGCGATCGTCGTGGCCGCGCTGGTGTGGGGCCTGCTCGTGTGGGTGATCCTGCGCTACCGGCGGCGCGGCGACGACGACCTGCCGGACCAGACCGCCTACCAGATCCCCCTCGAGATCGTGTACACGATCGTGCCGATCATCGTGGTGGTCGGCCTGTTCACGGTCAGCGTCATCGGCGAGCGTGACGTGAACGAGGTCGGCGACGACGCCGCCGCGGTGGTCGACGTCGTCGGCTTCCAGTGGTCGTGGCAGTTCCACTACCGGGACGAGGGCGTCACGATCACCGGCGCGCCCGGCCGGGGCCCCGAACTGGTCCTCCCGGTCGGCCGGCCGTCGCACCTGCGGCTCGTGTCGGCGGACGTCAACCACTCGTTCTGGGTGCCGGACTTCCTGTCCAAGCGGGACCTGATCCCCGGCGTCGACAACGAGATCGAGGTCACGCCGACCGAGACCGGCGACTACGTCGGCCGCTGCGCCGAGTTCTGCGGGCTCGACCACTGGCGCATGAACTACTCCGTGCGGGTCGTGAGCGAGGCCGAGTACCGGTCGTGGCTCGAGGACCGCCGGGCCGAGCAGGAGCGCTCGGGCGAGCCCGAGCTCAAGGTCGAGATCGACGAGGACGGCCGGTTGGTCGGAGCCCGCTCATGACGATCGTCGCCGAACGCCCGCCGGTGGCGGAGGAACCGCCGGAGCACCCGCCCGAGGTGCGCGCCCAGGGCCTGCTGGCGTTCCTGACCACCACCGACCACAAGCGCATCGGCATCTCGTACATGGCGACCGCGTTCGCGTTCTACCTGGTCGGCGGCGCCCTGGCGATGGTCATCCGCACGGAGCTGGCCGAGCCGGGAAGCCAGATCGTGTCGCAGGGCCGGTACAACGAGATGTTCACCATGCACGGGAGCATCATGTTGTTCCTGTTCCTGGGCCCGTTCGCTTTCGGCCTGGCGAACTACCTCGTGCCGCTGCAGATCGGCGCCCGCGACATGGCGTTCCCCCGGCTCAACGCCCTGTCGTACTGGTTCTACGTCTTCGGCGGGATCACGATGCTGTCCGGGTTCCTGACGGCCGACGGCGCGGCCAACTTCGGCTGGACCGCCTACGTCCGGCTGTCGGGGCCGGTGGCGTCCCCGGGAATCGGCAACGACCTGTGGATCGTGGCAGTCGCCCTCACCGGCGTGTCCGGCATCCTCACCGGCGTCAACATCGTGACCACGGTCGTGACCATGCGCGCGCCGGGCATGCGCATGTTCCGCATGCCGATCTTCACCTGGAACATGCTGGTCACCAGCATCCTGGTGCTGATGGTGTTCCCGGTCGTGTCCGCGGCCGCCGTCATGCTGTTCGCCGACCGCAACTTCGGCGCGCACATCTACGACCCGGCAGGCGGCGGCTCGCCGATCCTGTGGCAGCACCTGTTCTGGTTCTTCGGGCACCCCGAGGTGTACATCCTCGTGCTGCCCTACTTCGGCGTGATCACGGAGATCCTCCCGGTGTTCTCGCGCCGCCCGGTGTTCGGCTACGCGGGCCTGGTGTTCGCGACGATCGCCATCGCGGCGCTGTCGATGGGCGTGTGGGCGCACCACATGTTCACGACGGGAGCGGTCCTCCTGCCGTTCTTCACCGGGTTCTCGATGCTGATCGCCGTGCCGACGGGCGTGAAGTTCTTCAACTGGATCGGCACGATGTGGGGCGGCAGCCTCGTGTTCCCGACGCCGATGCTCTTCGCGCTGGGCTTCCTGTTCACCTTCCTGTTGGGCGGCGTGACCGGCGTGATGCTGGCGTCGGCGCCGATCGACTTCCAGATGCATGACAGCTACTTCGTCGTGGCGCACATGCACTACGTGCTGTTCGGCGGCTCGGTGTTCGCGCTGTACGCCGGCGTCTACTACTGGTGGCCCAAGGTCACCGGACGGGTGCTGTCCGAGGGCTGGGGTCAGGTCCACTTCTGGATGACGCTGGTCGGGTTCCACCTCACGTTCTTCGTGCAGCACATCCTGGGGCTGGAGGGCATGCCCCGCCGGGTGGCGGACTACTTCGACAGCGACGGGTTCACCGGCCTCAACCAGGTCTCCACGCTGGGGGCGTTCCTGCTGGGCGCCTCCACCCTGCCGTTCCTGTGGAACGTGCTCCAGACGTCACGGGGCAGGATGGGCCGCGTGGCGGGCGACGACCCCTGGGGCGGCCACACCCTGGAGTGGGCGACCACGTCGCCACCCCCGGCGGAGAACTTCACCGGTCCGTTACCGCCGATCCGCTCGCAGCGCCCCGTGTGGGACCTGCACCACGGCCCCGCTGCGGGGCCGGCTCCCACCGGGCCCATAGGCGAGGTAGGGGCAGTTGCGACCGGTAGTGCTGGACCGGGCGGCGGTGGTGGGCCGACGGACCCCGCCGGCGGCGGGGGTTCGTCGGGGACCGGGGGTGAGCCGTGAGCGGCGAGACGACGCCCGGCGGGTCGGCTGCGGCCCCGGCCTCGACCTCGGTCGATCCCGCCGAGGACGACCTGACCGGGCACGGGGGTCGTGCCCTGGCCGACGACCGGACCGTGCCCTGGCGGGTGTTCCTGGTGATCGGGGCCGGGGTCGGCTCGATCGGGCTGATCTACTGGGCGACCGCCTACGAGGAGGCCGGGACGGTCATGCTGATCGTGGCGGCGGTCCTGGCGCTGTGGGTCGCCGTCTACCTCTGGCTGCGGGAGCGGCACGGCGAGCCCGGCGAGTCCGGCGAGCCCGACGCCCCGTCACGCCGGCGTTGCGGCCGATGAGCACGCCGCCGAGGCCTACCTGCCGCATGCGAGCGTGTGGCCGTTCGCCATCGGGCTCGGTGCCGCCGGGCTCGGGGTCGGGCTGGTGCTGGGGCTGTGGGTGATCGTGCCGGGTGTGGGCGTCATGGCCCTTGGACTGGGCGGTTTCATCCGCCAGACCCGCCGACGAGACTGACGCGACCGCCGGCCCTGGCCGGCCGCCGGCCAGGAATAGTTGCGCGTACAATTTGTTGGAGGACGGCAGACCAGGAGGTCACCAGATGCCTGCAATCACCGTCGCCGATCCCCTCACGCTGCCCGCCGTGGCCGAGCCCCAGCCCGACTCGGTCGAGCGGCCGCTCGTGTCGCTGACGACCGCGCCCTCCGGGTACGAGGGCGAGGGGTTCCCCGTGCGCCGCGCCTTCGCCGGCGCGCCCCAGCGGCTGCTCGATCCGTTCGTCCACATGGACCAGATGGGCGAGGTGGACTACGCGCCGGGCGAGCCGCGCGGCACCGCCTGGCACCCGCATCGCGGCTTCGAGACCGTGACGTACATGATCGACGGCACGTTCGAGCACGAGGACAGCACGGGTGGCGGCGGCGTGATCACCAACGGCGACACGCAGTGGATGACGGCCGGGTCGGGCATCCTCCACATCGAGCGGCCGCCCGAGGCGCTGGTCGTGAGCGGGGGGCTGTTCCACGGCGTGCAGCTGTGGGTGAACCTGCCCGCGGCCGACAAGTTCGTCGACCCCCGCTACCAGGACATCCGCGGCGGCCAGGTGACGCTGCTGCGGTCGGCCGACGGCGGCGCCCTGCTGCGCCTGATCGCCGGGTCGCTCGGCGACCACGAGGGCCCCGGCCTCACCCACACGCCGATCACGTACGTCCACGCCACCGTCGCCCCCGGCGCGCGGCTGGCGCTGCCGTGGCCGCCCGGGTTCAACGCCCTGGCCTACGTGCTCGCCGGGCGGGGCACCGTGGGCTCGGACGGTCACCCGATCCGGAGCGGGCAGCTCGCGGCGTTCGGCGAGGGCGACCACATCGTGCTGGCCGCCGACCGCGACCAGGACACGCACACGCCCAACCTCGAGGTGCTGCTGCTCGGCGGCCAGCCGATCCGGCGAACCGGTGGCGGCCTACGGCCCCTTCGTGATGAACACGAGGGACGAGCTGGTGCAGGCCGTCGAGGACTTCCAGGCCGGGAAGATGGGCCGCGTGCCGGCGCATCGCCTCGACGATCCGCAGTAGCACGCCCGGGAGCGGCCGGTGACGGGGGCGGCGACTGGCCGGGGCGGCGGCCATCACGCGCACCCCGACACCAATGTGAGGTGGCCGCGGCGGATAACACGGGGCGCGGGGCCGGCGCTCGGCTCCACCGCCGCGGCGATGGACGCGGCCGCCGCACCCGCCGGCTCGCGGCGGCGCGTACCGCACCGGCGCGACGACCTCGGGCAGGCCGGCACGCCGCAGCGCGTCCGCCAGCTTGCACGGGCGGAACTGGCCGACGCCCGGGGTGGGGCTGCCCACGAACCGGTAGGCCTGGCCCGTCGCGTCGACGCAGAGCGAGCCGCCGTTGGCCCGGTGGTCGTAGATCCAGACGTCGGGCCGGTTGGGGCGGATGACCCGGCCCGCCAGGCGGAACTCGTCCACATGGATCGGATAGGGGAAGCGCTCGGCCCGGGCGCGCCGCGAGGCGAGCATGAGGGGGCGCCACCACTCGAACAGCTCGGGGGCGCCACGCGGAGGGGACCACAGCTCCATGCCCCGCACCCTAAGGACGGGGTATGACAGTTTCGCCCCGAACGGGGGCTCACGTCGTGTCCCCAGCTTTTCTACGCGGAAGTGGTCGCTATGGCGACCACTTCCGCGGGACAAACGCGTTCTCGCTCGTGCGAGGCCCGGCCGCCGCCCGCTACGGCGGACCTATCCGTCAGGCGATCTTGGTGAACCCGATGTCCATCCACCGCTGCCACGCCGTGCCGTCCTCGGAGCGCTCCCACACGGCGTGCATCGAGGCGCGGTCGTCGGCGACGGTCAGCGTGGCGCGGACACGGGCAGGGTCTGCGCTGGTCGACTGGGCGGCGGGTGCGATGTCGCCGCCGCCCGAGAAGTGGAAGACGCCGTCGTCATCGACGGTCAGCGCCATGAGCTCGGCGTTGCCGTCGCTGTCGAAGCTGCGGGCGAGGTAGCCGCCGTCGGGGTTGGGCTCGCCGATGATCTCGATCGCCCGGACCGGCCGATCACCGACGGTCACGTCGACGTGGTGGACGAGGAAGTGGCCGCCCGCCAGGACCTCGTACGTGTCGGTGCCCACGACGGGGATGCGCTCGTCACCGACGACGTGGCCGGAGGTCTGCCACCGGCCAGCGATGGCGTGGAGCGCAGGATCGGGATGGGAGCTGCGGTCGGACATCGGTCTCTCCTCTCGGGTGTGGGGATGCGCTGCGCCGGGGCTCACGCGGCCACGGCGGGGCCGGGAACGACGCGGGACGGGACGGCCGGGGCCTCGGCCAGGTCGACGACCACGGTCGCCGGGCTGGTGCGGCGGGTGAAGGCGAGGAGTCCGGCGATCGCCACGGCGACGGCCACGAGCAACCAGCCGGCGGTGTGCACGCCCCACCGCTCGCTGACACTCCCGAACCCGAGGGCGAAGGGCAGGAACGTCGCCCACGTGGCGGCACCGATGCCGGACGCCACCCCGGTCCGCACCTCGGAGGGCACCAGGTCGTGCAGCTCCCGGGTGAGGAAGATGCCGATGACGACGGTCACCATCGCCACCACGACCTGCGCGGCGGTGACGACCGCGGCGTTTCCGCTCACCAGCAGCGTCGCGGCGGCCCCGACCACGAGCACGCCGAGGAGGCGCACGGTGGCGGAGCGGTCGGGCCGGAGGCGGCCGGCGAGCGCCCCGCCGAGCCCCAGCGAGGCCATGAGGGCCGCCCAGGCCGGGCCGAACGCGCCGGCACCGGCTCCCGCGTCGACCAGCCACAGCGGCCCGAACTCGAACACGGCCTGCGTGAGGATCGACGACAGGACCAGGAGTGCGGCCACCGGCAGGAGCCGCCGGTCCCGCCGCACACGCCGAACGTCACCGCGACGTGCTGGCGCAGCGACCGGGGCTCGGCCGCCTCGTGGAGGTGGGGCTCCCGGAAGGCGACCAGGAACAGCGTCGACAGCGCGATGAACGGCAGTGTGGCGACGTAGGTGACCCGCGGGGCGGTTGCCGCCGCGAGCACCCCGCCGGCGAGGGCGCCGACCACCAGCGACACGCTCTCCAACATGCGGACGCGGCCCAGGAGGGACTCGAAGCGCTCGCTGTTCCCGTCCTCCTCCAGGACCGTGTCGTAGACGATCGCATCCAACGTGCCGGACTGCATGGCGAAGTAGACGCCCAGGAGCAGCGCGGCGACGAGGTAGGTGGCGACGTTGAAGCTGAGCGCCCCGACCAGCACGCTCAGAAAGGCGCCGGCGTTGCCGAGGAGCAGGACACCCCGGCGGCTCCAGCGGTCGGCCAGGATGCCCGAGGGGATCTCGAGCAGCGGCACGACGGCGGCATAGGCGGCGGCCATGAGGCCGACGGTCTGGGGCGTGAAGCCGAGTTCGCCCAGGAACAGCTTCTCGACCGGCACCCACAGGGCGACGCCCCCGAAGAACGACGCGGCGATCAGCGGGGCCATGCGGCGGTGAACGGGGCTGGGGAACAGGGTTCGACGGATCATGGCTGCCTCCTGATTGCTCCTAAGTTAGGAGTAAGACGTTCTTGCTAGCAAGGACTCATCGCGAAGTCAGGAGAAATTCTCGGTAGGATCCGGGTGTGACCTCGATGCGCACCTACGGCGACGGCTGCTCCTCCGCCCATGCCCTCGACCTGGTGGGCGAGCGATGGGCGTTGCTGATCGTCCGCGACCTGCTCTTCGGCCCCAAGCGCTTCACCGACCTCCACGCCGGCCTCGCCCACGGGAGCCCCAACGTGTTGAGCCAGCGGCTCCGTGAGCTGGAGGAGGCCGGGGTCGTGCGGCGCCGCCGGCTCCCGCCGCCGGCGTCGGCCAACGTCTACGAGCTCACCGAGTGGGGTGCGGAGCTCGAGCCCGTTCTCCTGGGCCTGCAGCGCTGGGGCGCCCGCTCACCGGCGTTGCCCCACGACAGGCCGGTGGGCTGCGACGCGGCCATGCTCGCCCTCAAGAACAGCTTCGACCCCGACGCCGCCCGCGACGTCTCGGTCACGGCCGAGGTGCGCTTCGCCACCGACACCTTCGGGCTCGCCGTCGACCGCGGCACCATCGACATCGGCCGAGGTCAGGCGCAACACAACGACCTGGTCATCGACACCGACCCCGACACGCTCGAAGCCCTGGTGTTCGCCGGTCTCCGCGTGCCCGCCGCCGAGCAGGACGGCGTCCTCTCCGTCGCTGGTGACCGGGAGATGCTGGAGCGGCTCCTCGGTTGCTTCGCCGGCGGCACAGCCGAACCGACGACGATCGAGAGCAAGCAGAGGGGGCTCACCCGCCAGGGATGATGGCGCGGACGACGCGGTCCGGCGACGATGGCGGGATCAGCACCGAGTCCGCCCGCACCACCCCGTCCCGACCCGGGCCCGGCGACGCCGGGTCGACCTGGTGGGCGCCCGCGACCGCCGACTGGTGGATCGGCATCCTCTTCGCCGTCGGGTCCGCGTGCTTCGCCGTCGGCTCGCTGCCCGGCTACGTCGCCGCGGTCGGCGCGACGGCCGACGGCACGACGTACTTCGTCGGGTCGCTGTTCTTCACGTCGGCGGCCGGGCTCCAGCTCGCGCAGGCCTGGCGGGCCACCGGCCCCCACGGCCTCGACTGGTGGGCCGGCGCGGTTCAGTTCGTCGGCACGCTGTTCTTCAACGTGACCACGTTCAACGCGCTCGACACGACGCTCTCGGCGAGCGAGGCCGACCAGCGGATCTGGACGCCCGACGCCCGCGGGTCGATCTGCTTCCTCGTCGCCAGCGCCCTCGCCTGGGTCGCGGTCTGCCACGGCGCCTGGACCTGGCGGCCCCGCAGCCTCACCTGGCTGATCGCGGCGCTCAACATGGTCGGGTCGATCGCGTTCGGGGTGTCGGCCATCGCGGGCTACTACGTGCCCGAGACCGACGAGGTCCGCAACGCCTCGTTGATGAACCTCGGGACCTTCGTCGGCGCCCTCTGCTTCCTGGTCGGCGGCCTCCTGGTCCTGCCGCTGCGGACGCGCCCCGAGCCGCCTTGACCGGCGGGTCAAGGTGGTGTTGGCTGGAAGGTGACGCCGGCGTCAGCCGCGATCGGGAGGGGACGGCATGCACGACCTGGTCATCCGCAACGGCACCGTCATCGACGGTTCCGGCGGCCCAGCGCTGCCCGCCGGGACCGCCGACGTGGCGGTCGACGGCGATCGGATCACGACCGTCGGCAGCGTCCCCGATCGGGGCCGGCGCGAGATCGACGCCGACGGCCGGCTCGTCACGCCCGGCTTCGTCGACATCCACACCCACTACGACGGCCAGGCGACGTGGGATCCCGAGATCACGCCCAGCAGCTGGCACGGCGTCACGACGATCGTGATGGGCAACTGCGGCGTCGGGTTCGCCCCCGCCGACCCCGCCCGCCGCGACTGGCTGATCCAGCTCATGGAGGGCGTCGAGGACATCCCCGGCACCGCCCTGGTCGAGGGCATGACCTGGAACTGGGAGACCTTCCCGGAGTACCTCGACGAGCTGGAACGCATGGCCCGCATCCTCGACGTCAGCGCCCTCGTCCCCCACGGCGCCGTGCGGGCCTACGTGATGGGCGAGCGGGGTGGCGCCAACGCCGAGGCCACCCCGGACGAGATCGAGCGGATGGCGGCCGTCGTACGGGAGGCCATCCTCGCCGGGGCCGTCGGCTTCTCGACCACCCGGACGCTGCTCCACCGGGCCAAGGACGGCGAGCTGGCCGCCGGCACCACCGCCAGCGCCGACGAGCTCATCGGCATCGGGCGGGCGCTCGGCCAGGCGGGCGCGGGCGTGTTCGAGCTGGCCAGCGACATGTTCGACCCCGAGTCCGAGTTCGCCTGGATGCGGACGGTGTCCCGCGAGTCGGGCCGCCCGGTCACGTTCAACTGCCTCCAGAACGACATCCACCCCGAGGCCTGGCGGCGGCTGATCGAGCTGGCCGAGCAGTCGTCGGGCGAGGGCGCCCGGATCGTCCCCCAGGTCGCGGGGCGGCCGGCCTGCGTGCTGTTCGGCTGGGAGACCACGTCGCACCCGTTCCTGTTCCACCGCACCTGGCAGGACCTCGCCGGCCTCGGCCGGGACGAGCGCCTCGCCCGGCTGCGGGACCCCGAGGTCCGCACGGCGATGGTGACCGAGGCGCCGGAGATCGAGGGGATCGCCGCGCTGCTGACGTCGTCGTTCCACAAGCTGTTCCCGCTCGGCGACCCGCCGGACTACGAGCCCTCGCCGGACCGCAGCCTCGCCGCCATCGCCGCCCGCGAGGGGCGCAGCCCGCAGGAGGTCGCCTACGACCTGATGTCGGCCGACGGCGGGCGAGGCCTGCTGTACTTCCCGGTCCTCGGCTACACGCACGGCGACTTCGCCGCCCTGCACGAGATGCTGGTCCACCCCGACACGGTGCTCGGGCTCGGCGACGGTGGCGCGCACTGCGGGCTGCTGTGCGATGCCTCGCTGCCGACGTACATGCTGAGCCACTGGGTGCGGGACCGGAGCCGGGGCGACCGCCTCGGCCTCTCCCAGGCCGTGCGCATGCAGACCCGGCGGACCGCCGCGCTGTACGGGTTCGACGACCGGGGTCTGCTGGCTCCCGGCTATCTCGCCGACGTGAACGTGATCGACCTCGACGCGTTGGACATCGCCGCTCCCGAGATCGTGTACGACCTGCCTGCGGGTGGCCGCCGCCTGGTGCAGCGGGCCCGGGGCTACGGGGCGACGGTCAAGCGGGGCATCGTGGTGCGCGAGGACGACGAGTCCACCGGCGAGCTTCCGGGCCGCCTGCTGCGGGGCGCCCAGCCGGCCCCGGCCAGCTGAGATCGGTTCCCCCCGCCCGGAAATCGGGTGGGGGGTTGGCGCGGGCGCCGATAGCGTGACCCGTCATGGAGGTCCGCCTGCTCGGGCCCGTCGATGTGGTGGCCGACGACGGTTCGATCGTGGCGGTGCCCGGACAGAAGCTGCAGCTGTTGCTGGCTGCCCTGGCTGTCGACCGGGGCCGCGCGCTGTCGGCCGACCGGCTGGTCAGGGTGCTCTACGGCGACGATCCGCCGCGGCAGCCGGCGAACTCGGTGCAGGTGCTGGTGTCGCGGCTGCGGCGCAGCCTGGCGCCGTCGGGCGCGGCGGCGGCGATCGAGACGACCGACGCGGGCTACGTGCTCGCCACCGACCCCGACGGCCCGGGGACCGATGCCAGCCGGTTCGACGACCTGGTCACCCAGGCGCGGCGGGAGGTCGACCTCGATCCGTCCGGGGCGGTCGCGGGCTTCCGGGCCGCGCTGGACCTCGTCCGGGGCGAGCCGCTGGCCGGGCTGCCCAGCGACGGCTGGGCGCGCAGCGAGCGGGTGCGGCTCGCCGAGACCCAGCTGGCCGTGATCGAGGACTGCGTCGACGCCGAGCTGGCGGCCGGCCGCCACGCGGCGATGGTGCCCGAGCTGGAGCGGCTGACCGGGGAGCACCCGCTGCGGGAGCGGCTCTGGGCCCAGCTGATGGTGGCGCTGTACCGCTCGGGCCGGCAGGCGGACGCGCTGCGTGCGTTCCAGGCGGCCCGCAGCCGGCTGGTCGGCGAGCTCGGGATCGAGCCCGGCGCCGAGCTGGTGCGGCTCGAAGCCGCGGTGCTGGCCCAGGACCCGGCGCTCGACCTCGCGGCGCCGGCGGGATCGAACGGGCGGGGCGCGCCTCGGGCCGGCGGCGCCGCGGGCGCCCGCGAGCCTGCGACCCCGGGTGCGAACGGGGCTACCTCCAGCAGCGCCTCCGTGAACGCCGCGATCCCGGCTGCGGCCGGGGCGGACATGGCCGAGACCGCGCCGCCGCCGTTGCGCGGGCGGGGGCGGCTGCCCCGGCCGTTGACCGCCTGTCTGGGACGGGAGCGCGAGCTGGCCGACGTGCTGGAGCTGGTGGAGGACCATCGACTCGTGACCCTGGTCGGGCCCGGTGGGGCCGGGAAGACCCGGTTGTCGCTGGAGGTCGCGCACGCCCTCGCGCCCGGGGTCCGGGACGGGGTGTGGCTCGTCGACCTCGCCTCCGCGGTCGACGCCGCCGGGGTGCTGATCGCCGTCGTCCGGGCCCTCGGCCTCGACGAGGGGGTACTGGCCGGGTCGCCGATGCCCCGGTCCGCCGACGAGGTCGCCGCGGCGCTGGCCGACCGTGACCTCGTGCTGCTGGTCGACAACTGCGAGCAGGTCGTCGACCACGTCGCCGTGCTGGCCGAGACCCTCCTGGCCGCCTGCCCCGACCTGCGCGTGCTGGCGACCAGCCGCGAGACCCTCGGCGTACCGGGCGAGTTCCTGTTCGTCGTGCCGCCGCTGCCTCTGGCCACCGCGGTCGAGCTGTTCGTCGAGCGGGTCGCGGCCGGCGGGCGGCCCGTGCCGGGCGACGACGCCTGGCGGGCCGCGGTCGAGGACATCTGCACCCGGCTCGACGGGCTGCCGTTGGCCGTCGAGCTGGCCGCCGCCCGCGCCCGGCACCTGGACGTGACCGAGCTCGCCGCCCGGCTGGACCGGCGGTTCGACGTGCTCGTCGAGGCGCCCCGGACCGCCCTCCCCCGCCAGCGCACGCTGCGGGCGGTGGTCGACTGGAGCTACGAGCTGCTCGACGACGACGAGCGCCGGCTGTTCGAGCGGCTGTCCGTGTTCGCCGGCGGGGCGACGCTGGCCTCCGCCCGGGCCGTGTGCGCCGACGGCGACCTGTCACCCGCCGCAGTCGAGGGCGCGCTGGGCCGGCTCGCCGACAAGTCGCTGGTCACGGCGGTCGACAGCCCGGCCGGGACCCGGTACTCGATGCTCCAGACCCTCGCCGAGTACGCCTCCGAGCGCCTGGTCGAGCGCGACGACCTGGCGCCCGTGCGGCGCCGCCACGCCGAGTGGGCCCTGGCGCTCACGTCAACCGTCGTCATCTCCTCCCCAGAGGCAGGCCGGACCGACAGGGTGCGGGCCGTGCAGGCCGAGGCGAC
Source organism: uncultured Acidimicrobiales bacterium (assembly GCA_963830865.1). Classification (GTDB taxonomy): domain Bacteria; phylum Actinomycetota; class Acidimicrobiia; order Acidimicrobiales; family VFJN01; genus ZC4RG19. The sequence goes on along the minus strand of CAWHNU010000009.1, from coordinate 729,667 downwards.
CAACCTGGCGCAGGCGGTGGCCTGGGCGCTCGGCGCCGACGCCCACCTGGCGCTGGAGCTGGCCGCCAACCTGGGCTGGCACTGGTTCACGACCATGCAGGCGGGGCTGGCGTGGAGCGTCCTCACCGCGGCGATCGACCGGGCCGAGGACCCGCCGGACGAGCTGCTGGCCCGGGCCCTGGCGCTCGCGGGCCTCGCCGGCACGCTGGCCGGGCATCGGGCCGAGGCCGCCGAGCTGTCCGCCCGGGCCCACCCGATCGAGCAGCGGATCGGCGACCCGCAGCGTCTCGGCTGGTACTGCTTCCTCCAGGCGTCCCAGCGGGTGTTCACGACGGAGGCGCAGGCCGCGCTCGGCTGGCTGGAGCGGGCGCGGGGCTGGTTCCGGCTGATCGGCGACGTCCACGGCCTGTCCGCGGTGGACTACCAGTGGGGCGTCGTCGCCTGGTTCCTCGGCGACCTGGGCGAGGCCCGCCGGCTGCTGGAGCTGGCCCGCGACGCCTGCCGCCGCACGGGCAACGACATGACGCTGATGGCGACGCTGGCCCGGCTGGGCGAGGCCGCCAACCGGGACGGACGTCCCGAGGAGGCGTTCGCGGCGTGGAGCGAGCTTCGGGAGCTGGCCGTCGCCGCCGGGGTGCCCGCGTTGGTGACGCTCGCCTCGGCCGGCATGGCGATGGTCCGGATGGACACGGGCAACGCCGAGGACGCCTCCCGCCTCGCCGGCGAGGCGATGGCGGCGAGCCACGAGGGCTTCTCGCCGCTCATCGGCGGCTACGCCATGGAGGTCTGGGGATCGGCCGAGGCCACGTACGGCGACCTGGCGCTCGGCTCGCAGCGGATGGAAGAGGCGGCCGGCCTGTTCAGCCGGGTCGGCTACCACGGCGCCGCCGCCGAGTGCTGGTGGCGGCTCAGCCGGATCTCCGCCACGCGGGGCCGGCCCGGCGACGCCCTGCGCTGTGCCGAGCGGTCGGTCGAGTGCGCCGACCGGGGCGAGGACGTGCGCGCCCGGGAGATCGCCCACACGCAGCTCGACGAGGCTCGCCGCCTGGCCGGCTGAGAGGTCAGCTCCCGGCCAGCGCCGCCACCAGCGCCGGCAGGTCGGCGACGCTCCGCAGCAGGTGGGTGTGGCGCTCGGCGCCCAGGTCGTCCAGGCCGAGGGCGCCGGTGGCCACGCCCACGACCGCCGCCGCGCCGGCGTTGGTGCCGGACCGGAGGTCGGCGAGCGTGTCGCCGGCCACCAGGACCCGGTCGACCCGGCGGACACCCGTGCGCTCCATGGCCCGGAAGACCAGGTACGGGGCCGGGCGGCCCGCGGGCACGTCGTCGGCGCAGACCATGGCGTCGACGAGGTCGCCGCCCACCGTCCAGCCGAGCGACGCCAGCAGCGGCTCGGCCACGTCCCGGGCGAAGCCCGTGGTGAGCGCCACCCGCACCCCCGCGGCCCGCAGGGCGGCCAGGGCCTCGGGCACGCCCGGCAGCGGCACCGGCGGCCGGGCCCGATAGCGCTCCTCCAGGAGCGACCGGAACCGCTCGTAGGCCCGCTCGACCGGCGGGCCGGCGAGCCGGCCGCCGCCACCGGCCGCCACCAGCTCGGTGATCGCCTCGCGCTTGTCGGTGCCCATCCACCGCTGGACCAGGGCGTCGTCCACCGCCGCCCCCTCGGCCTCGACCGCCGCCCGCAGGGCGGCGTAGACGTCGCCGTGCTCCTCGATCGTCGTCCCCGCCATGTCGAGGGCGGCCAGCTCGATCATCGGACCCCTCCGGCAGGTTCCTCGGACATGACTGCCACATGATTGACCGGAACGACCCCGATCGGCCACGGTCAGGCCCGTGAGCCCCGCCGCACCGCCCACCGACCTCGTGGTCGTCGGCGCCGGCATCGTGGGGCTGGCCCACGCGGCGGAGGCCGCCCGGCGGGGACTGGCCGTCACCGTCGTCGAGCGGGACGAGCGGCCGGTCGGCGCCTCGGTGCGCAACTTCGGCCACGGCTGCGTGACGGCCCAGTCCGGCCGGGCGCTGCGGCTGGCGACGGTCGCCCGGGCCCGGTGGATCGAGCTGGGCGCGGCGGCCGGCTTCTGGGTCGGCGAGACCGGCACGGTGGTCGCCGCCCGGGCCGACGACGAGATGGCGGTGCTGGCCGAGCTGGCCGCCGAGCGGGGCGACGGCGTGCGCATGCTCGACGCGGCGCAGGTCCGGGAGCGGGTGCCCCTGGCCGCGGACGACCTCGTCGGTGGCGCGCTCCTGCCCGCCGACGTCCGGGTCGACCCCCGCGAGGCCGCGCCCGCGCTGGCGGCCTGGCTGGCGACGCAGCCGGGCGTCCGGTTCCTGTGGTCGACCGCGCTGACCGCGGTGGAGCCCGGCCGGGTCGGTACCAGCCGGGGCTCGGTCGAGGCCCGCTATGCGGTCGTGTGCGTCGGCCACGACGTCGACCGGCTGTTCCCCGGCCTGGCGGCCGAGGCCGGCGTCCGGCGCTGCGCCCTCCACATGCTGGCGGTGGCCGCCCCCGGGGGCCGCCGCTACCCCGCGGCGGTGCTGAGCGGCACGTCGCTGCTGCGCTACTCGGCCTTCACGGCCCAGCCCTCGGCCGCCGCCGTCCGCGCCCGGATCGCCCGGGACGCGCCGGCGCTCCTGGCGGCCGACGTGAACCTGATGTTCACCCAGCGCCCCGGTGGCGACCTGCTCGTCGGCGACACCCACCACCGAGCCGGCACGGTCGACCCCTTCCGCGACGAGACCCTCGACGACCTGCTGGTGGCCGAGGCCGGTCGGCTGCTCGGGGCCGGCCGGCTGGCCGTGCGCCAGCGGTGGCAGGGCGTCTACGCGTCGGCCCCCGGGGACTTCCTGGTGGTCACGCCCGCGGCCGGGGTCCGGGTCGTGTCGGTGACCTCCGGCATCGGCATGACCTGCGCTTTCGGGCTCGCGCCCGAGGTGCTCGACGACCTCCTGACGTGAGGCTGTCAGCGATGGGTCAGGCGGCCGCAAGCGGCCGACAACCGTGAGGGCGGAGGCTGCAAACGTCGCCCTGACCAGGGGTCGACGCCACCCCAACGAAGGACCCGCCCGCCATGTCCCAGTTCCTCTACAGGCTCGGCCGCCGGACGGCGGCCCACCCGTTCCGCACGATGGCGGCCTGGTTGGTGGTGGCCGTCGCCATCTTCGCCGCCAGCGCCACGCTCGGCGGCGACCCTGTCAACGACTACCGCGTCCCCGGCGTCGAGTCCCAGAGTGCGACCGACACCCTGGCCGACGGCTTCCCCGACTTCGCCGGGTCGTCCGGCCGGATCGTGTTCCACGTCGACGACGGGCGGATCGATGACGCCGCGCCCCGGGCCGCGGTGGCCGCTGCCGTCACGCGGCTGGCCGACGGACCGGATGTCAGCGCGGTCAGCGACCCGTTCGACGCCGTCGCGCCCACCGTCAGCCCCGACGGCCGCACCGCCTTCGCCACCGTCCAGTACCGCGAGCTGACGCTCCAGCCCGAGCACTACGACGCCGTGGTCGACGCCGTCGCCCCGACCCGGGCCGACGGCGTGCAGGCCGAGGTGTCCGGCGAGATCGCCTCTGTCGGCGCGGAGGTCCAGGGCCAGGAGACGCTCGGCCTGGCTGTGGCCGTGATCGTGCTGCTCATCGCCTTCGGCTCGGTGATCGCCGCCGGCATCCCGCTCGCCACCGCGCTGATCGGCGTGGCACTCGGCATGGCCGGCCTCGGGATCCTGGCCGGCTTCACCTCGGTCCCCGAGACCTCGCCGGTGCTGGCGATCATGATCGGCCTCGGCGTCGGGATCGACTACGCGCTGTTCGTCGTCACCCGGTTCCGCCAGCACATCCACGAGGGCATGGCGCCGCAGGACGCCGCCGGCCGGGCCAACGCCACCGCCGGCCAGGCCGTGCTGTTCGCCGGCACGACCGTCGTCATCGCCATCGTCGGCCTGCTGCTGGCGGGGCTCCCCGCCGTCACCACCATGGGCTTCGCGGTGGCCATCTCGGTCGTCGTCGCCATGGCGCTGGCCGTCACCCTGTTGCCCGCCCTGCTCGGCTGGGCCGGGACCCGCATCGACCGCTTCGCCATCCACCGGCGCAAGGCCGTCGACGCCGCCCACGAGACCATCTCCGGCCGGTGGGCGCACCACGTCGGCCGGCGACCGGGCCGCTACGCGATCGGCGCCCTGGTGGTCCTCCTCGTGCTGGCCGCCCCTGTGCTCGCCCTGCGGGTGGGCTTCGCCGACGACGGCAACGCCGCCCCCGACACCACCCAGCGCCGGGCGTACGACCTGACCAGCGAGGCCTACGGGGCCGGGTTCAACGGCCCGCTCACGGTCGTCGTCAGCGACGGTGACGCGGGCGCCGGCGGCCAGGCCGCGGCGGTCGCCCGGGTGCACGACGCCCTGGCCGCCACGCCCGGCATCGCCCGGGTGAGCGCGCCGCTGGCCAACCCGGCGGGCGACACCGCCGTGCTGTTCGCCAACCCGACGACCGCCCCGGGCGACGCGGCCACGACGGACCTGCTGCGTGACGTGCGCGACGACGTCCTGCCGGCCGCCGTGGCCGGCACCGGGGCCACCGCCGAGGTGACCGGGACGACCGCGTTCTACGAGGACCTGTCGGCCCTGATCAGCGAGCGCCTGCCGCTGTTCATCGCCGCCGTCGTCGGGCTGTCGTTCGTGCTGCTCATGGTGGTGTTCCGCTCGCTGCTGGTGCCGCTCAAGGCGGCGGTGATGAACGTGCTGTCGATCGGCGCCGCCTACGGCGTGATCGTGGCGATCTTCCAGTGGGGCTGGGGCCGCGGCGCCCTCGGCCTGGAGGAGTCCGTGCCGATCAACCCGTTCGTCCCGCTCATCATGTTCGCCATCCTGTTCGGGCTGTCGATGGACTACGAGGTGTTCCTGCTGTCCCGCATCCGGGAGGAGTGGCTCCGCTCGGGCGACAGCCACACCTCGGTGGTCGACGGCCTGGGCGTCACCGCCCGGGTGATCACCTCGGCGGCGCTGATCATGATCGCCGTGTTCCTGGGCTTCGTGCTCGCCGACGACGTAACGATCAAGATGTTCGGCATCGGCCTCGCGACCGCCGTGTTCCTCGACGCCACCGTGGTGCGGATGATCCTGGTGCCGGCCACGATGGCCCTGCTCGGCAACGCCAACTGGTGGCTCCCCCGCTGGCTCGACCGGCGGCTGCCCCACCTCGACCTCGAGGGCGCTCCCGCCCCGGAGGTCGAGCCCGAGCCCGCCGGCGAGGGCCAGGGCGAGGGCGTGCCGGAACCGGCCACCGCGGGGGTGGGGTGAGCGCCGTGCGCTCCCCCATCAGCACCGAGGCCGCCGTTCCCGCCGGCGTGGGCGAGCGTTTCGCCGCCCGCGCCGGCGTCCGCCTCGTGGACGGCGCGGCCGCCGACGCGCCGGGCGGGTGCAGCGCGGTCGCCCGGCTGGCCGACCCGGACGCCCCCGGCGACCTGCTCGCCCCGGCAGCCGTGATCGTGCTCGTCGACACGGCCGCGCGGGCCGCGGCGACCGCGGCGCTGAGCGACCCCGAAGGAGGCGGCGAGCCACCGGTCCTGGTGCTCGCCGCGGCCGGCGTGCAGTTCCATGGGGTGGCCCGGGGCCCGCTGACCGCCGTGGCGACCGTGCCCTGCGAGAGCCGGCTGGCCGACCGGGCCGACGCCGCCGGGGGCCTGCGGTTCTCGGTCGCCGTCGAGGTGCACGACGCCGACGGCGCCGCGGTGGCGGCCGGCACCGTCCAGTGGGTCGCCCGCGTCCGGACCACGTGACGCCGTCGGGCGCGTACCCTCGCCGGAGTGACTGACGACCTCGAGGCCCTCGTCGCCGACCCGGTGCTGGTGGCCGAGCGTGCGCTGGTCCCGGCGCCGGCCGAGGCCCCGCCGGTATGGGGCGATCTGCCGGGCGACGACGCGCCCGCCGACGACGACGCCTGCGAAGCCCGGGCCCGGGCTCTGCTCGACCAGATGTCCCTGCACGAGAGGCTGGAGCTGCTGTCCGGCGACGCCCCCCTGCTCCGGGGCCTGGTCGAGATGGGCCGGCGCTACAACGCGACGCCGTACGTGGCCGGCGCGCTGCCCCGCCTCGGGCTGCCGGGGATCCGCTTCAGCGACGGGCCCCGCGGGGTGGTGATGGGCCAGGCCACGGCGTTCCCGGTGCCGATGGCCCGCGCCGCGAGCTTCGACCCCGATCTGGAGGAGCGCATCGGCGACGCCATCGGGGTCGAGTGCCGCGCACTCGGCGCCAACCTGTTCGCCGGCGTGTGCGTCAACCTGCTGCGCCACCCGGGCTGGGGCCGGGCCCAGGAGACGTTCGGCGAGGACTCCCACCTGCTCGGCGAGATGGGCGCGGCGCTCGTGCGGGGCGCCCAGCGCCACGTGATGGCGTGCGTCAAGCACTTCGCCGCCAACTCGATCGAGAACACGCGGCTCCACGTCGACGTCCAGGTCCACGAGGACGACCTGCGCGACCTCTACCTGCCCCACTTCCGCCGCTGCGTCGACGCCGGGGCGGCGGCGGTGATGACCGCCTACAACCGGGTCAACGGCGAGCGCTGCGGGCACCACCGCCACCTGATCACCGAGGTGCTGAAGGGCGAGTGGGGCTTCGCCGGGTTCGTGATGAGCGACTTCGTCCTCGGCGTGCGCTCGGCCCGCGCGGTCGACGCCGGGCTCGACCTGGAGATGCCGTTCCGCTGGCGCTTCCGGTCGCTCGGGCGGCTGGTCCGGCGGGGCCGGATCGGGGCGGCGCGGCTCGACGACGCCGCGCTGCGCCTCGTGCGCCAGCAGGTCCGGTTCGCGGCGCGGACGGGGCGGGACGGCGACGCCGCCCGCTACTCACCGGCGCTCGTGGCCGGCGCCGCGCACCGCTCGCTCGCGGGGAGGCGGCCGCACGCTCCCTCGTGCTGCTGCGCAACGCCCCGCTACGGACCGGGCCGGCGGCGGGCCGGCCCGCGCTCCCGTTCGATCCGGCCGAGGTGCAGTCGCTGGCGGTGATCGGGCGGCTGGCCGCCACGGCCGTGACCGGCGACGTCGGGTCGAGCCAGGTGCGTCCGCCGGCCGCCGTCAGCGTGCTCGACGGGCTGCGGGCCGCCGCCGACCGCTGGGTCATCGACGTGGCCTACCGGCCCGGCGACGACCCCGACGCCGCCGGCCTGGCCGCCGCCGCGGCCGATGCCGCCGTGGTCGTCGCCGGGACCACCCACCGTGACGAAGGCGAGCGCATCCCGGGTCGCCGGGGCGGCGGCGACCGCCGGGTGCTGACGCTGCGGCCGGTGGACGAATCGCTGATCCGCACGGTCGCCGCCGCCAACCCGCGGACGGTGGTGGTGCTGGTGGGCGGCAGCGCGTTCGTCACCGAGTCGTGGCGCGACCAGGCCGGGGCGGTGCTGGCGGCCTGGTACCCGGGGATGGAGGGCGGCCACGCCGTCGCCGACGCCCTGTTCGGGGTGGTCAATCCCGGCGGGCGCCTGCCCTGCACCTGGCCGCGGGGCGCCGAGCAGCTCCCGCCGTTCGACCCCGACGCCCGCACCGCCCGCTACGGGCCGCTGCACGGCTACCGGCTCATGCAGGCCACGGGCCGGGAACCCGCCTTCCCGTTCGGCTTCGGCCTGTCGTACACGACGTTCGAGTACGGCCGGCTGGCGGCCCGGGCCGGCCGGGACGGATCGGTGCGGCTGACGGTCCCGGTCGTCAACACCGGCACGATCCCGGGCGACGAGGTCGTGCAGGTCTACCTGGACGAGCCGCTCGGCTCGGACCCCCGGCCGCTGCGCACACTCCGGGCCTTCCGCCGGGTCACGGTGACGGCGGGCACGGTCGCGGACGTCACGTTCGAGCTGGGCCCGGACGTGCTGGCCCGGACCGCAGCCGCCCACGGGGGCGCGATCCGGCTCCACGTCGGCCCCTGCGCCGACGCGGCCACCCACCGCACGATCGTGGTCGGCTGACGACCCGGGGGCGCTCAGCTCCCGTTGCCGGACTCGCCGCCGTTCCCGGACGGGCCGCCGTTCCCGGTGGCCGGGTTGTCGCCCGCTGCACCGTCGCCGCTGGCCGGGGTCCCGCCCTGACCAGCGGGGTCCCCGTTGCCTGGCGGGCCGCCGTTGCCGGTCACCGGGCCGCCGGCGGCAGTGCCCCCGCTGGGCCTGGGCGCGCCGTTGCCGGACGAACCGCCGTTGCCGGCGGCGGGGGTGTCGCTGGGCGGGGGTCGCTCGGCCACGAGGACGCCGGTGGCGCCCGGGGCGGGCCCGGTGTCAGCCGCCACGGCGGCCGCGATCGCCTGCATGCTGCGGGACGGCGGCAGCGGCAGCTGCACCCGCTCGTGGGCCTTGTGCGCGTCGACCACCGCCTCGTGGAACTCCTCCAGCGCGGCGACGAAGGCGACATCCTTGTACGCCGTGCCGTCGACGAGCGGCCCGGCCGTGCCCTCCATGACCGCCATCACGTCCTCGCCCGAGATCGTCTTGTGCGTCTCCAGGGCGTGGGCGATGCCGAGCACCTCGCGCCTGTTCTCGGCGAGCAGCGCGTCGGCCCGCTCGATCATCCGGCCGAGCAGCGTCTCGATGCGCTCGCCGAGGTTGCCCCTGAGCAGGTCCTTCTCGGGGTTGTCGTCGCCCCCACCGCCCGGGATGCCGGCCCGGCGGACGATGGCGTGGGAGGCGACCGTGCTGCCCATGCCCCAGTAGCCCTCCATCGCCACCGCGGTCGCGGTCGCGCTCACGAGGTCGCCGGACACGCCGGACGTGTTGTCGCCGCCGAAGAACATCCGCTCACCGGCCAGCGACGCGAGCGACACGATGATGTCGGACTCGTAGTCGCTGCGCCACGTGGTGAACCGGTCCTCCGGCTTCACGCTCGACACCATGCCCAGGTAGGTGCCGCCCTTCTCGATGGTGGCGATGTCGATCTCCCAGTGCTTGCGGGTGCGGTAGGCCGCCACCGCGTGGCACGCCTCGTGCACGGCGATCGAGTGGCGCTCGCGCTCGATGTACTCGACGTCCTCCGAGGGGCCGAGCCGCTTGAACTGGCGGGCGACGATGATGTCGGGCCAGGTGATCGTGTCGCGGCCATCGCGGATCGCCGTGATGAGCGCCTCGTTGACGAGGTCCTTGATCTCGGCGCCCGTGGCGTACGGCGTGATGACCGCCAGCTTCTCGACCTCCTCCGCGGTCAGCACGTTCGAGACCTTGTCGAGGTAGCCCTCGTAGGTTCGGATGCGACCGTCCTTGGAGGGGTAGCCGACCTTGTAGGTGCGGTCGATGCGCCCGGGCCGCAGCAGCGCCTCGTCGAGCGACTCGGGCATGTTGGTGGCCATCATCACGAGGATGCGGTACTTGGGCGGCGGCTTGGGCTCCATGCCGAACAGCCGGCGGCCGTAGCGGTTGATGATCCCCCGGGGCTTCTTGAGACCGGACAGCTCGGACAGGAGCGCCTGGAGCGTGCCCATGCCGCCCCCGCCCATGCCGCCCATCATGATGCGCTCGCGGCGGACGGGCGGCGCGGCGTCGGGCGACGCCGGGGCGAACGACGACTGGGCCACCAGCGCCTGTGCCTGCGGCGACAGCCAGCGGACGTGGTCGTCGGCCTCGGGGCCGAGGGCGCCGTGGCCGGTGAAGCCGCCCCAGTCGCCGCCCCCGGTCTTGATGCCTCGACTGCCCAGCGAGTCGGCCTCGTCGAAGAACACGATCACCCCGCCGTAGCGGAGGGCGTACCGGCGCAGCTTGCGGAACAGGGACTTGACCTTGAGGACGCCGACGCCCATGAACATGTTCTGGAAGGCGCCCGGGTCGACGAACACGAACGGCCGGCCGGTCTCGCCGGCGACCGCCTCGGCCATCAGCGTCTTGCCGGTGCCTGGCGGGCCCCACAGCAGGATGCCGGACGGCACGTAGCCGCCCTTGGCCTCGATCTCCTCCGGCTTGTCGAGGAAGACCAGGTTCTCCTTGACCCGGGTGAGGACGCCGTCCTGGCCCCAGACGTCGGAGAAGCGGGTCTTGATCTCCTCGGGCATGTAGGTGTCGACCCCGCCCCGGGACAGGAACCAGAAGATGGCGACGAACTGACCGACCGCGAACAGCATGAAGAACGCGAGCTGCAGGACCCGCGGCAGCCAGCCCCAGATCCGTGACGGCAGCTCGACCAGCGCGGTCGCCGGCGTGACGTCGTAGATCGTGCCCAGCACGATGCTGAGGACGGCGATCAGGATGAGCACCTTCACCGCCCGGGCCATCCGGTATCGGTTCCAGTCGTTCATCCGGCCCCGGCGGCGCTCGATGCGGGCGAAGACCGACCGGCTCCAGAAGTGGTAGTAGCCGGACGAGTGCTCGCAGATCAGGTAGTGGATCTGGCGCACCAGTTCGAGGCCGAACAGCACGAACAGGGGCCACTTGCTCTGCGCTGTGTCACGGAACGCGTCGCCCAGCGTGTTGAACGGGTTGGGGTTCGAGTACTCGGACCACACGAAGAACAGGAACAGCAGCGCGATCAGCAGCAGAAACTTCGTGCGGTCCCACGTCGGCAGCGGCTTGCGCGTCGGAGCCTCGGGCCCCGAGCCCAGGCCCACCCGGCCCGGCTCCGGCAACCCGGCCGGCTCGGCCTTCGTCACCGTCGCCACCGGGCCGGGCGCCGTCTCCGGGACGGGAGCGTCCTGCGGCTCGGGCGGACCTGAGATCGGCGTGGTCACTACTCCACCTCCTGGATCGTCCACGAGTCGACGACGTCGGCGATCTCGTCCTTGTGGGTCTCGAAGTAGCACTGCGGATCGCAGGTCACCTGGAACAGGTAGGCGACCTCGGTCGTGGCGTCGAGGACCGCCGTGCGGTCGAACACCGTGGTGGCCTCGCCCTCGTCCGTGACCGTCTTGACCGTGAACACCGTGTGGACGCCGTGGAAGCCGCCGTCGAAGGTGATCGGCTCGTTGGCGAGGATCCCGTAGTTCGGGTCCTGGCCGGCGAGCGCGACGGGGTCGCGGTTCGGGTCGCCGAGCCCCCGCAGGGCGCTCAGGCTCATCTGGTCGCGCGCCCGCGCGGGCAGCTGCAGGACCTGGACGTTGCCGGTCGGTTCGGCGGTGCCCGCCGCGCCGACGTGGTCGACGCTGGGCTGGTCCGCCGCGTCGAACTGGCGGATCCACATCCCCTGCGACTGGGCCTCGCGCTCGATCGAGCTGAGGTCGGAGAAGATGTCCTCCTCGTCGTAGACGCGCCAGTCGGACGGGATCCGGGCGTAGACGCCGTAGGCGTCGTTCTGGATGTACTGCGATCCCGAGCTGCCACACCCCGCCGCGACGCCGACGGCCGTGGCGAGCAGGCCGGCGCCGGCGAGGCGCGCCGAGATCCTCATCTCGCAAGTTTCGCCCAGATCTCGGCGAATATCGACAGGTTGTGCAAGTTCGGGGGTGAACTCGCTATGAAGCCGCCCCGCCGCTCCCGGTCGTCGCCACGGCCTCGGGCTCGCCGTCGGATACGGACGGTGGCGGTCCGCGCCGCAGACGCCCGGGTATTTCACGCACGGTGACGTGCGAGCTCGTCGGGGTGCCGTCGCGGGCCGCCAGCTCCTTGCACAGCCGGTAGGCCACCCAACCCGCCACCGGCGGCACGCACAGCACCGCGAAGCGGAAGGTCCACAGGATCGCGTTGACCGACAGGCCGAAGGTGGCCGCGATGACGTCGGCCGCGCCGCCCAGGAACAGGATCACGTAGAAGGTGATCGTGGCCACGCCGAGCGCCGTCCGCACGGGCCGCTGGCGCGGCCGGTCAAGGATGTGGTGCTCGGCGTAGTCGCGGGTCACCCGCGCCTCGAGGAACGGCCAGGCGTAGAGCAGCGCGAAGGTCAGCCCGGCCAGCAGCACGGCGGGGAAGAACGGGTTGGGGATCTCGAACCCGAAGGCGCGGATCTCCCATCCCGGCATGATCCGCAGCGCCCCGTCGAGCCAACCCATGTACCAGTCGGGCTGGCTGGCCGAGGACACCTCCGCCGGGTCGAACGGCCCGTAGATCCAGATCGGGTTGATCTGGAACACGCCGCCGAGGAACGCCAGCACCGCGGACGTGAGGAAGAACAGGCCGAGCGCCTTGGCCGCGTACGTGGGCCACATACGCTCGCCGACCACGTTGTCCTCCCGGCGCCCGGGGCCGCTGAAGTGGGTGTGCTTCTGACGCACGATGATCCACAGGTGGGCGGTCAGCAGCACGACGATCGCCGCCGGCACGAGCAGGATGTGGATGACGTAGAGCCGTTCCAGGATGTCGGGCCCGGGGAACTCGCCCCCGAACAGGAGCGACGCCAGCCAGGTGCCAACGAGAGGGATCGACAGCGTGACCGAGTAGACGATGCGCAGCCCGGTGCCGGAGAGCTGGTCGTCGAGCAGCGAGTAGCCGAACAGGCCGTTGAACATCGCCAGGATCAGCAACGTGCAACCGATGACCCAGTTGATCTCGCGGGGCCGGCGGAACGCCCCGGTGAAGAACACCCGCGCCGCGTGCACGGCCAGGGAGGCCAGGAACAGCAGCGCCGCCCAGTGGTGGATCTGCCGCATCACCAGGCCCGCCCGCACGTCGAAGCTCAGCTCGAGCGCCGAGCGGAAGGCGGCGGACATCTCGACCCCCCGCAGGGCGTCGTAGCTGCCCTCGTAACGCACGATCTCGGCGCTGGGGTCGAAGAAGAACGTGAGGTAGATGCCGGTCAGCACCAGCACGACGAAGCAGTAGAGGCCGAGCTCGCCGATCATGAACGACCAGTGGTCCGGGAAGACCTTGTTGAGCGCGGTACGGGCGAGGTTCGCGGCGCCGAGCCGGCTGTCGATCCAGCGGGCGATGCGGTGGGTGTACAGCCGCTCCGTGCGCGGCCCGCGCGGCCGCTTCGGGGTCGGCGCCTCCGGCACCGCCGACGCCTCCGTCGTCCCCGGGGACTCGGTGCTCATCGCGCCCTCACCGGCCCCGGTCCCAGAACCCCGGCCCGACCGGGCCGGAGAAGTCGGCGGTGGCGATGATGTAGCCGTCGCTGTCGAGGTCGAGCGGGAGCTGTGGCAGCGGCCGGGCTGCGGGCCCGAAGATGGGCCGCGCCCAGCGCATGACGTTGAACGTCGACTGGTGGCAGGGGCACAGCAGCAGGCCCAGCTCGGCCTGGTAGAGGCCGACCGGGCAGCCGACGTGGGTGCACAGCTTGGAGTAGGCGACGATGTTCTGCACGGTCCAGTCGTCGCGGCCGGCCTCGGGCTCGAAGTCCTGGTCGGCGCGGAAGTGGATGAGCAGCGTGGAGGCGTCCGCCGCGTCGGTGTAGCCGTCCGGCCACACGGTGATGAAGCCGTCGACCGGCAGCTGGGCGGGCCGGACCGGCGAGCCGTCCTCCCGCACGACCCGGATCGGCGCATTGCGGTAGGGGGTCTCCTTGAGGCCCCGCCCGGGCCGCGGTCCGAGCGACCGGATCGGGAACACGAGGGCGACGCCCAGGGCCGCGCAGGCGCCGCCGGCGGTGGCGATCAGCAGCCGCCGGCTGCGGAGCGGCGCCTCGCCCGCCTGGAAGTCGGCGGTGAACTGGGCGATCTCCTCCTCGCTCGACTGGAGCGGATGGCGCTCCTCGGCGACCTCGTCGTTGGGCATGAAGTGCTTGGCCCACAGCACGATGCCCATGCCGATGCCGCCGAGGGCGACGGCGAGCAGGATGCCCTCGGCCTGGGGCTGACCGCCCCGCCAGTAGACGACGGCAAGCGTGATCGACGCGGCCGCGGCGACCAGGAACGCGACCGCGCACAGGACCTCGAACTGGGCGCCGCGCCGCTCGCGGTCGGGGTCGGGGTCCCCACCGGCCGCCGGGCCGCCGCCGCCCTCGTCCGCCCGGGACACGTCGGTGTCAGCCATCGCCGCCCCCGTCGCGCTCGCCGTCGCCGTCGCCAGCCGGCAGCGTCGCCGGGCGCACGGCGTGCCGGATCGGGCTGCGGGTCCCGATCCAGCCGACCAGCGCCAGCAGCGCCACCAGCCCGATCAGCCAGGCGACGAAGCCCTCGGGGATCGGGCCGGTGCGCCCGATCGGCAGACCGCCCGGATCCTCGGGGTCGTCCAGGTAGACGACGTAGCGCGCCAGGTCGTTCAGCTGCTGGTCGTCGATCGCGTCCGGCCCGAACACGGGCATCTGCCCGGGCCCGATCCGCACGGCGGAGCCGATCTGGCGGGGTGTGGAGTCGCCCAGCGGCGGGGCCGCCCGGCCGTAGCTGAGGGCGCCACCGCTGCCCGACGCGCTATGGCACGCCTGGCAGTTGGCCCGGTAGATCTCGCCCCCGGCGGCCAGGTCGCCCTCGGCGACGTCGACGTCGGGGATCTCGGGCCCGTCGTCGAGCGAGGCGACGTAGGCGACGAGGGCGTCGATCTCGCGGGGCGAGTAGGCGGGCGGCTTGCGAACCGGCTGGTCGTCGCTGTCGGCCAGCGGCATCCGGCCGGTCGAGAGGTAGTAGTAGGCGCCGGCGGCGCCGGACTCGATCAGCGACGGACCCCGCACCTCGCCGTCGGCGATCACCCCTTCGCCGTCGGGCCCGTGGCAGCTCGCGCACCCCGTCAGGAACAGCTCGCGGCCCGCCGCCAGCTGCTCGGTGTCGGGCGGCTCCGGCTGGCCGCCGGGGGTGCCCGCGACCACGGCCGGGGTCACGAGGGCCGTGACCACGAGCGGCAGGGCGACCAGCAGCCGCGGGGCCCGCACGCTCACCGCACCCCGCTCACCGCAGCACGTAGATCGTCAGGAACATGACCACCCACACGACGTCGACGAAGTGCCAGTAGTAGGCGCACACCTCGACCGTCTGGAACGTCGGCGCCTTGGACCGGCCGGCGATGGCGGCGGCGATCGCGCCCATGAGGATCAGGCCGCCGACGACGTGGGCGCCGTGGAACCCGGTCATCAGGTAGAAGATCGAGCCGTAGGCGTGATCGTCGAGCCGGAACGGGGCCTCGGCGTACTCGAGCGCCTGATTGGACAGGAAGATCAGGCCCATCGCCGCGGTGACGCCCAGCCACAGGGAGGCCCGCCGCCGGTCGTCGCGCCGGGCGGCGACGACCGCCATGTGCACCGCGCCGCTCGACGCCACCAGGACGACGGTGGCCGCGGCCGTGCGGGCGGTCGCCAGCTCGACGCCGTCCGGGGGCCACACCTCGTTGACCGAGCGGAGCGTGAAGTAGCCGGCGAACAGCCCGGCGAAGAACATCAGCTCGGACGCGAGCCAGACGACCACGCCCACGCCGAGGGTCGACGGCATCGACTGCTCGTGGACCGCGGGGGATGCGGGCGGTGGGGTGGCCGGGGTCGGTTCGGCGGTCACCGACACAGGAGTCGTTGTAGCAGACGCCCGAGCGTCGGTGCGCACCCCGGCATCTGTCGGTACGGTCGGGGCCGGTGCCGAACCCGACCGCAGGCGATCTCGCCCTCCACTGGCAGCTCGACCCCGCGGCGCTCGCCGTGGTGGCCGCTGCGGGCGGCCTGTACGCGCTCGGGGTGCGGCGCCTGGGGCGCCGGGACCGGCGCTGGTCGCCCGCGCGCAGCGCCGCCCTGGCCGCGGCACTCGCGGTGGCGGTCGTCGCCACGCAGTCGGGAATCGCCCGGTTCGAGGACGACCGGCTGTGGGTCCACATGGTCCAGCACGTGCTGCTCGGGATGGCGGTGCCGCTGCTCGTCGTGCTGGCCGCGCCGCTCACGCTGGCGCTCCAGACGGGCGGGCCCGCGACGCGGGCCGGCCTGCGGCGGGCGCTGCACGGGCGCCCGGCCCGGGTGCTCGGCCACCCGGTCGTCGCCTGGTGCCTGTTCGGCGGCGGGCTGGCCGTGATCTACCTGACGCCGGTGCTGGGGCTGGCGGCCCGCAACCCGGGCGTCCACCTCGTCGTGCACGCCCACGTCGTGGCGTCGGGCGTCCTGTTCCTCGCCGTGCTGGTCGGGAGCGACCCGCTGCCCGGCCGCCCGCCGCCCGGCGCCCGCCTGCTGGCGCTGCTGGTGGCCGTACCGTTCCACGCGGTCATCGGGCTGGCCCTGCTGTCCGCGGCGGCTCCGGTGGCGCCCGACGCCTACCCAGACCTGGCCGATCAGCGCACCGCGGCCGGCCTGTTCTGGGGCACCGGCGAGCTGTTCACGCTGGTGGTGGCGGCGGTCATCGTCCGCCAGTGGTGGGTGGCCGAGCAGCGGGCGGCGGCCCGCGAGGACCGGCTACTCGCTCACTGACCGGCCTGCGGCGCGGTGTTCACGCGGTTCATCGCCGCCGCGACGCCGTCCCTGAGGATCAGCTCCACGGCGTCGGCGGCCTCCTGCACCATGATGTCCAGCTCGACCCGGTCGGCCTTGGTGGGGCGCCGCAGGACGTGGTCGGCGCCGCGCTCCTTGGTGGGGGGCTTGCCGACCCCGATGCGCACCCGGAGGAACTCGTCGGTGTGCAGGTGCGCCTTGATCGACCGCAGTCCGTTGTGGCCGGCCAGCCCCCCGCCCTGCTTGACCTTGACCCGCCCCAGGGGCAGGTCGAGCTCGTCGTGGACGATCACGATGCGCTCGGGGTCGTCGATGCCGTGCCGGCGGGCGAGCAGCGCCACCGACTCGCCCGACAGGTTCACGTAGGTCTGGGGGAACGCGAGCGTGACCCGCCGGTCGTCGATGCGGACCTCGGCCACGAGCGCCCGCTCCTTGGTGCGCTTGAGCGTGCCGCCGTGGCGCTCGGCGAGCAGCTCGACGACCTTGGCGCCCGCGTTGTGGCGCGAGCCCTCGTACTCGCCGCCGGGGTTGCCCAGACCGACGACGAGCAGGTCGGCGGGCGTGCCGCGGCGCTCCGCGGCCCCGCCCCGCCGGCCGAACAGACCCATGGCTCCGGGGCGCGGCTAGTCGCCGGACTCGCCGGCGTCGCCGCCGCCCGCCTCGGCGGACGCACCCTCGTCGCCCTCGCCTTCGCCCTCTTCGCCCTCGGCCTCCTCGCCCTCTTCCTCCTCGGCGAGGGCCAGGCTCGTGAGCTTGGCGGTGACGATGGTCTCCTCGGGGTCGGCGTCGGTGGTCACGCCCTCGGGGAGGACCAGGTCGGCGACCGTGATGGTGTGGCCGATCTCGAGGTCGCTGACGTCGACCGCCAGGTGGCCGGGGATGGCGTCGGGCTTGGCGTGCACGACGATGGCGTTGAGCGTGTGCTCGACGACGCCCTGCTCGCGCAGGACCTTGATGGGCTCGCCCTCGAGCACGATCGGCACGTCGGTAGTGATGGGCTTGTCGACGTCGACGGACAGGAAGTCGACATGGAGCACGTCGCGGCGCACGGGATGGCGCTGCATCTCCTTGACGATCACCTTGGTGCTCGTGCCGTTGACCGTGACCGTGATCAGGGCGTTCAGGCCCTTGTCGGTGGTCAGGGCGGCGCGCAGGTCGCGCCAGTCGACGGTGAGCGGGGCGGGCTCGGCGCCGCGGCCGTAGAGGACGACGGGGACCTTGCCGGTCGCCCGGAGGCGACGCGAGGCGGCGGAGCCGGTCGTGCGGCCGGGCTCGGCCGCGAGGACGATGTCGTCAGCCATCGGGGTCTCCTACTTCTGACGTCGCGCCGGAGCGCTGCGGGTTGCGGACGAAGCAGCTTACCGGGCCGCCACCGCCTGGGTCAGGTCCCGACCGTCAGGTCTGGTTGGCGCCGCCGAAGATCTCGCTCACCGACGTGTCCTCGAACACCGCGTCGATGGCGTCGGCGATGATCTTGGCCACCGACAGGACCTCGATCTTGTCGATCTGCTTCTCGGGCGGCATCGGCAGCGTGTTGGTGACCACCACCTTGGCGATGACCGAGTTCTTGAGCCGGTCGATCGCCGGGCCCGACAGCACCCCGTGGGTCGCGGCCGCGCACACCTGGCTGGCGCCCTGCTCGACGAGCTGCTCGGCTGCCGCACACAGCGTGGCGGCTGTGTCGATCATGTCGTCGATCAGCACGCAGGTACGGCCCTGCACGTTGCCGACGACCTCCTTGGCCTCGACGGTGTTCTTGGCGCCCCGCACCCGCCGCTTGTGCACGATGGCCAGGTCGGCGTGCAGGACGTTGGCGTAGCGCTCGGCCACCTTGACCCGTCCCGCGTCGGGCGACACGACGACGATGTCGTCGCCCATGTGCTCGCGGATGTACTCGACCAGCACCGGCATGGCGACCAGGTGGTCGAACGGCTGGTCGAAGAACCCCTGGATCTGGCCGCTGTGCAGGTCGACCGACACCAGCCGGGACGCCCCGGCCACGGCGAACATGTTGGCGATGAGCTTGGCCGTGATCGGCTCGCGGCCCTCGGCCTTGCGGTCCTGGCGGCTGTAGCCGTAGTAGGGCATCACGGCGGTGATGCGCTTGGCCGACCCGCGCTTGGCTGCGTCGACCATCGCCAGGTGCTCGATGATCGCGTCGTTGATCGACATGGTGCCGTTGGCGCCGTGGCTCTGGATGATGAACACGTCCATGCCCCGCACCGACTCGCCGAAGCGGCAGTGGACCTCGCCGTCGGCGAAGTTGTCGAGGTTGGCCTCGCCCAGCGGCACGCCCAGGCAGCCGGCGATCTCCTCGGCCAGGGGGAGGTTGGCCCGCCCGGACAGGAGGTGCAGCTTCTTCTTTGTGACGAGCTCCATCGACCAGTTTCTCTCCCCGCTCGCGCCGGGCATCCGCCTAGCCGTTGCCGCCAGTGTAGAACGGACCGGTCCGGGCACCGGCCGCCACCCGGGCGCCGAGCTCGAGCACCGCGTAGGGCCCGACCACGGCGTCGTCGCCGATCTCGGCGCGGGAGGCGACGGTCTCGGACACCCGGCACCGCTCGCCCACGGTCGTGTCGGCCAGGCGGCACGCCGGCCCGATCTCGCTGCCGGCCCCGATCGTCGTGGCGCCCTGGAGCAGCGTGTCGGGGAACAGGGTGACGTCGGGGGCCAGGCGCACGCCGGCGTCGATGTAGGTGGCCGCGGGGTCGACGATGCTGACGCCCTCGAGCATCCAGCGCTCGTTGGTGCGCCGGCGCAGCTCGGCCTCGGCCACCGCCAGCTGGGATCGGTCGTTGACGCCCTGGGTCTCGGTGGCGTCCCCCGCCGCCAGCGACACCACCGGGTGGCCGGCGCCGGCGAGGACGGAGATCACGTCGGTCAGGTACAGCTCGGCCTGGGAGTTGTCGGGGGCGATGCGGCGCAGCGCGGGGGCCAGGAGGCCCCGCCGGAACACGTAGATCGACGTGTTGACCTCGTCGATGGCCAGCTCCGCGCCGCCGGCGTCTCGGTGCTCGACGATGCGGCGCACCCGGCCGTCGCGGTCGCGGACGACCCGGCCGTAGCCGGTGGGATCGTCGAGGTGGGCCGTGAGCAGCGTGCACGCCGCCCCGGACAGGCGGTGCTCGAGCACCAGGGCGGCCAGCGTCTCGGGCCGGACCAGCGGGGTGTCGCCCGGGAGCACGAGCACGTCCCCGTCGTCGGCGTCGTCGCCGTCGTCGGGCAGCCCGGTCAGGCCGACCGCCACCGCGTCGCCCGTGCCCCGCTGGACCCGCTGCTCGACGAACTCGAGGGGCACCGGACCGGGATCCTCCTGCAGCGTCTTGACCACGAGGTTCGCCCCGAAGCCGACGACGACCACGGCCCGTTCGGCGTCGCAGTCGGCGACGGCGTCGAGGACGTAGCGGACCAGCGGGCGCCCGCACAGCATGTGCAGCGGCTTGGGACGCGCCGAACGCATGCGGGTGCCCTGGCCGGCGGCGAGGACGATGGCCTGCAGCGGTCGCATGCTCATGACCACCGTTGTAGCGCCCGCGGCGTCCAACCGCGCGTCACAGCGCCAGCAGCCGGTCGAGGCGGTCCCGCCCCCAGCCGACCCAGGCCGGGCTCGACTGGTCGTTGACGCCGTTGGCGAGGACGTTGAGCGACTCCATCAGGTCGACCAGCCGGGCGCGGCATTCCCAGGCGTCGTCGTCGGCGTGGACGCGGCGGTAGGCGGCCCAGAACCGGTCGGCGGCGCCGGGGACCGCGGGGAACAGCAGCCCGTCCAGCTTGAACCACTCGGCGGCGGCGTCCCAGGCCTCGGCCATGTCCCAGTCGAGGATGGCCAGCAGCCGCCCGTCGCTGTCGACGAGCAGGTTGTCGGCGTGCAGGTCGCGATGGGCGAGCACCGGTCGGGCCCGGTCGTCGACCTCGCCGGCGAGGACGGTGATGGCGCGGCCGGCCCGGTCCAGGGTGGCGTCGTCGCAGGTCGCGTTGCGCCGGGCCCGCTCCCGGATCTGGCCCAGCCGGTGGTCGACGTAGTCCCGCCAGCGGCCGAAGCGGGGGGCGGATCCGTCGAGCCGCGAGCTGAACCCGCCCGGCGCCACCGTATGCAGGGCCGCCACCGCCGCGCCCAGGTCGGCCCCGAACCGGGCGGCGGCGTCGGGGCGGTCGGCCACGGTCGCCGGGCTCGTTCCGTCGACCCAGGTGAAGATGCGGACGATTGCGTCGGGCCGCACATCGAAGTGGACCATCTCGGGAACCGGCACCCCGGCGGCCGCGGCGAGGTCGTAGGCGCGCCGGGAGGCGGTCCACTTCCCGGCGAGGTCGGGCGGACCGACCTTGAGCACGTAGCGCTGGCCGCCGGCCGCGACCCGCCAGTTCTGGTTCCCGTAGCCGACGGGCACGCGCTCCACGGTCGGGTCGCCGCCGAGCACCTCCCGGGCCAGGGACGCGGCGGCCGACGGTGTGACGGCGAGCGTGGGCACGTGCGACCCCGTCACCGGCTCCCGCCGGCGCCGGCACCGGCCAGAGCGGCGAGGACGGCGTCGTGCACGCGGCCGTTGGAGAACAGCGCCGGCCCGCCGCCGTAGATGTCGGGCCGGCCGGCCAGGTCGCTGAACCGGCCGCCGGCCTCGGTCACGATGACCGCGAGCGCGGCGAAGTCCCAGGGCCCACCGCCGGCCTGTAGGCAGGCCTCGACCCGGCCGTCGGCGACGAGCAGCGCGCCGTGCTCGGTCGGCTCGGCGTAGCCGGCGGCCGCCGCGCCCAGCCGCTCGGCGAGGCGGAGGCCCGCGGGCGCCAGCGCGGCGAGTGGCGGGATGGCGCTGTAGCGGCTGCCGGCGAGGTCGCCGGTGGCCGAGACCGCCAGCCGCACAGGGTCGCCGCCGCCCGCCGAACACCAGGCGCCGGCGCCGCGGGCCGCCCACCAGCGCAGGTTCAGCGAGGGCGCGGTCGAGACCCCGAGGACGACCTCGCCGTCGACCTCCAGGGCGATCTCGGTCGCCCACCCCGGCCGGCCGGCGACGAACACCACGGTGCCGTCGATCCCGTCGACGATCCAGCGCCGGCCGGGCGGGCCGAGCGCCCCGACCTCCTCGCCGAGCAGGCCGTCCGCGGGCCGCTCGGCCGCCAGGACGTCGGCGATGCGCCGCTCGACGGCGAGGTCGGTGTCGGACACCGGGCTGCCGTCGGCCTTGAGCCGGTGCTCGACGGCCCGCCCGGTGAACGCGGGCCGGGTGATGGCGTCGGCCTCGTCGGCGAGCCGCAGCGCCAGCGCCAGGTCGGGGTCGTCGCTCACGGGCGACAGTCTGGCCCGCGCGACGATCGCGCCGATGCTCGTGACGATCGAGGGCCGCGACCTGCCGGGCCGGGCGTGCGGGCCGGCCTGACCCCGGCGGCGCGGGCCGCGGTCAGCAGGTGGTGCTGACGTCGATCCCGATCGCCACACAGGCCCGACCCTCGGCCTCGACGGCAGTCGAGGCCCCAGGCAGCAGCTCCAGGTCCACGGTGCCGCGGACGAGGACGATGACCTCGTTCCCGTCGACGGAGATGTCGGCGTCGGCGCACTCGTAGGGCGTCCGGCTCAGGAAGGTGCACGCCGCCTGCGGGGCATCGCTCGCACTGAGCACGATGTCGTCCCCGCGCCGGACCGCGTCCTCGTCCAAGGCCTGCGCCCCGGCTCGGGCTGCGGCGTCGGCCACGTCGCGCGCCTGGCGGTGCGCGCTCAGCATGCGTCCGCCGTCGAGCACCAGCCCGACCACGAACACGAGCGCCAGCGAGAAGATCACGACGAAGGCCGTGACCATCCCCCGGTCGTCGTCCCCCCTCAGAAGCTGCGGTGCAGGTCGACCTGCTCCCACGCGTCCTCCTTCAGCGTCGGGGGCCCGACGATCCCGATGAACGACATGTTCCCGGAGTCGACGGTGCACTCGACGTGGACGTGGACGATCGCGCCCGGCCCGAACTGCCCGTCGACGTCCCCCCCGTCGAAGTCCACGCTGACCTGCGGGCCGCCCACGCAGTCGATCCCCTCGTCGGCCACGGTGCTCTGCGCCGCCCGCTCGGCCTGGGTCTGGGCGGCAGCGGCGTCGTTCTGCAGCGACGCCGCCCGCGCCGCGTCGGCGGCCGCACCGACGACGTCGCTCTTCGCATCGGTCAGGTAGCCGGCCAGCAGCACGAACAGCAAGAAGGCGAGCAGGAGCGGCGTGACCAGGACCAGTTCGGTGGTCACGGTCCCGGCGTCGTCCGCCGCTCGACGTCGGGAGCCCGCCATCGTCACCGGGCCGGCGGCGGGGTCCCGGCGGGCCGGAAGATCTCCCGCGTGCGCTCGGCCGTCTCGTGGACCGGGAGGTTCAGATCGACGCCGGGCAGCGCAAACACGGCCACGACCTGCGCGCTCACCGTCACCCGCACGACGTCGCCGTTCTCGCTGGCGGTCGCGTTGACGCCGCTCAACAGGTTGGGGGCGAGGTCCGCGCAGAAGTCCTCCGCCACGGTCTTGCCGACGCCGACATCCGCGTCCTTCAGGCTGGCGGCCCGCGCCCCGTCCTGCGCGGCCGCGCTGGCCACGCTGATGCCGTGGAACCACAGCCCGGCCTGCACGATCAGCATCAGCATGAACAGGAACGCGGGCGCCGCGATGACGAACTCGGTCGTCGCCACCCCGTCGTCGCCGCGGAGTCGGCGGCCGCGCATCAATTCCCGGCCTGGCCGATCTTGCCCTCGACCTCCTTGCCCTTGGTCGTGATCACCGCGGCGATCCCCCCGACCACCGCCAGCGCGACGGCGGCGAGGATGGCGGTGATGATCAGCACCTCGGTGGTGATGCCGCGGTCGTCCTCGCGCTTGGCCTGCAGGCGCGCCCAGGTGACCTGGAGCAGCAGGAGCAGCGGGGTGAGCGGTGCGAAGAATGTGCTCATGGCGAGACCTCGAGTCGGTCGGAGTGGTCAGAGGGTGGTCATCACGGCGTCGAATGCCGGGTAGCCGATGAGGATCATGAAGCCGAGGAACAGGAGCACGACGGGGACGGCCATCTTCTCGGTGGTCGACTCGGCCTCGGCCTCGGCCTCGGCCATGGCGTGCTCTCGCAGCGTGGACGCCTTCATCGCCAGCGAGTCCCGCACCCGGGCGCCCTCGGTGCCGGCCAGCGAGATGCTCGCCGCCAGCTCGCTCAGCTCGGACACGCCGACCTCGTCGCCGAGGCGGGCCAGCGCGGCCCACGGCGTCTCCCCGGTCAGGGTCGTGACGTCGAGCGCGTTGCGCAGCTGGGCGTACGCCCAGCCGCGACCGATGCCCGCGGCGTCGCGCAGCGCGCTCTCCACGCCGGCGCCGCCGGCCAGCGAGATCACGACGAGGTCGAGGAACGAGCCGAGCGCATGCCTGAACTGGGTCCGGCGGTCGTCGGCCTCGCTCCGCAGGGCGAGATCGGGCGCGAAGAAGAACACGGCCGCCAGGGCGATGCCGACAGCCGCGGGCAGGGTGATCGACACGCCGATGCCGACCACGATCCACGTCAGCCCGACCAGGACGGGCAGGGTCAGGCCGAAGATCGCCAGCAACACCTTCTGCGCCAGGTGCTGTTCGAGCGTCCGCCCCGTGAGCCGCAGGTCCGCCTCCACGCGGTCGAACCGCAGCCCGAGGCTGCGCAGCAGCCGCTCCAGCGAGGCACCGAGGGTCCGCCCCAGCACGTCGGACAGGTCGTCGCCCTGGTCGCTGGTGGTGATCTGGGCCAGCCGGGTGCGCTGGTGGAGCCGGTCGATCGCCGCCTGCAGCGGGAGCGACGGCGGGAAGATCAGCCGCCACGACACCACCGCGCCGAGGCCGGCGAGCGCACCGAGCAGGAGCGGGAGGATCACCAGTCCAACGCCTCCGTGCGCAGGAGCCGCTCGTCGTCCTCGTGCCGGAACGCCCGCGACAGCCAGTAGTACGCCCCGCCGAAGCACAGGCCCACCAGCGCGAGGACGAGCTGGCCCGGCGCCGAGTCGTACGGGTCGAGGTACTTCCGGTTGAACATGAGCAGGAAGATGGCGAAGCCGGTCGTGAACGCGGTGATGACCCGCACCGACGTGCGGGTGCGGGCCCGGCCGGCCTCGACCCGCAGCCGCATGCTCACCTCGGCCCGCGCCGAGGTCGCCAGGCGGCCCAGCAGGTCGCCGAGCCGTTTCGGGCTCTTGTCGGCGGCGAGCAGCAGCGCGGCGACCACCAGGTCGCCGGCCGGGTCGCCGATCTCGTCGGCGAACTCGCGCAGCGACGGGGCCAGGCGCTCGCGCTCCAGCCGGGCCGCGAGCCGCACGACCTCCGGTCGGATCGGCTGCGGGGCCACCACCGCGGTGGCGAGGATCGACTGCTCCAGCCCGCCGGCGCCGGCCATCGTGTCGCGCAGCATCTCCGCCCAGGCGGCCATCGCCTCGACCCGGGCCAGCTGGACCTTCCGCGCCGCGCCGCCCCCCACCATGCTCGGCGCCATGAAGCCGCCGATGCCGAACAGCACGGCGGCCATCGGCCAGCGGGTCAGGGCACCGGCCACCGCGGCCGCCACCAGGCCCAGGACCACCCGCAGCGTCAGCTTGGGCAGGGTGAGCCCGGGCCTCTGCCGGGGCGGCGGGCGCTCCTCGGGCGCGACGGGCCGCATGGCGACGAGGAACGTCACCAGCCCGAGGGCGAAGCACGCGCCCAGCAGCCCCGCGATCATCGCCATCGCCCGGCCTCGGCCTCCTCAGCCCCTCGTGTTCACGGCCTGGGCCTCCTCGACCGCGAGGCCGAACGCGACCGTCCGGTCGACGTTGCCGATGTCGGCGCTGGCGACCACCGTGCCGTTGGCGATCACGTCGTAGTGGCCCAGGTAGGTGATGCCGGCGGTGACGCGGTAGTGGTGGTTCGGGAGGCCCTCGTGGTGCTGGCCGAAGGACGACCGGCCGTAGTCGTGCGTGCAGAAGCCCCTGGCGTCGGTGGGTTCGCACGGCGACTGCCCGTCGCCGGTGTGCCAGACGATCGGCACGTTGGCGTCCGGTGTGGCCGTGAGGACCACGCTGATCGGGCCGCTCGACGCCGCGACGCCGCTCTGGGGCCCGAGGTCCCCGTCCAGCCGGAACTCGACGGGCACGCGCACCAGCCCGTCGACCCCGGGGAGCAGGTCGGTCGCGATGGTGGGCGGCGTCGGGTCGAGCGTGGCGATCGCCCGGGCGACCAGGTCGTCGATCGGGGCGGGCGTGACGGAGACGGTCCACAGGTTGTCGTAGAGCTGCCAGTCGTTGAACCCGCCGATCTGGTTGAACTGGCGGTCGTGGAGCAGCTCGGCGGTGCAGCCGTACGACACCGTGAACGTGCCCGGCGTCAGCGACTCGTGGACCTCGTACTCCCAGTGCGCGGGCTGGTCCGCAGTCTCGGGGTCCTCCAGGGTGCAGTCGTCCGGCGTGGTCACCGGATCCCTGCCCCCGGCCGCCGTGTACCAGGCCCAGGCGCTGTAGCTGCCGCCGGCGTTCGTCCCGCCGCTCTCGTCGCCGATGTCCGCGCCGGCCGCCGGCGCGCGGAGCGCCAGGACGACCGCGGCCACCGCGACCAGCGCGGCGACGGCGAGGGCCGTGGGCAGGGCTGCGGGCGCGCGCGTGCGTGCGGTCATCTCGGCGTGCTCTTCCTCCCCAGGCGGGCGCCCCACTCAGCCGGCCGCCCGCGATCCTGACGTGTCGTCACGGAATGTAATGGCCCGCGTCGCGGATGTGTCCGCGGCCTCGAACAAACATTTGTCGGGCGAACGTGTCGCCCGGATGAACGCCGTCAGCCCCGCGTGTTGATCGCCTGCGCCTCGTCGACCGCCAGCGGGAGCTCGGCGGTGCGCACGACGTCGCCGATGTCGGCGCCGGCGATGAGCACGCCGCCGACGAACACGTCGTAGTGGCCGAGGTAGGTGATGCCGGCGGTGACGCGGTAGTGGTTGCGAGGCAGCCCGTCGTGCCGTTGCCCGTTGGACGACCGGGCGTAGCTGTGCGTGCAGACGCCGGGCCCGTCGTCGTCGGCGCACGCCGGGGGCCCGTCGCCGGTGTGCCAGACGGGTGGGAAGGCGGGGTCGGGCACGGCGCTGACCCGGACGACGACCGGACCGTTGCGGGCGGCCTCGCCCGGTGGCACGCCGAGGTCGCCTGTCAGGGTGAAGCGCACGGGCAGGTTCACCATGCCGTCGACCCCCGGGAGCAGATCGGTCTCGATCGTGGGCGGGTCGGGATCGAGCGTGGCGACCGCGTGAGCCACGAGGTCGTCGAGCGAGATCGGGGTGACCGGCCCGCTCCAGATGACGTCGAGGAGGTCGCGCTCCGACCCCTCCAGCGCCGGGATGCCCTCGGGGTGCATCTGGCGCAGGAGGGCGCCGACGCAGACGTACGACACGATCGTCTCGTCGCCATACACCGAATGTGTGACGAAGTACTCGTAGTGCGCGTCCTCGAGGGGCGCCAGCGGCAGGTCGCAGGTGTCCGAGGTCTGGATCGCGCCGTCGTCACCCCCGGCGGCCACGTACCACGCCCACGCGCTGAAGCGCCCGCCGGTGTTCGAGCCGCCGTTGCCGGATCCGGGACCGACGTCGGCGGCGGCCGGCGGCGCGAGGGCCGGCGTCACCAGGGTCGGCAGCACGGCGGCGGCGACCGCCAGCCGCGCGGCCACCAGCCTCACTCGGGCGTGCACGGCTCGTCCCGCAGCTCGAAGTCGGAGACCTTCCAGGCACCGTCCTCGTTGACCACCGTGACCCGGTAGTTGTAGGTCACGTTGTCCGCCGGGTCGACCACCTGGCCGTCGGCGTCGTACTCCACCGAGTTCTCCACCGCACAGTCGTCGAGCACGACCTCGGTCGAGCTGCCCGAGACGACGTGCGGGTGCGTCACCATCGAGCCCTCGACCCGGTGGCCCTCCATGGCCCGGGTCGTGATGGTCGCCAGCCGCTCGCCCAGGGCCTCGCCGGTCATGAGCTGGCTGAGCTCCGGCGTCTCCTGCGGGGGGTCGAGGGCGCGGAAGGATTCGGCCCAGCTGTCGTTGTAGGCGGCGACGGCGAGCGCCTCCGGCGAGTCGGGCGCCGTGAGGCCGGTCGCCGCCGCGTCGTCCACCTTCCCGCCCAGGTCGTCGGTCGCGCGGCCGCTGCCGGCGGCGCACGCGGCCAGCCCGCCGAGGCCGACGGCGACGGCGACGGCGGCCAGCATCACGGGCGCGCGCATGCGTGCGGTCATGTCGGCGTGCCTTTCCTCCCCATGCGGGCACCCGATCGACCCGGGCACCCGCGATCCGAACGTGTCGCACGGACGGTAGCGAGCCGCGCCGGAGATGTGTCCGCGGGCGCCTACACGTCTGTCCCGCATGGGGGGCTATTCGGCCAGCAGCGAGAACGTCGTCTTCGCCTACGACGAGGCCCTGCAGGCGGCGCGCGACCTCACGTCGCTGGCCGGCGTGGTCAGGGCGAAGCAGGAGGCGCGGGCCACCGAGGCGGGCCTCGCGGTCGACGGATGGGAGGGCGGCCACCGGGACGCCTTCGACACCCGGATGACGACCGAAGGCTCCGACGCGGCCACGGTCGCCGACGGCCTCGCGGCGCTGGCGGGGTTGTTCGCCACGCGCTGGTCCGAAGCGCGGGGCGAGCAGGACCGCATCAACTTCGCCCGCTACGTCCAGCACGAGAAGGACGAGGACTCCTGGGGCGAGAACGCCGGCGAGTGGGTCGTCGGCGAGGACGACCACGGCGCGCCGCCCGAGGATCCGCCGGTGCCCGAGGGGCCCGAGTTCGCGGTCACCCGCGACCCGATCCACCCCGAGTTCGAGCACTCCGGCTAGTCGCCGCCCCGGGGCGACGTAGAGGTTCACCTTCCCGACGCCGCCGCCGGGCGGGAGCCCGACGCCGACCACGGTCGCGCACCACCCGCCGCCCGCCACGGCGGCCGCGGCGTCGAGCGCGTCGACGCCGGCGGTCGAGCCGTCGTGGCGCCGACGCGAGCACGCGGGCCAGCGCAGCCATCGGCTTGGGGGCCAGGCCGAGTCCCTTCGCCGTCAGGTGGATCGACAGCGCGGGGTCGCCGCCGCCGGCCGGGGCCGAAACGCACGCGATGCAGCGCCAGCGGCCCCTTGTCGCGGGCGCGGGCGACGTCGACGCCGCCGGCGTCCAGGTCGGCGAGCAGGGCGCCCGCGTCGCCCCCGCACCGGCGGGCCAGGAGGCTGAGGGCGGCTCCGGTCGCGGTAGCCGTACGGAGGTAGAGCTTGTGGCCCACCCGCCCGGCGGCGTCCACCTCACGCGTCGCGAAGGCGGGCGCCAGGAACGGCAGGCCCTCGACGACGGCCGCCAGGGCGGCGATCCGGTCGTCGGCGGCGGCCAGCCGGCCGAGCGCGTCCGGCTCGGCCGTGAGGTTGCCGTACAGCTTGAGCCCGGCCACGCCGGCCGGGACGGCGGCCGTGTGGACGACGCCGACGGTCGTGGCGAAGCGGGTGCGGGCCGGCACGGCCCCGGGATCCGGGAACAGGACGGCGGCGAAGGCGGCCAGCTCGCCGGCGGCCGCCAGGGCCGGCGCCGGGAGGAAGGCCACGAGGTCGTCCAGGGCGGCCCGCTGGGCGGCCAGGCGGGGCCCGAAGAACGGCAGCCCGGTGCCGGCCTCGGTCGTGTAGCGCAGGGCCGGGTCGAGGCGGCCGTCGCCGCCGGTGACGCTCGCCTCGAACGGCACGCCGGACGGCGTGATCGCGCTCGCCCGGCGGCCGTCGCGGCCGCGGGCGGTGGTGTAGCCGGCCGACGCCCGGGCGAGGACGGCCGCCACCACCGCCGGGTCGCACGCCGGCACCAGGCACCGGGCGAGCTGGTCGAGGAAGGCGGCCGCGCCCGGGATCCCGGCCGCGGGCCGCGCCGCCGCGCTCAGTTCCACCAGCCTTCGGGCCGCATCAGCACCCGGTGGTCGAAGCCGACCGCGGCCAGCTCGCCGAGGGTGGCATCCCGCAGCGGCGCCGAGGGCACGGCTCGCCGGTCGGGGCCGGGGCGGAAGATCTCGTTCGACATCACCAGCGGGCCCTCGGCCCCGACCACCTCACGCACCGAGGAGACGAAGCGCCGCAGCTCGCCCGGCCCGCCACCGATCGCCGAGCCGATGTGCACGACGAAGTTGATGGCGTTGGCCACCATGAGGTTGGTGGCCTCGAGGTTGAGCCGCTCGGGCGACTGCACGGCGTACATCGCCAGCTTGCCGAACGCGCCGGACGACGAGTTGGCGTGGACCGTGCACATCGAGCCGTCGTTGCCCTGGCTCATCGCGTTGAGCATCGGGATGACCTCGTGGCCCCGGACCTCGCCCACGATGACGCGATCGGGGTTCATCCGCAGGCCCCAGCGCACGAGGGTGGCGAGGTCGATGGCCCCCTCGCCCTCGACGTTCTCCTCCCGGGCCTCGAGGGCGACCACGTCGGGATGGAGGTCGGGGTAGCGGTCGAGTCCGAGCTCGAGGTTGTCCTCGATCGTGACCAGCCGCTCGTGGGGCCCGACCTCGTTGAGCAGCGCCCGCATGAGGGTCGTCTTGCCGGCGTCGACGCCCCCGCAGATGATGAAGTTCTTGCGGGCCCGCACCCCGGCGGCGAGGAACTCGCGCAGGGCCAGGTCGATCGAGCCGAGCCCCACCAGGTCGTCGAGGAACACCTTGGGGAACCGGTGGCGCCGGATCGCCACGCACGGCCGGGCGGTCACCGCCATCACGGCGAACAGCCGGCTGCCGTCGGGGAGCTGGAGGTTGAGGGAGGGCGCCCCGTTGTCGAACCGCCGCTCGGTGAGCCCCACCCGGGCGGCCGTCATCCGCAGGGTGTCGATCAGCTCGTCGTCGCTGTCGGCGATGGGTGGCGCCCGATGCTTGCTCCCGTCGGCCCGGGTGATCCACACGTCGTCGCACCCGTTGGCGTCGATGTTCTCGATCGACTCGTCGTCGAGCAGCGGCTGGAGGGCCCCCAGGCCGAACAGGGCGTCGTGGATGGCCTGGGCCAGCGCGGTCTCGTCCTCGAACGAGAGCGGCTCCCGGCCGTCCTCCAACTGCTCCCGGGCGTAGGCCTCGAGCCGCCGGTTGATCAACTGCCGGCCGAACTGCCGCTGGTCGGCCGCCGACATCCGCGGCCGATCGTCGACGTCGTCCGCCCGCAGGCGCTCGGTGAGCTGGTCGGCCACCTCACGGCGGAACTCCCGCACGAGCGGCTTGTGGTCGGGCGTGACGGGGTTCCCGGGGCTCACCGCCGCGCCTCCCCATCGGACCGCCGGAAGTGCTTGGGCGTCCGCTCATGCCCGTTGGCCCCGGGGATCGCGCCGGCGCCCGCCGACGCGTCAACCCCGGAGGCCGAGGGAGCCGGCGGCGCGACCGGCGGCGACGGTGCCGACGGCGGCGCGACCGGCGGGAGGACCGCGGACGCCCCCGGCTCGGAGGCAGACGGCGCCGGCGGCGCGGGCGGCGGCGGCGGAACCGGCAGCGGCGCGGACGACGGCGGCGGGCCGACCGGCGGCGGGCCGATCGGCGCCGCGTTCAGCGGCGACGCTGCGGACGGCGGCGCAACCGGCGGCGGGCCGATCGGGGGCGGCGCGTTCAGCGGCGCCGGTGCGGACGGCGGCGGGGGCGGCGCTCCCGGCCCCGGCGGCACGCCGGGCGCCGGCGCCCGGCCGGCCTCGTCGGTCGGCGTCGGCAGCGGGCCCAGCCAGGCGGCGAGTCCCTCGGCGACGGCCCGGGCGTCCCGGAGCAGCGGCGATCGGCGCAGGTTCTTGAGCGTCCCCGGGCGGGCGCTCGCCAGCGCCTGGGCGGCGCGGGGGTCGAGTGGCATCGTTCCCAGCGCCGTAGCGCCGACCGCGGTCGCCACCTCGGTGACCGGGTACGGCTGGTCGCCGATGGTCACCAGCGACAGCGCCCGGGGGTGGAGGCCCGCCAGCCGGGTGGCCAGGTGGTGGACCTCGCTCAGCACCGGCCGCGCGACCAGCACCAGGAGGTCGGCGCCGGCCGCGACCTCGGTGACCGGCGATCCCGGGTCGAGACGGCCACAGTCGATCAGCACGTCGCCACCCAGCGCGCCGAGCACCGGCAGCAGCGCGGTCCGCAGGGTCGCGAGCGCCGCCGCCGACTGGTCCGCCGCCACCGGCGCCAAGAGCACCCGCCGCAGCGCACCGTCGGGCTGCTCGAACGGCAGGGCTTGCGTGTGGGCCAGGAACGTCTCCCGCCGCAGGTCCCGCCGCCCGGCGGCGGCCAGGCTCACGAGCCCGGGCTCGGCCGCCAGGTCGAACCGGACCATGAGGTCCCCGCCCGCCGGGTCCAGGTCGGCGACGAAGACGTCGCGGTCGGCCGGCCACGCCGCGGCCAGCGCGGCGATGGTCGTCGTCACGCCCGGTGACGACTTGGCCGAGGCGAAGGCGATCGTGCCCATCCGCCGGTCAGCCCCCGCTCGGGACGATGGCGGTGTAGACCTGATCGTCCCCGATCGCGTCGGCGACCTCGCCGAGGATGCTCCGGTCGACCTTGACCGACACCCCGACGTCGGACGAGGAGCTGTCCTCGTCGACGTCGACCGCCACGACCCGGCCGGTGCCGATCTCGCTCGGTTGCGCGTCCTCGTCGCTGCCGTCGGTGGTGCGGTAGAGGACCAGGTTGTCGCCCCGGGCGAGGTCGGGAGACGGGAGCTCGTTGCGGGGAACGGGGATGGCGATGACGGCCGTCTCCGTGTCGAGCCCGCCGTCGTCGCCGATCGCCTCGGCCGTGAGCAGGGTTCCGGCGAGGAGGTCGACCGTGGCCGGTTTGCCGACGACCTGGTCCTGCGCCGAGGCGGCGACCGGGGTGATCCCGGTCCCGAACGACACCCGGACCACCTGCAGGTCGTCCGCCTGGATCAGCTCGCCCGCCTGGACGTCGTCGGCCAGGGCGAGGACCGGCTGTCGGCCGCCCGCGTTCATCCACAGGATCACGAACCCCAGCGCGGAGCCGAGCGTGACGAGCACCGCCACGAGCGCCAGCGACCAGCGCCGCTGGCGCCCGGCGCCCGGGACCAGCGTCGGCCCGGGGCGGTCGGGGGCCAGCGGGGTGCGAGGAGGAACGGTCGAGACCATCGGGGACTCCTAGTCGTGACGGGGGTCGCCGGACCGCGCGGCGAAGGTCACCGCTCGCTCCGCGGTCGGCGCCGGCTCGTGGTCGACAGATGCGGCGTCGTCGGAAACGGACCGCGGGTCGAGACCGGTCGCGTCGGCCGGTAGGTCGATGCGCCACCCCGCCCGCAGGACGTCGGGATCGGTCAGCCGGCCGCCGTCCGCCTGGACCCGGCCGTCGTTGAGCTGGAAGATCTCCCGCCACCGGAAGGGGTCGCGCAGGTGGCGCTCGGCGATGTCCCAGAGCGTGTCGCGGTGCCGCACGGCGTAGGTCGGCAGCGACGACGGCACGGTCGCGGCGGGGGGCGGCGCGGCCTGCGCCGCATCCGCGGCCGGCGCCCAGGCGGCGGGGACCCAGGCCGCCGGCCGGTGTGCCGCCGCGAGGTCCACCGGCAGCTCCGAGACCTGGGCGCGGGGCCGCCGGGCGACGAGGGTGCGGAGCAGCGCGATGCGGGCGACGAGACCGGACGCGCCGCGCTGGACGCCGCCGGCGAGCGGGATGCGGCCGGCTCGACGCCCCCGCCGGTACGCCATTGCCTCGACGGCGAGGGAGACGGTCAGCTCGCACCACAGCAGCCAGCAGGCGAGGGCGAGCACGGTGACGACGAAGGCGTCGGGCAGATCGCCCGCGCCGAGCGCCCGGACGGCGGCGCCCGGCGTCGGCGGGCGAGCGGGCAGCGGCGAGCCGACCCCGAGCGCGAGGGCAGCCGGGACGCCCGCGACGAGTGCGGTCGTGGCGACGAGCGCGAGCAGCCCTCGGCCCACGTCGGCGGCGCGGCGCCCGTGCGGCTCTGGCATGTGGACACTCCTCCCCTGCGTCACGCGTGCTCGTCGTCGATGCACCGGCACCCGCGGGGGTCGAGCGCACCGTCGTCCGCCCGCGGCGCCGCGACGACCCGCGACGACCCGGGCCACCGGTGCCAGCCTTTAGATATTGACCCATCGAACGACGCGCCGGGGGTCGCCTCGGTGGGGAATCCGTCGGGGAATCTGCGGGGAACCGATTGGCGCTCAGCCGGCCGGCACGACGACGACCCGATCGCAGACGTCGTGCCCGTCGCCCGCCGACAGCGACGGCGCGGCGCCGGCCGGTGCGGCCTCGCTGCGGCTGGGCAGGTACGAGGGCGAGTCCTCGGACGGCCAGACGTCGAAGTACTGCACCGCCCCCAGCGTCGCCCGATAGACGGCGGGCGTGTCGACGCCGTCGCAGTTCCAGTCGCCGAGCAGGAGGCGGTCGCCGGGCTCGCCGAGGTCGATGTTCTTCCGGTCCCCGTCGATGGCGATGGTGAGCACCATCCGTTGGGTGCCGCCCGCCAGCGCACGGAGCTGGTACACGCCATAGGTCGCGCACCCCCGGCCGTCGACGTCACCGACCACGACCTGGCGATCGTCCGACGGGGTCGGCTCGGCCTCCCGGGGACAGTCCCCCGCGCCACCGCCACCGTCGCCGTCGGCAGTGACCAGCACCCCGATCAACAGCGCTGCACCCAGGGCCAGGATCGCGCCCACCACGACCACCGGCCGCCGCCGGCGGGGGGCGAGCGGTTCGACCGGCTCGCGCCGCGGAGGTCGCGGCCCGAACGTCCGGGTCAACCCCTCGCCGGGCCCCCCCGCCACGGGGGGCCGCCCGGTCGAGGCGACACCCGGCAGCGCCACCGACGCCGGCGGAACCGCCGCCCGCAGCGCCCGGGCGAGCCCATCGGCCGAGCCGAAGCGCCGCGACCGGTCGCGGTCCATCGCCTGCTCGACCGCACGGGCGAGCGGCCGCGGGACCCCGAGCACGGTCTCCAGCCGGCGGTGGGCTCCCCGGTGGGCGGCCCGCACAACGGCCAGCGGCGCGGCGCCGGTGAAGGGCGGCACTCCGGCCAGCGCCCGGTAGCAGACGACGGCCAGCGAGTAGACGTCGGCCCGGCGGTCGGGCTGGGCGCCGTCGAGCAACTCGGGGGCCAGGTACTCCGGCGTCCCGCCGATGTGGTCGCCGGTGATGCGGCCGAGCGTCCGGGCGACGCCGAAATCGCCGAGCAGCGGCTCGCCGTCGGATGTGAACAACACGTTGGCCGGCTTGACGTCCCCGTGGAACACGCCACGCCGGTGCGCAGAGGCCAGCGCGTCGGCGATCGGGGCGGCCACGGCCACGACCTCACCCGGGGCCAGGCTCGTCCGTTCGAGCAGGAGGTCCTCGAGCGACCCACCCGGCGCAAACTGCATCGCCAACGCGACGCCGTCGCCGTCGGGCACCACCTCGAGCACCCGGACGATGTGCGGGTGGTCCAGGTCGCTGAGCACCTCGGCCTCGCGCCGCATGCGCGCGAGGTCGAGCGCCCCGCTGCCCGCACGCAGCCGCTTCAGGGCGACGACCCGGGGCACCGGCCCCGGCTGTCGGGCCTTCCAGACCGCACCGGCGGCCCCGGCGCCGATCTGGCGCTCGAGGTGGTACTCGCCGACGGAAGGCATCTTGGAGTTCTACCGCGGGCCTCGGCACCCGATCCTCCATAGGAAATCAGGGCACCTGGTGCCGGCCACCCGCGAACGGATCGGCTACAGCGAGTTGCCGCCGGCGGTCTGAACGTTGGTGTTGACGGTCATGATGTCGTCGCTCATGCCGTTCAACCGCTCGATCGCCGAATTGAGCGCGGCCTTGGTGTCGGGCCACTCGGTGTAGAACGCGTCCGCGGCGTTCCCCGCGAAGTTCTCGGGGTTCAGGCTGTCGCCGTAGCCGACGAACGACGTGATGCTCTCGACGAGCCCGCCGTTGATGGTCTTCTTCATGTTGTCGATGGCGGTGATCGCCTCGGTGGTGGACTTGACCACTCCCTGGCCCATGTCAGCTCCTTGGACATGAAAAAGGCCGGCTCCGAAGGAGGCCGGCCCAACCCAGCAATATGCCCGCGCCGAACATCCTAGCGAATGCGTCTGACGCGTTTACGTCACTCCCCATGTTTTTCGCAGTTCCTCGGACGATCACCGCGGCACGGCGATCTGGATCAGATCCACGTCCCCGCCGGCCGCGATGTAGCCCCGCCCCGCGACCATCGCGACAGGGGCCCGGCGGGGGATGGCGGCGCCCAGGATGTCGCCGTCGAGGTCGACGTCCGGGCGGAGCAGGACGCCGAGCTTCGACCGGCGCAGCGGCCGGGTCCAGTGCGAGTAGCCCGTGCGCACCCCGTCGTTCCGTCCCGCCGCGACGAACAGCAGGTCGGGCCGGTCGGCGGTCGCCAGCCGCTCCAGCACGCCACCCATGTCGTCGATCGCCTCGGCGTCGTCGACGAGCACGAGGACCCGCGGGTCCCGACCGGCGGCCGCGGCCTCGTCGGGCGGGACCGGCGCGGCCAGATCGGCGAGCCGCTCGCCGACCTGCCCGGGCGGCAGCGCCACGTCGACCAGGGGATCGGTCGCCAGCGGCGAGCGCGGACCGGCCACCGCCACCACCCGGATCCGCGGGCAGCAGGCCCGGCACGCGGCCGCCACCGTGAGCAGGGCCGTGCTCCGCCCCGACCGCGCCGGCCCGGTGATCAGCGCGTGCTCACCCTGATAGGCGACCAGCGCCGCAGGCGCCCGTGTCCGCTCGGCCATCCCGATCGGCACGGTCCAGGGTCGCGCATCGAGCTGCGCCTGTGCTCCGAGGTCGTCGATCCGCAGCCGCGTCGCCAGCGTGTCGACCCGCACCGGCGCCCGCGATCCGGGCGGCCAACAGGCCCCCACCCGAACGGCCGCGGCCGACACGCCGTCCGCCGGCCGGCCGACCTGGAGGACCTGTCCGGTGCCGCCGACCAGCGCCCGTCCCGGAACCATCTCGGGCACGGCCGCGCCCCGGATGCCGAGCAGCCCGTAGTCGGACCGGTCGGCGAGACGGTGCGCCCACCGCTGGCGCACGAGCGAGGCCAGCGCCCCTGTCACCGCCGACGACCGGTCGGCCGCCACGACCGTGTACAGGCCGACCTCGGGACCGTCGGCGAACACCCGGGTGAACGCCTCCCACAGGGCGGTGCCGCCGAGGTCGTTGTACTCGGCCACGAAGGTGCTCCAGCCGTCCACCAGCGTGACGACGACCGGTTCGGAGCGCACCGCGGCGGCGCCCATCTCGCGGCGCCGGTCCAGCTCGGCTCGCAGCATGCGGATGAGCCGGGTCTGGCGCTCGCGCTCCCCCGCGACGATCACGCCGCCCACGTGCGGCAGCGGTTCGAGCGCGGTCAGCTCGCCGGCGCCGAAGTCGAGCGCGTAGAGGTGGAGCTCGTCCGGCGGGCACGTCCGGGCCAGCGCCAGCGCCAGGCTGGCGAGCGTGGTCGTCGTGCCGCTGCCGTTCAGGCCGTACACGATGAGGTTGCCGTCGCTGCGCCTCCACCCGACCGGGTACTGGGTCTGCGCCTCGGGATCGTCGGCCAGGGCGACCGGCGTGAAGTCCGGTCGGCCACCGTCGGGATCGCGTGCCGACTCGATCAGCGCATCGAGGTCGACGTCGCCGGGCAGCGGGTCGGGCCACGGACGCCGGGGCCGCGGTCGGCCGCTGCGGGCGAACGCACCGTCGATCGCGGCCACGAGCAGCGTGAGGTCGGTCACCTCGCCGCCCGGTTCGCCCGCAACGTCCGCGGCACCGGCGCCATCGGGCGGCACCGGCGCGGGCGGCGCGGGCCGCCGAGGCTCGGGCCCGAAGACGAACGGGGCCACGTCCACGTGCGCCAGCGCCGCCTCGCCGCGCGCCCCGGTCGAGAGCGCCGACTGGATGGCCACGACCTCGTTCGGCCCCAGGCGTACGTAGGCGCGCCCGGGCGCCCCCCGGGGGATCGCGGCCGCGTCCGACACGTCGATGACGTCGCGCGAGTCGTTGGCCTCCTGGACCCGCAGGGCGATGCGCAGGTTGGTGTTCGCCTTGATGTTCTCGTTGATGGCGCCCTGGGGCCGCTGGGTGGCGAGCAGCATGTGGACCCCCAGGCTGCGGCCGCGCTGCGCCACCCCGACGAGAGCGTCGATGAAGTCGGGCAGCTCGGCTTTCAGCGTCGCGAACTCGTCGATGATGACCAGGAGCCGGGGCAGGGCCTCGTCGGCCCCCTTGCGCAGGTAGTCGGACAGGTCGATCGCCCCGGCGTCCCGCAGCAGCCGCTCGCGGAAGCGAAGCTCGGCCTCGAGGCAGCGCAGGGCGCGCTCGGCCAGGTGCTCGTCGAGGTCGGTGACCATGCCCACCGTGTGGGGCAGCCGGGCGCATTCGTCGAACGCGCTGCCGCCCTTGAAGTCGATCAGGACGAACGTGAGGTGATCGGGATCGACGCTCGCCGCCAGCGATGCCACCAGCGTCCGCAGCAGCTCGGACTTGCCGGCGCCGGTCGTGCCCCCGACCAGGCCGTGCGGCCCGTCGGCGACGAAGTCGACCGAGAACACCCCGTCCTCGGAGACCCCGACCGGCCCCGCCGGCCTGGGGTCGGGACCGCCCGAGCGCCAGCGGGCGAGCACGGCCTCCGGCGTGGGCTGCTCGAGCTCGAGCAGCGGCAGCAGGCGGATCGTGGCCGGCAGCCCGGCGCCGACGATCTCCAGCTCGGGATCCTCGAACCGGGCCAGGGCCCGGGCGCAGTCCCGGGCCACGTCGTCGGCCATCCCGGCGGGCTGGATGCCGAGCACCCGCTCGCCCCGCTGGGGCAGCGTCAGGTCGGCCCCGCCGTCCGGATCGGGCATCTCGACGACGGTGGTGCACACCGCGGGCAGGCGGTCGACGGTCGAGGCCACCACGATGCCGGCGACCAGCCCGGCCTCGCCGCGCAGCAGCGCCCGGGTCGGCGACCGCCGGCCCTCGGTCAGCGTCTCGTCGTCGACGACCACCAGCAGCGTGGGTCCCACCGCCCGGCCGCCCGACGGCGACCGGCCGGCCCGGTCCCGGGGCCCGGCCGCCTTGATGCGGGCCTCGACCATCCGCGTCGACAGCTCGGGATCGCCGGACAGCAGCCGGCTGGCGCCGGAGGAGTCACGGGTGTGGGGCAGCCACTTGGCCCAGTCCCAGTCGGCCACGGCCTCGGCGGCCGCGAGCAC
The DNA here is from genome assembly GCA_963830865.1 of uncultured Acidimicrobiales bacterium. Taxonomy (GTDB): domain Bacteria; phylum Actinomycetota; class Acidimicrobiia; order Acidimicrobiales; family VFJN01; genus ZC4RG19. The sequence goes on along the minus strand of CAWHNU010000009.1, from coordinate 691,364 downwards.
CATGACCGGCAGGTCGGCAGGACCGTGGAGGGTCGCCGCCTGGCACAGCAGCGACCGGGCGAGGGCCAGGCACGCAGCGCGCTCCCCGACGATCCCGACGACGCCGCCGTCCGACAGATCGACCCCGATCGGCGAGTCGGGCAGTCCGGTGGCCGTATCCAGCAGCGCCTGCAGCTCCGGCGGGACCTCGGCCGTGACCCCGGGCGCGCCGATCGGCGGTGCCCACGTCACGTCGCCGACCCCGGCCCGCAGGAAGAGGAAGTCGCCGTGGCCGGGGCGCCGCTCCCACAGCGTGGTGCTGGGCACCGCCGCCCGCCGGGTGATCTCGGCCGGGTCGGGGCTGGCGGCGTCCCGGCGGGTCCGCTCGTCGTCGGCCTGCGCGCCGAGCCTGTCGCGGAAGTCGTCGAGGTCGCGCTGGAAGCGCGTCCGCTCCTTGCGCTCGGACCGACGGCCCTTGCGCCGGCCGTCGATGACATTGGCCACCCCGATGATCGGTGTCAGGCCGGCGAACATCAGCATCTGGGGCGACTGGGAGATCGCGAACATCACCCCGGCCAGCAGGAGCGGCGTGAGCGTGCTGAGGATCGAGAACGGCACCTTGGCCTGGTTGACCTGCGGCGGCTTCGGGCACCGCAGCTCGGCGGCCGGGGCCGCAGGCGCCGGGCGGGGTGGGCGGTTGAACGGGATCGTGCCCGCGCCGGTCGTGTGGCGCAGCGGGTCGGTCGCCACGGGCCGGTCGTCACTGCGCGGCCGGCGGACCTCGACGTCGAGGGCGCCCAGCCGCACGGTCGCGCCCTCGGCAAGCGGCTCGGGGTCGATGACCGGACGGTCGCCGACCCACGTGCCGTTGTGGGACTCGAGGTCGACGACGGTGACGTCGCCCTTCTCCGTCACGTCGAACCGGGCGTGCTGGCGGGAGAGCGTCGTGTCGCCCAGGACGATCTCGCACCCGGGAGCCCGCCCCACGACCGCCGTGCCGGGCGCGAGGGGGAAGCGACGGCCGGCGTCGAGTCCCCCCACGACGACCAGCTCGCGGACGGGCGCGGCACCGACGCCGGCGGCGAGGTCGGGGCGGGGCGGCGGGGCGCCAGCACCGGGCCGGAGGTCAGGCCGCGGCGCCGGGGCGGCACCCGGCGGGAGGTCGGCCCTCGGCGGCGGGGCGACGGCGCCGAGCGGGAGGTCAGCCCGCGGTACCAGCGCCACGGCACCGGACGGGAGGTCGGCTCGGGGCGGCGGGGCGACGGCACCCGGGGGCAGTGGCGGCGCCAACCGGTCGGCCAGCGAGGGGACCCGCCCGACCGTCCGCGACGGCGGATCGGCGAACCGGACGACGGCGCCCTCGTGCAGCCCGGCCTCGGCGAGCGCGAAGTCCCGGTCGGCCGGCCGCTCGCCGATCACCAGCGGCCGCCCCTCCCCCGACACCGGGTCGAGCGCCCGCGCGAGGTCGTCGACCGTGGCAGTCGGGTTGTTCACGCGCACGTCGAGTTCGCGCCGACGGTCCCCACCGTCGACAAAGACGATCTGCACTCGTGGCGACGCTAGTTGCCCCCCGGAACCCCCTCGCGACGCCCCCGGCCCGTGCCTGCGGAGCCGCCACCGACCACGCCACGCGCGCTGCGCGACGTGCCAACATCGCCGGGCCCGGCCTGAGGGGGCCGGTCGGAAGGAGCGGTCGTGGGACGTTTCGAGGACAAGGTCGTCGTGGTGACCGGTTCGTCCAGCGGGATCGGCGAGGCGGCCGCCCGGGCATTCGACGCCGAGGGTGCGCAGGTCGTCGTCAACTCGTCGTCGTCGGTGGAGGCGGGCGAGGCGGTGGCCGCGGGCCTGAAGCGGGGCGAGTACATACGCGCCGACGTCAGCGACCCCGACGCCTGCGAGCGGCTCGTCGCGGAGACGGTCGAGCGGCACGGGCGGCTCGATGTGCTCGTGAACAACGCCGGCATCACCCAGGTCATCGCCCACCATGACCTGGACGCCGTCACCGACGACATCTTCCGCCGCATCTTCGAGGTCAACGTCCTCGGCAGTTTCCGGCTGACGAGGCTGGCGATGCCGCACCTGCGGGCCAGCGGGAACGGGGCCGTCGTCAACGTCACGTCGGTCGCCGGCGTGCGACCGACCGGCAGCTCGATCCCCTACGCGGCCTCGAAGGCCGCCCTCAACCACCTGACCGCCCTGCTCGCGAACGTGACCGGGCCCGAGGTGCGGATCAACGCCGTCGCGCCCGGGCTGGTGCGCACGCCGTGGACTGCGGCCTGGGGCCCGATCCACGACGCCATGAGCGAGCGGGCGCCGCTGGCGCGGTCGGCCGAGCCGGACGACATCGCCACCGCGATCGTGGACGTGGCCGCCTCGCCCTACCTGACCGGGCAGGTCGTAGTGGTCGATGGGGGCCTCAGCCTCCGCTGAATCTCCGGCGCCGGGCGGGGCGGAAACCCGTTGCGCCCGCATCTCTCGCTGTGCGAACATGTGTTCGTGTCTAGCACACCAGTGAAGGCCCGGAGAACACAACGGAGCACCGGAGAGGCCACGATACTCCACGCCGACCTCGACTCGTTCTACGCCTCGGTCGAGCAGCGCGACGACCCGCGCCTGGCCGGGCGGCCCGTCATCGTCGGCGGCGGCGTGGTGCTGGCGGCCAGCTACGAGGCGAAGGCGTGCGGCGTGCGCACGGCGATGGGCGCGGGCCAGGCGAGGGCGCTGTGCCCGCACGCGGTGGTGGTGTCGCCGCGCATGTCCGCCTACGCCGAGGCGAGCAAGGCGGTCTTCGCGGTGTTCGACGACACGACGCCCCTGGTCGAGGCACTGTCGATCGACGAGGCGTTCCTCGACGTCGGGGGCCTAGGGCGGGTGTCCGGCACGCCGGTGGAGATCGCGGTGGAGCTCCGGCGGGCCGTGCTCGACCGGGTCGGGCTGCCGATCACGGTCGGCGTCGCCCGCACCAAGTTCCTGGCCAAGGTGGCGAGCGCCGTGGCCAAGCCCGACGGCCTGCTCGTGGTCCCGCCCGGGAGCGAGGCCGAGTTCCTCCACCCGCTGGCGGTCGAGCGGCTGTGGGGGGTCGGCCGGGTGACGTCGGCCAAGCTCCGGGCGCGGGGCATCGCCACGGTCGGCGACGTGGCGGCCGTCCCCGAGCCTGCGCTGGTGGCGATGCTCGGCCGGGCGGGCGGCCGTCACCTGCACGCGCTCGCCCACAATCGCGACCCCCGCCCGGTGGAGGTGGGTCGCCGGCGCCGCTCGATGGGCGCGCAGCGGGCGCTGGGAGGATCGCTGCGCGTCGCGCTCACCCGGGCCGGCCCGGGTGCGTTGGGCGCGGGCGGACCGGGGGGCCGCCCGTCGCCGCGCGCCCGCGGCCGGCCCGGTGTGCATCCGGCCGCCCGGGGTTGGTCGACGGGCGGACCGGCTGGGGGCGCGGGCCGGCGCGGCGGCGATCCAGCCCTGGCCGCGGGCCAGCGCGGCGATCCGGCAGACGTGGCCGCGGCCGTCGCCGACCTGATCGACGAGGTCGTCGTGGGCCTGGTCGACCGGGTGACGCGGCGACTGCGGGCGGCCGGGCGGGTGGGGCGCACGGTGACCCTGCGTCTGCGCTTCGACGACTTCGCCCGGGTGGCGCGCTCGCACACGTTGCCCCGGGCCACGTCCCAGACCGCCACGGTGTTGGGCGCGGTCCGTGCGCTGGTCGCCGGGTCGATGCCGCTGATCGAGAGCCGGGGGCTGACCTTGGTCGGCGTCGCTGTCGGCAACCTCGACGACGCCCGGGCCGTGCAGCTGCCGTTGCCGTTCGAGCGCCGGGCGCCGGACGCGCTCGACGCCGCCCTCGACGACGTGCGGGAGCGCTTCGGGTCCTCGGCGGTGGGCCGCGCCGTCCACCTGGGGCGCGACCCCGGGGTGACCGTCCCGCTGCTGCCCGACTGACATGGGCATGTTCCACCTCCTCACTAGCCTCGTCGGCCGATGGCGTTCGCCGACCTCCCGTCCCAGGCCGCGTGGCGCCACCACACGGCCCGCGACGGCTTCGAAGCGACGTTCTTCCTGGTCCGTGGCGCGGGTCGTCGCCTGGTTGGCCGGACCGTGGCCGTGGAGGACGGCGAGGCCTGGAGCGTCGGCTACACGATCGATCTGGACGACCGGTGGCGGACGCGCTCGGCCGTGGTTCGCTCCCATACGGCGGCCGGCGAGCTCTCGGTCCGGCTCGACGCCGACGGCGCGGGCGGCTGGCGGGTCGACGGCGTGCCCGCGCCCGTCCTCGCCGGGTGCCGCGACGTCGACCTCGAGTCGTCGGCGTGCACCAACACGCTGCCGATCCACCGGCTCGCCCTGGAGGCCGGGCGGGCCGCGTCCGCGCCCGCCGCCTACGTCCGGGCCCCAGGCCTGGCGGTCGAGCGGCTCGACCAGGACTATCGCCGTGTCCCCGACGACGGCGGTCACGCGCCGGGCGACCCCGGCCAGCGGTACGACTACCGCGCCCCGGCGTTCGGCGTCGCCGTGCGGTTGGTGTTCGACGCCGCTGGGCTGGTGGTCGACTATCCGGGCCTCGCCATCCGCTCCGTGTGACGGACCGCGCGGCGGGGCACGGTGGCCGCCCTAGGCTGGCCGTCTATGGCTCCACGCTTCGCGACTGCTGGCGGGCCGGGGGCGGAAGCCTCCGACGAGCTCGACCAGCTCCTGGAGACGCACCGGCGCGAGTTGACCGGGTTCTGTTACCGCATGCTCGGCTCGGGCTCCGAGGCCGAGGACGCCGTCCAGGAGACGATGGTGCGCGCCTGGCGGTCGATCAGCGGGTTCGAGGGTCGATCGTCGCTGCGATCCTGGCTTTACCGCATCGCCAACAACGTGTGCATCGACATGATCCGCAGCCCGCAGCGCCGGGCGCGGCCGATGGACATGGGTCCGGCCACGCCGGTCACCGAGGTCGTGCTGGCCGACAGGTACCGGCCGAGCTCCGAGTTCGTGCAGCCGATCGCCGACTCGCGCGTCATCTCGCTGGAGGGCGATCCGGCCGAGCGGGCGGCGGCGCGTGAGTCCGTGCGGCTGGCCTTCGTCGCCGCGCTCCAGCACCTGCCGGCCCGGCAGCGGTCGGCGCTGATCCTGTGCGACGTGCTCCGGTGGCACGCCGCCGAGGCGGCCGAGCTGCTCGCCACGAGCGTGGCCTCCGTCAACAGCGCCCTCCAGCGGGCGCGCAGCGACCCTCGCCTCGCTCGACTCCGAGCCGCTCGACGACCTCGTCGACCCGGCGCACCAGGACCTCCTCATCCGGTACGTCGACGCCTTCGAGCGCTACGACATCCCGGAGCTGGTGACCCTGCTGCGCGACGACGTGGTCCTCTCGATGCCCCCCTACGACGTGTGGCTGCGCGGGCCACAGGAGCTCGCCGACTGGTTTCTCGGCGAGGGCATCGTGTGCAAGGACGGCCGGCTCCTGCCGGTCGAGGTCAACGGCACGGGCGGGTTCGGCAACTATCACCTGGTCGGGCCGGGCCTCTGGGAGCCGTGGGCGATCCAGGTGATCGAGGTCGCCGGCGGACGCATCGTCGGCCACCACAACTACCTCGACCCCGCACTGTTCGCCGAGTTCGGCCTGCCGCCCCGGATCGAGGCCGAGCCCCCTACCTGAATCCGGCTTCGTCCGGTCGGGATGATGACGCGGCCGCGGGCCCGGCGGAGCATGGACGCGGATGATCGAGGGCGCGCCGACGACGCGGGAGCACGAGGACCTTCTGCGCGGGCTCACCGTGTGCGACGAGACCGCCCTGGCGCAGTTGCTCGATGCCCCGCTCCTCGGTGACGAGCCCTCGGGGCTCGACGCCCGGTCGCTCGCGCTCGTCCGGCTGGCCGGGCTGGTCTCCGTCGAGTCGGATGCCGCCTCCTACCAGTGGAGCATCGCCTGCGCCCTCGCCGCCGGCGCCAGCGAGCGGGAGATCGTGGGCGTGCTGGTGGCGCTGGCTCCGATCGTCGGGCACGTCCGGGTGCGCTCCGCCGCCCCGGAGGTCGGGCTGGCCATCGGGCTCGACCTCCGGCCACCCGGCACCGGCTGGTGACCTGAGTCGTGGATCCGGCTCGACGAACCTGCGGCGTGACGTCCACCCGAGTCGATTAGGGCCCGCACGCCGCTGTTTCATCCAAGCGGGATGATGCTTCCACGCCCCGCGGCGGGTGGGATGGAGCCGGTGAGCGCCGAAGACATCCTGCGTCGGCTCGCAGACGGCGACGACGGCCCGCCGCAGGTCCGCACGCTCGACGACCGGACCGCGGCACTGGCCCGGATCGCGGCCCTGGTCTCGCTGCGCGCCTCCCCGGCCGCCTACCGGCAGACGGTCGGCTCCGCCCTGGCGGCCGGCGCCAGCGTCGACGAGGTGCTCGACACGCTCCGGGCGGTCGCCCCGGCCGTCGGCCTGGCCCGCATCGTCTCGGCGGCGCCGCACCTGGCCGATGCCGTCGGCTACGACGTCGACGCCGCCCTCGAGGGGCGCGCCGAGGAGTCCTGATGGCTGAGCTCGGTCCGGTCCAGATCCTCGTGCTCGGATTCGAGGACGGCCGGTTCACCCCCGAGGTCCTCGACGAGCTGCGGGCCCTGCGGCGGGCCGACGCCGTGCGGCTGGTCGACCTGCTGTTCGTCACCAAGGACGACGACGGCAACGTCATGGCGGCCAACCACGACGGCCTGACGGACGACGAGATGGCACAGCTCGGGACGGTCGCGGACGCGCTGATCGGCTGGAGCTCCGCCGAGGACGGACTTGTCGCCGGCGCCCTGCTCGGGGCGACTCCCCACGCCCCGGGCGAGCCCGGAAAGGACGAAGACGGCCCGCTCGGCGAGCCGGACGAGTGGTACATCGCCGACGGCATCCCCGACGGGGGCTCCGCCGCCGTCGTCCTCATCGAGCACTGCTGGGCCGTCCCGCTGCGCGACGCAGTCCGCCGCACCGGAAGCCTGGTGACGGTCGACCACTTCGTCCACCCGGGCGACCTCGCGGTCCTCCCCTTGGCCAACGGCCACCCACCGATGCTTCCCTGAGGCAAGGAGTGAGAAGACTGGGGGGTCACGGGCGCCTCAGGTGATCGTGGACATCCGACTGACGCGGGGGCAGAACCCCTCGAACACCGCCCGTGCCTACGGCATCAGCCCGCTGGACCCCTACGTCGAATGGTGCTGGACACCGGTCGTCGGCCCGACGACGGTCGCCCTGGTCCGCCGCGTGGCCGCGCTGGTCGACGCCGGCGAGGAGCGCATCCCCTGCGCCGACATGGGCCGGCTCCTCGGCATCCAGGCCTCCGACGATCTCAGCCCCAGCAACCCGCTGACCCGGACCATGCGTCGGGCCCAGCAGTTCGGCCTGGCGTTCTGGGGCCCCGAGCAGTCCGGGGTCTACGTGACGTTCGGCATCTTCGACCAGATGCCGGTGCTGCGGGCCCGCAACCTCCAGCGCCTGCCCCTGCTGTTGCGCCAACGGCACGCGGCCGCGTCGTCCCGCCAACTCCCCGCCTGCAGCACCAGCTAGGCGCACATCCCAGTCCCGGCACCAGCCTCGGCGTTGGGACCTCGACGTCGACGACGACGTCGGCACGGAGTACGACGTTCCGAGCGGCGCGTAACACGGCCGCCGACCCGCGGTCGCCGCCGTACCGACCCGCCGTCGGTGAGACGAAACTCTGACGATGACCGAGCGACGCGCAGTCGATCCCTGGGCGGAGTGGCTCCTGCGAGGACGGGACGCGCCGTTGACCGAGCAGCAGCGCCGCGACCAGACCGACGGGCTTCACCGCTTGCGTGACCGGGTCCTCGACAGCGCGCACCTCGCCGAAGGTGACCGTGTGCTCGACATCGGGGCTGGCACCGGCCTTCTCGCCCTGGGAGCCGCCGGCGCCGTCACCACCGGCGGAGCCGTCATCGCGCTCGACATCTCGCACGACGCCCTCCTCCACTGCCGCAACGACGCCACCTCGGGGCCCTTGGCACCTGTCGTGCGGTGCGTTGTCGCAGATGCGATGCGCCTGCCGTTCCCCGACGACAGCTTCGATGCAATCGTGATGCGGTCCGCCCTGATCTACATGTGGGACAAGCAGCGGGCGATCAACGAGATGAGACGCGTGCTTCGACGCGGCGGGCGCGTTTCGCTGTTCGAGCCGATCAATGCCGCCGCACGCCTCACAGGTCTCGAGGACGACGAGGTCCCGGAGGCGATCCGCGAGCGACATCGTCATGTCCGCGAGACCTTCCGGGCTCGATCGGTGCACTGGGAACCGATGATGAACTTCGACGAGCGCGATCTCGTCCGCTGGTTCGCGGACGCCGGGTTCGAAGCGGTCGGCCTCGACTACGAGCTGCTCGTCACCCGATTGCCGACCAGCACCGACCAGGCCGAACAGCTCCTCGACAGGCGCGGCAACCCGACCGCCCCGACCTTGCGCGAGGCGGCTGTCGAGGCCCTCGGCGCCGATGCCGCCGATAGCTACCTCCGAGCCCTCGTCGCCGCCAACGCGAGCCGACCACGCGCGACCGTCTACGCGCACGCCTACCTCACCGCGACGCGGCACGATCACTGAACCCGTCACGACGATTCCCGGAAGCGGTCGAGGACCTCGCTGGCCCGGCCCTGCAGCGGGACCGACCCGGGCAGCGGGAGCACGACGGCCAGGTCCGCCACCTGGAAGATCCGCCCGCCCGAGGCGGCCGTATGTGCCCGGTAGGGCTATGTCAACGCGGCTCGTAGGGCGGCGGCGCCGACAGGACGAAGTACATGATGTCGTTGGCCACGCCGACCACGGCCGCCACCAGGACCCCCAGGATCGCGCTCCACGGGCGGCCCACCAGGTGGTGCACGGGGCCGGCCAACAGCCCCGCGGCATAGCCGGCCAGGACCGCCGTCGGCAGCACGAGGGCGAGCGTCCACAGGTACGAGCCGGTGAGCCGGCGCAGCAGCCCGGACCCGCCCGCATCCCGCGAGAGTCGGTCGTTGGTGTAGGGCACGACGTCGCGCAGCGGCGGGTCGAGCAGCGCGTCCAGCACGGCGTTGGCGATGTGGTAGCGCTCGATCTGGACGCGGCGCATGCGGGCGATCGTCGCCACGAACAGCGTGCCGAGCGTCGCGACCGCCAGCGCCAGCATGGCCAGGAACGCCTCGGGCGACCCGAGCGCCCGGCTGGCCACCTCGCCCTTGACGACGAGCGACGCGGCGATGAGCACGCCGCCGTTGAGCGTCAGGAAGAAGCTCGTGAGCACGTTGCGCAGGTTGTCGAGGTGATTCGACACCACCACCGCGTGGTCGTGCTCGGCCAGGAGCAGGGCGGTGGGCCCGTCGATCTCTCCCCCGGTCACGCGGCCACCCTACGCCGGACATGATCGCGCCCATGCTGCTCCCGGCGGCCTGGGGCCCGGGAGTGGCCGGATAGCAGCGTTTTCTACGCGGAAGTGGTCGCTATAGCGACCACTTCCGCGTAGAAACGCAAGTCGCGCCGCTCAGCCGTTGACCACGGTCAGCGCGGCGTCCTGGCCGGTGGTCGATCCGGCCGCCGGGGCCACGCGGCCCGCGACGACGACGTCCGCGCCCACCAGGACGGCGGCGAGGCCGGTCATGTCCGGTCCCGTCGGATGGAGGCCGCCCATCGCCAGGCCGTCGCCGGCGAAGGTCGCGTCCGGGTGGCCGGCGCCGTCGAGGCGGCGGACCACCAGGTCCTCGAAGTCGTTCCCCGGGGCGAGCGACGACTCCACCACCGTGGCCGATCCGCCGGCGCCGGCGAGCAGCACCGGACCCGTGCGGATGGTGCCGGGGCGCACCGCCGGCAGCGTCGCCACGCCCCCGGTGCCGTACGTCGGGTCGACGGTCAGATCCGCGTGGAAGCGGGCCACCGCGTTGGTGACCGGGGTGGCCGCGCCCGGCGTGGTCGTGCCGGCCACGAGCACCCGGCCCTGGGCGTCGACCGCCACGTCGAACGCCCGGAACGGCCCGGACGGCAGCGGGCCGGCGGCGGTGGACGACGAGCCGTCCGGCGCCACCCGGACGAGGCCGAGCCCGCTCACGTAGGCGGTGCCGTCGGGGCCGATGGCCATCCAGCCCACCAGCGGCGGGCCGGTCGGCGCGGTGCTGCCGGCGAGCGCGGTGACCAGCGAGCCGCCCGTGCCCCACGAGGTGTCCGGCGCACCCGCCGGGGTGAACGCGTCGACGACGACGTCGAAGGTCGCAGGCGTCGCGGGCGGCGTCGGCGACGACGGGTGCCACCTGGTCCAGGCGACCAGCACCGTGCCGTCGGGTTGACGGCCGATCGCGGCCGGGAACCCCTCGGCGTGGGTGACCACGCCCGCGTCGCCGAACGACGGGTCGACGTCGCCGGACGGGTCGAGCTTCACGACCAGCCACCGGTGGTTCGTGCCGAAGTTCGGGCCCGGCTCCTCGGCGCCGACCTGCACCAGCAGGTAGGCGGACCCGTCCGGGGCGACGGCCACGTCCCGGACGACGTGGCGGTCGCGGGTCCGGTCGGGCAGCAGGGGCGACGGTGGGTGGGCCGGATCGGGGTGGCCCGCGAGGTCGTAGCGGCCGGCGAAGATCCCGTAGCCGGGGTCGCCGGCCACGAGCAGGCCGCCGCCGGGCAGCGCGGCGACGGCCGTGAACGCGTCCACGCCCTCCTCGCCGATGTCGATGACGGACCGCCCGCCGTCCCCGAAGGACGGGTCGGCGGCGCCGGTGCCGGTCAGGGCGAGCAGCAGGATGTCGGACCGGACCGGCGGGGCCGGGTCGGTGCGGGCCACCAGCAGCGCGCCCGTCGGCGTCGCCAGCAGGCCCGCGAGCACCGGTCCCTGCTCGTGGGTCGCGATGCCGCCGGTGCCGTAGGTCGGGTCGAGGGCGCCGGTGGCGGTCACCCGGGCCGTCTTCAGGAACTGGTCGGTGGCGAGCAGGATCGACGTCCCGGTGCGCTCCATCGACAGGGGTCGGCCCGCCGGGAAGGCCACGAGCGCCTGGCCGGCGGTCCCGAACGCCGGGTCGAGCGCGCGCTGGGGCGTCACCCGCACGAGCACGGTCTGGAACGGGAAGGCGAGGTCGTCGGCGGCGGCGATCACCACCGACCCGTCGGCGCCGACCGCCAGCTCGTCGACCCGCGCGGCCCGGGCCGGCATGACGGGGAAGTGCAGCGTCGAGGTGACCAGCCCGGCAGGTGACAGCACCTTCAGGCCGATGTCGTTGCCGTTCTGGAACGTCGTCGCCAGCGACCCGTCGGGCAGCAGGCCGATGTCGCCCGCCACCGGGTCGCCGACCGACACGCGGCCGAAGGCCGGGTCGGGCGTGCCGTCGGCGCCCAGCTTGAGCACGAGGGCATCGCCGATGGGCGGGAAGTACCTCGTGTGGAGGTAGAGGTCGCTGCCCACGGCGACGACCCCGTCCACGGTGCCGTCGTTGAGCCCCAGGACCGCCTGGGCGACGCCGCTGCCGCCGTCGCCGAAGCCGGCCTTGGGCGTGCCGTCGGGCCCGAAGCGGGCGACCATCCACTCGAGGTCGCCGCCGACCACGACGATGTCACCGCCCGGCGCGACGATCACCCGCCGGATCGTGCCCGTCGCGATCGGGGTGGGCGCCACCCCGTCGACGCCGAAGCTGGGGTCGGGCGAGCCGTCGGGCAGGTAGCGCACGAGGACGATGCGCGGACCCGGCTGCTGGGCGACGACGATCACCTTGCCGTCGGGCTGGCGGGTCGCGGCGACCGCGACCTCGTGGCTGCGCGCCTGGCCGGCGAACACCGCGGCGCCGTCGCCGTCGCCGAAGTCGGGCGACAGCTGGCCGGTCGCGGTGCCGACGTCCATGTCGCAGCCGGCGGCGAGCAGCGTGGCGGCCGCCACGGCGACCAGCCAGCGCGAGCGGCGGCGGCGCCGCGCTCCGACGATCGAGGACCTGATCCCCATGACCACCCTCCCTCGTCCCGCTCCCCGCGGCGGTGTCGCCGACGACGTTACCCGGCTGGGGCCGGCACCCAACCCCGGCGCTAGCGTGCGGCGATGCGAGCCGTCGTCCTCAACGGACCCCATGACATCACGGTCGAGCAGGTCGACGATCCCGTCCTGCCCGGCCCCGACGGGGCCGTCGTCCGGGTGGAGCGGACCGCAATCTGCGGCTCCGACCTGCACCTCTACCACGGGACGCTCCCGGCCGCCGGCGTGCGGATGGGCCACGAGTTCATCGGCGAGGTGCTCGAGGTCGGGCCCGAGGTCCGGGGCTGCCTGGCGGGTGACCGGGTGCTGGTGTCGGGGGTGACGGCCTGCGGCCGGTGCGCCGGATGCCGGGCCGGCAACCCCGTCCTGTGCGTGACCGGTCCCCAGGTGTTCGGCACGGGCGCCGCCCTGCCCGGCGGGCAGGCCGAGGCGGTCGCCGTGCCTGCGGCCGACTTCTGCGTGCTGCCGGTCCCCGACGCGATCACCACCGAGCAGGCCGTGCTGCTGACGGACATCCTGCCCACCGGCTACATCGGCGCCCAGCGGGCCGACATCCGGCCGGGCGCCACGGTGGCGGTCATCGGCCAGGGGCCCGTCGGCACGCTCGCCGCCCAGTGCGCCCACCTCTTCGGCGCCGCCCACGTGATCGCGGTCGACCGGGTCCCGGAGCGCCTGGCCAACGCCGAGCGGCTGGGCGCCATCCCGGTCGACGCCACCGGCGGCGACGCCGTCGCCCAGGTCATGGAGCTGACCGGCGGCCGGGGCGCGGAGTCGGTGATCGAGGCGGTCGGCTCGGACGCCACGGTGACCGACGCGCTGGGCATGTGCGCCGCCGAGGGCACGGTGTCGATGATCGGCGTGCGCATCACGCTCGACTACCCGTTCCCGCTGGCGCTCGCCCTCTACCGCAACCTGACGTTCCGGGTGGCGCTGGCGGCGATCCCGTCGACCTGGTCGACGCTGGTGCCGCTGCTCGCCTCGGGCCGACTGCGCCCGGACGACGTGTTCACCCACCGCCTGGGGCTGTCGCAGGCGGCGGAGGGCTACGACCTGTTCGACCGCCGGGCCGACGGCTGCCTCAAGGTGTTGCTCGACCCGGTGGGCTGACCGCCGGCGCCGTCAACGGGGGCCGGCCTGCGGGGTCGCGACCACGGGTCCGTCGGGGATGTCGCCCGGCCACGGCTTGCCGTCGCACGAGGAGCCACGGCCCGCGGCGAACCCGTCGGGCACGGGCGGGCTCAGCAGCGCCAGGTTGTCCACGGTGCGGGGCAGCCGCTGCCAGGTCGTGACCGTGCCCATCTGCGGGAGCAGCCCTCCGGAGATGGTGACCTGCACGGCCTCGTACGTCTCGGGGTCGACCAGCGCGAAGCCCTCGAAGGTGCCCTCATTGGGGGGGTACTCGACCCGCAGCAGCTCGCGCCCGTCGAGCACCTCCGCGCCCGTGACCGTGTAACCCTTCGACTTGACGAGCTCCTCGTAGTTCTCGGGGCCACGTGGCCGCCAGTAGTCCTGTGCCGAGTCCGCGTAGCTGCCGCTGCAGTAGTTGACGGTCCGCACCTCGTGCTCGGGGAATCACGGCGTGACGGCCGGGTCGCACGGGTGGGACTCGATGCCGTCGTCGTCGACTTCGACCATCTCTCGGGTCTCCGGGTTGCACAGGCCGACGCCCGAGGCGTCATCGGGGATGTCGGCGGCCGGGCCCTCGTCGACGCCCGGCGCCTCGGGCCAGCCAGCGTCGGTGAGCAGGCTCCCGTCGGCGGCGGTGATGCGCCGGCGGCTCGCCGCGGTCACCTCGTCGTACCAGGTCTCCTCGGTGTTGAGGCCGGGGTCGCCGATCGGGCGCACGATCTTGTAGAGGATCGTGGCGTCCGGGTCGATCGAGGGACGGCCGCCGGCCACTGTCTCGCTCCGGGCGCGTCGCCGTCGCCGCCGGCCCGGATGACCAGCGCCGCGGTGCCGATGCCGGCGATCGCGACGATGCCCGCGGCGGCGACCGCCGCCCGCCGCGTGCGGCGAGGCGGGGTGCCGCCCGCGTCGGGCGTCGGCGGGCGCCGGGGGCGCGCTCGCGGTGCAGGTCGGCCAGCTCGGCCCACAGGCGGTCCTCGAAGTGGGGCAGGGCCAGCTCGTCGGGGATGGCGCTACGCACCAGCGGCCTCCTCGTCGGTCTTCACCTGGGTGCGGATGCGCCGGCGGGCCCGGGACAGGCGGGTCCAGCCGGCGCCGGGTGAGATGCCGAGCTCGCGGGCGGCCTCGGCCGGGATCCGGCCGTCGGCGACCAGGCGTAGCATCGCCTGCTCGCCGGGCGGGACCGCCGCCACCGCATCGCGCACGTCGCCGGCGGCCTGGGCCGCGTCGATCGCCGCCTCGACCCGGGCGATGTCGTCGTCGTCGAGCAGCTCGGGCCCCGACAGCCGCGCCACCAGCAGGCGCTGCCGGCGGTGGCGGCGCTGCTGGTCGCGGATGACGTTGGCCGCGATGCCGAGGACGAACGGCGCCGGCTCGGCCCGGTCCGGGTCGTAGCGCCCGGCGGCGCGGAGCAGGCGGACGAAGGTCTGGGCGACCGCGTCAGCCACGTCGTCGGCGCCCGCACAGCGGGCGGCGGCGAACGCCGCCACCCGCCGGACGTAGCGGCGATAGAAGGCCTCGAACGCCGTCGCGTCCGCCGACGCGGCGACGAGGAGGTCGGCGTCGCTGGCGCCCGCGGCTGTCCCCATGATCAGTCTTCGCCCCGGACGCCCGGACCCTTACATCTCGGCCGGCAGCGATGCCGGGAGGCCGAGGGCCGGGAACAGCCCGGGCCCGAACGTGGTGATCTCGGCGATGGCGCCCTCCTCGATCCGCAGGACGTCGAGCTTGAGCCCCCGGAACTCGCTGTCGCCCGGGCGGCGCAGGTAGCTGGCGGCCGCCGGCATCCGGTTGGCGCCGGTGGGCAGCAACCGCCAGTCGCCCTCCCGCTCGTCGCCCAGCGCCCGCGCCAGCAGGGGGGCCAGCTCGGCCAGCCCCTCGAAGCACGTCGGGTAGGGCGGCATCGTGACGCGGATGTCCTCCGCCGCCGCCGCCAGCGCCGCCGCGGTGTCACAGCGTTGGTGGGCGTCGATGAACCGGTCCAGGAGGTCCCGCTCCTCGGGGCTCGGCTGGCGGGCGGACCAGTCGAGCCGGTGCGAGGGCAGGTGCTCGGCCATCGTCGCCCGTGCCCGCTGGAGGGCGCTGTTGGCGGCGGCCACGCTGGTGTCGAGCAGCGACGCGGTCTCGGTCGCCGGTTGGCCGAGCACGTCCCGCAGGATCAGGGTCGCCCGCTGCCGGGGCGGCAACACCTGCAGGGCGACGAGGAACGCCAGCTCGATCGTCTCCCGGCCGACCACCTCCTCGTCGGGAGCGTCGTCGGCCGGGACCACCTCGTCGAGCAGCCCGTCGGGGTAGGGCTCCAGCCACGAGACCTCGACGCCCGACCGCTGCCGGGACGCCCGCCGGGCACGTCGCCGCAGCATGTCGAGGCACACGTTGGTGGCGATGCGGTAGAGCCAGGCCCGGAACAGCGAGTCGCCGCCGAACTGGTCCCGGTGCCGCCAGGCTCGCAGGTAGGTCTCCTGCAGGGCGTCCTCGGCCTCGTCGAAGCTGGCCAGCATCCGGTAGCAGTGGACGTGCAGCTCGCGGCGGTGGCGCTCGGCCAGCGCGGTGAACGCCGCCTCGTCCCCGGCGACCGCCGCGGCCACCGTCGTGTCGGTCATGCGGTCGACCCGGCGTAGCCCCGTTCCTGGAGCACCCACGTGTTGCCGTCAGGGTCGGCGAAGTCGGCGAAGCTGCCGAAGTCCGCGTGCTTCGGGTCGGCGCCGGGCGTCCAGCCGCCCTCACCCATGTGGCGGACGTCGCTCACGTCGACGCCCCGGCCGACCAGCTCGGCTCGGATGGCGTCGATGTCGGTGACGACCAGATGGGTGCCCCGGTAGCTGCCGGGGGTGGCGTCGCTGAGGCCGACGCCGACGGTGACCGAGCAGGCCGATCCCGGCGGCGTCATCTGCACGACCCGGAACTCGTCGCCGGCGCGGTGGTCGACGTCGAGGGAGAAGCCGAGCTTCTCGGTGTAGAAGGCCTTGGCCCGGTCCACGTCGGCGACGGGGATGATCACGACCTCGAGCTGCATGTCCACGGTGATGTCTCCTTGTTCTGGCGATCTCAGCGGAGCACGAGGCCCGCGGTGACGTTGAGCATGGTGCCGGTGAGCCCGGCGGCGCCGTCCGACGCGAGGAACGTCGCGGCCCCGACGACGTCGGCGAGGCGGGGAGTGCGGCGCAGGACCGACATGCCGGCGATCATCTCGAGCGCGGCGGCCGCACTGGGAGCACCCGCGCCGCCGACCTCGGCGATCGCCTCGTCGGTCAGGGTCTCGGCCACGCCGGCGGTCCAGATGCCGCACACGCGCACGCCCCGGGGGCCCAGCTCGGCCGCCAGGTAGCGCATGAACGACTCGGTGGCGGCGTCGGCCGGCCCGGTGCTGCCCATGCCGGGCATCGCCCCCTCGCCCGAGGCGCTGTTGAGGTGGAGGATCACCCCGGAGCCCTGCTCGACCATGCGGCGGGCCGCGGCGCGGGCGGTGATGAAGTTGGTCCGGAGGCCGACCTCGACCGCCCGCAGCAGGTCGTCGGCGGTCATGTCGATCAGCGGGGTGCCCTGGACGTCCGGGCGGGACACCAGGTTGAACGACACGTCGACCCGCCCGGTGGCGGCGGCCACCTCGGCGACGTGCTCGTCGACCGCCTTCTCGTCGAGGGCGTCGAGCACGGCCACCGAGGCCGAGCCACCGGCCGCCTCGATGTCGCGGGCGACCGCGTCCAGCGGGTCGCGGGTGCGGCCCACGAGCGCGACCGTCGCGCCCTCGCGGCCGTACGCCCGGGACACGGCGCCGCCGATCCCCCCGCCGGCTCCGTAGACGATCGCTGTCTTTCCGTCCAGTGCACCTGCCATGACTGTCCTCCTCCGTCGCGTGGTTGCGTCGTGCTTACGGACGTGCAACGCCGGCCCCACCGGAAACTCATCGCGCCCGCGATGATCGCCGCTGTGGCAGGCTCTGGCGCCGGGAACGCGGAGGGGAGCTGTCCATGGGCGGGCGAGGGGTGCGACGGGCGATCGCCGCGGCGGTGTCGTTGGGGCTGCTGGCGGCGTGCAGCCCGCTGGAATCCGACGTGCGCAGCCTGGCGAGCGACGATCTGGGCGGCCGTAACAACGGGACGGCGGGCTCCGTCAAGGCCCAGGACTACATCATCGACCGGCTGGACGACTTCGCGGTCGGCATCGACCCCACCAAGCAGGGAGCCGACGCCTTCCGCGTGCCGTTCAGCGGGGGGACCAACGTGATCGGGGTGATCCCGGGCCGGGACCTCGCCGATCAGTTCGTCGTGGTCGGCGCCCACTACGACCACCTGGGCTCGTGCCGGACGGCCGACCCCGCCGACACGATCTGCAACGGGGCGACCGACAACGCCGCGGGCGTCGCCGCGTTGCTGAACGTGGCGGAGCAGCTCGCCCGGGGGCAAGGCCCCCGCCGCTCGGTGGTGCTGGCGCTCTGGGACCGCGAGGAGGACGGCCTGCTCGGGTCGCGGGCGTACGTGGCCAATCCGCCGGTGCCGCTCGCCCAGACGGTCGCCTACGTCAACTTCGACATCCAGGGCGCCAACCTCTCCCCCAGCCTGCAGAGGACGACCTTCGCGGTCGGCGCCGAGACCGGCGGCGCGGCCCTGCGGGCGGCCGTCGAGCGGGCCGCCGCGACCGGGCCGCTCGACACCTTCCAGCTCAGCTCGATCTTCGGCCAGGGCCGGAGCGACTACATCATCTTCATCGGCGCCGGGGTCCCGACAGTGTTCTTCAGCGACTCGACCGGGCCCTGCTACCACACCGCGCAGGATGACGCCGACATCGTCGACTACGGCAAGCTCGGCCACCAGACGCGCACCGCACTGCGGCTCACCCGCGAGCTCGCCGACACCGACGAACCGCCGGCGTTCGTGCCCTCGATCGTGCCGGTGGTCTACGCGGACGCGCTGGTCCTCCAGGTCGTGGGCGAGCGGCTGGTCCAGGACCTGGACCGCTTCACCCCGTCCCAGCAGGCCACGCTGCTCGCGAACAAGGCCTCGCTCGACGCCATCGTGGCCGCCGGACCGGCCGAGTTCGGCGCCGACGACATCGGCACGATCGTGGGCAACACGGTGGCGACCATCAGCCTGCTGACCACGGGCCCGTGCGATGGCTTCCTCCGGGGCTCCGGCGGTGCCTAGTGCTCTGAGTCGCCGTCAACGTCGAGATTGATGGTGAAGTACGCTAGAACCATGTCGGTGGTGATCCCCGCTCGTCACCCGGTGACGACCGACGAGTTCATGCGGATGGCCGAGTCCGGCGCGTTCGACCCCGATGAGCGGGTGGAGCTCATCGAGGGAGAGATCGTCTACATGTCGCCGATCGGTCCGCCGCACGCGGCGTGCGTGAACCGCCTCACCATGCTGCTCGCACCGCGGCTCGTCGGCCGAGCGATCGTCCAGATCCAGGGACCGTTCCGCGCCAGCGACTACTCCATGCCACAGCCCGACGTGGCGCTGTTCCGGCTCCGGGACCACTACTACGCGCGGGAGCACGCTCGGCCCGACGACCTGTGCCTCGCCATCGAGGTGGCCGACAGCACGCTGCGCTTCGACCGCACCCGCAAGCTGCCGCTCTACGCGGCGGTCGGAGTGCGCGAGTCGTGGCTGGTCGATCTCAAGGCGAACGTGATCGAGGTCTGCACCGACCCCACACCGTCCGGCTACGACAAGGTCGTGCGCGTCGGGCCTGGCGGCTCGGTCACCCCGACGGCATTCCCCGACCTCACCCTGGCTGTGACGCAGATCCTCGGCTAGGGAGGCGAAGGTACGCTGTGGCGATGTTGGCCTTCGCCGAGCGCCACGCGGTGACGATCCACGAATTCGGGCGGATGGTGGATGCGGGCGTCTTCGGTGCCGACGACCGAGTCGAGCTCATCGAGGGACACATCGTCGACATGTCACCGATCGGCAGCCTCCACCAGGCGTGCGTGGACCGCCTCACCGCCGCGTTCGCGCCGCTCAGCACCGCCGGCCGGGCCATCCTGAGGATCCAGGGCTCGTTCGTCGCCACCGACATCTCCCAGCCGCAGCCCGACGTGGCGCTGATCCGCCCCCGCGACGACTACTACGCCGGCGCGCACCCCCGGCCCCAGGACATGCTCCTCGTGGTCGAGGTCGCCGACAGCAGCCTGCGGTACGACCGGTGGACCAAGCTGCCGCTCTACGCCCGCGCCGGCGTGGCGGAGGCCTGGCTCGTCGACCTCCGGAGCCAGGAGATCGAGGTCGCCACCGGCCCCTCGGAGGAGGGCTACCGGCGGTCGATCCGGATCGACCGCGACGGCACCGTGGCGCCGACGACGTTCCCCGACCTCACGATCGCCGTCGCCCGCATCCTCGGCTGACCGGCGGCACCTGCGTCCTATGACACCGCGTGGAGGTCGCCGCAGTGGGGACAACGGTTGCAGTTGCCGGCCCGTTCGTTGACGGAATCGTCCGTCAGTCGACGTCGGCTGCGGTGGCGCCGCCGGCCAGCCGCGGGTAGCCGGGCCCGCGGTCGAACATGCCGAGCGGGCCCCGCTCGGCCGCCAGCCGGGCGCGCAGTGCGGCGGTCGCCGGACCGTCGATCTCGCCGCCGCCCGCCACCACCACGCCGTAGTCGTCGCCGGCCGCGGCCTCGCCGACCTTGCCCTGGCGGACGTCGAGCGCCACCCGGTCCGGCTCCCGGGCCAGCGGGTCGCCCCAGCCGCCGCCACCGGTGGTCTCGATGCAGATCACCTCGCCCGCGGCGACCGGCTCCCAATCGCACAGGCCGGGCATCACCCGCTCGGCCGGGCCGCCGGGGTCGATCGTGACCCGGAACGGCGTGCCCGCCCGGCCGCCCCGCACGCCCCAGCACGACAGGATGGACCGATCGGCCACCGACATGAACGTGGCGTCCTCCAGGACCCGGATCTCCTTGCGGTAGCCGAGCCCGCCCCGGAACGTCCCGGCGCCGCCCGAATCGGTCGCCAGCGCCAGGCGCTCCACCCGCACCGGGAACCGGGTCTCGACGAACTCGACCGGCAGGTTGCGGCTCTCGGGGACCACGTGGATCGTGTCGCTGCCGTCGGCGTAGTAGCGGCCGCCCGACCCGCCGCCGAGGATCTCGCGGTTCAGGTACCAGCGCCCCTCGGCGTCGTGGCCCGAGATCCCCGTGTAGCGGATCGTCTCCTGGTCGGCCGGCATGTAGCCGTCCACCGCCTTGGCCACCACCCCGGCGAGCACCCCGAGGAGGCGCAGGATCACGAACGTGCGGGCGTTGGTCGGCGCCGGGAACTCGGGCGTGACCAGCGTCCCGGGCGGCGGGAACCGGATGTCGATCAGCTCGACCACGCCCTCGTTCACGTCCAGCTCGGCCATGCGCTCCGGCGTGTCGGCCAGGTTGCGCAGGATCGGCGCCAGCCACTTCTTGAGGAAGTTGCCGTCCGCGTAGTTGCCGGCATGGTTGATCGGGCCCTTGGCCTGCGGCGCTCGTCCCCGCCAGGTCGAGCACCAGCCGGTCGGCGGTCTTGGTGAGCGTGATCCGCTGGCGGTGCAGCCGGGGCGGGTCGACGCCGTCGTGCTCGGCGTAGTCCTCCCACGTCCAGGTGCCGTCGGGGATCTTGGCCAGCAGCTCCCGCCGGAACGTCTCGGCACACCCGGCGACGATGGCGTCGAAGCAGCCCTCGACCGCCGCCCGCCCGTAGCGCGCGAACAGGTCGGCCACCCGGTCGGCGCCCATGCGGCAGGCCGAGCACTCCGCGTCGAGGTCGCCGGCGATGGAGTCCGGCATCCGGGAGTTGCGGACCATGATCCGCAGCACGCCCTCGTTGACGACCCCGCCGTCGTAGAGCTTGACCGGCGGGACCATCAGCCCCTCCTCGAACACCGACGTGGCGTGCGACGGCATCGACCCCGGCACGGCGCCGCCGATGTCGTCGTGGTGGCCGAACGCCTGCACGAAGGCCACCACCTCGCCCTCGTGGAACACGGGCACGGTGACGCACAGGTCGGGCAGGTGTCCGATCCCGCCCTCGGAGAGGTACACGTCGTTGTGGAAGTACACGTCGCCGGGCCGCATCGTCTCGACCGGGAAGTCCCGCACCACCGGGTGGACCAGGGCCGAGTACGACCGCCCGGTCAGCTTGCGCAGCCGGCGGTCGTGGATCCCGGCCCGGAAGTCGTGCTGGTCGCGGATCATGGGCGAGCGGGACGTGCGGCCGATCTGGTCCTCGACCTCCGCCTCGATCGAGGCGAGGGTGCCCTCGACGATCTCCAGCAGCACCGGGTCGACGTCGGTCACCGGGCGCCCTCCCGCCGCAGCACCAGCGAGCCGAGGCGGTCGACTTCCGCGACGACGCCCGGCGGCACCGGCACGGTCGAGCCGTACTCCTCGATGACGGACGGGCCGCGGACGACGTCCCCGGCCCCGAGGTCGGTCCGGGGGACGATCGGCACCGCCCGCCACTCGCCCTCGAACCACACCCGCCGGCCGGGTGTCACCCGCCAGCCGCCCCGCCCGTCCGCGACCGGTGCCAGAGGGGGCGCGGCCAGCGGCCCGACGCCGGTGAGCCGCACGTTCACCCACTCGACGCCGTGCCCGGGCCGGTCCCGGTAGCAGTAGCCGTACAGCCGCTCGTGCTCGTCGTGGAACCGGGCCAGCACCGCCGCGCCCAGGTCGGCGTCGACCGGGCCGGCCGGCACCGCCACCCGGACCTCGAATGCCTGGCCGTCGTAGCGCAGGTCCGCGGCGCGCAGGAACCGCTGGGCGGCGGGGTCGAACCCCTCGGCGGACAGTGCCGCGGCGGCGTCGGCCTCAAGCTCCGCGTACACGGCGGCGAGCACCGCAGGGTCGAGGTCGGCGTGGCGGGCGACGAACGTGCGCACGTCGTCGAGCCGGACGTCGACGGTGAGCAGGCCGAAGGCGCACAGGTTGCCGGGGTCCGGGGGCACGACCGCCGCCGCGAGGCCGAGCACGTCCAGCAGCCGGCCGGCCTGGAGCGGGCCCGAGCCGCCGAAGGCACACAGCGCCAGGTCCCGGACGTCGATCCCCCGCCGGACGGTCACCTGGCGGATGGCGTTCGCCTGGTTCCAGGCCGAGATCTCGAGGATGCCCTCGGCGCACGCCTCCGGGGCCAGGCCCAGCTCGCCGGCCAAGGCCGCGATCCCGGCCCGGGCGGCCTCGGCGTCGAGCGGGATCTCGCCCCCCAGCAGGTGGTCCGGGATGCGCCCCAGCGCGAGGGCGGCGTCGGTCAGCGTCGGTTCGGTGCCGCCCCGCCCGTAGCACAGCGGGCCCGGGTCGGCGCCGGCCGAGCGGGGCCCGACCTTGAGGGTCCCCTCGGGCGACACCCAGGCGATCGACCCGCCGCCGGCGCCGACCGTCACGATGTCGATCATCGGCACCTTGGCCGGGAACCGCCCGACCGTGGCCTCGGTGGTCAACGCCGGCGCCCCGGCCCGGATCACGGTCACGTCGGTCGAGGTGCCGCCGCCGTCGAGCGTCACCACGTCGTCGAACCCCGCGGCGTGCGTGACCGCCGCCGCACCCAGGGCCCCGGCGGCCGGTCCCGACAGCACGGTGGTGATCGGCGCCCGGGCCACCTGGGCGGGCGAGGCGACCCCGCCGTTCGACTTCATCACCAGGAACGGCACCCCCGCGCCGGCCCGCTCGGCGACCCGGGCGCCCAGGCGCTCGACGTAGCGGGCCACGACCGGCTTCACGAAGGCGTCGACCAGCGTGGTGACCGAGCGCTCGTACTCGCGGTACTCGCGCAGCACGTCCGAGCTGATCGACACCGCGCACTCGGGATACTCGGTGGCGAACAGGTCCCGGACCCGCTGCTCGTGGGCGGGGTTGGCGTAGGCGTGCAGCAGGCAGACGCCGACCGCGCGCACGCCGTGGTCGCGGAACCAGCGGGCCTGGGCCACGACCGCGTCCTCGTCCAGCGGCCGCAGCACCGCGCCGGCCGCGTCGAGCCGCTCGGGCACCTCCCGCACCAGGTGAAGGGGCACGATGCGGTCGGGCTTCACCCAGAAGTACGAGTTGCCGTAGCCGTCGGGCACGCTCTGGCGGCCGATCTCCAGCAGGTGCCGGAAGCCGGCCGTCGTCAGGAAGCCCAGCCCGGCGACCTCGCCCTGGAGCAGCGCGTTGGTGGCCACGGTCGTGCCGTGGAGCACCGCGCCGACCTGCGGCCAGCCCCCGCCCGCCGCCGCGGCGAGCGCCTTGTCGGCCCCGGCCATGAACCCGATCGCCGGGTCGTGCGGCGTCGAGGGCGTCTTGGTCGCGGTGAGCGCGCCGGTGTCCTCGTCCAGCACGACGACGTCGGTGAACGTGCCGCCGGTGTCGATCCCGACCCGCAGGCTCACGGGCGCGGTCCCCCGGCCGGCGGGAAGGGTGCGTGCGCCTCGGCCTCCAGGACGTCCCGGTGGCGGCGGTAGAGGTCGAGGTTGCGCTCGGCCAGGTGGTCGAAGCTCTGGCGGACCGACGACCCCGGGCTGATCGTCGCCATCGGCTCGCGCCCGATCGTGGCGGACACCCACCCCGCCTGGCTGGTGCCCCGGGCCAGAACCTCGCCGGTGGGCCCGACGACCAGCGAGTTGCCGAAGTAGACGAACCCGCCGGGATCGACCCCGACCGCGTTGGGGGCCACCACGTACAGGTGGTTGTCGTAGGCCCGGGCCCGGGTGGTCAGCTCCCAGATGTCGGCGGCCCGCAGGAAGGCCGAGGGCCGCACCACGATCTCCGCGCCGAGCCCGGCCTCGATGCGGACCAGCTCGGGGAAGTCGCCGTCGAAGCAGATGATGCACCCCAACCGCCCGACCGGCGTGTCGGCGACGAGCACGTCCTCGCCCGGCGTCGCCCACTGCCGCTCGGCGGGGAACAGGTGCGTCTTGCGATAGACGCCCAGCACATCCCCGCCGGGACCGATCACCGCGGCGGCGTTGTACACCACGCCGCGCTCGGCCCCGGCCTCGTACGTCGGCCACACGAGCACGACGCCGGCCTCGGCGGCGAAGGCCTGGGCATCGGTGGTCAGCGGGCCGGGGATCGGGCCGACCAGGTCCCACAGCGCCCCGGCGTCGAGGCCGGGGGTGAAGCCGGTGGTCACCGTCTCGGGCGCCACGACGAGCCGGGCCCCGGTGGCGGCCACGCACCGGCGGGCCAGGTCGAGGGCGCCCTCGACGTTGGCGGCGACGGTGACGGGGGCGAGGGGGCCGGGCTGCGGCGCCACCTGGAGCGCGGCCGCGACGAACTCAACCACGCCGCCCCCTCCGGGCCGCGGCGACGGCCGCCACGGCGACGCCGGCGGCGCCCGCAGCAGCAGCAACCGGGAGCCAGCGCCGGCGCCGGATCGCGGCCGGGTGCGGCGCCGGAGGCTCCGCCACCACCGCGGGTGCCGCCGGAGACGCGGCCGCCAGCGTGTCCTCCGCCAGCCGCCGGACTGCGGCGGCGAGCACGGCCGCGCCGACCGTGGCCAGCGGCCCGCCGACCTCGCCCTCCACCGTGAGGTTGCGGCGGTCGGGGGCCGCCCGCACGACGAGGTCCACGGTGCCCGGCTCGCCGGAGCCCTGGATCCGGACCGCATCGGCGTCCACCGCCGCCACCGTGCCGGACCACAGGCCCCGCACCGACGCCACCGCCAGGTCCAGCGCCACGGACACGCTCCCGTCGCCGTCCGCCGCCCGGGCGGCCGAGCGGCAGCCCGGCAGGGCGGCGGCGAGGCGGGTCGGATCGGCGAGGGCGGCCCACGCCTCCGGCGGGGCGGCGACCGGGAACTCGGTCCTCACGCGAGCGCCGCCCACAGCTCGGGGGGCGAGATCGGCATGCGCTCGATGCGCACGCCGACCGCGTCCTCGATCGCCGCCGCCAGGCACGCCGAGCCGGGGATCACGCCGGCCTCGCCCGCCCCCTTGATCCCCAGCGGGTTGAGGGGCGACGGCGTCTCCAGGTGGGCGATCAGCGGCGTGGGCACCTCGCTGAGGTAGGGCATGAGGAAGTCCATGAAGCTGGCGTTGGTGAGCGTGCCCGCCTCGTCGTAGACGACCCGTTCCAGCAGCGCCCCGGCCACACCCTGGGCGACACCGCCCTGGATCTGGCCCTCCACCAGCATCGGGTTGATCAGCGGCCCGCAGTCGTGCACGACCGCGTAGCGGACGATCGCCACGTCGCCGGTCTCGGGGTCGACCTCGACCACCGCGGCGTGCATCCCCGCGGCGAACGTCGAGCGGACCGGCGAGTAGTAGTCGCGGGCCTCCAGCCCCGGCTCCTCGTCGTCGGGGACAGGGGCGACGTCGGGGTCGGCGGGCGAGGCGAACTGGGTGGCCGCCTGGGCCGCCTTCGAGAACGAGTAGCGCAGGGGGTTCGACAGGACCGCCACCTGCGACAGCGGGATGCCCCGGCTGGGCGTGCCCTTCACGTGGACCACGCCGCCGGCGATGTCCAGGTCCTCGGGCGCGGCCTCCAGGGCCTCGGCCGCGATGCGGACGGCCTTGGCCCGCACCGCCCGTGCCGCCAACGCCACCGCATTGCCGCTCATCACCGCCGCCCGGCTGGCGTAGGTCCCCACCGCGTAGGGGAACCGGCGGGTGTCGCCCGTGGTGACGTAGACGTCGGCCACGTCGACCCCCAGCTCGTCGGCCACGATCTGGGCGAAGACCGTCTCGTGGCCCTGGCCCTGCGAGGTCAAGCCGGTGGCAACCATGACCCGGCCGTTGGTCTCGACGTGGACGTGGCCGCCTTCGTACGGCCCGACGCCGGTGCCCTCGACGTAGCAGGCGAGCCCGATGCCGAGCCGCCGGCCCTCGGCGGCCGCCGCGGCCCGCTCGGCCGCGAAGCCGTCCCACCCGACCAGCTCCCGCAGCCGGGCCAGCACGGCCGGGTAGTCGCCCGAGTCGTAGATCAGCGGCCGGCCGTCCTGGAACGTCATGTGGAAGTCGTACGGGAACTCGTCCGGCCCGATCAGGTTGCGGGCCCGGACCTCGGCCCGGTCGAGACCGAGCTCGGCGGCGATGCGGTCGATCGTCCGCTCCATGACGAAGCAGCCCTGCGGCCGGCCCGCGCCCCGGTACGGCGTGACCGTGACGGTGTTGGTGTAGAGCGACGTGAACGTGACCCGGTAGTGGCGGTGCCGGTAGGGCCCGGGGAGCTGGGTGGCGGTGATGATCGGCAGCACGATCCCGTAGGGCGTGTAGGCCCCGGTGTCGTGCCAGAACTCGACCTCCATCCCCAGGATGGTCCCGTCGTCGTCGAACCCGACCCGGACGTGGTGGGTCTGGCCCCGCTCGTGGGTGGCGGACACGAAGTGCTCGTAGCGGTCCTCGACCCACTTGACCTCCCGGCCGAGCAGCCGGGCCGCCCACGGCACCAGCACCTCCTCGGGGTAGGGGTGGACGACCTTGGTGCCGAACCCGCCGCCCACGTCGGGGGTGATGACGTCGACGGCCACGTCGGGCAGATCGAGGATGTTGGCGACCGCCGCCCGGACCCCGGTCGAGGTCTGGGTGGACGTGCGCAGCCGGAGCCGGCCGTCCTCGGCGTCCCAGCGGGCGTGCACGCCGCGGCCCTCCAGCGGCGAGGACAGCGAGCGCTCGATGGCCAGGTCCAGCTCCAGCACGCGGGGGGCGGCGGCGATGGCGGCCCGGGCGTCCCCCAGCTCCTGGGTGGTGACGGCGGCGACGTTGCCCGGCACGTCGGGGTGGACCAGGTCCGCGGCGGCCCGGGCGGCCGGGATCCCGACCACGGCCGGCAGCACGTCGTAGTCGACCATGATCCGCTCGGCCGCGTCCTCGGCCGCGTAGCGGTCGGCGGCCACGACCATGGCGATCGCCTCGCCGACGTGGTTGACCTCGTCGCGGGCCAGGGCGTACTGCGTGCGGGGGTGGGTCAGGTCGGGGTGAGGGATGAGCAGCGGCAGCGGCTCGGCCAGGCGCCCGGGCAGGTCGTCCCAGGTGTAGATCGCGACCAGGCCGTCGACGTCCAGCGCGCCGGAGACGTCGATGTCCCCGATGCGGGCGTGCGCGTAGGGGCTGCGGACGAACGCGACCGCGAGGGCATCGTGCCCGGCGTCGTCGAGGAACCGGCCGGCACCCCGGAGCAGGCGCTCGTCCTCGCGGCGCTCGACCGGCTCGCCGAACCACCGGGTGGTCACGCCCCGCCCTCCGCGGCCAGCTCGCCGGCCCGGCGCACCGAGCGGACGATGTTGACGTAGCCGGTGCAGCGGCACAGGTTGCCGCCGAGGGCGTCGGCGATCTCGGCGTCGGTCGGCTCGGGCGTGCGGGCGAGCAGGTCGGTGGCCAGCAGCAGGAACCCCGGTGTGCAGAACCCGCACTGCAGCCCGTGGCACTCGCGGAACGCCCGCTGGACCGGGCCCAGCTCGCCGTCCGGCCCGGCCAGGCCCTCGACGGTGGTGACCTCCGCGCCGTCGACCGTCACCGCGAACGTGAGGCACGACCGCACCGGCTCGCCGTCCACCAGCACCGTGCACGCCCCGCACACCCCGTGCTCGCAGCCGACGTGGGTTCCGGTGAGCCGGAGGTCGTGGCGCAGCACGTCCGACAGCAGCCGCCGGGCCGGCACCACGCGCGGTGCGGGTGGCGCCGTTCACGGTCAGCACGACCTCGTGGCGGGGCTCGGGCACGGCGGTCATGCCGGCACCTCCGACGCCTCGTCGAGGCCGGCACGGGCGCGGGCCAGCGCCCGGTCCCGCGCCCGGACCGTGAGCGTGGCCGCCAGGTGGCGGCGGTACTCGCCGGTGGCGTGGATGTCGTCGGTTGGGCGCAGGCCGTCCGCGACCAGGTCGCGGACCGCGGCGCCGTCCGCTATGGCGGGGCCGAGGTCGACCACCACCGGCGTCGGCCCGCACGACAGGTACGCGGCCCGGCCGGCCACCGGCGCCCCGTCGCCGTCGACCGTGACCGTGAGGGCCACGCCGGCCAGGGCGTAGTCGCCGTGGCGGCGGGCCAGCTCGTCCACCGCCCAGCCCGTGCGGGCAGCCAGTGCGTGGAAGGTCGCCGCCACCACGAGCTCGTCGGCGGCCAGCGTGGTCTGGAGCGGGCCGGCGAACAGGTCGGCGGCGGCGATCCGCCGCGAGGCCAGGCGGCCCGACCGCCACGCCACCGCCTCCACGTGCCCTCCCACGAGGGCGAGGACCGCGGGCAGCTCGGCCGCCGGGTCGGCGTGGGCCAGCGAGCCGCACACGGTCGCCCGGCTGCGGATGACCGGGTGGGCGATCCATCCCGCGGCCTCGGCCAGCAGCGGGTGGGCGCCCGCGACGGCCGGGTCGCGGAGCAGCCGGGCGTCCCGCACGGTGGCCCCGACCTCGACGCCGCCGGCACCCGTCGTCAGCCGGTCCAGCCCGCCGATGCGGTTGACGTCGACCAGGTGGGCCGGGGCGGCGAGCCGGAAGTTCATGAGCGGCACGAGGCTCTGCCCTCCGGCGAGGACCTTGGCCTCGTCGCCGTGCTCGGCCAGCAGCCGGGCCGCCTCCTCGACCGTGGCCGGCCGGTGGTAGACGAACGGGGGCGGCTTCACGCGGCCACCTCCCCGGCGAGGGCGTCCAGGGCGGCGGTGAAGCAGGCGAGCGGCGGCCGGACCAGCCCGGCGCCCACCTGCCCGGTCCCCGCCTCCCGGCCGGCGATGCCCGTGTTGATGATCGGGGCCACGCCCGTGCGCACCACGGCGAGCGCGTCGATGCCGAACGGCACGCCCCGGAACCCCAGGGCCGGAAGGGTCCAGACCGGATGCTCGGCCAGGGTGAGCTCGTACATCAGCTCGGTCCAGCGCCGGGCGTCGTCCACCTCGCCGCCCACCATGCCGACGATTGCCGGCGCCCCGGCCATGGCGAACCCGCCCAGGCCGATCGTCTCGGTGATGGCGGAGTCGCCGATGTCGGGGTTGGCGTCGCCGGGCCCGTAGTCGCCCAGGTAGAGGCCGTCGGGCACCGCCGCGGGTGCGGTGAACCAGCGGTCGCCGGTGCCGGCCGTGCGGATGCCGAACTCCGTCCCGTTGCGGGCCATCGCGGTGACGACGGTGGCCCCGGGCACGCCGCGGCCGGCGTCGGCCACGAGCTTGCCGGCGCCCATGACCACGTTGAGCAGGAAGTGGTCGTTGCCGTCGACGAAGGCGAGCGCGTCGGCCACGTCGCCGGCCTCGTGCTCGCCGGCGCCCACCGTGCGCACGAGGTCGGGGGCCAGCGTGCGGACCAGCAGCGAGGTCCCGGCCCGGTTGCGGTTGTGGCCCTCGTCGCCCATGGCGACCATCGAGGCGATCAGCGCCCCCACGTCGACCGGGCCGTGGCGGGCCAGGCCCGACGCCAGCACCGGGCCGAGCACCCGTTCCATCCACCGCAGCCGCTCGGTCACCGCGTCGCCGTAGGCGCCGTAGCGCAGCACCTTGCCGAGGCCCTCGTTGAGCGTGCTGCGGCTGGTACGCCCGGCGCCGTCGTCGAGCACCCACATGGGCATGGAGGGGCTGACGATGCCGGCCATCGGGCCCACGGCCGCGTGGTCGTGGCACGGCGCCAGCTCGATCGCCCCGGACGCGGCCAGCCGCTCGGCCTCGTCGGGCGTGGCGGCCCACCCCTCGTACAGGCAGGCGCCGACGATCGCCCCCCGCAGCGGCCCGGAGGCGGCGTCCCAGCCGATCGGCGGGCCGGCGTGCAGCAGCTGGTGGCGGCCCAGGCCGACCAGCTCGGCCGCCGGCCGGACGTCGATCAGCCGGGGCCGCACGGCGGTCATGCGGCCGACGGCGGTGCGGTTGGCGGCGTCGCGGCGGGCGTCGGCGGCGACGGCGGCCACGGCGGCCGCCGATCCGGCCGGCGGCGGGCGCCAGTCGACCGGCACGGTGGCGACGCCCTGGGCCACCAGCGCCTCGTCCAGCGTGGGCGCGCCGACGGTCACGACCGCCTCGGGCGGCGCCAGCAGGTCGGCGAGGGGACCGGCCGTCACGATCGGGCCTCCACGGCGGCGCCGGCCGCCAGGGCGGCGGCGAGCGCGGCGGCCCGGGCGACGCTGCGGTGCACGGCGGCTCCCGCCGTAGTCAGTGCCCGGGCCTGGCGGTCGAGGCCCTGGGGATCGCCGGCGGCCCCGACGAGGGCGGCCACGACGGCGGCCCCGGCGTCCCGGGCGGCGGCGATCGGCGGGGCGAGCACCGCGGCGGGATCGGGGTGGGCGCCGTGGCCGAGCACCACGTCCAGCAGGACCACGCCCGCCGCCGGCGCCTCGGCCGCCAGCCGGTCCGCCACGGCGGCGGGGTCGATCATCGGGTGGGGGCGCCCGGCGGTGAACGCGTCGTCGCCCAGGTCGACGAGGACCGAGCCCTCGGGCGGCGCCCCGATCACGGCCTCGGCCTCGGCACAGTTGGTGCCGCCGGAGAACAGGCCGAGGATCGGTCCCGGGCTTGCGGCGGCAATGCTGGTGCCCCACGAGCCCGGCTCGGGGAAGTCGGCCCCGACGGCGGCGGCGATCCGGGCGGCGGCATCGGTGAGGTCGGGCCGCCCGGGGCCGACGAAGGCGAGCACGACCGGCGTCCGGCACGCGGCGGCGGCCCGCTCGACCGCAACGGCGACCTCCGGGTCCGGCGGCTTGGACACGACCGCGATCACCTCGGTCGCCGGGTCGGCGTCGAGCGCGGCCAGGGCGGCGAGGGTCGAGGCGCCGCCGACCGGGGAGGACAGGTCACGGCCGCCGACCCCGAGCACGTGGCGCACCCCGACGCCGGCCCCGTCGAGCAGGCAGCACACCTGCTGGGCGCCGGTCCCGGAGGCGGCGACCAGGCCGACCGGGCCGGGGACGACCACGTTGGCGAACCCCAGGCCGACGCCACCGAGGATCACCGTGCCGCAGTCCGGTCCCATGACCAGCCGGCCCCGCTCGGCGGCCTCCCGCTTGAGGGCGACCTCCGCCTCAACGGGCACGTTGTCGCTGAACACCATGACGTGGCGGCCGGACCGCAGGGCGGCGAGCGCCTCGACCGCGGCGTGGGGTCCCGGCACGGACACGAGCACGACCCCGGCGTCGGGCCGGCGCCGGGCGGCGGACTCGACGGTGAGCGCCGGTGCCTCGCCCGCCGCCCCGCCGGCGCTCGCCGGCCGCCGCTCGGTCAGCACCCGCTCGACCGCGTCCCGGGCGGCCGCCACTTCAGCGTCACCGCCCGCCCGCACGGCGATCACCAGGTCGTCGGCGGACACGTCGGGGACGGCGAACCCGGCCTGGCCGAGCAGCGACCGGTTCAGGTCGGTCGCCATCGCCGCGATCACGGTGGTCACGCCGGCGAGATCCTTGGCGGCGGCACTGGCGCGCATCAGCGTGACCGAGTCGACGTAGCGGCCGGGCTCGACCCACACGGCGTCGGTCACGGCGCCCCCACCAGGGTGCCGGCCGCCAACCGGGCGCCCACGAGCAGCCCGGCGGCC
Source organism: uncultured Acidimicrobiales bacterium (assembly GCA_963830865.1). Classification (GTDB taxonomy): domain Bacteria; phylum Actinomycetota; class Acidimicrobiia; order Acidimicrobiales; family VFJN01; genus ZC4RG19. The sequence continues at coordinate 659,952 of CAWHNU010000009.1, read as the reverse complement.
AGGTACGACCCGCTGGTGTGGCCGACCGCCCGGAGCCTGGCGAGCGCAGCGTCGAGGTCCCCGACCCCGCCGAGCGCCCGGAGCACGGCGGCAGCCTCGGGGATGACGGCCCCCTCGTCGGCGGCGGCCAGCAGGGCGGCCGAGAGCCGGGTGGTCCGGCCGGGCGCCAGGGAGCGGACGGCCGCGCCGAGGTCGGCGGCCAGAGCCGATCCGACCGCGGCCGCCCGCAGGGCGGCCAGCGCGCCGGCGACGAGGTCGTCGCCCGCCGGCGTGAGCCCGCTCCCCCGGCCAAGCAGCGGCCCGAGGGCGGCGTCGACGTCCCCCCGGTCGAGCGCGTCGGCGAACCGGTCGACGGCATCCGGCGGCAGCAGCGCATCCCGCGTTTTGTACGCGGAAACGGTCGCCAGGGCGACCGATTCCGCGTAGAGAACGCGGACGCGGGGGTCGAACCATCGCCCCACCCGCACGCCCGGCTCGTCCCCGGCCCAGAGCGCGCCGGCCCCGACGGCGGTCGGGACCACCACGCCGCCGGCCGGCAGCACGACCGCGCAGGGCAACCGGACCGCACCGCGGTCACGACCGCCACCAGGCGACCGCCGGCATCGAGGTAGGCCGCGTGCGGGCCGGCGGCCACGACCTCCACCTCCCGCACCGGTCCGACCAGCATGTCGCGCACCAGCACGCTGGCGGCGGCATGGCGGCAGGACGGGGCGTTCAAGCTCCGGAGACTAGCGGCGCACTCGCCGCAGGACTGTCTGCGGGCACGAGATCGGGTCGACGGCGGCCGCCGGCGACGGCGCGAGGCCCGCCGAGGCGGCGGCGACTGCTGTGGCGGCGGCTAGGACGGCAAGTCGCGGCACGGCTGCTTTCCCCCAGGATCGCCCACTCGACGGATCGACACGCGCAGGGTAAAGCAGCGATCTAGCCGGGCCGTGGCCCCCGGATGAACAGTTGCGTCAGGCCTCGCCGATGTCGACGATCGCCGCCACCGGGCCGCCGCCGGACGGCCCTTGGTGCAGCGCCGCCACCGACACGAACACCGCCGGGTCCCCCACCGCCGCGGCCGCCACGCCCCCTACCGCGCCCTTGATGTGGCGGTGGTGGTGGACGTCCGAGTCGTCGAGCGCGACCTGGCGACGGCCCCGCAGGCGGCCGGTCGGGTCGGCCTCGCACTTGATGAACACGTTGACCAGCCGGTCGCCGAGGTCGGCGGCTACCGGGCGGTCGGGGAGGTCGAGGCCGGCCGAGCGGATGGCGGCGTAGATGCCCTCGGCGTCGAGGGCGTCCCGCATGACCGCGTGCCCGACCCGGAACCGGCCGCCGGCGCCCGGCGCGTTGCCGACCACCACGATCTGGGCGCGGTCGAGCTCGACCCCCGACGAGCACGACGCCACCGCCGAGTACAGCGACAGGTCCTGGCCGATCGCCTCGGCCGCTGGCGACTCGATCTCGCCCAGCGCCACCGCGATGCCGAGCGCGGTCGTGCCGTTGGACAGGTTCATCGACTCCAGCGGCTCGTCGGTGGCCGTCGTCTCGCCCCGGGCCCGAGCCTCCTCGATCGTCGCCATCGTCAGGAGCGGGGTCTTGGTCTGCACGTAGTGGACCTCGGCCGCTTCGTCGATGCCCGCGTCGACCATCGCCCGCCGGACCCCCTCGGCCACCGTGGCGACCATCGCAGGCCGGCCGATGTGCTCGGGCAGGATCACGTCGCTCATGGCCACGCCCACGGCGAGCCGGGGCTCGGCGGAGCCGGACGGCGCCGCCACCCGGGCGAACACCGTCGCGTGCGGGGTCAGCACGCCGTCCGTTCCCCCTGACCACACCATCGGCACGTCCTCGACCCACGCCGGCGACCGGGTGGTCCGGTCGCACAGCACGCCCCGGAACGCCTGGTCGGCCAGGATCCGCGTGAAGTCGTTGACCCCGCCGTTGCCCTCGGTCTTGCCGATCACCGCCACCACGTCGTCGGCCGCGAACGCCCCGGCGTCGATCAGCGCCGCCATCCCCGAGGCGTCCGACACGCTCTCCAGCACGACCTTGTGCGCGACGTACGGCATCGCGGGAGGCTAAGCGATCGCGCCGCCGGCGGGCACGGGCCCGGTCAGGCCTGAGCGAGCAACCGCCGCAGCGCCGGCTCGGCCACGTCGCCGCGCCGCCAGTCGGCCAGCGCCACGAGGTCGTCGGCATCCGCGCTGCCCCGCTCCTGCCGGCGTAGCGCCGACGCCGCCCGGCCGAGCCAGGGCCCGAGGTCGTCGACGGCGATCGGCTCGACCGCCAGGTACGCCGTCAGGTAGCTGTCCAGGATGCGGGCCCGCACGGCCCGCTCCCGCCCGAGCCCCTCCGGGGGCTGGTCGGGGCGGAGCGCCTGGTAGCGGACCGCCATCACCGTGCGGGCCACGTCGGCGGCCCGGGCGCGAGGTGGGCGTTGACCCAGTCGATCGTCCGAGGACCGTCGGCGCCCGCGATCACGTTGCCGGGGTGGAAGTCGCCGTGGAACACGATGTCGCCGGCCGGCACCGTGACGCCCCGCGCCCGCAGCACCGCCGCCAGATCGGGCAGCCCCGGCACTGTGGCCGCGTGGAGCGCCAGGTGGACGCCGGCCAGCACCCGGCCGACCTCGGCCGGCGAGCGCTCGCCCCGCGTCAGCTGGTCGAGCAGGGTCGGGCCGTCCACCCGCTCGAACACGATCCCGCGGCGGCCGTCCACCTCGGCCAGGCCGTGCACCGCCGGGCTCGCCACGCCGGCCCGGTGGACGGCGGACGCACAGTCAAGCTCGCGCTCGACCGCGTAGTCGTACGCGGCCAGGAACAGCTTGACCACCCGGCCCTCGCCCCAGGCGAACACCTCCGACGAGCCGCCGCCGCCCAACCGCTCCCCCAGTTCCGACACGGCCGTCAGCCTGCCGCTCAGGCCGGGCGGGCGGGCACCGGGGCGTCGGCCTCCTCGACCCGGCCGTCGACGTGGCGGGCGAAGCGGCCGCGGTCGGCGCCGTGCGTCGGCGCCTCGTCCGGCCACGGCCAGCCGCCGAACTGGTCGCGGCGGTAGTCGGCGAAGGCCTGCTGGATCTCGGCCTCGGTGTTCATCACGAACGGGCCGTCGCGGGCCACCGGCTCGCCGATCGGCCGGCCCTGGAGCAGCAGCGCCTCGACCTCCCGGCCGCCGGCCACCAGCGGGACCGCCACTCCGGGGCGCAGCACCAGCCCGGTGTCGTTGCCGACCTCGCCGCCGCCGACGGTGAGCGTGTCGCCCTCGAACACGTAGAGCACCCGGGACGCGGCCTCGCTCGCCGCCGGCAGCTCCCAGGCCGCGCCGGGCTCCAGGCGCAGGTGCCAGATCGCCACGTCCGCGTCGGGCCGGGACGCCCACGAGCTGGGGGGCGGCGGGGGCGGCACGGCGTCGCCCAGGGCGCCGGCGACCACGGTCACCTCGGTCGTGCGCCCGGCCCCGTCGGTCGCCTGGACGCGGGGGATGTCGCCGTCCCAGAGCATCGTGAAGTAGGGGTCCACGAACTTGTCGGCGGCCGCCAGGTTGAGCCAGATCTGGAACAGCTCCAGCGGGTTCGGCCGGTCGCGGTGCAGCAGCGGGAACATCTCGGCATGGACGATCCCCCGGCCGGCGGTCAGCCACTGGACGTCGCCCCGGCCGTAGCGGGCGGCGGCGCCGAGCGAGTCGGCGTGGTCGATGAGGCCCTGGCGCACGAACGTCACGGTCTCGAACCCACGGTGCGGATGCCCCGGGAAGCCGGGCACGACCCGGCCGTGGTACATGCTCCAGCCGTCGGTGGCGGAGAAGTCCTGGCCCAGCTCCCGGTCGTCGACCGGCACGGCCGGCGCCAGACGCTCGTCGGCGGCGGGATAGGCGTCGTCGTGGTGGACGCAGAACAGGAACGGGTCGAGCGTCGGCCACTGGAACCCCAGCGGCACGGTCTGGAGGACGGCGTCCGGCATCCGTCCAGGCTAGGTGGGGAATCGGCGGCCACACTGGGGCGGTGACCGCGGACGAGCACCTCGCCGCCGGGCAGGCGGCGCTGGCGGAGGGTCGGTGGGCCGACGCCCGGGCGGCGTTCGAGGCCGCGGTCGGCGACGGCGACACGGCCGACGGGTGCTTCGGCCTGGGGAGCGCGCTGTGGTGGCTCGGCGAGAACCGCGCCTCGGTCGAACGCTGCACCGCCGCCTACGCGCTGTTCCGGCGGGCAGGTGACGTCCCCGGGGCGGTGCGGTGCGCGGTGTGGCTGGCGATCACGTACAAGTCGAACTTCGCCAACGTCGCGGCCGCCAACGGCTGGCTCGGGCGGGGCGAGCGGCTGGTGGCGCCGCTGGAGCCGGGGCCGCTGCACGGCTGGCTGTGGCTCGCCCGCGCCTACCGCATGGACGACCTCGCCGAGGCCGAGGACCTCAGCGCCCGGGCGGTCGACGTGGCCCGCGCGGCCGGCGACGTCGACCTGGAGATCGTGGCCCTGGCCCAGCTCGGCCTCGTCCGGGTCGGTCGGGGCCGAGCCGGCGACGGGTTCGCGCTCATCGACGAGGCGGTCGCCGCCGCGCTGGCGGGCGAGCGGACCACGCTCGACACGGTCGTCTACACCTGCTGCGACATGCTCAACGCCTGCGAGCTGGCGAGCGACATCGAGCGCGCGGCCCAGTGGTGCAAGGTGGCCGACGACTTCGTCGACACCTACGGCTGCCCGTTCCTGTATGCGGAGTGCCGCATCTACTACGGGTCGGTGCTGGCGGCCACGGGCCGGTGGGACGACGCCGAGCGCGAGCTGCGCGCCGGGCTGCGGATCACCGAGGGCGCCTGCCCCGGCCTCCACGGGCGGGCGCTCGTGCGGCTGGCCGGGCTGCGGATCCGACAGGGTCGCCTGGAGGAGGCCGACCACCTGCTGGCCCGCATCGACTCGGAGCTCCACGAGGAGGCCGAGCGGGCCCTGTCGCTGGCGGCGCTGCTGCTCGCCCGCGGGGACGCCGCTGGCGCCCGGGGCAACCTCGAACCTCGGTTGTCGCAGCTCGGCGAGCACCGCACCCACGCCGCCGCGGCCCTCGACCTGCTGGTCGACGCCCACCTGGCGGCCGGCGAGGTCGCCCTGGCCGACGCGGCCGCGGCGCGGCTGGCCGACATCGCCGTGGCGTCGAGCACGGCGGCCGGGCTGGACGCCGCGGCGGCCGGGGCCGCCGGCCGGGTGGCGCTGGCCCGGGGGGACACCGACGGCGCCCTCCCCGCGTTGGAGGAGGCGCTGGCCGGATGGACCGGCGGGGGCCAGCCGTTCGAGGCGGCGCGGGCCCGGCTCGGCCTGGCACGAGGGCTCGCCGCGGCCCAGCCCGATCTCGCCGCCGACCACGGCCGGCGGGCGCTGGCCGCCTTCGAGGCGCTGGGCGCCGCCCCCGACGCCGACCGGGCCGCGGCCTTCCTCCGCGGGCTCGGCGTCACGCCCCGCGTCGGGCCCAAGGGCGTGGGGCTGCTGACCGGGCGGGAGCAGGAGGTGCTGCGGCTCCTCGCCGCCGGCCTGTCCAACCCCGAGATCGCGGCGCGGCTTCACGTGAGCCGCAAGACCGCGTCCGCACCACGTCAGCAACATCCTGGCGAAGCTGGCGCTGCGCAACCGGACCGAGGCCGCCGCCTACGCGACCGCCCATCTCGGACCCCCCGAATAGGGCAGGTGCCCGATGCTCCCGGCCCGCAGGCGGCGCAGCATCGGCGCATGACCAGCGCCACCGAACCGTCCGAGTCGTTCCAGATCCCTCCGGAGGCCGCCGAGTTCTACGAGTCGGCGTTCGTCCCGGCGTTCTTCGCCCAGTGGGCCACCGCCCTGTGCGACGCCGCCGCGATCGGGCTGGGGGCCCGGGTGCTCGACGTGGCGTGCGGGACCGGCATCGTCGCTCGCACCGCCGCTGACCGGGCCGGGCCCGGCGGCACGGTGGTCGGTGTCGACCTCAACGACGCCATGCTGACCGTGGCCCGCCGGGTGCGGCCCGACATCGACTACCGGCGGGGCGACGCCGGCGCCCTGCCCGTCGAGGACGGGGCGTTCGACGCCGTGCTCAGCTCGATGGCGCTGATGTTCTTCCCCAACCGCCCGCAGGCGCTGCGGGAGATGGCGCGGGCCGCGGCCCCGGGCGGCACGGTGGCCGTCGCCGTCCCCGGCGCCCTGGACGCCCAGGCCGCGTTCGGCCCGTTCGTCCGGATGGCGGCCGACCACGCCGGGCCGGAGGCGCTGTCGTTGCTGACCACCTACTTCGCCTGCGGCGACCTGGACGACCTGCGCGCCCTCGTCGGGGCCGCCGACCTGGAGATCATCGCCGCCACCACCGTGCCCGGCCTCTACCGGGCGCCCTCGGTCGACGCCTTCGTGACCACGGAGGTCGAGAGCACGCCGCTGGTGGAGCGGATCTCGACCGAGGTCTACGACCGCATCCGGGCCGGCGCGCACGAGGTCCTGGCCCCGTTCACCGGCCCGGACGGCGCGGTGGAGGCCCCGTTCGAGTCCAACCTCGTCACGGCGCGGCGGCGCTGACCTCCTGCGCGGCGTCGGCGCGCAGCTCGGCCCAGGCGGCCACGATGAGCCACACCGCCACCGCGGCGATCACCACCAGCGTGGCGACCTGCCCCGCCGTCGCGGACCCGTGGTGGCCCCAGTAGGGCTCGGTCACCGACGTGCGCGCCGGCAGGGCGTGGAACAGGGCGAAGCCGGCGAGTGTCGCCACGCCGACGACCAGGGCCAGGCGGGGCGCCCACGGGCGGCCGCGCAGCAGGCCGACGAACGCGGCGATGCCGCCGACCGTCAGCAGCGTCCCCATGATCGGGCCTGCCACGGCCTCGTGCTGGCCGTCGGCGGCCGGGGCGAGCGCGTGGACGACGTTGGCCACCGGCAGCGCGGCGGCGGCCCACAACAGACCTCGGTGCATGGCGTGTCTCCCGTCATCGGTCGCTATACCGATGACCACTATACCGATTAACGGTATAGATGCCAGGGCGTCACAACGCGGCCGCCCGCCGGGACGATCGGAGCACCACCGCCACCGCCAGGCCGACGGCCCAGGCCATCGCCGCCAGCCGCAGGATCACGGGCTGCAGGCCCCGCCCCTCGACGAGCGCCGTGCCGGCGTCGAGCACGTCGGCCGGGTCCAGGGCCAGGAACCGCCACGCCCAGGCGACGGCCGCCGCCGCGGCGTAACGGGCGTCGGCCCCGCCCATCACGACCAGCACCGCCGGCGCCACCAGCGTGGCCGCCAGCGCGGTCGCAGCGGCGACGGCCGGGGCGGCACCCGCGACCGCGGCCACACCCGCCGCGCTGGCCGCCAGCCACCACCAGCGCCCGCCGGGCACCGCAGTCGCCCGCCGGGCCCGCCCGGCGGCCAGCATCGCGGCGAGGGCGAGCGCCAACGCGGCGACGACCGGGTCCCAGCGGTCGCCGCCGGCGTCCGCCCCGGCGACCGCCAGCGCGAGCGCCGCCAGGCCGGCCGCCGCCGACCACCGGCCCACGACCGCGGTCGCCAGCGACGCCGCCACCGCCGCGGCGCACGCCGCCGCGGCCAACCCGGCGCTGTCGCCGAGCGCGACGGCCGCCTGCCCGGTGGCGGCGACGGCCAGGAGCAGGGCGGCCCCGAGCAGGGCGCCCTGGCGCCACGCCAGCCGCCCGTTACCGCCGGTCGCCCGCGCGGCGCGGAGCTGGAGCCCGAACGCCGCCGCGGCGACCAGCTCCCGGCCCCGGCCGACGATCCCTGCGCCCTCGGCCGAACGCCGGGCCACGTCGACGACCTCGGACCGCCAGCGGGGGTCGGGGATCGCCCGGGCGGTGGCGCCGAGCAGGCAGTCGAACACCGCTCAGCCCGCCGCCGCCGGCCCGAGCCGGGCCCGGACCAACGCCACGTTCGCCGCCTGGCGGTCGGCCTCGGCCGCCAGCAGCCGCCGGCCCGCCCCGCTGAGCCGGTAGTACCGCCGGACCGGGCCGCCTTCGCTCTCCTCGCGGTCGAGCTCGACGTACCCCTCGACCTCCAGGCGGGCCAGCGCCCCGTACAGCGTGCCGGCCCGGAGCCGGACCCGGCCGGCCGACATCTCCTCGACGCTGCGAAGGATGCCGTAGCCGTGGGCGGGACCGGAGGCGAGGGCGGTCAGGATCAGGAACGTCGGCTCCCGGAGGGGCAGCGCGGCGGCGACCTCGTCCATATCGCTCAACGGTATACCGGTGAACGGCTATCGGTCGATCAGCCGGCCGTCACGTGGCCCCGGGCCATAATCACCCGGTGCCCCGGACCGACGCCCTCGTCGCCGAGGTCACGGAGCGCCTCCTGGCGGCCGGCTGCGTCGCCGCCGACGAGGAGGCCGAAGAGCTGGTGGCGGCCGCCCCCGACGCGGCGGCGCTCGAGGCGCTCCTGCGGCGCCGGGAGGAGGGCGAGCCGCTCGCCTGGCTCACCGGCACGGTCGTGTTCTGCCGCCGGGCGCTGCGCGTGGCGCCGGGCGTGTACGTGCCCCGGGCCCAGACCGAGGACCTCGCCCTGCGGGCCGCCGCCGTACTACCGGGCGGCGGACGGGCCGCCGACCTGTGCACCGGGTCCGGGGCGGTGGCCGCCCACCTGCGGGCGGCGGTCCCGTCGGCGACCGTGGTCGGCGTCGACCTCGACCCCGTGGCCGCCGCCTGCGCCCGCACCAACGCCGTGCCGGTCGCCGTCGGCGACCTCGACGGCCCGCTCGGCGGCGCGGGGACCTGGGACGTCGTGACCGCGGTGCCGCCCTACGTCCCGACCGGCGACCTGCGGCTGCTGCCCCGCGACGTCCAGCGCTGGGAGCCCACCGCCGCGCTCGACGGCGGGCCCGACGGCCTGGACCTCGCGGCCCGGGTGGTGGCGGCAGCGGGCCGCCTGCTGCGCCCCGGCGGTCGGCTCCTGGTCGAGATCGGCGGCGAGCAGGACGCCGGGTTGGCTCCGGCGCTGGCCGCCGCGGGGTTCGGGGCCGTCGCCACCTGGCGGGACGAGGACGGCGACCTGCGGGGCCTCACGGCCGCGCGTGGAGGCCGATGACGGCGCGGAGCGCGGTCAGGCGACGAGATCGTGAATCCGGTCCTGGGCGCGGGCCCGCAGCCGGTAGGCGGTCGCGACCGGGACGCCCGCCCGGCGGGCGGCGTCGGGCAGCGACCGGTCGTGGGCCGCGTGCTGCCACAGCACCTCGGCGTACGCCGGGCTCACGGCCCGCGGGCGGCGGCCCGGGCGAGCAGGTGGCGCTGGAGCGGGTGGGCGAAGGCGGCCGCCTCCGCCGACGGTGCGCAGTGGCGGGCGGCCGAGGCCCGGTCCAGCGCCGCGCCGGCCCGGGCCCGCGACCGGGCGTCGACGGCGAGGTCCCGCTCGACCGAGCGCAGCCGATCCGCATCCCGGTCGCTCCCGGCCGTTCCCGGTCTCTCCCCTTCAGGTCACGGCACGGTGAAGCACCAGTACAGGAACTCGCTGCGCAGCTCGGCGCCGCCGCCGGTGGCCACCCGGGCGAGGAACTCGTCCCGGAACGCCGCGAGCGCGCCGGTCGGCAGCGCCTCCAGGAAGATCCGGGCGCCGTGGGTGCGCAGCGACGCCCACGCGGCCTCCGGCGAGTCGAACCGGGCGACGAGGTCCTCGGCCTCCGCGGTGACCCCAGCGAAGCCGAGGCGCGCCCGCACCCGCTCGGCATCCGGCCGCCGCCCGGCCCGGGCGAGCTGGGCGGCCAGCGACGACCGGGCCGGCTCGGCCAGGGCATCGACGTGGCGGCGGCACAGGTCGGTCCAGACCTCCGGTCCCCAGGGCAGCGAGCACGCCACCCGACCGCCCGACCGGGTCACCCGGCGCCACTCCGGCAGCGACGCCGGCCCGCTGAACTGCAGGACCGAGTTCGCGACCACGGCGTCGACGCCGCCGTCGGGCAGGTCGAGCGCGGTCACGTCCATCGCCCGGATCTCGACGTTGTCGCGCCCCGCCACGGCCGCCCGGGCCCGGTCGAGCATCGCCTCGGCCACGTCGACGCCGAGCACCCAGCCCCCGGGCCCCACCCGGTCGGCGGCCAGGACCGTGGCCGTGCCGGGTCCGCAGCCGGCGTCGAGCACCCGCTCGCCGGGCCGGAGGTCGGCGCACGCGACCAGCCGGCGGGCCTGCGGGGTCGTGTCCACGTACTCGGCGGCCAGCTCGGAGAAGCCGCGGGCGACGGGCGAATCGGCGGCGCTCATGGTGTCAGCCTGTCTCAGCCCAGCAGCTGGGCGCAGGAGAGACGTGCCGACGCCGCTGCGCGCCCCGTCGTTCGAGGCGTGGTGGGCGAGGACCACCGCGATCGCCGGCCCGCTCGCCGCGGTCGTCGCCGGCCTGCCGGACGACGCCGCCGCGGTGCTCCGCGCCCGGGTGCGGGACGCGGTGGCGCCCTACAGCACGGGGGACGGCCTGCTGCTGCCCGGGGTCGCGCTGCTGGGCTGCGCGCGGGCGGCCTAGCCGGTGGGCGCGCCGCCCTCGGCGGCGGCCTCGTTGGCGTCGCGCTCGATGTCGTCCGTGTCGGCCTTGAGCTCCTTGGACTCGACCTTCTCCGCCCGGCGCATCGCATCCTCGACCTTGGCGCCCATGTCCGAGACGGCCACGACCACCAGGCCGGCCTGGCCGGCGTCGAGCGACTCGCCCAGCTCCTTGAGGTCGTCGCGGCTCATGCCGGCGGCCGCGTGGCCGGCGACCGCCCCGAGCACGGCCCCGCCGGCGGTGGTGGCCGCCAGCAGCCCGCCGCCGATCGCGGCGAACGGGAACAGGGCCACGACCAGGCCCGTGGCCAGCCCGACGCCGGCACCCATGACGCCGCCGACCCGTGTCGGGGTCTCGTGCTTCTTGGTGATCTTGACCTTGCCGTCCGGTCGTCGCTCGATCACCGCGGCGTCGTAGGCGTCGATCAGCCCCGCCTCGGTGTGCAGGTCCTTGACCAGCTCGTAGTCCTCGTTGGCCTCGGTCACGCCTGGGTACACCCCGACGAATGCGATGAAGGTGTCGATCGCCATGGTTCGCCTCCCTGCGACTACTCCGGGTGACGGTACAGGCGCCGGCCGCCCCCGGCCGCCGAAACCGGCGGCGTCGGCCGGCCGGCTCGTGGCAGCCTGGGGCGATGTCGCATCTGGCGGCCGAGACCGTCGGGCACGTGCGGGTGTTGAGGCTCGATCGCCCGGAGCGGAAGAACGCGCTCACCTCCTCGCTCGGCTGGAGCATCGTGGGGGCGGTGCGGGACGCCAACGCGGACGACGACGTCCGGGTCGTGGCGCTCACCGGCAACGGCGACGCGTTCTGTTCCGGCCTCGACCTGGGTGGCGGCGACGACACGCCGGTCGAGACCGGGCTGTCGGACCAGCAGCAGATCCTCGACGAGAAGGGCTGGGTCGGACGGTTCCTCCTCGCGCTGCGGTTCGAGACCGACAAGCCGGTCGTCGCCGGGATCAACGGCGCGGCCGTGGGTGCGGGCCTCTCGCTGGCGATGGCCGCCGACATCCGGATCGCCGCCGACTCGGCGCGCCTCCATCCCGGGTACCTGCGGGCGGGCACGTCGCCCGACGGGGGGCTCACGTGGTCCCTGCCGACCCTCGTCGGTCACGAGAACGCCCTGCGCTTCCTGCTCGAATCACGCTTCGTGGACGCCGAGGAGGCGCTCCGCCGCGGGCTCGTGTCGGAGGTCGTGCCGAGCGACGAGCTCGACGCGCGGCTGGCCGAGTTCTGCGCGATGGTCGCCGCCCAGGCCCCGCTGGCCGTGCGTCGCACGAAGCACCTGGTGGCCAGGACGCCGCTGGTCGATGACGTCGACGGGCGCATGGCCGACGAGATCCGCAGCGCGCTCGCCGGCCTGAACAGCGAGGACGGGCAGGAGGCGGTGCGGGCGATCATCGAGAAGCGCACGCCGACCTTCCGCGGGCGTTGAGGTGACCGACCGGGACGACCCGCGGCAGGCGGCGATCGACAACTTCCTCGACCTGCTGCGCCACGAACGGCGGGGGGACGCATGGGTGGGCCGGACGCCCGACTGGTTCGGGCCGGTGGTGTTCGGCGGCATCGGGCTCGCCGTCACGATCAGTGCGGCGTGCCGCGACGCCCCGGCCGGCGGCCGGCTCCACGCGGTCCACGGTCACTTCCTCCGCCCGGTGCGGGCCGGGCAGGAGATCGCCTTCCGCAGCGACGTGGTGAAGGCCGGCCGCACGGTCAACCTGCACCGCGTGACCGCCTCGCAGGACGGCAAACCGGTCATCACGATGACGTGCTCGTTCACCGCCGACACCAACGGCTACGTGTACGACCTGTCGGGGATCCCGGACGGCGTGGCCCTGCCCGAGGACCTCCCGGAACCCGACGAGATCCCGGACGACGTCGGCCCGTGGGATGTGCGCTGGGTCGGGCCCAGCGCCGAGCGACCCGACGGCACCCGCGAGGCCACGCACCGCCACTGGTTCCGCCTGCCGCGGGCGCTCGACGACGACCCGCACCTGCACACCGCGCTGCTCGGGTACGCCACCGACTGGACCGGGGTGGGCGGCCGGCCCCTCCAACTCGACGGGGACGTCACCGGCATGATCAGCCTCGACCACGCCGCCTGGTTCCACCGACCGGCCCGGGCCGACGACTGGCTGCTCCAGGACGTGCAGAGCCTGGTCAACGCCGGCGGCCGCGGCACGCTGCGGGGGGTGATCCGCGACCGTCAGGGCCGGATCGTCGCCTCGATGGCGCAGGAGATGCTGCTGCAGCCGGTCAGGCCCTGACGTCGGGACGAGACGGCGACCGGCTCCTAGCCGAACAAGGACAGGACGATCACGAGCCCGACCACCGTGAGCACCCCGAACAGCAGGGTCCACAGGAAGGTGCGGAACCCGTAGGTCGCCCAGCCGAGCACGCTGAACAGGAGGATCAGCGCCGCGGCGGCCACGAAGAACACGCCGACCACGATGAGGCTGCCGACCACGACGCAGGCGACGCTGGCGCCGATCACCTCGCCGACCTCGTCGACCTCCGGGTCGTTCAGGATCTGCTCGCAGGTGGTGCTGATGATGGGCGCGCTGGCGACGTAGGTGAACGGGAATGCGATCGCCACCGCCAGCAGGGCCAGCAGCAGCGAGCGGGCCAGCGTCCCGCTGTGGACTTCGGACACCTCGGACCTCCGGGGGTCGGGAGACACGGGTGCGGCGGGTTGACCCTTGTATGAGTCGCGGGCGGCGGGTCAGATACGGGATCTCGCGCCTGGCGCAGGCGGGACGGCGCGCGTGCCACCGAATTGCAACAGGCCCGTGGCAATGCTGTCCTTGCAGGACACAGGGGTGGCGGAGGGCGGATGCTCGAGTATCAGGCATTGGGTGCGCTTGGCGTCTTGGACGCCGGCGCCGAGTTGAGTCTCGGCGGACCGAGGCAGCGCCGGCTGGTGGCCGGACTGCTCATCGACCGCAACCGGGTCGTGTCGTTCGACCGGCTGACGGAGGTGGTGTTCGCCGGGGAGCCGACGCCGGGAGCGGCGACGACGCTGCGCAGCTACGTGGCGCGCCTGCGGCGGGTCGTCGAACGTCCGGGGTCGGGGTCCCGGGTGGTCACGCGGCCGCCCGGCTACATGCTCGAGGTGGGCGACGAGGCGTTCGACGTGGCCCGCTTCGCGGCGGCGGTGGCGGCGGGGCGGGCATGCCTGGCGCGGGGCGAGGCGGCGGAGGCGTCGCGGGTGCTGCGAGACGGGCTGGGTCTGTGGCGCGGGGGTGCGTACGCCGAGTTCGCGGAGGAGGAATGGGCCCGTCCCGAGGCCCAGCGGCTCGGAGAGCTCCGCCTGGTCGCGTACGAGGTGCTGGCCGACGCCGAGTTCGCTCGCGGGCGTGCGGGCGAGATCGTCGCGGAGCTCGAGACGCTGGCGGCCGAGAACCCGTTGCGGGAGGCCTTCCAGGCCAAGTTGATGCTGGCCCTGTACCGCAGCGGACGGCAGGTCGAGGCCTTGCGGGCCTACCAGACGCATCGCCAGGTCCTGGCGGACGAGCTGGGGCTGGATCCGCCGCCGGAGCTGGCGGAGCTGGAGAGCCGGATCCTGGTCCACGACGAGGCGCTGCGGGACCTCGAGCCGGGCGAGCTGCGGCTGCGGGGCTACCGGGTGGGTGAGCGGCTCGGCACCGGGCGCGACGGCACGGTGTACGCCGCTCAGCTGCCGGGCACCGCTCGTGACGTCGCCATCCGCGTCGTGCCCGAGACGCTGGCCGACGACCCGGACTTCGTGCGGTACTTCGACGCCGACGCCCGCCGGCTGGCGGCTCTGCGGCACCCCGCGGTGGTGCCGCTGTACGACTGGTGGCGCGAGCCGGGCGCCGCGTACGTGGTCATGCGGCGGATGCGGGGCGGGACGTTGCGCGATCGTCTGGACCAGGGGCCCGTGCCCGCAGGCGAGGTGGCGGGGGTGGTGGCTCGGGTGGGGGCTGCGCTCGTCGCCGCGGCCGACGGCGGCATCACCCACGGGCGGGTCGTGGCGGAGAGCATCCTGTTCGACGCGGCCGGCGCCGCCTACCTGGCCGACTTCCCGCTCGGAACGGGTGGCGCCCGCGTGCCCGCCGAGGACGCCCGGGACCTGGCGGCGCTGGTGGCCGAGGCGCTCACCGGGCAGCAGCACACGGAGGCTGCGATCGACGGCGTGCCGGCGCAGGTCGGCGAAGTCTTGACCGCCACGCTGTCACAGGCGGAGCCGCCGCCGCTGGCGACCCTGGTGCCGGCAGTGGTGGGGGCGCTGTCGGGCGAAGCGGCCGATCCCGTGTGCGAACGTCCTAACCCGTACAAGGGGCTGCGTGCGTTCGACGAACCCGACGCCGAGGACTTCTTCGGCCGTGACGGGCTGGTGGACGAGATCCTGGCGCGGCTCACGGACAGCAGTCCACGGGGGCGGCTGGTCCTGGTGGTGGGCGGCTCCGGCAGCGGCAAGTCCAGCCTGGTGCGCGCCGGGCTGCTCCCCCGGGTGCGCCGGGGCGGCGCAGACGGATCCGGGGCCTGGTTCGTGGCCGCCATGGTGCCGGGGGCGTCACCGTTCCACGAGCTGGCCGAGTGCCTCCGCCGGGTCGCGGTCGTCGAGTCCGATCGCCTCGCCGACGACCTGGCGTTCGACGAGCAGGGCATCGACCGGGTGCTGCGCCGCATCGTCCCCGGGGACGGCGAGCTCCTGTTGGTCGTGGACCAGCTCGAGGAGCTGTTCACGCTCGCCGACGCGGCCTCCCAGCGGGCGTTCCTCGACGGCCTGACCCACGCCGTCGGGGTGGCCGACAGCCGGTTGCGGGTGGTGGCGACCCTGCGCGCCGACTTCTACGACCGACCGCTGCGCTTCGAGCGCTTCGGCGGGGCCATCGGCGACGCCACCGTCCCCATCCCGCCTATGTCCGCGGGGGAGCTGGAGGCCGCGATCGTGGGGCCCGCTCGGCGGGTGGGCGGCGGGGTGGAGCCGGCGCTGGCCGCCGAGCTGGTCGGCGCCGTCCTCCACGAGCCCGCCGCCCTGCCGTCGCTGCAGTTCACCCTCTACGAGCTGGCCGCACGCAGTCCCGATCGCAACCTTGCGCTGGCCGACTACCGGGCGCTGGGTGGGATCGACGCCGCCATCGCGGCGCGGGCCGAGGAGCTGTACCAGTCGCTCGACGACCGGGCCCGCCAGGGCGTGCGGCGCCTGTTCGCGCGGCTGGTCGTGGTCGGCGCGGCGGGCGAGCCCACCCGGCGCCGCACCCTGCGCACCGAGCTGGTAGGCGCCGCCGGCCCGGCGGCCGCTGAGGTGATCGAGGTCTGGAGCCGGGCCCGGCTGTTGACCCTCGACCGGCACCCGGAGTCCCGCGCACCGACCGTCGAGGTGGCGCACGAGGCGCTGTTGCGCGAGTGGCCGCGGCTGCGCCGCTGGCTGGAGGAGGACCGGGAGGAGATCGTCGCGCTCGGCCAGCTCCGGGACGCCGCCGCCAGCTGGGCCGCGCTCGACCGCGACCCCGGCGCCCTGTACCGCGGGGCCCGACTGGACACCGCCCTCCAGCTCGCCGACCGGGACCCGGCCGCCCTGCCGCCCCTCGATCACGAGTTCCTCGACGCGAGCCGCAGCGAGCGCGACCGCGAGCGCCAACGCGAGGTCGACCAGATCGCACACACGGCCAGGGCCAACCGGCGCCTCCGGGCCCAGCTGGTCGTGCTCGCGATCGTGCTCGCCGTCGCCATGGTCGCCGGGCTGGCAGCCGTCAGCCAGCGGGACCGTGCCCAGGACTCGGCGGCGGACGCGGAGGATGCCGCGGTGGCCGCCGATGCCCGCCGGGTGGGCGCGCAGGCACTGGTCGCCGAGGACAGCGACCGGTCGCTGCTGCTGGCGGTCGAGGGGGTGCAGCTGGACGATTCGACCGACACGCGTGCGAACCTCCTGGCGGCGCTGTCGAGGAACCCGGCCCTGGTCGGGTCGGCCCGCGGCGACGAGCCGATGATCGCCGTCGACGTGAGCCCGGACGGGGCGATCGTCGCCGTCGGGGGCCCGTACGAGGGCGTGTCGTTCCGTGCGACCGACGGCCTGGACGAGCTGGGCTTCGTCGACGAGCCCCCGTGGAGGATCCGGTTCCGTCCCGGCGGTGAGCAGCTCGCGATCGCCGCCAACGTCTTCTCGGACGAGCAGGTGATCGAGTTCGATCCGGTCGCCGCACCGCTGGTCGACACGAGCACCTTCGAGCAGGAACCGGCGCAGCTCGGCGGCCGGCCGGGGCCGCAGAGCGTCGCCGGCGACGTGCGTTACAGCGCCGACGGGCGCTTCCTGGCCGCGTCCTTCGACGTCTTCGCACGAGGCGAGGACGCCGCCACCGCGTCGCAGGTCGCCGTGTGGGATCTGGCGACGCCCGAGGAGCCGGTCCGGCGCATCGACCTGCCGCCGAGGGGCGAGGGACCCAGCTACTGGGTCGCCCTCAGCCCCGACGGCGGCCTGCTGTACACCGGCACCGTCCCGGGGCCCGTGGCTGTCCATCGGGTGGCAACCGGCGAGCTGCTGCGCTCCGTCGGCGCGTCCGGCGACCGGCTCGAGATCAGCCCCGACGGCACCCTGCTCGCGACAGCGGACCAGAACGACGTCGTCCTGCTCGACGCCGCGACGCTGTCGGAGCGGGGCCGCCTGCGGGGCCACACCGCGCAGGTGAACGGGCTCCGGTTCTCCCATGACGGCGCGCTCCTCGCCTCGTCGTCCAACGACCGCAGCGCGATCGTCTGGGACACGGCCACCGGCGCTCGGCGTGACCAGGTGCGCGGTCACGCCGGAAGCGTGTGGGACGTCGCGTTCAGCCCCGACGACGCCACGCTGTACACGGCGTCGCTCGACCAGACGTTGCTCGCCTGGGACCTGGCGGGCGGTCGCCGCCTCATGCCCCGGCGGGCAGTCGCCGAGCCCGTCGCCAGCCCGATCGTCCCGTGGGTCGTCGACTACTCCACGCAGAGCGCACCCACCGGTGAGGCCGTGGCCTACGTGACCGTCGCGGCGCCGACCGCCGGGGACGGGACCGGCACCGTCCAATGGCTCGACCTGACGACGGGACGAGCCCACGACGTCGTCGACACCGGCCACCCCGACATCGGTGCGTA
This sequence comes from uncultured Acidimicrobiales bacterium, assembly GCA_963830865.1. Classification (GTDB taxonomy): domain Bacteria; phylum Actinomycetota; class Acidimicrobiia; order Acidimicrobiales; family VFJN01; genus ZC4RG19. The sequence continues at coordinate 642,409 of CAWHNU010000009.1, read as the reverse complement.
CGCGTGGCGACCCGACGGGCACCGGTTCGCCACCACGGGCGACGACGGCGTCGTTCGGGTGTGGGACTGGCGCACGGACGGCATGGTGGCCGAGGCCAGGGTTGCGCAGGGCCCCGTCACCGGGCTCGACTACACGGGCGACGGCACGCGGCTGGTGGTCGGCGAACAGGAGGCAGCGGGCCTGGTGGCGCTCGACGCCGAGACGCTGGCACCCACGGGCCGGGCGGTGCCGGTGGACGGCCGCGTCGTCTCGGTGTCCGCCGGCCCGGACGACCGCACGGCGATCGCCCTCACCTCCGAGCCCGGCTTCGCGCTCGTCGACCTCGTCGCTGGCCGGGTGATCCGTGACGGCCCGCTCGGGTCCGCGCCCATCAGCGCCGAGTTCTCACCAGATGGCGAGCGGGTCGCGATCAGCTTCATGGAACGCGTCGGCGTCCTCGACGTCGCGACCGGCGACTGGATGCGGACCCCCGTCGACGGCCACGACCAGACGGTGTCGTCCCTGGCCTACGCACCCGACGGCAACCTCCTGGCCAGCGGGAGCGACGACGGCCGGGTCGGCCTCTGGGACGGCCGGACGGGCGCCCTGCTCGGCACCATGCTCCCGGGACGGCCCACCACGCCCGTGACCGTCAGCTTCCTCCCGGACGGCCACACGGTGCTGATCTCCGCGATCGACGGGGCGGTGTACACGTGGGACACACGGGTGCAGAGCTGGATCGACCACGCATGTGCGATCGCCGGCCGGAACCTCACCCGGGACGAATGGCGGGACGCCTTCGGCGACCGCCCGTACCACCCGACCTGCCCGCGGCCGAGCGGCCCCACCACCACAGCGCCAGGGCGCTGAGCGCGTGCCAGGCCGCGTGGCCCTGGAGGCGCGAGTCCGGGCGGCACAGGGGCCCGCCCGTCCGGCTGGCGACGTGCACGCCGGCCGCGCCGACCCACAGGGCCGCGAGCGGCCCGCGGCGCCGCCCCCGGCCGTCGCCGGCTGCGATCCCCGCGGCCGCGTCCGCCGCCACCGCACCGACCCCCAGGCCCGCCTGCGCGGCCCGGCTCACCGCCGGCGACAGGGCCAGGGCGGCCCCGGCGGCGGACGCCGCGGCCGCGTGGCGGGCCCCGATCTCCCGGCCGGCCGCCTCGCCGATCTCGGCGGCCGTGGCCACCCCCAGCGTGGCCAGCAGGGCGGCGTCGTGCAACCAGCGGCCGACCCGGCCGCCGGGCCCGTGGTAGGCGAGGCCGCCGAGCCCGTTGGCGGCGGTGGCGAGCCCGTAGGCCGCCAGCCACGGCGACGCCCCTCCCCCGCCCGACCCCACGCCGGCCCGCCGGCGGGCGTGCACCACGAGCGCGGCGCCGGCCGCCAGGTAGGCCAGGCTCGACAGGGCGTTGACCGGCTGGGTCAGCAGCCCGTCGTGGATGCACTCGCAATCCCCCGCTCCGAGCGGGCGGGCACTCACACTCGCTCCTCGACGCCGACCCGCGCGGCCTCGACGTCCGCGATCACCGCCCGCCGCAGCGTGCGCATCTCGTCGAGCTGGCCGCGCCGGTCGAGCACCGTGCGCCACGAGCGCCACGCCCCGAGGAAGGCCCACACCTGGGCCAGCACCGCCAGGGTCGCGAAGGCCAGCAGGGGCAGCGAGACGAAGACGAGGAGCGACGCGAGGAACCCCGACCGGTTGCCGACCACCAGGTCCAGCACCGGCGTCAGCGGGAACGTCGCCGCCGCGGTGCCGTCGGCGAGGACCGTGCCGCCGACGTCGAACCAGGCGAGGGCGAGCCACGTGAGCGGGAACACGACCAGCCCGACCAGCACGCGGACCGTCCCCTTGGTCACCGGGGCCTTGGGCACCAGGCCGGCGACGACGACGATGGCCGCCGGCAGCGCGTTGGCGATCGCGCCGGCGATGGCGAACGGCGCCAGCACGAGGATGACCGCCGCGAGCACGACCACCCGCCAGGCCAGCGCCCGGGCGCCGACCGACCGCGCGATGTCCTCGTCGCGCAGCCCCACGTGGTCGAGCGCGATCTGGTAGTGGCATTGGGTGTCGATGACGGCCGTCCGAGCGGGCCCGGGCCGATGCCCCAGCTCCCGGGCCAGCGGCGCGCTCTCCGCCAGCGGCACCCGGGCTCGATCGTCGCCGCCGTCCTCCCGCAGGGCCACGGTCGCCGCGCCGGTCAGCGCCAGGGCGTCGACCAGGGTGGGGAAGTCGGGCGACACCGATCGCAGCCGCTCCTCGAGCACGGCCAGCAGCCCCCGCACCACCGCGTGCTCGTCGGCTCCCGACCCCCGCAGCCGGCCCACCTCCGCGGCCACGTCCACGGCCGGGGCGAAGGCGACCAGCGCCCGACCGCGCAGGGCCACCTTGTCCTCGTAGGCGATGCCGACGGGCACGATCCGCACGCCGGCGACCCCGGCGTCCAGCGCCTGCACCGCGATGCGGGCGACCCCGGTGCGCAGCTCGACGAGGTGGGGCAGGTCGTGGGTCGTGCCCTCGGGGAAGATCGCCACCGTGTCGCCGGCGTCGAGGGCGGCGACGGCAGAGGCGAAGGTGGCGGTGTTCCCGGCGGTGCCGTCGCCGTCCCCGCGCCGGTGCACGGGCACGACCCGGGCCAACGCCAGCAGCGGGCGGGCCCCGGGCACCCGCCACAGGGTGGCCTTGGCCAGGAACCGGGGCAGCACCCCGAGCGCGCCGACCAGCAGCACGGGGTCGACGAACCCGTTGAGGTGGCTGGCGGCCACGATGACCGGCCCGCGGAGGTCCGCCTCCCCGGTCACCTCGACCGACCGGAAGAACCAGCGGGCCACGCCCCGGGCCAACGCCCGCAGGAGGCGGTCGCGCATGCCGGGATCCTACGCGGGGACCCTCCCCTGGGCGCTGACCACCCCCGGCTCACTAGTGTCTGACACTGGCGTCACGTTTTCGGGAGGGGTGCGGTGTCCGATCTGACCATGGGGGGCGGCGAGGCCGACCCGGAGGCGCTCGCCCATCCCCAGCCGCTGTTCAAGCTGCTGCGCGACGCCGGGCCCGTCGTCGAGCTGGGCGAGGGGGCCGGGATGGTGCTCGTCGGGGGCGACGAGGACGTCCGGCACGTGCTCGGGCACCCGGAGATCTTCAGCTCGGGCATCGACGCGGTCGCGATCGGGCAGGTGCGGCCGCTGATCCCCCTCCAGATCGACCCGCCGCACCACCGCAACTACCGGAAGCTGCTCGACCCGATCTTCGCCCCCCGCCAGGTCGCCCTGCTCGAGGAGCGGACGCGGGCCCTCGTGCGCGACCTGGTCGACGCCGTGGCGGGCGACGGCGGCTGCAACGTCCACACCGCGGTGGCCGAGCCGCTGCCGACGACCGTGTTCCTCCAGCTCCTCGGGCTGCCGGTCGACCGGGCCCAGGAGTTCATCCGGCTCAAGGACGGGATCATCCGCCCGCCCGTGAGCACGAACCAGGAGCGGGTCGAGTACACGGCCGAGGTCGGGCAGCGCATCTACGCCGTGCTCCAGGAGGCCATCGACCAGCGGGTCGAGCAGCGGGCGGACGACTTCCTGTCGATGTTCCTCGACGCCGAGGTCGACGGCCACCGGCTCACCACCGACGACGTGCTCGACATCGGCTACCTGTTCTTCCTGGCCGGGCTCGACACGGTCACCGCCTCGCTCGACTGCATGATCGCCTACCTTGCCCAGAACCCCGACCAGCGGCGCCTCCTGGTGGACGACCCCGCGCTGATCCCCCACGCCGTGGAGGAGATGCTGCGGTGGGAGACGCCGGTGCAGGGCGTCGTGCGCATCACCACCGCCGACACCGAGATCGGCGGGTGCCCGGTGCCCAAGGGCAAGCTCGTGTCGGTGATGCTCGGGTCGGCCAACACCGACGAGCGGGCGTGGGCCGACGTGGACACGGTCGACTTCGACCGGGCCGAGAACCGGCACATCGCGTTCGGCGGCGGCGCCCACCGCTGCCTGGGATCGCACCTGGCCCGGATGGAGCTGCGGGTCGCGCTGGAGGAGTGGCACCGGGCGATCCCGGACTACCGCCTGCCGCGACGGCGTCGTCCTGCACTATTCGCAAGGCCTGCGGGCCGTGGAGAACCTGGAGGTCGTGTGGTGAGCATCCCCGAGGGCGAGCGCCGTTTGCTGATCGACGGCAAGCTGGTCGAGGCCGAGGGCGGCGGGACGTTCGACAACGTCAACCCGGCCACCGAGGAGGTGCTCGGCCCGGTGGCGGACGGCACCGCCGCCGACATGGCGACGGCGGTGGCCGCGGCCCGGCGGGCGTTCGACACCACCGGCTGGTCCGGCGACCACGCCTTCCGGCGCGACTGCCTGCACCAGCTCCAGGCCGCCCTCGACGCCGAGCGCGAGGAGCTGCGGTCCGAGCTGGTCGCCGAGGTCGGCTGCCCGGTGCTGGTCACCTACGGGCCGCAGCTCGACGCGCCCCTGCGGGAAGCGCTGACATGGCCGGCCGACCAGATCGAGGCGTTCCCCTGGCGGCGGGACATCGGGCCCAAGGACGCCTTCGGCCTGGGCGACTCCCGAGCGCGAGGTGTGGAAGGAGCCGGTCGGGGTCGTCGGGGTGATCGTCCCGTGGAACTACCCGGTCGAGATCACGCTCAACAAGCTGGGCCCGGTCCTGGCGATGGGCAACACCTGCGTCCTCAAGCCCGCGCCCGACACGCCCTGGAACGCCACCCGCATCGGCCGGCTGGTGGCCGAGCGCACCGACATCCCGCCGGGCGTGGTCAACGTCGTCGCGTCGAGCGACCACCTGGTGGGCGAGGTGCTCACGACGTCGCCGCAGGTCGACATGGTGGCGTTCACCGGGTCGACCGCCACGGGCCGGCGGGTGATGGCGGCGGCGTCCGACAGCCTCAAGCCGGTGTTCCTGGAGCTGGGCGGCAAGTCGGTGTGCCTCGTGCTCGACGACGCCGACTTCGAGGCCACGATCCCGGGTGCCGCCTCCTCGGTGTGCTTCCACGCCGGCCAGGGCTGCGCCATGGCGACCCGCCTGCTCGTGCCCCGGTCGCGCTACGACGAGGCGGTCGAGCTGGCCGCGGCCGGGTTCGCGGGGGTGACCTACGGCGACCCGAGCGACCCGGCCAACCTCATGGGCCCGGTCGTGTCCGAGCGGCAGCGGGAGCGGGTGCTCGGCTACATCGAGACGGGCAGGGCCGAAGGCGCCCGCGTGGTGTGCGGCGGCGGCCGGCCGGCGCACCTCGACCGGGGCTGGTACGTCGAGCCGACGCTGTTCGCCGACGTCGACAACTCGATGACGATCGCCCGGGAGGAGATCTTCGGGCCGGTCATGGTCATGATCCCCTACGAGGACGACGACGACGCCGTGCGCATCGCCAACGACAGCCCCTACGGGCTCTCGGGCATGATCATGTCCGGCGACCTCGACCGGTCCAAGGCGGTCGCCGGCCGCATCCGCACCGGCACGCTCTCGCTCAACGGCGGCGTCTGGTACGGCGCCGACGCCCCGTTCGGCGGCTACAAGCAGTCGGGCATCGGGCGCCAGTGCGGCATCGAGGGCCTGGAGATCTTCACCGAGACCAAGACGGTCGGTTGGCCGGCCTGACATCCGAGGAGGAGCACGTGCCGGGACCGCTGGAGGGGATCCGCGTCATCGAGGTCGCCAGCTGGATGTTCGTCCCGTCCGGCGGGTCGGTGCTGGTCGACTGGGGCGCCGAGGTCATCAAGGTCGAGCACCCCGTCGGCGGCGACCCCCAGCGGGGGCTGATCACGTCCGGGCTGATGCCGGGCGGCGCGGGCGGGGTGAACTTCATGATGGAGCAGCCCAACCACGGCAAGCGGTCGGTGGCCCTCGACCTCGGCCATCCCGACGGCCGGGAGGCGCTGTTCCGGCTGATCGAGACCGCGGACGTGTTCCTGACCAACTACATGCCCCCGGTGCGGCGCCGCCTGGGGATCGACACCGACGACGTCCGGGCCCGCAACCCGCGCATCATCGTGGCGCGGGGCACGGGCGCCGGCCCGAAGGGACCGGAGGCCGAGAAGGGCGGCTACGACAGCGCGTCGTTCTGGGCGAGGGGCGGCGTCGGCTCGGTCATGCCGGAGCGGGAGGGCGGCTGGCCGGCGGGCCAACCGACGCCCGCCTTCGGCGACGTGATGGGCGGCCTGGCGACGGCGGGCGCCATCGCCGCCGCGCTGCTCAAGCGCGAGCGCACGGGCGAGCCGAGCGTCGTCGACGTGTCGCTGCTGGCGACGGCCATGTGGCAGCTGTCGCCGATGGTGGTGGCGGCCAGGCTGTTCGGCTTCGGCCAGGATCCCCCAGGGCAACCGCCCAATGTCGAACAACCCGGGGGTCGGCACGTATCGCACCGCCGACGACCGGTACATCGCCCTCGTGCTGCTCCAGAGCGACAAGCACTGGGAGGACTTCGTCGCCAGGCTGGGCGTGCCGGACATGGCCACGGACCCCCGCTTCGCCGACTCGGCGGCACGGGCCGAGAACGCGGCGGCGTGCGTGGCCCGCCTGGACGAGGCGTTCGGCAGCCACCCGCTGGCCCACTGGAAGACGACGCTGGAGACGTTCGAGGGCGTGTGGGCCCCGTTCCAGACCCTGGACGAGCTCTACGACGACGTCCAGGTCCAGGCCAACGGCTACCTCCCGACGATGACGGCAGGGAATGGGGACGAGATCGCACTGGTCGCCAGCCCGGCCCAGTTCGACGAGGAACAGGTCCGGGTCGAGCGCGGCCCGGAGCATGGCGAGCACACGGAGACGGTCCTGCTGGAGGCCGGCTACGACTGGGACCAGCTGAGCAAGCTGAAGGAGTCGGGCGCGATCGGATAAGCCGACTCGTTCTGCCCGCGAAAGCTGATTGATTTCCAATCAGCTTCGCGGGCAGAACGAAATTCGGCGTGCTACGCCCGCCGACCGCCTCGCCGCACGTCGCGGTAGGGCACGTCGCGATCGGCGGCGAACTCCCGGGGCATCCCGAGCACCCGCTCGCTGATGATGTTGCGCTGGATCTCGTTGCTGCCGCCGCCGAGCGCGGCGCCCTGCCGGTGCAGGCTCCGCTCCGCCAGCGTTCGGCTCGGCGCGGGATCGTCCGCCGCCGGCCACGCCGCGCCCGCGGGGCCGGCCAGCTCCAGGCCGATCTCCGCACGGCGGATGACCGACGTCGCAGTCCAGAGCTTGAGGATCGCGCCGGACGACGGTGGCATCTTGCCGACGGCCATCGCCCGCCTCACCCGGTCGATCAGCTGGCGGCCCACCAGCTGGCTCACCCGGGCCTCGGCCACCAGCTGCCGGGCGTGGGCGTCGGACTCCAGGCCCCTCGCCCGCACGACCTCGACCAGCTGGTCGTCCTGGCCCGCGGACGACTGGCCGTCCGAGCGGCCGCTCGTGTACGGCGACGCGCCGCCGACGGCCATGCGCTCGTGGACCAGCAGGCGGCTGGCGACCGTCCAGCCGTCGTCGATCTCGCCGACCACGTCCGTGACCGGAATCGGGACGTCGTCGAAGAACTCCTGGCAGAACTCCATCGAGCCGTCGAGCTGGCGGATCTGCTCCACCTGGACGCCCGGCTGGTGGATCTCGAGGATGAACATCGTCAGGCCACGGTGCTTGGGCACGTCCCAGTTGGTGCGGGCCAGGCACATGGCGTAGTCGCTGGCGTAGGCGGCCGAGCTCCAGATCTTCGAGCCGTTGAGGACGAACACGTCCCCGTCCCGGTCGGCCCGCGTCAGGCAGCCCGCCAGGTCGGAGCCGCCGCTCGGCTCGGACAGGAACTGGACCCACAGCTCCTCGCCCCGCAGGATCGCCGGCAGGTGGCGGGCCTTCTGCTCGTGCGTGCCGTGCTCGACCAGCGTGGCCGCCAGGATGCCCAGCGTCGGCACGTTGAAGGAGAACGGCATGTCGTAGGGCAGCGACTCCTCGGTGAACGCCCGCTGGTGCTCGGCCGTCAGTCCCTGCCCGCCGTAGGCGGCCGGGAAGCAGATGCCGGCGAAACCGCCGTCCCACAGCCGGCGCTGCAGCGCGCGCTCCTCGTCGCGGCGGCCGTCGTCGAACCGGTCGGGCGGCGCACCCTCGCGGCGGGGCATGTTGGCGGCCAGCCACGCCCGCGCCCGGGACCGGAACTCCTCGACCGGCTCGACCTCGGCCCGCGCGGCCCCCGCACCCCCGGTCACGACGCCTCCCCCAACAGGCCGGCGGCGATGCGCTCGGCGTGGTCCTCCGGCGTGCCGTAGGTGAGCCGGTCCACCGTCGCCCGGCGCAGGTAGAGGTGCAGGTCGTGCTCCCAGGTCACCCCGATGCCGCCGTGGAGCTGGATGCAGTCCTGCACCAGCTCGGTGGCGTGCGGGCCGATCCACGCCTTGGCCGCGCTGACCAGCTCCGCCGCGTCGTCCGACCCCTGCGCGACCGCCCGGGCCGCGGCCGTGGCCGCTGCGTGGCTGGCCTCCAGCCACAGCTTCTGGTCCGCGATCCGGTGCTTGAGCGCCTGGTAGGACGACAGCGGCCGGCCGAACGAGTAGCGGTCGCCGAGGTACTCCAGCGTCATCTCGAACACCCGGTCCATCACGCCGACCATCTCCGCGCACTGCAGCACGCAGGCCACGTGCCACAGGCGCTCGATCTCGCCCGCCGCGCCGCCCGGCTCGCCCAGCACGGCCCCGGCCGGGACGCGGGCGCCGTCGAAGCGCACCTCCGCGTAGCGCCGCACCAGGTCGAGCCCGGCCAGCGGGACCACCGCCACGCCCGGCAGGTCTGGCTCGATCAGGAGCAGCGTCGGGCCCTCCGGAGCGAGGGCCGCGACCACCAGGTGGGCCGCCTGGGCGCCGGCTTCCACCGGCGCGGCGACTCCGGACAGGATCCAGCCGTCCCCGTCCCCGTCCCCGTCCCCGTCGTCGTCGGCTGAGGCCGCCACCAGCCCCGGCCCGGTCCACGCCGCCACCGCGTCGCCCGCCAGCAGGCCCGGCAGCACCGCGAGGCGTTGCGCCGGCCCGCCCGCGGCGGCCACCGCGGACGCCGCCAGGTTCGCCGGCGACAGGGGGCCGGGCGCGACCCGGCGACCCATCTCCTCGGCCACCAGCACCAGGTCGACCAGCCCGTGCTCGGCCACGCTGCCGCCGCCGTACTGCTCGGGCACCAGCAGCGACGTCCAGCCCAGCCCCGCGCCCCGCCGCCAGTACTCGGCGGCGAAGCCGGCGGGATCGGGCTCCAGCGCCCGCACCGTGGCGGTCGTCGCCTCGGCCGTCAGGAACTTCCGGGTGGTGGCGAGGAAGAACTCCTGGTCCTCGCTCAGCTCCGGCTCCACGAGGCCGGAGTGTATGGTGATCTAACAGCGATGTCACTTCCGTCGAGGGAGCCCCGATGCCGTCTCGTCAGCTCGACTTCCCGGTCTTCGACGCCGACAACCACATGTACGAGACGCGGGACGCGCTGACCCGGCACCTGCCTCCCGAGCACGCCGGCGTCGTCGAGTACGTCGAGGTCCGGGGCCGCACCAAGATCGCGGTCAAGGGCCGGATCAGCGACTACATCCCCAACCCGACCTTCGACCGCGTGGCCGCCCCCGGCGCCCAGGAGGAGTACTTCCGCGCCGGCAATCCCGAGGGCAAGAGCCGGCGCGAGATCATGGGTCGGGCCATCGAGGCCCTCCCCGCCTTCCGGGAGCCGGGGCCCCGCCTCGCGCTGATGGACGAGCTCGGCCTCGACCGGGCGCTCATGTGGCCCACGCTGGCGAGCCTGGTCGAGGAGCGATTGCGGGACGACCCCGAGGCGACGCACGCCGTCATCCACGCCCTCAACGTGTGGATGTACGAGCAGTGGAGCTTCGACTACGAGGGCCGCATCTTCCCCACCCCGGTCATCACGCTGCCGATCGTCGAGAAGGCCGTCGCCGAGCTCGAGTGGGTGGTCGAGCGCGGCGCCCGCATCATCCTCGTGCGCCCGGCACCCGTACCCGGCTTCCGGGGGCCCCGGTCGTTCGCCCTGCCCGAGTTCGACCCCGTGTGGGAGATCGTCGCCGACCGGGACATCGTCGTCGGCATGCACGCGTCGGACAGCGGCTACCAGCGCTACATCAACGAGTGGGAGGGCGTGCGCGACGACGAGTTCACCCCGTTCAAGGGGGGCGGGGCGTTCGCCGCCATCGCGCATGCCAGCTACCGGGCGATCACCGACACGATCGCGTCGGCCATCGGCCACGGGCTGTGCACCCGGTTCCCGGGCATCAAGATCCTGCCGGTCGAGAACGGCAGCAGCTGGGTCCGCCCGCTCATCCACGACCTGGAGCGGGCGTACGCCTTCGAGCCGCGGCTGTTCGCCGAGGACCCCGTGGCCGTGTTCAAGCGCAACGTCTTCGTGCACCCGTTCCACGAGGACGACCCGGTCGGGCTGTGCGAGGTGCTCGGCGCGGACAACGTCGTCTTCGGGTCCGACTTCCCCCATCCCGAGGGGATGTCCGACCCGCTCGCCTTCGTCGACGACCTCGCCGGGCTGTCGGCCGAGGACACCGCCAAGGTCATGGGTGGCAACCTGGCCCGGCTGATGAACGTCGCCTGAGCCGCCGGGAGGCCCGCCCGGCCGAGGGGGAACCGCATGACCCGTGTCCCGGACTTCCCGCCGTACCCGCCCACCAGCGGCGAGCTGGCCCGGGCGGCCGCGGCCCGCCACGGCGACCGGGACCTGGCGGTGCTGGGCGACGACCGCCTGACCTACGCGGCCGCCCAGGCCCGCTCGGCCGCTCTGGCCCGGGGCCTGCTGGCCGCCGGCGCCGGGAAGGGCACCCGCGTGGGGCTGCTGGCCGGGAACGGGCCCGACTGGATCGTGGCCTGGCTGGGGATCACCCGCATGGGTGCGGTCGCCGTCCTGCTCAACACCTACAGCCGGCCCGCCCAGCTGGGCTGGACGCTGCGCCACTCGGACGCGCAGATGCTGCTGACCGTCGACGCCCACCTCGGCCAGGACGTGCTCGACCGGCTGGAGCGGGCGGTCCCGGGACTGTCCGGGAGCGACCGGGAGCGCATCCTCGTGCCGTCCCAGCCGTACCTGCGGGCGGTGTGGACCTGGGGCGACGCCCGCCGCCCGTGGTCGGCGCCGGTGGCCGACCTCGTGGCCCGGGGCGGGGCCGTCGGCCCGGACCTGCTCACCGCCTGCGAGGCCGAGGTCACGCCGGCCGACCCCATGGTGGTCGTGTACTCGTCGGGCAGCACGTCCGACCCCAAGGGCGCCGTCCACACCCACGGCGCCGCCGTCCGCCACGCCCACAACCTGCTGCCGCTGCGGGACCTGGGGCCGGGCGACGTCCTCTACTCCCCGATGCCGCTGTTCTGGGTGGGCGGGCTCAGCTTCACGCTGATCTCGGCCATGCACGCGGGGGCGACGGTGGTGTTCGAGGAGCGCTTCGACCCGCCCGCCACCCTGCGGCTGATCGAGCGGGAGCGGGTCACGCACGTGCTCGGCTGGCCGCACGTGGCCGCGGCGATGGTCGGCGACCCGGGCTTCGGCGAGTGGGACACGTCGTCGGTCCGCCACGGTCTGGTCCCGCCACCGGCCCCGGAGGCCAACTCGCTGGGCATGACCGAGACCCTCGGGCCCCACACCTACGGGGCGGCGGGCGAGGCGCTGCCGCCGGAGCGGGAGGGCTCGTTCGGCACCCCGGTGGCCGGGGTCGAGCACCGGGTGGTCGACCCGGTCACCCTCGCCGACCAGCCGCCCGGCGTCGCCGGTGAGCTGTGGGTGCGGGGCTACTCGCTGATGGTCGGCCTGCACAAGCGCGAGCGGGCCGACACGTTCACGGCCGACGGCTGGTACCGCACCGGCGACGCCGGCTGGTTCGACGAGGCCGGCCACCTGCACTTCACGGGCCGGATGGGCGATCTCATCAAGACGTCCGGGATGAACGTCACCCCCCGGGACGTCGAGCTCGCGCTGGAGGCACTGCCCGAGGTGGAGATGGCCTTCGTCAGCGGCGTCGACCACCCGCAGCGGGGCCAGGACGTGGTCGCGGCGGTCGCCCTCCGGCCCGGCGCGGCCCTCGACGGCGAGGAGGCCCGGGTCCGGGTCAAGGAGACGATCGCGTCCTACCAGGTGCCGCGCCACGTGGCCGTGTTCGCCGACCGGACCGGGCTGCCGTGGCTCGACTCGGGCAAGGTCGACCGCCGCCACCTGGCGGCACTGCTCGACGAGCGCTTCCGGGAGGGCTGAGGCCGGTGGAGTTCGACCCGTACAGCGAGACGTTCTTCGAGAACCCGTGGGAGGTCTACCGCTGGCTGCGCGACGAGCGGCCCGTGTACCACAACGAGCGCCTCGGGTTCTGGGCCGTCTCCCGGTACGACGACTGCCTGGAGGTCCACCGCGACGCCGCCACCTACACCTCCACCCGGGGCGTCACCCTCGACCAGTTGCGCTCAGCGGCGTTCGGGGAGGCCGTCGCCGACGCGGGGATGCTCATCATGATGGACCCGCCGGAGCACGAGCGGATGCGCAAGCTGGTCAGCCGGGCGTTCACCCCCCGGCGGATCGCCGCCTGGGAGCCGGTGGTGACCCGCGTGGTCGGCGGCTACCTCGACGAACTCGTCGGGGCGGGCGCGTTCGACGCGGTGACCGACGTCGCCGGCCCGTTCCCGGTCGAGGTGATCTGCGAGATCGTCGGCGTGCCCGAGGGCGACCGCCAGCAGATCCGCCACTGGATCGACACGGTGCTGGAGCGCGAGGTCGGCAACCCATTCCCGACGAGCGCCGGCATCGAGGCGGCGATCGCCTCGCAGGCCTACATGCTCGACCTGGTGGCCGACCGGCGGCGCCACCCCGCCGACGACATGATCGGCCACCTGCTGGAGGCCGAGGTCGAGGGCGCCGACGGGCGGGTCGAGCGGCTCGACGACGACGCGGTGGCCCGGTTCGTGTCGCTGCTCACGGCGGCCGGCGCCGAGACCGTGACCAAGCTGGTCGGCAACGGGGTCATGACCTTCGCCGAGCACCCGGACGAGCTGGCCCGCCTGCTGGACGACCCCGGCCTGGTCGCGCCGGCGGTCGAGGAGGTGCTGCGCTGGCGGGCGCCGGCGCAGTACGCGGGCCGGTTCTCGGTCGCCGACCGAGCGTTCCACGGGGTCACGCTCCCGGCCGGGAACCCGGTGCTGATCGTCACCGGCGCGGCCAACCGCGACCCCCGGGCCTACGACGACCCGGACCGCTTCGACATCGGCCGGGCCCAGCCGCCCGGCGTGACGTTCGGCCACGGCATCCACTTCTGCATCGGCGCCCACCTCGCTCGCCTGGAGGGCCGGGTGGCGTTCGCCGAGATCTACCGCCGCTGGCCCGACCTGGAGGTCGACCTGGACGGCGTCCGCTACGTCCACATGACCAACGTGGCGGGGCCGTCGTCGGTCCCGGTCATGACGTGACCCGACCGTCGGTGGTGCTGATGCTGGGCGAGCCCGGCAGCGGCAAGACCCGGCTCGGCACCCGGCTGGCCCGGGCGCTGCGGGTGCCGTTCCTGGCCCGGGACGACGTTCGCGGCGGCCTCTACTTCACGCGCGGTGCCTGGGGCGAGCGCCCGGGGCCGGTCCCGACCGGCGACGAGGCGGTCGAGACGTTCCTCACGCTGGTCGAGACGCTGGCCGGCCTCGGCGTCAGCTGCGTCGCCGAGTACGTCGTCCGGGATGACCGGCCCGAGGACCTGGCGCGGATCGCGGCGGTCGCGGACTGCGTCGGCGTGCGGACCCGATGCGACGACGCCGCGGCGCGCCGGTCCCGCCGCGAGCGGGCGAGTCGCCTCTTCCAGCGCCGCCCCGTGCTCGACGCCCTCGGCTACCGCACCGTCGAGGAGCACGCCGCGGCGGCCAGCGAGCGCATGGCCGCGGTCGCCATTCAGATGCGGACCTCGTTCGACTTCCCCATCCTGGAGGTCGACACGAACGACGGGTACGCTCCGGCGCTCGGCGAGATGGTCGAGTTCGTCGTCAGCCCTCCACGGGCGACGTCCGAGCGGAAGGGACGACGATGACGCCTCCTGGGCCGATTGACCGAGTCTTCGGAGCGCCCATCAACCGAGTCTTCGGGGCGATCGTCCCGCGTGCGGTGAACGCCGTCGATCTCGATGACGTGATCGACCACGTCGACGTCGATCACGTGGTGTCGAGGGTCGACGTCGAGGCCCTCATCCAGCGGGTCGACGTCAACGCCCTGCTCCAGCGGGTCGACGTCGACGCCCTCATGCAGCGGGTCGACGTCGATGCCCTCATGCAGCGGGTCGACGTGGACGCCCTCATCCAGCGGGTCGACGTCGACGCCCTGGTCCAGCGCGTCGACATCGATGAGCTGGTGCGCCGCACGCACATCGACAGCATCGTGCGCACCGCGAGTCGGGGGATGTTCGCCCGGATGACCGATGCCGTCCGCCGCCAGCTCGTCGGTCTCGACGCACTGCTCATCGGTACCGTCGCTCGGCTCCTCCGCCGGCCTCGGGACGACTCCGTCAGCGACACGGGCACCGTCACCGGGCACACCGCGGGCGGAGTGAGCCGTCTGGCCGCCTTCCTCATCGACGTCACCGTGATCTCGTTCTCGTACACGGCGACGGTCGCCCTGATCAGCTACCTGTTCGGCCTCTTCACCGGCCACACCGTCGATACCTCCCACGGGTCGTTCCTGGCCCTCGTCGGCTACCTCCTCTTCGGGTTCGCCTACTTCTGGATCGGTCTCTCGATCACCGGTCGCTCGATCGGCAAGGGTCTGATCGGGCTACGGGTCGTGGAGGTGGGCGGTGCTCCGATCACCCCGGGTCGGGCGGCCGTTCGTACGATCGTGTACCCGTTCAGCTTCATCCTCGGCCTGGGCCTGATCCCCATCGTGACCGGGAAGCAACGACGGGCACTGCACGATTTCGCCGCGGGAGACAAGGAGATCTACGACTGGGGCGACAGGCCGGCCGAACTTCCCGCGCCCCTGACCGCCTGGGTGCGCCGTCACTCCCCGGCCGCCTGATCGCGTTTTGTCCCAGGGACAAAACGCGTCAGAGGCGGGTGAGCAGCAGGGCGCCGGCGATCGGGCCGCCGCCGTTGGCGACCGCGGCCACCTCGGCCCCGGCCACCTGGCGGTCGCCGGCCGCGCCCCGGAGCTGGAGGCACGCCTCGTGGACGAACCCGAAGCCGTGCAGCCGGCCCCCGGACAGCTGGCCGCCCTGGGTGTTGAGGGGCAGCTCGCCGCCCAGTGCGATGCGGTGGCCGCCCTCGACGAACGGGCCCGACTCGCCCTTGCCGCAGAACCCCAGCGCCTCCAGCCACACCATGGCCAGGAAGCTGAACCCGTCGTACAGCTCGGCGACGTCCACGTCGGCGGGCTTGAGGTCGGTCCGCGTCCACAGCTGGGCGCCGGCGTCGCGGGCCGCCATCGTGGTCATGTCGTCGAACTGGTCCCACGACGGGCGGCCCCGCAGCGCGGTCCCCACCGCCTCGACCCGGGCCACCGGGTGGTCGACGCCGGCGGCGTGCTCGGCCGCGGAGACGATCACCGCGGTCGAGCCGTCGACCGGGGCGTCGCAGTCGTACAGCCGGAACGGCGACGTCACCATGCGGGAGGCGAAGTAGTCGTCGAGCGTCATCGGGTCGCGGTAGACGGCCCGGGGGTTCAGCCCCGCGTTGCGCCGGGCGTTGAGGGCGATCATCGCCATCTGCTCGGGCGTGGTGCCGTAGGTGTGGAAGTGCCGGTGGGCGACCATGGCCAGCCAGTTGGCCGCCGAGTAGGCCCGGAACGGGATGCTCCACTGCATCGACCCGCCCATGCGGGGCGCGCCGCCGCCCCCGCCGCCGCGCCCACCGCCCAGCCCGATGCCCTGGCGGCCGCCGGCGCCCTGCTCGCTCCCCTCGGTCACGGTCCGGTAGACGAGCACGTGGCGGGCGAGCCCGGCCCCGACCGCCAGCATCGCGTTCACGATGGCGGCGAGCTGCGCCGCGCCCTCGATCCCGCCCGTGTGCCAGTTCAGGCTGAGCCGCAGCGCGTCCTGGACCTCGGGCGATCCCGGACCGCCGAACCCCACGCCCGCGCCCCCACCCGCACCCGGGTAGGTGGCGAGGCCGTCGATGTCGGCCGGCGTCAGGCCGGCGTCGGCGATCGCCGCCAGGGCGGCCTCGATCGTGAGGTCGAGCCCGGACCGGCCCAGCCGCCGTCCCACGGCGGACTGGCCGATGCCCGAGATGATCGAGCGGCGCTCGGCGTCGGTCATGCCGGCTCGAACAGCGGGAACCAGACCTGGTCGTGCCGCTCGAACGTGACCCGCACCGGCATGCCGATGCGCACGTCATCGACCGGGCACCCCACAAGGTTGCTGGTCAGCCGCAGCCCGTCCTGCTCGGCGAGGGCCACCAGCACGATCACGTAGGGCTCGGGGTCGCCGTCCCAGGGCTGGTGGTTGACCGTGTACGAGTAGACCTCGCCCCGCCCGGACACCGCCTCGGGGGCGACGTCCCGGCTGCCGCACTCGGGGCAGCGCGGCGACCGGCGGGTGCAGCCAGTACCCGCACGCCTGGCAGCGCAGAAACCGCAGCCGGCCGTCCTCGCCGGAGGTCCAGAAGAAGCGGTTGGCGTCGTCCAGCGCGGGCTGCACCCGGAAGGGCGCGGTCACTTGTGGGCGGCGGCGATGCGCTCGGCCAGCGTCATGGCCGTGACGATGCCCTCGTCCTGGAACTTGCCGGTGCCGTGGCTGACCGGGGTGGTGTCCACGTCGGTGGCCTGGGCCCGCAACGCGCCGACCGTCGCCTGCTCGGCGGGGATGTGGGCGAACGGGTCGTAGCTGAAGTTGGCGATGGCGTTGCGGTGGGTGATGCGGTGGATGTCGTCGTCGGGCAGGCCGTCGAGGTACTTCATCGCCATCTCGGGGGCGTGCGGCCAGGTCGAGTCCGAGTGGGGGTAGTCGCACTCCCAGTGGATGTGGTTCGGGTTGAGGTGGTGGCGCACCTCCATCCCCACCGCGTCGTCGATGAAGCACGTGAGCACGTGCTCGTTGAACACGTCGCTCGGCAGCCGGTCGCCGAAGTCCTGGTTCGTCCACACGTGGTGGTGCTGGTAGACGTAGTCGATCCGCTCCAGGAAGTACGGCACCCACCCGATGCCGCCCTCGCTGAGCGCCACCCGCAGCCGGGGGAACTTGCGGAACACCGGCGACCACACCAGGTCGGCGGCGCACTGGACGATGTTCATCGGCTGGAGCGTGATCATGACGTCGATCGGCGCATCCATGGCGGTGATCACGACCTGCGAGGACGAGCCGATGTGCAGGCAGATCACCGTGCCGGTCTCCTGGCAGGCGTCGAGGAACGGATCCCAGTGGTCGCTGTGCCAGCTTGGCCACCCGAGCTTCTCCGGGTTCTCGGAGAAGGTGACCGCGAGGCACCCCTTGCCGGCCATGCGCCGCACCTCGTCCGCCATCAGCTGGGGGTCCCAGATGGGCGGGACCGCCAGCGGGATCATCCGGCCGGGGTAGGCCCCGCACCAGTCCTCGACGTGCCAGTCGTTGTAGGCCTGCAGCAGCTCGAGGGAGATGTCCTTGTCGGGGCAGGTGGAGAAGAGCTGCCCGGCGAAGCCCGCCAGGCTCGGGAAGTTCAGCGAGCCGAGCACGCCGTTCACGTTCATGTCGCGGATGCGCTCGTGGATGTCGTAGCAGCCGGGGCGCATCTCGGAGAACGCCAGCGGGTCGAGGCCGTACTCCTCGGGCACCCGGCCGGCGACCGCGTTGAGGCCGACGTTGGGCAGGGCCGAGCCCTCGAACATCCACACGTCGCGGCCGTTCTCCAGCGTCTCGACGTGCGGCGCCCGCTCGGCCGCCCGGCTCGACAGCCGGCCCTCGAACAGATCGGGCGGCTCGACGACGTGGTCGTCGACGCTCACCAGGATCAGGTCGTCGACCTCCATGCCTGCGCCTCCGCGGGTCAGATGTGACGTTGCTGTTAGATTAGCTCGCCGTGCAGCCCGTGAACGCCGGCGTCGTGCGGCGAGCGCCCTTCGGTGCCAACCCGCTCGTCGGCGAGCGGGGCAGTGACACCCAGCGTCGCATCCTGGGCGCGGCCCTGGAGGTCTTCGCCGAGGTGGGCTTCGCGGAGGCACGGGTCGAGTCGATCACCGAGCGAGCCGGCTGCTCGCGCCCGGCCTTCTACCAGTACTTCTCCAGCAAGGACGAGGTGTTCTGGGCGCTGGCCGGCCGCCTGGGCCGCGAGATGGTGGCGCTGGCCGAGCGGCTCGGCCTGGTGACGCCGGACGCCGCCGGCCTCGACCACCTGACCGCCTGGGTCGGCCAGTTCATGGACCTGCATGCCGCCTGGGCCCCCGTGTTCGCCTCGTACCAGGCGGCGAGCCGCGACCAGCAGGCCCGGGCCCAGGGGTCGGCCGACATCGCCGACCGCACCGGCGTGGCGTTGCTGGGCGCGTTCGGCGTCGCCGACTCGCGCCGGCACACGGCGCTGGCCACCAACCTCGTGTCGGTGGTGATCCGGTGCGGCTTCTACGCCGAGCAGCTGCCGGCGGGGACCAGCCCGCGGCCGCTGGTCGCGGGCGTCGCCCAGCTGCTCCATCGGGTCCTGGAGGGCCCGATCGAGGGCGTCAACGTCGTCCGCAGCCCGCGCGCCCCGCCGCCGGGGCGCGGCGGTCGCGGCCCCCGAGCCCAGCCCGAACGGCCGCCGCCTCCGGGCCCGGGGCGAGCACACCCGCCGCCGCCTGCTCGACGCGGGCGCCGCGGTCCTCCCGGCACGGGGCTACCACGACGCCCGGGTCGACGACATCGTGGCGGCCGCCGGGCTCAGCCACGGCACCTTCTACCGCTACTTCGAGAACAAGGACGACTTCTTCCGCACCCTGGCCGGCGAGGCGTCGTCCCGCATGATCGACCTGGTCGAGGAGCTGGACCTGGAGGCGCCGCCTGCCGTGCTGCGTGACTGGCTCACCCGGTGGCTGGCGGGCTACCGGATCGACGGCGGGGTCATCAGCACCTGGCAGGAGATGCGGACCAGCGAGGAGCTGGCGGAGTTCTCCCGCGAGGTGGCGGCGTCGGTGCTCAGCCGCCTGGTGCGCCTGCTGCAGCGCCGGGACTTCGGCGACCCGGCGGTCGACGCCACGACGCTCCTGGCGCTGATCGAGCGGGTGCCGTACAGCGTCTACACGCTGGGCTTCACGACCGAGGACGACGCGGTCGAGAACATGCTGCTCACGATCCGGCGAGGATTCCTCGCGGTGGCCGGGTGAGGTTCGCGGTCACCCACCCGCTGGTGACCCACCCGTACCACCCGGACCTGGTCACCGGACACGGGGTCGCGACGGTGGCCGCGGCGGCCGAGGCGGCCGGCTTCGGCGGGTTCGGCTTCACCGACCACCCGGCCCCCAGCCAGCGCTGGCTGGACGCCGGCGGCCACGACGCCCTCGACCCGTTCGTCGCCCTGGGCTACGCGGCCGCCCACACGACCACCCTGCGGCTGATCCCCAACATCGTCGTCCTGGCCTATCGCAACCCGTTCGTGGTGGCCAAGGCGGCGGCGACGCTCGACCTCCTGTCCGGCGGCCGGTTCACGCTGGCGGTGGGCGCGGGCTACCTCAAGGGCGAGTTCGCCGCGCTGGGCGTCGACCACGCCGAGCGCAACGACCTGCTCGACGAGGCGCTGGACGTGGTCGTGGCCGCGTGGACGACCGACGAGGTGACCGTCGAGGGCCGCCACTTCTCGGCCAGGGGCGTGACGGCGCACCCCCGCCCGGTGTCCGTGCCCCGCCCGCCGATCTGGATCGGCGGCAACGGCGCCCGGGCCCGCCAGCGGGTGGCGGACAGGGGCGACGGCTGGTGCCCGTTCCCGGCCCCGGCCGCGCTGGCCCGCACGGCCCGGACGGTCGCCCTCGACACGGTCGAGGGGCTGGCGGCGGCGATCGACGACCTCCGGGACCGCGTGGAGGCGGCGGGCCGCGACCCGGCGAGCATCGACATCTGCTTCGGGACGAGCGCGGGCGGCAACCCGGCGGATGCCGCCTTCGACGCCGACGCCCACCTCGCCGGCCTGGCGGCACTGGCGGACCTCGGGGTCACGTGGGTCCAGGTCGGGCTGCCGGGCGACTCGCTGACCCACGCGGTCGAGACGCTCCAGCGCTACGGCGAGGAGGTCATCGCCCGGTGACGAAGATCAACCACGTCGGCCTGTGCGTGACCGACCTCGCCCGGCTCGCGACGGTTCTACGAGCAGGCGCTGGGGTTCACCCACCACAAGGACCTGCAGGTCCCGGACGCGCTCGCCGCGCGGCTGCTGCAGGTCCCCGAGCCGGTCGGGCTCACGGCGGTGTACCTGGAACGCGGGGACTTCGTGCTGGAGCTGCTCCACTTCGACCGGGCGGGCAACGCCCCCGCCCGGGAGCGCACGTTCACCGAGCCGGGACTGACCCACCTCTCGTTCACGGTCGAGGACATCGCCGTGACCTGCGCCCGGGTGACCGACCTGGGCGGCGAGATCCTCTGGGACACCGACTCGCGCGGCCGGGCGATCATGGTCCGCGACCCGGACGGCCAGCTGCTGGAGCTGCTCCCGGGTTGAGGGCCTCACGCCCACGCCAGCTGCACGACCAGCAGGGTCGCGATCGCCGCCAGGCACACCAGGTGATCCCGGAACACCGACCGGGCCAGCGTGGTCTGCACCGGCGCCGGATCGCGCCGGCCGCCGAGGCGGACGGCCCGAGGGACCGTGCGGGTGGCGGCCAGGCCGATGCCGGTCAGGGCAGCCGCAGCCGACACGACGCTCACCCAGCCCGGGGGGTCGCCCACGAGCGCCTGGATCCCGATCGCCCCGAGCGTCACGAGCATCATCGCCGCGACCAGGCGGTTCATCGGCGAGGCATCGGTCGTCACCCGCCGGTAGTACCCGGCGATCGACGCCAGCACCGGCTCCGGCAGGTCGCCGTCCGGCTGGCCCCGCACCTGCACGTCGAACATCAGGTCGAACCACAGCACCGCGAGCAGGAACCCGGCCCCGGCGGCCACCACAGCATCCACGCCGCGAGTCTCGCGGGATTACGGTGCCCGCCGTGCAGTCCCACGAGTTCAGCTTCGAGGTCGACGGCACGCCGGCCGAGGTGTGGCGGGCGCTGCACCCGCGCCTCGACCGCGGCGTCATCGAGCACGGCGACGTACGCATCGAGATCGTCCACCCCGGGGACGCCGACGGCCTCGGCCTGGTCCGCCACTGCACGTTCCGGGTGCCCCGCTACCTCCTCTCCGGGGGCAAGGGACGCTCGTGGGAGGTCGTCACCGAGTCCCGCCCCGGCGAGTGGTCCCGCTACGAGGCGGTCGGCAAGCCGCTGTGGTCCCGGGCCAGCGGCTGGCACCGCATCGAGGCGCTCGACGGTGGGCGCAGCCGGGTCACGTTCGGCGAGACCTACGAGGCCTTCCACCCGCTCGCCCGGCGGCTGCTGGAGGCCCGCGTCCACCGCTTCATCTCGGCCGACAACGACCGCCTGATCAGGACGGCGGTCGAGCGGGGGGTGGCCGCGCAGCGGGCCCGCGCGGCGTCAGGACACTAGGTAGCGCCGAACGGCGTGCCCCAGGCGTCGAGGTGGGCGACCTCGCCGACCGGGCGACGCCGCGGCGGCCCAGGGGCACCGCCGGCCGCCCGACCGGGACGACCGCCAGCGGGCGCACGCCCGGGGGCAGGGCGACGGCCGCCGCCAGCCCCGCCGGGTCCTGGACCGCCAGCGTGGTCAGCGCCGAGCCGTAGCCGAGCGCGGCCGCCGCCAGCAGCAGGCTCTGCACCGCCGGGAACACCGACGACGCCAGCACCGCGGGCGGAGCCCTTCCCGGCCGTCGCCGGCCACCACGACGACGACCGGCGCGCCGCCGTGGCCCCCGGCCACGAACCCGTCGACCGCCGCGAAGAACCGGGCGTCCAGCTGGTGCCGGGCGTGGCTCCGGCCACCGGCCTCCCACACCCGCCGGGCGGCGTCGTCGACCGCGGCCCGGGTGTCCGGGTCCCGCACGACGACGAACACCCACGGCTGGCGGTTCTCCGCGCTCGGCGCATGGGTGGCCGCCCGCAGCATCGTGACCAGGTCCCCGTCGGGCACGGGCTCGCCGGTGTACGCCGCGGCAGGCCCGCTGCCCGAGCAGGTGCTCGATCACGGGAACCGGGACTCGATCTCCGCGAAGTGGGCCGTGGCCAGCGACTCGTCGGACGCGTTGGCGGCGACGGCCTCCCAGGCGGCGAGCTGGGCTTCGAACGCGGCCCGGCAGTCGTCGACGCCGCTCCGGTCGTAGCGGCTGACGGAGAGCATCGGCCGAGGCTACGCCGGCTCGGGATCGCGGGGCAGCCCGAGGAGGCGCTCGCCGATGACGTTGCGCTGGATCTCGCTGGTGCCGCCGGCGATCGTCAGGCAGCGGTTGGCGAGGAAGCCGCAGGTCCACTGGGCGGCGGCGCCGACCGTCGTCGGCGCCCTCGGGGCCGAGCAGCAGCAGGCCCAGCTCCTGGGTGCGCTGGTCGTGCTCGACGCCGAGCAGCTTGCGCACGCTGGCCTCCGGGCCGGGCTCGGCACCGGCCAGCGACCGGGCCGTCGACCGCAGGCCGATGGCGGCCAGCGCGTGGGCCTCGGCCACCAGGGCGCCCAGGCCGTCGAGCAGCCGGGCGTCGTCGGCGGCCAGGTCCCCGGCTGCCACCCGCTCGGCCACCAGCCCGACGCAGCGCCTCGATCCCGCCGCCGAACGACGACCCGCTGCCCATCGACACCCGCTCGTTGGCCAGGGTCGTGCGGGCCAGCGGCCAGCCGCCGTCGACCTCGCCGACCACGGCGTCGTCGGGCACGAACACGTCGTCGAGGAACACCTCGTTGAACATCGCCAGCCCGGTCAGCTCGCGCAGCGGACGGATGTCGATGCCGGCCGACCGCATGTCGACGACGAAGTAGGTGATGCCGAGGTGCTTGGGGGCGTCGGGTTCGGTGCGGGCCAGGCAGATGCCCCAGTCGGCCTCGTGCGGCCATCGTCGTCCACACCTTCTGGCCGTTGAGGCGCCAGCCGCCGTCGGTGCGCGTGGCCCGGGTGGTGAGCGACGCCAGGTCCGAGCCCGGCCTCGGGCTCGCTGAACAGCTGGCACCACGTGATCTCGCCGTACAGCGTGGGGCGGACCCAGCGCTCCTGCTGCTCGGGCGTGCCGTGGACCGCGATCGTCGGCGCCGCCCAGGCCCCGACCATGCAGGTGGGGCAGGCGGACCTGGGCTCGGCGCAGCTCCTGGTCGATGACGAGCTGCTCGACCGCGTCCGGCGTCGCGGCCCCACGGCGGCGCCCAGTGGGGCACGAGCAGCCCGGCGTCGGCCAGCGGCACGCGGCGCTCGTCCGGCGGGAGGGCGGCGATCCGCTCGACCACGTCGCCGGACCTCGGCCCGCAGGGCCTCGGCCTCGGGCGGCAGGTCGACGGCCAGGTGGCGGCGGGCCCCGCCGAGCGCGGCGGTGGCCGCCGCCGCCCGCCACGGCGCCGGCCCCGCCGAACAGCTGGCGCAGGGCGATGGCCCGGCGCAGGTAGAGGTGGGCGTCGTGCTCCCAGGTGAAGCCGATGCCGCCGAGCACCTGGATGCAGTCCTTGGCGACCGTGGCGAACGCGTCGAGGGCGATCGCCCCGGCGGCGGCGACGGCCAGCGCGGCGTCGGGCGCCGTCCGGGTCGCCGTCGAGCGCGGCCGCCGCGTCCCAGGCCACGGCCCGGGCCTGCTCCAGCGCACGAGCATGTCGGCGCAGCGGTGCTTCACGGCCTGGAACTGGCCGATCGGGCGGCCGAACTGGCGGCGGTCGCGGGCGTAGGCGGCCGCGGTGTCGACGCACCAGGCGGCGCCCCCGGCGGCCTCGGCCGCGGCCAGGGCGACGCCCACCGCCTCGACCCGGGCCCGGGTCAGCCCGGGGAGCAGCGTCCCGGGCGTGGCCCGCAGCTCGACGCGGGCCAGGCCGCGGGTGGCGTCGAGCGCGTCCACGGGCGTGGCGGCGACGTCGCCGCCAGCGACCACCGCCCAACGCTCGGCGCCGCCGACCGTCACCGGCACGACCACGAGGTCGGCCAGGGCGCCGCACAGCACCGGGCCGGCGACCCCGGTGAGCCGCACCTCGCCCTCGCCGGTGCCGTCGCCGTCGCCGTCTCCCGCCCGGGCGCCGGCGATCGTGCCGGCCAGCGCCACCGCGCCGACCCGGCGGCCGGCGGCCAGGTCGGGGCGGACCGCCGGTGGGACCAGCGACGCCGCCCACACCGTCGGCAGCACCGGACCGGGCGCCACGGCCCGACCCAGCTCGTCGAGGACCACGGCCAGCTCGCCGTAGCCGAAGCCCTCGCCACCGTCCGCCTCGGGCACGGCCAGGCCGAGCCAGCCGAGTTCGGCCAGCGTCGTCCCAGAACGGCGGGAGGGCCTCGGCCCCGGTCCCGGCGTCCATCGCCGCCCGGGCCACGGCCGGCGGGGAGCGCTCGGCGACGAAGCGGCGGGCTGTGGCCGCGAGCGTCTCGCGATCCTCGCCGACGGCGATACTCATGCGAGCAGGTCGAGGACGTTGTCCCGCATGATGCGCCGGGTCTCGTCCGGCGTGAACGTCGGGATGTCCTTCACGAACATCACCGGCTCGGGCAGCCCCTCGGTGTGGGGGAAGTCCGAGCCGAACAGCAGCCGGTCGGCGCCCACGAGGTCCTTGAGCAACGCCATGTCGTCCTCGTAGTAGGGCGCGACCCACACCTGGCGGCGGAACTGCTCGACGGGATCGTCGCCGAAGGCGAACGGCATCTTGCCCTTGGCCACCGCGAGGTTGCGCAGCAGGTCGGGCACCCACATCGCCCCGTTCTCGATCGACGCCAGCCGCAGGGCCGGGAACCGGTCGAGCACGCCGTGGCAGATAAGCGCCGCGAACGTGTCGGAGATGCCCCGGTCAGAGAACGCCACCAGCGGGAACGCCGCGTGCCGGAAGGCGGTGAAGCCGCCCCCGCCCCCGCCGGCGCCGGTGCGCCACAGACGGCCGTAGCTGGCCACCCCGCTGAGCCCGGCGTGGAGGGCGAGCGGCACGCCGGCCTCGGCGATCAGGCCCCACACCGGGTCGTAGCGCGGGTGGCCGGGCGACTCGTAGCCGTCGTCGCCGTCGGGGACGGGACCCGGCGTCGCCACGAGGATGCGGGCGCCGGCGTCGAGCACCCGGGCCACCTCGGCGGCCGCCCGGTCGGGGTCGGCGAACGTGATCATCGGCGCGGCGTAGAGCCGGCCGTCGCCCCGGTCGAAGCCCCAGTCCTCGTCGAGCCACCGGTTGAAGGCGGTGAACGCGGCGTGCAGTGCGGGCACGTCGCGCTCGAGCGCCTCCTGCATGCCGACGCCGAGCGTCGGGAACAGCAGGGCGCCCTCCATCCCCTGCTGCGTCGAGGAGGGCGAGGCGGGCGTCGCGGTGCCGGTAGCCCGGGTGGTCGGCGATCGGGTCGAGGTCGCCGAACATCGTCTTGAGGTCGAGCCCGTCCTCGTTGCGGCCCCGGAAGTAGTCCTCGAGGCTGCCGGGGGCGGCGATCGGGTCGAACGTCGGGTTGGGGATGAACTTGTTGACCCGGCCGCCGACGAGGAGCCGCCGCTTGCCGTCGACGTCGGCCCACTGCATGCACCGCTTGGCCATGGCCGGGTCGATGTGGCGGGTGAAGGCGTCGGTGGCCTCGTAGTAGTGGTTGTCGGCGTCGAAGGGCCGGAAACCCAGGTCGACCATGGCGGGAGCGTAGTCGCCGGCCGGCACTTCTGACACTTGCGTCAGGTACTGTCCGGCGCATGATCGTGGACGGCTGGGTGAACCTGATCCCGGAGGGCTTCGCCGCGCAGTGGCTGGCGCAGGACTCGCAGCGGGGCGTGGTCGAGCTGTTCGGCGCGGACGTGGCCACCGGGCCGAGCGTCGAGGACCTGCTGGCGGCGATGGACGCGGCCGGCATCGACGTCGGCGTGCTGACCAGCGGCCTGGGGTCGCCCGAGCGGGCCCGGCGGGCGGGCGGCCAGGCGGCGGAGGACTTCGTCGCCCTGGCCGAGGCCCACCCGGGCCGGTTCGTGGTGGCGGCGACGGTCGACCGCGCGGGCCGGCCGACCCGCAACTGCGCCCGCATCCGCGAGCTGGCGCAGCACCCGGCGGTGGCGATGGTCCGGGTGACACCGCTGGTCGAGCAGTACGAGCTGAACCACCGCCTCTACTACCCGGTGTACGCCACCTGCGAGGAGCTGGGCCTGCCGGTGTCGATCAACGTGGGCGTGCCGGGGCCCCAGGTGCGGTCGCGCTGCCAGGACCCGGTGCTGCTGGAGGACGTGCTGATCGACTTCCCGGACCTGACGGTGATCGGCGCCCACATGGGCCACCCGTACGAGGCGCTGCTGATCCAGTACATGCTCAAGTGGCCGCGGCTGCACCTGATGACGTCGGCGTACCTGGCGACGTACATGGACCCGGCGCTGGTGCGGTTCATGGACTCGTCCCGGGGCCGCGGCCGGGTCCTGTTCGCGTCGGACCACCCGGTGCTCCCGGCGGGCCGGGCGATCGAGGCGGCGCGCAAGCTCCCGCTGTCGGACGACGGCATGGCGGCCTTCCTGGGCGGGGCGGCGGAGGCGGCCATCCCCCGGCTGGCCCGATGACCGGCGGCGGCCGCCGCACGGCGATCGTCACGGGCGGCAGCAGCGGCATCGGCCGCGCGGTCGGCCGGCTGCTGGCGGCGCGGGGCTACGAGGTCGTGCTGACGGCCCGCACGGAGGACCGCCTGCGGGCGGCGGCCGAGGAGGCGGGCGCCCGCTGGGTGGCGGCCGACAGCGCCGACCCGGAGGCGTTCGCGGCGGTGGTCGCCGCGCTCCCGGGCGGGGTCGACCTGGTGGTCCACGCCGCGGGCGTGATGGCGGGCACGTTCGTGCGCAAGGAGACGGTCGAGGGCTTCGCCGCGATCGTCCGCACCAACCTGACCTCGGCGTTCGTGGTGGCCCACGCCGCGCTGCCGGCGATGGGCCCGGGCGGCCGGCTGGTCTTCCTGTCGTCGAGCTCGGCCCACGCCCCCCAGCCGGGGAGGTCGGCCTACTCGGCGTCGAAGGCGGGCCTCAACGCGTTCGCCGGGGCGCTGGGCCGGGAGGTCGAGCGCGATGGCATCGCGGTCCACGTGGTCACGACGGGCCCGGTCGCGACCCCGATGCTCGACGACGTCCGGTTCCCCATGCGCACGCTCGGCGTGGCCGAGGTCGCCGAGACGGTGGCGTGGCTCGACACACTGCCACCGAACGTGGCCCTCCCCGAGGTGGCCCTGGCGTCGGTCGAGGCGGGACCGTACGCCCCCGAGCCCTTCGTGCCGCCGGCCGCCCGCCGGTTGGGCCGCACGGAGCTGCCGGGTTAGGAGACCGCCGCGTTCTGTCCGCGGAAACGGTCGCCAGGGCGACCATTTCCGCGTATGGAAACGAAACGAGGAACCGACCGTGCCGCGGTCGTTCCTATGGTCCCCCGATGCATCGGATGAGCTTCGGCCGCGCCGCGCGGCTGGTGACCGGCGTGACGCTCGTGGCGGCCACGACGGCCGTGGCCGTCGCGTCCCCGGCCCGAGCCGACGAGATCCGCGACCGCCAGTGGCACCTCGCGTATCTCGACATCGCCAGCGCCCACGCGATCAGCCAGGGCGAGGGGATCGTGGTCGCCATGATCGACTCCGGCATCGACGAGGACCATCCCGACCTCGCGGGCAACGTCCTCGAGGGGATCGACGTGGTCGTGGGCGGCGACGGCAACGGCTGGGGCGACGTCGACGGCCACGGCACCGGGATGGCCGGGCTCGTCGTCG
The DNA here is from genome assembly GCA_963830865.1 of uncultured Acidimicrobiales bacterium. Classification (GTDB taxonomy): domain Bacteria; phylum Actinomycetota; class Acidimicrobiia; order Acidimicrobiales; family VFJN01; genus ZC4RG19. The sequence goes on along the minus strand of CAWHNU010000009.1, from coordinate 614,644 downwards.
CCCACGGCCACGGGCCCGGCAACGCCGAGGGGGCGCTCGGCATCGCCCCGCAAGCCAAGATCCTGCCGCTGCGCATCAAGACCGACGGCACCTACGGCGACGGCGTCGCCCTCGGGCTCGCCGTCGACGAGGCCGTGGCGCGGGGCGCCAAGATCATCGCCATCCCGGTCAACTCGGACGGCCAGAGCTACGACGCCGTCCAGCGGGCCCTCGCCGCGGGCGTGATGGTCGTCGCGTCGACCGGCAACCAGCCTCGGGAGACCATGATGGGCTCGCCGGCCGCCGACCCCGGCGTCACCGCGGTGGGCGCCGTCGGCCCGGACGGGATCATCGCCGACGTGTCGGTGCGGGCCTCCGGGCTGGGCAGGGTCGCGCTGACGGCGCCGGGTGTCGACATCGTGAGCAGCAGCAACGACGCCGGCTACCGCATCGGCACGGGCACCAGCCCGTCCACCGCCATCGTCGCCGGCGTGGCGGCGCTCGTGTGGTCGCGGTACCCGGACCTGACCAACGTCGAGCTGCTCGACCACCTGACCGCCACCGCGGTGGACAAGGGGGCGCCGGGCCAGGACCCCGAGTACGGCTTCGGCGTCGTCGACCCGATGGCGGCGCTGACGACCGAGCCGGAGCGCACCCCGACCACCACCACGTCGCCCCCGCTGCCGACCGGGCCGGTGACGGTCCCGAACGGCGACGAGGCCGCCGCCAGCCCGTCCGGCTCGGACGACGGTGCCGGCCCGGCCGTGCTCGCCGCCGGCATCGGCGGGGCGATCATCCTGGCCGCCGTCGTGGCGATCGCGCTGCGTCGTCGCCGAGCCGTGGCCGCCGCGCCCGGGGGACCGACCTCGCCCGGGCAGTGGCCACCGCCCGGTCCGCCACCGACACCGCCACCACCGCCGCCGTACGGCCGCCCGCCACCGCCCGACTAGTGCCGCCACACCGAGGCACCGTGCTTCTGGCAGCGATCCCGTACCGCTATGGCACTCAGCGCTGCCAGAAACGTGGGGCCCGGGCTTCCCCCTGTTTCTGGCAGCGATCCCGTACCGCCATGGCACTCAGCGCTGCCAGAAACGTGGGGCCGCAGCCCTAGCCCGTCGAGCTGACCACCTCGAACGCGCAGCGCGGCCCCGGTGCCCGGGCGAGCCGCTGGTCGGCCGTCACCAGCGGGCACGCGAGGCGCTCGGCCAGCGCGACGTAGGCGGCGTCATACGCGGTCACGGTCGCCCGCAGCTCGTACGCACGCGGCATCAGCCGCAGCGTCGGGTAGCGGACGATCGGGAGGCTCTCCAGGTCACCGAGCGCCGCGCGGAAGCGCCGGGCGGTGAGGTCCTCGGCCCGCCAGCGCCGCCGCAGCACCGAGACGGTCTCGACGTCGACGAGGTCGGGTGCCGCCAGGTCGCCGGCGGCGCGGACGAGCGCACGGGAGGCCTCGCCGTCGGGGCCGTCGTCGGCCACGACGTTGGCGACGACCGACGCGTCGACGACGATCACCGCTCGGAACGCCCGTCGGCCACGTCGGCGACGGCCTGCGCCAGACCCACGCGCCCGCCGCGACGCCGGCCGATGCGGTCGAGGACGTCGTCGAGGCTGGGCTGCGACGCCAGGCGGCTGAGCTCGCTGGTCAGGTACTGCTGGAGCGACTGGCCCCGCGCCTCGGCTCGGCGTTGGAGTTCCGCATGGACGTCGGCGGGGAGGTTCCGCACGAGCACGTTCGGCATGCTTGCATTCTGCAAGCGCACCCCGGCGGAGCGCAACCCGAACCCGTTTTGTCCCCGGAATCGGTCGCCAGAGCGACCGATTCCGGACAAAACGCTCTAGAACGGCCGCTCCTGCGGCCCGACCCGGGGCCCGGGGGTGAAGGTGGCCGGCATCGTGACGATGCCGTTCAGCTCCGGGTTGGCGGCGTAGAACCGGGTTGCCGAGCGGTCCACCCGGTAGTCGGGGATGCGGGTGAGGACCTCGGTCAGCAGGACCTGGAACATCGTGCGCGCCATGTGCATGCCGATGCAGCGGTGGGGGCCGACGCCGAAGGCCAGGTGGGGGTTGGTCGCCCGATCGAGGACCACCTCGTCCGGGCGGTCGAAGACCGCCGGGTCGCGGTTGGCCGACAGCCAGCTCAGCATCAGGTGGTCGCCCCGGCACAGGGACTGGCCGGCCAGCTCCGTGTCCTGGGCGACCGTGCGGGTCAGCGTCTCGTTGACCGAGAAGTAGCGCAGGAACTCCTCGGTGGCGCTCTCGACCAGGTCCGGCTCGGCCGCCAGGCGGGACCGCTGGTCCGGGTGGGCGTCCAGGTGGTGGAGCGCCAGGGCCGTCAGCGATGTCGTCGTGTCCAGGCCGCCGCCGACCAGGTTCCACAGGACGCTCTGGATCTCGTCGTCGGTGAGGCGGCGGCCGTCGACCTCCAGCTCGACCAGCGCGGTCAGCAGGTCGTCACGCGGGTCGTCCCGGCGGGCCGCCGCCTCCTCGCCCAGGCGGGCGAGCATCGACGGCAGCTGGGCGATTGCCCGGGCGAAGCGCGGGTCGTCGCGGCCGTACGCGATCGTGCCGTGGAACAGGTCGGCGTACGCGCGCCAGTCGTCGAGCGGCAGTCCGATCAACGCCATCGTCAGGACGGCCGGGACCGGGCTGGTGAAGTCCTCCACCAGGTCGGCACTGCCCTGCCTCGATCACCTGGTCGAGGAACCACGTCGTGGCCGCCTGCATCAGCGGGCGCATCGCCTCGATCGCGGTGGGCACCAGGAACGGGTTCATCACCCGGCGCAGCGCCGTGTGCGGCGGGCCCTCCACCTCGGCGATGCCGGCCGTGGGCGTCGAGCGGCCCCGCGGGATGCCGGTGATGCCCAGCCAGTCCACGCCGTCGTCGCTCGGCTCGCGCAGGTGGAGGCTCGAATAGGTCTCGCCGTCCCGGGAGACCGCGGCGACCTCCTCGTGCCCGCTGACCACCCAGAAGCCCCCGTAGCGCCCGTTGAACGCGACCGGGCACCCGCGCAGCTCCCGCCAGCGCTCGACCCGGTCCGCGTGCCACGCCGGGTCGTGGTGGTCGAAGTCGACCGTCGCGCGCTCGTCCACGCTCACCCCTCCTCACCCAGGCCGGCGGTCAGGACCCGGGGGTCCCCGCCGGTCACCAGCACGAGGTCCCGCTGCAGGACCCCGCCGACACCCTCCTCCGCCACCCACGCGGTCAGCGCCAGGACCGTGCCCCGCGCCAGCACGCTCGCCGCGCCCACGTCCGGACCCACGACCGGCAGCTCGACCCCCAGCCCGACCCCGTGCGCGAGGGGCTCGGCCGGCAGCGGCTCGCCGGTCGCCGTCCAGGCGGCGACCAGGTCCGCGCCCGTGGCACCGGGCCGGCAGGCGGAGACCACCGCGGCATGGGCGCGGCGGGCCCGGGCGGACAGGTCGGTCTGGCCGCCGTTCGGCGGGCCGCCGCCGGCCACCCGGGTGCGGCCGAGCCCGCCCTCGTAGCCCCGGTGGAACGCCCCGGGGTCGAGGACCACCAGTTGGCCGGCGCCGATCGGGTCGGCGGTGGCGATCCGCCGCAGCGCGACCGGCCCCCGGACCGGCGTCGCACACGCCACGCCCTCGCTCGGCGGCGCCGGGGCGCCGGCGGCAGCGATCGCCTCGCGGTAGGCGGCCAGCAGCGTGCGCTCGCTGGCGCCCGGGCGCAGGGCGGCGTCCATGGCCGCCAGGCCGGCGGCGGCGATCCCGGCGGCGGCCACGATCCGGTCGACCTCGGCCTCGCTCTTCGGCGTGCGGGCCGCCCACACCGCGGCGCTGCCGTCGACCACCTCGGCCCCCGGGGCGACCGCCGCCAGCAGCCGGGCGAACCCCGGCGTCGACGAGCTGGTCCCGATGCGGGCCGCCTCGGGCAGGCCCGGGATGGCCGCCAGCGACGCGGCGATGTTCGCCGGGTTCCAGGACAGGCCGTACAGGTCCTCGTGGCCGACCTCCGGCGGGACGTCGGCGTCCCACGTGGAACACAGGTGCGTGTGCCCCGTCGCCCGCACCGCCACGCACGCCGGGCCGAACGGGCGCGAGCCGGCGGTCCACAGCTGCCGGGCGCCCGTCGCGAACGCCACGTCGGCCGGCCGGCCGAGCACCAGGGCGTCGAGGCCGGCGTCGGCCATCGCCGCGAACAGCCGCCGGCGCCGGTCGGCGCGCAGGTCGGCGTCGTCCACGCACGACGGGTCGGCGAGCAGGCTCACGGCGGGCCGAAGGGGTCGTAGGGATGGTCGCTCAGCGGCATCCAGCCGTCGTCGGTGATCGCCACGATGTCCTCGGACCGGTAACCGGCGGCGCCGTCGTCCCAGATCACCGGTTCGAGCACCAGGACCATCCCCGGCGCCAGGATCTGGCCCTCGTCGAACGCCTCGCCCAGGTCGGTGCCGATCAGCGGCATCTCGGCGCTGTCGGTGCCGACGCCGTGGGCCAGGTAGAAGTGCTCGATCCACGGGCGGCGGCCGGACCCGTCGGCGGCGATCGCGGCCCGGGCGAGGTCCAGCGCCGACACGCCCGGCTTGCACAGCGCCAGGACCGCCTCGACCACGGCCCGCCACCGGGCGAACTGCGCCTGCTGGCGGGCGGTCGGCCGGGGGTCGTCGCCCACGATCCAGGTGCGGCCGAAGTCGGACGCGTACCCGCCCACGTGGATGCCCGTGTCGACCCAGATCACGTCGCCCGCCTCCAGCGGCCGGGGCGCGCTCGCCAGCGGGAACGCCACGTCGCCGTGGACCGTCCACGGGCCGCCGGCCAGGGTCGCCGGCATCGGCTGCCAGATCGGGTCGATGCCGTTGGTGTCGGCGCCCAGGTCGACGACCCGCCGCAGGAAGACCGCGCTCAGGTCGGTCTGTGTCACCCCCGGGCGCAGCAGCGGCGCCACGTCCAGCATCGCCCGCTCGTTGATCGACTGCGCCCGCCGGATGCATGCCAGCTCGTCGGCGGTCTTGCACAGCTTCGCCGGGCCCAGGACCCCCGCGGCCGGCACCAGCGACCAGCCGGCCAGCGCCCGGCCCAGCGGGTGGGGCAGCTCGTCGCACCCCAGCCGGGAACCGGCCGGGACCAGGCCCCGCAGCGCCGCGGCCAGCGCCTCCGCCCCGTCGTCGAGGTCGGGGTACGCCGCGGGGTGCAGGTGGTCGGCCGGCAGATCGGGCGGGGCGCCCTCCGGGTACGGCGTGAACAGGTGGGGGTGGCCGGCGCCCGCGACGACGACGGCGACCGGCCGGAGGAACGCCGCCCGCCCGCTGTCGGTGGCCGGGGCGTCGGCGCCGGTGGCATAGGCGACGGCCGACGTGCCGAGCAGGACCAGCGCGTCGACGCCCTGGGCGGCCATGTGGTCCTGCAGCCGGGCGTGGCGCTCGGCCCGCATGCGGGCCCGGTCGGCCTCGGCCGGGACCGCCCGCCCCTCGACCGTCTTGCTCCCCCCGGGGCCCAAAAGTGACACCACTGTCAGATTAGACGGACGGCCGGACGGCGCGGCGAGCGATGGTGGAGCCGCGTCGCCTCCTCGCTAGCGTCGACCGCCACGGCAGGCGGCGGAAGGCACCATGGGCGAGCTGCGCATCACGCACGAGAGCACGGTGACCGAGGACCAGATCGACCACCTCGGCCACATGAACGTGCGCTTCTACGCCGTCAACGCCAACGCGGGCACAGACGCCGTGCTGGCCACCCTGCCCGGCTGGGACGGGCGGCAGCACGTGGTGCACGACCTCTACACCCGCCACCACCGCGAGCAGCTGCTCGGCGCCCGGCTGGTCGTGCGCAGTGCCGTGGTCGGCGTCGGGCCCGACGGGCTCGCGCTCCACCACGAGCTGGCCGCGGCCGGCAGCGGCCAGCTGGCCGCCACGTTCCGCTACCGGATCAGCCCGACCGACGGCCGCGGTGAGCGCACCCCGGTGCCCGGCGACGTGGCGGCGGCCATCGCCCGGCATGCGGTCCCGTCGCCGGCGCACGCGGCCACCCGAACGATCTCGCTCGACACCGACCTGATGTCCTCCACGCCCACCCTCGACACCGTGGTGGCCCGGGGCCTGGAGATGCGCCGCGAGCGCCCGGTGACCGCCGAGGAGTGCGACGAGGACGGGCGCTACCGGATCGAGATGGCCCCGCTGCTCACGTGGGCGGGCGAGCCCCTGGGCGGCGAGTCCGGCCCGATGCTCGACGACGCGCCCGACGGCCGGTTGATGGGGTGGGCGTCGATGGAGACCCGGCTGCAGGTCGCCCGCCTGCCCCGAGTGGGTGACCGCATCCAGAGCTTCGGCGCCGGCGTTGCGGTCCACGACAAGGTGACCCACCGGGTCCACTGGGCGTTCGACCTCGAGCGGGGCGAGCTGCTCACCGCGTTCGAGACGGTGAGCATGGCCTTCGACGTCGGGGCCCGCAGACCGATGAGCATCCCCGCGGCGCGACGCGCACGCGAGCTGGCTGCCCTCCAGCCCGACCTCGCGCCCCAGGCGCTCGCCTAGCGCGCCCGCCCGACCAGATCCGGCAGCTCCGCCCGAACGACCTTGCCCATCGCATTGCGGGGCAGCGCGGGCACGACGACGAACCGCTCCGGCACCTTGTACCGGGCGAGCGCCGCCTCGCAGTGGGCCCGGACCGCGGGCTCGTCCCACGCCGCGCCCGGGGCCAGCTCGACCACCGCCACCACCCGCTCGCCCAGGCGTTCGTCGCGGACGCCGGCCACCGCGCAGCCCGCCACCCCGGGCGCCGCGGCGAGGACCCGCTCGACCTCGGCCGGGTACACGTTGGCGCCGCCCCGCACGATCAGCAGGTTCTTGCGATCCCGGATGTGCAGGTAGCCGTCGGCGTCGAGCTCCCCCAGGTCGCCGGTGTGGAGGGCGCCCCCGGCCAGGGCGGCAGCACTCGCCTCCGGCCGCTGCCAGTAGCCGAGCATCGTCCGGTAGCGGTCGTCGCCCGGCGCCGGCGCCACGCACACCTCGCCGTCGCTGACCGTCACCGCCAGGTGCGGCAGCGGCCGGCCGCTGGCGCCGGGGACGTGGGGACCGCCGACCGGGTCGATCGCCACCACGGTCGGCGCCTCGCTCAGCCCGTACGTGGCCGTCACCGCCACGCCGAACCGGTCCGCGAACGCCGCCCGGATCGCCTCCGGGCAGTCGCCGCCCCCGGTCCACACCTCGGTCAGCGACGCCAGGTCGGCCGGCGTCACCGCCGGGTTGGTCGCCAGGTCGCGCAGCTGGGCCGGCGCGCCGTTCCAGGTCGTCACCCGCTCCCGCCGGATCCAGGAGGCCACGCCCTCGGCGTCGACCCGGTCCATCACGATCGAGCACCCGCCCGCCTGGGCCGTCAGCAGCGTGGTCAGCACGGCCATGTTCAGGATCGTGAACGGGAAGCAGTCGCCCTTGCGCAGGTCGGGCCCGTAGTCCCGGGTCTCGACCAGCACCGCGCCCGGCGCCAGCAGGTTGTGCTGGCTGTGGACCGCGCCCTTGGGGTGCCCGGTCGTCCCGCTCGTGTAGGCGATCCCCGCCGGGGCGAAGGGGTCCACGTCGGCGCCCACCGGCCCGTCGCCGGCCGCCTCCATCGCCGCGGACCAATCCACCGGTCCGACCGTCCGGACGCCCAGGTCGCCCTCGTCGCCCGACGCCAGCAGCAGCACCGCACCCGAGTCCGCCAGGAGGAACCGCTTCTCCGGCGGGGCCAGCACCCGGTTGATCCCCACCCACACGGCGCCCAGCCGCATGGCGCCGTGGAAGGCGACCACCACCGCGGCGTCGTTGGGCAGCGACGCCGCCACCCGGTCGCCCGGCCCCACGCCCAGGTCGCGCAGCGCCCGGGCCGCCCGGGCCGCCAGGCGGTCGAGCTCGGCGTAGGTCAGGCGGGCGCTGCGCGTCACCAGGGCCTCGCGGTCGGGGTCCTCGGCCAGCACCGGGTCGAGCACCCGGGCCACGGACGGCGGGACGGGACGCATGGGCGGTGACCGTACCTTGCCAACTAACGTTGGTGTCAGGTAGGAGGGACCATGGACTTCGACCTGGGGGACCAGGCCGCCGCGCTGCGCCACCGGCTGCGCGAGTTGATCGCCACGCACGTCGCCGAGGACTACCTGGGCGCGTTCACCGACGACCCCGCCGACCTCGACGTCGCCCAGCGGTTCTGCAAGCTGCTGGCCGCCGAGGGCCTGCTCACCGTCGCCTGGCCCACCGAGTACGGCGGGGGAGGCGGCTCGCTGTGGGAGCAGACGGTCGTGCGGGAGGAGATGTGGGCCCACCACGAGCCCCGGGGCGCCCAGTACATGGGGCTCAACTGGGTCGGCCCGGCGATCATGGCCTTCGGCAACGACGAGCAGAAGCGGCGCCACCTGCCCCCGATCGCCGCCGGCGACGTGATCTGGTGCCAGGGCTTCAGCGAGCCCGAGGCCGGCAGCGACCTCGCCGCCCTGCGCACCCGGGCCCGCGAGGACGGCGACGGCTGGCGCATCGAGGGCCAGAAGATCTGGACCTCCTACGCCGGCATGGCCCAGTGGTGCGTGCTCGCCGCCCGGGTCGGCCCCGGCGAGCGCCACGAGGGCATCACGCTGTTCCTCGTCCCGATGGACACGCCGGGCATCACCGTGCGCCCGATCCGGTCGATGCTCGGCCCCCACCACCTCAACGAGGTGTTCTTCGACGACGTGTGGGCGGGCCCCGACGCCGTGCTGGGCGAGGTCGGCGGGGGCTGGGCCGTGATCCGCAAGGCACTGGCCCACGAACGGGTGGGCATCGCCCGCTACGCCCGCTGCGAGCGGCTGCTGTCGGCGCTCGGCCGGGAGTTGGCGCCCCACTGGGACGAGCTGCCCCCGTCGCTGCACGCCCAGTGGGCCCGGGCGCTGGTCCAGGTGCGGGTGGCGCGGCTGCTCGCCTACCGCACGGTGCACGCGCAGGCGACCGGCGAGCTGCCCGACGTGCTGGCCTCCGCGGCCCGGATCGCCGTGACCCAGTGCGACCAGTCCGTGGCCGAGGTCCTGGCCCAGGCGCTGGAGCACGAGGCGCTCGACGCCGGCTCCGCGGCACCGCTGCATGGCGCGGTCGAGGACCACTGGCGCTACGCCCAGGCGGCCACCGTGGCCTCGGGGACGATCGAGGTCCAGCGGATGATCGTGGCCCGCTCGCTGCTCGGGAGCGCCCGGTGAACCCGGTCCTGCCCGACGAGGCCCTCGAGTTCGGCGCCGCCGCCGCCCGGGCATTCGCCGACCTCGGCGGCGCCGACGCCGCCCGCCGGGCGGAGGACGACCCCACGGTGCGCAGCACGGACGTGGCCGGCGCGCTGGCGGCGCTGGGTGCCGGCGATCTCGACCCCCGGGACGATCCCGACGCGCTGGCCGCGGCCGCCACGCTGTGCGAGGCCGCGGGCCGCTGCGCCCTCCCCTACCCCGTGCCGGGCGTGCTGCTGGCCGACGGCGACGGCCGGCCGTTCGCGGTCGTGCCGGAGGCCGCGGCCCGGGTCGACCACGGCGACCTGTTCGGCGAGTGGCGGGTGGCCCGCCTCGGCGGACCGGCGTGGGCCGCGTCGGGCGGCCGCGCGCTCGGCACCCGCCTCGGGCCGTTCGTCGCCGATCTGGACGAGGGCGACCCGCTCCCCGGCGACCCCGGCGCCGACGTTGCGCTCCACCTGGCCCTCACCGCCTGCGCCGTGCTCGGCACCGCCGACCGGGCGGTCGAGCTGGCGGTCGAGCACGTGACCGGGCGGATCCAGTTCGGCAAGCCGATCGCCACCTTCCAGACCGTGCAGTTCGCGCTGGCCGACGCGTCGGTGGCGGTCGGCGGGCTGCGGGAGCTGGCCCACTTCACCCTGTGGCGCCTGGTCGACGCCCCCGACCGGGCGCTGGCCGACGTGCTGGCGCTGCGGCTCCACGCGCTCGACGTCGCCCGGGCCGTGCTGCGCACGACCCAGCAGCTGCACGGGGCGGCCGGGGTGTGCGACGAGTACGACATCTCGGTCCTCGCCCGCATGGTGCAGCCGGCGCTGCGGCTGCCGTGGGGCGCCGAGCGCACCGCGGCCGAGCTGGCCGACGCCGTCGGGCGACTGGGGTTCGACGGGCTGTTCGAGCACGGCCGGATCGCCGGGTGACCGCCGACCCGGCGACGCTGGGGGGCTTCCTCGACGAGGTCGCCGCCCGGTTCGGTCCCAACGAGGCGCTGGTGGGCGGGGACACCGTGCGGTGGACCTACGCCGACCTCCACGCCGAGGCCGAGCGGGTCGGCCTGGGCCTCCTGGCGTCCGGCGTCGAGCCCGGCGAGCCCGTCGGGATCCTCATGGGCAACCGCCCCGACGCCGTCGCCGCCTTCTTCGGCGCGGCGCAGGCCGGAGCGGTGGCGGTGCTGCTGTCGACCTTCGCCCCCCGCCCCGAGCTGGCCGGCATGCTGGCGCGGGCGGGCGTGACCGTCGTGCTCACGCAGGAGCGGCTCCTCGGCCGGCGCTTCGGCGACGACCTCGCGGCCCTCGCACCGGACCTGCCCGCCCTGCGCCGGGTGGTCCTGGTCGGCGCGGACGCAGGGGACGGCGATCCGGCTGCCCTCCGCCGCCGGGCCCAGGCGGTCCGCCCCGACGACGACGCCCTGGTCATCTTCTCCTCCGGGACCACCGCCGCGCCCAAGGGGATGGTCCACGCCCACCGCGGGCCGGTGCTGCAGTTCCACGCGCTGGCCGGCGTGTTCGGGCGCCACGAGGGCACCCGGATGTGGAGCCCGCTGCCGCTGTTCTGGTCGGCGGGGCTGATCTCGGCGCTCGGCGCCACGCTGGCCGCCGGCGGCTGTCTTCGTCATGCAGGAGACGTTCGAGGCCGGCGAGGCCCTGCGCCTGCTGGCCCGCGAGCGGGTCACCGAGCCCTACTGCCTGCCCCACCAGACCGGGGCGCTGGCGGAGCACCCCGACTGGGCGGCCACCGACCTGTCGGCGCTGACCTGCGTCTACGGCAAGGGGGCCTTCGCCCGCCACCCGAGCGTCACCGGCGACACCGGCTGGATGATGCCGGTCGGGTACGGGCTGTCCGAGACCTGCGCCTTCTTCACCGCCCACCCGTCGACCACGCACCGAGAGCGGATGAAGGCCAGCATGGGCCCGCCGCTGCCCGGCAACGATCTGCGGGTGGTCGACCCGGCCACCGGTGCGCCGCTCGGGCCGGGCGAGACCGGGGAGCTGGCCGTCCGGGGCCCGACCCTGCTGCGCCGCTACCTGGGGCGGGCGCCGGAGGACACGTTCGACGCCGACGGCTTCCTGCACACCGGGGACGTCGGCTTCCTCGACGGGAACGGCGAGCTGGTCTTCGAGGGCCGCCGCACCGAGATGATCCGCACCGCCGGGGCCAACGTGTCGCCGGCCGAGATCGAGGTCGCCCTGCGGGCCTGCCCGCCGGTCAAGCTGAGCCGGGTCGTGGGCATCCCCGATCCCCGGGTCGAGGAGGTGGTCGTGGCCTGCGTCGTGCTCAAGCGGGGGGCCGAGGCGAGCGAGGACGACATCCGGTCGTTCCTGCGCGAGCGGGTGGCCGTCTACAAGGTGCCCCGGCACGTGCTGTTCTTCGCCGACGGTGAGATCCCGATGACGGGCAGCGACGCCAAGGTGCGGGACGAGGCGCTGGTGGGCCTCGTGCAGGACCGGCTGGCGACGCTCGCCACGCCACAGAAGGGGGAACGATGACCGCGGAGCAGGCCGAGGACCCGGGCGCGCTCGACACGTCCGATCTCGACCGGCACATGGGCGTGCCCATGGAGCCCGGCGAGCTGAAGGAGCCGGTCGCGCTCAACGACATCCGCCGCTGGGTGCAGGCCATGCACTACCCCAACCCGCTGCACTACGACGAGCGCTGGGCGGCGGCCAGCCGGTTCGGCGAGATCCTGGCGCCCCAGTCGTTCACCGTCGCCACCGACACCAGCCACGGGTGCTCGCCGGCCCAGGTCGGCAGGATCCCCGACTCGCACCTGATCTTCGGCGGCGACGACTGGTGGTTCTTCGGGCCGCGGATCCGGCCCGGCGACCACCTGGTGTGCCACCGCATGCCCTACGACTACCGGGTCACGAACACCAGCTTCGCCGGCCCGACCTGCTTCCAGCGGGGCGACACGCTCTACATCAACCAGCGGGGCGAGCGGGTGGCGCTGCAGCGCTCGACGTCGATCCGCTACAAGGCGCGGGCGGCCCGGGAGAAGGCCCTGTTCTCCGAGCCCGCCGAGCCGGAGTTGACCGACGACCAGCTCGCCGAGCTGGAGGAGCGCAAGCTGGCGTTCATCGACCAGATCCAGACGCTCGGGCACGACCCCCGGCCGTTCGGGTCGGTGGCGGTCGGCGACCGCCTGGCCGGCAACGTCCTCGGCCCCCACAGCCTGGCCAGCTTCACCACCGAGTGGCGGGCCTTCCCGATGACCACCTGGGGCGCCACCGCCAAGGGCCCCACCACGGTGCGGGCGGAGGAGCTCGGCTACACGCCCGAGATGGCCGGCTACGAGGGCGACCGGCGGATGGAGCGGCTCAACCCGGAGCTGACCGACGGCGCCTACTACGGCCCGTCCCGCGGCCACCTCCAGCCCCGCTGGGCCAAGCATGTCGGCATGCCCCGCGGCTACGGCTACGGGGCGTCGATGGGGGCATGGATCCTCGACTACGTCGCCGCCTGGGCCGGCGAGTGGGGGGTCCTCACCCACTCCAGCGCCCAGTACCGCAGCCCGGCGTTCACCGGCGATGCCACGTTCCTGGCCGGCGAGGTGGTCGGCACCCGCACCGAGCGCCGGCGCCGCCACCTGGTCACCGTCGCCGTCGAGCTGCGCAACCAGGACGACGCGGTGATGGCCAAGGCGACCGTCGAGGTCGAGCTGCCCGCCGACAGTGCCGGCAGTGCCGGCGAGGCCGGCGGGGCCGGCGCCGGTGCCGGTGGCTGACCGGGTCATCCTCGCCACCGCCCCGCTGCGGGGCCCGGGCCTCGATGCCCTGCGCGATCTCGGCGAGGTCGTGCTCGACCCCTGGATCGACCAGCGGCCCCTGCGGCTGTACGACGCCGAGCAGCTGGCGGCGCGGGCCGCCGAGGTCGGGGCCTCGGTGCTGATCTGCGAGGCCGACCGGTGCGCGGGCCCGGTGCTGGACCTGCCGCTGGAGGCCATCGGCTCGACCCGGGGCGATCCCACCAACGTCGACCTGGCGGCGGCGACGGCCGCCGGGATCCCCGTCCTGCGGGCACCGGGGCGCAACGCCGACGCGGTGGCCGAGCTGACCGTCGGCCTGCTCCTGGCGTGCACCCGGGGGCTGGTCGCCGCCGACCGGGATGTGCGGGCGGGCGAGGTCTACCGGGACGGCACCATCCCCTACCAGCGGTTCCGGGCCTGGCAGCTGGCGGGCCGCACCGCCGGGCTGGTGGGCCTCGGCGCGGTGGGCCGGGCGACCCGGTGGCGGCTGGAGGGCCTGGGGATGCGGGTGATCGCCAGCGACCCCTACGCCAGCGATGCCACCTACGACCTCGACGCCCTCGTGGCCGAGGCGGACGTGGTCTCGATGCATGCGGCGGTCACGCCCGACACGGTCGGGCTGATGTCCGCCGAGCGGTTCGCCGCGATGCGGGTCGGGGCCGTGTACGTGAACGCCGCCCGGGCCGGGCTGCACGACGTCGACGCCCTCGTCGACGCGCTGCGGTCGGGGCGGCTGGCGGCGGCCGGCCTCGACCACTTCGAGGGCGAGGTGCTGCCGACCGACCACCCGCTGGCGTCGCTGCCCAACGTGGTGCTGACTCCCCACATCGGCGGGGCGACCTACGACACCGAGGCCAACCACACCGCCCTGATCGCCGGCGGCCTCGCCGCACTGCTGCGGGGCGAGGCGCCGGCCAACCTCGCCAACCCGGAGGTGCTCGCCCGTGGCTGAGTCGCCGACAACCACCCGTGAGGCCGTCCTGGCCACGGCCCAGCGGATGCTGGCCCAGGGCCTGGTCGAGGGGACGTCAGGCAACATCTCGGGCCGGCTCCCCGGCGGCCTCGTGTGCCTCACGCCGTCGTCGGTCCCCTACGACACGATGACGCTGGACGACCTGGTGGTCGTCGACGGCGACGGCAAGGTGGTCGAGGGCACCCGGGCCCCGACGACCGAGAAGGACCTGCACCTGGCGACGCTCGGGCGCTACCCGGAGCTGGGGGCGGTGATCCACACCCATGCGGTGTACGCCACGATGTTCGCCCTGGCCCACGAGCCGATCCCGGCGGTGATCGAGGAGGTCGTCGTCTATCTCGGCGGCGACGTGCCGTGCTGCGACTACCGGGGCACCGGCACGGCCGACCTCGGCGAGGAGGTGGCCGCCCGCCTGGCCGACCGGGGGGCGGCGCTGCTCGCCAACCACGGGCTGGTGACCTGCGGCCCGACGCCGTCCAAGGCGCTGCACAACGCGGCGCTGGTCGAGCGCACCGCCAAGATCGTGTGGGGGGCCCGGGCGATGGGAGCGGCGATCCACCCGCTGCCCGACAAGGTCAACCGGGACATGGCCGGGGTCTACCGCTGGATGCGGGAGAACCCGTGATGGGCCGGGACCGGATGGCGGCGGCGGTCCTGCGGGGTCCGGGCCGGCTGGCGGTCGAGGACGTGCCGGTGCCCGCGGTCGGCGACGGCGGCGTGCTGGTGGCGGTCGAGCTGTGCGGCGTGTGCGGGACCGACCTCCACATGGTGCTCGACGGCTGGGGCCAGCCGGGAAGCTGGCCCGGCCACGAGTGGACCGGGCGGGTCGCCGCCGTCGGCGCCGGGGTGACCCGGTGGGCGGTGGGCGACGCGGTCGTCGGCGGGCCGAGCGCCCGCTGCGGCACATGTGCCGCGTGTCGGGCGGGCCGACCGGCGCTGTGCGCCGAGCGCGACGCGGTCGGCGCCGGGCCGGAGCGGGGCGCGTTCGCCACCTACAAGCTCGCCCGCGAGGACGAGCTGCTGGCCCGGCCGGACGGGCTCTCGCCCCGGGCGGCGGCGCTGGCCGAGCCGCTGGCGGTGGCCCTGCACGCGATCACGCAGTCCGGCGTCCGGCCGCGGCAGCGGGCGCTGGTTCTGGGCGCGGGGCCGATCGGGGCGCTGGCGATCGCCGCGCTGCGGGCGCTGGGCGTCGAGGACGTCACCTGCGTCGAGCCGCACGAGCGGCGCCGGGTGCTGGCCTGGACGGTGGGCGCCACCACGGTCGCCGACCCCGCCGACCTGGAGGTGCCGAGCATCGCCGAGCCCGCCCGGGTGGTCGCCGGGGCGGTCGACGTGGTGCTGGAGTGCTCGGGCCGCTCGGCCGCCATGGAGGCCGGGCTGGCCCAGCTCGTCCCGGGCGGCACGCTGGTGCTCGTCGGGGCCGGGATCGAGCCGCCGCGGTTCGACCCCAACCGCATCCTGCTCAACGAGCTGGTCGTGACCGGGGCGTTCACCTACGACGCCGGGGGGTTCGAGCGGGCGCTCGACCTGCTGGCGTCGGGGCGGCTGCCGGTGGACGACCTGCTCGAACCGGGGGCCGTCCGCCTGGACGGCCTGCTCGACGCCATGATCGGCCTGGCGGACGGCCGCCTGGCAGGAAAGGTGCTGGTGCAACCATGACCGTGACCGGACCGACCTTCGCCAAGCCGCCCCGCATCAACCACGTGGCCCTGTCGCTGCCGGCCGACCGGCTCGACGCCGAGGGCCGCGCCGCGCTGGCGGCGTTCTACGGCGACGTGTTCGGCTTCGAGGAGTACCCGCAGCTGACCGAGGACCGCCGCCAGCTGGTGCTGCGGGCCCACACCCACGAGCAGTTCGTGTTCCTCGTCGCCGACGACAGCCCGATGACCGCACCCCGGATGGACCACGTCGGGCTGTCGGTGTCGAGCATGGCCGAGTTCGAGGAGGTGGCCCGGCGGGCGGCGGCGTGGAAGTCGCGCGAGCCGGACGAGGTCGACCTGGTCGAGCCGAGCTTCGAGGAGTACGTGGGGGCGCTGCGCCTCCACAGCTTCTACGTGCGCTACCGGCTGCCGATCATGGTCGAGACCCAGTACTTCGAGTGGCTGACCTGAACCGCTCGTAGCGGCCGGCGGCGGCGTCGACCCAGGCGGGGTCGGGCTCGACCGTGTGGGAGGTCCGGGCCCAGCGCCGGGCGTCGGTCATCGCGGGTTCGAGCCCGGCGACGCAGCGGGCGACGAAGGCGGAGCCGAGCGCCGCGCCCTCGGGCACGGCGGCGACGTCGACGGGCAGCCCGGTGCAGTCGGCCAGCGCCCGCATCCAGAGCGCGTCCCGGGTCCCGCCGCCGGTGGCGACGATGCGCCGGGGCACGAGCCCGGCCGCGTCCCGGGCGAGGTCGAGATGGTGGCGCACGACGAACCCGGCGGCCTCGTAGCCGGCCCGGGTGAGGTGGGCGGCGGTGTGGTGGAGGGCCAGCCCGTCGACCGACCCCCGCAGGTCAGGCCGGTGCAGGGGCGTCCGCTCGCCCCGCAGGTAGGGCAGCCACACGGGCAGGTCGCCGGGCCCGACGCCGCCGGCGTCGTCGCCCCGGCCGACCCACCGCCGCACGGCGCCGAGGAACAGCCCGCCCGCGTTGCTGGGCCCGCCGATCAGGCTGAGCCCGGCGGCCGAGTGCGGGATGGTCCACAGCCCCGGTGCGGTGGACCAGGCGGCGAGCACGCCCCAGGTGATCAGCGTGGTCCCGCACAGCACGAGCACGTCGCCCACGTCGTCGGCCCCGGCCACCAGCTGCTCGGCGAAGGCGTCGATCGTCCCGCCGCCGACGAGCGCCCCGGCCGCGGGCAGGCCGTCGACGACCCGACCGGCGGGCTCGACCCCGACGACGATCGCCGGGAGCCGGTCGACGGTCGTCCCCACCGAGGCGGCGAGGCCCTCGTCCCAGCCGCGGCCGTCGAACAGCGGCAGCGCGGTCATGGCGGTGGTGGTGTCGATCGCGGCCCGGCCGCACAGCGCGTGGTTGGCCACGGCCTGCGCCGGCCAGTAGCCGGCGGCGCCGGGCGCGGCGCCGGCATGCCAGGCGAGGAAGGCGAGCAGCTCCCCGCTGTCGCCGGGTTCGCCGGCGGACGCCGGCTCGTGTTCGCCCCGGCGGTCTCCGTACAGCAGCCCGGGCCCGACCGCCCGCCCGTCGGGCCCGACGGCGCCGAGCGAGGGCACCATCGCCGCCACGTTCACCGCGGCCACGTCCCGTCGTGCGGCGACCTGTGCGAGGGCGTCGAGCACCCCGGCCCGCCACGCAGCGTCGACGTCGTGCTCGAACGACCCCGGCTCGCCCGTCCGCACGTCGTGGGGCACCCGCGCCCGGGCCAGCACCTCCCCGTCGCCCGCCACCGCCACGGCCTTCACCGCGGTCGTGCCGATGTCGATGCCCACCGTCACGTCGCTCATCGCCGACGGGAGCGTATGCGTGACGGGCGTGTCGGGTGCGGTTTCTGTACGCGGAAACGGTCGCCATAGCGACCGATTCCGCGTACAAAACGCGTGCTGGCTTGCTGCATCACGCCAGGCCCGCGGCGACGAGGCCCTGGTGGACCGTGATCTCGACGCTGCGCGCGTAGCGCTCGACGTCCGGCGGTGGGTCACCCATCATCCCGTCGATGTAGCGGCGGTAGACGCCCTCGGAGATCGCCGCCGAGCGCCAGGCGTTCAGCGCCGTCCAGTAGGCGAGCTCGTCGAGGGCCCGACCCGAGGCTGCGGCGTAGCGCTCGGCCAGCTCCTCCCGGCGGGGGAAGCCCGGCGCCGCGGCAGGCGGGCCCTCGCCTCCGGCCGCGTCGTCGGGCGTGGCCCAGGACCGCAGCAGGTAGGACACGTCGGCCAGCGGGTCGCCCAGGGTGCTGAGCTCCCAGTCGAGGACCGCGAGCGTGGTGCCGTCCGGCGCGTGCAGCGCGTTGCCCAGCCGGGCGTCGCCGTGGACGATGCACGCCTCGGTCTCGGCCGGCCGGTGCTCGACCAACCAGGCGTGCAGCTGCTCCATGGCCGGCAGCTCGCGGGTCTTCGACGCCGCCCACTGGGCCGACCACCGCCGGAGCTGGCGGTCGAGGTAGCCGCTGCGCTTGGCGAAGCCGCCGAGCCCGACGGCATCGATGTCCACCGCGTGCAGCGCGACCAGCGCATCGACCAGGGTCTCGGCGGCCCGACGGCGGGCGGCCGGCGACGGGAGCAGGCGCTCGGCGTCGCGGGCCGTGTGCACGACCACGCCGTCGACGTAGCTCATCACGTAGAACGGCGCACCGGTGACCCCGTCGTCCTCGCAGAGGCCGCGCATCCGCGGCACGGGCACGGCGGTGTCCTGCAGCGCCGACATGACCCGGTGCTCGCGCGGCGACGTCGTGCGCCGTCGCCAGCACCGTCCCGAGCGGCGGACGCCGCAGGACGTGGCGCTCGCCTTGGTCGTCGGTGACCACGTACGTCAGGCAGGAGTGCCCGCCGACCACCCGCTCGTAGCGCAGAGGCGGCCGGGCCTCGGGCACGTGCGCCCGGAACCACGCCTCGATCGGGCCGGGGTCGATGCCGACGGGGACGGGCGTGCCGGTCGCCGAGCTCATCGAAGTTGACACTAGTGTCAGTTACGGTAGCGTCGCCCGCCGTGATGCGCGCGCTGGTCCTCGGGGGCAACCGCTACATCGGGCTGCACTTCGTGTTCGAGCTCGCCCGCCGCGGCTTCGACGTGACGGTCATGAACAGCCACGTCGCTCCCCTCCCCGAGGGCGCGCGCCGCCTGCACGGCGACCGGCGCCGGCCCGGCGTCCTGCGCGAGGTGCTCGGGCCGCACCGCGACGAGTTCGACATCGTCTACGACAACACCGCCTACCGGGTCGAGGACCTGACGCCGCTGGTCGAGCTGTTCCGTGGGCGCGTCCAGCAGTTCGTGTTCACCAGCTCGGTGGCGGTCTACAAGCGCAGCTTCGTCCAGCCGGTCAGGGAGCACTTCGCCCGCCACGCGCCGGACGACCCCGACCCGCGCAAGGCCTACGGGGTCGGCAAGGTCGACTGCGAGGACTACCTGGCGCAGCTCCACCGGACGGAGGGCTTCCCCGCGACCTCGCTGCGGGTCACCCACACCGTCGGACCGAGGACGCCGTTGGCCAGCCGGGAGCCGGTGTTCTTCGCCCGCCTGGAGCAGGGTCGGCCGATCCTGGTGCCCGGCGAGGGGTTCCCGTTCGTGCACCTCGTCCACGTCCAGGACGTCGCCCGGCTGATGGTCGCCGTCGCGGGCAACGAGCAGGCCGTCGGCGAGCAGTACAACGTGGGCGGGGCCGAGATCACCAGCATCCTCGGATGCGTGCGGCTGATGGCCCGGGCGGTGGGCGTCGAGGCCGAGGTCGTGCACGTCCCGCTCGACATCGCCCGCCGGGCCCGGCCGCCGCTGGTCCACTGGGGCGAGGGCCTGGTCGGCGGGGCGATGTTCTCGATCGAGCGGGCGCTGGCCCAGCTCGACTGGGAGCCGAGCTTCGGGCTGGAGGCCGCCTACCGGGACTCCTACGAGTGGTTCGACGCCGAGGGTCGCGACCGGTACGAGTTCGACTTCTCGGGCGACGACGCCGTGCTCGCCGAGCTGGGGCACAGCCGGCCGGGCCCCAACGATCGGTCCGAGGAACCGACATGAGTGTCGAGATTCCGCCGGGGACGCCCGAGGGCGTGGCGGCTCAGCCGGCGAGGCCGATCGCGCTGAGCCAGAGCGTGCTCAGCGTCTCCGCGGCCGTCACCACGTCGTGGGCACCCTTGCCGGGGCCGTCGCCCTCGATGAACCAGCGGTGGGTGAACTCCTCGAGCATGGCCACCAGCGCCGCCGCGGCGATCCCCGGCTCGATGTCCGGTCGGGCATCGGCCGACTCGATGCCCTTGCGCACCCGCTCGATCCGCCTGGCCCGCTCCCGCCGCCGGGTCTCGGCGATCTCGGGCTCGAAGTTCGACGCCGCGTGCCACACCTTGGACAGATCGAGGTGCTCGACGTGGTCGGACAGGTACCAGAAGATCTCGGCCCGGATGCGGTCGGCGAGGTTCCGGCTCATGAGGCTCGGCCGCCGCGAGGTGTCCGTGACCGGCCCGGTCAGTGCGAGCAGGATGTCGCGCCGGCTGCCGAAGTACTCGTAGAAAGTGCCGTGCCCCACGCCGGCCGCTTGGACGATGTCGGGCACGCTGGTCTCGTGGTAGCCGTGCTCGGCGAACAGGCGCGCCGCGGCGTCGAGGAGCGCGCGGCGGGTCTCCTCGCTCTTCGGCGTCCGTCCGCCCGGGTTGCGGCCGCTGCGAGGGGCCGTCCGGCCTTCTCCCGCCTTCCTCGCCGTCGGCTTGCCCGTCATGGCGTCAAGTATACGAGCGGTAACCGATGCCAACGTCAACTCCAGGACGCACGTATACCCAGGCAAACCGCGCTCCTGGCACGACCACGTCGCAACCTGACTGCCGTTCTTGACAGTCATGTCGGTTCTCCGGGATAGTCGGTGGGGAGGGGGCGCCGCCATGCACGAGACCCACAGACTGTCCTGGGACGGCGCCGTCGACGCCGACGGCCACATCCTTGAACCGTCCGATCTCTGGGAGACCTACCTCGAACCGCAGTACCGCGACCGGGCGCTGCGCATCGTGAAGGACGACAACGGCCTCGACGTGCTCGAGATCGACGGCAGAGCGTCCGTCATGGCCGCACGCGGCATGCCCTCGACCCTGGCGGCGATGGGCCGCGGGAAGCTGGGGGCGATGGCCCGTGACCCTGCGATCACCTACGACAACCACGCGCCGCCGGCCGCGACCCAAGCCAAGGCACGGCTCGAGCTGCTCGACGCCGAGCACATCGACGCCGCCGTCCTCTACACCACCACCGGCCTGCTGTGGGAGGCCGAGCTCGCCGACGTCGAGCTGTCCCAGGCCTACTGCCGCGCCTACAACCGGTGGATCTGCGAGTGGTGCTCGGACGGGGAGGGCAGGCTCATCCCGACCGCACACCTGTCCCTCGGTGATCCGACCGCCGCGGCCCGGGAGCTGGAGCGGGCCGTCGGTGACGGCGCCCGGGGCGGGTTCGTCGCCCCGTTCACCCACAGCGCGACGCCCCTCGGGCATCCCGACCACGACCCGGTGTTCGCCGCGGCCCAGGACCTCGACGTGCCCCTGGCCATCCATCCCACCTTCGAGCCCCAGTGGACCAAGGGCACCCGCATGGGCGGCTGGGAGCACGTCCGCCAGCTGCGCCTCAGCGCCTCGGTCCAGGCGTCGGACGGCGTCCGCCACCAATACTCGACGCTGTTCGACTACGGGGTGTTCGACAGGTTCCCCCGGCTGAAGGTGCTGGTGCTGGAGTCGGGCGGCGGGTGGATCGGCTACATGCTCGACCGCATGGACGCCGTGTTCGGCCACACGCCGATCGGCGATCGGGTGCCGCTGCAGAACCCGCCGTCGTACTACTTCCGGACCCGGTGCTGGATCAGCTGCGACCCCGACGAGCGGACGATCCCGGCACTCGCCGAGCGCTTCGGCGCCGACCGATTCGTCTGGGCGTCGGACTTCCCGCACGCCGACCACACGCCCGAGTACATCTCCGACCTCGACGAGCTGGCGGGCCTGTTCCCCGGAGACGCCGACCGCCGGCGGTTCCTGGGTGACAACGCCCGTGACCTGTTCAAGATCGCCGTCTGAGGAGGAGCCGTGCCCACCCCGATGACCGAGCTGGAGCAGTCGCTGACCGGCCCCGGCGGAGCGTTCGAGATCGACGAGGTCGAGATCCGGGGCGTGACCACGCGGGTCTGGAAGACGGCGCCCGGCTCGCTCCGCGCCATCTGGGACGCGAGCAGGGTCCACGCGCGCGCGCGACTTCCTCGTCTACGACGACGAGCGCTACACCTACGCCCGCGCCCACGCCCTGGTCGCGAGCCTCGCGCGGCGGCTCACCGAGCGGTACGGGGTCGGCCACGGCGACCGGGTCGCCATCGCCATGCGGAACTATCCCGAGTGGGTGCTGTCCTTCTGGGCCACCGTGGCGATCGGCGCCGTCGCGGTGCCGCTCAACGCCTGGTGGACGGGGCCGGAGCTGGCCTACGGGCTGGCCGACTCGGGAGCGAAGCTGCTCGTCGCCGACGGCGAGCGGCTGGAACGGCTCGCCGGGGATCTCGACCGGTTGGGCCTCGCCGGCGTGGTCGGCGTCCGGGCGGAGGCGCTGCCTCCGGGCGTCGTCGACTTCGGTGACCTCGCTCGGCGAACCCGACGACGATCCCTCGCTGCCCGAGGTCGACATCGACCCGGACGACGACGTCACCATCCTCTACACCTCGGGCACCACCGGACGGCCCAAGGGCGCGGTCGGCACCCACCGCAACATCACCAACTTCCTGATGGCCGGCTTCTACCTGGGGACGGTCCGGGCGGCGGCCGCGGCGGGAGTGCCGGCGGCGGGAGCGGACGGCACGATGCCGCCACCGCCGCGGACCCTGCTGACCTTCCCGCTGTTCCACGTGGGTGGGCTCCAATCGCACCTCATCCCCTACACGGCCTACGGCGGCACGTTGGTGCTGATGTACCGATGGGACGCCGACCAGGCGGTGGACCTGATCGAGCGCGAGGCGATCACCAACTTCTCCGGGGTGCCGCACACCGCGTTCGACCTGCTCGAGCGGGCCGCCGCGCGCGGCGCCTCCCTGGACAGCCTGCAGGGGCTGGCGTCCGGCGCCACGCTGGTCCCACCGGAGCTGGTGCGCCGCGTCGAGGCGCAGTTCAGCTCGCGGGTCGCACCCGGGAACGGCTACGGCCTCACCGAGACCACCGGCGCCATGATCGCGAACATGGGCACCGACTACGTGGCCCGGGCGGACAGCGTCGGCAAGGTGCTCGCCCCGGTCATCGACGTGCGCTTCGTCGACCCGGACGGCGCCGACGTCGCACCGGGTGAGGTCGGGGAGATCTGGATCAGCGGTCCCACCATCGTGCGCGGCTACTACAACGATCCCGAGGCCACGGCGGCGGCGTTCACCGCCGGCTGGTTCCACACCGGGGACCTCGGCTACGCCGACGAGGACGGCTTCGTCCACGTGGTCGACCGCCTCAAGGACGTGGTGATCCGCGGCGGCGAGAACGTGTACGCGGCGGAGGTCGAGGCCGCGCTGTACGAGCACCCCGACATCGCGGACGCCGCCGTGGTCGGCGTCCCGCATCCCTCCCTCGGCGAGGAGGTCGCCGCCGTCGTGCGCCGGCGACCGGGGAGCGACCTCGAGGCCGACGCGGTGAAGCACCACGTCGCCGAGCGGCTGGCGGCGTTCAAGGTGCCGTCGGTGGTGGACGTCCGCGACGCCGACCTGCCCCGGAACGCCACGGGCAAGGTCCTCAAGCGCCAGCTCCGCGAGGAGCTGGGGGCGGCCACGGCGAGGTCGCCGCGGTGACCGAGGGTTCCGCCGGCTTCGGGCTCCCGAACTTCTCCACCGACCTCGCGGGCCAGGTCGCGCTGGTGACCGGCGCCAGCTCGGGGCTGGGACGCCGCTTCGCCACCGTGCTGGCGGCGTGCGGGGCGCAGGTGGCGGCGGCCGCCCGCCGCGAGGATCGCCTGAAGGAGCTGGCCGCCGAGATCGCGGCCGCCGGTGGCGTCTGCATCCCGGTGCCGCTCGACGTCACCGACGCGGACCAGATCGAGACCGCCGTCGACCGGGTCGAGATCGAGCTGGGACCGGTGACGATCCTGGTCAACAACGCGGGGATGCCCGACGCCCAGTACGCCACGAAGATGTCCGTGGCGCTGGTCGACGAGGTCATCGCCACCAACCTCCGCGGCCCGTTCCTCCTGTCCTGCGAGGTCGCCCGGCGGCTGATCGCCCGGCGGGCGCCGGGCCGGATCGTCAACCTCTCCTCGATGGGCGCGCACAACTACGCCGGTGGCGGCGCCGCGCTGTACTCGATCACCAAGGCGGCCGTCGAGCGGATGACCGAGACGCTCGCCGTGGAGTGGGCCAAGTTCGGGATCAACGTCAACGCCATCGCGCCGGGGGCGTTCAGCTCCGAGATGATGGACGGGATGATCTCGCGGGTCGGCGACATGACCCGCTTCTTCCCCCGCCGCCGGCTCGGCGACCCGGCCCAGCTCGACAGCACGCTGCTGTACCTCGTGTCGCCATCGTCCGAGTTCGTGACCGGCATGGTCGCCAAGGTCGACGACGGCCAGGAGCCCCGGTAGGGGGTGAGGCTCGTGACCGAGGCCAGCTTTTCCACCGAGATCAGCCTCGCCGGGCCCCTGCGGTCGCCGGCCCAGATGTTGGAGGAGCAGGACGTCGGTGGCCATTCCAGCATCCACGACGGCGACACCGCCGCGTCGCTCGGGCTGGCCGGCGCACCGATCGAGGCGCCCACCCACTTCAGCCAGATCGACCCCCTCGCCGCCGCGCTGTGGGGCCGGGCCTGGTTCGAGCGCGGGTGCGTGAGCTGCCACTTCCGCACGATGGTCGTCGAGGGCGAGCAGGTGCAGGCGTCGCTGACCACCACCGGGCCGGCCTCGGCGCGCATCGAGGCGCACAAGGCCGACGGCACGCCGGTGCTGGTCGGCACGGCGTCGGTCGGCCCCGATCACCCGGAGACCGAGCTCGAGACGCGGCTCGCGAGGCGGGGCGACGCGGGCGAGCTGTTCGTCGTCGACCAGCTCGCGGTCGGCATGCGCAGCGAGGAGCCGCGGACCGCCTCGGTCACCCACGCCGACGACAACGGTCCCGGCTATCCGTTCTCGCTCGCCGAGAAGCTCGAGCGCATCACCGAGCCGCACCCCTGGTACACGCCGGACGGTGGCGAACGCTCGCCGTGGGGCGCGCGGTGCTGCCGCTGGAGATGGTGAGCGTGCTGTCGGCCAAGGCGGGCGCCCCCTGGCCGGTGCGGGGCCCGGCGCTCGGCCTGTTCCTCGACCTGGAGATCCGGCTGGTCGAGGGGCCGGTGTTCGTCGGCCAGGACTATCGGGTCGAGCCCGAGATCGTGGGCCTCGGCCAGAGCCGGCGCACCGAGTCGTACTGGACCCGCACGACGCTCACCGACATGAGCACGGGCCGGGTCGCCGCCGTCGTGCTGTTGCACTCGGGCGTGTTCAAGGAGTCCTACGCCGGCTATCCGAAGGACCGTCTCGGCTAGGCGGCGCCGGTAGTGCGGTCGGCGCTGCCGACCTGACCAGGGAAAAGGGGGCGTTCCATGCGGATCCGGCTGGAGCCCGAGGACGACTACATGCATCCTCGGGAAGAGGCGAGCAACTTCAACGAGAGCGCGTACTACAACTTCTTCGACGGAGGCTCCGGCCTCGGCGGCTGGGTGCGCCTCGGCAACCGGCCCAACGAGGGCTACGCCGAGATGACCACGTGCCTGTACCTGCCCGACGGGCGGGTGGCGTTCTGGTTCGGCCGCCCGCGCATCGCGGACAACGACCAGCACGCGGCGGGCGGCCTGCGGTTCGAGGTCGTCCGCCCGTTCGAGGAGCACCGGGTCACCTACGACGGGCAGGCGGTCGTGCTGGACGACCCCTCCGAGATGGAGGACCCCCGGCGGGCGTTCAACGAGAACCCCCGCGTCGACTGCCGGATCGACCAGGTCCACCGGGGCATCGCCAAGCCGTGGGGCGGCGAGGCCGAGGCCGAGGAGGGCGAGAGCCTGCCTCACGTCGATCCCGAGAAGTCGTTCGCCCGGGGCCATTTCGAGCAGCACATGGCTGTCACCGGCAGCGTGACCGTCGGTGACGACTCGTTCGAGCTCACCGACGGCCTCGGCCTGCGCGACCACAGCTGGGGGCCGCGGTACTGGCAGAACATCTGGTGGTACCGGTGGCTCACAGTGAACCTGGGTCCCGACCTCGGCTTCGCGACCACCGTGTCCGGCGACGAGGCGGACCGGCGGCGGGTGGGCGGCTTCCTCTACGACCGGGCCCGCCACGGGGACGAATGGGTGCCGATCCGGGAGGTCGAGCTCCGCACGGACTTCGACGAGCGCTGGTACCACTCGGCCGTGCACGCCACCATCCACACCGACGACCACCGCTACGACGTGGACGGCGACGTGTGGTCGAACATCCCGCTGCGGAACCGGCGCAACGGCCTGATGACCCGCATCACCGAAGGGATGACCCGGTGGCGCTGCGGCGACCTGGAGGGCGCGGGTCTCTCGGAGTACCTCGACCAGATCGTGGACGGCCGTCCCGTCGGCGCTGCCACCGGCCAGTAGTCGCTGGCGCGGGCCTCCGGCTCCGGGCCGCGCAAGTTCGCTGAATGACGGGTCGTTCGTCGCGAATCGACATAACCGTCGACGGATCAGTGACGCCCTGACACCACACGGCGGTCTCATGGCGACAACGCTGGCGACTTGGCGAGTGGCTCTCCTTGACACCTATGTCGGAAACAGGGTTTCATGCCCAAACGGAGCTTCAGGGGGGGATCCGCATGGGTCAGCTGAAGGAGGCCGCTTCGGGGCTGCATGTCCCGGAGGGTCCCATCGCGATGCCCGACGGCAGCGTGAGCGTCGGCGGCGTCTATGTCACCGACCACGGCCCTGCCGACGCCGAGACCCCGCACGGCCTGAACACCTGAACCAGGCGACAGCACTCACATCCGAAGACTTAGGGGGACGGGCCATGTTCCGACACGACAGCCCCAGCGATCGCACTGACCACCGTCGGCCGTGGACACGGCACAGGCGATGGCTCGGCGGGCTGGGCGTGCTCCTGCTGGCCGTCAGCGCATGCGGCGGCAACGATGACGACGACGACGCATCCGACGACGTCAACCAGAACGACACCGAGAGCGCGGGCGACCCGGTGAAGGGCGGCACGCTGGTCTACGGCCTGGAGGCCGACACCGCCAACGCCTGGGCGCCCTACCGGGCCTCCTACGCCACGAGCGGCTACATCCCCCTGTCCTCCGTGTCCGACTCGCTGTTCGCGGTCAACGACGACGGCGAGATCGTCCCCCTCCTCGCCGAGTCGGTCGACCACAACGAGGAGTACACGCAGTGGACGATCACCCTCCGCGAGGGCATCACGTTCCACGACGGCACCCCGCTCGACGCCGAGGCGGTCAAGTTCAACATCGAGACCTGCGCCGGCAGCCCGCTGACCGGTGCCGCTTACGCGTCCGTCGGGCCCGTGACCGCCGACGGCCAGACCGTGACGATCGAGACCAAGAACGGGCCGTGGGTCGCGCTGCCCGCCTACTTCGGCTACGGCGCCTGCGGCTACATGATGTCGAAGCAGTGGCTGGCGAGCCTGCCCGACGTGCCCCAGCGCAAGGCCGACGGCCCCTACTACGACCCCGAGATCGCCGCCACGCCGGCCGACGGCGACCCCGCGGCGCCGGTCGGACTCGGCGCCTTCACGTTCGAGTCCTACCAGCCGGGCAACGGCAACACCTTCCGGGCCGTGCGCAACGAGGACTACTGGCGCGGCCCCAACGGCATCACCGGTGAGGACCTGCCCTACCTCGACGCCATCGAGGGCGTGGTCGCGGTGGACATCGACAGCCGCGCCAACGCCCTGCGCTCGGGCGAGTTCGACATCATGCACACCGCGAACGCGCAGACGATCTCCGAGCTCATGGACGAGAACAGCCTCGAGACGGTCACGAGCGACCGCTACGGCGAGACCAACTACATCATGCTGAACGTCGCCCAGGGCACCAACCTCATGACCGGGGCCGCGATCGACCCCGCGGGCGCCAACGCCGACAACCCGATGCTCGACGTGCACTGCCGCCGGGCGCTCGCCCACGCGATCGACCTCGACCGGCTGGCCGAGGAGCGCGGCGGCGGCATCTCCCAGCCGGCCAACGGTCCCTACCCGCCCGGGTCGAGGGGCTACCTCGAGGACTCGGGCTACCCCGCCTACGACCTCGACGCGGCCCAGTCCGAGATGGACACCTGCCTCCAGGAGCTCGGGACCGACAGCATCGACTTCGACTACAACACCACCAACGACCCGTTCAACGTCGAGACCAACACGCTGATCGTCTCGATGTGGCAGGAGGCCTTCGGCAACCAGGTCAGCGCCAACATCACGCCGATCGAGCAGGGCCAGTACATCGGCCTCGCGCTGTTGGGGAACTTCGACGTGTTCGCCTGGCGCAACCACGGCGGGACCGATCCGGACCAGCAGCTGCTGTGGTGGATCAGCGCGGCGTCGGCCCCCATCGGCTCGCAGGCCCTGAACTTCGGGCGCTTCTCCGACGAGGTGATCGACGAGAACCTGATCACCATCCGGACCAACCCCGACGAGGAGGCCCGCACCGCGGCGGCCGAGGCCGTGAACGAGCGCTTCGGCGAGGAGGTCTACAACCTCTGGCTGACCTGGACGATCTGGGGGATCTCGTCGGCGCCCTACGTCAACGACCAGGTGCTCAACACGCTGCCCGACGGGTCCAAGGGCGTCGAGCTCGCCTTCGCCGGTCGCCACCAGGTCAACCAGATCTGGTGCGACGAGGGCAACTGCGAGTAGCCGATGCCGAGGCTTCGTGCGATCGCTGACGCAGCCCGGCGCAATCCCGGCCTGACCACCACCGCGGGGGCGTTCGTCGTCCTCGTCGGTGGGTGGTTGGTCGGCCTGCCCATGCTGTTGGCCTTCCTCGGAGCCTTCGCCCTGGTCGTCGTCGGCGCCAGTGCCGTCAACAGCCGCTACGTCCTGCGGCGGCTGCTGATCCTGGTGCCCACGCTCGTCCTGGTCACCGCGTTCACCTTCTACCTCCAGAACAGCAGAGGCAACACGCGCGACCTGGCCTTCAACATCCTCGGGCCCGGGGGCACCGAGGAGGGGGTGGACGACATCGTCCAGGAGTTCCACCTCGACGAGCCCATGCACACCCGCTACCTGCTCTGGCTGAGCGACGCGACGCGCGGCGACCTCGGGCGGTCGGCGATCCAGGGGCAGCCAGTCTCCGACGTGATCGCCAACGCCGCGCCGGTCTCCCTGCAGCTGATGCTCTACGCGCAGCTGTTGGCGCTGCTCATCGCCGTGCCGGCCGGTGTCTACGCGGCCTACAAGGCCAACCGCCGCGGCGACCGCATCGCCAGCACGGCGGCGCTGGCGGCCCTGTCCGTGCCGAACTTCGTGCTCGCCGTGGTGCTGATCCTGTTCTTCGCCCTGGGTGGGATCAGGACGGGCAACACGAGCCTGGGCAGCGAATGGCTCCCGGCGGCCCGCTACGTACCGTTCGGGCAGGATCCCGTCGAGCACTTCCGCCACATGGCCCTGCCGGCTATCGCCCTGGCCCTCGGCCAGGCGGCGGGCTACATGCGGATCCTGCGCTCGGACATGATCGGGACGCTGCAGGAGAACTTCATCACCACGGCCAAGGCCAAGGGGGTCAGCGACCGGCGGATCCTCTGGGCCCATGCCCTCCGGCCGTCCTCGTTCACCCTGCTCACGGTGTTCGGGGTCAACACGGCCACGCTGGTCGGGGGGGCGCTGATCATCGAGACGCTGTTCACTCTGCCGGGCTCGGCACCCAGTTGGGCACCGCCATCTTCCAGAAGGACTTCCTGGTCGTGCAGGGGATCGTGTTGGTCGTCGCGGTGGGCTTCGTGCTGGTGAACTTCCTGGTCGACTTGCTCTACGCCGTCCTCGACCCGAGGGTCCGCCATGTCCGGGCTTGAGACTGCGGTCGTCCCCACCTCCACTGGGCCGGTTGCGGTCAACGTCGATCCCGAGGCGGCGATCCTCGCGGAGGCGGAGGAGGTCTACCAGGGTCGCAAGCTCGGCTTCTGGTTCTGGGCCTCCGTGGTCTGGCTGGTGGCGCTGGTGCTTTCCGCCGTGTTTGCCGACTTCCTGCCGCTGAGGAACCCGACGGCCACCTTCCGCGGGGTCGCCCGCGACGGCCCTTCGGCGGCGCACTGGTTCGGCGCCGACAACATCGGCCACGACGTGTTCAGCCGCACCGTCTACGGGGCACGCCGCTCGTTGGCCGTCGCCACGGTCGCGACCCTGGTCGGCTTCACCGTCGGCGGTGTCATCGGGCTGATCTCGGGCTTCTACCGCAGAACGCTCGACGATGCGATCGTGGCCGTCCTCAACATCATGCTGGCGATCCCCGGGCTCGTCCTGGCCCTGGCGCTGGTGGCGTTCTTCGCGGAGCCCGGCTCGGCCTCGCCGAGCCAGCAGACGATGTGGGCGACGTTCGCGCTGTCGATCCTGGCCGTGCCGACCATCGCCCGCGTGGCGAGGGCGCAGACCATGGTGTGGGCCGACCGCGACTTCGTGCTCGCATCCCGGACACTCGGTACGCGCAACCTGCGGATCATCGTCCGCGAGGTGCTGCCCAACATCCTGCCCGCGATGGTCTCGATCGCCTTCATCGGCCTCGCGGCGCTGATCGTCGTGGAGGCCGCCCTGGCCTTCTTCGGCGTCGGCGACGTGAGTGGCGTGAGCTGGGGGATCATGATCCAGAACGGGCGCTCACAGGTCGACGATGCGCCGCACATGGTCCTGTTCCCGGCGTTCTTCATGTTCATGACGATCCTCTCGCTCAACTTCGTGGGCGACCAGGTGCGCACGCGCTTCGACGTTCGGGAGAGCGGCATCTGATGGCCGGCTCGGGCACCGCGCACCTGCGGGACGGGCAGGCCGATCTGGTCCTGCAGGTGGAGCACCTGGTGGTCGAGTTCCCCGCCGGCCGCGTCGGGACGGTCTACGCGGTCAGCGACGTCAGCTTCGACCTGGCCAACGGTGAGACGCTCGGCATCGTCGGCGAGTCCGGCTGCGGGAAGTCCACCACCGCCAAGGCCATCATGCGGGTGCCACCTCCCACTGCGGGCCGGATCCGGCTCGACGGGGTCGACCTCGCCACGCTGAGCGCCGAGCAGATGCGCGACGTGCGCAGCCGGCTGCAGATGATCTTCCAGGATGCGATCTCGTCGCTGAACCCTCGGCGACGGATCCGCGACGTGGTGGCCGAGCCGTTGGTGGTCCGGTGGCTGGAGTCGCACCGTCGGTCACCGCTGATCCGGCTGTGGGAGCGGTACGTGCCCCGGATGCTGCGGCTGTGGCGCCACCCGATGCTCCGTCGCGTCGGCTTTCCGCTGCTGGTGGCGTTCTTCGTCGGGTTGGCGCTCTGGGTCGTTGGCGGCGCGGTCGGCGCGGAGCGGCCGGACGGCACCCGCGACGGCGGCATCGTGCAGGCCGCGGGCACGGTGGTGATGGTCGCCTCGCTGGTCGGGCTGGCCCCGATCGTCGCCCTGTTCGTCGTGACGGCGGCCGTGTGGCTCGTGCTGTCGGTGCTCCTGCCGGTCGCATCGCTGCCGCGTGCCATCCGCATCTGGCGTGGGCGGCAGGCGTTCGGGCAGGGCGCCGAGGTCAAGGTCCGGCAGGTGCTGGAGGACGTGGGCATCGACGCCGACGTGGCCATGGACCGGCACCCCCACGAGTTCTCCGGCGGCCAGGCCCAGCGCATCTCGATCGCGCGGGCGTTGATCCTCGACCCGCAGGTGGTCATCTGCGACGAGCCGGTCTCGGCGCTCGACGTGTCCGTCCAGGCTCAGGTGCTCAACCTGCTGGAGGAGCTCAAGGGGAAGTACGGGCTCTCGCTGATCTTCATCGCGCATGACCTCGCGGTCGTGAAGAACATCGCCGACCGGATCGTGGTCATGTACCTCGGCAAGGTGTGCGAGGTGGGTCAGCCCGACGAGATGTTCGCGCGGCCCCGCCATCCCTACACAGAGATCCTCATGAGCTCGATCCCCGTGATCGACCCCGCCGTCGACCCGCGAGCGGCGCGCACGATCGCCGGGGAGCCGCCGTCACCGATCGCGCCGCCGTCGGGCTGCCGGTTCCGAACCCGGTGCCCCCACGCCGCCGAGCGCTGCGCCGACGAGGAGCCCCAGATCCGCGAGATCGCTCCCGGCCAGTACGTCGCCTGCCACTACCCCGTCGGCGTCACGGAGGACCGCGTCGCCGACTCACCGGTGTTGATCGGCTAACCGACCGCGTGCGGCGCCGCCCGGCGGGGGTCAGCCGCCGGGATCCTGGCCGTCGACCGGCCGCTTCTGCGTGACCGTGACCGGTGTCCGGGCGGCGGCCGGCGCGATGATCGGCGCCGCAACGTTGTCACCCAACGGGTGGAAGCAGGCGAAGCGGTGGCCGGGCTCGGGGCCTTCCTCGAGGATCGGAGCCTCCGTGCGGCAGTCGTCCTGCGCATAGGGGCACCGGTCGCTGAACGCACATCCCGGCGGCGGGTTGATCAGGTCGGGTGGGCGGCCGCCGATGACGTCGAGACGGGTGTGGCTCGGGTTCTCGACCCGCGGGATCGAGCGCAGCAGCGCCTCGGTGTACGGGTGCCGCATGCGCGAGAACAGCACGGAGGTGGGCGCCTGCTCGACGATCCGCCCGCCGTACATCACGGCGATCTCGTCGGTCCGGCCGGCGACCACGCCGAGGTCGTGGGTCACCAGCACCATGGCCATGTAGCGGTCGGCCTGGTTGTCCTGCAGCAGGTTCAGGATCTGGGCCTGCACCGTGACGTCGAGCGCCGTGGTCGGCTCGTCGGCGAACAGCAGCTTCGGCCCGCACGCCAGCGCCAACGCGATCATCACCCGCTGCCGCATGCCCCCAGAGAGCAGGTGGGGGTACTCCGCGAGCCGCCGCTCGGGCTCGGGGATCCCGACCGAACGCAGCAGGGCGATCGCCGTGAGCCGCGCCTCCTTCCTGCTCATCCCCGCCTGGAGCCGCAGGGCCTCGGTGATCTGCTTGCCGATGGTCATGACCGGGTTGAGCGAGCTCAACGGGTCCTGGAACACCATCGCGAGCTCGTTGCCGAGCAGCGCGCGCATCTCGCGGTCGTCCAGCCCCACGAGCTCGCGACCCATGAACTTCACGCTGCCGGAGCGACGGACGTTGATCTTGGGCAGCAGGTTCATGATCGAGCGGGCCAGGATCGTCTTGCCCGACCCCGACTCGCCCACCACACCCAGCGTCCTGCCACGATCGAGCGTGAAGCTGACACCGTCGACGGCTTTGACCCGGCCCCGCGGCGTCAGGAAGTGGGTCTTCAGGTCGTCGACCTCGAGCAGCACGCCCGTGCTCGACGGTCGTCCCATGGTCGGCTGGACGTCGAGGCGCACGGAGACCCCCTCTCTCCCCGATGTCCCACGATCATAACCGACACCAGTGTCGGAACGGCTGACGACTGTCACGAGGCTCGGGGCTGGCCCGAAACACCTATCCACATCGGGTATACCCGTCGTGTATAGTCCCGGCCGTGGTGGTCTCCTACGCACTTCTCGGTCTGCTCGAGGAGTCCAGCCGGCACGGCTACGACCTGAAGCGCTCGTACGACCGGCGGTTCGGCGAGGTCAAGCCGATCCGGTTCGGGCAGGTGTACCGGACGCTGTCCCAGCTGGAGCGGGACGGTCTGGTCGAGGTCGTCCAGGTCGAGGCCGGGGCGGGTCCTGAGCGCAAGCGGTACTCCATCACGCCCGAGGGGGTGATCGACCTGGACACCTGGCTGGGCGAGCCGGAAGAGCCGCGCCCGCTGCTCCGGTCCGTCCTGTTCACCAAGGTCGTCGTGGCGCTGCTGTCGGGACGGTCGGCGGCGCGCTTCCTCGACCTCCAGCGGGCCGTGCACGTCGACACGATGAAGGCGCTGACCGCCGCCCGGCGCGACGCGGCGACCACGCAGGACGCGCTGCTCGCCGACTACCAGCTGTTCCACCTCGAGGCCGATCTGCGCTGGATCGACCATGCGGAGTCGCGCCTCACCTCGCTCGCCGAGGAGGTGCGCGATGACGCCGATCCTCGTCGGTGAGGAGCTGCACAAGCAGTTCGGCCCCACGACCGCGCTGCGCGGGGCGAACATCGCCCTCGGCGAGGGCGAAATCGTCGCGGTGATGGGGCCGAGCGGGTCGGGCAAGTCGACGCTGCTCCACTGCCTCGGCGGGATCCTCAGGCCCGACTGGGGCGAGGTGCGGTTCGCCGGCCGGCGGATCGACGCGCTCCCCGACCGGGAGCGGGTCGAGCTGCGCCGCACGACGTTCGGGTTCGTGTTCCAGTTCGGCCAGCTCGTGCCCGAGCTGCCGGTGCGGGAGAACATCGCCCTGCCCCTCCTGCTCGCCGGGCGGCGGCGCCGGCCGGCGCTGGCGGAGGCCGACGGCTGGCTCGGGCGGCTGGGCCTCGACGGGCTCGGCGACCGGCTGGCCGGCGAGCTGTCCGGCGGCGAGGGCCAGCGGGCGGCGATCGGGCGGGCGCTGGTGGCGGAGCCGACGATCGTGTTCGCCGACGAGCCCACGGGCTCGCTCGACTCGGTCGCCGCCGACGACGTCATGGACCTGCTGGTCGACGCCGCCCGCACCCAGGGCGCCAGTGTCCTGATGGTGACGCACGAGCCCCGCGCCGCCGCCTACGCCGACCGCACGGTGATGGTCCGCGACGGTGTCGACGCGGTCGGGGTCGGGGCGCCGTGACCCTGCGGCTCGGACTGCGGCTGGCCCTGGCCGGCGGGCAGCCCGCGCTGCTGCGGCTCGGGGTCACGGCGGTCGGGGTCGGCATCGCGGTGACGCTGCTGCTGCTCACCCTCACCGGGCAGGCCGCCGTGCAGGGCCGACAGGAGCGCTCCGGGTGGCGGAGCGCGACGCCGAACACGCCCGCCTCGGCGCCGGACGGCGCGCTGTTCCTGAGCGTGAGCGACTACCACGAGGACCGGGTCCTGAGCCGGAACTACGTGGCCGCCCTCGGGCCCCGGCCGCCGGTGCCACCGGGCCTCGACCGCCTGCCGCGGCCGGGCGAGGTGGCCGTGTCGCCGGCCCTGCGCCGGCTCCTGGCGGCGACGCCCGACGACCAGCTCGACGACCGCTATCCCGGCCGGATCGTGGCGACGATCGGGGACGCCGGGCTCGCCCATCCCGACGAGCTCGTGGCCCTGATCGGCCGCACGCCGGACCAGCTCCGCGAGGTGCGCACGCGGGAGGTGCGGATCGTGCGGGGGTTCGACACGCTGCCCAGCGCCTATGCGTTCGCCGTGGCGTTCCGGGTGCTGCTCCTCACGGGGACGGCGCTGCTGCTGGTCCCCGTCGTCGTGTTCGCCGTCATGGCGACCCGCGTGGCCGCGGCCCAGCGCCATCAGCGGCTGGCCGCGCTCCGCCTGGCCGGGGCGACCCGGCTCCAGACGGCCACCGTCGCCGCGGTCGAGACCGGGCTCGGCGCCGCCGCGGGCAGCGTGCTCGGCCTGGTCGGCTACGAGGTCGGCCGGCGGATCATGGCGGCGACGCTGACCTTCCAGGGCGGCCACTTCTTCGTCGCGGACGTGGTGGTCGCCCCGTGGCTCCTGCTGCTCGTCCTGATCGGGGTACCGGTACTGGCCATGCTGACGACGGTCGCCACGCTCGGTTCCGTCCAGGCCGGGCCGCTGGCGACCAGCCGGCCGGGCGTGCGGTCGCCGGCTGTCGGCGTGGCGCGTGCTGCCGTTCGCCATCGGCGTCGGGGGCCAGCTCGCCGCCGTGCCGCTGCGCGCGGCGCTGGGCGACGATGCGCTCGACAGGCTGACGCCGATCTTCGTGCTGTGCACGATCGTCGGGTTCGTCACGATCGGGCCGTGGCTGTGCCTGTACGCCGGTCGGGGCCTCGCGCGGGTCAGCCGGCGGGTCCCGCGGCCTGATCGCCGCCCGGCGCCTGGCGGGCGACCCGCGGGGCACGTTCCGGGCGGTCAGCGGCGTGGTGGTGGCGGCGTTCGCGGTGACGTACGCGGCGAGCCTCTTCGGCTCCGCCGGCGGTACGACCGGCGACAGCGGGCCCGGCATACCGCGGCCGGGCGTGGTCGAGATCCTGACCGCCGGCGTCAGCGCGGAGGTGGTCGCCCCGCTGCTCACCGACGACGCGGTCGCGACCTTCTACCGGCCGGGAATCCCGGTGGGCGAGCGGGCGGAGGCGTGCGCCGCGCTGGCCCGGATGACGACGAAGCGCTGCTCGGCCGCGGAGTCGGACATGGGCCTGATGACCAGGGAGGGGCTCGACGACGCGGACCCGGCGCTTCCGCTGCACGGGGTGTACGTCCCGACCGAGGGCGGACCCGCAGCCGAGAGGGTCCGCACGCAGGCCGCCGTCCTGGTGCCGAACGCGCTCGTCCACATGCAACAGGACAGGATCGACCACGACCGCGTCCTCGTCGACAGCCTGGGGCAGCTGATGCGGGTGTTCTGGATGTTCGTGCTGGTCGTGGCGGCGTGCAGCCTGACGGTCGGCACGCTGGCCGCCATGATCGAGCGGCGCCGACCGTTCGCCCTGCTCCGGGCGTCCGGGCTGCGCCTGAGCGAGCTGCGCCGGGTGGTGTTCATGGAGACGGCGGCGGCGATGCTGATCACGGCGCTGGTGGGCGTCGGGCTGGGCCTGGCGTCGTCGTACGCGCTGGCGCTCGTCCGCGACATCCCGTGGACGTGGCCCGACGCCGGCGTCTTCGCGACGGTCGCCGCCGGCGTCCTCGTCTCCCTGGCCCTGACGACGCTGGCCCTCCCCCTGATCGACGCGGCGACCCGCCACGACGCGGTCCGCTACGAGTAGCCGGCGAGGTTTTGTCCCCGGAAACGGTCGCTCTGAGCGACCGTTTCCGGGGACAGAACGCGGCGGTGCGCTACGGTCGCCCCGTGGAGTGGGGGGGCGCCACGACGATCGTGACCGGCGCGTCACGGGGGATCGGCCGGGCGGTGGCCGAGGCGGTCGCGGCGCGCGGCGCTCGGGTCGGGCTGATCGCCCGGAGCGAGGGCGACCTGCGGGACGTCGCCGCCACCTTGGGCGAGCCCGCCCGCTACGCCGTCGCCGACGTGGCCGACCCCGATGCGCTCGCCGCTGCCATCGCGCGGCTGGAGGGCGAGCTGGGGCCGACCGACGTGCTGGTGGCCAACGCCGGGATCGGGGCCTACGGGGCGTTCGCCGATCTGTCCGCCGCCGAGGCAGAGCGCATCGTGCGGGTCAACGTCCTCGGGACCGTGCACGCCCTGCGGGCCGTCGTGCCCGGCATGATCGAGCGGCGGCGGGGGCACCTCGTGACCATCGGGTCGATCGCCGGCCGGATCGGGTCGCCGTTCGAGGCGATCTACTCGGCCACCAAGTTCGCCGGCGTCGGTCTGACCGAGGCGCTGGTCGTCGAGCTGGAGCCCTACGGCGTCGGCGTGTCGCTCGTGAACCCCGGGCCGGTCGCCACCGACTTCGGCGCCGCCCGCGGCCATCCCTACGACCGCAAGCGGCCCCGGCCCGTGCCCGCCGAGGACGTCGCCCGGGCCGTCGTCCGGGCGGTCGAGGGCGACCGGCACGAGTCCTACGTACCCGGGGCGTTCCGGCTGGCGGTGGCTATCCGGCACCTCGTGCCGCCGCTGTTCCGGTGGGGCACCCGCCGCAGCTTCACCCGCGAGCTGGCCGAGGACCGGACGAAGCGGTGAGGGCGCTCGTCTTCGGCACCCGGCCCGAGCCGTGGGAGCCGCCGCCCGGCGCCCCGGCACCTGGTCCGGAACCTGGCCGCCACGCCGTGCGCCCTGCTCGACGTGCCCGACGCCCGGCCGCTGCGCCCCGACTGGGTCGTGATCCGGCCCCGGCTCACCGGCATCTGCGGGTCGGACGCCAAGCAGGTGCTGCTCGACTTCGAGGGCGACGAGGACAGCGCGCTCAGCGGCCTGTGCTCGTTCCCCCAGGTGCTCGGCCACGAGGTCGTGGCCGACGTGGTCGAGCTCGGGCCCGAGGCCGAGGGCGTCGAGGTCGGCCAGCGGGTGGTGCTCAACCCCTGGCTGTCGTGCGTCCCCCGGGGCGTCCGGCCGCTGTGCCCCGCCTGCGTGGCCGGCGACCTCAGCCTCTGCTGGAGCTTTACGGTTGGCCCGATCGCCGCCGGCATCCACTCGGGGACGTCCCGGGACGCCGGCGGCGGCTACGCCGAGCTGATGCCGGCCCACCCGTCCATGCTGTTCCCGGTCCCGGACGGCCTCGACGACGAGCACGCCATGCTCGCCGACCCCTTCGCCGTGTCGCTCCACGGTGTCACGCGGCACCCACCGCCCCCCGGCGGCCGGGCGCTGGTGTGGGGCGCGGGCGCCCTCGGCGCCTGCGCGCTGGCGATCCTCCGGGCGCTGCACCCGGACGTCGAGGTGGGCGTGGTGGCCCGGTTCGACCCCCAGGCCGCGCTGGCCGAGCGGCTCGGCGCCCACGCCGTCTTCCGCCTCGGCACCCAGGCCGAGCTGGTCGAGCGGCTGGCGGCCTGGTCGGGCGGCGTGCTGCGCCCGACGATGGAGGGACTCGACGGGCTGCCCATGTGCCTCCCGGGCGGCGATCGACGTCGCCTACGACACCGTCGGCCGGCCCGAGACGTTCGAGGTGGCGGTGCGGGTGCTCAAGGCCCGGGGCACGCTGGTCCAGAGCGGCGTGCACCCGCCCGGCCGCTGGGAGTGGAGCCCGCTCTACTTCAAGGAGATCGCCCTGGTCGGCTCCAACGCCTTCGGCGTCGAGGAGGTCGGCGGCGTCCGCCGCCACGGCATCGAGCACTACCTCGACCTCGCCGCCGCCGGCCGGGTCGACGTCGGCGGCCTGCACACGCACACGTTCGGCCTGTCGGCCTGGCGCGACGCCTTCCTGGCCCTCGCCGACCAGGAGACCAGCGGCGCGATCAAGGTCGCCATCGACCCGGCCCGGTGACCCGGTGACGCCCGAGACCGACCGACCGATCGCCTTCGTGTGCGCCATGCCCATGGAGCTGCGGCCGCTCACGAAGCGGCTCGGGCTGCGGCGGGCGGAGATCGGCGGGGCGCCGGCCCGGACCGGCACGCTCGACGGCCGGCCGGTCGTCGGGATCGTGACCGGCATGGGCACCCGTCTGGCGGCCGCCGGGGTCGAGCGCCTGCTCGACGCGGTCACGCCCGCCCACGTGCTCGTCGTCGGGATCACCGGGGCGGTCGACGACGAGACCCCGATCGGCACGCTGGTCCTGCCGGCCCGGGTGGTCGACCACCGGACCGGCCGGGAGCACGAGCACCACCTGCTGGGCCCGGGCGAGCCGCACGGCACGCTGTGGACCACCGACGGGATCACCCCCGCCGACGACCTGCCCGACCTGCGGGCCCGGGGCGTGGTGGCCCTCGACATGGAGACCGCCGCGATCGCCCTGGCCTGCGAGGAGCGCCAGGTGCCGTGGACGGTGTTCCGGGCGATCAGCGACCGGGCCACCGACGGGAGCGTGGACGACGAGGTGTTCGGGATGAGCCGCGCCGACGGCACCCCGAACCCGGCCGCGGTGGCCCGCTACCTGGTGCGCCACCCGGGCCGGATCCCGGGCCTGGTGCGGCTGGCCCGGGGCGCCACGCTCGCCGCCAACCGGGCGGCGGACGCCGCCGTGGCCGCCGTGCGGGCCACGGGCGGGTGAAACGACTTAGACGTCGGCCGCGGGGGCGTGATCGAACAGCTCGGCGACCACCCGGTCTTCGGCCTCGGCGGACGGGCCCTGCCACGTGACCGACCCCCGGTCGAGCAGCATGACCCGGTCGCACAGGTCGAGCGCGTGACCGACGTGCTGCTCCACGATCAGCAGCGCGGTGCCCTCCGCCCGGAGGCGGGCCAGGTCGGCGTAGATCGTGTCGACGACGATCGGGGCCAGGCCCAGCGACAGCTCGTCCGCGACGAGCACGCGGGGCGACTCGACCAGCACCCGGGCCAGCGACAGCATCCGCTGCTCCCCGCCCGACAGCGTGCCCGCCGGCTGGCCCCGCCGGCGGGCCAGCGCGGGGAACTGCTCGAACGCCCGCGCCAGCGCGTCCGCCACGCCGGCCCGGCCCAGAGAGCGGCGGAACGACAGCCGCAGGTTCTCGTCGACCGTCAGCGTCGCGAACACCGACCGGCCCTCGGGCGCGTGGGCCACGCCGGCACGGGCGAAGCGGTGGGCCGGCGCCCCGGTCATGTCCGCACCCTCGACCCGCACCGCCCCCGCCGTCGGCCGGACCAGACCGGTCGCCACCCGGGCCACGGTGGTCTTGCCCGCGCCGTTGTGCCCGAGGAGGGCCACCGCCTCGCCGGGCGCGACCGCCAGCGACACGTCGAACAGCGCCCGGAACGGCCCGTAGCCGGCCGCGACGCCGTCGAGCTCCAGGACCGCCGTCACGCCCGGCCCTTCACGTCGCCGAGGTAGGCGGCCCGCACGGCCGCGCTGTCGAGCACCTCGCCCGTCGGACCCTCGGCGATCAGCGTCCCGAAGTCGAGGACGTAGGCCCGCTCGGTGAAGCTCGCCACCAGCTCGACGTCGTGCTCGACCAGCAGGATGGCGAACCCCTGGTCGGTCTGCACGGCCCGCAGCGTGGCGGCCAGATCGGTGGTCTCCCGGCGGTCGAGGCCCGACGACGGCTCGTCGAGCAGCAGCAGCCGCGGGCGGGTCATCAGCGCGCGGCCCACCTCCACCAGCCGCCCCTGCCCCAGGCTGAGGTGCTCGATCGGCTCGTCCGCCAGGGCGCCCAGGCCGAGCAGGTCCAACACCTCGTCGCAGGCGGCCAGCTCGTCGGCCCGGGGCCGGCCGAGGCCGATCAGGTCCCGCCACAGGCGGCCGGTGCCCCGGCGGGCCCGCTCGGCGATCAGCAGGTGGTCGCGGACGGTCGACTCCGGGAACAGCTCGATGCGCTGGAACGACCGGCCGATCCCCCGCCGCGCCCGGGCGTGGACCGGGAGCCGGCTGATGTCGTCGCCGTCGAGCAGCACCGTGCCCCGGTCGGGCCGCAGCACGCCGAGCACGCAGTTGAACAACGTCGTCTTGCCGGCCCCGTTGGGCCCGATGAGCCCCACCCGCTCGCCGGGGTCCACCCGCAGCGACACGGCGTCGAGGGCGACGATCCCGGCGAACGAGCGGGTGATCCCCTGCGCCTCCAGGACGGCGGTGGTGGTGGCGGTGGCCGTCATCCCACCGGCTCCCCGACCGGCTCGGCCTCGGCGGCCTCGGCGGGCGCGCCGCCGGCCGGGCCGCCGCGCCGGAGCCGGGCCGCGATCCGCTCGACCCGGTGGTGGGCCCGCCGCTTGCCGTTCTCGACCAGGCCCTCTGGGTGGCGGGCGAACTGGATCGCCCCCAGGCCGAACAGCACGAGCCGCCAGCTCGGCGAGAGCGGGAAGAACGACGGGATGTTGTCCGCGTCCCGCACCACCCAGCCGACCAGCGCCCCCTTGAGGATCACCGCGTCGAACAGCGCGAAGGCGATGGCGGCCTGCACCGCCCCCTCCACCGTGCGCGACCCCAGCGACACGACGATGACCAGCCAGAACAGGGCCGCGAACGGGGCGAAGTTGCTGGTGTAGTTGACGTTCTCCTGGTGCATGGCCAGCAGCGCACCGCCCAGGCCGGCGATGAACGCCGAGAGCGAGAACGCCAGGACCCGGGCCCGGAACGGCGAGATGCCGATCGACTGGGCCGCCACCTCGCTGCCCCGCACGGCCCGCAGGGTGCGGCCGACCGTGCCCTCGCGGATCTGGATCACCGCGAGCGCGGTCAGGACGAACACGACGATGGCCAGCACCAGGAACTGCTTGTCGTCGGCCAGGTCCCACGGCCCGATCGTCGGCCGGGGCACCCGGGTGCCCTGGAGGATCGACGTGTCGCCGCCCCCCACGAACGGCAGCCGGATCATCACCGAGTCGAAGAAGTAGGCGAACGCCAGCGTGGCGATGGCGACCCAGACCCCGCCCAGGCGCATGATCGGCAGCGACAGCAGCGCGCCGATCGCCGCCGCCAGCGCCGCGCCCACGACGGCCGCCAGCATCACCGACATCCCCGTCCGGTCGGTGAGCTGGAACGCCGCGAACCCGCCGATGGCCGCGAACGTCCCCTGGCACAGCGAGATCTCGCCCGCCATCCCGGTGATCACCGTGATCGACAGGAAGATCGTGCCGATGATCACGGCCTGGGTGACCATGAACAGCCACGAGTCGTCCGCCCGGGTGAACACGACGAGCGCGGTGAGGACGACGGCCACCACGCCGAAGATCCAGGTGGCCCGCGTCAGGGCGCGGCTGCGGTCGAGCGCGGCGAGCGCCGGCGGGGGCGGGTCCACCGCGGCCAGCGGGTCGGCCTGGTCGCGGGCGGTCCGCAGTGCCGGCCACAGCACCAGCAGCCCGAACAGCACGACGAACGGCATCGCCGGCGTGACGTTCTCCTGGATCCGGGCGACGAGCGGGTGGTCCTCCGACCACCGGGGCAGGAACGTGTTGGCCAGCGCGATCAGGACGCCGAGGCCGATCCCGCCGAGGAACGCCCGGGGCAGGCTGACCAGCGCACCGACCGCGGCGGCGGCGATCGCCACCACCATCACGTTGAAGAAGTCCCCGGCCGCCAGGGTGTTGAACCGGGGGGCGATCAGCACGCCCGCCAGCCCGGCGAACAGGCTCGACAGCGCCCAGCTGAACGCCGACACCCGGTCGGCCCGGACGCCCGCCAGCTCCGTCATGCGCGGGCTCTCGACCACCGCCCGCATCCGCAGGCCGAGGTCGGTGAACCGGAACAACGCCGCCAGCCCGGCGGTCGCGGCCAGCGCCACGGCCATGGCGACCAGCTCGTTGCGGCTGAAGCTGTAGACGCCGAACGGGTCGTAGAACACGGTCGCCCCGTCGGGGACGATGCCCTCCGGCGTGCGACCGGCCACCGGCTGGAAACCGACCAGCAGCTCGAAGATGCTGGGGATCGCCACCGTCAGGCCGATCGCCACCACCAGCTTGGCGACCGCCGAGCTGGTCTGGAGGTGGCGGAAGATCAGCCGTTCGAGCACGAGGCCGATCGCCGGCGCCAGGACCAGGACCGAGACGACGAAGGCAGGGACGATGCCCCAGCCCCACACCTCCCGGGCCTGGAAGTACATCGCCGCCGAGACGTAGGCCTGGGCGCCGAAGGCGAGGTTGAACACCCCGCTGGTCTTGTAGGCAAGCACGAAGCCCAGCGCGACCAGCGCGTAGACCGTGCCGGGCGGGAGGCCCTGGAGCACGCCCCGGAACAGGTCCTCCGCGATCGAGGCGGCGAAGATCATGGCCGGACCGAGTGGCGCCGGGTCAGCCGAAGTTCTCCGGCTGGGGCTCGGACCACGACAGGTCGGTCTGGCTCCAGCACAGCCACGGCGTGTCGGCCGGCGCGACGGTGGTGAACGCCCCGTCCTCGATCCGGACGACGGCCGTGCACTCGTCGCTGCTGTCCTCGTCGCGGGTGTCCTGGGTGTAGGGCGTGTGGGCCTGGCTCCAGTTGATCGGTTCGAGCAGGCCGCCCGCGGTGAACTCGGTCATGGCGTTGGTGGCGTTGGTGACCTTGTCCCGGTCGAACTCCGGCCCGGCGGCGAGCAGCCCGTCGAAGGCGAGGGAGGCGTTGATCCAGCCGACCATGGCCAGCTCGGACTCGTCGTAGCCCAGCTCGTCCATCCACTCGTGGAAGTCGGCGAGCGCACTGCCGGCGTCGTCGGCCTCGAACGGCCGGAACCCCACGCCCACGAAGTCGCCCTGGAACAGGTCGCCGGCGTCCTTGACGAACTGCTGGTTGTACGTGTTGGGGTGGTAGAGGGTGACGTCGCCCATGCCCTGGCGCTCCAGCTCCTGGGCGAGCGTCTTCATGCCGTTGAGGTCGATGCAGGTGGAGATGAAGTCGACGCCGGCCTCCTTCATCGTGGTCACCTCGGGCCCGATGCCGTTGGGCAGGCCGTAGGCGAGGTCGTCGTTGACGTAGGCGGCGTCGACGCCCGTGTCGTCCTTGTACATGTCGAGCGACTTGCCGGTCGTCTGGGCGCACACCTTCGAGTTCTCGGTGGCGCCGTAGCCGAGGGAGGCCGCGTGCGTCGCGCCGGCGAGCTTGGCGGCGTAGGGGACCGTTCGGCCCGTGCAGTCGGCGCAGCGGAGGACGGCGCTGGGGAAGATGTGCGGCCGGTTGGCCGCCTCGGTGGCGTTGATGCCCCAGGCGTAGGTGGGCACGCCGGCGCTGTCGAGGTCGCCCCAGCCGGTGGCGAGGAGCGTGGCGTTGAAGTCGCCGAACGACTTGTTGCCCGAGATCACGTCGAGCGCGCGGACCTGGTTCTGCGCGAGTTGGTCGTCGAGCACGTCGCCGACGACGAGATCGCGGCCGTAGATGCCGCCCTCGTCGTTGCGGAAGGCGAAGTAGGCCTCGATGCCCTGCACGTAGCAGTCGAGGATGCACGTGCCGAGCGGGTTGCCGCTCTTGGTGCCGATGACGGCGTAGGAGATCTCGTCGTCGCTCACCCCGGGCACGCCGGAGATGGGTACGAACTCGTCCCGGTGTGCCTCGCCGCCGGCACCGTTGTCGGCCGCCGCGCTGTCGGGTGCGGTGGTGCCGGAGGAGCCCTCGTCACCGCCCGAGTTGCCGCACGCCGCGGCCCCGAGCGCGAGCACGAGGGCCGTTGCGGCTGCGATGACCCGCCTTGATCGGATCACGGTTCCCCCCGTGGTCGTGACGTCGTGCCGCCAAAAGGTGACACGAGTGTTCGATAACGCAGCGACAGTACCGCGGCGGCGTGGGACGATGCAGTTCGGGCGGCGGCGTCAATCCTGCACGACGGTGATCGCACGCTCCGGGCAGTTCGCGGCACCCGACCTCGCCTGGTCCTCGAGCCCGGCCGGCACGTCGAGCGAGCGGGTGGCGCAGTACCCGTCGTCGTCCGCCTCGTAGACGTCGGGCGCCAGCGTGTAGCACCGCCCGTGCCCGGTGCAGACACCGGGGTCGACCTCGATCCTCATCGGGCCGATCGTACGTAGTCCGCGCCGGAGCGCCTACGCCGTGCGGACGACGGCCCACTGGTAGCAGAAGTCGTCGGCCCGGTGCGCCCAGGTGGCGAAGTCCTCGACCGACCCGAGCGTGGCGAGCAGCGACCGCCAGCGCGCCTCCGAGCGCCGGCTGAAGAACCGGGGCGGATCGAACTCGCCGTCGAGGTGATGCTCGACGTCCGGGCCACCCCACACGCCGATCGCCGCCAGCGCCCCGGGGGCGAGGACCCGCCGAAGCTCGGCCAGCGCGCCGGCGATCGCCGCGTCGGGCACGTGCATCAGCGTGCTCATCGTCCA
Organism: uncultured Acidimicrobiales bacterium; assembly: GCA_963830865.1. Taxonomy (GTDB): domain Bacteria; phylum Actinomycetota; class Acidimicrobiia; order Acidimicrobiales; family VFJN01; genus ZC4RG19. Next base: position 569,778 of record CAWHNU010000009.1, on the reverse strand, counting down.
CAGCGCACCGAAGGCGTCGTCGGCGAACGGCAACCGCCGCACGGTGGCGACCACGGCGGCCGCCCCGGTGGTCCCCGCCCGCCGTGCGTGGTCGAGTGCCAGGTCGACCCCGGCGACCGGGATGCCAGCCGCGACGAACGCGGCGGCATCGCGGCCGGGCCCGATCCCCACCTCCAGCAGCCGGGGCCGCCCACCTGCGATGCGGGCGACGAACCGATCCCGCGCCGCCACTCGCTGCGGGTCGAGCGCACGGGCGGCGCGGGCGACGGCCTCCTGCTCGTAGTACGCCGCCAGGGCGCTCTCGACCGCGGCGACGTCGGGCCCGGGCTGCACGGGCGGCAAGGTAGTCCCCACACGCGTTTTGTCCCCGGGACAAAACGCGGGGCGCTAGGGCAGGCGGAAGGCGACCAGCTGGCCGTTCGTCGTGCCGGCGTAGACCGTGCCGCCGTGGACGATCGGCGAGCCGGAGATCGCGTCGCCGATGTCCTGGCTCCACAGCGGGCCGCACGTGGCCGACCCGCAGCCTCCGGCCGCGAACGCCGCGACCGTGCCGTCGGACGTGCCCACGTACACCACGTCGGCGCCCACGGTCGGGCGGCCCGTCGCGTGGCCCGGCAGCGTCGCCGTCCACGTCGGTGAGCACGTGGCTGCGCCGCAGCCGGCGAGCGGGAACGCCGCCAGCTCGCCGCCGATCGCCGGCGACGTAGATCGTCGTCGGCGTGACCGCCGCCGGGACCGATGCCGCCGTGGCGAAGCTCCCGGACCAGGCGAGCGTGTTCGTCGTCCGGTCGACGACGTACACCTGGCCGTTCGTGCCCACGATCACCAGCCGGTTGCCCTCGGCGACCGTCGGGGTCTCGACCAGGCCGTCGCCGACCGGCACCGGGAGCGTGGTGGTGCAGCCCGCCGGCGGGCAGGCGCCGTCCGCGAGCTGGTGGGTCACCAGCGTGGCGTCGAACAGCTCCAGCACCGACGTGCCGTCGGAGCTGAGCGTGCCGCCCACCTTGTGGAACGGCCCGAGCGGCGGCAAGGCCGGCCCGCACGTCGTGGTCAGGCTGCCGGTGGCCCAGCCGGGGGTGACGTCGTCGACGTCGGTCGCCAGCTGGCCGCTCCCGGCGGCGTTGACCGGCTCCGGGAAGCACTCCCGGGGCAGCGTGATGCTCGCGACGTATGACCACGTGGTCACCACCTTGGAGCCGGCCGTGAGGGCGTCGGTCATGCCGCACGCCGAAAAGCCGCCGAGGTTGGACAGGTCCGGGCCCCCGGCGCCCGCCGAGTCCACCATCTCGCCGGTCGACATGTTGAGGCCCCAGATCACGCACGTCCGGCCGGGTGACGGCACCCACAGGCGGTTGCCGGCCGCTGCCATCCCCGAGAACCCCGGCAGCGCGGCGTTGGTCCACCGCTCCGCCCCGGTGGCGGCGTCGAGCGCCCGGGCCGTGCCCGACGTGCGCAGGTAGACCGAGTTGCCGAAGACGATGGCCTCCCGGGGCGCCCCGTTGCCCGCCGGTGCCGACCACGCCTGCTGCAGGCCGGCCACCGTGGCGGACGTGATCACGTTCTCGCCGCCGTTGAACCCCGAGCGCCCCGCGTCGAACCCGGTCTGCACCCAGCAGCCCGACGCCAGCACCGCCACGGACGCCGCCAGCGCCCCAACCTGAACGAACCGACCGGACATCACAGCCCTCCCCATCCGTCGCGGCCGAGACTGTAACAATCGCGGACCCGCTCCGGGCGCGCGATACTGGCCAGCGGGGGTACTTGGCAGGAGCCGGGAGATCCGGTGACAACGACCAAGTTCGCGGAGGCGCGGCCAGCGGCGCGCCCGCACCGGGCAGCTCCACCGACGCGGCCACCTGCTCGCGGCGGCGCGGCCGAGCGCGAGCCCGCTGCGAAGCAGCCAGAGCGGGAAACAATGACCACGGTCGCCGCGATGACGTGACCTCTCCGCGCACGTTCTAGGGCCCTCGGCCCGTTCTGTCCCGGGGACAGAACGGGAAGAACGCGGTATGGAGCCGCGATGAGTTCCGGGCTCCCGGGCGGTCGGTATTTTCGTGACCCACAAGGAGACCGAGATGAGCCTTCCGAGGATCGCCAGCCACGAGGAGTGGCTGGCCGCTCGCACCGACCTGCTCGCCAAGGAGAAGGACCTGACCCGGCGGCGCGACGCCCTCAACATCGAGCGCCGCAACCTGCCCATGGTCGAGGTCGAGAAGGACTACCGCTTCGACGGGCCCGACGGCGAGGTCGGCCTGCTCGACATGTTCGGTGACCGCTCGCAGCTCATCATCTACCACTTCATGTTCGACCCCGAGTGGGACGAGGGCTGCTCGAGCTGCACGGCCGGCACCGACGAGCTGTCGCCCGGGTTCCTGAAGCACCTGGCGATCCGGGACACGTCCTACGCCATGGTGTCGCGGGCCCCGCTCGCCAAGCTGGAGGCCTGGAAGGCCAAGCGGGGGTGGGACATCCCCTGGTACTCGTCCTACGGCAGCGACTTCAACTACGACTTCGGCGTCACGATCGACGAGTCCAAGGCGCCGGCGCAGTACAACTACCGGACCAAGGCCGAGTACGAGGCGCTGGGCGAGGACTTCATCGAGCCCGGCACGTCGTCGGAGCTGCCCGGCAGGAGCTGCTTCCTCCAGGTCGACGGCACGGTGTTCCACACCTACTCCCAGTACGCCCGCGGCCTCGAGGGGACCGGCGGGTCGTACTACTTCCTGGACCTGACCGCCCTCGGCCGCCAGGAGGACTGGGAGGAGCCCAAGGGCCGCAGCGACTCGGTGCGGAGGAACCGACCCGACTTCGCCGAGTGACATCCTGGGGGTGATGCCCGAGATCGAGCGCAAGTTCAGGCTGACCCGGGTCCCGAGCGATCTCGGGCCCGGGTCGCCGCTCCGCCAGGCCTACGTCGCCCGCGACGGCGACGTCGAGGTGCGGGTGCGCAGCGACGGGGCCCGCCACGTGATCACGGTCAAGGGCGGTCGCGGCCGGGAGCGCGCCGAGGTCGAGACCGACATCTCCGCGGAAGACTTCGCCGAGCTGTGGCCGCTGGCCGGCGACCGGCACCTGGAGAAGACCCGCCACCGCGTGGACCTCGGGGACGGCCTCGTGGCCGAGGTCGACGTGTACCGCGGCGCGCTCGCCGGGCTGGCGGTGGTCGAGGTCGAGTTCCCCTCCGGGGAGGCGGCGGACGCCTTCGCACCGCCCGACTGGTTCGGCCCGGACGTGACCGCCGAACCGGGCTGGTCCAACGCCGAACTGGCCACCAGGGGCCTGCCGCCGTCTAAGAATTCGGGATGACCGACGCCGCCTCAGCCCCGCCGCCCGTGCTGCTGCTCCACGGGTTCGCCACGTCCGCCGCCCGCACCTGGGGCGAGAACGGCTGGATCGACATCCTCGGCGACAGCGGCCGCACGGTCCTGGCGCCGGACCTGCTCGGCCACGGCACCGCGCCCAAGCCCCACGACCCGGCGGCGTACGCAGGACTGCGCGACCGAGTCGCCGACGGTCTGCCCGACGAGCCCGTGGACGCGATCGGGTTCTCGCTCGGCGCCCGGACCCTGGTCGAGCTGGCCATCGACCGGCCCGGCCGATTCCGCCGCCTCGTGCTGTCCGGCGTGGGCGCCAACTTGTTCCGCAGCGATGGCACGGACGTGATCGTGCGCGCCCTGCGCGGCGAGGGCGACGGGTCCAACCCCGTGGCCCGCTACTTCGCCGGCCTCGCGGCCCACCCCGACGCCGACCCGGTGGCGCTCGCCGCGCTCATGGAGGCCGGCGGCCGGCGGCTGGCGCCGGACGACCTGGCGGTGGTGACCTGCCCGACGCTGGTCGCGCTGGGCGACGCCGACTTCGCCGGGCCGCCGGACCCCCTGGTGGACGCCCTGCCCGACGCCCGCCTGGTCGTCCTGCCCCGGACCGACCACTTCGCCACGCCGAAGTCGTTCCGGTTCATGGATGCGGCGCTGGGCTTCCTCGACGCCGGCGCCTGAGCCGGGTCACGCCATGTGCCCTCAGGCGGTGATCTCGACGGGGGTGCCGAGCGGCACGAAGCTGGCCATCGAGGTCACCACGTCGTTCGGGACGCGTATGCAGCCGTGGCTGACGTCCCGGCCGATCGAGGAAGGGTCGGGCGTACCGTGGATGCCGATCACGCCGTCGCCGCCGTTGAACGAGTCGAGCTGGTTGGAGAAGCCCGACAGCCCGTAGGCGTAGGGCCCGTACGGCCCGTTCGGGTCGGGCGGCTGCAGCAGCTCCTTCACGTAGTACACGCCGCCCGGCGTCGGGGTCTCGGCCGTGCCGACCCCGATGTCCGACTCCAGCACCGGCTGGCCCAGCTTGGTGACCGTGAGGTGATGCGCGCGCAGCTCGACGGCGATGCGGTAGTCGTTGCGGGCCACGGCCACCTGGTCGGCGCGGACGAACCCGGTGCTGCCGTTGGGCCGCACGGGCAGGTACACCGACAGCCACTCGCCGCCAGCCTCGCGCCCGGTGAGGAGGAACACCAGTGGCGCCCCGTTCTCGTTGGGGTTGGCCAGCACGGTCACCGGCTGGTCGCCGGGGGCGGGGTCGGCCGCGGCGAACACCTCGACCTCGGGAACGACGGCCTGGGCCACGAGGCTGGCCTCGGGCGGCAGGGGTTCCTCGGCGGGGGCCGCCGCGGCGCGTCGGGGCGCGTGTCCGGCGTCGCCGCCGGCGCGTCGCGGCCACCGCACGCGGCGGCGGCGACCAGTGCGGCGACGAGGATCCGGATCGACCAGCCCACGGCGGCCGGATGATACATGCGGTCCGAAGGCGGGCCGGCGCGGGCGTGAGCACGGTGTATCAATCGGGCTGGTTCCGCCTCCTCTATGCGACGACTGCCCGGGGCGGGGCCGCGGGCGAGGAGGGCGAGGCATGGTCGAGACCGTCGACCCGGGATCCCGGGACGAGCCGTCGGAGGCGGGGCGCCTGGCGGAGATGAGTTCGGCGGCGTTCCAGGCCGCCGCCAAGGACGTCCGGGCCGCTCCGGCCGAGGCGGCCGACACGCTGGCCGCGGCTCAGGAGCTGGCCGGCCTGTCCGCCCTCGCCGCCGCCTACCAGTACCTGCAGCGGGTGGTGGGCATCATCGCCGTGTTGCTGCCGCCGGTCGTGGCGATCGGCAACTTCGCGTTCGGCGGCGAGCTGATGGGCTCGATCAGCGCCTACTACTACACGCGGATGGGCAACGTGTTCGTGGGCTCGCTGTGCGCCCTGGCGGTGTTCTTCCTGTCGTACAACTACCGCCCGCTGCCCGGGTTCGAGCTCGACCACCTGCTGGCCAGGTTCGCCAGCGCCGCCGCGGTCGGGGTGGCGCTGTTCCCCACCGCCAGCGACGCGGCGACTGCGTCGGGCGGGGAGAAGGTGGTGGCGGTCGTCCACCTGGCCTGCGCCTGCACGCTGTTCGTGCTGCTCGCCTTCTTCTCGCTGTTCCTGTTCACCAAGTCCGCCGACTCCAAGCCGATGTCCGACCAGAAGCGGCGGCGCAACCTCGTCTACCGCACCTGCGGCCTGATCATCTCGGCCGCCATCGTGCTGGTCGTCGTCAGCAACGTGGTGAAGCCCCCCAGCTCGCTCCACGCCCTGTTCTGGCTCGAGACGACGGCGGTCATCGCCTTCGGCGTCTCGTGGCTGGTCAAGGGCGGTTTCCTCGGGATCTTGGCCGATCCGCCCGCGCCGCCTCCGCCGTCCGGCGCCGTAGACCCTCCCCCGCACGGGCGGTGCACGGGGGAGGGCCGCTTGCGGCGGACCTCAGCCGGCGTCGACCGTGATCGTCACCGGCACGGCGCCGGTGATGATGTCGTAGACCGCCGAGCGGGACCGGGACTGCTCCAGGAGCTGGCGCAGCTTCTCGGCGGGGGCGTCGCCCGTCACCGTGAAGCCGACGCGGATGCGCTGGAACCCGTTGCGGACCTCGGGGTCGAGGCCGAGGATGCCGTTGAGGTCGATGTCGCCCTCCACCGTGGAGGTGACCTCGCCGAGCTCGATGCCGCGGGCGGCGGCGATGTTGGCGAGTCCGGCCGTCAGGCAGCCCGCCAGGGCGTGCAGCACGTACTCGACCGGGGTCGGCGCGTTGTCGCCCCCGACGAGCACCTTGGGGTGGTCGATGTCGACGACGGTGGGCGCCTCGTGCGTGCGCTCCTCGCCGACGCCGAAGAAGTCGTGGATCGTCGACTGGCTGTGCGTGCCGCTCAGCCAGCGGTTGCGGGCCCGGAACGTGAACTGGGCGGCCGCAGGGGCCTCCTTCACCGCGTCGAGCGTGGCGAAGAGGGTGGTGGTGTCGACGCCATTGCGGACGCCGTCGTCGGTCGTGATGCTCACGATCGATTCCTTTCGTTGTGTGGGTTGGGTGGGTGGGGTGTGGGGATCAGGCCGCCGAGCGGTCGGCGGTCCGGACCGGCGGTAGCGCCGCCAGCCAGTGCGCCTCCGCGTCGAGCACGTCGCTCAGCTCGCGCTGCAGGCCGGTGAACTCGGCCGGCGGCGGGAAGGCGACCAGGCGGCATGTGAGGTCGAGCATCGGCGCCAGCGCCCGGTCGCGGGCCCGGCCGTAGGCGGCGAGGGCGTCCCGCTCGGATGCCTCGCCCCGCAGCGCCCGGCCCAGCTCGACGGCGAGCAGCTCGGCGTCGCGGAAGGCGTCGGTGATGCCGTGGCCGGTGATCGGGTCGCGGTGGTAGCCGGCGTCCCCGACCAGCGCCCAGCCCGGCCCGGCGGCCTGGCGGACGTGGTTGGGCAGCCCGCTCGCGCTGCGCACCGGCGACGTGATCCGGGCGTGCCGGACCCGCCCGGCGAGCGCCGGGGAGGCGCGCTCCAACCGGGCGAGGAACGACCCGGCCCGGTCGGCGCCGGGGGCGGCCGGCGCGGGGGAGTCGGCGGGGTCGATGACCCAGACGTTGGCCTCGCCCGCGTGGGTGGGGAAGACGCCGGCGAAGGCGCCGGGGGCGATGTGGAACTCGAACCCGTCGGCGTCCAGTCCGGCGACGTAGGCGTAGTGGGTCTGCGCTCCGGGGCCGCGGTCGTCCACGACCGGCGCGCCCACGGCGCGGGCGATACGTGAGCGCACGCCGTCCGCCCCGACCACGACGCGGGCCGGGATCGTCTGCTCGCGGCCCCGGGCGTCGCGCACCCGGACGCCGGCCGCCCGGCCGGCGCCGTCGGCGACGACCTCGGTGACGCCGAGGCCGCCGGAGAACCGGGCGCCGGCGTCGGTGGCCGCGGCGAGCAGGATCGTGTCGAGGATCTGGCGGCGGGGCGCCAGCAGGAAGTCGACGCCGGCGCGGGGCTTGATCGTCCGGCGCATGCTGCCGCCGTCCTCGAAGCCGAAGGTCACGCTCCGGATCTGCGGTGCGCCGCTGGCCAGGACGGTGTCCAGCAGCCCCCATCGGGCGAGCTGGACGACGCCGCCCCGGGCGATCGCGTGGGTCGAGAGCGTGTCGCTGGGGAAGCTCGCCCGATCGACCAGGAGGACATCGTGTCCCTGGCGGGCGAGGAGCAGGGCGGTGGCGGCGCCGGCGCAGCGGGCGCCGACGATGATCACCTCGGGGGTCCTGTCCGTCATGCAAGCGACAGTGCGCCCCGGGACCGGCCCGCGCTTGGAGAGGGCCTGAAGAGATCGTGGAGTTCTCCGGGCGCCGGGAGCGTCACCTCCCCGGCACCCGGAGTCGCCGTGGACGCTAGAGGTCGGTGAACAGCAGCTGGTTGGGCGTGGGCGCCGGGCAGGGCCGGAACGGCCGCGGCCGGCAGGTCGGCAGCGCCACCACGTTCTTGGTCGACGCCTGGACGAGCGCCGAGGTCACGGTGGCCGGTGCGGCCGACGGGTTGGCCTGCAGGAACTTGGCCGCCGCACCCGCGGCGTGCGGGGTGGCCATCGACGTGCCGCTGATCGTGTTGGTCGCGGTGTTGCTGTCGAGCCACGCGGCCGTGATGTTCACGCCGGGGGCGATGATGTCGACGCACGAGCCCCGGTTCGAGAACGAGGCCAGGGCGTCGTTGATGTCGCTGGCGGCCACGGTGAACGCGTTGGGCACGCGGGAGGGCGATCCGTTGCAGGCGTCGGCCGAGCTGTTACCGGCGGCCACGGCGACGGTGACGCCGTCGTTGATCAACCGGTTGATGGCCGCGTCGAGCGACGAGCTGGCGCCGCCGCCCAGGCTGAGGTTGGCCACGGCGGGCTGCCCGGCAACGTGGTTGCCGACGGCCCAGTCGACGCCGGAGATGACCCCGGACAGCGGTCCCGACCCATTGCAGTCGAGCACCCGGACGGCCACGAGCGACACGCCCTTGGCCACACCGAAGGTGGAGCCACCAAGGGTCGAGGCGACATGCGTCCCGTGCCCGTGGCAGTCGTCGGCCGAACCGCCGTCGATGGCGTCGAACCCCGAGGTCGCCCGCCCCCCGAAGTCGTTGTGGGCGAACCGGATCCCGGTGTCGATGATGTAGGCCCGCACGCCGGCGCCGGTGCGGGTGTAGGTGTAGGTCCCGGACAGGGGCCGGTTCCGCTGGTCGATCCGGTCGAGCCCCCACGGTGCGTTGGACTGGGTCACCTGCGTGGTGACGATCTGGTCGGGCTCGACGGACGCGACGGCCGGGTCGGCCAGGAGGGCCACCGCCTCACCGTACGTGAGCGTGGCGGTGTACCCCGTGAACACGTTGCGGTACACCCGCTCGGGCCGGGCGCTGGTGTTGGCCCGGTCGAGCTGCGCCCGAGCGGCGGCCCGCACGGCACTCGGGCTGTCCACCATCGTGACGATGTAGGTGCTGGTCGCCGCCTGTGCCCCCGACCCCGGGGAGGCCGAGCCAGGCACTGCCGACGCCAGGAGGGCGGCGAAGGCGACGCCGAAGGCGACGAACCAGCGAACAGCACGCGCGGTCTGCTTCCAAGCACGTTTCGTTGCCATCTTGTAGTAATCCCCCACGATATGTAGCTATCCCCGCACCAAGAGTATTGCACATGTCGGGTCCTCCGCGCTTTTGCTTGGGCGAACGGCGGGGTCAACGACAACGGCAAACGAAACGACAACGAGGCCGGTTAGGAGGCCGCCGGGGGCGGCCTCTTTGGTGATGGTGGGGGCGGTCGGGCGGGCGTCAAGGACAAGCCGTGCTGCGCACGGGCCGCCACGGCGGCTCCTTGACCCCACCCGACCGCCCGTTTTGACACTCACGGTGACCCTTACACCGTTGGTTTTTCGGGGGAAGGTCCTTGCGCGGGAAACTGCCCTCGAAAGTGGTCGCTATGGCGACCGTTTCGGGGGACAAAACGAAAAGACCCCCGGACCGGGGCTCATCGCGGCCACCGTGCGTGGAAAAAGGCGGTCGGGTGGGGGTCAAGGAGCCGCCACAGGCGGCCGAGCGCAGCCAGCGAGCTTGTCCTTGACGAATGGCCCCCCGACTCGACTTTGCCCAGGCGGAGCAGGCGCTACGCGCTGCCGCCCTCGACGTCGTTCAGGACGAGCACGGCGCGCGCGTCGAGGACTACCTCTGCACCCTTGCCGCCGCCACCGGCGAGGCGGCCGTCGTGGCCAGCGGGGTGTTCGACATCGAGGACAACGAGATGGCGCCCGGGTCCGGGGTGATCGGGGAGGCGATCAACCATCGGCTCACCGGCGATGGCCTCAACGTGGCGACCGTGCCCGCCGCCACCGTGGTGGGCGTGCTGCGTGAGTGGCTGGTGCCCTCGGTCGCCCCCCTCACCGCATTCGGGACCCTCGAGGGCCGGTACCGGTTCGTCGCCCAGAGCCTCGGGCACAGCGAGTGGGGGTGGGTCGCCGTGACCGTCGCCGCCGCCCACGCGCCCTGGGTGATGCCCATCCGGGCGGCGTTCGAGATGCGGCCCGCCGTCGTGGCGGTCGAGTCGGCGCTGGCGGACGGGGGCGGCGGGGTGCCCTGGGCCCGGCGCGACCTGTTGTGCGCCACGGCGCTGGCCGCGGGGATCGAGGAGACCGCCGGCGTGCTCGATCCCTCCGTCGGCCTGCCCCTCGCGCTCGACGTCGTGTTCGGGATGGCGAAGATGGTGCCGATGTCGCAGGCCGCCTACGCCCAGATGGGCGACGGCTGACGCCGAGCGCGGGCGCTCAGACCCCGCTCAGCACGTACGGCGCGTAGACCGGGACCTCCGGTTCGACCGGCTCGGGCAGCGCCACCGCGCCCGCGCCCGCCAGCGGGCGGGGGCGGCGGGGGTCGAGCACGCCGGCGCTGCCGCCCCGGCCCCGGTGGACCGACAGACCCCGGACCGGGTCGGGCACCGCGTCGAGCGCGGCGCGGATGGCGGCGCTCGCCAGCAGGCGCAGCCAGGCCAGGTCGTCCGGCAGCTCGAGCTCGAGCACCACGCCCCACGAGAACTCGTGCGTCTCCCAGTCGGTCATGCCCTCGCCATAGCCGCCGGCCAGGATGGCGTCGCGCCACGCCTCCGCCCAGGCGCGCGCCGACCCGAACGAACCGTCCGACACCTCGATCGAGAACCACTCGGGCACCGGGCCCGAGCGTAGCGCCTGCCCTATTCGCCGAGATGGGCGATCGCGACCTTCTTCGGCACCACCATGCGCCACGCGTCGAGGACCAGCTCGCGCATCTCGTCCGCCTCGATCGCGTCCAGCCGGACGACGACCCAGTTGTACCGCATGTCCCCTTTCTCCGGCAGGAGGAACTTGTGCGGCTCGGACTCGACCAGCGCCAGGCGCTCCTCCTTGGGGAAGGCGAACCCCATCTCCGTCTCGTCCCGCGAGAAGGCCACGTAGACGATCTGGCCGACACGGAACTTCACCCGGTCCCGCACCAGCACCTCGTAGCTGCGGGGCAACCCCTCGGCGACAGCCCGCACGTCGTCGATCGTCACCATGCGGCCAACGCTAGACCTGCGGCGCCCACGTCCCGACCGGTCCGCGGGCGTACGGCGCCGCCGGGCCCGCCGCCTCCAGCCGCTCGACCGCGACAACCGCCCGGTCGACGTCGGCGGCCGTCGTGTAGGCGCCGAACGACAGCCGGACCATCCCCGGCACGCCGCCGGCGGCGGCCGCGCTCAGCATGGCGGACGGGGTCAGGTCGAGCAGGTCGGCGATGTAGGGCTGGGCGCAGAAGCAGCCGCTGCGCACGCCGATGCCATGCTCCCACCCGAGGACCGCCGCCACCAGCCCCGGGTCGAACCCCGCCAGCGTGAACGGCACCACGCCGACCCGGGGCGCCGAGCCCGCAGCGCCCGTCGCTCGGGCCCCGTCGCCGGCCGGGAGGGGCCCGTAGAGCCGGACCCCCGGCACCCGGCCCAGGCGGTCGGCCGCGTACGCCACCAGGCGCCGGTCGTGGGCCGCGATGCGGTCGAGGCCCGCCTCCGCCAGCCGCGATAGGGCCGCTGCCAGCGCGACCGCGCCGATGACGTTGGGGCTGCCGCCCTCCTCGCGATCGGGCAGGTCCGCCCACACGACGTCGTCGGCCGTGACCGCCCGCACGGTGCCGCCGCCCGGCTGGTGGGGGCGGGGCAGGAAGGCGTCGCGCCGGCCGATCAGGGCGCCCACGCCGAACGGCGCGTACGCCTTGTGGCCCGACAGCGCCACGAAGTCGAGGTGGCGCGGGTCGTCGTGCGGGCGCATGTCGATCGGACGATGCGCGGTGAGCTGGGCGGCGTCGACCAGGATGCGCCCGCCCACGGCGTGGACCCGCGCCGCCAGGTCGTGCACCGGCGGCACGACGCCGGTCACGTTCGACGCCCCGGTCACGGCGAGCAGCGCCACCCGCCCCGCGTGGCGGGCGAGCAGGAGGTCGAGGTCGTCCTCGTCGAGCGTCCCGTCCGGCCGGGCGCCGACCGCGACGACCCGGGCCCCGGCCCGGGCCCGCCACGGCAGGTCGTTGGAGTGGTGCTCCAGCCGGGTGGTGAGCACGACCGCGTCGGGCTCGATCGCCAGGGACCGGGCCAGCAGGTTGACGGCGTCGGTCGTGTGCCGGCCGAACACCACCGCGTCCCGCTCGGGGTCGGCGCCGACGAAGTCGCCGACCACCCGCCGGGCCCGCTCGTACGCCGCGGTGCTGACCCGCGACTTGTAGCCGGTCCCCCGGTGCACGCTGGCGTACAGCGGCAGGAACGCCGTCACCGCGTCCGCCACCGGGCGCAGCGCCGGTGTGGTGGCTGCGTTGTCGAGGTTGACGTAGGGCACCCGTCGGCCGGCGAGGACGGGGACCGGCTCGTCGCCGCCGACGACCTCGTCGCGGGGAATCGGACACTCTCCGGCCGGCCGGTCGAGCATCGCCGCCGGCGGACCACCGCCCAAGGGCTGTGTCATGCCGCCAGTGTGGGCAGCCGCCCGCTACCGAACCGCTACCGGAACGGTGACGGTGTCGTCGCGCCCTTGCGCTTGGATGAGATCCTGGTCCGCAGGGAGGAGGACCCATGGCGCTCAGCGAGTCGCCCCCCAACGTCGCCCACGCCGTCGTGCGCTCGGGGGTTCTCGGCCGCCTCGACGCCCGCTGGGACCGGACCGTGACCACGGTCGTGGCCGGCGCCGGCTTCGGCAAGTCGGTCGCCCTCGGCCAGGCCATGCGGGCCAACCTCGCCCGGCCCCGCGGGATCGAGGGCTGGGTGTCGTGCCGCACCGGCTGCGAGAGCCCCGAGCGCCTGGCGGCGGCCGTGGAGGCCGCGTGCGGCGCCGGCCCCGGCCAGGGCCCGCCGCTCGCCCGCCTGTTCGCGGTCGTCACCGACCGGGCACCGCTGCACGTGTCGCTCGTGCTCGACGACGTCGACCTGCTGCCCGACGCAGCCGTGGCGCTGCTCGACGACCTGTTGCGGCGGGCGCCGGCGAACCTGCACGTGGTGCTGGTCGGGCGCCGGCTCCCCTCGCTGGCCCTCGCCCGGTTCCGCGCGGCCGACGACGTGGTCGAGATCGACGCCGATGTCCTGCGCTTCGACGACGCCGAGGTCGCCGCCCTGGCCGCCAACGTCGGCGCGGAGCCGCCGGCGCTCGACCTGGCCGGCTGGCCCGCGCTCGTGCGGCTGGCGCTGATGTCGCCCCGCCGGTCGGTCGACGAGTACCTGTGGGAGGAGGTGATCCGGTCGCTCGGGCCGGCGGACCGGGGCGCGCTGCTGGCGCTGTGCCTCCTCGGCCCGTCCCGCCTCGACGAGGTCGAGGCCGCGACCGCCCGGCCCTTCGACCACGACGGCTTCCTCGCCAGGGTGCCGCTCGTGCACCGGATCGGCGACCGGGTCGTCGCCCACGACCTGTGGACCCCGTACCTCGAGGCGCTCGGCACCGCGTTCGACGTCGAGGCGATGGTGCGGCGGGTCGTCGCCGTGGTGGCCGCCCGGGGCGACCCGATCGCCGCGGGTGCGATCGCCCTGCGCCTCGACGACGACGACGCGCTCGACCGGGCCACCGTCGACCTCGTGCGGACCACGCTCGGCAGCCTGCCCGTCGACGTGGCCGAGGCCTGGCTGGCGGCCCGGCGCCCGGCCGATCCCGGCGACGTGATCCCAGCCGCCGAGCTGCTCGGGTGCGCGCTGGCGCACGCGCGCGCCGGTTCGGAGCCGCTGACGAGCCGGCTCGATGTGGTGGCGGATCTGTTCCGCGTCCGGGGCGACCACGTCGGCGAGGGTGTGGCGCTCGCGCTCGGCGCGCTGGTCGCCAACGACCGCGACGACTTCGCCTACTTCGTCAGCCTCGGCATCCGGGCCCGCCGGCTCGCCGAGCGGGGCGACGAGCCGGTCCTCGGCCTGCTCGTCACGGTGGTCGACGCCGCCGCCTTGGCCCTCGGCGGCGACATCGACGGCGCCCTGGCGCTGCTCGGCCGCCCGGTGCCGGGCGTCGACCCGGCGGACGTGCCCGAGGCCCTGACCCGCCTGCACTGGCATTTCCTGATCCTCGGCGGCCGGGCCGGCGACGCCGTGGACCTCACTGCCGAGGTCAACCCCGTGCCGGGCATGGACGCGCCCCGCGAGCTCCAGGCGGTGGCCCGCTGGTTCGACGGCGACCCGTCCGGCTTGATGGGCGGACGTGGTGCCATCGACGTGAGCCCGGCCCGCTACCGCCGGCTCAGCGAACGGGACCGGTTCGAGCAGGCGACCCTGATCGCCGCTATCGCCGCCTCGGCCGACGAGCCCGGCGCGGTCCACGACGCCCTCGACGTGCTCGCCACCTCGCCGTTCGCCGCCGCGGCCGGGCCGGACGGCGCGCTCACCGTCGTGGCCCGGGCCTGCGGCGCAGTCGTCGACGGCGACGACGACGCGGCGGCGGACCTGATCGCCGGGTTCCTCGCCGGCGGGCCTCCGGACCGCGTGACCGACACCCACCTGCGCCGGGTACTGGCGGTCCCCTACGTCTGCTCGCCCGACCTGCGCCGGGCGTGGGACGCCGCCGACCTCGGCCCGTCGCAGCGCCGGGCCCGGACCGCCGCCCGCCTGCTCGTCGACGCCCGCGCCGGCCGCGTGCCCGCCCGGCCCGACGTGCCGCTGCCGGCCGTGTGCGCCGCGCTCCCCCTGCCCTGGTCGGTCGAGCTGGCGGTGCGGGCGGCGGCCCGGGCGCCGTGGGGCGCGGAGCTGGCCGTGCTGCTGACCGACCTGTTCGGCGAGGGCGTGCCCCGCGAGGTCGCCCGCCGGTGCGACGATGCCGAGGCCGCGGTGCGCCGGGGGGCCGCGGCCGTGCTGCGGGCCCTGCCGACCCGGCCGAAGGCGAACGTGCGGATCCGGGTCCTCGGACCGCTCGAGGTGCGCCTCGACGACGTCGTCTGCGACGCCGCCGAGATCCACCGGACCCGGGTGCGGGAGCTGCTGAGCCTGCTGGTGGCCGAGCGCACCGTGAGCCGCGACCGGGTCGTGGACGTGCTGTGGCCCGATCTGGACCCCGGCCGGGGCCGGGCCAACCTGCGGGTGACCCTCCGCCACCTCCAGCGGGTGCTCGAACCGGACCGGGGCCAGGGCTCGGCGCCCTACTTCCTGCGCGGCGACACGCAGCAGCTCCAGCTGGCCGACGTGCCCGGCCTGGAGGTCGACCTGTGGGAGGCGGAGGACCACCTGGCCCGGGCCGAGGCCGCCCGCCGGCAGGGCGACGCCGCCCGCCGGATCGAAGGCCTGCGGGCGGCGGCCGGGCTGTGGCAGGGCCGACCCCTCGCGGACCTCGACCGGGTCGCCGACCTCGACCACCTGTCCCGCCACCTGGAGGCCCGGCTCGCCGACGCCGCGGTGACGCTCGGCGAGCTGGAGCTGGTCGGGGGGGCCGCCGACGCGGCCACCACCCTGGCGGCCCAGGTGCTGGCGTCCGATCCCTACGCCGAGCGGGCCCACCGCCTGGCGGTGGCTGCCCACATGCAGGCCGGCGACCGGTCGGCCTGCTCCGCCTCCGTCGACCGGCTCGCCGGCATGCTGGCCGAGTTCGGGGCGCCCGCCGAGCCGGCCACGCAGATCCTGATGCGCAACGCGGCCGACTGGCGCGCCCCGGTCACCACCCGGCAGGGATCTCGATGACCTCGCGGTAGGCGACGACGGTGGCGTCGGTCAGCGCGCCGTCGGCCTCGACGGTCACCGGCTCGGCGTCCTCGACCACCAGCCGACGCTCGGCCCCGGTCCCAGAGATGTCCACGACGCCCGCGTGCACCGCCGCGGCCGTGGTGCCGCCGCGGGTCAGCACGGTCGTGCGGACGTCCTGCCAACGGAGGTCGGGGTCGGCGACCTGCGGGTCGGCCTCCTGGAGCACGACCGTGACCACGTTGACGTTGTCCGGGCCCGACAGCCGCACGCTGGCCTGGCCCTCCGCCACCTGGGCGACCTCGACCTGGCGCTCCGCCCCGAGCCGCAGGGGCTCCAGGTCGACCGTCGGCGAGAGGTGCTGGTCCAGGACCGCGAGCGGCTGGAAGCGGCAGACGTGGAGCCGGACGAAGGGCCGGTAGCCGATCTCGGCGTCGACGTGGACGTCCGCCGTCCACAGCTGGCGGTCGGTGTCGTAGGCGACCTCGTGGCCGGCGACGTCGAACCGCCCGTCGACCGCGGCGGCCACCTCGCTGGCCGCGGGGAAGTGCGCGGTCGCCACCGCCAGCGAGGGCCCGGCGCCCTCGGTCAGCGGGTCCCGACCCCAGCGGGTGAACACCGGGTCCGGCGTGCCGGGCGGGTCGATCGCCACGCCCAGCAGCTCGCCGTCGCCGCTGGAGAACCACGGCCGGGCGAGGTGCAGGCGCAGCACCCGCCCGTCGTGGTCGACGGTGATGCTGGTGTCGGTCTCGGTCACCTGGCGGGCGAACGCCGGCACGACCGCGGTGACCGAGGGCAGGTCGGGGGCCGTCGACGCCGGCACGTCGGCGACGAAGTCCTGGCCGCTGGAGGCCTCCAGCGACAGCCGGCTGACCGGCCGGGGGATGAACTCGGCCCGGCACACGGTCCCCTGCGGGATGGCCCCGTCGTCGAGGATGGTCAGCTCGCCGTCCCGGTTCACGTCGAAGTGGACGCCACGGGTGAAGCGCTCGCTGCCGTCCTGGCGGGCCAGCGTCACCGACGCCGGCACGACGCCCTCGTCGTGGAGCGACAGGGTGTTGCCCGGCCGCGCCCATGACGAAGTCGATGCGCTCGGTGAAGTAGCGGCTGAACCGGCTGAACCCCTCGGCGACCAGCCGCACGGAGCGGCGCTTCGTGTCGCCCAGCTCCAAGCTCGTGGCGGTCAGCTCCTCGGCCGTGCCGTCCTCGCTCTCGGGCGCCAACGGGACGTCGCTGAGGACCCGCTTGGTGATGCGCTCGAACGGGCCCTCCGGATGGTCCGGGTCGGTCGGGTCGTCGATCGTGTCGACCCAGCGGGACCGGATCACGACGTGCTCGGTGGTGGCCCGGTGCACGCCGAGGATGCCGTCGATGACGACGTCTGTCTGGCCGACGTCGACGCGGGTGGCGGTCATCAGGCCGAACAGCGGGGCGTCGAGCGGCAGCCGTGTGGCATGCACGAGCGTGACCAACCGGCGGGGCGACAGCATCGGGTTGAGCCCCCGCCGGGCCTCGGTGCGCGCCGGCGGGGTCGAGGCCCTGGGCCAGCGCCATGTGGTCGAGCAGCGCGGCGTCGGGCGCGGTGACCAGCGCTGCGGTGGCGACCGTGCCCTTGGGCAGGCGCACCGTCACCCGGCGCTCGGCCCGGGACGCACGCGGGGCGCCCTCGCCCGACCGCAGCTCGAGCTGGACGGCCTCGACGTCCGGCCAGGTGCCGTAGGGTACGAGGACCGGCCGGGCCAGGTCGCCGCCGGGCAGGCCGACGAACGCGGCGTGGCCCGCCACCGGGTCGGCGAGGTAGAGCACCGCCGGCTTGGTCGGCCCGGCGGTCACGTCGCCGTCGACGATGGCCGCCCCGGCCACCAGCTCGCTGGTCGCGGGGTCGACCAGCGTCTGGTCGGTGAGCGACCGCACGTCGCGCTCGGCGATCAGCGCGTACGAGGCCGGGTCGTTGCCGCCGGCCGGCAGGTCGTGGCGCTCCAGCCGGCTCTGGCTGATCCGGGGCGGGAACAGCAGACGGTCGGTCGGCGCCACCTCCCGGTCCTCGTCCTCCAACTCGCTGCGGATCACCAGCACGTCGGGCAGGTCTCCGACCCCGGGGTCGGGCCGCGACGCACGCCGCACCGGCAGCGGCGCCACGAGCGGCGCCAGCCGGCCGAAGTGCGTCGGCGGCGCCTCGGCGTCGGGCGGGGGGACATCGGCCAGCGTCGGGCCGTTGCCGGCGAGGTCGACGCACCGCGCGGAGCGTGTAGGTCCGCCCGTAGCGCAGCTTGGGCAGCGTGCCGTTGACGTGGGCGTAGTCGACGACGAGCTGGGTCGGGCTGCCCGGCGCCGGGACGTTGACCTCGCGGCGCTTCACGGTCCCGCGGCCGGTGGTGCTGTTGCCGACCCGGGGCGTGGACAGGCTCCAGCCGCCCCAGGTGAAGACGTGGTCGTTCGAGGCGCCACTCGGTCTCGTCGTGCTGCTCGACCTTGTCGACGTCCGGCTCGCCCTCCTGCTGGTAGGTGACGTTCGTGGATAGGGGCCGGCGGTTCTCGGCTCCGTCGGTCGTCGAGCGCGATCGACCCCCAGCCCTCGTCGTCGGGTGGCACGACCTCGAGGGTCTTGTCCCGCGGGAACCCGTACCCCGCCGGGACCCGCCGGTCGTGCAGTGAGAGGAACCCGGGGGCGACCTCGTCGTCGACGTCGCAGCGGTAACCGAGCCGTGATGTCCTCGGCGAACAGCACGGGCGGGGGCGTGGCGGCGCCGCCCAGCCAGGAGTCGATGCCGTTCTCGATGTCCCGCTGGCGGGCGAAGCGGCGCCGGAGCACGTCCCCGAGGTCGCCGCAGATGACCGACAGGCCGCTCTCCAGCATCGCCGGCACCTCGATCGGCGAGTCTTCCGTCGGCGCGACCGCCAGGTCGTCGATCATCTGGTCGATCTGGTGCACGGCGTTGATCAGATCGAGCTGGCCGACCGCGTACTTCGAGCCGCCCAGCGCCAACCAGTCGGACACCCGGAAGTCGGTGAGGTCGACGCGGGCCTTGAAGTCGACGTCGACGGCGACGCGCATCGGCGCCTCGTCGTGGGCCGTGAGGCCGACGCGGCCTGGGCCAGTTGGTGCGCACCGCGATCGTGTTGACCGCGCCCGCGCCCGCCGGGAGCGTGACCTCCAGGTCGAACACCAGGCCCAGCTTCCGCATGAGGAACGGGTGGGCGCACAGCGGCCCGAGCTGGTCGTGGAACTCGGGCGACGGCGGCGAGGGGTCCTCGCCGTTGCCCACCGGGCCGAAGAAGTCCCGGGCCGGCGGCAGCGTGTCCTCGAACAGGGCGCCGGCGGCGGCGAGCACGTCCGCCTTCGTGGCGCCGGCGGCACCCTGGGCCGAGAGGGACCGCACGAGCGCCATGATCTGCCGCGACAGCTCGCCCGAGTCGATCGCGGTCACGTTCGGCCGCGTCCGGTCGAGGAACGCGAACGGCTCGACCTGCACCGCCGTCGGCGGGTCGCCGAACACCGCCCGCCAGACCGCCGGGTCGACCGGCGGCGAGGTGACCGCCACCGTCACACCCGGCCGCACCGCGCCGTTGATCAGCGGCTGGAACACGAGCCCGGGGCCGGTGGTGACGAACGTCCCCCAGTCGGCGACGTCCGGGTAGTCGGCGAGGACGCCCTTGTCCCGCAGCCGGGGTGACAGGTGGACCGACAGGAACAGCGTGTTGCCGCTGCGCCCGTTGGGGAGGGGGGTGACGACCAGATGGTGAATGGGCATGTCAGGGACCTTCTCGGGAGAGGGTGGGTGGGGAGGCTGCGACCGGTCGCGGCTCAGGCGAAGGCGTCGCAGTAGTCGGCCCAGACGGGCTCGCTGTAGCGGTCGGAGAAGGAGGACCGGCCACCCGCGGCGGGGAAGCCGAGGGCGGCCCGGGCCGTGCTCTGCCCGTCGCCCAGCTCGATCTCGGTCTCGCCGATCGGCACGGTGCCGCTGGTGAGCTTCCCGAGGAAGCTGTCGACGCAGTACGTGACCGTGCCCTTGAGCACCATCAGCTCGGTCGCCGACTCGTAGCGCAGGCTGGCGATCAGCGCAGCGCTGACCGAGATCAGGCCGAGCACGTCGATCTCGCCCTCCAGCGACACCGCGCCGGTGAAGACGACCTCGCCGCCGGACACCTTCCAGTCGGCCGAGAGCCGCAGGGCGAAGCTGATCGACACGACGACGATGTCGAAGTCGAGCATCTCCCAGTAGACCGACAGCCCCATCGACGTGGTCAGGGCGGGGGGCTGGGCCGCCGCCGTTGAAGCCCAGGTCGGATGTCGAGCCAGAACGTGGCCCCGAACATCAGGACGTCGATGTCGAGCGGGCTCGCCTTCGAGCCGATGCCGATTGAGAGCTGCCCGTCGCCGGGGCCGAGCGGCAGCTCGACGCCGAGGTTGATGGCGAAGTTCTTGATCTCGGCGACGCCGAGCGAGATGTCCGGCAGGTTGATCGAGCTGTCGATGTCGATCAGGTCGCCGAGGATCTTGAGGTCGATGTTGCCGATCCCCAGCTTGTCGACCAGCGCCATGAGCATCGAGATCGCGCCCGAGAAGTCCCAGGAGCGGACGGTGGGCACGATCGACGTGGACCCGTCCGAGCTGATCGTGCCGACGATCGACTCGAAGTCGGCCACCGACGATCGGGGGCTCGGATGAGCGGCGGGAAGTCGAGGAAGAAGTTCTCGACCCGCATCTCGGTCTCGAAGCCGGCCTCGATCCCGTCGTCGATCGAGGCGGTGGTGGTGATGTGGACGCAGCAGCGGGTCTGGCCGGTCGTCCGGAACCCGACGGCGTCCAGGTCGTGCAGAGTCGGGCAGTAGGTGAACTCGACGGTGAGGCCGTCCTCGGAGAAGGTCGTCCCCGGGATGTCGACGCCGGGCACGCCGACCTCGATCGCCTCGATGACCGCCGACAGCAGGATGTTGCCGATGATCTTGGACGCGTCGCCGAGCAGGTCGGTCGGGTCCACGGCGTCGTCGAGAGGCTCGGGGTCGACCCCCGCGCCGGCCGACTGGTTGTAGACGTTGGCCAGGAGGTCGAGCTGGGCGACGCCGCCGACCGCGCTGCCGCCGCCGATGAGCGACGAGACCTTGCGGCCCAGCTTGAGGAACGCCAGGTCGAAGTTGCCGCCGCTCGTTGCCGTTCTGGAGCCAGCGGTCGTGGTGGCTGACGTCGACGGTCTCGCCGGTGGCGCCGGTGGCCGAGCCGGCCATCTCGTGGACCACGTCGGCGGACTCGAGGACGCCGAAGGCCGCCGGCGACTGGGCGCCGATCAGGTCGCCCTGGCTGGCGGCGGCGTCGACGCCGTCCCAGGCCAGGAGGAACCGGTGGGTCGCCCGGGCAGGCTGGCTGGCAGGGGTGAACGGGTCGGCGAACGTCACCCGCTGGCCGCCGAGGTCGACCTCCCGGCGGGCTCGCCGGGCCTCGGTGTTGGCGGCCGCGACCGCCGCCGCGGGCGAGTCGTCGGCGCCGGTCCCGTAGGCGAACTCGTCGTCGATGAACGTCGCCGGCAGCGAGAACGACACGTCGTTGCCGCCGCGGTCGACGGCGACGTAGTCGACCATCAGGTCGTCGTCGGGGGCCGACGGTCCGCAGGTCGGAGACGCCGTCGATCTCGCCACCGCCCGCGTCGTCCACTCCCACGAGCTTGATCGGCGTGGTCTCGCTGGCGGACGCCGTGAGGCTGGCGAACGGCAGCCCCCGGCCGAGCAGCCGGGCGCCGGCGCGGGGCGTGGTGACGACCGGGTCGATGATGACGAGGAACTTGGTGGCCTGCATCACCGCGGTCTGGCCGCCGCCCGCGTCGTCGAGCACGACCCGCTCGGACACGTCCGCGATCGCCGCCCGGTGGCCGAACGGCAGCAGGTAGCCGAGGCTCTGGAACTCGATGTGGACGTCGCGCCCGGCCGCGATGAGGTGGTCGTAGAGCGCCACGCCGCCGGTCCACTCGCCGTGGAGGTCGGCGAAGGCGCCGGACGACGTGAGCCACAGCCGGCGGGCGGACAGCGGCGTGTCGGGGGCGGTGCTGTTCTTGCCGATGTCGATGCGCGCGTCGAGGTCGGGCCGCTGGGTGGCGAGCAGCTCGTCGTCCGAATGGTCGATGGCCGCGACGTCGAGCGGCGCCGGGCCGCCGGTCGGCTCCAGCCTGGCCACCCACACCTCGGTGGTGTCACCGGTGGTCAGCGGGTCGCGGGCGGCGACCAACCGGGCGGGCGCCACGGGGCTCAGCCACAGCCCGGTCGGCGCCTCGACGGCGGTCACGCTGCCGTCGGGCTCGCCCTCGGTCGCCTGCCCGGCCAGCCCGGCGGTGCCCTCGGCGGCGCCGAGCACGCCGTCCACCGTGAAGGGGAAGGTGGCGGCGATCGGCACCACGACGAGGCTGGCCCCGGCGGCGATGTGGTTCACCCCGTTGATCGGCGGCGTCGGCGCCGGGCCGACGAAGGTCCGCTCGACGGTGTGCTGCGACCCGAACGTCAGCCGCATGGCGGCCCCGGGCCCGCTCGGCGTGACCTGCCCGTCGATCACGTCCGCATCGAACAGCTCGACCACGATGTCCAGCTGGTCGGCGCTGCGTACCAGCCGCCGCGCCGTCGTCGGGGCGCCGAGCGCCCCCCGCCCCCCGTGTCGTCCGCCTGTCGTGCCCACGGTGACCTCCGTTCGTCGTACGGGCATCAAGGTGCGGAGCGGCCGCTAACCGGCCGTGAACGAAACCCCGCGAGAGCTACAAAGTCCGGATGAGATCGGTGGCCCGCCTGCGCTTCGCGCCCCGGCCCCCCACGGTGTCGCACCGGGGGTTCGACGACGGGCGCGACGAGGACCTCGGCGTCGGCGGCGACCGCGACGGGCAGCTCTACGTGCCCGACACCGCCGAGGCCGGCGCCCCGGTACTCGTCTTCCTCCACGGCGCCGGCGGGAGCGGCCGCCGCCACCTCCGGGCCGTGCTGGCCGCGGCCGACCGCTACGGGGTGGTGCTGGTGGCGCCCGACTCGCGCCACCCGTCGACCTGGGACCTGATCGCCGCGGGCGACTTCGGGCCCGACGTGGCGTTCCTCGACCGGGCGCTCGACGCGCTGGTCGACCGGCTGGACGTCGACGTCGACCCCGACCGGCTGGCCGTCGGCGGCGTATCGGACGGCGCGTCCTACGCGCTGTCCGTGGGCCTCAGCAACGGCGACGTGTTCCCGACGGTGCTGGCGTTTTCGCCGGGCTTCCTGGTCGCGCCCGACCTGGTCGGCCGGCCCCGGATCTTCGTGTCCCACGGCACCGCCGACCCGGTGCTGCCCATCGACGCCTGCAGCCGCTCGTTCGTGCCCGCGCTCGTCGGCGCCGGCTACGACGTCCTGTTCCGCGAGTTCGACGGCGGCCACACCGTGCCGCCCCCGGTCGCCGACGAGGCCGTGCGCTGGTGGCTGGCGGGACCGGCCAGCCCGAGCTAGAGGCCGGCTGGCCGGCTTCTGGCACTATGGCACTGAGCGCTGCCAGAAACGTGGCTGCTGGGCCTCCCCGAGCTTCTGACAGCGAATCCGTACCGCTATGGCACTGAGCGCTGCCAGAAACGTGGGGCCCGTAGCCTCACCCGTCCAGCGCGGCCAGCACGGCGTCCGCGAACTGTCCGGGCTGACCCGCTCGGCCCGGCCGGCCCAGCCGTCGACCTCCTCCACCACGTCGTTCCCCACGGGCAACCTCCCGGCCGGCTGGCGACGGAGCCTACGACCGCCCGCCGACGGCATCGAGCACGGCCAGCCGGCCCGCCCGCCAGGCGGGGACGATCCCGGCCGCCACGCCCACCGCCGCCCCGGCGGCGAGCAGGCCCGCGAGCGGCAGCACCGGCAGCGAGAACGTGGCGATGTCGGCCCGGGCGTCGATCGCCCGGACCACGCCCCAGCCGAGGTAGACGCCGAGACCGACACCCCCGACCGCGCCGAACGCCGCCAGCAGCAGCGACTCCCGGCGCACCATCGCCCGCAGCTGGGGCCGGGTCTGGCCGACCGCCCGGAGCAGGCCCAGCTCGCGGGTGCGCTCGTGGACCGAGAGCGACAGGGTGTTGGCGATCCCCATGAGGGCGATGACGACCGCCACCGCCAGGAGGGCGTAGACGACCCGCAGCGCGCCGTCGACCTGGGCGACCTCGGCGGCCACGAAGCCGGCCTCGTCCCGTACCAGCGGGGCACCGGCCCCGGCCGTGGCCGCCTCGACCGCGGCGCGCCCCGCCCCCGGCGAGACGCCGCGGGCCAGCGCGACCACCGCCACCTCGTCGGCGACCTGGCCGGCGTGGGCGGCCCACACCGACCGGTCGACCACCTTCTCGCCCACGACCGCCTCGCGGTCGTAGACGGCGGCGAGCACCAGGTCGGCAGTAGTGCCGTCGGGGAAGCCCACCCGGACCCGGTCCCCGAGCGCCCAGCCCCGCTCGTCCGCGTAGTGCGCCGACACCGCCAGGCCCCCGTGCGCCGCGGTGCCGAGGTCGCCGGCGGTGACGTCGAGGTCGAGCACCGCGCCCAGCGCGGCGAGGTCGGCGAAGGCGAGGTCGTCCTGGCGGCCGTCGAGGACCGCCGGGCCCCGGCCCACGCCGGCCACCGCGTCGACCTCCGGCAGCCGGGACACCCGGTCGACGACGTCGGGGGCTAGCCCGGCGCCGCCGGACGCCGGCACGACGGCCAGGTCGCCGGCGAACGCGCGGGACACCGCCTCGTCGAGCGACCGCGCCACCGACGCCCCGAACACGGTGAACAGGCTCACGACGCCGACCCCGACCAGCAGGGCCGAGGCGGTGGCCGCGCTGCGCCGGGGGTTGCGCACCGCGTTGCGCATCGCCAGGTCGCCGTCCACGCCCCGGGCCAGCGGGGCGCCCAGCACCGCGCACACCGGCCGCACGGCGGCCGGGCCGAGCAGCACGAGCCCGGCGAGCAGCAGCACGGCCCCGACGGCCGCCGAGCCGAGGGCGCCGCCGCCGGCGGCCACGACGAGCAGGGCGCCGGCGAGCGCGACGGCGGCGCCGGCCGCCGTCCGGGACCGCGACGGCGTCGGATCCTCGGCCGCCACCTCCCGCAGCGCGGCGACGGGAGCGACCCGCGACGCCCGCCAGGCGGCCGGCACCGCGCCGGCCAGCGTGACCGCCACCCCGACCGCCGCCGCCACCAGCACGTCGCCCGCGGTGAGGACGAGGCCGTCGACCGGCAGGTCGAGGCCGAGCGCGGCGGTGGCGGCCAGCAGTCCGGACGCGAGCGCCAGCCCGGCGACGACGCCGAGCGCCGAGCCGGCGAGCCCGACCGCCAGCGCCTCGACCAGCGTGGCCGACAGGACCTGCCGCCGCGTCGCGCCGATCGCCCGCAGCAGCGCCGACTCGCGGGCCCGCTGGGCCGCCAGGATCGTGAACGTGTTGACGATGCCGAAGCCGGCGACCACCAGCGCCACGAGGGCGAAGGCGAGCAGCCCGGTCGAGAGCCCGGAGAGCAGGTCGTCCTCCACGTCGGACTGCTGGTCGGCGATCAGTTGGGCACCGGTCAGCGCCTCGACGCCCGCGGGCAGCTGCGCGCCGACACGCCGGGCCAGGTCGCTCTGGTCGACCCTGCCCGCCCCGGCGACGAGCACCGCGGACACGAGGTCGGGCGAGCCGAGGAGGAGGCGCTGCGCCTCCGCCGTGGTGAAGGCGACGAGGTTGGCGTTCGCCATCGAGTCCTCGCCGCCGAACGTGGCGACGCCGACGACGGTGGCGTCGAGCGGCGCGGGAGCCAGGACCCGGATCCGGTCGCCCACCGCCAGGTCGGCGTGCTCGGCCATCGCCCGGTCGACGACGACCTCGCCGCCGGTCCGGGGGCGCGGCCCGCCGCGAGGCGCCAGCCGGTCAGCGCGGGCGCCTCGACCCAGCCCTCGGCCCGCGTCGTGGGCCGGCCGCCGTCGAGCGGCCGGCCGTCACGCCCGGCGACCTGGGCCGAGCCCTCGACCAGGCCGGCGACGGCGTCCACGCCGTCCACGGCGGCCACGTCGCCGACCAGCGCGGCGGGGATCGGCGGGCGGGTGTTCACCTCACCGCCGGTGAGCTGCTGCGGACGACCGCACGTAGGCGTCGATGCCGGCGTCGGCGGTGGCGAACGTGTCCCGGAACCCGGCGCGGGCGCTGGCGCCGACGACGAGGGTGGCGGACAGGAAGGCGACGCCGAGGACCACGGCGGCCACGGTGCCGGCCAGCCGGCGCCGGCGGCGCCAGGCGGAGGCGAGCGAGAAGGCGACCACGCTCATGCTCCGAGCCCCGTCAGCCGGTCGAGGACCGCGGTCGCCGTGGGCGACGCGACCCGGTCGACGATGCGGCCGTCGGCGAGAACCAGGGCGGCGTCCGCCCACTCGGCGGCCGTGGGGTCGTGGGTGACCATCACCACGGTCTGGCCGAGCGCGTCGACCGACTCGCGCAGCAGGCGCAGCACGCCGTGCCCGGCCCGCGAGTCGAGGTTGCCGGTGGGCTCGTCCGCGAACACGACCCGGGGGCGGGTGGCGAGCGCCCGGGCCACCGCCACCCGCTGCTGCTGGCCGCCGGACAGCTGCGACGGCCGGTGCGCCAGCCGGTCCCCGAGGCCGACCGCGGCGATCACCCCGTCGAGCCAGGCGGGGTCGGGCCGCGTGCCGGCGAGCCGGGACGGCAGGATGATGTTCTCCCGGGCGGTCAGGGTCGGCAGCAGGTTGAATGCCTGGAAGACGAAGCCGAGCCGCTCCCGGCGCACGCGGGTGAGGGCGGTGTCGCCCAGCGTCGACAGGTCGGTGTCGCCGAGCAGGACCCTGCCCGACGTGGGGGTGTCCAGGCCGGCTAGGCAGTGCAGGAGGGTCGACTTGCCGGACCCGGACGGGCCCATGACGGCGGTCAGGCGGCCGGCGGGCACCTCGACGCTCACGCCGTCGAGCGCCCGCACCGCGGTCTCGCCGCGGCCGTGGACCTTCACGAGGTCGAGGGCCCGCACGGCGACGGCGTCGTCGCCGGGGTCGGGCCGGGTGGGGACGGGGGTGGTCATGCCCCGACGGTGACCCGCGCCGGGCCCCGCCGGCATCGGCCGCGGGTGTCCGCGCACCCCCGACGAAGGTCGCTGTTCCGGCGGGCCGGACATCGACGATCGGCGCTACCGGCGCGGCGGGGGCCGCGCCGTAACGTGAGCCGATGGGTCCGCTCCGGGAGCGCATCGAGCGGCTGGGCAGCCGGGATCTCGGGCGCGCCGCCGACGTGGTGGCCATCGTGGTCTGCGCCTACCTCACCGTGGCGGCATCGGACGGCCCGTCGGCCTGGTCGCCGTTCCCCCGCCCCGTGGCGGTCGCCGCCGGCCTGGTGGGCACCGCCGCCCTGTGGTGGCGGCGCAGCCACCCGACGACGGTCGCCGCGGTGAACGTCGCCACCGTGGCGCTCTCGGCCGACCGGCGTCCCGGCGGCGGTCGCGCTCTACACCGCGGCCACCCTGGTGGGGAGCGCCTTCACCCTGGCCGCGCTGGTCGTCGCCGGCTCCGTCGCCTTCGCCGTGCCCGAGTGGGTGGACGACGGCCATGTCAGCGCCCGTCCCCTGGTGGCGTGCGACGGCCACCGTGCTGGCCGTCGTCGGCCTCGGCATCTACACCCGGACCCGGCGCGACCTCCTGGGCTCCCTGCGGGCACGGGCGGAGGGCGCCGAGGCCGAGCGCGAGCTGCGGGCCGAGCAGGCGCGGGCGGGCGAGCGGGCGCGCATCGCCCGGGAGATGCACGACGTACTGGCCCACAAGGTGTCGCTGATCGCACTGCACGCGGGTGCGCTGGAGGTCAACCCCGGCGTCGGCCCCGAGCGGGTCGAGGAGGCCGCCGGCCTGATCCGCGAGACGGCGGTGCAGGCGCTGGAGGAGCTGCGGTCGGTGCTCGGGGTGCTGCGTGAGGGCGCGGCGCCGAGACGCGCTGGCGCCGTCGCCGCAGGCGGTCGACATCGCTCGGCTGGTCGAGTCGTCGCGGGCGGCCGGCGTCGACGCCACCCTCCGCGCCGACGTCCCCGACCTGCCCGGGGGCCTCGCCCGGACCGCCTACCGCGTCGTCCAGGAGGCGCTCACCAACGTGCACAAGCACGCCCCGGGCGCGGCGGCGGTCGTCGAGCTGACCGGCGGCGACGGCCGACGGGCTCACGATCACGGTCGGCAACGACCCGCCGCCCCGCGCCGTCGGCGACGCGCTACCGGGGTCGGGGGCGGGCCTGGTCGGGCTGCGCGAGCGGCTGCGGCTCGCAGGGGGCCGGCTGACCTCCGGCCCGACCCCGGGCGGCGGCTGGCGGGTGGCGGCGTGGGTTCCGTGGACCGGCGGCGGGCTCGACGCCGCCGAGCGCGTCGGCGAGGGGAGCGCCGGCGACGTGATCCGGGTGCTCATCGTCGACGACGAGGCGCTGGTCCGGGCGGGCCTGCGCATGATCCTGGAGTCGGCCGACGACCTGGAGGTGGTCGGCGAGGCGGATGACGGCGCGGAGGCGGCCGCCGCCGCCCGCCGGTGCCGGCCCGACGTGGTGCTGATGGACGTCCGCATGCCCCGCCTCGACGGCATCGCCGCCACCGGCGCGGTGCGCGCGCTCGACCCGGCGCCGGCGGTCATCGTGCTCACGACGTTCGACCTCGA
The DNA here is from genome assembly GCA_963830865.1 of uncultured Acidimicrobiales bacterium. Lineage (GTDB taxonomy): Bacteria > Actinomycetota > Acidimicrobiia > Acidimicrobiales > VFJN01 > ZC4RG19. Next base: position 541,710 of record CAWHNU010000009.1, on the reverse strand, counting down.
CGACCACGTGTTCGGCGCGCTGCAGGCGGGCGCGGCGGGCTTCCTGCTCAAGGACACCCCGCCGAGGGAGCTGGTCCAGGCGGTCCGGGTGGTGGCCCAGGGCGCGTCGATGCTGTCGCCCACGGTGACCCGCCGCCTGATCGCCCACTTCGCCGCCGACGGCCGCGGTGACCGCCGGCAGGCCGCCCGCGCCCGCCTGGCGACGCTGTCGGCGCGTGAGTCGGAGGTCCTGGCCGCCCTCGGCCGGGGCCTGTCCAACGCCGAGATCGGCGCCACCCTGTACATGAGCGAGGCGACGGCCAAGGCCCACGTCTCCCGCCTGCTGGTCAAGGTGGGCGCGACCAACCGGGTGCAGCTCGCCATCGTCGCCCACGAGGCCGGCCTCACCGACTGAGGTTTCGTCCCCGGAAACGGTCGCTGTGGCGACCGTTTCCGGGGACGAAACGCGACGACGCATGCGGAACGTCCCGTTCCGCATTATCGGTCACACTGGCGGGCGATGTTGGCGACCTCGGACCGGCTGCTGCGGCTGCTCGCCCTGCTCCAGTCCCGGCCCCAGTGGACGGGGCCGGAGCTGGCCGAACGCCTCGGCGTGACGACCCGGACCGTGCGCAACGACGTCGAGCGGGTCCGGCGCCTGGGCTACCCGGTCGACGCCGTCCCCGGCCGGGCCGGGGGGTACCGGCTGGGCGCGGGCGCCGACATGCCGCCGCTGCTGCTCGACGACCGGGAGGCGGTGGCGATCGCGGTCGGCCTCCGCCTGGCCGAGGGCGCCGCGATCGTCGGCATCGACGAGGCCAGCCGACGGGCGCTCGCCAAGCTCGACCAGGTGCTGCCGTCCCGCCTCCGGCGCCGGGTCGACGCGGTCGACGCGGCGACGCTCACCCTCACCGGCCCCGGCGCCGGCGGGGGCCCGGCCGTCGAGCCCGATCTGCTCGCGACGCTGGCCGCGGCCTGCCGGGATCACCGGGCGCTGCGCTTCGACTACCGCGCCCACGACGGCAACGGGTCCGTGCGGACCGTCGAGCCCCACCGGGTCGTCCACGCCCGGGGCCGCTGGTACCTCGTCGGCTGGGACGCCGGTCGCGCCGGCTGGCGGACGTTCCGCGCCGACCGGATCGCGCTGCCGGCCAACGCGCTCGGCCCGCCCTTCGTCCCCCGGGAGGCGCCGGGCGGCTCGTTCGCCGACCACGTCACCGCCGGGCTCGCCCAGGCGACCTGGCGTTTCCGGGCGCGGGTGACCGTCCACGCCCCGGCGGAGCGGGTCATCGCCCGCCTGCCGGCGGGCGCCGGCGCGGTGGAGGCCGTCGACGACCGCCGCTGCACCTACGAGGCCGGGTCCGACACCCCGGAGGACCTGGCAGGCTGGCTGGCGCTCCTGGACGAGGACTTCGAGGTCGACGGGCCCCCGGAGCTGCGGGCCGCGCTGGTCGCCCTCGCCGATCGCCTGCGCCGGGCGGCGGGCGGGTGATCAGGCGTCGAGGTGCCGGGCCAGCGCGTCCGCCTCGGCGGTGAGCCGGGCCGCCCGCTCGGCCTGACCGGCACGGGCGTAGTCGTCGGCGGCCGTCCGGCGCTCGTCCACCTCGGCGCGGACGATGGCCGCGACCTGCTCGTCGGACAGGTCGATGCGCCGGGCCTCGCCCGAGCCGAGCCCGGCGGTCGCACCGGGGATCACGCCGTCCTGCAGGGGGGCCGCAGGCGGCGGCGCGACGGCCTCGGCGTTCTCGATCGCCGCCAGTGCCGAGCGCAGGGCGGCGACCGCGTCCCGGTCGCGGGCCTTCATGGCGGCCGGCAGCGCGGCCCGGAGCCGCTCCCGCAGCGACAGCGACGTCACTCCGAGTCCCGTGCGACCCGGTCCTGTGGGGCCCGCCGCCCGCCCTCGGCCTTGATCAGCGCGAACACCGATGCCCGCAGCCGGACGAACTCGGGCATCTCCTTGGTGGCGATCTGGTCCCGGGGGCGGGGCAGGTCGACGGCGATGGTCTTGCGCACCTTGGTCGGCGACGCAGACAGCACCACCACCCGGTCGGCGAGGTAGACGGCCTCGTCGATGTCGTGGGTGACCAGCAGCACGGTCACGCCGGTGCGGGACCAGACCTCGAGCAGCAGGTCCTCGAGGTCGGCCCGGGTCTGGGCGTCCACGGAGGCGAACGGCTCGTCGAGCAGCAGGATCTCGGGCTGGTACGCCAGCGCCCGGGCGATCGCAGCCCGCTGCTGCATGCCGCCCGACATCTGCCACGGGTACCGCCGGCCGTCGTCGCCGAGCCCGACCGACGCCAGCGCCTCGGTCGCCAGGCGTTCCCGCTCGGCCCGCGCGACGTGCGCCGCCTTCAGCGGCAGGACGACGTTGTCGTGGATCGTCATCCACGGCAGCAGCGACCGGCTGTAGTCCTGGAACACCAACGCCATCGCCCGGGGCGGCGCGGTCACCACCCGGTCGTCGAGCCGCACCGCGCCGGTCGTCGGCGCCATCAGGCCCGAGGCGCAGCGCAGGAGCGTCGTCTTGCCGCAGCCCGACGGACCGACGATGCACAGCAGCTCGCCCGGCTGGGCGGTGAAGGTGATCTCGTCGATGGCCGTCACGGCGTCGGGCCCGCGGCCGTAGGTCTTGCCGACCCGGTCGATCTCCAGGACGGTCACGCCACCACCACCGGCACGTCGCTCGGCTCGCGCCGGGCGGCCACGTCCTCCAGATGGCCCCGCGCCCCTCGGTGCCAGCGCATGATCCGGGCCTCGGCCGCCAGGAACCCCAGGTTGACGACCAGGCCGACCACGCCGATCACGATCACCCCGGCGTAGGTGCCCGCCGAGTCGAAGCTGCGCTGGGCCTGGAGCACCCGGAACCCGAGCCCGTTGGTGCTCGCCTGCATCTCGCTGATGATCATGAGGATCAGGCCGATCGACAGGCCGGTCCGCATGCCCACGACGATCTTGGGGCTGGCGGCCGGGAGGACGACCCGGCCGATCCGGGTCCAGCGCCCGAACCGGAAGCTCCGGGCCATGTCGAGCATCAGCGGGTCGACGCCCCGCACGCCGTCGATCGTGTTGAGCAGGACCGGCCACACCGCGCCGAGCACGATCAGCGCGACCTTCGAGACGTCGCCGATGCCGATCACCACCAGGACGAACGGCAGCATCAGCGGCGGCGGGATCGAGCGCAGGAACTCGCTGACCGGCTGGCTCGCCGCCCGCAGCCGGGGCGCCAGCCCGATCACCGTGCCCACGCCGACCCCGGCGGCGACCGCCAGGACGTAGCCCACCGTGAACCGGGTGAGGCTGGGCACGAGGTCGGTGCCGACCTGCTCGAACAGCCAGTCCTCCCGGAGCCGGTCGACGATCCGCGACAGCGGCGGGAAGAACACCTCCGTGCTGCCCGCCGACGTCCACCACCACAGCGCCACGAGCGCGATCGGCAGGACAGCCTGCAGCGCCACGCGGCCGGCCCGCGACCGGGTCACGCGGCGCCCTCCGCGGGCCGCTGGCTGGGGTGCCAGAACAGGACCCGGCGCTCGGCCGCCTGGAACGCCAGGTTGACGGCCACGCCCAGGAGCCCGGCGGCCAGGATCAGCGCGTACATCTTGTCGTAGGCCGCGCTGCTCTGGGTCACCAGCACCTCGCGGCCCAGGCCCGGCAGGCCGACGACGTACTCGCCGGTCACGACCAGGATCAGCGCGATCGACGCCGAGATCCGCAGCCCGGTGGCCAGGTAGGGCGCGCACGACGGCAGCACGACCCGCCGCAGCCGCGTCCACCACCCCATGCCGAACGCCCGCGCCGTGTCCTTGGCCACCGGGTCGACGTCGGCGACGCCGTACATCGCCTGGAACAGCAGCGGGAACGTCGCCCCGAACACCGCCAGCGCGACCTTCAGCGACGGGCTGGTGCCGTACACCAGCACCAGGATGGGGATGAGCGCCACCGACGGGATCGGCCGTAGGAAGTCGATCGTGAGCCGGGTCAGCAGCATGCCGAGCCGGCTCGCCCCGATGGCCAGGCCGAGCGGCACCCCGATCAGCGTGGCCAGCACGATGGCGCGGACCCACGAGTCGAGCGTGTCCCGCACCGGCGGCCACAGGTCGCCCGAGGTCACCAGGTCGGCGAAGGCGGTGACGATCTCGCTCATGGGCGGGAACGTCGACCGGGGCAGCAGCCCGATGCGGGGCGCGACCTCGAACGCCGCCAGCGCGACCGCCACGCCGATCAGCGGCAGCACCGCGGCCTCGGCCCGTCGCCGGGCCCTCGGGCGGAGGCCCTCATCGCGCATCTCCGGCTCCCCCCTGAGCCCGTGGACTGCGGCGCAGTGTAGTTCCGGATTGTCGACAATCGTGTGAACATACAGCACACTGGCGCCGTGGCCGACGGTATCCCATGCATGGTCATGCGGGGCGGGACGTCGAAGGGCCTGTACTTCGTGGCGGCGGACCTGCCCGCCGACCCCGCGGCCCGCGACGACCTGCTGCTGCGGGTCATGGGCTCGCCCGACGACCGCCAGATCGACGGCATGGGCGGCGCCCACCCGTTGACCAGCAAGGTCGCCGTGGTCGGCCCGGGCACCGGCGGCGCCGACGTCGACTACCACTTCCTCCAGGTCGTGGTCGGCGAGGCGGTCGTCACCGACCGCCAGAACTGCGGCAACCTGCTCGCCGGGGTGGGGCCGTTCGCGTTCGAGCGCGGCCTGCTCTCGGCGCCGGCCGGCGACCACGCCGAGGTCCGCATCCGCATGCTCAACATCGGCGGGCTCGCCACCGCCATCGTGCCCCTGCGGGACGGGCGGCCGCGCTACGACGGCACCGCCGCCATCGACGGCGTGCCGGGGACGGCCGCGCCGATCCGGCTCGACTTCGAGGACGTGGCCGGCTCGTCGTGCGGCGCGCTGCTCCCCACCGGCCGGGCGGTCGACCGGATCGACGGGCTGGCCGTGACGCTGATCGACAACGGCATGCCGGTCGTGGTCCTCCGGGCGGCCGACCTGGGCGTGACCGGGTACGAGACCTGCGCCGACCTGGAGGCAGACGCCGGGCTACGGGACCGGCTCGAACGGATGCGCCTGGCCGCCGGGCCGCTCATGCGGCTGGGCGACGTGCGGGACCTGACCGTGCCCAAGCTCACGCTGGTCGCCCCGCCCGCCGGGCCGGGTGCGCTGGCCACCCGCACGTTCATCCCCCACCGCTGCCACGAGGCCATCGGCGTGCTGGGCGCGGTGAGCGTCGCCACCGCCGCACTGCTGGGCGAGGGCCCGGCCGCGGACGTCGCCCGGCTCGACGGTGGCGGCGCGGTCACGGTCGAGCACCCGTCGGGCACCTTCGACGCCGCCGTCGACCTCGCGTGGACCGACGGCGTGCCGGTCGTCGAGCGGGCCGGGATCATCCGCACGGCCCGCAAGCTGATGGACGGGACCGTGTTCCCCCGGGAGACCTAGCAGCGTGGACCGCACGATCGCCCCGCCCCATCCCGACCCGCACCCGCCCCGGGCGTTCACCCCGCCGCCGGGCGCGTGCGATGCCCACTGCCACGTCTTCGGGCCGGCCGACCGGTTCCCGTTCGCGCCCGACCGCCGCTACACGCCGCCCGACGCCGGGGTCGAGGACCTGGTCCGGCTGCACGACCGCCTCGGGCTGTCCCGGGCGGTGATCGTGCAGGCGAGCTGCCACGGCACCGACAACGCGGCGCTGCTCGACGCGCTGCGCCGGGGCGGCGGCCGGCACGCCGGCGTGGCCATGATCGGCGACGCCACCAGCGACCCCGAGCTGGACGAGCTGCACGCGGCCGGCGTGCGGGGCGCCCGGGTGAACTTCGTCGCCCACCTCGGCGGCGCTCCCGACCCCGCCGGCGTCGAGCGCACCGCGGCCCGGCTGGCCGAGCGGGGCTGGCACCTCGTCTGCCACTTCGACGCCGCCGACCTGGCCGCCTGGGCCCCGCGTGCTCGACCGGCTGCCGTGCCCGTACGTGATCGACCACATGGCCCGGGTCGACGCGGCCGCGGGCGTCGACCAGCCGCCGTTCCGGGCGCTGCTGGCCCTGGCGGTCGACGAGCGGTGCTGGGTCAAGCTGTCGGGCGCCGACCGGCTCACCGAGGGCGGGCCGCCGCCGTACGACGACGTCGTGCCGTTCGCCCGGGCGCTGATCGCCGCCGCACCCGACCGGGTGCTGTGGGGCACCGACTGGCCCCACCCGAACGTCCGCCACATGCCCGACGACGGCGACCTCGTCGACCTCCTCGCCGAGTTCGCGCCGGACGAGCCGACCCGCGACCGCATCCTGGTCGACAACCCCGCCCGGCTCTACGACTTCGCCTGAAGCGGCGTCAGCCCCAGACCTCGCGCGGCCACCTCCACGATCAGCCGCAGCTTGGCGACCTGGTCGTCGTACGTGATCCGGTTGCCCTCGGCCGTGGACGAGAAGCCGCACTGCGGCGACAGGCAGAGCTGGTCCAGCGGCACGTAGCGGGCCGCCTCGTCGATGCGCCGCTTGAGCACGTCCTTCGACTCGAGCTCGGGCCGCTTGGTCGTGACCAGGCCGAGCACGACCATCCTCCCGGGCGGCACGAACCGCAGCGGCTCGAAGCCGCCCGAGCGGGCGTCGTCGTACTCCAGGAAGAAGCCGTCGACCGCCAGCTCGCCGAACAGCGGCCTCGGCCACGAAGTCGTAGCTCCCCTCGGCCGCCCACGAGGACTGGTAGTTGCCCCGGCACATGTGGGTCGTGACCCGCATGCCGGCGGGCCGGTCGGCCAGGGCGGCGTTGATCTGGCGGATGTAGCGCAGGTGCTGGTGCTCGGCGTCGTCGCCCCGCTCGGTCAGCATGGCCCGCTGCGCGGGGTCGTTGAGGTAGGCGAGGCTGGTGTCGTCGAACTGCAGGTACGTGCAGCCGAGGTCGGCCATCGCCGCCACCTGGCGGGCGTAGGCGGCGCTGAGGTCGTCCCAGAACCGGTCGACGTCCGGGTAGACCGCGGGGTCGAGCGCCGCCCGCCCGCCGCGGTAGTGGACCATGCTCGGCGACGGGATCGTCAGCTTGGGCGTGGCCGTGGTGGTCAGGCTCGCCAGCGTGGCGAAGTCGTCGGCGAAGATCGGCTCGGGCAGCGAGATCCGCTCGTCGATCACCAGGGCCGGCGCCTCGAACGTCAGCTCGCCGTTCTCGTCCCGGAACGCGACCGTGAGCTTGTCGTCGCCGGGGTGGACGCCCCCGAGCTGGTAGATGAAGTCCATGTGCCACGAGGCGCGGCGGAACTCGCCGTCGGTGGCCGACTGGAGGCCGACCTCCTCCTGCATGCGGACGACCTGGGCGATGGCCCGGTCCTCGATGGCCCGCCGCTCGCCGGCCGTTATCCGGCCGGCGGCGGCGTCTTCCCGGGCCCGGAGCACCTCGGCCGGACGCAGCAGGCTTCCCACGTGGTCGGCCCGGAACGGTGGTTCGGTGCGCGGCATGGCGGTCCCTCCCGGGGATTGGCGTCAGCGCTGGGCGATCAGGGCCTCGACGTCGGGCTCGGACTGCGCGATGCCCTGGTCGACCATCAGCCCGGCGGTGTTCTCGATCGAGGCCTGGTTCGAGGTCGGTCTGCCACAGCGGCAGCACGACCCGCTCCAGCACGTCGGGCGGGATCTCCGTGTAGTCGGCGATCGCCTGCCGGGCCTCGTCGGGGTTCTCGGTGGCGTACTCCAGCGAGCGGTTCATCGCCCGGACGAACGCGTCGACCTGGTCGGGGTTCGACTCCAGGTAGGAGTCCGACGTGAAGTAGGTCGCCACGGTCATCTCGGGCTCGGTCGCCACGCGGTCGTAGATGATCATGCGCATGCCGGCGTCCTTGCCGGTGGTGACGAACGGCTCGACCAGGCCGGCGGCGTCGATCTGGCCGGCCTCGAGCTGGCCGACCATGTCGGGCAGCGGCACCTCGACGAACTGGAGCGTCGAGGTGTCGACGCCCTCGCTGTCGAGTGCGGCGGTGACCGTCAGCTGGCTGATGTTGTTGAGCGTGTTGATGGCGATCGTCTTGCCCTCCAGGTCGGCCGGCTCCTGGACGTCGCTGTCGGCCGCCACCGCGATCGCGGCGGTGTCGTTGTCCGCGTCGTCGGTGGCCTGGATGCCCTGCGAGATGATCGTCACCGGCACGTTCTGGGTCTGGGCGAGCATGAGCGACACGACGTTGGAGAAGCCGATCTCCTGGTCGCCGTTGACGACCGCCGGGACGATCGCCGCGCCGCCCTGGGCGACGACCGGCGTGACGTCGAGGCCCTCCTCCTCGAAGAAGCCCTTGGAGATGCCGAGGTAGAGCGGGGCCACGTCCACGACGGGCACCACGCCCACCGAGATGCTCGTCATCTCCTCGCTGGCCGGAGCCTCGGTCGTGCCGGATTGGGCCTCGTCGCCGTCGTCGTCGTCGCCGCAGGCGGCGACGACCAACGCCATTACTCCGGCGAGCGCGAGCGCCCGCCAGACCGGTTGCACCTTCATCTGTTCCCCCTGTTGTCCTTACGACTTGTCGTGCAGCGCCCTGTCGAGCCGGTCGAGCACCCGCATCGTCGGCAGGCACGCGGCGACGCCGGCCACAGGCTCCCGCCCCTCGCGGATGGCGGCCACGAACTCGCGGTCCTGGTTCTCGATGCCGTCGGCGGCGACGCCCAGGCCCGACACGTCGACGGGCCGGTCGTGGCCATCGACCAGGTCGTCGTAGCGGGCCACGTAGGTGCCGGTGTCGCCGATGTAGCGGAACGTGGTGCCGAGCGGCCCGTCGTTGTTGAACGACAGCGCCAGCGTGCACAGCGCGCCCTGCGGCGAACGGAGCCCGACCGTCATGTCCATGGCGATGCCCAGGTCGGGGTGCGGCGGGCCCTGCTGGGCCCAGGCCGCGGCGGGCGGCTCGCCGGTCTGGTGCAGGAACAGGTCCACGGTGTGGCAGGCGTGGTGCCAGAGCAGGTGGTCGGTCCATGTGCGGGGCTGGCCCAGGGCGTTCGTGTTCTCGCGGCGGAGGAAGAACGTCGTGACCACCAGGTGCTGGAGCGTGAACTCGCCGGAGCGGATGCGGCGGTGGACCCACTGGTGGCTCGGGTTGAACCGGCGGGTGTGGCAGACCATCGCGGTCAGGCCCGTGCGCTCCCGGGCCGCGACGACCGCCTCGGCGCCGGCGAGGAAGTCGGCCATGGGGATCTCGACCAGCACGTGCTTGCCCGCGTCCATGACCTCGATGGCCTGCGCCGCGTGCAGCGGCGTCGGGCTGGCGAGCACCGCGGCGTCGACGGCGGGGTCGTCGAGGGCGGCGGCGAGGTCGAGCCCGTGGCGGGCGATGCCGAACTCGGCGGCGAAGGCCGCGGTCGCCCCGGCGTCGCCCCCGACGACGGCGACCACCTCGGCGTCGTCGATGCGGCCGAGGGCGGCCATGTGCTGGCGGGCGATGGCGCCCTCCCCCACCAGGACGACCTTCGTGCGGTCCGCCATGCCCCTCCTCTACGCTGGCGTGTTGTGCACAATACTGTTGACGATCTAGGCCGTCATCCGTGATCACCGCGCCAGTGGCGGACCGGCTCCGTGACGACATCCTCCGGGGGACGTTCCCGCCGGGCGAGCGCCTGATCGAGCTGCAGCTCACCGACCGCTACGGCGTGGGCCGGGCCGCGATCCGGGCCGCCCTGGCCGAGCTCGACTCCGAGGGCCTCGTGCGGCGCGAGGCCAACCGGGGCGCCACGGTGCGCCGCATCACGGTCGCCGAGGCGATCGAGATCACCCAGGCCCGCGCCGCGCTCGAGGGCCTGGTCGCCGGGCTGGCGGCCGAGCGCGCGTGCGACGCCGATCGCGAGCGGCTGCGGTCGCTGCTGGCCGACATGGTCACCGCGGTCGCGCACGACGACAAGGTCGGCTACTCCACGCTCAACCGCCAGCTGCACGGCGCGCTGTGCACGATCGCCCGGCACCGGGTGGCCGACGAGCTGGTCGCCAACCTGCGCAACCGGGCGGTGCATCACCAGTTCAGCCTGGCGCTGGTGCCGGGGCGGGCCGAGGAGTCGCTCGCCCAGCACCGGGCGATCGTCGAGGCGGTGGTGGCGGGCGACGGTCCGGCCGCCGAGGTCGCGATGCGCGACCACCTGGCGTCGGTGATCGACGTGCTGCGGCACTGGGAGGCGTTCGAGGACCGCACCTGAGCCGGCGCTGCCTCGCCCCGATTTCGCGTTTTCTACGCGGAAGCGGTCGCCACAGCGACCATTTCCGCGTAGATAACGCGACGGGGCTCATTCCGGCACGGCGGGGACGGTCGCGGCGTCGGCGGCCACCGCCCGCAGGTGCTCGGTCGTCGCCTCGGTCATCGTGGGCTCGACGCCCAGCTCGCGCAGCAGCTCGGCGGCGGCCTCCATCTCGTGGACCCGGCGGGCCGCGTGGCGTTCGGTCCCCGCGACCAGCCGGCGGATCAGATCCTCGTCGGCCGCGGTGAGCTGGGCGACGATGTTGTCCCAGGTCTCCTCGGCGAGCCCGGCGGCCGCCGCGGCCCGCAATGACTCCATCACGACGGCGGTGAGCCCCTTGACCACCACGCTGCGCAGCAGCTTGCGGGTGGCGGCGGCGCCGGGCTCGTCCCCGACGTGCTCGACCGGCATGCCGAGCGGCCCGAGGACCGTCACCACCCGGCCGGCACCGGGACCGGAGGCCAGCGCCGGGGTGCGCAGGCCGGAGCCGGCCACCGGGGCCATCAGCGCCACGTCGGCGAACTCGATGCCGGTCCCGGCGGCGCGCGCCGCCAGCCGCCGCTTGAGCCCGGCGGCCGCCGTGGCCAGGTCGGCGTAGATGGCGCCCCGGGGGATGGCGTCGAGCGCCTGGGTCAGGGCGCCGGTGGCGTCGGCCGCGGCGGTCACCGCCAGCACCATGTCGGCCCCGGCCGCCGCGCTCCGGGGGTCGTCGTGGCGCTCGACCCCCGGCGGGGTCGCGACCGGGGCCGGGTCGTAGCCGGTTGTCTCCACTCCCGCAGCCGCCAGGTCGCCGGCGAGGAGCGAGCCGGCCTCGCCCAGCCCGAACACGCAGATGCGCGGGCCGCCGGTCACTCGCGGTACTCCACGCCCAGCTCGGCCAGGCGGTCCCGCAGGCCGTAGATGTCGAGGCCCAGCTCGCCGGCGGCGAGCCGGGCGCGGGTGGCGTCCTCGCGGGCGACTCGGGCCCGGGCCGCGTCGAGCGCGGCGGTGGCCTCGTCGCGGGGCACGACCACCACGCCGTCGTCGTCGCCGCAGACCACGTCGCCCGGCGCCACCACCACCCCGCCCAGCACGACCGGCACGTTGACCGACCCGGGCGTGGCCTTCACGGTCCCCTCGCACGACACGTGGCGCGCCCAGACGGGGAACCCCAGGTCGCGCAGCTCGGCCGTGTCGCGCACGCCGGCGTCGATCACCAGCGCCCGCACGCCCCGGGCGAGGAGCGACGTCGCCAGCAGCTCGCCGAACATGCCGTGGGTCGAGGGGGCGGTCGTGGTGACGACCATTACGTCGCCGTCCCGGCACACCTCGACCGCGGCGTGGACCATGAGGTTGTCGCCCGGGTGGCACGACACGGTCACGGCCGGCCCGGCCAGCCGGGCGCCCTGCTGGATCGGGCGCAGGTCGGGCCCGGCGAACCCCCGCCGACCGATCGCCTCGTGCACGGTGGCGGTGCCGAGCGCGCCCAGGGCGGCGACGGTGGCGGGGTCGGGGCGCTCGACGGTGCGGACGACGACGGGGCGACCGGTCACGGCGCGGCCTCCTTGGCCAGGCGGGGATAGACGCGGCGGGCGTTGCCCTCGAAGATCCTGGCCCGGTCGGCGCCGGTCAGCGCGGCGGCGTCGAGGTAGCGGCGGGTGTCGTCGTAGTGGTGCCCGGTCTCGGGGTCGATCCCCCGCACCGCGCCCACCATCTCCGAGGCGAACAGCACGTTGTCGGCCGGGATCACGGCCAGCAGGCAGTCGATCCCGGCCTGGTGGTAGACGCAGGTGTCGAACCACACGTTGCCGAGCACCAGCTCGTCCAGCGGCGGCTTGCCCATGTCCTGGACCAGGCCCCGGAAGCGGCCCCAGTGGTAGGGCACGGCCCCGCCGCCGTGGGGGATGACCAGGCGCAGGTCGGGGAAATCGGCCAGCACGTCCGAGGTCAGCAGCTGCATGAACGCGGTGGTGTCGGCGCCGAGGTAGTGCGAGCCGGTGGTGTGGAACGCGGGGTTGCAGGCCGCGCTCACGTGCACCATCGCCGGCACGTCCAGCTCGCACAGCGCCTCGTACAGCGGGTACCAGGAGCGGTCGCCGAGCGGCGGGCCGTCCCAGTAGCCGCCCGACGGGTCCGGGTTGAGGTTGGCCCCCACGAAGCCCATCTGGTCGACGCAGCGCCGCAGCTCGGCCACCGACGGCCCGATCGGGGCGCCCGGCGACTGTGGCAGCTGGCACACGGGGGCGAAGTTGGCTGGGTAGAGGTCGCACACCCGTCGGATCAGCTCGTTGCAGTGCTCGGTCCAGAACCGGCTCGTGTGGGCGTTGCCGAGGTGGTGGCCCATCCACGAGGCCCGGGGCGAGAACAGGGTCAGGTCGGTGCCCCGCTCGCGCTGGAGCCGGAGCTGCGCGCCCTCCAGGCTGGCGCGGATCTCGTCGTCGGAGATCGCCACCGTCCCCTTCTCGCCGACGTGGCCGGGGTCGGCCGCGAGGGCCTCCTCCTGGGCCGCGCGGTAGTCGCCGAGCTGGTGGGGAGCGGTCGTGTAGTGCCCGTGGCAGTCGATGATCATCGCCCGTGGATCAGGGCCGGCATTGTGAACAATCTTGTCGACAGGATGCTAGCGTGGCCGCACGCGCGACTACGACGACATCCCCGGCACGATCGTGTTCGACGGGCGGCGCGCCCGCCGCGGCTACGCGCTCAACAAGTTCCTGATGTCGCTCAACGGGGCCGAGAACCGCGTCGAGTTCCTGGCCGACGAGCCGGCGTACCTCGACCGCTTCGCCCTCGACGACGAGCAGCGGTCGGCGGTCCTGCTGCGGGACTGGCTGCGGCTGCTGGAGGTCGGCGGCAACGTCTACTACACGTACAAGCTGGCGGCCTGCGACGGCATGACGTTCCAGGACCTGGCCGGCGAGCACACGGGCATGCCGGCCGACGAGTTCGCCCGCATGATGCTGACCGGGGGCCGCAAACCCGACGGCGAGCCGCGCTGGGCCGAGCCCGGGGAGGGCTGATGGCCCGGGTGGTCGGGGGCGTCGGCTGCTCGCACGTGCCGGCCGTGGGCGCCGCGGTCGACCGGGGCCGCACGGCCGAGCCGTACTGGGCGCCGTACTTCGCCAAGCTCGACCGGGCCCGCGACTGGATCGCCGACGCCCGGCCCGACACCTGCATCGTCGTCTACAACGACCATGCGTCGGCGTTCTCGCTGGAGCTGATCCCGACGTTCGCCCTGGGCCTGGCGGAGCGGTTCCCGCCGGCGGACGAGGGCTACGGACCCCGCCCGGTCCCGGTGGTGGCGGGCCACCCGGAGCTGGCATGGCACCTGGCCGAGTCGCTGATCCTCGACGAGTTCGACCTCACGCTGGTCAACGAGATGCCGGTCGACCACGGCCTCACGGTCCCGCTCACGGTCATGTTCGGCCAGCCGGACGCCTGGCCGTGCCGGGTCGTCCCCCTGTGCGTCAACGTGGTCCAGTACCCGCCGCCGACGGGCCACCGCTGCTATCGCCTGGGCCAGGCGATCCGCCGGGCGGTCGAGGCCTACGAGCCCGACGAGCGGGTGGTGGTCTTCGGCACGGGCGGCATGTCCCACCAGCTCCAGGCCCAGCGGGCCGGCCTGATCAACACCGAGTTCGACACGGCGTTCCTCGACGGCCTGGTGGCCGACCCGGAGGAGGTCGCCGCCATCCCCCACATCCGCTACCTGCGCGAGGCGGGCAGCGAGGGCATCGAGCTGGTCATGTGGCTGGTGATGCGCGGCGCGCTGGCCCCGCGGGTGCGGGAGGTCTACCGGGCCACGCACCTGCCGACCTCCAACACCCACAACGGCCTGCTGATCCTGGAAGACGCCTGAGCCCGGCGTTCTGTACGCGGAAACGGTCGCCCTGGCGACCAATTCCGCGTACAAAAGCCGGAGGACGTCAGTTCGCCGCTGGCGGCCGGTACTCGCTGAGCGTGAACGCCGCGCCCTGCGGGTCGCGCACCATGCCCTGCCGGGTGTAGTCGGTGTTGAACAGCGGGACGACCTCGGTGGCGCCCAGCTCGATCGCCTTGGCGTAGGCCTTCTCGGCGTCGGCGACGGCGAACGTGATGGTCCAGTGCGGCTGGTCGCCGGCCCCGGCGTCGATCTGCTGCATGATCGCCACGGCGTTCCAGAACCCATCGGGCGCCTCGGCGGCCGCCTGGCGCTCCTTGATCTCGGGGTCGCTGTCGGCCAGGAACTGCCCGTAGCCCGTGACCGCCCAGAAGCCGGCCTGCTGGCCGCCGCCGAAACTGAACGGGTTGAGCGTCCACCCGAACACCGCCCCGTAGAACCGCTCGGCGCCCGCGGGATCGGCGGTGTGGAGCTCGCTGAAGTTCCACGAGCCGTCGGCGTTGACCAGCTCGACGCCCCGGGTCTCGCCGGCCTGCCACAGCCCGAACACGGCACCCTCGGGGTCGGCGCAGACGGCCACCCGCCCGGCGGGGCCGACGTCGTAGGGCGCGATCACCACCCGGCCGCCGTTGGCGGTGACCGCCGCCGCGGTCTCGTCCGCGGAGTCGACCCGCACGTAGCTGGTCCACCCGGTCGGCTCGCCCTCCGAAGGCGGGCCGCCGACCCCGGCGACGACGAGTCCGTCGCGGCGGGCGTAGGCGTAGCTCTGGGGCGCGCCGTCGGGCGTGCGGGTCTCGTAGGTCCAGGCGAACAGGTCGCCGTAGAACGCAGAGGCGGCGTCGGTATCGGTCTCGACCACGTCGATCCAGCAGGGCACTCCGGCCGGGTAATCCGTGCGGCTGAGCATGGCGGTCTCCTCGCGTCGTGGATTCGTTGCCTTCCACGACAGTACGACCGAAACCGGTCATCTGATGGCCAGTTAGAGACGAAGCCCCTCGCCATGCGGCACGATCGCCCGCATGGAGATCACCTGCGTGACCGTCGACGGCCGGTTGGCTGGCGTGACCGTCCCCGGTCAGGCCTTCGCCGGCGCGCGCACGCCGTCGTCCTTGCGCTCGGTCCCGGTCGTCGTCGTCTCCTCGTCGGCGGCGCCGTCACCGTCACCCTCACCGTCGCCGTTGGGCGCGCCCCGGACGGCGGCCACGGCGGCGCGCTCGCTGCGACGCCCGGACCAGGCCGCGGACGATCAGCACGAGCGCCAGCGCGGCAACCGCGTAGGCCACGAACCCGGCCCCGAACGTGACGTTGATGCCGAAGAACATCGCGAGCAGCGCGCCGAACACCGAGGCCACCACCGACATCGCCCCGTTGATGCCCCACAGGAACGCGGTGGGGGCCCCGGCGCGCCGCGAGGCGACGCCCATGCCGATGGCGAACGGCATGCCCATGGCGAGCGCCAGCGGCGCCAGCAGGGCGACCGCCGTGCCCACCCGCTCGAACGTCGTGCCGCCCGCCATCGCGTCGGTGGCGGGCACGGTGACGAACCGGAACAGGACGATGATCCCGAGCAGCACCCCGATCGGGACGAGGAACGAGCGCGGCCGGTCGGGATCGACGACCTTCTCCACGAGCATGCTGCCGATTCCGCTGAACAGCAGCAACGAGAACAGCACGACCGCCAGGGCGTAGGTGGGGTGGCCCAGGAACGTGTTGAGGCGCTGGAGCTGCGAGAACTCGATCAGCATGAACCCGAGCCCTATGCCGGCGAAGTACAGGTAGAAGGGCGCCATGCCGGCGTGGCGGGTGCGCCGGCCCATGTGGACGAGCGGGCCGCCGATGCACACGGCCGCGAGCAGCAGCACAGCGAGGGCGAGCGAGCCGAGGACCAGCACCGGCCGGAAGACCAGGTCGTCCGAGAAGCCCTCGCCCGACAGGAACGTGCCGAGCGAGGCCATCTGGAAGAAGAACGGCCGGTCGTCGGTGGGAGGCGACAGATCCTGGTCGAACTGGGCGAGGCCGGCGTCGGGGCCGCCTGGGGCGACGATGTCGGCGAAGCGCTGGTCGCCCACCTCGGTCGGCGTCAGCACCGGGCGGAACCCGAGCCGCGCGGCGTTCTCGGCGGTGGTGGCCAGCTGCGTGGCGGTGAACGGCTCGGGGCTGACGAGGATCGTGGCCGCGGTGGCGCCGTACTGGCCGGGTGCCCCCTCGTAGATGAGAACGTGGTCACGCGGATTCTCGGCGCCGTGCCGGGTCAGCACCTCGGAGGCCAGCGACGCCGTGCGCAGCGTCTCGAAGGGCTCGGAGCCGACTTTCGTCGTGAACCAGCGGGACACCGACAGCACGCCGCCGGGCTCGAGCCGGTCGAAGAACACGTCCCACGCGTCGGTGGTGTACAGCGAGTTCTCCGAGAGTGCGAAGGCGCCGGCGGCGGTGGCGGCCCACGTGTCGATGAGCGAGATCTGGATGACGTCGAACCGCTGGTCGGTGCGGGTCAGCCACGAGCGGGCCTCGTCGTTCACGAGGTGGACCCGCGGGTCCGCACCGAGGTTGGTGTAGTCGCCGAGCTCGTCGGTGATGAGGTCGAGGGTGTTGCCGTTGATCTCGATGCCGGTCACGTCGTCGGCGCCGAACTCGAGGCCCGCGAGCACGTCGCGACCGCCGCCGACCCCGATGACGGCGGAGCGATCGAAGCCGGCCTCCTCGAGCGCGTAGTAGCCGAGGTTCGTGATGTCGTAGCGGAGGAAGTCGGTGGCCTCGTCGCTGCCGTCGTAGCCGGTGATCATCGTGCCGGCGGTGCCGTCGATGACCATCGGCATCTGCGGGAGCACGATGTCGGGGGGCAGCGTGGGGCTCATGCCGTAGCCGGTCGGAGGTCCGACGTCCTCGCGTTGGCCGTCGACGGTGATGCGCGAGAAGGCGTTCCAGCGGTCGAAGGTGTGCAGCGGGTCCTCTGTCTCCTTCGCCCACACGATGCGGATGAACGGGTTGCCCTGCGAGTGCCGGTACGAGTTGGCGGCGGTGACCCCGACGAGGGCGACGAGAACGAGGACGGACAGCACCTTGCCGCCGCGCAGGCCGGCGTCGACGGCGAACATCAGGCTGCCGGCCGCAGCCAGGGCGCCGATGGCGATGACGAGGCTGGGCCCGTCGAGCCAGTTGAAGGCGACGACCAGCAGGACGCACCCGAGGCTGGCCCCCACCAGATCGGCGGCGTACAGGCGGTTGACCCGCCGGGGGAAGCGGGTCAGGGCCAGGGCCACCACGATGCCGCTGAACACGAACGGCACCGAGATCACGACGCAGGTCAGCATGACCGACACGACGCCGGCCATCGTCAGCCTCGGGAGGAACGGGATGGAGAGCTGGATGCAGAACGCCACGGCGACGCTGGCCGCGTACGCCAGCGAGAAACGCCACATCTGCCGCTTCACCTTGGCGTCCACGAACGACTGCGGCCGCAGGTGGACGATGAGCGCGCCCACCGTCAGGCCGAACAGCGCCACTGAGATGGCGACGAAGGCGAAGTGGTACCACATCGCCACGCTGAAGATCCGCGTCAGCACGATCTCGTACATCAGCGTCGTCAGCGTGACGATGAAGAGGCCGGCGTAGGTCGCGGAACGCGCGCGCAGACCAGACTCCCCGTTAGTAGCCAAACCTTCCCCCTTCCGGCTACGTCGGGTGGTGGTCTAGTCGATCGCGGCCGACCATGCCAGTGCTGACTGCAATTGCCGCCAGTGCTGACTGCAATTGACGGACTGGTGGGTCTGGTAGCAGCGGGTTGACGTCTCGTCAATAGCGCGGCGTCGTCATTCCCCCCGGAACTCGGGCGGGCGGCGCTCGGCGAAGGCGCGCTGGCCCTCGCGGTAGTCCTCGGACCGGAAGCACGCCTCGACCATCGTCGCCACCCGCTCGACGTCGCGCCGCTCGACGGGCCGGCCCAGCTCGCGCAGGGCCGCCTTGCACGCCGCCACCGTGAGCGGGGCGTTGGCGGCGATCTGGCGCGCCAGGTCGTCGACCGCGGCGGCCAGGTCGGCGACCGGCACGACCCGGTTGACCAGCCCCAGGCGCAGCGCCTCCTCGGCGTTCAGGCGCCGGGCCGAGAACAGGATCTCGGCCGCCCCGGCCGCGCCGACGACGTCGGCCAGGGCCGCGACGCCGGCCAGCGGGTAGCCGAGGCCCAGGCGGGCGGCCGGGACCGCGAACTGGGCGTCCTGCGACGCGATGCGGATGTCCGCCCGCAGGGCGGTGAGCAGGCCGCCGCCGATGCAGTAGCCGCGGATCATCGCGATGACCGGCTTGCCCACCGCAGCCCACGCCCGGCCCGCGTCACCCTGGCCGCGGTCGTAGCCGGCCCGGGCCTCGGGCGTCGTCCGGTGCTCGCCGAACTCCGAGATGTCGGCGCCCGACACGAACGCCCGGTCGCCCGCCCCCCGCACCACGATCACCCGCACGTCCGGGTCGCCGTCCAGCGCCCGCAGCGCGGCGGGCAGGGCGGCCTGCATCTCCCGGGACAGGGCATTGTGCTTGTCCGGGTTGTTGAACGTGAGCGTGGCGATGCCGTCGTCGGCGCTAGCGAGCAGCATGTCGGTGCCGGTGTCGTAGGTGGTTGTCATAACGCCTCCTGGCCGATCGCGCCGGCCCGGCGCAGCTCGGCGATCTCGTCCTGGCCCAGGCCCAGCTCGGCGAGCACGTCCCCGGTGTCGCTGCCGGCGCCCGGCGCGGCCGTCCGCACGGTCGGGCCCGCGCCGGTCATCCGCACCGCGTTGCGGACCAGCGTCAGCGGCCCCAGCGCGGCGTTGTCGACGGGCGCCGTCATCGCCAGGTGCTCGACCTGGGGGTCGGCGAACACCTCGTCCATCGCGTACACCGGCCCGCAGGGCACGCCGGCGGCGTTGAGGATCTCGACCCACTCGGCGGTGGTCCGGGTGCGCAGGCGGGCGGCGACCAGGTCGTTCAGCTCGTCGCGGTGGCGCGAGCGGCGGCCCGCCGAGCTGAACCGGGGGTCGTCGGGCAGGTCGGGCAAGCCGATGGCGTCGCAGAACGCCCGCAACAGCCGGCCGGCGGGCCCGGCGATGTTCACGTAGCCGTCGGCCGAGGCGAAGCAGCCCATCGGCACGAGCGTCGGGTGGTGGTTGCCCTCCTGGACCGGCACGTCGCCGTCGATCGTCCATCGCGCCGCCTGGAAGTCCATCATCGCCACCATCGCCTCGACCAGGGACGTCTGGACCCAGCGGCCGACGCCGGTGCGCTCGCGATCGTGCAGGGCGACGAGGATGCCGACCGCCAGGTACAGCCCGGCCGACAGGTCCGACACCGGGATGCCCACCCGTGTCGGCTCGGTCCCGGGCAACCCGGTGACGCTCATCAGCCCGCCCATGCCCTGCGCGATCTGGTCGACGCCGCCCCGCTCCGCGTACGGCCCGTCCTGGCCGAAGCCCGAGATCGACCCGTAGACCAGGCGCGGGTTGCGGGCGTGGACGGTCTCCCAGTCGAACCCGAGGCGGGCCTTGACCGGCGGCCGCATGTTCTCGACCAGCACGTCGGCCCGGTCGACCAGGCGGTAGAGCACGTCGCGTGCGCCCGGCGCCTTGAGGTCGAGGCCGAGGGAGCGCTTGTTGCGGTGGAGGTTCTGGTAGTCCGACCCGCCCCGGTGCTGGCCCACCGGGCCCTCGCCGCCGGCGGCGGGCGGCTCGACCCGCACGACGTCGGCGCCCCAGTCGGCGAGCTGGCGGACGCAGGTCGGCCCGGCCCGGGCGACCGTCAGGTCGACCACCCGGAGGTCGGCGAGCGGCAGGTGGCCGGTGTGCTCACGGACCTCGCTTCGCTCGGTCATCACTCGGACGGCAGGCCGACCAGGCGGCGGGCGATGACCAGCCGCTGGACCTGCTGGGTCCCCTCGCCGATGTCGAGGATCTTCACGTCGCGATAGAGCTTCTCGATCATGTGGTCGCGGCGCACGCCGGCCTCCCCGAAGATGTCGAGCGCCGTCGAGACGGCCCGGTAGACGATCGGCGGCGCGTACAGCTTGGCGTACGCCGCCTCCAGCGCGTTGTCCCGGCCCTGGCGGGCCAGCCACACCGCGTGCAGGCAGATCAGCCGGGCGGTCTGCAGCCCCCGCCGGATCTCGGCCAGCCGCTCCAGCGCCCGCTGGCGCCGGGTCCCCTGGGCGGGGAAGTCGCCCCGCACGAGGTCGAGCGCCAGGTCGAGCGCGGCGCGGCCCATGCCCACCCCCTGGGCGGCGTGGATCGGGCGGGTCAGGTTGAACGTCGCCATCGCCCCCTTGAACCCGCGGCGGGCCGCGTACGACTCCTCGCCGCCCAGCAGGTTGTCGGCCGGCACCCGCACGTCGTCGAGGGCGAAGCTGGCGGTCTCGTAGCCGCGCGATCCCATCTTGTGCTCGACGCGCAGCAGCTCGAACCCCGGCGTCCCCCGCTCGACGACGAACGCGCGGTGGCCCGCCCGGCCGAGGTCGGGGTCGACCGTCGCCCACACGACCACCCAGTCGGCCCGGGCCCCGTTGGAGCAGAACATCTTCTGCCCGCGCAGGACCCAGCCGTCGCCGTCGCGCCGGGCCCGGGTCTGGATGCGGGCCACGTCGCTGCCGGCACCGGGCTCTGTCATCGCCATCGCGCCCCAGTGCGCCCGGGACCTATCCGCGAACGGCGCCAGGAAGCGCTCGCGCTGCTCGGGCGTGGCGGTGCTGCGCAGCGCCGCGCCGCCGAGCCCGGGGCCGGGCAGCGACAGGGCCACGCCCCGGTCCCAGTAGGCGCTCTCCTCGGCGATCAGCAGCGCCCGCAACGGCTGCCAGGTCGGCGACCAGCCGTCGGCGTCGGGCTCGACCGTCCGGCTGACGAGGCCGCCCTGGCGGGCGCACAACCGGTAGAGCTCGTGGTCGGCCGGGGGCGGGTCGCCGGTGCGGTCGGCCTCGAGGCCCATCGGTCGCATGTAGCGCCGCCCGAGGTCGCGCAGCTCGGCGACCATCTCCCGGCTGGCCGGGTCGAGCCCGATCACGGGGCGTCTCCGCCGAGCAGCGGGTCGGGCACGTCCAGCATCGCCGCCGCCAGGTCGTCGAGCGCCGCGTCGCGCCCGCCGGCGAGCAGGCCGAGCATGCGGGCCTCGCGGAACCGCTTCTCGGCCAGGTGATCGACCAGGAAGCCGTGGCCGCCGAGCAGCTGGATGCCGGCCTCGCTGACCGCCACCGCCGCCTCGGTCGCCTCCAGCCACGCCTGGGTCGCCCAGAACCCGGCGTCCGGCCCGGCCGCGTCGTAGGTGGACGCCGCATCCCGCACGGCCAGCCGTGCCCCGTGTACCCGCGTCGCCAGCGCGGCCAGGTCGAAGGCGTTGGCCTGGTGGTGGGCGACCGGCTTGCCGAACACGATCCGGTCCGTGGTGTAGGCGACCGTGGCGTCGAGCGCGTCCTGGGCGACGCCGACGGCGACCGCCGCGGCCCACAGCCGGGCCCGCCCCCGCACCGCCAGCCCGCCGCCGGGCGGGAGCGCCCACTCCCCCGCCCCGGCGGTGTCATGGAGCGCTGCGCTCACGCCGCCCGAGGCGGCGAACGCCAGCGCCTCGACCGGCTCGGGCTCGGCCGCGACCTCCACCAGCCGCAGCGTGTCGCCCGCGGACACCCACGCCCAGCGCAGCGGCGGCCAGGCCGGGGCCCACGCGACCCGGTCGGGGTCCCCGCCCACGACCAGCGCCGCGCCGTCCGCGACCACGGCCGCCGCCCGCTCCCGGTCCGGGCAGGCGTCCACCGCGCCCGCGGCCAGCCCCGGCCGGTCGGCCGCGGGCAGCCCCCCGGCGTCGCCCGCGGCCAGCGCCTCGAGCAGCACGACCTTGGCGACGCTGCCCCCGCCGGCGCCGTCCCGCAGGTCCATCGAACCCGAGCGCGAAGCCGTCGAGCACGGCCAGAACGGCGTCGGGCCAGCGGCCGGCCCGCTCGTGGTCGCGGGCGGCCGGGGCCAGCACGTCCCGGGCGAAACGCCGGGCCGCGTCCGCCAGCTCCTCGACCTCCGGCGCCAGGGAGAACCCCGCCGGATCGGTCACCTAGAGAACCCCGTCGTCGGCCAGCCGCTCGATCTCGGCGGGCGTGAGGCCGAGCCACTCCCCGTACACGAGCGCGTTGTGCTCGCCCAGCGCCGGGCTGGGGCGCAGCGGCTCGGGCTCGCTGCCCCGGAACCGCAGCGGGCTGTGGGGCACGACCATCTCGCCGAGGTCGGGGTGGTCGACGCGCCGCAGCGCGCCCCGCTCGTGCAGGTGCCGGTCCTCGACGACCTCGGCCACCTGGCGCACCGCCGCCGCCGGCACCCGGGCCTCGGCCAGCGCCGCCACCACCTCGTCGCGCGGGTGGGCGGTGGTCCACGCGCGGATCTCGTCCTCCAGCGCCTCGAGGTTGTGGTAGCGGCGGCCGTTGCTGCGGAACCGCTCGTCGTCGGCCAGCTCCGGGCGGCCCATGGCGGCGCACAGCTTGCGCCACTGCTCCGCCGTGATCACGATGATCGCCACGTGGCCGTCGGCGGTCGGGAACACGTTGTAGGGCACGACCGCCGCGCCGCCGTGGCCGTTGCCGGCCGGCGGCGTGGTGCCGTCCCGGTAGTACTGGGACAGGTTCGAGGCCAGCGTCGGGTACACGAGATCGACCATCGCCACGTCGACGATGCGGCCCCGCCCGGTGCGTTCGCGCTCGTAGAGGGCGGTCATGACGCCGGCGTAGAGGTTGGCGGCGCCGAGGAAGTCGACGAAGGCCACGCCGGCCTTGACCGGCGGCTGGCCGGGGAACCCGGTCACGCTCATCACGCCCGAGTAGGCCTGGATGGTCACGTCCATGCCCAGCTGGTCGCGGTCGGGGCCGTCGATGCCGTACGCGGTGGCGCCGCCGTAGACGAGGCGGGGGTTGAGGGCGACCAGCCGCTCGGGGCCGACACCGAGGCGTTCCATCACGCCGGGGCCGAAGTTCTCGATCACCACGTCGGCGCCGTGCACCAGGTCGAGGAAGAGCGCCCGACCCCGGTCGGACTTGAGGTCGAGGGTGATGGCGTACTTGTTGGAGTTGAGCAGCGCGAAGGGCACGGTCGTGCCGCCGGCCGGCCCCCGGGCCGGGTCGCCACCGGGCGCCTCGATCTTGATCACGGTCGCCCCCGCCAGGGCGAGCAACGTCCCGCACCAGGGCCCCTGGTAGATCCGGCCTAGATCGAGGACCCGCAGGCCGCGGAGCGGCAGCGGGCGGTCGGCGGAGCCCCTCGCCACGCCGGTTAAGGTACCAGGGCCGGGGGCTGGCCCGGCTGGAGGGGACCGATGGAGGAGCCGACGAGCGGCGCCCCCGTGGCACACACGACCGCCGGACGGGTCCGAGGGGCGGTCAGCGAGGGGATCGCCGTCTTCAAGGGCGTGCCGTACGGCGACGCGCGGCGCTTCGAGGCGCCGTCGCCGCCCGAACCCTGGGCCGGCGTGCGCGACGCCCTCGCCTACGGTCCCCGCTGCCCGCAGCCGTCGCGGGGCGAGGACATCGACCCCGGCGACACGACGCCGATGTCCGAGGACTGCCTCGTCGCCAACGTCTGGACGCCGGCGGTCGACGACGGCGGGCGCCGGCCGGTGATGGTGTGGCTCCACGGCGGCGGCTTCAGCAGCCTGTCGGGCTCGTCACCGCTGTACGACGGCACGCGGCTGTGCCAGCGGGGCGACGTCGTGGTCGTGACGCTGAACCATCGGCTCAACGTGTTCGGCTTCCTGCACCGGCCCGGCGCCGACTCCGGCAACGCCGGCATGCTCGACCTCGTCCTGGCGCTGGCATGGGTGCGGGACAACATCGCCGCGTTCGGCGGCGACGCGGGGAACGTGACCGTGTTCGGCGAGTCGGGCGGCGGCGCCAAGGTGTGCGTCCTGATGGGCATGCCCGCGGCGTTCGGCCTGTTCCACCGGGCGATCGTGCAGAGCGGGGTCCACGTGAAGGCGCTCGACGACGCGAGCGGGCCGCTACGCCGACCGGTTCCTGGCCGAGCTCGGCGGCGACGTCGAGGCCGCCCGCACCGCGCCCGCGAGCGACCTGGTCGCCGCCTACCGGCGGGTCGTCCGCGCCGCGCGGACGCCGTTCAGCCCCGTGGCCGACGGCCGCCACCTCCCCCGCTCGCCGTGGGACCCGGCGGCGCCCGATTGCTCGGCCGCCGTGCCGCTGTTGATCTGCTCGACCCGCACCGAGACCACGCTCCTCGCCGGTGGTGCCGACCCGTCGCTGTTCGCGCTCGACGACGCCGGCCTGCGGGCCAGGCTGCGGGGCTGGCTGCGCGACGACGAGCGGCCCGACGACGTGGCCGACGCGTTCGCCCGCCTGTATCCCGACGTGTCGCCGAGCGAGCTGTTCTTCCTCGTCACCACCGACCTCTACTCGCGCCTGGGGGGTTGGGTCGTCGCCGACCGCAAGGCCGACCAGGCGGCCGCCAGCGGCGGCGGCCGGGTGTGGCACGCCGAGCTGGTGTGGGACACGCCGGTCGGCGGCGGGCGCTGGATGTCGCCCCACACGCTCGACATCCCGCTGGTGTTCGACAACGTCGGCCGGGTCCGGTCCTACGCCGGCACCGGCGCGGCCGCCCACCGCGTCGCCGACCAGATGTCCTCCGCGTGGCTGGCGTTCGCCCGCACGGGCGACCCCAACCACCCGGGCATCCCCGACTGGCCGGCATACACCGCCGACCGCCCCGTCACGATGCTGTTCGACGTCGAGTCCCGGCTCGCCGCCCGCTGGCGCTCGGGGGAGCGCCAGGCACTCGCCCACGTCCCGGTCCGCACGCCTCGACGCTGACCGCCGCCAGGAGACCCC
The DNA here is from genome assembly GCA_963830865.1 of uncultured Acidimicrobiales bacterium. Taxonomy (GTDB): domain Bacteria; phylum Actinomycetota; class Acidimicrobiia; order Acidimicrobiales; family VFJN01; genus ZC4RG19. The sequence goes on along the minus strand of CAWHNU010000009.1, from coordinate 516,868 downwards.
AGCCGATGCACACGACCAGCGAGACGACGGAGAGGGGCGTCACCGAGCGAGACTTCACGGTCGAGGGACCCCGCGAGCCGGTGCCCGGGGTCCTGTGGACCCCGGCCGAGGCCGCCGGGCCGCGCCCGCTGGTCCTGATCGGCCACGGCGGCAGCCAGCACAAGCGCTCCCCCAACGTGACCGCACTGGCCCGCCGGCTGGTGCGGCACCACCGCTTCGCCGCCGCCGCCATCGACCTGCCGCTGCACGGCGACCGCACGCCGCCCGAGGAGCGGCGCATGTCGCTGCGCGAGCGGCAGCTGCGCCTGCGCGAGCGGCACATCGCGGAGGGCGGCCACGTCATCGCCAGCGCCCGGGCCGTCGAGGACTGGCGGGCCACGCTCGACGCGCTCGTGACCCGGGACGAGATCGGCGCCGGCCCGGTCGGCTACTGGGGCGTGTCGATGGGCACCCGGTTCGGCGTCCCGCTGGTCGCCTGCGAGCCCCGCATCGCAGTGGCGGTGCTCGGCCTGTTCGGCTGGGCGCCGGGGCCCCGGCTCGCGGGCTACGACGAGCTCGCCCGGCAGGTGCGGGTGCCGCTGCTGTTCCTGGTCCAATGGGACGACGAGCTGGCCCGCCGCCAGTACGCCCTGGCGCTCTACGACCTGTTCGGCAGCCCGGCCAAGACCCTGCACGCCAACCCCGGCCGCCACGTCGAGATCCCCGCCGCCGAGTACGCCGCGTCCGAGGCGTTCCTGGCGGGGCACCTGGCGATCCCGGGTTGAGAGAGGCTGCGCCGGTCTCACGCCACGGCGTGGCCCGGCGTTGTCCTGGCATGGGCAGTCCTTCCACCACCCGCCGCGCCGGGGCCACCAGCCGCCTCGGCGGGGTGCCCACCACCCTGCCGCCCGCCGGCGCCGCCGGGCCGGAGCGCCAGCTCGCCATGCCGTTCGCGGAATCGGCGCGCCCGCCGCGCGAGCGGCGGGAGGTGCTGCCGGCGGTGATCCACGTGCCCGACTGGCTGGACATGCGCGCCCAGCTGGGGCTGGTGGCCGCGTTCCGGCGCTGGGCCCAGCCGCCGGCGGGGCTGCGGCACCCGCGGGTGCCGACCGGCCACCTGATGAGCGTCCAGTCGGTGTGCCTCGGGTGGCACTGGCGGCCCTACGACTACAGCCGGACCGCCGACGACACCGACGGGGCGCCGGTCAAGCCGCTGCCCGCCGACGTCGTCGACCTGGCCCGGGCCGCGGTCGCCGAGGCCTACGGGCCCGCCGAGGCGGCGGCCTACGCGCCCGACGCCGCCATCGTGAACCTCTACGCGCCGGGCGCCCGGCTCGGGCTCCACCAGGACGGCGAGGAGCCGTCGGACGCACCGGTCGTGACGATCAGCCTGGGCGACGCCTGCGTCTTCCGCCTGGCCGGCGTGGACCGGCGCACCGGCCCGTTCACCGACGTGGAGCTGCGCAGCGGCGACCTGCTGGTGTTCGGGGGCCCGAGCCGGCGGATCTACCACGGCGTCCCCAAGGTCGAGCCAGGCACCGCGCCCGACGGCCTCGGCCTGCCCCCGGGCCGGCTCAGCATCACGGTGCGGGAGACCGGCCTGGCCGCCGCCTGAGCCGGTCGGCTTGGCACCCGCTGCCAGCGAGGCGGCGGGAGCACCGAGCGTAGGGTGCGCCGCATGGCGAACCTGGCTCCCCCCGTGCTCGACTGCGCCTGCCCGCACTGAGGCACGGCGTGGATCTGGCCAACGAGTTCGCGATCGCGGTCGTCGGGGCAGCCGGCGTCGCGCTGGCGACGTGGGTCTTCTTCCAGTTCCGGCAGGGCAGGTCGTTCGCCATCACCGAGGCCGCCGCCACCCAGCTCCCGTGGTCCGCGCCGACCCAGACGGTCCTGACGGTGTCGTTCGACCGCTCGCACGCCGACGCGAGGCCGAAGGTCACGGCGATCAGCATCCTGGACGCCCAGCGGCACACCCGCCAGGAGTTCACCTTCACGGGCGCCGACGCGGCCAGGATCCGCGACGGCAGGATGACGCTCGCCGATACCGAGAACGAGACGATCACCGTCGAGGTGCTGCGGGACGGTCAGCCCGGCGTGTTCGACCTCGACGGGCTCTACGTCGAGGTCGTAGCCGGCCGCTCGGCCAGCAAGTTCGCGGAGATCCGGGTGGTCGACCCGGGCTGAGCGGCCGGCAAACGCGGGGGTACCGGGTGGCACGAGTGCGGTGGTCGCCGCCCGCGCGGGGGCACGCTACCGCGTCGCGATGTCGGCCACGCTCGCCACCGCGGTGGGCAGCGACACGACCAACAGACCTATCGCCAGGACCCGCCCGACCAGCACCGCCCGCGGGGAGCGGACCGCATCGACGAGCCCGCGCCAGCGGGTCGCGACGACGACCACGGCGCCGAGCACGACCAGCACGGCGGTCACCGGTATGAACAGGAGGCCGGCCACGAGGGCCGCCGGGACGTAGCGCAGCAGCACGCGGGGCTCGCTGGCGGGCAGTGGCAGCCAGGCGCTGAGCCGGGCCGTCACCGCCGCCAGCACGACCCCGAAGGCGACCGCCAGCGCGGTGAACACGGCGCCCGACAGCCAGCCCGGCCCGACGAGGTCGAAGTCGGGGTTCTCGTTGCGCAGCGGGTCGACGACCGTGCCCAGCACGACCAAGAGGCCGAGCCCGAACACGACGCCGCCGAGCCAGCCCGCCGGCAGCAGGCGGCGGACCAGGAGGTAGACGGCGGCGCACGCGAGCCCGCCGAGGATCCCGTTGAACACCACGAACCCGATCGTGCCGTCGGCGGTGATCCGGCCCACCACCTCGTCGGCCTCGGTGATCCGCCCCTGGGCGTCGTCGCCGGCAGTGACCGCCAGGAGGCGCATGGCGAGCCTCCCCCCGCACCCGATCACGGCGATGCCCACCGCCGGCCCCGCGACCAGCGCGAGCGAGGCGTACCAGACCCACCGGCGGCCGGCCTCCGCCGCCCCGAGCGGACCGTCCGTGGGCGGGGCGCGGAACTCCCGCCCGCTCCATCGCACGCCCACCACCAGCGCCGCCGCGAGGACCGCACCGCACACCGCCATGATCGCCATGGGCGCGAGTCTCGCCCACGGCGGTGGGCTCGACCCGCATCGTGGTGCTAGGCGGGGGCCAGCGGCCCGGGCAGCCGGGCCGGCAGGCCGCACAGCGCCACGGCCCGGGGGTCCACGAACCCGGTCACCGCAACGATGCGGTCGCCGCCGAGGGTGAGGACGTCGAGCGCCTCGCCGACGAATGCGCCCTCCTCCTCCACCCACCGATAGCAGCCCACGGCGGGCTGGCCGTTGGCGTTCGTCGGCACGTGGCGCCAGGCGTGGTGGAACACGAAGCCCGACAGGAACCCGGCGATCGCCGCCTTGCCCCGGTACCAGGAGGGCATGGGGGGCATGCTCCAGGTGGCGTCCTCGTCCAGCAGGTCGAGCAGCGCGTCCAGGTCGGCGGTCTCCATCGCCCGGGCGTAGCGGGCGACGAGGTCCCGTACCCGCGCCTCGCCGAGGTCGCGGACCGTCTGCTGCTGGCTGCGGCTCGGCCCGTCCCGGCGCAACGCGGCGCGGGCGCGCTGGAGCGAGCTGTTCACGGCCGCGACGGAGATGCCGAGCATGTCGGCCGTCTCCTGCGCCGAATAGTCGAGCACCGCCCGCAGGATCAGCACGGCCCGCGACTGGGACGACAACCGCTGCAGGGCGGTGACGAACGCCAGCTCCACGCTCTCCGTGCGGACGACGGCCGCCTCGGGCCCCTCGGCCTCGTCGTCGACGAGGAAGCGGTCGGGGTAGGGGCCGACCCACAGCGACGCCTCGAGCATCGCCCCGGGGCCCTCGCCCGGCGCGGCCGGCGGCCCGAAGTCCAGCGGGACCGTCCGGGCCGGGCGCCGTTCGAGCCGGTTGAGGCAGGCGTTGGTGGCGATGCGGAACAGCCACGTACGCAGCGAGCTGCGCCCCTCGTAGCCGCGCAGCCCCCGCCACGCCCGCACGAGGACGTCCTGGAGGGCATCGTCGGCGTCGTCGACCGAGCCCAGCATGCGGTAGCACAGGGCCCGCAGCTCGCGGCGATGGGGCCCGACCAGCGCGGCGAAGGCGTCCTCGTCGCCCCGCCGCGCCGCGTCGAGCACGGTGGTGTCGGTGCCGGTCAGTGCGGGCTCGTGCGCCATGCCTGGGGTAGACCCGGGCGGCGCCCCCGGCTCATCGGTCGTCGGCCGGCACGCGCCGCACTCGGAGGCAGCTCTCCACCTTGAACAGGCGCAGCCCGCGGAGGGTGTCGGGCGGGAGGTCGGGCTCGGCCACGATCGTGGGGACGACCTCGGGCCGGTCGACGGCGTAGGTGTCGCCCTGGTCGACGATGGTGGCGGACCCGCTGGCCAGCACGTTCTTGAGCCAGTCGGTGTTCGGCCCGTACGGCAGCGCGATCAGGAACCCGTCGCCGGCGGTCAGCGCGCTGACCGGTGTCTCGTACTCACGGCCCGACGTCCGGCCGACGTGGCGGACGACCGAGGGTGCGCCCGGCTGCCCGGCCGTGCGGAGGATCATCGGCTTGGTCGCGCGGCTGATCCGGCGGACCGTGTCGAGCACCAGCGGCGACTTGGCCCGCATCCCGACGACGAACACGATCAGCGTCGCCGTGATCGCGAATGCGACGGTGCCGACGAGCCTGGCGACTGCCCTGCGCATGGTCATTCTCCTTCGGATGCCGCCCCCGCCTGTTCTAACGCATCAGGGGATGGCGCCCAGGTCCTTGAGCTGGATGATCCGGTCCCAGTCGTGGCCCAGCTCGAGCAGGACCTCCTCGGTGTGCTGGGCGAACTCGGGCGGCATCGAGCGGGGCGCCCACGGCGTGCCCCCGAAGTCGACCGGTGACGCGACCATCTCGACGGGGTCGCCGCCGTCGGTCGGCACCGGTACGAACCCCCCGGCGGCCCGGACCTGGGGGTCGTCCACGGTCTCGTGGGCGTGCTGCACCGGGGCCCACCACACGTCCTCCCGGTCGAAGATCGGTGCCCACTCGGCCATGGTCCGGGTGGCGAAGATCGCGTTCAGCTCCGTGACCAGCTCGGCCGCATGCTGGAACCGGGCGATGATCGACGAGAACCGCTCGTCGTCCGCCCATTCCGGCCGCTCGACCGCCCGGAGCACGTCCGGCCAGTGGCGATCGCCCTGGAGGCCCAGCATCCAGAACCGCTTGCCGTCGCCGGTCTCGTAGGCGCTGATCAGCGGGTTGGGCGGCGCGGACACCGAGATCGGCGTCGTCGGGAACCCGAGGCGCAGCGCCATGCTGATGTCCCAGCCGAGCATGTACATGCCGATGCGCAGCAGCGACACCGACACGAGCTGGCCGGTGCCCGTGCGCTCGCGGGCGAACAGCGCCGCCGACACGGCGCCGGCGGCCGCAAGCCCGGCCATGTGGTCGCCCATGCCGCCCCGCTGGTACGGCAGCGGCGAGCCGTCCGGCGTCAGCGACGCGGCGACTCCGGCGCGCGACCAGAACGCGCCCACGTCGTAGGCGGCGCGGTCGGCGTCCTCGCCCTCCAGCCCGTACCCGGTGACGTGGGCGTAGACGAGCCGGTGGTTGCGCGCCGCCACCGAGGCGAAGTCGAGCCCGGCGCGGGCGAGCGCGCTGGGACGGACGTTGGTGACGAACACGTCGGCGCCGTCGACGAGCTGGGCGGCGATGCCGCGGGCCTCCTCGACGCCGAGGTCGAGCGCGACGCTGCGCTTGTTGCGGTTGTCGAGCTCGAACGGCGGGCTGGTCCCGCCCGCGCCGAGCGCGGACAGCAGGCCCCGGAACGGGTCGCCGTCCAGGGGCTCGATCTTGACGACGTCGGCCCCCCAGTCCCCGAGCACGGCGGCGGCGGCCGGCCCGGCCACCCACTGCCCCACCTCGACGACCCTGACCCCCTCCATCGGTCCCGGCATGCCGGCACCCTAGGGCGCCCGCCGGCAGGCGAGCACGAGGTAGAGCGGGACGGCGTCGCTGGACTCGTGCGCCCGTTCGAGCACCAGGCCGGCGTCGGTGAGCGCATTCAGGTAGGTGGCGAGCATGCGGTGGTAGGCCGCCGACCCGGATCCGGGCGCCGACGGGGTTGTGGTCGGGCGAGGTCCACCAGCCCTCCGCCGCATACCCCCCGTCCGGCGGCCAGCTCGACAAGCCGGTGGCCGACCCGGGGAAGCACGGGTGCAACAGCGAGGCGACGAACCAGCCGCCGGGCCGCAGGACGCGGGCCACGCCGGCCAGGGCCGCGTCGAGGTCGGCGATGTCCATGAGCGCCAGCGCGCACACGGCCCCGTCGAACGGCGCCCCGTCCCACCACCCGCCGGGGTCGGCCAGGTCACCGGACCGGTACTCGACACCGAGGGGCGCGGCGGCCTCCGCAGCGCGGGCCCTGGCGATCAGCTGGGCCGACAGGTCGACCCCGACCACCGCGGCGCCGCGCCGCGCCAGCCCGCGCGCCACCCGCCCCTGCCCGCACGCGGCGTCCAGCACCCGCTCGCCGTCCAGCCGCTCGGGCACGAGCGGCGTCCCCCTGCGGGTCATCAGCCCGGGGTCGTCGCCGACCCAGGCGACGTACCATTCGGCGATCCGGTCGTAGGCGGCGACGTCGTCCACGGGGGCATCCGTACCATGTCCGGCCCGTAGTGTGCGGGCCATGAAGCTGGCGGCGCTGCCCGAGATCGAGCGCCTCACGCTGGCGGTGGTCATCTGCCACCTGAGCCACGATCGGGAGGTCGTTCGCCTGGTGGGTACACCCGGCTGAGGGCCTTGGGGGCGCAGCGGCGCCAGGCGTCCTCGATCAGGTCGGCCAGCTCGGGGACGTCGTCCTCGGTCTGCACGCTCAGCCGCGTGAGCACCGCCGGCGAGTTCCGGAGCGGCCGGTTCACGAAGAACCGGTCGGGGTCGACCATGAGGAGCGGCTGCTTCTCCTCGCGCCCGATGCGGATGACGAGCGTGTCGCCGTCGTCCCACAGGTGCAGGAACAGCCGCCCCCGGACCCGGAAGGCGAGCGAGCCGTTGGTCGTCGACTCCTCCACCTCGGGGAGCGCGAGGGCGATCGCCCGGATCCGCTCGAACGGGACCACGCCCGCAGTCTCTCAGCCGGAGGCGGCTGCGGCTGGTCCGGGTTTCGCCGGCGACGCCCGGGTCCCGCCTCGGCGCCGCGTCACCCCCGTGGCAGGAGGATCTGGGTGCAACGGAACAACGCCATGACCCGGCCCTTCGACTCGTTGGTGACCTCGGCATCCCAGACGTGGGTCTGGCGACCGAGATGAGCCGGCACGCACCGGCACGCGACACGCTCGCCGAGGCGGGCCGACGAGAGGAAGTTCGTCTTCAGCTCGATCGTCGTGAACGACGTGTCGTCGGGCAGGTTGTTCCCGCAGCCGATCGCCGCGCACGTGTCGGCCAGGGCAATGACGGCGGGAGCGAAGAGGTAGCCGGTCCCGGCAATGAGGCTCTCGGTCACGTCGATGTGCCCGATGACCAGGTCCTTGGCCGAGTGGTCGAAGACACAGCCGAGCTGGCCCGGCACGAGCGGACCGAAGAACTCGGTCATGCGCTGGGCGCCGGCCACCGGATCGAGGGGGTCGCCCCACGACGTCATCGCCGGGACGCTAGCTGCCACGCTTCGCCAGCCGGACCGGGCCCCCAGCGGCTCTGGCCTACCGTCGCCGGGCGCGGTAAGGACGAGGTCAGCGGTACAGGCGCACGAGGCGGTTGATCTCCTCCACCAGGCGGTTGATCTCGGCCCAGTCTCGGCGCCAGCGGTCCAGATCGTTGCGGGGATGCTGCATGTAGAGGGCCGTCGTCGTGAACGTGGCGTGTCGCTTCGACAGCTCGTCGAGTTGCTCCGGCGTCATGCCGCCAGCCTAGCGAACATGTGTTCGTAAACGGGAGTCGTCCCTGTCAATTTTCTGCTACCCGGAACGTGGTCACGCCACTACATTCAGCAGCGGCATGCGGATGCGGCGAGGCGGCGGGGTCCATGGGTGACGCAGTCGGAATCGACCTGGGCGAGGTGACGTCCGTGGCGGCGCGCCGTCGCGGAGACGAGATCGAGGAGGCCCTCGTCGTTCCCACCGCGGACCTGGCCGGTGACGCGACCACGCAGCACCGGTTGGCGTCGCTGGCGAGCCGACTGGTGGGCGCGGACGCCGTCCCGGCCGTCGCGGTCGCGGTGCCCGCGCTCGGGGCTGCCCGGGCGGAGTTGGAGGCCGCCGCCCGCGGCGCGTTCGAGGATCCGCTCTTGGTGCCGCGGCCGGTTGCCGCGGCCCGGTGGTTCACGCACACCAACGAGGTGGACCCGGACGCCGTGCTGATCGTGGTCGAGGCCGAGGAGACCCGCGTGGTGGTCACGGCGGTGCGTTCCCGGCCCGACGGGCTGGCGATCGACGGGCCGCCCGCGGGGTGGCCGCTGTCCTCCCGGGCGGCCGCGGTGGAGGCGGTCTCACTCGCGCTGACGGCGCACGGCCTCGTGCCCAGGGAGACCGACGTGGTCGTCGTGGTCGGTGGGGCCGTGTGGCTGCCGGGCCTGGCGGAGGGCATCACGGCCACCACCGGGCTGAGCGCGGTGGTCGCCCGCGGGCCCCGCGCCGCGGCGGCGTGCGGTGCCGCCCTCCTGGCCGGCGGGCCTGACGGTGGCTCGGGCATCGCTCTCGCGGTCGGCGTCCCTGCGGGCGCGGCCCTGCTGGCCGCCCCCCACCCCGGGCCGGCTGCCGGCGCCGGGGGTGCCGGCGGCAGCGTCGCGGCGGCGGCCGGTCACGCCCTGAGCGGGGCCACCAACCCTCCGCTGGGAGCAGCCGGCGACGGCGGCAGCATCGCAGCGGCGGCCGGTCACGCGCTGACCGGGGCCAAGAAACCTCCGCCGGGCCCGCCCGGCGACGGCGGCAGCATCGCGGCGGCGGCCGGTGACGCACTGCGCGAGGCCAAGAAACCTCCGCCGAAGCGCCCGCCACGGGTGGTGGGCCGCGCCAAGGGGGCGCTCGTGCTGGCGCCGCTGGTCGTGACGGTGCTGGCCGTGGGAGCGGTGACGTTGCGCTCGTGTACCCGAGACGCCCACACGGCCGACCTCGTCACCTCGTCCGCGCCGGCCGATCCGGACGAACGGGCCGGCAGCAGTACGGCCACGACCGTCGGGTCCGGCCGGGGAGACGCCGGGGCCCGGGTCCCGAAGGACCGCGCGAGCGAGACCTTACCGGCGCCGGACCAGACGGCCACCACCGCCTCGCCCACCACGTCCACCACGACCCGCCGGCCGGGGACCATCCCCCGACCGGGGTCCGGCGTGACTCCGAACGCCCCCGCACCAGCAGCGCCCGCCCCTCTGGACGTGCCGCCCGACGTGCCGCCCAGCGTCACGAATCTGGCGCGCAACGTCAAAGTCATCGGCGCCGACATCAGTGGCGCCCCGGGCACGTGTTGCCGGTGCGAGCTCCCTCTCACAACCCAACTGTCAGCCACCGTGACCGACGCCTCGGGGGTGGCCGGTGTCAAGGTCACCTGGGAGTCGACCGCGGGGCACAACGGCACGATCGAGATGGCCCCGGGTGCCGGGGACGTCTGGACCGCGACCCTCGGGCCGATCGCCGACACACAGATGCTCTCTGGGCAGTCGACAACTGTCACCTGGACCGTGGAGGCCGTCGACTCCGCGGGCCACAGCCAGAGAGTGGGCCCCGATCCAGACGCGGCCGTGACGCTCAACGGCTGCGTGATCGTGCTCACCTGACGCCGTCGGCGACCTCGGTGAGCCGGTCGAGCTGGCGGGCGTGGTCGTCCCGGTCGAGCGCGGCGGGGCGGATGACCAGGTGGCGGGCGCCGGCGTCGACGTAGCGGCCGAGGCCGGCGGCCACCGTGTCGGCCGGGCCTGCGAGCATCGCCTGGATGCCCCGCACGACCCCGGCCGGGCGGCCGTAGATCGTGCGGCAGTACGCGTCGAGCCGCTCGCCCGCCCGGGCCTCGTCGTCGAGGGCCACGGTGACGAACAGCGCCGGCGTCACCGCGCCCGGCGCCCGGCCAGCGGCGACCGCCGCCTTCCGGACCGCGGCGAGCGCGGGCCGGTAGTCGTCCGGCGCCGGCGGGTAAGGCAGCCAGCCGTCGTACAGGCGCCCCGTCCGGTCGAGCGCGGCCGGGGTGAGCCCGCCGAGCCAGACGGGCGGGCCGCCGGGACTGGCGGGCGCGGCGACCTCGGGTAACCAGTCGTAGCGGAGGACCGATCCCTCGAACCCGCCTCGGTCGCCCGACCACAGGCGGCGCCACACGGCCACGGTGTCGTCCAGCCGGGCGAAGCGGCTGCGCCGGTCGACGCCGACGGCGGCCAGCTCGTTCTCGCTGAACCCGGGGAAGCCGGCGCCGACGCCCACCACCAGGCGCCCGCCCGACAGCAGGTCGAGGGAGGCGAGCACCTGGCCGAGCTGCAGCGGCTGGCGGTAGGCGGGCATGAGCACCGCCGTACCGAGGGTGACCCGCTCGGTGCGGGCGGCGACCGCGGTCAGGGCGGTGAGCGCCTCTATCCGGGGCCGGTCCAGGGCGTCGTTGACCCAGACCGAGGCGAACCCGCGCCGCTCCACCTCCACCGCCAGGTCCACCACATCGAGGGGCGCCCAGCCGACGCCGAGCAGCACCTCCCGCAGCGGCAGCAGCAGGCCGATCCGCACCGGGTCCGTCTCGCGTTCCATGACCGCCACCATGAAGCCACCGGGACCGCCTGGCGATTCCCGGCCGGGCATGAGCGCGTCGTCCCTGCGTGCGCGAGGATCGCCCGATGTCCGACGTCCTGGGATCCCGCGACGGCCACGTCGCCACCATCACCCTCAACCGTCCCGACCGGCTCAACGCCATCAGCGGCCCGATGATCGCGGACCTTGGCCGCATGCTGGTCGAATGCGACGCCGACCGCGACGTGCGGGTCGTGGTGCTGACCGGTGCCGGTCGCGGGTTCTGCTCGGGCCTCGACCTCCAGGACGTGGCCGCCGGGACCGGCATCGGGTCCGGGGGAGGCGGCGGTGGCGGCGGCGGGTTCCGGCTCGACGACACCCCGCCGTTCGTCCTGCGCCGGATGGACACTCCGGTCCTGTGCGCGCTCAACGGCCCCGCCGCGGGCTACGGCATGGACCTCGCGCTGGGCTGCGACCTGATCGTCGCGTCGGACGCCGCGACGTTCGTCCCGCCCACGCGGCGGGGCGTGATCCCCGAGAGCGGCGGCACGTGGCTGCTGCCCCGCCTGGTCGGCTGGCACAAGGCCTGCGAGGTGACGTTCCTCGGCCGCAAGCTCGACGCGGCCGACCTCCAGCGGCTCGGGCTCGTCAACCTGGTCGTGCCCGCGGCCGAGCTCGACAAGACGGTCGCCGAGTGGGCCACCGAGCTCGCCGCCCAGGCCCCGCTGGCCGTGGCGGCCGCCAAGCGGACGATGCGCCTCGGCCTCGACACCACCTTCGACGCCAACGCCCACCACGTGATGTCCGAGCTGACCGGCCTGTTCCGGACCAAGGACTTCGCCGAGGCCGTCTCGGCGTTCGTCGAGCGCCGGGACCCGGACTACCAGGGCCGCTGACCGCAGCCCGTGGGCGGCGTCGACGTCGGCGGCCGACGCGGTCCGGGCCGCCGGAGCACGATGGGGCGATGAGCCGCTTCGTCCGCGAGCACAGCCTGTCGATCGTCGCCTTCGGGGCGTTCCTGCTGATCTGGCTCGGTGGCCAGGCGTGGGCCGGGCACCGGGCCTTCAACGACGAGCAGCGGGCCCACGGCGAGGCGACGGTCAGCCTGCCGGAGTACCTCACCCGGGCGGACTTCGGCGAGGCCACCTTCGAGAACTGGGAGTCCGAGTTCCTGCAGATGGGCGTGTACGTGCTGCTCACGGCCTGGCTCGTGCAGAAGGGCTCGGCGGAGTCCAAGCCGCCCGAGGGCGACCCCGCGGTGGAGGCCGATCCCCGGGACCACCGGACCGATCCCGGCGCCCCGTGGCCGGTGCGGCGCGGCGGCTGGGTGCTGCGCATCTACGAGAACTCGCTCAGCGTCGCCCTGCTGAGCCTCTTCGTGCTCGCCTTCGTGGGCCACCTTGTGACAGGCGCCCATGCCTTCAACGCCGAGCAGGCCGCCCACGGCGAGCCGACCGTGTCCGCCTTGGGGTTCCTGTTCCGGTCCGAGTTCTGGTTCCAGTCGTTGCAGAACTGGCAGTCCGAGTTCCTCGCCGTGGGCAGCCTGGTCGTGCTGTCCGTCTACCTGCGCCAGCGCGGGTCGCCCGAGTCCAAGCCCGTCCACGCCCGCCACGCGCGCACCGGCACCGACTGAGGCGACGACCGCAGGCGGGCGCCTACGCTGCGGCATCGCCGCCTCGACCTCCCCGGGAACGTGACCGGACCGGCACTCATCCTCGCCGCCGCGCTCGACGGCGCCGGGCACCACCCGGCGGCCGGGCGGGTGGGCGCGGCGGGCGCCGCCGATCCGTTCGATGCCGGCCTGTGGGCCCGCCTGGTGGCGCGGGCCGAGGCGGCCGGGCTCGACTTCGTGACGTTCGAGGACACCTTCGGCGCCGCCCGCGCCCGGCCCGACGCCGCCGTCGTCGCCGCCCGGGTCGCCCCGCTCACCCGGCGGCTCGGCCTCGTCCCCGTGGTCACGACCACCCATACCGAGCCGTTCCACGTTGCCTCCGTGATCGCCACGCTCGACCACATCAGCGGCGGCCGGGCCGGGTGGCAGCCGCGCATCTCCACCCGCCGTGCCGAGGCCGACCTGGTCGGCGTGCGGCCCGCGCCCTCGGTCGACGCCGCCTTCGCCGACGCCGGCGACGCCGTCGAGGCCGTCCGGCGCCTGTGGGACTCGTGGGAGGACGACGCCGTCATCAAGGACATCGCCACCGGGCGCTACGTCGACCGGGACAAACTGCACTACGTCGACTTCGCCGGCGGGTCCTTCACCGTCAAGGGGCCCTCGATCGTGCCCCGCCCGCCGCAGGGGCAGCCGGTCGTGGCGGTGCTGGCCCACGTCCCGCCGGCCGACGACCTCGCCGCCCGGGCCGCCGACGTCGTGTTCGTCACGCCCGACCTCGACTGCGGCGCGGTGGCGGCGCGGCTGGGCGAGATCCGGGCGGCCGAGGCAGCCGCCGGGCGCACCGGCGAGCCGCTGCGGGTGGTCGCCGACGTCGCCGTCGTCCTCGCCCCGGCTGCGAGCGAGGCCGCCGCCCGCCGCGACCGGCTCGACGAGGCCCACGGCGCCGAGTGGCGGACCGATGCGCCCGTCTTCGCGGGGACGGCCGACGACCTCGCCGACCTGCTCGCGGCCGGGCGGGACCGGGGCCTCGCCGGCTACCGGCTGCGGCCCGCCGTGTCCGACGTCGACCTGCCGGCGATCGCCGACGCCCTCGTGCCGGCCGTGCGCCGGCGCGGCCTGACCGGCGGCAACGACGCGGCGGCCCGGACGCTCCGGGCCCGGCTCGGCCTGCCCCGGCCGGCCAACCGTTACGCGGGGAGCGCGCCGTGACCGCGGCCGGTGCGCACCCCCGGAAGCAGGTCATCCTCGCCGCCCACTTCCCGGGCGTGAACAACACGACCGTGTGGGCCGACCCCGCCGCCGGCAGCCAGATCGACTTCGCCTCGTTCGAGCACCTCGCCCGGACCGCCGAGCGGGGCCGCTTCGACTTCTTCTTCCTGGCCGAGGGCCTGCGCCTGCGCGAGCAGGGCGGCCACATCCACGACCTCGACGTCGTCGGCCGCCCCGACACCGTGACCGTGCTGGCGGCGCTGGCCGCCGTCACCAGCCACCTGGGCCTGGCCGGCACCCTCAACGCCACCTTCCACGAGCCCTACGAGGTGGCCCGCCAGCTCGCCACGCTCGACCACCTCTCCGGCGGCCGGGCCGGCTGGAACGTGGTGACCTCCTCCGACGCATTCACGGGCGAGAACTTCCGCCGGGGCGGCTACCTCGACTACGCCGAGCGCTACGCCCGGGCGGAGGACGTCATCCGGGCGGCGGTGCGCATGTGGGACGCCGCGGGCGACAACGCCCCCGCCCCGTTCGCCTACGCCGGCCGCCACGTGGACATCCACGGGCGCTTCGGCATCCCGCGCAGCCCCCAGCGCCACCCGGTCATCCTCCAGGCCGGCGACAGCGAGCCCGGCCGCGAGCTGGCCGCGGCGACGGCGGACGCCATCTTCAGCCGGCACTCGCGGCCTGCGGCCGCCCGGGCGTTCTTCGCCGACGTCAAGGGCCGCCTGGCGCGGTACGGGCGGACGCCCGACGAGCTGAAGATCATCCCGGCCACCACCTACGTCGTCGGCGACACACCGGACGATGCCGCCGAGCGCGCCGCGCACATCCGCCGCCAGCAGGTCAGCCCGCAGACGGCCATCCTCCAGCTCGAGCAGGTGTGGAACCGCGACCTGTCCGCCTACGACCCCGACGGCCCGCTGCCGGACGTCGACCCCGACGTCACGTCGCCGTCGATCATCCAGGGCCGCGCCCGCATGTGGGCCGACCCGCTCGCCACGGCGGCCGACTGGCGAGCCCGGGCCGAGGCCGGGAAGCTGTCGATCCGCGAGCTGGTCATCGAGGTCACCGGGCGGCAGACGTTCATCGGCACGCCGACCCAGGTGGCCGACGCGGTCGACGACTTCGTCCAGTCCGACGCGGCCGACGGGGTCATCCTCATCCCCCACCTGACGCCGACCGGGATCGACGACTTCGTGGACCGGGTCGTGCCGCTGCTCCAGGAGCGGGGCTCGCTGCGGGCCGACTACGAGACGACGACCCTGCGGGCACATCTCGGGCTGCCCCCGGCGTCACCGGCCGCCCGCGACCGGCCGGGGAGCGCCACCGCATGATCCCCCCGCCCCTGTCGGTGCTCGACCTCGTGCCGGTGGTGAGCGGCTCGACGCCCCGCCAGGCCCTGGCCGCCACCGTCGACCTGGCCCGGCGGGCCGAGGCCGCGGGGTACCGCCGGTACTGGATCGCCGAGCACCACCTCAACCCCGGCGTGGCGGGGACGATGCCGGCCCTGGTGGTCGGCCTGGTGGCCGCGGCCACCGAGACGATCCGGGTCGGGTCGGGGGCGGTGCTGATGGGCCACCACACCCCGCTGGCCGTGGTCGAGCAGTACGGGCTGCTGGACGCCGTCCACCCCGGGCGCATCGACCTCGGGCTCGGGCGCTCGATCCTGCGGGCCCCGGGCAGCGGCCGCGACAACGGCCGCAGCGACCGATCCGGGGCGCCCCGGGCGCCCCGGGAGGCCCGGGTCACGCCCGAGGGCCTGCTGATCCCGCCGCCGTTCCCGCTGGGCCCGATGCTCCGGTCGCCGCGCTACCGGCTCCAGGGCCGTCTCCTGCAGCAGCCGGGCGCCCAGACCCCGGACTACGCGGACCAGGTCGACGACGTCCTCGCCCTCCTGGCCGGCACCTACCGCGGCGCCGACGGCACCGAGGCCCACGTCGTGCCGGGCGAGGGCGCGCCGGTCGAGGTGTGGGTCATGGGATCGACCGGCGGCGCCAGCGCCGAGGCCGCCGGCGCCCGGGGGCTGCCGTTCGCGGCCAACTACCACATCTCCCCGAGCGGGGTGCTCGACGCGGTCGACGCGTACCGGGCGGCCTTCCGGCCCTCCCCCCGGCTCGATCGGCCCTACGTGGCGGTGTCGGCCGACGTCGTGGTGGCGGCCAGCGACGACGAGGCCCGCGAGCTGGCCACCGGCTACGGCCTGTGGGTGCGCAGCATCCGCAGCGCCGAGGGCGCCATCCCCTTCCCCACCCCCGACGAGGCCCGCCGCCACCGCTGGACCGACGAGGATCGGGCGCTGGTCCAGGACCGGGTCGACACCCAGTTCACGGGGTCGCCGGCGACGGTCGCCGAGCGGCTCGACGTGCTGGCCCGGGCGACGGGCGCCGACGAGCTCGTCGTCACCACGATCACCCACGACCACGCCGACCGGGTGCGGTCCTACGAGCTGCTGGCGAGGGAATGGACCGGCTCGACAACGCCGCCTGGCACGCGCTGACCGGGCCCCACGCCGGGATGGCGGAGGTGGCGGGCGCGGCCCGCCGCTACCCGCCGGCCGTGTCGTTCTTCTCGGCGGTCGACCGGCTCGACGGCGAGGGCTGGGACGCGCTCGCCGCCCTGGCCGGCCGGGGCGGCATCGCGACGCTCAGCCGGGCGACGCTCCCGGACCCGCCCGCGGGCTGGCGCGAGCTGGGCTGCGTGTACGGCCACCAGATGGTGCTGGCCGAGGACCTGGGCGACGGCCGCGACGACGGGGTCGGCGACGACGGGGTCGGCTTCCGGCCGCTCACCGGGGACGACGTCCCGGCCATGCTGGCGCTGACCGGGCTGGCGCAGCCCGGGCCGTTCTTCACGGAGACCGTCCGCCTCGGCGGCTACGTCGGCCTGCAGGAGGACGGCGACCTGGTGGCGATGGCCGGGCGGCGCCTGCGCCTGCCGGGGGCCACCGAGATCAGCGCCGTGTGCGTCCATCCGGACGTCGCCGGCCGCGGACTGGGGACGGCCGTGACCCGCCGCGTCGCCCGGGACATCCTCGCCGAGGGCGACACCCCGTTCCTCCACGTGGCCCACGGCAACGACGGCGCCCGCCGGGTGTACGAGCGGCTGGGCTTCGCCGTCCGGACGACGATCGCCTTCGCCACCTACGCCCGCACCGACGGCGATCAGCCGGAGTAGCCGCCGGCTCGCGTTTGTGGTCGCCTGGCTGGTCATCGCATACGCCGAAGACGGCCGTGGTCGCCCTGATGCGCGTAGCGTGGCGGCACTGTGGGTGCCGACCGCGGATCGGGTCCTTGCCGCGGCCCGGGAGATCCGCGAGCGCTTCGGCGGGCTCGCGCGCAGCGGCATCGACGAGCTCTCCTACCCGCGGGGCCACTCGTACCTGATGGTCGTGGTCGATCACGACACCCTCCGGCTCGTGTCGGCCAACGGCCGGGCAACGACCACGCCGACGCTCCAGGACTTCTTCGATGAGCTCGGACCGGCACGAGCCGCCAAGATCCGGCTGATCTCTGCTCGTGCGGTCATCTGGGTCGGCGAGTGCGCCAACCACCGCGTGCCCCAGCGCCGTGCTGCGCGTTGACCCGTATCACATCGTCGAGTGGGCCGCCCGAGCCGCTCGACGTGGTGCGCCGCTCCATCGTGGAACACGCTGCGCCGCATGGGCCACGGCGACCGCCACCCTCCAGCTGAAGATCCCCCGTTACGACGCGGAAGTGGTCGCTGGGGCGACCAGTTCCGCGTACAAACGCGCTTCACTGGCGGCCGGCGACCATCGCCGCCTCGTCCAGCGCCCTGGCCAGCCGCTCGCGCACCGCGTCGCCCACCACCCCGTCGACGACGTCGGGGGACGTGGCGTAGACGACCGTCGGGACGGTCCAGCCGTCGAGGCTCGCCACCAGGGCCCGGCCGCCCGTGTCGAGGGACAGGTAGTGCTCGGGGATGGCCGCGGTGGCGATCAGCACCACCGCGGTGCCGGCCAGCGCGCCGGTCGCGAACCGGTCGAGGAACGCCTTGAGCGCCCCGCTGACCGTGGCCCTGTAGACGGGGCTGGCCAGCACGAGGATCGACGCCCCGGACGCGGCGGCGACCGCGGCCTCGACGCCCGGGTCGGCGGACCGGCCCAGCAGGCCGTCGGCCGGCAGCTGGGACAGCTCCACCAGCTCGCCGCCCCCGCCGATCTCCAATGCGGCCAGCGCCACCGCCCGGGTGCGCGACGACGCGGACTCACCGGCATGCACGACGACGAGGCTCATGGCGTGGTTTTCTACTGCCCGATGACCTCCCTCCGCGTCGAGGACGACGGCCACGTGCGCCGCCTCGTCCTGTGCCGACCAACCGAGTACAACACGATCACGCCCGGGCTCCGGGACGAGCTTGGGGCCGCCCTCGACGCGGCCGACCGCGACGACGGCGTCCGGGTGGTGCTGCTGTGCGCCGAGGGGCCGGCCTTCTGCGCGGGGTTCGGGCTCGACTGGTCGACCGTGGGCGCCGCGACGGCCGGGGCGGGGGCGCCGGAGCGCGTGTGGGACACGGTGGCCGACGTCGGCATGATCGGGACGTTCGGCCGGACCTTCGCCAAGCTCCACGAGATCTCCAAGCCGACGGTCGCCGCGGTGCAGGGCTGGTGCATCGCGGGCGGCACCGACATGGTGCTCAACGCCGACGTCATCGTCGCCGCCCGCTCGGCGCGCTTCGGCTACCCGCCGGCCCGGGTGTGGGGCGTGCCCGAGGCGCCGTGGCTGTGGGTCGCCCGTCTCGGCCTGGAGCGGGCCAAGCGCTACCTGTTCACCGGCGACGAGATCACGGCCGACGAGGCGGCGGCCATGGGCATGGTGCTCGAGGTCGTCGACGACGACGCCCTCGCCGCCCACGCCGGCGCCCTCGCCGGGCGCATGGCCAGGTTGCCGCTCAACCAGCTGAAGATGATGAAGTGGATGCTCAACGACGTCGCCCGCCACCAGTACCAGCCGGACACGAGCCGGCTGCTGGGGTTCGTCTTCGACGGCGTCGCCCGCCATACCCAGGAGGGCCTCGACTTCGTCCGGCGGGCCCAGGAGATCGGCTGGCGCGAGGCGGTGCGCGAGCGGGACGCGCCCTTCGGCGACTACGGCGAGCGCCGGCGGTAGCTGGCCGGCTCGGCCACCAGCAGGTCGCGGTCCCCGGCCGCGAACCACGCCCCGGCGGGGGCCTGGCGCCAGCCCTCGGCCTCCGCCAGATCGTCGACGGCCCGGTACAGCGCGTCGAGCCCGGGATGGCGCAGGTGGGGCCGGTGGACGACCAGCCACGGGTAGACGGGCACCGGATCGACGAGCGGCTGGACGACGGCGCCAGGCAGCGGCGGCACGTCCAGCAGCGTGAGGATCGGCCAGCCCGTCCTGCGCACGTGGTGCACGGTCTCGGCGGGACCGGCTCCGGCGACTGCGGCCATGCCCGGATGGTGGGGCCGGGACGGGATCGCGCCGTGCTCCTCGACGAGCTGGGTCGCCAGATCGACCCACTCGGGGGCGTCCGTGTTGCCGGCGCTGGTGTCGATCGTGAGCCCGGCGAGCGCGGCGAGCGGGATGCTGCGCCCCTCGGCGAGCGGGTGGTCGTCGGGCACGATCAGGCCGAGCGGCTCCAGGCGGACGAGCCGGCGGATCAAGTGGTCGGTCGGCCGCCGCTGGCTGGCGCCGATCCGGCCGAACACGACGTCGACCCGGTCGGCGAGCAGCGCCGTCAGCGCCGCCCCGACCCCGCCGTGGAAGCGACCCTCCAGGTGGCGGGCCTCGACGTAGGTCCGGGCCCGCCACAGCACCCGGGCCGCGGTGGTGCCGTCCCTCACCGCGTCGACGACCAGCGGCCGGTCGGCGGACCGCACGTCGAGCAGCGCCTCGTCCTGGAGCACGAGCAGCTGCCGCGCCCGGTCGAGGAACCGCTCGCCCTCCGGGGTGAGCGCCACCCGCCGGGTCGAGCGGACGAGCAGCGGCGTGCCGACGTGGCGCTCCAGCCGGGCGACGTCGCGGCTGAGCGACTGCTGGGCGACGAACAGCCGGGCGGCGGCCCGCCCGAAGTGCAGCTCCTCGGCCACGGCGACGAAGTGGCGCACCAACCGCAGGTCGAGGTCGCCCGTCACGCGCTCGACGCTAACAACGGGAACCGGTCAATCCGCCGCAGACAGGTGTTGGACCCGCGGCGGATCGCGGGCGGATCGTGCGTCCTATGCAGACACACGACGCCAGGATCCGGCGCATCGCCGGACAGGTCATGCCGGTCAACTCGTTCCTCGTCCGCGGGCCCGAGGGCGTGGTGGTCGTGGACGGCATGCTCACCGTGTCCGACGCCGGGATGGTCCGCGAGGCGGTCGAGCGCTCGGGCCTCCCGCTCGCCGGCGTGCTGGTCACCCACCCGCACCCCGACCACTACGCCGGCACCCGCCTCATCGTCGGGCCGGACACGGTGCCGATCGTCGCCAGCCGGGAGGTCGACCGCATCATCCGCCGGGACGATGCCACGAAGGAGGCGATCGTCGGCCCGATGATGGGCGCCGAGTGGCCGAGCGAGCGCGTCTTCCCCGACCACGTGGTGGACGGCGGCGACCGGGTCGAGCTGGGCGGGCTCGCGTTCACGGTCCAGGAGCTGGGGCCGGGCGAGTCCGACATGGACTCGCTGTGGTGGCTCGACGAGCACACCGTGTTCGCCGGCGACGTGGCCTACGACGGGATGCACGCCTACCTGGCCGACGGGCGCTGGCGGGACTGGCTCACGTCCCTCGACCACCTGGAGACGACGCTCGGCGACGACGTGACGCTCCACGTCGGCCACGGCGGACCGGTCACCCGGGCAGGCCTCGCCGACCAGCGCCGCTACATCGAGGCGTTCGTCGAGGCGCTGGACGCCCACGCGGACGCGGTCGCGGCCGGCGACCACGCACCGGTCCTGGCCGCGATGCGGGCGATCCTGCCGACCGACGACCTCCTGTTCCTGCTCGATCTGAGCATCGACCCGGTGGTCGCCGCCCGCAACACCGTCCCCTAAACTTGACCGGCGGTCGGGCCGGAGCTGGGGGAAGTCGATGCGCACCGTCCGGATCACCCTGGCGACGTGGCGGGGCGCCGCGCTCGTCGCCGCGTCGGTGCTGGTCGTCGCCGCCGCGTGTTCGTCGGGCGACGGCGGCGGATCCGACGGTGCCGCCGGCACGAGCCGCCCGCGGGCTGAGCAGGAGGAGCCCGACGCCGCCGACCCGGTCCCCTCGGCCGGCTGCGACGGCGCCGCCACCCCACCGGCCGACCTGGTCGAGGAGACCCTCGCCGACCCCGCCGGTTCCCGCCGGTGGCTCGCGTCCGCACCGGCCTGGGAGCCCGGCGCCGACCCGCTACCGCTGGTGCTCGACTTCCACGGACTGTCCGAGGGCGCCGACGTCCACGCCCGGATGACCCAGATGGGGCCGCTCGCGGTCGAGGAGGGCTTCGTGGCCGTGTTCCCCCACGGCACCGGCGTCCCGGTGCGCTGGGACCTCGGCACCGACCCCGGCGCCGGCGACCTCGCCTACGTCGGCGCGGTGCTCGACAGGGTCGAGGGCGAGCGCTGCATCGACATGTCCCGGGTGTACGCCACCGGCCTGTCCAACGGGGCGATGATGGCGTCGGTCGTGGGCTGCGCCCTGTCCGACCGCGTCGCCGCCATCGCGCCGGTGGCGGGCATCATCCTGCCGGGCGACTGCGAGCCGAGCCACCCGATGCCGGTGCTGACCATGCACGGCACGGCCGACCCGATCCTGCTGTACAACGGCGGGCTGGGCCCCGGACTGTCGGCCCTGTTCGGTGGCGGCCCCGCCCCGGGTGCCACCACCACGACGACCGCCCCCGCCGACCTCGACGGCGTCGGCTATCCCGCGACCGTGCACGGCTGGGCCGCGCTCGACGGCTGCGATGACCGCTTCGAGGACGAGCAGGTGAGCGACGAGGTGATCCGCCGAACGTTCGACTGCCCGGACGACGCCCCCGTCGAGTTTCTCATCATCCAGGGTGGCGGCCACTCGTGGCCCGGCAGCGAGTTCAGCCGCTCGATCGAGGGGATCGTCGGCCCCACGACCTTCGACATCGATGCCAGCCAGGAGATCTGGGGCTTCGTGCAGCGCTTCCGGCTCAGCCCACCACCTCGCTGATCTGCTGGACCGGCGTGATGTTGGTGTAGTTGGCGACGTCGGCGAGCACCGCGGCCGTGCCGTCGACCGCCAGCTTCTGCTGCATCGCCTCCTGCGAGTCGAACAGGAAGTGGACCGCGGCGACGTACGGCCCGGTCATGCCCCGGTCGATCTCGGCGCCCTCGAGGCCCCACGTCTCGCAGCACAGCGGGATGTGGGTCTCGCGGTAGTAGTCGTGGTCGAAGGTCGCGCCCTCGCCGTCGGGGTAGTACACGGAGAAGCGGATCACGGTGGTCCTCTCGTCGGTTCGCCACTGGATCGTGTCAGTCCGGGTGCCGCTGCACCAGTTCGACCTGGTAGCCGTCGGGGTCGCCGACGAAGGCGATCGTGACCGGCCAGCGGTCGAGGCGAATCGGCGGCACCAGGGACGGGTGGCCCGCCCCCACGGCCGCGTGGTAGGTGGCCTCGCAGTCGTCGGTGTTGACGTACAGCTTCCACAGCGAACCCGGGCGAACCGGACCGTCGCGGTCGGCGTGCTCCGCGAGCTGGAGCTTCCCGCCCCGGCCCGGCTGCTCGACGATGGCCTCGTGCGCGTGCGGGATCTCGGTGCGGCTGGTGACCGTGAGCCCGAGCAGCTCGTAGAAGCCGATCGAGGCCTCGATGTCTTCCACGTTGAGGCAGTACTGCCCCAGCCAGGTCGCGCCGGCGGGCGCGTCGTCCGGCCAGGGGTGGCGCTCGACCAGCTCGATCAGGTAGCCGTCGGGGTCGCGCACGAACGCGATCGTCACGGGCCAGCGGTCGAGCCGCTCGGGAGCCGACTCGACCGCCGCGCCCGCGGCCTGCGCGGCGGCGAACGTGGCGCCGATGTCCCGGGTGTCGACGTAGAGCTTCCAGAACCCGGTGCCGAGGTCGAGGGGCGGCTCGTGGTCCTTCTGCCGGGCGAGCTGGAGCTTGGACCCGCCGGTCGGGTTCTCCACGATCGCCTCCCACGCCTGCGGGATCTCGGTGCGGCTGGTGCACGCCAGCCCGAGCGCCTCGTAGAACTCGACCGACCGGTCGAGGTCGCTGACGTTGAGGCAGTACTGGCCGAGCCAACTGGTCATCGCGTCTCCTGGGTCGCAAGGGTCATGTCGCCGCTCCGGGCGATGGCCTGCTCGTCGGTGCCGAGATAGGACGCCACCACGCGGGGGTCGTGGCGCACGGCGTCGGGAGGCCCGGCGGCGATCACCGCGCCGGCCTCGAGGCACACGATGCGGTCGCTGATCGCCATCACCAGCGGCATGTCGTGCTCGATCACCAGCATCGACGCCCCCAGCTCCTGGCGCACCCGCACCAGCAGCGGGCCGAACGCCTCGGCCTCCCGCTGGGCGATCCCGCAGGTGGGCTCGTCGAGGCACAGCATGCGGGCGTCGGTGGCGAGGAGGCAGGCCAGCTCGGTGAGCCGGCGCATCCCGGTCGACAGCTCGCTGACGAACCGCTCGCCGTGGTCGCCGAGGCCGAGGAGGTCGAGGACCTCGCCGGCGTGCGCCCGCTTGGCCCGCTCGGCCCGCCGGGCCCCGGGCAGGCCCAGCGCCACCGGCACGAACCGCGCCCGGGCGCGGGCCTCGACCGCCGTCTGCACGGTCTCGCGCACCGTGAGGTCGGCGAACAGGGCGGCGTCCTGGAAGGTGCGCCCCAGCCCGAGGGCGGCGCGCCCGTGCGGCGGCCGGCCCTGCACGTCCTGGCCGAGCACCTCGATGACGCCGGTGCTGCTGACGAAGCCGCCCACCGCGTTCATCAGCGTGGACTTGCCGGCCCCGTTGGCGCCGATCAGGCCCACGATCTCGCCCGGCGCCACGTCCAGCGAGGCCCGGTCGACCACGGCACGCGGCCCGAAGCGGACGGACACCTCCTCGATCCGCAGCGCGGCGCCGAGGCCCTCGGGCACCGGCGGCCGCGACCGCAGCTCCGCCCGCCGGCCGGGCACCGCCGGCCGGTCCGCCGGCCCTGGCGCCTCAGCGCCCGCGGGCCGGCGCCGGGCGACGGCGGCGAGCACCGCGTCCCGACCGTCGTACAGGAACTGCACGAGGCCGCCCGGGAAGTACAGCAGCAGCACCAGCAGCCCGACCCCGCTGGTCAGCAGGGCGATCTCCGGGTTGTGGGGGAAGAGCGTGGGCAGGCCCACCACGAACAGCGCGCCGAGCACGGTGCCCGCCACCGACGCCAGCCCGCCGACGACCGCGATGGCGACCACCTGGAGCGAGTCGGTGGCCACGAAGCCGTCGGGCGAGAACTGCACCAGCAGCCCGACGAGCAGCCCGCCGGCCAGCCCCGCCAGCCCGCCGGACACCGCGAAGGCGAACAGCTTCACCCGCGTCGGCGACAGCCCGAGGGCCGCGGCCGCGAGCTCGTTGTCCCGCACGGCCAGCAGCGCGCGCCCGAGCCCGCTGGCCCGCAGGCGGGCGACGACCCCGGTGCCCACGACGAGCACGACCAGGCACAGGTAGTAGTAGGTGCGCTGCGACTCCAGCGACACGCCGGCGACCGTCGGTCGCCGCAGCAGCGGCGAGAGCTGGTCGGGGTCCCGGAACACCGGCCGGTCGAGGATCCACGGCATCGCCACCGCCAGGGCCAGCGTCGTGACCGCGAGGAAGAGTCCCCGCATCCGCAGCGCCGGCGCGCCCACGACCAGCGCCGCCAGCGCCGTGACGGCCGTGGCCACGAGCACCGCGGCGAAGAACGCGAGCCGGTGCTGCACCAGCGTGTAGGTGGTCATGCCGCCGAGCCCGACGAGGGCGAACTGGCCGAGCGAGAGCTGGCCGCCCCAGCCGGTCAGCACGGTCAGCGACAGCGCCACCAGCGCCATCACCAGCACCCGGGCGTAGAGGAACTGGCGCGACGGCGACGTGACCAGCAGCGGAACCACCGCCGCTGCGAGCACCGCCAGCGCGGCGAAGATCCGGGTGTGGTGCCGCACCCACCACAGGTCGCGCAGCCCGGCCGGGATCGGGCGGACCCGGGGCGCGAACGACAGCCGCTCCCGCACGCCCAGCCCCCGCTGGCGCGTCGAGGTCACCAGCACCGCGCCGAGCACCACCACCAGCAGCGCGGCGTTGACCAGCCCCGGGTCGTCGGGGTGGTTGTAGAACAGCACCGCCTCGCCCACGCCGATGACCACGCCGGCCACGACCGCCCGCGGCAGCGACGCCATCCCGGCCACCACCGCGGCGGCGAACGTCCGCAGCAGGATCCCGGGGCCGAGGTCGCCCGTGCTGGCCACGTTCGCCCCGGCCAGCGGCGCCGCCAGGATCGTCGCCACCGCCGCCAGCCCGCCGGCCAGCGCCCACACGATCGTCGACAGCCGCTTCACGCCGATCCCCGCCAGGCGGGCGGCGTCGGGGTTGTCGGCCGCGGCCCGCACCGCGACCCCGGTGCGCGTGCGGTTGAGGAACCAGGCCAGCCCGGCCACCAGCGCGGGGAGCACGACCAGCGCCACGACGTGCTCGGACCGCACGACGACCCCGCCGACCGTCCACTGCCGGTCGAACGGTGTCGGGAAGGCCGAGTAGGCGGCGATGTCGGGCAGGACGAACTGGCAGAACAGCAGCAGCTGGGCCGCCCCGATCGTCGCCACCAGGAGCACGACCCGGGGCGCCCGGGCGAGCCGGCGCACCAGCCCCAGCTCGAGCAGGGCGCCGAGCAGCGCGCCGACCACCACCATCAGCGCCAGCGCCGGGAAGAAGTTCCAGCGCCAGTTCACGACGAGGCGCACGAACAGCGCCGCGGCCAGCGCGCCCAGCTCGCCCAGCGCGAAGTTGAACACTCGGCACGACCGGTAGATCAGGATCACGCCGCAGGCCATGCACGCCGATCGCCAGGCCCCGCATCGCGCCGCTGAGCACGACCTGGGCCGGCACGTCGACCGCCAGCACGCTGATGCTCACGCTCTCGGGCCCCCGAGGAACACGGCCCGGGCCAGGTCGTCCCGCTCGGCCAGCTCGCGGGCGGGCCCGTCGAAGCGGATCTGGCCCTTCTCCATGAACACGGCCCGGTCGGCCACCGCCAGGGCCACGTTGAGCGACTGCTCGACGAGGATCATCGTCTGGCCCTCCGCCTTCAGCTCCCGCACGGTCGCCAGCAGCTCGCCGACCATCACCGGGGCCAGACCCAGCGACAGCTCGTCGATGATCAGCACGTCGGGCTCGTGCACCAGCGCCATCGCCAGCGCCAGCATCTGCTGCTCGCCGCCGGACAGGTCGGCGGCCGCCGCCCCGCCCCGGGCCGCCAGCGCCGGGAACCGCGCGACCGCGGCCCGCACCCGGCGCTCCAGGTCGGCGCCCGCGTAGAGATAACCGGCCATCCGCAGGTTCTCGTCGACCGACAGCGCCCCGAAGGTGGCGTTGCCGCCCATGAGCTGCACGACGCCGACGCGGGCCCGCAGCTCCGGCTCGCAGTACGTGATCGTGCGCCCGTGCAGGCGGACCACGCCTCGGCTCGGCACCCCGAGCCCGCTGATCACCCGCAGCAGCGTGGACTTCCCGGCCCCGTTGGTGCCGAGCAGCGCCACGGTCTCGCCGGCCGCCACGTCGAGGTCGACGCCGAACAGCACCTGGACCGGGCCGTAGGAGAAGTCGAGGTTGCGGACCTGGATCGCGGGGACGGCGGCGTCACCGCCCCGGACGCGGTCGGCCTCGGCCTTCTCCTCCAGCAGCTCCTCGACGCAGCGGGAGATGTCGCCCCGGATGTGCCGGGCGCCCGCCGCGATCAGCGCGCCGCCCACCAGGGTCGCCGGCAGGACCACCAGCGTGAGCGCCCCCCGGCGGCCGACCGCGTCGCTGAGCACGCCGGTCAGGACCGCGCCGAAGAAGCCTCCGAACAGGAACACGTAGACCCCGACCATCGCCGTGCCCCGCGACCGCAGCCGGTAGGGGATCACCGACGACGTCAGCGCCACCACGACCGTGAACGCGGCCTGGGCCAGCGCCACGCCCACGGCGTAGCAGGCCCCGAGCGCGACCACGTTCGGCAGCCACAGCCCGGCGACGACGAACACCCCGAACCCGCCGACGAGCGCCCCCACGAAGACGACGGCGGCCGCCGGGTTCCGCCGGAACAGCCGGTCCGCCCGGGGCGCGGCGAAGGCCAGCGCGCCGATCCCGGGCAGCGCCACCAGCGCCCCGAACACGCCCCGCTGCCAGGCCGACAGGTCGAGGCTCTCCTCCAGGTAGAGGTTGAGGAACAACGGGATGCTGAACAGCGCGAAGCCGAGCGAGGCCATCCCGGCCAGGAAGAAGTGGAAGCTGCGGATCGTCCGCAGCCGCTCGAACGCCACGCTCAGCGAGATCGGCAGTTCGCCGTCGTCGGCCGCCAGCTCCTCCCCCAGCACCGCCCGCATCTCGTTGCGACCCCGCCGGGGCTCGCGGATGCGGGCGAGGGCGGCCATCACCGGCAGGCCGAGCAGCGACGTGGCGACGAACACCCAGCGCCAGCTCTCCGGGCCGGCCACCACCCCGGCGACGGCCCCGGCGAACAGCGGGGCGACCACCCGGCCGACGATCTCGAACGAGCTGTAGGCGGCGAAGACCCGGGTGCGGGCGGGGATCGGATAGGTGTCCATCAGCAGCGGCGCGTTGACCGGCAGGGCGTACGACTGGCTGATGCCGGTGCCCAGCCGGGCCATGAACAGCCAGAACGCGGACTGCACGAGCGCGGTGGCGAACACGAGCAGCGACCACAGCGCGGTCGACGCCAGGGCGATGAGCTTGCGGGGGTAGCGGTCGGCCAGCGTGCTGACCGGGATCGAGCCGAGCAGGAACAGCACCCCGAACGCGCCCCCGATCGCGCCCATCACCGCGTCGCTGGCGCCCAGGCTGCGCTGGATGTCCGGGGCCAGGATGGCCAGCGCGGACACGTCGAAGGCGTCGATCAGCCGCCCCGATCCGAGCGCGACCAGCGTGGTCGCGCCCCCGGCTCGCACGGCCGCCGCCAGCGACATCGGCTCGGCCCCGACCCCGGGCAGCAGGTCGTCCGGCAGCACCACCTGCTCGTGGGCCACCCCGCCCGCGCGCTCGGCCTCCGCCGCCACGACGCCCGCGGCCAGGCCGGCCGCGTCGGGCGGCCGAGCGTTCACTAATCCACCTTGACCGGGTCGCCGTCCCGCTGGACGAACTCGCCGGCGTCGGCCCGGTAGTCGGCCACGAACAGGTAGTCGCCCGCGTCGTGCTTGTCGGCGGACAGGCTGCCGTCCGGCCCGGCGTTGAGGCCGACCGCGCCCAGCCCCTCCAGCGCGCCGATCATCGACGCCTGGTCGAGGTCGTCCTCCAGGCCGTCGCCGGCCCGGTCCAGCTCCCGGAACAGCAGGCAGTTGACGGCGGCGAACCCGAACGCGTCCGAGCCCGGCTCGTACTGCTCGCCGCTGCGCTCGGCGATCACCGCGTTGCAGTCGCGGGCGTCGTCGGTGAGGTCGTCGGGCTCGGCGAACACCGTGCTGGTGCCGACCGCGCCGTCCCACGCAGCCTTCACCGACTCGAAGAACTGCGACACGGTGTCGGTCACCTGGTTGCCGTTGGCCGCCCACTGCGGGTGGAAGTCGAGGTTCTCGGCCGCCTGCACCACGGTCGGCCCGGTGAGGTTGGCCGCGGCCATGAACACGAGGTCGACGCCCGCGTCCTTCATCTTCTGGATCGCCGCCTCCTGCTGGTCGCAGTCGGCGTCGCCCTCGGGGCAGGGCAGCGTCACGTTCACCGCCACCTCGTAGCCGAGCCGTTCGAGCTCGGGGACCAACCCGTCCTCGGCCGCGGCCACGAACTCCGGCGACTGCTCGGCGGTGATCACGCCGATCGTCCGGCCGTCGAGCATCCCCTCCTCATCCATGATCCGGGCCCAGCCGGCGTACTGGCGGTCGGTGCTCATCGAGGTGTCCGAGCCGAGCGTGAACAGCCGTCCCTGTGCCTCGTCGTAGATGCCCTGGTCGAAGCCGGTGGCGCCGAGCGTCAGGGACTCGTTGGTCACCGCCGCGCACCGCGCCACGTCGCGGCCGACCGCCGGGGCGACGATCACCGCGAACGCGCCGAAGTCCTGGGTCATCTCCAGGCAGGCGGCCTGGCCCGCCTCCGGCCCGGCGGTGCCGTCGATCAGCGTGACCCGCACCTCGACCTGCCGGCCGCCGATGCCGCCGTCCGCGTTGATCGCGTCGACCACCGACTGGACGATCTTGGGCTGGTCGCCGAGGTCCGGCGCCAGGCCCGCCTGGGCCAGCGCTCCGAAGTCGGCGCCGATGAAGCCGATCTTGATCGTGTCGTCGGTCAGCCCCTGGGTCGAGCCGCCCCCGGACGCCCCACTGTCAGCGCCGCCGCCCGCCTCGTCCGGATCGCTCGTGCACGCCGCCGCCACGAGCACCACCGCCGCCGCGCACGCGGCGAGCCGCACCCCCCTCGACATGTGGCCTTCCCCCCAAGTGTGTGCCTAGGAATAGAACTGCTCCGACCAGCGCCGGTGCTCGAGGATGAGCTTCTCGGTCTTCGTGATGACCGGCGGGTCCCGGTAGACCTTGTTCTCCCAGATCGGGATGTCCTGGCTGACCCCGGCGCAGAACGACTCGGCGGCCTCCCGGGCGGCGTCCTCGCCATTGGCCCGGGGCGCGGTGAACACCCAGCGGACGTGCACGTTGCCGGCGTCCAGCGGGGTGGTCGACGACAGGAACGTCGTGTAGCCGGCGATGCGGAGCACGCCGAGCCCGAGCCCGAAGCCCTCGCGGACGAAATTGCCGCCCCCGCCGACCGTCTTCTTGTAGGTGCCGTCGGTGACGAAGGTGTCCTCCGGGATCGCGTCCGTGCCGTGCACGTAGCGGAAGTGCGAGAAGTCCACGTTGTTCTCGGCCATGTCCTGGGCCGAGACCCGGATCTCGAAGTCGCGCACGACGATCGGCAGCCAGTCGTCGTCGTGGAACTCCGGCACGTCGGGCACGTCGTAGAAGGGATCGCCGCCCTGGGTGTGGTGCCACGCCCAGATCATGTGGTTGCGTTCCAGCGTCGGGTACGAGCGGGCGTGCGCCTTGGGCGGGATGCGGGTCACCTCGCCGTAGGGGATCTCGACGCAGTGCCCCGAGTCGCCCTCGAACCGCCAGCCGTGGAACGGGCAGCGCAGGCACTCGCCCTCGACCCGCCCGCCGACGGCCAGGTGGGCGCCGAGGTGGGGGCAGTGGGCGTCCATGACGCGGGGCGCGCCGCCGTCCGATCGGTAGAGGACGAGGTCGCGGTCGAAGTAGTGCAGGGCCCGCACCTCGCCGGGCGCCAGATCGGCCGACTCGGCCACCACGAACCAGCCGTTGGGCACGCCGAACGGGTAGCGGTCGCCGACGAAGCGCGTGACCCGTCGCCGGCGGCCCATGTCGGTCAGCAGGCCGGGGTCCCGGGGCATCGGGAGGCCGGCCGGGAGCCCGCCGTTGTCGTCGTTGGATGCGGTTGCTGCCAGTCGCCCGAGGGCAACGTCGTCAGTCACGTCGGTCACGGCTGATCTCCGCCCTCCGAGCAGGCCAGGAGTTTTTTACTCTTTGTAGACAATTCCACACGTGCCGGACGTCACGCAAGGTCGACAACTCCCGCCCGTGGCCGCCGACCCGGTACCGTGCCTGGCCATGACGCACGCGGACGCCGCACCGCCCGGGCCCGACGAGGCCCGGCCGCGGGTCGGCCGCCCGCCGCGCATCAACCGCCAGATGATCGCCGAGGCCGCCCACGAGCTGGGCCTCGACGGGCTGACGCTCAAGGCCGTCGCCGACCACCTCGACGTGTCGATCGCCGCGCTCTACCACCACGTCACGAGCAAGGACGACCTGATGCGGGTGGCGGCGGAGTACGCGGCCAGCCGGGTCCCGCTGCCGGTCGACCGGGGCCAGCACTGGGCGGTGTGGCTGTACGAGTGGGGCGCCTACAACCGCGACGTGTTCCTGGCCCGGCCCGGGCTCCTGGCCCGCTACGTCGAGGGCGCCATCCCCGCCGAGACCATCGCCGGCAACGTCGACCGCATCCTCGGGGCGCTGGTGGCCCAGGGCTTCTCGGTCTACGACGCCAACGAGGCCTACGAGCTGGTCACGTCGTGCGCCCTCGGCACGGCGGTGGCCGCCCTGCGCGAGCGGGAGGCGGCCGAGGCGGGCGTGCCGGTGGGCGCCCGGCTCCAGGCCGTCCTCGACGACGACGGGCCCGACGGCCTGCCCCACCTGCGGGCGCTGCTCGCCGAGGTCGGCCGGCGCGGCGGCCGCCAGCCGTTCCAGCAGCGGATCGCCAGCGTGCTGTGCGGCATCGCAGTGCGCCGCGGCGAGGACGCCGGCGCCATTCTGGCGGTGCTCGACGCCGCCCACCCGGCTACCAGCTGATCGGCACCTGGGCGGGTCCCCGGACCGTGGTGGTGCGGACGAAGCCGACCTGGGCCTCGTCGACCTCCCACGCCGGCAGGCGGGCCAGCGCCTCGTCGACGATCACCCGCCCCTCCAGCCGGGCCAGCGCCGCGCCGAGGCAGAAGTGGCCGCCGTAGCCGAAGGCCAGCGTGCGGTCGATCGACCGGCCGACGTCGAAGCGGTCGGGGTCGGCGAAGTGCCGCTCGTCCCGGTTGGCCGCCGCGTTGAGCAGCGCCATCTTCGAGCCCCGGGGCACGACCCGGCCGTGCAGCTCGACGTCGCGGGTCACCCACCGGGCCTGGATCGGCGACGGCGACTCGTAGCGCAGCAGCTCCTCGATCGCGTTCGGCACGAGCGAGCGGTCGGCCGCCAGGCGGGCACGCTGGTCGGGGTGGCGGGCCAGCAGCACCGCGCTCCATCCGAGCAGCCGGGCCGTGGTCTCGGCGCCCGCGGTGAACAGCAGCAGGAAGAACGACGACACCTCGGGGCGGGACAGGCGGCGGCGGGTGCCGTCCGCCAGCGTGATCTCCGACCGGATGAGGCCGGAGATCAGGTCGTCGCCGGGCCGGGCCATCCGCTCGTCGACCGCCGCCTCCAGGTAGCGCAGGAGGTTGGTCGCGCCCTCGATCCGGGTCGGATTGAGCTGGCGCATCCCCTCGATCTGGTCGCCGGTCTCCAGCTCGGGGTCGTAGTGCATGAGCTGGTCGGCCCAGTGGCCGAGGTCGCGCTGGTCCGCGGCCGGGACGCCGAGCAGCTCGCCGATCACCATCGCCGGGATCGGGCCGGCGAAGTCGGCGACGAAGTCGAAGCCCCGGCTGCCGGCGACCCGGTCGAGCTCGCGGCGGCACAGGGCGCGGATCCGGTCCTCGAGGGCCGCCATCCGGCGGGGCGTGAACGTCCGGCTGACCAGGCCCCGCAGGAGGTCGTGGTAGGGCGGATCGGTGAAGATCATCGGCGACCCCTCGACCACGTTGCCGGGGTCGGGCGCCAGCGGGTCGATCAGCTCCAGCAGCGTGCCCCGGCCAGACGAGTAGGTCTCCCAGTCGAGCAGGGCCGCCAGCACGTCGTCGTAGCGGCTGAGGGCGTAGAAGTCGAGGCGCTCGTTGCGGTAGAGGGGCGCTTCGTCCCGCAGGCGCCGCCAGGTGTCGTGGGGGTCGCGGTCGACGATCGGGTCGTACGGGTCGTAAGTAGACGTCGGTGACGGTCATCCGGCCTCCTCCAGCGCGACCAGCCGCAGGTGGTCGTCGGCCTTGGCGGCGGCGCTGAGCGGCCGCCCGCACACCGGCTGGGGCGCCGAGCCGGTCCGCACGACCACGCCGACCCAGGAGCCGGCGGCGCCGTCGATGCGCACGGTCCAGCGGTCGGGCTCGGCCGCGACGACCGCGCCCCGGCGGGCGTGGTCGAGCCAGCCCCAGCCGACCGCGGCGAACACTTCGCCCTCGGCCACCTGCACCGCGGGGTGTGGCATCGCCAGCGACCCGCGGTAGTGGGCGCGCAGTGCGGCCGGCGGTACCCGCCGGTCGACGATCGCGCCGAGCAGCGCGTCGTCGAGCCAGGCCCAGGCGGTGCCCTCGGGCAGCAGCACGGCGGTGGGGGCGAAGCGGTGCCCGCCGAGGTGGCTGGTGCGGTGGATCTGGATTCCCGGCTGTGCGCCGGCCGCCGCGTGGAGCGCGGTGCCGAGCGACCCGCAGCATCTGTCGCGGCTGCCGTGGCCGCACACGAGCACGTCGAGCCCGGGCTCGGGCGCGGTCGAGGCCGCGACCGCCCGGACGCCCGCCGCCAGGTCGCCCGCGGAGGTCACCACGGCGTGGCGCTCGTAGCCCCGGAAGTCGCCCTGGCCGGCTCGATGGAGCACGACCAGCGCCTCTCCCCGGGCCGCCCGGGCCGGGTCGGGCACCACGCCCTGGAGCCGGGCGCCGAGCCCTGCGGCCAGGGCTGCGACCTCGCCGGCCAGCGCCGGGTGGTCCGCGATGTCCTTCGGCCAGGGCAGCGGCAAGTCGACCAGCAGCACCGCCCGGGCGCGGATGGCCGTCCCCGCCGGGTCGGCCGCCAGGGTGCGGGCCTGGTCCGAGCAGCGCAGGGCTGCGGTCTCGACGGCGGTCACGCGTCAGCCGCCGAGCGCGTGGATCTCGGTCGGGTTCTCCAGGGCGGCCAGCCGCTCGGCGCGCTCCCGCAGTGTGGCCGCGTAGCGGTCCATCCCCAGCACGATGAGGAAGCGACCGTCCCGGATCCCGTCGACCACGAGGTCGGCCAGCTCGTCGAGCGGCTGGACGGGCACGCCCTTCTCCCGCAGCTCGCCCACCGTCAGCGCCGGCGTCGACCGCGGCCGCTCGCGGGCCAGCTCGGGGGGACGATTGCGATCCGACGTCCACAGGCCGGTGTCGAGCAGACCCCGGCCGGACGGGTAGAACACGGCGGCGCGCAGCTTGGTCCCCTCGGCGGCGAGCTGAGCGGCCAGGCACTCGGTCAGGCAGGTCACCGCGCACTTGGTGGCCGCGTAGACCGAGGCCTGGGGCATCGGGGAGATCGGGCCGTCGGGCGACGACGTGTTGATCACGATCCCCTCCTCGCCGCCGGCCAGCATGCGGGGCACGAACGCCTGGACCCCGTGGGCGACGCCGAACACGTTGACGCCGAACGTCCAGGCCCAGTCGTTGGGGGTGGTGTCCCAGACGAGGCCGCCGGGCGGCCCGACGCCGGCGTTGTTGCACAGCACGTGGACCGCGCCGTGGGCCCCGTAGGCGGCGTCCGCGAGGGCCTCGACCGACGCCGGGTCGGTCACGTCGGTGGGCACCGCGAGGACGTCGGCGCCCCCGTCGACGAGCGCGGCCGCGGTGGCGTCGAGCGCGGCGGCCTCGACGTCGGCGAGGACGAGGCGCATGCCCTCGGCCGCGAACCGCTCGGCCAGCGCCCGCCCGATGCCGCTGGCGCCGCCGGTGACGACGGCGACCTTCCCCGTTCAGGTCGTCCATGACGATCACCGCCCGGCAGCGACGACGTCGCCGGCGCCGTGGACCTCGGCCTCGGTCGGGCAGATGCGGGCGACCACGTCGGCCAGGGCGCGGGTGTCGACCCGGTACACCTCGGCGGCGGTCCCGCCGAGCATGCGGGCCGTCTCCTCCGCGGGCACGGCGCCGAACCGCTCGGCGATCCAGCGACGGGTGTGGGGATAGGTGCCCTCGGGATGCGGCAGGTCGTTGCCCCACATGATGTTGCCGACGCCGATCTCGTGGCGGCGGGCGATCTCGTCGGCGCCGGGCGTGGAGGCGGCGAAGAAGCAGTTCCGGTCGACGTACTCGCTGGGCCGCATCGACAGGTCGAGCCGGAAGGCGTCCCCGAACTTGCGGGTGTTGTGGGCGCCCTCCCACTTCTCGTCCATGCGGGTCACGATGTCGGGAACCCACCAGGCGCCGTTCTCGGCGACCGAGTAGCGCAGGCCGGGGTGGCGCTCGAACACGCCGGACAGCACCAGCACCCAGAACGGCCGGGCGGCCCACCACCAGGCCTCGGCGGCGTAGATCGACAGGAACCCGGGGCCGAGGGTGTAGTCGGCCGGGCCGGCGCCCGAGTGGGTGTGGAGGACGAGCCCGGTCGCCTCGCAGGCCGCCCACACCGGCTCGTAGCAGGGGTCGAGGTAGGCGGGGGCGTCGAACCAGCGGGTGGGGATCAGCACGCCCCGCAGCCCCCGCTCGGCCGCGATGTGCACCTCGGCGACCGCCTCGTCGACTCCAGCGGTGATCGGCACCACGGCCACACCGATGCGGCGGGCGGGGTTGGTGGCGCAGAAGTCGGCCAGCCAGCGGTTGTGGGCCCGGGCGCCCGCCTTCACCGCCGCGGGGTCGGCCCCCGCGCCCGACCCCAGGCCCGAGCCGAACGGCGAGCTGGCCAGCCGCCCGGTGCCGAGCACGTCGGCGTCGGGGAACAGCACCTCGGCGGCGACGCCCTCCTTGTCGAGGATGGCGTCGCGCACCGCGGGGTCGTAGCCGGCCTTCATCTCGGCGTCCCCGGTCTCCTCGTCCCACTCCTCGACGAAGGCCGTGTTGACCATCCGCCCGGCCGAGAGCTCGGCCTGGTGGGTGTCGAACGCCGCCCGGAACCCGGGATCGAGGTAGTCCCGGTAGACGTCCGCCGGGGGCCCGGCGTGGCCGTCGGCCGAGATCACGAGGTAGTGCGCCACCTGTTCCCCCCACGAGAGTTTTTGAAACTAGTCCGATAATAGGGAACCTTCTCGGAGGCCGCCACCTGCCGGCGCCCTTCTCGCGTTTTGTCCGCCGAAGTGGTCGCTCCAGCGACCACTTCGGCGGACAAAACGCCTCCGATCCCGCTCAGCCGCCGGGCCGGCCGTAGACGAACCCGACGGCCTGGCCGCCGACGGTCGGGACCGTCACCTCGACCGCCTCGGCGTCGGCCGGCACGGTGACGACCTGAACGGCGGGGGTGCCCGGGCGGTCGGCCGGGGTGAGGTCCTCCTGGTCGATCGTGCGGGCCGGGTCGAGCGCGGCGGTCCGCATCGTGGCGGGCTCGCGGTCGCTCACCGTCGCGACGAGCCACCGGCCGTCGACCAGGGCCGAGCCGGCCGCCAGGCCCCACGGGGAGGCGTCCTCGGCCGTGGTGCAGCTGGGCGTGCCGCCGGCCTCGGGCGTCAGGCACAGCGCGACCGCCACCGACGGCGTGCCGTGCAGCTCGACGGTCCAGCCGTCGACCGCGTAGGTCGCCGTGACCGGCTGGGCGACGCCGAGGTCGACGAGCTGGCGGGTCGTCACCGGTGCGGCGCTCGCCAGGATGCCGTCGAGGATCGCCGGGTCCTGCGCCGCGGTCGCCGAGCCCGAACCGGCCACGTCGACCGTCCAGCCGTCGCTGCGGGCGACCGACACGAACGCGCTCGCCGGGTCGCCTCCGCTCGTCCCGTGGCGGACGTAACCGTCCGGCCCCGGCTCCCCGGCGAGGCGGTGGAGCAGGCCGCCGTAGCGGTCCGACGAGGTCGCCGTCAGCGTGACCGTCCCGCCGGCGGGGTCGGCATACACCACGCTCGTCGTGTAGCTGTCCTCGACAACCGCCCGAGCGACCTCCGGCAGCGGCGTGCCGCCCGGGGCGTCGAATCCGGTCGCCGGGTCGTCCCGGGGGACGAGGGCGTCGAGGAACGCGACCAGCTCGGCGTCGTCCATGCCCACGGCGATCGCCTCGTGGACGATGCCGCCGTCGAGCCAGACCGCCTGGATCGCGCCGGGCGGCGCGGTCGGGTCGGGCGCCGGGCCGACCTCGGCGGGCCGGCCCTGGACGGTACCGGTGGCACCCTCGATCACCCGGTGCTCCTCGTTGCGGACCGTGCCGACGACGACCCCTTGGGCCATGGGCGACCCGGCGCTGCCGAACAACTGCCAGCGGGCCCCGTAGCCGGGGGACGTCGTGGCGCCGACGTTCATGTCCCGCAGCGCCCAGCCGGGGGGCAGGGTGGCGGGGACGAAGCCGGCCGGGCCGTCCTCGCGGACGGTGTAACGGGCGGCGGCCATGGCGACGGTCGGGGACCCGGGGACGCGGGCCTGGCGGGCGATCTGCACCGCGGCGGCGCCGAGCCCGACGACGACGACCGCGGCGGCCGCGGCCGCGAGCGCCCGCCGCCCCGGGGTGCGGTCCCGGGTGAGCGGGACGACATGGAGCGGGGTTCCGGCGTCGGGATCGAACGGCTCGTCGGCCACGACGACCTGCTCGGCCTTGACCCGCAGCGCCCGGGAGAGCTGGCGCTCGACGTCGTCGAGGAGGGTGGAATCGGTCATCGGGCGATCTCCTTGCGCAGTTCGGCGAGGGCACGGTGCAGGCGGGTACGAACGGTCCCGACCGGGCAGTCGAGGATCTCGGCGATCTCGCCGTGCGGCAGGTCGGCCCAGTAGCGCAGCACGACGACGGCCCGCCGCTCGGGGGCCAACCGCTGCACGGCGTCCCACATCGAGTCGACGTCAGGATCGCCGGTCGGCGGCGGCTCCCCGACGCGAGCGAACGACGCCCGCTCGGAGGCGGCCCGCCGCCGCCACCGCAGGCACCCGTTCACCACGGACCGCCGCAGGTACCCCCCGGGGTTGTCGATCGAGGTCCACCGCTGGTGCACGGCGAGGAAGGCATCGTGCACCACCTCCTCGGCCACCGCGCGCGACCCCACGAGCAGCCAGGCGAGCCGGACCATGCCGGCGTTCGACCCCCGATAGAGCACGTCGAAGCTCGGCGCCGCCGGCGGGTCGGTCGTCACGCCTCGCTCCCCCCGCTCCGCCGGCATCGCCGTCATGGCCCGTAAGGCTGTCATGCCCCGCTTGGGTCGCCGGAGGCGAGGAACGTTCCCGAGCTGTCGTTCGTTCTGGCGTCAGAAGTGGTTGGAAATCAACCACTTCTGACGCCAGAACGAGGTCTGATCTGCCTCTTAGTACCCGCCGCCGCCGGGACTGCCGCCGCCGGCCGAGGCCAGCAGGACGGCGATCACCACCGCGACCACGGCGACGGCTGCGATCCACACGAGCGGGTTGCGCATGATGCGTTCCACGCCGGTGAGCTACCCCGGGTCGGGCGCCGTAACACGCCGGCTGCTATGACTCCGGCGGCGGCACGTAGAACGCCGTCGTCGCCGCGGTGTTCCGCTCGACCAGCTCGGCGTCGGCCCCGGAAGCCCCGTAGGCCGCGCCCCACGCCTCGCTGCTGACGGTCATGGCGGCGCGCGTCTCCGGCCGGGCCTCCAGCTCTGCCGGGTCGCCGAGGTCCTCACCGGCGAGGTGGAGGGCGAGGCCGACGAGCGTGAGGTCCCAGCCCACGCCGACGGCGCCGGGCCCGAACGTGTCCCACATCTCGGGCGGCACGACCGCGGTGTGGGTGAGCGTGAGGCGGGTGCCGTCGTCGTCGGGGTCGAGGACGACGTCGACGAGCGACGAGTCCTCCGAGCCCGGCGGCTCCCCCATGATCCAGGTGAGCAGCAGGCGGCGCGGCGGTTGGCAGACCCGGATCTCCCCGCCGGCGTTGCCCTCCAGCTGGTACGACCCGCCGAGCCGGAGGTCGCCGCTCACCGGCAGGAACCAGCGGGCGATCCGCTTCGGGTCGGTGATGGCGTCCCAGACGTCCTCGACGTCGGCGGGGTAGCTGCGGGACAGCGTGACGACCCATGCGTCGCCCGCGGGCAGGGTGCCGGCCCCGACGGCCCGCGTGGTCAGGTGCAGCTCGTCGATCAGTTCCTTCATCGTTTCCTCCTCGTCCGACCCGTTGGCGTCGTGGCGGCGCGGCGCTCCCGGGCGCCCCGGGCCAGCTCGGTGCCGAGGGCGTCGAGCCGCTGCTCCCACATGCGGCGCACCCCGGCGATCCAGCGCTCCGCCACGTCGAGCGGCGCCGGGTCCACCGAGTAGAGCCGGCGACTGCCCTGGGGGCGCACGCGGGCGAACCCGCTCTCGCGCAGCACCCGCAGGTGCTGGGACACGGCCGGCTGCGAGATGCCGAACTCGGACCCCACCGCGTCCACGACGTCGCCCGCCGCCACCTCGCCGTGCGCCAGCAGCTCGACGATCCTGCGCCGCACCGGGTCGCCGAGAACGTCGAACGCCTCCACGAGCCGTATCGTATTAGCAACTCCTTATATAAGTCAAGCCTGATGCGTTAGGCTGGTCGCCTGAGCGCGACGTGGAGCCGGGTAGGGGCGGCGTCCCCGCCCGGCGACCGCCCCCTGGCCGGCCGCCTCAGTTGTTCGTGAGCGTCAGCGTGGCGTTCTTGTCCTTGAGGTCCTTGTGCGAGAACCTCTGGGTGAAGTCGCCGCCCTCGTCGGACGCGTAGTGGATCTCGAACTCGGCGTCCATGACGCACTTGATGCTGAGGGTCTGGCGCACGGTCTTGCTCGCCCCCGGGGCGAGGTCGACGATGTCGGCACCGAGGGTCAGGTTGTTCCAACCCTCCAGGCCGCCCGGGTTGCGGACCCGGTGGCCCTCGCTGGGGACCGTGACCGTCAGGCCCGTGTCGTTGACGAACTCGAGCGCACAGTCCTTGCACTGTCCGATTGACATTGTCGTTCCCTTCTGGTGCGGTGGCCGGAGGATCTCGGCCATGCACGCCAGCCTCGGGGCCGGCCGCTAACGGATCGCGAACCTGGCCCGCTGTGGCATCGTGGCGCCGTGAGCGACGCACCTCCGGCGGGGACCGACGAGTGGCGGGCGCTGGTCGACGAGCCGATCGTCGATCCCGGCCAGCGCATCGTGGACGCCCACCACCACCTGTGGCCGCCCGGCGAGGGCATGCGCTACGGGCTGGACGAGCTGCGGGCCGACGTCGGCAGTGGGCACGAGGTCGTGCGGACGGTGTTCGTGGAGTGCCGCTCGTCCTACCGTCCCGACGGGCCGCCCGAGCTGGCCCCGGTGGGCGAGACCGAGTTCGTGGCCGCCGCGTCCGCCGACAGCGGCGGGCTGATCGGCGGCATCGTGGCACACGCCGACTTGAGGCTCCCCCAGCTCGACGACGTCCTGGACGCCCACGTCGAGGCGGGCCGGGGGCTGCTGCGGGGCATCCGCCACTCACTGTCCCGGGGCGACCGGGCGGACGGGCTGACGATCCCGGGCCGTGCGCCCGCGGGCCTGGCCGAGGACCCGGCCTTCCGGGCCGGCGTCGCCCGCCTCGGCGCCCGGGGCCTCACGTACGACACCTGGCAGTACCACTTCCAGGCCGGCGAGTTCCGCGATCTCGCCCGGGCCGTGCCCGACACGCTGATGGTGCTCGACCACTTCTGCACGCCCCTCGGCGTGGGCCGCTTCGCCGGCCGGCGCGACGAGCTGTTCGACGAGTGGCGGCGCGACATCGACGGAGATCGCCCGCTGCGACAACGTCGTCGCCAAGCTCGGCGGCCTCGCCATGCCGGACAACGGCTTCGGCTGGAACACCGACCTCCGCCCGCCGACGTCCGACGAGTTCGTGGCGGCCCAGGGCCGCTACTACCTCCACGCGCTCGACCGCTTCGGCGCGGATCGCTGCCTGTTCGAGTCGAACTTCCCGGTCGACCGCCTCTCGCTCTCCTTCCAGGTGCTGGGCAACGGGGTCAAGAAGATCCTGGGCGATTGCTCACCGGACGAGCGCGACGCCGTGTTCTTCGCCACCGCCGCCCGGGTCTACCGGCTCGACGTCTGAGCGCCCCGCAGCGGGCGGAAGAACGCCCGGATGTCGCCGACCAGCAGGTCCGGCACCTCCATGGCCGGAAAGTGGCCGCCCTCGCTGAACTCCGACCAGTGCTCGATGTGCCCGCCCGGGTTGAGGACGTAGCGCAGCAGGTCGTCGGCGGCGAACACCGCCATCCCGGTGGGGGCCGGCGACACCGCCGTCCAGTCCCGCTCGGCGTGGGAGGCCTCGTAGATGAAGTTCGCCGCGGTCGGACCCGTGCCGGTGAACCAGTAGAGGCTGACGATGGTGAGGAGCTGGTCGAGGTCGACCGCGTCCTCCGGGAGGGCAGCGGCCGGGTTGGTCCACTCCTGGAACTTCTCGACGATCCAGGCGAGCTGGGCGACCGGCGAGTCGGCGAGCGCGTAGGCCAGCGTCTGGGGCCGGGTGGACTGGATCTGCAGGTAGCCGCGGCCGTCGGCCTCCCACCGGCGGTAGGCGGCGAGGCGGCGCTTCTGCTCGTCGGACATGTCGTCGGACTCGTCGGGCAACATCCCGCCGATCAGCGCCAGGGCGGTCGGGTCGGTGGTGACGTGGGCACCGACGACCCGCTCGGGGTCGTGGATGCCGAGGCCACCGGCCACGCCCGCGCCGATGTCGCTGCCGTGGGCGCCGTAGCGGTCGTAGCCGAGGCGGGCCATCAGCTCGACCCACGCCTTGGAGGTGCGGGTCAGCTCCCAGCCGGCGTCGCTCAGCGGGGCCGAGAGCCCGAAGCCGGGCAGCGACGGGACGACGAGGTGGAACGCGTCCGCGGGATCGCCACCGTGGGCGCGGGGGTCGGTCAACGGGCCGACGAGGCCGACGGTCTCGACGACGGCGCTGGGGTAGCCGTGCGTGACAACCAGCGGCAGGGCGTCGGGCTCGGGCGACCGCACGTGCAGGAAGTGGACGGTCTGGCCGTCGATCTCGGTCGTGAACTGCGGCAGCTCGTTGAGCCGGGCCTCGTGCCGGCGCCAGTCGTAGCCGGTGCGCCAGTGCTCCGCGAGGCCCCGCAGGTAATCGACGGGCACGCCCCGCTCCCAGCCGCTGCCGGGTAGCTGCGCGGGCCAACGCACCCGGGCGAGCCGGTCCTGCAGGTCGTCCAGATCGGACTGCGGGACGTCGAGGCGGAACTCGCGGATGGTGTCGGTGTCGGTGTCCATCCCGACACCGTACGGGCGATTGCGACTCGGTACATCGCGGTCCATTTCGTTCCGCAATCGGTGACGGAGGAGGCATGGGCGGCGGCGCCCGCCGGAGCGCAGGACGTCCCGGTGTCGGGGACGTTCACGGGCAGCGGGAGCTTCGACTTCTCGTGCAACCCCTTCCGCGAGATGCAGACGGGCGGCCGCGAGTGGACAGGGCTCGGCACGGCGACGTTCAGCCTCCAGTTCTGCGTGGAGTTCCCGCCGGTCATCACCGACCCGTGGCCGATCACGAGCGGCACGTTCACGATCACGACCCCAGGCGGAACGCTGACAGGTGAGATGGGCGGCACGGTCACGGGCGGCACGGGCGAGCTGGCAGGCGTCACCGGCCAGCTCACGCTCGACTGCCTCCTGGAGTACCTGCCGCCCTTCGGCCGCAACATCGAGGGCCGGTGAAGGGCACGCTGACGGCACCGGCCCACACCCGACGTCCACGGATGACTGCAGGACGACGGCTGGCGCACCCTGACCGACGAGGCCGGCGCCCGCCGGCGGCCATCCGCGCCGTTCTGACAGCGCTCAGTGCCGTAGCGGTGTGAATCCGCTGTCAGAACGGGACCGTAGGCCGACCCCCGCCGTTCTGACAGCGCTCAGTGCCGTAGCGGTGCGCAGGCCGCTGTCAGAACGGCGCATCGCCGCGACGTTCGGACGAGCGGCACTCAAGCGAGGCGGCCACGCAGTGCGCTTCTGACACTGCGTCAGAGAGCCGTAGGCTGCCCGCCCATGGCCGACTACGAGACGTTGCTGGTGACCAAGGACGATGGCATCGCCTGGGTGTCGCTCAACCGTCCCGGGGTGCGCAACGCCATCAACAAGCGCATGCAGGCCGAGCTGCACGCGTTGTGGCACGGCTTCCGCTACGACGACGACGTGCGCTGCGTCGTGCTGACCGGCGAGGGCGACGCGTTCTGCACGGGGATCGACCGGGCCGAGGCCGTGTCCGACGAGAACAACGCCGCCATGGCCGCCGGCAACTATCCCGACTACCCGACGCCCTGGATGTACGACGATCCCGGGCGGGACGTCGGGCCCAAGGCGTGCGACCTCTGGAAGCCGGTCATCGCCGCCGTGCAGGGCATGACGTGCGGCGGGGCGTTCTACATGCTCGGCGAGACCGAGTTCATCATCGCCGCCGACGACGCCGTCTTCTTCGACCCGCATGTCACCTACGGCATGACCGCCGCCTTCGAGCCGATGCAGATGCTGTCGAGGATGCCGTTCCAGGAGATCATGCGGCTCTCCCTGCTCGGCGCCCACGAGCGGATGTCGGCCGAGCGGGCGCGGGAGATCGGGCTGGTCACCGAGGTCGTCCCCCGGACCGAGCTGCGCGAGCGTGCCGCCTGGGCCGCCCGCGTCATCGCCGACTCGCCGCCGCTCGCCGTCCAGGGGACCATGCGGGCGCTGTGGACCGCCCTCCACGTCCCCCGGCCGCAGGCCATCGAGCTGGCCAACCTGTTCACCCGCATCGGCTCGGACGCCGCAGCCTTCAAGGCGGGCCAGGACCGCTTCGCCTCCGGCGAGCGCCCGCAGTGGCGGCTGCGCTGAGCGACGACGCCCGGCGGGCTCAGCCGGCCAACTGCACCATGAACTGGTTCATGTCGAAGTAGTCGCGCCAGGCGGCGATCCGGCCGTCTCGCACCTCGAAGGAGCCCATCACCGGCAGGCTGACCGTCCGGCCGGGCAGGTGGAACACGTCCACCCGCTCGGTCAGCACGACGTCGCCGTGGCCGGCGATGTGGTCGACCCGGAACTCGATCGAGTCCACATCCGTCGTGAACCCCTCGATCGTGGCGCGGATCGAGTCCGTGCCGGTCACGGGGTCGACCGGGATGTTGTGGTACACGGCGTCGTCGGTGAAGAACGCCATGATCGCGTCGAGGTCGCCCTCGGCCCAGACGGCACAGAAACGGCTGACGACATCGACGGGAGCGGCGGCGGGATCGGGATCGGTCATGCCACCTATCTAGCCGCGACCGGCGGCCGTCAGATGTGGAAGGGCACCCACCGGAAGTCGAACGAGGGCACGGCGGTCTCCGTGCACGTGCCCGTGCAGGTGGGACGGTTCTCGGTGGCGGGCCGGGCCGCAGGGCCGCCGTCGAAGACGGCGAGGGCGAAGGACACGGGCGGGACGGGGTCGTCCCACCTATCCAGCACGATCCACTCGATCGCCTTCCACATGTAAACGAGACCGGGGATCGACTCGCGGGTCAGTGCGCTGTAGGGGAAGCGGCACAACCGGGCGATCATCCCCAGCAGGCTGTAGTTGACCGTTCCGGCGAGGTTGCACTTGCTGCCGGCGCGCACCGAGTTGGAGCACGCGGTCGGGGACTCGATGTTGGCGATGCCGTGCGGGATCCCGCACTTGCCGAGGAACGGCTTGTCGCTGAGCCAGCCGGTGTGCGGCTTGAACAGCTGGATGATGTCCCACGCCATGCCGGCGGTAACCGGG
The DNA here is from genome assembly GCA_963830865.1 of uncultured Acidimicrobiales bacterium. Lineage (GTDB taxonomy): Bacteria > Actinomycetota > Acidimicrobiia > Acidimicrobiales > VFJN01 > ZC4RG19. The sequence continues at coordinate 473,089 of CAWHNU010000009.1, read as the reverse complement.
AACGTGATGGCCTGGCAGCTGGCGACCTTCTCCGGGAAGCTGAGCCCCGTGAAGTAGGTCTCGACGTCGGTGAGGACGGTCGTCAGCTGCGAGTCGATGTTCGGCCCGCAGACCCTCGGCGACGCAGGCGCCCCGGGCGGCTTGCCGGCCGGTGCCTGCCCGGCCCGCTTCTCGACGACGACCGAGCGCTGGGTGACGAGGTCGCTCTTCACCGCGGGGTCGGCGCCGTGCGCCTCCGGCTTGTCGATCCGGTCCTTGCCGACGCCCTCCTCCAGGAGCACCCTGCGCACTCGCTCGGCCCGCGCGCACGACAGCCGCCAGTTCATCTCCATGTGGTCCGGGCGCTTCTCGTAGCTGGCGTAGCCGTGGAGGACGAACCGCTCGCCCGGCCCCAGCTCCTTGGCGAGCGCGCGGGCGCGCGTCTCGTCGGCCGAGGTGAGGAAGCTGGTCGACGACTTCTTGAACCGCACCCGCTCGCCCTCGGCCGCACTGCTGGTCGCGATGCAGCCGGTCGACCCCGGCACGCCGCCCTGGGGCGTCGTCGTCTTCTTCTTCTTCTTCTTGGATTTCTTGCCGGTCGCGCCGGCCCCGGCACGCTGCACGACCGGACCGGCGGCGGCCGGGCCGTCGTCGTCCCGCTCGTGGCAGGGGCACGCGTCCGGCGGCGTCGAGCCGCAGCGCTGCACGGTCGGCGCCCGCCGGGCCGAGAGCAGCGTCGCCACCGCGCGGTTGCCCGCGGCGGACTGCAGCCGCAGGACCTCGTCGTACCGCCCGGGTGAAGCGAGACGCCGAACCCCGGGCACCGCCGCACTCCGCCGGTCCGGCCGGGTCATCACGTCGTGCATGAAGGCCTTCCCACCCCGGCCTGTTGCTCGCGTTCCACAGTATGCGCACTACGCCCCGTAGTCCTGCCCGAAAGGGCAGTCGTGAGGGCGGCTGCCGCCGGACCGGTGTCACCGGGCTATCAACGCTCCGGCTTGATGCATCCAGCCAAATTGATGTAATCCTGGAGGGGTGGCGACCGCACACGCTGAACTCGACCTGCCCCCGCCGGAGTTCCTGCGGCTGGCCGGGCATCCGCTGCGGTGGCGGCTGCTGGCTGAGCTGGCCCGCAGCGATCGGATGGTGCACGAGCTGACCGGCCTCGTGGGTGAGCAGCAGAACCTGGTCTCCTACCACCTCGGCAAGCTGCGGGATGCCCGGCTCGTCTCGGCGCGGCGCAGCGCGGCCGACCGGCGCGACGCCTACTACATGGTCGACCTCCCCCGGGTCGGCCGGCTGCTGGCGGCGACTGGCACGGCCCTGCACCCCGGGCTCCGCCTCACCGCCGCGCCACCCGCCCGCGCGCGGCCCGCGACGGCGCCGGTACGGGTGCTTTTCCTGTGCACGGGCAACAGCGCCCGATCCCAGATCGCCGAGGCCCTCGCCCGGGAACGCTCCGGCGGGCTCGTCGAGGCGCACAGCGCCGGCAGCCACCCCAAGCCCCTGCACCCCAACGCCGTGCGGGTGATGCGCGACGTCTACGGGATCGACCTCGGCGGGCAGCGCCCGAAGCACCTCGGCGTCTACGCCCGGCGGCGGTTCGACCGGGTCATCAGCCTGTGCGACCGGGTGCGCGAGGTCTGCCCCGAGTTCCCGGGCCGGCCCGAGACGATCCACTGGAGCATTCCCGACCCCGCCGCCGTCCCCGGCGACGACGAGGCCAGCTACCCGGCGTTCCAGGAGACGGCGGCCGAGCTGGAGATCCGGATCGGTTTCCTGCTCGCCGCCGTCGCCGACCCGACGACACCGCACGAGGAGGAGCGATGACCGAACCGCACGAGATGGTGAGCGTCCGCTACATGGTCGACGACGTCCAGTCGTCGATCGACTTCTACACCAAGCACCTCGGCTTCGAGCTGCGCATGAGCGCCGCCCCTGCGTTCGCGGACGTCGCCCGCGGGAGCCTGCGGCTGCTGCTCAGCGGCCCGACCAGCTCCGCCGGGCGGCCCATGCCGGACGGGGCCAAGCCCGGCCCGGGCGGCTGGAACCGCATCCACTTCATCGTCGACGACATCGACGCCGAGGTCGCGCGGCTCCGCGAGGCCGGGCTCCCCTTTCGCAACGACATCGTGACCGGCCCGGGCGGATCCCAGATCCTGCTGGTGGACCCCTCCGGCAACGTGGTCGAGCTGTTCCAGCCCGCCGGCACCTGAGGCTGCCGCTCAGCCCCCGATCGCCTCGCGGCAACGGGCCGCGTCGAGCACCTGCCCCCGCGTCGTCGAACAGGCGGGCGGCGCGGGTCAGGAGGCGGTCGGCCTCGACCTGGTCGCCCTCGACGCGAGCCAGGCATGCCGTCGCCTCGGCGACGCTCCCCTGCCACGCCGTGCCCTCCCACCGCGACGCCGACAGCACCGCCACCGCCAGGTGGCGCCGCGCCTCCTCGACGCGACCGCCCTCTGCGCACGCCACCGCGGCCGGGACGGCCACCATGACCTGGCAGTACGGGCATGCGCCCGGCTCGTCGAGCGCCTCGGACGCCTCGTCGACCACCGCCAACGCCGACCCGGCGTCGGGCGCGGCGGAGATCAGCGTCCCGTAGGTGCGCTGGAGGATGTGGCGCGCCAGCGGCGACCAGCGCGCCAGCACCAGCGCGGCACGCGCCGTTCGCTCGGCCTCCGCACGGTTCCCCGCAGCCAGCTCCGCCTCTGCCAGCCGCTGCAGCGAGTGGGCGGTCCCCGTGTCCGCGCCCAGCTCCCGGTGCAGCGCCACGGCGTCGAGCAGCTCCCGCCGAGCGGCGTCGATCCGGCCCCCCAGCAGCTCCGCCTCGCCGGCGACCGACGCCGCGAAGGCCACCGCACGGCGCGCGCCCGCCCGCTCGGCGTTGGCCCGCAGCTCGTGCGCCAACGCCACCACCTCGGCGAAGGGCATCGGGCCGTAGAGGAGGTACTCGGCGACGCAGATGTGGCTGTCGAAGATCCTCGACGCCAGGTCCGGGCTGTCCCGGGTCGCCCGGAGCTCGTGCAGCAGCCGGTCGAACCACTGGCCCCGGTGGTGGGCGATCATGCCCTCGAGCGTGATGATGTCGAGCAGGACGTCGGGGGCGTCCGGGGCCAGGGCGCGCCCGCGGGCGCTCTCGACCGTCTGCTCCGCCGTGGCGATGTCGCCGGTGAGGTAGGCGTGCATGCCGAGCGCGACGAGGAGCCCGCCGTCGTCCGGGCCCCCGCCGGGGGTCAGGCCGTCGAGCGCCTCGCTCGCCGTGGCCATGTCCCCCGACACCATCGCCGCCCGGGCGAGGCGGGCGCGCAGGCCGGCGACCTCGTCCGGGGCGGCCAGCGAGAGCGCGGTGCGGTAGGCAGGCACGGCGGCGGGATCTCCCGACGCCACCAGCGCGTCGCCCCGCAGCCGGAGGAGCTCCACACGCTCGGCGCCGGACGCATGCTCCTGGAGTGCGTCGGTCCATCGCAGCACGTCGGGGTGGCGGTGTGCGGCGGCCGCGTGCTTCGCCGCCGCGAGCCCGGGCACGACTGCGGCCGCGATGTCCCCGGCCGCGAGCAGGTGCGTCGCCACCCGCTCGGGCGGCGCGCCGTGCTCGGCCAGCTCGCGGGCTGCGTCCCGGTGGACCTCGGAGCGCCGGTGCGGCGGCAACGACGCCCCGAGCCGCGCCGCCTCGTCCGGGTCGGCGAACCGGAAGCCGCCGTGCACCACCGGCACGATCACCCCGCTCGCGAGCGCCAGGTCGAGCACGCGGTCCACCCGACCGGCGCCGACGCCCACGGTGGACCGGAACTCGAGCAGGTCGAAGCTCGGGCCGCCCGCCGCGACCCGGGCCAGCGCCTCGCGGACCTCGGCCGGCACGGTGAGCAAACGGTCCGTGGCCTCGCCGGCTGCGGGGCCGCGAGCGTCAGCCGCTGGAAGTCCGGCCCGAGCGCCACCCCCGGGCGGTGCGCGCACAGCAGTGCGAGCCGGTGCCGGTGCCCCAGGCGGGCCACGAGGCGGACGAGCGCCAGCGTCTCGTCGTCGGCGAGCTCGAGGTCGTCGAGCGCGACGAGGGTGGGACGGTCGCTCGCCGCCTGCACCACCAGCTCGCGCACCGCGACGAACAGGCGCTGGCACGTCGTGGGGTCCTGGCCCGCCAGGCAGCGCTCGAGCTCGGCCCGGGCGCCCGCGGGCAGGCGCTCGACCAGCGTCGGCTCGCGCTGGACGAGCTCGTCGACCGCGTCCAGGACGCATCCGAACGTGCGCCCCCCGACCCCGGCCACGCTCCCGGTCCCGACCAGATGCCCGGCGGCCGCCGCGAGGTCGACCGCCCGCTCGAGCAGCGCGGACTTGCGGGCGGCGTGCGGGCCCTCGACGTCGAGCAGCTGACCGCGGCCGGCGGCCAGGGCCTCGACCAGACCCGCGGCCCGATCCTCGACCGCGTCGGAGCCCGCGGCCGGCATCTCTCGGGGCGCCGCGTCCTCGACCGGCGCCACGAAGCGGTAGCCGCGGCCGTAGATCGTGCGGATGACCCGCTGGTCGCGGCCCGTGTCGCCGACGGCCCGCCGGGCGGACTTGATCCGGCTCGTCAGCGTCGACTCCGAGACGAACCGGTGGCCCCAGACCTCGTCGAGCAGCTCGTTCCTGCCGACGAGCCGGTCGCCCTGGCGTGCCAGGTAGGCGAGCACGTCGAACACCTGCGGTTCGACGGCCACCACCCCTCCCGCCCGCCGGAGCTCCTGCCGCCCGACATCCAGCTCGCAATCGGCGAACGCCACCCGCACGCCGGCATGATCGCACGGCGCCCCCGGGTTCAGGCCGGTGCCCGGCGTGCCACCACGGCGACCGTCGCGGCCAGGAGCAGCGCCACGAAGCTGGCCAGCACGACCCATCCCTGGACGGGGCTCCCGGCGAACGCGGCCCGCTGGGGGACCAGCCAGTCGAGCTCGAGCGCCCGCCCCAGCGACTCGAAGGCCCACCGGTTGGCCAGCCCGACGCTCATCGCCCGGCCGGGAGCGGCCATCTCGGGGACGGGGACGATCGCCCCGGCGAAGAGGACCTGCGGGAAGCACAGCATCGGCAGCGCCAGGGTGGCCTGCGCCGCATTGGTCACCGAGGCCGAGGCGAGCAGGCCGAGTGCCAGCGCGGCCAGCGACTCCAGCACCAGGGTCACGAGGAGCCCGGCGTAGACGCGTCCGCTCGCCGGTGGCAGCCGATCGAGGGCGCGCAGCACGGCGAGCATCCCGCCCGCCACCACGAGGAGGACCGGCGTCAGCACGGCCACCTTCGCACCGACGTACGCGGTCGCGTGCAGGCCGGCCAAGCGCTCGCGGCGGACGATGGCCATCTCCCCGACGATCTGGAGCAGCCCGTAGGTCAGCCCGAAGAAGAACCCGGCGAACGCCAGCCAGAACACCGTCTGGGTCGCCTCGCCGCTCGACGCGGCCGCGCCGTCGAACGAGCCCGGGCGGAACAGCACGGCCATCATGGCGACCACCAGCGCCGGCGACCCCACCAGCACCGCCAGCGTGAGCCGGTTCCGGAACAGCAGGTCGGCGCTGCGCCGGGTGAGCACGGCCCACTGGCGGAGCGGCCCCGCCCGCTGCCGCGGCCGCGGCGCCACCGCCGGGGACACCCGCCGGGCGTCGGGGCCGTCGCTGCGCCCGCGGATCGCGGCGAACCGCTGCGCCCACGCCTCGGGGGTGTCCTCGAGCGCCAGGCGCTCGTAGGCGACGGTGAGATCCGCGGTCGCGAAGTGCTCGCGCGCCGCGGCGGGGGTGCCCACGAACGCCAGGTACCCGTCGCGGGCGAGGAACACGATCCGGTCGCACATGTCGATGTCGGTCGGGCTGTGCGTCGTGAGGACGATCGTCGTGCCGTCCCCGGCCAGCCGGCGGAGGAGCCGCAGCACCTCGCGGGCGGTCGCGGGGTCGAGACCGGACGTCGGCTCGTCGAGGAAGAACGCCGCGGGGCGGGTGAGCAGCTCGACCGCGATGCTCGCCCGCTTGCGCTGCCCGCCGGACAGCGACCCGACGCGCACGTTCGCCCGGTCGGTCAGGTCGAGCGCGGCGAGCGTCTCGTCGACCGTCCGGTCCACCACGTCGGGCGGCGTGCCCGCGGGGAGCCGGAGCCGCGCGGCGTACCGGAGCGTCCGCGCCAGCGGCAGGTCCCGGTGGATGATGTCGTCCTGCGGCACGTAGCTGACGTCCGACCGGTCGTGGGCGCCGGCGATGCGCACCTGGCCCGCGGCCGGGGGCCGGATGCCGATCATCGTCTCCAGCAGGGTCGTCTTCCCGGCGCCGCTGCCGCCGACGATGGCGACGACCTCGCCGGCGGCCACCGAGAACGAGACGTCGTGCAATGTGGTGCGACCCTGGGTGCGCTGTGTCACGCCGAGCACCTCGACGGCAGCGATGAGGTCGGTTGTGGGTTCGGCGATCGTGAGCATGCCCCGATCGTCCGCCGACCACGGCGCGCGAGCTTGGAGGGAGTGAGGAGAATCCTGGAGAAGGCTCGCGTTCTCAGCCCAGGTTGGACGACCGCGGGTAGGCGTCGGCGGGATCGGTCAGCACGTTGACCAGGTAAGGGACGCCCGCGGCGAACGCGCGGTCGAGCGCCGGCCCGATGTCGTGCGGCTCGGTCACGGTCTCGCCCGCACCGCCCAGCGCGGCCACCACCTGGTCGTAGCGGCAGCCGGGCTGGAGGTCGGCGGCCACGTCGTAGCCGTAGAGCGCCTGCATCGGGTGCTTCTCCAGGCCCCAGATCCCGTTGTTGCCGACCACCATGACCACCGGTAGCCGGTGGCGTACGAGCGTGTCGACGTCCATGAGCGAGAACCCGGCGGCCCCGTCGCCGAGCAAGGCCACCACCTGCCGGTCGGGGTGCGCGACCCGGGCCGCGATCGCGTAGCCCATGCCGGTGCCGAGGCAGCCGTAGGGCCCGCTGTCGAGCCAGCACCCGGGTTGGTACACCGAGACGAAGCGCCCGGCGTAGGAGACGAAGTCGCCGCCATCGCACACCACCACGGCGTCGCGATCCAGCCGCCGGGCCAGCTCGCCGTAGATCCGGGCGGGCAGGATCGGCGTGGCGGCCGCATCCAGCCTCTCGCGGTCCCCCTCGGCCGCCGCCGACTCCAGTGCCCGCAGCCGGGCGATCCAGGGCTCGTGGTCGGCACACGCCCCGGCGTAGCCGGCCAGGCCGGCCAGGCTCGTGCGCAGGTCGCCCGCCAGCGTCAGTGCGTCGACGTGCCGGGCGGCGCCCTCGGCGCTGTCGACGAGGTGGACCACCGTCGCGTCGCCGAACGAACCGAACGACAGCCGGAAGTCGAGGGGCGTGCCCACCACGACGACCAGGTCGGCCTCGCTCTTGAGCAGCGCCCGCGTGCGGCTGAGGGCCAGCGGATGGTCGGCCGGCAGGCAGCCGCGGCCCTGGCCGTTGGCGAACGCGGGCACCCGCAGGCGCTCCAGGGCCGCCACCAGGGCGCCCTCGGCGCCCGCCCACCACACGTCGCTGCCCGCGATCAGCATCGGCCGCTCGGCCCGGGCCAGCATCCCCGCCACCCGGGCGACGAGGTCGGGGTCGGGCTCGGCCGCGACCGGCACGACCGCGTCGGGGATCTCGGCGCTAGCCCGGCCGAACACCACGTCCAGCGGGAAGTCGACGAACACCGGGCCCCGGTGCGGGGTGAGGGCGGTCACCGCGGCGTCGTGGACGACGGCCGGGATGTCCTCGCCCGCCGAGACGGTGCAGGCGAGCTTGGTGACGCTCGATAGCAGGGGGACGTGGTCGAGCTCCTGCAACGACCCCGCGCCCCACCGGCCCTGGGGCGCGCGCCCGCCGAGCACCACCACCGGCGAGCCGTTGAAGCGGGCCTGCACGACCGCCGAGATGCCGTTGGTGACGCCCGGACCCGCCGTCAGCACCGCCAGGCCCGGGCCCCGCGTCAGCCGGGCGAACCCCTCGGCGGCGAAGGTGGCCGTCTGCTCGTGGCGGACGTCGACGATGCGCGTGGGCGGGTCGCGCTTGACGGCCGCGTCGTAGAACGGGAAGACGTGGCCGCCGGACAGCGTGAAGAGCGTGTCGACGCCGAACGGGCGCAGTGCGGCCAGCGCCAGCTCACCGCCGTGGTCGGTGACCGTGGCCCCGGGATCTCCTGTCATGGAAGAGGCAGTGTGGCAGCCTTCGGCCATGAACGTCGGCGTCCAGATGGTGTTCCAGTCCTACGGGTACGGCCCCGAGGTCACCGACGGGCAGGTCGTCGCCGAGGAAGTGCATCTCGGGGTGCTGGCCGACGAGTTGGGGTTCGACGCCCTGTGGCCGGTGGAGCACCACTTCGAGGACTACGCGTTCTGCCCGGACAACACGGTGTTCCTCGCCAACATGGCGGCGAGGACCCGGCGCATCTCGCTCGGGACCGGCGCGGTGATCCTGCCCTGGAACGACCCCCTGCGGGTGGCCGAGAAGATCTCGCTGCTCGACCACCTCGCAGGCGGGCGGGTGCTGTTCGGCGTCGGGCGCGGGCTCGCCCGCCGGGAGTACGCGGGCTTCGGCATCGCCATGGACGAGTCGCGCGACCGCTTCGACGAGGCCGCCCGCATGGTGATGGACGCGCTGGAGACCGGGTGGATCGAGGGCGACGGCCGCTACTACCCGCAGCCCCGCACGCCGATCCGCCCGGCGCCGGCCGCCAGCTTCCGCGACCGGTTCTACTGCGTCGCGATGTCGCCCGACTCGGTGCTCGCGGCCGCCGATCTCGGGGCCCGGATGGTCACGTTCAGCCAGCGCCCCTGGGAGGACCAGGCCGTCGCCATGGCGACCTACCGGGAGCGGTTCGCGGCGGCGCACGGGCGGGCGCCCGCGCCGCCGGTCACCTGCGACTTCGTCTACTGCGACAGCGATGCCGCCCGGGCCGAGGACGTGGCCCGCACCCACCTCGCCGGCTACCTCACGAGCGTGATGCAGCACTACGAGCTGGAGTCGGACCACTTCAAGCAGGTCACGGGCTACGAGTCCTACGGCAGCGCCGTCGACCTGCTCAAGGCGATCGGCCTCGAACGGCTGTGCGACATGTACCTCGACGTCCAGGCCTGGGGCACGCCGGACCAGGTGCTCGGGCGGCTCCGGGCCCGCCGCGAGATCATCGGCGACTACGACCTCACGGCATGCTTCCGCTATGCCGGGCTTCCGCTAGCGGACGCCGAGCGCAGCATGCGGACGTTCGCTGCGGAGGTGCTGCCGACGCTGCATGCCGATACGGCCGCGGCGGCACGCTGAGCGGGAGGACACGTGGCCCAGCCCAGCCTCGAAGAGCGCTACGACCAGAAGATCGCCGACCGCCTGCTCGGCGCGAAGGCGACGTTCGGCGGCCTGCCCGGCTGGTTCGGCATCGAGCACGTCCGCTTCGAGCCGGGCCGGCTCTGGTGCCGGGCGACGATCCGCGACGAGATGCTCACCCCCTTCGGGAACGCGCACGGGGGAGCTCTGGCCGCCATCGCCGACCACATCACGGGCATGGTCGTCTACCCGCTGATGAAGCGGGGGCAGTGGGCCGCGACGACCGAGGTCAAGCTCAACTACATCGCGCCGGTCCAGGCCGGCGTCGTCGAGACCGAGTCGACCGTGCTGGCCATGACCAACCGCAGCGCGGTGGTCCGGGGCGAGATCTACTTCCAGGGCCGGCTCGCATGCGCCGCCCAGGGCACCCTGACGATCGTCGACCCGAGGTGAGCGAGCCGCCGGCGGTCGACGCCCTGGTGCTCGAGGCGCCGCGGACGCTGCGTCGGGTCGAGCTGCCGATGCCCGCCGTCGGCGACGACGACGGCATCCTGCGCGTCGAGGCCTGCGGCCTGTGCGGCACCGACCACGAGCTGTACACGGGGGCGATCGCTCCCGGCTTCCCGTTCGTGCCAGGCCACGAGGCGGTCGGGGTGATCGAGGCGGTCGGCGATCGGGCGGCCGAGCGCTGGGGGGTCGCGCCGGGCGACAGGGTCGCCGTCGAGGTCTTCCTGTCGTGCCGCTCGTGCGCACCGTGTCGGCGCGGCGAGTACCGGCGCTGCGAGCGCCACGGCCTGGCCCACATGTACGGCATGACGAGCACCGAGCGGCCGCCCGGGCTGTGGGGCGGCTACGCCACCCACCAGTACCTGGCGCCCGACTCGCTGCTGCTGCCCGTGCCCGACTCGCTCGCGCCCGAGGTGGCGGTGGCGTTCAACCCGCTCGGGGCCGGCATACGGTGGGGGGTGACGGTTCCGGGCACGAAGCCGGGCGACGTGGTGGCGGTCCTCGGCTGCGGCATCCGCGGCCTGTCGGCGGCCGCGGCGGCCAAGGAGGCCGGGGCGGGGTTCGTGATGGTGACCGGCGCGGGCGAGCGCGACCATCCCCGACTCGCCGAGGCAGCCCGCTTCGGCGCCGACCTGGCGGTGGACGTGACCGCCGAGGATCCGGTGGCACGCCTGCGGGCCGAGGCCAACGTTCCCGGTGCCGACGTGGTCGTCGACGTGACGGCCCGAGCCCCGTCGGCGTTCGCGCAGGGCGTCGCCCTCGCCCGGGCCGGCGGCACGATGGTGGTCGCCGGCACGAGGGGCGGCGGGGGCACGCCCGGGTTCGACCCCGACCACGTCGTGTACAAGGAGCTGCGCCTCCAGGGTGCGCTCGGCGTCGACACCGACGACTACCACGCCGCGCTCGACCTCCTCGCCCGCGGCACGTACCCGTTCGCCGGTCTGCCCCGCGTCGCCGCCGGGCTGGACGGGGCCGCGGCGCTGCTGGAGACGATGGCCGGCGAGCGGGACGTCCCACCGGTCCACGCCGTGCTGGTGCCCCGGGGGTAGGACCGAGGCGACGCCCGGTGCGGGGCGCAGCGACGACCCGCACGGCCGTCACGGTTCCGCGGTGCCGCCCGCCGTCATGCCCTGGACCATGCCCCCGTCGACGAGCACGTCGATGCCGGAGACGAACGACGCGGCATCCGAGACCAGATAGGCCACCACCGCGGCGACCTCGCCCGGCTCGCCGAGACGCCCCAGCGGCGTGCGTTCCAGCATCTGCCGCATGATCGGCTGCCCATCGAGCTCCCGGCGTCCCATCGGGGTGTCGATCAGCCCCGGGGCCACCGAGTTCACGCGGCCGCCTCGCCGGCCCCAGCCCACCGCGGCGCGAGCGACGGCCCGGATCACGCCCCGCTTGGCCAGGGCGTACGCGAAGCCGCTGTCGGGGAACGCGGCGACCGCGCGGTCGAGGAAGTCCGGCGCCAGGGGGTCGTCGATCAGCGCGTCCTGGTCGGCGTCGACGTAGGGTGCGACCTGGTAGGCGGACGACGACGCGAAGCACACCGCGGCCGAGCCCGGCACCACCAGCTCCTCGAAGGCGTCCAGGAGAAGCTGCGTGCCGACGAGGTCGACCTCGAACACCCGGCGGGCGCCGGCCATCGTCGGCGAGATGCCCGCAGCGTGCGCCAGGGCGCGGAACGGCCCCAGCGATTGCACCCGCGCGACGAGCGCCTGCCACCGCGGCCGGGTCGGCGACGTCGCAGGCGACGCCGACCGCGCCGTCGAGCTCGGGCGCCTCCAGGTCGACGGCGACCAGCACGTCGCTCAGGCCCCGCAGGTGCTCCACGCACTCCCGCCCCATGCCGCTCGCCGCGCCGGTGACGACCGTGACCGTCATCGACGACCTCGCTGACGCTCCAGGACGTGCCCCACCCCGCCACTCCCTCGGCCGACATTGCGATGCGACCTCGACAGTAACGGGATCGGCCCCTGCGCCGGTGTCCCGAGTGATCGGCCTGGGGGCACGAACAGCAGCCAGGACACTCAGCGCTGTCAGAACCAGAGATGTCGGACAGATGCGGCGGCGGGCGCGGTCACGTCCAGGCGCCGTCGGCGAGCGTGATCGGCTGGCGTTCGACGTCCGGGGTCTGCCCACCCGAGGCCAGGAAGCGCTCCATGCGGGCGGCCGCCTCCGGGTCGGCGAGACAGCGCGTGAAGCGCTGCCACTCGGCGAGCAGGCCCGGCTCCGGATCGGGCTCGGCCGCCGCCAGCGAGGCCTTGGCCTCCGCCACCACCACGGCGGGAACGGAGGCGATCCGGCCCGCCAGGGCGTCGACGAAGGGCCAGACCTCCTCGGGCGGCAGCGCCCGGTTCACCAGGCCCCACCGGTCGGCCGTGTCGGCATCGACGTCGGCGCCGCCGAGCACGATCTCCAGCGCGCGGGCTCGGCCGACCAGCCGGGGGAGCCGCTGCGTGCCGCTCCCCCCGGGAATGATGCCGACCAGCGCCTCGGGCTGGCCGAACACCGCCCGCCCCCGCGCCGCGACCCGGATGTCGAACGACGAGACGAGCTCGCAACCGCCACCTCGGGCGATGCCCTCGACGACGGCGATCGTGGCCACGGGCATCGTCCGGAACCGGTCGACCATGGCGTGGAAGAACCCCAGCTCCGCCGGCGGCTCGGCCAGCGCCTCCCGGGGCAGCTCCAGGATTGTCCCGACGTCGGCGTGGGCCACGAAGAACTCCGGGTTCGCCGACCGGACCAGCAGCACGCCCACGTCGCGGTCGGCCGCCACCTCCCGGCCCAGCCGATCGAGCTCGACCATGAGCGGCACGTCGAGCAGGTTGATCGGCGGGTTGTCGATCGTGACCCGGCACACCCGGTCGCCGACCGCCACCCGCAGCAACGCGAAGTCCTCGTAGGCCATACGGCGACGCTACGTGCCGTTTGCCCGCACGACCTCGCCGAACCAGTGGCCGCTGGGCTTCAGCGTTCGCTCGAACGTGGTGCGGTCGACCGCGGCGAGACCGAAGCGGGGCCGGTAGCCGAGGGCCCATTCGAAGTTGTCGATCAGCGTCCAGTACGTGTAGCCGCGGACGTCGATCCCGTCGGCGATGCAGCGCGCCAGGCCGGCGAGCGCCTCGCTCACGTACTCGATGCGGGTGGCGTCGTCCTCGGCGGCGATGCCGTTCTCGGTGACCAGGATCGGCAGGCCCCCCGACGTGACCTCCCAGGCCCGCCGGACGGTCGCCTCCAGGGCCGCGGGCCAGAACTCGTAGCCCATCGTCTCCACCAACCGGGCCCCGGGATCGGGCGCGACCGCGCCCCTCGGGCCGATGCGGGTGCGGCTGTAGGCCTGGACCCCGAGGAAGTCGTCGCCCTCGGTCGCCGCGAGGAACTCGTCCTCCATCCGGTGGCGGATCCGGGCCAGCTTCTCCTCGCCCCCCTCGACCGGCTCGTAGGCGCTCATCGCCAGCGTGAGCCCGACGGGCACGCCGGGCGCCGCCGCCCGGACCGCGTCGACCGCCAGGCGGTGCGCCTCGACGAGGCTGGCGTTGGCCCGCCTGCGGGCGTCCACGTCCCGCCGACCGGGCGGGAAGGTCCCGGCCAGGTAGCCGGCGACGGCCACGATGTTGGGCTCGTTGAGCGTGCACACCCGGCGGAGGACCGGCGCCAGCTCGCCGGCCGCCCGCTCGCAGAACGCCGCGAACCGCCGGGCGGTCTCCGGCTGCTCCCACCCGCCCCGCTCGGCGACCCAGCGGGGGGTGGTGAAGTGGTGCAGGGTGACCACCGGGTCGATGCCCGCGTCGAGCAGTGCCTGGCACTGCTCCCGGTAGTGGCCGACGGCGGCGTGGGACCACAGGCCCTCCTCGGGCTCGATCCGGCTCCACTCGATGGAGAACCGGTAGTGGTCGAGGCCCAGCTGGCGGCACAGCTCGACGTCCCGGCGCCAGTGCTCCCAGCTTCCGCATGCGTCGCCGCTCGCCACGGTGGCCGCGGAGCCAGGCGTGTGCTCCCACGCCCACCAGTCGTTGTTCCAGTTGCTGCCCTCGATCTGGTGTGCTGCGGTTGCCGCCCCCCACCGGAATCCGGGCGGGAACGTCGCGGTCGCCCGCGCCGGATCACGCGAGTCGGTCAGTTGCGGGCCGCTCACGTCGTGGCGCGACGGGCCGGGCGGCCGGCGAGGTGGACGATGCCGAGGACGAGGCCGACGCCGAGGAGCAGCACCGCGGTGAGGCCGGCGACCATGGCGACGAACCAACCCCCCTCGGGAAGCTCGCCGGTCGCGGTGGTGATCGCGACGAGGGCCGCGAGCAGGACGCCGCCCGCGGCGGCCGGCTTCCACCAGTGGGCCGCGGCCGATGCCTGGCCGGCGACCGGGCGGGCGCGGCGGGCGTTGACCAGTGCTAGGCCGCAGGCGGCGATCGCCACCGCGGCGCACGCGACGAGGACGACGGGGCTACCGACGACGACTCCGACGACGAGCGCGGCGACGGCCAGCGCCCCGAGCAACCAGGTGACGACGGGGGTGGGCGAGCGATCCATGTGGGCCTCCACGTGTTGGGTGGGAACGGTGAGAGCGAGGTCGACCAGGCCCCGGACGACCACGCGCCAGGTCGGTTCGTCGCGGAGCTGCGCCGCGAGCAGGTCGAGCAGGTCGGGTCCGAAGTCGTCGCGGAAGTCGCGGGGGTAGAGCCGCACGAGTCGGCGGTACACGGCGAGTGCCAGGCTGGCGCTCATGCCGGTGCCGTCCCCGGGAGGTGCCGGGACACGCGCCGGACCAGCCCCTGCAGCCGGGCCAGCTCCGCGAGCGCGGCCTGGCGGCCAGACCCGGTGAGCTCGTAGTAGCGGCGACGCTCCCCGTCAGCGCGTGTGCGGCGCTCGGTGGTCTCCACGATCAGCCCGCCCTCGACGAGCCGGTTGAGGGTGCCGTAGAGCGTGCCCGGGCCCATGCGCACGGCCCCATCGCTCAGCTCGTCGACCCGACGCATCAGTGCGTAGCCGTGCAGCTCTCCGGAGAGCAGCGCCAGGACGACATGGAGCGACGCGGCGGGCAGCGGTCTCTCGCGAGGCATAGTCGAATATTGATATATCGAACTTCGATAGTCAAGCTCGGGCGACCTACGCCGATGCCGAGGCCACTAGCTGGGATCCGTTGCTGTGGCGCCGTCGTCCCGGGCTTCGATGGCCTTGACGGTCTTTGTCAGCGCCTTGCCCAAGAAGCGCTTGCCGTTGATCCCGAGCAGGAGCCCGAGCATCTGTCCGCGGAAGTTCTTGGGGTCGCGCACCACGACGACGTCCACGTCGGTCGTCCCGTCGGGCTGCGGCGTCAGCGTGTAGGTGTGGCCCGAGGCGCCTCCCCACGCGTTGGAGTCGGTGGTCGTCAGCACGACGTGGTGCGGATCGGACCAGTCGTAGTGCAGGCGTTCCCAGACGCCGCTCGATCCTTCGGTGACGTCGGCCTCGCCGGGGCCCTGGTCATGCACCTCGAGGTACTTGTCGGCGCTGTTGCCGAAGAGCTCCGAGCGGCCCGGCCCGAAGTCGGTGAGCCCGGCCACGAACTGCTCGGGCGTCGCGGTGGTCGTCTCGTGGAGGTGGATGGTGGGCATGCGTGCTCCTTGCTCGTGTGAGGTCTACCCGAACGTGAACGCATACGCCTCGGCGCCGGGCTCGAGGAACGTGATCTCGAGCGTCCGCTCGCGCACGGCGTCGCGCTGACGCACGAGCTGGTGGAGGCCGCCGTCCCGGTGCACCACGGATGCGAACGCAGCCGGCGAAGCGCGAGGCTTTGTCCTGACGACTCGGGGGAGGCCTCCATGAGCACGCCAGAAGTCCGCAGCGACGCCGCGACCAGCGATGCGAACGTCGGGAAGGTCGACCTGAAGCTCGAGGCCGTCGTGATCCCCGTCTCGGACGCCGACAGGGCGAAGGAGTTCTATGCGAGCCTCGGATGGAGGCTCGACGCCGACTTCGCCTTCGACAACGGCTTCCGGCTCGTCCAGTTCACGCCGCCCGGCTCGGGGTGCTCGGTCCAGTTCGGCACGAACATGACGTCGGCCGCGCCCGGCTCGGCCCGGGGCCTGTACCTGATCGTCTCCGACATCGAGGCGGCGCGCGACGAGCTCGACGCGCTCGGCGCCGGCCCGAGCGAGGTGTTCCACGCCGCGGCGCCGGGCGCTCAGTTCCAGCCCGACGGCACGAGCGATCGCGTCAGCGGGCCCGCACCCGACCACCGCCAGCTACTTCTCCTTCGCCACGTTCAGCGACCCGGACGGCAACGGCTGGCTGCTGCAGGAGGTGACGACGCGGCTGCCCGGCCGGATCGACGCCGCGGCGACCACCTACGCATCCACCGCAGACCTGGCCAGCGCGCTCCGGCGTGCGGAGGCCGCCCACGGCGAACACGAGCAGCGCACCGGGGTGCGCGACGACAACTGGCCGGACTGGTACGCCGCCTACATGGCGGCCGAGCAGTCCGGCGAGGAACCGCCGACGTGACCGACCACGTCGCCACCGCCCGAGGCGCCGGGCAAGGCCGGCGGGGCGACGCCAGACGAGCCCGGGCGGGGGCTCAGGAGGCCGTGCGGCCCGCGGATGCCAGCGGGGCGCAGGCGGCGGTGAGGCGCTCGATCTCGGCGCGGGCCGCGGCGGGGTCGTCCGCGAGGCCCTCGACAAGCGCCAGGTGGCAGCCGGCGTCCCGGTAGGCCCGGATGTGGACGACCGGCTCGCCGGAGCTGGCTGCGGCGGCGACCGCCGCCCGCGCCGGCCTCGTCGTCACCGTCGCCCGGGCCCAGGCGGACGGCACCCTGCCGGCCGGCGACCCCGAGCGCGTGACCGCCCTCATCCAGGCCACCGCCCACGGCGCCGTCGATCTCGCCCTGAGCGGCCACCTGTCCAGCGCCGGCAAGGGCCACGCCGACCCGGACGACCTGGTGGACGACCTGCTGCGCCACCTCCGCCCGGGCTGACGGCCCCGGCCGGTCGGGCGCCGCAGTTCACGCCGGCGCAGGGTGCCTGCGTGGCACAGTCGTAACCGATGCCGGAAGATCAGGACGACGCCGCGGTCGCGGCCGCGCTGGCGGTCACCGACCGGTTCCTCGCCACCTTCAACGCCCGGGACGCAGCCGGCCACGCCGCCACCCTGGCCTACCCCCACGTGCGGTTGGCCAGCGGGACGATCCGCCTGTGGCAGGACGAGGCCGAGGCGGTCGCCGCCATGGAGGGCGCCATGGCGGCCCTGGCCGCCCGCACCGGCTGGACGCACAGCACGTGGGACCACCGCAAGGTGATCCACGTCGGCGAGCGCAAGGTCCATCTCGACGTCCAGTTCACCCGCCACCGCGGCGACGGCACCGTGGTCGGCGTGTACCCGGCGGTCTACGTGATCGTCGAAGCCGACGGTGTGTGGCGCATCCAGGCCCGCTCCAGCTTCGCCCCCTGAACCGAGCCCGGGCGTGCGGCTCGCCACGCCTCGCGCTACCCCTTCAGTGCCCGGTAGCGGCGGATCAGCGCGTTGGTCGACGAGTCGTGACCGAGCTCCGGTCCGCCGGCGCTCGCCAGCTCCGGGACGATCGCCATGGCGAGCGCCTTGCCCAGCTCGACACCCCACTGGTCGAACGAGTCGATCCCCCAGACCGTGCCCTGGGTGAACACGCTGTGCTCGTAGAGCGCCACCAACGCCCCGAGCACGTGGGGGGTGAGCACCTCTGCCAGCAGGACGTTGGTCGGGCGGTTGCCCTGCATCACCCGGTGCGGCACCACCCCCTCGGGAGTTCCCTCGGCGCGCACCTCCTCCTCGGTCTTGCCGAAGGCGAGCGCCTGGGCCTGGGCGAACACGTTGGAGGACAGGATGTCGTGGTGGTCGCGGAGGGGGTTGAGGCTCTTGCCGAAGCCGATCAGGTCGACCGGGATCAGCGCCGTGCCCTGATGGAGCAGCTGGTAGAAGCTGTGCTGGCCGTTCGTGCCGGGCTCACCCCAGTAGACGGGTCCGGTGTCGTAGTCGACGACGGTGCCGTCGAGCGTGACGTGCTTGCCGTTCGACTCCATCGTGAGCTGCTGGAGGTAGGCGGGGAAGCGCTTCAGGTACTGCTCGTAGGGCATCACACCGATCGACCGGGCGCCGAAGAAGTCCACGTACCACACCACCAGCAGGCCCATCAGCACCGGGAGGTTCTCGGCGAGGGGAGCCGTCCGGAAGTGCTCGTCCATGGCGTGGAACCCGGCAAGCATCTCGTGGAAGCGCTCCGGTCCGATCGCGATCATCGTCGACAGCCCGATCGCCGAGTCCATCGAGTAGCGCCCGCCGACCCAGTCCCAGAACCCGAACATGTTGGCCGTGTCGATCCCGAACTCGGCCACCCGCTCGGCGTTCGTCGACACCGCGACGAAGTGCTTGGCGATCGCCGACTCGTCGCCGAGCTGGGCGAGCAGCCAGTCCCGGGCCGACGTCGCATTGGTGAGCGTCTCGAGCGTGCCGAAGGTCTTCGACGAGACGATGAACAACGTCTCGTCCGCCCGGAGGTCGCGGGTGGCCTCGACGAAGTCGGTCGCGTCCACGTTGGAGACGAAGCGGAACGTCAGGTCGCGCTGGGCGTAGTGGCGCAGCGCTTCGTAGGCCATCACGGGGCCGAGGTCCGAGCCGCCGATCCCGATGTTGACGACGTTGCGGATCGGCTTGCCGGTGTGGCCCGTCCACTCGCCGGACCTCACCGAGTTGGCGAGGGCCGCCATGCGGTCCAACACATCGTGCACCTCGGCGACCACGTCGACGCCGTCGACCATGAGCGAGCTGCCCTTGGGCATGCGCAGCGCCACGTGGAGCACGGACCGATCCTCGGAGACGTTGATCCGCTCGCCGGCGAACATCAGGTCCCGCCGGCGTTCGAGGTCCGACTGCTCGGCCAGCTCGAACAGCAGCGCCAGCGTCTCGTCGGTGATGCGGTTCTTGGAGTAGTCCAGGTAGAGCCCGGCGGCCGAGGCCGTCAAGCGCTCCCCGCGCGTGGGGTCGTCGGCGAAGAGATCGCGGAGGTGGCGCCCCGCCACCTCGGAGTGATGCTTGACCAGGGCCTCGTAGGCCGGCCGTTCCCGCAACCGTGCCGTCGCCATCTCCGCCTTTCCTTTCGGCCGTTCCGCGTGCTGCTTACCCGCCACCCGTCCCGCGGTCGTTCATCATGGTGCGACGACGGCGGCGCCGACGATGCCGGCGTCGTTGAGCAGCTGGGCCGGGACGACATCGGTTCGCAGCTCGATCCGCGGCAGGAACTTGTCCGCCTTCTTGCTCACGCCACCGCCGATGATGATCAGGCGGGGCCAGAGGAGCTTCTCCACGAGCTCGAGGTAGATCTGCAGCCGGCGGGCGAACTCCTTCCACGACAGGTCGTCGCGCTCGCGGATCGAGTCGGCGGCCCAGTCCTCCGCGTCGCCGTCGTGGAGTGGCAGGTGCCCGAACTCCGTGTTCGGGACCAGCGTTCCGTCGACGAAGAGGGCGCTGCCGATCCCCGTGCCCAGGGTGATCATCGCCACGACGCCGGACGCGTCCCTCCCCGCCCCGAAGCGGACCTCGGCGATCCCCGCCGCGTCGGCATCGTTCACCACACGGACCTGCCGTCCCGTCGCCTTCGAGAACAGCGCGACGGCGTCCGTGCCGATCCACGCATGATCGATGTTCGACGCCGTCTCCACGATGCGACCACGCACCACCGCGGGGAGGGTCACGCCGACGGGCCCGCCCACGCCGACCTGGGCGAGCACCTCCGCGGCCACAGCGGCGACCGCCTCCGGCGTGGCGGGCGACGGGGTGGGCAGGCGGACCCGTTCCGCGATGAGCACGCCCCGTGACAGGTCGACGGCTGCGGCCTTGATGCCGCTCCCCCCGATGTCGACGCCGACGACGGGTGCAGCGTCGACCGAGCGGCTCATGGACTCGCTCATGTTCGGCATCTCCCGGTCGCGGAGTCTGCCCCACGCCACCGCCTACCCGCCGGCGATGAAGCTCAGCACACAGGAAAGTTCACGTTCGGTTCGCCCGGTGGGGGTACCGGAGCGTCACCGCCGCGTCTACTCTGCGTACAGGGCCGGGGGGATGGGAGGAGTGCCATGTTCACACGCACCCTGCGCGTCTCCGCGGCCCTGGGACTGGTGGCTGCGTCGGGATGCTGGCTCCAGACCGGGTTCGACGCCGGGAGGAGCGGCACGAACGGCGCCGAGACGACGATCACGTCCGCGACCGTCGGCGACCTGGCCGTGGCGTGGTCGGTCCCGGCGGGAATTCGGCCTCGGGAGGCGGTGGTGAGCGGGGGCGCGGCCTACGTCCGATCGGACGACAGCGTCCGGGCCCTCGACGTGGCGACCGGTGCGGAACGCTGGGCGGTCTCCCAGTCCGGGAACGCCGGCGCCGCCTTCGCCGGCAACCGGTTGTGGGTGCCGACCTCGGGCCTGTCCTGCGCGCTCGTCTCGCTCGACCCGCAGACGGGCGCCGTCCTCGGGTTCACCGAGATGGGCGGTCCCGCGATAGGCAGCGGCGGCTCCGACTTCTCGGGCTGCCTTGCGACCGACGCGCTCAGCTACGGCAGCAAGGTTGGTACATCCTGGGCCTACGTCGGCGTCGCCCTCGCGCCCCGAGGGTTCGGCTGCTTCCCCGACACCGACTGGGCGTCGGGCGGCGGCGTCCACGTCGTGGACTTCGACGTCCCTGCCAACGGCTGGGACAGCGGTGGGCTCGCGGGCGGCTGCGGCTTCCCGCCGTTCCCGCCGCCGCCAACGACGCTCAGCTCCGACGGCACCGTCACCTACGAGCTCAGCGCCACGAGCCTCGTGCGGCACATGGGCGGGAGCGATCTGCCCCTGCCCGCGGCGGCCGGCTTCGTGCCGGTCCCGACGCTCGCCGCCGGCGGTCGGGTCGTGCTCACCGCCACCGACGGCCGCGTGTTCGTCCTCGACGCCGCCACCGGCGCCGTGCAGTGGAGCGGAACCTTCGGGACGAGCGCCTCGGTGCCCGTCGCGGTCACGCCGACCACCGTGTTCGCCGCCGACGGCGCCGGCACACTGGCCGCGTTCCCGCTGGCCGGCTGCGGCGCGGCCACGTGCGCGCCCGCCTGGACCGCCACCACCACCGGCGCAGCGACCGACCGGCCCTCGGTCGGCGGCGACGTGGTCTACGTGGGCGGCGCGGACGGCGGCATCACCGCGTTCGCCGCGGCCGGCTGCGGCGCCGCGACCTGCGCGCCGCTGTGGAGCGACAACGTCGGCAGCCCGGTCAGCGGCTCGCCGGTGATCGACCGAGGCACGCTGTATGTGGGCGGCGACAGCACGCTCACGGCCTACCGCCTGCCGGCCTGATCGTCACGGGCCCGCCGCCGGCAGTCGCCGACCGGCGGGCACCGTGCCACCGTGGTACTCGCGAGCGGGTGGCGAGCGAGGGGGTGCGGCATGAGGTACGTCCGTGTGCTGCTGGTCCTGGGTGCGATCGTCGGGCTGTCGAGCTGCGCGTGGATGGCCCGGTCGTCGGTCTCGAGCAATCCGGCAGCCGTGCAGGGCGACGGCGCCAGCGGCCGCCCGTCGGTCTCCCAAGGCGGCCGGTTCGTCGCGTTCGAGTCCGTCGCCACCAACTTCGCCCCGGGCGACACCAACGGGGTGCAGGACGTGTTCGTGCGTGACCACGTCACCGGCACGACCGAGCGGGTCAGCGTGGCCAGCGACGGGACGCCGGGCAACGGACCGAGCGGGGCGCCCGCCATCAGCGACGATGGTCGCTTCGTCGCCTTCGAGACGGACGCCTCGAACCTGGTGCCGGGTGACGGCGACGACGACACCGACGTCGTCGTCCGCGACCGCCTGGCCGGGACCACGACGCTGGTGAGCACCGACGTGGTCGTGCCGCCGCCGGTCGATCCCGCCGAGTTCGACGCCAATGGCGCCGCCATCAGCGGCGACGGCACGGTGGTGGCGTTCAAGCTCGGCGTCACGGTCCAGGGGCTGTGCTGTGCGCCACTCGGCCCCTACGTGCGCGACCTGGCCGCCGGCACCACCAAGGTCATGCCCCCGGCCGGCGGCGGGCTGGCCTTCGGGCTGCCGAGCCTGTCCGACGACGGGACCCGCATCGCCTACGGCCAGTTCGGGCCGCCCGACCAGATCGGTGACACCACGTTCGCCGCGAACGTCGCCGACACCGCGAGCGCGACGGTCGTCGCCACGGTCGCCAGCGGGAGGCTGTCGCACCAGGCGGTGAGCCGGTTCGACGTCGCGCTCTCGGGCGACGGCGGCACGGCGATGTTCCTGTTCGTCGAGTTCGGGGGCGGCACGCTGCACCGCTTCGAGCTCGCCCAGCCCCAGCTCGTGCCGGTCCTCGACGGGCTGGCCGGCCCGCGGGACCTCCGGGTGTCCGACGACGCCGGCGTCGTCGCCATGGTCAACGGCCCCGACTACGTGGTGACCGACGCCGCGGGCGCGCCGCCCCGGATCGTGAGCGCCGATCCGGTCGGCGTGGCTGCCTCGACCCCCGAGGGGATCAGGGGCGACCTGTCCGGCGACGGCATGTTCGTCGCCTTCGCGTCCTCCGATCCCGACCTCCTGGCCGGCGACACCAACGGGGTCAGCGACGTCTTCCTGCGCAACAGCACGCTGTCGACGACCGGCCCGTCCTGACGGGCTTCCGCCACTCAGCGGGAGACCGGACCCTGCCGGAGGCAATTAGCGCGTTCGCAAGGCCTCGGGGCGACCAGAGCGGCGCCGTGAGAGGGTCTTGACTCGGCCCTTGGGGCGGGGTCGACGATGGGTTCGTGGCTGGACCGGTGTTGATGCGTACTGGTGCGTTCGCTCGGGCGTCGACGTTGTCGGTGAAGGCGTTGCGGGTGTACCACGAGATGGGTCTGCTCGTCCCGTCGGTGGTGGATCCGGAGACCGGCTACCGGGCGTACTCGCCGGCCCAGCTGACCGACGCGGCGATCATCCGCCTGTTGCGTGAGGTCGGCGTGTCGCTCCGGGACATCGGCACGGTGCTGGATGCTCGGGACCTCGGGCTCGTCCGCAAGGTGCTGGCCGAGCAGGCAGAACGGTTCCAGGCGGGCCTCGACGCGGTCGTCCGCCTCATGGATGACCTGTGCCGCGAGGAGGAGGCCGATCTCGGGAGCGTGGTCGTCCGCCGGGAGGAGGCGCGCCTCGTGCTCGCGTTCGAGGGCAGCCCGCGGATGGCGGACCTCGGGCCGTTCGTGCATCGGAGCCAGGCGGTGTTGTGGGAGGCAGCGTCGGCGAGCGGCGCCGTGGTCGAGGGCTGCTTCGGCGCGTGTTTCCCGACGCCGCTCGAGGAGGACCGCCAGGACGTGACGGCGTTCCTCCCGATCTCCGCCCCGGTCGTGGTGGCGCCCGAGCTCGGGAGCACCGGGGTGCGGGTCGACGAGTTGCCGGCGTGCGACGCCGCCGTCCTCGAACTCCGCGGGTCGTACGTGGGGCTCGAATCGTGTTACCGGCGGCTGGGCGCGTGGGTGGCCTTCCATGCCGTGCCGGCGGACCATCCGGTCAGGGAGCTGTACGTGACCCCGCTCGGGGAGCCGGAGGACGAGGCGGTCACCGAGCTGCTGTGGCCCGTCGTGATCGACCAGGAGCATTGAGGGAGGATCAGCATGCAACAGCTGGCAGCCGGCAGGCTGGACACCCGGCTCGGAACCCTGGCCTGGCGATCGTCCGGCCACGGGCCGACGCTCGTCTTCTTCGCCGGCGCTCTCGCGAACGGCGACCTGTGGCGTGACGTCGTGGCCGCGCTCGAGGATCGCTACCGCTGCATCACGATCGACCTCCCGTTGGGAGCGCACCCGTGGCCGCTGACCCCGGGCGCAGACCGATCGGCCGCCTCGCTGGCCCGGCTGCTGCTCGAAGCCCTCGAACTGCTCGAGGTGGACGATGCCACGGTGATCGCGAACGACACGGCCGGTGGGCTGGTGCTGCTGTCGTTGGCGACCGGTCACCCGTCGCTCGGGCGGGTGGGCCGTCTCGTCCTGACGAACTGTGACAACTACGACAAGTTCCCGCCGGAGGCGCTGAGTCGTGCGGCGGCGGTGTGTCGCACGCTCCCCCGGCTGGCCCGAACACTGATGCGCCTACAACTCCGATCCTCGACCGCCCGGCGCAAGGTGGTCGCCACCGTCGCCGCGACCAGGCTGGACGACGAGCGCTCGGAATCGTTCTTCCGGCCGGCACTCCGTGATCGACGGGTAGCCGACGATCTCGTCGCGGCCTTCGCAGGTTTCCGCCCGCAGGTCCTCGTCGACGCCGCCGAGGCGATCCCGGGGTTCGACCGGCCGGTCCTGCTGATCTGGGGCGAGGCGTGCGACTTCTTCCCGATGACGGACGCCCGACGACTGGCGTCCGAGTTCCCGAGCGCCACGCTGGTCTCCATCCCCGGAGCCAAGACCTGGGTCCCGATCGACAACCCCGGCGAGGTCGCGGACGCCATCGTGACGTTCGTGCCAACGCCGTGAACCGTGGCGGCGTCGGGCGGACACGCTCACCGGTTCTCTACGCGGAAACGGTCGCCAGGGCGACCACTTCCGCGTAAGAAACGCGGGGGCGCCAGCACGATAGGTGCGCCGCTCTTGACTCCCGCGTCGGGAGGGAGCAGTCTCACCGCCTAAAACCTAAGATTTGTTACGGGAGAGCATGGCTCTCACGCAGCAGTCGCTGGAGGGGAAAGATGGGACGACACGGGGACTCGTGTCGGAGTGCCAGGCCGCGCCGGCGCGCTCTGGCGGTGGTCGCCGTGGGCCCGCTCGTGCTGCTGGTCGCCTGCGGCGACGGTGGTGGAGTGACACGTCCGGCAGCACGCCGGACGCGGGCGACAGCGAGCAGCTCGCCGAGCTGTTGGGGCCCGAGAACCCGGCGTCGGGCGAGCCGGTGCGCATCGGACTGGCCGCGGACGGTCAGACCGCGGCGTTCGACGCGCGGGACGAGGTGCGCGCCGCGCAGGCGACCGTGGACTACTGGAACGAGCGGCAGGGCGGCATCGGCGGGCGGCCGATCGAGCTGGTGGTGTGCGAGACGGGGGCCGATCCGGCGGGCGGGACCGACTGCGGCAATCAGATGGTCGAGGCCGGCGTCGCCGCGGTGACCGTGGGCCAGTCCACGGTCCCGGAGTCGATCTGGGAGCCGGTGCACCAGGCCGGCATCCCGACGATGTTTCTCCAGGCCAACGGCGAGAGCGTGCTGGCGGACCCGGAGTCGAGCTTCATCCTGTCCAACCCGCTGACGACCGCCTTCGGCCTGCCGATCTCGGTGGCGGAGGACGAGGATGCCGACAAGGTGGCCTTCGTCGTGATCGACGTCCCGGTGGCGCTCAGCCTCTTCGAGTCGCTCGGCCCCCAGATCCTGCGCAACGCCGGGCTGGACTACGAGCTCGTCAAGGTGCCCCTGGGCACGGCGGACATGACGGCGCAGATGAGCCAGGTCGCGGACAGCGGGGCGGGGGTCGTGCAGGTGGTCGGCTACGACGCGTTCTGCATCTCGGCCTTCCAGGGCCTGAGCGCGATGGGCTACGACGGCGCCATCACCGCGGTCTCGCAGTGCATCACCGACGCCACCCGCGAGGCCATACCCGGCGACCAGCTCCAGGAGATGTACGTCACCTCGGCCATCGCCCTGGGTGCCACGGACGACCCGACCTACCAGCAGTACCAGGCCGTGATGGAGGCGTACGGCCAGGATGTCGGGGAGGTCGACGGCAACGTCGCCATGGGTGGCTACACCATCATCGCGTCCCTGGCCACGGCCCTCGGCGCAATCTCGGGCGACGTCACACCGCAGTCGGTCACCGAGGCCATCAAGGCCATGCCCGACCAGCCGCTCCCGGGCGGCGGTGGCGCCACGTTCCAGTGTGGCGGGACCGCGATGGCGACGATGCCGAGCGTGTGCTCCAACCAGTGGTTGCGGGCGTCGCTCGACGCCGGCGGCGAACCGGCGGGCTACGTGGCCGTCGACTCCACCGACATCCTCGAGGGGCTCTAGAGCGACTGCCGCAGCACCATCGGGAAGCTGTCGAGCGCCCGGATGCCCGGCGTGTAGTCGAGCAACACGCCCGGCCGCACCCGGTAGTCGGGGATGCGGCGGTGCCACTCCCGCAGCGCCACCCGCAGCTCGATGCGCGCCAGGTGCGAGCCGAGGCAGCGGTGGACGCCGCCGCCGAAGGCGAGATGGCGGTTGACGTCACGGTCCCACCGCAGCGCCCCGGCGTCGGGCGTCTCCCGGTCGTCGAGGTTGGCGGCGCCGAGCAGCACCATCACCTGCTCGCCGGCGCACACCTGCAGCCCGGCCACCTCCGCGTCCCGGGTCGCCACGCGTGCCGCGCCCATGACCGGGGTCTCCCAGCGCAGCAGCTCCTCCACGGCCGGGCCGATCAGGTCCGGCTCGTCGACCAGCCTTCGGCGGTCCTCGGGATGCTCGGCCAGGTGGCCGTAGAAGCAGTCGAGGGAGGCCGACACCGTGTCGAGGCCGGCGATCAGGAACAGGAAGCAGATGTCGAGGATGTCCTCCCGGCTGAGGCGGTCGCCGTCGATCTGGGCGTCGAGGAGCTGGCTCAGCAGGTCGTCCTGCCGCACCGAGGCCCGCTCGTCGAGCAGCCCCTCGAAGTACTCGTAGATCGAGTCGGCCGTCGCCTGCTGGTGGGCGTCCGTCTCGGGATGGCCGATGTCCCGGCCGACCACGTGGTTGGGGCGGATGATGCCGTCCTTCATCCGCAGGAACCGCGGCAGCTCCTCGATCGGCAGGCCGAACATGGTGAGGAACACCCGCGAGGGGAACGGGATCGAGAACTGCGTGGTGAAGTCGATCTCGTCGTCGTCGCCGAAGCCGTCGACGAGCTCGTTCACCAGCGCGGCGATGGGTTCCTCGAGCAGGCGCATGCGGTGCGGGCTGAACAGGGGGTCGAGGATCTTGCGGAACTTCCGCTGGGCCGGCGGGTCGATCTGGAGGGGGATCAGCGGGCGCCGGGTCTTGAGGTCGATCGCCGCGGTGCTCGACGAGAAGATCTCCGGCTGGCGCAGCACCTCGTCGACCGCGGCCCGCGAGCACGCGATCACGCCTACCCCATCGATCCGCAACACGGGGGAGCCGTCGACCAGCGCCCGGTACGTCGGCTGCGGGTGGCGCGCCAGGTCGGGCGTCATCATGTCGGCGATGCCGGCGTGGCTCTCCGTCTCGTCGCTCATGCCCCGGGACTGTACCGTCCAGGCGGACCGAATGTTTGGTTAGAGTTCGATGCCCTCGCTCGTGGTGACACGGGCGTCCCGGATGTCGAGGACGGCGTCGAGGCTGGCAGCGATGTCCTCGGCCGTGAGCGGCTGCCTGCGGATTCCCGGGGTGTGCACGACCGCGAGCCGGGCCACCCCGCCCATCCCCACCTGGAGCACCTCGCCGTTGAGCGCGCACGACTCGTGCGCCAGGAAGACGGCGGCGGGGGAACAGTGCTCGGGCGGCATGCTCGCCTGGATCTGGGCCATCGTCTCCGGGTCGAGGGAGAAGGTCGAGGCCAGCCGGTCGGCGTCCGACGCGGACATCCGGGTGTGCGCCCGGGGTGCGATGGCGTTGACCCGGATGCCGTGTGCCGCGCCCTCGGTGGCGAGGTTGCGGGTGAGCCCGAGCACCGCACCCTTGGCGGCGCCGTAGCTCGTCAGCTGCGGGATCCCCCCGAGCATGGCCTCGGACGCCGTGTTGACGATCCGCCCGTACCCGGCCCGGAGGAGGTGCGGCCAGGCGGCCTTCGTGACCAGGAGCGTGCCGAAGAAGTGCACGTCCATCATGCGGCGGAACTGCGCGAGCGACAGGTCCCCGAAGGGTGCCGGGTCGTGGATGCCGGCGTTGTTGACCACGACGTCGAGACGGCCGAACCGGTCGATGGCCGTCTCGACGATCGCCGCCGCGCCGGCCTCCTCGGCCACCGAGGCGCAGCACGCCACGGCCTCTCCCCCGCCGTCGCCAATCTCGCGGGCCACCTCGTCCGCCGGAACCGAGGACGAGCCGCCGCCGTCGATGCCCACGCCGTAGTCGGCGACGACGACCCGCGCGCCGCGTCCGGCGAAGGCCAGCGCGTGCGCTCGGCCGATGCCCCGTCCGGCCCCGGTCACGACGACGACGCGGTCGTCGAAGCGAAGCTCGCTCACGTCTCCCCTCCCCCGACATGCGAACCGACTATTTGGTTCCAGTGACCCTAACCGCTCGGTTCCGCCCCGAAGACACTAACGTTTGGGCCGATGAGCACCGAGAGCGCCCGCCGGGAGGAGATCCTCGAGACCGCCGCGGCGATGTTCGCGTCCTCGGGACTGCGCACGTCGCTCCGGGAGATCGTGGACCAGTGCGGCATCCTGCCCGGCAGCCTCTACCACCACTTCGAGTCGAAGGAGGCGATCATCGTCGAGCTGGTGCGGCGCTACCGCGACGAGCTCGACGAGGTCGCCAAGGAGGCCTTCGACGCCCTGCACGAGCCGGACCAGCGGCCCGTCGAGGAGCGCGTCGTCGAGCTCGGCCGCGCCATCGCGGCCTGTGCCGTCCGGCACCGGGCCGCTCTCCTGCTCACGCTGTACGAGCCGCCCACCGGAGCCGGCGACGAGCTGGTCGACCTGGCCCGCCAGGCTCCTGCGGCCATCGACGCCGCCATGTCCGAGATCCTCGAGGCCGGGCGCACGGCCGGCGCGCTGCGGTCGGGGATCGACCTCGGGTTGTTCGGCGAGCGGATCTGCCAGAGCATGCTCCACATCGGCGTCGGGGTGTTCCACCGCAGCCACGCGCAGCAGCTCCCGGCCCAGAAGTGCCGCGTGCTGCTGCACGGTGTGGCGGTGAAGGTGCCGTCGAAGGCGGCGCTGGACCGCTCGCCGGCCATGCAGGCCTCCCGGGCGGTGATCGCGGGCTGGGACGCCCCGCACGACGACGACCGCGTCGCCCACCTCCGGGCGGTCGCCCGGGCGGAGTTCGGCCGGCGCGGCTTCGAGGCCACGACCATGCGGGACATCGCCAAGGCGGCGAGCATGAGCACCGGCACGGTCTACCGGATGTTCGGGTCCAAGGACGACCTCCTCGTCGACATCATGCAGGCATATTCGGAGAACGTCGCCGCGGCCTGGCACGAGGTGGCGCGGTCGCCCTCGTCGCCGCTGGAACAGCTCGACGCGCTCGATGTGGCTCAACGTCAACGTCCTCACCCGCTTCAGCGAGGAGTTCAAGATCGCGCTCGCCTGGATGCGCGAGTCCCCGCCGAGCTCGGTCGACCTGGGCCTCTCGTTCGGGCGGCAGTTGCGGCAGTTGCAGGAGCTGCTCGCGGCCGGTGAGCGGGAGGGCGAGCTGCGCGTCGAGGGCGGGTCGCTGCTCGCCCGCACGCGCTCGCTGTACGAGCTGATCCTCACGCCCGAGAACGTGATCCTCCACGCCGGGCCCCGGGGCGCCCATGCGCTGGCACGCGACACGGTGCTGCGCGGGGCGATGGTCCGCTCCTGACCGGGCGCATCACGGCAGTCAGGCGGTGATGCCCAGCCGCTGGCAGACGCCGGCGACCTCGTCGAAGATCGAGTTCGGCACGGTGTAGGGGTCGGTGGCGGACACGGCGTCCCAGTTGGCCGCGATGTCCTCGGCGGCCGGCGCGGACCCCGGCGGCGCGAGCCAGCCCTCGGCGAGCCCGACGAACGCGCGGGCGAACCGGCCGGCGCAGGCGGAGTAGTTGTGGTGTGTGACCGGGCAGGCCGAGCTGGCGAGCAGGACCACCAGCGGCACGACCAGGCCCGGCTCGATCGCCCGCAGGAACCCGGACTCCCGGGCTGGCTCCTCGCCGCCGACTGTCTCGGTCACCATCCTCGTCGTGCCGAAGGGGAGGACCGTGTTGGCGAGGATCCCGTGGTCGGCGCCCTCGATGGCGATCACGTTGGCCAGGCCCACGAGGCCCGCCTTGGCCGCCGCATAGTGGGCCGAGTGCGGCTGGCCGAACAGCCCCGCCGACGAGGCGACGAACACGAACCGGCCGTGGCCCTGCCGCCGCATGGCCCCGAACGCCGGCTGCGCGAGGTGGAACCCACCGTGCAGGTGCACGTCGATCATGCGCCGCCAGTCGGCCGGCGTCAGGTCCTCGAAGGGCAGCGTCTGGAAGATGCCCGCGTTGCTCACGACCGCGTCCAGCCGCCCGAAGCTGTCCAGGGCCAGCTCGACGATGGCGCGGCCGCCCTCGGGGGTGGCCACCGACTCGCACGATGCGGCGGCCACCCCGCCGGCCGCCTCGATCTCGGCCACGACCCGCTCGGCGACGGCCGGATCCGAGCCGTCGCCTCCCATGGCTCCGCCGACGTCGTTCACCACCACTGCGGCCCCCCGCCGCGCCAGCTCCAGGGCGTAGAGCCGGCCCAGCCCCCGGCCGGCACCGGTCACCACCACGGCCTGGTCCGTGAAGTCCAGCATCGGCCGGACCCTACTTGGGGCTACCGTGGCATGTGAACAATGATTAGGTCCGGGATGATCAGGTCCGGGATGACAGGTCCGGGAAGGGGGGAGCGGAATGACGGGCGCAGGCGCGGAAGCGGTCGGCCGGCTCGGCCTCCTGGCGTCGGCCATCGCCGGGCGGTCGGTCGAGGTGGCCGCGGTCGTGCCGGGCGAGCCCCCCTGGACCGACGGTGCGGTCGTGTTCGTGGACGCGGAGGCGAGCGGGCGGGACCAGGTGCGGGCCGTGGCCGTGCAGGCGTCGCTGCTCGCCTCCGGGAGTCTGGGGCCCGAGCTCACGGCCGGGCTCGGCGGGCGAGGTCGCGCCACCCGCTATCTCGCGGTCGAGGGCCATCGTGCGCTGGCCGCGCACGAGGCCGTTCTCCCGCCGGCAGCCCGGGGGCTGATCGACCGACCGACCGCCGCCCGCTCCGGCTCGCCGGCGGCGTCGCTGGCGCTGGCGGCGAGCCGCGAGGTCATCCCTGCGCCCCCCGCCGCGTTCGGCATCATCCGGCCCCGCTCCGTCCGGGCCGCCCTGACGACGGAAGCCGGCGATGGCGACGGCGGGGGCCAGCACGTTCCCCGCCGGAACGAACGAGCAGGCGCTCCGGGAGCTGGACGACGGCGAGGACCGCGACGGCCCCGCGGGGTTCGACCTGCTCAACCCCGTCGGGGGCGGGGGCGCCGCCGGCCGGCTGCTCCGGAGGCTCCTGGGCAGCACGCGTTCGCCGGGACGTGTCGGCCAGCCCGGGGCCGACTCGCCGACCGCACCGGGC
The DNA here is from genome assembly GCA_963830865.1 of uncultured Acidimicrobiales bacterium. GTDB lineage: Bacteria > Actinomycetota > Acidimicrobiia > Acidimicrobiales > VFJN01 > ZC4RG19. The sequence continues at coordinate 442,154 of CAWHNU010000009.1, read as the reverse complement.
CGGCCCCGGCCGCCAGGGCGCCCGTCCTGCGGTCACCTCGACGGCCACCGCGGCGCTGCCGGACGACCTGGAGGCGTTGCGGGGGCCGGGAACCGTCTACCCCGAGTGGAACCTGCACGCCCGGCGCTATCGGAGCGACTGGTGCACGGTCGTCGAGGTCGAGCCCGAGGCGGGGGCCGCAGCCCCTGGTGCCGCCGGGCACGGGCGCGCTCCGCCGGCCGCTGGCCCGCCTGGGGCTGGAGCTGGACCGCCGGCGGCGGCAGCCGGACGGCGACGACATCGACATCGACGCCCTGGTCGAGGCCCGCGTGGAGCTGGCGGCCGGATCGGCGCCCGACGAGGCGGTGTACGTCGACACCGTGCGCACCCGGCGCGACCTGTCGGTGATGATCCTGCTCGACGTGTCGGGCTCGGCCGGCGAGCCGGGCCCGGGCGGCGTGCGCATCCACGAGCACCAGCGGGCGGCGGCCGCGGCGCTGGCGACCGCGCTGGCTGACCTGGGCGACCGCGTGGCGCTCTACGGGTTCCGGTCCATGGGCCGCCAGGCCGTGCAGGTCCTGCCGGTGACGCGCTTCGGCGACCGGCTCGACGCACGGGCCCTCAGCCGCCTGGGAGCACTGGAGCCCGGCGCCTACACGCGCCTCGGGGCCGCCATCCGCCACGGCGCGGCGGTGCTCGAGGCCGAGGGGGGCACGGCGCGGCGGCTCCTCGTCGTGCTGTCGGACGGGTTCGCCTACGACCACGGCTACGACGGACCCTACGGCGAGGCGGACGCCCGGCGCGCCCTGTCCGAGGCGCGGCGCCGGGGCACGGGCTGCCTGTGCCTCAGCATCGGGGCCGACACCGACCTCCGGGCGCTCCGCCGGGTCTTCGGCACCGCCGCCCATGCCGCCATCCCGCACGTCGACCAGCTCGCGGGATCCGTGGGCCCGCTGTTCCGGTCGGCCCTGCGGCTGGCCGAAGGGCAGCGCCGGGTGGCGCAGCGCACGGGGCGGGCCCGCGAGCGACTGCAGATCGACAGGAGGAGCGCGTGAGCGAGGGCACCGGCCCGTACTACGTCCCCGTCGGCAACGAGGAGCAGGTCTTCCGGGCCGCGTTCCGCCAGGGCCTGTCCGTCCTGTTGAAGGGCCCGACCGGGTGCGGCAAGACCAGGTTCGTCGAGGCGATGGCCGCCGCCTGGACCGACCGCTCGTCACCGTCGCCTGCCACGACGACCTCACCACCGCCGACCTCGTCGGGCGCTACCTGCTCCAGGGCGGCGACACCCGGTGGGTCGACGGGCCCCTCACCCGGGCCGTGCGCGAGGGGGCGATCTGCTACCTCGACGAGATCGTGGAGGCACGCCAGGACACCACCGTCGTGCTGCACCCGCTGGGCGATCACCGCCGCCAGCTCCCCATCGACCGGCTGGGGATCACCCTCGACGCCGCGCCGGGTTCTGCCTCGTGGTGTCCTACAACCCCGGCTACCAGAGCGTGCTCAAGGACCTGAAGGACTCGACCCGCCAGCGCATGGTCGCCATCGAGCTCGACTTCCCACCGCCCGACGTCGAGGAGAAGGTCGTCACCCACGAGGCCGGCGTCGATCCCGAGACCGCCGCCCGGCTCGTCCAGCTCGGCCAGGCCGTCCGGCGCCTCGAGACCGGAGGACTACGCGAGGTGGCATCCACGCGCGTGCTCATCGCCGCCGGCCGTCTCGTCACCGAGGGCCTCGGCCTCCGCGACGCGGCGCGCGCCGCGATCGCCGGGCCCCTCACCGACGATCCCGCGGTGACGGCGGGTCTCGCCCGGATGATCGACGCCTACCTGGCCGACGACGAGCGCTGCTAGGGTTCGGAACAAATGTCAGGTTCTGACATCGAGGATTCAGACGTTGAGGGGGGATGCCGTGTCCTACGAGAGCACGGCCGAGCCGATCAAGCTCGGGTACCTGTTCGATTTCAAGCTCCCGGACGGCTACCCGAAGGAGATGCGCGACGACCTCGTCCGGCCGTTCGAGCTCGTGTTCGCCGACGGGCTGGCCCAGGGCGTGATCGACCGTCCGGTCGAGATCGTGTTCCGGGAGGTCGAGGGCCTACCCAAGGGGACGATCAAGGCGGTGATCGACGCCTACGGTGAGCTCGTCGACGCGGGCTGCCTGGCCGTCTTCGGGCCCGCCATCACCGACAACTGCGTGCCCACCCGCGAAGCCATCGAGCAGCGGTTCCACGTCCCGGCCCTGAGCATGACGGGCACCGACGACTGGCTGGGCGAGTGGACGTTCTCGCTGCCCCAGGGGTCGATGACCGACGAGCCGATCTTCTGGGCCGACCTCGTCGCCGGTGCCGGCCACAGGGAGGTCGGCGCGCTGGTCGAGCAGTCGCTGGTCGGCGAGTCCTACATCCGCAACTTCCGCCGGGCCTGCGCGCGGAAGGGGATCCGCATCGTCGTCGAGGAGTGGGTCCCGCAGACGGCGCAGGACATCAGCGCGGCGATGCGCAAGCTCCACGAGGCCAAGCCGCAGGCGCTGGTCCACTGCGGGTTCGGGTTCGGCATCGTGCGCGTGAACCCGCTGCTGGCGGAGCTGGGGTGGGACCCGCCCCGCTACATGGGCACCGCCTTCCAGAATGCCTGGATCAACCCGGTGATGTGGCGGGCCATCGAGGGGTGGACCGGCCTGGACCAGTACGACGAGGGCAACCGGGTCGGCCAGGAGTTCCTCGACCGCTACCAGGAGGCGTACGGGCGGCGTCCCGAGTACTGCGTGCCGGTGATGAACCGCGACTTCGCCACGGTCCTGCTCCACGCGTTCGCCGATGCGCACCCGCTGACGCCGAGAGGCGTCAAGGAGGCGCTGGAGCGGGTGAAGATGGTCCCCGCGGCCGGGGGCGCCCCGGGCACCAGGCTGTCGTTCGGCAAGTGGACCCGCCGGGGCTGGATGGGCGCGGGCTACCTGGTGGCCCGCCGGCTCGACCCCGACGGCCGGACGTCGCACCTCGTCGCCCGATTCGGGGAGGCGTGATGACCGCCACCGTGGAGGCCGAGCCGGCGCTCGTCCTCGCCCCGCCGGCGCCGCCCCCGAGCACCCGGGTGGGTGTGGCCTGGGGCCTGCTGGCGATGGCCGTGCTCGCGGCCGTGGTTGCGGTGGCGCACAACATGCGGGCGCCGGGAGTGCTCGCGGACCGGGTGAGGAACCCCGGCGTGAGCGGTGCGCCGCGTCCGGTGGAGCCACTGTTCGGCGATCCCCACTGGATGGCCAAGCTGCAGCTGGGCACTGTCGCCATGGTCATCGTGGTGGCGGTGGTCTTCGTCGTGTTCTGGCGGCGCTACCCGAAGCACCCGATCCTGCTGTGCGCCATCGCCTGCGAGGCGATCCTGTGGCTCGACCCGGTCATGAACTGGGCGCCCTACGCGGTCTACAACCCCCAGCTCTGGCACATGCCCGAGACATGGCCGCTGGCGTCGCTGTCGCCGACGATCGAGCCGTTCGTCGTGCTGGGGTACGTGAGCTTCTACCTGCTGCCGTTCTTCCCCGCGATCTGGCTGCTGCGCCGGATCCAGCGCCGGCGGCCGGTCACGTCGTTCGCCTGGCGCCATCCGCTGATCAGCCTGGCGGCGCTCGTGTACGTCATCGGATTCGCCTACGACGCCATGCTCGAGATCTTCTGCATCCGGGCCGGGCTCTACATCTACTCCCAGGTCGTCCCGTTCGGGTCGGTGTTCACCGGCAAGGCGTACCAGTTCCCCCTGCTGTGGGAGTCGTCGCTGGTGACGGTGGTGATGATCCCAGCCGCCGTCCTGCTCTACCGGGACGACACCGGCCGCACGGTGGCCGAGAAGCTGGCGCAACGCCTCCGCTTCCGCGCCCTGTCGACCCGGCCGGCGCTGGCGACGTTCGTGGTGATCTTCGGCATCCTCAACGTGGCCTATGCCACCTACGGATTGGGTTTCGCGGTCATCCGCTGGAGCCGGGTGGCGACCTCGGTCGCGTGCCCCTACCCGTATCCCGAGGCCAAGGTCTACGACCCCAACGGGTTCTACGCCGAGGCCGGCCAGCCCGGGCCCTACTTCGCCGGCATCTGGAGCGGCACGATGTCGATGCAGCCCGACGGGCGGCCCGACGTTGCCGCCGACCCCGACGGCCGCTGCAGCCCGGACGCCTGACTCACGCGTTTTTGTACGCGGAACTGGTCGCCATGGCGACCGTTTCCGCGTAGAAAACGCGCTCAGGGGTTGAGCTGCCCGGTCGGCCGGGCGACCAGCTCGTTGATGCACACGCCGTCGGGCAGGCCGATCATGAAGGCGACCATGTCGCCGAGGACCGAGGGATCGGCGGGCTCGGTGCCGGGCACGAACAGCGGGACCTCGTTGGTGGGCACCTCGCCGTCGATCACGAGGCCGTCCAAGGTCAGGCCCTCGGTCTCGAACATCCCCGGCATCACCAGGCTGGCGTTGACGCCGCTCGCCGCCAGCTCGAGCCGGAGGCTGTCGAATGCGGCGCGCAGGCCCCGCTTGGACGCCCCGTAGACGCCGACGCCGGGCATGGCCGTGATCCCGCCGGTCGAGCCCACGAACACGACGTCACGCCGCCCCGTCGCGGGGAAGTGCCCCACCGTGGCGCGAACGGTCGCCAGCGGAGCGACGAGGTTCAGGTCGAGCAGCTCGCGCCAGCGTTGTGGCGTGCCGGACGTGATGCCGCCGACCATCGTCTTGCCGGCCACGGCGACGAGGGCGTCGAGCCCGCCCAGGCGGTGCGCGGCGTCGGCCACCACGCCGTCGAGGGCATCGAAGTCGGTCACGTCCGCGGGGACGGCCACGGCGCGCTCGCCCAGCTCCTCGTGCAGCGCCGCGAGCCGGTCGCGGCGCCGCGCCACCATGGCGACCGAGCCACCGCAGCCAACGATCGACCGGCACACCGCCGCGCCGATGCCGCTCGACGCACCCGTCACCAGCACCCGGCGGCCGCCGAGGTCGACGCTCACGCCCATCCGCCCATCCCCTCCTCCCCTCACGCGCTAGACGGAGACCGGCAGCGTGTCCCAGCCCCGGACCGGGCTCCAAGTCCATCACGGTAGCACGGAACAAATGTCTGGTCGCACGTGCAGGCCGCCTCGTACAGCCCCGGACCGATGACTTCCCCGTCGGCCCGTCGTCGTGATGACCATGAAGCGCGCCGTCGAGCTGTTCGCCCTGGAGGCTCGGGCGTCACGGTCGCCCCTGGTCGCGGAGACGTGGCAGGCCCGGAGCGCACCCGAGGAGTCGTTCATCTCGGTGGCGACGACCCACTGGGAGATGGTCGTCACGCGGCAGCGGGGCGTGGCCTGGCTGACCGTGCGGGGGCCGGAGACGAGGGCGACCATCGTGCCGATCCCGCAGGACGCCGAGTTCTTCGGCATCCATTTCAGCGTCGGCACGTTCATGCCGGGCCTGCCGCCGGGCCGCCTCGTGGACCGGGCGGTGACGTTGCCGGCGGCGACGGCCAGGTCGTTCCGGCTCGACGGGTCCGCCTGGGAGCTCCCGGGCCCGGACACCGCCGACGTCTTCGTCGACAGGCTCGTGCGCGCGGGCGTGCTGGTGCACGACCCGGTCGTCGCCGAGGCCCTGCACGGGGACGTCGACGGATTCTCCACCCGCTCGCTGGAACGGCGGGTGGCGCGGGCGACCGGGCTGAGCCGGGGGGCCATGGGGCGGATCCGGCGGGCCGAGCGGGCGGTCGAGCTGCTGTCCCGGGGCGTGCCCGCAGGCGACGTGGCGCGCCGGACGGGGTACGCCGACCAGCCCCACCTGATCCGCTCGCTCCGGCGCCTCGTCGGGCAGACCCCCTCGCGGGTCGCCAGCTCACCGCCGGGCGGATAGTTGTCGCTCGGCATTCGCCGGCTGCGCCGCTGGCCGGCCGGTCTCAGGCCAGCGGGAACGGAAGCTGGAACCAGGCCGGGCGGTCGTCGGGCTCGACGCTGGTGACCCACTTGACCCACCAGTAGCCCCGGCGCCCCGGCGCGATCAGCCGGACGGGGGCGCCGTGGCCGGGGCGCAGCGGCTCGCCGTCGTAGCCCACCGCCAGGTAGAGGTCGTCCAGCTCGTGGCCGGCGAAGAACCGGTCGTACCCGGTGGCGGACCGCACCCGCACGCTGCGGCCGGGCAGGTCCCCGAGCAGGTCGCGGAGGGCCACGGCGTCCCAGGACTGCTCACTCCACCAGCCGCCCGTGCAGTCGAGCCGGGCCACCACCGGCCGGGCCCGGGCCCGCAGCGACGCCACGCTCGTGGGTTGCCCGGCGATCACCAGGCGCCAGGTGGCGGGGTCGGTGTCGTCGGGACGGCGGTCGTCGAGCCACACGACGGTCGGCATCCCGGCCGGGTCGTGGGACGCCACCTCGTGGGACCCGGTGGACCGCCGGTCCCGCCCGGCGAGCCCGCCGGCCACGGCCGCGCTCTGCTGGACGGCGTAGGCCGCGGCGGCGGCGCCGAGCGCCAGCGCGCCGCCCAGCACCGCCCGCCGGTCGAGGTCGGCCCGCCGGGGCCGGACCGGGCGCGACGCGAGGTGCCACAGGAACAGGGGGATCAGGGCGAAGGCGAACAGCTCGTGGGTCCACAGCGCCGACCAGTAGCCGACGCCGTACCACAGACCGGTGGCGTGGAGGAGGCCCAGCCCGATGGTGGCGAGCACCAGCGCGCCGAAGGCTGCGGACAGCCAGCGGGTCGGGCGTCCCCGCCGGAAGCCGGCGGCCACCGGGCCGCGCAGCTTGGCCGGCGCCAGCACCAGCAGGCCGAGGCCCGCCAGCCGGTGGACGAGCACGAACCAGCCGCTCCAGCGGTCACCGGTGGCCCAGGACGCGAGCCCGGAGGCGATGGCCGCCACGACGAGCACCTCGAGCAGAAGGTTGACCTGGCGGGCGGGCAGCCGGGTCCTGCGCCTGGTGGTGGCTGCCATGCCGACAAGTATACCGCTAACTTGAATAGTGTCGCGCCTTCATGCGTCCCCCCGCGGCGACGGCAGGATCCCCAGCCGGCGGAGCGTGCGGGCGCCGGCGATCGGCGGCGGCTCGCGGAGCGGGTCGCCCACGGCCCGGGGCCACACCACCGGCGTCACGTCGCTGCGGATCGGCTCGCCGACCGCGATCCCGGCCCGGTCGACGGATGGGTGCGGCGCCGCCGAGCCGCGCGTGCAGCCGTCGGCGAAGTAGATGACCGTGTGGACGCGCCGCACCCGGTCCGTGCGGTTGGGCCGGGCGAGGTGGGCGGTGAGCCCATGGTGGAAGGCCACCGAGCCCCGCGGCACCTCCACGAACACCGGCTCCCGGCCGGCGAGGGCCGGGTCGGCGAGCAGGTCGTCCGGCCGCCCCGAGAAGATGTCGACGAACCGGCTCAGCCCGACCGCGTGGGAGCCGGGGAGGTAGCCCATGCACCCGTCCTCGATCGTCACGCCGTCGAGCGGGATCCAGGCCGTGACCGTGCGGGGCTCGGCGATCGGCCAGTACGGCTGGTCCTGGTGCGGGTCGGTCTCGCGGCCCCCGGGCTCCTTGAACAGCGCCTGGTCGTGCCACAGCCGCACGCCGTCGACGCCCAGCAGTGCGGCCGCGGCCTCGCCCACCCGGGGATGGAAGGTGAGCGGCCGGACGCCGGGGTGGTCCTCCCACAGGTTCTGGCACTGCAGGAAGGACTGCTCGTAGCGGCTCTTCTCGCCCAGCGGGCGGGTGTCCGCCGCCTTGCGCCTGGCCACGGCCGCGCTCACGGCCGGCGCCAGCCGGTCGAGCTCGTCCCGGTCCAGCAGGCCGTCGACGACCACGTAGCCGTCCCGGCGGAACGCCTCGACGACGCTTGCGTCCACGTGCCTACCTCCTCGCCGGTCCCGGGACACCTTGGCACGCGTGCGGGGGATCGCTGATCCTTCCGAGCCCGTCGGCTGATCTACCGTCGGCCCGGTGGTGTACCGGGTCCTCGCCGACGCGGTCGTGGTCGTGCACTTCGCCTTCGTCGTCTTCGTGGCGATCGGCGGGGTCCTGGCCTGGCGCTGGCCCCGGCTGCTGTGGCTGCACGTGCCCGCCGTGATCTGGGGCGTCGGCATCGTGACCGTCGGCTACGACTGCCCGCTCACGCCGCTGGAGCGGCATCTCCGCCGGCTGGGGGGCGACGAGCCCTCGGGCGCCGGCTTCATCGACCGCTACGTCGAGGGCGTGGTCTACCCGGAGCAATACACCCCGCTCCTGCGGGCGCTCGCGGCGGCGCTCATCGTCGTGGGCTGGACGGGGGCGGCCATCAGGGCGCGGCGCTCCGAGGCGCTCCCTGGCGGATAGTTGTCGCTGGCCTTCAAGACCTCGCCACCCGCGGGGGCTAGACCGCATCGGATGCGGCAGTTGATCAACTCCATGTACATCACGCTCGACGGCGTCGTCGAGGGCCCTCACCTCTGGCCCCCGCTGAAGGCCGGGACCTCCGGCGAAGGCGACGGGATCCAGACCGACCTGCTGGAGAGGTGCGACATCGTCCTGATGGGCCGCCGCACGTACGACGTGTTCGCGCCGGCGTGGTCGGCGCGGGGCGGCGACCCGTACTCGGACCGCATCAACACGATGCGCAAGGTGGTCGTTTCCACGACGCTCACCGATCCACAGTGGGCGAACACCGAGGTGGTCGCCGGCGACGTCGTGGCCCGCGTCCGCGACCTCAAGGGCGAGGACGGCGGCCACATCGTGCAGTACGGCTTCGGTGACGTGTCGCGGTTGCTGCTCGACAACGGGCTGTTCGACGAGTTCCAGTGGTGGATCCATCCGCAGCTGGTCGGGCCGAGCGACGCCGCTGACCTGCTGTATCGCCCCGGCACGACGGCAACCCTCGAGCTCGTGGACTCACGGGTCCTCAGCAACGGGATCATCCTGGCGACCTACCGGCCCTGACCGACCCCGCACGTCCAACCGTCCCGTTCTTTGCGCGGGAGTAGCGTGGCGGGGTGACAGGCCTGGAGCTGGGAACCTACCGCCGGATCTCGGTTACCCCCGTCTCGGGTGTCTTGGGGGCCGAGGTCGGCGACGTCGACCTGGCGTCGGATCTGGACGATGCCTCGGTCGCGGAGATCCGGCAGGCGTTCCTCGCCCACCACGTGTTGTTCTTCCACGGGCAGGAGCTCACGCCCGAGCGGCTCATGCGGTTCGGACGTCGATTCAGCGAGCTGGACACCCATCCGTTCGTGGAGGGCATGGATGACTCGCCCGAGGTCATCGAGATCATCACCGAGGCCGACGATGCCGTGAACTTCGGGGGCGGCTGGCACACGGACGTCACGTTCCTCGACGAGCCCGACCTCGGCTCGATCCTGTACGCGGTCGAGGTGCCCGAGTTCGGGGGCGACACGCTCTTCGCCAACCAGCACGCCGCCTACGACGCGCTCTCCGACACCATGAAGGGGCTGATCCAGGGCCTCGTCGGCCTCCACTCGGCGGGCCCCCAGTACGCGGAGGGCGGCTACTCGACCCAGTCGCGGTCGATGCGCACGAAGAACGCCGACAACGCGCATCGGGTCGTCCGCCACCCGGTCGTGCGCACGCATCCCGAGACCGGGCGCAAGGGCCTCTACGTGAACCGGTCCTTCACGATCGCCATCGACGGGCTGCGCGCCAGCGAGTCGGCGGCGCTCCTCGGGTATCTGCTCGACCACGCGGTACGGGAGCAGTTCACGTGCCGCTTCCGCTGGCGGCCCGGATCGGTGGCGATGTGGGACAACCGCAGCGTGCAGCACTTCGCCCTGTACGACTACCGGGGGCACCGGCGCCGCATGTACCGCATCACCCTGCGCGGCGACCGTCCCCGCTGACCCGCCGAGCCGCCCGGACGCGCTCCGACCGCGGGATCCGGGGCCGGAGCCCCCGACCCCGCGGCCGGGATGGGTGGGATCAGCTGGTCACACCTTGCGGAACCGAGCGACCGCCAGCGGAGCGAACACCGCCACCAGCCCTGCGGCCCACATCAGCGACACCGTCACGTAGTGGGCGGTCGTGCCGGACAGGCCCGCCAGCGACGGGTCGCCCAGGGCGAGGGACCGCACGGCGTTGGTCATCACGGTGATGGGCTGGTGCTCGGCGACCGGCTGCAGCCAGCCGGGCATCGAGTCGACCGGCACCATGGCGCTCGACACGAACGACAGCGGGAAGATCAGCAGCGACATGCCCTGGGCCGCCTGGACGTTGCCGGCCACCAGGCCGACGAACACGAACATCCACATGAAGGCGAAGCCGAACGCCAGCACCAGGGCGAAGGCCGCCAGCGCCTCGACGCTGCTGCCCTGGGGGCGGAAGCCGACCGCGAAGCCGATGGCGGCGGTGGCGGCCAGGCCCAGCGCCAGCAGCGCCGTCTCGGCCACGACCCGGCCGCCCAGGACGGCGGTGCGGGACACGGGCAGCGACCGCAACCGGTCGGTGAAGCCCTCCTCCAGGTCCTGCGCCACGCTGGACGAGGCGTTGGACCCGGTGAACAGGACGCTGGTGACGATGTAGCCCGGCACCATGAAGTGGACGTAGTCGACCGGCCCCGTGCCGATCGCCCCGCCGAACACGTAGCGGAAGATCAGCAGGAACATCGCCCCCGTGATCGTGCTGATCACCAGGAGCTGCGGGGTGCGGACGAACTTGCGGACGGAACGGGCGGCCACGGTGGTGGCGGCGGTGAGGGCCCCGGCGGGGCGGGTGGCGGGCGTGATGCGCCCGGCGTCGAAGGTGACAACGGTCATCGGTCTCTGGCTCCTCAGGCGGCCTGGGCAGCGAACTGCCCGTCGTGGTCGGTGGACTCGTCGGTGGAATCGTCGGTCGAATCGGACTGGTCGGCGTCGATGGGCGAGCCGGTCAGGGTGAGGAAGACCTCGTCGAGGGTCGGGCGGCGCAGGCCGATGTCGTCCACCTCGACGGCCAGGGCGTCGAGCACCCGGATCGCCTCGGCGATGACGGCCCGGCCCCCGGCCGCGGGGATCGTGACCCGGTTGGTGCCGGTGTCGACCCGGGGGGCCTCGTCGCCCAGGCGGCCGAGCGACTGTGCCACGACCGACACGTCGGCGGCGTCGTGGACCCGGATCTCGACCACGTCCCGGCCGGCCCGGCTCTTGAGCTCGCCGGGCGAGCCGTCGGCGATGACCCGACCCTTGTCGACGATCACGACCCGCTGGGCCAGCTGGTCGGCCTCGTCGAGGTACTGGGTGGTGAGCAGCACGTCGGTGCCGGCCCGCACCATCGAGCGGATGGCCTCCCACAGCTCGTTGCGGCTGCGGGGGTCGAGGCCGGTGGTCGGCTCGTCCAGCAGCAGCAGGCGGGGGGCGCCGACCAGGCTGGCACCCAGGTCGAGCCGGCGCCGCATGCCGCCGGAGTAGGTGCTGACCGGGCGGTCGGCCGCGTCGGTGAGGCCGAGCTGGTCGAGCACGACCGCGGTGTTGGCCCGGGCCTGCCGGCGGGTCTGGCCGTAGAGCCGGGCCACCATGTTGACGTTCTCGCGGCCGGTCATCGCCGGCTCGACCGCGGCGTACTGCCCGGCCAGGCCGATGACACGGCGGACCTGCTCGGGCCGGCGGAGGGCGTCGATGCCCGCCACCCGCAGCTCCCCGCCGTCGGGGCGCACCAGCGTGGCCACCGAGCGGACGAACGTGGTCTTGCCGGCGCCGTTGGGCCCCAGGACGGCCACGACCTGGCCGCTCTCCGCCACCAGGTCGAGCCCGGCCAGCGCCTGGACCTTACCGAAGCTCCTGGTGAGGCCCCGGGCCTCGACGATCGGTGTGCTCATGTCCCCGTCTCCTCTAAAGCGGAATGGATTGCTCTGTTCCAGTACATTAACGGAACGGACCGATCCGTTCAAGGATTATCTGGATCGGAGCGTTCCGTTCACGTACAGTGGGGTCATGGCAGCGACCAGCCCAAAGCTCAGCGGCCGCAAGGCCCAGGCGGCCCGCAACGACGAGGTGATCCTCTCGGCCGCCCGCGCGGTGTTCCTGGCCGACCCGGGCGCCCCGGTGTCCGCCGTCGCCCAGGCCGCGGGCGTGGGCATGAGCGCGCTCTACCGCCGCTATCCCAGCAAGGAGGACCTGATCCGGCGCCTGTGCACGATCGGGCTCCAGACCTACATCGACATCGCCGAGGACTGCGTCAACGACGACGGCGACCGGTGGGAGGCGTTCGCCACCTTCATGCGCCGGGCCGTCGAGGCCCACACCCACGCCCTCACCCTGCGCCTGGCCGGCACCTTCACCCCCGACCAGACGCTGTGGGAGATGTCCGAGTACGCCGGCACCCTGAACGTCGCCCTGTTCGAGCGCACCCGCGCCGCCGGGGTGATCCGCCCCGACATCACGGTGGCCGACCTGGGGCTGATCTTCGAGCAGATCGCAGCCGTCGCCTACGGCGCCTCGCCGGAGCGCACCGCGACGCTCCGCCAGCGGAGCCTCGCCCTGGTGCTGGAGGGCCTGCGGGCAGACCCGCCCACGATCGACCTGCCGGGGCCGACCGTCACCGACGACGAGTTCGCCGCCCGCTGGGTCCCGCGGAATCGCGTTTTGTAGCCCGAAGTGGTCGCCCTGGCGACCGCTCGGGCGGACAAAACGAGGATCTACGCGAGGAGCCACCGGCCGAGCGTGGCGGCCGTCTCGTCCGGGTCGCGCCCGAGGACGCCCATGTCAGCTCGTCCGCGTACCAGGCGCCGTCGAGCAGGTTCAGGCCCTCGCGGCGAGGATGGGTGGCCCGCCTCACCGCCGGGTGCGTCCCCTCAGGCATCGAAAAGTATAGAGCTTTTGGCGAGTGGCCGCAGACGCTCGCTCTGTCGCATCCGGACAGATGTTGTCGTCAAATCGACGGTGTGCCGACTCGACCTGGGGCAAAGTCTGGGCACATGAACGAGGACCATCTCCGACTGTGCGCCAGCGACGAGTGGGCGGATGGGCTCCGGCAGTGGATCATCCCCGGCGCCCTGGCCGGCGTCGAGTTGGGCGACGACGTGCTCGAAGTCGGGCCCGGGCCCGGCCGGAGCACCGACCTGCTCCGCGAGATGACACCCCGGCTCACGGCCGTCGAGGTCGACGCCGCGCTCGCCGAGGCGCTGGCCACCCGGATGTCGGGAACCAACGTCGAGGTCGTGCACGCCGACGCGACGCACATGCCGTTTCCCGACGACCGCTTCAGCGCCGCGGTGTCGTTCATCATGCTCCACCACGTGCCGACCACCGAGCTGCAGGACTCCCTGCTCGCCGAGGTGGCCCGGGTCCTTCGACCGCGGTGCCACGTTCGCCGGCGTCGACAGCCTCGACTCGCCCGAGTTCCGCGACCTCCACGTCGACGACGTCTGCAACCCGATCGAGCCCGACGGCCTCGAGGCTCGGCTCCGGGCCGCAGGCTTCGGTCACGTCCAGGTGAACGTCAATCCCTACGTGATCGAGTTCCAGGCCCGGGTGTGATGTGAAGGACGGATCCCGTCGTCACGGCGGCGGGAGCTCGTCGAGCTCGAGCTTCGCCATGCCATCTTCGCCGAGGTCCACGTAGATCTCCGGGAAGGCTCGTGCAAGCTCCGCAACGTGCACGCGGTAGTTGTCCCGTGTCACGACACCCGCCAGATCGACGACGGCGCGGGCCAGCTCGACTGGGCGGTCTCGGTCGTCGACGAGCAGGACGATGCTCGGCTCCGACCACGCACGGGAGGGGCTGAGCGCGATCGAGAACCGGGGATCGTCGTGCAGCATCTCGAATTCGACCGTCATCTCGTCGGCCGTGTGCACATAGGACAGGATGCGATCCGAGGCGAGGTCTCGCCGGAGTGACTCCTCCTCGTGTGTCGGTCGGAAGCCACCCTCCTCGAGCAGGTCGACGACGTCCTCACGGGCGGCGCGGTCGCCCGGCGACAGGGCGCTCAGTGCCAGGTACTCAGGCACGGGTAATCGTCTCCTCTTGTCAGCCACCGGTGTGGAGGTGCCCGAAGGTCTTGAGGACACCGTTGACGATCCTGGCCTTCTGCTCCAGCTTTCCGCGCGTCTCGGGATCGAGATCGGCATCGGTCAGCTTGCGCCCCAAGCGCGACTCGATCTCCCGCACGATGTCCCACAGTTCGATCTGGTGGCCAGCATCCTGCAGCTCTTGGAGATTGATCATCGACTCGCCGATGCGACGGCTGCCCTCCCCCTCATAGATGCTCGCCACCTGCAACTTGAGCTCGAACTTGGGATGGTCGCGCTTCTTGAGCATCGCGAACGACTGGATCTGCCCCGCACAGTCGTGGACCTCCCCCTTGTCAGGCTGACCGGGCCCGCACGGCGAACGGGTGATCTTGAGCACGAGGCGCGCGTCGGAGTTCCGGTCCGGGACGAGCGAGGCCCAGCGCGCGTTCAGGATGCCGAGGATCTGCTCCTCGGCGTGGGCGCCCTTGGAGGCCCGCCGTCGCTCGACGAGTGTCCCGTTGAGCTCCGCGACGCACACCGTTCCCTCTCTGAAGTCGAGGTCCTTGATGTTCATCTTGACCTCGGCAAGCGCATCAGCCACGGGGGAGGCGGGGGATGCCACGGCGAGGACCGTGTAGGCCCCGGCCCGTCCGTCCTTGGGCTCGAGATAGAGGCGCGTCAAGCCCTTGGGACCGAATCTCGCCTGTGCGGCGCTGAGGATGCGCTGAGCCTCGTCCGCCGACACGGGCTTCGCCGCCAGCTTCGGGCCGATGTCAGCGGCGACGGCTGCCTTCACCTCGGCAGGTGTCATCGCGTCCTGGTTCGCCGCCAGGCCCGCGGGTGGCTGCCCCGACGCAGGCTCAGGCCCCAGGCCCAGGCGGCCCTTCGCCGCGTCGACCTTGCCCTTGGCCCAGGCCTTGCCGGCCTCGACCTTGCCCTTGACCCAGGCCTTGCCCTTCTCGAACTTGCCCTTGACCCAGGCGGCGCCCCGTTTGACCAGGTTGATGATCGGACGGGCGAGCTTGAGGGCGCCGTTGATGACGAAGTCGACGGCCTTCTCGACCGGTTCCTGGACCTTCTTGAGGATCTCCTTGATCTTCTCGCTGATCCCGCCGAGGCCGAGCAGGCTGGCGAGGAAGCCGATGAGCAGCGGGAGGATCTTGGCCAGGGTGTTCTCGATGTGCTTCGCGACGGCGCCGACGCCCCCGCCGACGATGGACTCGATCGAGTCGAGGACCGAGTCGACGAACTCCTTGATCTGGCTGCCCTTCTCGACGAAGAACATCACGACGTCGTAGATCATCTTGCAGGCCTTGATGAAGGCCGCCGCCGGGTTCAGCGCCGAGATCAGCCAGGTGATCCCCGCCTTGACGATCTTCACGACCACGAAGTCCTGGATCGCCGACATGACCGTGTCCTTGAGGTCGGACAGCTTGTCGACCAGGAACTTCCACAGGCCGCCGACGCCCTCGCTGACCAGCGTCTTGAAGATCTCGCTGCCCCGCTCCACCGCGTTCATCGCGGCCTCGCCGATGCGGCCGACGATCTTGGTGCGGATGCGGGTCCACGTCAGCCCCAGGATCGACAGGACCAGCTTGATGATCCCCTTGAGGTCGAAGCTGTCGGGGATCTCGATGCCGGCGTCGGCCAGCGACCCGAACAGCCAGCCCTGCAGGCCCTTCTTCAGGTGGTCGACGATGTTGGCGGCGAAGCCCATCACGCCGGAGCGCACGGCGCCGATCAGGTTCCCGAGGAAGCCGATCGGGTCCTTGATGATCTTGCCGACCGCGCCCGCCGCCCGGGACAGGACGCCGAGCAGCATGCTCTTGAGCTTGAGGATGGTCTCGATCGCCCCGCCGACGGCTTCCTTGGCCTTGTCCCACAGTCCCTTGTTCTCGTCCTGGAGGGCCTTGATCTCCTCGTCCACCGCGCTGCGGGCGTCCACGTAGCGCTGGGCCAGGTCATCCACCAGCTGGCTCTGCTTGTCGTCGACGTCGGCCTCGAGCTTGTCGAACTCCCCGCCGATGTCCTTGGCCGCCTGGCCCGCGACCTTGGCCAGCTCCTTGGGCTGGGTCGACAGGTAGCGGGCGACCGACTCGCGGCCCCGGGCGATCACGCCCTTGGCCCGCGCCAGCTCCCCGCCGATCAGGTCGGCGACCGAGGAGATGACGCCCTCCATCTTCGCCTCGTAGAGCTTGCGGGACTCCTGGAACAGCTGGTTGGCCTCCGCGGGCAGCCCCGCGAACTTGTCCGCCACCCAGCGCCCCGCTCCCACCACCCCCGAGTACCGCTCGTCCTTGTAGCGCCCCATCCGCGCCTTGTGATCCGCGGTGAAGGCCGCCTTGGCGAGCTTCTCTCCCTCGTCGAAGCGCGTGGCCACCGCCGCGTCGAGATCGCTGAGGATCTTGGTGACCTCGGTCTTGGTGTCGGTGAAGATCTTGGTGAGCTCGCCCTTGATCCGCTCCCGCACCGCCGTGTCGGCCGAGCGCGCCTCCTCCTTCTGACCGGACGCTTGGGAGGTGACCGCGGCCTTCTTGCCCGCCATCTGGCCGACCAGGTTCACCGCCGCCTGATCCGCACCCCCGGCCGCGCCCTCCAGCGTGGCCGTCTCGCCGGCCCGGACCGCCGACGGCGCCGTCGCCGAGTGCTCCTCCCCCGCCTTCTTGGCCGCCAACGCGCCCGTGAACTCGGGCTCGTTGGACCGGGCGAGCTGGTCCTCGGTGACGTCGGCCTCCGCCATCTGGGCGTCGGTCTCCGTCTTCGGGGCCCCGAGGTCGGTCTGGGGCGCCGGGGCCGGCGCCGGCATGCCCGCCCGCGCCGCCGGCACCGCGGGCTTGGGCACAGGGTCCGGGGACAGCGGCGTGACCGGCTTGTCCTTCGCCACCGAGGGATCCGGCGCCTCGCTCGTCTTGGTGGCGATGTCCTTGGCCGAGGCGTCCTTGCCCTTGGCCACGTTCCCCATGACCTCGGCCTTGACGCCGTCGGCCCGGCCCGACTCGGCGAAGCGGTCGGCTTCGTCGAGGTTCTTCGGTGCCTTGGCTGCGATCGCCGCCCGCACCGCCGCCATGAACGCCGCCTTGTCGAACCCCGCCGGCTTGGCGCCCGCCATCTTCTCGACCTGCGCCGCCTTCGCCTGGGCATCCCGGTCCCCGGCCGGCGGCAACGCCGCGTCCGCGGCCTTGCGGGCCTCGCCCTTGGCCGGCGGGTGCGCCCGCGTCGTCCTGGCCGTGTCGCCCACCTGCCCGACCAACCTGGCGAACCGCGGATCGCCCTGCGGATCGACCGGACCGGGACGTGGCGGAGGCGACGGATGCCCGCCACCGTCCGCCCGCCGCTGCACGCCGACATCACCCGCAGACTGCGTCGCGGCGCCATTGGCAGGCTCGACAACACCGGACGTCGCCCCAGCAGCGCCGGTCCCCGAGCGGGCCCGAGCCACCAGGCCCGCCACCGCCGCGTTACCCGCGCTCCGCTGGAGCGCCAGCAGCGACCGAGCCGTCGGCACCCGACGCGACGTCCGCACAGGCCCGGCACCGACGCCGGCGCCGTCAGCCGCCGACCGCGGTCGCGGTCGCTGGTCGTCCCGCGACTCCCCCTCGGGACGATCGGCGGTCGCCTTCATGGCGTGGACCACACCACCCATCGCGTGCGGGAAGATCCCACCTCATGACTGTGCGAGCGCGCGTCACGTTTGCAAACGGTGTTAAGTGCGTCCACACGGGCAAGCGACCTGCCCCATCGGGCACCATGCCCGGTGCGCTCGCCGGGCGACGGTGCGCCTTGTCAACCCTCAACCGGGCCGATCTCGTCGCGAACGGCACGGGCTCCTTCGGCCAGGGCACGCATCTTGGCGAAGGCAACCTCGCGCGGGAGGTACTTCATGCCGCAGTCGGGCGCCGGGATCAGGTTCTCTGCCGGCACGTACGGCAGTGCTCGGCGGATCCGATCTGCGACGACGTCTGCCGACTCGACCGTGTGGTCGCCGAGGTCGATGACGCCGAGGATGATCTTCTTGCCAGGCAGCTCGGCGAGGACGGAGCAATCGAGCTGCGACTGGGCCGTCTCGATGGAGACGGCGTCACAGGAACACATCGCCAGCTCGGGCAGGAACGAGTAGCCGCTGGGGCGTTCGTGGATGATGGCGGCATAACCGAAGCAGACGTGGACAGCGGTCATGCCGCTGATCCCGTCGAGCGCTCGCTCGAGCGCGGCCACGCCGTAGTCCCTCGCCTTCTCCGGACGGGCCTGGAGGTACGGCTCGTCGATCTGCACCATGTCCGCCCCGGCGTCGAACAGATCCCGGATCTCCTCGTTCACAACCTCCGCGTACGCAAGTGCGACGCTCGCCTCGTCGGGGTAGTGATCGTTCTGCGCCTGCTGGGTCATCGTGAACGGCCCAGGAACGGTCATCTTGATCGGGCGATCCGTGTGCCTGCGCAGGAAGCGCACGTCCTCGACCTCCACGGGATGCGGCCGTCGGATCGGGCCGACGATCCGCGGTACCGGGTTGGGATGACCGCTTCGGTCGAGAGCCGTCCCCGGGTTGTCGATGTCCACCCCGTCGAGCGCCGTGGCGAACCGGTTCGAATAGCTCTCACGTCTCATCTCGCCGTCGGTGATGACGTCCAGGCCGGCGTCTTCCTGCGCCCGGATCGCGAGCAGCGTCGCATCGTCCTGGGCCTCCTCCAGGTACGGCTCCGCGACGCGCCACAGCTCTCGCGCCCGTACGCGTGGCGGGAACCGTCCCGCCAGCTTCTCCCGATCGATCAGCCACTCCGGCTGGGCGTAACTGCCGACGAGCATCGTGGGAAAGAGCGGTAGCTGCATGCGGCCTCCCAACGGGTGGATCGAGTGTGCCACGCCCCCGCGGCTCGAACGGACGCACCAGCGTGCCATCACACCCCGGCCCAGGCCGGAGGATGCCGTGTATCCTCGGCAAATGGGCTCGTCGGGCATGAAGCGCAAGGGTCGACGACACCTTCCCAAGGTCGGGACGCGCCCAGCGATGGAGTACGACCTGGAGGAACACCGTGAGCGGGGACTCCACCCGTTCGCCGCGGATCCGTCACGACGCCGCGGGACCCCGGGCGCGACAGTCATCGCGCTCGCCATCGCCGTCATCGTCGCGATCGGCGTGATCGCACTCATCGTCCTCACCGCCTGACCCCGCACCTCGACTACGAACCACGGGGCGGGTGCGTCGGCGGTCGAGCTGCCGCAGGGCTCATGGCGATCCTCTAGTCGGTCATGGCCGACCGTGGTCGAGGAGGATGGCGTCGACTCCGGCTGCGACGTGACCGCCGCGGCTGATCGGTGTCACCGCCCCCGGCGGGGCGGCTCGAGAAGCCGACCGCCCAACCGGGGCAGGTGACGTTACCCGCCATGAACGCACGCACACGAGCCGCCTGTGCCAGCACTGCCGCGTCGCCCAGGCCGGGGAGCTGCGCCTCGAGAGCCGTGCGCGCGACGACCGACGACCCACCGGCCTGGTCGGTCATGATCCACACGACGATCCGCCCCTCGAGGCGCCTGCATCGCATTCCACGCCCTCTTCAACCATCCGGCCGTCACCGGGGTCTCGGGAGACGGGATTCGACGAGGGACCGCAACCCTTTGGGTGACGGTCAGCCTCAAGCCACGGGAACGATACACCGCGCCCGCCGAGCGTGACCGAGTTGGCTCCTAGTGTCCCGGCATGGCCACAGCCAGCGGTGAACTACCGATCCGTATCGAGTGGTGCCTCGATCTCGTGGACGTCGCGCCGGCGGACGAGATCCTGGAGTTCGGCTGCGGTCCCGGCGTCGCGGCCGCATCGGTGGCCGACCGCCTGGCAGGAGGGTCGATCACGGCTATCGACCGTTCCGCCACGGCCATCGCACGGACCGCGGCCCGCAACGCCCACCACCTGCGGACCGGCCGGCTGCAGCTCGAACAGGTCGCCCTGGCGAGCTTCGACGCCGACCGTCGGTTCGACAAGGCGTTCGGTATCAACGTCAACCTGTTCTGGACAGGTGCCGCGGACAGTGAGTGTGCCGTCCTCGCCGGCGTCCTCGCGGCCGGTGGTGCCGTCCACGTCGTCTACGAGCTACCGCCCGCCCGCGGCCGGGAGGGGATCGATCGGGCGGCGGCGAACCTCGCCCGGCACGGGTTCACAGTGACCATCCGACACGGCCCGACACCGTCGCTGATCGGCGTCACCGGCCGCCGCTCGGCCTGAGCGAGGGGGCCTGGCCCTCTCAGACAGGGGAAGCGGCGAGCTGGCGCTTGAGGAAGTCGACCTGCCGGCTCAGCGACAGGGCGGCGATCTCGCAGGGGAGCGCCGTGAAGCCGTGGATGGACTCGGGGCAGACCACGAGCTCGGCGTGGTTGCCGGCTGCACTCCACCGTGCCGCCATGAACAGCGAGTCGTCGAGCAGCGGGTCCAGGTCGCCCACCGTGAAGCAGGCGGGGGGCAGATCCGTCAGGTCGGCTTGCAGGGGCGAGATGTCCGGGTGCTGGCGCTCGTGCGTTGGCATGCCGGGGAGGAAGCACTCGGCGAACCACTCGATGATCGGGGTCGAGAGGACGAGGTTGCGGTCGCCCCAGCGCCGCACGCTCGGCGTCAAGCCGAAGTCGTACATACCGAACACGAGGTTCGCCCCCAGGAACCGATCTGCGGCGTGATGCCGATCGCGCAGGCGGAGCAGGGTCGTGGCGGAGAGATGCAGCCCCAGCGGACTCTCCCCCGATCAGCAACCGGTCGCTCCCCAGCTCGTCCCGGGCGTGTTCGACCAGCCAGACCGCCGCCGCCTCGCAGTCGTCGGGACCGGCCGGGTACGGGTCCTCCGGTGCCAGCCGGTAGTCGACGCTCACCACCGCGACGCCGAGCTCGCGCGCCAGGAGGTCGAGCAGGAGGTCCTGCTGGTCGGCGGCCCCCAACGTCCAGCCTCCGCCGTGGAGGTGGAGGTAGACGCCGCGGACGTCGTCCGGCACGATCAGGCGGAGACGGATCGCTCCGGCCGGCCCGGGGATGGAGCGGTCGATCGCATGATCGAGCCGCTCGGGTGCCGGAAGCACCGAGTTCCCCTCGAGCCGCTGCCGGCGCGTCTCGGCCGGCTCGACGGTGTGGACCGGCGGCATCGTGGCGATCACCTGCTCGACCACCTCGTTGAGCGCCCGCGCCTGCGCACGCTGCTCGCCCGTCACCTCCAGCCAGCCGATCTCCACATCAGGGACGCTAACCGGCCCGCGACGTCACGTAGCGGGCCCGGCCCGGAGACACCGCGTCGAGCCGGTGACGTTTTCTACGTGGTAGCGGTC
Source organism: uncultured Acidimicrobiales bacterium (assembly GCA_963830865.1). Classification (GTDB taxonomy): domain Bacteria; phylum Actinomycetota; class Acidimicrobiia; order Acidimicrobiales; family VFJN01; genus ZC4RG19. Next base: position 420,989 of record CAWHNU010000009.1, on the reverse strand, counting down.
GTGATGGCGACCGCTACCGCGTAGAGAAGCGCAGGTCGCTGGCCGCATCCGGCCGCCGCGCTCAACGCAGTCGGGCCCGGACCGGGAGCCGGTTGAGGCCCCGGATAACCATGCGGGTGCTCCACACGGGCTCGCCGGCCAGCTCGATGTCCTCGAAGCGCTCCACGATGGCGGTGAACATCGCCTCCGCCTGGAGGCGGGCCAGGTGCGAGCCGAGGCAGGCGTGGACGCCGGCACCGAACTGGAGGTGCCCGCCCGCGTCGGGACGAGCGATGTCGACCTGGTCGACCGTTGCACCCCAGTGCGCCTCGTCCCGGTTGGCCGACGCCGGCGACGCGTAGATCACCGAGCGCGGCCGGGACGGTGACCGGGCCCGATGGGCCCTCGAACGTCATGTCCCGCATGGCGATGCGCCGCACGAACTGGTTCGGCCCGTCGTAGCGCAGCAGCTCGGACACCGCGTTGCGCAGCAGCGACCGGTCGGCCCGCAGCGCCGCCCACTGGTCGGGGAAGTCCAGCAGGGCGCGCATGCCGTTGCCGACCAGGCCGGCCGTCGGCTCGTGGCCGGCCACGTACAGGGTCATGATCTGGCCGAGCAGCTCCTCGCGGCTGAGCGCCTGGCCGTCCTCCTCGGCGTGGACGAGGCTCGACAGGACGTCGCCGTCGTCGCGCCCGCGCTTCACCGCGACCAGCTCCTCCAGGTAGCCGTACATCTCGGCCATGCGGGCGACGAGCTCGTCGCGCTCGGACGCGTCCATCACGGGGTCGAGGTTCCGGGCGATGCAGTTCACCCAGAACCGGAAGACCGGGTGGTCCTCCTCGGGGATGCCGAGCATCTCGCAGAAGATCTCGACCGGCAGCGGGTAGGCGAAGTCCGCGATGAGGTCGAGCTCGACCGGCACGCTCCCGCCGTGGGCGGCGACCAGCGCGTCGACGCGCGCCCGCACCCGGTCCTCGACCAGCTGGCCCAGCCGCTCGACCTCGCGGAGGCGGAACGGCTGCGCGATGAGCCGCCGCAGCCGCGCGTGGTCGGGGTCGTCGAGCAGCACCAGCGTGCGCCCGGCGCGCAGCGCCTCGTCGCGGCGCTCGATCTCGGCGACCGTGGCCGGGGTGGGCGCCGCGTTGTCGATCTCCGAGGAGACCGACGGGTCGCGCAGGATCGTGCTCACGTCGGCGTAGCGGGTGACCACCCAGCCGTGCAGCAGCTCGGAGCGGTGCACCGGGTCCTCGGCCCGCAGCCGCCGGTACTGGTCGTAGGGCCACTCGACGAACCCCTGCTCCAGGGGGTCGAACGTCGCCGGCGTCGCGGGCCCAGTCATCAGGCCCCGAACCGCGCCGCCGGCGAACGCGGGGCAGCGCAGAGACTCGTCGGGGATGTCCGCCGCGTCGAGCGGGTCGTCCACCTCGGCCGGCGCGGGACCGTGCTCGTCGGCCAGCCGCTCCAGGAGGGGCCAGTCGAAGCCGTAGACGTCGGCCGCATTGCGCCCGACCAGCACCCGCACCTCGTCCTCGGGGACGCCCGCGAACGCCAGGCGCAGGTGCTGGCGCGAGAACGGCCAGCAGCCCTCCAGATGGGGGTAGTCGCTCCCCCACATGATCCGGTCGACCCCGACCTGGTCGCGCAGGGCGACCTCGTGCCGGCGGATGAAGCTGGAACCGAGATGGCACTGGCGCCGCCAGTACTCCGACGGGGCCAGCGACAACTGGTCGATGGCACCGGCGCCGAAGCGCGCCTCCTGGGAGCCGCCCGCCCCCGAGGCCCCCGACAGCCGGCCGCGGTAGTAGTCGAGGCGGGTCAGCTCCTCGGGGATCCACGCCGTGCCCTGCTCGGTGAACACGAACTGGAGCGCGGGGTGGCGCTCCATCACCCCCGAGTAGATGAGGTGCCACAGCGCCCGGTGGGCCCACCACGTGACCTCGAGCAGGAACATCATCTGGGCCGAGGGGTAGGGCCCCATGTCGGGCACCGCGCTGCCGCTGTGGTGGTTGATCGGCAGGCCGAGGGCCTCGCACGCGTCCCAGATGGGCTCGTAGTCGGGTGCGTACAGGGGCGGCACGCCGGAGCCCGGCGGGGCGCCCGGCAGGAGGACCCCGCCGCTGAGCCCGTTGGCCTTGGCCCACTCGATCTCGCGCACCGAGGCGTCGACGTCGTGAAGCATGATCTGGGCGATGCCGGCCCGGCGCCCCGGCGCCTGGCTGCAGAAGTCGGCCAGCCAGCGGTTGTGCGCCTGGAGGCCGGCCCAGCGCCGCCCGAGGTCGCCGTCCGTCGCGCCCGGCGGCTGCTCCACGAGCGACGACTTCGGGAAGAAGGGCGGAACCGTGTTGGGGAAGATGACCTCCGCGACGACCCCGTCCGCCTCCATCTCCCGCAGGCGGCGCTCGGAGCTCCAGTTGCGGTCGGCGTCGGCGCCGGCGTTGTCCTCGTAGGGGTTCTCGAACTCGGCGGCCCAGCGGTCGAAGTCGTCGTGGTACCTCGACGCCAGGAAGGGCTTGTACCCGGCGACGCTCGCCCCGCCGTGGCAGTCGGCGGAGATCACGACGTAGCGGTCAGTGGTTGCGCCCATGGTGCCCTCGCTCCGATCCTGCGGCGGTCATGACGGCAGCGGTCCCCCGCGATGGCCCGGCCAGCGGCTGCCGCCGATGACGTCGACGAACGGCCAGAACGCGTCGGGGTCGAGCGGCCCGGCGTTCGTGACGCGGCGGGCCGTCGGTCGGTGGGTGACCAGCTGCGCCCGGCTCGGGCCCGCAGACGGGGAGGTACCGGGCGATCGGGTCCCACGGGCTGTCGCGCAGCACGAGGTCGCCGTCGACGTCCTCGACGTGGGTCTGCTCGAAGGTCGTGGCGACGTCGACGACGTGCGGCGGGAAGTCGTAGGCGCCCTCGGCGCCCGCCGATGGCGCGCGAGTACTTGGTCCACCACTCGTGCTCGACGACTTCTCCCCGGCGCGGGGACGCCTCGCCGCTCACGGTGCCCGTGAACTCCACGAACGTGTAGCCCTGGTGGCTGGCCCGGGCGGTGATCCGGTCGCCGAAGCGGAAGTAGGCGATGTCGCACAGGAACTTGGGCTGCCCGTTGGTCTCGGCGCTGATGTGGACCGCGGCCTCCTGGTCGATGCCGAGGCCGAGGCTGTACTGGCCGGCGACGCCCTGCCAGGCGGCGGCGACCTTCACGCTGACGCCGAGCTCGGGCTCGCCGAGCACCGGCACGCAGTAGAAGCCGAGGGTGACGACCGGTTCGAGCGGTTCGAGCCCCGGCGGCAGCAGCGCCGCGACCTTGCGCCGGGTCGGTGGCGTAGCTGACGACGAGCTTGGGCCAGCCGCCGATCTCGCCGGGCCGGTTGGTCGGCGGTCGGCTCACCGTGCGTCGCCGCCCGGCACGTGGTGGTCGACGACGGCGCGCACGGTGGCGGCGGTCAGCGCATCGATGTCGGGATCGGCGCACAGCGCGGCGCGCGTCTCGGGGGTCACGGGCGCGGCGGACCCGGCCCACAGCACGTCGGCCCGGTAGTCCTCGGGGAACCGGGACTGGTCTCGCAGCGCCAGGACCAGCGAACCGGTGACCACCACGAGGATCGAGCGGAGGGCATCGGCGCACGCCGCGCCGGAGAGGCCGGCGGCCTCCAGCTCGGCCACCAGCGCGGCTTCGAGGTCATGGAGCAGCAGCGAGGCCGTGCCCGTCTGGTGGGCCAGCGACGTGATGGCCCGGTGCTCGATCGCCCCCCGGTAGATGTGCAGCGCCGCGGCGAGCACCCGGTCCCGGGCGGTCGCACCCTCGACCGGGCGCTCGGCCAGGCGCTCGGACTGGGTGCGGACGATCGCCGCGACCAGATCGTCCCGGCTCCTGACGTGCCAGTAGATGGTCGGCGTCCCGACATCGAGCTCGGCGGCCAGGCGGCGCATGGTGAGCGCGGCGGGCCCCTCCCGGACCACCAGGTCGAGCGCCGCACTGACGACGTCGGCGCGGTCGAGGCCGGTGCGGCGACCCGGCGGTGCCTGGCCGGGCTTGGTGGCGGTCTTCCCCATAGGACGGTTGCGCTTCCCCGGGAGGTCTGTAACAGTGTTACAGGCACACTAGAACACCGTCATAGAGGCGGCAAGGGGGCACCATGTCGAGTCCGGTGGAAGGCATCGACCAGAGCGACGCCCCGTACGTCGTCGTCTCGTCCGACACCCACGCCGGCCTCTTCGTGGAGGACTACCGCGAGTACCTCGAGTCGTCGGTGCACGCCGAGTTCGACGACTGGCTGGTGACCCGTCACCAGCACCGCACGATGGTCGAGGAGCTGAACGGCGAGTACGTCGAGCAGTGGGAGCGCGACAACGAGGCCGGCCTGCGCGGCGCCTACGACGCCGGCGTGCGCGACAAGGTGCTCGACGCCGACGGCGTCGCCGGCGAGGTGATCTTTCCCGACGGCGACTCGGTGACCGGCATGGAGGCACCGCCGTTCGGCGCCGGGCTCCAGGCCGGCATGATCACCGACCCCCGGCTCGCCTGGGCCGGCGCCCGCGCCCACAACCGCTGGCTGGTGGAGTTCTGCGCCACCAACCCGCCGCGCCGGGCGGGGGTCGCGCTCGTGCCGGTCACCCACGGCGTCGACGAGGCGGTGCGCGAGATCCGCTCGCTCGCCGGCAAACCCGGCATCAAGGGGATCCTCATCCCCACGATGTGGCACGACAAGCCGTCGTACGGGCACCCGTCCTACGACCCGGTGTGGGCTGCCTGCGCCGAGGCCGGGCTCGTGGTCCACACCCACTCGGGCGAGGCCGACATGGACTCGTACAACGAGAACATGGCCCAGTTCATGCTGGAGGTGGCGTTCTGGACCCACCGGACGCTCTGGCAACTGCTCCTGGCGGGCAAGTTCGACAAGTTCCCGGACCTCAAGTACGCGCCGGTGGAGTGCGGGTCCTGGTGGGTCGGCGACCTCCTGTTCAAGACCGACGTGATGTTCGGCGGCACGAACTGGAAGGTGAAGAAGATGTCCTCGCGGACCCGGGGCACGATCCAGCGGCTGCCGTCGGAGTACTTCGGGACCAACGTGTTCGTCGGCGCCTCGGCGATGAGCAAACCCGAGATCCGCCGCCGCTACGCCAACGGCGTCGACGCCCTCATGTGGGGCACCGACTACCCGCACCCCGAGGGCACCTGGCCCAACACGGCGATGCGCCTCGCCACCGACTTCCGCGAGGTCCCCGTCGAGGAGACCCGCCTGCTGCTCGGGCTCAACGCGGTGCGCTGCTACGACCTCGACCTCGACGCCCTGTCGGGGATCGCCGCCGAGATCGGGCCGAGGCCGAGCCAGCTCCACCAGGACCTCGGACGGCGCACGCCGCCGGACGCGGTGCGAGAGGCCCGCTTCTGGTTCGACGACTACGGCATCGAGTGGACGGGCTGACGGTGGCGGCGGACGCGCCCCCGCTCCGGCTGGACGGCGCAGTCGCGGTGGTCACGGGCGGGGCGGGCGGCATCGGGCGCGGCATCGTCGGCGCGCTGCTGCGCCGGGGCGCCAGCGCGGTGATCGCCGACGTCGAGGCCGGAGCGATCGAGGCCGCGGTCGACGACCTACGTCCGCTCGGGAAGGTCTCGGGTCGCCGGGTGGACATCACCGACGAACAGGCGGTCGCCGACCTCGCCGACGAGGTCTACGACGCCCACGGCCGGGTCGACCTGCTGTTCAACAACGCCGGCGTCACCAGCGGCGGGGGCGGCAAGCCGTGGCAGCAGGAGGCGAACGACTGGCGCTGGTGCTTCGGCGTCAACGTGTTCGGGATGGCGATCTGCACCTCGACGTTCGTCCCCCGGATGATCGCGGCCGGGGAACCGGGCCAGATCGTCAACACGTCGTCGGGCGACGGCGGCTTCGCCCCGGTGCCGACGGCGTCGGTGTACGCGGCGTCCAAGGCCGCGGTCAGCTGCTTCACCGAGTCGCTGCACCACAACCTGGTGTCGGAGGGCACCCTGCTGCGGGCGTCGGTCTTCTACCCGTCGGGCGGCCTGCTGCGCACCGGCCTGTTCACCGCCGCCCGCAACCGCCCCGAGCACCTCGCCCGCCGCGGGGAGGCGACCGGCCGGCGGAGCATGACCTTCGACGAGATGAAGGCGATGCTGGCGAAGGCCGGCCGCGACGTCACGGAGGCCGACCTCGACGAGCTGGGCGACTTCGCCGTGGCCGAGGCCGCGGCCCGCCGCTACGTCATCGCCCGCGACCTCGACCGCACGGTGGAGCTGCTGCACCGCCGTGCGGACGCCATCGGCCGCCGCGAGGTCCCGCCCCACCACGGCATGCCGCTGTAAGCCCCGCGTTTTGTCCCCGGAAGTGGTCGCCATGACGACCACTTCCGGGGACAAAACGGCTGGACCAGCAGGTTCAGGGCTTGCGGCCGACCGCGCCGAAGAGCGGGATGAGCTGGCCGGGGGGGAGGAACGGCGGGTCGCCGTCGCTGCGCCACTCCTCGATCGGCACCAGGCCGGGATCGAGCAGGTCGAAGCCCTCGAGGTGGTGGGCGATCTCGGCCCTGGTGCGTGCGATGTACGGCTCCTCGAGCACCGCGTCGAGCAGCTCGACCACGTCGGCGGCGCCCTCGGCGTAGATGTCGAGGCTCGTCTGGGCCATCACGACGTAGCTGCCGGCGGCCAGGGCCTCGCGCAGCGCGTCCATCAGCGCCTGGGCGACCTCGTCGGTGAGGACGTTGAGCGTGGTCGGCAGCACGACGGCGATCGGCGTGCCGAGATCGAGCGTCTCGGCCGCCCCCCGCAGGATCTTCCCCGGCTCGTCGAAACGGCTGTGCACGTGCGCCACGGCGCCGTCGGGCGCGTCCCGCCACAGGGCGTGCACGTGGGCCAGCGTGGTGGTGTCGTAGCTGGCGTACACGATCCGGGCGTCCGGCACGAGGGGCAGCACGTCCTCGTGCACCATGCCGGTCGACGGCGTGGCCGTGCCGACGTGCAGGAACTGGCGGACGTCGGACTCGTCGGCGACCGTACGCACTCCCCGCACCTTGAAGCGGTGCAACGCCTCGATCACGCTCTGCAGCCCCTCGAGGCCGGCCGGCGTGGCGTCGGCCAGCGACTTCACGACGTCGCGGTCGACGGAGAAGTTCGCGTCACCACCACTGATGGCGTTCCTGATCCGGGCCAACCGGGGGACGTCGAGCTCGATGTGGAACGGGCCGTCGTCCGTGCTGCCTGGTGTCTCGTCGGTCACGGCGTTCCTGGCCCCCCCATCCTCCCAATGGTGCTATTTCAGCACGTCACGCGGCGCGCGACCTCTTCGACGACCATCCGCGCCTCGATGACCTGCCTGCTCAGGCCGGCGGAGGGCAGCCCAGATCGGTGAGGGTGCGCTCGGCTTCGGTGACTCGCTCGGGCAGCAGCATCAGCGTGCACGCTGTTTCGAAGCGGGCGTCGATGTCGGCGAAACCGTGCGCGGCGTGCTGGAGCAGGTCGTGGTCGCCGTGGAGGCGCCCACGGGCGCGATCTACGCATGCGGCCGCCCAGCGGTTCTCTTCTGCAGCGTGAGCGGCCGCGTCGATCAACGCCGCGGCGTCGGGTGACCCGGCGGCGGCGGCGATATCGGCGGCGAGCGCCCGAGGGTACGGGTCGTAGTAGGAGAGCGAGCCGGCGCTCGTAGTTGGCGGGTCGTCGAGATACCGGGCTGTCACCGATCTGGCCTGCTCGACTTCGCCGACGTGCAACGCAATCCGGGCAACGGTGAACGTTGCGACGGCTCCCGCGTTTCGCCGCCTGAACAGATCCTCGGCTGGCTTGAGGATGGTGGCTCGGCGGAGCCATTCCTGGCATGCCGCCTCGTGGCGGCGAAGGCCGTGCGCGAGGGCGGCGCCGAGCACGAAGGGGCCCATCCATGCGGCGTAGGGGCTGCCGGCGGCGAGCCACGCCGACCACATGCGCTCGGCGGTCCTCGCCGCCTCGTCGAACCTGCCGGTGAGTGCGAGGGGGACGACGAGCTTGGCGGCAGCGTGATGCGGGCGGGTCTGCACGTCGTACACGTCAAGCGCGGCGCGCAGCAACGCGAGCGCCTCGCGCAGTTCGCCGGCCGCGCAGCCGGACTCGGCGACCATGTTGATGGCGTCATCGATCTCATAGGCGTCGTGCGGGTCGGTGGGCTGCATGCGTGCCACGACGTCCATTCGCTCGATGTCGATCCGGTAGGCATCGCGACACCGCGCCGTGTTCAGCAGTGCGCCGCTCACGGCGTCGATGGCGGCGCAGATCAAAGCCGGCTCGCCGACTGACCGAGCCTGGGCGAGCGCCGCTTCGGTCAAGGTGAGCTCGGGGTCGGGTTCGTTGACGTCCTCGGTCGCCATCCAGGCCTCGGCCGCGGCCAACCAGGCCGAGACCGCCACATCGGCTGGAGGAGCAAGCCGGTGGGCGTCATCGAGAAGCCGGCGCAGCCGCGGGTAGGGCACTGGCTCGTCAAGGCCACCGGTGAAGCGACGGACAGTCTCGACGGCTTGCGCCAGGCAGGTTGCCTGCAGGGCGTCATCGGCGCCGCTGGCCGAGCCGGCTGCGTCCACGAGCAGCTGGAACGCGGTGCCGGTGCGCACGCTGTTCAGCGCGACGTGAGCCGCCGTCTGCAGGGCGTGTGCGGCCTGCACGGAGGTGGTGGCGCGGGAGGCGGCGTCGCGGAGATGGCGTTCCGCCTCGGTGATGAGCCCGCGGGCGAAGGCGAGCGTGTCCGGTGGAGCAGGCCAGTTCGTAGCCCGTCGGGTCGGGCCGGGCGGACGCCAGCCGGAGGGCGGCCCGCAGGTCGTCGGCGACGAGGTCGAACTCGTCAGCCCACGGCGCCTCGTCATCGAGGCGCTGGGCGAGGGCGTCGGCGACCGAAGCCGCCCACGACCGGTACCGCATCCGAATATCGGCGGCCTCCCCGCTGTCGTCGAGTCGGTCCAGCGCATAGCTGCGCACGGTCTCGAGCAGCTGCCAACGAGCCGGACCGTCCCTGGTGGGCAGGCGCATCACCAGGTTCTTGTCCACCAGTTGACCCAGCGCGTCGATCACGCCCGCGGGGTCGTCGTCACCCGCGACACTGGCCACCGCGGCCAGGTCGAAGCCGTTGGCGAACACGCCGAGCCTGCGCAGCAGCCGCCGTTCGGGCTCGCCGAGCAGGCCGTGGCTCCAGTCCAGGACGGCTCGCAGTGACTGGTGCCGCGCCAGCATGCCGTGCCCGCCGGTGAGCAACCGCAGCCTGTCGGTGGTCGCGTCCAACAGGGCCTGCGCGCCGACCGACGCCACACGGGCGGCGGCCAGTTCGATCGCCAGTGGCAGCCCGTCCAGGCGGGCACACAGCCGTGCCACGACGTCACGGTCATCGGTGAAGACCGGATCGGCCGCCTGCGCCCGCTCGACGAACAGGCGTGCCGCATCCGAGTCGCACCATCGGTGGCCAGCGGGTTGACCGCGATCACGCGCTCACCGGCGACGCCCAAGCGCTCTCTGCTGGTCGTCAGTACGGTCACCTGGGGACATGCTGCGAGCAGGTTCCCGACGAAGGCCGCCGCCGCGGGCAGGACGTGCTCGCAGTTGTCCAGCACGATGAGCATCCGCCGGCGTGCCAAGTGGCCCTGCACGTTCTGTTCGAGCGTGCGTCCCGGCTGGTCCGTCACCCTGAGGGTCGTCGCGACCGCCTGGATCACGAAGTCCGGTTGGACTGGCACGAGTTCCACGAAGACGCCGCCGAACGGAAACGACGGTCCGGCAGCGTGCGCCACCGCCACGGCCAGCCGAGACTTGCCCACCCCGCCGGGCCCGACCAGCGTGACCAGACGCGACCCGTCGAGCGCCGCGACGACGTCGGCGACCTCACCGTGCCGCCCGACCAGGCTCGTCCACGGCGCGGGCAGCGCCAGGATCCCGGCCCCCGGTGCCGGACCGGTGCCGATCGCCGGGGCCAGCTCGGCCAGTGCCTGACGATCGGCAACCCCGAGCTTGCGCAGCAGCGCGGCGACATGTGTCTCCACCGTCCGGACCGACAGATGCAGCCGGTTGGCGATCTGTGCGTTCGTCAGATGTGACCCCACCGCAGCCAGGACTTCCGCCTCCCGCGGTGTGATCACCTGCCCGGCGCCCATCGCCACACGACGGTAGCGCCACCTCGGTGGCGGTTCGGTAGCTGCCTCGGTACTGGATCAGCAACGGCCACGGATGCGCGTCCGACAAGGGCAGTCAGGCTCGTGGCACTACCCCACAAGAGAAGGAGCACCACATGTTGACTCACGACTACCGGTACCAAACGTGCCTCGAGGGCTCGGTGAAGCAGGCCTGGACGGTCGACGACTGCTTTCAGGGCCGGGACTTCGACTTCGCCAAGCCGTTCCTGCCCGAACGCATCGCCGGGGTCAGCGGCATCGGCTGCCTCGACGAGGACGAGAAGCGGTTGCTCAACCAGATCCGGGCCAACAGCTACTGCCACATCTTCGCCTTCGTCGAGGAGTACATCGTCCCGATGGTGATGGACCATGCCCGCGGCCGACGTCTACGGCGATGAGACCAGGCTGTGGTCACTGCTGCGCTTCGCCGAGGAGGAGACCAAGCACCAGCAGATGCTGCGCCGTGCCTGCGAGCAGTTCGAGCGGGGCTTCGGCGTCTCCTGCGGCCTGGTGCCCGGCCGCGAGGCGGTCGCCCGGGCGGTGCTCGATACGTCGCCGCTGACCGCGCTGTTGCTGACCAGCATGATCGAGTGGTTCACCCAGCTCCACTACGTCGAACACGTCCGTGACCGCGCCGAGCTCGACGAGCTGTTCCGCGACATCCTCCGCTTCCACTGGATCGACGAGTCCCGCCACGCCCGCATGGACAGCCTGCTGATCGACGAGGTCGCCAGCGCCCTGACCGCCGAGCAGCGCGAACAGGCGATCGACCAGCTGCTCGAGCTCGGAGGGGCCATCGACGGGCTCCTCGCCCAACAGGTCGAGCTGGACATCGATGCCCTGCAGACCGTCACCGGCCGAAGCTTCACCGACGACGAGCGCGACGACATCCGCGCCCACCAACAGCGCGCCTACCGGTGGACCTTCCTCGTCTCGGGGCTCCAACACCCCAAGTTCGTCAGCATTGTCGGCGAGCTGACCGCCGCCGGCCAAGGCAAGATCGCCGCTGCCGCGCAGGCACTCTCGGCCTGATCTCATCTGAGGGCATTGACCGCTCAGCTCCGACTGGCATCGAGGTACTGGAGCAGCTCGTGAGCGACCAGCTCGATCTCCTTGTGGCCCCACTCCGCGGCCCGGTAGTGGCACGCGATGAGCCCCATGCGGTGCAGGCGGCGGAAGTCCCCGAAGACGAAGGCGTAGCGGGCCTTGGTCTCGTCGGTGGCGCCGTCGGTCAGCGCCAGGTGCCACTCGGCGTAGTCATCCCACGAGTGGTTCTCCAGGAAGGCGTTCTGGTCCTCGGCCCGGGGTTGCGCACGCCCCCACTCGCTTCGCAGGACGTACTGGTGCGTGTCGATCAGCTTGCGCGCTTTGGCGAGGCCCTGCTCATTCACCGAGTACGACGCCACGCTCCAGAGTGTTCCCGACCTCCGGCGCGGCGAACCGTCTGGCCTCGGCGTCGCTAGCATTCCGGGCCGAATCGCCCTTTGGGGGGTGCTGGGGATGAGAACGCGGGGTATCAGAACAGGACGTGTGCTGGTGGGCGGGCTCGCGCTGGTCGCGCTGTCGGTGGCCGCCGCCTGCCAGGGGCCGGTGACGCTGAGCGCCACCACCATCGACCGGACCGACACGCTGACGATCACGGGCCGCGGCTGCACCGCGATCGACCCGTGGAGCGGCATCACGTACGTCGGCTACTCGGTCATGCCCACCGGCGTGAACCCGGACTACTACGCCAGGTCCGTCACCCCGGCACCGGACGGCACCTGGTCGGCCACCGTCGTGTTCGATACGCCGCCGCTGCCCCTCCCGGCGGCGCTGTACGACGTCGCCGCCCGCTGCAACTCCAACGACCCTTACCCGCTGGCGCGGGTGGTGGTCACCCCGGGCGACAACCCCGAGATCGACGGCCAGCTCCAGGTGTCCGATGCCACGGTCACGCCGGGCCAGACGATCTCGATCGTCGGCGACAAGTTCCTTCCCAGCATGCTGGCCGGGGTGTTCCTCTACCCCTCGCAGACCCACCTGGCCAACATCCGCCCGGGCAGCGACAACGTTCTGCGGGGCGAGGTGACGATCCCCGCCGACACGCCGCCCGGCACCCACCGGATCATCGCCGAGGGCTGGGGGCCGCCGGGCGGCGGCGTCATCAACCCGGGCTCCTCCCCGATCTGGACCTTCGCCGCTGACGTCGTCGTCTCCGGCTGAACGAGGCCAACCCCTCACAGGGCTGCCTCAGAGCCGTCCTCGACCCGGCTGGGTTGTGTCCCGAGGGCTCATGAGAAACACGGCACGGGCTGCTCGAAGAGCGGGTTGAAGCCCGGCATGTCGGCGGTGACGGTGATGTGGTTGTTGCTCTCGTCGCTCTCGGCGATCACGTTCGGCAGATCGGCGTCGACGACGAAGAAGTGTCTCCCCAGGAAGTCGCCCGGTGTCAGCAGGAACCGCAACTCGGCCGGGTTGCCGCCCGTGTCGAGCGGGGCGTTGACCGAGGCGTGGGACGAGCCCGTGTCGATCTCGCCCTCGATCGCGACGAAGTCCTGGGGGGCCACGTCCGCGTTGTCGGCGCTCACGGCGATGAACACCGAGAAGGAGCCGTCGACGTGGGCGACGCAGCCGCCGCTGGGGCTGATCCGCACGTCGGGCAGGGCCTGGGTCGTCGTTGTGTTGCCGTCGCCGTCGCCGCCGTCGTCGTCGTCGCGAGTCACCAGGAACACGATCACGAGGATCACCAGCAGCACGATCACCGCGGCGACGATGTACGGCCAGCGCGTCGGGCGCTTCGGCGCCACGGACGGCGCCACCTGCAGGGTGATCCGCTTGCTGGTGACCGACGACTCGCTGGGATCGCTGTCGGCCGAATAGGCGACGCCCTGGAGCGCGTAGGTGCCGGTCGCGGTGCCGAGCGGCACGGCGACCGCCACCTCGAACACGGCGGACCCACCGGGCTCGACCTGGCGCTGGGGTCGCTCGACCGTGAACCACTCCTCGACGGCCCCATCGAGCGGGGTGATCGTGAGCACCACGCGGTCGGTCGCGGGGCCGCCGTTGGTCACGGTGAAGGTCAACTCGCCCTCGCCCGCGGTGAGCGGCACCGAGGTCCCGGACTCGCTGATCTGCCAGTTGCTCATGAGGTCCATCCCACTACGGCCGTTGGCCGCCGGTGTCAAGGTTGAACCGACCGACCGCAGCGCAAGAACCCCGTAGGTCAGAGCCTCGATCCGCTGGCGAGATGACGCACGGATGTCACCGACCTGGTCCTGGATGCGCCGGGATCGGAACGTCGTCGTGGCGGAGGGCCCAGTCAGGTGTCTGCGGCGGCTCAGGGATGCGGCCGACCTCGACCGCGGGAAACCCGTCGATGTCGCTGCCGGCCGGCGAGCCGCGAGCGTTGCTTGACGACGGCGCCGGCGCGCACGACGCAGCCCGCGCCCACCACGCTGCCGTCGCAGACGATCGCACCGGGCTCGACCACGGAGCGGGCGCCGATGCGGCAGCCGTGGATCATCGCGCCAGGACCCACGATCACGCCGTCGTCGATGACGAGGTCGTTGTCGGGCAGCAGGTGCAGGACGGTGTTCTCGAGGATCTGGACGTCGTCGCCGATGCGGACCGGGCCGTGGGAGTCGCCGATGATCTTGACGCCGGCGCCGATGATGCTGCGTTCGCCGACCACGACGTCGCCGGTGATCTCGGCTGTCGGGAACAGGACGGCGGACGCGGCGATGGTCGGAACGATCCCGCGGTACTCGTAGAGCTGGCCCATGCCAAGGATCTCCTGTGTCGACTCGACGGTGATCGCCGTCGGAGGTGGGATGGACAGATCGCCGCCGCGCAGCACGCGCAAGCGCGCGAGATCCTCGGCTGCCGCCGAGCGAATGATGCGGGCGGGACGTCCGACCGCGACGACATCGTTCGGCAGGGCCATCCCAGCCGGAACGAGCGTGCCCTCGCCGAGGAAGACGCGGTCGCCGAGCTGCGCGCCCGGCATGAGCATCGAGGCGTTCCCGATCTCGCACAGGTCGCCGACGGTCGCGCCGATGACAAGGCAGCGATGGCCGAAGGTCGTGCGCCGCCCGATGGTCGTCGGGATCCTCGCGTTGCCGACCACAACGGAGTTCTCGAGCACCGCAGATCCGGTTCCGACGCCGACGGCGTTGCTCTCGGAGCGGATCACGGCGCCTTCTGCCAGCAGCGATCCCTCACCCAGACGCGTTGTGCCGAGGACCACGGCGGAGCGCCGCGATCTGGGGCCCGCGCGTCGCGGGGTCACGGAGCGCGGCTAGCTGGTCCGAGGCTCATGGCCGTCGTCTCGTTCACGCGAAGCTGCGAGGAACGAGCTGGTCGGCGGGAATGGTGCCGAGCCGTCCCGCTTGGTAGTCCTCGATTGCCTCGAGGATCTCGTCGCGGGTGTTCATGACGAAGGGCCCGTAGTGCACGATCGGCGCCCGGATCGGAAGTCCGCCGAGCAAGAGGACATCGAGCGGTTCGGCTTTCCCGCCCGCCGCGGCCACCACGACTCGATCGCCGGGCCCGAACACGACGAGCTGGTCGCTCTCGATTGGCCGTTGCTCCTCACCCGCGGTGCCGCGGCCGGTGAGGACGTAGGCGAACGCGGAGAAGTCCGGGCTCCATGGAACCGACAGCTCGGCACCTGGCGCCAGGGTCACATGCGCGTAGGTGATCGGCGTGTGGGTCACGCCCGGCCCGTCGAACCCCGCGAGGTTGCCGGCGATGAGGCGGATGAGCGCGCCGCCGTCGTCGGAGGTGAGGAGTCGCAGCCCGTCGCGGGTGATCGACTGGTAACGGGGCGGCGTCATCTTCAGCGCGGGCGGCAGGTTCACCCAGAGCTGCACTGCGTGGAACGGCCCGCCGTTGCGGTAGGCGCGTTCGCTGGGAAGCTCGTCATGCAGGATGCCGCCACCGGCGGTCATCCATTGCGTATCGCCTTCGGCGATCACGCCACCACCGCCATTGGAGTCGTGGTGCGCGATCTCACCGTCGAGGATGTAGCTGACGGTCTCGATGCCGCGGTGGGGATGCCAGGGCGCGCCCTTGGCTTCGCCGGGGGCATTGACCAGCGGTCCGACGTGATCGAGCAGCAGGAACGGGTCGGCTTCCGCGAGCGAGAGGTCGCCGGGGAAGGGTCGGGCGACGACGAAGCCGGCGCCCTCGGCTTCGCGGCGGGACGTGACGACCTTGCCCACTGGCCGGGACCGGGATGTCGGGTTGGGGAGGGGGATGCGCGGCAGGACGAGGGTGTCCTCAACGGTGATGGCCGGCATGGCGATCAACTCCTCTTCGGGTGCACGGGTGTGATGACGTGAGGGCGGCGGCGAGCTACACGCTGGTCACGCGACCGCGGCCTCGCTCACCGCGATGGCTTGGACTGCGAGCTCGATGCGGGCGGTCTTGCCGACGAGCATGCCGCCCGTTTCGAGGGCCATGTTCCAGGTCAGCCCGAAGTCCTCACGGTTGATGTTGGTCGCCGCGCTGAAGCCGATGCGCTCGTCGCCGGTGGGCGAGATGTTGGCGCCGTCGAAGTCGACTTGCAGCGTGACGGGCCTCGTCGTGTCGCGCACGGTGAGGTCACCGATGACTTCCCAGGTGCTGTCCGGTCGAGCCGTCACCGCGGTCGATCTGAAGGTGATCGTCGGGTAGCGCTCGACGTCGAAGAAGTCCGGGCTTCTGAGGTGGGCATCACGGTCGTCGTCGCCGCTGCTCAGACTTGCCGCGCCGATCTCGACGTCGACATGGGAGCTCTCGGGCTCCTCACCGATCGTGATCCGGCCGCGCACGTCACTGAAGCGACCGCGGACCTTGGTGATCATGAGATGGCGGCCGACGAACTCGACGGACGTATGGGCGCCATCGAGCTCATAGACGCCGGCGACGGGGATGAGCCGGTCGTCGTGGGTCCGGAGGACACTGACTGTTCGATCTGCCATGGGGACCAACCCCCTTCCGCTTTGCTGATACGTCCACAATATCGCGTGATTGCTGTTACGTCAACAAAAGTCGCGGTAGGGTGATCCTTGTGGCGAAAACTCGATGGCTCGACGAACGCGAGGCTCACCTGTGGCGCAGCTGGCTTCGCCTCAACCAGGAGCTGACCAGCGTGCTGGAGGAGCAGATCAGTCGCGACGCTGGGCTCTCCGGTGCGGACTATGCCGTGCTCGTCCCCCTGTCGGAGGCGCCCGACGGCATGTTGCGCGCGCGGGAGCTCCGCCGTGAGATCTTGTGGGACCGCAGCCGTCTCTCCCATCACGTCCGCCGGATGGAACAGCGCGGCCTCGTGGTGCGCGAGGAGTGCCCGGAAGACGCACGCGGCGCCATGGTGCGCATGACCGACGCCGGCCGCGCCGCGATCGAGGGCGCCGCTCCCGGTCACGTGGCCGCCACCCGTCGCCATTTCTTCGACCTCCTGTCGAACAAGGAGCTGGACCTGCTCACCGCCGTGTTCGACCGCGTCCTCGACAACCTCGATCGCTCGAGTGGTCCTGCCGACTCACCCGAGCGCAGTCGACGCCGATCCGGTTCACGTCCGGGACAGCCGCCGGACAGCGTCGGCGTCGAGATGGACATGTGACGCCGCCCGGTTCTCCCGCAAGTGAGGTGGGTCCCTGCCGGTTCCCCGACGAATCAACGCCCAGAACCACTTAGGCCACCCGTGACAGCTGACCCGCCCCTATCGACGCAACCGGACGCCTCGCCTCGGGCAGCGAACGTCACGCCGGTTGGTGGTAGGCGAGGACGCGGTCGAGCCGCTTCGATAGCCACCGGGTGAGGCTCCCGGTGCCGTCGATGGCCCAAGTGACGAGGGCGCCGTTGTAGACGGTGTACACGGTGTCGGCGAGCTCGGCGGCATCGGTGGGGCTGATCTCGCCGTCGCTGATCGCCTCGTTCAGCAGCTGTGTGATGGCTCGTCGGAGGAGCCGGCTCTGTTTCGCCGCGTTTGCGCCGAGGTCGGGGTCGGTGAGGTCGAGGTGGAGCAACGCGAGGTGGTTGGCGATCGCGCCTCGTGAGTCGATGCCGGCCGTCAACTCGAGCAGCGCCGCTCGCAGCGCCGAGAGCGCCGTCGGTGAGTTGCTCCGGGCTCGGTTGAACGGGTCCTCGATCCCGGTGGCGGCCGCTTCCGCGTGGGCCAGCAGCAGGCTGCGCTTCGACCCGAACCGCTGGGTCAACGCGGGGGCGGATAGCCCGACCCGATCGGCCACCGCCGCGAGCGTCAGCCCTTGGGGTCCGGCCTCGGTCACGACCGCCGTGACGGCCTCGAAGATCGCCCCATCGCTGACAGTCCTAGGCCGGCCGGTACGCATGGAGCCCACAGTAACACCTTGACTTTATGAATGTACATTAAGTAAGTTGACCGGTATGACCTACACGCCAAGCAACCTGAGCGACCGGGCCGACGTCGTCGACGTCGTCGTCAACGTCGCGCTGCCTTCGATCCGCGAGACCCTCGAGGTGTCCGAGGCCCGACTGCAGCTCGACGCCGACGCCTACCCCCCGACCTTCGGCAGCCTGCTGATCGTCTTCGGCCGTGCCGGTGACCTGGTCGGCCGACGCCAGCTGTTCCGCACCGGCGACGCCGTGTTCACCGTCGCCTCGCTCGCAACCGGCCTCGGCGGCTCGGAATGGCAGCTCGTCGCGGCGCGCGCCGCCCAGGGCGTCGGAGCGCCGATGGTCTCGCCGACCGCACGCCCACCACGACACCGCAGGGTTGACAAATGCGAGTGGACACGGCACTGACCTTGATCAACGAGGGTCTCACCTACCACCCCGGCTGGGTGGTCGGCGCGGAGGATTGGACGCACCGTTTCGAAGACACGGTGCGGGTCACCGTCTATCTGACTGAGGCTCGCCTCTCGGAGCGCGAGAACTTCCCGGACTTCACCAGGCAGGTGGATCCGCCCGGGGCCCGGGCTCGGTTCCTGCTCACAGTCGGCGACGTGACCGACGCCGCGGAACTGGTGTTCCGGCTAGTTCGCATCTTCGAACGGAACATGTCGCACGAGATCCGGGAGTTCACTCGGGTTCGAGACACCGGCTGGGCGCCGTTGCATCCCCACACGATCGACGGCCGGGCCCGCTGGTCGGACCTGTCCGGCGATGATCCCCTGTATGACCTGACGTTCGGGGTGGCGTGACCCATGGACCACACCCCTGCGGCGTCCTCACTACCGCCTTGGCTGGCGGGCGATCTTCCTGATCAACGTCCCCATCGGCATCGTCACGATCGCCGCGGCTCGCGGCCACCTCTCTTCGCCGACATCGCCGCAATCACAGCCACGATCATCGAGTCCGTCAAGCGCCGCGCTTCACTTAATACCATCACCTCGAAACCTTTCATAACAACACTAATCATACCACATCAGTCACATGCAATATTCTTCACCTTACACATACGTTCACCCTTCTAGAACCAGCATAAAACCACGTACCCTTCGGCGCCCACACTCGTCACCTGCGGGCTTCCGTCTGCGTTGAGCGTCGTCACCCTGAACGTCGAGCGGTCCGTCGAGCGCTGGTCGTCTTTCGTCAGGAGGTCCGCGAGCTGCCGCTTCATCTTGCGACCACTCAAGCGTGCGCAGCCCATCCGCCTCACCAAGGTTCGTTGTCTTCATAGTTCTCGTGACTCCACCCTTACCCGAAAATCATCGCGATCTTGAGCGCACCCGTCGTTCTGGTTGATGAACCCATCATGCGGTCTCAGCCAAGAGCCCTGGTCCGGCATCGCGGCTGGCATCCGCGGCTGGCATACTGCCTGATGGCGCGCCGTACGGCAGCCTACCGATGCGTCGGGCCCACCGCTGACGTCGTAGAGACATGCCCCACGAGACGATCGACGGCGTCCCCATCTGGTACGAGGACCACGCGACCCCGACGGCCCGCCGCTTGTCGCCCTCCACGCGGCATCGTCACGTTCGAGGCAGCTTCGCGACGTTCTCCCGTGCTGACCCAGGCCATCGGTCATCGGTGGAGCTCCAGGCACAAAATCGACACAGCCACACGTCCTCGACGTTCCCGAGGCGTAGCCGCGCTGCTCACCGCTCCGGGCTGGCTGCGCCGTCGACGTGTGGGCTTCATCCTCAGCGCCCTCACCGCCACGTGCCTGGCCCTCCGCCATCCGGCCAAGGTCCGGCGCCTCGTGCTCGCCGCCTTGAACATCCGTCCCGACGGCGATCACGCCGAGATCACGGCGCTCGAGCAGGACAACCCGCGGCTGCCGACGGAGGAGGAGTTCGCTCGCTGGCAGGCCGACTACGAGCGTGGCGCCGAAAACGGAGGACTTCTTCCCGTTCCTCAAGCGATGCAGATCGTACACGCTTCGCCGGCCGGGCCGCCGGGCAGTCCGCGCATCCCGCGACCCGACCATCCGTGTCGGAAAGCATCTTGCTCGACCATGTGATCGCCGAGTTGCTTGACCGTTCGACGGGACGCCGCCATGACGGCACCTCACACCATTCATACATCATATCTACTTTCTCCTCCCTCTCATCCATTCTTTCCTTTCCTATCTACTCTCTAATACATTCTTACCCTTCACACACACTCCCCTTCTACGTCTTGGCGACGCGCCAAACGCCGCGGACCTGCTGCACGGCGCTACCCGTGACGCTCGGGTCCCAACAGCCGGGTGTCGTCCCATTCGACCAACAGCTGCAGCGGCGACCGGAACGTCGTGTTCCGCGAGAACGGGATCTCCTGCGGCTCGACGAGCCGCGCATGCGGCAGTCTGGCGGTGAGCTCCTGCAGCACCACCCGAGCCTCGAGTCGGGCCAGCGATGCGCCGAGGCAGAAGTGGATCCCGTGCCCGAACGCCAGGTGCCGGCTGACGTCGGGGCGGCAGATGTCCAAGCCGTCGCCACCGGGGAACACGGCCTCGTCGTGGTTGGCCGACCCGAGCAGCAACAGCACGTTGGCACCCGCTGGGAGCTCCGCGTCGCCGACCGTCGTGGCGTGGGTGACCTTGCGCTTGGCCGCCAGCACCGGCGTACAGAAGCGCAGGAGCTCCTCGACAGCGTTCGTGATCAGCCCCGGATCACGGCACAGCGCCTCCCACTGCTCGCGGTTGCGTAGGAGCTGTAGGAACCCGGTCGCCAGCAGGCCGGTCGTGGTCTCGTGCCCGGCGGTCAGCTGGCCGAACACCAGCCCGGTCATCTCGTCCTTTGTGATCGACTTGTCGCCGCGCTGGTGCTCCCGGACGAGATCGCTCGGCAGGTCGTCGCCGGGCTGCACGAAGCGCTCATCCACCAGCGCTTCGCAGTACCGCCAGTAGGCCACGACGTTCTTGGCGTGCGCCACCTGATCGGGTTCGGGCAGGTCGCCGAAGTTGAGTTGGACGCGGCTCTGGGCCCACGTCTTGACGTTCGGCACATCGGCGTCGGGAATGCCCAACAGCAGGAAGATCACGAGCGCCGGCAGGTCATAGGCAAGGTCGGCCACCCAGTCGCCGCGGCCCTGCGGGGCCATGCATTCGATCATGCGCACCGCGATCGCACGGATCTGGGGCTCGAGCACCGCCACGCGGCGGGGGGTGAACGCCCTGTTGACGAACGAGCGCAGGCGGGTGTGGTCGGGTGGGTTGCGCCCGAGCAGCCCCGATTTGGCGCTCAGCCCGCCGGCGAGGATGCGCTCGACTGCTGGCGGCTGAGGACGGAATGGCCTCTGGGCGTTCTCGGACGAGAACGTGGCCGGATCGCGCAGGATGGCCAGGACATCCTCGTAGCCAGGCACGACCCAGTAATCGAGCTCCGGGCTGTAGAAGACGGTCGCCTCGGATCGGGCTCGCTGATCGAACGCGAAGGGGTCGGCGACGTCAAACGGCTGGAACTGGTCAGCCAGCGCGCTCATTGTGCTGCGAGAGTACATCTGGCCCGCCGCTTACACTGCAGGCGTGCCCATCGTGCTCGTGCACGGCGTCCCGGAGACCGACGCCGTTTGGGACGAGTTCCGGGCGCACCTCGCCGGGCGCGAGAGCATCACCCTCTCGCCGCCGGGGTTCGGCGCACCTGTGCCGGAGGGCTTCGGTGCGACCAGCGACGACTATCTCGCCTGGCTCACGGCCGAGCTCCAGCGGATCGACGGTCCCATCGACCTGCTCGGCCACGACTGGGGCGGCGGTCATGTGTTCCGCACGGTGGCCGCTCATCCCGAGCTCGTGCGCTCATGGGCGACCGATCTCGCCGGTTGCTTCGACCCGCGGTACGTCTGGCACGAGAATGCCCGGACCTGGCAGACGCCCGGCGCTGGCGAGGCTCTGATCGCGCGTCGGCTCGCCACGTCGCCCGCGGATCGCGCCCCTGGGTACGTGGCGCGCGGCATGTCCGAGGGCGCCGCGGCGCAGCTGCATGGAGGCGTTCGACGAGTCGATGGGCCGCTGCATCCTGGCCCTGTATCGATCGGCGGCCCAGCCGAAGATGGCCGAATGGGGCGCGAACGTGGCTGGCCTGCGCTCGCGTCCGGGCCTCGTCATCATCCCGGCCGAAGATTCGTACACGGGTGGCGAGCCGCTCGCCCGCCGCACCGCCGAACGGGCTGATGCTCAGGTGGCGCTCCTCACCGGGCTGGGTCACTGGTGGTTGTGCCAGGACCCGCAGCAGGCGGCGGCCGCGTATTGCTCGTTCACCGCCGCGGTGAGCTGACGATCACCGCCGCCCATCTTCTGGGACTCCGACGCTGCCGCCGCCTCGCCCGGCACGTGGCCGACCGCGTGGCCGCGGTGTGGGGCGTCGGTTTGGGGTAGGCGTCGGCAGAATGCCGGCTATGGATCGCATCGTGGTGATCTCCGGCGCGAACCGGGGGATCGGCCTGGAGCTGGCCGGCCAGCTGGCGGCCGCCGGCGACACAGTTGTCCTGGGGTCCCGGGACCCGGCGAAAGGCGTAGCTGCCGCAGCCAGCCTGTTGCGCAGCGGCCTCGACGTCGATGCCCGTCCGCTCGACGTCACAGACGCCACCGGACTCGCCGACCTGGCGGCCGGCATCGAGGCCGACTACGGCCGGGTCGATGTGCTCGTCAACAACGCCGCCATCCACTACGACACCTGGCAACTGGCCAGCAACGCCGATCTGGACATCGTCGCCGAGGCCATAGACACCAATCTGCTGGGCGCCTGGCGGACCACACTGGCTCTGCTGCCGCTGCTGCGGCGCAGCTCCCACGGCCGGATCGTCAACGTCTCCAGCGGCGCCGCCGAGCTGACCGGCATGACCGGCGGGATCCCGGCCTACAAGGTCTCCAAGGCCGGCCTGAGCGCCCTGACCCTGATGCTCGCCGACGAGCTCCGGCGTGACAGCATCCTGGTCAACGCCGTGTGTCCGGGTTGGGTGGCCACCGACATGGGCGGCCCCGGAGGTCGGCCAGTGGCCGATGGCGCGGCGAGCGTCCGCTGGGCCGTCGATCTGCCCGACGACGGGCCGACAGGGGGGTTCTTCCGGGACGGAGCCTCGATCCCATGGTGAGCGAGGACGCGAGTAGGGAGCGACCCGATGGCGAGAACTACGCCGGAAGCAACCGGCGACGACGATTCACTCGCTCCATTGGAGGATGGAGAAGGAGGCACCTTCGGGGTCGTTGAGGACGGCCACTCGTCCCACGTTGAACAGGTCGAAGGGCTCCAGGGAGACCGTGGCCCCCAACTCGGCCGCCCGGGCGGCCGTGAGGTCGGTGTCCGCGACGGCGAAATAGATCATCCAATGCGGCGGGATGTCCTCCGGCCACAGCTCGTCCATCTGCACCATGCCGGCGACAGTTCGCTCGACACCAGGCAGGAAGAAGACGGTGTAGCCCGATCCTTCAGCGAAGGGAGGGCTCTTGGATTCCCAGCCGAACACGGCGGCGTAGAACTCCTTCGCCACATCGACGTCCCGGCACGTCAGCTCGCACCAGGTGAACGACCCGGGCTCGTGCGTCACGTCGGGCGAGAAGTTACCCGCCGACTCCCAGATGGCGAACCGTGCACCCAGCGGGTCCGTACAGATCGCCATGCGCCCGGCGTCGAAATAGGGGGTGGGCCACATGGAGACCCCACCGCCCCGATCGAAGACCGCTCGTGCCGTGGCATCCGCATCGTCCACGGAGATGTTCATGGTCCATGACGGTTTCGGACCTGGACCGATGTCGCCGACGTCCTTGCCGCCCTGGCGGAAGACCCACCAGCCCGACGCGTCGTCCAACGGTCGATGCCGCGCCAGCACCGTCCAGCCGAAGAGGGCGCAGTAGAACCGGCTCGCCGCCAGATGCCCGGCGGATGTCTGCAGGTTGACCCACACCGGCGTGCCCGGCGGATAGCTCTGCGCGGAGCCCATGCGCCTCCTCCTCGCTTCCCGTTCGGAACATAGTCCGACCGGACACAGAGGCGTCAGGCGGGAGTGCGGTCGCGGAGCGCAAGCCAGACAACGGTGGATGGAGTGGCAACGCCTCGGCAGGTTCGGCGGCGATGAGGGTTGCCTTCATGTTCCGGGGGGTCCTCCTCCGCGGCCCGGGGGCGCCCCCGGGACTTGGCGGCTGAGGGCTCGGCCGGTCCCGCGGCCGTCATGCGGCGGCGTCGTAGGCATCGGTGCCGGTCCGGGTCGGATCTTGGGCCGCCTGCGGTTCACCGTCGATGGCGGCGATGCTGTCGAGCTTGTGGCAGCGCTCGTCGTGGCCGATCTGGCGTAGCACGTCGGCCACCGTCACGGGGCGGTCCCAGCGATCGGCGAGCTCGCTGGCGAAGAGCTCCCGCTCGAGCTGCGGGTTGGCGGCGACGTAGCGCATGTACTCGTGCTCGGCGTGGCTCTCGAACGCGGCGTTGAGGCTGTAGCTCCACGCCGGCTTGGCCAGGTGGAGCAGCCAGGTGGTGAGCTGCCAGGGTGCGGCCAGCAGCCGGGGCAGCACCCGGTAGCGGAACCGGTTCAGCCGGTGGCCGCGCCGGGCCAGCAGCTCCTCGAGCACGAGCATGTGCCATTGCTCGTTGTCCTGCTGGCTGCGGGCCTCGGCCACCCGCACCTGGATGCGGCGGGCGAGGGCGGAACGACCGCCGGTGCGGGCGATGCGCCGTTGGGCAACCCGCTCCCACGACCGGTACGGCACCTGGGCGAGGTGTTCGAGGACGAGGAACTTGGTCAACGAGGGGCGCCGCCCGTAGAGCAGACCCATGAACACGTTCAGGCCGGCGACGACCGGGTTCGCTGGGCGGCGCGATGCGTTGAGCGTGACGTGCTGCTCGACGCGCAGGCCGGCCGGGGTCAACGTGGGTGGGCCGAGGGGGCGGGGGGCATGAATGAGTGTGATGGTCATGGCATCGACCGTACGAACGGGCCGCCGGGACGTCGTCGCCCCCCCGGAGGTTCCTCGCCCGCCCCACTCGCGGTAGCGACCTCCGGCCATGGCTACTCCGGTCTGGACCACGATCACCACCAGCCGGGCCCGATCCAGGGCCCCAGCCTCTGCAGGAAGCGATACAGCCCGTTGTCGATGACGGCCAGAATCAGCAGGTCAATGCCCCACCACGCTCCGCTGCGCCGCTGACATCGGCGGTCCCGACCGGGATGGAGTGGCGGTGGTGGGAACCGGGGTCACGCCGGTACGTCGTCTTGCCCCGTGACGTACGACAGGGGGCGTAGCGCGACCTGTCCCTTGGGAACCGCCACCGGCGGCCGGCCGGGCATGGCCGGAACGTTCAAGACCGGGTGGTGGGGTGGGGTTCATCGTGGGGGGCATGGGCACGAACGTTGATCTGGGTGCGGTGTTCCGGCCCGGCGAGGACGGGTACGAGGCCCGGCGGTCGGGGTTCAACATCGCCATCGAGCACCACCCTGCGGTGATCGTCGAGGCGACCGGTCCTGGGGATGTGGTCGCCGCCGTGCGGCTGGCGGCTCGCGAGGGCCGTCCGGTGGCGGTGATGAACACCGGGCACGGTCCGTCGGTCGCCGCCGACGGGGCGGTGCTGGTGCGCACCGGCAGCATGCGCCGGGTGGACGTCGACCCGGTCCGGCGCACGGCCCGCGTCGAGGGCGGCGCCTCCTGGGGTGACGTCATTGCGGCCGCGGCTCGGCATGGCCTCGCTCCGCTGAACGGGTCGAGCCCCCACGTCGGCGCGGTCGGCTACACGCTCGGCGGCGGGGTGGGGCATCTGGCCCGGCGGTTCGGCTTCGCCGCCGACCACGTGCGGTGGATCGAGGTTGTCACCGCCGACGGGCGGCTTCGCCACGTGACCAGCGAGCGAGCCCACGGCAGCGAGACAGGCGACGCCGACCTGTTCTGGGCACTGCGGGGCGCGGGCGCCAACTTTGGGGTCGTCACGGCCATGGAAGTTGACCTGTTCCCGGTGGCCGCGCTGCTGGGCGGCGAGCTGTGCTTCACGGCCGAGTCCTCCCAGGAGGTGCTGCACGCCTACGCCGACTGGGCGAGGGACGTGCCCGAGACGATGGCGTCGTCGGTGCTGCTGCTCGGCTACCCCGACGACCCCGCGTTCCCCGAGGAGCTGCGCGGCCGGCACGTCACCCATGTGCGGATCGCCTGGTCGGGCGACGACCTGGCCGAGGGCGAGCGATGGGCCGCACCGCTGCGGCGGATCGGCCCCCGGGTGATCGACACGCTGCGGGTGATGCCCTACGCCGCGGTCGGCAGCATCCACCACGAGCCGACCGACGTCCCGGTGCCCGCGCTCGACCGCAACCTCCTCCTGCGCGACTTCGGTCACGACGCCGCCACCGTCCTGTGCAAGCACGCCGGCCCGGCCGCGGAAGCGGCATTCCTCGTCGAGCTGCGGGCATGGGGCGGCGCCCTGTCCCGACCGCCGGCCGTACCCAACGCCGTGGCCGGGCGCGACGCCGCCTACTCACTGCTCGCGATCAGCGACCCGGACCCCGAGAACCGGGTCCGGCGCGACGAGCTGCTCGAAGCCATGCAGCCGTGGGCCAGCGCTACGACCTACCTCAACTTCACCGGGGTCGAGGACGGCGAGCTCGACGCCGTCCGCCGGGCCTACCGCCCGGAGGACTTCAGCCGCCTCCAGCACGTCAAGGCCACCTACGACCCGGACAACCGCTTCCGGATCAACTTCAACATCCCACCCCGAGTCACACCCAAAAGGAGGACCTCATGAAGATCGGTATCGGTCTGCCGGCGGCCGTGCCGGGCCTCGACGCCACCACCATCGGCACCTGGGCCGCCGAGGCCGAGCGGGCCGGCTTCGCCTCGGTCGGCGCCATCGACCGGCTCGTCTACGACAACCTCGAGCCCCTCACCGCCCTCGCCGCGGCGGCGGCCCGGACCGAGCACGTCGAGCTGCTCACCACCGTCCTGAACGTGGGTTGGCGGGCCAACCCGGTGCTCCTCGCCAAGCAGATGGCGTCGGTCGATCTGCTCTCGGGCGGGCGGTTGACAGCCGGCCTGGGGCTGGGCGGCTGGCCCGAGGACTTCGCCGCCAGCGACGTACCGACCTCGGGCGCCGGCGCCCGCCTCCGCGCCACGTTGGCGACGCTGCGCCAGGTTTGGGCCGGCGAGCTGGGCGGCCAAGGCGGTCCGACCTCCCGGCTGGCGTCGGGACGCCCCGCCCTGCTGTTCGGAGGGCTCGTCCCGCGGCGTACCGGCGGGCCGCGACCGAGGGACAGGGCTGGGTGGCGCCGCTCATGGGCCGGCAGCTGCTCGAGAATGGGACAGCCGCCGTGCGCCGGTTCTGGCGCGAAGCCGAACGGCCCGGCGAGCCACGGATCATGACCGGTCGCTACTTCAGCCTCGGTCCCGACGCCGACGCCACGGCCGACCAGTACATCCGCCACTACTACGGCGACGCCGGCTTCCCGGTCGCCCGGGCCGACACCCTCACCACCCCCGAGCGGATCGACGACGAGCTCGACCAGCTCGCCAAGGCCGGCGTCACCGACCTGCTGCTCTACCCCTGCTCGTCCGACCTCGCCCAGATCGCTGTCCTGACGGAGACGACCCGGCCCCGCCTGTCGCCGCTCCAGTCGGCGTAGCTACCGCTCCCGCTCGACCGGCTGCTCCCGGTGGAAGAAGTAGTCAACCCTGCGGGACAGACCCGTGATCGTCACCGAGTGGGTGGTGACCAGGGTGCGGTCGAGCGCAGTCGTGCTGCCGTAGGTCGTGGTCGGGCCGTACTGGACCTGGCTGTCCGCCGGAACGTCCGTTGTCCAGGTGATCGTCACCCGGCCCGGGCCTGGCCGGGCGGCCAGCTGGGAGATGACCGGCCCACCTACCCGTACCCGGTACGTCGCGAGTGTACGACGCCGATGGGCTCGCCACGATGCTGTGCGTCTGGGCTCCTCCGTCCGACCAGCTGACGTACTCGTAGGCGGTCCCCCCGCTCGCTTGCGGGGATGGCGCGCTGACCGACAGCGTCGAACCCAGGATCGCCGTGCGGGTGAACGGCGTGGGCTGGCTGGTCGATCCGACCGCCAGGGTCAGCCCCGCCGGGCTCGAGCCGAAGGTGAGATCGACCGTCTGCGGATCGAGCTGGACGCTCGTCGTCGTGCTCAGGCCGCCGGGGTCGGTGGCCGTCAGCCGCAGGTCCAGATGCGACGGGTACTCGTGATCGGGGGCGACGAAGCTGCCGGACGCCGTGCCCGATGAACGTCTGGAGCGGGTGCTCGTGGCAGGTGGACGGGCAGTGCTGCAGCACCAGCGACCAGGTCAGGGCCGACGCCCCCAACGTCCCGCTCTGGGCGTCGGTGGCGTGGCCCGAGAAGTTGATCACGTCGCCCACCTTCCAGGTCGTGCCCGCCGTCGGCGTGTCGATCACCGCGGTCGGCGGCGTGTTCCCCGCCGTGATCGTCACCGACGACGTGCCGGACGCCCCCGACGGGTCGGTGACGCGGAGGGTCGCGGTGTACGTGGCCGGCTGGGTGTACGTGAAGCTCGCGGTCACCGCGGCCCCGTCGTCGAAGGCTCCGTCGCCGTCCAGGTCCCACGCATAGGTGAGCGCGTCGCCGTCGGCGTCGCTCGAGCCGGTCCCGTCGAACGCGACGGTCAGCGGCGCCGCCCCGCTGGTCGGGTTGGCGGCGGCGACGGCGATCGGCGGCTGGTTCTGGCTGAAGTAGCGGATGCGTCGCACGGTCCCGCCGAGGTCCACGTAGAAGAGGTCGCCGCCCGGCCCTATCTGCAGGTTGACGGGCTCGGCGGCGCCGCCCACGAACGTCTTCCGCTTGGAGATGTCGGGCAACCCGTTGGCACCGGTCGGGATCGCCCAGATGCAGCGGCGCGTGTAATCGGCGAAGAACAGGGCGCCCCGGTACTCGGCCGGGTACGAGCCACCACTCGCGAAGGCGAACGAGGTCCCCGCCACCGACGAACCCCCCTTCGGGCAGACGTCGTTGGGCAGGACGAGGTCGTTGTGGTGGTAGCGGAAGTACGGCGCCACGACCGACGCGGTGCCTTCGTTGTAGAGGTTCTCGCAGACGTTGAGGTTCGCCGCGTCGTAACCGCTCTGGCGCCCGTCACCCTCGTAGCAGGGCCAGCCGAAGTTGTCGACCGGTGCCGCGGTGGGACTGACGAGGCGGTTGATCTCCTCCCACTCGTTCCAGCCGACGTCGCCGATCCAGACCTCGTTGGTACCGGGCCGGGTCGTGATGCGGAACGGGTTGCGCAGGCCATAGCCGACGATCCGCCGGGCGTTGGTGTCGCCGCTCGAACCCAACGGGTTGTCGGGCAGCCCGGCGCCGGTCGCGGGGTCGATCCGCAGGATCGCACCGTTGAGGCCGGCGGGGTCTCCGTTCGTGCGCAAATCCTGGCTCCGCAGCGCCCCGCCCTCGGCCGAGGGCGGCGACATCACGCCGCCGACGCCTCCGGGCGGATCGCCGCACGGGTTGACCGGCGCCCCGTCCTGGCCGTAGTCGACGAAGTTGAAGCTGGCGCCGTCGCCGCCGCTCACGTAGAGGGCGCCGTCCGCACCGAACGCCAGGCTCCCGATGGAGTGGCTCGGGTACTGCTGGCACCAACCTTCGACCAGCACCTGCTCGGAGCCCACGGCGACGTTGCCGGAGGCCTGGAGCCGCGACACGCGCCCCGCGACCACGCAGCCGTCAGCGGTCGCGCCAGGCGGCGTCGGGCAGCCGTCCGAGGTGCCGTTCACCGATCCCCACCGCGGCGCCGTCCCGCCGATGGCGGCGTCGAAGGTGTAGATCACGTAGACCCACGGGTCCGCCGGGAAGTTCGGCGCCAAGGCCACATCGAGAAGCCCACGATCCCAGAAGTTGTGGACCTGCGTCCGGAGGTCGGCGAACACGGTCGGCGTGGTGTCCGACAGGTTGTCGAAGACCTTCACGATGCCGCTCTTCTCGGCCACGAAGACACGACCGTCCGGTGAGAAGCGCAGCGCGGTCGGCTGGGTCAACCCCGAGAAGACGATCTCCTCCTGGAAGCCCGGTGGCAGGGACGCGGCGGCGACCGGTTCGGCCGCGCTCGCTATCACCACCGACGACACCAAGGGGAGTCACGCGGAGAGCCGCCGCCACGCCAGCCGGAGCCCGGCCTATCGAGTGAGGACGCCGTCGGCGCGGCTGACCTGCCACATGTGGCCGTCGGGGTCGGCGAAGGCGCCGGCGTAGCCCCATTTCTGGTTTCCAGCTTCGGTGACGATCTCGGCGCCGGCGTCCTGCGCGCGACGCATCAGATCGTCGACTGCGGCATCGGTGGCCTGCGCGATCACGACCAGACACTCATGCGCATCCCGCGGCGATCGTTTGCGATCACCGATCACCCACGTGAAGCCGCGCGACGGAATCAGCATCACACGCAATCCGACGCTGATCTCGAACTGCAGGGGCTCGGGTAGCCCATCGTCACCCAACTCGCCCACGGTCACGAACCCGAGGGCGGTGTAGAAGGCGTGCGATACCAGGCGATCCTTGGTGGGTAGGCATACCGTCGCTCGGTCAAGTTTCACGATTCCTCCTCCGGACAGTGGTTCGCGTTGAACGACGACCTCGGTTCAGCTCGGTGCGATGTGCTGGTGGTCCAGCAGGATGCGGCCGTTGTCATCGAGTGCGATCACGTCGTAGCCGCTCCCGGCGACGGTCCCGTCAGCGACGGTGACCTGGATCGCATGTGCGGGTCGGCTTCGGTCCATCGCGCGAACCATCGCCTGGTGAAGTCCACCAGGGCCTGGTGATCGAGTTGCTTCGGCATGGTTGTGACGCTCCCGTTCCTTGAGGAGGTTGTCGTATCCGTCGGCGGACGGTGACCGCGGAGTCAGGTCCGCCGGCGAGGTGCGCACTGTCCAGCTCGCCGGCGGCCCGGGTACGCCGGACGGCACGGTCGCGCGAACCTCGGCGGCAGCCGGGGCGGCGAGCACGGTGCTCGTCATACGTCCGTGGAGGACGAGCCCCCAGGCGAGGCAGCCGAACGCCAGCGTGGTGGCTAGGGCGCGCACGATGTTCCAGGCGACCCAGCGGGTCTCGTGGAAGGCGTCGCGCACCGCGCCCAGGTCGGCGATCCGTTCGGGGTTCCCGGCGGCTTTGATGTCGTCGTTGAGCGGCACGTGGACCGCCATGGTGATGACGACCACGACCAGATACAAGGCGAACGCAGCCACGATCCACGGCAGCACCGAGCGGTCGTCGTCACGCAGGTAGAGCACCCCGGCTGTGCCGCTGGCGACCAGCGCGCCGAAGAAGGTCAGCATGAACAACGGGTTGATGATGGCCCGGTCGATCGCCTGGAACGCCCCGACGAAGGTGCGGTCGTCGGTCGTGTGGAGACCCCGCATGATGGTGTGGGCGAAGACGCCGAACACACCGGCCATGAGCCCGGTGGTGATCGTCGCGGCGAGCAGCGAGGCGACCTCCGCGGTCTTGAGGCTCATGGCCCGCTACCCCGCGTTCCAGACGCCGGTGGCCGCGGTGTCACGGGCGTAGTCGACGAAATCGCGGGCTGGGCGTCCCAGGACGCGCTCGACGCCGTCACCCAGACTGGCGTTGCGGCCGTCCAGCACGGTGCTGAACAGGTAGACCAACAGATCCACGATGTCGTCCGGCACGTGCTCGGCCCTCAGCCCGGCGGCGAAGTCCTCCGGGGAGACTTCGCGTGTAGCGGATGTCCCGGCCGGTTGCGTCGGCGATGGCGGCCACGGCGTCGGCGAAGGTGAGCAGCCGCGGGCCGGTCAGCTCGTAGATCTGGCCGACATGCCCGTCCTGGGTGAGGACCGCGGTCGCGACCTCGGCGATGTCGTCCGTGTCGGTGAAGGGCTCGCCGACCTCTCCGGCCGGGAGCGCGAGCTCGCCGCCCAGGATCGGGTCCAGCAGGTAGCCCTCACTGAAGTTCTGGTTGAACCAGCTGGACCGGAGGATCGTCCAGTCGGCACCGGAGTCGGCCAGGACCTTCTCGGATGCCTGGGCCTCCTCCTCGCCCCGACCCGACAGCAGCACCAGGCGCCGGGCGCCCGACATCACGGCCAGTTCGGCGAACGAGGCGATCACCTCGGACGACCCGGGTACGGCCAGGTCGGGGTAGTAGGAGACGTAGGCGGCCTTCACGTCTTCGAGCGCGGGCTCCCACGTCGTCGGATCCTCCCAGTCGAAGGGCAGCCCCGCCGAGCGCGAGCCGACGCGCACCGGCCGGTCCTGCCGGGTCAGCCGTTCGACGATGCGGCGTCCGGTCTTGCCTGTCCCGCCGAGCACCAGCGTCGTCGCTTGGTGGATGCCTTCAACCATGTCGCTCTCCTTTTCCATGAGGCGCGCCCTGGGGGTGGGGCCGCACGGTTGGGAACGTACGAGCGCAAAGGTTTCGTGGCGGTATCAAGCCTGGAGCGCGCCCAGGAAGCCCCGGTGGTGCCCTCCGGCATCCCGGGCGTCAGAATCCACAGTGCGCCCGGGAGAGGGTCGCCGTTGCCGGGCCACCACTCGTTCCAGTAGTCGAGGACGGCGCCGTAGGAGTACGAGACCAAACGGTGTCCCCGGCAACGACGATGTCGAAGAGCCTTCAGTTAGGCGTTGCCGCTAGCGCGCATGTCATGCGGTGCGATTGTGGGTGCGACGGCGACGCACGATCTCCAGGACGGCTGTGACGACCAGGGCGAGCAATCCGACAGCCAGGAGCACCTTGGATGCGGTGTTGGCTGCCGAAGTGTCCTCGCTGCTCTTCCCGGCGCCGAGCACGAGCCCGGTGACGAAGAGCAGGCCGGCGGTGATGATGAAGGGCACATAGGAGCGTCGGTTCATTGCAGTGGGCCTTTCGTGTGTGGATGTCGGCTCGACGGATTGATCCCCGTGTCGCTGCCCGGGTGTCCATGGCCGCTCGACAGTGGTGACCGTGATCGCGGCATCGTCTTGGCCCCGTCGCCGGGCGACGATGCGGCGCATCACGGTCCTGGCGGCGGCGATGCGCACGTCCCGGTTGACGACTGGGTGGTGGTCGGGCTCATGCCGGCAGTGTCCGCCGGTCGGGCGGCTCCCGCATCGGGGCAGGCCCGGGCCATGTTCCTCGGGGCTGTCCCCGATGCTCACAAGGCGAGCACGTGGGACGATGGGGTGGTGCAGGAACGGTGGCGCGGGCGCGCCGTCGCTGGCGTGGCGGTGGCCGCTTGGTTGCTGGCCACCGCCGGTTACGTGTATACGGTCATGACCCACGCGCGCCTCGGCGGCGGGCGTGACGACCTCGCCACCGATCCGTCCGAGGCCGTCGTGTATGGCGCGGCCCTGTTCAGTGCGGCGACCGTGGGCGTCGTGGTCGCGGTCCGTCAGCGGCGGCACCCGGTCGGCTGGCTGTTCCTCGCCCTGGCCCTCGCGCTGTCCGTCGGCGCCGCCGGCGATGCCTACGCGTTGGAGCACGGCGTGCTGCGTGGGGACGCCGGCGCCGTCGCCGGCCTGTCGCTGGTGGCGGGGCAGGCGAGCTTCATCGCCTGGTTCGCGCTTCGTCGCGGCCGTGCTGCACCTGACACCGACGGGCCGACCGCTGTCACGTCGCTGGGGATACGCCCTGGCCGGTACCGCCGCCGCCGGGTCGGTCGCCCTGGCGGCCAAGGCGGTCCAGGACACGGTCTTCGACCCGCCGTACGCCGCCATGCGGAATCCATGGGCGGTGCCGTCGATCGGCGGGCTGGTGGACGTCGTCGCCGCTGTGGGCATCGCCGCCACGATGCTCGGTCTTGTCGTGGCCGCGGCCGCGCTCGTCGTGCGGTTCCGGCGCTCGGAGGGGCGAGAGCGCCGGCAGCTGCGTTGGATGGTGCTGATCGCCGTGCCGCTGCCAGCGCTCGTCGTCGTCTCGCTGGTCGCTTCCGCGAGCGACCTGCCGGTTCTGCGGACGGTCGCGACCGGTGGGTTCGTCGCCCTCATCCCGATCGCGGCCGGGCTGTCGGTGCAGCGGTACCGCCTCTACGACGTCGACCGCGTCCTGAGCCGGGCGACGACCTACGCGCTGTCCAGCCTGGTGCTGGCCGGCTGGTACGTCGGGGTCGTGGCGCTCGCCGGCCGGACGCTCGCCGGCCTCGTCGACGACTCGGTCGTGCCGGTCGCGGTCGCGACCGCCGCCACCGTCGTCGTCGCGGCGCCGGTGCATCGGCGACTCCAGAACGCGATCGACAGGCGTTTCGACCGTCGTCGCTACGACGCCCACCAGCTCGTGCGCGAGCACGTCCGCGCGTCGGCGCCGACCCGCAGCTTGGAAGCGACCTTGTCCGAGGCGCTTCACGACCCCACGTTGAGCGTCGCCTACTGGATGCCAGCCCGGAACCAGTGGGTGAGCGCTGCCGGCCGCCCGGCCACGATCGAGGTCGGTGACATCGAGATCGCGCGCAACGACGAGGCGGTCGCCCGGATCCGCGTCGACCGGGCCACCGTCGACTCGCGGCTCGCCATCGAACTGGCCACCGAGGCGCTACCAGAGCTCGACAACGTGCGGCTCGCGCCGAGGTCGCCCTCCAGCTCGAGGAGGTCCGTGAGTCGCGGGCGCGGATCGTCGCGGCGGAGGCCTCCGAGCGGCACCGCATCGAACGCAACCTGCACGATGGTGCCCAGCAGCGGCTCCTCGCGTTGGCCATGCAGCTGCGCGCCAGCCAGCTGCACGACCGGGACACCGGCGACGCCGCGCAGGACCGCGCGCTCGTCGATCACGCCGTCGACGAGATCGGCACCGCCATCCGGGAGCTGCGGGAGCTCGCCAACGGGCTCCATCCGTCGGTGCTGGCCGATGGCGGGTTGGCCGCCGCGCTCGATGATCTCGCCGGGCGGGTGCCGCTCGTGGTGGAGCTCGACGTGGTTCCCGGCCGCTTCGACGCCGTCGTCGAAGAGGCGCTCTGGTTCGTCGCCTGCGAGGCGGTCGCGAACACGGTCAAGCACGCCAGGGCACACAACCTGCAGCTGACGGTCTCGAGCGGTGGCGACACCGTCCGGCTCGTCTGCCGCGACGACGGGGTCGGCGGCGCGCGCGAGGGCGGCAGCGGTCTGCGCGGCATCGCCGATCGCGCCGAAGCGGTCGGAGGGTCCTTGGGGGTCCACAGCGTGCCGGGTGGCGGTACCACGATCGAGGCCGTGGTGCCGTGCGGATCGTGATCGCCGACGACTCGCTGCTCCTGCGCGAGGGCCTTGCCCACCTGCTCGTGGAGGCGGGCCACGACCCGGTCGCCGGTGTCGGCGACGGTGACGCGCTCCTCGCCGCACTCGAGCGGGATCGGCCCGACCTGGCCATCGTCGACATCCGCATGCCGCCCACCTACACCCACGAAGGCTCCGTCGCGGCCACCGAGGCCCGCAAGCGGTGGCCCGATCTCGCCATCCTCCTGCTGTCCCAGAGCATCGAGGGCCGCCACGCCCTCGAACTCGCCCGCTCCCACCCGAAGCGGTTCGGCTACCTCCTGAAGGACCACATCCTCGACGTCGCCGTCCTGACCGACGCCATCACCACCATCGTCGCGGGCGGCACCGTGCTCGACCCCGACGTCGTCGCCCAGTTCCTCGGCCGGCGCAGCACCCGCGACCGCATCGGCGCGCTCACCGCCCGCGAACGCGACGTGCTCGCCGCCATGGCCGAGGGCCGCTCCAACCACGCCATCGCCACCCGGCTCTCACTCACCGACAAGACCGTCGAGACCCATATCGGCAGCATCCTCACCAAGCTCGACCTGCTGCCCGAACCAGACGACCATCGGCGGGTCCTGGCCGTCCGCGCCTGGCTCGACCAGTAGCCGCGCATCCGGGCCAACCCCGAGCGAGGAGGCCGGGCCTGCCCCGATGCCCGGGACCGCTCCGTGGGCGAAGGTGGAGGCGCAAACCCCGACGAGAGGGAGATGACATGCGCATCGCGGCTCTGACGCCCATCCCCAGGCCCAAGGCCGCCGTGATCGGTCTGGGTCTGCTGGTCATCGCGTTGGGCGCGGGATGCGGCGGCTCCGGCTCCGGCTCCGGCGAGACAGGCCATGGGGCGACCACGGTGTCGCAGACCTCGGCGAGCAGCGACGCCATGGACGAAGCCACGATCGACGGCACCTTCGCCGTCGGTGCCGACGCGCACCGGCTGGCGATGAGGTGCTACGGAGAAGGCTCGCCCGCGATCGTCCTGGAGGTTGGCACGGACTCCTCCGGCATCGAGGACTTCCCGGTCTCGTTCCTCCGTCCCTTGGCGGACGAGCACATGACGTGCGTGTACGACCGGGTGGGCACCGGCCAGATTGGTCGGTGCCGGACGCCGGGGATCTGCAGCGACCGGCCGACCGTGGATCGTCGCACGATCGACGATGTCGCGACGGACCTGGAGGGCCTGCTCGACGCGGCCGCGGTCCCTGCGCCCTACGTACTCGTGGGGTCCTCGGGCGGGGGGCTGGTGGCGGCGCAGTTCGCAGCCACCCACCCCGACGAGATGGCTGGCCTGGTCCTGCTGGATGTGGGAGTGCCGAACCCGAACCTCGCGGAGGAGTTCCCCGGCGCGATGGGATGGCGCAACACCGAGCACGTCGACTGGGTCGATGCCGAGCTCCGGCTGTCGACGCTCGCGATGCCCGTGGGCGACTTCCCGGTTCTGATCGTCGTGTCGGATGAGAGCGAGACGCCGGACCAGTCGTTCTGGCTGGACCTGTCACCTCGTGCCGCGCAGATCGTGATGCACGGTGGGCACGACATCTACGAGGACGACCCCGACGGGGTGGCAGAGCAGATCCTCGCGACCGTGGCGCGACGCTGACGGCGACGAGCCGGTGGGCCCGGTTGGGCCAGAGCCACGAGGCCGGGCGGCTACACCGGTTCGGCCTCGAGGACATGCCATCCGAGCCCGATGTCGACGCTGGGCCCGAGCGCGAACCCGCCCGCCCCGGCGAGCTCACGCCACTGACCAGGGCTTTCGTGGTGCCCCCCGCAGGACTCGAACCTGCGGCCACTGCCATGACGATCACCCACACCCGCGCGCTACCTGGGCCCGGGTCAGCCTCGGATCGTCGAATCACGTGATCTGTATGACGACGTCAGGCGTCGCTCGTGGTGCACTGGCCGAGTGGATGTCGCGTTGGCAGGGCCTGCATGTCCGCAGTAGCGCGAGCCTTCGTGCAAATTGAGCGGGATGTCGTCGGGAGGTCATGGTGAAGAGGATCGAGCATCCGACGCTGGAGGAGCGCAAAGCACGAGGCAAGGCGGCCCGTGATCGGGTGGCCCCGTCGGGTCATTCAGGATGGGTCCCGGCTGATGATCGGCCCGACCCGGTCGCGCTTCTGGAGGAGCAGAACGCCACGCGTGAGCCGGACCTGGTCCCGGTGCGGCATGGTCGCATGATGGTGTCGCCGTTCACGTTCTACCGGGGTTCGGCCAAGATCATGGCCGCCGACCTCAAGGACACGCCGACGGCCGGGCTCGATACCCAGCTCTGCGGGGATGCGCACCTGTCGAACTTCGGTGGGTTCGCGTCACCGGAGCGGGTGTTGCTGTTCGACCTCAACGATTTCGACGAAACGCTCCCCGGGCCGTTCGAGTACGACGTCAAGCGCATGGCGGCAAGTTTCACCGTCGCGGCCCGGAACAACGGGTTCACCGAGACCGAGGCGCGGGCGGCCTCGCTGGCGTCGGCGTCGGCCTATCGGGAAGCGATGCTGCGGTTCGCGGAGATGGGCACGATGGAGATCTGGTACTCACGGGTCTCCGCACAGGACGTGCTCGATGCCGTCAACGCCGCTGCCCGCTCCCTGAAGGGCTCGGACAAGAAGCAGGCCAAGGCGATCCACAAGGCAGCCACCAAGACCACCGAGAAGGCGCGTACCCGCGACAGCAACCAAGCGTTGTCGAAGCTGGCCGAGCACGTCGACGGGCGGTACCGGATCATCAGCCAACCACCCGTGATCGTCCCTGCGCGAGACATGCCAGCCAGCTATGGCTACTCGGCGGAAGAGATCGAACACATCATCCACGAGCAGTTCCGCGACTACCGCGCCACCCTGCGAGACGATCAACGTCACCTGTTGGAACGTTTCGAAGTGATCGACATCGCCCGCAAGGTCGTGGGCGTCGGCAGCGTCGGCACGCGGGCCTTCATCGTGTTATTGCAGGGCCGCGACCAGCAGGACCCCCTGTTCCTGCAGGTCAAAGAGGCGTCGAGGTCGGTGCTGGAGGATCACCTGCCCAGGAGCCGCTATCGCCAACCGGGCAAACGGGTCGTGCAGGGTCAGCGGATGATGCAGGCCGCCAGCGACATCTACCTGGGCTGGACCAAGGGCACCGTGGACAACCGTTACATGTACTGGCGCCAGCTGCGCGACATGAAGGTCTCAGTGGCTGTCGAGACGATGGGACCGGGCACGCTCGCTGGGTACGCCCGTTTCTGCGCCCAGACCTTGGCACGGGCCCACGCCCGCTCGGGCGACCCCGTGGCCATCGCCGCGTACCTGGGCAAGAAGGACCCCTTCGACCAGTCGATCGCCGACTTCTCCCAGCGCTACGCCGACCAGAACGACCGGGACTACGCCGCGTTCTGCGACGCCATCCGCACGGGCCGCCTCCAAGCGATCGAGGGCGCCTGAACATCAAGCAGCTACGTCGTGCGCCGTGGGGGCGCCGAGTACTCCCCTGGGTCAGTTCGCCCAGTCGGCGGCCGTGATGCCGTCGGCGTGACCGGCGGGCCACTGGACCAGCTCGATCCGGTTGCCGTCTGGATCGACGATCCACGTCGTCAGAAAGTCTGCTGATCCATCGGGCGATGTGGGCTCTTCGGCTTCGATGCCGCGCTCCGCGAGCTCGCTGAGCGTGGCGTCCATCGAGTCGACTTGGATGACGAAGTGGCTGAGGCGGGAGCCGCCCTCGACGTCGGATTCATTTGGATTGTGGACGAGTTCAATGGTGACGAACTCGTCGCCCGGAAGTTTGAGCATGGTCAGGTGCCCCAGGCCGGTCTCTGGGACGTTGCCCACGATCTCGTAACCCGCGGCGGTGTAGAACGCGAGCGATCGGTCGAGATCGGCGACACGCAGGCCGAAGTGCAAGGTCCTCATCGGTTCCCCCTCACGTGGTCGGTCGGACTCGATCATGATCCCGCTCGGTGTCAGCGGTTGGGACGCCGGGAGGGTAACGAGCGTGCGAATACAGGGATCACGATCGCGGCGGCCACGACGTGGGAGGTGACCAGGACGACCTTGGTGGCGGTGTCGGTGTCTGCGGTGAGCGAGGGGATGAACGAGGCGACGGTCAGGGCCACCGCGGCCCAGGTGAATGTGGCCCGGGGCTGGGGGGCCCAGCGGCCCATGGCACCGGCGAGGAGCAGGCCGATGGAGCACGCCAGCACGGTATTGGTGACGAAGCCGGCGACGGGGATCTGCTCGCCGTCGATGGTCAGGGGCACGTCGGCGGCGCGTGCGGTGGCGGCGACCAGGGCGGTGGCCGCGGCGGCAGCGGCGATGGCGATGGGGCCGTAGCGCCACAGGCTGTGCGTGGCCCGCGCGCCGTGCTGGTGGGGAGCGGAGGTCGTGGTCATGGTGGGATTTCCCTTCTTTCCGGGTTGGGTACGGGTCAGGAGTGGGCGGTCCGCGGGCCGGGGACGCGGAAGCGCAGGTGGGTGGCGGTCGGGTTGGCGACGACCTCGATCACCTCCACACGGGTGGGATCGATCGGGGGTCGTCGAACAGTCGGGTGGCCCAACCTCGCCATCAGCTCCCGCAGCCTGGCGCTCTCGGCCGCCAGCATCAGCCGGCATCACCGTGAACCTTCATCGGGACTCCTTGAGGTGAGGTGCTTCAGCAACCCCGATCCTCAAGGAGTCCCGAATGAAGAATGTGGATGGGATCTACAGCTAGACGTCGATGCTGAGCATCTCGGGCGGGACGCCGGGGGCCTCGATCTGACGCCAGATCGTGCGCCAGCGCGGCACCTCGTGGTAGCGCCGCAGCTCGGCGACGCCACTGAGCCAGCCGGCCCAGCCCGGGTAGGGCGGGTTGTCCGGGTCGAACCCGCTCGACATGAGCGTGAGCCGGGTCTTGCCGTCCGAGCCGGCCAGCTCCCAGCTGTCGGTTTGGCCGTCGGCGAACCGCAGGGTCGCCTTGCGGCCCGGCTCGAACTCGACGAACTTGATCCCCCCGGGGTCCAGCTCGAAGCCGCCCATCGCGAACCGGCCGCCCACATAGGGCTCGATGTCGACGTTGGCGCCGAACCACTTGCGGAACTGCTCCGGCTGGGTGAGCGAGTCGAACACCGCCTCCGGTGCGGCGTCGATGACCACCGAGGCGCGCAGCTCGGCTGAGGTGTAGTCGCACTTCGGCGTCAGCTCGCGGCCCGCAAGATAGTCGGACAGGTTCGCGATCGCGAGCGACCAGAACGTCTCCAGCTCACCGCGCGGCCCCGCCGTGTCGGCCAGGATCTCGTCGAAGCTCGGCAGGTCGCCGCTCTGCGTCAGCGTGAGCAGCGTGCCGCCCGCATCCTCGTGCTCGGCTTCGTGCTCGGGTTCGTTCTCGGTCAGGGTGAACTCGACCGTGGTCTCGGACCCGTCGACGGTCCAGGCGAACCGCAGGGTGCGCTCGCCGGCGTACAGCACACGCTGGTGCGGCTCGGCGCCGTCGGGCGTGTAACGGCCCCAGAACTCGTACCGGTCGGGCAGCGCCACCTCGGCGTGCTCGGTCAGCCACACGCGCAGCGCGGCGGCGTCGGTCAGCGCGGCGTGCACCGCCTCGGGTGGCGCCGGCATGACCGCGCACAGGCGCAGCTCACTCAGCTCTGTCATCGGAATCTCCTTCGGTGGTAGTAGCGAAGTCCGGGGCGACGTCGGTGCTTGTAGCGACGTCCGGGGCGACGTCGGTCTGGCGGGGCAGGTTCGGGTAGCAGGCGAGGGCCAGGCGGAACGCGTCGCCCTCGGCGCCGCCATAGCGGGTGAACAGGTCCCGCAGCAGGTGCTGCAGCTCGTCGAGGAACGCCGCGCGCTGCTCGGGCCGGACCCGGATGTCACCGGACACGCCGATCGAGGGCAGGTCGGACCGGGAGAGGTCGAGCGCGGCGACGTCGGCCTGCACGTCCTCCATCAGGTCCAGCAGGTAGCCCAGGCTGAGCCGGTCGCGCGTCTGGCGCACCCCGATCCGGCCCACGAGGCGTGGCGACAGCCAGTAAGACCGGCCGGTCGCCTGATAGATGCCCTCGTGGATGCCGCGCACCCGGCGTTCGCTGACCTGGCTCACCAGGCTGGCGTCGACCAGGCGCTTGACGTGGTAGTAGACCCGCTGTGGGGACTGGTCGAGCTCGGCCGCCACCTCGGTGCACGACCGGGGCTCGGCGAGCTGCCGCAGCACTTCGATCCGCTGCGGCTTGAGCAGGGCCTCGGCCTGCTCGATCTCATCGAGGTAGACGACGTCTCTCATGACAAATTCAGTCTTTACGTAAAAGAGGAATTTGTCAATGGTGCAGCGCGCTGGCCCACACGAGTGCTTCCGGTTGCCGCCTCGGCCGGAGCTGGGGCCGCTGCTCGACGACGTCACGCTGTCCTCGCCCCTTCGCCGGCTCGCGGCGGCCCGAGCTGAACGACACGGTGATGGTCAACAACCCGCTGTACCGCCTGCTCGACTACGCCGTCGGCCAGCGGCCCAGGACCACCACGCCAACCCCGACCGCGCCACCCAGTAGCACCAACCATCGCAACGGCCCACCACGGAAAGCCGATCGGTGGATCGAGGCTTAGATCGCGCCGGCTACAGCCGTGAAGGACCCGGCCCCCGACGATCGGGTTCGTCGCCGACGGCTGATCGCCGCGTCGGCTCTACCGACCAGGCGGCAACTACAGTCTCCCCGAACTTCCCGCCGAAGCGAAGGGGAGACGCTGGGGATGGGGACCACAGAACGTGGCCGTCGGGTTGCCTGTGTGGCTCGCACTGGTACGGCCGTCCTGTTGGCCGTGACGCTGTCCGGCTGTTGGTGGCAGCAGATCGGCTCCAACGGAGGCCAGACACGCAACAACCCACTGGAGAATCAGCTGACCGCGGCCAATGTCGACCGACTCACACTCCAATGGTCGACGTCGGCTCCCGGCCGTCTGTCCGAGCCGGTGACCGACGCAGGTCGCGCCTACGCCACCCATTCGGTCTCGGGTACCTCCGCCGTTCGGGCCTACGAGCTGGCGACCGGGTCGCTGGTCTGGGAGCGCGCCCTGCCCAACACTGGTGAGGAGTTCGAGGTGACGCCACCGGTCGTGTTCTCGGGAGCGGACCTTCTCGTCGGCCATCCCGCCCGCCCAAACTCAGGCACGACTCCCTCCGCGGATCTGCGGCGCATGGACCCGTCGTCGGGCGACACGATCGCCCTCCGAACGACGCGGATGGTGACGTCGGCGACAGTGACGTCCGGTTCGATCGTCGCCCACATGGATGCCGGCGACTGTGACCCCGTCTTCCTCGGGGACCATCGCCTGGTCGTGCGGGACCAGGCGACGCTGGAGATCCTTTGGACCGCGGAGCTCGACACCCTGAGCAACGTGGCGCCGACGATCGCCGACGGACGGATCTACGTCAACCAGGCGGGCACGATCCTGGCCTACGACGCCGCCGGCTGCGGTGCCCCCAGCTGCCTACCGGTGTGGACCACGACCGGTGACGGGATCGCGGTCAACGATCCCGTGGTCGCGGCAAACGGTCAGGTGTACCTGCGGCGGAGCTTCCGGGTCGAGGTGCCTCCCAATGGGGTGTTCGAGTACGGCCGGCTCGAGGTCCTGGACGCGGACGACGGAACCCCGCTGTGGCAGGCGCCGTACTCGGTCGGCACCGATCCCGGTGACGCCGGCGGGGTGGACGAGATCGCCGCGACCAGCGACCGGATCTACGTCGTCGCCTACCGCAACCAGGGTGGGGGTACGCCGGTCCAGAGGGTGCTCGACGCCTACCCGGCCTCGGGTTGCGGCCAGGCCGAGTGCACACCCGAGTGGAGCGCCCCACTGGACGGCTCCTTCCGCCGGCTGATGATCGGCGGCGACGTCGTGTACGCCACCGACGACGAGACGCTGGTCGCCCTGGCGGCCGATGGCTGCGGTGCGGCGACATGCAAGCCGCTGGCGAGCGTCCCGGTGGCCGTCGGTGTGGTGCAGCACATGGTGATCTCCGCGGGTCGGGTCCTGGTCGTCGGATGGGAGGCGGACGGCAGCCAGACCCTGGCCGCGTTCGGCGTGCCCTGAGATCAGATGACCGCGAGGAGGCCCACCGCGGGCAGCCGCCCCCGATGACCAGTGGCGGGCCTGACTGCGCCAAGCTCCATGACCAGATCGGGGACGGGCGGCCTCAGCCGACCACCGCCACACCCCCAACCCACGTTCGAGCTGGTCCCACGGATCGGGGTGTTCCACGGCCCGTCGCGGTCATCCACGGTCAAGGTCGAAGCGGCCGACAGCAGCGCAAAACCCCAGGTCACACGCTCGATCCCCAGGACGGCAGCGGTGCCCCCGGCAGGACTCGAACCTGCGGCCTACCGCTTAGGAGGGCGCGCGGCGATCGCGGTGTTTGTCCTGGTCAGTGCGCTGATTCGTGACGATGACTGCAGCTCGTCCCCCATCCGTCCCGCGCTGGCGGCAGGAGCACGGCACGTACGGCATCGCCACCGATGCCGCGACATCCACTGAGTGCGCCTTCAGCGGAGGGCGCTCGGTCGGGGAGTTGGGTGGACAACGCCCCCGGCGACCTCGCAACATGCGTATCGGGACGTTGGGGCCACTGGGAGGCGAGTGGTGGATGACCGGGGCCGCCGGCGGCAATCTCGCACAGAATGGGCCACTTACTGCGGATCCTGAGGCTGCAACATCTCACGCGCTCCTAAATTGCCCGCCTCCCCCGCCCGCTTCCACCAGGTGCGGCGGTGAGCTCGGCGGCGAGTGGGCGCAGGTGGGGCGTACTCGAGGCGTTCCTGCCACCGGGCCGGGATGCCGGCCACGCCGTCGCGAGCGCTGAGGAGGCCGCCGGCAACGGCGGCGGTGGTGTCGGCGTCGTCGCCGAGGTTCACGACGTCGACTAGGACGCGTTCCAGGGTGGTGGGTTGGAAGAGGGCCCGGATGCCCACGGCAAGGGTGGCAGTACATAGCCGGCCGGTCGCAACTGGTCGAGCATCAGGGTGGGTGCCGTGCTGGCGCACGTCGGGGCGGCGGCCGCGATGCGCACCCGGGCTAGTCGATGACGAAGCCGCCGCTGATGTTGAGGGTGGCGGCGGTCATCATGTGGGCAGCGTCGGAGGCTGCGAACACGGCGGCGATCCCGACGTCGTCGTAGGTGGCGGCGCGGGCGAGCATGTTGGCGTCAGCCATGTCGGCGGCCTCGCCGGCGGACGTTGGGATGCCGGCCGTGACGATCGTGACGACCCGGACGCCCTGGCGGCCGAGCTCGCAGGCCAGCTGACGGCGCATGGTCTCCTGGGCGAAGAACGACACGAGCGTCCCGCCGACGGCGTAGTCGCGGGTGGGTTCGCCTTGCCCGCCGAAGAACAGGATGACGCCCCCGGTGGGCTGGCGCACCATGTGACGGGCGATGGCCTGGGACGTGAGGAAGGTGGAGCGCACGATCGAGTCGACCGGTCGGACGAAGTCCTCGACGGCCATGTCGATCATCGGGGTGCCGTGCACGTCACCGTGGCTGATGAGGTTGAACCCGATGTCGACGTGCCCGGCGTCGCCCGCGACCCGGTCGGCGTGCTCCTGCACGGCGGTGGGATCGAGGGCGTCCACGACCGCGGTGTGCACGTCGCCACCTGTCGCTCGGATCCGGTCGGCCACGGCCTCGAGGGTGGCCGATGTACGGGCGGCCAGATGGACCCGGGCACCTGCCCCGGCGAAGGCGCCGGCCACGGTGGAGCCGATGGCACCGGCCCCGTAGACGATCGCTACCTTGCCGTCGAGCGGTCGGTGAGCATCAGCGCGCATCGAGGATCTCCTGGCGGGGCTCGGCTCGTTCGGGTGGTTTGGACGGCTCGCCCGCGGCGACGGGCCCGTGCCGCAGCAGGACGACGATTGCGGCCGCGGCCGCGGCCATCAGCGCCGCGCTGACCAGCGTGGTGACCTGGAAGCCGTCGGTGAACGCGGCCTGAGCGCCAGCCAGCAGTTGGGCTCCTCGCGCCGGGGAGAGCTGGTGACTGAGCTCGACCGCAGCGCCCAGGCTGTCCGTAGCTCCGGGCGGTACTACGGCGGGGAGATGCCCACGGTAGACCGCGGCGCCGACGCTGCCGAGGACGGCGATCCCGAGAGCGGCACCCAGCTCGGTGCTGGTCTCGGAGATCGCGGAGGCGACCCCGGCGTGCTCGGGCGGCGCGGCGCCGAGGCTGGT
This sequence comes from uncultured Acidimicrobiales bacterium, assembly GCA_963830865.1. Classification (GTDB taxonomy): domain Bacteria; phylum Actinomycetota; class Acidimicrobiia; order Acidimicrobiales; family VFJN01; genus ZC4RG19. The sequence goes on along the minus strand of CAWHNU010000009.1, from coordinate 376,211 downwards.
GTCGGTGGCCAGCGTGAATACCGGGGCCAGGCCGAGCGCGAATACGACCGACCCGGCCACGATCACCAACAGGGCAGAGCCCGCGTCGACCTGGGCGAGGAGGGTCAGCCCGATGCCGGCCACCACGAAGCCTGACCCCATGACCAGGACGGGACTGAGCCGGCGCACGAGCTGCGGCCCAGCCAGGCCACCGACCATGAACATGCCGAACATCGGCAGCATCGACAGCCCGGCCTCCAGCGATGATTGCCCCAGCACCAGCTGCAGGTACTGCGAGACGAAGAAGCCCGCGCCGAACAAGGTCATGAAACCGAGCAGGTTGGCGGCCAGCGGCACGCTGAACGCCCGCACCCGGAACAGGCGCAGGTCGATCAACGGGTCATCCAGTCGCCGCTGACGACTCACGAACGCCGCGGCGGCACCGATACCCACGACCAGGGCGACGAGGGCCGGCGCGGTCGCGCCGTGCAGCGCGGCCTGCTTGAGGCCGTAGACAACGCCGAACACCGTCCCCAACGAGAGCAGGGCGCTGGGCCCGTCGAGGTGGGCCGGCTTGGGGTCCCGGGATTCCGGCAGCACATGCGGGGCGATGGCCAGCAGGACCAGGATCAGCGGCACCGCTGGCAGGAAGACCGCACCCCACCAGAACCACTCGAGCAGCAGCCCGCCTACCAACGGTCCGACCGCTCCTCCCAGCGACAGGCTCATCGCCCACACGCCGATCGCGGTGGCGCGTTGGCCCGGATCCTGGAACATGTTGCGGATCAGCGAGAGCGTCGAGGGCATCAACGTGGCCGCGGCCACGCCGAGCAGCGCCCGCGCCCCGATCAGCATCGCTGCGCTCGTCGAGAACGCCGCCAGCGCCGACGCGGCACCGAACGCCGTCGCCCCAATCAGCAGCAACCGGCGCCGCCCGATCCGGTCGCCGAGTCGACCCATCGTGATCAGCGAGCTGGCGAGCAGGAACCCGTAGACGTCGATGATCCACAGCAGCTGGGTGCTGCTCGGTTCGAGCGCCGCGCTCGAGGTGCGGGACGGCGAGGTCCAAGACGCTGGCGTCCATCGAGACCAACAGGCACGGCACAGCTAGCACACACAGGCCGATCCACTCCCTGCGCCCCGCTCGGCATGCCTCGGCCCCCGTCAATGCGATTCGAGTTGGGTCATCATCTCGAGTTGGTCGCCGTAGACGCGCTCCGACGCGATCAGCCCATCCTTGATGCGGAGGATCGACACCGAGTGGGTCGTGACGGCCTTGCCGGTCGGCGGGAGCGGACCGCTCGGGCTGGGCATCGGGCCGGTATGCGTCCCGGTGAAGACGACCTCGGTGGCGGCGATCCCGTCCGCGAAGGCCTGCGCACCGAACGCCAGCACGCCGTCCGGGAACGCCTCCCACATGGCCTCCATGTACTGCCGGAGCTCGTCGTGGCCCTGCAACGAGACGCCCCCCGGGAGCTCGAAAACGACATCGGGCTGCTGGTTGGCCAGAAATCCTTCGATGTCGCGTCCGTTGATGGCGGTGATGTTGCGGTTGAGGACCTGCTTCAGGTCGGTCTGGTCGTGGGCCACGATGCCTCCGTGATTCGGTCGGGCCATGAACCGGTGCACCATGACAAGGGCGACTTGCGGTTCTCTTCCGGTTGACTTGCGGTCTGTTGACGTGGCGTGCCGCCGCTCTAGGGTCGCGGGGTGCGCTTCGGGGTGCTCGGATCGCTCGCGGTGTGGACGAGCCGGGGTGCGGTGGTGCCCGTGCCGGAGGCGAAGGTGCGGGCACTGCTGGCTGAGCTGCTCGTCTATGACGGCCGGCCCGTATCCAGGGACGAGCTGATCGAGGACCTGTGGCACGGGCATCCGCCCGGCAAGCCGGTCGGCACCCTGCAGGCGAAGGTCTCGCGCCTGCGCCGCGTGCTGGAGGACGCTGAGCCCGGCGGCCGGCAGCTCGTGGTGTCGGTGCCGTCCGGCTACCAGCTCGACACGACGACGGCGGTGGTGGATGCGGACCAGTTCGCCGCGTTGGCCGAACGGGCTCGGGCGACCGACGACCTCCGCGACCGGGTCGCTCTGCTCACCGAAGCGCTCGGGTTGTGGCGGGGACCGGCCTTCGCCGACCTGAGTGGGGAGCCGTTTGGCCGCCCGGTGGTCACCCGCCTGGAGGAGGAGCGGCTGGTCGTGTTGGAGGAGCGGATCGAGGCCCGTCTCGGGCTGGGCGAGCACCACCAGGTGGCCGGCGAGCTAAGCGAACTCGTGGCGCTGCACCCGCTTCGGGAGCGCCTGCGCGCCGCCCACATGCGCGCCCTGTACCGGGCCGGACGGCAGAGCGAGGCGTTGGCGAGCTATGGGGAGCTCCGCGATCAGCTGGTCGAGGAACTGGGCGTCGACCCGAGCCCCCAGCTGACCGAGCTCCACCTGGCGGTCCTGCGTCACGACCCGCAGCTCGCCCCGCCCCGCGCGGGGCCCGTTCACGGCAACCTCCCTGTCGCGCTCGACCAACCTCATCGGGCGCGCGACCGCCATCGCCGAGGTCACCAAGCTGCTGACCGCGCATCGCCTGGTGACACTGACCGGCCCCGGCGGCGTCGGCAAGACCCGGCTGGCGGTGGAAGCCGCAGCCCGCATGGGTGCCACCTGCCCCGACGGAGCCTGGCTGGTCGAGCTCGGCCCGGTCGGTCCACACCGCGCAGCCCACGATGTCGGCTCGCTGGTCGCCACCGTCAACGCCACCCTCGACATCTGGGACGCCCCGGCACCGGGACCTCGACCCGCGACCGCGGTCGACCGGCTGGCCGGGGCCGTGCAGGCCAAGCGCTCGTTGCTGGTTCTCGACAACTGCGAGCAGGTCGTCGAGGCAGCCGCCGAGCTGGCCCAGCGCCTGCTCGCCGCCGCGCCCAACCTGCGCATCCTGGCCACGAGCCGCGAGCCGCTCGGCTTAGCCGGCGAGGCACTGTGGATCGTTCCCCCGCTGGAGGCCCCCGGCCCTGACCTCGACGCCGAGGCCGGTTCGCTGCAGGCGTTCAGTGCGGTGCAGCTGTTCGTGGCCCGGGCGGCCGCGGCCGCGCCCGGCTTTGCGGTCGATCCGACCAACGCCGCCGCAGTGGCCGCCATCTGCCGACGGCTGGACGGGATCCCGCTGGCCCTGGAGCTGGCGGCCACCCGCGTCCGCGGGCTGGGCGTGCACGAGCTCGCCACCCGCCTTGACGACCGATTCAGCCTGCTGGTCGCCGCCCAGCACGGCGCACCGCCTCGCCAGCAGACCCTGCGGGCGGTGATCGACTGGAGCTGGGACCTGCTCAGCCCGGCCGAGCAAGCCGTGCTGCGACGACTCGCTGTTCCCGCCGACGGCTGCGCTCTAGCTGGCGCCGAGCAGATCTGCAGCGGAGACGGGGTCGAAGCGACCGACGTCGCGCCTGTGCTGGCACGGCTGGTCGACCGGTCGATGGTCGTGATGACCGACACCAGCGGGTCACCCCGCTACCGCCTACTCGAATCGGTGGCCGCCTACGGCTGGCATCGCCTGGTCGCTGCGGGCGAGGCCGATGAGGTGCGGCGTCGTCACCGCCGCTACCACACCGAGCTGACCGAACAGGCCGGGTCCCATCTCCGGGGCCCGGACCAGCAGGACTGGCTGGAACGGCTCGACCCCGAGGGCGCCAACCTCCGGCGGTCCCTGGAGACCGCGGTCGAGGACGGAGACTCGGGTCTCGCGCTGCGCCTGGTGAACGCGGCTGCGTGGTACTGGTTCCTGCGCGGCCGGCTGGTCGACGGCCGTCAGGCCCTGGAGACCGCTCTCGCCGCGGCCCGCGACCGCGGGGCCTCGGCCCGGGCCCGGCCGCAGGTCTGGCTCACCGGCTTCAGCCTGCTGGCCGGCCACGTCGTGGGCTCGGTCGATAGTGCCCGGGAAGCCGCCGCGCTCTGCGACGACATCGGCCAGCCCGCCGAGCGGGCGCGGGCTCAGTGGTTCCTCGGGTTCGCCGCGTCGGACTGGGGTGACCCCTCGACCAGTGAGGAGCTGGTGGCCCGGGCGCTCATCGGATCCCGGTCAGTTGGCGACCAGTGGGGGGTCGCCGCCGCGCTCAGCACCTGGGCCAAGCTGGCCTACCTCCGGGGCGACCTCACCGCTGTCCGGGATAACGGCGAGCAGAGCCTCACGCTGTTCCGGGACATCGGCGACCGCTGGGGCCAATTGCAGGCCACCGAGTGGCTCGGCGCGGCAGGCGATCGCGATCGGGGACTTCGACCGGGCGACGCAGCTCTACCAGGACGGCTGGCACATGGCCGAGGCACTGACCCTGTGGCCGCAGGCCGCCGACCAGATGTCGTGGCTCGGTCGGGTCGAAGCGCTCGTCGGCGACCCGGCCCGCGCCCGCAGCCTCCACCGACGGGCCATGCAGCTGGCCACCGACCACGGATACCAGCCGGGAGCCGACTTCGCGGAGCTCGGCCTGGCCGATACCGCCCGCCGCCAAGGCGAACTCGCCACCGCCGAGCACCACCTCACCCGAGTTCTCGACCGCATCCACGCCAACGGCCTCGATCCCGGCATGACTGACGCTTTGGTCCTCTCCCAGCTGGGTCTTGTCGACGAGCAAAGGGGCGACGCCGAGACCGCCCGGACCCACCACCTCGACAGCCTCACGATCGCCCGCAAACTGGGCGACCCCCGCGCCATCGCCCGCGCCCTCGAAGGCCTCGCCGGTGCACACACCCTCACCGGGAACCACGAGCGCGCCGCCGAGCTGCTCGGCGCAGCCGAGGCTGCCCGCAGCGCAGCCGGCGCGCCGCTCCCTCCAGCCCTCCGGACCGACGTCGACCGCATCACCCGCCGGGCCCGCGCTGCGCTCGGCCCCGCCCACTTCACCGCCGCCCTCAACGACGGCACCAACCTCGACCCCCGGGACCCCGCCACCACGTGAGCCGCCGCGTGTCCTCCTCCCAGGTACAAGACTTCCGCCCTGAGCGATCGGAGATCGGCCGGGGTCCTCGCGTCGAACGGCGAACGCACCACACATGGGTCCGGCCGATCGTGCGATCGGGCTCGGGCATCTGGCCCCGGGCCCGATGCCAGGTGCCCGCGCTGGCGTGCTCGGGCGATGATCTCGGGCGATGATGGGGAGGTGACCAGCCGCTTCCTCGCCCGCTGTGCAGACATCGACGGCGTGGCGCTCGGCGAGGGCGCCTTCTCACCCGGCCCCGCTCTCTGGGTCGGCACTCGCGAGGTCGCCCACGTCGACCACGACGGCGTCCTCGACGTCCGCCTGACCCGCGCGTTGATCAGCGAGCTACGGACGGACCTGCGGGACGATCCCCGGGTCCACCTCCGCCGGAACACCTCGGACTGGGTCGGCCTCACCGTGATCAGCGACACCGACGAGGACTGGGCCCACGGTCTCGTCGAGGTTGCGGTGTCTGCCAACCTGCTGACCGCGCCACCCGGTTTGCCGCCCGAGGGCGCGGACCTAGCGAGGCGCCGCCGGTTCCACTGACCAGGCTGACGGCCTCGGTCGACTCGCCGGTTGCTACTGCGGTCGCTACTGCGGGCCGTCGTGACCAGGGTGACTAACGAATCCCATCACCTCGAGCCGTCGCTGTATCGCCGCCGCGGGGGGTTTGCTCGCCGCACTCCTTTGGCGACCCACTCGGCCCCACCGACATAGGGTGACCGTTCCTGGGTGTGGCGCTGGGACTACGTTCCGGGCATGACAGCAAGAGAGGCGGACACGATCTTCACCGCACCGGTACTTATTGTGCGGCAGAAGACGAAGCTGATCGAGGTCAACAACGAGTACACCATCCTTGATCGGCACGGCGAGTCGATCGCCGACGTGCGCCAGGTCGGGCAGGGCCTGGCACAGAAGACGCTTCGGTTTCTCGGTACCCCCGCCGATCGACTGCTGACCTTCAAGCTGAAGGTCAGCGACCGGGACGGCAACGTGCTGCTGATGCTGACCCGTCCCGCCAAGCTGGTGAAGTCACGCCTGGTCGTTCACGACGGGGACGGGGACGAGCTGGGGCAGATCCTTCAGGAGGACGCCGTTGGCATGAAGTCCTTCTCGCTGCAAGCCGGCGGCGAAGAACTGGGCAAGGTGGTTGGGAACTGGTCATCACAGGAGTTCGTCGTCCAGGACCACCTCGGCACCGATATCGCCCACCTCAGCAACACACTCGATGGCCTGTCCATACTGGACCTGCTCTCGGGGGGCGTGTACGACACGTTCAGCTCGGCAGACAGCTACGCGGTCGAGATCCTGCAGCCGATCGACCAGCCCCTGCGGAGCCTCATCGTCGCGGCCGCGGTCGCAATCGACGTCGCCCTCCACCAGGAGTAGACGACCGGGCGGTGTCGTTGCGGCGCTGGTCATGGCGGGCCAGCTGCCGGCCCCGCCATCACGAATTTCATCAACTCGGTGTGGCTCTATCGAGCGCACCCCTATGGTCTCGCACTCGACGAGTTCGCTGAAGCCGTCCCCTTCGATGACAGAGACCTGCACCCACACATCGCCGAGCATCTCGTCGGACTCGATCCCGCCCAGCCCTTCTCGGACTTTCTGAACTTGACCCGATCCCTGCGCACCCCTCGTCGCATTGCCCGACGCCCAGGAACCTCCCCGCGCCGATCAGGTAGCGGCCGGTCCGCCTGGATTATCCCGCGTCCATCCCGCGGAGCGCTCCGGCCGATGTGGTACGCCACGGTTCAGGACGGCGGCGTCACCTGCGGTCGCGTCCGTCGACGGTCGCCACTGCTCGTTCGGACAAGCTTCGGGATGCAGAGCTCGTCGGCGTCGAGTCGGCGGAACGTGCTGCGCTGGCTCGGGCCACGCACGGGCCACGCGGCGAGTCACGAACTGGCCGGTCGAGGCCGAACGAGCCACCTTCGCGAGCAGGTCACCGCCTGTCGTCGCGTGATCGGCTGCGGTTCCCAAGCTGACAATGCGGTGAGGCGCCTGGCGCCCTCGCCCCACGACGATCTGCTCGCCGAATTCGGCGACCAGGTCCCGCCGCGCGCCCGGCTCTCCGCGCTCGCCCGGCCGGAGGTCCGTGACGAGCTTGGATCCGACGAGTAGCGATCGTGGACAGTGACGTGGCATTGCGCGCCTGGGCGTCGTGCCGGGCAACCGCCTGGGTGCGTGCGGCGACGTGGTAGCGCAAGGGGTCGCCGTCGCACAGGGGGAAGCCGAGCGCCATGACCGAGAGCTGGGACATCGGGGCCGACAGCCCCCTACTCGCTGTCGCGGCGGCCGCCCGCCGGGCGCGTTTCGCCCTGCCGGTGCCCGCTCCCGCCGGCGAGCTCACGCCCGTCGGGGGGCTGCTGGCCGGGACGGCGGACGTGGACATCACGCCTCCGCCCGGGTTGCCCAAGGCCGGCTACTCGCGCAACGCCCATACCGGCACCGGGTTCCGCTCGCGGCTGCGGGCCCGCATCGTGCACCTGCGGTCGGACACCGGGTCGCTCGTGATCGTCCAATCTGACCTGCTGGGCGGCTCCGCGGTGCTGCACCGGCTCGTGGCCCGCGCGCTGGCCGCCACCACCGATGTCCCCGCGGCCGGGGTGTACCTCGGCGCCACCCACACCCACGGGGGACCCGGGCAGTTCCTCGGCACCGACTTCTACAACCGGTTCGCCTCCAACAAGCCCGGGTTCGACGCGGCATGGGCGCAGTGGCTGGCGGCCCGCATCGCCGCGGGCGCCGCCTCGGCCGTCGAGGAGCGCCGGCCGGCCCGACTGGCCTTTGGCACCACCGACGTGTGGGGCCTCACCCGCAACCGCTCGCTAGCCGCCCACGTGCGCAACGCCGGACTCGCCGACCGGCGCACGGGACGCCAGCGGGCCTACGTGGCGGTCGACCCCCGGCTGCACCTGCTGCGGGTCGACGCCAGGGCCGCCGATGGCGGCCACGAGCCGCTGGCGGCAACGGTGGTGTTCTCGGTGCACGGCACCGGGGTCCCCATGCGCTCCGAGGTCTACAACGCCGACCTGTGGGCCTACCTGACCGACGAGCTCGGCGAGCGCATCGAGCGGTCCACCGGGGTGCGGCCCGTCGTCGGCGCCGTCGAGGGCACGCACGCCGACGTGGCGCCGGCGCTGCACCCCGGCATGGCCGGCCACCTCGAGGCCCAGCGCGTCGGCCGCAGCATCGGGGCGGCGGCCGCCCGGCTGCACGCCGACCTCGAGGGCGAGCTGACCGACCGAGTCGAGCTCGCCTGCGGCCTGCGCGAAGTCGACCTCGACCGGTCGCGGACGATCGACGGCCTGACCCTCCCCCGGCGCCCCGCGGTCGGCGCCGCCCTCGTCGCGGGCGCGTACGAGAACGAGACGCCGGTCATCCACCGCATCCCCCCGTTCCGGCCAGGCGCGCCCCGCCGCCGCACCCACCGGCCCCAGGGCGGCAAAAGGGTCATCGGTGGCCCCTTCCAGCGGTTCGTCCTACCCCGCCAGGGGTTCCCGCGGGTGCTGCCCGTGCAGGTGCTGCGCATCGGCGGCGTCGCGATCGTAGGCCTACCGTTCGAGCTCACGGTCGAGACGGGCCGGCGCATCGAGGCGGCCATCGCCGCCGACGTGGGCGACCGCGGCGTCGGGAGGGTGGTGGTGACCTCGGTGGCCAACGAGTACGCCGGCTACTGCACCACGGCAGAGGAGTACGCGGAGCAACGGTACGAGGGCGGCCACACGCTCTACGGGCCCGCGACCCAGCCGTTCCTCGCCGCGCACGCCGCCCGGCTGGCCGCCGAGACCGTACGCGCTGGGCTGGTCAGCGACCTGGTGCCCGTTCGCCGCTTCGACCTGCGCCACCACCGCTACCTGCCGGGCTCGGCCGGCCCCCCCGTCGACCGGGCGACCGACGGTCCCGCCGCCTTCAGCGACGCCACTGGCACCACCGACCCCATGTGGGAGCAACGCTGGTGGGACGTGGTTCCCGCCGCGCTGGACTGGCACGAGCCGCTCGCCCGGGTCGAGATGCGGGACGGCACCAACGGTCCCTGGCTGCCGGCCGTGGCGCACGGGCGCCGTGCCGACGACCAGGGCTGCGACGTGGAGGTCATCCACCTAGGCCCCGGCGACCGTGGCCACCGCTACGCGGTGCGCTGGTGGGACCCGGCCTTCCGGGCAGGACAACAGCACCGCGTCGTGCTCGCCGCCAACGCCGGCCGGCCCGACATGGCCGGCGACCCGTTCGACTGAACCCGCGGGTCGTTTGGGTGGGCATTGCAGTGGTCCGGCCGGATCATCGGGTCGAGACAAGGCGCCTGTAGTCGCCGCTTGCATGCGAACCAGAAGGACCGATTTCGTCGCGCCACGGGGGGACCGCGGGGGAGCGCCGTGCCGCAGTGTCCGGCGCGCGCCACGACCTGGTCAAACGTCCGCTCTCGCCACCGTCCTCCGGAACCGTGCGCCTGCGAACGCATGCCCGAGCGGTACTCCCGGTCGGTCCCACGCTGGTCCCACAGCCGTCCCACGGATCGGGGTGTTCCACGGCCCGTCGCGGTCATCCACGGTCAAGGTCGAAGTGACCGACAGCAGCGCAAAGCCCCAGGTCACAGCGCTCGATCCGCAGGACGGCAGCGGTGCCCCCGGCAGGACTCGAACCTGCGGCCTACCGCTTAGGAGGCGGTCGCTCTATCCACCTGAGCTACGAGGGCGCGCTCCCGACCGTACCTGGTCGTCAGCCCGGGCCGAGTTGGTCGCGGACCACCTTGCCCAGCGCGTTGCGGGGTAGCGCCGACACCCGGTGGATCACCCGCGGGCGCTTGTACGGGGCGAGCTGGTCGGCCGCCCAGGCCAGGACCGCTTGGGGATCGAAGTCCGGGGTGGCCTCCACGTACGCCGTCACCGTCTCGCCCCACTCCTCCGACGGGGTGCCGACGACCGCGGCGTCAATGATCGCCGCGTGGGACCGGAGCACCTCCTCGACCTCGCGCGGGTAGACGTTGTAGCCGCCCGTGATGATGAGCTCCTTGGCCCGGCCGGCGATCCGGAGGTAGCCGGCCTCGTCCACTGCGCCGATGTCGCCCGTGCGGAACCAGCCGTCCGGGGTGAACGCCTCGGCCGACGCCTCGTCGCGCCGCCAGTAGCCGGCGAACACGTTCGGGCCCCGCACCTCGATCTCCTCCGTCCCCTCCGCCAGGCGGACCTCCACCCCCGGCAGCGGGATGCCGACCGTGCCCGGGCGGCGGTCGCCCTCGAACGGGTTCGAGACCAGCATGACCGTCTCGGTCATGCCGTAGCGTTCCAGGACCTCCTGGCCCGTGCGTAACCGGATGCGCTCGTGGAGGTCCGCCGCCAGCGGCGCCGAGCCCGAGACGCACAGGCGCAGGCCCGCCAGCGGCGCCGGGTCGGCCGCCTCGGCCAGGCGGGCGTACATCGTGGGGACCCCGAAGAACATCGTCGCCTCGGGGTCGGCCGCCGCCGCGAGGACCGCCCCCACCTCGAAGCGTTCCAGCAGGACCGCCTGGGCTCCCGCGAGCAGCGTGCCGTGCAGCCCCACCCCCAGGCCGTGCATGTGGAACAGCGGCAGGCACAGGACCAGGCGGTCCCGCTCGGTCCAGCGCCAGGCCAGCCGCAACGCCTCCGCGCTCGCCAGCAGGTTGCCGTGCGTGAGCAACGCCCCCTTGGGCGCCCCCGTCGTGCCCGACGTGTACGGCAGCAGCGCCGGGTCCGACGGCCCGCACCGGTCCAGCGGCGGGACGACGCCCGGGGCGGTCGCCACCTCCACCTCGACGCCCGTGACGAGCAGCGACCGGTCCAGCTCCCGCGCCCACTCCCGCAGGCGCGCGGCGCCCAGGATGGCGGCCCGCGGCTCGGCGTCCGCCACGATGACGCCCAGCTCGCGCCGGCTGTAGGCCGCGTTCACCGGCACCACCACGAACCCGGCCCGCAGGGCGGCGGCGTGCGCCACGATGAGCGCCCCCGACGCCGGGCCGGACAGCAGCACCCGGTCCCCCGCCCGCACCCCGGCCGCGGCCAGGCGGGCCGCCACCGCCTCGCTGCCTGCCAGCAGGTCCGCGCCCGTCAACCACCGCCCGCCCGGGTCGCGGACGACGGGGCGCGCCGGCTCGCGCGCCCACGTCCGGGCCCAGGCACGGGGCAGGCTGCCCTGCGCCAGGAGGTCGACCGCCGCGGGCGTCGTGCCCGGCGGCAGGTGGGCCTCCCACGCGGGCGTGGGGGTGGTCCGATCGGCCACGCCGCTGACCCTACGATGTCGGCGTGTCACTACCGCCACCTCCACAGCAGCCCTACGGCCAGGTGCCGTACGGGGCCATGCCACAGCCACATCCGCAAGGGACGACGATCCTCGTACTCGGGATCCTCAGCATCGTCATCTGCGGGATCCTCGGCCCGATCGCCTGGGTCATGGGCAACAACGCGGTCGCCGAGATCGACCGCAATCCTGCGGCCTACAGCAACCGTTCGACCGTGAATGCCGGCCGGATCTGCGGGATCATCGGGACCGTCCTCCTGGTCCTCTCGATCCTCTTCTGGATCCTCGTCGCGGCCTCATCCAACTAACTGACACGCCCGGCGTGGGGTCGGGCCCGCGCCACCCGGGCGCGGGCCCGACCCTACGATGACGCCGTGTCGTACTCCGTGCCTCCCCCGCCCTACGGCGGGGGGCCGATGCCGATGCCGCCGCCCTACGGCACCGGGCAGGTCGAGCATCCGCAGGGCACCACCGTTCTCGTGCTGGGGATCCTGAGCCTCGTGGCCTGCGGGCTGCTGGGGCTGTTCGCCTGGGTCAAGGGCAACAACGCGCTGGCCGAGATCGACCGCAACCCGATGGCGTACTCGAACCGGTCCTACGTCCAGATCGGCCGCATCCTCGGCATCGTCGGAAGCTGCCTGGCGATCGTCCAGGTGGCCGTGGCCGCGTTCTGGCTCGTCGCGCTCGCCGCGGCCACCTCCGGGACGAGCTGAGCGATGTCCTACCCACAGGATGGCTCGCCCTACGGCTACCAACCGGCGCCCTATTACGCCGTTGAGCACCCGGACGGCACCACGGTCCTCGTGCTCGGGATACTGAGCCTGGTGCTCTGCCAGCTCATCGGGCCGTTCGCCTGGGTCAAGGGCAACAACGCGCTCGCCGAGATCGACCGCAACCCCGCGGCCTACAGCAACCGCGGCACCGTCCAAGCCGGCAGGATCTGTGGGATCGTCGCGACCTGCCTCCTTCTGGCCTACCTCCTCAGCTTCGCGCTCTTCGCCATCGTGGTCGCCGCCACCGCGGCGTCGTCCTGAGCCCGGCCCGTCACTGACGCCTGTGTCAGACTCGCCGTCCATGGGACGGCGAGTCGACCACCCGACCAACCCCGACGTCGACCTCGTGTCGGGGCGGTTCTGGGGCGACGATCCCTACCCCGCGCTGGCATGGATGCGCGAGCACGCCCCCGTGTACTGGGACGAGCGGGGCCAGGTCTGGGGCATCGCCGCCTACGACGACCTCAAGCACGTGTCCCGCACCACCGAGGTGTGGTCGAGCGCGGGCGGCATCCGGCCGTCCACCCCCGCCCTGCCGATGATGATCGACATGGACGACCCCCAGCACTGGCAGCGGCGCAAGCTGGTCAACCGGGGGTTCACGCCCCGGATGGTCCGGGACCAGGCCGCCAAGGTCCGCCGGGTCTGCGACGAGCTGATCGACCGGGTGTGCGAGCGGGGCGAGTGCGACTTCGTGTGGGACATTGCCGCGCCCCTGCCGCTGATCATGATCGGCGACGCCCTCGGCGTGGCGCCCGAGGACCGCGACGACCTCATGACCTGGTCCGACGACATGATGCGGGCGCTCGTGGGCGTCGACGACGCCGACGGCACCGCGCTCGTGCGGGCCGCCGAGGCGTTCGCCGCCTACTCCGACTACGCCGGCCGGGTGGTCGCCTCCCGCCGAGCCGAGCCCCGCGACGACCTGATGAGCGTCCTCGTCCACGCCGAGGTCGACGGCGACCGACTCGACCACGACAGCCTCGTGCACGAGTCGCTGCTCATCCTGATCGGCGGCGACGAGACGACCCGCCACGTGCTATCTGGTGGCATGTTCCAGCTGTGCGCCCACCCCGAGCAGTGGGACGCGTTGGTCGCCGACCGCAGCCTCCTGCCCGGCGCGGTCGAGGAGATGCTCCGCTGGGTCTCGCCGATCAAGAACATGGCCCGCACGGTCGTCGCCGACGTCGACTACGGGGGCCAGACCATGGCGGCGGGCGACAAGCTGCTGTTGCTCTACCCGTCCGCCAACCGGGACGCGGCCGCCTTCCCCGAGCCCGACCGGTTCGACATCCGGCGCCACCCCAACGAGCACGTCGCATTCGGCTTCGGGCCGCACTTCTGCCTCGGCAACAGCCTGGCCCGCCTGGAGCTCTCGACGATGTTCGACCGCCTCGCCGACCGCCTGCCGGACCTGCGCCTCGCGCCCGGCATCGCCGGCGAGGACGACCTGGACCGGCGGGCGGCCAACTTCGTCTCCGGGTACGAGCGCATGCCGGTCGCGTTCACGCCGACCGCCCCGGTCGGGGCCGCCGCGCGCTGATTCCGCTCCGGCCACGGCACACTCCCCGCCATGGCCGACGAGGCAGAGGCCGGCGAGAGCCGGGTATCGACCATCGAGCTGTTCTTCGACCTGGTGTTCGTGTTCGCGTTCACGCAGATCACCGGCGCGGTCACCGAGGCCCCGACCGCGCAGGGCCTCCTGCGGGCCGTCCTCGTGTTCGCGGTGCTGTGGTGGGCGTGGGGCGCCTACGCGTGGCTGACCAACACGGTCCCCACGAGCCAGCCGCTCACCCGGCTCGTCGTGCTCACCGCCATGGGCGCCATGCTCGTGACCGCGCTGGCAGTGCCCCACGCGTTCGACGACAGCGCCACCGCGTTCGTGCTCGGCTTCCTCGTCGTGATGGTGCTGCACCTCGCGCTGTTCCTCCTGGCCGCCGAGAACCCCACGGACGCCCGGCGGGCGATCCTCCGCCTCGCCCCCGGCAACCTCGGCGCCGCCGTCGTCCTGCTCGTCGCCGGAACGGTGGACGGGGGCGTCCAGAACGCGCTTTGGGTGGCGGCGATCGCCGTCTCCTACATCGGGCCCTTCGTGACCGGCGTCGCCGGGTTCACCGTGCACCCCGGCCACTTCGTCGAGCGCCACGGGCTCATCGTGCTGATCGCCCTCGGCGAGTCGATCGTCGCCATCGGGGCGGTCGGCGACATCACCGTCGACTGGTCGCTGGCCGGCACGGCGCTGGTCGTGATGGCCCTGATCGTCGGCCTGTGGTGGGCGTACTTCGACCACGACGCGGCGGAGGGCGAGCGGGCGCTCGTCGCCGCCGAGGGAGCCGACCGGGCCCGACTCGGCCGGGACGTGTACAGCTACCTCCACATCCCCCTGGTGCTCGGCGTGGTGTTCGCCGCCGTCGGCATCCACGAGGCGCTGGTCCACCCGGACGTCCCGCTCGATCCCGTCTTCGCCGGCGCCTTCGCCGGCGGCATCCTGATGTTCTACGCGGGGCTGGCCGCGATCCGCCTGCGCCTCGGCCGCTCGCCGGGGCGGGCGTGCCTGGCCGCCGCGGTCGTCGCCGCAGTGATGATCCCGGTCGGCCCGCACCTCGACGCGATCGTCACCGCTGCGGTGCTCGCCGCCGCCGGGCTGGCGATGGCGATGGCCGAGAAGACACACGGCCGGGTGCTTGAATCGTCCGCGTGACGCTCGACGCCTCCGCCGCCTCCGCCCTGGTCGACCGCACCTGGGATGCCGACATCGTCCCGGCGCTGCACGACTACATCCGCATCCCGAACGTGTCGGCGGCCTACGACGCGCACTGGGCCGAGGCGGGATACATGGCGCAAGCGACCGAGCTGCTGCGGCAGTGGTGCGACCGCCAGGCGGGCGACGGGCTCGCGGGGGCGACGGTCGAGGTCCACGAATTGGAGGGGCGGAGCCCGCTGTTGCTGGTCGAGGTGCCCCCGGCCGGCTCCGGCCGATCCGACGCGACGGCCGTGCTCTACGGCCACCTCGACAAGCAGCCGCCGTTCTCTGGCTGGCGGCGGGGGCTGGGGCCGTGGGAGCCGGTGCTCGACGGCGACCGCCTCTACGGACGGGGCAGCGCCGACGACGGCTACTCGACGTTCTCGGCGCTCACCGCGCTGCGGGCGGTGCGGGCCGCCGGCGGATCCCACCATCGCTGCATCGTGCTGATCGAGGCCAGCGAGGAGTCGGGCAGCCCCGACCTCCCCGCCCACCTCGAGGCGCTGGGCGACCGGCTGGGCACGCCATCCCTGGTCGTGGCGCTCGACTCGTGGTGCGGCGACTGGGACCGGCTCTGGCTCACCTCCTCGCTGCGCGGGCTGGTGGACATGACGGTCGAGGTTCGGGTGATGACCGAGGGCGTCCACTCGGGCGCGGCCGGCGGGGTCGTCCCCTCCAGCTTCCGGATCCTGCGGACGCTGCTCAGCCGCATCGAGGACGAGCAGTCGGGCTACCTGCTCCCGAGCGAGCTGCACGCCCACATCCCTGACGACCGCCTCCGCCAGATCGCGGCCACCGCCCCGGAGCTCGGCGACCTGACGGATGTGTTCCCGTTCGCCGAGGGTGTCCAGCCGGTCCGGCCGACGACCGAGCAGCAGCTCATAGCCCGGACCTGGGAGCCCGCCCTGGAGGTCGTCGGCATCGACGGCGCCCCGCGCCCGGCCCGGGCCGGCAACGTGCTGCGGCCCTCGACGGCGGTGAAGCTGTCGCTCCGGCTGCCCCCGACCGTCGACCCCGAGGCCGCGGCCGCGTCGCTCGAACGGCGCCTGACCGCCGACCCGCCGTACGGCGCGGCCGTCACCGTCCGGCGGGGCGCGGCCGAGCCGGGGTGGCACGCCCCGCCGTCCGCCCCCTGGCTGGCCCGGGCCGTCGAGCGGGCGTCGGTGGCAGCCTTCGGCCGCCCGGCGCTCACGCTGGGCGAGGGCGGCACGATCCCGTTCCTGGGCATGCTCGGCCGGCGCTTCCCGGCGGCGCAGTTCGTCGTCACCGGTGTCCTCGGCCCGGGATCCAACGCGCACGGCCCCAACGAGTTCCTCCACCTCCCTACGGCGCGTCGGGTCACCACCGCGTGCGCGCGACCTGCTGGACGCCCACGCCCGATCGTGAGCAAACTCCCAGGATCGTGAGCAAACTCCCAGGTTGGGGGGTTTCACTCTGGACATGCAGGACGCAGCCGTGCTGGTCGTCGACGACGACGAGTTCATCCGAGATCTGGTGTCGAGCGCCCTGCGCATCGCAGGGTTCGCCACGTCGACCGCGATCGGCGGGCGCGAGGCGCTCGACCTGATCACGCGCGACCACCCGGACCTGGTCGTACTGGACGTTGGCCTCCCCGGCGTGGACGGCTTCGAGGTGTGCCGCCGGATGCGGGGCGACGGCGACCAGACCCCGGTGATCTTCCTCACCGCCCGGGACGCCGCCGAGGACCGGGTCAGCGGGTTCACGCGGGGCGGCGACGACTACGTCACCAAGCCGTTCAGCCTGGAGGAGCTGGTCGCCCGCGTGCGGGCCGTGCTGCGCCGCACGGGCGCCGCGCCGCCCGCGGTGTCCAACGGGCGGATGCGCTACGCGGACCTGGAGATGGACGAGGACACGCTCCTCGTCACGCGGGCCGGCGCGCCCGTCCAGCTGTCGCCGACCGAGTTCAAGGTGCTGCGCTACCTGCTCGCCAACCGGGAGCGGGTGGTGTCCAAGGCCCAGATCCTCGACCACGTGTGGGACTACGACTTCGCCGGCAACTCGGGCGTGGTCGAGAACTACATCTGCTACCTGCGCAAGAAGATCGACTTCGTCGACCCCGCCCTCATACACACGGTGCGCGGCTTCGGTTACGTGTTGCGCACCCAGCCATGATCCGCCGGAGGCTCACGGCCGCGGTCGTGGCCATCGTGGCCGTGGTCATCCTGGTGGCCGGCCTCGTGACCGTCTCCGCGCTGGAGCAGCGGCTGATCGCCGACATCGACAACCAGCTGCGCGAGGTCCCCGAGACGGTGGACCAGCAGTCGGTGCGCGACCTGCGCCGCCAGCTCGCTCCCGGCATCGTCGACATCCGCCAGGTCGCGTTCATCCACCTCGGGCCGGAGGGGACGATCGTCGGCAGCGCGCCGTCCGGGCCATCCGACGACCCCGATCCGCTGCCCGACGTGACGGGGCTCGCGGTGCCGGCAGGGCCGGTGACCGTGGACTCGGTGGAGGAGGGCGGCCCTCGCTACCGGGTCGTGACGTCGACCCTGCCGAGCGGGGGCACGCTCGTCACCGCCATGTCGCTGGCCGACGTGGACGGGACCGTCGCGGACGCCCGGCAGATCCTGTTGTTGGCCGGCCTGGCGGCGGTGGCGGTGGCGGCGGCGGCGGCGTGGTTCGCCATCCGCCGGGGCCTGGCGCCGGTCGACCGGATGGTCGAGAGCGCCCAGCGCATCGCCGAGGGCAACATCACCGAGCGGGTCGAGGTGGCGAATCCGGAGAGCGAGGTCGGCCAGCTCGGCACCGCGCTGAACCGGATGCTCGACCGGCTCGAGGACGCGTTCGCGGCGCGCATGAGCTCGGAGGAACGGATGCGACGGTTCGTCGCCGACGCCTCCCACGAGCTGCGCACGCCGCTCACGGCCATCCGTGGCTACGCGGAGCTGTACGGCACGTCGGAGGACCCGGAGGAGCGGGCCCAGGCGATGGGGCGGGTCCAGCAGGCCGCGGTGCGGATGGGCGGGCTGATCGACGACCTGGTCCTGCTGGCCCGGCTCGACCAGGGCCGGCCACTGGCCAACGACCTGGTCGACATGACCCGGATCGTCGAGGACGCGGCGGCCGACGCCCGGACGATCTCGGACGAGCGCCCGGTGGACGTGCGCACGACCGGCCGGACCACCTTCGTGACCGGCGACCGCGCCCGCCTGCGCCAGATCATCGACAACCTGCTGGCCAACGTGCGCGAGCACACCCCGCCGGGGACGAACGTCGAGCTCAACGTGGCGACGGAGGGCGACCAGGTCGTGGTCGCGGTCGCGGATGACGGGCCGGGGATGACGCCGGAGGAGGTGGCCAAGGCGTTCGACCGGTTCTGGCAGGGCCCGGCGACCGACGCCCACCCGAGGCGGGGCACCGGGCTCGGTCTCGCCATCGTGTCCGACCTGGTCAAGGCGCACGGCGGCACGATCCGCCTCGACTCGGCGCCGGGCGTCGGGTCGCTGATCACGATCCGGCTGCCGTACGTCGGCGCGGATTCCCAGGAAACTCCCAGCTGGGCATGAGGTGACCGAAAGACCACCGTGAGAAGGTGCCCGCCAACGCCGAGCACCGAGCGGACCGGAGGACTCCATGAAGCTCGCCAGGACGGTGGCCGGGGCGGTACTGGCCGCCGCCGCTGTCGGAGGAGCCACGACAGGTCTGCTCCTGCTCGGTACGGCGGGCGCCACCTCGGGGAGACGGGCCGAGGTGGACGCCCCGCCGGCTGCCGCCGATTGCGGCGCGCCCATCGGCGCGCTGTCGGATGCGCTCGGGCTGCCGGCGAGCGACATCCACCTGCGCCTGCGGGCCGGCGAGACGCTCGCCCAGATAGCCGCGGACCAGGGTGTCGACCGCCGGGTGGTGGTGGACGCGTTGACCGCGGTGGGACAGTCAAGGATCGACCAGGGCGTGCGGACCGGGCGCCTCACCGACGCGCAGGCAGCCGGCCGGACGGCCATGCTGCCGGCACGGGTGGCCGCGGCGGTCGACAACCCGATGACGAGAGACGGTGCAGACGGCCGCCGGGCGTGGCGGCGCCGGCACCGCGCCGCCGGGGCCGAGGTGGCGGCCGCGCTCGGCGTGTCGCCGCTCGATGTGCGTCAGGCCCGCGCGGCAGGCCAGAGCTTCGCGGAGATCGCGGAGGAGCACGGCGTCGACCCCCAGCAGGTGATCGACGAGCTCGTCGCCCGCTCGAAGGAGAGGATCACGGCGATGGTGAACGACGACGGGCGACCCGGCGACTGCGGATAGGCACGCGGATCGCCGGCCGGCGGCGCCTCGTGCCAGCGACGGCGGCGGCAGGGCCTGGTGCGGCGGGTCGGGCGGACCTACCGCACCAGGCCGGGCGGGCCGGAGCACCCGGCGCCGCGGACTCTCCCCCCGCGGCGCCGGGCTCCGGACCGGCGGCCGCACATGGGGGCGGCGGCCCTCAGACGCGTTTTGTCCCCGGAACTGGTCGCGGTAGCGACCGTTTCCGGGGACAAAACGCGGGGCCGGGCGGTAGGGGTGAGGATCCACCGTGTGCGGTTGGTCGCCCGTTACGCTCGGCCCCGTACACACGGAAGGCCCCGAGCGTCAGACCGGAGCGAGCCGGTCCGCTGCTCGGGGCCAACCTGTTACGGCAGGTGGCTTAGGTGACCTTCCCCGACGGCGCCCGTCGGTTCGTGTCACCGGTCGAGCCCTGGGGCAGGACCCCTGGGCCGACCCGGATGCCTGTCAGCGGCTTTTACCCCGCATCAGACGCTCCGTCTGCTACCTGTCGTATCCCCCAGGCTGCCGTTTTCCTCCGATTTCAACACGGGGCCGGAAGCCCCTTGTCGTCCTCGTCGGCTCGTGCTGCCGTGGTGGATATGGGCATCCTGCGGGGCGCGAAACCCCACGTCAAGGGGTATTTTCCAATCCCCAGGCCTGTCCCCAGACATTCCTGGTTCATCCCCAGGACGACATCCGTTCTCCACAAAAATCCCACAAACTCACCCACAGGCCCGAGGCCGGTAAGTTGGCGACCATGGCTGGAGGCGAACACGGCACCCGCGCGGTCATCGCCGCGCTGCTGGCCAACCTCGGCATCGCGATCGCCAAGTTCGTCGGCTTCCTGCTGACCAGCTCGGCCTCGATGTTGGCCGAGAGCGTGCACTCCGTCGCCGACTCGGCGAACCAGGCGCTGCTGCTGTTCGGCGGCGCCCGGGCCAAGCGGGCCGCCACCGAGGAGCACCCGTTCGGCTACGGGCGCGAGCGTTACTTCTGGGCGTTCGTCGTCGCGCTCATTCTGTTCAGCGTGGGCGGCGTGTTCGCCATCTTCGAGGGCATCGAGAAGATCGTGCACCCTCACGAGCTGGAGTCCGTGACGATCGCCATCGTCATCCTGCTCGTCGCCATCGTGCTCGAGAGCCTCTCGTTCCGCACCGCCGTCCACGAGGCCCGGAAGGTGCGCGACCCGCAGGTGGGCTGGTGGTCGTTCATCCGGCGGACCAAGCAGCCCGAGCTGCCGGTCGTCCTGCTCGAGGACCTCGGGGCGTTGATCGGCCTGTTCGTGGCGCTCGCGGCGATCACGACCGCGCACGTCACCGGGGACGCGGTGTGGGACGGCGTCGGCACCCTGATCATCGGGGTGCTGCTGGTGTCGATCGCGGCCGTGCTCTCGGTCGAGATGAAGGGCCTCCTGATCGGCGAGTCCGCGACCGTGGCCAATCGGCAGAAGATCGCCGCCGCCATCGAGATCGAGCCGAGCGTGTCGAAGCTGATCCACATGCGGACCGAGCACATCGGGCCCGACGAACTGCTCGTGGGGGCCAAGATCGAGCTGGTGCCGGGGCTGTCCGTTCCCGAGACGGCCGAGGCGGTCGACCGCATCGAGAAGAGCATCCGGCGGGCCGTGCCGATCGCCCGGGTCATCTACCTCGAACCGGACATCTTCCGCACGCAGGTGCCCAGCGACGGGGCAGAACCCGCCCACCTGGAGAGCTGACGCGGCGATGAGCGACGCCGAGGCCCCGCTCGATCGGCTCGGCCGGGTCATCAGGGAACGGCGGACGCAGGCCGAGCTGTCGCTGCGCGAGCTGGCGGCGCGCACCAACGTGTCGAACCCCTATCTCTCCCAGCTGGAGCGGGGGCTGCACGAGCCGTCGGTGCGCGTGCTCACCGCCATCGCCAAGGCGCTCAACGTGTCGGCGGAGGAGATGATGGTGCAGGCGGGGATGGTGGACGCGAACGACCTCGGGAACCGTCCGACCACGGTCCCCGAGGCCGTGCGGGCCGACCCCCGGCTCACGGAGGAGCAGAAGGCGGCCCTGCTGACCGTGTACCGCAGCTACGTCGAGGGGGAGTCGACGTAGCCGCGGACACCACGGCTCAGGCGGACTTGCTGGCCTTCGTTGCCTTCGTGGCCTTGCTGGCCTTGCTGGCCTTGGTCGCACCGGTCGTGCGGGCGGCCTTGGGGGCCTCCGGCGCGACCTTGGCGGCGACGGTGGTGACGAAGCCACGGGCGTCGGCCGGCAGCTTGTCGGCGGCGTCGACCATCGCCTTGGCCACGTCCCGGCGAACGGCCGGGATGCGGTCGGCGACGTCGCCGGCGACCTTGACCAGGTCGCGCTGGGCGGCGTTGACGGTGTCGACGACGGCGGGGAACTGCACGCGGGCGCGCTCGACGCCCTCGCGGACGTAGGCGACGACCTTGGTCTCCGCCTCGGACACCGTGGTGGTCACGGTCTCGGTGAAGTCGGTGATGATGCTCATGTGCTAACTATACCTAGCATCTGCTTGAAACACCACGTGACATACGCCAAACCCGACCAGCCTGGTCGCCTTTAGGCGGCGCGCTGCTAGGCTCGCCGTGACGAGCGATTCCGGAGGGATACAGATGGCGATCCAACTGGGCGACGACGCCCCGAACTTCTCGGCCGAGACCACCGAGGGCCCCATCGACTTCTACGACTGGAAGGGCGACAGCTGGGCGGTGCTGTTCTCGCATCCCAAGGACTTCACCCCCGTGTGCACGACCGAGCTCGGCCGCGTCGCCGCACTGAAGCCCGAGTTCGACAAGCGCAACGTGAAGGTCATCGGCCTGTCGGTCGACGGGCTGTCCGACCACGAGGGCTGGAGCCAGGACATCGAGGACGTGACCGGCTCGCGGCTCAACTACCCCCTCATCGCCGACCGCGACCGCGCCGTGTCCGGCCTCTACGACATGATCCACCCCGACGCCAGCGAGACCGTCACCGTCCGCTCGGTGTTCGTGATCGGCCCCGACAACAAGGTCAAGCTCACGCTGACCTACCCCCAGTCGACCGGCCGCAACTTCGACGAGCTCCTGCGGGTGATCGACTCGCTCCAGCTCACCGCCAAGTACAAGGTGTCGACCCCGGCCGACTGGAAGCAGGGCGAGGACGTCATCATCATCCCGGCCGTGTCCGACGACGAGGCCAAGGAGCGCTTCCCCGAGGGCTGGGACGCCAAGAAGCCCTACCTGCGGCTCGTCAAGCAGCCGAGCTAGCCGGAGGCCGTTCGGTCGGCGCCGCCGGCCGTTATCTTGCGGGCGTGCGCCGCGTACCGACCTATGGGTCAATAGACCGACCCGCGGTCGCGGCGGGCACCGTGCGCGCCACCAAGGTCTACGGCCGGGACGCCACCCGGGTCACGGCCCTCGACGAGGTCACGGTCGGCTTCCCGGCCCGGCGGTTCACCGCCATCATGGGCCCGTCGGGCTCGGGCAAGTCGACGCTGATGCACTGCACGGCCGGGCTCGACACGCTGACGTCCGGCCATGCCTACATCGAGGGCACCGACCTCTCGACCCTGTCGGAGCGCGCCCTGACCCGGCTGCGGCGGGACCGGGTCGGCTTCGTGTTCCAGGCGTTCAACCTGGTGCCGACCCTGACCGCGTTCGAGAACATCACCCTCCCCCTGGCTCTGGCCGGGCGGCGGATCGACCGGCGCTGGGTCGACGAGGTCGTCGAGACCGTCGGCCTGCGGTCGCGGCGCAACCACCGGCCCGCCGAGCTGTCCGGCGGCCAGCAGCAGCGCGTGGCGGTGGCCCGGGCGCTGGCGACGCAGCCGGCGATCATCTTCGCCGACGAGCCGACCGGCAACCTCGACAGCCAGGCCAGCCGCGAGATCCTGGCCTTCATGCGGACCGCGGTCGACGACATCGACCAGACGGTTGTGATGGTGACCCACGACCCGGACGCCGCGGCCTTCGCCCATCACGTGCTCCGCCTCGACGACGGCCGCATCGTGGGATAGCGGGCCATGCTGAAGCTGTCGTGGCGCGACCTGCGGGGCCATGTCGGCCGCTACGTGCTCACGTTCCTGGCCGTCGTGATCGGCGTCGGGTTCGTGGCCGGGGTGATCACGCTCAGCGACACGATCAGCCGCACCTTCGACGACCTGTTCGCCAGCCTCTACCAGGGCACGGACGTCGCCGTCCGCGGCCGCGGGCAGTTCGAGCTGGGGGCCGAGTTCGGCGGCGGGGTCGCCCGGCCCCGCATCGACGCCGCGCTCGTGGACGTGGTCGCGGGGGTCGACGGCGTGGCCGCGGTGTCGGGGTTCGTGCAGGGCTACGCCCGACCGATCGGGCCGGACGGAGTCCCGTACGGCAACCCGAACTTCGGCGCCCCCACGATCGGGACCAACTGGCGGGACGTGGCCGCGCTCAACCCGTTCCAGCTGGTCGAGGGCCGGGCACCGGCGGGCCCGTCCGAGATCGTGTTCGACCGGCGCACCGCCGAGCGCACCGGCTACCGCGTCGGCGACACGGCCAGCTTCCAGACCCAGGACGGCGTCCACCAGGCGACGCTCGTCGGCATCGCCCGCTTCGGCCGGGCCGACAGCCCTGCCGGCACCGCGGTCACGCTGTTCGACGACGACACCGCCCAACGGCTGCTGGCCGCGCCCGGCCAGGTCGACACGATCGTGATCCAGGCCGACGAGGGCGCCGCGCCGGCGGCGGTCGCCGAGCGGGTGCGGCGGGAGCTGACGACGAGCGCCACCGGGTCCGACGTCGAGGTGGTGACCGGGGCGCAGCAGGTCGGCGAGACGCAGGACGCGGCCCGGGAGACGTTCGCCGGGATCCGCACGTTCCTGCTCGTGTTCGCCCTGATCTCGGTGCTCGTGGGGTCGTTCGTGATCTACACGAGCTTCTCCTTCATCGTTGCCCAGCGGCAGCGCCAGGTCGCCCTGCTGCGGGCGATCGGGGCCAGCCGCCGACAGGTGCTCGTGGCTGTGGTCGCCGAGTCCGCGGTCGTCGGGCTGCTGGCGTCGCTGGTCGGCTACGGCGTCGGCGTCGGGATCGCGTCGCTCCTGGCCGGGGCCTTCGTCCCCGGCGCCCGGGCGGTCGTCGTGCCCCGCTCGTTCGCCGCCTCGCTGGCGGTCGGGACCCTGGTCACGGCGGCGTCCGCCTTCGTGCCGGCGGCGCGGGCGTCGTCGGTCCCGCCGGTGGCGGCGATGCGGGACGTGGCCATCGACACCAGCCACCGGTCGTGGTGGCGGATCGCGTTCGGGCTGCTGTTGGGCGTGGCCGGCGGCGCCGCCCTCGCGGCGGGGACGGCCGATGCGCGGGTGGCCGGCCTGTCGCCGCTCGAGCTGTCGGGCGCGGGGATGCTCGGCGTGTTCCTCGCGTTGATCGTCCTGGGACCGGTGGTCGCCCGCCCCGTCGCGCTGACGCTGGGTCGGCCGGTGCCCGCGCTGCGGGGGATCGTCGGCCGGCTGGCCCAGCAGAACGCCGCCCGCAACCCCCGGCGCACGGCGTCGACGGCCTCGGCGCTGCTGATCGGGCTGGGGATCGTGTCGCTGTTCCTGGTCATCAACGCGTCGCTGCGAGCGTCGCTCGACGACACCGTGGACAACCGCTTCCGGGGCGACCTCGTCGTCGACAGCGGGGGCACGTTCCTCGGCGGCGGCCTGCCGGGGGCGATCGCGGCGGAGGTCAACCAGCTGCCGGAGGTCGACGCGGCCACCGGCGTGCGCTTCGGGTTGGCGCAGATCGACGGCCGGGCCGAGGCGGTCGGCGGGCTCAACCCGGACACCGCGTTCGACCTGTTCGACCTGACGGTGACCGCCGGCGACGTGGGGGACCTCGACGCGGACGGCGTCGCCGTGTTCGCCGACCGCGCCCGCCGGGAGGGCTGGCAGGTCGGCGACGAGATCCCGGTGGTGTTCGGCGACACGGGCGACCTGCCGTTCACGATCGCCGCGCTGCTCGACAGCCGGGACCTCACAGGAACGTTCGTGATGGGCACGGACGCGTTCGACGCCAACCTGCCCCAGACGGGCGACGCGCAGATCTGGATCCAGCTGGCGCCGGAGGTGAGCGCGGAGGAGGGCCGCGCCGTGATCGAGCCGCTGGTGGCAGAGTTCCCGTCGGCCCAGGTCCAGGACGTCGGCGAGTTCAAGGCCGGGGTCAAGTCGCAGTACGACGTGCTGCTGGTGCTGGTCAATGCCCTGCTGACGCTGACGATCCTCATCGCCATGATCGGGATCGTGAACACGCTGGTCCTGTCGATCGTCGAGCGCCGCCGGGAGATCGGCCTGACCCGGGCGGTCGGCGCCACCCGCGGCCAGGTCCGGGCGGCGATCCGGTGGGAGGCGCTGGTGATCGCGGCCATGGGCCTGGCGGGGGCGGTGACGGTGGGGGTCGCTTTCGGCTGGGCGCTGGTGCGGGCGCTGGCGGACGAGGGCTTCCGGGTGTTCGCGCTGCCGGCCGGCCAGCTCGCGCTGTGCGCGGCGCTGACCGGGGTGCTGACGCTGGTGGCGTCGGTGATCCCGGCGCTGTGGGCGGGACGGCGGCCCGTGCTGACGGCGCTGGCGGACAGCTAGAAAACGGCGATGGCCCTCGACCCCGCCGCGCTGCCCGACGAGGTGACGGCGTTCGCCGCCGAGCGCGTGCTGGCGACGCTGACGACGCTGCGCCCGGACGGGACCCCGCACGTGACCCCGGTCGGCTTCACCTGGGACGGCGAGGCGGGGCTGGTGCGGATCATCAGCTTCGGCGGGGCCCGCAAGGTGCGGCACCTGCGGTCGGGCGGCCGGGCGGTGGTGTGCCAGGTCGACGGCGGCCGCTGGCTGGCGTTCGAGGGGCCGGCCCGGGTGACCGACGAGCCCGCCCGGGTGGCCGAGGCGGTGCGGCGCTACGCCCGGCGCTACCGGCAGCCGGGCCGGCGGCCCGACCGCGTGGCGATCGAGATCGCCGTCGACCGGGTGCTGGGTCGGGCCTGACGGTGGCCGGCTACTCGGGGACGCCGCTGGCCCGCAAGCTCGGCATCGCGCCCGGTGACCGCGTCGCCCTGCTGGGGGCGCCGGACGGGTTCGAGCTGCCCGACCTGCCGCCCGCGGTCGAGGTGCGGACCCGGGCGCGGGGGCGCTTCGCCGTGATCGTGTCGTTCCACACCTGGCGAGCGGACTTCGAGCGGCGCTTCCCCACCCTGCTCGACAGCATGGAGGTGGACGGCGGGTTGTGGATCGCCTGGCCCAAGCGGGCCTCGGGCGTTGCCACCGACATGACCGAGAACGTGGTGCGGGAGGTCGGACTGCCGACCGGAGTGGTCGACAACAAGGTGGCCGCAATCGACGACGTGTGGTCGGGGCTGCGTCTCGTGTGGCGCAAGGAGCTGCGCGCCTCCCGGCGCTAACCCGGGTCGTCCGGCTTGTCCTTGGGCGGCGGTTGGGCGTGGAGGATGATGCGGGGGCCGCGGTCCCAGGTCACGTACGCCCAGAACCAGTTGAGCAGCACCGACAGCCGGTTGCGCAGGCCGGCCAGGTACAGCAGGTGCAGTCCCAGCCACGCGAACCACGCCAGCGTGCCCCGGAGGTGGATCCTCCCCGGCAGCTCGGCCACCGCCGAGCGGCGTCCGATCGTCGCCATCGTGCCCCTGTCCCGGAAATGGAACGGCGTCGTGGGCTTGCCCGCCAGCAGGCGGCCGATCTGGTCGGCGACGTGGGCGCCGGACTGCATCGCCACCGGCGCCAGCTGGGGCAGCGGCTCTCCCCCACCGCGGTGCCCGGCGGGGCCGGCCGCGACGTCGCCGATGGCCCACACGCCCGGGTGGCCGGGGACGGCCAGGTCGGGTCCAACCTCGATGCGGCCGCCCCTCGTGGTCGGCAGCCCGAGCGCCGCGGCCACCGGGTGGGCCCGGACGCCGGCCGCCCAGATCACCGTGCGGGTCGGCAGCACGTCGCCGGAGGCGAACCGCACGTGGTCGGGCCCAACCTCGGCCACGGCCTCCTCCAGGCGGACCTCGACCTGGCGGGACCGCAGCGTGTCGAGCGCGGCGTCCTGCGACGCCCGCGAGAACGGCGCCAGCAGCGTGTCTCGGGCCTCGACCAGCACGACCCGGGCCCGGCTCACCGGGATGGTCGGGTAGTCGGCCCGGAAGACCCGGTCGAACAGCTCGGCCAGTGCGCCCGCCGTCTCGACGCCGGTGGGCCCGCCGCCGACCACGACGAAGTTCAGCTCGCCGTCGTCGACCCGCTCCGGCTCGGCGTCCGCGGCCTCGAACCGCTCGAGGATGTGGTTCCGCAGCGACACCGCGTCGGCCAGCGTGTAGAGCGGCAGGCCGTGCTCGGCCGCGCCCGGCACGCCGAACCACGTGGCGACGGCCCCGACAGCGACGATCAGATGGTCGTAGCCCACCTCGCGATCGTCGGCCAGGCGGACGACGCGCCGGTCCTCGTCGAGCCCGACGACCTCGCCGCGGCGGACGGCCAGGTTGTGCTGGCGGTGGAACAGCCCCCGGACCGGGTGGGCCACGTCGGCGTCGTTCAGGCCCGAGGTGGCGACCTGGTAGAGCAGCGGTTGGAACGTCGTGAAGTTCTGGCGGTCGATCAGCGTGACGTCGACCGGCACCCGGGCGAGCCCCCGGGCCGCCGCCAGGCCCCCGAACCCGGCGCCGACGATGACGACGTGTGGGCGGATTCCCATGGGCGACCTCCGGGATTTGTGATTGTCTTCACAATCAGTCTACGGCGCCCTCTGGCAGCCCGGACACCAGTAGGTCGTGCGGGCCTCGGGCCCCTGCCGGCGGGCCCGCACGGGCGTGCCGCACCGGCGGCAGCCCTGCCCGCGGCGGCGGTACACGGCCAGCCCGGCCCCGGAGCCGCCGAGGCCGGGCCCGGCCGTCGTGCGGCGCGGCCCGCCGCCGAGGTTGGCCCGCAGCAGTCGGTGGGCGGCGGCGTACAGGCGTCGCCGGGTGTCCTCGGGGACGCGCTCGGCCGGAGTGAAGGGGTCGACCCCACAGGCGAAGCACACCTCGCTCTTGTAGACGTTGCCGACGCCGGCCGCGATCCGCTGATCCAGGAGCAGCGAGCCGATCTCCGCGCCCGGCTCGGCCAGCGCCGCGAACCGGGTCAGCACGGCGTCGAGGTCGACCTCGGGCTCGCACAGGTCGGGCCCGAGCCGGGCGAGCGGCCCGGGGAGCGGCGCCTGCCGGTGGAACGTCTCGACCACAGGGGCGGCGAAGCACACCGCGCACCAGCCGTCGTCGGTCTCGACCACGGCCCGGGCGAGGTGGCGGGGCTGCCACCAGCGCTCGCCCCGCCGGTAGAGATGCCACGACCCGGTCATGCGGAGGTGCGTCCGCAGCGTCAGCCCGCCCTCGAACTCGATCAGCAGGTTCTTGCCCTTGGCCTGCACCGCCTCGATGCCTACACCTGGTCGGGGCCGGTCGCCCCGCAAGCGGGGCGCGGCGAAGGCCGCCAGCCGCTTGCCGGCCAAGGCCGGGCGCAGCCGCTCGGCCGTGCGGTGGAGCGTGTCTCCCTCGGGCATCGGCGGCCGACCGCCGGGGTCAGCTCGCGACCTCGGCGTCGCGCGCGACGGTGAGCGCCACGACCTCGGCGTCGGGCTGGAACGCCCGGCGGTAGGCCATCGGCGTCGTGCCGACGACCCGGCGGAAGTGGACCCGCAGGCCCGTGGCGGTGCCGAAGCCGCAGCGGTCGGCCACCCGCTCGATCGACAGATCGGTGGTCTCGAGCAGGCGCTGGGCATGGAGGACGCGCTGGCGGGCCAGCCACTGCATCGGGGTCGTGCCGGTGGCGGCCCGGAAGCGGCGGGCGAAGCTGCGCGGGCTCAGCAGCGCCAACGTCGCCAGGTCGTCGACGACCAGCGGCCGGTCGAGGTTGGCCATCGCCCAGTCGAGCGTGCGGGCGATCGGGTCGTCCTCGCACTGCGACGGCAGCGGGGCGTCGACGAACTGGGCCTGGCCGCCGGCCCGCTGGGGCGGCACGACCATGCGCCGGGCAACCTTGTTGGCGACGTCGGCGCCGTGGTCGAGCCGGACGATGTGGAGGCACAGGTCGATCCCGGCGGCCGTGCCCGCGGACGTGAAGATCCGGTCGCCCGCGTCGACGAACAGCACGTTGGGATCGACCGAGATCGCCGGGTAGGTCGCCGCCAGCTCCTCGGCCCACATCCAGTGGGTGGTCGCCCGGCGGCCGTCGAGGAGCCCGGTCTGCGCCAGCAGGAAGGCGCCGGTGCACACGCTCATCAACCGGCCGCCCCGTGCGTGGACGGCCCGCAGGGCGTCGAGCAGGTCGGGCGGCGCGGGCGCGGCCCGGTCGGGCCACACGGGGACGATCACGGTGTCGGCGTCGCCGAGGTCGTCGATCGTGTAGGGCGTCGTGATCGCCCAGTCGCTGTCGCGCACGGGCACGACCGGCTCGCCGGCCGAAACCACCCGGAAGCGGTACCAGGGGTCGGCATACTCGGACCGGTCGAGCCCGAACACCTCGTGCGCCACCCCGAGCTCGAAGGCGGCCACCGGCGACCCGACCACCGCAGCGACGAGGTGGCCCGATCTCTCACGCCGGCGGCGCCGCGGACGTTCACCCGGTGGCATCGCCATAGTTTGGCAGAATCCTTTCGAACATGCGCACTGCTGCCACTCGTCACCCCTGTCGATCCGACGGAGAATCAGGTCATGTTCACCGTGCATTGCCCCCGACACGGCCGCCAGGTGCTCCTGGACGAGGAACGGATCCTCGGCATCGACCGCGACGGCGACGGCCTCCAGGTCCGGTGGATCTGCTGGTGCGGCCACAGCGGATCGCACCGCACCGGCCGGCGCCCGCAGGCCTCGACGATCGTCTGACGCCTCCCGCCCACAGAACTCATCGCCGAACGAGCCCGCGGTAGCCGTCGACGAAGCCGGCGGACCGCAACGCGTCGGCCCACGGTGACGTGCGGGCCGAGGCGCCGTCGATCGTCTGGATCTCGTGCGACCGGGCCAGCCCGTCGGTCACCCGGCCGGCGAGGGCCTCGGGCCAGTCGGGGTGTGCCTCGGAGGCCGGGAAGGTCCACAGCGAGCGCCCGCCGCGCTCGACGAACACCGCCGGCTCGCCACCGCTCAGCACCACCAGCGCCCCGGCCGCCCGGGCGGGTCGGCCGCCCGTCTCGGGCCACGGGAGGGCGGCCCCGTAGGGCTGGGCGGGGTCGGTCGCGGCCAGCACCACCGTCGGCGCCTCGCGAGCCGACCGCAGCCGGTCGACCGCCCCGGGCAGGGCGAACTGGGCGGCGCCGAGCCCGGCCACGAAGTAGCCGCGCCGGACGCGGCCCCGCTCCTCCAGCGCCCGCAGCACCGGGTACACACCGGCGAACCCACCCTCGGCCCCCTCGCCCAACGCGGCCTCCCGGGTGAGCACGCCGTAGCGCTCGACCAGCTGGGCGGCCCGGGCGTGCGCCATCTCGGTGGACGACGGCCGCGGGTCGAGCAACGGCGCCACCAACGACCAGCGTCCCGCCGCCGCCGGTGGACCCAGCCGGGAGAGCCGCCCGACCGCCGGCCGGCGCCGGCCCCCCGCCGCCGCCTTGCGGACCTTGCCGCCCACGAACGCCCGCACCGGCGCCAGCGAGTCGTTGGTGACCAGCCCGGCCCAGGCGAGATCCCACAGCGAGGCGAGCACGGTGGCGTCGTCGTAGGGCAGGCCCTCGGACTGGACGGCCTCGACCAGGTCGCCCCAGAACGAGGCGCCCCGCTGCCCCAGCCGGTCGAGCAGCGCCCGGTGCACCGGGCCCTCGGCCAGGTCGTCGGCGTCGGGCCCGGCCTCGGGCACCAGCAGGCCCGCCTGGTCGCGGAACACCAGCCGCACCCGGCCGTCGTTGGCGCCGATGGCCCCGGCCCCGACCCACACCAGCTCGCCGGCCGTGGCCAGCTCGTCGAGCTCGGCGGGACGGTACTCGGCCAGCCGCGCCGGCAGTATCTCGGACTCGACCACCGACGCCGGCAGCGGCGCCCCCTGGAGCTGGCCGAGCACGTCGACCAGCGCGTCCATGCCCCGCCGGGGCGAGCCGAGGCCATGCCACTCGCCGAGGAACCGGGCCAGCGTGGCCCCGTCGACCGGCTCGACCTCGTGGCGCAGCCGGGCCAGCGACCGGCGCCGCAGCTGGCGCAGCACGTCGACGTCGCACCACTCGCGCTCGACGCCATCGGGCCGGAACTCGCCCTGGACGACCCGGCCGCCGCCCTCCAGGGCCGCCAGCGCGGCCGCGGCGCGGGCGACCGTGACCCCGAAGCGTCCGGCCGCCTGGGCGGTGGTGAACGGGCCGTGGGTGCGGGCGAACCGGGACACGAGATCGACCAGCGGAGCGTCGACCGGGTCGGTGAACACGGTCGGCAGCCCGACGGGCACCGCCACCCCGAGGGCGTCGCGCAGCCGGCCGGCGTCCTCGGCCGCCGCCACCCGGTCGTCGCCCGCGATCGAGGCCGGGATCGCCCGGCGCTCGGCGACGAGCCCCGCGACCCAGTCGGCGGCGCCGGCGCCCTCGCTGCGGGCGTCGATCTCGGCCAGCGACAGCGGCCCGAGGCGACGCAGCAGGTCGTGGACCTCGTCGGGGTCGCGGGCCCGGCGCCCGTCGACCAGCGACTGCAGCTCGAGCTCGAGGTCGGCCAGCGCACCCGCGTCGAGGAGCTCGCGCAGCTCCTCCGCGCCCAGCAGGTCGTCGAGCAGGTCGCGGTCGAGCGCCAGCGCCGCGGCCCGCCGCTCGGCCAGCGGGGCGTCGCCCTCGTACATGTAGACCGCGATCCACCCGAACAGCAGCGACTGGGCGAACGGCGAGGCGTGCGGCGTCTCGACCTCGACCACCCGCACCCGCCGGGCCCGGATGTCGCCCAGCACCTCGCGCAGCGCCGGCAGGTCGAACACGTCGTTGAGGCACTCGCGCGAGGCCTCCAGCAGGATCGGGAAGCTCGGGTAGCGGCCGGCCACGGCCAGCAGGTCGGCCGACCGCTGCCGCTGCTGCCACAGCGGCGTGCGCCGGTCGGGCCGGCGGCGGGGCAGCAGGAGTGCCCGGGCCGCCGCCTCGCGGAACCGGCTGGCGAACAGCGCCGTGTTGGGCAGCTCGGCCACGATGACGTCGCCGACCTCGTCGGGGTCGAGCGTGAGGGCGTCGACGCCGAGCCCGGCATCGTCGAGCGCCTCGGGCAGCCGCATGGCGATGCCGTCGTCGCTCCAGATCATCTCGACCTCGACGCCCCAGCGCTCGGCCAGGCGGGCCTTGATCGCCATGCCCCATGGGGCGTGGACCTGGGCGCCGAACGGCGACAGCACGCACAGGCGCCAGTCGCCGATCTCGTCGCGGAACCGCTCGATCACGATCGTGCGGTCGTCGGGGACCGCGCCGGTGGCGTCGCCCTGCTCGTCGAGGTAGGCGACCAGGTTGGCGGCCGCGCTGGCGTCGAGCCCGTGGTGCTCGCGCAGCCGCTCGACCGCGGCCGCGGGCGCCATGCCCCGGACGTCGCGGACGAACGCGCCCAGCGCCCGCCCCAGCTCGAGCGGCCGGCCCGGCTTGTCGCCGCGCCAGAACGGCATCTTGCCCGGCTGCCCGGGAGCCGGGGTCACGACCACGCGGTCGTGGGTGATGTCCTCGATGCGCCAGGTGGTGGCGCCCAGCAGGAACGTCTCGCCCACCCGGCTCTCGTAGACCATCTCCTCGTCGAGCTCGCCCACGCGCGCCCCGTCGGGGAGGAACACGCCGAACAGGCCCCGGTCGGGGATCGTGCCGGCGTTGGTCACGGCCAGGCGCTGGGCCCCGGCCCGGGCCCGGACGACGCCCTCGACCCGGTCCCACACCACCCGGGGGCGCAGCTCGGCGAACTCGTCGGACGGGTAGCGGCCCGACAGCAGGTCGAGCACGGCGTCGAGCACCTCGTCGGACAGCTCGGCGAACGGCGCCGCCCGCCGGACCAGCGCGGCCAGCTCGTCGACCTTCCAGTCGTCGAGGGCGACCATGGCGACGATCTGCTGGCACAGGACGTCGAGCGGGTTGCGGGGGTAGCGCGTGGCCTCGATCTGGCCGTCGTGCATGCGCTGCACGACGACGGCCGCCTCGAGCAGGTCGTGGCGGTGCTTGGGGAACAGCTTGCCGCGGCTCGGCTCGCCCACCTGGTGGCCGGCCCGGCCGATGCGCTGGAGGCCCCGGCTCACCGCGCCGGGCGACTCGACCTGGACCACGAGGTCGACCGCCCCCATGTCGATGCCGAGCTCGAGGCTGGAGGTGGCGACGAGGCCCCGGAGGCGGCCGGACTTGAGGTCGTCCTCGATCTGCAGCCGCCGCTCGCGCGACAGCGAGCCGTGGTGGGCCCGCACCAGCTCGTCGCCCTCGTCGGGCGCGGACGTGCCGTCGCCCTCGTCGCCACGGTTGGTGCCCTCGCGCCACAGCTCGTTGAGGCGGGCCGCCAGTCGCTCGGCCAGGCGCCGGGCGTTGACGAAGATCAGCGTGGACCGGTGGGACTGGACCAGCTCGAGCAGGCGGGGGTGGATCGCCGGCCAGATCGACCGGCGGGCCGGTCCCGCCGCCGCCGGGCCGCTCACGGGCTCGCCCTCGATGACCCGGCCGAGGTCGCCCATGTCGTCGACCGGCACGACCACCTCGACATCGAGCGGCTTGGTCACCCCGGCGTCGACGATCGTGACCGGGCGGGCGCGCGTGGCGGCCGCGCCGTCGCCGTCGTCGAGGCCGCCGAGATAGCGGGCCACGACGTCGAGCGGCCGCTGGGTCGCCGACAGGCCGATGCGCTGGGGCGCCCGCTCGCAGATGTCGGCCAGCCGTTCGAGCGAGAGCGCCAGGTGCGAGCCGCGCTTGGTGGGCACCAGCGAGTGGATCTCGTCGATGATCACCGCCTCGACCGCCCGCAGCGTGTCGCGGGCCTGTGAGGTGAGCATCAGATAGAGCGACTCGGGCGTGGTGATGAGGATGTCGGGCGGGTGGCGGACCAGCTGGCGGCGGACGTCGGCGGGCGTGTCGCCGGTGCGCAGGCCGACGGTCGGCTCGCGGAACGGCTCGCCCAGCCGCTCGGCGGCGGCCCGGATGCCGGCGATCGGCGCCCGCAGGTTCTTGTCGACGTCGACCGCCAGCGCCCGCAGCGGGGACACGTAGACGATGCGGGTGCCGGCCCGGTCGTCGCCGTCGGCCCCGTCAGGGGGATGTTCACCCGCACGCCCTCCCTGGACCAGGCGGTCGATGCCCCACAGGAACGCGGCCAGCGTCTTGCCCGACCCGGTGGGGGCCAGGATCAGCGTGTGGTCGCCGCTCGCGATCGCCGGCCACCCCTGCTCCTGCGCCGGCGTGGGCGCGGGGAAGCTCGACTCGAACCAGGCCCGCACGGGCGCCGAGAACCGGGAAAGGACCACCAACCACCACGGTATCGACGAGGTGTGACAGTCACGGGAGCGGGCAGCGGCCCGGACGCGAAGAACGGGACCCTGAAGGTCCCGTTCGAAAGCACAGCCAGGGGGGCGGGGCGGGCGGGCGGACAGGCACCCCGCCCCCAGCTGGCCTGTGTATCTACGCTACCCCACACCGGGCCCCGACAAACACCGTGACGAAAAAGTCTTCCGATTTTCGCCGCTGACCTGGGAACTCGCGCGGCCGATCTGCGCACGCCGGGGCCCGGAATGCGGCCACGGACGCTTGTCCATGGCTTTAGGCTAGGGCCGTGGCCGAGTATCAGACCCCGGAGTTCCACCCCGCGTTCGAGGAGTACTGCGAGGCGATCTGGGAGCTCAAGGAGGACGACGTCGACGTCATCCAGGCCCGCATCGCCGAGCGGCTGGCTGTGTCCCGGCCGGCCGTGTCCGAGATGATCAAGCGCATGTCCGTCGAGGGCTTCGTGGCGCTCGACGGAACGAGGATCAACCTCACCGAGGACGGCCTCCACCTGGCCGAGCAGGTCGTGCGCCGGCATCGGCTGGCCGAGCGGCTGCTGACCGACATCCTGGGCCTGTCGTGGGCCGACGCCCACATCGAGGCCGGCAAGTGGGAGCACGTCATCTCCGAGCCGGTCGAGCGGGCGATCAACCGGCTGCTCGACAACCCGACGACCTGCCCCCACGGCAACCCCATCCCGGGGTCGAGCTACGCGCCGCCCGACCTGGTGGCGCTGTCGGCGATCCCGGTCGGCGGGGCGTTCACGGTCACCCGCATCCCCGAGGAGCTCGAGTTCACCCCCGGCCTGCTCGACTTCCTGGAGGACGCGGCGGTGCAGCCCGGCCACGCGGGCACGGTGACGGCCGTGTCGCCGGACGGAACGGCGACGGTCGAGATCGACGGGCGCCACGTGGGGATCGGTTCGTTCGCCGCCACGCGGATCCTGGTCATGGCCGGCTCGCCGGCACCGGCGGCCGCCGGCGCTCCGTCCTGAGCGCCACGAGGGCCGCGGCGGCCAGCAGCGCCAACCACAGCGCCTGGAGCAGCCAGTCGTCCAGCCCCGGGTTGCGGTAGTCGGGCAGGACGGCCCGCCACAGGCGGTACCAGGGGTTCCCGGTCTGCTCGAAGTCGACGATCAGCGTGCGCCGGTGGCGCAGGACCTCGGCGACCAGCCAGGCCCAGGTCAGGGCGCCGAGCGCGCCGGCGGCCGCGACGAGGGGGCGCACGGAACGGACGCGCCCGGCCCACCAGGCCACGGCGAGGACCAGGCACGGGGTGACGACCACGACCTGGCGGCCCGGCCACCACCAGCCGTGCATGGTGAGGGCGACCCAGGTCGCAGTGGCCCAGCCGGCGGCCAGCGGCGCGGCCAGGACCAGCCACCCCGGGGGGCGGCGGCGCAGCATCACGGCCCAGGCCGGCACGGCGAGGACGTAGCCGGGCATCCAGGCCGCCAGGCCGAAGCCCCGGTCGAACAGGAGGCCGGCGAGCCGCCGGGACCGGCCGATCCGGTCCGGGTGCTCGCCCATCACGGTCAGCTCGCCGCCGGTGAAGTGGTCGCCGGTGGCGTAGACGGTCCAGCCGCCGTAGAGCATCCGGTGGGCGAGGACGTATGCGAGGCCGGCGGCAGCGAGGCCGGCGACCAGGGTGACGGCGGCCCGGCGGCGGCCATCGGTCAGCAGGAGGCCGACGCAGACGGCGGCCAGCGCCCCGGCCACCGGGGCGTACTTGACCCCGAGCCACGGCAGGGCCACGACGGCGAGCGCGAAGGCGACGAGTCCGGGGGCGCGTCGGTCTCCGGTCGCGGCCGCGACCGCGGCGGTGACCGCCAGGGCGGCGGGCAGCTCGGGGTAGACCTGGGTGGCGTACGCGGTCAGCGGCGCGGCGAGACCGAAGGCGAGGACGGTCCCGGCGGCGACCGGCAGCGGGACGGCGAAACGGCGGTGGGCGGTCCACACGAGCAGGGCGGCCAGCACGCCCGCAAGGCCGGCCAGGGCGGCCTTGGCGGCGGCCCAGCCGCCGAGCCCCATCGGCACGGCCAGGACGGCGGGGAGCAGCGGGTCGTGCGGGCTGACCTGGTGCCCGTCGGGCAGGACCTGTGTCTGCTCGGGCAGAGTGACCTCGTGGAAGGGCCGGTACCGCTGGGCGGCCAACTCGTCGTCGATCGCCAGGTCGCGGTCCTCGGCGAGGCTGAGGGCGGAGAGCAGGTATTGGGGCTCGTCGGCCGTCGTGCGGGCGCCGACCGTGGCCCGGGCCGGGATGGCGACCGCCGCCCACAGCGCGACCGCCAGGCCGACGAGGGCGGGGATCGTGAGGGCGCGGCGTGGGGCGGGGCGCCGGCGCGTGCCGGCGCCGGTGTGCCCGGCCGGCGGCGCGTCCGCGACGGCGGTGACCGGGAGTGCCTCCACGGCCGGGCAGGCTAGCCCCCGGCTCGGGCGGACCAGCCATCCCGGGCTAGCCATGCCCTCCGCCATGAGTTAGGTTCACCTAACGATGCGTGCGCCCGTGGTCATGCTGCTGCCTGCTCACAACGAGGAGTCGACCGTCGCCGCCGTGATCCGGCGGGCGCCTGACCAGGTACGGGGGCATCCGGTGCGGGTCGTCGTCGTGGACGACGGGTCGACCGACGGGACTGCGGCGGCCGCCAGGAAGGCCGGGGCCGCCGTGACCTCGTTCGGGCGGAGCCGGGGGCTCGGGGCTGCCGTGCGGGAGGGACTCGCGCTGGCCGTGGCGGACGGGGCCGCCGCCGTGGCCTTTCTCGACGCCGACGGCGAGTATGCGCCCGAGGAGCTGCCCTCGCTCGTCGGGCCGATCCTCGACGGGCGGGCCGACTACGTGGTCGGGTCGCGGTTCGCCGGGCACGAGCGGCGCATGCTCCCCCACCGTTGGGCCGGGAACCGGGTCCTCACCGCCTGGGTGCGGCTGCTCGTGCGGCGCTTCGGCGTGCGCGACCTCTCCGACGGGCAGTCCGGGTACCGGGCGCTATCCGCCGACGCGGCCGCCCGGGCCGAGATCGTGCACGACTTCAACTACGCCCAGGTGCTGACGCTCGACCTGCTGGCCAAGGGGTTCCGCTACGCCGAGGTGCCCATCACCTACCGGTTCCGCCAGCATGGCCGCTCATTCGTCAAGCTCGGGCCCTACCTCCGGCGGGTGATCCCCGCCGTCCGCCGGGAGCTGCGCTCGGCCCCGGCCTAGCGCTTCCGCGTTTTCTACGCGGAATCGGTCGCCCTGGCGACCGATTCCGCGTAGAAACGCATGCATGGCCACGACCATCGACTGGTACGGGTGCGCCACCTTCCGGCTGCGGACCGCCGGGCTGACCCTGTTCCTCGACGCCTACGTCGACCGCGCCGACGGGGCGCCCGGGCCCGGGGTCACCGCCGACGACATCGACGCGTGCGACTGGATCCTGGTCGGGCACTCGCACTTCGACCACCTCTACGGCGCCGAGCGGATCGCCCGGCGGACCGGCGCCACCATCGTCGGCAGCTACGAGACCGTGCGCATCATGGCCGAGGCCGGCGTGCCGTCCGACCAGCTGATCTGCGTGGCCGGCGGCGAGACCGTCGCCCTGTCCGACGACGTCCGGGTGTCCGTCTACCCCAGCCAGCACTCCTGCGTGTGGTCCCAGACCAAGATCCGCGACGCAGGCGAGGAGTGCCTCGGCGACCTCGGCCTCACCTGGCAGGAGCAGCAGGCCCGGTTCGCCGAGCTGCGGGCCTACCTCGCCGACGGACTGCCCCGCCCCTCGCTCGACCACCTCCTGACCGCCCTTCAGGGGGACCGGGGCGACGGCGGCGCGCTCGTCTACCTGCTCGACACACCCGACGGCCGCCTGCTGTACCAGGACACCTCCGGCCACTGGACCGGCATCCTGCGTGACCTGCGGCCCGACGTCGCCATCCTGGCGGCCGCCGGGCGGGGCAACATCGACGGCGAGCCGATCCAGGGGTCGCTGGCCGGCTTCGTCGCCCGGGAGGCCGAGCTGCTCGCCCCCCGGCGGGTGGTCCTGGCCCACCACGACGACTGGCTGCCGGGGTTCTCGGTGGCCACCGACGTCGGGCCGATCCGGGACGCGCTGGGCAAGGTCGTCCCGGACGCCGAGCTGCTCGACCTGGGCTACGTCGACGGGACCGAGATCCTGCCCTGACCCGGCGACCGCCGGCCCCCGGTCAG
The DNA here is from genome assembly GCA_963830865.1 of uncultured Acidimicrobiales bacterium. Classification (GTDB taxonomy): domain Bacteria; phylum Actinomycetota; class Acidimicrobiia; order Acidimicrobiales; family VFJN01; genus ZC4RG19. The sequence continues at coordinate 337,691 of CAWHNU010000009.1, read as the reverse complement.
TCCTCGACCACGAAGCTGCGGAACCCGTCGCGGGCCGCCAGCCACGCGTCCCGGTCGAACCCGCCGTCCGCCCGCAGTGCGTCGGCGGCCGCCCAGCCCATCGCCAGCGCGTGGTGGGTGTTGTCCGGCGTGAACAGGCCCTGGCGACCGAACGTGAGCAGGCCGTCGAGCCCCGCCGCCCACCCCTCCAGCGCCGCCAGGTCGGCGGCGAAGCGCGGCCCGTACACCGGGTACACCCTCGGCAGCCGGCGGCTCGTGACCTCGACCGGCGCCACCGGGGGCAGGCCGGCCGCCGCGAGCTCGCCGGCCAGCCGTTCCGCCAGGTCCGCGTCGGTCGCCGCCCACACCTCGTCGCCCTCCCAGCAGGCGATCTCGGCGCACAGGACCGTGCGGTCGCCCGGCTGGGACGGGTCGTCGCGGTAGTTGCGGGGCTCGGACAGCCGGGCCGCCACCACCTCCGGCCCGGGGAAGTAGTGGGCGTCGAACTCGGTCCACCGCCCCCGGTCGAGGACCAGGTACAGCAGCACGAGCGCCCGGTGGCGCAGCCGGTCCGCAGCGGCCAGGGCGGACGCCGGGGGCGCGGGCGTCGCCATCCGGGCCAGCGCCGGCAGCGGGGCGGTCGACCACACCCGCTCGGCGGCCAGGACCGTGCCGTCGTCCAGCGCCAGCTTCCAGCCGCCGGCCCCGCCCGAGCGCAGGCCCGCCACCCCGCACCCCAGCCGGACGTCGGCCCCGGCGGCGACGGCGGCGCCGGCCAGCGCCTCGGCGATGGCGCCGAAGCCCCGCCGCGGGTACAGGAACACCCGGCCCTCGGGTCGGGACCCCCGCACCAGGCGCCGCACGATGTCGGCCGGCGACGACGCGCTCACCCGCCGCCTGGCCAGCTCGCCGGCCAGCTCGGACGCGTCCGCGTCCCACAGCTTGCGGGCGTACGGGCCGTAGAAGTGGTCGAGCACCGCCGGGCCGAGGCCCGACCGCACGACCTCGGCGAACGTGTCCTCCCGGGGCCGGCGCAGCGGTCCGGTGGCGGCATCGACGGCGGCCCGCAGCGCGAACCGGCGCGGCGTCCGCCGCAGCAGGTCGCCGGTCCGCAGGGGGAAGGCCAGCCACCGGTCGAGCAGCCGGATCCGGCCGTGCCGGGGCCGGGTCTGCAGGTCGTCGCCCAGCAACCCCCGCAGCGCGTCGAGGATCGGCGCCGGCGTCGCCGGGTGCAACCGGTGGCTGCCGTGGTCGACCCGCAGGCCCGCGACCTCGAACGACCCGGCCATCCCCCCGACCGCGGGCGCCCGGTCGAGCACCACGACCTCATGCCCGGCGAGCGCGGCCCGCCAGGCGGCGGCCAGCCCGGCGGGACCCGCCCCGACGACGGCGATCACGAACGGCCGCCGGTCAGCGCAGGGGCTCGGGCAGCGGCCGGGCGTGGACGACGGCCAGTCGCCGCGTGGCCCGGGTGAGGGCGACGTACAGCGCCCGCATGCCCTGCGCCTCCTCGTCGACGATGGCCGCCGGCTCGACCACCACGGCCGCGTCCAGCTCCAGGCCCTTGACCAGGCTCACGGGCACCAGGGTGATCCGGGACTCCAGGCCGTTGCGGGCGGCCCGCCCGAACTCGATCCCGGCCCGCTCCAGCGCGTCCGCCACCTCGTCGACGAGCGTGGCCGGGGCGATCACCGCCACCGAGCCCGGGTCGACCGCGTTGCGCTCCTCGACCGCCACCTCGGCCACCCGGTCGGCCAGGGACCCGGCGTCGACCGCCAGCAGTCGGGGCGGATCGCCCGCCTGGCGGATTGAATCGGGCGGCCGCAGGTCGGGGGCCGCCACGGCCAGCACCTTCGCGGCCAGGTCCATCGTCGGCCCGGGGATCCGGTAGCCGATCGACAGCTCGGCCCTCCGGGCGATGCGGCGCTGGGGCAGGTTCTCGAGGATCTCGTCCCAGTCGCGGTGCGCCCACACCCCGGTGGCCTGGGCGATGTCGCCGACCACGGTCATCGACCCGTTGAGCGACCGCCGATCGAGCATCCGCAGCTGCATCGGCGACAGGTCCTGCGCCTCGTCGACGACGATGTGGCCGTACGTGCGGATCTCGTCGGGATCGGCCCCGTTCGAGCGCCGCCGCCGGGTGACCGGGCCGAGCAGCGCCCGGGCCTCGTCGAGCAGGGGCACGTCGTCGTGGGTCCACTCGATCGTGGTCACGTCGGCCGCCCGGGGCCGGGCCAGCGCCTCGCGCTCGCCGTCGGTGAGGTGGCGCTTGGCCGCCAGGTCGACCAGCGCCCGCGACCCGAACAGGTCGTGCAGCAGCTGGGCGGGCGTGAGCACCGGCCACATCCGCTCCAGGGCCTCGCGCACCTCGGGCAGGCCGCGGCCCCGCTCGCGGGCCTCCTCGGGGGTGATCGGCACCCGGCTGACGTCGGCCATCGCCGCGAACAGCTGGGACTCCACGAAGCGGCGCCCGGCGTTGTGGACCCGGAAGCGCCGGCGGGCGTCCGCGATGATCTCCGCCGTCCGCTCGGCTGGCACGACCAGGGTCTGGACCCCGTACGGGACCCGCAGCGCCTTGCGTAGCGGCCGCTCCCGGTCGCGGATCGCCTTGGCCAGCACCTTCGACATCCGGGCGTCGCCCTTGATGCGGGCGGTCGCCGGGGCGTCGCGGCCCCGCACCGCCACGTTCTCGACCAGGTCGGCCAGCACCGCGAGCTCGACGCCGGCCTCGCCCAGGCTCGGCAGCACCCGCTCGATGTACCCGAGGAACAGCCGGTTGGGGCCGACGACCAGGACGCCCTGGCCCTCCAGCGGGAAGCGGTAGGTGTACAGGAGATACGCCGCCCGGTGCAGCGCCACGACCGTCTTGCCGGTTCCCGGGCCGCCCTGGACGACCAGCACCCCCGGCAGCGGCGAGCGGATGACCACGTCCTGCTCGCCCTGGATCGTGGCGACGATGTCGGTCAGCCGGCCGGTCCTCGCCTCCTCCAGGGCGGCGATCAGGGCGCCGTGGCCCCGGACCTCGGAGCCGTCGTCGCTCACGGCCAGCTCGCCGCCCAGCAGCCCGGCGCCCTCGCCGAACAGCTCGTCCTCGATTCCGAGCAGCTTGCGGGACCGGGTGGCGAAGTGGCGCCTGCGCACCAGCCCCATCGGCGCCCGCCCGGTCGCCCGGTAGAACGGCTCGGCGACCGGGGCCCGCCAGTCGACGACGAGGGGCTCCTGGTGCTCGTCGGCAACGGCGATGCGGCCGATGTAGAAGCTCTCGCCGCCCTCGGAGCGGGCGTGGTCGATGCGGCCGAAGACCAGGCTGGCGTCCCCGAGGTTCAGGTAGTCGAGGCGGGCGGCGATGTTCTCCTCGATCATCTCCCGTTCCCACCGGGCCTGCTCGGTGCCGCCCCTCCCGACCTCGACCATCGAGCGCAGCCGGGTGGCCGACTGGCGGGCGCGCTCCAGGGAGTCGTACGCCCGGTCGATGTACGCCTGCTCGGCGGCCAAGTCGGGGTGGTTGGCCAACGCTCCTCCGGTGGTCGAGGAACGGACCATGCTATCGAAAACCCGACCGCCAGACATCGACCACGGCCATCGGCCGCGGGGTGTCGGACGTCGGGGCGACCCGGTTGCCCGGCTCTCAGCCGTCGAACAGGCTCCCGTCGTGGCCGTGGTCGTGGTGGTCGCCCTCGGCCACCCGGAAGTCGAACACCGACCGCGCCTCGTGCAGGTCGGCCCGGTCGACCACGCCGTCGCCGGTCAGGTCCAGGTCGGTGTCGGTGGCGGCGTCGGCCGGGTCGGTGTCGAACAGCGAGCCGGCCGCCTCGTCGTCGTCCTCGCCGAACAGGGCGTCGCCGATCTCGTCGAGGATGAAGCCGATGCCTTCCAGCGGGGAGGCGTCGTGGGCGACCGGGTCGAGCTCGCCGCCGTCGGGGGCGCCGGGCTCGAGGGCGCCGTCGTCCCCGTCGACGACGCTGCTGTCGCCGTCCTGCTCGCCGCCCGGCAACGTCGTGCTGTCGCCATCGCCGTAGCTGTCCCCGGCGTCCGTGTCGTCCGCGTACGAGTCGTCCTCGTCGTAGCCGTCGTCCTCGTCCTCGTCCTCGTCGTAGTCGTCGTCGTAGTCGTCGTCGTCGGTGTCCCCGTAGGGGTCGGTGCTGGAGGCGAAGCCACCCTCGATGCTCTCGTCGAGACCGTCCGCCAGCGAGTCGTCCGCCGAGCCCGGCTGGGGGTCGTCGTCGTCAGTGGGCCGCATGCGAACATCCTGGGTGACCCGGACCCCGCTGTCGACGGGGGTGTTCCCCGCACCGGCCGGGCACGCGACGGGGATCGGGCGATCCGGTCCAGGAAGAGGGCGGTACGGTGCAGGATCATGGCTCCGCCCGCCGACGCGCCGTTCCTCGCCGCGTGCGCCAACCTGCCTGCCGCTCGGACCCCGGTGTGGTTCATGCGCCAGGCGGGCCGGTCGCTGCCCGAGTACCGCCGCCTGCGGGGCACCGGGGCCGGCGGCGGCAGCATCCTCGACGCGGTGCGGCACCCGGACCTGGCGTGCGAGCTGACCCTGCAGCCCGTGCGCCGCTACGGGGTCGACGCCGCCATCCTCTACAGCGACATCGTCGTGCCGGTGGCCGCCATCGGCTTCGGGGTCGAGATCGAGGCCGGCGTCGGACCGGTCGTCGACCAGCCGTTTCGCAGCGCCGCCGACCTCGACCGGCTGCGCCCGCTCGACCCCGACGCCGACTGTCCCTACGTGCAGCAGACCGTGCGGGCCCTGGTGGGCGAGCTGGGCGACGTGCCGCTGATCGGGTTCGCTGGCGCGCCGTTCACCGTCGCCAGCTACCTCGTCGAGGGCGGACCGTCCCGCACGCTGGGCAAGACCAAGGCGCTGATGCTGTCCGACCCCGACCTGTGGCACCGCCTGCTCGACCGGCTCGCGGACATCTCGCTGACCGCGCTGCGGGCCCAGATCGAGGCCGGTGCCTCGGCGATCCAGCTGTTCGACAGCTGGGCGGGGACGCTGAGCCCGGACATGTACGAGCGCTACGTCCTGCCGGCCAGCGCCAAGGTGCTCGCCGGCATCGCCGACGCGGCCGTGCCCCGGATCCACTTCGGGGTGACCACCGGCGAGCTGTTGGGGCTGCTGGCCAAGGCCGGGGCGACCGTCGTGGGGATCGACTGGCGGGTACCGCTGGACGAGGCCCGGCGGCGGCTGGGCCCCGACATCGCCGTGCAGGGCAACCTCGACCCCGCGGTGTGCCTGGCGCCGTGGCCGGCGGTGGCCGAGGCCGCCACGGACGTGCTCATCCGCAACGGCGGGCGGCCGGGCCACATCTTCAACCTCGGCCACGGGGTGCTCCCCGAGACCGACCCCGAGGTGCTGGAGCGGCTGGTGGAGCTGGTGCACGACTGGGAGGCACCGTCATGACCACGGGCGTCGTCGTGATGGCCTACGGGACGCCGGCGTCGCCGGCGGACGTCGAGGCCTACTACACCCACATCCGCCGGGGCCGGGCCCCCGCCCCCGAGCAGCTCGCCGAGCTGGCCGCGCGGTACCAGGCGATCGGGGGTGTGTCTCCCCTGGCCGAGCGCACCCGCGCCCAGGTGGACGCGATCGCCGGTGCGCTGGACGCGGCCGAGCACGGCGGCTGGCGGGTGGGGCTGGGCAACAAGCACGCCCCGCCGTTCGTGGAGGACGCGGTCGCGGCGCTCGCCCACCCCGACGACGACGGCCGGCCCGACCGGCTGATCGGCCTGGTGCTCGCGCCCCACTACTCGCGGGGGTCCGTGGCGGAGTACCACCACCGGGCGGCCAAGGCAGCGGCGGAGTACGGCGTCGCCTACACGCCGATCGAGGCGTGGCACGACCTCGACCCGTGGATCGACGCCCAGGCGGCCCGGGTGCGCGGGGCCCTCGCCGAGCTGCCGGCCCGGACGAAGGTGCTGTTCACGGCCCACTCGCTGCCCGAGCGGGTGCTGGAGGGCGACCCTTACCCGGACGAGTTGCGGACGTCGGCCACGGCCATCGCGTCCCGGGCGGGGCTGTCCCGCTGGTACGGCTGGGCGCTGGCCTGGCAGTCCGCCGGCCGGACGCCCGACCCGTGGCGGGGGCCCGACGTGTGCGACGTGATCCGGGACCTGAGCGCGACCGGACGGGCCGAGGGAGTGCTGGTCTGCCCGCAGGGCTTCGTGTCCGACCACCTGGAGGTGCTGTACGACCTCGACATCGAGGCCCGGGGCGTGGCCGAGGGGCTGGGCCTCGCGTTCGCGCGCACCGCTTCCATCAACGACGAGCCGGCGGTGATGACGGCGCTCGCGGACCGGATCCGGGCGGTGTGAGCGACGCCGGGCCCGCGGGGCGGGTGGACCTCGCCGTCGTCGGGGCGGGCATCAGTGGGCTGGCCGCGGCCTGGGAGGGCCGGCGTCGGGGCGCCCGGGTGGTGGTCGTCGAGGCGGGCGAGCGGCCGGGCGGCAAAATCCGCACGTCGCCGTTCGCCGGCGGGCCGCTCGATGAGGCGGCCGACGCCTTCCTGGCACGCGTGCCCGAGGCGGTCGACCTGTGCGCCGAGGTGGGGATCGAGTCCGAGCTGGTCAGCCCGGCGACCGGCAGCGCGTACGTGTGGTGGGACGGGGCGCTGCGGCGCCTGCCGGCCGAGCAGCTTCTCGGCGTCCCGACCGACCTCGACGCCATGGCGGCGTCGGGCCTGCTGTCGCCCGCCGGCGTCGAGGCCGCCCGGCACGACCTGACGCAGGGCCACGACCGGCCGCCCGGCGACGAGAGCGTCGGCGCCCTGGTCCGGCGCCGGCTGGGCGACGAGGTGCTCGACCGGCTGGTGGCGCCGCTGGTCGGCAGCATCTACGCGGGCGACTGCGACCGGCTGTCGCTCCAAGTCAGCGCGGCCCAGCTGGCGGCGGCGCGCGACCTCGACCCCGACGACCCGAGCCTGATGCGGTCCGCCGCCGCTCTGCGGGCCCAGGCGATCGACACGGGACGGCCGGTGTTCCTCGCCCCGACCGGCGGGGTCGGCCAGCTCACCGGCGCGCTGGCGGCGGCGCTGGGCGACGACCTGCGGACGGGCGCGGCGGTGACCGGCCTGGAGCCGGCCGGTGGTGGCGGCGCCGGCAGCGGTCATTGGCGGCTGTGGGTGGCGGGCGACGGCGCCGGCGACGACGACGCCACGCGGCGCTCCGCGGTCGAGGCCGGCGCCGTGGTGCTGGCGACGCCGGCGTACGCGACCGCCCGCCTGCTGGCCGGCGTGGCCCCGGACGTGGCAAACGTACTGGCCCGCATCGAGCACGCCTCGGTCGCGCTCGTCGCTCTGGCGGTGCCCCGGGCCGCGGTCGACGGGCCGCTCGACGGGTCGGGGTTCCTGGTCCCCCAGTCGGCGGGGCTGGCGCTGACCGCGTGCTCGTGGGTCACGTCCAAATGGCCGCACCTGGCGGTGAACCCGGACCTGACCGTGCTGCGGGCGTCGGTCGGGCGGGACGGCGACGACCGGGCGCTGGCACTGGACGACGACGCCCTGGTGGCGGCGGTCCTGGCCGACCTGGGAACGACGATGGGCCTGCGGGCTGCGCCGGTCGAGGTCCGGGTCAGCCGGTGGGAACGGTCGTTCCCCCAGCCCCGGCCCGGCCACCTACCGGCCGTGGCGGCCCTGCAGGCCGGCCTGGCGGAGGTGGCGCCGGGCGTCGCCCTGGCGGGGTCGTGGGTGGGCGGGGTCGGCATCCCGGCCTGCATCCGGGGGGCTCGGGCGGCCGCCGGCCGGGCGTTGGGTGCTACAACCGGGCCATGACGCTGCGCCGCCGCGTCCTGCACGGCATCCTCCTCGGCGCCGCGGCCGCCCTCCTGGCGGCCGCGGGCGTCGGTGTCGCGGCCTGGGCGGTCGCGGCCCCCGACGGGGGGCGGACGGCGACGGCGACGGCGGCCGCGCCGGCGACGACGGCGGCGGCCGCGCCGGCGACGACGACCACCACGCTGGTCGAGGAGCCGGTCCCCACCGATCCCCCGCCGCCGGTCACGGTCGGGCTGCCGGCCCCGGAGAACGCGCCCGCGGATCCGCACGCCCCCACCCCGGACGTCGTCCACGGCACGCTGGCGCTGCCCACGATCGGCGTCGAGCAGGACCTGCACGAGGGCGTCACGCTGACGGCGATCGACCGCGGGCCGAGCCACTGGCCGGGCTCGGCGCTGCCGGGCCAGCTGGGCAACGTCGTCGTGGCCGGGCACCGGGTCACCCACACGCGGCCGTTCTACGACCTCGACCTCCTGGCGCCGGGCGACCCGCTGGTGTTCACGATGGCCGACGGGAGCACGTGGACCTACACCCTCGTGTCCACGGAGGTCGTGACCCCGGAGGCCATGCACATCGTCGACCAGACCCCGGGGTACACGGCCACGCTGTTCGCCTGCCATCCGAAGCACTCGGCCCGGGAGCGGATCGTGGCGCACTTCGTGCTGGCGTCGTGAGGGTATGGCGAACTGGTGTACGGTGGGCGGGGTTGAGTTCGAGGCGAGGGGAGTCGTTGTGGGAGAGGTGGGAGCGGCATACACCGGGTGCCGGCAGCGCATCGGCGCGCTGGTCGAGGGGCTGGACGCGGCGCGCTCGGCGGCCGCGGTGCCCACGTGTCCCGCGTGGACGGTGCACGACGTGGTCGCGCACGTGGCGGGGGTTGTCGACGACGCGCTGGCGGGCCGGCTAGACGGGGTCGCCACCGAGCCGTGGACGGCGGCGCAGGTCGACGCCCGCCGGGATCTCCCGGTGGACGAGATCGTGGCCGAGTGGAACGAGGCGGCCCCGGCGTTCGAGGGCCTGCTCGACCAGATCGGACCGTCGGGCCGGCAGGCGGTGCTCGACGTCGTGACCCACGAGCACGACATCCGCACCGCGCTGGGCGCGGCGGGGTACCGGGACAGCCACGCGGTCGACGTCGGCCTGTCGTTCGTGGCTCCCCTGTTCGTCGGGGTGACGGCCGAGAACGGCCTGTCGGTCGGGGTCGAGGCGGCGACGGGGGCGCGCTGGGGCGCGGAGGATGCCCCGCTGGTGCTGTCCGGCTCGCCGTTCGAGCTCGTGCGGGCGCTGACGGGCCGCCGTAGCGTCGACCAGCTGCGGGCGCTCGACTGGCGAGGCGACTGCGACCCGGCGATCGAGTCGTTCACGTACGGCCCGTTCCACCCGGCCGCGCAACCGATCGCCGAGTAGGCGCCAATGATCCAGCGACCGTGCATGATGTGCGGGACGCTCCTCGAGGCCGACGACCTGGACGCCTACGGCAAGGTGGGGCTGGCGCACCTCCGGGCGGAGCACCCCGAGCTGCCGTACGGGGACATGGCGGTGAGGAACACCTACGAGGGCGAGGCCCGCATGACCGGCGGGGCCGAGCGGCTCGACACGATCGGCGAGGTCGAGATCCACCCGGTCACCGAGGACCGCCTCGACGACTGGCTCGACTACTTCGACCACGACATGGCGGTCGGCACCCCCCACTTCTCGGCGTGCTACTGCCTGGAGCCCCACGAGCTGGAGCCGGGCCAGGTGGCGATGCCGCTGGACCACTGGACCGAACGCCGCGAGCAAGATGATCGACCTGCTGCGCCGGGGATACGCGTTCGGCTACCTGGCCTACGTCGACGGCCGCCCGGCCGGCTGGGTCAACGTGTCGCTCCGGGGCAACACGACGCTGTTCCGCCGGGGCGACGGCCAGGACGCCACGACGGCGACGGTGGCGTGCTTCGCGATAGCCAGGCCGTACCAGGGCCACGGCCTGGCCCCACAGCTCCTGGCGAGGGTGCTGGCCGACGCCGCAGCCCGGGGCGCGGAGGCGGTGGAGGCCTACCCCAGCAACCCGGGCGTGGGCACCCAGCCCAACTTCCGCGGGCCGCGCAAGATGTACGAGGCCGCCGGGTTCCAGGAGGTGAAGATCCGCACGTTCGACACCGTGGTCCGCCGGCCGGTGTGACCGGCGCGGTTGACGGCCGCGGCTTGGGTGGGTGGACGGGCGGCGTGCGATCATCGGGCCCGCCATGCGCCGTGCCGTGACCGTCCTCGCCTGCCTCGCGTCCGGCGTCGCCATCGCGGCGGCGCTGCCCCCGTGGGGGTGGTGGCCGCTGGCGTTCGTCGGCGTCGCGGGGCTCGACCGGCTGATCGCCGACCGGCCGCGGTGGTCGCGCTGGCGCCGGGGCACGGCGGTGGGTGTCGGGCTCTACGTCCCGTCGCTGGCGTGGATGATCGAGCTGACGGCGCCCGGCTCCGTGATCGCCACCCTCGCCTACTCCGCCCTCTTGGGGCTGGCGATGGTGATCGTGCCGGCGCGGGCGCCGGGGCGGTGGATAGCCCTGCCCGGGGCCATCGCGCTGACCGAGCTGCTGCGCTGGTCGTGGCCGTTCGGCGGCGTGCCGCTCTCCAGCCTGGCCATCGGGCAGGCCGGCGGCCCGCTGGCGCCCGTGCTGCGGATCGGCGGGGCGCTGCTGCTGGTCGAGGTGACCGTCATCGGGGGCATCTGCCTGTCCGCCCTGCTGCGCCGGCGGTGGTTGGCCGCGGGCGTCGCCGCCTCGCTCGTGCTCGTCGCCCTCGTCGTCGGGGTGCTCGGGCCCGGCGCGCACCGGGTCGACTCGCTCCGGGTCGCCCTCGTGCAGGGGGGTGGCGAGCAGGGGACCCGGGCCATCGACACCGACGAGCACAAGGTGTTCCTGCGGCACCTCGACGCCAGCCGGGACATCGAGCCGCCCGTGGACCTCGTCGTGTGGCCCGAAGACGTCGTCGACGTCGAGAAGCTGGCCGGGTCCCGCGAGGAGCGCGACCTCCAGGAGCTGGCCCGGCGGCTCGAGACCACCCTCGTCATCGGGGCCGTCGAGGACTCCGGACGCAAGCACTTCCTCAACGCCTCCGTCGCCTACGGGCCGGACGGCGAGGTCGTCGACCGGTACGACAAGGTCCACCGCGTGCCCTTCGGCGAGTACGTGCCGCTGCGATGGCTCATCGGCCCGTTCGGTGGGGACGCGCTGACGTCCCGGGACGCCATCGTCGGGCAGCATCCCGCCGAGCTCGACACGCCCGCCGGGCGGATGAGCGTGGCGATCTCGTGGGAGATCTTCTTCGGCGACCGGGTGCGGGAGGGCGTCGGCAACGGGGCCGAGCTGGTCCTCAACCCGACCAACGGCTCGTCGTTCACCGGGACCCTCGTGCAGACCCAGCAGGTGGCCTCGTCGCGGATGCGGGCGATCGAGAGCGACCGCTGGGTGCTGCAGGTCGCGCCGACCGGGTTCAGCGCGGTGGTCGGGCCGGACGGCCGGGTCCACCAGCGGACGGCCGTGTCGCAGGAACGGGTGCTGCACGACACCGTCGAGCTCCGGCGTGGCACTACGCTGGCGACGCGCTGGGGGCTGGCGCCGGCCCTGGCCGTCGCGATCGCGGGTCTGGCGCTCGGGTGGTTCGTGGCTGGGCCCCCGCGGCGTCGCTCGTCGGACCAGGCCGCCGACCGAGAGCCGATCCCCACCGAGAGCGTTCACTAGCGTGAAAATCCTGCAGAAACGGGGTGATTTCGCCCGTCGGAGCCACGTGAGCTGTTCCCTGATCGGGGCCAAGTTGTTACGTTTCTGTGTCAAGGCAAGCTGGGTGGGAGACGACCGATGAGTTACAGCCTGGGGGTCGACCTCGGAGCGTCGACGTGCTCGGCCGCCGCGCGCCGGGCGCGCGCGCGTCGAGCCCTGCGCGCTCGGCGAGACGGCCACCACCATGCCGGCCGTCGCTCTCCCCCGGGCCGACGGGTCGATGCTCGTCGGCGAGCCCGCAGAGGCCGCCTGCCGGTTCGAGCCGTCGCTCGTGGCCCGCAGCATCGCCGCACGCCTGGGCGAGGCCGAGACCCAGCCGATCGTCATCGACGGCCAGCTGGTCGACCCCTACGCCCTGACCGAGGCGCTCATCGGCACCACGATCCAGCGGACGGCGGCACCCGGCGAGTGGCCGGGGCACCTGGTGCTCACCTATCCGCTCCGCCACAGCGGCGCCGTCGAGCCGCTGCTCGAACGGGCCTCGGGGCGGGTCACCACCAGCCCGGTCATGCTGGTTCCCGAGCCCATCGCCGCGATGGCCAAGCTCACCCACGACGTCGAGCTGGCCCTCGACACCACCGTGGCGGTCATCGACTTCGGCGGGACGAGCTTCGACGTCACGCTCGTCCGCCGGACCGAGACCGGCTTCGACCTGGTGGGCGAGTCCGCCAGCCTGGCGGACTTCGGCGGGGTCGACGTCGACGCCGCGGTGCTGGCGCACGTCGAGGCCTCGATCGGCGACGTGACGTCGCAGGTGCGCGACGACGACCAGGCCACGATGCTCGCCCTGCGGCGCCTGCGGGCGTCGTGCCGGGCGGCCAAGGAACGGCTGTCGACCGAGCACGAGGCGATCGTCGATGTCGCGCTCCCCCACGCCCGGGCCCAGGTGCAGGTCACCCGCGAGGACCTCGAACGGGCCATCGGCCCCGCCCTCATCACCGCCGTCGACCTGATCGCCCACACGATCAACGACGCGGGGCTCGCCATCTCCGACGTGCACGTCGCACTCCTGGTCGGCGGTTCGTCCCGCATCCCGCTGCTGACCCGGCTGATCAGCGAGCGGATCGGGCTGCCGATCGTGGCCGACCCGATGCCCGAGCTGACGGTCGGCCTCGGGGCCGCGCTGTTCGGCGAGGAGGACCCGGCCCCGGCGCTGCCGGCGTCCGCGTTCGACTCGCTCGGCGCGCCGATCGTCGCCCCGCTGTGGCCGCCGCCCGCCGATCTCGCCGGTGCCGTGGCGGCAGTCGCCGAGCCGGGCGACGGGCCGCCCGCCGGCGCGCCGCCCGAGGCCTGGGACCCCGACGCCATCCCGCTCACCCTCGCCGGCGACAACGGCGCCGGGTGGACCGGCGGCGACCCGTGGGCCCCCGAGCCCGATCGGGACGGCGCAGCCGGCTGGGACAAGGACCCGGCCCCCGTGCCGGTGCAGTGGGACGAGGGCGCACCGCCGCCCGCGCTGTGGGACACACCGCCGCCGGGCCCGCCCCAGGAACGCCCGTGGGACGCGCCCTGGGAGCAGCCCTGGGGCGGCGAGGTCGAGGACCCGGCGGCGTACGACCCCTTCTTGGCCCCCCGACCCGGGGCGACGGCGGCGGCCGGCCTGGCGATCGGCCACGAGCCGGACGGCGCCGAGGACGAATTCAGCCGGCTCACGGCCAGCGACACCGACCCGTTCGGCACCCGCTCGACCGCCCACGGGCGGCTCAAGAGCCAGCGGTCCGACGACGAGTTCGACCTCGGTCCCGACAAGGACAAGCGCGGCGACAAGGGCGACGGCTCCGGCCGCTCGACCGATCCCCGGGTCGTCGTCGGCGCCATCGGCGCCGGCCTCGCGATCGTGCTGCTCGGCGGATTCGCGGTGGCGCTCGGCGTCGGCAGCGGCGCCAGCGGCGACGGCATCGCGGTCGGGGGCGTCACCACGACGACGGTTGCGTCGACGTCCTCGACCGGCGGGACCAGCACGTCGGCGTCGGCCTCGACCGCCCCGGAGTCGACGACGGCGGCGACCGGCTCCACCACCCGGACGACCCAGCCGACGACCACGACCCGGCCCCGCACGCCCACGACCCGGACGACGCCGACGCAACAGCAGGATCCGCCGCCGCCCACCCAACCGCCCCCCACCGATCCGCCTCCGCCCGATCCAACGACCACGACAACCGGGTCGACGACCACGACGATCGCCCCGACGACCACGACCACGAGTTCGACACCTCCGTGACCTGCGGGGCGTGGTTACCGGTTGGTCGCGTAGGTGCGGGAGCGCACGCCGTGTTCGAGCCCACGACTGTGTGGCGCTAGCCTGACCCGCCAGCCGCGGCACCACCCCTTCGGCGGGCACGGCGGGAAGCACGGTCGACGCGGAATTGACCGTGCGGTCAGTCGAACGGAAAGGTAGCGGGAATGCACGCCGAGGAACGACCTCTGCGCATCGCGCTGCTGGCCTACCGGGGTAAGCCCCATGTTGGTGGCCAGGGCGTGTACGTGCGCCATCTGGCCAAGGCCCTGACCAACCTCGGCCACCACGTCGAGGTGCTCGGTGGCCAGCCCTACCCGCTGGTCGACGACCGCATCCCGCTGGTCGAGCTGCCGAGCCTCGACATCTACAACGACCACTTCCCGATGCGGATGCCCGGGCTGTGGGAGATGAAGGACTGGACCGATCTGGTCGAGGTCACCTCGTTCTCGTTCGGCCAGTTCCCCGAGCCGCTCGCCTTCAGCCTGCGGGCCTGGCGGCACCTGCGCCCCCGGGTCCGCGAGTTCGACCTGGTCCATGACAACCAGTGCCTCGGCTACGGGCTGCTGGCGATCGAGCGCGAGGGCCTGCCGGTGCTGGCCACCATCCACCACCCGATCACCGTCGACCGCCGGCTCGAGATGGAGCACGCGGACGGCTGGTACCGGCGGCTCACGCTCCGCCGCTGGTACTCGTTCACCAACATGCAGACCCGGGTGGCCCAGCGGATGCAGCGGGTGGTCACCGTGTCGGAGAACTCGTTCCACGACATCGCCGCCGACCACGGGGTCGACCCCAACCGCATGGCGATCGTGCCGGTGGGCGTCGACATCGACCTGTTCCGCCCGCTGCCCGACGTCGCCCCGGTCCCCGGCCGGCTGGTGACCACCGCGAGCGCGGACGTGACGATGAAGGGCCTCGCCTACCTGCTGGAGGCGCTGGCCAAGCTCCGCACCGAGCGCGACGACGCCCACCTCGTGGTGATCGGCAAGCGCAAGCCCGGCGGCCGCTCGGACGAGACGATCCGGCGCCTCGGGCTCGAGGACGTGGTCACGTTCGTGACCGGCGTCCCCGACGAGCGCATCATCGAGCTGTACGCCGAGGCCGAGCTGGCCATCGTGCCGTCGCTCTACGAGGGCTTCTCGCTGCCGGCCATCGAGGCGATGGCGTGCGGCACGCCGCTGGTGGCCACGTCCGGCGGCGCCCTGCCCGAGGTCGTCGGCCGCGACGGCGAGACCGCCTTGCTCGTGCCGCCGGGCGACAGCGACGCACTGGGCGCGAAGATCCGCTGGGCGCTCGGGCGCGACGACCTCCGGGCCACCGTCGGTGCCGCGGGGCGCCAGCGGGTGGTCGACCAGTGGTCCTGGCGCCACACCGCAGAGAAGACCGTCGAGCAGTACCGCGTCCGTCTGGCCGAGCACGAGCGCGAGCACGGTCGCCGCTGATGCTGACCGTCGACTACGGCCGGCTCGGCCTCCGCGCCCACGACCGCCTGCTCGACCTCGGGTGCGGCGCCGGGCGCCACGCGTTCGAGGCCCTGCGCCGCGGCGCCCGGGTGACCGCATTCGACTACGACGAGGCCGAGCTCAAGGACGTCGCCGCCATGGCGAACGCGATGTCCGGGGCCGGGGAGTTGCCGGGCGCGGCCAGCAGTGGGTGCGCCCGCGGCGACGCCACCGCGCTGCCGTTCCCCGACGCCAGCTTCGACCGGATCATCGCGGCCGAGGTGCTCGAGCACATCGACGACGATGCCGGCGCCCTGCGCGAGCTGGTCCGTGTGCTCCGCCCCGGCGGGACCCTCGCCACCACCGTCCCGGCGTTCCTGCCCGAGCGGGTGTGCTGGGCGCTGAGCGACGAGTACCACGCCCCGTTCGTGCCGGGCGGGCACGTCCGCATCTACACGATCGCCGAGCTGCGCAACCGGCTCGTCACCGCCGGGGTCGAGCCGTACGACAGCCACAAGGAGCACGGCCTCCACGCCCCCTACTGGTGGCTCAAGTGCGCGGTCGGGCCGACCAACGACGATCACGCGCTGGTCCGGGCCTACCACCAGGTCCTGTGCTGGGACATCGGCGGCGCCCGGCCCTGGTCACGGGCGACCCGGGCCGCCGACCGCGTGCTCACGCCGGTCATCGGCAAGAGCGTCGTCGTCTACGCCCGGAAGCCGGCAGCAACGTGACCTTGCGCGACGTTTCCGGGATCGTCGGCGCGTCCGACCTGCACGCGACGGTCGACGCCATCGCCGAGTGGCAACTGCCCTCGGGCATGATCCCCTGGTTCCCCGGCGGCCACGCCGATCCCTGGAACCACGTCGAGGCGGCCATGGCCCTCACGCTGGGCGGCCGCCACGCCGAGGCCGAGCGGGCGTACGAGTGGCTCGCGAACCTGCAGCGCGCCGACGGCGCCTGGCACCAGTACTACCTCGACGACCGGGTCGAGCAGGACAAGCTCGACGCCAACGTCATCGCCTACGTCGCCGCCGGCGTCTGGCACCGCTGGCTGTGCACCGAGGACCGGGGCTTCGCCGAGGCGATGTGGCCGGTGGTCGAGCGGGCGATCGACTTCGTGCTCGACCTCCAGACCCCGCGGGGCGAGGTGCTGTGGGCCCGCCACGCCGACGGCACGCCGTGGTCGTTCGCCCTACTGACCGGCTCGTCGTCGATCTGCCACAGCCTGCGCTGCGCGGTGGCGCTGGCCGAGCTGCTGGGCCGGGAGCGCCCGGACTGGGAGCTGTCGGTCGCCCGGCTCACCCACGTCATCCGGCACGTGCCCGACGCCTTCTCGCCCAAGCACCGCTGGGCGATGGACTGGTACTACCCGGTGCTCACCGGCGTGATCCTGGGCGAGACCGGCCGGGAGCGGCTGGCCGAGCGCCGGTCCGCCTTCGTGATGGACCGGTGTGGCGTGCGCTGCGTGTCGGACCGGCCGTGGGTCACCGTGGCCGAGACCTGCGAGTACGCGATGGCCAACCTGGCCGTCGGCAACGGGGCCGAGGCCCGCGAGCTGTTCGGCTGGGCCCAGCGCTACCGCACCGACGACGGGCGCTACTGGACGGGCACGGTGTTCCCCGACGAGGGCCGCTTCCCCAGCGGTGAGCGCTCGACCTACACGGCCTCCGCCGTCGTCCTCGCCGCCGACGCCCTCGCCGGCGGATCGAGGGCCAGCGGGCTGTTCACCCGCCACGACGACCTGCTGCCCGCGGCGTTCGAGGCCGAGGACGCGGACAGCTCGGTGACCGACCGCGAGTAGCTCACCCCCGCGTTTTGTCCCTGGAAACGGTCGCCCTGGCGACCGTTTCCAGGGACAAAACGCGACGAGCCAGGTGGCGGTGACGGCCAGGAGGAACCGCTGGAGCACGCCATAGGCGGGAGTGCCCCAGGTGAAGGGGAAGACCGCCGCCGATGCTACGACGAGAGTGGCCGCCACGGCCGAGGTTCTCCGCACGAGCGGCCGGGGGTCGGACAGGACGGCCACCAGCATGGCCACGACGAGAGCAGCGACGCCGCCGACCGCCGCCCCGACGTGGATGTGGCTCGCCAGCGTGGCGGCCACGTCGGGCGGATCCTTCGGGATGACTCCGGCCACCACGGCCGCCACCCCCGCCAACCGGACGAATCCCGCGCCGAGCCCCTGACGCCGCACCACGAGGAGGATCAGCAGCCCGTTGGCCGCAATGGTGATCCGGACCACCGCCGCATAGGGCTGGCCGGGTGAGCCGAGCCGGCTGACGGTGTCCACCTGCGGGTCGTACCCGGGCGTCGCCGCCCCCGCGAGCAGCACCACGGCGGCGAGCACCAGGAACCCGGCTGCCGACAGCCACACACCGCGCTCGGGCGCCAGCATCATCCCCGGGTTGGGCCGCCAGCATGCTGGCGACGGCGAAGGGCGAAGGCTGCGGCGACGGCGGCCGCGAGGTTGGTGACGAGGTCCCAGCCGGTGTTGATGTAGCCGCCGGCGTGGCTGCCGCCGCGGGCCATGGTGGCGAGGAACTCGATGGTCTCGTTGACGCCACCCAGCCCGACACCGGCGAGGGCGCACACGATGACCAGAGGGCGGCTGTCCAAGGGGCCGGTGGCCGGGCGGACGATCAGCTCCCACACCAATTGGGTTCCGCAGAACACGGCCAGCGCGTGGACGATGTGGTCGTAGCGGAGGAGGTCCCATCCGGGCGAGGCGTTGTAGAGGACATCGTCGCCAACCGGAATGAGTCCCCCGGCCAGGTGGAGGACCGCGACGACGGACAGGGCCTCGGCGAGCAGACCGGGTAGGGGACGCCGCCGCAGGACGAAGATCGTCCCGGCCAGGACCGAGACGGTGAGCAGATACTCGGCCGTGCCGGGCACCCGCCCGACGGCGCCGTAGAGGCCGAACGTCGCGAGAGCTGCCGTGACCAGGGCCAATGCCCGACATTCCGGCGGCGTCAGGGCCGACCGCACCGAGGCGACGACAGGCATGGGTAGGAGTAGATGCCGTTCCTCGTGCCCCCAGCAATGCCCCCAACCGGAAATGAGGGCCGGCCCCCACCGTCCCCTCACCCCCGCGTTTTGTCCCTGGAAACGGTCGCCCTGGCGACCGTTTCCAGGGATCAAACGCGACGAGGGGCTACTCCGGCAGCCGCTCCAGCACCCGCAGCGACCCGGTCGCGCTCACCTCGCGGAACCGCCCGCTCGCCAGCGCCGGCAGGTAGATCTGCTCGTACGGCGGCCGGCCGCCGTCGGCCGGGTCGGGGAACACGTCGTGGATCGCCAGCAGGCCGCCGGGCACGACGTGCGGGGTCCACAGCTCGTAGTCGAGGCGGGCCGGCTCGACGCCGTGGCCGCCGTCGATGAACAGGAACGCGAGCGGGGTCGCCCAGGCTCCGGCCACGGCCGGCGACTGGCCCACGACCGCGACGACGGTCGGTTCGAGCCCGGCGTCGTAGATCGTGCGGCGGAACCAACCCAGCGTGTCGATGAGCCCCACCGCCGGGTCGACCAGGTCGGGCTCGTGCCACTCCCAGCCGGGCTGGTTCTCCTCGGAGCCGCGGTGGTGGTCGAGCGCGAACAGCAGCCGGCCCCGGTCCCGTGCCGCCGCGCCGAGGTAGATGCTCGACTTGCCGCAATAGCTGCCGACCTCGAGGAGGGGGCCGCTCACCGCCACCCCCGCGGCCGCCTCGTAGAGCGCCAGGCCCTCGTCGGGAGGCATGAAGCCGCGCGCCTCCTCGGCCCGCTTGCGGAGGTCCGGGTCCATCGTCACGGCGGTCGACCGTAGCGCTAGCTTGCCCGCTCATGGGACCCACCGCCGCTCTGCCCGTCCCCCGTCGCGCCGGTGCGCTGCTGCTGGCGGCCGCTCTGGTCGCCGGCACCGCGGCGTGCGGCGGCGGGGACGACGGCGACGACGACGAGGGCCTGGCCAACCCGACGACAGAGAGCGAGCCGACCGAGACCATCGCGCCGGCCGACGAGGCGCCGGCCGAGGCCCCGCTCGACAGCCTCGAGCTGGCGCTGACCCCGGCGTTCGAGGCCGACACGCCGATCGCCCTGACCGCCCGGCCCGACTCCGACGTCCTCTACGTGGCCGAGCGGGCGGGCCGGGTCCGGCCGGTGACCGACGGGACCGTCGGCGACCCGATCCTCGACATCAGCAGCGAGGTCGTGACCGGCGGCGAGCAGGGCCTGCTCGACATCGAGTTCTCCGACGACGGCGGCACGCTCTACGTCAGCTACAGCATCGCCCCCAAGGGCGACAGCCGCGTCATCGCCTACACGACGGACGGCGACGCCGTCGACACCGACTCGCGCCGCGAGCTGCTGGGCGTCGAGCAGCCGTTCGCCAACCACAACGGCGGCGACATCGAGATCGGGCCGGACGGCTACCTCTACTTCGGCCTCGGCGACGGCGGCGCCGCCGGCGACCCGTTCGCCAACGGGCAGAACACGTCGGTGCTGCTGGGCAAGATCCTGCGGATCGACCCGACGACGCCCAGCGGCGGGAAGAACTACTCGATCCCGCCCGACAACCCGTTCGCCGACGGGCAGGGCGGTGCCCCTGAGGTCTGGGCCTACGGCGTCCGCAACCCGTGGCGCTACACCTTCGACCCGGAGACCGACGACCTGTGGATCGCGGACGTCGGGCAGAACCAGTGGGAGGAGATCGACCTGCTCCCGGCGGCCGAGGGCGGGGGCCGGGGCGCCAACCTGGGCTGGGACCAGATGGAGGCCACCCACCCGTTCGAGGGCGGCGCCAACCCCGCCGGCGCGGTGCTGCCCGTCTACGAGTACAGCCACGCCGACGGCTGCTCGGTGACCGGCGGGGTCGTCTACCGGGGCACCGCGATCCCCGGCCTGGGCGGCGCCTTCCTGTTCACCGACTACTGCCACGGGACGATCCGCGCCCTGCGGGCGTCGGGCGGCCAGACGACGGAGGAGCACACGTACGCGGAGGCCACGGCGGCCAACGCCGTGTCGTTCGCCGCCGACAACGACGGCGAGGTCTACGTCGTGTCGCTCGACGGGCCCGTCTACCGGCTCGGTCCCGCGTGATGGCCGGGCCCGGCGACATCCTGCACATCACGACGCCCGACGCGTGGGCGGAGGCCCAGCGGTCCGGGGCCGTGGCGCCGCCCAGCCTCGCCGCCGAGGGCTTCGTGCACTGCTCGACGCGGGCGCAGCTCGGCGCCACGCTGGCCCGCCACTTCCCCGGCGCCGGGAGGCTGACGCTGCTGGTGCTCGACCCGGCCGCCGTCGGCGACCTGCGCTGGGAGGAGAGCCGGCCGGGCCAGGCGTTCCCCCACGTCTACGGGCCGATCCCGACCGCGGCCGTGGTCGCCGTCGAGGAGGTCACGGCCCCGCCGGCGCCCGGCGCCACGTGAGCGCCAGCCAGCCGTCCTCGACCAGCTCGGCCGCCGGCCCGCCCGTCAGCCCGGCCGCCCCGTAGGCCGCCACCAGCCGGTCGCGCTGGCTGGCGAGCACCCCACCGGCCACGAGCGACCCGTCGGGCGCCAGCGCCGCGAGGATCGTGCCGGCCAGCGCCTCCTGGTCGGGGAGCAGCAGGTTCGCTACGACCAGGTCGTGGCGTCCCCGGACCGCTCCCGCCACCGCGACGCGATCCGCGAGCCCGTTGCTGGCGGCGTTGGCCACGGTCGCCGCGCGGCGCCGCGGGGTCGATGTCGACCCCGACCGCCCGGGCCGCGCCGAGGGCCAGCGCGGCCAGGGCGAGCACGCCGCTGCCGCAGCCGACGTCGAGCACGGCCTCGCCGCCGGTGACGACCGACTCGACCGCGGCGAGGGCCAGCCGGGTCGACACGTGCGCGCCGCTGCCGAACGCCCGCCCGGGATCGATCAGCACGTCGACGCGGCCCGGCTCGGGCGGGGGCGCCAGCCACGGCGGGACCAGCCGCAGCTTACGACCGGCCCGCATCGGGCGGGCGTGCCGGCGCCAGGCGTCGAGCGCGGCGCCGAGATCGGCGGGCACGGTCTCGACCGGCCAGCGCCGACCGACCGCGGCCAGCAGCGTGCGGGGGGCGCCGCCCCCCTCGGCTGCGGCCACGAGCACGACGCCGTGCGGGCCGGCACGCTCCTCGATGGCCGTCGCGCCGGCCAGCCACAGGACGTCCGACGCCAGCTCAGCCTCGTCGGCGGGCACCGCCACCTGGACCATGACGACCCGCTCGGGGTCGCTGGTCACGCCTCGGCCGCGGGTCGGGCCAGGGTGAGCAGGTAGTCGCCCGCCGGATCGGTCCACAGGCCGGCCACCTGCATGCCGACGGCCGCCAGCTCGCGCCGCACCTGGTCGAAGGTGAACTTGGCGCTGATCTCGGTGCGCATCGCCTCGCCCTCGGCGAACTCGGCGGCGAGGTCGAGGCCCGGGATGTCGACGACGAGCGCCTCCCGGGCCACCAGCTGCATCTCGATCCAGCGGTTCTCGGCGTCCCACACCGCCCGGTGCTCGAACGCGCCGACGCGGAAGTCGGCGCCCAGCTCGCGGTTGAGAACGGTCAGCAGGTTGAGGTCGAAGGCGGCGGTGACCCCGGCGGCGTCGTCGTAGGCCGCCAGGAGCCGGTCGACCGGCTTGACCAGGTCGGTCGCGAGCAGGAACCGGTCCGAGGGATCGAGCATGGCCGCCAGCTCGGTCAGGAACCGGTGCCGCTGCGGCGGCGCGAAATTGCCGATCGTGCTGCCCAGGAAGGCCACCAACCGGGCGCCGTCGAGGTGGGGGATGTCGTCGAGGTGCTCGTGGAAGTCGCCGACCACGCCGTGCACCCCGATCCCGAGCTCGTCGACGACGGTCTGGGCCGCGGCCCGCAGCGTCGCCTCGGCCACGTCGAAGGGCACGTAGCCGGTGAGCCCGGACGTGCTCGCCGCCATGGCGCCCAGCAGCACCCGGGTCTTCTCGGACGTGCCCGAGCCCAGCTCGACCAGCACCGACGTGCCGGCCGCCTGGGCGATCTCGCCCGCCGAGCGGCGCAGCAGGTCGCGCTCCGTGCGGAACGGGTAGTACTCGGGCGTGCGGGTGATGGCCTCGTACAGCTCGCAGCCCCGGTCGTCGTAGAACCAGACCGGGGGCATCGACTTGGGCGTGGCCGTCAGGCCGACGCGGGCATCGCGCCGCAGCGCCCGGCGCAGATCGTCGGGGACGAGGTGGACGTCGATCTCCACCTTGCCCGGTGCTAGCACCGTCACCGGTCGACCGCCAGACGTAGTCCGCTGAACGCCCAACGGGAGCCCGGCGGGAAGAAGTTGCGGTAGGTCGCCCGCGTGTGGCCCGCAGGCGTGACGCAGGCCCCGCCCCGCAGGACCTGCTGGTTGACCATGAACTTGCCGTTGTACTCGCCGACCGCCCCGGCGGCCGGACTGAAGCCGGGGTAGGGGCAGTAGGGGCTGGCCGTCCACTGCCACACGGCGCCGTACCAGGCGGCGCCGCAGGCGCTGGGGTGCAGACCCGGGCCGGCAAGGCCGTCGGCGTCGAGGCCCGGAGCCGGCGCACCCGCCGCGATCGCAGGGTCGGCGGCCGCCACCGCCTCCCACTCCTCCTCGGACGGCAGCCGGCAGCCCGCCCACCGGGCGAAGGCGTCGGCCTCGTACCAGCTCACGTGGACCACCGGCTCGGCGGGGTCGACGGGCCGGGGGCCGGTGAGGGTCTGGACCAGCCAGCCGTCGGCCTCCAGGACCCAGTAGGCCGGGGCGCACCAGCCCTCGGCGTTGACGGTGGCCCAGCCGTCGGACATCCACAGGTCGGGGCGCTCGTAGCCCCGGTCCGCGATGAAGCGCAGCCAGTCGCCGGCGGTCACCAGGCTGCGGGCGATGCCGAACGGGCGCAGCAGGGCGTCGTGGCGGGGCCCCTCGTTGTCGTAGGCGAAGCCGTCGCCGTCGTGTCCGACGGCCACGATGCCGCCGGGGTGCTCGAGCCAGCCGCCGGAGGCGACCCCGGCCGGGCGGTCGCCCGGCGGCGCGTACGCGGGGTGGAGCGGGTTGGTGCCGAGCACGTGCTTGATGTCCATCAGCAGCAGCTCCTGGTGCTGCTGCTCGTGGTTGACGCCCAGCTCGATGAGACCCGTGACCTCGGGGGCGGTGCCGGCGGCGAGCAGGTCGTCGACCGCCTCGTCGACCGCGCGGCGATACCCGGCGATCTCGGCGATGCCGGGCCGGGTCAGCAGGCCGCGCTCGGGCCTGGCGTGCCGGGGGCCGACGGCCTCGTAGTAGGAGTTGAAGAGGAAGCCGTAGGCGGGGTCGACCACCTCGTAGCCGGGCACGTGCGGGCTCAGCACGAAGGTCTCGAAGAACCAGGTCGTGTGGGCCCGATGCCACTTGGTGGGGCTGACGTCGGGCATCGTCTGGACCGTCTGGTCCTCGGCGGAGAGGGGCTCCGCGAGCGCCTCCGTGAAGCTGCGCACCTCGCGGTAGCGGGTGCGCAGGTCGGATGGCGCCGCCGCCGGCCGGGTCGCGGTCGTCATGGGGTTCCCCTCCCCCGCCGCCGCGTGTTGCGATCGGCTCGGTTGGTGGTCCCGGAGGAGGCTATCGGTGCGGTATTCGAAGCCCACCCCGGTTCGGAGGCCGTCATCCCGGGTTCAGTACCCGTTCGCTGTGACACAAACTCACTGGTTCGCCCGGGCGTTTTCCGGGATGCTGCGGGACGTGGAGCACCTCACGACCGCCCAGCTGGAGGCTGCGCTCGACCACCTCCGGTCGGCGCCGCGGGACGAGGGGACCGTCGAGCTGGTCGTCCGGCGTCCGGCGGTCGACGAGCGCGAGGTCCTGGCCGAGGGCCGACTCGACCTCGCCGCCGGCCTGGTCGGCGACACGTGGTCGCAGCGGGGCAGCAGCCGCACGCCGGACGGGGGCCCGCACCCGGAGATGCAGCTCAACGTCATCGGTGCCCGGCTGTCCACGCTGGTGGCGATCGACCCCGAGCGCCGGGCGCTGGCCGGCGACCAGCTGCACGTCGACCTCGACCTGAGCGTCGAGAACCTGCCTCCGGGCACACGGCTCGGCCTGGGCACCGCAGTGATCGAGGTGACCCCACAACCCCACACCGGGTGCGCCAAGTTCGTCGCCCGCTTCGGCCAGGACGCGATGCGCTTCGTCAACTCGCCGCTCGGGCGCGAGCTGCGCCTGCGGGGCATGAACGCCAAGGTCGTCGTGCCGGGCACCGTCCGGCCGGGCGACCCGATCCGCAAGCTCCCCCCGGAGCCGGCCGATCCGGGCGGCGGCTCAGTGGAAGCGCCGGCGCCGCTCTAGCTCGGGGCCGCTCGGCGGGGGCCGCTGGGGCACGGGATGGGCGATTGCGCCTTTCTGCGCGGTATCGGTCGCTATGGCGACCGATACCGCGTAGAAAAAACCTGTCCTTGCCGTCGAGGCCCCGGAGCCCGGCGAGGACCTCGGCGCGGCGGTCAGCCACCCGCCATCACCCGCCAGGCGGCGGCGGTCGCCTCGTCGGACGGGAAGAACGCCTCGACCCGCAGCTCCTGGGCCGTCACGTCGGTCGGCGTGCCGAGCGACGAGACGACCGAGAAGAACGCCAGCGTGGTGCCGTCGATCAGGAACCGGACGTCGATCACCGGGGCCGCCGGGGCCGAGGCGTCCGGGTCGGCCAGCGCGGCGGCCACCTCCGGCCGCCGGCGCAGGCGGTCGACCAGGTCGGCCGTCTCGGGGTCGAGCACGCCGGCGACCGCCTCGCGGCGGGCCCGCTCCAGCAGGCCGGCGGCCACCGCGTCGGCGTTGAGCACCCGGTCCCGGACCGGGCCGGGCTCGATGAACAGCCGCAGCACGTTGGCCGGCTCCGGCGGCGGCTCGCCGGCGAACAGCCGCCCGAACAGGTCCCCGGCGCCCCGGTTCGTGCGCAGGACGTCCCAGCGGCGGTCCATCACCACCGCCGGGAACGGCTCGTGCTGGTCGAGCATCGCGGTCAGGGCGGCGTCGACCCGGGCCAGCTGGGGCCCGTCGAGCGGCTCGCCGGAGTAGAGCGGGGCGTAGCCCGCCGCCAGCAGCAGCCCGTTGCGCTCACGCAGCGGCACGTCGAGCGCCCGGGCCAGCCGCACGACCATCTGGCGGCTGGGCTGCGACCGGCCGGTCTCGACGAAGCTCACGTAGCGGGGCGTGGTCATCGCGTCCGAGGCCAGGTCGAGCTGGCTCTTGCGCCGCACGCCCCGCCAGTAGCGGAGCACGTCGCCGAAGTTGGCCGGGGCCTCCAGCACCGATCGCTGCGCCGACATGGCCGCACCCTACGGGGCGGCGGGCGGCCCGTCGCTTCCCTGCCGGGGAATCGCCGGGCGGCGGGCGGGGTCGGATGCTGCGGGCCATGCACCTCACCATCCACACCACAGAAACGGTCCCCGAGGGCTCCCGGGCGCTGTACGACGGCATCGCCGGCGACATCGGTTTCGTCCCCAACCTGGCGGCGGCGATCGCCGAGTCGCCCGTGCTGCTCGCCGGGTTCGACGGGCTGCGGCGGGCCGTCGGCTCGGGCGGCCTCGACCCGGTGCTCCGGGAGACCGCCGGGCTGGCCGTCGGCGTCGCGGTCGACAACGCCTACGGCGTCGCCTTCCACTCCACCGTGCTCGGCAACCTGGGCGTGCCCGATGCGGAGATCGACCGGATGCGCTCGGGCGAGGCCCCGACGGACGAGACCGGCGCCGCGGTCTACGAGCTGGCCCGCTCGCTCGTGCTCGACCGGGGCAAGATCGACGCGGCCACCGTGGAGCGCGTCTCCCGGGCGGGCCTGACGACGGGCTGCATCCTGGAGGTCGTCGCCGAGTGCTCGTTCGCCTCGCTCGTCGGCATGGTCGACAACCTGGCCGGCCGGGTCGAGCTCGACGCCTTCCTGGCGCCCCGGGCCTGGACCTGAGGTCAGCCGCCCCGGGCGCCGTCCTCGTCGTAGGCGGCGATGAGCGCCCGGGGCGCCTGGCAGCGCCAGGCGTCGGTGATCAGCTCGGCCAGCTCGTCGACGTCGACCGCCGGCAGGCGGACGAGCACGGCCGGGAAGCCGTTGTAGTGGGGCTCGGTGAAGAACTTGTCGCCGTCGGACGCGATCAGCATCTGCTTCTCGCCCTCGTTGGCCACCCGCACCGCCAGGACGTCGGGCCGGGGGACCCGGGCCTTGCGGGGATCGACCCGCTCGACCCACACCCAGGCGAAGTCCTTGGGCTTGCCGCGCACGGTCACCGCGAAGGCGAAGCGGTCGTCGCGCTCGGCGGCCTCGGGCAGCGACAGGGCGATGCGACGGACGTCGCTCTGGTCGGCCACGGCGATGTTGTACACCCCCGCCGTTACGCCGGGCCGACTAGGTCCCAGCGGTTGCCGGCGACGTCCCGGAACACCGCCACCCGGCCGTAGGGCTCGCGGCGGGGCGGGCCCTCGAACTCGACGCCGGCGGACCGCAGCCGGTCGTAGGCCGCCGGTACGTCGTCCACCCGCAGGAAGAAGCCCACGCGTCCCCCGACCTGCTCGCCGACGGCCGCGGCCTGGCGCTCGCCGTCGGCCCGGGCGAGCAGCAGCCCGGTCCCGCCGCCGGGCGGCCGCACGACGACCCAGCGCTTGGGCCGGCCGACGCCGGAGCCGGCGGGGGCGTCCTCGACGAGGTCGAAGCCGAGGATGCCGACGAAGAAGGCGATCGCCGCGTCGTACTCGTCGACCACGACGGTCACGAGGTCCAGCCGGGGGCGGTCGGGGACGAACACGAGCAGGTCCATCGCGGCGTAGACGGGTGCGGCGGGCTCGCGGCGGGCATCGGCCCACAGGGCGGCCATGCCCCGGGCGTAGTCGTCGTCGCTGATGAGCGTGAGCGTCGAGATGGCCCGCCGGGCGAAGCGCTCGGCCAGGTCGGTGAGGTCCCGGGCCACGGGATGGCGGAACGGCACGCGGGACTCCAGGCGCAGGCCGCTCGGCGCCCAGGCGGCGGCGATGGCCTCGACGGACGGCATCCGCCCGTCGTCGATCGCGCGGGCCGCCGGGAACCACCGCGCCCAGAACTGCTCGTCGTAGCGGTCCTGGAAGTCGCTGCGCACGACCACGCGACCGCCGGGGGCGATCACACGGGCGGCCTCGCGGCCCGCCCGGGCCAGGTCGAGGTAGTGGACGATGCACGACATCCACACGAGATCGGCGGCGCCGGAGCGGAGCGGCAGCGCCTCGGCCGCGCCCGCCGCCCACGTGACGCCGGTCGTGCGCGTGCCCCGGCCCGCCGCCCGCATCTCGGCCGACGGCTCGACGGCCACGACCCGGCAGCCGAGGCGGCGGGCGAACAGCGCGGCGAACCGGCCCGTGCCCGCCCCGATGTCCACCACCCGGTCGCCGGGTGCGACCAGACCGTCGAGGCTGCGCGCCCACACGTCCTCCGCCTCGGGCAGCAGACGGCGCCCGCGGTCGTACTCGCGGGCCATGCGCTCGTCGTAGATCTCGCTCGCTGCGGTCACGTCGCCGAGTGTGGCGCCCCGGGCCGGGGGGACCGGCCCGAGTTTCGGGGATCGGGCGCGGTAGGGTCCGGGCCATGACCAAGATCGAGCTGGGACGGCTCGGCGCCGTCGTCGCGCCGAACGAGGGCGAAGACTTCGTCGGCCACGCCGTCGACCTGGAGGGCCTGGGCTACTCGACGATCTGGATCACCGGCGGGCCGCTCGCCGGCCTCCACCAGCTAGCCGAGGTCGTGCGGGCGACCGAGCGCGTCCGGGTGGCGAGCGGGATCATCGCGGTGGTCCGCTTCGGCGTGCCGGACGTCGTCGACCTCTACCGCGACCTCGAGGCCACCCACCCGGGCCGGCTCGTGGTCGGCCTGGGCGGCGCCCACGGCCCCCGGCCGTTCGCCACGCTGTCCGCGTACCTCGACCAGCTGGATGCGGCGGACCCGCCGGTACCGGCGTCGCGGCGCGTCCTGGCGGCGCTCGGCCCCAAGATGCTCGACCTCGCCGCCGCCCGATCGTCCGGAGCGTTCCCGGTGCTGGTCCACCCGCGGTACACGGCCGAGGCCCGCGCCCGCCTGGGCGACGACACGACGCTGGCGATCGAGCAGCTGGCGGTCGTCGAGCCCGACCCGGGGCGGGCGAGGGCGGCGGCCCGGGTGCCGCTGGGCTTCCTCGGCCGGGCCCCGCAGTACCAGGCCAACTTCCGCCGCCTCGGCTTCGACGACGAGGCCATCGCCACCCAGCCCGACGCCCTGGTCGACGCCCTGGTCCCGTGGGGCGACGCCGCGGCGGTGGCCCGGGGGGTCGAGGCTCAGCTCGCCGCGGGCGCCGACCACGTGGCGATCTCGCTCCTCGGCGAGCGGCCCTGGAACGAGCGGCTGGAGGACTGGCGCGCGGTCGCGGCCCTCACGGCCGCGGGCTAGAAGCGTTTTGTCCCCGGACAAAACGCGAGACGGCTACGACGAGGTCCGCAGGTCGAAGCGGTAGACGTTGGTGACCCGGGGCTCGAAGCCGACCTTCTGGTAGACGTGGTTGGCCGCCTCGCGGGACGGGCGGGACGTCAGGTCGACGCTCACACAGCCCAGCTTGCGGGCCCGGTCGAGCATGGCCTTGGTCATGGCCGTGGCGACCCCGCGGTTGGTGGCGTTCTCGTCGACGATCACGTCCTCGATCCAGGCGCGCATGCCGGTCGGGATGCGGAACGTCACCAGCGTGGCCGTGCCGATGATCGTGCCGCTGTCGTCGAGGGCGATGAACAGATCGGTGGCCGGGGATGCGACCACGTCGGACAGCTCGGCCGTCGTCGGCGGCGGGTTGGAGGTGGAGAGCTGGGGGACCAGCATCGTCATGGCGTCGACGATGGCCGGCGTCAGCGTGGTGGCGATCTCGACCTTCACGGCGTCAGACGGTAGCCCGCCACGTTGCCATCCCCGTCGGTCACCGCGAGCGCGCCGCCGCCGGCCGCCATGCTCCCGCCGGTGAACGGCAGCTCGGCCGTCCAGGCGACGCCGCCGTCCGGCCCCAGGGCCCGGAGCTCGTCGATGCCCGCGACCACGGCGAGGGGCTGCTCGCCGGGTACGGCCACCAGGCCGATCGTGGTCTCGTTCAGGCGCTGCTTCACCACGCCGGCGTTGACGTCGACCACCGCCAGCTCGCCCGAGTCGAGCGCCACCAGGGCATCGGCCCCGAGCGGCGCGATCGTCCCCGCGAACCGGGCGGCGATGTCGAGCGTCCACCCCACCTCGCCGCTCGCCGGGTTCACGCCGGTCACGAACCCGTCCTCGTCGTAGGCGACCGCCACCCCGCCGGCCATGACGACGTTCCACACGAACACGTCGCCCCGGGGCACCGGGGTCGCGAACCGCACGTCGCCGCTGGCCGCGTCGATGCCGACCACGTGGCCGTCGTCGGTGCCCGCCACCAGCACGTCGCCGGCCAGGACCTGGGCCGACCACAGGTTCGCCTGGTCGACGTCGGCGAGCTCTGTCGTCCACAGCTCGCCGCCGTCGGCCAGCGCCAGGGCCGTGACCTTGTAGCCCATCGACACGACGATCGTGTCGCCCACGACGACCGGTTGGTCGTAGAACCACACGTCGGGCACGCTCCAGCGCACCGCACCCGTGGCGGCGTCGAGCGCCTGGACCGAATAGGGCTCGTTGGCGCTGACGATCACCGCGTCGCCGGCCAACACCGGCGTGACGCCGCTGGCGTCCTGGCCGAGGTCGGCCTCCCAGGCGACGGTGCCGGTCGCCATGTCGAGCGCCGACACCCGGGCGGTCGAGTCCTCGACGTAGACACGCTGGCCGTCGGTCACCGGTGCCCCGTTGGTCTCCTCGCTGAGGTCGTAGGTCCAGGCGAGCTGGGCGCCGGACGAGCCGCCGGGGTCCGCCGTCGTCGCCGGGCCGCCGACCTGGCCGGTTGCGGTCGTGCCGCCGGGACCGCCGTCGGTGGCGGCGCCCTCACCGTCGTTGCCGTCGCCGGAGACGAGGATCACCAGCCCGGCGATCAGCAGCCCGAGCGTGCCGAGGACCGCCACCCAGAGCAGCAGGACCTGCCACACGGGTCGGGCCGGGCGCACCGGCGGCGGCTGGCGGGGCACGGTGCCGGGTGGCGCCCAGCCGCCGGGACCGCCCGGCGTCGGGGGACCGCCGTTGGGCCCGCGGCCGGGAGGCGCCGGCCACGCCGGCGGAGCGGCACCGGGACCGGCGGTACCGGCGGGACCGGCGGTCTGCCGCACCGGCGGCGGCTGCCACACCGGGCGATCGGCGGGCGGCGCGCCGCCGACCAGCCGGCTCGCAGCCGGTACCGGACCGGCGACACCGCGCGGCGGCGGCCGCCCCGGCGGACGCACCCACGGATGCAGGCCCGGCCGGTCGGGTCGCCGGCGCCCGGGCGCCGGCGACCAGCGCCGCGCCCAGCGCCACCGGGTGCTTGGGGTGGGCATCGACCGCCACCGGGCGGCCGAGGGCCGTCGTGACCTCGCGCGCGACCAGCGGCGTGCGGGACGCGCCGCCCACCAGCAGCACGGCGTCGGGCTGGCCCGGGGCCAGGCCGGCGGACGCCACCGCCCGCACCAGCGCCGACATCGTCGGGGCCAACAGCGGCGTGATCAGGTCCTCGAGCTCGCGCCGGTGCAGCATCACCTGGTCGCGCAGGGTCGGCAGCAGCACCGGGATCGTGACCACCGTCTCGGACGACAGCGCCTCCTTGGCCTCGACGCAGTCGCGGCGGAGCTGGGCCATGCCGACGATGGTGGCCGGGTCGGTGGGATCGAGGCGCTCGGCCTCCGGGCCCAGGACCCGCAGCACGTGGCCCATGACCGCGGCGTCGACGTCGATGCCGCCCAGGCGCTCGATGCCCTCGGGCTGGCCCCGGACGGCGAAGGCGCCATCGACGCCCATCTCCAGCACCACCGTGTCGAACGTGCCGCCGCCCAGGTCGTAGACCGCCACCGTGGCGCCGGGCGCGAGCCGCTCGGCCCGGGCGTACCAGGTCGCCGCCGCCACCGGCTCCGGCAGCAGGCTCGCCGACGCCACCCCCGCCAGGCGCAGCGCCTGGATCAGCACGTCCCGCTTGAACGGCCCCCAGTTGGCCGGGTGCGTCACGACCGTCGACGCCGGGGGGCCGCCCTCGGTCTCGGACACCGCCCGGTAGACGTGCCCGATCACCTCGGCGAGGAGCCGGTCGATCGACGTCGGCGTGCCCCCGAGCAGCAGCGGCGTCGGGTCGCCGACCCGGCGCTTGAACTCGCGGGCCAGCCGCTCGGGCGTGGCGGACGCCCGCCGTTCGGCGGCGTCGCCGATCACGAACGTGCCGTCCTCGGCGAGGACGGCGACCGTCGGGATGGACGTCATCCGGTAGCTCAGCGTGACGATCTCCGCGCGGCCGCCGCGCTCGACGGCCGCGGCCGTGTACGTCGTGCCGAGATCGATCCCCAGGCTGTAGGTCATGCGATTGCGGGTCGCTCCGCCCGGGCGCCCTGCGCGCCCGCGTCGTCAGCAGTCGGGAGTCATTCGGCGTCGGGCACGGGCTTGGGCGGCGGCGGTCCCACGTAGCGGGCGGACGGACGGATGATCCGGTTGTCCGCCGCCTGCTCGAGGATGTTGGCGCACCAGCCGATCACCCGGCTCGACGCGAACGTGGGGGTGAACAGGTCCCGGGGAAGCCCGGTGTGTTCCATCACCACGCCAGCGTAGAACTCCACGTTGGCGTACAGGTTCCGCCCCGGCTTGAGCTCGGCGAGGACGTCGACGACCGTCTGCTCGACCTGCTTGGCGAAGCCGACCTTCTCCGCCTGGATGCGCTCGGCCACCGCCCGCAGGAACAGCGAGCGGGGGTCGTCCGTCTTGTAGACCCGGTGGCCGAACCCCATGATCCGCTCGCCGTGCGTGACCGCCTCGACGAGGTAGGGCCGGGCGTTCTCCGGCGTGCCGATGGCGTCGAGCAGGTCGAGCGCCCGGGACGGGGCGCCGCCGTGCAGCGGGCCGGACAGGGCGCCGATGCCCGCGGTCACCGCCGCGGCGAGGTCCGCGCCCGTCGACGTGACGACCCGGGCCGTGAAGGTCGAGGCGTTGAACCCGTGGTCGATCGTCAGCAGCTGGTACTGCTCGACGGCCCGGGCCAGGTCGGGATCGGGGGTCTCGCCGGACAGCATCCACAGGTAGTTGCCGCCGTAGCCGAGGTCGGCGTCGGGGGCGATCGGCTGGTCGCCCTGCCCCAGCCGGTGCAGGCCCATGATCAGCGTCGGGACCGCGGCGCACACCTCCAGGGCGTTGGCCCGCAGCTCGGCGGGCGTGATGTCCTGCCACGGCCGGTACCGCTGGCTGTGGCCGAGCAGCGACACCGCCGTGCGCAGCTGATCCATGATCGGCCCGCCGGCGCCCGCGATGTCGGGCAGCAGCCGCCACACCACCTCCGGCGGCTGGCGCAGCGCCCGCACCTCCTCGGCGAACGCCCGGCTCTCGGCCGCGGTCGGCAGGTGGCCCTCGAACAGCAGGAACCACACGTCCTCCAGCGAGCGCTTCTCGGCCAGGTCGATCGCCGAGAACTCGCGATAGTGGTAGAAGCCCTCCAGGCCCCGGACGTCGCCGACCTTGGTCTCGGCGACGATCACGCCCTCCAGGCCGGGCGGCGCCTCGATCTGGCCCGGGTGGACCACCGGCTGGATCTGGGCGACCCGCATCAGGTCGCGCAGCGACACGATCCCGACCAGCTCCGCGCCCTCGACCACCGGGATGTGGCGGTAGCCGTGGGCGCCCAGCGACGCGAACGCCTCCTGGACGGACAGGCCGGGCTCGACGCAGTCGGGATCGGCGGTCATCCACTCGCCGACCTTGGCGCCGTCGCCCGCGGGCCCGACCGCGGCCAGTCGGACGAGGTCGCGCTCGGTGAGGATGCCGATCGGGCGCGAGCCGTCGACCACCACCACCGAGCCGACCGACCGGTCGCGCATCAGGGTGGCGGCGTCGGCCACGGTGTCGTCGGACGAGGTGGTCACCACGGGCGAGCTCATCACTTCGGCGACCGTGCGTGTCGTGGGGGAGGGCACGTCATCACAGTAGATGCAGGTGCAACGACGTGAAACGGGTGCGGGCGTGAGACATCGTTCACGCACTTGTGACGCGCCCCTCACGTGCGCGTGTCGAGTGGTCGTTACACCACGCGCTTACCGTGCTGCGGCATGGACCTCCGCACGGTGCTCTCCTCCCTCGGTGGCGCCGGGGCGGCCGCGAACGCCCGGCGCTCGCTCGACGCGTGGGCCCGGGCCCAGGACGAGGTCGCGGCGCTGCTCGACCGGCTGGCAGCGCGCGACCCGGGGCCGTCGCCGCAGGTCAGCACCACCGTCTCCCACCCGGCCGCCTGACCCCGGCGGGCACCGGGCCCCGTCGCGGGCCGGTGCCCGTACCATGACGCGGTGGATCACGTCCGCTGGCGTTCCCGACCCGACCTCGACGGCCCGGTCTTGCTCGCCGCATTCGAGGGGTGGAACGACGCCGGCGACGCCGCCAGCGGTGCTGTGCGCTACCTGATCGAGCGCCACGACGGCCGGCTCGTGGCCGACGTCGATCCCGAGGAGTTCTTCGACTTCACGTCGACGCGGCCCCAGGCCGAGATCAACGACGACGGCGTCCGCCGCATCGTCTGGCCGACCACCGAGATCTACGCCGCCCGGCTCCCCGGCGACGCCGGAGACGCCGTGCTCGTGCTCGGCACCGAGCCCCAGCTCCGCTGGCGGACGTTCTGCGCCCAGATCACCGGCGTGGCCCAGGAGCTGGGCTGCCGGCTGGTGGTCATCCTGGGCGCCCTGGTCGCCGAGGTGCCCCACAGCCGGCCGGTGCCGGTGATGGGCACGGTCAGCGACCCGGCCCTGCAGGGCGAGCTGGGGTTGCGGCCCTCGACGTACCAGGGCCCGACCGGCGTGGTCGGCGTGCTGTCCGCCGCCTGTCGGGACGCCGGCCTCCCCGCGGCGTCGCTGTGGGCGGCCGTGCCCACCTACGTCCCCACCGCACCGTCGCCCAAGGCCGTGCTGGCACTGCTGGAGCACACGTCCGAGCTGCTCGGCATGTGGGTCCCGACGACCGACCTCGAGATCGCCGCGGCCGCCTACGAGCGCCAGGTCACCGAGCTGGTCCAGGAGGACGACGAGACGTCCGACTACGTCAGCCAGCTGGAGCGCCGCCACGACGCCGACGACGGCGGCGGGGCGGGCCGGTCGCTCGTCGAGGAGGTCGAGCGCTTCCTGCGCGACCGGCGCGACTAGTGACCCTCGGGCCGGCGCTCAGGCCGGGACGGTTCGGGGCCAGGGGCGGGCCTCCTCCCAGATGCGGGCGAGGCGG
Organism: uncultured Acidimicrobiales bacterium; assembly: GCA_963830865.1. Taxonomy (GTDB): domain Bacteria; phylum Actinomycetota; class Acidimicrobiia; order Acidimicrobiales; family VFJN01; genus ZC4RG19. The sequence goes on along the minus strand of CAWHNU010000009.1, from coordinate 303,237 downwards.
AGCGGGATCTCGTCGTGGTGGCGGCCGGCCATCACCTGGAGGCCGACCGGGAGCCCCGCGGCGGTGAGGCCCGCGGGGACCGAGATCGCCGGGTTCCAGCACAGGTTGGCCAGCATCGTGAACGGCGTGGCCGAGGCGCCGATCGGCGGGGCCGGGGCGCCGTCGATCTCGGCCGGGGGCGGGCCCTCGGCAGCGAACGCCGGCACGGCCGTGGTGGGGGTCAGCACCACGTCGACGTCGGCGAACAGCCGGGCCGCGTCGAGCACCAGTTGCTCGCGCCGGCGGGTGGCCTGGGCGAAACGAGGCAGCGGGTAGCTCTCCGTCTGCTCCAGCACGCTGCGGCTGTAGCGGGTGAGGTCGTCGGCCACGCCCGGCCACATGCCGTCCTCCAGCTCCAGCCACAGGTCCATCGCCCCGGCGCCCAGCCACGCCCGCACCGGGTCGGTGAGGGCGACCGGCTCGTCGTCGAGCGCGAGTCCCGCGGCCTCGGCCAGGGCCCGGGCCGCGGCCTCGGCCACCGCCCGGACCTCGGGGTCGCAGCGGGCGAAGCCGAGGTCCGGCGACCAGCGCGCCCGCAGCCCCCGGACCGGCAGCGACTCGACGGCGTCCTCGTAGCCGATGGGCGGGCGCGGCAGCGAGAACCGGTCGCGGTCGTCGGGCCCCGCGGTGACGTCGAGGTGGCGGGCGGCGTCGGCCACGGTGGTGGTGAGCAGGCCCCGGACCGACGTCTCGGAGCCCGGCGCCCCGGGGGCGGGGATGCGGCCGTAGCTGGGCTTGAACCCGACCAGCCCGCAGAACGCGGCGGGGATGCGGGTCGAGCCGCCGCCGTCGCTCGCGGTGGCCGCCGGGACCAGGCCGGCCGCCACCGCCGCCGCGCTGCCCCCGCTCGACCCGCCCGGCGTGTGCGCCGGGTTCCAGGGGTTGCGGGCCACGCCGAACGCCTTGGTCTTGGTGAAGTTGAGCGTGCCGAATTCCGGCGCCGCGGTCTTGCCCACCGGCACCGCCCCGGCGGCCCGCAGGCGGGCGACGTGGATCGAGTCCTCGGCCACCGGCGGGCGGTCGGCGTAGAGCAGCGAGCCCTTGGAGGTGGGCATGCCCGCGCAGTCCTCCAGGTCCTTGATCCCGATCGGCACGCCCGCGAACCGGCCCGGGTCGCGCCCCGCGGCGACCGCGGCGTCGACCGCCTCGGCGGCCGCGCGGGCCCCGGCCTCGTCCACGTGGACGAACGCACCCAGCGCGTCGTTGCCGGCGGCGATGGCGGCGAGCGCCTCGTCCAGCACCTCCGACGCCCGCCGCTCGCCCCGCCGGACGGACTCCGCCACCTCGATCACCGACGACGTCATGCGAAGCTCCTCCCCCTCGTGTCCGCCGGCGAGCATACGCATGCAGTGGCAGTGCAGAATCTTCCCACCATGTCCCGGGACCACCGCCGCCACCGCCTGCTGACCGAACCGATGTGGATCCTCGGCCTCGTCGTCCTCATGGACGAGGTCGACAAGAACATCGTCCGGGGCCTGATCGACCCGCTCAAGGCCGACTTCGGCGTGGGCGACTTCGCCATCGGCATCCTCCTGTCGGCCCAGCTCCTGTTCAACGGGATCGTGACCGTGCCCGCCGGTTACCTGGCCGACCGCTGGAACCGCAGCCGGGCGATCGGCAAGACGGTCGTCGTCTGGTCGGGCCTGACCGCCGCGGGCGCGACCGCGGTGACGTTCCCGATGCTCGTGGGCCTGCGGTCGGTGCTCGGCTTCGGCCAGGCGATCAGCGAGCCATCGGGGGCCAGCCTGCTCGGCGACTACTACCCGCCGGAGCGGCGCGGCAAGGCGTTCTCGATCCAGATGGCGATGCTGTTCGTCGGCACCGGCCTGGGCGTCGCCCTCGGCGGGTGGCTGGGCATCGCCCTCGGGTGGCGCTGGGCGCTGGTGATCGTGGCGCTGCCGGGCCTGGCCGTGGCCGCGCTGGTGCTGCGGATGCGCGAGCCCAAGCGGGGCACGGCCGACCTCATGGCGGCGCTGGGGGCGGGCGAGATCGAGCACGCCGAGGGCGAGAAGGCGCGGCTGTTCGAGAACGGCTTCGGCCAGTTCCTGCGGGACATGGTCAGCGGCCTGCGGGCCGACATGCGCACGGTCATGCGCATCCGCACGATGCGCTACGCGATGGTGGGGGTGGCGGCGCTGCTGTTCACGGTCACGGCGATCTCGGCGTGGCTGTCGCAGTACTACATCCGCAACCTGCACATCGCCGAGGGCGACGCCGAGGCGTGGTTCTTGGCGCTGGCGATCCTGGCGGGGGTGCCGGGCATCATCGTCGGTGGCCGGGTGGCCGACCGCTATGCCCCCCGCATCCGGGGCGGCCGCCTGGCGCTGCCGGGGGTGTTCCTGTTCGTGGGCACGACGTTCTTCACCGCCAGCTTCCTGATCCGGCCGGCGGAGTACTCGCTGCCGGCGATCCTGGCGGCCTTCGGCCTCCAGCTGGCCGGCCTGTTCGTCGATTCGATGGCGATCCCGAGCCTGCGGGCGGGCCTGACGGACGCGCTGCCGGCCCACCTCCGGGGCACGGGATTCGGCGCGTTCAACCTGGTGGCGGTGGTGGCGGGCCAGGCCGCGGCCCCGTTCGTGGTGGCCGGGATCTCCAGCCTCTACGGCGAGAACCTGCGCGTCGCGCTGCTGGCGGTGTCGCCCCTGTCGTACCTCGGCGCCGCGGTGCTGTTCCGGGCCCGCAAGTTCCTCGACGACGACATGCAGCAGATCATGCTGGCGGTCCTGACGGCGGTGCAGGAGGAGAACGAGCGCGCCCAGGCCAGGGCCGAGCAGCCGACGCTGGCGGACTAGACAGCAGCGCCGACTTTCATCTAGGCGACGGAGAAGCCGTAGTCGAGGAGGGCGCGGGCGGCGTCGTCGCGGGCTTGTTCGGTGGGGGCGCCGAGGACGACGGCCACGATGCTGCGGCCGTCGCGGGTGGCGGAGGCGGCGATGCACCAGCCGGCTTCGTCGGTGTGGCCGGTCTTGATGCCGTTGGCGCCCCGGTAGGCACCCAGCAGGTCGTTGGTGGCGGGCAGCTCTGAGCCGTTGAGCGTGGTGCTCTCGGCGGCGACGATGCGGCGGAAGGCGGGGTCCTGCATGAGGTTGCGGGCGAGGCGGGCGACGTCGGCGGCCGACGAGTGCTGCGCTGGGTCATCGAGGCCGTCGGGGTTGGCGTAGCGGGTGGCGTCGAGGCCTGCCGCTGCCGCCTCGGCGTTCATCATGCGGACGAAGCTGTGCTCGTTGCCGGCTACGTCGACCGCCAGGGTGCGGGCCGCGTCGTTGGCGCTGGCGACCAGCATCGCTTGCAGCAGCTCGCCTCGCGACACGTGATCGCCGGGCTCGAGGCCGGCCTGCGACTCGTCACCGGTGATCTGCAGCGGCGGGACGGTCGCCGTGTGCTTCGAGTCGCCCGGCGTCGAGGACCAGCCGGGCGGTCATCAGCTTCACCAGGCTGGCCACCGGGCGGGGCTGGTCGGCGTTGAGGGAGGCCAGGGGCTCGCCCGTGTCGCCGTCGACCACGACGTAGGCGGCGGCCGCGATCGGAGGGAGGTCGCCGGTCGGTGGGACGATCTCGGTGTGGGCGCCGCGGAGGGCGTCGGTCACCGCCGCGGTCATGGTGGTGACGCCGGCGATGGCCAGGAGGGCGGCGCCGACCAGCCCGCTGATGAGGAAGGCCTGCAGGGACCGTGCCGGCCGCCGGCGGCGGTGGGAGTGCGCCGGCCGCGGGCGGCGGTGGGAGAGGGTGCTCGCCATGGAGCGAACGTAGGGAGTGCCCTGGTCGGGGGCACATCGGTCGCATGTGGCGTTTCGGCTGGTCCGAAGGATGGATGTGCCTGGCGGGTGGTTCCGCCTTTCGGCCGACGTACCGCGAACGCCGGCTGGCTAGCGTGAGCTGGTGCCTGGCCAGCTCGCAGCGTGGTGGCGTCGCCTTCCCGACCTGGGTCAGGACCTGATGGTGGGTGTCGTGGTCGTGGTGGGCTGGACGGCGGCCACGCTTGCGGTGCAGCTGCCCCCGGTGGGCGACGGGGGGACGCTGGTGTTGCCGGCGGGTCAGAACCAGCTGGCGATGTTTGCGATGGCGGCGGTGCTCACGCTGCGGCGCATGGTGCCGCCGGTCGCGCTGCTGCTGGCGGTGCCGCTCTATGTGGTGGTGACGGGCCTGCCGCTGTATGACCTGGGTCGACCCGGTGGGGGTGGGGGTGTGCTGGGTCATACCACCGAGTTCCACCTGGTGCCGATCCTGGCGGTCGCGTACCTGGTCGCGCAGTCGGGTTCGATCAGCCCGCTGGTGGCGGGGGCGGTGTGCCTGGCCGGCACGGGGGCGTTGTTCGCCGACCTCGACGACCTGAGGCTGGCTCGCGGCTTCGGACTGGTCGCGGGTGTTGTTCTCGCTGTTCGTGGTGGCGGGCACCACGTTCCTGGGGGCGCTGGTGCGTGAGCAGCGGCGGTTGCGGGCGGTCGAGTCGCAGAAGGTGGTGGTTCAGGAGCGCACCCGCATCGCCCGCGAGTTGCACGACGTGGTCGCCCATCATGTGAGCGCCATCGTGATCCGGGCCCAGGCGGCCGAGCGGCTGGCCCCGGGCCGGCCCGAGGTGGCGGTCGACGCATTGGGTTGGATCGCGGACGCGGGCAAGGAGGCGCTCACCGGCATGCGCCACGCCGTGCAGGTCCTGCGGGAGGCCGACGGCGACCGCACCGGGAAGCCGGCGCCCGACGGCGACCGCGCCGTGGAGTTGGCGCCCCAGCCCACGCTGGCCGACCTGCGGGGCACCGTGGAGCGGCTGGCGCCGGTCGGGCTCGCGGTCGAGATCGCGTTGCCCGACCCGCTCCCGGCGGTCGACCCCCAAGTCGAGCTGGCCGCGGTGCGGATCGCCCAGGAGGGCGTGACCAACGCCCTGCGCCACGCCGGGGCTCGACGGGCGGTGGTCCGCGTGGCGCAGGAGGCGGGCCACCTGGTGGTCGCGGTCGACGACGACGGCCGCAGCGCCAAGACCCCGGCCCTCAGCGCCTCGGGCCACGGGCTGCGGGGGATGGCCGAGCGGGCCGCGGCCTGCGGCGGAACCCTCGACATTGCCCGCAGCGACCTGGGTGGCTGGTCGGTGCGGGCCACCCTGCCCTACCGGACTGGCCGGCCGTGAGCGCGGCGGGGGCGACCACGATCCGGGTCCTGGTGGCCGACGACCAGGCGATGATCCGGGCCGGGCTACGCATGATCCTCGACGACGAGCCCGACCTGGCGGTGGTGGCCGAGGCGGGCGACGGCCTCGAGGCGGTCGCGGCGGCGGCCAGCGCCCGACCCGACGTGGTGCTGATGGACGTCCGCATGCCGCTGCTCGACGGCCTCGAGGCGACCCGGCGGATCGTCGCGTCGTGCGACGCCCCGCCCCGGGTGCTGGTGCTCACGACCTTCGACGACGACGAGTACCTGTTCGACGCCCTGCGGGCCGGGGCCAGCGGCTTCCTGCTCAAAGACGTCGGCCCCGACCCGCTGATCGCGGCCATCCACACCGTCGCCCGCCACGAAAGCCTCCTGGCCCCCGCGGTCACCCGGCGGGTCATCGAACGCTACGTCGAGCTCGACGGCGCCGCCGGCCGGTCCCGCCCGACCCCCATGGCCGACGCCGTCGCCCGGGCCGGCCTCACCGACCGCGAGCACGAGGTCCTCGTGGGCCTGGCCGCCGGCTGGTCCAACACCGAGCTGGCCGCCGAGCTGCACCTCAGCGAGGCCACGGTGAAGACCCACGTCAGCAGCGTCCTAGCCAAGCTCGGCCTGCGCAGCCGCGTGCAGGCCGTGATCGCCGCCTACGAATCGGGCCTGGTCCAACCGGGCGACGACCGCTTCAGTCCCACCCGAGACGACGGACGGTGAAGGCCCCTCACCGTGTCACCCGCGGACCCTCACCCCTTGGAATTGGTCATCTAGAGAACTACGGCGGCGCCGGCTCGGCCTCGGTGTCGGGCTGGGCCTCGTCGTCCGCTTCGGTGCTGTGGGCGTGCAGCTCGGCCAGGACGTTGATCGTCATGGCGCTGATCGGGACCGCCAGGACGGCGCCGAAGGCGCCGAACAGCGTGCTGCCGGCCACGATGGCGCCGAGGACGATCAGCGGGTGGAGGCTCAGCGAGCGGCCGAAGACGATCGGGGCCAGCAGGTCGTTGTCGAACTGCTGCACGAGCACCGCCACCACCAGCACGATCAGGCCGTCGGAGAATCCCGCCGTGACGGCCGTGACCAGGACTGCCACGGCCCCGGCCACCACCGCGCCCGCGAACGGGACGAAGGCGGCGAAGAACGTGATCACCGCCACCGGGATCGCCAGCGAGCCGCCCACCAGCCAGACCGTCGTGCCGATGATGAAGCCCTCGATCACGCCGAGCGTCGCCGAGCCCCGGAGGTAGCCGCCGAGCGTCTGCCAGGCCCGCGCCGCCAGCCGGCGCATGAGCGGGCGGCGTTCCTCGGGCAGGAAGCCGAGCACCCACAGGCAGAACCTGTCGCCGTCCTTGAGCAGGAAGAACGTCGTGATCATCGACAGGACCAGCCCGGTCACCACCTCGAACGCGAGCACCGTGCCGGTCACGACCGTGCCGCTCTGCGAGCGCAGCGCGTCCCGCGCCCGATCCTGGGCCTGCTCCCGGAAGTCGGAGATGTCGCGCCGCGAGATGTCGAACGGGCTGTCGTTGACCAGCCAGTCCTCCAGGTCGTCGATGGCGTCCTCCAGCGTCGGGCCCAGGTCGGAGAACTCCGCCACGATCGGGGGTACCAGCAGCGACAGGATGCCGACCAACACGATGAGGAACCCGAACAGCGTCACCGACGCCACCAGGCCCCGGCGCCAGCCCCGCTCGCGCAGCCGGCGGGCGATCGGGTCGAGCGCCCGGCCGAGCAGCATCGCCACGGCGCCGGCGAGCACGAGGACCCACAGGGCGTTGAGCAGCTTGAGCACGGCCCAGCCCACGAGGCCGATGCCGATCAGCTTCCACGCATAGGTGCCCAGCCGGGCGACGACGGGGTTGATGATCTGTCGGATCGTACGGTGTTCGCACGGGCCGATCGCGCGACGGTCCCCTAACAGTCGTGCGCGGACAGGTCGATCGACGTGCTCGGCAGGTCCTCGTCGGACGGCTCCTCGCCGGTCGGCGCGGTCGTCGTCGGCGTCGTCGTGGTCGGCTCGGGCAGCCCGGCCACGGTGGTCGACGACGTCGGCGGGGCGGCCTCGCTGCGCACGCCGTCCCAGTCGACGCCGGTGACGACCTCGATCCCCTCGGCGTCGGCGGTCGGCTCCAGCCTGGCGCCGCCCGCCAGCCACCGGGAGACGAGGTCGGCGGCCGCGGCCTGGCTCGGCGGGTACCGCACGACCGTGCCCTCGGCTCCCCCGCCCGGCTCGTCGCCGGCCACGGTGGCGATGAAGCCGACCGACCGGAGGGCCTCGGCGGCGTCGGCCCCCTGCCGGCCCACCCCCGTGCCGTTGCGCACGGTGAGGCGCACCGCGGCGGGCGGCAGCTCGTCGGTGGCGCCGCCCCGGAAGATCGCCAGCGTGGCCTCGGTCTCCGGTCCCTCGTTCAGCCGCAGGATGTCGGCCCCGTTGACGACGTCGGGCGTCCCGCTGAGCGCGTAGGTCTGCAGGCTGTCGGGGTCGAACGACCGGAACCGCGTGCCGAGGTCGAAGATGTCGCCCGCGGTGAGCTGGTCGTCGACCGTGATGCCCGACAGGCCCACGTCGATGAGCCGGTCGAGGGTGCCGGGGTTGCGCGCCCCCCGCTCGATGGCACGGCTGAGCGCCCGGCGGATGAAGTCCTGCTGGCGGGCGATGCGCCCGAGGTCCGAGCGCAGGTCCTCCACCCAGCGCCCGTTGATCTGCTCCTCGTAGCGCCGGGACCGGACGTAGGAGAGCGCCTCGACCGGGTCGAGGGTGTGGCACCCGGCCGCGGGGATGTCGAGGCCGGTCTCCTCGTCCCGGGCCGGATGGGGGATGTATACCGGCACCCCGCTCGATGGCGTCGACCAGGCCCCGGAACGACTCGAAGTCGACCTGCACGTAGTGGTTGATGGGGATGCCGAAGTTCTCCGTGATCGTGCGGATGAGCAGCGGCGCACCGCCCTGCTCGATGGCGATGTTGATGCGCCGCGACGTCCCGGTGCCGGGGATCGGGGCGAAGATGTCCCGGGGGATCGACAGCAGCGCCGCCCGCTGCGACGCCGGGTCGATGCGCAGGATCATGATCGTGTCCGAGTGCAGGACCGGGCCGCGCCCGATGCGAACCGGGTCGCCGCCCGGCAGGTCCGCGGCGCTGTCGACGCCGACGATCAGGTAGTTCTCCGGCCCGCCGGCGTTGGTCGGCGTGTCGAGCACGCCCGCGAGCTGGACGCGCGGCAGGCGCTCGGCCTTGCGCAGCACGTACCCGAGCCCCGCCGCGCTGGTCGCCAGCGAGAGGGTCGCCAGGCAGCCGAAGAGCAGGCCCAGCCGTTGTCCCCAGGTGCGGCGCCGACGCCCGCCGTGTTCGGTCCGTCTCCGCACGTGCGGATCGTACTCAGCATCGCCGGAAACCCGGCATCGCGTCCCGGCCGCTCAGAGCGCGGCGGCGAGCGCGTCGAGTGAGGCACCGGCCGACCCGACCCCGACGTCGAGGACGAGCGCCCGCTTGAGGAGGAGGTGGGCGTCGAGGTCCCAGGTGAAGCCCATGCCCCCGTGGACCTGGATGCAGGTCCGGGTGGCCCGGTCGGCGGCCCGGGAGGCCACGATGCGGGCGGCGTCGGTCGCCCGGTGCGCGGCGGGCGAGCCGCCGTCGCCCGCGTCGTCCAGCTCGACGCCGGCGGCCTGGACCGCGGCCCGCGCCACCTCCACCGCCACCGCGGCGTCGGCCAGCAGGTGCTTGACGGCCTGGAAGCTGCCGATCGGCCGGCCGAACTGCTCGCGACCGAGGGCGTGGGCGGTCCCCAGGCCGACGGCGGCGTCGGCCAGCCCGACCTGGAGCGCGGCCGCCAGCAGCGCGGCGGCGGTCCGCAGCTGGCGCGCGCCGCGGCCGGGCCGCCGACAATCTCGCCGGCCGGCAGGGCGGCGACCAGCGTCACCGGGGTGAGCGGGTCGAGCGGCCGGTCCAGCGGCCGGCCGCCGGCCGGCGGGGCCGTCAGGGCCACGCCCCCGTCGCCGACGACCAGCAGCGCGTCGAGGCCCGCGCCGTGCTCGACGTAGGCGGGCTCCCCGGCGGGAGGGTCGGGCGTCAGCCCGACGACCACGTCGCCGGCCGCGGCGCCGGCCAGGGCGTCGATTCCGCCGGACGCCAAGGCGTCGATGCCGCCGGCCGCCAGGCCGGCGGCGAGGAACGTCCCGACCAGCGGCCCGGGCACCGCGGCCCGGCCCAGCTCCTCGAAGACGAGCGTGGCGTCGGCGAGGCCGAGCCCGACCCCGCCGGCCGCCTCCGGCAGCGTGAGGGCGAACACCCCGAGCCCGCCCAGCTCGCGCCACAGCCCGCGGTCGACCGCACCGGGCTGCTCGCCGGCGGCCCGCCGGGTCTCGGGCGTCATGCGGTCGGCGAGGAACCGGCGCAGCTCCGCCTGGAGGGCGGCCTGCTCGTCGGTGGGTACGAAGTCCATGCTCGCCTCAGCGCTCCTTGGGCAGGCCCAGCAGGCGCTCGCCCACGATGTTGCGCTGGATCTGCGACGTGCCCGCGGCGATCGACAGCGACAGGGCGTACAAGGTCTCCTCGACGTGGTCGAGGTGGCGGGGCGACAGCCCGGACGGGTCGTCCAGCGCCAGCCGGGCCCGGCCGAGCAGCCGCAGCGCCACCGCGCCCATCCGCTCGCGGGTCTCGTGGTAGGCGAGCTTGAACACCGACCCCCCGACCCCGGCGTTGCCCTCCCGCGCCGCGCGGGAGACGTTACGCCTGGTCAGCGCCCACTCGGCCTCCAGCTCGGCGGCCACGACCGTCAGCTCCTCGCGGACCGCGTCGTCGTCCCAGGCGGTGCCGGCGCCCCGGCCGGGCGTCTTGCGGGCGATGTCGACCAGGTCGGCGACCAGGCGCATCGACCCCAGCAGCTCGCTGACGAAGGCGGTCCCCCGCTCGAAGCCGAACGTCACCATCGCGACCCGCCAGCCGTCGTTCTCGGCTCCCGACCACGTTGGCCGCCGGGATCCGCACCTCGTCGAGGAACATCTCCGAGAACTCGCTCTCGCCGGTGAGCGTCCGCATCGGGCGGACCTCGATGCCGGGCGTGTCCATCGGCATGACCATCCAGGTGATGCCCCGGTGCTTCGGCGCGTCGGGATCGGTCCGCACCAGCAGCTCGCAGAAGTCGGCGACCTGGGCGTGCGAGGTCCAGATCTTCTGGCCCGTCACGATGTAGTCGTCGCCGTCCCGCACCGCCCGGGTGCGCAGCGAGGCCAGGTCGGACCCCGAGCCGGGCTCGGAGAACCCCTGGCACCACACGTTCTCGCCCCGCAGGATCGGCGGCAGGTAGCGGGCCCGCTGCTCGGGTGTGCCCTCGGCGGCGATGGTGGGGCCGGCGTGGAGGGTGGACACGAAGCAGCAGCCCACGTACGGGGCACCGGCCCGGGTGGTCTCCTCCAGGAAGATCAGCTCCTCGGAGGGGGTCGCGCCCCGGCCGCCGTAGGACGCCGGCCACGAGATGCCCGCGTAGCCGGCGTCGTACAGGCGGCGCTGCCAGCCGGTGTCGTAGGCCCGCTTGGCCGCCCAGTCCTCGAACGGCGGCTCGGGCGGCAGCGTCGGCAGCGTGGCGTCGAGCCAGGCCCGCAGGTCGGCCCGGAAGGCCCGCTCGCTCTCGGTCTCGCTCAGCCTCACGATCCGCTCGCTCTCAGCAGCACCTTCTGCACCTTGCCGACCTCGTTGCGGGGCAGGGCGTCGACCACCTCGACCCGCACCGGCACCTTGTAGGGAGCGAGGTGCTCCCGGCACAAACCTGACAGACCGTCAGAAGTCGGGGCAACCCGGCCGGCGACCGGCTCGACGAAGGCGACCGGCACCTCGCCCAGCCGCTCGTCCGGCATGCCGACGACGGCGGCGTCGGCCACCGCCGGGTCGAGGCGCAGGACCTCCTCGACCTCGCCCGGGTACACCTTCAGCCCGCCGCGGTTGATCATGTCGGACACCCGGCCCTCGATCCACACGAAGCCGTCGCCGTCGATGCGGGCCACGTCGCCGGTGCGGAACCAGCCGTCGGGCGTGAGCCGGTCCCCCAGGTCGCCGCCGTCGGCGTACCCGGCGCTGAGCGCCGGCGTGCGGACCTCCAGCTCGCCCGAGCCGTCGGCGATCCGCAGCTCGACCCCGGCGTGGGGCCGGCCCACCGACCCGAGCTTGGCCTCGCCGTGGGCCCGCGAGTCGGCGGCGGACCAGCCGACGATCTCGCCCCCGATCTCGGTCTGGCCGTAGCTGTTGAGCACGGCGATGCCGAACCGGTCCCGGAACCGCCGGGCCGACAGCGGCGACAGCGGGGCGGTGATGCTGCGGACGTAGCGCAGCGGCGCCAGGTCGGTGACCCGGGGGTCGTCGACCAGGTCGGTCATGGCCGCCGGGGGCAGCACGGTCGAGCGGATGCCGAACCGGCGGACCAGCCCGGCCAGCTCGACGGTGTCCCAGCGCGCCATCACCACGACCGGCGCCCCGACCCGCAGCGCGAACAGCACGTTGTAGATGCCGGCCCACAGGGACAGCGACACCGGCACGAGGTTGGGCATCGGGGCCCGGTCGGCGGCAGGTCGGCCGCCCGAGCCCCGGAGCGTGGCCACCACGCCGTCGAGCAGCGTGAGCACGCCGTCGTGGGTGAGCACGACCGGCCGGGGCCGCCCGGTCGTCCCGGACGTGAACGACACGAGCGCGGCGCCGGGCGTCCGGGCAAGCGTTTTGTCCCCGGAAGTGGTCGCCCTGGCGACCACTTCCGGGGACAGAACGCGGAAGTCGACGACCTCCAGCGCGTGGGCGAGGTCGTCGGCCCCCAGGCGGGGGTTGAGCGGCACGTAGACGGCGCCGGCCCGCCACACGCCGAACAGCGTGGCGATCAGCTCCGCGCCGTTGGGCAGCATCACCCCCACGTGGTGGCCGGGCCCGACGCCGGCCGCGGTCAGGTCGGCAGCGATGGCGTCCGCCCGGTCCCGCAGCTCGGCCCACGACCAGGCCCGCTCCCCCTCGTGGACCACGGGCGAGGCAGGGTCGGCCGGCGGATCCGGCGCGAACAGCAGGTCCGCCAGCGTCCACGTCATGCCGGCGCCTCGCCCGGAGGAAGCCATTGCGGCTCGCGCCGCTCGGCGAACGCCCGGGGGCCCTCGGCCTGGTCGGGGTGGCCCCACATCGACACGAGGTCGCCCGCCCCGGCCTTGCAGGCGTCGGTCAGGCCCATCTCCAGCGCCCGCCACAGCGCCCGCTTGGTGGCGGCCATCGCGGCCGGCGAGTTGCGGGCGACGGTCTCGGCCAGCTCCTGGGCCGCCTCCCGCAGCCGCTCCGGGGGGTCCACCACCTGGCTGATCATGCCCAGCTCGTAGGCCCGGGAGGCCGGCATCCGCTCGTAGCGGCCGACGAACGCCATCCGCATCACCGCCTCGACCGGGATCTTGCGCATGAGCCCGATCGCCTCCAGCGACACGACCTGGCCGATCGACGTGTGGGGGTCGAAGAACTGGGCGTCGGCGGCCGCGATGCAGATGTCCGCGTCGGCCACCCAGTGGAACCCGCCGCCCGCGCAGATCCCGTTGACCGCGGTGATCACCGGCTTGGTCACCCGCTGGTGCCAGGCCGTGAAGTGGACGTCCCACTCCTCCATCGACCGCCGGTAGCGCTCCATGCCCACGCCGTCGCCGGCGATCTCGCTCACGTCCACGCCGGTCTGGAACGCCCGGCCCTCGCCCGTGTGCACGATGACCCGCACGTCCGGGTCGGCGTCCAGCTCGGTCCAGGCGACCGCGAACTCGTCGCGCATCTGGCTGTTCATGGCGTTGAGCTGGTCGGGCCGGTTGTTGATCAGCCAGCCGACCGGCCCGCGGCGCTCGATCAGCAGGGTCTCGTAGGTCGAGTAGGCGAAGGTCATGTCGGGGTTCCTTGTTCGAGCGCGGCCCACAGGGCCCGCTTGGTGGCGGCGAGGAGGGCCGGGTCGCGCCGGGCGATCAGCTCGGCCAGGCCCTGCGCCGCGTCCCGCAGCCCCGCGGGCGGGTCGACCACCTGGCCGACGATGCCCAGCTGGTGGGCGCGGGCCGCGGTGATCCGCTCGTGGCGTCCGGCGAGTGCCATGCGCAGGATCGGCTCCATCGGCGACTTGCGCACCAGCGCGATCGTCTCGTAGGCGCTGACCTGGCCGATCGAGGTGTGGGGGTCGAGGAACGTGGCGTCGGCGGCGGCGATCACGATGTCGGCGTCGGCCACGAAGTGCAGCCCGCCCCCGGCGCACGTGCCGTTGACCGCGGCGATGACCGGCTTGGTGACGCCGCAGTGCCAGGCGGTCAGGCGCAGCTCGGCGTCACGGGTGCGGCGGGACTGCTCCCGCAGGGCCGCGCGGGTCGCGGCTGAGCTGGCCGACGTCGAGGCCGGTCTGGAACGCCGGGCCGTCGCCGGTGTTGACGATCACCCGCACGTCGGGGTCGGCCTCCAGCTCGGCCCAGGCCCGCTCCAGCTCGGCGAGCATGGCGGCGTCCATGGCGTTGCCGACGTCCGGGCGGGCGAAGACCAGCCAGCCGACCGGGCCGCGGCGCTCGACCCGCAGGGCGGCGTAGCTCAACTGCGGGGCACCTCGCGCCAGGCGGCGTCGCGCCAGGGGTCGGGCTCGCGGGGCAGGCCCAGCACCCGCTCACCGAGGATGTTCTTGTTGACCTCGGTGGTGCCGCCCTCGATGGTGTTGGCCCGGCTGCGGAGCATGCCCGCGACCTCGTACGGCGTGTCGCCGCCCTCCCAGGCCGTGGCCGCCGCGCCGAGCAGGTCGACCGCCAGCTCCTGGATCCGCTGGTTGAGGCCGCCCTGGTGGACCTTGCCGATCGAGCTCTCCGGCCCCGGTGCCCGGCCGGCCCGCACGCCGGCGCGCACCCGTCGGTTGGTCCAGTCCCGGACGCGCTCCTCGGCGTAGGCGGCGACGATGCGCTGGCGGGCGACCGGCCCGGCGCCGGGGGCGCTCTCCAGCAGCCGGCGGGTGCTGCCGCCGCCGATGCGGTCGACGCCGCCGGAGCCCGACCCCGACACCATCTGGCGCTCGCCCGACAGGGTGGCGCCGGCCACGGCCCAGCCCGCGCCGACCTCGCCCACCCGGTGGGCGTCGGGCACCGTCACGCCGTCGAGGTAGACCTCGTTGAAGTCGACCTCGCCGCCCATGTGGCGCAGCGGCCGCACCTCGACGCCCGGGGCGTGCATGTCGACGAGGAAGTACGTGATGCCCCGGCGCTTGGGGAGGTCGGGGTCGGTGCGGGCGAGGCAGACGCCGAAGTCGGCCAGGTGCGCCCAGGTGGTCCACACCTTCTGCCCGGTGAGCACCCAGCCGTCGCCGTCGCGCTCGGCCCGGGTGGCGAGCGAGGCGAGGTCGGACCCGGCGCCCGGCTCGCTGAACAGCTGGCACCACACCTCCTCGTTGCGCACGATCGGGGGCAGGAACCGCCGCCGCTGCTCCTCGCGGCCGTGGGCGAACAGGGCCGGCGCGGCCAGGTTGAGCCCGAGCGGGTTGAGCCGGCCGAGGTTGTAGGGCGCCAGCTCGGCCTCGATCTCCCTGGCGACACCGGGGGTGACGCCGAGCCCGCCGTACTCGGCCGGCCACGTGGGCACGACCAGGCCCGACGCCCCGAACGTCGGGTACCAGGCCTCGTACTCGGCGCGGGTGCGGACGAGGCGGATGGCGGCGGCGCCACCCCGCTCGGCCGCCTCCCGCCAGGGGGCGGGCACGTGGGCCTCGACCCAGGCGCGGGCCTCGGCCGCCGAGGCGATCATCGGCCGGTGAACCTCGGGGGCCGCTTGTCCCGGAAGGCGGCCAGGCCCTCCCGGAAGTCCTCGCTGCGCGACGACAGCTCCAGCGCCATGGCCTCGTCCTGGAGGTGGGCGTCGAGGGTCGCCGACTGCCCGGACCGGAGCAGCGACTTCGTCAGGCCGAGCGCCACCGTCGGCCCGGCCGCCAGGCGTCCGGCGAGGTCGTCGACCGCGGCGTCGAGGTCTTCCGCCGGCACCGCGGCGTGGATCAGGCCCCACTCGACGGCCTCGGGCGCGGCCAGCTTCCGGCCCAGCAGCAGCAGGTCGCGGGCCCGGACGGTCCCGGCGAGCCGGGGCAGCAGCCACGTCCCGGCGCTGTCGGGCGTGAAGCCCCGCTCGGCGAACGGCTCCCAGAACCGGGCGTCGTCGGCCGCGACGCAGAAGTCGGACGCCAGCGCCAGGTGGAACCCGATGCCCGCGGCCCAGCCCTGGACGCGGCACACGACCGGGACCTGCACCGACAGCACGAGCGACACCAGCCGGTGGGCCTCGGACGGCAGGCGCCGCTGGATCGACCCGACCCGGGGGCGGGGGGCCTCGGTCCCGCCGGCGTTGCGGGCCACGATGTCGGCGCCGGCGCAGAAGTGGTCGCCCGCCCCGGCGAGCACGACCGCCCGCACGCCCTCGTCGCGGCCGGCGGCATCGAGCGCCGCGACGAGGCCGGCGATCATCGCCTCGTCAAGGGCGTTGCGCTTGGCCGGGCGGTCGAGCGTGAGCCGCAGCACCGCGCCGTCCCGCGCCACCCGCAGGCCGTCGGCGCCGGCGTAGGCGTCAGTCACGAGCGAAGCCCCGGGCCACCGCGTCGAGCGCGCCCTGCAGGTCGGTCGCCCCGCCCGGGGGGTCGGGCAGGCGCACCGGCCCGTGCTCCCGGCTGGGCAGCAGGACCGTGGCGTGGCCCGGCGTGGTGACCTCGTCGCGCTGGTTCTCGGCGACCAGGTCCAGCTCGACGGCCGGGCGGTCGCCGTCGGCCAGGAACTTGCGGGTGACCCGGCCCGACAGCCACTGCGTGTCGCCGACGAAGTTGAACCGGCGGAACTCGCAGTCGAGCCTCCACAGCCAGCCGTCGTCGCCCATCCAGTCGGTGCACAGGTGGATCAGCCAGGTCTCGCGCATGCGGCCGTAGTCGTAGGTCGTGGGGTTGCCGGCCCGGCGGGCGAACTCGGGGTCCCAGTGCACCCGCTGCATCACGTCGGGCACGTTCTGGTCGTCGCGGTGGAAGAACCGGGGGATGCGGCGGCGGTTGGCGGCGCCGAGCCGCAGCGGGGCGACGCCGTAGAGGCCCATCCCCATGCCCACGTGCCAGCACACGATGTCGGTCACGGTCAGCGGGCCCTTGACCATCGGCCCCACCGGATCGCCCTCGGCGACGTCCTCCCACCAGCGGGGCTCGGCGCCCCGGGGCCGCTCGGCCGCGTACTGCGCCTCGATCGCGGCGATCTGGTCGTCGCTGTAGGGGGCCAGCGCGACGTCGTCGTTGCGGCCCCGCTCCCGGGCCTTGGTCCGCTCGGTGCGGATCATGAGCCGGTACTGGGCCGACAGCAGCGGACCGTCCTCGACGCCGGAAGACCTGGCCCGTCCACTCGTGGATCGCCCGCTCGGCGAAGTCGCTGGGCTTGTCGAGCACGCCGACCAGGGCGTTGCGCCGCCGGACCCGCTGGCCGGGCCGCAGCGGCGCCCACCACTCCCGGGCGGAGGCCGAGTAGAAGGCGTGGACGCCCCGCAGCGGGTCGCCCTTCATCAGATCCCGCTTGTCGGCCGCGACCTCGCTGACCTCGTCCTCGCCGACCAGAGTGTCGCCCCCGGCCAGCGGCGGCGGGGCGATCGGTCCGCCCCAACAGGTGCCGGCCCCGTACGCCGGGTCGCACCACAGGGGGTTGTCGTCGCCGTAGGCCTCCGCCACGTGGCGGAACACGTCGGTCGTGGGCACCGTGTAGTGGGGCGGGAGGGGGTGGGGCTCGGGCACGCCGATCCGGGCCCGGAGGCGCTCGACGGCCTCGTCGGTGATGCTCCCCCGCTCGCTCATGGCCGAATACACTAGTCTGAACGACGGTTCAAACACCCGGGGAGGGGCCGTGACTGCGGGGCGACCGCCCGAGGGCGACTGGCTGGGCACGCCCTACCTGCGCTTCGAGCGCCACGGGCCGCTGGCCCACGTCGTCGTCGACCGGCCGGAGATGCGCAACGCCCTGTCGCCGGCCATGTACTTCGGCCTGCGCTACGCCGTCGACCACGTCAACGCCGACGACTCGCTGGCCGGCCTGCTGCTGTGCGGCACCGGCGACGTGTTCATGCCCGGGGGCGACATGGGCGGCCGCAACGACGACGGCTGGGCGGACCTCCCCCGCCTGCTGGGCATGGACAACACGCCCTTCGACGCCATCCGCCGCTCGCCCAAGCCGATCGTCTGCGCGGTCAACGGGCTGGCCCAGGGCGGCGGGCTGATGATCGCCATGCTGGCCGACGTGGCGGTCGCCAGCGACCGGGCCACGTTCCGGGCGCCGGAACTGCTGCGGGGCATCGCCGACACCAACTACGCCCAGGTGCTGCCCCGCCAGATCGGCCCGGCCCGGGCCCGGGACATGCTGCTCACCGGCCGGACGGTCACCGCCGCCGAGGCGGAGGCCTGGGGGCTCGTCGCCCGGGTGGTGCCCCACGACCGGCTCATGGTCGAGGCCGTCGAGGCGCTGGAGTGGTGCTGCCGCACCGCACCCGAGGCCCGGCTGGCGGCCAAGCGCACCTTCCACGAGTACTACGGCCACTACGACCGCATGGCCATGGACCGCAGCCTGTCCGGCCCGGAGATGGTCGAGGGGTTCCGGGCGTTCAAGGAGCGCCGGTCGCCGTCCTGGGTGCCCGACGCGCTGAAGACCGACGACCGCTACTGAGCGCGCCCGGCCACACGTGGCGACCAGGCCCTCGGCGGCGGAGGGCCAGCGGGGCGCCCAGCCGGTCGCCTCGCGGAACCGGCGGTTGCTGACCCGCTGCGAGCGGACCACCGCCCGGGCCTGGCTGCCGCCGAAGCGGATCAGGCGCCCGGGCACCCGCAGGTGGCGGGACCGGCCGGCGGCCTCGGCGAGCGCGGCGGCGTACTCGCGCCGGGTGAGCGGGCGGTCGTCCACGACGTCGTAGACGCCGGGCGGGGCGGCGAGGGCGGCCACGACGGCGGCCGCGGCGTCGTCGACGTGGATCGACGGCGTGTAGCCGTCCGCGTCGCCGCCCGAGTAGGCCAGGCCCCAGCGGGCGAGGCGCAGGAACGTCTCGGTGTGGGCGAGGCCGGGGCCGTAGAAGTAGCCGAACCGCAGCACCACACCCGCGCCCCTGCCGGCGGTGAACCGGGCGGCCTGGGCCTCCGCCGCCAGCGCGGACGCCATGATCGCCGGCGCGTCGGGCTCGGTGCTCTCGGCGTCGATCCAGCGGTCGCCGCTGTCGGGGTAGGGGAAGACGATCGACTCCTGCACGAACCGGGTCGCCCCGGCCGCCAGCGCGGCGTCGACCAGGTGGGCCGACGCCTCCCGCCGCAGCCGGTCGTTGGGCGCCCACGCCGCCGGGCGGGTCGCCTTGGCGATCGGCGGGATGCTGGTCGCCAGGTTGGCCACCGCGTCATGGCCCGCGACCGCCGCGGTGACCGCGCCCGCGTCGAACAGGTCGACCTCGACGGGCGTCCCGCCGGCCGCGACGACCTCGGCCGCCTTCTCGGGACCCCGGGCCAGCGCGGTCACCTCGTGGCCCGCCGCGACGAGCAGCGGCAGCGTCGGGCGGCCGACGGCCCCGGTCCCGCCGGTCAGGAACACCTTCATGGGCCGTTTCTAGCCCGCCGGCCGGCAGGTACCGATTCTGTCAGCGCTGAGTGCCGTGGCGGTGCGGATCCGCTGTCAGTTCGAGATCGTGTAGCCGTGCTCATCACCACAAGCATGACGCCCTCAGATCTCGTCGAGCGGGCGGCGGTCGCCGGCCTCCGGTTGGCGGCCGATGCGCAGCGGGGCGAGCGGGGCGTCGACCAGCAGCGACCGGCGCCAGCCGGCACCGAGGGCAACCGTCGCCGCGCGCCACGCCGCCAGCGGTCCGGTGCCGGCCTCGGCGGCGAGCCACGCCTGCTCGACCTCGGCCCAGGTGTCCCAGTCGGGGATCGCCCAGATCACCACGGCCTCGGAGTCGTTGACCATCGCCACCCGGAACGCGCCCACCAGGTCGAGACCCAGCGCCTCGTGGGCCGGCACCGCCTCGGCCGCGAACGCGGCCAGGAACCGCGGCGCCCCGCCCGGCAGGCAGCGTGACCAGCTCGTGGCTGTACGGCTCGCCCCGCACGCCCGCCGCGACCAGGTCGTCGATCGAGCGGGTGCCCGGCTCGGGCACCAGGATCCGGTCGATCCCGCCCCGGCGCAGCGAGGCCGCCGCCGCCCACCACTCGGCCAGCGCCGGGTCCTGGAGCGACGCGTGCCCCAGCTCGTGGCGGAAGTTGGCGACCAGGCCGTCCCAGCCGTCGAGCTCCCACATGTTGACGACCTCGGGCCAGCGGCCGGTCGAGCCGACCGTGCCCCAGACGCCGAAGCAGAGCTGGTTGCGCTCCTCCCGCGCCACCGGCACCCAGTTGGCCGTCATGTGGTGCATGTAGCGGGCCCGGTTGTGCCCGATGATGTCGATCAGCTCGTGGATGTAGACCTTGCGGGTCATGACCGGTTGGAGGGCCACTCCGGCCGGTGGTAGCCGTCGAAGCGCAGCTCGCCGCCCCGCAGCTCGCGGATCGTGAGGAAGTCGCCCTTGTAGCCCTTGCGGTCGTGTGGGCCGAACTGGATGTAGGTGCCCGGGCCGCCGTTGGTGGCCGGCATCCAGCGGATGCGCTCCATGCCCTCCTTGACGTGGCGGGGCGTGGGGATCGCCGCGTTGCCGATGCCGTGGATCGCCACCCGGGCGGTGTCGTAGGCCAGCGCCACCACCACGTTGCGGGTGGTGCGCCCGAACCGCGCCTCGAACCGGCGGATCATCGCCTCGTAGTTGGGGTTGGCCCCGTCCTCGCCCAGCTGGTCGACGCCGTGCCAGCCCTCCAAGCCCTGCGCCCAGGCGTTGGAGTTGGAATAGAACATGAACGCGGTGCCCATCACCCGGGGTGGGTCCCAGTCGAGCGCCTTGAGCGCCTCGGCGAAGTGGAACGTGGCGTAGCCGTACCCGCCGTAGTAGATGCCCTCGACGCCGAGGTCGCGCATCATCGCCAGGTCGTCCTTCAGGCCCCGGGGGTTGGGCTCGAGCTTGACCTCCCGCACGACCGTGAGCCCGAGCTGGGCGGCCGTGTCGCGGAAGTAGTCGGCGTAGTCGCGCCCCGACGAGCCCTGCTCCCAGAACGACCCCACCTTGGTGATGCCCCGGGCCGCCAGCCACTGGGCGCACATCACGCCCTCGGTGGGGATGTCGCCGTTGGCGACCGTGAAGCAGTAGTCGGACGCGAAACGGTGGGCCCCGGTCCAGCCGATGCAGGCCACGCCCAGCTCGTTGGCGGTGTCCTGGACGACGATCGAGTTGTCGGAGATGAGCGGGCCGAGCACCACCACGCAGCCCTGCTCGACCAGCCAGCGGTAGCCGTCGATCACCTTGCGGTAGTTCTCCCGCGGCAGGCCGCGGGCGTCGGCGATCACCAGCTGGATCGGGCCCCGCGACCACACGCCCTCGTTGAGCGCGTCCTCGATGGCGAGGATCGTCGGGTCGATCCAGTCGGCCAGCAGCTGGCCGAGGTCCATGTCGACGAGGACGCCGATCTTCACCGGTTCGAACGGGTCGCCCTGGGTCTGCACGCCCCGGGTCGGCGGGTAGATCGTGATGCCCTGCACGGCCCGGTCGCCGACCTTGCCGCCGCCCTCGTACCAGGCCGACCCCTCGCCGCCGGGCCCGCTCAGCCAGGCCTCGGTGCCGTGCGCGACCGACGAGACCGCCCGGTCGGGCTGGGCGATGCCGAGGTCGACCGGCGCCGGGAACATCCGCTCCGCGTACTCGACCATGCCGTCCCCCGTGTCGTCCCGACCATCATCGAACCGGTCATCGAACCGGATTCATCGAGCACCGAATCGATCATCCAACCGGGTTCAATCTGTCGAACTATAGTTCAATGCCGTGCATGCCGACGACATGATCATGGTCAGCGTGGACGACCACCTGGTCGAGCCGCCGGACCTGTTCGAGACCCACCTGCCGGCCCGGTGGCGCGAGCGGGACGAGGCGCCCCGGGTCCACCGGCGCCGCGACGGATCGGACGTGTGGCGTTCGCCGGCCAGAAGATCCCCAACGTCGGGCTCAACGCCGTCGCCGGCCGGCCCAAGGAGGAGTACGGCATCGAGCCGACCGCGTTCGACGAGATGCGGCCCGGGTGCTGGAACATCCACGACCGCATCCGCGACATGAACGCCGGCGGCGTGCTCGGCTCGATGTGCTTCCCGTCGTTCCCCGGCTTCTCCGGCCGCGTGTTCTCCGGCGGTCGAGGACAAGGAGTTCGCCCTGGCCGTCCTGCGGGCCTACAACGACTGGCACGTCGACGAGTGGTGCGGCGCCTATCCCGGCCGCTTCATCCCGATGGGGCTGCGTGCCGCTGTGGGACGCCGAGGTGGCCGGCGAGGAGGTGCGCCGCCTGGCGGCCAAGGGCGTCCACTCGATCACGTTCACCGAGAACCCGGCGACCCTCGGCTACGACAGCTTCCACAACCCGTCGTGGGACCCGCTGTGGACGGCGTGCTCCGACGAGGGCGTCGTCGTGTCGATCCACCTCGGCTCGTCGGGCCAGCTGGCGGTCACCGCGCCCGACGCCCCGATCGACGTGATGATCACCCTCCAGCCGATGAACATCTGCCAGGCGGCGGCCGACCTGCTGTGGTCGCGCATCCCCAAGCACTACCCCGACCTGCGGATCGCCCTGTCGGAGGGCGGCACCGGCTGGATCCCGTACTTCCTCGATCGCCTCGACCGCACCTACGACATGCACCACCTCTGGACCGGCCAGGACTTCGGCGACCGGCTGCCCAGCGACGTGTTCCGCCACCACTTCCTGACCTGCTTCATCGCCGACCCGGTGGGCGTGCGCGCTGCGCGACCTGATCGGCACCGACAACATCGCCTGGGAGTGCGACTACCCCCACAGCGACTCGTCCTGGCCGAAGGCCCCCGAGGAGCTGGCCGCGGTGCTGGCGGCGGCGGACGTGCCCGACGACGAGGTCGACAAGATCACGCCACCGCAACGCCATGCGCTGGTACTCGTTCGACCCCTTCGCCCACCGCGCCCGCGAGCGGTGCACGGTCGGCGCGCTGCGGGCCGAGGCGGGCGACTGGGACGTGTCGATCCGCTCCTACGACAAGGGCCGCTTCGAGATCAGCCACACCGGCGCCGACCTCGGCAAGCTGGCGGAGGACGCGACGGCCTGACCCGCCGACGGCGGGGGCCCTCGCGGGACGGGCGTCCCGGCGCGGATTCTGTACGCGGAACTGGTCGCTATGGCGACCAGTTCCGCGTAGAAAACGCTGGAACGGAACGACGCGGCTTAGGCTGGCGCCCTGTGTTCCGGTACGAGGGCTACGACATCGACCCGGCGCCGGCACCCTGACCTGCCGGTATTCGCTCGGCGACCGGCGGTTCGCCGAGCGGTTCGGGCTCGATCCCCGCGGCCGTTGGGACGACCCCCGCGCCGACGCCGCGGCCCGGCTGGTGTTCCTGCTGGCCGGCGTCTCGTACTACAAGACCGCCGCCCCGCCGGTGGTCGAGCTGCCCGCCACGCCGCTCACCCGGATCGAGCGGGCCTTCCTGGCCTCGTTCTACCGCGACGGGCTGGGCGAGTTCGCCTACCGCAACGGGCTCGACCTGGGCGGCCTGCGGATCGAGGCGCCCGACGCCCCGCCCAGGCCGGCCGGGCCCACCGTGCCCGCCCTCGAGATCGCCGGGCGCCGGCCGCTCGTGCCGTTCGGCGGCGGGATCGACTCGATCGTGACCGTCGAGCTGGTGCGGCCCCGGGCCGACGCCGCCCTGTTCGTCGTGTCCCGCGCCGGCGATCGGTTCGCCGCCATCGAGCGGCCCGCGGCGGTCACCGGCCTGCCCGTGGTGCGGGCCGAGCGCCAGCTCGACCCCCAGGTGTTGCGGTCCCGCGAGCTGGGCTTCCTCAACGGCCACGTGCCGGTGACCGGGATCATCTCCGCGCTCGCCGTGCTGGCCGCCGTGCTCGACGGTCGGGACGCCGTCGTCATGTCCAACGAGTGGTCGTCGTCGGCGGCGACGCTCACCGTGGGCGACCGGGCCGTCAACCACCAGTGGTCCAAGAGCCTGGCCTTCGAGTCGGCCTTCCGGGTCGTGCTCGCCCAGGCCGGCGGGCCGGGCGTCGACTACTTCTCCCGCCTGCGGCCGTACACCGAGCTGTGGATCGCCGAGCGGTTCGCCGCCCTGACCCGGTACCACGGGGCGTTCCAGAGCTGCAACCGGGGCTTCCACATCGACCCCGCCCGGCGGCTCGACCACTGGTGCGGCGAATGCGACAAGTGCTGCTTCGTCGACCTGGTCCTGGCGCCGTTCGTCGATGCGGCCGCGCTCGCCGCGATCTTCCCCACCGGCGAGCCGCTCGACGACCCCGGCCTGCTGCCCCGGTTCGAGGCGCTGGTCGACACGTCCGGCGACGCCAAGCCGTGGGAGTGCGTGGGCGACGTCCGCGAGTCCCGGGCCGCCGTGGCGCTGGCCGCCCGCCGCCCCGACCGGGTGGACACGCCCGTGCTCGCGGGCGCTCGTCGAGCGGCTCGGCGACCGCCTCCCGGCCGATCCGGAGATCGCCCATCTGCAGGGGTCCCTCGGGGACCACCACATCCCCGATGCGTACGCGGCCGAGGATCTGCTGGTCTGACCTCGCCGGCGAGCGGGTCGGCGTGTGGGGTCTGGGCGTCGAGGGCCGCGCCACGCTCGCCAAGCTGGCCACGCTGGGCGCCACCGCGGTGCCCGTCGACGACCGGCCGCCCCCTGGCGGGCTCGACGGCGTCGCCGTCCTCGGAACCCACACCGGCGGGCTCGACGCCCTCGCCGGCTGCGCGGCGGTGGTGAAGTCCCCCGGCATCAGCCGCTACCGGCCCGAGGTGGCCGCCCTGGAGGACGCCGGCACCCCCGTCGTCGGCGGCCTCGGCCTGTGGCTGGAGGAGGCCGACAGGTCGCGGGTCGTCGCCATCACCGGCACCAAGGGCAAGAGCACGACCACCGCCATCGCCGGGCACCTGCTGGCCCGGCTCGGCCACCGGGTGATGACCGGCGGCAACCTCGGGCTGCCCCCCTACGATCCCGCCGCCCCCGGGCCCGGCGACGCCGACCTGTGGGTCGTCGAGGTCTCCAGCTACCAGGCGACCGACGTGGCCTCGTCGCCGCCGGTGGTGGCGGTCACGTCCCTGCACCCCGACCACCTGCCCTGGCACGGCGGCGACCCCGAGACCTACTACGCCGACAAGCTGTCGCTCTGCAGCCAGCCCGGCGCGGACCTGACGGTCGCCAACGGCGACAGCGCCCTCCTGCGCGAGCGGCGTGACCGGCTCGGCCCCCGGGTCGAGTGGGTCGCGGCCGGCGACCCCGGCACCCATCCGTGGGTCGACCGGCTCGGGCTGCTCGGCGAGCACAACCGGCGCAACGCGCTGATCGCCCGGTCGTGCCTGGTCGCCCTGGGCGTCGGCGGGGCGGACGACGACGACCGGCTCGCCGCGGCGGCCGCGGGCTTCGAGCACCTGGAGAGCCGCCTGACCCCCGTGGCGACCGTGGGCGGCGTGCTGTTCGTCGACGACGGCCTGTCGACCAACGTGCTGCCGACGCTGGCCGCGCTCGACGCCTTCCCGGACCGGCGGGTGGCGCTGCTGGTCGGCGGCCAGGACCGGGGCATCGACTACCGGCCGCTGGCCCGGGGCCTCGCCCGCCGGCGGGCGCCGACGCTGGTGGCGGTCATGGCGTCCGAGGCCGCCGGCCGGATCGCCGCCGCGCTCGCGGCCGATCCGCCCGGCCCGGCGGTCGAGGTGTGCGAGGCGGACGACGTGGCGACCGCCACGCGGGACGCGTTCGCATGGGCGACGCCCGGCGGCGTCGTGCTGCTGTCGCCGGCGGCCCCGAGCTTCGACCGCTTCCAGGACTATCGCGAGCGCTCGGCGGCATTTGCCGCCGCCGTCGGCGCGATTCGTGACGCAGAGTCGCCAAATCGTCGCTGAGCGGAACACGGCGGCTATTGCGTCGGTAATACTGTCCGGCTAAGGAGTGTGTGCGAGCCACGACGGACGGTGAGGACCTGGCGGACCACCGGCCACCGCGGGCAGGCGGCCCGACGGCGTGGCAGCGTGAGGCGGCGACAGGGGGAGCGGGCGGGTGTCCGGGGACAGTCATGACACCGAGCGGGGTGGCGCGCCATGGCACTCAGTGCCAGCGGCGGGAGGCGGGCCATGCCGGGGCAGGGACGGGGACGGCGAGCGGCCGGACCGCTGGTACTGCGGCCCGCCCGAGGACCGGCGGGCGTACGTCGTGGACGACGTCGCCGGCATCCAGGGCGGCCAGGGCCGGGTGGTGCGGGCCGAGCGGCGCATGTTCCCCGGCGACCCCGTGGGCTACGCGGGCCCGGCGTCGCTCAAGCTGACCACCGAGCGCAAGCCCGAGCGCATCGCGCTGCTGCGCGAGCGCTGGGAGCGGCTGGCCCACATCGACCACCCGAACCTCGCCCGGGCGCTGGAGGTGTTCGAGGGGCCCGGGCTGTTCCGCGGTGACCGGGGGGAGCCGCCCCGCGGCGACGACGTGCTGTACGTGGCGGCGGCCTGGGTCGAGGGCCGGCCGCTGCGGGAGGTCACACCGCTCGACCCCCGCGCCGCGTGCGCGCTCGCCCGCGACGTCGCCGGGGCGCTGGCCGCGCTCCACGCCGACCGCCACGTCCACCGGGACATCCACCCGGGCAACGTGATCCTCGACGGAGAAGGCCGGGCGGTGCTCATCGACCTCGGGTCCGCCCGGCCCGACGACGGCGGCGCCACCACGACCGTGGCGGGCGCGCTCGGCTACATCCCGCCCGAGGCGCTCCACGGCACCGGCGGGCCGGCCGCCGACCGCTGGGGCCTGGGGATGCTCACGGTCGGCGCCCTGCTCGGCCACCCCCGGGGCGGGCTCCCCCGCCAGGCGCTGCAGGACGAGCTGAGCCGGGCGCTGGCGGGCGTGGCCGACCCGGACCGGGCGGTGCGCCTGCTCGTGGCGATGATCGATCCCGACCCGGCGCGCCGGCCGACCGATCCCGTGCGCTGGGCGGCCACGCTCGGGGCGTGCCTCGACCGAGCGCCGGCCCGGCGCACGCTGGCGCTGGCGGCGCTGGCTGCGGCCGCCGTGGTGGTCGCGGCGGGGGCCGGCGCCGCCCTCCGCCTATCCGGCGGCGGCGGCCGCGAGGGCGCGGCGAGCCCGCGGCCCCCGGCGGCCGCGGCGCCGTGCGCGCCGGCCGACCCCGCGCTCGCCGCCCGGCCCGACCTGGAGGCGGCGGTCCGCAACCTCGCGGGCGGCGACTGCCCGATCGGGCCGCCGTCGATGTTCGCCGGCGCCGAGATCCAGGCCTTCAACGACCGGGCGGGGCAGGCGGCCGGGGTGGTGATCCTCCCGCCGACCGGAACCGCCGTGCGGTTCACCGCCGCGATGTGGACGTCGTACCGCGAGATCGCGGGCAAGAGCGTGCCCGAGAACGCCGCCGCGTTCGGCGGCTTCCCGACCGGGATCGAGCACGACGACGCCGGCCACGCGGTCATCGTGCGGCTCGACAAGGGCGGGCTGCTCGTCGGGCGGCGCGACGACACGCAGATGTTCTGGATCCCCGACCAGGCGCTGGACCTGTGGTACGCCCATCGAGGCCCCACCGGCGACCTCGGCGTGCCCACCAGCAACCCCTATCCCCTGGGCGACGGCCTGCTCCACCTCGACTTCGAGCACGGCTACATGACCGCCCCCGTGGCCGACCTCGCCGCCCTGCTGGCCGGCGCGCCCGTGCGCGACGTCGTCGTCGTCGACGGTGACGGGGGGCTGCTCGGCGACCCGCCGCCCCGCGAGCGCATCGTCCGCCAGGGCCAGGGCATGGCGTGGTGGGTCGACCGCCGCGGCCACCGGCACTGGATCCCGGACGGCGGGGTGTGGGCGTGCCTCGGCGGCGACGCCTCCGTGGCCAGGGACGACCTGCCCGGCTGGGCGGTGGGGACGCTGCCGCTCGGAGCCCCGGCGACGTGCCAATGACCGGGCCCGATTTGTCACCGCGTGCCAGCACCGGGGCGGCGGGGGACGGCGGCGACGCCCGTACGGTCACGGTGATGGACGAGGTTGCCGCTGGGACGATCTCGAGCGATACGCAGATCGTCGTCTTCGGCGCGGGCCGGGAGGTCACCTTCGGGCGGGCGCCGACCGTCCACATGCGGATCGGCCATGCCCCGGTGTACGACGACGTCGTCCCCAAGGTGGCCGGCAAGGTCTTCGCCCACCACGACCGCGTCGTGGTCGCCAACCTCCACGACAACCTGGCGCTCGACATCCGCACCGACGGGCGCGCCCTGATGTCGCTCCCGCCGGGCGATTGGCACGCCCCAGCCGAGCGCACCTTCGACGTGCTGGTCCGGGGCACGTTCACCTACGAGCTGGCGGTGCTCGTGAACGTGGCCCGGAACCCGACCCGGCTGCTGCCGGCCGACCTGCCGTCGACGCCGGAGCCGCCGACCGGCGCCCGCCCGACCCTGAGCGGGCGCCAGCGGCAGATCCTCGACACCTACGTCGCGCCCCTGGCGACCGGCGGCCCGGCGGCGTCGCACCAGCAGGTGGCCGAGGCCCTCGGCATCAGCCGGTCACTCGTGCGCCTGGAGTGCCATCGCATCTGGAGCGAGCTGCTGGTCTCGGGGGTCCCGATGCGGTCGCTGGGCGACGCCCGGGACGAGATCGCCGACGCCTGGGCCCGGCACCGGTTCTGACCGCCGGAACGGCGACCACCAGTTCCACCGGCCCATCAGCTTCATCGTCGCCGGGACCAGCAGCGAGCGGACCACCGTGGCGTCGACGGCCACCGCCACGGCCAGGCCGACGCCCAGCTCCTTGAGGACCACGATCTCCCCGGCGGCGAAGCCGGCGAACACGATCACGACCAGGAGGGCGGCCGAGGTGATGATCCGGCCCGAGCGCTGCAGGCCCTCGGCGACGGCGACGTCGTTGTCGCCGGTCCGAAGCCAGACCTCCCGGATGCGGTCGAGCAGGAACACCTCGTAGTCCATCGACAGCCCGAAGGCGAACACGAACACGATCACCGGGATGACCAGGTCGAGCGACCCGGGGGGATCGAGGCCGAGCGCGCCGGCCAGGTGGCCGTCCTGGAACACCCACACCAGGGCACCGAACGTCGCCCCCAGCGACAGCACGTTCATCACGATCGCCTTGAGCGGCAGGACGACCGAGCCGGTCATGGCGAACAGCAGGACGAACGTGGCCACCACCAGCACGGCGACCGCCAGCGGCAGGCGGGAGGTGATCGCGTGGCGGAAGTCAACGATCTCGGCCGGGTCGCCGCCGACCGCCACGGGGAACGGGGCGTCCAGCGCCCGCAGGTCCCCGACCACCGCCTGGGCCGCCGGGCCGTTCGTCCGGCCCGCGGCATGGACCTCGACCACCGTCAGCCCCGGCCGCGACAGGTCCTCGGCGGTGGTGGCGGCGAGGACGCCGGGCAGCGAGCGGACGTCGTCCAGCCAGGCGGCGACCGCCGGCGCGCCCGGGTCGGCCTCCGCCAGCGCCACGACGGGCTCGGCGGTGACGGCGGAGAACCGGGCGTCGATCGCCTCGGCCACCTGCCGCGTCTCCGACGAGCGGGGCAGCGAGCGGACGCCGGTGTCGTCGAACCGGGCGGACGCGAACGGCACCGCCAGCAGCACGAGCCCGGCGGCGACCGCCACCACGACGGGGACGGGCCGGCGCTGGATCACGCGGGCCAGCCGGGCGAAGGCGCCGTGCGGCCCGGCGGGCCGGGCGGGGCCGATGCGGTGGCCGAACAAGGCGAGCAGGGCCGGCAGCAGGGTCAGCGCGGCGGCCATGCAGGCCAGCACGACGCCCATGCCGGCGAGCGCCAGGGCGCGGATCGTCGGGTCGTCGAACACCAACAGGCCCGACAGGGCCACGGCCACGGTGCACGCCGAGAACACGACCGTGCGGCCGGCCGTCGCCATCGTCCGCGCCACCGCGTCGGCGCCGGACAGGCCCGCGCCGCGCTCCTCACGGAACCGGCCGACCATGAGCAGGCCGTAGTCGATCCCGAGCCCGATGCCGAGCATCGTGGCGACGTTGACGGCGTACACGGGGACGTCGGTCAGCGCCCGCAGCCCCAGCAGGCCGAGCATGGTGGCGCCGACGCCGCCGAGGGCGATCGAGACCGGCAGGCCGGCCGCCAGCACGCCGCCGAGCACCAGCGCCATGACGACCAGCGCCGCGGGCAGCGACAGCGCCTCGGCCCGCTGGGCGTCCTTCTCGGCCTGGTCGCCGATCTCCTCGTCGAGCAGCATCTCGCCACCCACCCGTACCCGGGGTGCGTCGATCGCCCGCAGCGCGGCGGCCACGTCCCCGACGGCGGCGTCGAGCCGGTCGTCGCCGAGGTGGGGGTCCAGCTCCACGGCGATGGCGGTGGCGCCGCCGTCGTCGCTCGGCAGCGACCGCACACCCGCGACGCCCGGGATCGCCGCCAGGCCGTCGGTCACGCCGGCGGGCAGCGGGTTCACCTCGGCGACGGCGACGACCTCCTCGCCGCCCGGGTCGAGCCGGTCGAGCTCGCGGTTCACGCGCTCGGACTCCCGGTCGGGCGGGGCGTCGAGATCGGCCTCGAGGTCGGAGAACAGGATGCCGGCGGCGGCCACGCCGGCGACGACCACCACCAGCCAGCCGAGGACGATCCGGCGGGGTGAGCGCACGGCCAGGGACGAGAGGCGTTGCAGCATGCCCCGAGCGTGCGCCCGGCGGTGGTCCGGGATCGTCGGACGGCGGTCTGATCCCGGCGTCCGACCTACGTCTGACCCGGGCCCACCAGGCCCGCCTCGTAGGCGTAGATCACCGCCTGGACCCGGTCGCGCAGGTCCAGCTTCATCAGCACCCGCCCGACGTGGGTCTTGACCGTCGCCTCGCCCACGATCAGCTCGGCGCCGATCTCCGCGTTGTTGCGGCCCCGGCCGATCAGCGCCAGGACCTCGCGCTCCCGGGGCGTGAGGCGGTCGAGGTCCGGGGGCGGGGACGCCGCTGCCGGCGGGCGCCGGGCGTAGTCGGCGATCAGCCGGCGGGTCACCGACGGGGCCAGCAGCGCCTCGCCCGCCGCGACGACCCGCACGGCGTGGAGCAGGTCGTCCCGGCGCACGTCCTTGAGGAGGAACCCGCTGGCGCCGGCCCGCAGGGCGGCGAACACGTACTCGTCGAGGTCGAAGGTGGTGAGGATCACGACCTTGACCGGGTCGGCGACCTCGGGGCCGGCGAGCAGGCGGGTCGCCTCGATGCCGTCGAGCCGGGGCATGCGGACGTCCATCAGCACCACGTCGGCCCGCTCGCGGCGGGCGACGGCCACCGCCTCGTGCCCGTCCCCGGCCTCGCCCACGACCGCCATGTCCGGCTGGGCGTCCACGATCATCGCGAACCCGCTGCGCACCAGCTCCTGGTCGTCGGCGACGACGACCCGCACGGGCCCCTGGCCGGTCCCGGTCACGGCGACGGCGCCAGCGGCAGCCGGGCCCGCACCGCAAAGCCGCCCTCGGCCCGGGGGCCGGCGTCGAGGCTGCCGCCGAGGACGGTCACCCGCTCGCGCATGCCGGCCAGGCCGTGGCCTCCGGGACGGTCGGGGTCCGGCATCCGGCCGCCCCGGCCGTCGTCGCTGACGGTCACGACCAGGGCGTCGTCGCCATAGGCCAGCGCCACCTCGGCCTGGCCGGCGGCGGCGTGGCGCAGCACGTTGGTCAGCGCCTCCTGCACCACGCGGTAGGCGGCGACACCGACGACGCCGCCGACCACGCGGGGCTCGCCCTCGGTCCTCACCGCGACCTCCAGCCCGGCCTGGCGGACCGACGCCACCAGATCGTCGACCGCGTCGAGGTCGGGCTGGGGCGCCCGGCCGCCGTCGCTGCGCAGGACGCCGACGACCAGGCGCAGCTCGCCGAGCGCGGTCCGGGCTGTGTCGGCGACCGTGCCCATGGCGTCACCCGCCCGGTCGGGCCGCGTCGCCAGCACCTCCTGCGCGGCCTCGGCCTGGACGACGATCACGCTCAGGTGGTGGGCCACCACGTCGTGGAGGTCGCGGGCGATGCGCACCCGCTCGTCGGCCACGGCCCGCCGCGCCTCCTCCTCGCGCTGGGCGTCCACCAGCGCCACCCGCTCCCGCTGGCTGCGGACCGTGTCACCGGCCACCCAGGCGGTCACGAACACGAAGTAGTTCACGGCCACGTCGGCCGCGTCGGCGTCACGGCTGACGGCGAGGCCGATGGCGCCGACCGCCACGCCGGCCAGCGCCCACGGCACGGTGATCGCGCGCGGGCTGGTGCGCGGCCAGCGTGTAGACGGCGAGCACCGGGGCGAACATGATCGCCGGGTCGGGCAGCTCGGCGATGCCGTAGGCCACGCCCGCCGCCACCACGACAAGCGTCACGGCCAGTGGGTCCCGGCGCCGCCACACGAGCGGCACGCACTGGGCGACGAGCAGCGCCACCCCGGCGGCGGTGAGCGACTCGCCGGGGTCGTTGCTGTCCGCCACCAGCACCGACACGATCGTGACCAGCCCGACGACCGCGGCGATGGCGGCGTCGACGGCCAGCGGGGGCAGCCGCTGGACGCGGTCGATCAGGCGCTCGGCGCGTGGCACGCACCGCAAGGTACCCAGCAGGCCCCGGCGCCGTCGTCCGACCACGGTCTGACACCAATTCGGTGACCGGCGGGGCCGCCGCTGCGGTACAACACACGCCGATGGAGCGCACCGATCCCGACTACGCCGCCGACGACCTGACCATGCTCACGCAGTACCTCGACTACCACCGGGCCACCCTGGCGGCGAAGATCGCCGGGCTCGACCGGGCGGCGATGGGCAAGCGGCTCCCGCCGTCGGAGCTGACGCTGGCCGGCCTCGTCAAGCACCTCGCCCTGGTCGAGGACAGCTGGTTCAGCGTCAGGCTCGCCGGGCGGCCGGCGGCGGCGTGGTACGCCGACGTCGTCTGGGACGACGACGAGGACTGGGAGTTCCACACGGCCCCCGACGACGACCCCGACGAGCTGCGCGCCCTCTACGCCGACGCGTGCGCCCGCAGCCGGGCGGTCGTGGCCGAGGTGGCGGCCGACCGGGGCCTCGACGCCGAGTCGGTGGAGACGTCGCGGCGCCTCCCGGGCCAGCACTTCACGCTGCGGTGGATCCTGCTCCACATGATCGAGGAGACCGCCCGCCACAACGGCCACGCCGATCTGCTGCGCGAGAACGTGGACGGCCAGACGGGCGAGTAGTCGTCGCGGCCGTCGCTCGGGTCACCCCGGGGGCGCGCTGTCGAAACCGCCATCCCACCAGGCGCGCCAGCGATCCTCGACGGCCGCGACGGCGGCGTCGTCGAGCCCGTAGGTGGAGATCACGACCATCGCGGACGGCGGGTCCTCGGGGCGCTCGGCCACCACGACCAGACCGTCCCCGTACCCGTCGACGGTCAGGCCGACCTGGCGCCGGGTGCGGAACCACACCTCGCCCGCCAGCCGCTCGCCGGTGGCCGCCTCGACGTCGTAGCGCGCGCCCGGCGGGAGCTCGGCAACGTCGGTCAGGCCGAGGGCGGCGATCGGCAGCGGTCCGCCCGCCCGCGGCGGGCCGGACAGGAACACGGTGCGGCGTTGATCCCGCGAGTGCCGGGCGAGCATGAAGGCCAGCTGGTGGACGAAGGTGATCCAGCCCTCGGGGATGTCGTCGTACACGTCGTCCCAGCTCGCCCCGTCGGCCGGCGCCGCCCAGGTGACGCGCAGGACCGACCGGCCGTCCCCCGCCGGCTCGACCACGAACCGGCCCGTCGCGGGCCACGTGAGCGACCGCTCGGCGTCCGACGCCTCCGGCTCGTCGTCGAAGATCATCCGGATCTCCTCGTCGATGCCGTCGTAGTCCCACCCGAACCACCGGCGGATGGTGGCCGGGTCGCGCAGCGCCCGCCACGCGTCGTCGGCCGGCGCCGCCAGCGTGATCGTCACGAGCTCCCTGGGTTCAGTCATCGGGCTCCTCCTTGTCCCCGGGCGCGGGATGTCCGCCCGCCACGATCCGGTAGCGGCGGCCGCCCGTCTTGTCGAAGCGGGACACCGCCCCGGCCAGCAGGTCGGCGACCTCGGTCGCGAACCGCTCGATGTCGGCGGGCTCCCCGAAGGCGACCTCGGCCTCGATCGTGAACGTGAGCAGGCGGGCGCCGGCGCGCTCGGCCGACACCTGCATGCGGGCGACGTCCCGGACCGTGGCGCCGGCCACGGCGACCAGGTGCTCGGCGGCGAACCGGTCCTGCGCCCGGGCGGCGGCTGCGTGCGGGGTGCGGCGCTGGCCGCCGACGACCCCGGGGTCGACCACGAATGCGGCGGCGCTGACCCGCAGGATCCGCTCGACGAAGCCCCGTCGCTGCCGCCGGTCGACCTCCTCGACCAGGCCACCCGCCTCCAGCGCCTTGAGGTGGTAGTTCACCCGCTGGCGGCTCAGGTCCAGCCGGGCCGCCAGCTCGGTGGCCGACGCCGGCTCCGCCAGCAGGGCGAGGAGGCGCCGGCGCAGCGGCGACAGGGCGAGCCGCACCCGGTCCGGCTCGGCGAGCAGTTCGAGCGGCGGGGCGACGGCGGCCACGGCCTCCACTGTAAATAGGAAGGAAAATTTGTCAATACGGCCTCGGCACGCGTTTTGTCCCTCGTAGTGGTCGCTCTGGCGACCACTACGAGGGACAGAACGCGCAGGGGCGGGTCAGCGGCGCTCGTACGCGATGCCGGACGCGTCGGCGTCCCACGTCGCGGGCGTGCTGCCCTCCTCCCGCAGCTGGCGTTTGAGGACCCGGCCGACCGGGCTGCGGGGCAGCTCGGCCCGGAACTCGATGTAGCGGGGCAGGGCGAAGTACGGCAGCGCCTCGATGCACCACCGGAACAGCGCCTCCTCGCTCAGCGCGGCGCCCTCGGCCAGCGTGGCGGTGATCTTGAGGTCGTCCTCGGTCAGCTCGCTCGGCACCGCGTGCACGGCCACGTCCGCCAGGGCGCCGTGGCCCATGAGGATGCGCTCGACCTCGAAGCTGGAGATGTTCTCGCCCCGGCGCCGCAGGTAGTCGGCCTTGCGGTCGACGAAGAACAGGAACCCGTCGTCGTCGATCCGGCCCACGTCGCCGGTGTGGTACCACCAGTTGCGGCTGGCCTCGACCGTCGCCTCCGGCCGGCCCCAGTAGCCCTCGAACATCGTGTGGGGCCGCTTGGGCCGCAGCACGATCTCGCCCTCGCCCCCGGGGGCAGCTCGCCGTCCTCGTCGTCGAAGATCCGCACGTCGAAGAACTCGTCGTTGACCACCCCGGCGGCGTTGGGCTTGTTGCGGACGCCGGGCGGCTGCCACGACACGAGGCTGGCCTCGGTGGTGCCGTAGGCGCCGCTGAACGTCTCGACCCCGAAGCGCTCCCGGATGATCGAGTCGACCTCGACCGGCAGCGGGGCCGCGCCCACCAGCCGCAGCGACCGGTTGGCGGCCGGGTCGCCGGAGCGCGGGCATCTCGGGCCGATCGACGTCGTGGGCCAGCAGGTACGCCATCGTGCCCAGCGTGGAGGTGATCGTGGCCCCGGTGCGGTTCATCTCCGGCCAGAAGTTCGACACGGAGAACCGCCGGTAGATCGCCGCCCGTCCGCCGTACACCAGCGGGCCCAACACCGCCGTGACGATGGCGTTGAAGTGGAACAGGGGCAGCGGCGTCCACACGACGTCGTCGGCGGTGCGGCGCCAGCAGATGCCGATCTGGCGGGCCAGCGCCTCGTGGTAGTTGTGGCTGAGCATGCAGCCCTTGGACGGCCCGGTCGTGCCGCCCGTGTAGATGAACGTGGCCACGTCGGACGGGCGCACGGCCACCCTGGGCGCCGCGGCGCCGGCGGCGAGGACGTCGTCCCAGCGATGGACGCTCACCCCCGCCAGGCCGGCCGGCTCGCCGATCACCACGACGTGCGCCAGGTCGGGCAGCTCGCCGACGACCCGGCCCGCCCGGTCGGACAGGTCGGCCTCGACCAGCAGCGCCCGCGAGCCCGAGTCGGCCAGCTGGTGGCGCAGGTACTCGCCCTTGTAGGCGGTGTTGATCGGGACGGCCACCGCGCCGGCCCGCACGATGCCCCACCAGGCCAGCATCGCCTCGGCGGAGTTCTCGACCAGCGTCGCCACCCGGTCGCCGGGCCGGACGCCGAGGGCCGCGAGCGCCCCGGCCAGCCGCTCGGCCACGTCCGCCACCTGGGCGGCCGTGGCGGTGGTGCCGCACACGTCGAGGTAGGCGCCGTCGGGGTCGGCCGCCAGGCGGCGGTCGAGCAGCCCGAGCACGGTCTCGCTCGCCCCGCCGGTCCACACCGATCCGTCGCCCACACGCTCCCCTCCCGCTCCCCTCCCGCTCCCCGGGCGGAGAATGAATCATAGCTCGATGGTTCGAACCAAGATTCGGACGGGCGGTACGCCTCCCGGATCTGACACGCTGTCAGGTATGCGCGACGGAGGGGACGAGATGACGGCGCTGACGATCCCGGCGGTGCTGGAGCGGGCCGCCGAGCGGTTCGGCGAGGACGAGGGCCTGGTCACGCCCGAGGTCCGCCTGACGTTCGCCGGGCTGGCGGCGGCGGCCGACGACGCGGCGCGGGCGTTCGTCGCCAGCGGCGCCGAACCCGGCGACCGGGTGGCGCTGTGGGCGCCCAACATGGCCGAGTGGGCGGTCGCCGCGCTCGGCGCGTTCCGGGCCGGGCTGGTGGTGGTCACGGTCAACACGCGGTTCAAGGGCCGCGAGGCCGCCCACGTGATCCGCACGGCCGGGGCCCGGCTGCTGCTGACCGTCACCGACTTCCTCGAGACCGACTACCTGGCGCTGCTGGACGAGGCCGGCGTCCCCGACTGCGTGACCGAGACGGTCGTGCTGGCCGGCCCGGTGCCCGGCCTGGGCCGCGCCGTCGGTTGGGGTGACTTCCTGTCCCGGGCGGGCGGCGTCGAGCCCGGTGCCGGCGCCGAGCGGGCCGCGGCCGTGACGCCCGGCGACGTGTCCACGATCATCTTCACGTCCGGGACGACGGGCGCGCCCAAGGGGGCGATGCTGCGCCACGGCGCCGCCGTGCGGGCCTACACCGACTGGGCCGACGTGGTCGGCCTCCGGCGGGGCGACCGCTACCTGATCGTCAACCCGTTCTTCCACACCTTCGGGCTCAACGCCGGGATCCTGGCCTGCGTGCTGACCGGCGCCACGATCGTGCCCCACGCGGTGTTCGACGTCCCCCAGGTCATGCGGCGGGTCGACGAGGAGCGGATCACGATGCTGCCGGGGCCGCCGTCGGTGTACCAGACCATGCTCGACCACCCCGACCTGGCCAGCTTCGACCTGTCGACGCTGCGGCTGGCGGTCACCGGCGCGGCCACGGTGCCGGTCGAGATGATCCGGCGCATGCGCTCGGAGCTGACCTTCCGCACGATCGTCACCGGCTACGGGCTCACCGAGGCCACCGGCATCGCCACCATGTGCCGCCACGACGACGACCCGGAGACGATCGCCACCACCGCCGGGCGGGCCATCCCCGACATCGAGGTGCTGGTGGTCGACGACGACGGCAAGGAGGTCGCCGCCGGCGAGCCCGGCGAGGTGGTCGTGCGGGGCTACAACGTGATGGTGGGGTACTTCGGCGACCCGACCGCCACGTCGGCGACGGTCGACGGCGACGGCTGGCTGCACACCGGCGACGTCGGCGTGATGGACGAGCGGGGCTACCTGCGGATCACCGACCGGACCAAGGACATGTTCGTCGTCGGCGGGTTCAACGCCTACCCGGCGGAGATCGAGAACATGATGATGGAGCACCCCGCGGTCAGCCAGGTGGCCGTCATCGGCGTTCCCGATCACCGCATGGGCGAGGTCGGCCGGGCGTACGTCATCACCCGCGAGGGCGCCACCGTCGACGAGGCGTCGCTGCTCGCGTGGTGCCGCGAGCGCATGGCCAACTACAAGGTGCCCCGCTCGGTGGCGCTGGTCGACGCGCTGCCGCTCAACGCGGTGGGCAAGGTCCAGAAGTTCGTGCTGCGCGAGGAGGTCAGCCGGGCTGGAACGCCTGGCGGAACTGATCGAGCACCGGCTGGCTAGCCGCCCACTGATCCTCGGGCGCCGAGAAGTACAGGGCGTAGCCCTTCCCGCCGGTCACGAAGCCCAGGTTGGCGACGTGGATCTGCGGATCGCCGTAGCGGAACTCCCACAGACCGGCGTTGTAGTCGCGGTAGGTCGCGGGGGCGATGCCGATCTCCTGGTAGCCGGCGTGGCGCGCGGCGAACCCGACCGACTGGTTGCGCCAATCGGCCACGGGATCGGCCCCCGGCGTCGCGGTCCAGTCGACCCGCAGGAACACCCCGGTCGCCGGGTCCCGGAAGTCGACCCGGGGCCCACCCGCCGCCACCACCTGCCACCCGGCGGGGTAGCCGATGCTGTACCCGGCGGCGTCGTCGCGGTAGGGGGCCCAGCCGGCGGGCAGCGCCCCGGCGGCGGGCGCCGCCGGTGCCGTGGTGGCGGGCGCCGTGGTGGCGGTGGTGCCCGTGGTCGAGGGCTCGCGCTCGGCCGTGGTGGCGGGTGCCGTGGTGGCGGGCGCCGTGGTCGCCACCCCGCCGCCGGCCCCCGACTCGGCCGTGTCGCCGCCGTCGTCCCGCACGGCGGCGACGGCCACCGCTGCCAGCAGCACCACCAACGCCGTCCCGACCAGGATGGCGAGCCGGCCGCGTGCATGCTCGGGCAAGCGGGGCCGCGGGGTGCTCGTTCGTTCTGCCCGCGAATCTGATTGGTGTTCAATCAGATTCGCGGGCAGAACGGGAGGTGAGGGCGGCTCGGGCCTCGCCGGCGGTGGCCCTGCCGGCGGGGTCCTTGGTGAGGAGGCGGGTGATCAGCGCTGTCAGCGGGCCCGGGTGTCGGGGCGGGCGGGGGTCGCCGTGCACGACCGCCGACGCCGTGGCCAGGGCCGAGTCGCTCTGGAACGGGGGCTCGCCCTCGGTGGCGAAGTAGAGCAGCGCGCCCAGCGCCCACAGGTCGGTGGGCGGGCCGACCTCGGCGCCCATGGCCTGCTCGGGCGCCATGTACGACGGCGAGCCGACGATGAGGCCGGTCGTCGTGAGGCGGGACTCGTCGCGGATCGTGGCCACGCCGAAGTCGGTGAGCTTGGCCCGGTCGCCGGGCTGGACCAGGACGTTGGCCGGCTTCACGTCCCGGTGGACGATGCCGACCGCGTGCGCCGACTCGAGCGCGGCGAGCAC
The DNA here is from genome assembly GCA_963830865.1 of uncultured Acidimicrobiales bacterium. Taxonomy (GTDB): domain Bacteria; phylum Actinomycetota; class Acidimicrobiia; order Acidimicrobiales; family VFJN01; genus ZC4RG19. The sequence continues at coordinate 264,809 of CAWHNU010000009.1, read as the reverse complement.
GTCGAGCCCGATCCGGGCTGCACGGGGGTGGCCGATCGGGCCGTCGTCGGCCACGACCTGGGCGAGGCTGGGCGCCTCGACCAGCTCCATGACCAGCCAGATGGCGCCGGACTCCTCGACCACGTCGTAGACCGTGACCGCGTGCGGGTTGTTCAGCCGGGCCGCCGCCTGGGCCTCGCGCAGGGCGCGGATGCGGACGCGCTCGGCGTCCTCCTCGCCGGCGAGCAGGTCGACGGCCTTGACCGCGACCTCGCGCTGGAGCCGGACGTCGGTCGCCCGGTAGACGGTCGACCGGCCCCGCCCGAGCGTGTCGCCGAGCCGGTAGCGGTCCGCCAGCAGCGCCGGCGCTCCCGATGTCGAGGTCTGCGGGTGCACGGCCATGAAGCCGTCCAGTATGGCGGACCGATCAGACCTCGAAACCCCCCCATGCCGTGACCTGGCCGGCGGCCTCCACCATCCGGCCGAGCTGCGCCGGGTCGGTGGCGACGCGCCCGGTCCACGGCTCGTCGGCGTCGACCGCCTCCCCCAGCGCCGCGGCCAGGGCCGCCGCGTCGGCCGGCGGCGCGGCGTCGCTCCACACGTGCGCCGGCACCGCGACCCCCAACGCCCGGGCGGCGGCCTGGACCCGGGCGACGCCCGCCAGCCCGGCCGGGTCGTCGTCCACCGCCGCCACCACGGGCCGGGCCGGGCGCCGGAGGCGGGCGACCGCCGCGCGACGCGGCCGCCAGGGCCGGGCCGCCGACCACGACGACAGTGCCGAGCTCGGTCGTGGCGAACGTCCGGGCGACCCAGTAGCCGGCCCGGCCCGCGGCCGCCGCCACCAGGCCGCCGGCACCGAAGACCCGGCCGTACTCGAGCGTGACCCGGCTGGGCGCCAGCGGGGCGGCGTCCGAGCGCCAGCCGTCCTGGGTGACCGCCGCCAGCGCGGCCCGCAGCGGCGGGACCGGGATGTCCTGCGGCGGCCGCGACCACCGCTCCGCCAGCGGCGCCAGGGCCCCGGGGGCGACCTCGACCACCGGCGCCAGGTCCCGCCACCCGGCGTCCGCCGTGTCGCTGCCGTCCATGCCGGTGGCGACGATCAGGTCGGCGCCGGCCAGGCCGCCCAGCTCCCAGTCGCGGGCCTGGAGGCCGGCGGTCGCCAGGTGGTGCCGGCTGCGCCAGTCGAAGACGCCCTTGGCGCCCCACGTGTTGAGCACGCCCACCTGCGCCGCGGCCGCCAGCGCGTGCAGGCCCGGCACCGCGCCCGCCCGGACGACGCCCGGGCCCGCCAGCACGACCGGCCGCTGCGCGGCGGCCACGGCCGCCACCAGGGCGTCGTCGACCGGAACCCAGCGGTCGACCGCCGGCCGGCGGGGCACGGCCACGGCGGGCGCGGGTGCCTCGGGGTCGGCGTCGAGCCGCAGCGCCGGGAGGACGTCGCCGCCCACCCCCGCCAGCGCCGCCAGGTCGGCCCCGCCGGTGACGACGACCGGCTCGGCGTCGTCGACCCCGCCGCCGGCGATCCGCACGACCGGCGGATCGCCGGCGACGATCGCGGCCGGCCGGCCGTGGACGATCCGGTGGGCCTCGGCCAGCAGCCACGCCTCGGGCTCGGGTGCGCGCACGACCGGCAGGCCCGGCAGCGGGCGGCCGTAGACGGCGTCGACGCCCGCGGCGCCGAGCACCCGCCGGAGCAGGCCTCCGACGGTGGTCGCGGCCGTCACGCCGCGAACGCGGCGTCGACGATCGCGTGGAGGTCGGTCAGCGCCAGCCGCTCGCCGGCGTCGGGGACGTCCGACACGACCGCCGGGTCGAGCGCCTGGTAGGCGGCGATCAGGCCGGAGAACAGCCGGGCCAGCACCTCGGGGTCGCCGGCCCGGAACACACCCGCCCGCTGGCCCCGGGCGAACAGGTCGGCCTGGAGCTTCATCGACTCCTCGTAGTTGGCGGCGACCGAGGCGTCGATCTCGCGGTTGGCGGCGATCATCGTGGCGCTGGAGTAGCGCAGGTACAGCCGCCCGAACCGGGGATGGCGGCGGAAGAACCCGACCTCGAAGTCGACCAGCCGGTGGAGCTGCTCCAGCGGGGGGCGGCCGTCGGTCCGCAGCGCCTCGCGCATCGCCGGCATGAACTCGTCTCCCCGGCGGACGAAGATCTGCCGGAACAGGTCGTCCTTGTTGTCGAAGAACGAGTACACCGACCCGACCGAGAACTCGGCCAGCTCGGCGACCTCCTTGAGGGTCGCCTCGTGGAAGCCCTTGCGGCCGAACACCTCCTCGGCCGCGTCGAGCAGCTGGGCGCGGCTGAGGTCCTGGTGCTGGAGCCGCCGCTGCTCGCGCCGGCTCGGCTTCTCGACGCCTGGTGCTCGGGCCATCGGGCGGAGTCTAGAGACCGCGAAGCGGCGCGCGTTGTCTTGAACCGCCGTTCAGCGCGCTCCCACACAGAACGCTAAGTAGTGGCCTGTTGACAGATGGTGCCGGTGGCCGCGATGCTCGCTGAACCGGACGGCGGGTCCGCTCCCTCGAGGAGATCCGCCATGAAGCGACCCGAGATCCCGTCGGACGCCCGCTCGATCCTGGCGCTCGCCGGTGCCGGGGCCCTGGCGCTGGTTGCCGTTGCCTGCATCGCGCCGGCGGAGGCTGCCGCGACCTGCACGGTCACCTACCAGGCCCAGCCCTGGACCGAGAGCCCCGGGGTCGGCGGGTTCACCGCCAACCTCACCGTCACCAACAGCGGCGCCCCGATCGACGGCTGGACGCTGAGCTTCACGCTCCCCTCCGGGCAGTCGGTCACCCAGGGCTGGTCGGCCACGTGGAACAACGGGCCGCCGGTGACCGCCACCAACCTCGACTGGAACCGCACGATCGCCACCGGCGGCTCGGTGGCCATCGGCTTCAACGGCCGCTGGACCGGCGCCTACTCCAGCCCGACGGCGTTCACGCTCAACGGCCAGGCCTGCGGCACGAGCGGCCAGCCGACCACGACGACGACGGGCTCGTCCACGACGTCGTCCCCGTCGTCCTCCACCACCAGCACGTCGACGAGCACCACCAGCTCGTCGACCACGACCTCGACCACGACGCCCCCGGTCGGCACCAAGGCCGACAACCCGTACGCGGGGGCCACCGGGTACGTGAACCCCGACTGGCAGGCCCAGGTCAACCGCGACGCCGACGCAGCCGGCGGGACGCTCGGCGCGCAGATGCGGGTCGTCGGCCGGCAGTCGACCGCCGTGTGGATGGACCGCATCGCCGCCCTCGACCCGCCCGGCGACCCGCTCGGCCTGGCCGAGCACCTCGACCGCGCCGTCCAGCAGGACGCGGCCAACGGCGCCGCCCCGCTGGCGATCGAGGTCGTCGTCTACGACCTGCCCAACCGCGACTGCGCCGCGCTGGCGTCCAACGGCGAGCTACTGATTGCCCAGAACGGCCTCGCCCGCTACCGCAGCGAGTACATCGACCCGATGCGGGCCATCCTCGCCCGGCCCGCCTACGCCAACCTGCGCATCGTGCTGATCATCGAGCCCGACTCGCTGCCCAACCTCGTCACCAACGTGAGCGGGGCGCAGGCATCGCAGAAATGCATCGAAGCCCAGCAATCCGGCGCGCTACCGGGACGGCGTGCGGTACGCGGTCAGCCGGCTGAGCTCGCTGGCCAACACCTACCTGTACCTCGATATCGCCCACTCGGGCTGGCTGGGCTGGCCCAACAACCTCAGCGGCGCCCTGTCGGTGTTCGACAGCGTGCTCGCCGCGGGCCAGGGCGGCCCCGGCTACGACAAGATCCACGGCTTCGTCACCAACACCGCCAACTACACGCCGCTCGACGAGCCGTTCCTGCCCAACCCCAACCTCCAGGTCGGGAACGGCCAGGTGCTGTCGTCCACGTTCTACGAGTTCAACCCGATCTTCGACGAGCGGGACTTCGCCACGGCCCTCCAGAGCGCGTTCGTCGCCCGGGGCTGCACGGGCTGCGGGATGCTCATCGACACGTCCCGCAACGGCTGGGGCGGGCCCAGCCGGCCCACCGCGGTGTCGACGTCGACCGACCTCAACACGTACGTCGACCAGAGCCGGGTCGACCGCCGGCCGCACCGGGGCGGCTGGTGCAACCAGAACGGCGCCGGCATCGGCCAGCGGCCCACCACCAACACGGGCAGCGCGGGCATCGACGCCTTCGTCTGGATCAAGCCGCCGGGCGAGTCGGACGGCGTCGCGATGGCGGGCGTCATCGACCCGGACGACCCGGCCAAGGGCTTCGACCCCATGTGCGACCCGAACGCCCAGAACCGCTACAACTCGGCCTTCCCGACCAACGCCCTGCCCGGGGCGCCCCATGCGGGGCGGTGGTTCGCGGCCCAGTTCCGGATGCTCGTCCAGAACGCCTTCCCGGCGCTGCCGACGTCCTGACATCGGGTGCCAGAGGCGGCCACGCGGGCCTCGGACGCGACGTACGCTCGTCGGAATGACCGGCGGGACGGGTCGCTCGCGTGGCGGCCTGTTGTTGCGTGACGTCGTGGTCGACGGGCGCCTCGTCGACGTGCGAACGACGGACGGTGTGATCGCAGCGATCGACCGTCCTCTGCCGCCGCGCCCGGGCGAGCAGGTGATCGACGGGGCCCGGGGCGCGCTGCTCCCCGGGCTCCACGACCACCACATCCACCTCGTGGCGCTGGCCGGGGTCGACCGCGCGCCCTGGGTCGGTCCGCCCGTGGTGAACGACGCCGAGGCGTTCTCCACCGCGTTGGGCCAGGCGCACGCCGCCCTCGGGGACGGCGAGTGGCTCGGCGCCATCGGTTACCACGAGTCGGTCGCCGGACCGCTCGACCGCTGGCGGCTCGACGCGCTCGTCGTCGACCGGCCGGTGCGGGTCCAGCACCGGACCGGCGGCTGGTGGGTGCTGAACTCCCGGGGCCTGGCCCACGTCGGCCTGGCCGGGGACGGCGCCGCCGGGGACCCGCCCGCGGCGGCCGAGCCGTCGCATGCCGGCGTCGAGCGGGACGACGGCGGGCGGCCCACCGGGCGCCTGCAGGGCCTCGACCGCTGGCTGCGCGACCGCCTGCCGGCGCCGGCGCCGCCCGACCTGGCCGCCGTGGGCCGGCGCCTGTCCCGCTACGGCGTCACGGGCGTGACCGACGCGACGCCGGTCGGCGAGCTCGGCGACCTCGGTCCGATCGCGGAGGCCGCCGCCGCCGGCGCGCTGCCCCAGCACGTCGTCGTCACCGGCGGTCCCCGCCTGGCCGAGGCCGCGATCCCGCCGCCGCTCGCCCGGGGCCCGGTCAAGCTGGTGGTCACCGACTACGCACTCCCCGGCCTCGAGGACCTGGTGCGGTGGATGCGGGCCGCACACGCCGCCGGCCGGCCGGTGGCGGTCCACTGCGTGACCCGGGCCGCGCTGGGCCTGGCGCTGGCCGCGTGGGACGAGGCCGGGTCCTTCCCCGGCGACCGGGTCGAGCACGGCTCGGTGGTGCCGCCCGACCTGCGGTCCCGGGTCGCCGCCCGCCGGCTCGCCGTCGTGACCCAGCCGGGGTTCGTCGAGGAACGGGGCGACCGCTACCTGGCGGAGGTCGACGTGGACGACCTGCCGCACCTCTACCCGTGCCGCAGCCTGATCGAGGCGGGCATCCCCGTGGGCGGCGGGACCGACGCCCCCTTCGGCCACCCCGATCCGTGGCGGGCCATCGCCAGCGCCATCGAGCGCCGCACCGCGCACGGGGCGCCCCTGGGCGTGCGCGAGGCGGTGTCGCCCGAGCGGGCGCTGGCGCTGTACCTGACCCCGCTCGACGCGCCCGGCGGCGAGCCCCGCCGCGTCACGGTGGGCGCGCCCGCCGACCTGTGCCTGCTCGACCGCCCGCTGTCGCAGGTGCTGGAGGACCCGTCCTCGTCGCACGTGGCCCTCACGGTCCACGCCGGCGCGCCGCATGCGCCCTGACCGGCGCGGTCAGTCGCTGCCGAGGCCGAGGCGGATCGTCGCGACGATCGAGGGGATCGACAGGACGAGCAGGATGATCGCCCAGATGATGGCGATGATCGCGACGATCAGCGCGGCGATGTTGTCGAAGATGCTGACCAGGATGATCGGCGGCAGGTTCTGCAGGAACGCCACGATCACGTTGCAGACGAGCGACGTGAGCACGAGCAGCATGAGCCCCTTCATCATCAGGAACCGCTGCTGGGCCAGGACGAGGAACACGCAGAACGCGATCTTGAGGAACATCAGCAGCGACAGCAGCACGGACGCGTCGCCGCGCGGGAAGAACCCCCACAGCGCCAGGTACGCGATCGTGCCGAACGGCACCGCCAGGAACAGCGTCACCATCACGATCAGCTCGACGAAGGCGATGATCGCCAGGATGATCCCGACGATGATCAGGATGAGCGAGAGGATGAAGGTGGCGCAGCCCTGCGCCCGGGCCTGGACCTTCTCGGGGATCACCAGGCTCAGCCCCATCAGCCCCACGGTGTAGAGCAGGATCCCGTCCACCAGCACCAGGTACAAGATCGCCCGGCCTGGCGGCTCCTCCACGTCGCCGAGGTTGTCGACGTTGTCGACGGCCAGGCTGTCCTGCTGATCCCGCAGGGCGTTGCCCGCGGGCGCGCCCCCGAGCACCAGCCCGCTGCCCAGCTCGACCAGCACGACCAGGACCATCAGGATGATGGCCACCACCAGGAACGGCTTGCGCAGGTCGCCCACGTCAGGTCTCGATCCGCGCGGTGCAGGTGGCGAGGGGCGGGCAGGTCAACGCGACCCCCGTGTCGCCTTCGCCGACGGCCACCTTCGTCGTCTCGCCCGCCTCCGTCCGGGCGGTGACCACGTTGTCACCCTCGGGCGCCGGAGCGCGGATGGTGATCGGCGGCGCGGCGGAGAGCAGGAGCACCTTCACGGACTTGCCGTCGTTGTGCACGACCAGCTGGCAGGTGTTCGTGAACTGCAGCAGCGTCGGGTCCTCGGTGCGGCAGGTGTCGGGGGCATCGACCTGGTCGGGCTGGATCGTGGTGGCCCCGCCGGCGGCGCTCTCGATCCGATCGACGATCCCGTTGCGTTCGTCGCCCGCCGACCCCGTGCCGTCCTGCGTGCCGCCGACCACGAGCAGCGCGACGAAGATCCCGGTGATGACCACCAGAACGACGATCGCAACTTTCATACTCATGGTCGGCGGCCCGCCTAGCTAGTTCTCGGGGGACAGGTCGTTGAACAGGTCCTCCGGGAACAGCAGCTGCTCGGGCTGGGCGAAGATGATCGGCCCGGGGAAGAACCCGCAGACGAAGATGTTGACCGGCGGCACTGCGATCTGCACCTGCTCGCCCTGCGTGAGCTGCGTGTTGGGCGGCGGGTTCTGGCTCCCCACCGGCGGGTTGCAGTTGGTGGTGGTCGGGCCGGCGGTCAGCACGACCACCTGGAAGTGCTGGCTGATGGCGGCGACGGCCTGGCTCTGCGGGAGGCCGACCACGGACGGAACCGGGAACTGCACCGGCGCGGCGGGCTGGACGGGATCTGTCGGCTCGCTGCGCGCGGTCGCCGCGTCGTTGTCCTTGTTCGCCGTCACATCGACCCGGATCCGCTGGCCGACGTCGTCGTTGCCCGGGGCGAACGACTCGGTGATCGCGCCCTCGATGTCCTCGCAGTCGTCGTCGTTGTCCGGGTCGCAGCGCAGCCACTGGAACTCGAACTCGACATCGTCCTCGGACCACTGGCCCGGGGCGGCCGTGAGGGTCTGCAGCACCTCCGGGGTGCCGGAGATCGTGGGCGGCTCGTCGTTCTCGAGGCCGCCGCCGTCGCGGGTGACGAGGAAGATGATCACGATGATCACCAGCAGCGCGATCACCGCGGCCACGATGAACGGCCACTTGGGGATCGGCTTTTTCGGCGCCGGCTCGGGGACGACCAGCTCCACCCGCTTGCTGGTCACCGACGACTCGCTGGGATCGGTGTCGGCCGAGTAGGCGACGCCCTGCATGGCGTAGGTGCCCGCCGCGGTGCCGGTGGGCACCTTCAGGCCGACCTTGTAGACCACCGACTGACCGGCGGGCACGGCCCGCTGGGGTTCGTCGATGACGAACCAGTCGTCGGCGGCGCCGTCGAGCGGCGTCACGGTGAGGACCACGCGGTCCTGGGCGGTGCCGTTGTTGGTCACCGTGAAGGTGACCTCGCCCTCGCCCTTGTCGTTCAGTGAGACGGAGGTCCCGGACTCACTGATCTGCCAGCTTGTCATCGCTGCCTTCCTAGGTGGCTACTGACACGGAAATTGGTTCGGGGGCGGTGGCGTCGGGCCCGGTGTCGTCGGGCGCAGTGTCCCCGGACTCCTCTGGCGCATCGGGCTCGGGGGCCGGGACCGGCGTGACCACCTCGGCGGTCGTCGCCGCCGGCTTCCAGTGCTCGACGATGCGGCGCACGACCGCGATGTGCTCGACCGCCCGCGCCGGCACGTGGACGACCAGGTGGAACGGGCGGTCCTCCGGCTGGATGACCGTGAACCCCAGCTCGCCGGTGGCCGCGGTCAGGAACAGCCGCATCCCGATCTCGGTGCCCCGCCACTGGGCCAGCGTGTGGCCGGCGGCGAGGACGTCGCGCAGGCGCCCGATGCCGGGCGAGAAGCCGGGGGTCAGGCCGTCGGGGTCGGGGCCGTCCACCTCGTCGGGCGCGTCGGCCACGAGCCACTCGATGCCGAGCCACTTGGTCAGCCAGAACACGAACGGCGCGGGCGCGGTAGGGGTCGAAGACCTGCTCGATCGAGGCCAGCAGCACCTCGTCGGGCGCGTGCAGGTCCGACATGACCTGCACGGCCGCGTCGAGCGGGCTGCCCGGCCGCGTCGCGAGCTGATAGATGGTCGGCAGCAGCCGCTCGATGACCTCAGGCTCCATCGTCGTCACCGCTGTCCTCAGCCGGTGCCGGCGGCGGGGGCGCCGCGGCCGGGTCGACGATCGCCGCGGGCGGCGGCGGGGGCACGGGCTCCGGGGTCGCCGCGGCGGGGCGCGGCGGCGCGGGCGGCGGCGGCAGTGTGGAGTCGTCGTCGTCGCCCTCGTCCGGCGCCCGGTCGCGGGCGTGGGCGCGGCTCACCACCTCGATCTGATGCTCGCCCGAGCACAGCAACCACGTCGGCGGGATCGTCACGACCTCCGTCGCCTCGCGCTGATCGCACGGCGCCCATCGTCGCGCCGTGGCGTCGCTGTTCCGGTGGACCCCCTTGGGCCCGCCGGCGATCACCGGACGGCCGGACGGCGGCGTGTCGATCGTGGTCACGGGGTCGAAGCGGGCGCGGTCGCGGAGCGGCAGGCCGGCGTTGACGTCGAGCGGCTCCCACGCGGGCGTCGCGCCGGCCAGCGGCAGGCGGACGACGCCGCCGTTCTGGGTGGCGGCCACGACGTGGTCCCGGATGAACGCCAGGCGCCAGCAGGTCGAGCCGGTCCAGCCGGTGCTGCGCATCTCCCAGCGCACGTCGGTCTCGAACAGGCGGGCCCGCGCCGCCCCCTTGCCGGGCTGTGTCGGGTCCGCCTCGCCGAAGCCGGCCCACAGCCAGGTGGCGGTGCCGTCGATCTGGACGGACAGCGTACGGGTGTCCTCGCCGCGCAGGCCCACGTTGGTGAACGTGCCGGGCTCGCCGCCCCGGGTCGACAGGTAGATGCCCTCCTCGGCCTGGGCGGCGAGGGCCACGGCCCACTCGCCCCGCTCGTCGACGAACGCCTCGACCCCGTAGAAGCCCCGGTCCGGGTCCGCGGGGTCGACCGTGAGCGGCACCGGGGCCGCGCCGGCCAGCAGCGACAGCTCGAACAGGCCCTTGTCCGACGCGACGAGCAGGTCGGGTTGGGCGCCCCGGCTGGTCCACGCCAGGTCGGTGATGCCGGTGTCGAGCCCGCCGACACGGCGCCAGGTCGTGCCCAGGTCCTCGGACACGTAGACGGTCGAGTTCTCACCGTCGAGCGAGCGGGTGGCGGCGGCCACGAGGCCCGGGTGGGCGACGATGCCGGGCCGCAGCGCCTCCGGGTAGGGCACGACCACCCAGGCGCGCTCGCCCGGGAACCGGCCGACCGGCTCCCACCCGTCGCCGTCGTTGGTCGAGCGGAACACGACCTCGCCGGTCCCGGCGTACCAGGTGCGTGCCTGGTAGCGGTCGGCGACGACAGAGCCGATCGGCCCGTCGGGCGCCTCGTCGAGGACGAACGACATGCGGTCGGCCCACTGGACGCCCGGCTCGGCCTGCTCCAGCAGGCGGTACACGTTCGACCGGCGCAGCGCCTGGCCGAAGCCCCAGCCCTCCCGGCCGTCGCCGGGCAGCGGCGACAGGGCCCGGTGGAGGCGGTCGAGGATGCGCCCGCGCACCCGCGCCGCGTCCTCCTCGCGCCCGACCACGATCCGGGCCCGCACGCTCACCGGCTTGATCGGCGCCCAGCCCACAACCACCGGCGGCACGCCGAGCGACTTGCGCGAGTCGAGCTCGCGCTGGGTCGCCAGCCGGGCGTCCTCGGTCTGGTGCTCCGCCAGCACCCGGGCGTCGACCCGGCCGCCGGGCGCCGCCGCGTCGGGAACGTAGGGCACCAGCACGACCTCGACCTCGCCGGGGCGGGCGTAGCACCACAGGTCGGCCCGCGTCAGCGCCCGGGCCCGGACGACGCCGCCGGTGCTCTGGACCGCCAGCAGCTCGAAGTCCTCGGCCGTCACCGCCCGCCGGACGGTGAGGAACTCGTCGGGCCCCCGCAGCAGCACGTTCTCGACCGGCTCGACCGGGCGGCCGCCGCGCGCCGGCTCCGGGTTGGTGACCTTCACGCCGTCGACCGAGTCGACCAGCTTGGTCAGCGTGCCCGCGCCGACGTTGCCTGCGGGTCCGCCGCCGGTGCGGTACCAGACGGCGACCTTGCGGCCGAGCCCCGGCACCGCCACGAGCGGCGCTGCCGGCGGGGGCGGGCCGGGCGCCACGGGCGCACCGGGGATCGGCCCGGAATCGATGGCCGGGGCGAAGATGATCCGCCCCTCCGTGCGGTCGACGACGTAGACGCAGGCCCCGGGAGGCTGGCCGGCGAAGCTCCACACGGGGTCCCACAGCCGGTAGGTCCTGCCCCCCCACTCGCGGGCCGCGACGCCCTCCTCGATCTCGGCGGGCTCGGCCTGGACGCCCACGAGCAGGTCGAAGTCCTCGCTGGTCCGGACCATCGGGGGCCGGGAGACGGTGACGATCTGCCCGCCGCTGCCGTTGCCCTCGCCGGCGTCCTCGCCGTCCACGGCGGTCCGGTGGTGGGCGCTGACCGTGGCGGTCACGGTCTCGTCGCCCGCGGGCAGGGTCACGGTCGCCGCGGTCGTGAACACCGGGGCGTCCTTGCCGGCGCCCTCGACGCTGACGCGCACGCCCGCCGGGATCGTGATCGGCGCGTCGCCCGCCGTGTCCCGGCGGAACTCCAGCACGACCGAGGCCGCGGTGGGCGGCTGCTGCTGGACCCCGAGCAGGTTGAGGAAGGCGACGTACGCCTTGTCGGGCAGCCGGTTGAGCCGGTAGAGGAGCACCTCGGTGAGGTGGGCGAACACCTCGATGAGCGTGATGCCCGGGTCGTGCGGCGTGAGGTCCGTCCAGGTCGGGCAGGTGGCCTCGATGCGGCGGCGCGCCTCGTCCACGAGCTGGGTGAACGTACGGTCGTCGAGGTTGGGGAGCCGAAGCGTCACAGGGTGCCTCCGGGGGCGAGGGCGAGGTCGCCGGTGGCGAGGTCGACCGGCAGCGTGAGCTCGGCCACCTCGTGGCTGGCCTTCACGCGGTAGCGGAGCATGATCACGAGCTGCTCGGGGGCGTCGGGGCCGGGGCCGGCGTCGACCTCGAGGACGTCGATCCTCGGCTCCCAGCGGGCCAGCGCCTGGCGGACGTAGTGGATCGCCAGCCCGGCGGTGGTGGCATCGTTGGGGGCGAAGACGAGCCGGTGCAGCAGCGAGCCGTAGTCCGGGCGCATGACCCGCTCGCCCGGCCGGGTGATGAGCAGCAGCAGGATGGCCTGGCGCACCGAGGCGTCGCCGTCGACCATGTCGAGGCCGCCCGCGGGCGACACGGCCAGGCCGCCCGCGCGGCCGATGCTCACCAGGCCGGGGTCGGCGAACCTGAAGGCCTGCCAGCGCGGTCCGGCCACGTCAGGCCTCCACCACGATGAAGCGCTGTCCGGGGTCGCGCACCCGGTAGGACACGAAGCCCGGCGGCGTGCCGTCGGTCTTGCCCTGGAGGTTCGCCATCACCACCGCGCGCCCGCCGAGGCGCACGAACTTCGAGTAGCCCTTGCCCTGCTCGACCTTGAGGGTCTTGCCGCACTTCTTGATGTTGGCGCCCTGGTTGGGACACCAGTCGATGTCGCGCCCCTCGGGGTCGTCGTTCCGGAGCACGGGGTCGTCGCCGCCGACGACGACCCAGCGCTGCGATTCCTTGTTGTCCACCTTGCCGTCGTGGTCGCAGCGGACCGCGGACGACAGCACGAGCAGCTCGGGCATCAGCCGTTCCCCTCCGCCGCGGGCACCGGTCCGTCCTCGGGGCTGGTGGCCTGGTTGAGCTCGATGCGGTTGGCGCGGAGCGTCATGGTCTTGCCCGGCGCCTCGATCGTCAGGTCGCACTTGGCGTGGAGCGTCATCTTGTCCGGCGCCATCACGACCGCGCTGCCGTCCTTGTTGGCGACGGTCACCTTGTCGGCGCTGTCGTCGAGGAACACCCGCTGGCCGCCGGCGGTCTGCACCGACCAGCGCTTGACGGACCCGCCGTCGATGCCCGGGTCGTAGGGCGCGTCGTCGCCGTAGAGCCCGCCGACCACGATGGCGGCGGCGGGGTCGCCGTGGGGCAGCAGCACCAGCACCCGATCGTCGACGTCGGGCACGGCGACCAGGCCCTTGCCGGCCCCGGCGCCGACCGACACGACCTGGCGCCAGTCGGTCTCGACGTCCTCGTAGCCCGACAGCTTCACCGTCACCCGGCCGAGGCCGTCGGGGTCGTCGGCCGAGGTCACGGTGGCGAGCGTGGCCACCGTGGCGTCCTCGGTCGGCCGGGGCGTGGGCGGCTCGGTGGACAGCTCGACCAGGTAGCCGTTGCCGTCGATCGTGTGGTCGGTGGCGGTGAGGACGTAGGTGCCCTCCAGCTCGGGTGCGGCGTCCAGCACCAGCACCCGGCGGCCGGGCTGGAGGAAGGCGTCGCCCTCGGCGGTGCCCCGCAGGACGACGCCCCGCGCCGTCCGCCGGTCGAGCTCGGCCTGGGCCGCGGCGTCGAGGTGCTCCTCGGACGGGCCGTGCCGCTCGACCAGCATGCGCTCGCCGTCGGCGTCGACGGTGCCCGGACCGACGTCGACACCGACGTCGGTGGCGTTGCGGGCGCCGCCGGCGTCGCCGTCGAGGCCGACCGCGGCCACCGGGTCCCAGCCCGACGCCGCCACCGACGAGCAGGCGGGCTCGGCGGTGGCGTCGAAGCTGGCGGCCAGCAGGGCGTCGCGCAGCTTGAGCTCGGCCGGCTCGTCCACGCCGGCCAGGCTGAACAACCGGAGGGTGCCGTCGATGACCGCGAACCACAGGCCGGCACGCTCGGCCACCTCGGCCAACAGGTCGAGGTCCGACTGGCGGTGCTGCATCAGCACCGGCCAGGTGGGCCCGTCCTCGTCCGCCTCGACGCCGATCCCGGCGTCGCCCGCCAGCTCGGAGGCGAGCGCGGACACGCTGATGTCGCTACGGGCCATGACCTTCTGCCGCTTGCGCAGGCGGTGGAGGCCGTCGTAGGCCCGCACCCGCAGCTCGGCGTAGCCGTCGGCCTGGTGCACCCACTCCTTGCCGGTGATGTCGCCGGAGAACAGCGGGCCGCTGTCCTCGCTGACCGTGACCTCGAGCGTGCTGCCGATGCCGAGCATGCCCGGAAGGTCGGCGGCGTTGGGCCCGTCGAGCGCGAAGGCAACCTCGCACTGGGCCGGCTGCGACAGCCGGCGGGCCACGCGGACCGATGCCAGCGACGCCAGCGTGATCCCGTCGAGCAGCGCACCGTCGACGGCGAGCTCGACCGAAGGGGCGAGAGCGGATGACTTCATCAGAACTCCTCAGGGCCGGGGGGAAGGGTCGGCGGCGGGGGAGGCGGCGGGGGCGCATTGCCGGGGACGTAGCCGGCGCCGCCCGGGATCGGCGGCGGGACCGCCAGCACGGTGCCCGGATCGACACGCAGCGGGTCGGGGACCTCGTTGTAGGCGGCGAGCAGCCGCCACAGGAACGGGCTGCCGAGCCCGTCGTGGGCGAGCAGGTCGAAGCGGGTGGCCGGCGGCGGGCCGGTCGCCGGGTCGCCCTCGCCGACGGCGATGACGCTGGACGGCGGCACGGCGCCCGCGGCGGTGGCGTCCAGGGCGTCCTGGGCCTGCTGGTTCTGCTGCTCGGCCAGCATCTGCTCGTAGGTGGCCTGGGCGTCCGCCGCGCTCTCGGCGACCCGGACGAACCGCATCCGCAGCCACGACCGCAGCGGCACGCCGGCCTCGTCGAACTGGTCGAACCGCTCGGCCACCGCGGCCACGACGCCCGGCACGTTCCAGCTCTTGCCCCACAGGAACCGCACCAGCGGCGGCCGCACCGCGCCGCGCTGGGTGGCGGAGTTCTCGGCCAGCTCCCACAGGGGGCGGGTGAGGGCGCGAACGTCGACCGTCTCGCCTGGTGTGGGGATCAGGTCGACCGCGAACAGCAGGTCGACGTTGAGCTCGGTACGCCCGCCACCGGTGAGGTGGAGGGGGTCGTCCGCCAGCCCGGCGCCGGTGAGCCGGCCCGCGGCGACGCCACGGGGCCGCACGCCGGCGAGCCGGGTGACCTCCATCGTCTCGGGGTTGAGCAGGCAGTCGATCCGCACCCCGGTCTCCTCGATGAGGAAGGCGACCCGTTCCATCAGTCGAAGCCCCGCTGTTCCTGGTCGAGCCGGGCCAGCCGGTCCCGGTCGGGCGCGGCGGCCACCGCGTCGAACGCCCGCAGCTCGCGGTCGTCGGGCAGGTCGGGCCACCGGCCGTCGGCGGCGGTCAGCTCTTCGCTGCGGAGCCGGGCCACCTCGGGCGCGGGTGGCAGGGTGGGCCACGGCGCAGCGGCCAGCGGCGCGGCCACCGGGCCGGAGGACGGGGGTCGCTCGACCGCCGGGGCGGGGACCGGCGCCGACGGCAGCGCGGCCGGCGGGAGGACGTCGAACGCGGCCGCGGCACCCTGGCTGTCCACGGGCCCGCCGGTCGGCCACTGCCACGCCGGGCGCCCGACCAGCGGCAGGTCGGCGCCCGCCTCGGGGGCGCCGGCGGCGCCGCTGACGACGGGCGGCGCGGGCGCAGCGGCTGCTCGCCCGGGACCCGCCGGCACGGGCGCGAACGCGGGCGCCGGTGCGCCGCGGCTCCCGACCGCCGGCGCCGTGACGGGCCGCGCCGGCGGCGGTGCGGCGAGCGTGGGGAACGCCGGGGCCGGCGCTGCGTGCGACCCGGGGACGCCGCCCGCCGGGCCGACCGGCCCGCCTCGGACGTCGCCCGCGGGGCCGACCGGCCCGCCCCAGCCCTGGCCGGTCGGCCGCGCCGGCGCGGCGGACCATGGACGGCGGCGTCGGAGGCGGGCGAGCGCCCGCGGCAGCAGGCGGGCCGGGGCCGCTGGCGGCTCCGCATCGCCGTCGGCCGACCCGCCGGATTCGGTCCCGCCCGGTGGTGCGCCGGCGGATGTCACCGCCGCGGCGACCGGCCGGGCCTCGCGCCGCGCCGGCGCGGGCCGGCGCAGGCCGGGCCGGTGGGCGGGCGGCGCCCCGGCCGGCGTCGGGTGCCAGGCCCGCGGCCCGGCGTCGAGCGAGTAGCCGAGCCCGCCGCCCTCCAGCAGCTCGGGGGCGCGCTCGCGCACCACCGCGAGCCAGTGCTCGGGCGGTTCCCCCGGCCGGCGCTCGGCCCGGGGTGCGGGCGGCGCGGGATCGGCCCCGTCGGCCCAGCGGGACAGGGTGCCCGCCAGCCGGCGGAGCTCAGCCGCCAGCCGGCGCCGGGGCTGGAGCCGCGGTCGGTGCGCCGCCACTGCGGTCCCTCGTGATCCCTTCGTGAGCCAGAACCAGGCACTCGATCGCCAGCTCGCAGCTGGACGTGGAGAGCAGCGCGCCGCGCCACTCGCACGGCCACGCCCGGGACAGGTTCCAGCGCATGACCTCGCCGGTGCCCGTCGAGTCGAGCACGGCGACCGACACCTCCTCGCGCCGGACCGAGCCGTTGCGGACCTCCTCGAGCCAGCGCCACAGCGCGTCGGACTCGGTGAGGCCGTAGCACAGCTCGACCGGCGAGTACCGGACCCGCCCGGGGACCATGCGCTCGATCGAGTTGAGCCCCGCCTCCTGGTAGGCGATGCGGTCGATCTGCACGCCCAGGCCCCGGACCTCGGTGAAGTGGCCGGCGTCGACGTTCTTGATCAACAGGTTGAAGGTGTAGGCCCGGTAGGGATCGACCCAGGTCCCGGGCTGGGCGGCCGGTTGTGCGGTCGCGTCGGACATTGTGTCAGCCCCCGATCGTCTCGATCTCGGCCCCGCCAGCGGTCTGGCTGAGCTTGAACACCACGAACTCGGCCGGCTTCACCGGCGCCACGCCGATCAGGCACACGACCCGGCCGGCGTCCCGTTCCTCTTCCGTGTTGACCTCCGCGTCGCACTTGACGAAGAACGCCTCCTGCGGCGTGCGGCCGAACAGGGCGCCGTCCCGCCACACGAGTGTCAGGAAGGCGCTCACGTCCCGGACGATCGAGCGCCACAGCATGTAGTCGTTGGGCTCGAACACGATCCAGCGCGTGTTGTCGCCGATCGACTCCTTGAGCATGTTGAAGAGCCGGCGCACGTTCAGGTAGCGGAACGGGCTCGCCTCCTCGTCCAGGGTGCGGGCGCCCCATACGAGGATGCCGGCGCCCGGGAACGAGCGGATGGCATTGACGCCGGCCGGGTTGATGACCGCCTGCTCCTCGCGGGTGAGCGCCTGTTCGAGGCCGACCGCGCCGTGTACGCCCTCGTTGGCGGGCGCCTTGTGGACGCCCCGAGTCGTGTCGGTGCGGGCCCAGATGCCGGCCATGTGGCCCGACGGCGGAACCGCGACCAGCTGCCCGGTCAGAGGATGTTGCACGATGATCCAGGGGAAGTACGTCGCCGCGTAGTTCGACGTCGGCGGCCGGGCGGCCTCGTCGTCGCCACCGGCGCGTGCGTCCGCCGCGCCGCCGCCGGCATCGGTTGGTGCGGCCTCGCCGCCGGACGACGACGAGGACGAGGAGCCCTTGCCCCTGCTGGGCCCGGGGCTTGGCGGTTGGTCGTCGTCCGGGCCGGGCGTCTCCTCTTTCACCCGGGTCAGCTGCTCGACGTCGTCGACCCGCGAGACCGTGTCGAGGATGCAGACGCGGTCCTCCAGGTTCTCGCAGTGCGAGATCAGGGCGGCCCACGACGCCGGGTCGTTCCTGCCGGGGGCGGCGACGATGGCGATCTCGTCGATCGGCTCGAGCAGCCGCAGGCCGTTGCGCTGGCGGCCGGCGCCGGCGAGTGGATCTCCCGGCGCCATGTTCACGACGTAGCAGCGGCCGCCGCCGTTGTCGAAGAAGCCGAACACCGCGGCCGCGAGCACGTTCGGCTCCTCGACCGACGCACCCTCGCCGACGTAGATGCGCAGGAAGTCGCTCCACGTGTTGATGGCGACGGCGTCGCCGAGCCGGGCGCGCGGGTCGGGCGCGGTGCCGAGGAACGCCGCGGTGCTGGTACCGACGGCGGCGATCGGGTGCGTGCCGCTCGGGACCTCCTCGACATAGACGCCGGGCGTTGCGTAGAAGGGCATGGTCAGGCCTCCAGGAGGTCACAGTGCACGACGACGGGCTGCCCGTCGTCTGGTCGGACGTCGGCGGTGAAGGTGCGACCCTTGGTCCGGACCGCCAGCCGGATGGGGTCGAGGGAGTCGGGGACGCTGGCGAACTCGAACGCTCCCCGGTCGGAGGTGCGGGTCGTGGCCTGGGTCGCCGCCACGACCACCTCGGCGCCCGCGAGGGGCACGTCGCCGTTGCCGAGGACCGTGCCCCGCAGCCGCCGGACGCCGGCCCCGACCACCTTGAGGGGCTCCCGCACCATGGGGACCTCGGGGACCGGCGGTGCGTAGCGGGCCGTGACCCGGACCGTGACGGCCGGGCGGGGGCGCACGCCGAGCGCCTGCCACACGTCGATCGGGACCGGCGCGAAGTCGACCTCCAGGTCGGCCGGCAGCGGGGTGTCGACGGAGGCGACGAGCAGCCGGTCGATCAGCTCGAGGGCGGCGGCGTCGCTGGGCCCCTGGGCGGCCACGACGTAGCGCAGGCGCAGGACGACCGGCGTCGGCCGGTGGGGATCGTTCGCCAGCTTGGGCGCCGGCTCGATCGCCAGCAGGTAGGCCGTGAGCGCCGGGTCACCGGCGCCACGGTCGGCGCCGGTGTCCCTGTGCGTGTCGTCGTCCGCCGGCGTGCCGGGGACCACAGTGGTGTCGCCGGCGGCCTCTGCGAGCCAGGCTCGCAGGCGACCGTCGGCGTCGGAGAGCACCCCCATCGTCGTCGATCAGGGCCCGGGTGCGATCAGTGGCCTGCGGCGCCGTACGCCCAGAGCTCGTTCCAGACGTGGGGGTACACGCCGTCCTCGAAGTACGAGCCGAACCCGGTGATGGGCTTGTGCTTCATCAGCAGCCAGTAGGGCACGATCGACGCGATGACGTAGTTGATGCCGACGAGGATCAGGTAGAGCGGCCCGAACAGCCGGGCCTGGAACACGTGGATCATCTCGTGGTCGTCGATGCTGGCGTTCGACCCGGCCTTCACGGTCCCGATGGTCGTGGCGTACTGGGGCACCACGCCCTTGTCGAGCCAGATGGCACCGGTGCCCTGGGTCAGCGCGACGTTGAGGGTGTTGCCCGTCACCCGGTGGACGCCGTAGTAGATCGCGGCCGCCGCCGTGTTGAGCGAGCTCCAGGTCGCGTCGACGATGAAGCGCCAGATGTTGATGGCGTCGCCGTCGTACATCTTGCCCGCGGCCACTGCCATGCCATAGGGGACGGCGAAGGCCCCGAAGACCACGAGCCCGATGAGGGCCCCGATCAGGCCGAAGAGGGATCCGATCGCCGCCCCGACGAGGGCTACGACGATGCCGGAGATCCATCCAGTCACGCTTGCACGCATGTTGCTACTTGCCTTCCTGTTCATCCCGCCACGCCGCGCGCCAGGCCGCTGCCTGCCGCAGGGCGGACGGGTATGCCGCCACAAACAAGCCCTCGGGACCGCTCTGGAGGGCCGTAGGCGCATCGAACGCGTGGTCGACGCGTCGCCCATCCGTCCCGGGGTTCTCCCACTGTCGGCTCACCCTTTCTCGATGTCAAGAAAAACGTGACGCTTAGTAGTGAGGTGAACGCGTACCTCGAAGGCGTCACCCCCGCGTCACGAGCGCCGGGCGCCCGAACGCGTTTTGTCCCCGGAAACGGTCGCTCTGGCGACCGTTTCCGGGGACAAAAGCGCTTGGCGGGACGCGTGTCACGCGGTCGCCGCCGCCTACGGCGGCGGCCCCCTGGGCTGGTCGAGAGGCCGGCGGAGCCGGCCTCTACTGCGATGGTGGGGGCGGTCGGGCGGGCGTCAAGGACGAGCTCGCTTCGCTCGGCCGCCTGCGGCGGCTCCTTGACCCCCGCCCGACCGCCCTGGCCCCTTGCACCGGTGCCCGAGGGCGTCGGCGACACGCTCGTGGCGCTTCCTCGCCCCCGAACGCGTTCTGTACGCGGAAACGGTCGCCATAGCGACCAGTTCCGCGTACAAAAGCGCTCAGCGGGACGCGTGTTACGCCTCGCCCGCTCGTCGCCGCCGGCGGCGGCCCCGGACCCCCGCCCGACCGGCTGTGGTCCCTTACGTCGTGCCCTGGGGCGTCGGCGACACGCTCGTGGCGCTCTCCATCGCCCCAGAACGCGCCACAGACGTGTCGCGAAGGGGCGACCGCGGATCCCTGCACGGAACCAGGGCGGTCGGTCGGGGGTCAAGGAGCCCCGAAGGGGCCCGGCGAAGCCGGCTTGTCCTTGACGCCCGACCGACCGCCCCCACACTCACAGCGGAGGCCGGCTCCGCCGGCCTCCTGACCGGCCTCGTTTATCGTTCCCTAGTTGACCTGGCGCCCGGCGTCGGACCAGTACGCCGCCCGCAGGGCCTTCTTGTCCGGCTTCCCGAGCGGGCTCAGCGGGATGGAGTCGACGAAGTCGACGTGCTTGGGCGCCTGGATCGATCCCTTGGCGTCCTTGACCAGGGCGACCAGCTCGTCGGCCGCGACGGTCGCCGCGGGCCGGCGGACGACGACGGCGGTGACGGCCTCGCCCCACCGCTCGTCCGGCACGCCGATGACCGCCACGTTGGCGACGGCCGGGTGCGCGGAGATGACGTCCTCGATCTCCCGGGGGAACACGTTGAACCCCCCGGTCACGATCATGTCCTTCTTCCGGTCGACGATCGTGTAGAAGCCGTGCTCGTCCTCCCGGGCCACGTCGCCGGTGTGCAGCCACCCGCCGGCGAGCGCCTCGGCCGTCTGCTCCGGCTTGTTCCAGTAGCCCTGCATCACCAGCGGTCCCCGAACGCAGATCTCGCCGGGCTCGCCGCGCGGCACCTCGTGGCCCGAGTCGTCGAGCAGCCGCACGTGCACCCACGGCACCGGGCGGCCGCACGTCGCCAGCCGCGCCAGGTCCTCGACGTCGTGCTCGTGCTTGCGCAGCACGCAGATGGTCATGGGGCCCTCGGCCTGGCCGTAGAACTGGAAGAAGATCGGGCCCAGCTTCTGGATCGCTTCCCGCAGCCGGGTGGGCGACATGGCCGACGCCCCGTAGTACACGGTCTCCAGGCTGGACAGGTCCCGGGTGGCGAAGTCCGGATGGTCCATCAGCATGTAGAGCATCGTCGGCACGAGCATCGTGGCCGTGATGCGCTGCTCCTCGATCGTGCGCAGGACCAGCTCGGGCTCGAAGTACGGCACCACCACCAGCGACCCGCCGAGCAGCAGCACCGGCACGAAGAACGCGGCGCCGGCGTGGCTCAGCGGCGTGCACATGAGGAAGCGGGGCCGCTCGGGCCACTCCCACTCGGTCATCTGGATCTGGGTCATGGCGGCGCCCGACCGGTAGCTGCCCATCACGCCCTTGGGCTTGCCGGTGGTGCCGCCGGTGTAGGCGAGGCCGGGCACGTCCTCGGGCGCCACGTCCGGGGCGACCAGGGCCCGGGGCTCGTACGACGCCGCCAGCGCCACGTAGTCGACCGCGCCGCCCTCGCCGCCCGGCCCGAGCGCCAGCAGGTTGCGCAGCCCCGGCACCCGCTCGGCCAGCGCGGCGGCGCGCTCGCCGAAGAACTGCGGGTCGTAGACCAGCGTCTCGATGCCGGCGTCCTCCAGGACGTACGCATGGTCGTCGAGCGAGCCCATCGGGTGCAGCGGCGTGGTCCGGCAGCCGAGCAGCATGCCGGCGCCCATGTTGAACAGCACCTCGGGCCGGTTGAGCGCCAGCACCGCCACCGGGCTGCCCCGGCCGAGCCCCCGGGACTCCAGCGCCTGCACGTAGCGGCTGATCTCGTCCCGCACCTGCCGGCCGGTCAGGACGGTCTCGCCCAGGTACACGGTCGGCTGGTCGAGGTTGCGCTCCAGCGCGGTGAGCAGCAGGTCGGGCATGAGCGGCTGGCGATGGAGCGCGGGCGCCCGTGCGGGATCGGTCGGCTCGTCGACAAGGGCCACGTGTCTTCCCCCCTCGCTTTCTGACGGGCCGTCAGACTAGCGAGGATCTGACATGCCGTCAGAGTTGGGCGACTTCGGGCGCTACCGTCCGCGGGCCGATCGCTACAATCGGGTCGGTTCGTCGCCGCCGGGACGCGACGCCGTCGGGAGTGGGGGCCAAGCGTGACCGAATCGTCAGCCAAGCAGCGGGCGCTGGGCGCGGCCGAGATCGACATCACGGTGCCCCACGCCGCCCGCGTCTACGACTACATGCTGGGCGGCGTCACCAACTTCGAGGTCGACCGGGAAGCTGCCGAGCAGGCGGCCGCGCTGGTCGGCGGCATGGACCTGATCCGCTCCGAGGTGCGGGCCAACCGGGCCTTCCAGGTCCGGGCGGTGCGTTACCTGATCCACGAGGCCGGGGTCCGCCAGTTCCTCGACATCGGCACCGGCATCCCCAGCGCGGGCAACGTGCACGAGATCACCGAGCGCGAGGCCCCGGACGCGCATGTCGTGTACGTCGACAAGGACCCGGTCGTGCTGGCCCACGCCCACGTGCTGCTCAAGGGCGTCGACGAGGGGGCCGCGGTCTACCTCCAGGACGACGTCCGCCACCCGGAGAGCATCCTCGACCGGGCGGAGACCACGCTCGACCTGAACCGGCCCGTGGCTGTGATGCTGGTCGGGCTGCTGCACCACCTGCGCGACAGCGACGACCCTGGCGACCTGGTCCGGCGGCTGATGGACGGCGTCGCGCCGGGCAGCTACCTCGTCGTGTCGCACCTCGCCGGTGACATCAGCGCCGGGGGGTACGTCGAGGCCGGCGACCATCTCGACGAGACGATGGACGAGCCGCTGGTCTTCCGCACCCACGACCAGGTCGCGGCGTTCTTCGCCGGCCTCGACCTGGTCGAGCCCGGGGTCGTCCCGGTGGACGAGTGGCGGCCATCGGACGAGCCGGCCGCCGACGGACTCGGCGACGCCGGCGGCGGCATCCCGGGCTGGACCAACCCCCTCCACGTGGGGGTGGGTCGCAAGTGACCGGACTGTCGCGTCGCACCGTCCTGAAGGGCCTGGCGGCGGGGGCCACCGTCGTCGGGTGGAGCGCGCTCGACCGGTCGTGGATCGCGGCCGGCGCCAGCGACCTGAGCCACGTCGACCAGGTGCCGCACCTCGACGGGACGCTGGTGACGGCGCCCGAGGTGACGGCCGCGTTCGCGGGCGACTTCG
This sequence comes from uncultured Acidimicrobiales bacterium, assembly GCA_963830865.1. Classification (GTDB taxonomy): domain Bacteria; phylum Actinomycetota; class Acidimicrobiia; order Acidimicrobiales; family VFJN01; genus ZC4RG19. The sequence goes on along the minus strand of CAWHNU010000009.1, from coordinate 241,932 downwards.
GCCGGATCGTCACCGGGACGCCGCAGGCCGTGCTGCGACCGGGGTCGGTCAACGACATCGCCAAGATGGTCAAGTACGCGGCGCGCAACGGGCTGCGCATCGCCGTGAACGGCCAGAGCGGCACCGCGGGCGAGCTGGAATCGCACTCGAACTTCGGGCAGGCCGAGGTGCCGGGCGGCATCGCCGTCGACATCCGGGGCCTGGCGACGATCCACGGGATCGACGTCGGCCGGGCCGTCGCCGACGTCGACGCCGGCGTCACCTGGGCCGAGCTGACCGACGCCGCCGCGGCGGTCGGCCTGACCCCGCCGATGCTCACCGACTTCATCCACCTGTCGATCGGCGGGACGCTCAGCGTCGGCGGGGTCGGCGGGACCATGCAGAAGGTCGGCGCCCTGGTCGACAACGTCTGCGAGCTGGAGGTGGTCACGGGGCGGGGCCACAAGGTCACCTGCTCGCCGAACAAGCGCCCGGACGTGTTCGCCGCCGCGCTGCCGGCGCCGGCCAGTGCGCTCTGATCGTGCGGGCCCGGGTCCGCCTGGTGCCGGCGCAGACCCAGGCGCTCGTGTTCAACCTGTTCTACGACGACCTCGACACCTTCGTCGCCGATCAGCTGACCGTGCTCGGCGACGGGCGCTTCACCTACCAGGAGGGCCAGATCGTGCGGCGGCCCGACAACACCGGGTGGCGCTACATGATGGAGGCAGCGGTCTACTTCACCCCGCCCGACACCCCGGACCAGGCGGCGCTCCTCGCCGGGCTGTCCGACAACCGGGCCGAGGCGGTGGTGCTGACGGTGAGCTACCTGGAATGGGCCCACCGCGTCGACCCCGCGGTCGAGGCGCTGAAGGCCGCCGGGTTCTGGGCCCAGCCCCACCCGTGGCTGACGGTCTTCGTGCCGGCGTCGCGCACGGCCGAGTACATCGCCGGGGTCGTCGACCAGCTCACGCCCGTGGACCTCGGGGCCGGGCTGGCGACGCTGTTCCCGTTCTCGCCGGGCAAGCTCGGCCAGCCGCTGTTCGTCGTGCCCCGCTCGGAGCCGGCGGCGTTCGCCCTCAGCCTGCTGCGGTTCCCGTTCCCCGGCCCGGTCGACGTCGCCGGGCTCCTCGCCCAGAACCGGGCGTTCTTCGACCAGGCGGTGGCGGTGGGCGGCAAGCGCTACATCATCGGCGCGATCCCCGACATGTCCCCCGCCGACTGGCAGGCGCACTACGGCGCCGTGTTCCCCGTCGTTCCAGCAGGCCAAAGCCCAGCTGGACCCCGACGGGGTGCTCACGCCCGGCCAGGGCATATTCGCCTGACCCGCTAGTCCGGAGACACGACGCGCCCCGGCGCGGCCTGCTCCGCGGCCGCGTCGGTCGCGGGCGCGGTGGACGAGTTGGTGGCCGGTGTGGCCGCGCCGGGGGCCAGCGCGGCCACCACCGCGTCGATGTGCGCCTGGCCCTCCAGCAGCTGCCGCAGCAGCCAGAACCGCAGGAACCGGGCCAGCGAGTAACGCAGGAACACCGCCCCGCCGACCACGGCCAGGGCCAGCATCGCGATGGCCAGGATCTGCAGCGAGTCGATGTCCCGGCTGTCGTCCTTGCCCAGCGAGACCTGGTAGGCGACGAACGCGAGGACCACACCCGCGACCATGGCGACGGCGCCCACCGCCTGCCACAGGCCGTCGCGCGGCCGGCCTTGGCCACGTTGAGCCGCGCCGCCTCCGCCTGGAGTCGCTCGATTCGCTCACTCATGCCTTATCCCCTCCTCCGCCCAGATACGCGCCCGACAGTGCCGAGCGCAGCTCGGCGGGCGTGCCGACATGGCTGATCTCGCCGTTGACCATGATCGCCGCCCGGTCGGCGATGCCGAGCACCGCCTGGGCGAACTGCTCGACCACCAGGATCGAGATGCCCCCGGCCGCCACCTGGGCGACGATCTCGTAGATCCGCTGTACCACGATCGGCGCCAGCCCCATCGACAGCTCGTCCAGCAGCAGCACGGCCGGGTCGGTGACCAGCGCCCGGCACAGCGCCAGCATCTGCTGCTCGCCGCCCGACAGGGTCCCGGCCAGCTGGGCCCGCCGCTCCCCGAGCAGGGGGAACCGGGCGTAGGCGGCCGCCTCGACGTCCGCCAGCCGACCCCGCGCCGGCGTGGCCATCCACAGGTTCTCCCGCACGCTGAGGTTGGGGAACACGCCCCGGCCCTCCGGGATCGTGCACACGCCGATGCGGGCGAGGTCGAACGAGGCCACGCCGGTCACGTCCCGGCCGCCGACCAGGACCGAACCGGCCGTCGGCCGGAGCAGGCCCGACGCCACCCGGACCGTGGTGGACTTGCCGGCGCCGTTGGCCCCGAGCAGCGCCACGACCTGCCCGGCGGGCACCGCCAGGTCGACGCCGTGGAGGACCTCGATGCCGCCGTAGGCCGCCCGCACGCCGACCAGCTCGAGCGGCGGGCGCACGGCGACCGGCGCGGGACCGGGCGCGGGCGCGGCACCATTGCCGGCGACGCCGGTCACCCGATGCCCTCCGGGGTGCCGAGGTAGGCCTCGACCACGGCGGGGTCGGCCCGCACGCGCTCGGGCGGGCCGACGGCGATGGTCCGCCCGTAGTCCAGCACGTACAGCAACTCGCACACGTCCATCACCAGCGTCATGTCGTGCTCGACCAGGCAGACGGCCAGCCCGTCGGCCGCCAGGCCGCGGAGCAGCTGCCCGAACGCCTCGGTCTCCGCCTCGGTCTGCCCGGCCGCCGGCTCGTCCAACAGCAGGACCCGGGGCCGGGTCATCAGCGCACGCGCCAGCTCGACCACCCGGGCCTGCCCGGTCGGGATCTCGGACACCTCCCGGTCGGCGATGGCGCCGAGCCCGCACAGCTCGACGATGCGGTCGACCTCGGCCGCCGCGTCCCGGCGCCTGATCCGGCCGCCCCAGCGGTTGCGGATGTCGCCGCCGACCCGCACGTTGTCCCGCACGGTGAGCGACGTGAACAGCTCCAGCCGCTGGAACGTCCGGGCCAACCCGTGCCGGGCCCGGCGGTGCGGCGGCGCCCGTGTGATGTTCCGGCCGTCCAGCGTCACCGAGCCGGCCTGGGGGTTGAGCAGCCCGCAGACCACGTTGAACAGCGTGGTCTTGCCGGCGCCGTTGGGCCCGATGAGGCCGGTGATCGCGCCGTCGGCGACCTCGACGGTCGTGTTGCTCGAGCGCGGCGGTGCCACCGAAGCGCACCGTGACATCGCGGGCCTCGAGCAGGGCCACGGCTACCTGCTCCCGGCGGGCAGGCCGAGGGCCTCGTCGAGCATCACCCGGTCGGCCTCGCTGAACGGCCGGGACACGCCGACCAGCTCCAGCGGCAGCTCCGCGCCGGCCGCCGCGGGCACGCCCTCGGGCGCCTCCTCGGCGGCGGGCTCCAGCCACCGGGCGACCCGCGGCAGCGCCACGGCCACGGCCGCGGTGATCACGATCGAGCCACCAGTTGCTGATGGCGCCCGCCCGGGCGGCCAGGTAGGCGGCGCCGACGACCACGATCGCCCCCGCCACCGCGCCCTTGGCCCGGCGCAGCGGCAGCGACCTCCACCAGGATGCGCTCGACCGCGCCCGCTCGGGTTGCGGCCGATGCTCACGCCCAGCAGGGCCGGCAGCACGGTCGTGAGCCGGGCCAGGAAGTCGAGTCAGCCCCTCGAGGTCGGGGTGGTCGATGCCGACCTTGGCGAACGTGTTCTGGAAGGCGACGAACAGCACCCCGAACAGAGATCCCGCCGGCCAGCGCCCCGCTGACGTAGCCGATCCCGCCCACCACGGTGAGCGTCAGCAGCGACGAGGCTGAGGAAGATGTCGAAGCGGTCGAGGGTCGACGGAGCCGAGCCTGGGCCGGTCATCAGCGCCCCGCCCACCCCGGCGATGGCCGCCGACAGCATGAACACCGACAGCTTGAGCGCCACCGGGCTCTGGCCGAGCGTCGCCGACGCGGCCGGGCTGTCCTTCAAGGCGGTGAGCCGGCGCCCGTAGCTGCTGTGGCGCAGCACGACCAGGCCGACGCCGAGCACCGCGAACAGGACGGTGACGAACATGAGGAAGGTCGGCATCTCGGCCAGGTCGAGCGGACCGAACTTCGGGCGGGCCACGCCCAGGTTGCCGCTGGGGAAGATGCTGAACCGGGTGTGGATCAGCGGCAGCTCGCGCTCCGTGATCTCCCGCAGCACCATGTTCGACACGAACACGCCGAACGCCATCGTCGACAGCGCGAGGTACAGGCCGCGCAGCCGCAGCGACGGCAGCGCCACCAGCGCGCCGACCGCGCGCACACGACTGCGGCGAGCACGTAGCCGCCGAGTGTCGAGCGGGCGTCCCGCCGATCCGGCGATGCCGAAGTGGTGGACGACGATCGCCCCGATGCGCGCCGAACGACAGCACCGCCAGGTTGATCATGCCGGCGTACCCGGTGAGCAGCACCAGCGACAGCGCCACGACCGCGGCGGTCATGGCGAAGGCCATGCTGTTGACCGCGGTCGGCGCCAGCAGGCCCCGCAGCAGCCACATGCCGGCCACCAGCGCCACCGCCGCGATCACGGCGTTGCGGATGCTCGGCATGCGGAACCGCTCCCGGCTGCGCAGGATCGTCGAGCCGCGCAGCCGGTCCTGGGGCAGGAACAGCAGCACGACGAACAGGGCGATCATCGGCAGCGACAGCCGGAAGTTGCTGGTCCAGGTCCAGCGGTCGGCGGGGAAGTACCCGATGACGTAGCTGCCCAGCAGCCCGAGCACCAGCGCGCCGATGAACGTGCGGGGCACGCTCCGCAGCCGGCCGAACATGGCGGCGGCGAAGGCGTCGATGACGAGCAGCGTCAGGGCGTTGGCGCTCATCGCGGAGCCCTGGATCGGCGTGATCAGCACCCCGGCCAGCGCGGCCAGGAACGCGCCCAGGGCCCACGACGCCGTCGCCACCCGCTCGGGCCGGCCGGCGTTGAGCTCCAGCAGGTCGGGGTCGTCGACGACCGCCCGCATGGAGACGCCCGGACGGCTGCGGTTGAAGAACAGCCACAGCGCCAGCGCTACCACCCCGGCCATGACGAGCGCGGCGACCTCGTGCCACGCCAGGTTGACCCCGGCGACGCTGACCGTCCGCCCCGCCCCGAAGAACAGGAGGAACAGCCGGGGCTCCCGGGGCGTCGGGTCCCAGACCCACGTCGATAGCGCCAGGAACCCGAGCATCACGCTGACCGGGACCACGATCCTCGTGACCTCGGCCGTGCCCCGCAGGCCGCGCATCACCACGCCGTAGAGCAGCGCGCCGAGCAGCGGGGCGAGGATGCCGAGCACGACGATCAGGGCGAGCGGCGCCGGCCAGCCCCAGCCGAAGCGCAGCTGCCAGTACGTGAACGCGGCCAGCATGGCGATGCGCCCCGTGGGCGAAGTTGAAGATGCCCGACGTGGTGTAGGTGACGACCAGGCCCGACGCCGCGATCCCGTACACGCCGCCGGTGACGAGACCGAGGATCGTGTACTGGAGGAAGGTGCTCACGACCTGGAGGGCTCCTGCCGACCGGACCTGGTCAGGACTGGACCTGGAACTTGGTCGAGACCCGGTCCGGCCCGAGCTCCGCCTGGTCGACGACCCGGCCGGACAGCTCGAACGCACCGTCGGGGTTGCAGTCGAACTCGCCCGGCGTCTCCGGGAACGCCTGGACCCACGTCGTGCCGTCGAGCTTGAGCAGCAGCGAGCACTCCGGCGGCATGTTGTCGCCCGGATTGGTCTCGGCGTGGAGGCCGCCGCCGTCCCACGTCTTGATCTTCGCCAGCTCGTCGAGCACGCACTGGCGGGTCAGCTCGGGGCACTCCTTGGCCGCGGTCGCCCACAGGAGGAACGAGGACGTCGCCTGCTGGCCGAGCTGGCTGATGTCGCCGCCGTTGTCCTGGACGATATCCACGTACTGCTGGGTGGCGGAGCCCTCCTCCGCGGCCTCGAAGGGCACGAACGCCGAGCGCAGGTAGACGTTGTCGCCGTTGCCGGCGGAGTTCCAGTCGGCGAACGACGGCAGGTAGTTGTTCGAGTCGGTCAGCCAGATCGGGTGGTAGTCGAGCTGGGCGGCGTCGTCGAGCAGGTTCTGCATGTTGGGGTAGGCCTGGCCCGAGTAGTAGACGACCTCGGCCCCGCAGTCCTTGAGCTTCTGGGCGAACGGCTTCCAGTCGGGCTCGCCGCCGATCGCGTACTCCTGCGGGCAGTCGAGGAACGAGAACCCGAACTCGGGGAAAGCCTGGAGGATCTTGTCCTTGGTGTCGATCGTGGCCGAGAAGTTGCCGTACATCACCGAGGACTTCTTGATCTCCTCGGGGAACAGGTCGGCGACCTGCCCGGCCGACCCGGCGGCGAAGATGTCTGCGGGGTTGGGCACCGCCTGGTACGACAGCGGGGCGTTGGCGAACACCGGGCTCACCGAATAGGTGGGCACCGCCGGCAGGCCGCAGCCAAGCCGGGTCTCCTCCTGCTCGGAGTCGAGCGCCCACGCCTCGCCGACCAGCATGAACACCTCGCCGCACGCCTGCGTCGTGGCGTTGACGACGTTGGTGATGGCGGCGTCGTAGTAGGTGCCGGCGATCTGGCGGCCGTTGATGCCGCCCTGCTCGTTGCACCAGGCGATCATCGCCTTGATGGCGTCGGAAGCCTCGTGGCTGAGGCCCGGCGACACGCTGAAGCCGGCGTCGTCGCCGTAGCCGATGAGGATCTGGTCGTCGGTCACGCCCTGGTCGGTGGCGCCGCTGGCCTCCCCGGGCCCGCACGGCGTCGGGAGCGTGCCGAAGCTGTCGGTGGCGGCCTCGTCCGCCGGGGCGGTCGTCGCGCTGCCCTCATCGCCGGCGGCGGCGGGATCGTCGCTGCGATCGGAGCTGCACGCCCCGCGACGACGAGCGCTACGGCGAGAGCGCCGCCGATGAGACGCGACCAGTTGCTGCCCACGGATATCCCCCTTCTCCGGCACCGCCCAGGGCACCCTTCCCGAATCTGACGGACCGTCATAAACGACCGTAGCGCATCGACACGCGCGTGCGCAGCCCGAGCCAAGCTTGTCCCGGAATGGTCGCTGGCGACCACTTCCGGGACACGCGAGGCACCGCAGGGCTAGGCCTCGGGGAGGTGCATGAGCTCGACGCGGGTCCCGTCGGGGTCGGTGCAGTAGACGAAGTCCATGGCGGCGTCGCCCTCGCCGAATGTCGTGCGGGTGCCGCGGAGGACCGTGCCGCCCACCTGCTCCAGCCGGGCCGCGGCCGCGGAGACGTCCTCGACCCGCACCGACAGGTGGCTGATGCCGAGGCGGTTGACCGGCCGCCGGGTGCCGTCGCCGGACTGGCCGGGCTCGGCGAAGTGCAGCAGCTCGATCGTCACGCCGCCCCGCCGCAGGAACTGGGAGTGCAGCTGCACGCCCTCGACCTCCATGAGCGCGCTGAACTCGGGGCCGATGCGGTAGTCGTGCGTGGGCTCGAACCCCAGGCCGTCGCGGTAGAAGCGCAGGGACCGGTCCATGTCGCTCACGCAGATGCCGACGTGCGACACGCGCGACGGGGTCGGCACCACGCCGGGCGGCAGGCCGGCGAGCGCGGCCTCGACCGCGGCCAGCGTGTCGGCCGGCCGGTCGCCGCCGGTGTCCACCAGTGCGTCGGCGACCTTGGCGAGGGCGGCGCTCCGGGCGTCGTCGAGCGCGGTGATCGCGTGCGCCGGCTCGGGGCCGAGCGGCCGGCGGGCGTCGTCGGCGCCGCCGGCCTCGGCCTCCAGCGCCGCCTCGGCCATGCGGGCGGCGAGCACCGCACCGGGGGCGGTGAGCCCCACGACGATCGGCGCCCGCAGGGCGGCGAGGCACCCGGGGTCGTCGAGGGTGCTGGCCGCGGCGGCCACCACGGCCGGTGTCGGCCCGTCCAGGGAGCGGAGCAGGTGGTCGGCCTCCCAGCGGTGGAGAGCGGCGACGCCCTCGGCGGCGGCCAGCTCCCGGCCGGTCATCCCTCGCTCGGCGGCCAGGTCGGCGTCGCTGTCGCGCAGGGGCCGGCCCAGGCGCCCGGCCAGGGCGGTGGCGACGGTGGTCTTGCCCACGGCCATGGGGCCGACCACCACGATGTGACGTGCGTCCATGGGTGCCCGGTCATATCAGACGGACGTGAGAGGTACGCGATCAGGTGCCCCAGGGCCGCTGCCGGGGCTCGTCGTAGAGGACGCCGACGTCCTCGCCGTCGATGGCGCGGTTGGCGTGGGCCAGCCACTGGTTGGCGCCCGCCAGCGGCTCGGGCATGGCGTCGCGGGCGAACCAACCGACGTCGCGGGTCTCCAACGGGTGGGCCGCGAGCGAGCCGCCGGTGGCGCGGCACAGGAACACGAGGCTGTAGAGCGGCACCCGGGTGAACCCCAGGCGCAGGCCGTCGAGCAGGGCGAGCAGGCGGACCGGCTCGCACTCGATGCCGGTCTCCTCCCGGACCTCCTTCACGGCGATCTCGCTGGCCGAGTAGCCCACGTCCGCCCAGCCCGTGGGGTACAGCCAGATGCCGCTGTCCGACCGCTGGACCAGCAGGATCTCGCCGGCCTCGTTGTGGACCACCGCGCCCACGGCCACCTTGGGCGTGACGTAGCCCGCGACCCCGTCGCCGACGCCCTTCATCCACTCGACGACGAAGTCCTCGGCGTCGAAGTCCTCGTCGGCCTGGGCCGCAGCCCGGATGTCGCCGGCCACGGCCAACACCTCGTCGAACCGCTCCTTCTCGTACAGGCTCTGGGTGAACCCCAGCCCGGTGCGGGCGATGCCCGACAGCGCCTCGGCCCACCTGATCAGGTCCTGGCGGGTGGGTGCGGGTCGTCCGGTCACGCGAGCGACGATACCGGTGACCGGCGCGGTGGGAATTTTCGGGCAAGGATGAACCAAACGGGCCGTTCACGCGTCTAAGGGGTAGCGCCGAGGGCGGCTTCGTGTCGGCGCGACTCCTAACCACCCCTGGGGGGCGGGCATGACAACTGTGCGGCGACAGGCGAGGGCTCTCGCGGCGATCGGCCTGGCTGCGGCGACGCTGGCGGCCGCGCTGGCGGCGGGCTCGGCCCCGGGCGGCGCCCAGGCGGCCGATCCCCAGGTGACGCTCGAACCGGCGACGGGTCTTGCCGACGGCACCCGGGTGACGGTCACCGCGACCGGCTTCGCGCCGAACCAGTTCGTCAGCGTCCTGCAGTGCCCGGCCGGCACGCCGGGGTCGTTCGCCGGCTGCGACTTCGACGACTTCCACAGTGTCAGCACCGACGCCTCCGGCAGCGCCACCCTCGAGCTCGCCGTCGACGCCACCCTCGCCCGCGCCCAGGTCGGCCAGATCGGGGACCCCGCCTCTCAGATCGACTGCCGGCCGGCGGGCGCGTGCGTCGTCCGCGCGCGCTCCAGGGCTTCGAGTCGAACACGGCCACCTCGGTCGACGTCCCGCTCGCCTTCGACCCCGACGCACCCCTGGCGCCGCCGCCCACCGTGACCCTCGAGCCGAGCGAGGGGCTGACCGACGGCCAGGCGGTCACGGTCGCGGTCGCCGGGATGGTGTGGTCCGATCAGGCCGCCGTCATCCAGTGCGCCACGGGCGCGGCCGGGCTGGACGACTGCGACTTCAGCACCTACTCCTCCTTCACCGTCGGCCGCGACGGCTCGGCGTCGACCCAGCTCTCGGTCTCCGCCCTCATCGACGGCGGCTCGGGGGCCGTCGACTGCCGCGAGCCGGGCGCCTGCATGGTGGTCGTCACGCCCGACTCCGGGCGCGAGGCCCGCAAGCTCGGCACCGCGCCGCTCGCCTTCGACCCGGACACCGAGGTCGTCGCGCCGACCCTCACGGTCGCGCCGGACCACGACTTGGTGGACGGCCAGATCGTGACCGTGACCGGCTCGGGCTTCGGCGGGCGCTTCCTCGAGCTCCACGTGTGCCCGGCGGACCTCGCGCCGGGGGCCTGCGAGTCCATCGGCTTCGTCGAGGGCATCGGCCCGGGCGGGACGTTCACCCAGGACGTGCAGGTCGCCGCGCTCCTGTTCGGTGAGTCGGGCACCACCGACTGCCGCACCACGCCCGAGCCGTGCGTGCTCGTCGCCACCACCGGGTCGGTCGGGTCCCCGCGCGCCGGGCGGGCCCCGCTCGCCTTCCGCCCGGACGGGCCCCTGGTGCCCGGGCCGACAATCACCCTCGACCCGGCGTCGGGTCTGGCCGACCAGGCCACGGTGACGGTCACCGGTTCGGGGTTCACGGAGGAGGGGTTCGCGTTCCTCCAGGTCTGCCGGACGGGCGACGAGAGCGCCTGCGATCCCGAGACGCAGACCGACCTGAACCCGGACAACCACGGGGCGTTCGCGGTCGCCCTGGGCGTCTCCGCCAACTTCACCACCGAGGGGGCGCGACGGTCGACTGCCGGGCCGCGCCCGGGTGCGAGGTCATGGCGTCCGATTTCAGCGGGGCGCGCGTCCGCCGGGGCTCGGCGCCCCTCGACTTCGCGCCGGCGCCCGCGCCAGGCCGGACGCGCTACCTCGACCCGGTGTTCGACGACGTCGAGATCACCGAGAACGTCGCGTACCGGACCACCACCGACGCCGGCGGCCAGCCGGTCACGCTGACCGCCGACATCTACCAGCCGGCCGGCGACGCGACGGCGCTGCGTCCCGCCCTGCTGTGGTTCCCGGGCGGGTGGTTCGGTGCGTCCGAGTCCGACGTCGCCCCCGCCTACGCCGAGGCGTACGCCCAGCGCGGCTACGTCGTCGTCGTCGTGGACTACCGGCAGCGGCCGGGGCTGCGCTGCTGCCCCACCGACGACGCGACGGGCCTGGCCGCGGCGTTCCTCGATGCCTACGGGGACGCGGCCGCGGGCGTGGCCTGGCTGCGCGACCACGCCGCCGACTACCGGATCGACACCCGCGCCATCGCCGCCGGCGGCAGCCAGGCCGGCGCGGCGACCGCACTGCACCTCGCCGACCTGCCGGGCCAGATGGGCGTCACCGGCAGCCCGTCGGTGGCCGCCGCGGTCGGGATCGGCGGGGTCGACCTTGGCCGCCACGACGCCGGCGAGGCGCCGACGCTCGCCCTCAACTCGACGGACAGCACGCCCGCCCCGGCGTTCCTCGCCGAGTGGGCGTGCGACCACTCGCGCCGGGTCGGCGTCGTGTGCGAGACGGCCAGCTACGACGGCGTCTTCGGCGACATCGCTGCGTCGCGCCAGCGCGACGCCACCCGGCGGACCAGCCGGTTCCTGGTCGACGCCATGCTGGCCCCCCTCGGCCTGGCCGCGCCGACCGGCGACACGTTCACGCCGGTCGGCTCGCCGGCCCCCGCCCCCGCGCCGGCGCCGGCGCCCAGCGCGACCACCACGACCGGCGGCACCACCACCACGAGCGCGTCGGCCCAGGCGCAGGGCACGCTGCCCGAGACCGGGGCGAACGCCACGGCCACCCTGCTCCGGGTCGGCCTCGTCCTGGCCGCCGCCGGCGTCGTGCTGGTCGCCCTGGCCCGGGCCCGGCGCCGCAGCGACGCCGGGCGGCTCGGCCTGACCGGCACGGTGGCGGTCGTGATCTCGGCCGTGGTGGTCGCCAGCCTGATCGCCACGGCGTGCTCGAAGTCGTCGGACGACACGACCGACCGGACGGATGGGCAGGAGCACGACATGGACGCCCCCGGCCACGACATGGACGACATGGAGGACATGGACCACGCCGAGACCGGCGACGACCACGGGGCCGACGACCACGGTGGCGACGACCACGGTGGCGACGACCACGGGGCGGACGAGAGTGCGGCCGGCGTCGACGGGCACGGCAGCGGCGGCGACGACGGGCACGGCTCGGGCAGCGGCGGGCACGCGTCCCGGTCCGGGTCCGGCAGCCACACCAGCGGCGGCAGCCACACCAGCGGCGGCGGCCACACGAGCGGCGGCCAAGCGCACGGCAACGATCCCACCGACCCCGGCCACAACAACCCCGGCGACCCCGGCCACAACAACCCCGGCGACCCCGGCCACAACAACCCCGCCGACCCCGGCCACAACAACCCCGCCGACCCCGGCCACGACCATCCGCAGGAGCCGATGCCCGACGGGTTCGACCCGAACTGGACGCCGGAGCAGACGGCGTTCGCCCGGGGCCTGGTCGACCGGACCACGGCGGCCATGCCCCAGTTCGCCAACCCGGCCCTGCTGCCGCTGCTCGGCTACATGTGGATCACCGACGGGCAGGAGCCCGGCACGTACCAGCACTGGATCCACACGCCCCGCATCGTCGACGGCCGCACGCTCGATCCCCAGTTCCCCGAGTCGCTCGTGTTCCGCAACACCGGCGACCTCCCGGTGCTGGAGGCGGCGATGTACATGCTCGGCCTCGGGGTCGACCTCAACCACCTGCCGGCGGACATCGCGTTCCTGCCCGGCTGGCACGTCCACACGAACCTGTGCTTCGACAACAGCCTCCGCCTGGTCGGCCTGGCGGTGAACGGCGTCTGCGAGCGGGGCCACCTGCAGTCGACGCCGCCGATGGTCCACGTCTGGATCGTCGACACCGTGTGCGGGCGGTTCGCGGGCGTCGACGAGAACGGCCTGCAGTGCACGCCGCACGAGCACGACAACTGACCGGCTGAGTCAACCCACCGCCCCACCCCCCGGGGCGACGTGGCTGTGGGGTCCGGCCTTCCCCCGACGCTGGACCCCGCGGCCACCGCCGCGCCCGGCAGGCGGTCAGCTGGCGACTGCGGCGATCAGCACCAGCACGACGGTGGTGACCGCCAGCGCGCCGTGCGCCACCACGACCGGCACCGGGAAGGCCTGCTCGGCGCCCGTGGCCCGCTCGCGCCGACCGGCGAGCCAGCGCAGCAGCATGGCGACGCCCAGCAGGGCGACGGGCAGCAGGATCACCAGCGCGGTCCACGCCAGCCCCGAGCTGTCGTCGCTGACGACGTAGCCGATCCACACGAGCAGGCCCACGGCGGCGAGCAGGAAGTGCCCGAACAGGACGGCCGGCGAGAGCCGGGTGCCGCCCCCCTCCTCCGGCGGCCGGAGGCCGCCCCGGGCGACCCAGGTGCCGAGGAGGAAGAAGCCTCCGACGGCGGTCACGAGCCAGACGACGAGCGCGGCGGCATCCATTCAGTCATCTCCTTGGTGAACGTGGAACCCCTCTGACTGGGTGGTCTCGTCGGCCACGCGGACGCCGTAGCGGAAGCTGAGCCGACCGCCCAGCCACCCGGCGCCGCCGAGTCCGGCGAGCGCGACCAGCGACAGGGCCACGAGCCCGGCGGGCGTCGGATCGCTTCCGGCGTCCGGACGGCCCCGCAGCACCAGCGACAGCGCGAAGAGCGCCACCACCGCCAGGTTCAGCCCGACGTGCAGCAGCGCGGTGCGGAACGCCCGCGTCCCGCCCGGGATGGCCAGCAGGTCGAGCGTCCCGACGCTGGCCGCGAGCAGCGCGCCGGCGACGCCCAGGGCGACCAGCCAGTACGCCCCGGTGGCGAACGCCGCAGCGTCGTCGGCCGCGTGCGAGGCCAGGTCGAACACCAGGCTCGCCACCCAGGCCCCGATCGGCACGGTGACCAGCACCGGGTGCAGCGGGTGGCCGTAGGGCCCGGCCAGCGTCGTGACCGGCCGCTTGGCCCGCCGGAGCCGCCGGGCGACGCCGTCGGTGTCGGTGTCGTCGTGATCGCTTCTAACACCCATAGACATTGACGATAGATCGGCCGGGGTGTAACGTCAAGAAGTCTTCACGGTAGAGTCTCCGGAGGAGACAACCGTTGGCGGAGGCGACATGGTGACCCCGGACATCGACGGCCAGATCGCCGGCGTGGCGTCGCTCGCCGAGCCACAGCGCCGCAGCCTGTACCGCTATGTGGTCTCGCAGGCCGAGCCGGTGGGCAAGGACGAGGCCGCCCGCGTGTTCGGGCTGGCCCGGTCGGTGGCCGGCTTCCACCTCGACCGGCTGGTGGCCGACGGGCTGCTCGAGACCGAGTACCGCCGCCTGAGCGGCCGGAGCGGCCCCGGGGCGGGGCGCCCGGCCAAGCTCTACCGGCGGGCCCGCCGCGAGATCGCCGTGAACCTGCCGGCGCGCGACTACGGCCTGGCCGCCGAGCTGCTGGCGACCGCGGTCGACCGGGCGGCCGGGACGGCCGGCCCGGTGGACGCCGCGCTGGCCGACGCCGCCGGCGAGCGGGGGCGTCGGCTGGGTGAGGACGTCCGCCGCCGCGCCGGCGGGCCCCGACCCGGCCGGCGCGCCCTCCTCGACGCGGTGTTCGCGGTGCTCGACGAGCAGGGCTACGAGCCCCGGCGCGTGGGCGACGAGGTGGTGATGGCCAACTGCCCGTTCCACGCGCTGGCCGAGCGGCACAGGACGCTGGTCTGTGGCATGAACCTCGACCTCATCGTCGGCCTCGCGGCCACGCTCCCCGAGGGCACGCTGGCCGCCCGGCTCGACCCGGGCGACGACCGCTGCTGCGTCCGCCTCGCCCTCGGCTGAGCGACCCTACGATCGGGCCCGATGCCCGCGCTCGACTTCGCCAGGTACCAGGACGAGGCCGCCGTCACCGGCGGGGCCGTCCGCGCCGATCACCCGATCGTCTACCCGACCCTCGGCCTCACCAACGAGGCCGGCGAGGTCGCCGGCAAGGTCAAGAAGATCTTCCGCGACCACGGCGGGGTGGTCACCGACGACGACCGCGCCGCGCTCACGCTCGAGCTGGGCGACGTCCTGTGGTACATGGCCGAGCTGTGCACCCAGCTGGGCATCTCGCTCGAAGACGTGGCCGCGAGGAACATCGAGAAGCTCCGCGGCCGCCAGGCCCGCGGCACGCTCCGCGGCGACGGCGACGACCGCTAGTGGACGCCTGCCCGTGCCGGGTGGGCGCGTCAGGTCGGGGTGGACAGCGCGTGCAGCAGCGCCCGCTCGACCTCGACGAGCAGGTCGGGGTCGGCCGGCCTGGTGCCGTCGGTCGACCGCACGAAGAACGAGTCGACCACGCGGGACCCCAGCGTCTGGACCTTGGCCCCCGTGATGTCGAGGTCGAGGTCGGCCAGCGCGGTGGTGATCCGGTACAGCACGCCGAGGCCGTCCGACGTGTGGACCTCGACCACCGTCGCATCCGCCGAGGCACCGAGGTCGAAGTGGACCTCGGGCTCGACCTCCTCGTGGGCCGGCTTGCGGCGGCTGCCGTAGGTCCGGACCCGGTCCGCGAGCCGTGCCCGCAGCGCCAGCTTGCCGGCCAGTGCGAGATGCAGGTCCGCCTCGGTCCGGCTCCAGGTGAACGTCGGGCCGAAGCTCGACACCACCCGGAACACCTCGATCGCCCAGCCGTCCTCGCTGGCCACCGCGGCGTCGACGACGTCGAGGCCGTGCAGCGCCAGCACGCCGGCCACCCGGGCGAACAGGCCCGGCCGGTCCGGCGTCACCACCGTCAGCTGGTCGCCGGCGGTGACGATCGCCTGGCGGCCGGCGGCGAGCAGCATCCGCTGGGCCGCGGTCGGGAACTCCTCCGCGACCTCGACCGCCGCTCCCCCGCCGAGCACGTGGTCGACCCGCGACACCAGCGCCCGGACGAGGCCCGCCTTCCAGTCGCTCCAGGCGGCTGGTCCGGTCGCCAGCGAGTCGGCCTCGGTCAGCGCCGCCAGCAGCCCGAGCAGCTCATGGTCGCCCACCGTCGCGGCCACCTGCTCGATCGTGGCCGGGTCGTCGATGTCGCGCCGGGTCGCCACGTCCGCCAGCAGCAGGTGGTGACGGCACAGCGCCTCGAGCGCGACGGCGTCCGCAGCGTCGAGCCCCATCCGCGGCGCCGATCGTGCCGAGCAGGCGGATGCCGTTGGCGGTGTGGTCGCCGGGCTCGCCCTTGCCGATGTCGTGCAGCAGCCCGGCCAGCACCAGCAGGTCAGGCCGCGCCACCCGGCCGGTCAGCCCGCCGGCCAGCACCGCCGCCTCCCACAGGTGCCGGTCGACCGTGAAGCGGTGGTAGGCGTTGCGCTGGGGCTTGGACCGCACGAGGCGCCACTCGGGGATGTAGCGCTCCCAGACCCCCTGCTGGTCGAGCGCCTCCAGCAGCCCGATGGCGACCGGGCCGCTCATCAGCAGGTCCACCAGCGCGGCCCGCACCCCGGCGTCCCAGGGCTCGGCGGGGACCGGCGACTCGGCGGTCAGCCGGGCGAGCGTGCGCCGGGCCAGGAGCGTGTCGTGCCGGGCCGCCGCCGTCGCGGCCCGCAGGGCGACCGTCGGATCGCCGGCGACGTCGGCGTCGTCGCGCACGTGGACCTCGCCGTCGCGCAGCTGGAGCCCCCCTCCCAGCGACCGCTCCCGCCGGACCCGGCCGAGGGGGCCGGTCAGCGAGCTCTCGATGCGGGCCCAGGCGTCGTCGCTCGTCCAGGCGATCGTGCGGGCGGCCTGCGCCACCGACCACATGAGCACGTCCGCGTCCGGCTGGCCGAGCGCCTCGGCCACCGCGTCCTGCTCCTGCAGCAGCAGCCTGTCGCCGGTCCGGCCGGTGCGCCGGTGCAGCTCGACCCGCACCGCGAGCAGCGTCTCGTAGGCGTCGTCGAGGCTGGCGTGGTCGTCGTCCCACAGGATCGACCGGGCGGCCTGGGCCCACGTGAGGGCGTGGACGTCCCGCAATCCGCCCTTGCCCTCCTTGAGGTCGGGCTCCAGCAGGAAGGCCACCTCACCGGCCTGCGCATGGCGCTCGCGCACGCGCCGGGCCATGGCGGTCAGCCACCGCTTGGACCGCTTGCGCCACTGGAGCTCGGCCTTCCCGGCCAGCTCCGCGGTCAGCCCGGCGTCGCCGCCGAGGTGCCGGACCTGGAGCAGCCCCGTCGCGGTGTCGAGGTCGTCGGCCGCCAGCGCCATGGCCTCCTTGGGCGTGCGCACGGCGTGACCCAGCTTTATCCGGGCGTTCCAGATCGGGTACCACAGCCGATCGGCCAGCTCGCCGATGTCCGGGCGGCCCCGGTGCAGCAGCAGGACGTCGATGTCCGACTGGAGCGACAGCTCGGCGCGGCCGTAGCCGCCCACGGCCACCAGCGCGATGCCACCCGGGTCGCTGCCCTCGACCGCCACGGTGAGCAGCTCGACGAGCCAGCGGTCCACCTCGGCCGTCCACGCCGCGACCAGCTCGCGCCCCACGAGCGAGTTGTCGGCGGCGAGCTCCGCACGGGTGTCGAGGATGGACATCGCTGCGCGTGAGGTTACCGGCGCGCCCGCGCCGCCCCCGGGGCGGGGACGGCGCGGCGGCACGGTTCACGAAGGGTTCACATCGCAGGGACGGCGCACGTCAGAGCGCGTCCGCATCCAGCTCCCCGGTCCGGATCCGGATGACCCGCTCGACGGCTTCGATCCAGATCTTGCCGTCGCCGATCTTGCCGGTGCGGGCGGCCTCGGTGATGACGTCGGCCAGGCGGTCGGCCTCGCCGTCCTCGGTCAGGATCTCGATCCGCACCTTGGGGACGAAGTCGATGGTGTACTCGGCGCCCCGGTAGACCTCGGTGTGACCGGCCTGGCGACCGAAGCCCTGGACCTCGGTCACGGTCATGCCGGTGATCCCTGCGTCCTTGAGCGCGGACTTCACGTCGTCGAGCTTGAACGGCTTGACGATGGCGGTGATCAGCTTCAACGGTGCTCCTCCGTGCTCAGTCCGCGTACGCGACTTCGGCATGCTGGGACAGGTCGAGGCCCGTATTCTCGTCCTCTTCGCTGATGCGCAGGCCCATCGTCAGGTCGATGACCTTGGCGATGCCCAGGCTGACGGCGAACGAGTAGACGATCGTGACCACCGCGGCGAGCGCCTGGTCGCCCAGGAGGTCGAGCCCGCCGCCGAGGAACAGGCCCTCGTTGGTCACGGCCGGGTTGATGGCGGCGTCGGCGAACAGGCCCAGCAGCAGCGTGCCCACCAGCCCGCCGACCAGGTGGACGGCGATGACGTCGAGGCTGTCGTCGAACCCGAAGCGCTTCTTGATGCCGAGGGCGAGGTAGCACACGGCGCCGGTGATGAGGCCGATGTAGACGGGTGCCATGCCGCCGACGAAGCCGGCGCAGGGCGTGATGGCGACGAGCCCGGCGACCGCGCCCGAGGCGGCGCCGAGGGTGGTGGCGTGCCCGTCCCGGAACCGCTCGACGATCAGCCAGCCGAGCATGGCGGCCGAGGCGGCCAGGAAGGTGTTCATCAGGGCCTGGGCGGCGATGCCGTCGGCCTTGAGGGCGGACCCGGCGTTGAACCCGGCCCAGCCGAACCACAGGATCCCGGTCCCGATCACCGTCAACGGCAGGTTGTGCGGCGGCATGGGCGTGTCGGGGTACCCCCGCCGCCGCCCGATCAGCAGCACCACGGCCAGGGCGGCCGCCCCGGCGTTCATGTGCACCACGGCCCCACCGGCGAAGTCCAGCGCTCCCTGGCTGGCCAGCCACCCGCCGGCGAACACCATGTGGGCGATCGGCGAGTACACGAGGATCAGCCAGACCCCGATGAACACGGCGTAGGACCCGAACTTCAACCGGTCGGCGGTCGCCCCGGTGATCAGCGCCGGCGTGATGATGGCGAAGGTCATCTGGAACGCGCAGAACACGACGAACGGGATGCTCAGCGCGATCCCGTAGCTCTCGGGCGGTAGCGCCGGCCCGACGTCCCGCATCCAGGCGAAGTCGAAGTTGCCGATGAACCCCTCGTTGCCGGCGTCGCCGAACGCCAGGGTGAAGGCGAGGGCGGCCCACAGCACGCCCAACAGGCCCATGGCGAAGATGTTCTGCATGAGCATGCCGAGCACGTTCTTCCCGCGGACCATGCCCCCGTAGAAGAACGCCAGACCCGGCGTCATGAACAGAACAAGGGCGGTGGCCATCAAAAGCCACGCGGTGTCGCCCGTATCCATATCCCCCCAATCCTTTCCCCATCGTGATCAGACGGACGAAAGAATGCGGACGCGATGTTTCGGGCACGCGTCCCAAATGTTTCGTGACGATGAACTGCATCGCGTTCTGTCCCTGGGACAAAACGCGGAGAAGGAGGAATCAGACCTGCTCGGCCAGCCGCCGGGCGACGATGTGCACCGGGTCCCACACGGGCCCGAACGGCGGCGCGTAGCCGAGGTCGAGCTCGACGACCTCCTCGGCGGTGAGCCCGGCCTGGATGGCGGTGGCCAGCACGTCGATGCGCTTGGCCGTCCCCTCCTGGCCGACGATCTGCGCACCGAGCATCCGGCCGGTGCCGCGCTCGGCGAGCGCCTTGATGCGGATCTTCTTGCGCTCCGGCAGGTAGCCGGCCCGGGTCTCCCCGTCCACCGACGCCTCGACCGCGGCGAACCCGTAGCGGTCGGCCTCGGCCAGCGACAGGCCGGTGCGCCCGATCTCCACGCTGCACACCTTGGTCACCGCCGTGCCCAGCGCGCCGGGGAACGCGGCGTAGCCGCCGGCCATGTTGATCCCGGCCACCCGGCCCTGCTTGTTGGCCACCGTGCCCAGGGCGATGTGGACCGGTGCTCTCGCCACCAGGTGGTACGACTCGCAGCAGTCGCCCGCCGCCCACACGCCGTCCTCGCGGGTGCGCTGGCGGCGGTCGACCCGGATGGCGCCCTTGACACCCGTCTCGAGGCCGGCCGCCGCCGCCAGCTCGGCGTTGGGGCGGACGCCGAGGCCCAGGACGACCAGGTCGGCTGCGATCCGCTCGCCGCCGGCCAGGATCGTGCCGGGCTCGACCGCCTCCAGGCGGCTCCCCAGCCGTACGTCGATGCCGAGTCCCCGTAGGGCGTCGACCAGCGGGGCGGCGACGTCGGGGTCCAGCGACGGCATGAGGTGGTCGGCCGCCTCGACCAGCGTGACGTCGAGCCGGCGCTGGACGAACGCCTCGGCCATCTCCAGGCCGATGTACCCGCCGCCGACCACCACCACCCGCCGCACGCCGTCGCCGGTCACCTTCGCCTCCAGCGCGGCGGCGTCGTCGAGGGTCTGCACGCCGTGGACGTGGGGCAGGTCGACGCCGGGCAGGTCGGGCCGCAGCGGGCGGGCGCCGGTGGCGACGTGCAGCGTGTCGAACCCCACGGTGACCGACGCGCCCGCCTCGGCGTCCCACGCCTCGACCGTGCGGGCGGCGAGGTCGATCGCCCGGGCCTCGTGGCCCAGCCGCACGTCGATCCCGTGCTCGGATCGGAACGCCTCCGGGCTGCGGGCCACCAGGTCGTCCAGCTCGCCCACCGACCCCGCCACGAGGAACGGGATGCCGCAGGCCGAGTAGCTGGTCCACCGGCCCTTCTCCAGCACGACGATCTCGCGCTCGGGCTGCCGGCGACGCACCTGCATGGCCGCGCTCATGCCGGCCGCGTCGCCCCCGATGACCACCAGGCGCTCGCTCATGCGCTCGTTGTACCCGTTCCGCCACCGCGGCGTCGCGCCAGGTGCACGTGCGCCTTGGCCGCCCCCCACACCAGCCCGGGATCGTGGAGGGCGGGGTCGACGTCGGCGAACGCGGCCGGCGTCAGGTCGTAGTCGTCGTCGGGGAAGTTCCGCCGCTGGAACTCGTCCCGGTCCACCGGCCGGGCGCCGGCCGACCGGAGCACCTCGGTCGGGTACCGCACCAGCGAGCGGAGGATGGCGAGCGGGTTGCCGCGCTGCCGGTCGACGTCGGTCGCCAGCAGAGCCCGCACGCGGGGGATCCCGTCGGCCGTGGCCGCCGCCCCGGCCCGCCCGATCGCGTCCACCACGGCGTCGTCGGCCGCGAGCGACTGGTCCGCCAGCACCCCCCGCACCGACCGGTCGACCCACCCCGGCACGGCCGCCTCGATGGCGTCGGCGAGCCCATCCGCGTAGCGGGCGAGGGCCTCCAGGTCGCCCGGGTCGTCGGGACGGAGACCCGTCACCGGGGCTCCGCACCCGCTGGTAGACACGCGCCGTGCGTATCCGGGCCCTGTCGGTCTTCGAGGGCATCGTCTACCACTGCGTGTGCATCGACGCCTCGACGCCGTGCCGGCCGACGCTCGAGGTCGACGCCCTGCTCCGCCCGGGCGACGCGGACGCCGAGGCCGGTCCCCTGCTGCTCAGCGTGGCCGACTACGGGCTGATGGTCGGCGACCGGGACGCCGCCCGCCGGTGCCTGGGCGAGCTGGCCGCCAAAGGCCGGATGGTCGACCACCTGGGCGTGCCCTACATCTCGTTCCCGACCTGGACGCCGGTCGCCGACACCGGCGCCTGAGCCAGCGCGGCGTTGAGGTTGCCGGACCGCAGGCCCTCCAGGTCGACGGTGGCGTAGGCGAACCCGGCCGCTCGGACGCACGCCACCACCCGCTGCCGGTCGGCGACCACGTCGGCGAGCCGGTCGGTGGGCACCTCGATGCGGGCCACGTCGCCGTAGTGGCGGACCCGCAGCTCCGCGAACCCCAGGCTCCGCAGCCCCGCCTCGGCCCGCTCGACCGCGCCCAGCCGGCCGAGCGTGACCGGCGTCCCGTACGGCAGCCGGGAGGCGAGGCACGCCGCCGCCGGCTTGTCCCAGGTCCGCAGCCCCAGGCGGCGCGACCACGCCCGCACGTCGGCCTTGGTGAACCCGGCGTCGACCAGCGGGAACACCGCGCCCGCCTCGGCGGCCGCGCGCTGCCCGGGCCGGTGGTCGCCGAGGTCGTCGAGGTTGACGCCGAGCGCGACCGTCGCCCCCGCCGCGGCCGCCAGCGGCCCGACCGCCCGCAGCAGGGCGTCCTTGCACCAGTAGCAGCGGTCGCCGTCGTTGCGCCGGTAGGCGGCGACCTCCATCTCGTCGGTCTCGACCTCCCGCCAGGTCAGGCCCCACTCCGCGGCGAGGTGGCGGCACTCGTCACGCTCCGCTGCCGGCAGCGACGGCGACACCGCGGTCACCGCCAGCGCACCGGTCGCCCCGAGCACGTCGTGGGCCACCCAGGCCAGGAAGGCCGAGTCGGCCCCGCCGGAGAACGCCACGACCACCCGCTCCAGCCCGGCCAGCCGGCTGCGCAGGCCGTCGAGCGCGGCGTCGGGTCCGATGGCGGCGGGCGCCGTCATCAGTCGCCGACCTCGATGCGGACCCGCTTGTTGCCCTTGCCCTTGGACTCGGTCTTGACCACCCGCACCCGGCCGATCTCGCCGGTGCTGCGCACGTGCGTGCCGCCGTCGGCCTGCTTGTCGAGCCCGACGATGTCGACCACCCGGATCTCCCGCACCGACTCGGGGACCAGGCTGACCTTCGTGCGGATCAGCGCCTCGTCGAGCACGGCCTCCGACCGGGGCAGGAACGAGACCACGATCGGCCGGTCGGCCGCGATCTCGGCCGCCACCAGCTCCTCGACCCGGGCGCCGAAGCCCTCGGGCGTGGGGTCGAGCTCGAAGTCCATGCGGGCCGAGAGCGGCTCCATGTTTCCGCCGGTCACCGGGACGCCCCACTCGTGCCAGATCACCCCGCACAGCACGTGGAGCGCCGAGTGGGTGCGCATCAGCGCGTGGCGCCGGTCCCAGTCGATCTCGCCGCTGACCGCTGTCCCCACCGCCGGTACCGGGCCCTCGACCGTGTGCCACACGTCGGGCCCGTCCTTGCGCACCGCCACCACCCGGGCCTCGCCCCCGGCGTGGCGCAGGACCCCCGTGTCGTGGGGCTGGCCGCCCCCCGTCGCGTAGAAGATGGTGCGGTCGAGGGCCACCCTCTCGCCGTCCACGGCGCTGACGACGGCATCAACGGAACGCTGGTACGCGTCTCGCAAGAACAACAGATCGCTGGTCATCGTGACCGATCCTTAACGCAGGCGACGCGCGATCCGCAACGCTCAGTGGGTGGCCGGGTGGTAAACCTGTGCCGCGCGGGTGAGACAGTCCACTCGCGCTTCCATGTGGACACAAGGGAGTTTCCATGCGACAGCGCAGCCCATGGTGGCGACTCCTCGCCGTGCTCCTCGGTCTGTCGATCCTCGCCGCCGCTTGCGGTGACGACGACGACGAGGCCGAGAGCAGCGACGAGGGCTCCGGCGGTGGTGGAGGACAGTGCCCCGACGGCATGAAGATCGGTTTCTTCGGTGCCCTCACCGGTGACGCCGCCAACCTCGGCATCAACATCAAGAACGGCGCAGAGCTCGCCATCGACCAGTGGAACGAGGACAACCCCGACTGCGAGATCACGCTCGAGGACTTCGACTCGCAGGGCGATCCCGCCCAGGCCCCGGCCCTGGCCCAGCAGGCCGTCGAGGACGACAACATCGTCGCCATGGTCGGCCCGGCGTTCTCCGGTGAGTCCCGCCAGGCCAACCCGCTCTTCGACGAGGCCGGCCTGCCGATCGTGACCGCCTCCGCAACCGCCGTCGACCTGTCCGAGCAGGGCTGGACGATCTTCCACCGGGCGCTCGCCAACGACGGCGCGCAGGGCCCGGCGGTCGCGAACTACATCCTCAACGAGCTGGGCGCCACGAAGGTCGCCGTGATCGACGACGCCAGCGAGTACGGGAAGGGCCTCGCCGACATCGTCAACACGACGCTGGCCGACGGCGGCGCCGAGGTGGTGGCCACGGACTCGATCGACCCGACCGCCGACGACTACTCGTCCACGGTCAACAAGGTCCAGGCCGCGGCGCCCGAGGTCGTGTTCTACGGCGGCTACTACGCCGAGGCGGGCAAGCTGGCCAAGCAGCTCAAGGACGCCGGCGTCGACGCCCAGTTCGTGTCGGGCGACGGCTCGCTCGACCCGGGCTTCATCGAGAGCGCCGGCGACGCCGCCGCCGAGGGCGTCGTGCTCACCTGCCCGTGCGCCCCGTCGCCGGACGACTTCGTCGTCGGCCTACCAGGACGCCTTCGACACGGCCCCCGGGACGTACTCGCCCGAGGCCTACGACTCGGCGAACATCATCCTCGAGGCCATCAAGGCCGGGAACTACGACCGCGAGTCGATCAACGGCTACATCACGGACATCGACTACACGGGCATCACGAAGAACTTCGTGTTCGACTCGCAGGGCGAAGTCGAGGCGATCACGATCTACGCCTACAAGGTGCAGGACGGCGAGATCCAGCCCGGCACAGCCATCGAGTGATCGTCAGCCACTAGCCAGCCATACCCACGGGGACCAGCCGGGACCGGGCCGCCGACGCCCGGGACCGGCTGGTCCCCGTCGATCCTGACCGCCCTCCGACCCGGGAGACCGCCATCTCCTCGCTTATCGACCAGTTCTGGCCGGCGACCGTCGACGGCCTGACGCTGGGCGCCATCTACGGCCTGATCGCCCTCGGCTACACGCTCGTGTACGGCGTCCTGCGCCTGATCAACTTCGCCCACTCCGAGATCTTCCTCCTCGGCACGTTCGGCGCGGTCGTGGCCGCGAGCTTCCTCGGCCTGCGCGAGAACGCCAGCGCGCCGGCCTTCGGCACGCTGGTGCTGTTCCTCGTGGTCGGAACGGCGTTCGCCACCGTGTTCGCCGGCAGCGGGGCCGTGGCGCTGGAGTTCCTCGCCTACCGCCGCCTGCGCCACCGCGGCTCCAGCCGCCTGGCCGCGCTCATCTCCGCCATCGGCGCGAGCTTCGCCATGTCCGAGCTGTTCGCGCTGCGCTACGGCCGGGAGGACCTCCAGTTCCCCCGGGTGCTGGAGAAGCAGCAGCTGTTCTCGGTGTTCGACGCCAGCGTCCGCACCGACAAGCTGCTGGTGTTCGTGTCGGCCGTGGTCATGATGCTGGCGCTCGACCAGTTCGTGCAGCGCACGCGGCTCGGCCGCGGCATCCGGGCGGTCGCCCAGGACCCCGAGACGGCCACCCTCATGGGCGTCAACATCGACCGGGTCGTGACGCTGACCTTCCTGCTCGGGGGCATCATGGCGGGGGTGGCCGGCGTGCTGTTCGAGATCTTCCGGGAGGCGACCCGGTTCAACATCGGCTTCCTCTACGGCGTCAAGGCGTTCACCGCCGCGGTCCTCGGCGGCATCGGCAACATCCGCGGCGCCCTGGTCGGCGGGTTGGTGCTGGGGGTGGTGGAGAACTACGGCGCGGCCATCTTCGGCAACGAGTGGCGCGACGTCATCGCCTTCGTGCTGCTGGTCGGCGTGCTGATGTTCCGCCCGACCGGCATCCTCGGCGAGTCGCTGGCCCAAGGGAGGGCGTGAGCCATGACCTGGCTACGGGACCAGTGGCGCCGCATCGAGATCATCGAGCCGATCGCGTCGGGGTGGCGCCGGCTGCCGGCCGGCTTCCGCCTGGTCCTCGTCATCGCGTTCGTGTGCTTCCTGTGGATCCTGCCGACGCTGGAGATCCCGCTGCTCGACACCCCCAGCTCGAGCTTCGCCAGCGTGCTGTTCTACCCGGTCGGGATCTACGTGCTGGTCGCCATCGGCCTGAACATCGTGGTCGGCGAGGCCGGACTGCTCGACCTGGGCTACGTCGCGTTCTTCGCCATCGGCGCCTACACGATGGCGATCCTCGGCACCGACACCGGCTCGTGGTTCTGGGACCGCCTGCCGGTCGACGTGCCGGACAACTGGAAGTTCTGGGTGATCGTGCCGCTCGGCATCCTGATCGCCATGGGCGCGGGCCTGCTGCTGGGGACGCCCACCCTCCGCCTGCGGGGCGACTACCTGGCGATCGTCACGCTGGGGTTCGGCGAGATCATCCGCCTCACGGCCCGCAACAGCGACTCCATCGGCGGCCCGCGGGGCATCTCCGGGATCGTCCACCCGAGCTTCCCCGGCGTGCACTTCGGCGTGCTCGACCCGACGCCGTACTACCGGTTGCTGCTGATCGCCATCATCGGGGTGGTGCTGATCGTCCGCCGCCTGGAGCGCAGCCGCGTCGGCCGCGCCTGGACGGCCATCCGGGAGGACGAGGACGCCGCCGAGCTCATGGGTGTGCCGACGTTCAAGTACAAGCTGTGGGCGTTCGCGATGGGCGCCGCCATCGGCGGCCTGGCCGGCGTACTCTACGCCTCGAAGGTCAACGCCATCACCCCCGACAGCTTCCCGCTCATCCTCTCGATCCTGTTCCTGGCGGCCGTCGTGCTGGGCGGCTCCGGCAACATGTACGGCGCCGCGCTCGGCGGCGCGGTGGTCGCCTACCTGCCCGAGCGCTTCCGGCCCTTCGGGGACCGCCGCGTGCTGATCTTCGGCGTCGCGATGGTCGTCATGATGAACTTCCGGCCGGAGGGCCTGCTGCCCAGCCGGCGGCGGGCCGCCGAGCTGCACGAGCCGCGGCCCGAGGACGAGCTGGACTTCATCGAGTCCGAGGTGATCGAGGCCGAGGGTGTCTGACGCCGCCGAGACCCCAACCGGCGATGGGGCCGCCCCGGCCGCCACCGCCACGCCGCTGCTCCAGCTGTCGGACGTGACGATGCGCTTCGGCGGGGTCACCGCCCTGTCCCAGGTCGACCTGCACATCGACGAGGGCGAGATCCTCGGCCTCATCGGCCCCAACGGGGCGGGCAAGACCACGGTGTTCAACGTGGTGACCGGGGTGTTCCGGCCCACGTCCGGGGTGATCCGGCTCGCCGGCGAGGACATCGTCGGCCTCAAGTCCCACGAGATCACCACCCGGGGCGCGGCCCGCACGTTCCAGAACATCCGTCTGTTCCCCAACATGACCGCACTGGAGAACGTGATGGTGGGCACCGACGCCCGCCACGGGACCAGCGTGCCGGGCGCGGTGCTGCACCTGCCCCGCCACCGCCGGGAGGAGCGCCACGGTCTCAGCCGGGGGCTCGAGCTGCTCGACTTCATGGGCATCCGCGAGCGGGCCAACGAGTACGCCAAGAACCTGCCCTACGGCGACCAGCGCCGCCTGGAGATCGCCCGGGCGATGGCCACCGAGCCGCGGCTGCTGCTGCTCGACGAGCCGGCCGCCGGGTTCAACCCGCCCGAGAAGCGCCGCCTCATGGCGCTCATCGGCGACATCCGGGACGCCGGCTACACGGTCCTGCTCATCGAGCACGACATGGGCCTGGTCATGGGCGTGAGCGACCGGATCGCGGTGCTCGACTTCGGCGAGAAGATCGCGGAGGGCACCCCCGCCCAGATCCAGACCGATCAGCGGGTCATCGACGCCTACCTCGGAGTACCCAGCGATGCTGCTGGAAATTGACTCGATCCACGTCCACTACGGGAAGATCGAGGCGCTCAAGGGCGTGTCCGTCGAGGTCGAGGAGGGCGAGATCGTCACCCTGATCGGCGGGAACGGGGCGGGGAAGACCACGACGATCAAGACCGTGTCCGGCCTGCGGCCGCTGTCGGCGGGCCACGTCCGGTTCAAGGGCGAGGACATCTCCCGGGTCGCCGCCCACCGGCGGGTCGAGCTGGGCATCTCGCAGGCGCCGGAGGGCCGCGGCATCTTCCCCGGCATGACCGTGCTCGAGAACCTCGACATGGGCGCCTATAGCCGCCGCGACCGCAGCACCCTGGCGGACGACCTCGACCGGGTGCTGACGCTGTTCCCCCACCTCGCCGCGCGCCGCGACCAGTCCGGCGGCACCCTGTCCGGCGGCGAGCAGCAGATGCTCTCCATCGGCCGGGCCCTCATGTCCAAGCCGACGCTGCTGCTGCTCGACGAGCCGTCGATGGGCCTGGCGCCGCGGCTGGTCCACCAGATCTTCGACATCATCACCGAGATCAACAAGCAGGGTGTCACGATCCTGCTGGTCGAGCAGAACGCCGCGCAGGCGCTCCAGCGGGCCCACCGGGCCTACCTGCTGGAGACCGGGCGCATCGTGCGCGGCGCCACCGCCGCCGAACTGCTGGCCGACGACGCGGTGCGCGCCGCCTACCTCGGCGGCGACGTCGAAGCCTGATCTCGCCCCGGGCACCGGGGCGCCATAGACAACCTGCGCATGGGAAGGACACTGAAAATGCGAATCATCCGCCTGGCCGCGCTGGTGGCGGCAGGTGCACTGCTGCTCGGCGCGTGCGGAGACGACGACGACGACAGCGCCAGCAGCGGCGGCGACAGCGGCGTCGACCTGGTCAGCTCCGGCACGCTCACCGTCTGCTCCGACACGCCCTACGAGCCGTTCGAGTTCGAGGGCGAGGACGGCGAGCAGACCGGCTACGACATGGACCTGCTCCGGGCCGTCGCCGACAACAACGACCTCGACCTCGAGGTCAAGGACCTGCCCTTCGACGGCATCCTCGGAGCCCTGGCCGCCGGCGACTGCGACGTCGTCGCGTCGGCGGTGACGATCACCGACGAGCGGGCCGAGCAGGTCGACTTCTCCGACCCGTACTTCGACGCCGACCAGTCGCTGCTGGTCAAGGTCGAGAACGAGCAGTCCTACGCCACGCTGGACGACCTGGCCGGCCAGACCATCGGCGTGCAGTCCGGCACGACCGGCGAAACCTACGCCAACGACAACCTGCCCGAGGGCGCCACGGTCCAGTCGTTCGAGGACGCGGCCGGCCTGTTCGGGGCGCTGGAGTCCGACACGATCGCCGCCGTCCTCCAGGACTTCCCCGTGAACGCCTACCGGGCCATCCAGGACGACACGGTCGTGGTGACCGAGACGTTCCCGACCGGCGAGCAGTACGGATTCGCCGTGGCCAAGGGCAACGAGGGCGTGCTGACGATGATCAACGACGGCCTCGCCGACCTGCGCGACGACGGCACGTTCGACGAGATCTTCGCCACGTACTTCGGCGAGGCGCCATCGGAGAGCGACTCGGGCGGCACGACCACGACCGCGGGCTGAAAGGCGGTCCCATGACCGATGTGGTGACACCGGCCGGGCACCCGGCCCCGACCCCCGCCCCGACCGGGGCGGGCGGGCTCACCCGGCGCCAGCGGGCCCGGCTGGTGCGCCTCACGGTCTATGCCCTCACCCTGCTCGGGCTGGGGGTCCTCGCGCTGGTCACCGACTGGGGGCGGCTCCAGGAGGCGTTCTTCGACCCGGACATCTTCGGCGACCAGTTCCCCGAGATCATCACCCGGGCTGCCCGCAACACCCTGGCCTTCACGGTGCTGTCGTTCGCCATCGCGCTGGCGCTCGGCCTGACGTTCGCCCTGCTGCGGCTGTCGCCGATCACGCCCTACCGCTGGTTCGCGATCACCTACATCGAGCTGTTCCGGGGCATGCCGGCGCTGATCACGATCTTCGCCATCGGCTTCGCCATCCCGATCGCCCTCGACGTCCGGGTGCCGGGCCGCTACGGGGCCGGCTGCCTGGCACTGGGGATCGTCTACTCGGCGTACATGGCCGAGACGATCCGGGCCGGCATCGAGGCGGTGCCCCGGGGCCAGATGGAGGCGGCCCGGTCGCTCGGCATGACGCAAGGGCGGGCGATGGCGACGATCATCATCCCCCAGGCGTTCCGGATCGTGATCCCGCCGCTGACCAACGAGCTGGTGTCGCTGATCAAGGACACGTCGCTGCTGTTCGTGCTGGGCACGACGGCCGACACGATCGAGGTCACCAAGTTCGCCCGGGACGAGGTGAGCCAGACCTTCAACATCACCCCGCTGGTGGCGGCGGCGCTCGTCTACCTGGCCATCACCATCCCCCTCACCCGGCTCGTGGCGCTGCTGGAAGCCAGGGGAAGGAAGGCGCGATGACCGACGCCGACCAGCCGGTCGACGCCCTGGGCCCCCCGGACGCCCCGGCGCCGCACGCCATCGAGGTCGACGAGCTGCACAAGTACTTCGGCGACCTGGAGGTGCTGCAGGGCATCGACATCGTGGTCGACCCGCGCGACGTCGTCTGCGTGATCGGCCCGTCCGGCTCGGGCAAGTCGACGCTGCTGCGCTGCATCAACCGCCTGGAGGACCCGACGTCGGGCCGGATCCTGATCGAGGGCGTCGACATCACCGACCCCGACACCGACGTCGACGCGGTGCGGCGGCGCATCGGGATGGTGTTCCAGAGCTTCAACCTGTTCCCCCACCTCGACGTCATGGGCAACCTGACGATCGCCCAGCGCCGTGTGCTGCACCGCCGCAAGGCCGAGGCCCAGGAGGTGGCCCGCCAGATGCTGGACCGGGTGGGTCTGGCCGAGAAGGTCGAGGAGTACCCGATCCGCCTGTCCGGCGGCCAGCAGCAGCGGGTGGCGATCGCCCGGGCCCTGTGCATGAACCCGGACATGATGCTGTTCGACGAGGCCACGTCCGCCCTCGACCCCGAGCTGGTGGGCGAGGTGCTGGCGGTCATGCGCTCCCTGGCCGAGGAGGGCATGACGATGATGGTCGTGACCCACGAGATGGGCTTCGCCCGCCGGGTCGCCGACCGCGTGGTGTTCATGGACGGCGGCGTGGTGGTCGAGGAGGGCTCGCCCGCGGCGGTTCTGGGCGACCCCCAGCACGAGCGCACGAGGCGCTTCCTCAGCCAGGTCGGCGAGCTCTGACGCGTTTTGCCCCGGAAACGGTCGCCCTGGCGACCGTTTCCGGGGCAAAACGCGAGGGCGGGGCGGGGGCCGCCTTATGGCAGGCCGAGGCTGGCGGCGATGCCGTCGAGGACCCTCCGCCTGGCCCCCGATTCTGACAGCGCCCAGTGCCATAGCGGTACGGGACCGCTGTCAGAACCAGAGAACACCCCCGGCCCCCGCGGTCGCCATCGTTCAGGTCAGGGCGGTGCCAGGCGGAAATCGACGACGGCCGGCGACCCCAGGCCGACCGTGCCCACCAGCACGTTGCCGGACACCACGATCGGACCAGCCGTCACGGGGCCTCCGAGGCTGGCGGACGACCAGGCGGGCGCGCAGTGGGCGGCGCCGCACCCGGCGGCCGGGAACGCCTGGACAAGGCCCGACTGCGTGCCGACGAACACGAGCCCGCCGGCCACGGCCGGCTGGGTCGGCACGGGGCTGCCGGTGTCGAACTGGAACAGCGGGGCGCACGTGGGCGCACCACAGCCGCCGGCGGCGAACGCCAGCACCCCGCCGGTCCGGGGCGCCACGTAGAGAACCCCGTTGGCCAGCGCAGGCATCTGGTCGACCGGCGCCCCGGCGGCTGCCGACCACAGGATCGCCCCGGTGGCGGCGTCGACGGCGTACACCGTGCCGGCGTCGGTCGCGGTCAACACGGCTGACTCGTCGGGCGCCAGCACCGGGTCGGTGGCGCCCTGCCCGTCGATCGCCACGCTCCACGAGGGGCATACGAACGGGGCGCACGGGTTGGTGCCCGGGATGGGCACGAACGCGCGGACGCCGTTGGCCCGCACGAGGCTGCCGGACACGCTCGTGAGGCCCTGGCCGGCGGAGTAGACGCGCACCGCTCCGAGCGTCAGCCGCTGGAAGTTGGCGAGGTTGCCCTGGTCGTACACGCCACCGAAGTTCCCGCTGGGATCGTTGGCGTCGGTGACGGAGAACCCCTGCGTGACGAAGGTGGGCGGCGACACGCTCGTGTTCTCGAACAGGACCCGCGAGCCTCGGTGCGACTCGGTCCGGCCCGGGATCGTGGCGATGACGGCCCCGGTCGCTTCGTCGAACCGGGTGGTGCTGTGGCTCGCCTGGCTCGCCTGGGCGGCGGTCACCTCGCCGTTCTCGACGCTCGGCGTCAACCACGGGGCGGCGTTGGCCCACGCGAGCTGGCCGTCGGACAGGTTGAGCACCCGGAGCCCGGGTCCGGTCGACGTGGTCACGACCGCGTGCGAGGTCGACGCCACGAGCTCGGCCGGGGTGTTGCCGGCGGTCGTCTTGCTCCAGGCCACCGCCAGCCGGTTGACCGTGGACGGCGTGATCCCGTTCTCGATCGAGTTGTACGCCGCCCGGTCAGGGCCCTGGCTGACCACCGGCCAGCAGCCTGACAACCCCGCCATCAGCGCGGCCGCGCCGCAGACCGCTCCGAACTTCCGCCGTCCCCGCATGTCCCCTCCGAGATTCCCAGCAGGGGTACGAGCGTACCGGCTAGGCGGGCGCGACCCCAGCCAGCGCGAGGACCTCGTCGATGTCGCCGACCACGCCCGTGTAGAACGGGCCGAACTCGGCGTAGAGGGCCGACGCCTCGTCGAAGCGCATCTTGTGGACGCAGGCCTTGAGATCGTCCGGGGTCACCGCGAACAGCGTGACGCCCCACTCGTAGTCGTCGATGCCGGTCGACCCGGTGATGAGCTGGAGCACGCGGCCCGCGAACTTCCGGCCGCTGCCGCCGTGCTCGTACATGAGCCGCTCGCGGTCCTCGTACGGCAGCGTGTACCAGTTGTTGGCGTCGCCCCGCTGCTTGGTCATCGGGTAGAAGCAGAACGCCCGCTTCCCCTCCGGGGGCAGCTGGGGGTAGAGCCGGGCCTGCTTGCGCTCCTCGGGCATGCCCTCGGCGTACTCGGACACCTCGGTGAGCGACAGGTAGCTGTCGATCACGTCCAGACCCGCGGCGGCCACCGCGCTCTGGAACGCCCGCAGCCGGACGAGGTCGGGGCCGAGCGCCAGCAGGCACACGTCGGCCTTGTGGCCGAGCACGGCGACCGGCACGACCTGGTGGTCGTCGGCCTCCAGGGCCTTGACGGCGGCGGCGACCTCGGCCGGGTCGGCCAGCGGCGTCGCCGAGCAGAACAGGTGCAGGACGACCCACCCCGTGGTGGGTGTCAGCGGTGCGCTCATGGCTCCGAGACTAGCGACAGCCCCTTCGCCCCGAGCCGCTCGACCGTGACCACCGCGTTGTAGTCCGGGACCTTGGACGCCGGCTCGCGGTGCTCGGGACCGGCCGGGATCAGCACGTTGCCCTCCGGCCAGTGGACCTGCAGCGTCCGGGCCGGCAGGCGGGCCAGCACGACCCGGCCCTCGAAGCTGCCCGTCTCGGACCTCAGCCGCACCCTCTCCCCCGCCCGCAGCCCTTCCGCCGCCGCGTCGGCCGGGTCCATGAGCACGGCGTCGCGCCCGGCGCCGGTCAGCGGGTCCACGTCGGCCTGCACCATCGAGTTGAACTGCTTGCCCCGCCGGGTCGACACCACGAACGCGCCCTCGGGCAGCTCGACCTCGGGCGGCTCGACCACGCTGAACCGGCCCCGCCCCGACGCCGTCGGGAACTCGCCGCCCGCGCACAGGTGGCGGCCGCCCCACTGGAGGGCGTCGCCGGTGTCGCCCAGGTCCTCGATGCCGGCGTAGAGCGGGACCACCCGGGCGATCTCGGCCCGCAAGTCCCGGTTGGTGGGCCACGAGAACCGGCTGCGCAGGTCGGGCCGGGCCCGGTTGACGACGTCCGCGAACAGCCGCCATTCCGACCTGGCCTCCCCGACCCGCCGGGGCAGCTCGGGGCTGAACACGATGCGGCGCTCGGTCGTCGTCTCGGTGCCGCCGCCCTCCTGCTCGTAGCGGGTCGCCACGGGCAGCAGCACGACGTCGTCGCCGTCGACCAGCATCTGCCGGGTCACCACCACGTCCTGGTGGACCCGCAGCGGCACCCGCCCCAGCGCCCCCTCGACCGCGGGCGGGTCGGGCATCACGTCGAGGAAGTTGCCGCCGGACATCCACAGCACGTCGAGCGCGCCCCGGCCGGCGGCCTCGACCATCTCGGGCGCAGTCAGCCCCGGACGGTCGGGCACCGGGAAGCCCCACGCCTCGGCCAGCGCCGCCGCGTGCTCGGCGTCCACCGGCGCGCCGCCAGGCAGCGCCGTGGCGTAGGCGCCCATCTCGGCGCCGCCCTGCACGCCCGAGTGGCCCCGGATCGGCATCAGCCCCACGCCGTCGCGGCCCACGCCCCCCTGGGCCAGGGCGAGGTTGACGATCGCCCGGACGCTGTCGGCCGCGCCGCGGTGCTGGGTGATCCCCATCGACCACACGTGGATGGCGCCTCCCGCCTTGGCCAGCTCGTCCACGAACGCCTCCGCCGTCGCCCGCTCGACGCCGGCCGACCCCAGCAGGCGGTCGACGTCCCGGCCGGCCAGCGCGGCCGCCACCTCGTCCCAGCCCTCGGTGTGCGCGGCCACGAAGTGGCCGTCCAGCCCGCCCCGCTCGGCGAGGAGCGCGAGCGCCGCGGTGGCGAACGCGACGTCGCCGCCCGGTCGCACGGGGACGTGCAGGTCGCACATCCGGGTTCCGAACAGGGCGGACTCGACGCTGGACGGCACCCAGTAGCGGTCCAGCCCCGGCTCCAGGTAGGGGTTGACCACGACCACCCGGCAGCCCCGGCGCCGCGCCAGGTACAGGTACTTCATGAACACAGGCTGGTTGTTGGCCGGGTTGGCGCCCCACAGCACGACCAGCGGTGCCTCGATCACGTCCTGGAACGAGCAGGTGGTGGCGGCCGCCCCGATCGTCTGGCGCAGCCCGACGGTCGAGGGCGCGTGGCACACCCGGGCCGCCGAGTCGATGTTGGCGATGCCCAGCGCCCGGGCCGCCTTCGCCGCCGCGTAGTAGGTCTCGTTGGTGAGCCCCCGGCTGGTCAGGTAGAGCGCGGCGCGTTCGGGCGGCGCGGCGCGGAGCCCGGCCACCAGGGTGCCCAGCGCCTCGTCCCACGACACCCGCCGGAACCCGGGCTCGCCCCGGCGCCGGCGCATCGGGTGCGCCAGCCGGCCCAGCGCCCGCAGGTCCTTGCCGGACCGTGCAGCCAGCGCGGCCAGGTCGCTGAGCAGGATCGGGTCGAGCGGGTCGGCCGTGTTCAGCTCGAGCAGGTCGAGCCGGGTCGTGCACAGGTGGACGCCGTCGATCGTCCAGTCGTGCAGGCCGGCGACGCCGAGCGCGCAGCCGTCGCAGGCCCCCCGGGTCAGGACCTGCCAGGCGTAGCGGGGGTGGGCCCGGTTGGCCCACGCCGCCCGTCCTATGTCGCGGTAGTGGTTGGGCTTCTGCTCGCCGATGCCGTTGGGCCGCCACCCCGCCCACAGCCGGGGGCTCCAGCCGCCGAACTGCTCGCGCAGGCTCACCCGCCGGACCTCGCGCCGTGGCGGTCGCCGTCCAGCCCCGAGTACACGTTGAGCCGACCGCCCCGGGCGAAGCCGCACAGGGTCATGCCGGCCAGCCGGGCGGCGGCCACCGCCAGCGACGACGGGGCGCTCACGGCCACCACCGTGGCCATGCCTGCGGCCCACGCCTTCTGGACGATCTCGAAGCTGGCCCGGCCGCTCACGTACAGCCCGAGGTCGCCCGCCGGGAGGGCGCCGTCGAGCAGCAGCCGGCCCACCACCTTGTCGACCGCGTTGTGGCGGCCGATGTCCTCGCGTCCGATGACCGGCGCGCCCTCGCGGTCGAAGGCGACCGCGGCGTGGACTGCGCCGGTGACGCCGAACAGCTCGGCCGTCCCCTCGACCGCGTCGGGGACGGCGGCCACGACCGCGAGGTCGAACGGCGGACCGGGCGGCAGCGCGTGCAGCCGCTCCCGCAGGTCGTCGACCGCGGTGGTGCCGCACATCCCGCAGGCCGAGGTGGTGGCGGTGAGCCGGGGCCGCGGCGGCGGGGCCTGGCCGCCCGTGTCGACCCCGACGACGTTGAACTCGCTGTCGACCGCCGAGCCGGTGCCGCAATAGCGGCACTGGCGGACCGGCGCCCCGGCGAGGAGGCCCTCGGTGAAGCAGAACCCGGCCGCCAGCTCGAAGTCGTGGCCGGGGGTGCGCATGGTGGTCGCCACGAGGGTGCCGTCGAGGTGGATCTCCATCGGCTCCTCGACGATCAGCTCGTCGGGCTGCCGGCGGAGGCCGTCACCGTCGTAGCGGTGCGTCAACACCCGGGCGGTGCGTCCCCTTCCCACCCGGCCGAGGGTACCGGGCGACCCCCGCGGCGCGGCATGCTGCTGTCGTGGATGAACCGCCGCCGCTCACCACGTGGCTGATGCTGCGGCGGGGCCTGGCCCGCCGCTGCCCGCTGTGCGGCAGCGGGGGGCTGTTCCGCCGCTGGTTCACGATCGTCGACCGCTGCCCCCGGTGCGGCTTCCGGCTCGAACGGATCGAGGGCCACTGGCTGGGCGCGCTCGGCATGAACACGGTGGTGACGTCAGCCGCGGTGCTGGTCGGCGTGATCGTCGCCTTCCTGCTGACCTGGCCCGACGGGTCGGCCGCGGCCGGCCTGGTCGGCGTGGTCCTCGTGGCGGTGGCGGTGCCGTTGGCGTTCTACCCGGTGTCGAAGACGCTGTGGAGCGCCATCGACCTGGCCATGCGCCCGCTGGAGCCCGAGGACGACGTCGACCCCCGCTGGATCCCGCCCGCCTCGCACCACGAGGCGTGAGTGCTCAGTCGTCGAGGAGCGCGGGCTTGCCGGCCAGGTGGGCGACGTCGTTGTAGCGGACCAGCTCCCAGCCGAGGGTCCGGTAGCCCACGTCCATGGGGCTCCAGCGCAGCTCGGTCAGTGACGTCACCCGGGCCGAGGCCCACGCCCGCTGGGACGACCCCACGTCGAGGCCGAGGAACCGCACGATCGCGTGGGCCACGATGCCGCCGTGGCAGGCGACGACCACGGTCCGGCCGGAGTGCTCGGTCACGGCCCGGTCGATCGCCCCGCCGACCCGGGCCGCCATCTCGTTCCAGGTCTCGTCGCCGGCGCCCCGGCGGTGGTCGGGATCCCACGCGCCGGGCGGCGACGGGTAGCGGGCCCGGAACTCCTCGATCGCCACGCCGTCCAGGTCGTCGGCGAAGTGCCGCTCGCACCAGCAGCAGTCGGCCACCGGCTCGGCCCCGCCCAGGGCGGGCGCGAGGATCGTGGCGGTCTCGGCCGCCCGGGGGATCATGCTGGTCAGCAGCACGACGTCGTCGCCCAGCTCGCCGGTCGCCGCCAGCCGGTCGCGCAGGGCCTCGACCTGGGCCCGGCCCCGGTCGGACAGGCCGAGGCAGTGCTCGTGGCCGGCCATCCGGCCGACGAGCCCCGACTGCGATTCTCCGTGCCGGACGAGCACCACCCGCGTGCCGTCCAGGCGCGGTGCGCTCATCCCACCAGCGCCGGCTTTCCCGCGAGGTGCGCGGCGTCGTTGTAGCGGACCAGCTCCCAGTCGAGCGACGGGTTGCCGTAGGGGTTGCGGCCCCAGCGGAACTCCGTCAGCGAGGTGTTCTCGGCGCCCAGCCAGGCCCGGCGCTCGGGCGTGCTCATGTCGATGTCGAGGAACCGGACCACGGCCTGGACGATCGTCCCGCCGTGGCTGGCGATCACCACGGTGCGGCCCGGGTGCTCGTCGACGAGCCGGTCGATGGCCTCGCCCACCCGGGCGGCCATCTCGTTCCACGACTCGCTGCCTGGGTCGCGCTTGAAGTCCGGGTTCCAGCGGCGGTCTTCGGGCCAGGGGTAGAGCGCCTCGTATTCCTCCCACGGCAGGCCGTCGCCGTCCTCGCCGACGTGCCACTCACACCAGCCGCAATCGGCGATCGGCTCGACGCCACCCAGGGCGGGCGCCAGGATCCCGGCCGTCTCGACGGCCCGGGCCATGTTGCTCGAGTAGAGGACGACGTCGTCGCCCAGCTCGCCGGTCGACGCCAGCCGGTCGCGCAGCGCCTCGACCTGCGCCCGGCCCCGGTCGGACAGCCCCACGCACCCGACGTGGCCGGCGACGCGCTGCAGCTCCTGCGCCCTCGACTCACCGTGGCGTACGAACACGATCCGGGTGCCCTCCATGACCGGCCAACCTACCGGCGTCCGGGCGCGGCCCCGCCGCGGTTTTCGTGCCCGGACGCGGCACCGCCGCCCCGGGGGAAGGGCGGCGGTGACGACGTTGCGCGGGGAGGGCTGAAGTCCAACGACTACCCCTGGTCGGACTAGAAGTCCTCCATGCCCCCACCGCCGCCGGGCATGCCGGCCGGGGAGTCCTCGGGCTTGTCGGCGATGACGGCCTCGGTGGTGAGGAACAGAG
This sequence comes from uncultured Acidimicrobiales bacterium, assembly GCA_963830865.1. Taxonomy (GTDB): domain Bacteria; phylum Actinomycetota; class Acidimicrobiia; order Acidimicrobiales; family VFJN01; genus ZC4RG19. The sequence goes on along the minus strand of CAWHNU010000009.1, from coordinate 204,349 downwards.
CCGCGATCGACGCCGCGTTCTGCAGCGCCGAGCGGGTGACCTTGGCGGCGTCGATGATGCCGGCCTTGGTCAGATCCTCGTACTCGCCGGTTTCGGCGTTGAGGCCCTCGCTCGGGCTGTCGAGGCTCCGGACCCGCTCGACCACGACGCCGCCCTCCATGCCCGCGTTGACCGCGATCTGCTTGAGCGGCTCCTCCAGCGCCCGGGCGACGATGCGCACGCCGGTGGCCTCGTCGGGCGGCAGGCCGGCGGCCGCAGCCTCGACCCGGGCCCGGGCCCGCAGGAGGGTGGTGCCGCCGCCGGCGACGACGCCCTCCTCGATGGCCGCCTTGGTGGTCTGCACCGCGTCCTCGATGCGGTGCTTCTTCTCCTTGAGCTCGACCTCGGTGGCCGCACCGACCTTGAGCACGGCGACGCCGCCCGACAGCTTGGCCAGCCGCTCCTGCAGCTTCTCGCGGTCGTAGTCGGAGTCGGTGTTCTCGATCTCGTTCTTGATCTGCTTGATGCGACCCTGGATCTCGTCCTCGGAGCCGGCGCCCTCGACGATCGTGGTCTCGTCCTTGGTGACGATGACCTTCTTGGCCTGCCCGAGCAGGTCGAGGGTGGCGTTCTCGAGCTTGAGCCCGACCTCCTCGGAGATGACCTGGCCGCCGGTGAGCACGGCCATGTCGGCCAGCATCGCCTTGCGGCGCTCGCCGAAGCCCGGCGCCTTGACGGCCACCGACCGGAACGTGCCCCGGATCTTGTTGACGACCAGGGTGGCCAGCGCCTCGCCCTCGGCGTCCTCGGCGATGATGACCAGCGGCTTCGACGCCTGCATCACCTTCTCGAGCACCGGCAGCATGTCGCGGACGGTCGAGATCTTGCTGCTCACGAGCAGGATGTAGGGGTCCTCGAGGACCGCCTCCATGCGGTCGGGGTCGGTCACGAAGTACGGCGAGATGTAGCCCTTGTCGAAGCGCATGCCCTCGACGAGGTCCATCTCCATGCCGAAGGTCTGCGACTCCTCGACGGTGATGACGCCGTCCTTGCCGACCTTGTCGATCGCCTCGGCGATCATGTCGCCGATCTCGGGGTCGGCGGCGGAGATGCCCGCGACCTGGGAGATCTGGTCCTTCGAGTCGACCTCGACCGCGTTGTCCTTGATCGCCTCGACGGCGGCGACGACCGCGGCCTCGATGCCCCGCTTGAGCGACATCGGGTTGGCGCCGGCGGCCACGTTGCGCAGGCCCTCGCGGACCATCGACCAGGCGAGCACGGTGGCGGTGGTGGTGCCGTCGCCGGCGACGTCGTCGGTCTTCTTGGCGACCTCCTTGACCAGCTCGGCGCCGATCCTCTCGTACGGGTCCTCGAGCTCGATCTCCTTGGCGATCGACACGCCGTCGTTCGTGATCGTGGGCGCGCCCCACTTCTTGTCGAGAACGACGTTGCGGCCCTTGGGCCCGAGCGTGACCCGGACCGCGTCGGCCAGCTTGTTCATGCCGGACTCGAGGGCGCGGCGGGCCTCGGTGTCGAAAGCGATGATCTTGGGCATCCCTGATTTCCCTCCGTTGGGCACGGGGCTAGCACTCGTTCGATGTGAGTGCTAGCCAGTCAAGCACGCCCGATCAGCACTCGCAACACGCGAGTGCTAACGCCCCGGCGGGAGGTCAGCCGGAGGTCAGCCGCCGGCGACGGCCGGGATGATCGACACGGTCTCGCCGTCGGGGACCGGGGTGTCGAGGCCGGCGAGGAAGCGGATGTCGTCGTCCGCCACGAACACGTTCACGAAACGGCGGAGGTTGCCGTCGTCGTCGAGCAGCCGGTCGGCGAACCCGGGGTGGGCGCCGTCGAGGCTGGCCAGGACGGCCCGCACGTCGGCCCCCTCCAGCTTCACCTGTGCCTGCCCGCCGGTGAGCGTGCGCAGCGTCGTCGGGATGCGGACGGAGACGGACATCGCGATCAGATCCTTGCTCGGGGGTGCCGACGGATCGTAACCAACCCCCCGCAAGGCCCGGTCATTCCGGCGCCGTGGCCACCGCGGAGAGCGTCTCGGCGACCACCGTCTCCACGCAGGCGAGCGTGTCGCCCCGGGCCCGCTCGTCGCCGAACCGCTCGACCAGCGAGACCACGGTCAGGCCCGCGGGCAGGCCTCCGGCCGGCGGGGTCAGGTCCGCCACCACCTCCCCCACCACCGCCAGGCACGGCACCCCGGCGGCCGCGGCCATCTCGGCCACGCCACCGACCACCTTGCCCTCGAACGACTGCTCGTCGAGGAAGCCCTCGGCCGTGACGACCAGGTCGGCGCCCTCGATCAGGTCGTGGAGATCGAGCTCGTCGGCCACCGCGTCGAACCCACCGACCAGCCGGGCCCCGGCGACGGCCAGGCCGCCGGCCAGCCCGCCGGCCGCCCCGGCCCCCTCGAGGCTGCGCACGTCGACGCCGTGGTCGGCCAGGTAGACGTGGGCCAGCCGGTCGAGGCGGCGGCGCAGCAGCTCGACCTGGGCGGACGAGGCACCCTTCTGGCGGGCGAAGATCGGCGCGGCGTCGACGAAGGGCGTGCGCACGTCGCACAGGACGAGGATCTCGACGCCCGCCAGCCGGTGCAGCGGATACAGCGCCCGCAGCGCACCGAGACCCCCGTCGGTCGTGGCCGAGCCGCCGAGCCCGACGAGCACCCGGCGGGCACCGGCGTCGACCGCGGCGGCGACCAGCTCGCCGGTCCCCACACTCGACGCGGCCACCGGGTCGTTGCCGTCGACCCCGCCGACGAGCGCCAGGCCGGACGCCTGGGCCATCTCGACCACGGCGGTGCGCCCGTCGAGCCGCCACGCCGCCTGCACCGGCTCGCCGAGCGGCCCCGTGACCGTGGTCGCCCGGTTCGGCCCACCCAGCACGTCGAGGGTGCCCTCGCCGCCGTCGGCCACCGGCACCTGCGTCGCAGTCCCAGCCGGCCCGCGGCCGCGGCCCGGGCGACCGCCGCCGTCACCTCGCGCGCGGTCGCGGTGCCGCGGATCTTGTCCGGGGCGACGACCACTCGCACAGCGGGCAGTCTGGCCGATGGTTTCGTGGCGAGCGCCGCGAGCGGTCCCGTAGTGTCGACGACTCGATGGACCGACCCGTCGTCGTCGTCTCGAATCGCGGCCCGCTCACCTTCCACCGACGACGGCGGGGCGCTCGTGGCCAGACGGGGCGGGGGCGGGCTGGTGTCCGGCATCGCCCCGCTCGTGGCCGGCACCGGCGCGCTGTGGGTCGCCGCGGCCATGACCGAGGGCGACCGGGAGGCCGCGTCCGGTGGTGTGATCAGGCCGAGGACCTCCGGGTCCGCCTGCTGGCGATCGACCCCGAGGATTACCGGCTGGCCTACGACGTGGTGAGCAACGAGACGCTGTGGTTCGTCCACCACGGGCTCTTCGACCTGCCCCGGGAGCCGGCGTTCGACCGCGGCTGCGCGCGCGTGGGAGGCGTACCGCCACGTAACGACCTTCGCCGACGCGGTGGCCGAGACCGCACCCGGCGGGCGCGGTCGTGCTGGTCCAGGACTACCACCTGGCCCTGCTCGGATCGGGCCTGGCCGAGCGCCGCCCCGACCTGGCGGCGGTCCACTTCAGCCACACCCCGTTCGCCACGCCGACGTGGCTGCGGGTGCTGCCGGACCACATCGGGCGAGCTGCTGGCAGGCATGGCCGCCACCGGGCCTGCGGCTTCCACACGCGGGGCTGGGCGGCCGACTTCGAGGCCTGCTGCCGGGAGACCCTCGCCGTCGATGCCGAGGACGTACGTGTCCCCGCTGGCCGAGCGACGCCGACGACGTCCGCCGGGCCGCGGCGTCGCCCGCGTGCGCGGCGGCGTACCAGGAGATCGCCGAGGGCGTGGGCGACCGGCTGGTGATCGCGCGGGTCGACCGCATCGAGCTGTCGAAGAACCTGCTGCGGGGCTTCCACGCCTACGACGAGCTGCTCGAACGAGACCCCGAGTGGCGGGAACGGGTGGTCTTCCTGGCGTCGGTGTACCCGTCCCGCACGGGCGTGGCGGAGTACCTCGACTACCAACTGGAGGTCGAGGAGCTGGTCGAGCGGATCAACGCGCGCTGGGGCACCCCGGGCTGGACCCCGATCGTGCACGACACCCGCGACGACTTCCCGCGCTCGGTGGCGGTCCTGCGCCGGGCCGACGTGCTGCTGGTCAACCCGATCCGCGACGGCCTGAACCTGGTGGCCAAGGAGGGCGCGATCGTCAACGAGCGGGACGCGGTCCTGTGCCTGTCCCGGGAGGCGGGCGTCTGGGACGAGGTCGGCGCCGCGGCGCTGCCGGCTCCACCCCTTCGACATGGCCGCGCACCGCCGAGGTGCTCGACACCGCCCTGCGCATGCCGGCGGCGGAGCGGGCGGCACGGGCGGCCGCCCTGCGGGCGGCGGCGGTGGCCCGCCGCCCCGCCGACTGGCTGGCGGATCAGCTCGCCGCCGCGGAGTGACCGGGGCCTGACGCCAGTCGGCGCAGCAGGTCGACGACCGCCAGGGGGCCGTCGACCACGAGGTCGGCCCGGCGGAGCAGCTCGGGCGGGGCCTCGGTGCTCGCGACGGCGACCCGCAGGGTGTGGACCGCCCCCGTGGCGGCGAGGCGGTCGAGGGCGTCGTACGCCGGCAGGTCGCCCCGGTCGTCGCCCACGTAGCAGACCGCCCCGAGGCCGGCCACGAGGGCCTGCAGCGCCGTGCCCTTGTCGGCCTCGATCGGCGGGTGCAGCTCGACCGACATCTTGGCCGCCCGCACCTCCAGCCCCGAACGGGCCGCCTGCGCCTCTGCCCAGGCCGCCACCTCGGCCGCCACATCCGGGCGGCGGCGGTAGTGGAGGGTGAGCGAGAGGCCCTTGGGTTCGACGTCCATGCCGGCCGGGCCCGCCTCGGCGGACGCCCGGGCCACGTCGTCGACGACCTGGCGCCAGGCGCCGGCCTCCGGGTGGTCGACGACGCTGCCGTCCCGCACCGTCTCCAGTCCATAGAGGCCCGAGATCACGACCTCCGCGGGCAGCAGCGGCCGCAGGAACGCCACCGGCCGGCCGGACATGACCGCCACCAGGCCGTAGCGGCCGGCGAGGGCGGCGAGCGCGTCCGTGGCCCCGGGGGTAGGGCGGGCGGACGCCGGGTCGTTGACGATGGGCGCCAGCGTGCCGTCGAAGTCGACCACCACGGCCGCCTCGCCCGGGCGGGCGAGGAGGGGCGCCAGCGCGGCGTCGACGTCCGGGGTCGTCACCCGCCGGCGATGTCGGTGCCCATGAGGACGAGGATGTTGGCGCCGGCGAGGTCGACCGGCGGCGGGTCGGTGAGCGGCTGGACGGACTCGGGCGGGAGCCCCATCTCGCCGGCCAGCTTCGCCGCCTCGGGCTCGAACCCGGCCGTGGGCATGATCTGCGTGGCGTCCAGCTCCATGTCCGCCGGCGCGTTGGTGGCCTCGGCGGTCTGGTAGCCGGCCGCCTGGAGCTGCTCGGTCTTGGTCGCCCCCGCCCCGTTCACGCCGGAGGCGTTGGCGACGATCAGGATCACCTCGGCGGGCGTCCGGACCGGGGGCGCGGTCGTCTCGGTGGAGGCGGCCTCGCCGTCCGCCGTGGTGGGGTCGGTGGCGTCCGTGGTCACCGAGCCGACGTCCGCGCCGGTGTTGTCCATCGCCCGCAGGACGAACACGCCCAGGATCACGGCCACGGCCACCAGCACGACGCCGCGGACCGGGCTCTGCCCCCGGGAGGGGCCGGTGGGGGGTCGCTGGATGGTCTGCATGGGACGCCTCCTCAGCGGACGTGGCCCGAGTTGGTGCGGCCGGTCACCCGCGCCCGGCGGCGCAGGCTGCGTGCCCGGCGCAGGCGGTGGACCACGAGGGGATCGTGCGCCGCCGCATCCGGGGAGTCGACCAGCTCGGCGAGCAACCGGTAGTAGCGGGACGGGGACAGGCCGAACCGCTCGCGGATGGCCGGGCCCTTCGCCGTGGGGAGGAGCCACCACCCCCGCTCGAAGTCGAGTATCTCCCGGTCACGATCGCTGAGCGTCATTTGGACAAGGCTGGCCCGACGCCCCTCGCGATGCAAGCACCCTCCCCCGCGCGGGTCGTGGGAGCCGGCGGGCGCGGCATCCGGGACCGGTAGGGTCCAGGGATCGCCCGAGTAGCTCAGCCGGCCAGAGCAGGCGCCTTGTAAGCGTCAGGTCGCGGGTTCGACTCCCGCCTCGGGCTCGCGGTCACCGCCGCCGGGCGATCTCGAAGCACGCCAGCGCGGCCGCCGCCGCCACGTTGAGCGACCCGAGGCTGCCGTGCATCGGGATCGCCACGATCTGGTCGCACCGCTCCCGCACGAGCCGGGACAGCCCCCGCCCCTCGGCGCCGAGCACGAGGCACACGGGCCCCGCGGGGTCGGCCAGGTCGTACAGCGAGGCGGGCGCGTCGCCGTCCAGCCCGACGACGTGGACGCCGCCCGCCCGCAGCCGGGCGAGGGCGGCGGGGAGACCGCCGACGACGCTGATCGGAACGTGCTCGATGGCCCCGGCGGCCGCCTTCGTGGCGGCGGGGGTGACGTGCACGGCCCGGTGGCGGGGCAGGATGGCGCCGGTGACGCCGGCGCACTCCGCGGAGCGCAGGATGGCCCCGAGGTTCCCGGGATCGGTGACACCGTCGAGCGCGACGAGGAAGGCGGGCTGCCAGGCCGCCGGGGCGCGGCGGAGCCGCCGGCGGCCGCCGGCCGGCGTCCGGCGGCGAGGTCGTCGATGTCGGCCTCGGGCAGGGGGGCGGCGAGGGCGAGGACGCCCTGGGGCGCCTCGCACCGGGCCTGGGCGGCGAACCGCCCCCGCCCGACGGGCGTGACGGGCACCTTGGCGGCGGAGGCCAGCTCCCGGATGTCGTCGAGGATCGGCGCGTCGTCGCCCTCGTCGAGCATCCACACCTCCCGGACGCGGCGCCGGCCGGCGAGCAGCAGCTCGCGCACCGCCTGCCGCCCCTCGACCTGCTCGCCGCCCAGCCCCCGGCCGGCGGACGACGCGAGCACGCGGCTGCCGCCCGGCGGGGCGCCGGCCGGACGCGGCGGAGCGACCCGCGCCCTGACCCCGGCCGCGGCCTGTACCAGCGCTGCCGCTGCCACCAGGACTGTGCGGGTTGCGCCAGTCGCCGCCCGCACCACCGGAACGCGACCCGCCACCGCCGGAACGCGACCCGCCCCTGCCCGAACGCCGCCCCGCCACCGCCCGGACCGCCGCCCGCCGGCGCGCGATCGGCCGCCGGTGGGCCGCCCGACCGCGCGGCTGGGCGGGGCTTGCCGGACCCGCCGCCCGAGGGCGGGGTCACCGGGATGCCCCCGGCGACGAGGGCAACCGCCAGGCAGGCCACGCCCTCGGCACGACCGATGGCGCCGAGTTTCTCGGCCCGCTTGCCGGCGACCGTGACCGGGGCGCCGACCGCGGCCGTGAGCCGGTCGTGGATGGCCTCGCGGTGGGGGGCGAGCTTGGGGCGTTCGGCCAGGACCGTGCAGTCGACGTTGACCGGGTGCCAGCCGGCGGCGCGGACGTCCGCCACCGCGCGGGACAGCAGGTCGATCGAGTCGGCGCCCGCCCACGCCGGGTCGGTGTCGGGGAAGTGCTGGCCGATGTCGCCGAGCCCGGCCGCGCCCAGCAGCGCGTCGGTCACCGCGTGGGCGACGACGTCGGCGTCGCTGTGGCCGGCGAGGCCCCGCTCGCCCGGGAACGTGACACCGCCCAGGACCAGGGGTCGGGCGGGGTCGTCGGAGAACGCATGCACGTCGAAGCCCTGGCCGACGCGCAGGGCCGGCAGCGTCGCCGGCGGCGGGTCAGCGGGCACGGAGCAGGACCTCCGCCACCGCCAGGTCGGTCGGGTGGGTGATCTTGATGTTGCGGGGCGAGCCGTCCACGACGACCACCTTGCCACCCACCGCCTCGACCAGCGACGCATCGTCGGTGGCCTCGGCCCCGGCCGCGTGGGCCCGGCGCAGGATGGCGGCGCCGAAGGCCTGCGGCGTCTGCACCGCCACGAGCTGGTCGCGGTCGACCGGCTCGCCCGTCCGCGCCCGGACCGTGTCGCTCAGTGGCACCCCGGGCACCGCGGCGTCGGCCCCGGCGCGGACCGCGGCGACGACCGACGCGTACACGTCGGCGTCCGCCAGCGGCCGGGCGCCGTCGTGCACGACGATGACGGCGGCGTCGTCGGGGACCCGGGCGAGCCCGGCCCGCACGGAGCCCGCCCGCGTGTCCGCCCCGACGACGACCCGGTCGGCGCCGGGCTCGTCGTCACCGGACCGGCCCGGCGCCACGACCAGGACGACCCCGTCCGCGGCCGCCCGGGCCGCCTCCAGCGACCAGTCGAGGACGCGCCGGCCGGCCAGCATCTCGTACTGCTTGGCGCCGCCGAACCGGCGGCCGGACCCCGCCGCCACCACGATCACCCACACCGATCCCATGACGGCCGGGAGGGTACCGCCGGCCTGCGGTCGGACGCGCCGGAGAGAACTCGTCGGCCGTCGTCGTTATCGTTCCGGATGATGACCCCAACCGAGCTGCTCGCCGGCGTCGATCTGTTCAGCGATCTGACCCCCCAGGAGCTGAAGCACCTGGCCAATGCCGCGACCACCGAGGACCTGCGGCGGGGCGACGTGATCTTCCACGAGGACGACACCTCCGACACGCTCTACGTGGTCATCAACGGCCGGATCGCCATCGCCAAGCGGTCGATCGACGGGCGGGAGTCGGTGGTCGCCCTGATGGAGCCCGGCGACCTCTTCGGCGAGATGGGCCTCTTCGAGCCGTTCGTCCGGTCGGCCGAGGCCCGGGCGCTCGAGCAGTCTCAGGTGCTGGCGATCGGCTACGGCCCGATCCGCCAGGTCTACGAGCAACGGCCCGAGCTGCTGTGGGGCGTGGTCGCGCTGCTCGCCGGGCGGGTCCGGACGATGGACGTGGCCCTGGCCGACTCGGTCTTCCTCGACGTGACCGGCCGCACGGCCAAGCGTCTGGTCGAGATGGCGGCGGGCGCCGACGAGTTCACGCTGCCGGTGACCCAGGAGGAGCTGGCGGCCATGGTCGGCGCGTCCCGCGAGCGGGTCAACAAGGCGATCGCCAGCTTCGTCCGGCTCGGCTGGATCGAGCAGTCCGAGCGCCGCTACCGCATCACCGACCGCGAGCAGCTCGAACGCCGCGCCCGCTGACGGGCGCCGGGCCTGGCACTCAGGAGACGTGGCGGAGGCGGGGCCACGTGACGGACCAGGGTTGGCGGAGGCCGCGACACACGACGACGGGAGCGCCTTGAGCCTCGTTGTCGACGGCGCGGCCGTTGTCGACCGTGGCGACGCGGTGGCAGGTGTCGAAGTGTCGGGCGAGCGTCCCGGGCCGGTAGCGGACGGCCACGACGGTGGCGGTGTCGTCGCGGGGACGGCGGAAGTCGTAGTACCCGTTGTGCGCCGAGTACGCCGGGGGCAGGCCCAGGGCCGGACCGAACCGGTCGATGGCCCCGGCCTCGCCGTAGCTGGCCGTCAGGATGACGACGTGGTCACGTTCGTCGGCGGGGAGCTCGTCGACGACGGCCGCCACCTGGGCGGTCAGCTCGGGCCAGCCGATGGTCTCGACGGTGGTCTCGTTGACCATGCCGGTGATCCTGGCCGTCGAGACGGGCAGCACCGGAAGCGCCAGTAGCACGGTGATCGCCGCGCCGATGACCAGGGGTCGGGCGGTCCACGCGGCGTGGTCGGCGATGGCCCGGACCCCGGCCAGCAGCACGACGATGCTGAGCGGGACGGCGTAGTACGGCCGGCCGCCGGTGGCGAAGACCACGGCCAACCCGATCGGCCACATCCACAGCAGTGGGCGGAACTGCCGACCGACCCGATCGTGTCGCAGCCACTGGATGCCCCGCGCCCACAGCCCCACCAGCGCGGGGCCCACCAGCAGGATCTGCTGGGGCAGGAGGAGGGACCGGTTCTCGCCGCCCAGCCGGTCGGAGAGCGCCCGGGCCATCTCGAACTGCGGCCAGCCGTTGGTCGCCTGCCAGAACAGGTGCGGCGCGGCGATCCCGAGCGCCACCATCGCTCCGACCAGCACCCAGCGCGTCGCCAACAGGTCGCGTCGCCGCTCGATGGCCAGCCCCGCGACCGTGCGGCAACCAGGAGCACCACCAGGTTCTTGTTCAGCATCGCCATCCCGGCGGCAGCCCCGATCGCCACCCACCACCGTGGGTCGGCGGTGCGGAGCAACCGGACGACCAGCCAGAGGATGACCATCCACGCCGTCAGGTCGAAGGTCGCGGTCGACAGCAGATGACCGGACCCCAACACGAAGCCCCCGCTGGCCACCGCTCCGGCCGCCGCCACCTGCGCCCGGCGGCCGCCGCCCAGCTCGCGCACGATCAGCGCGCCCAGCACCACCGTGGCCACACATGCCAGCGCCGGCAACGACCGCAGCACGACCAGGTTGTCCGGGGCGACGAGATCGGCGACTCGGGCCACCAGCGGCGTGAACGGCGGCTGGTCGACATAGCCCCACGCCAGGTTGCGGCCCGCCTCCCGGAAGTACAGCTCGTCGCGATGCCACCCGTACCGGGCCCCGCACGCCAACAGCACCACGCCCGCCGCGCCGGCGATCAGCCATACCCACCGGGGCACCGACTCGAGCGGCGCCTCGCTGCGATCGCCGACCTCGGCGGCAGCGACCGCAGGCGGGACACCGGCGACATCGACCTTGGGCGAGACCATGCCCCGACACTGCGCCGTCGCCGCCCTCGGGACATCCAACCCCGGGTGGACTACACCATCCGACCACCGTCGCAGGCGGTAGGGGTCAACGTCTCCGCAAGCGCTGCGGTCACGCTTTCACCGCCAGAATCCGCCAGTCACCGGGCACACCCCTGAGCACCTGGTGGCCCCGGTCGCTGAACTCGATCCCCGAGCCGGCGACCAGGTCGCGCACGGTGCTCGTGACCAGCACCTCGCCCGAACGCGCCAGGGCGGCGACGCGAGCGCCGGTGTGCACGGCGATTCCCGTGAGGTCGTCGCCCCGCACCTCGCACTCGCCGGTGTGGAGGCCCGTCCGCACCCCCAGTCCGAGCACCCGGGCATCGTCGACGATCGTCTGAGCGCAGCGGATGGCACGCGCCGGCCCGTCGAACGCAGCGAAGAACCCGTCACCCGTGGTCTTGACCTCGACGCCCCGAAAGCGGTCGAGCGCACGGCGAACCGCGGCGTCGTGCCCGTCGAGCAGCTCGCGCCATCGCCGGTCGCCGAGCCGCGCGGCCCACGCCGTCGAGCCGACGATGTCGGTGAACAGGACGGTCTTGAGCACCCGGTCGATGTCGGGCTCACGGCGCTCGCCGGTGAGCAACAACGGGAGCCCTCCCGGCGGCAGCGTGTGCGTCAGCGACGTTCGGAGGGTCATGGTGCGTTCACACGTGGCCGCCGACGCGGCGGGACGGGTTCGTCATGTGGGGTTGCGGTCGGCTGGTTGGAACAGCTCGACGACGTTGCCGGAGGGGTCCTGGAGCAGGATCTGCTTGCCGCCGGGTCCTTCGAGAACGTCGTTGCGGAACTGGGCGCCGGCGTCACGGAGGCGGGCGACCTCGGCGTGGATGTCGTCGACGATGAGGTGGATACGGTTCCAGCCTCCGGGTCCCGGCTTGGTGCCATCCGCCATCGGACGCCCAGCGGAGCTCGCCGGTCCGCTGAGCAGCAGTCGCAGGTTGCCGCGGGCGACGTCGGCGAACGCGGGCGGGAAGCTCGTCAGAATTTCGAAGTCGAGGTACTTCGTGTAGAAGGCGACGGCGTCGTCGACGTCGTCGACCATGTAGCGGACGTTGACCGTCTCACTGGATTCGGTCATGGCTCCTCCTTGGTTGTCAGGGAAGGTGTTCGATCGGTGAGCACGGCGATCAGGAACCCGATGCGGGTCTCCAACTCGGACGCTGTCTGTCGGAACAGCGGATAGCTGGCGTCGTCGGACCCGCCGGCCGCGGGGTTGGGGATGCTCCAATGGATGGACTCCGGGTGGGCCGGGAACTGCGGGCACACCTCTCTCACCCGGTCACACAGGCTGACCACCAAGTCGAACCGCTGGTCCACGAACACGTCCACGTGCTTCGACTCGTGACCGGCCAGGTCGATGCCGTGCTCGTCCCGCATCACCCGCACCGCGTTGGGATGCAGCGGCTTCGGATGGCTGCCGGCGCTGTGCGCCTCGACGAACTCGCCGGACAGGACCCTGGCCAGCGCCTCGGCCATCGGGGAACGGGCACTGTTGCCGGTGCACAGGAACAGCACCCGCACCGCATCCTGTCCGGCCTCCCCGGCGGAGCGTGGGGTGAGACGAAGGCCAGGGTGGAGCGCGCCACTGGTGGCCGACAACAGGCCGCCGATGAGGCTCAGATCGACGGTGTAGTAGGTGTCCCGGCGATCGGCGGAGCTCCGCCGCGCCGAGACCAGGCGGGCGTCCCGCAGCTTGCCCAGGTGGTACGAGACCAGGTTCTGGCGCTCCTCGACCAGGCGGGTGAGCTCGTGCACCGTGCGGTCGCTCCGGGCCAGCTCACGCAGCAGGCGCCACCGCAATGGATGCCCCGCCAGCTGCAGGAACTCCGGTGAGGCGAGATCGGGGTGGTCCTGTTCACTCACACTCCCGAAGTTACATCAACCCAGTTCGATGCATCAAGCCAGATTAGTAGATTTGCGGGGGTGTGCGAAGACCGGGTCAACCATCGTCGTCCATCGCCCCTCCGCCTCCTCGCCTCAACCTTCTCGGCGTCCCGCACCAGTTTTCTACGCGGCCAGGTGCGCGAGGACCCGCCGCCAGGCGTCGGCGGCGTCGTCGGGCCGGTGGCCGGGGCGATCGGGGTCGTGCGCGAACCCGTGGTCCGCCCCGTCGTAGCGGACCACCTCGACGCCGGCGTCCTCCAGCGCGTCGAGGTCGGCCGCGGGCAGCCAGGGGTCGGCCGTGCCTGCGATCTCCAGCACCGGGCAGGCGTCGCCGCGCCGGGCCAGGGCCGCGAGCGGATCGCCCTGGGTCGGGCTGCGCCACATCTCCGGCACCCGGGCCATGCCGTAGAACGCGGCGGCGCAAGCGAACCGGCCCGTCCCGGTCGCCTTCATCGCGTACATCCCGCCCATGCAGAACCCGAGGATGCCGACCGGGCCGGCCCCGGTGGCGTCGGCCGCGGCCACTGCGTCGCCGAGCACCCGGGCGTCGTCGAGCGAGCCACCCGCCTGCAGGCGCTCGGGCAGCGCCAGGTGCTCGCGCCCGGGCCACAGCTCGACCGCACAGACGCTCCATCCGGTCTCCCGGCTCAACCGGGCGACGTGGTCGTCGAACAGCGGGCGCAGCCCGCCGATGTCGGGCAGCACCACCAGGCCGCGCGGGCGGGCCCTCGGGCCACGCGATCTCGGCCGGCGTGCCGGACGGCAGGGTGAAGCGCACGGATGGACCTCCGGTCGGGTCGGCCGCGGGCGATCCGGCCGCGGGCGAGCGGATGGGCGGGCAGGTCAGGAGTACCGGTCGAGGATGGACGTCTCCGCCAGCCGCGACAGCCCCTCCTTGATGGCCCGCGCCCGCATCTCACCGACGCCGGTGACGTCGTCGAGGTCGTCGATGGTGGCCCGCATGACCTTCTGGAGTGTGCCGAAGCGGCTCACGATCCGATCGATCACGGACTCCGGCAGGCGCGGGATGCGTGACAGCAGCCGGTAGCCCCGGGGCTGCACGTTGGCGTCGAGCTCGACCGAGCTGCCGGGCAGGTGCAGCGTCGAGCCCACGGCCTTGGGATCGAGCAGCTCCTCGGTGCCCATCGCGGACAGCGCCGCCATGGCCTGGTCGAGGTGCCACTCGGTCTCGGGCGTGAAGTAGTCGAGCATCACGAGGCGGCGATCGTCCTCGACCCCGCCCATCAGCTCGTCGAGCTGGAGCTTGACCAGCCGGCCGTCGACGCCAAGCTCCACGATGTCGCCCGCGATCTCGTCGGCGATGCGCCGGACCATCTCGGTGCGCTGCAGGACGTTGATGACGTCCCGCATCGTGACCAGGTCCTCGACCTCGAGCGCGGACAGCGACGCCGTGACGCCGTCGAGCCGGTCGCGGTAGCGCTCCAGCGTCTGCAGCGCCTGGTTGGCCCGGGCGAGCAGCCGCGGGATCGTCTCCAGCGGATGCTTCTCGTCGCCGACGTACACGGCGATGATCGACATGTCCTCGGACACCGAGATCACCGGGACCATGATCGACCGGGCGACCCGCTCGGCGGTGCGGTGACGGGTGCCGGTCTCGGACGTCGGCACGTTCGGGTTGGGCACCAGGTGCACGTTGGCGCGGGCGATGCGGCTGGCGTCGCTGGCCAGGATGATCGCCCCGTCCATCTTCGCCAGCTCGGACAGGCGCTGCGGGCTGAACGCCGCGTCGAGCAGGAAGCCGCCCGAGCAGATGTTCAGGACCTCGGGCCCATCGCCCACCACGATGAGCGCGCCCATGTTGGCCTGCAGGATGCGGTCGATACCCTCCCGCAGGCCCATCCCTGGTGCTACCGCGGCGAGCGCGTCCAGGAGCGCAGCACTGGGCCTGGAAACCACGGACGAGATGGTAGTGCGAGGTTGCGAGCACCCTGAGTGCCACCAGGGTGAGGACGGCCCCGGCCGGGCAGAGAGTCGCCCACGGCGACCAGGACCACACGGTGCCGAGCACGGGTCACACCGCCGCGAGGGCCCGCGGATGTTCACGCAGCGCGTCGGCGATCGTCGCCACCCGGCTGACCCGCAACGACGCCGGGGCCGGGGGCGCAGACCGGGGAACGACCGCGGACGCGAAGCCCAGCCGGGCCGCCTCGGACAGCCGGCGCTCGGTGCGTTGCACCTGGCGGATCTCGCCCCCGAGGCCGACCTCGCCGCACGCCACGAGGTCGGGCGGCAGTGGCCGCCCGGTCGCCGACGACGCCACCGCCAGGGCGACGGCGAGGTCGACACCCGGCTCCTGCACCCGCACTCCGCCGGCCACCGCCACGTGCACCTCGGCCCGCCCGACGTCGAGCCCGGCGTGGCGCTCCAGCACCGCCAGCACCTGGGCGAGCCGGCCGCCGTCGACGCCCTGCACCGTGCGCCGGGGCGTCGGGGCCGCGGTCGGCACCACCAGCGCCTGGACCTCGACCAGCAGCGGGCGTTGCCCGTCGAGGACCGGGGCCACCACCGACCCCGCCACGCCCGGCTGGCGGTCGGCCAGGAACAGCCCGCTCGGGTCGGGCACCGCCGTCGAGGCCGCCCTCGCCCATCTCGAACAGGCCCAGCTCGTGCGTGCCGCCGAAGCGGTGCTTGACCGCCCGCAGCATGCGCAGGGCGTGGTGGCGCTCGCCCTCGAACGCCAGGACCGTGTCGACCAGGTGTTCGAGCACCCGGGGGCCGGCCAGGGCACCGTCCTTGGTGACGTGGCCCACCAGCACCATGCTCACCCCGCGGGCCTTGGCCTCGACGACCAGGCGCTGGGCGCACCCCCGCACCTGCCCGACCGACCCCGGGGCGGAGCCGAGGTCGGGGTCGTACACCGTCTGGATCGAGTCGAGCACCACCACGTGGGGGGCCACCGCGCCGATGTGCCCGAGGACGACCGGCACCGACGTCTCGGCCACCAGCCACAGCGACGGCGCCGCCAGCCCGAGCCGCTCGGCCCGGAGGGCCACCTGGCGGGCGGACTCCTCGGCCGTGACGTAGAGGCAGGTCGCACCCGCTCGGCCAGCGACGCCAGCGCCTGCAGCAGCAGCGTCGACTTGCCCACCCCGGGCTCGCCCCCGAGGACGGTGACCGAGCCGGGCACCAGGCCGCCGCCGAGCACCCGGTCGAGCTCGTCGTCGCCGGTGGGGACGGGCTGCCCGGCGTCGCCGACCGCCTCGGCGATGGGGATGGGCACCGACCCGGGGGCGAGCGCCCCACCGACCGAGCCGTACCCGCCACCCGCGCCCGGCACCCACGGCGCCGGGGCGGCCACGCGCTCCTCGACCAGGGTGCCGGACGCCTCGCACCCCGGACACCAGCCGGTCCATTTCGGCGCCTCGGCGCCGCAGGTCGCACAGCGGTAGACGGTCTTGTCCCGAGCCATCGGCGAGACCTTACGGACGGGGTACGACAGTCAAGGCCCGACCGGGGCCAAGAGCTACCGCGGGTAACGTCGCCGCTCGTGCGCGCCCGGGTTCTCGTGCCCCTGTACGCGGCCCTCGCCGCCGTCCTCACCTGGCCGCTCGTCGCCCACCTGACCACATCGCTCCCCTACGGGACCGAGCCCGTCGCGACCGTTCCGCTGTTCAACCTGTGGACGTTGCGGTGGAACCAGATCGAGGTCGGAAACCTCTTCCGGCACTACTGGGACGCGCCGCTGTTCCATCCGGCCGCCGGGGCCTTCGCCCTGTCCGAACCGCAGCCGCTGACCGGCGTCGTGGCGTTCACGCCGCTGGCCGCGATCGGCGGGAACCCCGTGCTCGCCTACAACCTCGTCCTGCTCGGCGCCCTCGTGCTCAACGGGCTCGGCGCCCACCGCCTGGCCCGCACGCTCGGCGCGGCTCCCGGGCCGGCCGCCACCGCCGGGGCGCTGGCCGTCGCCCTGCCCTTCGTCGGGGCGCAGCTGGGCGTCCTGCAGCTGGCGATGGTGTTCCCGATCTTCTTCCTGATCGACGCCATCCTGCGGTGGGCGCCCCACGGCGGGCGGCGGCCGGCGGCGGTCATCGGGGTGTGGCTGGCGGTCGCGTTTCCTCACCTGCGGGTACTACGGCCTGTTCGCCGCCGTCGTCCTCGGGCCGGCGAGCCTGGCGCTCGTGCGGCGGCGCTGGTTCGGCCGGGAGCGGGCGCTGGACCTGGCCGCGGCGCTCGGCACCTTCGCCGTGCTCGCCCTGCCGATCGTGCTGTCCCAGGCCAGCATCACCGCCGACTACCGGCGGTCGAAGGAGACCATCCTCGGGCTCAGCGCCGAGCTGGGCGACTTCTGGCGGCTGCCGGCCGCATCCCGCGGCTCGGGCGTCCTGCCGTGGATCGGAGCCGTCGCCGCCGGCGAGGGCCGTCCGCTCTACCCCGGGACCGTGCTGCTACTGCTGGCCGTGGCGGGGCTCGCCATCGTCGTGCCGCCGGCTGCGTTCGATCCCACCGACGACGACGACAGCCGCCGGACCCTGTTCCTGCTCGTCGGCACCGTGCTCGCCTGGCTGCTCAGCCTCGGCCTCAACCTCCGGCCCGGGGGGTGGGAGCCCTACGACCTGCTGCGCCGGAGGGTGCCCGGGTTCGCCAACCTGCGGAGCCCGTTCCGGGCCGACGTGATCGTGCAGGTGTTCCTGGTCGCCTTCGCCGCGCTGGCGCTCGACGCCGGGTGGCGGCGGCTCGCCGCGCTCGGCCGCGCCCGGCGACACCCGCCGGCCCCCGTGGGCCGCGGTG
Organism: uncultured Acidimicrobiales bacterium; assembly: GCA_963830865.1. Taxonomy (GTDB): domain Bacteria; phylum Actinomycetota; class Acidimicrobiia; order Acidimicrobiales; family VFJN01; genus ZC4RG19. The sequence continues at coordinate 186,969 of CAWHNU010000009.1, read as the reverse complement.
GGCCCGCCCGGCGGCACCGGCCGTCGCGGTGGCCCTCGTCGGCCTGGCGGTGCTGGAGACCGGCGTCATGCCGGTGCGCATGTACGACGTCGACCGGGACCCGCCCGACTGGGCCACCTACCTGGCCGACCATCCCCCGCCGGGGGGCGACGCCGTCGTCGCCTTCATGCCGTTCCCGCCGACCGGGAGCGTCATCTCGTACCTCGACACCGTGAACGACCTGCTCGCGGTGCTCGACCGGGACGGCGCCACGACCGTGAACGGGTACTCCGGGCTGTTCCCCGCCACCTACGACGAGCTGGAGGAGGCCGCCCGGGCCTACCCGAACGACGAGACCGATGCGCTCTTCCGCCGGTACGGGGTGACGACGGTGGTCGCCGACCGGGACTGGCTCGCGGAGCACCCCGCGGCCGGCGACGCCCTGGCCGACGACTACCGCCGTGCGTTCACCGGTCCGCAGACGGTGGTCTACGAGCGGCGCTAGCTCACCGCCTTCTTGACGAGTGCGCCGATCCTTGCCTCTTCGGCGTCGGTCAACGCCGTCAGTGCGAAGGACGTCGGCCACATCGTGCCGTCGTCGAGGTTCGCGTCCTCGTTGAAGCCGAACGTCGCGTACCTCGACTTGAACTTCTCCGCGCTCTGGAAGAAGCAGATGATCTTGCCGTCCCTGGCGTACGCGGGCATCCCGTACCAGGTCTTCGGCTCCAGGTCGGGCGCGTTGGCCGTGACGATCGCATGGAACCGCTCGGCCATGGCGCGATCCGATCCCTGCATCTCGGCGATCTTCGCGAGCAGGGCGCTCTCCCCGTCCGCCTTGCGCGCTTCCGCCTTCAGCTCCCGCAAGCGCTCCCTCATCGCAGCTCGTTCGTCGGCCGAGAGGCCCGTGGACTTCTTGCCGGTCGCGGCGGTGCTCTTGGCGGACCGCTGCGTGGGTTTGCTTGCCGTCTTGCTCTCAGCCATTGCGAAGCACCTCCGTGCGCCGAACGAGTCCCCTCATCGGACTGTAGCTTACAGATATGAGAGTACAACTCTCAATTTGAGAGTGCTAGTGTCACTACTCGTGGCTACCGGAGTCAAGGGGAGTCCTCCCCACGAGGGCGGGGGCAGCCAGGCCCGCACCCGTCTCGCCCGCCGGGCGGTGGTCGACGCTGCCCGGGCCCTCTTCCTCCAGCGCGGCTTCCAGGCGACGACCATCGGCGCCATCAGCGACCACGCCGACGTTCCCGCCGCGACCGTCTACCGGCTGTTCTCCTCGAAGCTCGGGATCCTCAAGGCCCTGCTCGACGTGTCCATCGCCGGCGACGACCAGGCGCTGTCGTTGCCGGAGCGGCCCCAGGTGGCCGCACTGTTCGCCGAGCCGGACCCCGGGAAGCTCCTCGCCGGCTTCGCCAGCATCACCGTCGCGATCAATGCGAGGAGCAACGACGTCTACCGCATCCTGTCGAGCGCATCGGGCTCGGACCCTGCGGCGGCCGTACTGCTCGCCGACTACCAGCAGAAGCGGGACGACGGCCAGGGGCGGATCGCACGCTCGCTCGCACGCGCCCGCGCACTGCGGCCCGGGCTACGAGAACGCGACGCGGCAGACCTCATCCACGCACTCGTGTCCCCCGAGCTCTACCGCCTGCTCGTCGTCGACCGGGGCTGGACGCCGGAGCGCTACGAACAGTGGCTCGCCGGCATCCTCGCGGACCAGTTGACTCGCCGTGCTTGACTGCCTGCGGTGTCGACACCGCCCGATGGCGAGCCGCTCCCGCACGCGTACACCAACGACGTGACCGTGCTGGGCGAGCTCGTCACGAAGCGCTATCGGGGGCCGGGAGCGATCACGCGGCAGCGACGAGAGGAGCTGGCGATCCGTTCGGTGGCCGATCGTCTCCCCGTGGCGACGATCGTGGACTCAGGGCCCGGCGTGCTCGTTCTCGCCAGGGTGCGCGGGGCGGCACGGCCAGGAGCGGATCGACAACGGCGAAGCAGATGCCGTCATGTTCGGCTTGGGTCGCCTCCTGCGCGAGGTCCAGGCCGTCAGCCCGCGCTTCTTCGGCGAGTCTCACGGTGCCGGCGTCCTCGTGCACCAGGACTTCGGTCCGAACAACGTCCTGTTCGCCGAACACGACGACTCGATCGCTCTCCTTGCCGACTGGGAGTGGAGCACGGTCGGTCGCCCGATCACCGATCTCGCGTGGGCCGAGTTCATCGTCCGGATGCACCACCCGGAGCACCGGGACTGCCTCCACGCACTCTTCGACGGCTACGGCGAGCGTCCGGCGTGGGACGAACGGCAAGCGGCGATGGCCCATCGGGCCACGGCCCTTGCGACCTGGGTCCGCTCCCACAGGGGCGCAGACGCGGCGTCGACGTGGGATGCCCGGTCTCGCTGCATCGAGCGGTGGCGAGAGATCAGCTGACCACTCGCTCGCCCCAGAACGCGTGAGGATAGGTCCCCATCGCGGCCACCGTGGTCTTTTTCCCGCTCTTGCTGCTTCGCAGCGGGCCGCTCGGGCCACGGCTACGCCTCTCGGTCGCCTCATTCGCCCCGGGACATCCGGGCCGCCGTCCGGAACGCCCGCCCGACGAGCAACAGGACCAGCGCCACCACCGCCACCACCGCCACCACCGTGAGGACGAGGGCCGGCCAGTGGTACACGGTGCCGTCGTGCTCCAACGCCAGCGGCGGGTCGCCGAGGCGGGGGTGCCATGACTTGGCCTCGCCCGCCAGGTCGGCCGTGATCTCCAGGCTGAACTGGTCCTCCAGCGGCTCGCCGGTGCGGGCCTCGATGGCGGCCGGGTCCTCCCCCAGCGCCTCGCCGTCGAGGGCGGCGGCCAGGCCCTCGTCGCCGAACGACTCCAGCCCGTCGCTCAGGTCGACCGTGCCCTTGAACCCGTACTGCGTGCGCCCGAACGGATCGCGCCGGGTGACGTGCATGTGCCGCACGGGGCCGTCCGGGTCGGTGAGCTGGGCGAGGACCTGGTCGGCCTCCTCCGGCGTCCCGAACGGGTGGGTCACCCGGACCCAGGTCGTGCCGTCCCCGGCGGCCTCCGGCTCGCTGACCGTCCACCCGCCGTCGACCAGGTCGCTCGTCCGGACGAGCGCGGCCAGGTCGGCGGCGTCGGACACGCCGTCGTCGTCGAGGTCCGGCAGCCGGGACAGCGCCTCCTCGTCCAGCCCGGTCGCGACCTCGACCGTGCCGGACCCGTCGTCGTCCACATCGACGTTCACAGCCGTACGCACCTGGCACGCCGAGGCAGCCAGAACGGCCAGCACGGTCGGCAGCAGTCGGCGTCCGAAGGCGCGTGATCTGTCCACTGAAGTGCCAGACGTTACACAGCGCAGCCCTCCGTACGCGGCAGGGAGTCCCCGAAGGGGCGACTCCACTTGCCGTACTTGGTCAGCGGGCTAGCTGTCGGTGGGCGGCGCGCCGCCGGCCTCGGCCAGCTCCAACGACGGCGGCGTGAAACCCTCGACCGTGCGGAACACGATGATGCGCTCGCCGGTCTCCGGGTCGTCCTCGGCGTCGACCACGACGATCTCGCCGGCCCGGACCTCCTTGAGCAGCAGCTTCTCGGAGACCGGATCTTCCACACTGCGCTGGATGGCCCGCCGCAGCGGCCGGGCGCCCAGCTGGGGGTCGTAGCCCTTGTCGGCCAGCAGGTACTTGGCCTCCTGCGTGAGCTCCAGGCCCAGGCCCTGGCCCTCGAGCTGGCGCTGCACCCGGGCGATCATCAGGTCGACGATCTGGGTCACCTCGTCCTTGGTGAGCTCGTGGAACACGATCGTGTCGTCGATGCGGTTCAGGAACTCGGGACGGAAGTGCAGCTTGAGGGCGTCGTTGACCTTCTCCTTCATCTTCTCGTAGGAGACGGCCTCGTCGGAGCGGGCGAAGCCCACGCTGGCCTTGCGCAGGTCGGCCGTGCCGAGGTTGGAGGTCATGATCAGCACGGTGTTCCGGAAGTCGACCGAGCGGCCCTGGGCGTCGGTGAGGCGCCCTTCCTCCAGGATCTGGAGCAGCGTGTTGAACACGTCGGGGTGGGCCTTCTCGATCTCGTCGAACAGCACCACAGAGAACGGCTTGCGCCGCACGGCCTCGGTGAGCTGGCCCCCCTCCTCGTAGCCGACGTAGCCCGGGGGCGAGCCGACGAGGCGGGACACCGTGTGCTTCTCCATGTACTCGGACATGTCGAGCTGGATGAGCGCGGTCTCGTCGCCGAAGAGGAACTCGGCCAGGGTCTTGGCCAGCTCGGTCTTGCCGACGCCGGACGGGCCCAGGAAGATGAACGACCCGCTGGGGCGCTTGGGATCCTTGAGGCCGGCCCGGGTGCGCCGGATGGCCTGGCTGACGGCCCGGATGGAGTCCTCCTGGCCGACGACCCGCTTGTGCAGCTCGTCCTCCATGCGCAGGAGCTTCTGGGTCTCTTCCTCGGTGAGCTTGTAGACGGGGATGCCGGTCCACACCGAGAGCACCTCGGCGATGGCCTCCTCGTCGACCTCGTCGAACAGGTCGACGCCCGAGTCCTTGATCTCGCGCTCCTTGTCCTCCTTGCGGGCCAGCAGCTCCTTCTCGGTGTCGCGGAGGCGCCCGGCCTCCTCGAAGTCCTGGCGCTCGACGGCCTTCTTCTTGGACTCGACGACCGTGGCCAGCTCGTTCTCGAGGTCCTTGTAGTCGGACGGGGTCTGCATGCGCTTGATGCGCAGCCGGCTGCCCGCCTCGTCGATGAGGTCGATGGCCTTGTCCGGAAGGAACCGGTCGGAGATGTAGCGGTCGGCGAGGTTGGCCGACGCTACGAGCGCCTGATCGGTGATCGTGACCCGGTGGTGGGCCTCGTAGCGGTCGCGCAGGCCCTTGAGGATCTCGATCGTGTGCGCCACCGTGGGCTCGTCGACGTTGATCTTCTGGAAGCGGCGCTCGAGGGCCGCATCCTTCTCCAGGTGCTTGCGGTACTCGTCGAGCGTCGTGGCGCCGATGGTCTGCAGTTCGCCCCGAGCCAGCATCGGCTTGAGGATCGAGGCCGCATCGATCGCGCCCTCGGCGGCACCCGCTCCGACGAGCGTGTGGATCTCGTCGATGAACAGGATGATGTCACCGCGGGTGCGGATCTCCTTGAGCACCTTCTTCAGGCGCTCCTCGAAGTCGCCCCGGTAGCGGCTGCCGGCGACGAGCGCGCCCAGGTCGAGCGTGTAGAGCTGCTTGCCCTTGAGCGTCTCGGGAACGTCGTTGGAGACGATGTTCTGCGCCAGGCCCTCGACGATGGCGGTCTTGCCGACGCCGGGCTCGCCCACCAGCACCGGGTTGTTCTTGGTGCGGCGGGACAGGACCTGCATGACCCGCTCCATCTCGCGCGCCCGGCCGATGACCGGGTCGAGCTTCTTCTCGCGGGCGAGCTGGGTCAGGTTGCGGCCGAACTGGTCGAGGACGAGCGAGCCGGTGGGCTGGGCCTCGGTCGAGCCGGTGCCGGACGGGGCGCCGGCCTTCTCGCCGGCCGGCCCGCCGGAGCCCTGGTAGCCCGACAGGAGCTGGATGACCTGCTGGCGGACCCGCGACAGGTCCGCGCCCAGCTTGACCAGCACCTGGGCCGCGACGCCCTCGCCCTCCCGGATCAAGCCGAGGAGGATGTGCTCGGTGCCGATGTAGTTGTGGCCGAGCTGGAGCGCCTCGCGCAGGGAGAGCTCGAGGACCTTCTTGGCGCGGGGCGTGAACGGGATGTGCCCGGACGGCGAGGAGCCGCCCTGCCCGATGATCTCCTCGACCTGCTGACGGACAGCCTCCAGGCTGATGCCCAGCGACTCGAGCGCCTTGGCCGCGACACCCTCACCCTCGTGGATCAGGCCCAGGAGGATGTGCTCGGTGCCGATGTAGTTGTGGTTGAGGAGCCGGGCTTCTTCCTGGGCCAGCACGACGACCCGTCGCGCCCGGTCGGTGAACCGTTCGAACAAGAGTTGCCTCCCGCCAGTCGGGGGATCCGTGCGCCGAGTGTACAGCCCACCCTCCGGCGGCAACTCTTCGAGCGGGAGTCTGGCGCCTTCGTAACCGTATTGCGCGCGGGCAACTACTCCAAGTGGTGTAGCTCCCGCTACCCCTCGTCCCGACCCTCGTCCTCGCCGGCCACGGCCTCCCGGAGCATCCCGGGGGTGGTGCCGATCGCCTCCAGCAGCGCAGCCGCCAGGCCTTGCTGCTTCTCGGCCCGGCGGACGAGCCCGAGGAGCAGGTCGCCGGTGTCGATGTCGTCCCGGCCGGCCGCCTCGGCCTCGACGAGGGCGGACTCGTACACCGCGAGCGCGGAGGCCGACGGTGGTCGCGGGCCGATCGCCCGGGTCGTGACCGGTCCCTCGCCCGGGCCGACGAGGCCCACGACCTGCTCCCTCGCCCGGTCCAGCGTGACCCCCGACGCGGTCAGCGCCCGGGCCCCGCGTCCGTCGCCCTGCGCGACGAGGCCGAGCAGGAGGTGCTCCTCCCCCGTCGCCGCCCCGCCGAGCCGCACGGCCTCCGCGACCGAGAGCGCCGCGGCCCGCAGGGCGTCCGGGGTGAACCGCCGCACAACCGGGGTCTGCTCCGGCGTGGGCTGCCAGATCGCCACGTCGGTCGTCCCGCCCCGCCGGCCGAAGCCGATGCGCCGCAGGAACGACGGCGACGGCGCGGCGGCCCCGGCGCCGTACTGTCCGCCGACCATCGTCTTGACCCGAGCCTCCAGGGCCGCGAATTCGACGCCGAGCGAGGCGAGGATCTGGCAGCCGGCGCCCTGGCCCTCCCGGAGCAGGCCCAGGAGGATGTGCTCGGTCCCGATGTAGTGGTGGCCCAAGGCCAGCGCCTCCCGCAGCCCCAGCTCCAGCACCTTCTTGGCCCGGGGGGTGAACGGGATGTGTCCCATCGGCGAGCTGGTGGTGCCCCGGCCCACGATCTCCTCGGCCTTGGCCCGGGCGGCCTCGATCTCGACGCCCTCGGCCGCCAGGGCCCGGCCCGAGACGCCGTCGTCGATCCGGACGAGCGCCAGCAGGAGGTGCTCGGTGCCGATGTAGTCGTGCGCGAGTCGCCGCGACTCCTCCTGGGACAGCACGACCACCCGACGCGCTCTGTCAGTGAACCGCTCGAACATCCGCCCTCCCCGGGGCTGGGCACGCGATCTCGAAGTTAGTTCCCGCCCTCCCCTAGCGTTACCGCCGTGGCTTCCCCCCATCCGCTGCTCGAACTGCCCGGCCTGCCCGCCCTGCGAGACCGGGTCGACAAGCGCCTGGCGGCGGCCGTCGAGTCGTCGGATCCGGCCATGACCGAGATGGCCTCGCACCTCGTGCGGGCCGGCGGGAAGCGGCTGCGGCCGGTGCTCGCGGCCGTGGCGTCCACCGCCGGCAGCGGGCCGCGCACCGTCAGCGACGACGCCGTGACCGGCGGCGTGGCCTGCGAGCTGGTGCACGTCGGCTCGCTGCACCACGACGACGTGATCGACGAGGCGCCGACCCGCCACAGCGTGGAGAGCGTGAATGCCCGCTGGGGCAACCTGCGGGCCATCCTGTCGGGCGACTTCCTGCTGGCCCGGGCATCGGAGCTGGCCGCGTCCCTCGGCACCGAGGTCGCCGCCCTGCTCGCCGCCACGATCGGGCGCCTGTGCGAGGGCGAGGTGCGGGAGCTGCAGCTCGCCTACCAGGTCGACCGGAGCGAGGCCGACTACCGGCTGGCGATCGGGGGCAAGACGGCGGCGCTGTACGCCACCGCCTGCCGGATCGGCGGGATCGTGTCGTCCCTGCCGGCGGACGAGATCGACGCGCTGACCGAGTTCGGCCTGCGCTACGGGATCGGGTTCCAGATCGTGGACGACATCCTCGACGTGGTGGCCACCGAGGACGAGCTGGGCAAGCCTGCCGGCCACGACATGGCCGAGGGGGTCTACAACCTGCCGGTGCTGCGGACGCTGGCGGCCGGCGGGGCGGCGGCCGACGAGCTGCGGGCGCTCCTGGGCGGCCCGCTCGACCCGGAGAGCCAGGACCGGGCGCTGGCGCTGGTCCGGGCCGGCGACGGGGTGGCGGAGTCGGTGGCGGCGGCGCGGGCCGAGGTCGAGGGCGCGGTGGCGGCCCTGGCGACCCTGCCGGCGTCGCCGTCGGGCGAGACCCTGGCCGCGGCGGCCCGCCACCTGGTCGCCGCCGTCGACGGCAGCTAGGCGTGACCGCGTGACCGACCGCTCGGTCGACTGGGACCGGGCCGCCGCCGTCCGGCGGCCTCCCTCGTTCTGGCAGCGATCCCGTACCGCGATGGCACCGAGCGCTGCCAGAAACGTGCGGGCCGTCCCATGCCGGCGGCGAAACTCGGCGGACCGCGCGCCGGGACGCTGGGTACCGTCCCGGCCGTGCCCATCGTGCCCGACACCAAGGACTGGACCTGGGTGCTGGAACGCCCCTGCCCCGAGTGCGGCTTCGACGCCGGCGCGATCGACCGGGAGGCGGTGGCCGGCATGGTCCGGGACAACGCCGCCGCCTGGCGTGAGGTCCTCGCCCGGCCGGCCGAGCTGGTGGCGCGCCGGCCCGCCGACGACCGCTGGTCCGCCCTCGAGTACGCCTGCCACGTCCGGGACGTGTTCCGCATCTACGACCAGCGCCTGGCGCTGATGCTGGCCGAGGACGACCCCGACTTCGCCAACTGGGACCAGGACGTCACCGCGGTCGAGGACCGCTACGGCGAGCAGGACCCCGCGGAGGTGGCCGATGCGATCACCGCGGCCGCCGGCCCCCTGGCCGACCGGTTCGCCGGGGTGACCGGCGACGCCTGGGGGCGAACGGGCAATCGCAGCGACGGGGCGACGTTCACGGTCGAGAGCTTCGCCCGCTACTTCATCCACGACCCGGTCCATCATCTCCACGACGTGGCGGCGGGGTTCGCGGCGCTCGGGGCCGACCGTGGGTGACCTCGAGCGCGACACCCGGGTCGAGCCGGTCGCGGGGGCCGAGGGCCGCTGGACGGCGAAGCTCAGCGCCGACTGGAACATCTGGGGCCCCAACGGCGGGTACATCGCCTCGGTGGCGCTCCGGGCCGCCGGCCTGGCGTCGGGCCGGGCCCGGCCGGCCAGCATCGTCGCCCACTTCCTGGGCGTGGCCCGGTTCGAGACGGTCGAGATCGAGACGGCGGTGCTCAAGCGCGTCCCGCTTCGCCACCTCGGTCCGGGTGAGCGTGCGCCAGGACGACCGCCCGATCCTCGACGCCATGGTGTGGGGCGTCGATCCCGGGGGCGTCACGCTCGAGCACGACCTCGGCCCCGCCGCCCGACGTCGTGCGCCCGGGCGACCTGCCGACCTTCGCCGAGCGGGTGGCGGCGCTGCCGCCCGACGCGCCGGGGCCGGCGACGGTGGCGTTCTTCGAGAACCTCGACCACCGGGCGCTCGACTGGCACGACCAGTGGCCGCCGCCCGGGCCGATAGAGCCCCAGGGCCCGGCTGTGGCTGCGGTTCTTCCCGGCAAGCCGGTTCGACGACCCGTGGGCCGACGCCTGCCGGCTGCTCGTCCCGATCGACACCTACGGCTGGCCAGCGGCCAGTCGGGCCCACGCCTACCTCGACCCGGCCCCGGCGGTGGCCGTCACGGTCGACCTGTCGGCCCGGTTCCACCGCCCGACCGACGACGAGTGGCTGCTGGTGGAGGCGGTGTCGCCGGTCGGCACCGACGGGCTGGTCGCCGCCACCGGCCGGGTCTGGGACCGGTCCGGCGCGCTCCTCGCGTCGGGCGACCAGACCATGCTCTGCCGCCCGGCGGCCAACGCCGGACCCCCGGCTGCCCCGGCCGCCACGGGTCGTAGGGTGGGGGCGATGCCCGCCCCGCTGACCACCACGGTCCGACCGGAGCTCGACCAGCGCACCGACGAGGACGTCGAGACCGGCAAGCCGCGGGTCGCCCACATCGTCAAGACCCAGCCGGGCGAGTCCGCGGTGGCCAAGGTCACCGAGGCCCGCATCTACGGCTACCCGGTCGAGGCCCTGTGCGGCGAGACCTTCGTCCCCCAGCGCGACCCGACGAAGCTGCCGATGTGCGGCGCCTGCAAGGAGATCTACGAGCTCTACCGGTCCGCCAACGACGGCCTGAGCGAGACCCCGAAGGCCTGAGCGCCGCGCGGCCTCAGCCTCGGCCGGCAACGAGCGGGGCAGCCGGCCGGCGGCCGCGACGCCCCCGACCGCGACGGCAAGCGTCATGATGAAGGCGATGGTCAGCGACGAGCCGGTCGCCCAGCCGCGCCCGTCGCCGAGGGCCACCACGACGCCGGCGAGCCCGGTGCCGAGCGAGACGCCGAGCACGTCGGTGAGCTGCAGCGACGAGCTGGCGCGGCCCTCCTGGCCAGGTACGGCGGTGCCGAGCACGGTCACCGACAGCACCGCGTAGCTGAGCCCCATGCCCAGGCTGGCCAGCCCGAACGCCGCGACCAGGAACGGGATCGGCAGCCACACCAGTGCCACGACCGTCCCGGCGATGCCCACGGCCAGCACCGCGAACCCCCGGCGGACCATCCACCGGGGGCCGCGGCGCAGCACGACCCGCTGCTGGATCCAGGCGCCGGCCGTCCACGCCAGCGTCCCCGCGGTCAGGGCCAGTCCGGCCACCCAGGTCGGCTGGTCCCGGGCATCGGTCACGGCCAGCGACACGAAGGCGTCGGTCCCGAAGAAGGCGAAGGTGAGGATCCCCCGGGTGCCCACGGCCGCGGGCAGGCCGGGGTGGAGGGTCAGGGTCCCCTCCGGCACCAGCCGCACGAACGCCCACAGTGCGGGCGTGGCCCCGGCCACGATCAGCAGCGCGGCGAGCGCGGGCGCGCCCGCGCCGAGCCCGGCCAGCACGAGGGCGACCCCCAGCACGAGCACGAGGGCGTCGCGGCGGCGGTCGTCGTCCCCGGCGCCGGCGCCGTCGCGCTCGGCCGCCGGCCGGTCGGTCAGCACCGGCAGGGCCATCGCCGCGGCCACCGCGGCCAGGGGCAGCAGGGCGAGGAACACGACCCGCCACGAGGACCAGCGCTCGATCGCGCTGGCCGCGGCCGGGCCGACCAGGCCGGGCACCACCCACGCGGTCGAGAACACGGCGAACACACGGGGTCGGAGGTCGGGCGGGTAGGAGCGGCCGACGCTGGTGTAGGCCACGGCCGGGATGACGCCCGCGCCCATCCCCTGGGCGATCCGCCCGGCGACCAGCATCGGCATCGACTGCGCCGCGCCGCCGACGACCAGCCCGGCGGCGAACAGGGCCAGCCCGACCGCGAAGGGCAGCCGGGTGCCCCGCCGGTCGGCGGCCGAGCCGGCCAGCACGATCCCGAGCAGGCTGCCGAGGAAGAACCCGGAGAACACCCAGCCGTACAGGCTCAGCCCGCCCAGGTCGTCGGCCACCACCGGCATGACGGTGGCGATGGCGAGCGACTCGAAGGCCACCAGCGTGATCGTCAGCACCAGCGCGGTGGTGAGCCGGCGGCGCCCGGGCGCCCACACGCCGTCGGCCGCGGCCGCGCCCGGCTCCGCCGCCGTTGAGGCGCACGCCGGGGAACGCGGTTCCGTGGCCACGTGCGACATGCTTGCCCAACCAACACCGGAGCACACCCCGAGGATTCCGCTGGTCCCGATCGAACTGCCCGCCGGCGCCGCCGCCCACGCACGCGAGGACGCCCTGGTCCGCAGCCTGCTGACAGGCGTCGCCGTGTTCCGCTGGCTGGCGTGGGCGTGGATGGTCGTGCTGCTGGCGGCCAGCAGCACCGAGCTGTCCCAGCCCCAGGCCCGCCCGCTCGTGGCCGTGGTGCTGATCGGCGCGGCCCTGCTCGTGACCGTCGGCGACACCGTGCTCCTGGCCGTGAACCCGACCCGGCTCCTCAGCCTCCCGGTCGTCGCCGTCGAGGTGGCCGTCGCCTGCGCCCTCGAGGTCGGCGACGAACTGGCCTACAACGGCATCGACCACCCCCAGAACCTGGCCTCGGCCTGGCCGATCGCCGCGGTCATGACCGCCGGCATCGCCTTCCGATGGCCGGGCGGGCTCGTCGCCGGCGTGACGATCGGCCTGGCCCAGGGCGCGGGCGAGATCGTCAGCCCCACTCCGTGGAGCCGCGGCGACTCGGTGAGCGTCATGTCGAGCATCGTCCTGTTGGGCCTGGCGGGCCTGGTGGCCGGGTTCGTCACCGGCCGCCTGCGGGACGCCGAGCAGCGGATCTCGCTGGCCCAGGCCCGGGAGGAGGTGGCCCGCACCCTGCACGACGGCGTGCTCCAGACGCTGGCGGTGGTCCAGCGCCGCACCTCCGATCCCGACATCGTCCGCCTCGCCCACGAGCAGGAGCGTGAGCTGCGGGAGTTCCTGTACGGGACGGAGGCCGCCGTGGGCGGGGGCGGCGACCTGGGCACCCGGCTGCGGCGCGCCGCCGCCCGGTTCGAGGACCGCTACGGCGGGACGGCCCGGGTGGTGCTGGCCCCCGACACCCCGGACCTGCCCGCCCGGACCGTCGAGGCGCTGGCCGGGGCCGTGGGCGAGGCCCTGGCCAACGCGGGCAAGCACGGCGGCGCGGCCACGGTCACCGTGTACGCAGAGCCCCTCGACGGCGAGCTGTTCTGCTCGGTCAAGGACGACGGGCACGGCTTCGACCCCGCGGCCACCGCCGAGGGCACCGGGCTGCAGCGCTCGGTCCGGGGCCGGATCGGCGAGGTCGGCGGCCGGGTCGAGGTCGCCAGCCGGCCCGGGCGGGGCTCCGAGGTGAGGTGCTGGGTGCCGATCGATCCGTGACCTGCTGCGCCTCTACGCTGGCGTGTTAATGACCGACCTGCGTGCCGTGCGCGTCGTCGTGGCCGACGACCACCCGATCTGGCGGTCCGGGCTGCGCGCCGACCTGGGCTCGAACTTCCACGTCGTGGGCGACGCCGGCGACGCGGATGCGGCCATCGAGCTTGTCCGCTCGCTCAAGCCCGACCTGGTCGTCTGCGACCTCCACATGCCGGGCGGTGGCGGGCTGAAGGTGGCCCGGGCCTGCGGCGAGGACACCCACATCGTGATGCTGACCGTCAGCGAGCAGGAGCGCGACCTGCTCGACGCCGTCGCCGCCGGCGCCAACGGCTACCTCGTCAAGAGCACGCCGCCGGAGGAGCTGCGCCGCGAGCTGTGGCGGGCGGCCAAGGGCGAGCCGGTGTTCTCGCCGGCACTGGCATCGCTGGTGCTCGGGGAGTTCCGGCGCATGGCCAAGGCGTCCGGTCCGACCCAGCCCCTGTCCGAGCGCGAGCGCGAGGTGCTCCAGTACGTGGCCCGGGGCCACACCTACCGCGAGATCGGCGAGGAGCTGTTCATCGCCGAGAAGACGGTGGAGAACCACGTGCGCAACATCCTCGGCAAGCTCCACCTCAACCGGCGCCAGGAGCTGGTCCGCTACGCCCTCGAGCACGGCATCGAGTGATGGCCGGGGAGTGGCGCTCCGCCCTGGGGGAGGCCCGTGTCCTGGTCAGCGGGTTCGGCAAGTGGGGCGGCGGGCTCTACGACCTGACCGGCGGTGCTCCCGAGGCGCTCGACGACATCCCGACGTCCGGCCTCGCGCTCGGGGGCGGCCGACTGTGGCGGGTGCTGCGGGCGCCGGGCGAGCAGACGTCGGTCGGCGAGCTGCTGTCCTACGACGCACGGGGCGTGCGCACGTACCACCGCTTCGACGCGGTGCGCGACCCCCACGACGTCATCTGGTTCGAGGGCGCGCCCCACGTCAGCTCCAGCTGGGACAACGCCGTGTGGCGGATCGGGCCAGACGGCCAGCCCGAGCTGGCATGGCAGGGCTCGACCGTGCCCGACGGCTGGCACGTCAACTCGCTGGTCGTGGTGGGGGGTGCGCTGCACGTATGCGCGTTCGGGCGGTTCGAGCGCACCAAGGGCTGGAAGTCCGACGACGAGGACCGGGCCGGGTTCGTGCGCGACCTGCGGGCCGGGCGGGACGTGCTGCGGCGCCTGGCCCACCCCCACACCCCGCGGCGGCGGGGGGACCACTGGTTCGTCTGCGAGTCGACGCGGGGCAGCCTCACCGAGCTGGACGCGGACGGCACCGTCGTGCGCCGGACGGCGGTGCGCCGCTTCACCCGGGGCCTCACCCTCGCCGGGCGGTTCGCCCTTGTCGGGGGCAACGCCCACCGGGACAAGGACGACGACCGGGGCGAGGTCGTCGTGGTCGACGTGGCGCGGGCGGCAGTCGTCGACCGGATCCCGATGCCGTGCCTGGAGGTGTACGACATCCTGCTGGTGCCGCCGACGGTGATCCGGGGGGTGGCGGCCGGGTTCGCGGCCAACGCGTCCCGGGCGGTCGAGCAGCACCGATCGCGGGACCGCCCACCGGAGCGGCGTCCGACCCCGGAAGACGCCGCGGTGCGGCTGGTGACCCCCGGGACGGCCGCGGCGCTGGCCACCGCCGGGCGCCGACTCGACCCCGAGGCGGCCCGGCGGTCGGGCGTGCGGGGCGACCTGCCGTCGACGGTCGTCGCCGGGACCGTCACCTCGCTGACGGTCGAGGTCGTCAACCAGACGGGCGGGCCGCTGGCGACCGTGCCGCCCCGCCCGATCACGGTCGGGGCACGGTGGCGGCGGCTCGACGCCGGCGACGGGGACGCGGACGGGGACGAACGTGCCGGCGCGGACACGACCAACCCGCTGGCGCCGCTGCCCCGCGTGCTGCCGACGGGGACGCGCACCGCCGTCGCCGTGCCCCTGGAGGCGCCGGCCGAGCCGGGCGGCTACGAGGTCCGGATCGCGCTCCGCCAGCCGGGGCTCGGCTGGTTCGGGGTGCGGTTGCAGGGCCGGGTCGAGGTGGTCCCGGCGTCGGACCCGTCCCCAGCCTCAGTCGGCCTCGGGGCGCAGGGTCGGGAACAGGATGACGTCGCGGATGGCGTGGGTGTCGGTGAGGAGCATGACGAGGCGGTCCATGCCGATGCCCAGCCCGCCGGTCGGGGGCATGCCGTACTCGAGGGCCCGTAGGTAGTCCTCGTCCACGACCATCGCCTCCTCGTCGCCGCCGGCCCGGAGGCGGGCCTGGTCCTCGAACCGCCGGCGCTGCTCGTCGGGGTCGGCCAGCTCGGAGAAGGCGTTGCCCAGCTCCCGCCCGGCCACGATCGGCTCGAACCGCTCGACCAGGCCGGGCCGGCTGCGGTGGTCGCGAGCGAGCGGCGAGACCTCCTTGGGGTAATCCATGACGAACACCGGGCCCCACAGCTCGGGCTCGGTGGTCGCTTCGTAGATCTCCAGCAGCAGCTTGCCGGTCCCCCAGGCCTCGTCGACGTCGATCCCCTGCGCCCGGGCCACGGCGCGCATCTCGTCGAGCGGCGTGTCGATGTCGACGGCAACACCGGCGTGCTCGGCGACCAGGTCCGCCATGGTCGCCCGGCGCCACGGCGGGGTCAGGTCCAGGTCGCGGCCCCCGTAGCTCACGACGGTCCCGCCGGTGACGACCTCGGCCAGGTGGGCGACCAGGGTCTCGGTCAGCTCCATCATGTCGCCGTAGTCGGCGTAGGCCTGGTACAGCTCCAGCATCGTGAACTCGGGGTTGTGGCGGGTCGACAGCCCCTCGTTGCGGAACACCCGGCCGATCTCGAAGACACGCTCGAACCCGCCCACGATGAGCCGCTTGAGGTGCAGCTCGAGGGCGATGCGCAGGTGGAGGTCGATGTCGAGGGCGTTGTGGTGGGTGGTGAACGGCTTGGCGAAGCCGCCCCCGGGCAGGGTGTGGAAGACGGGGGTCTCGACCTCGACGAAGCCCCGGTCCTCCAGGAAGCGGCGGGTCGCCGACATGATCCGGCTGCGGGCCAGGAACGTCGCTCTGCTCGCCTCGTTCGCCCACAGGTCGGCGTAGCGCTGGCGGTAGCGCATGTCCGTATCCGTGATGCCGTGCCACTTGTCGCCGAAGCCGCGCCGCGCCTCGGCCAGGAGCGTCCACTCGTCGACCCGCACCGACAGCTCGCCCTTGTTCGTGCGGACGACCTCGCCGGAGGCCACGATCAAGTCGCCGAGGGCCAGGCCGGTGAGGGCCTTGTAGTCGGGGGTCTCCTTGACCGTGGCCATGAGCTGGATGGTGCCGCTGGACTCGCGCAGGCTGGCGAAGGCGAGGCGGCCCATGTCCCGCAGCAGCATGACCCGGCCGGCGACGGTCGCCCGGACGCCGGCGCCCTGGCCCGGTTCGAGGCCGCTCCAGCGGGCCTGCAGGTCGGCGGCCCGGTCGCCGACCTCGACCCGGTACGGGGGCTGCCGAGCGGCGGGCTCTTCGTCGGTCATTGGTTCTTCTCGTAGACGAGGCGGAGTCCGTGCAGTGTCAGCCAGGGCTGGTGCTGGGTGATCGTGCTGGACAGGGGCGTGATCAAGCCTGACAGACCGCCCGTCGACACCACGGTGGCTTTCTGGCCCAGCTCGGCCTCGATGCGGTTGACCATGCCGTCGACGAGGGCCGTGTAGCCGTAGATCACCCCGGACTGCATCGACTCGACGGTCGAGCGGCCGATCACGTTGCGGGGCTCGACCAGCTCGACCCTCCGCAGCGCCGCGGCCCGGCTGAACAGAGCGTCGAGGCTGATGTCGATGCCGGGGAAGATGGCGCCGCCCAGGTACTCGCCCTTGGCGGAGATGGCCTCGAAGGTCGTGGCGGTCCCGAAGTCGACGACGACGATCGGCCCGCCGAACAGGTCGAACGCAGCGACGGCGTCGGCGATCCGGTCGCCGCCGACCTCCTTGGGGTTGTCGTACAGGATGGGGATGCCGGTGCGGATCCCTGGCTCGATGACGATGGCGGAGGTCCCGAAGTACCGCTCGCTCATCCGCCGGATGGCCCCGGTCACCCGGGGAACGGAGGAGCACAGCACGATCCCGGCGATGTCGTCGTCGAAGCTGAACCCGTGGAACCCGAGAAACTCCTGGATGACCAGCGCATGCTCGTCGGCGGTCCGCTCGGCGTTGGTGGCGACCCGCCAGTGGTCGAGCAGGTGCGTGTCGGCGTGGCGGATCCCGACGTTGTGGGCATCATCGGGGTCGAGGTCGTACAGGCCGATGACGGTCTGGGTGTTACCGACGTCGATCGCCAGGAGCATCACGGCCGGTGAGGCTAGGCCGCCGTCGTTCTGGGGTCACAAGTGGGGCGTTTTCTACGCGGAACTGGTCGCCATAGCGACCAGTTCCGCGTAGAACGCCGCGTGGCCCTCAGCCGGACACGATGTCGAGGCCGATGTCGAGGACCGGAGCCGAGTGGGTGAGGGCGCCGATCGACACCAGGTCCGCTCCCGTCGTGGCGTAGCCGGCGATCGTGTCGAGGGTGACCGTGCCCGAGATCTCCAGGAGCGGGCGGCGGGGGTCGGCGGCCCGGACCTCCTCGACCACCGCCCGGACCTCGTCCGGGGTCATGTTGTCGAGCAGGAGGGCGTCCGCGCCGGCCGCGAGCGCCTCGCGGACCTGGTCCACGTCGCCGCACTCGACGTGGACGGTGCGGCCCGGCCAGCGCTCCCTGGCCTGGGCCACCGCCGGCCTGATGCCGAACAGCTCCAGGTGGTTGTCCTTGAGCAGCACCCAGTCGCTCAGGTTGCCCCGGTGGTTGGCACCGCCGCCCGCCCTCACCGCCGCCTTCTCCAGGGCCCGGAGGCCCGGCGTCGTCTTGCGCGTGTCCCAGATGCGGAGGGTTCCTCCCGCCGCCTCGACGGCGTCGACGTAGCGCGCCGTGAGCGTGGCGATGCCCGAGAGGTGGCCCAGGAAGTTCAGCGCCGTGCGCTCGGCGGTCAGGATCGGCGCCAGCGGGCCGCTGACCCGGCCGATCTCGTGGCCGGCCGTGACCCGGTCGCCGTCGTCGGCCGACCATTCCACCTCCAGGCGGTCGTCGACCGCACGGATCGCCTCGGCCGCGCACAGGCGGCCCGCCAGCACGCCGTCGGTCCGGGGGACGAAGCGGGCCGTCGCCTCCATCGCCGGGGGGAGCAGCGCGGACGTCAGGTCCCCGAGCGGGGTCAGGTCCTCGGCCAGGGCCCTGGCCACGGCCTCGCGGACGGCGGTGATCGGAGGGTGGGCGTCGTGCACGTGGAGATGATCGCCGTTTCTTGGGCGAAGGGGCTCAGCCGAACAGGCCCCGGTCGTCCTGCTTGAGGGCGGTGTCGACACCCAGCGCCGCCGCCACCACCAGGGACCGCAGCGGGTCGTCGAGCGGGCGGTGGATCTGCACGACGTAGTTGTCGGCCGTCGTGAACGCCATCTTGGCCAAGCCCCCCCAGGTCTTGGTGATGCGGGCGATCTCGGCGCCGGTGTGGTCCTCGATGCGGAAGTTCCAGGCGACCCAGTTCTCCGCGTTGATCGAGCCCCACTGCTGGCCGTTGGACTCGAGCGCGAAGCGGATCTTGCCGATCATGTTCTGTTGGACGATCGTGCCGAGCTCGCGGCCCTGGCCGTCCTGGACGATGACCCGGGACTTCATCACCTTGGCCGGCCGGGTGAGCGCCAGGACGACGTTGCCGTACATGTCCACGATCTGCAGCTTGTGGGTCATGAACTGGTCATAGGAGCCGAGCACCCGGAGCACCTTCTTGGCCGTGCTCTGGCCCACCTGGCGGACCGCCCCGATCTGGCGGCCGTTCTGGTCGAAGATGGCGTACTCGTTGTTGACCTCGATGAGCTTGGCCTTCTGGTTGACCACCAGGACCGGCTCGGTGAACAGCGTGCCGCCACCCTGGTCCGCCCGTCCGGCCGCGCCCGCCCGCTGGACGTCGTTGGCGATGCGTCCGGCGTCGGTGTTGACCGTGGGCACGGGCGTGCCACCGACCGGTGGGTCGACGCTCTGGCGGCCGTGGGAGGCGACGTGCTCGGTCCACTTCGCGCCATCCCACCAGCGGCTCTCGTGGCGGCCGAACGGGTCCGGGAACCACCCGGGCGGATGCTGGCCCGCGGGGGCCTGCGGCGAGACGTTGGTCATGGCCCACGATCGTACGCCCGGTGCGTCAGCCGGCTGACCGCGCCCCCGACGACGTAGCGGACGCGTTGGGCCGGCTCGGCCTCGGGGAAGTCCGTGCGGGCGTGCGCGCCCCGGGTCTCGGTGCGGGCCAGGGCCGCCGCCGCCAGCGCGCCGGCCACGGTGGCCAGGTTGCGCAGCTCCGCGGCGGGGGCGCCGGCGCCCTCACCGGCGGCGGACGCGGCGCGCCCGGCGGCGGCCGCCGCCTCGGCGAGCGACGCCGCGGACCGCAGGACCCCGGCGTGGGTCGTCATGGCGTGCTGGAGGGCGCCGCGGGCCGCCCCCACAAGCGTTTTGTCCGCGGAAACGGTCGCCAGGGCGACCGTTTCCGTGGACAAGACGCGGGGGAGGGCACGCCCCGCCACTCCGCCGGGCTCGCCGCCCTCCAGGACCGCTCGCATCGCCCCGGTCGGGGCGGGGCCCAAGACCCCGGCGCTGACGGCCTCGACCACCCGGGGCCCGTACACCATGCCGTCGAGCAGCGAGTTCGACGCCAGCCGGTTGGCCCCGTGGACCCCGTTGCACGCGGCCTCGCCCGCCACCCACAGCCCGGGCAGCGACGTCGCCCCGGCCAGGTCGGCCACGATGCCGCCGCACAGGTAGTGGGCCGCGGGGGCGACCGGCAGCCAGTCGCGGGCCGGATCGAGGCCGGCCTCGGCCAGCGCCGCGGCGATGGTCGGGAACCGCTCCGCAAACCGCTCCAGGCCGGTGGCGTCCAGCCACACGTGGTCGACGTCCTGCGCCGCCAGCCGGGCCATGACCGCCCGGCTCACCTTGTCCCGGGGCAGCAGCTCGTCGACGAACCGCTCACCGGCCGCGTCACGCAGCAGCGCGCCGTGGCCCCGCAGCGCCTCGGACAGCAGCGGCCGCGGCATCGCCGGGTGGTGCAGCGCGGTCGGGTGGAACTGCATGAACTCGATGTCGGCCACCGCCGCCCCGGCCCGCAGCGCCATGGCGATGCCGTCGCCGGTCGACTCCGGCGGGTTGGTGGTGACGGCGAACACCTGCCCCGCGCCGCCGGTCGCCACGAGGACGTGCCGGGCCCGCACCTCGGCCACGTCGCCGGCGGGCGTGAGGGCCGTCACGCCCCCGCACCGTCCCCCCTCCACGATCAGGTCGAGGGCGAACCAGTGCTCGTAGACCGCCGCCGCGGTCCGCTGCACGGCCGCCACCAGCGCCCGCTCGACCTCGGCGCCGGTCGCGGCGCCCCCGGCGTGGACCACCCGCGCATGGCTGTGGCCGCCCTCCCGGGCCAGGGCCAGGTCGCCGGCCGCGTCCCGGTCGAAGATCGCCCCCAGGGCGATCAGCTCCTCGACCCGGGCCGGGCCCTCGTCCACCAGCACCCGCACCGCGGTGGGGTCGCACAGCCCGGCGCCGGCCGCCAGCGTGTCGGCCAGGTGGAGGTCGGTCGAGTCGGGGTCGCCGCCCAGGACCGCGGCCACGCCGCCCTGCGCCCACCGGGTGGTCGCCTGGTCCAGCTCGCCCTTGGTCAGCACCCCGACCCGCAGGCCGTGGACGTCGGCCGCCCGCACCGCGGCGGACAGACCGGCCACGCCCGAGCCGAGAACCAGCAGGTCGAGGTCGGTCACGGGGAACGCCGACGCCGCGGGGCGTCAGTTGGCCGGCACGTCGACGTAGCGGTGGGGCGCCGGCCCCCGCTGCTCCGCGGCCAGCAGCTCCGCGGTCACGGCGTCGATCTGCCGGTTGGCCGTGTCGACGTGCACGACACGCGGCGCGTGCCCGGCCAGCTCGGCCTCGTCGTACTCGGCGTAGGAGATCACGATGACCCGGTCACCGGCAGCCACGAGCCGGGCCGCCGCCCCGTTGAGGCACAGGTCGCCCGACCCCCGCACGCCGGCGATGGCGTAGGTCTCGAGCCGGACGCCGTTGTCGATGTCGACGATCGCCACCTGCTCGTGCTCGAGGATGTCGGCCGCCTCCAGCAGGTCGGGATCGATCGTCACCGAGCCCACGTAGTGGAGGTTGGCGTCGGTCACGACCGCACGGTGGATCTTGGACTTGAGCATGCGGCGCCGCACGGCGGTCTCGTCCTCCTTGGGTGGGTGCCGTCACACGGTCACCCCCACGTTGTCGATGAGCCTTGCCCGCCCAAAACGAACCGCGGCGAGCAGCCGGAGATTCCCGGCGAGTGGCTCCGGGACCGTGAAAGAGTCTGCGTCGACCACCGCTGACGTAGTCCAATCCCGCGAGGGGCTCGGCCTCGATGATCGCCGCCATCAGCTCCCGGACCGCGGCCGGGTCCCGCTCCCCCGCCCCGATCGCCGCCGCCCCGGCCCGCAGCGCCCGGTAGACGACGGGGGCGGCCTCCCGCTCGTCGGGGCTCAGGTAGACGTTGCGGGACGACATCGCCAGCCCGTCGGGCTCCCGCAGCGTGGGGCAGTCGACCACCTCGACCGGCAGCGACAGGTCCCGGGCCATGCGCCGGACGACCGCCACCTGCTGGTAGTCCTTGGCCCCGAAGTAGGCCCGGCACGGCCCGACGATGGCGAACAGCTTGGCCACGACCGTCGCCACGCCGGCGAAGTGGGTCGGCCGGGACGCCCCTTCCAGCGGCTCGGACACCCCGGCGACCGACACGGTGGTCAGCACCGGCGTCGGGTACATCTCGGCGACGTCGGGCACGAACAGCATGTCGACCCCGGCGGCGGCCGTGAGCGACCGGTCGTGGTCGAGGTCCCGGGGGTAGGCGTCGAGGTCCTCCCCCGCCCCGAACTGCAGGGGGTTGACGAAGATCGACGCGGCGACCAGATCGGTCTCGGCCCGGGCCCGGCGCATCAGCGAGGCGTGGCCGTCGTGCAGGTACCCCATCGTCGGCACGAAGCCGACGGTCCGCCCGGCGGCGCGCTCGGCGTCGAGGCTGGCCCGCAGGTCCGCGATCGTGGCGACTTCCTTCACGTCGGTGCCTCCTCGGTGGCCAGGCGCCGGGCCGCCTCGGCCAGCGCCCGGTAGGCCTTCCGCTCGTCCGCGGGCAGCGCCCGCAGGTGGCGGCGGATCGTCGCCTCGTCGCCCCGGGCGGCCGGGCCGGTCAGCGCGGCCCGGGGCCCGAGCGCCCGCACGTTGGCCAGCGTGTCGTCGGCCAGGTCGAGGTAGGCGGCGAGCGGCACGCCGGCGGCCCGGGCCAGCCGCTCGACCTGCCCGAGCAGGGCCACGAGGTGATTGGACGCCACCACGGCGGCGGCGTGGTAGAGCGCCCGGTCGTCGTCGTCGACGGCGAAGGCCCGACCGTGTAGTGCCGCCACGACCTCGGCGCCCAGCGGGTCGCCTGCCAGGGCGAACCAGGCCCCGACCAGCCGCTGCGACCCGATCTCCGGCGTCGGCAGGGCCACCAGCGGGTGGATCGACGCGCGCCGGCGGTGGGGGGCGAGCACGTCGAGTCCCCGCGACCCGGCCAGGTGGGCGACGACGGTGGTCGGCACGGGCGCGACCGACCGGGCCACGGTCCGCAGCGTGTCGTCCGGGGTGGCGAGCACCAGCAGGTCGACCTCGGCCGCCCCGCCGGAGGGGTCGTCGTCTCGGCCGAGCAGCGGCGCCACCACCCAGCCGGCCCCGGTGAGCGCCCAGGCCAGGGACGTGCCGGCGCGGCCGGGCCCGATGATCCGCGCGCCGGCCGCCGGGTGCCGCGGTCACCGCCGGCTCACAGCTCGCCGAGGAGACCGAGGCGTTCGACCGTGCCGCTCGCGGCGTCGAGCGCCACCGCGTCGACCAGGTCGGGCGCCAGGTCGCGCAGCGGCGCCACCACGAAGCGGCGGTCCCACAGCCGGGGATGGGGCACGACCAGGTCGTCCTCGGTGACCGTCACGCCGTCGACCCACAGCACGTCGACGTCCAGCGTGCGCGGGCCCCAGTGCTCCTCCCGGACGCGGCCCGCGGCGGCCTCCAGGCGGTGGCACACCCCGAGCAGCTCGCGGGGCGTGCGGTCGGTACGGACCTCGACCACCAGGTTGAGGTAGGGGTCCTGCCCCGGCGGGCCGCCGACCGGGGCGGTCTCGTACACCGGCGACACCCGGGTCGGGCCGAGGTCGGCGAGGGTCGCCACGGCCTCTCGCAGGTAGCGGACCCGGTCACCCAGGTTCGACCCGAGACCGAGGAACGCCCGCACCGCCCGCCCCGTATCAGCCATCGGTCATGCCCGCTCCCGCACGATGCGGACCCCCGACGTGGCCAGGTCGTGAGGCACGGGCGGGCGCAGCTTGCGGACCGCCAGGTCGACCGCGGCGATGGCGGGATCGACCGCCAGCACCGTGTCGGCGATGCGGCTGGCCAATCGCTCCAGCAGGTCGACGTGGCCCGCCCGGACCGCGGCGGCGACCGCGTCGCACACGGCCCCGTAGTCGACGGTGTCGGCGAGCGCGTCGCTGGCCCCCGCAGCCGCGAGGTCCACGACCAGGTCGAGGTCGATCTCCAGGGGCTGATCGGCGCCTCGCTCGGCGGGCAGCACCCCGACCCGCCCGGTCATCCGCAGTCCCCGCAGCTCGATGCGGTCGGGGACGGGTCCGCTCACTCGCCGGGGGCGGCGGGCTCGCCGGCCGATCCGCGTGCCCGCTCGCCGCCCGCGTCGTCGCCGTCGTTGCCCTCGTCGCCGTCGTCGTCGCCCCGCAGCTCGTCGGCGGTGGCCACGAGCTGGCGGCCCAGCGGCCCGAGCTGGCGGCCGGTGAGCCGCTCGGTGACCGAGATGGCCTGGGGCCCGTAGGGCACGAGGCCAGCCCACAGCAGGTAGCCGGCGACCAGGCCGCAGACGCGGTCGCCGACCTCCTCCTGGTGCATCAGCAGCTTCTCCCTCGCGCGGAGCAGGTGGCGCAGCTCGGTGTAGAGGTTGCGCTGGAAGGCGACCGGGTCGTCGTGGGGGCCCTGGGGCCGGTGCAGCCAGGGGACGCCCAGCTCGTCGTAGTTGTGCAGGTTGTGCGTGGCCGCGATGAGCGACACCACGTGGGTGAAGCCCTGCTCACGGATCCAGATGATCTCTTCCTGGCGGCGGACGCGGCGGTGGTTCTGCCCGTAGCCTCCCGGGCGCTCGCACACGGCCAGCCGATCCTTCAGCACCCACACGAAGTTGCGGGGGGTGATGCCCTGGGCCCATTTGCCCTTCATCGGTGCCACGACACAGCTCTCCTCACTGGCTGAGTGGATGACGCGGCCCGCCCGCCGCAACGTCGTCGATCGCCGCCAGCGCCGTGCGCGTGGCGGCGACATCGTGGACCCGGACCATCCCCGCCCCCTGCAGCGCCGCCCACACGGCGGTGGCGAGGGACCCCTCGAGCCGGTCGCCCGGCGGCGGCACCGCCCCCGCCGGATCGGCCCGGGCGGCGAGGGTGCCGAGCAGGGTCTTGCGGCTCGCACCGACGACGACCGGGTAGCCGGTGGCCACCAGGACGTCGAGGTTCGCCAGCAGGTCGAGGTTGTGGGCCAGGGTCTTGCCGAACCCGATGCCCGGATCGATCCAGACCGCGGCGACGCCGGCCGCCCGGGCGGCGTCGGCCCGGGCGACGAGGTGGTCGCGCACTTCGGTCACGACGTCGTCGTAGCGGGGGTCGACCTGCATGGTGCCGGGCTCGCCCTGCATGTGCATGGCGACGAAGGCCACGCCGCCGGCGGCGGCCACGTCCCCCAGGCGCGCGGTCACGTCGTTGACCATGCGGGCCCCTGCGTCCACGGCGGCGGCGGCGACCGCAGCCTTGCGGGAGTCGATCGAAGTGGGGATGCCGTCGGCCGCCAGCGCGGCAACCACGGGGACGACGCGTCGCAGCTCCTCCTCCTCGTCGACCGGCTCGGCGCCGGGCCGGGTCGACTCGCCGCCGATGTCGATCCAGTCCGCTCCCTCCGCGACCAGCGCCCGGGCGTGCGCCAGCGCCGCCGCCCGATCGAGGTAGCGGCCACCGTCCGAGAACGAGTCCGGGGTCACGTTCACGACGCCCATGACCTGCACGGTCGCACATCCTACGCCGACGCTCGCGACCGAAAGCGCCCCGCTGAGAGGTCAATTTCTCGCTTTAGGTGACATTCTGGCACCTGCGGGCCGCGCCCCTCGGGCCGTGAGCGGTCGACTACGTTTCGGGTCGAGATCGTGCGACCTGCGCTGCTCGCGGCCGACTTCGCCACGTTCATGCTGCTGGCTGGCGCTCGCGTTGATGGTGCTCGACTAGTCAGCGCTGGCCGACGATGAACCGCATGGCCTCTTCGCGGGTGGCCACGTTGGTGCGGAACAGCCCCCGGACCGACGACGTGACCGTCGTCGAGCCCGGCTTGCGGACGCCCCGCATCGTCATGCACAGGTGCTCGGCCTCGATGACGACCATCACGCCGCGCGGCTGCAGGGTACGGTCGACCTCGTCGGCCACCGACCCGGTCAGCCGCTCTTGGACCTGAGGGCGCTTGGCATAGGCGTCGACCAGGCGAGCCAGCTTGGACAGGCCGGTGATGCGGCCGTCCTTGCCAGGGATGTAGGCCACGTGGGCCCTACCGATGAACGGGATCAGGTGGTGCTCGCACACCGAGTACACCGGGATGTCCCGCACCATGACCATCTCGTCGTGGCCGGCCTCGAAGGTCACCGCCAGGTGGCAGTCGGCCTCCTCGTGCAGCCCCGAGCAGATCTCGGCGTACATGCGGGCCACCCGCTCGGGCGTGTCGTGCAGGCCGTCACGGTCGGGGTCCTCGCCGATCGCCTCCAGGATCTCGCGGACCGCCTTGGCGATGCGCGGCAGGTCCATCGGCGTGTCGATGGGCGGGAACTCCCGGCTGGGCCACTCGTCACTCACTGGTGCACCCTTCGGGCCCGGATCGGCGCGATCACGTCCCCGACGGCCGGGGGCGCATGCCCCGCCACCGCTGCACCCGCCGCCACAACGACTCGACGGGCGCCCGGCGGGATGCACGGACGTCCTGGCTGGGGGCGGCCTCGGCCACCGTCACGCCCGGGGGCAGCTCGCGCAGGGGCGGCAGCTGCGACGGGCGCTCCAGCTCGTCCTGGGGCACGCCGATGCCGGTGCCCTTGTCGAGCTCGCCGAACACGTCGGCCAGGTCGGCGTCGTCGAGCGTCTCCTTCTCGATGAGCGCGGCCGCCAGCCGGTCGAGCGTCGCCCGGTGGGTGGTGAGGATGAACCGGGCCCGGTCGTGCGCGTGGTCGATGAGGTGCCGGACCTCGCCGTCGATCAGCCCGGCGACATCGTCGGAGTAGGTGGCCTCGTGGCCGTAGTCGCGGCCGAGGAACACCTCGCCCGAGCGCTGGCCCAGCATCTGGGGCCCGAGGCGGTCGCTCATCCCGTACGTGGTGACCATGGCCCGGGCGATCTCGGTGCAGCGCTCGATGTCGTCGCTGGCACCGGTGGTGGGCTCCTCGAAGATCAGCTCCTCCGACGTGCGGCCCCCGAGCAGCATCGTCATGGTGTCGACGAGCTCGGACCGGGTCTTGAGGTACTTGTCCTCGGTGGGCAGCGCCAGGGTCCAGCCCAGCGCCCGACCCCGGGACACGATCGACACCTTGTGGATCGGGTCGGTGCCCTCCAGCACGTGGCCGACCAGCGTGTGGCCGCCCTCGTGGTAGGCGATGACCCGCTTCTCGCGGTCGGACATCACCCGCGTCTTGCGCTCGGGCCCGGCGAGCACCCGGTCGATGGCGTCCTCCATGGCGGACATCGTGATGTCGGTGCCGTGGCGGCGGGCGGTGAGCAGGGCGGCCTCGTTCATGAGGTTGGCCAGGTCGGCGCCGGTGAACCCCGGGGTGCGGCGGGCCAGCACGTCGAGCCGCACGTCGGCGGCCAGCGGCTTGCCCTTGGCGTGGACGTCGAGGATCGCCTTGCGTCCCTCGAGGTCGGGCTGGTCGACCACGATCTGGCGGTCGAACCGCCCCGGCCGCAGCAGGGCAGGGTCGAGGATGTCGGGCCGGTTGGTGGCGGCGATGAGGATGACGCCGGTGCGGGCGTCGAACCCGTCCATCTCGACCAGCAGCTGGTTGAGGGTCTGCTCGCGCTCGTCGTGGCCGCCGCCGAGGCCCGCGCCCCGGTGCCGGCCGACGGCGTCGATCTCGTCGACGAACACGATGGCCGGGGCGGCCTGCTTGGCCTTGTCGAACAGGTCGCGCACCCGGCTGGCCCCGACGCCGACGAACATCTCGACGAAGTCCGAGCCCGAGATCGGGAAGAACGGCACCCCGGCCTCGCCGGCCACGGCCCGGGCGAGCAGGGTCTTGCCGGTGCCGGGCGGCCCGAAGAGCAGCACGCCCTTGGGGATGCGGGCGCCCATGGCCTGGAAGCGCGCCGGGTCCTGGAGGAACTCCTTGATCTCCTGGAGCTCCTCGACGGCCTCGTCGCAGCCCGCCACGTCGGCGAACGTGACCGTCGGGTCGTCCTTGCCGACCTGCTTGGCCCGGGACTTGCCGAACTGCATCACGCCCCGGCCGCCGCCCTGCAGGGCGTTCATGACCAGGATGAACGCGCCCACCAACAGCACCGTCGGCAGCAGGCTCACCAGTAGGCCGGTCCACAGCGAGTCGGACTGCTGGTCGGTCTTGACCTCGATCCGCGGGTCGGCGGTGAGCAGCTTCTCGAACAGCTCGTCGGACGACTCGGCCGGATATGACGTCTTGTACTCCGTGTCGTCGCGCAGCTTGCCGACGATCACGTTGTCCTTGTCCTTGATCTCGGCGGTGGCCACCTCGCCGTCGGCGATCGCTTCCTTGAACGTCGTGGAGTCGAGCTCCTTGCGCTCCGGGCCCTGATTCGAGAATCGGATGCCCATGAACAGCACGGCCGCGCCGACGAGCAGGTAGATGAGGGCGACTCGGGGGAAACGTTTCACGGTGGCGAACAGGCTATCGGCGTCGCCTGCAGTAAGTCAGACCCCGCCCCGGTATTCGCAGACGTACGGAAGGTTCCGGTAGCGCTCGGCCACGTCCAGCCCGTAGCCGAGGACGAACGCGGGCGGGATCTCGAAGCCCACGTAGCGCAGGTGCTCGTGCGTCTTCTGGTTGCCCTGGCGCACGAACAGCGCGCAGACCTCCAGGCTGGCCGGCTGGCGGGCGGCCAGGTTCCGGCGCAGGTAGGTGAGGGTGAGGCCGGAGTCGACGATGTCCTCGACCAGGAGGACGTGGCGGCCGGCGAGGTCGATGTCGAGGTCCTTGACGATGCGCACCACGCCCGAGGACCGGGTCGAGGCGCCGTAGGACGACACGGCCATGAAGTCGATCTCGACCGGCAGCCGGATCTCCCGGGCCAGGTCGGCGAGGAACACGAACGCGCCCTTGAGGACGCACACGAGCAGCGGCGGCCGGTCGGCGTAGTCGCGGGTGATGTCGGCGCCGAGCTCGGCGACGCGGGCCCGGATCTTGTCCGCGTCCACGACGACGGGGCCGAGGTCCGGCTCGTCCAGGTGGTGCGCGGATGCGTCGCTCATCGCACCGCTGTCGCCGGGGGGTCGGTCGGCATGCGCCGGAGAACCTAGCGGGCGGAAACGACCAACGAAAACGACAACGAGGCTGGTTAGGAGGCCGCCGGGGGCGGCCTCCTAGTCGATGATGGGGGCGCTCGGGGCGGCGTCAAGGACAAGCCGGCTGCGCCGGGCCCCTGCGGGGCTCCTTGACCCCGCCCCGACCGCCCTTTTGACACTCACGGTGACCCTTACACCGTTGGTTTCTCGGGGAAAGGTCCCCGCCCGGGCTTTTGCCCCCCGAAACGGTCGCCCTGGCGACCGATTCCGCGTACAAAACGCGGAGACCCCCGACCCGGGGCGTCCTTGACGCCCACCGAGCGCCCCACAATCACAACAGAGGCCGGCTCCGCGGCCTCCTAACCAGCCTCGTTGTCGTTTGGTCGTTTGGCCGTTTGCGTTCGCGCCGGGATCACGCGCCAGGCGCAACGAGCCGCAGCCGCCCCGCGGTCCGCGCCACCCGCCACCCCCCGGCGACCTCACACGCCACCGCGTCCCCCCGCGCCACCCCCAGCACCCGCTCGACGGCGGCCGAGTCCGGCGGATGGCACTCCGCCCCGCCCGGTCCCGAGGCCCGCAGCCACGCCCGCACGGCCCGCCGGGCGAGCGGCCGCGGGGCGGCCGCCAGGGCCCGGGCGTCGGTGGGGTCGAGGCCGGCGGCCAGCGCGTCCAGGAGCACCACATCGTCCCGGGCCAGGTCGGCCTGGCGCGCCAGGACCGCGACGACGTCCCGCGAGCCGATGGCGTCGAGCAGCGGGAGCAGCTCGTGGCGCACCCGGTTGCGGCGGATGGCGGGGTCGTCGTTGGACGGATCGGCCACCGGGTCGAGGCCCAGCGCCGCACACAGCGCCCGGGTCTCCCGGCGGCGCAGCCGGCGCAGGGGCCGCCGGGCCGGATCCATGCCGGCCAGGCCGTCGAGCGCCGCTCCCCGGATCAGGTTGAGCAGCACGGTCTCGGCCTGGTCGTCGGCCGTGTGCCCGGTGAGCGCGTCCGCCGGCAGCGCCGCGTAGCGGGCCGCGCGGGCGCGGGCCTCCAGGTTGGGGCCCGGGGCGACCGCCGCCCGCACCGCCCGGAACCTGGCGCCGAAGCGGTCCGCCGCGGCCCGCACGACCTCGGCCTCCGCCGCGGAGCCGGCCCGCAGCCCGTGGTCGACGTGGACCGCGGTCACGTGGCAGCCGGCCCGGGCCGCCAGCACCAGCAGCGCTAGGGAGTCGGCCCCGCCCGACACCGCGCACGTCACCGCCGCCCCGGCGTCCGGGAAGTCGCACCGGGCGGCCAGGTCCGTGACCAGCCCCAGGTCGGCTACCCCACCAGCTCCTCGGACAGCCGCACGCGGTCGAGCCAGTCCTGTGGCGCCCGGATCTCGGCCAGCGTCGGGAGCCACTCGGGCCCCCGCCAGGCCGTGTCGACCGCGTCCCGCCCGGCGTGGCGCTCGACGTAGGCGATGAACGCCTCGCCCTGGGCGTACTGCTTCATCTTGGCGTCGATGCCCACGGCCTTCTGGGCCAGCTTGGCGACGCTCCCGCTCTGCCGCCGGCGCTCGCGCAGCGCCCGGGAGAACCGCGCCGCCTGGGGTACGTGGCCCTCGCCGGCCCGGTCCATGGTGACGTCGCCGTGGCCCTCCAGCAGGCTCATCATCCCGCCGATCTTGCCGAACAGGTCGCGCTGATCGGGGCTGGCGAGGAGGGTGGCGATGCCGCCCTCGTCGAGCGGGTTGTGGCCCGACCGCAGCTCCTCGACCACCCGCACGAGCGCGTCCAGGAACCGCTTCGGGTCGGGATCGACCGCGGCCAGTGTCTGGTCGACCAGCGACAGGAAGTGGCCCCGCAGCCAGGGAACGCCGGTGAACTGGGCCCGGTGGGTGACCTCGTGCAGCGCCAGCCACAGGCGGAACTCGCGCGGCGGGAACCCGAAGCGCTTCTCCAGCGCCAGGACGTTGGGGCCGACGTAGTAGACGATGTCCTGGTCGTCGGGGTTCTCGTCCTCGACGATCAGCAGGTCGTACTGGCCCAGCACCCGCGTGCCCATCCAGCCCAGCAGGACCCCGACCTCGAGCGCGGCGGCCCGGCGGGACACCTCGCCGACCAGCGCCATCGCCCCCTGGCGGTCGTCGAGGCGCTCGGCCATGCGGTCGGTCAGCGGTCGCAGCAGCCGGCCGAAGCTGGCGAGGTTGGCCCGCACCCAGTCGGCCCGGTCGACGACCCGGGCCCGGGCCGGACCGGCCGCAGACACGAGGCCCGTCTCCCGCTCGACCAGCTCCTCGGCCTGGGAGGTCAGCTCGGCGAAGTCGATGGCCAGCCGGTCGTAGTGGTAGGAGGCCGCCAGCGGCTCGTGCCCGGCGACCCGGACCGCCACCCGTTCGGCGAGCCCCCAGTCGATCGGGCTGTCCATGATCCGGCTACCGCCCCTTCGGGTAGCGGGAGCGTTCCACGGTGGCCAGGTAGCCGATCGCCAGGGCCACGATGGTGAGAACCGTGCCCAGGATCAGGGCGACGCCGATCCAGTAGTGCCAGATCACGGCAAGCATGGGCGCATGCTACGCAGCGCCCGGGGAAACACGCGAACCAGTCCGTATTGACTGCTGCGGCGGTTGCACTGACGCGCTGGGCGGCGGAGGCGCAACAGGCGTGGACGGACTGCTACGGTCGAGCCGACTAGACGGGCACCCCCTAGGGACAACGACCTGTGGCACAGCTGGGAGAACGAGAGCTCGATCGGCCCCGCCCGGCGTCCGCAGGTGCGCCGTCGCAGCGCCCTGGCAACGTCGGTTCGGCGCGTCCGGCGACGTCCCGGGCCAAGCGGGCCATGGACCTGGCGCTGGTGCTCATAACCGCGCCCATCGTGTTGCCCCTCGGCGTCGTTGTCGGGCTGGTCGTGCTGGTCACGTCCCGCGGCGCCGTGCTGTTCGGGCAGGAACGGGTCGGCCTCGCTGGCCGCACGTTCAAGATGTACAAGTTCCGCACGATGCATCGGGGTGCCGAGCAGCTGCTCCAGCACGACCCGAGGCTGTGGGACGAGTACGTCAGCAACGGGTTCAAGCTGCCGGCCGAGCTCGACCGCCGCGTCACCCGGGTCGGCCGCTTCCTGCGGCGGTCGAGCCTCGACGAGCTGCCGCAGATCCTCAACGTGCTGGCCGGCACGATGTCGCTGGTCGGCCCGCGCCCGGTGGTGCCGGTCGAGATCCGCAACTACGGCGACCGCGAGCACGTGTACACCTCGGTCCGCCCGGGGATCACCGGCGCGTGGCAGGTCAACGGCCGGTCGAGGATCGACTACCCCGAGCGCGTCGACATCGACGCCGAGTACGTCGAGCACTGGAGCCTGGGCCTGGACGTGCGGATCCTCGCCAAGACGCCCGTCGCGGTGCTCAGCGCCCGGGGCGCGTTCTAGCTCCCAGGTTGCAGACCAGAGCGATTAGCCGTCCGCGTCGACCGAGCGGGCCACCGACTCCTGCTCCAGCGCCGTCCGCACCTTGGCCACCAGCGACTCGGGCACCTGCTCCTGGCACTTGCGGCGGATCACCGACCGCAACTCGGCCTCGAAGTCGTAGGGCTCGGCGCACGGCTGGCACCCGTCGAGATGGCGGTGGATCGCCTCGCGGCGATCGTCGGTCAGCTCGCCGTCCAAATAGGCGTACAGCTCGTGGAGGGAGTCTTCACACTCAGACATGGGACTCGGACATGTTGCCGTCCTCGGGGGCCGGAGTGAGGTTCCGGACCGTTGCGAACTCGTACAACTGCTTCTGGAGCGCCTTTCTTCCCCGATGCAGCCTGCTCATGACCGTCCCGATCGGGATGTCGAGGATCTCGGCGATCTCCTTGTAGGAGAATCCCTCGACGTCGGCCAGGAGCACGGCCATCCGGAAGTTCTCGGGCAGCGACTCCAACGCCTCCTTGACCTCGACGTCGGTGAAGCGGTCGAGGAGCTCGTCCTCGGCGCTGCGGCCGACCATCGCCGCCTCCAGCCCGCCGATGCGGCGGTAGAGGTACAGGTCCTCGATCTCGTCGAGCTCGGTCTCGTCGGGCCGGCGCTTCTTGGCCCGGTAGCTGTTGATGTAGGTGTTGGTGAGGATGCGGTAGAGCCACGCCTTGAGGTTGGTGCCCTGCTCGAAGCCCCCGAACCCCCGATAGGCCCGCAGGTAGGTCTCCTGCACCAGGTCCTCCGCATCGGACGGGTTGCGCGTCATGCGTAGCGCCGCAGCGTACAGGGACGGCATCAAACCCATCGCCTGATCCGCGAACGTCGCCTGGTCGGCCATGGGCGGACCCTACCGTCGGTGTCGGTGGCAGCCAACAGCGCGGTCGCCGGCGCCCGTGCGCCGCAGAGGCTCTCTCAGCCGGCCGGGTCGAGGGCGGTGCCCGTGTAGCGGACGCTCGGGCTCCACAGCATGTAGCGGTCGACGCCCAGGCTGCGCGCCGCGTCGATCTGGGCCCGCACCTCGGGCTCGCCGTAGGACACGCCGTTGAGCGCGAAGTCCTGCAGCCACGGGACCAGCACGGCGCCCGAGCCGGCCGTGGCCTGCTGATAGCCGGACAGCACGCCCCGCACGAGGTCGCCCGGCTGGCGGGCCGGGTTGGGGACGCCGAACCGCCCCGCCTGCCAGTAGCCGGGGTAGATCTCCGGGGCCACGTAGTCGGCGTTGCGCGCCACCCGGGCGACGTCCTGGCCGTAGCTGTCGCCGAGCGTGGCGGACTCGCCGTCGACGATGACGCCCTGGTAGGCGCCGCGGCGCCGGAGCTCCTCGTGGGCCTCGGCCAGGAAACCGACGACCGTGTCCGACGGCGAGCCGGCCATGCCCGGCACCGAGATCGTGTCGAGGCGCCCGGTCGGCAGGCGGACGTCGTCCCACAAGATGTCGTCGACCCCCCGGCCGACGGCGTCGCGGGCGATGTCGAGGTTGTAGTCCCGCACCGCCAGGTTGGCCGGGTTGGTGTAGCGCCCGGTGGCGTCGTAGAGGTCGCCGTCCGCGGTCTGGATCACCTGGTCGTTCTGCCCCGCGTTCCAGGCGGCGCCGGCGAGGATCGGGTCGCGGAACGCCGAGATCCGGCCGACCACCCGCACCCCCCGGCTGTGGAGCGTGGTGATCGCCGAGTCGAGGTCGTAGGAGCGGCGGAGGGCGCCGATCTCGGCCGCGCGGGGGACGTTCGCGTCGTAGACGACCACCCCGGACTCGTCCTTCAGGTCGAGCTCGACCGTGTCGATGCGGTGCTCGTCGGCCAGGGCGAGGATGGCGCCCCGGAGCTGCTCGTTGCTCCACGCCGGCCCGGTGACGTGCACGCCCCGGAGGCCCGGGGTGGTGATCGGCACGACCAGCGGGGCCGCGGTCACGTTGCCGGCCCGGTCGCGGGCCTCGAGCGCCACGGGGCCGACGGGCGGCCGGTCGAAGTGGAGGACGAACGTGCCGTCGTCCCGCACCCGGACCCGGTTGCCGTTGGCGGTGACCCGCGCGCCGGCCTCGACGACGCCGGGCACGTCGACCTCGGCGTCGATGGCGACCGGGTCGGTGGCGGGGGGCACCATCAGCCCCGGGGCGGTGCCGTCGACCGTGAAGTCCCAGCGGAACTGGGCGTCGTCGAACAGGGGCCGGGGCACGGCCAGCTGCAGCACGTGGTGGCCCTCCGGCAGAGCGGCGGACGGGTGCCAGACCAGCGTGGCCTCGGTGAGCTCGGGCTCGTCGACCACCGCGCCGTCGAAGCGCAGGGTGGCGTCCTTGGCCGCCGACCGGGACGGGAGCACGATCGTGACCTCGAGGGCAGCGGCCTCCACGGTGGTGATGAGGGCGTCGTCGCGGATGCCGGTCACGTCGAGGTCGACCCGCGTGCCCCGGTAGACCAGCCCGCCGACCAGCCCGATGGTGGCGACCGCCACCAGGCCGGCGAAGATCGTGCCGACCTCGACGCGGCGCCGCTTGGACCGGAACACGTTGGGGTCCTCGGTCTGGAGGGTGTCCACGTCGAGCGGCAGTGGACCGAACTCCAGGTCGCCCCCGAGCAGCGGCGGCCGACGGCGACCCCAGCGCCGCCGCCCGCCGCGGCGGCCTGATCCGTGCCGTCCCGGCTCGATCTCGGCATCGCTGAGCGACGAGGTCACCGCGGGCAGTTTCCCCATCGGCCGGCCGTCCCGCAACGACCGTCACAGGGTCGTCATGCGGCAGCGGGCCGCGGTCCGGTGCTGGCGACGATGCCCTATGGTCCGGCCAGGCGGACAAGTGGCGCTGGGGGCCTGCTGGTCGTGGCCGCGCTGTTCCCGATCTCGGTGACGCTGCCGCGGGGGTACGTCCCGGGCGGAGCCGATGTCAGCGACCAGCTCCGCGACCTGTTCTGGCCGACCGACCACGCGGGCGCGCACACGTCGGCCCCGCCGACCTGACCCGACGATGTAAGCGCCCGAAGACCGGCACCAGGCCCGGGCCGAGGTGCTGCTGGCGCAGGGCCGGCCGCGGGACGCCCAGGCCGAGCTGCGCCACTCGTCCAGCCGCCGTGCGCTGCTGACCCCGACGGAGCGCCGCGCGGTGCGGCCGGTCTACCCGGTCGGCTCCGACCCCGACGCCACCCGCGACTACCGCGACGACCTCTAGCACGCCGGCTAGCCCGGGCGCGAGCGGCTAGGTCCAGAGGCAGAAGGGGTGTCCGGCCGGGTCCAGCATGATCCGGAGACGGGACAGGTCGCGGCCGGTCGGTTGCGGCGACGCCTCGACGGCGCCGCAGTTCGACCGCCCACGCCACGCCGGCCTCCAGATCCTCCACCCACCAGTCGAGGTGCCACTGCATGGTCGGGTGGCCGGGCTCGCCCGGCCACACCGGCCGCTGGTAGTGCTCCTGCCACTGCACCTCGATCTTCTGGCCGGGCGCCTTGTCCGCGGGCCGGAGGCGGCCCCACCCCCAACCCGGTGGGCGGTCGTCTCGTGGGCCGACCAGCTCCTCGACCTCCCAGCCGAGGAACCGCTCGTAGAAGCGGACCAGGGCCGGCACGTCGGGTGCCTCGACGCACGGGCCGGACAGTCGCATCGCGGGACGTTCCACGACGCGATCCTGCCCGATCACGCAACCGCGGACGCGTGGATCGATGCGTCGTGCCGCATCGCCGGCCGCAACCTCACGACCGAGGAATGGCGCACCTACATCGGCGACCTCGCCGAGTACACGCCGACGTGCCCCGCGTTCCCATCGTGACGCTTCATGCGGCCACGGGCCGCCGGAGCATCGCCCAGACGTCGGGTCCGCCGCCGCTGATCCGCCGATGGCCGGCGACCTCGAAGCGGAGCTTGGCGTAGAAGTCCACGTTCGACGCCGACGACGTCTCGAGGAAGGCGCACACACCCTCGTCGTCGGCCGCGCGGAGCACAGGCCCGAGGGCCGCTCTGGCCAGACCCCGGCCCTGCATCCCTGGAACGGTGCCCACCGTGGCGAGGTAGTAGTGACGCTGGTCGGGCCGCCACGCCGGCAGCTCGTGCTCCGCCGCCACCGACGCCGCATGGCGAGCGCCTTCCAGGCCGGCAATGACCGACGTCAGCCGCTCGTGGACGGTGGGCGGCACCCCCACCGCGCTGTCCATCCAGATAGCCACCGACTCCACGCGGTCGGCCACACCGCTCACCCACACCTGCCCGAACGCCATTCCGTAGTGCTGCAGAGCCACGCGCTGCAACATGGTGATCCGTTCCACGTGGTCATCGGCGTCGACCGTCCATCTCGTCCACGCATAGTCGGCGAACGCCTCGCCCAGGACCTCCGACGCCCGATCGAGATCGGCTGGGCCGGCACGTCTGGTCTGCACCTGCATCCGGATCCACGCTAGGGAGCGCCGGCGGGAGTGGCTCACAGGATTGACACCGTGCCTGCGTCAACGGGGGGCGAACAGGTGTTGGACTCGGGCGGAGTTCGGACTGATCGTGGCAACCATGGACCCACTGATGTTCGCAACGATCTGGACGCAGGACCCGCCACGCCGGCGGCCCCATCCATCAGCCGACCGCCGGCACCGGCGACCGGTGACGCGCCGCGGGTGGCGCAGGGGGTGAGGGACACGCGGGCCTCCCCCCGGGCGTGTCCCCACCGCGGCCGCTCTCATGCCGGGCCGGCCCGAGCGACATCCGGGCACAGCTCCCGGTAGGGCGCCAGTCGACCGACGTGCTCGTCCCACTCGGCCTCGGTCAGGTTCCGGCCCGCGATCCGGCAGGCGGCCGCGGCCAGGCGGCGCCGCATGCCCATGTGACCGCCGTCACCGGTCAGGCAAGATCGGAGCCCGAGGTCGAGACACCATGCTCTCGGCCTCGGGCTCCCTCGCGTGCGGCCGCGATGGTCGGGCACCGACGAGTCTGCGACCGGCGTTGAGTCAAAGTGGCACAAAGCGGTGCGGCGAGAGCCGACCGCTGTCTGAAGGAGGAGACGGAGTGAACACACAGCCCATCGTTTCGCCCGAGGAGTGGCAGACCGCCTGGGAGAGCATGCTCGTCAAGGAGAAGGAGCTGACCCGCGCCCACGACGCCCTGGCCGCGGAGCGCCGACGCATGCCCTGGATGGCGGTCGAGAAGGACTACCGATTCGAGGGCCCGGACGGGCCGGCGAGCCTGCTCGACCTGTTCGAGGGCCGGCGCCAGCTGGTCGTCTACCGCGCCTTCTACGCGCCGGATGTCACCACGTACCCGCAGGCTGGTGGCGCGTACCCGGAGCGGGCCTGCGTGGGCTGCTCCTTCGGCGCAGACCAGGTTGCGCATCCTGCCCACCTGAACGCCCGGGACACGACGCTCGCGTTCGCCTCGCGCGCCCCCCAGGCCGAGATCCAGGGCCTGAAGGAGCGCATGGGCTGGCAGATGATCCCGTGGTACACGATCACCGACGACTTCGACGCCGACTTCGGCGTGGACGAGTGGCACGGCACGAATGCCTTCATCCGTGACGGCGAGAACATCTTCCGTACGTACCTCATCAACAGCCGCGGCGACGAGGCGATGGGGAGCACCTGGTCGTACCTGGACATCACCGCCCTCGGCCGCCAGGAGGACTGGGAGGACTCGCCGGAGGGCCACCCGCAGACCCCGCCGTACGGGTGGTGGAACTACCACGACGCCTACGCCAAGGACGCGTGATCGCAGGCCACGGCACTCCGAGCGGATGGGCCCGAGTTCGGGATTGGGCCAAGGATCTCTTGCGCCGAGTCGCACGGGAGACACACGACGACGCCGACGACGGGTCGACAGTGCCGCACGACTGCACGTGCGGTCGGCAGGATCAGGTTCCGCTCCTCCCCGGACTCCGTGGCGTCCTGACCTGCGACACGTGTGGACGACGGTGGGGTGTCGAGGGGTTGGCCAACGGCGGTGGCGCCATATGGCTTCTCGCTTGACTCGCGGCACCACCGGGGCATACCGCGGGCGCCATCCCGCCGGCGACCCGGCGCTCGGGCGGTGGCCGGCGATCCTGCACGGCCCCGGATCGTAGAGGCGGCCCGACGGCGGGTGTCGTCGGGCCGCGATGCCATCAGGTCTCCGGTCGGTAGTTCAGGTAGAGGACGCCGTTCTCGTACGACTCGGCGGCCGCGAGGGCCAGCTTGCTGGGCGCGGCGTCCTCGGGGAACAGCCGCGGCCCGGCGCCGCGGGTGAGCGGGTACACGAACAGGTGCAGCTCGTCGACCAGGCCGTCGGCCAGCATCGCCCGGACCAGCATGATGCTGCCGCTCGTGTAGAGGTCGCCGCCGACCTCGTCCTTGAGGCGGCGGATCGCGTCGGCGTCGTAGGCGCCGATGACCGTCGAGTTGCGCCAGGTCGGGTTCTCGAGGGTCCCGGACACCACGTACTTGGTGGTGTCGTTGAAGAACGGCGCCCCGGGGTCCTCCTCGACGGTCCGGGTCGACCAGCCCGGTTCGAACATCTCGTAGGTCGTGCGACCGAGCAGGATGCCCCGGCTGCGCCCGGTGACCGCGCCGACGACCTCGCCCATCTTGGGATGGAAGCCGTACTCGGCGGTCCACACGGGGGCGTCGATCACGCCGTCGAGGCTCATGAACTCGTGCACGTGGAGTGCTCCCAAGGCACTGTCTCCTTTCGGTGGCGCCGCATGGTTCGGCGGAGCGGCGGCCGCCCGTTCTAGTCCGGGGATGGCGAGGGCGTCTTGAACGAAAGCGACGCCGGCGTCTGCCCGACGAACCGCTTGAGCGACCGGGTCATGTGCGGCTGGTCGGCGTACCCGGCCTGCCGGGCGACCTCCAGCGCCGGCGTTCCGAGCCCCAACAGCTCGACGGCCCGCTCGGCCCGCCGGATCTGGCGGATGGTCCCCTGGGTGAGCCCGGTCGCCCGGGCCACCCGCCGCTCGACGGTCCGGGTCGACAGCCCGTCGAGATCGTCGTCACCCCGCAGGGCGGCGGGCACGACGGGGTCGTGCACGAGCAGCCCGGCCCGCACGAGCCGGTCGACGAACACGTCGGCGTTGTGGGGCCGGGGGAACTCCCACGCCGCGCCGCCGAGCCAGACGGAGTCGCCGGAGGCGGGCGGCAGGTTGAACGCCCCGTCGACCAGCCGCCGCATGCTCAGCCGGGGCATGAAGGTCCCGAGGGCGAAGCTGATCCCGAAGAACTCGGCATCGGCGGGGATGTGCGCCGCGCTCGCCCTGGTTTCCGGCCCCCGCACGGTCATCCAGGTGCCGGCGCGTTGGCGCGTGACGACCATCTCCCACTGCGGCACGGCCACCGACAGGAAGCTCGGCTCGGGCTCGGGGTCGCTGGTCGTGCGCCACGCGCTGGCTGACGTGGGGCGAGCTCGAACCCAGCAACTCGAAGTCGAACAGCTCCACGGCACGTTTCATGGCCACAACGACAGGATGGCCGCCCGGAACTCATCGGTCCGGCGGGACCCGCGAACCCCCGATCCGCGTTCTCTACGCGGGAACGGTCGCTATGGCGACCGTTCCCGCGTACAGAAGCTCATCAGCGCTCCAGGTTCCCGAGCGCTCGCAGGAGCGCTTGCCACCATTGCGCAAAGCGGAGCTGGAACGTGGCCAGGGGCAAGCCGTGGCGTGCCGCGTGCTCGGCCGGGACGGTGTCCCAGCCGAAGTGTTCGACGATGACCCGGGTCTGAGCGGCTGCGCCGGCGGGATCCTCCACGTCGTCGAACCGCACGTGCAGCTCGGTCTCCTGGTCGGGGGCGAAGCTGGCGTGGCGCCAACTGACGACGAGGCGGCGTGGCGGGTCCCAGGCGCGGATGTGGCCGACGACGAACGAACTGCCGTCGGGATAGGTCTCCACCAGCCGGCCGTCGGGGCCGGGCTCGAAGGCGAGCGTGCCGGTGCTTCCCTCGGTGAACTGGAACAGGCCGTTGGGCTGCCACCATTCGGCGATCTGTTCGGTGAACGCCGCGAACGCCCGCGCCGCAGGTACCGGCACTCGCAGCGCCACAAGGACCCGTGATGCCTCGGTCACGGCTCGCGTTCGAGGTGGCTGGCGAAGGCGGTCAGCTGCTCGACCCAGGCCCGCTCGGCGTTGTCGAGCCAGCTCCGCAGTTCGGTCATCGGCGCCGAACGAAGAGAGTAGATCCGGACGCGGGCATCGAAGTCCGGGTGGGACTCGGTGACCAGGCCGTGTTGGCGCAGCACACGCAGGTGCTTGCTCATCGCCGACGGCGTGGCCCGAAGTTCGCGGGCGAGCTCCCCGGCCCGTCGCGGTCGCTCGGCAAGCAGCTCGACCGCTCGACGCCGGACGGGATCAGCCAATGCGGCCAGCGTGTCGTCCAGCCCGGCGGCCGCCGGTTCGCTCACTGCCAGCTGGTGGCCATGATCGGCTGTCCGATGGCGGCCTCGGCCTCGGCGCGGGTGACCTCGCGTACGCGGGTCGCGAACGTCCAGCAGTGCCCCTCGAGATCCAGGGCCCGATAGGTCCGATCGCCGTAGAACTGGTCCTCCGGGTCGGCTGCGATCACCGCACCCGCAGCGCGCGCCCGCTCGCAGTGCCCGTCGAGATCGCCCGACAGATGCACGTGAACCGTCTGGGTGTTCACCCCGTCCACGCTGGCGGGACTGCGGACCCACGCCGCCCACTCGGCACCGACCATGATCCGCCCGCCTCCGGCAGAGCTCATCTCGTAGTGGCACATCTCCGGTGCCTCCGGCGGCCCATCGATGGCCATCGTGACCTCGAACCCGAAGGCTCGCTCCAACCACGCCAATGCCGCCTTCGGATCCCGATAAAACACTGCCGACGTGAACACCTGCTCGTCCATACCGGAAATATTTACCCAGATTGGAAACTATGTCAAGGCCCCGCCGCGGCTCAGCGGAGGCATTCTCCCCGACGTGGTGGCTG
This sequence comes from uncultured Acidimicrobiales bacterium, assembly GCA_963830865.1. Classification (GTDB taxonomy): domain Bacteria; phylum Actinomycetota; class Acidimicrobiia; order Acidimicrobiales; family VFJN01; genus ZC4RG19. Next base: position 146,322 of record CAWHNU010000009.1, on the reverse strand, counting down.
GCGGCCTGCCCACCCGCGCTGCCCGAAGGGGTCACGCCGCTAGCCCGATCGTCGCGACTCCGGCTGATGCTTGACCCTCATGGATCAAGGCCTCTGTGTGCGGAGGCACCACGCGTGAAGTGCGATCGGTCACGGCCCCCGCGTGGCACGGATCACGGCGATCGCACCGGACATCCGCACGCCGGTGCCGTCGTGCCAGGCGTGCAGCTCGTCGATCAGCGCGGTGCGGACCGCGTCGACGACGGTGGCAGACGCGTGGCGCAGCGCCACCTCCAGCGGCCCGAAGGTGAGGCCGGCGTCGACCGCCCGATCGACCGGGCCTGGGCCGCACAGCAACATGTCGAGCTGGTGCTCGGTCACGGCGACGTCGACCCAGCCCGCCCGCTCGAGAATGGGCCGCACGAATGCCGGATCGCCGTAGGCGAAGGGACCGTCATCCGGCATGCCCACATCGATGAGATGGCCATGCGCCGCGGCAGCGGCCACCGCCACGACGAGCACCTGCTGCAGGATCGGTGACCGGTCGCGCCGCTGCCACGCCGCGGCGCAGAGGCGACCGCCCGGACGCGCACACCCGGCCAGGTTGCCGAACGCGATGAGCGGATCGTCGAAGAACAGCGTCCCGAACCGGGAGATCACCGCGTCGTAGCGGCCGGCCGGCAATCGTGCGGTCTGGGCGTCGGCGACGATCCACTCGATGGGCGCCCCCGATGGCGTGGCGACGGCACGGGCCTGTTCGATCATGTCGAGGGAGATGTCGATGCCGGAGACCGCCCCGGTGGCGCCGACGATCCCGGCGGCCCGCCGGGTCGTCGAGCCCAGACCGCAGCCGACATCCAGCACGCGCTCACCGGGCTCCAACGCAGCCGCGGCGAACAACACGTCGCTGACCGGGGCGAGCTGAGCTTCGACCCGTTCCGCCACCTGCACCCAGCGGCGCCCGGCCTCGCCCGCCCAGTCCAGAACAGGACGATCGGCGCCGCCGACTGAGAACGATTCTCTAACCACGCTTCGACCGTACGCAGGTCTGCGCGTGGAATCAAGAATCATTCTTGAACGTTCGGTTGACCGTCGCTGACCGCCAGAACGTCGTGAACGGTTTTGACAGTCGTTCTCATTCGCATAAGATGCGACCATGTTCCTGAGGCCGTCTGTGCGGGGTGTGGCTGCCGCCGCGATCGTCCTACTCGTCCTGGCGTCCTGCGGCGATGACGACCCCGATGCTGCCTCGGGTCAATCGTCGTCTGGCCAGACGCTCTCGATCGAGGCGTCCTTCTATCCGCTCCAGTGGATGGCCCAGCAGGTGGGTGGCGACCGAGTCGATGTCGCGAGCCTCACCGAGCCCGGAGCCGAGCCGCACGATCTCGAGCTGACGCCGCGCGACGTCGCCGACATCACCGACGCCGACGCAGTCGTGTACCTCGCGGGCTTCCAGCCCGCCGTCGACGATGCCGTCGACCAACTGGACGCCGCCAGGGTGTACGACGCCGCTCCGGCCGCCCGACTCGACCTCACCTTCACGCCGATCGAGGAAGGGGAGGAAGCCTCCGACGAGGCCGGCTCCACCGATCCTCACTTCTGGCTCGACCCGACCCGGCTGGCGGCCGTCGCCGACGACTTCGCCTCCTACCTGGGCGATCTCGACCCCGACAATGCCGCCGCCTACCGCGACAATGCGGCCGCCGTCGGCAACGAGCTGGCGACGCTCGACGCCGAGTTCATGACCGGGCTCGCATCCTGCGCGAACAAGAACCTGGTCACCAGCCACAACGCGTTCGGCTACCTGGCCAGGCGGTACGGCCTGACCCAGGTGGGCATCACCGGGCTCACGCCCGAGGAGGAACCCTCGCCCGAGGACCTGGCCTCGGTCACCGACTTCGTCGAGGACAACGATGTCCGTACCATCTATTTCGAGACGCTGGTCAGCCAGGACATCGCGGAGTCCGTCGCCAGCGAGACGGGGGCACGCACCGACGTGCTCGATCCCATCGAAGGTCTGAACGACGACTCCCAAGGCGATGACTACCTCGCCGTGATGCGCGCCAACCTCGCCAACATCGAGAAAGGCCAACCCTGCCCCTGACGACGCCCCCTCGGGACGCGGTCCTGCGCCTGGATGACGTGTCGATCGGCTACGACGGCCGACCCGTCGTCAGGCACGTCGACCTCGCGGTCGACCGCGGGGAAGTCGTCGCCTTGCAGGGACCGAATGGGTCGGGCAAGAGCACGCTCGTGCGGGGCGTGCTCGGGCTGGCCCGCGTGCTCGGTGGGACCATCGAGCTGTTCGGCGAGCCCGCCGACGAGCTGCGCCAGCGGTGGCGGGTCGGGTACGTGCCCCAACGACACACGATCGTCGCCGGGGTGCCCGCCACGGTCCAGGAAGTGGTCGCGTCCGGTCGGCTGCCCCGTCTCCGGCCCTGGCGGCGAGCCAGCGCGCTGGATCGCGAGCGGGTCCACGAGGCCGTCGCCACCGTCGGCCTGGCCGGTCGCGAGCGTCACCCCGTCGCAACGCTCTCGGGCGGCCAGCAGCGACGGGTGCTCATCGCCCGCGCCCTGGCCGGTGATGCCGAGATGCTCATCCTCGACGAGCCCACGGCGGGTGTCGACGCGGCGAACCAGCAGATCCTCGCCGACACGCTCGCCGGGCTGGTCGCCGCCGGCGCGACGATCGTGCTCGTGACCCACGAGCTGGGCCCCGCCGCCGGGATCGTGACTCGCTCGGTGGTGATGAGCGACGGGGCGATCGCGTACGACGGGCCACCCCGCGCCAGCGACTTTGTCGGGCACCGGACCGACCACCACCACCTGCCGGACGAGCCGGCGACGCCAGACCGATTCGGTCTGACCGGCTGATCGCGCCGAGGTTCGAGGACACATCGTGGAGATCCTGCACTACGAGTTCATGCAGCGGGCGTTGATCGCCGCGGTGCTCGTCGGAGTGACGGCGCCGACGGTCGGCGTGCACCTCGTGCAGCGTCGGCTGTCCCTGATCGGCGACGGGCTCGGGCACGTCGCACTGGCAGGGGTCGCGATCGGCGTGCTCACGAGCACCGCGCCCGTGATCACCGCACTCGTCTGCGCGCTCGCCGGCGCTGTGACCATCGAGCTCATCCGTGCCCGCGGGCGGACCAGCGGCGACGTGGCGCTCGCCGTGCTGTTCTACGGCGGCATCGCCGCCGGAGTCGTCATCATCTCCCAGGCACCCGGCGGGACACCGGGGAACCTGAACGCCTACCTGTTCGGCGCGATCACGACCACCACCGCGGGGGACCTGGCCGTGTTCACCGTGCTGGCCGCGTTCGTCCTCGCCGCCACGCTCGGGCTCGGCCGCTACCTCTTCGCGGTGAGCAACGACGAGGAGTACGCCGCCGCCGCGGGTCTGCCCGTGCTCGCGATCAACATGCTGCTGGCCGTCGTCACTGCGACCACCGTGGTGGTGTCGATGCGCGTCGTCGGGCTGCTCCTGATCAGCGCGCTGATGATCGTGCCGGTCGCCACCGCGCAGCTCGTGGCCCGGAGCTTCCGCGCGACCACGCGGCTCGCGATGGTCGTTGGCGTCGCGGTCGCGGTGGCCGGCGTCTCGACGTCGTTCTACACCGACACACCTTCGGGGGGCACGATCGTGCTGTTCGCCATCGGCGTGTTCCTCGTCGTGGCCATCGGCACGGCGATCCGACCGACACGTCCCCGCGCATCCCCGTCCGACGTCGACCAGAGCGCGGTCGACCCCGGACCAGGCATTCCCACTGGTTCTCAGTCCTAGTCCTCCGGGGTATACTGATGAGGTGAGCGACGGCCTCCACGAGATGGTGTTCGCGAGGCTGCGGGCGGCGGGACAGCGCTACACAAGGAACCGGCGATCACTCGTCGAGGTGCTCGAGTCGGCGGACCGCCCGCTCACGATCGCCGAGACCCTGGAGCGTCGTCCGCTGCCGCAGAGCTCGGCGTACCGCAATCTGGCGATACTCGAGCAGGCCAACGTCGTGCACCGGGTCACGGGCACGGATGAGTTCGCCCGCTATGAGCTGGCCGAAGAGCTCACCGACGATCACCACCACCACCTCATCTGCACGACATGCGGGGCGGTCAGCGACTTCACCGTCCCATCCTCGTTGGAGCGCAAACTCGAAGCGACGATGGGCCAGATCGCGAGCCACGCGGGATTCCGACCCGAGCGTCATCGCCTGGACTTCATCGGAACCTGCCACGACTGCGGCTAGCTGGCCGCGGTCGAGCATCACTCGTAGGGGTCGTCGGGCGCGGGGATCTCGACCACGCTGGTGGCCGCCAGGATCGGGACGTCGCCGTCGTCGTCGCCGCCCCCCGGGCGCAGCGACCCCGTGACCGTGACCCAGGCGTCCCGTTGGGGCGGGCTGCCCTCGACGCCGACCACCCGGACGACGATCGCCGCGGCGTCGGCGGCGCAGCAGGCGATCTGGTAACGGGCGAGCCGGAACCCGCCGCGGGCGCTGGCCGCCACGAACCCGGTGAGCTGGACCGACGCGTCCTCCAGCGTGGCGCCGCCGTGGTCGAAGGCCCGCTGGCCGAACTCCAGCAGCGTCATCGGGACCGGCCCGTCGGCCGCGGGGAGCGGGGCGAACGTGCGCGCCCCCGCCCGCACATCGACCGCCGCGCCTCGGCCGACGCCGTAGCTGCCGAGCGTGGGCGGGGCCACCAGCAGGAGCGCTGCGATCGGGGCCAGCAGCAGCCAACCCACGCCGGGGCCGGAGCCATGCCCGTGGCCATCGTCGTGAACTTCGACGGTCCGGGCCCCCCGCAGCGCCCGGACCACGGTCACGACCCCGAGGACGATCAGCGCGACGGCGGCCACCACCAGCCATGGCCCCAACCCGGCCCGGACGTAGCGGGTGTAGGTCCCGGTGGCGGTCAGGCGCAGCAGCACGGCCCCGGCCAGGACGGTGATCGTGCCTCCCGCCGGGCTCACAGCAGCCACCCGCCAACGAGCACGCTGGCGCCGACCGCCACGACCAGAGTCAGCGGGGCGAACCGCAGCGCGAACCCGCGGCCGAACGTCCCGGCCTGGAGGGCGATCAGCTTCACGTCGACCATCGGGCCGACCACCATGAAGGCGAGCCGGGCGGTGAGCGAGAACCCGGTGAGGCTGGCCGCGACGAACGCATCGGCCTCCGAGCAGATCGCCATGACGACCGCCAGCGCCGCCAGCGTCAGCACCGACAGCGCTGCCGGCGCCGGCCACGGCGTCGAGCGCGGTGCGGGGCACGACCGTCTGCAGGGTGGCGGCGGTGGCCGCACCGATGATCAGGAACCCGCCGGCGTGGAGCAGGTCGTGCTGGGCGGTCGCCACCAGCACCGCCAGCGGTGGGTCGTGGTCGGCGTGGTGGTCGTCGGGGTCGGGCCGGGCCCGGCCGACCAGGTCGTCGCCGCGCCGGCGCGCCCAGATCAGGCCGACCGCGGTCGCAGCGAGGAGGCTGGCCAGGAACCGGGCGAGGACGACCTCGGGCTGGCCCGGGAAGGCGACGGCGGTAGCGACCAGCACGACCGGGTTGATGGCCGGAGCGGCCAGCAGGAAGGCCAGCGCCGCGGGAGCCGGCGTGCCCTGGGCCACCAGTCGGCCGGCGATGGGGACGGAGCCGCACTCGCAGCCCGGCAGGGCCACACCCGCGGCCGCCGCGGTGGGCACGGCCAGCACCGGGCGGCGGGGCAGCAGCCGCGGCAGCACACCTGGGGGGACGTAGGCGGCGACCAGCGCGCTCACGGTGATCCCGAGCACCAGGAACGGCATCGCCTGGACGGTGATGGCCACGAACACTGTCGCCCAGTTGGCGACGGCGGCCCGGTCGAGCAGCTCCTGGAGCACCGGCCGGCCGAGCGCGGCGAGGAGCACGACCCCGGCCACCACCGCGATCCCGAGGTCGCCCGGGCGGCCGGAGCGGGCGTCGGGCCCGGGCGCAGCGGTCGGCTGTTGCGTCTCCGGCGTCGTCGGCGTCGGCTCGTTGGTCGCGGTGCGGACCATGGCCGGCGAGCGTAGTCAGGCGGCCACCGGCCGCCGAGGTGACCACGGGTCTTCGCCTGCCGCCCACCGGTCGTTCACCCGTCGGTCACGCATCGGCGGCGGAGATGAGGCAGGCTACCCACGCTCGCAGGCACGATCCGGAGGAGGGGTGCGATGGCCGGGACCAAGGTGCGACGCTGGCGGCCGAGGACGTGGACGGCACAGGTCGCCGTGGCCGCGCTGGCGCTGGGGGTGGTGCTGACGGCGCCGCTGGCCCGCTCCGGTGGTAACGAGGCCGGGGCGGTCACGATCTCGGGGGCGCGGTCGCTGTCCGACCGGGTGGTGGTCGACTTCGGCCACGGGGCCAAGCCCAAGCCGTCGACGACCGACGTCCACCTGCTGGCGTTCAACGACCTGCACGGCAACCTCGAGGCGGCCGGCAACAACATCTACGGCCAGTTCGCCGGGGGTGCCGCCTACCTGGCCAAGGCCGTGAAGGACCGCCAGGCGCTCTACGGCGACCGCCAGGTGACCGTCTTCGCGGGCGACAACATCGGCGCCAGCCCGCTGGCCAACGGGCTCTTCTTCGAGGAGCCGATCACGATCGCGAGCAACCTCATGCACGTCGACGTCGCGTCGGTCGGCAACCATGAGTTCGACAAGGGCCGCACCGAGCTGCTGCGCATCCAGAACGGTGGGTGCAACCCGGCCGGCTGCACCGCGGCGCCCTATGCGCTGCCCGACGGGTCCACCACGAACGTCTACCCGGGGGCAGACTTCCAGTACCTGTCCGCCAACGTGGTGGTCGACGCCACCGGCAAGACGCTGCTGCCGGCGTTCGCCACCAAGCGGTTCTCCACCGGCCCCGGCCGTCAATCCTTCGACATCGGGTTCATCGGTGAGGTGCTGGAGGCCACGCCGACGATCGTCACACCCACGGGAGTGGCCGGCCTGACGTTCCAGGACGAGGCCGACGCCGCCAACAGGGCGGTGGCCAAGCTGAAGAGCAAGGGCGTGAACACATCGGTCCTGGTGATCCACGAGGGTGGCTTCCAGACCACGGCGGCGCTCAACGGGTGCGCCGGCAACCTGGCCGGCAGCGCCATCGCCGACATCGCCAGCCGGCTGGACCCGTCGATCAAGGTGATCGTGTCGGCGCACACCCACGCCGAATACCGCTGCACGATCACGACGGGTGGAGTGACCCGCCTGATCACCAGCGCGTCGTCGTTCGGCCGGATCCTGACCGACATCACGCTCACGGTGGACAACAAGTCGGGCGAGCTGACCCAGGCGGCGGCGACCAACACGATCGTCGCCAACGCGCTCAACACGCCGGGCCCCGGGGTGACCCGGATCCCGGACCCGTCCAAGGAGGACCCGCAGGTGGCCGCCGTGGTGGCCCAATACGTCACGGCGTCGGCGCCGCTGGCCAACCAGGTCATCGGGCGGATCCAGGGCGACCTGACCCGCACGGGCACGCTCCAGGGCGAGACGACGCTGGGTGACGTCATCGCCGACAGCCAACTGGCCGCCACACAGCCGGCCGACCTCGGCGGCGCCCGAATGGCGTTCATGAACCCGGGAGGCATCAGGGCCGACATGAGGACCACAGACGTCTCGTCCGGAGGAGAGGCACTCGGCGAGGTCACCTACGGCGAGGCCTTCACGGTCCAGCCGTTCGGCAACAGCCTCGTGACCAAGACGATGACGGGAGACATGCTGCGCAGGCTCCTGGAGCAGCAGTTCCCCGGGTGCGGAGGCCAGACCACGAAGCGGATCCTGCAGGTGTCGGCCACGTTCAGCTACGAGCAGGACCCGGCGGGAGCCACGTGTGCGTCCCGGATCGGGCGGATGTTCCTCGACGGGGTCGAGATCGCCCCCACCGACTCGTTCCGGGTCACGATGAACAACTTCCTGGCCGCGGGAGGCGACGGGTTCACGGTCTTCAACGAGGGCACGAGCGCCCTGGGAGGGGCCCAGGACATCGACGCCCTGGTCGCAGCGTTCGGCGCCGCCGAGCCCGCCGGCATCGCGGTCCCGCCACTCACCCGCATCGTCCCGATCCCGACGCCGACTCCCTGACCCGAGCGGTCGCCCCCCGAACCCGACCACCACCGCCACATCGCACCGTCGTTCTGAACCCGTTCTCTACGCGGTAGTGGTCGCTATAGCGACCACTACCGCGTAGAAACGCGGCGACATGCTCCGGGACGGACCGTGGTTCCTGAGCGCGGAAGTGCAACAAATCCGGCGAGGCCGGCGATTGGGAAGAGCCATCGTGACAGCCCCGATGTGCGTTCGACTCAGAGGTTGGCCAGGCCGAATGCGATCACGTGCCCGTCCGAGGTACCGACGATGACCCGACCGTCGTCGACCACGGGCGACTCCAAGTCGCTGTCCGGAGAGTTTCCCGCGGGCGTCAAGGTCGCGAGGCGCCCACACGTCGTTGCCCTGCATCCGCCCAACGCGAACACGGCGATCTCGCCGTTGTAGCTGGCGTAGACGAGGTCGCCTGCGGCCACCGGCGTCCGTGCGGGCCCTGAAAGCGGGGGGCCGATCGTGCCTTGCCACAAGGGTGAACAGGTGGGGGCGCCGCACCCTTGGGCGGCGAAGACCTCGAGGCGACCAGCATCCGTCGCGACCAGAATTTTCCCGTCAGCGACTGCCGGCGCAGCAAATCGCACGACGTCGCCGGCATCGGCGGTCCATTCGACCGCGCCGGTGACGATGTTGATCGTCACGACGCTGCCTCTGTCCGTCACGACCACCGCGCTGTCGTTGTCAACCGCAACGGGGCCGAGTGCGGTTGCGTTGAGCGATGGGTCGAGTGTGGTTATCCAGTCGTTGCCGCAGCCGCCCCCGATGCTCAGGTTCGGAGGGCACGCTGCGCTGAATCCCAACACAGCCGGGCCGATCGACCAGACGATTCTGTCGCCAACGATGGCGAAGTCTCGTGGGTACACGTTCGAAGAGGGCTGGTAGGCAAGAGTCGGTGTGTACAGCCAGTCGATCGCCTCTACCAGGGCTGGGCCGACTGGCGACGTCTCGATGAACCGTGTACGGACGGCCAGCGAACCCTTCGCATCGGCGATGCCCAGGACTGCGTCGCCCTGGTCGTCGCCGACTGTCTCGCCGGTCCGGGGGTCGAGGCTGATGATGCCCCCTCCTATCGGCGCGTTGGGCTGGTTGAACTGGTATGGCACGAGGACCAAGCCGTCGTGATACACGAGAGAAGGGGTGTGAATCGTTCCGCCCTCGATCAGCGTCCGCGACCACTTGATCTGGCCCGTTTTGCCGTCAATGGCAGCGGCCCTGCCGTCCCCGCTCACAGCGTAGACAGCTCCGCCGTAAGACACTGGCGGCAGCACCGACAAGATGTCCCCGATCTGGTGTTCCCAGATCTGGACAAGCTGACCCACGTTGGCGCTCGTGACCTTGGTCTCGCCCGCGTTCCATCCTGTACGGCCGGCGTCGTAGCCCGGCTGCAGCCAGCACCCGCTCATCAGGGAGCACACGAGAAGCGCCGCGAATGCACATCCCCACCGTCGCATCGACCCTCCCACTACGTGCCTGGCAGACCCCAGCCGCCCAACTCGTCCGCACGCGATCGCACGGACACTAGCGAGGTGACGCGACTCCCGCCTCGTCGTAGCTGGCATTTCGGCCGCTATGCCGCTCCGGCCATGGTCGGCGGGCCGGTCGCCCGAGTCGGCCCGGCCGTCATCAACGACGCCAAGCAGCGCGCCCAACACGAGGTCGACGTTGTCGCCCTCGGACGGGCCGACGACGGCACCAGTCCCGTCCTCGCTTTAGGCGAGGCCAAGCACACCGCCCGGCGACGAACGGTCAGCGACCTCGATCGACTCGAACGCATCCGCCAACTCGTCGCCGACAAGGAACCGTCCGCTGCGGAGGCGAAGCTGCTTGTCTTCTCTGCGGCCGGGTTCGACCGCAACCTCCTTGCCATGGCCGACGCTCGCCCAGACGTCGAGCTGATCGACCTCGACCGCCTCTACAACGGCTCCTGACTCAGTGCGCCGTCGCCCGGCGGATGGTTGTTCGTTGTCGAGCCGACGTGGTGTGTGGACCGCCCCGCTCGTTGACGGCCGGCCGGCAACCGTCCCACAACCAGCGACGGCGACGACGCATGTCCGCGCCGCCCCGGTCGTCACGCTCGACGGGGTCGTGCTCACCGAGAAGCAGGCCGACGTCGCGCTCAAGGTGCTCGTCGGCGCCGAGTTCGCCAGCGACGGGTCGCTGATCCGCACCGGCTGATAGACGTCGATCACCACATCCGGGACGGCCGTGGGATGCGCCGCGGCGGGGCCTTCGCCGTCCCGCTCCTGATCCGCCCGCCCTGCACGCGCTGGCAGTCCCGGCACGCGGGCCGCAGCCGGCAGCAGCCCGACCCTGGCACATGGGCGTGCCACGCCACCGGTGGATCGTGGTCTGCGGAGTCGGCACGAGCACCGTTGCACACGAGCCGCAGCTGGCACGGCAGGCCGAGCGCCAGCAGCGCAGCGCGCTCCAGCTGGTAGCGGTAGCCGTAGGGGTTGCCGCGGCTCGGCACAGGGCACAGCCTGCCACCACCCTGCGCGCGGCGATGAACGGCGATCGAGAGTCGACGAAGCGAAGAAGAAGATGTTGAAGTCGGAGCTGGAGAAGCCCGGTTTTTTTGCGCCCACCCTCCCCCTGACACCTATCAACGACTCTCTCTCCCCGGAACGGCGCGGCCAGTTTCCGTTCGCATCATGGTTCGAGGAGCGCCACGGGATCGTGGTGCCCGAGCTGCCCGCCGGCGAGCCCCCGCGGCGCCTGTTCTGACGCGCGCCACACGGCCCTGAGAGCTCCCCGCGGTGTCGGAGTGCCCCCGAGGCCCCGCAGGCCCGCCACGGGCCGCCGTCGGGCTGAGAAGCCGGGTCCAGATCGGGGGCGCCGGGTAATCTCGCCGGCCGATGAGCGCCCTCGGCTGGAGGCTCGGCTCAATCGGTGTCGTCTAGCCGGTATTCGACGGCGTCGAGCCGGGCGTCGACGGCGTTGAGCCGGGCGTGCATGGCGGCGATGTTGCTCCGCAGTTGCTGGACAGCGGACTCGGCGCCGCCGCCGTCGTGGCTGTGGGATCGGAACTCGCCGGCGAGGGACCGGAACTCGGCTCTGGTGACCGGCTTTGATTCGTCCTCCTGGATGGCCTTGTAGATGAGGTACCCGACCACACAGACGACGACCAGGATGACGATGAAGGCTTCCATCTTTCAATCGTCGCGGAAGCCGAGGCCAAAGCTGTTGGACAGGGGTGCCAAATCACAAGCTTCGAGCCCCATCCCACCCGCCCCGCCTGGTGGACGGTGGCGGTCTGCGGGACCTGCCCGTGCGCCCCGAGTGCCTCGCCGACGCCCAGGCCGTCGAGCTGACGGCGTACATGGTCAGCGGCGTGCGAGCTGGCCTCACGGCCGAGCAGCGGGGGCGACGGCCACGCGGCTGAGGGCGACCCCACCCGGCTGAACGTCAGTCCAGGCAGAAGACGTTGCCCTCGGGGTCGTTCATCACGATGTGCCCGGCGTCCAGCGGGGCAGCGGGGTCGTAGCGCCGGACCCGGGTCGCACCCAGCGCGACGAGCCGGTCGCACTCGGCCTCCAACGCGGCCATCCGCTCGTCGCCTTCCAGTCCGGGAGCCGCACGAACGTCGAGGTGGACGCGGTTCTTGGCGACCTTGTCCTCCGGCACCTGTTGGAAGAACAGCCGTGGTCCCTGCCCGTCCGGGTCCTCGATGGCCGATCTCGTGTTGCGCTGCTCCTCGGGTACGCCGACCCGCGCCAGGAAGTCGTCCCATGCGGCGAGCGGATCGGCACCTTCGGGCAGGTCGACTCCGGGCGGACCGGGGTGGACGTAGCCCAGCACGTCGCGCCAGAACGACGACAGCGCCCGAGGGTCGTGGGCGTCGAAGGTGACCTGGATGTGGCGGCTCATCGAGTTGCTCCGTTCGTAGCGGGCAGGTGGCGGCCTAACTACCCGGCCAGGCCTAGGTTGGTACTCCCGTTGATCACGGCCCTGTCGATCTCGACGCCGTTTGCGTGGGGTTCCTGACAGCGTGGCAAACCGCGGGCGGTAGGCCATCGTTGCCTGGAAGAGTTGCCCGGTGCTCGCGTACGTGTTCTGGCACACGCCGGAGTCGGTCGACGGCAGCGCCGGCTACGAGGCTGCCTTGGCGGCATTCCACCGCAGCCTCCAGCCCGCCGACATCCGGGGATTCCACGGCTCGCGGACCTTCCTCGTGCAAGGCGCGGTGTGGGTGCCGTCGCCTGTGGTCTACGAAGACTGGTATCTCGTTGACGACTTCTGTGCCCTCGGCGAGCTCAACGTCGCTGCTGTGTCCGGCCATCGCCAACGGCCGCATGACGACGTCGCAGGCATGGCGGGCGAGGGCATCGCCGGTCTCTACGCCCTCCGGCCGGGCACCGCCTGGCTGTCCACGCGGGCAAGGCGGCCTGGTTCGACAAGACCCCCGGCGTGTCGTACGACGAGTTCTTCGGTCGTCTCGGTGGGCGCCCATCGATGTGGCAGCGGCAGATGGTGTTCGGGCCGACGCCGGAGTTCTGCTCAGTGGATGACGACGATCCGCCCAGCGACGCTGTGACCGTTACCTACGTCCGCAAGATCGGTGCCTCGGCGCACTGACCGACTGGAACGATCCGGTCTGGCCCGAGCCGTCGCTCGTGCTCGGGGAGCGCTATCCGAATGTGACCACGAAGGCTTCGACACCGGCGTCGAGGAACTCGATCTCGAACAGCCGGTCGCCGATCGGCGCGGGCTGGCGGATCAGTTGGTACATCCGCTGGTAGTCGGCGGTCCCGCCGCCGCTCTCGTCGACGTCGACGCCGTGGGCAGGACCCGGGGGTTCGCCGTCGAGGCGGACGCTGAAGCGCACGGGCGGGCGCGCCGGAATGGGTCCCATGACGAGATGCAGGTCGCGGGCGTGGAACTGGAACCGGATGGAGCCGCCGGCCTCGTCGAGCAGAGCAGGAACCAAGCCGATCCGCCAGTCGCCTGACAGCGCCCACTCATTGCGTCCCAACTCGGCCGGCGGCGAGTAGACGCGACGCTCGTCCGCCGCCAGCCCCGCAGGTGACGCGAAGCCGACCGTGCGCCCGTATCCGAGGTAGGTCTCCGGCGAGCGCACGCTCCCCCAGTCCGCCTCGGCCTCGACCCCGGCGGGGACGAGGCGAACCAAGTCCTCATCGATGTCACGGCCCGCCTCGCGTAGGAGCATCTGGAGGACCATCTCGGATCCCATGTACTCGCCCTCGCCGAAGTGGTGGTGGCGGATGCGCCCCTCTGCGTCGACGAAATAGAGGGCGGGCCAGTAGTGGTTGTCGAAGGCCCGCCAGATGGCGTAGTCGTTGTCCACGGCCAGCGGGTAGCGAACGCCCATCTCCTTGATGGCGCGGCGGACGTTGTCGAGGCGTTCCTCGAACTCGAACTCGGGCGTCTGCACGCCGACGACCACCAGGCCGTGGCTGGCGTACTTGTCCGCCCACGCCCGAACGTAGGGGAGCGAGCGGATCCAGTTGATGCAGGTGTAGGTGCCGAAGCTGACGAGGACGACACGACCCGCCAGCGCGTCAGCGGTCAGGGGTTCGGAGTTCAGCCAGGCGGTGGCCCCGTCAAAGGACGGTAGCTGCCCTTCCGCGGGGTACTCGTTGCGATGGCGGAACATGGGGTGCTCCAGTCAGCGCAGTGACCGGAACGCTGCTCGCAGCTCCGAGGAGAGCAGCGCGGGCTGCTCCCACGCCGCGAAGTGGCCGCCCCGGTCGAGCCGGTTGTAGTGGATGAGGTTGCTCGGGTACGCACGCTCGGCCCAGCTCCGCGGGGCCTGATACAGCTCGTCGGGAAACACGCTGATGGCGTACGGGATCGTGATGTTCTTGGCGTCGAAGAAGTCGGCCTTGTTCTCCCAATAGAGCCGAGCCGCGGAGACCCCGGTGTTGGTCAGCCAGTACAGCGTGATGTTGTCGAGGAGGTCGTCGCGCGTGAGGTCGCTCTCCAGACTTCCCTCGAGGACCTCCTTGACCAGGCCGGGCTGACCGGTCCCGTCGCCGTGGTCGAGCATGAAGGCCGCGAGATCGATGGGTGAGTCCGCCAGTCCGTACAGCGTCTGCGGCCGAGTCCCCATGATCAACGTGTAGGCCACGTGCTTCGCGTAGAAGCCTCGCAGCTGCTCGTATGCGTTTCGCTCTTCGTCGGAGAGGTCGGACGGCGGCGGGTCGCCGGTCTCGAAGCCCTTGACGAGGTCAACGGGGGCGGTGCCGGGCATGTTGGAGTGGATGCCGAGCAGCCCCGGCGGCGCCTGCATGCCCATCGTCTGCGTCACGGCCGCGCCCCAGTCGCCGCCCTGGGCGACGAACTCGGTGTATCCAATGCGGTGCATCAGCTCGACCCAGGCAGCTGCGATGCGCACCGGATCCCAACCGGTAGCCGTCGGCTTGGCGGAGAACCCGTGGCCCGGCAGCGAGGGGATCACGACATGGAACGCGTCGGCCGCGTCGCCACCGTGCGACGTGGGATCGGTGAGCGGCTCGATGATCTTCAGCTGTTCGACGATCGAACCGGGCCAGCCGTGCGTGACGATGAGCGGGAGCGCGTCCTGATGTCGCGAGCGGACGTGCACGAAGTGGATGTCCAACCCGTCGATCTCGGTCAGGAAGTTCGGCAGGCCGTTCAGCCGGGCCTCGCATCCGCTCCAGTCGTAGTCGGTCGCCCAGTAGCGGGCGAGTTCCTGCATGGTCGCGAGCGGCACGCCCTGGGAGTCATCGTCGACCGTCTCCTGCTCCGGCCACCTCGTCGCCGCGATCCGGCGACGCATGTCGTCGACGGCCTCCTGCGGAAACTCGATGGTCAAAGGACGGATCGTGCCATCGTCATCGGTCTGCGTGCCCGTCGTGACAGCGTCGGTCATGGCTCTGCCCTTCGTCCGTGGTGTGAGGCCGTCGGCTCCGCGCTTCGCGCGCGATCGCTGGATTCCTCCTTGTGGAGCGGCGTCGAACCAGAGCGTCTCCCTGGTTGCCCGCCTGAGCGGGACCGCACCCAGAGTAGGGCGCTGGCACCGACGGTGCCGCGGTGACGTCGGGCGCGAACGCACGTGCGACCGCGAACGTCGGTGCACCTGTCAGCGCGTTGCCCGGACGGCGATGGACGAAGCCGGTCTCAGCCGGCCGCGCGATGGTGCAGAGCCCGTCGCGCTGGTTCAGAGTCCTCCCATCCGCCCTCCCGGGCCCGTTGGGCTCGTTGGCAGGTGTCGGCGATGAGGTGGCGGTAGACGGCGTTCGCGGGTTCCGCGGCGAGATCTTGGCTTCCGCACGACCTCAGGCCATCGGGTCGTCATCGGCCGCCGGCGCGTCGCATCCTGCCCCTGCGGGGGGTGAAATACCCGTAACCCCGTACCCCCCGGCGCAGGCACGGCGATGACAAGTGGACGGAGCGATGGACGGGGGCGACGGTGCCCCACAGGAGGGTGGTCAGCGCGATGAACCAACGCAATGCTTGTCGAGGGCTCACGGCTGCCGGCTTGGCGTCGATGCTGGCCGGCACTGTGGTGCTGGTCGGGGCTTTCCCCCGCGATGCCGGGGCGGCCCCTGACCAGACCCCGACGCCTTCGACCAGCTTCGTCGACGACAACCCCACCTGCGGGGATCTGGCGCCTGCGGGGGCCACCTGGACCGAGTTCAAGGTGGAGCCGGTCGCGAGCGGGACAGAGAGCGACGGCACGCTCACCGTGACGCTCACCGTCAGAGACACGGACGATGGGCAGGTGTTCGACTGGACGTCGAACATCGGTGTGGATGCGGTGTTCGTCAAGGGTGGCCCGAACGGGCTCCTGTATCTCTACGATCCGCCCGCGGAAAGCACCGGGGACACGGGGTTGCACGCGCCGGTCAACCCGGAAAACGACAAGTTCTTCGGTCTGAGCCACGTGTCGTTCTGCTACGACAAGGAACAGACGACGACGACCGCCCCGACCACGACCAGCACGAGCACGACCAGCACGAGCACGACCAGCACGAGCACGACCAGCACGAGCACGACCAGCACCACCTTGGGTGGCTCGACGAGCACGACTGGAGGCTCGACGACGACCGTCATGGCTGCGACCACCACGACTCCGTCCAGCGGCGGGCTCCCCCGGACGGGTAGCAACACCGGGCCCCTGGTCGCCCTCGCTGTCGGCCTGTTCGCCGGTGGCGTCGCCCTCGTCGCTGCCACCCGTCGGCTCAGTAACAACTAATACGCCAACGCCGGCAGGCGGCAGCGCCTGTCGACGCACAAAGGCCGGGGCCATTGGTCCCGGCCTTTGTGCGTCGGGGCAGACGCAGTCGCTGACCGCACGAAGCTCCGACGTGATGCCGCGCGGCGTCGGGGCGAGGGCCGCAGCGTACTCATCGATGTCGGCGTGTCGTGCCACGGGGTCGTGCCAACGCCACGGGTCTGGTCGCCGAGGGCGTGGACGTGAAGACGGCGCAGACCATGCTCGGCCACTCGGAGGCCCGGCTCAGGCTCGACATCTAGGCCCAGGCGGTGGCGAAGCCGGGCGAGGCGGCCGCCGAGGCGATGGGCGCCCGGTTCCTGGGCCCGCCCCAATTCACTCTTGGTGACCGGGCCTGACCAGGCCAGACACGCCGATGAGCGGCCGTCATGTCACATCCATGTCACGGTCTCAATCGGCACGCGGCGTGGCCGAGGGCGTACGCGAGGATGGGTTCTGTGAGCGGCCAGAGGGATGAGCCGGCACGGGAAGAAGCCCCGGACCTGGACGACCCGCGTGACCGCGATCGCCAGGTGGCGGACATCGTGGCCATGGTGTGCGCGAAACGTCTCGCTGGCGAGCCGGCCCCGGCCGCCCTGTGGGGCGCCCTCGCGGACTCGTCAGCGCCGGTGAGCGCGGACATCGCGGCGGTCGTCGCACAGAGTTGCCACCTTGACTCCCAATGGTCGGAGACCGCCACGGCGCTCCATGGGCTGGCCCGGCGCTGGCGGAGCCCGATACTGGCCACGCTGGCCGACGCCTACAGCGACGGCGGTGGCGCGCTCGCACTCGACTATCTCCAGGCCGTCGCTACGGGCACCGGGGTGGAGCACTCGGTCCCGCCTCAGGTCGCGCTGAAGCGTCTCAAGCACCCGCGCCAGGGATCGCGGTGGAACGATGACGAGGATCGCCGGTTGCTGGCGGCGTTCCGGGCGGGAGCGACGGTGGATGTGTTGTGCGAGCAGCACCATCGGAACGAGAACGCGATCAGGGCGCGGCTGCTGAGGCTCGGTGTGATCGAAGGCGCCGGTTCAGGCGGGTCGGAGGCCATGACGGAGGACTCGTTGCCCGCCGCGAGTGGTGACGTGCGGCAGGGCTACGAGGTTCGCCGGGATGTGGACCTTCCGGGTGGGCAGGCTATGTGGGCGGTGACCCGGGTCGGTGCGCCTCCGAGTGAGGAGGAAAAGGCTCGGTGGGCGGACTGGAGCGCCGCAGCCTTCACTCCGCTGGAGGAGGTCGACGCCCAGCTCGCCGACGAGCTCGCCGGGGTGCTGATCGACGAGTTCCTCAGGCATGGAGGCTTGAGCGCTCACCGCAAGGACGAGGCGGGCGCCGCCCTTCGGCTCCGCCGCGGCGTCACGCCGCGCGGCACTCTGATCCTCGGGGCGGACCTGCCCCTCGGTGCGGGTCACTCCGAGTACGAGTGGGATGGCTCGCGTGCTGAGGCGTTGCAGATCGCCAGGGACATCGGCCAGACCGCCGGCATCAACATCAGCCACGAACGGGACATCTTCGGCCCCACCGGGTGGGAACCCGAGGACGACGGCGGTTCACCGTAGGAACTTGGGCTGACCGTCGGCCACGCGGAAATGTCCGGCTTGCCCGATGGGTGAGCCAGATGTTGCGCGCTCGTGGGCATAACTCCTCGGCTCTCGCGCCACGGGCCTACATCTCACCGACGGCGATCGTTCAGGTCGTTATCAAACTCCTCCGGGAATGGCGCCGAGCTGTCGCATCTGGGACAGGACGTCGATGACGCTCCAGGTCTCGGCGACTCGGCCGTTGACCAAGCGGAAGATAAAGATCTCGCTGTACATGACGGGTTTGCCGGATGGTGGAAGACCCATGTACTCGCCTAGATGGGTGCCAGTGACCGTGTCACGGCAGACGACCTTGTCTCCCTCCGCTATGACGTCTTCGAGGGTGATGTGGAGGTCGGGGAAGGCCTGACGGAGGATTCGGAACACCTCCTTGACCGCGTCCGCGCCCGTCGCCTCAAGCGGCAGTGGGCTGGGGATCAGCAGGTCGGGCTCGACGAACTCGTCGAGCGTCATCGAGAGAAGGTCCGCATCTCGGCTGTTGAAAACGTCATAGAGACGCCTCAGCGTCTCCTTGTTCTTGGTTACTTCGGCTGTCGACATCTGGCTCCTCCTCGGGTCGATGTGCTCATTCCGGTGGCTGCGTCCCCGCAAAATGACTCCGTCAGAGTGGCTTGGCGACAGCCTCCAGCCCGACCGTGAGGTAGCGGGCGGCCATCCCTTTGCCAGCCGTGATGCCAAAGGCGTAACGGTCGATGCGGGTGGCCGCGGTGGCGCGGAACCCCATGTCGGTGACCTCGACTAAGTCGATCGACAGCGTCACCGGTTTGGTCACCATGCGGACCGTCAACTCACCGTCCAGCGACAAGCCGCCCTCGGACCACTTCAGGGCTCCGGGCTCGCGCGCCCGGAACGTCATCTCCGGGTGGAGGTCGGCGTTCAGGAACCTGGGCTTGCCGACGTCGCGATCGCGCCTCGTGTTCCCCGTGCTGATAGCCGCTACGTCCAGAGTGACCGTGACCTCGGCCTCCGGAACGGCCGGGTCCACGACGATGTCGCCGCCGACGATCGGCATCGTGCCCTTTACGCCGGCGAGACCGAACAGGTGTCGGGTCCGGAAGGTAACCGCCGAGCGCGCCGGATCGAGCTGATACCGGCCGGCCGTGGGGCGGTCGATTTGCTTCGCCTGAGGATTGGTTTTGGCCATGACAGACCTCGCAGCTCGTCTAGGGAGGAGGAGCCCAGCCGCGAGCACCGGGCAGTAGCACCAGCCTTCGGACCACCTGCTACCAGCTCGGCAATCAAGCACCGGCCGATCGCCCCAGACCCTCCAGCGACGACTGCTCGCATCTGTCTCCTCCTTCCACGCGTGTGATGGACCGTTGCGCCTTAGACAAAGCAGACCCTCCTCCTGTGACACCCGAACGCGCGAGAACGACGGAAGCGTGGCCGCGACCACCACAATCGCCAGGACGGCCTCACCAGGTGGACGGTCCCGCTCCCCCGCTTCCTGGTCGACGAGCTCGCCGCCCACGTCGAGGGCAAGGGGCCGGACGACCTCGTATTCTCCACGCCTGCGGGCGCCCCTGCGGGACACCAACGTCCGGCGCCGACACTGGGACCCAGCAGTCAAGGCGGCAGGGCTCGACGGGCTGACGCCCCACGACCTCCGCCACACCGCAGCCAGCCTCGCCGTGGCCGCCGAAGCGAACGTGTAGTCCGTGCAGCGGATGCTCGGGCAAGCCTCAGCCACGATGACGCTGGACGATGACCTGGGCAAACGTCTCGCGGCGTCCCTCGCCACCTTCCTGGGCGTTTGGCCAGCCATCAGGCGGGCGTGTCCTCGGTATGTCCCGCAGGCCCAGGCCGACATGGGGCAACCTTCGCCACGTGACATCACACCACACGACCACCGACGGCGAGGAATGAGCGTGACAGCCGAGGAATGGGCGCTCGCTGCGTCTGTCGTGTTCTCGGGGCTCTGGTCGGGCCTCTTGGGGATGCTGACGCTGGTCATGCACCCGATGCTCGCAGCGATGGACGGCCGGGACTTCGAGCGCTTCTTGCGAGCGTTCCTTCCGGTCGGGAGAAAGGCCTGGTTCAACTATGTCTGCGCGATCGGGATGGCCATCGCGCCGATCGTCGTGCTCGTGACCCTCTGGGACGATCCGAGCTCGGCAGCATTTGTGCTCACCGCGATCGGCCTGGCTCTGGTGATCGTCGGTGTGTACATCGTCTCCAACGTGTGGAAGGAACCGCACTACGACGTGATGCTGGCCTGGGACCCCGAGGCCATGCCCGCGAACTGGGACGCCGGACGACGGCGCTACTTCGCGCTCAACTGGATCCAGCTCCCGGCGACGTGGACGGCGTTCGCCCTATTTCTGGCGGCGCTGGTCGCCCTCTAGGCGAGACGAGATGCGAGTCGAACGAGATAGATGCCGATCCGAAGGGGCCCGGCCGCCGGCGGCGCAGCCGCCGAGCGTGCCGGGCCTCTCCGCGCCCGGCCTCGGCCGGGCGCTACCGGGCTCAACGGGTTCGACCGGCCGCCGGTGGATAGTCCCATGCGCCAGTTCGTTCCTCCGCGACGACCCGGCGGACCTCATTGAGCCTCTCTGCGGCGTGCTGGTCGCGCAGCCCAGCTTTCGCAAGAGCTTCTCCAGGCGGTCGAGGCGTGGGCCGATCGTGACCGTGTCAAGGCTCGCCTGGTACGTATCGGCGTCCGCCGGGTCGGCCAGATAGTGGATGAACTCGTCAATGAGATCCTCAAGGATCGCGACCTGAGTGATGACGAGTCCCCGGCCTTAGTCGAGTGCCGCCCTCTCTGCGACCTCTTCCCAGTCGAGGTCCGCACTGTCGTAGTGCGACGTAAGGAGATCGATGCCGCTGAACACGTAGAGCTCCTCCTCGTTCTCATTATCGTCGAACGAGTTCGATGCCGGAGTCACGGGTAGCCGATCAGGATTGAGTCGGCATTCATCGAATCCTGGAAAGCGAAGGTCACCGCGTCACCCCTGTGGATCCCGGCGCAGCGTGAAGTTCCAGCGCTCCCGACACACCAGCCGGTAGCCCCCAGCCTGGAACGCCCTCAGCAGCCGCAGCAGGCCCCGCGAGCTCTGGGGCTGGTCGTACTCGAAGCACACGACCGGGGGGTGCGGCCCGGTGCGCAGCAGGGCGGGCAGCACCAACGACTCGGCGCCCTCGATGTCGACCTTCAGGAGGTCGACGCGGTCATGTCCCAGGGCGGCCATGATCCCGGCGAGGGTGTCGACCCGGGCGGTGAAGGCCCGGGCGGCGTCGGTGCGCTGGAGGTTGAGCGCCGAGTGCGACACGTCGCTTGGGTCGTCCGGCGCGTAGAACGTCAGTTCGGCCGGCTCGTGCCACAGCCCGACAGGCACGAACTGGAAGCGCTCGTCGTCCGGACGGACGCTCGCTACGTGCGCCGCCGCCCGAGGGGTGGGGTCGATGGTGACAACGTTCAGCCCCCGCCGGTACAGCTCCAGGTCGAAGCTCACGTCCTCGCCGGCCCCGGCGCAGTAGGCGACCGCGCCGGGCCGCACGGCGCCGGCGGGCACCCACCAGCCACCGTCCGGCGAGCCCAGACGCACGAGGCCGGGGTCGGGCTGCATCCGTAGCACCGGTCCCAGCAGGGCCCGCCGGGACCGGCTCGAGGCCTTCCTCGCGAACCGTCGGACCCGGACCGCAGTCCCCATGGCGCTAGCGTGGCACAGCGGTGGCCGTCCCGGCTACGTGACCGGGACCCGCGCCGCGATCGTTGTCCGGCCCCAGCAGGATGCGGGTCACCTGCGACCGCCGCAAGTTGAGCATGACGGGGGATGAGAGGATCGCCGGTGTCGCTCGGCCGAGGACGGGCGCCGGAGCGCCCGCCCGCAGGCCGGCGGCGTCGAGCCGGTGGGCGCGGAGGGAGTCGAACCCCGTTGCTGGGGACGGCAGCGCCCGGCCGAGAAGGGAACCGACCCTTGACCTACGCACTACGAGGGGGGTCCATGCCAGCGCGTCCCGTGCTGGCGGGGACGGACTCGGATAACCGCTCGGTGGAGCGAGGTACGCTCGTAATCGATTGGACCTGCCGGCCTCGAACGCCGCGGAGGCTGTTCGTTAGGGATGGCCACGTATGTCTGGGAGGCGTGGCAACTCTGACGTGGATCGGCACGAGTGTCTACATCAATGCGCTTAGTCTCGGGAGGGGAACACGAGGTCTCCCGTGCGGCGAGCTTCACAATGTGCACGCAAATTCCATGCGGATGGACAGAGCTTTGACGAATACTACTGAGCAACATTACGCGGGTGGCGACTATTGGCGCGAGCGGCTGACAGAATCGTCCGACTTCAAGGTCAGTCTCGCACTACGAGCGATGAGAAACGCCGGCCTCACAGTCGAGGACGGGTTTACGGGCACCGAGGTTGGGTGTGGAAACGGAGCCTTTCTGTTCCCGCTCCGGGATGCACTGAACGACCAGCTCGATGACTTTCGCCTCACTGGGCTTGATATAGCGCCCGATGCAATCGACCGCGCTGATTCCCGAGCCACGAAGCTGGGTGAAGAGCGCTTGTCGTTCCGGCTCGTCTCAGATGAGGATCCGACTGATCGGTCCGACGTCGTGTTTCTCATGGATGTCGTCGAGCACGTCAGGAACCCTTACGATCTCCTTGAGAGCCTTCACTCGAAATGCAGCCGGGTGGTGCTCCACCTTCCGTTGGAACAGAGCTTGGCGCATGCACTACTTCGGAGGCCAACCAAGAGCCATGAGCGCTTTCGCCACATTCATTTCTTCAGCCTCGAGACAGCATTGCTGATGATTCGTGAATGTGGCTACAAGGTCGACACGATACAGCTTACCGCCGCATCACCAGAGATCCTGCGCTTTAAGGGAAGCATCGTCTTGAAGGCGCTTCGATATATGCGATACATCTGCTATCGAGTCGCCCCGAGGCAGTCAGCTATAGTGATGGGTGGAAGTGTGATGTTCGTGTTGTCGTCAGCGAACTAGGTGCCGACGAGACCGACGAGAACCGCAGTCAGTTCGTTGATCCGGGGCGGGGGCTGCGGCCGTTGGCTGGTCGAGGTGGTCGAGGCGCACATAGCGGCCCGTGGGCTGAGCGCTGACGACCGGACGCACTGCTGTTCAACGTTCTCGACGCGGCGGGACCCTGCGCTACTCAGCGTTCGGATACGGACGCCGAATGACTCGTGGCCGACGGCACTGCACCTCCAACGACGGGAAGGACCCACGATCGCTTCCCGCGTTGAGGCCAACGTGCCGTCGATGAGCCCGTGGCCGCCACGTCATTGCCCTGGACCACCGCGACGTAGGTCGACACCAACGTCTGGACCCAGTGCCCGAGCCGGCGGGGCCACCCTCGCCCAGCGGCACGCCAGCCCGCAACCGGGTAGTCGCCGCCGCGTGCCGCAGGTCGTCGACCCGGATCGGCCGAGTGGTCCGTCAGCTGGGCGGCAGCCCGAACGCCACCAGCCTGGCCGCGGTCGTGCCCACGAGCACCCGGCCCCCGTCGACCACCATGCCGTTGACCGGCCCGCCGACCTGCAGGGTCGCCAGCGCGGCGCAGGTGGCGGCCCCGCAGCCGCCAGCGGCGGCTACGACGACGGTCCCGCCCGTGGTGCCCGTGTACACCAACTCGCCGGCGACGACCGGGGCGACATCAGGGAAGGTCGGGCCCGGCGTGCCAAGCGGGGTTTCCCACAGCTTCGGGCAGGTGGCGGCCCCGCAGCCCGCGGCGGCGAAGGCGACGAGCCGGCCGTCGGTCGTCGGCACGTAGATGACGTCCGCGGTCACGGCCGCGGGGCCCGAGGCCGGGCCGCCCAGCGCGCCCGTCCACTGGACTGCGCCGGTCGACGGGTCGAGCACCGACAGCGTGCCGGCGTCGTCCACGTAGGCCGCGCCCGTGCTGCCCACGGCGGCGGGCCCGGCGACCGGGCGCCCGGGCAGCGTGGTGGACCAGTCGGCGGCGCAGCCCGAGAAGAACCGGCCGGTGAGCGGCGTGCACGAGTCGCCGCGCCAGCCGAGGGCCCGCAGGCCGTCGCCCCCAGCCAGCCGATCGCCGACGATCGCGAAGTCATTGGGAACCTGGACGGCGTTGACGGTCGTCAGCGCGGTCACCCGCCAGTCGATCGCCTGGTCCGTCCCCTGGGGCGCGTTGGTGAAGGCCACGATCCGCTGCTGCACGACGGTACCGTCCGCCTCCACGGCCTGGCGGACGATCCCGCCCAGGCCGCCCGTGGGCGGACCCGCGACCAGTGCACCCGTATTCGGGTCGAACGCGTCGCGCCCGCCGGCGACGATGCCGAGCATGTCGATGTTTTGCACGATCTTGCCGACGAGCACCGTGTTGTCGTGCCAGGTCGGGCTGCTGAAGAACGCGGGACCGGAGTCGCCGCCTTGGGCGAACACGTCCACGCGGAACTGGACGGCGCCCGTCCCGGCGGTGACCTTGACCAGGTTGCCGGTCGTGTTGCCGTAGTTGACGGTGACATAGACGTTCTGGCCGATCACGATCGGCGCCGAGACCTGGCCAAAGTCCGGCTGGAACAGGCTGAAGTCGTCCCGCCAAAGCTCGACCACGCCGCCGACGTTGGCGGCCGTCAGGGCGGTCTCGCCCGGCATCCAACTCGTCCGGCCCGGGTTCGCCCGGTCCTGCAACCAGCAGCCCGACGCCCCCAGCGCCAGCGCCATCACGAGACCGATCACCCGCAGGAACCGCGCCATTTAACCCCCAGTGTCCCTGTGCCCTCGTGCGCACCTTACGTCGTAGGGTCGCTCACCCGTGCGCTGTCATCTCCCGCGACTGAGGACGCCGCTTCGTGGGCGTCCCTGCGTCGGCACCGGCGGACTCACGAACGCGGGCCGCTCGTTCTGAGTGGCCTGAGGACGCCATCGTGGCTGTACTCCAGGACATCACCACGTGAGACAGAACTCGTTGCCCTCAGGTCGCTCATGACGATGAAGTTGTCGAACGTCCTGAGCACACGGGCGCCGGCATCGACCATCTGTGCCGCCTCAGCTTCGTGATTGTCACTACGAGGGTCGACGTGGACGCGGTTCTTGACCTGCTTCGGCTCTGGCACGAGCTGACAGTAGATGCGTGGGGCGCCGGGCGGTCCGTTCACCATCACGCCGGGATCGTCGTCGGTTGAGTAGATGCCTTGGCTTCGCAAACGCTCGAGCTCGGCCTCGTGATAAGGGGCAACGGCGTACCCGTCGAGAGTCGACGCCCAGAAGCGGGCCGGCGAGGCCGGATGCCCGCAGTCGAAGACGAAGTCGTGGATTCGGGCCATCGACACAGTATGTGCCGGCTGATGTTGACCCACGCGGTGCGTGATGGGCGCTTGGCTCGGAACCCGGCCGAGGGCGTGAAGCTGCCTCGGGTCACGCGGGGTGAGCCGCGGTTCCTCGATCACGGCCAGGTGGTCGAGCTCGCCGCCGCCGCCGGGTCCTACAGGCCGCTGATCCGGTTCCTGGCGTACACGGGCCTGCGCTGGGGCGAGATGAGTGCACTGCGGGTCGGCCAACTCGACCTTCTGCGCCGCCGGATGCGGATCCGCTCGGCGTACGTCGAGGTCCGGGGCAAGCTCGTCGACGGCACGCCCAAGACCCACCAGGTTCGGACGGTCCCCTCCCCCGCTTCCTCGTCGACGAGCTCGCCGCCCACGTCGAGGGCAAGGGGCCGGACGACCTCGTGTTCTCCACGCCTGCGGGCGCTCCGCTGCGGAACACGAACTTCCGGCGCCGACACTGGGACCCGGCGGTCAAGGCGGCAGGGCTCGACGGGCTGACGCCCCACGACCTCCGCCACACCGCAGCCAGCCTCGCCGTGGCCGCCGAAGCGAACGTCAAGTCCGTGCAGCGGATGCTCGGCCACGCCTCGGCCACCATGACGCTGGACGTTTACGCGGGCCTCTTCGGGGACGACCTCGACACCGTTGCGCACCTGCTCGACGAGGCCCCGCGCCGGGCTGCTGCGGACTCAGTGCGGACCAGGGAGGCCATCGGACGGGTACTCCCGTTCGCCTCTGGTGAAGGGACCCGCCATGACCAGGGATTCGGTGAGAGCCCGAGAAGGGAATCGAACCCTTGACCTACGCATTACGAGCGTGGTCGGGTGGGAACGTACGTACGTCTGCGAACGACAACGTGCAGGTGGTTGACACTCTCAACCGAGGCCGGACCGCAGCGTATCGACACGGCCGCGCGAACGGACGCGCGATGCATCCGCAGCTCCAAAGGTCGATAGGGCGGCGCCTCGGCTGGCGGGTTGCTTCCTCGGGTGCGTCAATGTAGGTTGACGCGGGTGCAGGTCGATCGTGGAGATAGCTGACAGTGCGCGCAAGCACGGTGTGGCAGACGAGGACATTCGCCACGCCGTGCGTTACGCGCTACGAGTGGTCCTGCATCGCGACCAGATTCTCTACATCGGACCGGACCGCAACGCTCGGCTCCTTGAAGTCGTCGTGCTCGATGAGGACGACGTCGCCATCCATGCGATGCAGCTCCGACCAAAGTTCTACGACTACCTCTGAGCGGTGACGACGATGGCACGAACACAGGCACAACTTGAGCAGGCGGCGGCCGAGGCCGAGGCATGGCTCAACTCTCTCGATCCAGCCACCGAACCTGCCGACGACATCCGCGACCTACGAGCTATCACGGCAGCGGTCGATGCGATCACCGAGGACCAGGCTCACTTGACCGAGGCGGTAGCGACGGCGCGACGCAACGGCCGAAGCTGGAGCATGATCGCCCGGGCGCTAGGCGTGTCGAAGCAGGCGGCACAGAAGCGCTACGGCGCACACGCGAACGCCGGCTGAGCAGTGTCCGGGTCGCCCCGCGCCGATGGTCTGCACTCAGGTAACGACGACGACGCCGGAGGACATCAGTCGCCAGTCGGACGACGACGACCAAGTGGACGACCGTCCCGATGGGGACCGTAGCGGCGCGCCATAACTGCCAGTCTGGCGCTCTCCACAAGCAGCTCCAAAGGTCGATCAGTGGCCTGGGCGTTGCGCTGGGCGAGCTTGGGCGGACGTCGGACGGCGCGCTGTGACCGTCAGTGACCGTGAGATAGCCGGGATGCTCGGTCGATCTGGCACGGATGTGGCACAGCGCGCAACGGCGATGCAGCCTAGGTCTCGGATGTCATACTTCGCGCGCGTGGCCGAGTTCTTGGACGACGACTTGGAGGACGCGCGATTCATTGGGACTCGTCTAAACAGGGCCCGAGTCCACGATGCGCAAATGGAAGGCGTGAAGATCACCGGGACGTCCTTGGCCAATGCCGAGATCTGGTCAAACGACATCACCGGCATGACCATCAATGGTGTCGATGTCGCGCCGCTTGTTGAGGCCGAGCTGGACCGCCGCCACCCCGAGCGCCGAAAGCTACTTGCGGTGGACGCGGCCGGCGTAAAGGACGCGTGGGCTGAGATCGAGGCCGAATGGGACCGCACACTCAGCCGGGCGCTTCGCCTACCGCCCTCGCAGCTCTTTGAGCGGACTGATGAGCTCGAGTGGTCCTTCGTCGAAACGACCCGTCATCTCATCTACGTCGACGAGAAGTTCATTTGTCGAGTCGACGGAGAGCCTGATCACTTCAGTCCGATTGCGCTCCCCCATACGAGCCTTCCCTCAGTTCCGCCCGGGGTCGATCCTCATGTCAGTCCCGCCGCGGATGAGGTGTTCACGGTGCGACAGGCGCGGATCGAGCAGATTCGCGCATTCATGCGAAGACTCGATGACACCGAGCTTCAACGCGACCTCACGCCGAGTGAATCGACCGGCGGTCCGAGGCGTGCGGAAGCTGTTCTGCGCCGCGTTCGTACGTTGCTACGGGAAGAGTGGCTTCACATGCGCTTCGCGAACCGCGACCTAACGAAGCTTGTTGGGCCGTAGATCGTCGTCATGCGATCAAGGTTCTGCCGGCCGACTCTGACGAGGCCGCAGTTTCGTGGCCCGCTGCCCTGCATGCTCTGCAATTGCTCGTCGGCCTGTCGGCCGAGGACGGGCGCCTCGGGCGCCCGCCCGCAGGCCGGCGCCGGCTCTGCCGGCGCTTCTTGATCCTAAAGAGCACAATCCGGCAACGCGGAGAGCGGATCGTCGCCCGATGGCGGCATGCTGCGCTACTCGAATTGGGTGCGTCGCTGCTGGTACCCAGCGGCCGTGGCGGCAGGTGTCGGTCGGATGGTGAGGGTCAAGGGCTCCGACCGGGAGCGATACGAGGGCCTCGGCTTTCACAACCTCCGCCGTGCGAACGCCACGGGCCTCGTGGCCGCCGGCGTCGACGTCAAGACGGCCCAGACGATGCTCGGGCACTCCGAGGCCCGGCTGGTCCGCGACGTTTACGCCCAGGCCGTCGCCAAGCTGGGCGAGGCCGCACCGGAGGCGATGGGCGCCCGGTTCTTGGGGCCGGCGCCGCGCGATGGACGCGCGATGGAGCCGGGTCTGGACGGGGAGAACGGCTGACCGATGGTCGGCAGCATGGCGCCTGACCTGCGGTTCGGTCGTGGAGCCCGAGAAGGTGTGTGGTGTCAAGACATAGGAAACGGGTGTCGCGCGTCATAGGAAACAGCGGGGGGTCCACCACCGTCGCTGTGGTCGTCTTGACGCTCCGGGTATGTCACGTGCCCGGCTGGTCATCACCGCAGTGGTCGTGGAAGGTCGTGGGGTTCGGGAGGTCGCTCGCGACTATGGCGTGTCGCCGGGCTGGGTCTCCCGGCTCGTGGCCCGCTACCGCGACGAGGGCGGGGCCGCGTTCGAGCCGCGGTCACGCCGGCCGCATCGATCACCGCGGGCGACGCCGGCGGAGACGGTCGAGCTGATCATCGATCTGCGGCGCCGCCTGGTCGCGGCAGGCGACGACGCCGGTGCGGAAACGATCGGCTGGCATCTCGCCCACCACCACGGCGTGTCGCTGTCGGCCGCGACCATCGGCCGCTATCTGCACCGCGCCGGGCTCGTCACGCCGCAGCCCCACAAGCGTCCCCGCTCCTCCTACGTGCGCTTCCAGGCCGAGCAACCGAATGAGACCTGGCAGGCCGACTTCACCCACTACCGGCTCGCGACCGGCGCCGACGTCGAGGTCCTGTGCTGGCTTGACGATCACGCCCGCTACGCCCTGCGGCTCACCGCGGCATCAGCGCGTCACCGGAACAATCGTGCTCAACGAGTTCCGCGCTGCCATAGCCCACCACGGCGTCCCCGCGTCGACGCTGACCGACAACGGCATGGTGTTCACCACCCGCCTGTCCGGCGGCAAGGGCGGCCGCAACGCCTTCGAAGCCGAGCTTCGCCGCCTCGGCATCAACCAGAAGAACTCTCGGCCCAACCATCCGACCACCTGCGGGAAAGTCGAGCGGTTCCACCAGACCCTCAAGCGCTGGCTACGCGCCCAACCCAACCAGCCCGCGACCAGCAGCGAGCTGCAAGCACTGCTCGACGTCTTCGCCGCCCACTACAACCACGAACGACCTCACCGATCCCTGCCCGAGCGATGCACCCCCGCGGACGCGTACCACCGGCGACCCAAAGCGACCGCCAGCGACCGCAGCGACGACAGCCACGACCGCGTCCGCCACGACGTCATCGACAACAGCGGAAAGATCACCCTGCGCGTCAACGGCCGCATGCACCACATCGGCCTCGGCGCCACCCACCGCGGCACCCGAGTCGTCGTCCTCGCCCACGACATCGAGGTCCGGGTCGTCCACGCCACCACAGGCGAGCTCATCCGACAGCTCACCATCGACCCGACCAAGGACTACCAACCCCTCGGCATCCCACCCGGGCCCAAACCCCGCCAACCACCCAGATAAGGGTTCAAGGTGTTTCCGATGTCTCGCGACATCACAAAGAGCCCGAGAAGGGAATCGAACCCTTGACCTACGCATTACGAGTGCGTTGCTCTGCCGTCTGAGCTACTCGGGCGGGACAGGTGACTCTAGCAGCGGCCGCCGAACGTCCATCAAAGGGTTGTTCTGCCTGGTCAGCCAGCACGGGCGGACACCCCCGACGACCCCTCGTCGCGGTCGTTCTCGACGTGCTCGTCGGCCTGGCCGTCGCCCTCGGGAGCCTCGCCAGGACACATGCAGGACACGCCGACCGCCCTTCGGGCCGCCTGGTCGAGCCGTTCGGCCACGTCGTCGAGGTCCGGGCTGAACAAGCCGGCGTACACGTCGGGACCCTGTGGTCGGGCGGCCACGACCCGCCTTCGGAATCTCTCTGGATCGCTCGCAGAACTCCGGGGCCATGATGGCGGCATGTCTGCGATCCCGCCGGACTACGACTCCGATCCCGATCGCAGGGGATCCTGGAAAGCACCCCAGGATGTCCACGACATGGTCGGTCCCGGGCTGGACGGTCCCGTACTCGACGTTGGGTGCGGCGAAGGGCGGCTCGCGAACCGCCTGAGGCCGAATGTCGACTGGTTCGGCGTCGACTCCTCGGAGACCCAGCTCACCCTTTGCCCGCATCGTCCGGTCGTCCGTGCAGACATGCGAGCGCTCCCGTTCCGGTCGGGCGCGTTCACCGAGGTCACGCACCTGTGGTGCCTCTACCACCTCGCCGATCCCGTTGCGGCGATCGAGGAGGCGAAACGAGTCCTCCGGGAGAGAGGGCGGTACTACGCATCGACGGGAGCGAGGAACAGCGATCCGGAGCTGATGTCGGAGGGCTATCCGCCCTCGTCGTTCGACGCGGAGGAAGCAGTCGAGATCGTCGGCAGCGTCTTCGACGAGGTCCTGCCGGAGCGATGGGACGCTCGATTCTTCCCGCTCGAGTCCCGCGACGAGATCCGCGCGTACTGCCGGCACAGTTTCATCCCTGAGGAACGAGCGGAGTCGGTCGAGATACCACTCTGGCTGACCAAGCGAGGCGTGCTCGTTCGCGCCGTCAAGCAGTAGGCCGTCGAGCGGCCCACCGGCGCGTTCCCCCGGCGCGGCCCCAATCGAGCAGCTCCCGCACGACCTCGGCCACGCCACCAGCCTGCACGAGCCGAGCCGCCTTGCCCAGCGTTCCGTCGCGGACCGGCCGCGCCGACGGTTACCGGCCGCGGAGGCCGAACGGGTTGCCGTCAGGGTCGGCGAGCACGCACACCCGCGCCTCGGGAGCCACCTGGCGCGGGGCGGTGCGCTCGGTCGCACCTGCCGCCAGCAGCGTTGCGCGGGTCGCGTCGAGATCCTCGACGTCGGCGTACGCCACCGGTCCGCCGGCCACCTCGCCTGGAGCCAGGGCGACCTCGAAGCCGTCGACGTTATAGCCGACGTAGTAGGGCTGGTCGGTGTGCGGCGCGCCGAGCAGCGCGGTGTAGACGGCCTTGGCGGCGTCCAGGTCGGACACCGGGACCACGAGGCTGCGGATCGTGGGGCTCATGTTCGTCTCCTCAGCGGTACGGCGGTCACATCGTGCCACCCATGTTCCGGGCTCGTCGGTGGCGACACAAGGAGGACCAGGACGGCGGGCGCGGCACAATTCGGTGCCATGGTGACCTCGCGAGGCGGTGTGGCCCAGGATCGTGCCCGGTACGACGGACTCGCCGCCTGGTACGAGGCGGTGGCCCGACCTTCGGTCGACTTCAGCCGGAGGGATCTGGTCGACCTCCTCGGCCCCGGCGAAGGTCTGTGCCTCGACCTCGGGTGCGGGACCGGCCTGTACGGCGAGATCATAGAGAGCACCGGTCGGACCGTCGTCGGGGTGGACATCTCGCATGATCAGCTTCGGCTCGCGGCGGCCCGCGAGGTCGTGACGGCCGCAGACGCGTCGCAGCTCCCGTTCCGGGACTCGTCGTTCGACCACGTCGCGTGCATATGGGTGCACGGCGACCTCGACGATCTGCCGGCGGTGCTCGCCGAGGTGGCTCGCGTGCTGCGCCCGGGCGGTCGACTGCTCCTGTTCGGCGTGCACCCGTGCTTCAACGGGCCGTGCGTCGAGAACCACGATGACGGAGGCCGCACGGTGCACCCCAACTACCGGCAGTCGGGGTGGCACACGCACGCGCCATGGTGGAGCGACGGCGGGATCCGCCACGCGGTCGGTGTTCGACACCGGACTCTCGCCGAGCTGCTCAACGACGTTCTCTCGAGCCCGCTGCGCCTGCTGCGCGTCGACGAGCCGCGCGACGACCCCGTGCCTGCCGTCCTCGCGTTGCTCGCCGAGCGACCGTAGGGCCCCGGCGCCGGCACGCTCGCTCGGACCCCGGAGCCTCGACGCGGCGGTGCCGCGCCAGTCTGGCCCGATCACCTGGGCAGGTAGGGTTGCAGGCCGTGCTCGACAGACGCTTTCTGCGGGACAACCCCGACGTCGTGCGGGAGGCCGCGCGGGTCAAGGGGGTCGACCTCGACGTCGACGAGCTGCTGCACCTCGACGACCTGACCCGGAAGCTGCAGTCCGAGGTCGACCATGCGCAGACCCGGCGGAAGGCCTTTGCCAAGCAGTTTGCCCGGACGCCCGAGGACCAGCGCGAGCAGATGCGGGCCGACTACCGCGAGTTCGAGCAGCAGCTGCCCGAGCTGCAGGAGCGGCTCGCCGAGACCAGCGCCCGGCTGCACGCGCTCCTGCTCGTCACCCCCAACATCCCCTGGTCGGGGGCGCCCGTCGGACCCGACGAGGCCTCGAACGTCACGATCAAGACCTGGGGTGAGCGGCCGGAGTTCGACGGCGAGCCGCTCGACCACGTCGAGATCCTCGAGCGGCGGGGGTTGGCCGAGTTCGAGCGGGCGAGGCGGGTCGCCGGCGGGCGGGCCTATGCGCTGACCGGCGACGCCGTGCTGCTCGAGCGGGCGATCCACTCCTACGCGCTCGACCTGCTCGTCGCCCGGGAGTTCACCCCCATCTCGGTGCCCGCCCTGGTCAAGGAGGACGCGCTGGTCGGCACCGGCATGTTCCCCAAGAGCCGGGAGGAGACCTACGAGCTGCCGGCCGATGACCTGTTCCTCGCCGGGACCAGCGAGGTGGCGCTCGTCGGGCTGCACGGCGGCGAGATCCTCGAGCGCGACCAGCTGCCGCTGCGCTACGCCGGCACCTCGCCCTGCTTCCGGCGGGAGATCGGCAGCGCCAGCCGGGACGTGCGGGGGCTGCTGCGGGTCCACCAGTTCGAGAAGGTCGAGCAGTTCGTCATCTGCGAGGCCGACCCGGACGAGTCCGCCCGCTGGCACGCCGAGCTGCTCGGCAGCGCCGAGGCCATCCTCCAGGCGCTCGGCCTGCACTACGAGATCGTCGAGTGCTCGACCGGCGACATGGGCCTCGGCAAGTTCCGGATGAACGACATCAACACCTGGTTCCCCTCGCTCGGGCGCTTCCGCGAGACCCACAGCTGCTCCACCCTGCACGACTGGCAGGCCCGGCGGGCCAACATCCGCTACCGCGATGCCGACGGCAAGGTGCGGTTCGCCCACACGCTCAACAACACGGCCGTCGCCACGCCCCGGCTGCTCGCCGCGATCGTCGAGAACTTCCAGGACGGCGACCTCCGGGTCCGGGTCCCCGAGGTCCTCCGGCCCTACCTCGGCGGGCGCGAGACCCTGTGACCCCTCAGTAGACCGGTCGTCTAGGATCCGGTCATGAGCGACACGAGCGACGCCACCGAGGCGACCGAGCGGTGGGAGCTGGGGCGGGTGCGCGTGACCAGCGTGGTCGAGTCGCAGACCGACGGCATCCCGCCGGTCCTGTTCTTCCCCGCCGCCGACGAGGCCATCATCCTGCGCAACCCGTGGCTGCCCCCCGGTGCCGCAGACGACCGGGGCCGGGTCGGCCTGCGGGTGCAGGCGCTCGTGGTCGAGGCCGGGGACCTCACGGTGGTCGTCGACCCCTGCGTCGGGAACGGGCGCTCGCGCTCCCTGCCCTTCTGGCACGACCAGGCGTGGCCGTTCATGGAGCGGTTCCGGGCCGCCGGCTTCGACCCGGACGCGGTCGACCTCGTCGTCCACACCCACCTCCACGCCGACCACGTCGGGTGGGCGACCCGCCCCGACGGCGGCGGGCGGTGGGTGCCGACGTTCCGCCGGGCCCGCTACCTCTACGTCGACGACGAGGTCGAGGCCCAGGCGGCCGACCACGGCGACGACGCGACCGCGATCCGGGCCGACTCGGTCGAGCCGATCTTCGCCGCCGGCTTGGCCGAGACGGTCCCGGCCGACGCCGACCTCGGCGGCGGGCTCCGGCTGGCGCCCACCGTCGGGCACACGCCCGGACACGCCTCGCTGTGGCTCGACGGCGGCGAGCGCCCGGTCCTGATCACCGGCGACGCTCTCCACCACCCCGTCCAGTGCGCCGAGCTGGACATCGACTTCGTGAGCGACGCAGACCCCGCCGGCGCCCGGGCGACCCGCCGGCGCCTCCTCGCCGAGGCCGTCGACACCGGGGCCGTCGTGTTCGGCACCCACTTCCCCACCAGCCCCGCCGGCATGGTCGCCCCGGCCCCGGAGGGCGAGGCGGGTTGGCGCTTCGCACCTCTCGCCGGCCGTACCTGAGCCTGCTCTAGCCTCGCCGCTGTGGCCGAGATCACCGACGAGTACATGTTCGAGCAGCTCGGGCGAAGCGCGCGAGTACAGCGTCGTCCTCCTGCACGCCGGCGAGAACTTCGGCACCGAGGGCAGCGACGCCGTCGTGTTCGAGCACGGCCGGCGCAACTTCTCCCTCCGCGCCGACGGCCTGCTGCCCATCGTGTGCCCGGTGACCGACGACAGCGCGCTGTGCGGCGTCGGCATCTTCTCGGGCACGGTCGACGAGACCCGCCGGCTGATGGAGGACGACCCTGGGGTCCGCGCCGGCGTGTTCACCTTCGAGGTGCACCCGGTCCGCAGCTTCCCCGGCGACGCCCTGCCCTGACGTCCCCGCGGCCGGCGCCCCGGCTCACGCCTGCGGCCGGGGCACCATCGGCAGCCGGACGGCCAGGGCCTGGAGCAGCAGCGTCTCGTTGGGGTAGCGCTGCAACGCCACCGCGGCGGCGTCGATGCGGTCGAGGGCCTCGACCAGGTCGGGGCGGGGGCCGATCGCGACCAACGCGTCGCGGTACGTGGCCGCCAGGGTGGCGAGGCCGAAGCGCAGCTCGGCCGTCCGGAAGCGCCGGACCTCGCGCTTGTGCCGGGTCTCGAGGTCGCGCTTGCCCGACCGGCGAAGGCCGAACCGCTCGATCTGCTCGTCCAGGGCCGCCGCCTCGGCCGCCTGGCGGTCCTGGAGGGGGCCCAGCGCCTCGCCGATCATCGACTGGAGCTCGGCCACAGACTCGGCCGCCCGGTGGCCGGTCCCGTCGAGGCGGAACGGCATCTCCCGCCACGCCCGGTGGCGCAGCGCCAGGCGATCGTCGGTGGCCAGCGTGCGGGCGCGCTCCAGGTCGCCCGCCGCGGCCCCGGCCGCCGTCGCAGCCCGGTCCGGGTCGACCCCCTCGGCCACCAGGCGCTCGGCCACCACCTCGGTCGGCAGGGCGTGGACCTCGATGCGCACGCAGCGGCTGGCGATCGTCACCAGCTCGGGCAGCACCTCGGTCGCGAGCAGCACGAAGTGGGTGGACGCCGGCGGCTCCTCGACCGTCTTCAGCAGGTAGCCGGCGGCCTCGTCCTCCATGAACTCGACGCCGGCGGCCACGATCACCTTGCGGTCGCCCTCGATCGGGGAGAGCACCGCGTGGCGGACGACGGCCTCGGCGTCGCCCTTGCGGAACGTGTTGCCCTCCGGCTCGACCACCCGGAGGTCCGGGTGCTGCTCGGCCAGCGCCAGCCGGACGTGGCGCTCCCGGTCGGCGCCGGTGCTGTCCCCGGCCAGCACCGTGGCCGCGAACCCCCGGGCCAGCGCCCGCTTCCCCGACCCCGGCGGACCGACCAGCAGGTACGCGTGCACCGGCTCGCGGGCGGCCGCGGCCATCTGCCGCACCGGCCCGGGCTGGCCCACGACCTCGGCCCACGGGTCGTCGGTCGAGTCGGAGGCCGAGGTCGAGGCCGAGGTCGCCGTCGTGCTCACGACGCCAGTCTGCCCGCGGCGCGGGCTCATTCGGGGCGGGCGGGCGAGGGCAGCCGGGCGAGGTCGGGCAGCCGGGTCGTGACGGCCGCCCACACCGCCGCGGCGACGTGGCCGGGGGGCGCCGTGCCGTCGACGACGACCCAGCGGGCGGCGTCCGCGGCGGCCAGGGCCCGGTAGCCGCGCTGCACGCGATCGTGGAACGCCTCGCCCGCGGCCTCCAGCCGGTCCGGCCGCCGCCCGGACCGGGTGACCGCCACCTCCCGCGGCACGTCCAGCAGCACGACGAGGTCGGGCCACAGGTTGCCGGAGGCCCACGCCGTGAGCTGGCGCAGCTCGACCACGGGCAGGCCGCGCCCGTAGCCCTGGTAGGCCAGGGTCGACCCGAAGTAGCGGTCGGACACCACGTGGCGTCCCGCCTTCAGCGCGGGGTCGATCACCTCGGCGACGTGCTGGGCCCGGTCGGCCACCATGAGCAGCGCCTCGGCGCGGTCGTCGAGGCCGGACGTGCCGGCGTCGAGCAGGAGGTCGCGGAGGGCCGCGCCGATGTCGGTGCCGCCGGGCTCGCGCGTGTGGACCGC
Source organism: uncultured Acidimicrobiales bacterium (assembly GCA_963830865.1). Classification (GTDB taxonomy): domain Bacteria; phylum Actinomycetota; class Acidimicrobiia; order Acidimicrobiales; family VFJN01; genus ZC4RG19. Next base: position 109,951 of record CAWHNU010000009.1, on the reverse strand, counting down.
ACCGAGCCGCTCCGCCAGCCGGGCGGACTGGGTCGACTTGCCGCTGGCCTCTCCGCCCTCGAAGACGATGAACCGGGGCATCGCGCGCTACGAGGACGACTTCCTGGGCTTCTTCGCCGCCGCCTTCTTGGCGGGCGCCTTCTTCGCCGCCGCCTTCCTGGCGGAGGCCTTCTTCGCCGCCGCCTTCTTGGCGGGCGCCTTCTTCGCCGCCGACTTGCGCGGGGTCGGCCCCGCGTCCCGCCGCGCCTGCAGCAGCTCCGACGCCCGCTCCGGCGTCAGGCCCTCGACCGTGTCGCCGTCGCGGGTGCGCAGCGAGGCATTGGTCTCGCCGTCGGTCACGTACGGGCCGTAGCGCCCGTCCTTCACGGCCATCGGCTTGCCGGACACCGCGTCGGGTCCCAGCTCCCGCAGTGGCGCGGCGGCCGCCTGGCGGCCCCGGCGCTTGGGCTCGGCGAACAGCGCCAGCGCGGAGTCGACCGTCACCGTGAACAGCTCGTCCTCGGTCGCCAGGCTGCGCGTGTCGTCGCCCTTCTTCACGTACGGCCCGTAGCGCCCGTTCAGCGCCACGATCTCCTCGCCGGTCGCCGGGTCGCTGCCCACGGTCCGTGGCAGCGACAGCAGCCGCAGCGCGTCCTCCAGCGCGAGCGACGACGGCGACATCGTCTTGAACAGCGACGCCATCTTCGGCCGGGTGCCCTCGGGCAGGGTGTCGGTGTCGCCGAGCTGGACATACGGCCCGTAGCGCCCGGTCTTCACGTACACCGGCAGCCCGGTCTCGGGGTCGGTGCCCACCGGCTCGTCGCCCTTGGGCGCCGCCAGCAGCTCCAGCGCCCGGGCCACCGTCAGCTCGTCCGGCGCCACGTCGGGCGGCACCGAGGCGGTGTCGTCGCCCCGCTTGACGTACGGCCCGTAGCGGCCGTTGCGCACCACGACCAGCTCGCCGTCGTCGTCCTTGCCCAGCGGGATCGCGTTGACGACGGCCGGGTCGGCGTTGGCCATCGCCAGATCGATCAGCGTCGTCAGGCCCTCGGCGCCGTTGCCGAACCAGAACGCGTGGAGGAAGGGCACCCGGTCCCGGGACCCCGTGGCGATCTCGTCGAGCTGGTCCTCCATGCGGGCGGTGAAGGCGTAGTCGACCTCGTGGCGGAAGTGGCCCTCCAGCAGCTGGACGACCGCGAACGCCGACCAGGACGGGACGAGCGCCTGGCCCTTCTTCCACACGTAGCCGCGATCCTGGATCGTCTGCATGATCGACGCCCACGTCGAGGGCCGCCCGATCCCGAGCTCCTCCAGCCGCTTGACGAGGGACGCCTCCGTGTAGCGGGCCGGCGGCTGCGTCGTGTGGCCGACCGGCTCGACCGCCGGGTCGGGCAGGACCTGGTCGACCGCCAGGTCGGGCAGCAGGCGCTCGCGGTCGTCGAGGTCGGCCTCGGGGTCGTCCGATCCCTCGACGTAGACCCGCAGGTAGCCCGGGAACGTGATCGTGCGGCCCGACGCCGCCCACTCGGTCGTGGTCGGCGAGCCGGCGGCGTCGAGTGCGGCCAGCGGCGCCACGATCCGCACCGACACGGTCTTGCCCACCGCGTCGGCCATCTGCGACGCCAGGGTCCGCTTCCAGATCAGGTCGTAGAGCCGCAGGTCGGCGCCCCGCAGCTCGCCCTGGAGCTGCTCGGGGGTGCGCCACCGCTGGCCCGCCGGGCGGATGGCCTCGTGGGCCTCCTGGGCGTTCTTCACCGTGCTGCGGTACTGGCGGGGGCGGTCGGTCAGGTAGTTGCCGCCGTACATCTCCCGCACCTGGGTGCGGGCCGCGGCGACGGCCTCCTCCGACAGCGTGACCGAGTCGGTCCGCATGTAGGTGATGTAGCCCCGCTCGTACAGGCCCTGGGCCGTCCGCATCACCTGGCCCGAGGACATGGCCAGCTTGCGCCCGCCCTCCTGCTGCAGCGTGGAGGTGATGAACGGCGCCTTGGGCGAGCTGCGGTAGGGACGCTCATCGACGGACGAGACCGTGTACGTGGCCCCGTCCAGCGCCCCCACCAGCGCCCGGGCCGCGGTCTCGTCGACCACGACGATGTCGTCGCGGGCGACGCGGCCCTGGCTGTCGAAGTCCTTGCCGGTGGCGACCCGGGTCCCGTCGAGTCCCACCAGCGTGGCCGAGAACGACGGCGCCGACGGGAATGCCGCCACCAGGTCCCAGTAGCCGGCGGCGACGAACGCCATGCGCTCGCGCTCCCGCTCGACCACGAGCCGCACCGCCGGGCTCTGCACCCGCCCGGCGGACAGGCCGGTCGCCACCTTGCGCCACAGCACCTCGGACACGGGGTAGCCGTAGAGGCGGTCGACGATGCGCCGGGCCTCCTGCGCGTCGACCAGACCGGCGTGGATGTCGCGCGACTGGTCGACGGCCTGCTCGATGGCGTCGCGGGTGATCTCGTGGAACACCATCCGCGCCATCGGGACCGACGGCTTGAGCACCTCGACGAGGTGCCAGGCGATCGCCTCGCCCTCGCGGTCCTCGTCGGTGGCGAGAAGGAGGCGGTCGGCGCCCTTGAGCGCGGTCCGCAGCCGCTTGACCACGTCCCGCTTGGCCGGTGGGACCACGTAGGTCGGTCGGAACTCGTCGTCGATGTCGACCGCCAGGCCCTTCGGCTCCAGGTCCCGGATCGCGCCGATCGACGCCTCCACGACGAAATCGCCCCCCAGGAACCGGGCGATGGTGCGCGCCTTGGCCGGCGACTCGACGATAACGAGCGAGGACATCGGCGACAGTTGAAGTGCAACGCGGCGCAACTGTCAAACATCGCCTGTGACGATTCGGCCACCCCGACGGGTCTGATCGGGGGCACCCCGGGGTGTTCCCCGATGCCCCCGGGCCCTTCTGCTCCTAGCGTGGAGGTGTCCCCGATCGCCGCCGGGGCACTCAGCCAGGAGGACAGGATGGACGGCATGTCACTGCTCGACGTGCTGCGGGGCGTGATGCTCGACCCGGCCGAACAGGCCGCCTACAACGCAGACCCCGGCGCGTACCTGCAGCAGTACGGCTACGACGACGTCGATCCCGCCGACCTGTCCGAGGCGTTCGGCCTGGTGGCCGACACCCTGCCGCCCGACCAGGCCCAGGCCGCGTGGGCGGCGGCCAGCCACGAGCCCTTCGGCGCCCTCGGGTCCGACGCCGACGGCGCGGCGTTCGGCTCGCACGGGCTCGACGCCGCCGACCTCGACGCGGACGCGTTCGACGACGCGTTCGACGACGCCCCCGGCGGGGCCTACAGCGACGAGCCGATCGTGATCGACCTCGACGCCGACGACGTCGCCACCCTCAGCTTCGGGGTCGGCGAGCCGCCGCAGGGCGACGCCGGCCACCTGGGCACCGAGCCGGGCCTCGACCGGGACGGCGACGGCATCGCCGACCACGTCGACCTCGACGGCGTCGACGACCTCGACGGCGGCGGCCTCGGCCCCGACGCGGACGGCGACGGGCTCGTCGACGCGTTCGACCTCGACGCCGGCGGCGGCCTGGAACCCGGCGACTCGGACGACGACGGTTACGCGGACGACGAAGACTTCGACGCGGACGACGGCGGGTTCGGGGCGCAGGAGCCCGGTGGCTTCGGCGAGCTGGACGACCCCGCCGACACCGACATCGGCTTGTTCTAGCTCCGCCTGGCGCCGCGCCCTGGCCCGTAGGGGCTGCGGCGCCACCCCCTACGGAACCCCCTCCGGGGGACGGGGGGTTCCCCGATGGACCGGGCGCGGTCGCTCCGTACGGTGCACCACACGAACGGTCGCTCGAGAGGCGGGTGGCCCGAAACCAGGAGCACGAATCCCATGTCCCTCCTCGACGCCCTCATCGGCATCTTCACCGACTCGGACACGCAAGAGGCCTACCAGTCGGACCCCGAGGGCTTCCTGGCCCAGAACGGGCTCGTGAACGTCACCAGCGCCGACGTCGAGGCCGAGATGCCCCGCCTGCTGGAGGCCATCAACGGCAACCAGGGCGGCGCCAGCCAGGGCGGCGCGGCCAACTTCTCCGGCAGCGGCAACGTGACGCTGCCCCCGCCCCCGGCGCACGCCGGCGGCGGCGGTGGCTACGGCGGGGGGGTCGACGACGGCGGCCTGTCCGAGGCCATCGCCTCGATCAACCACTACCAGAGCGTCGTCAACCTCACCGAGCAGAACTTCGAGGACAACGACGTCACCACGATCGACGACAGCGACACCACGGTCGACCAGTCGGTCAACCAGAACATGACCGTGTTCGGCGACGTGGACCAGCAGTTCGACAACGACGTCGTCTCGGGCGACGGGGCCGTCGCCGCGGGCGACGGGGCGCAGGTCAACACCGGGGACGGCGCGGTGCAGGCCGGCGGCGACATCAGCGACTCGTCCATCGCCACCGGCGACGTGGGCGGCTCGCTGACCGGCGACGTGACCGACGGCATCGTCGGCGACGGCAACCAGGTCATCGACGACTCGACGGTCGGCGCCGCCAGCTTCGGCGAGGGCGACGCCACCAACGTCGAGGCCGACAACGCGGTGCTGGGCGACGGCACGCTGGTCGATGGCGGCGACGGCGACATCAGCTTCAACCAGGGCGACGGCGACCTCACCCAGATCTCCAACTCCGACATCGACGAGTCGGCGATCGGCGACGGCGGCACCGTGACGTCCAACGACGTCGACATCGACGCCGACGCCAACTCGTCGGTCGCCTTCGGCGAGGGCTCGACCTCCAGCGCCGAGGACCAGGACGTCTCGATCGAGGGCAACTACGGCACCGTCCAGGTCGGCGGCGACGGCGACCAGACCGGTGTCACCGACAACTCGGTCAACGACAGCTTCGACGTCGAGGACAGCGGCAACTACTCGGTCGAGGTCACCGACAACTCGACCACCGACACGTTCGAGGCCACCGACAGCTTCAACGACGACCACTCCAGCATCGACACCGACGTCGACGTCGACCAGACCACGACGATCGAGGACAACGACGGCATCGACGTCCTCTGATCCCCCAAGCCCGTGGCCCCGGCGACGACGCCGGGGCCACGCGTCCCCACCCGGAGCCCCGGCAGCGTCGCCGGGGCTCCGGCGCGCCCGGCCGCAGCCCGGCTATGGGGGTCGGACCCCACCGGCGCGGGGGGATCCCCGATGCCCCCGCCCCCCTCCGGTCGTACCTTGCGACCACGGCCTCCCGAGCGGGCGGAGGCAAGACCAGCAGGGGAATCCCGACATGAGCGTCATCGACCTACTCCTCGACCTGTTCCGTGACGAAGACCAGCGCACGGAGTTCGAGACCGACCCGACCGCCTACCTGACCGAGCACGGGCTCGAGGGACTGACGGCCGACGACGTGCTCGCGGCGCTTCCCGGGCTGTGCGGCTCGCTGCCGCCCGAGCAGGCCGACGCGGTACGCGCCGCCTACGGGCTGCCCGCACCCGCGGGCGCCGGTGCGGCCAGCGCCCTGGCCGCCTCCCCGATCGCGGCGCACGTCGCGACGCTGCCGCCCCCGCCGCCGCCCGACCCCTCGGCCGATCCGCTGGAGGCCGCAGTCCAGCAGCTCAACTACTTCACGACGGTCACCAACGTCACCCAGCAGACCTACGAGGACAACGACACCACGATCGTCGACGACCGCGACACCACCGTCGACCAGTCGGTGAACCAGGACATGACGGTCTTCGGCGACGTCACCCAGGACTTCGACAACGACGTCGTCTCGGGCGACGGGGCCGTCGCCGCCGGGGACGGGTCGCAGGTCTCGACCGGCGACGGCGCCGTGCAGGCCGGCGGCGACATCACCGACTCGACCGTCGCCACCGGCGACGTCGAGGAGTCGGTGACGGGCGACGTCGACGGCGGGGTCATCGGCGACGGCAACGCGGTGATCAGCGACTCCGACGTGCGCGCGGCCGCGTTCGGTGACGGCGACGCCACCAACGTCGAGGCCGACAACGCCGTGCTCGGCGACGGCACGCTGGTCGACGGGGGCGACGGCGACATCTCCCTCAACCAGGGCGACGGCGACCTGACCCAGATCGACCACAGCGACATCGACGAGTCGGCCATTGGCGACGGCGGCACCGTGACATCCGACGACGTCGACATCGACGCCGTCGACGGCTCGTCGGTCGCCTTCGGCGAGGGCTCGACCTCCAGCGCCGAGGACCAGTACGTCGACGTCGACGACAACGCCGGCACCGTCCAGGTCGGCGGCGACGGCGACCAGGCCGGCCTGACCGACAACTCGGTGAACGACAGCTTCGACACCGAGGGCAGCTTCGACACCGACGTCGACCTGACCGACAACTCCGTCGACACCACCTACGACGTCGCCGGCAGCTTCAACGACGACCACTCCGCCATCGACACGGCGATCGACGTCACGACCGACACGACGATCGAGGACAACGACGTGCTCGACGTCTGACCGCTGATCGGCCGGTCCCACCGGCCCATCGGACGCCCGCAGGTCCCCGCTTCCCCTCGGCGGGGACCCGGGCGCGCGCGGTCCGTAGCCCCCCCGGATGTGGGTTAGCGTTGCGCGGCACAAGGAGTTGCGCAGAATGGCGGGGAATCCCGATGCCGGCGAGCGGTCGGCAACCGTCCAGCAGGCATTGTCGGTCGTCGACCTCGGGCATCGGGCCGCAACCGCGTACGGCCGTGCCGACCTGGCCGAACGGCTCGCCGTGACGCGCAAGCGGCTGTCCGATCCCGCCTTCCACGTGTTCGTCGTGGGCGAGTTCAAGCAAGGCAAGTCGTCGCTCGTCAACGCCCTGCTGAACGCCCCGGTCTGCCCGGTCGACGACGACATCGCCACCGCCGTGCCCACCGCCATCGGCTACGGCGAGCCGCCGACCGCCGCGGTGCTGCTCGACCCGGGCGGCGATCCTTCCGACCCCGAACGGGTGCCGGTCCGCCAGGAGATCGCGGTCGAGCAGGTGGCCCGGCACGTGACCGAGGCGGCCGACCCGTCCGGCGAGCGCCGGGTCAGCTCGGTCGAGGTCAAGCTCCCCCGCAAGCTGCTCGCCGACGGGCTGGTCATCGTCGACACGCCGGGAGTCGGCGGGCTGGGCTCGACCCACAGCGCGGCGACGATCGGGGCGCTGCCGATGGCCGACGCGGTGGTGTTCGTGACCGACGCCAGCCAGGAGTTCACCGCCCCCGAGCTCGAGTTCCTCGATACGGCCCGCAAGATGTGCCCGAACGTCGCGTGCGTGCTGACCAAGACCGACTTCTACCCGGCCTGGCGCAAGATCCGCGACCTCGACGCCGAGCACCTGGAGCGGGCCGGCATGCCGTTCGAGATCATGTGCGCGTCGTCGTCGCTGCGCATCCACGCCCTGCGGACCAACGACCGGGACCTCAACCGCGAGTCGGGTTTCCCGGCCCTGGCCGGCTACCTCCAGAACCAGATCGCGGGCAACGCCGAGAAGCTCAGCGTGCGGGCCGCGGCCAGCAACGTGGTGGCGGTGGCGACGCTGCTGGAGACCCAGTTCCACAACGAGCGCCAGGCGCTCACCGACCCCGAGCATGCCCAGGCCCAGGTCGCCAACCTCACCGAGCTGAAGGGCCGGGCCGAGCGGCTGCGTAGCGGCGTGTCGAAGTGGCAGCAGACGCTCAGCGACGGCATCGTCGACCTCCAGGCCGACATCGAGCACGACCTGCGGGCGCGGCTGCGCAGCCTGGTCCGCCAGGCCGACGAGGCGCTCGACACCAGCGACCCGGCCGACGCCTGGGACGAGTTCCAGGCCTGGCTCTACCGCCGGGTGGCCGCCGACGTCGTCGGCAACTACGCGTTCCTCGTCGGCCGGGCCCAGCAGCTCACGGCCCGGGTGGCCGAGCACTTCGGCGAGGACGGGGCCAACCTCGTGGTCGACCTCGACGTCGCCAACCCCACCGACGTGCTGACGACGATCGACTCCGACACCCAGATCGACGTGCACAAGATGGGCATCGCCACCCAGGGCTTCTCGGCGCTGCGCGGCAGCTATGGCGGCCTGCTCATGTTCGGGATGCTGGGCCGCATGGCCGGGCTCGCCGGGCTGGCGGTCGCCAACCCGGCCACGATCATCATCGGCCTGTTCATGGGGCGCCAGGCGCTGAAGGGCGAGAAGGAGCGCCAGCTCACCGTGCGGCGCAACCAGGCCCGCCAGGCGCTGCGCAAGTACACCGACGAGGTCTCCTTCGTGGTGGGCAAGGACTCGCGGGACACGCTGCGCCAGGTCCAGCGGCGCATGCGCGACTACTTCGCCGCGCGGGCCGAGGAGCTGCACCGCTCGACGAGCGAGGCGCTGGCCGCGGCGCAGCAGGCCGTCCGCTCCGACGAGAGCACCCGCCAGAAGCGGATGCGCGACGTCGACGCCGAGCTCAAGCGCATCGGGGTGCTGCGCGACAAGGCCTACGCGGTGGCGCCCGACCTGAAGGCCGGCCGCCGCGGTGGCACCGCCAAGGCCGCGGCGAGGGCCGGCTCGTGAACGGCCGCCAGCGCACGCCGGTCCTCGACGGCGTGCGTGCCCTGCTCGAACAGGCCACCCAGATCTACGCGGGCACGCCCGCCGCCCGGGCGCGGCTCCAGGCGGTGCTCGACCGGCTCGACGAGCCGCTGCGGGTGGCGATCGCCGGCAAGGTCAAGGCCGGCAAGTCGACCCTGCTCAACGCCCTCGTGGGCGAGGAGCTGGCGCCGACCGACGCCGGCGAGTGCACGCGCATCGTCACCTGGTACCGCGACGGCATCACCTACCGGGCGACGCTGGAGCCCAAGGTGGGCGAGCCCCGCCAGGTCCCCTTCACTCGCGACGGCGGCGCCATCTCCATCGACCTGGGCGGCGAGGACGCCGACGAGGTCTCACGGCTCGTCATCGAGTGGCCGTCGTCGTCGCTGCGCCAGATGACGCTGATCGATACGCCGGGGATCGCGTCGCTGTCGGCCGACGTGTCGGCTCGCACCACCGCGTTCCTGACCCCGGGCGACGACCAGGTCACCCCGGCCGACGCCGTGCTCTATCTGATGCGCCACCTGCACGCCTCGGACATCAACTTCCTGGAGGCGTTCCACGACGAGGAGTTCTCGCAGGCGACGCCCGTCAACGCGGTGGCGGTGCTGTCGCGCGCCGACGAGGTCGGCGTCGGCCGCATCGACTCGATGGCCTCGGCCCAGCGCATCGCCGCCCGCTACCGCCAGGACCCCAAGGTCCGGCGGCTCGCCCAGACCGTCGTGCCGGTGGCGGGCCTGCTGGCCCAGTCGGGGGCGACGCTGCGGGAGTCCGAGTACAAGGCGCTCGACGCCATCGCCAGCGCGCCTCGCGACGACGTCGAGGCGCTGTTCCTGTCGGCCGACCGGTTCGTGCAGGCGTCCACGCCGATCCCGCTGACGTCGATGGACCGCGAGCACCTCCTCGACCGGTTCGGGCTGTTCGGCGTGCGGCTGGCGGTGGCGCTGATCCGCCAGGGCGCGGCGGCCACGGCGACGGTGCTGTCGACCGAGCTGGTGCGGCGCAGCGGGCTGGTCGAGCTGCGGGACGTGCTGCTCAGCCAGTTCGCCCAGCGGCGGGACGTGCTCAAGGCGCGGTCCGCCCTGCTGGCGCTGGAAGCGGTGCTGCACGAGTTCCCGGTGGGCGGCGGCGACGTGCTGGCGTCCGAGCTGGAGCGCATCACGTCCGCGGCGCACGAGTTCGCCGAGATCCGGCTGATGAACGCCCTGCGGGCCGGGGGCATCAAGGTCAAGCCCGCCGACGCGGCCGAGATGGAGCGCCTGCTGGGCGCGGAGGGCAGTTCCCTGCACGTGCGGCTGGGGCTCAGCCCGGAGGCCGATGTGTCGGAGGTGCGCCGGGCGTTGCAGAATGCCATCGGACGCTGGCAACGTCGCGCGGAGAGTCCGATGTCGTCACGGGAGGTGGCGGACGCAGCCCGTGTGGTGATACGCACCTGCGAAGGGCTCTTGGTCGCGCTCGGGTGACGGCGAGCGGCGATCATGGGAGAGGGAGAGCGACATGACGAGTGCATCCCCGCCCCCTGAACACGAGTGGAGGACGGCCGAGGGCGCGGCCAGCGACGCGGCGCGGGACGAGCACGCCGAGGCGGCCGCCGACGGGCCTCCGCCGGACGCCGCCCCGCCGGGCGCACCGGACGCGCCGGACGAGTGGGCGCCGCCGGCCCAGGACCAGACCTGGCCCGAGGACGGCAGCTGGCCACCACCGCCGCCGCCCGTGCCCCCGGTCGCCGCCGCGGGTGTCGACGACGACGGCTGGCGCCCCGTCGCCATGGGCCGCCCGTGGGAGGCGCCGGGACCGGCCGACCCCGAGCCCGCCGAGCCGATCGCGGGCACCGACCCGACGGCAGCGGCCGAGTCCGCCCCGGTCCAGTCCCCGGCCGGCGACGTGTGGCCGCCACCGCCCGATCCGGACGAGGACTCCTGGATCGCCGCCGGCCCCGACGCCGGCCAGCAACCACAGGCGGGCGACTGGCCGCCGCCCGAGACGGACGAGCGCCGCGACACATGGGCCCCGCCCGAGCCCGGCGACCGCACCGGCGACTGGGCCGCCCCACCCGCCACCGACGACCGCCCGGACGCGTGGGGCCCGCCTGCCGCGGGCGACCGCGCCAGCGACTGGGCCGCCCCACCCGCCGCCGGTGCCGTCGCTGCCAGCGACTGGGCCGCCCCACCCGCGGCCGGCGGCGCCGGTGCAGGAGGCTGGGCCGACCCGCCCGCCGCCGGTGCCGCCGGTGCCGCAGCAGGAGCCTGGGCCGCTCCGCCCGCCGGCAACGGTGCCGGCAGTGGCGAATGGGCGCCGCCCGCGCCAGCCGCACCGCCGGGCGACGGGCACGAGCCCTGGACCCCCTCCCCCGGTCCCGCCGACGACGGCCGGTACACGTGGCCGTCCTCCCTACCGGACGCGGCGCCGGGTGCGGCGTGGGCACCGCCCACGCCGGACGGCGGGCCACTGCCGCCGCCGGACGAGCCCTGGACCCCCGCCGACCCCGGTCGGCCCGACGGCGCGGGTGCGGCCGACCCACCCTCCCGCACCTGGGTGACCGACGAGGCCACCGGGACGGTGCGCTACGGAGACCCCGTGGGGTGGTCGCCGCCCGCCGAGCCGCCGGCGCCCGATCCCGCCGAGGTGCCGAGCGCGCTGCTGGGCGGCGCGCCGCCGCGGTCGCCGGCCTACTCGGCGCCGGTGTCCGACGCCTACCAGGCGCCCGTCGAGCCGCCTCCGATGGTCGAATCGCCCGCCGGCGGCCGCAACGGCCGGAAGGTCGGGCTCATCGCGCTCGCCGTGCTGGCCGTTCTGGCGCTGGTCGGCGGCCTGGTCGCCGTGCTCGGGGGCGGGGACGAGCCCGAGGACTTCTCGTTCGGGCGCATCTCCGCCACCGGGCGCGCCGCCTCGGTCGTCACCGAGACCGGCGCCGACGGTCGAGCGCTCGAGGTCGGCGAGGACGTGCTCGCCGGCTGGGTGATCGCCGCCAAGGACGACTCCACCGTCACGATCGATCTGGACGGCGGCGGGGTGGCTCGGTTCGATCGCGGCGCGTCGTTGACGTTCAGCGACCTCGGCCGGCGCGGCGGGTCGCACAAGCCTGCCGTCCAGATCGACGGCGGCCGCACGTGGGTCAATCCCGCCGGCCAGCTCGGCTCCGAGGCCATCACGTTCACCGTGCCGGGCGGCACCGTCGCCACCAGCGGCAACCCTGTCGCGATCGACTGCACATCCACCTGCTCGATCGAGGCCCCGGCGGGCGGCGTCACGCTGACCACCACCGGCGGCAGCGTGGCGACGCCGGGCGAGAACGAGAAGGTGTCGATCGAGAGCGCCGACAACCTCAGCCTGCTCACCAGCGCCGGCCCGTCCGACTGGGCGCAGCAGAACCTCGACGCCGACAAGGACGCCGACCTCCGGGCCCCCGGCGAGTCCGACACCGTGGGCGTCAAGGCCGGCTCGATCGTGGACGGCGGCTACCTGATCAACATCAAGATCACGTCCGAGCCGACCGGCGACGCCATCCCCGAGGAGCTCCAGTACCACGTCGATGACGGGACCTACTCCGCCAACCTCACGATCGACGGCAGCGCGTGCGTGACGCTGCCCTGCGACATGGCCGTGACCAGCAGCGAGGGCGCCACCGGCACGGCCCGCATCGCGGACGGCGCGCTCACGCTGACCCTGACCCTGCCCGTGCCCTGCAAGGACGAGAACGGCAACGTGGTCGTGGCCAGTGTCGGCAGCGACGTCGTGCAGGCGACGATGCCGGTGATCGACGCCCGCCTCGCCGGCGACCGTTGGCGCGCGGTCGCGTTCCAGGGCACGGGCACCATCGCGGCGACGCTGAGCACCCCGTGCTCGCCCGACAACACGCTGGGAACCGCCACCAACGAGATCGCGGTGTCCGGGACGGCGACGACGTAGCCGTCCCGCACCGGAGCGACGGCACGAGGCGGACGTCGAGCTCTCACCCGTCGTCCAGCAGCTCGAGGAGCGCCCGGTTGGACGTCATGTCGACCCCTGGCCGCACCCCACCGCGGCCGTCGATGATCGGGATCTCGGGCCGGTTGTCCCCCGCGCCGCGACCGAGCAGCACCCGGAGGCCGTCCTCGATCACGTGGCCGAGGCTCACACCCTGCACCGCCGCCCTCTCCCTGGCGGTCGCCAGGAGGCTGTCGTCGATCGCCACCGTGATGCGCATGACGCGCATGCCTAGCGCATCACATCGGAGTAGCGACGACGATGCGTCTCCCTGCCGGCCAGAGCGCGGCGATCGTCTCACCGTTCATGCTGCAGGCATCGACGTCACTTCGTCCGAGGGGTCGGAGTCGTTCAGTCCGTCGGAGGCGACGACGGAGAAGTGGTGCTCGGCGTCGGAGAGCGTCGATACCTGGAGTTGGTCGTGCTGACGCGTATCGGCTCAGACAGTGGTTGGAGATCAACCACTGCTGACGCCAGAACGAAGAACAGCCCCTCAGACCGAGAGCAGGATGGCGTCGCCCTGGCCGCCGCCGCCGCACAGCGCGGCGGCGCCGAGCCCGCCGCCGCGGCGGCGAAGCTCGTGCATCAGCGTCAGCGCCACGCGGGTGCCGGACATCCCGACCGGGTGCCCGAGGGCGATCGCCCCGCCGTTCACGTTCACGACGTCGTCGCTGATGCCGAGGTCGGCCATCGAGGCGACACCGACGGCGGCGAACGCCTCGTTGAGCTCGAACAGGTCGACGTCGGACACCGACTTCCCGGCGCCGGCGAGCGCGGCGTTGATCGCCCGCGACGGTTGGGTGAGCAGCGAGGGATCGGGGCCGGCCACCTGGCCGTAGCCGACGATCTCGCCCAGCGGCTCGGCGCCGAGGCGCTCGGCGGCGGCCTTGGACGTCACGATCACGGCGGCGCCGCCGTCGGAGATCTGCGAGGCGTTGCCGGCGGTGATGTTGCCCGCCTTGTCGAACGCCGGCCGCAGCGCGCCCAGCGACTCGACGGTGGTGCCGGGCCGCACGCCCTCGTCGGTGTCGACGACGATCGGGTCGCCCCGGCGCTGGGGCACCTCGACCGGCACGATCTCGTCGGCCATGCGGCCCTCCTTGATCGCGGCGGCGGCCCGCTCGTGCGATTTGGCGGCCAGCTCGTCCTGGGGCTGGCGCTCCAGGCCGGCGGAGGCGGCGTACTTCTCGGTGCCCGCCCCCATCGCCACCTGGTCGAAGGCGCAGAACAGCCCGTCGTACATCATCGAGTCGACGACGCTGCGGTCGCCCATGCGGTAGCCCTCGCGGGCGCCGGGCAGCAGGTAGGGCGCCTGGGTCATCGACTCCATGCCGCCGGCGACGACGATGTCGGCCAGCCCGGCCTGGATCATCAGGTCGGCGAGGAAGATGGCGTTGAGGCCCGACAGGCACACCTTGTTGACGGTCGTGGCGGGCACGGTCATCGGCACGCCGGCGTTGGCGGCGGCCTGGCGGGCGGTGATCTGGCCGGTGCCGGCCTGGAGCACCTGGCCCATGAACACGTAGTCGACCTGGTCGGGGGCGACGCCGGCCCGGTCCAGCGCGGCCTTGATGGCGAACCCGCCGAGATCTGTCGCCGCGAAGCCGCCGAGCGCGCCGGAGAGCTTGCCGATCGGGGTGCGCGCACCCGCCAGGATCACCGAACCAGCCATCGTGGGCCTCCCCCTCGTCGAAGGACGTCTCTGGCCTCCGAGCCTACCGGCCGGTCACATTTCCGCCGAAGTCCGGTCTTGGGCCGGAGGGTGACCCACCAGTAGCTTGACCGGCCATGCAGGACATCCTCGAGGCAATCCAGGGGGGCGCCTCGGGCGACGAGATCGCCGCGCTGCCCATTCCCGAGAGCTACCGGGCCGCCCACGTCCTCCGCGAGGAGCAGGCGATGTGGGACGGCGTCGAGTCGGAGGACAAGGATCCCCGCCGTTCGCTGCACGTCGGGGACGTCCCGACGCCGGAGCTGGCGCCCGACGAGGTCTACATCGCGGTCATGGCGAGTGCGATCAACTTCAACACGGTCTGGACGTCGATCTTCGAGCCGCTGCCCACGTTCGCTTTCCTCGACCGCCTGGGGCGCGAGTCGGTCTGGGGCGCCCGCCACGCGCAGGACTACCACGTGGTCGGCTCCGACGCGTCGGGGGTGGTCCTGCAGGTCGGCTCGGCGGTGCGGAACTGGAAGCCGGGCGACCGGGTGACCGTTCACTGCAACTTCGTCGACGATCAGGACCCCTCCAGCCACGACGACTCGATGCTGGCGGTGAACCAGCGGATCTGGGGCTTCGAGTCCAACTTCGGCGGCCTCGCCGACCTGTCGATCGTCAAGGCCAACCAGCTCATGCCCAAGCCCAGCCACCTCACGTGGGAGGAGGCGGCGGTCAACGGCCTGTGCGCATCCACGAGCTACCGCATGCTCGTCGGCCGCCACGCCGCCAGGATGAAGCAGGGCGACAACGTGTTCATCTGGGGCGCCACGGGCGGCATCGGCGCCTACGCGACCCAGCTGGTGCTCAACGGCGGCGGCACCCCGGTGGGCGTCGTGTCGAGCGAGAGCCGGGTGAAGCTGCTCAACGCCATGGGCTGCGAGCACGTCGTCGACCGCCGGGCCGAGGGCTACCAGTTCTGGAAGGACGAACACACCCAGGACGAGGGCGAGTGGCGCCGCCTGGGCAAGAAGGTCCGCGGGCTGGTGGGCGACGACCCCGAGATCGTCTTCGAGCACCCGGGTCGCCAGACCATGGGCGCGTCGGTGTTCATCGCCAAGCGGGGCGGCACCGTGGTCACGTGTGCGGCGACCAGCGGCTTCATGATCGAGTACGACAACCGCCACCTGTGGATGAAGCTGAAGCGCATCGTCGCCAGCCACTTCGCCAACTACCAGGAAGCCTGGGAGATGAACCGCCTGATCGACCGGGGCGCCATCCAGCCGGTCATGTCCGCGGTCTACCCGCTGGAGCAGGTGGGCGAGGCGGCGAGGGCGGTCCACCGCAACGAGGCCGAGGGCAAGCTGGCGGTGCTGTGCCTGGCCCCGGAGGCGGGCCAGGGCATCACCGACCCCGAGAAGCGGGCCAGGGTCGGCGAGGACAAGATCACGCTCTTCCAGCGCCACGCCCGCGGCGAGCTGTAACTCTGTCCGTTTCTACGCGGAACTGGTCGTCATGGCGACCGCTTCCGCGTAGAAAACGCGGCGACGAGGTCCGCCGGCGTGTAGACGGCTGCGAGTTGGTCGGCTGCGTCCGGGGTCGCTCGGGTGGCCGTGACGGCCACAACCGGCGCGCCCGCCAGTGCGGGCATGCGGGCGACCGCGGCGAGATGCGCCGCGACGTCGCGCTCGTCGACCGCCCGCCGCCCGTGCCACTTCACCGTCCCGGTGAACGCGACGCGGCCGCGTTGGTCGACGCCGACCAGGTCGATCTCCGGGTTGTTCGTCCGGTTCCACCACCCTCCGACGAGCCCGGCGCCGCCTAGCCGGGGATCGTCGGCGGCGAGCCGGGTCAGCGCCGTCCTGCACGAGCGGCTCCACGGCCTGCCCCCGGTACGCCGACCACCCGTCGCGCCAGCGGTCGAGCGCCAGGTCACCGCGCCCGTGGGCGACGTCGGGCAGCGCCGGCAGGCAGAACCGCAGCCAGAACCGCAGGTACGGATCGGACACCCGGTACCGCGGCGCCGACGGCGCCCCCGGCCCCACGGGGCTGTCGCGGGCGACGACCCGCTTCGACTCGCCGAGGGTGCGCAGGGACCGGTTGAGCGACGCCTGCTGGATCCCGACCGCCTGGGCGATGTTGGCGAACGTCCGGGCGCCGGCGCCGACGGCCAGCAGCACGGTCCGCGCCTGGGCGTGCTCGGGGAACTCGCCGGCCAGGATCCGCTCGCCGGTCACGAGCAGCGGGCTGGTGTCGTCGGCGAAGCAGTGCCGCAGCCAGGTCGCCATCCGCCGCCCGGCGAGGTCGGCGAGCAACCGCGGATATCCCCCGGTGACGAGGTGGGCGTCGACGGCCTCCACCGCCGGCACGTCGCCGAGCATCGCCGCCGTGTCGGCGGGGTCGAAGGGGCGCACGACCATCGTCGTCACCCGCCCGAACAGCGGGCGCCCGTGGCCCACCAGCGCCTCCATCATCGCCAGGTCCGACCCCACGAGCACCACGAGCACCGGACGCCGCTCCAACTCGGTGTCCCACAGCTTCTGCAGGGTGCCGTCGAGGTGGGGGTCGTTCTCCAGCAGCCAGGGGAACTCGTCGAGCACCAGCACCGCGGGCCGCCCCGGCGGCAGCGCAGCGATGACGAGGCGCAGGGCCGCCTCCCAGTTGGCGGCCGGCGCGTCGGCCAGGCCGGCGACGCCGGGCAGGGTCGACTCCCGCGCGGCGTCGGCGGCGAACCGGGCGAGGTCGTCGGCAGCCGTCGCCTGCCGGGACGCGGTGAAGAACAACGACGGGACGTCGGCGTGGCGCCGAAGGAACTCGGTGACCAGCGTCGACTTGCCGACCTGCCGCCGGCCCTGCAGCGCCAGCAACCGCCCCCGGCCGGTTGCGGCCACCCGGGCCAGGTGCTCGTCGAGCCGGTCCATGTCGGCCCGCCGCCCGACGAAGTAGTCACTACTCACATCAGAGATACTATCATTGATGTTAGTTCACTAGTGAGAGTATCCCCGGGTCCGCGCACGCGGCCGCGAAGGCGTCCAGCCGCCGGCGGATGTCACGCCCGAGCAGCCACACGCCGACGCGGTCGGCGACCGGCGCCAGCCACCCGGGCCGGATCGTGAAGTTGTAGCGCCAGGTCGCCTCGGTGTGGCCCGGCTGGCCCTCGACCGGGACGAAGTTCCAGCCGCCCGAGAACGTGCGGAAGAACCACGGGCCCTCGACCATCCGCATGCCGACGTGCGTCGGGGGCCGGAACGTCACGTACTCGGACACCATCGTCAGCCGGTGGCGCGACCGGGTCCAGGTGCGGACGCCCTTGCCCGCCGCCCTGGCCCCGTCCAGGAGGCGCTGCTCGCGCACGAACGGGTCCCAGCGGTAGCGCAGCTCGCCGTACGTCTGCGACAGCGCGAACGCCCGATCGACAGGGATCGGCACGACGACGGTGGCGTCCACGCGGGGCATCGCCCCATGCTCGCAGGTCAGCCCGGGACGACGACACCGCCCCCGGCGGCCGCCGAGGCGTACAGCGCGTCGACCACCCGGTGGGCCGGGAGCGCCTCGGCGAACGACGGCGACGCGGGCGAGCCGGCCCGCACCGCGTCCAGGAACGCGGCGGCCGAGTTGGTCGTGGCGGTGTCTCCCGCCCCGGCGTCCGCCGCGGCCGCCGCCAGGTCGTCGTCGCCGAGGACCCGCTCGTCCTCGCCGGTGAACCGCCACCGCACCGGGCCGAAGAAGTCGCCCTCCAGCGCCGCGTAGAGGCGCGAGCAGAACACCTCGACCCGGCGCAGGCTCGGGCGCTCCAGCACGTCGTGCCACACCGACGTGAGCGTCGCCGCCGCGCCGCCGGCGAAGTCGAGGCGGGCCACCGCCACGTCCTCGATGCCCGGGTGCCCGTGCACCTCGCGGGTGGTGGCGCTCGCCGCCCGCACCGGGCCCAGCAGCCACAGCAGGATGTCGACGTCGTGGATCGAGTGCTCCAGGAGCGTGCCCCGGCCGGCGCGGGCGGCGTCGGTCCGCCAGGTCGAGTCGTACATCCCCTGGTTCGGGATGAACTGGTCGTCGCGGAACACCACCGCCAGCACCTCGCCGGCCCGCTCGTCCCGGACCAGCTGGCGCAGCCACCGGAACGACGGCAGGTATCGCAGCACGAGGCCGACCTGGTTGACCACGCCGGCCGCCTCGACCGCCGCCACCATCCGGGCCACCGTGGTTGCGTCGGCCGCCAGCGGCTTCTCGCAGAACACGGCGACGCCGGCCGCCGCGGCCCGCTCGACCAGGCGGGCGTGCTCGGACGTCCAGGTGGTCACGTAGACCGCGTCGGCCAGCGCCACGACGTCCTCCTCGCGGACCGCGGCCGCCCCGTGGCGGGCCGCGAACGCCGCGGCCCGGTCGGCCTCGGGGTCGTGGACGGCCACGATCTTGTGGTCCACCCCGCTCGCCGCCAGCTGGGCCGCGTGGTAGCGGCTGACGAACCCGGCGCCGTAGAACCCCACCCTCACGGTCATCGTCTGGCAGCCATCGTCTGGCACCCCTCCCGGAGCCCAAGGCTAGGTTTTCGGCGTGCTGCTCACCGAGATCGACCATGTCGCCATCGCGGTCAACGACCTCGAAGCGGCGATCGCCTTCTACCGCGACACCTACGGCGCCGAGGTCTCCCACCGCGAGGTGGTCGAGAGCGACGGTGTCGAGGAAGCCCTGATCAAGGTGTCCGACAGCTACATCCAGCTGCTCACCCCGACCCGGCCCGACTCGCCGGTCGCCAAGTACCTCGAGCGCAAGGGCGAGGGCCTGCACCACGTCGGCTACCGGGTCGCGGACTGCGCGGCCGCGCTGGAGGCGGTCAAGGCCAGCGGCGGCCGGGCGATCGACGAGGCCCCCCGCCCGGGCAGCCGGGGCACGACGGTGGCGTTCCTCCACCCCAAGGGCGGGTTCGGCACGCTGGTCGAGCTCGTCGAGGAAGGCACCGGCGACTAGTCACACGGGTGTAGTTTCGCAGCGTCGTTCCTCATCAGGAGGCGCTCATGGAGCCCGCCGCACCCGCCTATCCGGCCACGCTGGAGATCCAACCGGCCGAGCACATCGCCAACTGGCGCCCGCTCGTGCACTGGCTGTTGGTGATCCCCCACCTCATCGTGCTCAACGTGCTCGGCCTCGTGGCCGGCATCGTCGGGATCATCGCCTGGTTCGCCATCCTGTTCACCGGGCGGCTGCCCGAGGGGCTGGCCGGCTTCCAGGCCCTGTACATCCGCTACGCCAACCGCACCTACGCCTATGAGTGGTTCATGCGGGAGGAGTACCCGCCGTTCGCCTTCGACATGGCGGCCGCCGACCCCGGCGAGGTCGCGGGGGTCCGCACCGACCTCGAGTTCGAGCTCGAAGGCCGGAACCGGCTCACGACGGCCTTCCGGTGGATCCTGGCGATCCCCCACTTCGTCGTGATCACCCTGCTGGCGATCGCTCGCCTATCTTCGTCGTGCTCGTGGCGTTCTTCGTGGTGCTGTTCACGGGCCGCTGGCCCGTGTTCGGGGCCCGGATCGTCGAGGGCTTCCTGCGCTGGAACACCCGGCTCAGCGCCTACGTCTTCCTGCTGACCGACCAGTACCCGCCGTTCACGATGGCCTGACGCGGGCGGGCCCGGGTCGTCGTCGACCCGGGCCCGTCGCGCCCGGCTCAGCCGGCCGGGGGCACCATCACGTGGTCGATCAGGTGCACGGTGGCGTTGGCGGTCTGGATGTCGGGGACCACGACCGTGGCCTGACCGCCGCCGACGGTGATCGTGTCGCCGTCGGCCTCGATCGGCAGGACCGTGCCGCCGAACGTCTCCACCTCGGTCGTCGTCGCCAGGTCGGCGGCCGAGAGCTGCTGGCCGGCCACGACGTGGAAGCCGAGGACCTGGGTCAGCAGGCCGGTCGGGTCGGCCAGGGCGGCCTGGAGTGTCGCCGGGTCGAGGGCGGCGAAGGCGCAGTCGGTCGGCGCGAACACGGTCAGCGTGTCGGCCGAGTTGAGCGTGTCGACCAGGCCGGCATCGCCGACCGCGGTCACCAGCGTGGTCAGCACGGGGTTGCTCGACGCCGCGGTGGCGACCGGGTCGTCGACCATGCCGGTGAGCGTGCCCTCGTCGGGGCCCGACTCGACGGCGTTCACGAGGCCGTCGGCATCGCAGATCATGGCCGAGTCGGCCGGGGCGGCGGTGCTGCCGCCGGCGCCGCCGCCTTCTCCGCTGTCCATCTCGTCGCTGGCGGAGTTGGCGGCGCTGTTCGCGCTGTCGTCGGAGCCCGAGTCGTCCCCGCACGCGGCGGCGAGCAGCGAGAGGGCGAACAGCGCGGCGACGGCGCGAGCGATACGGGTGGTACGCATGGCTGTGGTTCCTTCCTTGGGTGTGGATCGGACGGGGGTCGGGGCGGTCACGCCGCGGCCCCGTCGACGTTGACGACCAGCGACATCCAGCCGCTGGCCCCGTCGGGCAGCACATCGGCCCGCTCGGCGGTCTGTGTCTCGCCCGTGCCGTCGGTGGCCCGGACGGTGAGCGTGTGGCGTCCGGGGGTGGCGTCCCAGTCGTAACGCCACTGGCGCCAGGCGTCGTCGCTCACGGCGGCGCCCAGGTCGACCGGCAGGAACGGGCCGTCGTCGACCCGCAGCTCCACCGACTCGATGCCCCGGGTCTGGGCCCAGGCCACGCCGCCGACGGCCGTGCGGCCGGCGGGGACCCGGGCGAGGCTGCGGGGCGTGTCGATCCGGGCCATCGTCTTGATCGGCGCCCGGCTGGCGTAGCCCCGGCGCACCCAGTAGCTGTCGAAGGCGGCGAAGGTCGTCACCTCGAGCTCGGTGAGCCACTTGGTCGAGCCGGCGTAGCCGTAGATCCCCGGCGTGACGAGGCGGGCCGGGAAGCCGTGGGCGAGCGGGAGCGGCTCGCCGTTCATGCCCACCGCCACGAGGCAGGCGCGGTCGTAGGCGGCGGCGAGCGGGAAGCCACAGGTGTAGCCGTCGACCGACCGGCCGACGAGCTGGTCGGCGCCCCGCCGGGGCCGGGCCCGGTCGAGCAGCTCGCGGGTGAGCACGCCGAGCCAGCGGGCGTTGCCGAGGAGGTCGCCGCCGACCTGGTTCGAGATGCAGGTCATGGTGATGTCGGCCTCGACCAGGTCGTGGCGCAGCAGCTCGGCGAAGCTCAGCTCGGCGGGCCGATCGACCAGCCCGGTGACCCGCAGCGTCCAGTCCTCGGCCCGAACCTGGGGCACGACCAGGGCGGTGTCGACGCGGTAGAACCGCCGGTTGGAGGTGACGAAGGGCTCGATCCCGGCGACGCCGACCTCGGCCGCGGCCGGGATCGCCGGCAGCGGGTCGGCGGGCGCCGGCAGCACCACGTTGGCCCGGGACTCCGCGGCGCTGAACCGGCTGCGCAGCGCGCGCCCGCCGGCGGCGGCGACCCCCGCGCCGGCGGCCACGGCGGCGGCGAGACCGAGGAACGCTCGTCGCGAGCCGGCGCCGGCCTGCCCCCCGGCGCTCGGGGCCGGCTCCGGCGCCCGGCCGGGGGCGGGGAGGGCCCCGGCCCGGGCGACGAGATGGCGGAGGGCGACGACGCCGGCCACGCCGGCGGCGACGCTGGGCACGGCGGCGGACCACCCGGCGCCCGGCGCGTGCAGCGCCGCCGCCGCGCCGAGCACGGCGAAGCCGGCGAATGCCGCCGCCGCCAGCCGGGGCCGGCGCCGGCGACGAGGCCGAGCGCCGCGCCGAACGCCAGCGACAGCACCACCGTGCCGACGACCAGCGCCAGCTTGTCGTGGCGGCCGAATGTCTCGATCGCGAACCGCTCCATGGGCCGGGGCGCCCGGTCGATCACCTCGCGTGCGACCGCCTCGACCGGCGGAACCAGGCGCCCGTCGAGTCCCGCCACCAGCTCGCCCACGGCGAGCGCCAGGGCGGCGCTGACCAGTCCGGCCAGCGCCGCCCGTGGCGCGGCCCCGCGTGCGGTCGGGAGGGGTGGGGGATCGACCGGCGCGGGAGGTGGCGGCGGCGGTCGCAGGGCGGAGCGGGACATGACGGCTGCGTATCCGGCACCGCCGGCCCGTCCGGATGTCGGCCGCGCCCCGGGAGCGTCCGCCGGCGCCCCCGGCAGCGGCGGTCAGCCCGCGTGCAGGGAGCCGGCGCCGGCGATCAGGCCCGAGGGGGCGGGCGACCCGCCCACCGGCTCGTCGCTGATCGCCACGCGGACGGTCCCGTCCGGGATGTCCACCGGCACGGCCACGTCGCGGCCGTCGCCGAGCAGCCCCAGCGAGGCCGGGGCGGGGCCGTCCAGCGACCACATCTGGTACGAGCGGCCCTCGGGCAGCCGGGCGCGCGGTCGAGGACGACGTAGGTGCCGTCGCCCGTCTCGACCACGCGTGCCATCTCGTCGCCGCCGGCCGACGAGAGGACGCCCAGGGTGGCGGCCCCGGCGAACTCCTCGCCGGCCGGCGGATGGTCGCGGGCCTGCTCGATCGCGCCGAGCGCGCCGACCGCCAGGCCGGCCACGGCCACCGCCGCGGCCGCCACCAGTCCGGCCAGGCGGTGGCGGCCGCGACGGGCGGCGCGGCGCCCTCGCACCTCGTCCAGCGGCCGCGGCGCGGCGGGCGCATGGCGGGCACGGGCGGGAGTGGGCGCCGCGGCCGGCGCGGGCGGGGGGTCGAGCACGGCGAGCCGCGGCGGGTGCGTTGATCCGGTCGACGATGCCGTCCCACAGGGCCGGGGGCGGCGCCTCGTCGTCGATCAGCGAGGAGAGCGCCTGCTCGTGGCCGGCCAGCAGCGCCCGGCACGACGAGCAGTGGGCCAGGTGGCCCTCGATCGCGTGGCGCTCGCCGACGTCGTCGATCGCGTCGACCGCGAACGCCGCCAGGTCGTCGATCGGATGGTGGTGGGCGCACGGGTTCACAACGTCAGCCCCTGCGCCTCGAGCGCCCGGCGCAGCCCGGTCAGGCCGCGGCGGATGCGGGTCTTCACGGTTCCCTCGGGCGCGCCCAGTAGCTCGGCGGTCTCGCGGTAGCTGTGGCCGCCGAAGTACGACAGCATGATCGCCTCGCGCTCGGACGCGTCGAGCGACTCGACGGCCCGGCGGACCTCGTCGCTGAGGGCGGCGACGTGGACCTCGGCCTCGACGTCGGGCGGGGCCGCCGCCGCCAGCCGGCCCTCGCGCTCCTGGCGGCGGGCGCGGGCGGTCTCGGAGCGCACGGCGTCGACGGCGCGGGCGTGCGCCTGGGCGATCAGCCACGGGCGCAGCCGGCCCCTGGTCGGGTCGAACCGGCCCGGGCGCTGCCACAGGTCGACGAACACGGTCTGGCTGACGTCCTCGGCCAGCGACCGGTCGTTGGCCACCCGGCGGGCGACTGCCCACACGGCGCCGGCGTACCGGCGGTAGATCTCGGCGAGGGCGGCCTGCTCGCCCGCGGCGACGGCGGCGACGAGATCGTTGTCGGCGGCGTCGCTGTCGATGCGAGGGCCGGCGGCGCGGGACCGGGTGCGGCCCCCGGGGACCGGCGACAGGGCAGCGTGGTGACCAGGCGCAGGTGACATCCGACAGTGATTCGGCGCCCCCTGCAGGCCGGATGAGATTCCCGCGGAGAAATCCCATGGTGGAACCGGTTCTTCCTGCTGTCAGGATGGTCGACCATGCTGTCGGTACGGGGGCTCACGGTCGAGGTCGGCGGCACCTTCGTGGTCGAGGGTGCCGGCTTCACCGTGCGCGCCGGCGACAGCGTCGGGCTGGTCGGCCGCAACGGCGCCGGCAAGACGTCGCTGCTGCGGGTGCTCGGCGGCATGGCCGAGCCCCGGAGGCCGGCGTCATCCAGCGTCCGCCGCGCTTCGGCTACCTGCCCCAGGACCCCCGCCTCGACGGCTGCCCGACGAGCGTGACCGCCGTCGACCCACGTGCTCGGCGGCCGCGGCCTCGACGAGCTGGCCGCCCGCCTCGAGCGGCTGCGCCGCAAGATGGAGGCGCAGCCCGGCGACGAGCGCGGCGGTCGCCGCGCTGGAGCCGGGCCCACGACGCCTTCGAGCACGCGGGCGGCTACGCGGCCGAGTCCGAGGCCCGCAGCGTGCTCGCCGGGCTCGGCTTGACGGCGCGACCGCGCCGACCGCCCGATCGGCGTCCTGTCCGGCGGCGAGCGGCGCCGGGTCGAGCTCGCCCGCATCCTCTTCGCCGGCACCGACCTGCTGCTGCTCGACGAGCCGACCAACCACCTCGACAACGACGCCCGCGACTGGCTGCTCGGCTTCCTCCGCAGCTACCGGGGCGCCGCTCGTCGTGGTCAGCCACGACCTCGAGCTGCTCGACGAATCGATCACCCGCGTGCTGCACCTCGACCGGCCCGGCGAGGCCGACATCGGCGAGCTCGACCGAGTACAAGGGCACCTACTCGCAGTATCGCCACGCCCGCGAGCGGCGACGAGGCCCGGCGGGCCAAGCAGTCGCCGCCCGCCAGCAGGCCGAGATCGCCCGGCTGCAGACGCTCGTCGACCGGTGGGGCGCCAAGGCGTCGAAGGCGTCGTTCGCCCACTCGCTGGAGACCCGCATCGCCCGCATCCAGCCCGACGGTGTCGACGCGCCCGACGGCGCCGGCGGGGCCTGCGGCTGCGCCTGCCCGACCCGCCGCCGTCGGGCCGCACCGTCGCTCGAGGTCGGCGGGCTCGCCAAGTCCTACGGCGGCGGGCCGCCGGTGTTCGAGGACTCGCGTTCGACGTCGGGCGGGGCGAGCGGCTCCTGGTGCTCGGGCTCAACGGGGCCGGCAAGACCTCGCTGCTGCGGATCCTGGCCGGGCGTGACCGAGGCGGACGCGGGCGACGTCGACTGGGGCCACCAGTCTCGGTCGGCTACTACGCCCAGGAGCACGAGGGCATCAGCAGCGGGCGCGTCGCTGCTCGACCCACATGACGGAGGCGGCGCCCGGGCTCGACGGCGCAGGTGCGGCGCCGGCTGCTCGGCATGTTCGGCCTGCAGGGCGACAAGGTCGCACCAGGACGCCGGCGACGCTGTCGGGCGGCGAGAAGACCGAAGCTGGCCCTCGCCCTGCTGGTCGCGGGCCGCCACAACCTGCTGCTGCTCGACGAGCCGACCAACAACCTCGACCCGCCGTCGCGGGAGGCCGTGGCCGCGGCGCTGGCGAGCTGGGGCGGGACGATGGTGATCGTCAGCCACGACGCCGGCTTCGTCCGCGACCTCGGCCCCCGACCGGGCGCTGCTCATGCCCGACGGCGACCTCGACCACTGGTCCGACGACCTGCTCGACCTGGTCGAGCTGGCCTAGCCCCGGAGCCCGTCCGCGGCAGTCGTCGCCAGGCGACGACTCCGGGAAAAACGCGGGACGGGTTCGTGCGAGGCTGCCGGGTATGGACGTGCACCTGGTCGACGGCACGTACGAGCTGTTCCGCTACCACTTCGCCCCGAACAACCGCGACCCCCACCGGGGCGGCGACGGTCGGGGTGGTGTCGACGCTGCTCCAGCTCGTCGCCGACGGGGCGACCCACGTGGGCGTCGCCACCGACCACATCATCGAGTCGTTCCGCAACGACCTGTGGCCGGGCTACAAGTCGTCGGCGGGGATGCCCCGTGAGCTGCTGGCCCAGTTCCCGGTGGTCGAGGAGGCGATGGCGGCGGCCGGGTTCGTCGTGTGGCCGCAGGTCGTGCACGAGGCCGACGACGGCATGGCGGCCGCGGCGGTGATGGCCGCGGCCGACGAGCGTGTGAGCAAGGTGGTCATCTGCACGCCGGACAAGGACCTGGGCCAGTGCGTGGGCGGCAAGGTCGTGCAGCTCGACAGGCGCAAGGGCCAGTTCTTCGACGCGGCCGGGGTCGAGGAGCGCCTGGGCGTGCCCCCGGCGTCGATCCCCGACCTGCTGGCGCTGGTCGGCGACTCGGCCGACGGCTTCCCGGGCCTGCCCGGCTGGGGCGCGAAGTCGGCGGCGGCGGTGCTGCGCCGGTGGGGCCACCTGGAGGACATCCCGGCCGACCCGGTCACGTGGGACGCCGGCGTCCGGGCCGCGGCCAAGCTCAACGCCATGCTGCGCGACCAGTACGACCTGGCGCCTGCTGTTCCGCCGCATCGCCACGGTCGAGACTCGACGCCCCGGTCGAGCGACAACGTCGACGAGCTGCGCTGGACGGGCCCGCCGGACCCGGACGTGTTCGCCAAGCTGGCGGCGAGCCTCGACGCCCCCGGCCTCGTTAACCGGGTGGCGCGGCTGGCCGCCCTGGTCGGCGCCGCCCGAGTCGGGTTCTGTGTGAGTCCTACCGGTATTACTCTTACCGTCATGGCACGCATGAGCGAGCAAGGGACAGGTCCACGATCCCCATAGACATCCGCGAGCGACTCGGCCTTGACCACCGGAACCGTCGTCGACTTCGAGATCGAGGGCGACGCGGTGCCCTGTGCGCAAGGCACGCGAACGCCGAGGATCGCGGCCGTCGGCTCGTCGCCTCCCTGCGGGGCCGGGGCGACGTGGCGATGAGCGACCGAGGAGATCATGGCCCTGACCCGAGATGGCTTCGAGTGGCCCGGCGCCACGTTGGTCGACGCCAACGTGCTGCTCGACGTCGATGTCCGAGGACCCCCGCTGGTTCCGCTGGTCGTCCGAGGCCCCTGGCCGGGGCGGCCGACCACGGCACGCTCGTGATCAACCCGGTGGTCTACGCCGAGGTCTCGGTCCGCTTCAGCCACATCGAAGACCTCGACGACGCATCTGCCGCCCGACGTCTACGTGCGGCCGCCGGTTCCGTGGCCCGCGGCGTTCCTGGCCGGGAAGTGCTTCCTCGACTACCGCCGCCGGGAAGGCTAGCGTCGCTCGCCGCTCCCACGACTTCTTCATCGGTGCGCACGCGGCAGTCAGCCGGCCTGCGGCTCCTCACCCGCGACGCGTCGCGTCCCACCGCACATACTTCCCTGGCGTCGACCTCGTCGCCCCGCCCTGGCCGGCGTCCGAGGAGCGCACGCGGCGCGTCATCGAACCGAGGCCTATAGGCATGGACCGCGGACGGCGCGGACGCAGCGGACGGACCGATCGAAGCCATCGAGAGCGAAGAGAACGAGCTGTGCGGCGTGTGCCACGGTCCGCCCCACGCCGACACGCTCCACCGGTACGAGGCCGCTCCGTGACCTCCGCGTCGATCCGAGCCGCCACCGCTCCGGAGACGCTCGACGCGCTCGCGGCGGCGGATGGAGCAACTCGCCTGGCAAACCGCCGGCCGACCTGCGATTTGAGGGTTCACGCTATGTCTTCGACGTCGTCGAGGAGGCCGTCGGCGATGCAGCGGAACGCCGCGGCCCAGGCACCGAAGCGGCGCCGCTCGCCGATGGCCTGACCGCTTCGGATGGATTCCAGCAGCTGTCGCGGTACGTGCTGGCGCAGCGCGGCCGCTGGGAGCATGATGGGGCGGTGGGGCAGGGTATGGGCGGGTTAGAGGGTCGACGGGATCTGGCAAAGGTGGGCAAGCTCATCACTTGCGCGCTCGTGCTTGCCGTTGGCTTGGCGTGGCTGGGGGGCGACGGCAGCAGCACCTCCGAGCCGACGGCGCCGTGGAGCCAACGGACGGCATCGGATGGCGATCAGACCTCGGCCAGCGAGGCGGAGCGGTTCTTCGCGGTACCCCCGGGACCGGTCGTTCCGGTGTTCTCGACGGGGACCTCCTCGCCGTCGATCACTGTGGTGCCAGGCGGCAGCGGAATCACGACCTCCTCGCCGGTCTCTGGGTCGATGATGCGGGCCGTCGCCGGAGCCGGGCGGACGATCTCGGCGCTGAACGACAGCGGAATCGCGGGGATCGGAACGACTGGCACCACCCATCCGTCCACCACGGAGCCACCCACCACCGAACCCCCGACACGGAGCCACCCACGACCGAACCCCCGACCACGGAGCCACCCACGACCGAACCCCCGACCACGGAGCCACCCACGACCGAACCCCCGACCACGGCGCCACCCACGACCGAACCCCCGACCACGGAGCCACCCACCACCCAACCGCGCCGCCGTAGGTCCTTGTCGACGGATTGCTGGGTGGGGCCGCCGACGCGTTGGGTACTTCCTGCACGCCGTGGCACCGAGGCGTCCTGTTCTTGGACGAGATGGGCGAGTTCGACCCGGTCGTGCTCGACAACCTCCGCCAGCCCGGTCGACGATCTCGCCGGCTGGCGACGCCGCTGGGCCCGAAATCCACGCCCTCGTCGCCGAGATCGTCTGTGTCGTTCCAGCATGGAGCCTGTCGGCCTTCGAGATCGCAGAGCGCCTCGGTGTCAGCGCCGACCCGTCAATCAGTGGCGACGGCGCGGTCTCGACTTCCCGGACCGAAGTGAACGTCGGCGGTCGGCCTGCGTCGGAGTCGGAAGAGGTCGAGGCCTGGCTCGGTCGACCGGGCGACGCTTGACACCGCCGTGACACGAAAGGCTGACTGACGGCGACCAACGGTCCACCACGTGACCAACGGATTGCTGGTCAGGATGGGTGTCGGGCCTGTGACCTCAGCCGTTCTTGGGGATGTCCTTGAACGGCGTGTTCTTGTCGAAGCCCGGCTCCTTGGGCAGGCCGAGGACCCGCTCGCCGATGATGTTGCGCTGCACCTGGTCGGTGCCGCCGTAGATCGGCGGGCCCTGGGCGAACAGCGCCATCTCGGTGATGCCCGACAGGTACGGCATGCCGGTCGCCTTGTCGAGGGCCTTGCGGTCGTCGGGGTCGTAGGCGTGGAGCATGCCGTAGCCGCCGGCGATCTCGAGGCCGAGGTCGCGGGACAGGCGGACCGTGGCGCTCATCGACAGCTTGGCGATGTTGGGCAGGCCCGGGATGTCCTGGCCGGCCTGCATGGCGGCCTTGAGGCGGAGGTTGTTGAACCGGCCCAGCTCGCCGATGGTGTGGAGCTGCATCAGCTTCTGGCGGATCGCCGGCTCGGTGATGCGGCCGTTGTCCTTGGCCAGCTGCATGAGGCCCTTGGCCGAGGCGCCGAACAGCGTGCCCCCGCCGCCGCCCCGCCGGCCGCCGCTGGCGACGAAGTCGCCGGCCCGCCGGTCGAGGTCGCCGGCCACGGTGCCGGGGCTGGCCAGCGAGGCCGCCGCCGAACCGCCGCCCGCGCCGAGGCTCGACCGCTCGAACATCAGCGTGGTGTTGGCCACCCGCCATCCGTTGTTGAGGCCGCCGATGGCCGAGTCGTCGCGGACCCGGGCGTCGGTCATGAACACCTCGTTGAACAGCGCCCGCCCGGTCATCTCCCGCAGCGGCCGGACGTCGACGCCGGGCTGGTGCATGTCGATCGACGAAGTACGTGATGCCGGCGTGCTTGGGCTGGTCCGGATCGGTGCGGGCGATCAGCATCGCCAGGTCGGCCACCTGGCCGCCGGAGGTCCACACCTTCTGGCCGTTGACGACCCACTCCTCGCCGTCCTTGACGGCCCGGGTCTGCAGGCCGGCCAGGTCCGAGCCGGCGGCCGGCTCGCTGAACAGCTGGCACCAGGCCTTCTGCCCGGTGACGATGTCGCGCAGGTAGCGGGCCTTCTGCTCGTCGTCGCCGTGCACGGCGATGGTCGGCCCGGCGAGGATGAGCCCGAGGCCACCGGGCGCCGGGCAGCGCGCCGAAGTCGGTGATGGCCTGCTGCACCCGCACGCCGTCGGCCCGGGAGAGATCACGCCCGAACCAGGCGCTGGGCCACGTCGGCACGGCCCACCCGGAGTCGCCGAGGCGCTCCCACCACTCGGCGACCGTGAGGTCGGGGTCCCAGTTGTCGGCAAGCCAGTCCTTGACCTCGGCGACGACGTCGTTGCTGGTCGTCGGCGCGATCGGCGGTGTCGGTCATGAAGAAACCTCGTGCATCGGCAGTCGACGGGGGAGCACCCGGCGGTACCAGCGGACCACGTCTTGACCGGCGGGTCAAGTTGAAGTCTGCAAGGGCGGCAGAGGCGCTCTCAGGCCCCGAAGATCAGCTGCAGCTCCGCCGGTGGGGCGACGTCGAGCTGGTCGTAGGTGCACTGCTCCGGGAGCTTGTCGTCGCGCCAGCGGAGCATGCGGGACGCATGGCGGAACCGGCCGCCCTGGAGGTTCTCGTAGCGGACCTCGATCACCCGCTCCGGGCGCAGGGCCTCCCACGACAGGTCCTTCGTCGCGTTCCAGCGGCTCGGCGTGCCCGGCATGAGCCGGGAGCCGTCGTGCGCCATCGCCTCGGCCCACTGGCGCCACGGGTGGTCCTCGAGGGCGTTCTCCCGCAGCGGTGCCACCTCGGCCACAAGCTCCTTGCGCCTGACCGCGGTGAACGACGTCGCCACCCCGACGTGGTGCAGCGTGCCCTCGTCGTCGAAGAGGCCGCACAGCAGGCTGCCGATGCCGGCGCCGTCCTTGTGCCAGCGGAAGCCGGCCACCACGCAGTCGGCCGTGCGCTGGTGCTTGACCTTCCACATCGTGCGCTGGTCCTGGCGGTACGGGCCGTCGGCCGGCTTGGCCATCACGCCGTCGAAACCGGCGCCCTCGAAGCGGTGGAACCAGTCGTCCGCCACGTCCGCGTCGTCGGTCACCGGCGTGATCACCAGGCCCGCGGCGTCGGCCGGCAAGGCCTCCTCCAGCAGCCGGCGGCGCTCCGCGAAGGGCTGCTCGCACAGGTCGCGGTCGTCCAGCGCCAGCAGGTCGAAGGCGACGAAGCTGGCCGGCGTCTCGGCGGCGAGACGGTTGATGCGGGACTCGGCCGGGTGGATGCGCTGCTGCAGCGCCTCGAAGTCGAGCCCGTCGCCGGTCACGACGACCACCTCGCCGTCGACGACGCAGCGCGGCGGCAGGGCGGCGAGCAGGGCCGAGCGCACCTCCGGGAAGTACCGGGTCAGCGGCCGGTCGTTGCGGCTGCCCAGCTCGATCTCGTCGCCGTCCCGGAAGACGATGCAGCGGAAGCCGTCCCACTTGGGCTCGTAGCGCAGCCCCGGGTCGCGGGGCACCTCGTAGACCGCCTTGGCGAGCATGGGGCGGACCGGGGGCATCAGGGGGAGCTGCACGCCCCCCACCGTATGACCTGGTCGCACCCGATGCCTGCCCTCGGGGTCAATCAGACAACCGGTTATCGACATGTCCGTCGGTAAATGTGCAAGAGTGTCCTCATGGTGTCAGTGGAGCTTCCGGTCACCGTGCCCTGCCCACCGCCGGCCGCCTGGCCGTCCCCGGCCACGGGCAATTTCGGGGCACCGAAGAAGCGCAGGTACCGTGGCAGCATGGTCGACCACCCGATGAGCGACAGGCTCGCCGACCTGGCCAAGCGCAAGGAAGAGGCGCTCGCTCCCGGCACCGACCGCAACCGCGAGCGCCAGCACAGCCGGGGCAAGCTGCTCGCCCGCGAGCGGATCGACATCCTGCTCGACCCGGGGTCGTTCCACGAGCTCGACCTGCTGGCGCGGCGCCCGGCCGAGTCGGCGTTCGACGACCGGCCCTACACCGACGGCGTCATCTGCGGCTGGGGGACCGTCAACGGCCGCAAGATCTTCGTCTTCTCGCAGGACTTCACCGTGTTCGGCGGTGCGCTCGGCGAGGTGTTCGCCGACAAGATCCACAAGCTCATGGACCTGGCGCTCAAGGTCGGCGCCCCGGTCGTCGGCCTCAACGACGGCGCCGGCGCCCGCATCCAGGAGGGCGTCGTCAGCCTCGACAGCTACGGCGGCATCTTCTACCGCAACGTCCAGTCGTCGGGCGTGGTGCCCCAGATCAGCGTGATCATGGGCCCGTGCGCCGGCGGCGCCGTCTACTCGCCGGCCATGACCGACTTCGTGTTCATGGTCGAGGACACCTCGTACATGTTCATCACGGGCCCCGACGTCGTGAAGACGGTGACCGGCGAGAACGTGACCCAGCAGGAGCTGGGCGGCGCCATCGCCCACGCCTCCCGGTCCGGGGTCTGCCACTTCACGTCGGCCGACGACACCTCCTGCCTGGAGGACGTGCGCTACCTGCTCAGCTTCCTGCCCTCCAACAACCTGGAGGAGGCGCCGGTCGTCGCCACCGAGGACGACCCGGGCCGGCTGTGCCCCGAGCTGCGCGACGTGATCCCCGCGTCGTCCAACCAGCCCTACGACATGCACACGGTCATCGAGGCGATCGTCGACGACGGCGACTACGTCGAGTACGCCCGGCGCTGGGCGCCCAACATCCTCTGCGCCTACGCCCGGCTGGACGGCCGCGTCGTGGGCATCGTCGGCAACCAGCCGATGCACCTGGCCGGCGTGCTCGACATCGAGTCGGCGGAGAAGGCCGCCCGCTTCGTGCGGACGTGCGACGCCTTCAACATCCCGCTGATCACGCTCGTGGACGTTCCCGGCTTCCTCCCCGGCGTCGACCAGGAGCACGGCGGCATCATCCGCCACGGGGCCAAGCTGCTGTACGCCTTCTGCGAGTCGACCGTGCCCCGCATCCAGATCGTCACCCGCAAGGCCTACGGCGGCGCGTACGTCGTGATGAACTCCAAGTCGATCGGCGCCGACCTGGCCTTCGCCTGGCCGTCCGGCGAGCTGGCCGTCATGGGCCCGCAGGGCGCGGTCGAGATCGCCTACCGGCGGGAGATCGAGGCGGCGCGCCGACCCCGACGCCCGCAAGGCCGAGCTGGTCGAGGAGTACACCGACCGCTTCGCCAACCCGTACCAGGCGGCCGAGCGGGGATACGTCGACGACGTGATCGACCCGGCCGAGACCCGGGTCAAGTTGATCGCCGGACTGGACCTGCTGCGGTCCAAGCGGGAGGAACTGCCCACCCGCAAGCACGGCAACGTGCCGCTGTGATGGCGGCGGTCACGATCGCGACGGGGGGAGACGCCAGCGACGAGGAGGTGGCGGCGATCGTCGCCGCGGTCGAGGCCACCTGGCCCCGGACCGTCGTCGCCGAGGCCGAGGCGCCGTCCCGGTGGCGGTTCTCCGGTCGCTGGTGGACCAAGCCGGTGCCGCTGCGGCGCAACCGCCCCTGGTAGATCGCCCTCCGCGGCGGCCCCACGACGGGGGCATCGCCCCGGGTGGCGTACCCTCTGGAGTATGGGCGGCTACCCCACCCCTCCCGGCCCCAGTGGCGGCGACGTCCCGGCGGGCGCGGGTGGCTACAACCCGGCCGGCCAGACGGGCTACCCCTCGCCCCCGATCGCTCCCGGCGGCTACCCGCCGCCTCCGGACGGCCGGCCGCCGTCCGACGGACCGTTCGGGCCCGTGCCGAGCTACGGCGACCCCGCCTACGGGTCGGCGGTCGGGGCCGAGAAGGCGGGGTTCTGGGTTCGGTTCGCGGCGTTCATCATCGACTCGATCATCGTCGGCCTGTTCTACATCCCGTCCTGGCTGACGCTGCGGCTCGGCCCCCAGCGCACGACGTCCTGCCACGTCGAGGACGGCTCGATCACCGGCTTCGGCGACGAGCCCAACGCGCTGTGCCGGGTGCCGTCGAACGGGACGGTCGCCCTGGCGGTGGCGTTCGCCATCCTCGCCCTCGTGGCGGCGATCGTGTACTACGGCAAGCTCGACGGCGGGCCCCGGGGCCAGACGGTCGGCAAGCGGGCGCTCGGCATCCGGGTGGTCGACAAGTACACCGGCGGGCCCATCGGCACCGGCCGGGGCGTGGGCCGCTACTTCGCCCGCATCCTGTCGGCGCTCGTCTGCTACCTCGGCTACCTGTGGATGCTCTGGGATCCCGAGAAGCAGTGCTGGCACGACAAGCTGGTGAACGACTACGTCGTGAAGGTGTGACGAGCCCGCCAAGAGGGCGCCGATCGGACCGGTAGCCTCGGCCCCGATGGACCTGACGACGGTCGCCGACGACGAGGCGGTCCTCCACGAGCGGGGCCGGGAGCACCGGTTCGCCGACCTGGAGCCCGGCACCGACTACGAGCGCGCCGGGGTCGCTTTCCGCACCCTCGACACGCCCGCCCGGCGAGCGGCTGGCGACGGTCTGCACCGTCAACGACGTGCACTTCGGCGAGGTCGAGTGCGGGATCCTCAACGGCATCGACGACGAGCCCGTGTACACGAGCGAGCCCGGCGACGACCCCTACCCCGAGGTGATGAACCGGGCGGCCATCGCCGACATGAAGGCGATCCACCCCGAGGTGGTGGTGGTCAAGGGCGACCTCACCTCGACGGGCACCCGGGCCGAGTACCAGGCGTTCCTCAACGCGTACGGGCCCGCCTTCGGCGAGCGGCTGGTGCACGTCCGGGGCAACCACGACGCCTACTACGGCGAGGACTTCGCCTCCCACGCCCCGCTGTCCGTGAACCTGCCGGGCGTCACGCTGGCCGTGCTCGACACGGCGGTGCCCGGCAAGGCCGGCGGCGGGCTGTCCGCCGCGTCGGTCGAGTGGCTCGACACGCTGGCCGCCGAGGCCGACCGGCCGGTGCTCGTGTTCGGCCACCACCACGCCTGGAACCCGGCGTCTGCCGAGCGGCCCGAGGCCTATTTCGGCATCAACCCCGACGACTCCGAGCGCCTGGTCGACGTCGTCGCCCGGCGGCGGCGGATCGTCGGGTACTTCGCCGGGCACACCCACCGCAACCGGGTGCGGCGCTTCCCGGCGACCGGCGACGTGCCGTGGGTCGAGGTGGCGTGCGTCAAGGACTTCCCCGGGGCGTGGGCCGAGTACCGGGTGTACGAGGGCGGCATCCTCCAGGTGTTCCGGCGGATCTCCGCGCCCGACGCCCTGGCGTGGAGCGAGAAGACCCGGGACATGTACGGCGGGCTCTACGAGATGTACGCGTTCGGCGCGCTGGCCGACCGCTGCTTCCCCATCGCCGTCGAGCGCTGAGCCCGACCCGGCCCGCGGGGCTGACCGGCCCGCCGGGGCCGACTTGTCCCGGGAGCTTGCCGTGCCCTAGGTACGGGGCGTGACCGACGCCCCTCCCCCGCCGTCCGGGCCGCTGGTCGGCCTGCGGGTGCTCGACCTCGCCACCGTGGTGGCCGGGCCGGGCGCCGCCCGCTACCTCGCCGACTTCGGGGCCGACGTGCTCAAGATCGAGCGCCCGGGGTCCGGCGACTCGACCCGCACGATGGGACTCCCCGACCCCCGCGACGGCACGGCCGCCTACTGGAAGGTCGTCGGGCGCAACAAGCGCTGCGCCACGCTCGACCTCAAGTCCGACGAGGGGCGGGCGGCGGCCCTCGCGCTGGCCGCCGAGGCCCACGTGGTCGTCGAGAACTTCCGGCCCGGCGTGCTGGAGCGTCTCGGGCTCGGCCCGGACGTGCTGCTGGCCCTCAACCCCCGGCTCGTGATCTGCCGGGTCACGGCGTTCGGCCAGGAGGGGCCCTACGCCGGCCGGCCTGGGTTCGCCACGCTGGCCGAGGCGATGTCCGGGTTCGCGGCGATCAACGGCGAGCCCGACGGCGGGCCGCTGCTGCCGCCCATCGCGCTGACCGACGAGGTGACCGCCCTCGCCGCCGCCTTCGCCATCATGGCCGCGCTCCACGCGGGCATCGGCCAGGTGGTCGACGTCTCGCTGCTCGACTCGCTGCTCCAGTGCATGGGCCCGCTGCCCGCGGCGTACGGGATGACCGGCTTCCTCCAGGAGCGGGCGGGGTCGAGCCTGCCCTACTCGGTGCCCCGCGGCACCTGGCGGTGCAAGGACGGCGGCTGGGTGGCGGTGTCGGCCTCGGCCGAGACGGTGGGCCGGCGGGTCATGGAGCTGATCGGGCTGGGCGGGCGGGACGACCTGGGATCGTTCGGGGGGCGGATCGCGGCCCGGGACGAGATCGACGACCACATCGCTGCGTTCTGCGCAGACCGCACGGTCGCCGAGGTCGTGGCCGCGTTCGAGGAGGCCCACGCGGCCGCCGCGCCCATCTACGACATGGCCGACGTGTTCGCCGACCCCCACGTGGTGGCCCGGGGCAGCATCGTCGAGGCCGACGGCGTGCCGATGCAGGGCCTCGTGGCCCGCTACTCGGCCACGCCGGGTGCGGTCCGCTGGGCGGGCCGACCACTCGGCGCGGACGATCCCCCCACCTGGGCACCGTAGATCCCGTTTTGTCCCCGGAAACGGTCGCTCCAGCGACCGTTTCCGGGGACAAAACGCGTCGTTCACCCAGGGCGTCTACGGTCCGGGCCATGCGCCTGCGCCGCAACGTCGCCATCGCACTCGCCACCGTGGTCGCCGGAGCGCTGCCGCTGGCGGCGGCCGCGCCGCCCGCCGGGGCGGCGGTCCCGACCGACGTGTTCCTCTCCGAGTACATCGAGGGGTCGGGGTTCAACAAGGCGGTCGAGATCTTCAACGGCACCGGCGCGGCCGTCGACCTGGCGGCCGGTGGCTACAGGCTCGAGCTGTACAGCAACGGGGCCGCCGCCCCGAGCCAGAGCGCCGCGCTCACCGGCACGGTCGCCGACGGCGACGTGTACGTCGTGTCCCGGGCCGACGCCGACCCGGCGATCGTCGCCCAGGCCGACCAGCTCGCCCCCGCCGTGGCCAACTGGAACGGCAACGACGCGATCGTGCTGCGCAAGGGCGGCGCCGCCGGGCCGGCCGTCGACGTGTTCGGCCAGGTCGGGCGTCGACCCCGGCAGCGGGTGGGGGACGGGGGCGACCACCACCGCCGACCACACGCTGCGCCGGCTGCCCACCGTGTCCGCGGGCGACCCCGACGGCACCAACCCGTTCGACCCCGCCACCGAGTGGGAGGGCTTCGCCGTAGAACACGCTCGACGGCCTCGGCGCCCACACTTTCGACCCCGGCGGCGGCAACCAGCCGATCGTCGTGACCTGCGGCGGCCCCCTGGCCACCGTCGCCGGCACCGCCGCCAGCCGCACCGTGACCGCCACCGACCCCGACGGCACCGTCGTCGACATCGCGGTCACCGGCGTCACCCCCGCCCCCGCCGCCGGCACGATCGCCCGCACGGCGTTCACGCCCGCCGCGGGGACCGGCGGCACCGCCGTGGCCACGATCACCGTGGACGCCGCCGTCCCCGCTGGGACGTACGCCGTGGCCGTGACCGCGACCAACGGCGACGGCACCCCCCAGACCGCCACCTGCACGCTGACCGTGAACGTGGCCGCCATCCGCACGATCGGCGAGGTCCAGGGCCCGGTCACCGACACGACCGACGGCGCCACGTTCCTCTCCCCGCTCATCGGCCAGCAGGTCGTCGTCCGGGGCGTCGTGACCCAGAAGACGCTGGCCCGCACGTCCACGGGCGGGCGCCAGAACGGGTTCTTCCTCCAGAACACCCCGGCCCAGGCCGACGCCGACCCGACCACGTCCGACGGCGTGTTCGTCTTCCTCGGCGGGTTCACCACGCTGCTGCGGGCCGACGGCGGCCCCGCCTACCTGCCGGCGGTCGGCGACGTGCTGGTGCTCCGGGCGTCGGTCACCGAGTTCTTCGCCCTGACCGAGCTGACCAGCCCCCGGCTGATCTCGGTCGACGCCACCGGCCTCGACCCCGACGCCGACGTCGTCGTGACCGAGGCGGCGCCCCCGACCGTCCTCGCCGACGCCAACCGCTACTGGGAGCGCCACGAGGGCGAGCGGATCCTCGTGCCCAGCGGCAGCGTCGCCACCAGCGGCCGCGACGTGTTCCCGAGCACGGCCGACAGCGAGGTGTGGGTCATCCGGCCCGACGACCCGCTGGCCCAGCGGACCGACCCCTACTCCCGGCGGGTGTTCCGCGACCCCCACCCGCTCGACAACCAGCCCACGCCGCTGTTCGACGACGGCAACGGCAACCGGATCATGATGGCGTCGCTCGGCGTCAAGGCCGCGAGCGGCGACCCGACGACCCTGCTGCCCCCCGCCTCGGTGCTCGACACGCTGACCGGCGACGCGGTCGGCGGCCTCTTCTTCAGCTTCGAGAAGTACGGCATCCAGGTCGAGTCGGCGGCGTTCGCCGACGGCGCCGACCTGGCCGCCAACAACCCGCCGACCGCCGCCGACCGCAACAACGAGGTGGCGGTGTCCGGCTACAACGTCGAGAACCTCTACGACTTCCGGGACGACCCGACCGACGGCTGCGACTTCCTCGGCAACCCCGGCTGCCCGGGCGTGTCGCCGCCGTTCGACTTCGTGCCGGCCAGCCAGGCCGCCTACGACGAGCGGCTGGGCGACATGGCCGAGCAGATCACGACCGACCTGCACTCGCCCGACATCCTGCTGACCCAGGAGGCCGAGGACCAGGACATCTGCTCGGTCGTCGCCGGCGCCCTCACCTGCGGCGGGCCGGAGCAGGGCGACGGCAAGCCCGACACGCTCCAGGAGCTGGCCCTGGAGATCGCTCTCGCCGGCGGCGGGACCTACGACGCCGCCTTCGACCGCAACGGCGCCGACGACCGCGGCATCGTGGCCGCGGTGATGTTCCGGACCGACCGGGTCACCCTCGCCCCGGTCGATCCGGCCGACCCGGTGCTGGGCGCCACGCCGGCGGTGCCCTACCGGGCGCCGGGCCTGGCCTACAACAGCGACGTCTCCAACCCCAAGTCGCTCAACGCCGTGCTGCCGGCCGACGTCGACACCTCGACCGGCACCGACGGGACCAACGTGTTCACCCGGGCGCCCCAGGTCGCCCACTTCCGGGTCGCCGCCGCCCCGGGCAGCCCGGACGCCTACGACCTGTGGGCGGTGAGCAACCACTTCTCGTCCGGTCCCGACGCCCGGGTGGGCCAGCGCACCGAGCAGGCGGCCTACGCGGCGGCGATCGCCGACACGATCGAGGCGGCGCACCCCGACGCCCGGGTGGTGGTCGGTGGCGACCTCAACGTGTTCCCCCGCCCGGACGACCCGTTCGCCCCGGGCGACCCGCTGTTCCCCTCCGACCAGCTCGACCCGCTTTACGCCGCCGGCCTGCACAACCTGTGGGAGGACCTGGTGGCCGAGGTGCCCGCGGCGGCGTACTCGTACACCTTCCAGGGCCAGGCCCAGACCCTGGACCACCTGTTCGTGAACGACGCACTGCACGCCGACCTCGTGCAGATCCGTGCCGCCCACGTCAACGCCGGCTGGCCGGCCGACTTCCCCGGCGACGGGCCCCGGGGTCTGAGCGACCACGATCCCCAGATCGCCCGGTTCTCCAGCCGGGCCAGCCTGTCGGTGGCCGACGCGTCGGTGATCGAGGGCAACAGCGGCCGCCGCAACGCCACGTTCCACGTGACCGTGTCCCGGCCGCTGTCCGTCGACGCCCCGGTGTGCCTCATCCCCTTCGACGGCACCGCGAAGTCGCCGTCCGACTTCGATGCCACGGTCGCCTGCGGCACGCTCGCGGCCGGCCAGACCGCGATCGACCTCGCCGTCTCGGTCCGGGGCGACCGCGCCCGGGAGTCGACCGAGGTCTTCGGGGTCCTGGTGTTGGCCGGCGGCGGGATCCGCCTGGCGGACCCGTTCGCCGTCGGCACGATCGTCAACGACGACTGAGCGACGCGATGCGCCGCCGGGCACCCAGCTCGGCGGTGATCATCGAGGCGCAGAACAGGACCACGAGCAGGACCTCGTCGCGGCCGTCCGCGATCGACCAGACGAAGTGCGGCTCGGTGATGGCGTAGCCGAACATGAGCGAGCCGACCGCCACCGAGCCGAGCCCCGCGTCCCGCCCGCCGAGGCGACCGCAGACGTACGCCAGGGCCACGAGCACGACCACCGCGATCCCGGTCGGGACGAGCACGAGCGCGAACCCCACGACGACGGTGGCGACGATGCCGCTCATCAGATGGTCGAAGTCGAACGGGTCAGACGTCATGGCGCACCTCCACACCCGACGTAACCACCGCGGCCCCGCGACCGGACCGGCGTTGACGCGACGCGTACGCCGGTGCGGCGATCTTGACGCCGCCTTAGCGGAGGTGATCGCCGTCAGCTCTGCTGCGCGGTGGCGGTGCCCGATGGCGAGGTCGGCGATGTCGCCCATGATCCGGCCCAGCTCGAAGTCCTTGGGCGTGTAGACCGCGGCGACGCCCGGCGTCGAGCAGCGGCGGCGGTCCTCCTCGGGGATGATGCCGCCGGCCACGACCGGCGCGTCGACGCCGCCCGCGCGGAGCCGAGCCGCACGACCTCGGGCACCAGCTCGAGGTGGCTGCCCGACAGGATCGACAGGCCGATGACGTCGACGTCCTCGTCGCGCGCGACCGCGGCGATCTGCTCGGGCGTCAGGCGGATGCCCTGGTAGATGACCTCCATGCCGGCGTCGCGGGCGGCCACCGCGATCTGCTCGGCGCCGTTGGAGTGGCCGTCGAGCCCGGGCTTGGCCACCAGCAGCCGGGGCGGCCCGCCGGGCAGCGCCCGCACCCGCTCGGCCACCGCCCGCAGCCCCGCCGACCCGCCGGCGGCGCCGACCGCGGCCGCCACGCCGGTCGGGGCCCGGTACTCGCCGAACACCTCGCGCAGCACGCCGGCCCACTCGCCGGTGGTGCCGCCGGCGTGGGCCAGGTCGATCGTGGCCGGCATGACGTTCTCGTCGCCCTCGGCCACCCGGCGCAGCTCGTCGAGCGAGCGCTTGACCGCATCGTCGTCCCGGCTCTGCCCGCCAGGCCTGGACCTCGGCGACGATCTGCGTCCTGCACCGCCGGGTCGACCCGCAGGATCGCGCCCTCGCCGCCCGCGGAGCGGCGACGGCCGGTCTCGGTGAACCGGTTGACGCCGACGACGACCAGCTCGCCCGTCTCGATGCGGCGCATCCGCTCGGTGTGGCAGCGGACCAGCCGGCCCTTCAGCTCGTCGATGGCCTCGAAGGCCCCGCCGGCCGTCCAGCACCTCGTCCAGCTCGGCCTAGGCCGCCTCCGACCAGCTCGGCCGTCTTGCGCCTCGATCACCTTGGAGCCGTCGAAGATGTCGTCGTACTCGAGCAGGTCGGTCTCGAAGGCCAGCACCTGCTGGATGCGCAGCGACCACTGCTGGTCCCACGGCCGGGGCAGGCCGAGCGCCTCGTTCCACGCCGGCAGCTGGATCGAGCGGGCCCGGGCCGTCTTGCGACAGCGTGACGCCGAGCGTCTCCAGCACGATGCGCTGGACGTTGTTCTCGGGCTGGGCCTCGGTGAGCCCGAGCGAGTTGACCTGCACGCCGTAGCGGAACCGGCGGGCCTTCGGGTCGGTGACGCCGTAGCGCTCGAGGCTGATGCGGTCCCACATCTGGCGTGAAGGCCCGCATCTTGCAGGTCTCCTCGACGAACCGGATGCCGGCGTTGACGAAGAAGCGAGATCGACGCGACCACCTGGCGGGAAGCGGTCCTCGGGCACCTGGCCCGACTCGCTGCACCGCGTCGAGCACGCCGATCGCGGTGGCCAGGCGTGTAGGCGATCTCCTGGACGGGCGTCGCCCCCGCCTCCTGGAGGTGGTAGCGGCACACGTTCATCGGGTTCCAGCGGGGGATCCACTCGGCGCAGAACGCGACCATGTCGACGATCAGCCGGCGGGACGGCAGCGGCGGGAAGATGTAGGTCCCCCGGGACAGGTACTCCTTGACGATGTCGTTCTGGGTCGTGCCCCGCAGCTCGCGGCGAGGCTCGACGCCCTGGCGCTCCGGCGTTGGCGACGTAGAGGCCCGAGCAGCCACGCCGCGGTGGCGTTGATCGTCATCGACGTGTTCATCTCGCCGAGCGGGATGCCGTCGAGCAGCTCGGCCATGTGCCCGAGGTGGGCGACCGGCACGCCGACCTTGCCGACCTCGCCCTCGGCCAGGGGGTCGTCGGGGTCGTAGCCGGTCTGGGTCGGCAGGTCGAAGGCGATCGACAGGCCGGTCTGGCCCTTGGCCAGGTTGCGTCCGGTAGAGCTCGTTGGACGCCCGGGCGGTCGAGTGGCCCGAGTAGGTCCGCATCAGCCACGGGCGGTCCGGTTCGGGCAGGGCGGCCTCGCTCATGCCCCCTATCGTCCCCCGAGCTACCCGGGGGTCACAA
Organism: uncultured Acidimicrobiales bacterium; assembly: GCA_963830865.1. Classification (GTDB taxonomy): domain Bacteria; phylum Actinomycetota; class Acidimicrobiia; order Acidimicrobiales; family VFJN01; genus ZC4RG19. Next base: position 68,033 of record CAWHNU010000009.1, on the reverse strand, counting down.
CCTGCAGTGCCGGCGGGAGGGGACGGGCGGTGGCGGCCGCGACCCGCCGGACGTAGTCGTGGCGGGCGATGTCGACCGCGCCGAGCGACGCCAGGTGCGGCGGTCATCCACTGCACGTCGAGCAGCCGGTCGCCGGCGGACGCGCCCGCGAGCAGCGCTCGACCAGGCCGACCAGGGCGACCTTGGAGGCGTCGGTGGCGCGGTGGAACATCGACTCGCCGGCGAACAGGCCGCCGATCGCCACGCCGTACAGCCCGCCGGCCAGCACGCCGCTCGTCGCCTCGCCCACGGTCCAGGCCTCGACCGAGTGGGCCCAGCCGAGGTGGTGCAGGCCGCGGTAGGCGGCCCGGATGTCCGCGCGTGATCCAGCCGTGGGGCCGGACCGGGTCGGCGCAGGCGTCGATCACCTCGTCGAACGCGGTGTCGACCCGGATCTCGTAGCGGCGCACGACTGCGCGCAGCGACCGGCTGACCCGCAGCCCGTCGAGCGGGATCACGGCCCGGGGATCGGGCGACCACCAGCCGATCTCGCGGCCGGCGCCCGACCGGCATCGGGAACAGGCCGGCCCGGTAGGCGGCGAGGATCGTGCCCGGGCTCGAGGTCGGCGCCGACCCCGACCAGCCCGTCCTCGTCGGCCTCGTCGACCGGCGGGAACAGCCAGCGCCCGGGCGGAGGTTCGACCGGCACGGGCCGACCCTATCTCCTCGCGTTTTGTCCCCCGGAGCGGTCGCCGGGGCGACCGCTCCGGGGGACGAGAACGCGGAGGTGTGGCGGGAGTTCCCGCGATGGCCAGGCGAGGGTCAGCGACGGTTCAGTCCATCGCCACGCAGGCCGGTTAGAACGCCGCCATGCGCACCCGACTCATCGCCCTCGTGGCCGTCGCCGTCACCGCCGTCACGCTTGCGACCGCGTCGGCGGCGGCCCCGGCGCCGCCCCACCACCCAACCGACCAGGCGGTCCGACCGCTCGTCGACCGGCCGATCGTCATCGGCCACCGCGGCGCCAGCGGCTACCGCCCCGAGCACACGCTGGCGTCGTACTAGCTCGCCATCGCCCTCGGCGCCGACTACGTCGAGCCCGACCTGGTCAGCACCAAGGACGGCGTCCTCGTCGCCCGCCACGAGAACGAGATCGGCGGCACCACCGACGTCGCCAACCACCCGGAGTTCGCCGACCGCCGGACCACCAAGGTGATCGACGGCGTGACGCGTCACCGGCTGGTTCACCGAGGACTTCACGCTGGCCGAGCTCAAGACGCTGCGGGCCAAGGAGCGGCATCCCGGCGATCCGGCCCGCCAACACGCGTCTACGACGGCCAGTTCGAGATCCCGACCTTCGCAGGAGGTCATCGACCTCGTGGCCCAGGCGAACGCGAGCCGGCGCGGCGCGACGCATCGGCATCTACCCGGAGACCAAGCACCCGACCTACTTCGACTCGATCGGCCTGTCGCTGGAGGAGCCGCTGGTGGCGACGCTGGAGGCGCAACGGCTACCGCGACCCCGACGACCGGTCCTTCATCCAGTCGTTCGAGGTCGGCAACCTCCGCCAGCTCGACACGATGACCCGGCTGCCGCTGGTCCAGCTGTTCAGCGCCACCGGCCAGCCGTACGACTTCGCGGCCGCCGGCGACCCGCGCACGTACGCCGACATGGCCACGCCGGCCGGCCTGGCCGAGTCGCCACCTACGCCGACGGCATCGGCGCCGACAAGACCTGGTCGTCCCGCGCGGCGCCGACGGCAACCTGGGCACGCCGACGTCGCTGGTGGCCGACGCCCACCGCGCAGCGGCTCATCGTGCACATCTACACCTTGCGGATCGAGAACAACTTCGTGCCGCCGGACTGCGCACGGCGCCGATCCGAGCCAGCGGGGCAACGTCGAGGCCGAGTTCGCGGCGTACTGGGCCGCCGGCATCGACGGCCTGTTCAGCGACAACCCCGACACCGCCGTCGGGACCCGGGCCGCCCACCTCGCCCGCCGCTGACCCGCCGGCCGCAAGCCTCCACCCCTGACGCTGGGGTCAGGGGTGGGGGCCCAGGTCTGCTGCGACCCGGCGCCCGCAAAACGCAAATGAAACGATGGCCGTCAGGAGGCCGCCGGGGGCGGCCTCTTTGATGATGGTGGGGGGCGGTCGGGCGGCGTCAAGGACAAGCCGGCTTCGCCGGGCCCTTCGGGCTCCTTGACCCCGCCCGACCACCCCTTTTGGACACTCACCGTGATCCCGCCGCCGGCTGGCGTCACGAAAAGTCGTTGCGCGGGTAACTGGCCTACTTTCTGATTGGAGATCAACCACTTCTGAGGCCGGTTACCCGCGCAAGCACTTCTCGCCGCCGACGGCAGCCAACCCGCCACACAAGGGCGGTTGGGCGGGGGTCAAGGAGGCCGCCCGAAGGGCGGCCCGCAGCGAAGCGGAGCTTGTCCTTGACGCCCGCCCAACCGCCCCCACCATCACCAAAGAGGCCGGCCCCCGGCCGGCCTCATGGCGGCCATCGTTGTCGTTGTCATTTGCGCTTCAGGGGTGCAGCCCGAGGTCCCGGGCGACGCGGTAGCCGACGTCGGGGGTCGCCCGGCGGTTGATCCAGCCGGACCGGCCCCGCACCGGCAGGCGCGGCGCCACGTCGAGGACCGTGTCGGCCAGCCACCGTCCGCTCGTGACCGCGGCCCCGCCGGCGCGCCGGGCCGACGCGACCAGCTCGGGCCGGCCGGCGCCGGCGATCTCCCCGTCGGGATCGGGCGGGCGCCTATCGGGCGTAGTCGTAGAAGCCACGGCCCGACTTCCGCCCGAGGTGGCCGGCGGCCACCATGCGGCGCAGCAGCGGGACCGCGGCGTAGTTCGGGTCGCGGAACTCGGTGTAGAGGGCGTCGAGGATGGCGACCGACGTGTCCAGCCCGACCAGGTCGAGCAGCGCGAGCGGCCCCATGGGGAAGTTGCAGCCGCCCTTCATCGCCGCGTCGATGTCGTCGCGGCTGGCGGTGCGGTTCTCCAGCATCCGCACGGCGTTGTTCAGGTAGGGGAACAGCAGCGCGTTGACGATGAACCCGGCCCGGTCCTCGACGACCACCGGCTCCTTGCCGCACCCCTCGGCGAACGCCACCGCCGCGCCGACCGTCTCGTCGCTCGACACGAGCGTGCGGACGACCTCGACCAGGCTCATGGCGGGCGCCGGGTTGAAGAAGTGGATGCCGACCACCCGTTCGGGCCGCCCGGTCTCGACCGCCATCTCGACCACCGGCAGGGTCGAGGTGTTGGTCGCGAGGATGGCGCCGCTCTTGACGATGCGGTCGAGCTCGACGAACAGCTGCTTCTTGACGTCGAGATCCTCGACCACCGACTCGACCACCATGTCGCAGTCGGACAGGGCCTCGAGGTCGGCCGTGGCCGACACCCGTTCCCGCACGGCGGCGGCGTCGGCCTCCTCCAGCCGGCCCCGCTCGACCTGGCGGGCGAGCGAACGCTCCAATTCGGCGACCATGGCGTCGGCCGTCTCCTGCTTCCGTGACCGCAGCACGACGGTGACGCCGGCCTTGGCGGCCACCTCCGCGATCCCCGACCCCATGATCCCCGACCCAACGATGCCCAGACGTTCGATGGTCATCGCAGGAGGCTACTGACGGTAACCACGGCCGGCCAAAGCACGCGGTGACAACACCGCGTCAGCGGGATCGCTACCGTCGGACCCCATGGTTGGACCCTTGGCCCTGGTCGGCGGCGGTGAGTGGCGGGACGGCTGCGATTTCGACGCCGACCTCCTCGCCGCCAGCGACGCGTCCACCGTCGTGGTGCTGCCGACGGCCGCCGCCTACGAGCACCCCGACCACGCGGTCGAGCGGGCGACCCGCTGGTTCGACAAGCTCGGCGCCACGGTGCGGGCCGTCCCGGCGCTCGACCGGCCCGGTGCGCTCGACCCCGACAACGTGGCCGCGCTGCGCGACGCCCGCTTCGTCTACCTGGCGGACGGCTCGCCGATGCACCTGCGCTCGGTGCTCCTCCGCAGCCCGTTGTGGGAGGCGCTCGTGGCCGCCTGGCAGGACGGCGCGGTCCTCGCCGGATCGGGCGCCGGGGCGATGGTGCTGTGCGATCCGGCCGTCGACCCCCGGGGCGGCGCGTTCACGCTCGGCCTCGGCCTGCTGTCGCAGATCGCGGTCGTGGCCCGGGCCGACACCTGGTCCGACGACAAGCTGCGCCGCACGCTCCAGCTGACGCCGGCGGGCGTGCCGCTGGCCGAGATCGACGAGCGCACCGCGCTCGATCCGCGACCCCGGCGCCGCCTGGCGGGTCGACGGCGTGGGCGCGGTCAGCGTGTGGCGCGACGGCCAGGAGGCCGACCTGGGGGCGCTCCCCGTCTAGTCGCCCTGACGAGGCGTGTCTGGTTGTCCCTGGCGACCACTTCCAGGAAACGCGGGTTCGCTAGTTGTCCGGGTGGTTGATGTCGACGATGTCGACGTCGAAGGCCAGCGGCGTGTTCGGCGGGATGGAGCCGCCCGAGCCGGTCTCCCCGTACGCGAGGTCCGATCCGATCAGCAGGTGCCGGCGCTCGCCGATCTTGACCCCGGCGAGGCCCTGGTCCCAGCCGGCGATGACGTCCTGCTGGCCGAGGATGAACGCGAACGGTCCGGTCTCACGGGTCCACGACTGGTCGAACACCGTGCCGTCCGCCAGGTACCCGACGTAGTGCACGGTGATCGTGTCGCCGTCGACCGCCTCGGCGTCGCCGGTGCCCTCGATCACCGTCGACGTGTCCAGCGTGTCGGGCGGCGTGTCTGCCGGGAACGCCGCCGGCGTCGGGGGGTCCGCGCCTGTACCTCCTCGGCGGTGGCGGGGTCGGCGAACTCATCCGGCACCGTCCCGCCGAAGGACTCGGTCGTGGACGGGGTGTCGGACGACTCCGCGCTGTCGCCGTCGTCGCCGGCGCCGATGCGCGAGATGAGGAACAGCAGGCCCCCGACGGCCACCGCCGCGATGGCCACGCGCAGGACGGTGTTGCGGTTCCTCTTCTTCTTCGCTGCGGCCTGGTCGGCGATCGCCTTCTCGTACCGGGCGGCGCGCTGGCGGTCTCGTTTCTCGGTCCCCACGAACTCGCAAGGCTAGTCACCGTGCTCCCCCTTGGATGCATTCGGGCAGGTCGCGGGGCCACGCTGACAGCTCTCAACTGCACTCTTCGGGGTGGGACGTGCGACAATCGTTCTGAGGCGGTTCCCTAGTGACCATTGATCACAACGAGAACCATATGAACAACGAACAAGAAGAAGAGTCCACTCCAACCAGCGTGACGCTGTCAGTCGGTCGACGGCTGCGGTCGTTGCGAAAGGCGCGGCACATGTCGCTCGACGACGTCGAGCGTCAGTCGTCGGGCCGGTGGAGCGCTTCGGCGATCGGGGCATACGAGCGCGGCTTCCGCACGCTCAGCCTGCCCCGGCTCCACGAACTAGCCGAGTTCTACGACGTGCCGGTGTCGGTTCTCCTCGGAGAGCAGACCACGACACACGAAGGTCCGCCCAAGCTCGTGCTCGACCTCGAGGCCCTCAACCGGGTCCCCGAGGCTGCGCCCGTGCAGCGGTTCGTGCGGTCCATCATCGTCGAGCGCGGCGACTACAACGGCCGCGTGCTGACCATCCGCAGGGACGACCTGCGGGCGATCTGCGCGCTGCTCCAGACGGACATCGCAGATGCGGTGGCCAGGCTCGAGGCCTGGGGGGCTCTCGTGGAGAGCCCGTCCACCCTCTCCTAGACGTCAGTTCACAGACACAACCCGGCGGGCGACTGGGCGGACATCTCTTCCGGGAAGGGGTTCGTCCAGGGCGCCCGGGCACCGGTAGCGTTGCCAGGCGTGCCCCTGGTCATCCAGAAGTTCGGCGGTACGTCCGTCGCCGATCCCGATCGCATCCGCGAGGTCGCGGACCATGTGGCGCGCACGGTGCGCCATGGCAGCGACGTCGTGGTGGTCGTCAGCGCCATGGGCAAGGAGACCGACGAGCTGATCCGGCTGGCCGGCGACGTGTCCGACGTCGTGCCGGGGCGTGAGATGGACATGCTGATCACCGCGGGCGAGCGCAAGGCCATGGCGCTGCTGTGCATGGCCCTGCACTCGATCGGGGTGCCCGCCGACAGCTTCACCGGCAGCCAGGCCGGGTTCATCACCGACACCAACCACACCAACGCCAAGATCGTCGAGCTGCGCCCCGACCGGCTGATCAAGGCGATCGAGGCGGGGCGGGTGCCGGTCATCGGCGGCGCCCAGGGGGTGTCGACCGACCACGACGTGACCTTCCTCGGCCGTGGCGGGTCCGACACCACCGCGGTCGCGCTGTGCCACGCCCTGGGCGGCGACGCCTGCGAGCTCTACACCGACGTGCCGGGGGTGTTCACCGCCGACCCCCGGCTGGTGCCGAGCGCCCGGCGGATGGGGTCGGTGTCGTTCGACGAGCTGCTGGAGATGACCGCCACGGGCTGCCCCAAGCCGGCCATGCGCTCGGTCGAGTACGCCCGCCGGTGGGGCGTCACGCTGCACGTCCGGTCCGCGTTCACATGGGAGCCGGGCACCTGGGTACACGAGGAGGACCCGTCCATGGAACAGGCCATCGTCTCGGCGGTCACGCACGACTCCAGCGAGGCCAAGGTGACGGTGTCCGGCGTCCCCGACCAGCCCGGCATCGTGGCGCGGCTGTTCCGCGAGCTGGCCGACGTCGACGTGAACGTCGACATGATCGTCCAGAACGTGAGCGACCACGGGGTGACCGACATCAGCTTCACGGTCCCCCGCACAGACCTGGCCGCGGGCACCGGGGTGTGCGAGCGCCTGGCCGGCGAGATCGGCGCCACGGGCGTCTCGTCCGACCGGGACATCGCCCGCGTGAGCATCATCGGCGCCGGCATGAAGTCCAACCCGGGCGTGGCGGCCACGATGTTCGAGGTCCTGGCCACCGAGGGCATCAACATCGAGATGATCTCGACCTCGGCCATCCGCACGTCGTGCGTGGTGCGCGAGGGCCAGATCGAGCGGGCGGTCCAGAGCCTGCACGCGGCCTTCGGGCTGGATGCCTGACGCGGGCGGGCTCCCGGCTACGCCAGCGTCTCCCGCAACAGGAACCGCCGCACCTTCCCGGTCGCGGTCTTCGGCAGCGACTCCGCCACCACGAGCCGCCGCGGCCGCTTGAACGCCGACATGCGGGCCCGGCAGTGGGCCTCGATCGACGCCTCGTCGACCGTGCGGCCCGGGCGGGGCACGATCACCGCCACCACCGACTCGAGGCCCCGGTCGTCGCGGACGCCGACGACGGCGGCCTCCGAGACGTCCGGGTGCTCGACCAGCACGCCCTCGACCTCGACCGGCGACACCCAGATCCCGCCGGCCTTGATGAGGTCGCTGGCCCGGCCCCGGGCGGTCCAGTAGCCGTCGGCCGAGCGCTCGTAGATGTCGCCGGTCCGCAGCCACTCGCCCCGGAAGGCCGCCTGCGTCTCGTGGTGGCGCGACCAGTAGCCGTCGGCCAGCGACGGGCCCTTCACGTGCAGCAGGCCGGGGGTGTCCGGCTCGGCGACGGGCTCGCCCGCGTCGTCGGTGAGCCGGACCTCGTAGCCGCCGACGGGCACGCCGCTGGTCCCCGGCCGCTCGGCGCCGGGCCGGTTGGACAGGAACGTGTTGAGCGCCTCGGTCGCGCCGATGCCGTCGAGCAGCGGCACGCGGTGGCGCTCGATGAACCGCCGGTGCAGCTCGGCGGGCAGCACCTCGCCGGCCGATGTCGCCAGGCGCACCGAGGCGAAGGAGTCCGGCGCAAGCCCGGCGTCGAGCAGCGCGGCGACGAACCCCGGGACCAGCGCCACGACCGTGGGCCGCTCCGCCGCGACGAGCGGGGCGAACACGTCGACCGACGTCCGCGCGGCGCACAGCACCGACGTGGCGCCGGCCGCCAGCGGGAACGTCAGCGACGTCCCCAGGCCGTAGGCGAAGAACAGCTTGGACACCGCCAGGAACCGGTCGTCGGGCCGGATGCCGAGCACCGCCCCCATGCCCTCGGCCGTCGCCTGGAGGGCGGCCTGGCGGTGCATGACCAGCTTGGGCTCGCCGGTCGTCCCGGAGCTGGCGAGCCACAGGCCGGGCGAGTCGGTGGTGGTGGCCGCCACGGGCGCCTCGGCCCGGTCGTCGAGGTCGTCCCAGACGACGGTGCCGGGACCGGCGTCCGCGTCGGCGCCGACCACGACCGCATGGCGCAGGTCCGGCGCCGCGGCCCGGATCGCCGGCAGGCGGTCGGCGTGCGCGGCCGACACGACGACGGCGGCGGCCACCCCGTCGGCCACGAGCCCGCCGAGGTCGGCGCCGGTCGCCATCGTCGACAGCGGCATCGGCACGACCCCCGACCGCAGCGCTGCCCAGGAGCCAGGCCACAGTGGCGGGGGTGTCGTCCATGACCAGCGCCACCCGCTCGCTGCGGTGCACGCCGAGGGCGGCGAGCGCGTTCTGCACCCGCCACACCTGCCCGAGCAGGTCGTCGTACGACCAGCGCTCGTCGCCGCCGACCACCGCGGTCCGCTGCCCGTCGCCGGCGTCGACGTGCCGGTCGACCAGCCAGGCGGCCGCGTTGTACCCCGCTGCACCCATGGGGGTCATCATCGCCCAATTCGTCCGGCAGCCGAGTCGCCGATCGGGCATCATCCCTGCATGGCGGGCATGAGTAGGTGGCGGCCGTGAGCCCCGCGGTGGCATGGGCGATCACCGTCGTCGCGCTCGGCGCGGGGATGGTCCTCGCGATCCTGCTGTGGCGGTCCAAGCCCGGCCCGTGGAAGCCCGAGCACTACGTCGCCGCCTTCGCGATCGTCGCCTCCCTGCTGATCGCCGCCGCTCCGCACCTGTTCCCCGCCGACGACGAGGGGTCCGAGGAGGTCAAGCAGTACCGCCTGACCGTCCAGGCCGCCTGCAAGGGCCTCGTCCCCACCACCAACCCGCTGGTGGAGGCGCAGAACCCGGACGGCACGTTCGACCGCGGCCGGCTCCAGGCGGGCCTCCAGAACCAGCTCACGGCCGCCGACGGCGTCCTGGCGCTGCTGTGGGCGCAGCCGGCGCCACCCGAGCTGACCGACGACGTCACCGCCGCCCACCAGGCCGGCGACGCGCTCCACGCCGCGACCCAGAGCAAGCTCGATGGGATGCCCGACGAGCTGCCGCGCACGATCTCGTTCTCGGCGCTCGCCTCGTACCTCGGGGGCATGGATGCCGCGCTGCGGCCCACCGCCACCCAGTTCGAGTCGGCGATGACCGCCCTGGCCGACGAGGCGTGCCGGCCGACGCCCACGCCTCAGCCCGTCGGCTGACCGCCAATCCGCTTGGGGCCCGGCCGGGGCGGCCGTAGCCTTGTTCCCCATGTCATCGGTGCGTGTGGGCGTCGTCGGCGCCACGGGACAGGTCGGCGGCGTCATGCGGGAGGTGCTCGCCGAGCGCGGCTTCCCGGTCGCGGACATCCGGTTCTTCGCCTCGGCCCGGTCGGCCGGGCGGACGCTGCCCTGGGGCGGCCGGCAGGTCACGGTCGAGGACGCCGAGACCGCCGACTGGTCCGGCATCGACATCGCGCTGTTCGCGGCGGGGGCCCCCGGGTCCCGGGTGCTGGCGCCCCGGGTGGCGGCGGCCGGGGGCATCGTCGTCGACAACTCCTCGGCCTGGCGGATGGACCCCGACGTGCCGCTGGTCGTGTCCGAGGTCAACCCCGACGACCTCGACCAGGTGCGCAAGGGCATCGTCGCCAACCCCAACTGCACGACCATGGTCGCCATGCCGGTGCTGGCGCCGCTGCACCGGGCCGCGGGGCTGGTCCGGCTGATCATCAGCACCTACCAGGCCACCTCTGGCGCCGGCCTGGAGGGCACGGCCGAGCTCGACGAGCAGGTACGCAAGGTGGTCGACGGCGCCGCCGGGCTGGCGTTCGACGGCCGGGCCGTCGACTTCCCCGAGCCGCACAAGTTCTCCGCCCCCATCGCCTTCAACGTGCTGCCGCTGGCCGGGCGGATCGTCGACGACGGCACGGGCGAGACCGACGAGGAGCAGAAGCTCCGCAACGAGAGCCGCAAGATCCTGGGCATCCCCGACCTGCCGGTGGCGGGGACGTGCGTGCGGGTGCCGGTGTTCACCGGGCACTCGCTCTCGATCACGGCCGAGTTCGCCCGCGACCTGCCGCCCGAGGAGGCGACCGAGCTGCTGGCCAAGGCGCCCGGCGTGGTCCTGGCCGACGTGCCGACCCCCCTGCTGGTGGCCGGCGCCGACCCCTGCTACGTGGGCCGCATCCGGCGCGACCCGACCACCGCCCACGGCCTGTCGCTGTTCGTGTCGGGCGACAACCTCCGCAAGGGCGCGGCGCTCAACGCCGTCCAGATCGCCGAGTTGCTGGTCGCCCGGCGGGGTTGACCTCGCCCGCCGCCGGCGGCCGGCCGGTCACGGGCAGGCACAGGGGCGCTGCCCGCATCGGGGGCAGCCGGACCGGTAGCGGTCGGCCGCCTCGTCGAGGCTGAGCCCGAGCTGATCTGCGAGCGAGGCCAGCCAGGCGAGCACGTCGCCCAGCTCGTGGAGCTGGGCGTCGCGATCGCCCTTGCGGACTGCCTGGGCCAGCTCGCCCAGCTCCTCCGTCAGCCATGCGACGGTGGCGGGCACACCCCGCGCCCGGTCGCGGGTCCCGTAGGTGTCGGCCATGAGCTGCTGGAACGCGGCCAGGTCCATCCGCCTGTTGTACCCGGGCTCAGCGCCAGTCGAGGGCGATCCACTGGTCGGAGCGGCGCAGGCAGCGCCACGCGTGGGGACGCTCCGGGCCGTAGCGGACGTTGACGACCAGGTCGTCGAGCCCGGGCCGCCCGGCCCGGGCCCACCGGTCGAGCGCCGAGCGCAGCGCGCCCTCCGCGCCGCGGCCGCCGAACGCCTCGACCGCCGCCCCGCCGGGCCCGATCCACAGGAGGGCCAGGCTGCCGTCGGCCGCGTCGACCACCCCCAGCGCCCGGCGCCCCGGGCGAGTGACCTCGACCAGGCGCTCCTCCGGCAGCGCCAGGGCCGCGTAGGCCAGCGGCGCCCACGGCGGCCCGCCGGAGAGGTCCACCGACCCGGACCGGCCGAAGCCGAGCGCCCGCACCACCAGCGCCCGCCGTCCGGCGCCGTCCAGCCCGGCGAGCGCCGGGCCGCCGATCCCGACCAGCGGCCGGCCCCCGCCCACGTCGGTCTGCTCGCCCGCCGCGACCCGGTCGCGCCGGTTGGGCGCCGCGCCCGGGTCCCGCAGGGCCATGAAGGAGCCGGCGACGGCGGCGGCGTGCTCGAACCCCCGGCGGCCCCGGCGCAGGCCGGCCACGACCTGGAGGCCGAAGGCGACCCGGCTGATGCGGAGCGGCACGACCAGCCGCCCGCCGGTGCGGAGCTGGTCGTGCCAGGCCCGGGGCACCGCCTCGACGCTGGCGGTCGCGATCATGGCGTCGAGCGGGGCGGCGGCCGCCGCGCCGTCGCGGCCGTCCCCGACGACGACGGTCGCGGGCGAGCCGGCCTCCCGCAGGTTCCGGCGGGCCTCGGCGGCCACCTCGGGGTCCAGCTCGACGGACGTCACCGCCCCGTCGTCGCCGACCAGGTGGGCGAGCAGCGCGGCGTTGTAGCCGGTGCCGGCGCCGATCTCTGCCACCCGCTCGCCCGGCGCGAGCGCGAGCAGCTCGAGCATCTCGGCCATGATCGCCGGCTGGGACGACGACGACGTGGCCTCGCCGGTGTCGGGGTCGCGGCGGGTGACGATCGCCTCGTCCTCGTAGACGGCGTCGAGCCCGTGGCTCTCGGCGTAGCCGGCCAGGAAGCGCTCGCGGGCCACCGTGGTGAAGGCGTCGGCGACCCGCTCGTCCCGGATGTAGCCCCGGCGACGGAGGTCGGCGACCAACCGTTGCCGGAGCTCGAGCGGTGACACGCCGGGATCGTAGGGGCGGGTCCCGCTACGTTGCCGCCGTGCGCGTAACCGTCGTGACGTGGAACCTCAAGGGCAGTGTCGGCGTCGACGTCCAGCGGGTGTCCGCCTACGTGCGGGACCAGGGCGCGGACGTCGTGGCGCTCCAGGAGATCCAGCGCCGCCAGTCGCACGACCTCGCCAGGGCGCTCGACGTGCGGTCGCACCGCTGGGCCCTCAAGCACTGGCCGTTCCCGACGCGGGCCGAGGGCATGGCCATCATGGGCCTCGACCGGCCGGTGTCGGTCGACGTCGAGGCGCTGACCCGGCGCTGGGAGCTCTGGAACTGGCGCCGGCGCATCATGCTGCTGGGCACGTTCGCCGCCGACGCCGTCGCGGCCCGGGTCCTCCTGCTCAACCTGCACCTGAGCCCGCACAGTGCCCGCGAGCAGCGCGACGCCGAGGTCGCCCGGGTCGCCGAGGTCGTGAGGGGCCACGCCGGCCCGGTGATCGTCGCCGGCGACCTCAACGAGCGGCCCGACGGCCCGGTCCACGACCGCCTCGTCGCCGCCGGCCTGCGGGATGCCTGGCCCGAGCGCCCTGGACGGCCGCCCGGGCGGCGGCGAGACCAACTGGCACGGCTGGGACCCGCAGATGACGACGGCGCCGTCCCAGCGGCTCGACTACGTGTACGTGTCCGAGCAGATCCGGGTGCTGGACGTGCGCGTCCCGAAGCCCGACGACGACGTGTTCGACCAGTTCGTGGTGCTGTCCGACCACCTGCCGGTGACGGCGGTCCTCGACGTGGACTTGGGCGCGGACTAGCCGCTGCCGTCGCCCGGCATCAACAGCGAGCAGGGCCGGCGGGCATGCTGGCGAATGAGCACGGTCTCGATCCCGGCCAGGAAGAACGCGCCGACGACCAGCCCGGCGGTCACGTCCGAGAACCAGTGGACCCCGAGGTAGACCCGGCTGGCGGCGATCAGCGTGACGAGCACGGCGGCGGCCACCACCGAGGCCCACCACAGGTCCCGGCGCCGGGTGTAGACCGAGACGACGAGCGGCATCAACCCCCACAGCGCCACGGCGGCCATCACGTGGCCGCTCGGGAACGACGGCCCGGTCCCGTTCACGAGCCGTTCGAGGTCGGGGCGGTCGCGGTCGACGATCGCCTTGATCGTGAACTCGAGCAACGGCCGGCTGAGCGTCGCGACGGCCAGGGCGATACCCACGGCCCGGCACCGCCGCCAGGTGACCACGCTGGCCAGCCCGCCGAAGGCGAGGACGATGAGCGTCGATCCCAGGCGCGACACGGTCAGGAAGAACGTGTCGAGGTCGGCGGTGCGGCGGGCCTCGACCCATCGCTGGATCGGATCGTCCCAGGTCAGCAGCACCTGCCCGCCCCAGGCTGCGGCGGCGAGGGCGAGGGCGGCGAGCGCAACGCCGAGCCCGTAGATCAGCCACCGCCGGGGCAGCAGGACCGACAGGGGTGTCGCCGGCGGCGCCGCGTGCACGTGGCGGCGCGGTCGGCGGGTGGGAAGCGCCACGGGCGCGGCGGTCAAGGTGTCCATGAGCGGCGGTCCCACCGCGGGAAGTATCGCGCGCACCGGAACGGCCAGCACGATCCCCAGCAGTGGTCACCTCCATACTGGCCGCCGGCGGCCGGAACGCCAAGTCGGGGCCGGCGGCGCCCACGGCTCGGCGGCGCCGGCTCAACCCGCGGCGGGCCGGCGGTCGCGCTCCGCCTGCGGCAGCGAGCACGCCGCGGTGCCGCCGGGCATCCGGTGGCGGTTGCGGGCCAGCCAGCGGTACACGGGCCAGGCGGCCCATCGGACCGGCGGCCGGGCCAGCACCCAGCCGAGCGGCCGCCAGAAGGAGCCGGCGTCGACCAGCAGGCGGGCAACCGCATCCGGCCCGGCGGCGGGGGCTCCGGCGCCGGGGCCGGCGTCGATCCACTGCACGGCCGACTCTGCGGCGGCCCGGGTCACGCCGAGCGCGTCGAGATCCTCGAACTGCCAGGCCGTGACCCGGGCCGAGGTGGGTATGCGCCGCTCGACGAACCGGGCGCAGGTCGTGCAGAACGCGCAGTCACCGTCGTAGAGGAACACCGGGGCATCAGTGCGGGTCGCCACGGACCCAGTATGCGGCGGATCACCCGGGAGCGGCCGCGGTGGCGTGGTCGCCGTGGTCGGCGACCTGGGCCGCGAACCACGCGTGCAGCGACGCCACGACCCGGGGGTCGTCCGACCGGTAGGTGAGCTGGGCCCCGTCGGCGAGGTCGCGGTAGGCGACGTCCACGTCGTCCACCCGGTCCGCCAGCACGTCGACGCCGGGCATCGCCTCGCCGTGGATGTGGGCGGGGTCGGCGAAGTCGCCGGCCCGGAACCGCACGGCCACGACCACGGTGCAACCAGATTTCTGGGCTAGCCCCTGTCCGTCCGCCGGAGGCGCGCCTCGTCCCACGGCGAGGGCCGCCAGAGCCAGTGGGGGATCGCCCAGCCGGCGGACGCGTCGCGTGCGAGCTCGACCACCAGGTAGCCGAACACGACGAGCGCGGCGAGGGCGACGTACTCGGCGTCGCCGTTCCAGATCGGGTCGAACGACCCGTCGTTCGACGCCAGGGCGCGCCCCACGCCAACGAGGAACGGCACGACCCACACGGCCAGGACCAGCCACCGCCCGAGCCGCAGCCGGGCGGCGGCCCCCGGCTCGTCGTCGGCGGCCGCCCGCCGTTCGAGCCCCCGTAGCAGCAGCCATAGGGCGACCCCCCCGACGACCACCGTCAGCGTCATCCCGGCCAGCCGCCACCCGGACACGGGGTCGAACTCGACCCGCTGTGGCAGCACGCCCAATCCCTGCTGCTCGGGCGGCAGCCGCTCACCGGTGTCCCGGTCGACGCTGACGTAGCGGTAGGGCAGGAAGCCGTCGAGCACGCTCAGCACGGCGGCCGCCCCGGCCAGCCAGGCGGCGGGCCTCAGCGACAGCCGGGCGGCCCCGTAGGCGACCGCGGCCCACCCGACGAGGTCGGGCAGCAGATCGAGCGACTCGGTGCGGAAGTCGAAGACCACCAGCACCAGGCCGACGGCGATGAACAGGAGCGGCCGCACCGCGGCCAGGCTACGACGCGCGGCGGCGGGCCTCGGTCGGTCCAGGAGACGCGTGGAGGCGTTTTCACGCGGGAGCGGTCGTCATAGCGACCGCTCCCGCGTAGAAAACCGCTCAAGCGCTCCCGTCGAACGCCGGCTTCATCGGGTCCTCCTCAACGTGGGTTCGGCGACGGGCACGGGCCCGTCCGCGGGGTCGGCGCACGCCGAGCGGCGGCGCCGGGCGACGACGACCAGGGCGACGCCCGCGACCAGCGCCACGGCGACGGCGACGGCGACCGCCCCGAGCGCCAGGGCGCCGAGCGCCCCGGCGAGCCCGATGCCGCCGACGGCGGCGAGGATCGGGCCGGCGCAGCAGGCGAGGCACGCGAGGGCGCCGATCCCGAGCACGCCGACGCCCTGGCCCGTGGTCCGGTTCATCGGGGCCTCAGCGTGATCTGCAGCGAGCCGGCCATGCAGGCGCACCCCTCGCCGCACGGCCCGTCGGTCGCCGGCCCGGCCAGCCGGGAGGCGGCGTCCCGGAGCTGGTCGACGAGGGCGGTGAGCGCCGCGATCTGGCGCTCGGCGTCGGCGATCTTGACGGTCACCAGGTCGTGGAACCGCCGCTGCACCGGGCCACAGCGATCACCGTCCCAGATGTCCAGCAGGTCGGTGATCTCGTCGAGCGAGCAGCCGAGCCCCTTGGCGCGGGCGACGAAGGCGAGGCGGGCGAGTGCGTCGTCGTCGTAGACCCGGTAGCCGTTCGCCGACCGTTCGGACGGGCTCAGCAGCCCGATGTCCTCGTAGTAGCGCAGGGCCGACGAGCTGAACCCGCTCCGCTCGGCGACCTGACCGATCGTGTAGGTGCTCACGCCCCCACGCTAAAGCTTCGAGTCGGGTTGAAGGTCAAGCGTCTCGTGCGGCGGCGGCAAAGGGGCCCGGGCGGCGCCGACCGGGCCGCCGCCGTCCTACTCGGGCGGGCACTCCCCGGGGCCGTCGTCCGGCGGCGTGCTGGGGTGACAGGCTTGCCGCCATGGCGTCCGCCACCACGGCCCGGCTGCTCGTGTCGTGCCCCGACCGCCCGGGGATCATCGCCGCCGCCACCGCGTTCGTCGCCGCCCACGGCGGCAACGTGGTCGACCTGCAGCAGCACACCGACCACACCGACCAGGCGTTCTTCCTGCGGGTCGAGTTCGAGATCGAGGGCTTCGACCTGGACCGGGACGAGTTCGGCGAGGCGTTCGCACCGATCGCCGACCGGTTCCGGATGCACTGGCGGCTGGGCCACTCCGACGACCGGCCGCGCGTCGGGCTGCTGGCGTCGAGGGAGGCGCACTGCGTGCGCGACCTGCTCCACCGCTGGCGGGACGGCGAGCTGGCGGTCGACATCCCGGTGCTGGTCAGCAACCACGAGGACCACGAGGAAACGGCGGCCTGGTTCGGCGTCGAGCACCACCACCTACCGATCGAGGGCGGCGACAAGCCGGCCCAGGAGGCCCGGGTGCGGGAGGTGCTCCGGACGCACCGGGTCGACCTGGTGGTGCTGGCCCGCTACATGCAGATCCTGTCCCCGGAGTTCTGCGACGAGTGGGCCGAGCGGATCATCAACATCCACCACAGCTTCCTACCGAGCTTCCAGGGCGCCCGCCCGTACCACCAGGCCCACGAGCGGGGCGTCAAGCTGATCGGGGTCACGGCCCACTACGCGACGGCGATCCTCGACGACGGCCCGATCATCGACCAGGACGTGATCCGGGTGAGCCACCGCGACGACGTGGAGGACCTGCGGCGCAAGGGCCGCGACCTGGAGGTGGCGGTGCTCCACCGGGCCGTCCTCGCCCACATCGACCACCGCACCCTGGTCTACGGCCGCCGCACGGTGGTCTTCGCCTAGGCACGTCCTCTGAGCGACGTTGGGGGTTGGCGTGTCTTGTCTCCGATAGCGGTCGCCATAGCGACCACCACCGGGGACAAAGCGGGTTTCGGGCCGTTGGCCACATCCATTCGCCCCATGCCGCGATGCGGGCCCGGCGCGGCGGACCTTCGGCCCTGGTGCGCCCCGGGCGCTCGGTTCACGCTGGACGCGTGACCGACCGACCGTTCACCGACATCGTCGTCCCCCTCGACGGCTCCCCCGCCGCCGAGCGGGCCCTGGGACCTGCGCTCGCCCTGGTGCGCCGCACCGGCGCGCCCTTGCGGGTGCTGAGCCGCGTCCTCGCGGACGACAAGGAGGAGCTGACCGCGTACCTCGCCGGTGTCGCCGACCGCTACGCCGAGATCAGCGACGTCGACACCGAGCTCGTCGACCGGGAGAGCATCCCCGACGCCATCGTCGACGGCCTGCGGCCGCGCAGCCTGGTGTGCCTGTCGTCCCACGGACGCGGCGGCGTGCGCCGGGCGGCGATCGGCAGCGTCACCGAAGCGCTGCTGCGGCAGCTCGACCGCCCGGCGCTCGTCGTCGGTCCGCACGCCGGCCGGGCGTCGTTGGGGGGACGGGTCGTGGCCGCGCTGGACGGCTCCCGCGAGTCCGAGCGGGTCGTCGCGCCCGCTCTCGCCTGGGCCGGCATGCTCCGCGAACCCCTCTGGCTGGTCGAGGTGTGCACGCAGGACCACCGAGCGGACGTCGGCGACACCGCCTATTCGGGGCGGCTGTCCGCGGTGGCCCGGGCGGCGGGCGTCGACGGCTGGGAGGTCGTCCACGATCGCAGCCCCGCGGGCGGCCTGGTCGGCCTGGCGGCGTCCGGCGCTACACCGGCCGGCCTGCTGGTCCTGGCCACGCACGGCCGCACAGGGTGGAGCCGGCTCCGGCTGGGCAGCGTGACCGCGGCCACCATCCACGACGCGCCCGTCCCCGTCCTCGTGGTCCCGGCCCGCGCCCCGACCACGTGACGGCCGGCCCCGTCGATCGGGGACCTTCGGCCCTGCCCGGACCGGCGCGGCGGCGGCAGGTTGGGACCATGACGAACCCCAGCCCGGCCGGTGAGATCACGATGGTGGCGCTGATCGGCGACCAGATCGCCCGAGTCGCCACCGATGCGTCCCTCCACGCCGTCGCCGACGCGCTCGTGGCCGCCGGCGTCGGTGCGCTGGTGGTGGGCGACGGCGACCAACCCTCCGGCATCGTGTCGGAGCGCGACCTCGTCCAGGCCCTCGCGGCGCGCCGCGACCCGGCCACGACACGGGCGTCCGACATCGCCCACACGTCCCTCGTGTGGTGCGACGCGGACTCGACCGTCAGCGAGGTGGCCGAGGAGATGATGGCCAACTACGTCCGCCACGTCCTGGTCGAGGACGACGGCCGGTTGATCGGCGTCGTGTCGGCCCGCGACCTCCTGGGGGTCTACGCGATGGGCGAGCTCGAACCGACCTGACGCCGTCGAGGACGGCGTCGCACGCACATCCGCCGATCTCGCGCCTCCAGACCCGGCGTTCTCTACGCGGATGTGGTCGTCATGGCGACCGCTTCCGCGTAGGAAACGCGATCGAGCGCACACGCAGCTCCCAGGTCGACCAGGCCGGCCGTCTAGTCCCGGCGGCAGGGACGACCTCATACGTCTCCGGCACCGCGATCACGTACGTCACCTGCTCGCCGGCGACCTCGCGGACGAGTCCCGCGGCCAGGCTGCGCAGGTCGCCGAGCCACGACGTCCTGCCAGTCGAGGTGAAAGCGAGCCTCAGTCGGGTTGACGAACGCAGGGGCTCTGAGAATCTTCCGATTCTCAGAGCCCCTTGTGCCCGCCACGGTGGACCGGAAACCGTCCTCGGGCGCTCGGAACCGGAGCGATTCCCTCAGGCTGTCGCCGGCATCACGCTGATGGTGCCCTCGAACCGCAGCGTTGCCGCATTCACCAGTTGCCCTTCCTCGTGGACCTGCGCGCCTTGCAGGTACCCGGCGACCACCGTCCCGTTCATGACGACCTTCCCGGTCTGGGTGTTGAGGATCCCGCTGAGATGCGCGGTGAACGACTGCGCCCCGGCGTCGATGATCCAGTCGAACTCGACGTTCCAGACTTGAGCGGAGCAGGGGTTGGGCCCGGTACACGACGTGAGGACCGTTCTCAGATCCCCATCGACATCCCCGGAGACGGTTCCTTCCCATTCTCCGGCCGCGACGGCCTCCTTCTCGAACGTCAGGGTGAGGGGCGCAGTGGCGCCGGCTGGAGCCGCGAGAGAGAGGCCGATGGACACGAGGCCCGCCAGCATGACCACGACGAGGACCGAGACCGGTCGTCGCGTCGAGCTGCTCACCGTCATGACATTCTCCTTTCGTCGTGACCACCGGGTGAAGCCCGGCGGTACGTCGTCGGGAGCGTGCACACGTCCGGGCGCTGGTGACTTCCGTACTGGTACGGACATCAGTACGGATCTTGGTTGCGTACCCGCCGACGGGTTCGACGTCATAAGGGAGCAGGGATCGCGAGACCTCGTGCGATGATTGTGCGGTGGCGGAGCAGCGACTGCCTTCCGGGGTGGTCACGTTCGTGTTGACCGACATCGTCGGGTCGACCCGGTTGTGGGAGATCGCGCCCGCGGCAATGGAGACGGCCCTAGCTCGTCACGAGGAAATCCTGACCGGGGTGATGGCGGATCATCGAGGTGTCCTGCTGAAGGACCGGGGCGAAGGCGACTCGACGTTCTCCGTGTTCACGTTGGCCACCGATGCGCTGGCAGCGGCCTATGAGGCGCAGGTCGCGCTGGTCGCGGCGCGGTGGCCGAGAGCCACACCGCTCAGGGTGAGGGTGGCCGTGCACACAGGTGAGTCGCTCGAGCGCGACGGCGACTTCCTCGGACCCGCGGTGAACCGGGCTGCCCGGCTGCGTGCCGTCGCCCACGGGGGCGAGGTTCTCCTGAGCGAACCCACGGCCCGGCTGGTGGCCGATCGGATGCCATCGGGCGTGCGTCTCGTCGAGCTCGGACCACTTCGATTGCGCGACCTGGACCGGCCCGAGGTCACCTACGTCCTCGCAGGCCCGGGACTCCCAGAGCCTCGGGCCGAGCCAGACCGCCACGCGGCTGTCGGCAGGTCGGTGTCCTCCGAGCGTGGCGTGACCCCGAAGGAAGGCGAGGTGTTCGAGCTGCTCGGCGAGCACCTCACCAACGCCGAGATCGCAGCCCGCCTCTATGTCTCGGAACGTACGGTCGAGAGCCACGTCTCGTCGCTGCTTCGGAAGTTCCAGGTGGCGAATCGCCACGAGCTGGCGCGCCTCGTGGAGTTGCCGGGTGTTCAGGAGACACCGAGCCCGTCCCTGAACCCGGGAGTCAAAGGTTTCCCCACGGCCGTGACGCCACTCGTCGATCGCGAGAACGAGTCGTCCAAGATCGCGTCCTTGCTGTCACGTCACCGCCTGGTGACCCTGGTCGGTGCCGGCGGAACCGGTAAGACCCGCCTTGCCACCCATGTGGCCTCGATGGTGGGAGACGGTGAGCCGCGAGAGTCGTGGTGTGCCGAGTTCGCATCCGTCACCGGTACCGACGACGTCGCCGAGGTGCTCTTGGCATCACTCGGTGTTCGGTCCAGCGCCGACACGGATGTGTCAGCTCAGGTGGCTCGTTACCTCGCAGCTCGAACAGGCTTGCTCCTGCTTGACAACTGCGAGCACGTCAGGGCACCGGTCGCCGCGATATGTGAACGAATCCTCCACCGAGCGCCCAATGTTCGCATCCTCGCGACCAGCAGGGAGCCTCTCGGAATCGACGGCGAGGTCTTGCTCCCGGTCCCGCCTCTGACAACTCCCCGCAACGACGCTCCGGAGACGATCGCGGCGGCACACGCTGTTCAGCTCTTCGTCGAGCGAGCGCAGAGCTACAGCCCGGACTTCCGGCTGGACGGTGACAACGCGGCGGCGGTCGCCGAGCTCTGTCGTTCGCTCGACGGACTGCCCCTCGCAATAGAGCTGGCTGCAGCGCGCATCCCAACGATGGCTCCCCAGGAGATCGTCTCCCGCTTGGATCACCTCTTTCGCGTGCTCGGCCACCGTTCGGACCACATCGATCATCACCGGACCCTCCGTGCGACGCTCGACTGGAGCTACGAGCTGCTGGACTGCGACGAGCGAGAGCTGCTCTCGCGGCTTGCGATATTTGCGCCGGGCTTCTCGCTCGCCGCAGTGGAAGCCGTGAGCCAGGGAGCGTCTCAGGACCGATATGTCCTGGACACATTGTCCGGGCTGATCGCCAAGTCGATGGTCGTCGCCGAGACCAAGACCGGAGTGACACGACTGCGTCTGCTCGAGACCGTGCGTACCTATGGGCTGGAGAAGGCCATCGACACGGGCGTGCAGGAAGCTGCGAGGCACCGTCACGTCGAGTTCTACACCGAACTGGCCGAGGGGCTCGTCGGCTCGGCCGTCACCGCCGACGTCGACGCTCGCACCCAACGGTTGGCCGACGAGGCGCCCAACATTCGCCTTGCGCTCAACTACGCAGTCGACACGAACGACGGTCGAGCTGTGATCGATCTCACGGCAGCAATCGTCGACGTCTGGTGCCTGTGGGGCTGGGGTGGCGCCATCCTGAATGCACTCGAAGCTGTGATCGATGGCGATGACTCCGAGGCGGGTCATGCCGACGCGCTCGCGAACGCGGCGTGGAGTGCATGGTCGCAAGGGCGCCACGCGCAGGCTGTTCGCTGGTGCGAGCAGAGCACGGGCTGCTCGGCGTCCGCCGGCGAACCGCCCGTCGCTCGCGTACACCTCATCCTCGGCCTGGTACGGCTGCTGGACGAGGGAGATCGTCCAGGTGGTATGGCGCTGTGCGAGCAAGGCCTCGAACAACTTCGACAGTCGGGGCACCTGCGCCGCTACGCCCACGACCTCGCCTCGTACGGTGCCTACCTTGCGGTCGTCGACGAGACCGACCGGAGTGCCACCGCCTCCACCGAGTCGATGGTCCTTGCGCGGCAGCTGGGCGATCAACGCACCCTCAGTATCGCCCTCAATGCACGTGGCTACCTCTCGATCGACTCCGACCGTGAGCGTGCTCGCGAGTACTTCGGCGAGGTTGTCGCCATAGGTGATACCTGGTGTGCGGCGTCCGCCCTTTGGGGGCTTGGCTGGATCGACGACCTATCGGGGCATGACAGCGAGGGACTGCATGGCTATCGAGAGGCACTCATGCTGTGGAGTGATACCGGAGACCGGCGGGGCATGTTCTATGCCATCGAGGGCATCGCCATCATCTTGGCCCGCGCCGGGCGCTTCATTGCCGCGGCACAGCTCTTCGCCGGTGCAGGCGCGATCGCGCCCGACGTCGGTTCGAACAGCATGTCTCGATGGAACACGTGGCGAGACCGACATCTGAACATGCTGCGTGACGCACTCAGCCCGGTCGAGTTCTCCATTCACTGGGCCGCAGGGCAGCGGCTGGAGCCGGAGGTCCTCGTCAAAGAGGCACTCATGACCCCACAGGCGTAGCCCGCTCCGGTTCCTCGCCGCTCACCCGGCCCGGCGCCCGGCCATGCGGCGGAAGGCGTCGAGCATCGTCGTGCCGCCGGCGGGCTGGTAGCTGAACAGCAGCGCCCGCCGGTCGAGCTCGGACGTGTTGGGCCTCGACTGGTGCACCATCATCGACCCGAAGCTCACGGTGGAACCGGCCTCCACCTCGACGGGCACGGGCTCGACGCCGGGATAGGCCGCCGGGTCGATCTCGTTCTGGCCGAAGGTGTCCGTGTCGGTGCGTGTCTGCCACATGCCAGACCGGTGGCTGCCGGGCACCACCCAGGTGCAGCCGTTCCCCAGCGACGAGTCGTCGAGGTAGACGATCGTCGTGGCCACCCGCAGCGGGTCGGCGGCCACGTCCCGCCAGTACGGGTAGTCCTGGTGCAGCGGGTGGGGGCCGCCGAACCGGGGCCGCTTGAGGTTGAGCTTCTCGGTGAACAGCATCGGGTCGGGATCGCCGACCATGGCCCGCATCGGGTTGACCAGGCGCGTGTCGTGCGCCCACCGCTCGAGCTCGGGCGAGAGGTGGGCGAAGGGCTCGATGCCGTGCACCACGTCGCTGTCGCCCTCCCACTTGATGAGCACCCCCCTGAGCATGTCGGGGTCGAACACGTAGCTGCCGGCGCGGAGGCGGTGGCCCTCGCGGTCCCGCACGAGGTCGGCGACCAGCTCCTCGGAGGCTTCGGCCATCGCCTTCACCTCGTCGGCGTCGAACACCCCCGTGCGCACGACATAGCCGAGGCGGTCGTACCGGTCGCGCTCCTCCTCGGAGAGCTCGTAGGCGTGGGCATCGGTCATGGCGACCACGCTTCGTCGGCCAGCGCCGTGGCCAGCGGGACCCCGTCGGCGTCGTCGCCGCACAGGTGGACGGTGATGCCGAGCGTGTCGGCCATCGCCGCCTTGGTCGCCGCCAGGTGGTCGGCGGCGCCGGCGTCGGTGGCGTAGGCGACCTGGATGTGGTTCGACTGGTGGCGGGCCATGAGCTGGTCGCGGCTGATGCCGTAGAGGACCGCGCTCATCACCGGCCACTGGCTGGTGGTGGCCTCGGAGCGCCGGGCCAGCTCGTCGGCCGGCAGGCGCACGACCCGGCACCGCCCGATGTCCATGCCCAGGCCCGCGGGGCCGACATGCACCCGCGACCACACCACCTCGCCCGGCCGGCTCGCGCCCTTGATGGTGCTGCCGCCAAGGCGGAAGTACATCGGCGGCTGTCGCTCGCCGACCGCGCCGGCG
Source organism: uncultured Acidimicrobiales bacterium (assembly GCA_963830865.1). Lineage (GTDB taxonomy): Bacteria > Actinomycetota > Acidimicrobiia > Acidimicrobiales > VFJN01 > ZC4RG19. The sequence continues at coordinate 44,396 of CAWHNU010000009.1, read as the reverse complement.
AACCCGCCGTCGAGGTGGGCGGGCGGCACCGCCCCGCTGATCTCGAACACCCACACGTACTCGTCGGTCGTGCCCGACCGGTCGGCGTCGCCCCAGCGGATGTCGTGCAGCGTGGTCTCGGGCGGCTGCCCGAGCGCCGTCCACACCCGGTTGGTCAGCAGGGCGTCGAGGCCCGCGCACTCGTCGACCTCGTTGAAGTGGGGGAGCGGCTGGCCGGGCCGGATCACCTCCCCGGCGGCGTTGGTGACCGGCGGCCGGTCCGAGTTGTTGAGCAGGCCCTCGGCCAGGTCGCTCGCCGGCGTCAGGTCCTTCAGGCCCTGCTGGTACTGGATGCCGACCAGGTCGCAGCCGAACTCGTCGGCGATGCGCAGCGCCGCGATGTACATGCGGCACTGGTCCAGGATCTGGGCGTCGGTGAGCTCGGTGTCGGGGTCGCTGCCGGTGGTGAAGCGCATGCCGGCGGCGTCGATCCAGGCCCGGACCGCGGCGGCCTCGTCGTCGGGCACCTCGGTCATGGCGTAGTAGAGGGCCGCCTGGCTGAGGCGCTCCTTGTAGACGCCCACGGCCATGAGCTGATCGTCGGGGATGATCGCGTTGTACATCCCCATGCAGCCCTCGTCGAAGATCCCCATGATGGCGGGCCGGCGTCGCAGCTCCGAGGCCAGGCGGGCGCCGAGGTCGCGGGCGTCCGGCGCGATCGGCGCCGGGATCGAAGGGCCGGACGTGGGAGGCGTCGTAGGTGATGGCCCCGGTCTCGGTCCACTCGCGGAGGCAGGCCCGCGACCGGTCGTCGGTGAAGTCCTCGGACCACACGAGCGAGCTGGCCACGCCGGCCTTGGTGAGCGAGGCCCGCAGGTTGAGCGCACCGACCAGGCCCGGCCACTCCCCCGACCAGTTGGCGGCGATGAGGATCGGGCCCCGGTGGCGGGTCAGGCCGATGAGCACCTGCTGGCTGTACTGCCACACGGCCTCGGCGACGACGAGGGGTGCGTCGGGATCGATGGTGGCGAACACCTCCCGGCCGTGCGCCTGGGAGCCGATGAACCCGTGGCCGCGGCCGGCGTCGACGGCGTGGGCCCGCTCGACCGTCCACCCGAGCGAGGTGAGCGCGGCGCTCAGCGCGCGCTCCAGCTCGGCCTGGGCCGGCCAGCACTCGACGTTGGCGGACTCGCGCAGGTCGCCGTTGGCGACCAGCAGCGCCGTGCGCCCGGCCGCCGGCGGGAGCGTCGCCGCCGGCCTGGCGGTCTGGTCGGTGAGCGGAACGTCGGTCGCCGTCATGGGTTCTCCACGGGTGTCTCGGGGATGGGCTGGTCGGTCGCGAGCAGGACGGAGGCGCCCGCCACCAGGTCGGCCGCCGCCCGGTAGCGGCGGGCGACCGCTCGGTAGGCAGCGACGGTCGCCGGGTCCGGCTCGATGACCCGGGGCGGGGGCACGACGCTGGAGGCGCCCGCCATGGCGTCGACGGCCTCGGCCGCGGTCGCGAAGCGGCCGGCGGCGAGCGCGCCGAGGATGGCCGCGCCCAGCGCCGGGCCGTGCTCGACGCAGGGCACCTCGACGGGGGCGGCGAGGACCCCGGCCACGATCTCGCCGAACAGCGCGTTCTGCTGGAGCAACCCGCCGCTGGCCACGAAGCGGTCGACGGCGACACCACCGGCGCGCAGCGTGTCGACGATCCAGCCGAGACCACAGGCGCTGGCTTCGAGCGCCGCCCGGTAGAGATGGCCCGGCCCGTGGTGGAGCGAGGCACCGAGCACCGCGCCGGCCAGGTCGCCGTCCATCAGCGGGGTGCGGCACCCGTTGAACCAGTCGACGACGCACAGGCCGTCGGCGGCCGGGGGGACCTGGCGGGCCGCGGCTTCGAGGCCCCGGTGATCGACCGCCCCGGTCAGGCGCCGGACCCAGTCGAAGGCGTCGCCGACCGCAGCCTGCCCGGTCTCGTAGCCGAACGATCCCGGGAGGATGCCGTCGGCGACGACGCCGGCGACACCCGGGATGCGGTGCTCGGCGGCGTCCATGATCATGTGGCAACCGCTGGTCCCGAGCACGAGGACGAGCGTTCCGGTCTCGCTGACCCCGGCACCGGGCACGCCCGCGTGGGCGTCGATCACCGCGGCCGACACCGCCACCCCGGGGCTCAGCCCGAGCGCCGCCGCGCCCGCAGCCGACAGCTCGCCCGCAGGCTGGCCGGGTGCCCGGTACCCGCCGGGGAGCACCCGCTCGGCCAGCGCGGCGAGGCCCGGGCGCACCGCGTCGAGGTACGCGGCACCGGGATAGCCGCCGGTGGGCGACCAGAGCGCCTTGTACCCCGCCTGGCAGGTCGACCGGACGAGGTCGGGCGCGGCCCGGTCGCCGCCGAGCGAGGGTGCGCCGGTGAGCTGCCACGCCACCCAGTCACCGCCCTCGACCCACACCTCGGTGGCCTCGGCCACGGCGGGATCGTCGTCGAGCACCTCGAGCAGCTTCGGGAACGACCACTCGAGCCCGATCAGCCCGCCGTAGCGGTCGAGCCACGGCTCGGCCCACCGGCGCGCCACGTCGGTGAGCTCGCTCGCCTGACGCTGGGCGCCGTGGTGCTTCCACAGCTTGGGCCAGGCGTGGGGCCGGGCGCCGAGCTCGGTGCGGGCGAGCGGGGTGCCGTCGGCCAGGGCGGGCAGGACGGTGCAGCTCGTGAAGTCGAGCCCCAAGCCCGCGATCGCGTCGGGGGCGACGTGGCCCGCCGCCAGTGCGGCCCGGACCGCGTCGCCGGCCGCGGCCAGCCAGTCGGCCGGGTCCTGGAGCGCCCACCCGGCGGGGAGTGGGCCGCCGAAGCGGACCGCGTCCCCCTCGCCCCGGACGATCTGGCCGCTGCGATACGCCGCCGTGGCGCTCGCCACCGCCTCGCCCCGGGGCCCGGTCACCAGCGCGCGGACCGCCAGCGTCCCGAAGTCCAGACCCACGTAGCGCTCGGGGGCCACGGTCACGGCGGATCGATCACCGCACCGCGGGCGTCGTGCGCTCGCCGGTGAACTGGTTGACGTACACCTTCCATGGGAAGTGGTCGCCCTCGCCCCGGGCGCCCTCGACCCGCAGGTGCTGGGTGAGGATGCGGCGCCAGGCGTCGCTGCGGTTGGCCGGCGTCATGTGCGGGGTCTTGCCGTGGTGGAACGTGACGCTGCCGAGCGGGATCGGGCACGGGACCGCGCGCGACTCGTCGGGCTCGCAGAAGATGAGGTCGCTCTGCACGTCGGGCGCCTGGTGGTGCTCGAGGATGCCATCGCGGTGGCCCCGGTCGATGAAGTGCATGCAGCCGTTGCGCTCGTCGACGTCGTGCATGGGCATCCAGCAGGTGATGCCCTTCTCGTCGAGGTTGCGGCCCCAGTACGCCTCGTCCTGGTGCCACCGGGTGGGCACGCTGATGTCGGGGGGCTTGGCGAGGAACTGGTCGTACCAGAACTCGACGCGCGTGCCCATGAGGGCCGACCCGAACTCGACCGCCCACGAGCGGAAGCGGGAGTCGTTGATCTCGGGGAAGAAGATGGTCGGGCTCGACTGGAGGATGCGGAAGTCGCGCTGGTCGCGCTCGGTGCCCTTCGCCCAGGCCCAGTCGAAGGCGAGGCTCTCCTTGCGCTCCAGGATCGTGTTGCACCGGTCCTCGAGGACCCGCAGGTCGATGGGCTCGATCGCATCGCCGACGACGATCCAGCCGTGCTCGGCGAAGAAGGCGACGTCGTCCGCGGTGGCGTCCGGGTAGGTCATCGCTCGGATCCCCTTGTCCTCACAGCCGGCACGACAGTAGTGGCGGCTGAAATCGTTTTCAACAGGCTGGGGCCTGCGTCCCGGGTGCGCCGTATCCTCGTCGCGTGCCTCCGCAGCCACCGACCGGCGACCGCCGGCCGTGACCACCATCGGCGACGTCGCCCGCAAGGCCGGGGTGAGCCCCGCGACGGTGTCGCGGGTGCTCAACGGCACCGCCACCGTGTCGGCCGAGCGCGCCGAGCGGGTGCGCCAGGCGGCCGAGGCGCTCCGCTACCAGCCGTCCGGGCCGGCCCGCGCCCTGCGCCGGCAGCGCACCACGCTGTGGGCGGCGATCGTCGCCGACATCGAGAACCCCTTCTTCACCTCGATGCTGCGGGGCGTCGAGGACATCGCCCAGCGCGAGAACCACCGCCTCGTGCTGTGCAACTCCGACGAGGACGTCGACAAGGAGGCCGCCTACATCGACGTGGCCATCGCCGACCGCATGGCCGGCGTGATCATCGCCGTGGCCTCGACCGGCAAGTCGTCGCTGGAGCCGCTGGTCGAGGCGGGCATCCCGGTGGTGGCGGTCGACCGGCGTCCGCGGAGCTCGGCGATCGACTCGGTCCTCGTCGACAACCGTCTCGGCGCCCGCCAAGCCACCGACCATCTGCTCGACGGCGGCGCCCGGCGGGTCGGCTGCATCACCGGCCCCGCCCGCCTGAGCAACGCCGAGACCCGCCTGGCCGGCTACCGCGACGCGCTGGAGGGTCGGGGCCTGCCCGAGGACGGGGACCTGGTGCGCCGGGCCGACTTCCGTGAGGAGGGCGGGCACCGGGCCGCCTGCTCGCTGCTCGACGGGCCCCGCCCGCCCGACGCCATCTTCGTCACCAACAACCTGATGACGCTCGGCGCGCTGCGGGCCCTGCGCGAGCGTGGCTGCCGCGTGCCCGACGACGTCACGCTGGTGGGGTTCGACGACGCGCCGTGGACCTCGCTCGTGACACCGCCGCTGAGCGTCGTCGCCCAGCCCACGGCCGAGATCGGCCGCCAGGCCGCCGAGCTGCTGGCCACCGCGGGGACCGGTCGGCCCGCCCGCCACGTGGTCCTCGCCCCCACCCTGGTCGTGCGGGAGAGCTCCCGCCATCGTTGACGTCCTCCGTGCGGCACTCCGTGTGATTGAAATCGATTTCAACATCCGCGAGGATCACGGCAGTTGCCGGGGGCCGACGAAGGGGGATGCCCACACATGGACGCACCACCGACCACCCCGACCTTCGAGGTCGACATCGACGACGAGCAGGTCGCCTTCTTCCACGAGAACGGTTACCTCGCCATCGAGCGCATCACGACCGACGAGGAGATCGAGTGGTTGCGCAGGCGCTTCGACGAGCTGTTCGAGGCGCGCCAGGGCGGCGCACCCGGCGCCTTCTTCGACACCGCCCGCCCCTACGACGAGGAGGGCGACGACCTGTTCGCGCAGGCCCTGTTCCCCGAGCTGGCGGTGCCGGCCCTGCGCGACACCCAGTTCGTGCGCAACGGCAAGCGCATCGCCTGCAAGCTGCTCGGCCAGCCCGAGGACAAGGTCCACAACTGGGGTCACATGCTCCGCAAGCCGGCCCGCATCGGCGAGTCGGCACCCTGGCACCAGGACGAGGCGTACTGGGATCCCGAGCTCGACTACCACGCCGTCGGCAACTGGATGCCCCTCGACGACGCCGAGGTCGACAACGGCTGCCTGTGGTTCGTCCCCGGCTCGCACCGGCTCCCCGTGCTCGCCCACAAGCACAAGGGCGACGATCCCACGGTGCACATCCTCGAACTGGTCGAGCCTCTCGACACCAGCACGGCCGTGCCCGTGCCCACCCGGGCGGGCGGGGCGTCGTTCCACCACCAGCGCACGCTGCACTACTCCCGGCCCAACACCACCGACCGCGACCGGCGGGCCTACGCCAACGAGTACCAGACCCGGCCGGTGAAGCGGGAGGTGCCCGCCGACCGACCCTGGGTCGTCGACGGGCGCGAGGCGTTCGAGGCGCGGTCCGTCTTCCGGACGTCATGAGGGACCGCGCGGCCAGCAACCCCGCGGTGATCGACCCGTCGCTCGACTCGCGCGCCGTCTCGTTCGAGAACCCCGGAGGCGGGCGGGGCGCCGGCGGGTCGGCGGCGGGGGGTCGCAAGGGGCGGCCCAACAAGCTGCTGCGACCCGACCAGCGGGTCGTCCTGGGCGACATCGCCGGACCGGGGATGGTGCGCCACATCTGGCTCACCGTGCCCTCGGCCCCGCCCGAGCAGCTCCGGTCGCTGATCCTGGAGGTGTTCTACGGCGGCGCCGACGAGCCGAGCGTGTCCGTCCCGCTGGTCGACTTCTTCGGCGCGCCCCACGGCCGGCCGGTCGACTACGGATCGGCCCTCACCTCGATCCTGGAGGGCCGGGGCTTCAACTCGTACGTGCCCATGCCGTTCCGCGACCGCATCCGGCTGGAGCTGTGGAACGCCGCGCCCGTGCGCCAGATCCTCTACTACCAGATCGACTACACGCTGCAGGCCGCGCTGCCCGACGACCTCGGCCTGCTCCACGCCACCTTCCGCCGCGAGAACCCGACCACGCTGAAGCAGGACTTCGTCATCGCGGAGGGCCTGCGCGGGCCCGGGCGGTTCCTCGGGTGCAACGTGGGCGTGCGGGTCGTCGACGACGGCGACTGGTACGGCGAGGGCGAGGTGAAGGTGTACCGCGACGGCGACACCGCGCTGCCCACGATCTGCGGCACCGGGCTCGAGGACTACGTCGGCAGCGCCTGGGGCCTCGGCCGGTTCCACTCGGCGTACTCCGGCGCGCCGCTGGTCCTCTCCGAGACGGGCGACGCCGAGCCCATGGGCACCCAGCCCGACATGGTGGGGTTCTACCGCTGGCACCTGCCCGACCCGATCATGTTCGAGCGCGACCTGCGGGTGACGATCCAGCAGATCGGCGCCCAGGGGTTCGCCCCCGGGCAGGAGGCCGAGTTCGAGGCGTACGCCCGGGACCACCCCGTGGCCGGCAACGGCTGGCTGCGCGATCTGTCGCCGGCGCTGCTGGCCTGGGGCATCGCCGAGCGGGTGGACGACTACTGCGCCACTGCCTTCGTCTACTGCACCGAGGCCCAGGCGGTCCCCCGCGTCGACCCCGCCGTGGCCACGGCCGACATCGCCCGGTTCCCGTACGAACCGATGGGTCCCACCGAGCTGCTGGCGCGGTCGATCGCCGGCTACGAGGGCGACCTCGGCGGCTGACGCCTCACCCGGGCGCCGCGCCGCCCACCAATGGGGAGGCTCTCGCTTGTCCTGAACGGGGAGGACCGTGCCCTGACGCTCGCCCCGGCTCGAGGGCCGCGGTCAGGGTTTGCGGCCGACGGCGCCGAAGAAGGGCGTCGGCCACTCTCCTGGTGGGGGCGGTGGGCTGGCCGGAGCGTGCCAGCGATCGACCGGGACGAGGCCGGGCGGGACGGGCTCGGTGCCGTCGAGGAAACGGCAGATCTGGTCGTGCGTGCGCAGAACGAGGGTAAAGCCGGGTTGCTCGTTGATGCGTCTTGCCGCCTCGGTCACCTCGTTGGCGATGATGTCGCTGGTGAGATGGGAGATCACGAGAAAACTGCCGGACGGCACGGCGTTCACGAACCGGGCCACGATGCTGTAGGGGTCGTCGTCTTCGCGGATGTGGTGGAGGATGGCGACAATGATGATCGCGACGGGCTGATCGAGATCGAGGGTGGCCTTGGCCTGCCGGAGGATGGTGTCGGGGTCGCGCGGACTGGCATTGACGTAGGCGGTGGCGCCCTTGGGAGCGCTCTTCCTCAGAGTGTGGGCGTGGGCGAGCACGACGGGGTCGTCGTCGGCGTAGACCACACGGGACTCCGGGGCGATGCGTTGTGCGATCTCGTGGGTGTTCTCTTCGGTGGGGATCCCGGCGCCGATCTCGAGGAACTGGCGGATGCCGGCCTCCCCAGCCAGATAGGTCACGGAGCGGGCGTGGAAGGCCTGGTTGGCTTGGACCGCGGCTCGGGCGTGGTCGAAACCACCGGAGCCCGCCGCAGCGGCGAAGTCGGCGACCTCCCGGTCGGCGGTGAAGTTGTCGTCTCCGCCGCGCACGTAGTCGTACACCCGAGCCGGGTGCGCGACGTCGTGAGCGATCTCGATCGGTTCGGGCTGCGACTGACGCCGCTCGCCCGGGGTGTTTTTGGCGGCCATGACGTTTCCCCTCGGCAACAGTACCGCCCCGCGGCGTCGTGGCTTCAGTGTCGTCCAGAGGAGGTCCGAGGGGCTGGCGGAGACCACAGGGCCCGAACGCGGCGAAAAGGCCTGTGACCAGGCCTTCTCTGCCCTGTCGGGTGCGGGAGATTTGAATTCCCGACCTCAGCCAGCGGGTAGCTGCGCTGGACTGGGTGGGTTGCGGTTCCGGGTGGGGGGGTTCATTGGTCGCGGCGGTGCACGCTGGTCACGGTGAGCGCGGCGGCGGCGAGCGCCCAGACCGTGTAGGTAGTCCATGCGCCGGTGATGGTCCAGGGGTGCGCGGGGGAATGTGCGTAGCCGGTGCCGTTTGGGTCATAGAGGGTGTCGACTAGGCGCATCCAGGCGCTGAAGGGCAGGGCGTGATCGATGACGGCTGCCCAGTGGCGGTTGTCGGTGACGACGATGGGCAGCATCTGGAGGATCAGAACGCTGCTGATCACGGCGGCTGCGCTGCGCCGGGTAATGGCGCCGAGGGCGGCGCCGATGAGCGCGGAAAGCGGGGCGAGCAGCGCGGAGGCCACGACGACGCGCCATGCGCCCGGGAAGCCGATGGAGACCCCGGCGTGCTGCTTGGACAGGATTGCCTGGGTCAGGGCGAACGAGGCGCCCGCGGTGACGGCGCCGAACCCGGTCATGACCACGCTGATGACGCACACCTTGGCGGCCATCAGCGAGCGGCGCGCCGGAACGGCCGCAAACGTCGTGCGGATCTGGCCGGTGCTGTACTCGCCGGTGATGGCGAGGGCACCGATGGCGCTGGCGGCGAGCATCATGACCATGCCGGCGTTCGTGGTGAAGGCGTCGAGGAGCGGCAGCCTGGTGGCGATGAAGTCGGCCCGCGTCTCGTGGTTGTCGGTCCAGTGCTGGTAGTGGTCGTAGGCGACACCCACGTTGAAGGCCGTGACGGCCAGCGCGCTGATCACGAGGCTCCACGGGGTCGAGCGCAGCGACCAGAATTTGAGCCACTCGGCGGCAAGGAGGTCGCGGAACCGAGCGCGGGGTTCCACTGCCGTCGCAACGGGCGTCGTCGTGATGGTGGTCATTGGCCCTGTCCCGCGACGTAGTCGGCGCTAGCGGCGGTGAGTTCCATGAAGGCGTCCTCCAGTGATGCGGTCTCGGTGGTCAGCTCGTGCAGCAGGACTCGGTGCTGAAAGGCGATCTCGCTGATCCGGTCGGCGCTCAGGCCGGTCACGATGAGCCGGTCGCCGCCGTCGGGCTGCAGCGAGGCGCCCTCGGCGGCCAGCAGCGCGGTCAACCTGTCGGTGTCGGGGGTGCGGACGGTCACGCTCCGCCGGGCGCCACGGGCCGCGAACTCGGTCAGGCTCTCCGCGGCGATCAGCTCGCCGCGGCCGATGACGATCAGTTCCTCGGCGGTGTGTTCCATCTCGGACATCAGATGACTGGAGACGAACACCGTGCGGCCCTGGCTGGCCAGCGTGCGGAACAGCCCGCGCACCCACTTCACGCCTTGGGGGTCCAGCCCGTTGAGCGGCTCGTCGAAGAGCAGCACCGGCGGATCGCCGAGCAAGGCGGCGGCGATCCCGAGACGCTGCTTCATGCCCAGGGAGAACCCGCCGACGCGGCGCCGCGCTGCGCCCGCCAACCCGACCTCGTCGAGGACCTCGTCCACCCGGTCGCGGGGGATGCGGTTGCTGCGAGCCAGGGCGGACAGGTGAGCCGCCGCGGTCCGCCCGCCGTGCACGTCACTCGCGTCGAGCAGCGCGCCGACGTGGCGCAGCCCACGCGGGCGGTCCCCGAAGCGGCGGCCGTCAACGGTCGCCGATCCGCTGGTGGGAGCGTTGAGGCCCAGGATGATCCGCAGCGTGGTGGATTTGCCGGCGCCGTTCGGGCCGAGGAACCCGGTGACGTGACCGGGCCGTACTGTGAAGGTCAGGCCGTTGACGGCGGTGGTGCTGCCATAGCGTTTGGTGAGTTCGCTGATCTCGATCACGCGACCAACGATGCGGGTCGGCCGCCCGGCGTGTCATCGGACCACCGCTGACATTCGCCGGAGTGCTGTCGACCGTGGTCGTACACCCGTGGTCCGATGTCGGGCGAACATCACACGGTTACGCTCACCGCATGGCCGCTACGCCACCGTTTGGGCTGCTCAAGCGGGTACCGGCGGGCGTGTGGACGGCGGTGATCTGGTGTGCGTCCACGGCCGTTTCGTTGCGTGCCTACGTCGGATTGCCGGGCATGCCGCACGGCCTTCCATCCCTGACGCCCGCGGACTGGTTGCTCGTCGTCTCCGCCATCGTGATGGCGTTGGCGGGCTGCAGGCTGCTGCAGCGTCGGCCACTGCCGGGCCTCGCCCTGATCATCGCCGGTTCGATCGTTGTGGCACTGGCGGTGAACTCACAGATAGGGGTCCTGCACTTCGTGGCGATCGATGTCGCGCTGGGCTCCATCGTGGCGACCCAGTCGCATCGGGTCGGGATCGCCGCCTTCGTCATGGCGGTCGGCGCACTACCCGCCTACGCGCTCACCCGGACGCTGCTCGGGCGCCCCCTCGACGGCCTCATCGACGGCCCCACCGGCACCTGGGACGGCTGGCAGTTCTTCACCTCACTGGCAGTCATCGCCTGGCTGATCGGCAACTCGGTGCGGCAGGCCCGCGAGTACGCACAGCGGCTCAGCGCCCGCGCCGCAGCCCAAGCAGTCACCACCGAACGGCTCCGAATCGCCCGTGAGCTGCACGACATGGTCGCGCACAGCATCGGCATCGTCGCGCTGCAGGCCGGCGCGGCCAGGCGTGTCTTCGACACCCAGCCGGCCCAGGCGCGCGCAGCCCTGGGCGAGGTCGAGCTCGCCAGCCGCCAGACGCTGTCGGGGCTGCGCCGGATGCTCGGCGCGCTCCGTCAACCCGAACCGGGACAGGCACCAGAAGCGCCACGGGAGACCCTGCCGGGCCTCGCCGACGTCGACAGGCTGGCCGAGCAGACGACAGCTGCCGGGGTGCGCGTCGATGTGCACTGGCGGGGCGAACCGCGTCCCTTGCCCCCGGAGATCGACATGTCCGCCTACCGCGTCATCCAGGAGGCCATCACCAACGTGGTGCGCCACGCCGGCACCGACTCCTGCCAGGTGTCAATCGACTGCCACGACAACAGCCTGTCCATCGAAGTCCTCGACAACGGGCACGGCCCGGCGAGCACGGCGGGGACCGGATACGGGCTCCTCGGGATGCGCGAGCGGGTCGGCCTCCTACACGGAGACTTCTCCGCCGGGCCACGTCCAGAAGGCGGGTTCCGGGTCACGGCCCGCCTGCCTGTACCCACCGGAGTCCGGTGACCACCAGCGTCGTGCTCGCCGACGACCAGCCCCTGGCCCGCGCCGCCCTGCGGATGGTCATGGCTGACGCCCCCGACCTCGACGTCATCGGGGAAGCCGGAACCGGCACCGAAGCAGTCCAGTTGGCCAACAACACCCACCCCGACGTCGTGGTCATGGACATCCGCATGCCCGGCATGGACGGCATCGAGGCCACCCGGCTGATCACATCAAGACCCAGCCGAACCCATGTCATCGTCCTGACCACCTTCGACGACGACGACAACGTCTATGGCGCACTACGCGCCGGCGCGTCCGGATTCCTGGTCAAGGACATGGCACTAGACGACATCCTCGCCGCGATCCGCATCGTCGCCAGCGGAGACGCACTGATCGCCCCCAGCGTCACCCGCCGCCTGATCAACCAGTTCGCCGACCGCCCCCCGTCCGCCCCGCCGCGGCGAGAAGTCTCCGGCATCACCGACCGGGAACGCGAGGTCCTCACCCTCGTCGGCAGCGGCCTCTCCAACACCGAGATCGCCGCCCAGCTCTACATCAGCGTCGCCACCACCAAGACCTACGTGACGCGTCTGCTCTCCAAGCTCGGCGCCCGCGACCGGGTCCAACTCGTCATCATCGCCTACGAGACCGGCCTCGTCGCCCCCGCCCAATGACCAGCCCCGGGCCACCCCGACGACCTCACTGGGCTGCCGCTGGATCAGCTCATCGCCAGCTTGTAGTTGGCGTAGTGCTCGACACGCGCCAGGAACTCGGGGCTGCGGCGGAACCGGCGGCTGAGATCCTCGTGCCGAAACCCCGCACGCCGCCACCGGAGCAGCCGGCGCTCGAGAGGCCGCAGCCGGTCGGCGGGGCGGTCCGACCTGTCCGATCGATCCGAGCTGTCGGGTCGGTCCAGCGGCGCAGACCGGTCGAGGTCGGCCAGAAACCGTACCTGGGCGACCCACCGCTCGCTCCGCCCGAACCTGCGGGCGATCTCCGCGTCGTCGACGCCCATCTCGGCCCACCGCAGAACCCGGCGCTCGACGGGCCGCAGGTGATCGTGCTCAGCGCCGGTCATTGGGACCTCCTGGTGCTGATGCCACCGTACCCGGCCCATCACTCTTGTCGGTGCGGAGGAGGCGAAACTCCTTGCGCCCGGCGGCTCTCAGGATGAGCCTGAACGGGGCGGCATACGCGCTGCGGCCGTACTCGGCGTTGCACGGCTCGATCTGGGTGACGTGGTACTCCCTGCCATGGTGGACGACGACGCATCCGCCAGCGGCGACGACGTTGCGGTACCAGTCCACATTCTCGCCATAGGTGAGCTCTGCGATGAATCCTTCGGGTACGTGGACCAGGATCACCGGTGTTTCGTAGGCGCGGCCGGACTTGCGTCCGACGTGGCGGATCAGCGAGAACGGGCCATGGCGGCCTCGGGCCATCCGGCTCGTCAGCCGATTCAGGGTGTTCTTCAGCGTCCACAGGAAACGCCTGCGGATCGTGGTGCGGTTCATGTACGCCTCGCCCGGGAGGTGCGGTGTGCCGAGTCAGTACCTGGGAAAACGTAGCGGCGGTGGGTGAGGTGCTGATGAGGGCGATAGGACCCGCCGCCGAGCGACCCGGGCCGACGAACAGAGCCTGGGGCTAGTGTGGTGCCCGCCAGGCACGGTGCAGGAGCCGGGGACCTGGCGTGCGTTGGCTACGTTGAGCGTTACAGGTGGCCTCTGCGGGGTGGTCGAGGGGTATGCGCGCCCACAGGGCGTGGGAAGGAGCTGGGATGTCTGGGCCTCGTCCGTCGCGGTTCCGTCGGCGCGCGCTGGATGTGACGAGGCGCAGGGCGAGGCGGCGCCGGTACGCCGGCATCGCCGTCGTGTCGGTCGTCTTGCTCACCGCGGGGACGTGCAAGAAGCCACCGCACGAGATCAGCGACGTCTCCGAGACGTTCGAACCGAGGGGCGTGCCCTGGAACGGCGTGAAGGTCTATCTCTCGTCCCCCCGCCATGCCAGCAGCGGCGAGCGTGGTGAGTGTGGCTGGGAGGAGAACGTCAACGGCCGCATCTTCAACCTGTACGCGGCCGACCTCAACGACGAGGGCGAAACCCTGACGACGAGGGGCTACGAGGCGCGGGTGAGCCCCAACTCTCGCGACGACGGCTGGCGTCTGAACCGGGACGAGTCCGACAACTGGGGGGCGGACGTCCACATCGTGACCCACACGAACGCCTTCGTCGGCTGCGACAACGCCGCGCAGTACCTGCTGGTCATGTACAAGACGGGCGACACCAACAGCGTCGGCCTGGCCCAGGAACTGCTGCAGCGGCTCGACCCGGAGGTACCCGGAGGCCAGAACAGCTGGAACTGCGACACCCTGGGTGAATGCGCCGCCGCCGCACCCCACATCGCCTACATCGAGCTGTTCTTCCACACCAACCAGGCGGCCACCGACTGGTTCGTCGGTCCGCCGCGACGACCCAGAGGCCACGGGGGCCATGGACGCAAGCCCCCAGGTCGGCGTCGCCGTGGACGAGCACCTCGGCTACCCGCGTGCCAGCGAAGCGACCCTGTCGACGACCACGCTCGACCAGCACGCCGGGTTCGGCCTGAGCCCCGAGACCGTGCTGCGCGACGAGACGATCGCCTACTGGGAAGCGTTCCACCGCGAGCAGCTCATCGCGCAGTGCATGGCCGAGGCGGGCTTCGACTACGCGCCTGCCGTGTCGTTCCCGACCCGGGACATGATCGAGGTCGCCGAGGGTCTGGGCGCCCAGGACCGAGCCGCATCCGTCGTCCTGCCGGGGTCCTCCTCGCCGGCGGCCTGGAACCGCGGGTATGAGCGAGCGCTCTCCGACGGTGAGCGCGAGCGGTACAACCAGACGCTGTTGGGGGAGAGCGCCCACGACGTGGCCGAGGCCGATCGCACCGGCGAGGTGCCGGCGGGACGCCGCGCCGAGGAGTTCGCGACCGGCGGATGCGTCGGCGGGGCCAAGTCGGCGATCCCGAGCGTATGGGATGCCCGGCGCGAGCTGGCGGCAGAGCTGGATGCGCTGCGCCGGACCGAGTCTGGCGGCGACCCTGCGGCGCAGTTCGTCGAGCGTCACGCTCACCGACTCGACGCCGTGGCACGCCGCTACGACGGCGTGATGGACCGGATCGCCGAGGACGACGCCCTCGCCACCTACCTCGCCTCCCAGATCGCCGCGGCGGGGTGACGGGCTCCGGGACCCGGGCCGCCAGGGAACGATCCACCACTCCGTCTCTTCCGCACAAGTCACCCCGACCGGTGCCGAAGGCCATCGCCACGCAGGCGCTGAGTGCGAAGGAATGCCCCGAACCCGCAGCCAACTCCGCCTGGGGCACGACCCTGAGTGCCGACGGGTGTCACGCTCCCGGTGTGAGGTGGCGCGTCTCCCCGGGCGGCAATGGCGCGGGCGCCGTACGGTCAGGTCGTGGTACCCGGTATCTGTGATCCGGCGTTCAGCCGCGGTGCGGGACGCGTTCGCTGCGAACTTCGAGGTGGGCGAGGTCGGCGCGGCGTGCAGCATTACCGTCGATGGGCGGCTCGTCGTCGACATCTGGGGCGGATGGGCCGACGCGGATCACAGGCGCGAATGGACCGGGGACACGATGGTGAACGCGTATTCGGTCGGAAAGCCGGTCGTGGCGCTCCGGCTGCTGCAACTCGTCGAGCGCGGCTCGATCGATCTCGATGACCGAGCGGATCGGTGGTGGCCCGAGCTGCTCGCCGGCCAGAAGGGCGCGACCATCCGAGACCTCCTGTGCCACCGCGCAGGCGTGCCCGCCATCCGTGAGCCGTTGACCAACGATGCGCTCTGGAACTGGCACGCCATCTGCGCCGCGATCGCGTCGACCGATCCGTGGTGGGACCCGGGGACCCGACACGCCTACCACACGAACACCTATGGACATCTGGTGGGCGAGGTTGCCCGGAGGATCGATGGCCGGCTCCCAGGCACATGGTTGCGAGAAGAGATCGCCGGGCCACTCGACGCGGACCTCGTCTGGGGCCTTGGTCCGGCCCAACGAGCACGGTGCGCGGACATCATCTGGGAGAGCGATGTGACCGGCGGGATCGACTGGTTCGTGTCGCGAGCAGAGACCGCGGAGCAGCGCATGATCGCCCTCGGCTACTACAACCCACCCGGTTACTCCGGCATCGGTGTGGTGAACAGCAACGAGTGGCGAGCCGCGCAGGTGCCCTCGACCAACATGCACGCAACCGCCCGCGGCGTGGCCCGCCTCTACACGGCCCTGGCTGCAGGCGGAGCACGTGACGGGATCACCGTCCTCGACCCCGGGCTGCTCGCCGAGGCGACCTCGGTGCAGTCGGAGGGCTGGTGCCCGGTCCTCGAGCGACAGGCGACGTTCGGCCTCGGATTCCAGCCCACGCGACCTGACCGACCCTTCGGCCCGAATCCCGGGAGCTTCGGCCACTTCGGTACCGGAGGCGCACTGGGCTTCGCTGACCCTGAGGCCTGCGTCGGGTTCGGCTATGTGATGAACGCGGTCAGGCCACGCTGGCAGAACTCCAGAAATCGCGCACTCATCGACGCGTTGTATGCCTGCCTCTGACACGACCAGCCTCCAGCAACCGGATGTCCCCGACGTGCCGCAGGGGGTCGTACTCCCGGCAGCAGGCGGCACCCGCGACGGTCGGGGGTGCCGTCCCTTCACGTCAGTTGAGGAATGCCGCGAGCAGATTCGCCACCTGGTCCGCGTCCGTGTACACCGCCCGCGAGGCCAAGAGGTCGAGATGCGCGCCAAGTTGCTCGGCCCATGCTTCCGCGACTCGGGCTGGGCCGCGCATCCCCAGTTCGCGTTCCATCCGAACGTCTCCCGGCGGCGTGTGGGTCACGACGAAGAACGGCGGCGCCCCGTCTGATCGGCGCCGTACCCCATCTCCTCGTTCCAACCATCGGGGCCGTTGCTGGGTCCTGGCGACATCATGCGGTGGGGTCGAGCGGTGGGTGCTCGAGGACGCGAGGCCGGTACTCGACCAGCTGAATGCGGCCGTCGAAGGTGCCCTTGTCGATCATCTCGAGGGCGACGTCCGGGTACCCGTCGTAGATGCGTTCTGCTCCTGTGGCGCCGGTGATCACGGGGAACATCACGACCCGGAAGCGATCAACGAGTCCGGCTCGCAGCAGCGACCGGCACAGGCTGATGCTGCCGATCGTGCTGATGAGGTCGGAGCCGCCCTCCTTCATCGCCCGGACCGTTTCGACCGCGTCATCGCGCACGAGGGTGGAGTTGGCCCACGTGAGCGGCTCCTCGAGAGAGGCGGAGAACACCACCTTCGACGCTCGCGTGAGTCCGTCGACGGACTCCTCCTCGTCCGCGGTGAACTCGTCCGTTCCCGCGGGGGTCTGTCCGGCAGCGAAGCCCGACATCAGCCGGTACGTGTTCGCTCCCATCACGTACGTGACCTCGGGTTGTTCACCCAGCCAGGCGAGGTACTCAGGCCCCTGGAGACCCCAGAAGCCGGGCCAGCCCTCCGCCGACGCGTAGCCGTCGAGGGAGGTGATGAAGTCGACGAGGAGTTCTGGCATGGTCGTGTCCTTGTCCTTCTGTCAGGTAGCCGCCCCGGCCATCGCTACCACGGCGGTACGAGGATGGACGGGCGGCGTGTCGAGAACTCATCGCCAGGGCGCCACCGAGTCGGCGACGGGGACGTGGCAGATGCGTACCGAACGGAGCGAGCGAGTCTTCGTACTTGCCGAGTACCGATCGATGGGTTCAATCCCGGGCGAGCGCCTCGACCCGTCTGAGCGCGTCGTGCGCGTCGGGCATCGCGTGGATCTCGGCCCGGACACGCTGAGCGGCGCGCTGGTAGCTCGCGTCGTCGAGGACGGTGCGCAAGGAGTCTCGGACGGCCCCGACCGACAGCTCGTCTTTGAGGAGCTGTCGCCCTGCGCCGGCGGTGACGACGCGCTCGGCGTTGGCGTACTGGTCGGCTCCCTGCGGAAGGACCAGCAGGGGAACGCCGAAGGCGAGAGCCCCGAGAGTCGTTCCCGCTCCGCCGTGGGTGATGACCGCGTCACAGCGCGGCAGCAGCTCCCCTTGCGGGATGTATCGGTGGACGACCACTTTGTCGGGTTGGGGGCCGAGACCCGCCGGATCGTTCTGACGGCCGACGGTGACGATGAGGGCGATGTCCTCATCGCGTACCGCCTCGATCACGAGCCGGAATATGTCGAGGTTGCGGTTCCATACCGTCCCCATCGTCAGATAGACGATCGCGGCACAGTCGAGTCGATCGAGCCACTCGGGTGGGGCGGCACTTGGGCCCTCGCCGCCGGCTGGACGCAGTTGCTGTACGGCATTGATGGATGCGATCTCGGGCGACTGCAAGGCCGGCGGACACGTGTCGACGTAGAGGTGGCGGAACAGTCCAGCAACCGGATGTGGTTCGAGCCCTCGCGCCCGCCAGTGCGGGGCCGCGGCCTCACCGGTCGCCCGGAGAAGTGACGAACCGATGAGCGCCCCGTAGCTGACGTCCGCGTAGGGAATGCCGCGGGCGGTGCCAACCAGCGGCGCCGCCAACTCGGCCACGTCGTGGACGATGATCTGAGGTCGCCACGTGTCGACGATGGCTTCAAGGTCCTCGGCTCGCGGCACGAGCTCGAGGTTGGCGAAGATCTCGGTCAGGAAGAAGCGGCGTTGCGCGTCGCCGACGAGCTGATCGAAGCCTGGGAACTGCGGCGTCCACTCGGCCCTGAACCCTTCGTCGGGACCAGCATGGAACGCATCGAACCCGGCGTGGCGCGCCCGACTCGTGTACGGCTCACCCGTAGCGAACGCGACCGAATGCCCAGCGCTCCTCGCCTCGACCGCGAGGGGAACCAGCGGCTCGAAATGACCAGCAAGCGGTCGGGTCGTGAACAGCATCCGCGTCGGTGCCATCGGACCATCTTCGCCGCAACGCGACTCGACGGCCGCGTCCCCGGCGTTCACGTCCGGCGACGCGTGCAAGCGGTGTTCTGGAGCACCCTCTGCGAACATGGTCTCGTCGTGCTCCCGGAGGTCGGGCCATCGAAGGAGGAGCGAGTGTGACGGGTTGGCCGATGGCGTGCCGTCCGGTGACCTGTCGGGGCACGCTGACGATCCCGCGCCCATGACCGGAGATGCTTCGGCCGGTCGGCCGCTGCACGATGTGCAGATCTGGCGTCCTTTCGCGGAGCGTCGCATGCTGGCTTTGTCCGGTCGCACGACGACCTACTCGTTCTCGCCGGTGGACGAGTTCGTGATCGGTACGACGTTCCAGGCGCCGCTCGTCGTGCAGCGTTGGCGCGATCGCCACACGCTCCTCCCTGGCCAGAGCTGTGTGTGGGACCCCGAGCACGTGCACAGTGGTTCCGCTCCCGCCGCGGAATGGTCGGCGCAGTTGGTGATCGTCCCGGCGTGTGAGCTCGTCGAGGCGCTCGACGACGATGTGTCGCTCGCGTGTAGGCCCGGGAGGATCACGGACGGACGCAGCCGCGGGGCCGTCGCGGCCTTACGTCGAGCTATTCGCTCGCGTGATCGTCTTGCGATTGAAGTCGAGCTCACTTCGGTCGCACACACGATGTTCTCGCAGCGCTCGCATCTCCGACCGACAGGGCCACGTGCAGCAAGTCAGCGGCTGCTGGCAGCAAGGGATCTGCTCGTGGACCGCTTGGCGGAGAACGTCACGCTTGCCGAGCTCGCGGCCGCCGCGGGCATGGATCGCTTCCATTTCTCGCGGCAGTTCAAGTCGAGTTTTGGGCAGCCACCACACGCGTATCGTCTCGGGCTGCGGCTGCTTGCGGCGCAGCGCGCGCTGGAGCACGGAAGCCCGGTCGCCGAGGTGGCGGTGACTTCAGGGTTCTTCGACCAGAGTCATTTGCATCGACATTTCCAACGGCGCTTCGGGCTGTCGCCCGCGCGCTACGCCGCTGCGTTCGCTCGGCCAGCGCCCGCCACGGACGCCGGGTGACTCGTCTCAGGACAGACCCGCGTGACGGGGCTCGACGTCTTTGTCCTTCGGGCCGAAGACCCAGTCGCGCGTGCTGTCGATGAAGTCGTTTGGGAATCCGGCGATGAACGGCGCCGTCTCCGCGAGCCTGGAGACAGCATCAGGAGACAGGGCAAGGCCGACGGCACCGAGGTTGTCGTTCAGCTGTGTGAGCGTGCGCGCCCCGATGATCGGGTGAATCGCCGCTGATCGGCTCATGGTCCAGGCCAACGCCACGGCGGCTGACGTCGTGCCGATCTCGGCGGCGACCGCGTCGACGGCGCGGGCGACGTCGAGATCTTGCTCAGAGATCGAATCGGCGGCGACGCGACTACCGCCGACCGGCGCGTCGCCCATCGTGAACTTGCCGGAGAGAACTCCGCCGGCGAGCGGTGACCACGCGGCGACGGACATGCCGAAGGCCTCTGCCATCGGGAGGAGTTCCCGTTCGATGTCGCGTTGCAGCAAGCTGTAGGGCACCTGCAGGCCGGCGAAGGGCGTCCAGCCCCGCCAGTCAGCCAACGTCTGGGCCTGGGCAACCAGCCAAGCGGGAGTATCGGAGACGCCGACATAGAGCACCTTGCCGGCGCGGACCGCGTCGTCGAGGGCCCGGAGCGTCTCCTCCATCGGGGTGTGCCTGTCGTGAATGTGCACCCAGTAGATGTCGAGGTAGTCGGTCTTGAGGCGTCGCAAGCTGGTCTCTAGCGACAATCGCAGGTTCTTGCGGTGACTGCCCGCCGCGTTGGCGTCCGATGGGTCGCGGCTGACGGTGAACTTGGTGGCGAGGACAAAGCGATCGCGGCGGCCGCTGAGCACCTCACCGAGAATCTCTTCGCTGGCGCCGCCGCGGTAGTTGATCGCCGTGTCGATGACGTTGCCGCCAGCCTCGGCGTAGGCATCGACCATTCGTCGGCACTCTTGCGAGTGGCGCTCCGACACCTCCGTCTTCCCCGAAGGTCATCGCCCCCAGGAAGACTTTCGACACGCGCAGCCCGGTGCGGCCAAACAGCTGGTAGGGCATGTTCACGAATGACCGCCCTGCTCGGAGAAGGCCTCAGTAGCGAGCGTCTGCATCTCGACGACCGAGACGTCGCGGATGTGCTGGGTGAGGCCCCAACGATGACCGAACGGATCGAGGATCTGACCGTCGCGCTCACCCCAGAACACGTTCGCCAACGGCCGCACCACCGTCGCACCGGCGCGCACGGCACGGTCCCACCCGCGGTCGACGTCATCGAGGTGCAGGTAGATCGCGCCGTATGTGCCGTCGAGGTGTCGCGGGCCGAACGAGGTCATCTCGGGGAACTCATCGGCGAGCATGACGGTCAAGTCGCCGAAGCCCAGCTCCACGTGGATCAGCTTGCCGTCGGGAAGCGTGATGCGGCCGCGCTCCCGAGCGTCGAGGGCTTCGGCATACCACGCTGAGGCCTCACCTGCGCCGTCGACTGTCAGATGGATCGTGTGTCCAGTGATCGCCACGTCAGTCCCGCTTCGTCTTTGGGTCCCGTGTCCCGAGTCTCTAGTCGAGGCGCGTACCCGGCGTCTTGTACGTGATTGGCGCGATCGCTCGAGACGCGTCGGCCTAGATCTGGCGGCCACCCTGGCGGTACCCGAGTGTCTGAGTCAGGAACGAGGGAGCTTGATCACGGGGCAGACGAAGCTCTTGACCACGCCGATGTCGGTGGCCGCGCCAGCGTTCAGCGCCGCCGCGACTTCCTCGTCGCTGTCGAAGTCGCCGCTGTCGTTGGTGTCGAATGCCGCCACCGCGGCGGTGTAGTCGGTGAAGTGGAGGCCGTGGACGCGCCAGCGGCCGCCGTTGAAGCCGCTATCGCCGGGTGCGGCGGTCGCCACGTTGAAGGCCTGGACGCCGAAGAACTGGTAGATCGTGTCGAACGACGAATCGGGGCCGCCGGTCTCGGACAGATCGGTCGGCGTGTTGACGGTGCGATAGAGCTGACCGTCCACATAGAACGCGGGTCCCGTCGCCCCACCGGCGCCGGCGGCCGCAGCGACCCCTGTCGCGGCGAGCATGAGGGCGCAGCCAGTCACCGTTGCGATCAGAGCTTTGCGCACGTGTCCTCCTGGAGTTGAGGCCAACCTCACGACCGGTGTGTCACCGGCCGCATCGGGCTGGTGCCCGCCGGACCCAGCATCACCCCGGTGGGACTTACGGGACTCTTAACTCTCGTGGCCGTCGACCTGATACCGCCGGGCGCGATGTTCAGCGGTTCGTAAGGGCTTCCCGCCGAAGGCGGCCCTACCCTCGACGGCGTGATGGAGGCGCCACCGCGGATCCTGGTGGTCGACGACGACGCCACTGTGTCGGAGGTGGTGGCGCGCTACCTCGAGCGTGACGGCTACGCCGTGGAGACGGTGGGCGACGGGCTGGCGGCGCTCGAGCGGGCCTTGGCAGCTCCGCCCGATCTGGTGGTCCTCGATCTCATGCTGCCGGGCGTCGACGGGTTGGAGGTGTGCCGCCGCCTGCGGGCGCTCGCGCCTGTCCCCATCGTCATCCTGACCGCTCGCGGCGAGGAGACCGACCGCATCGTGGGGCTCGACCTGGGCGCGGACGACTACGTGTCCAAGCCCTTCTCGACCAAGGAGTTGGTGGCGCGGGTGCGGGCCGTGTTGCGTCGGGCGCAGGGACCGCTGGCGGCGACGGGGGCCAATGCGCCGCGTCTGCATGTCGACGGCGACCTGGAGGTGGACATCGCCGCCCGCCAGGCCCGGATGGGCGGCGATGTGGTCTCGTTGACGGCGCGAGAGTTCGAGCTGCTGGCGTTCCTGGTGCGCCACCCGCGCCGGGCGTTCCGGCGCGAGGAGCTGCTCGAGGGCGTCTGGGGCTACCGCTACGGCGATGCCTCCACTGTCACCGTCCACGTTCGCCGCCTGCGCGAGAAGATCGAGCCGGACCCGGCCAACCCGGTGCGCATCGTCACAGTGTGGGGTGTGGGCTACCGCTGGGAAGGCGTGGCGGCGTGAGCGTGGCCACGAGTGTCGTTCGGGCGCCGGCCGTGACGCTGGTCGTGGCAGCGGGCCTGCTGGTGGCGATCGGCGCCGCGACCTCACTGGGGTTACCCGCGGGCGACGCCGTCCGGCTCGTTGCCATCAGCTTCGGCGTGTCGATCATCGCCTACGCCGGGGGCCGGCTGGCGTTGCGCCGCTTCCGCAGCCCGCTGGTGGTCGCGCTCATACCCGTGGTCGCGGTCGCGTTCGGATCGTTGGCCGCCGCCGAGGCGATGTTCGTGTCGAGCCACGACCTCTCGGCGCTCGTGGTCGTCGTCGCAGGTGCCGGCACCGCCGGAGTATTGGGCGCGTTGGCCTTGGCGACCGAGCTGGACCGGGCCCGCCACCAGCTCCTGGAGGCCGCCGGCCGGGAGCGGGCGCTGGAGTCGAGCCGGCGCGAGCTGGTCGCCTGGGTCAGCCACGACCTGCGCACGCCGATCGCCGGCATCCGGGCCATGGTCGAGGCGCTCGACGACGGCGTCGTGGACGACCCGGGCGAAGTGCGGCGCTACCACCTCCAACTCATCACCGAGGCGGACCGCCTGGCCCGGCTCGTCGACGACCTGTTCGAGCTGTCCCGCATCGAGGCCGGCGCGCTGGCGGTGAGCGTGGAGCGGGTGGCGCTGGGTGAGCTGGTGTCGGACGCAGTGGCGTCGGCGGCGGTCATGGCGGCGGCCAAGGGGGTGCGGGTGGACGGCCGGCTCGACCACCGCCCGCCGGATGTGGCGGGGTCGGCAGCCGAGCTGAACCGGATAGTGCGGAACCTCCTCGACAACGCGATCCGGCACACGCCGCCCGGCGGGCTGGTCGAGGTGGCGGTGGGTGGCGGCGACGAGTACGGCGAGGTGTCCGTCCTCGATGGATGTGGCGGCATCCCCGCCCAAGACCTTCACCGGGTCTTCGACCTCGCTTACCGCGGGGACGCGGCGCGCACACCTGGCACCACTGGCGGTGCCGGGCTCGGGCTCGCGATCGCCCGGGGGCTGGTGGACGTGCTCGACGGCGACATCGCCGTGCAGAACGAGCCAGGCGGCTGCCGGTTCACCGTGCGCATACCCCGGGCGTAGGAGCCGCGCCGATGTTGCCCAGCGTGCGGACCGGATCCATCAATCCTGTTTGATTGATCTGCTCGCCTGGGTGCCCGGGTGGAGACCTTAAGAGGTTGTGAACAGTCCGGGCGGTCGGTTCATGGCCGTGGCCGGTCGGGTGACACTGGCGGACGACCAGGCCTGACGCACGGAGGGGACTAGAGATGACCCGTAGACGAAGGTCACTGGCTGCGCTCGCTGTCGTCTGCGGCAGCGTGCTGCTCACCGCTGGACCGGCCATCGCAAAACGCGATCCGGGGACCTCTACCCCGCCGTCCCCGGCTCCGGCGCCGGCGCCCGAGCCCGCCCCCTTGCCGGCTCCGACCAACCTGCGACTGATCGCCGTGTCGCCCACCTCTGTGTCCTTCGAGTGGGACTACCTGGTCGTGGGCCAACCCGGCTGCTCGTTCCCGTACGT
This sequence comes from uncultured Acidimicrobiales bacterium, assembly GCA_963830865.1. GTDB lineage: Bacteria > Actinomycetota > Acidimicrobiia > Acidimicrobiales > VFJN01 > ZC4RG19. The sequence continues at coordinate 20,638 of CAWHNU010000009.1, read as the reverse complement.
CTTCTTCCACGTGTACGACGACGGTGTCTTCCTCGCAACGACCTCGTGGCTCGGGCCGTGGACGCAGAAGCAGATCAACGGACTCACGCCTGGCACGACCCATCAGTTCCAGGTGCAAGCCCGGGACAACTGCACCGGCACACTGTCACCGCTGAGCGAGCCACTGGTCGTCACCACCCCTGTGCTCTGACCGGGCCGGACCTGGACGCCGCCGGGCATCTCCACACAGTCGAGGACGACGTTGGTTGGGGTACCGCTGGCCGAGAAAGTGACAATGGTGTTAGTCAGGGAGGCGCACACGGCAGGTCGGTCGAGGGGGTCGTTCGGGTGCTGTTCCTCCATGAGGTCCACCACATGGTGGGCAAGCGCGAGAAGGAGTTCGAGGCCGCCTACCAGGCCTGGATGGCGGCGCTCGCGGAGGAAGCGGGTGCCCGGCTGCTGTGGTTCCTCCACCACGCACACGGCACCGGCCCGTCCTACCAGGCGGTGACCATCACCGGGCTGGCAGACGGCGCGGCATGGGAGCGCCTGACCCAGCGGGTCCATCGCGGCGACCTGCGCCCGTGGGCCCGTGAGGTCGATGACTGCCGACACCACGTGCAGGGCCGCCTGCTGATGCAGCTCGACTGGTCGCCGCTCGACGTCGACCTGGCTGGCGTCCCCACCGACGGCCGCCGCCACGACACGACCCTCTACATGGAGGACACGATGTGGCCCAAGCCGGGCAAGGTCGACGAGTACATCACCGCTGCGGGTGAGGTCTACGCCAAGATGCTCGGCGCCCACACCGAGGGCGGCGTGCTGCTCCGCATCGAGGCGGCAAGCCAGACCATGCCGGGGGCGGGGCGCTGGCCCGAGGTCACGCTGATGCAGAAGGTGCACAACATGTCCGGGCTCGTGCATCTGCTGACCCACGACATGCCGGCGGAGATGAGCCGCCCCGGCACGTGGATGCACGACGCCCTCGAGTACCGCGACCAGTGGCGCAGCAAGCTGCTCCGGGCCGCCTCGTGGTCACCGCTGTCGTGAGGCCGGGCCGATGAACCTCGGACGGGCCATCGATCCCGCAGTCGAACGGGTTCCCGAGCGCACGGCACTCATCGTGGGCGATCGCGACTGCAGCTATCGGGACCTCGAGCAGTGGGTGAGCCGGGTGGCCGCCGCCCTGACCGCCCGCGGGGTCCGGCCCGGCGCCCGGGTCGCGCTGGTCGACAACGGCAGCGTCCTGTCGGTCGCCACGATCCTGGCCGCGGCCCGGATCGGCGCTGCGTCGGCGCAGATGAACGTCATGCTCACGGCGGACGAGCTGAGCAAGCTGGCGACGGCGGTCGACGCCCGCGTCGGGGTCGCCGGTGAGCCGTTCCGGACGAGCCTGGCCGGCGCCCTCGGCGAGGGCGCCGTGCTCGGCGAGGACGACGTCGCCAACCTGGAGGCCGACGAGCTCGACGCGACCGTCGACGCCGTCGACGACGCGGACGACGCCCTGGTGCTGTTCACCAGCGGCACCACGGGCAAGCCCAAGCCGATCCCCATCAGCCACGGTGTGGTTGCCGAGCGCCTCACCTTCTACGCCGCGCCGATCGACCCCGACTCCCCGCCGGTGGTCGACATGATGTCGGCACCCATCTTCCACATCGGCGGCACGCTCGGGTTGCTCGTCAGCCTGCGGTCGGGCCGGACCATGGTGATGCTGCCCCGCTTCGCCGCCGGGGCCTGGCTGCAGGCCGTCGAGCGGCACCGCGTATCCCAGACGTTCATCGTGCCCACGATGCTCCAGCGCATCCTCGACCATCCCGACTTCCCGCAGCGCGACCTGCGGTCGCTCCAGCAGATCAGCTACGGCGCCGCGGCAGCCCCGGTGGCGCTCGTTCAGCGGGCCCTCGACGCCCTGCCCGACGTGAGGTTCGTGAACACCTTCGGCCAGACCGAGACCCTCGGCGCCTACGCGGCCCTCACCGCGGAGGACCACCGGGCCCGCCGGAAGCTGGGCTCCGCGGGCCGGCCCCTCCCCGGCGTCGAGCTGCGGATCGTCGACGTGGCCGCCGAGACCGCCTGCCCGGTCGGCGCCGTCGGGCAGGTGTGGGTGCGGGCCGCCCAGAACGTCACCCCGGACTGGTTGCGCACCGGCGACCTCGCCTTCCTCGACGACGACGGCTACCTCCACCCCGTCGGCCGCCTGACCGACACGATCAACCGGGGCGGCGAGAAGCTCGGCCCGATCGAGGTGGAAGAGGTGCTGCGCAGCCACCCCGCCGTACGAGACGCCGGCGTCTGCGGCGTGCCCGACGAGGAGCTCGGGCAACGGGTCGCCGCCGTCGTGGTCACCGTGGACGGCGCCGACGTCGACCCCGACGACCTCCGGGCGTTCGCGGCGGAGCGGTTGGCCCGCTACAAGCTGCCCGAACGGATCGTCTTCGCCGACGACCTGCCTTACAGCAGTGTCGGCAAGGTCAGCCGCCAGGGGCTCGCCGCCGTGATACTCGCGGACGAAGCGGGACGTTGACGATGCTGTTCATGCACGAGGTCCACGCCGTGATCGGCGACAAGGAGCACGAGTTCGAGGCCGCCTACCGCGACGGGTGGATGCGGATCCTGGCCGACGGTCACGACGCCCGGTTGCTCTGGTACCTCAACCACGCCCACGGCGGCGGCCCCGCCTACAACGTGGTCACGGTCACCGCAGTTCGTGACGGCAACGCCTTCGAGCGGCTGGCCGGGGCGCTCGCGCGGCGGAGCTCTCCACGAGTGGTCACGGGGCGTCGGCGAGCTGCGCCACCGGGTCGACGGCAAGATGCTCGTGCCCGTCGAGTGGTCGCCGCTGCAGGACATCGACCTGGCCGACGTGCCGGTCGACGGCACCGAGCACGACGTGTCGCTGTACATGGAGGACACCGGCTGGCCCACCGCAGCGCTCGACGACTACATCGACTTCTGGGACGCCGAGTACTTCCGCATGATGCAGCAGACACCTCCCGACCGGAGGATCCTCGACATCGAGGCCTGCTTCCAGGTCGCCTACGGCACCCACCGCCGACCCGAGGCCGTCCTCATGCAGAGGATCCTCGACTACGGCCTGCTGCTGAACCTCATCTCCGAGCCCGAGACCTACGACCCCGACCGGTGGCCGGGGTCGTACATGCACCGTGGCCTGCGCTACCGCGACCAATGGGAGAGCAAGCTGCTCCGTACGAGCAGCTGGTCACCGCTCCATTGACCCCGGCGACCGCCGCAGCGGATGTTGGGTCCGGCGGATCAGCCCGCGGTGGCAGCGGCGGCATCGGGCCTGATGTGGGGAGAGGACGGCCATCCGTGCCGTTGCTGTCGAGCAGGCAGCGCTTGTCCGGCCAGTCTCGACCTGGGCGACGAACTTCGCCAGCTCGCTGGGCGTCGGACCGGCGACCTACGGCCCCGGTTGTCCTGCGCTGGCCTCACGTTGTGGCCCGTGCGTGGCCTGGCCGTCGGTGTCTGCTGGAGATGCCTTACGCTGGTGCGCACGATGTCGTCGTACACCGCTCCGAGCGGCCCCGAGCCGCCGCACCTCGAACGCTCGGTCGAGGATCTGTTGCGCCGCGCTCGACCACTCCCGCCCCGCGACGAGCTGGTCATCGATGACATCGACGAGGACGAAGGTCGGGCGTTCCTCGCTGCCATCGGCGAGTGAGCCCGACATCACCCAGTCGACGACCGGTCGTCCTCGACACCGGCGTCTTCGGCGCCCACTTGACACCCGGCTCCCCGCTGCCGGCGCTCTACGCGCCCCTGATCGACCGACGTCCGGCCTTCATATCGTTCCAGACCGTGGCGGAACTGCGCTTCGGTGCTCTGCGACGCGGTTGGGGCGAGCACCGTACGCGAAGACTGGCAGCCAGCATCTCCCGAGCCGAGATCGTGTGGCCGGGGCCCGAGTTCTCGAGCCGTCATCGGATGCCCCACAAGACCAAGCGTCCGAACGACGGCCTCCGGCCTCTGGAACGACTTCACGGAGAGCCAGCGATCCAAGGCGGCCCGGAACTCAGCCTGGCGGGCCTCCTTGTCGTCGGCCAACGCGATCCGTGATGTCCTCCCGACGCAGTCGAATGACGCGACCGACTCGGTAGGCAGGTAGCTCCCCCCGGTCGATCAGTCCATACAGAGTGCGAGGAACGATGCCGAGCCCCCGGCTATGACGTGCGGTGGCGTACCCACCAGAAGCACGCCGCCACGAGGGCGGCCGCGAGGCCGCAGAAGATGAGCGACTCCCAGATCTGCAGCGTCCAGAACTGGTTGCCCGGGTGGGCCTTGACCACCTCGTGGAGGCCGAGGTGATCGGCGCACCGCAGGTAGCTGGCCTCGGAGCTGGTGCGCGTCAGGTCGCACGCTTCGGCGAGCACGCCGTCCGTTGTTCCGGCGGCGAGGACGTGGCCGGTTCCATCGACCGTCGAGCTCGACATCACCCAGGCGCCCGCGGTCGGGGCGTGCTCGTCGGGCGGGCCGAACATGGTGACCGGCCGAGTGAGCGTGACGGTCTCGACGAGCCGCGGCCGCGCGAAGAGCTGGAATGTGAATCGGACCGCGAAGAATCCGACAAGGGTGACGGCCATGGCCGGCAGCGTGCGGCGGACGATGACGCCGACCAGGTGCCGAGTGCGAGTGCGAACAGCGCGTAGGCGATGGGAGCGATGCCCCGTTGGCCGAAGTTCGCGGTGCCGATCCGGTTGCCATGGGCGTCGAGCGGGAGCGACCACCAGGTGAACAGCGCCGCGAACGTGGCGGTCACCACGACCGATGCGGCGCCCAGGACGACCAGCTTCGTCCCGAGCCACCGGCCGCGGGTCACGCTCTGTGCCCAGGCGAGCCGGTGGGTCCCGACCTCCAGCTCGCGTGCCAGCAACGGCGCGCCCCAGAACGCGCCGATCGCCGCGGGTACGCCGATGAGCGCGGTGCCGAGCATTTGGAGCGACGAGTAGGCCGTCGACAGGTTCTCTTCCGGCGTGGAGGCAATGTGGCCGCGGGTGGCGACGAGCACGGCGGCGACGACCGCGGTCGCGCCCATGACCACCAGGACCTGGGCTCTGGCCTGTCGCCAGGCGAGCCAGCTCACGGCGACACCACCGCGAGCGGGGCCGGCTGGTGCATCGGTGCGGTGCTCGCCATGTAGGCCAGCACGAGCTCCTCGAGCCCGACGTCGGCGGCGACCCAGCTCGGATCGAGGATCGGTCCGACCGTGCGGACGAGCACCGTGGTCTGGCGATCCGTGTGGCTCGCGCACCACGACTTGGTCATGGGGCATCGACCGGAGGTCTCGGCGCGTCCCGGTGAGCAGCTTGTGCTGGCTCAGGAGCTCGTCGACCGGACCGGCCAGCTGCACGTGTCCGTCGGCCATCACGATCAGGTGGTCGCACACCCGCTCGACGTCGGACAGCAGGTGTGACGACAGGACGATCGTCGGCTGCTGGTCCGCCACCAGCTCCATGACGTCAGCGAGGAAGGTGCGTCGTGCGAGCGGATCGAGGCTCGCCAACGGCTCGTCGAGCACGAGCAGCTCGGGCCGCTTGCCGATGGCGAGGGTGAGGGCGAGTTGGGCGCGCTGACCGCCGGAGAGCTTCCCGGCGCGCTGCCTGAGGTCGAGCCCGAGCCGTTCGATGCGGTCGCGCGCCACCTCCTCGTCCCAGCCCGGATTCATCGCCGCACCGAGGTGCAGGTGATCGGCGACCGACAGCCAGGCGTATACCGGCGAGTCCTGGGCGACGAACCCGACCTTGGCGAGCTGGGCGGCATCGGCTCCCGGGCGCCCTCCGAGCACGGCGAGCGAGCCCGCCGACGGTTCGAGCAGTCCGACGGCCAGATGGAGGAATGTCGACTTGCCCGCACCGTTCGCGCCGACGAGCCCGACCACCGACCCGTCGGGGACGTCCAGCGTGCACTCCCGCAGTGCCCAGCGCCGGCCGTAGCGCTTGCCCAACTCCTCAGCCACGATCGCGCTCATGCCACCCCCTCGTCGGAGGCGGTGTGAAAGGTGCTCTCGAACAGCGCCCAGATGCTGTCGTCGTCGAGCCCGGCCCGGCGGGCATTGTCGAGCCAGCGATCGAGCTCCACCTTGAGGCCCTTGTGCGCCGCGACCGATTCCTGCGCCAGGGACCTGGTGACGAACGTTCCCAGGCCCGGGCGGCCGGCGGCGAGGCCCTCGTGCTCCAGCTCCCGGTAGGCCTTCAGAACGGTGTTCGGGTTGATCGCCACCTGGCCGACCACGTCCTTGACCGTCGGGAGCTGATCGCCCACATGCAACAGCCCGAGGTGGAGTGCTTGGCGCACCTGGTGGACGAGTTGTCGGTACGTCGGCACTCCGGACTGCGGGTCGATGCGGAACTCGATCACCGGCTCCACCATTCATCTAATTCCATAGATAAATGGTGGACCAGCGAGCGTTCAGTGTCAAGCCCTACGGCGCGCAACCCTCAGGATTGCGGGGCGCCGAAGATCTCGGCCTCGACGTCTGAGATGACCGGTTCGAGGACGTCCTCCTCGCAGGTGGTCGTCGCGGGCGCCAGGGCCAGCTCCTCGCCCTGCAGCTCGGCGAGGGCGGCGGCATCGGGACCGGTGAGCGTCCGGGGGTCGGCGCCGTGGGTGATGGCGTCGAGCCTGTCGTGCAGGTCCTGCGCGACGTCGTCGGGATGGGCGTAGTCGAAGCCCTTGGCCCGCATGCAGTCCGACCACTTGCCCAGCGCCTCGACCACCCGGGGATCCTGCTCGATCGCCACGTCCGCCGGGTTGATGTACGCCTGGGTCAGCTCCTCGGGGCTGAAGACCTGCTCGACGGCCGTGCGGGTGCAGCCGCCCGTCCGGGAGAAGTCCTCGGCCTCCAACGACTGGGCGAACGTCGCGTCCCGGTTCTCGCCGACCAGGGTGTGGTCGTAGGCCGCCTGCTCCTCCGGCGACAGCGCCTCGTAGATCTGGGATTCGAACCCATGACCCCCTGCTTGCAAACCATGCCGTTTGGGCGTCGTGGCGGCTACGCCGCTGGCCTGGCGTGGCGGCTGACCGACGTGGCATGTGATTGCCCTGTCGGTCTGGTCGTGTGGCCCGTGTGTGGCCCAACGAACCGTCGCTACGACTCGTCGTCGGTGTCGTGGAAGTAGACGGTTATGGAGTACCAGTCGCCATCCTCGGTGATGTCATCGTGGAAGACGATGTCCTAGACGTCTACCGGGACCAGCCCCTCGATCGAGTCGGCGACCCGTCTCAGAAGCGCGGGAACGTTGTCCTGACCGGGGCCTCTCGGGTTGGATTTGCTGAAGTGTCGAACGCTCCAGGTTGACTTGCCCACGGTGTCGCAGTTTTGCAGCCGTATGTGCGACGGCTAGGGGCGCAGCCCGAGGGCTTGGCACGCTGCCAGCAGCGCGGGGAACAGGTCGTGGTCGGCTTCACAGGCGATCCCGGTGCCGGAGGTCAGGTGGCTCCATTGGCCAGCATGGTCGGTGAGGAACACCTGCTCGGTTTCGGCGCACGCACCACCGGGATGGCCGCACCGGGAGTTGTCCGGGACTGCGAAGACTCGTGCGTAGCCGTTCCGGCATTGCTGGAGGTTGACCGAGACGATCTGCAGCCCCGAGCCGGCGGCCGCTTCGAGCTCGTCTGCGACGACTGGGAGGATGGCCGCTTCGGTGCACGCGGCGTGGGGTGTGCTCGAGGTGGTGTAGGTGATGCCGACTGCGACCCACACCGTGCCGGGGCCGAGCGGTTGGGCCAGCTCGACGATCGCGCTCTCGCTCGTGGTCGCGGTGGTGTGGGTGACCTGGTAGCGGTTGGGGCCCGAAGGCTCGACCAACGACTCAGGGACGCCGAAGGTGCAGGCCGCGGCAACGTCTGGTGCCGAGCCCAGCCAGGGCTGGTGGCCGTCCTCCCACGCCTGCTGGAGGGCGACGACAGCATCCATGCCGCCGTCCGGGCAGACGAAGTGCGGATCGTCGGCTGGGGCCGGGGTCGTCGCCGCCGTTGGTGCTGTCGTGGTCGGTGGGGTCGTCGAGGTGGGGGCCGGTCTGGCTCCGGTCGTAGCGGCCGTCGCCGACCGCTCCGCCGCCGAGGTGTCGTGGCGCTCGTCGCCGCCACCGGCGCCGTCGCTCCGGGCCACCAGGACCGTGGCCGCCAGGACCAGCAGCACCGCCGGCACCAGCGAGATCATCAGGAATCGTTTCATCAGTGCGCTCCGCCGTCTTGTCTCCCGCTTCGTTGCGCGAGTGCCCTTACTGATGCCTGAGGCGGCGCTTCGGTTGACAGACCCGCCCGATCTCGACGGAGGCTGCCGCGGACGGGGAGTCACAACCCGCGTCGATCGTGCGTCGCCTACTGGTCCTCGATGACCATGAGCTGGTTGTGGCTGGGGTCTCGAAGAAAGAACAGCAAGGGGATGGTGCCGTCACCGCCGATCAGGTCGCTGACGTCCACCTGCGCTGCCGTGAGCGTGGCGTGGTCAGCGCGAGGATCTGCCGACTGCAACACGATGCCGGTCACTCGTCCGCGCTCGAGGACCTCGGCTGGCTCCGTCAGCGCGACCGTGGCGCCACCGCGGGGTGGGGCGACCTCGACCCAGCGCTTCCCGTCGCCGAAGGGGGTATCGACGACCAGCGAGAAGCCGAGCGTTTCGGTGTAGAAGGCGATCGCCTCGTCTCGATCGCGGACGGGGATGTCCACTCTGATGATGTGCGTGAGCTGGAGCACCGGATCCCCCCTCTTGGCTGCCGGACGATACTGCTGACCCGAGCTCGCGCTCTCGGTCAGGGCTCACCGGTGAGGAGGTGGGAACCGGACCTCAGGACCGGACCAGGCAAGACCATGGCCGGCCCCGATTGGCGCCTTGTTCAGTTGATGGTCAGCTCAGGGGACTCGACCTGGGACGACCACCAGCACCACCAGGCCTCTCGGGCCGTGGTGAAGGCGTCGTCGTCCAGTCCGTGGGTGGTCAGGGTGATGTGGACGGCGCCCCGCCGGTCCGAGTCGAGGGTCTCCCGGGTCGCGAGGACGACCAGGCTGACACCGTGCTTGTTGGTGACCGTCCCTCGCTGGAACCGATCCTGGTACCACGGCGTCCCGGGCAGTCGCTCCTGGAGGGCGCCGGATACCGCAGCCGCGGCGGCCTTGCCGTCGAGAAAGATCGACCGCCGCCGGTCGGCGGGGTGATGCTGCTGGGATTCCTGCATCCACTCGAACAGACTCTGCTTCTCCATGCAGCACAGTGTGAGGAATCCCGCCTACCAGCGGAATCGGGGATGCCCCCGAGATCACCTTCGGGTTAACCCCAATGCCGTCCAGTTGTTAGCGGGGCTGTGATTTGGGGCGGCAACGCCGACGTAACTCTCCCCCGGTTCGTGGAGAGCCGGGGTGGTGGCCGACGCCAGCGCCGGGAAAGCGACGTCCCACGGTCGCTACACCGGGAAGCCCACCGTCCCCTCCTCCCGCCGGTGACCCGTGCTCAGCTCGGTCAGGTCCGAGCGATCGAGCCGGTCGCCTGGGACGGAAGCGACCTTGCATGTGGTCGTCGCCCGCAGCGTCGAGGTACGCACACCGCCCTCGAGCACGGCGCGCTCGCCGAGCACCGCGCCGGGGCCCAGGGCAGCCAGAGGCTCGCCGTCCACCTCGACGCTGATCACGCCGTCGAGCAGCACGAAGATCTGGTCGCCCCGGTCACCTTGCTCGACCAGGGCCCCGCCCTCCGCCACCTTCTTGATCGCCGGCTTCTTGCCGCCCCGCATGATCGTCAGCGACAGCTCCCGTTCGAGCGCCGACTCGACCGCGGTCACCAATGCGGGCGAGTCCTCGTCGCCCCACGGGGTGTGCGTGCCGAAGGCGTGGCGGTACCAGTGCTTGAAGTCGACCAGGCCGGTCTTGGCCACAACCTGACGCTCGTGGTCGTAGATCCACGCGCGGGGGAACGGGCTGGCGCCGACCACGGCGTGCTCGCTGTGCCCGTCGGCGTAGACGGTCAGCGCCAACGTCGTCCAGACGAGGGGTGAGTCGTATTGCAGGTACGGCGGGTCGGCGACGCGGCGGGGCGCCGGCAGGCCCGTCCGCCCACCGGTCGTCTGCACGAAGCGCACCCACCCGTCGCCGACCTCGGGCTCGGGTTGCAGGTCGGGCAGCCGGAACGCGGTGAAGTAGACGGCGCGGCGCCCCACCCGGACGCGTGTCACGCCAATGTGGCCGCGGCCGCTGTGGCCGTGATCGACGACCTTGCCGTCCTCGACCTCGATCCAGGCGCGGAGCTCGTTGGCGAAACGGAACCGGTCAGCGAGCCGCAGCTCCTCGAGGTCGGCGATGACGTCGGGCGGGGGGTCGTCGTAGTGGGTCACGCCCGCCTCGAACGGCACCTTCGCCAGGCCGGTGATCGCCTCGGACGGGATCCACGAGACCGATGTGACGGATGATTCGATACGCATGTTCGGACCGTACGGGCACGCGGGCCGGGTGGCGAGGGTGAGGCCCTGCGTGTCGGAGGGGGTGCCAGCACGTTCGCCGCCGGAGCGCTGGCATCCGCCGACGCCACAGGCTCGCAGGCGCTGCCACCAGCGGGTGGGGAGAGCTCGCACCCTTGCATCGCGGCGTCGGAAGCGGCCCAATGGGCAGATGGCAGTGGCGGGAGGAGCGCCGGCGCAGAGGCGGGCTCGTCGCGCTGCGCGGCGCGGCGGGGAGCCGTGATGGCTGCGGTCTGGTTGACGGCCCGGGCGGAATGGCGCCAGCGCTGGCCCTCGTTCGTCCTGCTGACCGTTCTCGCCGGTCTGGCCGGGGGCCTCGCTCTCGGGGCCCTCATCGGCTCGCGGCGTGCCGACACGGCCTTCGCCCGTCTGGAGGAGCAACTAAAGACTCCGAATCTGCAGGTGACAACCGATGAGAGCCCCTCCCCCGAGCTCATTCGGAAGGCAGCGAGACTGCCCGGCGTCGAGGTCGCCCGACAGCAGGTGCTCCTGGCAGTGGCACCGGCCGGCAGCGGGCTGGCGCCGCTGGACGACACGATCGGGCTGGCCGAGCCCGTCACGGCCAGCGACGATCGCCGCAACGCCCTCATGGTCGAGGGCCGGCGGGCTGACCCGAGCCGGGCGGACGAGCTCGTCGTCAACGAGGCCATGCGGGACGCGCTCCACGCAGAGATCGGCGACCGCTTCTCGCTCGTCTCGCTCACCCCGGAGCAGGTCCGGACCGGCGAAGAGGAGGGGCAGTTCCCCTCGCCGGCCGGCCCCGCCCAGGAGGTGACGCTCGTGGGCGTGGCGCGCGCGGCTGTGGATGTGTCCGACGCCCCCGAACCCATCGTCTACGTCACGACGGCGTACTACGAGCGCCACGGCCGGGCCATCTTCCGGCGTGAGGGGGTCGGCCTGCGCGTCGACGAGGACCATCTGCCAGGGATCGAGGATCGTGTCCGTTCGCTGTTCGGCGAGGACGCGATGATCGAGCCGGTCGACGACTTCGGGTCCAGGATCGAGGACGGGCTCTCGGTGCAGGTGAACGGGCTGCGAGCATTCTCGGTGGCGGCCGCGCTCGCCGGTGTCGTCGCACTCGGCCTGGCGCTCGCCCGACAGGCGGGCAGCATGGCGGAGCAGCACCCCACCCGCCGAGCGCTCGGCATGACCTCACGCCAGCTGATCACCTCCGCCGTGACCGTGGCTCTCCCCGTCGCGGCCGGTGGTGCCCTCCTCGCGGTTGCCGGCGCCGTGGCCGGCGGACCGCTCACCATCACTGGCCTCGCCCGACAGGCGGAGCCCGATTCCGGCCCCTGGTTCGACGCCGTCTTGGTGCCCGGCGCCATCGTCGTCGGTCTTGTGGTCATCACGCTCGCGGCCGGCACCGCAGCGCTGGCCGGCGTCCGGCGCCCCGACCAGCGGGTGGCGCGGGCACGGCGGCTCCGGGGCGCCGGCATCGCCGCCGGGCTCCCACCGCCCGTCGCAGTCGGGGGTCGCATGGCCCTGGAAACCGGGCGGGGACCGACCGCACTGCCGTCCAGGGCCGCCCTGATCGGTGTGACCCTGGGCGTCGCCGGTGTGGTCGCGACCCTCGTCGTCGGAGCACGCGTCGACCACCTACTCGCCAGCCCGAACCTCTGGGGCGCGAACTACGACGCCATCGTGACCACCGTCGGGGACCTGTCCTCGATCGAGCCGTCCGCCGAGCGGATCGCGCGCGACCCGGACGTCGAGGCGGTGGCCCTCTTCGACTCCCTCGACCTGGTCGTCCACGCCGCTGACCGGCAGTCCAAGGTCGAGGCGATCACCCTCTGGGCCCGCCAGGGCGAGATCCCAGCGGTGCTCGCGCAGGGGCGCGCTCCTGCCGCGCCCGACGAGGTGGCACTGGGCGATGAGGTGCTCGACCGCCTCGGGCTCGACGTCGGCGACACGCTGGAGGTCGACCGCGATGGCGAGGGGGTCACGTTGCGGGTGGTGGGGCGTCACCTGCAGCCGGCGGAGGACGATGCCAACTCCGGGATGCTGTTGGCGCCGCAGGGCTTCGAGGCACTCGACGGCGATGAAGAGGAAGAAGGCGATCATGGCGTGCTGGTGCGGTTCGCGCCCGACGTCGACACCGACACGGCGCTGGCGCGTCTGCGCGGCCTCGGGGACGAGGTCGACGTCACGGGGGCGAGCGATGACGCGCCCTCCAATGTCGACAACCTCGACGAGCTCGGCGCGCTGCCGGCGGTCCTGGCACTATTCCTTGCCGTCCTCGCCGTCATTGCGGTCGCCCATGCCCTTGTCTCGACCCCCCTGCGGCGGCGCCACGATCTCGCGGTGCTGCGCGTGCTCGGCTTCGTGAGCGCCCAGATGCGCAGCACGCTGCGGTGGCAGGCGCTCACGGTTGCCACGGTTGGCCTGCTCGTCGGCGTGCCGTCGGGCATCATCGTCGGGCGTCGCATCTGGTCTGCGCTGGCGGGGGCGATCGGCGTCGTGGACGACTGGAGCTTCCCGTGGCTCACCGTCGTCATCGCCGTGCCGATCGCTCTGGGTGTCGCCGTCCTGCTGGCCATCCCGCCTGGTCGCGCCGCAGCTCGGGTGCCGCCCGGCCGCGTCCTCCGTGCCAGGTGAACAGCCGTCCACACTGGCGGGACAGCCCGGATTCGCCGAGGCCGGATCGGGAGCCGACGGGGCAGGCGGCGGTAGTGTGCCCGCCGTGGGGATCCGCGTGGTGATCGCCGAGGATTCGTTCCTGGTGCGAGAAGGAATCGCCCAGCTGCTCGGCACATGCGACGAGGTGGAGGTGGTCGCACTCCGCGAGGATCTGCCGGGCCTGCTCGACGCGGTCGAGTCGCTCGCACCCGACGTCGTGCTCACCGACATCCGCATGCCGCCCAGCCACACCGACGAGGGGATCCGCGCCGCGGCCACACTTCGCGCCGAGCACCCCGAGGTGGGGGTCGTGGTCCTGTCGCAGTACGCCGAACCCGGCTATGCGCTCGCGCTTCTCGAGGGTGGTTCCGAGGGCCGGGCGTACCTCTTGAAGGAGCGGGTCTCCGACGTCACCCAGCTGCTGGGCGCCGTGCAGGAGGTGGCCCGGGGGGGCTCGGTGGTCGACCCGAAGGTGGTAGAGGTGCTGGTCACCGCGAGTAGCCGGACGCCGAGGAGCCCCCTCGAGCACCTGACGCCCCGCGAATCGGAGGTGCTGGCCGAGATCGCCCAGGGGAAGAACAACGCAGCCGTCGCCGCATCGCTCGCGCTGTCGGAGCGGGCGGTGGAGAAGCACATCAACTCGATGTTCTCCAAGCTGGGGCTGTCGGAGGAGCCCGCCGTGCACCGCCGGGTCAGGGCCGTGCTCTTGTACCTGGCAGACCAGGGGGGCTAGCACCCCCCGGAAGCCGGGGTGCCCACCCTCGCCGGGCCACACGCCCGGAGCGACAATGACATCGTGCCCGGCAAGGAGGTCACCATCAGCGACGTCGAGACGGTGCCGGTGCTGATCGTCGACGATCAACCGCCGTTCCGGGCCGTTGCGCGCATGGCCGTGGGAGTCGCCCGCGGGTTCGAGGTGGCGGCGGAGGCGGCGTCAGGCGACGAGGCGGTCGAGGTGGCGCTCGCGGTCCGCCCGGGGGTGGTGCTGATGGACATCAACCTGCCGGGCATCAACGGGATCGAGGCCACCCGCCGCATCCTCGCGGCCGCCCCGTCGACCGTGGTGATCCTGCTGTCGACCTACGAAGCGGAGTCCCTGCCCGCCGACGCCCTCGACTGCGGTGCCGCTCGCTACGTCCACAAGGAGGACTTCAGCCCGGCCGTGCTGCGGGAGGCCTGGCAAGCGGCCAACGACGCCGGGTCCTGACCACCGCTCCCCCGGCAGCGTCACGAACCGACCGATGACACGGCCTCTGCCGCTCAGGGTTCGCCAAGGGCCGTGCCCACCGGCACCGTCCCGCGGATGGTCGTGCCCTCCCCGACGACGGATCGCACGTCCAGCTCGCCGCCGAAGGCCCCGAGGCGGTCGCGCATGTTCACGAAACCGTGGCCTTCGCCCGTCAGTGCCGTGTCGAAGCCGGCGCCGTCGTCGCGCACCTCGAACCACAACGCGCCGGCGCCGTTCCCGACCGCCACGCACATCCGTGCCCCGTCGCCTGCGTGCTTGCCGGCGTTCTGCATGGCCTCGAGGCAGCAGAAGTAGACGGCGGCCTCCAGATCGGTGTCATGGCGGCCCACCCCGGCAGCCTCGACCGTGGTGGGCAGCGTCGCCCGGTTCGCTGCCGTCTGGAGGGCGTCAGGCAGCCCCCGATCGCGTAGGAGCGGCGGGTAGATGCCGTGGGCGAGCTCGCGGAGCGTGTCGAGGGTGACCTGCACGTCGGCGCGCAGCTCGTCGAGCATCCCCGTCGCGGTCTCGGGATCGGCGTCCATCAGCGTCTTCACCAGTCCCACCTTGACCGCAAGTGCGACGAGGTGCTGTTGCGCGCCGTCGTGCAGGTTGCGCTCGATCTGTCGGCGGGACTCGTCGGCGGCGGCCACCACGCGGGCCCGGGAGGCGATCAGCTCCTCGTTGCGGCGCCGCAGCTCTTCGAGGCTGGCCTGGAGCGCGGAGTCGAGGCGCACGTTGTGCAGGGCGAGTCCGACCTGACGGGCCAGGTCGACGAGGACCCGGTCCTCCTCCTCGATGAACGACGCCCCGTCGCCGCGGCGCTCGACGACGATGAGGCCGAGCAGCTCGCCGAGGTGGGCGACCGAGACCGACCGGACGATGCGGTCCTCCCGTCCGGCGAGGAGGGCCGGCGCCCACACCTGGAGCCAGGCGTTGCCCTGGGCGTGGGCCCGGGCCACCACCGGCAGCTCCTCGGGGGCGAGGCGGAGGTGACCGGGTGCACGGTCGGGCACCGACACCGTGCGGGTCATCTGGCCGTCGGTGCCGGTCCACACCTCAGCTGCGTCGAGCTGCATGGTCTTCTTCAGGGTCTCGACCAGCTGGAGCAGGAGCTCGTCGAGGGGCACGGCGCGGGACATGCGCCCCCCGAAGGTGCGCAGCGCCTCCTCGGGCGAGTGGCGCTCGCCGTAGACGCGCTCATTGGCCCACTCCGCGAGGCGTGCCCGAGCGGGGAACGCCAGCACGCACGCGACGGCGGCAGCCGCCATGGAGAGGGCGAGCGTGGTGCGCTCGTCGCCCTCGGGCGCCCGGCCCAGGCCGATCACCACGAGCACGTACACGCCGCCGACCAGGCCCACCAGCCCCGCGATCACGAGGGTGTGGACGAGCGCCGGCCCGGCCAGGAGCGCGACGCGTGCCGAGCGGCCGAGCGCCACCGCGGCGGGGACGACGAGGCATCCGGCCGCCAGACCGCTGGCGGGCGCGGGCGGCCAGTCGACGAGGAGGTTCAGCGCCAGGCCGACGAGCCCAGCGGTGGCGGTCACGAGGACGCCCCACACGAGCCACAGCAGGCGGGCCCGGGCCAGGCCGGTCGATCGGCGGTATCTCAGCGTGACCACGGCCAGGGCCGCCACCGCCAGCGCTGATCCGGCGGCCGCCGACACGTCGATCCAGTCGTGGCCCGTCACTCGGCCCTCAGCTGATCAGCAGGACGAGCGCTGACTGCGGACCGCCCCGGCGCCCACGACAACAGCCCGGCGACGATGGCTGCGAGCGGAACGGTCACCGCCACCAACGCCCACGGGATCGCCGGGTCGGCCACTGCGCCCACCCCGGCGACGAGGGTCCGCCACACCAGCCGGCCGGTGATCAGGCCGACCGGCACGCCGATGACGGCTCCTGCGGCGGCGAGAGCGAGCGCCTGGACGAGGATGGTCCCCCGTACCTGCGGGCGCTGTAGGCCGAGAGCGCGGAGCACGGCAAGCTCGACGCGTCGGCGCCGGGTCGAGACGAGCAGAGCGTGGAAGAGGCCGATGCATCCGAGGCCGATGAAGAACGCAGCGAGTGCGACGGCGATGCGCCGCTCCTCACCGAGGTTCCGGATCGATCCGGGGACCTGCGGCTTCGTGAAGATCCCGAACTGGAGGCCGTAGTCCGCGGCGAGCCCGGCCTCGAGCACCTCGACATCGGCACCCGAGGGATAGCGGAGCACCGGCGACTCGAGGAGGTCACCCACCTGGCTGACCGACGCGAGGCCGTCGGGGGTGAGGATGGCGCCGGCGTCGAGGGCGTTGTCCTCTGTCGGTGGCAGCACGGCGGTGCCCACCACGACGAGCGCCCGGGTCGACGTCCCGTCCGGCACCGGCGCCTCCACGGTCTCGCCGATCGAGACGCCGAGGTCGGTCATGGTCTGTTCGCCGAGGGCGACCTCACCGGGCCCGGAGGGCAGGCGTCCGTCCAGACCCGTGAAGGACAGCGACCCCTTCAGGGAGTCCATGGCGAACGCGCTCATGGACGAACCGTCGACGACCACCGTGCTCACCTGCAGCATCCCGGCGCTCTCCACGCGTGGATCGTCGACCAGATCCTCGATGGGGGGAGATTCCTCGAACGAGTCGGGCATCGTCGACCAGGTCCATCCCCAGCGGTACGGGTTGCTCGCGAGATCGTGAAAGCTGAGAGCGATCACGCCCGCGGCGAGGGCCCCGGCGATACCGATCGTCAGCCCGACGAACGCCGGCCGCACGGGCACAGCTGCCGCTCCCCGCCCCCGGTCGCTGGCCATCCGGATGCCGGCGGCGAGCGTGGGTGGGGCGCCGTGACGGGTGACGGCGCGGGCGAGTGCCGGGTCCCGCCGCCCCGGCCCGGTCGACCGCGGCACGGACACATCGTGGGCACGCCGGGCAGCGAGGAACGCCCCGGCGGCCAGAAGGGCCAGGATCACGGAAGCGCCCACGGCGAGGATGCCCGGCCCGATCCACAGACCGGGGTCGATCTCGGCGCGCCGGGCGAGACCGACGGGCAGCAGAGGCGACGCGGCGACGGCGAGCGCCGCACCTCCGGCCGTCCCCACAAGCCCGCACGCCACGACGGGGAGCGACGCGGCGAGCGCCGCCTGGGAACGGGTCAGCCCGAGTGCGCGGAGCGCGGGGCGGGAGGTCGACTCGGCCGCCAAGTGCCGCGTGCACCGCCTGCCCGATGGCGATGGCCCCCGCGACGGCGGCGGCGGCCGCGAACAGCAACAGACCGGTGGCCAGGCTGTCGACCGTGCTCTGCAATGTGTCGACGTACACCTCGGCCGCGGTTTCGGGGTCGATGTCCACCACACCGCTCGCCGGAGCCACCTCGCCGCCCGCGAGCAGCGGCCGGAGCTTCGCTGTCACGGCGTCCACGGCCGCGTCACCACCCCGGAGGCGGACGACGACGGCGGGAGGCCAGGAGCCGACGCCGGGGTGGGCGGCCATGAACGCGGGGGAGCCGAGTGCGTACAGCGAGCCTCGGCGGACGTCACCCGGGAGCTCCTCTGGCGTGCGGCCGACGCCGACGATGCGGAGGTCGAGCTCCGGCCCGTTGAAGCCGGGGAAGTCGGCGCCGCCGAACAGCGCCTCGAGGTCGTCCGCCCTCCAGGTGCGAACCCGGATCTGATCGCCGGGCCCGAGGCCCGTGAGGTGGGCGGCCTGCTCGTTCAGCAGGATCTCGTCGGGCGAGTCGGGGTCGGGCAGGCGGCCGGCGAGGAGTCTGGGTCGGTCGACCTCCTTCCCGTAGACGCCGTCAGGGTCGCTCAGGACAGCGATGTCGGGGATGGACTGATCGAGCGGAAAGCCGTTGACCAGGTGGCGGCTGGTGGCCGTCTCGATCTCCGGAAGGTCGCGGACGGCGGCGAGCACGGCCTCGGCGCGATCTTCGTCCGCGGCCTGGTAGGTGACGTCGCTGGCGGCCGCCCAGTCCCGGAACCGGTCGACGGTCGTCGACGTACGGCCGGCGCCGACGAGCGCGGCGAGCACCGCGCCGCTCGACGAGCGCCACGAGCACGGCAACGCCGAGGAGCGAGGGCCACCCCCGGCGGAGCTCGACCCGGGCGATCAGCCGAACGGCGCCCATCGCCGGCCTTCCGCCCTCATCGAGGTGGGTCCAGCGGGCTCCCGACCGGCAGGCACTCAACCCGCCGAACCGACCGGAGCGGCGCCGCCCCGGGTGGCGGGGTCGGCCGGAGCGTCGGCACCGCCGGGCGTGTCGCCGTCGATACGGCCGTCGCGCATGCGAACGATGCGGTCGGCGCCCGCCGCCACCTCGTCGCTGTGGGTGACCATCAGGATGGTCTGCCCGTCGTCGTGGAGGCGGCGGAACAGCTCCAGCACCTCCCGGCCACCGTCGCTGTCGAGGGCGCCGGTGGGCTCGTCGGCCAGCAGCAACGTGGGTTCGTTGGCCAGGGCCCGGGCGATGGCGAGGCGCTGCCGCTGGCCGCCGGAGAGCACCGCCGGCAGCTCCTCGGCCCTGTCGCCCACGCCGAGGAGGTCGAGCAGGTCGCGGGCCCGGGTCTCGGCCGCCTTGCGCCTCGTCCCGGCGACCATTGCCGGGAGGACCACGTTCTCGAGGGCGGTCATGCCTTCGAGCAGGTTGAAGAACTGGAAGACGATGCCGATGTGGCGACGGCGCATGTGGGCCAGCCAGTCCTCGTCCCGGCCGGTGATGACCTCGCCGGCGAGGGTGATCTCGCCGTCGTCGGCGAGATCGAGGCCGGCCACCAGGTTGAGCAGGGTCGACTTGCCGCAACCCGACGGCCCCATGACGGCCACGAACTCGGCGGGGTCCACGTCGAGGTCGACGCCCCGCAGGGCCCGCACCGGCGCCAGCTCGGCCTCGAAGGTGCGGCGCACGCCGCGGACCCGCAGGACCGGATCGGCGCTCGTGACGCTCAGCTGGCGCACCCGTCATGACGGCACCTCCTGGCCGGAGGGAAGATGGACGACCGCATAGGCGACGACCGGCGCCTCCCGCCCCTTGACCCGCTGGGGAGGGAGGGCCCGGGCGTCGAGGGGCTCGCTGAGAGCGGCCACAGTGGCCTCGCCGAGGACGGTGGTGCCCGCGGGGCGGGCCAGGTCCTGCAGCCGCTGGGAGAGGTTCACGGTGTCGCCGACGACGGTGTACTCGAGCCGCTCGTCGCTGCCGAGCAGCGCGGCGGCCACCTCGCCGGTGGAGAGGCCGATGCCCAGGCCGAAGGGCGGCAGGCCGGCCTCGGCCCACCGCTGGTTCAGCCCGGACTGGCGCAGGTGCATCGCCGCCGCGGCCCGAAGGGCACGGTCCGCGTGGTCGTCCTGGGGGACGGGAGCGCCGAACACGGCCAGGACGGCGTCGCCCACGTACTGCATCACGGTCCCCTCCTCCGCGAGGATCGCCCCGTTCATCTCCCGCCGGTGCTCGTTCAGCTGCGCGGCCAGCACCGTGAGGTCGCTGCGCTCCGCGATGCCGGAGTAGCCACGCACGTCGGACATGAGCACCGTCACGACCATCCGTTCGGTGCGCTCGACCCCCGCCCGGTCGGTGCGCAAACGGTGAGCCAGGCCACCGGGCAGGAAGCGGCTGAGCGTCTCGCCCTGCTCCTCACGATCCACGATCGCCTTCTGGAGCAGGCGGAGGCGGCGCAACGCGCCCTCCTGGCCGGCACTGGCGTCGTGGGCCAGGTGCAGGAACAGGGCTTCGATCGCGTCGTTGACGGCCTCCGGGGTCGTGCTCCGAGCGGCGGCGATCGCCTTGACCGGCCTGCCCTCGGCCACCTGCTGGAGCAGGTCCTCGTCGTCCGAGGTGAGCGCCCCGGCGCCACGCACCGGCGCCACCAGCGACTGGACGATCTGCGGGTCGAGCATCGAGCCGCCGGTGGCCACCTCGCGGATGGCCCGGGCCAGGTGATCGCCGTCGGAGACCCGGTCCTTCAACAGGTAGGCGTAGCCGGCCGCGCCCTCGCCGAGCAGGGCGATCGCGTAGTCGGGCTCGTCGTACTGGGAGAGGACGACGATGCCGGTGCCCGGGTGGCGCTTGCGCACCTGCTTCGCCGCCTCGATGCCCTCGTCCTGGAAGCTGGGCGGCATGCGGATGTCGGTCACCACCACCTGGGGGTGCGTGGCCGTGGCCCCCTCGACGAGCTCGTCGTAGTCGGCGGCGACGCCCACCACGTCGAGGTCGGCCTCGAGCCCGAGCAGCGCCCGCACGCCCTCCCGCACGAGGAGGTTGTCGTCGGCTAGGAACACGGTGATCCGCCCTTTATCGCCCACGGTCATATCAGACCCGGTCAGAGCATGTACGACAAGGAGGGGAGCAGCCGCATCGGTGGGGGTGCCAGCACCATCGA
>CAWHNU010000008.1:0-81390 GCA_963830865.1 uncultured Acidimicrobiales bacterium | reverse complement strand
TGGTGGTCAGCAACGACACGGGAGCCGCCCACGTGGCGGCCGCCCTGCACGCCCCCGGCGTCGTCGTGTTCCACGCCGGCGGCGACCCCGACCGGTGGGCCCCGCTCGACCGCGACCGCCACCGCGTCGTGGCGCCCGAGCCGGGCACCGGCGACTGGCCGACCGTGGCCGCGGTGCTCGCGGCCGTCGCGGCCCGGTTGACACAGCCGCTCGCACCGGACCGGAGCGATGCACCCGGTGCCCCACCCTGGCCGCCCCTGGAGCTGCTGCGATGACCCGCCCCCTCCGCATCCTCACCTGGCACGTGCACGGCAACTACCTCTGGTACCTCTCGCAGGTCGCCCACGAGATCGTCCTGCCGGTGAAGCCGGGGCGTCCCCACGGCTACGGCGGCCGAGCGGGAGCGTTCCCCTGGCCGGACACGGTCCGCGAGGTGCCCGTCGACAGTCTCGCCGACGAGCAGGTCGACGCCGTCGTCTACCAGTCCCACGACCACTGGCTGGTCGACCGCCACGAGGTCCTGTCGCCGGCGCAGCGGGCGGTGCCGCAGATCGTGGTCGAGCACGATCCGCCCCGGCAGTCGCCGACCGACACCCGGCACCCCGTCGACGACTCCGACGCGCTGATCGTGCACGTCACCGCCTTCAACGACCTGATGTGGGACTGCGGGCGCACACCGACGACGGTCGTCGAGCACGGGGTCGTGGTCCCCAATCGCGCCCGCTACACGGGCGAGCTCGCCCGGGGCATCACGGTCGTCAACGGCCTGGCCCAGCGGGGCCGGCGGCTCGGCCTCGACGTGTTCCTGCGGGCGCACGACCGGGTGCCGCTCGACCTGGTCGGCACACGGTCGGAGGACCTCGGCGGCCGGGGCGAGATCCCCCCGCCGGACCTGGCGTGTGCCCTGGCCCCCTACCGCTTCTACTTCCACCCGGTGCGCTACACGAGCCTCGGACTGTCGCTGTGCGAGGCGATGACGGTGGGCCTGCCGGTGGTCGGGCTGGCGACGACCGAGCTGCCGACGATCATCGAGGACGGGGTCAACGGCTTCGCCGCCACCGATCCCGACCGGTTGATCGAGTCGATGCGGGCGCTGCTCGCGGACCCCGGCCTGGCCCGCCGCATCGGTGCCGCCGGGCGGGTCACCGCCGCGACCCGGTTCTCGATCCACCGGTTCGTGCGGGACTGGGACCGCCTGCTCCGTGATGCGTGCGGACGCACCGGGCTGGTCCGTCCCGGGCCAGGGCCCGACACGGGGGCCGCGCCGGGCGACGAAGCGGTTCTCACGCCGCGGGGACCGGGGTAGGCGCTCGGCATGAGCATCGACGCCCCCCTCCCCTCGCACACGACCGAGCCCCTGCACGACCTCCCGGTCATCGTGACCGGAGGGGCGTCGGGCCTCGGTGCCGCGGTCGCCGACCGGCTCCTCGCCGACGGCGCCGCCGTGACCGTCCTCGACCGGCGGGCGCCCCGGGAGACGATGGCGTCGGTCGAGGTCGACCTGGCCGACGGTCGGGCCACCGAGGAGGCGGTCACGCAGGTGGCGAAGCAGGGCGACGGCATCTGGGCCGTCGTCACGTGCGCCGGCGTCGACGTGCCCGGCCGCCTCGAGGACGTCGACGCCGAGATGTGGGAGCGCACCGTGGCCGTCAACCTGCTCGGCACCGCCGCGGTGGTGCGTGCCGCGCTGCCCTGGCTCCGCACCGTGCACGGGCGCGTCGTCACGGTGGCCTCGACGCTCGGCCACCGCGCCGTGTCCGACGCCACCGCGTACTGCGCCAGCAAGTTCGGCGTGGTCGGGTTCACGCGGGCCCTCACGGCCGAGCTCAAGGGCGAGGTCGGCGTGACCATGCTGACGCCGGGCGGCATGCAGACCGCGTTCTTCGACGAGCGCGAGGTGCGCTACAAGCCGCCCGCCGACCTCGAGCTCTGCGACCCGGCCCAGGTGGCGGACGCGGTGGCGTTCGCCCTGACCCGGCCCCCGGGGTGCGAGGTCCGCGAGCTCGTCTTCACGCCGTCCACCGAGTCGTCCTGGCCCTGAGCGCTCTCGACCGGTGTCCGCCAGGTCGTCGTTGCGCAGCACCAGGACCACGAACCGCGGATCGGCCCAGGTCCGCCACCGGTCGGCGACGGTGATGAGCTCGTTGATGCCGTTCATCTGCATCGCCCCGTCGCCCACCAGCGCCAGGACCGGGCGGACGGGGTGCTCGACCTTGGCCGCCAGCCCGTACGGCCACGAGCGCGTCGTCGGACACCCAGTCCTCGACCCACCGCTCGACCTGGTCCCCCGGGCCGAGGCGCTCGGTCAGCCGGGCGAGGGTCGGCCCGGCGTCGCCGACCAGGTTGACCTCGGTCGGGTAGCGCATCCAACGTGGCGGCCGTCGATGTCGACGTCAACCGACGAACCGCTTGACAGCCGATCCTCCATAGGGAATCAGAGCAGCCGGATCAGCACGTTGAGGATGACCGTCAGGACGACGGACACGACCAGCGACAGCAGCAGCAACGCCATGCAGCCGGGCCCGCCGCCGGCCACACGGGGGCCGCGCTCGCCGCCGAAGATGATCACCTCGAGCGCCGCGCCGACTTCTTGGCCTGGACCGCCTTGTCGAGGTCGAGCGTGTCACCACGTGCCTCGACGGCCGCCTGCTTGGCGCGCAGCGCCTGCGACTCGGCCCCCAGGCGCTCGACGTTGGCACGCGTGGCACGCTTGGATACGGCCTGCTTGCGCTTGGCCGCGGTGGTCCGGGTGGCGGACCGCTTCGCCTCGGCCTCCTGGGCTGCTCGCTCGCGAGCCTCGAGCTCGGCCTGCTCGATCTGTCGCTCGCGCTGGGCCTCGGCGTCCTCGACGGCCTCGCGCTTGGCCGCGAGCTCGGCGCGCCGGGCCTCCACGCGGGCCTCGCCCTGCTGCTGCACCTCGGCGGCGTGGGCCCGCTCGGCCATCGCCTCCTCGCGTTTGGTCACCTTCGCACGCTGGAGCCGGGCTGAGGCCTGCAGGGTCTCGTCGTGGGTGGCCCGCCCGACGATGTCCTTCACCCCCGCTTCGACCTTGTCGAACACGAAGGCGGGAGGCCAGGTCGAGTCGCGGCGGGCCAGCAGCTTCTCGGCCACGGTCAGAGGCAGGCGGGCGCTGCGGAAGCCCAGCTCGAGAGCGTCGCGGGGGATCTCCTTGATCTGCATCGTCATCCTTCCTCGATGTTCCTACGGGCGGCGTCGAGCGTGTCGGCGGCTCGCCCCGACTGCGCGGCCTGGCGCTCGATCTCGTCGGCGCGGCGCTGAGCCAGCACCTCCTCGACCTCGACGACTTCCTCCTGGCGGTCGAGAGCGGATTGCTCCGCCTCCTCCAGCCGTTCGGCCACGTCGCTGCGCTTGTCCGCCAGCGACGCGGCGCGAGCCTCCGCGGCAAGGCGCTGGCGCTCGATGTCGTCGAGGCGGTCGGCCTCGTCGATCTCGGCCTGGAGGCGCGCCTGCTCGACCGCGTGGGATTCCAGCTCGGCCTTCGTCCGCGTCTCGTCGGCAGCCTGCTCGGCCTCGGCCTCGAGGCGGGACGCCTCGTCGGCCCGTGCTCCCTTGGCCTGCTGGAGCTCGCCTTCCTCGGCGAGGTCCCGGTCGCCGGCGATGTTGCCCGCCGCCGCCTTCACCTTGCCGGCCAGATTGTCGACCAGACCGGACTTCTTCTCGGGCATTCTCGTGCTCCTGGGTTGGGTGACCGGCGTGGCGTACCCGCCGCCCACGGCCGCAAACGCGTGCGCCGCCATGACCTTGGTCACGCTGAGTGGCCGTGTCCTCGGACCCCATGCCGACGACGTTCGAGCCCTGCGTCCAACTCGTCGACGCACGGCCACGGGTGATGGGGGTGTCGGTCTCGGGGTTTACGCGTGGCGGGCGTACCCGGTGTCGGCCGGGACTGGGACGACGCGGTGCTCACGAACCAGATCTTTCGACATCCACCGGATGAGCCGCCGCTCCATGGTTCCTCGCAGGTTCATGACGAGCCCCGTCTCGGGGAGAGATCCGCTGTTCTCCCGCTAGGCGACGCGGGGTGCGTGACGTTTGACACGGCACAAAAGAGAGCCATCGATCATCACCGCACGCCGGTGCCGGCGGTTGTGGGCTGCGTCATCACGGCGCTGCTCATCGTGTCGCCTCGCCGCCATGCTCCGGGCCAATCCGACCTGCTGGCGCTGGGACCCTTCGTCCTGCGCTGGCGCACACCATTAAGTAGCCAGGAGGAGGGAAATGGCCACCGTCGTCGTTGTCGCCACCGTGGTGATCGTTGTCGCCGTGATCGTGGTGCTCGCCCGCCAGGGCTCACCCGGGAAGATGTCGGAGGAGCGGAGCGTCCCCGACCGCCGTGCTGACGACCAAGGCGAGCCCGGTGCGCCGACCACGCGCAGCGCAGCGGTGACCAGTGGTCGGACGTCATGGAGCGACCGGCTGGGCCCGATGCCGAGTCGATGAGCCCCGACCCGCCGGGCGACCCCACCCCGCCGGCACTGCCGCCCGACGACGAGAAGCGGTGGTGACAGGCAACCCCGCTGCGGCCACCCCGCGCGACTTGGCCTGCGGCGCCTCGGCCGGCTACGGCGGGTCCCCGGACTCCAATCGCAGCTACTCGCTGATCCGGCCGTCCACAAGTGCACGGACGGTGGCCAAGGGCACCATCCGGTCCGTCCCGGACGACTCGGGTGCGCCGGCCGCCCGGTGAGGGAGCCGGCCGTCGCGGCAGCGGTCCATGATCCACGCCTCGCTCGTGCCCGTGGCTCGTGCCGCCTGAGCGACCGATACCCACTGTGCCTCGGAGGCGCCAATCCCTGAGGCTATGGCGTCGTCGCCGGGTGGCTGCGGGCTGTCGGTCACGGATTGATGGTACCCATCACCAGCCGGGCCAAACGGACTCGGCATGACGCGGTGCAGCGCGCCTACCCGTTCGAGGGGCACGCTGGATCTCCTCGACGCGTTCGCCCGGCCGCCCCGACCTGGCGACCCTCCACCTCGTCGGTCGCACCGACGTCGATTGGCGCCACGGCGTCCGCCTTTGATGTCGGCGAGCACCTGGCGTCCGTCCCGTCCGGGCAGGTTGAGATCCAGGAGGATGAGGTCGGGGCGGTTGGCGCCGGCGTGGTCGCCCTCGCCCCGGAGGTAGGGGGTCACCTGCGAGCCCTCGCTGAGGACCCGGAGCCGGGCGGAGGACTTCGCTGCCCTCAACGCCTCGCGCATCATTAGGACATCGTCTTCGTCGTCGTCGACGAGCAGGATCTCAATGGACTCGGTGGCTCGTACCGACATGCGCTGGCGACGACGGACGGATGCTGTGTCGGATGTCCGCCCCTCCGGTCCAGCTATCGCCGCATGCTGGCCACAGAGGTACGTCCGTCGGTTTCACGGTGCGCAGCGTCGTGGTTTCGCTACGCGGTCGTGTGGAAGGTCTCAAAGTAATGGCGGGCCCATCACCGTGATCGTGACTTGACCAGGACGGCCCTCGGCACCCGACGATGCGTGCCGGAGGGCTGAGCGGTGGGGCGAGCTGGGCGCCATCCTCAGCGCCCGGCTCGTCACACCCAAGCGGACCGCACCTCGTCGCACTGGTGGCTGGAAGCTCGTTGGCCGGCGAGTGCCGATACCGAGTCCCATCACCCCGGGCGTGGCAACAGGCGGCCAGGCGATTGATCCCGTCGACCAGGCGATTGATCTCGGCCCAGTCGCGGCGCCATCGCCGGTAATCGTCACGGGGTGCGGCATGTCGCATCGTCGCGTTGACGAGCGCCGCGTGCCGGTCGAGAGCCGATGCTCACAGGGCTGGCGTCCCGCTCGGAAGAATGCGCTCCGCGGAGGTGGGGACGGTGTCGCCCGGCGTGGGGATGTCCTTCCCGTGCCAACCGCGCCCTGGCGGGCTGAGCCGACCGCCCGACTCGGCCGCCGCGGCGCACTTCCAGTCAAAGCGATGTCACTGAGGCCCGGTCCTGACCGGGTCGCTGCTGCGCATGGCAGTCGGCGCCTGTAGCTGCGCGTGTTGCCGATACCGCTTTGGCGAAGGGCGGCGATTACGGCCTTACAGGCTGGCTCGTGCCCTCACTTGAGCGCGCGCTCGTGGCCGGCTTGGTGGGACACGGAGCAGCGTGCATCTCTTGATGACGGTCGGACCGGGGACCTGGTTGGGGACCGGTACCGGGTCGATGGCTTGTCGCGCGTGGGGGCATGGCCGACGTCTACCGGGCCCGGGATCTGGTGTTGGACCGCCCGGTCGCGCTCAAGGTGGTGCGGGACGGCGCGGCGGACATTCGGTGATTCGAGACCGAGGCCCGGTTCCTGGGCCGGCTTCAGCACCGCAACCTGGTGCGTCTGCTGGATGGCGGGCAGTGGGATGGCATGCCCTATCTGGTGTTCGAGCTGGTTGAGGGCCCGACGTTGGAGATGCAGCTCGAACGTGGGCCCTTGGGAAGGGCTCGAGGCCAGGCGGCGCCTTTCGGCGGGCCGGCGGAAGGTGCCGCCGGCAGGACTCGAACCTGCGGCCTGCCGCTTAGGACCTGAGCGGATAGGCGTCAGGTGGCGGGGTCCCATCGGTCGCGCCAGTCGATGAGGCGACCGACGATGAGCACCGTGGTGGCGAGGCAGAGCGCGGCGTGGCGGTGGCGGTTGCGGCGGTCGGTGTTGCGGCGGAGCTGGCCGTAGTTCGACCACCACGTGTTGGTGGCCTCGACGATCCAGCGCAGCCCGAGCGGAGCGGCTGCTTCTTCACGCCGGGGACCTTGGTGCCCCGGCGCTGGATCTCGGACTGGTCGAGGCCGTGCCGCCGAGTCGGTCGCGCACCGCGCCGGAGTCGTAGCCCCGGTCGAGGTGCAGCGTGCCGATCTCGGCGAGCAGCCCGGCCTCGGCGACGGCGTCGAGCGTCGGTTCCAGCATGGCCACGTCGTTGCGGTTGGCGCCGTCGATGACCCAGCCGACGGGGATGCCGTGACGCTCGGAGGCGACGGACCACTTCCAGCCCAACTTCGCTCGATCCGTGGGGTTCGGGCCGGTTCCCTCACCTCCGTAGGGCGCCTTGTGCAGCGACCCGTCCAGGGCCACGTCGTCGAGATCGAGCCCGACGATCCGGTCGAACGCAGCGAGCGCTTCGGTCTTGAGCTGCGTCGAACACGCCGGCGTCGATCCACTCGTCACGGCGAGCCCGCAACGTCGTGTCCGACACCTGGTGCTCGAGGATCGCTTCGATGTCGACCCACGAGGCGCCGGTGACGAGCCGGATCAGGATCCCTCGGAAGCACACCCGGTCCGGCACCCGAGGCCGGTGACAGCCCAGCGGATGCGAGCGATCCGGCGGCGGGAGCAGCGGTTCCACCGCCACCCAGACGGCATCGACCACCTCAGGCTCGAGCGCGCGCATGATGTCGGGTACCTCCACCAGGTCGTCGGTCGTGGGTCAGCACCCGGGATCAAAACCGGGCCACACCGACGACCGGTGGATGGTCTCGTCCACCGCGAGTCCACTAACCGGAGTCGGCTCCTGCCCGGTCAGGTGTCCCACAACGCCGGCGAGGCGCGGCCGTGCATGGCGCGGTTGAGTCAGCCCTGTTGCATCTCTTGGCCATGCGGCGCCCCATCTCCTCTTCGGAGACGTCCTCGACGTGGGTGGCGACGGTCCACTCGTGGCCCCACTGGTCCTTGAACATCCCTGAGCGGTCTCCGTAGAACTTGTCATCGACGGCCTGGATCTCGGAGGCACCGCCACGATGGCGGCGCTGTAGGTGGAGTCGACGTCCTCGACGTAGACCATGAGCGACACTGGGTGCCACCGAGGTGGCGGGCTCTTGTTATCGGCCTCTGCGCTCTCGTCGGCCAGCATGATCACCGAGCCACCGAGTCGAGCTCGGCGTGGCCGATGCTGCCGCCGGGCCGTCCATCCGCATGCGCTCGCTGGCGCCGAGGATCTTGCAGTAGAAGTCGATGGCGTCGGCGGCGCCGGCGATGTTCAGGTACGGTGACCCTCGTAGCCCTCGGGGATCGCTGCACAGCCATGGCGGTCCTCCTGCTCGTGGATTTTCTCATGCTCGCGCTGATCCCTGACATCCGCTGGCAGCGACGACGAGATTGTCGCGATACCGTATCTCAGCCGTCGAGGATCGCGATGAGCCGCATAGCCGCAGCACGTCTGGCACGTTCGAGCCCGACGAAAGGACAAGAGATGCGTTCTCGTAGCGAGCTCATGAGCCTCGACGCGTCGCACAGTTGCGTCGATCAGTTGAGGACACAGCACCTCGGGCATGTCCCAGGTCGATTTCGCTTGTCGTGGCGTGGCGTCTCAGCGATCAGGTGAGCTTCCGCAGGCAGCGCATGCGCCACCGGCGAGGTCGTCGAAGACGCGATCGGTCCGAGCATCGACGAGAACGTGTGCGCGTCCCTGCCACGAGGGTGCCGAGGCCCCGTTCAATTCGGCGGTGAGCGTGCCGTCTACGACCGCAGGGCCACCTGCATGATGTGCGATCTGTAGTCGCCCTCGTATTGCTGCAGGTCGGTCGGAGGCGGGCCCTGATCGGGAGGTTTCGGCGCGGCGCCATCGAGCTCCATGGAAACGGCGTTCACACCCTGCTCGCCATTCGTCAGCGCGGCGATCGCGCAGGTGGCCTCGTCGTCGACGGCGAGATATCCGGAGTGGCCCGGTTGGCGCCGCCGACACGGGAGCTCCCGTGCCACACCATCCATCCGGCGCCGGCACCTTGCATCAACGCGACGCCTCCTGGTGCTGGCGCGCGAGCTGGCGCATCCATCGCCGTTCGGGATGGCGAGGTGGTCGGCGAGAAACCTGCCCATGTCGGTGGCGGTGGACACGAGCGTGCCTCCCGCCGGACCGAGGCCGCGGGTCATCCCACCGGACAGGAACTGTCCGCTCTCGAACGGCGCGTCCGTTGGTTCGAACGTGGAGTCGGTCATGCCGAGCGGCTCGAACAGGTGGTTGCGCATGACCCCTTCCCACGGCAGCTCTCGAACCAGTGCGACGACGTGACCGGCGAGCGCGAGCCGCCGTTGCAGTACGAGAAGGTGGCTCCGGGATCGAAAAGCTGGCCTGCGCCTGCAGCAGCTCGATGTAGCGGCCCAGCGCGCCGTCGTCGTCACCAGTGTCGACGAACACATCGCCGGCGTCGATGCCCGATGAGTGGGTGACGAGGTGGCGGATCTTGATGCGCTCATCGAAGCCATCGACATACGACGAGAGCGGATCGTCGAGGCCGAGCAGCCCGTCCTCGGCGCACTCGGCCACCAACGTCGCCGTCAGGAGCTTCGTGATCGAGCCGGGCGGAAACGGGTGTCGAGGTTTGCCTCGCCGCCCGCTGCGACGGTGACTTCCCCGTCGACGACGCCGGCGACAGCGATGCCCGGCACCAGTGGCGACACAGCGATGTTCCGCGCGGCGGCAGGTCTGCAGCGATCCTCCTGATAGGTCGTCATGGGTTATAGTAGTGCGCATATGGCAAGTCAACGTGTACCTCCCGGAGACCTCGAGAGATCGGTGCACGAACCGCGGGCTGTCGGCTGTCGCCCGATCCGCCAGCACCGCCGCTCCGCGAAGCGCTCGACCGGCTTGGCGCACTGCGCAACCAAGTCGGGCTCGTTCACACCCCGCTCGAGGAGTCCTCGAGCGAGCCCGAGAGACCGCAGCCAGCGCAGCTCGTGTTCACACCCGAAGACCTCTTCGGCGCCGTCGTTGAACCGGCGAGAACCTCGGGCCCGCGCCCTCACGATGATGGCGTCGATCTCCCCGCACCCAAGTCACGCAAGCATCCGCGCCGCCGCGAGCTCGGCGCTGCCCGCGTGATTCTGGCATCGGGTTCCGGTCGCGCTCGATGCGCCACCCGCGCTCT
This sequence comes from uncultured Acidimicrobiales bacterium, assembly GCA_963830865.1. Classification (GTDB taxonomy): domain Bacteria; phylum Actinomycetota; class Acidimicrobiia; order Acidimicrobiales; family VFJN01; genus ZC4RG19. Next base: position 71,533 of record CAWHNU010000008.1, on the reverse strand, counting down.
TCCCGAACACATCGTCATTGCCCTCGCCTCGCCCGTTCGCCCCTGATGCCGATGTTCGAGGCGCTCGGATCGAGCCGCCGCGCACTGCGCCGCCAGTCGACCGCCTCATCGCCAACCCTTGGACGACACAGACCGCGCCACCGTCGCCGACCTCCTGACGATCGAGCACCTCGACGCCGCCATCAAAGAACTCTCAGCCGAAGTCCAGAGGCTCACATCACCCCGCTGATCGCTGCCGCACGATGCCCGCCAAAGGTCGTCCCAGAAAGGCATCCACGCCAGGAGCCGCGACATGTCTCCGACCGCGCTACGTGTCGCGTTCGCTGGCGAAGGCCGTCCCTGCTCGCCCTTCGCCGATGCGGCACACACCTTCGTCGTCCGCCACCGTTCGTTGCCTCAGGAGGCCGTGTTGTCCCAGATCTTGGCGTTGCAGCGAGCGTGCGGCTCGCCGAGATGCTCCGCCATGTCGACCTCCAACTCGATCTCGAGGACCTGCTTCGTCAGATCCACAGCAGCCCACCAGCGCCACGAGTTCTTGCCATCCGCTCGTGCCTGCTCACAGCTCTCCCAGCACCAGTCCCCCCCCCCCTTGGAACTTCCGCGGACAGGTCGCCGTTGTGCCGCCGGACGGCTGAAGAGCCCCACTGTGCTGTTGGGTCGCCTTGCCTATCGGCTCGGCTCCTTAGAGGGCGCGCGTCGGTCGCGGTGTTTGCCCTGGTCAGCGCCCCTGCCTCGTGATGATGACCGTGGTAGGTCGGCCCGAACCCGAGGTCGTCGAGCGCCTTGCGCAACGACAGCGTGCCCGTGCGGCCGAGGCCCGCCCCGATCACCTGCAACCCCAGCATGGCGACGAATGGTGTCGCCCGTCACGCGACCGCGCAACTCGTCGTCAGGCCGGCACGGGGCGGAAGGCGTCGCGGAACTGCTGGTTGAGGCCCTGGCTCGACGCCCAGATGTCCTCGGGGGTCTGGAACAGCAGGGCGTAGCCGCGGCCGCCGGTCACGAACCCGAGGTTGGTGGCGTGCACGGTGGTGCCGGACCCGTAGGTGAACTCCCACACGGCCGCGTTGTAGTCGCGGTAGGTCGTGGGGCCGATGCCCAGCTCCTGGTAGTTGGCGTGGTTCCTCGCGAAGACGACCGCCTGCTCCCGCCAGTCCTGGGCCGGGTCGTCCTTGGGCGTGTCGGTCCAGTCGACCCGGAGGTAGGACCCGGTGGCGGGGTCGCGGAAGTCGGTGATGGTGTCGGTCCTCGGCACCACGGACCAGCCCGACGGGTGGGCGATGCTGTAGCGGCCCGAGGGGTCCTGGTAGGCGGTCCACCCCGCGAGGATCGTGGCCCCGGCTGCCGCCGGCGGCGCGGTCGTGGCGGGCGCCGTCGTGGCGGGAGCGGTGGTGGCGGGGGTCTCGGGCGGGGATGGCGCGGTGGTGGCGGGCGGGTCATCGCCGGCGGGCGCCGCGGTGGTGGCCGTGGCCTCGTCGCCAGTGGTCTCCTCGCCGTCCCCATCACCGCGGGTGAAGGCGGACGCGGCCACGACGACCAGCAGCACCACTACGGCGGCGACGGCCAGCAGCGCGAGGCGGGAGCGGGGCTGCTCGCGCGGCCGGTACGTCCGCCGCGGCACGTCGTCGGCGCTCGGGGCCGCGGGCTGGGTCCCGGTCTGCGCCCGCGTCAGCTCGGCCCGGGTGTCCCCGACGGCCGCTGCGGCCGCGGTGGGCGGCCGCCCGTTCTCGGCCCGGCTGGGCGGCACCTCGGGCCGGGGGGCGGGCACCACGGGGTCGTGCTGGGGCACCACGGGCGGCACCTCGGGTTCGGTCTCGGGCGCGACGGGGGACGGCTCCGGCTGCGGGACGACCGGCTGCACGTCCGGCTCCGGCACGACCGGCGGCACATCGGGCTGGGGCCCGGGCACGATCGGCGGCGCCTCCGGCTCCGGAACCACCGGCGGCACGTCCGGCTCGGGCTGCCCCGGCAGGATCGGCGGCGCCTCCGGCTGCGGCACGATCGGCGCCACATCGGGCTCCGGCGTCGACCCCGGCTGCCCCGGCAGGATCGGCGGCGCCTCCGGCTGCGGCACGATCGGCGCCACATCGGGCTCCGGCGTCGACCCCGGCTGCCCCGGCAGGATCGGCGGCGCGTCGGGCTGCGGCGTCGGCTCCGGCTGCCCCGGCACGACCGGCGGCGCCTCCGGCTCGGGCGTCGGCCCCGGCTCGCCCGGCATCACCGGGGGAACGTCGGTCTGGGGCCCCTCGGGGGCCGGCCGGCGGGGCACATCGGGCTCGGCCTCTCCCGCGGCCACGGCCGGCCCAGGGTTGCCGGGGCTGGTCGCGGGTGCGGCCGGGACCGGGGGGAAGACCTCGGGCGTGGGGTCGGCTGCCTCCCGGACGACCGCGGGCGGCGGCCCGACCGCGGGCAGGCGGGCCGTGCGCATGCGGGAGCGCTGGCCCCGCGCCACCCGGGACAGCCCTGCCCGGATCTGGCCCGCGCTGGGGCGGGCGTCCGGGGCCTTGGTCAGCAGCCTGGCGATGATCTCGGTCAGCGGACCCACGTACTGGACCGGCCGCGGCTCACCGTGCACCACCGCCGACGCCGTCGCCAGCGCCGAGCCTGCGTGGAAGGGGGGCTCGCCCTCGGTGGCGAAGTACAGCAGCGCGCCCAGCGACCACAGGTCCGTCGGCGGGCCGACCTCCGCCCCCTGGGCCTGCTCGGGCGACATGTACGACGGCGACCCCACGATCAGCCCCGTGACTGTCAGCCGGGAGTCGTCCCGGATCGTGGCCACCCCGAAGTCGGTCAGCTTGGCCCGGTCGCCGGTCTGCACCATCACGTTGGCCGGCTTGACGTCCCGGTGGACGACCCCCACGAGGTGGGCGGCCTCGAGCGCGGTGAGAACGTCCAGCCCGATCCGGGCGGCCCTCGGGTGCGGGATCGGGCCGCCGTCGACCACGACCTGGGCCAGGCTGGGCGCGTCGACCAGCTCCATCACGAGCCAGATCGACCCGGCCTCCTCGACCACGTCGAACACGGTCACCACGCGCGGGTTGTGGAGCCGGGCCGCGGCCCGCGCCTCCCGCAGGGCCCGGCTGCGGACCCGCTCGACGTCCTCCTGGCCGGCCACCAACTCGACCTGCTTGACCGCCACGCAACGATTGAGCCGGGTATCGATGGCCCGGAACACCGTCGACCTTCCGCGCCCGAGCGGCTCGCCCAGCCAGTAGCGACCGGCCAGGCGCGCCGGGGTCATCGACGTCGACGCCTTCCTCTGCGCGTCCATGCGATCACCTCCCTCAGCGCGCACCGCGGTCGTCCAGGATGTCGGAGGGGTACCCGCGAAGAGGCCCACTCGACCATCACATCCAGGTCTGCCAGGGCAATGGCGGCGGAGAGCCGTTGCCCTCGTCCTCGCTTCGCGATACGCCCTCGAGGTGGTCATCCAACCGGTCGAAGAACTGGTGCCATCCAGGGGGGTAGGCCTTCCTCGTTCGCGTCCACGCCACGATCGGTCTGCCCGTTGTGGACGAACGTGTACCGACAGCCGTCGTCGCCGTCCTCGATCTCCCACTCGTGGTAGGACCAACCCCAGACGTATCCGAGCTTCCGTTCTTTCTCGACGCGGACGATGATCCCGTCGAGCCTGTCCTCGCCATTGCCAGGACCCGAGGATCGCCGCTCAGACGACGAAGGCGGACCGGCAGGCGAGGACGCAGCGCCGTGACCAGGGTGGGCGCGGAGGGAGTCGACCCCCGACATCTGCCTTGTAAGCAGTGTCAGGGCCAGATTCGGCGCACAGCGACGGACGACCGTGCTGCTCGGGTGCGGTGCCGCACTCCCCCGGCACCGGTCGGACGATGCGGGACGCAGGATGAACGCGGGATCGCTGGGCGCTGGACCCTGCTCGTGGGCCAGGCGCTTGTACGCGACCGTCGCATTGACAATTCGCCAGCCTGGTCACGGGCGACAGCGAGAACGAGCTCACTCCCCCGCGAGCGATCCGAGCGACTTGCAGGCTCGCGAGTCCAAAGGGTGCCCAACAACTGCGACCCCGCCAGTAGTCGTAATTCACTATCGGTGACCGGGCCTGACCAGGTCAGACACGCCGATTAGCCGCCGTCATGTCACACCGATGTCATAGCCCCCGGTGCAGCACCTCCGGCGGCTCCGTCTCACAGACGCCGGGCCCGACGGCGGCAGTCGCCTACAGACCATTGCCCCCGCGCCGTCAGCGGGTCTTGGTGGGCCGCGGCCCGGCCGGTCCGCCGCCGGCCAGGCCAAAGCTTCGCGCCGAGCTGACCGACCAGCGGTCGGCCGGCGCGCCTCTTCTCCGGTCGTCCTTAGCCGACGTCCTCGGTGTAGGGCTCCCGGGTGCCGGCCTTCGCCAGACCTCGGCTCAGGATGTAGGCAACGGCGACCCAGGTGGCGTACCGCCAGCCGTCCTCCGCCGCCAGGTTGGCGTCCTCGACGTAGGTGGCGATCAAGATGCCGGCGATCGCAACGATCGCCAGCCACATCTCGGTCGTCTTGAACCCGGCCTTCGTCTCCGTGAACCTGCGGTACCCGCGCCGCGGCTCGCTTCGGGTGGTCCTGGCGTCAGGTTGATAGCCGGTCTCGGTTTGTTGATACGTGCTCATGGGGTCCTTCCCGTCTCTGTTGACGGCCGGGTCTACCCAGGTCAGGGGAGCGCAAACCGTGGCGAGAGCCGGTATCGATCGAGTGGTACTGGCGACTCCAGTCTGCGGGTGACCACTCCTTCCAGCGAGGGTGAAGCGGCACCTCATGAGGGGTAGTTGAGGACCGACCCCTCGCCGTAACCGTCAGCTGATGTGAAGTCGGAGGCCCCGGCTGAGGACGGCGCCGGAGGCGCCGCCCGCAGGCCGGGCCGTTCCGCGCCCGGCGCCAGGGGCGCCTTGACCGAGTACAGCACGACCCGGCGACTGAACGCGTCGAGGACCACGGCCAGGTACACCTTGCCGCCGGCGGTGGGGTGTTCGGTGACGTCCATCACCCAGAGGCGGTCCAGGCCGTTGGGGTCGAACTGGCGGCCGACGAGATCATCGGAGGGCTCGCTGCCGTCGCCGCGGGTGCAGCCGCCTCGTCGCCGACGATGGATCCCCGCGACAGCGGCTTGGCGCATCAACCGCTCGACCCGCTTGCGCGAACAGCAGGTGCCCAGGCCCAAGCGAAGCTCGGCGTGCACCCGCGGGCTGCCATAGGACCGTCGGGACATGCGGTGGATGTCGACGATGGTGTTGGTGAGCACGGCGTCGTCCCAGTCGCGGTCGCTGCAGGGCTGGGCCCGCCACGCATAGAACCCTGAGGGGGACACCTTCATCACCCGGCAGCACACCGCGACGGGGAGGTCCCCACAGCGCCCAGCGATGAAGGTGTAGGTCATTTTGGGAGGACGTTCTCCCGGGCGAAGTACGCGGCGGCCCGCTTGAGGATCTCGTTTTCGAGCTTGAGGGTGTGGGCCTCACGGCGCAGCTCGACCAGTTCCTCGCGTTCCCGGCTCGACAGGCCCTCACGGCGGCCCTCGTCGATGTCGGCCTGGGCCATCCAGTTCCGCAGACAGCTATCGCTGATGCCGAGATCGGTGGCGATCTGCGCGACCGGCTTCTCGCGCAGACGGGCCAGCTCAACCGCGCGCTGACGGAACTCCCGCGGATGGGGTTGGGGCATCTGAACATCCTTCCAGCAGCGACCATGGTCGCCTCAGACTCGATGTCCGCCAATCCGGGGGAAGCTCAAGTTGGTGGCGATGGACTCGTGGCGTCGGGACGTGTCACTCGGCGAGGAAGTCCATCACCAACTGATTGAAGTCGTCTGGGCGCTCCAGCGGCATCACGTGTGATGAGCCGTCGCCTGTGACGATCTCGAACCGGGCTCCGGGAATCGCGCCGGCCACCTCGCGCGCGACCCACGGTGCGGCACTACCCCGAGCAGAACCCAGTACTACGCGATCTGCTGCCATCGATTACGACGCCGACCCAAATCGTGGCGGGCCAACACGATGACCTCGTGCCGTGGTCGAACAACGAGTACCTCGACGACCTCCTCCCCCACAGCGAAATCCATCCTCTCGACGCCGGTCACTTCGCATGGGAAGAAGCAGCCGACGAATACGGCCGCTTGATCGACGACTGGATTAGAGGTGGATATCGACGCGTCGTAGCGGGCTAGCTGGCCGGTCTCATCCTCGTCTATGCCCGCTTCGATTGTTTCGAGTAGCGGCCACGCTCAAGAGCGCCTAACTGCCGATCCCGCGCACCTCCGAGATACCCGGATCGCCCAGAACGCGCGCCCCATGACACCAGCCGCCAGGACCGCCGGCGCGTCCCTCACGTGCCGTACGTGGACGGTCGCGAGCGCGCCGCCGAGCGGTCGTTCGGGGCGCTCGCGTGAAGTAGCACCGGCTGCGTCGTGGGTACGAGTTACTCCACAAACCCAGCTCTGTGCGGTCGCAGGCCCCGCCCCCGTTGATCCTAAGGGGCCCGTGGACGGGGCGCGTGCATGGGTGAGACGACGACATACCAATGCGTTTCGCTCGCCTTGGATGGGTCGTCCGCAGGGCTACAGTCCGGCATCCGCAAGTGGTCAACGCAGGAGAGGAGACGAGAATGGCTGCTGAGACCCCGACGATCGTCCTGGTCCACGGTGCGTGGGCCGACGCGACTGGCTTCGATGCCGAGATTCGTGCCCTCCGGGACCACGGGTATTCCACCATCGGGTTCGGCAACCCGCTTCGCGACCTCGCTGGCGACGCCGCATACCTGGCCGAGTTCCTGCGGACCCTTAGCGGGCCGATCGTGCTCGTCGGCCACTCCTACGGTGGCAATGTGATCTCGACCGCCGCGATCGGCAACGGCCAGGTCCGGGCGCTCGTCTACTTCAACGGCTGGATGTGCGACGTCGGCGAGAGCCAGCAGCAGCTCCTCGAAAGGTTCGAAGGCAGCCTCGTGGGCCCGTCGATCAGGCCGGTTCCGTTCACCAACCCCGACGGAAGCGAGGGGATCGACCTCTACCTCGCCCAGGAGGCGTTCCACGAAGCCTTCGCCGCCGACGTCGATGCCGAGACGGCCGCAGTAATGGCCGCGGCCCAGCGGCCCTACGCCGCCGCCGCGTTCGCAGCCACGCCGTCTTCCCCGCCCGCGTGGCAGACACTGCCGTGCTGGTATCTGCTCGGTACCGAGGACAAGGCGATCCCGCCGGCGCTGCAACGGTTCATGGCCGAACGCGCGAACGCGACGATCGTGGAGGTCCCAGCCTCGCACGTCTCGTTCGTGTCCCAGCATGAGGCCGCGACCCAACTCATCCTGCACGCCGTCGCGGCGACAGCCGTAGCTGGCTGACGCTTCGCTCGTCTTGGCGCGATGATCGTCGGGCTGACCGCCGTGCCTCGCCGTCGCTGACAGCGAACCCGAGCAGAGCGCAAGGGCTGCGCGAATGAAGTGCCTACGTGAGGTAGGTCGGCGCGCCCTGGCTTTCCGCGAGCTCCGGCGGAGGAGACTGACGATCTCCTGACGTGTCCGTTGCAGGGATCGGGCAGGCGCTGACTTCGTTGTGCAGATTCAAAGCGCGCGTTTCGTGAAGGTTCCGAGCCGGCCGCGCCGGATGCCACCGCTGACACGCACGCCTGCTTCTATGTCGATGCGCAAGTGGCGCCCGCAGTGTGAGACCCCTCCTACAGCGTGGCTCTCACTACACCGTCAGGGTCGTAGTCGGCCATCGATCGGTCGATGACTTCCTCCACTGCTCGGCGGGGAATGAGCCGTCGGCGTGACCAACGTGGCGACTCCGGCAGGAGACCCTTGTCGAGCAACTGATAGATGAGGCGCTCGGACACTCCGAGGAGCGCCGCGGCGTCGGGCACCGAGACGACCAGGGGTTCGTTCACGCTCACGGCCCGCTGTCCTTCGCACCGCAGCTGTGGCACCCCCAACGGTGTGTGGTGTCAAGACATAGGAAACGGGTGTCGCGCGTCATAGGAAACAGCGGGGGGTCCACCACCGTCGCTGTGGTCGTCTTGACGCTCCGGGTATGTCACGTGCCCGGCTGGTCATCACCGCAGTGGTCGTGGAAGGTCGTGGGGTTCGGGAGGTCGCTCGCGACTATGGCGTGTCGCCGGGCTGGGTCTCCCGGCTCGTGGCCCGCTACCGCGACGAGGGCGGGGCCGCGTTCGAGCCGCGGTCACGCCGGCCGCATCGATCACCGCGGGCGACGCCGGCGGAGACGGTCGAGCTGATCATCGATCTGCGGCGCCGCCTGGTCGCGGCAGGCGACGACGCCGGTGCGGAAACGATCGGCTGGCATCTCGCCCACCACCACGGCGTGTCGCTGTCGGCCGCGACCATCGGCCGCTATCTGCACCACGCCGGGCTCGTCACGCCGCAGCCCCACAAGCGTCCCCGCTCCTCCTACGTGCGCTTCCAGGCCGAGCAACCGAATGAGACCTGGCAGGCCGACTTCACCCACTACCGGCTCGCGACCGGCGCCGACGTCGAGGTCCTGTGCTGGCTTGACGATCACGCCCGCTACGCCCTGCGGCTCACCGCGCATCAGCGCGTCACCGGAACAATCGTGCTCAACGAGTTCCGCGCTGCCATAGCCCACCACGGCGTCCCCCGTCGACGCTGACCGACAACGGCATGGTGTTCACCACCCGCCTGTCCGGCGGCAAGGGCGGCCGCAACGCCTTCGAAGCCGAGCTTCGCCGCCTCGGCATCGACCAGAAGAACTCTCGGCCCAACCATCCGACCACCTGCGGGAAAGTCGAGCGGTTCCACCAGACCCTCAAGCGCTGGCTACGCGCCCAACCCAACCAGCCCGCGACCAGCAGCGAGCTGCAAGCACTGCTCGACGTCTTCGCCGCCCACTACAACCACGAACGACCTCACCGATCCCTGCCCGAGCGATGCACCCCCACGGACGCGTACCACCGGCGACCCAAAGCGACCGCCAGCGACCGCAGCGACGACAGCCACGACCGCGTCCGCCACGACGTCATCGACAACAGCGGAAAGATCACCCTGCGCGTCAACGGCCGCATGCACCACATCGGCCTCGGCGCCACCCACCGCGGCACCCGAGTCGTCGTCCTCGCCCACGACATCGAGGTCCGGGTCGTCCACGCCACCACAGGCGAGCTCATCCGACAGCTCACCATCGACCCGACCAAGGACTACCAACCCCTCGGCATCCCACCCGGGCCCAAACCCCGCCAACCACCCAGATAAGGGTTCAAGGTGTTTCCGATGTCTCGCGACATCACATGGCACCCCCACGGGATTCGAACCCGTGTCGCCACCTTGAGAGGGCGATGACAAGTCCTCACTGAGTCACTTTGTCCGCATAGCCCCTGGTCGCAGGGACGCTGCTCTGCGCTGAGTCCCGCCGAACCCACTGAGTACCACTGAGTGGATGGCACGTTGGATGGCACGCCAGAGCGGCACGTTCGTTCGCGAAGCGAACGCTGTGCCACCACCGGGTAGAGCGTGCGGACTACTCCGCTACCGTGGCCGCCCCCGCCAACGCGTGCGACAGTGACCGACGTGACCAGCGATGAGGGCGCCAGCGGGCCGAAAGATTCGCCCCGCGGCCCGCCGCCGGCCGAAGGCATGGTCTGGGTGCCTGGAGGCACCTTCAGCATGGGCTCGGACGTGCACTACCCCGAGGAGGCGCCGGCCCACCCGGTCACCGTCGACGGGTTCTGGATGGACCGCTGCACGGTCACCAACCGTGACTTCCGCGGCTTCGTCGACGCGACCGGCCTCGTCACGCTGGCGGAGAAGCCCCCGGACCCTGCGCGCTACCCCGACGCCCGGCCCGAGATGCTGGTCGCGGCATCCAGCGTGTTCGTACGACCCCGCCACCCTGTCCGCCTCGACGACGCGTACGCATGGTGGCAGTGGGTGCCGGGCGCCAACTGGCGCCACCCCCGCGGACCCCAGTCGTCGCTCAAGGGCAAAGACGACCACCCGGTGGTCCACGTCGCGTGGGAGGACATCGAGGCCTACGCCGCCTGGATGGGCAAGGAGATCCCAACCGAGGCCGAGTGGGAACGCGCCGCCCGGGGCGGCCTGGAGGGCGCCGAGTACGCATGGGGCGACGAGCAGACGCCCGGCGGCCGCTACCTGGCCAACTGGTGGCAGGGCGACTTCCCGCTGCGCAACGACGTGCTCGACGGCCACGAGTACACGGCACCGGTGCGCTCGTACCCGCCCAACGGCTACGGGCTGTTCGAGATGACGGGCAACGTGTGGGAGTGGACGTCCGACTGGTACCGCGACCACGCGACGGCGGGACACCCGTGCTGCACCGTGCGCAACCCGCGGGGCGGCGACGAGGCGGCGTCGGTCGACCTCCGGGACGGTGACCCGCAGCCGATCCCGCGCCGGGTGATGAAGGGCGGCTCGCACCTGTGCGCGGCCAACTACTGCCGACGCTTCCGACCGGCGGCCCGCATGGCGCAGGCCGTCGACACGTCGACCTCGCACCTCGGCTTCCGGTGCGTCATCCGCCCGTAGGAGAACCGGGAATCATCCGCGACGGACGATGCGGCTCTCCAGCCGGGAAACGACAGTCACCGCACAGGCGCCTCCGTCGCTGGGGGCGATGCCGCGTCGACCATGAGGGACCATTCGATGAGCGACACGGACATCGACGAGCCCGGCCGCTGCGGGCGGCGCCGATGAGCCGGCTGCGCTCGCCGCTGCGGCGCGAGTCGCTGCGTGAGGACGGGGTCGCCGGTCTCGTGCTCGGCGTCGAGAGCGTCCCCGATGGTCTCGCGGGTGGGCTGTTGGCTGGGGTCAACCCCGTCTACGGCCTGTACGGCTACCTGGTCGGCACATTCACCGGCGCTCTAGTCACCAGCTCGTCGTTCATGGCCGTCCAGGCGACCGGGGCCATGGCGATCGTCATCGCCGATGTCGACACCATCAAGAACGCTGCCGACCCGGCACGTGCGCTGTTCACGCTGTCGTTCACAACCGGGGTCCTGATGATCCTTGCCGGCGTGTTCGGCCTCGGCTCGCTCCTGCGGTTCGTGTCCAACGCGGTGATGGTCGCCTTCGTGAACGCGGTCGGCGTCAACATCGTGCTCGGCCAGCTCGGGAACTTCACCGGCTACGACAGCCAGGGCGCGAACCGTGTCGTCCGCGCCCTCGACACCCTGGTGCACCCGGGGCGGCTGGATGGGCGCACCGTGCTGATCGGCATGGCCACGATCGCGCTCATCGTCGGCTTGGAGCGGACACCCCTCGGCCAGCTGGGCATGGTAGTCGCCATCGGGATCACCTCGGGTGCTGTCGTCGTGCTCGGCTGGGACGGTGTCGCCCAGCTGGCGGACGTGGCCGATGTGCCCCGGTCGCTCCCCGGCCCGGTGCTGCCCGACCTCGGACTGGTCCTGCCCTTGCTCGTTCCCGCCGTCTCGCTCGCGTTCGTCGGGCTCGTCCAAGGGGCCAGCATCTCGGCCAACTTCCCCAACCGGGACGGCACCTACCCGGACGCATCTCGGGACTTCGTGGGCCAGGGCGCCGCCAACGTCGCCTGTGGCGTGTTCCAGGGCATGCCGGTGGGTGGGTCGATGTCGGCGTCGTCGCTCGTCAGGTCGGCCGGCGCCAGGAGCAGGCAGGCCCTGGTGCTCGCCGCGGCGGTGATGGCCGTCGTGATCCTCGTGTTCGGTTCGGTGGTATCCCAGATCGCCCTGCCCGCCCTTGCCGGACTCCTCATGGTCGTGGGCTACCGGACCGTCAACCCGCACGACATCGTCTCCGTGGCCAGGACCGGTTCAGTCCAGGCGGTCGTCCTGGTCGTCACCTTCGTGATGACGCTCGTCATTCCGCTCCAGTACGCGGTCGTCGCCGGGGTCGGGCTGTCGCTCGTCCTCCACGTCGTCAACCAGTCGAACCAGATCGAGCTCAAGCGACGCATCTACGGTGCCGACGGTTCGGTCAGGGAAGCCGAGCCACCAGCCGTCGTACCGCCCGAGACGGTGCTCGTGCTCCAGCCGTACGGCAGCCTGTTCTTCGCCGTCAGCGCCGATGTTCGAGGCCGCCCTGCCCGCGGTGGAGGCATCGTCACGCAACTCGGTCGTCATCCTCCGCCTCCGCGGCACGACGGAGCTCGGCGGGACGCTCACCAACGTGGTGCGGAAGTACGCCGAGTCTCTGCGTGATGCCGGCAGCAAGCTGGTGATCGTGTCCGCCAACGATCGGGTTCTCCAGCAACTGACCGCAACCCGCGTGCTCGACGTCGTCAACCACGACGACGTCTACACCGGCGACGAGTGGGTCGGCCGCACCGTGCGGCGCGCCCACGACGACGCGGTCGACTGGATCGAGGCGAACCGGAGCTGACGTCGATGCACTACGAGGACTTCATGGAGAACGTCGTCAAGGCGTTCGAGGTGGCCGGAGTCGCCATCCTCGCGATCGGTTCGATCGCGGCGCTGGCCGCAGCGACCGCCGCACTACGACGAGGAGAGCGCCGATCGGCATATGTGCGTGCTCGCCAGGGAATCGGCCGATCGATCCTGCTCGGGCTGGAGGTCCTCATCATCGCCGACATCATCACGACGATCACGATCGACCCCACCATCGAGAGTGCGCTGACGCTCGGGCTGATCGTGCTCGTACGAACGTTCCTCAGCTTCTCGCTGGAGATCGAGCTGGAAGGCGCTCTCCCGTGGCGACGACCGCGACCGCCGACGGAGGACTGAGCCCCTGGAGCGTCAGCCTCGCTCGGCGGCGCTGACGGCCGCGAAGTCACGCTCGTTCTGGTCGGCGTACGCCGCCGCGAAGTCGGCGATCGCGCGCTCGAAGCCCACACCGGTCCCGAGGTACGCCGCGATGGCGATCCGGTCGCCGGACCGTGCGTGACCACGCGCGAGCGTCCAGCCACACAGCTGCGCGTAGATCTTCAGGATCTCCGGACTCATCGTCTCCAGGGCGGGCGACACCTTCCAGTCCCACAGTTGACGCACATAGAAGTCGCGTTCGACACCGTCGATCCCCGTGGCATGCGTCCACCCGAGCAGGATGTCCCCGCCCGTCTGCAGCAGGCGTTGCCCCTCCACCACGCGTTGGCCATGGTTGGCGAAGCTGCTCTTGCCGGCGTACGGCTCGAGCACCGAGGCTTCGGCTTCCTTCACCTGCAGGAAGAGCGGATCGGCGTCGTCCTTGCCGAGCAGGAGCGCGATCCAACACCGCGTCCCCACGCTTCCGACACCCACGACCTTGCGTGCGAAGTCGACGAGCCGGTAACCCTCGAGGAGGTGCCGACGATCGCGTTGCAAGCTACGGCGGTACAAGCGATAGCGCTCGTGCAACCAAGCTAGGAACGGCTCAGGGTCACCGCCGAGATCGGTCACTGGGACCAGCGTCGGCGGGTCGCTGACGATCCGGTACGCGCCATCGATCCGCTCCGTGAGCCGCGACAGTGCCCTGAGGCTGTCCTTGCGCTCGGCCTTGGCGGCGGTGCGCTCAAAACGCTTGACGTCGTCGGGGCTGACCTGGCTCCGCCAGCGGTCGAGGACACCCTGCGCGTCGAGCCTGGAGTACCAGACGTCGAGGTTTGTCATCGTCGCGAACTGGGCCATCGCCTCTCGGTACGAGCGCGCAACCCGTCGGACGACCTCGCGCGCCACCTTGGTCGGGAACTCGCGCGCCCGGGCTGCGATCTCGAAGCTCGCAGCCAGCCGCTTGACGTCCCATTCGAACGGGCCGGGCACGGTCTCGTCGAAGTCGTTCATGTCGAAGACCAGCGTGCGATCCGGTGCCGCGAACCCTCCGAAGTTCGCGAGGTGGGCGTCGCCGCACGCCTGCACCCGCAGCCCCGAGCTCGGCATCGTCGCCAGGTCGGCCGCCATGACCACCGCAGCCCCGCGGTAGAAGGTGAACGGCGACTCGAGCATCCGCTCGTGACGAAGGGGAACGAGCTCGGGGACGCGCGTGGCTTCCTGAGCGCGCAAGAGCGCGACCGGATCCGCTCGATCCGGGCCGGCCGCCCACTCGGCATGCGCGGACCGCGCCATTTTGGTGCGCGCCGCGCGCCCGACCGCTGCCCGCCGGGCAGCGTCGAGGTGGACCACCGTCTTCGGGCGGTCGGCGGTTCGGGTCGGCTGATCGGGGCTGGACATCAGACCTCGAGTGGGCTCATTCGAACGGGGTGATGCGGCTCGCGGGGGTCACGCGAGAGCCTTGGCCTTCAGGGCCTGGAACTCGGCGTCGTCGATGGCGCCTTGGGCGCGCAGGTTGGCCAGGCGCTCGACCTCGGCCGCTGGGCTCGACGCGGTGCCGGCCGCTTCCTGGATGTATTCGCGCCGTTCCATCTCCCGCGTCCGGGCGTCAGCTTCCGCCCTCTCGCGCATGGTGCCGCCCCGCGCGATCAGGTAGACGAACACGCCCAGGTAGGGCAGGAGGATCACGAAGAGGCACCACATCGCCTTGGCCCATCCACCGAGGTCGTCGCTCCGGAAGAGGTCGACGAAGACCGCGATCAGCAGCCAGATCCACAGGAAGAAGATGGTGAACCAGAACATGGCCCAGACCACCTGTCCCACTTGCCACTCGGCGATCACCATCGGCAACACCTACCTCTGTGAAGGGCGCGACCACCAACGGCGCGCCGGTACGGATTAGCGGCGGGGGCCGCGATCCTGGCGACGGTCCTCGCGACGGTCCTGGCGTCGATTCACGCCGTGCGAGACGACGGCGGCGGTGCCGACCACCGCGGCCGTTCTGGCCACGGGCGCGCCGATGACGCCGCGTCGTGCAGCTCGAGCAGGTCGAAGGGGCATGTCACTCTCCTTCACTTTGGGCGGCGTCCTCGGCCAGCGATCGACGCCGCGATCGCCTGGGTGGGAATCCTGCCGCTGGCGATCAGCTGGCCACCGGCGCGGCGGGCCGCCGACGCGAACGGAGCCGCCCAGGAGTTCTCCCAGACGACGACGCCGGCGACGCTGCCGTTCTCCATCGCCTCGGCGAGGTGCACCACGTCCTCGGCGGCCAGGATCTCGGCGATCTCGGTCTCCAGGCCGAGCAGCTCGCCCGCCTCGTCCTCGTCGAGGTCGTCGATCTCGAACGCCTCGACGGTGCCATCGTCGGCCTTGTGCAGCATCAGCAGGTCGAGCAGACGGACGGTCCCGGACTCGACCAGCGAGGCGAGCTCGGCCGCCATCTCGCCCGAGAAGTTGCTCTTGCCTGGCAGGAAACTCGACGACGAGGTAGTCCACCGGGCCCAGCTCGTCGATCTCGGTCGCACCCATCGGGAGCTCCTCTCTCGCGTGGCGGTCTCGGACGCACGATCTCGCTGTCGTGCGACATCTGTCGTCATTCATTCCGGATGATCGCCGGTCGCCGAGGCCCTCCGGCTGGCACGTCGTCGATCTCACCCCGTTCGGCTGAGGACGCGACCGATGACCTCTGTGCACGGTTCTGTCGATCCGACAGCGAGGGACGTGACGGGATGGTCAGGTCTGCCGCGGTTGCGCAGGACCGAGAACGGGAGGCTCGCGCCATCCGGCGCCTCGCCCGCTCCTTCCACTCGACCGACAGCTACGGGCTCGTCCTGCTGATGATCGTCGCGACCTATGTGCTGGCGACGGCGCTGACACAGAGCTGGAGTTTTACGATCGTGCTGGTCGCCCAGATCGGCGCCGTCTGGCTGGCCCTGCGGACCTCGCAGGCACCTCGAGGACTGCGCAGGGTGGCGATGGGGCTCTTCGTCCTGGCGATTGCGGCCGCGGTCGTCAACCTGTTCATCGAGCGCGGTTCGGACCTCGTGGCGTTCGTCTTCCTCACCGCGAGCACCCTCTACGTCGTGGCCCCCATCTCGATCGTGCGCCACATCGCGTACCGCCGAGAGGTCGACCAGGAGACGATGTTGGGTGCTCTGTGCGCGTACCTGCTGATCGGCATGGCCTTCGCGTTCGCCTACCGGTGCCTGGGGGTCGCCCAAGCCGAGCCGTTCTTCGGTGCCGCCGGCGAAGGGAACGTGAGCGAGGACCTGTTCTTCAGCTTCGTCACCCTCACGACGACCGGCTACGGCAACCTGGTCCCGGCCCGCAACCCCGGCCAGAGCCTCGCCGTGCTCGAGGCGCTCCTGGGCCAGCTGTTCCTCGTGACCGCCATCGGCAAGGTCGTGAGCGTCTGGCGGCCCAGGGGTTGGCGACCGTCCGCACAGGACGCGCCGGATACCCCCGACGAGTCGGACGGGCCCGTGCGCTGACCGGTCCGCTCATCGGGCGGTCCCATGTCGCATCCGTGGGCTGTCGGGGAGAACGGCCAACACCTGCGCGACCCACGTGCCCGGTCGCCAGGAGCCCACCTCCGCGCCGCGACATGAGATCCAGCTCGAGGGGCACGAGCACTGACGCTTGGAGGTCCGCGAGCGGTACGCGGCGCTCGGCGAGGTCGAGCACCTCCCCGGCCACGTAGCTGAACGCCTGGTGCCAGCCACCTGCTGGGCCCGGTCCCTCGCCACGCGTCGAGATCATGGCGCGGAGCTGCTCCGCCGGGGCGTGTGCGAGCGGATTGGTCCATGCCCAGGCCGGGATGCGGTGGCCGTGGCACGCGAGGTACTCCGGGTAGCGGCCGGTGAGGAGGGCCTCGCACCCCGCCACCAGGTCGTCGGTGGCCGAGCGCGCGTTACGACGCCACATCGTCCCGACGCCAATGACGGTCGCTCGCGCTGCGGGTCATGCCGACAGGCCGTGCGCGGCGTGCCCGTGCTGCTCGGCGGCATGGAGCTCGAGCTCGTCCTGGTCCGAGAGGTGCGGCGTGATGTCGAACACCACCTTCTTCACCGTGCCGGTGAACGGGAAGGGCTTCTCGTGCTCGTAGCTTCGATCGACCACGCCACCGTTGTCCCGTCCGATGTCCATCCCCGCATAGCCCGAGAATCGGACGGGCACGGTGTGGTCCATGCGGCCCTTGCCGACCGGTCGGCCGTCGATGAACAGGGTCACGTTGCCGCCGGTCGCCGGCGTGGCCCCGTCGGCCTCGAACTCCATGCGGACGGTCACGTCGCCGGTCGGGATGTCTTCCTCCGCGACCTGCGTGAAGACGAGCACGCCCATCATCGAGTAGGTGTGCGTGAGCTTGCCGTCCTTGACGTAGAGGGTGAACCCCCCGAGGTGGTCGGCCTCGGCGACGATCACGCCTTCGGCGCCGCCCTCGGGCACGACCAGATCGGCGGTGATCGCGTACGAGCGGTTGTAGATCCTCGGGATCATGCCCGGCATCACGTTCTGGACGTCGCCCCGGAACTCGAACGTCGTCTCTCCCGTGAGCGGCGGCAGGATGCCGAAGAACGTCGACAAGGTCGCGAGCAGCGGCAACACCTTGTAGCGCTCGGCCTCCTGCCAGAACAGGTCCTTGAGCTCCTGGACCTTGTCGGGGTGCTCGGCCGCCAGATCGTTCGCCTGGGTGAAGTCGTCGGGCAGGTAGTACAGCTCGACGGGGCCCGAGTCCGGATCCCAGACGCCCGGCGCGTAGGGCGCGAGCGCCTCGGGGGTGAGCAACCACGGGATGCGCTCCGTCTTCATCGCGAGCCACCAGCCGTCCTTGTACATGGCCCGGTTGCCGACCGTCTCGAAGTACTGCTGCGTGCGGTGTTCGGGGGCCGCGCCATCGGTGAGCGACGCGACGAACGAGGTTCCGTGCATGGGCTCCTGCTCGATCCCGTCGACCGTGTCCGGCACGGGGATGCCCGCGGCCTCGAGGATCGTGGGAGCCACGTCGATCACATGGGTGAACGGCGTGCGCAGCCCACCGGCGTCGGTGATGTGCGCGGGCCAGTGCATGACCAGGGGTTCGCGCGTCCCGCCGAGGTGGGAGCCGACCTGCTTGCCCCACTGGAACGGCGTGTTCCCCGCCCACGCCCAGGCTGCTCCGTAGTGCGGCGCCATGACCGAGGAGCTCCATGCGTCGAGCCCGCCGTAGAACTCCGCGAGCTGGAGCTGCATCTCCTCGGTCAGCGGGATGCCGTTCTGCATCGTCAGCTCGTTGAACGAGCCGGTGACGGTCCCCTCCATGCTGGCGCCGTTGTCACCCCAGATCCAGATGATCAGCGTGTTGTCGAGCTCGCCCAGGTCCTCGATCGCATCGATCACACGCCCGACGTTGTGGTCCGCGTTCTCGGAGTACCCCGCATAGACCTCCATCTGGCGGGCGTAGAACGTCTTCAGGTTGTCGGGCACGTCGTCCCAGGCCGGGAACGCCTCGTCCCGAGGGGTCAGCTCGGCGTCCGCGGGAATCACCCCGAGCTCCTTCTGGCGGGCGAACGTCTGCTCGCGCAGCCGGTCCCAACCCTGATCGAACTGGCCCTTGTACCTGTCCGCCCACTCCCTGGCGACATGGTGCGGGGCATGGCTGCAGCCCGTCGAGTAGTACACGAAGAAGGGCTTGCGAGCGTCCTGCGCACGTACCCCGTGGAGCCACTCGATCGTTCGGTCGGAGATCGCGTCGGGGAAGTAGAACGGGTTCTCCTCGTCGTAGAACTCCTCGGGCGTGCCGATGATCTTCTGGTTCTCCGCGAGACACGGGTCCCACTGACTCGACCCGCCGCCCAGGATCCCGTAGAAGTAGTCGAACCCCCAGCCGTTCGGCCAGCGGTCGAACGGCCCTGCCGGGCCCTGCTGGCCATCGGGTGTCAGATGCCACTTGCCGAACGCCGCCGTGCTGTAACCGTTGTCCCCGAGGATCCGGGGCAGGGCCGCGCAGTCCCGCGGGAGGTTGGCGGAATAGCCGGGGAACCCGCACGCGAACTCGCCGATCGAACCGAACCCCACTGCGTGGTTGTTCCGCCCGGTCAGCAATGCCGCCCGCGTCGGGGAGCACAGCGCCGTGACATGGAACCGGTTGTAGCGCAGGCCGCCCTCGGCCAGGCGCGTGTAGTTGGGTGTCTGGATCGGCCCCCCGAAGGTGCTCGGGTTGCCGAACCCCGCGTCGTCGATGAGAACCAGCAGCACGTTGGGGGCCCCGTCCGGCGGCCTCGGGTGCTCGATCAGGTTCCAGTCGGGCTCGGAGCCGGCGAGAGTCCTGTCGACGACGCCCGCGAACGTCTCGCGCCGGATCGGAAGCCTGCTGCGATCGGGTCCACTCATCGGCTGTGTCTCCTCGTGTCGCACGGCGCGTGCTCTCCCGCTGATCGTGGGCCGCGATCACGGATCTCGCCTCATCCGATCGGGACGAATCGACCTCCGCCCTCAGACGAGCTGCAAGGCCCTGGCACGATGGACCGCTGCGGACCGGTGGGGTACGTCCAGCTTGCGGTAGATCGCGCGGACATGGGTCTTCAGGGTGTTGACCGAGACGTAGAGCTGGGCAGCCATCTCGCGATTGGACATGCGCAACGGCAGCATGCGCAGGACGGCGAGCTCGCGGGCGGTGAGCTGCTCGATCGGTGTGGTCTGCCGGCGCTTGGGTGTCAGCGCCAGCTCGTGGCAGACCACGGCGGCCAGCCGGCCGAGGGTCCGGTCGGTGTGTTCGAGCGTCAGCTCGGGCAGCCGCCGGCAGAGCGTGGGGCCCTCGTCGAGGAACGTCCGCACGAGGCCGAGCGGCTCGCCGACTGCGGCGGCCTCGACGATCGCGGCCGACGCTTCGCTCGGGTCTACGTCGGGCAGCTGGGCACGCAGTAACCGTTCTTCTACGGCTTGCCGGAGCACGCGCGGGGCAACGGCCTCGAGGATCTCACGGGCCTGGTCCGGCGCGTGCCGCAACGCCACGCGCGCAGCCAACAGCTGCGTGTCGGCTCCGGGTGGTGCGTCGCGGAGCGTGGCCTGCGCTCCGGCGATGTCCCCGCGGTCGAGCCGCAGCTTCACTTCCGCACGGCGAAGTTGAAGATCGATCAACGGCGGCAGGTCGGGCTGCTTGGCGCGGGTCGACACCACCAGTTCCAGCGCCTCCATGTCGGCGCCCGAGGCACGGTGGCAGTGGGTGAGTTCGCTGGCGGCGAGCGCGGCGACGATGCGGTGATCGGACGCGGAGGCGAGGGCGCAGGCGTCGGAAAGCAGCGGCACGGCTTTGCCCAGGTGGTTGCGCTCACGGTGAGCCGACCCCGCCAACAGCGCGAGCTCAGCGGAGGACGAAACCTCGCCGCCGGCGGCGGCCTGGGCCGCTGTGACGTTCTCTGCCATGCCCGACATGTCGCCGTCCAGCCACGTGACCCACGCCCGCGCCAGTGCGACCTCGGCCGCCACCCGGGTGCGGTCCGGCGGCTGCCTGGTGCAGCCCGGTCAGTGCTGCCCTCGCTCGTGTCGCGTCACCGGCCCACACGAGGGCGCGAATGCGCCAGCCATGGACGCGTGCGAAGGAGCACGGGCTCGTGCCGGTCGGCTCGACGAGCGAGATCAGACGATCGGCGCAGGCGAGCAGGCCCGGCGACGTCGCCGACGCGCTCGGCCACGACCGCCCGCGCCACGACGAGATCCGGGTCGTCTCGCCTCGCCTGATGCGGCTGCGCTGGTCCAGCAGGCGGCACGCCTCGTCGACACGTCCCGCTGCGACCGCGGCCCGGATCCGCCAGACCAACCACCGCGTGTTGGCGGGCGTGATGGCCGGGTTCCGCCGCAACAGCTCGTCGATCCGACCTAGCGATGACTCATCTGTCGCGGCCAGCTCCGCGCAGGTCTCGGCCGCCTCATCGGCGCAATCGGTCTGCAGGAACAGCTCGATGGCGGTGACCAGATTGCCCGTCTCTCGGCAGGCTTGCGCGGCGCGGCGGCGGGCGCTCCGCGCGCCCCGGGGGTCACGCCGGCCGAACTCCTGCTGGAGGACGCGAACCAGGATGGGCGGATGCCGGAATTCGCCCGGGCCGGCTGGCGACCGGGACGATCGGGAGCGCCTCGGTGTCGGACCGGGTCAACGAGGGCGGGCCGCGCGTGGCACGCAGCCAGCGCAGCGCACAGCGGCTCGGTGAGCACGGGAAGCCAGCAGCTCACCTCGAGGAACGAGCGCGCGCGGACGGTACACGCGGTCGATCACCTCCTCCCGGACGTAGTCGCCGGCGACCCCGTCGGAACCGGGCCAGGTTGCGGGCGGCGCATCACCCGTCGAGCCCTCGAGCTGCGCCAGCCGCAGTCCCGCTGCCCAGCCAAGCGTCTCCTGCTCCAGCGCGGCAGCATCGAACTGCCGGCCGGTCCACGTCGAGGTCAGCAGCTCGATCTCGGCGCGTTCGAACCGCATCGCGGCGGGGGTGACCTCCACCAGGTCACCGCGCAGCCGGGCGCGTTCGAGCCCGAGCCGTGGCTTGGATCGGGAGATGAGCACGAGCCGGACGTCGTCGGGGGATGCTCGACGAGCAGGTCCAGAACGTGCCGGGCCGCTCGATCGTGCAGGCGATGAACATCGTCGAGCACGAGGGTGATGCCCGACCCGAGGTGCTGGGTCACCGAGTGGAGAACGTCCCACAGCACGCCGTGGTCGATGCCCCCTTCGATGCCGGCCGACCGACGGCAGCGGGACCGTCCGGGGAGAGCTGCTCCACCGCCTCGACCAACTCCCGCAAGATGGCCGTCTCGTCGTCGTGGGTCGGGTCGAGTGACAGCCAGGCGCACGGCTCGCTGTGTGATCTCGCCCATTGCGCGACGAGAACCGTCTTCCCCGCTCCCGCCGGACCGCGCACGAGGACCACGTGACGGTCGGGATGGCCGTCGAGGCGTTCCTCGAGGCGCATCCGACGGATCGCGAACGACGGCACGGGCGGTGGCGATCCGCGCGCAGCGCGTCCGGGTGCGCCGCTGATCTTGCATGCCCGTGCCGGTGGGGTCGCGACGGTTCGCTGCTGGTACGAACCGACGCACGATGTGACAGGGTCGAACCGTCCATCACGATCCGCCGCCATCCTCATGCGACCTCGAAGGGTTCAGCGTCGGTTCCACGGCCGACGGCTCGACACGCCACCCCCGGGTCCAAACGGCATCGAAGCCTGCACGTACCGCTCTAGGTAGTAGTCTGATCACTCGCGGGACGATGCGTCATCGTCCTGCCCCGGGTGATTTCTCGTCATCTCGATGTTGCCAGCGTCCACCACTACCCCGAAGCAGGCGGCGAGGCGATGGCGGAGACGCAACTAGCGGTCACCAAGTTTCGACCGCCGGTGCCTCCACGGACCGTCGTGCCGCGCGCCCAGCCCCTGGCAGCTCTCGACCGGCTCGTCGAGGGCCACCCGGTGACGTTGGTCGCGGCCGTTGCCGGGGCAGGCAAGACGGTCCTGTTGACCGAGTGGGTCCGCCACCGGCCGGAGGAATCGTGGGCCTGGCTGACCTGCGACATCACCGACGCCGACAGCGCCCGGTTCTGGACCTCGGTCATCGCCGCGTGCGCGCAGTTGGGCGACGGCATCGGGAGCGACGCCCAGGCGCTGCTCGCCGAGGACCCGATGGCGCTCGATGACGTGGTGCCGTCGCTGGTGAACGACCTGGCCACGATCGACCGGCGCGCCGCCCTGGTGATCGACGATCTCCACATGGTGCCGGCCGACGCCGTCGCACCGCTCGGCGTCCTGGTCGAGCGGCTCCCACCGGGTGTGGCGCTCGTGCTGAGCAGCCGGTCCGACCCGCCTCTGCCCCTGTCTCGGTGGCGGGTCAACGGGCTCCTCGGCGAGCTACGAACCGACGAGCTGCGGTTCTCGGACCGGGACACCGCGCGGGTGGTCGCCGCGAGCGGCGTCGAGCTCAGCCCCGACGACGCCGACACGTTGACGGCGCGAACCGAAGGCTGGGCCGCCGGGGTGCACCTGGCGGCGCTGGCGCTCCGCGACCAGCCCGACCCGGCGGCCTTCGTGGGAGCGTTCGCCGGATCCGATCACAACGTCACCGACTACCTCGCCAGTGAGGTTCTCGCCCGGCTCGACGCGGAGAGCCTCGATTGCCTCCTCGCGCTGGCCACGCTCGACGAGTTCGACGTGGAGCGGTGCCGGGCCCTGACCGGACGGCACGACGCCGCGGACATGCTCGAGGCGTTCGAGGCCGCCAACCTGTTCCTGGTCCGTGTCGGCACCGGCACGGGGACCTATCGCTTCCACCAGCTCTTCCGTGATTTCCTCCGGGACTGGCTGTCGGCGCGAGATCCCGACCGAGTCAAGGCGCTGCACGCCGCCGCCTCGCGCTGGTACGAGCAGCACGACGACATCGCTCGCGCGGTGCGCCACGCCATCGACGGCACCGACGCCGACCGTGCCTTCGCCCTGGTCCGCGACCATGCCGCCAGCGGGTATCTCGGGCGGCGCCGCGATCAGCGCGTGGATCTCCGAGCTCGGGAGCGAGGTGCTCTCCGCCCGCAGCGACCAGGTGCTCGACTACATCGTCGTGCTCCTCCTGGTCGGGTGGATCGACGAGGCCGGACGCTGGCTCGCCTACCTGGACACCCTCCCACCCGCCGATCCCGGCCCCCGATTCGCAGCGCGGCACACCCTGGCGAAAGCCATGTGGCTCGGCCACCGCGGGGAGATCCACGCAGCCGTCACGCAGGCCGAGGATGCGGTGCGACGGTCGGTCCCCGGCGAGGATCTCTTCGTCGACGCAGCCCCGCACATGCTCATCCGGGGGTACGACTTCCTGGATCGGCCGGCCGACGCTCGAGCCACCTATCGCGACGCGATCGACCGGTGGGCGCCCAACCCGTTGATGCAGCAGGTCATGCTCGCGGGCGCGATCGGGGCGGTCGAGCTCGAATACGGAAACCTCCGGCTCGCCGGCGAGCTGGCCGGGCGGGCGATCGCGGCGGCGCGGCGACTCGGGGCCGAGCGGCACTTCTCAGCCTCGGAGGTGATACGCACGCTCGGCGCCATCGAGGCCGAGGTCGCCGACCTGACCGCCGCCGAGCGGTACCTCGAGACTGCGCTCGACATCGCCACACCTGGTCGGCCGGTGCTCGCGCTGATGAGCCTGGTGGAACTGGCCCGCGTCGCGTTGCGGCGCGGCGAGCTCGACGAGGCGTTCCACCGCTTGGATCGGGCACGGGGCTTCTTCTCCCCGGACCTGAAGTCACCGCTCATCGCACGCGTTGATGCACTCGAGGTACGGGTCCGGACCGCGGCGGGCTCCGTGGTCACGGCCGACCAGCTGGCGCGGCTGGGCTCGGGCCGCCGTCGTGTGATCGCCGAAGCCGAGTACCACGCCCGGAGGCGGGACCCCAGGGCAGCGGCCGCGTGCCTGGAGACGCTCGAGCCGGGCGCCGAGCCGAGACCGCGACTCGAGCGCTGCCTCGTCGAGGCGCAGATCGGGCTCCTCGACGGCGATGCGATCCGCGTCGATCGACAGCTCGACAGGATCCTCGACCTGTCCCGAGCGCAGGGGTTCGCCCGCTCCATCACCGACGCAGGCATGGATGTCACTCTGGCGCTCGATGCCCGGCTGCGCCGGGGCGCCCCCGAGCCGCGCCTCGTGGCGCTGGAGCGCGCCGTCGCCGAGGCGAGAGCCAGGCCCATGCCGGCCGAGCGCGTCGCGTCCGCCGATGTCGCCGGCTTGACCAACCGCGAGCGGGTTGTGCTGCGCTACCTCCCGACCCGCCTCAACAATCGCGAGATCTCGTCGGACCTCTATGTGTCCATGAACACGCTCAAGACCCACCTGCGGAGCACCTACCGAAAGCTCGGCGTCGAATCCCGAGCCGCGGCGGTCGAGCGAGCGAGGCACCTCGGTCTGCTGTGATCATCCCTCTCGGATGAGGACACGGGCGCCGACGTGAACCATGTTGGCGCGGATCGGAGTGCGTGCCGCTGGATCGCAGAGCACACGCAACGTGGAGGGAGCGTCATGGGACTGGTGTTCCGTCGTCGCCGACCTGTGGCTCGCCTTGCGGTCAGCGCCGCGACGATCGGTGTCGCCTACTGGGCGGAGAAGCGCCAGGCCGAGCCGGACCGGCACGACCGGGAGGCGGCCGTGTCGTACGCAGCCGGCCACGACCCTGCCTCGCCGCCCCAGTACGTCGCTCCGCCTCCTGCCTCGACCGGCGGCGAGGTCGACGAGCTCAGCCGGCTCGTGCACATGCATGACTCGGGCGCGCTGACCGACGAGGAGTTCACCGCCGCCAAGGCCCAACTGCTCGGCACGTGAACGCCTGCAGCGAAGGGAGACTGGCATGGCTTCTACCGCCTCGGGCCGGGCGAGCGCCATGCGGCGCCTGCTCGATGCCACGGTCACCGGCGACCGCGCAACGTTGGCCGATCTGCTGACCGCTGACGTGACAGCGTGGTCACCCAGCCTGTTCGTCACCTCACGCGACGAGCTGCTGGCGGCGTTCGAGCAGCAAGAGGATGCGTTCTCCGGGATCGAGGTCCGTGTCCACGGCCTCGACCAGGTCGGCGACAAGGCCATCGTCGAGTGGCACGTGGCCGTCGACCACACCGGCCCGCTGGTCGTCGACGACGACCTGGTGATCGAACCGACGGGCCGCCGAGTCCACCTCTCGGGGGCGACGATCGCGGAGTTCGACGGCGACGATCGGATCTGCGCCTTCCGCAGCTACTTCGACGACCTCGCGATCATCGAACAGCTCCTGGTCGAGTGACCGGATCTCATCCTGTCCGGCTGACGACGTGAGCAGGGCCCCTTCGTACCGTCGGGTCGACCGAGCCCCTGTTGGATCCGGCAGTGGTCGGGTCGGCAGAACGGCAGAGAGGGACGCGAACATGACGACGACAGAGAGCGGCGAGCAGACTTCGGGGTACGTACGACGAGCGGACCGGCTGGACCGGCTGGATCACGTTCGCCGGCGTGATGTTGATCATCGGCGGGAGTGTCAACCTCCTGTACGGCATCATCGCAGCCGTCAACGACGACTGGGTGGTCTGGGCCAACGCAGGCGCCGTCTACCTCGACCTGACGCAGTGGGGCTGGGTCCACATCGTCCTGGGCGGCATCGTGCTGCTCAGCGGCATCGGGGTGTTCAGCGGCAACATCGCCGCCCGGACCGTCGGGGTGATCGTCGCCAGCATCAGCCTGATCGTGAACTTCTTCTTCATCCCCGTTACCCGCTCTGGGCGCTCACCGTGATCACCCTCGACGTCCTCGTGATCTGGGCCCTCATCGCTCACGGTCGCGAGATGCGGGACGCCTGAGGCCCTGGACTTACGGACACTTCGAGGAGGACGTGATGGTGCAAAGTCATCTCGTGATCGATTTCCCGATCAATGGTCCCGCCAACGCCGAGGCGCTGCGCGAGGAGCTGCCCCCGTTGATGCCTGATCTCGCGCAAGCGCAGGATCACCTCGGTACCGTGCACTTCTCCCGATTCATGGTCGAGGGAGACGAGAAGCTTCTCTTCCTTTCGGACATTGACGGCGAGGTCGACGAGCACATCGAGCGACTCGTGGAGAGTGCCGGGCCGACGTTCGATGCGATCTTCCGCCATGTGGACGACGCTCCAGACGTGCCGGTGGACGGCAATCGGGAGCGGGTCGTCAAATGGCTGAGGCACCACACCCGCGAGCCTCTGGACACGTACTTCGCCTACGAGGACGCTTCGGTTCAGGACATCAAGGCCTGCGCGAGCGCGGCGGGTTTCGCTGGCACGACCGAACAGGGCGCCTTGCTGACCTACATGGCCATCAAGTCCCGGCGGCAGGCCGTTGCGCTGAAGCTGCTCGGGAAGGCCCTGATCGGAGAGAGGGGGCATGAGGCGTCAGATGCCATCGGGACGCTGCATTTCTCCCATTGGGTCCCGTTCGAGAAGAACCACATTGGTTTCTTCACGATCTACGACGGCTCCTTCGAGAAGTACATCCAGGACTTCGCCGAACAGACCTCGTTCGTCTTCGACGCTCTCTTTCCACGCGTCGAGGGCTCGCCGCCCACGCCGGTAGCGAAGAACGCTCAGGCGTTCTATGAGTGGGCATTGGAGAACAACTATCCGGCCATCGGGTTCTACAGCGCCTATCCGGGCCTCGGGGTCCAAGACATCAGAGCCCTGCTGGCCGATCGCGACGCGCCGCCGGCGACTGCTGGCTAGCACGGGCGTCAGATGGCCTCAATGCTCCTCGGCCGGTTGGTTCGTCGACGGCGGCATGACCGTGAACAGATCGACGGCGACTCGGGGACCCGGAAGCAGGCCGCGCTCGACCTGGCGGACATCCAGGGATTCGTCCTCCGCGCCTACCGGATGCCGATGGTTCGGCACTTCTTGCTGGCGGTGAGCGTTCCGGCACAGGCGCGCATGCAGCTCGGACGGCTCGTGAGCGGCGACGAATCCGACACCCCACAGGTCACGACCGCCGCGGACTGGCACGTGGGGTTCGCGCCCGGACCGAGAGACGATCCCGCCGACGCCCCACGTTTCACGCCCGACTATTGCCTCAACATCGGTATCACATGGCCCGGACTGGTCGCGCTGGAGGTCCCGGAACGCGTCCCCGCCCTGTCGTTCATGTCCTTTGGTGCGTTCATCGAGGGAGCCGCGGAACGAGCGGAGCTGGTCGGAGACACCGATGCGAGCTCGCCTCGGAACTGGATCGGCGGGTTCGGAACGGGCGACGATCACGTGCTGGTCACGCTGCACGCCATCAGCCCGGAGGCAATAACGCACTACAGCGACCGACTGCGTGAGTGGATGTCCGAAAGGGACGCCTTTCGAGAGATCTGGCGCCAGGACGGGATGGCGTTGACGGAGATGCAGAACGGCCAACCCGTGCCGACCTCCAGGGTCCACTTCGGCTACACCGACGGCCTCACAACGCCCACCGTCCGCGGCGGCCCGGAAAACTACCCCTCGGATCACCAGCAGCCCTGCGAGCCATGGCTGTTCGTCCTGCGCGACGACGCGACGAACTACGTGGTGCCCCAACCCCGTGCACTGGGTCGGAACGGCAGCTTCGCAGTCTTCAAGAAGGTCGAGGCGGACGTCGTCGGCTTCGAGGACTTCTTGCAGTCGAACCGAGACACGATCGATCCTGAACTACTGGCCGCCAAGATGTGCGGGCGGTGGCGCAACGGCGTGCCTCTCGCCTTGTCACCCGAGACGGACAGCCCCGCGGGAGGGATCTCACCCGAACAGCTCAACGACTTCGAGTACGTCCTTGCTGATGGCTCGGGTGATCCGAAGGGGATCCGCTGTCCCGTCGGCGCGCACATCCGCCGCGTCAATCCACGAGGCCAACCGGTCGCGGGCCAAGGGAGACCCGGCGGCAGCAACAATTCTCACCGGCTGATCCGCCGCGGGATGCCGTACGGGCCGGCCTACGATCCAGGGAAGCCGTACGACGGCATCGAACGCGGGATGCTCTTCCATTTCATCAACTCCAGCATCGAGAACCAGTACGAGTTCGTGCTGCGACGTTGGGTGAACGACGGCGAGTTCGCTGGGGGCGTCAGGCTCGCCCCAAGCTCGAAGGATCCGCTGGTCGGCACACAGGACCCAGCGGAGAGCAGCTTCGTCATACCTCAGGCCGGCGGCGGCCCGCCGATCGAGGTCACCGGCCTCTCGAACTTCGTGACGACCAGAGCCGCGGCGTACGTGTTCCTCCCGAGCATCACAGCCATCCGTCTCATCGCCAACCTGGGCGAAGGCCGCTGACCCGTCACGACCAGGCTCAGGCGCTGCGCTGCATCCACCAGGGGGCGGCCAACGCGCGCCACGGCGGTAGCGCTGGGCGGTGATCGCCTCAGACGTGCCGCTGAGGATTCAGGCGGGGTGGACACTGACAGCGGGATTGGCGCCCTGACGAGGCCTTAGGATGGCGCAGGTCGTGGATGCGCACGTGACCGAGATTGCTCAGTCGTCGATCTCCTCCCAGACCGCCTGCTCGTCGTGCTCCTCCCAGTCGGCGTCTGGCAGCGCGATGGCCCAACTCGTCCATGTCCCGATCGGCCGAGCCGGGGTGGTCCTGACTCTGGCGCGGACGACGATGCCGGGCGTGAGCTCCACGGGTGAGCTCAGCGGGGCCGTCGTCATCCCCCAGTGGGTCGGGGGATCGCCGGGTCCGACGGAGAGCGAGATGCCGGGCGCGAGCTCGGCGCTGAACCAGAGTGCGAGCGCGTTGGCCGTTCCGTGGTCGTCGACGGGCAGCAGCGCCTCGGCCTCGTGAGGCGCCCGCGCCTGCGCGAGCGTGATCAGGTCGGCGTCGGTCGTCCACAGTCGACTCGGCTCGGAGCGTGTGTCACCCGCCGCAAGGTGGCGGAAGGTGCCGGAGTAGAGGATCTCGTTGACGGTCTTGTCGACCAGGTCATCGAGCCGGAGGCCGTACGGCTTGTCCCGCAGGAAGCCCACCATGTCCGCGAGATAGCGGTCGTGCACCAACGCGGCCCACGCCGTGACCGAGCGGGGGATCATGACTCCGCCCGGCTTGAGCCAGCGGTCGCGGGCGGCGATGACGGGAGCGAGCATCCCTTCGTCGATCCCGAAACCTCCGAGCCATTCCGAGACGACCACGTCGACAGGTTCCGGCGGGTCGATGTCCATCACGTCGCCGTGGATGACGCGGACGATGTCCTCGACGCGGTTCGCGGCGGCCAGTTCTTGCGCGAGGACGGCGACCGAGGTCTGCTCCACCGAGTAGACGCGCGCGGCACCCGCCCGCGCCGCGAACACACTCAGGATGCCGCTTCCCGCCCCGACGTCGAGAACGATGTCGCCGGGTCGCACGACCGCGTCTATCGCAGCCCGGAACGCGTCGGTGCGAACGCGGTCGCAGATCATCGTCCGGTGTACCTCGAACTCTGCGTACATCGGGTCCGGCGGGTGCTTGATCGGAGTCCGCACACGCTCAACTTAGGTAGACCATTGAACGAGGGAACCATCCGTTAGGGATGAGGACAGCTCCGACCACCCGTGGAACGTTGGCGCCCTGAGCAAAGACATTCCGGTCGGACGACGGGAGGGGTTTGCCATGGGATTCAGGCGACGGACACGACGCCGGGCGCTCGTTGCTGGAGCGGCGGTCGCTCACCATCGGGACAGAATGTACGCGGAGCAGGAGTCGCAAGCCTCTGTCCAGGCGCCGGCCGACGAGTACCAGGACCAGGCGCAATATGCGCCGCCTCCAGCCGACCCGGCAGACCAGATCGAGCACCTCGCACAGCTGCACGCCTCGGGCGTGCTGACAGACGAGGAGTTCGCGGCCGCCAAAGCGAAAGCCATCGGGTCGTGAGCCGTCGGCTCGCAAGCAGAGGAGAACAGAGGCTGCAATGAGCGAATCGCGCAAGGACGTGCTGTTGAAGGCGCTCGAGGCCGAGATCGGTGGCGCATCGGTTGATCCGGGCGCCCTGTTCACCGACGATGTCGTCGGTTGGTCGCCCCTCTCGACGGTGTCGGGACTGACAGGGCTCGCTGACCTCTCCTCCCTCAATGACGCCGCGTTCTCCAACGTCGTCATCATGTTCCGAGGACTCGACGAAGTGGGCAACAAGGCGTTTGCCGAATGGGTTGTCGAAGGCGATCACACAGGGCCATTCATCCTCGACAAGGATGCCGTTCTGGAGGCAACGGGACGGCACGTGCAGATGGCTGGCGTCACCGTGGCCGACTTCCGCGAGGACAAGATCCGCTCGTTCCGGACGTACTTCGACGACATCTCGCTGATCGAGCAGCTCGTCGACGCCTGACGGGGCCGGTCGCTGTGGAGCTCCGTGTCGAGGACCATCCGGATCCGTCCGACATCGACGTGCTCGAGGCCAACATCCGCCGTGAGGCGTCTGCGGCCACGGGTCTCGGTGACGAAGCCGACCTGGCGATCTTCGTCCGCGACGCCGGCACGGTCGTCGCCGGAATCAGCGGATGGACCTGGGGCGACTGCTGCGAGCTGCAGAACCTCTGGGTGGATCCGAGTCTCCGAGGCCGGGGCCTCGCGACTCGACTCATCGCCGCCGCCGAGGCCGAGGCGGCGACCCGCGGGTGCTCACAGACCGTCCACCTCACCTACGACTTCCAAGCTCGAGCTCTCTATGAGCGGAACGGCTACGAGCTGGTCGGTCGAGTCGAGGAGTTCCCATCAGGAACGGACGTCCTCTGGTATCGCAAGCGCCTTCGAACTACCGGGGTCCCACCGACGCGACGAGCGACCGGTCGTAGCCCTTCCCGGCGGTCTTCGCCATGCCACGGTCTCGTCAACGGCCACGCCCAGGTCATGATGCGACGAGACACATGACCGGCACACCGGTGGCCGTCGGGCAGCCGGCCGAGAGCGCCGGCGTGGCGCGACACCTTCCGATCGTCGGCTGGCTGCCGGCGTATCGCCGGGACTGGTTCGCGTCCGATGCGGTCGCCGCGCTGTCGGTGTGGGCGCTGCTGGTCCCGCAGTCGCTCGGCTACGCGACGCTCGCGGGCGTTCCCGTGCAGTACGGGCTCTACGCCGCGTTCACGGGACTCGTGGCGTACGCGATCTTCGGCACCTCGCGGCATGTGGTCCAGGGGCCGAGCGGGGCCGTGGCTGCGGTGTCCGCGGCGGTGGTCGGACCCATCGTCGGGGCGTCCGCCATGGGGACGGACAAGGCCGTGGGCTACACGGCCGCCCTCGCACTGATGGCCGGCGCCGTCTACCTCGCGCTGGGGCTGCTGCGGCTGGGCTGGGTGTCGAACTTCCTGTCCAAGGCGGTGCTGGCCGGGTTCGTGCTCGGCTTCGCCGTTGGCATCATCATCGATCAGTCGCAGAAGTTGCTCGGGATCCCGGCGGTGTCGGGGACCTATGTCGAGGAGCTGATCGAGACGATCAGGGAGATCCCCGACACCAACCTGTGGACCCTTGTCGTCGGTGCGACGTCGTTGATCGCGCTGCTGCTCATGCGCCGCTACTTCCCGAGGTGGCCCCGTGCGCTGATCGTCGTGGCGCTCTCGATCGTGGCGGTGAGTGTGTTCGACCTGACCGACCACGGCGTGGCGGTGACCGGCGACGTGCCGACCGGCCTGTTCTCGGTGCAGCTTCCGGGCGTCGGATGGAGCCAGTGGGCTGCCCTGCTGGCCGGTGCGCTGTCGATCGTGTTCGTCGGCTACTCCGAGTCGTTGGCGTCGGCGCGCTCCATGTCCGTCAAGCATCGCTACGAGATCGACCCCAACCAGGAGCTGATCGCGCAGGGCGCGGCGTGCGGCGCGGCCGGCTTCGTCGGCGCGTTCGCCACCGACGGCAGCCTCTCCAAGACGTCGGTGGCCGACTCCGCCGGTCAACGAACGCAGATGGCCTCGCTGATCAACGCCGTGTTCATCCTCTTGACCATGCTGTTCTTGGCGTCCCTGTTCAAGAACCTGCCCTCAGCGACCCTGGGCGCGGTGGTGATCGACGCGATGCTCGGCGTGGTCGATCTCGGCCCGATGGGGCGCTACTTCCGGGTGAACCGCGCCGATTGGTTCTTCTACATGGGCGCCACGCTCGGGATCCTGTTCTTCGGCATCATCCAGGGGATCCTGATCGGGGTCGTTCTGTCGTTGCTGCTGCTCATCGCCCGGTCGTCCAATCCGGTGGTGCGCCGTCTCGGTCGGGACCCGGCTTCTGGTGCGTTCGTCGACGTGACGCGGTTCGAGGAGGTCGAGGCGATCCCGGGTGTGCTCGTGCTTCGGCTGGACGGGCCGCTGTTCTTCGCCGATGCCAACCGGTTCCGCGATGTGCTCAAGGAGATGATCGAGGGCGCAGCGGAACCCGTCCGGGCGGTCGTGGTGGACGCCGATGCAATCTCGCTGACCGACACCGATGGCGCCGACATGGTGGCCCAGCTCGCCGGAGAGCTGCGGTCACAGCACGTCTGGCTGGCGTTGGCTCGCGTGGAGCCGGAGACCCTGGAGCTGTGGACCCGGGCGGGCGCGATCGACGCCGTCGGCCGGGACCACGTCTTCGCCACGGTTCGACAAGCCGTCGCAGCCTTCGACAGGACCAGTCCCGACCCGGCGCACACCGCCGAGGAGTGAAGCACCCTCACGTCCGCCGGGGGGTGGACGCACGGTGATCACGCACCACGACCTGGCGTCCGAGCGACGAGTCCGGTGCTTGAGTGCGTAGCCCGGACCGGCACCACAACTCCAGCGCCTCCATCCTGGCGTTGCGCTCAGGACGCGCCGGCCCCCGCGTCTGACAGAGCTCGTCACCAACGACTGATCCTTGACGGCGCGGTCGTCGGGCGTGCGGACCGGATCCTTGTCGAGCACCAGCACAGGTGCACTGTCGCACACGTTGACGGTCGCCCGGCCCAGCCGACGGACCGTCGCCGTGGGATGAGGACGTGCGGCGACACGCGGAGACCCTTGTCGCGAGGCATCCAGTGCCAGGTGCAAATGATCCGGAAGGGATGACGCTCCGGCCGGCCGATCAGCGCACGCTCGCCGACGTAACCGTGTGCGAAGTCACATCTTGCTGGCGCCGGCGTCGAGGTCGCCGGCGCGCCGCTTCCGGACGGCGATTCCGAGCACGAACGTATGGAGGTCATCATCATGTGGTTCGGATTAGGAATCATCGGCCTCATCATCTGGATTGCGATTGCCTTCTGGCCCGCGAGGGTCGCCGGACGGAAGGGTCACAGCTTCATCGGCTACTTCTGCCTCAGCCTCTTGTTCTTCCCGCTCGCGCTCATCCTGGCGTACGCGGTGGAGGATCGAACGAGAGTGGCCTACGACTGAGGGCGAGCGCGGGAGCTCCCGGTCCGTGTTCCGTGCTCGACGGTTCCAGATGGGTACCGAAGGCCACCACGGCCTCGCGGACAGTGTCGAACTGGGTCCGGCCCTGTGCCGTGGATCGCTCCCGCCCGGCGCCACAGCTCTGTGATCGCCGACTTCACGCGTTGCGAAGCTCGTACTGGTCTCAGCCGAGCGTCACAGCTCCCAACTTAAAGCGTCAACTCACGGAGGAGGAAATGACGATGACGGTAACATCGGCGGCCGAGAATTCTCCAGCGCAGTTCGTGCGATATGTACCAGAGCTCGACGCGGTGAGTGCACATTTCGAGGAAGATCTCGAGACAGTGGTCGCCGGGATCGAACAATACGTGGTCAACTCGGTAGCGGGCGAGGGCGAGGGACGCGCGGTACGGTTCGCTCATGCGAAGGGGTATGGGCTGGTAACCGCCGATATAGAGATTCTTGATGGGCTACCGCCCGCATATGCACAAGGCATCTACGCAACGCCTGGACGGCATGACGCGTTGATTCGCTTTTCGAATGGGGTCGCGCATCTAGGTCCAGATGCGACACTTTCAAATGCCCTAGGCCTGGCTCTCAAAGTTTTCAACATTACCGGTACGACCCTTGTGGACAACGAGCCAGACACAGGGACGTTCGACTACAACACGATCAACATGCCCGTCTTCTTCTGTAACACCGCAGCGCACTATCTGTTCATCCAACAGCTGTTCACCGATGCCCCGAGCTACTTTGCGAGGGGCAAGCCGGGGGTTCATCAACTCCTTTCGGAGTACTTAACCGGGAAGGGCACTCTGGCTGAGAAGGATTGGGCATGGGATGAGTTGCTCGCATTTCTCGGGATGGCTCAACTCCCCCCAGTGAATGTCTTGCTTTCGACCTACTGGACTATGGGGGCTGTGCGCCACGGTGATTTCGTCGCAAAGGTGCGCTTCGCTCCCGTGCGGGCATTCGCAGACGCTGTCGAACACCGCCTGGTCGATCTGGCATCCGACGCCGATGCCTACCGCCGGGCGCTGGAGGTGGAGCTGAAGCAGCGCCCGTTCGAGTTCGACCTGCAGGTGCAGCTGTGCACGGATCTCGAGCTGATGCCCGTCCAGGACGTGACCGTCGAATGGCAGGAGGCCTTCTCGCCATTCGTCACTGTGGCCAAGGTACGTTTGCCAGCCCAGGACATTTCCGGTGCTGACAACCTTGAAAGGATGGACGCGTTGTCCTTTACCCCTTGGCGGGTCACGGCGGACCATGCGCCAATCGGCGAGATCCAGCGTGTGCGAAAAGAGGCCTACCGGCGCTCGTCGATCGCACGCCATCGGCTGAACCGTCAGGAGCTACGGGAGCCGCGAAGCGTGCGCGATGTGCTCGGCGAGAGATCAGGCATCTAGACGTCACGTGCCGGCGCTCAAGTCGGCTCTGGCCCGCGGGCTCCTGATCCGGCGTGAGACGTTCACGGGCGTCGTCGACGAGACTCTCGCCGGCAGCCGACGCCCGACGGGCAGCAAGGTCCCGCAGGGCCCTACGACCGCTGGCCGAACGGCTGGGGGCTCGATCTACCCGGAGGGGGCCTGCGACGCACAGCAGCATCGCCCCGGTTCGGATGCGACGCTCAGGTCATCGGCCGTCGGTTTGGAGCGATGTCCCGGTGTCGACAGGGGCCAGAGATGGTCGCATGGCACTGGGCGCCGCCGGGCCACGGCGGTCATTGAGCACTTTATGCGTGGCGGGCAGCGTTGGCTGCGAGCAGAACCGGGACTCCATCCCGAACGGATGAGGCGAATCCCCTGCCCCGCCACAAGGCTCGCAGGTACCAGATCCCGGTCGTCGAACTGCACGGGGCCAATGTCCAAACCGAGACGAGCACGAGCGTCCGGGACCGGGCCACGCAAAGGAGAGGTCGGATGACTCCCGACGTTGAACGCAGGACGACGAGATCGTGATCTGGGCCATCCTGGCCGTGCTCGGGGTCCCGCTGTGGCTGTGCGCCATCGGCATCCTGACGGTGGTCTTCCAGAACCGCCGGCTGCGCAACCGGCCCGGCAACGTTCCCGTCCGGGTCCTGCGGCCAGGGAAGAGCAGATGGACGTTCGGCCACGGCGTCTGGGTGTCCGATGTCTTCGCGTGGCGGGGGAGCCCGGCGGCCTGGCGCGAGGATCTCGTCCAGGTCAGCGGCGCGTCACCCCGTGCTGCCGACGTCGAGGAACGGAAGAAGCTTCACCGCGTCGGTGACCAGCCGGTCATTGCCACTCTCGAGCTCGCCGAAGGTGGGACGCTCGAGGTCGCCACCGGGGCTGAGCAGCTCTCAGCCCTCCTGGGGCCTTACGCTGACGCTGCGACTGGCGCCTGAGCCGCAGACGGGCGTCACCCGCGCCCCGATGCTGGTGCCGAGCCCTCGCGATCGACCTCGCCTGGAAGCGGTTCCGGGCCCCCCGAGACACCGGACGCTTGGCGCCGGGCCTCAGCCACGTCGCCGCTCCACTGCCCGCCGGTAGTCATCGAGGGTGGCCAGTGGCGCCAGCGGTGCCGTTGCCCAGCCGTTCCGGGGGTTCCGGGGCGCAC
This sequence comes from uncultured Acidimicrobiales bacterium, assembly GCA_963830865.1. Taxonomy (GTDB): domain Bacteria; phylum Actinomycetota; class Acidimicrobiia; order Acidimicrobiales; family VFJN01; genus ZC4RG19. The sequence continues at coordinate 35,435 of CAWHNU010000008.1, read as the reverse complement.
GTCGTCACCAACCTCGAAGCGGCCTGCAGCTGGACCTCGAGCGCCATCCTGGATGGCACGAGCGGATGGCACGCCCGAGACCTGCGCTCGTCTCCGCGACGGCGAGGGCACTTGACCAGGTCTTTCTTGTGGCACCCCCAACGGGATTCGAACCCGTGTCGCCACCTTGAGAGCGTGCAGACAGTTCCGCATGGCGTCCCCTGGTCCGCATACGCCCTAGTCAGAATCAAGTCCAATCCGCACCGACCGCACCGGGCCGCATGATCCGCACCGAGTAGATGGGCCAATGGATGGGTCGCCCGCGACAGTCAGGACAGCAGACTTGATTGGCGCGCAGGTCACGAAGCGGCTTGAGCGCGCCGAAGCCGTCGCGCCGATGCACGATCTAGTGGAGAACGAGGCTGACACCAGACCGGCCGTGCGCACCGCGACCGCCGATGGTTCCAACTTCGCGAACACCCTGCTGATGATTTGAGCTCCCGACCTCTGCGTCCCGAAGACGGGTCGGGCGAGAGTTTGGCGAACGGTTGGACGGAGTGGCCTGGTCGACCAGGCGGGCGGACAGACCTGAACAGCTTCGACCAGACACGACCGCGCAATGGACGCGCGATCGACCCCTCTCGTGCTGCCAGGCATCCGTTCCCCGGTCGCCTGTGCTATCAGGCGGCGCCGGCGAAGCCGGCGCTCAAGCGTTGGAGAACCGGGGCCAGGCCTTGACCCGGTCCGCTCTCGCCGCAGGCCTCCGGGCTCGGGGCCTACCCGTGTCGCACGCCAGGGTGAGCAACGTCCTGGCCTGCCTGCGCTCCGGAACGGGTCCGGGGGCCGATGACTCCGTTGAGGTTGCGTGATGGCCCGGAACGGCAGGCGGCCCAGGCCGGGCAGGCGTCGCGGCGGCGACCACCGACGCTGAGTCTGGTCAGGTCCGGTCGGGCGGCGGGCCCGGGTTGCGCTCGGGGGGCTCGTCCCGCACGACCCGCTTGCCCTCGGCCCGGTACGGCGGCCGGCGCCGGCGGGGGACGTAGCCGTCAGGGCAGAGTCGCCTGCCGGGCCCGTCCTCGTCGCCGCCCGGCGGCGGTGCCGCCACCTCGCCCCCCGGTGCCGTGGCGCCGAGCCGCACGCAGTCGTAGTCCGGGTCGATCTCGGACCGGATGACGTCGGGCCGGTCGTCGCTGGGGCCCGGGCTCACGGGCACTGGCTGTTCTTGCCGCTGCCGCCCCACCAGAAGTAGGGGCCCCAGCTGCCGGTGTTGTCGAAGTGGCCCTCGATGCCGTAGCACTTGGGATGCGAGCCGTACACGCTGCCGGGGCCGTAGCGGCTCATGCCGCCTCCGGTGGTGGACTGGTAGGCGAGGTTGGCCATGTAGGCGCAATGCTGCCACCCCTCGTAGGGCCAGTGGCCGTTGCCCATGTCGGTGCGGGTGGTGCCGGCGTGGCTTCCGCTGTCGACGATCTCGCCGTACCATGCCACCTTCTCGGCCTCGTTGCGGAGCCCGGTGGCGTTGAACAGGCTCGCCGGGTAGTAGCCGATCCAGCGGCCGTTGCACCGCAGCCACCAGTTGCCCTGCCACAGCTGCCATTTGAGGTTCATGATGTACTGCGTTCCGCCGAAGCTGCTGAGCGGGGACGAGAGGGCCTCGGGGTAGACCGTGCTCGAGTACTGCACCCAGCCGTCGACGTCCTGGTTGTAGCCGCCCTTGTTGTCGCCCGACGACGTGTAGCCGTTGGTGGTGTAGAAGACGAACAGGTGCGGCACCCAGTCGCCGTAGAGGTCGCGGTACTCCTGGTGGCCGGCCTCGATCGTCTGCTTGCCGCCGCCGCTGCCGCGGGCGACGGCGCACTGGCCGAGCGAGAACTCGTTCGACCACTCGAGGTACGGGTCCCAGGCGTTGATGTTGCCCTCGCACCCATAGGCGGTGACCCACTGGGCGCTGTAGGCGTACTTGTGGACGGTGCCGTCCTCGGGCAACGCGATCTCGTCGCCCAGCCCGTCGGGGCGCAGCACGGTCGCCCGGCCGTGCTTGCTCAGGTAGTCCTGGAGCGTGGCCGTCGACGTGATGGAGTAGAGGTCGCGGCGGGCCACGGGGATGGTCCCCGCCGGCCCCCGCTCCGCATCCTCGGCCTCGAGCTCGAACCGGACCAACTCCGCGGGGCGGACCTCGCGGCCATCGGCCGGCTCCTGGAGGATCCCGAGGTCGATGCCGTCCTCGCCGGGCGGGTCGGCCACCTTGCCATCGGGGGCGAGGCGCTCGACCGGCACCCAGTCGACCACCTGGCCCCGGGGCGTGCGGGTGGTGGTGACGACCTCCAGCCCGGCCTGCCGATCCTTCAGGTAGTCGATGATCCGCTCGTTGTTCTCGGCCTCCCGCCGCTCCTGCTCCTTCGGGTCAAGGCCGGGGTCCTCCGCCTCCTCGCCCGGGTCGTCGTCGGCCTCGTCGTTGTGCTGCGGATGCTCGAGCCCACCTGCCATCGGACCGCTCCTACCCTCGTGGCGCCGCGGATGTCGCAGCACCGCCACGGACAAAGAGGCGGGGGCCGGGCGGCTGATACCCCCCTCCGCAGCGCGCGGCACCACGTACGCATTGGATAGGTCATCTGGAGGTCTCCCCCTCGTCCCTCGGTGGTCCCGCGTCGACGGCGGAACGCGGCCCTCGGCGGTCAGCAGCGGTGCAGGCCGCATCGGTAGCGAGTTGCCGTCTTACCTGCTCAAAGGCTCACAGCCTGCGTGGGGCGAGCGGGAGTCGAGCCAGCGACCTCACCCTTATCAGGGCTGGTCGCTGTCGTGGCGTCTGCCCTGGTCACGGCTCTGCATGTGGTATCGCTCCATGACTCGTCCCGCGGCCGTCCCGCTCGGCTATGCGGGGTCGGTCCAGTCCCCGGCGCCTACGCCATGCCTATCGTCGCCACCGGTATCCGACGTCCGCTGCGGGCACTCACGCATCGTCGTACTCGTCATGAAGCCGGTACCACCGGTCCGTTTCGTTGCGCCCTTTGGGGGCGCGATCGAGCCAGGGGTACATACCCCACATGGCGTCGACGCCACGGGCGTAGGCCGAGTACGTGTGGTACACGATGCCGTCCTCCAACGCGAATGCGCTGATGCCGACGGCGTCGGGGGGCGGCATGTCGTTGGGGCTGGGGATGGTCTCGTCCGCGGCGAGCTGGCTGGGGGGCGTGTCGGAGTGATCCCAGTTGCTGTGCAGGTTGTGCTCCGGTCCGCTGGCCATCTCCTCGTCGGTGTAGGCGACACCGAAGTCGAAGTTGAAGTCGCTCCCGAGCGAGGAGACGTAGGGCACGGTCCAGCCCATCCGCTTCTTGAAGGCGGTCAGTTCTGCGATCGGGTAGCGCGAGACCGTGGTCATGGCGACGTCGTGGTTCTCGAGGTGGATGGCGATGCCGTTGTAGCCGTCGGCCATGGAGGAGCAGCTGGGGCAGCCGGGGAACATCATGTGGTGCACCAGCAGCTGCGAGCGCCCTCGGAACAGGTCGGGCAGCGTCGCGGTGCCGTCGGGGGTCTCGAAGCGGTAGTCCTTGTCGATGCGCACCCATGGAAGCTGCTGTCGCTGCCGGGTGAGCTCGTCGTTGCGTCGGGTGAGCTCCTTCTCGGCGTGGAGCAGCTCGAGTCGGGCCGCCAGCCACTCCTCGCGGCTGCCTACGGTGTGTCTGGTCATCGTCGCTTCGCGCTCCTCGTGTCTGTCGCTTCGCGGTCTGTCCAGATCGCGCCCTCGTCATGGTCGTTGCGGCGAGATGGATCCATCGCACCAGAGCAGCGGCCGGCGATCTTGAACGAAACGGTCGTCCCGCGTTCGCGCTCGCCGTCTGAGCTCCTGGGACCTCCTCGTCGTGGCGGCGGGCCCGTGATCACGGCAGCGAGGCCGGCCCCGATGGCCCCGAACACCCAGACCTACCGCGAGCGGGTACCGGTCCGCGAGGGCCGCCGCCTCCTGTCGTGCGGATGGATCCAGCACGTCTCGTCCGCCGCACCCGTCTACGAGCATCGCACCGTCCCCAACGGCTCGGTCGAGATCTCGTGTGTGCTCAGCACGGGTGTGCTCCGCGTCGCCGGCCCGAGGCGCGTACCGGCCGTGGCGCACTTGGCGCGAGGTGAGACGGTCGTCGGGGTGCGCCTCCGTCCGGGCGCGGCGGCCTCGCTTCTCGGACCGCCGGCCTCCGAACTTGTCGACCTCGAGGTCGACGCCGATCGGTTGTGGGGTCGGTCAGCTCTCACGCTCGGCGATCGGCTGGCCGAAGCGGCGTCCGCCGAGGACGCCGCTTGTCTGCTCGAGCGGGAGGCCATCACGAGGTGGGTCGACGCGTCCGAGCCCGATCCGCTGGTCGTGGCGGCTGTCGAGCTCCTGCAGCCATGGCAGGCCGGACAGGTCATGGCGGTCGCGGCCGACCTGTTCATCTCGCCGCGTCAGATGCGCCGGCGCTTCCTCGCCGCCCTCGGCTACGGCCCCAAGGAGCTCCAACGCATCCTGCGGTTCAACGGGTTCTTGGCTCTCAGCGACACCGGCCACGGCTCGGCCAGGAACGCCGCCGACATGACACTGGCCGCTCTCGCACGCCTGGCCGGGTACGCCGACCAGGCCCACCTGAGCCGAGAGTGCTCACGGCTCAGCGGCTTCACGCCCAGTGCGTTCCTCGAGCAGACCCGGAGCAGCTGCGGACCCACCCATGACCACGCGGCCTCCTCCGCAGGACTGCGACGTGCGCTACTCAGCCAGCACATCCGTCGAGGACCCGAGCACGACCGCCCGTAGGCGTTGATCCTGACGACGACGGTGCCCCTGTCGCCCACCAGGAACGCTGCACGGCCGTTTCGTTCAAGACGGTCGGTCGCGGCCCTGCTGGGATGCGCTCATGCCATCCCCGCGTGTGGTGTCGAGAGACCATTGACTGATGGCCACCCTGAGCGGCAAGACCGTCCTCGTGATCGGAGGGAGCTCCGGCATCGGTCACGAGATCGCACGCCAGGCCCGAGCCGAAGGTGCCGAGCTGACCATCACGGGTCGCGATGCGCAACGGCTGGCCCTGGCCGCCGAGGACCTGGGAGGGCTGGAGGCGATCCAGCTCGACGCGCACGATGAAACCGCACTCAACCACTTCCTCACCGAGCGCCCACCGGTCGACCACATGGTGTCGATGGTTGGCGATTCCATGGCTGGCGGCTTCCTCTCGACGACGCCGGAGACCATGCGCCACGTCCTGCACTCGAAGTTCTGGACGAACTGGATGGTCGGCCGGCACGCCCCGAGCGCTCTCGTGGCCGGCGGCAGCCTCACCTTCACCGCCGGCACCGGCGGGCGGGCACAGGACGGGTCGCGCCACCTACGTCGCCAACCTTGGGCTCGGCGCCCTGGTCGAAGGGCTCGCCTACGAGTTGGCCCCCGACCGGCGAGTCAACGCGGTCGCCCCCACCTTCATGGGGGCACGAACCCGCTTCTGGAGCGACGTCCCCACCGATGAGCTGGACAAGCAGCAGGCCGGGTTCAGCCAACGGGTGCCGCTCCGACGACTCGGCACCGTTGCCGAGGTCGCTTCCACCTACATCCACCTCATGACCAACACCTTCATCAACGGTCAGGTGCTCTCCGTCGATGGAGGCGTGATGCTCGACAAGTGACCAACCCGGACGAATCCTGGCCGGCAGAGCAGTCCAGGCGTTGGAGCGAGCCGCCGGGCCGCGGAATGGGACCAGACGATGAAGACGACCGTGGTGCGCTACCGGGCCAAGCCCGAGCGGGCCGACGAGAACGAGCAGCTGATCGAGGCAGTGTTCGCCGAGCTGAACGAGTGCGAGCCGGAGGGTTTCACCTACAAGGTCTTTCGACTCGAGGACGGCGTGAGCTTCATCCACGTCTTCATCGAGCACGACATCGACGACCCCGAATCGCTGCAGGAGATGCCGGCCTTCCAAGCCTTCGTGGCCGACCTCGCCGACCGATGCGACATCCCCCCGACGGCGAAGGGAGCGACCGTCGTGGGCGGCTACCGCTGACTGGGTGTGACATCGGTCAGATCGCTGCGCCGGGTTCATCCGGTAGAGGAAGGAGCTCGCCGGTGACAGGTCCGAGACCGGACTGGCAGACGTTGCAGAGCGCGCTCGATGGTGAGGTCGTTCAGCCCAATTCACCCGCCTACGACGAGGCGACCACGCCGTTCAACGCACGGTTCCACCATGTGCGTCCACGAGCCGTGGTGCGCTGCGGTGCCCCGCAGGACGTGGCCGAGACGATCTCGTTCGTGACTCGGCACGGCCTGGAAGCCGTGCCACGCGGCGGCGGGCACTGCTTTGCGGGGCAGTCCTCGACTCGAGGCGTCGTGATCGACGTCACACCGATGCACGCGGTTCGCTTCACGGAAGAAGTCGCGACTGTGGGGGCTGGCGCTCGGCTCGGCGACCTGTACGAGGCGCTGCAGACAGGTGGTCTGACCATCCCCGGCGGGACGTGCCCCGAAGTCGGCATCGCCGGCCTGACGCTCGGAGGTGGGCTCGGGATCCTCGGCCGGAAGCATGGGCTGACGTGCGACAACCTGATCGCCGCAGAGGTCGTCGTCGCGGACGGCCGGGTCCTCAGCTGTGACGAGGACCACAACGAGGACCTGTTCTGGGCGCTCCGAGGCGCTGGAGCGGGCAACCTCGGCGTGGTCACCTCCTTCGTGTTTCGAACCGTGCCCGCCCCCCGCGCCACCAACTTCCACGTGGCATGGCCCCACGTCCGGGCAGCCGCGGCCATCGAGGCCTGGCAGAGCTGGGCGCCGAGGGGGCCCGATGAACTGGCCACCAGCCTGAAGATCACCACGACCGACCACGCCGACCGGCCACCATCCGTCGATGTCTACGGCGCGTTCCTGGGCGACCGGTCCGACGCCGAAGCACTCCTCGGCACGCTCGTCGACCGTGTCGGGGCCGATCCCTCGTGGAGCTGGCTCGACTCTCTGTCGTTCACCGAGACCCGGCGCTTCTGGGCGCAGCTGCCAACCGCCGGAGACCACGCCGGGACAGGACCCCCACCCGAAGAAACGGAGCACCCCTACTTCGTCAGCAAGTCGGAGTTCTTCGGTCGACCGCTGCCCCCCGAGGCCATCGGCCTGCTGCTGGAGACGTTCAGCCGGGCACGTGTCCGCGGTGAGGCGCGGGAGCTGGACTTCATGCCCTGGGGTGGCGCCTACAACCGCGTGCCGGCCCACGCGACCGCGTTCGTCCACCGCGACGAGCTGTTCCAGCTGAAGCATTCCGTCGTCGTCGATCCCGAAGCATCGACCACGGTCAAGCACGCCGCACTCCGACACGTCCAGGAGTCCTGGGCGGCGGTGCATCGCTGGGGGTCGGGCCGGGTGTTCCCGAACTTCGCCGATCCGGATCTCGATCAGTGGGCCGACGCCTACTACGGCTCGAACCAGGGCCGCCTGCTGCAGGTCAAGGCACGATACGACCCGGGCGAATTCTTCCATCCCCCCCGGTCGCTCTGATGGGTCCAGCCCCTCATTAGCCCTGATAGTTCACGAGAAACCCGTGGCCGAAGGAGTCGACCTCGACGAAATCGCCCGCACGGCCCGGCCTAGGGGAGCGATGGCGCCGAACGGCGCCGCCACCAGCCGAAGTAGGAAGGACCGCGATGATCCTCACTCACAGCCCGGACCGTCCGGGCGGAGACCCGAATCCATCTCACCCGGCTGACCTCGACTTTCCGACCCTCGGCCGGCTGGTCCGCGCCGAGGCGCAAGACCCGTGATCTCGTGGATGGCCGAGCCCGGCGCTGCGCCGCTCGACAGCGACGCGACATCTAACTCGACGGTGGATGCAAGAACCGCCGTCGACGGACCGGCAACGGAACGTGTCCGCCACCGCCTCGGCCGGCGACCGACGGCCAGGGTCCCGAGTCGTCATCGCCCGCAGGAGGCAACGCAGCGAGACAGGCAGCTCGACAGGAACGACGGGCGCCCGATGGAGGCGGGCCATGGCCGCCTCGACAAGGGAGCCTGGGTAGCACCGGGTCCCGGTGAGGCACTCCAGCACGACCAGGCCGAGGGCGTGGACGTCCGCCGCCGGCCCCGCCTGACCCTCCAATTGCTCTGGTGCCAGGTAGGCGGCCGTGCCGATGCACATGCCCGTGGCCGTCATCCGGGTGGTGTCGCTGAAGAGGGCGATCCCAAAGTCGGCCAAACGGACGCCGGCAGGCTCGCTGCGGAGGATCACGTCGGCTGGCTTCACGTCGCGATGGACGACGCCGAGACCGGCGTCGCCAGAGCCTCGGCCAGCTGCTGTCCGATCGAGATCGACTGCTCGACGCCGAGCGGCCCGCCGACCAGCACGTCGACGAGGGACGGACCGTCGACCAGCTCGAGCACCAGGTAGGGAACGCCGTCGTGCGATCCTGTGCCGCGCAGCCGCACCACTCCAGGGTGATCGGGGCGGGAGAGGACCTCGATCTCGGTCCGGAACCGGCCCAGGCTGTGCGGATCGACCATCCGGAGGAGCTTGATGGCGACCGAGCGTCCCATCCTGATGTCCCTGGCGCGGTACACCTCCGCCATCCCGCCGCATCCCAACAGTTGCTCGATCTCATGGCGCTCGTCGATCAACACCCCTGGATCGAGCACGGCATGAGCTCCTGCGGTTGGTAGCCCGTGCCTACCCGTCTGCCACACTCACCAGCCGTGAGGATCTTGCGGTGACTGGCTTCGTGCACTTGTTGCAGGGCCGGTTCCCCTTGCACGCGTGTAGCGGAACGATTACCTCTGCATTGTGAAACGACAGTGGGGTGATCTCGGGGCCGACTACGAGGCGGCGCTCGAGCGATACGTTGACGTGGGCGACGAGGTCGATCTCGAAGCCGCGCACGCTTTCAGTCGCGAGGCGTTCGGGGACGAGATGTCGGTCCTGGATGTCGTCGGCCTGCACCGTCGTGTGGTCGAAGGGCTCGTTGGTGCGAGCGTCGTCGGCCGAGGTCGGGCTGGTCGCGGCGAGCTTCACGTACCTGTGCGAGGCGCTCTCGACCTTCGAGATGACCCAACGCGGCTACTGGGAAGCCCAACACCACGCCGAACGGGAACACGCCATCGCCTTGTCGCTCCAGCACGACCTGCTGCCCCGTGCGGTGCCGGAGGTCACGGGCCTCGACCTGTCTGTGCGTTACCTGCCGGGTGAGGCCGGGAGCCACGCTGGGGGCGACTGGTACGACGTCTTCGAGCTCGACGCCAATCGGGTCGGGCTCGTGGTGGGCGACGTCACCGGCCACGGCGTGGCAGCCGCCGCCGCGATGGGTCGCCTGCGGGTCGCGGTCCTGGCGCACGCCCTGGCCGGTCTCGGCCCGGCCGATGTGGTCAAGCGAGTCGACACCCTGCTCGACCAGATGGGCACGGACGAGGTCGCCACCATGGTCTACGTCGTGGCCGATCCCGGAAGAGGCAGGCTGGTCGTGGCCAACGCCGGTCACCCGCCACCGATCATCATCGAGCCCAACGGCGCGGTGCGCCAGGTCGACATCGCTCATGGCCGCCTCCTCGGTCTGCGTCCCCCGCTGCCCCGCCGCCACGAAGACGTGACGCAGATCAGTTCCGGCGGTCACTTCCTGCTGTACACCGATGGGCTCATCGAACCGCTCGAACGTGCCGGCCAGGACGGCATCGCGCACCTCCGCCGAGTCGTCGAAGGCTTCACCGGCACCGCGCAGGAGCTCTGCGACCATGTCATCGGTGAGCTCGCACCCGAAGGCACCAGCGACGACATCTGCGTCCTCGCCGCCACCCTGACCGCCCAGCCCCGCCAACGCCGGCTCGGCCGACGACGACCTCGCCGGTTGCACGTGCGGGCAATCGACCCGAGCTGGCTGAGTCGGCTAGGGCGTCGTTGAAGCCTCGGGCGCACGGGTGCCGTTGGCTTCGTCAGCCTTCTTCGTCGGCTCGGCCCGCATCCCAGCGGGAGAATGTCCGACGAGGTTGGGGTAGAGACTCACGGACGCCACCCAGAAATGGACTCTCTCGATCTCTCTTCCCCACAACAGCGTGGGACATGCCATGAGCGCCCAGACGACGGTCATTGTCAGTAGGGTCGATGTTCGATGCATGCGAATCGGTGCAGGGCTCGGTGGGTAGATCAGGTTTGGTGGCATCGAACGACGGCTTTCGCCACGAGGCATTCCTTTACGCCGACCACAGCGAGTTCCTCGCCGGCACGGCCGCGTTCATCCGCTGATGCCGTCGCGGCCGGCGAGCCGATCCTGGTCGTGGTCGATGCCGCCAAGATCGCCGCGCTGCGAACCGTCCTCGATGGTGACGCCGAGCGGGTGCAGTTGGCTGACATGGCGACCGTGGGACGTAACCCGGCCCGCATCATCCCGGCGTGGCGGACCTTCGTCGACCAGCACAGCGCCAACGGTCAACGCCTGCGAGGCATAAGCGAGCCGATCCGGGCCGGTCGCAGCCAGGAGGAGTTGGTCGAGTGCCGACATCACGAGGCTCTGCTCAACGAGGCCTTCGTTGACACGGCAGGCTTCTGGTTGCTGTGCCCCTACGACACCGCGGCCCTCGAGCCCGGTCGTGATCGACCAAGCCCACGGACACCCACTCGATTCATCGACCGGGCCGGTCACCGCCATCCCAGTCGTCACTATCACGGCGCCGAGGCCACACGGCTCTTCCAGGAGCCGCTTCCCGAACCGCCCGCGGGCGCCGTGGTGTACGAGTTTGGGGCCGCCGATCTGGCCTCCGTGCGTCACCTCGCGGCCCAGCATGCCGTCGACGGCGGGGCTGGCGGACCGCGCCCCGGACGTGGCTCTCGTAGCCGGCGAGCTGGCAACCAACAGCGTGCGCCATGGCGGCGGCGGCGGCCTGCTACGGCTATGGCGACAACACGCAGCACTGATATGCGAGGTACGCGACCGAGGACATGTGGTCGACCCGCTGGTCGGGCGGCGCCGCCCGGTCGATGGCCAGGTCGGAGGACGAGGTCTCTGGGTCGTCAACCAGATCTGTGATCTGGTCCAGGTGCGTTCCTCACCCTCGGGCACCACCGTGCGCGCCGCACATCTGCTCCACCGACAGCTAGCTAGCCCGTCTGCGGCGTCCGTCCGGTGGGGCGGGGCCGCGTTGATCGGGCCGGTCAGCGCCGAACTGTGATATGCAGACCAACGACTCTGTCGGCGTACCGAACCGGGAACGGCATGAATGCATTGAGCGGACCGGACGGCCTCCCGACAGACGAGCTAGGCGGCCAAGAGATCCTGGTGGTCTCCTCTCGCCGGGACGCTGCACCCTCGTCGTGATCCGCTCGGGGTGAACTCGACATGGACGGGACCGCACGTCTCGCCACCGAGGTCCAGCACGCCTTGGCAGACACGCTGATCGAGGCCCTTGAGATCGACCTGCGCGGACTCAGCTTTGCCGACTCGGCCGGCCTTCAAGCCATCCTTGCCGCCCAGGAAACACCAGGCTCGCCGGAGTCACCTTTCGGCTGACCGGCGTCTCACCAGCCGTCAGCCGCGTCATCCACCTTGCGGGGGTCGACAATCTGCTCCTGGCAACCGACGAGGACACCGGTTCTTCCTGAGCCACGCCGACGGCTTATCCCTTTAGATCGGCAAGAGGTGCCGGCCCTCAGGTCATGGGGCCTTGGCGTTCGCGCATGATCGAGGCACGACGTTCACGGGTCCATGTCGATCACACGAAGCGGTCACCGACGACGCAGGATCGTGCGGGATGGACCGATGAGCCGACGCATACGGACACCCCGGCTTCGGGCTCTGACATCGACTACGCCGGACGATGGCGATACGGCCGCGGCGAACGGAGCGTAGTTAGCCGGCCGAGGACCTTCGCCGAACCACGATTCGTCGGGATCGTAACTTCGCCTGTCGACCGCCGTAAGGGAGTTGACAGGCGGGCTGTAACTGGTGGTCGGGCGTGGCATGGTGCAGCTGAGGGCCGGCCGAGGACGGCGCCGGAGGCGCCGCCCGCAGGCCGGGCGCTTGACCCATCAGAGCCAAATTCGGCAGAGCGAATGGCGGTGCGTCGGCGCGCCTAGTGGTGCGTCGGCGAAATGGCGGGGGTCTCGGCGAGTCAGATTCGTCGCTGGCAAGGACGCAGGACGAAGGCGCACACTCCAGTGCGGCGAGGACGAGGACGCAGCCAGCGGCGAATCTGGCCGGCGAGGCACCCTGTCCATTTCGCCGACGCACCACTAGCTGGCGGCAAGGGAAGTCCACGGGCAGCCAGCCGTTCATCGTGTGGCCGCACTCGGCGGAGGCGATCACCCGGTATGTGTTGATTCACGGTTCGTTAGCGGCACGGGCGCAGGCTCCGGACGCCGGCGACCGCCGGGACGGGGCCGACCGATCGGTTCCGACGACACAAAGCGAGGAACCCCCCAATGCCCACGAACCATATCTCCCTCCAGGACAGCGCGACACACTTCCCGGACGGCCTCAACAACGACATCACGAAGACCTTCGTCGTTCGGGGCCTGAACACCAACACCCGCCCGTACGTGTCGTACCGGGTGACGCCGGCCGGCGGTGACGTGACCCTGCAGATGGACCTGAACGGAACGCTGGTGGTGGACGACAGATTCCAGACCACGAACACCCGCACGCTGAACGAGATCATCGACAACGGGGTGGCCGTCGAGGGAGAAAACGAGTTGGTCATCCGGCGCGAGGCCGGGCCCGGCACCATCGACGTCTCGGACATCATGTTCGTCCACTCGCAAGACTGACCGGGCAGCCTCCCCGCCTGGGCTCAGTGAGCGGGTGGCGCGGGATGGGCGTTCAGGAAGGCGTCGATCTCGGCCAGGACCTGAGGCCAGGCGGGGTCGCGCTCCGGGAGCAGGTGGTTGGAGGTGGCGGGCAGGGGACCAGCGTGCCACCACTCCGACCAGGTGAACACCTCTCCGATTCCTAGGGGCGACCCGATGCCCTGGGGTCGGTCCGGGATCTGCGCTCCTTAGACAGCGACACAGTCGGAACAGGTTACCGGGCGGTAGCCCTGGGCCTGGTTCCTAGTGGTGCGTCGGCGAAATGGCGGGGGGTCTCGGCGAATCTGGCCGGCGAGGCACCCTGTCCATTTCGCCGACGCACCACTAGGGCCTATGACGCTGCTGGGAACAGCGTGTCGGCCACGGTGAAGAAGTCGGCCACCGTGGGCGATGTGTCATGCGGTCGGAGCCTGTCGCGCAGGTCGTGGACTGCCTCGGTCGAGCGAGACGAACGGACAGTTGCCGCCAGTTGTGCGATGGTCGTTGCTGCGGAAGCTGCGGCCTCGAGGTCGTGGCTTCCGAGTGCGGCGCGGGAGAGCGTGGCGTGGGCGAGGGACCCTCGTCGTGCGCGGTGCTGCTTGGCGGCCTCATCGGCCGAACGCTGCGCGAAGGTGGCGCTCTCATCGGCCTTGTCCAGGTCCCGGAAGGCGTGGGCGTACTCGCCGTTGAGGTATGCGGGGTCGATGAACCGGGCCCACTCCGGTTCGTTGGTCAGGTCGATCTTCGCGGCGTGTCGCTCGGACTCGATCACCGACCGCGCCGCTGCGGTTCCTTCCCCAATGGCGGCCTCTGCCCGTGCCTGGAGCGCCCACAGGTCTGCCAGGCACGCTGCGCTGTCGGTCTGTTGGAGCCCGGCGCGCCCTGCCCTGGCCAACTGCAAGCCCTGGTCGGGATGACCAGTGAGTGTGGCCTGGTCGGAGAGCCCCTCGGGGAGCCCCGAGCGTGCAATTGGCTCCCCTCCTGGCTCCCCTGGCCTGGATGAGGGTCGCCACAACGACGAGTGACCAGGGCCGGAGCCCTGGTCACCGTGGTCGGGCTGACAGGACTCGAACCTGCGACCCCTTGACCCCCAGTCAAGTGCGCTACCAAACTGCGCCACAGCCCGACGGGGGACGCCCATCGTAGCAACGCCGGGCCGCGTGGTCGCCAGTCGGTTCCCTGCGGGGCGGGGCGGCGCCCTCAGCGGCGCCAGGGCCCCCAGATGGCGAAGGTGGTGCCGGGCTCCTGCACGTTGGCGAACAGCGTCTGCCCGTCGGGCGAGAAGCAGGCGCCGGCGAACTCCTCGCCGCTCAGCCGGTTCTGGGCCAGCGGGAACGTGTCGCCCCGCTCGGTGATCCCCGCCAGGAACTGGTCGTCGTCGTCGCCGTCGGTGCACATCACCGCGTAGCCGTGGGGGCCGACCGTGATGTTGTCCGGTCCCTGGAAGTCGTCGGCGGGCGCGAACTGCACGACCAGCTCCAGGCGGTCGCGCCGGGGCTCGTAGCGCCAGATCTGGCCGCCGTGCTCGGCCGCGCTGCGGTCCTCCTCGTCCTCGGCCAGCGGCCCGCCGCCGAAGGACGACACGAACCAGATCGCCCCGTCGCCCCACCAGGTGCCCTCGGCCTTCTGGATCGGCGTGCCCGGGTAGAGCGTCCGCAGGGTCTCGCCGTCCTCGACGTCGGGCCGGTCGACCCGCACCCACTCGAGCCGGCGGAACACCGTGCCCGGCTCGGTCACCGCCGACAGGTCGGTGCCGTCGAGGTCGGGGATGCGCAGGGTGGTCAGCTCGCCGCCGGCGGCCAGGCTGCCCCGCCCCCGGCCCGGCCTGCGGGGCCGGAACCGGTAGATCTGGCCGAACGGGGTGTCGGCGTCCTCGGTGAGGTACGCGGTGCCGCCCGGGTCGAACGAGACGGCCTCGTGCTCGAACCGGCCGAGCGCGGTGATCGGGGCCGGGTCGCCGCCCCGATCCGGGTCGACCTCGAAGACGTACCCGTGCTTCACCCCGTCGATGACCGTGTCGGTCTCCTCGCAGGTGAGCCACGTGCCCCACGGGCTCGGGCCGCCGGCGCAGTTGTTGACCGTGCCGGCGATGCTCACCGCGTGGGACACCAGGGCCCGGTCGCGGTCGACCACCAGCGTCGTCGTGCCGCCGGTGCCCTGGGGGTCGTACGTGTGGCCGTCGACGTGGGGCACCGGCGCGACGCCGTCCTCCTCCACGTCGTCGGGCTCGATCTCGTGGTTGCGGACGAGCGTGGTGCCGCCCCGGCGCCCGCCGAACGCCGCCATGCCGTCGTGGAGGGCCGGCACCGGGGTGCCGTCGTCGAGCAGGTCGGTGCCCGCTCGGGAGAACGCCAAGTAGGTGAACCCGTCCGGCAGGTCGAGGAGGCCGGCGGGGTCGGGCACCAGCGGCCCGTAGCCCACCCGGCGGCGGACGGCGCCGGCCCCGGGGCCGAGCACCGAGGCCAGGGAGCCGGCGACGGCGAGCCCGGCGCCGGCACCACCGGCGCGGAGGAGGAAGGAGCGGCGGGGCATCGTGGTCATGCCCGGCAAGCTACGGATCCCGGGCGAACGCCGGCCGACCCCGCGGTGTCCGGCAGGTGTCCCAGCCCCGGCCCGGCGATGAACGTCCTGGTCTGTCGTCCCCGACCGCGCGATGGCGCGGTGAGGGACGACAGACCGTCAGGAGAGGATCCAGTCGACGATCCAGCCGCCGATCTGGATGAACCGCCACGCCAGGTAGAGCACGACGAGCACCAACAGCAGCTTGAAGTGCCACGGCGCCCGGGTCTGCGGGGCCACGGCGTCGGCCTCCGGCTCGGCCGGCGGCGGGTCGGCCACCATCCGGCCGCAGTCGGGGCACGAGCCGTCGGGGCGGAGCGTGTTGGGGTTGAGGAAGCGGCTGCAGGTCTGGCACCAGGGCATCGGTCGTGGGGCCCCGCGGGCCCGGAGGGGACGGCCCGTCACTCCGGGTGGAGGCGGGACCGGGGGCCCGCGGCGGCAACCCGCGACGGTACGACGTGGTCGACCCCGGCGGCCACCTCGGCCGACACCGCCAGCAGGGCCTCCAGGTCGATGCCCGTCGCCACCCCGAGGTCGTCGCACAGGTGGACCAGGTCCTCGGTGGCCAGGTTGCCGCCGGCCCCGGCCGCGAACGGCGAGCCGCCGAGACCGCCGACCGCGGTGTCGAACCGGCGGACGCCCCGCTCCATCGCCGCGTAGGCGTTGACCAGCGTGGTCCCCCGGGTGTCATGGAGGTGGAGGCCGACGTCGGCGCCGACCTGGTCCAACAGGTCGGCGACCCGCCGGGGGGTGGCCATGCCGGTCGTGTCGGCGTAGGTCAGCGACGTCGACCCGCCGACCAGCGCCCGTGCGCCCAGCGCGGCGACGGCGGACGGGGCCAGGTCGCCCTCGTAGGGCGAGCCGAACGCGCACGACACCACCGTGTCGATCGGCAGGTCGTCGCCGACCGCGGCGCGGATCGCTGCCACCTGGCCCAGCGACTCGTCCACCGACATGCCCACGTTGCGCCGGCTGTAGGCCTCCGACGCCGACACGGTGAGGGTCAGGGCGTCGACCCCGGCGGCCGCGGCCATCTCGGCCCCCCGCACGTTGGGCACCAGCGCGACCAGGGTCACCCCGGGCCGGCCGTCGAGCCGGGACCGGACCTCCGCCACCACCTCGGCCGCGCCCGCCATCGACGGCACCGCCTTCGGCGACACGAACGCGGCCACCTCGACCGTCGTGACCCCGGCGGCCACCAGGGACGCGACCAGGTCGGCCCGCCACGGCACCGGCACCGGCGCCTCGGCCTGCAGCCCGTCCCGGGGGCCCACCTCCCGGATGGTGATCGCCGACGGGAGCCCGGTCACACCGGCGGCACCCCGTGGCGGCGTTCGGAGAACGCCCGGTCCTTGCCCTCGGCCAGCTCCAGGCGGCGGACGACCTCACCCCGCAGGTCGCCGAAGTCGACGACCGCGTCGATCACCAGCTCCGACGCCAGCCGGTAGAGGTCGACGTCGGTCTCGAACAGCTCTCGCTCGGCCTGCACGAACGCGGCCCGCTCGTCCTCGTCGTCGATCGCCGCGATGCGGTTGGCGAACACCGCGTTGACCGCCGCCTCCGGCCCCATCACCGCGATGCGGGCGGTGGGCAGGGCCAGGGTGGCCTCCGGCTCGAACGCCGGGCCGGACATGGCGTAGAGGCCGGCGCCGTACGCCTTCCGCAGGATCACCGACACCTTGGGGACCGTGGCCTCGCTCACCGCGGTCACCATCTTGGCCCCGTGGCGGATGATCCCGGCCCGCTCGACCTCGGTGCCGATCATGAACCCGGGCACGTCCGCCAGGAACACCAGCGGGATGTTGAACGCGTCGCACAGCCACACGAACCGGGACGCCTTGTCGGCCGAGTCGACGAACAGCACGCCGCCCTTGTGCATCGGGTTGTTGGCCACGACGCCGACCGGCCGGCCGTCGAGCAGCCCCAGGCCGGTGACCAGCTCGGGGGCGAACAGCGGCATCTTCTCGAAGAACGACTCCTCGTCGACCAGCGCGTCGATCACGTCGTGGACGTCGTAGGCCACCTGCTCCTCGGCCGGCACCATCGCCGCGGTCAGCTCCCGCGCCGGGGGCCGGGCCTCGAACCGGGGCGGGTCGTCGCGCCATCGCTGGGGGAAGTAGCCGAACCAGGCCCGGGCCTGGTCGATCGCGTCCTCGTCGTCGACCGCCAGGTTGTCGCCCGAGCCCGACACGGTGGCGTGCATCCGGGCGCCGCCCATCTGCTCCAGCGAGGTGACCTCGCCGATGACCATCTCGGCCATCCGGGGCGACCCCAGGTACATCGACGCGTTGCCCTCGACCATGAACACGATGTCGCAGAAGCTCGGGATGTAGGCCCCGCCGGCCGCGGACGGGCCGAACAGGCAGCAGATCTGGGGGACCCGCCCGGACAGCTTCACCTGGTTGTAGAAGATGCGGCCCGCGCCCCGGCGCCCGGGGAACAGGTCGACCTGGTCGGTGATCCGCGCCCCCGCCGAATCGACCAGCCAGAACACCGGCAACTCGTGGCGGAGGGCGTGCTCGGTCAGCCGGACGATCTTCTCGACCGTCCGGGCCCCCCACGAGCCGGCCTTCACGGTCGGGTCGTTGGCCATGACGCAGACGGGCCGGCCCTCGACCCGGCCGACCCCGGTGACCACGCCGTCGGCCGGCAGGTCAGCGGCCTGGTTGTTGGCCAGCAGTCCGTCCTCGACGAACGACCCGGCGTCGAGCAGCAGGGCCAGCCGGTCACGGACGAACAGCTTGTTCTGGGCGGCCAGCTTGTCGCCGACCTTGGCCAGGTTGCCGGCCAGGGCCCGCCCGGTGACCCGGGCCAGCTCCTCGCTGGTGTGGGGCGCGGGCCCGGTCGGCGGGACCTCGGGCTCCGGGGGGTCGGCCATGGGGTCGGCGGCTGCCCCGACCTCAGGTGCGACGGATGGCCAGGATGGCCACGTCGTCGCCCATCGTCTCGGACGCGAAGTCCCGCGCCGCCTCCAGCAGGTTCTTGCACAGCACGCCGGCCGCCACGTTGGGGTCGCGGCGCAGCGAGTTGGCGATCCGCTCCTCGCCGAACATCTGCTCCCCGTTGCGGACCTCGGCCAGGCCGTCGGTGTAGAGCAGCAGCAGGTCGCCGACGTTCAGGGGGATCTCGCGGCTGTGGTACTGCCCGCCCGGGTCGAGCATGAGCAGCGGGCCGGTCGACCGCAGCGGCCGGACCTCGCGGTCGTGCCACAGCCAGGCCGCCGGGTGTCCCGCCGAGGCGAACCGGAGGGTGCCGGCGTCGGTGTCGAACACCACGACGACGAGCGAGATGAACTCCTCGATCCGCTCCGGCGCCGCCATCTGGGTGTTCAGCTCCTCCAGCGCCTGGGCCGGGTCGCGGTACTGCTTGAGGAACACCCGGAGCAGGTACTTCGCCTGGAACGCGGTGATCGACGCCTCGATGCCCCGCCCGGTGACGTCGCCGATCACCGCCGCGATGCGGGACGGCCCGAGCCGGAAGACGTCGTAGAAGTCGCCGGCCATCACGCCGGTGCCCGCCTGGTAGACACGGCCGAGCTCGAAGCCGGCGAAGTCGGGCAGGTCCTCCGGCGCCAGGCGGGCGGCCCAGCGCTTGGGCGCGAGCTCCTGCTGGCTGAGCACCTCCTCCGCCCGCCGCTCCACCTGGGTGCGGTCCTCGGCCAGGCGGGCCTCGCGGGCGAAGTCGCGGCCGAAGGCGATCGACAGCGCCACCGGCACCAGCACCAGGACGAAGAGCAGGCTGGGGATGTCTTCGCCCGCCACCGCCACCCCCACCGCGGCGATGGCCAGGACGGCGTAGAGGCTGGCGGAGTGGAGGTCCTTGCGGAACGCCGAACGCGCCAGCACCGACACGGGCGCCTCGGGGCCGTGCTCAGCCTGGACGCGCTTCCAGACCACGTGCAATCGGCGCGTCGACCGCCCCCAGACGACGGCGGCGATCAGGGAGGCGACCCCAACGAGGGCCAGGATCGGCTGCATGTAGGTCACGATGCTAACGGGCGCGGCGAGGCCGATGTACCGACTGTCACGAGGCTGTCACTCACCGCGCCGCCGGACGCGGAGCTTGACGGGGGTGGCCCCGAGGTCGAACGCCTCGCGCAGCTTCCGCTCGAGGTAGCGGAGGTAGGTGCGGGGCAGCTCGCGGTTGACGAACAGGGTGAAGGTGGGCGGGTCGGCCGCGCCCTGGGTGGCGTAGAGGACCTTCGCGCCGCCGGGCGCGGGGTGGGCCGACTGGGCGTCGGCGATCACCGCGTTGACCCGGCTCGTGGGGATGCGGCGGTGGTAGGCGTCGATGCTCGCCGCCAGGGCGGGCAGCAGCTTGTGGACGCCCTTGCCCGACAGGGCGGTGATCGGCAGCACCGGGGCGTCGCCGACGAACCGCAGCTTGTCGCTCACCTGCCAGCGGAGGTCGGCCCGGCCCTCGGCGTCGAGCAGCTCCCACTTGTTGAGCAGCACGACGACCGGGCAGCCGGCGGCGGTGACCCGCTCGGCCAGCCGCTGGTCCTGGCCGGTGACGCCGTCGGTGGCGTCGATGACCAGCAGGGCCACGTCGGCCTCGTCGACCGCCTGCAGGGCCCGGACGAGCGAGTAGTACTCGGTGCCCTCGCCGATCTTCGACCGGCGCCGCAGGCCCGCGGTGTCGACCAGGCGGAGCGGGCCGAATTCGGTCTCGACCACCGTGTCGATGGTGTCGCGGGTGGTGCCCGGCAGGTCGTGCACGACCGACCGGTCGTCGCCGATGAGCCGGTTGAACAGCGTCGACTTGCCGACGTTGGGCCGCCCGACGATGGCCACCGCGATGGTGCCCTCGGACTCGCCGTCCCCGGCGGCGCCGACGTCCCCGGTGTCGCCGCCGGCCTCGTCGTCGGCGGGGGGCGGCAATAGGGCGACCACGGCGTCGAGCAGGTCGCCGGTCCCCCGGCCGTGGAGCGCGCTCACCGGGTGGGGCTCGCCCAGGCCGAGGGTCATCAGCTCCCACATCTGGTTCTCCCGCCCGGTGTCGTCGACCTTGTTGGCCACCAGCAGCACCGGCTTGCCGGAGCGCCGCAGCAGCTCGGCCACCCGGGCGTCGTCCTCGGTGGAGCCGGTGACGACGTCGACGATGAACAGCACGACGTCGGCGTCGGCGATCGCCCGCTCGGACTGGGCGCTGACCTTGGCGTCGAGGTCGTCGCCGCCCACCACCCAGCCGCCCGTGTCGACCAGCCGGAAGCGGCGGCCGAGCCAGTCGGCCTCGACGTCCTTGCGGTCGCGGGTGACGCCCGGCTGCTCCTCGACGATCGCCGCGCGCCGGCCCACGACCCGGTTGAGCAGGGTCGACTTGCCGACGTTGGGCCGGCCCACGATGGCGACCACCGGAAGGGGCACGGTCAGGCCCCGGTCCCGAGCGCGGCCCGCAGGGCGGCGCCGTCGGTGGGCACGACCTCGACCGGGCGGGGCAGGTCGGCCGGCGCCGTGCCGTCCAGGAACACGCCCTGGGTCAGGCACACGTCCGGCACCAGGTAGCGGTGCCCCGCCGGCTCGGCGGCCAGCACCCGGGCGAGGTCCTCCCCCACCATCAGCCCGGTGACGCCGATGTTGCCGCCGAAGTAGCGGTTGTCGACGGTCACGACCCGGACGTCGGGCCGCTCCAGGCCGGCGACCAGGGGCTCCAGCACCCGGGCGCCGTAGGGGGCGGTCAGGATCGCCACCGGGGCCCGGCGGCTGGGGGCGATGCGGAGCAGCTGCTCGCCGGTGGCCCGCACCGCCCGGTAGGGCTCGTAGTCGGCGTCGCTCGACCCCGACACGTCTCGCCCGGCGGCCGCGACCGCGACGCCGCAGCCGGTGTCGGCCGAGCGGAAGAAGCCGCCCCGCTCGGGGTCGCCGGACCGGTCCGGCCCGGCCCCGCCGGCCAGCTCGGCCTCGAAGGCCCGGGCCATGCCGATGCCGTCCTCGTGCATGGGGAAGTCGCCGTAGTGGGCGGCCGGCGGGAACGGCCGGTCGGCCAGCAGGTAGTACTCGTCGGCCGCGAACACCAGCCGCCGGCCCAGCACCGCGAGGAACACGTCCTGCCAGTCGGCCACCGCATCGACCACCGCGGCCGCCTCGTCCCGGGTGTGGGGGCGCATGCGGGCCTCGGTGTTGAACCGGCTCACCCCCAGCGGGACCACTGCGACCGAGGCCAGCTCGGGATAGCGGTCGAGCACGCCGGCGAGCGTGTCGTCCAGCACCGCGCCGTCGTTCACCCCGGGGCACACGACCACCTGGCCGTGGACCTCGACGCCGTGGTCGAGCAGCGCCCGCAGCCACCGCAGGCTGGTCGCGCCCCGACGGTTGCGGAGCATCGCGGCCCGGACCTCGGGGTCGGTGGCGTGGATGCTGACGTACAGCGGGCTCAGCCCTTCGCCGACCACCCGCTCGAGGTCGGACTCGGTGAACCGGGTCAGGGTGGTGAAGTTCCCGTACAGGAACGACAGCCGGTAGTCGTCGTCCTTGAGGTAGAGGCTGCGCCGGAGGCCGGTCGGCAGCTGGTAGATGAAGCAGAACTCGCAGTGGTTGTCGCAGGTCCGCACCCGGTCGAACACGGCGGAGTGGACGTCGACGCCGAGCGGCTCCCCCGCCCGCTTGACCACCGCCACCCCGGTCTCCAGGCCGCCCCGGCGGACCTCGACGTCGAGGTCGGGCTCGTCGACCAGCGCGCGCCACTCCAGCAGGTCGCGGGGCACCTCGCCGTTGATCGACACGATCTCGTCGCCCGCCGCCAGGCCGGCGCGCGCGGCCGGGGAACCGGGCGCGACGGCGACGACACGGGGAGACGACATAGGCAGGACAGTCTACGGGCTGGGGGTGACGGTCGGGCGCCGCCGTGCCTGGGGCACCGGTAGATCGCACTGTGGCACCGAGCTGCGGCTCGTGTCAGCCCAGCGTCGTCACGGCCCCGCCGCGGCGGCCCGGGGTCAGTCCGCCTGGACCAGGTCGGGGTCGAGGGCGCCGCTGCGGGCCAGCCACCGGCCGATGTCGGCCGACACGTTGCGCCCGGTGGCGATGGCGGGGGCGTCCCGCGCCGCCCGGATCTTCTGGTTGACCCGCTCGATGGCCTTGCGGGTGGAGTCCCGTGACCGGCCGAGCCGGTGGGCGACCTCGTCGTGGGGCCGGGGCTCGAGGGTGGCGGGCCGGGGCAGCTCGGCGAACGGGGCGTAGTAGGCGACGATGACGTCCCGCTCCAGCGGCGTGAAGCTGAGCGCGACCGTGCCGTCGAGGCCGGCGGTCGGCTCGTCGTCGCCCTCGGCCCCCCCGTCGGGCGCGGCGTCGCCCGGGAGGGCGACCGCGCTCGGCGGCAGTACCGCCGGCCCGGCGTGGTCGCTCGTCACGCAGACGACGTGGAACCGGTCGCCGGGCCGGCCCAGGGCGTAGCTCCAGCGGTGCCGCACCGGCACCCACGACCGCCCGGGCTCCAGCGGCACCTCCTCGTACCCCGGCTCGTACACGGCCAGCAGGCCCGGCTTGTCGCTGACGTTCACCGTCCGCCAGCGGGCGCCGTCCCACCGCACCTCGACGTGCTCCTTCGACACGGTCCACCGCCCCTGGACCCGCTGGTGCCCGACCCGGACGTCGGCCGCCCGGCCCCGCCCGATCCGCACGGCGCCGGGCCGGTCGAAGCTGGCCGTCCACGGGCCCGGGTGGGCCCGCACCCGGAGCGTCACCGGGCGAGCACGACCACGGTCACGTTGTCCCGGGTGCCGGCGGCCAGGGCGGCGTGGACCACGGCCCGGGCGGCGGCGTCGGGGGTCGGGGCGGCGAGCACGGCCACCATGATCGCCTCCTCCGGCAGCACCGCCACCCCGTCCGACGCCAGCACCAGCCGGTCTCCCGGCCGGAGCACCACCCGGCTGACCGCCGGCTCTGGCCGCTCCCGGCCTCCCGCCGCCTGGGTGACGACATGCCGGCCGGGATGGCGGCGGGCCTCGTCGGCCGTGATCGCGCCCGCCCGGACCAGCTCGGCGGCCGCGTTGTGGTCCTCGGTCAGGTGGTCGACCCGGTCGTTGCCGATCCGCCAGGCCGGGGAGTCGCCCACGTTCGCGACCAGCCACGCGTCGCCGCCCGGCTCGGCCAGCGCCACGGTCACGGTGGCGGCCATGTCGCCCACCGCCGGGTCGGCGGCCTGGCGCTCGGCCACGGCCCGGTGGGCGGCGGCCACGGCCGCCACCACCGCCCGCTCGGCGCCCCCGGGGCGGTCGCGGCCCCCGCGGTGGTGAGGACGGCCGCCGCCGCCCCGACGACCAGCGTGGCCGCCAACCCACCGCCCCGGTGCCCGCCGGCGCCGTCGCTGACCACCGCCCAGGTGGGCGCGGCGGCGCAGCGGTCCTGGTTGTCGGGGCGCGGCCCCCTGTCGGTGGCCCATCCGGCGGCGACGTGACCCATGCCGCACCATGGCCGCGTCCGAGGCCTCTGCGAAAGGGCCAGGCATGGCCCCCGGTAGCGTGGATCCATGCCCGACGCCGCACCCGACACCGCTCGCGCCACCGGCGACCCGGCCGTCGACACGGTGCTGCTGGCCGCTCCCCGGGGGTTCTGCGCCGGGGTCGAGATGGCGATCAAGGCGCTGGCCTGGATGGTCCGGGCCTTCGAGCCGCCCGTCTACTGCTACCACGAGATCGTCCACAACCGGCTGGTCGTCGACCGGTTCCGGGACGTCGGGGTCGTGTTCGTCGACGACATCGCCGAGGTGCCGTTGGGGCGGCCGATCATGCTGTCGGCCCACGGCTCGGCCCCGGAGGTCGTGGCCGCCGCCCGGGACCGGGGCAGCTACGTCGTCAACGCCGTCTGCCCGCTGGTCACCAAGGTCCACCACGAGGTCAAGACCCGGGCCGGCAAGGGCTACCGCATCGTCTACGTCGGCCACGAGGGCCACGAGGAGGCGGTCGGCACCATGGCCGTGGCCCCCGACGCCATCGACCGGGTCGAGTCGGTGGCCGAGGTCGACGCCCTCGATGCCCCCGGCGGCCGGCCGGTCGCCCTGCTGGCCCAGACCACGCTGTCGCACCGCGACTGGGCGGCCGTCGCCGACCGGGCGGCCGAGCGGTTCCCGGGCCTGTGGCGCCCGGGCCGCAGCGACCTGTGCTTCGCCACCACCAACCGCCAGTCGGCCCTGGCCGAGATCGCCCCCCGCTGCGACGCGGTGGTGGTGATCGGGTCGGCCAACTCGTCCAACACCCGGGCGCTGGAGAAGCTGGCCCGGGAATCGGGCTGCGCCCGGGTCTACCGGGTGAACGGCCCCGACGAGCTGCCGGCCGACGTCGGTGGCACCGTCGGCGTCACCGCCGGCGCGTCGGCGCCCGAGGACGTCGTCGACGCGGTCATCGCCCGGCTCGCCCCCCGGCACGGCGTCGAGGAGATCCGGATCACCGACGAGGACGAGTACTTCCCGCCGCCCCGTGAGCTGCGCGATCTCCTCACCGGCGTCGACGTCCTCGCCACCTTCGCCCTCGGGGGCTCGGTCCCCGGCCGCCCGGCCCTCAACGACCGACGCCTGGAGGCGAGCGAGGTGCTGTCGCTGCTCGCCTGACGTCAGCCCCGCATTGCGGGCGCGGCGCCGTAGGGCTCGTAGGGACGGCCCTCGCGGGTCGCGACGTCCCGGCCGGCGCCGACCTGGAACGGGCTGATGCCACCGCGCTCCCACGGGCCCACCGAGCCGGCCTCCACGGCCTCCGGCGCCTTGGGCCGCAGGCCGAAGCGCGCCCGCGCCTCGTCGAGCGGCAGGGCTGCCAGCTCGAACCAGTCCTGGCGGAGGAAGTCGATGCTGTCGCTGCCCATGGCGTCATCGTGGCACCACGCGCCCCGGCGCATGGCGTCGGCCACCCGCAGGGCCATCGACCGCCCGACCGACAGGTGGCCCGGATCGGACTCGAACAGCCCGGCGCCCGTGCGCAGGTAGCCGGTCTCGAACAACGAGACGACCATCGCCAGCAGCGAGAAGGCCCGCATGTCGTCGTTGGCGCGGGCGATGAGCGCGAACACCTCCAGCTCGGACTCGACCGTGGTGCCGTAGTCGCCGAGCACGTGGACCCAGTCGTGCTGGGCGAGCAACGGCGGCGCCGAGCCCGGGCGCCCCGGGAAGGCAAAGCCGCGCGCCTGGTAGAGCTGCCACACGCCCCGCCCCAGCGAGCCCTCGGGCAGCGACGCGAGCGCCGCCCACCGGTCGGCGAGCGCCCGGTCGTCGACCGCCAGGTCCCACGCCGAGGCCAGCTCCGTGGACGTGTGCAGCTCGTGGCGGTCGCCCGGTGACCAGTCCGCCGTGTAGCCGTTGCGCTGGAAGTCGACGGCGGCGAGTCCGAGCGAGCCGGCGGCGAAGCGCCGGGCCACGTCGACCATGCCCTCGTCCACCCCGAGGGCCCGGGCGAACCGCTCGATGCGGTCCGCCACGTCGACGGGCAGCGGCCGCAGGATCAACCCGGCGAGCAGGGCGACCTGCACCCCCCGGGTGCGGAACTGCAGGTTGCGGGGCCGGAGCACCTCAGCGGCCTCGGCAACGCTGACCGGCTCGAGGGCGGCGAGGTCGACCGGGTGATCGGTCATGGCCGGGAAGAGCGCCTCGAGCAGCAGGCGTTGCAGGTCGGTGAGGCCGGAGCCGGGGGCGACCATCGAGGCGATGCCCCGGGCGGTGGCGGCGACCTCGGCGGCGTCGGGGCGCGTGAGCTTGACCTCGACGGGACCGGGCAGGGGAACCACGGGCTCCATGGCCGGCAACCTACCGGTGGTCGGCCTCGAGGCGGACAGCGCCGCGTGCCGTGCCCCGCGCCATGGGCGCGCGGGACCGCTTCCAGCCCCCGCCGCAGCCTTGGACACGCCCGGTCGGGATCATTCCGCGAGCACGTCCGGGAAGCCGAACGTGGCGACAAGCGCCGGATCGTGGAACTCGATCACGCGGGAGACACCGGTGGCGGTTGGGGCCAGCACCACGATGCCGTGGGCCTGGAGCGTGTTGTCCGCGTCCCGGTGGTACACGGCGGCGGCGGGCTGGCCGTTGGCTGTGGTGGCGGTCATCTGCCAGTCGCCCGGTGCGCCCAGCACGTAGGTGTCGAGCATGTGGATGCACTTCACCCGGCCGGCCTGCCAGTCGCGGAATGGCGTCGCCTCCAGTGTGGCGTCCGTGCGCAGCACTTGTTCCAGCAGACCGGCGTCGGAGCGCTGGAAGGCTGCGATGTAGCCGTCGAGCAGCGCACGTGCCCGCTGGTCGGTCGGTTCGAGCAGTTCCTCGGGCTCTGGCTCCAGTTCGTCCAGCCGGGCGCGGGCGCGCTGCAGAGCGCTCTTCACCGCCGCTGTAGTGGTGCCGAGGATCTCTGCAGTTTCGGCCGCAGAGAACGCCAGCACCTCGCGCAGGATGAGGATCGCGCGCTGGCGGGCGGGCAGGTGCTGCAGGCTCGCGATGAGCGCCAGCCGTAGCGACTCGCGCGCGATCACCACCGCGGCCGGATCGTCGGCGGCCGGGGCGATCCATCGGTCCGGCAAGGGTTCCAGCCACGAGACCTCGCCCGGCGCGACGTGACTCGGCGGGCGATCGGGTCCGTCGTCAGGACCTGTCAGGCCCGAGGGCAGCATCCGGATCCGGCGCGGCTCCAACGCTGTCAGGCAGACGTTGGTGGCGATCTTGTAGAGCCAGGTCCGAATCGACGCGCGGGCCTGGAAGCCAGCGTAGGAACGCCAGGCCCGAAAGTACGTTTCCTGCACCAGGTCCTCGGCGTCATGCGCCGAGCCGACCATGCGGTAACAATGCGCCAACAGCTCCCGGCGGAACCGCTCGGTCTCGGCAGCAAACCGGTCCTGGTTCGCCGCCTCCTGCACGTGCGGCGTCATGCAGCGAGGCTAGGCCGCGGCCAGTCGGCCGGATGCGCGATCGCATCCCAGTCGTCCATCGACGGCTCCACCACCGCCGCGGACTGCTTGCTTGCCATGCGCTCCTCCTTGTCCGGACCGGTCCCGCCGGTCGGGACCGTCACCCATTACGACCGGGACGCCGTTGCGAAGGAATCGAAACCCAGGTCAGCGGGCATCCAGGGGGTGGCCGGGTTGTCAGGGCCGCAGGGCCAGTTTGCCGACGGTCGCCCTGGCTTCCAGTTCCGCGAGGACCTTTGGGCCATCGGCCAAGTCGTACGCGGTGGGGCGAGCGGGGCCGAGGACGCCGGCGGCGATGAGGGCGAACAGCTCACCCATGAGCTCGCCGAAGATCTGAGGTGCGGCCTGGATCAGCACGCCGATGTTGAGGCCGATGATGTGGACCTGGTGCTTGTACACCAGCTCCCAGTTGGTGATCGCGACCTCGCCGCCTGCCACGCCGTAGACGATGACCCGGCCGGTGACCGGCTTGGCCGCGGCCAGGCTGGCATTGAAGGTGGCACCGCCCGCCGACTCCAGCACCAAATCGGCACCGGCACCACCGGTCAGCCGCAGCACCTCGTCGGCGAGGTCGCCATCGAGGGAGTCCAGGACATGGTCGGCGCCGAGTGCCAGCACTGTCTCGTGCTTGCTCGGCGAGGCGGTGGCGATGACCGTCGCGCCGTAGTGCTTGGCCATCGTCACCGCGGCCTGGCCGGTCGCGCCCGCCGCAGCGTGGACCAGCACCGTCTCCCCGCTGGCGATGTGGCCCAGGGGCTTGAGCGCGGCAAGTGCGGTGGGCCAGTTCACGACCAGGCCCAGCGCCTGCTCGGCTGTCCAGCCAGCCGGCACCGGCACCGCCGCGGCTGCGGGCAGGACCATGTACTCGGCGAAAGCTCCGTGTCCAACGCCGACGACGCGAGTCCCCGATCGTGGACCGGTCACCGCCTCGCCCCCCGCCACGACCTCTCCGGCGGCCTCGAAACCAGCCAGATATGGTGGCTGCGGGCCGCCCAGGAACGTGCCGTAGGCCCTCGAGATGTCGGCGAAGTTGACACCGGCGGCGGCGACCCGGATCAGGACCTCGCCCTGGCCAGGGCTCGGCACCGGCGCGTCGGTGATCAAACGCATGTCCTGCGGACCGTTCAACGAGGTCTGCTGCAGGGCGCACGTGGTCGCGGGAATGCTCACGGCTATCAACCTTCTTTCCTCGGCTTGCCTCATCGCGGCCGGCCTCTTCGGCGGGCCGCACCGGCGACCATGTAGACCTCGGCCACCGCACAAAGGAATCGGCAGCCGCTGAGCCGTCCGAGCTACCCGGCGTTGAAGCTCAGTCGGCCAGGCGCCGGGCCTCGTCGTAGAGGGCCTGGACCTCGTCGCGCAGGCGCTCGGTCATCTCCCGGACCACCCGGCGCTTCACCCGGCCGGTGCCGTCGCCGACCGGCGGGAGGATCGGGTCGCCCACCACCAGCACGACCTTGTGGGGGCGGATGAGCTTGGACCCGACCGGCATGGCTTCGGCCGACCCGCCGATGCCCACCGGCACCAGGGGCACGCCGGTGCGGGCGGCGACGTAGGCCGGGCCGTCGAACAGGTCGGTGACCTCGTCGCCGGAACGTCGGGTGCCCTCGGGGAACATGACCAGCGACTCGCCGTTCTCGATGATCTCCAGGCAGGTCCGCAGCGACTCCCGGTCGGCCGTCCCCCGGTGGACCGGGAACGCCCCCAGGAGCGAGACGAACCGGCCGAGCGGCGCCCAGTTCCAGATCGACGCCTTGCCCATGTACCGCATCCGGGGCCGGGCCACGAACGAGGCGAGCAGGAAGTCGAGGTTCGACCGGTGCACTGGCGCCAGCACGAACGGGCCGCTGGCCGGGACCTTGTCGGTCCCCCGGACCTCGACGCGGAACAGCAGCTTGGCCAGGCCCAGGCACAGTCCCCGGACGATGGCGTAGGACGTCCGCTCGAGCCGGGTGGGCGGGTGGACCTCCACCGCCCGGGCCCGGACCGCGGCCGGGGCCTCCGCCGCCTCCGCAGGCTCCAGGGACGCTGCGGGATCAGGCATCGTCGATCCTCCGGACCAGCTCGTCGACGATCTGGTCGACCGTCATGTCGCTCGTGTCGATCTCGACCGCGCCGTCGGCGCGCCGCAGCGGGTCGGCCGACCGGCCCTGGTCGAGGGCGTCGCGCCGGGCCATGTCGGCCGCCACGGTCTCGTAGTCGAGGCCGGTCACCTCGGCCGCCCGCCGCTCGGCCCGCACCTCCGGCCGGGCGCTGAGGTACACCTTCAGCACCGCGTCGGGGAACACGACCGTTCCGATGTCGCGGCCCTCGAGCACCCCGCCGCCCCGCGCGGTGGTCCACTCCCGTTGGCGCCGCACCAGCTCGGTGCGGACCCCGGCGTTGGCGGCCACCAGCGACACGGCCCGCGACACCTCCGGGCCCCGGATCTCGATCGTGGCGTCGACCCCGTCGACCGTCACCCGGTCGGGGCCGACGTCGAGCTCGACCTTGCGGGCCAGCGACTCGACCGGGCCCTGGTCGGCCGGGTCGATGCCCCGGCGGAGGGCGGCGAAGGTCACGGCCCGGTACATCGCACCGGTGTCGAGGTACTCCAACCCGAGCCGGTCGGCCAGGCGGCGCGCCACTGTCGACTTGCCCGAGCCCGCAGGCCCGTCGATCGCGATGACCTTCACTGGCGCACCCTTCGGGATGCGCGCGAGTGAAGGATCGGCACTTCGTGCCGAGTAGGGCACTGTGCTGATCGTTCGCTCGCTTCGCTCGCTCACGAGGACCGCACCCTACAGCCCGTCGAGCGCCGCCCAGAACCCGGGGAACGTCTTGGCCACGCAGCCCGGGTCGTCGATCTCGATGCCCGGCGCCCGCAGGCCGAGCAGGGCGAAGCTCATGGCCATCCGGTGGTCGTCGTAGGTGCGGATGCGGGCCGGGCCGACCGGGCGGGGCTCGATGACGAACCCGTCGTCCTCCGCCCGGGCGCCGACGCCGGCCCGGGCCAGCTCCGTGACGACGGCGGCGATGCGGTCGGTCTCGTGGCCCCGGATGAACCCCACGCCGGTGACCCGGGTCGGCCCGTCGGCGAACGCGGCGACGACGGCGAGGGTCTGGGCCATGTCCGGCATGTCGGCCAGGTCGACGTCGCCGAGCCCGGCGAGGCGGCCGGTGCCCTCGACCGTGGTGGCGGTGGCGGTCCGGGCCACCCGGGCGCCCATGGCGGCCAGCAGATCGGCGAACCGGGCGTCGCCCTGGCGGCTGGCCGCCCCGAGCCCCTCGACCGTGACCCGTCCGCCGACGATGGCCGCCGCGGCGAGGAAGTAGGAGGCGGTCGAGGCGTCCGGCTCGACGGTGTAGTCGGTCGCCCGGTAGCGGCCGGGCGGCACGGCCAGCACGGCGCCGACCCCGACGACGTCCGGGGCGACGTCCACCCCGAACTCGGCCATGACCGCGGTCGTCAGCTCGACGTAGGGGCGGGACACGAGCCGGGTCGTCACCCGCAGCCGGATGCCACGCCGGGCGTAGGGGCCCGCGAGCAGCAGGCCGGACACGAACTGGCTGGACGTGTCGCCGGCCACCGCGACCTCGCCGCCCGCGAGCCCGCCGGGCGCGGTGACGGTCACCGGCAGGTGGCCCGGTTCGCCATGGCCGGTGACGCCGGCCCCCAGCGCCCGGAGGCCGTCGAGGACCGGGCCCATCGGCCGGGCCCGCAGCGGCGGGGCCCCGTCCACCCGGTAGTCCCCCTCCCCCAGCGCCACGACGGGCAGCACGAACCGGCTGGTGGTGCCCGACAGCCGCATGTCGAGGGCGAGGGGCCCGGGCCGGAGCCGCCCGCCGGTGCCGTGGACGGTGAGCGTCGTGTCGCCCTCACCGCCGGCGATGCCCGCGCCCAGGGCGGCGAGCGCGGTCCGCATGGCGGCGGTGTCGTCGGCCACGAGCGCGCCCTCGATCGTGGACGTGCCCTCGGCCAGCGCCGCGCACACCAGCGCCCGGTTGGTCAGGCTCTTCGACCCCGGCACCCGGACCGTGGCGTCGAGCGGGCCCGGCCGGGGCCTCACGGCGGCCACCGCGGCGCCGGTCACGGCAGGTCGACGGGCAGCACGGCGGGCCGGTAGCCCCGGGCCAGCAGGCCGCCCCGGAACAGCTCGACCGAGCCGCTCTCGATGAGCATCACCAGCACGCCCTGGGGGCCCTCGGTCGAGTGGGCGATCTCGAGGTCGACGATGTTGACGTCCAGGTCCGCAGCCAGGATGGCGACGTCGGCCACGACGCCCGGGCGGTCCGGCACGGGGATGCGGACCTCCCGCAGATCGGCCGCCGTCCGGAACCGGGCCGGCAGGTTGACCCGGGCGGCCCGGGCCTGCTCCAGCGTCGCCAGCAGCTCCTTGCGGTCGTCGTCGGCCACCACCTCCCGCATCTTGACCAGCGCGGCGGTGAGGTCGTCGAGCACGGCGAGGATGGCGGTGCGATTGTCGCTGCAGATGTCGGGCCAGATGCCCGGGTGCCCGGCGGCGATGCGGGTCATGTCCCGGAACCCGCCGGCGGCCAGCCGCAGCAGCGCCCGGTGCTCCTCGCTGCGCTCGTCGGCGAGGGCCATCAGCGTGGCCGCGGCCAGGTGGGGCACGTGGGACACGACCGCAACCAGCTCGTCGTGCCGCTCCGGCGGCAGGGCCACCACCTCCGCCCCCAGCGTGCCCACGATCTGGCGGACCTGGGCGAACGCGGCCGCGTCGGTGCCCTCGGTCGGCGTGAGGACCCAGGTGGCGCCCTCGAACAGGTCGGGGGTGGCCCCGTCGACGCCCTCCTGCTCGGAGCCGGCCATCGGGTGGCCGCCCACGAACCGGGAGTCCGACACGGCCTCGACGATCGACGCCTTGACCCCGCCGACGTCGGTCACGAGCCCGCTGCCGAGCGCGAGCGCGGCCCGGGCCTCGTCGGCCACGGCGTGAACCGGAGTGGCCACGAACGTGACGCTGGCGGTCGGGTCGTCGCCGATCGCGTCGAGGGCGCCGAGCTCCCGGGCGCGCCCCGCCCGCGCCGGGTCGCGGTCGCGGCCGGTGACGTGCCAGCCGACGCGCCGCAGGCGCATGCCGATGGATCCGCCGATGAGCCCGGTGCCCACCACGACGGCCCGGCCCGGTACGGGGGGACGGCGCACCTAGGCGGGCAGGTCGTCGCGCAGGTTGCGCGCGCCCTCGAGGTAGACGTGGTGCAGGTCGCCCCGGGCCTTGTCGGTGGTGAAGTGGATCATCACCCGGATGCAGCGGGGGGTGCCCCCGTCGATGTCGAGCTCGCGGGCGCAGATGAGCGGCACGTCGCCGAGCCCGAACTTGCGGGCCGCCAGCGCCGGGAACGCGCTGTGGATGTCGTCGGTGGCGGTGAACAGCACGCTGATCAGGTCGTCATGGTGGATGGCGTTGCGCTCGAACAGCGCGTCGAGAAGCGTGATCACCCGCTCGAACAGGTGCTCCTTCTCGTCGACGTCGACTGTCGTGGCGCCGCGCAGGGCGCGGACGGCGAGAGACATGGCGGTCCGAGGTTAGCGGCGGGGGGCGCTCCGACCCGCACCCGGGGCGGCCGCCCGCTCGAGCTCGCGCACCTCGGCCTGGGCCAGCGCGCCGCCAGGCGCCGGGGGGCAGGCGGCGGTCGGACAGCGGACCGATCCGCACCCGGACCAGGCGCCGGACGGGGTGGCCGACCGCGGCGCACATCCGCCGCACCTGGCGGTTCCGGCCCTCGTGGATGGTGATCCGGAGGGTGTGGGGGTCGACCAGGGCGACCTTGGCCGGCGCGGTGGGCCCGTCGTCGAGGTCGACGCCCTCCCGCAGCCGGCGGACGACGCCCCGCGAGGGCGACCCCTCCACTTCGGCCAGGTACTCCTTGTCCACGCCGAACGACGGGTGGGTGAGCCGGTGGGCCAGCTCGCCGTCGTTCGTGAGCAGCAGCAGGCCCTCGGTCTCGGCGTCCAGCCGTCCGACGGGGTAGACGCGGGGCTCGGCGGGCACGAGGTCGACCACCGTGGGCCGGCCCTGCGGGTCGGCGGCGGTGGTGACCACCCCGGCCGGCTTGTTGAGCAGGTAGTGGACGAGGCCCTGACGGGTGCCGACGACGGCGCCGTCGACCTCGACCGTGTCGTGCTCGGGGTCGACCCGGGCGCCGAGCACGGCCACCTCGCCGTTGACCCGGACCCGGCCGGCGGCGATCAGCTCCTCGCAGGCCCGGCGGCTGCCCAGGCCGGCCTGGGCGAGGACCTTCTGCAGCCGCTCACCCCGCTCGTCCCGCCCGCCTCCCTCGCCCGGCCCGCTCACCCGTCGGCGTCGGGCCCGTCGGGACCGTCGAGCTCACCGGGCTCGCCGTCCTCGTCCAGCGCCTCCAGCTCCTCGGCCACGGTCGCCCCGTCGGGCCGTAGGCCGCGCTCCAGCTGCTCGACCACGTCGGCCCCGGGCACGAAGTCGCCCAGCGCGGGCAGCTCGCCCAGGTGGTCGACCCCCAGCTTCTCGAGGAAGGACCGGGTGGTGCCGAACATCACCGCCTGGCCCGGCCCCGGGTCGCGGCCGACCTCGGCGATGTAGCCCCGCTGCTGCAGCGTCCGCATCACGCCGTCGACGCCGACCCCGCGGATCGACGCCACCTGGGCCCGGGAGATCGGCTGCTTGTAGGCGACGATGGCCAGCGTCTCCAGCGCGGCGGCCGACAGCTTGGCCGACTGGCCGTCCAGCACGAACCGCTCGACGTAGGGGGCCTGGTCGGGGTGCGACTGGAAGCGCCAGCCCCCGGCCACCCGGGCGAGCTGGAAGCCCCGGCCCTCGACCTCGTACTCCGCGGCCAGCTCCCGGCACAGCTCGTCGACGATCGCCGGCCGCAGCTCCAGGAGCTGGCCCAGCAGGTTGGTGTCGATCGGCTGCTCGCCGACGAGGACGATCGCCTCGACCGCCCGGCGGGCCTCGCGGCGGACGTCGTCGCCCAGCCGGTCGGGCGGGATCGGCGGGATCGGCGGGACGGCGCTCGGGGGGTGCCGTCACGGCCTCATCCGTCGTACGCGTCGATCTCGGCCAGGTCGCGGGCGTCCTGGGCGCCGAGCCAGACCACCTCGATGTCGCCGAACGTCCGGGGCTGGTCGAGGTCGACCATCCCCAGCTTGAACAGCTCGAGCACGGCGAGGAACCGCACCACGACCTCGAGCCGCTCGACCAGGTCGCCGGTCAGGTCCCGGAACGTGATCCGCCCGACGCGGGGCAGCTCGTCGACCAGCTCGACGATGGCGTCGGTGACCGAGGCCCGGATCGGGGCGACGTGGTCGAGGTCGATGCCGGGCACCGGCCTCGGGGCCATGGCCCGCAGGTAGGCGCGGCGGAGGTCGTCGCCGGTGACCCCCTCGAGCAGGTCCGGCATGAGCCCCACGTAGCGCTCGTCGACGCCGATGGCCCGCCCGACGCTGCGCGACGCCTCGCCGGCCAGCACCGACAGGGCGATGGCCGCCTCCTTGAACGTCTTGCACTCGACCAGGCGGTGGAGCAGCAGGTCGCGCTCCTCCCACAGGCCCAGCTCCTCGTCGAGGTCGAGGTCGTCGGACTGGGGCAGCAGCCGCCGGCTCTTCAGCTCCACCAGCGTCGCCGCGATGAGCAGGAACTCGCTGGCCACGTCGAGGTCGAGCTGCTCCATCCGCCCGAGCTCGGCCAGGTAGCCGTCGACGATCGTGGCCAGGCTCACCTCGTACAGGTCGACCTGCTCGGCCAGGATGAGGTGCAGCAGCAGGTCGAACGGCCCGTCGAACACCGGGGTCTGCACCGCGTACGGCATCCCTGGATGATAATCACACCCCTGTCGTTCCCCGCGCACCCCACCGAACCCGTGCGGGACGGCCCAGGTCAGCCTCTACGATCGACCCCATGGCCCGCGTGTTCTCCGGCATCCAGCCCACCGGCGAGGTGCACCTCGGCAACTACCTCGGCGCGGTGCGGCGGTGGGTCGGCAGCCAGCACGAGGACGACGCCTTCTACTGCATCGTCGACCTGCACGCGCTCACCGTCCCCAAGGACCCGGGCGAGCTCCGGGACAAGTCCCTGGAGGTGACCCAGGTACTGGTGGCCGCCGGACTCGACCCCGACGTCGTCACCCTGTTCGCCCAGAGCCAGGTGCCCGAGCACACCGAGCTCGGCTGGATCATGGAGTGCACCGCGGCGTTCGGGGAGCTGCGGCGGATGGTCCAGTTCAAGGACAAGGCCGACCGGGCCGAGTTCGTGTCCGCAGGGCTGTTCACCTACCCGGCGACAACGGAGTGGT
>CAWHNU010000007.1:0-528466 GCA_963830865.1 uncultured Acidimicrobiales bacterium | reverse complement strand
TTCAGCGTGGAACGCGGTGCTGGTCTGCGCTGCGATCGCCGCCGCTGGCGCCGGCCCGCGGCGATCTCCTGCAGGCCCCGGGCCGGGGAGCGCCCCAGTAGACGATCCCCCAGCACGCCAGGATCGCCCGAAGGCCCGCATCGAGTCGGGCAGGCGATCGAGCTCCTCGGGTTCGAGGACGGCGTGGCGCCGGTAGCCGTCGACGATCGTGTCGACGAGCGCCGGGCTCGCGCCGTGTAGGACAAAGCAGCCCGAGGGCGCAGATCCGGGGCGCCTGTCCCGCGCCGGTCCAGTCGACGAGCACGAGCTCTCCGTCCCGGTCCTGACCACGTTCGCCGGCCGAAGTCGGGTTGGGTCAGCGCCCTAGGGAGCCCGAGACCGACGTCGATGGCGGCCAGCTCGTCCCGCAGCCGGTGGACTCGGCCGCTGCTCGGCGGGGGCGAGCGGCTCCGCGGCGCTGAGCAGCGCCTGAGCGCGGCGACGTCCTCGCCCCGGTCACCACCCCCAACCGACAGGCTATGCCACGAGCCGGCGTCCCGGGCGACCGGTCCCGACGCCGGGGGCAGCGTGTGCAGGCGGCCGAGCAGGTCGCCCAGCCGGTGCAGCGTCGCCGCCGACGTGTCGTCCCGGCCGTTCGTCCCGGCGACGAACCCGGTCGACGAGCACGCCCTGATCCCGGACACAGTGACCGGCTCGGGGACGCACCGCTCGGCAGGGAAGCCGTGCTCCTCCACGAACCGCCGGACCACCGCGTCGCCCTCGACCGCGCTCACGGGCCGGGCGGCCGGGACAGACGCGCCACCAGCGCCGTCCCATCGGCGCGATCGACCCGCAGCACCCCAGCGTCGAGCTCGGTCACCGAGGCGACCGCGACCCCGTAGACCTCCGCCAGATGCCCGTCCAGCTGGTCCTGGCCGACGCGCCGTTAGGCCAGCGCCTTGAACATCTCCACCGAGTCGTACATCGCCGCGATTCTTCTGCATGGAACCCCTCGCGGCTCGCCATCACCGTCGCGGACCGTGACGACCGCCCCCTCCCCGGCATCGGTCCCGCGTCGCCGAGCGCTGGCTCGACACCCTGGCGGTCGTCACCGGCGCCGTCGGCCCCCGCCGTCCAGCTCCGCCGTCAGCGCCGTGACCGCCGCGGCCTCGCCGCGCCGGGCTCGTCGAGCAGCGGGCGAGCCCGGCCCGGACGTCCGCGTCCAGGCTCGCCCGCCCACCGGGGCGAGCGCCGTCGTGCGCCGGAACAGCGCGGCGACACGGCCGTAGGCGTCCGCCGCCGGCGGGGCGTGCGTGCCGCCCACGACGCCAGGCCCGCTTGCTGTCGGCGTAGGTCCACAGCATGTACCCGAGCCCGAAGGTGTCGATGTCGTCCGTCGGCACGCTCTCAGGGCCGTGTAGGCCGCGGCGCCGACGGCGTAGTGGGGTCCGAGCGTGTCACGTCGCTCAGCCCCGGTGATAGCCGTCAGACCACTCCGAGCACCCGTACCGCAGCGCCACGGCGCGAGCGTACGGATCCGCGTCGGCCCGCCCGTGGAACACCTGGTACGCCAGCCACGGCACCCGCTTGCGCCCCAGGTTGGCGTACAGCAGCGGTTCCCGCGTCCCGGGCGCGCAGTGCTTGATGTGGAACACCTCGTCCTCGTCGTCGTTCCCGGTCACGAGGCCGAACTCCAGCGCCCGGCTCGGCACCCACGCGACGACCGGCACGCCCCGGTCGATCGATGCCGGCACGTCGTCCACGGCCCGGGCCCGGGCGAGCTCGAAGGTCGTCTCGTAGCCGCACTCGTGCCATTCGGTGTCGATGCCCAGCCGGGCCATCGCGGAGACGTCGACCCGGCCCCAGTCGTAGGCGGTGACCGAGCTGGGCAGGCGTCCAGGCGGCGATGAAGTGGAACGCGAAGCCGGTGAGGACCGCCAGCTCGTCGCCGTCGCCGTGCCACCAGCCGGCGTGGCGAAGGACGGCCTCGGCGCACCGCAGGTAGGCGGTGTGCGACTTTCCCAGCTGGATCCCGTCGAGCACGACGCATGTGTCCATGGCCGGGAAGCATTGGCATCGTGATCGGACATATCGTGTCCCACCGCGACGGCGCCCCAGCGTCGGCTGTTGTGGATCGACGCCCAGATCCGGGCCGGCAACCACCCCAACGCCTCGTCCGTCGCCGCCCGGTTCAGATCTCCCGCCGCCAGGCCGCCCGTGACCTGGAGTACATGCGCTACTCGCTCGGCGCGCCGCTCGACTACGTGGCCGCGCAGCAGGGCTACCGCTACGCCGACGCCCGCTACTTCGTGCCGGCGTTCCTGCTCAGCGGCGACGAGCGGACCACGCTGGCCGAGATCGCCCACCGCCACGCCGTCTCCGGATCCCGAGCGGCCGACCTGGCCGGCCTGTTCCGCCGCATCGCCGCGACGGCCGCCCCCAGCCCCGAGACGGCCCCCGCCGCCGGCGATCCCGACGACGATCCTGTCGGTGCGCCATACCGGGCCGTCGTCCGCTTCGCCGGCGAGGACCCCGTCGAGATCGAGTTCCGCTCGTCGGCCTGGCTGTTCCCGACCCTGCTCGCGGGGCCACCGTTCACGATCGAGCGCCCGCGCTGGCTGCGCGACCGGCTCGTGTCCCACCTCCGGGCGATCCTGGCCGCCCACGACGAGACGCCTGCGGCGCCGTCACAGCCCCCTGAGCCGCCGCGTAGCCTGGTCGGGGAACTGGGGACTCGATGCAGCGCAGGTGGTTGGCGCACGCGCGCCGGAGGCCGGCGACGCCCGACCGGCGTCGGACACGCCGGCCCGTCGGCGTGACGGCAGCCGTGCTCCTGGCGATGTCCTGCGGCGGGAGCGGGCGCGGGGGGACGATCCCGGTCACCCCGGACGGGGGGCTCCCTCGGGACGTGTGCGCATTGGTCTCCCGGTTCGACCGGGTCACCGACCGGCTGACCGGATCGGAGGTGTTCGACCGCGACGCCGAGCAACTCGCGGAGGACTTCGCCACGCGACGGAGGGTGCTGGGCAAGATCGCCGACCTGGCGACCGGCGACCTGGCGCGGCGGTTGCGCCGGCAGCTCCGGTCGCAGGAGGCGGTGGACGAGGCGGTCGTGGCGCGGTGGGACGAGCGGCGCGCCGCGATCGCGGCCGGCCATGTCGAGGGAACCTGGCCGCTGCAGGTCCTCGACGATGTCGTCGTGCAGCGATCCGACGGGGTCGAGGTCGACGCCGACAGGCTCGTCACGCTCGCGGGCAACAACCATCTCGAGTTGGACGTCCGGTGCCAGGCCCCCGAGGCCGCGGGCAGGCCCGACGAGGAGACGAGCGAGGATCCTCCACCGGGACGGCTGCTGCTCGTCGGCTGGGTCCCGGTCACCGGCCAGGCCGGGGGTGGGCACAACGCCCTCGTGACGGCCGACCCTGCGGGCGGGGACGTTCGACCGCTGCCCGATCCTGCCCCGTGGCAGGACCTCGTCGGCCTCGATGCCCGGCCGGTCGGAGACCACCAGGTCGTCGTCGTCGCCCGCGACGGTGACGAGTTCGGTCTGGTGATCGTCGACCGTGCAGGGACGGTCGAGGGGGTCGCTGGTCGGAGCCCCTCGCCGATGGACTGCCCGTCCTCGCACCCGGCCGGCGACCGGATCCTCGTGGTGGACAGGACCTCGGACGCCGACCAGCGCCGGCTCCACGTGGTCGACGTCGCCGCCAGCCGGATCGGCGGGCCCCTCGACCTTCCGTTCGCGGCGGTCGGCTGCAGCGCGTTCCTCGGCGACGACCGGCTCGTCGTCGCCGACGCGGCCCGGACCATCGACGGGGACCGCGGCGTGTGGACGGTCGGTCTCGACGGATCGGATCCCCGGCAGGTGTACGCGCCGGAAGGCTGCCGGACGCAGTTCGGCAGCGTCGATCCAGCGGGCGCCCACGTCGCCGTGAGCCAGGTCTGCGCCGATCCCCGGGCCACCGGCCTGTGGGTCGTGGACCTGGATACGGGCGACGCGGACCACGTCGCGACCGCGTACACGGGGCCGGCGAAGTGGTCACCGGACGGGAAGTGGCTCGTGTTTTCCCTCTATCCCCTGCTCGGCGACCGCACGTCGACGATCTGGGCGGCACGGGCGGACGGGCGTCAGCTCCGCCAGGTCGTGGACGACCCATCGTTCTCGCCGGTCTGGCTGCCGCCCGGCTGACGCCCGCCGCCCAACGTCACCTGCCCACGCGACGCTTCGTGCGGGCGGGTTGATGAGAGTGTGGAGTGGGACAGGGCCAAGGGAGCTGGCGGCGACGGGGACCGAGAGGGATCGGGATCGATGTTGCGGCCGAAGAGCGCAGGAAGCGGAGGCTCCGCCGGCGAGGAGGAGCTGCGCAGGTTGGTCGAGCGAGGCGATCTGGACGCAGCACGGCAGCTGGCGGCGCTCCTCGTCGGCAGTGACCGGGCGGCGGAGGCGGCGCGGTGTTTCGAGATCCTGGCCGAGAGCGGCGACGCAGAGGGGGCCTACAACCGTGGTGTCATCGACCTGCACGCCGGTCGGGAACGGGACGCCGAGCCGTGGTTCCGGCGGGCGGCGGAAGCCGGGCACGCCAAGTCCGCCGTGGTGCTCGGTTCGTTGCTCCAAGGGTCCGGGCGGACCGAGGAAGGGACCCGGTGGATCGAGCGAGGCGTGCGTGCGGGCGGTGCGGCGGACGCCGAGTTCGTCGGGACCATGGATGCGGCCGACCGGCCCGAGGTGGTCCGGCCCGGCGCCGACGCGCAGGCCGCGTTCGACCGGGGCCACCGCTCGCTCGAGGCCGGCGACGTGGCGGAGGCTGAGCGGTGGTTCCAACAGGCGGCGGAGGCCGGCCACGTCGATGCCATGAGCGACCTGGGTGTGCTCCTCGTCCGCAGTGGACGGACTGACGACGGATCTGCTTGGTGGCGGCGGGCTGCCGAGGGCGGGAGCGCCGCTGCCGCCTACGACCTCGGCACGGTGCTGATGCAGAAGGGCCTGCACGTCGAAGCCGAGGACTGGTTGCGCCGGGCCGCGGATGGCGGGTACGGCGAAGCCCACAACCATCTCGGGATCGTGTTGCAAGCGAACGGCCGGACGGCAGAGGCCGAGCAACAGTTCCGACGCGGCGCCGAGGCCGGTGATCCCCGCGCCCAAGGCAACCTGGGAATCGTCCTGGCCGAAGGTGGGCGTCCGGACGAGGCCGAGCCATGGCTGCGACTGGCCGCCGATGCCGGCATCGACGACGCCGCCCTCGTGCTCGGACTCGTGCTGTACCAGGCCGGGCGGCCCGCCGAGGCCGAGGACCGTTGGCGCCGCTCGGCCGAGCGGGGCCATGCCGGTGCGGCCCACAACCTCCATGTCCTGCTCACGAAGCAAGGGCGCCACGCCGAGGCCGCCCGCTGGAGCGGCGCCTAGTCGCCAGTTGGCGTCGCTGACGACAGTTACATGGAGATGTTGCTTGTCGAGCAACCCATCGATGACGTCCTCGCCCTTGCGTCCGCGCTCGTCGCTGAGGAGCGGGCGTCGCCTCGTCGACGGTTGTGGAAGGCATCATGGGACTGACGTGATGGTGCGTGCATGGCGTTCGTGGTCTCTCTTACATGTCGAGGACGATGTCGGTGTCTGGCCGGGCGCAGCAGATGAGGATCTCACCCTCGGCTGGCGGCTCCAGCGGCGCCGGCTCGTAGGAGACGTCGCCGGTGAGAAGCGGTGTGGTGCAGGTGTGACAGACGCCGGTTCGGCAACTCCATCGGGTGCTGACGTCGCATGCCTCGGCGAGCTCGAGCACGCTCATCGTGTCGGTGCCGAACGGCGTGGCGATGCCGCTGCGCGCGAAGGTGACGAGGGGTCCGGTTCCCGGTGGGCCAGCGGGTAGGTGGGGTGCTCGGCGGCGTCTCGCCGATGAGGCCCGGATTGATCGACGAGAGTGCTCCGAAGAGTTCGGTGTGGATGCGGGACGAGTCGACGCCGACAGCGATCAGGGCGTCTTGGACATCGGCCATGAACCCTGGCGGCCCGCAGATGTAGGCGCTCGCGTCGGCAGGCACGACGAGGCGGCTGAGCTCGTCTCTCGTCACGCGTCCGGCCGTCGCGTGCGCACGGCGGCACTCAGTTGGCGTCGCGTCGCTGTAGAAGAGGTGCTCGTGCGCGTTCGGTAGCGATGCGAGCAGGGTGTGCGCCTCGGCAGCGAGCGCATGCTCGCGTGGTCGGCGAGCGCCATGGATCCACCAGGTATCGCGTTCGCTGCGCTGGGCCGCCAGCTGGTGCAGCATCGAAAGGACCGGCGTGACACCGATGCCGCCCGAGATGAGCAGCACCGGTGTGGTGGCATCGTCGAGGACGAAATCGCCCCGGGGTGCTGCTGCCTCGAGGGTCGCGCCGGCTTGCAGCTTGCGGTTCAGGTATGTGCTGGCGATGCCGTTCGGCTCGCGCTTGACGCTGATCCGGTAGGTCCCGGTGTCGGGCGCGGAGGACAGCGAGTAGGTGCGGACAGGGGCGGGTTGGCCAGCACCTGCGATCCGGAGCGTCAGGTACTGGCCTCCTCGAGCGGCTGGCAGGCGACTGCCGTCGACTGCGGCAAGGTAGATCGAGGACACAGTCGTCGTCTCGGGAACCACGTTGGTCACGCGCAGCGCTCGGAAGCCGACCCAGAGGGGCTCGGGGCGCGCTCGGCTGCGTGACCGCGGCCGTGTCATCGCTCGAGACCAGCTCGCGGAATGATTGCTGCCAGCCGGGGCTCAGGGCGGGGATCTGTAGAGCGAGGTGCAGCTTCGTGCGCGTCTCGGTCGGGCAGATAGAGCAGCGCGTCGGTGTCGGCCACGCTGAGGGCACGGGGATCGGCTCTGGTCTTGACGATCTGGTCACCGGCCTCGACGTGTCCTTCGGTGAGGACGCGCATGTAGAAGCCGGGCCGGTGGTGGCTGACCAGGAGTGCGGGCAGTTCGGGCACCCCGAGCCTGAGGCCGACGCGATAGCAGGTGACCCGGGGTTGCGTGACCTCGAACTCAGCATCGCCGATGCGGTAACGGTCGCCGATGCAGACCTGATCGTCGGGCAGTCCGTCGACGGTCAAGTTCTCGCCGAACTGCCCGTAGCCGAAGTCGTCGCGCCCAAGCTGTTGTTGCCAGTACGAGTACGACTGGATCTGGTACACGAGGACAGCACGCTGCTCGCCGCCATGGCCGTTCAGGTCGCCTTGGCCGTCCCCATCGACGTTGAGGCGGCGGACCATCGTCGGCCCCGGCACCGGGTACTTCCACACGCCCGTGTACACGGTCCTGCCCTGCCAAGCGACATTCCGTGGCATGCCAACGTTCACCGATAGGAGGGAAGGGATGTCGGGCTCCTGTTCCCCAACCACGAGCGCCCCGACGGTCTGGGTCATGGCTGTCGGGTTGGGATCGCTTCGTCGACGGTGAGGTGCCGGTCGACGCCATGCGGGATCACATTCTGACCGGGCGCCAACCTGAGCCGGTCCAGTACCACTTGCGCAAGGTCTTCGTGAAACTCGGCATCAACTCACGCAGCCAGCTTGATCGCGTCCTGCCCAGCGGCTCGGCCGCCGTACCGCCGCCCGAGCAATGAGACGCTCCGTTGAGGCGTTATCCGCGACCTAGGCGTCCGCGTTCGGCTACGGTACGCGGTCAAAGCCACCGACTGTGATCGACTCGAGAGGTCCCGCGGGTGCGGACGAGTAATCACGGGCGGACCGTGGTGCACCGATCCCCCTGGATTGCGGTTCTCGCGGTCGCTCTGCTGACACCGCTGGTCGGCGACCAGCTACTGAACCCGACGAGCGCCGCGGAGGCGGC
This sequence comes from uncultured Acidimicrobiales bacterium, assembly GCA_963830865.1. Lineage (GTDB taxonomy): Bacteria > Actinomycetota > Acidimicrobiia > Acidimicrobiales > VFJN01 > ZC4RG19. The sequence goes on along the minus strand of CAWHNU010000007.1, from coordinate 520,687 downwards.
CGACGTTGTGGCCTTCCGCGTGAATGCCGGGGGTACGAGCCTGGCGGGCTCGCCCGCGTGGTCGGCCGATACGAGCGGCGCGCCGTCGCCGTTCGTGAACGCAGCTCAGACAGGAAACACGACGTTCTTCACGACCACGGCGATCGACGTGAGCGACGCGTCGATCCCGGCCGGGACGCCTGCGCAGCTCTTCCAGACGGAGCGTTGGGACGGGGGCGCCGTGCCCGAGATGGAGTGGAACTTTCCCGCCACGGCCGGCAAGCGCTACGAGGTGCGCCTGTACTTCGCGGAGATCTTCACCGGCGCGCAGGCCGTCGGCGCCCGGGTGTTCGACGTGGTGGTCGACGGCAACGTCGTGCTCGACAACTACGACGTCTTCGCCAAGGTCGGGGCCAACAAGGGTGTGGTCGAGCGCGTCCAGGTCACCAGCGACGCCAACATCGACGTGGACTTCGTTCACGTCGTGCAGAACCCGGCCATCAAGGCCATCGAGGTCATCGAGCTCACGGGCACCGCCGCGGGCCAGCTGGGCGCCACACCGAGCTCCGTGGGCCTCGGCCAGGTGGTGGTCGGCGCGACCCAACCCCAGGCGCTGGAGCTGGTGAACCTCGGCGACATCGGGGACCCGCCATCACCGTCACCGGGACGACGATCGCCGGCACGGACGCGTCGATGTTCGCCGACTCGTTCGACGACGCAGCGGACGTCACCTTGACGCCGGGTTCGACGACGGCGTTCACGGTCACGTTCACCCCCACGAGCACCGGGGTGAAGTCGGCGACCCTGTCCGTGAGCCACACCGGCAGCAACTCTCCGCTCTCGATCCCGCTCACCGGCGAGGGCGTCTCCTCGCTGACGACCGCGTTCTCGAAGAGCTCGCTCGCCGGGGAGACGTCGAGCCAGCCGACGTCACTCCAGTTCGGCCCGGACGGCAAGCTCTACGTGGCGCAGCAGAACGGCGTGATCAAGGTCTACGGGGTGGCCAGGAACGGCAAGGACAGCTACGCCGTCACGGGCACCCAGACGATCACGTCGATCCAGTCGATGCCCAACCGCAACGACGACGGCACCCTGAACCCGAGCGTCACCGGTCGCCAGGTCACGGGGATCCTCGTCGCCGGGAGTGCTGCCAATCCGGTCATCTACGTCGGCTCGAGCGACCCGCGCATCGGGGGCGGGGGGTCCGGCACGGAGACCGGCCTGGACACCAACTCGGGGATCATCAGCAGGCTGACGTGGAACGGCAGCTCCTGGCAGAAGCTCGACCTGGTGCGGGGGCTCCCGCGCTCGGAGGAGAACCACTCCACCAACGGGCTGCAGCTCGATGCGGCGACGAACACCCTCTACGCGGCGCAGGGCGGCAACACCAACATGGGGGCGCCGTCCAACAACTTCGCCAAGCTCCCCGAGTACGCCCTCTCGGCCGCCATCCTGTCCGTCGACCTGGACGCCATCGGCAACAGCACCTACGACCTGCCCACCCTCGACGACAGCGCCCGGACAGGAGTCAACGACGCCAACGATCCCTTCGGGGGCAACAACGGCAACAACCAGGCCAAGCTCGTGCCGGGCGGCCCGGTGCAGGTGTTCCACCCCGGGTTCCGCAATCCCTACGACCTGCTCATCACCGAGAGCGGGCGCTATTACACGATCGACAACGGGGCGAACGCGGGGTGGGGGGACGTGCCGGTCAACGAGGGCCCCGCGGGAACGTGCACCAACGGCATCCACGAGCCCGGCACGACCGATGTCGACACGTTCCACCTGGTGAAGGTGAACGGTTACGGCGGCCACCCGAACCCGACCCGGGGCAACATGGCCAACACGTTCAGCAGCCCGCCGCAGTCACCGGTGTCGGTCGCCAACCCGATCGAGTGCGACTGGCGGGCCGCCGGCCCCGAGCGGGGCAACATCACCGCCTACGTGGCGTCGACGAACGGGCTGACCGAGTACACCGCGTCGAACTTCGGCGGCGCGCTGAAGGGCGACATCCTCAGTGCCAGCTTCGACAACAGGATCTACCGGGCGAAGCTGAACTCCACCGGCACCCAGCTGGTGTCGGGCCAGGCGCTGTTCCAGAACGTCGGCGACACCCCCCTCGACGTCGTCGCCCAGGGCGACGGGAGCGTGTTCCCGGGGACCGTGTGGGTGGCCGACATCGGGAACGGCAACATCACGGTGTTCGAGCCGGGCGACTTCGGCGGTTCGGGGGGCGGAACGTGCGCCGGCACGGACAGCACGACGCTGGACGAGGACGCGGACGGCTTCACGAACGCCGACGAGATCGACAACGGCACCAGCCCGTGCTCGTCCGCGGACGTCCCTGCGGACCAGGACGGCGACAAGACCTCGGACCTCAACGACCCCGACGACGACAACGACGGCCTGCCGGACACGTCGGACCCGTTTGCGATCGACCCGAACAACGGCATGACGACCACGACACCCCTCCGCCTCACGTGGGACAACGACGCCCCGCTCGCCGGCGGGCTCATGAACCTCGGGTTCACCGGGCTCATGACCAACGGCACCAGCGACTACGACTCGCTGTACGACCCCGCGAAGATGACGGCCGGCGGCGCCGCCGGGGTCGCCACCGTCGATCAGGTGTCGGAGGGTGACGCCTTCGCCTCGCTGAACACGCAGGAGTACGGCTTCCAGGTCGGCATCACACCACAGTCAGGCAGCTTCACGGCCCACACGCGGGTCCTCGGACCCTTCCAGGGCCTGACCCCGCAGGGCCTCCAGTCCATGGGGTTGTTCATCGGCACCGGGCACCAGGACAACTACGCCAAGCTCGTCGTGTCCGCGAACGGCGGCGCGGGGGGCATCGAGTTCCTGAAGGAGGTCAGCGGGTTTCCGACCTTCCGACCGCAGGCCGCCGTTGCGCTGCCGGGACCCGACGCGATCGACCTCTACCTCACCGTCGACCCGGCCACTCGCACCGTGCAACCGAGCTTCACCGTGACGACGGCGGGTACCACGGGTCCGCGCACGGCGCTCGGCGCGCCGGAGCCGATCCCGGCCGGCTGGCTCAGCGGCACGGCGGCGCTGGCGGCGGGCCTCATCTCGACATCGAACGGTACGGCGCCCCCGTTCCCGGCCACCTGGGACTTCTTCGAGGTGGTCCCTGAGGCCGCGCCGACGAAGAGTCTCGTGGCCAGCCCCACCTCGGTCGCCTTCGGGGCCCCGCAGGGAGGCGCCAGCCAGTCGGCGAACGTGGCACTGTCGACCAGCGACGGCGCGGCGGCGCCGTACCTCGTCACCGACAACGCCACCTGGGTGACCGTCGCGCCCACGTCGGGCACCACCCCCTCGAGCGTGATGGTGACGGTCAACCCGGCGGGCCTGGCCGCGGGGACCTACAACGCAGCGGTGACGGCCTCGTCCAGCGGCTACAGCTCGGTCACGGTCCCGGTGACCCTCTCGGTCGCGAGCACATCGACGTACTCCCTGGTGCTGAGCACCAGCGAGCGGCGGGAGAATCCGCAGCCGCTCGACGGCAAGACGGTGAGCGGCAACGTCTACGTCTCGACCACCCCGAGCACCGGCGTGCGCCAGGTGCGGTTCTTCATCGACAACGTCGGGGCGACGGGGACGCCGTACAGCACGGACACCCAGTCGCCCTACGACCTCGCCGGCGGCAACCCCGCCAAGGCGAAGCCCTTCGACACCAGAGGCCTGCCCGACGGGCAACACACCATCACCGCCGCCGTGGACCTGACCGCGGGGGGTACCCAGCTGACCCACGCCGGCATCACCGTGGCCAACACCGGGCCGAGTTGGTCCTCGGCGGCGCCCATGCCGGTGGCGCTCGGCGAGGTCGCGAGCGGCCTCGTCGCCGGGAAGCTCTACGTCGTCGGCGAGGGAAGCCCGGTGACGCTCGCGTACGACACCACGACCAACACGTGGACGAGCAGCGGCCTGGCAACCCGACCGTTCATAGGGAACCACCATGCCGCGGAGGTCGTGGGCGGCAAGCTCTACCTCTTCGGCGGTCTCGGCGGCGGCTCGGACGGCAAGGTCCAGATCTACGACCCCGCGACGAACCAGTGGACCCAGGGCGCGCCGATGCCGTTCGCCGCCGGCTCGAGCTCGTCCGCGGTGATCGGCAGCCAGGTGTACGTCAGCGGGGGCATCGTCGGGTCCTCGACCACCTCGCAGGCCGCCCGCTACACCCCGTCGACCAACACCTGGCAAGCGATCGCCCCGATGCCCCAGGGCCGCAACCACGCCGCCGCCGAATCCGACGGCTCGAGGATGTTCGTCTTCGGCGGGCGCGGGACCGGCAGCGGGGACGGCAACGTCGTGGCCAACGGCTTCGACACCGTGCAGATCTACAACCCGGCCACCAACACGTGGGTGTCGAGCCTCGACAGCGGATCCACGCTCAAACCCCTCCCCCAGGCCAGGGGCGGCATGGGCACCGCGGTGTTCACCAACGGCGAGTTCTGGGTCATGGGCGGCGAGACCAGCACCGGCGCGGGAGCGACCGCGGACGGCGTCTACAACCGAGTCGACGTCTACAACCCGACCACCAACACCTGGCGCGCCGGCCCGCCGATGCCCACCGCCCGCCATGGCATCTTCCCCGTGCTGGACGGCACCCGCATCCGCGTCGCCGGTGGTGGGGTGAGGGCCGGGTTCTCGTCATCGACCGTGCACGAGGTCCTCGCGCCCGTCTAGCGACCGACGCGGCGATGGCGGGCAGGACCGCAGCCAGCACCTCTCCCGCCATCGCTACCCGGGCCTCGCCAGGCACGGACGGATCGGAACACCCCAAGACACGGGCAGCTACGGACCGGCCCACTGTCCGACGACGACAGCGCACTGACCAGCGCGACACTGGACCACCGAGACGGGGCTCGGCACGCAGCCTCGGCGACGACAGGTTGGGGGTCTGGGACTTGCTGCTGGCATCTGGTCCGGGTGTGGCCGCCGGGCGAGTGGGTCGATCCTCCCCGTGGATGACTTGTGCGAAGGTCGCGCTCGCCGCGGTGCCTCCCGTTACCTATCTCGCCTTCCTCGCCCTGAACGGGCCCGGCCGGTGGCTCCGCTTCATCGACGACGACGCGTACTACTACCTGGGTGTGGCCCGGCACCTCGCCGCCGGAGACGGCTCGACGTTCGGCGGGCTCGTGCCGACGAACGGCTATCAGCCGCTCTGGCTCGCCGTCCTCGTTCCGGTGGCCGCGGTCGTCCGCGGTCGCGACGCGCTGGTGGTGGCGGTCGTCGTGATCCAGAGCGCGATCTGGGTCGGCGTGGTCCGGGAGGGCCTGCGGATCGGCCGCCGGTACGGCAGTGACGTCAGCGCCATCGGCGCGGTGGCCGTCCTCGGCGTGCTGGCGTTCGGTGTGCGCCACCTGGCGTTCAACGGCATGGAGTCGGCGCTCCTGCTGCTCCTGCTCCTCGTGGCGGTGCGGCTGATCGTCGAGGCCGACAGCGCGCCGCGGCTCGATGCGGACGTACGGCTCGGTTGCGTCCTCGCGCTGATCTGCCTGAGCCGGCTCGACGCCGTGGTCACCGCCGCCGCCCTGGCGGCGGTCGCCGTGGCCTGCACCCGCGACTCGCCGACCCCGCTGCTGCGCCGGGTCCTGGCGCTGGGCGGTCCCTCCGCACTCGCACTCGGGGCCTACGCCGCGTTCAACACGGCGATCTTCGGGGTCGCGCTGCCGGTGTCGGGTGAGGCCAAGACTGTCGGCGGGCCGTTCTTCAGCGTCCGGGCGATCAACGACGCTCTGGAGGTGCGACTGCTGGGCCGGCCGACCTGGCTCGGCGCACTCACGCTCGTCGTCGTGGTGGCAGCCGCGGCGGTGGCCTGGACCCGGGCGACACCCCACCACCGGCGCCTGCTGGGGGTGATGGCGGCAATCCTCGCGGGCCAGGTGGCCTTCATCGGCTACCTCAGCGTGTTCACGTCCTACGGCGTGCTGAGCTGGTACCTGTACCACACGGGCCTGCTGCTCTTCCTCGCCTGCCTGGTGCTGTTCGATGCCGCCTACGCCGTCGACCGGCCGTGGTCGGCCCCGCGATCGTTGCGGTCGTGGCGTTCGTCCTGGTCGGCCAGGTCGCGGGCGCCTTCATCGTTCGCGACCAGGTGCAGGACGGTGGCTTCGCGGCGGCCGAGTTCGTCGACACACAGCTGCCGGACGGCGCGGTGCTGGCGATGGGGGACCGGGCGGGGCAGTTCGGCTACTACAGCGACCGGCGGCTGCTGCAGCTCGAGGGGCTGACGGCCGATGCCGCCTACATCGACCAGCTGGCCGATGGCGATGCCCGGCAGCGCATGGTCAGCGAGGGCGTCGACTACTACGCCCGCTACGGCGGCGGGCACCGCATCACCGTGGTGTCCTGGGGGTGCTGGGGGTTCGGCGAACCCGCCATGCGAAACGAGCCGCTGTTCTCGGTGGTCGCGTGCGAGGACGATCTGGTCTACCGGGTCCGGGACGCCGACGGGCAGGAGTTCACGATCTGGCGCTTCCGGCCCAAGATGCAGGACATCGCCGGCTAGGACCCTGAGTCGTAAGTCCGTCGTCGTTTCGGTAGGGGTTGGCCCCGGGGCGGGGCGGATTTCCGCTGGTGGCCCGGCCCTCAGCCTCCGGCGAGGGCGAGCACCTGGTCGACCTGGGTGCGGGCGACGGCGACATCCGGGGCCGGGAACAGGCCGACGTCGTCCACACCCGCGGCGCCTAGCGCCGCGACGTGCTCGGCCGCGTCGTCGAGCGTGCCGATCGGCCCGATCTCGGTCCACCAGTCGGCCGGCATCGTCGCCAGCGCGCCGGTCCCGTGGCTCGCCCGGCGGGCGCTCAGCTCGTCGAAGAACGGCAGCGCCCGCAATCCCGGGCTGGGGTCGTCGAGCAGACCCGCCAGCCAGGGGGCCATCTGCCGGTACGCCGTGGCGCGGTCGGCGGCGACGCCCAGGGCCGCGAACACCGCGACCCGGAACCCGGGCGGACGCCCGGCCTGGTCGAGCGCCCACCGGACGTACGACGGGCTGGCCGGCTCGGCCAGCACGACGCCCCCGGCCACCCGGCCCGCCATGGCCAGCGACCGGGGGCCGCGCACCCCGGCCAGCAGCGGCGGCGGCTCGGGCGGCGGCTGGTCGAGCTCCACATCGTCCAGGTGCACGTAGCGCCCGTGCATCGTCACCCGCTCGCCCGCCAGCAGGCGCCGCACGGCGAGGAGCACCTCCTCCAGCGTGGTCACCGGCGAGGGGGTCCGGGCACCCATCTGCCCCATCCACGACTGCACGCCGTGCCCGATGCCCGGCAGCAGCCGCCCCGGGGCGAGCGCCGCCAGCGTGGCCAGCTCCATCGCCGTGACCGCCGGGTTGCGGGCCACGGCGGGCAGGATGCCGAGCCCGACCTGCATCCGCTCCGTCACGGCCAGCGCGGCCGCGGTCAGGCTCACCCCGGCGGTGTAGAAGCAGTCCTCGATCACCCACAGCGACCCGGCGCCGCCGGACTCCAACCGGGGCGCCAGCTCGAGGACGAACGGCGCCGGGAACGTGCGGTCGAAGCACATCCCGACCACGGGAGCGGCAGGCGGGGCCATGGTGTGGACCCTACGCGTGGGCCGGAACCGTCAGGTTCGTCCCGTGGCGGCCGACAACCAGCGCGGGCGGCCCGTCTCTCGACGGCGACACCACCACGGACCACGGGTCGCTGTCACCGCGGCCAGCTGGACCAGATGACTGCACCGGATAACCTTCCACGCCTACACGGGAGTCACGGTGTTTGCTCCGGCTCACCCACGAGATCGCGCCCGTGGCCGGAGAGCGCTGTCGCGCAGGCTGACCAGGCCGACCAGTCCGGCGACCGCAATGGTGGCCCAGGGGTGGTCGATCCAGACGTCCAGGGCGCCGGAATCGGTCACTCGGTCGGCGAGCGCCAGCCGGATCGCGACCACCGCGAGCGGGATCGCGGTGCCGACGGGCGCGGCCAGGTCCGGCTGGACGCGGCCCGCGAGGCACCCGCCCGCCAGGCCGATCGCGGTGAGGGCCAGCAACCGCCCGACCGACAACGCGGTCGGGTCGCCGCCGTCGACGACGAGCGATGCCAGCAGCGCCCACCCCCCGACGAGGACGGGAAGGGACAGGACCAGCCGGTGGCCGACCCGGCGCCGCCGGCTGTGCGGAACCGCGGACAGGAGGCGGTGCGCGGGGTCCTCGAGGACCTGGGACGCGGCCGCGGCGGTGGTCGCCAACGCCGCGACGCCGACCTGGTGGGGTACTACATCGCCGGCCAGCCGCACCAGGAGCCCGCCGAGCGCGCCCGCCGCGGCCGGCAGTGCCAGGCCCCACCACGGGATCAGGCGGGCCGTGGGACGCACCCACGCGGCGCCGGTCGGGCGCCGCATCACGGGATCTGCGCCTCGCCCATGCCGCCGGGTGTGAGGACGAAGCCGGTCGACCAGAGCTGGATCAGGATGCCGCCCGCCACGCAGGCCCAGCCAACCCGGCGGAGGCGCCGGCGCAGAAGGGTCCGCTGTTCCGCAATCCCGCCTCGCGCGCGGAGCGCGGAGCCGACGCACAGCAGGGTCAGGCCCACGAGGTAGAGGACATGACCGCCGACGAGCGGCTGGTCCACGTACTGGCGCGCCCAGTAATCCCCGTAGCTGTCGTAGCTGACGAGCCAGTGGTCGGGGAACGATGACATACCGGCCGAGGCCGGACCGGCCCAGCGTGAGATCGGCTGGATCTGGACGAGCGACACCAGGAACGTGGGCGGCCACTGGAAGGCCCACCACACGCCCCACAGCAGGAAGGTCATCGCCCCGGCGAGGACGCCGATCGGGGTTCGATGGCGGAACCGGCGCCCGGCGGCCACCCCGGCCGCGCCGGCGAACGCCACGAGGACGACGGGCTGGAGCAGCTCGAACGGCGTGTGGTGAGCGCCGTCCGTTCGCCGCAAGCCTTCACCGATCCAGTAGCCGCCCTCGATCCAGCTGGCCACCTCGACCACCACCACGCCGGCCGCGGCGAGGACGGGCAAGGCCGCCAGCCCGAGCAACCGGCCGATCGTCCGCTCCGTCTCGTCGAGGGCGCAGTCCTCCCCCAGCGGCGCGACGTCGATCCGGTGGTCCCGGCCCGCCGAACGGAGCCCCAGGAAGAAGGTGATGCCCGCGAGGGGCACGAAGTACAGCGGGAGGTTGGCGTAGGCTCCCCCGCTCCAGTCGGTCCCGCTCGCACGCACGGCGAAGAACACGCTGAGTCCCAAGACCACCAGCAACAGTGGGCTGCACAGATTCCGCCGGGCCTCGATGCCCGCCAGCGCGAGGATGGACCTCCGCTCGACGATCGCTGCGGGGCCAGCCGATGCGACCGGCGGGGCGACGGCGCTCACGTCATCGCCCCCCGGTGATGGAGGCGAGCCGGCGACCGAGCCGACGTCCCACCGTGGTGCGGGACCGGCCCGTGGGCCTCGACGCCCCGTGACGGCTGGCGAGGAGCAGGTAGCCATCGTCGAGGTTGGGAGCGACGAGGTCGGCGCCGTCCGGTGGCGTGCCGATGTTGCGGGTCCGCCCCTCGGACGTGACCCACGACTGCACCCGGCCGGGCCGGTCGGCCGAGACGGGGATGTCGTCCACCCACACCTGCTCGTGTGCCAGGGCGGTGAGGTCGGCCGGCGTCCCGGTGAAGCACAGCCGGCCGCCGAGCATCACCATCACCTGCTGGCACAGCGCAGCCGCCTCGGCGGTGTGGTGCGTCGCCACGATGACGGTTCCCCGTGTGCCCGCCTCGGACAGGATCGAGCGCAGCGCGAGACGGTGCTCGGGGTCGAGGCCAGCAGCGGGCTCGTCCATCAGCAACAGTCGTGGGGAACCGAGCAGCGCGGCGGCCAGGGCCACCCGATGACGAGTGCCCCCCGACAGCGTGCGGATGCGGCGGTGCATGACGTCGCTGAGCCCCACCAGCTCGAGCACGCGGCGCACCTCGTCCCGCCGGGAGTCCCGATCGCTCATCTCCTTGAGCACGGCGACGTAGTCGACGAGGTCGAACGCACTGAAGCCCTGATAGAGGCCGGGCTCCTGGGGCAGGTAACCCAACTGGCGGCGGATGCCGAGGCGGTCACCGGGCCGCGCCGGGTCCAACCCGAGCAGCCGCGCGTGCCCGCTGTCGGGCGCCAGGACCGTGGCCAGCATCCGGAGCAACGTGGTCTTGCCGGCACCGTTCGGGCCGAGCAGGCCGACGACTCCTCCGGCGACGGCCATGTCGACGCCGTCCACCGCGGGGGTACCCCCGAAGTGCTTGGCGAGCGCGTGGGTCGAGACGGTCACGGTCATGGTTGACTCCAGGCGGCGGGGTCGTCGCGCCGCGTGGCGAGCACGATGCCGCCCGCCAGCGCCACCAGCGCGCATGCGATCTGTGCCACGGGCTGGTTGACGACCCAATCGGACAGGGCGGCAGTAATGCCGACCCGGTGCATCTCCCGGGCGGGTAGCGACACGAGAACGCCCCAGCCCAGGGCCAGGGAGACGGCCAGCCGGCCGATCTCGACCCGGGTGCCGACGGCCAGGGTCACCGTGCACAGGGCGAGCCCGGGCAGGACCCAGCCGAGCAGGAGCAGCGTTCGGACGGGCAGCAGGACGGCCACCAGCAGCCCGACCGGGATGGACGCGATCGTCACCACCAGCGTGCGGACAAGGACCAAGCGCATCGTGGCGATGGGCGTGGCCAGGGTGATCTCGCCCGCCGGATCGGACGAAGGACGGAAGGCGGCCACGACACCCAGCAGAGGGGCCAACGGCGCGAACGCCAGCAGCGCCGCCACGCCCGCCCGGGTCGACACGGCATCCGCCAGGACGGGGACCACCAGCACCAGGAGCAGGGCGACGACCGCCGCGCCGGCGAGCGGTGGGCTCCCGACGGTCGATCGCGCCCACACACTGTCGAAGCGGGCGTTGGGACCCGGCCGATCGACCTCGTCGGTGATGCGCGTCCACATCCGGTCCCGGCGCTCGAGGGCGCTCGCACCCGCGCCAGCGGCCAGGGCACGGCGGCACCTGGCGCACGCGACCAGGTGCGCCTCGATCGAGGCGGCGTGCGTCCTGCCGATCGATCCGTCCCGGAACGCCTCCAGCTGGGGGTCCGCAACGTGCCATTCGGTCATGCCAATGCCTCCCTCATCTGGACCTTGGCCCGCATCATCCGTGTCTTGACCGTGCCGGCCGGGATGCCCAGCAGCTTGGCCGCCTCCCTCGTGGTCAGGCCGTCGAGGACAGTGGCTTGGACGACCGCCTCGAGCTCCGGCGAGAGGTTCCCCATGGCGACGCCGAGCTCCCCGTGCTGAACACCCAGGAGAACCTGCTCCTCCGCCGACGACAGGGTCTCGGAACGAACCATGCGGAGCCGGTCGAGGAGCGGCTTGCGAGGACGCAGCCTGTGCAGGAGCTGATGGATGGCGATGCCCCACATCCACGCCGCCACCTCCCCCCGGCCGTCGTAGCCGTCGGCCGATCGCCACACCGCCACGAAGGTGTCCTGGACGACCTCCTCGACGATGTGGCGATCGGCACAACGACGGGCGACGCGGGCCGTGATCCACGGCTCGTGACGCTCGTAGAGCACACGCAGGCCACCTCGATCCTGCCCGGCGACGGCGGCGAGGACCTCGGCGTCGGTCTGCTCCGCGCCCGTTGGGTCCATGTCCCGCTGTGCCACTGCGCCGCCCGTTCTGTTGGGGACCATGGTGCACCGTGCGCGTTGCGTCAAGCCAGGTCGGCGCAGGCGACCTTGTTGGGCGCCGGGCCCGGTCGGTGCACGACCACCGAGACCGCCGTCGATCCGGCCTCGAAGCCGGCCACCGTCTGGCCACTGGCCATCCCGGCAGCGTTGGCGGTGACGGGCCCGGGCCAGATCTCGTTGGGCGGGGTGGGCGCGCCGGCCGGATCGTGCTGGTAATGGCCGTCGGCCTCGGCCACCGCGCACGCAGCGGCGTGCACATGAGCCGCGTAGGTGACACCCGGCTCGAGCCCGGACACCTCGATCGCCACCAACGTGCGGCCGTCGGCCGCGCGGACCATCTGGGCGTGACCGCCGATGTCGAGGCCGGTACCGGCCGCGAAGGAATGGAACTCGCCGCGGGTGACGGTGGCGCCCTGCGCCCCTGCCGCGCTCGTCGCCGTCGCAAGCCCGGCCGCCAGCGCCAACACAACGCCTCCGGTGACGACGACCCTGTGAACCCTCATGTGCCCTCCCTTGTCGCACACCCCGTCGATGTGCTCGCGGGGTCTGGGCCAGCGGAGGAGCCGATCGGTTCACGACGACGCGGACCGCCTCGCACGCAGCCCCACACCGAGGGACCATCGAGCGGTCGCACGACACCGCGCGAGAGAGCGGGCATCGACCGAGTGCGCCGACGGGCGCGCCCCGTAGGTTGATGCCCATGCGGGTCCGCGCCGGATCGCTCTCGGAGCTGAGGGATGCGGGCCGACTCCGGACCAAGGTCGGCCCGATGCCGGTGGTCGTCTTCTGGCACGAGGGCCGAGCCTGGGCGATCGACGATCGGTGCCCGCACATGGGATTCCCGCTGCACCGGGGCACCGTCGAGGACGGGCTCGTGACCTGCCACTGGCATCACGCACGTTTCGACCTCGCCTCGGGTTGCACGCTCGACCCCTTCGCCGACGACGCCAGCGCCTTCGATGTGACGATCGAGGACGGCGACGTCATGGTGGCGTCCCGGCCGGACGGTGACCGGATCGAGCATCTGCGGGCCCGCCTGCAGGACGGGCTCGAGGACGGGCTCACCCTGGTCATCGCCAAGTCGGTGGTCGGCCTCCTGGCTGCCGGCGTCGATCCGGCCGAGATCGTCCGGGCCGGCATCGACTTCGGCACCACCTACCGCGACGCGGGCTGGGGCGCCGGCCTCACGGTCCTGGTGGCCATGGCCAACCTCTTGCCTGATCTCGGCGAGGACGACCGGCCGCTCGCGCTGGTCCACGGCCTCGCCTTCGTCTCTCGTGACACCCGCAACCGCCCGCCGCGGTTCGCGATCGACCCGCTGCGGGGCGCCGACATCCCGCCCGAGCGCCTCGCCGGCTGGTACCGACGGTTCATCGACACCCGGTCCAGCGATGCGGCCGAACGGGTGCTGGCCACGGCGCTCGCCACGGCGCCCGGCGACGGCGCCTCGCACACGGTGGAGGGGATGATGTTCGCCGCGGTCACGGACCATGTCTTCATCGACGGCGGCCACACGCTGGACTTCACCAACAAGGCCTTCGAGTCGCTCACCCACGTCGGAGCGGTGGCCGCGCCCCAGGTGCTGCCCACCCTGGTCCGCCAGACGGCGGCTGCCCGCCGACAGGAGGAGACCGCGTCCTGGCGCCACCCCCACGACCTCGCCGGGCTCGCCCGGCGGACGGTCGAGCGTCTCCCCGCCCTGATCGAGGAGGGTCGGCACAACGAGGGCGGCTTCGACGACGTCGGTGGGCTCGGTTGGCGGATCCTGTCCGACGATCCGGATGAGGTGGTCGGATCGCTGTGCGACGCCCTGACCTCCGGGGCCACCCCGGAGCAGCTCGGTCGTGGCCTCGCCTACGCCGCGGCCCTGCGCATCGTGCGGTTCCACCCGCAGAACGACTTCGGCGACTGGGACACCGTCCACCACGCCTTCACGACGGCGAACGCCCTGCATCAGGCCTTGATGCGCAACCCGTCGGTCGAGCTGCTGCGGGGCGTGGTCCACGGTGCCCTCCGCGTCTACCTCGACCGGTTCCTCAACGTGCCCCCGTCAGCCCTCCCGCGGGCGGCGACTGCGGACCTCGCTGACCTGCGCTCGTGTTGGGAGGTGCAGGGCCAGATCGACCGAGCCGGCGCCATCGCCTACGGGTTCCTTCGGGGCGGCGGCGATCCCGGGCAGCTGCTCGCCCACCTGGGCGCGGCGCTGCTCGCCGAGGACGCCGAGTTCCACTGGTTCCAGGTCCTCGAGGCTGGCGCCCGGCAGTTCCACGCCTGGCCGACGGGCTCGGAGGAGGGCGCGCTGGTCCTCGCCGGCATCGCCCGCTTCCTGGCCGCGCACACGCCGACCCGACGCGAGCTGCCCCAGGTCGTCCAGATCGCGACCCGCCTCGGCAGGGGCGAGACCCTCTACGAAGACCCGGGCGGCCAGGTAGCCGACCAGACCGAGTCATGACGGTAGGCCTTGATCGTCCTCCGGGCGAGGTTGCGGGCACGCAGATCGCGCCGCCAGGAGTTCACCAGAGTCTCGATTGCGGCCGTCACGAGACGTGAGCGATTGGCGGTCAGAGCGCCCAGTGGACCGTTGCTCTCGGATCCGACTCGTAGACGCAGAAGGTGCCTGTGCGCACCGTGCGCGCCAGGTGACGACCCATCTCGGGATCGTGATCCTGGATGCGTGCTATCGACGATCGGATGGCGCGAGTCACGTTCACCCGCGCCCGTTCCGCGTCCGAACCCACCCGCCGGTCGCGGCCACCCAGGCCAGTGGCCGCCGCGAGCTCCCGGACCAGGAAATCCAGCTCGTCGTGCGCCTGCGCGGCGCGTTCGGAGTCATTCCAGTCTTCAGCCTCGTCGATCGTGGCTTGGAGCTCCTCGATGCGCCCCCGATACGCCGCTCTTGCCTTATCGTCGAGCACGGCTCCTAGATCGTCCCGTCCGCTCGAAGGCCCGAGCTCCGACGTGATTCGCCCCGCCGCCCCCGTGCTCCGGCGCGCTGAGACGTGACGAGATCGAGCGCGTGGATCTCCCGCCCCGGGTTCGCCAGCAGGGCGGCGACGTACGCCAGGCCCTTCGTGTCCTGAAGACGGAACTCGTGCCCGTCGAACGCGACCAACCAGTACTCGCCCTCCCGGCGAAACACGTGTGGAATGGCGGGACCTGCGTCAACTGGGCGCGGCACCGAGTCGACTGCTGCCTCGCGATCGACGCCGAGTTTGGCGAGAACCATCACGACCTTTCCCTCCAACGCCACCTGACCGAGCCTCCGGGCGATCTCGGCCGCCTCGTGCAACTCCTTGGTGGCCCGCTCCCGGTCGCCCGGGGCCTCCCGTGTCAGCAGCATCATGGCGAGGTCGTGATGGGTGTGAGCGACCCACGGCACCGCGCCCATGCGTGTGTTGCGCTCCAGCGCGGTCTCGTAATGGCGCTCGGCATCGTCGAAGCGCCCCATCGTCGACGCGAGGTTTCCGAGCGACCGGGCGACGCAGCCGGTGCTGAACTCGGGATGCCCGTACCCGTTTCGGCTCTCGTAGGGGGAGAGCAGTGCGTACAGCTCGGCGGCGTGGTGTCCGTCTCCGAGGAACGTGCACACGTCGGCGAACAGCGTGAGCCCGAACAACCAGTCGTTGTCGAGCGGCCAGCTCTGGAAACCATCGACTGCACACTCCTCGAAGAGACGCCTCACCACGGGCGTCCGTCCGAGCTCGGCATGCATATGGGTCGTCACCGCTCGCACCCACGGCCAGAACGAGGAGTAGTCGGCCTCGAGATCGATGAGCGCTTTCTCCATCTCGGCGGGTCTGCCCTGCTCGCGGCGCAACGCGTACTCCTGCATGCGAGCCACACCCAACGCGTGCACGCCCTCGGCGCGACGACCATGGTCGTACGCCTGAGCGATGAGCCCCTCGGCTGCGGCGAGCCGGCCTTCGAACAGCGCAAGGAGCGCGATCGTCGCCGCGATGTACCAGCGCTGCGCTGGCTGGTGAAGCGCTTCGGCGGCGCGCGCGTTCGTCTTGAGCTCGGTTTTGATCGCAGGGAGATCACCGGTCTCCATCAGCACCGACAGCCGGTAGTGGTGGCCTTGGAACGCCCGCTCGGCATCGCCGATCTCGTCGGCCAGCGCGATGATCTCGTCGGCGATCGCAAGGCGCTCCCCGGCTGTGTCGGGTGCCCAGATCGCCGCGTACCGGCCGTCGAGTGCGTACGCGAGCGTGGCGGGATCGCCGAGCCGTCGAGCCATCTCGACCGCCTGCGCGCTCAATGTCGCTCGCGATTCACGAGCCGCATCGTCGCGGAGGGCACCCGAGAGCCGGGCCATCAAGCGGGCACGTAGTGGGGTTGTCTGCTGGCCCAGGCTCCGGAGGGCGTCTCGGAGAAGCGGAACCAGGTGGGGATCGTTGGCGGCCCGGGCCCACACGAACCTACCGCCGTAGCCGAGGGCGGCCCGGGCCAGGTGCTCGCGGGCGCCAAGCCTCCGGGCGACCCCGGCTGCGGCGAGGAACGATTCGCGCCCTGACTGCGCGTCACCGGCGCGCATCCCCGCGTCGCCGAGTGACAGAAGCAGGTCGACGCGCGTCGACTCATCGACGGATTCGGGCAACGTCACGGCGTGGAGTGCCATCCGGTAGAGACGGATGGCCTCCTCGTACGCCAGTTGGATGAGCGCCTGATCGCCGGCGCGGCTGGCGTAGTCGATGGCGCGGTCAGCTTCGGCGCCTCGGCCAGCATGGGAGAAATGGTGGGCGAGCTCCGCCAGATGGGGCTCGAGATCCGCGCCGTAGAGCGCCTCCAAGGCGTGGCCCGCACGCGCGTGCAGGCGGATGCGATGCGACGGCGGAAGCTCGTCGTAGAGCGTGTCCCGGATGAGCGCGTGGGCGAACCGAAGGCGGCCCGGGCTTCCCGGCGCTTCACCCACCACCCGCGCCGTGGCGGCCTCGTCCATCACCTCCTCGAGCTCCTCGCGGGACAGCGCACTGATCTGCTCCAGCGGCTCGAGCCCGAACTCCCGGCCGAGAACCGATGCGAGGCTGAGAGTTCGCGAGCATTCCTTCGAGAGCCGGTTGACGCGGAGCCCGATGACCTCCCGTACGCCCTGTGGAATTGCCCGCTCCCAGTACGCCGGGTCTGCCTCGTCCAGCCGCCCTTCGGCGGCCGCCAGGCGCGCCGACCTCGCCCAGAAAGAAGGGGTTGCCATCGGTCTCGCGGTGGATGGCGGCCACCACGCCCGTGGATGGGCGACGGCCGGTGACGGCCTCGACGTAGCGAGCGACCTCGGGCGGTTCGAGGCCGTGCAGATGAAGACGCCGGGTACCCGGGTACCGAACGAGTTCGGCGAGCGTCGACGTCAATGGGTGGTCGCGGTCGATCTCGATATCTCGATATGTGCCCACCACGAGCAAGGCGGTCGAGTGCAGCTCGCCGGCGAGGAACTGGAGGAGCAGGAGCGAAGGCACGTCGGCGGCCTGGAGATCGTCGACGATGAGCACGATTGGCCGATCGTGACCGGCCCGGACCAGAAATCCGGTCACCGCGTCGAACAGCTGGAACCGGGCTGCTTCGGGATCAGCGAGCGGCGTGGCGGCGAGTTCAGGGAACATCTGCCCCAGCTCCGGGACGACCTGGGCGACACCGGCCGCACCCGAACCGAGCTGGCGCCGCAGCGTCGTCTCGTCCAGGTCTCGGACGTACCCACGGAGGGATTGGACCCACGGCCAGTAGGCCGGCGCTCCGCCCGCCTCCCAGCAACGGCCCCACAGCACCGTCGCGCCCCGTTCGTGCGCCGCGTCGCCGAGCTCGTCGGCCAGCCGGCTCTTACCGATGCCCGGTTCACCGCTCAGCAGGAACAGCCGCCCCCGCCCGCCCATGGCGTCGGCGAGGCCACCCAGCAAGTCCGTCATCTCCCGCTGGCGGCCCACGAGTCCACCGTGGCCCGCGGTCGGGTTCTCGGGCTCGGTCGGCTCGTCGGGCCCATCCCTCACGGGATCACACCCTTCTGAACGGTCAATCGGGTTGCAGGCGTTCGGACTGTAGCGCCGTCCGCCTGCGGGAGCCGCGCGTTCGCCCCGAATGAACACCCTGAATGAACACCCGTTCCGTCGATCATCACGCCTCGCATGAGAAGGACGCCTTGATCCAAGGCCAGCTGGCCGCAAGGAGAAGCGACAACCGGAGCTGCCGACCGTCGGCAGCATCCAGCTCGACCAACCAACCCCACTCACGAGGAGCATCAATGACGCCATCACGTGCACGCACTCTCGCCACGCTCGCCACCGCAGCAATGATCATGCTGCCGCTGCGTCCGGCAGCAGCCGCATCCCCAACATGTAATCCAGCCGACCGAGCCGCACCGCTCGAGCGCCAGCTCGCCCAGCAGGACGCTCTTGTTGCCACGCTCGCATCGGGAAGCGCGGCGCAGTTCCGGCTCCTCGACGAGCGGACTGCCAGCGCCGAGGCGCTCGACAGCATCTCGCAATGGCGCCGCCTCCAGCCGATGCGCGTCGCTGCCGCCCCGGCCTCGGCGGCCAAGGCTCGCGCAATCGAAGAGTCCGACCGCCTCGTGGCGACGATCTGCGCTCGCTGATGAGCTCGGATCTCAGCGGGGACTGACGGTCGCGAGTAGGTCCCAGTTGGGCTTACCGAGAGAGAGCAGGACCCGGACAATTCCCACGTCGCGGCTGTCGGTGGGGCGCGGGGCATCCGGCGGCAAGCCAGCTTAGAACTCGCGCCGACTGGGCACGATCGCGGCGTGGCCCAGGATCAAGATCGGTGGCACGCCTGGGCGATTCCCATCGCAATCGTGGTCGGCGGGGTGGCACTCCGGTTCACCGACCGCCTGTGGCTCGTCGAGCTGCTCGACGTGCCGGACCTCTCCGAGACCGGGAACTTCGCGCTCGGCTTTGTCGTCGGAGCTGGCTGGTACGTCTTCCCGCTGATCGTGCGCCTGGTCCGCAAACTCTCTGGACGGCGTAGCCCGCGCGCTACCAGGGCAACGGTCGTGCTGTCGATCTTCGCCGCACTGGGTGCAGTCGCCATCGCCGCATTCCCCAATCGGTACGGGGGCGCGTACAACGAGGCTCTGGATGATCAGGTGCCCGGCTTCTCGGCAGGCATCTTCGCTGGCAGCGTTCCGCTGCTGCTCCTCGGACTGGTGATCTTGACTGGCAGCAAAGTGCTGGCTTGGCTCGACAGGTAGCGCCAACGGCGAATCGATGATTCGCGGGATTGACTCGCCCGCTGATGCGAAGCGATCCAGCTCGCCAGCTCGTCGAGGCGCATCCCGGGTGTAACAAAAGAACGAGCCGCGAGGCTTCCCAGCCGGTGCAGGCCCGCACGGTCGGCCGGCGGGACCTCGGCCAGGTAGCGATCACCGCGGCTGCGGACCAGTCCGGGCTGGACGACGACGGTCGGGCCGGCACCGACCAGCAGCGGGAGGACGTCGGGGTTGGGCAGCGCCTGGGCTGGACCGGCGATGCCGAGCGCGACGGCCGCGGCGACGCCGAGGCCAGGCGGAGGATGCGTCGGCCCGGGCGTCGCCCGAGCGATGGGCGCAGATGCGCAGGGCGTTCGTCTGGCACGGCGATCTCCGTCCGCTCGGCCCCGGCGGCTCCGCGGGGCCCGAGCGGTCCTCGGAGCGACCGGCCGAGCAGATGCTGGGGTCAGGCCGGGGCGGGGGCCAGGGCGGTGACGGTGTTGCCGAGGGTGACGAAGAGCTTGCCGCTCGCGACCGACAGCCCGGTGGGCGCTCCCGGGCCAGGCAGCGGGACACTGACGAGCGGCGGGCAGGCGGCGGCGCCGCAGCCGGCGGCGTCGAAGGCCACCACCGCGAGGCCCTTGCCGACATACACGACGCCACCAGCGACGACCGGCGGGGTGGTCGGCCCCGCTCCGATGTCGCCCGACCACAGCGGGGCGCAGGTCGCTGCACCGCAGCCGGCGGCGTCGAACGCCAGGACGCCGTTCGGGCCGTTCGCATAGACCATCCCGCCGGCAGCGGCCACCCCCGGCACCGATGAGCTGGTCTCGGTCTGGGCCCGCCACCGCTCCGCACCGGTGTCGGCGGCGAACGCCACCAGCGCGCCGATGCTCGGTGCGTTCGGCACTGGCGTGCTGGTGGCCACCAACACCGTGTCACCGACGATCATCGGCTCCATCGAGCCCGTGGACTGCGTCGTGAAGTCCACCGTCCACAGCGGCGAGCAGCTCGTCGCACCACAGCCTGCGGCATCGAATGCCTTCAGGGAGGGACCGGTGCCGACGAAGATGCGGCCGCCGCCCACCGCGATCGCGACCGTGTTCTCGAAGCTGGTCGAGATGTTGGCGGTCCACTCGAGCGTCAGGGTCTCGGCGTCGTACACCTGGAGTTGCTCCGTCGAGAAAGTCCCATTGGTCGTGCTGGTCACAAGCAGGCCGTCGCCGACGGTCAGCGCCGCCGACACGTTCCCACCCGCGAATACGGACCCGACGGTCCCGCCGGTCCAGAAGTCGAGCCGGAAGATGCCCGTGCCCTCGCCCACGAGCACGGTGTCCCCGGTCAGGGTCACGGGGTTGTACTGGTCGGGGAAGCCGAACGACGACGCGAATCCGTGGTCCCACAGCGTCGCCCCGGAGGCGGCATCGAGCGACACGACACGGCTGCTACCGGTACCGAGCGGTGACGCCATGGTCCGGACGAACACGCGAGTCCCGGACACGATCGGCTCGCCTCCCACCGGCGCTGCCATCGTCGCGGACCAGGCGGGTGCAAGCGACGCGACGTTCGCCGCGGTCAGGCTGGTCTCGAACCCGTTCGACCGCTGCCGGCTCGGGCCGGCAGCGGGCTGCGGCCAGCAGCCCGACAACGCCACGACGGCCAAGGCCGCGCCAGCACACCGAAGTCTGTTCCCCATCATCCCTCGCACCCTCGGCGACGCCGCCATGGTACCGCCCATCCGACAGGGGACGTCAGTGGCGACGGCGCCCGCCGCGCAGCTGCCGGCCTCGAGCAACCCGCGGCCGATCAGGCGACGTCGAGGTACTTCCGCAGCGCCTGGCGGATGATCTCGCTCGTCGAGGTGCGGTCGCGAGCAGCCCTTCCCTCTACGGCAGCCTTGAGGTCGGGATCGAGGCGCACGGGAACGACCTCGGCCGGTCCCGACCCGAGGGTCGGGCGGCCTCGTCGCCGGGCTTTCAGTCCCTCGACGTCGGCATCGCGCGCCACGTCGTCAGCCAGCGCCTCGATGTCGTCGTCGGTGAGAACCCGGCCAGACCGGGTGGTATACGGCTCATGCTCGACGGTCTCTTGTTTGGCGGTGCCGGCGAGAACGTGGGCTTCCGTCAAGCCCGTGGTGGCTGGCTCACGTACCGTGTTGGCGTGACGGGCCCGAGCCCGGGTGACCCGGTGGCAAAACCGCTGCGTCGTCCACCGGCCCGGTCACAGCGGTTGGTGCTGCTGCGCCCAAGACACACACTGGCCCTGGTTGGGGAAGCCCTCGCCCCGGTCGTCGACCAGGTTGCGCCAGCCGCCCTGCTTGCAGTCGTCAGCCGAGGACGGGGTCGGCGGCGGGAGCGTGACTGTGCCGTCGACCGTGCCATGCACCGTGAGCGCCCCGAGGCCGAACGCGCCCTCCATCGCGATCGAGCCGGTGGCGCCGGCCAGGCGGCCGGTGCCCCCCGTGACGGCCAGGGTGAAGTGCAGCGGGAACTCCGGCCCCGTCCCGGAGGCCTCCACGAACCCGCTCATGGTGCCGGTGAGCGTGCCGCCGTCGGCGGCCGTGATCGTGAAGCTGGCGTTGTAGATCGGCCAGTGGTTGCCGCCCTGGTCGTTGGCGGTGCAGAAGTCGAGCACGAAGGTCGAGGTCCCGAGCTCGCTCCAGTCGCCGCCGGCGTTGACCACCTGATGGAAGACGGGACAGGTGCTGCTCAGCGTGCCGGTCCCTGTGAACGGGCCCGCAACGGCCAGCACCGGGCCCGCAGGTGGCGGCGGCGCGCCCGGGCTCGCCGCCGCGCCGGTCGCCCATACCCCGGCCGCCATCCCGATCGCCAGCACCAGCGCGGCTGCCGCGCCGGCGCGCCTCATGAACAGTCCCATCGTCGCCTCCCCATCGCTGCGCCAAACGCTACCCGCCGGGTCGCGCCGCCGGTCGTCGCCCGGCGTCGCACCTCCCGGTACGCGACCCCGGGCGACCTTGTTCGGGGCCGCAGGCCTGTCATCCCTAGTTGAGGGTCTGACCGAGCGACCTCGCAGGGAATAGCCGATTCAGTCCGAGGTCGCCGGGGTGTGGCGTTGTGAAGCCACTCCCTACCGGCCGAGCGACGCCCTCCGACGGCGCATCCAGTGCAATATCGCTCGTTGCTGCCGCGCTGCCAGGGACTACGCGGGTCACAGAAGTAGACCGGCGCGCCGTTGGCGATGGTGAACGCCGCGTGCTGAGCCACCTCCCGGCCGTGGTCCCAGGCGAGGGAGCGGCGGAGGTGTTCGGGCGGGCAGCTCGGTGATCTTGGCTGCCCGCGCGGCAGCGACGACATCTGGGCGGGTCTCAGGCAGCCCGACGGGCATCACGAACCGGCTGTGCCGCTCCACCCGTCCGGCAGCGGCCACTTTGCCGCCCGACGGACACGTAGATGCTCCGATTCGAGAGCCGCACACTGACCACGAGGTATCCATACGACCGTGACGCAGAGCGGCTGGTCCTGTCGGCGAGGACGCGCTGTCGCGCACCCGCGCTACGACGTCCCCTCCTTGAGCGCCGGCCTCCTGGCCACCCGGGCGGCGTCGGCCCGCCTTCTCACTCCCAGCTTCCGCATGATGCTGCTCACGTGCACGCTCACGGTTTTGGGCGAGATGAACAGCGCCTCGCCGATCTCGCGGTTTGTCCGTGCTTCGGAGAGCAGGCGGAGAACGTCGGCTTCGCGCTCGGTGAGCCCGAACCGGTTCCGACGTCGGCGCTCAGCCGCGTCGTCGGGGTGCTCGGCGAGGCGGAGTCGCGCTCGCTGGGCGACCTGCTCAGCTAGCGCACGGATCGGTGACCGGGGCGCGCCGGCGCAGAGGCTGATGGCCTCGTTGAGCGCGGCCGCGGCTTGGCTGCGCCCGGCACCCTCGGCCAGCAACCCCTCCCCGAGGCGCACCCGCGCGTAGGCGCGCTGCGGGACCGCTCCGAGCGCGTCGAATGTCTCGACTGCCAGCTGCCAATCTGCGCTGGACGCGGTGCCCGCCGCACGCGCTCGCTCCGCCTCGCACAGGGCGAGGAGAGCCTGGTCCCTGACCGTGCGCCTGTCGAGCGGCCGCCGTGCCGCGGCCACGAGAAGGCGATCGAGCCCGGCGAGATTAGGAGCCAGCCACGCGGAGCCCGCCTCGCCCCGTTCCCGCGCCAACTCGGCGGCAGCCCACAGCCCCAGCCATGCGGCCGTCATCGTCTGCCAGTGCACGACGGGATGGCCTTCCTCCACAGGCAGCCGGCGCGCGGCATCGGCCACCGTCTGCACGGCGGTGTCCCAGTGCTCGGTCTCGATGGCGACGGCCGCAACCGCCTGCGCTTGGGCGGCGAGGAACTGACCCTCTGTCAGCTCGAGCGCCAGCCGCTGGATCTCGTCGAGGTCACGCTCTGCCCCGTCGATGTCGCCGGTGAGCCAGTTCAACCAGGCGCGTGACTGCAGGGGCCACGCACGCCACCAGCCGGATTGGGCGAGTCCGATGGCGTCGTCGAGGGTCGCACGCGCTTCATCCCAGCATCCGAGTTCCACAAGCGGAAAAGACCCGTACCCAGCCATGTACGCGCCGTTGCTGCGCCCCAGCCCGATGTCTCGCAATACCGCACGCCCTTGCCGGGCGACGGTGGCCGCCTCCTCAACGCGACAGAGGGTGAACAGCAGCTCCACCCGGTTGACCCACAGCCGCCCGACGTCGTCGTCGTCGCCACTGCGCTCGGTGAGCCGAGCCGACTCGTCCATCGCCGAAAGCGCGCCAGGTTCATCGCCCAGCCAGCACTTCGCGAGGGACAGCGTGTTGAGCG
The DNA here is from genome assembly GCA_963830865.1 of uncultured Acidimicrobiales bacterium. Taxonomy (GTDB): domain Bacteria; phylum Actinomycetota; class Acidimicrobiia; order Acidimicrobiales; family VFJN01; genus ZC4RG19. The sequence goes on along the minus strand of CAWHNU010000007.1, from coordinate 497,017 downwards.
CGTGGGCCTCGACGGCGACGGCTTTCACTTGGCGCGCCGCGTCGATCGCTTCCTGCGCAACCCGCGCGGCGGCCGTATCCAGCCAGTTGAGCATCAGTATGTGCGCGTGTCCGGCGAGGGCACGCGCCCGCTCGGCGCTCGGAGGCTGCTCTGGTGCCAGCTCGACAGCCCGCTGGTAATAGGCCAGCGCGTCACCTTCCCGACCCGATGCCCACGAGTACCGGCCGAGACGCTCGGCCAGCACCGCGGCCCGCAGCCACTCGTCTCGCTCGTCGACCAGAGCTAACGCGTTCTGCGCGAGCGCCAGCCCTCGGGCGAGCGTGCCGGCGTGGTAGGCCGCCTCGGCCGTGCGGCGCATCAGCTCGACCTCGTCCAATCCGGACAGCGCCTCGGCGCCCTCAATCGTCGGCCACAGCTCGAGGGCGTTCTCGTACGCGGCCAGCGCTTCAGGGTGCGCGTGCACACGCTCCGCTGCGGTGGCGGCCTCCACCCACGCGGGTAGCGCCTCGGTGGTGTTGCGGGCCCGGTGCCAGTGCTGGGCGCGCTCCACCGCGGCGAGAGCTCCACCCGCGGTGGCGAGGTCGGGATCCTCGACGAGGGCGCGGGCGAAGGCGGCGTGGAGGCGCACCCGCTCGCCAGGAAGGGCATCGTCGTACACGGCCTCTGCGGTCAGGGCATGCCGGAACACGTAGCCGCGATTTTCGGCGTCCGGTTCGAGGAGGTGGACATCCAGCAACTCTCGGAGGGCGAGATCGAGCGCTTCGGGCGCTGCCGGGCAGACGCGGCGCAGCAGGCGATCGTCGATCCGCGGGCCACCGACGGCTGCGATCCGGAGCACGTCAGCCGCCGTGGGCGAAAGTGAGGTGGTGCGCGCCAGCAGGATGTCCTGCAGCCGCGGCGGCAGCCGCCCGGAGCGGCGTCCGACGCCGGCGGTTACCTCCTCCACGAGGAACGGGTTTCCGCCACAACGCGCGAACACATCGTCAACCATCCCGGGCGGAGGCTCACTGCCGAGAAGCTCAGCTAGCAGCTGTGCGACGCCGGCTGAATCGAGGCGCAGCAACTCGACAGTGTCGGTGGACGGCAGCCGCGTCGCCTCGGCGAGGAATAGCCGAAACGGGTGGCGCCTGGTGATCTCGTCGCTCCGATAGGTGCCGACGAGCAACAGCGGGACGTGCCGCGTCGCTCGCATCGTGTACGTCAAGAGGTTCCTCGTGGACGCGTCCGACCAATGCAGGTCCTCCACGATGACCACCACCGGGCGCTCCTGGCACAGCTCCTCCAGCAGCTGCAGGAAGGCGCCTTGCATCCGCGCGGGTGAGCCGTCCTCGCGTGGCCGGCTGCCCTGTGGCTGCCATTCCAGCTCGGGCAACAGGGACCCGAGCGCCGCCCAGCGGCGCTCGCCGACATCGCCCGGCTCCCAACCCGACCTCACCAGGGAGCGTAGGGCGTCGGCGATCGGTGAGTACGGGACACGCTCATCGATGCACGCTCCGGCGAGCACGGTCGCCACTCCGGCGACGTCATGGGCGAACTCGTTGACGAGCCGCGTCTTGCCGATGCCGGCTTCGCCCGCGACCAACACGGTCACGGGCGCGCCGACGGAAGCCGAGCGAAATGCCGCGTCGAGGGTTGCACGCTCCGTGGCCCGGCCGATCAGGACCGGGCTGATCGCCCGCCTCAGCACGGTGACATCCTCCCACCCCCTCACGTCGCCGACCATGTCCACCTCGCTGCCCTCGGCACCGCTCCGAGCGACTGCATCCAAGTTCGCTTCGCCGACTCCCGCCGGGCAACCAACCGAGGCCCGCAAGTCCCGCTCCGCGCGGCCGACCGGTTCGCCCGCGACGAGCGTCCGGCCCATGCCGACCTCTCGGGCGATCAGCACCGGTCGCCTGATTCCGCCGGCGTCGATGGCGGGAACGCGGTGGAGCCGGTCGAGCCGGGCGACCGGCTCGACCAGCCCCGAGGCAACCGCCCCGCTCTCATGTCGATCATCCATGAGGCGAGCGGGCGGATGCCCGCGGGCTTCAGCACAGCACAACCAATGTCGGACGGGCGAGGCCGCAATTGTCCGCGGGATCGGCGACGCTACCGGCGTCAGCTCCCGGCAACGCTGGAGCCGGCGGCGCCTCGACCGCCGGCTCGGTAACCGCCGACCGGGGCTGCGGTGTGATCGAGCTTGCGTCATCGGTAGCGATCGCCACAACACCGAGGGTCACCGCGGCACTGGCGACGAGCAGGTTGAGCACCGGCAGCATCGGGCGGTGGTGATAGATGGTTGCAGTGTTCATTGGTTCATTCCTTGGGTTCGATCGGATCCGCTGTAGCTCCGATGAACGCATCGTGCGCCGGATCAGAGTCACGCACATCGGGAGGAACGCCCTATCTCAGATCCCACCTTGCTCAGATCCACTCGGCGAAATCAGAAGACCCGACCACGCTGTCCCCAGAGCCTCCACGAATCCCGGGGCCGTCACTGCTGCCCAATCGCTGTCGACTCGCAGGTGCAAGAGCAGGTGCCGACCGCCCAGCGTCAGTCGTGGCGCCGCGTCAATGCGAGGTTGACGCCAAGGCCGATCATCAGCACACCACCGGCTCGCCGCAGGTGGTCGGCCCGGCGCTGCGACCGGGCGAACCACTCACGTGCCGTCCCGGCGAGCATGGCCCAGGCCGAGTCCGACACGACGGCAATGCCGACCGCCACGAGCCCGAGTCCCAGCATCTGGATCGACACATAGCCGGCCGTCCTGTCCACGAACTGAGGCAGGATCGCCGAGAACAGCACGAAACCCTTGGGGTTGGTCGCCCCAACGGTGAGCCCGTCACGAAAACGCGTACGCACCGCAGGCACGGTGGAGATCCTCGGCTCCTGGCGGGCGGCGCGCGTCAGCAGGGCCTGGACTCCGAGGAAGACCAGGTACAACGCACCCAGCAGCTTCAACGTCGTGAACACCACGATGGACCGCTGCACGACCGCACCGAGCCCCACCGCCACGCACACGGCCTGGACGTAGACCCCGCACGCGTTGCCGAGCACGCTCACCACTGCGGCGCGGCGCCCGTGCGCCACGGCTTGGCCGATGGCGAACAGCACGCTCGGCCCGGGAATCACGATGATCACGAAGGCCGTGACCGCAAAGGCCGCCACGCGATCCGGAGCGAACATGACGACCGATCGTACGGGTGGGTGCAACGGACGGACGGCGGGTTTTCGGGCGAGCACGGCAGCCCTCGGGAGATCCAAGTGTCCCCTTGGCTTTACCGGAGCGAGGGACGTGGCCTGCGCCCGGGCATACCGTTCGCCGGGCGCCGGTCAGCTCTACCCCGGGCTGGAGCCGTCGTGGCCAACGAGCGCCGGCATCTGCACGTCACCGCCGTCGTCGCCGCCTCCGCATCCGAAGACCGGTGAACACGCATTTGGTGCGAAGTCGCGCACCGGACCTGGCTCCGTAGGTGCGGGCTGCCGCTGCTGGCGTGGGACGGGTGTGGGACTAACCGAATTCCTCGTCACCCAGCGGTCCGCTGACCAGGCCAGATACCGCGATTGACGCGCGCCCTCCTAAACGGCCGATCTCCTGTGGCCAACGCCCGAGGTCAGCGGGCGTTCGGCTTACGCCGGTGGTTGGCCTTCTTGCGGCGGGCCTTCGCCCGGCGCTTGGCCGTCTTCTTGGACATGGCCGTGAAGCTACTCGGACGCAGGTACAGACCGATGCGAACGAGCGAAGTTATCCGCTCCACGACGCCGGCTGAAGGAAGTCGTGGGCGCGTCGTCATACCTGGCGCGCGTTCCGCTCTCTATCTCCGTGGAACCCTTCCGTGACGACACGACCGACTCGCAGCAAGCGCCAGGGCGGAGCCGCCTGGTCGCTGCCGCCACCGCGTACGCGAGTTGGCCGCTCTGGGCCAGGATCTTGGCCCCGGTGGCTGCCGCCTTCATCATCCTGGGGGTGATCGGGAGCATCGCCGGTGACCCGCAGCCGTCCGACTCAGACCGGGCGGCGACGGAGACGTCGACGACCACCGCACGAGAGCCCGCTTCGAGCACCACCACGGCTCCGCCGACGACCGTCCCCCCGACCACGGCTCCGCCGACGACCGTGCCCCCCACCACGGCTCCGCCTACAACCGCACCGCCCACGACGGTCGCGCCGCCGCGGACCGCTCCGCCGCCTCCGCCTGCGGCACGCGCTCCCGCACCGGCACCGGCGGCTGTCATGCCAGACGTGACGTGTCGCAATCTGCAGGAAGCCCAGGACACGATTCAGCGCGCCGGGGTGTTCTTCTCGGGATCTGAGGACGCCACCGGGGCCGGTCGGATGCAGATCATCGACTCCAACTGGGTCGTGGTTCGCCAGACGCCGACTCCGGGCACGCCGATCGGCGAAGGCGATGCACTCTTGTACGTCGTGAAGTACGGCGAGCCCAACCCCTGCGGTGGCTAGCGTCGAGCCCTATCCGATCTGCGGCTCGACCGTGATAACGAGCCGTGCCCAGCGTCCTCTGGCCGGATCAGACCTGGCTTGCCGCGTGCCGTCGAGCCACGTGGTGGATGCATCTCAGAACACGCCGAGCTGTGGCACTTCGAGCAGGCGGCGAGCCGCACTGATGGTGGTCTCGGCGACTATCACGGCGTCAGACGCCTCCTGGGCGGTGATCGAGTCGTAGCCGGCCGGGTCCGGATACTCACCTTGGTTGCGACGGCGGCGGAGTCGGTCGAGTGACGTCAGGCCGCCCATCCCGGGAAACTGCGCGCGGATGGCCTCGACGACCGCGAGATGGCCACCCAGTGTCGTGGGACGCAGGCCTTGTTGGGCCAGCAAGGCCGTGGCAGCCTTGCGGGCTGCGTCGTAAGCCAGGCTGAAAGCCCCTTCTGGGTCGCTGTCGCAGATCCTGCTCGCGCTCTGAACGTGATGGTGACTCATCACGATCAGCGCCTCGGCCGTGGCGGGGTCGGCGGTGACCCGCTGGAGATGCTGCTTGTCGAGCAACCCGTCGATGACGTCCTCGCCCTTGCGCCAACGTGGCATGAACGACGGATCCTATGGCGCCCAGGGACCGGCGAGGGCCAACATCGGCGACCCCTTGACCGTCGCGGCGAAGGCGTCGTCTGCCTGATCCCAAGCCGCGACCGACCGGATCGTCGTGTTGACCTCGCGCCCCAGCCGATGCTCGGCACGCCGTGCCGCGTCGTAGATCTCGTCTCGGTCGACATCGCCGATGACCAGCACGTCAACGTCGCCAGGAGGACGACCGGGCTCGCCGGCGTGCCTCGCAGCCCACGAGCCGTACAGGAACAACTGCTTGATGCCCTCGACGCCGGCGAACTCTTCGGCGACGACGAGCGGCGGCCCGAAGGCCATCACCACCAGCTCGGTCAACGGCCCGAAGTAGGGACTCGCTTCGTTCGCCGCAACGAGCTTCGAACGGCCGACCGTCGACGTCGTCACCAGTCCAGCCTGCTCGAGGCGCCGGACCTCGCCGGTCACCGTTTGGTAGGGCACTCCCACGTAGTCGGTCAGCTCGTCGAGCGTCCACGACCGATCCGGATGCGCCAGCACCAACGCCAGCAGATCACCGACGAGTCGGGAGCGGAACACCGGCAATAGCGGCGGAGCGGACAATCTCACGCCTTCAACTATCGCTCCATTTTCGAGCGATATCAACCAACTATGGAGCGAAGGACGCTACGCACAGCAGTCACGCCAACGCCTGCGCCACGATGCGAGGCCGCAACCGAGGCTTCGTCAACCAGGACTGGATAACTGCACCGGATAACCTTTCATGCCCAGCACGGGGCCACGACGCTAGAGAAGGCCTGGTCAGAGCCACTGGACGCCCCCAACCGCCACACGCACCACAGAATCGACGCACCGGCCGCCATCGAATTCTCATGAACTATCGGGGCTAGTGGACCGAACCGTCGTGCTCGATACGCCGGGCGGCGCGGCCGACCGGATGCTGCAGAACGACTGTGTGCTGGCCAGATGCCGACGCGACGCGGTTTGCTAGGTCGAGACGAGCCTCGCATAGTGGTCGTCGTAGGGTTGCCCGCAGAGATCGGCAATGTCGGCCATCACCTCGTCGGTCGCATCGCGCAGCTGGGCACGGGAGCTCGCGGACTGCGGCCGCAGCCCGACGGGCTTCCCGAACCGGACCGCCACTCGCTTTCCCATGCGTGGCAGCCGTTGGTCAGGGGCCTGAACCTGGTCCGTGCCGACAAGGCCGATGGGCAGGATCGGCGCGCCGGATGTCGCGGCCAGCCGCGCCGCGCCGAGGGTGCCGCGGTGGAGAATCCCGTCGCGTGAGCGGGTCCCCTCGGGGTAGACGCCGACGACACCGCCTCGGGCGAGCACGCCGAGCGCAGCGTCGATTGCGCGTCGAGCTCCCCGGGGGTCACCCCGCGAAAGCGGGATCTGTCCCGTCGATCGGAAGATCCAGGCGGTGCGGCGCCGGTCGAAGTATTCCGCCTTCGCCAGGAACGAAACCGGCCGGTCCACCACCAGGGCCAGGAAGATGGAGTCCATGAACGAACGGTGGTTGGCCGCTAGGACGACGGGACCATCAGGAAGGCGGGCGTCGCCCTCGACCTCGATGTCGTAGAACCGACGTAGAGGACGCTTCAACAGCGCCTTGGCCAGCCGATAAGCGACCGGATCCGAGGCTCGGTCCATTGTGGGCACCTCCGTGCTCGTCACGGCGTGCTTGCACTGATCTCCCGACCGCGCACCCTCGCGCGACATTCCGAGCGCGTCAATTGACCCCGAGTTGGCTCCCTCTCCTTGTTGATGCTCAGGCCCGCGTAGCGCGACTCGCACGGCCGGGTCAGGCCACGGCATGTCACCCGATCGCGCCCCTCCGGCGCAGTCCTCGGCCGGCCGGTAGAACGACTCTCACCAGGGCCGATCTCCAATCCACTCCCGCACCGCAGGTCGGACGGTCAGATATCTCGCCCGGGGCGCCGCTCGGTCTCGCGGGCCGGGTCGCCGTGGTAGCCGGGTGGGTACGTGCGGCGGAGCTCCTCCTCGGTCGGAGTGCGCCGTTCGTGGGCCTCCGGCGGCAGCAAGTCCGTGAGGGCGGTCATGATCCGCTTGGTGTCCGTGTCGGGGTCGTCGTACGTCAACTCCACCGGCGGCCCGATCCGCACGGTCACGCGGGGACGGCGCAGGGGGTCGATGCGGGGCAGCCGGGCATTCCTGGGCCAGACCTGCTCGGTGCCCCACATGCCCATCGGGATCACCGGTGCCCTCGTCATCGCGGCCAGGCGGGCGACGCCCCAGCGCCCCTGCAGCTCGGGCTCGAAGAACGCCGGGCCTCGCGGGATCGTGCCCTGGGGTGCGATCATCACCACGTCGCCGCCCCGTAGCGCCACGGCTGCCGCTTCGAGGGGTTCGTCGGAGCCGGTACCCCTGTCGACACGAATCGTCCCCACCGCCCGAGCGAGCGGTCCGAGGGCGGGCGCGTCGAGCACCTCCTTCTTACCGAGGCCCCGGACCGCGCGTCCCGCCCGGGCAGCCACCTGGCTCGACGACGGCCACGTCGAAGTAGCTGCGGTGATTGAAGGCGAGGATCGCCCCGCCGCGGCGGGGAACGTGCTCCATGCCTCCGATCTCCATGCGGGCGTTCAGCACCGTCTCGACACCGGCGAGGGGCCGGAACCACTCCTGGAGCTCCCGCCCCGCCACCTTGACGACGCCCTCGGGGACGTCGAGGTGGCGGATCGTCCAGCCCATCGTCCGGGCGAGCACGGTGAGGCGGGCGTCGGGGTCGACGGCCATCGGGTGACCCACGGAAGCGAGCAGCGGGCCGGCGAAGAAGTTGTCGGCGTAGGCGTACACCTCGCGGCGCGACACGCGGGCCGAGCGCAACCACGCCGTGCCCGCCTCGGCCTTGGTTCGTGCCCAGACCAGCGGGCCCAGGATCGGGGCGAGCAGTCCCCGGCCCTCGGCCCACGTCGTCCCCACGACGTCCTCGGCACCGAGGATCTCGCCGAGCGGCTCGGCGATCGCGGCCGGCGCCGCGCTGACGAGGAGGAGGCGCTCCCCGGCGGCCCGGTGGTCGTCGAGCAGCGGGCGGAGATAGGGCGCCACATCGTCGACGACCGCCTCTGCTGCCGTCCTAGCGGCATCCCGGACGGCGCCGTCACGCCAGCCGCGGCCGGACTGCACCGCCAGGAAGGACAGCTGGATCGACAGGGACGCGGTGGCGGCGGCGTCGACCGCCGGTCCCAGCGGCCCTGGCGGCACGGCGATGCCCGCACGGTGCAGGGCATCGCGCAGCATCCATCCCGGGCGACCGGTGAGCAGCGTCCGGTCGACATCCACGATGGCCGCTGCTCGTGCCATCCGCTCACTCTACGGCCAGCAGGCTCGCCGCGGCCGGCGACGCTACCGTGGCGTGATGGCCGACGAACCGGTCCGGGGCGTCACCTTCCAGCGCCGGATGTCGGACTTCGAGGCGCTCATGTGGAACGTCGAGAAGGACCCGTGGCTGAACCCCAGCGCCGGCGTGGTCGTCGTGTGCGACCAGCCCCCGGACGTCGAAGACTTCCGACGCCGGATCGCCCATGCAGTCGCCGAGATACCCCGACTCCGGGAACGGGTGGTGCCCGGCGTCGGGCGGTTGTCGCCCCCACGTTGGGCGCCCGATCCCGAGTTCGACCTCGACAACCACCTCCGCCATGTCGCCCTGCCCGCCCCGGGCACACTGCGCCAGCTCTACGACCTCGCCGCCCGCCTCATGCAGGACCCCTTCGACCGCACCCGCCCGCTGTGGCTCTTCGTGATCGTCGACGGACTCGAGGATGGCCGAGGCGCAATGTTCACCAAGCTCCACCACACGATCGCTGACGGCTACGCGGCCCTCCGCCTGGCCGAGCTCTACCTCACCCTGGAACGGGACGCGCCGCCCCCGCGGGACGTCGACCTCGATCGCGTGCTGCGCGAGTCGGTCAACGAGGAACGGGCCGCGCCATGGAGCGACGGCGGGCTCGGCGGCGTCGGCGCCTCTGCCGTCGCGACCGCGCGCCACCTCTGGCGCCGCCAACTCGGGCGGGCCCGTCGCGCTGCCGGCGAGGTCGTCCTGTGGGGAGCAGATCCTCGGCGTCCGGCTGATCTGGCGGCGCGGGCGGTTACGACGATCGCAGACGTGCGCAGCCAGGTGGGCCAAGGCGATCGCGTTCCCGGAGGGTCACCGCTGTGGCGACGGCGCAGCCGGCACCGCCACTTCGACGTGATCCGGGTGCAGCTGCCCGCGATGCGTGCGTCGGCCAAGGCGCTTGGCGGCACCATCAACGACGTGTTCGTCACCGGCGCGGTGCTCGGCGCCGTCCGCTACCACGAGGGCAGGGAGACGCCGCTCGAGGCGCTGAACATCAGCTTCGTTGTGAGCACGAGAGACACCGGCGGTGCCGACACCAACGCGTTCGCGCCGACGCGGGTTCAGGTACCCGCCGAGGCGATGACGGTGGAGGAGCGGTTCGCCGCCATCCGCACCATCTTGGCGGCAGGCCGCCAGGGTGCGCGTGGCGGCGGTGCCATGGCCAGCGTCGCCGGGTTGGCCAACCTGCTCCCGACGTCACTGGTCACCAGCGTGGCCCGGTCCCAGACCGCCCACATGGACTTCGCCACCAGCAACGTCCGTGGTGCGCCCGTACCGACCTACGTGTCCGGCGCGAAGATCCTGTGGACCGGAACCCTCGGCCCGGTCGCCGGCACCGCGTTCAACCTCACCGCCATGTCCTACGACGGCAGCTTCGACATGGGCCTCCACGTCGACCCCGTGGCGGTCACCGACTGCGACGACCTACGCCGGTGTATCGCGGCCGGCTTCCAGGAGCTCCTGGCCGCGGCAGGCCAGACCCCAGCTACGGACCACGAGGTCGCCTGAGCTGGTTGGTGCGACACAGGTAACACACAGCACAGGCGAACCAGTGCCCGGCTCACGCCAGCTGGTTACTCCGATGCTCGCTGCCAACATCCCGCTGTGGCCAGCATGGACGGGCGTCGGGCGGCCGGCGTCAGGGTCGAGGTCCGCCACGACCGCTCGCTAAGGAGCCACCGCCATCCATGACCCGATAACTGCACCGGATGACTTTTCACGTCCAGCATGGGGCACATACACCAGAGAAGGCCTGGTCAGAGGTGGCGAGCGCCCCCGGTAGGACTCGAACCCACGACCCGCTGCTTAGAAGTAAGCACGGTCGAGATGCGGTGCGCCCTCGACGCCGAGAACGTCGGCTTTCGTCAACGAGTCGGCCACACGGGCCACCAAATTAGCCATCTGGTCTTGCCAACCGACGGCTAGTGGCGCGCATCAATGCTCTGCGATTCTGTTTCGCAGCTCGCCGAGAGTCTCGTAACAATCGTCTCGACCGCGCCCATCACCTAGCTGCTCGAAAAGTGATAGCGCTCGCGTCAAGTTCGCTTGAGCGGCGCTGTATAGATTCTTGGCCAGATCTAGCTTGCCGAGCGTCAGGTAGCAGTTGGCTTCGCCCTCCGGATAGCCAACATCCTTACAGATGGGCAGAGCCTGTTTGAACAGCTTGCGAGCACTCTCGTTCATTGACTCTTGATAGTCCAACGTGCCGATATCTATAAGACAGTTCGCAATGCCACGTCTATGGTGGATCGATTCATAGATTTTTGCTGCCTGACCAAAGAGCCGGCGAGCGGCGATATGTGACTCGTGTACTTCGAGCTCGCCGAGCCGTAGATAGCAATCTGCCACACCGAGGTCATTCTCGATCTGCTGGTAGCACAGCAGCGCCTCCTTGAAGGATTCGCGCGCTGTGACCAAGTCGTCATTAAACATTTGTAGCTCTCCGAAGTTCTTGAGAGACTGCGCCTCAAGTAGCGCATCCCCGAGCCTCCGGCTGAGGGTCAGTGACTGGTCTAGAAGGACGCGAGCGGTGTCGAGTTCCGACCGGTACATGGCAAGCAGAGCTGCGAAGCGCGACGTCGTTGCCAATGTCGAAGCGTTGTCGGGAGAATGCGCCGCATCCATGACGAGCTGCAGCCCTCCGCCGACGGGCGCCCCAGAGAATGTGTAGTAGGTGGCCAACCCAACCGCAGCGCGGCCTGCCGCCTCCACCCGACCAAGCGCAACCAGGTCGGCGATCCCCACCTCAATGTTCGGTGCTTCAACGTCCAGCCGCTGAGCGGCGGCCCCCCCACCATGCGTGCCCACGGCCATACCGTCTGTGACCGCCAGTCGCTCCCACAAGTCGAGCAGCCGGTGCCGGTCTTCGTCGCGAGGCGGATGGTGCGCGGCGATATGTTCTCGAATCGGCGCCAGCATCCGCAGCCGCCCGCCGTCGTCAAAAGCCAAGGCCTGCTGGCGTAGCCTCGCCGCGCCGCGCGGCGCCGTCAGGGACCGCCCGGTCAAGTTCGATGAAGGAGAGTCCAGCGGGCGCCAGCGCCAGCAGCGCACCTACACGTTGCGCGTCGACGCCCATAAACGCGCCCTTCCAGGACAACTCCACCGACGCCGGCACGCTAAGACGTGGATCAGCAGCCCCCACTCCACGATCGAGCAGGGCCGCGCGCTCGAGCCACCACCGCGTGGCGAGGCGGTCGAGCGACGACTCAGTTCGCGCCGCGTACGCCAACAGCTCAACGGCGAGCGGTACTCGGTCGACAGCCGCGATGAGCGACGCAACCCTGTCGACGTCGTTTGACATCCCGGCGATCGTGACGAAAAGCGCCGCCGCCGGCTCCGGCTCCAATGGCCCGACTCGCTCGACGTGAGCCCAGCTCGGTCGTATCGGTGGAACACCGAGGCGCATCGCCACAACAAGGCGCAGTGCGTCAATATCGGCGAGCTCCTCGAGCAGCTCCTCGAGACTTGCCGTGTCCGCCTGCCATGGGGTCTCGGCGTTATCGACAACCAGGACCCCGGGTGTACTCGCCAGGCCATCGAGCATCCGGTTGAGCAGATTGGGCCCCGGCGCTATCGCGAGCTCGCGACCGATCGCGCTGACCACCGCCTCGCTATCCGTCAAGCCGTCGCAGCGGACAAACCAGCTGGCTAGTCCAGGCGTCGACATTGCTGCTCGGCGCAAGACCGCTCGACAGAGCGTGCTCTTGCCAATGCCTCCTGGCCCCAGCACAAGCACTGGACCGCCGGCCTCGAGCGCCCTAACCAGCGAATCCAACTCGCGGTCGCGTCCTAACAGCCTGCCGACCGCCGGGACCCGTCGGCGGATTCCTTTTGCTCGGCGGGTCGTGACGGCGACTGGCGCAGCCTCGCTCCAGCGAACCGCAACGGCCGCAACGGGTGGGAGACCCTTCAGATCGAGCTCGCCCAGTGCGACGAAGTCATGCCCACCACGAGAACCAGCCAGTACACGGACCGTCTCTGAGGCGAGAATCTGGCCGCCCGCAGCGGCGGCGCATAGTCGTGCCGCCTCCACGGCGGCAAGTCCGTGGTAATCACCAGCCCCTATCGCGACGTCGCCAGCGCTGATGCCTATGCGCACATCGAACCCGACGTCGGAACTCTCGTTGCGACTCGAGATCCTGCGCTGGATCTCGGCTGCTGCCGCGATTGCTGCAGCGGCTCCGGGGAACACGGCCATGAACCCGTCGCCCGTGTGCTTGACCACCTCGCCGCGATGGGTGTTGATCGACCCACCGACGAGCGAATCGTGCTCGTCTCGCACAGAGTCAAATCGATCCTCTCCGAGGGCGACCAACAGCTCCGTCGAACCGACCAGGTCCGTGAACATCACAACGACTGTGCCCACCGCTGGCACCCCAGCAGCGTACGTCGAGCGATCGTCCCGCCTCTCCCCTGCCGCCTGAGCGCCGCGCGGCGCCCCCAGGTCCTGTGGGACCGATGCGGGACGAGCTGGCGTCATCGTCACGACCGAGGGCGCTGACCAGGGCAAACACCCCGATCGACGCGTGCCCTCCTAAACGGCCGCTCTCCTGTGGCCAACGGCCGAGGTCAGCGGGCGTTCGGCTTACGCCGGTGGTTGGCCTTCTTGCGGCGGGCCTTCGCCCGGCGCTTGGCCGTCTTCTTGGACATGGCCGTGAAGCTACTCAGTCGAGGATCTCGTCCAGGTGGGACGGGATAACTGCACCGGATAACTTTTCGCGCCGAACACAGAGCAACGGCGCCGGAAACACCCTGGTCAGGGCCACCGAGCGCCCCCGGTAGGACTCGAACCCACGACCCGCTGCTTAGAAGTAAGCACGGCCGATGCGCTGTGCTCACCTGGGAAACGCTGTCGAGACCCGAGCGACTTGGCATAGTTATCCGCTCTAGAACGACGCCTCAGAGGCGAATGCGGCACCTAGGTACCGGCTCATGTTCGACGGCCCCTTGCTTGGCTGTGCCGCCGAGAGCGTGGGCTTCCGTCATGACGCCGGGCCTACTGCGGCCAACCGTCGTCCCCGTATCCCCGGCAGGGTGCCTCTGCGGTGGAACGAGTGGCGTGAGGGTTCCTGGCGAGGCCTGGGGGGCTGGCACTGGTCGGGTCCGTCGTCGCCTGCGCCGACACCGAGATGCGGGTGTTGGATGAGACGGCGTCTTCGGGCAGGGCGGCGACGAGAACGTGGCCGAGGCGAGCACTGGATCGTGGTGGCACAAGCGACGCGGGCAGAGAGTTCGCTGGCAACGTCTCGTATTCGGCAGTCTTGTGTTCCAGGGCCGGGCTGTTGTCTCGGCGTCCCCAAACCCGAGGGCTGGTGGGTGGGTGGTCTATTCGTAGGCCAGTTGGGGGGTGATCGGTCGTCGGGCGAGGAGTCTGGCGGGGATGGCGGCGATGAGGCCGTACAGTGCCAGGGCGGCCAGGATGGTGGCGACGTAGGTGAGTGCGCTGAGTCCGATCGGGTCGAGGACTCCGCCTCGGATGGATGATTCGTAGAACGCGATCCCGAGGGGGATGCCGAGCCCGCACGCGAGCAGGCAGGAGGTCAGCTGGGCGACGAGGAACGCCGTGACGGTCTGGGCGGGGGTGGCGCCGATCGTGCGCATGATGGCGTGGTTGCGGGCGTGGTCGTGGGCGGCGAACACGGCGGCGACGGTGGCGTTGATCAGGGCGAGGGCGATGAGCAAGGCCGCGACGGTGAACCCGAGGCTGCTGGCGCGGGCCTGGTTGGCGATGCTGGCGGCGAGGGAGATCGGGTCGGGCTCGTAGGGGGGCAGGCCCTTTTGGCGGAGGGTGTCGACGCCGGTGCGCAACGCGAGGGCCGTGATCAACAGGGTGATGCCGACGGTCAACCCCAACGTGTTGGCGAGGAACCTGCCGCGACGGCGGTTGGCCCCGCGCAGCCCCAGCCATACCGGCACAGGGAGCGGCAGCCTGGTGATCGCACGGACCGGCCGGCCGGGCCGGTGGGGTGGCCGGGTGTTGCTGGCGAGGGACCGTAGGGTGCTGCGCCGCACGCCGCGCAGGGCGGGCCGCACGGTGGCCAGGACCACGACGGCGGTGGTGGCGGCAAAGGCAGTCGCGGCGCGTGGCCACGTGATCGGTGGGGTCTGAGCCCCGTACACGGACAGCACGCGCGTGACACGGGCCAGCGGCGGCGTCAGCAGATTGCCGACGGCCAGCCCGACCGCGGTGGCCAGGACGGCGACGGCGAGGTACTCGACGAGCAGGACGCAGGTGACCTGGCCGGGCGTGACGCCCACGGCTTTGAGCGTGCCGACCTGGCGGATCTGAGCGGCCATCCGCCCCGCGACCAGGATGACGGCGGTGCCGATGGTGAGCACGACGACGAAGACGGCCAGGATGCCGAAGACAGATGCCAGGTCCCGGATATCCGTAACGGCTTCGCTCTTGCTCTCCTGCCAGGTGTCGCCGACCTCCGAGTGGGCGGCGGCGAACGACTCGGCCTGGTCGGGGTCCGCCAGCCGCAGCTCGAGGTCATACGCGCCGCTGTCGAGGGCCGTGCCGAGCCCGGCAGCGGTGGCCGGGCTGATCCACACCCTGGCCGGCTGATCCGTCGGGTACGGGCCCACGTTGACCGTCAACGCCGCGCCCCGTACCGGCACGCGCTGGCCGGCGATCGTGATGGTGTCGCCTGGTTGGAGGCTTGCCGCCGCGGCGAACCCGTCTTCGAGCACCACGCCTTCCCGATCGTCCAACCAGTGCCCGGCGGTCACCAGCGGCTGGTCGACCGCAGCCGGGCCGGTGTCGCGGACCTGCACCCTGAGGCGGAGCGGTGTGCCGTCGATCTCGGCGTCGACCTGCGCGCTGCGCCACGGGCCACCGACGGCGACCACCCCCGGCGCGTCGCCGAGGCCGGCCAGCTCGGCCCGCACCCTCTCGAGCTGGGCAGGCGACATGTCCGGCGAGATCGCCACCCCCGCCCTGACGTGGAAGCCATTTGTTGCTTGCGAGACCCGCTCCCAGGCGCGGCCGCTGACGTCGACGAGCGTCAACGCCAGCGTGATGGTGGTGGTGGCCACGCTCAGGGCGAACAGCAACAGCACCGCCTGCCATGGCCGGTGACGCACGTTCCGCCATGCCAGCCCGATGATCAACCGCCCGACGCCCATCTAGGCCTCCCACCCGGCAAGCTGCTCCAGCACGGCCTGTCGGGACGACCCGCCGTCGAGGCGGGTGTCGTCGACGATCGTGCCGTCGCGCATGGTCATCAACCGCTCCGCGGTGGCCGCCACCCTCGGGTCGTGGGTGACCAGCACCAGGGTCTGTTGGCTGTCGCGCAACTCGGCGAACACCTGGAGGATCTCGTTGGTCGCGTGGCTGTCGAGGTTGCCGGTCGGTTCGTCGGCCAGCACGACCAGGGGCTCGTTGATCAGCGCCCGGGCCAACGCGACCCGCTGCAGTTGCCCACCGGAGAGCCGGTCGGGCAGATGTCCCGCCCGGTCAGCCACGCCCACCCGTTCGAGCAGTTCGGTCGCGCGTTGCCGTGCCGCCCGTCGGGACGTACCGACCAGCAGCGCGGGGAGCTCGACGTTCTCGATCGCAGTGAGCTGGTCGACGAGGTGGAACGCCTGGAACACGAACCCGATCGTGCGACGCCGCAACCGGGCCCACGACGCTTCCGACAACCGGTCGACCCGCTGGTCGCCCAACCTCAGGGTGCCGGCGTCGGGTCGTTCCAGCCCGCCCAGCAGGTGCAGCAGGGTGGACTTGCCACACCCACTCGGGCCCATGATCGACACAGCCTCGCCCTGCTCGACGACCAGGTCGACACCGTCGACGGCCCGCACCGGCCCGCCATCGCCCCCGAAGTGGCGGCACAGGCCCTCGGCTCGCACGACCGCACTCATCGCGACCTCCCGGTCCACCGCTGCTCGCACGCCTCGAGCCAGCGGATGTCGGCCTGCAACCGCAGCGCCGACCCCTCCAGTAGCAGCCCCCCATCGTCGTCGACCCCGCCGTGGGACTCGACGAGCCGCTGTACCTCCCGCAGCCGCCGCAACAGCTCGCGGCGCTGGGCATCGATGAGCGCCACGGGATCGGCCAACCCGGTTCGGGCCGCCGCGACCAGCTTGAGATGGAACTCGACCGGCGCCACCTTGGGCCACGACGAGTCCAGCAGCCACGCCGCCACCTCGTCCCGACCCGCCGGGGTCACCTCGTAGACCCTCTTGTCGGGCGCCGTGGTCTGCGCGACCTGCACTCCCCGGACCAGCCCTGCACGCTCCAGGCGCGACAAGGTCACATAGACCTGTCCCGGTTTGAGTACCTCACCGACGGGTCCCAGCGCCGAGGCCAGTCGTTGTCGTAGTTCGTAGCCATGCGCTGGTTCTTTGGCCAGTAGCGCCAACATCGCCTGTCGCACCGGGAACCTCCTACGCGCCACTAGCAAACGGTAACCTACAACGGTTTACTAGCGGTGCGCAACGGTCGACGCTCAGAACAGGCTGGCGTCGGAGTGCCGTCGGGGACGCGAGGCCACCCGCCCGCGAAGGGAGCCTGAGATGACACAACGACTTTGCCTACTAATCGTGGGGTTGCTGGCCACGGCCGCCACCGCGGCCGTGTTCGCCGCCCCGGCCATCTACGCCGGCATCACCTTCGCGCCTCGACTGATCTCGGCTGCCCGAGGGTCGATGAGGCTTCCCGGCCGGGCGGGACGCTGCTTCGGTCGCCGGGATGGAGTCGTGGTCTAGCCAGCTCCAGACGGCCGAACCGGCACCCTCCGAAGGCGCATTCGGTGCGGTGTCGCACATCGGTGCCCATGCCGTAGTGCGGTGCTCTCGCGGCCCGACACGAGGCATGGCGCTGACCAGGCCGAACACCGGGACCGACGCGCGCCCTCCTACACTGCCGATCTCCTGTGGCCAACGGCCGAGGTCAGCGTGCGTTCGGCTTGCGCCGGTGGTTGACCTTCTTACGGCGGGCCTTCGCCCGGCGCTTGGCCGTCTTCTTGGACATGGCCGTGAAGCCACTCAGTCGAGGATCTCGTCCAGGTGGGACGGGATAACTGCACCGCGCGTCCGTCACGGTGAGCCGACGAGGCGTCTCAGCCCGGGAATCGAGATGCTCATGAACAGCGAGCCGCGGGTTCGAGTCCCACCGGTGGCGCTCGGTGCCGTGGCCAGACGTTTCAGAGCAGACGCCAACATCGGTGTAGCCGGCTGGGGCAGGATCGGGCCAGCCACCTCTGCCAGGATCACGGGACCCGGTCGGACGAGCTGGTCCCTGTCCGCGGTCCTTTCGCCGTCGAGGTTCCCGCCTTTCCGCCCTGGCAGCGTGCCCGGCGCGGGTGGATAGTGAGGCCAGCGCGTAACCAAAGGGGCGGCTATGTCGACTCTCCCACTCGCCCGCCGTCGGGCCTGCTACAGGACAGTCGCGCTCGGCGTGGTCCTCTCGGTCCTCCTGATCACCGTCTTGGCTCCGATCGGTTGGCGTCGCACCGTTCCGGCAGCCGCCCAGGTCGTGTCGCCCGGCCAGGCTCCTACCTCTGCGGTCGCGCTCGTCCAGGACCCGGGTGGGTTCGCTCACGCGTTCTACCGCGGCCAGGACACCTCGGTGTTCTCGCGCACGGATCGTGACGGTGCCTGGTCGGCGGAGACGAGCCACGGCGGACTGATCGTCGGCGCACCGTCCGCCGCGCTGGCCGGATCGACATTGGTCGTCGCCGGGCGTGGAATCGACTCGGCCCTCTGGGTGCGTATGAACCGCAACGGGACGTGGAGCGGCTGGCAGACGCTCGGCGGCATCCTGACAGCTGCGCCCGCGCTGGCCGGGCGCCCGGACGGTGGCATCGACGCCTTCGTGCGGGGCAACGACGATCAGCTCTATACCCGGACGATGGCGCCCGACGGCAACTGGTCGCCATGGGCCTGGCTGGGCGGCGTGCTGGCGACCGGGCCCGCCGCCGTGGCCGTCGGGGCCGATCGAGTCGACGTTTTCGTGGCGGGAAGCGACCACGCAGTCTGGCGCCTGACGCGATCCGCCGGCGCATGGTCCTCCTGGCAAGCGCTTGGCGGGCTGACCTACTCCGCACCGGTCGCCTCTGTCACCCCGCAAGGCACGGGCGCATGGGTGTTCGTACGTGGCATCGACAACGCGCTCTGGCTCAACGCTGGTGGCGGCGGCTCGACAGGATGGCAGACCCTCGGTGGCGTGCTGATCGACGCCCCGGCGGCGGCGGGTGCCACCGGCCGTGTCGACGTCGTCGTGCGAGGGATGGACAACGCGGTGTGGCTGCTCCAGCATCGCAGCGGCACGTGGTCGGGCTGGTCCAGAACGTGGCCGATCACGCCGCCGCCGGCACCTGCGCCGCGTTTGCTCGGTGTCGACTGGACCCGTATACCAACGAACGCACCCGTCGTCGCACTCACCTTCGACGCGGGCGCCAACGCCGACGCCCTGCCGTCGATACTGCAGACCCTGAAGGCCAGCAACGTCCCCGCCACGTTCTTCTTGACCGGGCAGTGGGTGCGATCCTTCCCCGCCGAGACGAACTCGGTCGCGGTGGCGGGCTTCGTCGTCGGCAACCACAGCGACACTCACCCGGAGTTCACGACCTTGAGCGACGCTGAGATCGTCGCCCAGGTGCAGAACGCCCAACAGAGCATCCTCCTCAGCAGCGGCGTCGAGACACGCCCCCTGTTCCGCTTCCCGTTCGGCGACGTGGACAGCCGCGTGCTCGGGACCGTGAACAGCCTCGGCTACGTGGGTGTTCGATGGACGGTCGACACGCTGGGCTGGCAGGGAACCTCTGGCGGCATGACCGTGCAACGGGTCATCGATCGGGTGCTGGCAGGCCTGCAGCCCGGCGAGATCGTCCTCATGCACGTCGGATCGCACCCCACCGACCGCTCTATGCTGGACGCTGCCGCGCTCCCGTGGGTCATCGACGCGATCCGGGCCCGGGGCTACAGCTTCGTCACCATGAGCGCACTGACCGGCTGAGTCGATCCGTAGTCGAGGCGGCAGGTGGATTCGGGCCGGACGTATCCGGAGGCGAACGACTCGACCCCGAAACCGCCCGCGTCGGACCGGATAACTGCACCGGATACCAGTTCACAGCGCGCACGAGGTCGCCGAATCACGCCAAGAGAGCCTCAGGGCCCGGCGATGACGGCCCACACCAGGGCGTAGATCGGCTCCGCGTCCTCTCGAGCGATGGGCATGCGTTCGAACCTCCGGGCGCTGAAGTCGAACCGGTACGGCTCGCCCGTCTGCTCGAAGTCAACAAACCAGATCCCGTCGCCCACGGCTACGGCGCCGACGTCCTGGTCGCTCTCCGCGTCGGTGGGCAGCCGCCAGGCGTCGACATAATCGCCCGTGGCGGGATCGACTTCGGCCAGGATCCCGCTGCAGCTGTCGACCATCCACACTGAGCCGCCACCGTCGAGCAGGTACGGATCGCCGTCGCAGTCGAGGGGCCCGGCCCGGTGCTCGACCTCGAGTGACTCAGCGTCGAGCTTCACGATGTCAGTGCCGGCCATGGCCCAGATCGCCCCGGAGTCGACCACCGCCGAACCCACGTAGCCGCCCAGCGGCTCGCTCTCGGCCTGCCGAATGCCGGTCACCGAGTCGTAGACCATCACCGTGTCGTCGACGGCGAGCACCACAACGCCATCGGTTGTCGTCGCTATCAAGGAGTAGTGGTCGGGAACATCCTGCAAACCTGGCCCCGTGGCACAGTCCGTCCGGTCGACCTCAGTCGCCAGGTGGTCTAGCCACAGCACGCCATCGAGCAGGTCGATACTGCCGAGCGGCTCGAGCCTTGCGTCGGCGACACAGCGAAGATCTCCGGACGGCCCGTAGAGCACGTAAGGCCCCGGGACTCGACGACCGTCGGGGTCGTCGGGCTCCTGTGGGACGCCGACGGCGACGACGAAGCCCAAAGGATCGCCCACAAGCAACGAAATCTCGCCCGGCACATCGTCCGGCAGCGACACGGTCCGGACCGAGTCAGGATCCTCGACGTCGAGCACGCCCAGTGTCCGGCTGTCGATCGTGAAGGCCAGCGACGTGCTGCTGAACGCAGCATCGGCCAAGTCCAGCCCCGGGTCTCCAAGCGGAACGACTCTGTCGCGACCCAGGTCGATGAGAAGTAGCGGCGACTGATCGTCGCCCACGGTCGACACCACCAGACGGTCGGTCGCCGACGTCGGTGGCAGCGGCGCCACCGGGTCGTGCCCGACGGGCTCGACCTCGTCGTGAGGCGCCGGGGGAGGTCCTCCCCGACCCTCCTGTGCGGTCGCCACAGTCGTCGGCGCGGAGTCGTTGCGCTCGGAGCTCGGCCCTCCGCCGCACGCCCCGGCCATCCCCGCCAAAGCCAGCACCGCCACCCAGCACCTCACCTCCCGGCTCATGTCATGGAGCCGTGAGGGCAGAGACTCGTGAGTGGGCTCGACCGACCGTCGAACCGATGTTCGTCACGAGCGAAGACTTACGCGTCGAACTTCCTGCGGGCCGGGCGCCCCAGGTGCCGGACCGCGGCAGGTGCACGCCACAGATCGCCCGCCTCAAACTGCTCGCAGTAGTCACTCAAAACGCCGGCGCGACGGCGGCCCGCTTCGCCGTCGAGCAGTTCCCGCCATCCGGCCGTCGCGATCTCCTGTTCGTCTGCTCCACCGGAGCGCTGACACCCATGGTCGGCCTCGACATCGACGGCGGCAGCGAGCGCGAACTGCGGGCGGCGGTCGACTCGCTACGCCTCGACCCCGCGCCGGCCTAGGGTCGTCAGCTGCCCTCCCTCGACGGCACCCAAACACGACCTTCAGTCGAGCCACCCCTGCCGGTTCGACCAGATAACTGGGCCGGATAACTTTCACGCCCTCCACGAGCCCAAGTTGAACGGAAAATCCCTCGTCGAACGCGCTGCGCGCCCCCGGTAGGACTCGAACCTACGGCCCGCTGCTTAGAAGTAAGCACGGCCGATGCGGTGTCCTGACCTGGGAAAACGCAGGTCCGATAGCAACCAAAGCCGCACAATTATCCGCTCTGGACGCCGATGGCTGTCGGCGTCCCACAGCCTCACAGCCTGCTCCAAGGGCTCCAACGCCCGAGCGAGATAGGTGCGCGCCCGGCAGACACGCGCGGACGCTCGATCCTCGTCACCGGGCGATGGCGCTTGGAGCTTGCGACGAGCGGACGGCGCAGCGAGCTCGAGCTGCTCACACTCGATGCACCCGGTGACTACTCAGTCCGGGAGAAGGGGGTCGAACACCGATGGCAGGCCGACGAGGACTCCGTTGTGCTCACAGTTTGTTGGCCGTCGTTGCCCTAGCGATCCGGCGAGACCGCACGTCTCGACGCGGGCTGCCGCCACCTTGCCGATCCCGCCTCGAGTGAAGGCAACAGAGCCGGGGCCACGTCATGCCGTAATTCTGGAGCCCGACGGATTCGTCGCAGACGGCGCGACCCTGCTCGACACGCCAGCACACCGCAGGCGCGGACGCCAACAAGCAGGCCAGTCCACGGTGAGCGGATGCCGGCGCCGGACCGCAATGCAATCTAGGTCGCTGGCAACCGGCCGTGGGAGGGGCTGTCCCGCTCGCGTGGGCGGGCGTGGCGGGGGGCTCATCGTTGGAGCGGCCACGCGCCACCGAGTTCGGAAGCTAGGGCGCTGTCGATAGTGAGGGAGGCACCCTGGGCCTTGCAGTCTCGGACTTCGTCCCGCGTGAGGATGCGGCGTACTTGGTCGCGGACGTGGAGATACAAGGCCCAGGACTCGGGGCTTCGGGTCCAGTGGGTGTCGCGCTTGACCGCAAGCAATTGCGAGGCGCGGTGGGGGTCGCCTCGACACAGGGCAAGGGCAGCGGCGGTGACCAGGAGGTCGCGATCGAGCAGCCTGGCAGGGCGCATGCGTGCGAAGTGGGCGGCGGCGCGTAGATGGGTGAGAGCCTGGTCGTGTTGGCCCTCGCTCGCGGTGACAACGGCGCGCGCAAGCTCGAGGTTGTAGCGGTAGAACTCGTCTCCCGAAACCTCGGTGCGAACAAGTTCCTTGGCGTCGTCGTGCCGTCCGACGACTTCCAGGAGCAGGCTGAGTGAGACTGGCCAGTCGCGTAGGTGCGGTCCATACACCTCGGCATAGATCGCCAGCGCGTCGATGTAGTCGCCGGACGTGACCTTGCAGTCGGCCTTGGCCGCAAGGACGCGTCGTCGCACACGCGGTGGCCACGTGTCGGCGTCGATCATGACCTCATCGGCCAGTCTTGCCCCGGCGTTCGGTTCGAGAGCCGCAAGGGCGTTGACTGCTAAGAAGGCTGCGTTGCCGAGAACCTGACTACCTGGGAGCGCGGAGTCCAATGCTCGCTGAGCAAGGGCGAGCTGTTCCCTGTAGTGACCGAGCGCGTTCTCATTCCAGGCGCTGGCCAACAAGTACGCAGCGAGCTCGTCGCCATCAAGCGCCAGTTCGATGTCTGCGCGACCTACGTACCGTCCCACCTCGTCAACCCACAGGTAGATACTGATCGGGATAGTCAGGATTGGGACGAAGCGGCCTATCCGGGCCAGTTCTCCCTGCTCGACGATCCGGTCAACTGCTGCCAGAAGATTGTTGAGCTCCGCGGCGCAGACAGTCCGCCGTACTTTGGGGTCTTCCGATAGAAGCGCCGTCGTGGTGATGAACTGGTCGTAGAACCATGCGGCGTGCAGGTCCCGAAGCCTCGATCCTTCGTCAGCGTCGAGGACGCGCTGCCGTAGGTATTCCCGAACCGTCTCGAGCATCCCGTACCTGGTGGGCGATGTACGCCGCTCGTCAACAGTGACCAGGGACTTGGCCACCAAGGACCCGACCGTGTGCTCCACCGCATCCGGGTGAGTTGCCGATACACCGGCCAAAGACTCCAGTGTGAACCCCCCAGCGAAGATCGAGCCAGCACGCAAAAGGCGCTGTTCCTCGGTGCCGAGCAAGTGGTAGCTCCACTCCATGGTCGCCTCAAGACTCCGCGACCGGGGGTGCCCCCGCGGGCGACCGGCGCGAGCAGTGGGAAGCGATCGTCGAGGTGCTGGACCAGTTCGAGCAGCGACAGATGCCCGACCCTCGCCGCCGCGAGCTCGAGGGCGAGCGGGAGACCATCCAGCCGCCGACACAGGTCGCCGAGCGGCAGCCGGTCCGACGAGCCCAGCTCAAAGCCGGGCTGGGTGGCGTAGGCGCGAGCTACGAAGAGCTCCGCGGCGTCTGCTTCGCCGAGGGGCCCCACCGGCCAGCGCTGCTCGCCGTCGACACCAAGCGGCTCCCGGCTCGTGGCCAGCACCCCGCCACGGCTCGTCCCAGACGTGACCACGTCGACCAACTCGGCCACTGCGTCGACCACATGCTCGCAATTGTCGAGAACCACAAGCACATCCCGGACGCGCAGCAAGCGAACGATCTCCGAGATCATCGAGTCCTTCTCGCCGACGGGAACCCGAAGGGCAACGGCCACAGCCCTCGTCACAGCGAGAGTCACTAGCTGGTGCGAGGTCGACGAGCGCAACGAGCTGGAACCGATCTGCGATTCGGTGAGCCACTTCGAGCGCCAACCGGGTCTTACCGACACCGCCCACACCGACGAGAGTCACCAGGCGGTTCGTCGCCAGCAGCCCTGCAACTGCCCTTATGTCCGCTTCGCGACCGTGCAGCGACGACCGCGGAACCGGCAGATGCTCAGTGGCCAAGCCTCCAGCGTCAGGCGGCGGGTAGGCCTCGTCGTCGTCATCGACGACGAGTTGGTAGATGTGCTCAGGAGTTTCCAGACCGCGCAGGCCATGTCGTCCGAGATCGACGAACCGGACCCCGACTCGCTGCTCATCGACGAGCCGCGTGGTGACTTGCGAGACCAGCACCTGGCCGCCGTGAGCTGTGCTCATGATCCGTGCCGCACGGTTGACGGGCGGCCCGAAGTAACTGCCGTCGCGCTTCGACGCGGCGCCGGTGTGGAGCCCCATCCGGGCGCGCAGTTCGATGGAGTTCGGCCAGGGTTCTGTCCTGAGCGCCCTTTGTGCGTCGATGGCCGCTTGGACCGCGTTGGCAGGGCTGTCGAATGCGGCGCCGAACCCATCGCCCGCGGTCGAGAACACCTGGCCCCGCCCGGTCTCGATGATCGTGCGCAGCAGCTGATCGTGGCGTTCGATGGCTCGGTCCATCGCGTGAGGATCGGCCTCCCAGAGGTGACTGGACTCCTCTAGGTCGGTGAAGAGGAAGGTGACCGTCTCCGAGGAGGCGATCTCCGTTGGACGCTGGTCACCGAGCTCCAGCGACGGGTCCTGTGTGCTGACCGCCCGCTCCAAGGTCTGGAGCTCGGGCCCGGGGTCTAGTCCCAGCTCACCTAGCGCAGCCCGTGCACGCTGGAAGGTGCGTAATGCTTCGGCCTGGCGGCCACAGCGATACAGGGCCAACGCCAGCAGCGTCCACCTGCGCTCGCGGAGCGGCTCGGCGGCGGCCATCGTCTCGAGGTCGGCCACCCACGCTCGATGGCGGCCGCAGGTCAGTTCCGCCTCGGCCAGCTCTTCGGAGACACAGCGGTGCAGTTCCTCCAATCGGGCTCGCTCGGCCACCGCTGGGGACCACTCGCCCAGCTCGCCCAGCGGAGGGCCGTTCCACAGCTCGAGCGCGCCTGACCACGCGGTGGCCGCCGTGCGCCAGTCGCCGTTTGCTGCGCATGCTCTGCCCTCGCTAACCATCTGTTCGAAGCGTCGTAGGTCGATCGTGTCAGGCGGGACTCGGAGCACATAGCCCCCTCGAGTGGTGTGAATCACATCGGCGCCCAGGGCCTTGCGCAGACGCATCACCACCTTCTGGAGGAGCTTGAGGCTCGATCGCGGCGGTCGGTCGCCCCACACCGCATCGGTCAACCGATCGGTGCTCACGACCTGCCCTGCCCAGGCCACCAGCACTGCGAGGACCACACGGTCCTTGCGCGCACGAAGCCGCACAGAGCCGTCGTCAGTGGCGGCCTCGAGCGGGCCGAGAACTGAAAACTTGATCGTCAGCAGATCCTAGCTCCGCCACCGGTCGATGCCACCACGAGACCGCGCCGGTACCGACCCGGGACCCCCCTCATTCAGGCTCGAAATAGAGCGTCCCAAAGACCAGCAATCAAAAAGTCGACGCCCCCTTGATCGGAGTTGAGGCCCAGGTCCGATCATTCCGACGACAGGCTAGAAAGCCTGACAAAATGTCTCTCGAACTGAGGACCGATACAGTCAAAATTCCGAGGAGCAGGACCCGACAGAAGATCGATGTTCCAGTCACGTTCGGATCGGATGTTCGCCCCGTCGGGACCGCCTTGAATGGGTTCAAGATCGACTCTTCAGAATCCCGAAGGCGATCGCGCGCTGAATGTCATCGAGGTCGACACCGGCATCGTTGAGAAGAGCGGCCCTGCAGTCATCTTCCGCGTCGAAACCCGCCCTGGCAGACAAGAATTTTGACGACGACTACAGCGGGTATGTCGAGGTGCTCCTCATCGCTGACGTCGCCTGATCGCAAGCGTTGAGCCGTGAGCTGGCAGCGCCGCCAACTCACGGCTCGATCGCTCCCACGACGAGTTTCGCTCGGAGCGCAGGCCAGTGCAGTGTCGGATCGACCGGTTGGGCCCGAGCGCTGTTGGAGCAAGCTGACCCCGCTTCGGCGGGACGATGGGCACCGCTCCACCCGCGGGGCCTCGTTGGCGTCGGGCCGCAGTGCGCACCGCATGTTGACCAGATAACTGGACCGGATAACTATGCGCGCCTCGCACACGGCTGCGCTCGTAGGGAATCCCTGGTCAGTGGCACTGCGCGCCCCCGGTAGGACTCGAACCCACGACCCGCTGCTTAGAAGGCAGCCGCTCTATCCATCTGAGCTACGGAGGCTGATGGTCCCTACCACGCTACTGGTGCCGGCGCCCGGCCCGGGCGGCGGTGGCCCCGGATCGGGCTGGCGGACGGGCCGGGGGTGTCGGGTAGGCTGCGCAGTCCCTTGGTGGCCGTAGCTCAGGTGGTTAGAGCGTCAGGTTGTGGCCCTGAAGGTCGGGGGTTCGAGTCCCCTCGGTCACCCCAGGTGAGCAGGCGTTCTGTGCTTGCTACGCGCTGACGCCGCCGGCGGGTACGCGGCAACTATGGCGCCGCAGACGTGCACGCGGGTCTCGAGCTGGCGACCAGCAACAGGACTCGTTCCACCTCGCGCTATCGCCGATGACCTGCCTCCACCGCGCCAGGGCTCTGCGATACACCGCGGGCCGCGAGCCTTCCTCGACGAGCTCAGACGCGCGGCGATGTCCTCGACCGCTCCACCTCCTCCGCCCGCGGCACGAGCTCTGCGAGCCTGAGCAGCCGTACCACGCTCGCCGCGCCTGAGCGCGCCCCTGAGCTTACGGCCAACCCCGCCGAGCAAGCCATCCTCCAGCATCGCATCAGCTGGGGTAGCAGCCCGATCACGCCTCGGCCCGCGGCTGGACAACCGCGATGGACGCCGTGCTTCTGGAGATGTCGTTAGCTGCAGATTGAGCCGTATCGACGCAGCATTCTTGGGCGCCGTCTTCGGTGTGAGCCTGCCCGAGGACCCCGCCTACTGGCACGGGAAGGTGCGGCGAGCAGACCACGTTCAGGTCAGACGGCCACCTCGTAGAGGACCCAGGGCTGCGGGAGCCCCGCGAGGCGGTGCTCGCCCCGCGGAGCGAAGGCCAGCCCGCACCCCGCCACGAGGTCCGTCACCGTCCGTGACACCCAGATCGACCCCGGTTGCGCCGTCTCGGCCAAGCGGCAGGCGATGTGGACGCCGATACCGGCGATGTCGTCGTCCCGCCGGATCACCTCGGCCGTGTGGACGCCGGCTCGGCTCTCGGTGCCGAGCAGGGCGAGCGCGTCTCGCAGTCACACGCGGCGCGCACGCCTCGGCCAGGTCCGTCGAACGTCGCCAGCAACCCGTCGCCGGGAGGGCGAACCAGCTGGCCCCCGCGGTTCTCTACGCAGCGGCGCGCGGTGGCGGCGAAGTCGTCCAGCAGGCGGGTGTGACGGGCGTCGCCGGAGTCCGCCGCCATGGCGGTCAGCCCGACGATTTCGGCGGACAGCACCGTTGTGAGAAACCGATCGAGGGACGCTCGGGCCCGCGGAGGCGCCCATCACGAATTCCTCCACGGCGACCAGAATCGGGCGGGTGTCGCCGCTGAAACGAAGTGGTCTCCGCCCGGCAACTCTACGAACCGGGCGTCGGGGATGGCAGCGACCCGATCGTGAGCATGTTCGATGCCCACGATCGGGTCCTGGCCGCCGTGTAGACCAGTGTCGCCATACCGATGCTCACCAGCATCGACGTCATGTCGATAGCGCGCATGTGCTCCAACACTCGCCTGGCCGTCCGGGGCGTGGCCGACTGGCGTTCGCAACGCCCGAGGAAGCGGCACCCGGCAGTCGTGCGAGCCATGGTCACAGCGCCGACCGCGAATGCGTCGCCCGTCCCCCAGCGGCTTTCAACGAGCGCGAACTCGGGGCGGTCGGGGTCGTCGAACCAGGGGTGCCGGGCCCACGTGCCATGAAGGATCAGGCGTTCCACCCGGGCGGGGTGGGTGTCCGCCAGAAGGACTGACAGCGAGCCGCCCTCGGACCACCCAAACATGGTGGCTCGCTGCATGTCGAACGCTTCCATGATGGCCCGCACATCGTCGGCCCGCTGCTCCAACGGGGGCGCCTCGTCGGGGCCGAGCCGCTCGGACAGACCCGTTCCCCGCTTGTCTAAGACCGCGACGCGACAGAACGACCCCAGCCGGCGGAGGACCCGGGCGATCGCCGCGTGCTCCCAGTCCACCTCGACGTTGGTCGTGAAGCCTTCGATGAGCACGAGGTCGGGCCCCTCACCAAACACCTGGTAGGCAATAGACGCCCCCTCGTTGACCACATAGTGCGTGGGCGGGACGGGATCGAGGGGATCGTCCACGTCGATCTCCCGTACGCGGCCGCCCTGGTCGAGCCCCCGATCGTCGATGCGCCCATTCGTGAGCCTGTACGTGGAGATCGTCGCGCCGTTCGAACCGCTGCCAGTCCCCGGCGTCCATATCGAGCGCTTCGGCCACGGCCCGGACCGACGGAAAACCGGGGCGTCGACGACCGGTCACTCTCGAGGCTGCGGATGGTTCGCACGCTCACGCCAGCTCGCTCCGACATCTACAACCAGGTCAGTCGCCCCCACCGTCGCTACCCGCGAACCCCGCCCAGAACGTCTGTCTGCCACTCACCACTGCACCAGAGTCGTGACGACCTCCTCAGCCATGCCCACCGGCGGACGAGGACGTCAATTGTCGGCGTATCAGCAGCCGTGACGATCGGCGCAGCGCCACGTGGATGCGCGCCACCGGGCATGAGCCCAACGAGACTCGAGACCACGAACCCGCGCCGTTGTGGGGCACGTATCGCTGTCGCCGCTCCTGGTAGCAGAGCAATCCCGCCACGTCGCCTTCCGCGAGCATCGGTCGTAGCAACCGATCCGCCGCTACACGAGCGATGGCGCCGGCTGCAGCAGCCTTCTGCGATTCGCCCCTCACACCTTGCGGTGTGTGCGTAGCGCCGTCTCAGCCTCGAGCAACCGCGGCGGCGGCACGTTCAGCTGCGATGGTGGTGTCGCCCTGGCCATCCCGGCCTCGGCGGCAGCCAGCACGTACAGCGGCACGTTGACCCTCACTCCGACCTGACGGCCGGTGAGTTCCGTGGCGTGGAGGCGGGACCGCTCCGCCTCCACGTCACAAACTGTTCACGCCGGAACGATCCATGCCGGAGGATCGATGAAACGCACCCTCTGGCGCTGCTGACCGTGCTGCTGGTACAGTCCTGATCCCCGGCGGCGTTCCCTGTGCCGCCACCCCTCTCCGAGTCGACCTTGGCCGCGAGGATCGCCCCCGCGTGTCTCCGGCGTGGCGTCCTCGAGGACAGTGGTCTCGAAGGGATCTCGGCGCCATCCCGGCGATCGGTACTCCGCCACTCCGGTGCGGATCCAGGCGCCAACGCCCTCCTTCGGATCCTCCGGCTGCCGAGCGAAGGCGGCGTCCTCGGACGTGTGTAGGCACCCAGCCGTGGTCTCTACGCCGCCGCCGTCGTCGTGTGGTGGTGTGGTGGCCGGTGTCGGTGCCGCGCTCGTCTGGCACCGCTGGCGGCGTCGGCACGTGTCGGAGCCAGACGTCACGAGGCGCCCCAGGCGGACCCCGCAGTCGCCGCCGGTAGGGCCTAGCCTCAAAGCGTCGCCTGCCTATCAGGCGACCAGGCCGAGCGCAACCCATCGATGTGTTGACATGGCGTACTCGATGTGTCTCGCAATGCACCCAATGAGGACTTGCGAGCCCAGCACCGGGTGTAGAAGGCGCGAGCCTGGTCCCGCTCGTCGACGAAGATCTCGCTGAAGCCGATCCGCACGGCGCTCTCCTTGCTGTCCTGTTGTCATAGGTTCGAGGTCGCCTCGGGCGGGTGGAAGAACACGCCGGCCGTGATGCCGGCAAGCACCGTGAGCGCCGTCGCGGCCATCGGACTCGACGAGCGCGCCGACCGGAATCCGCGTCGGATCGGTCCCCGTCTCGACGACCGGCAGGCTCACGCTCAGGATCGTCGCGACCAACCAGACGATGAGCGTCGCCACGGTGAGACCGATCCAGATCAGCCGTCGCGTGGCGTCGCCCCGCAGCTTGCCCATCGCCCAAACAAACGCGCCGGTGGACACCAGCCCCCATAGCCAGGTGCTCGCCGCGGCCACCGGGAAGTGCTCCTGTTCGCTGCCTGTCACCATGTCCGGGGCGCCGAGGCTGATCACCAGTCACGGCAACCCAGATCCCCGCCATCCCGGCTGCGGTCCACGCCATCCACGAGCCGTCGGCCCGCGCCGGCGGCCGATCGGAGGCTGAAGGTGACGATGCTGCATCCATGTCAGATCGACCTCGCATGGTGCTGAACGATCGGTTCGTGCGTCGACAGCCGGCGTCTCGTCCAGGCCGAAGCGACGATGGAAGCGGCGCAGCGGCACGGGAGCCCACCAGTTGCGCCGTCCCATGAGCGTCATGGTCGCCGGGACGAGCAGGGTGCGGACGATGGTGGCGTCGACGATGACGGCCACGGCCATCCCAACCCCGAGCTGCTTGATGAGCAGGAGCTCGCCTGCGGCGAACCCGGCGAACACGATGACGAGGAGGGCGGCGGCCGACGTGATGATGCCGTCCGCTGCGGTCGAGACCGGTCGCCACGGCGAGGTCGTTGTCGCCGATCTCGTCCCATGCCTCCTTGATGCGGGCGAGCAGGAACACCTCGTAGTCCATCGACAGTCCGAAGGCGAACAGGAACACGATCAGCGGAATCGTGGCGTCGAGCGCCCCGACGGAGTCGAAGCCGAGCAGGCTGGCCAGGTGGCCTTCTTGGAACACCCAGACGAGCACACCGAAGGTGGCACCGAGCGAGAGAACGTTCATGACGACGGCCTTGTGGCGACGACGACAGAGCCGGTCATCAAGAACAGCAGCAGCATCGTGGCCAGTCCGACGATCGCCAGGGCCCACGGCAGTCGATCGGCGATCGATGCCTTGAGGTCGATCAGCTCGGCTGCCTCACCGCCGACCAGCGTGTCGAATGGGGGATCGAGCCGGCGGAGGTCTTCGACCAAGTGCCTGTGCGACGTCGCCCTGGGTCGGGCCGTCCGGAACCACGTCGATCTGGGCCGTGCCGACCTGGGCGAGGGTGTCGTCGACGTCGACGGCGGCCACGTCGTCGCGGCCGGCGACGGTGGCGGCCCAGGCGGCGAGCTCGGGGTCGTCGGGTGGCGTCATCGCCACGACCTCGATCGGGTCGGCCCCGCCGCCGGGGAAGCGCTCGCGGCTCCTCGGCCAGCTGCCGGGCGACCGACGAGCCTGGGAGCGAGCGGCCATCGGGGTTCTCGAAGCGGGCGTGCAGGAACGGCACAGCCGGCGATGATCAACAACGACGCCCACGACGATGACGATCGGCAGCTGCATGGCGCTGCACCCACTGGGCGATGTGCCAGAAGGTGCCGGGGCTGCTGCGCAGCTTGGCCGGGTGAAGGCGGTGGCCGACGAGCGCCAGCAACGCGGGGATCAGGCTGAGGCCGGCGAGCACGGCGACTAACACGACGCCGATTCCGCCGATGGCGAGCGAGCGCAGTCCGCTCGAGTCGAACACGAGCAGCCCGGCCAGGGCGACGGCCACGGTCAGCCCGGAGAAGGCGACCGTGCGGCCGGCGGTGGCCAGGGTGCGGTCGAGCGCGGCGGTCACGTCGCGGCCGCCGCGCGCGCTCTTCGCGGAATCGGCTGACGACGAGCAGCCCGTAGTCGATGCCGACGCCGATGCCGAACATCGTGATGACGTTGATCGAATACACCGCCACGTCGCCAGTGATCGTCGCTGCGGCCAGCACGATCAGGGCGCCGGCCATGCTGGCGAAGGCGAGACCGAGGGGGAGGATCGCAGCCAACAGCCCGCCGAACACGACGACCAGGGCGATGAGGGCCAGCGGTAGGGCGAACATCTCGGCGTGGACGAGATCAGTCTCGGCTTGCGCTTCGATCTCGTCGTCGGCGGTGTCCTCGTGCCCGACGAGCACCCGCGGGGCACCGGTGCGCTCGAGCTCTGCCTCGACGGCGTCGGCCATCGCGTCCTTGTCGGCGTCGGGCGACCGGTCCATCGTGACGACCACCGCCGATGCATGGCCATCCTGTGCGCGCAATCCGGCGTCGTCGGAGCCGTAGGCGTCGGCGACGGAGTCCACGTGGGGGAGTTCTGCGATCCGGGCCACGGCATCGCGCAGCGCGGCCTCGGTCCCGGGATCGTCGACGTCCAGCCCGTCGACGACACCGATCACGGTCGGGCCCGGGCGCGCCGCCCGGTCTTGTGGCGGCAGCTGCGCGACGAGTTCATCGACGCGTTCGTCGGCGTGTCCCGACTCCGAGCTGTCACCTCCGCGCATGTCCGAGGTGAGGGACGAGAAGAGGACGGGAGCGGCGATGAAGCTCGCGACGACCACAAGGCCCCAGACCGCGATCATGCGGCGGGGATGACGGATGGCGGCACGGCCCAGGCGCAAGAGCGGACGCATCACGGCAGTCCTTCGATGGGGCCGTCGTGGGCTGCTTCGGCGCGGCGGTCGGTGCCGGCGGAGCCGAACACGGCCGTCACGTCCAGGGGGAGGTGGACGCGACGATCGGTTGGCGCCAGGTCCCGAGTTCCCACGTCATCGCTCCTCGCTTCGGCGAGCGGGTGTGGCCTTGCGGGCGATGATTCGGCACGCCATACGAGGTGTCGAGGCAGCACACCGGCAACTTGCAGGCAACTCTGCTCAGCGTGGACAGGCGCGCAACGTCGTCCACGCGCACGCTGGAAGGCAGGTGCCCGTTGGCTGGTCAGGCAGCTTGCGCTGCGAAGGCACGAACGAGCAGGTCCGGAAGCTCGTCACGTGGTCGTGCCGACATGTCGCCCACGCACTGCGCCCATCGGTCAGCGCCGACGATCGGTGCCCACCGCCCGCCGATCCTGTCGAGCCGAGCGGCAACACCGGCCGGAAGCACCATGTGCTGATCGTCCCGCAGCGCGACCGCCGCGCCTGTAGCCGCGGCCGCGACCTCGGCGTCGCCCACGGCGAGCGCCAAGCCCGTGAGCACCTCGATCTGCAGCAGCGGCCGGCCGTGGCGTCGTAGGTTCGTGAACGCCCGGGCGAAGGATCCCGCGGCCTCCTCCCCGGCGGTGAGCCGCACCTCGCCCTCGGCCCACAGCGCAGCTCCCATGGCCGTGCCGTTCCCGAGCTGGGTTGCCTTCGTGAGGGCGACCGAGGCGAGGTCACGAGCTCGGTCGAGCTCACCGAGACCAGCGGCCGCCACCGCCCATTCGGCGAACCAGAGGACGTCGAGATCGTCGAGGCCGGTCAGGAGTGGTGGTACGGACTCGGCACCGAGTCGGTCGACGGCGGCCATATCACCGTGGAGCCGAAGGATGTCGGCCAGGACCGCTAGCCCCGTCGCCAACCGGTACGGGTAGCCATGCTGACGGGCGATGGTGACCGCCCGCCGGGCGGTGTGCTCGGCCTCGGCCAGGTCACCGAGCTGAGCCAGGCCGGAGGCGAGGGTCGACAAGGCCCAGCACTGGAAGCAGGAGTCGCCGATCGACTCGAGGGTCGCGGCCGCCTCACGACTGAGCCGCGCCGACTCCTCGAGCGACCCGCGCAGGCCGAGCTCGCCCAGGGCGACGGTAGCCAGGGCGACGCCGTGGGCGTCGCCTCGGCGTCGATACGTCTCGAGGCTCTCCTCGGCCAAGCGGCGGGACACCGTGGGGTGGCCACCGTAGTTGGCGAGGGTGGCGGCGTGGAGTTGAGCCAAAGGCGCGTGGTCGACTGCACTGGCCCGCTGCAGCAGGGTCTCGAACCACGCAAGCCCTTCGTCCAGGCTGCCGCGGTAGAGCCAATAGCGATAGAGGTCCATGGCGAACGCCAAGCCTGTCGCCGCATCATGCTGCTCGAACCACTCCAGGGCGGCCCGGAGGTTGTCGCGATCGGCGCTGAGACGTTGATAGACGATCTTGCTGGCCGCGGCGAGGTCGTGCTGCACATCTGAGACCCAGCGGCGGAAGTAGTCGGCGTGACGAGCAGTGACCGTCTCGGCGATCCCAGTGTCGCGCGCGTGGGCGGCCGCGAAGGCCTGGATCGTGGGCAGCATCGAGAAGCGCCAGCCGCTCGTGTCGTTCGTCTCCACCAGGCCCAGCGCCGCCAACCGGTCGAGGTGGTCGAGCACCGATCCCCGGCCAACCACCTCGGTTGCGGCCTCGATCGTCCAGCCGCCACGGAACACCGAAAGGCCGTGAAGAACGTGCCGCGTCTCGTCGCTGAGTAGGCCATAGCTGGCATCCAGGGCGCTGCGCAGCGAGCTGTGGGCGGCGGGCCGGGCGCCCTGAAGATCCTTAACGTCGAGCGGATCGGCGCTGATGGCATCCAGCACGCCGCGGGGCCCGAGCACTCGCCAGCTGCCCGCGGCAAGCTCCAAGGCGAGTGGCAGCCCGTCGAGACGGCGACACACCTCGGCTACCACCGCAGCAGTGTCGGGGCTCAGGTCAAAGCCCGGTGTGGCGCGGCGGACGCGGTCGACGAGGAGCTCGACCGAGGACACCGACTCGAGATCCTCCAGGCCGCCCACGTCACCCGGGACCGCCAACGGCCGCACGGGCCACGCCTGCTCGTCGGGTAGCCCGATCGGTGCCCGGCTCGTCACCAGCGCCGTCACCTCGGGAACGCGCCGAAGAAGATCGGCAAGCACGTGACCGACGCCATCGAGCTGCTCGAAGTTGTCCACGACGAGCAGCGCCGGCTCGCCCCCCAATCGGGTGCCGATCGCCTCGACCGTGACCTCGGAGAGGCCGAGCGCGCCGGCCACGGCGTCGAGCACGTACGTCGATTCGCCGAGATCCGACAGTGGCACCCACCACGCTGCGCCGACCCCGTCCGGCGGCGGCCTCGGCGACAGCCAAGGCCAGACGGGTCTTCCCGATGCCCGCCACACCTGTCAGCGTGATCAGACGCGTCGTCCCGCCCAGGACCACCTCGACCAGCCTCGCTATCTCCGCGTCCCGACCAACGAGTTGGGACAGCGACACCGGGATCGAGCCTCCGAGCGCAGCGGCGGCCATCCGACGCGCCTGTTCGTGGAGATCGGCCAGCCGTTCGAACCGTTGCCGCTCCCCAGCGTCCAGATCGAGGGCTTCGGCCAGGGCCCGGACCGACGAAAACCGGGGCGTCGACGGCCGGTCACTCTCGAGGCTGCGGATGGTTCGCACGCTCACGCCGGACCGCTCCGCCAACCCCTCCTGGGTCAGTCGCGCCCGCCGTCGGAACCCGCGGAACACCGCCCCCAACGTCTGATTGCCACTCACCGCTGCACCAGAGTCGTGACGACCTCCTCGGCCACGCCGACCGGCGAACGAGGGCTGCATTGTAGGCGTATCACAGCGTCGCCACATGTCGGATCGACGTCACTCGCACGCATACGCTGCGGCTATGCCGCGCTCTGGCTCGCGGGGTGGGCGAGCAGCACGGCGAGGCGACGGTGGGCGTGAGCCGGCGGGTGATCTGTGCCTCGGTGAGCCCGATGTGATGCGTCAGGCGCAGCAGCTGTCGGTCGGTGGCGGTGAGGCGTTGCAGCGCTCGATGGACCTCTTCCGCGAGTCTGCTCCCCGCGCCGGGAAGACGCGCATCAAGGCCCAACTGACGCACAACTACGACTGCCCTCTGCGCGGTCACCCTGCGCATCTCCACCCGGGCACCAACGGGGCAACTACGGCCCCGTCGGTGCCGTCCGGCGAACGGCGCCCGTCATCGGTGCGCTAGAGGGCCAGACCGCAGGTACACGAAGCCAACGGCGGACAACCCGTGCCAGCTGGGGCGACCGCTCCCGGGTTGTGGCCCTGAAGGTCGGGGGTTCGAGTCCCCTCGGTCACCCCAGGTCAGAGCACAGGTGGAGCGCCTTCCGGGTGCCACGGCAGGGCGCTTTTGTGTTGCCCGTTGTTGCCCAAGGTCAAGCCTCGCCCCTTCCGGTCGCGCCGGAATCACAACTACTCTGTGTGGCGTGTTCGACCGCGTGCGCCGCGGCTGGGGGCTGACCAAGATGTCCTGGGGTGTCATCCGCTCCCACCCCGGGATGGCCCGCCTCCCCCTGACAGGGGGCGCCCTCGCCTTGCTGGCGTTCGTCGTGCTCGGCCTGCCCGGGGCGGCACTGCTCGCCAGCGAGGACGCCGGCGCCCAAATCGGCGGGGCCCTGCTGGTGGCGGTGGGGGCCTACCTCGGCTCCTTCGCCGTCATCTACTACAACGTCGCCCTGGCGGCTGCGGCCGACGCCGCCCTGGCGGGACGGCAGCCCGACATCGGCGCGGCCAAGGCCGTCGCCCGCAGCCGCCTGAGCGTGATCGCCGCGTGGGCCATCGTGTCGGTGGTTGTGTCGCTGGCACTCTCGGTCCTGCGCGACCGGGCCGGCGCGCTGGGCAACGTCACCGCCTCCATCGGCGGCGCCATCTGGTCATTGGTGACCTTCCTGGTGGTACCGGTGCTGGCGTTCGAGGGCATCGGCCCGATCGCCGCCATGAAGCGGTCGGCGTCGCTGTTCCGCCAGCGCTGGGGCCAGCAGGTCACCGGCAACGTCGTGATCGGCGGCATCGCCGGCCTCGCCGTGGTGATCGGGGTTGCCGTGGCCGTGGGCGGCCTGGTCTTACTGGCCGCGGGCAGCGCGGCAGGACTCGCCGGTGGCGGCGTCCTGCTGCTGGTGGGCGTCGTGGTGGCGGTGGGTGGCGCGGTGTTCGGCGGTGCCACCCGCGGCGTGTTCGGCGTGGCCCTCTACCGCTATGTCGCCGAGGACCGGGCGGTCGGCCCCTTCACCCCGCAGGACCTGGAGGCTGCGGCCAAGCCGACCTGACCGGCCCCGCTCATGCTGTAGACATCAACGCACATGCGGTCCCGGGGTTCTGTCGACTCGCGGGCGTGGGCACGGTGGCGATCTGCCGTGCGGAACTGCCGCGTAATCCGGTGACATGTTGGGTCAAGCGGCCAGGGTCGCCCCATGCGGTGACGCGTCAGGGCCCGCACCTTCCGGGCGCGAAACTGCGACCCGCCAAACTCGCCTACTCGTCGCCCGCCAGGCCGTCCTCGATGCCGTCGAGTTCAGACTGGGGTCGAATGGGTGATACGCGCGGGGACGTGAAGAAGGTCCGGCACGGTGGCCGGACCTTCAAAAGGCGGGGTGCCGGTTGGCCTGGAGGGCCAACTCGTCACGCCGTGCAGTAGTGGCGAGTGAACGGATCCCAACCTCCGCCACAGCCGCCGCCGCTACCACCACCAAATGCGCCCGCGTAGTAGGTGACGGGTGAATGAACGGCCGCGCTGAAGGGGTTCCCGTAAGGGTAGAACACCGAAAGCCAGCCACTGGTCGTGTCGATGAATCCCAGCTCGCTATCCACGCCGACGAGATACGCGTTGCCAGAGCCGTCCTCGGAGAGCATGAAGTGAGTCGAGCGCCCCGTGTAGGGGTCGAACACGTCGAGGGTCGTCGGGTCTGGGTCTGCGACGTCCGTGTGCACGCGCAGGTGCATGTAGACGTTGTCCTGGTTGTTGCCGGAGCAGTCGAGAACTCCGCTGGAGTACGCGATGCACGGCACACCCAGGGCTTGCATTGCTTGGAGTGCATC
The DNA here is from genome assembly GCA_963830865.1 of uncultured Acidimicrobiales bacterium. GTDB lineage: Bacteria > Actinomycetota > Acidimicrobiia > Acidimicrobiales > VFJN01 > ZC4RG19. The sequence goes on along the minus strand of CAWHNU010000007.1, from coordinate 459,474 downwards.
CTGCTGGGTCGCAGTCTGAGCTCCCGCGGCTTGCGGACCGATTGCAAACAGGCTGAGCCCAGCGGCCGCCACGACTGTGGCAATCCCGCCGAGGAACCGTCGGTAGAGCATGGCTGTTCCTCCTCTGACGTAGCACCACAGGCAGCGGCGCTGCCAGGTCATGCGGGCCAGGACCCATGCGCGGATGTCGGGCTCCGATGGGTTCACAGAATCGTAAGGTTTCTAGGCTGAGTGGGAGGTCGTGGGCGCTGATCCTCGGCTCCTGTCGTGGACCCAGCGACACGCCCACACCCCGCTCATATCCGAAGCGCCGCTTTTGTCCGGGAGTCGATCGACCAGCCCACGATCCGGTTTGGTCCATGGACGGTCCCGGCTCCGGCGACGGCGTCGGCGCACGGGTTGACTGCTGGGCCGACGACGGGTCTGTCGTCACCTCGGCGAGCGGCGTGTCGACCCTCCGGGGAGACGGTGGCTCGCCGTCGCGCGGCCGCCCGGGACGCAGGCGACATCGGACCTCAGCTGCCCGGCGCCCAACACCTGCGAGGTGGTCGGCCCGCTCGTCGACGGCGACCTGCGCTCGCCGGCCGCCCGCCTGGACCTCGCTCCCCCAGCTGACGCCCACCCGGACCCGCAAGCACTGCAACTCGGGGCGGAGGGTCCACTGGACACGCAAATCCTGCGCGAGGTCGCAGCCGGTACACAATCGGCCCCGGCCTGGGGCGGGACCCTATACGGCAACAAAGGGCACCTACGCCCTCGTCTGCGACTGCAGGCCAGCGCAGGTGAACACGAGCCGCCCGGCGGTCGCTCCCAGGTCAAGGAGTGCGTGTGTGGTACCGCTGAGGCCGCCAAGGCCGGCCGCTCCAAGGTTGTCGCCCTGAAGGTCGGGGGTTGGAGTCTCCTCGGTCACCCCAGGTCAGAGCGTTGCCGTTCGCGACGAACTATTCCGAGAGTCCCGAGCGGGCAACAACCCGAACCTCAGCGCTGCCAAACCATGCGTCGCCGTCACTCGCACGGGTCCCCATGAACTGAACGACCAGCTTCAACTGTTGAGCGCCGCAGGGCTGAACAGCCGGTTGGGTCGCCGGCTCACTCGCCGGTGTTGACTCCGACGACGCGGCCCGGGGTTCTGGAGGGCGGTCGTCCACGAGGGCCGGCGGACGCCCGTCCGTGATGACTCCCGAACGAACTCAGGCCGCAGTGCGGATGCGCGCCGATGGCGACGGCATCGCGCAGATCGCGCGTACGTTTGGCGTTGGTGCTTCCAGTGTCTCCCGCGCCCTCGCCAAGCAGTACGACGAGATCCCCGTTACGTCGTAACGGGGGTCTCTGCTGTCTGCGAGTCCTTATGGACGAACGCTGATGATCGTCTTCCCCTTGCGTCGCTCGGTCGGGTTGAGGGCCGCAACGGCATCATCGAGGGTCGCGACGTTGTCGATGTTCGTCCGCAGTCGTCCGTCCCGCACCCTCGCCGCACGGCTGCTTCGCAACGGCGTGACTGCCCCAAAGCGGACCAGGTCATCAATAGGCGCTCGCCGAACGGCCAGGTGCTCATCGGGGAGACAAACTCTGGGACACCTGCTGGAACGGCCGGCACCCGATGGCGTCGCCGGCGATCACCCACGCGGGCACACCCGCCCGCACCGGCTGGACGTTCGGGAGCGGTCTCCTAAGCGGTAGGCCGCAGGTTCGAGTCCTGCCGAGGGCACCCGACGCGGACGGAGCGGAGGGCGCCGGTCGGATCGGCACTCTCCGCTCGCGGATAGGGCTCCCGGGGGAGCCGGTGGATCAGTTGCTCGTCGACGCCTCGATCAGGGCTCGACCGCTCCCCGAGCCGATCGCGATCTTGCGTGGCTGTGCTTGCTCGGACACGGGAAGCGTCACGGTCAGCACACCCCGGTCGTAGGACGCCTGGAGGTTGGAGCTGTCGAGGCTGTCGCCCAGGAGCACGCGGCGGGTGTATGTGCCGTGCGGTCGCTCGGCGGCGAAGACCTCGTCGTCCTCATTGCGATCCACTCGCGGTTGGCCGAGATCGTCAACACGTCGCGCTCGACGGTGAGGTCGATGGCGTCGGGATCCACGCCCGGGAGGTCGAGGTTGATGGTGACCTCGTTGCCGTGGCGATAGGCGTCCATCGCGACGGTCGACGACGGTCGACGCCAGATCTGGTCGAACTGGTCAGCGAGGCGGTCGTAGTCGCGGAATTGATCGAAGCGTACAAGCATCGTATATCTCCTCTTATCATGTTTTACAACAAAAGTATACCATCCTTGCCAGTAAACAACTCAAAATCTTGAAAAATTATGAAAGAAGTTGTGAATGCTTTCGTTCCGTTGCATCCGCTCGGTAACTCGATCCGCTTGCCACCGGGCGGCGCTCGACGCCGGGTCCGGTGACCGGATCGCCCGGGGGCCGGACGAGGTGGACGAGGAGCGAGCCCTCCTCGTCCTCGACCATGAGGAGGTCGCACAGCCCGACGCTTCGGGCGGCAGGAGTTGACGGAAGCGGACCTTCTCGGCTTGGCCGGCGGACCCCGACCCGACCCGGGCAACAAAGAGGCAACTACGCCCCCGCCGGCGGTGTTCGGCGAACGACGCCCGTCCTCGGTGCGGTACAGGACGGATCGCAGTCACACGATGCGATCGGCGGTTGGCTCGTGCCGGTCCGGGTGGCCGCTCCCAGGTTGTGGCCCTGAAGGTCGGGGGTTCGAGTCCCCTCGGTCACCCCAAGATGAAGCGTGTTCGCCGACGCTGATTGCACCTAGTGCCAAAGGCCGGGCAACTATCGGCAACTATCCCCACCGGCTCCGGGCTGTCGGCCCGCCCCGCGTGGGGGTGATCCGTGATGTCGTCATTGATGCCTGGCAGCTCGGTCGTTGGTGCCACGCGCGTCACGCCCGACGTGTCCGGACTCTTCTCATGACCGCTCCCCGGCCAGCACCCGTTCTCGGGATCCAGGACGTACCAGCCGAGGAGATGGCCGCCGGCGACCTCGACCTCGGCACCGATCGCGATACCGCGGCGGTACCGGCGTGATACCGGCCGAGCCAAAGCTCCGGTCATGCGCGAGAACACGAACAAACCCCATTTCCACGCCGTCCGCGGCATGACGACCGCGATCCTCGTCGGCGCGGCGCTCGTCGTTCCGAGCGAGCGGATCGGCGCCACGGTCGCGGCGGAGCAACCCGATCGCAAGCTGGAGGCCGGGTACGAGCAGCAACCGGCCACCATCGGAGCACCTGTATGCTCGTCGCCCACCGCATGCGTCGTTCCGTTCTCATTGATCGGTGTCGGCACCGGAGACGTGGCCGGCACGAGTGTTCAGGCGGGCGCTGGCGCCCGAATGGCCGATGGATCCCTCTACGCGAACAGCACGGTCGTCTTCACGGGGACGGTCACCGGCTGTGGCAGCGGGAGGGTCACGATGCGATCGACTGGCTTCAACCGCGGGGGCGTCACATCCGGATCGATCGAGATCATCGCGGGCAGCGGGACAGAGGGTCTGGCGTCTCTGACCGGAACGGGCACCGTGGTCTCCGGACAGGTCGATCCCGCAACGGGCATCGGTAGCGGTCTCATCGAGTACAAGGTCAAGTGCTGAGCGAACCAGTGAGCTCGGAGACCGCCCGTCGTGCATGGTCGACGAGCTCGTCGCCGGTCATGAGCTCGCCGCGGCGTGCGGCGAGCTCATAGCCGAGACCGAGCTCGTGCTTGGCGACGTCGATCGCCTCCTCGATCGCATCGATCAAGGTGGGGAGCACTGTCCCATCGCCCCGCGTGGCGCCGTCGACGACCGCGGCGGCCTCGAGGGCACCGCACTCCACGAGAGGCACGATGATCGCGCGACCGAACCCGCGCAGGTGCGCCTGGTTGCCCAGTGCGAGGTAGTGCGCCATCACCTCCACTTGGGCGCGGGCCCCGGACGCAGGGGCGACGTCAGCTTCCAGGACCGCCAGTGCAGCGAGGGCCATCCCCTCGATCAGCACGGCGCCGCTCGTGCGCGCCAGGTCGACCGCCCGCTGGTTCCGGGCGATGGCGAGAGGGCGATCTGCTGGACCTTGGACGACCGCCGCCGTGTGGAGAGCGAGAGCCTGCATCGAGGGCCCGCACGTCGCGGCACGCGAGAGGAGCTCGCTGACGAGCGCGGGGTCGGGGTGACCTGCGAGGTTCCGGATCAGCAACATGGTCGCTGTCAGCTCGACCTTCGTGTGGTCGGACGCACCTGCGGCACCCTCGACGGCGGCGATGGCCGCCAGTTCCGCCTCGGAGAGCCGGCCGAGGAACGTGAACGCGATCGCACGGTTTATCTGGGCATTGGCCCACACGACGGTGCCCGCGTCGGCCAGCGTGAGAGCTTCGGCGCTCAGGGCCAGAGCTCGATCGTGGTCGCCGAGCTGCCAGGCGCCGCGGCTGGTCTGCACCAGTACGGCGGCGCGGAGGGGATGGTCGTCGGCCCCGGGTAGCTCGAGAGCGTCACGGCACCAGGCCCACGGCTCGGCCCACACGTGCAGGTACGTGTAGCCGGCGAGGGGTGCGACGACCCGGAGCGCGAGATCGGTCTCGTCGGACGCGACTGCGCCGGAGAATGCCGCGCGGAGGTTCGCCCGGGCTGCGTCGAACCACCGTGCGGCCTCGACCTCGCACGAGGTCTCCAATGCTCGGGCGTGAACGGCGGCGGCGTCCGCGTAGTAATGGGCGGCGCGTTGAGCGATCTCGGCGAGCTCCCCGCGGCCCACGAGGCATCCGACGGCGTACTGCCGAAGCGGCTCGAGGAGGTGGAATGGACACGGATCGGTCGAGCTCGCGATCAGCATCGACTTGTCGACGAGCGCTCCGAGCACGTCGACGACTTCTGCATGCAGGGGTGGACTGCCGATCACCGCCTCGGCCGCGGCAAGATCGAAGGACCCGACGAAGACGGACAGCCGCGAGAAGGCCACACGTTCGTCGCCGCCCAAGAGGTCGTGACTCCAGTCGATCGCGGCGCGGATCGTGCGGTGTCGGTCGGTGCCGCCGCGGCGCCTCGTCGTGAGCATGTCGAGGTGCTCGGCCAGGCGGACGCGGAGGTCATCGAGGGGCAGCTCCCGCACGCGTGCCGCGGCGAGCTCGATGCCCAACGGGATGCCGTCCACGCACCGGCAGATGTCTGCGATCAGTGCGCGATCATCGGCTGCGAACGAGCGGTCAACATGGCCTGCCCGATCTAAGAACATCTCGACGGCGTCAGTGTCGATCGCGAGCGGGCGTACGACGATGACCTGTTCACCCTCGACCCCGAGGGGTTCCCGGCTCGTGGCGATGATCCGCACGCGAGCACACCGCCGCAGAAGGTCGGCCACGAACCCGGCGACCGCGTCGAGCATGTGCTCGCAGTTGTCGAGCACAAGCAGCATGTGGCGATCGCTGATCCCCTTGACCACCGACTCGTCCGGTGTCAGGCCGTCGCCGGCCACGAAGCCCAACGCGTCCCCGACCATCGACGCAACGGTGCTCGGCTCGCGGCCGAGCGTCAGGTCGACGATCCACGCGCCCGCTCCGAAGCCGGGGGCCACACGGCGCGCCGCCGCGACCGCGAGGCGCGTCTTGCCAACGCCGCCGGCGCCCGTGAGCACGACGAGCCGCTCCGCCCGGACCGCCGCGTCGACGTCGGTCAGGTCGTCGTCCCGACCGAACAGCGTCGACAGCTCCGCCGGGATGTTGCCCGGAACCGATCGACCGTCCAGCACCTGCGCCTCGGCCCGCACCGCGCGACCGCTCGTGAGCAGCGCCGGGTCGTGACGCAAGATCGCAACCTCGAGCGCGACCAGCTCCGGCCCCGGATCGAGACCGAGGTCGTCACGAAGGCGTGTGCGCAACCGCCGCAACGCGCTCAGCGCCTCGACCGCCCGGCCGGCTCCGTACAGCGCCGTCGCCAGCAAGGCGGCTCGCCGCTCGTCGAGCGGTTCCTCCTCGACCAGTCCGTTCGCGCCGGCGACGGCATCGTCGAACCGGTGACCGTTGACGAGGATCTCAACCTTCAGCACGTCGAGCAGGCGGCGTCGCTCCTCGAGCCACGAGACCGTGCCCGCCGCCAGATCCCAATCGCCCAGGTCGCTGTACGGCCGACCCCGCCACAACGACACCGCCTCCTCGACACAACGCGTCGCCATCGACGTGTCGGTCTCCACGGACAGCGCGGCCAGGTCCACCAGTCTCTCGAACCGTCGCACGTCGATCTGGTCCGGCGCGATGTCGAGGCGATACCCCCCAGGGCCGGACACGATCGCGCCCGGCCGCAACATCCGCCGAAGCCGTGACACAGCGCCCTGCACGACCTTGGCCCGGGATGCCGGAGGATCCTCACCCCAAAGCGCATCCGCCAGACGCTCTGCCGCCACCCAGTGCGGACTGTCGAGCGCCAGGACGGCCAACACCGTCCGATCACGAGCGCCGAAGCTGGCACCCTCGATCGTCGCCGGGCCCAGGACCCCGATGCCCACAGAGCGAGTCTCCCAGCACCTTCCGACGATGTCGACCTCACCTCGAGCCGTCGCCAGCACCTCAAGAGAAGCGTCGGGCACGGCCGGTGGGTCAGTGGCCACGGGGTGGCGGCTGAGGGGCCTGGAGGGTCACCGGTCGTATCGAACCTGGTCAGCGTGTGCAGTTGCGGTCCGTGTGGCAGACCTCGGGACACGGCGGTCGCTTGGCACCGCCGGGCAACTATCGGGCACCTACGCCCTCTCGTTCCGTCGGCGCCGCGCATCGGTGGACAGGGGCCGCGACGCGACCCGTTCGCTGGCGAGACGGTGTGTTTCTCGGGGGGCAGTGGTCCTCGACGGTGGCCGCTCCCAGGTTGTGGCCCTGAAGGTCGGGGGTTCGAGTCCCCTCGGTCACCCCAGGTCAGAGCACAATTGGGCGCCTTCCGATTGGCACCGGAAGGGTGCTTTTGTGTTGCCCGTTGTTGCCCGAACATTGGCTTGCGGCCGGAAGGTGCTGCCGTCGTGTATCCGCCGTGGGGCCGCTGGCGCACCATCGCGACGGGGAGCAGGTGGCGGCTCAAGCGCGTCGAGCGTTGATGCCATCGAGCACGGTGCCGAACGTGGGCGAGGACCACATCCACCCACGATGCGGGCGAACGAGCGCGACGAAGAAAATGAACGACGGCAGGAAGATCCTTATGGTCGCCAGGACCGCATCCCAGATGCCGGCGACGTAGCCGACGAAGGTGGCGGTGGTGAACACGTGACGGGTGGCTTGGCTTCCGGGTCGCGCAGCGCAACGAACACGGAGGGACCCGATGCGGGTGTCCACTTGGCGGCGGTGCGTTGGAGGGCCGGGTGGCTGTCCTCGTCGTCCCGCGGGCTTCGGCGGTGGGGTGAGGGGAGCGCCATTGGTCTATGCAGCCCGGCGGCCGGAGCTGTCGAGCCCGGAGCTGTCGAGCCCGGAGCTGTCGAGCCCGGTGTGGGTCTGGTCTCTGGGTGCGGTGTCGTGGCCGGCGAGGCTCTCGAGTTTGTGGACGCGTTCGTCGTGGCCGATCTGGCGCAGCAGGTCACCAAGTGAGGCGAATCGGCCGTAGTCAGCGGCGATGGCGCTGTGCACCCGCTGGCTGTCCAGCTCGGGGTGCTCGGCGACATAGGCCATGTACTCGTGCTCTGCGTGGTCCTCGAAGTTGGCGTTGAGGCGGTAGCTCCAGGTGGGGCGCACGAGGTGGAGCAGCCAGGTGAAGGCATGCCAGGGGCCGGCGATGACTCGGGGCAGGATTCGGTAACCGAGCCGGCTGAGGGGGGTTGCGCGCTGTTGGGCGAGGAGCTCTTCGAGGATGAGGAGGTGGAGCTGCTCGTTGTCCTGTTGGGCGCGGGCCTCGACGACGCGCTCCATGATGCGGCGGGCCAGGGTGGATCGGCCCCGGCTGTGGGCGATCGTGCGTTGCGCGAGCCGTTCCCACGCCTGGTAGGGGATGCGGGCGAGCTGTTCGAGCACCAGGAACTTCTCGAGGGAGCGGCGCCGGCCGTAGAGGACGTTGACCGTGAGGAACATCAGTCGGGAGAAGGGGTCGTAGCGAAGCCGGGGCGTGGCGAGGGTGTCGGCTTGGGCCTTGTGTAGGGCCTCGGGAGCGAGCGTGGGCGGGCCCATCGGATGGGGCCAATAACCGCGCAGAACGGCGGGGGCGGGGGGCATGGGGGTCTCCTGTGTGGGTTGGGGGAGCAACGAAAGCGTTGGCTAGGGCGAGGTTCGGTCGACCGCGCGGCGGCGTTGTCGGCCGGAGCCGTGGATCTTGGTGACGTGCTCCGCGCCCGTCACGACGGCACCCGGTCCGGCCGGTTCGGGCCCGGTCCGGTTGGGTCGCTCGCTCGGCCGCGGGTGGTGGGTGCCACGGTTGCCTCGTTGGTTTGCATGCCGACGACGATCGGCCAGAGGAGTGAAGCGGTCGTGAAGAGGTCGTGAGGATGTTGGGCATTCGCGTCCCTGGTTGGGGCGCACGATCGCTTCACGACGATGGCTCAGACCGCGGGCGCGTCGTCGCGCCCTGGCCAAGGGCGTGGCTGTGCTGCTGTCGCTGATCGGCGTGGCCTTCGGGTTGGTCAGTCCGTCGGACGCGACGCACGACTGAACGACGCCCGCGGCGGGGCGGCGGTGGCGTACGCGACCCGGGCGCCGGCCGGCGTGGCGCGGCGCCCGGGTGCTCCTGCCGGTGGGCGGGACCGGCGGTTCGGTGGGTCTATGGCACGGGCACGGACTGCCGATCCCCGTCGGCCCGGGAGCCGTCGGTGGCGACGGGCGCGGGGACGGGGATCGCCGGCTCGCCCTCGACGTCGAGGTGGGGCAGCAGCCGGTCGAGCCAGCGGGGCAGCCACCAGTTGCGGTCGCCGAGCAGCTCCATGGTCGCCGGCACCAGGATCATCCGCACGATGGTGGCGTCGACGAGCACCGCGGTGGCCAGGCCGAGGCCGGCGAGCTTGAGGAACACGGCGTCCTCGAGCACGAACGCCCCGAAGACGGTGACCATGATCGCCGCGGCCGCGGTGATGACCCGGGCCGTGTTGGCCAGGCCGTCGGCGACGGCGGTGCGGTTGTCGCCGGTGCGGACGTACTCCTCCCGGACCCGGGACAGCAGGAACACCTCGTAGTCCATCGACAGACCGAACAGCACCGCGAACATCATCATCGGCAGCCAGGCGGGCACCGGGGTGGCGCTGTCGATGCCGACGAGACCGCCGAGCCACCCGCCGTCGGCGGCCACGGCCATGACGCCGTAGGCGGCGCCGATCGAGAGGATGTTCATGATCGCCGCCTTCAGGGCGACGGGGAACGAACGGAACACCGACATCAGCAGCAGGAACGACAGGACCACGACGCCGCCGATGAACAGGGGCAGCCGGGAGGCCGTCTGCTCGCTGTCGTCGATCAACGTCGCGGTGACCCCGCCGACCGACGCGGCGGCTCCGGTGGCCTCGACCGCGGGGGGCAGCACGTCGTCGCGCAGGGTGTGGACGAGGTCCTCGGTGGCTTCGTCCTGCGGACCCGTCGTGGGGATCACCGAGATCACCGCGGCGTCGCCGGCCTCGTTCACGACGGGCGGCACCACCGCGGCCACGCCTGGGGTGTCGGCAAGGTCGGCGGCGATCGCGTCGGGCGCGTCGGGCGAGGCGTCGGCGAGGTCGACGGCGACGAGCAGCGGCCCGTTGGCGCCCGGGCCGTAGCTCTCGGCCACCAGGTCGTAGGCCCGCTTGCTGGTCAGGTCGTCGGTGCCGTTGCCGGCGTCGGGCATGCCGAAGCGGAGGCCGGTGGCCGGCACGGTCAGCAGGAGCAGCACGACCAGGGCGGTCAGCCCCGCGGCCAGCGGGTGGTGCTGCATCACCCGGCTCCATCGCCACGACAGCGTGCGCCGGCCTTCGACGTCGTGGCGGAACCACGGCATCCGGAACCGGTCGATGTTGCGCCCGGCGAAACCCAGCAGGGCCGGCAGCACGGTGATCGAGGCGAACACCACGGCGGTCACGGCCAGCGAGGTGGCGAGGGCGACGCCCCACAGGTAGCTGCGCCCCATCAGCAGGAGGCCGAAGATCGAGATCACGACCGTCGACCCGGCGAACACCACCGCCCGGCCCGCCGTCGTGCCCGCCAGCTCGACCGCCTGGCGGGGCTCGCGGCCCTCGGCCAGGGCGCTGCGGTAGCGGGTGACGATGAACAGGGCGTAGTCGATGCCGACGCCGATGCCGATCATCGTGGCGAGCTGCACCCCGAAGTCGGGGACGTCGACGAAGTTGGCGAGCAGCCACACGCCGCCCAGGGCCACGCCGAGGCCGAACCCGGCGATGACGAGGGGCAGTCCGGCGGCCAGCGCGGAGCCGAACGCGACCAGCAGGATGACGAGGGCGGCGAGCAGCCCGACCGACTCGGAGCCGGCCTCGCTCTGCTCGACCTGCTCGATGGGATAGCCGCCCAGCTCGATCTGCAGCCCGTCGCCCTCGGCCTCGCCGGCGAGGTCGATCACGCGCTCGACCGACTCGGCGGGCACCCGCTGCGCGTCCTCATCGAACCGCACGTTCACCATCCCGGTCGAGCCGTCGGGGGAGACCGGCTCGGGCGTCGGCGGCGAGGACGTGGTCGACCCGGGCGATGTCACCGGCGAGTGCGTCGATGCGGGCCGCGGTGTCCGGGCCGGTCACCCCGTCTGCGGCGGTGTACACGACGTCGACGGTGCCGCCGGCGAAGCGTGGGAAGCGCTCCTGCAGCAGCTCCACGGCCTCGGCCGAGTCGCTGCCCGGCACCGTGTAGTCGGCCTCGCTGTCGCCGCCGGCGACGCCGGCGAGCACGGAGGCGGCCACGACGGCCGCGAGCCACATCGCCACGACCCGCCGGCGCCGGTCGTAGCTCCAGGTGACGAGCCTGCGGAGCATCACGCCACCTCCCGCGCGTCGGCGACGGGTGGGCATGGCGGCGGGTGCCGAGGTTGCTTCGTTGGTTTCCATGCCGGTGAAGATCGGCCAGAGACGTGAAGAGGTCGTGAATGGGCCGTGAGGATGTTGGGCATGCGCGGCCCCGCTCGGGCGCACGATCGCCTCGCAAGGTCTCCGTCCCGCCTTCACACGGTCTTCACAAGTGCCGGGGATCGTGGGCTCGGATCGATCGGACCGTGGTCGGCCCTAAGGAGAGCTCAGACGTGAACCGACGGCAGAATGGGGAGGTGTCAAAAAGTGTGTTGGTGGTGGACGACGAACCCAAGATCGTCGAGGTCGTGGGGGATTACCTGCGCAGCGCCGGGTTCTCGGTGACCAGCGCCGCCGACGGCGAGGGCGCCGTCGCTTCGGCCCGGGCCCGGCCGCCCGACCTGGTGCTGCTGGACCTGGGCCTGCCCGGTCTGGACGGCCTGGACGTGGCCCGTGAGCTGCGCCGGGCCTCACCGGTGCCGATCATCATGCTGACCGCACGGGGAGAGGAGGCCGACCGGGTGCTGGGGTTGGAGCTGGGGGCAGACGACTATCTCGTCAAGCCGTTCAGCCCTCGGGAGCTGCTGGCCCGGGTGCGGGCGGTCCTGCGGCGCACCGAGGGCATGCAGACGGAGCGGGAACGGTTCGCGGTGGGGGACATCGTGGTGGACACCAGCCGCCGCCAGGTGACGGTGGGCGATCGTGTGGTCGAGTTGACCGCTACCGAGTTCGATCTGCTGGTGGAGCTGGCCCGTCAGCCGGGCCGGGTGTTTACGCGGGCCCAGCTGCTCGGCACCATCCACGGTGTGGTGGTCGAGTCCTACGAACGGACCGTGGACGCGCACATCAAGAACATTCGCCACAAGCTGGAGCCCGACCCCCACCGGCCCCGCTACCTGCTGACGGTACACAGCGTCGGCTATCGCTTCGCCGATGACTGATCGCCTGTCCGACCCGCGGAGCCGGCGGCCCGAGGGCGAGTCCGTGTCGCCTGCCCGGCCGCGCCCGCCCGATGCCCGCCGGCGCGCCCGGCGGCGGTTGTTGCTGGTCGCGCTGGCCCTCGTGGTGGCCTGGATGGTCCCGATCACCATCATGGGTGTGGCCACGGGCTACTGGAGCGACCCCAGCCATCCCCGCGGCGTGATGGGTGCGGTGTCCTTCACTGGCGTCGCCGCCGTCGCCGTGGCCTACCGCCGCATCAGCCGTCCGTTCGGCGACCTGCTCGGCGCGGCCGAGCAGGTGGGCTCCGGGGACTACGAGGTCGACGTGGAGGTGCGAGGGCCCCGCGAGCTGCGCCGTCTCAGCGAGACCTTCAACGAGATGGCGGCCCGGCTGGCCGCCGCCGAGGAGCAGAGGCGACGCTTCCTGGCCGACATCACCCACGAGCTGCGGAACCCGCTGGCCGTGCTGCAAAGCGAGATCGAGGCGCAGATGGACGGGGTCCATCCCCGTGACGACCACCACGTGGCGTCGCTCCTGGAGGAGACCCGGCGGCTGGGTCACCTGGTCGACGATGTGCACACGCTGGCGCTCGCCGAGACCGGTCGCCTGGTCCTCCAGCAGGAGGCGGTGGCGTTCACCGTCCTGGTGGACGAGGTGGTGGGGCGGCACGAGGCACAGGCCCGGCAGCGGGACGTGGCCCTTCGTGCCTCGATCGCCCCGGGGCTGCCCAAGGCGTGGGTGGACCCGGCCCGCGTCCGCCAGGTCCTCGACAACCTGTTGGCCAACGCCATCCGCCACACACCGGCGGGCGGGGAGGTGTTGGTGGAAGTGTCTACGCTCTCTGGGCCCGGCTCGGGCGACGGCCCGATGGTGCGGTGCCGGGTGACCGACGCCGGGCCGGGGTTCCGGGAGGACCAGCTGGGCCAGGTGTTCGAGCGGTTCGAGCGGGCGAGTGACTCCCGCGGCAGCGGTCTGGGGCTGTCCATCGCCCGGGACCTGGTCCGGGCGCACGGGGGCACGATCGACGCCAGCAACGATCCCACCACCGGCGGCGCCTCCGTCAGCTTCACCTTGCCCACCTGAGGCTGCGGCCGGCTTCACCCCTCGCCCGTCCGAGCGACGCATCGAAGCCGAGGCCGGCGGCGGTGGGACCTGGCTGCCGAGCGCGGCCCGGCACGACGAGCTTCGAACCCGGGCGACCCGACTCGGCAGCGATCGGCTCGGAGCGGACGAGTGCAGACGGTGTCCCAGAACGCGCGCCCAGAACCGTGGCCCCGAACAACCCCTGACACCGGGTTGGAGTCATTCGCCGGTTCAGCGTCCGACAGAGTCACGAACGTCGGGCACACAACCCCCAGCGTCGTGATCAGCGCATTCATCCCTCGACCCCAAGAGAAGGTTGGTGGCCGTCCGGTCGGCCATCACGGAGGCAACATCCCGGCACCTACGCCCTCGCGGGTCGCCGTAGATGGCCATGGTCAACGTCGGCTGCCAACTGGACTGATCGCAGGTCAGACCCGGTCACCCACGGACTGCTGCGGTTCCCGCCTGCGGCCGCTCCCAGGTTGTGGCCCTGAAGGTCGGGGGTTCGAGTCCCCTCGGTCACCCCAAGATCACCGTCGTTCGGTCGTGCTGATCGGCGACTGAGCCCCAAAACACATCTACGCACGACCATCGATGCCTCGACGTACAGGCGGTGCTCGGCTATCTACGGTCGATCTCGCAGGCGCCCGTAGTTGGATCTGAAGATGCGAGCAGCTGCCAAGCGCAGCGTGACGTTGCGGACAACTGGGGGCAGGTTTCTCGTGTGGTCGCGGCGGTGGGTTTGCTCCTGCACCCACGCCACCCGGGCCTTGCGCCGACGTTCGTAGCCGGCGAGCGCGTCATCGACGGGTTGGTCGGCGGTGAGCATCTCGGCGAGTACGAGCGCGTCCTCGACTGCCATCGCGGCGCCTTGCGCCATGTTCGGTGAGCTGGCGTGGGCGGCGTCGCCGACGAGTACGACGCGGTGCGCGGCCCAGGCCGGCGGCACGACCTCCTCGATGGGCGCGAAGTACGCCTCGGTGGCCTGTTCGAGCAGGCGGGGCACGGGGTCGGCGAAGTCCGCGAACAACCGGTGCCAGTGCTCGCCCTCGGCACCGGCCGGGTCGCTTGTGTTGATGTCGGCGTAGCAGTACACGACGCCTCGGCCGAGCGCGACGGTGAGGAACGTGCGGCCCCGGCCCAGCATGACCGTCCAATCGCTGATGTCGGGAAAGCCGTACGCGACGAACCGCCAGCACGCCTGCCCCACGTAGCGGGCCGGTGGACCACCCAGGGCGAGCCTGCGGATGGTCGAGTGGACGCCGTCGGCGCCGACGACGAGGTCGTAGTTGCGGGTCGAACCGTCGGACAAGGTCACCCAAGGTGCATCGCCGTCGTCGATGGCCGTCACCGACGTGCCCAGCCGGACCGGTACCTCCGCGGTCGCGTCGCGCAGAGCTTCGTGCAGCGCGGCCCGCTGGATGGCCACGCAGCTGCCGACGCCGTCCCAGATTCGGTCGAGCTCGACGTCGGCCAGGAGACGGCCGCGGTGGTCGAGCATCCGCTGACGCCTGATCGCATTCGCGCGGGCGGCGATTGCCGGTCCGATCCCGAGCTCCAGCAATGCCCGTACAGCGTTGGCCGGTAGGTAAAGGCCGGCCCCGCTCGGCTGCCACTCCGTCATGCGCTCGACGACGTCAGCGGTCATGCCGCGACGATGCAGGGCACGGGCCAGCCCGAGGCCGGCAACACCGGCACCGACAATAAGCACACGGGAGGGGCTTATGTCGGCCCCGCCTTCCCGAGCCGGGCCCGAGGAGGGATGTTCCGGTTCGAGCGAAGCAGGTTCTCTGGGTCGTATTTCTCCTTGAGCTCGACGAGGCGGCCGAAATTGGTGCCGTAGGTCGCCCGGAGGCGCTCCTCGTCCTCGTCGGCGGTCTGAAAGTTGAGGTAGTTGCCGCCTGTGGAGAAGGGCCGGACGCTGTTCCACGCCTCTCGTACCCAGGCCACGTGCTCGTCGGCGGGGTCGGCGGCCGGCCACTGACCGGCGAACGCGGTCATATACCGGGCGTCCCGGTTGCCGACTGCCCCGTCGTCGTCGGCCCGTTCGTTCAGCGCACCCGCGAGATGGATGACGACCGACTCCGACAGCGGGGACGTCACCTTCAACGCGCTGTCGCGGAATTCGTCGAGGAACCCAGTCGACAGCCCGGCCAGGTACTCGGTCTTCCAGTAATAGTGCCGCCCCTTGGGCTCCATCCCGTCGAGCATCGATTGCTGGTCGGTGTAGGGCTTCATGGTGACGAGGTCGGCGATCGGGTCCCCGAGGGCGCGAACCGGGGCAAGGTCGGCCTCCATGGCCTCGCCGCTGTGGCACACGAGCAGCCCGACGATGGGTCTGCCGTGCCATTCCTCGGGCAGGAACGGGGCAGGCGGTGCGAGGCGCACCGTCAAGGCCGCCGTCAACTCCCGCGGCGCCGACTCCGTTGCGTCGCGGTAGGTAGCGAGCACGTCGTCGAGCCGGTCGGCACTCCAGACGATGAGGCCGCCGGTAATGGTCGGGCCGACCTCGTGCAGGCGGTATGTGAACCGGGTGACGATGCCGAAGTTGCCCCCACCGCCCCGAATCGCCCAGAAGAGATCGGCGTTCTCGTCACGGCTGGCCCGCCGGATCTCGCGGTCCACGGTGACGATCTCGACCTCCTCGAGGTTGTCCGCCGTCCAGCCGAAGCGACGCGTGAGGTAACCCAAACCCCCACCGAGCGTCAGGCCCGCTACGCCGACCTCGGACGAGAAGGAGCCCAACGGGGTGGCCAGTCCGTGCGCCTGTGTCGCCCGGTCGACGTCCCGGAGCAGACACCCAGAGCCGACGTGCGCCAGCCTCGCGTCCGGGTCGACCGTCACGTCGCGCATGCGGGACATGTCAAGCACCAGACCACCCTCGGCGATCGAGGTTCCAGCCATGTTGTGACCCCCGCCCTTGATGCTCAGCAACAGACCGTGGTCACGTGCGAACCCCACAGCCGCAGAGACGTCACCGGCCGAGGTCGGCTGGAGGACGAGCGCAGGGGTCCTCGCGACCATGCCATTCCAGACCGACACGGCATCGTCCCAGCCCTCCTCGCCCGCGTGAAGCAAGCGGCAGCCGGCCCACGAGTCCAACCGCTCGAGCTGATCCGACGTCAGCTTCACAAGACCCCCCTCGAGTCCGGCGACGCCGATGGTGGTCGACTTCATGCGCTGGCCTTCCGTCCACCCTTACGGGCGAGATGGCGCTGATTCTCTTTGGTCATGTGACGCCTCTTCTGTCGTTCCGCTTCACGCTAAGTCGTCAAAAGGACGGCGACTGGCGGGATTCGGCCGACTCAGTCGCCGCTCATTGAGCTGGCCGATAGCCGCTAGTACGGTCAACGTCAGATGCGACGATGCGCAATATGCTCGACGACTTCGAGAGCTGCTACCGGCTAAGCGACAGCCGTGACCCGCGCTACGACGGCATCTTCTTCATCGCCGTCACCTCGACACGGATCTACTGCCGGCCGAGCTGCCCGGCCCGAATAGCGAAGCGCGCGAACGTTCGCTTCTACCCGACGGCCGCGGCCGCCCAGTCGGCCGGCTTCCGCGCTTGCAAACGCTGCCGCCCCGATGCGGCGCCCGGCTCACCCGAGTGGAACTGGCGCGCCGACAGCGTCGCCCGCGCCATGCGTTTGATCGCAGACGGCACTGTCGATCGCGAGGGAGTCACTGGGCTCGCCCGGCGATTGGGCTTCAGCGATCGCCATCTTCGGCGACTCCTGTCCGACCAGGTTGGCGCGAGCCCCGTGGCACTCGCGCGAGCCCAGCGCGCCAACACGGCCCGGCTCCTGATCGAGTCGACCACGATGCCCCTCGCCGAGGCAGCCTTCGCGGCGGGGTTCCACAGCGTCCGCCAGTTCAACGACACCATCAGAGATGTCTACGCCTCGACCCCGACCGCGATGCGGCGCCGGTCGAACGGTGGCAGCCCCCGCCCCCCGGGCGTCGTCGAGCTTCGGCTTAGCTGCCGAGAGCCCTTCGACGGGACCGCCTTGATGCGGTTCCTCGAAACTCGCGCCGTCCCCTTTCTCGAAGACGTCAACGGGGATACCTATCGGCGAGCCCTCACCCTCGGCCACGGCATCGGGGTCGTCGAGCTGACCCCGGAGGTGCGTGCCGTTCGCTGCGTGCTCCGCCTCGATCTTCGCGACCTCGCCGCGGCAGTCGCACACTGCCGGCGCCTGCTCGACCTCGACGCCGACCCGCTGGCCATCGCCGAGGCGCTCGGCCGCGACGACGTGATCGGCGGCCTCGTCCACGCTCGGCCGGGGCTGCGAGTGCCGGGCTGCGTCGACGGCGGCGAGCTCGCCCTGCGCGCGGTCCTCGGCCAGCACGTCTCGCTGCGGGCAGCACGGATGCAGACAGCTCGTCTCGTCGAAGCGTTCGGAACCCGGCTGGAGCGGCCGGTCGGAACGGTGACACATCTGTTCCCGGCCGCGGCGGTCCTCGCCGAAGCCGATCCCAAGGCACTGGTCGGGCTGGCCATACGCCCCGAACCGTTGCAGATGCTCGCCGCCCGGCTCGCCAACGGTGACGTCCGCATCGACGCCGGCTCAGACCCGACCGAAGCGCTCAGCCGGCTACTGGCGATTCGTGGGATCGGACCGTGGACAGCCGCGTACGTGGCAATGCGAGGATTTCACGACCCCGATGCGTTCCCGGCGGGCGACGCCCGCCTCCGCCGCGTGCTCAAGGCCCTGGGTCGCCCGGACGACCCCCGCACCCTCGGCGTCCTGCAACAGCGCTGGCGGCCCTGGCGTGCATACGCCGCCCTCCAGCTGTGGACGAGCCTGCACGATTGATCGTCAATCCGAGTACCCGTCACGGCTTGGCGACCGTCGCCGGCCACGATGTTCACCCGGTAGCAGCCCGCCGGCAGGGTCTCGGGCCCGCGCGGGCGAGCTCCCGACGCACGTCCACCGACACCACGGGATCTGACACTCGAGCGGGCCGGCGAGATGGGGCTGTCCGGATGGATCCGGCACGCTCTATGGCACGGCAACGGCCTGGTCGACAGCGGCCTGATCGAGGAGACGACCGACCGGTCGCCCCGCATCGACAACGAACGGTGCCGCTACTACGACCTCACCCCGAACGGTCGACTCATCGCGATCGACGAGCTCACGCGGCTCCACACCCTCGTCCACCGGACCGCCGGTCACCTGCCGGACCCGTCGCCGCTGCCGCCGGGACCCCGGCGAGAGTAGACCCAGACCGAGTGATGCTCGGCCAGTCGTCCCTCGATGAGGGTGAACGCGTCCGAGTCGCCGACGGCCCGTGGACGAGCACGATGGGCGAACCGTGACCGGTGCGGCGGACCGCCAGATTGGTTCCGTCTGCCGACGTGAGCGTCAACTCCGTCGTCACGGGGAGGGTGGTCTCATCGTCGTGCCCCAGCGCTTTCGACGGTGGGGTAGCCGTTCTTGCGAGCTGGGGTCCGACCCCCGTGGAGCACCCGTGACACGACGCGCGGACGCATCAGGTGCTGGGGAGGTGCCACCATCCCGTTCACCGCCATGAAGGCATGGGCCACAACGGGGTCGTGGTGGGCCACCCGCAGGAGGCGGTTGACGTACGCGTTCATCAGCCGCCATCGGACTGGACGTGGTCCCGGGACCGCGGGGTGACCAAGGTCGGCGCCGGTGGCCATGGCCCACGCCGCATCGATGGTTCGTCTCGTGCGCTGGAAGAATTGTGGGCCCACGTGGTCCAGTCCGTGTTGGTCGAGGACCTGGCCGAGGGCCGTGGCTCCGCTGATCGCGACACTCATTCCCTGGGCGTAGACGGGGTTCAAGGAGCACATCGCGTCGCCGGTGACGACATAGCGCCCGGGGAAGCGCCGCACGCGGTCGTACCGGCGGCGGAGGTAGCCGGGGAATCCGCCGGTTGAGGCCTTCCCGAGGGGCTCCGCCGCAGCGACGACCTCGTGGAGGTCACCCACCCACAGGCTGCGTGCGTAGTCGATGAACCCACTCAGGTCTGACGGTGGGCGTTCTCCCTGGAGACCTATGAGGGTCACGAGCCACCGATCGCCTTCGATGGCGAGCAGCACTCCACCGCGGCGGCCCCCTGGCGGGATGGCCACGATGACGGCCTGGCAGCCCTCGAGATCGCTTGGCGCCCGACCGAACAGGCGGGTGGTGTAGTGCACCCCGACCTGAAGCCGCGCCTCTTTGGGTGATGGGTAGCCGAGGTCAGCCACCCACTGTGGGGACCGTGAACTACGACCGGTGGCGTCCACCACCAGGTCTCCGACCAAGGTGTCCTCCGTGTTCGAGTCATGCGAGCCGAGTCGCACGCCGGTCACTCGAGACCGGTCCTGCGTGGTCACCAGGCCGTGGGCGTCATGGCCTTCCAGGAACCGGACCCCTGGCCGTGCCCGCACCCGGTCACGCACGACCGACTCGAGGAGCGGCCGGGTCGCGCTGACGATGTCGAGGTCGTCGTCATCGAGCAGCAGGCTCCCGCCCGCGATGTGGAAGCGGACCTCCGTCGTGTCGATCACGCGGGCGCCTCGCGACCGCAGATCGTCGACGACCCCAGGGAGCAGCTCGGCCAGGCCCACCCGCCCTGCGGGCAGTAGAACGTGGACGTGCCGTCCCTGGGGCACGCCTCTGCGGTGTCCCTCGACCTGCACGGCGTCACGCTCAACGATCGTGACCCGGTGGAAACGCTCGGCCAGAGCGGCCGCGGCCGCCAGTCCCGCCAGGCTGGCCCCCAACACAACCGCGTGCTCGCCCACCTGAGCCATCGCTGACCTGCCTCTCCAGTCACTGTCGCGAGCCCGATCCTCGGGTCTCACCTCATCGCGACGCCGAGGCTGACCGCGGTGCTCTCCCCGTAATCACCGGCGCCGTCTCCATGTGGCCGACGATGGACGAACCGGTCGCGTCCCGCATCGCCCGGATCCACCAAGTTCGTGCCGGCCGTCGCGTGGTCAAATCTGGCCACGAGGGCGGGTCAGACCAGACCGTGCTCGAACGCGAAGGCGCCGGCCGCGGTACGAGACGATACGCCCAGCTTGGCCAGGATGTTCTGCACGTGTCGGGCGACGGTGTGTTCGCTGATGACCAGCGCCGCTGCGACCTCGCGGTTGGTCTTGCCGGTCGCCACGAGTGCCAGCACCTCGATCTCGCCGCGGTCAGCCCCATCAGACCCTTGGGTCGTGCCGTTGGCAAGAGGGCCTCGACGCGGGCAAGATCGGGCGCCGCGCCGAGTTGCCGGAAGACCGAGCGCGCCGTGTCCAGCTCGATCTCTGCGGTCTGGGAGTCACCGAGCTCCCGGCACGCCAGCCCGATCAGAACGCTGACCCGAGCGGCTTCGTACGGTGCTTCCAGCTCCCGCCATGCCGCCCACGCCCGGCGCAGCACGACCAGCGCAGCGCTGCCGTCGCCCTCGCCGAGGAGGACAGCCCCGGTTACGTGCTCGGAGGTGGCACGCAACAACGGCGCGCCGAGATCGTCGGCGATCTGCGCGAGCTCATAGGCTGCGGCGGCCGCCGCACTGAGGTCCCGGGCGACCAACATGATCTCGACGAACGGGGCGAGCACCCTGGCCTTGGCCACCTGGACGTTCGCTTCGTCCACCGCGCTGCGGACCGCCACCGCCGCCGCCTCGATCTGGCCCTGGGCGAGCCGCAGCATCGCCAGGCCCGGCTGCGGTCTACACCCCCACCGGCCGGCCTCGAGATACGCCTGCTCGGCCTGCGCGAACTCGCCGCGGAGTCGGCACAGCTCGGCCTGCTGGTAGAACGCCATCCCCACCGCCGGTTGGCCAGAGAGCCGCTCGCAGGCCCGTTGCGCTTCCTCTGCCGCCTCCGCCCACGCGCCATGGTGCCGCATGATCTCCGCTCGGTAAACCAGGCACTGACCTCGGTACGGCACCAGGCCCGGTTGCGCATCGCACCAACGTGTCAGGGCCGCCGTCCACTCCTGGGCCCGCCGCAGATCGAAGGTCTCCTGGCACGCCTCGATCACCACGCAGTACACGAACCCGGCGAAGATCGGCGAGACCTCGCCGGCCGTCACAGAGACCATGGCCTCGTCGAGCAAGGCCACCCCGTCCGCGGTGTCTCCCATGCGGATCAGAGCGCGGCCCTGCCCCGCCCGGCAATAGGCCGTCAAATCCACATCGCCGAACCGGACGCCGATGCCGGCCGCTCGCTCGAAGGTGGCGTGCGCGGTAGCCGGGTCCTGCTCGAAGGACCGAAGCGCGACGGGCACTAGCAGATATCCCCGTTCCACACCGTCGTGGTGCGCCTCGTCGAGCAGCCGCTGGGCTCGTGCGAGCCATCCGCTCCCCTGTGCCATCTCGCCCCTCAGGAGAAGCCCCTGGGCGAGCCAACCTGCGCACCGGGCCGCTCTCACCTGATCGCCGCGGCGCAGGCACTCATGATGGGCGCGCAGCCATGCGTCGTCGCTATCTCGGTCGGCGCCGACCAGGTACGCCGCCACCGCCAGCCGCTCCAGGTCCTCCAGTTGGAGGCCAGCCTCCCGATCCGCAGTCGACAGCTCGGCAAACGCATCCCCCCACGTCGGGCGCCCGAAGAGCTCCCGGCCACGATCCAACTCGCCGGCCACCGGCATAGTCTCCCTCAGCGCGATGGCCCGCCGACCGGTATGCCCATTCACGCAGCGTCCAGCTGGGCGGTGGACCGAAATCATTCGTCGACCCAACCACCAAAGCGGGCGGCGTTCTGTAAGCCCGCCAGGCGCGACGGCGCCCCACGCCCTGTCCACGAGCGTACGGGGGCTGCCGCATCAGTCGGACAAGCGGCTCGGGTCCGGGCACAGGTTCGGGTGGCGGAACCGGCTCCGGTCGCGGGAGGGGCTCGGGTGGTGGCACCGGCTCGGGTCGGGGTACAGGTTGGGGTGGTGGCACCGGCTCCGGTCGGCGCACTGCCTTGCGTGGCCACGATCGCGACTGGGGCTCCGGTCGTCGGCCTGGCATGCGCGGTTCATCGCTCCTCGCCTGTCGTGGTCTCCGGCATCGCCGCGCGCTGCGGGCTCGTCAGTCGTCCCATCAACCAGTCTGGCTGTAGGACTCGAAGGTCTCTGGATCAGGTCCGACAAGGGATCGGTGGCCTTCACCGGCGACGGCAAGCCCGACCACATCATGACTGCCGTCGTCGTCCTCGACGAGCGCCCAGACGACGATAGGGAAAGTGCCCTCCGAGGTCCGCATCTTGGCTCCGTGCAGGGCGGCTGCGATCTGCAAGATCTTCACCGGCGTCACCGTAGACGCGGGCATCAAAACACCGGTTCGGACCGGCCTACGTCGGCGGACGCGCGTACCCACCTGGTCGTGCACGGAGCGCCCGCCCGAAGCACGAGGGGATTCGGTGCGTCGCGACGTTGATCGCCGCCCCTCGGGCTCGAACGCCACCAACACGCAGACCCAACTACGACCCACCTACGCCGCCATCGGTGCTCCCGGCCGATCGACGCCAGGAATCGGTGCCGACGAGACAGTACGCAGGTCACCGCCATCGAACACCCGTGAACAACGGTCGACCCCGGTGGCCGACCTGAGGTTGTGGCCCTGAAGGTCGGGGGTTCGAGTCCCCTCGGTCACCCCAAGTGAGCAGGGCTTATGCCGTCGCCGGTGGCCACACGGCAACGGGACCTCGCCCACCTATGCGGACAGAGTGCCCGGCCCATGCCAAGCCGAGGTACGCGGCGTCACGGCTCGCGGCGCCGATACGCCCATTGAGCTGGGTGTCGACCACTGCCGGGCACAGGCAGTTGATGGTGATGCCGTAGTCGGTCAGCGCCAGGACCGTGGCTCGCACGAAGCCCACCCTCCGCAGCCGTAGCAAAGGGCGGCCACAGGCCGCCGCCACCATCGGCGGGCAAGCTCGTTCTGCCCTTGTCAGGCGGACAGTGCAGTGGCGGCTTCGGCGAGCTTCTTGGCGCCGCTGGTGGTGAGCTGCTCGACGATGCGGACGAAGTTCGGGTGTTCGAGACCGGAGACGAGGAAGGTCCACCGGTAGGAACGTCGCTGGTGGGTACGGATTTCGTCCCGTTCGGGCTCGGTGTACGTACGGCCGGTGGCGCGTTGCAAGGCGTCGAGGTCGAGCTCTGCCTGCTGAGCGAGGAGCCCGTCGACGGCACCGCCCAACTCCAGTAGCTCATCGATGGCCTTCTCGCGCTGGTCGGTCGTGAGGTCGCGGGCGACCTCGTCGATGAGCAGCGTGTCGAGGCGGGCGTGGCGGGACTCGTCGATCCAGTGGAAGCGCAGGATGTCGCGGAACAGCTCATCGAGCTCGTCGCGGTCACGGACGTGCTCGACGTAATGGAGCTGGGTGAACCACTCGATCATGCTGGTCAGCAGCAGGGCGGTGAGCGGCGAGGTGGCGAGGACCGCCTCGGCGACCGCCTCTCGACCCGGCACCAGGCCGCACTCGACCCCGAAGCCGGCCTCGAACTGCGCGACCGCTCGGCGCAGCATCTCCTGGTGTTTGACCTCCTCTTCGGCAAAGCGCAGGAGCGTCCACAGGCGCGTCTCGTCGCCGTAGACATCGCCCCACGCGTGATCGACGACCATCGGCACGATGTACTCCTCGACGAACGCGAAGATGTGGCAGTAGCTGTTGCCCCGGATCTGGTTCAACAGGCGCTTCTGGTCGTCGTCCAGGCAGCTGATCGAGCTCACCCCTGCGATCCGGTCAGGCAGGAACGGCTTGGTGAAGTCGAAATCCCGGCCCCGGAAACAGTCATCCACCGTCCAGGCGTTCTTCACCGAGCCATCGAGGCAGGTCTGGTAGCTGTACTCATGGGTCAACATGATCTGGTCCCTTTCTTGTTGTGGGTTGTATTCAGCAGTTCGTTCGGTCGATCGACCGAAGGTGGCGACAGTGGTGCTCGCTGATATGGGTTCGGGTGCATGGGCAAGATGCTTCAGATGAGCTCGGCGATGACGCGCGCGGCCTGGGCGGCGCCGTCGTTCTCGACGTCGCGGTAGGCGACGTGCTCGCCGATGTGGTCGGTGATGGCGGCCACGATGAGATCGGGGTCGCTGGTCGTGTAGTCCATGCACCGCCCTGCGCCGTAGCGGTCCAAGCGGTGGCGCACGTGGAACTTCTGCTCGAAGTGATGCTGGAGCGGGAAGTACAGGAACGGCCGCTTGGCGGCGGTGAGCTCCATCGTGGTCGTGAGGCCACCTTGCACGACGGCCAGGTCGCACACCGACAGGTGCCGGTATAGGCGGTCGACGTAGCCGTGCACCTCCAGACCGGGATGGCTGGGGAGGGTGCCGGGGTCGATGCGAGGTCCGGACACGACGACCATCCGGAGTTCCGGGAGGAGCCGCTTGGCCATGGGGTAGGCGGCGATGACCTTCTCGAGCAGCGCTCGTCCGACGCCGCTTCCTCCGACGGCCACCACGCACACCCGCTCGTCGTCCCGGTACCCCAGCTGGGCCCGGATGGCGGGCACCTCGTCGGGATCGGGCGGGGTGAAGCCGGTGATGTAGCCGGCGAACGAGAAGTGCTCTTCGGTCCAGCCGCGGATGCTGGGGAGGCCCGCGCCGAAGGTGTCCGGGACGATGTCGTCGGCGTTGCCGACGAAGATGGCGGAGTCCCGGATGCGCGGGTAGCGGGCGATGTGCTCGATCATCTCGGCGTTGTAATCGGTGGTGAGGAACGCCTCGTGCTCACCGCCGTCAGGCATCGGGAGGTAGCCGACGAAGTCCGTCAGCCACACGTGGTCTCCCCGCTTGAGCTCGGGGTTCTCGTGCCAGAAGTGGTCGACCTCCCAGGCTTCGTCCCCGATGACGAGGTCGTAGAGTCCCTCCTCGACCACTTCCTGGAACACCATGAAGTTGGCCACCAGGATCTCGTCCATGCGTCGTAGCGCCTGGAAGCAGTGGAGGTCGTGCTCGCAGGCCTCCGAGACGAAGTGGGCCGACTCGTTGGCCAGCCATGCGCTGGCGGGATGGATCCGCTCGCCCTCGGCCTCGAGCACGCTCGTGACGGGGTGCTGGGCCAGCCAGTCGATCGCCACGTCCGGGCGGAGTCGCTTGAGCTCCTTGGCCACGGCCACGTCGCGCCGGGCATGCCCGAGCCCGATCGGCGACGAGATATACAGCGCTCGCCTGGGGCGCTTGAGGCCTCGTGTCCAGACCTGTCGCGCATGGGCTCCCCCGCGATGCGGTCGACGAACCCCTGGATCAACCGGTTGACCTTGACCGGCTCACGCCCGTGGGGCAGATGGCCGGCGCCCTCCAGCATCACCAGCTCGCCACCGGTCAGCTCGGCCAGGCGCTGGCCTTTCGCCACCGGCTGGCACCGGTCCTCCGAGCCGTGGATCACCAGCAGGGGGCAGCGAACGCTCCGGCACAGCGCTTCGGCCGCGTCCGGGTCCGTCGTTGGGGCCCGCCCCTCCCACTCGGCGATCATGGTCTCGGCATCGGTCTCGAGGGCCCACGAGACCGCGTCCTCGTACTGCTTGGTGGAGTGCGGCTCCGGTAGCAGTTGGTCGAAGAAGAACTCCGGCCAGGCGCGGTAGTTCTGCCGCCAGAGGTGGCGGTTGCACAGTCCCCAGGCGGTCGGGGCGTCGAGCTCGTCCTCCCAGCGCTCCAAGGGAACGGCCCAGTGCTCGTGCGATGAAGCGACCGCGACGTTGGGAGCGATAGCCACGACACCCGACACCCGCTCCCCGTGGTCGGCGGCGAGTCGCAGTGCCCACGCCACGGCGTGGCAGTGGGCGACGACAACCGCCCGGGTCAGGCCCGCCGCGTCCAGCACGGCGACCAGGTCGGCGACGATCTCCGCCGGCGCCGTAGGCGTCGCGATCCACGGGCCGGTCGGAACGGCCGTTCCCGCGGCCGTCGACGGTAACGACCGTGTTGCGTCGGGACAGGAAGGGGACCAGGCCCTTCCAGGTGCGCGCATGGGCGATAGGCGCAAACGGGATGAGCAGGAGCGCGGGTTCGCCCCGCCCGACGACCTCGTAGGCGATCTTGACGCCCTGGCGGTCGACCACGTCCGCCCGGTCGGGTTGGCGCGCTCTCATCGGCCGCTCCCGTCGATGAACTGCCTGATCAGCAGGTTGACCCGGACCGGGTCGCGGTTATGCGGGAAATGGCCGGCCCCCTCGAGCGTGACCAAGGCACCTCCTGTGCGCTCGGCCAAAGCCACACCACAAGCGTGACTGCGCACCGCGTCGTCGGATCCGTGCACCACGAGCACCGGGCACCGGACCCTGTCCGCCACTGCACCGACCATGAAGGGGGTGCAGCCCTCGAGGCCGCAGTCCGACGCGACCAGCGTCGCCGGGTCGATGTCCAGCGCCCAGCCCACCACGTCCTCGTACTGCTTGGTCGAGTGCGGCTCGGTGAAGATCCGGCCCACGAAGAACTCGACGAAGTCGCGGTAGTCGACCTTCCAGTGATGCGCGTTGTACTTCTCCCAGCCCACCGGCTGCTCGATCACCTCGTGGAAGCGCTGGACCAAGCGCTCAGGCGGCGGGGGCGCAAGCGGAACACCCGGCGCGACGAAGACCGAGCCGAGCACACGATCGGCGTGCTCCGCGCACAGCCTCAACGCCCACAGGGCGCCGCGGGAAACGCTGACGAGGACCGCACGTTCAGTCTTCGTGACATCCATCACCGCCAACGCGTCGGCCGCGAACTCGGCGGCGCCGTACGCGGCCGGGGCGGCCGGCCGGTCCGACCGGCCGCTGCCCCGCCCGTCGAAGGTCAGCACACTGAAGTGCCGCGCCAGATAGGCGACTTGCAGCTTCCAGTGGCGGGAGTGCACCAGCGACCAGGTCGGCAGGAGCAGGACGGTCGGCGTCCCCCAGCCGTACCGCGCTAGTGGACCCTGATCCCGCCTCGCTCGACGGAGCCCTCAGCGTCGGGGGCGACGGCCCGCATCGGTCCCACCTGCTTTCATCTCGCCCTCCTCGAGCACGCGCAGCACTTCTCCGATCTTGCGCAGGGCCGAGCGCGCCGCGATCGCCGTGTCATCCAATCCGAGCAGGATCACCGTCTCGGCACCCAGGAACGGCAAGCCGGCCAGGGCCGCCACCTCCTCGGGCGTGAACGGCCCCAAGGTCCCGAAGCGTTCGGCCACACGTCGCGCGACACCGGTCAGCAGGTCGAACCAACCACGAATATCGGCACCCACCGCACGGGCGATCTCGGCGTCGGACCACCCGGCCGCCGCCATCTCCAGCAGCACGCGGACGTACCCGGACTCGATGTCGTCATCGAGGAAATCACACGCCTGCATCCACTGCTTCCACAGCGGCATGTCCGAGCCGAACAAGCGGACTGCCGGCCGAGGAGCCGCCGATTCTCCTCGTCGAGCAACTCCAAGACGAGCTTCTGTTTCGAGCCGAAGTGATAGTGGATCTGGCTGAGCGGTACGCCCGCGGTCTCCGCGATGAACCGCGTCGACAGCTTGGCGTACCCAACCCGGAGCAGGCTGCTCTTGGCGCCAGCCAAGATCCGCGCTCTCGTCTCGGACTCGTCCGCCAACGGGTGCCACCCTTCATCGGATCACCTCGTTCGGTCGATCGACCGAGGCAAAGCGTCGGATAATTTTCCTCTGCTGTCAAGACCCATGTCCGTCGCGGCGGTCTCGAGTGCGTCGAGATCGCGGGAATCCTCTTTGGCTCGACGGAGGTGCATCGGGGTGTGCGGGCACGTCGGGGTGGCCCTTGTGGTCGGCTGGCGGCGCCGATCCGCTTGTGGGACGGCGTGAGCTGGGCGTCCAGACGGCGGATGTCCTCGAGGAGTTCGACGGCCAGGTCGTCGCCGGCTTGTTCCTGGCCCACCTAACGCACACCTACGCCCTCGTCGGTGCTGTCGATCGAGCGACGCCGAGCACGACCCCAAACCGGCTGACAGGCAGGTCATCGCCGGTCGTCGCCCGCCGAGCACGGCCGTCATCGGTGAACGGGCTGAGGTTGTGGCCCTGAAGGTCGGGGGTTCGAGTCCCCTCGGTCACCCCAAGGTCACCCTGTTTCAGTCGTGCTGGTGGGTCACTGGGCCCTGACCACACATCTACGCACAACTCTCGATTGCGGCTAGGTCGGTCCGAGCTCTCGCCACGTTTGAGGCCCTTTACTCATTGGCCCGCTCACGGCCGTTTCGCCACACAGGGTGCTTGTAGCAAGGCCCCGATGTGGCCGCTGCGGGGCATGTCAAGACGCCCACCTGGCGCGGGTGTGGGGGTCGGGTGAGTACGCGCAGTACGCACCGGTGTGGATCGCGTGGTTGAGATGCTTGCCGAGTTGGGGATGGTGGTCAGCTACTCGGGTGATCGCCTGGCGGATCGCGCGGGTCACGGCCACTCGAGCACGCTCGGACGCTGACGCGGCTCGTCGATCACGGCCACCCAGGCCAACCGCGTGCGCGAGCTCTCGAACGAGGAAGTCTCGTTCCGCGTCCGCTTGCGCGGCCCGTTCGTCGTCCCCGATGGCGAGCGCCTGCGCGCTGTCGTCCTCGATCTCGGCGAGGCGTCGGCGGTACGCGTCCTTGGCTCGCTCGTCGAGCATCGCGCCCGCGTCGCCGAGTGCGGAGCGCGGCAGGCGGCCGACTGGGCTGCTGTCGACCGGGGCACCGCTACCGGTCTCGGCGGCGACGAGATCCAGCACATGGAACTCCCGGCCCGGATCGGCGAGAAGCCGTGCGAGGTAACGCATACCCTTGAGGTCGCGCACGCGGACAGTCTGCGCCTCGAAGATCACCGTCCAGTAGTCACCCTCGCGACGAAAGACGTTGAGGCTCGCAGCCGACTGCGCGTCGGGTCGCGCCGCGGTCCGCGACGTCCGTTGTTGGGAGCGCCGATGGCGCGGCTTGGATCCCTTCGAGGATCGACCGGGCCGCTTGGCGTTCCAGGACGGCCCGGTGCTCGCTGCCGCTGGCGGTGTGGGCATCGGCGAGGCTCATGCGTGCGAGGGCCGCCTCGTAGGGGGCGCCGACCTCGTTCCAGAGCCGCACGGCTTCGGAGAATGACTGTTCTGCGTGGGCCGCATCGCCCTCGACGAGCCACACCCTTCCTCGTGCGAGGGTGGCGCTGGCGATCAGCGCCTTACTCGCGAAGCGGGCGGCGATGAGCTCCAGCTCGTCGGCGGCCGATCGGGCCCGGCCGATGTCGCCGACTGCGATCTCGATCTCGACCTGCGCCTCGAGCAGCGGCGCGCGCTGCAGGTCGGTGTTCGGTGGCCGCTCCTTCGAGGGCACGCGCAAGGGGCGCTCGAGCGCGTCTCGTATGGACGCAGCCGCGGTGGCCGCGTCACCCTGGGCCAGGCGCACCAGAGCGAGACCCGGTTGAGGGTCCCACCCAGCGCGATGAGCGGCCAGCAGGGCTTCCTCGGCGCCCGCGATGTTTCCCTGGTGAAGTCGGATCCGTCCGAGCTCGTTCAGCGGCCATCCGAGCTCTCGCCGCAAGTAGGGACCCAGTTCCTCGCAGGCCACGAGCGCCTGACTTTCTGCATCGTTGCATGACCCGCGCAGCCTGAGGATCTCGGCGCGGTGGACCCGGCAGCGCCCGTGGAGGCTCCCGATGGCGTTCGTCTCACACCATCGCTCCATCGCCTCGGTCCACTGCTCGGCCACGTCGTACTGGGCGAGTCCTTGCAACGCGCAGACGAGCTCGCAGTAGACGACACCTGTCGAGAGCGGATCAAGGTCTCCAGAGACGGTCGCCACCCCGGCCTCGTCGAGCAGCGCCAGTCCTTGCTGGACATCCCCGTCCAGGATGAGCAGCCGGGCTTCTGCTACCCGTCCGAGGGCGCACGCCGCCGGGTCCCACACCGAACCCACCTCGATGGCACGCCGTGCCGACCGCCGAGCGCCGGGCAGGTCGCCGGTGAGCATCCGCTCGAACGCGCGGACGACCGCAACCCACGCGTGCGCCGGCGTCTCACCCCGACCGTCGAGAAGCCGCTCCGCTCGTGCCATCCAGCCGCGCACGGGTGCCATGAGGGCAGTGTCGAACAGCAGGTGCATCGCGACGCGCACGGCCGCGCCTGCTGCCGCGACCTCGTCACCTGCCTGCATACATGCGGCGTGGGCGCGCTCCCACGCCTCGATCGTCACATCGAGATGGCCGGCCGCGTAGGCGACCTCGCCAAGCACCGGCAGATCGGTGGCGCCGAGGAGGCCGTCCCCGTCCGCCTCCATGAGCAGCTCGAAGGCCCACTGCCAGTCTCGCCCCGCGGCCGCGTCACGTGCTCGCTCGACGAGGCCAAGACCAGCGCCACCGCTCATCGCACGCCTCCCGATCCATGGCCGACCGGAACCCGGGCCAACCGGCGCCGAACGTAACCCAGCGGGTTACCGCCGTAACAGTCTTGCTCACGCATCTCGAGTGGGGACCACATCCCCCGACCAGACGAGGCAACCCCGAGGAGAACTCATGAAGAGCGCAACAACCGCTCCCAAGGAAGAACCGATGTCGGCGAACATCAAGCACCGCCCGCGATCAGGAACCGTCCACACGAACGGGCAGGAGCTGTACTACGAGATTCATGGAGACGGCCCACCACTCGTCCTGGTGATGGGCATCGGCTACGACTCATCGCTTTGGACGCTGCAACAAGTCCCGGCTCTCTCCGACTCGGTTCCGTGTCATCCTCCTCGACAACCGCGATGCCGGCCGCAGCTCCCGGGCCGAACACCCGTACACCATCGCGGACATGGCTGACGACGTGGCCGGTCTGCTCGAAGCCCTCGACATCCACCGCACCCATCTACTGGGCTTGTCCATGGGAAGCATGATCGGGATGGAGTTCGCGCTACGGCACGGGGATCGACTGGATCGGCTCGTGCTCGCAGGTCCAGGTGCGGCGCCGGCTCGAAGCGCCGTCGACCCGATCTCGATCTGGAACTGGGTCAAGGCCAACGACCCCAGCGGAGACTTGTTCGGCGGCCAGCAGCTCACATGGCTGTTCTCCTCGGCCTTCCTGCGCAACCAGCAGGCGGTGCAGGAAACGGTCGCACTGCTCGCCAGCAATCCGAACCCAATCGACCCCGAGGCCTACGATCGCCAAGCTCAGGCCTATCTACATTTCGACGCCCTCGCTCGGCTCGGCGGCATCGAGGCTCCCACTCTGGTGATCGTCGGTGAGCAGGACCTGCTCACGCCACCGTGGATCGCGCGCGAGGTGGCCGGCGGGATCCCCGGAGCCCGGTTCGAGATCGTCACAGGCGACGGTTCATCACACGTGATGCCGCTGGAGCGCCCAGACGACTTCAATCAGTTGGTGATGAACTTCCTCGACGAGTGACACCTCCCGACGTCAGGAGTCCATGTCCACGAACTGCCTTCTCCGAACGCGCTCGCTGACGGGGCCGCTCAGAAGCCGTAACGGCGTCACCCGGACCCGTGGCCCAACTACGGCACATCTACGCCCTCGTCGGTGCTGTCGATCGAGCGACGCCGAGCACGACCCCCAACCGGCTGCCAGGCAGGCCATCGCCGGTCGTCACCCGCCGAACACGGCCGTCACCGGTGAACCATCTGAGGTTGTGGCCCTGAAGGTCGGGGGTTCGAGTCCCCTCGGTCACCCCAAGTGAGCAGGGCTTATGCCGTCGCCAGTGGCCACGGCAACGGGACCTCGCCCAACTAGCCGACAGCGTCCGCCAGCCGCGTGCTGGCGTCGAGGCACACGTCGTCCGGCTGGCAGCGCCCATGACGTCGGCGTTCATGTGCGTCCGACCCACGCGTCAACCCGCCGCTCGTGGCGCAGCGGCGCGAGGAACTCGTCGATCGCCGCCTGCTTCTGGTCGGCCCGCTGCGACATCGCTTCAGGCTGCCAACGGTCACCGGGCCCGCCGGCCAGTGATATGAAGACCGGCGATGTCCGGGACGGGGGTTGCCAGCACGGTGCCGCGTGTCCGCGTCGGGCGGGTCGGCATCACGCTGGAGCCGTCGTTCCTCGTCATCTCGGCGGCCATCGGGCTGGTGAGCGGGACGCTCGAGGGTCTCGTCGCGTGGGTCGTGGCGGTCTTCGTATCGGTTCTTGTCCACGAGCTGGGCCACGCCGCGGCGTTCCTGGCGATGGGATCGGACGCCGAGATCCGGCTCTACGCTCTGGGTGGGCTCACGAGCGGGCGGGTCTCCGGGTCCCGCTGGCGGGGCGTGACCGTGAGCCTGGCGGGGCCCTTGGCGGGGATCCTGCTGCTCGGCCTGCCGGCGTGGGCGATCCAGGACTCCGCCACGACGCTGCCCAGCTTCACCGAGCTGCTCCTCGACGACATCGTGTGGGCCAGCCTCGGTTGGTCGCTACTCAACCTGCTCCCGCTCCAGCACCTCGACGGGGGCCAGATCGCGCGCTCCTTGTTGGAGTTCGCCCTCGGGGATCGGGCCAAGGTCGTCGCCCCCGTGCTCTCGCTTGTCACCGCCTGCGTTGGGGCCGTCGTGGCGCTGTCGCTGAGGCAGCCGTTCCTGGCGCTGTACGCGTTCTTCTTCGTTCCCCTCAGCTACTCCGCCCTGACCGATGCAACCGCCGCGCCGGCCAAGGAGGAGGTGCATGAGGTCCACCGAGCGATCGACGGTGGCCGGCTGGCCGAGGCCACGGCGAGGGCCGATCGCCTGGCGTCCACCGCGTGCCGGGCGCGGTCCGCAGCGACGTCGCGGAGCTGCCGGTCTGGATCGCCGTTCGCCGTGGCGACGGGGCGGCGGTCGATGCCGCGCTGG
Source organism: uncultured Acidimicrobiales bacterium (assembly GCA_963830865.1). Taxonomy (GTDB): domain Bacteria; phylum Actinomycetota; class Acidimicrobiia; order Acidimicrobiales; family VFJN01; genus ZC4RG19. The sequence goes on along the minus strand of CAWHNU010000007.1, from coordinate 426,874 downwards.
CGACGCTCCCCGCGGATATCACTCTGTCCGCGTACCTGCGCGCCGCGATCGCGGCTCTCACCGGTCGCCGGGACGAGGCGATCGACGTGGCGGTGAAGGCGTACGAGACCGATCCGAGCTGGCCCCCGAACCGACAGCTCGCGCGGGCGCTCGCCGACGCCGGCGCCGTTCCCGGGCTGGTCGAGGCGCTGGCGGGCGCCACCTTCGATGACCGCCTCGCGGCGATCGACCGCCTGCAGGCCGACCTCCACTACGAGGGGCGCTATGCGGACGCGCTGGCGGTCGGGAGGCGAGCCATAGCGCTGGGGCCGTCGGGGCGCGTCGCCTACAACATCGCGTGCAGTGCGGCCCTGGCCGGTGATCGCCAGGGTGCCATCGACGCGCTGCGCCGGGCGGTCGCGCTCGGGTTCGACGACCGGTCGATGGCCACGGCCGACGAGGACCTCGCCGACCTGCGGAGCCACACCGAGTGGGCCGACATCGTCGGCAAGATGGGGCCGCAACCCGACCGGTAGGTCGGACGTGCGTGCGTCCTGGCCCGTCAGCGCTCCGCCGCCGGAGCCAGGCCGTTGGCCGCCAGCCGCTCGGGGGACGGTGTCGTGACCTGGACGACGTCGGCTCGTCCCGCACCGGGACGACCACCGGCGTGCCCCGTCCGGCAGCCGGGCGGCACTGGAGTCCACGTCCAGGTGCTGGTGGAGAATCTGGCCACGACCCTGCGGAAGCCACCGCCACCGTGACCGCCGCGTCCAATGGCAACGGGCATAGCTTCGTCCTCGCCACCAGCTCGATCGACGGCCCCCACGAGGAGGCGACCATCGGGAGCGAATCCAGTTTCGCCGTCCCCGCCGGCCCACGCAGCCTTCCTTGTGAGGAGGGGACGCTTCTCCGGACGGCGGACCCATTGACGATGCGTCACCGCCTCGGCCGTTAGCCAGCCCTATCCGACATCGGCGCCGTCACATTCGATGTCTGACCTGCCAGCCCCGATCGGCGCGCACTCCGTCTTCGCAGGCCATCTGGCCTCAACGACCTATAGAGCGTCGCAATCCGGCCGTCCCGACCACCGGCACGTGGCCCCTACTCGATGGCCGGCCGGGTCGCTGGTATCACGGAGGACCGAGATCGATCGCCTTGCGGAGCGCAGGCCAGAGCAGCAACTCGAACGCCTGACGACCGTCGAACCCTTCTGGTGGCTCGCCTCCGACGCCAAGATCGCCGAAAATCCAGTCAGCCTCGAGTAGCCCAGACGTCTCCCGAACCTGTTGGACTTCGAAACCCGCGGTCCACGCCGCAGGGATGTGGTCACCGCTCAACTTGACGACCACGTGATGGACATCCGCGGTGATGCTCAGCTGTGGCCGGCGATCAGGGTTTCTCACTCCCACCAGCGTGCCGATGAAACGGACCGGTTCGTCCGGAAACTCACTGATCCCAGGTGTCCCCCGGAGCGCGATGTCACCAGTCCAGAGTGCTGTGGCGCTCGGGAGCGGACTGCCGGTCGGGTCCAACGAATGCACCGCGAGCGCGACACCGGCCACGCCGGTGAGCCAACTGAACCGCGCCTCCCTGTCACACCACTCGACAAGGCGTTGGAAGTCCTGGCGTGTTGGCATCTGTGGTCCTTCCCAGGTAGCCAAGCTCGCGGTCAGTGCACCCCGCCCTGCCCGATGTATGGGCGCCGCCACGTCAGCGCCGACTTGCGTTCCGCGAGACTCGGTGTCCACACCATCGATGGGTGGCGAGGCGAACGCAGCCATGGCGAGCACCGGAGCCTCGTCGATCGCAGCAGCAGCGACAGCTACGGCCTCGGTGCCGGCAGCCGGGACCGGTGCGCCATCCCGGATCCATGCCTCGACCGTGGCGCGCTGACCGGACGTGAGCACCCCGTCCATCGGCCCACCGTTGGAGAGCACACGCAGAAGAACATGCTCCGCGCCGGCGACCCCGGCACGACCCAGCCGTTGGCGGCCAGGGCGGCCATCAGGCGGAGAGGGTGGTCGAAGAGCGTGGCGAGGGGGACGGAACCCTCGCCGGTCTCGAGCACAATGCCCTCGTGCGCCTGGGCGCCGCGCAGCGCGAGCTCCTCGATCAGATGGCGCATCTGCTCACCGACTCCGCCGTCTCCGGGGTTCGGAGCGATCGGGTCGACACACTTCGGCGTCATCGACAGCGACTCGATCCAGTCGAGGATGATCGTGATCTCGTCGTCGGCAAAGACCCGGTACATGGGTCCGCCGAACTCGGTCAGAGTGAAGAACCGGCTGCTCCTGGGTCGCTCGAGGTCGAAGTACCCGTCCTGCTGGAGCAGCTCCAAGACCCTCGCTGGGTCGCCGGCGAACAGTTGGCTCAGCGACTGGCCGCCGACCGCCACGCCTTCATGGACCTGACGGGCCTTGGGTGCCTTCTTCTTGATCAGGTCGACCGCGCGACGGTGGTAGTAGTCCTTGAGGTCGGGCCAACACCTGGGCGCCTGCGGCGTCCCGATGTTGATCTGTTTCCGATCGATCTGTAGCGCTCGTTCGATGACTTGATCACCGGCATGCCCGATGGTTGCCCAGGTGACATATCCGTTCCAGACACGCTCCCAGCTCTGCTGCGCTGCCGCCTGGCCGCCCTCCTCCAGCCGCTGCGCCAGGTAGCTCTCCACCGCTTGACGGGCAAGCGCTCCGTGGCCGTTGCTGATGTTGTCGATCGCCATGTGCAACCGATAGAAGAGAGGATTCATCCCTCTGCGCTCGAGAAGCCGCGCCATCGGCAACATCGTCGGCGTCGTCTCCCATTCCAGATAGAGCGTCATTCCCAGGAGCTCGGGGAAGAACTCCTGTGGGAACAAACCGACACACAATTCGAAGACGGCCGACCTCCAGGCGCTTGGCACGAAGTCACATTCAATGAAAGCAGCGTCAGTGACCGGTGGGAGATAGATGCCAGCGTTCTTCAACAGCGTGTCGTAGACGTTGCAGTGGTTCTCCTCGACGTTCCCGTTGCCCGCTTCGTCGGCCCAGATGTCGAACAGGCGAGCACGCACCTCGTCGATCGGCGTCGCGGCAACGACATGCTGCAGCCAGGCGCCGTCGGTGAGGTTGAAAGGTGCCATCTGCAGTAGCCGGTCCTTCACGGCCTCGTCCGAGAACGGTCCGATCGGATAGCGCTTTCCGTTGGACCATCGGAACAGCGACCGGTCGTAGGGATGGGTGGCGTGCATTCCAGGCACGTACTGGTCGTAGATCGCCTGGAGACGGTCACGGAACGCCGGAACCGTGTACTCGAACGGTGCGAAGAGCTCGTCGGCGTCGTAGCGCGCCGCAGCGAGGTAGGACATCGCCCATCGCCGCGCCGTTGCCTCGAAGTCACGGTTGTTCTCGATGTTCACCAGCCGATGAAACGCTCTTCGCTCCTCCTCCGCGGAGGGCAGTCCATCGGCCGGCTGGGGGTCGACAACTCGATCCGCAGCGTTGGGCATGCCGCCTCCTTGCTCAATGCCGCCCGACGACGTCCTCCAGGGCTTGGCCTAGTGGAGCGAGGTCAAGACGGCGATCCGTCGAGTGAGCTCGGTCCAGATCCTCGGGGTGCATGCTCGTGCACCCATGCCCTCGACGAACCATAGGTACGTCGCGTTGGTGGACCTACGGCCTCAGCGTCCGCCAGGTCGGTAAGAGCCGCAGCGATGGGCACTCGCACGCCGTCCTTGCTCGATGCCGCCCAGCGACGTCGTGCCCCACTGGCAAGAACCTTAGGGGCGAGGTTCGGGTCGCCTCCGATGCGAACGAGCTCTTCCGGACGCAGAGTCGTGCGACACGAACCCATGGCTCGAAGCCACGCGGCGTATCCAAGCTCTTCTCATCGTCGCCCGAGTGTCCCGGGCCCGACGACGCCGGCGCCGACGCCCCCGGACCACGACGTGGCCCGCCCTTGCGCGGCCGGGACCGAGACCGGGGGTCCATGACCGACCTCTGACCACCGACATCACGACACGGAGGCAGACATGACAACCACGAGAGCCCTGATCTCGGCGATGCAGGTGACCCTCGACGGCTACATCCTCGGCCCCGAAGAGGAGTCCGATTGGGTCGATTCCTGGTCCGACGCCCTCGGGCTGCTCCCACCCGTCGACACCTTCGTCCTCGGCGGCGGGATGTTCCCGCAATACGGGCAGTTCTGGACCGCCGTCCTCGACGACCCCGGCGCGGTCACAGAGATGCTCGGCCGAGAGCCGTACGCCCGCGAGATCAGCTACGCCAAGCTCGCCGCTGAGACGCCGCATCTGGTGGTCTCCTCGACGCTCACCGAATCCGACACCCATTGGCCGACAACGAGGATCGTGGGCATCGACGAGGTCCGTGCGCTGAAGGAGCAGCCGGGCGAGGCCGTCTACGTGGTGGGAGGCCCGAAATTGATGACCAGCCTTCTCCGTACGGGCGTGCTCGACGAGCTCCGCCTGATCGTGCACCCCGTGGCCGTGGGACGCGGGACGGCCCTCTTCGGGGGCATCACCGAGCGCCAAGAGCTCGAGCTCGTGGCCGCCGAGCCCCGGGCAGCGGGCCGCGTGGTCCTCACCTACCGGCCCGGAAGCGTCAGCGCGAGCGACCGCTAGCCGCACCGTGGCGGGCTCGACTTCGGACGAGGCGAAGGCCTTCAACAAGACGATCATCGAAGAGTTCCGCGCGAGCGAGGGCCGTGTCGGCGGGTTCTCGGCGAGGACGCCGATAATCCTCATCCACCACATCGGCGCCCGGTCGGGGATCGAGCGCGTCACACCACTCGGCTCCTTCCCGCTTGGCGACGATCGCTACGTGATCGTCGCCTCCAGCGGAGGGTCACCGACCCACCCGGACTGGTACCACAACCTCAAGGCCCATCCCCGGATCGACGTCGAGGTGGGCATCCGGGCCTTCACGGTGCTGGCCGAGGAGCTCGGCGACCGCGCCCGCGCCGAGCTGTGGCCGAAGCTGGTCGCCGACGCTCCCGACCTCGCCAAGCACGCGACCAAGACCACCCGACAGTTCCCGATGTTCCTGCTGACTCGCCAGGACTGAGCGCGTCCATCTCCTCTCTCGCCGGCCGTAGGTCAGCGACGATCCACTCGGTGGCCGGGACAACCGATCTACCAGGCGTTATTGGTGCGGGCGGGGCGAGCTCCTCGCGCGATGAGGTCACGGAGGGCCCGTTCGGGGCGCCGGCTTGAGACTATGGCGGTTATGAACCGGCGTGAGTTCCTGGCCGCAGGGGTGGGGGTGGTCGGCGCCACGGCGACTGCCGGCACCATTGCCGGTGCGGTGTGGCCGCTGCTGAGCCGCGAGGACCTTCTGCCCGGCAAGGCGCCGGACGTGAAGCTCAGGCCTCATGCCTGGCAGACGGCCGACGACCGCTTGTCGTTCGTGGCGCTGGGCGACAACGGCAGTGGTGGCCGCCAGGCGCTGGCAGTCGCCGAGCGCATGGCGATCACCTACCAGACGGCGCCGTACGGTCTGGTCGCTCTGCTGGGCGACATCTGCTATTACGGCAACTTTCGGCGCCGGTTCGACACGGTGTTCCTGCGTCCGCTCGGACCTCTCATCGACGCGGGGGTGGGCTTCGAGCTCGCGATCGGCAACCACGACAACGCGCTCCATTTCAGTGATCACGGGTTGAGCGCCATCGAGGCCGAGCTCGAGCTGCTGGGCACGCCGGGTCGCTACTACACGAGCAGCCAAGGCCCGGTGGACTTCTTCTTCCTCGACTCCAGCATCCCCGGCCTGTACGGGCCGAGAGCGTCCGAGCAGCTGGACTGGCTCGACGACGCCTTGGCCAGCTCGGCCAACCAGTGGAAGGTGGTGGCCCTGCATCACCCTCCCTACTCTTCCGGCCAGCACGGCAGCACGCCAGGCGCCCAGGAGCGTCTGGTGCCCCACCTGAGCCGCCACCATGTCGACCTGGTCCTCAGCGGGCACGACCACGACTACGAGCGCATCGAGCCCCAGGAGGGCGTCACGTACGTGGTGAGCGGCGGCGGCTGCAAGACCACCCGGGTGGGTCGCAGCGCGTTCACGGCAGTGGCGGAGCGCACGCTGCAGTTCCTCCACGTCGACGTCGTGGACGACCGTTTGACCGCGACGTGCGTTCGGGCGGACGGGTCGGTGGCCGACCAGTTCACGCTGCGAGCCCGGGAGGGGACCTGAGCGGCCGGACCACCGACGTCGCCGTAGCGGCGGGCTTCGCGCTTGCTGGCTTCATCGTCGTCCTCGTCCCGGCCGTCGCCGTGCGCTCCGAGGAGGTGTTGAACGCCGGCGTCGGCAGCATGGACGACGACATCCTGGTGGCCAGCGTCGCCATGGGCGCCGTGCACATCGTCCTGGCGTGGAGGCGGCTGCGCGACGAAGAACAGATCGCCGCCCGCCGGCTGCACGTCTGGATCGCCTCGCTCAACGCGCTCGTCGTCCTCGCCTTGAGCGCGTCCGTCTTGCTGCTGCTCGTCCTCTACTGGTTCCCCGACGAGCACGCCTCGCTCGCCAATCGTGGCTTCCCGGTGTTCCTCCTGTGGGCGGGGGTTCAGGGCGTGGCAATCGTCCTGGCCGAGGCGACGGCCCGCTTCGTCTTCTGGTGGCTCGAACCGCACGGACCCCCGACGCATGGCCCACGCCCCCCGTGACGTCTGTCGTTCCGATGTCGATCTCCTCTCTCGCCGTCACCCAGCCACCCACTGGGCCTGGCTTCCACGAGCGCGCAGGAGCGATCAGATTTGGCGGCGGTTAGCGTCAAAAGAGCATGGCCCCGGACACCGATCGCAAGCCCATCCTGCTCACAGTCGACGACGACCCCGGGGTGTCACGCGCCGTCGCCCGCGATCTCAGGCGCAACTACGGCGATGCGTACCGTGTCGTGCGGACCGAGTCCGGCCCGCAGGCCCTCGAGACGCTGCGTGAGTTGAAGCTGCGCGGCGACCTGGTAGCCGTGCTTCTCGCCGACCATCGCATGCCGGAGATGACCGGCCTCGAGTTCCTCGAGGAGGCGATGGACCTATTTCCCCACGCGCGCCGCGCGCTCCTCACCGCGTACGCCGACACCGACGCCGCGATCGAGGCGATCAATGTCGTCGACCTCGACCACTACCTGCTCAAGCCGTGGGATCCGCCCGAGGAGAAGCTCTACCCCGTCGTCGACGCCCTCATCGACCTCTGGCTCGACACGGACGAGCAGTCGACCAGCCAGACCCAGGTGGTCGGGCATCGCTGGTCGGCGCGCTCGTACGAGGTGCGTGACTTCCTCGCCCGCAACTCCGTGCCGTACCGGTGGCTCACCAGCGAGGAGCCCGAGGGCCAGCGCCTGCTGGCCGCGGCGGGCGTTGATGCCGCCAACATCCCGTTGGTCGTGACCCCCGACAGCGAGTACATGGTCGACCCCGGCATCAGCGAGTTGGCTGACAAGGTCGGGCTTTCGACAACGCCGGCCACGGACTTCTACGACGTCGTGATCGTCGGCGGAGGCCCGGCCGGCCTGGGCGCGGCCGTGTACGCGGCGTCGGAGGGCCTGCGCACCGTCCTGGTCGAGCGGCAGGCCACCGGCGGACAGGCCGGCCAGAGCTCCCGGATCGAGAACTACCTGGGCTTTCCCGACGGGGTGACCGGCGGTCAGCTCACCGACCGGGCCCGGCGGCAGGCCCACAAGTTCGGCGCCGAGGTCCTCACCACCCGCGACGTCGTCGGGCTCGACGTGCGTGCGTCATCACGGAGGGTGCGGTTCGCGGACGGCGGCGAGGTCGTATCCCACGCAGTGCTGCTCGCCACCGGGATCGCCTACCGCAGGCTCGGCGTGCCGGGCGCCGATGCCCTGACTGGCCGGGGTGTCTTCTACGGCTCGGCGGTCACCGAGGCAACGGCGTGCGCGGGCGACGAGGTCTTCATCGTCGGCGGCGCCAATTCCGCGGGCCAGGCGGCGGTGTTCCTGTCACGCCACGCCCGGCGGGTCACCCTGCTCGTGCGGGCCGGCGAACTCGAGAAGTCGATGTCGTACTACCTGATTCGCCAGATCCTCGAGATCCCCAACATCGAGGTGAGACTCACCACCGACGCGATCGCCGTGCACGGCACCGATCACCTCGAGGCGATCACCCTGTGCAACAGCGCGACTCGAACGCAGGAGACGGCGCCGGCGGGCTACCTGTTCGTCTTCATCGGTGCTGAACCGCGGACGGACTGGCTCGACGGCGTGGTCGAGCGTGACGCCCGGGGATTCGTGCTCACGGGTCCGGACCTACTCGTGGAGGGAAACCGACCGCGGGGTTGGGACCTCGACCGCGATCCGTATTTCCTCGAGGCGAGCGTCTCCGGGGTGTTCGCCGCTGGTGACGTGCGGGCCAACTCGGTGAAGCGCGTCGCCTCGGCGGTCGGCGAGGGCGCCATGGCGATCCAGCTCATTCACGGCTATTTGGAGCATCGATGAGCGAGCGCGCGCGATGCAGCGAGCGTCCGCGAAGCAGCAGGAGCGGGAAGCGATGAGCGATACCGAGCGGTTGACGCCCAAGGACCTACGCACGTTGTTCCTGTTCGAGCAGCTCCATGACGACCAGCTCGTCTGGCTCGCTGAGCGCGGTCGCGCCGTCGACTACCTGGCCGGTGCCACCATCCATGCGGAAGGATCGCCCGCATCGTGCTTCATGGTGCTGCTATCCGGAACGCTCGCGGTGTCCAAGCGCGTGGCGGGCGGCGAGCTCGAGCTGTCGCGCACCGACTACTACGGCGCCTACACCGGCGCGTTCGACGCCTACGTGCCCGATCGCGGCGCGCCCAAGGTGTACCGGACCACCGCCCGCGCGGTCAGCGACTGCCGTCTCTACGAGATTCCCGCCGACGACTTCGGGAGCGCAGTGTGGAAGTGGTTCCCGATGGCGGCCCACCTCCTGGAGGGCGCCGCGACGCAGGGCGTGGACGCCAGCCAGGTCGTGGAACGGCACGAACGGCTGGTCGCGCTCGGCTCGGTGACCGCCGGCCTCACCCACGAGCTGAACAATCCGGTGGCCGCCGTCATGCGAGCCACGGACAGGCTGCGGGAAGGCCTGGCAGCGATGCGCACCGAGATCGGGAAGGTGATTCGGAGCGACCTCGCCGTCGGCCAGCTCGAAGCGGTGGCCGAACTGGCGGGGCGGGCCCTCGAGCGCCGCTCCGAGGCGCCTCGGCTATCACCGCTCGAGACGTCCGACCGTGAGGACGAGCTCGCCACCTGGCTCGAGGAACACGACGTCTCGAAGAGTTGGGACATCGCGCCGACCCTGGTCGCCGCGGGTCTGGATGTGGGGTGGCTCGAGGAGCTGGCAAAGGTGTTGGGGCCGGCGCACATCGAGGCCGGTCTCACCTATCCCGTGCGCGCTCTGGAGTCCGACAGCCTGCTCGACGAGATCACCGAGGCCGCCGGCCGCATCTCCGAGCTTCTGGCCTCGGTCAAGCAGTACACGCAGATGGACCGGGCGCCACAGCAGACCTTCGACGTACACGAAGGCCTCGACGCCACGTTGACGATGCTCGGCCACAAGCTCGGCGACGGCATCGACGTGGTCCGCGACTACGACCGCTCCCTGCCGCACATCGCCGCCTTCCCGGGAGAGCTGAACCAGGTCTGGACGAACCTGATCGACAATGCGGTCGACGCCATGAAGGGCCGCGGAACGCTGACGGTGCGCACGCGTCCGGGTCTCGACGAGCGGCTGGTCGTCGAGATCGGCGACACGGGACCGGGCATCCCCGACGAGGCGCGCAACAGAATCTTCGAGCCGTTCTTCACGACCAAGCCGATCGGGAAGGGCACCGGCCTCGGCCTCGACATCGCCTGGCGGATCGTCGTCGGTCGCCATCGGGGCGACATACGTCTGGAGTCGGCACCGGGCGACACCCGATTCCAAGTGGTACTTCCCGTGAGGGAGGCCGACCCTCGGGCGGGCTTAACAGGGGGATACGAGGGATGACCGCGGGATACTGGATGGCGAACAGTCGGTGAACGGTGTACAAGTTCGTGAATCATGAGCGACTCGGATCTGATCGCTGACTCACCCGGCGTGATGACCGAACTACCGTTCGTCGTCGACCTGGGTGATGATGCTGCGCGGCGGCCAGCCGTCACCGGAGGCAAGGCCGCGGCGCTGGCGCGGGGCTCGACCGCCGGACTCGCCACCCTTCCCGGCGTCGTGCTGACCACGGCCTTCTCGGATGCCGTCGATCGCGGTGCGGACGTGGCCCAACACCCCGCCGTGCGGGAGGCCTACGAGCGGGCAGACGGCGACCGAACGCCGCTCGTGGCCCGCAGTTCCTCGGTGGTCGAGGACATGGCCGAGTCGTCCATGGCCGGTCAGTTCGAATCGGTCATCGGGATCGACGGCTTCGACGAGTTCGTCACGGCGGTGACGGCGGTCCTGGATTCACGGGAGCGTGCCGGCGCCGCCGATCAGCCGATCGCAGTGCTCGTCCAACCTCTCATCGAGCCGACGTTCGGTGGGGTGATGTTCGGCATTGATCCTGTGTCGGGCCGTACCGACCGTCGGGTCGTCACCGCGGTGCGAGGCGGGCCGGAGCCCCTGGTCAGCGGCGAGGTCGACGGCTCGCGGTACGTGCTCGCGACTCCGTCCGGCAAGGTTCTCGACTTCGCGGCAAACGACGGCCCCGAGCTGGGGCGGGCCGACCTGCAGCGGCTCGTTGCCCTTTCGTCCCAGGTCGCCTCCGTGTTCGGGGGGCCACAGGACGTGGAGTGGGCCATCGCCTCCGACACACAGCTGTGGCTGCTGCAGTCCCGCCCGGTCACGACGGAGATCCGCGGCGTACCCGGGGGGCCCGTCTACGGTCCGGGCCCGGTCGCGGAGACCTTCCCCGAGCCCCTCACGGAGCTGGAATGCGATCTCTGGGTCCCCCCGCTGCGTGAGGCGGTCCGCGAGGCGGTGATCCTCGCCGGCGCCGCCACCCAGGCCGATGTCGACGCCAGCGACGTCGTGGTCGCCGTGGACGGGCACGTCGCCATCGACTTGCGCCTGGCCGGCGAGATCGGGCCGAGGCGGACGGTGCTGCACAAGCTGAACCCGATTGCCGCCTCCCGCAAGCTGCGTGGGGCCTGGCGGGTCGGACGCCTCCGCTCCGCGCTGCCTCGGCTCGCCGAGCACCTTCTCGACCGCACCGACGCCGACCTCGAGGCCGTTCCCCCGCTGAGCGACCTGACGAGCCGGCAGCTGCTCGGGATGCTGCACCGCAGCCGTGACATCCTGCGTGCCCTGCACGCTCACGAGATCCTCATGGGCATGCTCACCGACACGGGAGGCAACCGCATGACCGGCGCCTCGGTGGCGCTGCGGGTTCTCGCCGAGGCCCGCCAGGACGGCCTGACCGACACGGAGATCATCGCTCGGAGCCCGTCCGTGCTGGCTCTGACCGCGCCCCAGGTCGCCGCCGCGCCGGTCCTGCCCGAGGAGGCGATGACCATTTACGTCGCGACCGCCTGCCAGAGCTGCGGCGACAACGGCATCCTCCGCGAAGCCCTTCGGCTGCGGGTGCGGTGGGTACAGGAGTGTTCCGGGCGTGCCGCGTGGGAGTTGGGCGTACGCCTCGCGGCCGCCGGCGACCTGACCGAGCCGGAGCTCATCCGCCACATGACGCTCGAACACGTCGAGGCGGTCGCAACCAAGCGAGCCGTCGTCGTGCCGGCCCTCGTGTCGAGCCACGCCCACGACTTCGGCGCGCCCCTTCCCGCCTGGTTCCAGCTGTCCGACCTGGGCAAGCCGATCAGGACGCAGTGTGCCAAAGAGGTCGGCGGCGGCACCGGCGCCGGTGGCGGCACCGGCACTGGGCCGGTCACCTTCGACACCGACAATCCCCCCACGGGATCGGTGCTCGTCACCACGACGTTGTCACCCGGGCTCGGGCCCTTGCTGCCGCGCCTGAAGGGCATCGTCGCGGAGACGGGCTCCGTGCTGTCCCATCTCGCGATCCTCGCCCGCGAGGCCGGCGTGGCCACGGTCGTCGGCTACGCCGGGGCGACCGACGAGCTGCCCGACGGCGCGGTCGTGCTCGTGGACGGCGATGCCGGGCGAGTCACCATCCAGGACGGGGGCACCACGACATGAAGATGATCGCCTGGCTGGCCGGGATCGGCACCCTGCTCGCGGGCGCCCTCTACATGATCGTCTCCCTCAACCGCTGGGAGTGGAACAGGGCGCTGTTCTTCGGGCTGATCGTGCTCATCGCGGAGGTCGGTCTCGCGACCGGGCTGGTGCTACGCCGCCTCACACGTCTCGACTACCACCTCAGTCACACTGAGGATCCCGAGGTTCGCAGCATCCTTCGCGAGACCCGGCCGCCATCGCGCGACCGTTTCGCATGGCTGCGGGAGTCATCCCAGCAACTGAACGTGTTCATCACCTTCCTGATCGGCGGGGGCGTCATCCTCTCGGGCATCGCCTGGGTCGTCGATCGTGTCGCATCGAATACGTCGTCACCCGCCGGCGAGGAGAGCCTCAGCCGTCGGCTCACGACGATCAGCTACCCGTCGGGCGGGTTGCTCCTCGACGACATCACGGTGCTGGCCCAAGAGGTGCCGGGTGCCAACGACGATCAGATCCGCCAGCTGTTGCGCCGCGGCGGACGCCCGTGACCAAGCTGAGACCCGGGCGGGTGGTGCTCGGGGCCATCGGCCTGGGGGTCGGCGTGGTGGCGGTGATGTCTCTCCGAGAAGCCACCCTCTCGACCCACGAGACGGTCACCGGCAAAGAGATGGAGCTGATCGTGTCCGCGGACAGCAGGGGCGGGGAGCGGAGCCAGCACCTGGCGGAGATGGTGGAAGCTCAGCTGCTTACGTGCCGCCTCGAGGTCAACTCCGACCTGGCCGGTCCGATCGAATATCTTGGCCAGAGGCGCTTCCGGGCGGTGCTGACCCCAGCAATGGACGAGACGGACCGCCGCCAGTTCCGGGGCTGCGTCGAGGACTTCATGATCGACCACGTGCAGATCAACATGCTCCAGTTCACGGTCACCCGCTGACCGGCTGCCCGGACCTTTCGACCTCAACTCGCGCGCATCCAGCGCGCGTGCGACGACCTCTGGCTGTTCCGCCTGGTTGAGCTCTCAGACGCTCAGCCCCCGGGAGCGAGCAGGTCGGCCACGGCGGCGATGCCCCGCTCGATGGCGCTCTCGGTCAGGTGGCCGAAGCCCATGACCAGCTCGGGCGGGGCGCCGTCGGCCTCGGCCGTGCGGTGGTCGCCCATCGGATGAAGGCCGATGCCGCGGGCGCGGGCGGCGGCGGCGACGGCCCGTTCGTCGGCGCCGGCCGGCAGGCGGGCCACCGCGTGGATGCCGGCGGACAGGCCCCGCAGCTCGACGCCCGGCGCGTGGCGGGCCAGGGCGGCCACCAGGGCCTGGCGCTTGCGGGCGTAGACGCCGCGCATGCGGCGCAGGTGGCGGTCGTAGCGGCCCGACTCGATGAGCGTGGCGAGGGCCAGCTGGTCGAGCGCCGGCGAGCCGCGGTCGGCCAGCTCCTTCTCGGCCGCGACCGCCTCCACCAGGTCGGGCGGGCACACGATCCAGCCCAGCCGCAGGCCCGGCCCCAGCCCCTTGCTCACCGTGCCGACGGCGAACACCCGGTCGGGGGCCAGGCCTTGGAGCGCGCCGACGGGGGCGCGGTCGTAGCGGAACTCGGCGTCGTAGTCGTCCTCGACGATCCAGCCGTCGCTGGTCACCGCCCACTCGATCAGGGCCTGGCGGCGCTCGGGGGCGAGGCTGGCCCCGGTCGGGAACTGGTGGGTCGGCGTGACCAGCACGAGCGCGGGCGTCGGTGGCGGCCAGCGCCTCGACGACGAGGCCGCGGTCGTCGACCGGCACGGGCACCGCGGGGCCGGCGGCCCGGCGGGAGAGGCCGTCGTCGCCGGGATCCTCATAGGCGACGCGGCTGACGCCCCGGCGGGCCAGGGCGTTGACCAGCAGCGTCACGGCCTGGGCGAAGCCGGCACAGACGACGATGCGGTCGGCGTCGGCGGCCGCGCCCCGGACCCGGCGGACGTAGGCGGCCACGACCTCCCGCAGCTCGCGCACGCCCCGGGGGTCGCCGTAGCCGAACAGGTCGGCCGGCGCCGCCCGGCTCGCCTCCCGGAGGGCCCACAGCCAGTCCTTGCGGGGGAAGGCGACGAGGTCGGGGCGGCCGGAGCGGAAGTCCACATCGAGCGGGGGCCCGTCGGGGGCGGCGGCCGCCGGCGGCGACGGCGGGGCGGGCGCAGGGGCCTGGGCGTGGGGGGCGACCCGGGTGCCGGAGCCAGGCCGGGCGGTGAGGAATCCCTCGGCCTCGAGCTGGAGGTAGCACTCGAGCACCAGATTGCGGGACAGGCCCAGATCGCGGGCCAGGACCCGGGACGACGGGAGCCGCTCCCCCGGCGGCAGGCGGCCGGAGCGGACCGCCTCGCGCAGCTCCCGCTGGAGCTGGGCGCCGAGCGGCTCGGGCCGGTCGCGGTCCACCCGGACCAACAGGTCGGGGCCCAAACCGGCCCACTCAACTCGCACGGAATTGGACCTTATCAGTGGGCCGATCCGTCCGTACCGTGCCAGGCATGCACGCCATCCGCACCAACCCCGGGGCCATGTCCCTCTTCGCCCTGTCCGTCGCCGCCCGGCTGCCGGCCGCCATGGTCACCATCGCCCTGCTGGTCCACGCCCGCCACCTGACCGGCTCGTTCGCGGCCGCCGGCCTGGTGACCGCCGCCTACGCGGTGGCGCTGGCGGTCGCGGGCCCGGTGCTCGGGCGGCTGGTCGACCGGCGGGGTCCGGCGCCGGTGCTCGTGCCGTCGGCCGTGGGGGCCGCGGTGGCGCTGGCCGCCGCCGCGGTGCTGCCGCCGGGGACGCCGGTGGGCGCGGTGGCGCTGGTCGCCGTTCTGGCGGGCCTGGCGATGCCGCCGGTGGCGGCGTGCGCCCGGGCGCTGCTCGGGGGCCTGGTGGGGGGCGAGGCGGCGCCGTCCGCCTACGCGGCCGACGCCACGGCGCTGGAGCTGACCTGGCTGGCCGGGCCGCCGCTGGCCATCGGCGTCGGGCGCATAGCGTCGACGGGGGCGGCGATGGCCGTGGTCGCCGCGCTGGTGCTGGGCGGCACGCTGGCGTTGGCCGCCCACCCCGCGGCGCGCCGGCCCCGGTCGGCGGCGGCGGCTTCGGCGGCTCGCTCGGCGGGCCGGGGCGGCGTCCTGCGCTCGCCCGGCGTGCGCACGCTGGTGCTGGTGTACGTGTCGTTCGGCCTGGTCATGGGGGCGGTCGAGGTGGGTGTGACCGCGGCCACCCGGGTGGCCGGCAGCCCCGGGGCCGCGGGGCCGCTGTTCGCCCTGTGGGGTCTCGGCTCCCTGGTCGGCGGAGCGGTCGCCACCCGCCGGGGCGGCGGGGCCCGGACGGCCGGGTGGTTCGCCGTGGTGTTCGGGGCGCTGGCCGCGGGCCACGGCGCCCTCGTCCTCGGCGCCGGCAGCCCGTGGGCGCTGGGGGCGCTGCTGGTCCTGGCCGGTGCGGCGATCGCCCCGACCAACGCCAGCGCGTCGACGATGGTCGACGGCGCCTCCCCGGCCGGCAGCGCCACGGAGGCGTTCGCCTGGGTGGCCACGGCGTCCTCGATCGGCTCCGCGGCGGGCGCCGCCCTCGCCGGCGTCGCGGTCGAGGCGGGTGGTCCGTCCGGCGCCTTCCTGACGGCCGGCCTGGCCGGCGCCCTGGGCCTGGCGGCCATCCTGGCCGGCGCCGCCGTGCTGACGGCCGCCGGCGGGTACCGCCTGTCGGGCCAGGCCGCGGCGGCCTGACGACACCCAATGAGAGGACCATGCGCCAGCTGGGTCATCCATCCGTCGACGGGATGTACGCGATCAGCACGACGCATCGTCCACGACCCGCCTCCGCCGAGGACCTGAAGCTGGCCCCGCCGAGACCCCGGTTCCGTGCGGGTGCCATGCATGGCGTTCGCCCGTCAGGGTTGTGGCGTGCTGCGCGGCGCGACCAGGCCCGATTCGTAGGCGAGCACGACGAGCTGGGCGCGGTCGCGGGCGTGGAGTTTGATCATGGCCCGGCTGACATGGGTCTTGGCCGTGGTCGGGCTGATGACCATGCGGGCGGCGATCTCGTCGTTGCTCAGCCCGCGGGCGACGAGGGCCACGACCTCGCGCTCGCGGTTGGTGAGCTCCTCGAGCGTGTCGGCGACCTGGTGGCCGGGTGGCCGGGACACGTACTCGCCGATGAGCCTGCGGGTGATCGTCGGCGCCAGCAGAGCGTCGCCCCGGGCGGCGACCCTGACCGCGTGCAGCAGGTCGATGGGCTCGATGTCCTTGACCAGGAACCCGCTGGCGCCGGCGCGCAGGGCGTTGAAGACGTGCTCGTCGACGCCGTAGTTGGTGAGGATGACCACGTGCACACCGGCCAGGCGCGGGTCCGCCGCGATGCGCCGGGTGGCCTCGATGCCGTCCAGGATCGGCATCTGTACGTCCATGAGTGCGACGTCGGGCACGTGCTCGGCCGCGAGGGCGACGGCCGCGTCTCCGTCCGCGGCTTCTCCCACGACCACGATGTCGTCCTCGGCGTCGAGCAGGGCGCGAAAGCCCCCGCGGATCAGCGGCTGGTCGTCGGCGAGCAGGACCCGGATCACGAGGCCGCGCTGGTCCCGTTCCCGTCGGCCGGGAGCTCGGCCCGCACGGTGAAACCTCCCTCGGGCCGCGGCTCGGCGCGCAGACGCCCGCCAAGGGTCGTGACCCGCTCCCGCATGCCGATGAGCCCCGTCCCGGGAACCGGTGCTGCGGCGGGCGCGGCCTGCCCGTCGTCGTCGATCTGCACCGCCAGACCGTCGGGGCGGTAGTCGAGTCGCACCGATACGGTGGCCGGCCGCCGGGCGTGACGACCGACGTTGGTGAGCGCCTCCTGGACGATCCGATACGCGGCCCGATCGACCGCCGCCGGCAGCGACCGCTCGTCCCCGCTGACGGTGACGGTGGCGGGGACGCCCGCGGCCCGGGCTCGCTCGACCAGCTCGTCGAGCCGGTCGAGCCCGCTGCCTGCCGATTCGTCGCTCGCGGCGTCCGGCATGCCGGTCCGCAGCACATCGAGGGTCGCGCGCAGCTCGCGGGTGGCGTCGCGGCTCGCCTCCTGGATGGCGAGGAGCGCCTCGGGCACCTCCTCGCCCCGCTTGCGGGCCAGGTGAATGGCGACGCCGGCCTGCACCTTGATCACCGAGATGCTGTGGGTGAGCGAGTCGTGCAACTCCCGGGCTATCCGCAACCGCTCGTCGGCGGCCCGGCGCCGGGCCGTCTCCTCCCGCGTGCGCTCGGCCTCGGCCGCCCGCTCCTCGGCCGCCCGGACCGCCGCCTCCCGCTGCCGGGACACCTCGGCGGTGACGCCCGCGGCCACGATCCACCCGAGGGGCAACCGCCGCTCCATGACATCACGCACCGTCTCGCCGGCCCCAGGGCTGGCCGTCAGGACGCCGACGACCACGGCGGACCCGGTGACCCCAACCGTGAGACCGCGGTGACCGGCCCGCACCGCGGTGTACACCGCGATCAGCACGGGGATCGCCGTGACCTCGGGATAGTCACGCAGCTGGTAGCCGAGCGTGCACGCCAGCACCACGATCAACACCGCCACCGGCGCACGGCGACGCAGGACCAGGACCAGCGCCGAGGCCACGAGCAGCAGGTAGCCGAACGCGTCGAGGTCGTTCGCGCCCGGCCTCCCTTGCGGCGCAGACACCACGAGGAACACGGCCGAGCCCAGCGCCAATGCCGCGTCTCGCCAGTCAGGGCGCCAACGACGACCGGGCTCCATGCCGTCGAGAGTAGGCGCCGCGTGGCGGCGTCCACATCCTCCCCGGGGAGGCATCTCGCGCTACTACCCACGATGTAGGTGAGGCGCCGACTACATCCCACGCAGGAGGCGCAAGAGCCTTCCCACGGGCGACGACAGGGCACTCGTCGACCGTCACCATGCGCCCTATGACCCCTCGAACGGCGACCGAGACCTGGACGCCTCCCCACCACGCTGCAGCGCCTGGCGTTCGGCTTGCTGTGCGCGCCGCCGGCACTACGCCCGATGCCACCCGGGCCTCGGCCGCCATGCCCACCGTCGCCGACCGCCGAGGTCGCGTGATGCTGCGCACCGTGACCTGGAGCCACGACCGTCGGCGACACGTCGTGGTGCTGTGGATCGCCGCGCTCGTGGCCGCGTCGGTGCTCGCCGGCGTCGCCGGCGGCGACAACGAGGTCGACTTCACGGTGCCGGGCAGCGACTCGGCCGAGGCCGTGGAGCTGCTGCAGGAGCGCTTCCCCCGCTTCGCCGGCGGCACCGTCGACGTGGTGTACACCGCCGCCGGCGGGGTCGCCGACCCCGACACCGCAGCCCGCATCGACGCACTCGCCGATGACATCGCCGGGGTCGACCACGTCCTCGCCGCCGAGCCCGGGCCGGTCTCCCCCGACGGCTCGACCGGGATGCTGCAGGTGCGGTTCGACACGGCCGCCGAGCGGCTGCCCGCCGAGCCGGTCGAGCGCGTCATGGACCTCGCCGGCGAGGCCGAGGGCGACGGGGTGCGATCGAGCTCGGCGGGTACCCCATCGAGAAGGTCGAGCGGAGCGAGGCCGGATCCGAGTCGGTCGGGCTGCTGGCGGCGCTGCTGATCCTGATCGTCGCGTTCGGCTCGGCGCTGGCCGCCGGGCTGCCCCTCGTCATCGCCGGGTTCGGCCTGGGCGTGGCGCTCGGCGGCGTCTGGCTGATGGCCAACGTCCTCGACGTGCCCGACTTCGGGGTGCAGCTCGCCACGATGATCGGCATCGGCGTCGGCATCGACTACGCCCTGTTCATCGTGACCCGCTACCGGTCGGCGTTGGCCCAGGGCCACCCGCCCCGCCAGGCCGTCGTCATCGCGGGATCGACCGCCGGGCGGGCGGTCGTGTTCGCCGGCAGCACCGTCGTGATCTCGATCTTCGGCCTCGTGCTGATGGGCCGCGACTACCTGTGGGGCGTCGCGCTGGCGACCTCGCTGGCGGTGTCGGTGGTGGTGCTCGCTTCGGTGACGGTCCTCCCGGCGCTGCTCGGCTTCGCCGGCCACTCGATCGACCGGCTGCGCCTGCCGTGGTTCCGCCACGACGTCGACCGCGGCCGCACGCTGTCGTGGCGGTGGAGCCGGGTCATGCAGCGGCGGCCCCTGGCGGCGGGGCTCGGAGCGTTGGCCGTGCTGCTGGTGCTGGCCGTTCCGGCAACCGACCTCCGGTTCGGCATGCCCGACGCCGGCAACGGCTCGAGCGACCTCACCAGCCGCCGGGCGTACGACCTGACGGGGGAGGGCTTCGGGCCGGGGGCGAACGGCCCCCTGCTGGTCGCCGTCGACCTCCAGAGCGCGACGCCAGCGACGCCGGGTCGGCGGCCCGGACCGTCGACCGCATCGCGCGCGACCTGCAGGCCACCGACGGGGTCGCCACGGTGTTGCCTCCACGCTCAATGACGCCGGCGACGCCGCGGTGCTCACGGTCGTCCCCACGACGGGTCCACAGGACGAGGCCACCGAGAGCCTCGTGCACAGGCTGCGCGACCAGGTGCTGCCGGGCGCGGTCGCCGGCACTGGGGCCGAGGCGTCGGTGGGCGGCACGACCGCCACGTTCATCGACGACAGCGAGGACACGGCCAGCCGGCTGCCGCTGTTCATCGGCGGCGTCGTGGTCCTGTCGTTCCTGCTGCTGATGTCGGTGTTCCGCTCACTGACGGTCGCGCTCAAGGCGGCAGTCATGAACCTGCTGTCGATCGGCGCGGCCTACGGCGTCATGGCGCTGGCCGCCGGCGGCGGCTGGGTCGGCGACCTCGTCGGCATCGAGGACGCCACGCCCGTGCCGGCCTGGCTGCCGATGATGATGTTCGCCGTCCTCTTCGGCTTGTCGATGGACTACGAGGTGTTCCTCCTGTCCCGCGTCGCGAGGAGTACGTGCGCACCCGGGACAACCGCCGTGCCGTGGCCGACGGGCTGGCGAGCACCGCCCGGGTGATCACCGCGGCGGCGGCGATCATGGTCACGGTGTTCGGCGCCTTCGTCATGGAGGACGCCGTGTTCCTCAAGCTGGCCGGCATCGGCCTGGCGACCGCCGTGTTCGTCGACGCCACCGTCGTCCGCATGGTGCTGGTCCCCGCGACGATGGAGCTGCTGGGCGACCGCAACTGGTGGCTGCCCCGGTGGCTCGACCGGCTGCTGCCCCGGCTCGACGTCGAGGGCGAGCCGGCGATCCCCGTCCCCGAGCCGGCCGCCACTGCCGGCTCATGGGCCGACGCCGATCGGGAATCCGTGCCCGTGCCATGACCGGGCGATCCGCCGGTCCGCCACCCGCAGAAACGCGTTCCCCGTCAAGCCCGACACCAGGAGGTGCCACGCCGTGGCAGACACCGTCATCCTCAACGGCCAGGACATCGGCCAGGCCCAGCGGGCCACCGCGGCGCTCTTCGGCGTCGTGCTCGCCGAGCACGACACCACGTTCGACCAGTGGGTTGTGCTGAACGCACTGGCCACCGGGGCCCTGCCGCCCGAGCGGGCGAGGCTCGTCCCCGGCCTCGCCGGCGCGCTCGCGACCGGACCGGCCGCGGTCGAGGCCCTGCTCGACCAGGCCGAGGCGGCCGGGCTGGCCCGGATCGTGTCGGCGCCCGGCGGCGACCCCGGCGCCGTCCGGGTCGAGCTGACCTCCGCCGGCCAGGCGCTGCACGGCATGCTCCGGTTGGCTCTCGACCACGTGGCCGACGAGCTGTACTCGGGCATCCCCGAAGCCGACCTCGCGGCCACCCACCGCGTGCTGGTCGAGGTCACCTGGCGCGCCGACGGCTGGATGAACCTATGGGCGGCCACCCGCCCGGCGGAGCCGGCCTGATGAGCACCGCCGCCGCGCCGGTTCCGCCCGTCGCGCCGCCGGCGGGCCGCGCCCCCGCCCGGACGTGGGTGGTGTTCACCACCGTGCTGACGTGGGCCGTGTTCCTCCAGGCCGTCACCGCCGGCCGGATCCTCACCGGTGACGAGTGGGCGCGCGACGTCCACCGCATCGCCGCCGGGCTGCTCTTGATCGTGGCGGTCGTGGGCGGCCTCGTCGCGCTCGTCCGCCTGCGCGACCGCGCCGGCGGACGGCGGTTCGGCTTGTTGCTCGTGGTGATGGGCGTCGGCCTGATCGTGCAGCACGGCCTCGGCACCGCCGCGGCCGATGGCGAGGACACCCTGTGGATCCACGTCCCGCTCGGCGTGGCGCTCCTCGGCCTCATGATGCGCGTCGACGCACTCGCCCGTCGCCTCGGGGGTCCGGCGTGAGCGCCCGCGTGAGCCCCGGGCGGCGGCACGGCGCCGTGGCGGCCGCGATGCTGGCTGCGCTCCTGCTCGTGGCGTGCGGCGACGACGCCTCCGACGACGGCGCGGCCCTCGGCGCCGAGAGTGGTGGCGCACCAGCGCCCGCCGACCCGGGTGCCGGGGCGGTCCTGACGGTGGAGGCCCATGACATCGAGTTCGACCGCGACGCCTACCGGATCGTCGCCGGACCGGTCGACATCGAGTACCAGCAGAAGGGCACGCTCCCGCATTCGCTCGTCATCGAGGAGGCCGACGGCGCCGCGGTCGACGGCTTCGAGCTCGAGGTCGGTGACGCCGACGCGGACCGCGGCACGGTCGACCTGCCGCCGGGCAAGTACGTCCTCTACTGCGACGTGCCGGGCCACCGGGGCGCCGGCATGGAGGCCGAGCTCCAGGTCGACTGACCACCGGCCGCGGCCCGACGTCTGCCCGTTCAGCGGTGCCGTGACCACCGGTCACGGCACCGGCGTCAGGGTGCCGGCGTTCGTCACCGCACAGTCGGTACCGGCCAGGAACCCGCCCGAGAACTCGGATGCGGCCACCAGCGTGAGGGCACCGGTGGCCGGGTCGACCGGCGAGCCGGTGAGGGTGAACGCCCCGTTCGGCGACACCGACGTCCCGGTCGTGAGGTCGAAGTCCACTGTCGAGTCGCCGACGAGGGCGAGGCTGTGGTCGAAGCGCAGGGTGACCGGCACCTCCATCGCGCCCGTTCGCGCGGTCGTAGGCCCCGCCCGCCCTTCGTCCTGGTGATCGTGATCGTGTCGGCGCCGATGGGCGTCGAGATCGGCCCGACCACGATCGGTGCGAAGGGCCCCAGGTCGACGGTCGCCCGGTCGCCCGAGAACGTCGGCGTCAGCTCCAGCTGCTGCACGAACGGGCCCGGGAACCGGGTGTCGTCGACGACGACGGTGGCCGTCCCGGTGAACGCACCGGTCAGCTCGTCCGGCACATCCGGGCTTCGCCACAGCTCGTGGATCCGGGTGTCGGTGCCCCGGTAGACGACGTGCTCGCCCTCGCCCAGCACGTACCCCGTCGGGTCGCCCGCGGCGTCGGGTGGGGACAGGAGCGCGCCCGGCTGCCAGCCGGCGGACGCGCTCCACCACAGGTCGTGGATCCGATCGTCGGTGCCCCGGTACACCACGTGCTGGGTGCCGTCCCCCGGTGCATACGCCGCCGGGTCGCCGGCGGCATCCGGCGGAGAGGTCAGCGTGCCCGGCTGCCAGCCCGTCGACGGGCCCCACCACAGCTCGTGGATCCGATCGTCGGTGCCCCGGTACACCACGTGCTCGGTGCCGTCCCCCGGTGCATACGCCGCCGGGTCGCCGGCGGCATCCGGCGGAGAGGTCAGCGTGCCCGGCTGCCAGCCCGTCGACCGGCTCCACCACAGCTCGTGGATGCGGTCGTCCGTCCCGCGGTAGAGGACGTGCTGGGTGTCGTCGAACACATACCCCACCGGATCGCCCGCCGCATCCGGCGGCGATGTCAGCGAACCCTGCTGCCAGCCCTTCGACGGACCCCACCACAGCTCATGGACCCCGCCATCCGTGCCCCGGTACACCACGTGCTGGCCGTCGCCCATCACATAGCCGAACGGGTCGCCCGCCGCATCCGGCGGCGACGTCAGCGAACCCCGCTGCCAGCCCCTCGACCGGCCCCACCACAGCTCATGGACCCGGCCATCCGTGCCCCGGTACACCACGTGCTGGCCGTCGCCCATCACATAGCCGAACGGGTCCCCCGCCGCATCCGGCGGCGACGTCAGCGAACCCCGCTGCCAGCCCCTCGACCGGCCCCACCACAGCTCATCGACCCGGCCATCCGTGCCCCGGTACACCACGTGCTGGCCGTCGCCCATCACATAGCCGAACGGTCCCCCGCCGCATCCGGCGACGACGTCAGCGAACCGTGCTGCCAACTCGCCATGGTCGTTCCTCTCGTCGCGGTCTTCACCCCAGTGAGCCGAAGGGCAGGCCGGACGTCCCTCGGACGATCCACCGGCGGACCCTCGAGTGCGGACGTGACAGGGCTTGCCCGACACCCGGCCATAGGCTCCCACCGTGCGACTCCGGCTGGCGAGCTGACGGTCGTGGCGGCCGCGTTGGCGCGTGCGCGCACGTGCCGGCCGAGGACGTGTCGACCCGGAGTGGCGCTTCCTCGCGTACGACGAGCGGCCAGGCTGCGGCGAGACCCCGAGCGGGTGCCGGAGTTCCCGGGTCGCGCTCTGCGAGAGCCTGCCCGAGCTGCCGTGACAGTGGCCGGCGACCACGCCCGCGAGCGGCCCCGGCGCCGCGGCGTCGCCTGGGCCTTCGTGATGCGGCACCGGCCCACCGCGCTGGTCCTCGCGCTGGCCGTCGCCTACCTCGTCGTCAACCTGGGGCTGGCGCTGGGAGAGTGGGACCGTCACCGGGTCACCTTCGTCGCCGGCGCCGGCGTCGACGTCCGGTTGCGGGCCGGCGAGGAGCGCATCGTCTACATGCCCGCGGACCAGTCCGAGCCGATGAGCTTCGACTTCTACGCGAGCGACTACCGCTGCGGGGCGCGGGGCCCGGACGGTCGCCTGTCCGTCCGGCGCATCGGCCACCAGCGGCTGCTCGACCTCTGGCGGCCGCACTCCTCGGTCGTCGCCTTCGAGGCGGAGGCGAGCGGCGTCCACCACATCGGCTGCGGAGGCCGGAGACACGTCGACGCCCCGCTCGTGCTCGCCTCGCCGCCGCCCCTGATGGTCGACTGGGTCGATCCGCGCTTCGCGGTGGCCGTGCTCGTCGTCGTGGCCCTCGGCTGCGCGGTCGCGCAGATCGTGCGCGTGCTGGTCAACGCGCTCGTCCGGGGCCTCAGGCTGCTGGCTTCCGCCACCACACGGCGGTCCAGTCGACCGGGTTGATCTCCGCCGTGATGGCGCTCGACGCCCGGTAGTCGGTCACGGCCTGCCGGCATGCCTCGATGCCGCCGTAGTCGTCGACGATCACGAAACCGCCCGGGGACACGAGCGGCTCGAGGTGGGTGAGGGCGTCGATCGTGGACTCGTACATGTCGCCGTCCAGCCGCAGGACGGCGATCGCGCCGAGCTCGTCGGCCAGCTTGGGCAGCGTGTCGCGGAACCATCCCGGGACGAGGCGCACCTGGTCGTCGAGCAGTCCGTAGCGGGCGAAGTTGGCCTCGACCCGGTCGAGCCCGACGGCGAGCTGCGGATGCTCGTGGAGGCGCAACGGCACGTCCATCGGGAACCGCTCGGCGTCGGCCTCGGGCAGGCCCTCGAACGAGTCGCATGCCACCACCGTCCGGGCGGTGTCACCGGCGGCGGCGAGGATGGCCCGCATGTAGATCGCCGTGCCCCCTCGCCACACGCCGGTCTCCACCAGGTCGCCCGGCACGCCGTCGGCCAGGGCAGCTTGCGTCAGCTCCCGCACGTTGGCGAGCCGGGCGAGGCCCACCATCGTCTCGGCGTGCGGCGGCCAGTCGTTGCCGGCGGCGCGGGTCGCCCGATCGGCACCCGGTCGCACCACTCGCCATCCCCGCTGCCGGAGCGTGTGCCGCAGCCCCTCGGGCTCTCCCCCCGGCCACTGCCGCAGGTCGACGTTGCGGACCTCCTCGTCCAGAAACAGGTCCCGGGTCAGGCAGCGTGCGAGCAGATCGAGGTACAGGTCGGCACCTCCGGGGTCAGGACCAGGCATCCCCAGAGCATGACCCGACCGCCACCGCGGGAGCGACTGCCCGCGGCGACTCTGAGCGCGCCGGGCGGCTGGGGCGTAGGTTGCACGTTCTGACCGCTCGACGTCCGGGCGGCTCGGGAGGGGGGGTGCACCATGAAGGTGCGGATTGGATTGGCGCTCGTCGTGACGGCGTTCGTGCTCGGCATCGGTCCACCGGTGTCGGCCGACACCGCGGGCACGGATGCCGCGGTCGATGCCGCGACCGCCGAGGCCGCATGCGAGGCGTTCTTCGGGGTCGGGCCAGGCGTCGAGCCGTTGTCCGGCTGCCAGTGGGGCATGCGTGCCATCCAGGCCGGTGCGGCGTCCTACGCCCAGGCAACCGGCGCCGGCGTGAGCGTCGGCGTGATCGACAGTGGCGTCGACACCACGCATGCCGATGTCGTGCCCAACCTCGACCTCGCCCGGTCGTGCTCGTTCATCTTCTCCGGCACCCCCACCGCCGATCCGGCCGAGGTGGCGAACGGAGACTGCTCGAACAAGTCCGCCGTCCAGGACCTCCAGGGCCATGGCACCCACGTGTCGACGATCATCGCCGGCGCTGACAACGGCATCGGGGTCGGCGGAGTGGCTCCGGAAGCCACCATCGTGGCGTTGAAGGCATGCACGATCGAGGGCTTCTGCTTTGCCGATTCGGTGGCCGCCGCCCTGCGCTACGCCGGGGACCAGAGCCTCGACGTCGTGAACCTCAGCTTGTTCGCCGACCCGTGGCTGTACTTCTGCAAGAGCGACGCCGAGCAGCGGGCGATCCTCAAGGACATGGAGGACGCGGCACGCTATGCCCAGCAGCGAGGCGTGGTGATCGTCGCGTCGGCGGGCAACCAGCTCGACGATCTCGGCCATCCGACGACCGACGAGATCAGCCCCGACTGGCCGCCGGACGCGGCGGTGGAGCGCGAGGTGCGCAACAACTGCCGGGTGTCGCCGGCGGAGCTCCCGGGCGTGATCACCGTGTCGGCGGTGGGCCCGACGACCCTGGCGAGCTACTCGAACATCGGCTCGCCGGTCGAGGTCACCGGGCCGGGCGGCGATGCGGCGCAGACGCCGGGCACCACCTTCGGGCGGGTCCTCTCCGGCTGGTCGAGCACCGACCAGTCCGGCCAGTGGGAGGCGCTCTCCGCCGCCAACCGGACCGTGCTCGACGGCACGAACCGGTACGCGTGGGTCAGCGGCACCTCGATGTCGTCGCCGCACGCGGCGGGTGTGGCTGCGCTGGTGAGCGAACGTCACCCCGGCTGGAGCCAGGGGGCGGTCGCCGCCGCGGTCCGCCGCTCGGCCACGCCGCTCACCTGCCCCGCCGACTGGCCTGCGGACGACCGGCGGCAGTGCACCGGCGGCGCAGGCAACACGTCGTTCTTCGGCGCGGGGATGGTCAACGCGCTCCGCGCATCCGCAATCTGACGCCCGACCGGCCGGCGGCCCACTCAGATGGGCCGCCGGCCGCGGGTCGTCGCGTCACATCGCGGCGGCAGCGGCGGCCTCCGGCCTGATGTGGGCGAACATGCTGCGGCCGTTCCAGCTCGGGAAGTCCCGTACGAGCCATTGCGGACCGTGGAGCTGGATCCGGGAGTCGCGGGTGGCCTCCTCCCAGGACAGCTGCCCGGCGTGCCACTTCACGAACGCTCCGGCGTCGGCGGTGATGTAGAGGTCCTCGTCCAGACCGGGATAGGTCTTGCAGATCTCGGCCTCGCCGCGCTCGAGCAGGAGCCAGTACCGCTCGTGGGGCCGGTAGCCGGTGAAGTCCAGCCGGACGACCACGCGCTGGTCCGGGAGCCGGTCACGACGGAGCGCGTTGCACATCGACCACAGCGCCACGAGCGGATCGAGGTTCTCGGGGGCGATCTCGAGCCACCGGGCTCCCCACTCGCCGAGGGTCTCGCAGACCTTGAACAGATCGTGGCCCGAGCTCGTGAGCTGGTATCGGTGACCGCGCCCCTGAGCCTTCGGCGCCGACTCGACGATGCCGAGGCGTTCGAGCTGCTTGAGCCGCTGCGTGAGGAGGGTGCGGGAGAGGCCGGGCGCACCCTCGAGGATCTCGCCGAAGGTCTCGCAGCCCAGATGCAGGTTGCGGATGATCAGCGGCGTCCAGCGCTCCGCGAAGATCTCCGCGCCTCGGGCGATCGGGCAGTACTGGCCGTAGGTCCTCACCAGCGCAGTGTCCCGCGCCACCCGGCCGTCGTGAAGTCCAGATTCCTTACTTCGATGTCCAGATCGCTGACTTCGTCCCGGTGCACCTCGCTGTTGCGATGAGCCCGACCACCAGGGAGGAACGATGTCAGCACGAACCACGATGCAGATCCCCGGGTTCCGAGGCGATGTGATCGGCCACGGCCACGACGACTACGAGGTCGCACGAGCCGTGTGGAACGGCAGCGTCGACCGACGACCCCGGCTGATCGCCCGCTGCCGCGGCACCGCCGATGTGGCCGCCGCGGTGCGCTTCGCCCGCGACCGCGATCTCGAGGTCGCCGTTCGCGGCGGGGGTCACAACGTCGCCGGCACCGCGGTGTGCGACGGCGGGATCGTGATCGACCTGTCGGCGATGCGCGCCGTCTCGGTCGATCCAGTCGAGCGCACGGCCCTCGTCCAGGGCGGTGCCCTGTGGGCAGATGTCGACCACGAGACACAGGCGCACGGCCTGGCCACCACGGGCGGCATCGTGGGCCACACCGGCGTCGGCGGCCTCAGCCTGGGCGGCGGCCTCGGCTGGCTCATGCGCAAGCACGGGCTCACCGTCGACAACCTCGTACGGGCCGAGGTGGTCACCGCCGAGGGCGAGATCGTGGGCGCGTCGGCCAGCGATCACCCCGACCTGTTCTGGGCCCTGCGCGGCGGAGGCGGGAACTTCGGCATCGTCAGCTCGTTCCGGTTCGCGCTGCACCCGGTCGGCCCCACCGTCACGGCCGGACCGGTGTTCTGGGCGGCCGAGGACACCGGGGACGTCCTGCGCTTCTACCGCGAGTTCGTCACCGACGCACCCGACGAGCTCGGGAACATCGTCCGGCTCGGCACGATCCCGCCGCTAGCCGTGGTCGACGAGGCCCTCCACTTCCGGCCGGCGATCGCCGTGGGCAGCTGTTACGCCGGACGCGTCGAGGACGGCGAGCGTGCCGTCCGTGCGCTCCGCCAGTTCGGGACCCCGCTCGTGGATCTGGTCGGACCCACCCTGTACGTCGACCATCAGCGCAGCATCGACGACGACGTCCCCCACGGCTGGCACTACTACTGGAAGGCCACGGACCTCACCGGCCTGTCCGACGAGGTCATCGACGTCGTCGCCGCGCACGCCTACGGCGCCACCTCCCCGAGGTCGTACGCGGCGATGTTCCACCTGGGTGGCGCCATACCCCGGGTCCCGCGGGACGCCACGGCCTACCCGGGGCGCGACGTGGACCAGAACATCATCATCGACGCCGTCTGGCTCCCCGAGCAGGACGACACCATCAGGGCGGCGGAGACCGCGTGGGCCCGAGCATTCCTCGACGCCCTCCGGCCCCACCGCGCCGGCGTCTACGTGAACTTCCTCGACGCCGACGACGACACCAGCCGCGTCCGCGAGGCCTACGGCGACGACACGTACCGCCGGCTCGCGGAGGTGAAGGCCAGGTACGACCCCGAGAACGTGTTCCACAACAACAAGAACATCCGGCCCGGCGCGCCGGACGAGCACCATCATCCCTCGATGGCGTAGATCACCTCGACGTGTCCGCCGTGGTCGATGTCGCGGTGCACTGACAGCCCGGCCTTCTCAGCCGGGACGCGGTGTGCCTAGCTGTCCTCGTACTTGAACGACACCGACAGCTTCGTCCGGTAGGTGAGGGCACCGTCCGCGCCGACGTCGAGGTCCTGCTTCACGACCTCGGCCACGCGCAGGTCGCGCAGGGTCTCGCGGGCCCTGGCCACCGCGGTCGACGCCGCATCTTCCCAGGACGTGGTGCTGGTGCCGATGATCTCGATCACCTTGTAGACGCTCATCGCTAGGACCCTCCGGGGACGGCTACCGTGCGCTCCGACCCTACGCCAGTCGTCTGCGCCTGGCCGAGGCTTCCGCTGCCCGGGGTCTCCGGCCGCATCGCCGAAGGAGACGACCCATGGCCGAGCGCCCGAACCCGAGCCAGGGAATCCTGCTCACCCACTTCATCGTCGCCGAGGACGTCGAGCGCTCGCGCGCCTTCTACACCGACGTGTTGGGCGGGGAGTCGGTCCGTACGGGCGAGCCGTCCGTCGTTCAGCTCGCCAACTCGTGGATCATCATCAACGTCGGTGGTGGGCCGACGGTCGACAAGCCGGACGTGATCCTGGAGACGCCGCCGGACCCGACCCGCTCCAGCAGCTTCCTCAACATCCGGGTGGCCGACATCGGTCGGGTGTACGAGGACTGGCGCTCCCGCGGTGCGGAGTTCATCACGCCGCCACAGGACCTCGGCAGCGAGATCCGCTGCTACATACGGGATCCCGACGGACACCTGATCGAGGTCGGACAGTCGACGGAGGCGATCGGCCCCTGAGCGGCGCCCAAGACCGTGGACTACGGCGCGCATCTCCCCCTCATGGACTTCGGCGGGCACCCGTACACGCTCGACCACCTGACCGACTACGCACGCCGCGCAGCCGAGCTCGGGTTCGTCACGCTCGCGGCGAACGACCACCTGGTGTTCGCCACCCCGTGGCTGGACGGGCCGACCGCGCTCGCGGCGGTGACCGGTTCGTCGGGGTCCATGACGCTGGCCACGACCGTGTCGCTTCCCGTCGTGCGCGGACCGGTGGCGCTGGCCAAGGCGATGGCCGCGATCGACCGGCTGTCCGGCGGACGGGTGGTGGTCGGCGTGGGGCCGGGATCGTCGCGGCTCGACCATGACGCGGTCGGCCTCGACTTCGACGAGCGATGGCGCCGTCTCGACGAGGCCGTGCAGGCGCTGCGGTCGCTCTGGCGAGCGGAGGGGGAGCCGTTCGTCGGCCGCTACTACTCGACCGCCGGCATCGACATGCAGCCCCGGCCCGTTCGGCGGTCGGGCCTCCCGATCTGGATCGGCAGCTGGGGCTCCGACGCCGGTCTCCGGCGCACGGCACGCCTCGCGGACGGCTGGCTGGCGTCGGCCTACAACACGACGCCGCCGGCGTTCGCGGACGCGTGGACGGCGTTGCAGGACCGCCTGGCCGACGAGGGGCGGGACGCAGCCGCGTTCCCCAACGCCCTGGCGACGATGTGGTTCCACATCACCGACGATCGGGCGGAGGCCGACCGGGTCGTGACCGACCGGCTGATGCCGGCGATCCACCGGCCGGAAGACGTGCTCCGGGACCGCCTGCCGGTGGGTCCCGCCGGCGCGTTCGCCGAGAAGCTGCACGCCTTCCGGGAGGCGGGCGTCCAGCAGGTGCTCCTGTGGCCGGTCGTCGACGAGACCCGCCAGCTCGAGCTGTTCTGGGACCGGGTGGTCCCCCTGATGGGTTGATCAGGGTCGGAGCCTCACCACCGCTCGACCAGGTGCTCGCGGCCCGCCGGCGGCTCGTACGGCTCGGGCCAGAAGTCCGTGATGCGGGTGATGAGGCCGTCGTCGTCGAGCTCGAAGAAACAGACGCCGGTCTCGACAACGCCCTCGTTGTCGGACGTGATCCATGTCGCGGCGTGGCGCTCGTCGCCCACCGCCCTCTCGACGTGCACGTGCCAGTCGCCCGGGTACTCGGCGTTGAACCGGACGTACGCGTCCCGACCGCGGACTCTCTCGCGCGTCTGCCGGAGCTCGTAGACGACATCATCGGCCAGGAGGGCACCGAAGGCAGCCCAGTCACGAGCCTCGGCCGCCTCCCAGTACATCTCCACGACCTGACGGGCGCGTCTCCCATCGGCCATGCCTCATCATGCCCTTCCCCTTGGGCGACGGCCATCGCCGTCGACCCCATGCTCCTCCAGAGGGGCTGTGGGCGCGTGTGTGTAAGGATGGCGCTCGTACGGTCCGGACCCCGCCGAGGATCGAGGCAGCACTGCTGACCTCGTGGGACCGAGGTGGGAGTTGGCTTGTGACTGACCGCGAGGAGCCGGGGCGCCTGGCGCTCACGGCCGTGTGACGGCGTGGAAGCGGACCGGATGGGCCAGGTCGCCGATGTCCTCGCCGATGCCGACGGCCCGCCGGTGCTCGACCGCCTGCTGACCTTGTGCATCGACATGCTGTCGGTCACCGGCGCCGGCATCGCGGTGATCCGGGACGGGCAGCACCGGGGCACCGTCGCCGTGTTCGATCGGGTGTCGGGCGCGGTCGACGACCTCCAGTTCACCCTGGGTGAGGGGCCGTGCATCGTGGCCGACGGATCCGCTGGCCCGGTGCTGGAACCGGATCTGGTCCTCGCGGTCGCACAGTGGCCCGCGTTCGCGCCAGCCGCGCTCGAACTTGGCGTGCGCGCCGCGTTCGCGTTCCCGTTGCGCATGGGGGGAATTCATGTCGGCGTGCTCAGCCTCTACCGCGACACCCCCGGCGACATCAGCGGCGCCGATCTGCGGGACGCGATCGCGCTCGGCCGCATCGCCACCCATCTGGTGCTCGACCTCGAAGCCAGTCTCGTGCCGGGAACGCTCCCGGACCGGCTGGCCGAGATCGTCGACCACCGTGCTCGGGTCCACCAGGCGACCGGGATGATCGCGGCGCAGCTCGGCACCGACGTCGCCACCGCGCTCGGCCGCCTGCGAGCCTTCGCGTGGTCCCGGGACCGCTCCATCGACGACGTGTCCGCCGCGGTCGTCGCGCGCACGCTCCGATTCGCATGACGGGGGCTTCATGACACGAGAGAGACGATCCAGCGGGGATTACTCTCATGCCGAGGCGGCGCCCCGCGCCGCGTTCAGGGAAGGAAGACAGTGATGGCCGATCAACAGCGCCTCAGCCAGGTGTTCGTCGAGCTGGCCGACACCCTCGTCACCGACTTCGACGTCGTCGACTTCATGACCGTGCTCGCTCACCGCTGCGTCGAGCTGCTCGGCGCCAGCGAGAGCGGTGTCGTCCTCGCCGACGAACACGGATCCCTCCGTTCCGTCGCTTCGTCCCACGAGTCGGCACGTCTGCTCGACCTGTTCGAGATCCAGAACCAGGAAGGGCCGTGCCTGGACTGCTACCGCCGTGGTGAGCAGATCGTCAACGTCTCGCTCACGCCCGCCGACTACCGATGGCCCAAGTTCGGCGCCGAGGCCCGGCGGCTCGGCTTCACGACGGTCCACGCCCTGCCGATGCGGCTCCGAGGCCAGGTCATCGGCGCGATCAACGTCTTCGGGTCGAACGCGGGGACCCTGACCGAGGACGAGGTCGCGGTTGGTCAAGCGCTCGCCGACGTCGCCACGGTCGGGCTCCTCCAGGAGCGCAGCATCCGCGAAGCCCGCCTGCTGAACGAGCAACTCCAGGCCGCGCTGAACAGCCGGATCGTGATCGAGCAGGCCAAGGGCATGCTCGCCGAACGCCGCGACATCGAGATGGACACCGCCTTCGAGACGCTGCGCAGCCACGCGCGCAACACCAACCAGAAGCTCAGCGACGTGGCCCACGCGGTGGTCGCCGGCACGCTGAACGCGGAGTCACTCCCGACTCCCTAGGAACCTCCGCGGATAGCTCACGTCATCCCGGCCACCGTGGTCTGTGTTTCCCGCTCTTGCTGCTTCGCAGCGGGCCGCTCTCCCTATAGATCGACACCTGCTGCACGTCGACCTCGCTCGAGAGGTGTCGATCTATAGGGATCGGGCCACGGCTCCGCCTATCGGCGCAGCCTCTAACCTGCGCCGACTGCAAAGTGCTACGGTTCGTGCAGCGCTCGTACACAGTCGCTCCGGACCCCGGCGACGTTTGCCCGCAGGGAGGCGTCGACGTGGCGACCGCACCGGCTGGAGTACCCGACTCCGAAGAACCGCGAACCCGACGAGGCTGGTCGGCCTCGTCCGACGCCGATGCCGCCTTGCTCCAGGTCGTTCACCTGGCGCTCGACGAAGCCTGGTCACCCAGGGTCGCGGCCGACCGGCTGCTGAAGCGGGTCGATGGCGATCGCATCGTGCTGCGGCGTGCCCGCGCCCGGGTGCTCCGCGGAGCGACCGAACGAGCCTCCGGGATCACCGAGCGAGCACTGGTCACTCTCGATCTCGCCCTCCGCATGGAGCAACGGCCGTGACCCCGGCGCGACAGCGCCGAGGGGCGGCGGGCCGGGCCTGAAGCCATTCGGGCCCTAGGCACCGGGTGGGACTCCGCTTCCTCCCCAAAGCGGAGTCCCACTCGGGTCGCTGATTCGACGCGACGATGCAGGGGTGCCGATCAAACGCAGGACTGCCGTGATGCCCATGGCGCCCGCCGCCGAGCCTCGCGGGTGGGCCCGACGCGCCGGCCTCGCCCTCGTCGTCCTCGCCGTGATCGCCGCGCAGGCGGCCTGCGGTGACGACCCCGGCGACCGCGCCCAGCAGGGGACGCGTCGTGTGACGACGACGACGTCGACGACGTTGACGACGTCGACGACCGCCGCGACGTCGACGACCGCCGCGGCGGGGCCCTGCGGCCTCGCTGGTGCGACCGACGTGTCGTTCGCCGCGGGGAGGGCCGATGGCACGCTGCACGCGGTCGTGACGGGGACCGGGCCGACCGCGATCGTCCTGGCCCACGAGACGGGCCAGGATGCCTGCGACTGGGCGTTCTTCGTCCCCGAGCTGGCGGGCGACGGTCGGCTGGTCCTCGCCTTCGACTTCAGCGACGGTGGCACGTCGAGCTACATCGGCGATGGCCGAGGCGACCTCGACGTGCTCGCCGCGGTGGCCGAGGCGCGCCGGCGCGGGGCGACGCGGGTCGTCGTCATCGGGGCCTCGAAGGGAGCGACCGCCGCCGTGGCGGCGGCCGGTGCACCCGCCAGCGGCATCGACGGGGTCGTGAGCCTCTCGGCGGCGACGTCGCATCGCAACACCGACGCCCAGGGCGCCGCCGCCGGCATCTCGATCCCCGTGCTGTTCGCCGCGTCCGAAGGCGACGGGTCTGCGGCCGAGGCGGCGCAGACGCTGTCGGCGGCATGCGGCTGCGCCTACCCCGACGTGCTCGTCTTCAGCGGCACGCGGCACGGCATGCGGCTGCTCGACGACGGACCGGATGGTGCCTCGCTGCGCACGGCGATCGATCAGCTCATCGCCCGCGCCGCGCAGTGAGCACGTGGAGGGGCCTCCCGGCGGGGGGCGGATGTCGAGGCCGGGAGATCGGCTCCGACCCATGGTCGTAGCGTTCGGTTCCCAGCGGAAGGATGTGTGATGTCAGAACGTCGGCGAGTCGTCGAGGACTATTTCGACGGGTTCAGGACGAGCGATCACGAGCGGGTTCTCCGGTGCCTCACCGACGACGTGGTCTGGGACCTGCCCGGGTTCGCGCACCTCGAAGGCAAGGACGCGTTCGACGCCGAGATCGAGAACGAGGACTTCGTCGGCAGCCCGACGCTCGTCATCGACCGCCTCGTCGAGGAGGGCGACACCGTGGTGGCGATCGGGTCCGGTGAGGGCCGGCGCCGCAGCGGCGAGGTTCACCGGTTCGCCTACTGCGACGTGTTCACCTTCACCGGGAGCCTCGTCTCCCGGGTCGAGTCGTATCTGGTCCCGCTGACCGCAGCGGGATGAGCGAGCGCAGCGAGCGAATCATCAGCACAGTCACCCCAAGGGTGCACCAGTGAGCGGTGGGGGGCCTCCCGGCGGGAGGCCCCCCACGGACGCGGGACTCACACGTGCACGTTGATCAACGTCGAGATCAGCGCGTCGACGGCGGGGTCGACGACGATCGTGTCGCCGGGGTCTTCGGCCGTGAGCTGGAGCTGATCGGGGATCTTGCTCCCGGTGATGCTCGTGGCGACCGGCACGCCCGCGACGTCGATGCGGGTGCCCGTAGCGGTGGCCGTGACGTGGTCGACGTCGGGGGTGCCGACGAGGTTGACGCTGTCGGTCTGGGCGTCGGGGCCACCGGCCGGGCCGGACATGTCGACGTTCGCCTTGTTCAGCGCCGTGTTGAACATGAAGTTGCCGACGTTGAAGTTGTCGAACCCGTCCAGCATGGTGAGGTTCAGCGTCTCGACGCCGTCCATGTCCATGCGGATGGTGCCGACGTTGCGGGTCAGGACCGCGTGGGCGCCCTCGGCGTTCAGGGAGAAGCTCTCGTCGACGTTCGCCCCGTTGAACACGAGGGAGTCGCTCCCGTCGCGGCCCTCGATGACGTCGCTGCCGTCGCCCGGGTCCCAGACGAAGCTGTCGTCCTCGGAGCCGAGGTCAGCCTGGTCGGCGCCCTTGTTGCCGTCGATGCTGTCGTTGCCGGCGCCGCCGAGAAGCGACTCGTTGCCGTCGCCGCCGACGATGACGTCGTTGCCCGCGCCGCCGTCGAGCGTCGTCGCCTCGTCGGCGAACGCACCGTTGACCTGGTCGATCCTGACGCGGTCGTCGCCGGCGTTGGCCACCACGTGAATCTGACCGAAGGTGCCGCGATCGAACTCGAACTCCGCAGCTCCGTCGTCACCGACGTCGACCTGGAGCGTGTTCGGCGCACCGGCCTTCAGCCGTAGAGCGAGCGCTTCGCTCCTGTCCGTACCGGTGACCGTCAACGTTCCGTTCGCCACCGTGGCCTGGACCGTCAGGGGAGCACAGGCGGCGCTGAAGGCGGCCAGACCCACCACCGCCATGCCTCCGCCGGCACCGGCCAGGATCCGTTTGATGTTCATTCGTCTTCCTCTTCCGTCACCCGATGCCAGGGGGAGCACCGGTGTTGCAGTGACGGGTACGCAGGTGAGGAGGACGCGGTTTGGGCCGACCGTCAGACGGGCGCCACCCGGAGCCGGTCGCGGTCGGCGGCCGCGCCCTCGCTGGGCCAGTGCTCGCGGGGCGGTCAGCGGCTGGCAGCTCCGGGCTCGGAGCCGGAGGCCGGCCACCTGCGGGGCCGGCTGGCCGAGCTGGGCGCCTCGCCGCCCTGCTCGACCGCGTGCCCGGCAACCAGCCCGCCCAGCGCCGTAGCGATGCCCCGCTGCCGGCGGTCCTCCCGGTGGACGACCGCCTCCTGGAGGAGGTGGCCACCGCGCTCACGTGAGCGAGCGGACCGTGGAGTACCACCTGCAGAACATCTACCGGAAGCTCGGCCTGAGCACTCGCAGCTGGCGGCCCTGCTGGCGGCCGAGGGCGCTGCCGCTCGGTTCTCCCGCCGGAGCACGGTCAGGCGATCGGCTTGTAGACCTTGACCCAGGCGACGTCGAGGGTCAGCTCGTCCGGCAGGGGCGGGCAGCCGCCCGGGTCGCCGGCGCACCATTCCGCGCGGATGTTGTTGACGTCGAAGATCACCGCCAGGGGCTGGACGAACGAGTCGAAGGCCGGGGCGCAGTGGATCTCGACGTCGTCGAGGTAGTTGCAGAGCGAGCCGTCGGCCTTCCACCAGCCCGCCCACTTGTGCCAGCCGCCGAGCGGTGACGCCGGCACACCTGGTTGAACTCGCTCGTCTGGTCGGGCATGCCGCACCAGCCGTCATCGCCGTCGGATGTGTTGCGGTGGACCGCCGTCGAGAAGCGCGACGTCGTGTCGCCCACCTGCCAGCCGTTCTCCATGATGTCCCACTCGGCTGTGAGCTTCTCCGGCGGGGCGCCCGGACCGCAGTCCTCGTCGGGCCAGAGCTCGGCCTTGCGGTGGGAGAACATCCAGAACGCCGGCCAGACGTGGCGGTTCTCGGTGTAGCGGACCCTGGCCTCCACGTATCCCGGGCCCTGCCACGACCGGGCGGACGGGTAGTTCGGCTCGGAGCCGGGCGTGCGGGCCCATCGTCGAACACGTCCTAGTCCCACTCGTGCTGTGGGCCGCAGACCCGCGACCGCCCGCTGCCGGCGTACGTCGGCTGCTTCCTGGCCCCGCTGGCCCGGACGGTCGGCATCGCGTTCGCCCCCGTGCTGGCGGTGGCGCGCTGGCGCCGGCTGGGGCGGCTCGACGCGGTCGGGCTCGGCTATCTCGCTGTCCGGGCTGGCCGGCCCGGCGGTGGTCTCCGCGCTGCAGCGCCAACGGACCGGCGACGCGCTGGCCTGGGTCCACGCCCAGAAGGCCTGGGGTCGGGGGTTCTCGCCGCCCTGGACCCCGATCGCCTCCGCGCTGTCCGACGTCGTAGCCAAGCTGCCGCGGCCCGCGATGGAGCTCAGCCTGAACCTGGCGGCGATCGCGGTCGCAGCCGCGGGCGCGGCGGTGCTGATCCACCGATGGTGGCGGCACGGCCTGCCGCTGCCCGTGGCCGCCTGGACCGTGGCCGCGGTGGCGCTGCCGCTGTGCTCGGTCGTGGTGTCGAGCCAGGTGCGGTTCGCGCTCGGGGCCTGGCCCGCGCTCGCCGCCTTCGCGGTCGACGGCCGCGCCGGACGCGCCCTGCGGATCGCCGGCGCCGTGCTCGGCGTCGCCGTGTCGCTGGTGCTGCTGCGGCGGTGGGCGCAGGACGCCTGGGTCGCCTAGGGCGCTCGCGCCTAACGCACGCCCCACTCCCACATGCCGAAGGCGACCTTGTTGCCGAGCCGGTGGCCCGACGCCGTGAGGCGGACGCCGACGTCGCCCTGGTGGTAGCTCTCGTGGGCGATCAGGTAGCCGACGAAGGCGACCGGATGGGGCTTGAACCCCTTGCCGGACAGTGATCGGGCCACGCTGCTGGGTCTGTTGGCCCGGCTCGTCGACGCCGCGGCCGGCGACGACGGAAGCTCTGTATCCGGCCGCCCGCGGCCGACTCTGTGAGGCAGCCTGTCGAAGGACCGGAACGATGCTCGCAACCACAACCGCCGTCCGGGTGCGGTGCCTGCGCCCAGGCGGGCGGCCGCAGGCACCGCACCCGACGACCCGGACTACCCCCCGTCCCGGGGGAAGCACCGATTGGCACCGGCCGACGCGTAGCCTGCCAGCCGTGACAGCGGGCTCCACCCCGGCAGGCCGTGAGGCCTTCGAGCAACTCGTTCCCCGCGCGGTCTCCGGTGACCAGGGCGCCTGGGAGGAGCTGGTGACGCGCCTCCAGCGGGTGGCGTGGCGGTCGATCGCCGGGTTCGACCTGGCCACCGAGGACCGCAAGGACGCCTTCGCCGCCACGTTCTTCCGGCTCAACGAGCGGTTGTCGACCATCCGCGAGCCCGCCAAGCTGCCCGGTTGGGTGGCGACCACGGCCCGCAACGAGGTCCACACGCTGCTGCGGGCGCGGCGGCGGCTGCGGGCCACCGACCCCCACGACCTGCCCCTTGTCGCCGAGCCCGGCGCGCACGAGGAGAGCCTCCTCCGCGACGAGCTGCGCAGTGCGGTGCGGGATGCGTTCGACACGCTGTCCGCTCGCTGCCAGGAGCTGCTGCGGCTCGCCACCGTCGATCCCCCGCTGTCGTACTCGGAGATCGGCGACATCCTCGACATGCCCCACGGGAGCATCGGACCGACCCGGCGCCGGTGCCTGGACGAGCTGCGCCAGGCCCCGACGCTGCGCTCATACGTCGCTGGGAGGTGACCATGGATCACGAGACACTCGATGACGACCGCCTACTCGCCCTGGTGGGCGAGGTGCTGGACCGGATCGACCCGGTGCCGGCCGACGCGACCGCCACGGCGGTCGCGGCCGACCTCGGCGGCGTCGACGCGGAGCTCGCCGACCTGGTGTTCGACTCGCTCTTGGACGAGCGGGCCGTGGCCGTGCGGGCCGAGCCGGGCGGCGATGTCCGGTCCCTGACGTTCACGGCCGGGGCACGGACGATCGAGGTCGACGTGTCGGGCGCCGACGTCGTCGGCCGGGTCACGCCGGCCGGGGCGGGCACGGTCGAGCTGGAGCAGCCCCGGGGGCGGCGCTCGGTGGCCGTGGACGACCTGGGCCGGTTCCGGGCCCCGCTGGCGCCGGGACCGCTACGGCTGCGGTTCGGGATCGGGAGCGCGGCGGTCGCCACGCCCTGGATCACCCGCTGACGGCGCCCCGCTCGTCGGCACCGATCCACACGACGCGGCGGTCGCCACGCCCTGGATCACCCGCTGACGGCGCCCCGCTCGTCGGCACCGATGCACACGAACGCGGCGGCGAGCGCGCGGGCGGCCGGGTCGTCGCCGCCGGCCGCGGCGGCGTCGGCAAGGGCAGCGCCCGGGCCGCGGCCGGCCCGCAGCGCCTCGTGCACGGCCACCACGAACGGCCGGGTGGCGGCGTCGGGCACCGGCAGCACCGGCGCGATCACCGACCGCACGCCGAGGCCCACCAGCGCCGTCGCCATCCCCAGCACCTCGTCGCCCCGGGCAACCTGCGGGAGCGCGGCGTTGCACGCGGGCAGGACGAACGTCTCGGGCGGGGCCGCCAGGCGTTCGAGGTCATAGAGCGTCAGCGCGCCGTCGGCCAGGACCAGCGACGAGAACAGCGGGCTGTCGGAGCGCAGCCGGCCGTGGGCGGCCACGTGCGCCAGCCGGGCGCCGGCCAGCGCGGCGAGCACGCCCTCCACCGAGGCGTCCGCGCCCCGGAGCAGGCGGGCCCGGGGGTAGGCGGCGGCGACGTCGGCGGCCTCCTCGTCGGCACCGGGCAGGTCGGGCCCGGCCACGACCACGGTCGCCTCGGCGGCCTCGACCGCTCGGCCCGCGCGGTCGGCCGGCGGTCGCAGCCACAGCGCCGCGCTGGGGGCGACCGTGACGGCCCGGCCCGCCAGCGACGGCAGCATCCCCCACGGGAGCTGGTGCAGGGGGCGCGTCGGCACGACCACGACCGGCATCCCGGGCTCCAGGCCGAGCGGCGCAAGCAGCAGGTCGTCGACCCGCTTGGCCGCCGTCAGCACGTCGTCGAGGCCGGCGGCGGAGCCCGGCCGGGACTGCGCCGGGGCCAGGATCCGGCGGAGCGCGAACGTGAGGAACCGCAGCTCGTCCTCGACCTCGGCGACCGCGGTCACGGCGAGCAGCCGCGCCCGGCCCCCGGCGACGGCCACCGAGTGGAGGACGCCCTCGATGTTCACGAACTCGACCAGAGCCCGGTCGCCGAGCGCGGCGGCCAGGGCGGCGCCGTCGAAGGTGGCCGCCCCCGGACCGGGCGGGGCCGTCCCCCCGGGCGCGGTCGCCGAGGCCCGGCGCGCCCGGTCGCGCACCTCGCGCTCCAGGCGGGCGATGCGGGCGAGGGCGGTCGCCTGGGCGGCGCCGGCGAGGGTGGCCTCCCGCAGGTCCGCCTCGGCCGTGCGCAGCCGGGCCAGGGCGTCGGCCAGCTCGGAGTCGGCCGGCGCGGTGACCGGCGGGAGCCGCAGCGCGCCGGCCCGCCAGCGCTCGGCCCAGCGCAGGACCTCCCATGGCCGGCCGTCGGCCAGCGCCAGCCGCAGGCCGAGGCGGGCCAGGTCCTCGCCGTGGGCGGCCGCACCGACCCGCAGCTCCGTGGCGCCGAGCTGGGCCCGGTAGGCGTCGACCAGGCCCAGCCCGCGGCGCAGCGCGTCCTTGGCGCCGGCCCGGTCGTCGCGGGCGAGGCGGACCAGGGCCGTCGCGTGCCACGCCTGGGCCCGCAGCCCGACCGGTCCACGGCCCCGGGCGTCGGCGGCCCGGGCCAGCTCGTCGGCGGCGACCGCCGGGCGACCGAGGGCCAGCGCCACCCGGCCGACGAACGTGCGGGCGTGCAGGGCCTCGATCCGCCAGCCCTGGTCCTCGAGGCGGCGGGCGGCGGCCAGCGACCGGGCGAGCAGCCGGGGCGAGGGCGTCACGGCGTCCTCGTGGGCGCGGATGGCGGCCTGGACCCCGACGTAGCCGGCGAGCGCGGCCCACGGCGGCCGGCGGGCGGCGCGGAAGGCGTCGCCGGCGGCGGTGGCCTCGGCGGCGGCTCGCTCGGCGTCGCCCGCGGCCAGGCACGCCTGCGCCAGCAGCAGGCGGGACTCGGCGGCGTGGGCCGCGTCGACGGGTTCGAGCGCGGCGACGGCCGACTCGGCGGCCGCCCGGGCGTCGTCGGCCAGCCCGACCTGCAGCAGCACGTCGCAGCGGTCGGCGGCGAGAACGGCGACCAGCCGGGGCGGGCGCCCGAGCTCGTCGTAGGCGGCGCCGGCCCGGTCGAACGCGGCGAGCGCCTCGCCCACCGCCCCCCGGCGGCCGAGGGCGAAGCCCGCGTTGTGGGCGGCCATCGCCACCAGCACCGGCAGCCCCAGCTCGCCGGCCAGCGCCTCGACCTCGGCGAAGTCGGCCAGCGCAGCGTCGGCGTCGCCCTGGTACGCGAGCAGCGTCCCCCGGTTGAGCAGGGCGCGGGCGACGCTGGCGCGGTCGCCGTCGCGGCGCAGGCGGGGCAGGGCCTGGCGGTAGCGGGCGAGCGCCCGATCGAGGTCGCCGACCCGCTGGTCGACGAGGGCGGCCAGGAAGTCGACCCGGCCGAGCGCGGCCTGGGGCGCCCGCTCGTAGGCGCGGGCGATCTCGCGGCGGGCCGAGCCCGTGCGACCCAGGCTGAGCAGCGAGATGGCGAGCGCGGCCCGGGCCAGCGCCTCGGTCTCGGCGTCGCCGCCCGTGCGGGCGAGCTGGGCGGCGCGCCGCAGGTGCTCGACCGCCGCGGCCGGCTCGCCCAGCTCGTGGTGGGCCAGGCCGACCACCCATTCGGCCATAGGGGCGACGGACCGTGGTTGGCTCTCGTCGGCCAGAATCTCGGCGGCCCGCGCGCGCACGGCCGAGGGGTCACGGTGACGATCCTCGGCGAGCGCCCGCAGCTCGACGGTGGCCGAAGCGTCCGCCACGCCGCGGAATCGTAGAAGACGGCCCGCATCGGTATCGCCGATGCGGAGGGCGACTCTGTGCAGGAGCGCCACGACAGGAGGAGGGCAACCATGACCGAGAGCGGGAGCGGGGAAGGCCGCGAGGAGCGCCCAGGGGGTCACGTCCCGGGCGGTCCGGTCCCCGGAGCGCAGGTGCCGGGCTCGTCGCCGCCGGGCACGACCGGTCCCGGCGGCGACGAGCCCCGGCCGGCGCGCCGGACGGGGTGGGCCGGGCGGGTCACGGTAAAGACCGGCACGAACGGCTTCGCCTTCGTGCCGGGTGAGGTGCTGACGACCGATCCCGACCGCGCCGAGCAGCTCACGCAGGAGCTGTTCCCGGCGCGGGAGCGTGCGGTCGAGCGGCTCGACCTGCTCAACGGGCGCTACAGCCGGCTGCCCAAGATCCCGGACGTGCCCCGGCTGGTCCGCCACCTGCGGATCGCCGGCGTGCCGGCCCAGCCCAACCACGTGTTCTTCGCCCATTGCGACGACCCCTGCTGCGGGCGGCCGCACCCGGCCTACCGGGGCGGATGCGGCGGGGCGGCGGCCAACCCCGTCTACGCGTCGCCGGTCTACGCCTCGCCCGTGTACGCCTCGCCCGTCTACGCGTCCCCCGTGTACGCCTCGCCGGTCTACGCGTCCCCCGTGTACGCCTCGCCTGTCTACGCGTCCCCCG
Source organism: uncultured Acidimicrobiales bacterium (assembly GCA_963830865.1). Lineage (GTDB taxonomy): Bacteria > Actinomycetota > Acidimicrobiia > Acidimicrobiales > VFJN01 > ZC4RG19. The sequence goes on along the minus strand of CAWHNU010000007.1, from coordinate 384,493 downwards.
TCTACGCCTCGCCCGTGTACGCCTCGCCGGTGTACGCCAGCGACTACATCGCCACCGGGCACCGGCGCAGCAGCGCCCTGCCGGTGTCCGAGGAGGACGCGGCCGACGTCGACGCCCGGCTCGCCCACGTCCAGATTCCGGCGGGGTCGGGGCCGCCCGACGTCGTGGTGCTCGACACCGGGCTGGCGCGGGCCGCCGACTTCCTCCCCCAGCGGCTGGCGACGCTCGCCCCCGTGATCGTGCCCGGCGGGGCGCCGGGTGCCCAGGACGAGGTGCCGGACAGCGTCCCGGCGGCCGGCGACCAGCTGCTCGACCCGGCGGCCGGCCACGGCACCTTCATCGCCGGCCTGGTCGAGCGGGTGGCCCCGGGCGCCCGGGTCGAGCTGTGGCGGGTCATCCAGCCCGAGGGCGACGGCAACGAGCTGGCGATCTCGGCGCTGATCGACTCGCTCCCCCGCCGCGACGGACAGGGCGACAAGGGGGCCATCCTGAACCTGTCCTTCGGCGGCCACGTCATGGAGCACGCCGGCATGCTGGCGACCGCGATCCGGCTGGCCCAGGGCAAGGGCTACGTCGTGGTGGCGTCGGCCGGCAACGACGCCACCTGCCTGGAGACGTTCCCGGCGGCCTACCCCGAGGTCGTCAGCGTCGGCGCCATCGGGCCGGACGGACCGGCGCCGTTCAGCAACTTCGGCCCGTGGGTGCGGGCGTGCGCCCCCGGCGTCGACCTGGTCAGCACGTTCTTCCAGGGATTCTCCGGCGCCGAGACGCCAGTTCCGCCGGGCCAGCCGGACCCCGACGACTTCGTCGGCTGGGCCCGGTGGTCGGGCACGTCGTTCTCGGCCCCGATCGTCGCCGGCGCACTGGCCCAGCTGATGCTGACCACCGGCATCTCGGCCACCGAGGCGGTCGCCCGCCTGATCGACCACCCGTCCCTGCTCCGCCTCGCCGACCTCGGCACCGTGGTGAACGTGCTGTGACGGCGCATTCGTCTGGACGCACCGCCGGCGAGCGGAGGTAACCTGAACGGCCCCGGGGCGCGAGCCCCGGGCCCGCCCCTCTAGCTCAATTGGCAGAGCAACGGACTCTTAATCCGCAGGTTCTGGGTTCGAGTCCCAGGGGGGGTACAAACCAGGTCTCTGACCTGGGGAAACGCCATCCGAACCGACACCGGGACGGGCACCGGCGGGGGCGCCTCGGCCGCATCGGCCACGGGGCCGCCGATATCGGCCTCGACGAGGACGATCTGCGGGCGCGCGACTCGGACTACACGGCCCGGTTGCTCGGCTGACCGCTCGGGCTACTCGGCGAACTGGTCGGGGTCGTCGAGGGCGAGGCCGGACTCGCGCAGCTCCTTGCGGTCGAGGAGGAGTTGCTCCTCGGGGCTCACCTCGTCGTCGTCGATGGCGTCGTCGGGGAACTCGGCGTCCTGGCCGAGCTCCAGGTCGGGCTCGTCGCTGCTCATCGCGCCGACCCTGGCCGCGCCGGCGGCCCAGGTCAAGGGGTCAGGCGGTGGCGGCGCCGTCGATCGGCAGCGCCGCGCCGGTGACGAACGCGGCCTCGTCGCTCAACAGCCAGGCCACGAACGGCGCTCCCGCAGCCGGCCGGCCATCAGCTGGCGACGGCGCTCCGCAGCGCCGCGAGGCCGGCGACGTAGATCTCGGAGAAGCTGGGGAAGGGCTGGATCGTGTCCCGGAGCACGTCGAGGGGGATGCGGGCCCGGATGGCTAGGGTGGCCTGCTGCAGCCACTCGCCCGCCTCGGGACCGAGCGCGTAGGCGCCGGTCAGCCGCTCCCCGTCGCTGAGCAGGGTCAGGAACCCGTTCGAGTCGGCGTAGGCGCGGGTGTACGTCTGCATCTTCGCCAGCTGCGACAGCGGGACGGTCGCCGTGAACGGGGCCTCGCCCTCGCCGACCGCCGCCGCGTGGGGGTCGGTGAAGACCACGCGGGGCACCGCGTCGTAGTGGGCCTCGCGGTCCTCGCCGAGGATGTTGGCGGCGACGATGTCGCCCTGGTACTCGCCGACGTACGTGAGCGGCCAGATGCCGTTGACGTCGCCGATCGCCCACAGGCCCTCGGCGGCGCGCAGGCGGGTGTCGACCGGGATCCCGTGGGGGTTCGCCTCGACGCCGACCGTCTCCAGGCCGATCTCGGCCACGCGTGGGCGCCGCCCGGCCGCCACGAGCAGGCGGTCGCCGCGCAGCTCGCGGTCGTCCTCCAGCCGCAGGACGAACTCCGCGCCGTCGCGTCCCGCTCCGGTCACCGGCGTGCCGACGACGACCTCGATGCCGTCGCAGCGCAGGACCTCCCCGAGCGCGTCGCCCAGCGGGGCGGGCTCGCGGGCGAGCACGCGGTCGGCGGCCTCGACCAGGGCGACCTCGGCGCCGAGGCGGCGGACGGCCTGGGCGAGCTCGACGCCGGCCGGCCCGCCGCCCAGCACGACCAGGTGCCGGGGCACGGCCTTCATGCTGGTCGCCTCGCGGGTACCCCAGACGCCGTCGAGCTCGCGCAGCCCGGGAACGGGCGGCACGAAGCGATCGGACCCGGTCGCCACGACGACGTGGTCGGCCGTGTAGCGCGTCCCGTCGACCTCGACCGCGCCGGGTCCGGCCAGCCGGCCATGCCCGCGCACGAGGTCGATGCCCTTGCCGGCCAGCCAGCGCTCCTGCCCGGCGTCGGACCAGTCCGACACCATGAAGTCGCGCCACGCCAGCGCCTCCCCGACGTCGACCTCCGCCCGGACGGCGGCCTCGCGGGCGGCGTGGGCCGCCTCGCCCGGGCGCAGCAGCGTCTTGGACGGGATGCAGGCCCAGTACGAGCACTCGCCGCCGACCAGCTCGCGCTCGACGACCGCGACCCGCAGGCCACCGTCGGCCAGGCGCCGGCGCAGTGCTCGCCCGGGGCACCGGCACCGAGGACGATCACGTCGTAGTGGCTGCTCGTCCGCGTTGTCCGCGGAAACGGTCGCCATGGCGACCACTTCCGCGCGAAAAGCTCGTCGCGGGACACCCACCGGAAGGTGAGCGGGAAGCCGACCGTCCGGACCAGCGACCCCGCCTCCTCCTCGATCTCGGCCGTGCGGTCGGCGTCGATCTCGACCCAGCGCGCGGCCGTGAACGCGCCGCGGACCCGGCCCCAGGCGCCGACGATGTCGCCGTCCAGGACGATGCGGCCGGTGAGGCTGTTGACCACACGGGTCGTGATGCCGTGCTCGGGCTGCGGGGGGATCGTCGGCGGCCGGGGCAGCGTGGCGTCGGCCATGTGCATCACCGCATCGCCGTGCGGGAGGAGGCGGACCCCCACGGGGCGGTCGAGCCCGAGCACGCGGTCGACGTCGTCCCGCAGCATCCACCGCTGGCGTCCCGCGAACGCCACGGGCGCGAGCTCCTCGCGCCAGCTCGCGCCAGGTGGTCGCCGCGTCGGCGGCGGTCAGGCCCGCCCACCGGGCGAGGTGCCGGGGGCCGGCCGGCCCGTGGACGTGGACGAAGCGCCGGCCGAGCTCCCGGCGGGCCTCCGCCGGGTCGATCGCCGGTCGGTCGGCGACGACGATCTCGACGATCCGGGCGTCCCACCGGATGTGCACCCGGCCGCTCGTGGACGACGACCGCACGGGGGCCCCGGGGAGGCGCTGCTGGACCACGCGGCGCGGCGTGCGCTCGCCGTCGGTCGCGGCGACGACCGCGTCCCCGAGCGCGTCGAGCGCGTCGGCCCACGGCCGGTGCCGGGGCATGGCACCCAGCGTGAAGACCCCGACGTCGGCCCGGGGGACGACGTAGTCGGCCCAGCGGAACCAGATCTGCACGAGGTCGTGGTGCTCCCAGGCGTCGGTCGGCACGTCCTCGACCCGGGCGTGGAGCCCGACCAGGGCGGCACGCGGCGCGCTGTCCTGCAGGCCGCCCCGGGCCGCGTCGCCGTAGCTGCCGGGCGGCAGCCGGCGGGCGGCGTGCGACGCGTGGAGCCGGTGCCAGCGGGCGCGATCCGCGCCGATCTCCGCCTCGGCCCGGCCCAGCGGCGCGTCCCGGCCGACCCGGCGGGCGCGCTGCACCTCGCGCAGGTACTCGTCGAGCGCCACGCACTGGAACGTACCGGTCAGCCGGCCGGCGCCACGTGACCGGGCTCGATGCCCAGCGCGGCGACCACCTCGGTGGCCAGCACGGCCTGCTCGTCGGGCGGGCCGGCCGCCGCGGCGAGCAGGGTCCGGGTCGCCTCGCCGATGGCCGCCAGCGTCGCCTCGTCCGTCAGGCGGCCGCGCTCGTCGGACTTCGTCCGGGGCGAGGCGATGCCGACCGCGGCCACGACGTAGGCGCCCTGCCACGTGAGCGTCTGTGCCAGCGCGCGCCGGGCGTGGAGGCCACCCGTCGTGCCGGCGCTCAGCACCGCGACCGGCTTGCGGTACATCTCGCCGGTCCCGACCAGCCAGTCGAAGGCGTTCTTCACGGCGCCCGCCAGCCCGCCGGCGTACTCGGGTGCGGCGACGAGGACGGCGTCGGCCGCCGCCACGTGGCCGCGCCAGCCCTCGACGGCCTCGATCGCCGTGCCGTCGAGGTCGGGATCGAACGCCGGGAGGTCGGCCAAGCCGTCGAACGCCTCCAGCCGGGCGCCGGCCACCTCGGCGACCGCGCTCGCGGCGTCCAGCGCCGCCCGGTTGGCGGACCGTTGCTGGAGGCTGCCGCAGACGGTCAGCAGCCGCCCGCCCGGGGTCGTGGACGCGTGCATGCCGGGAGCAACAGCGCGCCGGGCCCGAACACTCCCGACTGCGGGACCAGCGGCGGGATCAGCGCCCGTCCGCCCACGTCGCGAACAGCCGGAGCGCCCGCGTCGTCGCCTCCGTGTCGCCGGTGCCCACCAGGTCGAGGAGCAGGCCCCGCACGACCGCCAGCGACAGGCGGGCCAGGTCGGGGTCGACGCCCTGGCGGGCGCCGACGTCGAGCCACGAGTCGACGATGCCCGGGAACAGGCGGTCGAACGGCGCCTCGCCGCTGGCACCCCGGGCGTAGCACTCGAAGAACAGCCGCTCGGCCGGCCGGAGGGCGTCGCCGCTCAGATCGGCCCACATCCGGGTGAGCACGTCGCCGGTGCCCGTGCCGGCGTCGGTCGCGGCGAGGCCCTCGCGCTGGCGGGCCTCGACCTCCTCGACGACCGCGACCAGCAGGCCCTCCCGCGACCCGAAGTGGTGGATCAGCATGCGGTGGGTCGTCCCCACCGCGGCCGCCACGTCGCGCAGCGACCGGGTGCCGATGCCGCCCTCGGCGTAGGCGTCGACGATGGCGGCCAGCAGGTCGGCGCGCCGCTGGTCGTCGCGGGGCCGGGCCATCAGGAGCGGACGGCCGCCTCGCAGCGCTGCTTCAGCCCGGCGGCCTCGATCGCCAGGTACCGCCGCGTGAGCCGGGCGGTCAGGCGACCGGCGATGCCCGCCAGCGGGCCCCGCTGCTCGATCACCTGCTCGACCAGCGTGGTCCCCGGGCCCGCCGGGGTGACCGTGTGACGCGCCACGGTCGCCACGCCGGGCGAGCGGGCGACCCAGGCCCACGAGACGCCGGGGTCGACCTCGGTCACCTCCCAGGTCATCACCGGCAGACGGGGCTGGCGGATGCGGACCCGGGCGCCCGGCTCCACGCCGGACCCCCGGACGATCTCGACGGTGCGGACGGAGGCCGTCCACTCCGGCCACCGCTCGACGTCGGTGAACACGCGCCACACGTCAGCGGCGGCGGCGCCGATCTGTACGGAGTCGTGGAAGTTCATGTACCAGATGGTACATGAACTTCGAGCGCGTTTCACCAATTGCCGCGGTGCGTCTCGCGGCGGCTACGGAGGAAGGTTGGCCCGCGGACTCCGTGGGATTCACCGGGCGATCCTTGACCCTCCCGCAACGGGAGGATCGATCATGGCCCCATGGCCTCGATCCACAAGACCATCGACGTCGGCGCCGCCCCGTCCGCCGCCTGGGACGCCCTGGCGGACTTCGTGCCGGTCGACAAGCGGGTCGCCCCCGGGTTCGTCACCGAGAGCGTGCCGGTGGACGGCGACCGCCTGGTCACGTTCTTCAACGGCGCCCAGACCCGGGAGCGGCTCGTGACGAGCGACGGCGAACGGCGGCGGCTCGTCTACAGCGTCGTCGACAGCGCGAGCGGCTTCACCCACCACCAGGCCACGGTGGAGGTGCACGACCCCGAGCCGGGCGGGCACGGCGCCCGCATCGTGTGGACGACCGACCTCCTGCCCGACGACCTGGCGCCGGGCATCGAGGCGATGATGGAGCGCGGCCGGTCGGCCATCGCCGAGGGGCTGGCGGGATGACCTCGGCGGCCGACGGCGGGGCTGTGCTGCTCACCATCGGCGAGTTCTCGAAGATGACGTACCTCAGCGTCAAGGCGCTCCGGCACTACCACGATGTCGGCCTGCTCGCCCCGGCGTCGGTGGACCCGGCGACCGGCTACCGGCACTACCGGGTCGACCAGGTCGGCACGGCGCAGGCGATCCGCCGGTTCCGGGAGCTGGAGATGCCGATCGACGAGGTGCGCCGGGTGCTGGACGCGCCCGACGACGCGGCCCGCAATCGGGCGATCCTCGTCCACCTCGAACGCATGCACGCCCAGCTCGAGCGCACGCAGGCCACGGTCGAGTCGCTCCAGGCGCTGCTGACCGGCGACGGATACCCGGACGGCCCGGTCGAGATCCGCCGGCTGCCCGCCACCCAGGCGCTGGCGGCGCGGGCCACGGTCTTCTTCGACGACTGCGCGACCTGGCTCATCCCGGCCCTGACCGGCCTGCACGCCGAGGCGGAGGCGGCCGGGCTGGACGTGAGCGCCGCCCACGGCGCGCTCTACCCCGACGCGTTCTTCGAGGCCGGCGAGGCCGAGGTGACGGCGTTCGTCCCGGTCGCCGAGGCGGACGGCGAGGGTCCCGGTGTCATCGACCTGCCCGCCAGCACGATGGCCGTGCTGCGGTACGAGGGCCCCATCGGCGACCTCGATCGGGCCTACGCCGCGCTGGGCACGGTGGTCGCCCGCCGGGGCATCGGCGGGCCGGGCCCGATCCGGGAGCACTACCTCGGCGACGACCTCACCGAGGTGTGCTGGCCGGTCACGGCCGCGGCGTCGTGAGGATCCGCTCGACGAGGTCGCCGACCGGCACCCGCTCGGTCGTGCCCGAGCGCCGGTCGCGCACCTCGACCGCACCCTCGGCCAGCGCCTTGCCCACCACCACCACGGTCGGCACGCCGATCAGCTCGGCATCTTTGAGCTTGACGCCGGCGGACGCGTCGGCGCGGTCGTCGTAGAGCACCCGCACGCCGGCCGCGCCCAGGTCGGCCGCCGCCCGCTCGGCCGCCTCCCCCACCGCGTCGTCGCGGCCGAGGGCGACCAGGTGGACGTCCGCGGGCGCGACCTCGCGGGGCCAGCACAGGCCGAGCCCGTCGAGCGTCGTCTCGGCCACCGCGGCCACGGCCCGCGACAGCCCGATGCCGTAGGAGCCCATCGTGACGACCAGCGTGCGGCCGTCGGGCCCGAGCACCTCCAGGCCCAGCGCCTCGGCGTACTTGCGACCGAGCTGGAAGATGTGGCCGATCTCGATGCCCCGGCGCAGCTCGATCGGCGCGCCGCACTCGGGGCAGGGGTCGCCGGGCCGGACCTCGGCGACGTCGATCGTGCCGTCGGCGGCGAAGTCGCGCCCCGCCACCAGCCCGACGACGTGGCGGCCGGGGGCGTCGGCCCCGGTCACCCAGGCCGAGCCGGCCACGACCCGGGGGTCGAGGAGGTAGCGGACGCCGCGCGCCGCGCCGAGGGCGCCGGGGCCGATGTAGCCCTTGACCAGTCCCGGCCGGTCGGCGAACTCGGCGTCGCCGAACGGCGCGACGTCGGCCGGCCCGACGGCAGCCTCCAGCCGGCGGACGTCCAGCTCGCGGTCGCCAGGCAGCCCGACCGCCAGCGGCTCGCGGCGGCCGTCGGGCCAGGCGAGCATGACCAGCACGTTCTTCAGCGTGTCCGGGGCGGCCCACGGGCGGCCGTCGGGGTGCGCCAGCTCGGGCCGGCCGTTCAGGTGGTCGACGAGCGCCTCGATCGTCGGCGTGCCCGGCGTGTCCTCGACGTGGGCGGGCCCGGGATCGGGCGGCGGGGGCGGGCCCGCGGGGACGCTGCGGAACGACTCGACGTTGGCCGCGTACCCGCACGCGGGGCAGCGGGCGAACGTGTCCTCGCCGGCGTCCAGCGGTGCCAGGAACTCCTCGCTGGCCGACCCACCCATGGCGCCGCTGGACGCGGCGACGATCACGTAGGGCAGCCCCAGCCGGTCGAAGATCCGGACGTAGGCCGCGCGCTGCGCCTCGTACGACGCCCGCAGCCCGTCGTCGTCCACGTCGAACGAGTAGGCGTCCTTCATGAGGAACTCGCGGCCCCGCAGCAGCCCGGCCCGGGGCCGGGCCTCGTCGCGGTACTTGGTCTGGATCTGGAACAGCGACACCGGCAGGTCCTTGTACGAGCTGCAGACGTCCTTCACCAGGAGGGTGAACATCTCCTCGTGCGTCGGTCCGAGCAGGTAGTCGGCGCCCCGGCGGTCCCGCAGCCGGAACAGGTTGTCGCCGTACTCGACCCAGCGGCCGGTCGCCTCGTAGGGCTCGCGCGGCAGCAGCGCGGGGAAGTGGACCTCCTGGCATCCTGCGCGCTCCATCTCCTCGCGGACGATGCGCTCGACGTTGCGGAGCACGAGCCACCCGAGCGGCAGCCACGAGTAGATCCCGGGCGCGGCGCGGCGCACGTAGCCGGCCCGGACGAGCAGCCGGTGGCTGGCCACGTCGGCATCGGCCGGGTCGTCGCGCAGGGTGCGCACGAACAGGCGCGACATGCGCAGCGTCGGGGCCGGGGAGCGGGTCATGGCTCCACACTGCCCCGCGGGCGCGGGCGCGGTCGCCGCGGTTTGTCACCGCGTGCCACGCCGGCCGGACGCGACGGTCGGGCCCCGCTCGACGCACGTAGACTGCGGTCCGGCCACAGGCGGACGATCCGGGGTGGCCTCGGCGGATCCCCAGGGGGAGCGAGACATGGATGTGTGCGGCGGCTGCGGGGCGACGCTCAGCCCCGAGGAACAGTTCTGCGGCGTGTGCGGCCGGTTCCGCAGCGACGCGACCACCCGGGTCTGGCCGCCGCAGGACGCGACCGCCCCCCAGGCCTGGCCGCCGCAGGACTCGGTCCCCCCGCCGCCCCTGCCGCCCCCCGGCACCGGCCCGGCGGCGGCGCCCGCCTACGGCGGCGGGCCTGGGCCCTACGCCTACGGCCAGCCGGTCCCCGGCTACTACTACGGCCCGATGATGCCCGCGACCCGCACGAACGTGCTCGCGATCATCTCGCTCGTCGCGGGGCTCGTCGGGTTCCTGACGTGCTTCACCTCCTCCGTCGTCGCCGTCGTGACCGGGCACATCGCTCTATCTCAGATCGGCCGGTCCGAACAGGGCGGGCAGTACGTGACCCGCGAGACCGGCCGGGGTCTCGCCATCGCGGGCCTGGTCCTCGGCTACATCGGTCTGGCGCTCGGCATCGGCTGGATCTTGCTCGTCGCCGCCGCGGACTACTGAGACCGCCGTCGCCAGAGCGACCGTTTCCAGGGACAAAACGCGCTTGTAGCCGAGGGTTGAATCGGAGCTTGCTTCCGTAACACCGTTCTGATTGAGTGGGCCGATGGAACTCGTCAGCTACGACCTGTCCGGCGGCGTCGCCACGCTCACGATGGACGACGGCAAGGTCAACGTCATGTCCTCGGCCATGCAGCAGGCCATCCACGCCGGGCTCGACCGGGCCGAGGGCGACGGGGCGGCGGTCGTCCTGGCGGGGCGGGCGGGCGTGTTCTCCGCCGGCTTCGACCTGGCCACGCTGCGGGGCGGCGGCCCGGCGGGGGCCGAGATGGTGACCGGCGGCTTCGAGCTGGCCGCCCGGGTGCTGGCCTTCCCCCGGCCGGTGGCGATGGCCTGCACCGGCCACGCGGTCGCCATGGGCCTGTTCCTCCTGTTCAGCGGCGACTACCGGGTCGGCGCCGCCGGCCCGTTCACGCTGCGGGCCAACGAGGTGGCGATCGGCCTGACGATGCCGTACCCCGCGATCGAGATCCTGCGCCTCCGCCTGGCACCCGCCGTGTTCGACCGGGCGGTCGTGCTGGCCGAGGGGTTCTCGCCGGTCGACGCCCCCCAGACCGGGTTCCTCGACCGGGTCGTCGAGCCCGCGGACGTCGTGGCGGCGGCGCAGGAGGTCGCGGCGACGACGGGCTCGCTCGACCAGGCGGCGCACCAGGCCAGCAAGATGCGGGTGCGGGCCGCCGCCCTCGAGGCCATCCGGGCCGAGGTCGAGGGCCGGGCGCACGCCGCCCCGGCCTGACGCCGTGGCCCGGGCCAAGCTGCGCACGCCCGAGCTGCGCGACCGCCTGCTCGACGTGGCGATCGCCACGCTGGCCGAGCACGGCGTCGCCGGGTTCACGACCCGGCGCATCGCCGAGGGCGCGGCGACGTCGGTCCCCGCCGTCTACGAGCTGTTCGGCGACAAGGGCGGGCTCGTGCGGGAGGTGTTCTTCGAGGGCTTCCGCCGGCTCGGCGCCACCTTCGACCGCTTCGAGCCCGGCGACGACCCCCGGGCCGACCTCGAACGGGTGGCCTGCATCTTCCGCTCGTTCGTGCGCGGCAACGCCCTGCTGTTCGAGGTGATGTTCTCGCGGCCGTTCGCCGACTTCGACCCCGGCCCGGAGGAGCTCCGCGCCGGCGCCCGGGTGCGCGAGTTCATCGTCGGCCAGGTCGAGCGGGCGATCGCGGCCGGCTGCCTGGCGGGTGACGCCGGCGACATCGCGCACGTGGTGGTGGCGCTGGCCCAGGGCCTCGCCGCCCAGGAGGCGGCGGGCTGGCTGGGCCGCACCCGGGAGGCCGCCGACCGGCGCTGGACCGTCGCCTTCGCCGCGCTGTTCGACGGGCTCGCGCCGCGCTAGGGCTCAGGCCAGCAGGGCCCGGGCCTCGGCGAGCAGCTCGGCCTGGCGGGACCAGTCCCCCGCGGCCAGCGTGACGACGACCTCGGCGGCGCCGATGGCGTCGAGCGCGGCCAGGCGCTCGGCCACCACGCCCGGTCCCCCGGCGACGAGCATCTCGGGGACGGCCTCGGCGGGCATGCCGTACAGCCCGTCGGGGTCGGCCAGCTTGCGGATCAGCGCATCGCGGTCGGGCAGCGCCGGGTCGCCGTCGATCGCCACGACTGCGCTGGCGGTGACCGCCGGGGTCGGGCGGCGGGCCGCCGCCGCCAGCTCGGCCAGCCGGTCCGCGACCGGGGCGACGAGTGCCGGCGCCACCGGCAGGCCGAACCAGCCGTCGCCGTGGGCCACCGCCCGGGCCAGGGCGGCGTCCGCCGTGCCGCCGACCACGATCGGCGGCACCGTCGCCCCGGGGGCCAGCTGCACGGGCGTGCCGCCCACGTCGGCCTTCTTGCCGGCGATCAGGTCCGGCAGCACGGCCAGCGCCGCGTCGGTGCGGCGGCCCCGCTCGGTGCGGGGGACCCCAGCCGCGGCCCATGACCGGTCGTGGCGATCGCCGCCGACCCCGACGCCGAGGACCAGCCGGTCGCCCGAGACGTGCTGCAACGAGGCCGCCTGCTTGGCCACCCACACCACCGGCCGCAGCGGCAGGATCATCACCCCGTAACCCAGGCGGACCCGGCGGGTGGCGCCGGCGGCGGCGGCCAGCACGGTGGCGCTGTCGAGGATCGGCACGCCGGTCCCGGCGACGAGCTGGTCGACCGCCCAGACCGAGTCGAAGCCGAGGTCCTCGGCGTGGCGGGCGGCGGCGACCACATCCGCGACGGGCGCGCCGCGTTCGCTGAGCGTGGGCAGGAACACCCCGACGGCGGGAGCGGGCATGTGTGGTTCCTCCTCGTGTCCTCAGTTACTACTTGTAACTGAGGACATCATCCGTCACCATGAAGGGCGATGGAAGACGGCACATTCCGGGAACCCGGTCACATCGGGGGAACCGCCCTCGCTCCACCCCCCTGCAGCCCGGTGGTCGCCGAGACGCAGACCTGCGAGATCCGCGACCTGCTCGACCGGCTGGCCGACAAGTGGTCGCTGCTCGTCGTCGAGCTGCTCGGCTACGGCGGGCGCCGGTTCACCGAGCTGCGGCGCGAGATCGACGGGATCAGCCAGCGCATGCTCACGCTGACCCTCCGCCAGCTCGAGCGCGACGGCCTGGTCCTGCGCACGGTGCACCCGGTGGTGCCGCCCCGGGTCGACTACGAGCTGACCCCGCTCGGCGCCAGCCTGCTCGACGCGGTGGCGCCGCTCGTGACCTGGGCCCGCGGCCACCGCGACGAGATCGCCGCGGCGCGGGTCGGCTACGACGCGGCCCGGGCGGCGGACCGGGTGCTCACGCCGGGCTGAGCGCCTGGGTGCCGAGCACCCGCAGCATCGCCAGGGCCTCGGCCGCCGGGGTGCCGGGGGCGGCCGAGTAGACGACCAGGCGCTGGTCGGTGTCGGGCAGGATCAGCAGGTCGCAGTCGAGCGGGATCGGCCCCAGCTCGGGGTGGTGGACGATCTTGGTGTCGCTGCGCCGCTCGCTCACCCGGCCCTCCTCCCACAGCCGGGCGAAGGTGGCGCTGCCGGCCCGCAGCTCGGCCAGCAGGCGCCCCAGCCCGGGGTCGTCGGGGTAGCGGGCCGCGGCCGCCCGCAGGCTGCCGACCGCCTCGGCCCCCGCCCGGGCGGCCTCGTCGGGGTCGTGCGCCACCCGGCCGCCTCCGCCGAGGAAGCGCCGCCAGTTGATGTTGCGGGTCGGCGGCGGCCAGGCCGAGAAGTCGCCCAGCAGCGCGGCCGCGAGGGCGTTCCAGGCCAGGATGTCGCCCTTGGCGTCGAGCACCAGGGCGGGCAGGTCGACGAGCCGGTCCATCAGCCGCAGGGTGGCGGGCCGGACCACGCCGTCGATCTCCCCCGGCCGGGGCGGCGACGACCCCGCCAGGTGGAACAGGGCGGCGCGCTCGTCGGTGCCCAGGCGCAGCGCCCGGGCCAGGGCGCCCAGGACCTGGTCGGAGGGGGTCGGGCCCCGCCCCTGTTCGAGCCGCGTCAGGTAGTCGACCGACAGCCCGGCGAGCTGGGCCACCTCCTCGCGGCGCAACCCGGGCACCCGCCGGCGGGTGCCCGCGGGCAGGCCCACGTCCTCGGGCCGCAGCCGCCCCCGGGCGGCGCGCAGCTGAGCGGCGAGACCGGTGCGATCCACCCACCCAGCATGCCCGCCGGCGGGCCCGGCCCGCGCCCGGAGCCTGGGACCGGCGATCCCAGGTTGGGCCGGCCCTTCCGCCCGCGGCCGGCGAGGCGCACCGTGCGGGGCATGACCACCACCACCGCCCTCGTCACCGGGGCCAACAAGGGCCTCGGGCTGGAGACCGCCCGCCGGCTCGGCGCCCTCGGCTGGACCGTCTACCTCGGCGCCCGCGATCCCGAGCGCGGCCGCGACGCGGCCGCGAAGCTGGTCGCCGAGGGCGTCGACGCCCACCCGGTCGCCCTCGACGTGACCGACGACGCCTCGGTCGACGCCGCGGTCGCCGCGGTCGCCGAGCGCACCGGCGGCCGCCTCGACGTGCTCGTCAACAACGCCGGCATCACCGGAGGCCCGCTGCGCGACCCGCTCGAGACGGTGCCGGCCGACTTCCTGGCCTGCTACGGCGTCAACCTGCTCGGTCCGGTCCGCGTGACCCACGCGTTCCTGCCGCTGCTGCGCGAGGCCGAGCTGCCCCGGGTCGTGATGGTGTCGAGCGGCATGGGCTCGCTCACGGTCACCACCGATCCCGACCGCCTCGAGTCGGGCATCGTCGGCCTCGTCTACCCGTCGTCCAAGGCCGCGCTCAACATGGTCACGACCATGTACGCCAAGGCGCTCCCGGGCTGGAAGGTCAACGCCGCCGACCCGGGCTACACGGCGACCGACCTCAACGGCCACCGCGGCCACCAGACGGTCGAGCAGGGGGCGGAGCCGATCGTGGCGCTGGCGACCCTGGGCCCGGACGGCCCGACGGGCGGGTTCTTCGGCCAGGACGGCCGGGTCCCCTGGTGAGGGGCACCCGTCTCGCGTCCGTCAGGACGACTCGACGTCCGCCAGCCGGCGCTCCAGCTCGGCCCGCTCGACGGCGTTGGCGCTCAGCTCGATCGCCCGGCGGTAGGCGGCCGCCGCGCCCGCCGCGTCGCCCGCCCGGCGCAGCAGCTCGGCCCGGGCCGCGTGCAGCGGCTGGTAGCCGGCGAGCAGGTCCTCGGCCGCCAGCGGCGCCAGCACCGCCAGCCCCGCCTCCGGGCCCTGCGCGAAGCCGACCGCCACCGCCCGGTTCACCTCGACCACCGGCGACGGCGTGAGGCGGGCCAGCGCGGCGTACAGGTCGGCGATCTGGGCCCAGTCCGTGTCCTCCGGCGTCGGCGCCTGGACGTGGAGCGCGGCGATCGCCGCCTGGACCTGGTACGGGCCGGGCTGGCGGCGGCGCAGGGCGCCGGTGAGGGTGTGGAGCCCCTCGGCGACCCGGCCGGCGTCCCAGCGGCTGCGGTCCTGGCGGTCGAGCGGGACGTAGCGGCCGCGGTCGTCGACCCTCGCCCCCCGGCGGGCGTCGTGCAGCAGCATCAGCGCCAGCAGGCCGAGGACCTCGGCGTCGTCGGGCATCAGGTCGGCCAGCAGCCGGCCGAGCCGTATGGCCTCGCCGCACAGCTCGCCCCGGACCAGCCGGTCGCCCTCGGCGGCCCCGTAGCCCTCGTTGAAGACGAGGTAGATCACCGCCAGCACGCCGGTCAGGCGGTCCGGCAGCGCCGAGTCGGGCGGCACCCGGTAGGGGATGTGGGCCTCGGCGATCTTGCGCTTGGCCCGCACCAGCCGCTGGGCCATCGTGGCCTCGCTCACCAGGAACGCCCGGGCGATCTCCGCCGTGGTCAGGCCGCCCAGGGTCTTGAGCGTCAGCGCGACGCGGGCCGGCATGGCCAGGGCCGGGTGGCAGCAGGTGAACATCAGGCGCAGGCGGTCGTCGCCCACCGCGCCGGCGTCGGCCTCGGGCCGGTGCTCCTGGGCGTCGAGGCGGGCCAGCTCGGCCAGCCGGGCGACGCGGTCCTTCGTCGACCGCTCCCGGCGCAGCCGGTCGATCGCCCGGCGCCGGGCGGTGACCAGGATCCACGCCCGGGGTGTGTCGGGCACGCCGTCCCGGGGCCACGCGGTCACCGCGGCGGCGAACGCGTCCTGGACGGCGTCCTCCGCCAGCTGGAAGTCGCCGACCTGGCGGATCAGCGTCGCCAGCACGGCCGGCCGCTCCTCGCGGAAGGTGCGCTCGACGGCGGCGGCCGGGTCGGCCGACCCGGGCCGCCGCCCATCGGACGGGCTCATCCCCAGATCGGGCGCACCTCGACCGAGCCGTAGGTGACGGACGGGATCCGGCCGGCGTAGTCGAGCGCGGTGTCGAGGTCGGGGGCCTCGACCAGGAACAGGCCGGCGAGGATCTCCTTGGTCTCGGCGAACGGGCCGTCGGTGATCTGCGTGTCGCCGTCGCGCACCCGCACGGTCGTGGCCGAGTCGACGCCGGCCAGGCCCTGGTTGAACACGAGTGCGCCGGCGTCGCGCAGCTCCTGGGTGAACTTGTCCCAGGCCTGCTTCTGCTCCTGCCAGTCGCCGGGGGGCGGGCCCTCGGGCGGGTGGTACATGATCAGCGCGTACTGCGGCATGTGCGACTCCTTCGGTGGTCGTGGATGCCGCTCGGTCTGCGGCGTCACCAAGTAGGACGCAGCCCCCCGCCGGGATTCGACAGGAACGGCGAGAAAAGGGGCTCAGGTGAGCGGCTTCACCTCGTCGTGGTCGAGCGTCGCCAGGATGGCCTCGGCCAGCCGGCGGGCCGAGGGCGCGTCCAGCTCGACCGCGACCCGCCCGCCCCCGCCCCACACGTCGACGCACAGGGCGTGGTCCAGCGGGGCGTCCTGGGGATGGTCGAAGTAGACCACCGCCCGGTCGACCGGCGACCAGTCCTCGCCGTCGTAGCGGCTGCCGGACACCGCCGCCGTCGTGGTCACGTAGGTGCACATCGCTCAGGCCCCCTGCAGGTGCTCGCCGAAGAACCGCCAGATCTGCTTCCAGCCGTCCTTGGCCGCGTCGAGGCGGTAGGACGGGCGGTCGACCGAGAAGAAGGCGTGCCCGGCGCCGTCGTAGGAGTGGAAGTCGTAGCTCTTGCCGTGCTCGTCGAGCGCCTTGGCCATGGTGGCCACGTCGTCGGGCGACGGGAACTGGTCCTCGACGCCGAACAGCCCCAGCAGCGGGCAGCGAAGGTTCGGCGCCAGGGTCGGGTCGGCGCGGCCGCCGTAGCAGTCGACGGCGGCGTCGACGTCCAGCGTGCAGGCGGCGACCCAGCTCTGGCGGCCGCCCGAGCAGTAGCCGATGACGCCGACCTTGCCGTTGGCCTCCGGGCGGGCCCGGAGCACGTCGATGGCGCCCTGGGCGTCGCCCATCGCCTGGTGGTCGGGGACGCCCCCGGCCTCGCGGGCGGCGGCCGCGGCGTCGGTCGCCTTGGCGCCCGGCGGGGCGTAGCGGTAGTGGAGGTGCGGCATCAGCGCCGCGTAGCCGTAGGCGGCGAAGGTGCGCACGATCTCCTTCGACGCCCGGTCGTAGCCCGGCATGTGGTGGAGGACGACCACGCTCGGCTGGTTCTCCGCGTCCAGCGGGTGAGCGAGGTAGGCCTCGATCTCGTCACCGTCGTGGCCGGTGATCGTGGTCGTCTGGGCGATGATCCCGTCTGTCATCGCGCCAGCATGACGCGTGCTACGCAGCCTCGCCGGGGGTCTGGTTGGGGGACTCGCCGGGGGAGTCGTCGGCAACGGGCACCTTCAGGCCGTTGCGGAACTCGCGCTGGGCCTCGCCCACCGACCGGGCGAGCTTGGGCAGCTTGGCGCTGCCGAACAGCACGAGGATGACGACGAGCAGGAGCATGAGTTCGGGAGCGCCGAGGTTCATGCCCGGTGTTCGGAGCGCGCCGCCGCCCCGGATGTCGCGGCCGCGGTCGATACTGGGCGGGTGGCGAGTGACGGCGAGGGGCCCTGGGTGCTGCACGTCGACATCGACGAGTTCCTCGCGGCGGTCGAGATCGCCCGCCGCCCCGAGCTGGCGGGCCGCCCGGTCGTCGTGGGCGGTGAGGGCGACCCGACCCGGCGGGGCGTGGTCGCCACTGCGTCGTACGCGGCCCGGGCCTACGGCATCGGCTCGGGCATGCCGCTGCGGACCGCGGCCCGCCTCTGCCCGGACGCGGTCTTCCTGCCGTCCGACAAGCCCGCCTACGAGGCGGTGTCCGAGGAGGTGATGGCGGTCCTCCGCCGGCACGCCGTGGTCGAGGTGCTCGGCTGGGACGAGGCGTTCCTGGGCACCGACACGGCCGACCCCGAGGGCCTGGCCGCCACCGTCCAGGCGGCGGTGAAGGAGGAGACCGGGATGGTCTGCTCGGTCGGGATCGGCGACAACCGCCTGCGGGCCAAGCTGGCCACCGGCTTCGCCAAGCCGGCCGGCGTCTACCGCCTGACCCGTCACAACTGGGTCGCGGTCATGGGCGACCGGCCGACCGACGCACTGTGGGGGGTCGGGTCGCGCACGGCCCGCAAGCTGGCCGACATGGGCATCGCCACGGTGGCCGACCTGGCCCGCGCCGATCCGACCGCGCTGGCAGCCCGGTTCGGTCCGACGATGGGCCCGTGGTTCCGGGCGCTGGCGCACGGGGCCGGGGGCACGACCGTGTCGGACGAGCCGTACGTGGCGCGCTCCCGCAGCCGCGAGCACACGTTCCAGCGGGACGTGTCCGACCGGGCCCGGCTGGACGAGGCGGTGGCCGAGCTGGCCCGGCGGGTGGCCGAGGACGTGGCGGGCGAGGGCCGCCCGGCGGTGCGGGTGGCGGTGAAGGTGCGCTTCGTCCCGTTCTTCACCCACACCCGTAGCGTGTCCCTCGGCGACCCCACCGCCGACCCGGCCGCGATCGAGCGGGCGGCGCTGGCCGCCCTCGCCCGGTTCCGCCTCGACCGCCCGGTCCGCCTGCTCGGCGTCCGGGCCGACCTGGAGCATTGACCCCATGGACGCTGCCCCCTCCCTCCCCCTCGCCGGCACCGTGGCCCTCGTCACCGGGGCGTCGAGCGGCATCGGCGACGCCACCGCCCGCGAGCTGGCCGGCCTCGGCGCGGCGGTCGCCGTCGTCGCCCGCCGCAGCGACCGGCTGGACGCGCTCGCCGACGACGTCCGCCGCCGCGGCGGCCGGGCGCTGCCGATCGCCGCCGACGTCACCGACCGCGCCGAGGCCACCGACGCGGTCGAGCGGACCGTGGCCGAGCTGGGCCGGCTGGACATCCTCGTCAACAACGCGGGCGTGATGCTCCTGGGCCCGATCGAGGAGGCCCCGGTCGACGAGTGGCAGCGCATGGTCGAGCTGAACGTGCTCGGCCTGCTCTACTGCACCAAGGCCGCGCTCCCCCACCTTCTGGCCGCGGCCGGGGACGAGCCCCGGCGGGTGGCCGACCTGGTCAACGTCAGCTCGGTCGCCGGCCGGGTGCCGCGGCTGGGCAGCGGCGTCTACAACGCCACCAAGTTCGGCGTCGGCGCGTTCAGCGAGTCGATGCGCCAGGAGTTCGCCCGCCGCCACCTCCGGGTCGGCCTGATCGAGCCGGGGGCGACCAGCACCGAGCTGGCCAGCCACAACCGGCCCGAGGTCCGCCAGCAGATGGCCGCCCGGTTCGGCGACATCGAGCGGCTCACCGCGGCGGACATCGCGACGACGATCGCGTTCGCCGTGACCCGGCCCCGCCACATGGCGCTCAACGAGGTGCTGGTGCGCCCGACGGAGCAGGAGGGCTGACGCTGCGGCTCGCCGAGGCGGCCGAGCGGGCGCCGACCGGGCCCGGGGTGTACGTGTTCCTCGACCGCGAGCGCGTGATCGTCTACGTCGGCAAGGCGGCGAACCTCCGCCGCCGGCTGCGCGACCACGCCGCGGCCGGCGGCCCCCGGGCGGCGCTGGTCGACGACGTGCGGTGGGAGTCCTGCGACTCGGCGGACGCGGCCGCGGCACGGGAGGCCGACCTGATCGTCGCGCTGCGGCCGCTGACCAACCGCTCCCTCACGACCGACGGGCGCTGGGTCTACCTCGCCCGGCACGACCTGCCGGGGGCCGTGCGCCTGTCGCTGGTCGCTGCGGCCGACCCGGGCGCCGACCGCTGCTACGGGTGCTTTCCGCACCTCGGCACCGGGGTCAGCTCGCCGCCGGCCATCGCGTGCAGCGAGGGGTACGCGGCGCTGGTGCGCTTGCTGTGGGCCGCCGGGGAGCGCGATCCGTCGGCGCGGTACCCGGCGGTGACGACCGGGCCGTCCCCGCCCACGGACGTGACCGTGCCGTGCGATAGGGACGTCGGCCCCGGGCTCCACACCCTGCTGGCCGGCACGCGCGCCACCGTGCTCGACCGCCTGGCGTCCCGCGCCGAGGAGCGCCGGCCGTCCCTGATGCTGCCCGCCCTGCGCCGCGACCGGGAGGCCGCCGCCGGGTTCTTCGCCCACGGGCCCCGGGCCCTGCGGGCGCTGCGGCTGCGACACGGCGTGCCGGCCCGGCCGCTGTCCCGCTCGGCCATCGAGGCGCTGCTCCTCGCCGACCTGCGCGCCGCGGTCGGCGACGACGTCATGCCGCCGGTGCTCTCGGGGCCCGACCCCCGGCTGGTCGGGGCCCGGGCCGCCCGGCAACTGGCGGTGCGAGCCGCCCGGAGCCGGTCGAGCTGACGCTCAGGCCGTCACTGGCGACGGCCGTCCGGTGCCCAGGGAGGTTCGCGACCCAGCGTGCCGACCCGGGCGCCGGTGGCGCAGGTGCGTAGCCAGTTGAGCGTGTGCTCGTCGGGTCGGGCCAGTCCGACTGTGGGGTGGCGAGGAAGCTGGGGCCCGAGCTCGGTGAGGGCGAGCGCTTTCCGCGGCTTGTTGCAAGGACTCGATGTCGCAGAGTTGGAGACACAGGGCAGCGTGCGCGACGTGCCAGCGGAACACCTGATCGTTGAACATGCTCGTTCGTCGCCTGGCCCTGGACCGGAGCAGTTGGCGCGCCTCCCGTCTGCTGACATCGTCGTCGTGCTCGATGAGGATCTCGGCCAGGGAGACCTCGACCATGTGGGTCGTGCCGTTCAACGTCGGGTTCCGGGCGAGCAGGGTTCGATAGTGCCGTTCGGCCTCGTCCGGCCGATGTTCTCGACGGGCGAGATCACCGAGGTGTTCGAGAGCAGGCGATGCATCCCGTGAGTCGGGGAACTCGTCGAGCAGGCGTGTCCAGAGATGTCGGGCACCGTCCCGGGTGCCCGACTCCGCGAGCGCCAGGCCCTTGATGCGCAGATACTGCGGCCGGTTGCGGGCGCGAGCGCGTTGCAGCCGGCGCTCGAAGTCGTCGCGGGCGGCTCCGTCCCACTCAGGGCGCCGGAACCATTCCTCAGCCACCCGGACATCCTGTCCGACCGAGACGCGTCGGGTCTCGCCGCCCAGCCCTACTGGTCGCACTCAGGCCGTCAGCGCCTCGGTGAACGCGGTCTGGCTGCGGGCCCGCAGGCGGTAGGCGGTCGCCACCGTCAGCCCGGTGCGGCGGGCGCACTCAGGCAGCGAGTGGCCCTCGCTGACCTGGAGCCACACCAGCGCTGCGGTCGCCAGGGGCAGGCCGCCCCGGCTGGCGGCGTCCACGAGCGCCCGGCGAGCCAGCGGGCCGGCGAAGGCCTCGTGCTCCGCCGACAGCGCCAGCCGGCCCGGGGTGTCGCACGGGAGCGCGACCAGCTCCGCCTCCGCGCGTGCGCGCCGGCGGGCGGCGTGGGCCAGGTCCCGCTCGATCGAGCGGAGGACGTAGCCGGCGGGGCTGCAACGGATGTCGGCCCTCGCCAGCCGCGCCACGTACTCGGCCGCCCGGGCCACCACCTCCCAGCCGGCGGCCTCCGTGCCGCCGAGACGCCAGCGCCAGCGGCCGGCCAGGGCCGCCAGGCCCGGGACCAGCAGCTGGAGCAGCGCCCGCGCCGCCAGCGCGTCGCCCGCCGCCGCCAGGCGCCCGACCGCACGGCAGAGGTCGGCCCGGTCCTCGCCCGGGGGCGGCACGACCTCGGCCAGGGTCGCCAGGCCAGCGAGCGCCGGCTCCCTGCGGCCCCACTCGGCCATCCCGTCGGCGCGCCGGCGGCGCCGGCACCACCTCTCCCAGTCGGCGTCCAGCGCCGCGAACACACCACCAGCCACCATCGCCACCGCTCCTCGACGTGCGAACAACGGCGATGCAACCCAGCCCCGTCCCGCCCAGCTTCCCGGGCCCCATCCCGTGCGTCATCCCCGCTGCAAACTCCCGACGCCTGTGCCGTCCCGAAAGTTCCCCGGGTTCGATGCCGACGTATCAAGCGGCCCCGCCGGCGCCCTTACTGGCATGGCTCGGCCCCTCCGGATCGCCCTCGCCGCCGCCGGCGTCGCCCTCGTCGTCGCCGTCGTGCCGCTCGCCGCCGGCGCGCTGTTCGCGGGCTCCGACTGGGTGTGCATCGACGACCTGGCCGTGCGCCGCACGGCACCGGGCCGCGACCAGGACGAGCACGTGCAGCGCGACCACGCCAGCCGGACCGCGCTCGGGCTCCCGGCCGACGCATGCCGGGGCGCCGTCGAGGTGTCGCAGGGGGCGCCGCCCCCGGCCGCCTGGATCGCCGTCCTGCTCGCCAGCGCGACCCGCGGGTGCGGCCGCATGGTGGCTGGCCGGCGGGACGCGCACCAGGCCCGCCCCGGCGGCGGGGGCCGCGGCCACAGACCCCCCTCCGCCGCAGCCCCCGGCGCCGGTCGGACCGGTCACCCTCACGCCCTTCGGCGAGCACGGCGGGTACGTCGACCTGCCCCACGGTGTCGTCGTCTGGGCGACGCAGCATCCCGCCGCGTCGGCCGCGGGCCGAGGGCTCCGGCCCGGCGAGCCCGTCCAGATCCGGCCCGGACCCAGCCGCCGCGGCGGCTGGGTCGTCGGCCGAGACACGTTCACCCCCGGAGGGAGCGAGAGATGAGCGACATCATCGACCTACCCGTCCAGCCGGCGAAGTCGCGGGTGCTGATCACCCTCGTGCTCGACACGTCGTCGTCGATGGCCGAGCACGGCCGGATCGAGCAGCTCAACGCGGGGCTGCGTCGGTTCGGCGACGAGCTCGGCGCCAACGACTACGTGTTGCGCACCGGCGAGGTCGCGATCGTCACGTTCGGCCT
Source organism: uncultured Acidimicrobiales bacterium (assembly GCA_963830865.1). Classification (GTDB taxonomy): domain Bacteria; phylum Actinomycetota; class Acidimicrobiia; order Acidimicrobiales; family VFJN01; genus ZC4RG19. The sequence continues at coordinate 362,278 of CAWHNU010000007.1, read as the reverse complement.
CGGCCACGTGCGGGTCGTCGATCCCCGCGGCCAGGCCGCCGGGCCCCCGCCCGACCCGTTCGCCCCCCTGCGGCAGTTCGCGCCGCCGACGCTCCAGGCCGGTGGCGCCACGCCGATGGTCGAGGGCATCCAGCAGGCGTTCTCGCTCGTGCAGTGGCGCAAGGGGGCGCTGCGCGACCAGGGCCTGATGCTCGCCCACCGGCCGCTCGTCTACATGATCACCGACGGGCAGCCGACCGATGCGCAGGGTCACCTCAGCGACGCCTGGACCACCCTGGTGCCGACGATCCGGGACCTCGAGCGCAACAAGCACCTGCTGTTCTTCCCGTTCGGGGTCGAGGGCGCCGACGAGCGGGTCCTGCGGGCGCTCGGCCCCGACAGCTACAAGCTGCTGCGCGACGTCGACTTCGGGGCTGCGCTGATGCTCGTGTCGGCGTCGATCGAGGCGCTCGCCGGTCACCGCGGCTCCGGGGACGAGAGCGCGGAGGAGATCCACGCCCGCGTCGAACCGCGAGCTGTCCAAGCGGGACCGCATCATGGCGTTCCTGCAGGGGTCGGCATGACCGCCACGCGCGCACCGGCGGTCCGCTGGCGCCTGGCTGCCGGCCAGGCCACCGGGCCCGGGCACGAGCGGGCGGGCGCGCCGTGCCAGGACTGCTTCGGCGCCACCGAGGTCCGGGCCGGCGTCGTGTCGCTGACGGTCGCGGACGGCGCGGGGTCCCGGATCCACGCCGCGGCGGGCGCGACGTTCGCGGTCGAGGCGGCCATCGCAGCGGCCCGCGAGGTGTTCGGCGCGGGCGTACCCGGCGGCGAGGACCAGTGGACGGCCGCGCTGACGACCCTGCGCAAGCGCGCCTTCCGCCTGTTCGACGCCCGGCTGGAGGCGGCGATGGCCGGCGACTGGGCGCGGGCCGACGGGCGGGCGGCCGAGCGGGCCGACTTCGCCACGACCCTGTGCACTGTCGTCGCGACCCGCGACGCGGTCGGGTACGTGAGCGTGGGCGACGCGTTCGTGGTCGCGTGGCGCGACCCGGGCGGCCCCCAGCTGATCGTGCCCCCGCCCCTCGACCGCGACCACGCCGGAGTTACCACGTTCCTCACCAGCCGGACCCGGGCGGCCGCCGTCCACGAACGGGTGATCGTGGACGACCGGATCCGGGGCCTGGCGGTCAGCACCGACGGGCTGCTCGACGCCCTGCTCGACCTCGAGGTCGACCGCGAGCTGGGCCGGTATTTCGTGGCGCCGCCGGCGCTCGACCGCTACTTCGACCTCGTCGGCGCGGGCGGGCTCGACCCCGGCGCGCTCAGCCGCACCCTCGCGTCGCCGGACTTCGCGGCCACGTCCGACGACGACAAGACGCTGATCCTGGCCGTGCGGGAGTGACGGACCGTGGCGGCGCTGTACGTCCCTCCCCGCCGGCCGCTGACGATCGGGCGCGAGCTGGGCAGCGGCGCCGAGGGCTTCGTGTTCGCGGTGGCGGACAGCGACGACCTGTGCCTGAAGGTCTACGACGAGGCCGCCGACGACCTCGACCACCGGCTCGACGCCATGCTGCGGGCGGCGCCGTACCTCTGGCGCGGCGACCACCCCGAGCACGTGCACGTGGCCTGGCCCCAGGCCAAGGTCGTCGACGAGCACCAGCGGACCCGGGGCTTCCTGATGCCCCGGCTCGACCGGTCCCGCCACGCCCGGCTGGAGCTGCTGTTCGATCCGGGGCGCAGGTCCGAGCTGCTGGAGGAGCCCACCTGGGGCCAGCTCCTCGGCATCGCCGGCCGGATCGCCCGCCTGGTCGCCGCGCTCCACGCCGAGGGCGTCGTGGTGGGCGACCTGAGCGGTTCGAACATCTGGGTGGCCCGGTCGGGCCACGTGACGTTCATCGACTGCGACTCGATGCAGGTGCGCGACCCCGCCACCGGCCACGTGTTCCCGGCCCGCAAGAGCACGCCCGGCTACGTCCCGCCGGAGGTCGCGCGGCGCGACGCGGCGGCCATCGGCCACGAGCAGGACCGCTTCGGGCTGGCGGTGCTCGTGTGCCAGTTGCTGATGGAGGGCGACCACCCCTTCGAGGGCGTGCCCACCGTCCCGGACGGCGGCGACACCACGCTGGATGACAACGTGGTCCACCAGCGCAACCGCATCACCCACCCCGAGCGCCTGCGGCCCCGCGCCGGCGACCTGCCGACCGCGCTGCTCCCGGCCGAGGTGCGCCGCCTGGCCGAGGCCGCCTTCGGCCCGGGCCACGCGGAGCCGGCCCAGCGCCCCCCGGCGGCCGCCTGGTCCGACCGGCTCACGGCCGCCCGCGCCAACGTCACCGGCTGCCGCGCCAACCCCCGCCACCTGTACCCGCCGACGCTGCCGGCGTGCATCTGGTGCGAGCTCCGGGCGGCGGGCCTCGGCGACCACTATCCGCCGGTGGCACCGGCGTGGGTCGCCGGGCCGACGTGGGTTGCCGCGCCGGCGGAGGCTCCGCCGGCGGCCGTTCACGCCACCGCGCCGAGCGGTGGCCCGCGGCGTCCGGCGCGGGCGGCCCGGCGGCGCGCGGCCCGGCGGGGCGCGGTTCGGCGGCCGGACCGTGTGCGGCATGACGTGCCGTCGACGATCGGGCTGACCGTGGTCGCCGTCGCCATGCTGATCGCCGCCGTCGTGCTCGTTCTCGTCCTGGTCCTCGGGGGCTGACCATGGCCTCCCCCGGTCCCACGCTGGCCGTCGCCGCCACACATCCCGGCTGCACCGTCCTCGGGCCCGGGCGGCGGTTCGTCGTCTGGGTGCAGGGGTGCCCGTTCCGGTGCCGGGGGTGCGTCAGCCCGCAGTGGCTGCCGTTCGACGGCGGGACGCCCCGGCCCGTCGACGAGCTGGCGGCCGAGATCGCGGATGCCGGGGCCGACGGGCTGACCGTGTCCGGGGGCGAGCCGTTCGCGCAGGCCGGCGCGCTCGTGGGACTCGTCGGGGCGGTGCGGGGCCTGCGGCCCGACCTCGACGTGCTCGTGTACACGGGGTACACGCTCGGCGCCCTCACCCGGCACGGGTCGGCCGATCAGCGGGCGCTGCTCGCCGTGACCGACATCCTCGTCGACGGGCGCTACGTCGAGGCGCTGCACGGCGACCTCCTCTGGCGGGGCTCGCGCAACCAGTGCGTCCGCTTCCCCACCGGTCGCTACTCGTGGGCGGACCTCGGCGACGACGCCGGCGCGGGGCTGCAATTCGAGGTCACGCCCGGCGGCGGGCTGGCGTGGCTGGGGGTGCCACCGGTGCCCGGGTTCCGGGCCCGCTACGAGCGCGAGCTCGCCGCCCAGGGGGTGGCGGTCGCGGTCGCCGGCGGTGCGCCGTGAGCCGGTCGCCCAAATACGCCCGGGCCCGGCTGCGGGCCGACCTCGCCGCCTCGCTCGACGCCGCCCGCGACCGGCGCCGTGACCAGCGTCGCCGCGCCGTGGCCGAGGTCCCCGGAGCCGGCGTCGACCGGGCGCTGGCCGCCGGGGCCGTGCGGTGGGCCGCGCTCGAGGCCGACGCGAGGGCGGCCGGGATCGCCCTCGGGGTCTACGCCATCGTGCCCGACGTGCTCGCCGACGCCCGCGACCGCCTGGACGGGGGGACGCGGGCGGCGCCGCGGCCGTTCTCGGCCTGCTCGCCGCCCGCCTCGACGAGGCCGAGCGGGACGTCGACGCCGCTATCGACCGGGTCGAGGAGCGCCGGGCCCTGATGGCCGCGGTGGTGCGGGCGCTCCCACGGGTCGGCTTCGCCGTGGACGGGCCCCACACCACGACCGCCGACGGGACGCTCGGCGTCCGGGCCCGGCGGATCCGGGGCGACGGGCTCGGCGTCGCGGTCGCGCCCGCGGTCGGCGGCGGGAGCCGCCTCCTCTACGACGTCGACGCGGTGGCGGCCGCCGCCAGCCGGGGCCCGGCCGCGTCCCAGCAGGCGTGTGGCGGGGCGGTCCGGCTGCTGGAGCGCCTGCACGGCGCCCTCGGCCCGCTCGGCGTCGAGGCCGGGCCGGTCGACTGGGACGGCCGGGAACGGCCGGGACGCGCCGGGACCCTGCCGGCACCCCGGGCCCGGGACCTCCCGGGACCCGACCGCGCCGCCGGGACAGGGTGGGACCGGCCGTGAGCGGCGCCGGGGGCCCGACCGCCGGCTGGCTCCGGCGCGTGTACCAGGAGGTGTCGCGCCACCGGCACGTGATCCTCTACGGCAACGTCGACGACCGCGTGCTGCTCGACGGCGACTACCTCGACCTGCCCGACGCCGTCCGGGCTTTCCTGACCGTGCTCGACTTCCGGGTGATCGGCCGGCTCGACGCCGTCGACGGCTTCCGCTTCGCCGACGACGCCGAGCGGGACTGCTTCGACCACCTCGTGTGGCCCGAGTCCACCGCGCCCGCCGACATCGTGGACACCGAGGACGCGCTCGCCGCCCTGCGCCGGGCGGTCGGCCAGTCGCGGGTGCCGTGCGCGTTCCTGGTCGAGTTCGCCGAGCTCATGGTGGGCACGGTCGCCTCGCCGGGCGAGAACACCGGCCGGCATCTGTTCCAGTTGCGCCGGGCGATGGCGGAGGCCGCCGTCGCCCGCACCGCCGCCGGCACCCGCCGGAACACCCTGATCATCGCGGCCAAGAGCCTCGACACGCTGCCGGACTGGCTGCACCGCGACAACCCGCTGGTCGCCGCGGTCGAGGTCACCAAGCCCGACCAGTCCGAGCGGCGGGCGTTCCTGGCCGGCGCGCGCCAGACGTTCTACGCCGACCGCCCACTGGACGACGCCGAGGCGGCGCGGGCGGCCACCACCCTGTCCAACCTCACCGACGGCATGGCGGTCCGCGACCTCGAGGCGCTGGCCGCGACTTCGAGGCTCGTCCACATCCCCTTCGGCGACGCCAAGCGGCTCGTCATGTACCACCGGTTCGGGCTGCGGACCGACCCGTGGGAGCAGCTCGACATGGAGAAGGTCCGCAACGCCCACAAGCTGCTGTCCGAGCGGGTCATCGGCCAGGACGCGGCCGTCCGGGCGGTGACCGAGATGCTGGTCAACGCCCGGGTGGGGATCGACTTCACCGCCGACGCCGACAGCGCGAGCACCCGGCCCCGGGGCGTGTTCTTCTTCGTGGGCCCGACCGGCGTCGGCAAGACCGAGCTCGCCAAGGCGATCGCCGAGTTCGTCTTCGACGACGAGGCCGCCATCTGCCGCTTCGACATGAGCGAGTTCAGCGAGGAGCACGCGGCCGAGCGCCTGACCGGCGCGCCGCCCGGCTACGTCGGCCACCAGCACGGCGGCGCGCTCACCAACCGGGTCATGGAGCGCCCGTTCAGCGTTCTGCTGTTCGACGAGATCGAGAAGGCCAACCCCCGCATCTTCGACAAGTTCCTTCAGATCATCGACGAGGGCCGGCTGACCGACGGGCAGGGCCGGACCGCCTACTTCTCGCACTCGGTGGTGATCTTCACGTCCAACCTGGGGTCGGGCCGGCTGCACGAGGAGATGGCCCGGACCGGCCGGACGGAGCCGCCGCCGTACGAGCGCATCCGCGAGCTGTTCGCCGAGGCGGTGGCCGACTACCTCGCGCACGATCTCGGCCGGCCGGAGATCCTGGGTCGGCTCGGCCGGGGCATCGTCGTGTTCGACGCTCTGCGGCGCCCGGTGGTCGAGCAGATCACCCGCAAGTTCCTCGACCAGCTCGCCCGGTCGGCGGCGAGCCGGGGCCTGCGCCTGGAGTTCGACCACGACGGCATCTCGGCGGCGGTGAGCGGGCGGCTAGCGGCGGACGGGGCGTCGCTCGGCGCCCGCCGCATCCGGGACCCGATCCTCGAGGAGCTGGTCCGGGCGCCGCTCACCGCATGGATCGCCCAGCACGCGCCGCCCCCGGGCACCCGGATCCGGATCCGGCGGGCACCCGGGGGCGAGGGCTGCGTCGTGGAGGAGCCGCCGGCCTGACGCCGGCGGCTCCTCGCCCGGGCCGGCCCGGCCCGCCTCAGGCCAGGCGGCGGTTTCTGGCAGCGATCACGTACCGCTATGGCACTCAGCGCTGCCAGAAACGTGGGGACCGTGGCCGGCCGCGTCCACCCGGTCAGGCCAGGCCGAGGCCCCGCATGATCGCCGCCTGGGCGATCGGGAGGCCGAGGCGGGTGGCGGCGTCGAGCGCCCACTGCCCGGCCTTGGCCAGGTACTCGCGCATGGTCGGCTCGTCGTGCTGGGCGGCGGCCTCGGCCGCTGCGCCGACCGCCTCGGCGGCCGCGTGCTCGTCGGGCCCGGAGGCGCCCGCCTCGAGCGCCTGGCGCAGCCGGCCCAGCTCGGCGGCGAGCTTCGTCAGCTCGCCGGCGTCCGCCGAGGACGCGCGGGCCTCGCGGTTGTCGACCGTCGAGACGGTCTGGTCGCCGAGCGCCACCACGTGGCCCTGCCCGTTGAAGCTCATGTTGCCGATGTTGTTGGTGTTGCTCATGTCGACCTCTCCCTTGTTGTCGATCCGGTTGTCGATCCGGACCCCGCCCTGGTCGAGCAGCTGGCGGATCTGGTGGTGGAGCTGCCTCTCCCGCTCCGCCCGGCGCCGCGTCGAGCGGATCAACATCGTGAACGAGCCGAACTGGGCGCGGATCGCCCGGACCGCCGCGAACTCGCTCCCGGCGCCGATGCGGGCCGCGTCGTGCCAGTGGTTCAGCGCCGCGATCGTGTTGTCGCCCGAGCGCTGCCAGTCCTCCTCGTCGGCGGCGTGCTCGCCCCGCGCCCAGTCGAGCCAGCCGCGACGCAGCGCCAGCTGGGCGCGCCGCAGGCCGACCACCCGCTCGTGCAGGCCCAGCCGCTCGGCCGCGTCCAGCGACTGCTCGGTGCTCGCCACCATGAGACCGCCGTGCTCGATCGCCTCGTCGAAGTCCGCTGCGGTCGCCGCCAGGAAGAATCGCGCCATCCACTGGTAGGCGTCGGCCACCGCGACGTCGCTGTCGACCTGGTGGCGGAGGTCGTCGACGTGGCTCTGCTTGTCGTCACCGCCGGCCGCCCCGGACAGGCTGCGCAGCAGGCGCTGCATCTTCTCGCGGGCCTCGTCGAAGCGGTAGACGGCGCTCTGGTACTCGGCCTCGTGCAGCTGGCTCAGGCCGAGGGCGAAGTCGTGCATGTAGCGGCAGCGCGCCGCCAGGGTGCGGGCGATGTCGGCCTGGGGTAGGTCCCGCTGGACAACCACGTCGAACGCCTCGGAGGCGCGGGCGAACGAGTCCCGCGCCTCGCCGTAGTCGGCGAACCGCAGCAGGCTGTACTGGGCGTCCCAGAACGCCTGCTGGCCCTCCAGCACATGGACGAGCCCGAGGGCGAGGTCCCGCCACCGCCGCAGCGAGTCGCAGTACGCCGGGTTGCCACCGTCGGAGCGGCGCCCGAGCTCGCGCTCGGCGATCTCGCACAGCGACCGGTTCAGGTCCCGGGCCACCTCGACGAGCGCCCCGGCGGCCCGGTAGTCGAGTGAGCGGACGCAGTCGCCCGCCATGTCGAGGTAAGCGTCCTCCAGGGCGACCTCGGCCTCGACGTAGGCCTCGAACGCTTCGGCGTCGAGGACCACGACGCGCTCGAACTCCGCGACCCGTTCGGCCGCCGCGGGACGTCAGAGCCCAGCTCGTCGAGGAGCGCCATGACTGGAGGAGCCGGCGGCGCGCCCGGGCGTACGTGACGTTCGCCACGCCCGGCCCTGGGCTGGTGTGAGGCTCAGCCGGTGCCGACGGGGGCGGTCGGCGTGAACCGCACCCGGAGGTGCTTGATCCCGCCGACGAGCGGGATGCCCATGGCCTCCAGGTGGACCGGCTCGCCGACGACCTCGATGTCGGGCAGGCGGGTGAAGAGCTGGCGGAAGATGATCGCGCAGCTCCCGGCGGGCCAGGTGGGCGCCGAGGCAGAAGTGCGGGCCCGGGCCGCCGAAGCCGACGTGCGGGTTGGGGTCGCGGCGGACGTCGAAGTCGTCGGGCCGGTCGAACACCCGGGGGTCGCGGTTGGCGGCCCCGTAGAACAGGACCAGCTTGTCGCCCTCGACGAATTCGTGGCCCGACAGGGTCAGGTCGTGGGTCACCGTCCGGCGCATGAACGTGACCGGGGAGGCCACCCGCACGATCTCCTCGACCGCGGTGGCGGTGACGCCCTCGACGTCGGTCTGCCAGATCGCCCGCTGGTCGGGGTTCTGGGCCAGCAGGTGCATCGCGACCGTGGTGGCCGTGCGGGTCGTGTCGTTGCCGGCCACGGCCAGCAGGATGAAGAACGGCCCGAGCTCGTGGGGGGCGAGCATGTCCTCGCCGACCTCCGCGTGCACGAGGGCGGAGGTGAGGTCGTCGGTCGGCTCGGCCCGGCGGGCCTCGGCCAGCTCGTTCATCAGCGTGGTGAGCTGGACCCCGGCCTGGAACATGGCCGCCCCGATGTCGGTGGTGCCGGACATCTCGGGGTCGCCGGCGCCGAGGATCATGTTGGTCGCCCGGAGCACCGTGGCGAACTCGCTGCGGGGGATGCCCATCATGTCGCAGATGACCAGCAGCGGGAACGGCTGCGAGATCGCCTGGACCAGGTCGACCTCGCCCTTCTCGCACATGTCGTCGATGACCTCGGTGCAGACCCGCTCGACCGGCTCGACCACCTGGGCGAGGCGCCGCGGCGTGAACGACCGGGCGACGATGCCACGCTGGCGGGCATGGCGGGGATCGTCCATGGCGATGAACGAGCCGAAGAACTCCAGCGCCTCGGCCGGCATGTCGATGATCGACACCGACCCCTGCCCGGAGCAGAAGTCCTGCGGGCGCCGGCTGATCTCGACGACCTCGGCGTAGCGGGTGACCGCGTAGAACTCCTCGGTGTGCTCGGTCAGCGGGTTGAACGTCGCGGCCGGCACGAACGCCCCCTGCTCCCGCAGCTCGGCGAAGTCGGCCATGCGCTCGGCCAGCGGCCGGCGCCAGAACGCCGCCTCGGCGAGCGACGGTCGTGTGTCCGTCACGTGGTCCCCCTTGTCGTGCCGCCGACCAAGCTAGGCGACGGGCCCCTCCCGGCGTCCTCCTCGCGTTTTGTCCCCGGACAAAACGGGAGGCGAGCGGGGTCAGCCGATCGGCAGGCGGAAGGTGAACCGCCCGGCGTTTTCTCCGCGGAACTCGTCGCCAGAGCGACCAGTTCGCGTACAAACGCGAGCGGGGACGCCTGACCCGCAACCGCAACCACCGACCAGGGCGAAGTGACCGCCCCACGATCGAACAAGAGGCCGGCCCCGCCGGCCTCTTGGCCCTCCCGGGGCCCTCCCGGAGTCCCGGCGTTTTTCCGGGAACTGGTCGCCGAACGACCAGTTCCGGGAAACGCGGAGGCGAGCGGGGTCAGCTGATCGGCAGGCGGAGGGTGAAGACCGCTCCGCCGTCCTCGGCGTTGGTGGCGGTCACCGTGCCGCCGTGCTCCTCGGCGACCGCGGCCACGATCGCCAGGCCGAGGCCGGTGCCGGTGCCCGACCTCGCGCCGTCCTCCCGCCAGAAGCGGTCGAAGACGTGCTCCAGCGCCGCCGGCGAGAGCCCGTCCCCGTGGTCGCGCACCACCACCACGCCGTCGCCGTTCTCGCATGTGACGCCGACGTCGAGCGCCGTGCCCGGCGGGGTGTGCTCAACGGCGTTCGCCACCAGGTTGCCGATGGCCTGGCGCAGCAGCATCGGGTCGCCGGTGACGACCACCGGATCCGGGGACGCCAGGGTCACCGGCCGGTCGCGGCCGCCGAGCGCCACCGCGTCGGTGCAGGCGTCGGCCGTCAGCACCGCCAGGTCTACCGGTTCGAGCTCCACGGGGCGGGTCTGGTCGAGCCGGGCCAGCAGCAGCAGGTCCTCGACCAGCACCCGCATCCGCCCCGACTCCTGCTCGATGCGGCGCAGGATCACCGGCAGGTCGACCTCCGTGCCCGCGCCCAGGCGGAACAGCTCGGCGAAGCCCTGGATCGACGTGAGCGGCGTGCGCAGCTCGTGCGACGCGTCCGCCAGGAACTGGCGCAGCCGCTGCTCGGTGGCGTCCCGCTCGGCGAACGCCCGCTCCAGGTCGTCGAGCATGGCGTTGAACGCCGAGCCCAGCTCGCCGACCTCGGTGCGGGTGTCGGTCTCGTCGACGCGCTCGCTCAGGTCGCCCGCGCTGATCGACCGGGCCGTGGTGGCCATGCGCTCCAGCGGGCTGAGGCTGCGGCGCAGGATCAGCCAGGCGCCGGCCGCCAGGGCCGCCAGCAGCACCACCGACGCCGCCGCCTCGATCAGCACCAGGCGGTGCAGCGAGCGCTCGACCTCGGTCGTCGGCGTCGCCACGACTATGTCGTCGCCGTTGGTCTCGTGGGTGACCAGCACCCGCCAGCGGGTCGACCCCGTGGTCGAACCGACCGTGAACGGCTCGACCCGGCTGTCGAGGTCGGCCGGGAGCTCGGGGATCACGTCGCTGTCCACGTCGCCGAACGGGGTCACAGAGCCCTGCGGCGAGCGCAGCTCGGCGTACGGCGGCAGCGCCGCCGGCGCGTGCGGACCAGGCCCGCCACCGGGCGGCCGGTAGTCGTCGTCGCCCCTGCGCTCGTGCAGCATGCCCGTGACCGGGCGCACCGCGGCCAGCAGCTGGTCGTCGAGGCGGTCGTACTGCGACCGGGCGTACAGGCGGTAGGTCACGACGCCGAACAGCGCCAGGCCGACCGTCGTCAGCAGGACGAGCGCGAGAGTGAGCCGGGACCGGAGCGTCACGCGCCCCCATCCTGGCCGATCAGGCGCCGGCGGGCCGTGTGCGGGCCCGGACCCGCACGCGGCCGCGCCAGGTCCGCCCGAAGACACGGGCGACGCCCCGGAGGTCGTCGATGGCGGTGCGGACCACGTCGACCCGCGAGTCGGGGTCGTCGACCCAGTCGACGGGGACCTCGTGGATGCGCAGCCCGTCGTGCTCGGCCAGGAGCAGCAGCTCGGTGTCGAAGAACCAGCCGTCGTCCTCGACCCGGGGCAGCAGCGCCCGGGCGACCTCCGCCCGGGCGGCCTTGAACCCGCACTGGGCATCCGAGAACCGGGCCCCGAGCACCAGGTGCAGCAGGGCGTTGTAGGTGCGGGAGATCACCTCGCGCTTGGTGCCCCGCACCCTGTGCGCGCCCGGCGCCAGCCGGGAGCCGATGGCGACGTCGCTGTGGCCCGACACGAGCGGGGCCACCAGCGGTAGCAGCGCGTCGAGGTCGGTCGACAGGTCGACGTCCATGTAGGCGACGACCCCGGCCTCGCTCGACGACCAGGTGGCCCGCAGCGCCCGGCCGCGGCCCTTGCGCGGCAGGCGCACGGCCCGGACGCCGTCGAGCTCGCCGGCGAGCCGGCAGGCGATCGGCCACGTGTGGTCGGTGCTGGCGTTGTCGGCGATCGTGACGACCCACTCGAAGGGGAAGCGGCGGGTCAGGTCGTCGTGCAGGCGGCGGACGGACGGTTCGAGGTCGATCTCCTCGTTGTGGACGGGGATGACGATGTCGACCGCGGGGTGCCGCCGGATGCCGTGGGGGTCGACGAGCAGCAGCGCCGGGAACGGGCCCGGGGCGGCGGTGTCGAGGGCGGTAGCGGACATGGGCCCACGATCCAGCCGGTGCCTCCGAGCCGGCTTCGGGGTTGCTTGGAGGTTGCTGGGAACCGCCGGATGTGGACTGGGCCCTCGGTACGGTGGCCCCGTGTCCGATCCCGCGCGCCCGCCCCTCGTCCTCGTGGTCGACGACGAGGAGCACATCACCGAGCTGGTGGCGATGGGCCTCGGCTACAACGGCTTCGAGGTGGAGCGGCGGGCGACAGGGCGGGCCGCGCTGGCCGCCATCGAGGACCGCCGCCCCGACCTCGTCGTCCTCGACGTGATGCTGCCCGACCTCGACGGGTTCGAGGTCGCCCGCCGGCTGCGCCAGGCCGAGGGGGCCGGCACCCAGGTGCCGATCATCTTCCTGACCGCCCGCGACGCCACCCAGGACAAGATCGACGGCCTGCGGCTCGGCAGCGACGACTACGTGACCAAGCCGTTCTCGATCGAGGAGCTGATCGAGCGGGTCAAGGCCGTGCTCCGGCGGTCGTCGGGCGCGGGGCCGGGCGAGCGCAAGCTCGCGTACGCCGACCTCGAGCTGGACGAGGACACCCGGGACGTGTGGCGGGCCGGCCGCCTGGTCGACCTGACGCCCACCGAGTTCCGCCTGCTGCACTACCTGCTGACCAACCCCCGCCGGGTGCTCACCCGAGACCAGATCCTCCAGGCGGTGTGGGAGTACGACTTCGCCGGCAACGCCAGCGTGCTCGAGACCTACATCAGCTACCTGCGCCAGAAGATCGACACGGTCGAGCCGGCGCTCATCCACACCGTGCGGGGGGTCGGCTACACGCTGCGCGTCCCGCCCGGCCAGCGCGCCCGCTCTGAGGAAACTCCCAGCTAGTTCGCAGCCGGAGTGGCGGCGGCCGCGTCAGCCTCGCCACCATGAGTTCCCTGATGGCTCCTCCCCAGCTCCCCCGCAGACGTGCCCTGCAGATGTTCGCCGGGCTCGGCCTGGCCCTGGTCGGCTGCGGCTCGTCCGGCGGCTCCGACGCCGGCTCGGCGTCGTCCACCACGGCGTCCACCGCCAGCGGCGGCTCGACCGGCGACGCGGGGTCGGCCGCGGCCGCGTCGTGCGACACCATCCCCGAGGAGACCGCGGGGCCGTTCCCCGGCGACGGCAGCAACGGTCCCGACGTGCTGGGCGCGGACGGCATCGTCCGCAGCGACATCACGACCAGCCTGGACGGCGGCGCCACCGCCGGGGGCGTGCCGCTCACGGTCCGGCTGTCGCTGGTCGACACCGCGTCGGGGTGCTCGCCGATGCCCGGCGCCGCCGTCTACGCGTGGCACTGCGACCGCGAGGGCCGCTACTCGATGTACTCGCCGGGCGTCGAGGACGTGACCTACCTGCGGGGCGTCCAGGCGGCCGGCGACGACGGGACCGTCGAGTTCACGACCGTGTTCCCCGGCGCCTACTCGGGCCGGTGGCCCCACATCCACTTCGAGGTCTACGAGAGCGTCGACGCCGCCACCGGCGGGGGCTCGCCCATCGCCACCTCCCAGCTCGCCATGCCCGAGGACACCTGCCAGCAGGTGTATGCCACCGACGGCTACGAGGACAGCGTCGGCAACCTGGCGCAGCTCTCGCTCGAGGACGACAACGTGTTCGGCGACGACGACGGCGTCCACCAGCTCGCCACCATGTCCGGCACGACCGCCGGGGGCCTCACCGCCGCCCTGCAGGTGCCGGTGTGAGCCGCCGCCGCGCCCGGCGCCCCCTGCTCGTGGCGGGCGGCGCCGGGCTGGCTCTCCTCGTCGTGGTCGGGGCAGGGCTGTGGTGGTTCCTGAAGAGCGACGCACCGGCCGCGGTCTCGCTGGAGACGGCCGCCGCGGCCGTCCAACCGGCCGACGGCACGGCCGCCGGCAGCGCCGAGAGCCTCGACGGCACCTGGACCGTCGACACGACGACCGGCGAGTTCGACTTCGAGTCCGCCACCGGGACGTTCGCCGGGTTCCGAGTCGACGAGAACCTGTCGAGCATCGGCTCGACGACCGCGGTCGGCCGCACCGGCGGCGTGTCCGGCCAGATGACGATCGACGGCACGACGGTCACCGCCGGCTCGTTCGCGGTCGATCTCACCACGATCACGACCAACGAAAGCCGCCGCGACGACCAGGTCCAGGAGGCGCTCGACACCGGCAGCTTCGCGACGGCCACGTTCACGCTCACCCAGCCGATCGAGCTCGGGGCCGACGCGGCCTCGGGCGCCGAGGTCACGGTGGACGCCGTCGGCGATCTGACGATCCACGGCGTCACCCGCCAGGTCACCTTCCCCCTCCAGGCCAAGCTGGTGAACGGTACGGCCGTGGTCGTCGGGTCGCTCGACCTCACGTTCTCCGACTACGGCGTCGAGGTGCCGCGCAGCCCGGTCGTGCTGTCGGTCGACGACCACGGCACCCTCGAGCTCCAGCTCCTGCTGGTCAGGAGCTGACGTGGGCACCGCCCTGCTCGCACCCCCCGCCGCCGCGCCGGCGCCGGGGCCGGCTCCGTCTGCCCCTGCGGAGCCGGCCCCCCGGCCCCGGCCCGCCTGGGAGCGGCCGGCGCTGGCCGCGCTGCTCGCCGGCACGGCGTTCCTCTACCTGTGGTCGCTGTCCGAGTCGGGCTGGGCCAACGCCTACTACTCCGCGGCCGCCCAGGCGGCGTCGCAGAGCTGGAAGGCGTTCTTCTTCGGCTCGTCGGACGCCGCCAGCTCGATCACCGTGGACAAGGCGCCGCTGTTCCTCTGGCCGATGGGGATCTCGGCCCGCCTGTTCGGGGTGAGCAGCTGGTCGATCCTCGTGCCCCAGGCGCTGGAGGGCGTCGCCACCGTCGCCGTCCTGTACGTGGCCGTGCGCCGCTGGACGGGGCCGGCGGCCGGGCTGATCGCCGGGGCGGTCGTGGCGCTCACCCCCGTGGCCGCGCTGATGTTCCGCTACAACAACCCCGACTCGATGCTGGTGCTGCTGCTCACGCTGGGCGCCTACGCCGCGGTCCGGGCCATCGAGGGCGGGGCCACCCGCTGGGTGGTGCTCGTCGGGGTGTGCGTCGGCCTCGGGTTCCTGGCCAAGATGCTGCAGGCGTTCCTCGTGGTGCCCGGCTTCGGGCTCGCGTACCTGGTGGCCGCGCCCGGCACGCTCGGGCGCCGCATCCGCCAGCTGCTGATCGCCGGGGCCGCGATGGTCGCCGCGGGCGGTTGGTGGGTGGCGGCCGTCTCGCTGTGGCCGGCGTCGTCCCGGCCCTACATCGGCGGGTCGCAGGACAACAGCCTGCTCAACCTGATCTTCGGCTACAACGGCTTCGGCCGGCTGACCGGCAACGAGGTCGGCAGCGTCGGCGGCGGGCCGGTCGGCACGTCCGGGCGCTGGGGCGCGACCGGGCTCTACCGGCTGTTCAACGACCGCTTCGGCGGCCAGATCTCGTGGCTGCTCCCGGCCGCGCTGATCCTGTCGGTCGCGCTGCTGGTGCTCGCCTGGCGGGCGCCCCGCACGGACCGCACGAGGGCCGCGGCGCTGCTCTGGGGCGGGTGGCTGGTGGTGACCGGCCTCGCCATCGGCCTCGGCCAGGGGATCATCCACGAGTACTACACGGTCGCCCTGGCGCCGCCGATCGGCGCCCTCGTCGGCATCGGTGCCGTCGAGCTGTGGCGCCGCCGCGATCACCTGGTGGCCCGCGCCGCCTTGGCCGGGACCGTGGCGGTCACCGGCTGGTGGGCCAGCCGGCTGCTCGTCCGGTCGCCCGACTGGCATCCCGGGCTCGGGACCCTCGTGCTGGTCGGCGGCATCGGCGCGGCGATCGCGCTGATGGTCGCCCCGGTGGCGTCCCGGTCGCTGGCGACGGCGATCGTCGCGGTCGCCGCGGTCGCGGCCTTCGCCGCCCCGGCCGCGGCCACGTGGGAGACGGTGATCACCCCGCACAGCGGCGCGATCCCGCTGGCGGGACCGGCGGTCACCGGCGTGGCAGCAGGGCTCACGACCCCCCAGGTCCGGCTGCCCCAACGCCCGGTGCTCCCCGGAGGCCGCGGTCCGGGCAGCAGCTTCCCCGGCGGCCCGGGCCGCGGCCCCTTCCCCAGCACCGCGCCCCAGACCCCCCGGCCGACCGGCGGCATCCTCGGGGCCAGCGCGCCCAGCGACACGCTGACCGCCACGCTGCTCGAGCACGCCGACGACAGCACCTGGGTCGCCGCCACGGTCTCGGCCAACCAGGCGGCCGGCTACCAGCTCGCCACCGGAGAGCCGGTCATGGCGATCGGCGGCTTCAACGGCACCGACCCGTCGCCGACGCTGGCCCAGTTCCAGCGCTGGGTGGCCGAGGGCAAGATCGGGTGGTTCATCGCCCGGGGCCGCACGTTCGCCGGACAGGGCGTCAGCCCGTCCGATGCGGGCCAGATCAGCGCCTGGGTGGAGCAGAACTTCACCCCGACCACGGTCGACGGCATCACCCTCTACGACCTTCACGTAGGGTGAGCCGCGTGCCGCTCACCGCCCGCGAGAACGCCGAGATCGACGCCACCAACGCCTCCGGGCGCCTCCCCGCGGTGTTCGCCCACGGCCTGTGGCTCCTGGCCGGCAGCTGGGACCCGTGGCGGTCCCGGTTCGAGGAGAAGGGCTACGCCACGCTCGCCCCGGGCTGGCCCGACGACCCCGAGTCCGTCGAGGAGGCTCGCGCCCATCCCGAGGCGCTTGCGGGCAAGACGGTCGGCGAGGTCACCGACCACTACGCCGAGGCCATCGCCAAGCTGACCCGCAAGCCGGTGGTCGTCGGCCACAGCTTCGGCGGACTGATCGCCCAGAAGCTCGCCGGCCTGGGCCTGGTCGCCGGCGCCGTCGCCATCGACCCCGCGCCGTTCCGGGGCGTGCTGCCGCTGCCGTTCTCGGCGCTGAAGGCGTCGTCACCGGTGCTGCGCAACCCCGGCAACCGCAACAAGGCGGTGGCGCTCACCTACGACCAGTTCCGCTACGCCTTCGCCAACGCCGTGCCGGAGGCCGAGGCCCGCTCGCTGTACGACACCTACGCCGTGCCGGCGCCGGGCCGGCCGCTGTTCCAGGCCGCCTTCGCGAACATCAATCCGGGGAGCGAGGCGAGCGTCGTGGTCGACAACCACGACCGCGGCCCGCTGCTGGTGATCTCGGGCGAGCGCGACCACACCGTGCCCCACTCGATCGCCCACGCGTCCTACAAGCGGCACCACCGCTCGTCCGCCCCGTCCGAGTTCGTCGAGATCCACGGCCGGGGGCACTCGCTCGTGATCGACAGCGGGTGGGGCGAGGTCGCCGACGCGGCCCTGGCGTTCTTCGAGCGCCAGGGCCTGACCTCGGACGCGACCGCGCCGCCGGAGACCCCGGAGGCGACCGCGCCGCCCGAGTCGCCCGACCCGCCGGCGGGCTGATCCGCCGTCACCGCGCCTTACGTACCGCGGGTCGTGGCTATAAGGCAATTGCCCGATGCCGAGGGGCGTGGCGGCGCGGTCCACTCGTGGGCGCCGGCTCTCCCCTTGGCCGGCCCATGAGCGGAACGAGGAGATTCATGAACACCATTGCGACCGCGCGCGTGGCGGCGGGAGCCGTCGCCGCCGCGCTGGCCCTCGGCGTGTCCGGCGCGCCCGCCGGCGCCTCTCAGCAGCAGGCGTCGGTGTCCGGTGACACGCTGAACGTGACCACCCACGCCGGGTCCGACCGCATCGCCCTGCGCCTGGCGCCCGGCGACACCACGACCCTCCAGGTGGACTTCGGTGACGACGGCTCGGCAGAGCAGAGCTTCGCCCGCGCCACCTTCGGCACGATCCAGGTCTCGACCGGCAGCGGCGCCGACGCCCTGCGCGTCGACCAGGTCAACGGCGCCTTCGCCGACGAGGCGCTGACCTACAGCGGCGGCAGCGGCAACGACACCTTCACCGGCGGCGACGGCGCGGAGCTGTTCGTCGGCGGGAGCGGCGACGACGCCAACGACGGCAACCGGGGCGACGACCGGGCCGAGCTCGGCTCCGGCGACGACAGCTTCCGGTGGGACCCGGGCGACGGGTCCGACACGGTCGAGGGCCACAGCGGCACCGACACCCTCGACTTCAACGGCGCGAACGTCGCCGAGAAGATGCAGCTCACCCCCAACGGCTCGCGCGCCCTGTTCCTGCGCGACATCGCCAACATCCGCATGGACATGGACGGCGTCGAGCGGCTCGACCTCACCGCCCTCGGCGGCGTCGACAGCATCGCCGTCGACGACATGCGGGGCACCGACTTCCGGCAGGCCGACATCGACCTGTCCGGGGCGGCCGGCGGCGGCGACGCCGCGGCGGACACGGTCACCGTGGCCGGCACCGCCGGCGCCGACACCGTGTCGGTGGGTGCGGCGGGCGGCGCGGTCCAGGTCAGCGGCCTGCGCACCGGCGTGAACATCGCCGGGCCCGAGCGGGCGGACACCGTCGCGGTCAGCACCTTCGAGGGCGACGACGACGTGGCGGTCGACCCCGCCGCCGAGGCCCTCATGACCGTGACGGTCGACCTCGGGAGCGGCGAGATCTGACCACCACGCGTATCACGCCGACCCCTCGACGCTCTGTCGAGGGGTCGGCGTCGAATACACGGCGGACGGATGCCGACGGAACGGGAGCGCTGACGTGCCTTCGACAGCAACCAGCTCCATCACGAGACCGAAGAACGGCGGCGGCCCGGACCGCGACCTGCGGCCGGCGCCGCCTTCCGTCGTGCGCCGGCCGGTACACGACGCCCGGCTGGTCGCCGACACGCCGGCCCGGGACGACCTGCTCGACCGGGAGGGCTTCGCCAGCTCGCTGGCCACGCTCATCGACATGCAGCGGGGCGAGCACAGCGACGTCGCATCCGGCCAGATCCTCATGCACGTCGACGGCGCCTGGGGATCGGGGAAGACATCCCTGATCCGGTTGCTGCGCCGGGGCCTGGAGCACCCGCCCGAGGAGCTGCCGCTCAACGAGGGCCAGTGGCTGTGCGTCACGTTCAACGCGTGGCGGCACCAGCGGACGGCTCCCCCCTGGTGGTGGCTGATGGACAGCGTCTACCGGGAGGCCCGGCGCGGCACCCGCCGGGATCTGCCGACCCTCTCCACGCGCCACCGCTGGCGGATCTGGGCCTGGTGGTGGGGCTTCGCCGTGTTCGCCCTGGTGGTGTCGGCCATCCTCGTGATGGCGGCGGTCATCTGCGGCATCCTGACCATCGACCGGGTCACCGGCGCCCGCAACGGCATCAACGCCGTGGTCGGCTTCTTCGTGGCGTCCGGCAGCGCGCTGGCCCTCCTGCGCTCGACCAAGTCGTCCCTGCTGGCGGGGTCGCCGCGGGCGGCGACGGCGCTGATCCGGACCGCCGGCGACCCCTACCGGCGCATCCACGACCGCTACGACCGGCTGGTGCGCAAGATCGACCGCAACGTCCTGGTCTGCATCGACGACCTCGACCGGTGCCAGCCGTCGTACGTGGTCGAGCTGCTGGAGGGGATCCAGACGATCTTCGGCGACGTGCCGGTCACGTACCTGATCGCAGCCGACCAGGGCTGGCTCAGCCAGTGCTTCCAGAAGGAGTACGCCGACATGGCCAAGGCCACCGGACGCCCCGGCCGCCCGCTCGGCTACCTGTTCCTGGAGAAGACGTTCGCGGTGTCCGCCCCCATGCCCCGCCCCAGCCCGGCCGCCCAGGAGCGCTACTGGCACGCGGTGCTGGCCGGCGAGGGTCGCGGGGACTCCGAGATCCGCGGTCCCGACCGCAGCGCGGCGGCCGAGGAGCTGGCGACGATGACCACCGAGGCCGCGGTCGCCCGCGTGGCGGCGCTGTCGAGCGCCGACATGTCCGGCCACGCCCGCGCCCTGCGCGAGCGGGCGGCGATCAAGCTCGCCGAGTCGGTCGCGGAGGGCACCCACGATCACGTGCTGGGCCCGTACATGCGGCTCATGGAGCCGAACCCCCGGGCACTGAAGCGCCTCCGCAACGCCTACGCCGTCGCCGCCCTGGCCCGCTTCGCCAGCCTGGAGGTGACCACCGACGAGGCCGACGTCGACTCGCTGATCCGCTGGACGATCCTCACCCTCCGCTGGCCCACCCTGGCCGCCCGGGTGATGGACGAGCCCCAGCTGCTGGGCCGCATCGCGACGCCGGTGACGGGCGACGACGTGGCGGCCGACCTCGGCAAGGACCTGGCCCCGCTCGCGGCGGACGGCGACCTCCGCCACCTGCTGCGCGACGCGGTGGCCGGCACGGCGCCGCGGCTCACGGACTGGGTGGTGCGCGAGTACGACTGACGGCCGGGCCGGCTACCCGTGGCGGCCGGCCAGGTAGGCCAGGACGCGGCGGGTCTTGGTCTCCTGCTCGGGCGGCACCGCGATCCCGAGGTTGGCCACGCCCCGTTCGAGCGCCCGCTGGGCGGACTCGGCCTCGTCGTCGCCGGTCGCCCGGACCGACAGCTCGAGGAAGTCGAGATCCCCGACGACCCAGCGCTCGGCCACCACCCGGGTGTCCACACCGGGGACCTGCACCTTGTCCCAGCGGGCCGCGTCGATGGGGTCGAGCAGGTCCAGGGCAGCGAGGTCGACCGCGATCGTCGCGCAGTCGGCGAGGAACGATTCCTGGTCGTCGTCGACCAGCTTGCGGACCGGCTCGTCGCCGGCCCACACCGCGGCGATCCGGCCCTTGCGGCGGTCGGTCTCGAACGATGCGGCCAGGACCCGGCGGGTGCCCGCCCAGTCGGCCTCGACCCGGAGCTTGTCCGACGTCCGCCATGTGCCGGTCAGCTGGGCACGCTCGACCGGGCGGAGCTTCACCGTCGAGTCGTCGTCGTCGCCGGCGTTCTCGCGCACCCGCAGGATGACGCCGGCGTCGAGCAGCGGCAGGGCGCCGCCGCCCGGGCGGAGGTCCTCGACGAAGCCGATCCTGCGCCGGCGGTCCGGCACCCGAGGATCGAGGCCCAGTGCTTCGAGGGCTTGGGCGACCTGGTCGTCGCCGACCGTGACCTTGATCTCGACCGCGTCCGTGGCGGTCAGGCTACGTGGTCGGGGATGACCTGGACCGGACGCGGCATCGCCGCATCGGGATGCGTGCGCACGCTGCGGCTGCACAGGGGGCAGATCGTGTCGCCGTCGAGGTCGGTGCAGCTCGCCCGCAGCCGCCAGCCCGACGCCCGGCAGTAGCGGGACTGGCGGTCACGGCCGGCACGCAGCCCGGGCGCCCGCTCGGCGGTTCGGCTGGCCGCCTCACCCGGGGCCGCGACGCCCAACCGTGCCGCCAGCCCTCGCATCGCCCGCACAACTCGATCCAGGACGTCAGCCATGGCGGCGCTCCCGCCGGACCCCGTTGCCGTTGTGCGTGGGGGCGCCGTTGAGCATGGGCGCGCCGTTGAGGAGGGACCCGACGCCCCGAGCGGCCTCTATGGCCGCCAGCCGGCGCTCCAACTCGGCGATCTGGCGCTCGTGGGCGACCTGGCTCGCCAGGTTCTCGTAGTGGGTCACCGTGTAGGGCTTCTGCATGCGCCCGACCGGGACGTGCACCGGTACCGGAACCGCCGCGGGCACGGCGACCGATGCGACCGGCGCGGCGGGTGCGGCGGGCGCGACCGGCGCGGAGGGCACGACCGGCGCGGAAGGCACGACCGGCGCGGAAGGCGCGCGGTGCGGAAGGCACGACCGGTGCGGAAGGCACGACCGGCGCGGAAGGCACGACCGGCGCGGAAGGCGGCGGTGCGGCGCCGGTCTGCTCCAGCGCGGCGAGGCGGCGTTCCAACTCGCGGATGCGCCGGACGCCGGGATCGGGCGCGACGGGCGGGCGGGGGCGGGTGACCAGGTAGGCGCCTGTGGACACAGCGGCGACGGTGCCGAGAACCGAGATCAGTTCTTTCGCCACCTGGCCTGCGGGCATGTCCCCCATCCCTCTTTGTGATCTACAGATCAGGCACTCGGTCCGCCCACGGCCTCGTACTGTCCACGTTGCGAGATCGTCCCCAGTATCTATCTGTGCGGCACGTATCGCAAGGGGTTCCTGACGCTCGGTGGACCGACCGACGGCGGGCTCGTCACGTGCTTGGGCGGGAACACCCCAGCGTGGGCCCGCCCCGGTGATGCCCACCGCCCGCAGGCGGGCATCACCGCAGGTAGGAGGAGTTACGCGTGGTCGAACTCGTGCCGCTCGACGCCGCCGAGAAACGCCTCCCACTCGGAGGGGGTGAAGACGAGAACCGGACCCTCACCCTTCTGCTTGGTGTCACGGACGGCCACCTGCCCATCGGCCGCAAATCCGACCTCCACGCAGTTGTCGTCGCCGCTCGACAGGCTGGACTTGCGCCACTGCGTGAACGCGTCGCCACTCATCATGACGTTGGGTCCTTTCGGATTGATCTGTGGAGGGTGCAGCCCAGTTGGCTGTACAGCCCACATACTGTTGACAGTACGGCAACATTGCGCTGTATCACCACGCAACGCAAGCGACAATTTCGTCATTCGCGGACAGAGTGACCGTCACAGCCGCCGCGAGAATCGCCTTGGGTGCGCGCCGACGGCGCGCCGCACTCTCCCAGTGGTCAGCCGCTCAGCAGCGAGGGCTCAGCGGCTGCGGGACTGGGCGACCTCGATGAGGAGCTCGAGGCTGTCCTGCATCGGCAGCGACGCCTCCCGGAGCCGCAGGAACAGCTCCTCGTAGCGCGCCACATCGCCCTCGTTGGTGAGCAGCAGGTCGTCCGTGACCGTGTCGACCGCCACGACCGTCGGGTCGTCGGCATCGGGGAACGTGTAGACGGAGAACGCCGAGCGGGGGACGTTGAAGTTCTCGATCTCCGCCTGGACCGGCAGCACCCGGGCGGTGATCTTGGGGTTGCCGTTGACCGTGGCCGCGATGTGGTACAGCTGCGCCTTCACGACCTCGCGGGGCGCCGCCCCGCGCCGCACGGACAGCTCGTCGATGATCACCTCGTAGGTGGGGCCGCCCGGCCGCCGCAGCATCCGCTGGCGGCCGACCCGGCCGTCCGCGGCGCCGTCGGGGTTGTAGGGGCCCTGGTCACGCCGGGCGTCGACCGCGGCGCGGGCCCGGGTGAACTCGGGCGTCTGCAGCAGGCCCGGGATGAACGCCATCTGGAACTCGCGGATGGTCTGGGCGCCGGCCTCGAGGTTGGCGTAGAGCGCCTGGCGCTCGCCCATCGCCCGGTTCGACTCCCACCAGCCGCGCTCGCCGGCCTCGCGCGCGATCGTCATGATGCGCGTCCAGCGCTCGTCGTCGACGTCGAGCGCGTCCAGGATCTTCATGACGTCGTCCTGATCGACCACGTGGCCGTTCTCCAGACGCGAGATCTGGGCCCGACTCTGGCCGATCTTGCGGGCCAGCTGTTCGTGGGTGAGGCCGCCCTCTGCACGCACGGCCCGCAATTCTTGTGCGAGTCGTAATCGACGTACATACGGACTGATCATTCCCCGCCTCCGGATACCCGCTAAGGACGTACGTTACGCCAAAGTGGATGTCCGGTCGAATTTAGCGTGACACGCGTCCGTGATAGGCGTGGAGGAACGATGCCCACTTCTGGCGCTCGACGAACTCCACCGGGTAGTGGGGGTTGCCCTTGACGTAGCCGTCCCGATCCGGATCGTTGTCGAAGGCCAACTGGGACGCGGGGAAGTAGATGGCCAGCCCGTGCGATCCGAACTTTCCCTGACGCTGAACTGACGCGTAACTCTCGAGGACCGTGTCCGCCACGGCCGTACGCGCCGCGGTCGCCCGGGCCGCGAGCGTGGCGTCGACCCCCGGCGCGGCCGCGACCTGATCGAGGAAGCGGATCAGGTCGATCGAGTTCAGGCCATAGCCGGGTGCATAGTTCTCGCACGCGCGGCGGGCCCGCCTGAGAGCCGGCAAGTGGGTGTCCAGGTTCGCCGTCGCTTCGGTCGCGAAGCGCGACAGGGCGTTGGCCGCCGCCTGGACCTTGCCCAGGTCGATGGCCGAGAGGGTGGTGGCGTCGCGGTCGCCGTAGTAGTCGCGGTAGCCGGCGACCATCGCCCGGCCCAGCGCCTCGGCGTCGAAGCCGGCCGGGTCGGCCACCAGCGGCCGCAGGAAGTTGTCGTAGCACCAGCCGTCGCCCGGCTCGAGCTCCTCGCTGCCGACCATCACCGAGCCCAGTCCCCGCAGGGCGTACGCGGTCTCCAGCATCGCCATCAGGCAGGCATCGAAGCCGATCAGGTCGATCGGGCCGTCCGCGGTCAACCCGGCCAGGGCGTCCTGGATCTCGCGGTTGTAGAGCTTGTCGCCAGTGTCCTCGTCGTGCGACACGTAGCGGAACGCCCCGTGGACCCGCTGGTCGTCGGGCAGCGCCTCCAGGCTGCCGAGGGCGTCGCCCAGCCGCGCCCGGGTGTCCTGGCGGGACTTGGCCACCCGTCCGACGTCCGCGGCCGACGCCCGCAGGGTCAGGGCCTGGGCGCGCCGCCACCCCTGGCCGTGGTCCCAGATCGCCAGCATGGTCTTCTCCGCCGGGAAGTTCTCACGGCCCCAGGTGACGAAGTCCACGAGCGCGGCGCCGTCGCCCATGTTGACCTGACCGAGGTCGTCGAGCGCCTTCGCCGCGGTGGGCTTCATGCCCTTGGCCACGCGGTAGCGCAGGGTCTTCGACCAGCCGCCGTACTCGTTCGAGTAGTTGCGTTTCGGCCGGCCGAACTCGACGACCACGTTGACCCGGTCGGTGCTGCCCACCTTGGCCATCTGGTCGAAGTTGAGGAACGAGAACGGCTCGAGGTTGTTCTTGGCGTTGAGGAAGACCAGGACGGTCCACTCCGCCTTGGAGGCGCTCGAGGCCTTGGTTGCCTTGGTTGCCTTGGCGGCTTGGATGCCTTGGCGGCTTTGGATGCCTTGGCGGCCATGTCAACTCTCCTCCGGTTGTCGCGGGGCTGCGCCGATGCGCAGCGCGTCGCCGCAGAAGGCGAGCAGACCGCTCGTCACCTCGGCGATGATCTGGACCATCTCCTCGTAGGGCGGGTGGAACGGCGAGGGGTTGTCCTCCGCCCCCCACTCCACCGTAAAGGCCATGACCTTGCTGCGGGTGGGATCCGTCAGGTGCCGGCTGAACGCGTAGTCGTCCAACGTCCCCGAGGTCGGGTAGAGGTTCATCGACTGCTGCACGCGGTAGGTCCGGCCCCGCGCCGCGGCGATGCCCGAGCGCATCTTCGTGGCGAGCCGCACGAGCCGCCTGCGGTCGGCGACGGCGAGGAACTCCTTGTAGTCGTCGCCCGGGCTGCCCCGGCGACCGTCGTAGTCCCGGTTGCTGAAGGCCATGCGGGGCCGGCGCGACTGGTTCTCGTCGTCGCCCCAGCTGTGCATGATCAGCTCGCCGTAGCTGTGCAGGTCGACGAGGAACCCGATGTCCGGGTGCTCGTCGAGCAGCCAGACGACGTTGCGGGTCTCGGGCTCGGACACCGAGCTCGGGCCGACGTAGGTCTGCGGGTCGCACGGCGAGGTCGAGCACGAGATCGGTGCGGCCGGGTCGAAGTGGGTCTTGAAGTCCCACAGGAAGTCGAAGTTCCGGTTGAGGTCGACGCCGACGCACTCGTCCCCGACGTCCGCCCGGCGCTGGCCACGCGGGGGACGGCGGTTCTTCCGCCACATCGGGTCGACCGTGAAGCTGTAGTGGCGCCCGTCGGGGTTGAGCTGCGGGCAGACGTAGAGGTTCGCCTCGTCGACCAGGCTGCGGACCACGGCCGCGCCGAACCGCCGCCGGCCGATGGCGATGCCCTTGCCCGCCGCGTAGGCCGCGAGCAGGCGCTCGGCGAAGGCGACGAGGATGTCCGCGCTCCCCCACTCGCGGGCGTGCACGCCGCCCAGCAGGCAGATGCCCGGCCGCCCGGGACCGGGCCCCGGGCCGATGCGGAGGGCGTAGCACGACCGGCCCTCCCAGGTCTTCTGCGGCAGCGTCAGCAGCGCGGTCCGATCGCCGTGTGGCGGATCGGCCAGGGCGGCGAGCCGGCGGTCGACCTCGGCCACGTCCATGTAGCCGATCGGCCCCCGGGTTGCGGGCGCGCCGGGGGCCGCGGCGCCGCCCGTGGCGGTCGCCAGCCCGCCGGGCGCGGCGTGGACGTCCTCCAGGTGCTCGACCTCGAAGCCGGCGGCCTCCAGGGTCGCGAGCTCGGCGGCGTCGGCGTGCGCCTGGACCTGCCAGCGGCCGTCGTCGCGCTGGCGGAGGGTCTGTCGGACGACGCCGGCGGCGTAGACCCGCACCAGATCCGCCATGGCCCGCGTGTCGCGGCCGATCACGTTCACCCGCTCCATGTGCGCCCACCCGCCTTCTCGTGGTCCGCCTCGTGGCAGAGGGTAGTGCCTCCGGTACGAGCCGTCACCCCTCGGGGCGCGCCGGGTCCCGGCCACCTGGCTGGTGGCCGGGACCCAGGGGCGTCAACGGGATATCAGTCGAGCGGAGCCAGGAAGACGTTGTCTGCCAGGTCCCCGCGTTCGAGGTCCGTGTTGAGGGCGATGACGTCGCCCAGGTCCTTGCGGAAGTCGATGCCGAAGCTCAGCCGGATGAGGGTGAGGTTCCCATCGTTGCCGAAGAAGAACCTGTCGCCGTCGCGGAGCGCCTGGAACTGCTTGGTCCAGATGGCCCGCTGCGTCTCGCCGAACTCGGTCCCGGGGACGTGCTTCTCCGAGATCATGCCGGTGAAGGCGTCCAGGTTGGACGTGCTGCCGAAGATCGCCCGCAGGCGGGCGGCCGTCGTGGTGCGGCGGATGCCGACCGTGGCGTCCTCGTCGGCTTCCTCGGTCCCGAACGGGATCACGTTGCCGTTGCGGTCACGGAGCTGGACGAACTCCAGGCTGTCCGGGTCGTTGATCTCGTTGCCGAAGGTCAGCTTGGGATCGAAGATCGGGAAGAACTCGGTGTTCTCACCGGTGATGTCCCTGAAGTTCGCCTTCGCGGGGAGCCCGACAGCCGCGCGCAGCTGGTTGTAGGTGGGCATGCCGTGGTCACGACCGCGCTGGACGTCGATGGCACCGAGGTCGTTCACGCCCGTGAAGCACTCCGGCATGGTCGGGCCGTCGAGGCACTCCGGGTTCCCGGCCACGGGCACCTGGAACAGGATGCTCCGCAGCGCGTTGTCGATCTGCTCGTCGTTCCGGTACTGCCGCTCCAGACCGACGCCCTGGAGGATCGGCTCGAGGCCGATCAGCTTGAGCAGGTCCGGGTTGAAGAACGCCACGTTCAGCGGGATGACGAACTCGACGTCCTCGCCGACCACCGTGACCTCGACACCCTGGGCCTCGATGGCAGCCAACTCGTCCTGGGTGTAGTCGGCGACCTCGGCCTCGGCCTCGATCTCGCCGTGGATCATCGAGTGGGCGCGGTACGCGACCGTCGCGAACTCGTTGGTGATGCTCGCGTCGACGGTCGGCTTGTACCCCTGGTACGCCGGCAGGCTGATGCCCAGCGTCGGCAGGAACTCGTTGTAGGTGATGAACTGCTGCTCGGCGATGACCACACGCCGGGCGATGCGGAACTTGAGGTCCTGGCTCAGCGTGAACGGCAGCACCGACACGATGCGGTTGTGCTCCCGGGCGAAGAGGTTCTGCGTCGCGGTGAGCGCGATGTTCTCGTTGGCCCGGACGTCGCCGGCCACCATGGCGCGGCCGGGTTCCCGGCCAGGCGGCCCTCGACGTCCATCACCGGAGCCGCCGCGGCGTTGCCGCGGGCGTCACGCCGCGACAGGAAGCCGTTGGCGTCGAGCATCAGCTTGGCCTGGTTGTTGTCCGGGTTGCCGTCGACGCTGCCGACCCGCAGCCAGTCGAGCCGTGCCCGGGTCGTGCCGTACACGGCCTCGCGCGTCGATGTACGAGCTCTCGGTGTTCACCTGCTCGCGGGCGTTGGTCACGCCCGTGTTCGCCGCGGCCGCGGACCGTGTGAACGGGATGACGCCCAGCGAGTTGCTGAACGTCTCGATCGGGTCGGGCGTCCCCTTGTTGAACGGGATGTTGGCGACCTCGTTGCCTCCCCTGCGCAGGCCGATCGTGTGGTCGATGAACTGGCCCCACACGAAGCCCCACTGGGAGATGCCGTTCTCCGAGAACAGGTTCTGGTGCACGTCGTTGAAGATCCGGTTGCTGATGAACCGGGCGTTCGGCCCGTTCACCTGCTGGCTCTTGCCGTCGGCGTACCGGGCGGCAGCGAGCCGGGTGTAGTTGGTGTTGGCGGCACCCTGGTTCGGCTTGGCCTGGTTGTTGCCCGTGCCGTCCAGCGACTGGGGCGGGTCGTTCAGATCCGCGCCGGCGCCGGGTGACACGAGCGTGGCCCCCAAGCCGATGACGAGGGCGACCACCAACATGGTCGAAGGCCGCCTCAGACGACGTGTGTGAGGGTTACCCCTCCGGGTAGATGACCTACGTAGCACTCTTGCCCCCTCGGCATGGGGTCCACGGTGCGCGACGTGCTTTCGACGTAGCGCGCGCAAGCGGTGCCGACCTCGAGCGTCGGCGGACACCCCCTACCTTCACCGCTATTGACGCTGATCGAATGCTCCGAGGGCACAGCGCTGTACCCGCGGGTACCCCGTCACAGACCGTGTGATGACCCGTGTTAAGTGTCTGAATCCTCGTCCTCCCGTGACACAGCGTCAATTGTCCCCGTATGGAGACCCCCTTGTGACCGCACACACACGGGGGATCGCCGTCTTTCGTCACCCGAATGGGGTTGTCGACCGCCCAGCGCAACCAAACTTGCTCCCTTCGTGACTTTGAGCGTATGCTCAAAGCATTCGCTCAGAGCGGGCGCTCGAGGCGACGTTGTACCGAGGAGGACTGTCATGGTCCGTGCGCCGTCAGAGCCGGTCGCCGACCCGCCCACGGTCGACCTGTCCACCCGGCGGCTGGGGTCGCTTTTCGGCATCGACGACCTCGGGGCCCGGCTCGCTGCGGTCGACGACCGCATCGCCGAGGCGCTCGGCCGGGACGACGCCCTGCTCGGCCGGGACGCGGCGGCGGTGGCCGGCTCCGGCGGGAAGCGGCTGCGACCCCTGCTCACGATCGTGGCGGCCGCGGTCGGCGGCGTGTTCGACGACGATGTCGTCGACGTCGCCGCCGCCGTCGAGCTCGTGCAGGTGGGCTCGCTCGTCCACGACGACATCCTCGACGGGGCCGCGACCCGGCGGGGCAGGCCGACGATCAACGCCTCCCGCGGGGTGGGCCGGGCCCTCCTGGCCGGCGACTACATCCTCGCCCGGGCGGCCGAGCTCGCCGCCGGGGTCAGCGGCGAGGCCGCGTCGGTGCTGGCCGGGGCGCTCGGCGAGCTGTGCGAGGGCCAGGCGGTCGAGATGCGCGACCTGTTCGACCCCGGCCGGACCGTCGACGCCCACCTCTCCTCCATCCGGTCGAAGACCGCTGCGCTGTTCGGCTGCGCCTGCCGGCTCGGGGCGATGTGCGGCGCGCTGTCCGCGACCAACCGCGAGGCGCTCACCCGCTTCGGCGTCGCCTTCGGGATGGCGTTCCAGGTGCTCGACGACGTGCTCGACGTGATCGGCGACGCCGGCCGCATGGGCAAGCCGACCGGCAACGACATCGTGGCGGGCGTCTACACCCTGCCGGTGATCCGGGCGCTGGCCGGTCCCGACGGCGACGAGCTGCGGGCCCTCCTCGCCGGGGGCACGCCCGCCGACCTGAGCGCCGCCCTCGACGTCGTGCGCCGGTCGGGCACGATGGCCGACGCGCTCGCCCTGGCCGACCGCTACGGCGACGAGGCCCGCCGGGCGGTCCGCCACCTCGACCAGACCACGGTCGGCGAGGGCCTGGCCACATTCCCCCGGGTCTACGCGACCTGGGCGCTGGAGAACCTCATGGACCGGCGCTACCGGGCGCTGCCCCTGACCGCGTCCGGCGTGCCGGGCTGAGAACATGCGGGCGATGCCTCTTCCGGACACGCGCAGCCGCATCGTCGAGGCCGCGCTCCAGACCCTGCGGGACCAGGGCATCGCCGGGATCAGCGCCCGCGCCATCGCCCGCCACGGCGACTTCAACCAGGCGCTGATCTTCTACCACTTCGGCTCGGTCGAGGGCCTGCTGGTGGCGGTGGCCCGCAGCGAGAGCGAGCGGCGCTCGGCCCTGTACGCCGAGGCGCTGCGAGAGGTGACGACGCTCGCCGGGCTGGTCGAGGTCGCCCGCCGGCTGCACGAGGAGGAGTTCCGGTCGGGGGCGGTGGCGGCCCTGACCCAGATGCTCGCCGGGGCGGTCGGGTCCGAGGAGCTGGCCCGCGGCATCCGGGCGGCCCTGGAGCCCTGGACCGGGCTGGTCGGCGAGACGATCGACCGGCTGCTGGCGGGCACCCCGTACGCGGAGGTGCTCCCCCGCGACGACGTGACCGCCGCGCTGGCCGCGCTGTTCCTCGGCATCGAGCTGTACGCGGGGCTCGACCCCGACGCCGCCCCGGCCACGTTGTTCCCGACGATGGCGACGGTGGCCGCGCTGCTCGACGGGCTGCTGCGGGCCGGCGCCGGGGCGGTCGGCCCCCCGCCCTAGACGCGTTCTTGTCCCCGGAAGTGGTCGCCCTGGCGACCACTTCCGGGACAAAACGCGGAAACGCGGGAGGGGCGCCGCCTCTTAGGCTGGCCGCCATGGCCCTCACGACCCGCAGCGGGATCGACGTCGACGAGCTGTCCGCCGACGTCCGCCCGCAGGACGACCTGTTCCGCCACGTCAACAGCCGGTGGATCGCGGAGACCGAGATCCCGCCCGACCGGGCCGCGCACGGGGCGTTCCACGCGCTGCACGACCAGGCCGAGCTCGACGTCCGGGCGCTGGCCGAGGAGGCGGCCGCCGCCGACCAGCCCGCCGGCAGCGAGGCCCGCAAGGTCGGCGACCTGTGGGCGTCCTTCATGGACGCCGAGGGCGCCGAGCGGCGCGACGCCGACCCGGTGGCCGACGACCTCGCCGACATCCGGTCGGTGGCCTCGACCGGCGACCTGGTGCGCCTGCTCGGGCGCCTGCAGCGCCACGGCACGCCGGGGCTGGTGGGCTGGTACGTCGACAGCGACGGCGAGGACGCCACCCGCTACATCGTGAACCTGGTGCAGGGCGGCCTCGGGCTGCCCGACGAGGCCTACTACCGCGAGGACGCCTACGCCGAGGTGCGGGCGGCGTACGTCGACCACGCGGCGACGATGTTCGCCCTCGCCGGCGAGCCCGAGCCCAGCGACGCCGCCCGCCGCCTGCTGGCGCTGGAGACCGCCGTCGCCGCGGGTCACTGGACGACGGTCGACAGCCGTGACGCGCTCAAGACCTACAACAAGCGGTCGCGCGAGCAGCTCGACGAGCTGGCGCCGGGCATCGACTGGGCGGGCTGGCTGGAGGGGCTCGGGGTGCCGGCGGGGGCGTTCGCCGAGGTGATCGTCCGCCAGCCCGACGCGGTCGAGACGGCGGGCCGGCTGCTGACCGAGCTGCCGCTCGCCGACTGGCGGGTGTGGCTCGTGTTCCATCACGTCCGGGCGGCGGCCCCGTTCCTGTCGAGCCGGTTCGTGGACGCCAACTTCGCGTTCTACGGCACGCGGCTGTCCGGCATCCCCGAGCTGCGCGAGCGCTGGAAGCGGGGCGTCGACGTCCTCGAGGGCGGCCTCGGCGAGGCGGTGGGCCGGCTGTACGTCGAGCGCCACTTCCCGCCCGAGCACAAGGCCCACATGCAGCGGCTGGTGGGCTGGCTGATCGAGGCCTACCGGGTCGACATTGAGGCCCTCGACTGGATGTCGCCCGAGACCCGCCAGCGGGCGCTGGACAAGCTCGACCGGTTCACGCCCAAGATCGGCTACCCCGACCGCTGGCGCGACTACTCGACGCTCGACATCGCCCGCGACGACCTGCTCGGCAACGTGCGGCGGGCGGCGGCGTTCGAGACCGACCGCAACCTGGGCAAGATCGGCGAGCCGATCGATCGGGACGAGTGGCACATGACCCCCCAGACGGTCAACGCCTACTACAACCCGGGGATGAACGAGATCGTCTTCCCGGCGGCGATCCTGCGCTGGCCGTTCTTCGACCCCGAGGCCGACGACGCGGTCAACTTCGGCGGCATCGGGGCGGTCATCGGCCACGAGGTCGGCCACGGGTTCGACGACCAGGGCAGCCGCTACGACGGCGAGGGCAACCTGCGCGACTGGTGGACGGACGCCGACCGGGCGGGCTTCGAGACCCGCGCCAAGGCGCTCATCGCCCAGTACGACGCCTTCGTGCCCGCCGACCTGCCCCCCGGCAACCACGTCAACGGCGCCCTGACGGTCGGCGAGAACATCGGCGACCTGGGCGGCATCACGATCGCCCACAAGGCGTACCGCCTGAGCCTCCAGGGCGGCGCCGCCCCCGAGCTGGACGGCCTGACCGGCAGCCAGCGCGTCTTCCTGGGCTGGGCCCAGGTCTGGCGCATGGTGGTCCGCGAGGCGGAGCAGCTCCGCCGCCTGGCGATCGACCCCCACTCGCCACCGGAATTCCGGGCCAACGTGGTCCGCAACCTCGACGAGTTCCACGAGGCGTTCGGCGTGGCGGACGGCGACGGCATGTGGCTGGCCGAGGAGGCCAGGGTCAGGATCTGGTAGCGGAACGCAAACGACCAAACGACCAAACGACAACGAGGCCGGTTAGGAGGCCGGCGGAGCCGGCCTCTTTGGGGATTGTGGGGGCGGTCGGGCGGGCGTCAAGGACAAGCCGTGCTGCGCACGGGCCCTGCGGGCTCCTTGACCCCCACCCGACCGCCCCGTTGACACTCACGGCGATCCTTACGCCGTTGTACAACCCGGCGCAGATAGTTAGCCGGGCTAACTGGCCGCGAAAGTGGTTGGTTATCAACCACTTTCGCGACCCAGAACGAAAAGACCCCGAAACAGAGGCTCCGCACGGCCACCGTGAGTGGAAAAGGCGGTCGGGTGGGGGTCAAGGAGCCGCCGCAGGCGGCCGAGCGCAGCGAGCTTGTCCTTGACGCCCGCCCGACCGCCCGCACCCGAAAGAGGCCGGCCCCGCCGGCCTCCTAACCGGCCTCGTTGTCGTTTGGTCGTTGTCGTTTCGGTCGGTTGCGTTTCGCCTACCGGTCCCGCCGCCGGTGCGGCTCGGAGTGGTCCCAGTCGGCCGCCAGCGTCCGCAGCGCGGTGAGCAGCAGCAGCGGCTGGTCGAGCATGGCGTGGTGGCCGGCCTCGGGCACCTCGATCACCGGCGTCACCCGGCCGAGACGGTCGTACATCTGCGCCCCGATGTCGTCGGTCACCAGACCGTATTCCGACCGCAGCAGCGCGAGCCGGCACGTCACCAGGTCGAGGTACGGGAGGGCGACCGAGCGCATCCCGCCCACGAACTGGGCGAACACCCGGCGGTCGAACTTCCAGCGCCAGCCGCCCTCGACCCGGCGCAGCGAGTGGCGGGCGACGTGGTCCACCACGTAGTCCAGGTAGTGGGCCTGCGGCGGGACCGTGCGGAACCGGGCCAGCGCGCCCTCCAGCGTGGGGTACGTCCTCGGGGCGCCGAAGGCGCTGCCGACGTTGGCCGCGTTCACCTCCGCGTCCGGCTCCGTCACGGGCGAGTCGCACACCACCGCGCCCGCCAGGCGGTCCGGCCTCAGGGCCGCCGTGGCGATGGTGACGAAACCGCCCATGCTGTGGCCGACGATCACCGGGGGCCCGGCGATGGCCCCGGCCTCGGCGACGGCGACGACCTCGGCCGTCCACTGCGCCAGCGAGTACTCGTCCCGGTGGTCGCTGTCGCCGTGGCCCGACAGGTCCAGGGCCACGACCCGGTGCTCGCCGGCGAAGGGGGCGGCCACGTGCGTCCACCAGTGCGCGTGGGCGCCGCCGCCGTGGACGAACACGAGGCCGCGGCGTCCGGGCTCCCCCCAGGCGAGGTAGTGGATGCGGGCGCCGTCGACCTCGACGAACTCGTCCCTGACCGGCTCGGCGAGCGCGCGCCGGAACCACAATGGGACAGAGCTCACGCGCCCCAGGGTAAAAGGCTGCGCCGGTCGTCAGGGGATCACGATCTCGACCGCCACGACCTGGAGCGCCGAGCGGATGCGCCCGCCTCCGACCGCGTCCATCGGGTCGACCCCGTAGGGCACCCCGGGGCCGGCGCTCTCCGCCAGGTCGACGTCCGGGGGGCAGGGCCGCGCCACGGCCCCACCCTCGTCGCCGGTGCGTCACGCCAGCGTCACGTATCTGAGACGAAGCGAGCGTCTCTGTGGTGGTGGCGGATGACAGGGCGCGCGCCCGGCGAGGCGCACGTCGACGGAATGGCGGAGACCGATGACGCTTGTAGCGACCCCTGACGTGCGGCCGTCCGAGCTGCGGCTGCTCGGAGGCTTCGCCCTCCGGGTGGAGGGCCGGCCGGTCGACCTGCAGCCGGCGGCCCAGCGGCTGCTGGCGCTCCTCGCCCTGGCGGGCGCGGCGGTCGAGCGCTCGTACGCGGCGTTCCGGTTGTGGCCGGACACCGACGAGGAGCGGGCCAAGGCCAACCTGCGCTCGACGGTGTGGCGCCTGCGCCGGGCCCCGGGCGAGCTGGTGCGGGCGACCAAGACCCACATCGGCCTGCACCGCGAGGTGTGGGTGGACGTGTCCGAGGACCTCGAGGACGCCGAGCCGGACCCGACGAGGCACTTCGAGCTGCTGCCCGACTGGTACGACGACTGGCTGGTGACCGAGCGCGAGCGGATCCGCCAGCTCCACCTCCACGCCATGGAGCGCCGGACCGAGCGCCTGATCGAGTCCGGCCGCACCGACGAGGCCATCCAGCTGGGCCTGCGGGCCAGCGCCCTCGAGCCCCTGCGGGAGAGCCCCCAGCGCCTGGTGATCCGCTGCCACCTGGCCGAGGGCAACCTGATCGAGGCGATCCGCCACTACGACCGCTACGCCGACCTGCTGGCGTGCGAGCTGGGCGCGGCGCCGTCGGACGGCATGCGTCACCTGCTGTCCCATCCCTCGATGCGGAGCGTTGCCGCCGCAGCCAGCTGACCGCGTTAGTGTCCGCGGTGGCGGGAGTTGGGGCTCAGGGGTAGCCGGCCATCCGCGACCGCTCGCCAGACGACCACGACAGCGCCGGACACGCGCCGCGCCTCCGCCGCCGCGACGGCACCGGACATGCGCCGCGCCTCGACCACGACAGCGCCGGACACGCGCCGCGCCTCCGCCGCCGTGACGGGGGCGAGGCCGGAGACGGGGCCGAGGCACCCGCGACCCCCTCCCCCGCGCCAACCGCCCGGGTCAGCCGCCGCCAGGCCCTCG
Organism: uncultured Acidimicrobiales bacterium; assembly: GCA_963830865.1. Lineage (GTDB taxonomy): Bacteria > Actinomycetota > Acidimicrobiia > Acidimicrobiales > VFJN01 > ZC4RG19. The sequence continues at coordinate 327,566 of CAWHNU010000007.1, read as the reverse complement.
GCGTCGCGGCCACGGTCGGGGCGGCGATCGCCGTGGCGCCGCACCTGCCCGGGAACCGGATGGGGCCCGGGGCGCTGGGGCTGGGCGGGCAGCGGCGGTCGGCGGCGCCCGATCGGCCGGCCGACGCGGGGGCGTTCGCCAGCCGGGACGACAGCTACGCCAAGGCCGCCGGCCAGATCTCGGCCGAGGCGGCGCCGCCCACGCTGCTGTTCGCCACCGCCGGCGAGGCCGCCGCCGGGACCGTCGTGACGGTGCCCACGATCCTCGCCACCGGCGATCCGGTCGTGCACCTGCTGCGGCGGGTCAGCTTCGGGCCGACGCCCGCGCTGGTCGCCGAGGTGCACGAGGTCGGCATCGACGCCTGGCTCGACCAGCAGCTCGCCCCCGAGACCGTCCCCGACGACGTCGCCGACGAGGCCTGGGGATCCTTCCCCCTGGCAGACACCGATCCCGCCACCATCCGGGCCTCGCTGCCCCGCTACAGCTGGGACGCCACCATGTCCACCGGCCGGGCCACGATGGCCCGCCAGGTGTGGTCCCGGCGCCAGCTGTACGAGGTCATGGTCGACTTCTGGGCCAACCACCTCAACGTGCCCACCCCCGGCGTCAGCCAGTGGGACGTCGGCGGCCGCTACCAGATCGACGTGATCCGGGCGAACGCCCTCGGGTCGTTCCCCGACATGCTGGTCGCCTCGGCCCGCCACCCCGCCATGTTGCGCTTCCTCAGCGGGGGCGAGTCGACCCGGCAGTCGGTGAACGAGAACTACGGCCGCGAGGTGCTCGAGCTGCACACCGTCGGGGTCGGGTCGGGCTACACCGAGACCGACGTCCGCAACAGCGCCTACCTCCTCACCGGGCGCACCGTCGGCGGCGACCACGGCCCCGGGCCCGAGGCAACCTTCGTCTACGACCCGGCCAAGCACTGGACCGGGCCGGTGCAGGTGCTCGACTTCGCCCACGAGAACGCGTCGGCCGAGGGCGGCCTAGACGTCGGCGACGAGTACCTCCGCCATCTCGCCGGGCTGCCGGCCACGGCCCAGAACATCGCCCGCAAGCTGGCGGTCCGGCTCGTCGCCGACGTGCCCCCGCCGGAGCTGGTCGACCGGCTCGCAACCGCCTACCTGGACAACGGCGGCCAGATCGTGCCGGTCCTTCGGATCCTGTTCCGCTCGGCCGAGTTCTGGGCCGCGGTGGGGCAGAAGGTCCGCCGCCCCCTGGAGAACGTGGTGGCGTCCGCCCGGGCGATCGGCGTACAGCCCGGGCCCGACACGCCCAAGGGCGTCGACTTCTTCTACAGCTCGGCCACCGGCATGGGCCACCGGCCGATGGCGTGGGTGGCCCCCAACGGCTACCCGGACGTGCACGCGGCCTGGCGGTCGGCCGGCGGGCTGGTCGGCGCCTGGAACTTCCACTGGGAGCTGGTCAAGGCGTGGGGCGAGGGCCTCACCTACCGGCCGCTGGCCGAGATCGGGGCGTCCGGCGGCGCCGCCGTCCCCGACCGGGTCGACGCCGTGTGCCAGGAGCTGTGCCTGCAGACGTTCCAACCGGCGCACCGCGACGCCCTGATCGCCTTCGTGGGCGCCGGCCCGGCCAAGCCGGAGGAGCTGGTCCCGCTCGTTCTCGACACCCCGTACTTCGCGCTGCGCTGAGAGGGACCCGACCGTGAGCGACGACGCGACGAACTGGCTGCACCCCGAGTGCCCCGACCACACCCGTCTGGGCCCCACCCCGGCGGACGGCCTGGTGCGGGCCGCCGCCGCCCGGGTGGCCGCCGACCGCGACGCCCGGCGCGACGCCTGGCGCGCGGGCTTCACCCGCCGCCGGTTCCTGGCCGGCGCGGGCATGGCGGGCGTCGCCGCCCTCGGCTCGCAGCTCGTGACCGCCCGGGCGTCCTACGGCGCCGCGCCGGGCGACGGCACGCTGATCGTGATCTTCATGCGGGGCGGCGTGGACGGGCTCTCGCTGGTCGTGCCGGCGTCCGACCCGAGCCTGGCGGCCTCCCGTCCCCACATCGCGGTGCCGGCGGGGGCGCTGCTCCCCCTCGACCGCGGGTTCGGGCTCCACCCGGCGCTGGCTCCTCTGCACGAGCTGTGGAAGAAGGGCCAGTTCACCGCCGTGCCCGCCGTCTCGACCCCCGACATCTCCCGCAGCCACTTCCAGGCCCAGGACTGCCTGGAGCGGGGCGGGTCCGAGGGCGACACCGTCGAGGGCTGGCTCGACCGGGTGCTCGACGCCGTCGGCCCCGGCACCACCTTCCGGGCGGTCGGGGCGACGTCGGTGCTGCCGCGGTCGCTCGCCGGCGACCAGGCGCCGGTAGCCATGCGCAGCATCGAGGAGTTCGCCCTGCGCAGCCCCGAGCAGACCAACCCGCGCACGACCGAGGCGCTCGCCGCCCTGTACACCGGCTTCGACCACACGCTGACCGCGGATGTGGCCAGCGGCGCTCGCCGGGCTGGACATCGCCGCCGGGCTCAACGCCACGCCCTACCAGCCGGCGGCCACCTATCCCGACGGCGACTTCGCCGACGCGCTCGCCGAGCTGGCCCGGCTGATCAAGGCCGACGTCGGGTTACGCGTCGGCTGCGTCGACGTGGGCGGCTGGGACATGCACACGTTCATCGGCACGCCCGACCGCGGCGACATGGTGAAGAACCTGCAGCCATTCGGGCAGGCGCTCGGCGCCTTCGCCGCCGACCTCGGCGACCGCTGGCCGGACGTCACGGTGGTGGCGATGACCGAGTTCGGCCGACGCGTGCAGGAGAACGCCAACAACGGCGCGGACCACGGCCACGGCGCGGTCGTCCTGCTGGCGGGCGGCCGGCTCGCGGGCGGGACGGTCCACGGCGAGTGGCCCGGGCTCGCCGAGGATGTCCGCGATCAGGGCGACGTCCCCGGTGCCAACGACTACCGGGACGTGCTCGGCGAGGTCGTCGCCACGCGCCTCGGCCTCGGGGTGGACGCCGTGGCGGGGGTCTTCCCCAACCACCCGTACTCGCCCCTCGGCGTCACACGTTGAGGGATCGGGGCCCGCAGTCCGTAACATGGCTCGGCTGCCTAGGAATGGGGATCAACCGCTTGGCGAAGATCAAAGACGACGCCTTCATCCTTGAAGGACGCACAGAGGAAGCCCTCAAGGGGGGCAACTTCCGCATCACGCTCGACAACGGCCACACCGTTCTGGGTCACCTGAGCGGGAAGATGCGCAAGAACCGCATCCGGATCCTCCCGGGTGACCGGGTCCAGGTCGAGGTCTCGGCCTACGACCTCAACCGCGGACGGATCACATACCGCTACAAGTAGTGGCAACAGGTCGATAGATTGGCAGCTGAGTTCGTCGCGCGGACCGGCTCGGTACCAAAAGAGAGAGCATTGGCTACAGGTACAGTGAAGTTCTTCAATGCGGAGAAGGGCTACGGCTTCATCTCGCGTGACGACGGCGACGACGTGTTCGTCCACTTCTCGAACATCCACGGGGATGGTTACAAGACCCTCAACGAGGGTCAGACCGTCGAGTTCGACATCGGGCCGGGCCGCAAGGGGGACGAAGCCCAGAACGTCCGCGTCGTCTGATCAGCGCCTCATGCGAGGCTCCGACCCGAACCGCCGGCGTTAGCGCCGGCGGTTCCGTCTTTTTCGCCCAAAGCGAGCGTGTCGTCACTCGGAGTGGTGCTTCGCACGTTCGGTAGCTAGCCTGCCTGCGGGCTGATGATTCGCGATATCGATCTTCCGGATGTCGTCGCTGCGGCGGGCAAGGGTGAGCACTGGGCGCTCACCGAGCTCTTCCGCGCCTACCAACCGCCCCTCCTGAGGTACCTGCGAGCCCAGGAGCCGCGGGCCGCCGACGACCTGGCCGGCGAGGTCTGGATCGCGGTCGCGCGGGGGCTCGACCAGTTCACCGGGGACGAGGCCGGGTTCCGGGGCTGGCTGTTCACGATCGCGCGGCGCCGCCTCATCGACCACCGGCGGCGTACGGCCCGGCAGCGGACCGAGGTGGTGGCCGGCGACCTGCTGGACATGGCCGACGAGTGGGGCCTGGGCGGCGACCCGGCGGGCGAGGTGCTCGACCGCCTCCACGCCCAGGGCGCGGTGGACGCCCTCGTCGCCGAGCTGACCCCCGACCAGGCCGAGGCCGTGCTGCTGCGCGTCGTCGGCGGGCTCTCCGTGACCGAGGCGGCCCGGATCATGCAACGACCCCCCGGGGCGGTGCGGGTGCTGTGCCACCGCGCGCTGCGCCGGATGGCAAGTCTCTACGGAGACAGGAGCGGTGACACGATGAGCGCGGGCCGGGACGAGCTCTGGGTCGACATGACCCAGTTCGACACCCGCATCGCCGATCGGCTGTGGGACGGGACCGTGCGCGACCCGGATGCCCCGCCGTGGTACCGCGACGTCCGCTCGCTCATCCACCGGGCCCGCGGCCCGGCCGAGCCCGGAGGAGCTGATCGACGAGCCGCTCGTCGTCAGCACCATGCACCGGGTGCGCCTCGGCAGCACCATCGCCCGCCTCCCCCGGTCGTCGGGCGTGCGGACCATCGGCCGCGTGCTGGCCATGAAGGCCGCCGCCGCCACGACCGCGAGCCTGATCGGCGTGGCGGCCGCCGCCGCGGCCACCACCGGCATCGTGGCCACCGTGACCGCCACCGTGGTCGTCCCCGTCGTCAAGGACCACGTCGTGCCGGTGATCAACACGATCACTCCGGCCATGATCCCCGCCGAGGTCGCGTCCCCGCCCACCACCGAGGGCCAGCACTCCCCCAGCTACCTCGACCCGCTGGCCGGCAGCGCCGACCCCACCGCCATGGCGCCGGTCGAGGTCCTGGCGCCGGCCGTCGAGGCCGCGACCGCCCAGGAGGACGCCGAGCCCGCCCCGGAGTCGGCCTCGTCCGAGCCGGCGGTCGTCCCGACCTCCCCCACGGACGACCCGGCCCCGCCCGACGCGGTCGTCGAGGAGCCGGTCGAGGCGCTCCCGCCCCCGGTGGTCGAGGAACCGGCGGTCGAGCAGCCCCCGGTCGCCGAGGCACTGCCGGTCGCCGAGGAGCCCGAGACGCTCGTCGAGCCCGCGTCGCCGGTCGAGCCGCAAGGCCCGCAGGGCCGGGGCAAGGGCCTGATCGTTCGCGCCGGTCGACGCTAGAACGCCCGCGCGGCCGGCGAACTGACAGCACCGTCAGCGGCCGCACGCGGAACTGACTCCCGTCGGGGCTGCGGACCACCGTGCAGATCGTGCATGATCTGGCCGGGATGAGCAGGGGGAGCGACTGGGAGGCGGAGGAGCAGGACGACCTGCGGCGCCGCGCGGCCGAGATCGTCCGCTCGTTCACCGCGCTCCAGGGCCGCACCTACCCCGATCCCGACGGGCCGGTCGGCTACGACGGCGACCTGCTCGCGTACGACCACGAGCCGCTCGGGTACGACGAGGGCCCGCGGCCCGCCGTCGCCGACCAGATGCCCCCGCCCCCCGTCCCCGGCGGCGACCACCGACCGGCCCTGTCGGCCCGGCGGGTGGACCGGGCGCTGCTCGACCTCGGCGCCCTGGCCGTGGGCATCTTCGCCTTGGTCGAGCCGTGGACCTGGACCCTCGCGGTCGCCTCGGCCGTGCTGATGGCGGTCACCGCCCGGTCCCTGGCCGACCACCGCGACTGCGGCGGCGTCGACCTCGTGCGCCGTGCGGCCGGGCGTGTGTCCGCGTGGCTCCGGCCCCGCTCGCTCGTCACGCTGCCGGTCCTCGTGGCCCGGACCGTGGTGATCGCGGTGGTGGTCAGCGGGGGCGTGGCCGCCGTCCGCTGGCTCGCGGCGGAGGGGCGCGACGGCGTGGTGGCGGCCGTGCGGGTCGGGATCTGGGCCCACGGCTTCCGGGTGGCGGCGGTGGTGGTGTGCGTGCTGCTCGTGACCGGCGTCGGCGACGCCCGGGCCCGGCGGGCGGCGGCGGTCCGTGCGTTCGTCGCCCGGCTCGACCCGGGGGCGTCCGGTGCGCTGGCCGCGGCGGCGGTCGCCGTCGTCGTGTGCGTGGCCTTGGCGGCGCCCCGCCTGGACGCGGGCCGGCTGTCGGGCGCGGACGGCCTCGGCTGGGCGCCCGTGCGGCTGCGCGCCACGCTCGACCGCGTGCGCGACGACGTGGCGACCACCGAGCTGGACGTCGTCGCCTCGTGCCTGGGCGAGCGCCAGGACATCGGCTGGCGGGTCGGGTACACCGGCGCCAACCCGCCCGCCGCGCCCGACGTCGCCCGCCTGACCGGCCCCCGCTCGGCGGCGTCGCCGGGCGTGGCGGTCACGGCGGCGGTGGCCGCCCACAACCAGCTCGCGCCATGGGTCGAGCAGCTCGAGATCGCGGCCGGAGACGAGGTCCTGCTCACCGTCGACCGCACCGCGCTGCCCGACGCGGTCCCGGTCACCGACGCCGGCCTGCTGGCGGACGCGGCGCTCACCGGGCGGGACGTCGTGACCGACGGCGCCGGCGACTTCGACCGCGCGCTCGCCCTGCGCTGCTCCGCCGGGCCCGTGATCTGACGCGACCGCCGTCACCCAGTAGGGGTGATGCTCACGCCCGCGCTGTCCCCGACCATCCGCTCAGTCGTCGCGCCGCCAGGGGCGGCGCTGGGAGGTGAAAGATGGAGACGGAGAGTGCGAGAGGCATCCCGCAGATCAGGAGCGGCTGGGTCACGTTCGCCGCGGTGATGGCCGGCATCGTCGGCGTCTACAACGTGCTCAGCGGCATCGCCGCGATCGCGGAGGACGACTCCACCGAGAGGCTCGGCGAGGTGCTCTACGGCATCAACATCACGGCCTGGGGCTGGTTCTGGCTGATCCTCGGGATCGGCCAGCTGGTCGTGGCGTGGCTCATCTACGCCCGCCATCCCCTGGGCCAGATGCTCGGCCTGCTGTGGGCGTTCATCGTGGCGTCGCTGTCGGTGTTCACGATCTTCGTGGCGCCGTTCTATTCGCTGGCCATCCTGGGCATCTGCGTACTGATCATCTGGGCGCTGGTCAGCCACAGCGAGGACTTCGAGGAGGCCTGACCAGGTCAGTGAGGAAGGCGGCGACCGCCGCCCCGGAGTGGTGGCGCCAGAGCGCGACGGGATCGTCGCTCTCCGGCGCCGCCGCCAGGGCGTCCAGCGGCGCCGCGAACCGCTGGCGCTGGGCCTCGACCAGCGGTGACGGATCGACCGCGAGGCGGCGGGCGACCACCAGCTTGAGCAGCAGCTCGCCCCGCACGTCGCGCAGGTGCTCGACCGGGTCGCGCAGCCAGCGCGTCAGGCGGGCCCGACCGCGGCGGCTGGCCCCGTAGACCTGCCGGCGGGGACCGCCCGCGCCCGGCTCCGACCGCCGGGGCTCGGCCAGCCCCAGCGCCACCAGCCGGTCGAGCGCCCGGTAGACGTGCTGGCGGGAGACCCGCCACACCGTCCCGACCTCCGCCCCGGGCGCCAGCGCGGCGGCGATGTCGTAGCCGTGCCGCGCCCGCTCGACCAGGCACGCCAGCACGGCCCACTCGTTGAGCGACAGCGACTCGCGGCGCTCCATGCGGGGATCCTCTCATGACATGCGGGCGCAGCGCCGCCGCCGGGTACTAACGTAGTCCCAATGAGACTACTAGGGGCAGTAGGCGGTGCCCTGCTGCTGGCAGGCGCCTGCGGCGGCGGCGACAGCGGCGACGCCGCGGCCGGCGAGACGACCACCAGCGCCGCCGACCAGCTGTCCGGGGACATCACCGTCTACGCGGCGGCGTCGCTGACCGACGCCTTCGGCGAGGCCGCCGACGCCTTCGAGGAGGCGCACCCGGGCGTCACCGTCGAGCTGAACTTCGCCGCGTCGTCCGCCCTGCGCGAGCAGATCCTCGCCGGGGCGCCCGCCGACGTGTTCGCGTCGGCCAACACCTCGAACATGGACCAGGTCACGGCGGCCGACGCCGCCGAGGGCGAGCCCGAGATCTTCGCCCTGAACACGCTGGAGATCGCGGTGCCGGCCGGCAACGAGGCGGGGGTCGACGGCCTCGACGACTTCGGCAACCCCGACCTGCTCATCGGCCTGTGCGCGGCGGAGGTGCCGTGCGGCCAGTTCGGGCGGGAGGCGCTGTCCAAGGCGGGCGTGACCCCGGCCGAGGACACCGACGAGGCCGACGTCCGTGCCCTGCTGACCAAGGTGGAGTCCGGCGACCTCGACGCCGGGCTCGTCTACACGACCGACGTGCTGGCGGCGGGCGACGACGTCGACGGCGTCGAGGTGCCCGACGAGTTCAACGTGGTCGCGGAGTACCCGATCGCCAGCCTGTCCGCCTCGGCGTCGCCGGACGTGGCGGCGACCTTCGTCGAGTTCATCCTCTCGCCCGACGGCCAGGACATCCTGGAGTCGTTCGGATTCCAGAGCCCGTGAGCCGTCGCCGCCGCGGCACCAGCGCCCGTCCCCCCTCGGTACTGGTGCCGCTGGCGGCGATCGCCGTGCTGTTCCTCGTCCTGCCGTTCGCGGCGCTGCTCCAGCGCGCGCCGTGGACGGGGCTCGGCGACCTGCTCAGCGACCCGCTGGTGCTCGACGCGCTGCGGCTGTCGCTGATCAGCGCGTTCAGCGCCACCGGCATCGCGCTCCTGTTCGGGGTCCCGCTGGCGTGGATGCTCGCCCGCGCCAGTTTCCCGGGCCGGTCAGTGGTGCGGTCGCTCGTCGTGCTGCCGATGGTGCTGCCGCCGGTCGTGGGCGGGGCCGCGCTGCTGTTCGCCTTCGGGCGCAACGGGCTGTTCGGCGCGCCCGTGTACGACGGCACCGGGTTCCTCCTCCCCTTCTCGCTCCGGGGCGTGATCGTCGCCACGACGTTCGTCTCCCTGCCCTTCCTGGTCGTCACCGTCGAGGCCGGCCTGCGCCAGGCCGATCGGCGCTACGAGGAGGCGGCGGCGACGTTGGGGGCCGGGCGGTGGACGGTCTTCTCCCGGATCACCGTGCCGATGGCCGCGCCGTCGATCGTCGCCGGCGCCGTCTTGTGCTGGGCCCGGGCGCTGGGCGAGTTCGGGGCTACGGTCACGTTCGCCGGCAACCTCCAGGGCCGGACCCAGACCATGCCCCTCGCCGTGTTCCTGTCGCTCGAGTCCGGCCAGACCGGGCAGGCCATCACCCTCTCCCTGGTGCTGGTGGCCGTCTCCCTGGCCGTCCTGGTGCCGCTGCGGGACCGCTGGCTGGCCGCGTGAGCGGTGCTCGACGCGGCGATCCGCCTCCGGCTGGGTGACCTCGACCTCGACGTCGCGATCCACGGTGGGCGACGGCGAGGTGGTGGCCCTGCTCGGGCCCAATGGCGCGGGCAAGACGACGGTGCTGCGCGCGATCGCCGGGCTGGTCCCGCTGGCCGCCGGCCACGTGCGGGTCGACGACCGGGTGCTGGACGACCCGGACGCCGGCGTGTTCGTCCCGACGTCGCGCCGGCCGATCGGGTTCGTCTTCCAGGACTACCTGCTGTTCCCCCGCATGACCGCCCTCGACAACGTCGCCTTCGGGCTGCGGGCCCGCGGCCTGGGCCGGAGCGAGGCCCGGCAGCGGGCGGCGGGCTGGCTCGACCGGGTCGGCCTCGCCGGCCACGCCGGCGCCAAGCCCCGGGCGCTGTCCGGCGGCCAGGCCCAGCGGGTGGCGCTGGCCCGCGCGCTCGCGACGGAGCCCCGGGTCCTGCTGCTCGACGAGCCCCTGTCGGCCCTCGACGCCCGCAGCCGGCTGCACGTGCGGGCCGAGCTGCGCCGCCACCTGGCCACGTTCGCGGGCGCCCGCCTGCTGGTGACCCATGACCCGGTCGACGCCATGGTGCTCGCCGACCGCCTGGTCGTCCTGGAGGTCGGGCGGGTGACCCAGACCGACACCGCCGCCGAGGTGGCCCGGCACCCCCGGTCGGCCTACGTGGCCGAGCTGGTCGGCGTCAACCTCCTGGTCGGGACCGCCGCCGGCCACCACACGGTGCGCCTCGCGTCGGGCGCCGAGCTGACGGTCGCCGACCCGCTGCCCGGCGACGATGTGGCGGTGGCGGTCCGCCGCCAGGCGGTCACGCTGTCGCGCCACCAGCCCGAGGGCAGCGCCCGCAACGCCTGGCCGGCCACCGTCTCCGACCTGGAGGGCGACGGCGAGCGGGTCCGGGTGATGCTGGCCGGCGACCTCCCGGTCGTCGCCGAGGTGACGCCGGCCGCGGTCGCCGAGCTGGAGCTGGCGCCCGGGACGCCGGTGTGGGCCTCGGTCAAGGCGGTCGACCTGGCCGTCTACGAGCGCTGACGGCTAGCCGAGGCGCATCTGCACCCGGACGGTGGTGCCGGCGTGGTCCGAGCGCACCTCGACGAGGTCGCAGAGCTGGTGGACGAGCCACAGGCCCCGGCCGGCCACCTCGTCGATGCGCGGGCGGCGCCGCCCGACCAGCGGGTCGCGGATGGCGCCCGCGTCGTGGACCTCGTGCACGACCGCCTCGGGCGTGCGCCAGCTGCGCAGCACGCCGGACCCGCCGGCGTGGCGGATCGTGTTGGCTACCAGCTCGCTCACCGCCACCACCAGGTCCTCGGCCCGGGGCGCCACAAGGCCGGCGGCCCGGGCGTGGCGGCGGACGGTGGCGCGGGCGGCGCGCAGGGTCGACTGGGACACCGCCTGTTCGTCGGCGCCCGGCGGGGCGGGCGGGAGCGGCGGGGCGAAGGGCTCCGCCGGATCGATCGGCCGGTAGCGGACGTTGCCGTAGACGTCGCCGTCGAGGCGGAGCACCGGGTGGCTCCGCCGGGCCTCCTCGACCACGGGAGCGGCCAGCGCACGGGTGTCGTACGGGCACATCAGCACCCAGGGCGCCCCGCCGTCGAAGGCCAGGTTGAGCAGGTGCTCGTGCCTCTGGCACTCGACGACCTCGGCCGGGCGGCGGGCGGGGAAGACCGGTTCGCCCACGCCGCGGGCCGGGTGACCCGGCGAGACGTGGGCGCCGGCGAACTCGTACCAGGCGTGCAGGATGCGGCCGGGGTTGCGACCGATGCGGTCCATGTCGGCGAAGGCGACCGAATCGGCCCGATCGCCCAGGGCCTCGCGCAGCAGCCGGATCTTGTCCGCGACCACCGCCACCAGCACCGGCTCGCCGGCGTCGAGGCCCTCGCGCACGAAGCCGGCCGTGCCCGCGACGAACTCGTCCTCGTCCGCGTAGAGGAATGCCTCGTGACGAAAGCCCGCGCCGGCCACGCAGCGAGGATAGGGCGGCGTCAGGTCGCGCTCATCGCGGTGACGTGGCCGATCACCCGGTCGAGCGTGCCGTCCTCCAGGCAGCCGGTGAGCCGCTGGCGGCCGTGCTCGCCGATCTCGGGGGTGACCGTCACCGAGAACCCGCCGCCGGTCATCGTGACGAGGCTGCTGGTCTCGCCGGGGACCGTCGCCGCGCACACCGACCACAGCGCCCGGGCGGCGGTCTCCTCCCCGCCCCGGTAGCGGCGGGTGGCGACGTCGAAGGTGACGACCGTGGCGGTGCCGGCCCGCCTCTCGTCCGGGCGGGTCTGGGTCAGCTCGGCCAGGCCGACGACGCCCACCAGGGTGGCGGCGGCCAGGGCCAGCGCCACGAGGAACTTCACGGCTGCCTCCCGGCGACCACCGGCCCCCGCAGCAGGTCGAGCGGCTGGCGCTCGACGGCGACGAAGCCGTTGGCGGGCAGGGCGAGCCCGTCGAGCTGGGCGGCGAGGCCGCGCTCGGCCGCGGGGCGGATCGGTCGCCCGCGCCACCCGCTCGACCAGCCAGGCGATGCCCGACATCAGGACGCCCGCCCCCATCAGCACGGGGACGAACACGTTCATCTGCTCGGGACGGCCCAGCCAGGCGAAGGTGGCCCGGGACGGCGGGGCGGTCTCGCGGATGCGCTCGAGCCGGGCGCTGCGGCCCCGTTCCTCCACCGCCGCCGCGTCCTGGGCGTCGAGCCGGCTGCTCAGGACCTTCAGGCGCTGCGACAGCAGCGAGCCCATCACCGCCACCTCGGCGGCGATGAAGATGGCGGCCGAGATCAGCGCCCGGTTCCACTCCCACCGGTAGAGGTAGACGAAGGTGTAGAAGCCGGAGGCGGCGAGCGTGGCGGTGCCCAGCAGGCCGCGCAGGATGCGGGTGTTCATCGTGGTGCTCCCGTCGCGATCTCGGTGGCGGCGCCGGCCGTGAGGTCGATGACGGTCCCGCTGGTCCCGTCGACCTCGACGACCTCGCCGTCGTGGTAGCGCTCCGTGGCCCCGGCGTCGCCGACCACGATCGGCACCCGGTGCTCGCGGGCGAGGATGGCCAGGTGGCTGAGCGGGCTGCCGGTCTCGGCCACCAGCCCGGCCAGACGCGGGATCACGGTGGCCAGCCGGGGATCGAGGTGGGTCACCACCAGCACCGCGCCGTCCGGCGGGTCGTCGCCCCGGTGGACCGGGCCGGACCCGACCCCGCCGCCGGCGCCGACCGCGCCACCGCGGGAGCCGGACGCCACCGCCACCGGGCGGCGGTCCGGCGTCAGCCGGAACTGCGTCGGCAGCGCCGCCGGCGCGGCGTCGGCCGGGTCGATGCGGTCGTGAAGCCCGCCCGGGCGGGTGCGGCCGGCGACCGCGGCCCGCAGCTCGTCGAGCCCGAGCAGGCGGATCGTCTCCGCGGTGGGCAGCACGCCGACGCACTCGAGCCGCTGCCCGAGCTGCCACGCGGCGCGGGCGGTCAGCTCCTGGACCCAGCGGGCGCGGAGCCGGAGCGCCTCCCGGACGACGGCCTCGTCGGTCGGGGCGTCGGCCGCGGCCGCCACCGGGCCGGCCGGCCCCGGGAGGCCGATCCCGGCCAGCGGCGAGGCACCGCTGATGCGGGGCGGGGCCAGCGCCAGCACGACCGGCCGGGTCTGCACCAGCTCGTCGAGGTCGACGTCCTCGGACCGGGCCTCGGCCAGCGCGGACATCGCCAGCGAGGCGGCCGTGACGCCGTCCCCCCGGTCCGGGATCAGCATCCCGGCCAGGGCCTCGTAGCCGTGCAGCGCCCGCAGCGCGGTGCGGCCGTTGTCGAGCACCGACAGCAGCGCCCGGTTGCTCAGGTCGTCGAGGCGGCCCACGGCGGCCAGGTCGGCGTCGACCTGCTCGATCACGTCGCGGGACAGCGCCGGCAGGGCCCGGCTCAGCCGGCCCGTGCGCCAGGCGGCGCCCAGGCGGCGGGCGGGCGGCCGGGGGTCGAGGCGCCGCAAGAGCCGGTGGCGCACGGGGGCGACGCCGAGGTGGACGAGGTCCGCGACCGCCCAGCCGTCGATGTCGCGAACGACCGCCGAGCGCCGCAGGGCCCGGGACGAGGCCGTGCCGGTGAGCAGGAGCGCCTCGGCCAAGCCCTCGCCCAGCGGGGTCAGCCACAGCTCGCTCTCCAGCCGGCTGAGCGGCTCGGGGAACGTCTCGGCCAGCGGCCCGGTGCCGAGCAGGTGCCCGGTCGGCCGGCCCGTCGGCGTCGTGATCGGGCGGCTCTGGAGCAGCCACAGGGTGCCGTCGGCCTCGATGGCCCACTCGATGTCCTGCGGCCCGCCGAACGCGGCGGCCGCCCGGCGGGCCAGCGCGGCCAGGGCCCGACGGGCGCCGGCGGGCAGGGGGAAGCCGCCGTCGCTCTGGTCGTCGAGCACCCGGCCGCGCCGGGAAAGGGTCGCGGTCCAGCCGCTGTCCACGCCGCTGACCAGGGCGTCCGGCCCGCCCTCGACCGCCGAGACCAGCAGCCGGTCGGTGCGGCCGGTGATCGGGTCGGCGCCGAACAGCACGCCGCCCCACCGGGGGTGGAGCTGGGGCTGGACGAGCACGGCCATGCGGGCGTCGGCGATCGCGGCCCGCCGGCCGGACGCGAGGACCTCGTCGACGGCGGTCACGAAGCCCGCCCAGTCGACGACGTCGAGGACCGAGGTGAACACGCCCGCCATCGACGAGGAGCCGCCGTCCTCGTTGGTCGACGACGACCGGACGACCAGGCTGTGGCCGTCGCCGCCGAGGGCGTCCCAGGCCGCCCGGGCCGGGCCGGGGCGGTCGATGCGGGCCGGGTGCGACCAGGCGCGGTGGTCCCAGGCGGTCGTGAGCACGACCCCGGGAAGGACGGGGAGGCGGGCGGCCCGGGCGCGGGCGAGGTTGGCGGCCTTGGCGCCGACGAGCGACCCGTCGGTCGCACCATCGTCGGCGAGATCGAGCAGGTCGGGGCGGCGGAGACCGGGGGATGACGTCTCCATGGACGCCAGGTTGCCGACCGGTGCTTGCACACCGGTTGCCGCCCGCTTGCAGCGGGCTAGAACGTGGCGGCGGCCGCTGCCTTCAACGAGCGGTTGACCGCGAGCAGCGCCCAGCCGATGAGGATCATCAGCAGGCCCATGCCGCCGGCGAACGCCGCCGTGCCGAACGCCACGACCGACGTGAACAGCGACGCCCGCAGGAACGAGGCGGTCATCACCGTGTCGCGGGTGGGATCGTCCTGGTCGAGCTGGGCATAGGTCTGACCGTCGCTCGCCTCGAGCGCGTGCTCGTTGATGACGTCGGCCTCGGCGTAGGCGGTGAACGGCCCGTCGACCTCGTCGCCGGCGAAGCGGTCGGCGTCGTCGGACACGGTGATCTTCTCGTCGCTGAGCTGGTCCTTGACGACGAACCACGTGAAGACGCCGGCGACCATGAGGATCACCCCGCCGATGATCACCAGGATCGCCAGCAGCCGCAGGGGGCCGGTCGAGGGCTGGCGGTGGGCCGGCGGCGGCGACTCGGGCGGCGGCTCGGCGGCGGGCTCCGGGGGCGGCTCGACAGCCGGTTCGGCCGGTTCGGTCGACTCGTTCGACCCGGTCGGCTCGGTGGCTTCGGGGGCATCGGGCGTGGTCGTCATGGTGAGAGCATCCCGATAGAAGCGCACACGATCAAGCACCCTTCGTGCGCGTGAAACTCCGACCAGAGGCGAGGGCCCGTGCACTGCTCCTCGCCTCCAGCCGGAGCGTCATGTGGGCGACCGCAGCCGCCTCTCGCCCAGGATTGCCCGTTCCGGGCCCGCGCGATACGTGCGCTCACCGCCGCACGAACGCGGACACGACCTCCACGTGGGGCGTGTGGGGGAACACGTCGAGGACCGTGGCGCCCGCGAACCGGTATCCGGCCTCGGCGAGCAGCTGCCGCGTCCCGGCCGAGCGAGGCGGCGTCGCAGCTCACGAGGGCGAGCCGCTCGGCCCGGGTGCCGGCGACGGCCCGCACGCCGCCCGGCCCGAGGCCGGCGCGGGGCGGGTCGGCCACCACCGCGTCCATGCGGCGGGGCCGCCAGCGGGCGACGTCGCCCTGGAGCACGCGGGCGTCGAGGTCGGCCAGGTTGACCCGGGCGTCGGCCGCGGCCGACGGCGAGCCCTCGACCACCTCGACGTGACCCCGGCGGCCCAGCGTGGCGGCGAACAGGCCCACGCCGCCGTAGAGGTCGGCCAGACGCTCGCCGTCGCGGAGCTCGCCGAGCACGCCGGCCACCGCCGTGACCAGGGCCTCGGCCCCGTCGGGACCGGCCTGGAAGAACGACCGGGCCGACACCCGCAGCCGGACGCCGTGCACCTCCTCGAACAGCCAGGCCCGCCGGCCGGCGGCGAGGGCGGCGCCGGTGACCACCCGCACCCCCGGGGGGACCATGACCTCGCCGACGGCGTCGCCGTCGACGACGACCATGCGGTCGCCGGTCCGGGCGCCGACCCGGACCATCACCTCCGCCCCCGGCGGGAACCGGCCGTCGGTCACGACCTCGGCGACCAGCGGGTGGGCGACCAGGCACCCGGGCACCGGCACCAGGTCGTGGCGGTGGTGGCGACGGAGGCAGAAGCGGCCGTCGCCGTCGGCCAGGCCCCGCAGCGTCGTGCGGTAGCCGGTGGCCGGCAGCGGGGGCCCGGGCGCCACCTCGGCGTCGGGCAACCCGCCCAGGCGGTCGAGCGCCTCGGCCACCAGCGTCCGCTTGAGCGCCGACTGGGCCGCCGGCTCGACGTGCTGCCAGCCACAGCCGCCGCAGCCCTCGGCCACGCGGGGGCACGGGGGCGGCACCCGGGCCGCGGCCGGCTCGACGATCCCCGCCACCCGGCCCCGGGCGTGCCGCCGGTGCTCGTCCTCGATCTCGACCGCCACCAGCTCGCCGGGCAGCGCCCCCGCGATGAACACGACCCGGCCGTCGGGCTCGCGGGCCACGCCCTCGCCGCCGACGGCGATCCCGGTGACGCGGAGGGGGGTCGAAGGGGCCGGCACGGCCTCACCCTAGGATGACGGCGTGGACCGCCCGATCGAGATCGCCCCGTCCGTGCTCCCGGCCGACTTCTCCCGGCTGGGCGACGAGGTCGTGGCGCTGGAGAAGGCCGGCGTCGATCGCATCCAGTGGGACGTCATGGACGGCCGCTTCGTGCCCAACCTGACGTTCGGCCCGGACGTGATCGCCGCCTGCCGGCCGCAGGTGACCGTGCCGTTCGAGGCCCACCTGATGGTCGAGGACCCCGACGCTCTCGCCCACCGCTACGTCGAGGCGGGCTGCGAGCTGGTCATCGTCCACGCCGAGGCGACCCGCCACCTGCACCGGACGCTCGGCCGGCTGCGCGAGCTGGGTGCCCGGGCCGCCGTGGCACTCAACCCGGCGACGCCCGTCGAGGCGGTGGCCAACGTGCTCGACCTGTGCACGATGGTCCTGGTCATGACCGTCAACCCGGGCTTCGGCGGCCAGGACTACATCGCCACGATGGAGCCCAAGATCGCCCGGATCCGGCAGATGATCGTCGACGGCGGCCACGACTGCGACCTCGAGGTCGACGGCGGCATCGGGCCGGCCACCGTCCAGGGTGCGGTCCGGGCGGGCGCGAACGTGCTGGTCGCAGGCTCGGCCCTGTTCCGCGACCCCGCGGGCCTCGACCACGCGGTCGCCGAGCTGCGCTCCCTGGCCACGGCCGCCGCCTAGGCCGGCCGCACGGCGGTCACCCGCGTTTTGTACGCGGAAACGGTCGCTGGAGCGACCGATTCCGCGTCAAACGAATGAACGTCAGATCATCTCGCCGCGCTTGACGATCACGTTGTCGATGATGCCGTAGTCCTTGGCCTGCTCGGCCGTGAACCAGCGGTCGCGCTCGGAGTCCGCCAGGATCTGGTCGACGTTCTGGCCCGTGTGGAACGCGATGCGCTCGGCCATGAGCTGCTTGACGTAGAGCAGCTGCTCGGCCTGGATGGCGATGTCGGCCGCCTGGCCCCGGAACCCGCCGGACGGCTGGTGCATCATGATGCGGGCGTGCGGCAGGGCGTAGCGCTTGCCCTTGGCGCCCGCGCACAGCAGGAACTGGCCCATCGAGGCGCCGAGGCCCATGCACACGGTGGCCACGTCGGGCTCGATGAACTGCATGGTGTCGTAGATGGCCATGCCGGCCGTGACCGACCCGCCCGGGCTGTTGATGTAGACCCAGACGTCCTGGTCGCTGTCCTCGCCCGCCAGGTGCAGCAGCTGGGCGCAGGTGACGTTGGCGATGTCGTCGTCGACCTCGCTGCCGAGGAAGATGATGCGCTCCCGCAGGAGGCGGTTGAAGATCTCGTGGGTCGGGCTGACGAACGAGGTGTTCTGGGCGGTCGGCAGGATCAAGCTCACGGCCGCTGAGGGTAGCGGCCTCGGGCCGTAAGCTGACACGCCCGGCCGGCGTACTCCAACTGGCAGAGAGAACAGGTTTAGGTCCTGTCAAGTGTGGGTTCGAATCCCACCGCCGGCACTTGGCCCGCGCGCTATGCCGGCTTCACGCCGGCCACCTCGGCCGCCCGGGCCAGGCCGTCCAGGTGGCCGTCGGGCCCGCCGAGGCCGGCACCCATGGTGTTGACGCCCAGGTGGGTGGCCCCCGCGGCCCGCCACCGCTCCACCTGCCGGGCGAGGCGGTCGGGGTCGTCGGGCGCCCAGGTCACCCGGCCCTCCATGCCGATCGCCGCCGGATCGCGCCCGGCCTCGGTCGCGGCCGCGGCGATCACCGCCAGGGCCCGGTCGAGGTGCTCGCCCGGCGCCACCTGCGGGAACCAGCCGTCGGCCATGCGGCCGATGCGCCGGTAGGCCGCGTCGGAGCTGCCGCCCATCCACACGGGGATCGGCCGCTGCACCGGCAGCGGGGCCAGCCCGGCCCCGGTCACCGTGTCGAACTCGCCGGAGAAGGTGAGGGACGGCTCGGTCCACAGCCGCCGCAGCAGGCCGACCTGCTCGGTCGAGCCGCCGCCCCCGGCGGTCGAACCGCTGGCCCAGGGCCTCGTACTCGACGGCGTTCCACCCGATGCCGACCCCGAGGCGGAAGTTCCCACCGGTCAGCAGGTCGACCTCGGCCGCCTGCTTGGCGACGAGCGCGGTCTGGCGCTGGGGCAGGATGATGATCCCGGTGACCAGCTCCAGCCCGACGAGCGCGGCCAGGTAGCCGTAGAGCACGAATGGCTCGTGGAACGTGGTCGCCACGTTGTAGGGCCCGGACCAGGGGGCGTGCACGGCCGGGTCGGCGCCCAGCACGTGGTCGTAGGCCAGCACGTGGGTGAAGCCGAGCGCCTCGACGCCCTGGGCGTAGGCCCGGACGCCCCCGGCGTCCACGCCGATCTCGGTCTGGGGGAACACCACGCCGATCCGCATGGCGCGGAGGTTACGGGCGATTCCCGCGTTTGCTACGGGCCCGGGAAGAAGTGGTGGTGGCGGGAGCCGGTCACCTCGTAGATCGCCGTGCCCCGCCGGCCGTCGTCGGTGCGGACGGTCACGAGGTTGAGTCCGCCGCGCTGGAACGGCTCGTAGGGCCGGGCGAAGCTGCCGGTCGCCTCGACCGCGACGCGTCGGCCGTCCTCCAGGGCGAAGGCGCAGGTGCCGGCCACCCCGGCGACCGCCTCGCCGTGCTCGCCGTAGGCCACGGGCTGACCGTCGGCGCCGACCCAGGCCACGTCGTGGTCGAAGCGGACGACCGGCACCGGCTCGCCGCCGCCGGCGCCGGCCCAGCAGCCGTCGGTGTACACGAGGGACCCGTTGGCCCGCTCCCAGTGCCAGACCCCGAGGAACCCGTCGTCGAGCTGGATCTGGAACCACAGCCACAACGGGCAGCGCCCGTGGTCGCGCACGCCCCACGAGTGGTCGCGCTGGCCGACCCAGCCGTCGACCTCCCGGGTGACGCCGCCGGCGGTGTAGCTGCCGGCGTAGCTGCCCGACTGGAGGATGTGGCTCTGGTCCCAGATCAGGTCGTCGCCCTCCCACAGCGTGCCGCGCCGCAGGCCGTACGGGGCCGTCCGGGCCCGGAACACCAGGTCGAGGCCGAGCGGGGACGCCTCGGGGTCGGCCCATAGGCGGACCTCCTCCCACGGGCGTACCACCTCGACCCGGGCACCGGGAACGGCGGTGGTGTGGGGGTCGCCGTCGTCGGGGCGGTCGAGGTAGCCGAGCACCTGCTCGCCGCCGACCCGCCCCATCTGCAGCGAGTCCATCATGCCCCGCGCCGGGTAGCGGGCCACCGTGAAGAACACGGCGTCGCCCTCACCGGAGGGGTCGTGGACGTCGAAGAAGTAGCTCTCCCGCCAGTGGTCGTGCCGGGCGGCGACCTGGTCGAGGAGCACGGGTGCCTGGTGGACGAACAGCTCGTCGGCAGCGGTGGGCCGGGCCATGGGCGCATTCCTACCGCGGCGCGGGCGCCGCGGACCAGACTGGGCCGGTGCCTGGCTCCGCCTCCCACGACGACCTGCTCGACGCGCTCCGCGCCGTGCCCGGGCTGACCGAGCGGGGCAAGCGGCCGGGGACTTTCTACCGCGGCTCGCGCGCGTTCCTGCACTTCCACGGCTCGGAGGCAGAGCGCACCGCCGACCTCAAGGAGCCCGACGGCAGCTGGACCCGGCTGCCCACGGCCACCGACGCCGAGCGCGCCGCGCTGCTGGCCGAGGTGGCGGCCCGCATCTGACGGAGGTGTTTTGTCCCCGGAAGTGGTCGCTCTGGCGACCACGTCCGGGGACAGAACGCGAGACCGGGAAGCGCTACGGGTACTGGCTCTGGAACAGCGTGGTCGAGGTGGTCGAGTCGGGGACGACGGCGGTCGTCGGCGTGCTGCTGGTCGACTCGTCCGGGGCGGCCGGCGCCGCCGTCGACGAGGGCGCCTCGGTCGACGAGGGCGCCTCGGTCGACGTTGGCGCCTCGGTGGTCGACGTCGAGGGCGCCTCGGTCGACGGCGTCGACTCCGGTTCCGACGGCGGGGTGGTGGCGCTCGGGTCGGTCGGCGGCGGGCCCGGGTCGGTCGGCGGCGGGCCCGTCGGGGCGGTCGGGCTGGTCGGCGCCGTCGGGGTGGTCGGCACCACCGGGGCCGGGGACGGCGGCATCGGCGGCAGCGCCGCCACGTCGAGCGTGACCGTGCCCGGGGCCGTCGGGGCGGGGCCGCCGCTGATCGGGCTGACCGGCGAGGCCGGCACCGCGGCGGCGAACGCCAGCCGGCGGGACGCCGCCGTGCGGGTGCAGTTCGTGCCCTCGGGCACCGCGCCGCCGCTGTAGTAGCGCAGCACCGCCATGAAGTCGGAGCACCGGATCGTGTCGCGCTGCATGCTCGGCCGGTAGCCGACCGCGATGTTCACCGCAGCCATGTCGAGCCTGTCGGCGGCCATGTTGATGTTGCGGGCGACCGTCCAGTACCAGGTGGCGATCGCCGGGCTGACCAGGCCGTTCGTGGCCCAGTCGGGGTTGGTCGCCAGGTCGATGCCGAAGAAGCGGCCCGCGGCCCGGTAGTTGGTCGAGCCGGTGATCTGGATGAACCCCCGGCCCCGGTACCGGGACGTGTTGCCCGCCTCGACGGCGTCGTAGCGGAAGCCCGACTCGCTGCGCAGTGTGGCCAGGAACGCCGCCTTGCGGGCGGGGGTCGTGATGCCGGCCCGCAGCATGGCCTCGTTGAGCGCCGGCAGGCCCTCGATCACCTTCGCCTCGTCGGGCAGCGGACCGAAGATCTGGCGCAGCTCGTCGATCGTGACCAGGTCGTTGCCGTTCCAGTCGCCGGCGACCGGCAGCACGGTCGGGGCGGACTCGGTCGGGTCGGTGGCGACCGTCCGGGCCGCGGCCGGGTCCTCGGGGGTCGGCGACGGCAGGGTGAACTCGTCGGCGCTCCGGACCATCAGCCCGACCGTGTCGCGGCCGTCGCCGTCCCAGTCGCCCGCGACCGGGAAGGCGTCGAACGGGTTGGTCCCGGCCGGCGGCGCCGGGCGGGCCACCGTCGCCGGGTCGATCGGTGCGCCGCTGTCGTCGACCAGGGACAGGGTCGTGTCGGCCTGCTGGTAGACGCCGACCGAGTCGCGGCCGTTGCCGTCCCAGTCGCCGACGACCGGCACGGCGTCGTTGCGCCAGGCCGTGCCGAGCGCGAACGGCGCCGACCGGACCCCGCCGTCGACCAGGATCGAGAAGGTGGCGTCGGACTGCTGGTAGATGCCCACCGTGTCGCGGCCGTCGCCGTCGAAGTCGCCGGCGAACGGCCACACGTCGGGCCGCCCCGGCGTGCCGAACGCGACCGGCGCCATGTCGACGCCCTCGTCGTCGCGGAGGTGGAACGTGGCGTCCGAGCGCTGGTAGAGGCCGACCGAGTCGGCGCCGTCGCCGTCCCAGTCGCCGGCCAGGGGCAGGACGTCGGGCACGCCCGCCGGGCCGAACGTGACCGGCGTCAGCGCCGAGCCGCTGTCGTTGCGCAGGCCCCAGGCGGCCGTCGCCGGGTCGTACCAGGCCACGCCGTCGGCGCCGCCGTCGACCATGGCGGGCACCCAGGACCGCAGGAAGTCGTACGGGTTGACCGTGCACGGCTCGCTCGAGTCGGTGCGCCCGCACACGTTGATCTGGAAGTGGATGTGCGCCACCCCGCCTTTGGCGTTACCGGTGGTCCCGACCCGGGCGATCATCTGACCCCGCGACACCCGCTGGCCCTCGGTGACCAGGTTCTCGGCGTTGTGGGCGTAGTAGTAGGTCACGCCCGAGTCGCCGAGCAGCCACAGCGTGATGCCGCCGAGGCCGGTGTCGCTGTCGTTGGCCTTGGCGATGACGCCGGGCTCGACCGCGACCGCGGGCGTGCCCGCGTCGGCCAGGATGTCGTTGCCCTTGTGCTGCCGGCTGCAGCCGTCGCCGCGGCAGGCGTGCCAGCTGTCGGTGAACGACGCCTCGTACGGCGCGGGGATCGGGAAGACGTTGTCCATCGGCGGGAGCGGCTGCGCCGGCCCGGTGCCGGGCGGGGGCGGCGTCTGGGCGCCGGCCGCGGTGGCCGAGCCGCCGAGGGCCAGTGCGGCGACCAGCAACCCGGCCGACCAGCGCCGCAGGGCCCGACCGGGCCGTGCCTTGGGCGCCTCGCGCGTCTGCCGAAGTCGTCTCACGCTCGTTCCCTCCATGGATCCGCCGATCGGCGGGCAATTGCCCGCCGATCACCACGTACCGGACAGCACAGTCGACGCACCGTGAAGATGCAAGGCAGCCGCCGTCGGCGCCGTCCGGGTTCCACACTTCGTTCACCATGTCTTCGTCGCCGGGTGGGGCTCCGTATGTCTCGATAACGTCGCCGGGCGTGAGGCTCGCCGACCTCCCGACCCCGGCCCTGGTGGTCGACCGCCCCGCGTTCGACCACAACGTCGCCACCATGGCGGCCGCGCACCCGGGCGCCCGCCTCCGGCCCCACGTCAAGGCGTTCAAGTCGACCGCGCTGGCCCGCCGGCTGGCCGAGGCGGGGCACCGCACGTTCTGCTGCGCCACCGTCCGGGAGATGGAGGGGATGGCCGCCGCGGGCCTCGGCGGCGACCTGCTGCTGGCCAACGAGGTGCTCGACTGCCGCCGCCTCGGCGCCCTGGCCGCGGCGGGCGCTGCCCGCGTGACCGTCGCCGTCGACTCCGACGCCACGGTCGACGCGGCCGCGGACGGCGGCGTGCGGGAGGTGCTGGTCGACGTCAACGTCGGGCTCCCGCGCTGCGGCTGCGACCCCACCGACGCAGGCCGCCTGGCCGCCCGCGCCCGGGCCCGGGGCCTCACCGTGCGGGGCGTCATGGGCTACGAGGGCCACCTGATGCGCGAGCCCCGCGACAAGAAGGTGGCGGCGGTCGAGGAGTCGATGGCCGTGCTGCTGGCGGCCCGGGAGGACACCGGGGGCGACGTCGTGTCCGCCGGCGGGACCGGCACCTACGACTGCAACCCGTGGGCGACCGAGATCCAGGCCGGCTCGTACTGCCTGATGGACACCGAGTACCTGCCCCACGCCCGGCCTTCCGCCCGGCGCTCTACCTGTGGACGACCGTGATCTCGGTCAACGCCGGCGGCTGGGCGGTGCTCGACGGCGGGCTCAAGGCGCTGGCGATGGACCACGGCGACCCGACCGTGGTCGACGCCGGCCGGTGCTGGTTCGTGTCCGACGAGCACATCACGTTCGGTACCCGGCCCGAGCGGCCGGTGAACGTCGGCGATCGGGTCCGGGTGCTGCCCGCCCACGTCGACCCCACCGTGGCCATGCACGAGAACCTCGTGGTCGTGGCCGGCATGGGCGACAACAACGGCGAGGGTGGCGGCGAGGTCGTCGAGACCTGGCCCGTCGACCTGCGGGGCTGGTAGGGGCGGCGGCCGGGCCCGGCTACCGTGCCGGTCGGATGGCCAAGCAAACCGTCGAGATCGTCGAGGCCGCGGGCCGGGAGATGCGGGTCACCAGCCCGGGCAAGGTGTTCTTCCCGCAGCAGGGCCAGACCAAGCTCGACCTCGTCCGCTACTACCTGGCGGTCGAGGAGCCGCTGATGCGCGCCATGCGGGGCCGACCGACGCTCATGCAGCGGTTCCCGGAGGGGGCGGGGGGCTCGTCGTTCTTCCAGAAGCGGGTGCCGGACAACGCCCCCGACTGGCTGACGACCACGGTCGTGCGCACGGTGAACGGCACGCCGTCGCGGGCCCTGGTGGCGTCCGACGTGGCCCACCTGATCTGGGCGGTCAACATCGGCTGCCTGGGCTTCCACGTGTGGCCGTTCCGGGCCGACGTGTCCGACGAGGACCATGTCGACGAGCTGCGGCTCGACCTCGACCCCCAGCCCGGAACCGGGTTCGCCGAGGCGGTGGCCGGGGCCTTCGAGCTGCGGTCGCTGCTGGACGAGGTCGGCATCGCGTCGTTCCCCAAGACGACCGGCAGCCGGGGGGTCCACGTGTACGCCCGGCTGGAGCCCCGCTGGGACTCGTACCAGGTGCGCGTGGCCGCGGTGGCCGTGGCCCGCGAGCTGGAGCGGCGGCGCCCCGACCTGCTCACCGCCGCCTGGTGGAAGGAGGAGCGGGGCGCCCGCATCCTGGTCGACTACAACCAGAACGCCCCGCACAAGACCGTGTTCGGGGCCTGGTCGGCCCGCTCCCGGGTCGGCGCCCAGGTGTCGACGCCGCTGTCGTGGGATGCGCTGGCCGAGATCGATCCCGACGCCCTCACGATCGACACCGTGCCCGGCCTCGTCCGCGAGCACGGCGATCCGTGGGCGCCGATGAGCGCCGAGCCCCAGTCGATCGAGCCGCTGCTGGCGTGGTCGGAGCGCGACATGGCGAACGGGCTGATGGACGCCCCGTGGCCGCCGGTCTACCCCAAGATGCCGAACGAGCCGCCCCGGGTGGCGCCCAGCCGGGCCCGCGAGCCCGACTGAGGGCCCGGGGGCGGGCGGGCGGTGTTCATCACCAACCACGCGCTGGCCGGCACGGCCATCGGCCTGGCCGTGCGGCGCCCGGCGGTGGCGTTCGCCGCCGGCCTGGCGTCCCACCTGGTGATGGACTGCTGCCCGCACTGGGGCGACGAGGACCGGTCGTGGGAGGAGTTCGTCGCCGTGGCCCGCGTCGACGGGACGGTCGGTCTGGCGGTGTGCGCCGCGGCGCTGGCCGCCGCGCCCCGGGCGGCCCGGCCGGCGGTCGCGGCGGCCATCGCCGGGGCGTGCGTGATCGACATGGACAAGGTCGGGCGCCACTTCTTCGGCCGGTCGCCGTACCCGGAGTGGTTCGACCGGTTCCACGGGCGGATCCAGAACGAGCGCCCGGACGGCTGGGTCGTCGAGGCGGGCGCGGCGCTGGCGCTCGTGGCATGGCTGGCCGCCGCACTCGGCCCCGCGGGTCGCTACCGTGCCCGCAGCGGGCTCTCCCGGAGGTCACGACATGGCGATCGACGCCCGAGGCACGCTCTCCGCGGGCGGTGAGGACTACCGGATCCAGCGGCTCGGCGCCCTCGAGGACGACTTCGCGGTCGGGCGGCTGCCGTACTCGCTGAAGGTGCTGCTGGAGAACCTGCTCCGCAACCAGGACGGCGTGCGCGTCGGCGACGACGACGTGGCCGCGCTGGCCGGCTGGGACGGCGGCGACGAGGCCACCGCGGGCGGCCGGGAGATCTCGTTCCTGCCGGCCCGGGTGCTCATGCAGGACTTCACCGGCGTGCCGGCGGTGGTCGACCTGGCCGCCATGCGCCATGCCGTGGCCGAGCGGGGCCGCGATCCCCAGGGCCTCGACCCGCTGATCCCCGCCGACCTGGTCATCGACCACTCGGTGCAGGTCGACGTGTTCGGCCGGCCCGAGGCGCTGGCCCGCAACGCCGAGCTGGAGTACCAGCGCAACCTGGAGCGCTACCAGTTCCTGCGCTGGGGCCAGAACGCGTTCGGCCAGTTCCGGGTCGTGCCCCCGGCCACCGGGATCTGCCACCAGGTCAACCTGGAGTACCTGGCCACGGTGGTGGCGACCCGGGGCGGCGAGGCGTTCCCCGACACGCTCGTGGGCACCGACTCGCACACCCCGATGGTCAACGGCCTCGGCGTGCTGGGCTGGGGGGTCGGCGGCATCGAGGCAGAGGCGGCGCTCCTCGGCCAGCCGATCTCGATGCTCATCCCGTCGGTGGTGGGTTTCAAGCTGTCGGGGGAGCTGCCCGAGGGCACCACCGCCACCGACCTGGTGCTGACCGTCACCAGCATCCTGCGGGCGCACGGGGTGGTGGGCAGCTTCGTGGAGTTCTACGGGCCGGGCGTGGCCAACGTCCCGCTGGAGAACCGGGCGACGATCGGCAACATGTCGCCGGAGTACGGCTCGACCGCCACGATGTTCCCGATCGACGACGAGACGCTGCGCTACCTGCGGTTCACCGGCCGGTCCGAGGCGCAGGTGGCGCTGGTCGAGGCGTACGCCAAGGAGCAGGGCCTGTGGCACGACCCGGCCGCCGAGCCGGTGTTCTCCGAGACGCTGGCGCTCGACCTGGCGACGGTCGAGCCGTCGATCGCCGGCCCGGCCCGGCCCCAGGACCGGGTGCCGCTGCGGGAGGCCCGGGACCGGTTCGCCGTCGCCCTGCTGGACTCGCTGCCGGACGAGGCGGGAGCCCGGCCGGTGTCGATCACCCACACCTACGACGAGGCCGACGCCGCGTCCTTCCCGGCCAGCGACCCGCCGTCCGCGACGCTCGACGGCCACGACCACGCCCAGCACGCCCCCGAGCCCGACGTAGCGCCCCGCGGCGCCCGCGACGGCGCCGATCGGCCGCACCAGCGGGTGCCCGTGCGGCTCGACGCCAGCGCCGGGGTCGACGAGGAGATCGAGGTCACCCTCGACCACGGTCACGTCGCCATCGCGGCCATCACGAGCTGCACCAACACGTCCAACCCCCAGGTCATGGTGGCCGCCGGCCTGGTGGCCCGGAAGGCGGTCGAGCGGGGGTTGTCCCGGCGGCCCTGGGTCAAGACGTCGCTGGCGCCGGGGTCGAAGGTCGTCGTCGACTACCTCGACCGGGCCGGCCTGCTCGCCGACCTGGCCAAGCTGGGCTTCGACGTGGTCGGTTTCGGGTGCACGACGTGCATCGGCAACTCGGGCCCGCTGCCACCGCCGGTCGCCCGGGCCGCCACCGAGCACGGCCTGGCGCTGGTGTCGGTGCTGTCGGGCAACCGCAACTTCGAGGGCCGGATCAACCCCGACGTGCGCATGAACTACCTGGCGTCGCCGCCGCTCGTGGTGGCGTACGCGCTGGCGGGGACGATGGACCTCGACCTGACCACCGAGCCACTCGGCACCGGTGCGGACGGGTCGCCCGTGTTCCTGCGGGACGTGTGGCCGACCGCGGCGGAGGTCAACGAGGTCGTGGAGTCGTCGCTGGCGTCGGACATGTTCCGGGAGGCGTACGGCCGGGTGTTCGACGGCGACGAGCAGTGGCGCAGCCTGCCGGCGGCGGCCGGCGGCGACTACGACTGGTCGGACACGTCGACCTACGTCCGGCTGCCGCCGTACTTCGACGCCATGCCCGAGGAGCCGCCGCCGCTGGCGGACATCGTCGGCGCCCGGCCGCTCGCCCTGCTGGGCGACAGCGTGACCACCGACCACATCTCGCCGGCGGGCGCCATCCACCCCGACAGCCCGGCGGGCCGGTGGCTGGTGGCCGCGGGGGTCGACCGTGCCGACTTCAACTCGTACGGGTCGCGCCGGGGCAACCACGAGGTGATGATCCGGGGCACGTTCGCCAACCGCCGCATCCGCAACCGCCTCGCCCCGGGCACGGAGGGCGGGGTGACGCGCCACCTGCCGTCGGGCGAGGAGCTGTCGATCTACGACGCCGCCGAGCGCTACCGGACCGACGGCGTGCCGCTGGTCGTGCTGGCGGGCAGGGAGTACGGCTCGGGCTCGTCGCGGGACTGGGCGGCCAAGGGCACGGCGCTGCTCGGTGTGCGGGCGGTGATCGCCGAGAGCTTCGAGCGCATCCACCGCTCGAACCTGATCGGGATGGGCGTCCTGCCGCTGCAAATGGCCGACGGTGCCACGCTGGCGTCGCTGGGCCTCGACGACGGTGACCGGGTCGCCGGCCTGCGGTTCACGATCTCCGGCCTGGCGGCCGCCGACCCGGAGTCGCTCATCGGCGCCCGGGTCCCGGTGTCCGCCGACGACGGCAGCGAGATCCCGGTCGTGGCCCGCCTCGACACCCCGATGGAGGCCGCCTACTACCACCACGGCGGCATCCTCCCCTACGTCCTGCGCCAGCACCTGGCGGACGGGGGCTAGACGCGTTTTCTACCGCGGAATCGGTCGCCATGGCGACCGATTCCGCGTGGAAAACCTTCGACCCGCGCGATACTGCTGCCCGCGGACGCGAGAGAGGGAGTCGGTTGATGTCAGACGATGACGAGGCGATCGGACCGGTCAGCTACCTGATCGTCGAGTTCCAGCGCGAGAAGATGACGGGCGAGGGCCTGTCGAACCTGGTCGACCTGGTCGAGCAGGGGCTGATCACCATCCTCGACCTGCTCTTCGTCACCCGCGACGAGGACGGGGCGCTCACCGCGATCGAGGTGACCGACCTCGACGGCGACGGCACGCTCGACCTGGCGGTGTTCGAGGGCGCGTCCTCCGGCCTCATCGACGAGAGCGACATGGCCGAGGCGGCCTCCGCGATCGCTCCCGGCTCGGCGGCGGCCATCCTGCTGTTCGAGAACCGCTGGGCCCGCAACTTCACCCAGGCGCTGCGCCGCGGCGGCGCCGAGGTCGTGGCCGCCGGCTACGTCCCGCTCGACGCCCTGGCCGAGACGCTCGACGCCATCGAAGCGTCCGGCGACTGATCCGATAGCGAAAGGACTCCCAACATGCCCGGACTCATGCGAGGCGTGGCCCGCACGGCCGTCGTCGCCGGCACCGCGACCGCGGTCTCCAACAGGGTCTCGCGCCGCCAGGCCAACCGCTGGAACCAGCAGGAGGAGGCGCAGTACCAAGAGCAGCAGGCCGCGCAGCCGCAGTATGCCCAGCCTGCCCCACCGCCGCCGGCCCCCGCCGCGCCGGCGCCCGACATGGTGCAGCAGCTGAAGGACCTCGCCGAGCTCAAGGATCAGGGCATCCTCACCCAGGCGGAGTTCGACGCCCAGAAGGCCAAGGTCCTCGCCTCCTGACGCCGCCGGGAGGCCGCGATGCTGTTCCTGTACCGGCCCCGCCAGACGTACATGCCATTCCGGCGGCCACGGCAGCGCATGGACCAGGACCGCTACAACATGCAGCTGCAGCAGGCGTACTCGGCGACCCATCAGGTCCCGCAGTACGCACCCGCGGATGCGCCGCCGGCCGAACCGGACGACCCGATCGCCCGGCTGAAGGAGCTGGCCGCCCTCCACGGGTCCGGCGCACTGACCGACGACGAGTTCGCCACCGCCAAGGCCCGGGTGCTCGGGCACGACGAGACCGTTACGTGACGTCGAACGCGGCGCGGGCGACCGCGCTGATGCGCGCCCTGCGCGCCGGGCTGGAGGGCGACCCCGACGCCCTGGCGGATCTCACCACCGACGACGTCAGGGCGTGGACGCCGGCGCTCGCCGTGTCGTCGCGCGCCGAGCTGGTCGCCGAGCTGGAGCGGCGCGACCAGGCGTTCTCCGACGTCGAGCTGGAGGTGGCGCCGCTCGACGTCGGCGGCGACTACGCCTGCGCCGAGTGGAGCGTCGCGATGACCCACTCGGGCCCGCTGGCGCTGGCCGGGGGCACGGTCGTCGAGCCCACCGGCATCCGCGTCACGGCCAACGGGGTCACCGTCGCCGAGTTCCGCGGCGACCGGATCTGCTCCGTGCGCCAGTACTGGGACGAGCTGGCGGTGTTCGAGCAGATCGGCCTGGTGGTCGACGACGACACCTAGCGTCCCGATGCGTCCGGCGCCGGGTGCGGGGGATCCCACTCCGCCCCGGTCTCCCGCTCGAACGCCTTGACCGCCTGGGTGATCGTCGGGAACAGGCGGTCCTCGATGATGACGTCGACCATGCCGTAGCGCTCGATCTTGTTGCGGACCGGGTCCTTCAGCTCGGCGAAGACCAGGCGGACGCCCCGCTCGTGCAGGTCCTCGGCCAGGTCCCGGAGCACGTCGGCGGCGGTCGTGTCGACGTCTGTGATCGGCTCGGCGGCGACGATGATCCACGCCGGGGCCGGCTCCGCCCGGGCCAGCGCCCGGATCTGGTCGCGGAAGGTGCGGGCGTTGGCGAAGAACAGCGGGGCGTCGAAGCGGAAGATGACGCAGCCCGGCAGCCGTGCTGCATCGGGATAGCTGGCCACGTCGTGGTAGCCGGCCAGGCCGCGGACCCGGCCGAGCACCGCCTGGTGGGGCCACCACGCCCGCCGGAAGACGTTGGCGATCGACAGGGCGACGGCGATCGCGATGCCCGGCAGGACGCCGAGCAGGACGACACCGAGGAAGGCCGCGATGCTGAGCGTGAACTCGGACCGGCGCACCCGCCGCAGCCGCAGCGTCGCGGGGACGTCGGCCAGCGAGAGCGACGCCGTGATCACCACGGCGGCGAGGGTCGGCTGCGGGAGGTTGCGCAGCAGGCCGGGGAGGAACAGCAGGATGAGCACGATCGCCCCGGCGCCGACCAGGCCCGTCACCTGCGTCTTGGCGCCGGACTGTTCGGCGACCGCGGTGCGCGAGCCGCTCGTGCTCACCGGGAACCCCTGGAACAGCCCGGCGGCGATGTTGGCGGCCCCGATCCCGATCATCTCCCGCTGGCCGTCCACCTCCTCGCCATGGCGGGCGGCGAACGACGACGCGGTCGAGATCGTGTCGGTCACCGACACGAGCGCGATGCCGAGCGCGCCACCCACCAGCGGGCCGAGGTCCTCGAGCCCGATCCGGGGCAGCGTGAAGGGCGGGAACCCCTGCGGCAACACGCCCACGAGCGACACGCCGTGCTCCGCGAGGTCGAAGGCCGCGGCCGCGCCGATCGACAGCACGACGGCCAGCAGCACGGCCGGGGCCCGCGGGCGCCAGCGCTGGAGGGCCAGGATCAGCACCAGCCCGGCCGCCCCGACCGCCAGCGAGGCCGCCACGGTGTCGCCGTCGGCCACCCCGCGCAGGAACCCGCCCAGCTCGGCCAGGAAGCTGTCGCCCTCCGTGGAGAAGCCGAACAGCTTGGGGAGCTGGCCGACCAGGATCGTCAGGGCCAGGCCGTTCATGTACCCGATGATCGTGGGCTTGGAGATCAGGTCGGCGATGAAGCCGAGCCGGGCCAGACCGGCCGCGGCCAGGATCGCGCCGACCATCAGCGCCAGTGCCGAGGCGAGCGCGACGGCCCGCACGGGGTCGCCCTGCGCGCCGACGAGTGGGAGGAGGGTGGCCGCGATCATCGGGCCCAGCGACGAGTCCGGCCCGAGCACGAGGATCTTGGACGGGCCGAACAGCGCGTAGCCGACCAGGCAGAGGACGGTCGTGTAGAGCCCCGTTATCGGCGGCAACCCGGCCAGCTCCGCGTACGCCATGCCCTGCGGGACGAGCAGGGCGGTCAGGACCAGGCCCGCGACCAGGTCCCGGCGCAGCCAGGGCGCCCGGTAGGACGACAGGACCTCCAGCCCGGGGACGACGACGCTGGGCCTCAGGGCGCTGACCCCGGCGGCCTCAGGCCGTGACCCACGCCGCGGCGTCGGCCTCGTCGGCCAGGTCGATCATCACTACCTCCAGTGCGTCACTGCGATCATTCCTCAGTGGTCTCCGTGGATCCATCGTCGCCGGAGTCCCTGGCCGGCGGCTCCGTGGCGGGCGGCTCGGTCGTCGGCGGCGTACGGGCCTCCTCGATGGCCCGCTGCATGGCCTCGAGCGTGGCCGCGTCGACGACGCCGGTGGCCGGGACGCCGAGGTCGGTCTGGAGGGATGCGAGCGCGGCGGTCAGTGCGTCGGTCCACTGGCCGTCGATCGGCCCGGTCCAGTAGCCGGCGAGGGCGAGCGCAGCCTGCAGGGCGGCCGTGTCGGCGACGGCCTGGGTGGCGGCCTCGCCGCCCGCGGCTTCGACGGCGGCGTCGAGGGCGGCCGCGGTGGCCCTGTCGACGAACCCGGTGACGGGCAGGTCGTTGTCGCGCTGCAGCTCCTCGACGGCCTCGACCGTGGCGGGGCCGTAGATGCCATCGATCCCTCCCTCGTCCAGGTAGCCGGCGGTGGCGAGGTCGGTCTGCAGGGCGGTCGTGTACGCGGCCACCGCGTCGACGGCCGAGGCCTGCTGCTCGTCGGTCAGGCAGCCGGCGTCGGCGAACAGGCGCAGCCACGCCACCTGCAGGGCGAACGCAGCCGCGTTCACCTTCTCGGTCGCCTCGCTGAGGGGCGTGTCCGGGGAGACGCCCGCGAAGGCCGAGTCCAGGTCGTCCTCGGCCGTCTTCACCCGGTCGACCGTGGCTTCGGGCACCAGCGGCTCGGTGGTCTCGGTGGTCTCGGGCTCGTCCGGCGCCGAGGTCCCCGACTCGGCCTCGGCCAGAGCGGCCTCCGCCTCGGCCAGCTCCTGCTCGGCCTGGCCGACCCGGTCGTGGGCGGCGAGGACGTCGTCCGCGCTCGTCTGCACCGCCTCGCGCGGGCTCGGACAGGTCGGCGCCCGCGGTCGTCACGTCGCCGACGGTCACCGCCTCGTCGCCGAACAGGCTGCCGTAGCGGTCGACGCTCTCGACGTAGCTCTGGCTGTCGTCGCAGAACGCCGTGCTGGCGTCGTCGAACGCGGCCTGCGCCTCGGCGAGCTCGTCCTCGGCCGCGGACACGCGGCGCTGCGCCGCCTCCACCGGATCCAGCTCGGTGGTGGTGCCGCCGCCGCTGTCGCCGTCGTCGCCGCCACAGCCGGCGACCAACAGCGCCGCACAGACGGCCAGCGTCACTCGTCGCATCCCTGTCCTCCCGAGATCGCCGGCCCCGACCATCGCCCCGACCCCGATGAACGCGGCCTGGCGCATGTTCAGCGTGCCGCGTCGACCCCCGGCCGTGGTGCTGGTCACCGGCTCATTCAACGGCGACCGAGCCGCCGGGCATCACCCGTGGCGGGTGGCTTCCGCTGAGCGCTTTTGTACGCGGAACGGTCGCTATGGCGACCGTTCCCGGGGACAAAACGCGTTCGGGGGCCAACGAGCGGCGACGCGGGGCGTAGACGATGACGCATGTTTTTGATCGTCTCAGCTATGGAGAGTCTCGCCGTGGTGCGGCTGACTGGGGTCATGACCGACAACGACACCACCACCACCGCCCCGATCCTCGTGCTCGGCGGGACCGGCAAGACCGGGCGACGCGTCGCCGCTCGCCTGCGGGCGCGGGGGCTCCCCGTGCGCATCGGGTCCCGGTCCGGCTCGCCGCGCTTCGACTGGAACGACCCCGCCACCTGGGACGACGCCCTGCG
Source organism: uncultured Acidimicrobiales bacterium (assembly GCA_963830865.1). Taxonomy (GTDB): domain Bacteria; phylum Actinomycetota; class Acidimicrobiia; order Acidimicrobiales; family VFJN01; genus ZC4RG19. Next base: position 294,552 of record CAWHNU010000007.1, on the reverse strand, counting down.
GGGCGCCGGTGCGGCGTACGTCGTCTACTACCCCGACCTGGCGTTCCCGGGCGCCGCCGACACCCTCGGCGGGCTCGCCGCGGCCGCCGCCGCCCACGGGGTCCGGCGGCTGGTGCTGCTGTCCGGGCGGGGCGAGGAGGAGGCGGTCGTGAGCGAGAAGGCCGTGCAGGCCGCCTTCCCGGACGCCACCGTGATCCGGGCCAGCTGGTTCGCCCAGAACTTCAGCGAGCACTTCCTCCTCGGGCCGGTGCTCGACGGGGTCATCGCCCTGCCCGCCGGCGACGTCCCCGAGCCGTTCGTCGACGCCGAGGACATCGCGGACGTGGCCGTGGCCGCACTGACCGGCGACGGCCACGCCGGCGCCACCTACGAGCTGACCGGGCCCCGTTCGCTCACCTTCGCCGAGGCGGCCGCCGAGATCGGCCGGGCCGCCGGCCGCCCGGTCGTCTACGTGCCGGTGACCGCCGGCGAGTACCGCGAGGCGGCGCTCGCCGCGGGCGTCCCGGCCGAGGAGGTCGAGCCGCTGACCGAGCTGTTCACCCGGGTGCTGGACGGCCGCAACGCGGTCGCCACCGGCGACGTCGAGCGGGTGCTCGGCCGCCCGGCGCGGGACTTCGCCGACTACGCGGCGGCCGCTGCGGCGACCGGGGTGTGGCGGGTCTGACGTGGCGGTCCTGACCGGCGTCAGCCGGTCAGGACGTCCCGCAGGGTGGCGGCGAACTCGTCCGGCTTGCCCGACTGCCCATACTCCCCGCCCAGGAAACCGCCGTGGTCGCCCGGGAAGGTGGTCGGCGCGACCCCCAGCCGCTCGGCCACGGCCACGGCCGCGCGTCCGGACATCACGGCGGCGGAGTCGGCGCCGACGCCGACCACGATGCGGGTCGGGGCGGCGCGGAGCGCGTCGAAGTCGTGCCGGTGGTGGGTGCAGGAGATCATGTTCTGCCCGACCATCGGGTCGTCACGTGAGCCGTCGTCGTCGGTCGGGAGGCCGAACCGGGCCGGGTCGGGGGCGGGCAGGACCTCTGTCAGTTGACGGGCGAGGTCGGCCAGATTCATCGACCCGTCAGATCCGCCGAGCGGCGATGCACGACCGTGGCGGCGTCACCGCCGGACCGGGCCGGCGAGCACGTCGGCCATGCGTTCGAGGATGCGCTGGTGGTCCTCCACCTCGAAGATCCACTGGAAGTAGCCGGCATCGTTGCTGGCCGTGTCCTCCTTGCTGGCGAGGGACTCGACGATGCCGCGCTGGCCCCGGATGTGGACATACTTGTGGCCCGCCAGTGCGCCGACGGCGGGAGCCAGGTACGACCCGATGCGGGGGTCGGGGCTCGACAGGGCCAGCCTGGCGTCGAGGTCACGGTCGCCGAACGACTGGGGCGGCAGGTCCCACTCGGGCCTGGCCCTGATCCCCATGTACCGGTCGGCGAAGCCGGCGCGGCCGACGATCTCGAACGGCGGGAGGTCGACCGGTACCCGCAGGCTGAGCCGGCAGTCGAACGACCCGGACACCACCCGTGCGACGACCCGTTCTGCGACCTCGGTGTAGCGGTCGAACAGGAACCGCGTCGGTCGACCGTACGGCGCGCCCTCGAGGACCACCCTGGTCTCCTTGGAGCTCCGCATGAGACCGGCGGCCTTGTCCCCCGCCATGCGCATGTTGTGCCTGGTGTGGGCCTGCATCATGTTGAGCGCCGGATCGCCCTCCACGATCCGCAGGCCGAGCCGCTGCGCCAGGTCGGCCACGCGGAAGTCGCGGTGGCGCTTGTCGGCGCCGGTCATCAACTTCCGGCCGAGAATCAGCCAGAACGCCCCCATCCCGAGCCCGATCACCGGCACCAGATAGACGGCGAGAGGGACACCATCCTCCATCGCGAAACCTCCCCAGTCGATTGCTCACGGCAACGTTCGGAGCCGACCGCCCGGCTGGATGAGGTTCCGCGACGCACCGCCGACGACGCCCGCGTCGTCGAGCCGCCCGGACCGGGCGGCTCGACACGGCGTCAGGCGACGCGGGCCGGCAGCGACGCCGCCACCAGCCGTTCCTGCTGGCGGGCGGCGTAGGCGCTGGTCGGGCGCACGGCCAGGCGCTCGGCGACCAGTCGGCGGGCCAGGTCGATGCGCCCGTCCCGCAGCGCCGCCTCGAGCAGTGTGCGCTGGAGGACGTCCCGCTGGGCGTGCGAACCGCCGAACACCTGGAACCGGCGGCGGATCGGCGCCAGGGTGGCGACGACCTCGGACCACTCGCCCCGCCCGAAGGCGACCAGCGACCGCGCGACCGGCAGGCCGATCTCGGCGGTCATCGCCACGTTGGACCGCGCTGCGTCCGCCCCGCCCTCGACGTCGGCGGCCATCCCCTCGACGAGGCGGTCGGCGTCGCCCTGGCGGCCGGCGCCGAGATAGGCCATGACGGCGTGCACGTCGTTGAACGCGTACCACCGGCGGTCGTCGTCGGCGGCCGCCCAGGCGTCGGCGAGGACGGCAAACCGATGCCCGGCGTCGACCCCGTCGAGGTACAGCCGCCACAGCATGGCCGAGGCGTCGATCAGCCCGAGAACGGCGGTCTCGGCGCCCTGCTGGTGGACCTCGCGGTCGTAGATGGCCAGCGCGGCCGCCGGGTCCCCGAGCTCGAGCCGGAAGAGGGCCAGATGCCACCAGTTGTGGACCGTGAACAGGTTGCCGCTGCCCCAGTCCGCCTCGCGGGCGGTGAGGAACTCGACCCCGGTGGCGACCCGGCCTCGCATCTCGTAGGTGTGGGTCACCGCATGGATGGCCCACACGTCGTCGGGGTTGACCGCGACCGTGGCCAGGCCGGCGTCCTCGGCCGCCTCGTAGTGGCCGGACTCCTCGAGCCCGAACGACTGCATGCCGCGCACGAGGGCGGCGTGCGGGTGGTCCGGGTCGATGGCGCCGAGCGACCGGCCGGGCCGGTCGCGCAGGTTGGTCGCGTCGCCCACGAAGAAGTCGATCGCGTGGCCCGCCCACAGGGCGAGCACGTCCGCGGGCCAGCGTTCGAGCAGGTCGTCCAGGATGCGGCTGGCGCCGTGCCAGTCGCCCCGGGCCCAGGCGCGGATGGCGTCGAGGTGGGCCTGCTCGCGGGGACCCATCGGCGTGGCGGCCATGGCGTCGGCGGCCACCTGCGCGATCGTCGACGTCACCACGTGCGGTCGAGGACAGGTAGAGGTAGGCGGCGAGGGCGTTGCTCATGGCTGCGTCGCCGTGCTCCTCGAACAACCGGGTGCCGATCGGTATGACGTCCGGGTGGAACCGCAGGAGCCGGTCGACGGCGCGGTCGTAGAGCTCGGCCGCCTCCGGCGCGGCGCTCATGAGCAGGTCGTGCTGGTCCCACGCGACGGGGGTGGCGCGGGACGTGAGGGTGCTGGGGGCCGAGGTCATGTGTCCACGCTGCCCGGCCGCGCTCGCGGCCCGCTCGCGCCCGCTCACAGCCGGTCGAACGCGGCGAGGGCCACAGCTGCGGCGCCGTCGTCGTCGAGCAGCCGCCCCTCGGCCAGGGCGTCGGCGTGCTCGCGGCGGCCCAGGCCCGTGCGCACGGCGTCGGCCATCGCCGCCAGCCGGCTGGTGTCCTCGCCGTAGACGGCGTGGCCGGCCTCGGTCGAGCCGAGGGCGCCGAGCAGGACGGCCGCCGAACGCAGGTCGCCGGTGCGGACCAGCAGCTCGGCCACGGCCCGCAGCATGTTCCACTGGATCACCCGGATGCCGGCCCGCTGCCAGTGGTCGAGCAGCCAGCGGTACTCCGACGCGGCCGCCGCCGGGTCGCCGTAGCGGGCCTCGATCGATGCGCGGGACGCGCCCGCGATGCCGAGCAGGAACGACGACCCGCACCGCTGAGCCAGGTCGGCGGAGCGGCGCAGGCGCTCGGCCGCGAGCGGCGGGTCGTCGTGGACCAGCGACTCGCCGGCCACGTACCAGGCCCACGACGCCGCCAGCTCCGGGGTGTCGTCGCCCAGGCTGGCCAGGAGGTCGGCGACGTCCGCCGCCGTGCCCGGGTCGCCCGCGTAGGCGCGCACCAGGGCCCGGCCGCCGTGCGACTCGATCCGCCGCAGCTCGTCGGCCACCGCGAGGTCGGTGCGCGACGCCACGTCGGCCCAGCGCGCAGCCTCGGCGACGTGGCCTCGGTGCAGGGCCTGGAAGCCCAGCATCAGGAGCAGGTACAGCGCGGGGCGGCCGGACGCGTCCATCAGCTCGCGACCGCGGGCGGCCAGCGCCTCGCCGCGGTCGTGCTCGCCCCGGTTCCAGGCCTCCTGGGCGGCGATGGCCAGCGCCTCCGGGACCCGGGGGTCGCCGCCCGCCTCGGCCGCCAGGTCGGCAGCGGCGCCCGCCCACGCCAGCACCTCGGGCCGGAGCCGGTAGTAGCCGTAGTTGCGCAGCGCCAGGGTGAGCCGGAGCATCCCGTCGTGGTCGCCGGCGTCCCGCAGGTGCCGCTGCGCGGCCCGGAGGTCGGCCAGCGAGGCGTCGAGCTCGTCGAACACGTCCAGCTCGCCCGGGCGGCACAGGCGCTCGGCGCTCGCCTCGGCGTAGGCGACGTGGTGCCGGGCGTGCCGGCGCCGGACCTCGCCCGCCAGCCCCCGCTCGGCGAGTCGGGCCGCACCGAAGTGGCGCAGGCTCTCGAGCATGCCGTAGCGGGCGCCCGACCGGTAGAGCAGCGACCGCTCGACCAGGCGGCTGAGCACGTCGGTCGCGTCCGCCGCGCTCCAGCCCACGAGGTCGCCCGCCGCCGCGGCGCGGAACGGCGACTGGAACATGGCGACCGCGTCGAACAGCTCCTGCTCGGATGGGCCGAGCAGCTCGTACGACCAGGCGACGGCCGCGGCGAGCGAGCGGTGCCGGGCCGTGGTGCGCCGGCCACCGGTCAGCAGCCGGAAGCGCGTCTCCAGCCCCGAGGCCACCTCGTCGAGGGTGAGGGTGTGCAACCGGGCCGCCGCCAGCTCGATGGCGAGCGGCAGGCCGTCGAGGCGCCGGCAGACGTCCGCGATCAGCGCGACCTCCTCGTCGCCCGGCGACCACGTTCGCTGCACCGCCCGGGCCCGGTCGACGAACAGGCGCACGGCCGGCTCGTCCGCGCCGCCTCGGTCCGCCCGGCCACTGGGGCGCAGCAGCGGGACCGGGCGGAGCTGCTCGCCGTCGACCGCCAGCCGCTCCCGGCTGGTGGCCAGGATGCTGACTCCGGGTGCGCCCGCCAGCACCGCCTCTGCCACCTCGGCCACCGCGTCGAGCACGTGCTCGCAGTTGTCGAGCACCAGCAGGCCCTGGCGGTCGCGCAGCACGTCGACGACCCGTTCCAGCAGGCCCGACCCGGCCCGCTCGTCGACGCCGGTGGCGCTCGCAACCGTGACGATCGCGCTGGCCCTGTCGGCGGCGGCCAGCTCGCAGAACCACACGGGGCCGCCCGAGCGCCGACCGATCGCCCGCGCCACCTCGACCGCGATCCGGGTCTTGCCGATCCCGCCGGTGCCGAGCAGGGTCACGAGCCGCTCGTCGTCGAGTTGGTCGACGACCTCGGCGACGAGGCCGTCGCGCCCCACGAAGCTGCTGGTGTACCGGGGCACGTCGCCCGCGCCCGCCCGGGGCGGCGACGGGGCCGGCGCGGGCGGGTCGGCCGGGGCAACGTCGGCCGGCGCCGCGACCTCGTCGGTGACGACGGCATCGTGCAGGTCCCGCAGCCCGGCGGACGGGTCGATGCCCAGCTCGCCGGCCAGCGCCCGGCGGAAGCGGTCGAACGTCGCCAGCGCGTCCGCCCGGCGCCCGCTGCGGTGCAGGGCCACCATCAGGAGGGCCTGGGGCCGCTCCCGCAGCGGCTCGCGGGCGGCGAACGCCTCCAGGTCGGCGAGCGCCTCGCCGTGGCGCCCCGAGCGCGAGCAGGCAGTCGAAGCGTTCCTCGCGGGCGCGGGTGTGCAGCTCGGCCAGCCGGCCGGCCTCGATGCGGGCGTCGTCGACGTCGGCCAGCTCGTCGTACGGCGAGCCCCGCCACCAGCCGAGCAGGTCGTCGAGCAGGCACGCCGCGGCCTCGGGGTCGCGGGCCCGCAGTGCGGCGGCGTCGTACAGCGTCGCCTCGAACCGCACGGCGTCGAGACCGTCAGACCCCAGGTCCAGCCGATAGCCGCTGGCCGTGGTGCTGATCACACCCTCCGGGAGCAGCCGGCGCAGGCGGAACACGTGGGTCTGCAGGGCCGCCCGGTGGTCGGCGGGCAGCCCGTCGGGCCACAGCAGCTCGGCGAGCTCGTCGGCGGACGCCACCGCGGAGGCCCGCAGGGCGAGGGCGCACAGGAGGCGGCGCTGCATGGCGCCGCGGGGCGTCCGGTCCCGACCGTCGAGCAGCAGCTGCACCGGTCCGAGCACGCTGACCTGGGCCGTCGATCGCATGTGCGGGGGGAGCATACGCGCGATCGGCTGTGAGCCTCCCGTGAGCGCGGCGGCCGACGATGAGCGCATGGACCGAGCCGCAGCCATCGACGCCGCCACGACGGGGAGCCTCGGCGACCTGCTCACGGTGTGGGCGCACCCCGACGACGAGAGCTACCTGGCCGGGGGTCTGATGGCCGCAGCCGTCGCCTCCGGCGCCCGTGTCACCTGCGTGATCGCCACCAGCGGCGAGCGCGGCGGGCCTCGCGACCTGGAGGCCGAGGTCGCCTGGCGCCGGGAGGAGGAGCTGGACGACGCGCTGGCCGCACTCGGCGTCCGCGACCGGGTGGTGCTCGGGCTGCCGGACGGCGGCTGTGCCGCGCTCGACCCGGCGGGCCCGGCGGCGACGATCGCCGCGCTGGTCGCGGACCGCGCCCCCGACACGGTGGTCACCTTCGGCCCCGACGGGTACACCGGCCATCGCGACCACCGGGCGGTGTCGGCCTGGGTGACTGCCGCCCTCGCCGGGCGCAACGGCGACCGGCCCCGGCTGCTGCACGCCACGCTCACGGCGGCGATGGCGGACGAGGGTGAGGACGTGCAGGCCCGGTTCGGCGTCTACGAGGACGGCCTGCCGGCGGTCCATGCCGAGTCCGACCTGGCGGCCGCCCTTCACCTGGACGGCGACCTGCTCGACGCGAAGATCCGCGCGCTGCGGGCGCACGCCAGCCAGACCGGGCCCCTGGAGGCGGCGCTGACGCCGGATCGCTACCGCCGGTGGGTGGCCACCGAGTGCTTCGTCGACGCCTGAGCAGCCGCCGGGGTCGCCGGGCGGCGGCGTAGGTTCGGCGCCATGCCGCCATCCCCGCTGCCGGCGATGCTGGCCCTGTCCCTCCGCGACCTCACGGGTGCGGAGTCCGCCTGGGCCGACCGCTACGGCGGCGACGAGGTCGCCGCCCTGCGGGCCGCCCTCGCGGCCGTCGACGCCGGGCTCGACCCGGCGCTGCCCGGCCACCTGCTGGTGAGCCTCTGAGCCGGGGTCGCTACTGGCGACCGCTCCAGCGGACAAAAGCTCGGGTCATCCCACGAGGCCCGCGCCCGAAGTACCCCCAGGGCGGCAGGTGGCCGCCGTGGAAGGAGCACGGACATGGCCAAGCGACTGCATCTTGCGTGGGTCGGTTTGTTCGTAATGGCGCTCGGCGTCGTGGCGTTGATGCCGACCGCGGTGGAGTACGCCGTCATGGCGGGCATCACCTTCAACGTCATCGACTGACGCGGTCAGGGCGCCAGGCGGCCGGCGACCCACGTGAACGGCTGGGCGGCGCCCGCCGGGGTGGAGTGGACCTCCTGGCGGGTCTCCGTCACCGTCACCTCGCCCAGGAGGTCGACCAGGTCGGACGCCGCGTAGCGGCGGACCGGCAGGCCCGAACAGCGGGTGGGGCCGTCCTCGGCGAACGTGCCGATGACGAACGCCCCTCCTGTGCGGACGGCCCGGCGCAGCTGGGCGACGTACGTCGCCCGCTCGGCCTCGTCGACCAGGAAATGGAGCACCGCCCGGTCGTGCCACAGGTCCCGCTGCCGGTCGGGCCGCCACGTGAGCAGGTCGGCCGCGATCCACGTGACCTCGGGCGGATCGTCCAGCCGGCCCCTCGCCAGGTTCAGGGCCGTCGCCGACACGTCCAGGACCGTCACGTCCCGCTGGCCCGACGCCAGCAGGTCGTCGACCAACCTGGACGCCCCGCCGCCCACGTCCAGGACGGCCCACTCCGGCGTCCGGCCGACCGCGTCCATCAGGGCGATCGACGTCGCCGCATGCTCCTGGTACCACGGCACGCCCGTGGCCCCGGCCGTCTGGTAGCGGCGCTCCCAGTGCTCGGGGGAGGAGTCGGTCACGAGGTCACAGTTTCGCGGGCCGCGTCCGCGGTTGTGGCCTGGTGGAGGGCGAGGGCTGCGGCGGCGGCGTGGAGAGCGGCGATGAGCCCGGCGAGGAGGGCGAGCCCGGTGTGGTCTTCGTCGAGCTGGTGGGCGACCTCGGCGGCATCGAGCACCGCGAAGCCCGCCGCGACGACGGCGATGACGAGGAGCAACCGGCGGTCCCGGCGGCGCCACACCAGTCCGGCGAGCAGCAGGGACGCGACGACGGCTGCCGTCACGAGGACGGGAGACTCGATGTCGATGCCGAGCAGCCGCTCGTCGTCTCCGTCTGACTCTGACCGTTCGGCTTCGCTCGTCGAGCGCTCCGCAGCCTCGGCTTCGATCGCCTCCGCGGACTCCGTGGCCTCGTCGTGTTCGCCGGCCTGGGCGGTGCCTTCGTCGCTGTGGGTGTCAGCGTCGTCCTCGGCTGCCACACCGATGACGAACAGCCCAGCGGCGACGATCAGGAGAACGGCGATGACCGCGCTGAGGCACCCGGCCGCGCATGGTGGCGACCGTACGCCTTCGAGTCGAGATGAAGGTCAAGCCCGATCGAGGAAGACGTCGCAAAATGCCCTGCTCAGAAGTCGGGGCAGATCGACGGGTGCCCGTCAGTCCTCGGACCAGCCGTGGTCGGCGGGGGTGGCCGGGCGCAGCACACCCTGGTCACGGATCACGACCTGCAGGCCCTGCTCGGTGAACCGGTCGAACAGCGCGGCGGCGCCGTCGGCGAGGTTGTCGGGCAGGCGGTAGTACTCGTCGAGAATCTGGCGGGCGAGGTCGTCGTCGACGACCCACGCGTCCATCCACACCTCGCCGTCATGGGTGGTGATGTCGAAGGTGAAGAACGCGCAGCAGGCCTTCTCCCTCCCGGCCAGGTCCCGGACCCAATCCTCGAGGCCCGGTTCGGCCCGGAACCGGAAGCGGATGCCGTCGCCGACACGCTCGCGGCCCACCAACGCGGCGGTGAAGAGCCGCTCGTATTCGGCGAGCCGTTCGGTCGCGGTGTCGGGAGCCTCGGTCATGTCGCAGACGATCGGCGGTGTCGCACCGCTGGTCTGATCGGTCATCTCAGTCATGACCGGACGATAGAGTCTGGAGTCGAGTCCAGAGTCAAGGGGTGACGGCGTGAAGATCGGACAGGTCGCCGACCTCGCCGAGGTCAGCATCGACACGGTGCGGTTCTATGAACGCCGGGGCGTGCTGCCGCCGCCGGAGCGGACGGCCTCGGGGTATCGCACCTACACGCCGGCGACGGTGGCACGCATCCGCCTGGCGCGGCGGCTGCAACAGTTGGGGCTCACGCTCGACGAGGTCATCGATGCGCTCCACGCCACCGACCATGGCGAGGTCAGTTGCGCATCGGAGCGCTGGCGGCTCGAAACCGTCCTCGACCGCATCGACGACAGGATCGCCGAGCTCCAAGCCACCCGCCGCCACGTCCAGGACGTGATGACCGCGTGCGACAACGGTCGCTGCGCCTTCGCCGACGCCTCACCACAGCACGAGCAGACCCGCCGAGATCGCTAAGGGCTCTCCGCTGGGGGGATCGCATGGATCAGCCCCGGCCACGGTCCCGCCGCGGGCGGTAGATGGCGGTGTGCGCGACGTGGGCCGCCAGCCGGTCCGACCCCGCGAAGATCCCCACGTCGAGCTCGACGAACCGGTGGCCCTTGTGCTCCCACTCGCGGGTGACGGTCGCCCGGGTCTCGACCCGGTCGCCGTCGGCCACGGCTGCGCGGTGCCACACGACCGACTCGACGTGGATCCACGGCCCGAGCACGACGTTGTGGGACAGCACGTAGTTGGCGTCCCGCAGGAGCCAGCCGGGGTGCGCGAGCCGCTCGTCGCGGTACAGGGGCAGCGTCTCGCGCACGTCGTCGAGGTACTCGCCCGCTCGGTCGGCCACGAACCGGTGGGGCGCCAGCGCCAGCGGCGTCCCCGGCGTCAGGGCCGCGGGCGAGGCGGCCGGGGGCACGGCCGCCGGCTCGACCCGAGGCCAGCGCTCGTCCAGGCCCGGGGACCGGGGCGCAGGCGGAGGCGACGTCGGGGTCGGGCAGCCCGGCCTCGCCGGCGGCGCACAGCTCGCCGGCCGCGTTGCGCACCTCCAGCGCCATGGTGGTCTCGCCGTCCCGGCCGGCCACCGGCTCGCCCGGAACGACGACGATCTCCGCGCCGTCGTACACCGGGGCGAGCAGGCGGGCCCGCATCGTGCCCCGCGCCAGCCAGTCCCCGCCCCAGGCCTCGGCCGGGATGTGGGTCATGTACGCGTAGACGTCCACGCCGGGCACGAGCCCGCCGCCGAACCCGTACTCCCGCGCCACCGCGTCGTCGTGGATCCGGTTGGCCGACGCCGTGGCGGTGTTGTGGGCCCGCACCCGGTGCTCGCGCACGGGCCCTAGCTTGGCCGGTCGACGGGAGCGGAGGAGGACCGATGGAAGGAACGATGCCGGCGCTGGTCGGAGGGGCGGGCCCGGACTGGGAGCTGCGCACGGTCGACATCCCCGAGCCCGGCCCGGGCCAGGTCCTGGTCCGGGTGCGGGCGGCGGGGCTCAACCGGGCCGACCTGGCGATGCTGCGGGGCGGGTACAACCCGGGAGGCCGGGCCCGCGGCGAGTACACCGCAGGCCTCGAGCTGGCCGGCGAGGTCGCGGCCGTCGGGGAGGGCGTGCGCGGCGTGTCGGCCGGCGACCGGGCGATGGCCGCGACGCCCGGATCGTTCGCGGCGTACGCGGTGGTCGACCACCGCCACCTGATGCCCGTGCCGGCTGGGCTGTCCTGGACGGACACGGGCGCGCTGCCGGTGGCGGTCTCGACGGAGCACGACGCCCTCACGCAGGCGGGGTTCCGCCCGGGCGACCGGGTCGTCGTGGTCGGCGCCACGTCGGGCGTCGGGATGCTCGGGGTGCAGCTGGCCAAGGCGCTGGGCGCGTCGCTGGTCGTCGCCACCACGACGACCCCGGCCAAGGCCGATTCCCTGCGTGCGGTGGGCGCGGACCTGGTGGTGGACCCGGTCACCGAGGACCTGGCGGCGGCGGTCGCGGCGGCGACGGACGGCCGGGGAGCCGACGTGGTGATCGACCACGTCGGCGGCGAGCGCTTCGGCGACCTGCTGCCGGCCACCCGGATCCAGGGCACGATCGTCAACGTCGGCCGCCTGGCCGGCCCCCGGGCCAGCGTCGACCTCGACCAGCTCGCGTTCCGCCGGCTGCGCGTCCAGGGCACGACGTTCAGCATCCGCACGGCGGAGGAGCGAGCTGAGGTCTACGCCGCCGTCACCCGCGAGGCCCTACCGACGATCGCCGACGGTCGCGTCCGCCCGATCATCGACCGGATCGTCCCCTTCGACCGCGCCCAGGAGGCCGCCGACCGCATGCGGTCCAACGAGGCGGTCGGCAAGATCGTGCTGGAGATGTTGACCAAATAACGATCGTTCTTTATCTTGGCCGGCGTGGGACGGATCGCCGGGGTCACCCCCGAGGAGACGCGTGAGCGGCTGCTGGATGCGGCGGCGCGGGTGTTCGAGCTCAAGGGGTACGAGGGCGCGACCGTGGCGCAGATCGCCCGGGAGGCCGGGGTGTCCAGCGGGGCCATCTACGCGCACTACGCCAACAAGGCCGAGCTGCTGGTCGACGCCCTGCGGGCGCACAGCGAGCGGGTCACCGCCTCGGTGCTGCCGCCCGGCGCCTCCGCCGACGTCCCCACCCTGCTCTCCGCGCTCGGCGCCCGGCTCGGCACGCGCGAGCACGAGGACGCCGGGTTGCTCGTCGAGGCGCTGCTCAGCTCGCGGCGCGACGCCGAGCTCGCGCAGGTGCTCGCCACCGCGCTCGGCGAGCGCGAGCGGGGCATGGCCGCCCTCATCGCGGCCGGGCAGGACGCCGGCGAGCTGGTCGGCGACGTGTCGGCCGACGCCGCCGCGCGCTTCGCCCTCATGCTCAGCCTCGGGTCGATGCTGGTCCGCAGCCTCGACATGCCCGAGACCGACCCCGCCGAGTGGACCGCCTTCATGCGCCGCCTGGTCGGCGCCTTCAGCCAGGAGACGAACCCGTGACCGTCGCCGACCATGACGTGAACAGCCCCGACGCCATCGTCGTCGCGCGCGACCCTGCGCTCGTCGACGCGGTGCTCCACGAGATCGACCTGCACAGCGACGTGCTGTTCACCTGGGACTACGAGCGCAGCCGCACCGCCCTGGTGAAGCTCTACGAGAAGGCCAAGACCTCCCAGTGGAACGCCACCACCGACCTGCCCTGGGACACCGAGGTCGACTGGGACCGCCTCGCCGAGGAGTCCGCCGCCCAGAACCAGCGCTTCATGGTGCTCCGCCAGGCCGAGGGCTCGCCGCTCGCCCACTGGGGCGACGCCGAGTGGAAGGCGTTCAGCATCGAGATGCAGACGGCCGTGCTGTCGCAGTTCCTCCACGGCGAGCAGGGTGCGCTCGTCTGCACCGGCCTCATCACCGCCACCGTGCCCTGGATCGACGCCAAGTACTACGCGGCCACCCAGGTCATGGACGAGGCCCGTCACGTCGAGGTGTTCGCCCGCTACATCGAGTCCAAGACCAACGGCGCCTACCCGATCAGCCCGCAGCTCGGCGCGCTGCTCGACAGCATCATCGCCGACGGCCGCTGGGACATCACCTACCTGGGCATGCAGATCATGGTCGAGGGCCTGGCGCTGGCCGCCTTCGGGTTCATGCACATGTTGACCACCGAGCCGCTGCTCAAGCAGCTGCTGCGCTACGTCATGAGCGACGAGGCCCGTCACGTGGCCTTCGGCGTGCTGTCGCTCAGGGAGTTCTACGAGGGCCTCGACGCGCGGGAGATCCGCGAGCGCCAGGAGTTCGCCTTCGAGGCCGCGGTCCAGCTGCGCAACCGGTTCATGGTCCAGGACGTGTGGGAGCGGCTCGGCGCCGATCCGCGCAAGGTGGTCGCCTTCCTCAACGCCAACCAGGACCCCGGCCAGCAGGTGTTCCAGACGATGCTGTTCTCGAAGATCGTCCCCAACGCCAAGAAGCTCGGCCTGCTCGACGCCGGCGACGGCTGGCTGCGGACCAAGTTCACCGAGCTCGGCATCATCCAGTTCGAGGACTGGGTCGACACGTCCGAGGAGTACGCCAGCCTCGATGCCGTGGCCGCCGACCGGGCCTGACGCCGATCTTTCGCGTTTTGTCCCTGGAAACGGTCGCCCTGGCGACCGTTTCCAGGGACAAAACGCGAGCGCGCCGTGGGCTGCCGCGCGCCCCGCGTGGCACGATGACCCGCCATGAGCGCGCTGGGGTCTGTTCGGGGGTGGGCGGCGGCGTGGCGGCCCTCGGTCGTCACCGGCGGGCTGCCGGTGTTCCCGCTGGCCGTGCTGTTCGGGCTCAACGCGGTCGACGAGCTCGACCGCACCGCGTTCGCGGTGCTGCTGCCGGACATCCGCGACGCCTTCGGGCTGAGCAACGCCGGCGCGCTGAGCATCGTGTCCACGACGACCATCGCGGTGCTGATCATCGCCGTGCCGCTCTCGTTCTATTGCGACAGGGCCAACCGCGTCCGGATCGCCACCGTCGGCGCCGCGGTGTGGGGCCTGTTCTCCCTCGGCACCGGGTTGGCGCTCACGCCGCTCATGCTCGTGGTCATGCGGATCGGCGCCGGCGGCGGGCGGGCCGTCGTGGAGCCGACCCACAACTCGCTGCTGGCCGACTGGTACCCGCCCGAGACCCGGGTCAAGGTGTTCGCGGTCCATCGCCAGGCCAACTCGGTCGGCCAGATCCTCGGGCCGATCCTGGCGGGCACCATCGCCTACTTCTTCGGCTGGCGGCTGCCGTTCATCCTGTTCGCCGTCCCGACCGCCATCGTGGTGCTGTTCGCGTTGCGCCTGCACGAGCCGGTGCGCGGCGTCTTCGAGCGGCGCGCCGCCGGGCTGGACGAGGAGGCCGCGCAGGTCGAGGACGCGCCCGAGTCGGTCGGGTCGACGATGGTCACGCTCGCCCGGGTGCGGACCATCCGGCGGATCTGGTTCGCGGTCCCGTTCCTGGGCGTCGCGCTGTTCGGCGTGCAGACGCTGCTGGCGCTCGTGTACGAGGACGTGTTCGACCTCAACAGCCTGGCGCGGGGCTGGATCGCCGCCGGCGTCGAGCCGCTCCAGATCGCCGGCGTCTTCCTCATCATGCCCTGGGTCGCCCGGATGGCGGTCAAGGACCCCGGCTACCTGCTGCGCTTCGTCGGCCTCGTCGGCGTGGCCGACGCCATCTGCCTGGTCATCCTGGCGTACGCGCCCAGCCTCTGGCTGGCCATCGCCATGCACGCGCTGCTGGCCGCGTCGGTCGGCACGCTCGCCCCCGCCTTCTACGCGCTGCTGTCGCTCGTGTCGCCGCCGCGGGTGCGCTCCGCCGCCCTCACGACGATCGCCGTGTTCGCCGTGCCCGGCGTCGCCATCTTCCTCCCGCTGATCGGCGCGTTCTCCGATGCCTACGGCATCCAGCCGGCCATGCTCCTCCTCGTGCCCATCGCCCTGGCGGCGGGCTTCATCCTCTCGACGGCGGCCAAGTTCGTGCTGCCCGACATCGCGGCCGCCCACGCCGAGGCCCGGGTGCGCGCCGGGGTCCAGGACGCCGGGGCCCCGGCCTGACGCCGGGCTCAGACGGGGTCGCTCGGCGCGGGCGTCCAGGTGAAGCGGGGCTCGCGGCGTTCGAGGAACGCGGCGATGCCCTCCGCGGGATCGGCGCTGGCCGCGAACTCGCGGCGCCAGCGGGCGCTGATGGCCGGGTCGACGGCGCCCCGGGTGGCGACCGCGTCGACCATCTCCTTGCTGGCCATCTGGCTGAGCAGCGAGCGCCAGCGGGCGATGAGGTCGGACATCGCCGCCACCCGCAGGGGTAGCTCCGCCGGGTCGTGGACCTCGTCGACCAGGCCGATCCGTGCCGCGCGGTCGGCGTCGATCAGCTCGGCCGTGAACAGCAGGTGCTTGGCCGCCGCCGGGCCGACCAGGCGGACCACCCGCTCGACCGCGGCGGTTGGGTGGACGAGTCCGAGCCCGGCCGGCGTGATGCCGATGCGGGCCGTCGTGTCGGCGAGGCGCAGGTCGCACGCCGCCGCCAGCCCGACGCCCCCGCCGACGCAGGCGCCGGTCACGACGGCGAGCGTCGGCTTGGGGAATTCGGCGAGCGCACCCTCCGCGGCCTGGTTGACCTCCTGGTAGTCGGTGTGATGGTTCCCGCCCAGCTCGGCGATGTCGGCGCCGGCGCAGAAGTGGCCGCCCGCGCCCCGCACGACCAGGACCCGCACCGCGGGGTCGCCCGCCAGCCGGCCGCAGTGGTGGGCGATGGCGCACCACATGTCGTACGTGACGGCGTTGCGTTTGGCGGGGCGGTTCAGCCACAGCGTCGCCACCCCGCGCTCGACGACCACCGACAGATCGCCGGCGTCGGGAGGAGGACCCACAGTCATCACCATTACCCCGGAAGACCCATGCGCGAGCAGCGTTCGCTCTAGCATGATGCGAACCGCGTTCGCAACACCGGTACGCTCACATCGGTGGCCCTGACCGCGAGCGAACCCCCCCGGCCGGGCTCGGCCCCGTGGTGGCTCGAGCGGTCGCGTGCCCGGCCGGAGCGCCGGCCGCGCAAGGACGGCATCACGCTGGAGCGCATCGTGGCCGGGGCCGTCGACGTGGTGCAGGTCGAGGGCCACGAGGCCCTGACCATGCGTCGCGTGGCCGAGAGGCTCGCCACCGGCCCCGCGTCGCTCTATCGCCACGTGGCCGGCCGCGACGAGCTCGTCGCCCTGGTGGTCGACCACGTGATCGGCTCGGTCCCCCGCCAGCGACCGCCGGCCGGCGACTGGCGGGCGGTGCTGGAGTGGTGGGCTCGGCACTTCCGTGCCCACCTGCTGGTCCACCGGGCCTTCGTGCCGCTCATCACGTCGGCCCAGCTGCTGGGCCCGTCCTCGATGCTCGGTCGCGAGGCCATCGTCTCGATGCTGGTGCGCCAGGGCTTCCGGGCCAGCGACGCCGTGCGCACGCAGCTCATCGTCCAGCACTGGATCGTGGCGACGGTGCAGCTGGACGTGCGGGCCGCGGCCCGCACGCCGGCCGAGCGCCGGCAGCTGCGTGAGCTGTTCGCCGACCAGGACCCGCAGCGCTTCCCGACCGTCGTGGCCAACGCCGACGTGCTCGCCACGCAGCGCAGCGAGGACGAGTTCGAGTTCGGACTCCAGGCGATCCTCGCGGGCATCGCCGAACTCCACACCGGTCCCCGCAGCGCTTGAAGGCGAACAACGTTCGCCTTATGGTGGCGCACGATGGGCACGGCGACCGCGACCGACACCCTCCTCGGCCGGCTGGCCGGGCGGTGGAGCGGCGTCGGGTTCGACGACCTGCCGGCGGAGGTGGCCTGGGTCGGCCGCCACTGCGTGCTCGACTGGTGCGGCTGCGCGCTCGCCGGCAGCCGGGAGCCGCTGGCCCGGCTGCTGCGGGCCGAGCTGGCGGGCGACGGGCCCGCCACCGTGCTCGGCGCGGGCCGGAAGTCGGATCCCGCGGTGCGGCGCTCGCCAACGGCGCCGCCGGCCACGCCCTCGACTACGACGACACCCACATCCGCATGCCCGGCCACCCGACCGCTCCGGTGCTGCCCGCGGCGCTGGCCGTGGCCGAGCAGATCGACGCCTCGGGCGAGCGCCTGCTCGCCGCGCTCGTCGTGGGCATCGAGGTCGAGTGCCGCGTCGGCGCGCTGCTGGCGCCGGGCCACTACGGCGCCGGCTGGCACGCCACGGGCACGGTGGGCACGCTGCGGCGCGGCCGCGGCGGTGGCGCACCTGCTCGGCCTCGACCCCGAGCGCACTACCCACGCCCTGGCGCTGGCCGCCACCCAGGCGGCCGGGCTCAAGGCGAGCTTCGGCACGATGGCCAAGCCGCTGCACGCCGGCAAGGCCGCCAGTGACGGGCTGCTGGCCGCGCGCCTGGCCGCGGGCGGTTTCACCGGCAACCCCGCGGTGCTGGAGGCGCCACAGGGCCTGGCGGCCGCGACCGTGGGCGTCACGCCCAACCCGGCGCGCCTCGACCGGCTCGAGGACCGTTGGGCGATCCGGGAAACGCTGTTCAAGTACCACGCGGCCTGCTACCTCACGCACGCGTCGATCAACGCGGCGCTGACCCTGGCCGACCGGGTGGACGTGGACGAGATCGCCCGGGTCGAGGTCCGCGTGGCCCCCGACCTGCTGGAGGTGTGCGACATCGCCGAGCCGGCCACCGGCCTGGAGGGCAAGTTCAGCCTCCGGGCCACCACCGCGATGGCGTTCCTCGGCGACGACACCACCGACATGGCGAGCTACTCCGACGCCCGCATGGGCGAGCGCGATCTCGTCGACCTGCGCGATCGCGTCGCCGTCGTGGTCGAGGACGGGCGCACGTCCACGCGGTCCACCGTCGTCGTGACCACACGGCGCGGCGATCGACTGGAGGCGGAGGACGACACCGGCCGCCCGGCCGAGGACCTCGACCTCCAGTGGGACCGCCTGTCCGCCAAGTTCCGGGCGCTCGCCACCCCGGTCGTCGGGCCGGACCGCGCCGCCACCCTGCACACTGCGGTGGCCGGCCTGGCGCCCGCCCGCGAGATCGCGCGCGCGGCCGCATGAGCGAGCGCAGCGAGCGAATCAGCAGCACAGTGCGTTCCCCCGACCTGTCGTCGTTCCCGACACGCCGGCGCGGCAATCCGTTCGAGGCGTTCGAGCCGGGCCGGCTGTTCGAGCACGGGCGGGGCAAGACGGTCACGGCCGGCGACAACTCGCTGTTCACGTCGGTCACCCACGCCTACAACCCGCTCTACCTCGACGCCGAGGCGGCGCGGGCCGACGGCCACCCGGACGTGGTGGTCAACCCGCTGCTCGTGCTGTGCATCGTCGTCGGCCTGAGCGTCGAGGACCTCAGCGAGGCCGGCGGGCCGTTCCTCGGGCTCGACGGGCTCACGTTCCATCGGCCCGTGTACGCGGGCGACACGCTCACCGCCCGCAGCACCGTCGTGGACGCCCGCGGGTCGCGGTCCCGGCCGGGCTCGGGCATCGTCACCTGGCACACCGAGGGCCGCAACCAGCGGGGCGAGCTGGTGGTCGACTACCGGCGGACGAACCTGGTCGCCCGCGCCCGGCCCCCGAAGGAGGACGCCGAGTGAGCTTCAGCTGGTGCCTGACCGACGACCGGCGCGCGCTCCAGGAGCGGGCCCGGCGCTTCGCGTGGGACGAGGTGCTGCCGCTCGCCAACGAGCTCGACCCCCGCAAGCAGGACATCCCCCGGTCGTTCCTCGACCGCATGGGCGAGGAGGGCTGGTTCGGCATCACGCTGCCGACCGAGGTCGGCGGGCTCGGCCTGGGGGTGTTCGAGTACTGCCTGGTGGCCGAGGAGCTCGCCCGCGCCTGGATGAGCGTGGCCTCGATCATCGCCCGGGCCCAGGGCATGGGCACCCAGATCGGCGACGCGGCCCGGCGGCGGGAGCTGGCCGAGCGCAGCGCCCGGGGCCAATGGATCGGCGCCGCCGCGCTGTCCGAGCCGGGTGCCGGCTCCGACCTGGCCAACGTGCAGTGCCGGGCCACCCGCGACGGCGACGAGTGGGTGATCCACGGCGAGAAGCGCTGGTGCGGCAACGCCCTGGCCGCCGACTTCGTCCAGCTGCTCGCCCGGGTGCGCGACCCCGGGCCCGGCGAGCGGCGCTCGGCCGGGCTGGCCGTCTTCGTCGTCGAGAAGGAGCGGGGGTCGTTCCCGGCGGGCCTCCGCGGCGAGCCGATCGACAAGGTCGGCTACCACGGGATGACGACCTTCCACCTGTGGTTCGACGGCCTCCGGGTGCCCGAGGCCAACCGCCTCGGCCGCGGCGGCGAGGGCGGCGGGGGCGGCGACCGCTCGGCCTTCGCCGCCACGCAGTCGGGCCTCAACGTCGCCCGGGTCCACACCGCGGCCCGGGCGATCGGGTTGGCCCGGGGGGCGCTGGAGGACTCGGTCGCATACAGCCGCGAGCGGGTCCAGTTCGAGCAGCCGATCGCCTCGTTCCAGGCGATCCGGTTCAAGATCGCCGACATGGCCGCGGAGATCGAGGCCGCCCGCGCCCTCACCTGGCAGGTCGCCCAGGCCATGGACGACGGCCACAACGTCGAGAAGGAGGCCGCCATGGCGAAGCTCGTGGCGACCGAGATGGCGGTGCGGGTCACCGGCGAGGGCATCCAGATCCACGGCGGCAACGGCTACACGACCGAGCGCCAGGTCGAGCGCTACTGGCGCGACGCCCGCCTGACCACGATCTTCGAGGGCACGTCCGAGATCCAGCGCCGCACGATCTCCGACCGGATCCTGGGTCGGAGTCGGCATGAGCGATGGTATCGAGGACTTCGTGCCGGGCCAGCGGATGCGGCACGCCCGGGGCACGACCGTCGGCGAGGTCGAGGGCCAGCTGCTGACCAAGCTCGTCCTCAACACCGCCCAGGCCCACTTCAACGAGCAGGCCATGGCCGGCTCGCCGCTGGGCGAGGGTCGGCTGGTGTTCGGCCTCGTCACCGGGTCGATCGTCATCGGCCTCGCCACCCAGGACACCGCCGAGCACGCGCTCGCCGAGGTCGGCCTCGACGGCCTGCGGTTCACCGCGCCGGTCCACCACGGCGACACGCTCTACGCGTTCAGCGAGGTCCTGGCGGTCGAGGGCGCCGAGCGCGACGACGCCGGCCTCGTCCGGTTCCGGCACTGGGGCGCCAACCAGGAGGGGACGATCGTCTTCGAGGGCGAGCGCACGGTGCTCGTGAAGCGGCGCAGCCACTGGGGCGGGCCGTGAGCCCGGCGGCGATGGCGCCCGGGCCGACCGGCCCGCTGGCGGGCCTGCGGATCGTCGACGCCACGCAGGCGCTGGCCGGGCCGTTCTGCACGATGCTGCTGGCCGACCTCGGCGCGGACGTGGTCAAGGTCGAGCCGCCGGCCGGGGACATGACGCGCTACGGCGGGCCGTTCACGCGGGAGGACGGCGAGCGGGCGTACGGCGGCTACTTCGCCAGCATCAACCGCAACAAGCGCAGCGTCGTGCTCGACCTCAAGACCGCCGACGGCCGCGACGCGCTGCTGCGGCTCGTCGAACGGGCGGACGCGTTCGTCGAGAACTCGAAGGCCGGCGTCATGGACGGCCTCGGCGTCGGCTACGACGCGATGCGGGCGGTGAGACCCGGGCTGGTCTACGCGGCCATCCGAGGTTTCGGCGACCCCCGGACCGGCGCGAGCCCCTACCAGGACTGGCCGGCCTACGACGTCATCGCCCAGGCCATGGGCGGGCTCGTCGCCGTCACCGGCACCGCCGGGGGCGACACCTTCCGCTGCGGGCCCAGCGTCGGGCGACATCTACCCGGCCACCCTCGCCGCCCTCGGCGTGTCCGCGGCGCTCGTGCACGCCGGGCGCACCGGGGAGGGGCAGTTCCTCGACGTGGCCATGTACGACGGCGTGCTGGCGCTGTGCGAGGCGATCGTCTACCGCTACAGCTACACCGGGATGGTGAGCCGGCCGACGGGCAACGGCCACCCGGCCCTCGCCCCGTTCGACCTGTTCCCCACCGCCGACGGCTCGTGCGCCGTCGCCGCCCCGACCGAGAAGCACTGGGCGATCCTGTGCGAGGTCATCGGCCGCCCCGATCTGGTCGACGACGACCGCACCCGCACCAACCGGGAGCGGGTGGCCAACGCCGCGTTGGTCCGCGAGGTGGTCGCCGCGTGGACGTCGACGCGGCCGAGCGCCGAGGTCGTCACGGCCCTGGGCGGCCGGGTCCCCGTCGGTCCGGTGCAGGCCGCCGACGCCGTGTTCGCCGACCCCCACGTCGCCGCCCGGGCGATGCTCGTCGAGGTGCCCCAGCCCGACGGCAGCCGGCCGGTCGTGCTGCCCGGGCCCCCGATCAAGCTGACCGCCACGCCGGCGGGCGTCTACCGGCGGCCGCCCCGCCTCGGCGAGCACACCGCCGAGGTCCTGGCCGAGGTCGGGCTGTGAGCGCCGCCTCCCCCTCCCCTGCCCCCCGGCTGCGCCGGTCCGAGCTCAGCACGCCCGGCACCAGCCCGAAGATGATGGCCAAGGCGGCCGCGAGCACCGCCGACCTCGTGTTCCTCGACCTGGAGGACTCGGTCGCCCCGGCCGAGAAGACGGGCGCCCGGGCGCTGGTCGCCGACGCCCTCCTCGCCCACGACTGGGGGGCCAAGACCCGCGCGGTGCGGATCAACGGCGTCCACACCCGCTGGGCCCACGGCGACCTGATCGAGGTGGTCAGGCGGGCGGGCGCGGTGCTCGACGTCGTGATCGTCCCGAAGGTCACCGCGCCCCGGGACGTGTGGTTCGTCGAGACGCTGCTCGGCCAGTTGGAGGCCGACCTCGGGCTCGACCACCGCATCGGCATCGAGGTGCTGATCGAGGAGACCCAGGCGCTGGCCCGCGTCGAGGAGATCGCCGGCTGCTCGCCCCGGCTGGAGGCGCTGATCCTGGGCGTGGGCGACCTGTCGGCCAGCCAGGGAATCCGGGTCGGCCACATCGGCGAGGCCTCCGACCGCTATCCCGGCGACATGTGGCACTACGCCCGCAACCGCATGATCGTCGCTGCCCGCGCCCACGCACTCGACGCCATCGACGGGCCGTACGCCAACTACCGCAACCCGGACGGCTACCGCCGGGAGGCGGCCTGGGCGGCCACGCTCGGCTGCGTCGGCAAGTGGGCCATCCACCCGAGCCAGATCGACATCGCCAACGACGTGTTCGCCCCCACGCCCGACGAGGTCGAGCGCGCCCGTCAGGCGGTCGAGGCGGTCCAGGCCGCGGAGGAGGGCGGCGCGGGCGCCGCCAGCCTCGGCGGCACGATGATCGACGCCGCCACCGCCCGCATCTTCCAGGTCACCCTCGACCGCGCCGCCCTCATCGAGCAGCGCCGGCCGTAGGGCCGAGGGAGAGGGGGTCGGCGCCGGGGCCGACCCCCTACCCTCGTGACCCCACCCCCTGCCCTCGTGACCCCACCCCGCGCGCACAGTGCACGGCGCGACGTGAGATCCCTACGAGGTAAACTCGCTCCTCGCGTTGAAGAGCGTGCTTGCCTACCAGGGGGAACAATGCAGGCGGGCCCTACCAATCGACGACCGCGCTCCACGCGAGCCGTCCTCCCAGCAGAGACGACGCGGCACGCGCTCCGGGTGCCCATCCGCGTCAAGGTCGCCGCCGCGCTCGCCGTCCCGCTCATCGCGATGGGGCTGATGGCGCTGGCCGAGATCGGCAGCGTCGCCCGCGATGCGCGCTCGGTGCGCGAGCAGACCGAGCTCGCCACCGCGACGATCGGCCCCAACGGGCTGATCACCGCCCTGCAGAACGAGCGCAACTGGATGTCCGCCTACCTCGTCGGCGTCGACGCCCAGCTCGCGCTGGAGGTGGTCGGCTTCGAGCAGACCGCGCGCCGACACCGACGCCGCACTGGACCAGCTCCGCGACGAGCTCGCCCAGCGCGACCAGACGGCGCTCGACACGTACGAGCCCGCACTGGCCGGCCTCGACGACCTGGGGCAGCTGCGCGCCGAGATCGACGCGGTGGCCGGGAGCGCCCCGCGCACCCTCGACAACATCGGGCCCACGACCACGTACTTCGACCGGTACACCGCACTGATCGAGCCCTTCTTCGGCGGGATGACCCGGATCTCGCTGGCCACCGACGACCGCGAGCTGCGCGAGGGCGCCAGCCTCAACGCCACCGTCAGCCGGCAGTTGGAGCTCGTCCCCCAGATCGCCAACGCCCTCGTGCTCCCCGCCACGGTCACGACCGGCCCCAACGACCAGCCCGGCATCAACAGCGCCGCCGAGATCGCCAAGGTGGCCCGGCTGCACACCGCCTTTCTCCGCCAGGCCGACGTCCTGCGCTCGGCGACCGGCCGCTACGCCCTGGTCACGCAGGAGCACTTCCCCGAGGAGTTCACCGCCACCATGGACGCCGAGGCCACCCGCGGCCTCGAGACCGGCCAGGTCAACGTGGGCGTGTTCCTGTCCGACCTCGACATGCCGCTCGACCAGGCCTACATCGGCTACCGGGACGGGATCGCCGCCGCGCTCCAGGACCGGGCGGACGAGCTGAACGCGTCGGCGACCGGGCGCCAGCGGCGCCTGGAGCTGATGGTCTTTGCGACCTTCGGCACGGCCCTGGCCCTGGCGGTCGTCGTGTCGCTCTCGATCACGCGGCCGTTGCGCTCGCTCACCCGGCACGCCACCGACATGGCGGATCGGCTCCTGCCGAGCGCGGTGGCCGAGGTGCTCGACACGCCGATGGGCGAGGACGTGGTCGTGCCCGAGCTGGAGCCGATCACGATCGACACCCGTGACGAGGTCGCCGACGTCGCCCAGGCGCTGAGCACGGTGCAGGAGTCCGCGCTCGCGCTGGCGGTCGAGCAGGCGCTGCTGCGCCGCAACATCGCCGACAGCTTCGTGAACCTCGGGCGCCGGAACCAGAACCTGCTCAGCCGCCAGCTCGACCTCATCACCCGGCTCGAGTCCGACGAGACCAACCCGGACGTGCTGGCCAACCTGTTCCAGCTCGACCACCTCGCCACCCGCATGCGCCGCAACGCCGAGTCGCTGCTGGTGCTGGCCGGCGTGCGGCCGCCGCGCACCTACGCGGCCACCGTGCGCCTCGACGACGTCATCCGCGCCGCCCTCGGCGAGGTCGAGGACTTCCAGCGCGTCGCCATCCGGGGCGTCGAGCCGGTCGCCATCCAGGGCTCGGCTGCGGCCGCCCTCGGCCACCTGCTGGCCGAGCTGATCGAGAACGCCCTGGCGTTCTCGCCGCGCGACCAGGTCGTCCAGATCCACGGCATGCGCCAGGTTCCGCGCTCCGACCGGGCGGGCGCCTACACCCTCGCCGTCGTCGACTTCGGCCGCGGCATGTCGGCCGATGAGATCGCCACCGCCAACCGCCGGCTCGCGGGCGTCGAGTCGTTCACGATCGCTCCGTCCAAATACTTGGGCCACTTCGTCACCGGCAACCTGGCCGCCCGCTACGACATCGTCGTCCGCCTCCACAATTCGCTCGGCGGCGGGACGACGGCGACCGTCGAGCTGCCCCCGCACCTGCTCACGCCCGACGATGCCAGGATGCTCGTGTGAGCCCTGGTCCCTGGACGGCCCGGGCGTCGATCGGTGACGAGGTCCTGGCCGAGACCCGGGCGGCGCGCCGGGTCGACCTCCCAGGCGGCGCCCCCAGGCTGTGGTTCCCCGCCGGCGACGCGCCCGGCGTTCCCACCGTTCCCGCCGGGCTGGTGACGGCCGGGGACGGCCCGCTCGCCGGGTACGTCGCCTTCGACCCCGAGGCGGTGCGCGTCGAGGTGGTCGACGGGCGCGACGGCGACGATCCCCGGGACGTCACGGTCAAGCGCTTCCCGACGTGGGGGGACGCCGAGGATCTCGTCGCGCTGCTCGACGTCCGCCAGGACGGCGACGGCCGCTGGGTGGGCGCGTGCCGGGCCGACCCGCGCCGGCCGGTCGTCGACGGCAGCCAGCTCCTGGGGCAGGCGATCGTCGCCGCCGGCCGCCGCACCGGGGGCCGGCGGGCCGTGGCGGCCGCCATGGCGTTCGCCCGGGCCGCGGACGCCCGCCGGCCGGTCGCCATCGAGCTCGACGCCGTGGCCGACGGCCGCACGTTCACGACGCTGGCGGCCCGGGCGGTCCAGGACGGGAAGGTCCGCGCCGCCGGGACGCTGCTGCTCGACGCCACGGCCGATCCCGTGATCCGGCACGCCGTCGAGGCTCCCGACGTGCCCGGCCCGTACGACTCGGCGCCGCACGACATGGCGGTGACCGGTCGCGACGTCCGCATCGTGGGCGGCGCCTACACCGGCGACCCCGACGCGGCGGTCGGCCCGCCGGTGCTCGACGCCTGGGTGCGGTTCCGCGACCTGCCCGACGACCCGTGCCTGCACGCCGGGCTGCTCGCCCAGTTCACCGGGCACCTGTCGATCGCCGCCGCCCTGCGGCCGCACGCGGGCGTGGGGCAGGACCAGGCCCACCGCAGCCTGTCGACCGCGGTCAACGCCATCTCGCTGTCGCTGCACCGCGAGGTGCGCCTCGACCGCTGGGTGCTGTACCACCACTCCTCGACGTTCGCCGGCGACGGGATGACCCACGCCGAGTGCCGGGTCCACGACGAGGGCGGCGACCTGCTGGCGTCCTTCACCGTCGACGCGATGGTCCGGGCCTTCGCCGATCCGGGCGCGCCGGTCGACGCGAGCACCTCGCTGTGAGCCTCACCACCGGCCGGGGCCCCCTGGGACCGAGGCCGGCCGGCCGCTTCGGCGCGCCGCTGCCGGCCGGCGTCGTCTACGTCGAGCCGTTCCCCCGCCGGGTCCGCGGCGTCCGCGGCGGCCGGACCGTCGTCGACAGCGAGCGGGCGTGCCTCGTCCACCGGCCCGGCCGGCCACCGACCTACGCGTTCCCCGCCGGCGACGTGGAGGCAGGCGCCGTGGCGGCCGAGCCAGACGAGCACGCGCCCGGGCACCTCGCCGTCGCCTGGGACGCCGTCGACGCCTGGTACGAGGAGGAGGAGCGGGTGCACGGCCACCCCCGCAACCCCTACCACCGCGTCGACTGCGTCCGGACCGCCCGGCGCCTCCGGGTCGAGGTCGGCGGCGTCACGCTGGTCGACTGCGCCGACACGATCGGGGTCTACGAGACGGCCCTGGCGCCGCGCCTGTACGTCGGGCGCGACGCCGTGCGCACCGATCTGCTCCGGCCCAGCGCCACCACGTCGTACTGCCCGTACAAGGGCACCGCCTCGTGGTGGAGCGCGACCGTCGGCGGCGCCGAGGTGGCCGACGTGGCCTGGAGCTACGAGGACCCGCTGCCGGAGTCGCGCTTGATCCGCGGGCTCCTCAGCTTCGACGACGCGGTGGTCACCGTGGCCGCCGAGCTCCCGGGCGAGCGCTGACCACGTCCGCGTCGAAACTGACCTTTCCCTTGTGCGGAAATCGGATTTCCAATACGGTCAGAGGTAACTCTGGCACAGAGGGGATGACGCTCGCGTCAGGCGACGCGGGTGTCCTGCCGGACACAAGGAGGGGACCGATGAGCGTTCGTCGTCGTGCGCGCGGCGTCACGGTGGCCGTGACCGTCGCGTTGGGCCTGATCGTCACGACGCTCACGGGGACGGCCGTGGCGGACGTGCCCAGCCCCGACGTCAGCGAGGCGTCCGGGGGCGGGGGCGTGCCGGTGGTCCCCGGGTTCACCGCGTTCGACCTGTCGGAGGTCGGCTACCAGGTGTCGGAGGTCTTCCTGTCCGGCACGGCCCACGCCTACCAGCCGACCGCGCCGCTCGCGACCGACGGGCGCTTCTCCGTGGTCGAGTCGGCCGAGGCGGCGTACACCACCCGGGCGGTGGTGGCCCGGCCGACCCGGCAATCGAGGTTCAACGGGACGGTCGTCGTCGAGTGGCTGAACGTCTCCGGCGGCGCGGACGCCGGCCCGGACTGGATCCTCGCCCACAACGAGCTGGTGCGCGAGGGGTTCGTGTGGGTCGGTGTGTCGGCCCAGAAGGTCGGCGTGGACGCGCTCCGGGGGGACGATCCCCAGCGGGGCGACGCGGTCCGCTACGCCGGCCTCGACCACCCGGGCGACAGCTTCTCCTACGACATGTACTCGCAGGCCGGGCAGGCCATCCGCGACCACGCCGACACGATCCTCGGCGGGCTGCGGCCGCAGCGGCTGCTCTCGGTGGGCGAGTCGCAGTCGGCGGGCCGCCTGGTGACCTACATCGACGCGGTCCATCCCCTCGCCGGGGTCTACGACGGCTTCCTCGTGCACAGCCGGGCGGCCGGCGGCGCCCCGCTCGCCCAGCCGCCCCAGGCGACCGTGCCGGTGCCGGCGCCGACGGCCATCCGCGACGACCTCGACGTCCCGGTGATGGTGTTCCAGACCGAGACGGACGTCGCCTTCAGCAACCTCGGCGCCCGCCAGCCGGACACGGACCGGTACCGGCTGTGGGAGGTCGCGGGGACCGCGCACTTCGACTTCTACGGCCTCGACATCGGCATGACCGACACGGGCGACGGCCAGGGAGCGGTCGAGGTGCTGGCGTCGATGCAGAACCCGACCAACCAGCCCAACCCGCTCTTCACCTGCCAGGTGCCGATCAACACCGGCCCGCAGCACTTCGTGCTCGACACGGCCTTCCATGCGATGGACCGCTGGATGGCCCACGGCGTGCGGCCGCCGATCGCCCCCCGCCTGGAGACCACGGGGTCGAGCCCGGTGGTGTTCGCCACCGACGCCAACGGCAACGTGCGCGGCGGCATCCGCACCCCGGCGGTGGACGCCCCGGTCGCCACCCTGAGCGGCCAGCCCCAGGGCGGCAGCCAGTTCTGCTTCCTGTTTGGCACGACGGTGCCGTTCACCCCGGACCAGCTGGCGGCGCTCTACCCCAACCATGGCCGCTTCGTGGTCGACTGGGTCGGCGCCACGCTCCGGGCCCGCATCGCCGGGTTCCTCACCACGGCGGACACGATCGAGCTGATCAGGGCGGGGGCGCGCTCGGACGTCGGGAGGTAGCCCGCTCGCCCGGGGAAGCGATGATTCCCGCATCGAGGGTTCGCGGGCGGAACGGTCTAACTTGCGCCGATGCGTTTCGGGCTCGATGTCGCGCAGCAGCGGCTGCCGTGGGACGAGGTCGTCGGCCGGGTGCGGTTCGCCGAGGATCTCGGGTTCGACGGTGCCTGGGGATTCGACCACTTCCAGCCGATGTACGGCGAGGGGCCGGGCGAGGTGTTCGACGGGATGACCACGCTCGCTGCGCTCGCCGGGGCGACCGAGCGCATCCGGCTCGGGTTGCTCGTGGCCGGGGTGACCTACCGGCATCCGTCCGTGTTCGCCGCCCAGGCCCTGACCGTCGATCATGCCTCCCACGGGCGGCTCGAGCTGTCGCTCGGCGCCGCCTGGTTCGAGGGCGAGCATGCCGCGCTGGGCATCCCCTTCCCGCCGACCGGGACGCGGTTCGATCTCCTGCAGGACGCGCTCGAGATCGTGACCCGGCTCTACACCGGCGAGCGGGTGTCCTACGACGGGCGGGTCGTCTCGCTGCGCGACGCCCAGCTGCTGCCCCTGCCGGTGCAGCAGCCGCACCCGCCGATCTGGATCGGGGGCAGCGGGCCCCGGCGGACGCTGCCGCTCGTCGCCCGGTACGCGGACGTGTGGCACACGTGGGGGACGCCGAACTCGCTGCGGGAGACCAACCTGCGCATCGACGAGCTGGCGGCCGCCGCCGGGCGCGATCCCGCGGCGATCGTGCGGGCCAGCTCGCTGTCGCTCGACGACCTCGACACCGCCCGCAAGCACGCGGGCAAGTGGCGCGACGCGGGCTACGGCTACCTGGTGTGCGGCTGGCCCGGCGCCGGGCGCGCCCAGGTCGAGCGGTTCGCCCGCGACGTGATGCCCGAGTTCACCGCGGCGTGAACTCCAGGTGCAGCTGGGTCAGCCCCCGGAGGATGTAGGTCGGCATGTACGAGTAGCGGCGGGCGCCGGCCGGACCGTGGTGGGCGTCCGAGATGCGGATGTCCCCCAGGCGGTCGAGCAGCCGCTCGACGCTCACCCGCCCCTCCAGGCGGGCCAGCGGCCCGCCGGGGCAGCTGTGCACCCCGCGCCCGAACGCCAGCTGCTCGCGGGCGTTGCCGCGCTCGACCCGCAGCTCCCCCGGGTCCTCGAAGTGGCGTGGGTCGCGGTTGGCGGCGCCGTTGAGGACCATCACCGTGGCGCCCGCGGGGATGTCCACCCCGCCCACCCGCGTCGCCCGCCGGGCGAGCCGGAAGTCGCCCTTCACCGGCGACTCGATGCGCAGCGCCTCCTCCACGAAGTCGGGGATGAGCTCGCGCCGGTCCCGCAGCAGCTGCTGCAGGTCCGGGCGCTCGGCGATCAGCAGGAACGCGCTGCCGAGCAGCCGCACGGTCGTCTCCTGCCCGGCGGCGAAGACGTTGGCCGCCACCCGCACGACGTCGATCACCTCGGGCAGCGTGCCGTCCGGGAACGTGGTCGTCGCCAGCGCGGTGAGCACGTCGTCCCGAGGCTCGCGCCGGCGGTCCTCGATGTAGGCGGCGAAGCGGTCGTAGAGCCACGCCAGCGGGCTGTGCGTCAGGCTGTCCTTCGTGCTGCCGACCGCGGCGTCGCGCGGCCGGCTCGCCAGCGCGGCGCGGAACTCGGCGTGGTCCGCCTCCGGCACGCCCAGGATGTCGGCGACGACCAGCAGCGTGAACGGGTTGGCGTAGTCCCCGACCAGCTCGCACTCGCCCCGGGCGGCGAACTCGTCGATCTGGCGGTCGGCGAGCCCCCAGACGAACTCCTCGTTCTCCTTCAGCCGCTTGGGCGTGAGCTGGCGCATCAGCAGGTGCCGGTGGTCGCGGTGCTTGGGCGGATCCATGGTCGGGAGCTGGTCGCTGAACGGCAGCTCGTCGCGGTGCTGCTCGATCAGCTCGCTCACGTCGTCGTAGCCGTCGAGCGGCACGGGGAATCCTGGGAACGGGCCGGTCACCGAGTTGCACGACGAGAACGCGTCGGTGTCGGTGTAGACCGCGCACGCCTCGTCGTAGCCGGTGACCATGTACACGCCGTGCTGCGGCTCGCGCTGCACCGGGCACTGCCCGCGCAGCCAGTCGAAGTACGGGTACGGATCGTCGACCAGCTCGCGGCCGCGGAAGAAGTCGATGCCGTCGTACTCGTTCATGAGCTCCCCTCGAACTCGGCGACTCTGCGGTGGAACCGCCACGCGCCGCCGTCATTGTGCAGGACGTCGTGGTAGCGGCCGACGAGCTGGATCGCCCAGCCGCCGTCGCCCGAAAGCACGAACACCACGTCGCTGACGGCCGTGGCCTCGTGCTCGTCCCACGCCGTGACCAGCGTGTTGAGGACGAGGTGGCGCTGGGGCCGCCGCGGCGCCCAGCGGGCGTACGCGGCGCGCAGGGCATCGTGGCCCGCGTGCGTCCCCATCCCCGGGATCTCCACCGCGCCGTCGGGACAGAAGGTGGCGACGACGTCGTCCGTGCGGCCGTCGTCGAGCGCCTGGGTGTAGGCGGCGAGCGCGGCCCGCACGCCCTCGACCACATCCGCGTAGCGAAGATCGGCGCCCACCGCGCTACAGCCCGACGTCGACGATCGGCATCTCGAGCGGGTTCACGTTGACCGCCCGCAGCGCCTTGTCCAGCCGGTCGTAGGGCAGGCCGGCCAGGAACCCGTCGAGGGTCCGGTGGAAGTTGGAGATGTGCCCCTCCATCCGCTCGGACAGGCGCATGTACTCGAACCCCCGGGCGTGCAGGCCCTTCTGCTGGCGGGGCAGGTTCGAGAAGTCCTGGGCGGGGATCGGCGGCCACCGGGCGTCGTCGCACTCCCACACCTCGGGCGGCGTCGGCCGCTCCGGCTCGCGGCCGGCGGGGAACCGGGCCAGCGACCAGATCTCCATCAGCGTCTCCTCGGGCCCGAGCGGCCGGAAGCGGTAGGACGAGGCGCTGCTGTACATCGGCAGCACGAACCAGTGGGGGAAGCAGTAGCCCATCGGCTCGTTGAGCCCGTGGGCCTCCAGCTCGTTGAGGTCGGGCACGTCGTGGCCGGCGCCGCGGTGCGAGGCCACGACCGCGTCGTTGAGCGTGCGCTGCCAGGTCGCCATCGCCAGCGCCGGGTCCGCCGGCAGCTCGGTGCCCCGCAGGCCCTCCGCGGTGCGCACGTCGTCGGCGTGGACCATGCCGGCCATGCCGTCGCTCATCGTGTGCAGGTAGTGGATCTCCGCGTCGAGCCACGACCGGGGGTCGAACGCCGCGGGATCGCGGGGCGGGATCCGGCCGGGGATCCGCAGCTGCGGGTGCGTCTCCAGCACGTGGTACTGCTCGACGAACGCCTCCTCGGCCAGCTTCCAGTTCACCGGCAGCCGGCAGGCGTACCACCACTCGGTGCGCAGCGACTCGACCTTCCAGGCGTCGAGGATGGTGGCGGCCGGCTCGAGGCACTGCCGCAGCGGCGGGGCCCTCGTCGTCGAGGTTGATCCAGGCGCACCCGCCCCACGTCTGGCACCGCACCGGCGTCAGGTCGATGTCCCCCGGCACCAGGTTGTGCTCGGAGAACGTCGACGCCCCGGTGACGCGGGTGTTGCGGCCGTCGGGGCCGTAGCACCAGCCGTGGAACGGGCAGGTGAACCCGTCGGCGCACGTGCCCCGGCCCTCGACCAGCCGCACCCCGCGGTGCCGGCAGGCGTTCTGGAACGCCCGCACGCCGTCCTCGGTGTGCACGACGACGACCGACTGGTCGAGGAACTCGTAGGTGACGAAGTCACCCGGCGACGGGATCTCCTCCAGCCGGCACGCCATCTGCCAGACGCGGGGCCAGAGCCGCTCGACCTCCAGCTGGTAGAAGTCCGGGTCGTAGTAGCGCTCCTTGCGGACCCGGTCCGGAAGCTCCATCGCGTAGGGCACCACGGCCCGAGATTATACTAACCGGTCGGTACAACGATGGACGAGACCCCACCCCTCCCCACCGCCGACGTCGACGTGCTGGTCGTCGGCGCCGGCATCACCGGCATCTACCAGCTGCACCGCGCCCGCGAGGAAGGGTTCTCCGCCCTGCTGCTCGAGGCCGGCGGCGGCGTCGGCGGCACCTGGTACTGGAACCGCTACCCCGGCGCCCGGTTCGACTCGGAGAGCTACACCTACGCCTACCTGTTCTCCCGCGAGCTGTTCGACGAGTGGGAGTGGCAGGAGCACTTCGCCGAGCAGCCCGAGACCGAGCGCTACCTCAACCACGTCGTCGACCGGTTCGACCTGCGGCGCCACATCCGCTTCGGCGCCCGGGTGACGGCGGCCGCGTTCGACGAGCCGTCCGCGACCTGGACCGTCACGACGAACGACGGCGGCAGGGACGACGCCGCCGGCGTCGGTGGCGGCACGTTCCGGGCGCGCCACCTCGTGGCGGCCACCGGCGTGCTGTCGGTGCCGTACTTCCCCGACGTGCCCGGCCGCGAGGACTTCCGCGGCGAGTCGTACCACACCGGCCTGTGGCCGTCGGCGCCGGTGGACTTCGCCGGCAAGCGGGTCGCCGTGATCGGCACCGGGTCGAGCGGCGTGCAGATCATCCCCGCCATCGCGGGCGAGGTCGCGTCGCTCACCGTGTACCAGCGCACGGCCAACTGGTGCACGCCGCTCAACAACCGCCCGATCACGCGCGAGGAGCAGGCCCGGCTGCGGGCCGGGTTCGAGGCGATCCGCGAGACGCTGAACACGAGCGCCACCGGGTTCCTCCACCAGCCGTGCGACCGCGCCACCTTCGACGACGGCGAGGACGAGCGGCGGGCGTTCTTCGAGGCCATGTGGGCCAGCCCCGGGTTCAGCAAGCTCACCAGCAACTACACCGACGTGACGCTCGACCCCGCCGCCAACGCCGAGTGGTGCGCGTTCATCGCCGACAAGATCCGGGGCATCGTCGAGGACCCGGCGACGGCCGAGAGGCTGATCCCCCATGACCACCGGTTCGCCGAGAAGCGGCCGCCGTTCGTCACCGGCTACTACGAGACCTACAACCGGCCCAACGTCACGCTGGTCGACCTCGGCGAGACGCCGATCCTGCGGGTGACCGAGCGCGGCATCGAGACGGCCGAGGGTGCCGCGGGACTTCGACGTCGTCGTGTGGGCCACGGGGTTCGACTTCGGCACCGGGGCGCTGCTGCGCATGGGGATCCGGGGACGCGACGGCGTCGCCCTCGCCGACCACTGGGCCGACGGGCCGCGGACGTTCCTCGGCATCCAGACGACACTGTTCCCCAACCTGTTCTTCCCCGGCGGGCCCCACGCCGCCGCCGGCAACAACCCGCGCTACAACGGCGACCAGGTCGACTTCGTCACCGACACGCTCGTCTGGCTGCGCGACCACGGCGTCGACACGATCGAGGTCGGCGCCGAGGCCGAGGAGCGCGTGGACGAGCATGGTCGACCGGGGCGCGTCGCAGTCGCCGTTCGGGGAGATCAGCTACTACTTCGGCAGCAACATCCCCGGGAAGCCCCGCCGCTACCTCCTCAACTCGGGCGGCCGGCCCAAGCTGTTCAAGGACATCGCCCGGGTACGGGACAGCGACTACGCGGCCTTCGCGTCCTCCGACGCGCCGAGGAGGCGTCGGCCTAGACGTCCCGACCGCTCTGGCAGCGCTCAGTGCCATAGCGGTACGAATCCGCTGTCAGAACCGGCGGCCTGGGCCACCCGTTCTGACAGCGCTGAGGCCGTGGCGGTACGGATCCGCTGTCAGTCGGGCGAGGCCCCGCAGCGGGCGGCGCAGCCGCGTGAGCAGGAACCGGCTGCGGCGATGCTCGCGCAGCCAGGCCGCCAGGTCGTGGAGGTACCACATCTCCCCCAGCGGCACCCCCAGCCGGAACAGGCACAGGTGGTGGATCGGCAGGAACGAGTGGCGGCTCGGGTCCCTGTCCTTGCCGAGCAGGCCCTCGACCGCGTAGTTGTCGGCCACCAGCGCGGCGATCCGCGAGTCGGCGATCCAGCGCAGCAGCGCCTCGTCCCGGGCGTCGAGGTAGGCGCACATCGTGTGGATCTTCCGGGGGTCCGGGTCGCGGTCCCAGGCCGAGCACCTGCGTGGCGAAGCCCGTGTGCAGCAGCAGCATGTCGCCGGGCTCCACCACCACGCCGTCGGCCGCCATGACCTCCTGGAGCGTGCCGAGGTCGACCCCCCGCCAGTCGTGGCCCAGGTGGTGGGCCAGGTCGACCAGCACGCCCCGGCCCTGCACGCCGGTGGCCGCCATGTGCTCCAGGCCCAGGTGGTGGGCGAAGCAGAGGTGCCCGCCACCGTCGCCCCGGGCGTCGGGCTGCGGCCCGACCAGGTCGACCCCGGCGCGGTAGCCGTTGTAGTAGACGGCCTCCTCGACCCCGTCGCCGTCGGCGTCGAACTCGGCGCCGACGTGGGCCAGCGAGTCCCACTGCGTCGAGTACTGGAGCGACAGCGTCACCACGTCGTCGGCCCACACGTCGACGTACTTGGGGTCGCCGAAGTCCGGCATCTCGCTCATGCGGACGTTGTAGAAGGTGCCCGGGCCGCCCCCCATGTCCTCCGTCGGCGCCAGCCTCGGGGGGTGGCGGCGCTGGTTGAGCGCGGTGCCGCCGGGGAAGTCGAGCGGCAGGCTCAGGCAGAAGCTGAGGCCGGCCTCCACCTCGCGCACGCCCTGGAGGACCTTCTCGGGGGTGAGCAGGTTGATGCGGCCCAGCTCGTCGTCCTCGCCCCAGTCGCCCCAGGTCGAGCCCTCCGGCCGCTGCGTCCACCGCGTGGTCATGGCGGCCAGCATTGCATGTACCGACCGGTTGGTATACCTTCCGGGACGATGACGGGGAAGGACGGCGTCTCCAAGGACTTTGTCGTGTCCGCGGACGGGCACCTCCTGGAGCCCACCGACCTGTTCCGCACCCGCCTGCCGGCGCACCTGCGCGAGCGGGGCGTGTGGGAGGAGGACTTCGAGATCGAGCCGCTGGTCGAGGGCGGCGCCCGGATCTTCCGCAAGCTGCACACGCCCGGGTACGAGGGCTGGACGATCTCCCGCTACCGCCAGACCGGCGGGCGCATGCCGGAGGGCGACCCGACCCACATCCTCGAGGACATGGACCTCGACGGCGTCGACGTGCAGGTGATGCACCCCAACCTGTCGCTGTTCGGCCTCTACTCCGACGACCACGAGCTGTCGATGGCGCACGCCCGGGTCTACAACGACTACGTCGTCGAGCGGTTCTCGCCCTACTTCTCGCGGCTGGCGCCCACGGCGCCCGTGCCGATCACCGACGTCGGCGACGCCGTCGCCGAGATCGAGCGGGTCGCCGCCGCCGGGTTCCGGGCGGTCCTGCTGCCGGCGATCCCGCCCAAGCCCTACTACTCGCGGGACTTCGACCCGGTGTGGGCCGCGGCCCAGGCCAGCGGCGTGCACGTCTTCATCCACACCCAGACCGGCGGCGTGAAGGTGAACGACCCGGCTTCGACCACGCTCAAGGTGGTCATGGAGATCGGCGGCACAGGTCAACCAGCCGATGACCGAGAACGCTCGGCGTCGAAGCGGATGGTCACCCAGTGCGTGTACGGGCCGATCGTCCCGCAGCAGGTGATGTGCGAGCTGATCGGCGGCGGGGTCCCCGAGCGCTACCCCGACCTGCACTTCGCGCTGATCGAGTTCAACGCCCACTGGCTGGCGTCGCTCGTGGGGTCGATGGACAAGTGCTGGGTCACCGGCATCGGCCAGGACGCCGACTGGTGGCTCGGCCACTGGGACGACACCCGGCCGCCGGGCGACCAGCCCAACATGGCGCAGCTGTTCCGGCTCAACGAGAAGTGGCCCTACCCGCTCACGCCCAGCGAGTACGTGCGCCGCCAGTTCCACGTCTCGTTCCAGGACGACCCGGTGGCAATCGCCTGCCGGCACGTCACCGGGCTGTCGACGATCGTGTGGGGCAACGACTACCCGCACGCCGAGGGGACCTTCCGCGGCAGCCGCGAGCTGCTCGCCACGCAGCTCGGCGACCTGCCCGCGGACGAGCGCAAGGCCCTGGTCGGCGGCACGCTGGGCCGGCTCCTGGGGTTCGACGTCCCGGTGGCGGCCTGACCGAGCACCGGTTCGACGGGCGCGTCGCCGTCGTCACCGGCGCGGGGCGCGGCATCGGCCGGGCGCACGCGCTGCTGCTCGCCGAGCGCGGCGCCAGGGTCGTCGTCAACGACCTCGGCGGCTCGGCGGACGGCGCCGGCGCGGACGCCGGGCCGGCCGACGAGGTCGCTGCGGAGATCGTCGCCGCGGGCGGCGCGGCGTTCGCCGACGCCGGCGACGTGTCCACCGCCGAGGGCGCGCAGGGCCTGATCGACGCCGCGCTGGCCCGGTTCGGGCGGGTGGACATCCTCGTGAACAACGCCGGCATCGTCCGGTGGGCCGGCTTCCCGGAGGCCGACGCGGACAACCTGGCGCGCCATCTCGCCGTCCACGTCGGCGGCTCGTTCAACACCACCCGGGCGGCGTGGCCGCACATGGTCGCCCGCGGCTACGGCCGCGTGGTCATGACCGGGTCGACGGGGATGTTCGGGCTGCCCACCAACACGTCCTACGCCACCGCCAAGGCGGCCGTCGTCGGGCTCGCCCGCAGCCTCACGACGGCGGGGGCGCCGCATGGCATCAAGGTCAACGTCGTCGCCCCGGCGGCCATGACCCGCATGGCGGGCCAGGCCCCCGGCGAGGAGTCGAAGGACATGTCGCCGGACCTCGTCGCCCCGATGGTCGCGTTCCTGGCGCACGAGGACTGCCCGGTCAGCGGCGAGATCTACGCCGCCGGAGCGGGCCGCTTCGCCCGCATCTTCGTGGCCTCGACCGAGGGCTACGTCCACGCCACGCCCGAGCCGACGATCGAGGACGTCGCCCGCCACTGGGCCGCGATCAACGACGAGAGCGGCTACTACGTGCCGGCCGACCTCACCGCCTGGTCGGCCGCCTTCCTGTCCCACCTGCGCTGATGGACCTGTCGCTGCGCGAGGCCGAGCGCGACCTGGTCGGGCTGTGCCGCGAGTTCGCACAGAAGGAGATCGCCACCCGGGCGCCCCAGGCCTGGGAGGAGGGCCGGTGCCCGACCGACCTCCTGCGGGAGATGGGCGCCCTGGGGCTGCTCGGCATGCTGATCCCCGAGGAGTGGGGCGGCATCGGCATGTCGACCGTGGGCTTCGTCGCCGCCATGGAGCAGATCGGGCAGGCGGACCAGTCGGTCGCCGCCGCGTGGCAGGCCCACGTGACGATCGGGTCGCTGCCGCTGTACCTGTTCGGCAACGACGCCCAGCGCGAGCGCTGGCTGCGGCCGCTGGCCGAGGGCCGGGTGCTCGGCGCGTTCGGGCTCACCGAGCCCGACGCCGGGTCGGACGCGCGCGGCATCCGCACCGGGGCCGAGCGGCGCGACGGCGGCTGGCTGATCAACGGCCGCAAGACGTTCATCTCCAACGCCGGCACCGACATGTCCTTCGGCGTGACGCTGCCTGGCCCGCGACCGGGACCAACTACGCCAGCTTCGTCGTCGAGCGGGACACCCCCGGCTACACGCTCGGCCCCAAGATGCGGGGCATCGGCTGGCGGGGCCTCGACACCCGCGAGCTGTACTTCG
Organism: uncultured Acidimicrobiales bacterium; assembly: GCA_963830865.1. Taxonomy (GTDB): domain Bacteria; phylum Actinomycetota; class Acidimicrobiia; order Acidimicrobiales; family VFJN01; genus ZC4RG19. The sequence continues at coordinate 257,147 of CAWHNU010000007.1, read as the reverse complement.
ACGACGTGTGGGTGCCCGACGACCACCTCGTGGGCGACCCCGACCTGGGGCTGGGCCAGTTCCTCGGCACGCTGGAGGTCGGGCGCATCTCGATCGCCGCCCTCTCGCTCAGCCTGACCCAGGCCGTGCTCGACCTGGCGACCGCCTACGCCAAGCAGCGGGTGCAGTTCGGCCAGCCGATCTCGCAGTTCCAGGCCATCCAGTTCAAGCTGGCCGACATCGCCACCGAGCTGGAGGCGGCGCGCTGGCTCACCTACCGCGCCGCCTGGCTGCGCGACACCGGCCAGCCGTTCCGCACGGAGGCGGCGATGGCCAAGCTCAAGGCCAGCCGGGTGGCGACCTGGGCGGCGTCGGAGGCGGTCCAGATCCACGGCGGCGTCGGCTACATGCTGGAGTCGCCGGTCGCCCGGTTCTACTGCGACGCCAAGGTGCTGGAGATCGGCGAGGGCACCAACGAGATCCAGCACCTCGTGATCGCCCGCGGCCTGGGCTGCTGAGGTCAGCTGGCGACCAGCCGGCGGACGGCGGCGGCGATGTCGTCGCGGTCGGGCAGCCAGGCCCGCTCCAGCTCGGGCGCGTACGGCGGCGGGGTCGCCGCCGCGCCGACGCGCTCGATCGGGGCGTCGAGGTCCCAGAACGCCTCGCGGGCGACGACCGCGGCGATCTCGGCGCCGATGCCGAACGGGACCACCGCCTCGTGCGCGATCAGCAGCCGGCTCGTCCGGCCGACCGACTCCAGGATCGGCGCCACGTCGAGCGGCGCCACGGTCCGCAGGTCGATCACCTCGACCGAGATGCCCTCGCCGGCCAGCCGGTCGGCGGCGGCCAGCGCCTCGTGCACCATGCGGGACACCGACACGACGGTGGCGTCGGTGCCGGGGCGGACGACCGCGGACCGCCCGATCGGGACGACGTGGTCGGCCGGCGGCTGCGGGCCCTTGGCGCCGTAGAGCAGCCGGTTCTCGATGAACACCACCGGGTTGGGGTCCTGGATGGCGGCCCGGAGCAGGCCGTAGGTGTCGGCCGGCGTCGACGGCATGACCACGCTGAGCCCGGGGATGTGGGCCAGCAGCGCCTCCAGGCTCTGCGAGTGCTGGCTGCCCGACGAGCGGCCGGCCCCGAACTGGGTCCGCACGGTGAGGCCCATCGCCGCCGCCCCGCCGGTCATGAACGGCAGCTTGGCCGCCTGGTTGAGCAGCTGGTCGAGGCAGACGCCCAGGAAGTCGAGGTACATGATCTCGACCACGGGCCGCATCCCCGCCATCGCCGCCCCGACGCCCACGCCGAGCACGGCGGTCTCGGAGATCGGCGTGTCCCGCACCCGACCCGGGAAGGCGTCGGCGAGCCCCCGGGTGAGGCCGAAGACGTTGCCGCCCGCGCCGACGTCGATGCCGGCGACGAACACCCGCTCGTCGGCGGCCAGCTCGGCCTCCAGCGCGGCCCGGACGGCGTCCATCGTGCGGAACACCGGCGCGTCGGCCGGCGGCGCCGCCGGCTCGGGGTGGGCGGGGCGGGCCCGCACGACGAAGTCGTGCAGCGTCGCCGGCGCCGGCGCGGCCAGCCGGCGCGCGGCCTCGACCGCGCCGTCGAGCGTCGCGGCGACCGACGCCTCCAGCGCCTTGATCTCGTCGTCGCCGACGCCGGCGTCCCGGAGCCGGCGCTCGTGGGCGACCAGCGGGTCGCGCGCCTCCCAGTCCGCCACCTCCTCGGCCGACCGGTAGCGCTGGGGGTCGCCCTCGTAGTGCCCGTGCCAGCGGTAGGTGGTCGCCTCGACGACGGCCGGCCCGCCCCCGGCGCGGGCGGCCAGGACCACGTCCGCCATCGCGGTGGCGGTGGCCTCGACGTCGTTGCCGTCGACCGCGACGTGGGGGATGCCGTAGCCGGCGGCCCGGCGGTCGAGCGGCGCCCCGTGCTGGCTGGCGACCGGGGAGAACTCCGCGTAGCCGTTGTTCTCGCAGAAGAACACGACCGGCAGCCGCCACACGGCGGCGAGGTTGAGCGCCTCGTGGAACGCGCCCTGGGCGGGGGCGCCGTCGCCGAAGAACGCCACGGTCACGCCGCCGTCGCCGCGCAGCTGGGCCGCCGTCGCCGCGCCGGCGGCGATCGGCAGGCCGGCGGCCACGATGCCGTTTGCGCCGTAGATCCCGAGCTTGGGGTCGGCGATGTGCATCGAGCCGCCCCGGCCCCGGTTGGTGCCCTGGTCCCGGCCCATCAGCTCCGCGAACATCCCCAGCGGGTCGAGGCCCTTCGCCAGGCAGTGGCCGTGGCCGCGGTGGGTCGAGGTGATCACGTCCGTGGGGCGCAGCGGCCAGCAGGCGCCGACGGCCGCGGCCTCCTGGCCGATCGACAGGTGCACGAAGCCGGGGACCTCGCCGTCGCGGTACAGCGAGGCGACCCGCTGCTCGAAGCCGCGGATCAGCAGCATGCGGCGGTGCATCTCGACGAGATCGGGGGTCGGGGCCATGGAACCTGTACTGTACTGGTCGGTACAATGACGGAAGAGCGATGAGCGACCCCATCGAGATCCCCGCGTCGTTCCCGGCCCCCGGCGAGGTCTCGGGGAGGCGGGTCGTGCTCACCGGCGCAAGCCGGGGCCTCGGCGCGGTGCTCGCCCATGCGTTCTCGGAGGCCGGCGCCGCGGTGGCGCTCGTGGCCCGCACGGAGAAGGACCTGAAGGCGGTCGCCGGGACGCTGCCCGGGCCGTCGCTGGTGCTCGGCGGGGACGTGACCGACGAGGATTTCAACGAGGCGGTGGCCGACGCCACCGTGGCCGAGTGGGGCGGCGTCGACGCCTGGATCTCCAACGCGGGGATCTCGCCGATCGTCGCCGGGCCCCGCGAGACGGGCGCCTCGGCCTGGCGCCAGGTCCTCGAGGTCAACCTCACCGGCGCGTTCCTCGGGGCACGCGCCGCGGCCCGGGTCATGGGCGAGGGCGGACGCCTGATCTTCACCGGCTCCGTGCTGGGCGAGCGACCCCGCAAGGGCCTGACCGCGTACAGCGCCTCGAAGGCCGGGCTGGTCGGCCTGGCCAAGGGCCTGGCGCTCGACCTGGCGCCGGCCGGCATCACGGTGAACGTCGTCGCCCCGGGCTGGTTCGACTCGCCGCTGGCCGTCGGCTGGACGAGCAGCCCCGAGCTCTCGGCCACCATCACGGGCCACACGGCGCAACGCCGCTGGGGGGCGCCCGCCGACCTGGCCGGCGCCTACCTGTTCCTGGCCTCGGACGCGTCCGCGTTCGTCACCGGCACCGTGCTCAGCGTCGACGGCGGGTACCTGCTGGTATGACGCCGCCGCGGCGGGTGGTGGCGATCACCGGCGCGGGCGGCGCGCTGGGCGCGGCGATATCGGCCCGGCTGGCGGGCGAGCCGGACACGGACCTCGTGCTGAGCGACGTGAGCGAGCCGTCTCTGGCAGCGACGGTGGCCGGCCTGGAGCCGGGCGCGGCGGCGCCGGTCGAGACGGTGCTCGCGGACGTGAGCGACCCCGCGCAGGTCGAGTCGGTGGTCGCCCGGGCGGTCGAGCGCTTCGGCCGCCTCGACGTGCTGATCAGCAACGCAGGCGTGCTGTCGCCCAACGGCCGCATCCACAACCTGGCGACCGAGGACTGGGAGCGGGCCTTCCGGGTCAACGTCCTCGGGGCGGTCAACGGGATCCGGGCCGCGGTGGCGGTCATGCGGCCCCAGGGGTCGGGCTCGATCGTGCTGACCGCGTCGGTCGCCGGCCTGACGGCGTGGTCGCACGCGGCGCCGTACTGCGCCACGAAGGCGGCGGTCATCCAGCTCGCCAAGGTCGCGGCGGTCGAGTACGCCCGCGACGGCATCCGGGTCAACTGCGTGTGCCCGGGCACGTTCCGCTCGGCCATCCACGACGATCTGCCCGCCGACGCGCTCGACCCCATCGCCGCCCGCCACCCGCTCGGCCTGGGGGCGGCGACCGACGTGGCGGGCGCGTACGCGTACCTCGCGAGCGAGGCGTCCCGCTGGACGACCGGCTCGGCGCTCGTCGTCGACGGCGGCTACTCGGCACCCTGACCGGCCGTCCCGCGTTTTCTACGCGGAATCGGTCGCCATGGCGACCGATTCCGCGTAGAACGAGACCTCAGGCCGGTCGCGGTGCTCCGGGTTGGCGATCCCCCTCATGAAGATCTCGGCGAACGGGCGGGCCACCGCCTGGGCCGACAGGCGGCCGCCGGACTTCAGCCACAGGTACGTGTAGTTGTGCATGCCGAGCCAGGCCCGGGCGGTCAGCCACGGGTCGACGTCGCGGAACTCGCCCGACTCGACGCCCGCCCGCAGGACCTCCTCGACCCGGGCCTCGTACACGTGGCGGCGCTTGCGGAACTGCTCGGCGCGCTCGCCCGTCAGCGCCGGGAACTCGTGGAGGAATACCCAGACGTGTTCCGGGTAACGATGGATCACGTCGAGCAGCTCGTCGCCCAGGCCGGCGAGCTGCTCGGACGGCGTGCCGCCCGCCTCGGCCACGCGGTCGGCGCCGAGCATGACCTCGTCCATGACCCGGTCGTGGATGGCGACGAGCAGCTCCTCCTTGGAGCCGATGTAGTGGTAGAGCGCGCCCTTGCCCAGGTCGTTGGCGGCGCACAGCTCGGTGATGCCCGTCGCGTGGTAGCCCTGCTCGGCGAAGACGCGGGCCGAGGTGTCGATGATCGAATCGCGCCGCGCCTGCCAGGTGGGTCTGCGTCGGGATCGGCCGGTCGCTTCCACCGCGGGCATCGGGGCGACACTAGCGGTCGCCGGCACGCCTCGTCGCGGATCAATAGTCTGACTGGTCGGTACAAGCCGCGCGACGACTCCGGAGGGGACCGCGAGTGAACCCGACGACGCAGGCGGACATGAACTGGTTCGCGGTGCTCGCCCACCATGCGGCGCGGGTGCCCGACCGGGCGATCACGGTGTTCGAGGGCGAGGAGACGAGCTACGCCGAGATGGCCGCCCGGGCGGCCACGCTGGCCGGCGGCCTGGCCGCCGGGGGCGTCGGGCGGGGCGACGTCGTCGCCCTGCTGTCGTACAACTGTCCCGAGTTCCTGGAGACCGTGTTCGCCGCCAACTGCCTCGGGGCGATCGCCATGCCGATCAACTGGCGGCTGGCGGCGCCGGAGGTCCGCTACATCCTGGAGCACTCGGGCGCCCGGGCGCTGGTGTGCGACGAGGCGCTCGTGGCGCTGGCCGGCGAGGCGACCAAGGGGATCGAGTCCACCCTGGTGCGAGCGTGCGTCTCCGCCGCCCCACCCGAGGGCTGGACGGCGCTCGCCGACCTCCGGGCGGCCGCCGCGCCGGTCGAGCCGGTGGCCGCCGCGGCCGACGACGTCCACCGGCTGATGTACACGTCGGGCACGACCGGGCGACCCAAGGGCGTGATGATCACCCACGCCAACCTCGCCTGGAAGAACATCGCCCACCTGGTCGAGTTCGGCTTCACGGGCGCCGACCTCGGCCTCGCCTGCGGCCCGCTCTACCACGTCGGCGCGCTCGACCTCACGACCACGTCGCTGATCGCCGCCGGGGCGACGACGATCATCCACCGGGCGTTCGACGCCGCGGCCGTGGTCGACGAACTGGAGCGCTCGCGGGTGACGACCGTGTGGCTGGCGCCCGCCATGGTCAACGCGATCATGGCCCTGCCCGGCATCGAGGGCCGCGACCTGTTGTCCGTGCGGGTGATCATCAACGGCGGCGAGAAGATGCCGATCCCGCTGATCGAGCGGATCCAGCGGACGTTCCCGTCGGCCTGGTTCGCCGACGCCTACGGCCTCACCGAGTCGGTCTCGGGCGACACGTTCCTCGACCGGGGCAGCATCGTGTCCAAGCTCGGCAGCGTCGGCCGGCCGTGCCTCTACCTGGAGCTCGACGTCTGGGACGACCAGGCCCGTCCGGTGCCTGCCGGCGAGCGGGGGGAGATCGTCCTGCGGGGCCCCAAGGTCTTCCCGGGCTACTGGCGGGACCCCGACGCCACCGCCCGGGCCTTCGCCGGCGGCTGGTTCCACACCGGCGACATCGGCGTGCGCGACGAGGACGGCTACCTGTACATCGTCGACCGGCTGAAGGACATGATCGTGTCGGGCGGCGAGAACATCGCCGGGTCGGAGGTCGAGCGGGTGCTCTACGAGCACGGCGCCGTGCTGGAGGCGGCCGTGGTGGCGCGCCCGGACGAGCGTTGGGGCGAGGTCCCGGTGGCGTACGTCGTCCTGCGGCCGGGCGCGGCGGTGACGGCGGAGGAGCTGATCGAGCACTGCCGGGGGCAGCTCGCCCGGTTCAAGGTGCCGCGGGCGGTGACGTTCCTCGACGCGTTGCCGCGCAACCCGTCCGGCAAGGTGCTCAAGCGCGAGCTGCGCGGCGGGGCCTGATGCCACCTTGCCCCACCGTCCCGTCCGATGCTAAGCAACTGCTCAGCAGTGCTGTGCGATCGCACAGCACTGGGTCCGTGACCGCTGAAGGGGAGGGCCGTCCGTGGGGGACCTGAAGTCCGCCGATTTCTTCTTCGACGAATCGCTCGTCGACGACCCGTATCCGTACTTCGAGGCGCTGCGGGCCGAGTGCCCCGTCCTGCCGCTCCCCCACCACGGCGTGGTCGCCGTGACCGGCTACGAGGAGGCCAACGAGGTCTACCGGAACGTCGAGACGTTCTCGTCGTGCAACTCGGTGATCGGCCCGTTCGCCCAGTTCCCGGTGCCGCTCGAGGGCGACGACGTGTCGGCGCTGATCGACCGCTACCGCGACCAGCTGCCGATGCACGAGCACATGGTCACGATGGACCCGCCCGACCACACCCGCGAGCGGGCGCTGATCATGCGGCTGCTCACGCCGCGGCGCCTGCGGGACAACGAGGCGTTCATGTGGCGCCTGGCCGAGCGGCAGCTCGACGAGTTCGTCGCCGACGGCCGGTGCGAGTTCATCGGCGCCTACTCCCAGCCCTTCGCCATGCTGGTCGTCGCCGACGTGCTCGGCGTGCCCGAGGAGGACCACCAGCGCTTCCGGGAGGGCTTCGGCCTGCTCAAGGGGGTCGGCAAGGTCGGCGAGGGCAAGCGGGGCAGCCCCGGCGGGAACCCGTTGGCCTGGCTCGACGACTGGTTCGCGGCCTACATCGAGGACCGGCGCCGGCAGCCCCGCAAGGACGTTTTGACCGAGCTCGCGCTGGCGACCTATCCCGACGGCAGCACCCCCGAGGTCACCAACGTCGTGCGCACGGCCACCTTCCTGTTCGCCGCCGGCCAGGAGACGACGGCCCGGCTGCTCGCCACGTCGCTGAAGCACCTGGCCGAGCACCCCGAGATCCAGGACGAGCTGCGGGCGGATCACGACCGGATCCCCGCCTTCATCGACGAGGCGCTGCGGGTCGAGAGCCCGGTGAAGGCCGACTTCCGCCTCGCCCGGCGCACCACCGTGATCGGCGGCGTCGAGATCCCCGCCGGCACGCCGGTCATGCTGCTGAACGGGGCCGCCAACCGCGACCCCGGGCGGTTCGAGTGCCCGCACGACTTCCGCCTCGACCGACCCAACGCCGGGGCCCACATCGCGTTCGGCCGGGGGCCGCACTCGTGCCCCGGCGGGCCGCTGGCCCGCGTCGAGGGCCGGGTGAGCCTGGAGCGCATCCTCGACCGGATGCGCGACATCCGCCTGTCCGAGGAGCACCACGGCCCGCCGCGGCGCCCGCCGGTTCCACTACGAGCGCACCTGGGTGCTGCGGGGGCTGTCCGAGCTGCACATCGAGTTCGAGCCGGTGGGCGGCCCGTGAGCCGGGTCGCCGTCGTCACCGGCGGCGCCTCGGGCATCGGGCTGGGCGTGTGCCGTCGGTTCGCGGCCGACGGACACGCGGTCGCGGTCCTCGACCGCAACGGGCCCGGGGCCGAGGCCGCGGCCGACGAGCTGCGGGCGTCGGGCGCCAAGGCGGCGGCCGTCGCCCTCGACGTGGCCGACCGTGCGTCGGTGGCCGCCGCGTTCGACCGCGTGCGGGCCGAGCTGGGGCCGGTCGAGATCCTCGTCACCAGCGCGGGCGTCGAGTCCTTCCAGCCGGTGCTCGAGATCACCGCCGACAGCTGGGACCGCGTGGTCGGGGTCAACCTCACCGGCACGTTCGCGTGCGTCCAGGCCGCCATCCCCGACATGCTCGCCGCCCGCTGGGGGCGCATCGTCACGATCGCGTCGTCGAGCGCCCAGTCCGGGGCACCGAACATGGCGCACTATGCGGCGTCGAAGGGCGGCGTGATCGGGCTGACCAAGGCGCTGGCGGTCGAGCTCGCCCGCAGCGGCATCACGGTCAACACGGTCCCGCCGAGCCTGGTCGACACGCCGATGGCGCGGGCGGCCGAGGCGGCCGGCGACTTCCCCGGCGTCGACGTGGTCGGCCCGATGGTGCCCGTCGGCCGGGCCGGGACGCCCGACGACATCGCCGCCGCCTGCTCGTACCTGTGCTCGGAGGGCGGCAGCTACGTCACGGGCCAGGTCATCGGCGTCAACGGGGGGATGTACATCTGATGGTGCGACGCGTGGTCCAGTGGACGACGGGCAACGTCGGCAAGCGGTCGGTCCGGGCGGTCCTCGCCCACCCGGACCTGGAGCTGGTCGGGTGCTACGCCTGGTCACCCGACAAGGTCGGCCGGGACGTCGGCGAGCTGTGCGGCATCGACCCGGTCGGCGTGACCGCCAGCGACGACGTGGACGCGCTGCTGGCCCTGCGCCCCGACTGCGTCGTCTACAACCCGATGTGGCAGGACGTCGGCGAGCTGGTGCGCATCCTGGAGTCGGGCGTCAACGTGGTCACCACGGCGGCCTTCATCAACGGCCGGGCGCTGGACGCCGCCGACCGCGACCGCCTCGTCAAGGCCTGCGAGCGGGGCGGCGCGTCGCTGTTCGGCACCGGCATCAACCCGGGATTCGCCGAGCTGCTGACGATCGTGACCGCCAACCTCTGCGACCGGGTCGACAAGGTCACGATCGCCGAGTCGGCCGACACGACGCTGTACGACTCGCCGGCGACGGAGCTGCCGGCGGGCTTCGCCCGACCGATCGACGACCCGGACCTGCCGGCGATGACCGCGAGGGGCACCGCGGTCTTCGGCGAGGCGGTGGCCCTGGTCGCCGACGCGCTGGGCGTCGAGCTGGACGAGATCGTGTGCGAGGCGGAGTACGCGCAGGCGACGGAGGACGTGGTCCTGGAGTCGTGGACGATCCCGGCGGGCTGCGTGGCCGGCATCGCGGCGAGCTGGCAGGGCCGGGTCGGCGACCGCACGGTGGTCGAGCTGACGGTCCGCTGGCGCAAGGGCCAGGCCCTCGACCCCGACTGGCAGATCGAGGAGGGCTACGTCATCGAGGTCGCCGGCCGCCCGACGGTCCGCACGACCCTGCAGTTCCTCCCGCCGCCGGACTTCGAGGCGACGACGTTCGCCGACTTCATGGTCCTCGGGATGATCATGACGGCGATGCCGGCGATCAACGCCATCCCCCACGTGGTGGCCGCCCCACCGGGCATCGTCACCTACACGGACATCCCGCTCCCGCTCCCGCACGGGTGGGTGCCGGCGAGCTAGAAGGGTTTTGTCCCCGGACAAAACGCGAGACGCCCCACCGGCGTCCACGCTACGGCTCCCATGCGGCGGCGACCGCCGTGTGGGAGCCTGGGTCTACTCGGTCGGGCGGCCCTGCGCTCCGGGGCGCGCTCCCGGCGAGGTGTCGTCCCGTGCCTGTGCCTCCCCACGCATCAGGGTCCCGCTTGACCATCCGCCTGCTCGGCGGCTTCACCGTCGTCGCCGACGGCGCGGAGCTCGGCGGCTTCGAGTCGGCCCGCCTCCGCGAGCTGGCGGCGCGGCTCGTGCTTGCGGGCGACGGGCTGGACCGGTCGGCCCTGGCCTTCGAGCTGTGGCCCGACTCCACCGAGCCGCAGGCCCGCACCAACCTGCGCCATCTGCTGCACGACCTGCGGCGCGCCCTGCCCGACGTGGCGCGCTACGTCGAGATCGGCCCGACCCGGGTGCGGTGGCGACCGGACGCCCCCGCGTACGTGGACGTGCTCGCCTTCCTGGCGGCCAGCGATGCCGGCGAGCTGGCCGCGGCGATGGACCACTACCGCGGCGACCTCCTGCCCGGCTCGTACGCCGACGCGGTGCTGGTGGAGAGGCGGCGCCTGGCGGACCGGGCGGGGGACTGCCTGCGCAAGTTGGTCGCCGCCGCCGTCGCGGAGGGCGACGACGACGCCGCGCTCGGCTGGGGCCGGCGGCTGCTGGCCCTCGACCCCCTGGCCGAGGACGCCTACCGTCTGCTCATGGAGGCCCACGCTCGCCGGGGCGAACGCGCCGCCGCCGTGCGCCTCTACCACGCGTGCGTCGAAATGCTCGCCGCCGAGCTCGACGTCGAGCCCGGCGCGGCGACCCGCAGGATCTACGCCTCGCTCCGGGCGGACACCGGTGCCGGCACCGAGCCCGCGGCCGGGACCCGGGGGTCGGCGTCACCGGCCGCGACACGCCCTGCGCCCGGGCTGGTCGGACGCGCCACGGAGTGGTCGAGCAGCGCTGGCGACCTGGCGGGCGGCTGCGGACGGCCGCGCCCAGCTCCTGGTGGTGAGCGGCGAGGCCGGCGTGGGCAAGACCCGCCTGCTCGACGAGCTGGCCCGCGCCGCGTCGGGGGCGGGGGCCCGCGTGGCGCGGTCCCGAGCGTACGAGACCGGCGGGCGCCTCCCCTGGGGCCCGGTCATCGACTGGCTGCGCAGCGACGCGATGGCGGGCCAGCTGGCCGAGCTGGCCCCCGCCTGGCGCGACCAGCTGGGCCGCCTGGTTCCGGAGCTGGTCGAGCCCGGCGCACCGGCGGCCCCGGAGGCTGGGGGCCTGTTCGTCGGCGCCGCCACGGACGGGCTCGAGCGCCGCCGTCTGCTCGACGCCGTCGGCCGGGCGCTGACCGGTGGCGGCCCGCTGCTGCTGGCGGTCGACGACCTGCAGTGGTGCGACGAGGACAGCATCGACGCCATCGGGTTCGTCGTGCGCACGTTCCCGACCGCCCCGGTGCTGGTGGCTGCCACGTTGCGGGACGACGAGGTCGACACCGCGCATCCGGCGATCCGGCTCGCCGACGCCTTGGCCCGTGAAGGCACCGTCACCCGGCTGGGGCTGGGCCGTCTGGACGCCGACGCCACGGCCGAGCTGGCGAGCCGACTCACGGGCCGGGCACTGAACCGGGCCGAGGCCCAGCGTGTATTCGTCGCGACCGACGGCAATCCCCTGTTCGTGGTCGAGGCGGTCCGGGCCGGCTTCGACGGGCTGGCCGACGCCCTCCCCATCACGCCGACCGTCCAGGCCGTCATCCGCTCGCGCCTCAGCCGCCTGTCGCCGGCGGCCGGCGATCTCGCCGAGGTGGCGGCGATCGTCGGCCGGCACGTCACGCTGGACGAGCTGGCGGCGGCGACGGGTACGGACGCGCACGAGCTGATCGAACCGGTGGACGAGCTGTGGCGCCACCGCATCCTGCGTGAACGCCGGGGCGCCTACGACTTCAGCCACGACCTGATCCGCCGGGTAGCAGCGGACTCGGTCAGCCCCGCACGCCGGCGCCGCCTCCACCGGGCCATCGCGCAAGGCCTGGTCTCGGCGCACGCCGAGGACCCCGGTCCGGTCAGCGCCCGGCTGGCCGGGCACTTCGTGGCGGCCGGGCTGCGTGCCCGACGCGATCGACCGCGCTGCGGCGGGCGTCGGCGTGGTCCCTCGAGGTCTACGCCCTCGACGACGCGATCGCGTCGCTGCGCCAGGCCCTCGGCCTGCTCGAGTCGCAGGCGGGCGGTCCCGCCCGGGACGCGCTGGAGCTCGACCTGCGCCAGGAGTTGGGCGTCCCGCTGGTGGCCCGGGACGGCTACGGATCACCCGCGGCCCAGGACGTCTACGAGCGCGCCTCGGCCCTGGCCCGGCGGCTCGGCCGCCCCCTGACCCCGCCGGTGCGCCGCGGGCTCGGACTTGCCGCCATCATGGCCTGCCGGTTCGACGTGTCCGCCAGCCAGGGCGCCGCCCTCCTCGCCACCGCGGGCGACGATCCGATCGCCGTGGTCGAGGGCCACTACCTGACCGGTGTGAGCTCCTTCTGGCGCGGCGACCTCGCGGCCTCGCGATCGCACCTCGAGGCCGCCGTGCGGGACTACCAGCCGGAGCTGGGGCCCGACCACCGCGCCCGCTACGCCCAGGACCCCCTCGCCGTCTGCCTCGTCCGGCTGGGCCTGACGCTGTGGTTCTCCGGCGACGCCGAGCGAGGCGCGGCACTCGCCGCCGAGGCCCACGCGGTGGCCCGCGCTCTCGGCCATCCGATGACCGAGAGCTACGTGCTGACGTACTCGGCCATGATCAGCGCGGAGGCGGGCGACCTCGCCACCCTCGCGGCGCACGTCACCCAGGCCGAGGCGCTCTTCGACCGCCAGCCGATCGGCTCGTTCGTCGCCGTCGGGCGCGTGCTGCGGGCGTGGCTCGACCTCCAGGAAGACCCCAGCGGGAACGGCGGGCCGCTGGCCGAGGCCGTCGAGGGGCTGCGCGCCGAGGACCAAACCCTCCACCTCACGTACGGATTGACCCTTCTCGCCCGCGCCCACGCGCGCGCCGGACGCGTCGCGGCGGCCCGGGACGTGGTGGCCGAGGCGCTGGCCTGGACCCGCGCCCACGATCAGCTCTATCTCGAGCCCGAGCTCGTGCGGCTGGAGCGCGAGCTGGCCGGCCTGCCGGTCTGAGCCCGAACGGCCCGGGGAACGTCTCCGAGACACCGAGCGCCGGCCCGCGGAACGCCTGAGGAACGCCCGATCGCCACGCTGTCACCAAGACCCTTGGCAAGAGAGGCGACCATGACGGCACTCGAGCAACTGGACGGCACCGTCCGCGGCCAACTCATCCGACCTGGCGACGCCGACTACGACGCGGCGCGGGCGGTACACAACGGCATGCACGACCGCCGACCCACGATCATCGTGCGCAGCCGCGACGCGGCGGATGTCGTCGCCGCGGTGGCGGCGGGGCGGGAGGCCGGGCTGGACATCGCCGTCCGGGGCGGCGGCCACAGCGTCCCCGGCTTCGGGACGACCGACGGCGGCATCGTCATCGACATGTCCGGCATGCACGACGTCCACGTCGACCCTGCCAACCGCCGGGCCCGCGTCGGCGGCGGGGCGACCTGGGGCGACCTGGACCACGCCACGCACCCCTTCGGCCTCGCCACCACGGGCGGCATCATCTCGACGACCGGGGTCGCGGGGCTCACGCTCGGCGGCGGGATCGGCTATCTGGCGCGGGCACACGGCCTGTCGTGCGACAACCTGCTCTCGGCCGACGTCGTGACCGCCGATGGCCAGCTGGTCACCGCCAGCGACTACCAACACGAGGACCTGTTCTGGGCCCTGCGGGGCGGCGGCGGCAACTTCGGCGTCGTCACCAGCATGGAGTTCCAGCTCCACCCGGTCGGCACCATCGTCGGTGGCCCCCTGCTCTACGAGTACGAGGACGCCGAGACCGTCATGCGGTTCTACCGGGACTTCATCGCCACCGCCCCCGAGGCGCTCGGCTTGTTCTTCGGCTGGCAGGTGGCCCCGCCGCTGCCGTTCATCCCCGAGGACCGGGTCGGCGACCTGTTCTGCGCGCTGGTCCCCTGCTGGACCGGCCCGGCCGACGAGGCCGACCGGGTGCTGGCTCCGTTGTACGAGGTCGCCGAGGTCAAGGCCGCCCACGTGGGACCGATGCCGTATCCGGCGCTCAACAGCGCGTTCGACGGCCTGTACCCCGACGGCCTGCAGCAGTACTGGAAGGCCGACTTCGTGCGGGACCTCACCGACGAGGCCATCTCCGTCCACCATGCGCAGGCCAAGGACATCCCAGCCGTCCACTCGACGATGCACATGTACCCGATCAACGGGGCGGCACAGCGGGTCGGTCCGGACGAGACCGCGTTCGGCCACCGCGACAAGTCGTTCGCCGCGGTGATCGTCGGCGCCTGGCCGGACCCGGCCGACAACGTGGCCAACACCCGGTGGGTGCGCGACTACTACGACGCCATCCACCCCTACTCGGGCAGTGAGGGCGGCTACGTGAACTTCATGGCCGCCGACGACGCCGGGCGGGTCGAGGCCAACTACGGGCGCAGCTACGCCCGCCTGGCCAAGGTCAAGCAGGCCTACGACCCCGACAACGTCTTCCACCTCAACCAGAACATCGTGCCGGCCGGCTGACGGGACACCCCGCCGACCAGTCCCGGCGCCGGGCCCGTCTCCCCGGGGCCCCGCAGCGGGACTGGCGGCGGTCCGGTCGCGTCACCCCGGCCCGACCGAGCGCCACGACCCCGCAGATGAGGGTGGCCGCCGCGTCGTACCAACCGGGCGACAGCGCTTGGATGCCGTAGTAGACGAGGGTCGGGATCGTGCCCGACAGGTTCCAGACGCCGATGAGGGCACCCACGGCCAGGAGGATGAAGATGGCGCTTGTCACCGGGGCGATCGATCCCTGGGCGGCGTGCTGGATCTCCTCGAAGCTGCGCCCCGGGTGGGTGACCCTGGCGGCCGCCGGGGAGTCGCGGTGACCGGGCCGGACAGCGCCGTCGAGGAGGGCCGGTTCCGGGGCGTGCCTGCGGTGGTCCTGACTGCGGGCGAGCTGTCGGCCACCTTCCTCCCCGACCTGGGCATGACCGGCGTGTCGCTCAGCCAGCGGGGTCGGGAGCACCTGGCGCTGCCCGGCGGGCTGCCCGCCCTGCGCTCGGGGGCCACGCTCGGGCTCCCGCTGCTGGCACCGTGGGCGAACCGGCTGAGCGCGTGGCGCTACCGCGCCGCGGGCGCCGGCGTCGACCTGGCCGGCCTCCCGCTGCGCACCGACGGGCGCGGCCTGCCGATCCACGGGCTGCTGGTCGGGCGACCGGGCTGGCGGGTCGAGCACCGGGCCGCCCGGGGCGGGGTCGCCCGCCTGCGGGCCGCCATCGACGTCGATGCGCCGGCGTTCCCGTTCCCGCACCGGATCGAGGTCGCGGTCGCCGCCCGCGACGGGCGGCTCACGGTCGACACGACGGTGATCCCGACCGGCCGCCGGCGCGTGCCGGTGGCGTTCGGCTGGCACCCCTACCTGCGGGTCCCGGGCACGCCGCGCGGCCGCTGGCGCCTCGACCTGCCGACGCGCACGCATCTGGCCCTCGACGACCGGGGCATCCCGACCGGCGATGCGGCGCCCGAGCCCCGGGAGTCCGACCGGATCGGGCGGCGCACCTACGACGACCTCTACCTGCTGGCCCGCGACCGGCGCCTCGCGCTCGCGGCGGACGACGGCTCGTCGGTCGCGGTGCGGGTGGGCCCCGGGTACTCCCACGCCCAGGTCTGGGTCCCGCCCGGCCGGCCGTTCGCGGCGCTCGAGCCGATGACCGCCGCCACCAACGCGCTGGTGGACGGGACCGCGGCCCTGGTCGCCCCGGGCGACGGCTTCACTGCAAGCTTTACGATCACTGTCACCCCCTTCGGGTGAACCCCGCCGGGCCACGCGCGCAGAGACTGGCGGCATGAGTCCCGCTCCGCCGCCTGTCCCGCCCCGCCGCCGGGTGTCGCTCCTGCGCGTCATGGTGTGCCTGTGCGGCGTCCTCGTGCTGGTCGCCTCCGGGTGCGGCGACGACGACGATGCCGAGACCAGCTCGTCCGACGAGTCGGGCGGCACGCCGCTCGAGGGGACGACCTGGCAGCTGACCGCGGACGCGCCGCTCGGCGTGGCGCTGGCCGGGGCCGGCGTGACGGCCCGGTTCGAGGACGGCAAGCTCAGCGGCCGCAGCGGCTGCAACGAGTACAACGGCACCTACGAGGTCGACGGCGACGCCCTCACGATCGGCCCGAACATCGCCAGCACCAACATGGCGTGCCCGGCACCGCAGATGGCGGTCGAGCAGGCGTACCTCTCCCGGCTGCCCAAGGTCGCCAGCTTCACGATCGACGGCGACACGCTCACCCTGGCCGACGACGGGGGCGAGACGGTCCTGACGTACGAGGCGACCGACCCCGCCGAGGCCATCCAGGGCCAGTGGGAGGTGACCAGCTACTACGCCGGCACCGCGGTGACGTCGGTGCTGGGCGGCGTGTCGCTCACGGCCGAGTTCAACAGCGACGGCACGGTCAGCGGCAACACGGGCTGCAACACCTTCAACGGCCCGTACGAGATCGACGGCGAGAACATCACGATCGGCCCGCTGACGACGACCCTCGCCGCCTGCGGCACGATGGAGCTCGACCAGCAGCAGTCCGACTACCTGAACGCGCTCGCGCTGGCCCGCACGTTCGAGGTCGCGGCCGGCCGGCTCGACCTGCTCCGCGACGGCGGCACGATCGCCGTCACCTACGCGACCGGGTAGCGGCCGGCTTCTGGCAGCGATCCCGTCCCGCTACGGCACTGAGCGCTGCCAGAAACGTGGGCGCCGGGGAGCGACCGGCTTCTGGCAGCGATCCCGTCCCGCTACGGCACTGGGCGCTGCCAGAAACGTGGGGGCGCTAGCGCAGCAGGCAGAAGTCGTTCCCCTCGGGATCGAGGAACACGACGAGGCTCGGGGTGGGCTGGTGGGCGAGCCGGGTGGCGCCGAGCGCGACCAGCCGCTCGACCTCGGCGTCCACGTCGTCGGCCGTCAGGTCGAGGTGCACGCGGCTCTTCGCGATCCTGGGTTCCGGCACCCGCTGGAACCAAAGCCGTGGACCCTCGCCGGCCGGCTCCACCAGCACCGTGGAGTCGTCCTCGGGATCGTCGATGCCCTCGCCCCGCAGCCGCTCCAACTCGGCCTCGTCGTACGGCGCCACGTCGTAGCCGTCCAGCGCGGCCGCCCAGAACCGGGCCCGCGACGTCGAGTGGCGCGCGTCGAAGACGATGTCCCGGATCGTTGCCATCGGCGGAGTCTCGCGCCGCCCGCCGAGCGCCCTGTTCGGGTTACGCCGGTGCGGGCGCCCGGCCGAGCATCTCGGCCATGTTGTCGTGGTAGAAGCGGTCCTGGTCGGCCTCGCCGACGCCGGTCAGGGTCTCGGCGAACTTGGCGAGCGGGTCGCGGCCGCCCTCGGGGTGCGGGTAGTCGGTCGAGAACATGAACAGGTCGGGCCCGGCGTGCTCGATCATCCACCCGACGTCCTCGCCGGCGAAGGGCGTGAACTTGAGGTGGCGGCGGACGTACTCGCTCGGCTTGCCGGCCAGCCGGGTCAGCGGCTCCTCCGTCCGGCGGAACGCCCGGACCCCGTAGTCGAGCTGGTGCAGCCACGACACGACCCAACCGGCGCCCTGCTCGATGCACCCGCCGCGCAGGGCCGGGAACCGGTCGAAGAGGCCGTCGTAGATCAACGCCCCGAGGAACAGGGCCGGTGAGTGGTGGATGGCGAGGAAGTCCTTCGAGCGGATGTTCTCCCCGCCGCCGAGGTGGTCGGTCACCGGCATGGCGTTGTTGTGGAACGCCCGGTCGAGGAGCCGGCCGCCCCCGCCGACGTGCAGGACGAACGGCACGCCGGACCGGGCGAGCGCGTCCCACACCGGGTCGAGGTCGGGATGGGTCGGCGCCCGCTCGCCGGCGGCGGTGCTGGGGACCATGACCGCGGCGCACCCGAGCCCGATCGCCTCTTCCACGGCGGCGAGCGCGCGGGCGGGGTCGACGAGCGACACGAAGCCGACCGGCAGGAGGCGGCCGTCGTGGCCGCAGAACTCGGCGACGGCCCGGTTCTGGGCCGAACAGCCCGCGTAGAGGCGGCCGACGTCGCGGCCGGCGAACATCGCGGTGGCGAACGTGGCGAACACGAGCTGGCCCTCGAAGCCGAAGAGGTCGAGGGCCCGGCTGCGCTCGACCGGGTCGAACGCGCCGATCGCCTGCCAGCCCTTGTCCTTCAGCAGCCGCCCCTCGGCCTCGGCCGCCAGCGCGGCGTCGGAGCGCCGGCGGTCGGCCTGGTTGATCGCGGCCGCGAGCACCGGTTCGAGCGCGTCCATGCCCCCGCGGCGCAGGCTGTCGCGGTACTCGTCCACGATGTGGTCGTCGAGGAAGTCCGCCAGCTCCATCAGGTGGCTGTCGGCGTCCAGGATGCGTCGTGCCCCGGCGTAGGTCACGGTGGCCCCCCTCGAGAGTTAGTGACAATCTGTCAACTACCCGCACTGTGACACCCGGGTCGCGACGGGCGCAACCCCTCATCCCGGCGGTACCGCCCCCCGGCGAGCGCGGCGAGCGAGGCCGACACGATCGTCATGTAGCTCTCCTCCAGGAGCGAGGCGTTCGCGGGCGTGGGGTCGCGGCGCCACCGGCCCAGCACCGGGTCGATCAGCGACAGCAGCAGCGCCGTCGTCGTCCCGGCGATCTCGTCGCCGACGCCGAGCTCGCAGCGCGCCTGCGCCGCGAAGGCCCGCACGGTGGCGGCGTCCCGCCGGCGCTGGTCGCGGCGGACCTCGGGGCTCAGGGCCCCGGCCGACTGCAGCGTCGCGAACAGGTGCCCGCGCTCGGCGGCCGCCCGCAGGGCCCCGTGCACCAGCGCCCGGTACATCCCGAGCAGCGACCCGGCGGCCATGACCTCCGCGGCGAGCTGGTCGTGGAGGTGCACGGTCTCCCGCCGGTAGACGGCGGCGATCAGCTCCTCCCGGTTGGGGAAATGCCGGTACACCAGCGGCCGGCTCACGCCCGCCCGCTCGGCCACCGCCTCCATCGTGACCGCTTCGGCCGACCCACCGGCCGCCAGCGCCGCCGCCGCGTCGAGCAGCACCTCGCGTCGCTCGCCCCGGCGCAGCCGACCGGCGTCACGTGCGCGCTCCATCGCACCATCCTCGCACCACCCCGCCCCCGCCAGACGCTGGCCCTTGTGCGGTCGTGTTCGATCGTGTTAGAAGACACAACGTCGAACGTCGCCGCGTCGGGGGGTGTGGTGGTCGCAGCCGAGGACGCCGTGCTCGCCATGCGGGGAATCTCCAAGCGGTTCGGGGCGACCCACGCGCTCGACGGCGTGTCGCTCGACCTGCGGGCCGGGGAGGTCCATGCGCTCGTCGGCGAGAACGGGGCCGGCAAGTCCACGCTGATCAAGATCATGACCGGCGTCTACCCGCCCGACGACGGGGAGGTGCTGGTCGACGGCGAGCCGGTCGTGCTCCGCAGCGCCGCCGACGCCCAGCGGCTCGGGGTCGCCGCCATCTACCAGGAGCCGCTGATCTTCCCCGACCTCAGCGTGGCCGAGAACATCTTCGTCGGCCACCGCGACCTGGGCCGCGTCGTGCGCTGGCGGAAGCTGTGCGCCGACGCGACCGCCCTGCTCGACCGACTAGACGTGCGGCTCGACCCCCGGATGCCGGCCGCCGGGCTGCCCGTCGCCGCCCAGCAGGCCATCGAGATCGCCAAGGCGATCTCGCTCGACGTGCGGGTGCTCATCATGGACGAGCCCACCGCCGCACTGTCCGCCCACGAGGTCGGGCGCCTGTTCCGGCAGGTCCGCCAGCTCCGCGCCGAGGGTGTCGCCGTCCTGTTCATCAGCCACCGGCTGGACGAGGTGTTCACCATCGCCGACCGGATCTCCGTGTTCCGCGACGGGCGCCACATCCAAACCACCGCCCGGGCCGACGTCACCACCGGCGGGCTGATCGCCGCCATGGTCGGGCGGGAGGCCGCCGACTTCTACGCCCGCAGCGAGCACCACGGCGGCGACCTCGTCCTGCGAGTCCGGGACCTCGGCCGCACCGGCAAGTTCTCCGGCGTCGGCTTCGACCTGCACCGGGGCGAGGTGCTCGGGCTGGCCGGTCTGGTCGGCGCCGGGCGCACCGACGTCGCGCTCGCGCTTTTCGGCATCGCCCCGGCCGAGGCCGGGACGATCGAGCTGGACGGCCGGCCGGTCGAGATATCGCACCCCCGCCAGGCCATGGACCTTGGCATCGCGTACGTGTCCGAGGACCGCCGGCACGTCGGCCTGTCGCTGTCCCAATCGGTGACCGCCAACATCACGCTGCCCGGGCTGCGCCGCTACGTGTCCCGGCTCGGCCTCGTCGACCGCCGGGCCGAGCGGGCCACGGCCGAGCGCTTCCGCAGCCAGCTCGGCATCCGCACCGAGAGCCTGAACCAGCTCGTGGGCCTGCTGTCGGGCGGCAACCAGCAGAAGACGATGCTCGCCAAGTGGCTCAACACCGAGCCGGCCGTGCTCATCCTCGACGAGCCGACCCGCGGCATCGACGTCGGCGCCAAGGCCGAGGTCCACCACATCGTCGACGAGCTGGCCCGCCAAGGCGTCGCCGTCGTGCTCATCTCGTCGGACCTGCCCGAGGTGCTCGCGATGAGCGACCGGGTGCTGGTCATGCGCGAGGGCGAGCAGATGGGGGTGTTCGATCGCACGGAAGCGACCGAGGAACGGGTCATGACCGCCGCGGTGGGCGTGGCGTGACGGGCGCCCTGTGGCTCCGGCCCGAGAGGGTCAGGGAGCTGTCGCTCCTCGGGGTGATCGTGGCCGCCGTCGTCATCTTCGGCTTCCTGGTCGACGACTATTACTCCGGCCGGTTCTTCAACCGGGTCACGACCAGCGTGGCCATCACCGCCGTCCTGGCGGTCGCCCAGACGCTGGTCATCATCACCCGCAACATCGACCTCTCGGTCGGCTCGATCGTCGGGGTGAGCGCCTACCTGACCGGCGAGTTCGCGGCCGCCCACCAGGGCGCCTCGCCCGCGCTGACGATCGCCCTCGCCGTCGGGATCGGCGCCGTGCTCGGCACGATCAACGGGGTCATCGTGGCCTACGGCCGGGTGCCGGCGATCATCGTCACGCTCGGCACGCTGGCCATCTACCGCAGCTGGCTGGTCTCCCACGCGGAGGCCAAGACGATCACGGCCGACTCGCTGCCGTCATGGATCGTCGACCTCCCCACCCGCACCGTCTTCCAGGTCGGGGGCCTGGACATCCGGCTCGTCGTGGCGGTGGTGATCGTGATCGTGGCCGTGCTCCAGGTTGCCCTGGCCCGGCTGCGCTGGGGCCGCCGCCTCTACGCCATCGGGTCCAACCCCGAGGCGGCCGTCCAGACCGGCCTCCCGACCCGGCGCCTGGTGCTCGGGGCGTTCGTCGCCTGCGGCGCGCTCTCCGGCCTCGCCGGCTTCCTGTTCCTCGCCCGCTTCGGCACGATCACCGTCGTCGCCGGCCAGGGCCTGGAGCTGGACTCGGTGGCGGCGGCGGTCGTGGGCGGCGTGAGCGTGCTCGGCGGCTCGGGCACGCTGGTCGGCGCCTTCCTCGGCGCCGTGCTGATCGACATCCTCGACCAGAGCCTGGTCCGGGTGCCGCAGGTGAGCGAGTTCTGGCGCAACGCCATCCTCGGCGCGCTGATCCTCGCCGCGGTGGTCGCCGACGTGGCCATCGGGCGGCGGTTCCAGCGCCGGTGGTCGGCCGAGGCCCGGCCGCACACCCGCCTCGACGACGGCGACGACGAGCCCGGCGGAGGGCCGGCGGCCGGTGTCCCGGCCCTGGCCGCCGCCGAGCCGGGAGGGGAGGCGACCGATGCCTGAGTGGGCCCGCGCCCGGAGCTGGGAGCTGCTGCTGGCCGTGATCCTGCTGGCGACCATCGCCTACAACGCCACCCGGTCGCCCGTGTACCTCGACGTCGACAACTTCGTGAACCTGTTCCGGCTGTCGATCGAGAAGGTGATCATCGCCGTGTCGATGACGTTCGTCATCATCAACGGCGAGATCGACCTGTCGGTGGCCTCGGTGATGGCGTTCTCGGCCTGCGTCCTCGCCACGGCCCACGACGCCGGCGTCCCCTTCCCGCTGGCGATCGTCCTCGCCCTGGCCGCGGGCGCCAGCGCCGGGTTCGTCCAGGGCCTGGTCATCGCCCGCACGGGGATCTCGTCGCTGGTCGTCACGCTGGCGGGCCTGATCGGCTTCCGGGGGGCCGCCCGCATCCTGTTGGAGGACCGCTCGATCGGCGACTTCCCCGAGTGGTTCGGCGACCTCGGCCGGGCCGACTTCCTCGGGCCGATGCCGTTCGCGCTGGTGCTGTTCCTCGTGATGCTGGTGGTCGGCGGCATCGTCCTCCACCGGGGCGCGTTCGGCCGCAAGGTCTTCGTCATCGGCGCCAATGCCGAGGTCGCCCGCTACTCGGGCATCGATGTCGCCCGCGTGAAGCTGACGATCTTCACGGTCTCGGGCCTGGTCTCCGGCATCGCGGGCGTGTTCTTCGCCGCCCGCCTCGGCTCGATCCGGGCCAACGTCGGCGAGGGCTTCGAGCTCGACATCATCACGATGGTCCTGCTCGGCGGCGTGAGCATCTTCGGGGGCACGGGCTCGATGGTCGGCGTGGGGCTGGCCATCTGCATCGTGCTCAACCTGCGCAACGGGCTCGGCCTGGCCAACGTCGAGCCCAACACCCAGACGGGCGTGATCGGCGCGCTGCTGATCGCCTCGGTGCTGGCGCAGAACCTGCTCGACCGGCTGCCGCTGCGCCGCCCGGGCGCGGCGGCGGAGGCATGACCCGCGGAGCGATCGACGCCGGGGGCTCCCCGGCGAGAAGGAGAGGGAAGATGAGAGCACACAAGCTGTTGGGCGGGTTCCTGAGCCTGGCGCTCGTCATGGCCGCGGCGTGCGGCGACGACGACGACAGCTCGAGCACCGCGGACGAGGGGTCGTCCGGCGGGGGCGCGGCCTCCGGCGAGACGGTCGCCATCCAGGGCGGCGACGCCATGTCGTCGATCCTGCTGCCCAAGTGCACGGGCATCGCGGTGTTCGACCAGGCCAACGAGGGCGCCCAGGAGGCGGCCGGCGAGCTCGGCACCGACGACCCCGAGTTCATCGGGCCGTCCACGTGCGAGGATCCGACCGGCCAGATCGAGACCATGACCAACGCCGCC
Organism: uncultured Acidimicrobiales bacterium; assembly: GCA_963830865.1. Classification (GTDB taxonomy): domain Bacteria; phylum Actinomycetota; class Acidimicrobiia; order Acidimicrobiales; family VFJN01; genus ZC4RG19. Next base: position 234,351 of record CAWHNU010000007.1, on the reverse strand, counting down.
ACCCAGGGCGTCGACGCGGTGATGATCTCGAACAACGCCGGCGAGCAGATCCAGTCGGGGGTCGACGCGGCCACCGACGCGGACGTCGCGGTGGTGAGCTGGGACTCGGCGATCCCCTCGGGCGAGGGCGAGAGCCTGTTCGTCGCCCAGGTCGACTTCGACGAGACCGGCGTGGTCATGGCCGACATGGCGTTGGAGATCCTGGGCGACGCCGGCGGCGACTTCGCCATCCTGTCGGCCTCCCCCGACGCCACCAACCAGAACGCCTGGATCGACGCCATGGAGACCGCCCTGGAGGACGAGAAGTACGCCAGCCTCAACCTGGTCGACACCGTCTACGGCAACGACGACGCCGACGAGTCGTACACCCAGGCGTTGGCGCTCGTCGACAAGTACCCGGACCTCAAGCTGATCATGGCGCCCACGACCGTCGGCATCGCCGCCGCCGGCAAGGCCATGACCGACGAGGGCCTGTGCGACACGGTGAAGGTCTCCGGCCTCGGCCTGCCCGAGGAGATGAAGGCCTACACGGACAGCGGCTGCGCGCCGCAGTTCGCCCTGTGGAGCTTCGTCGACCTCGGCTACCTCACCTACTACGCCACCTACGGCATCGCCACGGGCCAGATCGAGGCCGCCGAGGGCCAGTCGTTCACGGCCGGCCGGCTCGGCGACTACACGATCGAGAAGGATCCGACCCGGGACAACGGCCTGCGGGTGGTCATGGGCCCGTTCACCGTCTACGACAAGGACAACATCGACTCGTGACCGGCGCGACGGGCGGGGCGGGTCGACCGCTCCGCCCGCCACCCCGGGAGATCGCAGGAGGAGGACGGCGCGTGCACCGGTACGCCTTCACGCTGAAGGTCCGGCCCGAGCTGGTCGACGACTACCGGCGGCACCACGCCGCGGTCTGGCCCGAGATGCTCGACGCGCTGCGCCGGGCGGGCTGGCACAACTACTCGCTGTTCCTGCGGCCCGACGGCACCCTGTTCGGCTACGTCGAGACCCCCGGCACGCTCGCCGACGCGCAGGCGGCCATGGCCGCCGAGCCGGTCAACGAGCGCTGGCAGGCGCTGATGGCCCCCTATTTCGAGGGCGAGGGCCTTCCCGCCGACCAGATGATGCGGGAGCTCGACGAGGTGTTCCACCTGGACTGAGAGAGGAGGTGACGATGGACGCAACCGGGCCTCCCCAGCTCGACGACCTGGTGGCGCGCTCGCACGCCCTCGGGGCCGATCCCCGGGTGACCAACTACGGCGGCGGCAACACGTCGGCCAAGGCCCTCGTCGACGACCCGGTGACCGGCGAGCCGGCGGAGGTGCTGTACGTCAAGGGCTCCGGCGGCGACCTCGGGACGCTGCGCCCCGACGGCCTCGCCACCCTGCGCCTCGACCGGGTGCGGGCGCTGCGGGGCGTCTACCGCGGCGTCGACCACGAGGACGAGATGGTCGCCGCCTTCGACCACTGCCGCTGGGGCACCGGCGGGGCCGCGCCGTCGATCGACACGGCCATGCACGCGCTGGTCGACGCGCCCCACGTCGACCACCTCCACCCCGACGCGGTCATCGCCCTGGCCGCGGCCGCCGACGGCGAGGCGCTCACCAAGGAGTGCTTCGGCCGCGAGCTGGCCTGGGTCCCGTGGCGGCGGCCCGGCTTCGAGCTCGGCCTGCAGATCGCCACCCTCGCCGCCGACAACCCCGGCCTGCGGGGCGTCGTCCTCGGTGGTCACGGCCTGACCACCTGGGCCGACACGTCTGCGGCCTGCCAGGCGCTGTCGCTCGACGTGATCGCCCGGGCCGAGCGGTTCGTCGCCCAGCGGGGCCGCCCCGACCCCCTCGGCCCGGTGCGCCCGGGCTTCGACGCGCTGCCGGCCGCCGAGCGCCGGCGGCTCGCGGGCCTGCTCGCCCCCCACGTCCGGGGCCTGTGCTCGACCGACGGGCGGGTGGTCGGGCGCCTCGACGACAGCGATCTCGTGCTCGACTCGCTCGCCCGGGAGGGCATGGTGCGGGTCGCGCCGCTGGGCACCTCGTGTCCCGACCACTTCATCCGCACGAAGGTGCGGCCGCTGCTGCTCGACCTGCCGCCCGGCGCCCCGGTGGAGGACCTGGTGGCCCGGCTGCGCGAGCTGCACGCCGCCTACCGCGACGACTACGCCGCCTACTACCACCGGCACGCCGCGCCGGACTCGCCGCCGATGCGGGGCGCCGACCCGGTGATCGTGTTGGTCCCGGGCGTCGGCATGTTCAGCTTCGGCGCCGACGCGCGGGCGGCGCGCATCGCCGGCGAGTTCTACGTCAACGCCCTGAACGTCATGCGGGGGGCCGAGGCGCTGTCGACCTACGCGCCGATCGACGAGGCCGAGAAGTTCCGCATCGAGTACTGGGCGCTGGAGGAGGCGAAGCTCCGCCGGCTGCCCCCGCCCAAGCCGCTGGCCGGGCGGGTCGCGCTGGTCACCGGGGCGGCGTCCGGCATCGGCCGGGCCATCGCGGCCCGCCTGGGCGCGGAGGGCGCCGCGGTCGTGCTGGCCGACCGCGACCGGCCCGGCGCCGAGGCGGCCGCCGCCGAGATGGGCGGCCCGGACGTGGCCACCGCCGTCGAGGTCGACGTCAGCGACGAGGAGGCGGTGACGAGCGCGGTCCGCGCCGCGGCCGCGGCCTACGGCGGGGTCGACCTCGTCGTGAACAACGCCGGGCTGTCGATCTCCAAGCCCCTGGTCGAGACCTCGGCCGAGGACTGGGACCTCCAGCACCGGATCATGGCCCGCGGCTCGTTCCTGGTGAGCCGGGAGGCGGCCCGGATCATGGCGGACCAGGGGCTGCCGGCCGACATCGTCTACGTCGTGTCCAAGAACGCGGTGGTCGCCGGCAAGGACAACGTCGCCTACGGGGCGGCCAAGGCCGACCAGGCCCACCAGGTCCGCCTGCTCGCCACCGAGCTCGGCCCGCTCGGCGTGCGGGTCAACGGCGTCAACCCCGACGGCGTGGTGCGGGGGTCGGGGATCTTCGAGGGCGGCTGGGGCGAGGAGCGGGCCCGGGTCTACGGCGTGTCCCGCGAGGAGCTCGGGAAGTTCTACGCGGGCCGGACCGTGCTCGGCCACGAGGTGCTGCCCGAGCACGTGGCGGCGGCGGTGTTCGCGCTGTGCTCGGGCGAGCTGGCGCTGACGACGGGCACCATCCTGCCGGTGGACAGCGGGGTGCCGATGGCGTTCCTACGGTGAGGGGAGAGGAGCCAAGATGACGATCGACCGCAGCCGCATCGACGAGGACAACCAGATCCGCCTGGCCTGGCACGAGTCCGACCTGGCCCACACGCTCGACGTCGTGGCCCGGGCCGGGGTGGACGGCGAGGCCGTGGTGGCCGAGGTGGCCCGCTTCAGCGCCGCGGCCCCGTCGTGGGCCGTCGGCACCGGCGGCACCCGCTTCGGCCGCTTCCCCGGCGGCGGCGAGCCCCGCGACACGTTCGAGAAGATCGACGACGTCGCCGCCCTCAACGCGCTGACCGGCGCCAACCGCTCGGTCAGCCTGCACGTGCCCTGGGACGACCCCGGGCCGGGCGAGGGCGCCGCCGCGCTGCGGCGCCACGCCGAGGAGCGGGGCATCGCCTTCGACGCCATGAACTCCAACACGTTCCAGGACAACCCCTCCACCACGCGGGACGGGGCGGTGTCGTACAAGTTCGGCAGCCTGGCCAACGTCGAGCCGGGTGCCCGCCGGGCGGCGATCGAGCACAACCACTACGTGATCGACCTGGGCGTCGAGCTGGGGTCGCGGGCGCTGACCGTGTGGCTGGGCGACGGCATGAACCACCCGGGCCAGGCCAGCTTCCGGGGCCAGTTCGAGCGGGTGCTGGCGGGCCTGGGCGAGATCTACGCCCACCTGCCCGGCGACTGGGAGATGTACACCGAGCACAAGCCGTTCGAGCCGGCGTTCTACTCGTCGGTGAACAACGACTGGGGCACGTCGCTGCTCCTGGCCCAGGGCACGGGCGACCGGGCCCGCTGCCTCGTCGACCTCGGCCACCACCTGCCGAACACCAACATCGAGCAGGTGGTGTCGCGCCTGGCGATGGTCGGCCGCCTCGGCGGCTTCCACTTCAACGACTCGAAGTACGGCGACGACGACCTGACGGTGGGATCGATCACGCCGTTCCAGCTGTTCCTCATCGTCGGCGAGCTGCTGGAGGCCGGCGGCGGGCGCATGCCCGACGCCGCCTACATGATCGACGAGAGCCACAACCTGAAAGACCCGCTGGAGGACCTCATCCAGGCCACCGACGCCCTCCAGGTGGCGCTGGCCCAGGCGCTGTGCGTCAACCGGGCCGACCTGGCCGACGCGCAGGCGGTCAACGACCCGGCCCGCGCGGCGGAGGTGCTGCACCGGGGGTTCCGAACCGACGTGCGGCCGCTGGTGGCCGAGGCGCGGCGCCGCAACGGCGCGGCCCTCGACCCGCTGGCGACGTACCGGGCCGTCGGCTACCGGGCGGCCACCGTGGCGAGCCGGGGCGCCGACGCGGTGGCCACGGGTCTCTAGTGGACGCCTCGGCCGGCCTCCGAGGGCCCGGTGGTGGCCGCGGTCGACTTCGGCGCGTCGTCGATCCGGATGTGCCGGGTCGACCTGGGCGCCCGGCCGCCGGCGCTCGAGGTCGTCCACCGCCACGCCCACGGGCCGGTGCCCGACGGCGGCGGCCACCTGCGCTGGGACTGGGACCGGCTGGTGGCCGAGATGGAGCGGGGCCTCGCCGCCGCCGTGGCACGGGGCCCGCTGGCGTCGATCGGGGTCGACACCTGGGGCGTCGACTACGGGCTGCTCGACGGGCGCGGCTCGCTGGTGGCGCCGCCGTTCTCGTACCGCGACGACCGGACGGCGGGCTACGCCGCGGTCGTCGACGCCCTGGGCGGGGCCGCCGCGCTGTACTCGGCCACCGGCGTCGCGCTCCAGCCGTTCAACACGATCTTCCAGGTGGCGGCCCACGACCCGGACGAGCTGGCCCGGGCCCGCCACCTCATGCCGCTGCCCGAGCTGCTGGTCCACCACCTGACCGGCGCGATCGTCGGCGAGCGGACGAGCGCCGGGACGACCGGCCTGGTCGACATCGGCACGGGCGACTGGTCGGCCGACCTGGCCGCGGCGGTCGGGCTCGACCGCACCGTGCTGCCGCCCCTGGCCGGGGCGGGGACGCAGGTCGGCTCGTGGCACGGCGTTCCGGTCCACCTGGTCGGCGGCCACGACACCGCGTCGGCGGTCGTGGCCATGGGGGCCGAGCCCGGGCCGGGCGCCGCGTTCGTGTCCGCCGGGACGTGGCTGCTCGTCGGCCGGGAGCAGGACGCTCCCGACCTGGGCGAGGCCGCCCGGGCGGCCAACTTCACCAACGAGATCGGGGCGCTCGGCGGCGTCCGGCTGCTCAAGAACCTGGCCGGCGCGTGGCTGGTCGAGGAGTGCCGGCCGGCATGGGGCGACCCGCCGGTCGCCGACCTGCTGGCGGCCGCCGCGTCCTGGGACGGCGACCTGCCGCTGCTCGACGTGTCCGACCAGCGGTTCCTCCACCCGTCGGACATGCTGGCGGAGGTGACGGCGGCACTCGGACTCGGGATCGACGCGGCGCCGCCGCTCGTCGTGGCCGCCATCGTGGCGTCGCAGGCGGCGGGCACGGCCGAGGTCCTGGCGCGGCTGGGCGGCGTGACCGACGTGGCCGTGTTCGGCGGCGGCGGCCGCTCGGCGCTCTACCGGCGGTCGCTGGCCGAGCGGACCGGGCTGCGGGTGGCCCAGGGCCCGATCGAGGCGACTGCGCTGGGGAACGCCCTGGTCCAGGGGATCGCGCTGGGGGTCTACGCCGACCTGGCGGACGCCCGGGCCCACCTGGCGCCGGCGCACGCCAACTCGGGGGGACAGTGAGCGAGCGAAGCGAGCGAACCATGGGTGCAGTGCCCTATTCGGCACGCAGTGCCGATCGCTCACTGCGTGCATCCCGAAGGGTGCACCAGTGAGCATCGAGGCCGTGGACCGGCTGGCGCAGATCGAGCACCGCGTCCGGACCGCGGGCCGGGTGAAGGTCGCGGAGCTGGCGGAGGAGCTGGAGGTCAGCGAGATGACCATCCGCCGCGACCTCGACCTGCTGGCCGAGCAGGGCATGGTCCAGCGGATCCGGGGCGGAGCCGTGGCGCTCGGCCCCCAGCCGTTCGCCCAGCGGTTCAGCCGCCAGGCCCGGGCCAAGGACCGCATCGCCGCCAAGCTGGCCGACCTGGTGGGCGACGGGGGCGCCATCGGGGTCGACGCATCCTCGACGCTGCAGCGCCTGGCCGGGACGCTCGGCCGACCCCGGGAGCTGACGGTGGTCACCAACGGGCAGGACACGTTCCAGGCGCTGCAGGACGTGCCCGGGGTGACGGTCCTGCTCACGGGCGGACAGCTCGACTCCCGCACCGGCAGCCTGGTCGGCCCGATGGCGACCCGGGCGGCCCGGGAGGTGCTGCTGCGCCGGCTGTTCGTGTCGGCCGCCGCGCTGGACCCCCGCCACGGCACGTCCGAGGCGACGCTGGAGGAGGCCGAGGTCAAGCTGGCCCTGGCCGACGTGGCCGCCGAGGTGGTGGTGGCGGTCGATGCCAGCAAGCTCGGCCAGCGGGCGCCGGCCCGGGGCCTGCCGCCCGACCGGGTCGACCTGCTGGTGACCGAGCTCGACCCCGCCGATCCCCGGCTCGACCCGTACCGGGACGGGTGGCAGATCCGGTGAACCGTCCGGTGACCGGCGGCGGCCTGCGGCAGGCGGTGGAGACGCTCCGCTCGGTGCTGCAGTTCCGGCCGATCGAGCGCGACCCGGTCGCCCGGCGCCTGGCCCGGGCCGCGTCGGTCGCCGACCTGCGGGCGATCGCCCGCCGGCGGCTCCCACGGGGCGTGTTCGACTACATCGACGGCGGCGCCGAGGACGAGCGCACCATGGCGGCCAACACCGCCGCGTTCGCCCGCACCGGCTTCCGTCCGAGGGTGCTGCGGGACGTGGGCACGGTGGACCCGTCCACCACGCTGCTGGGCCGGCCGCTCCCGTACCCGCTGGTGCTGGCACCGACGGGATTCACCCGCATCGCCGACCCGGAGGGCGAGCTGGCGGTGGCCCGGGCGGCGACCAGGGCCGGCCTGCCGTACACGCTGTCGACGCTGAGCACCCGCTCGATCGAGGAGGTCGCCGCGGCGTCGGGCGAGGGCAGGCGCTGGTTCCAGGTCTACGTCTGGCGCGACCGGGGCCTGGTCAAGGACATGATCGACCGGGCGGCGGCGGCCGGCTACGAGGCGCTGGTCCTCACGGTCGACACGGCGGTGCTCGGCCGCCGCGAACGCGACGTGCGCCGGGGCTTCACGCTGCCGCCGAAGATCGGCCCGGGCACGCTGGTCGACGGCGCGCTCCACCCGGCGTGGACGTGGTCGTTCGTCCGCTCCGAGCCGATCCGCTTCGCCAACGTCGCGGGCGCGGGCGCCGGCCCGGGCGATGGCCGCGAGGCGGTCACGCTCGCGGAGTACATCAACAGCCAGTTCGACCCGTCACTGTCGTGGCGGGACGTGGAGTGGATGCGCTCGGTCTGGCCGGGCGCGATCGTGATCAAGGGCATCCAGACGGTCGAGGACGCCCGCCTGGCCGCGGAGTCGGGCGCCGAGGCGATCGCCCTGTCCAACCACGGCGGGCGCCAGCTCGACGGCGCCCCGGCCACCCTCGACCTGGTGGCACCGGTCGCGGACGCGGTGGGCGACCGGGTGGAGATCGTCTGCGACGGCGGCGTCCGGCGGGGCAGCGACATCGTCAAGGCGGTCGCCCTCGGCGCCCGTGCCACGATGGCCGGCCGGGCGTACCTCTACGGCCTGGGCGCGGCGGGCGAGCGGGGCGTCGACCACGTCCTCGCCCTGCTCGCCGCCGACGTCCGCCGAACGATGGCCCTGGTCGGCGCCCGCACGGTCGCCGACCTGACGCCTGACCTGGTCACGAGGTGACGTTCGGCCCTTTCCCGGGCTGGGTGGCAGGCCCCAAGATCGTGCGCTGAGGTTTCACTGAGTGAGAACTCACTCATAGACTAGGGGGCCATGTCCTCGCCCGCCCCGTCGCTGCAGTCGACCGACGCGCCGGCGCGCCGCGCCCGCGCCGCGGCGCTGTCGGCCGAGGACCGGCGGGCGGCGATCGTGGACGCGGTCGTTCCGCTGCTGATCCGGGAGGGGACCAGCATCTCCACCCGGCAGATCGCCGACGCCGCCGGGATCGCCGAAGGGACGATCTTCCGGGTCTTCGCCGACAAGCAGGCCGTCGTCGACGCCGTCGTCGCCGCGGTGCTCGATCCCGCGCGAGGTCGAGGAGCTGGCCGCCATCCCTCGCGACCTGCCCCTGGAGGACCGCTTGGCCGCCGCGGTCGGCCTGATGCAGCGTCGGGTGGACGTGATCTGGCGGCTGATGGTCGCCGTCGACATGTCCAAGCGGCTGGAGGCGCGCCGCAAGAGCGGCGGTCGGCCCGACGCGCCCGAGATCGGGGCGCTCGCCGACCTCTTCGCCTCCGACGCCGCCCGGCTGCGCATCGATCCGGCGCGGGCCGGACAGATGCTCCGCAGCCTCACCTGGGCCACCAGCCATCCCGCCTTCGTCGCCACCCCCTCGTCACCCGCCGATGTCGTCTCCCTCCTCCTCGACGGCATCCGGGCCCGCTGACACCCTGGACGTACGCCCCCGATGCTGATCCGCCTGCTCGTCTCCCACCTCCGGCCCTACAAGAAGGCGATGCTGATCGTCGTCGCCCTCCAGACCGTGCAGACGATGGCCACCCTCTGGCTGCCGACCCTCACCGCCGACATCATCGACAACGGCGTGATCCCCGGCGACACCGCCTACATCTGGCGGGTGGGCGGCGTGATGCTCCTGGTGACGCTCGCGCAGGTCTGTGTGGCGATCGCCGCCATCTACTTCGGGGCGCGGGCGGCGATGGCGTTCGGCGCGGACGTGCGCAGCTCGCTGTTCCACCGGGTCACGGGGTACTCGGCCCGGGAGGTGGCGCAGTTCGGGGCGCCCTCGCTCATCACCCGGATCACCAACGACGTCACCCAGGTGCAGTTGCTGGTGGTGATGTCGTTCACCATGCTCATCACCGCCCCGATCACGCTCGTCGGCGGCATCTTCCTGGCGGTCCGGGAGGACGGCCCGCTCTCGCTGCTGCTGCTGGTCTCGATCCCGGCGCTGCTGCTGTGCGTGGGCAGCGTGATCGTCCGGCTCGTGCCGCAGTTCCGGATGATGCAGGAGCGCATCGACCGCGTGAACCAGGTGCTGCGTGAGCAGATCACCGGCGTGCGGGTGGTCCGGGCGTTCGTGCGCGAGCCGCAGGAGACCGAGCGCTTCGGCGGCGCCAACGACCACCTGACCGCCACCTCGCTGCGCGCCGGGCAGCTCATGGCCTTCATGTTCCCGTCGGTGATGCTGGTGCTGAACCTGTCGAGCGTGGCCGCGGTGTGGCTCGGCGGCGACCGCATCGCCTCCGGGCAGATGCAGGTCGGGGCGCTGGTGGCCTTCCTGAGCTACCTCGTCCAGATCCTGCTGGCCGTGATGATGGGCACGTTCGTGGCGATCCTGGCGCCCCGGGCCGCGGTGTCGGCCGAGCGCATCCAGGAGGTGCTCGACACCGAGTCATCGGTGACGCCGCCGACCGAGCCCGTGACCAGCCTGCCGGCCCGGGTCACGCTCACCTTCGACGACGTCACCTTCTGCTACCCCGGCGCCGAGTCGCCGGTGCTGTGCAACATCTCGCTGACGGCCCGGCCCGGCGAGACGACCGCCATCATCGGCAGCACGGGCGCGGGCAAGACGACGCTGCTCAGCCTCGTGCCCCGCCTGTTCGACGCGACCGGCGGCGCGGTGCGGGTCGACGGCGTCGACGTGCGCGACCTCGAACCCGAGACGCTGTGGAGCCACATCGGGCTCATCCCCCAGAAGCCGTACCTGTTCTCGGGCACCGTGGCCGAGAACCTCCGCCACGGCGACCCGGACGCCACGGACGAGCAGCTGTGGACGGCCCTGCGCATCGCCCAGGCCGCCGACTTCGTGGCCGCCATGCCCGGCGGGCTCGACGCGCCGATCACCCAGGGCGGCACCAACGTGTCCGGCGGCCAGCGCCAGCGCCTGGCCATCGCCAGGGCCATCGTTCGGCGGCCGTCGATCTACCTGTTCGACGACTCGTTCTCGGCCCTCGACCTGGCCACCGACGCCCGACTGCGCACCGCGCTCGCGCCGGTCACCGCCGACGCCACGTTGCTGATCGTGGCCCAACGGGTGTCGACGATCATGCGGGCCGACCAGATCCTCGTGCTCGAGGACGGCCGCGAGGTCGGGCTCGGCACCCACCGCGAGCTGATGGCGGGATGCCCGACCTACGCCGAGATCGTGGCGTCCCAGATGAGCGCGGAGGAAGCGGCGTGAGTGACGTCGGCGGCAACGGCCGCGGCCGCGGGAACGGCCAGGGCAACGGCCGCGGGAACGGCGACGGCGCGGGCCCCGAGGCGACCGGCAACGGGCGCTGGTCCCGCGGCGACGGCATCGCCGGCGGCCTGCGGCCGGAGGAGGAGATCCCCGAGTCCGAGGCCAAGCTGCCCAAGGGCGAGTCGCGCACCGCCTTCGGCAGCCGGATGAGCGCGGCGGGCATGCCGGCCGAGAAGGCCAAGGACTTCGGCGGCGCGCTGGGGCGGCTCGCCCGCCGCATGGGGCCCGACCGGGTCCGGGTCGTCGCCGTCATCGTGCTCGCGGTCGCCAGCGTCACGCTCACGGTGATCGGGCCCCGGCTGCTGGGCCAAGCCACCAACATCGTGGTCGAGGGCGCCTTCAACCCCGCCGGCATCGACTTCCCCGAGCTCCACCGCACGCTGATCAAGGTCGCGCTGCTCTACCTGGCCGCGTCCGGCCTGGCGGTCGCGCAGGGCCGCATGCTCGCCGGCGTCGTCCAGCGAACCATGCGCCGGCTGCGGTCCGACGTGGAGGACAAGCTCCACGCCCTGCCGCTCCAGTACCTCGACACGACGCCCCGCGGCGACCTGCTCAGCCGGGTCACCAACGACATCGACAACCTCCAGCAGAGCCTGCAGCAGTCGCTCAGCCAGATGCTGACCTCGTTGCTGACGATCGTCGGCGTGACCATCGCGATGTTCACGATCTCGTGGCAGCTGGCGCTGATCGCGCTGATCACGATCCCGACGTCGATCTGGCTGACCAAGACCATCGCCAAGCGGTCCAAGCGGCAGTTCATCGCCCAGTGGACCCGCACCGGCCTGCTCAACGCCCAGGTCGAGGAGGCCTTCACCGGCCACACGCTGGTCAAGGTGTTCGGGCGCCGAGCGCGAGGTCGAGGAGACCTTCCGGCGCACCAACGACCAGCTCTACGACGCCAGCTTCCGGGCCCAGTTCATGTCGGGGACCATCCAGCCGATCATGATGTTCCTGGGCAACCTGAACTTCGTGGCGATCGCGGTCATCGGCGGCATCCAGGTGACCCGGGGCGCGATGACGATCGGCGACATCCAGGCCTTCATCCAGTACTCCCGGCAGTTCACGCAGCCGCTCACCCAGCTGGCCGCGATCTTCAACGTGATGCAGTCGGGCATCGCCTCCGCCGAGCGGGTGTTCGAGCTGCTCGACGTCGCCGCCGAGCCGGACGACGTCGCCGAGCCGCTGCACGACGACCAGCCGCGGGGCCGAGTGGTGTTCGACCACGTGCGCTTCTCGTACTCGCCGGACAAGCCGCTGATCACCGACCTGTCGCTGGTGGCCGAGCCCGGCCAGACGATCGCCATCGTCGGGCCCACCGGGGCGGGCAAGACCACGCTGGTCAACCTGCTCATGCGCTACTACGACATCCAGGGCGGCACGATCAGCCTCGACGGCAACGACATCAGCCGCATGGCCCGCAGCGAGCTGCGGTCGAACCTGGGCATGGTCCTCCAGGACACGTGGCTGTTCGGCGGCACGATCCGCGACAACATCGCCTACGGCAACCTCACGGCCAGCGAGGACGAGATCCTGGCCGCGGCCAAGGCCTGCTACGTCGACCGCTTCGTCCACTCGCTGCCGCAGGGTTACGACACGGTCGTCGACGACGAGGGCGGCAGCATCAGCGCCGGCGAGAAGCAGCTGCTCACGATCGCGAGGGCATTCCTGTCCGACCCGACGATCCTCATCCTCGACGAGGCCACCAGCTCGGTCGACACCCGCACCGAGGTCCTGATCCAGGACGCGATGGCGGCGCTGCGCTCCGACCGCACGAGCTTCGTGATCGCCCACCGGCTCTCCACGATCCGCGACGCCGACACGATCCTGGTCATGGAGCACGGCGACATCGTCGAGCAGGGCAACCACGACGAGCTACTGGCGGCGGGCGGCGCCTACGCCCGTCTCTACAACGCCCAGTTCGCGGCCGCCGCCGTCGACGTCGACGTCGACCTCGGCACCTGAGCCAGCGCCCGTCCCCGAACGCGTTTTGTACGCGGAACTGGTCGCTATGGCGACCAGTTCCGCGTGAAAACGCACGGCGCACGCCGGCCGAGCAGGCCGCCGCCGCGCAGTGGGCCGAGGTCGCAGGCGGGGACCTGCGCCAGCGCCGGGACGCCGGCTAGGGCCGCCCATCCGCCGTCGGCATAAGGTTCGCCATGGACGGAGGGACCAGCATCGCGCGGCGCATCGCGGCGCTCGCCGGGGAGCGGGGCGACGAGGTGGTGCTGTGGCACCTGGCGGCCGACGGCACCGAGAGCGCGTTCACCTGGGACGACCTCCACCGGCGCAGCGGGCAGTTGGCCTCGGCATTGCGGGACCGCGGGGTGTCCGTCGGCGACCGGGTGGGAATCGGGCTGCGGAACTCGCCACAGCTCGTGCTGGCCGCCCTGGCGGCATGGAAGCTCGGGGCCGTGCCGGTGCCCATGCGCTGGGACCTGCCGGACTGGGAGCGGGAGCGGCTGCGAGTCGCCGTCGACGCCCGTGTCGACCTGGCCGAGGGCGACATCGCGTGGATCGACCGCACCGCCGACCGCACCGTGGACGACCTGCCCGATGCCGTGTCGCCCATGGTGCACGGGATCTGCAGCAGCGGGTCCACCGGACTGCCCAAGGTCATCCTCAGCACCCGCCCCGGCATGTTCGACCCGCTGCTCACCACGCCGTTCGCCGAGGCCTGGGGGCGGCCCATCCCCCGGCCCCAGCACGTGCTCGTGCTCGGGCCGATGTACCACGTCAACGGGTTCCACGCCGTGCACAGCCTGGTCGGCGGCGACCGCGTCGTTCTGATGGAGCGCTTCGACGCCGCCCGGGCCGTCGACGCCATCGAGCGCCACCGCGTCTCCACCTTCAACTGCACCCCGACGATGCTCCAGCGCATGGCCGACCTGCCCGGGATCGACGGCCGCGACCTGTCGAGCGTCGAGTGGATCACCCAGGGCGCGGCCCCCATGCCCCCGTCCCTCGTCCACCGCTGGGCCGGACTGATCGGCCCCGAGCGGCTGATCATGGCCTACGGCATGAGCGAGGGGTTGGGCCTCACCGCCATCCGGGCCGACGAGTGGAAGGCTCGCGAGGGCAGCGTCGGCCGCCCCATGCGGGACACCGAGGTGCGCGTGCTCGACCCCGACGGCCGCGACCTGCCCCCGGGCGAGATCGGCGAGATCTACCTGCGGTCGCCGCAGACCGGCGGCTCGACCTACCTCGGCGGGGCGCCCCAGCTGCCGACCACGCCCGACGGCTTCCGCTCGGTCGGCGACGTCGGCTACCTCGACGCCGACGGCTTCCTCTACCTGGTCGACCGGCGGGTGGACATGATCATCACCGGCGGCGCCAACGTGTTCCCCGCCGAGGTCGAGATCGCGCTCATCGACCACCCGAAGATCGCCGACGTGGTCGTGATCGGGCTGAAGGACGAGGAGTGGGGCCGGCGGGTGCACGCCATCGTCGAGCCCACCGACCCGGCCGACCCGCCGACCGCCGAGGACGTGCGCGCCTACGCCAAGGGCCGCCTGCACCCGTTCAAGGTCCCGAAGACGGTGGAGCTCGTCGACGAGATCCCCCGGAGCGCCGCCACCAAGGTCAACCGGGGCGCGCTCGTGGCCGAGCGCGGCGGCTGACCGGGACGATCCGGAGGAGAGGGATGAGCACGGCGACCGTGAACGGCCTCACGATCGGGTACGACGTCATCGGCGACGGCGCCCGGCCGTGGGTGCTCACCCCCGGCGGGCGCTACGCCCGGACACGCCCGGCCTGCGCCAGACTCGGCGAGGCGCTCGCCGCCGCCGGCGGCCGGGTGCTGATCTGGGACCGCCCCAACTGCGGCGAGTCCGACGTGTGCTTCGACGCCGACAGCGAGTCGAACCTGCACGCCGACACGATGGTCGCCCTCCTCGACCACCTGGGCATGGCGCCGGCGATCGTGGCCGGCGGGTCGGCCGGTGCCCGGGTGTGGCCTGCTCGCCGCCGAGCGCCACCCCGACGCCGTCCGCGCCCTGGCGATGTGGTGGATCAGCGGCGGTCCGACCGAGCTGTTCATCCTCGGCAACCACTACTGCGTGCCGTCGATCCGGGCCGCCTGGCGACGACGGCATGGACGCCGTCGTCGACCTGCCCGACTGGGCCGAGCAGATCGAGCGCAACCCGGCCAACCGCCAGCGGATCCTCGACCAGGACCGGGCCGCCTTCATCGCCACGATGGAGCGCTGGATCGTGGCCTACGCCCCCCGGGAGGGCGAGACGATCCCCGGGCCTGCCCGACGACCGGATGCGGGCGCTCGACCTGCCGGCGCTGGTGTTCAACAGCGGCGCGAGCGACCTCAACCACCCCCGCGCCACCACCGAGCACGTCGCCGCGGTGATGCCGCGCGCCCGCCTGGTCGAGCCGCCCTGGGGCGACCGCGAGTGGTACGAGCGCCAGGCCGAGCGGGAGACACCGGGGGGACCGGTGGGCTCTTCGTCCGCTGGCCGCTGCCTGGCCCCGGCAGGCTCACCGGCGCTGGGCCGACGACGGCTGCCCCCGGCTGGCAGCGTCCCGACCGCTACGCACTCAGCGCTGCCAGACGAGCCCGCGACCCTGGTGAGCGAACTGTATTTGGGCCGTGTCGACCTCGCAGACAACCGACGTGTACTGGGACCCCTACGACGTCGAGATCGACCGCGACCCCTACCCCACGTTCCGCCGCCTCCGGGAGGAGGCGCCGCTCTACTACAACGAGCGCCACGACTTCTACGCGGTGAGCCGCTACGCCGACGTCGAGCGCGGCCTGGCCGACCGCACGACGTTCATCTCCGGCCGGGGCGGCATCCTCGAGATCATCAAGGCCGGGCATCGAGATGCCGCCGGGCATCGTGATCTTCGAGGACCCGCCCACCCACACCATCCACCGCAGCCTGATGTCCCGGGTGTTCACGCCCCGCAAGGTGGCGGCGCTCGAACCGCAGATCCGCGCCGTTCTCCGCCGCCTGCCTCGACCCGCTGGGGGACGCCGACCGGTTCGACCTGATCGCCGAGTTCGCCGCCCGCATGCCGATGCGGGTGATCGGGATGCTGCTGGGCATCCCCGAGGACGACCAGGAGGCGATCCGCGACCGGGGCGACGCCACCCTGCGCACCGAGGCGGGCGAGGCCATGCGCGTCACGCAGGACAACTTCGTGACCGGCGAGATGTTCGGCGAGTACATCGACTGGCGGGCCGAGCACCCCTCCGACGACATCATGACCGACCTGCTCACCGCCGAGTTCGAGGACGAGACCGGCACCCGCCGGCGCCTCACCCGCCAGGAGGTGGTGACCTACGTCCAGGTCGTGGCCGGCGCCGGCAACGAGACCACGACCCGGCTCATCGGCTGGACCGCCAAGGTGCTGGCCGAGCACCCCGACCAGCGCCGCCGAGCTGGCGGCCGACCGCTCGCTGATCCCCGCGGCCGTCGAGGAGATCCTGCGCTACGAGCCGCCGGCGCCCCACGTCGGCCGGTACGTGGCCGTCGACGCCGAGGTCCAGGGCCAGCCCGTCCCGGCCGGCAGCGCCATCCTGTTCCTGGTCGGGGCCGCCAACCGCGACGAGCGCCGGTTCCCCGACGGCGACCGCTTCGACATCGGTCGGGACGCGCCGTCGCACCTCGCCTTCGGCTACGGCCCCCACTTCTGCCTGGGCGCGGCGCTGGCCCGGCTGGAGGGCCGCGTCGCGCTGGACGAGATGCTCACCCGCTTCCCCGACTGGGAGGTCGACCTGACCGGGGCCAAGCTGGCCCCGACCTCCACGGTCCGGGGCTGGGAGACGCTGCCGCTGGTCACGCGATCTTCGCGGACCAGCCCCCGTCGACCGGGATGATCGCCCCGGACACGAACGACGCCCGGTCCGACGCCAGGAACGCCGCCACCTCGGCGACCTCCTCGGGCTGGCCGCCCCGGCCGAGCGCGGCCTTCTCGAGGATGCCCGGCGTGGCATCGGGGTTCGCCCCCATGATCTCCGTGTGGATGAAGCCCGGGCAGATGGCGTTGACCCGGATGCCCTTGCGGCCGAACTCGACCGCGGCGCACTTGGTGGCCCCGATGACGCCGTGCTTGGCGGCGTTGTAGACGCTCGTGTACGGCGAGCCGCCCAGGCCGCCGACCGACGACCAGTTGACGATGGCCCCGCCGTTGCCGGCGGCGACCATGGCCCGGATGCCGTGCTTCATGCCGAACAGCACGCCCCGCAGGTCGACGTCGACGATCCGGTCGAAGTGGTCCTGGGTGATGTCGGACACCTTCACGCCCTCGGCGATCCCGGCGACGTTGAGCATGGCGTCGAGCCGGCCGAACTCCTCGACCGCGGCCCGCACCGCCGCCTCCAGGTCGGCCTCGTCGGTCACGTCGCAGTGCACCGGCAGGACGTCGCCGCCGACCGCGGCGGCCGTGTCCTTCTCGGCCCCGCTGATGTCCGCGGCGACGACCTTGGCGCCCTCCCGCACGAACACCCGCACCGACGCCTTCGCCATGCCCGACCCCGCGCCGGTGATCACCGCCACCTTCCCGTCCAACAGACCCATTCTCACCCCGTTCTGGCTCGGACCGATGTGGCGCCAGTGTGGCACACCGGGCGGCTACAGGTGAATGAGCGCTCACATGCTACGGTCCGCTCGGAGGGCCGATGAGGACGATCGCATGACCGACGTGGAGGCGGGCGGGGCCACCCGCTACGCGGGGGCGAGGATCCCCCGGGTCGAGGATGCCCGGCTGCTCACCGGGCGGGGCACGTACGTCGACGACATCGCGCTGCCGGGGATGCTGCACGCCTGCTTCGTGCGCAGCCCGTTCGCCCGGGCCGCCATCCGGGGCATCGACACCGGCCGCGGCGCGGGCGCTGCCCGGGGTGCGGCACGTGTTCACGGCGGCCGACCTCGACCCGCTCGTGCACGAGCAGTGGCACACGTCGTTGGGACCGCAGGGCCCCGAGACGCCCCGGCCCCCGCTGGCCGCGGGCGAGGCCCGCTTCGCCGGCGACCCGGTCGCCATCGTCCTGGCCGACAGCCGGTACGTGGCCGAGGACGCCGCCGATCTCGTCGAGGTCGACTGGGAGCCGCTGCCGGCGGTCGTCGACTACGCCGCGGCCGAGGAGGCCGGCGTGCTCGTGCACGAGGCCCACGGGTCGAACCTGATCGGCCGCCTCGCCGGGCGCCCGGCCGACGAGGAGGCCTTCGCCGCGGCCGCCCACGTGGCCGACGAGACGATCCGCCAGCAGGCCTACGCCGCGGTGCCGCTGGAGGCCCGGGGCCTCGTCGTCGCGCCCGACCCGGCGACCGGCGACCTCACCATCCACGCCGCCACCCAGGCGCCGCACGAGTGGCGGCTGTTCTGCTCCCGGCTGCTCGGCGTCCCCGAGCACCGGGTCCGGGTCGTGATGCGCGACACCGGCGGCGGCTTCGGCCAGAAGGTGCTGGTCCAGCGCGAGGACATGTGCGTCATGCTGGCCGCCCCGCTGGCCGGCGCTCCGGTGAAGTGGGTCGAGGACCGGCGGGAGAACCTGATGGCCGCGGGCAAGTCGCGCCAGGAACAGGCCCGGGCCCGCATCGCCTTCGACGCCGAGGGCGCCATCGTCGCGGCCGACATCGACTTCCTGTCCGACTGCGGCGCCTACCCCACGCCCTGGCCGGTGATGACGGCGGCGGCGGTCGGCGCGCTGTTCCCCGGCCCCTACCGGGTGCCGGCGGCGTCGTTCGCCACCCGGACCGTCTACACCAACACCGCCGGGCCGGGTCGCCTACCGGGGGCCGTGGCAGTTCGAGACGCTGGCCCGCGAGGTCCTGCTCGACATCGCCGCCCGCGACCTCGGCGTCGACCCGGTCGACCTGCGGCGCCGCAACCTGCTGCGCCGCGGAGGACCTGCCCTACGCCAACCCCAACGGCATGACCTACGACAGCATCTCGCCCCGGGAGACGCTGGAGCAGGCCGTGGCGATGCTCGGACTACGAGGCGTTCCGCGCCGAGCAGGCCGCGGCCCGGGTCGAGGGCCGCTACCTGGGCGTCGGGGTGTCGACCTACGTCGAGCCGTCCACGCCGGGCTACGGCGCCTACGCCACCGAGGCGGCGACGATCCGCATCGAGCCCTCCGGGAAGGTCAACGTCTACATCGCCGGCGGCTCGACCGGGAACAGCATCGAGACCACCGTCGTCCAGTTCGCCGCCGACGCCCTCGGGCGTGCCGATCGAGGACGTCGCCACGATCCAGGGCGACACGGCCCTGACCGGCTTCGGCGCCGGCGCGGCCGGCAGCCGCAGCGGGTCGATGACCGCCGGGGCGATCCGGGACACGGCGGCCGTGCTGCGCGAGCGCATCACCGCCATCGCCGCCCACAAGCTGGAGGCGGCGCCCGACGACATCGAGCTGGCCGACGGTCGGGCGAGCGTGCGAGGGCACGCCGGCCAAGGGCCTGTCGCTGGCCGAGGTCGCCGGCCTTGCGTACTTCGACCCCTACGGCCTGCCCCCCGGGGTGCCCGCCGGCCTGGAGGCGAGCGTGCGCTACACCGCCGAGGCCCGCTCGATCTGGGTCAACGCCACCCACCTGTGCACCTGCGAGGTCGACGTCGCCACCGGCCGGGTCGGCCTGCTGCGCTACATCGTCAGCGAGGACTGCGGCCCGATGATCAACCCCAACGTCGTCGAGGGCCAGATCGCCGGCGGCGCGGTCCAGGGCATCGGCGGCGTGCTGTTCGAGCACCTGGCGTACGACGACCTGGGCAACCCGGTGACGACCACGCTGATGGACTACCTGCTGCCGACCGCGGCCGAGGTGCCGACCATCGAGTACGGCCACATCGAGACCCCGAGCCCGGGGCCGGGCGGCTACAAGGGCGTCGGCGAGGGCGGCGCCATCGGGGCGCCGGCGGCGGTCGTCAACGCGGTGGCCGACGCGCTGGCGCCGTTCGGCGTGCGGATCACCGACCTGCCGCTGACGCCGTACGCCGTCCTCGCCCTGCTCGACCCCGCGCTGCGCGAGGGCGCGTCGTGAAGCCCGCCCCGTTCGCCTACGACGCCCCCACCACACCCGGGGAGGCGGTGGCGCTGCTGGCGGAGCACGGCGACGACGCCAAGGTCCTGGCCGGCGGGCCAGAGCCTGATCCCGATGCTGGCGCTGCGGCTGGCGGTGTTCGACCGGCTGGTCGACGTCGGCCGCATCACGGCGCTGTCCGGGATCGAGCGCCGGGGCGACGCCCTGTGGATCGGGGCCGGCACGACCGACGCCGCGGTCGAGCGCGACGCCGGGGTCGCCGCCGCCGCGCCCCTGCTCGCCCGGGCGACGCCGCTGATCGGCCACCTCCAGATCCGCAACCGCGGCACGGTCGGCGGGTCCCTGGCCCACGCCGACCCCGCCGCCGAGTACCCGGCGGTGGCGCTGGCGCTGGACGCGGAGCTGGAGATCCTCTCGCCGGGCGGCGCCCGCGTGGTGCCGGCGGCCGACTTCTTCACCGGCCTGTGGTCCACGGTCCTCGCCCCCGACGACCTGCTCGTCGGCGTGTCGTTCCCCGTGTGGCAGGGCCGCTGCGGGTTCGCGGTCGAGGAGTTCGCCCGCCGCCACGGCGACTTCGCCATCGCGGGCGCGGCCGTGGCGGTCGAGCTCGACGGCGACGACACGGTCGCCCGGGCGCGGTCGCGCTGATCGGCATGGCGTCGACCCCGGTGCGCGCGACGGCCGGCCGAGGCGCTCGTCACCGGCGCCGCCGCGACCAAGGTCGACCCGGTCGAGGTCGGCCACGTCGCCGCCGCGGCGACCGATCCCCCGTCCGACCTGCACGGCTCGGCCGCCTACCGGCGCCGGGTGGGCGCCGCGGTGGTGGCCCGGGCCTGGACGTCCGCCGTCGAGGAGGCCCGCCGTGGCTGAGGTCGCCGTCGAGATCCGGGTGAACGGCGAGCGTGCGCACGGACGTGGTCGAGCCCCGGCTCACGCTGGCCGACTTCCTGCGGGAGCGGTGCCGGCTCACCGGGACCCACCTCGGCTGCGAGCACGGGGTGTGCGGCGCCTGCACCGTCCTGCTCGACGGCGCGGTGGTCCGGGCGTGCCTCGTGTTCGCGGTCCAGGCCGACGGCCGCGAGGTCACGACGGTCGAGGGCCTGTCCCCCGCCGAGGGGCTGAGCGACGTGCAGGAGGCGTTCCGGGCGTGCCACGGCCTGCAGTGCGGGTTCTGCACGCCCGGGCTTCGTGGTCACGGTGACCGCGCTGCTGCGGGACGAGCCGCGGCCCGACGACGCCGCCATCCGGTCGGCGCTGTCGGGCAACCTGTGCCGCTGCACCGGCTACCAGGGGATCGTGGCCGCGGTGCACCACGTCGTCGAGCGGCGCGAGGAGGTCGGGTGATGGACGCGATCGGGCACTGGATCGGCGGCCGGGCGGTCGCCGGGCTCCCGGGGCGCACGGCGCCCGTGTACGACCCGGCCCGGGGAGTCCAGGTCGCGGCGGTGGCCCTGGCGTCGGCGGCCGAGGTCCAGGACGCCCTCAAGGCCGCCCGCGACGCCGCGGCCGCGTGGGGCGAGTCGTCGCTGAGCCGCCGGGCCGCGGCCATGTTCCGCCTGCGCGAGCTGCTCGACCGGCGCCGGGACGACCTCGCCGCCCTCGTCACCCGCGAGCACGGCAAGGTCCGGGCCGACGCGCTCGGCGAGGTGGCCCGCGGGCTGGAGTGCGTCGAGTTCGCCTGCGGGATCCCCCAGCTGCTCAAGGGCACGCTCAGCAGCGAGGTGGCGTCCGGCGTCGACGTCCACACGATCCTCCAGCCGGTCGGCGTGGTCGCCGGGATCACGCCGTTCAACTTCCCGGTGATGGTCCCGCTGTGGATGCTGGCCAACGCCGTCGCCTGCGGCAACGCCTTCGTGCTCAAGCCGTCGGAGAAGGACCCGTCCCCGTCGCTGCTGCTGGCCGAGCTGGCGCGGGAGGCGGGCGTCCCCGACGGCGTGGTCACGGTCGTGCAGGGCGACGCCGAGGCGGTGGACGCGCTGCTCACCTCGCCCGACGTGGACGCGGTGTCGTTCGTCGGCAGCACGCCGATCGCCCGCCACGTGTACGAGACCGGCACGAGGCACGGCAAGCGGGTCCAGGCCCTGGGCGGGGCCAAGAACCACATGGTCGTCCTGCCCGACGCCGACGTGGACGCCGCCGCCGACGCCGCGGTGTCGGCCGCCTACGGCTCGGCGGGCGAGCGCTGCATGGCGATCTCGGTCGTGGTGGCGGTCGGTGCGGTCGGGGACCGGCTGGTCGAGGCCATCGGCGAGCGGATCCCCTCGGTGGTCGTCGGACCCGGCGACGACGAGGCGTCGATGATGGGGCCGCTGATCACCCGCGAGCACCGCGACCGGGTGCGGTCCTACGTCGAGCGGGCCGCGGCCGAGGGCGCCCGGGTGGTGGTCGACGGGCCGGCCCCGGAGGGCGACGGCTTCTTCGCGGGCTGCGCGCTGCTCGACGGCGTGGCGCCGGGCATGGCCGCCTACGACGACGAGATCTTCGGCCCGGTGCTCGGGGTGGTGCGGGTCGACACCTACGACGAGGCGCTGGCGCTGGTCAACGCCAACCCCTACGGCAACGGCGTGGCCCTGTTCACCCGCGACGGCGGCGTGGCCCGGCGGTTCCAGCGCCAGGTCGACGTCGGCATGGTCGGCATCAACGTGCCCATCCCGGTCCCGGTGGCGTGGCACTCGTTCGGCGGCTGGAAGGCGTCGCTGTTCGGCGACAGCACCATGTACGGGCCGCGAGGGCGTCCGCTTCTACACCCGCCCCAAGGTGGTCACGTCCCGCTGGCCGGCACCGGAGTCGAGCGCCATCGACCTCGGCTTCCCGACGAACCGCTAGCCCGTCAGATGCGTTCTCTACGCGGAACCGGTCGCTCTGGCGACCGTTTCCGCGTACAAATCGCGTCTCAGTCGGTGCGGATCCAGACCGCCTTGGTGTCAGGTACTGGTCGAGGGCGTCGGGGCCGCACTCGTGGCCCCAGCCGCTCATGCGGTAGCCGCCGAAGGGGACCACCGGGTCGAACAGGTTGTAGGTGTTGACCCAGACGGTGCCGGTGCGCAGGCCCTTGGCGACCCGGTGGGCGGTGCCCACGTCGCGGGTCCACACGCCACCGGCCAGGCCGTAGTCCGAGGCGTTCGAGCGGGCCACGACCTCCTCGATCGTGTCGAACGGGAGCACGCAGGCCACCGGGCCGAAGATCTCCTCGCGGGCGATCCGCATGTCGTCACGCACGCCGGTGAAGATCGTCGGGGCGACGAACCAGCCCCGGGCCAGGTCGCCGTCCTCCAGGCGCGTGCCGCCGGCCGCCGCCGTGGCGCCCTCGGCGCGGCCGGCGTCGAGGTAGCCGGTGACCCGGTCCAGCTGCTGCTCCGAGACCACGGGGCCGATCTGCGTCGTCGGGTCGAGGCTGTCGCCCACCCGCAGCGTCCCCGCGAACTCGACGGCGGCGGCAACGAAGTCCTCGTAGATCGGGCGCTCGACGAAGATCCTCGTGCCGGCGCAGCAGGCCTGGCCCGAGTTGGCGAACACGCCCATCGCCGCGCCCGGCACCGCCCGCGCCAGGTCGGCGTCGGCGAACACGATGTCCGGTGACTTGCCGCCCAATTCCAGCGTGACCCGCTTGAGGTTGCCGGCGGCGGCCCGGACGATCTCCTGGCCGACCGCCGTCGACCCGGTGAACGCCACCTTGTCGACGCCCGGGTGGGCGGTGAGGGCCGCGCCGGTCTCGCCGAACCCGGTGACCACGTTGAGGACGCCCGGGGGCAGCCCCACCTCGGTGGCGATCTCGCCGATCCGCAGGGCGGCCAGGCTGGCCTCCTCCGCCGGCTTGAGCACCATCGTGCAGCCCGACGCCAGTGCGGGGGCCAGCTTCCACAGCACGTTGTTGATCGGGCTGTTCCACGGGATGATCGACGCCACCACGCCCACCGGCTCGCGCAGCGTGTACGTGAACACGGGGAACGGCATCGAGTTGGGCAGCGTGTCGCCCGACAGGCGCGTGATCGCGCCGGCGAAGTAGCGCAGCACCTGCACCGCGTGGTCGGCGCCCGCCCCCGGCTTGGCGCCGGCGGGCAGGCCCATGTCGACCGCCTCCAGTAGCCGCAGCTGCTCGTGGTCGGCGGCGATGGCGTCGGCCAGCGTGAGGACCAGGTTCTGGCGCCGCACCGGGCGCATCGTCCGCCACGGGCCCTCGTCGAACGCCCGGCGGGCCGCCGCCACCGCCCGGTCCACGTCGTCCGGACCGGCCTCGGCGACGGTGGCGATGGTCTCGCCGGTCGACGGGTTCACGCTGGGGAACGTCCGGCCCGAGGCGGCGTCGACCCACTCGCCCCCGATCAGCAGGCGCTTCGGCCCGCCGGCGAGGAACGGGATGGCCGGGCGTTCGGCGGTCGCGGACGTCATGGCCGCGACGGTAGCCCTGTTTGTAAGCGAGCGCTCGCTCTCATGTAGCGTGCCCGCATGGGTGACGCATGGATCGTTGCGACCGCCCGCACGGCGATCGGCACGGCGTTCAAGGGCACGCTCGTGGACGTCGACCCGCTCGTGCTCGGGGCCACCGTGGTGGCCGAGGCGGTGCGCCGCTCGGGCCTCGAACCCGCGCTGGTGGACGACGTGGTGATGGGCGAGTCGCGCTACGGCGGCGGCGACATGGCCCGCCACGTGGCCATCCGGGCCGGGCTCGACCACGTCGCCGGGCTGGCCCACAACCGCCACTGCGCCTCCGGCCTGGCGGCGGTGACGACCGCGGCCGCCGCGGTCCGGGCCGGCATGGACCGGGTGATGGTGGCCGGCGGCGTCGAGTCGGCGTCGACCTCCCCCCGGGCCCGCCGGCGGGTCCTCGGCACGGACGACTGGGAGGACTGGGCGCCGCCCAGCCACCCCGAGACGCCCGACGCCCCCTGCGAGGACATGTCGATCACCGTCGGGTGGAACGCCGCGGTGCAGGCCGGCGTGACCCGGGAGGAGATGGACGCCTGGGCGCACCGCTCGCACCTGCGGGCCCTCGCCGCCACCGACGACGGCCGCCTGAGCGAGGAGATCGTGCCGCTCGACGTGACCCGCCGGGACGGCACCACGACGACGTTCGCCGCCGACGAGCACCCCCGCCGGGGGACGACGCTGGAGAAGCTGGCGTCGCTCAAGCCGATCCACCCCGAGATCGAGGGCTTCAGCATCACGGCCGGCAACGCGTCGGGCATCAACGACGGCGGCGCCGCCGTGGTGGTCGCCGACGACGCGATCGTCCGGGCCGCGGGCGTGACGCCGCTGGCGGTGGTCCGGGCCTGGGCGTCGGTCGGCGTCCCGCCGGCCCGCACCGGCCTGGCGCCGACGGAGGCCATCCCCAAGGCCCTCGGCCGGGCCGGCCTGGCGGTCGGCGACGTCGACCTGTGGGAGATCAACGAGGCGTTCGCCTCGATGTGCGTCGGCACGGTGCGGATCCTCGGCATCGACGACGAGCTCGTGAACGTGGTCGGCAGCGGCTGCAGCCTGGGCCACCCGGTCGCCATGACCGGCGCCCGCATGGTCATCTCGCTCGCCCACGAGCTGCGGCGGCGGGGCGGCGGCACCGGCGTGGCCGCCATGTGCGCCGGCGGCGGGATGTCGACCGCCGTCGTGCTCGACGTGCCCGCCTAGGGTCGGGCGCGTGTCCCCGGACGAGCTGTTCGACCTGCACGGCGCGGTCGCGATCGTCACGGGCGCCTCGTCGGGCCTCGGCGCGGCGCTGGCCCGGACCCTCGGCCGGCGCCGGCGCCCGGGTGGCGGCGGTCGCCCGGCGGCAGGACCGGCTGGAGGCGCTGGCCGCGGAGGTCGACGCGGTCTCGCCGTTCGCCTGCGACCTGCTCGACGGCGAGGCCCTCGACGCGCTCGTGCCGCGGGTGGCGGAGGCCGTCGGGCCGCCGAGCATCCTGGTCAACGCGGCCGGCGCGCTGGCCGGCGTGACCAAGGCCGAGGACGAGAGCCTCGGCCGACGTGCGGCGCACCCTCGACCTCAACCTGGTCGCCCCGTTCCGCCTGGCGCAGGCGGTGTTCCCCCACCTGGTGGCCGCCGGCGGCGGGGCGATCGTCAACATCTCGTCGATCAGCGGGCACGTCGGCATCCCGGGCATCCCCCAGGCGTCGTACGCGGCGAGCAAGGCGGGGCTGTCCGGGCTGACCAGCGAGCTGGCGGTGCAGTGGGCCCGCCACCGGATCCGGGTCAACACGGTGGCGCCGGGCTTCTTCCGCAGCGAGATCACCGCCGACCTGTTCGACGGCGAGAGCGGCCAGGCCTGGCTGCGGCGCAACACGCCGCTGCCCGACGAGGGCCGGGCCGAGGACGTGGTCGGGGCGGTGCTGTGGCTGGTGAGCGATGCCGGCCGCTACACGACCGGCCAGACGATCGTGGTCGACGGGGGCTGGACGGCCAGGTAGACCCGTAAGCGAGTGAGTGTACACTCGCTAACCATGGACAGGGATGCGCTGGACCGCAGCCTGGCCCGCAGGCTGGTCGACCACATCGAGGCCGGCACCACCGACCTCGCGGACGACATCATGGAGGTACCGGTCGAGATCTACACGTCGGCCGACCGCCTCGGGCGCGAGCTCGACGCGCTGTTCCTCGGCCAGCCGCTGGTGCTCTGCCTGTCGGGGGCGCTGACCGAGCCGGGCGCGTACGTCACGGTCGACCTGTGCGGCACGCCGATCCTGGTCACCCGCGACGGCGAGGGCCGGGTCCACGCGCTGCTCAACGCCTGCCGCCACCGCGGCGTGCGGGTGGTGGACGGCTGCGGCACGGCCCGCCGGTTCACCTGCCCGTTCCACGCCTGGACCTACGACCTGGGCGGCCGGCTGGTCGGCATGCCGACGGCCGAGGCGTTCGACGGCCTGTGCCGCGAGGAGAAGGGCCTGGTCGAGCTGCCGGTCGCCGAGGGCTACGGCCTCGTGGTCGGCCGCCTGCGGCCCGGCGAGCCGGTCGACATGGACGAGTACCTGGGGCCGGAGCTGGCCGCCGAGCTGGAGCTGCTCGACTTCGCCGACTGGACCCCGTACGGCTCGCCGCACGCGCACCCGGTGGCGGCGAACTGGAAGGTCACGCTCGACACGTACCGGGAGAACTACCACTTCGACTACCTGCACCGGGACACGCTCAGCGTCGTACGCCTACGGCGGGGTGCTCACGTTCGACGCCCTCGGCCCGCACCTGCGCAACTGCTCGGCGATCCGCTCGATCGACGAGCTGCGCGGCGTCCCCGAGTCGGACTGGACGCGACCCGGCCCGGCACACCAGCTACCAGTACTCGCTGTTCCCGAACACGTGCATGACGTTCGACAGCCGCCACATCGAGCTGTGGCAGATCCTGCCGGACGGCGTCGACCGGTCGGTCGTGCTGCACACCGCCTACGAGCGGCCGGGCCTGCCGCCGGAGGAGCACGCCAAGCTGGTCGAGATGGCCCCGTGGATCTGCGAGACGGTCGTCGACGGCCAGGACTTCTGGGTCGCCGGGCGCACGACCGCCGGGCTGCGGACCGGGCTCACCGGACACGGTCGTGTTCGGGCGCAACGAGCCGGCGCCGCAGCACCTGCACCGGGGCTTCCTGGCGGCGCTCGGGGAGTAGGCCGCGTTCGGTCCCTGCCGGCCTTCGGCCGGCGGGGACCCCTGGGCTGGTCCAGGAGGCCGGCGGAGCCGGCCTCTGTTGCGATTGTGGGGGTGGTTGGCC
Organism: uncultured Acidimicrobiales bacterium; assembly: GCA_963830865.1. GTDB lineage: Bacteria > Actinomycetota > Acidimicrobiia > Acidimicrobiales > VFJN01 > ZC4RG19. The sequence goes on along the minus strand of CAWHNU010000007.1, from coordinate 207,182 downwards.
GGGCGTCAAGGACAAGCTCCGCTTCGCTCCGGGCCGCCCCTTGGGCGACCTCCTTGACCCCCGCCCAACCACCCTGTGTGTGGCGAGCAGTACTTCCGCGGGAAACTGGCCTCAAAAGCCAATTGGAAATCAACCACTTTCGCGTCCAGTTTCCCGCGCAAGCAGATTTGATGCCGGAGAGCACCACCGAGAGTGGAAAATGGGCGGTCTGGCGGGGTCAAGGAGGCCGCCGCAGGCGGCCCGGAGCGAAGCGGAGCTTGTCCTTGACGCCGCCAGACCGCCCCCACAATCACCAAGGAGGCCGGCTCCGCCGGCCTCCTAACCAGCCCCTTGTTTTGCCACCCCCGCGGCCAGGAGCGCGTCGACCTCATCACCCGGGACACCCAGGTCGGCAAGCACCGATCGTGTGTGCTCGCCGACGCCGGGAGGTGAAGGCCGGGCCCGCCGCCCGCGTCGGGGCCGCAGCGCAGCAGCGGCCCGATCTGCTCGAACGTGCCCCAGTCGGCCGTCTCGTAGGTGACGGCCCGGCCCAGCTCGCGGTTGACCGGGTCGTCGAGGATGCCACGCCGGAAGGCGTCGCGGTCCACGTCCTCGACCACCTCGGCCAGCACGCCCAGCGGGCGCAGCGCCGCCGGCCACTCGGGCGCCGGCCGGCGTGCCAGACAGCTCCTCCAGCACCGCCTCAGCCCCGTTGCGTTCCAGCGGCGCGTAGGCGGCCGGCAGCGCCTCCGCGCCCGGCAGCGAGCAGCAGGCGCTGCCACGCCGAGGGCGTCGGGATCACCACCGCCAGCCACGTCCCGCCCCGACACCGGTACAGGCGGTAGCCCGGGCCGTAGCCCATCTGGTCCGCGTCGAGCGCCGGCCCCCGCACGACCGCCCCGTCGCGGAGGAAGACCCCGCCGTGCAACAGCATCCCCGCGCCCAGCAGGCTCGTCTCCACCCGCTGCCCATGGCCGGTCGTGGCCCGGGCACAGAGGCCGGCCAGGATGCCGATCGCCGCCAGCCATCCGCCGGACATGTCGATCGGGATCCACGTCGCCGCCGTCGGGTCGTTGCCCTCGCCGCCGATCGCCCGCTCGAAGCCCGTGACCGCCTGCATCAGGGCGTCGTTGCCCGGGTACGTCGCCCGCGGTCCCCGGCCGCCGAAGGCGCTGGCGTGGCAGTGGACCGCGCCCGGGTTGACCGTCGGCGACCGAGGCCGCGTCGATGCCGAGGCGCTCGGCGACGCCGACCCGGAAGTTGTGCAGGACGACGTCCGCGGTGCGCAGCAGCCGGTCGACGGCCGGGCGGGCCGCCGGGTCGGAGATGTCGAGGGCCAGGCTGCGCTTGCCCCGCTGGCACGCCGCGATCGCGTACGCGGCCGCCCGCATCGCCTCGCCCGCCGGCGGCTCGACCTTGATCACCTCGGCGCCCAGGTCCGCCAGGACCTCGGCGGCCAGCGGGCCGGCCACGTACGCCGAGAAGTCGACGACCCGGACGCCCTCCAGCAGCCGCGGGCCGGGCGGCGGCACCGGCGCGGGCGCCGCGTGCAGCGGCCGGACCTCGATCGGCGGGCCCAGCAGGACATCGTCGTGGCCCGCGTCGTCCGCCCGCACCGCCAGGCCGACCTCCGCCAGGTGCGGCTCGGCCAGCGCCTCGCCCGGCCCCAGGATCGGCTCGCACGCCACCCCCGCCGACCGCAGGCGGTCGATCCACTCGTCCCGGGGCGCCGTGGCGAAGACCGCCTGCCAACGCTCGGCGCGGGCGCTGAGCAGGCCGCTCATCTGCTCGGCGTAGTAGCCCTCCACGCTGGGCTCGTCGCCCAGCACCTCGATGACCTTGGCGTACATGCCCTTGCCGCCGAACCAGATCTGCAGCAGCTCGCCGTCCCGGCAGCGGTAGAGGAAGTGCGGGAAGAACGAGCCCTCCGCCCAGTACGACTCGATCTTCGGCGCCGCCCGCTCGGACCGGCCGATCATGCAGCCGAGGGTGGCCAGCATCCCGTCGTACAGGGACGTCTCCGACCAGCCGCCCGCGCCCGTGAGCACCCGCCGCCGCAGCAGCGCCAGCGCCGACGCCGCCAGCAGGAACGCCGCCCCCGACGCGCTGGCCCGCACGTCCACCAGCATCGGTCCCGGGCGGTGGGCGGCCAGCTGCGATGCAGAACCCCGCCCTCGCCTCGACGAGCAACGCGTAGTCGTCGACCTCGCCCGTGGCCGTGCGGCTGGGGCGGCAGCGGGCGTAGACCAGCGCCGGGTTGGCCGCGGCGACCTCGTCGTAGCCGAGGCCTCGGGCCTCGACCGCCGCCTCGGGGCCGTACACGAAGGCGACGTCGGCCCCGAGCAGCCAGCGTCCTGATCGCCGCCGTGTCGTCCGTCGCCACGACCTCCTTGCCCCGGTGCCAGACCCGGCCCCACGGCACGCCCTGGTCGATCGCCGGCGCCGCCGGACCGACCACCCGGGTCACGGTCGCCCCCAGGTCGGCCAGCAGCCGGCCGGGCACGCCGCCGGCGTGGCCGAGGCCGAGGTCGCTGACGCCGACCGCCACCTCCACCACCGCGATCGCCCGCGAGGGGCGCCGGTCACGCCGGCACCTCCAGGCGGGGCAGGACCTCCTCGGCCGCCAGCCGCACCACCTCCAGCGTGTCGCTCGGGGCGGCCGGCGAGACGACGATGTGGCGGGCGCCCGCGTCGACGTAGGCCTGGACCTTGCGCCGCCACCTCCTCGGGCGTGCCGGACGGGGCGATGCGGTCGAGCATCGCCGCCGGCTTGTCGCCGTAGGCCCGGCCGAGGAACACCGGCGACCTCCTCCCGGGCCCGGTCGCCGTCGGCGCGGATCGAGCAGTAGAGGTACAGCATCCACTCGAACCCGGCGAGGTCCCGCCCCGCGGACTCGGCCTCCGCCCGGATCGTCGCCACCGAGCGGGCGTAGGCGTCGGGCGACACCAGGTACGGCATCCAGCCGTCGCCCCGGCGGGCCGCCCGGCGCATCGCCGCCTCCTGGCGGCCCGACACGACGAGCCGGGGGCCGCCCGGCTGCATGGCGTGGACCTCGGCGCCCGGGGCCCGCACCGGCCGCAGCTCGACGCCGTCGAGGTCGACGGTCGGGCCGTGGTGCGACACCGGGCCGCCCCGCCACAGCGCCCGCAGCACGTCGATCGCCTCGTCGGTGCGGGCGCCCCGCTCCCCGATCGGCACGCCCACGGCGGCGAACTCGGCCGGGAACTCTCCGCCGACCCCGACCCCGACCGTCACCCGCCCGCCCGAGCGGGAGTCGAGGTCGGCGAGCTGCTTGGCGACCAGCACCGGCGGGTACAGCGGCAGCACCAGGACGGCGGTGCCGACCCGCACCCGCTCGGTCCACGCCACCAGCAGCGCCAGCCGGGTGATCGCCTCGCCGGTCGCCGTCGGCGGCAGCACGTGGCCGCCCTGCCACACCGACGCGACCGGCAGCCGCTCGACCGCCGCCAGCCACCCGCGCTCGGGCTCGGGCAGGGCGGCGGCCCCGAGGGTGATGCGATCGGCGGGCACAGGGTCGGGCAGCGTAGTCGAGTGAGCGTGTACTTTCTAAGGGCCATGGGCGCCGAGATCGGGATCCCTCCCGCCGTGACCGAGGAGACCGCCCAGTTCTGGGCGGCGGCCGCCGAGGGGCGCCTGCTGGTCGAGCGGTGCACCGCCTGCGGCGCCGACTCGTTCCCGCCGCGGGGCATGTGCCGGGCGTGCCGCAGCCGGGACGTCGACCTGGGCCGAGGTCGCCGGTCCCGGCGCCGTCTACAGCTACACGGTGAACCACCAGCGCTGGCTGCCCGACCTCGAGGTCCCCTACGCGGTCGTGCTGGTCGAGTTCGCCGACCACCCCGGCGTCCGGGTCGTCGGCCGCCTGCGGGGCTGCGCGCCCGACGACGTCGCCATCGGCATGGCGGTCGACGTCGGCTTCGAGCCCGGCCCCGGCGGCTTCGCCATCCCCAGCTTCGTGGCATCGTGACCTCGCTCGCCGAGCACCGGGCGGTGATCTCGGGCGTCGGGCAGTCGGCCATCGGGCGGCAGGTCGACCGGTCCGGGCCTGCAGCTCACGCTCGACGCCGTCCTCGCCGCGGTGGCCGACGCCGGCCTCGGACTCGACGACGTCGACGGCCTGGCGATGTTCCCCGGCGGCGGGGCCGCCAACCTGCCCGGCTACGCCAACGGGAACCTCTACGAGGTCCAGGACGCCCTCCGGCTGCGGACGACCTGGCGCCAGGGCCAGGTCGAGGGGATGAGCCTGCCGTTCTACGGCCCGGCGATGGCCGTCGCCGCCGGCCAGGCCCGCCACGTGGTCGTCTACCGCACCGTGAAGGAGGGCAGCGCCGCCCGGGGCGCCGGCGGCCGCCCGGCCTACGGGTCGACCAAGCCGGTGGCCGAGGGCCCGCTCGCCTGGCTGCTGCCGGTCGGGATGCTGTCGCCGGTGTGCCAGGTGGCGCCCTACGCCACCCGCTACCTGCACGAGTCCGGCGCCACCCGCGAGCAGCTCGCCTGGATCCCCGTCGTCCAGCGGCGACCACGCCGGACGCAACCCCGACGCCGTGTACCGCGACCCGCTCACCGTCGACGACTACCTGGCCGCACGGATGATCTCGACCCCGATGTGCCTGTACGACTGCGACGTGCCGGTCGACGGGGCCACGGCCATCGTCGTGTCCGCCGCCGAGACCGCGGCCGACCTGCGGGCGCCGGTGCGCATCGAGGCGATGGCCGGCGTGATCGACGGCCGGCCGTCGTGGGAGCAGTGGGAGGACATGACCCGGGTCGGCCACGCCACCGCCGCCGCCCTGTGGGACCGCACCGACCTGCGCCCGGGCGACGTCGACGTCGCCCAGCTCTACGACGGGTTCACGATCGAGGTCGTGTGGTGGCTGGAGGCGCTCGGCTTCTGCGGGGTCGGCGAGGCGGCCGGCTTCGTCGAGGGCGGCGGGCGCATCGACCTCGGCGGCGAGCTGCCGCTCAACACCTGGGGCGGCCAGCTGTCGGGCGGGCGGCTGCACGCCGCGTTCGGCCACACGGCCGAGGCGGTGCGCCAGCTGCGGGGCGAGGCCGGCGAGCGGCAGGTGGCGGGCGCCGAGGTGGCGGTGGTGACCAACGTCGGCGGGTACGAGGCGGGCGCCGCCCTCCTCACCCGGTGCGTAGCGAGGAGGAGCGACATGGTCGAGCGTCGGGGCCGGGTCGAGGGCAAGGTCGCGATCGTCACCGGGGCGGGCTCGACGCCCGGGCCCGGGCATCGGCACGGGCAAGGCGTCGGCCGTCGTGCTGGCCCGGGAGGGGGCGACGCGTCCTGCTGCGTCGACCTGTTCCCCGAGCGCGCCGAGGAGACCCGGGCGCTGATCGAGGACGAGGGCGGCACGGCCGAGGTCTTCGCCGCCGACTGCACCAGGGCGGCGGACTGCGAGGCGATGGTCGCGGGCGGCGGTCGACGCCTTCGGCGGGCTGCGACATCCTCGTCAACAACATCGGCCGGGCGTTCGTCGGCACGGTGGTCGACACCAGCGAGGAGGACTGGGACCGCGCCCTCGACCTCAACCTGCGCACGGCGTTCCTCGCCTCGAAGTACGCCGTGCCGGCGATGGCTGCGGGCGGGGGCGGGTCGATCGTCAACATCTCGTCGATCTCGGCGGTGCGGGGCGACGGCACGATCGCCTACTCGGCGGCCAAGGGCGCCCTGCTGGCGATGACCGTCGACATGGCCTACTCGCACGGGCGTCAGGGCATCCGCGTGAACGCCATCGCCCCGGGCCACATCACGACGCCGATGGTCCACTCGGTCCAGGCACCCGGGCCCCGGGCCGAGTTCATGGACACCATGCGCCGCGAGGCGGGCCTGCTCGGCACCCCGGGCGACGGGTGGGACGTCGGCTGGGCGGTCGGGTTCCTGGCCAGCGACGAGGCCCGCTGGATCACCGGGCCGCTGCTGCCGGTCGACAGCGGCGTCCTCAGCGTTACCCCGCTGCTGATGGCGGGCCACTTGCGGTCCGTCCCCGAGCCTCCGCTAACGTAATGAGCGATCACTCTCTTTCTGGAGGGGTGCCATGACCCTGTGCGAGCGCTACGCGGTCGCCGACGTCGACTCGCACATCATCGAGCCGGCCGACCTGTGGACCTCCCGCGTGCCGGCGCGCTGGGGCGACCTGGTCCCCCACGTCCGCTTCCACGAGCGGCGGCAGGAGGACTACTGGTACATCGGCGACCGCAAGCTGTACGGCGTGGGCGCGTTCGCCCAGGCCCGCTGGCCCGAGTACCCGCCGTCGCACCCCCGCCGGCTGGCCGAGGCGTTCGCCCCCGCGGTCGACGCCAAGGCCCGCCTCGACTACATGGACGAGGTCGGGGTCCACTACCAGGTGATGTACCCGAACATCCTCGGGTTCCACAGCCACGTGTTCCTCAACGAGATGCCGCACGAGCTGGCCACCGAGTGCGTGCGGGCCTACAACGACTGGCTGGTCGAGTGGTGCTCGGCCGACGCCGGCCGGCTGATCCCGATGATGATGCTGCCGTTCTGGGACATCGATGCGTCGGTCGCCGAGATGCGGCGGGCCTACGACATCGGCCACAAGGGCGTCCTGTTCGCCGCCCGCTACGACAAGATCGGCCTGCCCCGCCTGGTCGACGACCACTGGGAGCCGCTGCTGGCGCAGGCCCAGGAGATGGGCCTCAGCATGAACTTCCACGTGGGGTTCCTCGCCAGCCCGGACGAGCTCAAGGGCGCGGTCGACCAGTCCAAGAAGATGGACTTCACCCGGGAGAGCAGCGCTGGTGCTGCTGGGCAACGCCCAGAACATCGCCGAGGTCGTGCTGAGCGGGGTGTGCCACCGCTACCCGGACCTCAACTTCGTGTCGGTCGAGAACGGCGCCGGCTGGCTGCCGTTCCTGGGCGAGAGCATGGACTGGCAGTGGCTCAACGTCGGCGCCCACAAGGACTACCCCGACCGGCTGCTGCCCAGCGAGTACCTCTACCGCCAGGTCTACGGCATGTACTGGTTCGAGCACGACTCGGTCCGGGCGGTCATGGACAAGCTGGCCGACAACCTCATGTTCGAGACCGACTTCCCCCATGCCACGAGCCTGTCGCCCGGGGCCCGCGTCGGAGTCGCCCAGCCCGAGGGACGTCGTCGAGCGGTCGCTGGCTGGCATCCCCGACGAGATCGTGGGCAAGGTGCTGCAGCACACGGCCACCCGGCTGTACCAGCTCGACCCACCGGCCACATGAGCCTGGTCACCCCCGAGTGGTGCGCCCACCACTTCAACCACCTCGACCCGGCGCTGGGCGGCGAGCTGCACGGCGCGCTCGACATCCTGCGGGCGGACCACCCGGTGACGTGGAGCGACGCCTGGGGCGGCTTCTGGGTGGTGACCCGCTACGCGGACGTGCTGCGGGTGGCCCAGGACTGGGAGACGTTCAGCTCCGCGCAGGGCGTCACGGTGCCCTACGGGCCGAGCCCGTACCCGGCGCTCCCCGAGATGATCGACCCGCCGGAGCACCGCATCTTCAAGCGGCTGATCAACGCCTACCTCACGCCGGCGGTGGTGGCGGGCTGGGAGGACGCGACGCGGGCGATCGTGCGCCGCCTGCTCGACGGGTTCGCGGCCGAGGGCCGGTGCGAGTTCATGGAGGACTTCGCCCGGCCGCTGCCGGGCCTGGCGTTCTTCGAGCTGGTCACTGCACGCCCCGCCGGACGAGCTGGCGGAGATCAACCGCCTGTCGACGGCGGCGTCGATTCCGACGGCCAAGGGCGCGCGGGAGGCCCGGGCGGCGATGCTGGACTGGATCAGCGAGTTCGTCCAGCGCCGCCAGGGCGAGGCACCCCAGGGTGACGTGGTCGACGCGGTCCTCGACGCCGACATCGACGGCCGCCCGATCACCCACGAGGAGATCGTGGGGGTGATCCAGCTCCTGCTGTTCGGCGGCCTGGACACGACGGCCGGCGTGCTGGGGATGACGATGCTGCGCTTCTGCGAGGACCCGGACATCCCGGCCCGGCTGCGGGACGACCCGGCGCTGATCCCGGAGGCGGCGGAGGAGCTGCTGCGGCTGGACGCGCCGTTCGTGTTCATCGCCCGGACGGCCACGCCGGGAGATCGAGCTGGGCGGCCGGACGATCGCCGAGGGCGACAGGTGCTGATCTCGTGGGCGTCGGCCAACCGCGACGACGCCGAGTTCGACGTGCCCGCGACGAGTTCGACCCGGACCGGGAGACCGAACCGCCACCTGGCCTTCGGCGCCGGGCCCCACCGCTGCGCCGGCTCGAACCTGGCCCGGATGAACATCCGCCTGGCGCTGGAGGAGGTCCTGGTCCGCCTCCACGACATCCGCCTGGCGGACGGCGCGGACACGGCGTACCACTCGGGCTTCAGCCGCACCCCGGTGGCGGTCCCGATCGACCTTCACGCCGGCCGGCTGACCGCGTTCTGCGCGGAAACGGTCGCCCTGGCGACCGTTTCCGCGTAGCGAACGCGTCAGGTGGGCGGTCAGGAGCGCAGCAACCGTCCCGGCCGGGCGCCGGCCACGTCCTCGCCGGCCGACCCGGGTCCGGGTGCCGTTGACCCACACGTGCTCGACGCCGGTGCTGCGGACGACGAGCCGGTCGGCGCCGCCGGGCTGGTCGTGGACCCGCTCGACCGGGGTGCAGCCGACGGTCGCCGGGTCGAAGGCGACCAGGTCGGCGTGGAAGCCCTCCTGCACCAGGCCGCGCTCGGGGAGGCGGAACGCCTGGTGCGGGTGGCCGGTCAGGCGCCACACCGCATCCTCCAGGCTGAGCGCGTTGCGCTCCCGCACCCAGTGCCCCAGCAGGTGCGTCGAGTAGCAGGCGTCGCACAGCTGGCTGGCGTGGGCGCCGGCGTCGGACAGCCCGAGCAGCGTGCGCTTGTCGGCCAGCAGGTCGCCGATCTCGTCGTCGCCGTCGTTGTCGAGCACGATGCGGAACCTGGTCGCCATGCCGTCGGCGAGCGGCAGGTCGAGCAGCAGGTCGAACGGCGTCGTGCCCCGCTCCGCCGCCAGCCGGTCGAGCGGGATCGCCCACCGCGTCGTGGTGGGCGACCGTCTCCTCGACGCTGGTCTTCGGCCAGCGGTGGCTCCAGGCCTCCAGGGTGATCGTCGCGGGCACGGTCGCGCCACGCTCGGTCGGCGTACAGCGCCGCCCGCTCCTCCCGGGGCAGGGCGAGCACCTCCTTCCACACGTCGATCTCGGCCAGCGGGACCGGGTCGGTCATGCGTGACCTGCATGACGATCGGCCGGCAGGCGATCTGCGGGTACACCTCGCCGGGCAGCGCCGCGCCCCGCTCGACCGTGCGCAGCGCCGCGCCGGGCTTGTCGGCCCGGGCCACCAGCGCCGTCCACGTGACCGGCACGCCGTTGCGCGACGGCCAGGTCGGAGAACTGGTCGACGAACAGGCCCGGGCCGATCGAGACCTGGATCACGCCCTTGCCCAGCTCGCCGAGGACCGACGCCGAGCGCGTACACCTCGTCGACCTCGGCGAACCGGCTCGGCACCGGCCGGCCGTACGCGCCCTGGTGGGCGGGCTGGCGGGACGTCGAGAACCCGATCGCGCCGGCCGTCGAGCGCCTCGCGCAGCGACGCGCGCATCGTCGTCGACCTCGGCCTCGGTCGCCGGCCGCTCCTCGCCGCCGACCACGAACAGGCGCAGCGGCGTGTGGCCGACGAAGGCGCCGACGTTGAGCCGCTTGGGCCGCTCGTCGATCGCCGCAGGTACTCGGGGAACGACTCGAAGCACCAGTCGATGCCGGCCTCCAGCGCCTCCATCGACATGCCCTCGACGTTCTCCAGCGTCCGGACGACGACGTCGCGGTGCTCGGGCCGGGTCGGGGCGACGCCGAAGCCGCAGTTGCCCATCACGACGCTGGTGACGCCGTGCCAGCTCGACGGCGTGAGGTCGCCGTCCCACAGGACCTGGGCGTCGTAGTGGGTGTGCACGTCGATGAAGCCCGGGCGCGAGCACGAGGCCGTCGAGGTCGACGACCTCGGCGCCGGCGCCGGCGGTCAGCGTGCCGGGCTCGCCGACCGCGGCGATCCGGTCGCCGCTCGATCGACGACGTCGGCGGGGCGGGCCGGGGCACCGGTGCCGTCGACGAGCGTCGCGCCTCGGAGCAGCGTGGCCATCGCCGCAGATTAGCGAGTGCTCGCTCACTTGTCGCTCCGCTGGTACCGTCGGCGCAGCGTGGACGCGCAGCTGCTCGACAGGCCGGCGTTCTTCGTCGGGGGGCGGTGGGTCGAGCCGGCCGCGGCCGGAGCGCTTCGGCGTCGTGTCGCCCTCCACCGAGGAGGTCGTCGGCCACGTCCCGCTGGCCGAGCCGGCCGACGTCGACCGGGCCGTCGCCGCCGCCCGCCGGGCGTTCGACGAGGGCCCTGGCCCACGGACCCCGCCGGCCGAGCGGGCCGACGGTGCTCCGCCGGGCGGCGCCTCCTGCGCGAGCGCACCGACGACATCGCCCGTGTGACCGCCACCGAGATGGGCTGCGCCGATCAGCCAGGCGCCCCAGGCCCAGACCGGGCATGGTCGGCCCGGTGTTCGACTACTACGCCGACCTGCTCGGCACCTTCGAGCTCGAGCGCACGGTCGCCACCGGCGACCGGGCCGGCCTCGTCGTGCACGATCCCGTGGGCGTCGTCGCCGCCATCGTCCCCTGGAACGCGCCGGTCACCCTCGCCGCCTGGAAGGCCGCGCCGGCGCTCGCCGCCGGCTGCACCGTGGTGCTCAAGCCGCCGCCCGAGGCGCCGCTCAGCGGCTTCATCCTCGCCGAGGCGCTGGCCGAGGCCGGCGTGCCCGACGGGCGTCGTCAACGTCGTCCCGGGCGGCCGGGAGGCCGGCGAGCACCTCGTGACCCACCCGGGCACCGACAAGGTCGCCTTCACCGGCTCCACCGACGCCGGCAAGCGGATCATGGCCCGCTGCGCCGAGCGGATCACCCGCGTGTCGCTCGAGCTGGGCGGCAAGTCCGCCGCCATCGTGTGCGACGACGCCGACCTCGCCGTCGCCATCCCCCGGATCGTGGGCGGCGGCATGCACCTGTCGGGCCAGGTGTGCGGGGCCCACACCCGCATCCTCGTGGCCCGCGAGCCGCTACGCCGAGGCCGTCGAGGCGGCCGGCGGCGGCCGCCGACGCGATCCCCTACGGCGACCCGTTCGACCCGAAGACCGTCGTCGGCCCGCTCGTCGCCGAGCGCCAGCGGGACCGGGTCGAGGGCTACATCGCGTCCGCCGTCGACGGAGGGCGCCGGGATCGTCGCCGGCGGCGCCCGGCCCGCCCACCTGCCGAGGGGCTGGTACGTCGCCGCCGACGATCCTCGCCGACGTGCACAACGGCATGCGCGTCGCCCGCGAGGAGATCTTCGGGCCGGTCCTGTCGTTCATCCCCTTCGACGACGAGGACGACGCCATCGCGGATCGCCAACGACTCCCGCTACGGCCTCGTCCGGCGGCGTGTGGACCGGCGACCCCGCCCGCGGCCTCGCCATCGCCCGCCGGATGCGCACCGGCAGCGTGGCGGTCAACGGCAGCTACCCGCCGTTCCCGCTCGTGCCCTTCGGCGGGCTCAAGGAGTCGGGCCTCGGCCGCGAGCTCGGCCCCGAGGGCCTGCTGGCCTACCTCGAGCCGCGCAGCATCGGCGTGCCGCCCGGCGCTGCTCGGAGACGGCGTGATGGCCGCCGAGCCGTCACCGGCGACTGGTGCGCCGACCACTTCGACCACCTCTCGCCCGCGCTGGCCGCCGACCTCCACGACACGCTCGCCCGCATGCGGGACGACCACCCCGTCGCCTGGAGCGACGAGCACGGCGGCTTCTGGGTCGTCACCCGCTACGAGGACGTGCTGCGGGTCGCCCAGGACTGGCAGACGTTCAGCTCGGCCCAGGGCGTCAACGTCCCGGCGCCGGCGACCCCGGTCAACGCCATCCCCGAGGTGATGGACCCGCCGCGGCACCGCGAGTTCAAGCGCCTGATCAACGCCTGGTTCACCCCGGCGGTCGTGGCCCGCTACGAGGACGCCACCCGCCGCCTCGTCACCCGGCTGATCGACGACGTTCGTCGAGGACGGGCGCTGCGAGTTCATGGACGCCTTCGCCCGGCCGCTGCCCGGCCTGGCGTTCTTCGAGCACGTGCTGCACGCGCCCGCCGACCGAGGTGCCCCGCGCTCAACGAGCTGGCCGACGGCCGCCTCCACGCCGGGCCACCCCGGCCGCGCCGAGGCGTGGCGGGGCATGGCGGCCTGGATCGCCGACCTCGTGGCCGCCCGCCGGTCCCGAGCCGCCGGCGGGCGACGTGGTCGACGCCGTGCTCGGCCGCCGAGATCGAGGGCCGGCCGATCACCGACCACGAGATCGAGGGCGTCATCCAGCTGCTGATCCTCGGCGGGCTGGAGACCACCGCCGGCGCCCTCGGCCAGTTCGTGGTCCGGTTCTGCCGAGGACCCGGCCATCCCCGGCCGGCTCCGGGCCGAGCCCGACCTGCTGCCGCCGGCGCGATCGAGGAGCTGCTGCGGCTCGACCCGCCGTTCATCGCCATCGCCCGCACCGCCACCCGCGACACCGAGGTCGGCGGGCAGCGCATCGAGGCCGGCCAGCGGGTGCTCGTTCTACTGGGCGTCGGCCAACCGGGACGACGGCGAGTTCGCCTGCCCCCACGCGTTCGACCCCGACCGGGCCAGCAACCGCCACCTGTCGTTCGGCGCCGGGCCCGCACCGGTGCGCCGGGTCGCAACCTGGCCCGCATGAACCTGCGCATCGCCCTGGAGGAGCTGCTCGCACGGCTCCACGACGTCCGCCTGGCCGACGGCGCCGAGCCGATCCGCTACCACTCGGTGCTCAACCGCTCGCCCGAGGCGGTGCCGATCGACGTTCACCCCCGGCCCGCGGGTCGGGCCGGCCTGAAGGAGCCCGATGGCCCCGCGCACCCTGCTCACCAACGCCCGGGTGGTCGCCTGCTCGGGCGACCCGACCGAGCGGCCGTTCGACGGCGACGTGCTGATCGACGGCGACCGCATCGCCGGGGTGTTCCGCGGCCGGGCGCCGGTCGACCCCGGGATCGGCCGAGGTCGGTCGACCTGGCCGGCGCGACGCTGATGCCGGGCCTGTGCGACGCCCACACCCACATCAGCTGGCCGCTCGACTTCGTGTTCGACCACCCCGAGATCGCGGCGATGCCCGAGGACGAGCACGCCCTGGAGGTGGCCGGCGTGGTCCGCACCTACCTGCGGTCGGGCTACACGCTGCTGGTCGGCGCCGGGGCGCTGAAGCCCCGGGTCGACGTGCGTGGTCCAGCGGGCCATCGAGCAAGGGACTGATCGACGGGCCCCGCCTGCTGCCGTCGGGGGCGATGATCACCCAGCGGGGCGCGATCGGCGCCGGCAACCTGCGCGAGGTCGGCGACGCCGAGGAGATGCGCCGGGCCGTCGGCGAGCAGGTCGAGCTGGGCGTGAAGGCGGTCAAGCTGATGGCGTCGGGCGACGGGATCGTCCCCGGCCACCCGTCCCAGCAGACCTACCTCGGACGACGCCATGGTCGCGGCGGCGGTCGAGGAGGCCGCCAAGGGCGGCGCGTTCGTCACCGCCCACGCCCGCGGCCCCGAGTCGGTGCGGATGTGCGTGCGCAACGGCGTGCGGATCGTCCACCACGCCACCTACCTCGACGACGACGCCATCGCCGCCCTGACCGCCGCCCGGGACGACGTGTGGGTGTGCCCCGGGCTGCACTACCTGCGGCATGATGGTCGAGGGCCGGGCCGAGCCGTTCGGCATCACCCGGGCGAGCGTCGAGGCCGCGCTCTACCCCGAGGAGCTGCAGGCCCAGGTCGACGGCATCCGCAAGCTGCACAGCAACGGGGTGCGCTTCGTGGCCGGCGGCGACTTCGGCCACCAGTGGACCCGCCACGGCACCTACGCCGCCGAGCTGGTCGCCTACGTCGAGCTGGCCGACCTGTCGCCGCTCGAGGCGCTGCTCACCGCCACCGCCAACGCCGGTCCGCTGGTGGGCGAGCGGCTCGGCCGGGTCGAGCCCGGCTACCTGGCCGACCTGGTGGTCGTCGACGGCGACCCGACGGCCGACGTGTCGCTGCTCGACCGCGACCGCATCGGCGCGGTGGTCAAGGGCGGTGTACTCAGCGCCGGCGCCGCGGGCTGGGGCGGCGTGGCCCGGTGGGCGGCGCTCAGAGGATGACGGTGCGGGTGCCCTCGGCCCGCTCCAGGAGGTCGATCCCCTCGTTGACCTCGGCCGAGCGAGATGCGCCGCGACACCAGCGAACCGAGGTCGAGCCGGCCGGCTCTCGGCCAGGCGGACGTAGCGGGGGAAGTCCCGCAGGATCTGGGCCCCGCCCACCTTCGACCCGACCAGCCGCTTGCCCGAGAACACCGCCCGGAGGGCGGGCAGCGTGATCACGTCGTCCTTGGCCGGCATGCCGACGACGGTCACGGTCCCCGCGGGGCGGGCCATGTCGAACGCCTGCACGATCAGTTCCGGCCGCCCGACCACCTCGAACGTGAAGTCGGCGCCCCGGCCCTCGGTCAGCGCCCGCACCCGCTCGACCGGGTCGCCCGTCGGCCGGGTCGAGGGCGTGGGTGGCGCCGGCGCGCAGGCTCGCCTCCCGGCGGCCGGCGGCGGGGTCGATGGCGACGATCGTCGCCGCGCCCGGCGATGCGGGCGCCCTGGACCACCGACTGGCCGACGCCGCCGCAGCCGATCACGGCCACGCTCGACCCGGGCTGTACGCCGGCGGTGTTGAGGACGGCGCCCAGCCCGGTGGTGACGCCGCAGCCGAGCAGGGCGAGCTGCTCGTCGGCCAGGTCGGTCGCCACCGCCACGATCGACGCCTCGTCGACCACCATCGCCTCGGCGAACGTGCCGCAGCCGCACACCGCGGTGGCCGTCCGGCCGTCGGGGAGAGCGAAGCGCTTGGCCGCCAGCACCGCCGGGCCCAGCTCGCAGTGGTTCGACAGGCCGTTGCACGCACCACCAGCACGACCCGCACGCCGGCGACACCGACGCCAGCACCCGGTCGCCGACCGCGGCCCGCCGGACGTCGGCGCCGACGGCCTCGACGATCCCGCACCCCTCGTGGCCCGGGCACGATCGGCAGCGGCAGGTTGGACAGCCCCCGGATCACGGTCAGGTCGGTGTGGCAGATCCCGCTGGCGGCCAGCCGCACGAGCACGTCACGGGGCCCGATCGCCGGCGTCGCCAGGTCCTCGACCACCAGCGGAGCGCCGACGTCGTAGGCGACGGCGACCTTCACGGCCGGCGACCGGCGGGGACGGTGGCGACGACGAGGTGAGCGAGCACTCGCTCACCGTAGTCCGGAGGGTTCTGGCAGCGCTGAGTGCCATAGCGGTACGGATCCGCTGCCAGAACGGGAGACCCGTCGCTAAGGGAGTGATCACCCGCTCACTCCGGCGGCGGTAGTCTGCGTGTATGGCACGGCAGGCGACCCGCTCCCCCGCCACGAACGGCGAGCATCGCGGCCCGCCGGCTCACCGCGGCGGCCCGGCGCAGCTCCATCCTCGAGGCGGCCCGCCGGGCGTTCACCGAGACCGGCGACATGAACGGCACCACGATCCGCCACATCGCCGAGCGGGGCGGCATCAGCGAGGGCGTCATCTACCGCCACTTCGAGAGCAAGGACCAGCTGTTCTTCGAGGCCGTGGTCGAGCCGCTGCGCCAGGCGGTCGACGACCTGGTCGCCGCCACCGAGGTGGTCGACCGCGACGAGCCGCTCACCCCCGAGCGCCAGCTGGAGACGATGAACGGCCTCTACCGCCAGCTCGATCTCCACGCTGGACGAGGTGCTGCCGCTGCTCGGCCTGGTGCTGTTCGGCGACCCGAAGGTCGCCCAGCGCTTCTACCGCGAGAACTTCGCGGTCGCCATGGACCGGCTCGCCGACGCCTGGAAGGAGGTCGAGGGCCGCTACGGCTACGAGATGGAGAGCCCCGACATCTCGGCCCGGGCTGTGATGGGCATCGCCCTCGTGCTGGCGCTGGAGAGCCACCACAACAAGCGCTTCGACAAGAACCGGGCGCTGGAGCTGGTCAGCCAGGGCACGGTCAAGGGCTTCTTCCCCGAGCTCCAGCCGTCCCGCCGCCGGCGCTGACCGTGGCCCGGGGCATCGTCGTCGTCCGCAGCCGCCCGGACAGCCCAGAGCGCGAGGACGAGTTCAACGCGTGGTACAGCGGCGTCCACCTGCGTGAGCTGCTGGCGGTGCCGGGCTTCGTGTCGGCCCGCCGCTTCCGGCGGGTGAGCGGGGCCGAGGCCCCCGAGTACCTGGCGGTGTACGAGGTCGAGGCCGACGACCTGGCGGCGCCGATGCGCGAGTTGCGGCGCCGCTCCGCGGCAGGGCGAGACGACGCCCGGCGCGGCCCTGCAGACCGACCCGCCGCCCGAGGTCGTGCTGTACGAGCTGCTCGACGACTGAGGGCGTGTCCGGCGGCCGGCCTTGCTAGTAAACGGGCGTTCACTTTGTTATCGTGGGCCGCCGGGAGGTCGCGGCCGTGGAGTACCAGCTCATCGACGCCGACGGGCACTACTACGAGCCCGACGACTGCTTCACGCGCCACATCGAGACCCGCCACCGTGACGCGACGGTCACCGTCCGCCGGGGCGCCGACGGCCTCGGGCGGGTGTACGTCGGCGACAGCCGCACGTTCATGAGCGTGATGCCGGGCGACTACGCCTCGGCGCCCGGGGCGCTGCAGGGGCTGTTCGTCGGCGAGGTCGCCGAGGGCTTCAGCCACCGGGACGTGATCAACGCCAGGGACCATCCCGAGTTCACCACCCGGGGCCCCCGCCTGGCCCGCATGGACGCCCAGGGCCTGGAGGCCCAGGTGCTGCTGCCGACGCTGGCCATCGCGGTGGAGGAGGACCTGGCCCACGACGTGGACCTGACCTACGCCAGCCTGCGGGCCTTCAACCGCTGGCTGGAGGAGGACTGGGGCTACGGCGCCGACGGCCGCATCTACGGCGTGCCGCTGCTGTCGCTGCTCGATCTCGACCGGGCGCTGGCCGAGCTGTCCCGGGTCCTCGACCTCGGCGCCAAGCTCGTGCACCTGCGGCCCGGCCCGATCGGCGGGCACTCGCCGGCGCACCCCCGGTTCGACCCGTTCTGGTCGGCGGTCACCGAGGCCGGCGCCAGCGTGGTGTTCCACACGTCGAACAGCGGCTACGCCGCGGTCTACGGCACCCTGTGGGACGAGGACCCGGCCAACCCCTCGCACCTCCAGTCGCCGCTGCAGTGGGCGCTGTGCAACACCGAGCGCCCGCTCGTCGACACGCTGATCGCGATCACGCTGCACAACCTGTTCGGGCGCCACCCCGACGTCCGCATCCTGTCGATCGAGAACGGCAGCGCCTGGCTGCGGCCGCTGCTCAAGACCGTCGACAAGGCCGCCACGCTCGGCCGGCGGGGGCCCAAGATCGGCGGCGACCTGCCGGACCGGCCCAGCCGGGCCCTGCTCGACCACCTCTACGTGTCGCCGTTCCCCGAGGACGACGTGGTCGACCTGATCGGGGTCATGGGCGCCGACCACGTGCTGTTCGGCTCGGACTACCCCCACCCCGAGGGCCTGTCCGAGCCGGCCGACTTCGTGCGCCTGCTGGAGGGCTGCGACGCCGAGACGCAGCGCAAGGTGCTGCGGGGCAACACCGCCGGCCTGCTCGGGATCACGGAGCTGCGGCCGGCGTCGGCCGCATGAGCAACGCCGCCGACGTCGTCGAGGAGCTGGGCCGCCGGTTCCGGGCCGGCGACCGCGACGGCGCTCGGGCGCTGCTGGACCCCGACCTGCGCATCGAGCAGCCGGCCTCGCTGCCCCACGGCGGCTGGCACCACGGCCCCGACGGCATGGACGCCATGGGCGCCGCGTTCGCCGAGCACTGGGAGCGCACGATCGGCCCGGCCGAGGTGCTCGGCTGCGGCGACGACCGCGGTCCAGGTGACGACCCAGACGTGGACGGCGAAGGCGACCGGCCGGTCGGCCACGGTCGACGTGGTCGAGCTGTTCCGGATCTCGGACGGCCGGATCGCGGAGATCCGGGTCTTCCAACAGGACACCCACGCCCTGCTGGCGACCCTCGGCCGCTGGCCCGCCCCCCCACGGTTTCACGCGGAAGCGGTCGCTATAGCGACCGCTTCCGCGTAGAACGCAGTCTCGCGGAGGAGGACGAACCCGCTCCGGGCCGGGTCCATCAGGTCGGCGGGGACCGGGCGGTCGGCGAACCACTCGGCCCGGCGGCGGAGGTCGTCGAGCCGGTCGAACCACACCTCGTTCACCGCGTCGAGGTCGGACGCCGGGGAACGGGTGGTCCTGGACGTAGGCGAACCCCCGCAGGTCGGCGGGGATCTCCTCGCCGCCGAGCCGTCCGGCCTCCCGCCGCCAGCGGTCGGCGAACTCGGCGGGCGTCAGCGCCGGGTTGCGCCGCCCGAACGACATCATCTTGAACCGCTCCCCGCCGGCCGCCCACCGGGCGGCGAGGGCGTCGGCGCCCCGGCGAGACCTCCTCGGTCACGACGACCTCGATCTCGCCGTCGCCGAGCGCACGTGCGGGCGCCTCGCCGTCGAACCAGAGCACCTCGACCGTGGCGAACGGCGGCGGCGGCAGCCCGTCGAGGTGCAGCGCCGTCCCCTGCGCCACCCGGACCGCCGGGCCCTCGGCAGCGCGCCGCGTGCAGGAAGCGGACGACCTTCGTGGTCACCGCGCCGCCGACGTCGGCGCCGCCACTGCGCGATCGCCTCGCTCTTGATGTCCTCGTAGCCGCGGATCGCCTGCACGCTGGCGGCGAGGTCGACCGCTCGTCGTACGGGTCGGGCGCCGAGCGGCCCCGCCCACGAGCGCCTCGTACTCGTCGGCCAGGGCCCGCTCCTCCCGGCGGTGGCGGGCCCAGCCGAACACGTCGAGCGGCGTGCCCCGCACCCGCCGCATCGCCGCCAGGCCGCGGAACGCGGGCCGGGCGACGCCGCCCGGCAGGGCGATCTTGCGGTCGAGCCCGAGCCGCCGGAGCGTCGGCGGGTGGAGGTGGTAGCGGACCCGGTAGCCGTCCGCCGACGCCGGCCTCGCGGGCGGTCGCGTCGAGGTCGAGCCGCAGGTGGAGGCGGGCGACCTCGTACTCGTCCTTGTACGTGAGCACCTTGAACCAGCCCTCGGCCACCGCCTCGGTGAGCCGCCAGCCGTGCTCGGCATCATCGACCGCGGCCGCCCGGGCCACGAGGTCGAGCCACCGCTCGGCCCGGCCCCGGTCCTGGTAGTCGACCACCTGGGCCGCCCGCCGGACGAGCAGCGGCGCCAGCGTCGGCCGGCAGCGCCCGAGCGGCGAGCAGCGACTCGGCGGTCGGCCATCGCCCCGGGCGTCGGGTCCCAGACGCCGGCCTGGCCCCGCCGTCGCGGCGCCGTCGCCGGCCGGCGAGCGCGGCGGCGACCGCCGCCGGGTCGGCCACCAGCCACCGGCCCCACCGGAACGCCTCGACGTTGGTCGCCGCGGCCGGCCCCTCGCGGGTGATGGCCTGCTCGACCGCGTCGGGCGTCACCGGCAGCGCCCCGACCTGCGCGGCGATGCCGAGCAGCACGACGTTGGCCGGCAGGTGGCTGCCGAACACCCGCTCGGCGAGCCCGGTCGTGTCGGCGAGGACCGTCCGGTCGGCCCCGACCGCGCCGCGCACGGCCGCGGCCAGCCGGTCGCCGTCGACGCCGGGCGTGCCCTGGAGCATCCCCGCCGTCGGGACCAGGTCGGCGTCGACGACCGCCCAGGTGCGCCCGGGCCGGACCTTGGCCAGGTGGGTGGCCGACGCCGCCTGGAGCAGGTCACCCGACAGGTAGAGGTCGGCGCCGCCGTCGGGGACCGTGGCGGTGGTGATGTCGGCGTCGCTGCGGCCGATGTGGAGGTGCGAGACCACCGCGCCGGCCTTCTGCGACAGCCCGGTCTGGTCGACGCCCTGCACCGACGAACCCCGCCGCCAGCGCCGCGTGGGCCAGCAGGCGGTTGGCGGTGACGATGCCGGTGCCGCCGATCCCGGTCGTGTAGACGCTGTAGCGGCCGTCGACCGCCGCCACCGGCGGCTCGGGCAGGTCGCCCGCCGGGCAGCGCCGGGCGACGTGCCCGGTCGCGGCCGCCGTCGCCGCGCGCGGGCCCGACCGGGACGACCGTCAGGAACGACGGGCAGTCGCCCTCCAGGCAGGAGAAGTCCTTGTTGCACGACGACTGGTGGATCTCCCGCCGCTCGCCGAACTCGGTCTCGACCGGCAGCACCGACAGGCAGTTGCTGATCCGCGAGCAGTCGCCGCAGCCCTCGCACACGGCCTGGTTGATGACGACCCGCTGGGGCGGCTCGTCCAGCTCGCCCCGCTTGCGCAGGCGGCGGGCCTCGGCCGCGCAGCGCTGGTCGTAGACCAGCACCGACACGCCGGGGTGGCGGCGCAGCTCCTCCTGCACGGCCACCACGTCCTCGCGGGGCCGCACCTGGCACGCCCGGGGCGAACGGCGCCTTCGCGGCCGTAGCGGCCGACGTCGTCGGTGCACACGGTGATGGCCGCCACGCCCTCGGCGGCCAGCGACCGGGTGAGGGCCGGGCACGTCCATCAGCCCGGCCACGTCCTGGCCGCCGGTCATGGCGACCGCCGAGTTGTAGAGCAGCTTGAACGTGATGTGGACCCCGGCGGCGACGCAGGCCCGGATCGCCAGGCTGCCCGAGTGGCTGAACGTGCCGTCGCCCAGGTTCTGGAAGATGTGGCGGTCGCCGACGAACGGCGCCAGCCCGACCCAGTGCGCGCCCTCGGCGCCCATCGGCGTCGGCGGCACGAACTGCTCGTCGGCGTGGCGGCGCTCGAAGTGGATCATCCCGTGGCAGCCGACGCCGCCGCCGGTGATCGAGCCCACCGGCACGACCGTCGAGCGGTTGTGCGGGCAGCCGCTGCAGAACGCCGGCGTGCGGGCCGGCAGGTCGAGCAGCGGCAGCAGCCCCCGGCCGTTGTGGCGACGCCGCAGCTGCCGGCACCAGGTCGGGCAGGACCCGGACGCAGCACCTCGGCTACCCGCTCGGCCGTCGAGCTCGCCGGTGCCCGGGACCAGCGGCCGGCCGTCGCCGTCGCGCTTGCCCCGCACGGGCGTGGTGCGGCCGGCCTCGTGCAGCAGCGCCCGCACCTGCTGCTCGACGAACGGCCGCTTCTCCTCGACGATCAGGACCTCGTCGCAGTCGTCGGCCAGGGCGAGCACCCCGGCGGGCACGACCGGGTGGGTCAGCGCCAGCTTGAGGACCCGGATGCCGGCCGCGGCCAGGTCGTCCCGCCCGACGCCGCAGGCGCTCGAGCGCGCCGAGCACGTCGCGGTAGGTGCGCCCGGCGCACACGATCCCGAGGCGGGCGCGGCCTACGGCGCCGACCGTCGCGGTCCAGCCCCCGGGCCTCGACCCAGGCCGCGCGCGGCCCGCAGCCGCCGGTCGAGCCACAGCGCCTCCAGGTCGGGCCGCAGGATCGTCCCGCCCGGCTCGTGGCGCCACGGCTCGCCGTCGACCACCAGCGCCGGGCTCCCCGGCGGGGAAGCGGCCGGGCGACGGCGTCCACGGCGCCGATGCCGTCGGCCACCGCGGTGACCACCCGGACGCCGACCCACGAGCCGCAGGCCCGGCTCAGCCGGAAGGCCTCGACGGCCAGGTCGAGCAGGTCCTGCTGGTCGGCAGGGACCAGAATCGGCACCGCCGCGTCGGCCAGCGGGGCGTTGGTGTCGTAGGGCAGGGTCGAGGACTTGGCCGTGGGGTCGTCGCCCACGAACAGCACCGCGCCGCCGTGCGGGCCGGTGCCCATGAAGTTGGCGTGCTTGAGCACGTCGCCGCAGCGGTCGAGCCCCGGCCCCTTGCCGTACCAGGCGCCGACCACGCCGTCGACCCCCTCGTAGGGCACGGCCGCGCCCATCTGCGACCCCCACACGGCGGCCGCCGCCAGCTCCTCGTTCAGCCCGGGCTGGTGGACGATGCGGTGCTCCGTCGAGCCGCGCGCCGAGGCGGCCCAGCGCGAGGTCGAGGCCGCCCAGCGGCGAGCCGGGGTAGCCGGACACGAACGTGGCGGTGTCGAGCCCGTCGCGCTGGTCGACCAGCCGCCGGGTCACCAGCGCCTCGCCGATCGCCTCCACCCCGGAGAGCAGCCGCCGAGCCGGGCGGGCCGGCGCCTGCGCCTCGCTCCCGGCGATGTCGGACGGGCTGGCGGTCATCGGCGGCGGCTTCCTCGGATCGTGTGGACGGGCGCTCGGCCGACCGTGCAGAATGAGGGCTCACTCATTATAGAGGGGGCCCGAGACCGTGCACGACATCGTGATCAGGGCCGGCGAAGTGGTCAACGGTACCGGGGCGGGCCCCGTCGCCGCCGACGTGGCCATCGACGGCGACCGCGTCACCGCCGTCGGCGACGTCCCCGACCGGGGCCGGCGCGAGCTCGACGCCGCCGGCCGGCTGGTGACCCCCGGCTTCGTGGACGTCCACACCCACCTCGACGCCCAGCTGTTCTGGGACCCGGTCGCCAGCCCGTCGTCGTGGCACGGCGTCACCACGCTCGTGCTCGGCAACTGCGGCGTCACGTTCGCGCCCGTGCGGCCGGGGCAGGAGGGCTACCTGGCCGGGATGATGGAGTCGGTCGAGGACATCCCCGCCGAGACGATCATGGCCGGAGTCCCGTGGGGCTGGGAGAGCTACGGCGGGTACCTCGCCGCGCTCGACCGCCTCCCCCTCGGCCCCAACGTCGGCGGCCTGGTCGGCCACTGCGCCCTGCGCACGTACGTGATGGGCGAGCGCGCCATGGACGAGGCGCCGGCCGGCGACGACGACGTCGCCCGCATGGCCGCGGTCGTCGGCGAGGCGGTCGACGCCGGCGCCCTCGGGTTCTCGACCTCGCGCAGCTTTCTGCACACCGTCCCCGACGGCCGCCCGGTGCCGGGCACGTTCGCCGCCCCCGACGAGCTGGCCGCCATCGGCCGGGCGCTGGGCGCCCGCGGCCGGGGCACGATCGAGGTCGTCCCCCGCATCGGCGAGCGCGACGGCGCCGAGCGGGCCAACTCGGTCGCCGAGCTGGCCTGGATGGAGCGGGTCGCCCGCGAGTCCGGACGGCCGCTCACCTTCGCCATCACCCAGAGCGACCGGCGGCCCGGCCTCTGGTCGTGGGTGATGGACCAGGTCGCCGCCGCCCGGGGCCGGGGCGCCGACCTGCGGCCCCAGACCTCGGCCCGCGGGGTCGGGATCGTCTACGGCCTGGTCGGGCGCACGCCGTGGGACGGGCTGCCGGCGTGGGACGAGCTGGCCGCCCGCCCGTTCGCCGAGCGGCTGGCGGCGCTGGCCGACGACGCGGTCCGCCGCCGGCTGGTCGAGGCCGCCGAGAGCCCGCTCGCCGCCTCCGGGCCGCTGGCCCCGACCGACCCGGCCCGGCTCTACCTGCTCCCGCCCGGCCCGGCCCGCTACGACGTGGGCGAGGCCAACAGCCTGGCCGCCGAGGCCGCCCGCCGGGGCGGGTCGCCCGCGGCCGCGTTCCTCGACCTCGCGCTGGAGACCGGCGGCCTCGGCCTGCTCTACTACCCCGTGCTCAACCAGGACCTGGACGCGGTGGCGACGATGCTGACGAACCCGGACGTCGTGGTCGGCATCGGCGACGCCGGCGCCCACGTCGCCCTCACCATGGACGCCGGCCAGACGACGTACCTGCTCGGGCACTGGGTGCGCGACGAGGGCCTGCTCGACGTGGGCACCGCGGTGCGCAAGCTGACCTCGGACGGCGCCCGCCTGTTCGGCCTGGCCGACCGCGGCGTCGTCGCCCCCGGCGCCCGGGCCGACCTCAACGTGATCGACCTCGACCGCCTGGGCCTCGACGCGCCGACGATGGTCGCCGACCTGCCCCTCGGCGCCCACCGCTACGTGCAGCGGGCCCACGGCTACGACTGGACGATCGTGAACGGCCGGGTGCTGGTCGACGCACGACGAGCTGACCGCCGAGCGTCCCGGCCGCGTCGTCCGCGGGGGCCCGGCGTCCTGATGAGTGACCTCGAGGAGTTCCGGGCCGAGGTCCGGGCCTGGTGCCGCGCCCATGTCCCCGACGGCTGGCGCCGCGACCAGGCCGGCGCCGACGAAGACGCGTTCGTCGCCTTCCAGCAGGCGTGGTTCCGCGAGCTGCGCGGGGCCGGGTACGCGGTGCCCCACTGGCCGGCGCAGTGGGGCGGCGGGCTGCCGGTCGCCCAGCAGGTCGTCCTCTACCAGGAGCTGGCCGCCCACGACGCGCCGCGGCTGGTGCTCGCGTTCGTCGCCATCCACCACGCGGCCTCGACGCTGTTGGCGGCCGGCAGCGACGAGCAACGGCGCCGGCACCTGCCGGCCATCCTCGACGGCGAGATCTGGTGCCAGGGGTTCTCCGAGCCCGAGGCGGGGTCGGACCTCGCCAGCCTGCGGACCACCGCCCGCCGCGACGGCGACCGGTTCGTGGTCAACGGCCAGAAGCTGTGGGCCAGCGGCGCTCGCCACGCCGACTGGTGTCTGCTGCTCGCCCGCACCGACCCGGCGGCGCCCAAGCGCCACGGCATCTCCTACTTCCTGCTCGACATGCGCAGCCCGGGGGTCGACGTGCGGCCGATCCGCAACGCGGTGGGCGACGCCCACTTCTGCGAGGTGTTCCTCGACGACGTGGCGATCCCCGAGGCCAACCTGGTCGGCCCCGAGAACGCCGGCTGGCGGGTGGCCCAGGAGACGCTCAGCGCCGAGCGCGGCCTGACCATGCTGGAGCTGGCCGAGCGCCTCGCCGGCGGGTTCCGGTGGCTGCTGGACGACTGCTGCCGGCCCCGCGACGACCGGCCCCGCCCGATCGAGGACGCGGTCGTGCGCGACCGGCTGGCCGGGTTCGAGACCGAGCTCACCGGGCTGCGGGCGCTGTGCCGGAACCTGGTCGAGCGGGCCGACGCCGGCCGGGCGGGCCCCGCCGACGCCTCGATCGTCAAGCTCGCCTACAGCGAGCTGCTCCAGCGGATGACCGGCTTCGCCGCCGACGTGGCCGGGCTCGACGCCCACACCCGCCTGCACAAGCCACTGTCGAGCGGCTGGGAGTCGGGCGCCTGGGTGCTCGACTTCGTCACGTCCTGGGAGTGGACCATCCCCGGCGGCTCCAGCGAGATCCAGCGCACGATCATCGGCGAGCGGGGCCTCGGCCTGCCCCGGGAGCCCGCGGCGCCGTGACCGCCGATCTGCACGACGAGCTGCGCGCGGTCGCCCGCGACCTGCTGGCCCCGACAAGCCCGCTGCGCTCGGGCGGCGAGGCTGTGGCCGCCGACTGGCGCACGCTGGCCCGGGCGGGATGGCCCGGCCTGGAGGTGCCCGAGGGCCTCGGCGGCGCCGGCGCCACGTTCGCCGAGGCGGCGGTGGTGGTCGAGGAGCTGGGCCGGGCGGCGACCGCCAGCCCCTACCTCGGCACCGCGGTGCTCGGCGTCGGCGCCCTCCGGCTGGTCGCCGCCGGGCCCGGGCGGGACGCGCTGCTCGCCGCCATCGCCGCGGGCGACGCCACGGTCGCCGTGGCCCTGCCCGCCGGGGACGACGACGGCGTGGTCCGGCCCCGGTTCCGGGTCGAGCGCGGCGACGGCGCCGCCCGGCTGGTCGGCCGGGCCGCGTTCGTCCCCGACGCGGCGGACGCCGACCGCGTGCTGGTGGTGGCCGCCGACCCTGCGCTAGGGCCGGTCCTCGTGGACGCCGCGCCCGGCGACGGCGTGGCGGTCACGCCGACGCCGGTCGTCGACGCCACGCGGTCGCTCGCCGAGGTCCGGGCCGACGGCGCGGCGATCGACCCCGACCGGTGCTGGCCCCTCGCCGGCGACGCCCACGAGCTGCTCGCCCGGGGCGCGCTGGCGGTCGCGCTCGACAGCCTCGGCCTCGCCGAGGCGGTGCTGGCCGCCACCGTCGCCTACGCCTCGGTCCGCCACCAGTTCGGCCGGCCCATCGGCTCGTTCCAGGCGGTCAAGCACGCCTGCGCGGACAGCGCGGTGGCGCTGGCGCTGTCCCGCCAGCTCGTGCGCGGGGCGGTGACCGACCTGGTCGCGGGCTCGCCCGACGCGGAGGTGGCCGTCTCGATGGCCAAGGCCTACGTCACCGACGCCGCGGTCGCCGCCGCCGGGAGCGCCATCCAGCTGCACGGCGGCATCGGCTACACGTGGGAGCACGGGCTCCACGCCCTGCTGAAGCGGGCCACGCTGAACCGGTCGCTGCTCGGGTCGCCCCGGGCGCACCGTGCCCGCCTGGCCGAGCGCTACGCGGCCGCCGCGGTTAGGATGTGAGCGTTCGCTCACCAACGTCGAGCCGAGGAGGCCGGGCGATGCCGTTCAGCTGGTTCATCTCCGTCGACGACCACCTGATCGAGCCCGCCCGCCTGTGGCAGGAGCGGGTCCCCGAGCGGTGGCGCGACACGGCGCCCCGCATCGTGCGCGAGGGCGACGCAGGAGTTCTGGGTCTACGAGGACCGCCAGATCGTCACCACCGGCCTGAACGCCGTCGCCGGCAAGTCCCGGGAGGAGTTCTCCCCGAGCCGATCACCTACGACGACATGCGCCCGGGCTGCTACGAGCCGGCGGCCCGGGTCGCCGACATGGACCAGGGCTCGGTGCTGGCATCGATGCTGTTCCCCTCGTTCCCCCGCTACTGCGGCCAGGTGTTCCACGAGGCCAAGGACAGGGACGTCGCGCTCGCCTGCGTGCGGGCCTGGAACGACTTCGTGCTGGAGGAGCTGGCCGGCGCGTATCCCGGCCGGTTCATCCCGATGATGATCATCCCGCTGTGGGACCCGGTGGCCGGCGCCGCGGAGATCGAGCGCACCGCGGCGCTCGGCGCGAAGTCGATCGCGTTCTCCGAGAACCCGACCAAGCTCGGGCTGCCGTCGATCCACACCGAGCACTGGGACCCGGTGCTCCGGGCCTGCGACGAGACCGGGTTCGTGATCTCGATGCACGTCGGGTCGTCGTCCAATCTCATCCGCACGTCGGACGACATGCCGACGCTGGCCTTCATGGCGTACTCGGCGGCGGCCAACCAGGCCGGCACCCTGCTCGACTGGCTGTTCAGCGGCAACTTCGTGCGCTTCCCCAACCTGAAGATCGCCCTGTCCGAGGGCTCGATCGGCTGGATGCCGTACTTCCTGGAGCGGGCCGAGCAGGTCATCGACAAGCAGCGCTTCTGGGCCTCCCGGTTCGACATCTCGATGAACGCCGCCCACGAGCGCGGTGAGGCCAAGGGCGAGGCCCGGTTCGACCTCGACACCGACATCCGCCGCCTGTTCAAGGACCACGTCTTCGGCACGTTCATCGAGGACCACGCCGGCCTCCGGCTGCTCGACGTGATCGGCGAGGACAACGTGATGCTCGAGTGCGACTACCCGCACTCGGACTCGACCTGGCCCGACACGATCGCCCTGGCCAACAAGTGGCTGGGCGACCTGCCGGAGGACGTGCAGCACAAGATCACGGTCGGCAACGCCTGCCGGGTCTACGACTTCACGCCGGCCGACCCGGCCACGCTGGCCCCGGCCGCGCGGGACCGGCTGAGGGGCCGTGCCCGGGTCCCTGGAGGGGCGCGTCGCCCTCGTCACCGGCGCCAGCCGGGGCATCGGGCGCAGCATCGCCGAGCGCTTCGCCGCCGAGGGGGCCACGGTCGCCCTGGTCGCCCGCACGGTCGAGCCGGGCGGCGCCGCGCTGCCCGGGTCGCTGGCCGACACAGTCGCCGAGATCCGGGCCGCCGGGGGCCGCGCCGCCGCGATCCCGGCCGACCTCAGCGACCCGGCCGACGTCGACGGCGTGCTTGCCCGGGCCGAGGCGGCCGTCGGGCCGATCGACACGCTGGTGAACAACGCCGGCGTGAACTTCTACGGGCCCGCCCTCGGGGTCACGCCCCGCCGCTACGGGCTGATGTTCCAGATCATGGTCCACTCGACGTTCCGGCTCAGCCAGCAGGCGGCGCCGGGGATGGTCGCGCGGGGCCGGGGCTGGATCCTCAACGTCACGTCCAAGCAGGCCCGCCACCCGCTGGGCCCGCCGTACCCGGCCTGGGCCAGCGACGGGTGCGTCCCCTACGGGATGTGCAAGGCGGCGATCGACCGGCTCACCACCGGGATGGCCGCCGAGCTGCACGGCACCGGGGTGAGCGTCAACGCACTGGGCACGTCGGGCCTGGTCGTGACGCCGGGCGTCGCCGCCGTGTCGCCGCACACGCCGGACAACGCCCCGGTCGAGCCGCCCGAGGCGATGCCCGAGGCCGCGCTGGCCCTGTGCGCCGCCCCGGCGGGCGCGGTCACCGGCCGGATCGCCTACAGCATGGAGCTGCTCGACCGCGAGTGGCCGGCGGACGGCCCGTGGGCGCTATCGGCGACGTTCTGAGGCCACGTTCTGACGCCACGTTCTGACGCAGTACTGAGCGTTCACTAACATAGGGTCGCACCGAGCAGGAGGGTCGTGTCATGGGCAAGCTGGCCGAGGAGGTCCGGGTCATCGACGCGGACACGCACCTGACCGAGCGGCACGACCTGTTCACGTCGCGGGCCCCCGCGGCGTACCGCGACCGCGTGCCCCGCGTGCTGCAGGTCGACGGCAAGCCCAACTGGGTGGTCGACGCCGACGTCGTGCTCGGCCCGGCCCGGGCCGGCACCGTGATCGACCGGGCCGGCGACAAGTACCCCTTCGAGGAGTGCAAGCTCAACCCGATCGAGTGGGGCTACCAGGCGGCCTGGGACCCGGAGGCCCGGCTCGCCTGGATGGACGCCAACGGCTTCTACGCCCAGGTGCTCTACCCCAACGCCGTGGGCATCGGCGGGCAGGTCCTGGCCAACGACGTCAAGGACCCGACGCTGCGCCAGATGTGCGTCGAGATCTACAACGACGCCATGGCCGAGATCCAGGACGCCTCGGGCAACCGGTTCATCCCCATGCCGGTCATGCCGGCGTGGGACGTGGCCGCCTGCGCCCGGGAGGCCGAGCGCATCGCCGCCCTCGGGTTCCGGGGCGTGAACATGACGTCCGACCCCCAGGAGACCGGCGCCCCCGACTTCGCCGACCCGGCGTGGGACCCGTTCTGGGAGGCGTGCCAGGGCCTGGGGCTGCCGGTGCACTTCCACATCGGGGCCAGCCTGACGTCGCTCAACTTCTACGGGAAGTACTTCTGGCCGTCGCAGCACCAGAACTTCCGGCCGGCCATCGGCGGCGCCCTGCTCTATCTCAACAACGCCCGGGTGGTGATCAACAGCCTCTACGCCGGCATCTTCGACCGGTTCCCCGACCTCAAGATGGTGTCGGTCGAGAGCGGCATCGGCTGGGTGCCGTTCATCCTCGAGGCCGCCGACTACCAGATCATGGAGAACGCGCCCGAGCAGGCCGCCAAGATGGCGCTCAAGCCGTCGGAGTACTTCGCCCGCAACTGGTACTCCACCTTCTGGTTCGAGGCCGACCACCCCGACCTCCAGGGCCTCATCGACCAGGTCGGCGAGGACAACGTCCTGTTCGAGACCGACTTCCCCCACCCCACCTGCCTCTACCCCGACCCGCTGGGGGCGGTCGAGGACAAGATGAACGCGCTGCGGCCGGAAACCCGCCGCAAGGTCCTCGGCGACAACGCGGCCGCGCTCTACCGCATCTGAGCGTGGGTCAGGGGCGCCAGGCGGTCGGGTCGGTGGCGTAGTGGCAGCGCCACTCGACCACCTTCCCCTCCGGGCCGAGCCGCAGCAGGTCGGCGCCGGGCCGGTCGGACCCGTCGGGCAGGTGGCACGTGTAGACGAGCACCACGGTGTCGCTGCCGGCGAGCGCCCGGTGGAGCGTGTAGCGCACGTCGCCCGCCCGGGCGAGGGCGTCGACCACGTAACGTCGCAGCGCCGGGGCGCCGTCGACGGTCCGCTGGGCCGGGTCCCCGGTGAGCCGGGGGATGAACGGTGACGAGAACACGACGTCGGCCGCGAACGGCGCCATGATCACGTCGACGTCGGCGCCGTTCCACCCCTCGTCCCAGTGGCGGGCGAGCTCGGCCACGATCCGGTCCTCCAGCACGAAGCGAGGCTATCCATGACCACTGACCAGGGCACCCTCGATGCCGTCCTCCTGGCCGTGCGCATCGCCGCGGGCATCACGCTCGCGCTCCACGGCTACCAGAAGGTGTTCCTCGGCGGGCGGATCCCCGGCACCGCCGGGTGGTTCGAGAGCCTGGGGATGCGCCCCGGGCGGGTCCACGCGGTGCTGGCGGCGTCGACCGAGATCACGAGCGGGGTGGGGTTCGCGTTCGGCCTGCTCACGCCCCTGACCGCGGCCGGCTGCATCGGGATCATGACGGTGGCGGCCTGGACCCACCGCAACGCCTTCTTCGTGTTCAAGGACGGCTGGGAGTACAACATGATCCTCGGCGTGCTCTACGCGCTGGTGGCGACGATCGGGCCGGGCCGGTGGAGCCTCGACAACGCCCTCGGCATCGCCGACGACCTGAGCGGCACCGTCGGGCTTGCGATCAGCGCCCTGGGCGTCGTCGCCGCCGCCGGGTGTCTCGCCGTGTTCTGGCGGCCCCAGCCGGCCGAGCCCGAGCCCGCCGCCGAGCCGCAGGCGGGGTGACCGGCCCGCTCGCCGGTGTCCGGGTGGTCGAGGTCGCCACCCACGTGTTCGTCCCGGCCGCGGGCGCGCTGCTGGCGGAGTGGGGCGCGGCGGTGGTCAAGGTCGAGGAGCCCCAGCGGGGCGATCCCTACCGCGGCCTGGTCACGGCGGGCATCCACACGCTGCACGGCGGGCACGACCCCTACGTCCAGTCCGCCAACCGTTCCAAGCGGTCGGTGGGGATCGACCTGCGCCACCCCGACGGCCGGGCGGTCCTCGGCCGCCTGCTGGCGGCGGCCGACGTGTTCACGACCAGCCTGCGGGCGCCGACGCTGGCGCGGCTGGGCCTGGAGGTCGGCGACGTGCGGGCCGACAACCCGGACATCGTGTACGTGCGGGGCACGGCCTTCGGCGCCCGGGGGCCCGACGCCCGGCGGGGCGGCTACGACACGGGGGCGTACTGGGCCCGCAGCGGGATGCAGGCGGTGTTCACGCCGCCGGACGCGCCCTGGCCCCGCCCGACGCGGCCGGCGTTCGGCGACCTGGCCGCCGCGCTCGGGCTGGCGGGCGCGGTCGGCGCCGCGCTGTTCCGCCGGGCCACGACGGGCGAGCCGTCGGTGGTCGACTCGTCGCTGCTGGCGGCGGGGATGTGGCAGCTCCAGCCCGACATCGTCAACGCCCGTCTCGGCGACGACACGCACGCGTGCCAGCCCGACCGCTACGCCACGGGCAACCCGCTGATGCTCCCCTACCGCACGGCCGACGGCCGCTGGGTGGCGCTGATGGTGCTGGCGCCGGACCGCCACTGGCCGGCGCTGTGCGAGATCGTCGGCCGGCCGGGCCTGGCTTCCGACCCGCGGTTCGCCGACACGGAGACCCGCCGGTCGAATGCCGCCGAGTGCGTCGCGGCGCTGGAGGCGGCGTTCGCCGAGCACCCGCTCGCCGAGTGGCGGCGGCGCCTGGCCGGCTTCGCCGGCGAGTGGGCGGTGGTGCAGGAGCCGGTCGACCTCTACGACGACGAGCAGGCGAGGGCGAACGGCTACCTGGCCGAGGTCCCGCTCGGCGAAGCGACGGGGCGGTGCGGGTCCCGATGGTGACGTCTCCGGTCCAGTTCGACGAGCGGCCGGGCCGCCCGACCCGGGCGCCGGAGGTGGGCGAGCACACCGAGGAGGTCCTGCTGGAGCTGGGCCTCGACGTGGCCCGAGATCGGCGCGCTCAAGGACCGGCGGGCGATCCTCTAGACGCGTTTCGTCCCTGGAAGTGGTCGCCATGGCGACCACTTCCAGGGACAAAAGCGCGTGAGCGGGGGCTCAGCCCGGTTCGCGCAGGCCGGGCACCTTCACGACGATCATCTCGGTGTCGTCGGCGATCGTCGGGTTGCGGCCCGTATTGGGCAGGTTGTTGTCGCAGGCGATCAGCAGCTCGGTGCCGCTGACCGGGTGGACGGACTCCACCGACTCGCACGTGACGCGGAACGGGTCGCCGAGGCCCACGTCGCCGGCGTGGAGCTCGGGCAGCGAGACCAGGTCGGGGTCCGGGATGGCCCGCTGACGCGACACCCACCCGTTCGTCGGGTCGAAATAGCTAGCGTGGTGGCGAGGTGGTGGCGTGACCGACGACCCCGACCTTCTCGTCCTCGAGCCGGTGGCACCCCCGGCGCCCCCGGCCAGGCGCCGCCGGCGCCTGCGCCGGTCGATGACGGCGCTCGCCACCGTCATCGCGGCCGCGGCGACCCTGGCCGCGGTCAGCGGCGGCGACCGCAACGACCACACGGCCACCGACGACGAGGTCCCCCCGGCACCGAGGACGCCGGCGATCGCAGTGGCACCCAGCCCGGGAGGCGGCGGCACCGAGGCCACGGCGCCCGCCCGCCCGCCGGCGGGCCCGGTGGTGGAGGAGCTGCCGCTGCGCTCGGATGGCGGCCTGGGCCCCTACGCCGCGGGCGCCGCCCGCGAGGACGTGGTGGCGCTGGCCAGCGCGATCCTGGGCGCCCCGGGCTCCGAGCCTGCGCCCGACGACGTCCCGTGCGCCGCCGACCCGTCGCTGACGGTGACGCAGCAGACCGAGTGGGACGACCTGGTCCTCACCTTCGCCGGCACCGGCGAGGGCGACCTGCACCTCGTCGGGTGGGAGACCCTGGCCCGCCGCGGTGCCCCCGCCGCTTCCGCCTGGCCGGAGGCCCGGCGATCGGCGACCCGCTGACGGCATGGCGGGCCACGTACGGCCCGGATCTGGAGGTCCACGACCGCCTGGCGGGCGACGGCGGCCAGTCCCGGATCACCGTGCACCTGCCCAGCGGCGACGTGGCCCTGTTCGGCGGGGCGAGGGCGTCGGCGTTCGCGTACCTCGCCCGGGGCGGCACGACCTGCTAGTCCTTCGCGTTTTGTACGCGGAAACGGTCGCCAGGGCGACCGTTTCCGCGTACAAAACGCGTGCTCACAAGGGGGAAATGCCCAGCTCGCCCGGGCCCCAATCGCGGTGGTGGGAACGGGGAATCAGGGGGTTGGCAATCGTTCGGCCTGCGTGCTAGGATGGCCAGGTCGCACATGCTGACGACGCCCTGGCAGGACTGAGTCGTTAGGATGTGGTATACTTGAAGTGCAGACGCAGAACGCAGAAGATTTCGTCGCAGGGTTATTGACCTAATCTTTGCTTTGTCGTATGGTGGCTCGGCCCGTTTCGCGGGCCGTTTTGCGCGTTCACCCTCCGACGAGGAGCTTTCATGCCTGCACGTCCTGCTGCCCGGCACCGCTACTCCTTCGCCAGCCTCGACGAGGTCCTCGAGCCGCCCGACCTGATCGGCATCCAGCGGTTGTCGTTCGAGGGGTTCCTCCGGTCCGGCCTTGCCGAGACGATCGACGACCTCAGCCCCATCGAGGACTTCACCGGCAGCCTCCGCCTCGAGCTCGAGTTCGACCCGGACGACGAGGAGCTGCGGCCGTCGCCGAAGTTCTCGGTCGACGAGTGCCGGGAACGGGACATGACCTACGCGGCGCCGATCTTCGTGCGCGCCCGGTTCGTCAACGGCGCCACCGGTGAGATCAAGGAGCAGACCGTCTACCTGGGCGACTTCCCGATGATGACCGACACCGGCACGTTCGTCGTCAACGGCACCGAGCGGGTCGTGGTGTCGCAGCTGGTGCGGAGCCCGGGCGTCATCTTCCAGGCCGGCGAGCGCTACCGCCTCCGCAACCTGGCCAAGCACCAGCTGGTCAAGGGCACGGTCCATCCCACCCGGGGCGAGTGGATCGAGTTCGACGTCGAGCACAAGCCGGGCAAGGACGTCACCGCCGGCGTCCGCGTCGCGCGCAAGCGCCGCCTGAGCCTGTTCGTACTGCTCCGGGCGCTCGGCTTCGACGAGGAGAGCCACCCCGGCTTCCTCGATGCCTTCGTCGGGCACTTCGACTTCCTCGCCGGCCAGTGGGAGCGGGACCGCGACAACGCGCCCACGCGGGACGAGGCCCTGGTCGAGATCTTCCGCCGCGCCCGTCCGGGCGAGCCCGCCACGGCCGAGGCCGCCCGCAGCTACCTCGACGGTGCGTTCTTCAACCCCCGGCGCTACGACCTCGGGCGCGTCGGCCGTCACAAGGTCGACCGCAAGCTCGGCGCCGAGGTCGAGCGGATCGTCGAGCGCTTCGGGCTGACCGGTGTCGATCGGCCCGCGGCGGGCCAGCCGACCCTCGTCCCGGTCGAGCTGCTGGCGGCGTGCACCTACCTGCTGTCGCTGGCCGCCGGCGTGCCCGGCTACCGGCTCGACGACCAGGACCACTTCGCCAACCGGCGCATCCGGTCGGTCGGCGAGCTGATCCAGAACCAGGTGCGCATCGGCCTGTCCCGCATGGAGCGGGTGGCGCGCGAGCGCATGACCACCCAGGAGGTCGAGGCGATCACGCCCCAGTCGCTGATCAACATCCGGCCGGTGGTCGCCGCCGTCAGGGAGTTCTTCGGCACCAGCCAGCTGTCCCAGTTCATGGACCAGGTCAACCCGCTGGCCGGCCTCGCGCACCGGCGCCGGCTGTCCGCGCTGGGCCCCGGCGGCCTCACCAAGGAGCGGGCGGGCTTCGAGGTCCGCGACGTCCACTTCAGCCACTACGGCCGCATGTGCCCGATCGAGACCCCGGAGGGCCCCGCGATCGGCCTGCAGGGCGCGCTCGCCAGCTACGCCCGGCTCGACCGGTTCGGGTTCATCGAGACGCCCTACCGCACGGTCGTCGACGGCCGGGTGACGGGCGAGATCGTGTGGCTCACCGCGGACGAGGAGGAGGACTACGTCGTGGCCCAGGCCAACACCCCGCTGGGCCCCGACGGCGAGCTGCTGGCCGACGAGGTGCTCGCCCGGCGCAACCCCCAGGCCGTCTCGCTGGCCGACCTGCGGGTGCAGCTCGAGCGGGAGACGTTCTTCGGGGCGACGACCGAGATCTGCCAGGTGGCACCGGCGGACGTCCAGCTGATGGACGTGTCGCCCCGCCAGATCGTCTCGGTGGGCACGTCGCTGATCCCGTTCGTCGAGCACGACGACATCACCCGGGCGCTCATGGGCGCGTCGATGCAGAAGCAGGCGGTGCCCCTCGTCCGCCCCGAGGCGCCGTTCGTCGGCACGGGGATGGAGGGCCGTGCGGCCCGGGACAGCGGCGCCATGGTGCTGGCCGAGGCGGACGGGACCGTGGTGGAGGTGGCGGGCGACCACGTCACGGTCGAGTACCTGGAGCCGGGGCGCGGGGCACGGCGGCGGGTGCACCGGCTCTCCCGGTTCGGGCGCTCCAACCAGGACACCTGCGTCGACCAGAAGCCCGCGGTGCGGGAGGGCGACTCGTTCCGCACGGGCGACGTCCTCGCCGAGGGGCCGTCCACCGACAACGGCGAGCTGGCGCTGGGCAAGAACCTGCTGGCGGCCTACATGTCCTGGGGTGGCTACAACTTCGAGGACGCCATCATCATCAGCGAGCGGCTGGTGCGTGACGACGTGCTCACCTCGATCCACATCCACGAGCACGAGATCGACGCCCGCGACACCAAGCTCGGCCCGGAGGAGATCAGCCGCGACATCCCCAACCTGACGGAGGACATCCTCAAGGACCTCGACGAGCGGGGCATCATCCGCATCGGCGCCGAGGTCGACGCGGGCGACGTCCTCGTGGGCAAGGTCACGCCCAAGGGCGAGACCGAGCTGACCCCCGAGGAGCGCCTCCTGCGGGCGATCTTCGGCGAGAAGGCCCGCGAGGTGCGGGACACGTCGCTCAAGCTCCCGAACGGCCAGTCGGGCAAGGTCATCGACGTCAAGGTGTTCACCCGCGAGGACGGCCACGAGCTGCCCCCGGGGGTGAACCAGCTGGTCCGCGTGCACGTCGCGCAGCGGCGCAAGATCTCGGTCGGCGACAAGCTGGCCGGCCGGCACGGCAACAAGGGTGTGATCTCCAAGATCCTGCCCATCGAGGACATGCCGCACCTGGCCGACGGCACGCCGGTCGACATCATCCTCAACCCGCTGGGCGTGTCGCCGCGGATGAACCTCGGGCAGGTGCTGGAGGCCCACCTCGGCTACGCGGCCCGCTGGGGCTGGGACGGCGACGGCGGGCCCACCGGTGCGGCCGCGTCGGCCCCGACCCCGGCCCCCGGCAGCGGCGCCCGCAAGACCGCCCCGACCGCCCGGCCCGCGGCCTACGTGGCCACGCCGGTGTTCGACGGCGCCCACTGGGACGAGCGCGACCGGGCCGGCGACCACCCGACGGTCCGCGAGGCCCTCGGCGGCCTGCGCCCCGAGACGCCCGACGGCGGCCGGCTGGTCGGGCAGGACGGCAAGGCCCAGCTGTTCGACGGCCGCACCGGCCTCCCGTTCGACCGGCCGATCACGGTCGGCTGGGCGTACATGCTCAAGCTGTCGCACATGGTCGACGACAAGGTCCACGCCCGCTCGACCGGCCCGTACTCGAGGATCACCCAGCAGCCGCTGGGCGGGAAGGCGCAGTTCGGCGGGCAGAAGCTCGGCGAGATGGAGGTGTGGGCCCTGTGGGCCTACGGGGCGGCGTACACGCTGCAGGAGATGCTCACCACCAAGTCCGACGACGTCCTGGGCCGGGTGAAGCTCTACGAGGCCATCGTCAAGGGCGACAACGCCCCCGAGCCGGGTGTTCCCGAGAGCTTCAAGGTGATGATGCACGAGACCCGGGGCCTGGCCCTCGACATCGAGGTCGTGGGCCGCGACGGCGAGCAGGTCGAGCTGCGCGACCTCGACGAGGACGTGTTCCGCGCGGCCGAGGCCCTCGGCATCGACATCACCCGTCCCGAACGCGGCGCCGACGACGCCGACGACCGCCGGGACACCGGTTGAGCCCGGCGGCATACCCCGGCTAGGGCCGGGTCAGCGCAACAGGTCGTCGATCGACAGGCCGTCGGGCACGACGAACATGCCCGTATCGACGAAGCTGCGGAAGATGATCTCCCACGTGGGCCGGGCGGCCAGCAAGGCGCGGACCTCGGCCGTGCCCTCCGCGACCGCGCCCGAGCCCAGGAGGGCGCCCGCCGGATGAGGCGCAGGTTCTCCTCGCCGGGGAGGACGTCGAGGGCCGCGTCGATCGTTCCGAGCGCGGCGGCGGGATCGCCGCCGAAGAGCTGATCGGCGGCGCGGTCGAACCTGGCGAAGGCCTCCGCGGCGTCGAGCAGCCGGGTCAGGTCGCCGAGGGGGTCGTCGCTCCGGTCGACCCGCAGGTCGACCACCACCCCCTCGCCGGGGCCTGGGGGAACCTCGCCCGCGACGACCAGCAGCGCGGCCGACATCCGGCCCCGGGCGTCGCCACCCGCGGCCTCGCCGGCGTCGAGCGCGGCCAGGAGCCGGCGGGCCAACGACCCGGTCGCCCGCTCGTACGCGGCCGCCATCGCGCCCCACACGTCGGGCGAGCTCACCATGTTGGCCTGCGCCGAGTAGCCGTCTCCGGCGGCATGGCCGGCATGGTCGAGGCACCGCTCACCGGTGACGACCGCGCTCGTGCCATCGGCGCCGACCACCGCCACCTGCCGCACGTCCGCGCCCGGGTCGCTGGCTCGGGCCCGGGCCAGGGCCTCGCCCGCATCGGCTCCGGTCCCGAGCGCGTCGAGGCAGCGCGGTCCGTAGGCCCGCTCCGCGAACGCCTGGGTGGCCACCGCGCCCACGCCCGGGCGGGCCCACGGCGCGATCGAGCCGACCGCGAGGAAGCACGTCTGCACCGCGATCCCCAGCTGACCCGTCGCCGGGTCGCGGGCGACGATCGAGTACGTCATGCGGTCACGGTAGGGCAGGACAGAGCCGCGTCGGCGGGCCCTGAGGGTCCTCCGTCCTGACCGGGTGCTGCGACCGCCCGGCGGAGGTCCTCCCGACCGGGGACGTTCGGCCCTGTCGCGCGGCGCCGGCGGCGCAGAAGCTGGTCGTAGAGGTGGGCGACGTGTGCGTCGCCCCGGAGACAGGAGGCGCCCCGTGAAGGCTGCAGTGGTACGCGAGCTCGGCAAGCCGGTGGTGCTGGAGGATCGGCCGATCCCCGATCCCGGTCCCGGCCAGGTCGTGGTGAAGATCGAGGCGTCCGGGCTCTGTCACACCGACATCCACGCCGCCAACGGCGACTGGCCGGTGAAGCCGACGCCGCCGTTCGTGCCCGGGCACGAGGGGGTCGGCATCGTCGCGACGGTCGGCGCCGGCGTCACCCGCGTGCGGGAGGGCGACCGCGTCGCCATTCCGTGGCTCGGCTGGGCGTGCGGCGAGTGCGAGTACTGCCTCACCGGCTGGGAGACCCTGTGCGAGCGCCAGAAGAACACCGGCTACTCGATCGACGGCGGCTGGCGGGAGTACGCACTCGCGTACGCCGACTTCGTCGGCAAGGTGCCCGAGGGCATCGATCCCTTCGACGCCGCCCCGCTCACCTGCGCCGGCGTCACCACCTACAAGGCGGTGAAGGTGTCCGGCGCCCGCTCGTCCGACCTGGTGGCCATCTTCGGCGTCGGCGGGCTCGGTCACCTGGCACTGCAGTACGCACGCATCGCAGGTGCCCAGGTGGTGGCGGTCGACCTGGTCGACGAGAAGCTGCACATGGCCAAGGAGCTGGGCGCGGCGTACACGGTGAACGCCCGCGACGAGGACCCCATCGAGGCCATCAAGGCTCTCGGCGGCGCGGATGCGGCCATCGCGCTGGCCGTGAGCCCCAGGGCCTTCGAGCAGGCATACGGCTCGCTCCGCCGGGGCGGCACGCTGGTGTTCGTCGGCCTTCCGGCCGACAACGAGATGCGGCTCCCCATCTTCCAGACCGTCCTCAACGGCACCAAGGTCGTCGGGTCCATCGTCGGCACCCGCATCGACCTCCAGGAGGTGTTCGAGCTCCACGCGTCCGGCCTCACGACGGTCACGTACGAGAAGCGTGGGCTCGAGGACGTCAACGACGCGATCCGGGAGGTCGAGCAGGCGGCGGTCAAGGCCAGGCTCGTCTTCGACCTCTCCTGACCCCGACAGCCTCTGGCTGTCAGCTCGCGAGAACGGCGTTCAGGAGCCAGAGGGTCGGCATCCCGACGGCGATGGCGACACGCGGCGACCCGGTGCGGCGGACAGCGACGACGGCGACCGCCACGGCGGCGACGGGAGCGACCATCTCCGGCCCGCCGGCGCGGGCGCAGGCCGCGGTGACGCCCCCGGCCGCGAGCGCGGCGAAGGCGCTCGGCACGACGAACCGCGACACGCGCTCGAAGCCATCCGACGAACCGCGGCGGCCGGCCAGCATGACCATGCTGACGCGGAACAGGTACGTCCCCGCGCCCACCGCCACCACCACCAGCCAGGGGGTCATCGCCGGGCCTCGTGCGTGGCGAGGCCGGCGGTGATGCCGAGCGCGATGGCGGCGACCGGGCCGAGGTGCAGCGGGGCCGCGTAGCCCAGGACCGCCGCGGCCGCTGCGGTGACGGCGGCCCGCTGCATCGCCGGGCTGGTGAGCCGGACGGCGACCTCGCCGGCGAGGAACAGGGGGATGACGAACTCGACGTGCACGCCGGCGGGGAGCTGTGCCCCCACCGTCGCGCCGAGGGCGATGGCGAGGAGCCACACGACCCACAGGGCGACCGCCCCGCCGAGGTAGTGGCGGTGGGCCGCGGCGCGATCGCCCGGCCGGTCGTAGCGGTCGACCCCGACGGCGAACGACGGGTCGACGAGCAGGTACGCGGCCAGCGCCCGCCACCAGCGAGGCGTGCCCCGCCAGTGCGCGGCCATGGCGCCCGAGTAGATGACGAGGCGGGCGTTGATCGCCAGGGCGGTCGCGACCACGATCAGGGGAGCGGCGCCCGCGTCGAGCAGCTCGATCGTGGCCACCTGCGCGCTGCCGGAATAGATCGCCGGACCGGTCAGCAACCCGGCGGCGACCGGGATGTCGGCATGCGCGGCGCCGACCCCGATGACGAGCCCGTAGGGGCCCACCCCGAGCATCCACGGCACCATCGCCCGGACGCCGCCCATCGAGGTCGCGAGCCCTGTTCCGCGTGCGCTCTCCGGCGCGTGTGGCGAGCATGTGTCCGACTCTGCGCCACCCTCGCCGCCGGGGCATGGACGCGACCTGGAGATCCCATGGAGATGGGCGGCGCGAGACTGGACCCCGGGGCCTGCGGTGGCCCCGGCGGCATGCCGACGAGGGCGGAGGAGGCGCGGACGTGATCTACGCGTTCGGCGAGTGCGAGCTGGACCTACCCCGATACCAGCTGCGCCGGGCCGGCGCCGAACGACCGATCGAGCCCCAGGTGTTCGACGTGCTCGCGCTCCTGATCCGTGAACGTCGCCGGGTCGTGCCCAAGGAGGAGATCCTCGACACCGTCTGGGGCGACCGTTTCGTGAGCGAGTCGACGCTGGCCAGCCGGATCAAGGCCGCCCGGCGGGCGGTCGGTGACGACGGCACGCGCCAGGAGCTCATACGCACCGTGCACGGCCGGGGCTACCAGTTCGTCGGCCGCGTCGACGAGCGGCACGCGGCCCCGGCGGACGCCGACGGGCCGGGCGACATCCCCGACGCGCCGGGGCCGCCCCCGCAGCAGATCCGGTTCTGCACGGCCCGGGACGGCGTCCGGCTCGCCTACGCCACCCTCGGTGACGGTCCGCCGCTGGTGAAGGTGGCCCACTGGCTCACCCACCTCGACTACGACTGGCACAGCCCGGTGTGGCGGCACTGGCTGGTCGAGCTGTCCCGCCGTGTCCGTCTGGTCCGCTACGACGAGCGCGGCTGCGGGTTGTCCGACTGGGACGTCGGCCCGTTCTCGTTCGACGACTGGGTCGACGACCTCGAAACCGTCGTGGACGCGGTCGGCCTCGACCGCTTCCCCCTGCTGGGCCTCTCCCAGGGAGGCCCCGTGGCCATCGCCTACGCCGTCCGGCATCCCGAACGCGTGAGCCATCTGGTGCTTGTCGGCTCGTTCGCTCAGGGCCGGCGCAAGCGGGGGCGGACCCCCGAGGACCTCGAGCTCAACGAGGCCCGCATCGACATGGTGCGTCTGGGGTGGGGCCGCCCCGATCCGACGTACCGCCAGATGTTCGCCTCACGGTTCCTGCCCGAGGGGACCCACGACGAGTGGCGCGCGTTCGACGAGCTGCAGCGCCGTTCGACGTCGCCGGAGAACGCATGGCGCTTCCTCGACGAGTTCTCCGACATCGACGTCACCGACCTGGCGCCCCGGGTCACGGCCCCGACCCTCATCCTGAGTGCACGCCGCGAGCCCGACGGCATGTTCGAGCAGTCGCGGATCCTGGCCTCGCTGATCCCGGGCAGCCGCCTCGTCCCTCTCGACAGCTGCAATCACCTGCTGCCCGAGCGCGACCCCGCCTGGCGGCAGCTCCTGGCCGAGCTCGACGGCTTCCTGGACGTCCGCGCCGCACCATCCGGCAGCTAGCTCGTTCTGCCCGCGAAAGCGATGGGAAACCCGCCACTTTCGCGGGCGGAACGACCGGCCGCCCGAGTGGTTTACGTCTCGTTCGCGCCCCGTCGCCACCGTGCCCCGGGAACGGCGGAAGAAGGACGGGACGATGGGAAACTGGCAGATCAGCGAATCGGGGACGGACCTCGCGCTCGACCCCCAGGGCCGAGGCGAGATGACGTTCACCGTCACCAACGCCAGCACGGCGGCGGACCGGGCGGTGCTCACCGTCAACCCGCTCGACGGCGCCGCCGACGGGTGGTTCACGGTGACCGAGCCGATGCGGCCCGTGGCCGCGGGCGCCTCGGTCCTGTTCCCCGTGGCCGTGGCGGCGCCGGCCGGCGTGGCGGCCGGCACGTTCGGCCTCCAGGGCGTCGCCTACTCGGCCGACACCGACCCCAGCGAGACCTCCGCCACCAGCAAGCGCGTCAGCCTCACCGTGGGCGATGCCGCGCCGGCACCCAGCAACGGGCTGCCCTGGTGGGTCTTCGCCGCCGCCGGCGCGGCGGTGCTGCTGGTCGTGGTCGTGTTCGCCGTCCTGCTGCTGGGCGGCGACGACGACGGCGAGGCCAGCGCGGCGACGGAGACCACCGTCACCACCAACACCACGACGACAGCCGGCGGCGGAATCATCAGGTCGATCCCCCGTGACCTTGACATCTTCGTCCCGAGCCCCACCACGACCGCCCCGCCGCCCGAGCTGGTCCCGGTGCCCGACACCGTGGGCAAGGTCGTTGAGGAAGCGACCGAGGACCTCCAGGAGAACTTCGTCGTGCGGCAGGTGCTCGACTGCGACCGGGCGCCCATACCCAGCCTTGTTTCCCCCTCTCGGGTGGTCGACCAGGACCCCCGCACGGGCAAGCACCCTGTCGGCACCGAGGTGACGATCGTCAGGAGCCCGGTACTTGAGGCCAAGGAATGCCTGTAGAGGGCAGACGACCGATGACCACCTGGCGGAGGCCCCGCGGGCGTGCGGGGATCCAGGATCGCTGCGCCTGGGGTCGGCGCGGCCCCCGCACGAGGCGCCCGAGCAGCGTCAGCGCTCGCCTGGCCGACGGACGATGCGGCTCTACGTCGGCGTCGAAGGCGGCGCCGACATGGTGGTCAAGGCCGCGTCGGTCGAGTGGGCGCCGCGGTCCGGGTCGACCCGCTCGGGCCCGGGGCCCGGTGACCGGCCTCACCCGCCGTCCGGAGGATCGAGGTCGTACCCGAGGGCGACGGCGACGTCGCGGACGGCGGCGCTCAGGCGCACCGTCCCCACGACGGGTCCCAGAGCCATCAGCAGGCCGACCACCTCGGCATCGGTCGCGCCGGCCGCCAGCGCCTCGGTGACGCCCCAGTGGAAGCTCGCCGGACCGGCCCCCAACGCCACGAGCCCCGCGAGCCGCACGAACGCCACGGACTTGCCGTCCAAGCCGACGCACTCGGCGGGGTCGAGCCCGGTGCCGAGGAGCTCTTCGAGGACCCCCTGGTCGTTGACGGCGAGTCTCCGCAGGAGGTTCTGGTGCTCAGGTTTCACGCATGCCTCTCGCGATCGGCCAGCTCGGTGCGT
The DNA here is from genome assembly GCA_963830865.1 of uncultured Acidimicrobiales bacterium. Classification (GTDB taxonomy): domain Bacteria; phylum Actinomycetota; class Acidimicrobiia; order Acidimicrobiales; family VFJN01; genus ZC4RG19. Next base: position 164,176 of record CAWHNU010000007.1, on the reverse strand, counting down.
CCTCCCTGCCCGGTCTCCTGCTCACTCAGACGGACGCGCCCGCCGAGAGCATCACCCAATGCGGGCGATCCACCACGGAGACGTGCCGTTCATCCCGTCAGGCGAACGCTCGTGCCGACCGCCCGCCGCCGCGACCCCGTCAGCTGGCGCCGTGCAGGCCGAGCAGCTCCATCCGGTCGATGGCCTCGGCGCGGGACGACACGCCCAGCTTGCGGTAGATGGACATCACGTGGCTCTTCACCGTGTTCCGGGACACGTACAGCCGCTCGCCGATCTCGCGGAACGACAGGTGGGTCGGGAGCAGGGGCAGCAGCCGCAGCTCTGCGGTCGTGAGCGCCGAGGCGCCGAGCGCCTGGCCCGCCATCGTGTCCAGGTGGTCGCGGAGCTGCTGCGGCCTGGGCGGGGAGGACGCCCAGATCGGGCCGGCGCTGGGTGATGTCGGCCGCCTGCCGGAGCACGGCGCGGGCGCCCGCGGTGTCGGTGAGCGAGATGTAGGCGCGGGCGAGCTCCAGCAGAGCCTGCAGCGACACGACCGGCAACGTGTAGGTGAGCAGGGGCCGCAGGCGGACGGCCCTGTCGAGGCAGGCGGTCGCGTCGCCGACGTCGCCGCTGCGGAGGGCCGCCCGCGCGGCCCAGGCGTACACGAGCGCGCTGGTCCAGTACTCGTCGAACGCGCCGCCGGCCATGATCGCCAGCGCGCGTCGCCGTGTGGTCGTCGGCGTCCGTCCAGCGCTGCCGGTTCGCTGCGATCATCGCTCGCTCGGTGAGCACCACGGCGGTGAACGGGCTGGCGCGGGCGCTCTCGGCGGCATCGACGGCGGCGGCCAGGAAGCTGTCGGCCCGGTCCGGGTCATCCTCGAGCAGGTACGACACACCCTCCGTGAAGAGCATCGTGGCCCGGTACGGGCTGCGGGGATCGAGCCCGCGCCACGCGACCTGCGCGTCGGTCCGCATCCGCTCCACACCATCCCGCGCCAGCAGCGCCGTGAGGTAGGCGTACAGCGCCTCCAAGGTGCTGCCGTCGGACAGCGTGCCCGTGTGCGACCCGGCCTCCGCCGCTGCGGCCCATCGGTCTGCGTCTGCGGTGCGGCCCTGCAGGGCGTGGATCAGGGTCCCGTGGACCGCGACCGCCGGGTGCTGCGAGAGCGCCCGACGCTGCTCGAGCCAGTCCAGCCAGCGCCGCACGGTGTCGACCCGACCGCTGGCCCACACCGGCTGGGCGTGCTCGAGGAAGAGGCGCGCCACGCCGTCGACGTCACCGGCGGCCTGGAGATGACCCAACGCCGTCTCGGGTCGGCCGTTGGCCTCGCACCAGGCGGCGGCGTTGCGGTGCAGGCCCGCGATCGCGTCCGGTTGCCGGCGCTGCCAGCTCCGCTCGGAGCAGCTCGCCGAAGAGATGGTGGTACCGGTACGCCTTGCGCCGGCGGTCGAGCGGCACGATCAGGAGGTTGCTCGCCGCCAACCGCTCCAGCACGAGCTGCGACCCGGAGGTTCCCAAGGTGGCATCGCACAGGGGCCCGGTCATGGCATCGAGGACCGAGGTGCGGGTCAGGAACTCGACCTCGTCCGGCGAGACATGGTCGAGCAGCTCGGAGCGGAGGTAGTCGGACATGAAACGGTCGTCGCCGGAGAACGTGAACCCGACGTGCCTGTTCGCCGGGACGGCCTGCATGGCGAGCGCGGCGAGGTAGAGGCCGGCCGGCCACCCCTCGGTCCGCGCGACGAGCCCGGCGACGTCGGTGCGCTCGACGTCCACGCCCGCCTGGCGCAGCAGCTCGGGCGCTTCGTCGGCGGACATCGCCAGATCGGCCGCACCGATCTCGACGAGGCCGCCGTTGGCCCGCAGCCTCGCCGTCGGCAGACCGACGGGGCCCCGGGCGGCCACCCCCAGCCGAGATCCCGGCGGCACCCGCAGCGTGAGCTCGCTCAGGATGTCCCTGCTCTCCACGCTGGTGATCGACTCGACGTGGTCCAGCATGAGCGTGACCGGGGCCGACATGGTCGCCATGGCCGACGCCAGCCGCCGGGCGCCGAGCAGCGCAGCCCCCGGCGAGCCCACCGGCTGGTCCCGGTCGTAGTCGATCGGCTCGACCCGGCCGATGGCGGCGTCGAGGTAGCGCAGCAACGACGCGGGGTCGTCGTCGTGGGCGTCGAGCGACAGCCACGCCACACGCGGGCGCTCCCGCTCGGCCCACTGGGTCAGCAGCGTCGTCTTGCCGTAGCCGGCCGGGGCCTCGATGAGCACGACCGCGGCCTCGTCTGCGTCGACCAGCCGCTGCACGAGTTCCTGGCGATGCACCAGACCGCGGCGGGGACGCGGCACCTCGATCTTCGATGGTGACAGATCGACCGGCACCTGCGACCACCCCGCGGCCCGCGCCGCCACTCCGGAAACGCTTCGGACCTCCAGATTACCGCACGGGGGCGTGCCTGCCGTCCGGTGGCCAGCCGACCGCGGGCTGCGAGGACGGTGTGGCGCCCGTTCGGGACGGCTCAGCGCGGCTGGATCTCCCCCATCGGCCCCCAGCCGTCGACCTGCGGGGCGTCGACGTAGATGAGGCGGGGCTGGTCGGCGACGAGGTCGGGGCCCTTCTCGACCAGCTCGGCGAAGTGGGCCGTGGCGACATGGGCGGCGCCGGCCGCGGCGTCCCGGAAGCCCTCGACGGCGACGAACACCGTGGGGTCGTCGAGGCGGCGCGACCACTCGAAGAACAGGCAACCCTCCTCGGCCTCCACCGCCTCGGCGTACGCCGTGGCCAGGCTGATCCACTCGTCGACCTTCTCGGCGCGGACCGGGAACTTCACGTTGATGAGGATCATCGCCGCTGTCTACCCGACCGAGCTGACCGGCCGACGGCGTCCTGGTGCTGTCAGGCGCCGGTCAGGATCGAGGTCGCAGAGTACGAGCCATGACGCGAAGCACGCGACGGGGAATGGGACGGGTCGTTGCCGGCCTGGCCGTGGCCGGCCTCGGCGGCGCCGCCTGCGGCGGCGGCGACACGACCTCGACGGGGACGCCGACGCCGGCGACGAGCGTGATCGATCCCGGCGACGGTGGTCGCTACTCGCCCGACGTCGATCCCGCGGCCTTCGTGGCGACGATCGACAACCCGTACCTGCCGCTGGCGCCGGGCGCCCGCTGGGTGTACGAGGGCAGCGCGGACGGCGAGCCGGAACGCACCGAGGTCGTGGTCACCGACCAGCGCCGCGACGTCATGGGCATCTCCGCCGTCGTGGTGCGGGACACGGTCAGCGTCCGGGGTGAGGTCGTGGAGGACACCTACGACTGGTACGCGCAGGACCGCGACGGCAACGTCTGGTACCTGGGCGAGGACTCGAAGGAGTACGAGGACGGCGAGCTCACCGGCACCGGCCGGGTCGTGGGAGGCCGGTGTCGCCGGGGCGCTGCCCGGCATCGCCATGCCCGCCCACCCGGAGGCGGGCCAGGCCTACCGCCAGGAGTTCTACCCCGGCGAGGCCGAGGACATGGCAGAGGTCACCGACGTGGGCGCGACGAAGACGATCGCTCGGGGCGAGTACCGCGACGTGGTGGTCATCAAGGAGTGGAACCCGCTGGAGCCCGAGGTGATCGAACGGAAGTACTACGCCCCCGGCGTCGGCGTCATCGCCGAGGAGACGGTCGCGGGGGGCGACGACCGCGCCGAGCTGACCGGGTGAGCGGTCACCGACCGGTCGTCGGCGGCATCGCCCCGGGCGGGCCTCCCGACCGATGGAAGCTGTCGGGCAGCAGCCGCACGCGGTAGTTGATGCCCCGATCGGACGACCACGGCGACAACGGCGCCATGACCAGCCCGGACAGGGCCAGCAACGCCGTGTCGTAGTTGACGCGCCAGCCGGCGAAGTCGCGCCAGGCCTGGTCGCGGTCGGGCTTGAGCGGCACGCCGATCTCCGCCAGCTGCGCGAGCACGTCGTCGAACTCGTCGCGGCCGATGGAGATGGGATCGGTGGGCGCCGGGTCGGGGTCGTAGGCGATGCCGTAGGAGCCGGCGATGCGCCGCAGGGCCAGGTAGCCGGCCCGTAGGCAAAGCTGCGACTGCCACGAGCGCGGCAGGTCGATCGCGGCGGCGCGCAGCGCGGCGCTGTCGAGGACCGCGCCAGCGGCGGTGATCCACGACCGCCCGTGGTGCGGGCTGCGGAAGAAGGACAGCGCGAGATAGGAGGTGTGCGACTCCTCGACCTCGGTGAACCACCGTTCCCACTCGAGCCAGAAGCCTTCCAGCTCCGCGATCCAGCCGATCAGCTTGGCCCGCCGGAACAGGTTCACCGGCGTCGGCGGCGTGCCGGCCCGCACGTCCAGCTGCGAGACCAACACCTCGCGGCGGGAGAACAGCTGGTACATGGTCGGCAGGAAGCTGATGAGCAGGGCGACGAGCCCGAGCCCGATCAGCGCCTCCGCGAACATCGCCACCACCGCCGGCACGTCGTGGTCGACCGCGAAGCCGAGCGTCAACAGCGAGGAGCCGGACAGCTCGAACGCGTGGCGGGGCGAGTCGACACCCAACGCCCAGTAGATCGGCATGAACCCGACGATGACGATCGTCACCCACACCAGGGGCAGCGCGAGCAAAGAGAAGGGCGCGAACCGCGACATGATCCGGTCCGCGTCCTCCCAGGTCTTGGCATGGCGGACCCGCATATCGAACGGCCGGCGCAACGTCACGAACACCCAGCGCGCCAGCATCACCGGCTCGGCCCGCGGCACGACCACGGTCTTGACCGCGGAGGCGATGGTGCCCAACACGATCGCGCCGCCCAGCAGCAGGGCCAGCACCCGGGCGACGGCGACCATCGCGGGAGCAGCCTACAGCCGGGTCCCCGATCGGACGGCGGCCGAGGACCTCACGGAGGGGCCGGCGACGCTCCGGGGCGGCCGCCGACCTTCAGCGTGGCCAGGGTGGCGTCGGCCGCGTCGAGGAAGGCCGCAGCCGGCATGGTCCGGAGCCGGTCCTCGTGCCAGACGGCCACCAGCCGGCGGGGCGGCACCGGGGGGTGCACGGGCACGAGCCGGGTGCCCGGGTGGTCGGGATCGACCGTGAGCCACGGCAGCAGCGCATGGGCGAGGCCGGCGGCGACGCAGCCCTGCAGCGTCGGGTTGTCGTCGAACCGGTAGGGGAAATGGGGCCGCTGGGCCAGCCCGGCGAACAGGTCGACGATCTGGGAGTGGTCGGTGTCGGCCCGCCACCCGATCAGCGGCACGCTGGCGATGTCGTCGAGGCTCACGCGGGACCGGCGCGCGCCAGCGGCGAGGTCGCCGGCGCCACGAACACGTAGGGGTCGTCGAACAGGCGCCGGGTGAGGAAGGGGCCCGGCGACAGCGGCAGGTTGACGAACGCCAGGTCCAGCTCGCCCCGCTCGACGTCGACGAGCAGGTGGCGCGGCTCCAGGGCGGGCGTGATGTGGACCTCGACACCGGGCCACGACTCGAGGAAGCGGCTCAGCAGTTGGGGCAGCACCCGGGCGCCCACGCTCTGGAGCACCCCGACGCGCAGGCTGCCGACCTGGCCGCTCGACAGCGCGGCCACGTCCGACGCGGCCGCGGTGAGCCGGGCGATGACCGCGTCGGTGTGGGGCAGGAACGCCTCGCCGATCGCGGTCAGGCGCACGCGGCGGGGCCCGCCCGGGCGGCTGAACAGGGCCGCCCCGACCATGCGCTCCAGCGCCGCCACCTGCTGGCTGACCCCGGACTGCGTATAGCCCAGGTCCTGGGCCGCGGCGCTGAACGAGCCCGTCGAGACCACCGCCCGGAAGGCCATCAGGTGGCGCAGCTCGATCCCGTGCCAAGCATTAGTAGTAGTGATGTACATCGACTCTACTACGAGCTTTACTGATGGCTTAGACGGTGTCAGTGTGCGGGTCGCAACGGCGCACAGACCTCTCCCCCCGCACTGACCCCGGTCCGGATCGGATCGGGGTCAGTTCGCGCTACCCGCCGGGCTACCTCTCTGAGCCGAGGTTCACTCGAGCTCTTGCCGGGCGAACGACCGGGGTTCCCGTCCCGCCAGGAGCCAGCCGACGGCGGCCGCGGCGAGCGGTGTGCCGATGGCGAGCGGGAGGAGCTGCTCCAGGGGGATCGGCAGGAGGCGGCCGAGGTCGGCGTGGTACGACGCCACGAGGGCGAGGTAGGCGCCGGTGACGCCGAGGAGCACGCCGGGCACCGCCAGCCCGGCGGCGGTGGTGGCTGTCAGTGCTCTGCGGGTGCGCGCCTTGGCGCCGGTGGCGGTGAGTGTGCGCACGTCGCGCCGGGCCTCGTTGCGGATCAGCCCGACCGAGATGGCGACGATCGCCACGGCCAGCAGACCGCCGACGAGCGTGGCGCCGGTGCGGAGCGCGGCCAGCTCGTCGTTGGTCGAGCGGGCCTCGACCGCCAACCCGACGTCCGCGGCGGCCTGGCGGGCGGCCTGGACCTGGTCGCGGGTGAGCGGCGACGGCGACTCGACGATCCAGCCCGCCCGGGCCGGCACCCACCCGTGCTCGGCCATGGCCGCCTCGGTCACGAGCGCGTTGGGCGCGGATCCGTACTTCGGCAGATCGACGTGCTGCATCTCGGTCGGCGGCGCGTCCGGCTCCGGTCGGGCCGTGAAGTCCAGGAGCAGGAACGGCTCGTTCCGGGAGGTGAGCAGCTCGACGCCTGGCTCGATGGACTGCGGCTCGATGCCGTACAGGTCCAGGATCTCCCGCGTGGCGACGAACGGCCGGCCGCGCCCCTCGATCCTTTCCGGGCCCCTGGACACCCCGATCGCGACCGGCTCGGCCGGGCTCGCGTCGGGCGTCGGCCGGGTGCTGACGGCGACGTCGAGCGGCGCGGAGTCGACGTCCTCGCCGATCGCCGCGACGACGTCGGCGGCGCGCCGGTCGAGCGCGGCGATCTCGGCGGCCGTGAGATCGGAGGGAGGAGCGGTCTCCAGGTCGCCGACCAGGATCAGCAGCTCGCGGCCGGACAGGTCGCCGTCCTCCGGGGCGGGCTCGGCGGCGGCGGCGACCGCCACGATCCCGACCGACACGGCGAGCCCGAGCGTGATCGCTCCCAGCGCGGCGGCGCCCCTGGCCTGGTAGCGGGCAAGGTCGCGCAGCGCGACGCGGGGCGCGAACGGCAGGCGGCGTGATAGGCGCCCGCCGGCGCGGATCGCGCCCGGCGCGGCGAACACGGTGCCGATCACGACGGCCACCAACCCGCCGACGAAGAGCGCCGGCTGCACGTGCCCGCTCAGCGGATCCGCGACGGCGATGGCGGTCGCGCCCCCGCCACCAGGGCGACGGCGACGAGCAGCGGCCGGTGCACGGGTCGGGGCGCTGGCGGTCGACCGGAGAGCGCCGCCATGACGGACAGCCGCGACGTCATCCGTGCCGGCCACCAGGCGGCGACGGTGGCGGCGACGACGGCCAGCAGCGCCACGGCGACGAGCAGGGGCCAGGGCAGGTCGCCGCGCTCGATGCGGTGGTTCGCCGCCACCTCGACGGCCGGGACCGCCAGGATCCAGCCGATCACGCCGAGCACGAGTCCCAGGGCGGCGGCCAGCACACCCGTGATGGCGCCGGTCGCCAGCATCACGAGCCGGACGTGACGGGCGGTCGCCCCCATCGCGACCAGCATGCCGAGCTGGCGCTGGCGACGCTGGGCGACCACGACGAACGCGGCCGCCGCGAGCAACCCGACGAGTGCGAGCGCCAGCGTCGTCGCGGCCAGGACCACCGCGGCGACCTCGGCCTCCTCGACGTCGTTGCCGATCATCTGCATGCGGAACCCCATGCCCTCCCCCGACGGGGCGCGGTCGATGGTGGTGTCCGCCAGCACCGTGAACTCGTCCGGTGCGGCGAGGGTGCCGGGCGCGACGAGGGCGAAGTCGTCGCGCAGGTCGGTGGGGTTCTCGACACGGCCGACCACGGTGGCACGCTCGCCGTCGATCGTGACGTGGGCGTGCAGGTCGGCGCCGAGCACGTCGGCGGCGTCGTCCGTGAGCGCGACCTCGCCTGGCTCCTCCGGATACCGCCCGGCACGCAGGTCGAGGAGCTTCGTGCTGTAGCGGCCATGGGGATCCTGGTCACGCACGTCGAGCTGCTGGATCGTGCCCGGCACCGTGACCTCGTGGTGGGCGGTCACGTCGATCGCGCCGAACCGGTCCCCAGCCTCGGTGACGGCCCGGTCCGCGAGCTCGGGGTCGTCGCCGGCGATCGTGATCAGGGTGGTGGCGCCGCCGAAGGGCTCGGTGACGGAGGCCGAACTGTTGATCGACACCGTCGCGAACACCACTGCGGCCGCCACCGCGATGGTGAGCAGCGACAGCACGAGCAGCTGCTGCCGCCACTCCCGGCGGAACAGGCGCAGCGACCAGCGCATGACGGCCCGGGATGCCGGCCGGCCGATGCTCATGGCGACGGCGCCGCGCCGAGCAGCGACTCGGGGCGCTCCGGTGGGCTCGTGTGGTCGATCACCCGGCCGTCGCGCAGGAACACCACGCGGTCGGCCCAGGAGGCCAGGTGCGCCTCGTGGGTCACCACGACCCCGGCGGCACCCCGGTGACACGCCTCGCGCAGCAGGCGCATCACGGCTTCGCCGTTGACCGAGTCGAGCGCTCCCGTCGGCTCGTCGGCCAGGAGCAGCGACCGATCGCCGACGATGGCCCGCGCGATGGCCACCCGTTGCCGTTCCCCACCGGAGAGATCGTCGGGGAAGCGGTCGGCGAGGTCGTCGACGCCGAGCTGCGCGAGCGCGGTCGACGCCGCGGCGCGCGCCTCGCGGGCGCGCACGCCGTCGAGCTCCAGCGGCATCGACACGTTCTCGGCGGCAGTGAGCCCCGCGAGCAGGTTGAAGTCCTGGAACACGAACCCGATCGAGCGCCTCCGCAACCGGGCCCGCCCCGACGCACCCAGCGTGCGCACCGGCGTGCCCTCGACCAGCACGTCACCCGAGGTGGCCTCCTCCAGCGTGCCGGCGATGGTGAGCAGCGTGCTCTTGCCCGACCCGCTCGGCCCCATGATGGCGACGAGCTCGCCACGGTCGACGCCCAAATCGACCTCGTCCAGGGCGTGCACGGCGGTGATGCCCTCGCCGTAGACCCTCGAGACGAGCCGCAGCTCCAGCGCCGGGCTCACTGGTGCACCCTTCGGGGTGCACGCAGTGAGCGATCGGCACTTCGTGCCGAGGAACGCACTGTGCTGATGATTCGCTCGCTGCGCTCGCTCATTGCCGCACCGCCGAGTCCGGCAGCGCGCGGCGGCGGAGGTCCCCGTCGGGCGCCGGCGCCGGGGCGTGCGGCCGCTGGCGGCGAAGCCGCACGTCGGCCGTGTCGAGCCACCGCACCGCGCCCTCCAGCCGGAACAGCTCGGCGTCGACGACGAGCGCGAGGGCCACGTCGTCCTCCGTGGCGTTCGCCTTGACCGTCGTGTAGCGCTGCATCGCCTCGACCAGCCAGAGCCGGTGCGCCTGGATGACGTCGTGCACGTCGACGTCCGGTGCCTGGGCCGCGACGAGCACCTTGATCAGCAGCTCGTCGCGGGGCGGGCCCAGGTCGTCCGGCGGCGTGTGCAGCCACTCGACCAGCTCCGTCCGGCCGGCGCCCGTGATGCGATACCCCTTCTGCGGCCCGTCGCCCTTGCCGTCGGAGGTGACCAGCTCGTCACGCTCGAGGCGCTGGAGCGTCGTGTACACCTGACCGACGTTCAACGGCCACACCTCGCCCGTGCGGGCCTCGAACTCCTGGCGCAGCTGGAGCCCGTACTTGGGGCCCTCGCTGAGCAGCGCGAGCAGCGCGTGTCGCACACTCATCTGGTAATTCCCTGCATACCTGGTATTATACGCAGTATATCTGTCGGCGCAAGGCCCCATCTCGCGGTATCCGGGACCGCCCATAGGCTCTGTTCCCGTATGACGGGACGGATGATCGGGCGGACGATCGAGGACCTCCGGGAGCTCGCGCTGGACGCGGAGGATGCTGCGGGGTTCTTCCCCGCGCTCTACGTCCGGGTGACCGAGGGCATCGCGGCCGGCATCCGCGACGGCCAGTTCGAGAACCCCGAGCGAATGGCCGGGCTGATCGATGCGTTCGCGGCGCGCTACATCGGCGCCCGCACCGGGCAGATCCCGGTGCCCGACTCGTGGCAGGCCACCTGGGACGTCGCGGGCGACAGCGGGCTGCTCATCGTCCAGCACCTGCTCCTCGCGGCGAGCGCACACATCAACCACGACCTGCCCGCGGCCGTCGTCGAGATCGCCCCGGACTTCGGCGGGCTCGACGCCCTGCGCGGCGACTTCGACACCGTCAACGGGCTGCTCGCCGGCTCGTTCACCGTGGTGATCCGCGATCTCGACCGCGTCGAGCGCTGGGCCAGCGAGGCGGCCGCTCTCGGGGGCGGGCGCCTGTTCAACTTCTCGATGCGGGTCGCCCGAGGCCAGGCCTGGGCATCGGCCGAGCGCCTGGACGCCCTCGACGAGGCCGGCCGTCGCGATCACATGCAGGAGCTCGATCGGCTCGTGACGGTGCTCGCCTACCTGATCACCCAGCCGATCTTCCCCCTGGACCTGGTCGTCTGGCTGGCCCGCCGGTTCGAGCAGCGCGACCCCCGCGCCGTGACCCGAGCGCTGCTCGGCGTCCCCACCATCCGCCGGACAGTCCGGGCGACCGTCCGCGCGATCATCCGCCCGACCGTCCGGCCGACCGATCCCGTCGCAACTGACAGCGGAAACGTACCGCCACGGCACTGAGCTCTGTCAGAACCGGTGGCCTAGACGAGACCCCGGCGCTCGAGGACGCGGAAGCTGAGCCAGCCGGGCAGGATCGGCAGCCAGTAGGTGGCCAGCCGGTAGCTGAGCACGGCCGCCACGGCCGGCCCCGACGCCATGCCCGCCCCGGTGAGGCCGGCGACGAGCGCGGCCTCCAGCGCGCCGAGGCCGCCGGGCGTCGGGGCTGCGGCCGCGATCATCGAGGCCCCCAGGTAGACCGCGCCGACCTGCGCGACGCTCAGGCCGCCGTCGTACGCCGCCACCGCCGCGGCCAGGGCGGCGATGTACGCCAGGGTCACGCCGGCCGAGCCGCCGAACAGGGCGAGCAGCTTCACCGGCGACGAGGCGAGCGCGACGACGCTCGTGGCCGAGCGTTTCACGAAGCCGAAGACGTGGGCGCGCACCAACCGGCGGCCGCGCCGCGTGCGCGGCGGCGATGCCGGCGAGCGCGAACGCGACCGCCACCGCCACCAGCAACTTGCTGCTCGACGGGATCTTGAACGTCTCGGCCCCGCCCTGGCCGGCCCACGCCACGAAGAGCACCAGCAGCACGAGGTGGACGGCGCCGCCCGCCAGCGCGTTGAGCCCCACGCCCGTGACCGCCCCGGCCGGGTCGACGCCGGCCTTCTGGAGGAAGCGGATGTTGAGTGCCATCCCTCCGACGTTGGCCGGCGTCACACGGTTGACGAAGGACGACGCGACCTGGGACTCGACGCTGGGGACGAACGGCAGGTGCTCGGGCACGCCGCCGGCCAGCGCTACGGCCGACGCCACGTAGGTGAACATCGACACCACGAGCGCGAGGGCCAGCCACGCCCAGTTGGCCGTGCGCAGCGCGCGGAAGCTGTCGTCGACGTTGGCGAGCTGGGGCAGCATGACGTAGAACGCGCCGGTGAGCGCGGCGATGGTGAGCAACGTCTTGGGCCGCACCCGGACCAGCCGCTCCAGGGGCGGCGGCTCCTGGCCGGTGAGGGTCCCGACGCAGGCGCGGAGCTCGCCCAGTTGGGACCGCGACACCTGCTTGCGGGTCGCCGCGGACAGCGCCAGCGGCTGGAGGTAGGGGCCGGCGGCGGCGAGCGCGTCCGGCTCCAGCACCCGGGCGGCCGCGGCGGCGGCCCGCTCGGGCCCGACGATCGCGGCCAGCGACGCGAGCAGCTCGGCGCGGTCGATCGCCTGGGCGCGGGGGGTGGCCGACTCGTGCCCGAAGCTCAGGTCGATGACGACAGGCCGGCCCGATGCGACCAGGACGTTGGCCGCCCGCAGCGACCGGTGGGCCAGGCGGGCGGCGTGCAGCACCCGGACCTCGCGCCAAACCGCGTCCAGCAGGGCGTCGTCGACCTCGTCGGCCGCGAGCGCGTCGAGCCGCTCGCCGTCGACGTGCTCGAGCCCGATGATCATCGATCCGTCCGGCATCGACGTCAGCAGCCTGACCTCGGGGCAGGTGACGCCGCCCTGCCGGGCGAGCACGAGCAACAGAGCCTGGTGCTCGACGTCCGGTCGCAGCGTCACCGAGGGCCAGTCGTCGTTCGGGCCCCGCAGCAGCAGCACCCGGGCGCCGCGGTAGAGGACGTCGGCATCACGGCTGTCCCGCCCGTAGACCTTGAGGAACGTCCGGACCCCCGCGGTCGAGGTGGCCACGTACAACTGGGCGCGCCCGCCTTCCGCGCGTTCGAGCGCCAGCCCGGCCACGTCGAGGCCGGCCTGCCGCAGGGCGTCGGCGATCGCCGCCGCGGACGGGCGCCGGTTCGGGGCGCCGAAGGCCACCAGCAGCGCACACCCCGCGGCGGCCCCCACCGCGATGGCGAGGAGCAACCCGGGCCCGCCGGCGCTGCCGGCCAGCGCCATCACCGCCGCCAGGGCCACGAGCCCGACGTCGGCCGCTCGCCTCCACTGGTGGGAGAGCCAGGGCTTGCCGACCGTGATGACCGCCGCGGCGCCCGCCAGGAAGGCGAGCGACGGGAACCGGGTCGACGCCACCCAGGTGCCGGTGCTGATCGCGCCGGGCACCCGTCCGGGCAGGTCGAGCCCGGCGTCCACCAGCGTGAGCAGGGCGGCGCCGACCCCGGCGGCCAACACGACGAACCCGAGCCGCCGGAAGCGACGTTGGATCGCGAGCACCACGACGACGGTCACCGGGACCACCACGGCACCCACCTGGGCCAGCGCCAGCGCGAGCGCCCGGATGGCGGGCGCCAGACGCTCCGCGGCCCGCCCGAGGTCGGTGGTGACCCCCGCGGTCGACGCCGTCGCCACCGAGATCAGCAGGGCGAGCGCCACGGCGGCCACCGCCCACAGCACGAGCCGGAGCACGTCGCCGGGATGGCGGTAGTACGGCTCCCCCGGCGGTCGCACGTCGAGCGGGCTCGCACCAGTCCGGAGCGCCGGCGCCACGACCGCGTGGGTCATGACCGCTCCGACGATGGGTGACGGCCGGGATTCGCCGGCGTCATGGTTCGAGCACCACGAGCCCGATCAGTCGATGGGACGGCTAGCGGACGTCTCCGAGTGTCCCACAGGACGTCCGCCGCGGCGAGGAACGGCTGTATCTCGTCGATCGAGACGGGGCCGTCACGCCAGCGCCTCCAGCACCTGGGCGAGGTCCTCCGTCACGGCGTGGAGATGCCGCGGGTCGTCGCTCGCCGGCTCCCGGCGCCGGAGCTCCCGCCCGAGGACCAGGATCAGCTCCCGGTAGGTGGCCGCCCGCTCGGGATCTGCCCGGCGCAGGTCCCGGGCGGCGGGCACGGCCTCGCGCGTCAGCGTGGCCAGGACGGTGACCGCCTCCCGGGCGGCGAGCCCGCCGTCGAGCACCTTCGTCGCGGTCTGGATGACCTGCTCGACCACCACGCGCACACGGCGACTCTAGGAGCGTCGCGATCGGCGCGTGGCGGCTCGCTCAGACGGCCACGTCGAGCGGGCCGGCGGGCGCGACCGCCTCGTCGGCGTCGGCCCGGCGCCAGCGGTCGAACGGCGCGGACCAGCCACCGGTCGCGCGCCGCGCCCCGCGCCGTGACGACGAGGTCGACCGCGCGGCCGACCGCGGTGCCGAGCAGCGCCGGGTCGGTCGCACACACCGCGTGGCCGCCGTCGACCTCGACGACCGCCCCGTCGAGCGCCGCGGCGGTGGCTCGCTGCTTGTCCGGGCCGACGGCCAGGTCACGGCGGGTGACCACCGACGCGGCGGGCACCCGCAGCTCGCCGAGCCACGGTCGGGCGTCGAACGCAGCGATGGCCCGGCCGGCCCCCACGATGTCGCCGGGATGCAGCCGCTTGGCCTCGCCGGCCAGCCAGGGCGCGAGCTCGGCAAGGTCGCCCAGGACCGGCGGGCGGACGCGCACCACCTCGCGGAGCACCCGGTCGGGCAGCCCCGACCGCACCAGCGCGCCGAGCAGGTGCACGGCGACCGCGAGCCCCCGCCCGAGGCCGGTGCGGGCCAGCTCGGCGGAGGACGCCACCAGCACCAGGCCGCGCACGAGGGCCGGGTGGCGTCGGGCCAGCACCAGCCCGATCGGGCCGCCCATCGAGTAGCCGACGACCACCGCCCCCTTCACCCCCAGCTCGCGCAGCAGCCCGGCCGCGTCGTCGGCGCAGTCCTCGAAGCTGAACGGCTCCGTGCTGCGGATGCCCCGACCGTGGCCCCGCACGTCCATCGCCAGCACGTGGTACCGGCCGGCCAGCGCGTCGAACGTGCCCGGCCAGTTGAGATCGGCCGAGGCCATCCACCCGTGCAGGAGCAGCACCGTCGGCGCTCCGGGCCGACCGGCCGCGTAGCGGACGAACACATCGCCGCGGCCCGGGACGCGCACGATCGCTCCCCGCGGCAGCGCGGGCCCCACCGGCTGGATCGACCGCTGCTGGTCCCGGCGGGCGCGCCGCCAGAACACGCTCGGTTCACGTCCTCGCATCACGGCCATCGTCGTCGGCACCTCGCGCTCGGGGCTCCCACTCCGACCAGCCTGCAACGCTCGATGTTTCAAGCGAGCGCGTATGACACATGGCACCCCCGGCCGGTGCCCGGCCGCCGGGTCAGGCCCGCCGCTTCCACCCGTTCCAGTAGGTGACGGCCTCGGCCGGCTTGCGGTCCGCCGGCCGGAAGTCGCCGGCGACGTGGGCGACCGGCAGCAGGGCCACCATCGTGACCGTGTCGGGGATGCCGAGCAGCTCGGCCGCCTCCCGCTCGTGCTGCAGGTGGAGGGTCGTGTAGGCGGTGCCCAACCCGCGGCTGCGGAGGGCGAGCATGAAGCTCCACACCGCGGGCAGGATCGACCCGTAGAACCCCGCGGTGTCGGCCGTCGTCGGCCGCTCCGGCATCCGGCCGAGGAGGCACGGGATCACGTGTACCGGCACCGCGTGCAGGTGCTCGGCCAGGTAGTCCGAGCTGCGCAGGATGGGGCCGTCCCGGTCGCCCCCGGCGGCGGCGATGGCCGCCTTCTGCATCTCGATGTACGGCCCGTACGCCTTGCGGTAGATGTCGGCCAGCCCGGCGCGGAGATCGGGGTCGTCGACGACCAGCCAGCGCCACGGCTGGGTGTTGCCGCCCGACGGCGCCTGCAGCGCCACCTGCAGGCAGTCGAGCACGACCTGGCGCGCCACCGGGCGCCCGAGATCGAGGCGCTTGCGCACCGCCCGCGTGGTCGTCAGCAGCCGGTCGGTCTCGGCCAGGTCGAACCCGGCGGCGGGGTCCCCGTTGGTGGGGGACGTCATGTCGGTGGTCCGGGCAGCAGTTGATCGACGAGCGCGGCGGCGATCTCGGGCCCCACGGGCTGCGCGAGCATCAGCCGGCGCAGGAGGATGGGCCCCACGAGCGCGTCGGCCAGGAGCTCGGGGTCGGTGGTGGGCGGGAGCTCCCCGGCCTCCACCGCGTCACGGAGGACGCCGACGAGGACCGCGCGCCGCTCGGCGCTGAAGCGGTTGTGGAAGTCGCGCACCTTGGGGTCGCGCTCGGCGGCGTCGATGAGTGCCGGCATGCACGTGGCGTACGTCGACTCCTGGACGAGGCCCGCGACCTGTTCGATGATCGAGATCACCCGTTCCCGCAGCGTCCCGCCCTCGGGCACGACGACCGACGCCTTCAGCGTCCGGAACGCGTCCTCGACCAGTTCGAGCTTGCCGGGCCAGTGGCGGTAGATGGTGCTCTTCCCGACACCGGCCCGGAGGGCGACGGCCTCGATGGTGAGGGCCCCGTACCCGACCTCGCCGAGCTCGCACAGAACCGCCTCCAGGATCACCCGGCGCGACCGCTCGACGCGGGGGTCCTGCTCGATGGCGGCGCCGCCGGCGGCGACCAGGTCGGCCATCGGGTCATTCTCGCGCTTCGGCGGCAGCCACGGGCACCAGATCGAAGTCGAAGTCCTCGATCGTGTCATCGACCGCCGGCTCGCTGCCGCGCCGCCGCGAGAAGGCCAGCACGCTGGCCGCGGCGGCGAGGGCGATGCCGAGCGCCACGGTGTTGGTGAACGTGAAGGCGTCGGTGAAGGCGGACGCGGCGTGCGCCACCACCTGGCCGCCGCCCGGCACGCTCGCCGCGACCGCGCTGGCGGCGCCGATGGACTCCTCGGCCCCGGCGCGGGCGCCGGCCGGCAGCCCCAGCCCGCCGAGCTCGACGCTCGACCGGTACGCGCTGGTGGCGATGCTGCCGAGCAGGGCGATGCCGAGCGCCCCGCCGAGCTCACGCGTGGTGTCGTTGACGGCGGAGCCGACGCCGGCCTTGGACAGCGGCACCGACGCCATGATCTCGCCGGTCGCGGGCGCGGCCGTGATGCTCATCCCCGCGCCCAGCAGCACGAAGCCGGCGGCGATCACCAGGTACGGCGTGTCGGTGGTCAGCAGCGTCATCACGCCGAAGCCGACCGCCACGATCCCCAGCCCGAGCGCCATGACCTGGGGAGCGCCGTACCGCTCGGCCAGCGCCGCGCTCCGGGGCGAGACCGCCACGAAGGTGAGCGCGAGCGGCAGGGTCGCGAGGCCGGCCTCCAGCGGCGAGTAGCCCCGGGCGAACTGCAGGTACTGGGTCATGAGGAAGAAGAACCCGAACATGACGAAGAAGGCGACCGTCACCACGCCGCTGCCGACGCTGAAGCGGCGATCGCGGAACAGCGTCGAGCGGCAGCATCGGGTGGTCGCTGTGCCGTTCCCACGCGACGAAGGCCGACAGGGTCACGGCGGCGGCGGCGAAGGCGGCGACGACGAGGCCGCTGGTCCAGCCGTCGTCGGGGCCCTGGATGATGGCGAAGATCAACGAGCTCAGCCCGACGAGCGACAGCAGCGCACCGACCGGGTCGAGAGGCGTGTGGCCCTCGTCGCGCGAGTCGGGCGCGAACGCCCACACCGCCGCCGACACCGCGACGACGATCGGCACGTTCACGAGCAGGGTGGCTCCCCACCAGTAGCCCTCGAGCAGGGCGCCGGTCAGGATCGGACCGATCGAGGCCCCGGCGCCGGCGAACCCGGCCCACACGGCGATGGCCTTGGTGCGCTCCTCCGGCGGGAAGATCGACGTGATGATCGACAGCGTCGCCGGCATGATGAACGCGGCGCCGATGCCCATGACCGCCCGGCTGGCGATCACCTGTGTGGCGTCGCCGGACAGCCCGCCGAGCAGCGAGCCGAACCCGAACACGGCAAGCCCGGCGAGCAGTGCCCGCCGGCGGCCGAAGCGGTCGCCGATCGCGCCCGCGCTCAGCAGCAGGCCCGCGAACAGGACCGCGTAGGCGTCGACGATCCACTGCAGCTCGGACGCCGAGGCCCCGAGCTCGCGCTGCATCGTCGGCAGCGCCGTGTTGAGTCCCGACACCGACATGACGACGAGGACCAGCGACAGGCACATGATCGCCAGCAGGAACCAGCGCCGGGCGTGGATCGCGGGTTGCTCGTGCAGGGGGATCGCGGGTGCTGCGTCGAGCCGGGAAGAGGCCATGATGAGCTCCTTGGGGGACCGCTGACGGGCATGCGTGCGAGACGCCTGCGTCTCTCTGCGAGACGCTAACGTCTCACAGCGATACGTCAACGTTCTATAGCTGTGGCTCTCGTCACACACCAAGACCTGCTGCGTAGGCTCGCCGCTATGTCCGCGGCGATCCCTCCCGGCTCGAACGAGGAGCGCAACCGGTGGATGCTGCGCGCCCGGGACGCCATCGACCGCGACTACGCGCACACGCTGGACATCCCGGCATTGGCCCGAATAGCGGTGGTGTCCGAGGCGCACTTCATCCGCACCTTCCGGGCGACCTTCGGTGAGACGCCCCACCGCTACCTGCAGCGCCGCCGGGTGGAACGGGCCATGGCCCTGCTCGCCAGCACCGACCGCAGCGTCACCGACATCTGCTTCGCGGTCGGCTTCGCCAGCCTCGGCACGTTCAGCCGCACCTTCCGGGACATCGTGGGCCGATCGCCGTCGGCCTTCCGCCGGCACGCACCGACGCCGGACCCGGTGCCGACCTGCTTCACGATGAGCTGGGCCCGACCGAGCAGTTTCGGAGAAGCCGCGGTCAGGGTGCCTGCCTAGGGTCCCGGCCATGTTCAACAACATCAGCCACTCCGGCATCTACGTGCTCGACCAGGACGAGGCCGTCGACTTCTACGTGGGCAAGCTCGGCCTCGAGGTCAGCGCCGACTTCGACCTCGGCTTCATGCGCTGGCTCACGGTCACCGTGCCGGGCAACCCCGAGCACCACATCCTGCTGCAGAAGCCGGGACCGCCGACGATGACCGACGAGGTCGCCGCCCAGATCCGCGACCTGGTCACCAAGGGTGCCCTCGGCCTGTCACTCATCCTCACGACCGACGACTGCCGCCGGACCTACGACGAGCTCAAGGCCAAGGGCGTCGAGTTCCTCGAGGAGCCGACCGAGCAGCCCTACGGCATCGACTGCGGCTTCCGCGATCCGTTCGGCAACCAGGGCCGCATCACCCAGCCGGCGGCGCAGATGGCCGAGATCACCGACGAGGTCAAGCAGCGCTGGGCCGGCGGCGCCCCCGACCCCGTCCAGTAGCGCCGGTCACGTCGGGCAGATCGCGGCGCCGACGCTCCGGCTCGTGTCCCTCAGCCCCGCGCGGGCCGGAGTGCGGTCGCCTCGAGCAGGTCGAGCTGCGTCCGCAACATGTCGAGGTTGAACGCCAGGCACACCACCACGAGCCGGTCCACGCCCAGCTCGGCGTAGCGGCCGACCGACTCGGGCGTGACGGGGTGCATGTAGGGCGACACGGTCAGCGTGATGTCGTCGCGCGCTGCGGCCCTCGGCCGCCAGCGCCGCATCGAGCCGTTCGAGGGCGGGCGGCAGGTCCTCGGGCAGGCGGCCGAAGGAGAACCAGCCCTGACCCAGTCGGGCCACCCGGCGCAGGGCGGCGTCGCTCTCGCCGCCCACGTGGACGGGCGGGTGCGGGCGCTGCACCGGCTTGGGGTACATCCGGCACGGTCGCAGGTCGTACAGCTCGCCGTGGAACTCGGACACCTCGTCGCACCACAGGCTGCGCATCGCCGCGAGGTACTCGTCCGCGCGCCGCCCGCGCCGGTCGAACGGCATGCCCAGGGCCTCGAACTCCTCGCGCAGCCAGCCCACCCCCACGCCGAACTCGACCCGGCCGCCCGACAGCGCGTCGAGGTCGGTCACGGCCTTGGCCGTGTACACCGGGTTGCGCTGCGGCACCAGGCAGATCCCGGTCCCCAGCCGGACCCGCTCGGTCACGGCCGCCAGGTAGGTCAGGGCCGTGAACGGCTCCAGCAGCCCGGCGTCGCCGTCGGTGGGAAACCGGCCGCTCGGGTCGTACGGGTAGGCCGAGTCGTACTCGTCGAACAGCACCACGTGCTCGGCCACCCAGATCGACTCGAAGCCCCGCTCCTCCGCCTCCCGCCCGACCGCCCGCACCACCTCCGGCGTGGCGTTGGCGCTGCCGAGCGGTACGAACAGTCCGACGTCCATGGGCGCAGCACCCTAGTGCCCCTCGCGTTTTGTCCGCGGAGTCCCTGTCACACGTTGAGGTGATGGAGCGGGGCGCCCGGCCGCGGCCACTCCGTGCGCAGCAGGCGCCCGGTGCTCGACGCGGTCACGTACGCGGTGGTCAGGTCGTCGCCGCCGAAGCAGATGTTGGTGGTCAGGATGTCGTCGACCGCCACGAACTCGACGAGCTCGCCCTCGGGTGACACCACCGAGATGCCCCCGTTGACCAGGGTGGCGACGCAGACGTTGCCGGCGCTGTCGACCGCCAGGGAGTCGAGGAGCTGGAGGCCCGGAAACCCGTGGAGGCAGCCGGAGGCGTCGAACGCCGCGGGCGCCAGCTCACCCGGTGCGACGATGGCCCGCTGCATCAGCCGGCCGTGCATGGTCTCGGCCCAGTAGAGCGTCCTTCCGTCCGGGGACAGCCCGATCCCGTTGGGGTCGTCCGTCGGGAACACCACCTCGCGGATCGCCGACCCGTCCGCCCGGGCGTAGTAGACGCCGGTCGGATGGCCGGTGCGGGCCTGGAGGTCGGTGAAGCCGTGGTCGGTGAAGTAGAAGCCGCCGTGCCCGTCGAACACCAGGTCGTTGGGCGACCGCAGCGGCCAGCCGTCGCACTCGGTGTACAGGTCCTCGACCGTGCCGGTGGCGAGATCCACCCGCTGGATGCGGCCCCCGATGTACGCGTCCCGCAGGAACGGGCCCGGGAACACGCGCTCGTCCATCCGGAGGGCCGAGAAGCAGCCGCCGTTGTTGCACACGTACATCGCGCCGTCGGGGCCGAGCGCCGCGCCGTTGGGGCCGCCGGGCATCTCGGCGATGGTCTGCTTGGTGCCGTCCGGGTGCACCCGGGTCGACCGCGGCCCCAGCATCTCGACGAGCACGACGCTGCCGTCGGGCATGGCCACCGGGCCTTCGGGGAACTCGAGCCCCGCTGCGATCTCCGTCAACTCAGCCATGCTGTTCTCCCCTCGTCGGCCGACAGCGACGGGCAGCTTCGCGCCGACATCGCTGTCGGCACTGCCACCCAGGTCGTCGAACCCGACCGCGCCCGGCACATGCGGTGTCCGCTCGTCAGCGACTATCGCCAAAAACCGACATGAGTGTCAACCCGTCGTAGGATGGGCGCATGACGGTCAAGCAGACGTCGGACGAGGGCGCCCCCGGCCCAGCGCCGCGCGCCAACCGCAACTCCGGCGGCCGCACGCCCAAGGCCGAGGAGACCCGCCGGGCCCTGCTCGACGCCGCGGCGCCGCCTGTTCGCCGAGAACGGCTACCACGAGACCAGCGTGCCCGACATCGTCCAGGCGGCCGGCGTGGGCCACGGCACGTTCTACGAGTACTTCGGCAGCCGGCGCGACATCCTCCTCGCGCTCACGATTCAGGTCACCGACGCCCGCGAGCGGCTGCCCGAGCTCAGGAGCCAGAACCTCGCCGATCGCATCCGGGCCGAGATCTTCTGGTACCTGTCCGGCCACGTCGAGCACCTCGATCTCTCGAAGGTCTGGCACGCGGCGTCCAACTTCGATCCCGAGATCGCGGAGACCCGGCGGCGGGAGCGGGCCCGTCGCATCGAGCGGGTCCGCAAGGGCATCGAGTCCGCCGAGGTCCGGACCGACATCGACACCGGGATCGCGGCCGCAGCGCTGGTCGCCATGCTGGAGGAGTTCACCCACCGGTGGTTCATCGAGGGCGACGGCCCGGGCAAGAGCGCGAACGACGTCGTGACCGCCGCCGAGACGCTGGGCACCCTGTGGCTGAGTGCCATCGGCCTCGGGCGGAGCTAGGAGTGGGCATGGGGCACATCCACTACGAGGTGCGCGATCGCGTGGCGACGGTCACCATCGACCGACCCGAGAAGCGCAACGCCATGACGTATGCCGTCCTCGCCGAGTTCGTGGCGGCCATGCGCTGGGCCGGCGCGGACGACGCCGCCCGGGCCGTGGTGGTCACCGGGGCCGGCGGGGCGTTCTGCGCCGGCACCGACCTGGCCGACCTGGCCGACACCGCCGAGGACGAGCGCGGTGCACGCGGCCGCCGCGAGCGTGCCGGTGACGGGGAGGACTGGCCGCAGCCGCCGTGGCCGATCGTGGCCTGCCCCAAGCCGGTGATCGCCGCCGTGGACGGGCCGGCCGTCGGGATGGGCGCCGAGTTCGCCACCCAGTGCGACGTCCGCATCGCCAGCACCCGGGCCCGGTTCGGGTGGATCTTCGCCCTGCGGGGCCTCGTTCCCGACACCGGCGCCGGCACGTTCCTGCTGCCCCGGCTGGTCGGGCCGAGCGCCGCGGCGCGCCTCCTGTTCTCCGGCGAGATCATCGACGCGGGCGAGGCGGCCCGGTTGGGGTTCGTCACCGCGGTGGTCGAGCCCGACGAGCTGGCCGCCGCCGCCGAGGCAGAGGCCCGGCGCTACCTGGATGCGTCCCCGTTCGCCCTGCGCCGCATCAAGGAGCTGTTGTACGCCGGCATGTTCCGTCCGGTCGACGAGCACGTGCGCGAGACCGCACGGCTCCTGCAGGAGTGCTTCGTGCTCGGACGACCACCGCGAGGGCGTGGCCGCCTTCCTGGAGCGCCGCCCCGCGGTGTTCACGGGCCGCTGACCGGGGGGTCGTGATGCAGTACCAGCCGAGCGCCGAGGACCTGCTGGCCGCGATCGCCGAGCTGCTGGAGGACGACCTGCTGCCGGCGCTGCCGGATGCGCTCAAGCACCGCTGCCGGGTGGCCGCCAACCTGGCCCGCATCCTGGAACGCCAGGAACGGCTCGGCCCCGGACGCGGCCGCCCGCGAGCGCGAGCGGCTGCGGGCGCTGCTCGGCGGCGAGGACGAGGACGACGGCGACGGCGCTGCCGCCCTGTCGGCCCGGCTCGCCCGGCGGATCCGGGCGGACGACGACCCGGAGTTCCAACGGCGGGCCTGGGACGCGCTGGTGGCGATCGCCCGCGACGACCTGGCGATCGCCAAGCCGGGGCACGACGCCTGGGAGGGGATCTGAGCAGCGGCACCACGGGCGCGTCCGCCCTGCTCGGCGACGGCCTGGCCCGATTCCTCACGGCGCACTTCGGCGAGCCGTTCACCGTCACGGGGCTGCGCGCCTCGTCGGCCGGCGCCCGCCGGGCCAACGTGGCATTCGACGCCGAGGGCCCCGGCCGCACCCTGCGGCTGGTGGCGACGATCCTGCCCACGGCCGAGATCGAGATCAACCCGATCACCGCCGAAGCCGGCGTGCGGGCCCTGGCCGAGGCGCACGGCGTCCCGGTGCCGCACATCCACGCGGTGTGCACCGATCCCGACGTCGTCGGCGGCCCGTTCTTCCTGTCCGACCGGGTCGACGGCGAGTCGGTGCCCCGGCGGGTGCTGCGGCTGGTGCACGGCGAGGGGATCGGCGAGCGGGTGGCGGCCCAGCTCGGCGAGGCGCTGGGTCGGCTCCACGGGGTCGACCCGGCCGAGGCGCCCGGCGACCTGATCGACGACCCGTCCGAGAACCCGGCGGAGACCGCGCTGTCCGGCACCGACAAGCTGGTGGCCGGCCTGCCGCTGCCCCGCCCGGCCCTCGCCTTCGGGATCCGCTGGCTCGAGCGCCACCTCCCCGCGGCGCCGCCGCGGCGCACGATCGTGCACACCGACGTCCGCAACGGCAACGTCCTGGTCAGTGCCCGGGGCCTGGAGGCCGTCCTCGACTGGGAGGGGGCGGTGCGCCACGGCGACCCGATGCAGGACGTGGCCTGGCCCGCGTTGCGGATGTGGCGGTTCAAGGAGGACGGGCGGGAGATCGGCGGCTTCGCCGGCCGGGAGCCGTTCGTCGCCGGTTACGAGGCGGCAGGCGGCACCTTCGACGAGGAGCGGTTCCGCTGGTGGAAGGTCCTCGGCACGCTGCGCTGGGCCCTCGGCCTCGCCGGCCAGAGCGCCGCGCACCTCGACGGCCGGTTCCGCAGCATCGTCATGGCCGCCAGCGGGCGCCGGGTCCCCGAGGTCGAGTGGGACCTGCTCATGCTGGTCCGGCCGTCGTAGCGCGGGCAGGCGCCGCCGAGCCGACGGTCACCGCGGCCCGCGGGGCAGCCCGAGCACGCGCTCGGCGATGATGTTGCGCTGGATCTCGCTGGTCCCCCCGGCGATGCGCATCCCGGGGGCGTAGAGGAACCGGTCCGTGGCGGGACCGGCGAGCAGCGCCGTCGGCCCCGCGCCGGCGAGGCCAGCGCCAGCTCTATGTCGAATTCCAGCTCGGTGCGCAGCAGCTTGGCCGACGAGGCGCCCGCCGGCCCCCCGTCGCCGCCGCGCAACAGCAGCGTGCGCAGCGCCTGGCCGCGCACGTACAGCCGCAGCAGCGCATCCCGCCCGGCGGGGTCGTCGCCGGCCAGCGAGCGCAGCTGGTCGAGCCGGCGCTCCAGGCTCACAAGCCCGGCCGCCGCTCGACCCGCGCTCGTCGAGCAGGACCTCGGTGGCGACCCGCCAGCCCTCGTTCTAGGGGCCGAGCCGGGATGTCCGCGGCACCGCGACGCCGTCGAGGAACACCTCGCAGAACTCGGCGTCGCCGGTCATCTGCCGGATCGGCCGCACCTCGACACCGGGCGTGGCCATGTCGAGCAGGAAGAACGAGATGCCCCGGTGCCCCCGCTGCTGCGGGTCGGTGCGGGCCAGCAGGATGCCGTACTCGGCGTGCTGGGCGTTCGACGACCAGATCTTGGTCCCGTCGATCCGGTAGCTCTCTCCGTCGCCCACCGCCGAGGTCGCCAGGCTCGTCAGGTCCGAGCCGGCACCGGGCTCGGAGAACAGCTGGCACCACAGCAGCTCGCCGGTCAGCGTCGGTGGCAGGTAGCGCCGGCGCTGCTCGTCGGTGCCCGAGCGGAGGATGGCCTCGCCCGCCAGCACCAGGCCCTGCAGGTTGAGATAGGGCGAGACCTGGGCCCGGGCGCACTCCTCAAGCCAGACCGCCGTGTGGGCCCGGCCGAGCCCGCGCCCACCGTGCTCGACCGGCCAGTGCAGGCCGGCGAAGCCGGGCCGGCCAGCTGCCGCTGCCACGCCCGGGCCCGGTCGTGCAGCGCCGGCGGCACGATGGCGCCGTAGGCGGGGCAGGCCGTGCCGGCGGCCTGGGCCCCGGCCAGGAAGGCGGCCGCCTCGGCCCGGAAGGCGTCGACGTCGCGGCTCAGCGCGATGCTCCTCACTCCTGTCGTGCCAGACGTCGTCGAGGAAGCCGACGAGGGCCGCGTTCATGGCGCCGGGGGCCTCCTGCTGGACCCAGTGGCCGGCGCCGGGGACCACGACGTCGCCCCGGTGGTCGGCCAGCGCGGGGTGGGCGGCGGCGGGCGGCGACATGAACAGGACGGGGTCGAGGGCGCCGGCGACGAACAGCGACGGCGCCCGCACCGTGGCGCCGGCCAGCTCGGGGGTGGTCTCCCAGTTGCGGTCGAGGTTGCGGTACCAGTTCAGGCCGCCGGTGAAGCCGGTGCGGCGGAACTCCTCGACGTAGTGGTCGAGCTCGCCTCGGCCGACAGCCAGTCCGGCAGGCCGTCGGGCTCGGGGATCCGATCGACGAAGCCGCGCCCGTCGTTGGCGAACAGGGCGGGGTCGGGCGCCGCCTCGGGCCGCAGCGGCGCGGCGGCCAGCAGCCGGCGCATGGTCCGGGCGGGGTCGCCGCCCAATTCGCCGTCGGCGACGCCCGGGTCCTGGAAGTAGAGCATGTAGAAGAAGTTGTCGCCGATGGCGTTGCGTATCGCCGCGATCGGCGCCATGCCCCCCCGGGACAGGTGGGGCACGCTCAGTCGACGAGCCCGCGACACGCTCGGGGTGGAGCAGCGCCAGGTGGCTCGCCACCATCGAACCCCAGTCGTGGCCCACGACGACCGCCTGCTCGGCCCCCAGGTCGTCCAGGATCCCGACGAGGTCGCCGACCAGGTGGTGGATGTCGTAGTCCTCGACCGCCTCGGGGCGGCTCGACCGGCCGTAGCCCCGCTGGTCGGGGGCGACGGCCCGGTAGCCGGCCTCGGCGAGCGCCGGCAGCTGGTGGCGCCACGAGTACGCCAGCTCGGGGAAGCCGTGGGCCAGCAGCACGACCGGCCCCTCCCCGCCGGCCTCGGCCACGTGCAGGTCGACGCCGTTGGTCGACAGCGTGCGGGAACGGACCTCTTCGTCAGGCATGGAGCGCCTCCTCCGGGGTCGCGAGGGCCGCGAGCAGCGCCTCTCGGGTGGGGCCCACCGGGGCGGGCAGCGGGTGGTCCTCGGGGTGGGCCATCACCTCGGCCATGCGGGCCATCAGCTCGGCGTCCGCCGCGAGGCCGGCGGGGGTGACCAGCAGGTTCCAGAACCGCACCATCGCCCGGCCGATGACCGGGTCGGTGGCCGCGGCCGCGAACACCGCGGCCATGGCCCGGCCCTGCTCCGACCCGGCCAGCCCGGCGCCGCCACCGGGCCCGGCGGGATCGGCGCCCGCCCGGTCCAGCTCCAGCGCCGAGTGGTACCACGGCTCGATCTCGCGTGCGCAGGCCGCCTCGTAGGCCCGCGGCGCGGGCGAGGGGGTCGTCCGGGTGGTCGGCGAGCGCGTCGGCCAGGAGGACCGCCTGGACCATCGCCAGCGTGCAGCCCCGGCCGTAGAGGGGGTTCGTGCAGGTGTGGGCGTCGCCGACCGCGTGGACGCCGACCGCGAGCGGGCGCCCGCCGTCGTCGACGAAGCGGCGGAGGCGGTTGACCAGCCCGCCCATCGGCCTGACACCGCCGAGCGGCTCGAGCGGGCCGTCGGCGAAGAACCCGTCGGGGCCGGGCAGCAGCCGGCAGGCCAGGTCGAACCGGTCCGCCGCGGCCAGGGCGGCCCGCAGCTCGCCGTCGTGCGTGGCGACGGCCAGCGTCACCGACAAGGTCCCGCCGTCGCCGGGGACGCCGAGGAACTTCAGGAAGCGGAGGTCGCCGCCCAGCTTGGGGTCCCGCAGCGACTGCGGGCCCTCGGGGTACCGGTACCAGCGGGTGAAGTACATCAGGCCGCTCTCGACCACCTCCTCGGGGATCGTCACCCCGGCGTCCGCCAGCCAGGCGGGCAGGGGCGAGCGCCGCCCCCCGGCCACCACGACGAGGTCGGCGTCGAGGACGCCGCCGTCCCGCAGCCGGACCCCGCGGACGGCGGGCGGTCCCCCGTGCCGGGCGGGATCGGCCACCAGGCCCGCGACCGCGACGCCGGTACGGACCTCGACGCCGTGCTCGGCCAGGACCGCCCGGCGCAGGACCCAGTCGATCGTGGTGCGCCGCACGATCAGGACGGCCAGGTCCTCGTCGCCCGGCCGTGGCTCGCCGAGGTTGGCGGTCGTCGACATCGTGGTGCAGCCGACCGCCAGGAGGTCGTCGAGGACGTCGGGGAACCGGTCGCGCAGCAGCACCTGGAGGCGGGCGAGGAATCCGTGGGTCTGGTGCGACTGCGGCGCCCCGCGCCGCTCGGCGCGGAACGCCTCGTCGGGATCGGCGCTGGCCGGCAGCGCGTCGCGCTCGAGGAGGGTCACACGGTGGCCGGCCCGGGCGAGCGCGAGCGCGCTCCCCAGGCCGCCGATGCCTCCGCCGACGACGGCCACCCGGAGGGATGTCGACACGGTTGTCGGTGTCGTCAGATCTCGGTGAGCTCCAGGACCTTCTGCGAGAAGGCCTCCTGCTCCGGCGTCGGCGCGGCGTTGCCCATCGACATGAGCTTCGACATGTCGCCCTGGACCTTGATCTGGCCCGACATGAACGCCTGCATCGCCGCCTGCTGGTCGCGCTTGACGAACAGCGCCTTGGCCACGTCGTAGGGCGTGGTCAGCGTCGTCGGCGCGGCCTCGTCGAGGCCCCGGACCATCGCCCCACCGGCGATGTGGAGCTGGACCTCGTCGCCGGCGGCGCGCGTCACCACCAGGTTGATCGGGCCCGGGTCGGGGCCGGACGGCGGCGGCGGCGGGCCGAGCGCCTCGACTGCCTCGAACCACCCCTCGGACAGGAACTCGTGTGCCACCGTTGTCCCCCTCGTGAAACGCACCGATGTAGGCGAACCGCAACCTAGTGGACCCCCGGCCCGGTGTCGACACGGCTGTCGGTTTTGGTTCTGACAGCGCTCAGTGCCACAGCGGTACGAATCCGCTGTCAGAACGCCTTTGCGTGCCGAGAGCCACAATGGTACCGATATCAGTGTCGGGTCTGCGGGCCAAGGGGGCAAGATGCGTGCGACCGTGCTCAGCCGGGGCGAGATGGTGGTGCGCGACGACATCGCCGAGCCCGTGCCCGGCCGCAGGCCAGGTGCTCGTCGAGGTGCGGGCGTGCGGGATCTGCGGCTCCGACCTCCACTTCGCCCGCCACAGCCACCGGGCGATCGCGCTGGGCCGGCAGGTCGAGGGCCTGCCCGACCTCGGCGGCCCCGAGGTCGACCTCGATCGCGACGTCTACATGGGCCACGAGTTCGCCGCCGAGGTCCTGGACGCGGGGCCGGACACGGCGACGTTCCCGCCCGGCACGCTGGTCACGTCGATCCCGATCCTGGTCGGCCCGTCGGCCATCCGACCGATCGTCTACAGCAACGACGTGCTGGGCGGCTACGCCCAGCGGATGTTGCTCAGCGCCCCGCTCCTGGTGGAGGTGCCCAACGGGCTCGAGGCCCGGCATGCGGCGCTGACCGAGCCGATGGCGGTCGGCCTGCATGCCGTGAACCGCTCGCAGATCGGCTCGGCGGACGGGGCCGTCGTGCTCGGCGCCGGCCCGGTGGGTCTGGCCGTGATCGCCGCGCTGGCGCTCCGGGGCGTGGCGCCGATCGTCGCCGCCGACTTCTCGCCGGCACGTCGGGCGCTGGCGGTGACCCTCGGCGCCCACGAGGCGGTCGATCCGCGCCAGGAGACGGCGTGGGCGGCCTACGGCCGGGTCGGCCAGGGCCGGCCGGTCGTGGCGTTCGAGGCCATCGGCGTCCCCGGCGTCATCGACGACATCCTGCGCCGGGCCCCCGCCCAGAGCAGGATCGTCGTGGTCGGCGTGTGCATGGAGGACGACACGGTGACGCCCTTCTACGGCATCGCCAAGGAGCTGAACGTCCAGTTCGTGCTCGGCTACGACCCGGGGGAGTTCGCCGCCAGCCTCCGCTCGATCGCCGAGGGCGAGATCGACGTGGCCCCGATGGTCACCGCCGAGGTGGGCCTCGACGGCGTCGCCTGGGCTTTCGAGGCGCTCGGCGATCCCGAGGAGCACTGCAAGATCGTCGTCACCCCTGCGGCCGAATCGCTGGCCCACCCACCCTGTCCCTCCTGATCACGGCTGAACCGTCGACCGGCGCCGGGCTCCCCCGGGCGCCCGTGGCGCGGGCCGGTACTCTCGGTGGCAATGCCCGTCGCGACACGGTGGCCGCTGGTGGGCCGACGCGACGAGCTCGACAGGTTCACCCGCGCGCTGGCCGATCCGGGGTGCCAGGCGTTGTGCATCTACGGTCCCCCCGGCGTGGGCAAGACCCGCCTCGCGGACGAGTGCCTCGACGTGGCGGTGGCGGCCGGACGCCGGGGTCTGCGGGCGGCGGCCGACCGCGCCGGCGGCGAGATCCCGTTCGGCCCGATCGTCCACCTGTTGCCGACCTCCGTGCTGAGCGAGCTCCGCGACGACGGCGCCACCGGGCCGGGCGCGTTCGCCCGCCTGCTCGACGGCACCCGGGATGCCCTCGCGCCGGCGGCGGGCGAGAGCGGCGTGCCGGTGCTGGTGCTCGACGACGCCCACCAGGTCGACGACTGGTCGCTGCGCGTGATCGACCGCCTGCTCGCCGGCGGCGTGCTGTTCTGCATCGCCACGATCGTCGGCGGCGAGGCGGCGCCCGAGACGGTTGTCCGCTGGTGGCGCGACGAGCGCGGCATCCGCGTCGACCTCGCCGACCTGGACCCGATCGGCGTCGACACGCTCCTCCACGTCGCGCTCGAGGGCCCCCTCGACGGCGCGGCGTCGGCGGAGCTGTGGCGGACGAGCCGCGGCAACGTCCTGGCGCTGCGCGAGCTGGTCCTCGGCGCCCAGGAGCGGGAGGCGCTGGTGCGGCGGGACGGCACCTGGTTCCTCGACGGGCCGCTGCCGGCGCCGGACCGGCTGCGCGAGCTGGTCGAGGTGCGGTTGGCGGCGCTCGAGCCGCCGGCGCACGACGTGCTCGACCTGCTGGCGCTGTGCGAGCCGCTCGGCCTGGGCCAGCTCGAGGCGGCCGCCGGCCTGACGGTGCTGGAGGGGCTCGAGCGCCACGGCCTGATCGTCGTGCAGACCGACGGCCGCCGCGAGTCGGTGCGACTCGCCCACCCGACGCACGGCGACGTGCTGCGGGCGAGGCTGCCGGCGCTCCGGCGCCGATCGATCCTGTTGCGGCAGGCCGAGACCGTCGAGGCCTGGGGCGCCCGGCGCCGGGAGGATGCGACCCGGATCGCGACGTGGCGGCTGGAGGCGACCGGCCGAGGGGACCCCGACCTCCTGCTCCAGGCCGCCCAGCTGGCGCGCTACGGCCTGAGCTGGCGCCAGGCGGAGCGGCTGGCTCGGGCTGCGCTGGCCTCGCGGCCGTCGGCCGCCGCCGGTCTGGTCCTCGGCGAGTCGCTCTACAACCTCGGATCGTTCGACGAGGCGGCGGAGGTGCTGTCCGCCGCGAGCGAGCGGGCCGTCGGTGACGAGGAGGTGGTGCGGATCGCGACCGTGCGGCGCCGCAACCTGATGCGGGGCTGCCTCCGGGAGCACGACGCCGTGGCCGTCGGCCGGGACGCGCTGGGCCGGGTCGCCACGGCCGATGCCCGGGACGAGCTCCGGGCCGGCGAGGCGGAGGTGCTGTCGTTGTCCGGCCGCCCACGGGAGGCGCTGGCGATCCTCGACGACCTGGTGCCGGCGACACCCCGGCTGCGGGTGCTCGCCGCCATCCCCCGGGCCCAGGCCCTCGCGCTGACCGGCCGCACCGCCGAGGCGATCGATGTCGCCCGGCGGGCCGCACGCGAGCACCAGGCGTTGGGGGACGAGCTGGCGATCTCGTCGCCGGGCACCCACCGGATCAACCTCCTCTTCGCCCTCACGCAGGCTGGTCGGCTCGGCGAGGCGGAGGCCAGAGCCAGGCCGTGGTTCGAGGTCGCGGCAGGGGCCGGGGCGCCCCTGGGTGTGATCTGGATCACCGTCCACCTCGCCCGGTGCGCGCTGGCCCAGGGCCTGCCCGAGACCGCGCTCGGCTGGAGCGCCCGGGCCTGCGCCGCCATCGACACGTCGGGTCTCGAGGGTCTGCGCCCGGCGGCGCTCGCGGTCGCCGCGGCGGCATACGGCCTGCGCGGCGACGCCGCAGCCGCGGCCGCCCGCGCCGACGAGGCGGAGGCCTCGGGGCCGGGGTTCGGCCTGCTGGCGTCCGAGCAGCCGCTCGGGCGGGCCTGGGCGCTCGTCGCGGCCGGTGAGATTGCAGCGGCCCGCGCCCTGCTGCTGGCCGCGGCGGCGGACGCCGAGGTCTCGGGCCACGTGCCGGCCGCCGCCTGGCTGCTGCACGACGCGGCCCGGCTGGGCGCGGCGGCCGAGGCCGCGCCCCGGCTGGCCACCCTGGCCGGGCTGACCGACAGCGAGCTGGTGGCCGCCCGGGCGGCGCACGCGGCGGCCGTCGTGGCCCGCGACGCCCCGGCCCTGGACGGGTGCGCCGAGCGTTTCGAGGCGCTCGGTGCCCTGGTCCTGGCCGCCGAGTCCGCGGCGGCTGCGGCGGACGAGTGGCGGCGCCGCCGCGACCAGCGCCGGGCCGTGGCCTCCGACCGGCGTGCCGACGACCTGGAGGCCCGGTGCGAGGGCGCGCGCCCGCCAGCGCTCGTCCGGGCATCCGGGGTCGTCCCCCTCACCGACCGCGAGCGCGAGATCGCGGCGCTGGCGGCGGCCGGCTGCACGAGCCGGGTCATCGCCGAGCGGCTGTACCTGTCCGTCCGGACGGTCGACAACCACCTCGGCCGCGTCTACGACAAGCTCGGCGTGTCGAGCCGCGCCGAGCTCGCCGAGTGCCTGCAGCGGTACGACCGATGACGCCCGAGCAGGTGGACCTCGTGCGCTCGTCGTACGCCGCCCTCGGCGACCAGCGGCGGGCCGTGGCCAGGGACTTCTACCGGCGCCTGTTCGCCGCCGACCCCGCCGTCGAGGAGCTCTTCGGCTATGACGCCGACGTCATGGCGGTCAAGTTCAGCGACGAGCTGGCCGCCATCGTCGAGGCGATCGTCTCGTTCGACGCCTTCGCCTCCCGGCTCCGGGACCTCGCGGCCCGCCACGTCGGCTACGGCGTCCAGACCCGCCACTACCGGCTGGTGGGCGACGCCGCTCGTCGAGGCCCTCGCCGCGGCGCTGGGGCCGCGCTGGGACGAGGCGCTCGACGCCGCGTGGCGCACCGCCTACAACCTGGTGGCCGAGGTGATGATGGCCGCGGCCGCCCAGGCGAGGTGCAACTCCCCGGTCACGCGACGTCCCGGTCCATGAGGACGCCTTCGATGACCACGCCGTCGGGCATGACGAGCTCGAACTGCTCGACCTCCCGGAAGCCGAACGCCCGGTAGAGCGGGACGCCGGGCAGCGTGGCGCCCAGGTCGAGCCGCCGGAACCCCTCGGCCCGGGCCGCGTCGCGTCCCGCCTCCAGGATCGCCCGCCCCAGTCCCCGCCGGGTCCAGTCTCGGCGCACGAACATGGCCCTGACGTGCGCCGCTTCGGTGGCGGGGTCGAGCAGCCGGTCGTCGCCGTCGTGGTCGCCGTCGCCCGTGTACAGCCGGCCCCGGCGGCTCCAACCGCCGCAGGCCACGATCTCGCCCCCGGCGCCGCCCGCCTCGTGCACGAAGTACGTGCCGTCCGCCACCAGCATCGGATCGACGTGGGCGATGTGCACCGCCGCGCTCGCCGTCTGCCGCTCGTCGTAGTACGCCGGGAACAGCTCGAGCACCGAGGCGCGCATCACCGCCCCGATCGCATCGAGGTCATCGGCGGTCGCCACCCGCAACACCGGCTCGCCCGTCATCGCCCGCGCCCCTTCCCTGAGCGGACGCCTCCGTCCCTGCCGGCGCCCACCCACATCATGGCGCCGCGACCCGCCCGCGGCCAGAGACCGGCGACCGGCGACCGGGGCCGATCGTGGCACGCTGGGCGGGTGCGGAGCGACGCGGTCACGATCGAGGGCTACCTGGCCGAGCTTCCCGATGACCGGCGGGCGGCGCTGAGCGCCGTGCGCCAGGTCGTCCTCGACCACCTCCCGGCCGGGTTCGAGGAGGTCATGCAGTACGGGATGATCAGCTACGTGGTGCCCCTCGAGCGCTACCCGACGACGTACAACGGTCAGCCGCTGGCCGTGGCGTCGCTCGCCAACCACAAGCGCCACATGGCGATCTACCTCCTCGGGGTCTACGGCGACGACGGCTCGCAGCGTTGGCTGCGGGCGCGGTGGGAGGCGAGCGGCAAGACGCTGGACATGGGCAAGAGCTGCCTGCGGTTCAGGCGGCTCGACGACCTCGCCCTCGACGTGGTGGGCGAGGCCATCGCCCGCATGTCGGTCGACGAGTTCATCGACCTCTACGAACGATCACGCCCGTAGCGCCGGCCTCCCGGGGCCACGCCCGTCCTACGCTTTCGGCAATGGCCAGCGCGAACCCGGCCCTCTGGCGCTACCGGCGCACGCTGGCCCGCATCGACCCGACGGTGGAGGCCATCGTCGCCGACCACGCCACCAGCTACTGGGGGCTCCCGGTCCGGCGCCGGGAGATGGCGCCCGAGGTCGCCGGCGCCGACGGCCGCGTCGTGTGGTCGATCGGCGATGCCAGGGTGCTCGAGCTGCACGTCGCCGACCGTGGCCCGGCGACGCTCGTCGTCCACGACCTCGGCCTGTACCAGACCCTCAGGAAGGCCCTGCGCACGCGCCACGTCCGTCTCGAGCACCGTGCACCGTGACGAACGGACCGCCACCGGGACGCCGTGGGGGACATCATCCCTCCCGGGTGACGACGGGAGAGCCGCGCCTCCGTACGGTCGGTCCGTCACCCACCGAGAGGAGACGCGCATGGCTATCGGCCCCGTCGAGTACATCATCCTGGGGTTTCCCGGCAACCACTTCAACGGCGAGATCGCCCCGGAGCTCGCGAAGCTGGTCGACAACGGCACGATCCGCATCCTCGACCTCGTGTTCATCAGCAAGGACGCCGACGGCAACGTCGCGGCGATCGACTTCGAGGACCACCACGACGTGGCCCTGTTCGCCGCCCTGGACGGCGAGGTCGGCGGCTTCATCAGCGACGACGACGTCGACTACGCGGCGGCGGATCTCGAGCCCAACTCGTCGGCCGCCCTGCTCATATGGGAGGACGTGTGGGCGGCCCCGTTCGTCGAGGCGCTGCGCGACTCCGGTGCCGTCGTGATCGAGGGCTCCCGCATCCCCCACGACCTGATCGAGGCGGCCGAGGCCGCGCTCGCCGCCGGCTGACCGGCACATCCACGACACCCTGACACGCGAGACAAGGAGACCGACATGTTGCGACGCCGACCAGTGGCACGAGCCGCCGTGACGACCGCGGTGGTCGTCGGGACCGCCGAGAGGACCAGGAACCGGGTCGACCGGCGCCAGGAGCGGCGCGGGCGCTGACCGACAGCCGACCGACCGCTGGGGGCCGCTCGGGCGGCCCAGGGTCAGGTGCCGTCGGTCGTCTGGAAGGCGTCGCGCAGGCTCAGCTCGCGAGTGGGCGGCGGCAGGGCCGGGAGAGCGCCGTCGACCAGGGTGCCGGGCTGGCCCCCGCGGACGAACGTCCCGACCCACCCGGTGTCCTCCGCGAAGACCGGGCCGGCGCACGCCCCGACCAGGACGCAGATCGCGGCGCCCGAGAACCACGTGACCAGCGCGAGAGCCACACCGAAGAAGCCGAACTGGGCCTGGTTGCTCGTCACCACGTCGGGCATCCAGACGGTGGCCGAGAGGGCGAACCCGGCCAGCGCCACGCTGGTGATCACCCCGGTGGGGACGAGCGTCCGGGCGCGCACGTCGCCCAGCAGCAGGAACCATGCGCTGAACCACCACAGCCCCGAGGTCGCGACGAGCGACACGACGGCGAAGAGGCCCAGGCCGAACCCACCGCCGACGGCGCCCCGCAGGCCGCCGAGCACCGCCATGGTCACGAGCGTCGCCAGCAGCCAGGCCACCCCCCGCCAGTAGGAGCCGGCGCCGCCGGCGCGGGGCGGCCGCCGCCAGGCACGGAGGTACACGCGCTGCAACGCGGTCGTGAACGACGTCGCGAAGAAGATGGTGAGCACCAGACCGAGCAACCCGGTGGCCTTGCGGACGTCCTCGCTCGACGCGAACGCGTCCCTGGCGACCTCCAGCGCGTCGCCCCGGACGCCCAGCCGGACGGTGACCGTGGTGAGGATCGACGCGCGGATGCTCGGGGGCATGAACGCCGCCACGACGATCACCAGCGGGAAGAACGAGACGAACAGCTTCCCGGCCAGCGCCACGCTGCGATCGACGAACTCGACCTCCAGCATGCGCTCCCACACACGCCAGACGAGCAGTCGTTCCAACCGCGCCCGCATCGCGGCCACACCGTCGCGCACGTTCGTGATCATCTCGCGGCGGCTCCCGGCTGTCCTCATGCAGATCGCATGATGGTCGCCCGGCGCCCGCTTCACACGGCCTGCTGACCGGGCGCCGGGGGGTAGCCGAACGGCTAGCGTCGGCGGCGTGGCAGGACGTTCGACCGTGACCATCGACGATGCCGACTTCGCCGACCGCTACGGCCCCTGGGCGCTCGTGGCCGGCGCCTCCGAGGGTGTCACGATGATGCTCGAACGCGTGAGCATCATGGGCGCGGCCGGCGACGGGCAGGCCCGGTCGTGAGCGCGCCGCAGGTCGATCGGGAGACCCGCCAGGACGTCGCCGAGCTGTTGGTCCGCTACGCGACCGGGATCGATCGGCGCGACTGGTCGCTGTTCCGGAGCTGCTTCACCGACGACTGCGAGGCCGACTACGGCGACATCGGTCGCTGGCACGACGCCGACGCGCTCACGTCGTGGATGGAGCTGTCACACGCCGCCTGCGGTCACACCCTGCACCGCATCACCAACCAGGCGGTGGAGCGCGACGGCGACGCCGTGGCCGCGCGCAGCTACGTCGACGCCGTCGTCATGGGCCCCGACAACGCCACCGGGGTACGGGCGATCGGGTACTACGACGACCGGCTGCGACAGGGCGACGACGGCTGGCGGATCGCGCAGCGCACCTTCACCATGGTGCTGCTCCAGCCGGTGGGCGGCCACGTGCCGAGCACCCTGGAGGATGTCGAGGCGATCAAGCAGCTCAAGGCCCGGTACTTCCGCACCATCGACAGCAAGGACTGGGATGCCCTGACCGACGTCTTCACCGACGACGTCGTCATCGACACGACCGCGTCGGGCGGCAACGTGGTCACCGGAGCCGTACCGTTCGTGGCGTTCCTCCGGGAGGCGATCGGCGACGTGGTCACCGTCCACCACGGCCACACACCCGAGATCGAGGTCACCTCCCCGTCGACGGCCACCGGGGTCTGGGCGATGGAGGACCAGCTCCGCTGGCCCGACGGCCGGGAGCTGCGCGGCTACGGCCACTACCACGAGACCTACGAGAAGGTCGGCGGTGGCTGGCGGATCAAGACCTCGACGCTGACCCGCGTCCGGATGGACTTCGTCGAGCCCGCCCACGGGTGACCCCGGCTAGTCGAGCTGGAAGAGACGCCGGGCGACCACGAGGAGCTCGGAGCGCAGCGAGTCGTCGTCGAGGTCGGCGACGAGCGGATGCATGACGGCGCCGCTGATCGCCGCCAGGAGCACGACCGTCGGGACGCGGTCCCCGGGTCGGCCGTCGTCGCCCTTCAGGAGTCGCGACAGCCGGTGCATCGTGCTCCGCAGCTCCTCGTGCTCGGCGAAGAGCCGGACGATGACGGGGTCGCTCAGGATGGTGCTCGTCGTTCGGCGGCGCTCGACGGTGAGGTCGACGATCTGGGTGACCAGGGCCTCGCGCGCCTGCGGCCCGGACGGCTGGGCCTCCGCGACCTCGAGGAGCGCTTCCAGCCGGGCGAGCTCGGCCTCGGCGGCCGCGAGGATGATCTCCTCCTTGGTCCTGTACTGGTGGTAGACGGCGGCCTTGGTCACGCCGATCTCGTTGGCGATCATCCCCAACGACGTCCCCCCGACGCCGTGCCGGGCGAAGAGGTCGAGGGCCACCGCGACGATGCGGGCCTGGGCGGCACTGAGCGCAGGCGACCTCACGGTGGGAACGACGTCGACCTGGGCGGAATCCACACCACCAGGCTACCGGCCCCCGCGTAGAGCTAGCCGATCGACTAGCACCATGACCGCCGCAGGCGGCGGCGACAGGGCGAGGCGTAACACGCGTCCCGCCCACGAGCTTTTGTCCCCGGAAACGGTCGCCATGGCGACCGTTTCCGCGTACAAACGCGATCGGGGGCAAGGAAGCGCCACAAGCGTGTCGCCGACGCCCTCGGGCACCGATGCAAGCGACCAAGGGCGGTCGGGCGGGGGTCAAGGAGCCGCCGCAGGCGGCCGAGCGCAGCGAGCTCGTCCTTGACGCCCGCCCGACCGCCCCCACCATCGCGAAAGAGGCCGGCTCCGCCGGCCTCCTGACCAGCCCAAGCGGCCGCCGCCGCAGGCGGCGGCGACGCGGCGAGGCGCAACACGCGTCCCGCCCACGAGCTTTGTCCCCGGGACAAAACGCGGTCAGGGCGTGGTGACCGGCAGCCGCTCCCAGCCCCGCACCGTCGACGTGGGGGCGCGCTCGGCGCCGTCCCAGTCGACGTCCCACTCGGGAAAGCGCGTGAGCACCTCGTCGAGGGCGACCCGACCCTCGAGGCGGGCGAGCGCGGCGCCGAGGCAGTAGTGGATGCCGTAGCCGAAGGTGAGGTGCGGTCCGGGTGCACGGTGGATGTCGAACCGGTCGGCGTCCGGGAACTTCCCGTCGTCGCGGTTCGCGGACCCGCTGAGGCACAGCAGGGCGCTGCCGGCCGGCACGGTCACCCCGTGGAGCTCGACGTCGCTCGTCACGTAGCGGGCGACGTGGGGCGTGGGTGGCTCGAAGCGCAGGAGCTCCTCGATCGTGTTCGCCACGAGCGAGCGGTCCCCGACCAGCTCGCGCCGCTGGTCGGGGTGCTCGGCCAGGACCTTGCCCATCCAGCCGACGAGGCGGTTGGTCGTCTCGTTCCCGGCGCTGGACAGCACGCTCACGTACATGAGCACCTCCTCCCGCGTGAGGCGGCGCGTCGTTCCCGTCTCGTCCTCGAACTCGGCCTGCAGGAGGTCGGTCATGAGGTCGTCGGACGGATGGTCGACGCGCCAGGCGATGTAGTCGGCGAAGAACTCGCTCTGCCCGATGTTGTCCGCCGCGACCTCCATCGGCGCGCCGGGGTCGGTGCGCAGCGAGGCGTCGGCGCGGTCGCGGGCCGCCTCCTGGTCGGTCTCGGGGATGCCGAGCAGCATCCCGATCGTGCGCATCGGCATCTGGGCACCGAGGTCGGCGACGAAGTCGAAGCGCCCGGCGCCGACGAGCGGGTCGAGCGCCCGCGCGCAGAACTCGCGGACCTTGGGCTCCAGCGCGTTCATCCGCCGGGGGGTGAAGACCCGGGAGAGCAGCCCGCGGTGGGTCGTGTGCTGCGGGGGGTCCTCGAAGATGAGGATGCCGGGTGGGAACTCGATGTCCGCCTTGATGAACTCCAGCACCGAGCCGCGCGCCGAGCTGAAGATCTCCCGGTCGACGAGGCCTCGCTGGACGTCGTCGAACCGGCTCACCGCGTAGAAGTCGTGCTTCTCGTTGTAGTAGAGCGGCGCCTCGTTGCGGAGCCGCCGGTAGACGGGATAGGGGTCCGCATCGATCGCGCGGTCGTAGGGGTCGTAGTAGATGTCGGTCGTCGTCGTCATCGCATCAGCTCCCGGGCGGCTTCGCGCCCGCCAGGATAGCCGATCGGCTACCTTCAGGGCATCCGGGCCATTGCCATCTGCGCCTGGTTCATCGAGACCGAGATGGCCGG
The DNA here is from genome assembly GCA_963830865.1 of uncultured Acidimicrobiales bacterium. Taxonomy (GTDB): domain Bacteria; phylum Actinomycetota; class Acidimicrobiia; order Acidimicrobiales; family VFJN01; genus ZC4RG19. Next base: position 125,531 of record CAWHNU010000007.1, on the reverse strand, counting down.
GGGGCCCGGACCTCACCGGCGTAGTTGGCAGACGGGAGCTGCGGAGACGGCCAGGATGGCGATCACCGCAGCTCGATCCGCCAACCCTGGGAGGCGATGTCGCATGCCCCCGTCCACTGACCTCACCGACGACGCCGGCGAACGGGCCCAGCCCGGCCGAGCGACCGAGAGCGTCCCGGCGCGGCGCGGCGTCCCCGGGCTTCTCGGCCGCATCCCGCGACTCGGGGTGTGGGCGTGGAGCTTCGTCGGGGCCGTGATCGCCTCGATCATCGTGTTCGTCGGCCTGGCCGCGGTGAGCGAGATCGTGCTCCCGATGACGTTCGCGGCCGTCCTGGCCGTGGTGTTCAAGCCCCTCGTGGGGACGCTGCAGCGCCGCGGGGTCAAGCCCAGCCTGGCGGCCGGCCTGGTCGTCCTCGGCCTGCTGCTCCTCGTGGTCGGCGTCATGGTCGCCACCGTCCGGGGCGTGGTCGACCAGGCGGACAAGCTCGGCGACTCGACCAACGCCGCGCTGGAGGACGCGGCCGAGCAGACCGACGCGGTCGGCATCGACCAGCAGGCCCTCGACGACGCCCGGCGCGCCGATCGAGGATGCCGCGCCCATGATCACCACCGGTGTCCTCTCCGGGCTGGTCGTCCGGGATCGGCGTGGTCGTCGGGATCGCCAGCGGCGTGATCCTCGGTGCGCTGATCATGTACTACCTGCTCAAGGACGGCACCCGGCTCCGCCGCTCGCTCGTCGCCGGCTCGATCCCAGCTACCGCGACGAGGTCGACGGCTTCATCGGCGACGCTTGCCGCATCCTCCGCGACTACGGCCAGGGGCGCACCGTCATGTCGGCCATCGTCGCCACGGTGGTCGGGATCGCCGCGCTCCTGCTCGGCCTGCCCCTCGTGTTCACGATCGTGGTCGTGAACTTCATCGGCGGCTACATCCCCTACATCGGCGCCTTCCTCGGCGGCGGGCTGGCCGTCATCGTCGCCCTCGGCGACGGCGGCCTCCCCGAGGCCGCCGTCATGCTTCTCGTCGTTCTCGCCGCCAACCTCGTCCTGGAGAACTTCGTCGAACCCAAGGTGATGGGCCGCACCCTCGACGTCCATCCCCTCGTCGTGCTCGTCGTCACCGCCCTGGGCGGCCTGCTCGGCGGCATCGTCGGGCTCATCCTGGCCGTGCCCGCCTACGTCATCGCCGGCAACGCCATCGGCCGCCTGCGGTCGCAAGGCGTCGTCGACCGCATGGCCGAACGCGCCGAACCCGCGGTGCAACACCTGCTCGGCTGAATCACCCGAAGTATGTGATGACGGCGCGGTCCGTGCGCCCGCACGATGGCGCCCTCGTCTACCGGGAGGATCAGCGCCATGAGCATCGGACCCATCCAGGCCTTCGTGATCGGGTTCCCGGACAACGACCTGTTCGAGGGTCGGATCGCGGAGGAGCTGGCACGACTGAGCGACATCGGCCAGATCAGGATCGTCGACGCCGTCTTCGTGATGCGAGAAGGCGACGACGTCGCCGCGATGAGCGTCTCCGACCTCGACGACGACCAGCGGGCCGAGCTGCGGTCCGCGGTCGGCGCCCTGGTCGGGCTGGGCGTCGCCGGCGAGGAGGGCGCGGTGGCCGGCGCCGAACTCGGGGCAACCGCCGGCCCGGACGCACCCCACGTGGCGGAGCTGATCGCGGCGGGGCTGCTCGACCAGCTCCCCGACGGCAGCTCGGCGCTCGTCCTCGCGATCGAGCACCTGTGGGCGATCCCACTGCGGGACGCCGTCCGCGACGCCGGCGGCGTGGTGCTCGGGCACGGCGCGCTCACCCCCGAAGACCTGGTCGCGCTCGGGCTCGTCATCGGCGCCGAGGCCGAGATCGACGCCGAGGTCGAGGCCGAGTTGGATGCCGAAGGGGATGCAGGCGAGGTCTGAGCCCGGCGACCCGCTCTAGGCCGCCTTGACGGCCTCGACCTCGAGCTCGAGGCGGACCTTCTTGCCGATGACGAAGCCGCCGGTGTCGAGGGCCTGGTTCCAGGTCATGCCCCACCGCTCCCGGTCGATCTCGCCGGAGGCGGAGAAGCCGATGCGCTGGCCGCCCCACAGGTCGGCGCCGGCGCCCTCGAACGTCACGTCGAGCGTGACCGGGTTGGTGACGCCCCGGAGCGTCAGGTCGCCCTCGACGGTCCAGTTCGTGCCGGAGCCGGTGACCCGGGTGCTGCGGAACGACATCGTCGGGTGGTTCGGCACGTCGAGGAAGTCGTTGTTGCGGAGGTGCTCGTCGCGGTTCGGCTCACCGGTGTCGATCGACGCGAGGGCGACGTCGACGGTGACGGTCGACTCCTCGGGGCGGTCGGCGATCTCGATGACGCCCTCGAAGGCGAGGAAGCGGCCGCGGACCTTGGCGAACCCGAGGTGGCGGACGACGAACTCGACGGCCGAGTGGGTGGCGTCGATGGCGTACGTGGCGGGGACGGGCAGCTCGGTGCCGTCCACGGTGCGGGTCAGGGGGGTCTGGGCCTCGGTGCCGGTCTCGGTCATGGTGCGCTCCTTGTCACGTCGCTCGGATCGGCGTGTTCAGTGGGTTGACACGCCAGGAGGGAGAGATGTGACGCGGATGGACGATCGCGACTGGCCGGCGGACGTTTTCGGTCAACCGGGCTGGTAGGGCGGGGCCACGCCCCAGCCCCAGTGCGGCACCGGGGCGTGCTCGACGACGCTGGCGTCCGGCTGCGAGTTGGACAGCGCCAGCCGGGTACCCCACTCGACGTAGCCGACGAACGCGGCGCGGAACTCGGGGTCGTCCGGTAGCCCGGCGTCGTCGGCGGCCAGGGACATCAGGTACGCGAACCGAGTGCGGTCGTCCGGCGTGATCGCCAACCCGCGGTGGTGGGCGAGCATGCCGTCGTAGCCGCCGAGCTCGTCCGAGTAGGTCGGGGCGCCGCCGAAGACCTCTATCCACCAGCGCGTCACGTTGGCCCGGTGCTGCTCGCCGACGCCGCCCGGGAAGTACCGGCTGAGCAGCTCGTCCTGCTCGACGCGGTCGTAGAAGGCGTCCATCAGCCGCCGAAAGGCGCCGTCGCCGCCGGCCCACTCGTGCAGGCTGGGCACGGCGGCGGCGTCGAGCTCTTCGAACACGGTGATCTGCAGGCCGGCGGGCGCGTCCAGCCGGGCGTTGAGCGAGCGCCACGGCGTCTCGACCGGCTCGGCCACGAGCCGGGCGCCGGCGTCGACCAGGCGCCGGGTGGCGGCCTCCGTGTCGTCCACCTCGAACGCGACCCGCAGCGCAGGCGCCACCTGGCGGCCGACCTCGAGGTCGTCGATCATCCGCTTCTGCGCCGGGTTGGCCAGCTCGAGGGTGGCGCGGCCGGCGTCGAGGATCATCACCCGGGCCGAGCCTTCGCTGTCCACGGCCAGCTCCTCGCGCAGGCCGAGCACGTCACGGTAGAACCGGACGGCCGCCTCGAAGTCGTCGGCTTCGACCACCAGCCGCAACTGGCGGACACGGGGAGGGGACGGCGTCACCGGGGTCATGCCCGCAACGGTAGGGGCGACGCGGCATCAGGTGAACCCGGTTGTCGCGCCGTGACGGGGCCACCGCCGCGCGAACCCGACCTGACCCCGTCGGCCGCTGGCTCGGTCACGGTCGAGGCTCCGGGGCCGCGGGGCGCAGGCACTCGGGCAGGAGACCGATGGCCTCGTCGGGGTCGAGGGCGGCGCCGGCGCGGCGGGCGTCGGCCGGGAGCCACTCGTCGAACGGAACCGAGATCGCCCGATGGGAGCCCGACGCGGTGTGTACCTGGTCGACGCGGGCCAGGGCGGCGGGCGGGAAGTGCGCCTCGAGGCAGGCGAGCGCCGGCCACACCCGGCGGTGCACGAGCGTGATCTTGCCGTTGACCAGCCGCAGGCGGGCGACGTCGGGCGACTCGGCCAGCCGGTTGAGGGCCGCGTAGATGTCCTGGCCGGCCGGGTGGCCCCACCAGCTGCCCCGGATCGCCTCCCCCGCGATCAGCTCGGCGGCGTTGTCGATGGGCCCCTGGGCTGATTCCAGGAGCATGCCGTCCTCCGCGAGCACGGCCATGAGATCGACCACCGCCGCAGTCTGCCCGAGGAGTGGCGAGAACTCGGACGGATCGAGGAAGCAGCCGTGAACAAACACGGAACACGGGTCCCGCGCCGGGGATCGGGCCGTACGTTCGCCGGCATCCACCCCAGAGCAGGGAGCTGCCATGCCGCGCTCACCGATCCGCCGAGCAGTCGCCGGACTCGCCCTCGTCACGCTGGTCGCCGCAGGATGCGGCGGCGGCGATGACGACGACGCCACCGCCGGGAACGAGACGACCGCCACCACCGCCGACCAGTCCGCCGACGCCGCGACCGGCGACGTGCTGGAGGTGGCGGCGGCCGAGGGCGACCTCGGCACGTTCCTGGAGGCGACCGAGGCCGCTGGCATCATGGACGGGCTGCACGGCACCGGTCCGTTCACCGTGTTCGCCCCGACCGACGAGGCGTTCCAGACCTACCTCACCGCATCGGGCATGTCCCAGGCGGAGGTGTTCGCCGACCCGGCGACGCTGCAGCGGCTGGTCGAGCATCACATCGTCGAGATGAACGAGGATGCCGAGATGGTGATGGGCATGGACGGCCAGTCGTTCACGACCGAGGACGGGACCATGTTGGATGTGACCGTCGACGGCGAAACGGTGATGGTGGGCGGAGCGACGGTCGAGCGGTACGACCTCCAGGCCTCGAACGGCGTGATCCACGTCATCGACGCCGTGCTCGTCCCGCCGGCCGCCTGAGGCCGGCATGAGCCAGCCCGCCGTGTCGGGCCCGCGGGCGGCCGCCGCCGGCGTCGGCCGGGGCGGCCGCCGCGCTCGGCGTCAGCGAGCTGCTGTCGGGGCTGTCGGACCGCGTGCCGTCGCTGGTCCTCAGCGTGGCGAACGTCGTCATCGCCGAGACGCCCGGCGGGATCGTCCGCTGGAGCATCGAGACCTTCGGCGACGAGCCAGAAGACGGTGCTCGTCGCCGGGATCGTCGTGACGTCGCTGGTGCTCGGCGGGCTGTTCGGGCTCGTCGGCCGCCACCATCCCGAGCGCGCCGCCGCCGGCTTCGCCGCCTTCGGCGTCGTCGGCGGCTGGGCCGCGGCCCGCGACGCCCTGGCGTCGGCGGCGTGGGGCTGGGTGTCCGCGGCGGTGTCGGTCGCGGCGGGCGTGGGCGTGCTACCTCGGGCTGCTGCGGCTCGGCGCGACCGACCCGCCCGCGGCGGACGACGGCGGCGCCCGCGGACGCATCGGCGTGGACCGCCGCGGCCTTCCTCGTCGCGGCCGGGGCGGTCGCCGTGCTGGCGGCCGCGACCGGCGACGTCGGGCGCCGCCTGCGCAGCGCCCGCAACGTCGAGGCGGCCCGCGACCGCGTGGCCGCCGCCCTGGGCGAGGGGTCCCCACCGACGCTGCCGGCGAGCGTCGAGTCCTTCGACGCGGAGGCCGCCGGGCTCTCGCCGCTCGTGACCCCGAACGACGACTTCTACCGGATCGACACCCGCATCCTGGTGCCCCAGGTCGATCCCGGCCGGCTGGTCGCTGCGGATCACCGGGATGGTCGACCGCGAGGTCGAGCTCAGCCTCGACGAGCTGCTCGCCATGGACCGGATCAGCGAGTACGTCACCCTGTCGTGCGTGTCGAACGAGGTCGGCGGCGACCTGGTCGGCAACGCCCTGTGGTCCGGCGTCCCGCTCGCCGACCTCCTCGACCTCGCCGGCGCCCGACCCGGCGGCGAGCCAGATCGTGGGCCGGGCCGTCGACGGGTGGACCGCCGGGTTCCCGACCGAGCTGGCCACCGACGGCCGGCCGGCCATGGTCGCGGTGGCGATGAACGGCGAGCCGCTCCCGGTGAAGCACGGCTTCCCGGCCCGGCTCGTCGTCCCCGGCCTCTACGGCTACGTGTCGGCCACCAAGTGGCTCACCGAGATCGAGCTCACGACGCTGGGAGGCCGTTCGACGGCTACTGGATCCCGCGAGGCTGGGCCAAGGAGGGCCCGATCAAGACCCAGTCGCGCATCGACGTCCCCCGGCCCGGCGCGTCGGTTCCCGCCGGACCGACCCCGGTCGCCGGGGTGGCGTGGGCGCCGACCCGGGAGATCGAGCGGGTCGAGGTCCGCATCGACGACGGTCCGTGGCAGCCCGCCCGCCTGTCCGGCGCGCTGTCGGCGAACACGTGGGTGCAGTGGCTCCACACCTGGGACGCCACCCCCGGACGCCACCGACTCGAGGTGCGGGCCACCGACGGCGACGGGCGAGACCCAGACCGCCGAGGCCGCCCCGCCGGCCCCGTCGGGTGCGACCGGGCACCACACGATCAGCGTCGAGGTCACGTGATCCCGTCGCGGCGGCGACCGCACGGGCCGAACCCCCGGTACGCTCGCCCGGGTGGGCCAGCCGGCCTCGGTGCCACCGCCGGCACCACGCGGACACGTCCTGGTCGTCGACGACGAGCCCATGGTCCGCGAGGTGATCACCGCCTACCTGGAACGCGACGGCTTCCGGGTGACCGGCGTGGCCGACGGCGCCGCCGCGCTGCGCTGGCTCGCGGTCGGCCGGCCCGACCTGATCGTCCTCGACCTCATGCTGCCCGCGGTCGACGGCCTGTCGGTGCTCGCCCAGCTGCGCCGCTCCGCCGACGGACCGCCGGTCATCGTGGTCACCGCCCGGGGCGAGGAACCCGACCGGGTGCTGGGACTCGAGCTCGGCGCCGACGACTACGTCGTCAAGCCCTTCTCGCCCCGGGAGCTGGTGGCCCGGGTGAGCTCGGTCCTGCGCCGCGCCCGCCCGGCGCCGGCGACGGCGCGGATCGTCCACGGGTCGCTGGTCATCGACGGCCCGTCCCGGGAGGTCACCGTCGACGGCCGCCCCGTGCCGCTCACGGCCCGCGAGTTCGACCTGCTCGCCTTCCTGGCCGCGGCGCCCCGCCAGGTGTTCAGCCGGGCCGACCTCCTGCGCCACGTCTGGGACTCCTCCCCCGACTACCAGGACCCGTCCACCGTGACCGTGCACATCCGCCGGCTCCGGCACAAGATCGAGGCCGACCCCGACCAGCCGCGCCACCTCGTCAACGTGTGGGGTGTCGGCTACCGGTTCGACCCGTGAGGGCGACCGTCGCGGCCGCGGTGCTGGTCGTCGCCGCCGGCATGGGCGTCTTCGAGCTGGTCATGGATCCCGACGGGCCGCGACCGCCTCGAACCGTTGGCGCTGTTCGCGGTCATGGCGGTCCTCACGATCGCCGCGACCTGCGCCGTGCCCGCCGTCGCGGCCCGGACACGCTCGCTCGGCCACATGGTCGCCGCGGTCGGCCTCGTCGCCGCCGGCCTCATCGCCCTCGGCGTCACCGTGGGCGCCTGGCGGATGTTCCTGTCCGTGCACGACCTCCACCTGCTCGGCGTGATGCTCGCCGTCGTCGCCGGCCTCAGCATCGTCTTCGCCGTGGGCATCACCCGGTCGCTGCGCCACGACCTCGCCGCCCTGCGGCGCACCACCGACCGGGTGGCGGCCGGCGACCTCGCCGCCCGCAGCGGCGTCCACCGCGCCGACGAGCTCGGGGCCACCGCCGCCGCGCTGGACACGATGATCGACCGGCTCGCCGTCCGCCGAGGAGCGACGCCGCCACGACGACGACGCCCGCAGGACGCTGCTCGCGGCGATCGGCCACGACCTGCGCACCCCGCTGTCCGCGCTCCAGGCCGCGGTCGAGGCCCTCCAGGACGGGGTCGCCACCGATGCGCCCCGCTACCTGCGTTCGATGAGCCACGACATCGCCCACCTCCGGGCCCTGGTCGACGACCTCTTCCTGCTCGCCCGGATCGAGGCCGGCGACCTGACCGTCGACCACCAGGCCGTCGACCTCGCCGAGCTGGCCGACGAGACGCTGGAGGCGATGACCCCGGTCGCCACCGGCACGGCACGTGGAGCTCCGCCTCGAGGCGAGCGGGCGCGTCCCCGTGCAGGGCGGCCCGGAGGCCCTCGGCCGGGTCATGCGCAACCTCGTCGACAACGCCATCCGCTACGCCCCGGCCCGGAGCGACGTCGTGGTCCGGGTGTCCAACGGCGACGCTGCGACGGTCGAGGTCATCGACCAGGGCCCCGGCTTCGACCACGCGGTCCTCGCCGCCGCGTTCGAGCGCTTCACCCGGGCCGACCCGTCCCGCAACCGCGACACCGGCGGGGCCGGTCTGGGCCTCGCCATCGCCAAGGGCGTGATCGAGGCCCACGGCGGTCAGATCTGGGCGCACCCGGGGCCGGGCGGGCGGGTCACGTTCCGGCTGCCGACTGGCTGACCACACGCCCCGCGTTTTCTACGCGGTAGCGGTCGCTGGAGCGACGACTACCGCGTAGAAAACGGATTGGTCACCCAAGGAGCGTCATAGCGGGTCGCGGCCTCCCTCTCTCTCATCACAATCAATGAAATGGGAGGCGCTGAGTACATGGAGCAGGCGGACGGGCTGGGTCATCCCGGGCGGCACCCCGGTGGGTCTCTGCGTGCCGCGGGCCCGGTCCCGCTCCCCCGGCTCCGGGCCGCGGGCTACACCCTGGCGGCCATCGCCGTCGTCCTGATCCCGTTCAGCAGGCTCGCCGCCGGCACCGCCGACACCGATGTCCTCGCCCTGGTCGGCGCGTCCCTGGCGGCCACGCTGCTGTTCGCCGCGGCGTGGCTCAACGTCATCGTCTGGCGCCTGACCGGGGATGCGAGGTCCGTGTACCTGGCGGCCGCCGCCCTGAGCCTGGCCGCCGTCCCCGTCGTGCTGGGCGTGGTCGTGCCCGGGCTGACCGAGTCCGCCGCGCTCGATCGGGCCCGGCCTGCGGTCGCCCTCGCCGGCATCCCCGCCCTCGTCGTGCTCGCCCTCGCGGCGCGGACCTCGGCGCGGCTCACCGTCCGCAGTGTCAGGTTCGTGATCGGCGTCGTCGCGGGGTTGACCGCCGGCGTGGCGGTCGCCCTGGCCGTGCCGGGGCTCGGCGCCCTGGCCCTCGACGACGGGATCTCGCTGCCGCTGGCCGGGCCCGCCACCTCCATCGCCCTCGCCGCGGCGTTCGGGGTGGTGGCCGCCGTCCACGCCGGCGCCACCCGACGCCGATCGGGTCGGCTGCTGTCGTGGTCGGGGCTCGCCCTGGCCGGCGTCGGCGTCGCCTACGCGATCGAGGTGGTCGGCGGCGACATGGTCCACCCCGCCGCCTGGCTGATGACGTCGGCCGCCGTCGCCGTCGGCCTGTACGGCGCGTCCGTCGAGCTGCAGCGCAAGCACGCCGCCGAGCAGCGCGAGGCACGGGACGCGGTCGCCGTCGCCTCCCTCGCCGCCTCGCGAGCCCGCGCCGTGCACGAGTTCCATCAGGAGCACCGGCACGAGGCCCGGGCCGCCCTGCTCGGCATCGAGGCGGCCGCCCAGTGCCTGAGCCGGTACCGTCCCCAGCTCAGCGCCGACGAGCAGGCGGAGCTCTCCTCGGGTTTGGTGGCCGAGATCCAGCGGCTGCGGTCCCTCGTCGAGGACGCGGGCCGCCGGGCGACCTCGTTCGACCTCCGCGAGGCGATCATGCCGGTGGTGAGCTGCACCCGGGCCGACGGGCTCACGGTGCGGGCCGACATCCCGCCCGGGCTCGAGGTCGAAGGCGTCCCCGAGAGCACGGCCCAGGTCGTCCTGTCCCTGCTGACCAACGCCCAGTGCCACGCACCCGGCTCGCCCGTCGAGCTGCGAGCCGAACCGGGCGAGCGGGACATCGCCCTCTACGTCGAGGATCGCGGCCCCGGCATTCCCGATGACCTCACGGACCCGGTGTTCGAGCGCACCGCACGCGGCCCGGACAGCCGCGGCTCGGGACTCGGGCTGTTCGTCGCCCGCCAGTTGATGGTGCGGCAGCGGGGCTCGATCGACGTCCGCCAGCCGGCGGGGCGGCGGAAGCTCGTTCGTCGTGCGCCTCCCCGGTCCACTCGCCCGGCGGGCGCCGTGGGGGCGTCGTACTGATGTACCGGATCCTCATCGTCGACGACCATCCCCTCGTCGCCATCGGCCTCCAGCTGGCGCTGCGGTCGCGGGGCTGGGAGGTCGAGGTCGCCGCCGGGCCGACCGTCGACGCCGTGCTCGACCGGGCCCGGGCGTTCGAGCCCGAGTGCGTGCTGCTCGATCTCCACCTCGGTGCGCTCGGCAACGGCCGCGACCTGATCGGCCCGCTTCGGCAGGCGAGCCGGACGGTGGTGATGCTGACCGGCGAGACCGATCGCCTCCAGCTCGCCGCCTGCGTCGAGGCCGGCGCCGAGGGCTGGATCGGCAAGTGCGCGTTCGTCGACGACGTCATCGCCCTGGTCGAGGACGCCCTCGCCGGACGGCCGCTCGTCGGGGTCGCCCAGCGCCAGGAGCTGCTGGACGACCTGCGGGCGCACCGGGCCAGCCTCGAGCGGTCCCGGTCGCCGTTCGAGCGCCTGACGCCCCGTGAGCAGCGGGTGCTGGGCGCGCTCGTCGACGGGCTGTCCGGCGAGGAGATCGCCGAGGCCCACTTCGTGGCGGTGACCACCGTGCGCTCCCAGGTTCGGGGGATCCTCCAGAAGCTCGGCGTCCGCTCGCAGCTCGCCGCCGTCGCCACCGCCAACCGGGCCGGCTGGACCCCGCCGATCGACGACGCCGAGATCGCCGAGCGTCGGGAGCTCGCTCGATTTCCTCAATCGTGAGGACGACGACCGGCCGGGGCCGGCGGATGCTGACGGCTCGACCCTGACCGGAGTGTCCGATGAACGTCCTCACCCTCCTTCACCGGCTGGCTGCCCGCGTCCGCAAGGACGATAGGGGCGCCGTCATGGCCGAGTACGGCCTGCTGGCCGCCGCCATCGCCGTGGTCGTGGCTGCCGCCGTGTGGGCGCTGGGCGACGCGGTCCTCGCGCTCTACGACCTTCCCGCCCCGTTCTGATCACCGGTCCCGCGATTTCATCAATCGTGAGGAAGAGGATCGGCGGGCATTCACTCAGACTCGCACCATCTCCTCCGCAATGGGCGGAGGTGCGGACACCAGGAGATTCATCCTTCAATGAGCATCGTCACCTTCCTCCAGGCGTTCCTCGCCACCCGGCGCGAGGACGACAAGGGCGCCGCGATGGTCGAGTACGGCATCCTCATCGCCGGCATCGCCGTCCTCGTCATGGCCACCGTCTTCATCCTCGGCGGGGCGATCCAGGGCTTCTTCCAGGACGTCGTCGACCAGCTCGGCGCCTGATCAGCGGTGGGACCGGCGGGAGCGGGCGTCCGACGACGCCCGCTCCCGCCGCCCACGACCCTCTCACCGAAGCTCGGAGGAGCTCGACGATGTCCAGAATCAAGCGTGACGACCGGGGTGCGGCGATGGTGGAGTTCGCCATCGTCCTGCCGGTCCTTTTGCTGATCCTGCTGGGCATCATCGAGTTCGGCCGGGCCTACAACGCCCAGGTGTCGATCCAGGCCGCCGCCCGCGAGGGCGCCCGGGAGCTCGCCCTGCGGCACAGCTCCACCGACGTGGTGAGCGCGACCCGCGACGGCGCCCCCTCGGTGACGATCGACAGCATCGCCCAGACCCCTTGCCCGGCGTCGGGCGACGGCAAGGCGAAGGTGACGATCACCGAGTCGTTCTCGTTCATGGTCCTGCCGTTCGGACCGCTCGACCTCCACGCCACCGGAGTCATGCGATGCGGTCTCTGATCCGATCCCGAATCCGCCGGGACGACGCCGGCGCCACGATCGTCCTGGTCTCGCTCATGATGGTCGTGCTCCTCGGCATGGGCGCCCTCGTCGTCGACGTCGGCCAGCTCTACGCCGAGCGCCGCGAGCTCCAGAACGGCGCCGACGCCGCCGCGCTGGCGGTGGCCCAGGACTGCGCCGGTGGCGACTGCCGCGACGAGACGACCACCGCGGACACGTACGCCGACGACAACGCCCACGACGGCAAGGCCGCGGTCGACGAGGTCTGCGGATCCGGCCCCGGGCTCACGCCCTGCGCCACACCAACGGCGAATGTCCCCGCCAGCGACTGGGTCAAGGTCACCACCGTCACGCCCGACGACGACAAGGTCGACTTCGTCTTCGCCCCGATCCTCGGCCATGACGCCGGGACGGTCGACGCCACCGCCGTGGCGGCCTGGGGCGCCGTGGGCCGGGCGACGACCCTTCCCCTCACCTTCTCCGAGTGCGAGTACGCCGAGCTCGGCGGCGACGTCGACGCCGGCACCTTCCCGAGCGGGCTCAACTACATCTACTTCCACGACACCACCGAGCGCAGGCACGTGCCCGGCGGGCCCGTCCGGTGCAGACCTCCCCGGCGGCTTCGGCTGGCTCGACAGCTCGGACGACTGTGGCGTCGATGTCACGGCCGACGGCTGGGTCGACGACAAGCCCGGCAACGGGGTGCCCAACGACTGCGAGCCGTCCGACTGGCAGTCCGCCGAGGTGCTGGTCCCCATATTCGACAACGCGAACGGCCTCAACGGCTCGAACGGCGAAGTACCACATCGCCGGCTTCGCCGGCTTCCGCATCTCCGGCTACCGGTTCCCCGGAAACCAGTGGCAGAACGGCTTTCCCGTGCGGACCGAAGCCAGGCGGCGGCACGACCTACATCTGCGGCGAGTTCACGCGGGTCGTCACGACCGGCGAGATCGGGACCGGCCCCGACTACGGGGCGCGCGCCGTCCAGATGATCGGCTAGCGAGACCCTCCCCCAACACACCATGACAAGGACACCCACTCCCATGAAGCGCAAGATCATCGGCGTCCTGGCCGCCCTGGTGCTGGCCGGCATCGGTACCGCCGCCCTCGTCGTCTACGTCGAGTCGGCCAAGGACAAGGCCGTCGCCGCCGAGGCGCTGGTCGACGTCTACGTGGTCAGCGACACCGTTCCGAAGGGCACGCCCGTCGGGGAGATCACGCAGTCGGTCGAGGTGACCGAGGTGCCGGCCAAGGTCCTGGTCGACGACGCCGTCACCGACCTGGACGCCCTCGACGAGGATCTCGTCGCCGCCGTCGACCTCCAGGCCGGCGAGCAGCTGCTCAGCAGCCGGCTCGTGGCGGCCGAGCCAGCTCGGCCGGGCCTCGGTGCCCGCCGGGCTCCAGGAGCTGACCGTCTCCCTCGACCCCACCCGGGCCGTGGGCGGCTCGCTCAACGTCGGCGACACGGTCGGCGTCGTCCTCTCCTTCGACCCGTTCGACCTGCCCGCCTCCGAGGACCAGTCGCCCAACATGACCCACCTCACGTTCCACAAGGTCCTGGTGACCGCGGTCCAGTTCGCCGAGGGGGACGGCACGAACGCCGCGACCGATGACGAGGACGCCGACGAGGACACGGCGGCCGAGCCGGCGCCCACCAACCAGGTGCTCGTCACCCTCGCCCTGTCCTCACCGCAGGTCGAGCAGGTCGTGTTCGGCGCCGAGTTCGGCCACATCTGGCTGACCGCGGAGAACGCCGACGCCGACGAGTCCGGCACCCGGGTCGTCACGCTCGGCGAGGTCTACGGGCCGGCGGTGCCGCCGATGACCGTCGCCCTCGTCACCGAGAGCCACGAGCTGGTCGACCGGGTCCGGTCGGCGACCGGCGCCGGTCAGCCGCTGCACCTCCAGCCGTGGCGCAACGGCCAGCCGTTCAACGCCGAGCGCATCGTGCGCGAGGTCGACGCCGAGACCGCATCCGTCGTGTGCATCGGCGACGACGTTCCCCTGGACCTCGCCATCGAGGTGGCGGCCGTCGCCGACCGTGACCACCGCGCCGAGATGACCGTCGTGCTGGTGGCCACCCCATCGAGCGATCTCTGGCGCGATGCGGTCCGCGCCGGGGTTCGCGACATCGTCGATCCTCACCTCGTCGACGTCGAGCTCGAGCCCGCGCTGGGGCGGGCTCTGGAGTGGACGGCCCGCCTGCGGCAGGACAGCGGGTCGTCCACTCCGCCTCCTCCCCCCAAGACCGGGCGGGTCATCGTCGTGCTCTCCCCGAAGGGCGGGTCCGGCAAGACGATGGTGGCGTCCAACCTCACCGCCGCCCTCGCCCGCGATGTCGACGGATCGGTCGCCCTCGTCGACCTCGACGTGCAGTTCGGCGATGCCGCCTACGCCCTCGGGCTGGTTCCCGAGCACACGATCGGCCAGCTGGCGGCGGCGCCCACGCTCGACGCCACGACCCTGAAGGTCTTCCTCACCCGCCACGAGCCGTCGGGCGCCTACGTGCTCTGCGGCGCGGAGTCGCCGGACGAGGGCGAGTCCGTCACCGACGAGCTCGCGTGCCGTGTCGTCGAGCTGCTCGCCCGCGACGTCGCCTACGTCGTCGTCGACACGCCGGCCGGGCTCGACGAGCGCACGCTCGCCGTGCTCGAACTGGCCACCGACGTCGTGCTCGTGTCGAGCCTCGACGTCTCCAGCATCCGCAACCTGGGCAAGGAGATCGACGCCCTCGAGCGGGTCGGCCTGCTGCCCCGGTCGCGCTCACTTCGTGCTCAACCGCTCCGACGCCCGGGTGGGAATCGAGCCGTCCGACGTCGAGGCGGCCCTCGGGATGAAGATCGACACCGCCGTCCCGAGCTCACGGGCGATCCCGCTCTCGATGAACCAGGGGCGCCCGATCGTGATCGAGGAGCCGAACTCGCACGCGGCGCGCGAGCTGACGACGCTCACGCACCGGTTCGTGGACCCCGGGCACGACCGAGACCGCGCCCGAGCCCCGGTCGGGGTTCCTCCGCCGAAAGAGGGATCGATGAAGCTGTCCGAAAGGCTGCGCGAGCAGACCGACGCCACCCCCGAGCGTTCCGCACTCGACTTCAGCGCGCCGCGTTCGGCGGCCGACGTCGTCGCCGTCGACGCGGTGACCGAGATGAAGACCCGGGCCCACGAGGCGCTGTTCGCCCGGCTCGGGCTCCGGCTGTTCGACTCGACGCTGAGCCAGGACCAGCTCCACGCCTACGTCGCCCAGGAGATCGGCGACCTGATGGCGTCGGCCCCCGCGCTCCTGTCGCCCGACGAGCGGCAGCAGCTCGTCGAGGAGATCATGGACGACGTCGTCGGCCTCGGTCCCATCGAGCGGTTCCTCGACGACCCCACGATCTCCGAGGTGATGGTCAACGCCACCGACTTCATCTACGTCGAGCGCCACGGCGTGATCGAGTCGACCGACGCCCGCTTCCTCTCCACCGACCACCTCCGGCGGGTCATCGAGCGCATCGTCGCCCAGGTCGGGCGGCGCATCGACGAGTCGTCGCCGATGGTCGACGCCCGCCTGGCCGACGGGTCCCGGGTGAACGCGGTGATCCCGCCGCTGGCCGTCGACGGCCCCATGCTCACCATCCGCAAGTTCTCCCGCGACCCGCTGCAGGTCGACGACCTCATCGGGCTCGGGACCCTCACGCCGGCGCTCGCCGAGCTGATCTCGGCGTGCGTCCGCGGCGGTCTGAACATCATCGTGTCCGGCGGGACCGGCACCGGCAAGACGACGCTGCTCAACGTGCTGTCGTCGTTCGTGCCCGACACCGAGCGCATCGTCACGATCGAGGACGCGGTCGAGCTCCAGCTCCGGCAGCGCCACGTGATCCGCCTCGAGAGCCGTCCCCCCAACGTGGAAGGTCGAGGCGAGGTCCGCATCCGCGACCTCGTCCGCAACTCGCTGCGGATGCGGCCCGACCGGATCATCGTCGGCGAGGTCCGCGGGGCCGAGGCCCTCGACATGCTCCAGGCCATGAACACGGGGCACGACGGATCGATCTCGACCGTCCACGCCAACAGCCCCCGGGACGCGCTGTCCCGGCTCGAGACGATGGTGCTCATGGCCGGGTTCGACCTGCCCACCCGGGCCATCCGGGAGCAGGTCGCGTCCGCCGTGCACCTCATCATCCACCTCCAGCGGTTCCGCGACGGCAGCCGCCGGGTGTCGCAGGTGTCGGAGGTGGTCGGCATGGAGGGCGAGATCATCACCCTCTCCGACCTCTACACGTTCGACCACACCGCCGGCATCGGCCCGGACGGGCGCTTCCTCGGCCGGGTCCGGCCCACCGGGATCCGCCCGTCGTTCTCGGAGCACCTCGGCGAGCTCGGCATCGACCTGCCGGCCGAGATGTTCGGCGAGACCGACCTCTTCCTCGCCGGGCGGCAGTGAGCCCGATGCGCAAGGCAACCACGATCCTCGGCGTGCTCGTCGCCGCCGTCCTCGTCGCCGCGACACCGGCCGGCGCCCAGCAGGCGCGACGCGCTCGACATCACGTCGGTGGACGCCGCCGGCTACCCGGCCGTCACCGCCGTCGTCACCGCGCCCCCGGCCTGGGCGGCGCCGGCTACCCGGCGTCGGCCTTCGAGGTGACCGAGGACGGCGAGCCGGTCGACGCCACCGTCGAGCGGGTGCCGACGTCGAACCTCGAGATCATGCTCGTGGTCGACACGTCCGGGAGCATGGTGGGCGCGCCGATCGAGGCCGCCCGGGCCGCGGCCGCCGAGTTCCTCGACGTGCTTCCCCCCGACGTGCGCGTCGGCGTCGTGGGCTTCGGGTCGCAGCCCTCGCTCCTCGCCGGCCCGACCACCGACCGGGCCCTGCTCGCGTCGCGGGTCGCCGAGCTGACGGCGGCGGGCGAGACCGCGCTGTACGACGCGGTCGCCTTCGCCACCTCACAGTTCACCGCCGATGCCCGCGACCGGGCGATCGTCCTGCTGTCCGACGGGGGCGACACGGCCAGCACCACCACCCTCGACCAGGCGGCGGCGGCCGGCGTGCGGACGAACGTGATCGAGCTCGTCACCGGCGAGAGCAACTCGCGCCGTGCTCGGCCAGCTGGCCGCCGCCGGCGGCGGCAGCGTGTCGTCGGTCGCCGATCCCGCCGCCCTGGCCGGTCTCTACCGCGGTGCGGCCGCCAGCCTCGCCAACCAGTACCGCGTCACGTACGAGACGTCGAGTCACGGCGCCGTGGCGCTGACCGTCCGGGTCGACACCCCGGCCGGTGCGCTGGAGGCCACGACCGACGTCGACCTTCCGGCCGCGGCCGACGCCGTCGGCCCCCACTTCTCCGAGCTCCAGCCCGGCCGCCGGGGCGGACGGCGCCGGGCTGGAGCCGGAGCAGATCGCCCTCATCGTCGGCGCCGCCGCCATCTTCCTGGCGCTGCTGCTCCTGACCCTGGTCGGCCTGTCGGTCGACCGCCGGAGTCGCAAGGCCCGGGCCCAGCTCGGCGTGCAGCGGAGCCTCCGTCAGCGGGCCGGGCATCACCCACGTGGCCGACCGCATGACGGCGGCGGCCGACGGCTACCTGGAGCGGCACAACCAGCGCCGCACCCTCGCCGCCGCCCTCGAGTCGGCCAGCATCTCGTTGCGGCCGGGCGAGTTCATCGTGCTGGCCGGCATCGCCGCCCTGGTCGCCGGCCTCGCCGGCCTCGCCCTCGGCGGCCCGCTCGGTGGCATCGTCCTGGTCGCCCTGGTGCCGCTGGCCGCCCGGCTCGTCGTCGGCCGTCTCGCCGAGCGGCGGCGGGACCGCTTCGCCGAGCATGTTGCCCGACACCCTCCAGCTGCTGACGAGCACCCTCCGATCGGGCTACGCCCTGCTCCAGGCGCTCGACAGCGTGGCCCAGGAAGCCGCGGAACCGGCCCGCACCGAGTTCCGGCGGGTGCTGCTCGAGATCCGGGTGGGACGCGACCTGTCGGCCGCGCTCCGCGCCCTCTCCGACCGCATGCGGAACAAGGACTTCGCCTGGGTGGTCGGCGCCATCGAGATCAACCGCGAGGTCGGCGGCGACCTGGCCGCCGTCCTCGAGAGCACGGCGGAGACCATCCGGGAGCGCCAGCGGGTCTACCGGCAGATGCGAGCCCTCACCGCCGAGGGCCGCCTCTCCGGGTACATCCTCACCGCGCTGCCGGTCGTGGTCGCCCTGGCGATGAGGTTCATCAACCCGGAGTCCTTCGCCCGGCTCACGTCGGGCGTCGGCCTGCTGATGTCGGCCGCAGGCGGCGTCCTCCTCGTCGTCGGGTGGTTCTGGATGAAGCTGCTGAACCGGATCGAGTTCTGATGGAGACCTGGTGATGAACGTCCCCCTTCTCATCGGCTCCACGGCCGTCCTCGGCGCCCTCCTCGCCCTCTGGTGGGCGGTGACGGGGGCGCGGCCGGCCCGAGCCGGCGTCGACCTCAGGATGTCCGCCGACCGGCGGGCCTCGACCTGCGGGCCGCCACGCTCCAGCGGGACGTGGGCGAGCGGACCCTCGAGCCGCTGGTCGCCCGCCTCGCCGGGCTCACCCGGCGGTACACCCCTCGGGGGCGGATCACCGGCCTCGAGCAGCGGTTGCTGCTGGCCGGCGCGTCCGGCGGCTGGACCCTGGAGCGGGTCCTGGCGGTCAAGGCGCTGTTCGCCCTGGCCGGCGGGGCCCTCGCCCTCCTCCGCCTGCTGGTCGCCCCGAGCCTCCTCGGCGTGCTCCTGGCGCTGGCGATCGGTGCCTTCGGCTTCTTCCTCCCGGACGTCCTGCTTCGGCATCAAGCCGACAAGCGCCAGCAGGTCATCCGGCGGGAGCTGGCCGACACCGTCGATCAGCTCACGATCGCCGTCCAGGCCGGCCTCGGTCTCGACGCCGCCATCGCCCGCGTGGCCGTCACCGGCGAGGGACCTCTCGCCGCCGAGTTCGCCCGGGTGAGCCAGGACGTCCGGGCCGGCATGCGGCGGGGGAACGCGCTCCTCGCGATGTCCGACCGCGTGCAGCTCCCCGAGCTCCGGCAGCTCGTCGTGGCCCTGGCCCAGGCCGAGAAGCTCGGCGTGCCCATTGCTCAGACCATGAAGGTGCAGGCGGCCGAGCTGCGACTGAAGCGGCGGCAACACGCCGAGGAGCAGGCGATGAAGCTGCCGGTCAAGATCCTGTTCCCCATGATGTTCTGCATCATGCCCTGCCTGTTCATCGTGATCCTCGGCCCGGCGGCGATCAGCATCTACGAGAACCTGGGGATGGCCCGATGAGCTCGACGACAGCGACAACCAACGGCCGGGCCCGCCGGGGAGAGATGCGCACCGCGCTCACCACCCTGGCCGAGCTGCACGAGGCCACGATCGACGGCCCGTACGACTCGTCGTGCGCCACCGGGTTCAGCCCCCTCGACGAGGTGCTGTCCGGTGGCATCCGTCCCGGGGAGGTGCTCCTCGTCGGGGGCAAGCCCGGCGTCGGCAAGACCATCGCCTGCCTCCAGTGGGCGAGGAACATGGCCCGGCGGGGCGTCGTCGCCGTCTACCTCTGCTACGAGCACGACCCGGTCACCCTCCTGGCCCGGCTGCTCGCCTGCGAGCTCGGTGAGGTCGCCCACGCCGCCGGCCGCCATCTCGACCTCGGCATCGAGGAGCTGCAGGGCCGCCTGCGCGACGTCGCCGCCGGCGTGCTCACCCTGCGCGAGGCGCTCGACTCCGACCCGATGCTCGAGGAGGCCGAGCGCCAGTTCGTCGCCTACGCGGACCGGCTCGTCCTCTTCCAGGGCTCCGGCGCCCGCACCAACGTGCCCTCCATCGGTGATGCGTTGAGCAGGTACGCCGGCGAGCCGGTCGTCCTGTTCGTCGACTACGTGCAGAAGGTGCCGGTGGTGCCCGAGATCGCCACGGAGTCGGAGCGGGTGAGCCGGGTGATCGAGAGCCTCAAGGAGCTCGCCCTCGAGCAGAACATCGGCGTCGTGGCGGTGGCCGCCGCCGACCAGGACGGCCTCACCGCTCGCCGCCTGCACCTGCACCACTTCCGGGGCTCGACCGCCCTCGCCTACGAGGCGGACGGCGTGGTCGTGCTCAACGAGAAGCTGGCCGTCGTGTCGCGGGCGCACGCCGCCTATGCGCCGACCCGGATCGAGGAGTTCCGCAGCCAGGTGATCTTCTCGGTGGAGAAGAACCGCAACGGCCCCGCCGACCTCGACCTCGAGTTCACCAAGGACTTCGCCCACTACCGGTTCGACCCCCAGGGCACCTGGACGACCGACCGGCTGTGGTCCGAGGGATCGCTCGAGACGTGACCGGCGTCCTGGTCGCCCTGTGCGCCGTGGCCGGCTGGGCGATCGGCTTCGGCCTCCGGCCCGTCATCGACCGGGTGACGGCCGAGCGGTCCGAGGGCCGCCCGCCGACGGGCCGCTCCCGCCTCAGCCGCGCCGGTCACCGCCGTCCTGTTCGGGGCGACCGCGTGGGGCTTCGGCTGGACGTGGTCGCTCCCCGCCTACCTGGCGCTCGCCGCCTTCCTCGTCGTGCTCACGCTCGTCGACGTCGACACCAAGACCCTGCCCCGGCGCATGGTCTGGGCCGCCGGCGCCACCGGCGTCGGGCTGCTGGCCGGGGCCGCGGTCGCCGCCGGTGAACCCGAGCGGCTCATCCTCGCCGCCGTCGGGGCGACGCTCGCGTTCGTGCTGCTGTGCGCGCTGCACATCCTGGCCCCGGGAGGGCTCGGGTTCGGCGACGTCCGGCTCGGCGCGGTCCTCGGCTGGTACCTCGGATGGCAGAGCCTGTCGCTGGTGATGACCGGCCTGCTGGCCGCGTTCGTCGTGGGCGCGGCCATCGGCGTCGTCCTCATGGTCTTCGGCCGGGCGGGGCGGCGGACCGAGGTTCCCTTCGGTCCCGCCCTGGCGATCGGTGCCTTCCTCGTGCTCCTCGCCGCCCCCGCCGCCGGATCGAACCCGCTCTTCTGACGGCGTCAGACGTGCCGCCGGCGTCACGACGTCGCCGATCGGGTGGCGCGAGAAGAAGTCGTCGAGCCCGTTGGCCAGCCCGGCCGGGTTCTGCACCATCAGGAGGTGCCCGGCGTCGGGCACCACGAGGCGCTCGGATCGCGGGAACCATGACTGGATCAGCTCGCGTCCTTCCTGGAACCGCGGGACGCTGTCGGCTCCGGACACGTTGAGCACGGGCTGGGAGACGCGCTCGGCGTCAGCCGGCCCGAACTGGAACTGCTGGACGGCCGGCATCTCGACCTGGAAGAACAGCTCGGCCTCGCCGAGCGCCTCGGCGAACGCCTCGGGGACCGCGCGGTCCAGGGGACCCCGGTAGCCGTCGCCGCACACGTGGCGCAGGAAGGCGTCCACCGCTCGCGCGGTGTCGCCGGACCGGTAGGCGGCGATGACCGGCCTCAGCGCGGCGAGGACCTCCTCGGAGCTGGCGATGCCCCGGGCCGCGGGCTCGAGCAGCGAAACGGAGCCGACCCGCTCCGGCCGGTCCAGCGCGAGCTGCAGCGCGACGAGCGCGCCGTAGGAGTGACCCACGATGTGGGCCCGCTCCCAGCCGACATGGTCCATCAGCCGCGCGCAGATCTCGGCGTCGTCGGCGACCGTCAGCGAGCGGAAACCCCCGGCGCCGGACCGGTGCAGGCGACGCCGGTACCGCAGGGCCGAGACGTCCGTCAGCTGGTCGAGCAGTGGCCGGTACCACGACACGAAGGCACTCGCGTGCACGAGGACGACCGGCTCACCGCGACCGCGCAGCTCGTAGGTCACGTCGACGTCGTCGAACTCCAGACGGTCCATGGCACACCCCCATGTAATCCGTTCCATAAAGACTTTAGTGAATTAATGGGTACTGTAGTAAAATGGCCGAGCAAGTCAAGGGCCCGCGCCGCGCCTACAACTCGCCGCTGCGCGCGGACCAGGCGCAGCAGACCCGGCGACGGATCCTGGAGGCCGCCCGCGACCTCTTCGTCGACCGTGGCTACGCCGGGACCACCGTCGCGGCGGTCGCCGCAGAGGCCGGCGTGTCACCCGAGACCGTCTATCTCACCCTCGGCGGCAAGCGGGGCCTGCTCGAGGGCGTCATGGACATCACCGGGCCCCACGAGACGGTCGGCGACGACGACCGGTGGTGGGCGATGGTGGCCGACCTGCCCGACCCCGCCGAGCGGCTGGACAAGATGGTCGAGTACAGCTGCCGGATCCTGGCCCGCACCCGCCCGATCCACGCCATCATCCGGGGCGCCGCCGACAAGGAAGCGTTCGCGGCGGACCTCGGCCGCCGGCTGTTGAACGAACGGCTGACCAACCAGATCGACCGCATCCGGCGCTTCCTCGGCGAAGCGCTCCGACCGGGGCTGTCGGTGACCGAGGCCGGGGAGCGTTACTGCGTCCTCACCAGCCCCGACCTCTATCACCTGCTCACCGTCGAGCTCAGCTGGACCGCCGACCAGCACAGGACCTGGCTCACCCACCTGCTCCGCGCCGATCTCCTCGGCTGAGGCGTAACGCGCGTCCCGCTGGACCTTTTGTACGCGGGATCGGTCGCTATGGCGACCGATCCCGCGTACAAACGCGATCGGGGGCGCGCGCGTCGATCACCCCAGTGGGGTGAGCCGCAGCGCGGCGTCCGAGCGGAGATTGAGCCGGGCGGGGATCTGTCCTCGACGACGGGTGGTCACGCGGAGATCGCCCGTGCGATGAAGGAGCGTCAATGTCTGCAACTCCGGTTCCGGGGCAAGCCCCGCCGACCGAATCGTCCGGTCACGAGACCCAACTCTGGCTGCTCCGGGCGGCCAAGGCCGTCGTCGTGCTGGTCTACGTCTTCGTGCTCATCGACCTGGTGCTGCTCACCCTGGCGTTCTTCCTCCGCCTGTTCGGCGCGAGCATCGACGCAGAGTTCACCCAGTGGGTGTACCGCAGCGCCGACCGCGTCATGGAGCCGTTCCGGGGCATCTTCCCGACCCACGCGCTGTCCGAGCAGTCGGTCCTCGACGTCTCGCTGCTGTTCGCCATGATCGTGTACGCGATCCTCGGCATCGCACTGCACGGCCTGATCGTGTGGCTGACCGAGAAGATCGGCACACTGCGCCAGCGCCAGCGGGCCGCCGCGATGCACCAGCCGTGGACCGACGTGCCGGCCGCCGCCCAGCCCCCGATGCACTACGCCCCGCCGCCGGCGGGCGCTGCGGCCGGGCCGCCCCCGGCACAGGCGCCACCACGGTAAGCCGGGCCAGGACGGCGAGCGGTCGGGACCTACCCGGCCGCCCACGCGACCGCTGCGGCCCGCCGGCGGGCGCTACGGCAGGAATGCCCCCAGCACCAGCACCACGACCGTGAGCCCGGCGAGGATCGCGAGCAGCGGCCACACGAACCGGAGGTACTTCCCGTATGGCACCCGGGCGATGGCGAGGCCGCCCATCACCACGGCGGACGTCGGGGTCACCAGGTTCAGCAGGCCCGAGGCGCTCTGGTAGGCCGTGACGACCAGGCTGCGGTCGGCGCCGGTGATGTCGGCGAGCGGGGCCATGATCGGCATCGACACCGTCGCCAGGCCCGACGACGAGGGGATCAGGAACGACAGCGGCAGGAACAGGACGTAACTCACCACCGCGAACGCGGCCTCGCCCGTGTCGCCCAGGGCCTCCTCCGCCCAGTGCAGGACCGTATCGGTGATCTCGCCGTTGTTCATGATCACCGTGATGCCCCGGGCGAGCCCGATGATCAGCGCCACGCCGACCAGGTCGCGGGCGCCCTCGACGAAGGTCGTGGTCAGCTCGCCCTCGCCCATCTTCCCGACCAGGCCGATGATGATGGCGAACAGCAGGAACGACGCCGTCATCTCCGGGAACCACCACCACAGGGTGGGCACCCCGATGCCGAGGTCCTCCCACGGGATCACGCCGAAGACCATCACCGCGAACGCGGCGGCGAACAGGGCGAGGACCACCTTGTGGGTCCCGGTGAGGACGACGTCGCCGGTGCTGTCGTCGACGGTGGCGGCGAAGTGCTGCTCGTTGGCCTCCTTCATGTCGTACACGAGCGATGTGGACGGGTCGCGTCGCACCCGCTCGGCGTAGCGCCCGACGAACCAGATGCCCGCGGCCAGTCCGAGCACGAGGATCACGATCCGCAGGCCGAGGCCGTCGGTCAGCGGGATGTCGGCGAAGCCGGAGGCGATGCCGGTGGCGAACGGGTTGACGGTGGAGCCGAGCGTGCCGATCCCGCACCCCAGCAGGATGACCAGCGCCCCGACCACCGCGTCGTAGCCGGCGGCGATCATGACCGTGATGATCAGCACGTAGAAAGCCAGGCTCTCCTCGGCCATCCCGTAGGTCGTGCCGCCGATGGCGAACACGATCATGAGCACGGGGATCAGCCGCCGCTCGCGACCCTGCATGCGCCGCACGAGCAGGGCGATCCCGGCCTGGATGGCCCCGGTCTTCATGGTGATGCCGATGAAGCCGCCGATCACCAGGATGAACAGCGCCACGTCGATCGCGCCGAACAGCGTGCCGCTGTTGAACACGTCGATGTTGCCGGTGGCCGGGTCCTCGATGCCGTACATCCCGTTGACCGGCGCCAACAGCGAGTCCACCACGATCCGCTGCGGGTGGGCCTCGATCTCCTCGTAGGTGCCCGGGATCGGCGAGCCGTCCGCGTCCAGCTCGTACTGCCCGCCGGGATGATCCAGGTCGCGATCGCCATGATCACGATGAGCGCGAACAGGATCGTGTAGGCGGACGGCAGCGTGAACCGGGACTTGTGCGCCTCACCGCCGGCGTCGCCGCCGGCTCCCTCGCCGTCGCCGGCGGTGGCGACGCCGCCGCCCTCGTCGGGCGCGGTCTGCACGTCACTCGACATGGCCACCTCCTCCTGAAGCGGCGGCACGGGCTCGCCCCTCGCGATCGGCCTCGCCTCGGGCTCTACGTGCTCGATGCGGAAGCCGGTGAACGCGTAGGCCGAGCGCGACGAGCGGGTTGAGGATGTTGAACAGGGCGAAGGGCAGGTACTCGATGGTCGGGACGCCCAGCACGCCGGTCATGTAGGCGCCGCAGCTGTTCCACGGCACCAGCGGCGAGGTCACGGTCCCGGTGTCCTCGACCGTGCGGGACAGCATCCGGGGGGCCAGGCCCCGGCGGGCGAACGCCCCCCGGTAGACCCGGCTCGGCAGCACGTCGGCGACGTACTGGTCGCCCGCCACGATGTTGAGCCCGATGCAGGTGCCGGCGACCGACGCGATCAGGCCGGCGTCCGAGCGCGCCCGCCGCACCACCGGGGCGATGAGCCGGTCGAGGAACCCGGCCTCCTCCATGATCGCGGCGAAGCTCAGCGCGCCGAGGATGAGCCAGACGGTGGTCAGCATGCTCGCCATGCCGCCCCGCGAGAACAGGTCGTCGATGGTGGCGTTGCCGCTCGTCGACACGAACCCGTTGGCCATCGAGGCGTAGATCCCCTCGATGCCGTTGAGCAGCGCGCCCTGGCCGGGCTCGTCGACGAACGCCCGGACGACGTCGGGCTGGGTGAACGACGCCAGGACGCCGGAGAACAGGGCGACCCCGAAGATGGCGACGAACGGCGGGACCTGCTTGTAGCGCCAGCACGATCAGCAGCAGCAGCGGCAGCAGGTTGAGCGGCGTGATGTTGTACGCGTCGGCCAGCATCGCGCGGCCTCGTCGGTGCCGATGGCCGTCGAGGCCGGATCGTCCATCAGCCCGATCACGAGGAAGCCGACGAGCGCCAGCACGAACGACGGGACGACCGTCCACATCATCCCCTGGATGTGCTCGTTGACGGTCACGCCGCCGACCAGGCTCGGGCACCAGGATCGTCGTCTCGGACAGCGGCGTCATCTTGTCGCCCACGTAGGCGCCGGAGATGACGGCGCCGGCGGCGATGGTGGTCGACATGCCGAGGATCGGCGCCATGCCGACGAACGCCACACCCAAGGTGCCGGCCGTCGTCCAGGAGCTGCCGGTGACCATGCCGACCACCGCGCAGATCAGCGCGATCGCCAGGTAGAAGATGCCCGGCCGCAGCAGCGCGATGCCGTAGGACACGACCGTCGGGATGGTGCCGGCCATGTTCCACGTGCCGATCAGCGCGCCCACCGCGAGGAGGATGAAGATCGCGCCCATCGCCGACGAGACGCCGCCGACCGCCGCGTCGCGCAGCGTGGCCGCCGTGTACCCGTTCTTGAGCGCGACCAGCCCGGCGAACGCGGCGCTCGTGAGCAGCGCCACCTGGAGCGGCCCGTCGGCCGCCTCGACGCCGAACAGCACGATCGTGAGCACGAGCAGCCCGATCAGCACGACGACCGGCGCGAGCGCGTCGAGGAAGCTCGGGGCCCGCGGCGGGCGGGTCGCCTGCTCTGTCGTGTCGCCCATCACGGTCGCTCGCCTCGGCCTACGTCCCGGCGCCGTCGGCGACGACGACCACGCGGACGTCCTCGGGATCGGGGAACCGCCCGCCGACGCCCGGATCGTTGCGGGCATAGGCGAGCAGGGCGACGATGCCGAGCGCCGCCAGCGCGGCGATCAGCCAGCGGACCGCGTCCGAGGTCCCATCGCGAGCCCCCTCACACCGGGTCCCGCAGGAGCGGGCACGTCATGCAGTGGCCGCCGCCGCGGCCCTTGCCCAGCTCGAAGCCCGCGATCTCGACCACCTCGACCCCGGCCTCGCGCATCTTGGCGATCGTGTAGGTGTTGCGCTCGTAGGCCACGACGACGCCCGGCTCGAGCGCCACGACGTTGTTGCCGTCGTCCCACTGCTCGCGCTCCTGCTGGTAGGCGTCGCCGCCGGTCTCGACCACCTGCAGCTTGTCCACCCCGAGGGCGTCGGCCACCGCCGCGACGAAGTCGTCCTCGACCGTGACGTGGAAGTCGCCCTCCGCTCGCCCCGGGGCGCAGGCTGATCGGCCCGGATGTTGCCGACCACCTTCGGGTACGCCGTCGCCTTGTCCCGGTCCAGCAGGGTGAACACGGTGTCGAGGTGCATGTGGGCCCGGTCCCGGGACATGACGCAGGCGATCACCCGCTCGGCGGCGCCCTTGGCGAACAGCGCCTTGGCGATCTGCTCGATCATCCGGCCCTGCGAGCGTTCGCTCATGCCGATGAGCACGGCGCCGTTGCCGATCGGCATGACGTCGCCGCCCTCCAGCGAGGCGAGCCCGAAGTCCGCGATCTCCGAGCCGGCCGTCGGGGCCCTCGTGCGGGTACCAGAACTCGAACTCCGCATCCGCGAACATCGGGTGGGCCCTGTAGATGGCGGCCGACGTTGTAGGCCTCGCGCCGCCGCGCCGGCCAGTACATCGGGTTGACCGACACGCCGCCGTAGATCCAGCAGGACGAGTCCCGGGTGAACAGCGTGTTGGGCAGCGGCGGCAGCACGAACTGGCTCGTGTCGTCGAGCGCGGCGCCGATCAGCGACGTCCCGCGGACGGTCGGCCAGGTCGAGGCCGGCCTCCGCGACGGTCAGCCCGCCGACCAGGTGCCGGGCGAGCTGGTCGGGCTTCAGGTCCGCGAGCAGCGCCCGGACCTCGTCGACCAGCGACCAGCTCACCGTGTACTCGGACGCGACCAGCTCGATGAGCCGGGTCCGCGCCTCGTCGCTCGCCGCCAACGTCTCGGCCAGCAGGTCGGTGAGGAGGAACACCTCGACGCCGCGCTCGCGCATCCGGGCCACGAACTGGTCGTGCTCGTGCTGGGCCCGCTCGACCCACAGCACGTCGTCGAACAGCAGGTCGTCGTGGTTCGACGGGGTCAGCCGCTGCAGGTCGAGGCCCGGGCGGTGGACCATGACCTTGCGGAGCTTGCCGACCTCCGAGTGCACGCCGAGTTCGCTCACGTCAGGTCCTCCTTGTCGGGCGCCGGCGCGGGCACGACCGACGTGCCGGCGGTGCCCGCGACGATCGCCTCGATGTCCCCGAGCGCCCCGATGGCGGCGCGCTTCCCCGTCCCCTCGACGAACCGCCGCGCGGCGTCGACCTTCGGCCCCATGGACCCTGCCGCGAACGCCTCGCCGCGCAGCTCGTCCGGCGTCACGCGGTCGAGCCGGCGCTGCTCGGGTGTCCCCCAGCCCTCGTACACCCCGTCGACGTCGGTGGCCATGACGAACAGGTCGGCCTCCAGGTCGCGGGCCAACAGCGCGCTGGCCTGGTCCTTGTCGATCACCGCCTCGACGCCGCCGAGCGTGCGCTCGTCTCCGTCCACCCAGCCAGTGGGGATCCCGCCCCCGCCGGCGCAGATCACGAGCACGCCCCGCTCCAGCAGCCACCGGATCGGCCGGATCTCGAAGATCCGCTTGGGCGCGGGCGACGGGACGACCCGCCGCAGGTGCTCGCCGTCCCGCTTGAACGTCCACCCCTTGTCGGCGGCGAGTGCGTTGGCGTCGGCGTCGGCGTAGATCGGGCCGACGAACTTCGTCGGGTCGGCGAAGGCAGGGTCGTTCGTGTCGACCTCGATCATCGTGAGGAGCGTGGCGAACGGCACCTCGGGCGGCAGCAGGTTGCCGAGCTCCTGCTCGATCAGGTAGCCGATCATCCCCTCCGTCTGGGCCCCGAGCACGTCCAGCGGGTAGGCCTCGACCTCCTTGTACGCCGCGGCCTGGAGGGCGAGGAGCCCGACCTGGGGGCCGTTGCCGTGGGAGATCACGAGCTGGTGGTCCTTGGCCACCGGCGCCAACGACCGTGCCGCGACCCGCACGTTGGCACGCTGGTTCTCGGCGGTCATCGGCTCGCCGCGCTTGAGCAACGCGTTGCCCCCGAGAGCAACGAGGATGCGCACGGCCCGGTCAGCTCCCGAGCGTGGCCACGAGGATGGCCTTGATCGTGTGCAGCCGGTTCTCGGCCTGGTCGAACACGATGCTGGCCGGCGACTCGAACACCTCGCCGGTGACCTCCAGGCCGTCGGTCATGCCCGTGTGCTCCATGATCTCCCGCCCGACCACCGTGTTCGGGTCGTGAAACGCCGGCAGGCAGTGCATGAACTTCACCTTGGGGTTGCCGGACTTCTCGAGGAGCGACGAGTTGATCTGGTAGGGGGTGAGGAGCGAGACGCGCTCGTCCCAGACGTCCTTGGCCTCGCCCATCGACACCCACACGTCGGTGTGCACGAAGTCCACGCCGGCGACCGCCTCCCCGGCGTCCGCGGTGACCGTGACCTGCGCGCCCGTGCGCCCGGCGATGTCACGGGCGATGGCGACGACGTCGTCCGGCGGGGCGAGCGCTGCGGGGCCGGCGAGGCGGACGTCCGCGCCCATCAACGCCCCCATCACCAGCAGCGACCGGCCCATGTTGAAGCGGCAGTCGCCGACGAACGCATAGGTCAGGGCGTCGTAGGGCTTCCCGCTCGCCTCGTGCATGGTCAGGAAGTCGGCCAGCATCTGCGTGGGGTGCCACTCGTCGGTGAGGCCGTTGTAGACGGGGACGCCCGCGTACTCCGCCAGGATCTCGACGTCCGACTGCCGGTTGCCGCGGAACTCGATCGCGTCGTACATCCGGCCGAGGACGCGAGCCGTGTCGGCCACCGACTCCTTGTGCCCGAGCTGTGAGCCCGACGGGTCCAGGTAGGTCACGTGCGCGCCCTGGTCGAACGCCGCGACCTCGAACGCGGACCGTGTGCGGGTCGAGCTCTTCTCGAAGATCAGCGCGATCTCCTTGCCCTCGAGCCGCCGGGTCTCGGTGCCGGCGTATTTGGCCGTCTTCAGCGCCTCGGAGAGCTGGAGCAGGTGCCGCAGCTCCCGGGGGTCGAAGTCGATTTCCTTCAGGAAGCTGCGGTTGCGCAGGCCGAACATCGTGCGTGCTCCCTATGTGCGGGGCCGGCGAGAAAGATGCTGCCGATGCGCACGATGACCGGGGATCGGGTGGGAGGCACCCACCCGGCCGGGGGTGGTTGTAGGCGCCCGCGCACGGGTGGTGGCCGCCCGACCCGCGTCGGCGTGGCGAGACCCCTTCGTGCCGCGAGCTAGCGCTAGTCGCGGCGCTCGTCCCGGCGGTCGACGCGCCTGCGGTGGCGACGCAGCACGCCGAGCCCGAACCACACGAGCGCCCCGATGAGCGCGGCGACGAGGACGAGCAGCCAGACCGGCCACGTGAAGTCCCACACCAGGAACTGCACCGTCACGTCGTCGGTGTTCTGGATCATGAAGACGCCGAGCGCCCCCAAGCCGGCGATCGACGCGATCGCGCCGCCACCGAGCCGTACGCCGTCCCGTCCCCCGTTGCCGCCGCCGTCATCGCTGTGCTGGACCATGAGTTGCCCTCCGTTCGCGGGGAGTATCGCAACGGGCACAAGCACTGCTCGGCGCCATCCCCAAAGTTGCGGACCCATCGCGCGCCGCCTGGCGATTGCTCCCCCCGGAGGGGCGATGACAGGTGCGGCGAGGATTCTGGTGGTCGACGACGACGTCGCGGCCCGCGAGACCCTCGTCCACACGTTGCACGAGCGCGGCTACCGGAGCACCCCCGCCGATCCGGCCGCGGCTCCCGACGTCGCAGAGACGTTCCGACCCGATCTCGTGGTGCTGGAGATGGTCGGGTCCCGCGGCGTGGTCGGGGACAAGATCGCCCACTCTCTGCGCGCACAGAGTGACCCCCTGCTGGTCTTCGTGAGCCGGGAGCACTGCACCGCCACCCGCCTCCTCGCCTTCGACGCGGGCGCCGACGACTACGTGACCAAGCCGTACGAGGTCGAGGAGCTGCTCGCCCGACTCCGGGCGGTCCTGCGGCGGAGCGGCCGCCTCGGTCACGCCGTGAGCCACGTCGGACGGCTCCTCGTCGACGAGCGGGCCCATCAGGTCCAGTTCGACGGGGAGGACGTCGAGCTCGGCCCCACGGACTTCGACCTGCTGGCGGTTCTGGCCCGCCACGCCGGCCAGGTCATGACGAAGTCCAGGCTGCTGGAGCTCGTCTGGGGCTACGAGTCGTACGACGAGAACCTGGTCGTGGTGCGCGTGAGCCTCCTGCGCCGCCGACTGGGCCCCACCGCCGGCCGACTCATCCGCACGCTGCGTGGTGTGGGATACGTCCTGAGCGACAACGGCGTTGACGCCGGTCGCCTGAGCTAACGACGACGCCATGTGTCACCAAAGCCACCACAAGTGGCAATCCCTCGCTAACATCGACCCCGGCCGCGCGCTGAGCGCATGGCGATGGGCGGCCGACTGGACGGAGGGCGAGCCGAGGTCGTGCTCTCGCGACGCGACACTGACGACGGGGACTTCGAGGTCGTGGCCACCGCGGCCCGGAACGGCGAGGGCTGGGCCCTCGAGCGCCTCTACGCCACGCTCGCCCCCGCGGTGGCCGGGTTCTTCCGGCTCCAGCGGGCGGCCGAGCCCGACGACCTCACCAGCGAGGTGTTCGTCGGCGTGCTGCGCAACCTGCACCGGTTCCACGGCGACGAGGCGAACCTCCGGTCGTGGGTGTTCACGATCGCCTATCGGCGCCTGGCGGACGAGCGGCGAGCGGCCGGCCGGCGGCCCGTGGTGTGGCCGCTCGACGAAGGGGCCGATCTGGTCGATACCGAGGTCGACGTCGAGGCGGACGTCGACCGTCTGCTGGCGACGCGGCGGGTGCGACACCTGTGCGCCCGGCTGCCCGCGGGCCAGCGCGACGTGCTGCTGCTCAGGCTGGTCGGGCGGATGACCGTCGACGAGATCGCGCAGGCGATCGGCCGCTCGCGGGGCCGTCAAGGCCCTCCAACGCCGCGGGCTGGCGGCGATCGTCGACGTCGTCGAACACGAGGGCGTGCCCCGATGAGCCGCCGCGACGATCGCCGCCTGGACCTGCTCACCGAGCAGGAAGTGGACGCTGTCTTCGAGGCCCTGGTGGCGGGACGGAAGCTCGACGACGACTGGCGGCCTCTCCAGACCTTCGCCGACGACGTGCGGATCGTGACGGACCGCCCGGCACCCGAACCATCACCTGCGCTGGCCGTGTTGCTGCGGGGCGCTCCGGCCCGCCCGCGCCCGCGAGGCTGCCCCGGCGCACGACCGCCCGAGTGGCCGGTCTGGGCGTGGCCGCCAAGGCGGGGCTCTGCGCCGCGTTCGCGGTCACGGGCGTCGCCGCCGCCGCTGCGGCCGGCGTCCTGCCCGAGCCGGTCGTCGACCTGGCGCGACCCGTGATCGAGTTGTTCACCCCGTTCGACCTCGGTCCCGGCAAGGCGTACAAGGGCGACACCGGCAACTGGTACGCCGCGGTCCTCCGCTACGACGGTACGGACCCGACCCCGGCGGCCGGCGACCCGACCGCAGCGTCACCCCACAGCTCGGCGAGCGAGGCTCCGTCGACCACCGCCGCGCCCGCCGGCGCAGACGACGACACCGGACGCAACGAGACTCCCGGCGAGCCCGAGGCCGCGGGTCCGTCTGACGCCAGTGCGCCGGCCGACGGGGGCAGCGAGCACGCCTCCCCCGGCGCCGACGGCGAGGAGGCGCATCCCGTCCCGGCGGCGGCGACGCCCGGCCAGACCGCTCAGCCGCCTGCCCAGAGCCACCCCGGATCACCGGCCCAACCCCCGTCCCAGGTCCAGGGCCAGCCCGGATCGCCGCCCCAACCCCCGTCCCAGGCCCAGGGCTACCAGGAGCGCCACCGTCGCCTCCATCCCCGAACACGGGCCAACCCGACCCGTCCGGACCCGGGCCGGGCGCCTACCAGGATGCGGGCTCCCCGGGCGCACCCGGTGGGTCGCCTGGCGGCCCGCCCCCGCCGGGCGGCCCACCCGGCGGTTCCGCGGGTCAGGGCGCCGACCTGGCGACCTGACCCGCGGGATCCGCCGGTGAGGGGACCGGTCCCTTGTCGCCTAGACGCAGGCGACGTCGACGAAGACGGTCAGCTCCTTCTTGCTGCGGTTGATCCCGACCGACACCGTCTGCGGGCCGTGGCACGACGACAGCGTGCCGTCGACGAACACGTCGCCCACCGTGCATCCCGGCTGGTCGGCGATCGTGATCTGGTGCGTGCCCGCCTCGACGGCCTCGACGTGGGCCTCGTTGAACACCATCAGCTCAGGTGCGAAGTGCGACCACTTCGTGTTGGACGCGCCCAGGGGATCAGTCCAGCGGATCGAGCGGCCGTTCAGCCAGGGCTCGTTGGCGCTCTTGTCCCCGTCACCGTTGGCGTCGGCGAAGAAGCGGGTGTCGATCTCCCGCGGCCGCTCGTTGCCGACCTTGAAGTTGTCGCTCTTCGAGTCGGCCGGCACGAACCCGTGCAGGTTCCCGCCGGTGTAGCCGCAGTCGACCACGTCCAGGCCGTTGGGCACGCCGAGCGCGGTGCAGCCGGCGAGGTAGTCGGCAACCATGGTCACGAGCACCTTGTACTCGCCGCCGTTGTTGGGGGTGTCGAGGTACGGCATGAGCTGCACCGTCGTTGCCCCGTGGTCTTCGTCGAGCCCCACGACGTGCTCGCAGCCGGTGGCGACCACGCCCGTGATGATCCCGTCGGCGACCGTGAACTGCCGGCAGCGTGCCGGATCGGTCGACAGCAGGACCTTGCCGGACGGGTCGGTCACCTGGAACACGTAGGTGCCGTCCGGCAGACCCGCGGCGTCCTGCGGTGCGCCGACGCCCGGCCCGCCGTCGAGGTAGACCGCCTCCTTCGACGGATAGATGTTGAAGTTGACCTCCGAGCCATCGGAGAGCGTCGTGAAGATCGCGCCGCTCAACTGTTGTGCCTGTGCCGCCTGACCACCCATCACTACAAGGGTCGACAGCACGAGCCCCGCCAACAACGCTCGTCGCATGTGTCCTGATCCTTTCCGGCGCGCCGCCCGGCGCGTCCCAGGGGGCAGCCTGCACGCGCGGGATGCGTCGGACCATTAAGGAACCCTGAGCGGAAGCTGAAGTGCCCGACATCCGCCATCGCGCGACCTACCCGTGCATGACGAAGAAGGACCGGGGCGTCTGCCCCGGTCCTTCGACGTCTAGCTGTTCAGGTCAACGACTCAGGGATCGATGACCACCTCGCAGGAATAGGTACCCGGCTCCAGGTCGTTCACCGTGACCGAACCGTCGCCGTTGGCGCCGGTGCTACCCGAAGCCAGCACGCAGTCGATGGTGGAGGCGGTGCCCCCGTCGATCTGCGAGTCCACGCTCATCGTGATGTTGGTGAGCGGGATGTTGACGAACGACGCCACCATGGCGGAGCCGCAGTCGGTGCCCTCGACCACCGTGTAGGTCTGGTCCGGATCCACAGCGTGGTAACCGGCCGGGACAGTCTCGGTGATCGTGTAGTCACCGTCGAGCAACGACACCGGCAGGTCACTGACGCAAGCGTTGCCGCTCGAGTCGGTGACGACCTGGGTGCTGGTCCCGTTGGTCGCGTTGGTGACCGTGAAGGTCACGCCACCGTGGTTGATGGTTCCACCCGGAGCAGCAGCGTGCTTGGCCGTCTTGTGGATCGACAGCGCGCCCCGCTCGATGACGTTGGTGTACGTGCAGGTCACGTCGTCACCGGGGCCGAGGGTCACGGCGGCAGGAGCGTCGCCGTTGTCACACGTCGCCGACTCCAAGTCCCACCCCTCGGGCACCGTCTCGGCAGTGCCGTAGGTGCCGGGGACGAGGCTGGCCCGATAGTCCTGCTGCCCACCGTTCTGGAGGGTGAAGCTTGCCGGGTCGAGTCGAGCGTCGCGGTGAAGTCGAAGTCCACCCCGTCCCGCTCCGCCACCTTGACGATGTGCAGGTCGGCCCGTGCGATGTTGGTGAAGGTGCAGGTCACGTCCTCGTTCGATGCCCAGGTCGATGGCGGCAGGGTCGCTGCCGTCATCGCAGGTGGCCGTCGAGATCCCAACCGGTCGGGAATCGTGACCTCGGTGGCGACGTAGGTGCCGGCGCTGGAGGTCCGTCCCGTGGTGTTCGACCGCCGTCGACGAGGTTGAACGCCTCGTCGGTGGGCCGGGGCCGGTCAGCGTGAAGCCGAACTCGGTCGGTGGCGCCGTCCGGGTCCGTCTGCTTCTCGATGGTGATCGAGCCGCAGTTGTCGAGGTTGATCGCCTGCGGAGCGATGAAGTCCTTCACGGCCGACGTGAACGCGTCCGAGGCCCGGGACTTGACGTACGCCGAAGAGAACGGCGCGCACTCGCCCTCGGGGATGATGCCCAACCCGGTCAGGTTGAGAGCAGCCTCACCGAAGGTGAACGCCGGAGCGGTCGCCGGAGACGGCGGCACGGCCAGCGGGTTGGCCAGAGCCACCCGGTTGACCTCAGCCTCACCGTTGGCGGACGCCGATCGCGGTCGGAGCGCTCCACGCGGTGCCGGTCCACGTACGGATCGTCAGCGTGGGCCTCTGCGACCCACCCTGGAAGTCGTAGCCGATGAGCAGGTCGTCCACCGTCCGGTTGAGCACCTTGGGACCCGGGGTCGTCAGGTCGGGCTGAGCCGCCTGGTTGACCTCGATGTCGAGGTTGACGGTGCCCGAGGTGGTGACCCGGGTGACGCCCAGGTACATCATCACGTCGCCGTTGGCCAGGGTCTCCGACGTGATGTAGGAGTTGCCCAGGTCGGCCTTGTTGTTCGGGATCTGACCGCTGACGACCGTGACGTTGATGTCCGACGTCTTGGTGCCGTTGCCGAACGAGTTGTCGGTCTGACCCGACAGCAGATCCGGCTGGACCGACAGGTTCGCCTGCTGCGTCGCATTGAGTGCGGCCCAGTCGGTGTTGCCCAGGGTGTTGACGACGAAGTTGCCGTCGCCACCTTCGAACGTGCTACCGGGCAGGTTGGCCGATGCGCTGGATGTTCCCAGCAGTCCGGCCAGAAGCCCCACCGCCGCTATCGCGATAATGCGGCGTCGTGTCTTCCCCGCTCGGTTCCCTCTCGGCGTTCTCATGTGTTAGCTCCCTTTGGTCAGGTAACTCGTGAGGGATGGCACGCGACGTGCCACCCCTCCCCTCCGCCGCGATCCCCACCCGGCGACGGCGGATTCGCTACGCCTGCGTGCACGCGACGGTCCCGGCGGGAACGGGACCGTCCGCCGTCGCGGGCGAGATCTGGCATGTGACGGTGAGGACTGTGGTGCCCGGCGGCTGCTCGACCGTGATGACGGCCGACGTGAACGCCAGGTCGGTGATGTTCTCGGTCCATTGCGGGTTGGGGCAGTCGGGAGCGCCCGGGATCGGGGTCACCGGCGCGTTGGTCGCGACGTCGAACGGCGTGGTGCCGTTCTTGATCTCCGACGCGGGGATGGCCTGACTGCCCGTGACCGTGATCGGCGCCGGGTTGTGGCCCGGCGGCTGGTTGGCCCCGGCCGGGTTGGTGCAGGTCGACGTGACGTCAGCCGTGGCCGCGAGGGTCACCAGCACGTCGCCGTTGCCCAGGCCGGCCAGGTCGCCCGTGGCCTGCAGCGTGAGCCCGTGATCCGTGAACGCGGGCTCGGCGTTGCGCCCGCCCTTGAGGTGGACGCTGGAGGCGAACGCAGGGCTCGCCGCCAGCGTGACCACCGCCGCCACCGCCAATACGGCGACGAGTGATCGTCGAAACATTTGCCCGCCTTGTCGCTCGACGTCTCGATCCACCCGGCCCCCCACCGCCTTGCGGGTCACCGGGCAGCACGTTCTACGCCCCGATCCTTAAGAGAACATCAAGAAACGGGAACCGGCGGATTGTGAGTAAGGGGTTAGCCGCGGTCAGCGCGGTGGGTCCATCACGCGTTTTGTCCCCGGAAACGGTCGCCAGAGCGACCGTCTCCGGGGACAAAACGATGCTTCGAGCGCGGGGGTGTTGCGGCGACGCCGCAACACCACCCCCGTCACCGTCACGGGACGGTGATCTCGATGGTGCGGTCGTTGCCGCTGTCGGGGTGCTGGATGTTCACCCAGGCACGACGCTTGTCGGTGGGGTCGAAGTAGAGCCCGGTGAACTCCGAGCCGACGGTGCCGTTCGAGGCCCACCGGCCGATGCCTTCGCCCGAGTCCGTCAGGTCGCCGTCGCGGTTGCGGTCCTTGGCGAACCAGATGTCGTCGTCGGTGGCGCCGGGACGGTCCTCGACGATGTAGATGTTGCCGTCGTGGTCGACGGCCAGGTTGTCCGGGTTGGTGAGCCCTTCGCCGACCGGCGCGCCGGTGGCGAGGTCGGTGCTGGTCCGGTCGGCGAACACCGAGATCGTGTCGGCCCCGAGGTTGAGCCGATAGACCTCGTGCGTCGTGGTCGTGGCCACGTACAGGTACTGGACACCGTGCACCGTCTGGATCTGCATGTCCTCGGGGCGCTGGTAGTCGGTGCCCTTGAACGCCGGCAGCTCGGTGGTGTTGCGGGCGTCGAGGGAGGTCACGCCGTTGGTGTCCGTGATGGTGATCGTGCCGGGAAGCCCGGCGCCCGACGCGTCGGTGATCGGGACCCACGTGAAGCCGCCGGTGGCGTTCGGCGTGTTGCCGTCCCCGACCCGGAGGACGGAGGTCTGGCCGGCCGCGAAGTAGTCACTGCGCCCGGA
Organism: uncultured Acidimicrobiales bacterium; assembly: GCA_963830865.1. Taxonomy (GTDB): domain Bacteria; phylum Actinomycetota; class Acidimicrobiia; order Acidimicrobiales; family VFJN01; genus ZC4RG19. The sequence goes on along the minus strand of CAWHNU010000007.1, from coordinate 88,460 downwards.
CCGGATCTCCCCCCAGCTCGCGGCGGGCGTGTACCGGTAGAGGCTCCCACCGTTGAGCTCGTCGATGAAGTACATGTTGCCGGCCTTGTCGAACTGGATGCCCTCGTGCGACGTGCGGGGGATGACGTTCTGGTGCACCATCACCGCGCCGTCGTTGCTCGTGGGCGTCAACGGCCCGGTGAGGCCCGGGGCCGTGGTCGGGTTCTTCAGCTCGTACAGGCGGCCGTAGATGCTGGTGCAGCCGGCCGGTTCGGTGCACCACGACTCCTCGGCGGTGATGAACGTGCCCCACGGTGTCCAGAAGGACGCGTCGAAGGCGACCTGCTCGCCGGGCGCCAGGCTGTGCCAGATCGTCTCCGTCTTGCCGGTCTCGACCTCACGCCGCTGGACGCCGGCCTGATCGGTCTCGAACACCGTGAACGAGAAACGGCCCTTGTGCGGACCGGTCTCGTTGACGGTCGTCATGTCCCAGTTGCCGCTGTTGGGCACGCCCGCGGCCAGCTGCGTGTCGCGGTCAGCGGCCGAGCGCTGCCGGAAGGCGGCGTTGCCGAAGGTGATCGGCATCGACTCGTCGTCTTAGTCAGCCACTCTTTCCCCAGAATGAACGGCCCGCATCCCCCGGAGGACCGCGGGATGAACGATGTGCTCAGACCGGCGGGGTTGACGGGCGCCGGCGAAGAACGTTTATTCTTCACCGGGAAGTTCAGGGGGAAGATCCGCGGTCCTGTGGGGCCGGAAGGAGTCGTCGGGATGACCTCCACCGACACGATCGCCCGCGCCGACGTGGAGCCGATCGCCGAGCTGCGGGCCTGGCTCGCGGAGAACTGGGACCCCGACCTGAGCGTCGCCGACTGGTGGGAGCGCCTCGGCCCTGCCGGGTGGGCGAACCCGATCCTCCCGCCCGACTGCTACGGGCGCGGGCTGAGCCGGGGCGACACGGTGCGCATCGCCCAGGAGATCGCTGCGTTCGGTGCGCTGGGGGCACCGGTGGGGATCGGGCTCAACCTGGCGGCGCCGACCATCGCGACGCACGGCACCCGCGAGCAGATCGACCGGTACCTGCGCGACATCGTCACGGGCCAGCGTGGGTGGTGCCAGCTGTTCAGCGAGCCCGGCGCCGGCTCCGACCTCGCGGGGCTGACGACGCGGGCGGTGCGCGACGGCGACGAGTGGGTGGTCAACGGCCAGAAGGTGTGGACGTCCGGGGGGCAGTGGGCCGACCTCGGGATGCTGCTGGCCCGCACGAACCAGGACGCGCCGAAGCATCAGGGCATCACGTGGTTCGTGATCGACATGCACCAGCCCGGGGTCGAGGTGCGGCCGCTGCGGGAGATGACCGGCAGTGCGATGTTCAACGAGGTGTTCCTCAGCGACGCGGTCGTGCCCGACGACGCCCGCATCGGGGACGTCAACAACGGCTGGGCCGTCGCCAACACGACGCTGCTCTACGAACGCTCGGGGATGGGCGCGGGGCGCGAGCGGCCGGTGGCCCGGATCGCCCGGGCCGGCACGGTCGCCGGCGACCTCAGCCGGCGTGCCGGCGACTTCGTGCGGGGCGGGCGGGCGGCGGGCCGGACCGCGCAGGACGCGACACCGGCACGGTCTCCGGCGGAGCAGTACATCGACCTCGCCCGCGAGGTCGGCAAGCTCGACGATCCCGCGCTCCGGCAGCGGATCATCCAGTCGCACATCCTGGTCACGCTGAGCCGCCTCAACGCCGAGCGCCACAAGGCGGTGCGCGCCGCCGGCGGCGACATCCCCGGCATCGCCAACTTCGGCAAGCTGCTGATGGCCGACATCATGCGGCTCAACCGCGATCTCGGCCTGGAGATCCTCGGTGCGCGCGGGATGCTCCACTCCTACGACGGCGCCGGGAACGACGCGCTCGCCGGGGAGCTCGGTGGTGCGGCGGCGCTGTCCGTCACCGCGCAGGCCCTGTCCGCCCAGGCGTTGCCGATCTACGGCGGCACCGACCAGATCCAGCGCAACATCGTCGGAGAACGCACGCTCGGGCTGCCGAAGGAGCCGGGCGACCTGTCCAAGGTCCCGTTCAGCGAGCTTCCGAAGAACGGCTGACGGGCCCGCCCCGTCGCCGACACGTGTGCGAGGATCCGCGGGACCACTCGGGCCTGGAGGATGCATGGCACAGACCGCGACGGCACCGACGGAGCTCCGTTCGGGCAATCCGGCGCTGAGCGACAAGTTCGTCGACACATACCTCAGCGCCCGGGCCGCGCGTTCGATGACCGTGGCTGGCGTCAGCATCAAGACGGTCATCCTGCTGGCGGTGCTCGTGGCGGGCGGCGCCTGGGGCTGGGCCTCCGCCGTGCAGCCGACGTCCGTCGACCTCGGGAGCGGCTACGCCAACACCACCGTGACCATCCCCGGCGGGTTCTGGCTCGCCAGCTTCGCCGCGTTCTTCCTCGGCATCTTCATCTCGGTGCAGCCGAGACGAGCGGCCCTGCTCGGGGTGCTCTACGCCGTGTGCGAGGGATTCTGTCTCGGCGCGATCTCCGCCGTGTACGACGCGCAGACCGAGGGCATCGTGGGCGCCGCGGTGCTATCGACCCTGTGCGTCTTCGTCGCCGCACTGGTCCTGTACATCACCCGCATCATCAAGCCGACCCAGAAGCTGGCGTTCGCCGTCATCGCCGGCATGGGCGGGCTCTTCCTGCTCTACACCTTCGTGTTCGTCCTGTCGATCTTCAACTGGGGGTGGCTCTACAGCGACAGCTTCCGCAGCGTCGGCATCGTCGTCACGCTCCTCGCCATCGTGCTGGCCGCGCTCAGCCTGGTGCTCGACTTCGGCACCATCGAGGGCGGTGTGCAGGCGGGAGCGCCGAAGGAGCTGGAGTGGTACCTCGCCTTCGGGCTGATGGTGACGCTCGTCTGGCTCTACATCTCGATCCTCAAGCTGCTCGCCCTGCTCTCCCGCAACCGCTGACAGTCGCGACCCAGGAGGGTCACTCCTCCCCGGAGAAGCGCTCCCAGGCCGACTGCCTCGTCATGCCGAGCGCCTCGCCGATCCTGGCCCACGAGACACGGCGCCCGCGCAGCTCACGGACCACGCCCTCGACGGTCCGGTCGACGCCGGCATGCAGGCCGCGCGCCCGGGCCAGGATGTCGATCAACTCCTCGTCCGATTGCGCCGTGAGCTCGTCGACGATGCGCGGTGGCCCGTCGAAGGCCAGGATCTCGGTGCAGCGCTCGACGCATTCGCCGCAGATGTGGACTCCCGGTCCGGCGATGAGCTTGTCCACGACATCTTGCGACTTGCTGCAGAACGAGCAGCGAAGCGGCTCGGCCTTCACCGTGGTGGACATCGATCGCCTCGGAGCCTGACGTGCGGTCCCCGACCCATATGTCAGGAACGCCTGACAGTATCGTCAGGTCGACCTGACGTGTCAAGGCGAGATGCCCAGTGGCGCTGCAGCGATGTCAGGAGCACGCTCCGAACCATGGACCTCCACGATGCAGAACGCGCCACCGTCCCGGCGCTGGGCCCCCTCGTGGTCTCGGACGACAACCCGCGCTACTTCGCCGTCGCCGGTGACGGCCGGGTCGTCTACCTGACCGGTGCCCACTTCAACAGCAACCTCCAGGACGGGCTCGGCTTCGGCCGGGACTGCCCCGACGAGCCGGAACGATTCGACTTCGAGGCCTACCTCGCGTTCCTGACCGGCCGTGGCCACAACTTCATCCGCCTGTGGCGGTGGGAGCAGTTCGACGGCTACCTGCCGGGCGCGGACGTGCACTTCTGCATGACGCCGCAGCCGTGGCCGCGCACCGGTCCCGGAACGGCGAGCGACGGCAAGCCGAGGTTCGACCTGGCGCAGTTCGACACCGCCTACTTCGAGCGGCTCCGCGAGCGGGTCGCGGCCGCCGGGGCGGCCGGCCTGTACGCCTCGGTGATGCTGTTCGAGGGCTTCAGCATGCACCTGACCGAGGTCCCGACGAACATCACCGGTCACCCGTTCCATGGCTCGAACAACGTCAACGGCGTCGACATCGCGTCGATCGTCGACTACCAGGAGCTGCCGCTCGATCCGACGATCGAGGCGCTCCAGGAGGCGTACATCCGCCACGTCGTCGACACCGTGCACGACCTCCCGAACGTGCTGTACGAGGTCGCCAACGAGTCGTCGGGCGTGTCCGCCGACGTCGTGTCAATGCCGGACGGGATGACGATCGACACCCCGAGCGGCGACTCGACCGCGTGGCAGTACTGGGTGATCGACGTCCTCAAGCGCCACGAGCGCGATGGCGGGCGCACGCCGCACCCGATCGGGATGACGTTCCAGTTCCCGGTCGCCGACCAGGCCGCCGCCAACGACCCGCTCTGGCGCAGCCCTGCCGACTGGATCTCACCCGGTTTCGACGACGGCGAGGCGCCGTTCGACAGCCGCTGGCGCCACGACCCGCCCGCCGGCGACGGCAGCAAGGTCGTCATCTCCGACACGGACCACTACTCCCCGATGGAGGCGGACGCCGTCTGGGCCTGGAAGTCGTTCCTGCGCGGCCACAACCCGATCCTCTACGACCTCGGCATCGCCGCCGGCTTCGATCCCCTCGACCCGGCGCACGAACCAGCCCGCCTCGCCCTCGGTGACACGCGCCGGCTCGCCGAGCGGCTCGACCTCGCCCGCACGGAGCCCCAGGGCCACCTCGCCTCCAGCGGCTTCGCCCTGTGCCGACCCGACCACGACTACGTCGCGCTCCGCCCGGCGGACGACGGCAGCCCCCTCTCGCTCCAGGTCACGCCGGGGACGTACGCCGTGCGCTGGATCGACGTCGATGACCGCAACGAGCTGCCCGGGGACGACCTCGTGATCGACGGCCAAGCTCCCACGGTTCTCCCGTGCCCGTTCGCCGACGACCACGCCGGCGTCGTCCACCTCACCCGGAAGCCGTGACCGGGGTCCCCACCTGGTTCTGTCCGCGGAAACGGTCGCTATGGCGACCGCTGCCGCGTAGAAAACGCGGCGAGGGCGTGCAGCCGGCGGTGGATGAACGCCCGCTCGCTGGCCGGCGGTTCGAGGGCGAGCGCCGTCCGGTAGGCCGCGATCGACTCGTCCGGCCGGCCGAGCCTGGCCAGGAGGTCGGCGCGTGCGACGTGGAGCGGTGCCCACCGGCTGAGCTGAGGATGCGCCGCGACGACGTCGAGGATGACGAGGCCCGCGTCCGGGCCCTCGGCCATGGCGACGGCGACGGCCCGGTTGGCCTCCACCACGACCGTCGGCTCGTAACGAAGCAGCTCCTGGTACAGCAGCGCGATCTGCCGCCAGTCGGTGTCGGCGGGGTCCGCGGCGGTGGAGTGGCACGCGGCGATCGCGGCCCACAGCTGGTAGGCGCCGGGCCGCCGGGAACGCAGCGCCGCCTCCAGGATGCCGACGCCCTCGTCGATCTCGGCGGCGTCCCAGAGCGAGCGGTCCTGCTCTTCGAGCAGCACGAGGTTGCCGTCGCCGTCGGTCCGGGCCGGCCGGCGGGCGTCGGTGAGGAGCAGGAGGGCGAGCAGGCCGGCGGTCTCCGCGTCGCCCGGGACCCGGGCGTGCAGGCCGCGCGCGAGCGAGATCGCCTGGTCGCACAGCTCGTCGCGCACGAGCGCCTCGCCGGTGGTCGCCGTATGGCCCTCGGTGAAGATCAGGTAGACGACACGGCGGACGTCCGCGGTCCGGGCGTCGATCAGCTCGGGAGGCGGCACGCGGAACGGGATCCCGGCGTCACGGATCTTGCGCTTGGCCCGCGCGAGCCGCTTGGCCATGGTGGCCTCGGGAACGAGGAACCCGGCGGCGATCTCGCGGGTCGTGAGGCCGCACACCGCCCGGAGCGTCAGGGCGATGCGCACCGGGGCGTCGAGGGCGGGGTGGCAACACATGTACATGAGCGCCAGGTCGTCGTCCGCCGACGGGTCGGGACCCGGGTCGTCAGGGCGGCCGGCGGGCGATCCGAGGTCGCGCATCGCGGCCGCCTCCCTGTCCCCCCGCCGCGCCTCGCGCCGCAGCCGGTCGATGGCCTTGTGCCGGGCGACGCCCACGAGCCAGGCGGCGGGGCGCTCGGGCATGCCGCCGGCCGCCCACTGCTGCACGGCGGCCAGGCAGGCGTCCTGCACGGCGTCCTCTGCGGACGCGAGGTCGCCGGTGAGGCGCGGTCGTCGTGGCCACCGCCGGCCACCAGGCGGCCCGGACGACGGCCTCGATGTCCGGCTTCAGGGACGCCCCCTCCCGGTGTCGATCACCGTGCGGACCTCGATGGAGGCATCCGCCGCGGCGGGGATCGTGGCGGCCCACTTCAGGGCGTCGTCGAGGTGGTCGCAGTCGAGCAGGGCGTAGCCGCCGACCTGCTCCTTCAGCTCGGCGGCCGGGCCGTCCGTGAGCACCACCTCGCCGTCGCGCACCCGTACGGTCGTCGCGGACGACACGGCGGTCAACGGGGCGCACTCGATGAGCACGCCGGCCGTCGCCATCGCGTCGATGGCGGCGGCGTAGGCCGCGAACATCTCGTCGGCCTCCGGCGTCCCCGGCTCGGGGACCGCGTCGCCGGTCCGGTTCAGCAGCAGCAGGTAGCGCATGACATCGTCCTCTCTCCAACGTCGACTATCACACCGACGTCGAACGGGCGGCCCCGTCCTGGACACCCTGCGCTGTGACCGCCTCGAGGCTCTCGCGGTACTCGCCCCCGAAGCGCAACCGGCGCCCGCCGGCGTCCCGGCGCTGTCATGCTCCCCCCGCATGGAGTGCCCATTCTGCGGTGACGAGATGCTCGACGGATCGGTGCGGATCAGCGGCGGCCGGTTCTTGGACTTGCTTTCTTGCGTGGTGATGTGGGAGTCGTCCACGCCGCCGCGCCAGGCGGTCACGGTGTCGCCCGGTCGACGCCGGCGGCCGGCCCGGTGCTGCCCGGGGTGCGGCGCCGTTGTCGTCGACCCGCTCGCCGCCTGACCGGGCCCCGCCTCGTTCTCTCCGCGCAAACGGTCGCTATGGCAGCCGCTTCCGCGTACAAAACGCGATGACCGGCCCGTCGGGCAGCGAAGGCCGCAAGGACCGCCCGGGACGGGGGCGACGCCACGGCCGGAGTGTGTCAGATGCCATCCTGGGACCATGCAGACCGTGCACGATGCCGCGGGTGGTGCCGACGGCCTCTTGAGCTTGGCCGCCGCATGGCACGCCCGGGTGATGGCCGATGAGGTCGTCAGCCACGCGTTCAGCCACGGCTACCACCCCCAGCACACCGAGCGACTGGCTGCGTACTGGGTGGAGGCTCTGGGTGGCCCGGCGACGTACTCGGAGCTTTACGGCGACGAGACCTCGGTCGTGCGGACCCACAGCGGCAACGGGCCGCACGAGGAGATGGACCGCCGGGCGATCGGCTGCTTCGATCAGGCGCTCGCGGACGTCGGGCTCGCCGGCGACGATCGACTCCGGCAGGTGCTGCACGACTACTTCGCATGGGCGACCACGACCACGATGTCCCGCTATCACCACTCCGCAGATGAGGTGCCGGAGGGTCTCCGCATCCCCCACTGGTCGTGGGACGGACTCGTCGACGGGCCCGATCCCGGCGACGCCTGACACCAGCGGGGGGCCGCTCACCCCGCCCGGGTCGACGCCAGCAGGAGCAGCGCCGCCACGAAGGTGGCGTGTATGGCCGCCACCAGCCAGGTGTCGTGGGTGCGGACGTAGACCGTGCCGAGGACGATCCCGCTCCACAGGTTGAGCAGCATGTTGGCCGCGCCGAGCGCCAGGCCGCCGTGGTAGAGGGCGAAGCTGAGGGACGTGGTGCCGACCGCGAGCCAGCGGGTGCCCGTCATCTCCACCAGCACGCCCGTCGCGAAGCCCCGGAACAGGATCTCCTGGCCCACCCCCGCCACCGCGATCAGCCGCATTGGCTGGACAGGGGCAGCACGATCAGCACCGCCACCAGGAGGGCTGATCGGGCCCACCGTCGGCCGGCGTGCCCGGGGTCAGGGCCGACGGCACCGGATCGGGCGTCAGTCGGCGCCATAACGTCCTGGCGACACCTACCCGGCTGCCCGGCGATGCCCGGCGATGTACCGTGCGCCGCGTGGCCGACGCCGAGGTGTGGCTCGACGACCTGCCCGACCAGCCCCGGCCCGGCGACCTGGCCCTGCTCGACGACGACGAGCGGGCCCGGGCCGACCGGTTCGTGCGCGCCGTGTCCCGGGCGCAGTTCGTGGGGGCGCACGCCGCGCTGCGCCGCCGCCTCGGGGACCTGCTCGGCGCCGACCCGCGCGCGCTGCGGTTCGCGCCGTCGCCCTGCGTGCACTGTGGCGGGCCGCACGGCAAGCCCGTGCTCGCCGGCGACCACGCCGGCGGGCTGCACTTCAGCCTGTCCCACTCCGGGTGGGCCGTCGCCGTGGCGGCGTCGGCCCACCCCGTCGGGGTCGACCTGGAGGCGGTCCGTGCCCTGGCGGCCGAGGACCTGGCGGCCCGCTTCTTCACCGACGACGAGCGGCGGATGGTGGCGGGCGCCGCCGACCCGGGTGCGACCTTCGTCCGGCTGTGGACCCGCAAGGAGGCGCTGCTGAAGGCGACCGGCGAGGGCATCACCGGCGGCCTCGCCAGCGCGCCCGTGCTGCCCCTGCCGGGCGCGGACCCCTCCGCGCCGCTGCAGGTCGAGCGGGGCGGCCGCGGCTGGACGATCACCGACGTCGACGCGCCACCGGGCTACGCCGCAGCCGTCGCCACCGTCACTCGTCCGCCAGCGCGTCGATGACGTCGAGCCGCGCGGCCCGCCGGGCCGGGACGAGCGAGCCCACCGCCGCGAAGGCGGCGCCGACCACCGCCACCACCGGGATCCATCGCCACGGGAACCGGTACTCGTCCTCCGCACCGGGGCCGAGCCGGAGTCGTGAACCCGGGTCCACGCGTGCCGTGGCAACGGTCGCCAGCGACCGTTGCCACGGACAAAACGCAATCTGATCAGCCGGCGTACCGCGGTGTCAGTCGTCCCTGGGGCCGACTGAGACAGGGAACCGTTCGTCATCGAAGACGGCAGTGATCTCGAGGCGGCCGCCGAGGGCTTCGACGTAGCCGCGAAGCGTGGAGAGCTCCATCTCACCGCTGTGTTCCACGCGGGAGACGTTGGGCTGAGTGGTGGCGAGGAGGCGAGCAAGTTCGTCCTGGGTGACCTTGCGGGCACGGCGCAGCTCGCCGAGGGTGTAATCGACGATCTCTGCGATGGCCTCGGCCCGTTCCCGAGCGATGCGCTCGGCCCGGGCGGGGTCGACCTTGATCGGGTCGCTCAGCTCCTTGAAGTTGCGCACAGCCATCTCATCTCCCTCGTGCCTGGCCGGTCTCGTCGAGGTACTCGTCGAACAGGTCGTCAGCCCATGGGATCGCCTCGGCGTACCAGGCGTTCCACCGGCCAGACTTGTCGCCGCCCAGAAGCAGGACCGCTTGGCGGCTGGGATCGAAGGCGAACAGGATGCGGATCGCTCCGCCCTTGCTCACTCGCAGTTCCTTCATGTTGGGATGCCGAGAACCCTCGATCGTGTCCACCGTTGGGCGCCCCAGGGCGGGGCCTTCCACTTCGAGGAGCTCGACTCGGGCGATCACTGCGTCTTGCTGTTCCTCCTGCAGGGAATGGAACCAGTCGCCGAACTGGTCGGTGTAGATGACTTCCCACACTCCCTGCAGCATAACGTAGAGCTGATATCATCTCAAGGTGATGCCGCCGATGATCGCCGTAGCAACCGGACTGGCAAACCCCCCGACCGGTGGATGAACACGGACGCGTCCCGCCCCAGCGCTACCCCTGACGCCGGCCCGGAACTGTCACGGACTCCCGCCGCCCTGCCCCTCGAACCCGTCGCTCAGCCCGTCACCATCGGTGTCCGTCAGGCGCGGGTCGGTCCCACTGGAGCCCACCTCGAACCCGTCGCTCAGCCCATCACCATCGGTGTCCGTCAGGCGCGGGTCGGTCCCACTGGAGCCCACCTCGAACCCGTCGCTCAGCCCATCACCATCGGTGTCCGTCAGGCGCGGGTCGGTCCCACTGGAGCCCACCTCGAACCCGTCGCTCAGCCCGTCACCATCGGTGTCCGTCAGGCGCGGGTCGGTCCCACTGGAGCCCACCTCGAACCCGTCGCTCAGCCCGTCACCATCGGTGTCCGTCAGGCGCGGGTCGGTCCCACTGGAGCCCACCTCGAACCCGTCGCTCAGCCCGTCACCATCGGTGTCCGCGGCGCGGGGGTTTGTCGCCGTGGTGCGGACCTCGAAGCCGTCCCTCAGGCCGTCTGCGTCGGTGTCGGGGTTGTAGGGGTTCGTCCTGTAGACGAACCACTCATGGAGGTCTGTCAGTCCGTCGCCGTCACGGTCGGCCCAGGCTGCGCCGGCCGGTGGCGCTGCCGCCCCTAGGGCCGCCAGCGTCAGCGCGCTCGACATGATGCCCACCGCGAGGATCCTTGATCCGTGCATCTCGCACCTCCTACCCCCTTCGTCTCCTCAGTCTGGTCGCCCGCACCCTCCGTGACCCGTCACCCCCTTCACCTCACGGAGGCGCGCCGCCAGCCCAGACTGTGCCGGTGAACCGTGTCGCCGTGCTCGGCCGTGGGGCCGCGGGGAAGTCGACGCTGGCGCGCATGCTGGGCGATGCCGTCGGGCTCCCCGTGATCGAGCTGGACAAGGAGTTCTGGAGCCCTCAGCTCGATGCCATGCCGCTCGCTGCGTGGCGCGACCGGCAGCGCTGCCTCGCGGCGCGGCCGCGCTGGATCATGGACGGGGACCTCGGCCCCTACGACGATCTCGAACCACGGCTCCGCCGCGTCGACACGGTGATCGTGCTGGACATGCCGTTGTGGCTGTGCGCGTGGCGAGCCGTTCGCCGGGGGCCGGAGCGCCGTGACTTCTGGCGCTGGGTGCTTCGCTGGCGACGAGACAGCAGGCCGGTGCTGATGGCCGCGATCACGACGTACGCGCCGGCGGCCGACGTCGTCGTGCTCGAGGGACGGACCGCTCCGACCCGGTGGTTGCGCGACATCCGCAGCTGATCCGGCGGGTCAGGCCGGGTGGTACGTCGCGACGATGACCCCGGTGGCGGTCGTGGTGGTGGCCGCCAGCGTGAGGCCGACCGGGGCGGTCCCGTCCGGGAAGAGCCGCCGGCCGGTGCCCAGGACGAGCGGATGGACGAGCAGGACGTACTCGTCGATGAGGTTGCGCCGCATCAGCGACGTCACCAGTTCGCCGCTGCCGAGGATCACCAGGTCGCCCCCCGCCTGCTGCCTGAGCTCGGCCACGGCGTCGGCGGCGTCGCCCGGCAGAAGCGTGCTGTTCTGCCAGGGCAGCGGTTCGGTCAGCGTCGTCGACGCCACGTACTTCGTCATGTTGTCGAGCACCGGGGTGAACGGGTTGTCGGTCTGGCGGGGCCAGAAGCCGGCGAAGTCCTCGTAGGTACGTCGCCCGAGCAGGAGCGCACCCGTCCGCGCTCCCCGCTCGGCCATCTGGCTCCCCATGGCGTCGTAGGGCACGGCCCAGCCGCCGTGGGGGAAGTCACCGCGTGTGTCCTCGTCGGGACGGCCGGGTGCCTGCATCACACCGTCGAGGCTCAGGTTGTTGATCATCACGACCTCGCTCATCTGCGGATCCTCTCGGACACGGCCGGCCCGATGCCGGTCTCTCACCCCCTACACGAACCGCATCCGGGCAGATCGACGGCAACCGCTGTCTTTTCCAGGCGATGCCGGCGTCGTCGGCCCATGCCGAGACCGGTGCCCGTGGTGCCGTAGCCCTCGTCGCCGGACCACGGGTGCGATCCTGAACGGGTGGATCCCAGGCGCCCGTCCACCTCGACGGCAAAGGGGATCTTCCACGACTCCGCAGTCCAGGCGCCCAGTCGCCGCCAGTACTGCTGAAGCTCGCTGATCGCCCGCTGCCCCGGCTCTGCCAGCCCGGTGTGGCACGGCAGCGAAGGGTCCAGTTCCAGGTCTGATGGCAGCGCTGCCGCGGCCGGCACACGTCGTCCTCGGTCGCGCATCGCAGGGTGGCCACGGCCGTGTCCAGGCGAAGCCCGAACAGCGGCCAAACTGCCTCTCGTCCCATGCCCAGAATCATCGTCCCTACGTCCCTCGACGTCGCCGAGCCACAGCGCCACCCCCTCGCCGGGGAGGACATCCACACCCTGCTCATCGCCGGGAAGGTCCCCGGAGCGGGCCAGCCGGCGGACTAGAACGGTCCGACGGTCTGCGTCCTATGAACCTCTCCTGGCTCGTGTTCAGCGGGGTCGGCCTCGTCATCGCGGCAGGCTCCATCGGCGCGGCCCGGCGGCCCGACATCCCGCCCTGGGAGATGCGGGTGTTCCGCGCCATCAACACGTTGCCGGGGTGGCTGTACTGGGTGCTGTGGCCGCCGATGCAGCTCGGCAACCTGGTGGTCGGGACGCTGCTCGGGCTGGCCACGGCCTGGGTGACCGGGGAGGCGGCCGTGGCCGTCGGCGTGGTCCTGGCCATGGTGCTCAAGCTCGTGACCGAGCGCGTCGTGCGGCGGGAGATGAGGGACTACCTGGCGGTGCGCGAGCGGCCGGGCACGAGCGAGCCGGGTGCCATCCTCCGGGGCCGGGACGTGCCGACGCACGGACCGAGCTTCCCGTCCGGGCACGTCATCCTGGTGGCCGCCATCGGGACCGTGGTCGCCCCGACGCTGCCGGGTGAGATCGTGGGCGGCCCGTTCCTGCTCATCGCGCTGGTCATGCTCGGCCGGGTGTACGTCGGCGCACACAACCCGCTCGACGTCACCGCCGGCCTCGGCGCCGGGCTCCTGCTCGGCGGGGTCATCGCCGCCTTCGTCGGCTGAACCGGCTCGCGTTTTGTCCCCGCGGACAAAACGCGACAGGAGCGGGCCGCCGGGCGGCTGGCCGGCGGCGGGCGTACCGGCTAATGTGCAACCCTATGGTTGCACATAGGCGAACCCCGCGAGGTCGCCTACGCCGTCGACGGGACGACGATGGTCGGCCGCCTGGCGGTGCCGGCCGGCGAGGGACCCGGGCCGGCGGTTCTGATCGCGCACGAGGCGAACGGCCTCGACGACGAGCAGGCCGATCGGGCCCGCCGGCTGGCGGAGCTCGGCTACGTGGCGATGGCGGTCGACTACCACGGGGGCGGGCGGGTGCTCGCCGACCGCGCCGCGGTGGACGCCCGGCTGGCCGAGCTGGCTGCGGACCCCGAGCGAGCCACCCGCCTCGTCGCCGCGGGGCTGGACGTCCTCACGGGCCACCCCCGGGTCGACCCGTCCCGGGTGGCGGCGATCGGCTACTGCCAGGGCGGAGCCCTCGTGCTCGCCCTGGCCCGCACCGGCGCCGACCTGCGGGCCGTCGTCGGGTTCCATCCCGGCCTCACCGCCCGCGACCCGGCCGGCTCCGCCCGCATCACCGGCGCGGTCCTGGTCGGCGTCGGGAGCGACGACCGGTACGTCCCCGCCGCCGACCAGGCGGCGTTCGCCCGTGAGATGGCGGACGCCGGGGTCGACTGGCAGCTCCACGTGTACGGCGGCGCCGCCCACAGCTTCACCCACCCCCGGGCCGGCATGGCGGGGCGGCCCGGCCTCGCCTATCACCGCGTGTCGGCCGAACGTGCGTGGCGGGCGATGCTCGACCTGTTCGACGAGGTGCTCTGACTCGGCCGGCCCCAGCCGGTCCACCCGCGTTTCCGGGAGCCCGCTTCGACGCGGAGGCACACCAGTCACGCGTACCGTGGTCTCGCCGGGGTTGCGAGCAGGGAGTCTGGGGTTTCGCGCAACAGCCCGGCGCACTCGTGCGTGTAGGACGGGATGAACACAATGCCGAAGGCTCAGCCCATGGACCTCCCGGCACCGGCCGCCTGGGACGCCGACCTCGTCGAGGTCTACCGCGTGGACTACGGCAGGCTGGTGCGCCTCGCCTACCTGCTCACCGGCCACAATGCCGTCGCCGAGGAGATCGTGCAGGACGCGTTCGTCGCCACGCACCGCCTCGACTGCCGGCTCCGTGACCCGTACACGTACGTGCGGCGGGCCGTGGTCAACCGGTGTCGCTCATGGGGACGCAGGTACACGGTCGAGCGCGCGCACCGGCCTCGCCCGCCGGATCCCGCGGTGCTGGCAGTCGACGAGATGTGGGACGCGCTCGCCACGCTGACCGACCGGCAGCGCACCGCCATCGTCCTGCGGTTCTACGAGGACATGCCGGACGACCGCATCGCCGAGATCCTCGACTGCCGGCAGGCAACCGTGCGCAGTGCGATCCACCGAGGACTCCAGTCGCTGCGACGGGTGATCCGCCTGTGAACCACCAGCCCGTCCATCGCCCCGCCTACCCCCCCGCCACGCCGCCAGGAGAGCCCCCGATGACCCTGCTCCACAACGACAGCCGACCCGACGCCGAGGCCGCCGTGCGCACCATGCTGCACCGCCTGGCTGCGGAGGCCAGCAGCCGCCCGCCCGCCTGGGAGGACCTCATCGAGCGGGACGAGGCCGACGTACTGCCCCTCGGCGTGTCCGGGTCGATCACCCAGACGGCGGTCCGCCGCCGTCGGTCCGGCCGGCTTCCCCGGACGACCCGGGCGGCCGCCGCCGTGCTGGTGCTCGCCGCAGCCGGCGCCCTGGTCGTCGACCGAGCGGGCTCCGGTCCCGCCGACCGTCCGCTCGCCCAGACCATCGAGCGCGATCTCCCCCGGCGATCCCGGCTTCGACGCCGGCGCGGCCCCCGCCGTGTGGGCCACCGGCCAGGCCGACCCGATGGCGGCCACCCTGTCCTACCTCGCCGCCATGGGCGTTCCGACGGGCGCCACGCCTCCCGCCGTCGCGCTGCGGGGCACCGCCGCCACGACCGCCGTCGTCGACTGGTCGCTCGCAACGGTGGCGGGCGGATCACGCGGCACCGTGTACCTGCGGTCGTCGTCGACCGCCGGAACCCCTCCGACGTGGACGGTCGTCGGCTCTGCGGCCTCCGACATCGCACTCAGCGAGGTGCGCTACGACGGATCCCGGCTGTCGTTCACGGTGACGCGGACGGCGGCGGGGCCCGAGCAGGTGGCGGTCGGCGCCTGGATCGACGGGCGACCGGCGTCGCTGGGACGCGAGCCGGTCGCCTGGGCAGGATCCGGTGACGTCTCGCTCGGTGAGCTCGTCGACCTCGGCACGGGCATCGGCGCCGACGACACGCTCTCGTTGCCCGCCGACGCCGACGACATCGTCACCCTGCGGGTCGTCCGCGTGGTCGACGGCACGGTCCGGTCGCTGACGCAGATGGCCGTGGCCCTGCCCGACGCCGCGCCCGCCCTGGCTGCGGCCGGCGCCCCGTCCATCGACGCCGGCGGTGACGCGACCGGCCAGGCGGACGCGGGCGTCGGCGGCTCCGGCACCGCGGGAGCCGAGGGCGAAGCCGGCGGATCGGGTGGCATCGATACGGCGCCCCTCGGCACCCTGCCCGCAGTCCCGGAGCTGCCCCCGCTGCCGGTGCCGCTGCCGACTCTCCCGCTCCCCGGGGCTCCGGCGCCGACCGTCCCGACCGTCCCGACCGTCCCCGGCGTCCCGGCTCCGACCCTCCCGACACCCCCGACGCCCGGCCTGGGGTAGGCCTCCGGCACCCTGCCGTGACGGCTCTGCGTCCGGCGCCGCGACACCCCAACCCCGGCGACGGACGCAGGTAACCCCACGTGGTAGCCCCGGTCAGCGATGGTCTCCCGGCGAAGTCCCAGCACCGCCGGTGGGTCGTTCCGCAGACCGGGGCTACCACAGTCCCTAGGCTCGGCCCCGTGGACTACCGTCCGGCGCCCGGCCGATACGCGGGCATGGCGTACCGCAGGTGCGGTCGCAGCGGGCTGCTGCTGCCGCCGATCTCGCTCGGCCTGTGGCACAACTTCGGCCACGATCGGCCGTTCGGCACCCAGCAGGCGATCTGCCGGCGTGCCTTCGACCTCGGCGTGACCCACTTCGACCTCGCGAACAACTACGGGCCGCCGTACGGCGCCGCCGAGGAGAACTTCGGCCGGCTGTTGGCGACGGACTTCGCGGCACACCGCGACGAGCTGGTGATCTCGACGAAGGCGGGCTACGACATGTGGCCGGGCCCGTACGGCGAATGGGGCTCGCGCAAGTATCTGCTTGCCTCGCTCGACCAGTCCCTCCGGCGGCTGGGCCTCGACTACGTCGACATCTTCTACTCGCACCGCTTCGATCCCGACACGCCGCTGGAGGAGACGATGTCCGCGCTGGCGACGGCGGTGGCACAGGGCAAGGCGCTGTATGCCGGGATCTCGTCGTACTCGTCGGCGCGCACCGCCGAGGCGGCCGGGCTGCTCGCGGCGCGCGGCGTGCCGCTGCTGATCCACCAGCCCTCGTACTCGATGGTCAACCGCTGGATCGAGGACGACCATCTGCTGGACACGCTGGACGACGTCGGGGCCGGGTGCATCGCCTTCTCGCCGCTGGCCCAGGGCCTGCTCACCGACCGCTACCTCGACGGGATCCCCGCCGACTCGCGGGTCGCCACCGGCGGCGCCATGGACCGCGACATGATCACCGACGAGCGGCTCGCCCAGGTGCGATCGCTTGCCGCGCTGGCCGAGGCCCGCGGCCAGAGCCTGGCGCAGATGGCCCTGGCGTGGGCGCTCCGTGACCCCCGCATGACGTCGCTCGTCATCGGCGTGAGCAGCGTCGCCCAGCTCGAGGCCAACCTGGCCGCGCTGGACGATCTCTCGTTCACGGACGACGAGCTGACGGCCATCGACCAGTACGCCACCGATGCCGGCGTCAACCTCTGGGCGGCATCCAGTACGGAGTGAAGGTCACCGACCGCCGCTCACGTCGAGCAGAGCCCCGGTCACGTAGGACGCGGCGTCCGAACACAACCAGCAGATAGCTTCGGCGATCTCGTCGGGCGTGCCCGCCCGCCGCATCGGGATGAGACCGGCCAGCCGCTCGAGGCGGTCCGGCTGACCGCCGCTGGCGTGGATGTCCGTCTCGATCAGTCCGGGTCGCACCGCGTTCGACGCGAATGCCCTCGTCCGCGACCTCGCGGGCCAGCCCGACCGTCATCGTGTCGACCGCCCCCTTCGACGCCGCATAGTCGACGTACTCGTCGGGGGCACCGAGGCGCGACGCAGCCGAGGACACGTTCACGATGACACCGCCGGTGCCGCCCCGGTGTCTGGACATCCGCCGGACCGCCTCGCCGGCGCACAGGAGGGCGCCGACGACGTTGACCGCGAACACGCGCTGTATACGGTCGGGACTCATCTCGTCGACGCGAGCCCGGGGGGCCACGATGCCGGCGTTGTTGACCAGCACGCGGAGCCGGCCCAGGCGATCGGCCGCCGCGAACAACGAGGACACACCGGCCGGGTCGGCGACGTCGGCCGCGACGGAGACAGCAGGTACCCCAGCGCGCACACAGGCGGCGGTCACCTCCGCGGCCGCCGCGGCGTCGCGGACATAGCCGATACAGACGCCGAAGCCCCGCTGCGCAAGCCGCAGCGCGGTCGCCGCACCTATCCCGCGACTCCCCCCGGTCACAACCGCCACATCGCCACCATCGGGCACGACTCGATTCTTGCGCGGCGCACGTGACGCGGCACGGGGGCCGGCCGGGCACGCGGTGCCCTCGGCCCCCGTCTGCCCGAGTGCAGATTTGCCGGTCAGGCGACCTTGCGCATGATGGGAGTGTGCTCGCCGAGCGACTCGTCTCCGGTGGCCCGATCGTGGGTGAGCCAGCCGAACACGGCTCGCCACGGAACGGTCACGCCGGCGAGGTCATCGCATGGCATCACTCCAGCGGGCCGTCGCGAAGGACGCCCCGCACCTGGTAGGAGTCGAGCAGGCTGCCCAACTCCTCTGGGCGGCTGAGTGCGACGCAGTGACCTGCCGCGATCTCGTCGGGGACGATGCCGAGCCGCTCGGCCGCCACCCGCCGTAGGAACGCGGCCGGGAAGAATCGATCCTCGGTGCACAGCACCAGCCTCGTCGGAACAGATGGCCATGCCTCGAGCGGCCACGGGCTGTTGTACGCCGCGCCGGATTCGGAGCGCGCTCGGCTCATGGCCTCCTCGGCCAAGGCGCGGGGCACGTCGTGGTAGTAGGCGACGAACGGGTCGTCGCTCCCGGTCAGGCCGCCGTCACGCCGGGCCTCGTCGTCGACGGCTCGGCGGTAGGCGGTGTTGGTCCACCAGTCCGCGGGGCTCTCGCCGGGTGCCGGGATCATGCCGGCGACGAGGACCAATGCGTCGACCGGACGCCGTTCGGCCACGATCGGCGCCGTGAACCCGCCATACGACTGGCCGACCACGACGACATCGCGCCGATCGCCGATGGCGTCGATCACGGTCTCCGCGTAGTCGCGCAGGGTCGCCGTGTCGTCGTCGCAGGGGAGGTCGGGCGCGACGACGTCGTGGCCCTGTTGACGCAGGACCGGCTCCAGCAGGTGCCAGTACCAGCCGACGTCCCCGCCGCCGTGGATCAATGCAAACGTCGCCATCTACGACCAGCTCACACCGCTACGGGGCCGCGACGGCGGCCTCGGGCCCCGAGATCGCGTCGTCGCCGCTGGCGAGACGCCCCACGTACTCGAGAATCGTCTTCGCAGGTTGCCCTGCCGCCGGGCACCGGCACGCCGGGGCGGACCGTGGTAGCTCCCGCACCTGGGTCTCTCGTGTCCATGCGGCCATCGTCGCCCAAGCGATCGGCATCGACTAGTGGGCATCCCGTACCGCTTCCGGACAAGGCAACGTGGCGTCAGTGACCGGCTCGCGGCGCGACTACTACCGGCGGGACTAGAGCGCGGCGGCTCTGGGCACCGAAGGGGTCGTCATCCGGCGTTGACGTGCCTCTCGGCATCCGAGAACACTGCTCGCGTGCTGAGCGCCGACGCAGCCCGACTCGACGGCAAGGTGGCGGTCGTCACCGGCGGCGGCTCGGGCATCGGGAGGGGCATCGCCAACGGGCTGCACGCCTACGGCGCGCAGGTGGCGATCTGGGAGCAGGACCCCGAGAGGTCGGCCGCGGCCGCGGGCGAGGTGGAGGGCCTGTCGGTTCCCACCGACGTGCGCGACGCGGCCCAGGTCGGCGCTCGCCCTCGCCGCGACGGTCGAGCGCTTCGGCACGGTGGAGATCCTGGTCAACAACGCCGGCGGCGTGTTCCCGAAGCCGTTCCTCGACACGTCGGAGAACGGCTTCGACGCCCTCTACCGGGCCAACCTCCGCCACGTGCTCCTCTGCACCCAGGCCGTCGCCCGCCGCATGGTGGCCGACGGCCACGGCGGCGCGGTCATCAGCGTGACCTCGATCGAGGGTGTCCGGGCCGCGCCGCTCTACGCCGCCTACGCCGCCGCCAAGGCCGGTGTCATCAACCTCACCAAGACCCTGGCCCTCGAACTGGCCCCGCACGGCATCCGGGTCAACGCCATCGCACCCGACATCACCTGGACCGAAGGCCTGGAGTCCCTGGCGGCCGGGCGCGAGGTGGCGGTCGGGCCCACGGTTCCCCTGGGCCGGGTCGGCCACGTCGACGAGTGCGCCGGCGCGGCCGTGTTCCTGGCGTCGTCGCTGTCCGGCTACGTGACCGGCCAGACGCTGCACGTCGACGGAGGCACCTCGGCCGCGATGGGCTGGTACCACCACCCCGACGACGGCCACTACGTCCTCGGGCCCCCCTGACCGACGCCGGCCCGCTGCCCCGCGTCGCTGGGTTCTGGCAGCGGTCCCGTACCGCCATGGCACTGAGCGCTGCCAGAAAGGTGGGGGCCGGGCATGCCGGGGTTCCCGGCGACGACCCGCACGGCGCTACCCCGCGAGGGCGGCGAGGGCCGCGGCGACGGCGGCGTCGTCCGCGGGAGCCACGGTCCGGAGGTCCAGGAGCGTCTCCCCCTGCCGGACCCGGGCGACGATCGGCCGGGGCTGGTTGGCACGGAGCGCGTCCCGGTGGTCGCCCGGGAGCGCCAGGCCCCACGACGGGATCTCCACGCCCGGCAGGGCACCGCCCCCCGCCACCGACGCGCAGGTCACGGCGGTGGCCTCCTCGACCGACGAGGCGATCGTCCCGGCCCGCTCCCGCAACCCGGTCACCGACGCCGTGGCCATCCGCCAGAACGGCAGCTCGTGGGCTCGGCGGTCGAGGTAGGCGAGCGCGACGTCCTGGAGCGCGGCGAGCACCAGGCCCCCCGGTCGGGCCACCCGGTACAGGGGATGGGCGGCGCACGCGTCGATCAGGTCGGCCCGTCCCGCGATGACGCCGGCCTGGGGACCGGCCAGGAGCTTGTCGCCCGAGAACGTGACGAGCGCCGCGCCCGCGTCGAGGGTCTGACGGACTGCCGGCTCCGATGCGAGCCAGGCCGGCGGACCGCCGGGCAGCCAGGGGCAGGCGGCGTCGAGCAGCCCGGAGCCGAGATCCACCACCACCGGGGGCCCGAGCGGGGCCAGCTCGGCGACGCCGGTCGAGCTCGTGAATCCCTCGATCCGGTAGTTGGACGTGTGGACCTTGAGCAGCAGCGCCGCCTCCGGCGCGGCGGCGCGGTAGTCGTCGAGGCGCGTCCGGTTCGTCGTCCCGACCTCGAGGAGCCGGCTGCCGGACAGCGCCATGATCTCGGGCAGGCGGAAGCCGCCGCCGATCTCGATCAGCTCGCCGCGGGACACGGCGGTCGGCCGACCGGACGCCAGGGCCGCCAGGACGACGAGGAGCGCCGCCGCACCGTTGTTGACCACGAGCGCCGCCTCGGCCCCGCACGCCCGGGCGAGGAACGGCCCCGCGTGGTCGCGCCGGGAACCGCGACGACCGGTGGCCAGGTCCAGTTCGAGGTTCGCGTAGCTCGCCGGCTGGGCCGTCTCCAGGGGCGAGCGCCCCAGGTTCGTGTGCAGCAGGACACCGGTCGCGTTGATGACCGGTTGCAGCAGGTGCGCCCGGGCGCGCTCGATCTCCTCCTGGGCGAGCTCCGGTGCGCCACGGGCCAGGGCCGCCCGGGCGGCGTCGACCCGCAGCGGGTGGGGCAGACCCGATCCGGCGAGCGAGCGGGCCACGGCATCGACCGACGGCGGCCGGGATCGGGGCTCGGACCCGTCCGGCGGACGATCCGACCGGGCCGTCAACGCAGGGAGACCATCGCCGGCCCGGCCGTCATGTGCCCGAGCAGCCCGTCGCCCTCCGTTGCCATCGCCGACACCAGGTCCCGCAGGAGGGACGCATCCCACTTAGCGGCACACCCTCCGCACGACGTCAGGTGGGATTGAGGGACCGTCTGGCTCGCCTCCACAGGCACGCGCCGACCCTAGACTCGCCCGACCGCTACTTCTAGCGTGGGTCCGGACGGACAGCGCGGATGTGTCGAGCCTCGCGGGCTCACCGGTCGATGGCCCCAGACGGCCGCCTCCTCAGCTCCGGTTGGTGGCCGGTTCGGCGCTGCCGTCGTCGTGGGCGTCGTCGGCGGTGAGGCCGAGTCGGCGGCGCTCGAGCTCGATGATCCGGCGCTCGGCCTGGGCCCGGGGCGCGGCGGCGAGGGCCGACACGTCGATCGCGTGGGGGCTGGCGTCCTTCAGGTCGCTCATCCGCACGTACTCGTCGAAGAGGTGGCGCTTGGTGGTCAGGATCTCCAGCATCCGCTGGTCGACACCGCCCTCGGCGAGGAGCCGGTGGACGTGGACCGGCCGCAGCTGGCCCATGCGGTGCAGCCGGGCGACGGCCTGGTCTTCGATCGACGGTTTCCACTGGGGCTCGGTGAGCACCACCACCGACGCCGCCTGGATGTTCAATCCCACCCCGCCGGCCTGGATCTGGCTCACCAGGACGAGCGGCTCCGGTGACGCCGAGAACTCGTCGACCAACGCCTGGCGCGCCGACGGGTCGAGGCGACCCGTGAGAAGGCCCGCGCACTGCCCGTCCAGCGCGTGGCCGACCGCTCGGAGCACGTCCAGGAACGACGAGAACACGACCGTCTTCCAGCCGTTGTCCGCCGCTTCGTCGACGATCTCCACCAGTCGTTGCAGCTTGGCGCTCTGGTCGACGGCGGCGGCCTCGAACGCGGCGCGGCGCATGGCCATGAAGTTCCCCGACGCGACCGCGCGGGCGTAGGCGCGGCTGTCGGCCGGCGTCGGCTCGACCCACTCGTCGTTGTCGATCCGCGGTGGCAGCTCGTCCAGCACGTCGGACTGGTTGCGGCGCAGGTAGACGTCGGCGACGGCATGTCGGAAGGCGTCGGTCCCCACCAGCCCGGATCCCGGCTCCATCATCTCCGCCAGGTCCGGCCGGATGTGACCGACGAGGTTGCGGAACTCCTCGAGCCGGTTCTCCATCGGCGTGCCGGTGAGCAGCAGTACGCGGTCGACGGCGGAGATGTGACGCAGCGTCGCCTGCGTGCGCTTCGCGGCCGGGTTCTTCACGTAGTGGGCCTCGTCGGCCACGAGGAGGGCCACCTGCAGCCCGTCGGGGATGACGAGGGACTTCAGCGAGTCGTACGTCACGACGCCGACGCCGCCGCGGCGCACCCACGCCCGCAGGTTGCCCCGCCGGTCGGCGCCGTGGAGGCGGAACGCCCGCAGGCGGCTGTGCTGCTCGACCTCGTGCGCCCAGTTGGCCAACACGCTGGCCGGGCAGACCACCAGCGAGTGGGTGGCGCCGCCGGCGTGGAGGTGACCGATGGCGGCCAGCGCCTCGATCGTCTTGCCCAGGCCCATCTCGTCGCCGAGGATCGCCCGGCCCTGCGCGAGGGCGAACCTGGCGCCGAAGGCCTGGTAGCCCCGGAGCGTGACGTCCAGCAACGAGGTGTCGAGCTCGTGGGTGTCGATGCGCCCGGCGATCTCCGACGGGATGTGCCCGTGGACGGCCTCGGGCTCGCCATCGAGGTTGGCGATGGCGACGAGCAGGCCGTTGTACGCGATGGCCCGCTCCCGGTAGTCGTCCCAGATCGACCCGTCGATCTCCGGGACGTCGGGTCGCAGGCCGAGTGCCCGCCGCCACCGGGGGTCCCCCCGCTCGATCCCGGAGACGGCGACGAGACGGTGGAGCTCGTCGAGCGCCGCCCTGGCCTGCCGGCGTCGTGTGCGCCCGGCGAGGAGCATCCGCAGGCGACGGCCGGCCAGCGACGCCGCCGGGAGCAGCGGCTCGACGCGTCCGGCGAGGTCGGCCAAGTCGTCCCCGACCGGATCGGTCGCCTGCGCGGCGTCCTCGACGTGACGCAGGCAGGCCAGCAGCCCGGTCTGGGTGTCGGGGCGACGGTCGACGTCGAAGCGGACCCGGACGCTGCGCTCGAGCGCCCGGCGGAGTCGGTACGTGGCGCCGACGACCTGGGCGGCGGTGTCGGGCCCGACCCCGTCGATGGCCTGGAGACGGCCGACCCTCTCGTTGACCAGGGACGCCACGGACGTGAAGCCCACCGCTTCCAACGGGCCCAGCCGCAACTGGTCCTTCGTCATGTCCCGGAGCCGGGACACCGGCAGCCGTGCCAGCTCGTCCCGTACGGCCTCCGCCCTCGCGGCCTCGTACGCCGTGCGGGCCTCCTGCCGTCGCCCATCCACGATGCCGAGCACGGTCGCGGCGGCCGTGGAGTCGCCGCGGGCTCGCTCGATGAGGCGACGCGCCGCCGCTCCCGACCGCACCCGCGCCTGCGTCCGCTCCCTGCGCTGGTCGCGGGCTCCGATCCCGGTCGTCGTCATCGTCCCGCCCACGAGGCCATGTTTGCCCGCTCCACGCCACGTTCAGCCCCGGTCGGCCTTGCCCGTCCGCGGTCCGGGGAATACCTTGTAGCTCTATGCATAACCGCTCAAGGGGTGGGGGGCTTCGTGCAGATCGACAAGGACCTCGTGGCCGCGTCGGCGACGCCGCTGGTGTTGGCCATCCTGGCCGAGGGCAAGAGCTACGGCTACGCCATCCTCAAGCGGGTGCGGGAGCTCTCCGACGGTGAGCTCGAGTGGACCGACGGGATGCTCTACCCGCTGCTCCACCGACTGGACCGACTCGGGTTCGTGACCACCGAGTGGCAGTCGCCCCCGGAGGGGCGGCGCCGCAAGTACTACGCGATCACCGACGAAGGCCATGCGGCGCTCGCGGGCCACAAGCGGCAGTGGGTCACGGTGACGCGAGCCCTGGGCGACATCTGGGGCGGCGGTGACATGCTGCCGCTCGCTGTCGGGGGAGCCTGAGCCATGGAGTCGTTGGAGCTGGAGATCGCCGAGTGGCGATCCTTCGTCGGGCAGGCGCCCGCGGTCGATGGCCGCGACGTCGAGGAGCTGGAGGCCCACCTGCGTGATCAGATCGCTGACCTGAACGCGGCGGGACTCGCGGCCGACGAGGCCTTCCTGATCGCCGTGAAGCGGATGGGAAGCCTCGACGTCCTCTCCCGCGAGTTCGCCCGCGAGCACAGCGGCAGGCTGTGGAAGCAACTCGTCCTGTCGGGCGGCGACGAGGAGCAGGCGGCCGCCACCCGGTGGCCCGAGGCGGTGCTGTTCGCCGTGGCGGCGGCCGTCACGGTCCAGATCGCGCTGCTGGTCGCGGGCTTCCCGGACGAGGAGCCCGCGTGGCTGTACCGGAACGAGAGCCTGCTCGTGATCCCGTTCCTCGCCGGCTGGTTCGCCCGTGAGCGGCGGCTTCCGGCGCGCGACTTCCTGCTGCTGGCGGGTGTGTTCCTGGCCGCCGCCGTCGTGATCAACGTCTACCCGTATCACGAGGATGCGGCGACAGAAGCCCTGGCCGCCGCGCACCTGCCGGTGGTCCTGTGGTTCGTGGTCGCCTATCCGTACATGGGCGGCATCCTGCGGTCGCACGAACGACGCATGGACTTCGTCCGCTTCACCGGCGAGTGGTTCATCTACTACGTGCTGATCGCGCTCGGCGGTGGCGTGCTCACCGGTCTGACCGCGGCGATCCTCGAACCGACCGGGGTCGATCCCGACCTGGTCGTGCAGTGGGTCCTGCCGGCGGGGGCGGCGGGGGCCGTGATCGTGGCGGCCTGGCTCGTCGAGTCGAAGCAGCAGGTCATCGAGAACATGGCGCCGGTGCTCACCATGGTCTTCACGCCACTGTTCGCAGCGATGCTGGCCGGTGCCGCGCTCGTCTACGCCGTGACCGGGCTGGGCGGTGCGTTCGACCGCGAGCTTCTCGGCGTCTTCGATGCCCTGATGGTGGTGGTCCTCGGGCTCGTCCTCTACGGGATATCTGCCCGGGAGCCCGCACAGGCGCCGGGATGGATGGACCGCATCCAGTTGGCCGCCGTCCTCAGCGCGCTCCTGCTCGACGCGATGGTGCTCGCGTCGATGGCAGCCCGGATCGGTGACCTGGGGTTGACGGCGAACCGGGTGGCGGCCCTGGGACTCAACCTGGTGCTCCTGGTCAACCTCGGCGTGACCGCCTGGCTCTCCATCCGGTTCCTCACCCGGCACACCAGCTTCCACCGGCTCGAGCGATGGCAGACCACCTACCTGCCCGTCTTCGCCCTGTGGGCTGCCGTCGTCGTGGTCATCCTCCCACCCGCCTTCGGCTTCGACTGACCCGGACTGCCGAATTCTCGGGCCGATCTGGACGCGCAGCCGTTCTACGGTGCTCTGCCGTGGCCATCTTCCACCTATCGACGATCACACCGACCAAGCTCGAGCTCATCGCCGAGTGGGCCCCGACCCGATCGTGGGGTCCCTCGGCCTCCGTCCCGATCGAGATGATCGGGTCCTACCGATTCGACGATCCCGACGGTCGGGTCGGCATGGAGGTGCACATCGTCGACGCCGGCGGTGAGCTGATGCAGGTGCCTCTCACCTACCGGGATGAACCCCTTGACGGCGCCGAGGACGCGTTCATCACCGAGATGCAGCACTCCGTGCTCGGCACCCGCTGGGTGTACGACGGTCTGCGCGACCCCCAGCTCGTTCTCATGTTCGCGGCCGTGGCCATGACGGGGCAGGGCGAGGCGCTTGGCATGGCCGTGTACGAGGGCCGCTGGTACATAGCGCCGAGCAAGGTCCGCATCCAGGGCGGAGGCTGGACCCAGGAGCGGGTGCCGGTCGACGGCTTCGAGCTCGGAACCGACGACGCTGCCGCCGCCGTGCTGCACAACGAGCGGTTCGAGCTGACCGTGTTCCGACGGCTGGTTCCCCGGCCTCGCCCGCCGATCGGGCTCACGGCGACCTGGCCCGGCCAGGAGGACGGGGTAGCCCTCGCCGAAGTTCGGGAACGGTGAGATCGCCGCCGGCTCCGCGTTCTACGCGGAAGTCGTCGCTATAGCGACGACTTCCGCGTAGAAAACGCTTCTGTCTCGTGGCGGACGAAGTCGATGAAGGCGCGTGCGGCCGGTGGGACGTGGCGCTCGAGCCAGACGAGGGCAACGGGCAGGCGTACGGCGGGGTGGAAGCTGCGCACGTCGAGAACGGGACCCTCCGAGCAAGGTTGCTGAGGGACCACTGGGAGCTCACCGTCCTGAGTGTGGCCGGCGACGGCGTGCGACTACGTCGCTCCGCAAGGACCTGGGCGCTCGACCGCGCAGCTCGCCGGCGCGTCTCGTCGGCCTCGTTGGCGTCTCTACATCGGCGGTCAGCCGCCGAGGTCGTGGACGAGGGCTCGCAGCTGGCGTTCGTAGCGGCGGGCCGTGCGTGGCGGGTCGTCGGCGGTCACGATCTGCTGCGCGGCCTCGGTGACCGCGCCGAGCAGGAGCTCGGTGAGCAGGTCCAGGTCGTAGCGCTGCGCCAGCGCCTCGTAGGCGTCGAGGCTGCGGCGCAGCATCGTACGGAACGGCCCGCCGTCGCACGCGCGCCATCGTGCCCAGCCGAGCACCGCGGGACCGTCGACGAGGGTGATCCGGGCTGCGGCGGGCGTCGACGCGACGATCCGGAGGTAGGTGGCGATGCCGCCGGCCAGGCTCGTCGACCGGGCCACCCTGGCGGCCAGCGCCTGCTGCTCGGCCGCGAACACGCGCTCGAACAGGGCGCGCTTGTCCGGGAAGTGGTGGTACACCGCGCCCTTCGTGCGCCCGGCGTCGCGGGCGACGTCGTCGATCGACGTCGCCTCGTAGCCGAGCTCGCCGAACCGCTGGCGGGCGGCGGCGACGAGGCTGTCCACCGACTCCGCCGAGCGTGCCTGCGCCGGGCTCACAGCGACGCGCCGACGAGCACCCGTTGGCGGGCGACGGCAGCTCGCCGGTGGGCGAACGCCCGCCGGTAGTCCGGATCGGCGAGCAGCGACCAGAACGCGCCGGCGTCCGGGTACGAGGCCACCACGAGGAGGTGCCAGGGCCCGTCGTCGTCGCCCCACACGACGCCGGTCGGGAGCGCCTGGGACAGGAACCTCCCGCCGGCCGCCTCGAGGCATCGCCCGCTCGTGGCGCCGTAGCGGCGCATGGCCTCGACGCCCGGGCACTCCTCGCCTCCCGGGTAGCGGGCGATCTCGTTGAGCTCGAAGAGGTTCACGACGACGAGGGGGCCGGCGCCGGCCAGGTCGAGGGCGTGGGTGGCGAGCCCGTACTCGGCGGCGAGGTCGCTGCGATCGATCATCCAAAGATCATACTCCGAGTACGTACTCGGAGTATGCCTCGTGCGTGGGCCTACGCGACCCGGGTGTCGTACTCCTCGCGGTTGGCGAGCACCTCGTCCATGTGCGCCTCGGCCCACGCCTTGATGCCGCGCATGAGGTCCTGGAGCGAGGATCCGAGGACGGTCAGCTCGTACGTGACGGTGACGGGCACGGTCGGCGTCACCGTGCGGGTGAGCAGCCCGTCCCGTTCGAGCGAGCGCAGCGTCTGGGTGAGCATCTTCTGGCTGACGCCGGCCAGGCGGCGGGACAGCTCGGAGTAGCGCATCGGCCGGGGCTCGCCGACGCAGTCCGGCCCGAGGTACGGGCCGCCGCTGCCGAGCGCGGCCAGGACCAGCGCCACCCACTTGTCGGAGATCCGGTCGAGGAGCTGGCGGCTGGGACAGCCCGCGAGGAACGCGTCGTACTCCACCTTCGCCTGCGCCCGCTTCTCGGCCGCACTCATCGTCGTCATCGACCGCTCCTTCCTACCGTGCGGCGAGTTACGCACTTCAAGGTGCCTACTTCCCGTTGGAGAGTTACTTGTCCATTGTGGTGGTGCAGCACCGATGTGTCCACAGGAGGCGAACATGTCCACGACCTTCCGCACCGCGGTCGTCCGCACGCCGGGCGGTCCCGACTCCATCGAGATCATCGACGTACCCGTCGTCGAGCCCGGGCCGGGCCAGGTCCGGGTCGAGATCGCCGCGGCCGCGGTCAACCCCGTCGACCTGGCGCTCGCCGCGGGGGTTTTCCACGGGCTCGGGCTGGTCGACCAGCCCGACCACACGGGCATGGGCTGGGACTTCGCGGGCACCGTCGCCGCGGCCGGTCCGGACGTCGACCTCCCGGTGGGCAGCCGCGTCGCCGGGCTGGTCGCCGGGTTCGACCGCGACTTCGGTACCTACGCCGAGCAGCTTGTCGTCCCGGCGAGCGACGTCGCCCTCGTGCCCGACGGTCTCGACCTGGCCACCGCGGCCACGGTCCCGCTCAACGGACTGGCCGCAGCGCAGATGGTCGACCTGCTCGGCGGCGGCGCCGACCGGAGCCTGCTGGTCACCGGGGCCGCCGGTGCGGTCGGGGGGTACGTCATCCCGCTCGCCCTGGACCGCGGCTGGCGGGTCACCGGGCTGGCCCGGGCCTCCGACGAGAAGTTCGTGCGTGGCCTCGGCGCCGACTTCACCGCAGAGGCCACGCCGGGCTGGGACGCGCTGGCCGACGGTGCCGTGCTCCAGCAGCAGGGCGTCGCGCTGGTCCGCGACGGCGGCCTCTTCGTCGGCGTGCAGCCGAGCGCGGCGCCCCCGGAGGAGCGCGGCATCACCGTCCGCGTGGTGGTGACTCGGCCCGACGGTGCCCGGCTCGCCCAGCTCCTCGACCTGACCGCCAGCGGCCGGCTGCCGGCGCGGGTGCACGCCGTCGTACCGCTCGACCAGGTCGCCACCGCCCACCGAGAGGTGGCGAAGGGCGGCGTGCGCGGGCGCTACGTTCTTCAGCCCTGAGGGCCACCGGGCGTCACCGACGACGGATGATGGACTCCACCGCTACCCAGCAAGGAGCCGACGATGACCGAGCAGTACGCGGCGCTGACCGCCGCGGTCGTCGACGCGGACGACCCCATCGTCCGGTACAAGGCGAGGCGTTATCTCGATGGTGCCGACCCGACGTCGGCCACCATGCAGCGGCTGCGGGACGACATCGCCGACTCGCCGATCGCGCGCGGCCTTCTGGCCGACCTCGAGACGAGCGACCCGAACGACCGCGAGGGCATGTCGACGATCTACATCACGTTCCGGTACCTCGCCGACATCGACTACCCACCCGGTGACGACCAGCTGGTCCCCTACCGCGACCACGTCTACCGGTGGGTGCGACGCCACGAGCGCGAGTACGACGGGCCGCTGTTCATCCGGGGCACGCACCGCGTCCACGCCTCGGTCCACGCCAACGCGATCTACGCGTCGGTGGCGCTGGGCCTCGCGGACGACGACACCGACGAGCTGTGCACGAACCTCCTCCGCTACCAGTGGCCCGGCGGCGGGTGGAACTGCAACAAGAAGCCGGCGACCAAGGGCCCGACCATCGTTCACACCGGCTTCGGTCTGCAAGGGCTGGCGACCTACCGCTCGCGGCGCCCGAGTGACGAGCTCACCCAGGCCAT
Source organism: uncultured Acidimicrobiales bacterium (assembly GCA_963830865.1). Classification (GTDB taxonomy): domain Bacteria; phylum Actinomycetota; class Acidimicrobiia; order Acidimicrobiales; family VFJN01; genus ZC4RG19. The sequence goes on along the minus strand of CAWHNU010000007.1, from coordinate 58,846 downwards.
CGACGCCGCCGCCGAGGTGCTGCTCGAGCGCAGGGTGTACTTGAAGCGATCCAACGGGCAGCCGCTCCGGCCCGTCTACACCAAGCTGTCGTATCCCTACCCTCGGCTCTACGACTTCATGGCCGGGCTCCACATCCTGACCCGCGCCGGGTATGTCACCGACCCGCGCTGCGCGAACGCGCTCGACCTGCTGGAGTGCAAGCTCGTCCCCGGCGACGGTTGGCCGATGGAGCGAAAGCTGTTCAACCACTCCCCGGGCAAGGACGGCTTCACCCACGCCCCGTGGGAAGGAGTCAAGCTCGGTCGGGCGAATCTCCTGCTGACGGTCGACGCTCTGGAGATCCTCCGAACGGCCGGTCGCTGGTAGACGTCAACGAAGGATCATCGTCGGCCGCCTCCTCTGGGGCCAGCTCGCCGGTATCGACGCGAACGTCGTAGGTCGCGAAGGAGTGGACGACATCGAATTGAGCGGCGGCCATGCCGATGACCCGGTTGCCTCGGTCCCGCTCGCGTTGAATCGCGAGCTGCAGAGCGAGGTCCACCGCCACCCACGTCACGTCCAGTCCATCCAGCTCGACCTGCCAGCCGTCCCAGTCCTCCGCCGACAGCAGAACCTCGTCCACGATGACGTCCAGTCCGGCACGCGCCATGCCCCCCACCGCTGCCCGGTAGGCGGCCAGGACGGTCCGACCGAACGGGCCAACGCGCCGCTGGATCGCGCCGTCGACCATCTCGAAGACCATCCCCACCTCGGCGTGCTGGCCGACGTGGTCTCCGATCTGGAACCAGTCCGCCGGCACGCGAGCGAAGAAGTCGTCGAGCGCGATCACGATCCACGGCTCGCCAGCGGCCGCGAGCTTCCGCTGCAGCGCCTTGGCCAGGGTCGACTTGCCCGCGCTCGTCATGCCGTTGAGGACGATCACGCGACCCGGGTCCATGTCCACGACCGTAGATGCTCCCTTGTTCGCGATCGCCGAGGCCAGGCTCACCCGCGGCCTCACCGACGTCGAGCTCCGCGAGTTTCTGCACACGCCGCGCTGCGCCTCGGGCTGACTCCCCTGCTCTACTCGGCTCGGCCTCCCGGCCTGATCGCCGGCGTCGAGGAAGGCGAGCAGGCTGTCGGTGAGCCCCTCGAGCCGATCAGGACGCAGGTGGTAGAGGACGTAGCGCCCGTCGCGGCGCGGCTCGAGCACGCCGGCGTCGCTCAGCTGGCGTAGGTGCTTGGACAGGGCCGGCTCCGTGATGCCGATGAGCGGTGCCAGCTCCTGTGTGCTGCGGGGTCGTTCGGCGATCCAGCGCAGTGCCCGCAGACGGACGTCGTCGCCGCAGGCGCGCAGGATGCGCACGAGCTCGGCCGGTGGGACGCGGGGGCGCGCCTGGGCCTCGATCACCGGGACGTGGTACGTCATGCCTGGCGGCCACTCGCTCTCGATGCCGTACCAGATGTGCGGCCACGAGAACACGGTCGGCACGAACGTGAACGTCTCGCTGACCGTGACGTCGGCGTCCGGCGAGTCCTTCGCCGACCCCCACTGCGGGGCGCAGCTCAGCTCGAGATCGAACCGCTGCCGGTCGCGGCGGGCGCGGACGCGGGGTCCCAGTGAGTCGATGAACCCGTAGAGCCCGCCCGTGCGCATGAGCCAGCCGGCTTTGGAGACGCTGTCCGAGAGGTACGGCTCGATCCTTTCCCATTCACGCGCGAACGCCGCGTCCCAATACGCCTCGAGCAGGGCGCAGAGCCGCTCCATGAACGCGAGCGGATCGTCGTGTGCCATTGCCAGCGCGCTGCGGATCTGCGCGGTGCAGGTCTGGTCGCCGATGGCGACCACGCCGGCCAACCCGGCCGCCACCGTCTCGGCCGGAAGGGCGCGGATGGCGGCCACGCCATCCTCGAAGGACTCGAACGGTCCGGCCGGGATGCTGGCCAGCGGGTCGGGCAGGGCCGTGCCCAGGCTCGGCGGCGCGGCGCCGAACGCGAACGAGCAGGCTGCCAGCTCGCGGCGCAACGCCAGCGGCAGGCCGCGCATCCGGCGGATCCAGGCGTGGTGCAACGGGTGGCGCTGCGGCTCCACGAGCACGTGCAGGCTGAACACCGCCTCGAGCTTGGCGCTGTACGTGAAGCAGACGCGTTCGATCGCGTCCTCGGGGAGGTGGAAGCGGATCGTCGTCAATGTCGTCTTTCCCGAATCAATCGTCACGCCCGCCCTCCGAACCTACCTTCGGCCTCCGTACGCACAGTGCAAGCGAAAGGGGGACCAGCGATGCTCGGATTCGGTGCGCGGCTCGCGGCCGCGAGCGCTCTGGTGCTGGTCGCCGGCGTGTCGCAGGTGGTCCCGGTCGAGCCGGCATCCGCGTCGCGGCCGACGACCTGCGTCAGCGACAACGGAACCAACGTGCCGCGGTATTTCGACATTCGCGGCGATGCCATCTGGCTGAACCTGCAGGGCCGCCAGCCCCCATGCCTGACCGTCGTGCAGGGTCACACCTTCTACCGCACCCACGGCTGGATCACGCAGGTGAGGTCACGAGCCGTCTATCCGACCGACTACGAGCCCGACTTCCCGGCGCCGATGGCCGACTTCCTGTCCAAGATCACCCAGGCGCGCTACGTGATCAGCAGAGACGGCCAGGTGGAGATCACGAGGACTGTGGGGCGGCCGGCTCTGCTGGAGCGCGCCAAACTCGGCCGATTCGGCGATCTCTTCGTGGCCCCCGACACCACGCTCGTCCCCGGGGTCACGATCGAGGGCCGCTCACCGGAGTGGACCACGCTGGAGCCCTTCGAGTCCCGGAGGCTCGCCGCCGGCGACCACACCGTCGAGATCTATTGGACGTTGTCGGAGCCCCACTGCGACGGCTTCGCACCCGATCCCGTGAACAACTGCCTGCCCGCCGGCGAGAGCCTGTCCACGCGCACGACGTTCACCGTCGTCGAGCGTCACTGACCCGCGGGTCAGGTCGTGGTGACCACGACCTTGCCGAGGGCGCGACCCTCGCCGACGTGAGCGAGGGCCTCAGGCACATCGTCGAGACCGAACGTCTTGTCGATGTGGATGCCGACGTCCCCGGCAATGCACAGCTCGGCGAGCGGCTCGAAATGGGAGGGCCCCAGCTTCACGGCGAGCACACCCATCCGGCGGCCGGTGAGCCGGCCGGCGACCCAGCCGATCGTCAGCACCCGTAGCAGCGATCGCACGGTGCCGCCGACGCAGCGGTAGCGGCCGCCGCGGGCGAGTGCGCGACGGTAGGCGAACACCGATCGGTGCGCGACGAGATCGAGGATCACGTCGTAGGGCTCGACCGGGCGGGTGAAGTCCTCGCTGCGGTAGTCGATCACCTCGTCGGCGCCGAGCGACCGCATGAACTCCAGCTTGGCGGCGTTGTCGACGCCGGTCACGTGCGCGCCGGCTCGCTTGGCGAGCTGGATCGCGAACGAGCCCGAGCCGCCACCGGCCCCGTTGATCAGCACCCGGCGTCCGGCCGCGGCGCCGTCGGTTCCCTGCAGCGCGATCGGTCCCGCCTGCGGGATCGTCGAGGCCTCCGCGAAGGTCAGCTCCGCAGGCTTGTGGGTGAGCGCCGACTCGGCGCGCGACCGCGTACTCGGCGAAGCCGCCCTTCAGCGCGAGGTTGTCGCCGTACACCTCGTCACCGGGCTGGAACCTCGTCACGCCCTCGCCGACGGCGTCGACCCAACCGGCGATGTCCGAGCCGAGCGTGCGGCGAGCCGGCGACCGCAGTCCGCCGATCCGGGCGTAGGCCGGTGAGCCTCGCAGACACTCCCAGTCGCTGAGGTTGACCGATGTCGCAGCGACCCGGACGCGCACCTGTCCGGAGGCGGGAGACGGCGTTGGGACGTCCTCGACCCGCAGCACCTCCGGCGGACCGTAGCGGTCATACACGACCGCCCTCACGTCAGCCCGACCACGGCCCGACGCCCCCGATGCTTTCGACTGTGATGCGCAGCACATAGCCGGGCGGTGGGTCGTCGCCGGGCGGGAACTTCGTGTCGGGGCTCAGGTAGACGTGTGCGAGCCGCTGCAACAATTCGGGCGCACCGCCCTCGGTCACGCGGGCGGTGCCGCGCACGACGAGGTACTCGTCGAGACCCATGGCATTCCGGATCCCGGTCTCGAGCGAGAGCACGACGCGGGGGTCGCGCTCGACGTTGCGCATCTTCTGGCGGACATCGAGGTGGCCGCTCACGATCTCGTCGCGGTCCAAACCGACCCAGACGATGCTGACCTGCGGGCTGCCGTCGGCGTTGACCGTCACGAGGTGGGCGAGCCGCCCGGCGGTGAGAACGTCCCGGGCCTCCGGGGTGAGCACGGTCATGGCGGCACGCTACCGGGCCTCCGGACGGCGGCGGACACCTTCGGCGCGGCGTGTCTTCGTCCGGGGAAGTGGTCGCTCTGGCGACCACTTCCCCGGACAAGACGCGGGTTAAGCGGCGAAGACCTCGAACTCCGCGGCCCGGACGTTGGCCGCCTGCGGGCTGTTGGTCGTGCAGTCGGTGCCCGCCCTCGGGTCGGCATCCTGCTCGCCGGCGTAGTCGGGGGCACCGGTGCACTGGTTGGTGACGACCTCGAATCGCAGGTGCGTGGCGTTGGTGTTGGGGATCTCGAACGAGCGCACGATGAGCTCCGGCGCCCGCGGCCGGGGTGCGATCGAGGGGAACGCGTCGGCCGGGCTCGTGAAGACCGGGCTGAAGTCGGCCGCGTCGGTGCAGTCCACGGGCCCGGCCGCGTTGCAGGCGAGGACGCGGAACTGGCGGACTGCGGAGAACCGGCTCTGCGTGCCGGGGTCCACGTCGCCGGTGATCGGCGGGCGGAGCATGGCGCTCACCTGTACCCGCCTGACCAGCTGCCGGCCACCGGCGAGGTCCACCACGACACCCCGGCCGGCGACGGGCGCACCGAGCGACGCCCAGTTCGTCGCCTCATCGTCGTCGATCAGCCGGGCGACGTTGACGCCGTCCCCGGTGGCGGTGGCGCCGCCCGCCGCGGAGGCCAGGTTGGTGGGCATGGTCCCGCCGAGGGCGAGGCTCTGCCCGGCGGCCACCGTGACGGGCCCGATCCTCTGCAGCCCGTGGCCCGGGGCGCGGGCCACGAATTCGTACGTCCCGGGCGTGAGCGCGACGGTCGCCGGCACCGGCGTGGCGGCCGACGTGTCCGCGACCGGGACCGCCCGGGCCTGGTAGCGACCGACGAACAGCTGCGCGTTGGGGACCAGCGCACCCGCCTCGTCGACGGGGGCGAAGGCGGCCGTGGCCTCGGTGGCGAACGGCGACGCGAAGCTCGGCGTCGGATTCGTGTCGCCGGCGCCGTTGCTGACCGCCCCCTCACCGAGGCCGCGCCGGGCGAAGGCGTTCCACAGGATGTCGAGGTCGGCGCCGCCGAACCGGATCGCGTCCGCCGCCAGCAGCGCGTCCCGGGCGTCGACCATGCTCTCCTGGCTCTGGGCCATGAGGAGGAACGAGTCGAACACCAGCTGGGCCCAACGGCGGTTGCCCGGGCAGGCGGTCACGGGAGTGGCCCCGTTGGCGCACGACTTCTGCAGGTCGGGCGTCCCGGCGCCGTACCTGCCGATCATGGCGGCCCGGATGTCGAAGTTGGTCGCGCTCCATACCTCGCCCGAGGCGTGGACCTGGAGGCCGACGAAGTCGTAGTCGACGCTGCTGTAGTTCAGCGGGCTCGCGCTCATGTTGTAGTTGCGGATGCCGGCGACGGGATCCGACGTCACGTACTGGCCGATGGTGAACGCCTGCTGACCGGACGGCGCGTAGCCGTGCTCGTTCAGGTACTCCATCGCCATCAGGTCCGACCAGCTCTCGCTCATGCCCTGCGGCGAGCTGAGCCCGTCTCGCGGCCCGGCGATCATGCGGTTGGTGATGGCGTGGGTGTACTCGTGGCCGATGACCGTCATGTCGAAGTCGCCGTCGACGCACGGGGCGTAGAAGGAGCCGGCGATCGGCTGCCACAGGTACATGTTGGTGGTCGGCGGACGCCCGTCCCGGGGCGTGATCTGGTTGGCGTTGTCGCGGGCGGCGAAGTTCGGCGGGCCGCCGCTCACCCCGCCGGCTTGGGCGTTGCCCTGCTCGGGGTCGTTCTGCCCGGTGGCCAGCTGGAAGTTGTCGTCCTGCAGGTTCCACGTCGCCTCGGTGAAGCCGAGGTGGTAGGACCAGTCGTGCATCCGGTTGTGCATGCCGAACAGGTTCGCCCGAGCCGCGTCGATGTCGTTGCGCTGCGGGCTCTCGAACGCGGTCGGCGCGCACTGGTCCTCGAACCACTGGTTCTGCCAGCCATAGGCGTAGTCACGCGCCGGCCGGGGCGTGGCCAACTCGGTGCCCACGGAGAAGGGGTCGTTGCTGAACCAGTTGTGCACCGCGAACGAGTTGTTGCCGTCGGTCGTCTGGGACGGCTGCTGCTGGCCGGACGGCTCGACGTCCCAGGCCAGCGGGGACGCGGAGGTGCCGACAGCCTCGTCGCAGCCCGCCAGCGGCGTGAAGCACCAGCGCACGCGGGTGTCGGTCGAGGAGTAGTCGACCGGCGGTGCGAACGGGAACACCTCCCACTCGGGGTCGTCGCCGGCGTGGTCGACGATGTCCTCGCGCACCAGGACGGTGCCGTCCCGGGCGTCGACGAAGGTGGACAGGCCGACCGGCTCGGCCGCGTCGCCGTCGATGACGAGCACGTTGTACGCCGCGCGGCTCCCGACGGGGTCGGGACCGCGACCAGCTCGACGTCCTGGACGGCGTCGGCGCCGACGCCGGCGTCCCGGACCGCGATCTGCGCCGCGTCGGCGGACGAGAGCTGGGCGGGCGCCGGCTGCGCCGCGTCGCGAGCCAGCGACCCGCTGACGTAGGACACCGTGCCGTTGCGGACACCGACGACGAGGATCCCGTCGTGGCCGGCCACGAGGTTGCCGAACCGCTGCTGCAGCACGACGGCGGCGCCGTCGCCCATCGGCGCCACGGTCACGACGTCGAGCGAGGCGGCCGCTCGGGGCGTGAGGCCGAGGAGCTCGCGGTTCCCGTCGATGTAGGCGCGTGCGGCGGCCACGGGGTCGGCCGGCAGGCCGGTGGCGAGCGCGCCGCCGCCGGCGGTGAGCACGCTCGGCGTGCCGAGGGCGTTGAACCGGGCCCGTGCGTTGGCGGCCGCGCCGAGCGCGCGCTGGCGCGCCGTCGGCTCGACCCGGCCCGCCCGGTTGTCCTGGTCCAGCGACGTGGCGGTGTCGCTGACGATGCCACCGTCGCCCGGTGCCGACGGAGGTTCCTGACCGGGGCTCGCCAGGCTGCCGGGCGCGCTGACGATGCTCAGCGCCCCGAGCGTGACGACGACGGCCAACCCGGGAACTGTGAACGACCTGCGCATCTGATGACCCCCCGACGCCGCGGTCGACTGACCCGTAAGTGACATTCCCTTCAACCTGGCCGGTCTAAACCAGGTCGATGTTGGCGTTTGTGGTGATCGCCGAGAGAACTACACCGCGGCAGCAGCGGACGACGGCATCGACAAGGGGCACCGATCGGCGGTCCGCCGGCGTGCCGGGGCCCATCTGGTTGACCGTGTAGCCGAACGTGAACCCGTGGCCCGGGTGGGCGAAGCCGACCGAGCCGCCGAGCCCGTAGTGCCCGAAGCCGCCCGGCCCCGCCATGGGCCGGAACGGGAACGAGAGCTGGAAGCCGAGGGCGTAGGCGGTCTCGTAGCCGGTCACGCGGTCGATCCCGCGGCACTGCTCCTCGGTGGCGCGGGCAACCGTGCCGGGTGCGAGCAGGCGGACGCCGTCGACCGTGCCGATGACCGCCGCGTACAAGCGCGCCAAAGCATGGGCCGTCCCCATGCCGTTGGCGGCGGGAAGCTCCGCCGCCCAGATCACGGGATCGTTCATGATCGCGAACAGGCCCGACGGGATGAGGAAGGCCCAGTGGGCGAGCGAGTCCGGGTCGAGCAGGCGCGCGGTCAGCTCGTCGGGCGTGCCGGCGGCGACCGGCGGGATCAGCGGCGCGACGCGGTGATGCTCGGCCGGGGCGAGCCCGATGTGGAGGTCGAGCCCGAGCGGGCGCGCCACCTCCTCGGCGAACACCTGGCCGCAGGTCGTCCCGGTCACCCGGTTGATGACCTCGCCGACCAGCCAGCCGTAGGTGATGGCGTGGTAGCCGTGGTCGGTGCCCGGCTCCCAGGCCGGGGCCGTGGCGGCGAGCGCGGCGACCGGCGCAGTCCATCCCGCGATCTCGTCCGTCGAGAGCACGCGGCGGATCGCGGGCAGGCCGGCCTGGTGGCTGAGCAGCCATCGCACCGGCACGCGCTCCTTGCCCGCGCCGGCGAACTCCGGCCAGTAGCGGGCGACGGGCGCGTCCAGGTCGAGCTCACCGCGCTCGGCCAGGCGGTGCGCGACGATCGCGAGCGCCCCCTTGGTCGCCGAAGCCACCATCTGGAGGGTGCGATCCGTGTAGCGAACCTCGCCGCCGGCCTCGGTGGTACCGCCCCACACGTCGACGACCGGTTCGCCACCCCGGTACACGCAACAAGCGGCCCCCACCTCGCCCCGCTCCGCGAAGTTGCGCGGCGAACTCGTCCCTCACCGGCTCGAAGCCGGGTGCGACCGTGCCCCCGATCTCCACCCGGCGCACCCTACCTGCAGCGTTCACCGCTGGACCGGTTGCCCGGGGCGGCCCACGCGACGTCGTCGACCGCGAGCCATGGCGCGACCGCGACGTCCGTGGGCGTCACGCCGGCGAAGGCCACGACGTCCCGATGGAGGTGGGACTGGTCGGCGTAGCCGCCCTCTGCCGCCACCATTGCGGCGCGCTCCCCGGCCGCGAGGCGGTGGGCGGCGTGGTCGAAGCGCACGAGCTGAGCGGCGCGCTTGGGGGTCAGACCGATCTGGGACCGGAATCGGGACCACAAGCGCTTGCGGCTCCACCCGGCGGTCGCGGCCAGCTCCTCGACGCGGACGCCGTCCGCCGCTGGCCATCAGCTCGGCCCATGCGAGAGCGACCTCCCGGTCGACCCCTGGGCCCTGCTCCTGCCGTCGAGCGAGGGCGGCTGCCGCGATCGCGAACCGCTCGTCCCACGACCCGGCCGCGCGCAGCCGTTCCTCGATCCGCGCCGGCGTCACGGCCCCAGAGATCGTCGAGACCGACCACCGTTCGGCCCAGCTCGCGGGTCGAGGCACCCAGCATCGTGGGTGCGGCGCTCGGCGACAGCCGCACCTGCAGGCACTCGATGTCCCGGCCGCTCGCCCGCAGGTCGTTGGGGACGAGCCCGCCGACGAGGCTGCCTCGGTGCTGGAGACCGCTGGCGTCCTCGACGACGAGCGGCGTGTCACCGAGGTCGACGACGACCGTGACGGCCGGGTACGGGACGACCCGGAGGTCGACGACGGGCGAAAGCTGGCGGAAGCCGGCCATGCTGACGCCCGGCAGTCGGTCGGCCCGCGGCGGGCAGGCGATCTCCCACGCCGCCGCGGCGTCACGGACCCGGTCGGCCGCTCGCACGCCGCCACTCTAGGAGCCGTCCCCCGCGGACACGACGCGACATTCCTCCAAGACGCGGTGCCGGCGGGCGACGACGCTGACCGGCGAGCAACCCCACGAGGAAGGACAGTTCGCCATGCGCGCTCCCATCGACGCGTTCACACCAGCCGTCGAGCTCGCAACCGCCATCCGCCGCGGTGAGGTGAGCCCGGTCGAGGTCGTCGACATGTATCTGGACCGCATGGACGACCTCGACCCGCTTCTCAACGTGTTCTGCCACCGCGCGGACGACGACGTTCGATCCGCCGCCGCGGCCGCAGATGCGGTCGTGCGGACGACCTCGACGGAGGACCTGCCCCCGTTCCACGGCGTCCCGCTACCGATCAAAGACCTGGTCGACGTGGCCGGCTGGCCCACCACGCACGGATCGGCCGGTGCCTCCCGGACGCCGGCCACGGCGTCGGACCCGGTCGTGCGGCGGTTCCAGGACGCCGGCTTCGTCCTGCTCGGCAAGACCACCACCTCCGAGTTCGGCACCGTGCCGTTCACCGAGAGCGAGGCTCTCGGGATCTCCCGCAACCCCTGGGACCCGGGCCGCACCCCGGGTGGGTCCTCGAGCGGCGCCGGCGCCGCCGTGGCTGCCGGGATGGCGCCCATCGCCCACGCCGCTGACGGCGGTGGCTCGATCCGCATCCCCGCGTCGTGCAACGGCCTCGTCGGGCTGAAGCCGACCCGCGGCCTCGTCACCAACGTGGCCGTCGACCTCGAAGGCCTCGCCACGAACGGCGTGATCACCCGCACCGTGGCCGACACCGCGGCCGCCCTGGACGTGCTCGCCCGTCACGACCCGGCCGCGTGGTGGTCGCCGCCGGCGCCCCGGATCGCGTTCACCGTGCGCGATGACGAGCGCTCCGCCGACCGGCCTGCGGATCGGTGTGCTCGCCGACTCCCCGATCGAGGGGCTGGCCGTCGACCCGGCATGCGTGACCGCCGTCGAGACCACGCTGCACACGCTGGAATCGTGGGGCCACCACATCGTCGATGCGCCCCTCCCGCTGCCCCCGGCCGACGAGCTCGTCGCCGCGTTCACGACGATCTGGAACGTCGGCGGCGCCGGCATCACGCTCGCCGACCCCGACCGCGTCGAGCCCCACAACCGTGTGCTCCGTGCCGCCGCCGAAGCGACCGACTCGTGGGCCTACGCCGAGGGCGTGCGGGCCAGCCAACACCTGTCGCGGCGGATCGTCGACGGCTTCCAGGCCAACGTCGACATCCTCGTCACGCCCACCATGGCCTGCCTACCCCCACCGATCGGCGCCTGGAGGGCCGGCAGCGACGGCGACCCCCTGCGGGCGCTGCTCAACAGCTACCCGATGGCCGTGTTCACGTCCCTGTTCAACGTGACCGGCCAACCCGCCATCTCGATGCCCATCCACCACGACGACGCCACCGGCCTGCCCGTCGGCGTGCAACTCGTCGCAGCACCATGGCGCGAGGACCTTCTCCTCCAGGTCGCACGCACGCTCGAACTCGCCCACCCCTGGGCCAGCCGCAGGCCGACGGGAGTGGAAACGGTGTCGCCACGGTGAGAGACCGATGCGATCACGTCGGGGCGACCGGCGTGATCCGCAGGTGGCGGAGCGCGGCGTCGGCGGCGTTGTAGCCGCACATGCCGTGGGCGCCGGCACCGGGCGGGCTCGCCGCCGAGCAGATGTACGTCCCGGGGATGCCGGTGGCGTACGGGTCGAGTGCGACGCGCGGTCGCATCACGACCTGCCGCTCGGTGTTGGCGCCGGTGACGATGTCGCCGCCGACGTAGTTCGGGTTGTAGACCGGGAGCTGGGTCGTCGGCTGCGTGACCTGGGCCACGATGCGGTCGCGGGCGCCGGGGGCGAAGCGCTCGATCTGGGTGAGGATGGCCTCGGTGGCGTCGCCGGTGTAGCCGTGCGGCACGTGGGCGTACGCCCAGATCGGGTTGACGTTCCCGGCCGAGCGCGTGGGATCGGCGAGGTACTGCTGGCCGACGAGGACGAAGGGCCGCCCGGGCATGCGCCCGCCTGCGATGGCGCGTTCGGTGCCGGCGATCTCCTCGAAGGTGCCGCCGAGGTGGACGGTGCCGGCGCGAGCGCACGCCGGGTTCGTCCACGGCAGGTCGCCCTCGATGGCGAGGTCGAGCTTGAACGCGCCGGGGCCGTGACGGTACCGGCGGTAGGCGCGGGCGACCCGGGACGGCAGCTGGTCGCCGAGGATGCTTGCGATCGGCGCGGGCGCCAGGTCGAGCAGCACGATGTCGGCGGGCGGGATGTCGCCGGCCGTGCGGACGCGCACGCCGGTGCGGATCTTGCCGCCGAGCTGTCGGAGCAGCGAAGCCAGGGCGTCGGCGATCGACTGGGAGCCGCCCTCGGCCACCGGCCAACCGTGGCGGTGCCCGGCGGCGATGATCGTCGTCCCGATGGCCGAGGACGTCGGCCGGTGCAAGGGGTGGAACGCGTGGGCGGCGACCCCGCCGAACAGTGCCCTCGCCTTGTCGGTCCGCCACACCCGGGCCGTCACCGTGGCCGGCAGCAGCGCGGGCGGGCCGAACCGGAGCAGGCGGAGCGGATGCCGGGGCACATGCACGATGGGCCGCATCAGGTCGTCCGCCAGCTCGTCGAACCCGGCGGCCGGGCCGGCGAACACCCGCCGCCAGCGCCCCCCGTCGGGCCCGAGGCCCTCGGCTGTCTCGTCGATCGAGCGCCACAGCAACCCGGCCTCACCCGTGTCGAGGGGATGGGCGCAGTCGATCTCGGGCCAGCGCCAGCGCAGGCCGTGATGCTCCAACCCGAGCGTCGACAGGAACGGCGACCCGACGCCCAGGGGATGGAACGCCGAGCAGTGGTCGTGCACCACGCCGGGCACGGTGAGCTCGCTGCTCCTCGTGCCGCCGCCGATGCGATCGGCGGCTTCGAGCACCTCGACGTCGATCCCGTGCTGGGCGAGGCGCACGGCGCCGGCGAGCCCGTTGGGCCCGGACCCCACGACCACGGCGGTGGTCATCACACGGCCCCGGTGCCGGCGGGCGGCCGCTCGTGGGCGACGGTGGCGACCAGGGCGTCGATGGTGTCGACTGGCTCGACGCCGCGGCCGTGGGTCCAGGCCACCTGCAGCGGGATCGGGCCGTCCGGCAGCCACGGCAACTGGTCGACGGAGTCGGCGACCTTGTAGCTGCCCGTCTCGATGACGCCGAGGGCGGCGTCGATCACCTTGTACTGCTGGTGGTCCTTGTGGATCGGCTGGGACTCGACCCAGGCCACGATGAACTCGCCGGGCTCGAAGTGGCACCGCGTCTGGATGGCCTCGATGAGCTGCTCGTCGTGGAAGTGGCCGTCGCCGAAGTTGAACCCCACGATCGTGTTGCAGCCGAACTCGGCCTCCCGCAGCGAGTACGTGTCGATGTCGTCGCCGAGGTGCTTCACCATGAGCGACAGCAGCGCGGGGCCCTGGCTGTGCAGCGCCCGCCACGCGAGGGGCATCGTCAGCAGCATCTCGGCGACGGGCCGGGGATAGGTGTCGGCGACCTGGTCGACCGTGTTGCCGGCGGCCCGCACGACGTTGTCCAGCTTGGCCTCGGCGCCCGGCGCGAAGGCCCAGGTGGCCGAGGCCCAGTTGCCGGCGTACTGGCGCATCGAGGGCAGGAACGACACGAGGTCGGGACGCAGGTTGCCGAGGACGGGGAAGAAGAGCAGCCCGCCGACGATGGCGGCCAGCAGCAGGGGCGACGACATGTCCGTGACCGCGTAGCCGTCCCCGGCCGGGTAGCCCCAGAACAGGAACACGGCGGCGAAGGCGAACAGCACGTTCCACTCCAGCGGTACCGCCAGGGGGAACGTCGAGATGATGAACAGGTGGAACAGGACCATGCCGACGACCGCGAGCAGCGTGACGGTGGGGTTCGTCGAGAACAGGAGCACGAGGGGCAGCACGATCTCGACGGTCGAACCGCCGACGTGGGCCATCAGGCTGGCGGCATGCGAGGGCCGCAGGTCGTCCGGGAAGTGGCGGTAGTTCATGCGCTTCACCCTCGACGGGAGCCACGGTGTGTTGCTGACCATCGGCGACACGACCCGTGAGAAGTGGGGTCCGATCTTCGACACGCCGGCGCCGACCCAGACCGTCACGATCAGGAGCTTGAGGGCGACGATCATGTCGACCACGCCGAGCCCGGCGAAGAAGACCATCGCAGGCACGTACTGCTCGCTGCGAGCGGCGAGGAACACGACCTTGTCGCGCAGGCCCATCATGACCAGCAGACCGATCAGCAGGACGAGCAGCGCCGGGTTGACCACCGGGGTGCCCGACCGGCTCGCGGTCGGGGCGACGAGCGTGGCGACCAGCGTCGCGACGATCGCGAGGTAGAGGACGACGTCGGCGACCGTGCGCCGGTCGCCGCGGGTGAAGGGCACCTTGTCCGGCCACGGTGGGAGGCGGATGGTCTCCGGGCGGGCCCAGTAGCGGAAGCCGCCGGTCATCGGCTTGAAGTGCCCGGCGAGGGGCCCCCAGGACCCGGCGAGCCCGAGCGTCTCGAGCAGCACCGTCCAGAGGACGAGCTTCTCGAAGACGATCAGCTCGGGCCACCAGCCGCTGACATCCCAGAACGGCCCGAGGCCCGAGGTGGCCGTGGCGACGAAGATCCCGCCGACGGCATAGAGCACGACGAGCTTCACCACATAGATGGTGTGGACCACCTTGGGCGTGCCGAAGCCGTACTCGCCCCACTGGGTGGCGAGGATCCGGATCCGCTCGAACAACGGCCGCTCGTGGAACGTGCCGGGATCGACAGGTGGCAGGTTTCCGGTCGTGAAGCCCATCGTCGCTCTCCTTGGGTCGCCGAATGGCTGTGACCGGTGACACTGAGGCCGGGCTGCGCCGCGGCCCATGGCCGCCGAGACCCAACCTGCGCGCCCCGACTGTGCGGTCAGCACAAGCAGGGACGACGCCTGGGCTCGCCGCACAAACCCGCCGCCCAAGTCCGTTCGGTGGGCACGATGGCGGAGCGGGCCGGGGTGCGGTGCACTACGGGGGACCCGAAACAGGAGCACCCCGATGCCGCCCACCACAGACCCGGTCGCCCCTCCCGTCGACACCACCGGCCCGTTCGATGCGACGGATCCCGTCGTGCTGGGCGCCAACCCGCTCGTCGGGCTGAACCGCCGCCAGGTTGCGGCTGCGCTGGGACGACTGCTCCAGCGCGTGGCCGTCGAGCCCGGCGTCGCGACGGCCACCACGCTCGGCGCGACGGGCCAGTTGGTCGAGGTGCTGGTCGGTCGCAGCGATGTCGCTCCCGCCCCCCGCGACAAGCGCTTCATCCACCCGGCATGGCGCGACAACCCGGTCTACCGGCGCCTCCTGCAGGCCTACCTGGTCGAGGCCCGAGCCGATCCTCGACGTCGTCGACGGCGTCGAGCTCGACCCGAAGAGCCGGGAGCGGGCCCGCTTCGCTGTCTCGCTGCTCACCGAGGCGCTGGCGCCGACCAACGCGCTGCTGGGCAACCCCAGCGCGCTGGCCAAGGCGGTCGAGACCCGGGGCCGCAGCGTGCTCACCGGTCTGCGCCACATGGCCCACGACGTGCTCCGCAACGGCGGCATGCCCGCGACGGTCGACACCCGCCCGTTCACCGTCGGCGGCAACATCGCGGTCACCCCGGGCCAGGTCGTGTACCGCAGCGAGGTGTTCGAGCTCATCCAGTACGCCCCCGCCGGCAAGAGGACGTTCGCGCGGCCGCTCGTCGCCATCCCGCCCCAGATCAACAAGTTCTACATCTCCGACATCGCACCCGGTCGAAGCCTGATCGAGCACGTGGTCGGCGCCGGGGTGCCGTACTTCGCGGTCAGCTGGCGCAACCCCACCGCCGCGGAGCGCGACTGGAACCTCGACACCTATGTGGCCGCGTGCAAGGAGGCGATCGAGGTCGCGTGCGAGATCAGCCGCAGCGCCGACGCCAACGTGGTCGGCATGTGCGCCGGAGGCATCACCCTGGCGTGCCTGCTCGGCCACCTGGCGGCGACCGGCGAGGCGCTCGTCAACTCGGTGACGTTCCTGGTCGCCGGGCTCGACACCGCCCAGGAGTCACAGATCGGGATGCTGGCATCGAAGCCCGCGGTCGAGGCGGCCCGGGTCCGCTCGCAGCGCGCCGGCTACCTCGACGGCGACGACCTGGCCAAGGTGTTCGCCTGGCTCCGCCCCAACGACCTCGTGTGGAACTACTGGGTCAACAACTACCTGCTCGGCCAGAACCCGCCCGCGTTCGACATCCTCTACTGGAACGCCGACACCACCCGCCTGCCGGCGGGCCTGCACTCCGACTTCCTCGACCTGGCGACCTCGAACGGGCTCGCCGAGAGCACGCTCACGGTGCTCGGCACGCCGGTCGACCTCGGTCAGGTCGAGGTCGACGCCTACGTGGTCGCCGGTTCGACCGATCACATCGTGCCGTGGCAGGCCGCGTACCAGACCACGCAGTTGCTCGGTGGCGAGTCCGAGTTCGTGCTGAGCTCGAGCGGTCACATCCAGGCCATCGTCAACCCACCCGGCAACCCGAAGGCGTCGTACCGCACCCGCGAGGGCGTGGCGCCGGCCGACGCCGAGGCATGGCTGGACGGTGCCGAAACGCACGCGGGCAGTTGGTGGGAGCACTGGACGGCCTGGCTCGGCACCAGGTCCGGCGAGCAACGCCCGGCTCGCCGGAGGCTCGGCAACCGCACCCATCCGCCGCTCGATCCCGCACCCGGCCGGTACGTGCACCTGACATGACAGCTCGCACCCGCACGTTCGTCCGCGTCGACGGACACCCCGTCCGGGTGTCCACCCGGGGTGAGGGCCGCCCGCTCCTGCTCATCATGGGGCTCGGCGGCAACATCGAGATGTGGGACCCGCTCGAACGCGCCCTGACCCGCCGAGGCGTCCAGACCATCGCGTACGACGTGCCGGGCACCGGCGAATCACCGCCGCGGCTCGTCCCGTTGGGCATGCACGGGCTCGCCCGCCAAGCCGCCCACGTCCTCGATGCCCTGGGCCATCCGCACGCCGACGTGCTCGGCGTGTCGTTCGGCGGTGCCGTCGCGCAGGAGCTGACGCTGGCCAACCCGCACCGGGTCCGCCGGCTCGTCCTCGCATCGACGGCCTGCGGCCTCGGCGGCGTGCCCGGCAACCCCCTGGCGCTCGCGCTCCTGGCCACACCCCTGCGCTACTACTCGCCCGCGTTCCTCCGCCTCACCGCGAACGTCCTCTACGGTCCGGGAGCCGCCGACGACGAGGGCCTCCTGCGCGACCAGATCGGCGCCCGCCGGGCCCGGCCGCCGAGCGTGTGGGGCTACCTCGGCCAGCTGGCGGCCGGGATCGGGTGGACGAGCCTCCCCTGGCTGCACCGCATCCGCAATCCGACGCTGGTGCTGAGCGGATCGGAGGACCCGATCGTGCCCCCCATCAACGCCCGCATCCTCGCGTGGCGCATCCCGAACGCGGAGCTCGAGATCGTGCCCGGCGCCGGGCACCTGCTGCTGATGGAGCACGCCCAACCGGTGGCCGAGCGGATCGCCACGTTCCTCGGTCTGCCCGCACAAACGCCCTCCGCAGGATGGTGACGGCAGCCCGAAGCCGCCACCGGCTCCTCGCCTTACGTTGCTCCCATGATGCCGACGACCCTTGCAGCCCTGCCCGACGAGCGCGCCGCCCTCGACCCGACCGGTGCCTGCATCGACGACGACCGGCTCGCGCTCACGAACGCCGAGTTCCTGGCACGCGTCGATGCCACCGCGGCGATGCTGCGAGCCGGCGGCACCGGCCCCGGCGACGTGGTGGCGACGATGCTCACGAACCGCGTCGAGCTGGTCGTCGTCATGTTCGCCGCCTGGCGGATCGGCGCCGCGCTCACGCCGATCAACCCGAGCCTGACCGCCGGCGAGGCGGCGTACCAGATCGAGGACTCGTCCGCCCGGGTGCTCGTCCACGAGGGTGCCACGCTCGACGTCCCCGGCGTGACGATGATCGATGTCACGATGCTGCCCGAGACGCCGATCGGCCCTGGCGCCCTTGCGACGACGGCCGCCGACACCATGATGGCGACCACCCCCGACACCCTCGCGCTGCTGATCTACACGAGCGGCACGACCGGCAAGCCGAAGGGCGTCATGCTCGATCACGCCAACCTCACGGCGATGGTCGGCATGATCACGCAGGCGCTGGGCTTGACGCCCGCCGATCACTGCCTGCTGATCCTGCCGCTGTTCCACGTGAACGGCATCCTCGTGAGCGTGCTGTCGCCGCTCGCCGCCGGCGGCTGCACGTCGGTCACCGGCCGCTTCTCGCCGTCCACGTTCTTCGACACCGTCGAGGCGGTTCGCCCGACCTACTTCTCCGCCGTGCCCGCGATCTACGCCATGCTGAGCGCGCTCCCCGACGACGTCGATCCCGACACGTCATCGGTGCGCTTCGCGGTCTGTGGGGCGGCGCCCATGCCCGCCGGGCTCATCGAACGGTTCGAGCGGCGGTACGGCCCGACGATCGTCGAGGGCTACGGCCTCTCCGAGTGCACCTGCGCCGCGACGATCAACCCGATCGACGGGCCCCGCAAGCCCGGCACCGTGGGGCCGCCGTTGCCCGGCGTCGAGGTCGCCGTGCTCGGCGGCGACGGGGGGGCCACGACCGACGGCCGGGGCGAGGTGATCGTGCGCGGCCCGAACGTCATGCGGGGCTACCTCGCCCGCCCCGACGAGACAGCCGCCGCCCTCGAGGGCGGGTGGCTGCACACCGGCGACGTCGGCTACTTCGACGCGGACGGTTACCTCGTGCTCGTCGACCGGGTCAAGGACATGATCATCCGCGGCGGCGAGAACATCTATCCGAAGGAGATCGAGAACACGCTGTACGGCCATCCCCAGGTCCTGGAGGCCGCGGTGGTCGGGCGGCAGCACGCGGTCCTCGGCGAGGAGCCGGTGGCGTTCGTCGTCCTCCGGACGCCGGGATCGGTGACCCCCGAGGAGCTGGTCGAGCTCTGCTCGACGTCGCTCGCCCGGTACAAGGTGCCGCGCGACGTGATCATCCTCGACGCGCTGCCCAAGAACGCGGTGGGCAAGATCGCCAAGCCCGAGCTGCGCGAGCTCGTCGCGACGCCCTGACCACGGGACGTGACCGCCCGTACCATTGACTCCGTGGAGCGAGGCGATCCTCGTGTTCGTGCGCTGGTCGAGTCCGTCGCGGACACGGTGGAGCAGCGGCTGGCCTCGGTGACGACCGACATCCAGGCCGTGATCGAGGAGGCCATCCCGGGGCTCAGGGCGGACGAGTCGACCCGTCTGCTCTTCGCCAGCATCGGCGAGAACGTCGACTCCGCCATACGCGCGTTCGTCGACGGCGACGAGTCGGCCTCGGTCGCCGCGCCGGCGGCCGCGATCGACTACGCCCGCCGGCTCGCCCAGCAGGACGTTCCTGCCACCCTCCTCATCCGCGCCTACCGGGTCGGCCAAGCCCGGTTCCTCCACCACTGCATCGAGGAACTGCTGCGCCAGTCGCCGGGAGACCACCTCGAAGGGTTGGCCACCCTCGAGATGAGCGAGATCGTGTCGGACTACGTCGATCACGTCGTCGAGCAGGTGCTCACCATCTACGCGCAGGCCCGGGACGGCTGGTTGCGCGACCGCAGCGCCCTGCTCGCCATGCGGGTGCGCGACCTGCTCCGGGGCGCGCCGGTCGACGTCACCGCCAGCGAGCGGGCTCTCGACTACCGCCTCGACCAGCACCACGTCGGCCTCGTGGCCTGGGTGGACGAGCCCGCCCCCGCCGACGCGCTCGAACGCATCCGCGGCGTTGTCGCCGCGGTCGGCGAGGCCCTCGGGACCGCCAGGGCGCCTCTCGTCGTCCCGGTGGACGCGAGCAGCTGCTGGGCGTGGATCCCCACGCAGGCGAGCCTGGCCGGGTCCAAGGAGCTCGACGCGGCGACGGCGGGCGAACCGGCCGTGCCCATCGCCGCCGGCGAGCCGGTCGCGGGGATCGAAGGTTTCCGCCGCACCCACGATCAGGCGGTCGCCGCGCGCGCCGTCGCACTTGCCGGGGGCGAGCAGCGGTCGCCCTTCACGGCCTATGTCGAGGTCGCGCCGATCACCACGCTGTGCTCCGATCTCGCCTCGGCCCGCGCCTGGATCCACGAGACACTCGGCGATCTGGCCGTCGACTCCAGCCGCAACGAGGGACTGCGCGAGACCGCACGCGTGTTCCTGCAGTCCGGCGGCAGTTACACCGCGACCGCCGAGCAGCTCTTCCTCCACCGCAACACCGCGCAGTACCGCGTGCGCAAGGCCGAGGAGGTGCGCGGCCGACCCCTGCGTGAGAGACGGCTCGACGTCGAGCTCGCGTTGCTCGCCTGCCATTGGATGAAGTCCGCCGTGCTGCAACCGCCCGCCTGACACCGCGGGAGGACTGCGCGTCCGTGGACGGGGTATCTACATGAGCCGTGCGGCTGAATCGGCTGTGGACGACCGTTGACGGCGCGATCGCGGACCTTGGCGACTCCAGCCGGGACCGTCGCGCCAACGCGGGCACCTGGGTCTGGAGTCGCGGGTACGACCGCTTCGGTGCCGACGAACGGCGCCGACTGGCCGAGGCGCTTCAGCCGGTGGCCGAGGCCGACCCGGACCCAGCAGCACGCGCACAGGCCATCGCCGCGCTGGTCGGCCTGCGAGTCGACGGCTCTGTAGATCTCGCCCTCGCCGCACTCAGGGACCCCGACTGGGGGATGCGCATGATCGTCGCCTCCGAGATCGAGTCGACCGGAGATCCCCGCGTCGTGGATGCGCTCATCGACCTGTTGAACGACGCAGACGGGTACGTGCGGGAAGCCGCAGCGATCGGACTCGACCGACAAGGTGATCCCCGCGCCCTCGAACCGTTGCGCGCCATGCTGCGCCGGGAACGCGACACCGCGGCGAAGAAGAGCGCCAAGCGAACGATCCGCGCGCTGGAGAAACGGGCCGGCAGCACGGGGACCGACTCGAAGGTGGGGGACTGAGGATCGCCCCGGGTCCGACGCGGAGCTGGCGGCGGCTCAGCCGCGACCTGGCGGGGAGTTGAGGCGGTCCGGCAGGTCGAACTGCCGGAACAGGCCCGCGGTGCGGAAGGCGGTCACCGCAGCGATGCGGTCGCCCTGCACCGTCAGCACGTCCAGCGCCAGCGGAAGGTAGGCGCCCTCCCTCCGGTCGAGGCGGTAGAAGGCCAGGGCTGGCTGACCACTGGCGCGGGCGACGACCGCGCGCAGCAGCGGTGGCGGTGCGTCGGGCATGAGCCACGACCGGCCCACCGCATCCCGACCCCGGTACCAGGAGGCGTACGGCGGCATGGCGAAGGTGACGTCATCGACCAGCATGTCGACGATCCGCTCGACGTCGCCCCGCTCGAAGGCGTCGGCGAAGCGGGTCACGAGGTCCCGCGTCCGCTCGTCGCCGAGCCGGCGGAGCGCGTGCTGCTGGCTCTGATCGGGCAGCCGCTCCTCGAGCGTGCGGCGGGCGCGCTGCATGCTGCTGTTCACCGAGGCGACCGACGCGTCCAGGAGCGTCGCCACCTCGCGGGCCGAGAACGCGAGGACGTCGCGGAGGATCAGCACCGCCCGCTGGCGCGCCGGCAGGTACTGCAGCGCGGCGATGAAGGCCAGTTCCACCGCCTCGCGCTGCTCGTAGCGGGCCTCGGGCGTCGTGACGTCGCCGGCAGGACCCAGCATCTCGTCCGGGTAGGGCTCGACCCAGACGGACGGGGCCAGCGGCTTGCCGGGATCCGCGCCGGGGTCGCCGGGCGCGCCCTGGTCGGCCGGCAGCCACCGCCGGGCCCGCCGGGACGCGGCGGTGAGGCACACGTTGGTGGCGATCTTGTAGAGCCACGCCCGCAGCCAGTCCGAGCTCTCGAGTTGGGGTAGCGCCCGCCACGCCCGCACCAGCACCTCCTGCAGGGCGTCCTCGGCGTCCTGCAGCGAGCCCAGCATGCGATAGCAGTGCACGTGGAGCTCACGCCGATGGGCGGCGACGAGGCGGCGGAACGCCGCCTCGTCGCCGGCACGCGCCGCGTCCACCAGCTTCTGTGCGTGGGGCACCGGCCCGCCGGGCGATCGCCTCATCCACGGCAGGGTAGGCGGGCCAAGCGATGAGTTTCGCCGCGTGCGGTGGTTTCACCGGTCGGGAGCCACACACGACAAATAGGAGGAAACGTGAGCACCTCCACTAGCGAAAGACGACTGGCGACCGGCGACGGGTCGTGGATGCTGTGGACCGCGGCGGGGATCGCGGGGATCTGGCTGGCCGTGCTGGCCATCAGCCTGGTGGCGCCGGACCTGGTGTCCGGCAGCGAGCACGAGCACCTGCCCCTGGCGGCCCTCACCGCGTGGCTGTGGGGCCTGGTGGCCACCAGCTCGTACGCCGCGGCGCAGCTCCGATTGCGTGGCCGGGCGTCCCGGAGGCCGATCTGGATCGGCCTCACCATTGTCACGCTGGCGGTCTGGCTGGTGGCGACCGTGCTGAGCGCGGCGCTGCCGGTCTACGAGACCGGAACCGACCCGACGCGGGTGCCGATCGGCGCCCTCACGGCGCCGATCGGCGCCGCCGTCCTCACCACGCTGGCCAGCATCGTCGCCGGTGTGTTCGCCCAGACCCCGGAGCCGTGATCGGCCGCCCGGGAGGTCACCCACGTCCACCGTGGCGCTGTCAGCGGTCACAACCGTGAACCCCTCGGCAGTCGCCCGATCAAAGATCTCGTCATCGGACGCCGTCACCAGACCGAGGTCCGCCACATGGACCGCTTCGAAGCCCGCCGCTCGGAGTCCCTCGGCGACTCTGGGCGAAAGATTCGCGTCGACGAGGAGCTTCATGCAGGACGCGGCGACAGGCACCTCGCGCTCGTTCACCGCGGCAGCGGCGTATT
The DNA here is from genome assembly GCA_963830865.1 of uncultured Acidimicrobiales bacterium. Classification (GTDB taxonomy): domain Bacteria; phylum Actinomycetota; class Acidimicrobiia; order Acidimicrobiales; family VFJN01; genus ZC4RG19. Next base: position 36,437 of record CAWHNU010000007.1, on the reverse strand, counting down.
CGAGCGCAGCCAAGACGTCAGCCCGTTCGATGTAGGGATAGTCCCGGAGAATCTCGTCGATCCCTCGTCCGGCAGCGAGCTGACCAAGCAGCATGCCCACGGTCACTCGAGTGTCGCGAATCGTGGGAAGTCCCCCCATCCGAGCGGGGTCGACTGTGATTCGTTCGAACGCCACGAGCCAGAGTCTACGACCACCGCCCATACGCACGACCCGCGCTCAAGCGCCATCGACACGAATGTGGCACGAGTGGCTCGGCCCGGCGGACGCTCACGTGAAGCACCCCGGTCGCTGTCAGCGACCGGTGAACCGGGGCTCGCGGCGCTCGAAGTATGCCTGGATGCCCTCCTGCAGGTCGGTCGTGGAGTACACGATGTGCTGCGCCCGGGCCTCACCCTCGAGGGCCTCCTCGAACGTGGCGGACTCGCTTCCGTCGATGAGCGTCTTCATGAGGCTGATCGCGGTGGTCGGCCCGGAGGCGAGCCTTCTCCCCCACTCGGCCGCGGTGGCGGGCAGGGCCTCCGGGGTGACGACCTCGTTGATCAGGCCCCACTCGAGGGCGGTGGCGGCGTCGACGGTGTCGCCGAAGAAGGCCATCTGCTTGGCCCGCCGGGGGCCGACGAGGTGCGGCAACGTCCACGAGGTGCCCCCGTCGAGGGCCAGGCCCCGCTTGACGAACACCTCCATGAACCGGGCGCGGTCGGTGGCGATCACCAGGTCGCACGCGAGGGCGATGCCGAGCGCGACCCCGACGGCGACACCGTCGACCGCGGCGATCGTGGGCTTCGGCAGGGCCTTGAGCCGACCGATGATCCGGCCGACGATGCGCATCTCGTGGAGGACGAGTTGGGGGCCGTGGCCGGTGAGCCCGTTCGACTCCTCACCCGAGAGGTCCGCTCCCGACGAGAAGTTGCCCTCCGCCCCGGTGAGCACGAGCGCCCGGTCATCGGGGCTCACCTCGACCTCGCTGACGATCGCGTCCAGCTCGTTCCACATGGTGGCGCTGATGGCGTTCTTGCGCTGCGGGCGGTTGAGGGTGACGGTGACGAGGCCGTCCTCCCGCTCGACGATCGTGGTGGTGCCCATCGGTCTCCCTCGGTCTCGTTGTCGTCAGAAGTGGTCGAGCAGGTCGACGACGGTCGTCGCCTGCTGACCGAGCAGCACCTTGCCGACGACCCCCATGTGCGTGCGCCAGTGCTCCTCGGCGCCATCGGCGTCGCCCTCCTCGATCAGCCCGACGAGGCGCTCCTGCGACCGCAGGCCGCGGCGACGCGTGCGGACGGAGCCGTCGTCGACGCCATCCTGGCTCACCCCCGCCACCGCCCGGGTGACGACCTCGCGCAGCATCTCGACCACGATGGTGAGCGTCTCGTTGCCCGCCAGCGCCACCAGCTGCTCGTGGAACCGGGCGTTGACGCCGGCGAAGGCCGTCGGGTCGTCGATCGCTCGCTCCTGCTCGGCGATGAGCCGCCGGAGCCGCTCGGCGGACCGTCGCCGGTGACGTGACGACGCCACCAGGCGCACGGCGGCCGGTTCGATGATGGTGCGCGCCTCGAACACGTCGGCGAGCGACACCTTGCGCGCCTGCAGCACGAGGGCCGCGGTGCGGGCGGTGAGGCGTTGGTCGGGATGGTGGACGATGACGCCGCCCTGCACGCCGCGGAGGACCGAGATGAGCCCCTCGGCCTCCAGGATGCGCAGCGCCTCGCGCAGCGACGGGCGCGACACGCCGAACCGCTCGATCAGCTCCGGCTCGTGCCCGATGAGGTCGCCCTCGTCGAGCTCGCCGGACACGATCTGGCGGCGCAGCTCGTCGGCGATCCGCTGCGGCTTCTCGCGCGGGGTGGCGCGGGCCGAACGCGGGTCCCGTGCTTGGGTGGGCTTCGCCATGACCGGTCCTTCCTACACGCCCCGGAGGATCTCGCCGTACGCGCGGTCCTTGTCCGGAGTTGGCTCCCTCGGCAACCCGAGGGTGCGCTCGGCCACGATGTTGCGCTGGATCTCGTCGGTGCCCCCGTAGATCGACGAGGCCGGGGAGAACACCATCGCCTTGCTGTAGGCGCCGCCATCGATGCCGTCGGGCCCGGCGAGGGTGCCGTGGGCTCCGGAGATCAGCGACGCCACCTGGGCGGCTCGCTTCACGATCCGGGTCTGGGTGAGCTTGGCGATGCTGCCGAGGGCCTGGCCTCCGCCGCTGCGGGCCTCGGCCTTGCCGCGCTGCGCATTCCAGAGTCCCGTCATCGTGTCGGTGTAGAGGGTCGACAGCTCCTGGCGCACGTGCGGCTCGCACGTGCGACCGAGGCGGCGGGCCAGCTCGACCACGTCCTCGAAGCCCAAGGTGAGCTTGGTGTCCCGGGGCTGTTCGAGGGCGGCGTCGCCGGCCCGGCGCCCGAGCATGCCGCCCTTGGGACCCGGGAACGGGAAGCCGGCCATCCCGCCGCCGGCGCCGATGCCCGTGCGCTCGTAGTGCAGCGTGGCCTGGGTGACCATCCAGCCGTTGCCCTCCCCGCCGATGAGGTCGGCGTCGTCGACGACGGCCTCGTCGAGGAAGATCTCGTTGAAGATGTCGTCGCCGGTCATCTCCCGCAGAGGCCGAATGGTGACACCAGGCTGGTCGAGCCTGAAGGCGAACCACGAGATGCCCTTGTGCTTGGGCACGTCGAAGCTCGTGCGGGCGAGGAGCATCCCGTAGTCGCAGCGCCGGGCCTGCGACGACCACACCTTCTGGCCGGTGATGATCCACCTGTCGCCGTCGCGCTCGGCCCGGGTGGTGAGCCCGGCCAGGTCGGAGCCCGCTCCCGGCTCGCTGAAGAGCTGGGCCCACCCGAGCTGACCGGCGAGGATCGGGGTGACGTGGCGGGCGATCTGGTCGGCGTTGCCGTAGGCAAGGATCGTGGGCGCCGCCATCAGGAGGCCGAGGCCGCCGGGCGGTCGCAGGGCGCCGTGCTCGGCGAAGCATCGGCGCACCACGGCCTGCGAGCGGGCGCTCAGGCCGCGGCCGCCCTGGTCCGGTGCGAAGTGCGGGGCCGTCCAGCCCGCGGCCGCGACCGTCTTCCACCAGGCGTCGACGGTGAGGTCGGGGTTCCAGTGGTCCTCGAGCCAGGCGGTGACCTCCGCCCACAGCTCGGCGTGCTGCGGCTGGCCGTCGCTCACCGCGCCGCGTGCCGAGGAGCTCCGCGGCGTTGTCGCGCATGATCCGTTGCCGGTCGGCCTCGCCGAAGGAGCCGATCTCCTTGGTGAAGTCGAGGGGGTGGGCGGTGCCCTCGCCGTGGGGCCAGTCGGAGCCGAACAGGATCCGCTCGACCCCGATCAGCTCGGCGAGCGCGCCCAGGTCCTCTTCGAGGTAGGGGGTCGTCCACACGTGACGGCGCATCGTGTCGAGCGGGTCCTCGGCGAAGACCCACGGCGTCTGGTTGGCCTTCTTCCGGAGGTGCTTCACGAGCAGGCCCACCCAATCGGAGCCGTTCTCGATGCTCGCCACCCGCAGCCCGGGGTGTCGCTGGAACACGCCGTGGACGACGAGCGAGGCGATCGCGTCGTGGATCGCCCGGCCCTCGGTCAGCACGCCGCCGAGCGGGTCGCTCTTCCCGAAGCCGAAGTCGGCCCGGCTGCCCCACGCCGACGCGAAGCTGGCCTCGTAGCCGCTGTCGCCGAGGTGGAAGGCCACCGGCACTCCGGCCTCGGCGATCCGGGCCCACACCGGGTCGTGCTTGCTGTCGCCGAGGGAGCGGCTGGTGCCGTTCCCGGCCGGGACGGGAGCGGGCCGGACGTGGATGAGCCGGACGCCGCGTCGAGCAGCGACTCGACCTCCGCGACGGCCGCGTCGACGTCGGCGAGGGAGAGCATGGCGGCGGCGAACAGGCGACCCTCGTACGCGAAGCCCCAGTCGTCCTCGAGCCAGCGGTTGAAGGCAGACAGGGTGGCCATCGTCGCGGGCACGTCGTCCTTCAGGCCCTGCTCCACGCCGCAGGCGAAGGTCGGGAAGAGGAGGGCGCCGCCGAGGCCCTGCTCGTCCATGACCGCCACGCGGGCGTCGCGATCCTGGTACTCGGGGTGGCCGGCGAGCGGTTCCACCTGCATGAGCGTGCGGGGGTCCACTCCCTCGCGGATCTGTCCCCGAAAGAGCGGGTCGAGGCAGCCGGGCACGATGATGGGGTCGAAGGTGGGGTTGGGGATGAACCCGTTGACCTTGCCGCCCATCAGCACCCTCACGCGCTTGCCGTCCTGGACCGCCTTCACCCCGCGGTCGGCGAAGCGCTTGTCGAGGTGGCGCGTGCAGGAGTCGAGTGTCTCGTAGTAGTGGTTGTCGGCGTCCAGGGGCCTGGCGTCCACGGCATCTCCTCCCGTTCCGGCCACCAGCCTAATGCTCTAGATGTTTCCGTCGCCACTGCCGCCGAAGAAGAAGCTGTCGGCGTTGCGGTACAGCCAACCGTCGAGCACCTCGGTGGGCAGGTCGAGCGCCTGGGCCTCGCCGAGGCACCGCTCCATGGAGAGCACCGGGTAGTCCGATGCGAACAGGATCCGGTCCTTGCCCCGTGTCCGCAGGTAGTGCAGCAGCGACTCGGGCAGGTACTTGGGCGACCACGCGGAGGTCATCAGCCGGAGGTTCCGGTACTTGATCATCAACCGGATGGCCGTGTCCCACCACGGGTCGGCGCCGTGGATCATGCAGAGGCGGAGCTCCGGGAACCGGATGCACACCCGGTCGAGGTGGATCGGGTTCTGCGCCTCGGCGGGGATGGGCGGCCCGGGGATGCCGGTGTTCATGCACAGCGGGAGGTCGAGCTCGCAGCACTTGGTGTAGAGCGGGTAGTAGACGGCGTCGCTGGGCGGGTACATGCCGTCGCCCCAGAAGCTGGGCCCGACCACGACGTACGCGACGGGGTGCGCGTCGACGAAGGACTGGATCGCTCCGAGCGCCTTCATCGGGCGCAGCAGGTTGATCCCGCCGACGGCGAGCGCGAAGCGGTCGGGACGGGCCTCCACGAAGCGCAGCGCGCGCGCCTCGCTCGTGGCGCGCACGCTCGTCATCAGGATCGCCTTCTCGACGCCGTTGGCGTCCATCCCCTCGACGAGCTCGTCGAGCTCGGGGCTGCGGAAGAAGTCGTCGCCTCCCTTGAAGTAGTCCTCCTTCACCCGCACCATGTACTCGGGTTGGGAGGCCTGGTCGCCGAAGTCGACGTTGACGAGGCCGTCGATAGCTCTCATGTGGGTTCCTCCAACAGCGTGCGCAGCGCACCAGTAGCGACCATGCCCGCGTTCACACGACCTGGGCGGCCACCTGCGCCTCGAGCAACGGCGCTGGTGCGGCCGCCCGCCCGACCAGCTCGGCCACCAGGGCCAGGTCGAGCAGCGAGGCACCCCAGCCGCCGTGGTCCTCGCGGACGGCCATCGTCACGGCGCCGGTGTCGAGCAGTGTGCGCCACAGCCCGGCATCGAAGCCGAGTTGCTCGGCCGCCCGCACCCGCTCGGACGAGGACGCCTTCGAGAGGAGGCTCGTGAACGAGGCGACGAGCTTGCGCTGCTCGTCGCTCAGAGCCAGGTCCACTCCGTCAGACCTTAGCGAGCCTGCATACGGACCTGAAATTATGACTATCGTCAAACCGACAGGGACATTTGCGAATCCGGAGAGGAGCCCTCGCGGCCACCGACGGGTCCATGAGCCGAACGTGGCCGGATATGCCAACGTGCCGGTCACGGCCGTCCCTTGAGCGACGAGAGGAACGAGATGCGCAAGCCCATCGCCGACGTCTTCACCTGGCCCTCGGACGAGCCCCGGCTCATCGGGAGCCGCTGCGACGAGTGCGGGGCCGTGACCTTCCCGGTGCAGTCCCGCTGCCCGCGGTGCAGCACGACCACCATGTCCGATCTCGAGCTACCCACCCGGGGAACGCTCGTGTCGTGGACCACGCAGGGCTTCCCGCCGGCGATCGACTACATGGGTGACCCGACCGGTGCCAGTTTCGTGCCCTTCGGGGTGGGCCTCGTGCAGCTCGACGACGTGGTGCGCGTCGAAGCGCGCCTCACCGAGAACGACCCCGCCAAGCTCGACTTCGGCATGCAGGTCGAGCTGGCGATCATCCCCTTCTACACCGACGAGGACGGCGACGAGATCGTCACGTTCGCGTTCGCCCCCACGGGCGCCTGAGGAGCTGGCAATGGACGACGTAGCGATCATCGGGGTCGGTCTGCACCCCTTCGGCCGGTTCGGCGACAAGTCGGCCTTCGAGATGGGCGCCGACGCCGTGGAGCTCGCGTCCGCGACGCGGGCGTCGCGTGGAAGGACGTCGACTGCGCCTTCGGCGGCAGCTGGGAGGTGGCCCAGGCCGATCCGCTCACGGGCCTGCTCGGGCTGAGCGGCATCCCGTTCTTGAACGTCTTCAACGCCTGCGCCACCGGCGCGGCCATCATCCAGCAGGCCGCCAACGCCATCGTCGCCGGCAACGGCGACATCGTCGTGGCGGTGGGCATGGACAAGCACCCCCGAGGCGCCTTCAAGGTCGACCCGACGCTCACCAACGTCCCGGCGTGGTACGGCGAGAACGGTCAGTTCACCACCACGAAGTTCTTCGGCATGAAGATCAACCGCTACATGCACGACCACGGGATCTCGCACGACACGCTGGCGCGGGTGGCGGCGAAGAACTACCGCAACGGCGTGCTCAACCCGAACGCCTTCCGCCGGGCGGCCATCAGCGAGGAGGACATCCTCGCCTCGCCGATGCTCAACTACCCGCTCACCGCGAAGATGTTCTGCGCCCCCGACGAAGGCGCCGCCGCGGTCGTGCTGTGCCGGGCCGACCTCGCACGCCGCTACACCGACGCCCCCGTGTACGTGCGGGCCACCGCGCTGCGCAGTCGCAACTACGGCGCCTACGAGGTCAGCACCTCGTGGGCGCCGGTCACCGAGGACGTCTCCCCCACCGTTTACGCCTCGCGAGCGGCGTACGAGGAGGCGGGCGTCGGGCCCGCGGACGTCGACGTGATCCAGCTGCAGGACACCGACGCCGGCGCCGAGGTGATCCACATGGCCGAGAACGGCTTCTGCGCCGACGGCGAACAGGAAAAGCTGGTCGCCGGCGGCGCCACCGAGATCGGGGGCCGGATGCCGATCAACACCGACGGCGGCCTCATCGCGAACGGCGAGCCGATCGGCGCCTCCGGGCTGCGACAGGTGCACGAGCTCGTGCTCCAGCTCCGCGGCCAGGCCGGCGATCGCCAGGTCGCGGGCGACCCGCACGTCGGCTACGCGCAGGTCTACGGCGCCCCCGGGACGGCCGCCGTCACGATCCTGTCGCGCTGAGCGCGGGACGCGTTTGTCCCTGGGACAAAACGTTGGGCCTGGTGCCGTGGTGTGCACCCGGCTCATGTCCGCTCCCCCCGAGCCGTCGGCTTCGACCTCTGCCGCACGGCGTCGAGCGCGCCGCTGCCGGGTCTCGAGCGAGGCCCAGCGGGCCAGGCGCAGATCCCAGGGCCATTGCGTGGTCAAGCCGCCAAACCGCGTCGCTGACCCCTGCGGCGTCGGCCAAGCTGGTGCATGTATGACGCGAGCAGCTGACGCGGCTCCGGCCACGCCCCGACTGGGGTTGGTGCACATCAACATCGGCGCGACCTCGCGGCCCGAAGCCCTCGTGGCGACCGCCCGCCTCGCCGAGTCCGCCGGCTTCGACTCGCTGTGGGCCGGCGAGCACATCGTGCTCCCCGACCCGCAGCGGCCCCCCTCGCCGATGGACCCGCGCGACCCGGCGCTCGACTCGATCCTGGCGCTCACCTGGGCTGCGGCCCACACGAGCACCATCCGGCTCGCCACCGGCATCCTCATCCTCCCCCAGCGCAACCCGGCCGTGATCGCCAAGCAGGTCGCCACCCTCGACGTCCTCTCCGGCGGCCGTGTGACGCTCGGGATCGGCGCCGGATACCTGGAAACCGAGTTCCGGGCGCTGGGGGCCGACTTCGCGACCAGGGGACCGGTGACCGACGAGTACCTCGACGCCATCGCCGCCCTCTGGTACGACGACCAGCCGTCCTACCACGGGCGCTTCGTCGACTTCGCCGGCGTCGATGCCCACCCGCGACCGCTCCAGCGGCCCGTGCCGATCGTCGTCGGCGGCCACAGCCCGGCGGCCTACCGGCGGGCCGTCGCCCGGGCGCAGGGCTGGTACGGCTACTGGCTGACCCCCGACGACACTGCGCGCTGCCTGGACGGCCTGCGCGCCGCCGCCGATCAGGTCGAGCGGCCCGACCACCTCGGCCGCCTCGAGATCAGCGTCACGCCGCGGGGCCGGATGACCCCGGCGCTGGCCGGACAGTTCGCCGAGCTCGGCATCGATCGCCTGGTTCCCCTCGGGGCCGACAGCCCCGAGCGCGCGATCGAGGCCGCCGTCGCCGCCCTGTCACGCTGACCTGGCCGCCCGCGTGGACGGCCGCGCCGGCACGGCTCGCCCGCCTCGGATCACGGGTGGAGGACGGTCTTGCCCGTGGTTGCCCGCGCCTCGATGGCGCGGTGGGCATCGGCGGCGTCCTTCAGCGCGAACTGCTGCCCGACCACCGGTACCAGCGCGCCCGACGCCGCGGCCGCGAGCGCACGAGTCTCGAGGGGGCGGAGGTCGTCGGGGCGTTGGAAGCGGACCACGGTGATGGCGCGGCGCGCCAGTGCCGTGTCGTCGAGCTCGGTCGGGCTGCCCGTGGCCCACCCGTACATCACGAAGCGCCCGCCGCGGCCGAGCAGCCCGAGCGCGGCCTGGCCGGCGGCGCCACCGACGCCGTCGTACACGGTGTGACCGGCGCGTGCCCCAGTGCGGTGCGGACCTCGTCCACCCACCCCGGGCGGTCGTAGTCGACGGCGACGGACGCGCCGAGCGAGAGAGCGAGCGCCGCCTTGTGCGCGCCGCCCGCAGCCGCGACGACCGTCGCGCCCGCGTCGCGACCGGCCTGCACGAGCAACGAGCCGATCCCGCCTGCGGCCGCGGTCACCAGCATGACGTCGTCGGCCGAGGGCGCGGCCAGATCGAGGATCAGCATGGTCGTGCGGCCGGTGCCGATCATGGCGACGGCGGCGTCGACGTCGAGTCCATCGGCGACCCGCTGCAACGAGGTCGCCGGGGCGACGGCGAGCTCGGCATAGCCGCCGGACGCGAAGCCGAGATGCGCCACGACGCGACGCCCGATCCAGGCCGGGTCCACATCCGATCCGACGGCGCCGACGATGCCGGCGACCTCCCGGCCCGGCGTCATGGGCAGGTCGGGGGGAGGCAACGGCCCGGGCTCACCGCGGCGGATCGACGTGTCGAGGAGGTGCACACCGGCAGACTCCACCCGGATGCGCACCTGGCCGCGGGCGGGCTCGGGGTCGGGGACCCGCTCGTGCCGCAGCTCCTCGGGACCACCGAACGCGTGCTGGCGGATCGCCCACATGTGCGTCCCCTCCTCCTACTTCGCGATCGAGCGCCGGTAGGCGCGGACGGCCAGCGGTGCGCAGACGGCGACGATGCCCGCGATCCAGATGAGCGTGTACGCGGCGGGGTGTGAGACCGACCACGCGTCGCCCGCGGCGGGTGACGTGCTGGGGTTGCCGAACTGCACGCGCAGCGCGTCGGCGAGGGTGGTGACCGGGTTCCACTCGGCGACCCGCTGCAGCACGTCGGGCATGGTCTCGACCGGGACGAACGTGCTGGCCAGGAACGTGAGCGGGAACAGCACGCCGAACGCGATGCCCTGCACGCCCTCGGGCGTGCGGACGACGCTGCCGAGCAGCACGCCGACCCAGATCATGGCGAACGCGAACGCGACCAGCAGGGCGTAGCCGACGACCGCGTCGACGACGCCGTCGCGGATCCGCCAGCCGATCGCCAGCCCACAGATCGACATGATCACGATCGGCAGCAGCGCCTTGAACAGCTCGGCGACGGCGTGGCCGCCGAGCACTGCGCCCCTGGCGACGGGCAACGAGCGGAACCGGTCGACGACCTGGTTGCGGCGGTCGTGGGCGAGGGACTGCGCCACGCCGAACGCGGTGAAGACGATGGTCTGGGCGAAGATCCCACCCATGAGGAACTCGCGGTAGCTGCCGCCCGCCGGGACGTCGATCGCACCGCCGAAGACGTATGCGAACAGCAGCACGAACATGATCGGCTGGATGGTGGCGTCGCTGAGCGCCTCGGGCTGGCGCTTCATGTGCACCAGCCCGCGGCGGGCGATCACCCAGGTGTCGTGCAGCAGCCCGCGGGGCTCGTGCGGCCCGTCCGCCACGGCTGCGGTCGTGATGGCCGTCATGCGGAGACCTCCTCGCTGATCGGTTCGGCGAACTCGCTGCTGCGCGGTGGCGACGACCCGGTGAGTGTGAGGAAGACCTGGTCGAGGGTGGGCTGGCGGAGGCTGAGGTCGTCGACCACGATGCCGGCGTTCGCGAGCGCGCCCGCCACCGCGGTGACGGCGCCCACGCCTCGGGTCGTCGGCGCGGTGATCGTGCGGGCCGAGAGGTCGACGGCGGGCTCCGTGCCGGTGGCGGTCGCGACGATCCGGCTGGCGTGGCCCAGATCGTGACCGTCGACCACCGCGACGTGGAGATGGCTGCCGCCCACCTGACGCTTCAGCGCCGCCGCGTCACCGCGGGCGATGATCCGCCCGTGGTCGATGACCACGATGTCGTCGGCGAGCCGCTCGGCCTCCTCCAGGTACTGCGTGGTCAGGATCACGGTTGCGCCCCGGTCGACCAGCGTGTCGAGCACCGACCACAGCTCGTTGCGCCCGCGGGGGTCGAGCCCGGTGGTGGGCTCGTCGAGGAACAGCACCTCGGGCCGCCCGACGAGCGTGGCCGCGAGGTCCAGCCGGCGCCGCATCCCGCCGGAGTAGCCCGACACGACGCGGTCGGCGGCGTCGGCGAGGGACAGGTCGTCGAGCAGCTCGGCCGCCCGTGCGCGGCCGCCTCGGCGCGGCTCAGCTGATGGAGCTCAGCGAGCATCACGAGGTTCTCCCGCCCGGTGAGCAGCGGGTCGACGGTCGCGTCCTGCGCGGTCAGCCCGATGCGGCGGCGGACCTCGGCGGGCTGCCGGCGGACATCGAACCCCGCGACCGTGGCGTCGGCCATCGTCGGCGTCGGTGAGCGTGGCGAGGATCCGCACCGCCGTGGTCTTGCCCGCACCGTTGGGGCCGAGCACCGCGGTCACGCTGCCGGCAGGGACCTCGAGATCGATGCCGTCGAGGGCGGTCGTGGCGCCGTAGCGCTTCACGAGGCCTTCGGCCTCGACGGCATGGGCCCCGTCGACCGGCCCGCCGGGCGCGCCGAGCACCGGCTCGCGCTCGCGGCGAGGAAGCGAGCGGCGGACGAACACGATCGTCACCAGCGTCACGGCGGCCGCGACGACCAACGCGGTCCCCATGGCGTCGGTGTACGCCGAGCGTGCCGCGGCGGCGAGCGCCGCTCCGGCGTCACCGCCGAGGAGCGATGCCTCCTGCAGGGCCGCGCCGATCGATCGCTCCGCGGTCGCGAGGCTCGCCTCGGGCACGCCGGCCACCGCGCCGAGCGAGCCCCGGTAGACCGACGCGAGCAGGCTTCCGAGCACGGCGATGCCGAGCGCACCGCCGACTTCGCGGGCGGTGTCGTTGACCGCCGACCCGACGCCCGCCTTCGCCACCGGCAGCGACGACATCACGGCGCCCGTCGCCGGCGCCGCGACGTTGCCCATGCCCGTGCCGAGCAGCACGAGGCCGCCGGCGAGCACCCAGTAGCTCGTGCTCGTGCCGAGCGAGGCGAGGACGAGGAGCCCGGCGGTCAGCAGCGTGAGCCCGGTGGTGAGCACGGCGCGGCTGCCGAAACGGGATGCCCAGCGGGCGCTGAGCGTCGCGGCCGGGATCATGGCCGCCATCATCGGCAGGATGCGCACGCCGGCCTCGAGCGGGGTGTAGCCGCGCACCGATTGCAGGTACTGGGTCATGACGAAGAAGAGCCCGAACATGGCGAAGAACGTCAGCGCGATCGTCGTCGTGCCCACGGTGAACGGCCGGCTGGCGAAGAGCCGCAGGTCGAGCATGGGGAACTCCCGGCGGCGCTCCCACGCCAGGAAGCCGGCCAGTCCGGCGGCTGCCGTCGCGAACGCGCCGAGCGTGGCGGCGTCGGTCCAGCCCGCGCTCGGGAGCTTCGATGATCGCGAACAGCAGCGAGCCGAGGGCGACGATCGACAGCAGCGCGCCGACCACGTCGAGCGGGAGGCGTCGGGGGTCCCGGGACGTGGGCACGAGCCAGCCGACGAGCACCAGGGCGGTGGCGACGATCGGGACGTTGACGAAGAACACCGAGCCCCACCAGAAGTGCTCGAGCAGCCAGCCGCTGCCGACGATGCCGATGGCGGCGCCGGAGCCGGCGAACCCGGCCCAGATGGCGATGGCGCGTGGGCGCTCGTCGGGCGGGAAGACCGCGGCGAGGATCGACAGCGTCCCCGGCATCAGCAGCGCCGCGCCCAGGCCCTGGGTGGCGCGGATGGCGATGAGGGCGCCCGGGTCCCCGGCCATGGTGGCGAGCAGCGACATCGTGCCGAAGATCGCCAGCCCCGCCATCAGCGCGCCCTTGCGCCCGAAGCGGTCGCCCACCGCCCCGGCGGTGAGGAGCAGCCCGGCGAACACGAGGGCGTAGGCGTCGACGATCCACTGCAGCTCCGTCTGCGACGCGCCGGTGTCGCGGACGATGCTGGGGATCGCCACGTTCAACGATGTGTTCGCGGTCATCACCACGACGAGGCTCAGCACCAGCACACCGAGGATCCACCAGCGCCGGTCGTAGGCGGGTGAACCGTGTGCGGTCGAACGGTCGGACGGCTCTGTGGCCGACGTCGAAGGCGGGCGGAGCTGTTCCACGGGGCGAGCCTATTTGTTAAAGTTCACTTGAGATCAAGAAGTTCCGCCTGTAGCGTTCGTCACAGTGCACGCCGAGCTCCTGACCATCGGCGCCCTGAGTGACAGAACCGGGGTCGCCCCTTCGGCCCTCCGCTTCTACGAAGCGGAGGGGCTCATCCACTCCACGCGGTCCGACGGCGGCCAGCGGCGCTACACCCGCGAGACGATCCGCAGGGTCTCGTTCATCCGCATCGCCAAGGAGGTCGGTCTGAGCCTGGACGAGGTCGCCTCCGCGCTCGCATCGCTCCCCGACCACCGCACCCCGAACAGGCGTGACTGGGAGCAGCTGTCCACCAAGTGGCGCCCGCGCATCGACCACCAGATCGGCGTGCTCGAGCGGCTGCGGGACCGGCTGACCGGCTGCATCGGTTGCGGCTGCCTGTCCCTGCAGGCGTGCCGGCTGCTCAACCCCGGCGACGAAGCGGCCACCCGGGGGCCCGGCCCCCGCTACGTCCTCGACGAAGATTGACGCCGGCGTCGGCGACCAGCCGCCGGGGGTGGCGGCGCGGGCCGTGGGGTATGGCGTGGCCATGGTGATGACCGAGCTCGACGAGCGGTTCGACCGGGGCACGCTCGATCCCGGCGTGTGGTTCCCCTGGTACCTGCCGCACTGGGGAGGTGCCGGCGCGGCCGCCACCTGGCAGGTCGATCGGGACGGTCTGCGCCTCTCGATCCCGCCGGACCAGGGCCTGTGGTGCCCCGACGTGCACGACGAGCCCCTGCGGGTCTCGTGCATCCAGAGCGCTCACCTCGACGGCCAGCAGCCGTTCCGCGACGGGCTGACCGTGGCCGATCCCCGGCCCGAGTTCCGCGGCTACACCCCCCGCTACGGGCGGATCGAGGTGCGCATGCGCGCCACGATCTCGCACCGGTCGATGTTCGCCTTCTGGCTATCGGGCATCGAGGACCAGCCCGAGCGGTCGGGCGAGATCTGCGTGGCCGAGATCTTCGGCACGGCCACCGGCGACGGCACCGCCGGGGTAGGGATGGGCGTGCACGCCTTCCGCGACCCGGCCCTGCGGGAGGACTTCGCCACCGTCCCGCTCGCCCTCGACGTGGCCCAGCACCACACCTACGGGGTCGACTGGCGCCCCGGCAGCGCTCGCGTTCGCCGTCGACGGCAAGGTCGTGCGGCGCGTCGAGCAGGCTCCCGACTACCCGGTGCAGCTCATGCTCGGCGTGTTCGACTTCCCGGCCCGCGCCACCCAGGACGACACCGGCGTCCCCGTGCCGGAGATGGTCGTCGCCCACGTCCGCGGGTCGGCCGGCTGATCGGGACGGCGGTGCGGCGCTAGAAGGAGCCTCGATGACCGACCCACTCCGTCCCCACGGCCTCCGAGTCGACCACCTCGTCGCCCCGCTCGGCATCGGACCGGACGCCCCGCGCCTGTCCTGGAGACTCCCCGACGGAGCCGCGACCCAGCACGCCTACCGCATCGTCGCCGGCGGCTGGGACTCGGGTCGCGTCGAGTCCGCCGAGTCGCTGTTCGTGCCGGTGGACGTGCCGCCGGCTTCGGGACGCCGCGTCGAGTGGCGGGTCAAGACGTGGACCGACCTCGGCGAGAGCGAGTGGTCGGTTCCTGGGAGCTGGGAGCACGGCCTGCTCCATCCGTCGGACTGGCACGCCCGCTGGATCGGCCCGATCGAGGGCGACGACCTCCCCGCGCGGCAGCGGCCGGCGCACCAGCTCGCCGGCTCGGTGCGCATCGACGGCGAGGTGGCGCAGGCCCGGCTGTACGTGACGGCGCACGGCATCTACGAGGCGTTCGTCAACGGCGCCCGGGTCGGCGACCTCGAGCTCACGCCCGGGTGGACCGCCTACCGCTCGCGGCTGCAGGTTCAGACCTACGACGTCACCGACTTGCTGACCACCGGCGAGAACGTCGTCGGTGCGCTGCTGAGCGACGGGTGGTGGCGCGGGCAGAACAGCGTCTCGCGCCGGGTCGACGACTACGGCGCCACCACCGCCCTGCTCGCCCAGCTCGTCGTCACCCTCGCCTCCGGCGAGACGGTCACGTTCGGCACCGACCCCACCACGTGGCGGTGCACGCCGAGCCACGTCGTCGCGCGCCGACCTCATCGCCGGCGAGGTCCACGACCTGCCGGCGCCGGGTCGACTGGAGGGACCGGCCGACCTGGTCCCCGGTCCGGGTCGAGCATCACGGGTACGACGAGCTGTGCGCGTCACCGGCGCCGCCCGTCCGGCGCATCGAGGAGCTCGCTCCCCGGTCGATCCGTGAGGTCGCACCCCGACGGTGGATCGTCGACCTGGGCCAGAACATCGACGGGTGGGTCCGGCTCGGGAACCTCGGCCCGGCCGGCTCCGAGCTCACGCTGACCTACGGCGAATGGCTCGACGACGACGGCGACGTGACACAGGACCACATCGCCTACCCCGCGTCGACCGACGTCGAGCGGTCGGTCACCTTCCAGGTCGACCGGGTCGTCTCCGCCGGAATCGACGGCGACACCTTCGAGCCCCGCCACAGCACCAAGGGCTTCCAGTACGTCCGCATCGAGGGCCACGCCGGTCCCGTGACCGCCGAGGACGTCACCGGGATCGTCGTCCACACCGACCTCGAGCCCCGCGGCGCCTTCGCCTGCTCCGACGAGCGCCTCGACGCCCTCCACCGCATCGCCGAGTGGAGCTTCCGCGACAACGCCTGCGACATCCCCACCGACTGCCCCACCCGAGAGCGCGCGGGGTGGACCGGCGACTGGCAGATATTCGTCGAGACCGCGGCGTTCCTCGCCGACGTCGGCGGGTTCTCGGTCAAGTGGCTGCGCGACCTCGCCGCCGAGCAGCGCCCCGACGGCAAGGTCACCAATCTCGTGCCCGAGTCGCATCCCGGCGACGACCGCCCGCCCGGACACTGGCCCCGCATCGAAGGGTCGTCCGGGTGGGGCGACGCCGCCGTCCACGTCCCGTGGGTCGTCCATCGCGCTACCGGCGACCGCCGGGTCCTCGCCGACCAGTGGGACTCGATGCAGGCCTGGGTCGACTACGCCACCCGCGCCGCCGCCGGCGGTCGCCACCCCTCGCGGGTCGAGCGCTCGCCCGACCCGCTCCCCCACGAGCGCTACCTGTGGGACACCGGCTGGCACTTCGGCGAGTGGCTCGAAGCCGGCGAGGAGCTCGAGGACGCCATCGCCCATGCCATGGTCGCCGACCACGGCCCCGTCGCCACCGCCTACCTGCACCGATCCGCCCGCGAGCTGGCCGAGATCGCCGCGATCCTCGGCCGCGACGACGATGCCGACCGCTACGCCGAGCTCGCCGCCCACGTCGCCGACGCCTGGCGCACCGAGTTCCTCGCCGACGACGGAGCCACGGTGCCCGACACGCAGGCCACGTACGCCCGCGCCCTCGCCTTCGGGCTGGTCCCCGCCGATCTCCGGGCCGCGGCGGCCAGCCGGCTCGTCGAGCTGATCCGGGCCGCCGGCACCCACCTCGCAACCGGCTTCCTCGCGACCCCGTTCCTCCTGCCGGTCCTGGCCGACACCGGCCACCTCGACGTCGCCTACGAGCTCCTGAGGCAGGACACCGAGCCGTCGTGGCTCGTCATGGTCAACCGTGGTGCCACCACCGTGTGGGAGGAGTGGGGCGGCGTCGACGCCGACGGCGGGCCCCACGCCTCACTGAACCACTACAGCAAGGGCGCGGTCATCACGTTCCTGCACCAGCACGTCGCCGGGCTGCAGCTGGTCGAACCCGGCTACCGCCGCTTCCGTGTCGCCCCGCGGCCCGGCGGCGGCCTCGAGTGGGCGACCGCTCGCCACGACAGCCCGTACGGGCTGATCGAGGTCCGCTGGGAACAACACCCGGACCGCTTCGCCCTGGACGTGACGGTCCCACCGGGCACCACGGCCGAGGTCGAGCTCCCGTCCGGCGGCGGTGCCGTGATCGTCGGCCCTGGCCGGCATGCGCTGTCGTCATGACGACGAGGACCGGGCACCGGTCGTGCTCGCGTTCCGCTGACCAGACCTGACCGATCAGACCCCGGCCAGCGAGGCAGCGGACCGCGTGAATCCGCGTTGCTGCGCCCAGATGTCGAGGGTGAGGGTGACGACGTCGTCCACCAGCGGGATCACCTCGACCCCACCCCGCTCGCGGAGATCGAAGGTCTTGATATAGCCCCGGCAGGTGGCACAGGTGTCGACCCGGGCCCGGCGTTGCTCCTCGACCAGGAACGACTCCATGCTCCGAGGATCCTCCTCGCCGCAGCCGACGCAGGTGGCCCGGGGGAACGACCACCACGACCCGCAGCGGCCGCAGACCAGCGACCGCGGGGAGCCCGCCATGAACTCTCCGCTCTCCTCGGCGATCACCGAGGCCTGGGGCGCACTGCCGCACACCGGACAGGCCGATCCCTTCCACTCGTCGGGGACGACGATGTCCCGGGCGCCGCACTCGATCACCGGTCCGGCGGCGACCCGCAGCCAGAAGCCCACGCGCGGCTCGACGAGCGTGACGTCGTCGATCCAGGTCTCGACCACGGCGGCCAGCGGGGACGGTGCGAGCGTCCGCAGGTGGGCCCCGGCTTCCCGCAGGGGTTCGGGAACCGCGTCGTGCAGGGCAGCGACGGCGCGCCCGACCTCCTCGACGATGGCCGGGACGGCGGCATCCAGGTCGAGCAGCGGGAACCGCTCGGGGTCGGACCGGCGGGGGGCCACGGGCGCGGTGGTCGAGCGGGCCTGCTGGTACCGCAGCACCGCGACCAGCACCGACAGGGGGCCTCGGGTCGAGCCGTTCGCCTGGTCGAGGAGCTGCTCGGCGCGGGCGAGGCGCGACCCGAACTCGCCCGAGCCCCCGCGCGGCCCTCGCCTCACGGCTCGCGGTCCGGCCGACGCTCGTCGGGCGCGTCGCCGACCCCGGCCGCCTCGCTCGCCTCGGCCCTGGCCCCGGCCGTCTCGGCCTCCGCCGCCGAACGCTCCTGCGCGACCTGCTCGCGGTACCACCGTGGATGGTGCCAGGCGGCCCAGGCCGGGGTGACCCGTCCGGAGGTCATGCCGGCCATGGTCCCCGTGAACAGGAACGCGGACAGCAGGACGTGGATGATGAAGCCGGCCACCATCAACAGGAACGCCACGTTGTGGATGAGCCGTGACAGCTGGTCGATCCCGGCCCCGGCGATCGACGGGAACCACAGGGGGAGACCGGTGACCAGCAGCACGATCCCGAGCACGAGCGTGGCCCAGTAGTAGCCCTTCTGGCCACCGTTCCAACGCCCGCTGTCGACGGCGACGTGGCCGCGGCGCGTGTAGTCCCGCAGGTTGCGGAACCACGCCCAGTCGGAGCGGTCGAGCCACATGTCCCGCGCCCAGATGACCAGCATCAGCAGCAGCCCGGCGGTGAACACCAGGCCGATCCACGGGTGGGCGGCCCGCATGGTCTGGCCGCCGCCGAACAGGCCCGACAACCACGCCAGCCGCGGATAGGCCAGCGCCAGGCCCGACAGCAGCAGCGCCACGAAGGTGATGGCCACCACCCAGTGCAGGATCCGCTCGAACAGGCTGTAGCGGACCAGCCCCGGCTCCTCGGCCTCGGCGGCCTCGGCTTCGGGCTCGACGAGTCCGGGCCCGACGGGCTGGGGTTCGGCGACGGAAGCGGCGCGCCCGGTCTCGGTGACGGTCACGGCTTGTCCTCCCCGCGCTCGTCGCCCTGCTCGTCGTCGGGGCGGGCCTCCTCGGGCTGGGCCTCCGGGTCGGTCACGGTCTGGACGCCACCCTCCGCCGGGGCATCACGCCCGGCCTCGGTCTCCCCCTCGGTCACGACCTGGGGTGGCGGCGCCGCGCCGCCTGCCCGGCCCAGGCGCTCCGCCTCGGCGACCGCCACGGCCTGGGACGGCGGCGCCTTGCGGCCGGTGCGTAGCCAGTAGATGCCGGCGCCGATCAGCCCCGCCCAGATGGCCACGGCCCCCACCCCGCGCACCGCCCGCAGGGCACCGATGAAGCTGAACGTCGATTGGACCTCGGGATCCTTCGGCAGCCCGTAGTCGTCGAGCATGTTGCCGCGGGGCACCACGTACATCATGTGGAGCCCGTTCACCCCCGACGGGTCGTACAGCAGGGCGTCGTCGAAGCCGCGATCCTGCAGCTTGGCGACCTTGGTCTCGCCGTACGCCAGCATGTCCTGGCGCGAGCCGAAGCGGATCGACCCCGTGGGGCACGCCTTCACGCACGCCGGCTCGAGGCCCCCGGCCACCCGGTCGACGCACATCGTGCACTTGTAGACCTTCTTGGTGGTCCGATCGAAGCGGGGGATGTCGAAGGGGCAGCCGGACACGCAGTACTGGCAACCGATGCACTTGGACTGGTCGAAGTCGACGATGCCGTTCTCGTACTGGACGATCGCCCCGGGAGCCGGGCAGGCCAGCAGGCAGCCGGGCTCGTCGCAGTGCATGCAGCTGTCCTTGCGGATCAGCCAGGCGAGGTCGCCGTTGTCGAGGTCGACCTCCTTGAACCGCATGAGGTCCCAGGTGGTGGCGCTCAGGTCCTCGTGGCTCTGGTAGCTGCCGAAGTTGACGGTGTTCTCGGGCTCGAGGTCGTTCCACTCCTTGCAGGCGACCTCGCAGGCCTTGCACCCGATGCACAGGTCGATGTCGACCAGCTTCGACACCTCGGCGCTCTCGCGCCGGATGTTGGTGCCGGAGGAGGGAGACGCCGACTTCCGGCGGACGGCCAGGCCGAGCTCGGTGGACATGGCGTACCCCCTTCCTACGGCTTCTCGATGTTGACCAGGAAGCCCTTGTACTCGGGCGTCCGGACGTTGGCGTCGCCGATGTAGGGCGTCAGCAGGTTGGCCATCATCGGCGTGGCCTCGCCCTCTCCCTTGCCGCCCGCGTAGTGCCAGTGCACGGGGATGCCGACCTGGTAGACGACCTTGTCGTCGCCGATCCGCAGCGGACGCATGCGCTTGGTGACGAGGGCGACGCCCTCCACCTCGCCCCGCTTCGACGTCACCCGGACCCGGCCGCCGTTCTCGATGCCCTTCTCCTCCGCCAGCTCGACCGGGATCTCGACGAAGAAGTCGGGCATCGCCTCGACCAGGTACGGCACGTTCTGGGTCACGTAGTGCTCGTGCTCGGTGACCCGGTAGGTCGTGGCGACGTACGGGAAGTCGGCGTCGTCCTCGGCGAAGCTGGCCGGAGCGTCCTCGTACAGGAATGCGGCGGGGTTGCGCCGCGTCCCCGACAGCAGGTTGTCGATGGGCGCCTCGGTCTGCTCGTAGTGCTCGGGGAACGGTCCGTCGTTGGTGAGGTTGCGCGGGGCGAACAGCCGGGCCACACCCTCGCCGGTCATGATGAACGCCCCCTGGCCGGCCGCGGGGGCCGACGTCACCGGGAAGTCGGGGACGTCGCCCACCCACTTCGCTCCGTCCCAGGTGATGCCCGGCCGGGTGGGATCCCAGGGCTGGCCGTCGGCGTCGGCTGACGCCCGGTTGTAGAGGATCCGCCGGTTGAGCGGCCACGACCAGGCCCAGTTGTGGAAGTAGCCGAGGCCGGTGGGGTCCTCGACCCCGCGCCGGTCCATCTGGTTGCCTGCCTCGGTCCAGGATCCGCAGTAGATCCAGTCCCCCGACGAGGTGGTGCCGTCGGCGGCCAGGTTGGCGAACGTCGACAGCTGCAGGCCGGTCCTGAGGTCGACGCCGTTCACCTCCCGGGCCAGCTCCTCCAGCCCGGGGTTGGCGGGGTCGGCGTAGGGCCAGTGGATGTTGAGCACCGGATCGGGGAAGGCGCCTCCCTCGTCCTCGTACAGCTCCCGCAGCCGGTGGTACAGCTCCCCGAGGATCCGGTTGTCGTCCCGGGACTCCCCGGCCGCCGGCAGCACCTTGTGCTTCCACTGCGACCATCGGCCCGAGTTGGTGAACGAACCGGACTTCTCGATCCAGTGGGTGGCCGGGAGGAACAGCGCCTCGGTCTGGATGTCCTCGGGATCGACGCCCGGCGCGTGCCAGAACTCCGACGCCGAGGTGGGCAGCGGATCCATGATCACCAGCCACTTGAGGTTGGCCAGCGACTCGGCCATCCGCTTGGAGTCCGGGCCGACGGTGACGCCGGTGAACCCGCCGTAGATGATGCCGTCGAGCCGTCCGGCTCGGGCCTCGTCGTGGATCGTGAGCCAGGACGAGTTCTTCTCCGGCTTCGGGATCCACGAGTAGGCGAAGTCGTTGCCGGCCGTCGCGGCCGGGCCGAAGAACGCCTTGAGCAGGCTGACCAGGAACTTCCCGTAGTTGCTACCGAAGAAGTTGATCGAGTTGGGGCGCAGCTGCTTGGCCGGGATCTGGTCGAGGTACTCGGCCATGGTCTCCATGCCGGGCCGCGGGATGCCCAGATAGCCGGGGAGGACTTCCCACGAGATGGCGTTGTCGGTGTTGCCCTGGATGTTGGCGTGGCCGCGCTCGGCGTTGACCCCGCCCCCGGGGATGCCGACGTTGCCCAGCAGCATCTGCAGCAGCCCGATGCCCCGGATTATCTGCACGCCGGACGTGTGGTGGGTCAGCCCCACGGCGTAGACGACGCTGCCGGCCTTGTCCGCGGTGCCGGTGGCGCCGAACTCCTCGGCGACCGCGACGAACTTGTCCTCGGGGATGCCGGTGATCTGCGAGACGAGCTCGGGGGTGTACCGGCTGTAGTGCTCCCGCATCAGCTGGAACACGCTCCGGGGATCCTGGAGGGTGGGGTCGACCCGGACGAACGCCGGCTGGGTCACCGGCCCCGTGCCCTGGCTCAACCCGGGCTGCGGGGCGGCGCCGGCGGGCGTGCTGCCCTCACGCTCGTAGTCCCAGGTGGTGGTGTCGTAGGTCCGGTTGGCCTCGTCGTAGCCGGAGAAGAGGCCGTCCTCGAAGCTGTACCCCTCGGCGACGATGAACGACGCGTTGGTGTGCAGCTTGACGTAGTCCTCCTGGTACAGCTCGTTCTCCAGGACGTAGTTGATCAGCCCGCCGAAGAACGCCGTGTCGGTGCCGGCGCGGATGGGGACGAAGACGTCGGCGATGGCCGACGTCCGGGTGAAGCGGGGGTCGACATGGATGATGCGGGTGCCCCGTTCGTCGCGCCCGACGTGAGCCCACTTCCACCCACACGGGTGGTTCTCGGCGGGATTGGCCCCGATGACCAGGATGACGTCACTGTTCTTGAAGTCACGCCAGTGATTCGTCATGGCCCCTCGGCCGAAGCTGGCGGCCAAACTGGCCACCGTGGGACCGTGTCAGACCCGGGCTTGTTGCTCCAGGTAGACCGTGCCCAGGGCCCGCATCAGCTTGGCGGTGAGGTACCCCTCCTCGTTGGAGATGGTGGCCCCACCGAGGAACGCGAAGCCGGTCTGGCGGTTGACCGTGTTGCCCTCGTCGTCCTGCGCGATGAAGTTGTCGTCACGGGCGTCCTTGACCCAGCGGGCCATCTTCTCCATGGCGTCGTCCCAGGAGATGCGCTCCCACTCGGTGCCGCCCGGCGCCCGGTACATGGGATGCTCGGCGCGCCGCTGGTTCATCGCCAGCTGCAGCGTCGAGGCGCCCTTGGGGCAGAGGGTGCCGCCGTTGATGGGGCTGTCGGGGTCGCCCTCGATGTGCACGAGCACCGGCTCGGTGTTCAGGCTCTGGCCGCCGATGGTGTAGGCGATCATCGAGCAGCCCACGGCGCAGTAGGGGCACACCGTGCGGGTCTCGGTGGCGTTGCTGATCTTCAGCTCGCGCACCTCGTCGGCGGCCGCGGCCGCGTCGTAGCCGAAGGCACCGAAACCCAACGCTCCCGCACTACCGGCTGAGCCCAGCAGGAACTGGCGGCGACTGACCTCGATCATCGAAGGCCCCCTCTGTCGCAGGCGACCAACCTCTGACCGGATGCCCCCCGGTGGCCGGCTGGTCGGAGTTGTTGACAATCTAGTACACAACGCGGTGGGCGTGCCCGAGTACCATTCCCCGCGCGGGGGCTCCGCAAGCTCCGGCAAGAGGGGGTCCTGCCACGTCTGCCACCCCAGGCACGCCGCCCACGCCGTCGACCCCGGCCACGCCCTCAGAGGCCGCCGTGCTGGCCGCCGTCGGATCGGTGGTCGAGCCCGAGCTCGGGCGGCCGCTCGCCGAGTGCGGCATGGTGCAAGGGGTGGTCGTCCGCCCCGGCCGGGCGGACGTGTCGTTGGCCCTGGCCGTCGCCGGTCATCCCCAGGGGGAGCGCGTTCGCGACGAGGTGACCACCGCAGTGCGCGCACTGGGGATAGACGAGGTGGTGGTGGACCTCACGGCGATGAACGATCGGGACCGCACCCGGCTGCGTCGCCATCTCCAGGGCGAGCGCCCCGATCCGGCCACGGTGTTCGCGTCCACCCGCACGTTCGCCGTCGCCTCGGGCAAGGGAGGCGTCGGCAAGTCGTCGATCGCGGCGAACCTCGCGGTCGCCATGGCTCGGCGGGGCCGCCGGGTGGCGCTGATGGACGCCGACGTGTGGGGATTCTCCATCCCCCGCATGATGGGCGTCAGCCGCGGCCCCATCATCATCGACGGGCTCCTGGTGCCGTTGGTGGCCCACGGGGTCCGGGTCATGTCGGTGGGACTGCTCACCGAGGAGAGCGCCCCCGTCATCTGGCGGGGGCCGATGCTCCACAAGATGCTGGAGCAGTTCGTCAGCGACGTGTTCTGGGACCGGCCCGAGGTGCTGGTGGTCGACATGCCGCCGGGGACCGGCGACATCTCGCTGACCATGAGCCAGCTCCTGCCCGACGCCGCGGTGGTCGTTGTGACCACCCCGCAACCGGCGGCCCAGCGGGTCGCCCAGCGGGCCGCCTACATGGCCCGCCAGGTCAACATGCGGGTGGCCGGGGTGGTCGAGAACATGAGCTGGTTCACCAGCAACGACGGCGAGCGCCACGAGCTGTTCGGCGCGGGCGGGGACAGCTGCTGGCGCGGGACCTGGACGTACCGCTCCTCGGCCAGGTCGCGCTGGTCCCCGCATTGCGCGAGGGGGCCGACCAGGGGGAGCCGATCGTGGTGCGGGAGCCGGACAGCGACGCCGCTCGGGCCATCGACGCCGTCGCCGGGCTGCTGCTGGACCTGGCGCCGGCCCGCATTCGTAGCCCAGAGCTGCGGATCACGACCACGGGCTAACTGGTCGGGCCGAAGGTCACCGGTCGATCGTGACCCGCTGGGCGCCGCAGTAGACGTTCATCGACGTGCCCCGCAGGAAGCCGACCAGGGTCATGCCGGCGGACTCCGCCAGTTCGACCGCCAGACTCGTCGGCGCCGACACCGCGGCCACCAGGGGGAACCCGGCGACGAGCGCCTTCTGGACGATCTCGAAGGCGACCCGCCCCGAGACCATCAGGGTGTGTCCCGCCAGCGGCAGGCGGCGTGCGGTGGCCGCCCAGCCGATCACCTTGTCGACGGCGTTGTGCCGGCCCACGTCCTCGCGCAGGCAGATCAGCTCGCCGTCGGCGTCGAACACCCCGGCTGCATGGAGCCCGCCGGTCCTCTCGAACACGCGCTGTGCCGCCCGCAACTGCTCGGGGAAGCGGGCCAGCACCTCAGGTGCCAGGCGCAGCGGGTCGTCGGACACGTCGGGCACGGTCTTGCGCACCGCGTCGATGCTTGCCGTCCCGCACAGTCCGCACGACGAGGTCGTGTACACGTTGCGCCGCAGCGACTCGGAGACCGGGGTCGGGTCGGTCAGATGGACGTCGACCACGTTGTACTCCTGCGCCTCGTCGCCCACGCAGTAGCGGATGGCCCTCACGGCCTCCGGACCACCGACGAGGCCCTCGGTCAGGCAGAACCCCAGGGCGAGCTCGAAGTCGTTGCCCGGTGTGCGCATGGTCACCGATATGGGGGTGCCGTTGACCCTGACCTCCATCGGCTCTTCCCCGGCCAGCGCGTCCGGCCGGCGGCTGACGGTCCCGTCCCGGATGGCGAGGACCGTGCGTCGATCGACCACCCGCCGAGCCGTGGAGCCGCGCGTCGCCGCGGTCGGCGGGGTCGCCGGGGTCGTCCCACTGCCTGGGCCGGCTGGGCTGGCCATGCCTCCAGTGTCGCGGCTCGCTGCGCCGTACCGCGCCGTGCGATCAGATCGGCGGGGTCAGACGGATCGCAGGCGCCGCTGGATCTCGTCGACCAGGCCGTAGGCCAGCGCCTCCGGGGCGGTGAGGACCCGACGGCTGCGGAGGTCGGCCGCAACGGTGTCGGCGGACTGGCCGGTGGCGGCGGCGAGGCGGCGGCCGAGGTCGGCGACCATGTCGGTGTGGCGGGCGGCCTCGGCGATCACGTCGCTGGCTGCTCCCTGGACCTCGAGGCGGGGCTCCAGGAGGCGGAAGGTCGCGTGCGGTTGGGCGACGCGGCGGGTCCCGACGGCGAACGGCAGCACCGCCGGGCCGCCGACCGATCCGGCCGCCAGGGTCCGCAGCTCGACGCCGACCAGCTCGACGGTGTCGGCCAGCGCCACGGCCGCGACGAGATCGCCGTCGGGACACGACAGGACGAGCTCGATCGGATCGTCACCGGTGCCGTCGAGCAGCATCAGGCGCGCGGCGGCCTCGGTGGAGGCGGCGAGGTCGAGCCGTCCGCTGACCAGCACCCGGCGTTGCTCGAGCAACCGCTCGGCGAGGTGATCGACCTGCGGGCGATCCTCGTAGACCAGGGGGATCGGCGGGATCGGGGGCGGGGTCGGCGCGCCGGGCGGCCGCCCCGGCTCGCCTGGCGCCGGCGGGGTCCGCGGCGGCGGGACCTCCGGTGGCCAGGGCGGGCCCGGTGGCCACGATCCCCGAGGGCCGGCGGCGCCGGCGAACCCGGTCACGGCTCTGGGCGACGGGCCAGTCGCCACTGCAGGTCTCGTCCGATGGCCGCCGCGTAGCGCTGCAAGGTCGACAGGCGGAGGTCGCCGTCGCCGGCCTCCAGGCGGGCGACCGCCGACTGCGAGGTCCGCATCCGTGCGGCAACCTCGGTCTGGGACAGGCCCAGGCGCTGCCGCTCGCGTGTCAGCTCGGCCACCACCCGCCGGCGCCGGTCGGCGAGCTCGTCGAAGCCGGGGAACACGGAACGCCGGGACGGGGCCATACCTCAAACGATATCGCACCAACGGTATGTGCCTGGAGGTGGCGGAGGTGGACGGGAATCGAACCCGCCGTCGTGGGATCACCACGACCAGCCGCTTTGAAGGCGGTGGAGCCCACCAGGCGCTCAGACACCTCCGGCGGAGAGCCTAGAGACTCCGGTCTGCTGCGCCACGCGTTTTGTCCCCGGACGAGGTCGCTATGGCGACCACCTCCGGGGACAAAACGCGTCGGGCGTCACGGGGACGAGCGCACGTGGCGCCGATCTCCGTGCCGGATCGTGACCCCGGACTCGTCCAGGAGCTGGAGCAAGGGGACGGCCCACTTCCTGGTGGTGCCCAGAGCCTCGCGGGCCTCGCTGACGGTGAACCCCTCGGGTCGCTCACGGGTCAGCTCGGCCAGGGTCGTCGCCGCCACGCTCCGGGCCCGAGCCGCGAAGTAGACGCCGTCCTTGACCATGACGTGCCCCCGGCGCACCAGGGCGCGCAGCACGTCGGGCGGCACCTGGGCGGTCGAGGGCGCGGGCGGCGTGAACAGGTGCTCCTCCAGCTGCTGCACCAGGGGATGATGCGCCAGCTCGTCGTCCCAGCCGGGAGCGACGGCGTACCCGGCCACGATCTCGACCAGCTGCTCGCGCTCCACTTGGACGAGGACGGCCCGGTCGTGCTCCCCGAGGCGGGCGACGTCCAGCCCGACGGGCCGGGACCCGTCGAGCCGCTCCAGCAACGCCGTCCGGGCCGCCTCCAGGGTCGCGGGCGCGACCACCCAGCCCTCGACCACCGGTTCGACGGCCACGCCGAGCCGGCGCTCCAGCTCGTCGGCCCGCACCCATTCGCCCTCCCCGACGAGCGGCCGCGCCGACCCGCCGGGGCGCCGCCCCCGAGCCGCGATCGCGTCGCGCCCGCGACCCCAGCGGGGATCGAGGTCGACCACCTCGCCGCCGCCGACGATCTCGCCCCGACCGGTCTCCCGCAGCACGTAGCGATCCCCGGGCACGAGCGGGAGCCCGTGGCCCAGGGTCAGCCGCACGGTCCCCGTCTCCCCCGGGATCAGGTCCGACGAGCCCTGCAGCCGGAGCCTGACCGCGTGCTCGCCCGTGCCGAGGTACGCGAGGTACGCCCCGCGCCGGGTCACCTCGTGGTCGATCGCCTCCACGACGGTCAACGTGGCCTCGACCACGCCCGTGACGTGCCATTCGTCGGGGCGGACGACCGCGTCGCCCCGGCGGACCACCCGCCGGTCGACGCCCGCGAGGTTCAGTGCGGCGCGCGTCCTCGACGGGGCCTGGCCGACGCGCTGTCCCAGCGCCTCGATGCCCCGCACCCGGGCGGCGGCATCGCCCTTCGCGCCGACGGCCACCACCCGGTCTCCGACGACGAACGTGCCGTGACCGACGCCCCCCGTGACCACGGTGCCGGCGCCCGCGATGGTGAAGGACCGGTCGACCCACAACCGTGGCCGGTCGTGCTCGGACGGGTCGGCCGGATGAGCGGTGAGCACCTCCGCGAGACGGTCACGGAGCTCGTCGAGCCCTGTCCCGTCGATGGCGTCGCAGGCAACCACCGGTGCGGCGGCGAGCACCGTGCCCGCCGTCCTCCGGGCCACCTCGTCGCGGACCACGGCGATGCGCGGCGCATCCACCAGCCCCGCCTTGGTCACCGCGACCAACCCGGCGGGCAGGCCGATGAGGTCCAGGATCTGCAGGTGCTCCTCGGTCTGGGCCCGCCACCCCTCCCGAGCATCGACGCAGAGCAGGCCCGCCTCGATCACCGCGACGCCGGCCAGCATGTTGGAGATGAACCGGACATGACCCGGGACGTCGACGAAGACGACGGGCCCGGCACCGGGCAGCGTTGTCCAGGCGAAGCCGAGGTCGATGGTGAGGCCGCGTCGCTGCTCCTCGACGAAGCGGTCCGGATCGGTCCCGGTCAGGGCCCGCACCAGCGCCGACTTGCCGTGGTCGACGTGCCCGGCGGTGGCGACCACGTGCATCGGTTGCCCGACTGCCCGCGCCGTCTGGTCCAGCCGGGGACCGCGGCGTCCGGCCGGCGGCGTCAACGCAACGTCACCGCCGCGGTACCGCCGTGCACCTGCCCCACCGCAGCGAAGCCGGCAGGGGCGAGCTGCTCGACGACCGCGGGGTCGACCGCTGCCAGCAATCCTCCGGAGGTCTGCGGATCGAAGGCCACTGCGGCCAGCGCGGATGAGTCCGTCTCGAGCACGACATGGCCGGCGACGTAGTCGCGGTTGCGCGCGTCGCCGCCGGTGTGCACGCCGGACTCGGCGACATCCCGGACGCCGTCGATGAGCGGCAGCGAGCCTCCGTCGAACACCAGATGCGCGCCCGAACGCTCCGCCATCTCCCAGCCGTGCCCGAGCAACCCGAAGCCGGTCACGTCGGTGACCGCGTGCACCGATCGGCGGTGCTGGCGCAGGAGCGCGGCCGCGCTCCGGTTGAGCCGACGCATCGCGGCCGTGGCGGTCCCGATGAGCTGCGGATCGCCGGAGGCCAGCGCGAGCCCGGTGCCCAGGGGCTTGGACAGCACCAACGCGTCGCCCGGCCTCGCTCCGGCCTTGACGAACTGCTCGCCCGGCACGACCACCCCCTGCACCGCCAGGCCGAAGATCGGCTCCGGGGACCGGATGGTGTGGCCTCCGGCGATGACGCCGCCGGCCTCGGCGACCACCTCGGCCGCAGCCCGGAAGATGGCCTGGATCGTCCTGGTCGGCAGCGTCTCGGGAAACGCCGCGACGTTGAGGGCGACGAGGACGTCGGCCCCCATGGCGAATATGTCGCTGCAGGCATTGGCCGCGGCGATCGCGCCGAAGTCGGCCGGGTCGTCGACGAGCGGAGGGAAGAAGTCTGTGGTCGACACCAGGGCGACCTGGTCCGTGAGGCGCACCACCGCCGCGTCGTCCGAGGGCGCCAGACCCACCAGCAGGCCGTCGCCGCCGGTCGTTCGTGCTGCGTCGACGAGTTCGCCGAGCAGCGCCGCCCCCCACTTCGCGGCGCAGCCCCCGCACGACGTCAGCTCGGTGAGCCGGACCGGATCGTCGGACACCATCGGCACCGCGCGTTCCATGCCCTCATCCTGACCGATGGACGGCCCGGGATGCCGAGGTCGTGCAGCGCCCCATGGCCGCCGGGCCTGGTGACCCAGGCCAGCTCGGTCGGAGATCACCGGGTCGCCCCGCCCAGCCCGGAGTCCGGCCCGAACGCACCGCCACCCTCATCCCACTGCCGCAGCGACTCGAACGGGAAGATCCCGGTGGCGTGCCCGTCGTTCCAGGCCACGAGCAGGCCCCAGGCCCCATGGAGGTTCGCGCCCTCGATCCGCAGCGGCATCGGGCTCCCCGGCGTCGGCCAGGCAGCCTCGCCTCGGTCGCGCCGGGCGCGGCAGGCGGCGCAGGGACAGGCCAGGCGCAGCGTCATCAGGTCGAACGACGCGACGTGCCCGTCGAAGAAGGTGATCGTCACGCCCTTGTCCTTGACGACGTCGATCGTCTTGGGTTCGTACCGCTTGTCCATACCAGCAGCCTGCACCCGCGGTGGGTGGATGGGACAGCCGGAGGGGACAGCCCGGGGGTGACGATCTCACGCCAGCCGCTCCGCCCCGGCGAGATCGTCTCGCTGCTTGTGACCGCCTAGCCGATCGGCTACTTTCGGCGGTCGCCGGCTGTGCGAAGGAGGGGATTCATGGGTTCGTCGCGGTACCGCGTGGTCCAGTGGGCCACCGGTAACACCGGTCAGCGCGCGCTGACGGGAGGTCATCCTCGATCCCTCGCTCGACCTGGTCGGAGTTCGGGTGTACGACCCGGCGAAGCACGGTGTCGATGCGGGCGACCTGTGCGGCGAGAGCCCGACCGGCGTGCTGGCCACGACCGACCGGGACGCGGTGCTGAAGCTCGAAGCCGACTGCTGCATCTACATGCCCCGTGCTACCGGCCGGGGTCAGACCCGAGCCGGGTTGACCCAGGACGAGCTCGTCGAGGACGTGGTGGCGCTGCTCGGATCGGGCACGAACATCGTGACGACGGTCAGCGACATGTTCGCCGGCGGGGTGCGCCTGAGCGAGGCCAACCGTGCTTGCGTGCTGGAGGCCTGCGAGCGGGGTGGGACGTCGGTGTGGGCGAGCGGGAGCGATCCGGGCTTCATCACCGAGACCCTCCAACTCGCGCTGCTGTCGGTGCAGCGGCGGGTCGATCTGATCGAGATCGAGGAGTTCGGCGATCTCTCCCGCCGCCCCTCGGCGCACATGGTGCTGGAACAGATGCGGTTCGGGAAGCCGCTGTCCGAGTTCGATCCGGAGCGGCGCAAGAACCACCTCTTCGGCGAGTACCAGCCGCCGCTGAGCGTGCTGGCGGACATCGCCGGCTTCGCGATCGACGAGTGGACCGCGGAGGGCGGGGTGGCGGCCGCCAGGCAGGACATGACGATCGTCGCCGGCGAGATCAAGGCCGGCACCGCCGCCGCCCAGCGGATCGTGATCCACGGCCGCAGCGGCGGCGTCGACAGGGTCCGGTTCACCCAGTACGGCTTCGTCGCCATGGACGTGGAACCCGACTGGGGGCTGCAGCCCACGGGGTGGCGGATCCGGATCCATGGCGACGCGCCGTTCGACCTGCGCATGCCGTTCCCCGTGCCGCTCGACGACCTGGCGTCGTATGTGCCCGCGTTCAACGCCAACGGGCCGGTCAACGCCGTCCCCTACGTGTGCGCCGCACGGCCCGGGATCCTCACGACGGAGGACCTGCCCCACATCCTTCCCCGCGGCCCCCGCCCCACCCGCCATGACTGACGGTCCGCTCACCCGCAAGGTCCTCGACTACACGCAGGCCATGCAGCGCCTGGTGCCGGGCATCACGGCGCCGGCCGACTGGGACCCGCTCGTCGAGTTCGTCGCCGTCGACGACTTCGAGCGGGTCGGCACGTTCCTGGAGGTGCAGGACTGGCAGCAGTACACCGAGATGCTGACCGGATGGGCGTCGGCGACCGAGCGGTTCGAGACCACGGTGCGCCGTATCTCGGAGTTGGGCGACCTCGTCTACTTCGAGATCGAGGAGCGGCACTTCCGAGGGGGAGGCGCCCATGTGGTCAACTCGATGACCGTCTTCGCGTTCGACGAGAACGGCAAGATCCGCCATCTCGACGTCTACCTGCAACAGGCGCGCTGAGCCCCGCCAGCGCCAGGCCCGCCTAACGTCGCCGGGCGATGGGTGTCGGGCCGTTCCCGCCGGGATTCTTCGACCGCGTCGACCGCGGGCCCGACGCCGGTTTCTACGCGGTGCCCAGGTTCGTGACCCACATCGACGACGACGCGATCGCCGCGGTCGGTGCCCTCTACGAGGAGCTGGGCATCCACGGCGACGTCCTCGACCTGATGGGGTCGTGGGTGTCGCACTTCCGGGTGGCCCCTGCCCACCTCACCGTCCTCGGTATGAACGAGGACGAGCTGGCCGCCAACCCGAGCGCTACCAGCACGATCGTGCACGACCTGAACGCCGACCCGGTGATGCCCCTCGATGACGGGGCGTTCGACGGGGTCGTGTGCTGCGTGTCGGTCGACTATCTCCTGCGCCCGGTCGAGGTGTTCCGCGAGGTACGGCGGGTGTTGCGGCCGGGAGGGCCGTTCGTGTGCACGTTCTCGAACCGTGTGTTCCCGACCAAGGCGATCCGCGGCTGGTTGGCCGCCTCCGACAGGGGTCGCGCCGAGATCGTCGCCACCTACTTCCGGGCCTCAGGGGGCTGGAACGAGCCGACGGTCCAGCGCCGCACGCCGACCAACCACCGAGGTGACCCCCTCTTCGCCGTGTGGGCGACACGGACCTCCGTTCCCTGACGAGAGCCGGAACGGGCGCACGCCCTGACACGACGTGCACCTCAGCCGGCTGCGACGCCTCCGTCGACGACGACCCGGACCTCGTGGTCGACGTGATGATGGCAGTGGAGCGCGAAGCAGCCCCCGATCTGGCAGGTTGGGCGGGTGAGCCTCACCTCCCTCGCCGCGCTCGACACCGCCACGGAGGAGTTCCGACGACGACTCGCACTCGTTGCCGACGGGGAATGGGGTGCGGCGACGCCGTGCCCGGATTGGGATGTCCGCTACCTGGTCGCGCACGTGGTCGGCGGGAACAGGTTCGCGTCGCGGGTCCTCGCGGGAGCGACCGCTGCGGAGGCGATGGAGTTCGTCATGGGCACCGCGCAGCTCGGCGCGGTCCCGATCGACGACTTCGACGCGAGCGCAGCCGCGCAGCGAGACGAGTTCGGCCGGACCGGCGCGCTCGAGCGCGTGGTGAGCCACCCGCTCGGCGACATGTCGGCCGACAGGTTCCTGCGGATGCGGGTCTTCGACGTTGCCGTGCACGCGTGGGATCTCGCCGTCTCGCTCGGCCGTGACGGGACGCTTGACGGGGAGCTCGTCGACACGGTGCTCGCGATCGTGCAACAGGAGGCACCCGGTATGGGGTTCGGCATCGAGCCCTGTGGCGATGTCGGGCCTGGCGCGAGCCCCATGGATCTCCTGCTCGACCTGACGGGTCGATGCACCAAGCCCGTCCGCGCCTGACAGGCCGCACGCCCCCGTCCGCCGAACATGCGAGGGGTCGCGAGGTTCGGGGAGTGCCCGTCCCCCCCGGGTGCCCGCACCACCGTGATCGTAGACTGAGGTCCTGCCGTGAGACGGGGGTCGCTCATGGGTCGCAGAATCGTCGTGCTCGCCGTGGTCCTCGGGCTGACCGCCACCACCGCGGGGGTCGCCGGCCCCGCCCAGGTGGCCGGGGCCGCGCCCACCACCGTCACCATCGCCGGCAGCTTCCAGAGCGAGCTGGGCTGCCCCGGCGACTGGCAGCCCGAGTGCGCGCTCACGCAGCTGACGCTCGACCCGGACGACGGCGTGTGGCAGGCGAGTTTCGCTCTGCCCGCCGGCACCTGGGAGTACAAGGCCGCGCTCGACGGGTCCTGGGACGAGAACTACGGCGCCGGTGCCGTGCGCGACGGGCCCAACATCGTCATCGACCTGGCATCGCCCACCACGGTCCGCTTCTTCTACGACCACGGCACCCACTGGGTCACCGACGACGTCACATCCGTGATCGCCACGGTGCCGGGCAGCTTCCAGAGCGAGTTGGGCTGCGCCGCTGACTGGGACCCGGCGTGCCTGCGCTCCTGGCTGCAGGACGCCGACGGCGACGGCATCGCCCGCTTCTCCACCTCCACCCTGCCGCCGGGCGACTACGAGGCCAAGGTCGCGATCGACCAGGCCTGGGACGAGAACTACGGCGCCGGAGGCCTGCGGGACGGGCCGAACATCCCCTTCACCGTGAGCGGGGCCGGCGACGTCGTGAGCTTCAGCTACGACACCATCAGCCACGTGCTGGAGATCGGCGTGGTCCCCGCCGAGCCGGTGGACGACACCGCCCTCGTGCGCGAGCCGGTGCGGCACCCGTTCGTGGACGAGATGCTCTACTTCGCCATGCCCGACCGGTTCGCGGACGGCGACCCGGCCAACAACTGCGGCGACTTCGCCGGGCGTGTGCGTGGCGGCCGACACGCAGGAGAACGTGCTCACCCACGGCTACCTGCCGAGCGACAAGGGCTACTACCACGGCGGCGACCTCGAGGGCCTGCGGCGCAAGCTGCCGTACCTCAACCAGCTGGGTGTCAGCGCGGTGTGGGTGGGGCCCATCTACGCCAACAAGAGCGTCCAGGACGACAGCACCAACCTGTACGGGCACTCGTCCGGCTACCACGGCTACTGGATCCGCGACTTCCTGCGGGTGGACCCGCACCTCGGCACCAACGCCGAGTTCGCCCGCCTGGTGGACGAGGCGCACCGGCGCGGCATCAAGGTGTTCATGGACATCGTCACCAACCACACCGCCGACGTCATCCAGCTGGAGGGCAACGCCGGGTATCGCAACAAGACGGCGTTCCCCTACCTCGACACCGCCGGCCAGCCCTTCGACGACTCGGACTACGCCTACTCGGGCCAGCCCGACTACACGTTCCCCGAGGTCGACACGACCTCGTTCCCCTATGTGCCGGTGGTGCCGCCCGACGAGCCCAAGAACCCGGCCTGGCTGAACGACCCGCTGCTGTACCACAACCGGGGCAACACCAGCTTCTCCGGCGAGAACTCGCTCTACGGCGACTTCTTCGGGCTCGACGACCTGTGGACCGAGCGCCGCGAGGTGGTCGAGGGCATGGTCGACATCTACTCGTTCTGGATCGACGAGTTCGGCGTCGACGGCTTCCGCATCGACACCACCAAGCACGTCAACATGGAGTTCTGGCAGCGCTTCGGCCCGGCCATCCTGGAGGAGGCCCACGCCCGCGGCATCGACGACTTCTTCGCCTTCGGCGAGGTGTTCGACCAGCAGTTCGGCTCGCCCTTCATGAGCGAGTTCTCGACCCGGGGGCAGCTGCAGGCCACCATCGACTTCGGCTTCCAGCTGGCGGCCCGCGGCTTCGCCTCGCAGGGCGCGGCCACCGACGGCCTGCGGGACTTCTTCGCCTCCGACGACTGGTACACCGACGCCGACAGCAACGCCTACGCGATGCCGACGTTCCTCGGGAACCACGACATGGGGCGCATCGGCTACTTCCTGCAACGGGTCGACCAGCCGGGCGCGGACGACGACGAGTGGCTCGCCCGCTCGCAGCTGGCACACGCCCTGATGTTCTTCTCCCGCGGCCAGCCCGTCGTCTACTACGGCGACGAGCAGGGCTTCACCGGCGACGGCGGCGACAAGGACGCCCGCGAGGACATGTTCGCCAACGAGGTGTCGGTCTACGCCGACAACGACCTCATCGGGACCGACGAGACCACCTCGGACGACAACTTCGACCGGGACCACCCGCTGTACCAGACCATCTCCCGCTACACCCAGCCTGCGCGAGCGCCATCCCGCACTGAGCACCGGTGCGCAGATCCACCGCTACAGCGCCGACGGCCCCGGCGTGTACGCCTTCTCCCGCATCGACCGCGACGAGCGGGTCGAGTACGTGGTGGCGCTCAACAACAGCGAGGCCCCGGCGAGCGCAGCGGTGCCGACCTACTCGCCCGAGGGCGCGGCCTACCGGCTCGTCTCACCCCAGCCGGCCGCGGGCGCCCCGGTGGCCGAATCGCCCCGCACCGGCCCGGGCGGCAGCCTGCCCGTGACCGTGCCCGCCCTCGGCATGGTCATCTACCAGGCCCGGGAGCCCGTGCCCACCAGCGACGCCGCACCGGGCATCGACATCACCAGCCTCGATCACGGCGACACGGCGGTGCTGGGCACCAACTCGTGGGACGGCCACCAGGTCCTCGACCGCGTCGAGGTGGCTGCCGACCTCGACCGCGCCACGCCGGCCGAGGTCACCTTCGCGGTGCGGGTCGGCGACGGCGACTACGTCCCCATCGGCACCGACGACAACCCGCCCTACCGGGTGTTCTGGGACGCCGGCGCGGTGGCCGCCCAGCCGGGCACGAAGGTGTCGTTCCGGGCCATCGTGAACGACCTGTCCGGCCACCTGGCCGCCGACGAGGTGGTGGGCGTCGGCGTCGAGGTGGCCACGCCCACCGCGCCCGGCACGCCCTACGCGCTGATCCACTATCAGCGCCCGGCCGGCGACTACGGCGACCACACGACCGGCAACTCGGCCGACTTCTGGGGCCTGCACCTGTGGGGCGACGCCATCGCCCCCTCCGAGGCCACCGACTGGACCGCCCCCAAGCCGTTCCTGGGCGAGGACGAGTACGGCCGCTTCGCCTTCGTGCAGCTGGCCAACGACACCTCGCCGGTCAACTTCATCGTCCACCGGGGCGACACCAAGGACCCCGACAACAGCCCCGACCGCAGCTTCGACCCCGCCACCACCCCGGAGATCTGGCTGCGCCAGGGCGACGTCAACGTCTACACGTCGCAGGCCTCGGCCCAGGGCTACGCCACCGTCCACTACGCCTGCGACGGCTGCGGGGCCGTCACGCTCGACGGCGCGCCGCCGGACGCCGTCGACGACTACGGGGCGGTGTGGCGGCTGGCGCCGCCCGACCTGGCGGCCCCGGTCACGGTGACGATCGTGGACGGCGGCACGGTCACGGTCGACGGCCTGGCCTTCACCCCCACCGACACGCCGAGCGCCTGGTTCCAGCCTGGCGAGCAGGTGGTGCACCAGTCCCGCGGCGCGGCCGAGGACTTCGTCACCATCCACTACCGCCGGCCCGCGGGCGACTACGGCGACCCCACCAGCGCCGACTTCGCGGACTTCTGGGGCCTGCACGTGTGGACGGGCGCGGCGGCGGAGACCGTGTGGACCGATCCCCTCCGCCCGGCGGGCCAGGACGTGTTCGGCCCGTCGTTCCGGGTGGACCTCGCTGACGGCGCCGACCAGCTCGCCTACATCTTGCACAGAGGCGACACCAAGGACCCCGGGCCCGACCAGTTCCTGGTCTTCGCCGTGGACGGCCACGAGGTCTGGCAGCTCCAGGGCGCCGATCCTGAGCGACCCTACGTGGCCCCCGTCCGGGGCCCGTGACTG
>CAWHNU010000006.1:0-334256 GCA_963830865.1 uncultured Acidimicrobiales bacterium | reverse complement strand
GGCGAGGGTCATGCCCGAAGAGTACGGCGGCACCGACCAGACCGCCTGAGCCCGCTTCGCCGACCGACAGACCAGCCCAGTTTCAGCGACCGTGTCGTTGTCGTCCCTGTTACGGTCCGGCGATCGTGCCAACCGGGGGGAGATGCATGTCCTTCCGTTCACGCCGCTGCATGGCCCTCGCCGCCGCCGCCGGCATCATCGCCGCCACCGCACTCGGAGCACCCGCGGGCGCTCGCCGTCAGCAGCCGCAGCCAACCCAGGACAAGGCCCACTACATCCTTCCTCCTGGCAACTACGGCGGCCTACCCACGACGGACGAGTCGCGCGATCAGCTGCCGCTCTACGACGGTCTGACCCCGTTGCGGGGCGACGTCACCGAAGCGGACATCGACCAGTACTTCATCCCCGAGGACCTCGCGCCGGTCGGCGCCACCCGTGAGGAGCCCACCGGGCGACCGGGGCTGACCATCGTCTACGACGAGTACGGCGTCGCCCACGTCTACGGCGACACCCGCGACGACGTCTCGTTCGGGGCCGGCTGGGTGACGGCACGCGATCGAGGCCTGCTCCTGCAGCTCGGACGCGGACCGGCGCGTGCCGCCGTCGCCGACATTCCGGGCATCGACGCGTTCGGGCTGGTGCTCAGCGGACAGTCGTTCGTGCCCAGTCCGGAGAGCGAACAGCTGGTGAGCGACCAGATCGACCTACTCGTCGAGACGTACGGCGACAAAGGCCGCCAGATCATCGCCGACGCCCAGGCCCAAGCCGACGGGATCAACGCCTACTGGGAGGCCCACGGCATCAACCAACCCCCGGCGACGGTCAACGACGTGATCGCGGTCACCGCGTTCATCGGGTCGATCTTCGGCGCCGGCGGCGGCTCCGAAGCATCGAACGCCGAGTTCCTGTCGAAGCTGCAGAACGAGCTCGGCCCAGAGCTCGGACGAGCGGCGTGGGACGACGCCATGTTGTTCGACGACCCAGAGGCAGCCACGACGATCGCGCGTCACTTCCCGTACCCGGTGCTGACCGGGGGCGAGGTGACGGGATCGGTGCCGATCGACGAGGGGTCGATGGTCTCGTTCGATCCTCGCCATCCGGAGGCGCCTGATGCCGCCGGCGATTCGCCGTCCCCCGCGGCCGCGGGCGAGGCCGTCTACCCGGCGGCCGGTCCCGTTCCCACGCGAGAGGCGTCGAACTTCCTCCTGGCCGCCCCCAAGCGCTCGGCGACCCGGAACAGCCTGGCGGTCATGGGGCCGCAGCTCGGCTACTTCTATCCGGAGATCGTGCAGCAGATCCACCTCAGCGGACCGGGCATCGAAGCCCAGGGCGTGGCCGTGCCGGGGATGGCGATGTACATCCTCATCGGCCGCACCCAGGACTACGCCTGGAGCCTCACCTCGGCCGGGCACGACGTCCGCGACGTGTTCGCCGAGGTGCTCTGCAACCCCGATGGCACGCCCGCCACGCGCGACGCCGACCACTACCTCTTCGACGGCACCTGCCGGCCGTTCGAGGTCTTCGACGCGGGCACGCTGAACGGCACACCCATCCGCTACCCCCGGTCGGTCCACGGGCCGGTCATCGGCACGGCCACCTCCGATGGTCAGCCCGTCGCGCTCACTCGGCAGCGCTCCACGTTCGGTCGCGACGGCCTGAACCTCGCCGCGCTGAAGGACATGACCGACGGCGTGGCGTCGACTCCCGAGCGGTTCTGGGAGGCGGCCAACCAGTTCGGCTTCACCTTCAACTGGGCGTACACGTCGAGGACCGACACGGCCTACTTCTCGTCGGGCCTGCTCCCGGAACGAGCCCGCGGCCTCGACCGCCGGCTCCCCACGCTCGGCACCGGCGAGTACGA
This sequence comes from uncultured Acidimicrobiales bacterium, assembly GCA_963830865.1. Lineage (GTDB taxonomy): Bacteria > Actinomycetota > Acidimicrobiia > Acidimicrobiales > VFJN01 > ZC4RG19. The sequence goes on along the minus strand of CAWHNU010000006.1, from coordinate 332,395 downwards.
GTGGCAGGGCTTCCTGGAACGCAACGAGCACCCGCACGCCAGCAACAGCCCGGATGGGCTGTTGCTCAACTGGAACAACCAGTCGGCTCCCGGGTTCATGCACGGCGACGACAATGAGTTCGGCTCGGTCCACCGGGTCGAGTTGTTCGACCGGTTCGACAGGCGCATCGCGTTGGCCGACGTCGTGGGCGTGATGAACCGTGCCGCCACCGAGGACACCCGCGCACCCGTCTGGCCCGTGATCAGCGACGTGCTGCGGGGTGGGAGTGCGCCCAACCCGCTGGCCGCCGAGGTCGTCGACCTGCTCGACGATTGGGTGCGTCTCGATGCGCCGCGCCTCGACGCCGACGGCGACGGCGCGTACGACGACGCCGGTCCGGCCATCATGGACGCACTGTGGGAGCCGCTCGCGGCGGCGGTGATGCGCCCGGTCTTCGCCGATCTCACCGACGATCTCGACCGGATCCGCAACCTGAACGGTCTCGCGGGCGAGTCCTACGTCGACAAGGACCTCCGGACGCTGCTGCACGGTGGGGTGAAGGGGAAGTTCAACCTGAGCTACTGCGGCAACGGTTCGCTGGACGCATGCCGTGACTCGCTGTGGGTCGTCGTCGACCAGGTTGCCTCAGACCTGGCCGCCGCTCACGGGCCAGACCCGACCACATGGCTCGCGACGGCGAGCCGCACCGGATTCGCGCCCGGTCTGATCCCCGACACGATCCGGACGACGAACCGCCCGACGTTCCAGCAGGTGCTCGAACTGGTCAACCCCAAGAACATCCGGTAGCTCCAGGCAACGCCGACACGGTGGCGCGTAGCGTGTCGTTGCCGCGGCAGGATCGCCGTGTCGTCGATCGGGCGGGCGTCGAGGTCCCGTCGTCGCCAGGTCTGATCCGCTGCTAGTACACCGCTGGCCGGCTTGACCTTCCCCTAGCGGGAAGGTGCAGTATCCTCTCATGCACATCACGGTGCTCTACGTCGAGAACTGTCCGCACGTCGCGATTGCCCGGCAGCGGATCGCGGAGGCGCTCGAGCGCGCCGGTGTCTCCGGGACGGCCACGGAGCGGCTGGTCCGTACCGAAGCTGAGGCGATCCAGACGGGGTTTCGAGGCTCACCGACGATCCTCGTCGACGGTGATGACCCGTTTCCCGCTGACGGCGTGGCCGGCCTGTCCTGCCGCCTCTACCCCGGGGACGGAGGCGCGCAGGGCGCACCAACGGTCGACCAGCTCGTCGAGGCCCTCAGCGCGACCCGAGACGCCGGGTCAGCCCGCAGCGTTGCCCGTTCGGCCTCGTCGGAGCGACCCTGAACACCACGATGATCGAGGAACTGCTGTGGGCGGCATTCGATCGGCTCCGTACCAGCCGCCCGACGAGCCCTGAGGACCTCGCCGCCGATCTCGGATGCTCCGTCGAGGCGGTCAGGGCCAGCCTGGCGGGTCAGGCAGCGATCGGACGGGTCGAGATCGATGACACACGGAGCCGTCGTCGGCGCACACGGACTCACGCTGCTCGAGACGCGCCACACGCTCACGATGGGGAAGACCGCCCTGCATACCTGGTGCGCGCTCGACGCCATCGGCATCGCGGCCGCCGCCGGTGAGAACGCCCGGGTGGCCACAACCTGCGGCTGGTGCGAAACGCCCTGGACGTCAGCGTCAGCCTCGGGCTCGCCACGCGAGGACGCTGCGGGCGTCGTGCTTTGGCTGCCGACCGGGCCATGCGACAACGTGCGCGAACAGTTCTGCCCTCACGCCAACCTGTTCTGTGATCGCGAGCACCTGGATCGGTGGCACGACGAGGCCGGACGGCCAGTCGGGCGTGTTCTCACGCTGGCCGAAGCTGCGCAGCTCGGTCGCCAGACCTGGCGACGCGACGGTCGAAGGTGGAGCGCCGGTATCGAGCTGTCGAGGCTCCGCAGGCCGCTCCGTCCGAGGGCGCACGCGTGGCCGGCTCGTGTTGCGGGGAAGAACGCGACCGGCTCGTGCCGCTGTTGTGCCACGACGACATCATGGTGTGCCCTGTGTGCATTGGCTGGTTGCGGAGCCGGTCGGGGATGCTCGACGTAACACCGATCCTGCCTGTGCTCGACATGCCGATCTCGATCAGGTTCTACGAAGCCGCCGGGTTCACGGTGCGCGAGTACGAACCGGGCGGCGGCTATGCGTTCGTGACCCATGACGACGAGAGCGTGTTCGACCTGGCCGTCAGTGAGGACGCGCTCGACGCCGCCACCAACCGCGCCGGTTGCTACGTCATCGTTCCCGACGTCGATGCCTGGCACGCTCGCCTCGATGAGGCCCGGCTGCCCGTCACCGACCCGGCTGACCAGCCACACGGGATGCGGGAGTTCGTCCTCACGGATCCGAACGGCAATCGCCTGCGAATCGGGCACCCCTGCGCTGAATGAGGCGACCTCACGACGCGTTGTTGGTCGGGATCGAAGGTAGGGAAGCCCGCAGCGAGAGCGGCGGCGGCCTGGTGGACATTCGCTGGCATGCGGCCACCGTAAACCTTCCCGTGTCCGGGAATGTCAAGAGCTAGCGTGTCGGGATGCGCATCGGGGAACTGGCAGAGCAGACCGGCGTGCCCGCCAAGACGATCCGGTACTACGAGGAGATCGGTGTGCTGGCCCCACCGCCGCGGACGCCGGCGGGCTACCGGGACTACGAGGACACGGTGGTGGGCCGGCTGAGCTTCGTCCGTGCCGCCCAGTCGGTCGGGCTGACGCTGGGCGAGATTCGCGAGATCGTCGCGCTACGCGACCGGGGGGAGACGCCCTGCGGGCACGTGAGCGCCCTGCTGAGCCGCCGCGCCGCCGAGGTGGACAAGCGCATCACCGAGCTGCAACGTCTTCGGGGCGACCTGCGCGGCCTCGCCCGCAGAGCCCGATCATTGGATCCCGCCGACTGTGAGCCCGGACTCGTCTGTCACCTCGTCACGCCGGCCGTCAACGCCTGAGCGCGCCGTTCGGCGGGACGGAGATGTTCCGGGCGCGCCAGGTCTGCCACCTGGTCGGCTGAACCCTTGCGAGATTTTGCCCTTGACCTTCCGGTACACGGGAACCCGTACGGTCGGGGCATGTCGGGATCTACGTTGCGATCATCGGCCCGCACGCCGTCGAGGTTCCGCGCGGGGCCGGGGATCGGGCGGGGCGGCACGCTCGCCCGCGCCGTGGTGGGATCGGCGTTGCTTGCCGACGTCATCGTCGCCCATGCGACGGGCGGGTGGCCGCTCGGTTCGTGGGTGCTGGCCCTCGTGGTGTTCCCCGGCGCGGTGTTGGCCTGGCAAGCACGGCGGGCGCGCACGGGTGCGCCGCGGCTCGTGGCGACCGGGCCCGTCGCTCACGTCGCCAATCTCGGGGTGTTCCTCGCCCTGTACCTCGGTGGCGAACCGGTCCCCGCCCTGGAGCCTGCCAGTGACGCCGCGTTGATCTTCTACGCGGGGTCGATGTTGCTCGCCGCTGTGCGCGGCTACCCCGGCTGTGAGGTTCTCGCGGTGTCGAACTGGCTCCTGGGTCGCGACGATCAAGTCGGCTGTGCCGTGTTCTTCCCGGTCGACGTGCTCGAACACCGCCACGAGGCCAGTGCTGGGACCGACTTGTCTGCCGCGCTAGGCGATGTCGACTAGATGGGCCGGGGGTTGCGCCGCGAACCGGGCGAGGTCGGCCGGCGCCGTCGTTCGCGACGCCAGCGAGGCCAACGACACCCATTCGATCACGATGTCGTCATGCTCCCGGTGGCGGAGCCTTCCCAGCGTCCGGGCGACAGACATGTGATGAATCAGGACGATCTGATCTCGTGCATCGGTTGCTCGCCCTCGACTGAATGCAGGAGGCCCTACTTCGCTTCGACGTCGCCGGAGTCGGGCACGGCCGCCATGCTCTGCAGTCTCCGGCCCCGGCTTCGACCCGCCCTTCACCCGCCTGGGTCAACGCGTACTGCGGCGCTCACGTGGTTTCGCACTGGACGCAGTGGACGTCGTCGAGTGGTTCACCGGCCAGCAGCACCTCGATCCAGTCGACCAGCCGGACCCCGCCGACCTCGATCTCGTAGAACGACTCGAAGTCGAAGATCCCGTGTACCTCGCCGGGTGCCGTGTAGCTGTGCAGGACCACCCCGGCGGCCTCGATGGCCGCCTCGTTGGCATCGATGATCTCGAGCGTCGACGAGTCGACGCCCATCCGCTCCAGCGTTGTCGCCGCGTTGGGGTCGTAGGCGTAGTCGAAACGGGCCAGGACGATGTCCGGGTCGTGGAGGCCGGCTTGGATCCAGAAGCGGGGGATGCCCCAGTCGCGGGCTGTGAGCCCGTCGTTGACCTCCCAGTCGGGCATGGTGTCGTACGCCCCCCACAGCTCACCGAGGATCGCTGCGTTGAAATCGGGGGCGTCGGGCAAGTGGCCGGACTGGGCGCCGAACACGGTGACCTGGGCGTCGGGGAGCAGGTCGGCGACAAGGCCGCCGTAGACGGGGGCGGCGACCGACCCGGCCGTCTTGCCGACGACGACCACCTGCGTGGCGTCGGGATAGCGCTCGGCGAGGTAGTCGAGCGCGGCCGTGCCGTTGACGAAGCCCTTGTGCTCGACGGTCAGCTCCGGCGAGTACTCGACCGTGGCGTCGCCGAGGTAGACGTCGCCGGTGCACAGGGGCACGTAGACGAACGAGTAGCCGGCGAAGGGATTGTCGGCCCGGTCGAAGTCGAAGATCCCGCGCCCCATCCCCGGGCTCTCGGTCGACAGGTTGAAGTCGTAGAAGTCGTTCTCCCCGCCGGTGCCGGTGAACGCGCACGTCACGGCGTCGGTGCAGGAGCCACCGCCTTCGAGGTAGAGCACGACCTTGGTCGCGTCGGCCCGACGCTCCCAGAAAGCGAACTCGCTGCCATCGGCACACGCACAGTCGCCCCCGGGCACGACCTTCTCCCAGTCCGACTGGCCGGCGGCACCCGATCGCCGGCCCGCCCCGTCCGGCGACGGCAACAGATCCTGGCACGCCTCCTGGGCGGCCTTGAACTGCGCTGACTCCACGTCGACGCCGGCTCCATCGAGGGACAGCCCGTCGGGCCCGGGATCGGGGAATTCAGCGATGCCGTTGTCGCGCATGCACTCCGAGAAGGCCTGCAGGTCAGGCTCCCCGGTCGCCGAGTCCTCGGGTGCCGGGTCCGAGGACTGGCTCGTCGGCGCCGTCGAGCAGGCCGCGAACACCGCGGCGAGCATCACGGCGGCGGCGCCGAGCGCACCCGACGCCGGATCGTCTGCCTCATCGTTTCCTCTACGTCGCTTCGCCGCGGTGTCATGCCGGCACCTTGACGAGCGCCGCTGAGGCACCGCTGAGAGCGGGCGTCCGGCTGAGAGCAGCTCTCAGCAACCGAGGTGACGACCCCGGGCCCGAGGCGCACAATGCCGGCCGTGCGCGTGCTCGTGGTCGAAGACGAGGCCCGCCTGGCCGAGTTCATCCAGGAAGGCCTCGACGCAGAAGGGTTCGACGTCGAGCTGGCGCACGACGGGCTCGACGGCCTGTGGCAGGCCCGCGAGCGGCGCTACGACGCGATCGTCCTGGACATCCTGCTGCCGGGGATGAACGGCTACCGGGTGTGCCAGACGCTCCGTTCCGAACACGTGTGGACGCCGATCCTCATGCTCACCGCCAAGACCGGCGAGTACGACGAGGCCGAGGCGCTCGACACGGGCGCCGACGACTTCTTGTCGAAGCCGTTCTCGTTCGTGGTGCTGGCGGCCCGGTTGCGGGCGCTGGTCCGGCGGGGAGCGACGCCGCGGCCCTCCGAGCTCGTCGCGGGAGACCTGGCGCTCGACCCGGCCCACCGCACCTGCCGGCGGGGCAAAGTCGCCATCGAGCTCACCCGCCGCGAGTACGCCCTGCTCGAGACCCTCGTCCGCCACGCCGGCCGCAACCTGACCAAGGCCCGGTTGCTGAGCGAGGTGTGGGGCGACGACTTCAACGGCGACGACAACGTGGTCGAGGTGTACGTGCGCTACCTGCGGCGCAAGATCGACCAGCCATTCGGGCGGCGATCGCTCCAAACCGTGCGCAGCATCAGTGGCTACCGGCTGGACCCCGATGGCTAGCCGCCGGATCCACCCGCCGCGTTCGGTACGGGTGCGCATCACCCTCGCCGCCGTGGTGGTCACCGCGGTGGCTGTAGGAACCGCCGGCTGGCTGCTCGTACGGTCGGTCGAGGACGCACAGGTGCGCGACATCCGCCGCAGCGTCAACGACTACATGGACGATGTGGCCAGCCGCCTCGAAGCGGGAAACGACCCCCAGGACGCCGTGACGGCCGGCGACGGCTCACCCCCACCCGCGCAGCTGCGGGTGACCGACGAGAGCGGGCAGGTCGTCGCCTCCTCCCCCGAATCGGTCGATGACGGCGGCGCCGGTGACCGGCCGGCGTCGGACGAGACCCCGCGGGGAGACGAGGTCATGGCGCCCGTCGACACCCTCACCCGCACGGTCGAGACCCGTGCCGGGGACTTCACCATCACTGCCGCCGCACCCGTCGATCAGGTAGAGCGCAACGTGGAGGCCCTCACCGACCGGTTGGCGGTCGGGTTGCCGGCCCTGGTCGCGCTTGTTGGCGTGATCGCGTGGGTGCTGGTCGGACGGGCGCTGCGGCCGGTCGAGGCCATGCGCGCCGAGGCCGAGCGCATCACCGCATCGACGCTGCACCGGCGGCTCCCCCAGCCCCCCACCGACGACGAGGTCGGCCGCCTCGCCCACACCATGAACACCATGCTCGACCGGCTGGAGACCGCCGCCGCCCAGCAACGCCGGTTCGTCTCCGACGCCTCCCACGAGCTGCGCAGCCCCATCGCCACCCTCCGCGCCGGGCTCGAGGTGGCGCGCAGCAAGCCCGGACCCCCGGGCTGGCCGGCCAGGGTCGACAGCCTCCTCGCCGAGGAGTCCCGCCTCGAGTCCCTCGTCGACGACCTGCTGCTCCTGGCGGCGTGCGACGAGCACGGGCCGATCACCGCGCCCGTCGACCCCGGTGGACCTCACCGCCCTCGCCACCGAGGAGGGGCAGCGACCCCGCCGGGTCCCGGTGCAGGTCGTTCACACGACCGCCGACGACCACACCGTGGTGGTCGGCGGCGCCCGTCACCAGCTCGCCCGCGCCCTCAGCAACCTCGTGGACAACGCCGCCCGCCACGCCACCACGGTCGTTCGGATCAGCGTCTCCCACCACCGCGACACTGCGCGCTTCGTGGTCGACGACGACGGCCCGGGCATCCCACCGGACGACCGCGAGCGGGTCTTCGAACGATTCACCCGCCTCGACGACGGCCGCGCCCGGCACGACGGAGGCAACGGGCTAGGGCTCGCCGTCGTCCACTCCATCCTCACCAACCACCACGGCAGCATCCGGGTCGACGACAGCCCCCTCGGCGGCGCCCGCTTCATCGCCGAGCTCCCGACCCTGCCGTCCTCAGGTCGGCGAGGTAGGCCTTCCGGTTCTTGATCCGTGGCAGCTCGTCGGGCGCGCCGAACTGGCACCAGCCGACGCAGGCGTCGCCGTCGTACACAAGCGCCGCATGCGCCCGTTCCTCGACGAGCCGCCGCTCCTTGGTCGCCCGGTTCTGTTCCGGGGTCGTGCGCCGGCCGACGCCCTCGGGGTGGAACGCCATGCACGAGCAGCCGCCCCACACACCGTCGTGCGCATCGACCAGGCGGGCGAAATCGGGCCAGGTCCCTGCGTCCAGCGGCCTCGTGCTGTACTCGGCCATGCCGCGGAGCGTATGCGGGCCGGACACCGGGCCGTTTCGTTCCTGCAGTTGGTCGCTATGGCGACCACCTCCAGGGACAGAACACGTTCAGCCGGCCGGGTCCGGGCTGGCGGGGGCGGCCGCCGCCGCGACGTGCGGGCGGAGCCGGCGCAGCGGTCGGGCGTCGCCCGTGACCGCCAGGCCGCGGGCCTTCGCGCCCTCGACCGTGAGCCGCTGCGTGAACAGCCCGAGGACCGCGTCGGCCGGACCAGTGAGGACGAGGTCGGGAGCGGCGGCATGCCCGGTGTCGACGTGCACCCGGCCCCCGGCCGAGCGCACGGTCATCGGCTCCCTCACCGCAGCGGACCTCGATCGTCAGCTCCGGCCGGGACGGATCCACGCCCGGGAACAGTGCGGCATCGGGTACTCGAGCCAGTGGCTGCGGAACGCCTCGTCCGGTTCCTCTGGCCCATCAGCGGGTACGCCCACTGGCCGATGGCCACACGACCTCGCGCAGGCCCTGTCCCGCTCGGTCAGCTCGTAGCGGTCGCCCTCGCCCTTGCGCAGGAGGCCATTGCTCTCCATCGAGCGGCAGCCGCTCCGCCAGCAGGTTGGTTGCGATGCCGGGGAGCCCGTCGCGCAGCTCGCCGTAGCGGCGAGGCCCGGGCAGCAGCTCCCGGACGACAGGCAGCACCCACCGGTCCCCGATCACGTCGAGACCCCGGGCCAGGCCAGCAGTACTGCCGGTACGTACGCACCGGCCCAGTGTAACCCCTGCACGACTTGTCTTTCTCCTGTATCACTACTTGCTTTTCTCAAGTGATCCTGTGGTAGGTTCTCCCGCGGCCACAAAGCGCCGCGGGCCGCTCACCGTGAAGCCGGGTCGACCGCCGCACCCACCGCAAGGGGCTCGTCCTCCTCGCCGCTGTGCTCGGCTGCGCTGATCATCAACATCGAAGTCACGATCGTGAACGTCGCCCTGCCGAGCCTGGTGCGCCAGCTCGGCGCCACGACGACCAACCTCCAGTGGATCGTCGACGCCTACACGCTGGTGTTCGCCGCGCTGATCCTCGCCGCCGGCAGCCTCAGCGACCGCGTCGGCCGCAAGGGCGTCCTCCTCGTCGGCCTGGCCGTCTTCGCTCTGGGCAGCCTCGCCGGCGCGCTGAGCCACCTCGCCCGACCAGCTGATCGCGGCCCGCGCGCTCATGGGGATCGGCGCCGCGGCCATCTTCCCCTCGACGCTGTCGCTGATCGCCAACGTGTTCACCGAGCGCGCCGAGCGGGCCCGAGGCCATCGGCCTGTGGGGCGCGACCACCGGCGTCGGCGTGGCCACCGGCCCGATCGTCGGCGGCTGGCTCCTCGAGCACTACTGGTGGGGCAGCGTGTTCCTCTTCATGGTGCCGGTCGCCGGGCTCGTCGGGCCGCCACGGCCGCGTTGCGGTGCCGACCTCCAAGGACCCGTCCGCCCCGCCGACCGACTGGCCGGGCCTGGCGCTGTCGAGCCTCGCGATGGGCACGCTCGTCTTCGGGATCATCCAGGCCCCCAACTGGGGCTGGGGCTCCGGCCCGCACGCTCGCCACCCTCGCGCTCGGCCTCGCGCTCCTCGACCCTGTTCGTCGCCGTCGAGCGCCGCACGCGCGCCCCGATGCTGGACGTGCGCCTGTTCCGCAACCCCCGCTTCTCCGCCGCCAGCGGCTCGATCGCCATCGGCTTCTTCACGCTCGCCGGCTTCACCTTCCTCGATCACCCAGTACTTCCAGTTCGTGCAGGACTACACGCCGCTCGGCGACCGGCCTCCGGCTCCTGCCCGGTGGCGACCTCGATCGCGGTCGCCTCGGTGGTCGGCACCAAGCTCGCCGTCCGCATCGGCAACAAGGCGGTCGTGGCCACCGGGCCTGCCGCATGGGGCATCGCGCTGCTGTGGATCTCGCGGCGACGGCTCGACGCCGTACCTGAGATCGTCGGCCAGATGATCCTCGGCGGCGGTGGCCTCGGACTGATCACCGCACCGGCGACCGAAGCGATCATCGGCGCCGTGCCGGTCGAGAAGGCCGGCGTCGGTTCGGCCGATCAACGACGCCACCCGGCTGTTCGGCGCCGCGCTCGGCGTCGCCGTGATCGGCAGCGTCGCCGCCTCGCTCTACAGCCACCGCCTCGGGGCGACGCTGCCGCCGGACCTGCCCGCCCAGGCGACGGCGGCGGCCAAGAGCTCGCTCGGCGGCGCCCTCGTCGCGGCCCAGCGCCTCCAGGAGGCCGGGCTGACCGCCGCGGCGCACGGCCTCGCCGACGCGGCGGTCGGGGCGTTCCTCCACTCCTTCTCCGTCAGCCTCCGGGTGGCGAGCGCCGTGGCCCTGGCCGGCAGCGCGATCGCCGCGATCCTGCTCCCCGCCCGGCCCCGGGCCCCGGAGGCGGCGGCCACCGTCCCCGGGGACCGGACGGTCGAGGATCAGACCTTGGCGCGGTAGTTCAGATAAGGACGCCGTTGTCGAAGGCCTCGGCGCGGGCCAGGTCGAACTGGGTCGGCGAGGCGCTCCCCTACATAGAGCCACGAACCTGTCCCTGCCACCACAGGCGGCGCCCCGGACCAGCCTCTGCACCAGCCCGGCCACCAGGCGGCCGATTGGAGAGCCTTCCATCGAGTCTGCCGGTTCGACCCCGGGCCGCCTGGTTCCCCAGGCAACCCGTTCGTGGTTGCCCAGGCAACCTGTTCGTGGCGGGGCACCCGCCGTCCACGGCACCCCTGCGACCCCTGCGACGAAGCCTCGCGTGGCGAGCGCCTCGTGCAGGCACCGGGGCCTGCTCCTTGACCAATGTGAGCGGGCCCGTTGTCACGACGGTGGCCGTCGGCGCCTCCGCCGGCAGGTGCAGCACGCCGACGAGGCGGTCGTCGCCGCGGGTGAAGGTGAGGGCTTCGCTGCTGGCATCGGGCATGTTCGCTCCTGTCGATCGCATGCCCGGGACGCATCCGTCGCCGCGACCGGTCACCGGGCTGGCGCCCGGGCGGCGGAGGCCAGCTCGCCGCCGACGTACACGTCCATCGCGACGACGAGTCCCTCGCGGAATGTATAGACGTGCTCCACCATCTGGTCCGAGACCAGATCTCCGTTCTTCGTGCGAACGACCTGGTGGACGTCCGCGGCGATCACATCGTCGTCCCGCGTCGTGAACGCCGAAGGTTCGACCCGGGGATCGATCGCCTCGAACTGTGCGAGCCAGTACGTCCGAACAGCATCCCGACCGATGATGCGACGGCCCTCGATCATGTCCGGCCAGTCGACGTCCTGGTGCATGGTGGCCAGCGCGGCGTCGACATCTCGCGCGTTGAACGCGGCGTAGCTCCGGCGAAGCAGGTCTTCCTTGTCGGTCGGCACGGACCCTCCTGCAGGTTGGGCGAATGTGTAACGTGTGTTACGTTAATGTGCGAGCCGGCCTGGCTCAAGAGGCGGTGACCACGGGGTGGTGTTCACTCGGGCCCGCGTGCGATCGAGGAGATGCTGGCCTCGTGGGACGACGCCCTGACCCCGAACGACGACGGGCCCTGCTTGGCGCGGTCGTCGAACACCTGCTGATGAACGGCCTCGATCACCTATCGCTGAGGATGGCCGCCGAGGACGTCGGTACCAGCGCCCGCATGCTCGTCTACCACTTCGGGAGCAAGGACGAGCTGATGGCGGAGGCGTTGGAGGAGGCTCGCCGGCAGCAACGCGCTCGGTTCACTGGATGGATCGCGCCCGTCCCCGGGGAGCTGTACTCGGTGACGCTGCGGAAGGCGTGGGCGTTCTTCGAGAGCGAGCAGGCGATGCGGTACCACCGGCTCTTCCAGCAGCTCGCGGCCGCGTCCCGCGAGCCGGGCTCGCCGCACGAGGGTTCGCGGCGCGTGCGGTCCTGGACTGGCTTCCCGTCGTGCAGTCCGGCTTCGTGGCATCGGGTCTGGAGACCCGCGCTGCCGCTGCGCTCGCGACGATGACGCTCGCGACCGTGCGGGGGCTCATCATGGATCTCATGGCCACCGGCGACGTCGCCCGGACCCGCGAGGGATGTGAGGCGCTCGTCGATCTGTTGGACGCTCGACTGGCACGGCCGCGTCAGCGTCGGCCCCGGACGGGAGCCCACGAGTCGGCCTGAGAGGTCTCGCTGTCCATGGCATCCGCGTAGGCGCCGTCGTAGGCCACCGGTTCGTCGTACGAACATCCCTCGTTGCCCAACCAGACCCCTGCAGCCCGGGCCCTCCTCTCCACCCTGCGATAGCGCGCCCTCGTCGCTCCTAGAGCGTGTCGCGACTCGAGGGCTCGGGTCCGTTGGTGTCCAGGAGGTCGGCCAGTTCGTCGAGATCGGAGAGTCGGATGTCGCCGTCGAGGCTCTTCAGCGCTGCTGTCAGGGCCCCGGCGGCGCGGCCAGCGCGCAGGCCGGGCTCTGTGTCTTCCACCACGAGGCACTCGGACGCCACGACACCGAGTGTGCGCGCGGCGAGCAGGTAGGCGTCCGGTGCCGCTTGCCTGCGGTGACGTCCGCCGAGGTGATCAGCACGGGGGCGGAGATGCCTGCGGCGTCGAGCCGGGCGCCGGCGAGTCGCCGGTCGGCGCTGGTCACGACCGCCCACGGCATCGTCCGTCAGGGCAAGCACGCTGATGAGGCGCTGGGCGCCGTAGGTCGGGACAACGTCGGAGAGGTCGTCGTACTGCAACATGAGCTGGCGGGCTGCTGCCCAGGCGACCTCGTCCTGGGACAGATCGGGGAGCATCGCGCTGACGGTGCGTTCGGCCGGGGTTCCGTGCCGATCGCGAGCACCGCGGCGAGGTTGACGTCGTATTCCGCTGCCCAGCGCTCCAGCTCGTTCGACTGCGGCGTCCGAATCGACCAACGTGCCGTCCATGTCCAGCAGCACAGCGGACACACCGTCGAGTCGTCCGTTGTGTGTCATGACGCGGACGACGCTAGCGACGAACGGGCGGGTAGCGGTCGCATCAGGCAACGACCTGGGGACGCAGCAGATTGACCGATGTGGAGCGCAGGTGCAATGTCGACCTGATCTCCAGGAGGCGTTTCGGGCTGTGCCAGTCATCGCCGAGTAGCTGTCGCGATGCGTTCGAGCCGTTGCCGCATGGTGTTGACGTGAAGATAGAGGCGGCACGCGGCCATCGCTGCGTTGCCGTCGCACTCCAGGTACGTCTGCAACGTGGTGATCAGTTGCGCCTGGCGTCGCTTGTCGTATTCCACTACGGGACCGATGGTCGCCTGGATGTAGACGTGGACGTCGGGTTTGTCGGTGAGCAGCAGGCCGGCGAATCCCAGCTCGGCGGTGGTTGCTCCCGTGCCGACCGCGTCCATCCGTATCAGCGTTTGGTGACAGCGCAGGGCCTCCTCGAACGACGCTCGGAGCTCCGCTGGACCTCGCGCCGGGCCAGCGGCACCCGCGGTGACCTTCTGGCGTGCAGATCGGCCCAGCTCCATAGCGACAGCACGAGCGGTCAGACCAGCTTCCTCGCTCGTGACGAACAACACCGTGCGGCCGTCGTGCTTGCCGACCAGGCACTGGCTTCGTGACGACGCCCACATCGACGCGATGTGAGAGATGTCCTCTCCGTCTTCGCCTGTGGCGACCACGACGACGTGCGGGTGGTCGAGATCGACATCGAGCGTTCGGGCCCGGTCGCGTAGCCTCGAATTGCCGCCGCTTTGGGCCGAGAGGACGTCATCGACCAGATCTCGATGCATCCGGTTCTCGGTCTCGGTGACGACGGTGTTGATCATGAGAACCAGCGCCATGACCAGCGAAGCGTGCTCGAGAACCCGCAACGAGAGCTCATCCAGGCCAGCGTCGTGTTCCACCACAACGGCGCCGTAGTCGTGTTGGGGGGTCGAGAGGGAGGCGACATACCACCGCCCATGCCGGATGGCCCGTCCGCTTGCTTGGGCGTGCCTGATCGCGTCGTGGATCGCAGCGTCGGCCGCAACGCTGAGCCCGTTTCCCGCCGTCGCGAGGATTGCTCCGTCCCTGTCGACGATGACCAGGGACGCGCCGTCGAGAGCGGGGGCGATGGTTTCGGCCAAGGCGGTCAGATCGCCGCCGTCTAGGACCAGTTGCGTCAGTCGGACGTGGGTCTCGGCCGCCGTGGTCACGAGGTTGCTCTGCTTGCGGATCAGCTCGTTGGCTGACGTCAGGTCGGCGAGAGCCCCCTGCAAGTGCTCGAACAGCTGCGCATTCTCACAGGCGACAGCCGCATGCGCAGCGAGCGATGAGGCGACCGCGATCTCATCGGCAGTGAACGTGTGTTCCGTCCGCTGACCGGCGTAGAGGACGCCGATGACGCTCTTGCCCAGGAGTAGCGGTACGCCAAGGATCGAAACAAGGCCTTCCTCGGCGACAGCGGCGTCAATCGCATCCGTGTGGTTGATGCGGGTTTCCGTGAAGTAATTGCGCGTGGGTAACGGGCATACCGCTTCGAGTGACCAGGCCGCCGATGCAGTCCTCGATGCGGATACGGAGCCGTTTGAACGTGGGCGACACGCATCCGGTCGTCACCCTGAGGCCGATGTCGTCACCACCATCGGTGATCAGGCTCAGGTAGGCGACATCGACGTGAAGTACCCGGCGGGTGCGGCGCACGATGGCATCGAGCATCTCGTCGAGATCCCGAACGGCGGCCAGATCGATCGCGGATTCGAACAACGCCGTGAGCGCGACCTGACGGCGCCGGCGCTGATCGAGCGCCGTCAGGACGCTGGAGGCCAGATCGGCCATCTCACGCACGGACTCCACGTCTGCGTCCCCTGTCAGAGCCGATCTCGAACCCGCCACGAGCTGGGTCAGCTCCTCGGCCGGGCCCTCCCTGGCCAACAGCCGAAGCATCTCTCGAGCCAGCCGGGCCACCGTCGACCTCGGTGACGGTTTCAGAGCATTTGACACCATCGAGGGTTCTCCTTCTCTACGACGACCACATGAGCGGACCTCCAAGTGTGTGGTCATCCTATATAGCTCCCCCGGACGAGCCTACTTACACTCGTGTTCGCAATGATCTGCTGTCTATTCACCAACCTCTTTGGGAGACACCCCTCATGAGTCGCCTGCTCCATATCTCAGCATCGCCCCGCGGCACGCACTCGGAGTCCATCGCGATTGCGGAAACCCTACTTGCCGCATATCGTGAGTCTTGTCCAGACGATACAGTCGAGACCTACGACCTATGGGACGGCACGCTGCCCGATTTCGGGCCGAGCGCAGCCAGGGCGAAGATGTCCGCCCTCGCCGGCCGCCAGCTGGAAGGCGACGAAGCTGCCGCTTGGCGCGGCGCCTGCACGACGTTTGAACAGTTCAGCAGCTACGACAAATACGTCTTCAGTGTGCCGATGTGGAACCACGGCATCCCGTACATCCTGAAGCAATTCATCGACGTGGTCTCCCAAAGCGGAATGCTCTTCTCGATCGATCCTGACCGTGGCTATACAGGCCTGCTCGCCGGCAAGCGAGCGGCGGTGATCTACACAACTGCTGTGTACGACGTCAGCAGTGGTCCAGCGTTCGGCGAGGACTTCCAGTCGACGTACTTCGAGTACTGGCTGCGCGTTCAGGCCGGGATCACCGACATCACGACCATCACCCATCGAGCCAATCTCTTTCGTGCCGATGCCGAGGCCCATCGGCAGATCGCTCACGCCAGCGCCCGGGAACTCGGCAAGGACTTCTAAGCCAGCGAGGCCGCAGGCCGGGAGATCACCGTGCCGCTGTTTCATCACTCGGCGAGGCCCGCGACGAGGACCTCTCGCCGAACTTTGCCCAGGGCGTCATGCGGGATCTCCGCGATCCGCCGCCACAGCCGTGGGCGCTTGTACGGCGCGAGACGAGCGGCGCACCACGCTGCGAGCTCGGCGTCCGTGACATCGTCGGCCTCGACGACGAACGCGCAGACGCGCTCACCCCACTCCGAGTCAGGCGCACCGGCCACGGCGGCGTCATCGACGGCCGGGTGACTGCGGAGCACGTCCTCGACCTCGCGAGGGAACACGTTGAAGCCTCCGGAGATGATCAGCTCCTTCGCTCGACCCACGATCCGCAGGTAGCCATCGGTGTCTGTGGCGCCGAGATCGCCGGTGCGGAACCAGCCGTCGCGAAACGCCACCTGATCGGCGTGCGGCCGCTGCCAGTACCCGGCGAAGACGTTCGGGCCCCGGACCTCGATCTCGTCGGTGAGGCGTACCTCGACACCCGGCAACGGGAACCCGACCGACCCTGCCCGCCGCTCGCCCTCATAGGGGTTGGAGACCAGCATCACCGTCTCGGTCATGCCGTAGCGCTCCAGCGGCGGGCGACCCGCAAGAGCGGCGATCGCGGCGTGGAGATCGACCGGCAGCGGCGCCGAGCCCGACACGCCCAGGCGCAGTCGGCCGAGGTCGCGAGCGGCGGGATCAGCGGCGAGCCGGTGCCACATGGTGGGAACGCCGAAGAACATCGAGCCGCCGGCCCGCGCCGCGGCGAGCACCGTTGACGGGTCGAAGTGGTCGAAGAGCCGAGCCGTCGCACCACTGACGAGTGTGCCGTGCAGCCCGACCGCCAGCCCGTGGAGATGGAACAACGGCAGGCACAGGATCAGCTCGTCGTCGGGCTGCCAGCGCCAGGCCAACCGGACGGCCTCGGCCGACGCCAGCAGGTTGCCGTGGCTGAGCGGCACGCCCTTGGGAACGGCCGTGGTGCCCGACGTGTAGCAGAGCAGCGCCGGGTCGTCGAGCGCAGCGGCGTCCAAACTCACTGCCGTCGCTGCATCGGCGGGCGGCAGCCCGGTCAGGTCGGGATGTGTAAGCCGGCAGCCGGCAGGGGCTGCGGCTGCGATCCACCCGGCGAGCCGGGTCTCGTGCGCGATCGCCGCGACCGGCTGCGCGTCCGCGACCACCCGAGCTACCTCCCGCTCGGTGTAGGCGGAATTGAGCGGCATCGGCACGGCGCCCAGCCGCTGGATGCCGACGTAAGCCACGACGAGCTCGATCGACGCCGGGGCCGACACCACGACCCGGTCCCCCGGTCCCACACCAGCCGCCGCGAGCCGGGCAGCGGCACGGGCCGACCGGTCCTCGAGCTCGCCGGCGATGAGCTGGCCGCCCGATTGACCGCGGAGCACCACCTGACCGGGGTCGGCCGCCCATCGCGCCGTCCAGGCGGCAGGCAGCGAACGCTTGGCCACGAGGTCGAGCGTCGTGGGATCCACGCCTTTGGGCAGGTGCTCCCGCCAGGGCCGCAACGCCGGCTCCCTCGGGGCTGAGTCGTTCGTCATCGGTCGCGCTCGATCGCCGGCCTGGCCACGGCGCCGACGCAGACGAACCGGCGCAGCGCCGCCGGGGCGGCCGAGGCGCTCGGACGGGACCTCAACCTCAGCGGTGGTCATCGGCCGGTCCCTGAGCCGTTTGCGGCCGAGAACGGCGTCTGCGGCGGAGTCGTCGACAACGGACTTCATGGCATGAGCAGCAGCTTGCCTGCTGAGCTGCGCGACTCGAGCGCCTCCTGGGCGGTCCGCGCCTCCTCCAGTGGGTACCGCCCCCCGAGGGTGACCTGGAGCTCCTTCCCGGCGACCCAGGTGAAGACCTCCTCGGCGCGTCCGCGGAGCTCCTCCGTGCTGGCCGTGTAGTGCGCGATGCTGGGCCGGGTCACATAGAGCGAGCCGCCGGCGGTCAGGCGGGGGATCTCCAGCGCGGGGGTGGGGCCGCTGGCCGTGCCATAGGCGACGAGGGTGCCGCGGCGCACGCAGGCTCGCGAGGCTGCCGTCGAAGGTCGCGGCTCCGACGCCGTCGTAGACCGCCGCGACGCCGCAACCCCCGGTGAGGTCGCGGACCTTGGCGACGAAGTCGTCGTAGGTGATGACCTCGTCCGCCCCGACGGCCTGCGCCACCTCGGCCTTCTCGGGGGTGGAGACGGTGCCGATCACGCGACCGCCGCGGAGGCGGACGACCTGGGTCAGCAGCAGGCCGACTCCGCCCGCCGCCGCGTGCACGAGCACCGTGTCACCCTCGCGGACCTGATAAGCGTCGGTGGCCAGGTACTGGGCGGTGACGCCCTGCATGAGCACGGCCGCCGCCAGCTCGTTGGAGATGGTGTCGGGGATCGGGACGGCCCTGGCGGCGTCGACGGCGACGAAGTCGGCGTAGCTGCCCTGGCCGCCGCTGAGCCAGCCGATGCGCTGGCCGTCGGCGAGGTCGGTGACACCCTCCCCGCGGGCGACCACCTCGCCGGCGCCCTCCACTCCCGCGACGAACGGGGTGGGCAGCGCGTACGGCACCGCTCCGGCCCGCTGGTAGATGTCGACGTAATTGACGCCGGCCATCGCAACGCGGACCAGTACCTGCCCGGGTCCGACGGTGGGACGCTCGCGCTCCACCGTCTCGAGGACGTCGACGTTCCCGGGCCGGGCCACCGTCACTGCGCGCATCGTTGTCTCCTGCTCTTTCTCATGGGGTTTCCGGGCGGCCGCCCTCAGCCGCGGAGGCGAACATTGATCTGCTTGATCTGGGTGAAGCCGGCGAGCATGCCCTCGAGGGACACCTCCCGGCCGATGCCGCTCTGCTTGTACCCGCCGTAGGACTGGCCGACGACCTGGCCACCGCCCTGGTTGACCTGCACCCATCCGGCCTCGATGCGGTGCGCGGTGGTCAATGCCTGGTCGAGGTTCTTGCTCCACACGTAGGCGGCCAGGCCGTACACGCGTGTCGTTGGCCATCTGGACGACCTCGTCGACGTCGTTCCAGGGGATGGCCACGAGAACCGGGCCGAAGATCTCCTCGTGGGCGAGCCGGAAGTCGTTGCGAGCTCCGGAAAAGATCGTCGGCAGTGGAAGTAACCGTTCGCGAGCGGTCCGCTCTCCGGCGGAGTTCCGCCGAGCGCGACTCCATAGCTGGGTAGGCGCAGGCCCTCGTCCAGGTAGGACTGGACAGAGCGGAACTGGGTCTCGTTGATGATGGCCCCGATATCGGTGGCCTCGTCCAACGGGTCGCCAACCGTCATCGCGCCGAGCTTGGTCACGAGGCGCTCGAGGACACCGTCGTAGACGTCCGCGTGCAGGTACAGCCGGGCACCGGCGGTGCAGCTCTGGCCCTGGCGTGTGATACCGGGAGCGAGCAGAGGCCGTCGATCAGGTCGTCGTCCACCGCGTCGGGGAACACGATCGACGGGTTCTTGCCGCCGAGCTCGAGGGACACATGCGCGAGGCGCTCGCCGGCGTCGCGGGCGATGCCGCGCCCGACCTCCGTCGACCCGGTGAAGGACACCTTGTCGACGCCGGGATGGTTCACCAGGGCCGCCCCGACGGTGCTGCCGGGACCGGTCAGGACGTTGAGCACGCCGGCCGGGAGGTGCTCGGCACAGATCTCCGCCAGCAGCAGCACGGACAGTGGCGCTTCTTCGGCCGCCTTCAGCACGACCGTGTTGCCCGCGGCCAGCGCCGCCGGCAGCTTGAATCCGGCGATCATCAGCGGTGAGTTCCAGGGCAGGATCCCGGCGACCACGCCGAGCGGCTCTAGCCGGGTGTACTGCAGCTGCTCGTCACCGGCCGGCAGGGTCGTGCCCTTGACTTCGCCGGCGACGCCGGCGAAGTAGCGGAAGAGGTCGACCAGCGTGGCCGCTTCAGGCCGGGCCTGTGTGCGGAATCGCGTTTCCGGTGTCCGCGCGGTGAGGCGGGCCAGCTCCTCGGCGCGTTCCTCGACGCCGTCGGCGATCAGGCGCGAGAGCGCGCTGCCGGACTGTGAAGTGCTGGCTGCGCCATGACGCGAAGGCGGCGCGACCAGCGGCGACGGCTCGGTCAACGTCGTCAGTACCCGCGCGGGGTACGCGTGCGATCACCTCGCCCCGGCGGGCCGGGGTGGTGACATCGCGCCACTCGCCCGATAGCGCCGGAACCCACTGACCGTCGATCAGCATCAGTCGAGTCGGGACCGAGGACGTCGTGCGCGCTGGGTCGGTCAGGGCTCTCGTGTCGGTCATCGGACAGCTCTCCCTCGTGCTCGGTCGGCGTCGCTCGGTCGGGCGGTCACGCGTGCCGTCGTGTCCAGAGTCGCGACAACGATGTGTCGCGCTAGGCGTCGGAACGGCCCGGCCGGGGTGCTCATTGCGCAACCTCTGTCAACGCAGCGGCATCGGCGACGGCCTTCTCGATCGAGAGGATCAGCGACGTGCAGTCGAGCCGCTCAGCGCCGTCGGCAGCAGCCCGGGCGAAGAGCCGGTGGGCTGCCGAGGCTGCGGCCAGGGGAACCCCGGCGGCTTCGCCGGCGGCGAGGGCGAGCCCGAGATCCTTTACCAGGAGCGAAGTCGTGAAGCCTGGGGCGTAGTGGTTCGAGCTGGGGGCGCTCGGTACGACGCCCGGCGCCGGGTACCACGTCCGCAGCACCCAGTTGTCCCCGGAGGACCGCGTGACCACCTCGTACAGCGCGGCGGCGTCAAGGCCGAGCCGCCGCGCCAGCGTGATCCCCTCGCAGGTGGTCGCCAGGCAGACCCCGAAGATCATGTTGTTGACGATCTTCGCGGCTTGGCCGGCGGCTGCCGGGCCGAGATGAACGACGTAGTGGCCCATGTGCTCCAGCAGGGGCCGGGCCCGGACGAACAGCGATTCCTCGCCGCCGACCATGATCGTCAGGGAGCCCGCCGCGGCGCCGTTGACGCCGCCCGAAACTGGCGCGTCGAGAAAGGCGAGTCGGCGATCCTCGGCTGCGGCGTGCAGATGCCGACACGTTGCAATGTCGATCGTTGAACAATCGACGACGATCACGTCCGGGGTGACTACGGCGAAGACCCCGTCGCGGCCGGTCAGGACCTTCTCGACCTGGCGTCCCTCGGGAAGCATCGTGAATACAGCGTCGGCGCCCGTCACCGCGTCCACGACGCTGTCGCAGACCTGCACACCACATCGCTGTGCCGCGTCCGTGGCGGCCGGTTGCGGTTCGACGCCCCTGACGGTGTGGCCCGCTGCGACCAGGCGGGCGGCCATCGGCCGTCCCATCTGCCCAAGTCCGATCCATGCGACGACGGCCATCGTGTCCTCCTCGACGCGCCCTGCGAGCCTCCACGACCTCGGCGCCCGGCTTCGGCACACAGCCAATATGGATGGAACGTCCGTGTGCAGACAAGCACCAGATCAGAAGATGGCGTGT
Organism: uncultured Acidimicrobiales bacterium; assembly: GCA_963830865.1. GTDB lineage: Bacteria > Actinomycetota > Acidimicrobiia > Acidimicrobiales > VFJN01 > ZC4RG19. The sequence continues at coordinate 311,554 of CAWHNU010000006.1, read as the reverse complement.
GCAGAACTGCACAGGCCTGGCAGAATGGCGACGACCTCATGGAGGTGGAATGGCCGGACAACGCCAGCCCGATGTACGACAGCTTCGTGTCGACGACTTGCGCTACCTGCTGGCCGTCGCCCACACGGGACGGCTCGTCGCCGCAGCTGGAGCACTCGGCGTGGACCATTCGACCGTGTCGCGTCGACTCCGTGCACTGGAGAATGCCTTCGGCACACGGCTGCTCGAGCGGGGAGCGGACGGCTGGGAGCCCACGGAGCTCGGTCGGGCGATCGCAGAGCAAGCGCGGCCGATCGAGCACGCGCTCGAGCGTGTGGTTCTCGCCGCACAGGGCCGGCAGGAGGACGCGCTTGTCGGCACGTTCCGGATCACCGCGCCGGACGGTTTCGGCGCGCTGTTCGTGGTGCCCGCGCTTGCACGCCTGCGCGCCGACCATCCGGGCCTCGACATCGAACTGATCACGGCCACGCGCCAGCTCACCCTGCATCAGTCCGGGTTCGACCTGGCGGTCGCGGTCGGGGCCCCGGTGACCCGACGCCTCTATGCCGAGCCGCTCACCGACTACACGCTTGGCCTTTACGCCAGCGAGACCTACCTCGCAGCCCACGGCACCCCGGCCACGATCGATGAGCTTCAGGATCACACCGTCGTCTTCTACGTGGACTCGCTTCTCCAGGTAGGAGATCTCGACCTCGGTCACTACCTGCCTGGAGTGACCGCGCGCTTCACCTCGACGAACATCTTCGCCCAGCTCGAGGCCACAACCGCTGGGGCAGGGATCGGATTCCTCCCCCGGTTCCTGGCCCTCCGGTCGCCGACCCTCAGGGAGCTCACGCACATCGGAGTCCGAGCGCAACTCTCGTTCACCCTCGCCGCTCGGCGCGACGGGTATCGCGCCCCGTCGCTCAGGCCGTGCGAAGAGCACTCATCGATGAGGTGACGTCGCGACAGGACGAGCTTCTCCCACCCGTAGGGACAAAGAGTGCTGCAGCCGATCACTCCGAGCGCCCTCGACGGCTTGCTTCGGAGGGAAGCGCTCGGAGCAGGCGACGCATGATCTTGCCGAGCGGCTAGCCCTCGGTGCCGTCACCATCCGGTATGGCCCCGTTGACCGGTTCGAGCACGAAGACCGGGATCTGGCGGTCGGTCTTGCGCTGGTAGTCGGCGTAGTCGGGGTACGCATCCACGGCTCGGCGCCACCACAGGGCCTTCTCGTCCCCGAACACCTCGCGCGCCCGATACTCCCGTGTCGCCGTGCCGTCCTGAAGCTCGATGTCCGGCTCGGCGACGAGGCTGGCGTACCACTGCGGGTTGGTCGGCTCGCCACCCTTGGACGCGACAGCCACGTAGCGCCCCTCGTGCTCCACACGCATCACCGGCGTCTTGCGGACCTTGCCGGTCTTGGCGCCCCGGTAGGTCATCAGCACGGTCTGCAGGCCACTGATCGTGACGTCGTCGGTCGTGCCGGTGCGCACGATCTGCTCGACGTGCTCGCGGACCCAGCCCAACGCGCTCGGTTCGTAATCACCAGTCAACGCCATCTCCTTGCTATCTCGCCTCTCAGGCGCGTTGGGGGCTTGTTTCGGCATTGGTTCCGTGAGCGTTGCGGGCGCCCGCGGCGGCATCGGTGTCGCCGCTGCTCTCGAGTAGCCGGATCGGTCACATCGGCTCCCCCGAGGTGGTGTAGGATTAGTTATGTGCATAATGTTATACGCATAACTAACCTCGTCAAGGCGACCCCGTGGACTTCGAGTACGCCGACGCCCTCAACCAGGCCATCCGCCTCCTGAGCCTGCGCCACCGGGCCAGGGCCGCGGCGCTGCTCGCCCCTCTCGGCCTGCACACCGGCCAGGAGGCGCTCCTGCTCGAACTCGCCCGGACCGGCCCGATGATCCAGGCCCAGCTCAGCAAGGCGCTCGGCTGCGAGCCGCCCAGCGTCACGCTCATGACCGGCAAGCTCGAAGCCGCCGGCCACATCCGCCGCAAACCAGCACCGTCCGACAGGCGGGCCAGCATCGTCGAACTCACGGACAGCGGCAACGCCCTCGTCAACCAGGTGAAACAGCTATGGCGCGCTCTGGCGGAGGAGACCGTCACCGGCCTGCCCGCCGAAACGCTCGCAGAACTACCCGGGCTCCTCAATACCTTGACCGGCAACGTGTATCCCGCGGGCGGAAGGCCCTCAACCGATGAGCCAAACCCCACGTGACCTCGTCAACCGGCTGCAACCGGCGCGACCGTGGAGTCGACGAGGGCGACCCGTCTGAGAGCACGGACGACCGCAACCTTCCGCGGTCTCGCCTTCACGGCTGCGGGCTTCCGAGCAACGCGTGAACGGCGCCGACGTTTCGTAGCGAACTCGGTCTAGGACGCGCTCGACTCCTCGACGCCCGCGACGGAGGATGCCCCGGGCCGGTCAACACCTCGTCAAAACGGGGCTATGGCGAGAGGTCGAGACCGAGTTGGGTGGCCGTAGGTGCTGGTGCCGCGGACGCTGTATCACCAGAGATTGTCTCTCGCGCCGCAAGGAGGTCGACCAGGTCGTCGAGGGCGTACACCGCCCTTGCGCCTCGCTCGACGAGAGCTGCGTTACCAGGGCCGGAGTCCACGCCCATCCACACGGCGACTGGGACGAACCGCTTCTTGAGCGCTTCGGTGGCGCCGGCCCACGTGCCCCCCGATCCCTCGTCTGTGGCCACGACGAACGCCACCGTGGATTGGGCGTACACCAGCTTGTTGCGAGCCATGGCGTTGCCCACGCTGAATCCCGCGCTCGGCCGGTAGGGGCTGCAGAGCAGTGCTCGATCCTCCAGCACGGCGGTTCGGTTCTCACGCAAGCGCAGTGGGCGGTCCAGGCCTTCGGAGAGGACACCGATGACGACACCGCCAGCGTCCCAGGCGGACGACATCGCGAGTTGGTCGACGCCGCTTGCTCCACCGGATACCACCGCAAGTCGTTCGCCGACGGCGCGCCGCGCTGCATGCCGGGCGACCTCGGCGGCACGCGAACTCACCCCACGCGAGCCGACGATCGCGAGTGCCTCACGTGTGAACAGCGCCGGGTCTCCGGCGACGTAGAGCAGAGGCGGGGCGGCATCGCCGAGCCGACGGCGGAGCCGATCGGGGTAATTGCCGTCGAGGGCGCTCAGGACTGTGATCCCTGACTGGGCCAGCCGGTCGAGCTCGAACGCCATGGCGGTGCTCCGCGCCAGCAGCGCGTCGACACGCGCCTGGTCGATGACTCGCGATCGCCCGAGATCGAGGGGTTGAGCCAGACCCTTCTCCGGGAGCTCGTCGACGCCGACTCGATGCACCAGCGGCCAGAACTCGGCTGCCGAGAGGGGCGGTGCGTCGCTCGGGACGCTCCGCTCGGTGAGCAGGATCGCGGTGAGGGCCGCCGCGGACGTCCCCATCTCGGCTCAGCCTCCGGTCGCCGTAGAGAGCGTCAATGCGTGCACGGCGGGTACCCCCGCGATCGACAGCTCCTCGCCGATGACGGTCATCGTCCAACCCGAGTCCCAGATGTCATCCACGAGGAGCACCGGATGCAAAGGTAACGGCCCGGTGATCCTGAACGCACCGATCACGTTGCGCACCTGCTGGGACGAGTTCTCCATGTCCTTCTGGGCTGGGCGTTCCGTCGCCTTCACGATGACGGCGTGGAACGGGAGACCGATCCTGTCGGCCAACCGTGCTGCGTAGTCAGGTACCAGCCCGGGGTGACGCAATGACGGCACGCATGTCACCCAGCCCGGTGCCGGGACCGGCTGCCAGCGCGCGACCAACTCGGCACCGGCGGCCACCAGGTCGTCTGCGAACCGGCCGTCGAGCTGCTTGCCCTGGCGAACCGTCCCGCCCCATCCGCCGTCGCCCCAGCGGGAAAGTGACCTGGCCGACGTGATCCGGTGGTCGGTCGGGATCACTCTGGAGGGGTAGCGCTGCCGCGGTTTGATCAGGACGTCATCACGGCGCAGGTGTTCGCGAGCTTCGAGGACGAGCCGTGGATCGAGCGACTGGGACAGTGTCTCGGCGGTGCAGTTGTCGCAAATGCCGCAGGGCTCGGCGTCGCCATCGTCGAGCACGCGAGCGAGCACCGCCATGCGGCACTCCGGCGTGGTGCGGTAGTCGCGCATCACCTGCTGCTCGTGCCGGCGCAGCGCCGTGACCCTCGCCACCCGTTCGGCCTCGTAAGCCCACGGCCGGAGCGTTCGCCGCCAGCCGCTGCCCTCGCGTTCGACGGCGCCCTCGACTTCGAGGATCTTCAGCATCGCCTCAAGCCGGGAGTGGCGGACATTGACGTGACCCTCGATCTCCCGGAGCGTGTAGCTCGCGCCATCGCGGGCGAGCAGCGCCACGACCTGCTCGGCCTGATGCCGCGGCGGGAACGCGGTCTTGATGAACCAGTCCTGGATGTCGTCGTCTTCGTGGCCGGCGAGGAGGATGCCATGGGACCGATCGAGCCGGCGGCCTGCCCGTCCGACCTGCTGGTAGTAGTGCACGGGAGACCCAGGCGATTGGAAGTGCACCACGAAACCGAGGTCGGGCTTGTCGAAGCCCATGCCCAGCGCCGACGTGGCGACGAGGGTCTTCACACTGTTCGACAACAGGGCCTGCTCGTGGTCCAGCCGGACGTCGGAGGGGGTATCGCCGCTATAAGCCTGGGCCTCGATGCCGTGGCGGCGCAGCCACGCAGCAACCCGCTCGGTGTCGGCGATCGTCAGGCAGTAAACGATGCCCGATCCCGGAATGCTGCGGAAGTCTGGAGGCGAGCCAGGCAAGCCGCTCGGCCTGCGAGGGAAGGTCGAGGACCTGCAGCGACAGCCCGCGCCGAGTGAGCGGTCCCCGCAGGGTCACGAGGTCGTTGCCGAGCTGGCTCTCGATGTCCGCAACCACCCGGTCGTTGGCAGTCGCGGTGCATGCCAGGACCGGTGCCCCTCGCGGGAGTCGTTCCAGAACCCGCCCGATCCGGCGGTAGTCGGGGTTGAAGTCGTGACCCCAGTCGCTGATGCAATGCGCCTCGTCGACCACCAGCAGGCCGCTCCGCCGGCCGACGACCGGGAGGACGTCACGCTGGAACTCCTGGTTGGCGAGCCGCTGCGCGGAGATGAGGAGCACGTCGATCTCGTCGCGGTCGATCGCTGCCTTGACGTCTTCCCACCGGTCACGATTCTCGGAGTTGACCGTCTCGGCGCGCAGCCCCACCCGAGTCGCCGCCTCGATCTGGTTGCGCATGAGCGCGAGCAGCGGTGACACCAACAGCGTCGGCCCCGTACCCCTGGCGCGCAGCAGGCAGGTGGCGATGAAGTACACGGCGCTCTTGCCCCACCCGGTGCGTTGCACGACGAGCACTCGCTTGCGTCCCTCGACGAGCGCATCGATCGCTTCGAGCTGCCCGGGGCGAAAACCTGCGTCTGGCTGACCGGTGAGCAGGCGGAGGAGAGCGAGCGACTGCTCGGCGATGTGCTGACTCACAGCCGGGAAGGCTACGGAGGGGGTATGACAATGAACGCCGTGGGCGGGAGCACCCGTCAGGCGGTGCCGGTGTATCCCACCGGCGATGTGCCCGCGATCCCCTGCCTCGTACTCAACTCGACGCGCCATCCGCGCAGGCCATGAGGTCGACGTGGCTGCCGGGGTCCACGCTCGCATCCTCACGTCGGCGGCGCGCGGCAGCGCTCCGGCCCCTTGGTTTGAAGCACAAGGGCCGGTCGCGCGTGTGGATCGACAATCACGGCTCGTGGCTCATAAACATCGAGTTCTAAGCCGTCCTATCTGCTCTGCGTTTCGCACGAGGTCCCGGGGCCTTGCGCGGAACAGCGTCGGTCGGTGCAGACGCTGGCGGGCAGGATGACGTCATGGGTGCCGTTCCGTTCTGGGGCATGTCGCCGGCGCAGGGTGTCGAGTTGGACTCAGAGCTTTCGAACATTGACAAAATCGTGAAACTTCAGTTTATTGACAAGAGTGAGCACGGTCATCGGTGCCTCCGGGTTGGTGAAGACCTTCGGATCCACGCGTGCCCTCGACGGGCTCGATCTGTCCGTGGCCGTTGGCGAGGTGCACGGGTTCCTGGGGCCCAACGGCGCGGGCAAGACGACGACCATCCGCATCCTGCTGGGGCTGTTGCGGGCTGACTCCGGCCGTGTCGAGCTGCTCGGCGGCGACCCCTGGCGTGACGCCGTGGCGCTGCACCGGCGGCTCGCCTACGTGCCCGGGGAGGTCGATCTTTGGCCCAAGCTGACCGGTGGCGAGATCATCGACCTGTTCGGGCGGCTGCGGGGTGATCTCGACCGGGGCCGTCGGGACGCGCTGATCGAGCGCTTCGAGCTTGATCCCACCAAGCGGGCTCGCACCTACTCCAAAGGCAACCGGCAGAAGGTGGCGCTCGTGGCGGGTCTGGCCTCGCAGGCCGAGCTGCTGCTGCTCGACGAGCCGACGTCGGGCCTCGATCCGCTGATGGAGGCCGTGTTCCAGGATTGCATCCGCGAGCTGCAGGCCGAGGGCCGGACCGTGCTGCTGTCCAGCCACATTCTCGCCGAGGTCGAGGCGCTGTGCGATCGCGTGAGCATCATCCGTGCCGGCCGGAACGTGCAGACCGGCCGCCTGAGCGACCTCCGTCACCTGACCCGTACCTCCGTGACCGCCGAGACCGTGCGGGAGCCCACCGGCCTCGGGAAGCTGCCCGGCGTGCACGACCTGCAGGTCCGGGACTCCCGGGCGCACTTCGACGTCGACAGCGACCACCTCGACGAAGCGCTGCGCCACCTTCTCGACCTCGGCGTGCGCAGCCTCAGCAGCAACCCGCCGACCCTGGAGGAGCTGTTCCTCCGCCACTACGGCGACGAGCTGGCCGGCGAGCCGGAGCGTGCCGGCCTCGCCGGTGGCGGCGGCGACCGATGAGCGAGCTCACCGGCACTTCCGCGCTGGCGCGGGCCATCCTGCGGCGCGATCGCGTGCGCATCGCCGTCTGGACCCTCTCGATCGCCGGGCTGGTCGTGCTCACGGCCGCCAGCGTGAAGGGCCTGTTCCCGACCCAGGCCGACCTCGACAAGGCGGCCGCAAGCCGAAGACAGCGCCGCGGCCATCGTGCTGAACGGCCCTCCCTACGGGCTCGACACCGTGGGCGGCCAGATCGCCTACCAGGTCGGCGTCTGGGGCATGGTGGCCGTCGGCCTCATGACCATCCTGATGTTCACGCGGAACACCCGGGCCGAGGAGGAGAGCGGGCGCCTCGACCTTGTGCGCGCCGACCGTCGTCGGACGCCATGCGCCGTCCACCGCGGCCCTCATCATCGTCGGTGGCATCAACCTGCTGGTCGGGGCGGTCGTGGCCATCGCCAACATCGCCTACGGCCTGCCGGTCGCCGGCTCGCTCGTGTTCGGCGCGGGGTTCACCGTGCTCGGGCTGATCTTCGCTGGGGTCACCGCGATCACCGCCCAGGTCACGGAGAACTCGCGTGTCACCAACGGCCTGGCCGGGGCCGTCCTGGGCATCGCCTTCGCGCTGCGGGCCATCGGCGACGTCGGCGACGGGACCCTGTCCTGGCTCTCCCCCATCGGGCTGGTGCAGAAGTCCCGCCCCTACGCGGGCGACGTCTGGTGGCCCCTGGCGATCGGCGTGGCGATCGCCGGCGTGCTGACGGTGGTGGCGGCGGTGCTCGCCTCCCATCGGGACATCGGCGCCGGCCTGGTGCCGCCCCGGCCCGGCCCACCCGTGGCCGGACGTCTTCTGGCCGGGCCTCTGGGTCTGGCCGTGCGCCTGCAGCGCGGGACCGTGATCGCCTGGGCGGTCGCCCTGTTCCTCACCGGCGTGGCCTACGGGTCGATCGTCGACCAGCTCGACGAGCTGATCGCCGACAACGACACGGCGAAGGACCTGATCGCCCAGGCCGGCGGGGCCAGCATCACCGACTCGTACCTGGCGACGACGATGCTCATCTTGGCTCTCATCGCCACCGGCTACGCGATCCAGTCAGCGCTCCGGTTGCGAACCGAGGAGAACGCCGGTCGGGTGGAGCCGCTGCTGGCCGCGCCGATCTCCCGGGACCGCTGGGTCACGAGCCACCTGACGCTGTCGTTCGTCGGGCGGCGCGGCGGTCATGGCGGCCGGCGGGCTCGGTGCGGGCGTGACCGTCGGCCTGATCACCGGCGACCTGGGCGAAGTGCCCCGCCTGCTGGGTGCCGCGCTGGCGTACGTGCCGGCGGTGTGGCTGCTGGCGGGGATCGCGGTCGCCCTCTTCGGCTTGGCGCCGCGGGCCGCGCTGGCGGCGTGGGCCGGACTCGCCTTCTGCTTCGTGGTCGGCATGTTCGGACAGCTGCTCGACCTTCCGACCTGGCTGGTCGACATCTCGCCGTTCCAGCGGACGCCCCAGGTCCCCGCCGCCGACCTCTCCCTGGGGCCTCTGGTCGTCCTGACCGCGGCGGCCGCGGTGTTGACGGCCGCCGGGATGGCCGGGTTCCGGCATCGGGACGTGGGCTGAGCGCGTGCCACCACAGCCACCCACGGCGCCCGACGGGCGCGACGACGAGGTCCTGGGCTTCATCGAGCGCTTCGCGTCCGTGCTGTCCGAGGCCGGCATCCCCCGGATGCCCGCTCGGGTCTTCGTGGCGCTGCTGACGACCGACTCGGGCCGCCTGACCACGGCCGAGATCGTCGACCTGCTGCACGTGAGCCCGGCCGCGGTGTCCGGGGCCATGCGCTACCTGGTGCCGCTCAACATGGTCGGCCGCGAGCGCGAGCGGGGCTCGCGGCGCGACGTCTACCGCGTGCACGACGACGTCTGGTACGAGGTCAGCCTGCACCAGGACCAGGTGCTGGCCCGCTGGGAGGCCAGCCTGCGCGAGGGCATCGCCGCGCTGGGCACGGGCACACCGGCCGGCAAACGCATTGCCGAGACCTACGAGTACGTGGAGTTCGTGCGCGAGGAGCTGCCCGCGGTCAGGGCCAAGTGGCGCCGGCGGCAGAGCGAGCTGCGGGTGTCCGACCGCGGATGACGTCCGGCGGCGTTCTGGACTGACGTCAGGTCGCCCTCGGCGCCAGCGGCTTCGGCCTGGCGAGGGTCACGGCGTAGGCCATCGGCACGAAGACCAGGGCGTTGTAGGCGAGGTGCAGCTCGACCCGGGGAAAGGCGAGCTGCAGGACGCTGGTCGGCACCGGGCGGCCGAGCAGGTGGTCGCCGGTCTGGGCCTGGATCAGCAGCAGGAAGTGCTCGACGAAGTGCCAGCACTGGATGACCAGCGCCACCGTCCACCACCGGCGGGCCGCGCCGGTGAAGCCCGGGCGCAGCAGGATGAGCCCGGCGAGCATGACCAGCGCGTAGCCGTAGTGCAGGGCCTCGGTCCTGACCAGCCAGGGGAACCACTGCCCGAACACCCCGCGCGACTCGGGCACCGGCCAGCCGAGCACCCAGATCTGGAAGGCCTGCACGAGGTGCTCGGCCCAGTGGGCCAGGACGATGGCGAGGAACACGTTCACCGCGGTGCGGTGCCCGGTGGTGTTGAGGCGGACGAGCAGGCTGGGGGTCGGGGCGATGGTGCTCATGGCGGTCTCCTCTCCGTCCCGGTACCCCGTCCGGCACCGGGCACCTCACCTCTACGTTCGGAGACCGCGAACCGGGTCGCGCCTGTCCCCCGTATAGGTGACCCGTGGACTACGCGGTCATCGGCGCGGGGCCCGCCGGGCTCCAGCTCGGGTGGCTCCTCGGGCGGGCGGGGCGCGACTACACGATCTTCGAGGCGGGGTCGGCGCCCGGCACCTTCTACCGGACCTTCCCCGGCACCGCCGGATGATCTCCATCAACAAGCCCCACACCGGGTGGGACGACCCCGAGCTCGACCTGCGCATGGACTGGAACTCGCTGCTCAGCGACGACCCCGACCTGCGCTTCACCCGCTACACGGACCGCTACTTCCCGGACGCCGACGACTATCTCCGCTACCTGGCCGACTACGCCGCCGGCTGCGGGCTGCGGATCGAGTACGGCACCCCGATCGCCCGCGTCGCCCGGGCCGCCAACGGCAACGGGGCCGGCGACGGCAACGGGACCGGCAACGGCGACGGCGCGGCTTCACCCTCACCGACGGCGCCGGGCGGGAGCGGCACGCCCGGCGGGTGATCGTGGCCACGGGCTTCGGCCGGCCCCACCTCCCGCCCATCCCCGGGATCGAGGAAGCCGAGGGCTACGGGGACGTGTCGGTCGACCGCGACGACTTCACGGACCAGAGGGTCCTGATCATCGGCAAGGGCAACTCGGCGTTCGAGACGGCCGACCATCTCGTCGAGCGTGCCGCCGTCATCCACGTGGTCGGGCCCCGGTCGATCAACTTCGCCTGGCGCACCCACTTCATCGGGCACCTGCGGGCCGTCAACAACAACTTCCTCGACACCTACCAGCTGAAGACCCAGAACATGGTCCTCGATGCCACCGTCGACCGCATCGAGCGCCGGGGCGACGAGCTGGCCGTCACGCTCACCTACTCCCGCCGCGACCGTACGGTCGAGCTGGTCTACGACCGGGTGATCGCCTGCACGGGCTTCGCCATGGACGCGTCGATCTTCGCCCCCGGCTGCCGTCCGGAGCTGACCATCGCCGACCGCTTCCCGCGGCTGACCTCCGCGTGGGAGTCGGTCAACGTCCCCGACCTGTACTTCGCGGGCACCCTCACGCAGAGCCGCGACTTCAAGCACTACACCAGCGCCTTCATCCACGGGTTCCGCTACGGGGCGCGGGCGTTGCAGCGGATCCTGGACCGGCGCTACGAGGCGCGTGGGCTGGCCCGAGTGCCGGCTGCCGGCGGAACCGGGCCCGCTGGCCGACGCCGCACTGGCCCGCGTCAACCGCAGCTCGGCCCTGTGGCAGCAGTACGGGTTCCTGTGCGACGTGATCGTGCTCGACGGCGACACCGCCCGGTACTGCGAGGAGGTGCCGGTCGACCACGTGCTCGACGGGGGCTTCGGCGCCGGCGAGCAGTACGTCACCGTGACGCTCGAGTACGGCGCCGGCCACGACGCCATCGACCCCTTCGACGTGGCCGCCGGGCGGGACTGGGAGGCTGACCCCGCCCACGAGGACCGCTACCTCCACCCGGTGGTCCGGGCCTACGCGGCCGGCGCACCGCCCCGCGTCCTGCACCTGCCGGAGGACGTGTGCAACGACTGGTCGGGCGAGGCCAGCCACCGGGCCCCGCTCGTCGACTTCCTCGCCATGGCCGCGGCGGCCCGGCAGCCGGGGTAGGGCCGACGGTGGGCGACCTGGGCGAGCTCGTCAACCTGCGGGAGTTCGAAGGCGCGGCGCAGGGCGCCCTCGACCCTGTGCTCTACGACTACTTCGCCGGCGGGGCCCAGGACGAGGTCACCGTGCGGGACAACGAGGCCGCCTACCGCCGGCTCGCCCTGGTGCCCCGGGTCCTTCGGGGCGCCGCACCGCCGACCCTCGACGTGACCGTGCTCGGCACCACCATGGCGATGCCCGTGCTGTTGGCCCCGACCGCCTTCCACCGCCTCGCCCACCCCGAGGCCGAGCGGGCCACCGCGCGGGCGGCGGCCGCCGCCGGGGTCACGATGATCGCCGCGATGCTCTCGACCGTCGCCGTCGAGGACATCGCGGCCGCGGCCCGCACGGCCGAGGCGGAGCGGGACCCGTCGCTGTGGTTCCAGCTCTACATCCAGCCCGACCTCGGCTTCACCGAGGCCATCGTCGCCCGGGCCGAGGCCGCCGGGTGCCGCGTGCTGGTCGTCACCGTCGACTCCCCCGCGCTCGGCCGCCACGAGCGCAACGACCGCAACGACTTCCACGACCTGCCGCCCGGGGTCCGGTGCGAGAACCTGCGGGAGCTCCGGGGCGGCGAGCCGGGCAGCGTCCGCCAGGTCGTGCTGTCGCCGGAGATCTCCTGGCGGCACATCGCCTGGCTGCGGGGCGTCAGCGACCTCCCCATCGTGCTCAAGGGCGTGCTGCACCCCGCGGACGCCCGCGAGGCGGTGGCGAACGGCGTCGACGGCCTGCTGGTGTCCAACCACGGCGGGCGCCAGCTGGACACCACGCCGGCCAGCGTGGACCAGCTCGCCCGCCTGGCCGAGGTGGTCGACGGCCGGATCCCGCTCCTGGTGGACGGCGGGATCCGCCGCGGCACCGACGTCGTCAAGGCGCTGGCCCTGGGGGCCGAGGCCGTGGCGCTGGGCCGGCCGGCCGTGTGGGGCCTGGCGGCGGGCGGCGAGGCGGGCGTGAGCCGGGTGCTCGACCTGCTGCGGACCGAGCTGGCCAACGCGCTGACGCTGTGCGGCTGCGACTCGCCCGGCGCCGTGACCCGTGACCTCGTCGAAGGGAGGCACCCGTGCTCGTGATCGGCGCCGGAGTGGGCCGGACCGGCACCATGTCCCTCAAGGTCGCGCTGGAGCGTCTCGGCTTCGGGCCGTGCTTCCACGGCCGCCACGTGCTCGACCACCGCGACCGGCTGCCCATGTGGATGGCGGCCGCCTCCGGCGAGCCGGTGGACTGGGCCGCGCTGTTCGCCGGCTACGCCGCCACCATGGACTGGCCGGGGGCCGCGTTCTGGCGGGAGCTGACCGCCACCTTTCCCGAGGCCAAGGTCATCCTCACGGAACGGGACCCCGACAGCTGGTACGACAGCGTGGCCCGCACCATCTACCCCATGTTCGGCAGCCGGACCGACGCGCGGGCCGCCCGGGCACGGGCCACCGTGCCCGGCCTCGACGTGATGACCGACTTCACCCGCCGGCTGATCTGGGACGGTCCGTTCTTCGGGGGACGGTTCGAGGACCGCGATCACGCCATCGCCGTGTTCGAGGCCCACAACGCCGCCGTGCGCCGCGAGGTCCCGGCCGACCGCCTGCTCGTGTGCGGTGCGGACGTCGGCTGGTCCGCCCTGTGTGGGTTCCTGGACGTGCCGGTGCCGGACGAGCCCTACCCCCACCTCAACGACCCCGACGGGTTCTGGGGCCGGGTCGAGGCCAGGATGGCCGAGGCCCGGGCGGCCGCGGCGGGCGAGTGATGGGCCGCCGCGCCCGGCCCTTCGTCGCCCTCGCCGCGGCCGCGATGGCGGCGGCGGTGGTGCTGACCCGGCTGCCGGCCTGGGTCGTGGCCCTGCGGATGTGGCTGTTCGCCCGCGTCAACGGCGACGAGGGTGTCGCCGTCCCCGGCCCGCTCGTCGACGCCTCCCGGTTCCGTGAGGTCTACGCCCATCCGGCCGCCGACGGCCGCAGCCGGGGCGCGGCACTGTCCGACCTGTTCTGGTACTGGCTGTCGCCCGGAGCCGAGGTCCACCAGGAGCACCTGGAGCCCGGGCCCCGCTACGACGAGGTGGCCCGCACCACCCGCCGCATGCTGGCCCTGCCGGCCGACCGGGTGGCCGACCTGGTCGCGCGGCACGGGGCCGACACCCTGGCCGGCATCGACCAGGCCCGCCGCGTCCGCTTGCGGGACCTCGCGATGCCCCTGTGGGCCGGGGTCTTCGCGGAGATCGTGTTCGGAGCGCCGTGCGACCGCGAGACCCGGGACCTGATCGTGGCCAACGCCGACGACGTCGTCACCGCCCTCAAGTGCACGGGCCTGCGCCACATGGACCGGCGCCACCGGCTGACCCGCCATCTGGAGGCCCGCCTCGGCGAGGTGGCCCATGACCTGCCGGTCGGCCTGACGCCCCGGGAGCGGGCGCTCTACCTGCAGGGCACGTACTTCAACACGGCGGTGGTGCAGATGTCGGAGGCCACGGCCCACGTGTTGATGGTCCTGGCCGCCCATCCCGAGCTGCAGGCCGACGTGGCGGCCGCACCGGACGACGACGAGCTGCTCGGACGGGTGGTGGACGAGACGCTGCGGCTCTACCCCCTGTTCGGCGTGGCCCATCGGATCACGTCCGCCGACATCGCGGTCGACGGCACCACCCTGCCGGCCGGGTCGGTCCTCTGCTTCAGCTACCCGGCGTTCCACCGCGCCGGCTACGACGAGCCCGATCGCTTCGACCCGGGCCGCTGGGAGCGATGCTCGTCCCGGGACGCCAACTTCGTCCCCTTCGGCGTGGCCGCCAACCGTCCCTGCCCCGCGTGGCACCTGGCCCCGATCGCCCTGCGGGCGGCCGTGCGCGAAGTGCTGGGGCGGGTCACGCTGACGACGGCGGCCTCGCACACGCGGTCGCTGCCCAACCGCGGCCCGTGCCTGATCGTCCCCCGGGGCGCGACCCCACCGCCCCGCCCAGCGCTGGCGGCCCAGCGGCTCCAGGACCGGGCCGAGGACGCCGGGCGCAGCATCGTCCAGTTGGTGCTGGGCACCTACATGGTGTGGGACGCCCGCCGCCAGGCCCTGTGCCGCCGGCACTTCGCCTCGGGGGCGGGATGACCGCCCTGTTCCCGGGCCCGCTGCTCGACGCCCTGGCGGCGGCGCCGGACCGGGCCGCGATCGAGCACGGCGACCGCACCGTCACCGCGGACGAGCTGCTGGCCAGCGTGGGGCGGCTGGCCGCCGCGCTGACGGACGCGGGCCTGGGGCCGGGGCGGGGCCTGGCCATGCACACCTCGGTCACGCCCGAGGCGTTCGCCGCCCACCTGGCGGCCCACGCCCTCGGCTGCCGGGTCGTCGGCGTACGGCCCGGTTGGACCCGTGGGCAGCTCGGCCGGGTCGTGGCCCGGGGCGTCGACGCCGTGGTCGTCGACCCCGCCACCGGGCCCGGCGATACCGAGGACGGACCGGTGCGGCTGTCCCTCGGCGCGGTCCCCGGCGCCCGCGACCTGCTGGCCACCGGCGCCGGCGTCGTAGGCCCGGTGGCCATCCTCGCTCGCGCGGACGACGTCGCCCGGCTCAACTTCACGAGCGGCAGCACCGGCCGGCCCCGGGCATGCGCCCGCAGCTACCGCACCTTCAGCCTCGCCTACCGGCCCGAACGCTGGTCGCCCGGGCTGACGCGCTTCATCGGACGGGGCCAGCGGTTCCTGATCTACGGAAGCCTGGCCATGCCGGTCATGCTCACCTTCGCCGGGCGCACGCTGCTCACCGGGGGCACGGTGGTGATCGCGGGCGACGACGTGCGCGACGCGCTGGCGCCCGCCATCGCCCGCCACCGGGCCACCGGCGTCGCCCTGACGCCCCCGTCGCTCCAATCGGTCCTCGACCGGCTGGCCGCCGAACCGCTCGACGTCTCCTGTCTGCGGAGCGTCATGGTGACCGGGTCCCCGGCCGGCCCAGGGCTGCTGGCGGAGGCGGTGGTGCGGCTGGGACCGGTCGTGTGGCAGGGCTACGGGCAGGCCGAGTCCGGGATGATCTCCCTGCTCACGCCCGACGACCTGCGCCGGCACGGCCACGCCGCCCTGACCTCGGTGGGGAGGGTCCTGCCGGACGTCGAGGTGCGCGTCGACGACGACGGCGAGATCTGGGTGCGCAGCGAGCACGTGATGGCGGGCTACTGGGACGACCCCGCCGCCACCGCCGAGGTGCTTCGGGACGGCTGGCTCCGCACCCGGGACGTCGGGGCGATCGACCCGGACAGCGGGCTGCTGCACCTGACCGGCCGCGCCCGCGACATGATCCTGGTCAACGCCGAGGTCTGCTACGCCGGAGCGATCGAGGGCGTGCTGGCCCGCCACCCCCTGGTGGCGGCCGCCTATGCCGTCGGCGTCCCCGACGCGCGCACCGGCGAGGCGATCCACGCCTTCGTCGTCCCGTCCGGCGACGCCACACCCGATCCCGAGGACCTGGCGCGCCTCGTGCGGGCGGAGCTCACGGCCAACCACATGCCCCGCTCCGTCACCGTGGTCCGCGACGTCCCCGTCGCCGCGAGCGGCAAGCCGGACAAGCGCGCCCTGGCCGAGCACGCGGCGCTGCGCGAGGGGACGACCTGAAGCGCGCGGCCGGAAATCAATCGCCGCCGCGCATTTGTCTGACTAAAGTCAGGCAATGAACACTGTTCTGGTCGACAGGGTGTTGGTGGACAGGGTGCGTTCCTTCAACCGGACGGTGACGCAGCGGGTGGGGGCGCTGGACGACCACTTCCTGGCGCTGGACCGGCCCCTCGGCGAGTCCCGCTTGCTGTGGGAGATCGGCGAGGACGGCTGCGACGTGCGCCGGCTGCGTGCCGCGCTCGACCTCGACTCCGGCTACGTCAGCCGGCTGCTGCGCTCGCTGGAGGCCGATGGCCTGGTCACGGTGACCCCCAGCCCGGCCGACAAGCGTGTGCGCACCGCCCGGCTCACCGCGGCCGGGGTCCGCGAGCGGGTCGAGCTGAACCAGCGGGCCGACGAGCATGCCTGGTCGTTGCTGGCGCCCCTCGACGAGCACCACCGCGACCGGCTCGTGGCCGCCATGGGCGAGGTCGAGCGGCTGCTGACCGCGGCGCTGGTCCGCTTCGACGTGGTCGACCCCACCGACCCCCGAGCCCGCTACTGCCTGAGCGAGTACTTCGCCGAGCTGGACCGGCGCTTCGACGGCGGCTTCGAGCCGGGTCACAGCCTGCCGACGCCGGACGAGGAGCTACGGCCGCCCCACGGCGCCGTCCTGCTGGCGGTCCTGCGTGACGAGCCGGTGGGCAGCGCCATGCTCATGTTCGAGCCAGGCGGCACCGCGCTCGTCAAACGGATGTGGGTAGCGCCCACCGCCCGGGGCCTCGGGGTCGGGCGCCGGCTGCTCGCCGCCCTGGAGGACCGGGCCGCGGCCGGCGGCGCCCACACTGTCCGCCTGGAGACCAACCGCGTGCTCGCCGAGGCCATCGCGCTGTACCGCTCGACCGGCTACCAGGAGGTCGAGCAGTTCAACGACGAGTCCTACGCCGACCACTGGTTCGCCAAAGGCCTCTAGCCGATCAGCACACCGGGGTTGAGCAGCCCGCGGGTCGACGGTTTGCTTGGCGGCCCGCAATGCGGCCGCGAACAGGTCGGGCCGCTGGCGGTCGTAGCCCGGCCGGTGCATGCGGCCGACCGCGTGGTGGTGGGTGATGGTGCCGCCGGCGGCGACGACCGCCTCGGACGCCGCCTGCTTGAGCTCCGTCCACTGCCGCTCCTCGCCGCCCTGGGCGCCCATGCCGGCGAACGTGTAGTAGGGCGCCGGGCCGTCGGTGTACACGTGGGTGAACCGGCAGCTCAGGAGGCCACCGCCGCACACCTCGTCCAGGGCCCGGGTCAGCGCCTCCCGCACGGCGGCGTCGAAGGCGGGCCAGCGGTCCCAGGTCACGGCCGTCTCGAAGGTGTCGGCCACCAGCCCGAGGCCGGTGGTGGCGTTGATGTCGAAGCCCACGAAGCTGTCGCGCCAGGCGCCGACCTCCCCGCCCCGGCCGGTGGGGGCGCCGGCGTCGGTCACCTTGACCTGGTCGTCGTCGACCCGGCCGCCGTGCTCGCGGGCGAGGGCGATGGCGGCCGTGACGTTGGCCCGCTGGGACACGTCTGCCGACTCGAACCCGACGATCACCAGCGCGGTGCTGCCGTCGAGACCCGCGCCCCGCTCGGCCTCGACCGGGTCGAGGATGCGCAGGTTGGCCGGCCACAGCTTGGCCTGGACGATCGCCTGGACCCCGCGCCAGCCCGCCTCCCACGACGGGAAGCGGACGCCGGCGGTGGCCCGGAACGCCGGCCGGCGCTGCAGCCGCAGCCAGGCCTCGGTGATGATGCCCAGCGTGCCCTCGCTGCCCAGCACGAGCCGGTCCGGGCTGGGCCCCGCCCCGCTGCCGGGCAGCCGGCGTGATTCCCACCAGCCCGCGGGCGTCAGCATCCGCACAGACTCGACGAAGTCGTCGATGTGGGTCTGGTTGGTGGCGTAGTGGCCGCCCGACCGTGTGGCGATCCAGCCCCCGACGGTCGACCACTCGAACGACTGCGGGAAGTGGCGCAGGGTCAGGCCGTGGGGCCGGAGCTGGTCCTCGAGGGCGGGGCCCAGGGCCCCGGACTGGATGCGGGCGGCGCGGGACTCGTGGTCGATGTCGAGGACCCGGTCCATCGCCGTGAGGTCGACCGTCACGACGCTCGCGGCCCCGGCCGGCGGGTTCACCCCCCACACCACCGACGACCCGCCGCCGAAGGGGATCACGACGTGGCCGGCACCGTCGCACCAGTCGAGGACGGCCTCCAGCTCGCGGTCGTCGACGGGGTAGGCCACCGCGTCGGGCGGCTCGTCGAACCGCCCCCGGAACGCCCGCAGGCGATCGGTGTAGGCCATGCCATACGTGTGGCGGGCCCGCTCGGCGCGGTCGGTCGTGCACACCGCCGCCAGGGCGGGCGGCACCGCCAGGCGTGGCGCCCGCAGCTCCACGTCCGCGACCGGCACCGCCGGTTCGACCCGTGGCTCGATGCCGTAGCGGCGGGCCAGCGAGCCCGCCAGCTTGCGCCGCTGCTCGTCGGTCGGCTCGTCGGCCGCCAACCCCCAGCCCCACACGCTGCGCGCGCCGGTCGCGTTCCAGCTCTGACCCGGTCCTTCCCGCATGGTGCCAGCACAGCACGTCCGGCGATGAAGCGCCCCACGCGTGTCGCCGAGAGGGTTTTCCACGCGGAAGCGGTCGCTATAGCGACCGCTTCCGCGTAGAAACGCGTTCTCGGGCGGCCGTGTTCTCCTCGTAGCCGTCGACCATGGCGGGCACGGCGGCGAACATGCCCTCGGTGAGCCCCGTGCGGACCAGCCCCGGGCCGACCGCGTTCACCCGGATGCCGGCCGGGCCGAGCTCCAGGGCGGCCACCTGGACGAGCATGGCCACCGCGGCCTTCGACGAGCAGTAGGCGCCCATGCCGATCCCCGGCTGGACGGCGTTGAGGCTGGCCGTCACGACGATCGACCCGCCGGGGCGCATGCGGCGGGCGGCGTGCTTGATCGTGAGGAACGGCCCGGTGAGGTTGACGTCGAGGACCCGGGACCAGCTCTCGAGGTCGGCGTCCACGAGCCGCTGCACCGCGCCGACGCCGGCGTTGGCGAAGGCCACGTCGAGGCCGCCGCACCCGTCCACGGCGGCCTCGACGAGCCGCTCGACGTCGGCCTCGACCGTGACGTCGCAGGCCTGGGTGATCACGGCGTCGCCCAGCTCGTCCGCCAGCGCGGGGAGCCCGGACTCGGCGAGGTCCCCGACCACGACGCGGGCGCCCTCGGCGACGAACCTCCGGGCGGCGGCCCGGCCGATGCCCGACGCCCCGCCGGTCACGACGGCGACCTTGCCGGCGAGCCGGCGAGACTGGTCGGGAGATGTCGACATGGGTCCTCCTGTCGGACGTGGCTGCCCGGTAACCGTGCCACGCCGAGCAGGAGGCGAGGGCCGTGTGCCGGGCGGGGCACCCAGCGTGGTCAGGGGTCTGGTCGCTCAGAACAGGGGCCCGGGCGCCCCCAGCCCGGCGAGGACGGACCCGGCCGCGGCCATGACGTCGGGGCGGACCAGGAAGTGCTGGCCGAGCGCGTGGACGTCGCGCAGGCGGCGCTGCAGCGGGCAGTCGTCGTACAGCGCCGTGCCGCCGCCGGCCCGGTAGGCCCGGCCGACGACGTCGGCGGCCCGGGCGGTCGCCCACGCGGCGTCGATCCGGACGCGGGCGCGGGCCGGCAGGGTGAAGGGGGCGCCGGCCACGGCGGTGTCCCAGGTCGTCCCGACCGCCTCGGCGAGCAGGCCGCGGGCGGCGCGCAGGTCGGCGTCGGCGCTGGCGAGGTCGTGGTGATAGGTCGGGCTCGTCGCCAGCGTCCCCGGGGCGAGCAGGGGAACCTTCTCGGCGGCGAGGGCACCGATGTCGTCGAGGGCCCCGGCGGCGATGCCGACGGCGACGGCCGCG
This sequence comes from uncultured Acidimicrobiales bacterium, assembly GCA_963830865.1. Taxonomy (GTDB): domain Bacteria; phylum Actinomycetota; class Acidimicrobiia; order Acidimicrobiales; family VFJN01; genus ZC4RG19. The sequence continues at coordinate 291,825 of CAWHNU010000006.1, read as the reverse complement.
ACGCGCGAGCGCGATGAGGCTGGGAGCGGGGATGCGGGCGAACGGAACGTCGAGGCAGGGGTCGCCGCCGAGCGGATCGAAGGTCCGGTCCGCGGGGACCACCGCCCCGTCCACGTGGAAGTGGTGGCTGCCGGTCCCCCGCAGCCCGCCCACCCGCCACGTGTCCTCGATGACGATGTCGCCGGGCGAGAGGACGGCGAACCGCATCTGCGGCCCGTCCGGCCCCATGCCGGCGATGCCGTTGGCCCCGATCCAGCGGGCGTGCTCGACGCCCGTCGCGAACGCCCACCGGCCGGTGACCCGGTAGCCGTCGCCGGCCGGCTCGACGGCGCCGCTGGGGTTGATGACCCCGGCGACGATCGTGTCGGGGTCGGCGAACAGCATCGTCGAAGCTCGCCCGCGGGAGGTGCACCAGGTCGCACCACGCGGTGGACCCGATCATGGTCGTCCAGCCCACCGAGCCGTCGGCGCGGGCGAGGGTCTCCGTGGCCCGGGTTGCCTGCGCGAGGTCGGCGCCCGCGCCGCCGTGGCTGGGTGGCAGCAGGAGCCGGAAGCAGCCGGCGTCCACCAGCTCGCGGAGCAGGTCGGGCGGCAGGCGGCGGGCGGCCTCGACGTCGGCGGCGCGCTCGGCGACCGTCGGTGCGAGGTCGTCGATGGCGGCGAGCACGGCGTCCGGGCTGGCCGCCGGGGCGCGCTCGATCGTGGATCTCGGCATGAGTCTCCTTCGTCGTCGCCGTCGGTCAGGGCCGGAAGATGGGCGCCTCGGCCGCGTGGCGGGCCCGGAGGTCGGCGTCCCAGTCGCCGCTGCAGTACACGGTCATCTCGGCCACGCGGCCGTCGCGGACCGTGCAGATCAGCACCTTGCGGGCCGTGATCTCGCCGCGGTCGGGGTCGTGCTCGGCGCAGACGTGCTCGGTGAGGAAGCCGGACGCCGTCGCGGTCGTGAACGTGACCGTGACCGCCGGCTGGTGGGCGACGTAGCCGGCCAGCCACCGGGAGAACTCGTCGAGGCCCTGGATCTGGAACCTCCAGAACGGCGGGTGCCCGTCGAGGAAGAGGTCGTCGGTGAACACGTCGCCGACGTCGCCCGTGCGGAACACGTCGGCCAGCGCGTCGCTGAGCTGCTCGATGCTGCGTGTCGTCTGGAGCATGAGGCCGACCGTACGGCCGGACCGGCCTCCGGCACATCGGGCGAACCGTGCATTCGCCGGCGGGGGCCGCGTGGGTCGTTCTATGCAGACGGGTCCATGACGCCGTGCTCGTACGCCCAGGCGGTCGCCGCCGCCCGGGACCGCACGCCGAGCTTGGCGAACACGTTGGCGAGGTGGCGGGCCACCGTCTTCTCGCTGATGAACATGTCGGCGCCGGTCTCGCGGTTGGTGAGGCCCCGGGCGACGTGCCGGAGGACCTCGACCTCCCGCGGTGTCAGCCGGCCCGCCTCGTGCGACGGCCGGCCGGCGTCGACCGGCGCGCCGAGCTCGGCGAGCACCCAGCGGGCGGCGTCGAGCTCCATCGCGGCGCCGTCGGTGTCGCCGAGCGCGGCGCAGGCGAGCGCCACCTGGAGCCGCAGCTGGGCGGCCTCGAACGGCGCGCCGACGTCGTTCCACAGCCGCCATGCGCGCCGGAGGTCGCCGAGCGCGGCGGAGGGATCTCCCTCGGCGAGCAGGACCGCGCCGGTGCAGGCCGAGGCAGTGGCGAGCAGCGCCGAGGACCCGACGTCGGCGGCGCAGCGCGCCAGGTCGTCGGCCGCCTCCCGGGAGGCGGCGACGTCGCCGGCGGCCAGGGCGATCTCGACGAACGGTCCCAGGGCGGAGCAGCGCTCGACCGGGCTGTGCGCCTCGTCGAGGACGCGGCCGATGGCGCCCCGGGCGGCGCCGATGTCGCCCTGCGCGAGGCGCAGGAGGGCCAGGCCGGGTTGTGGGTCGCGGCCGGCGCGGGACGCGGCGCGATAGGCCGCCTCGGCGGCGTCGAGCTCGCCGAGGAGCCGGTGGAGCTCGCCCCGTTCGTACCAGGCGTCGCCGACCGCCGGCGCGGCGCCGAGCTGGGCGCAGGCGGCGTCGGCCGCCGACGCGGCGTCGGGCCACGCCCCGTGCAGCCGCAGCACCTGCGCCCGGTGCACCAGGCACTGCCCGCGGTAGGGCGCGAGGTCGGGGTGGGCGTCGCACCAGCGGCTCAGCGCCGAGGTCCACTCGCGGGCCCGCGGCACGTCGAGGATGCGCTGACACGTGGCGATCGCCGCGCACAGGATCAGGCCGACGATCGGCGGCGTCAGCGACCTCGTCCCCACCGCCACCAGCGTCTCGTCCAGCTGGGCGAGGCCGGCATCCCTGTCACCCAGCTCGATGAGCGCCTGGCCCCGTCCGAGGCACCCGAGCGTCGCCACGTCGGCGTCGCCGAACCGCTCGCCCACCCGGCAGATGTCCGTGAACAGGTCGAGTGCCCCGGCGGCGTCGCCGCCCTCGAGCCGCCCGAGCGCCGCCGGGGTCAGCAGCAGGCCCCGCTCGGCGCAGTCGACGCCGGCCTCGTCGAGGACCTCGGCGGCGCGCGCCAGCCACCCCCGCCGCGGCCCGCGTCCCCGACGTCGAGCAGGCCGAAGCCGAGCCAGAACCCGCAGCGCGCCGCCCGCGCCCGGTCGCCGGCGTCGGCACAGGCCTGGAACGCCCGGGCGCACCAGCCGTCCCAGTCGTCCGGCCTGGTCAGGTAGGCCGCGGTCGCCAGCGCCGTCCACTCCTCGGGGCGCGACGGCCCCTCGGACCGCAGCCGCTCGAAGGCGGCGCGCCACGTCGTCGGCTCCGCCGCACCGGTCGCCACGCCCCAAGTCTGCCGGACGCGGCGGGATCCCCCTGACCGCCCCGTGGGCGCGGCGAGCTTGCGATACTGGCGAGCGGAGGAGGTCGCATGCTCTCGCGGTCACGCCCGATCCGGATGGCGGTCGCCGGCGTGCTGCTCGCCGTGCTGGCGGTGGTGCCCGAGGCGCCGGCCCTGGCCATCCACCGGGGCGAGGCCGCCGACATCGCCGCGTACCCGTTCATGGTGTCGCTGCGCCTGGCCGGGACGCCCGACAGCCCCCGCTGCGGCGGCACGCTCGTCGAGCCGGACATCGTGCTCAGCGCCGCCCACTGCGTCGCCGGCGTCCCCCAGGGCGGGATCGTCGCGGTCGTGGGCGCCGACATCCCCGGCTGGCCCGCCGCGCCCCGCGCCGCCACCCTCGGCCACGCCGTCCCCGAGACCTTCGACCTCAGCGTCGACAACCGCGACGACATCGCCGTCCTCCGGCTGGCCACCCCCCAGTCGACCCCGACGGTCGCGCTCGCCACGGCCGAGCCCCGCGTCGGCAGCCACGTCGTCACCACCGGCTGGGGCTGCACCAACGCCCCGCCGGTCTGCGAGGTGATGGCCACCAGCCTGCAGTCCAGCGCCCAGGCCGTGCTCGACGAGGAGGCGTCCTGCGGCACCGACGTCTTCTGGACCCGACCGCTCTACCACGCCCCCACCACCATCTGCACCAAGGGCGTCGAGCACCGCTCGACCATCAACCGGGGCGACTCCGGCGGACCGCTCCTCGTGCGCGACCCGTGCAGCGAGCGCCTCCGGCAGGTCGGCGTCACGTCCCTCGGCGCGGACAGCACGACCAAGCTCTACGCCGGATTCACGTCCATCCCCGTCGAAGCCGACTGGATCGCCGACACCATCTCCACCCTCCGCGCCGCCTGACGGCAGGTCTCCGGCGGGATGCCCGTTAACACCGCCAAGTATGCCGGGGCGACCGCCGCGGTATTGGACGAGCTAGAGACACAGGCGGCGCGATCAGGGGGAAGGACGATGCGCTCCGTCGCTCGACCATTCAGCATCACCCGGCGAGGGTTCCTGCAGGGCATCGCCGCCAGCGCGCTCGCGCCGCCGCTGCTGTCGGCGTGCGGCGGGGACGAGGAGGAGGCGTCGCCCACGACGGCGCGCCCGGAGGACGTCGGCGCGCCGGCGTCGACCATCCTCGAGGACCCGGCGTCCGCGCTGTCGGGCGACCTGCGCATCCTCATGTGGAGCCACTTCGTGCCGAGCCACGACGAGTGGTTCGACGGGTTCGCCCGCGACTGGGGCCAGCAGGTGGGCGTCAACGTCACCGTCGACCACATCAACACCGCCGAGGTGATCGGCCAGATCACTTCCCAGATCGCCGCGGGCTCCGGCCACGACCTCATCCAGCACATCTCGGCGATCCCGCAGTTCGAGCCGAGCGTCCTCGACATGACCGACGTGGTCAGCGAGGCCGAGAACCGCTACGGCGAGATGCTCGACGTGTGCCGGGCGTCGAGCTTCAACCCCAACACCGAGAAGTACTTCGCCTACGCGCCCGGCTGGGCCCCCGACCCCGGCAACTACCGCCGGTCGCTGTGGGAGGCGGTCGGCCTGCCCGACGGCCCCTCGTCGTGGGACGACCTGCTGGAGGGGGGCAAGGAGATCCGCGAGAGCCAGGGGGTGCAGCTGGGCATCGGCATGTCGCAGGAGATCGACTCCAACATGGCCGGCCTGGCGCTGATGTGGTCGTTCGGCGCCTCGGTGCAGGACGACGGCGAGAACGTGGTCATCAACTCGCCCGAGACGGTGGCGGCGGTGGAGTACATGGCCGACGCTGTTCGGCGGGGCCATGACCGACGAGGTGTTCGCCTGGAACGCCGCGTCCAACAACCAGGGCATGGCGGCCGGGTCGCTGTCGTACATCCTCAACTCGATCTCGGCCTACCGGACCGCCCAGGAGCAGAACCCGGTCGTGGCCAACGACGTGTTCTTCGTGCCCGCCCTCGAGGGCCCCGAGCGGGCGCTGGCCGCCCAGCACGTGCTCTACAACTGGATCGTCCCCAACCACGCCGGCAACCCCGACGCGGCCCAGGAGTTCCTGCTCCACTACACGGCCAACTACGCGCACGCCACCTACAACTCGAAGCTCTACGACTTCCCGGCGTTCATCGAGCGGGTCCCCAACCTCGACGCCTGGATCGGGGACGACCCGTTCGGCTCGACAGCCCGCCGACAAGCTCGGGTTCATGAACTTCGACGACGTCGTGAAGTGGACGGCCAACGTCGGCTACCCCGGGCCGACCAGCCCCGCCATCGGCGAGGTGTTCGGCACCAACATCATCCCCAACATGATGGCCAAGGCCGCCCGGGGCGAGATGGACCCGCGAGGCGTCGGTGGCCGACGCCGAGTCCCAGATCACGCGGATCTTCGACCGCTGGCGGGCGCAGGGCCTGGTCGGCGGATCGGCCTGAGCGGGGCGCCGTGGCTGTCAGCGTCGAGGCCGTCGGGCTCACCAAGACCTTCGGGGGCTCGCCACGGCCCGCGGTCGACGGGGTCGACCTCGCCACCGAGGAGGGCGAGTACCTCGTGCTGCTCGGTCCGTCCGGGTGCGGCAAGACGACGCTCCTGCGGATGATCGCCGGGCTCGAGCAGCCGACCGCGGGCGAGGTCCGCATCGGGGGCGAGGTCGTCAACGGGCTACCGCCGCGGGCGCGGCGAATCGCCATGGTGTTCCAGAGCTACGCCCTCTACCCCCACAAGACGGTGCGCCAGAACATCGAGTTCCCGCTCAAGGCCGAGCGGGTGCCCGGAGACAAGCGCCGGGCGCGGGCGGAGGAGGCGGCCGAGTTGCTCGGGCTGGGCGAGCTGCTCTCGCGGCGACCCCGGCAGCTGTCCGGCGGCGAGCGCCAGCGGGTGGCGCTGGCCCGGGCGCTGGTGCGGGAGCCGAGCGTGTTCCTGCTCGACGAGCCGCTGTCCAACCTCGACGCCAAGCTGCGGGCGACGGCCCGGGACGACCTCAAGAGCTTCCACGACCGGGTGGGGACGACGACGATCTATGTCACCCACGACCAGGTGGAGGCGATGGGCATGGGCGACCGGATCGTCGTCATGCTCGACGGGCAGGTCCGCCAGGTCGGGCCGCCCCAGGCGGTGTACGAGGCGCCGGCCGACACGTTCGTCGCCACGTTCCTCGGCTCGCCGCCGATGAACCTCATCCGCTCGGGCGACGACATCGTCGGCTTCCGGCCGGAGAAGGCGCTGCCCGCGGAGGTGCTCGGCGATGTGCTGGACGGCCACCTGCCCTGGACGCTGGACGTGCAGCGCATCGAGTACCTGTCCGGCGACCGCCACCTCCACGGGCTGGCGACCGGGCTGGGCGAGCCGACGCCGGTGATCGTCCGGCTGCCCGCGACGGTGCTGACCCCGATCGAAACCGGGACGAGCTACGAGTTCGTGGTCCGCAAGGACGACCTGTGCAGCTTCGACCCGGAGACGGAGATGGCGCGGTGAGGCCGGGGCTCGCGGACCGCGAGGGCGTCCTCGCCCGGGTGATGCTGCTGCCGGCGATCGTCTACATCGTGGCGCTGGTGGCGGTGCCGTTCGTGATCGCCATCGCCTACAGCTTCAGCGACGTCACGGCGGGCAACCCTGGGTTCGACTGGGTGGGGCTGGAGAACTACCGGGCCAACCTGCGCGACCCGGTGTTCCGCCAGGCGCTGGTCAACACGTTCGTGTTCACCGCGGTCACGCTGGTGTTCACGGTGGTGCTCGCCAACATCGTGGCGCTGATCTTCACCGCCGACTTCCGGGGCAAGTGGGTGGTGCGGTTCCTGATCATCCTGCCGTGGACCACGCCGGCGGCGCTGGGGGCGATCGCCTGGGTGTTCATGCTCGACTCGCTGCTGAGCCCGATCGACTGGATCCTCTGGCAGGTGGGGCTGCTGGAGGACGGGCGCCACATGGTGTGGCTGGGCCGCTCGGGCCTCGCCAAGGCGTCGGTGATCGGGGTCCAGGTGTGGCGGCTGGTGCCGCTGGCGGCGGTGATCATCCTGGCCGGGCAGACGGCCATCCCCGACGACATCAACGACGCGGCGTCGGTGGACGGGGCCGGCTTCTGGCGGCGGCTGTGGGAGGTGACGATCCCGCTGACGCTGCCGGTGATCGCGGTGGCGGTGCTGTTCGGCGCCATCATCACCTTCACCGACATGAGCCTGGTGCGGGTGCTGACCAACGGCGCCCCGACCAACGAGACCCAGGTGCTGGCGAGCTGGGCGTACGTCAAGGGCATCGACGGCGGCAACCTGGCCCAGGGCGCGGCCGTGGCGGTCTTCCTGCTGCCGCTGCTGCTGGCCGCCACGATCCTGATCCTCCGGGCGGTCCGGCGCTGGGAGGTGACGTGACCACGGTCTCCGCCGGCCCGACGCCGATCGAGCGCCAGCGGCGGCAGGCCCGGCGCCGCCACGTGGTGTCCCGGATCACGCTGTACACGGTGGCGATCGTGGCGGCGCTCCTGGCCGCGTTCCCGTTCATCGTCGAGGGCATCATCATGTTCAAGCGGGACCAGGACCTGTACGCCCCGGGGAACAACCCGTTCAGGTACAACCTGGATCCGACCACCGAGCACCTCGACTACCTGTTCACGTCGACGGGCTTCCTCACGTTCCTGCGCAACACGCTGCTGGTGGGCGGCTGCGTCGTGGTGATCACGCTGCTGCTGGCGCTCCCGGCCGCCTACAGCATCGCCCGGCTGCCGCTGCGGTGGAGCGGGGCGCTGGGCATCACGATCTTCCTGGTGTACCTCATCCCGCCGTCGCTGCTGTTCGTCTCGTTCTCCCGGCTGATCGCCAACCTGGGGCTGCAGAACTCGCGGTGGGGGCTGGTGCTGCTGTACCCGACCATCACGATCCCGGTGTCGGTGTGGCTGCTGATGGGCTTCTTCAAGTCGATCCCCCGCGACATCGAGGAACAGGCGATGGTCGACGGCTACAGCCGCCTGTCCGCGTTCTGGCGGGTGGCGGTCCCGCTGGCGTTCCCCGGCATCGTGGCGGTGGTGGTGTTCGCGTTCACCCTGTCGGCCCACGAGTTCCTCTACGCCAGCGTGTTCGTCTCGTCCAGCAGCGAGAAGACGGTCAGCGTGGGCGTCCCCACGGAGCTGGTCCTGGGCGACGTCTTCCACTGGCAGGAGCTCCAGGCGGCGGCCCTGCTGGTCGCGCTCCCGATCGCCTTCGTCTTCAACCTGCTGCTCGAACGCTTCGTCTCCGGCTTCACGATGGGCGCCGTGAAGGGCTGACCACGGCTACACCTATCGGCGCAGCCTCTCAGGCGTCGACGGGTTGGGGCGAGAGCGCCGGTCGCGGCTGGCGCCGCTCGACGGCGACCCGGGGCAGGCGCCGGTCCAGCCAGCCCGGGAGCCACCAGTTCCGGGCCCCGAGCAGCTCCATGGTGGCGGGCACCAACAGCATGCGGACCAGCGTGACGTCGAGGATGACGGCGGTCGCCAGGCCGGCGCCGAGCATCTTGATGAGCCGGTCGTCCTCGAACACGAAGGCGCCGAAGACGACGACCATGATCGCCGCCGCCGCGGTGATCACCTTGGCTGTGCCCGCCAGGCCGTCGGCGACGGACCCGACGGGGTCGCCCGTGCGGTCGTACTCCTCCCGCACCCGCGAGAGCAGGAACACCTCGTAGTCCATCGACATGCCGAACACGATGGCGAACAGGATCATCGGCATGAACGGCTCGATCGGCGCCCCGGCGATGCCGAGCAGCGACCCGCCCCAGCCCCACTGGAACACCGCCACGAGCACGCCGTAGGTGGCGGCGATCGACAGGACGTTCATCACCACGGCCTTGAGCGGGACCAGCAGCGAGCGGAACACGACCATCAGCAGCAGGAACGACAGCGCCAGCACGGCGCCGAAGAACAGGAACACCCGCTGGCCCAGGTAGTCGGTGAGGTCGATGTTGGCGGCGGCCGAGCCGGTGACGTCGACGTCGAGCCCGGAACCGCCGACGGCGGCGGGGATCACGTCCTGGCGCAGCCGGGACACGAGCGCGCTCGTGGCCTCGTCCTGCGGCGCGGTCGTCGGGACCACGGTCAGGACGAAGGCGCCGGGATCGGCGGGGTCGTCGGCGAGCGGTTCGGTGACCGACGCCACCCCGGGGGTCCGAGCGAGGGCCGCGCCGAGCGCCTGCGCGGCCGCCGTCGGGTCGCCGGGGACAGCGGTCGGGCCGGCGACGGCGGTGATCACGAGCGGCCCGTTGAACCCCGGCCCGAAGCCCTCGGCGAGCAGGTCGTAGGCCCGCAGGGTGTAGCTGCCCTCGGGGCTGTTGCCCTCGTCGGCGACGCCGAGCCGGATGCCGAGGAGCGGGGACGCCAGGACCAGCAGCACCATCGTCCCGGCGCCGAGCCACAGCCAGGGGCTCCGCTGGATCCGGCGGCTCCAGCGGTGGGCGACCGTCTGCTGCACCGGCCGGGGCTCCCGCCGCGGCACCTTCCCGCGCAGGGGCGCCACGGCCAGGCTCGCCAGCAGGGTGGCCGCCGCCAGGCCGGCGCCCGCGGCGGCCAGCGGCGCCACGCCGAGCCCCGCCCCGAGCAGGGCGAGGGCCACGAGGCCGGCGGCGATCAGGCCCCGCCACCGGGTCACTTCGAGCCGCTCCCGGGCCAGGCCCAGCAGCGCGGGGAGCAGCGTGAGGGCGCTGACCATCGTCAGCAGCACGGTGACCGACGCCCCGATGCCGACCCCGGCGACCAGCCGGATGCCCATGAGCAGCATGCCGAGCAGCGAGATCACCACGGTGATGCCGGCGAAGGTGACCGCCCGGCCGGCGGTGTCCATGGCGGCGAGCGTCGCCTCCCGCGGCCCCATCCCCGCGTGCATGCCCTCCCGGTAGCGCGTGACGATGAACAGGGCGTAGTCGATGCCGACCGCCAGCCCGATCATCACGCCGATGGTCAGCGTGAAGTCCGGGATGGCGTAGACGTTGCTGAGCAGGAGCGTCGCCGCGATCCCGGCGCCGACGCCGCTGAGGGCGACCGCGACCGGCAGGCCCATGGCCAGCACCGACCCGAACGCCACGATCAGGATCACCACGGCGAACGCCAGGCCGATCAGCTCGCTGTCCGGCGGCGCGTAGGCGGCGAGCGACCCGCCGCCCGGCACCACCTCCAGGCCCTCGATCGCCGGCGCGTGCTCGTCGATCGCGCCGCCGAGCAGGGACGCCTCGGTCATGTCGACGCTCGGCGCAAGGTTGAGCTGGGCGTAGGCCAGCTCGCCGGCCAGGGGCCCGGCCCGGGCGACCTGCCCCTCGCCCCCCGGGGCGTAGGGCGACACGACCGTGGCGCCCGGGTGGCGGGGCACGCCGTCGTCGCCGGGGAACCCAGCCTCGACCTGGGCGAACAGGTCCTCCATGGCCGCCCGGACCTCCGGGTCGTCCACCCCCTGCTCGGCCCGGAACACGATCGTCCCGGACAGGTTCCCGATCCCCAGGTCGGGGAAGTGCCGTTCGAGCGCGGCGAAGCCGTCCGCGCTGTCCGAGTCCGGGATGTTCAGCACCGAGTCGTAGGCCGGGCCGAGCGCCCCCGCCGCGCCGAAGGCGGCGACCAGGCCGGCCAGCCACAGGCCGACGGCGGCGATCCGGTGGTCGAAGCACCATGCAGTGACACGCCTCATGGCGCGACCGTGACCGACGCCGGTTGACCGGCGGCGGGAGTCCACCCGCGTCCCGGTTGAGCCCGGGGCCTGCGGCTCAACCGGGACGCAACCGGGCGTCCGGGGTGACGCAACCGGCCAGATGCACGATCCTGGGGTGGTGGAGATCCGCCTCTTCGGTGGGGTCCGGGTGACCGACGGCGCCGGGACGCCGGCCGACGTCGGCCCGGCGAAGTGCCAGACGGTGTTCGCCGTGCTGGCCCTGAGCGCCGGCTCGGCCGTGCCGGTGTCACGCCTTGTCGAGCTGGTGTGGGGGGCGCAGCCGCCGCGCACGGCCGGCAAGACGCTCCAGTCGTACGTGACGCGGCTGCGCAAGGGCGTCGGGGCCGGCGCCATCGGGCGGACCGGCGCCGCCTACCGCCTGGACGTCGATCCGGACGCCGTCGACGTCGTCCGCTTCCAGCGCCTGCTCGCCGCGGGCGACGTGGAGGCGGCGCTGGTCGAGTGGACGGGGACACCGCTGGCGGGGCTCGAGGCGCCGGGCCTGACCGCGACAGTCGACGCCCTGGTCGAGCAGTGGCTCGGCGCCGTCGAGCTGCACCTGGCCCGCAGCGTCGAGACCGACGCGGCCGCCGCCATCGGACCGCTCACCGAGCTCACGGCGCGACCATCCCTTCCGGGAAGGGCTGTGGGCGCTGCTCATGACCGCGCTCTACCGGGTGGGGCGCCAGGCCGACGCGCTGGCCGCCTACCGCCGGGCCCGCCACCACCTCGTCGAGGAGCTGGGGATCGAACCGGGTCCCCGCCTGCGGGAGCTGGAGGCACAGGTCCTCGGCCACGACGAGCGGCTGCGGGTCGAGCGGTCGGCGCAGGGCTCGGCGCTGGGGCCGCCGACCGGGACGGTCACCTTCGGCTTCTCCGACGTGGACGACTCGGCCCGGCTGTGGGCCCTGCACCGCGACAAGGCGGTGGCGGCGCTTGGCCGGCACGACCAGCTGGTCCGGGACGCCGCCGAGCGGCACGGGGGTTATGTGTTCGCCACCGGCGGCGACTCGTTCGGCGTCGCCTTCCACCGGGCGACCGACGCCGCGGCCTGGGCCACCGACGTCCAGGCGGCCATGACCCGGGAGCCCTGGCCGGGCGGGGCGGCGGTCCGGGTGCGGATCGGCCTGCACACCGGCGAGACGCAGGAGCGGGCCCGGGGCTACTTCGGCCCCGCGGTGATCGTGGCCGCCCGGCTCGCGGCCGCCGGGCACGGCGGGCAGACGCTGGCGTCGGGCGTGACCGCCGCCCTGCTCGACGCCGGCGACGTCGGCGAGACGGGCGCCGACTGCGACCTGCGCGACCTGGGCATGTTCCGCCTCGACGGCGTCGTCGCCGAGCAGCGCGTCCTCCAGGTCGGCGACGGGGAGCACCCGCCGCTGCGCACCGCCGAGGGCCGGCGTGGGAACCTGCCGCGCCGGCTGGGCCGCCTGATCGGCCGGGACGAGGACCTCGACGGCGTCGCCGACGCGCTCGCCTCCTCGCCGGTCGTGACCCTGGTCGGCCCGGGTGGCATCGGGAAGACCCGGCTCGCACTGGCCGCGGCCGGGCGGGCCGCGGCGGACCTGGCCGGCGGGGCGGGCGGGGCGTGGCTGATCGACCTGGCCGTCGTCGCCTCGCCCACGGACGTGCCCCGGGCGGTCGCCGCGGTCCTCGAGGTCCGGGAGACCCCCGGCCGGACGCTGACCCAGGCCGTCGTGGCGGTCCTGCAACCCCGGCGGGACCTCCTCGTCCTGGACAACTGCGAGCACGTCGTCGACGGCGTCGCCGAGCTGGCCCGGGCCGTCGCCGAGGGCTGCCCCAACGTGCGGGTGCTGGCCACGTCCCGCGAGGGCCTCGGGCTGGGCAACGGCCACGAGCAGCTCGTCGCGGTGGCGCCTCTCGACCCGGCCGGCGCCGGTGTCGAGCTGTTCACCGAGCGGGCTGCGGCCCTCTCCCCCGCCGTACGACCCCGAGGCCAGCCGGGACGACGTCGAGGAGATCTGCCGGCGCCTCGACGGCGTGCCCCTCGCCATCGAGCTCGCGGCCGCCCGCACCGCCACCCTGTCGCCCGCCGAGCTGGTGGAGCGGCTGGACGACCGCCTGCGGCTCCTGACCGGGGGCCGGCGCACCAGCGTCGAGCGCCACCGGACGATGCGGGCGACGATCCAGTGGTCCTACGACCTGCTGACCGGGCCGGAGCAGGTGCTGTTCCAGCGGCTGTCGATCTTCGCCGGCCCGTTCGACCTCGCCGCCGCGGAGACGGTGGCCGGCGGCGCCGGCCTCGACGACGCCGACGTCGACGACCTGCTCGGCGGCCTGGTCGACCGGTCGATGGTGATGGTCGAGTCCGGCCCGTTCGGTCGGCGCTTCCGGCTGGCCGAGACCATGCGCCAGTACGGCGCCGAGCACCTGTCCGCAAGCGGGCACACCGACCTGGTCGCCGGGCGCCACGCCCGGTGGTGCCTCGACCGGGTGACGCACGTGGGGCGCCTCCTCCCTGGGACCGGCGAGTTCGAGGCCGTCGCCCGACTCGACGAGCTGTGGCCCAACCTCCGGGCCGCCGTCGACTGGGCGTGCGCCACCCGCGACGGGGCCCTCGCCCGGGAGCTGATCCGACCCATCGTCACCGAGGTCTACGTGCGCAGCCGGAGCGAGGTCGGCGACTGGGCCGAGCGCATCGTCGCCCTGGCGGGCCCCGACGACGAGGACCTCGTCGTGTTCGGGCTGACGTGGGCGGCCCGCCGCTACATGCGCCACCTGGACCGCGACGGCTACGAGCGGCTCGTCGCCCGCTACGGCGAGCCGGACCATCCGATGATCCACTTCGCCCGGGGCTTCGTCTACCAGGACTACCCGACGATGGCCGAGTGGGCGCCGCGGGCCCTGGACGGGCTCCGCCGGCAGGGCGAGGACTACGTGGCCGACCTCTTCGAGATCGCCGGCCTCGGGTTCGCGTTCATCATGAGCGGGCGGCTGGATGACCACGACGCCCATCTCGTGCCCAGCGCCGAGCGCTACCGCGAGGCGGGCCCGCCGACGTGCCTCAACTGGGCGCTGACGCAGCTCGCCACGACGGCGTCGCTGCAGGGGCGCCAGGACGAGGCGTGGCGGCTGTTCGACGAGGCGGCTCGCGTCGCCGTGCCTGCGCGCACGCACTCGCTCAAGAACCCGCTCGACGCGCAGGCGGCGCTGCGGCGGGGCGACCGGGCGGGCGCCTTCCGGCGGCTGCGTGCGTACGTCGACGAGCTGCTCGACCACGAGAACCTGTACCTGGCCGGGCTGGGATGCATCGAGTTCGTCAACCTCATGGCCGCCGCCGGGAACCTGGCGGAGGCCGCCCGCATCCTCGACCACCTCGACGCCACGGGCGCCCTCGACGGCAGCCTGCCGTACAAGGCGTTGGTCGCCGACGCAGCGGCCCGCGTCGCCGCCGATGCGGCGCTCGCCGGCGACGGTGCGGCGGCGGGGCCGGCGCTCGACGACCGCCGCCAGGCGCTGGTCTACATGCGCGACGCGCTCGACCGGCTCGCCGAGGCGGAGGCCGCGGGCGCGGGAGCGGCGCGCCGGCGGAGGCGAACAGCGTGAAGTCCTCGACGGCGGGATCGGGCCCGGGGCCCGGCGGACGGTAGGCCCGGAGCCAGGTGGCATCGAACCCGCCGGCGGGACCCACCGCGATCTCGCGGTGCTCGACCATCGCGCCGTCTGCGTTCGGCGTAGTCGTCGAGAGGCTTGACGTCGCGGGGAGACGGGTGTGTCTACGCCGGTCTCAGGCCGGCGTCTCCCCATCGCACGAGCGCGGCCTCGTGCTTGGCCTGAGCGCCGGTGACCGGATCGACAGCGAACGCGCCGAAGAGCGTCGATGTGTCCAGTCGAGTGGCGACCGACCACAGCAGCTCGCGGTTCGTACTACTGGCAAGTCGAGTGGCGTGGCTTGCGATCACAGCCGCGCCGACAGCCTGCGCGGCGGGATAGTCGGGGGTGCCGCCGAAGGCCTTGGCATAAGCACGGAGGAACGTCTCTTCGTCGGGTCCGAGACGGGCCGGCGGCGTGACGCCGGGGTACCACTGGCCGACGCCGAGGGTGCCGGTCGGGTCCCGGCCGAGCGCGGTGCTGAACGATCGCACGCCGGCGGCCACCGAACAGATCAGCTGCGGCGGGCTGGACATCTGCATCGCCTGCTGGACGATCGCGACGTCGTCCTCGAACGTGCCGGCCACGAAGAGGTGCCACGGTGTGGCGGTCGGATCGAGCTTGTCGTCGGGCCCCACCACGACCGCTTCGATCCCGATGTGTCGGGCAGAGGCTGCGGCGCCTTGCGCGACCTGGCGGCCAAAGCGGCCGGGGCCGTGCTTGATCCACAGGGCTCGCTCGACACCGTCCGCCGCGATGCGGCGAAGGAAGGGCTCGGCATAGCGACTGGTGGGAGTCAAGATCGACACGAGATGCCCGGGCGCCGATGCCTCGACGTCGTCGCCCGCGCCGCCGTGGTTCCAGAGCAGCCAGTCCGACGCTTGGGCGATGCGGGCCGCCCGCCGAACGAGTTGCGTCGAGTAGGGCCCGAGCAGCGACGTCACAGCGAGCGGCCACGCTCTTCATGGCGTCCTCGACTGCTTCAGGGTCGCTGCGGTCGTCCTCGATCACGATGTCCGCGGCACCGTCCAGCTCGCTCCAGACCTTCAAGGCGTTCGCCGCCTGGACGCCGAACTGCGCGAATCGGCCTGACAGCGACAGGCACGCTCCGAGGCGGAGTCGTGCGCTCGCGGTCATCGCATGGAGACCTCGTACCGGAAGGTGTGGCGATCGGCTGCGGCCACCGTGTCCTGCACCTCGAGGGGGGCGTCGTCGACGTCATAGATCGTCCGCACGACACGAACCACCGGCATCCCGGGCGGAAGGTCGAGGCGCTGCACCTCGTCGGGTACCGGCATCCTCGCCACCAGGTCATCGACCGACCGAGCAACCGAGCGACGAACCGGTCCAGCCGGGTCTTCGATCAGCGCGTGCACGCCGCCACTGATGTTGTCCATCTCCGCGATGGCGGTGCCCTCAGCCCACTCGGCCGGGTAGTAGCTGTCGCACAACGCCACCGGCTGCCCGTCCAGCCGGAACAGGCGTCGCCGCACGACCACCGGCGCACCCTCGTCGAGGTTCAACCGCATCGTTGATACTACAAGTGGTGAGGTTGCGGCTCAGGCGTACCGGTCCACGGCCGACTTCGCCTCGCGGCCCGTCTCGGAGGGCCCTTGCCAGAAGCCGAGATCGGTCGCCGGGATCAGGACTCGATCCGCTCCTCCAGCCGGACCGTGACCGTCCCGCCCGCCTCCTTGGCGATCGCCCGGCGGGTCTCGGCCTTGATCGGCAGCATGTGCGTGCCGTCGCCCAGCGGCATGAACGAGCTGCGGAAGGGGTGGCCGTCGACCGTGCCCCGGACCTTGACCAGCCCGCGGGTGCCGAAATACTCCGCCGAGCCCGGCATCACGACGTAGGTCCACCCGCCCTTGCTGCCGCTCTTGCGCATCGTGGCGTCGAACCGCTTGTCCAGCTTGGCCATCGTCACGCCTCCTCCGACCGGGCCACGGCGCCATTGTGTCCCTCGGCTCGCAGCCCGGGCCGGGACCGGGTCCGGCACGGGCTGCGAGCCTGGGGCGGCGTCGGCGTCAGCCGGTGCTGGCCGCCGCGGCCTCGATCAGGTCGGCGACCTTGCCCGGGCGGGAGACCGCGACCGCGTGCGAGGCGTTGACCTCGATCGTCTCGGCGTTGGCCCGCTGGGCCATGAACCGCTCGGCCTCGGGGTCGATGGTGTGGTCGTCCTTGGAGACCAGGTACCACGTCGGCAGGTCACGCCAGGCGGCGTCGGCCGACGGGGCCAGGACCGCGGCGAGCGCCAGCGGCCGCTGGGCGGCCGCCATCAGGTCGGTCGTGTGCCTCGGCACGTCGGCGGCGAAGACCTCGCGGAACTGGTCCACCGCGAGGTACAGGTCGGTGCCCGTCGAGCCGTCGGGCTGGGGGAAGGGCCGGACCACCGTCGCCGGGCCGACCTGGTTGTTCGGGAACTGGGCGCCGATGGCCGCCAGGCTCTCGCCCTGGTCGAGGGCGAACCCGGCGACGTACACCAGGGCCTTCACGTTGGGCGCGTGCGCGCCCGCGTTGGTGATGACCGCGCCGCCGTACGAGTGGCCGACCAGCACGACCGGCCCGTCGATCGTGGCCAGGACGCTCTCGATGTAGGCCGAGTCGCCGGCGAGGTCGCG
Organism: uncultured Acidimicrobiales bacterium; assembly: GCA_963830865.1. GTDB lineage: Bacteria > Actinomycetota > Acidimicrobiia > Acidimicrobiales > VFJN01 > ZC4RG19. Next base: position 275,101 of record CAWHNU010000006.1, on the reverse strand, counting down.
CAGCGGGTTGGCCGGGGCGATGACCGGGAAGCCGTCGTGCTGGAGCCGGCGGATCACGCCGTTCCACGACGAGCCGTCGGCGAACGCGCCGTGGACGAGGACGATCGTGGGCTTCGGTCCGTCGTCGCCGATCGCTCCCCTCGCGGGCGAGCCGGTCGAGGCCGTGACGGTCAGAGACATGACGAGGGCGAGAGCCCCGGCCGCGACCGCGGCGAGCGAGACGAGGGGGCGGGTGGGACGAACTCTCCAGCGCGTAGTCATGCCCGCACTCCGCGCACCGCCGCCGGCGGCGGTCAAGATCCGCGTACGGGCTACCAGCCGGCGACGGCGGCCGTGGCGACCGCCAGGATCTCGTCCCTGTCGGCGGCGAGCAGGTAACCGGCCGCGACCGTGTCGTCGAGCGCGGCGGCGAACCGGGCGACGTAGTCGTCCCGGCCGCCGGGATAGAGCGCGGCCAGGCGCTCGGGCGCCAGCGGGGCCGTCATGCCGAACAGGAACGCGAACCCCTCGCCGGTCTGCCCCAGCCCCGACAGCACCTCGCGGGGCACGTCGACCCATGGCGTCCGCAGGCCGCCCGTGGCGATGCCGTCGGCGTCGGTGGCGAACCGGTCGCCGCCCGCGGCCACGTCGAGCCGGGGCGCGACCGGCGGCGGCGCGACCGCCCGCGGCCCAGCGGTCGAGGTGCTCGTAGGCGGCCTGGGCCACGTAGTGCTGCTGGGGCCCGGCGTTGATCGGCGCACCCGTGGCCATGCCGAACAGCTCGCTCACCGGGGCGAGCAGCCCGGCGAACGTGGCGGGGTCGAGGCTGCCGTCGTCGCCGAAGCTGACCCGCACGAGGTACGAGTCGGCGTGGGCGGCGCCGGCCACCTCCCACTGCCGCACCCGGTCGCCGTCGGGCTGCCCGGCCCGGCCGCCGCCCATGAGGATGACGTCTGTCTCGCTCTGGAGGACGATCACCGGCACCCGGGCGTCGGCCCGGATGTGCTCGCCCCGGGCGCTCGTCACCGCGGCCATCGCGGCCTGGAGCTCGGCCCGGCCGGTGGTCGTGGCGGCGAACGGGGCGCCCGCGGCCGGGCGGCCGTGGACGAGGAACCCGTCGTACACCGCGGCGAGCGGGTCGACGCCGTTGACGTAGGCGGTGAGGTACATGGCCGACTGGGACTCCCCCGCGGCCAGGACCCGGGTCGCCGGCAGCGGCCCCAGCACCGACGCCCCGCCGTCGCCCCGGACCGCCCGGCCGGCGGCGCTGAAGATGTCGAAGGCGAACGCGTCGCCCGGGTGGTCGAGCCGGCCGTAGCGGTCGGGCCAGGCGAGCTTGAGGTGCAGCCCGTCGGCGACGCCGCCGCCGTCGATGCCGGCCTTCTGGGCCGACACCCCGACCCAGGCGTCGCCCCGGCGCTGGAGGTGCCGGTGCAGGTAGCTCCAGTCGGGCGAGGCGTCCAGGCCGGCCGAGACGTTGTGCCACTCGACCAGCACGGTCCCGCTGAACCGGTCGGGATCGACCGGCCGGCGCACGAGCAGCCGGGTGCGGTACGGCGACCGGCCGTCCGGCTCGGCCGTCCATTGCCCGTCCGGCGTCCGCTCGCCGACGAGGTGATACGACTCGGCCACCCCCGCCAGCAGGTATTCCTCCTCGACGTAGCCCACGTCGGCCAGGTCGTAGCCCGACGGCATCAGGCTCGGGATCGGTCCGGGGATCGGGCGGAGGTCGACGGCGTCGGGCATAGAGTGCACCCTACCCAGGGGCGCCGCGGCGGGCCCGGGGACCCCGCTCATCCCCGGGGGTGAGGCGCGCCGCCGCGCCGCGGCGGGACACTGGCGGCGTGGGCCGGCTCGGGTTCGGGGACGTGGCGCATCCGCTCGTCTACGAGATCAACGCGTGGGTCTGGCTCGCCGAGCTGAGCGCCGCGGCCGGCCGGCCCGTCGACCTCGGCTCGGTCCCGCCCGAGGCTTGGGACGGCCTCGCCGCGCTCGGCCCCGACGCCGTGTGGCTCATGGGCGTGTGGGAGCGCAGCCCGGCGGGCGTCGCCATCGCGCTCGCCAACCCCGACCTCGTGGCCTCGTTCCGGGCCGCCCTGCCCGACTATCGCGACGCCGATGTGGTCGGCTCGCCCTACTGCATCCGGGGCTACGCGGTGGATCCCCACCTCGGCGGGCCGGCGGGGCTGGCCGCGGCCCGGGCCGCCCTGGCCGACCGCGGCGTCGGGCTGGTCCTGGACTTCGTGCCGAACCACGTCGCCCCCGACCACCCCTGGACCCGCGAGCGGCCCGACGTGTTCGTCGCCGGCAGCGACGACGACCTCCGGGCCGACCCCGCCGCGTTCGTCCGGGTGGGCGACCGCGTGCTGGCCAACGGGCGCGACCCGTACTTCCCCGCATGGCGCGACGTCGTCCAGCTGGACGCCTTCTCCCCCGCGCTGCGGGCCGCGGCGGTCGAGACGCTCGGCGACATCGCCGGCCAGTGCGACGGCGTCCGCTGCGACATGGCCATGCTGATGATGAACGACGTGTTCGCCAAGACGTGGGGCGACCGGGTCGGCCCGCCGCCGACCGAGGACTACTGGGTCGACGTCATCGGGGCCGTCCGCCGGTCCCACCCGGGCTTCGTGTTCGTGGCCGAGGCCTACTGGGACATGGAGTGGGACCTGATGCAGCAGGGCTTCGACCACTGCTACGACAAGCGGCTGTACGACCGGCTCGTGTCCGGCACGCCCGAGTCGGTGCGGCTGCACCTCACGGCCGGTCCCGACTACCAGGCCCACCTGCTGCGGTTCCTCGAGAACCACGACGAGCCCCGGGCCGCGGCGACGTTCCCGCCCGACCGCCAGCGGGCGGCGACCGTGGCGACGCTGACCCAGATGGAGCGCGCCTCGTCCACCACGGGCAGACCACCGGCGCCCGCGTGCACCTGCCGGTCTTCCTCGGCCGGGCGCCGGCCGAGGAACCCGACACCGACCTCGCCGCCTTCCACCGCGCGCTGCTGCGCGTGGTCGCCGACCCCGCCCTGCGCACCGGCGAGTGGGCGCTGGCCGAGACGTCGGGCTGGCCGGGCAACGACAGGTGGGGCGACCTCGCGGCCTGGTCGTGGCGAGGCGATACCGGCCGCTGGCTGATCGTCGTCAACCTGGGCGACGCCACCGTCGCGGCCCACGTCACCGTCGGCTGGGACGACCTGCGGGGCCGCGACTGGCGCCTGGCCGACCCCACCACCGGCGTCGCCTTCTACCGCCGGGGCGACGACCTCGTCGACGGCCTCTACGTCGAGCTGGGGCCGTGGCGCTGGCACGTCCTGCGGATCGAAGGGCCGACCGCCGACGGGGGGACCCGATGACGGCCGAGCACGACCGCCTGGCCGAGGCCACCGGGGCGGCCGAGGACGGGTTGTCCACCGCCAACCCCTGGTACGAGTGGGGCCCCTACCTCAGCGAGCGCGCGTGGGGCACCGTGCGCGAGGACTACAGCGACAACGGCGACGCCTGGAACTACTTCCCCCACGACCACGCCCGGTCCCGCGCCTACCGCTGGAACGAGGACGGGATGGCCGGCCTGTCCGACATCGGCCACGACCTGTGCCTGGCGCTGGCGCTGTGGAACGGCGCCGACCCGATCCTCAAGGAGCGGATGTTCGGGCTGACCGGGCCCCAGGGCAACCACGCCGAGGACGTCAAGGAGTACTGGTGGTACCTCGACGGCCTCCCCAGCCACGCCCTGCTGCGGTGGCGCTACCACTACCCCCAGGCCGCGTTCCCGTACGAGCGGCTGGTGGCCGAGAACGCCCGCCGATCCAAGAACGACCCCGAGTTCGAGCTGATGGACACCGGCGTGTTCGACGACGACCGGTACTGGATCGTCGAGGTCACCTACGCCAAGGCCTCGCCCACCGAGGTCCTGGCGCGGATCACGGTCGAGAACCACGGGCCCGACGCCGCGCCGCTGCACGTGCTGCCGACGCTGTGGTTCCACAACTCGTGGCGCTGGTCCGGCCGGGACGAGGACGTGCCGGCGCTGGCGCTCGACCCCGGCGGCGACGCCGTCGTCGTCGACCACCCCCGGCTCGGCGGCTACCGCCTGGAGGCCGCCCCCGGGCCCGGCGGCGCGGCGCCCACCGCCCTGTTCTGTGACAACGAGACCAACGCGGCCCGGGTCTTCGGCGCGGCCGCGTCCCCGCCCTACCCCAAGGACGGCATCGGCGACCACGTCATGGCCGGCGCCGCCACCGTCAACCCGGCGGGCACCGGCACCAAGGCCGCCTGGTGGTACCGCCTCGACGTGCCCGGCGGCGGCCGGGCGGAGCTGCGGCTGCGGCTGCACCGGCCCGACGCGGCGGCCGGTCCCGCTCCCGGGGTCCGGCGACCGCGTGGGCGGGCGCGGCGTTCGACGACACGTTCGCCCGCCGGCAGGCCGAGGCCGACGAGTTCTACGCCTCGCTGCCCGCCGAGCCGCTCGACGCCGAGCGCGCCCGGATCGTGCGCCAGGCGTGCGCCGGCCTGGTCTGGAGCAAGCAGATGTACCCCTACCGGGTCGCCCGCTGGCTCGACGGCGACCCGGGCGAGCCGACCCCGCCGCCCGGCCACGTCCACGGGCGCAACGCCGGGTGGCGCCACGTCGACGCCTTCGACATCCTCGCCATGCCCGATCCGTGGGAGTACCCGTGGTTCGCCGCCTGGGACCTGGCCTTCCACGCCGTCGCCTGGGCCCACATCGACCCGGCGTTCGCCAAGTACCAGCTCGTCGTGCTGCTGCGGGAGTGGTTCCAACACCCCAACGGCGCGCTGCCGTCCTACGAGTGGAGCTTCGACGACGTGAACCCGCCGGTGCACCCGCTGGCGGCCCTCCGGGTGTTCTGGATCGACGGCGGGACCGACGTCCGGTTCCTCGAACGGGTCTTCCAGAAGCTGCTCATCAACTTCACGTGGTGGCTCAACCGCCAGGACCCCGACGGCAACAACCTGTTCGGCGGGGGCTTCCTCGGCCTCGACAACATCAGCCCGCTCGACCGCTCGCACCTGCCCGCGGGGATGCGCATCGAGCAGGCCGACGGCACAGCCTGGATGGCCTACTACTCGCTGGCCATGCTCGTCCTCGCCGCCCGGCTGGCCGAGCACGACGACGTCTACGACGACATGGTCGTCAAGTTCCTCGAGCAGTTCGTGATGATCGTCGACGCGGTCGACGACGCCGGGCTGTACGACCCGGTCGACGGCTTCTTCTACGACCGCCTGGTCGACGGCGACAAGGTCACGCCGATCCGGGTGCAGACGCTGGTCGGCGCGTTCCCGATCCTGCCCGCCGGCCAGCTGGCGCTGCGCCACGGCGAGCGGACCCAGCGGATGCGCAAGCGCGTGGCCCGGCGCTTCGAGGCCGGGGAGCGCACCGGCGAGCGGCTCGTCGCCCGCCTGCAGACGACCGGCGACGAGAGCCGGCTGCTGGTGTCGCTCGTGTCGCCGGACCAGCTCGCCACCACGCTCGCCGCGTTCTTCGCCGAGGACGCGTTCCTGTCGCCCCACGGCCTGCGCTCGATCTCCAAGCGCCTCACCGAGCGCTACGACGTCCCCGGGGTGCCGGGGGCGAGCATCGAGTACGAGCCGGCCGAGGGCCGCACCGACATGTACGGCGGCAACTCCAACTGGCGGGGGCCGGTGTGGATGCCGGTGAACTACCTGGTGATCCGGTCGCTCTGGCAGTACCACCAGTTCCTGGGCGACGAGTACACGGTCGAGTACCCGACCGGGTCGGGGCAGCGGCGCACGCTGGCCGAGGTGGCCGACGACCTGCGGGACCGGCTGGTGTCGATCTGGCTGCCGGGGCCGGACGGCCGTCGGCCGGTCTACGGCTGGGTCGAGCGGTTCCAGACCGACCCGGCGTGGAAGGACAACCTGTTGTTCTTCGAGTACTTCCACGGCGACAACGGGGCCGGGCTGGGGGCGATGCACCAGACCGGGTGGACCGCCCTGGTCGTCGACCTGCTGCTCGACCGGCCGGAGTTCACGTGGGCGGGTCGGGGAGGCCCCAGAACGGACCCGTGAGGCCCACCGACGCGAAGTAGTCGCGGGCCGCGTCCGGCTCGCGCCGGACGTAGCCGCGGGTGAGGCGGCCGTCGTACCAGTGGGCGGCGAAGCGCCACAGGGTGGCGAGGTCCATGACGTAGCCCCGCTCGCTGCCGGTGCGGTCGAGCCAGGCGGCGATGCAGGAGTCGTCGCAGAACAGGCGCTGGTGGGCGCAGGTGTGGACGACGTCGTCCCACATGCGGGCGGCGGGGACGAGGAAGTGGGCCCGCTGGTCGCCGGCCGGCGGCGCGGTGGTGCCGACCACCCATGCGTGGGCGGCGCCGCAGGCGGGGCAGGTGGTGGCGACGAGGACCTCGTCCTCGTCGGGGAGCAGGTGGGGCGTGGCGAACGCGTCCCAGGCGCAGCCGCCCCACCACAGCGTGCGGGCGCCCATCACCGAGAAGCCGAGCGGCACGGAGGTGAACGGGTGGGCCATGACGATGCGGTCGCCGGTGCCGCCGCCGTCGAGGACCAGGTGGCGGGCCTGGTGGAGGGCGGCGAGCGCCTCGCGGACGGCGGTCTGGGTCGCGCCCAGCTCGTCCGCCAACGCCTCGACCGTGGGGGCGTCGCCGCTGGCGACGAAGCTGCGGTAGACGGCGAGACGGACGTCCTCGGTGTCCACCGGGCCAGTATGCCGGTGGGCCGGTCGGGAGCCGGCGCGGGCTGCACTAGCGTCGGTGCGTGGATCTCGACGCCGCCATGGGACTGGCCCTCGACGAGGGCGCCACAGCCGTACTGCACGGCGACGTGCCCGTGGGCGCGGTCGTGCTGCGGGACGGCGAGGTGATCGCCCAGCGCCACAACGAGCGCGAGCTGACCGGTGACCCGACGGCGCACGCCGAGGTCCTGGCGCTGCGGGACGCGGCCGAGGTCGTCGGGCTCGTGGCGGCTGGAGGGGACGACGCTGGTCGTCACGGTCGAGCCGTGCCCGATGTGCGCGGGGGCGCTGGTGGGCGCCCGGGTCGACGCCGTCGTGTTCGGGGCCGCCGACCCCAAGGCGGGCGCCTGCGGTTCGCTCTACAACGTGTGCGCCGATCCCCGCCTCAACCACGAGGTGGCGGTGACGGCCGGGCTGCGGGCCGAGGAGGCGGCGGCGCTGATCACGGGGTTCTTCGACGAGCTGCGGGCGGCCGAGGCCGGGGGGACCAGTCCCGGCCCCGACGACACCCGAAGCTGAGGGCGGGGACCCAGGGGGTGGGCCCCGCCCGACTCGCTAGATGATCGCGGTGGCTGGTGCGCGGCCCCGGACCAGGCGCCCCCGGGTCCCGCACCAGCAGCGCCAGTGGGTGACCGGGCCGTCGGGCCCGTTGGACTGCTTCTCGATCCGCGACTCGTCCAGGAGTACGCGGCGGCCGTGACGCGGGCAGTCGATGGCGAACATGGCGTCGCTCCTCACCCAGTGGTCCGATCCAATCGACCGTCCACTTCTCAGGCCAGTCTTGCTGGACATTCGGCTGATTGGCCTGTAGATTGGCGCCCAGGAACGTACCAATCCATAGCCAATTCCGGAGCATTGGTATGAACATGCCGATCGAGCGGATCCTGGGCATGTGGTCGGATGGGCCCGGCCCCCTGCACCGCAAGCTGAGCGACTCGCTGCGGGCCGCGGCCGAGGAGGGCCGGCTCCGCCCGGGCGAGCGGCTGCCGTCGGAACGTGACCTCGCGTCCCGCCTCGCGGTCAGCCGCAGCACGGTGGTCGCTGCCTACGACACGCTGCGCGCCGACGGCGTGGTCGAGAGCCGCCAGGGCAGCGGCACCCGCGTCCGGCCGATCGCACGGCCGGCGACCGAGTCGTGGCGGGGCCCGGGCCCCGGGCGGCCCGACCCGCTCGACGACTTCGCCATCAGCCCGCTGTACAAGACGCTGATCGACGTGCGCGACGACGTGATCTCGCTGGCGTGCGCCACGTTCCCGGCCCACCCCCAGGTGGCCGAGGCCATGCGGGAGGCGGTCGCCGAGCAGGGCGCCAAGCTGCTGGAGCACACGGGCTACCTGCCGGGCGGGCTGCCGGAGCTGCGGGAGGCGCTGGCCGACATGCTCACCCGGGGCGGCACGGCGACGACGATCGACCAGGTGCTGATCACGACCGGCGCGCAGCAGGCGGTCACGCTGGCGACGCTGCTGCTGGTCCGCCCCGAGGCCGAGGTGATCGTCGAGTCGCCCAGCTTCAGCGGCACGCTCGACGTGTTCCGCACGAGAGGCGCGAGGGTGACGTCGGTCCCGGTCGACGACGAGGGCATCGACATCCGGGGCGTCATGCGGGCGGTCGAGTCGGGCGACCCCGCGGCGATCTACGTGATGCCGACGTTCCACAACCCGACGGGCGTCCTGCTGGCCCCCCACCGCCGCCGCGACCTGGCCGAGCTGGCTGCCGAGCGGGGCATCCCGGTGGTCGAGGACAACGCGCTGGAGAACGCGCCCCTCGACGAGGAGCGGCCGCCGCCCATCGCCGCGTTCGCCCCGCCGGACGCCCCGGTGCTGAGCGCGGGCTCGTTCTCGAAGGCAGCCTGGGGCGGCCTGCGGGTCGGCTGGCTGCGGGGCCCGACGGCGATGATCGCCAGGCTCACGGAGTTCAAGGCGATGAACGACCTGGGCTCGCCCCTGATCGACCAGGCGATCGCCGCCCGGATCGTCCCCCACCTGGACGAGATGCGCGACGACCACCGCCGGATGCTCAACCGCAACCTGGGTCTGGTGTCGGACCTGCTCGAGACCTTGCTGCCGTCGTGGCGCTGGCGGCGGCCCAAGGGCGGCCCGTCGCTGTGGGTCGAGATCCCGTCGGGGAGCGCCTCGGCGTACGCCCAGGTGGCGCTGCGCTTCGGGGTGGAGGTCATCCCCGGCGACCAGATGTCGCCGACAGGCGACGACCGCCGGCACCTGCGGCTGCCGTACACCGCCGAGCCGACGGTGCTGGACGAGACGCTGCGCCGTCTGGCCCGGGCGTGGGACGCCTACGCGCCGAGCGACGATGCCCGGGGGCCGGCGACGCGGCCGGTGGTGGTGTAGCGGCCGGCGGGTGGCGCCGACCGGGCTGGCGCGACACGTCTGGTGGCGGCAGGGCCGGCGGCGGCACGGCCGGGCCGAAGGCGGCGGCGCCGGGGCCCTTCGGCCCTACAACGGTGGCGGCATAGCCGCTTGGCTGGGGCGTAGAGGCACGGCCCGCCGGCCGCGCCGACGCCACACAGGAGGCGATCCGATGACTGCGACCGGCACCTATCCCGCCCGGCTGGACGGCCGGGTGGATCAACCGCTCAGCCCCTGCTCTGGCTGGTGAAGTGGGTGCTGGTGATACCCCACGGCCGGACCGGGGGTCATCGCCGTGCTGGCCGTGGTGGCGATGGTGATCAACGCATTCCGCCACGAGTACCCGGAGCCGGTGTTCGACTTCGTGATGGGGATGAACCGGTGGTGCTTCCGGGCCTTCGCGTACGTCCTGCTGATGCGGGACGAGTACCCGCCGTTCCGCCTCGACGCCGGCGGCCCGGACCCGGCCACGGCGCAACCCACTGTCCCGACACGGCCGGCCCCCACGGTGCCCAGTGGCCCCCGCTCGGCGCCGCAGCCCGCTTGAAGGAGAAAGTGAGGACGATGGTGACGGTCAAGGACGCAGCAGGCGAGTTCCTGGCCCACAAGAGGATCGCCGTGACCGGCGTGTCGCGGCACCCGGAGGGCCACGGCGGCAACGTCGTGTACCAACGGCTCCGCGAGCGCGGCTATGAGGTCTTCGCGGTCAACCCGAACGCCGACAAGGTCGAGGGCGACCCGTGCTACCACTCGCTGCACGACATCCCGGACAGCGTCGAGGCAGTGGTGATCGCCACCCGCCCCGACCAGGCCGAGGCCACGGTCCGGGAGTGCGACGACCTCGGCATCCGCCGTGTGTGGATGCACCGCTCGTTCGGCGGTGGCAGCGTCTGCGACGAGGCCACCGTCTACGGCCGCGCTCACGGCATGACGGTGATCGACGGCGGCTGCCCACTGATGTTCGAGCCGACCGCCGACACCGGGCACAAGGTCATGCGGTTCTTGCTCACTCGCACGGGCAAGGTGCCGAAGACCGTGTGACATCCGCTTTCGGGGCCGGCGAGAGCGGCTGGTAGCGTCGAACCCGGAAGGTTGCCAGAGCGGACGAATGGGGCGGCCTCGAAAGCCGTTGTGGCCTCCGGGTCACCATGGGTTCGAATCCCATACCTTCCGCCCGCTGGTCCGGACGGGTGCACACCCGTCCAGGGCTAGCCTCCTGACCTGGGGTTTCGTTGCTCGCCGTCCGCACGGTCGGATACGGATTCAGACCCGTAGCTGCCGGCGTTGCTCCCAAAGTCACCCGCCTCATTCCGAACCGCGGCGGACTGCCCCGGATCCTCGTCGCCCTGGCCGTCGAGCACGGCAGCGGCCCGCTTGGCGACCGCCGGATCCAGGGACCGCTCTGCCATGAAGTCGGCGGCCGCCCGCGGCTGTTCGGTGGATCCCCGCGATCGTTGGCGAACCACGCGGGTCGACGGGGCCGACTATCCCGCCCCGATGGGCAACGATCCTCGGCCCTGCCGGGAGTTACGTATCATGAGACGTTTGAGCCGGGGGCGCACCAGGACGCCTTGGGGGTACGGTCATGAGTCGAGCTTTGCGTGGGCTGTGCGGGGTTCTGGGGGCCGTCGTGTTGGCCGCATGTTGGCCGATGCCGGGAGCGGATCCTGGCCGTACGAGCTTCAACGCGGTGGAGAGTTCGATCTCGCCGCTCACGGTCCACGACCTGACCGAGAAGTGGCGGTGGACCAGTCCGCATGGCTCCATTGCGAGCCCGGTCACCTCGACGGGTGGGGTCCACGTGGCGGGCGAGTGTTGGCTGACGACGCTGGCAACGTCCTCCGGCGCGGAGCGTTGGAGCCAGCCCATCGTCGAGTCGGACGTTCCGTGCGGCCCAACGGGCCAGACGTGGACAGGTGAGCCCTATGTCGTCGGATCCGAGGTCCTGGCCGGCATCTTCTGGAGCTACATGCGGCCGCCGGGCTTCCTGGAGAGTGTCGGCGTGACACCGCACTTCGACGTCACCTCTGGCGGGCGGGGCGTCGAAGACAACCTGTTCCTCGTGGCCCAGCGGGGGCCCACAGCTGCCAGATCGAGCGTGACGGCCTCATCGCCCGGCGCGGGGGCCTTCGCCCTCGGTGTCGGATCCTGGGCCATCACCGTCTGGGCCGCCCCTGACCCCGGGGCACCGGTCACATCGGTGACTCTCGGGACGGACAAGCTGTTCCATGCCGGGTACGCGGTGATGGACACCGAGCCGACCGGCGGGCCCGGCACCGCGCACTTCGGGGATGGGGTGCGGGCCTACGCCATCGGCCAGTCCCAAGGCGGCTGTGGTCCGGTGTTTTGGACGTCGCCGCAACTCGACGGCCAGTTCGTCGAGTGTCCGGTGTGGGCCACGTCGACCGACGGCGCTCCGACCATCCCGGTCCTCAGCCCAGACGGTTCGACGGTGTTCGTGCGCACCAGCGCAGGCACGCTCTACGTCCTCGATGCCGCCACCGGGGCGGTGCTGTGGACCGCGAGCGGCCTGGGCGACGGAGGCAAGCCCGCACTGGCAGGGGACACCGTGTGGGTGCCCACCGGGACCGGGCAGGTGCTGCCCTTTGCCGCCGGTGGGTGCGGTGCCGCCACGTGCGGTCCGTCGCTGCCGTGGCATGTCGACACCGGGACCGGTCAGGTGGTGACGGGCGTGACCGTCGCCAACGACGTCGTGTTCGCGACCTCGAACGGGACGGTCTTCGCAGCCACCTGCAGCAGCGGCGCCTGCCCCATCGAGTGGTCCGGCCCCGGCACTGGCCCGGCTGTCATCAGCAACGGCCAGCTCTACGTCACCAACGGCACCTCCACCCTCATCGCCTACGGACTCCCGTCCTGACTCGAGGCCCGCTACGCCTCGACCGCACCCGTCTGGACGGGTCGGATGGGCCGACGGAGCACTCGCGGCGATACGGATCCAGGGCGGTCGCTACCAGCGTTGCTCCCAGATTCGCCCGGCTCATTCCGGGCCGCTGCCGTCAGCCGCCCGAGACCGCGGGGATGATCGACAGCTCCTGGCCCGGCGCGATCGGGGTTGCCACCCCGTCGAGGTCGCGGATGTTGTCCGAGTCCACGAACAGGTTGACGTGGGCCCGGAGGCGGCCCTGCTCATCGCGGACCCGGCGCTCCAGGGTGGCGTGCTCACGGGCCAGTGCGTCGAGCACCGTCCCAACGGTGACCGGTGCCTCGGCGTCGACCGGCACCACACGTGCTCCGGCGACCAGCTCGCGGAGCGCGCTCGGGACCCGGACGCGGATCTCCATGCCGGGGCCTCAGGCGACGGCCGCGGCGCGCACCGACAGGACCGGCGGCAGGTGGCTGGCGATCAGCCGCCACGACTCCCCGTCGTCGCATGAGCCGTACACCTCACCGCTGCGGGTCCCGAAGTAGAGGCCCGCAGGATCCTGACCGTCGGTCGTGAACGCGTCCCGCAACACCGTCAGGTGCGCGCCGTCTTGGGGCAATCCGGACGTCAGCGGTTCCCACGACGCACCGGCGTCGGTGGTCCGCCAGACGATGCAGCGGCCGTTCGGGGTGCAGCGGTACTCGTCGCTCTCCAGCGGTAGCAGGTAGGCCGTGCCGGTGCGCGTCGGGTGGGCGACGACGGGGAATCCGAAGTCCATCCCGGCGATGCTGGCCATGGGGCCCCACGACCCGCCGCCGTCGTCGCTCCGATAGATGCCGCCGTGGTGCTGGAGGTACAGCCGCTCGGGATCGCCGGCATCTCGGGCCACCTTGTGCACACACTGGCCGAACTCGAGCACGGGCGCGTCGGGAACGAACCCGACCACGATGCCCGCGTTGCTCGCCCGCCACGACTTGCCGCCATCGTCCGTGAGGTAGACACCGGCGGCCGAGATGGCCACGAGCAGGCGATCGGGATCGTCCGGGTGCACCAGCACCGTGTGGAGGCACAGCCCACCGCCCCCGGGTTGCCATTCAGGGCGGTGCGGGTGGTCCCAGAGGCCGTCGACCGCCGAGAAGCTCCCCCCACCGTCGTCGCTGCGGAACAACGCTGCCGGCTCGACGCCGGCGTACACCACCTCGGGCTGGTCGACGGGACCCGGCGTCAGCTGCCAGATCCGGGCCAGCGCCGCGCCGCTACCACCAGGGAACGCCAGTGCCGCCGTCTGGGCCTCGGTCCAGCTCATGCCCAGGTCGTCGGATCGGCGCAGCACCGGACCCCAGTGGTTGCTCACCGAGCCACAGAGCAGGCGCGGGCCGGCGCCACGGAGGTCGATGCACGTGGCGTAGACCTCCTCACCGGCGAAAGACGGTCCCGTGAGCTCGAAGCGCTCACGCCGATCGCCCGAACGCAGCGCGAACAGGCCCTTCGCCGTACCGACGAGAACCAGCACGTCGACCATCCGCGCACCGTAGCCCGGGGGTGGAGGCCCCAGTGACGACGCTCCTCGCGGCGAAGGACTCTTTTCTCAGCCGCCGGTGAAGATGTCTTCGGGCAGGAAGGCGGACACGAGCATGTTGGGCACATCGACGACCTGGCTGAGCTTGAGGTCGACGGCGACGCTGCAGATGGCGTAGCCCTGCTGCGGCGTCCAGCCGCGCTCGGTCAGGTGGTCGATCATGTTGAGGACGCGTTGCGGGTCGCGAGCGTGACGTCCTCGGACTGGTCGACGCCGTCCCTGGTGACCGAGATGCCGGTGGTGGCGTAGAACCGGCGCGGGGCGGCGAACTCGGGCGGCAGGTAGTAGTCCTCCCGGGTGAAGCGGGGGTGACGGATCCCTTTCTGCGTCGCCTCGCCCTTGCGGACCTGGAACCGGACGTGCAGGGTCGCGTCCATCTCGATGGCGGTGCCGCAGGTCTCGCTGTCGCCCTGGGCGAAGTGGGCGTCGCCGGCGGAGAACAGCCCGCCCGGGGTGTCGACGGGGATGAGCAGGTGCGCGCCCTTGCTGAGCTGCTTGATGTCGACGTTCCCGGCCTGCTCCCGGGGAGGGATGGTGCGCAGGGCGTGCGCCGCGATGTGCGGGTCGGTCGGGACGGCGCCAGCGGCCGACGGCGGGAGCACGAAGCCGCCGCGGTCGAGCAGCTCCTGCTCGCGGGCGGTGGTGGCGGCGAGCAGCTCGTGGCCGGGGGACAGGCCGATCGTGCCCATGAAGGGGGCGCCGGGGATGCGGACGCCGGGCAGGTCACCGGAGGTGGCCCAGCCGTCGGCGATGTCCCAGTTGACCTTGAACGGCTCGGGAAACACGTCGCGCAGGAACCCGAACCCGGGCACCTGGACGGTGTAGCCGTACGGCTCGGGCTCGACCTCGAGGATCTCGATGTCCAGTAGGTCTCCCGGCTCCGCGCCCTCGACGTACACGGGGCCGGTCAGGGGGTGCACCACGTCGAGGTTCGGCCCGGCCACGACGTCCAGCGCGACGTCGCGTCCCATCTGCCCGTCGAACGCGTCCCGGGTCTCGAGGATCACCTCGTCGCCAGGCTCGCACCGGATGACCGGGGGGATGTCGGGGTGCCAGCGGTTGTGCCCGGTGTTGGGCTCCTCCGCCAGCGTCTTGCTCCGGTCGATGCGGATCTCCGGCATGGTCTTCATCAGGTGCCTCCTCGGTTGGACAAGAGCTGCTGTCCGCGTAGATGTCGTAGGTCGGCACCTACGGTCAGGAGCCGAATCAGCCCAGCTCCAGGTCGCGATGCTCGCGCCCCAGCCCTTCCCAAGCTGTTTGTAGCGGGCAGGCATCAGGGGTGCCGTGTAACGGCACCCCTGACGACCGAGAACCTGTCCGACAGCCTCTACGGTCGCGGCCGGGCACCAGCCGGTTGCGGCAGGCGGGGTGAGGAGAAGAACACAATGGAGTTCCTGGTCGAGTTCGAGATCAACGTCCCGGGCGGAACGCCGCAGTCTGAGGTTCGGGACCGCGAGGACGCCGAGGCAACCGCGGCAGCCCAGCTGGCACGCGAAGGGCATCTCGTGCGGGTCTGGAAGCTGACCGCAGCCGGCGAGGCCAAGGTCCTTGGCCTGTACGACGCCGACAGCCGAGCGCAACCCAACTGGTCCCCGCGCACGCCCGCCTGCTGCAGGGTTTGACCAGAACATCGTCCATGTCTACGCGAGGGGCTTTTCGACCCGGGACATCCGCCGGGAACTGGCCCGCATGTACGGCGTCGAGGTGTCCCCGTCGCGTCCGAAGGTGACCGACGGGATCATCGACGAGCTCTACGACTCGCAGTCCCGACCCCTCGACTCTGTCTACCCGATCGTCTACATCGTCGCTCTCTTGTTGTAGTTCCTCACCCATCGCAGCGTCTTCACCGGGCCGCCTACCTGGGCGTCGCCGTCGATGTCTAGCGCCACAAGCACGTCCTCCTCTTGTCTCTTCTCTACTTCTTCTATCTCTCCTAGTTCTCTTTGTCCTTTCTCACCTAGATCCTCTACCTTCTCTTCTACTTCTCTCTCATCTTGTGCTGCTACTCTCTCTATTTTCTGCCCTTCTCCATCTATTCCACCTTTCCCCAGTCTCTCTTGCATACTTTTTTTATCTCGACAAGCTGCTCGCCGCTCTGCCGATCTACGAGTGGATGCGTGTGACCGTGACCCCGCTCGAGCCCCATCCCAACGACCCGGCGACGACAGGGAGCCACCGATGAGCAACCAGCTTCCTGACCCGCGCCTCACCCAGGTCTACCGACTGGAGGCCACCCTCGCGCCGCCGCTCGACCTCGGCGAGACCGCCCAAGGCCGGCGGCGCATCGTGCCACTGACCGGTGGAACATTCACCGGTCCGGAACTCAACGGGAAGCTGCTGCCAGGCGCCAGCGCCGACTGGCAGATCGTGCTGCCCGACGGCACCGCGCTCGGCGATATCCGCTACACGCTGGAGACCGACGGCAGCGACCTGCTCTACGTCCAATCACGAGGTGTGCGCCACGGGAGCGCCGAGGTCCTCTCACGTCTCGGGCGCGGTGAGGATGTCGACGCCAGCGAGTACACCTTCCGCACCTCAACCCAGATCGAGACCGCCGCCCACCACCTCGACTGGTTGAACAAGGGCGTCTTCATCAGCGTCGCCGGCCGCCAGGCCACGGGCGTGATCTACGAGACCTACCTCGTCGGATGAGTCTGCCGATGTGGCGTTTGACGGGTTGCTCGGCATCCGCGCGTAGCCTCTAGCGCGCTCCTTCCCACCTGTCTCAGATGCCCTGTTGGGCGGTGATGCGGCCGCTCTTCTCGGCCTGGACGAGGGCGTCGTAGTCGCGGTCGTTCTGGTCGGCGTACGCCTCGGAGAACTCGACGAGGGCCCGGTCGAAGGTGTCACTGGAGCCGAGGTAGGAGGCGATGGCGATGCGGTCGCCGGAGCGGGCGTGGGCCCGGACCAGCGCGCTGGCACAGACGCGGGCGTAGATGGCCATGGTGGCGGGGGTCATGGTGTCGACGAGCGCGGCGCCCTTCCAGTCCCGGAGTTGACGGACGTAGAAGTCGCGCTCGACGCCGTCGTAGCCCTGGACGTGGTCCCAGCCCAGGAAGATGTCGCTGCTGGCCTGCATCAGGTGCTGGCCGTGCACGACCCGTTGGCCATGGGACCGGCGGTCGCTGCGCCCGACGAACTCTTCGAGCACCGAGGCCTCGGCTTCCTTGGCTTGGAGGAACAACGGATCGGTGTCGTCACGACCGAGCATCAGCACGATCCAGGCTCGGGTCCCGACACTGCCGACACCGACGACCTTGCGGGCCACGTCGACCAGGCGGAAGTCCTCGAGCAGGTGGCGGCGGTCGCTCTGCAACGTCCGGCGGTAGCTGCGGATCACCGCCCGCACGAAGTCGTGGATCCGGTCTCGTTCCATCCCCTCGAACAGCTCCTCGATCGGCTGGATGAGAGGCGGGTCGCTGATGATGCGCCGCTGCCCGTCCACGATGCGGGTGAGCTTGTCGAAGGCCTGCAGGCTGTCGCGGGTGCGGGCCTTGGCCACGTTGGCCTCGGCCCGCTTGCGCGCGGCCGCGCTGACTCCGGTCTGGAGCTCTTTCATGGCGGCCTCGACGTCGATGTGGGAATACCACACGGCCAGGTTGGTCATGGCCGCGAACTGGTGCATGCCTGAGCGGTACTCGCCGAGCAGTGCGAGCAGCACCCTGGTGCGCTCCTTTGTCGAGAACCCCCTGTCGCGCCCGGCGATGGCGAAGCTGGCCGCCAGCCGCTTCACGTCCCACTCCCACGGCCCCGGGCAGGTCTCGTCGAAGTCGTTGATGCCGAACTCCAGCCGGCGCTCCGGTGACGCGAACGCGCCGAAGTTCATCAGGTGGGCGTCACCACACACCTGGGTGGTGATCCCCGACCGGGGCGTGCCGGCCAGGTCGGCGGCCATGACGAGTGCCGCGCCCCGGTAGAAGGTGAACGGCTGACACGAGCATCCGGCCGTAGCGGATCGGCACGAGCTCGGGCACCCGGGACACGGCCTGCTGTTCCAGCAGCGCCACCGGGTCCGGCCGGTGCGCGCCCGGCGTGAACCCGGCATGGCTCGACCGGGGCACCTCGCGTCGCGCCGCCTTGCCCCGCGCCACCCGCTCCTCCACCGTCAGGTGCGGGACCACCTTGCCGTGCAGGTAGCGCATGCCGGCGGGAACCGGCTGAGATTCGTCCTGGTCATCGGTCAAGGTCACGGGTTCCACGACGGCGTCCTCCGAATCGTGACCGGAGGTGTCGGGCGGCTGACGTGCCGACCGCCCAGCCAGTCCAATCGGCCGGCGACAGCCTCGCTGTGCGTCAGCCGCGGCCAGCACGGCGCACCATCCACCAATCGATCATGCGCCTTCGCGCCTGGAGCCGCATCGTTCCAGTTGGGTGATGTTGCCCAACGGCGGCCGTGGGATCGGCGGTCGCTGGGACGCAACGGCGGTCTCTTCACGAATTGACGGCGTGGCGGACGCCCCATCGCGGCAGGTGCGTCGGCCGCGTCGGTTCGCTTAGCATAGACGCATCGCTCCACCAAGCCGTCAGCGCACGGAACAACGCTCCTCGGATCCCACAATGTTCATCGCCCGGGCGCTCACCGAGTCGAGCCCGGATCGCCCGGGAGGGTAGCCCGGGGGCCGGCGAAGCCGTCTCTTCACGAATTGACGCCGTGGCGGTCATCGCATCGCGGGGGGAGGCGCGCGACGGCCGCGTCGAGTTCGCTTAGGCATAGACGCATCGAGGCTGGGCGTCAGGGAGCGGCTGGGGCGGCGGCGGGGCCTTGGTCGATGGACTTCTGGAGGTTCACGAGGGGGGTGTCGGGCACGGTGATGAGCCCCCGGGTGGGCCGGTCCAGATCGAAGGTCACGAACAGCAGCAGGCCCACCAGCACCGCAGCCAACAGGCTTGTCAACGCGCCCCGGCCGAGCACCCCGAGGTGGACCCCCAACAGGGCCAGCGCCAACGTCGCCCCGGTGACCTCGACCGCCAGCACCGGGGTCGGCACCCGGTTGTCGAGCCCGGCGACCCGCGCCACCCGGGCGTCGATGGCCTCGTTGAGAGACTCGACATACAACCGGGGGGCGCTGGCCTCGGGCGCGCTGTCCAACGCCTGTCCGGCCAACCGCCACAACCGCCGCTCGACCTTGTCGCTCGTCGCCACCAGCGCCCGCTGGCGGCCACTGCTGGGCACCGTGTCGGAGATGCGGATCCCCAGGTCGGTGTAGTCCTCCAGCAGGTCGAGCGACTCGCTGCGCACCGGCTCGGCCAAGGTCTGGGCCCGTAACCAGGTCGTCTCCAACGCGGTCGCCTCCGCCACCGTCGCGGCCCGCCGGTTCTCATAGCGGCCCACCGCCAAGCTCAGCCCGAACGCCAGCACCAAAGCCATGAACCCCAACAGCGCGCCCTGCATCACCCCGAGCGAATCGTGAGGCTCGTCGGACCGGGCCCGCACCGACCGACCGATCGCCAAACCAGCGGCCGTCGCACCCATGGTGAGGGCGAACACGAGGACAACCAGGACCTCGGTACGCAAGGTGAAGAACACCGCGTGATCGTCTCCCGCACCCCACTCCGGCGATTCATCCTCCCGGGGTGAAGCGCCCCCGCCTCATCGGGCGACGCCACGGGCGTCGCAGGGGAGCGTGTCGTTGTCGCCCACAACCTGCAACTCCTCGTCGAGGATCGTCAGCGTCCGCTCCATCGCTACTGGTCGGAGGCCGCCGAGGCCCTCGTGGAACGGGTTGTCGAGGAACTGCAGGAGCAGCAGCAGCGACACGATGACCGCCGTGACGGTGCCCATGAGCACCGCCTGGACGACGGCGCGCTCACCGCTGTCGGCAAAGAACAGCATGTAGACGAAGATGACGCCGGAGGTGAAGAACAGGACGATCCACAACGGCGTCGGGATCACCCCGGCCGCACCGTGGATCCGGTCGTTCCTGGCCGCCTCCCGGTCGGATGTCTGGTCGAGCCACTTGCCGTAGCCGGCCTCCTCGCTAGCCGTCGCCGGCTCCACCGTCCGGAAGGTCCGGAACAGCTCGACG
Organism: uncultured Acidimicrobiales bacterium; assembly: GCA_963830865.1. Classification (GTDB taxonomy): domain Bacteria; phylum Actinomycetota; class Acidimicrobiia; order Acidimicrobiales; family VFJN01; genus ZC4RG19. Next base: position 255,541 of record CAWHNU010000006.1, on the reverse strand, counting down.
GCCCACGGGTTGAGGTCTTCGCCCAGCGTGCCCGCCTGCATCCGGTCCCACTGCACGCCGGCGACGGACCGGGCGTAGCAGACCAACTGGTCGGTCAGCTCGTCCCGCACGTCCGCGGGGAGAAGCTGTGCGGTCTCGACCTGCTGGGCCACGATCAGCGCCTCGTCCTCGGCCCCGGCCCGCGAGCCGTCGTAGCTCGCGAACGCCAGGAACACCACGAAGCCGAGGAGCACGGCGAAGCCCGTGGCCAACACCCCGAACACCCCGGCGGCCCTGTCCCCATCGTTGAAGTAGCCGCCGTCGGGCGCAGTACGCCGCACGAACAGCATGGCGGACACGGCGACGCCCACCGTCACCACGACGATCAGGAACGCGATGACGATATTCATGGACGACCCGCTCCGCCCGGGCTGACGGCCGCGCCCCGGGGCCACCACGGTAGGCCGGTGGTGCACCCGCACGTCACGGCTCTTGATCTTCCGGACCCCGGTCCTCGGCCTTGGCCCACGACGACAGACGCACCGCGTGGCGATGCACGTTGTGCAGCGGGTGAGCGGCCGAGCCGACTATTGGCCGTCTACGGTGCGTCGGGACATGGTGCACGAACTTCGAGCTGCGGACCAGGTGGCTGCCAAGCCGCCGGGTGCGAACGCCGAGGCAGGGCGCGTCGACCCTGATCGGTCACTCCAACGTCGGCAGATCCAGCTGCAGCTCACCGCGACGGTCATCGTCACGAACGTCATCGGTGCCGTGGTCGCATCGGTGCTGATCGGCCTCGTCGTCGCGATGCCGCAGCAGAGCAACGGGGCCATGGTGGCCACGTCGATGGCCGTGGTCGTGTACGTCGTCGTGGCGGTGGTCATCGGCACCGCCTGGGGCACGGCCTGGCTCGAGCGGACCCTGCGCTGGGCGATCGAGGACCGTGAGCCGAACGCGGCCGACCGCACGGCGGCCCTCCGCGCCCCGCTGGTGCTCGTCCGCGTCCAGGCCCTCCTGTGGGGCCTCGCGGCCATCGGGTTCACCGTCGCCAACGGCGTCGTCATCCCCGGGATGATCCCGGCCGTGGCCTTCTCGGTGCTCATCGTCGGTATGGTCACGTCCGCGGTCACCTATCTCGCCAGCGAGCGCATCCTGCGTCCGGTGGCCGCGCAGGCCCTCGCCAACGAACCGCCCGCCGGGCTCGTGATCCCTGGTCTGCGGGCCCGTTCGCTGATGGCGTGGGGCTTGGGCTCGGCGATCCCGATCGTCGGTCTGATCCTGGTCGCCGTCTTCGCTCTGGCGCGGGGTGACGCCACGCCAACCCGGCTATCGGTCGCGATCATCGCCATCGGCGGCGCGACCCTCGTCGTCGGATGGCTCCTCGTGGCAGTCGCGTCCCAGGCCATCCTCGACCCCGTGCGGGACCTCGGGCGAGCACTCGAGGCGGTCGAGGAGGGAGACCTGGACACGTCGGTCGAGGTCTACGACGGCACCGAGATCGGCCAGCTGCAGAGCGGGTTCAACCGGATGGTGTCCGGCCTGCGCGAGCGGGAGCGGCTCCGCGACCTGTTCGGCCGACACGTCGGTGCCGACGTCGCCGCGCAGGCGGTCGCCTCCCCGAGCGGGCTCGGTGGCGAGGTCCGTGAGGCGGCGGTGCTGTTCGTCGACCTCGTCGCGTCGACCCAGCTCGCTTCGACAAGGCCGCCGACCGAGGTGGTGGCCTTGCTCAACCGGTTCTTCACTGCCGCCGTCGAGGTGGTCGACGACCACCACGGTTGGGTGAACAAGTTCGAGGGCGACGGCGCCCTCGCCGTGTTCGGCACGCCGGTGGCGCTCGACGACCCGGCCGGCGCCGCGCTCCACGCCGCCCGCCGGCTCGCCGGCCGGCTCGGCACCGACATCCCGGAGGTGCGAGCGGGCATCGGCGTCGTGGCCGGCACGGTGGTCGCCGGCAACATCGGCGCGGTGGAGCGCTTCGAGTACACGGTGATCGGCGATCCGGTCAACGAGGCCGCTCGCCTGACGGAGGTGGCGAAGACGCTCCCGGGCTGCGTGGCCACGTCCGCGGAGACGGTCGCCCGGGCGTGCGCCGAAGAGCAACGGCACTGGGTCGTCGGCCAGGAGGTCACGCTCCGCGGGCGGAGACCCCCACTCGCGTCGTCACCCTCCGGGACCTGCTCGACGCCCCCGACCCCGACCACTGACGCCCGACCCGACCGATCGAGGCTGGGAGGGGTCAGGATCCGGTCGCCTCAGGTCGTCGTTGTGTCTTGCTCGGTACCCGTGACAACGTCGGACATGCTGGCGCTGTAGGCGGCCATCAGTTCCTGCTGCTCTCGTTCCGGCACCTCGTAGAAGTCGAGAGCGCGGACGATCTCCTTCCCAACTTCGGCGAACTCGTCGGCCGTGAGACTGAACTCCATGTGAGCCTCGCTCAGCGGCAAGCCGGTGTATACAAAGGGTCCGCCGGCCGCTGCCGCGATCCACAGCGTCCGACCGAACTTGAGACCCGGCAGCCGCGCTTCCGCCTGCGTCCTGTTCCACTCCTTGAGCGCGGGGTTCTTCTTGAGTACCGGGTTTCTGAGGATCTTGTCGCTGAACCGGTTGACGACCGCGGCGATCCCGAAGTAGCCGCCCAACCGGTCGTACAGACTCGGCTCCGTAGGAGTCGTCTGCGACGCGTCACTTGCCCCGGCGCTCGCCGGAAACACTCCCAGCGCCGCCGCACCCGCGACCGCACCCACGCCCTTGGCCAATGTCCGTCGATCCATTCGTCCGTCCATCTCGTCCTCACCTTCCACGTTGCGAAGAAGTTCCCCCGGACGACAACGGCGACTATTGGCAGCCGCGGCCGCACCGTCGACGCGATCTGGTGTTCGGCGCATGTCGACACAGGCACCCCGAACTCCCAGACCCTGCCAATAACGACAGTATTCGTTGGTGTTATCCCGATGCAAGACTCGCCCGACGGCCTGTCCAGAAGCGGCCGTCGAGAGGCACGGAATCGACGTGGCGCTCTAGCCGTGCCGGCGCTCGACGCTATGGAGTGACGAGGACACAGCACCGCCCCGTCGACGGCGACGGAACCGCGTGGAGGGACCGTGACTTCGTGCCGGCCAGAACACCGGCGACGAATGCCAGGTTCATCTGGCAGATGATCTCAGGTCGTGCTTGGGCGACGTGACGGAAAGGGCAGTTACGAAGGACCACATCGTCGCCCGAGAGGGCCGGCTCATAGCCGATGACGTGAAGTGCGGTCAGCAGCCCACTGCCGCCATTGCGTGCCCGCGCCCGCCTTCCAACCTGACGGCCGTACTCGGCGGCGACGTCGGCGAGCGACTCCAGCGGCGAATCAGGGGAGTCTGCTTCCAACGCCGCGGCCAGGATCTCGGCGGCGAGGTCGTACCGTCGCGGCGGGATCGACACCTCGAGCTCGAGACCGGTCGGGCGGTACCGCTTCGCCGGATGACCAACACCGACCGAGCTCTCGTCGCGTTCGTAGGTCGCCTCGACAAAGCCCTCGGAGAGAAGCTTCTCCAGGTGGAACGCGGCCAGCCTCACCGAGACTCCGGCTTCATCGGCGACCTCGGCGCGCGTGAGTGGGCGGCCCGCGGTCCGCACGGCGAGGTAAGCCGCCCATCGCGACGGATCGTCCAGGAGGCACAGCCGAACAATCGTCTCGTTCAGGTCGGGGCGCACGCTCCTAGCAATACCACCTCACCGTTCGGTTGCTCAGCGTGACCCATCCGCATGCACCGTCCCGCCGCACCCTGTGGCTGTTCCTCGCCCCGCCGATCGCTGCTCCGAGCATGGCGAACGGCTAGTTCAGCGCTCGGGCCGAGGCGGTCCACCTCGGTACCCGACTACTCCCTCTCGGCCAGGGCCAGCGCCTGTTCTCGCGTCACGGTCAACGAGTGCTTGCTCTTCGCGTGATCCTGGGCATTCTCGACGACTTCGTCGTCGGTCCGGCCCCGGATCGGCGTCCCGCAGTCGCAGTTGATGACCCACCCCATGTCGCTGCCTCCCTTGGCTTGGGTCGGTCACGCCGGGCTCCGACGCAACGCTGCCCACTTGCTCTGTGACTCGAGATAGTGGTTGATCTGCTTGATCGCCCCTGATCCTTCACCGACCGAGGACGCCACCCGCTTCATGGATCGCGACCGTACGTCCCCGACCGCGAACACGCCCGGGACGCTCGCCTCGAAGGCGCGCGGCGAGCGCGGGAGGAGCCAGTTGTCGAGGAGACCGTCGTGGGCCAGCTCGGCGCCAGCGACCACGAAGCCGTGTGCATCGCGGGCCACCTGGGGTGGGAGCCATGCGGTGTTCGGCGTGGCCCCGATCAGCACGAAGAGCGCGTCGGCCGGCACGGCGGAGGTGCTGCCCGCGGCGTCATCAGCGATCACCAGCGTCTCCAGGCGACCGTTGCCAGAGCCGTCGACCACACGCGTGCGGAGCCGGACGTCGATGTTCGTCGCGGCCGAGATCTCGTCCACCAAGTATTTGGACATGCTCTTCCCGAGGTTGTCGCCGCGCACGATGAGCGTGACCTCGGCTGCCCACTTCGCCAGGTGAAGCGCGGCCTGTCCCGCCGAGTTCCCGGCGCCGACCAGGAAGGCACGCCCTCCCGCCAGGTTCCTGGCCTCGGCGGGCGAGGCGCCGTAGTAGACGCCGCTCCCCACCAGTCGTTCGAGCGAAGGGATGTCCAACCGGTTGTAGCTGACCCCGCACGCCAGGATGACGGCGCGCGCACCGATCTCGGTCCCATCGGCGGCGACGAGCACATGGAAGTCGTCGTGGCAGCGGAGTCCTGACACCTCCTGATCCAGGAAGCCCGTTCCGAAGACCCACGCCTGCTCGTACGCTTGCCTCGCAAGTTCCGCTCCCGTGATCCCGCGGGCGAAACCCAGGTAGTTGCGGATCATCGAGCTCGACCCGGCCTGGCCACCGATGGCACCACGCTCGATCACGATGGACTCGAGACCCTCCGACGAGCCGTACACGGCGGCCGCCAGGCCGGCGGGGCCGGCTCCGACAATTGCCACGTCGAAGTGCGCTGCGCCATTCCGCGGCACAACCCTGCGGCCCGGTCGATGGTCGACACGGACCGTGACCTCGTAAGCCGACGCCTCCTCCAGACAGGTCCACTCGTAGAGGAAGCCACTCACGGCGCGGTGGAAGGTCTCGTCGCCACGCTTCAAGGGCTTCAGAAGGTGGGTGTCGACACAACCGCTCGCGATGGCGGAGCGGATGGCGTCGGCGGTCCCGGCTTGCCCCCAGTCCCTCGGCGCGATGAGCAGGGCTCGCTTCGAGCGGGGGTGGAGCGCCCGTCCGCATGCCAGCAGTTGCGATCCTTCCATCTCGTCCATCCACTGGCTGGCGAGGACGGCAGTGACGCGCTGATCGGCGGCCTGTAGCCGCTCCAGGACGGTCATGGCCTCGACTGGAGAGGACCGGGCGACCACCACGTAGTCCCGGGCGTAGCGACTGCCGATCTCGCTCTCGAGGAGCGCGAGATCGTCCGGATCGTCGTCCACGACGACGATCCGAGGCCGACGGTCGTCCTCTTCGAGCTCCTCACCCACCGTGGGCATCTTCGCGCGACACCGTTGCTGTGCGCACTCCCAGGTCCATCAGCGCTAGGGCCAACGCACCGATCAGCCTTGAGCGCGGCCCTACTGGGCTGCCGGGACAGGCGCTCTGCGGCGGTAGATGGCCAGCGCGAGCGTGTACGAGACGACCAGGATGCCCGCGGCCCATGCGACGGCGACCCAGATGTCGGGGCCGGGGGTGCCCTCGGTCAGCAGTGAGCGCATGGTCTCGATGATCGGTGTCATCGGCTGGTTCTCGGCGAAGCCCCTCAGCACTGGCGTCATGGAGTCTGTCGGGACGAACGAGGGGCTGATGAAGATCAGGAGCAGCAGGATGTAGCTGAAGGCGCCGGCGCCTTCGACCGTCTTTGCCAGCAGGCCGAAGCACATGGCCAGCCAGGTGGTGGCCAGGGTGAAGAGGACCAGGAGGCCGCAGAACGAGAGCCAGGCGGCGACGTCGGCCTCCGGGCGGAACCCGACGAGGAGCGCCACCATGATCACCAGCAAGCAGGAGAAGAGGTTGGACAGCGTCGATGACAGGGCCTGCCCACTCAGGACCGACGAGGGCGTCACCGGCATGGTCCGGAAGCGGCTGATGATGCCCTTCTGGAGGTCCATGCTGAGACGCACGGCGGCGTAGGAGATGCCGGTCGCCACCGTCATGATGACGACCCCGGCGGTGATGAAGTCGACGTACTTGATCGAGCCGGTCTGCTCCCCGAGTGCGCCGCCGAACACGTAGACGAACAACAGCAGCAAGGCGATCGGCATCAAGACGACCGTGATGATCGTGTCCAGGCTGCGCGTCGTGTGACGGAGGCTTCGTTTCGTCATCGTCCAGGTGTCAGTGAGCGCTCGCATGTCGTTCCTCCTTGTCTTCGTCGAGGATCTTGAAGAACACGTCGTCCAGCGTCGGTAGCTGCCGGGAGAACCCGGTCGGCTCGATCCCGCTGTCGTTGAGCCGGATGAACATGTCCGCCATCTCGGCCACCGAGCCGGTAGTGGCGACGACCAGCTTCGAGCCCGTCCGGCTGACCTCGTGCCGCTCGCCGAGTGCCCGTCTGCGCCGCAGCCAGTTGGCCTGCTTCGCCGAATTCCAGCTCGACGAGCCCGGTCGGCACCGTGGCCTTCAGCTCGTCTGGTGTGCCGCTGGCCACGATCCTGCCGCCGTGGAGGATGGCGATCTCGTCGGCGAGATGGTCGGCCTCCTCCAGGTACTGGGTGGTCAGGAAGATCGTGGTCCCGTTCTCGACCAGTTGCCGGATGGTCAGCCACATGTCGGTTCGGCTCTTGGGGTCGAGCCCGGTCGTCGGCTCGTCGAAGAAGATGACGGGCGAGTCGCCCACCAGGCTCATGGCGATGTCGAGCCGGCGCCGCATCCCGCCCGAGAAGGTCAGCAGGCGGCGGTCGGCAGCCTCGTTGAGATCGAACTTGTCGAGCAGGTCCGCCGCGGTCTGCCGGGGATCGGCGACGTGGCGCAACTCGCCGATCAGCACCAGGTTCTCCCGGCCGGTGAGCATGTCGTCCACCGCGGCGAACTGTCCGCTCAGGCTGATCTGCTCGCGGACCTTGGAGGGTTGCGCCGTCACGTCGAACCCGGCGACGCTCGCCGTGCCGCCGTCGGCGTCGATCAACGTGGTCAGGATGTTGATCGTGGTGGTCTTGCCCGAGCCGTTGGCTCCGAGCAGGGCGAAGACCGTGCCCCGTTCGACGGTGAACGAGACGTCGTGGAGTACCGGTACTCCCTTGTATCCCTTCTCGAGGTTCCTCACCTCGATGGCGTTGGTGCTGTCGTCCATGGTTCTCACGTATCTCCTTGCCGATTCGGAACTGACGAGCGTGCGATCACGACGTCGCCGAACTGGGTCCGGGCGCGGACCTCGACGGTCTCGGCCGACGGTTCGGGGTCGTCGGCGGCGGTGAGGTTGTTGTGGACCCGCCCGAACTTGGTGGCGGCGTCGATCCAGGCCGCCGTGCCCTCCCTGACCCCGATCGCCAGCTCGCCGGAAGCGGTCTCGATCGTCACCGAGCCACGGGCCACCTGGCCGAGCCGGATGTTCCCGTTGGCGGTGTTCACCCTGACGTCGCGGCCCGCATCCTCGATCGTGACGTCACCGTTGGCCGAGCGGACCCTCACGTTGCCTCCAACCCGGCCGATCCACGTCCTGCCGTTGAGGTTCTTGACCTCGGCGTCGCCCGCTACGACGCCGATGGTCATCTCGCCGGCAGCCACGATCTCGGCCCTGTCGGATGCCTCCTCGACCGCGACGTGTCCGGCGCCGGTGCGCACCCGGAGCGCCCCGGTCTGGTCGAGCCGGACATCGCCGGCGCCCGTCTTCACCTCGACGTCGTCGAGACGGCCATCGGATCGGAAGTCGGCGAGGCCGGCGTCGGCGCGTAGAGATGACCCCTCCGGGAGCTCCACGGTCACCTCGACGGCGCCGCCCCGCTTCCATCCGAGGAGGGGTGCGGCGATGCCGCGCGGTTTCGGCCCCTTGATGGAGAGGGTCCCGTTGGCCAGGTCGACGGCGGTCTTTGCCACTGCCTCGACGTCTGCTGGCCGGTCCCGATCGCGGGGATTCACCGCCACCACGGTGTCGGTTCGATCACTGGCGATGATGTGCACCGCGCCCTGGCTCACTTCGATCGACAGGACGATGGGCTGGTTGGTCTCGAACGTCGGCATGTGCACTCCTGATCCGTGTCGCTGAAGGGGGGTCGTGGTCGTCAACGGACCCATCCGGTGTATTTCTGGCTGCCTCCCGGGCTGCGCCATGACATCTGTGCCTGGGTGCCCTCGACGGCGGCAGCCGCGGCGCGGACCAGCCAGGCGTTGAGAGACAGGCCCTCGCGTCGCGCTGCCTCTTCGACCCTTGCCTTGAGTCCTTCCGGGAGCCGGAGGTTGAGCCGGGAGGTGCCTCTCTCGTCGTCACCGGTGGGGATGACGGTCGGAGAGGCGGCGCTCCCGGAAGTGGCGACGTCGCTGGCTTCGTAGGCCGGCAGGGTCACGACGAAGTCGGGGTCGCTACCGCGCAGCCGGACTTCCACCGCGCCCGGCGCCAGCTCCCTCGTGATCTCGTCGGCAGCGGCGGAGAGCGCCTCGAGCAGAACGAGGCGCATTGCCGCCTCCAGACCGGGGACGAGCCTCTCGACGGCGGCTCTGCTCTCGGGCCCACCCGCACCGGCGGCGACGACGAGCTGGTCGCGCAGGGTCTCCACGTACATCGCAAGATTCATGTGAGCCAGTATGGCACCATATTGGCACCACGACAACTGCCAAGCTGCGCCAGGCGGAGAGCGACGGCCGGGCAAGCTGACGGACGGCAGGTTGCGGAGATCGGTTGATCTCTACGAGCGGGGGTTCACCCTGGCTGCGCTCGGGACCCGATCGATCGGGCGGCGTCGGTCACACTTGCCGGCATGGTCGGCCCTCGCGACGCCGTTGCGCTCGCGCCCGCGCGCCGGACGACACTGTTACGCCGGGGCCTACGGCTGGAGTACGCCACGCTCGGGTGGAACTGCATCGAGATCGGGTTCCTCGTGGTCGCCGCCGCCTCGGCGCGGTCCGTCGCCCTGGCCGGCTTCGCCCTGGACTCGTTGATCGAGATCTTCGCCTCACTGGTCGTCGTGGGGCAGCTCCGGGGCTCTGCCGGCCCCGAGGCGGAACGACGGGCCCTGCGTCGCATCGGCGTCGCCTTCTTCGTGCTGGCCGTCTACATCGCCGTCCAGGCGGGCGTCACCGTGGCACTCGGGTTACATCCTGAGCCTTCGGCGCTGGGCATCGCCTGGCTCGCCGCGACCTGCGTGGTGATGCTCGGGCTTGCGGTGGGCAAGGCCCGCACCGGTACCGAGCTCGACCACCCGGTGCTCAGCGCGGAGGCGAAGGTGACCTTCATCGACGGAGCGCTGGCCGCGGGCGTCCTCTGCGGCCTGGTGCTCAACGCCGCGGTCGGCTGGTGGTGGGCGGATGTCGCTGCCGGCGTGATCCTCGTCGCTTACGGCCTTCGTGAAGGCAGCGAACATCTCCGGGCCTCCACCTGATGCGCCGGTTTGGCCGGCAGGCGCTGATCAACCGTGGGAGGTGCGCTGGAGCGTGCCAGGCACGAGGCATGCATCAGGGTCTTGTGGCAGTTATGACGTATGGCACACCACCGCCGAGACGGAGATCGGGCCTGGGCTCGGCAGCCAGGTCCACGAAGCCGGTCCCTGCCAGCATCCTGAGGATCGGCTCGGGCCCGTCGAGGTGCATGAAGGGAAGCTCGCCCCGCGTATCAGCGGTGTAGTGCTCGGAGAAGACCGCCGGTACCTCGTCGTCGTTCCAGTGGGTGAACCAGAAGCCGTCCACTGCTACGAGACGGCCTCCCGGCCGGAGCAGCTGTCTCCAGTTCGCCATCGCACCGGCCGGCTCGCGGAGCGTCCAGAGAAGGTGTCGGCTGGTCACGGCGTCGAAGCTGGCTGGAGGGAAGTCGGGCGCCACTGCGTCACCGACACTCGCCTCGACCGCGAGGCCACGGGCGGCGGCGATGTCGACGAGCTCATCCAGCATGGCGGGCGCCAGATCGACCGCCGTCACATGGTGGCCCAGGAATGCCGCGGCCAGAGCCAGGTAGCCGGTACCGGTCGCTACATCCAGGACATCGCTTGGCGGGTCAGGAAGGACCGAGGCAAGGGCGTCAAGCCAGACTCGGTACTCCGCCGAGCCGTACGCGGCCACGTTGCCCGCGTGCGCCTCGTAGTCGGCTGCCACCATGCTCCAGAAGGTGGTGATGTGAGCCTGGGCGTCGTTGGGATCACGTACCGCGGGATCTCGGTTCTCGGTCACACATCTCGTTCCCCGCTATGGGCCGACGAGTTCGCGGGTTTCGCCTCCGATGGCGGAGCACAGCGCGGCGGGGTCGCCGTCAACTCCTGATCGGCGTACCGCAGCGGACGGCTCCCTCGATGTGCAGCGTGTGCGGACGAGGGTTGTCTCTCTCCACGACATCGCCGCTGGCGCGGCCGCCGTCGGGGCCGAGCGTCGCTGCGGGAGCCGACGCCGGTGCCGGTGCCGATCCGTAGTACCGCGGACCCTCGGAGCCGAGCGCTTCCTCGACGGCGAGCCCGTCGGCGCCGAGCGAGACCATGAGCAGCACCTTCGTGGTGCCCGCCCGCGCGACGCCGATCGCGGTGACCTGGCCGTCGGCGAAGTAGCACTCGACGACAACAGGATCGAGCGGTGAAGCGTCGTATCGTCCCGTCGGCGTCTCACCGGTGATCGTCAGGGTCGACGATCCGGGCGTCTGGTCGCCGCAGGCGATCGACCCCTTCACGGCCGTGACCCTGCCGATCGACCCGGCGGCGACACCCGGGCTCGGCGCGGCGTCGGTGAGCTCGGCCTCGAGGTGTGCGCCCCGACTCGCGTCGAAGCCCGTGACGCCGGTGCCCTGGAAGTTTCGCTCCTGGAAGGTCGAGCCTTCACCCGAGTCGGCGTGAACGATCACCTTCTCCGGTGCAACCGTGATGCGATACGAGAAGGTCGAGTCGGCCGCCCTGCCGAAGACCGAGATGCGCAGCCCCTCCACATCCGGGAAGCTGCAGGTCACCTCCGCGTGCTCGATGGCGCCGGCAAGGCCCGGGTCGCCGCTGAAGGTGAGCGATGCCGTCGCCGCGCCCGGCTGCACGGACGACGGAGCGCCGCTCGACTCCGCCGCACGACGCGACGACGCCGACGGAGTCGCGCTGCCGCCGTCGCCGCTGCACGCCGCCGTGACGATGGCTAGCGCGATGACGGCGAGCGGTCGGACGCTGCGGGTGGAGCTTCCCATGACAGCAACTACACCGCGGATGCAACGTGCGGTTCCCGCGGATGACATGGAACCGCGCGTGCGTCTCGCGGCGCATCGAGGCGCAACTCCCCCTGCCTCGGCTCGTCGAGCTCGCGACCTCGCTCAGCCCCCGCACCGGCCGGTGATCCGTGGTTCTCTACGCGGAAACGGTCGCCATGGCGACCGTTTCCGCGTAGGAAACGCGACCCTTCGGGGTGGCCCTCAGGGGTTGTCGGCCCGCTCCCGCAGCCACGCCGAGCGCGGCGTCGGCGGAGGTGAGGATCGAGATGTGCCCGTCGTCGGGGCTCAGCCGCAATTCGGCGCGGGGGCAGCGCTCGGCCAGCCACTCGCTGTGGGAGCTGGGGATGACCCGGTCGCGGCCGCCGTGGAGGAACAGCACCGGCGCGGCGACCTGCTCGGGCCCGAACCGCCACGGGGCCACGTAGGCGAGGTCGTCGTCGATCAGCCCGCCGGGTCCGGCGGCCACGGCCGGACCGACGACCTCGGCGAACCACGACCATGGGCCGGCCAGCGCGGCCAGGTCGGCGGGGGTGAACTCCGGGCCGGACTCGTCGCCGGAGGCGACGTGGCGCTCCTTGGCGGCGCGGCCCGCGGCGGCGGCGCGCAGCGAGGCGGCGCCAGACGGGGCCATGCCGGCGAACCAGTCGAGCCCCTCGGCCCCGAACGGGGCCGAGCCGGCCCCGCAGACGACCGCCGCCACACGGTCGGGCAACAGCGCGGCGCAGGCCAGGGCGTGCGGGCCGCCGCCGGAGTGGCCCATGACGCCGAACCGGTCGATGCCCAGCGCGTCGGCGATGGCGGCGACGTCGGCCGCGGCGGAGGCGACGTCCCGCCCGGGCTGCGGCGTGGATCCGCCATAGCCGGGCCGGTCGTGCGCCACCCAGCGGAGGCCGAGCCGCTCGGCGGCGGGAAACAGCGGCCGGGGCGGCGCGCCGAGGTTCGGCGTCCCGTGGTGCCAGAACAGCGGGAGGCCGTCGCCGCCGGCGTCGTAGGCGTGGAGGGTGCGGCCGTCGTCGAGGGTGAGGTCGAGCTCGTGCACGCCCGGCGACGCTACCGACCGCGGCGACCGGCGGGAGGTCAGAGCCGGTCGGCCAGCCCGGGGTGACCGTCGGCCCGGGCGACGTCGGCGGGGGTGCGGCCGTCGTCGGTGCGGCGGGTGGGATCGGCGCCGGCGGCCAGCAGCAGGTCGACCATGGCGGCGTCGCCCCGGTGGGCGGCCTCGTGCAGCGGGGTGAATCCGCCCTCCTGCGCCCGGTCGAGGTCGGCCCCGACGGCGACGGCGAGCGCCAGGCCGGCACCGGTCGGGCTCGCAGCCGCGGCGTGGACCGCGGCGATGCCCATCGGGTGGGTGGCGGCGGCGTCGACGTCTGCCCCCGCCCGCAGGAGAACGGCGGCGGCCGCCGGCTGGTCGAAGAACAGGGCCAGCTGCACCGGCGAGAACCCGTCGGCCGAGGGCTCGTCCGGCGGCGTGCCGGCGGCCAGCAGCTCGCCGACCCGCGGGAACGTCGCCGACCGCGGCCGCCTCGGCCAGCGTGATCGGCCGCAGCGCCCGGATGGCGGCCACCACGTCGGCGAGGCCGCGGTAGCGGGCGAGCAGGAGGGCGCTGACCCCGGCAGCGTCGACAGCCGACGCCTGGCCGGGGTCGGCGTGCAGGCGTGCCACCGCACCCGGGCCGTCGCCGGCGCTGATTGCATCGATCACAGACATGTAGGTAGCCTACCTACATGTCTGGTCGGAGTCGAGGGGGTTCGGAGGGGCCGCGGGACATCGCCGGGCGGTTGCACTCGGCGGCCATCCACCTGCTGAGGGTGGCGCGCACCGTGGACGGCGAGTCGGGGCTGTCGCCCTCGCGGCTGTCGGCGCTGTCGGTGCTGGTGTTCGGCGGGCCTCGGACCGTCGGGGGGCTGGCCGCCGCCGAGGGGGTGCGGTCGCCGACCATGACCCAGCTCGTGAACGGGCTGGAGCGGGACGGTCTCGTCCGCCGGCGGTCCGCGCTGACCGACGGGCGGCGGGTCGTCGTCGAGGCGACGCCGGCCGGGCGGCGGGCACTGCGGCGGGCGCAGGGCCGGCGGCTCGACGTCCTCGTCGACCTGCTCGGGCCGGCCGACGACGCCGACCTCGATCTGCTCGACCGGGCCGCCGGCCTGCTCGACCAGCTGACCCGCACCCATGCCGCCGCCCGCGCTGACGGCGACGGCGCCGACGGCGACGCCGACGATATAGTTGACTGAGTCAGAGATTTACCTGACGGAGGCAACCATGTCGGAGGCAAACATGTCGTCCACCGACGTTCTCGACGGGCGTGTCGCGGCCATGCGGGCGTTCACCCGGTTCTACACCGCGATCATGGGCGTCCTCGCCGAAGGTCTGTTGTTCACGCCCTACTCCGTCGCCGAGGCCCGCATCATCTTCGAGCTGGCCCAGCGGGACGAGGCCGGCGTCGCCGACCTGCGCCGCGAGCTGCGCATCGACGCCGGCTACATGAGCCGGATCACCGCCCGGCTCGAGTCCGACGGGCTGGTCACCCGGCGCCGGGACGCCGGCGACGCCCGCCGGCAGGTGCTGGCGCTCACCGATGCCGGGCGCGTGGTCTTCGACGACCTCGACCGGCGCTCGGCCGAGCAGGTCGCCGGCCTGCTGTCCGGGCTCGACGATGCCACCCAGCGCGACGTCGTGGCCGCCATGGACACGATCCGCGCCGCCCTCGGTGGCCCGGCGCCAACTCCGGCACCCGCCGTGGTGCTCCGGCCGCCCCGGGCGGGCGACCTCGGCTGGGTCGTCGCCCGCCACGGCGCGCTCTACGCCGCCGAGTACGGCTGGGACGCCGGCTTCGAGGCCCTCGTCGCCCGGATCGTCGCCGACTTCGTCGACGCCGGCGACCCCCAGCGCCAGGCCGCCTGGATCGCCGAGCTGGACGGCGAGCCGGTCGGCTGCGTGTTCTGCGTGGCCCGGGACGAGACGACCGCCCAGCTCCGCATCCTGCTGGTCGAGCCCAGCGCCCGGGGCCTCGGCATCGGCGGCCGGCTGGTCGACGAGTGCCTGCGCTTCGCCCGCTCGGCCGGCTACCGCTCGATCGTGCTGTGGACGAACGACGTGCTGGTCTCGGCCCGGCGCATCTACGAGGCCGCCGGCTTCCGGCTGGTCGAGGAGGAGCCCCACCACAGCTTCGGCCGCGACCTCGTCGGACAGTACTGGGCCCGCGACCTCTAGCCGGGGTGGCCGGCCGCCGCTAGCCCGGGTGGCGGCTGAGCGGCGAGGCGTCGCCCACTAGCCACCGGTGCCCGAACGGGTCGACGAAACCGCCCTGCCGGTGGACGCCCCACGGCATCTTGTGGTCGCGCACGGGGTCGTGCGCCCCGTCGGCTCCCGCCGCCACGGCCCGGGCGACGAAGGCGTCGGGGTCGGCGACGAACACCTCGATCCGCACGGTGGTCGTGCCCACCTCCCCCGGCGTGGCCCAGCCGTTGCGCTCGGGCTCGCCCAGGAACAGCGGGGCGCCGGCCACGTCCAGGCCGATGACCGACCCGAGGTTCCACAACTCGGTCGCGCCCACCGCGTCCCGGTACCAGGCGGCCGCCGCTGGGGCGTCGGGCACCGCCAGCATCAACGAGATCAACGGTTCACCCTCCGCACGCGCCATGCCGCGAGGGTACACCCGTTCGGGTGTCTCCGTCCGGCGAGCTTGGCGGCGACGCCCGAGGAGAGGATGATGCGGGACGATGATCCGCTGGTTCCGGGGGGTGGCGGTGGTCGAGGCCGTCTCCTACCTCGTGCTGCTCGCAGCCTCGATCGCGAAGCACCTCCTGGGCGCCCAGGACCTCGTGGCCGTCCTCGGCCCCCTGCACGGCGTGATCTTCCTCGCCTACCTGGGCCTGGCCCTGGCCATCCGCACGCGGGTGGGCTGGAACTGGACCACGCTCGGGTCCGTCGTCGTGGCGGCCGCCATCCCGTTCGGGGCGATCGTGGTCGAGCGGCGGCTGCCGGCCGACGAGCCCGCGGCCGTCGCCGCCACGCCCTAGCGGAAGCCGCGCAGGCGCAGGCTGTTCGTCACGACGAACACGCTGGACGCCGCCATCGCCGCCCCGGCCACCATCGGGTTGAGCAGGCCGAAGGCGGCGATCGGGATCGCCGCCGTGTTGTAGGCGAACGCCCAGAACAGGTTGCCCTTGATGGTCCGCAGCGTGCGGCGGGACAGGCGGATGGCGTCCGCGGCGGCTCGCAGGTCGTCGCCGACCAGGGTCAGGTCGCTGGCCTCGATCGCCACATCGGTGCCGGTGCCCATGGACAGGCCCAGGTCGGCCTGGGCCAGCGCCGCGGCGTCGTTGACCCCGTCACCGACGGCGGCGACCACCCGGCCCTCGGCCTGGAGGCGGCGCACGACCTCGACCTTGTCCTCGGGCAACACCTCGGCCTCGACCCGGTCGATGCCGACGGCGGCGGCGACGGTGGCCGCGGTGGCGGCGTTGTCCCCGGTGACGAGGATCGGGGTGAGGCCGAGCGCCCGCAGCCGGGACACGGCTTCGGCACTCGTCGGCTTGGGCTGGTCGGCCACGACGAACAGGGCGCGGGCCTCGCCGTCCCAGCCGGCGGCGACGACGGTGGCGCCGGTCGCCTCGGCCTCCGCCAGCGCCGCGGCGAGCGAGGTCGACAGCGACAGCCCGGCGTCGGCGAGCAGGGCCGGACGACCGGCGACGATGCGGTGGCCCTCGACCTCGCCCTCGACGCCCCGGCCGGCGTGGCTGCGGAATCCGGCCACGGGCGGCAGCGGGCCGTGACGGTTGGCGGCAGCTGCCGCGACCGCCCGCCCGATCGGGTGCTCGGACGCCGCCTCCACGGCCCCGACGAGGCGCAGGGCGTCGGCGGCGTGACCGTCGGTGTCGGCCGTGACGACGTCGACGAGGCGCATGGTCCCGGTGGTGACGGTGCCGGTCTTGTCGAGGACGATCACCTCGACCGCCCGGGTCGACTCCAGCACCTCGGGGCCACGGATCAGGATGCCCATCTGCGCCCCCCGGCCGGTGCCGACCATCAGGGCCGTCGGCGTGGCGAGGCCGAGGGCGCACGGGCAGGCGACGATGAGGACGGCGACGGCGGCGGCGAAGCGCATCGCCCGGGTCGTGGCCGGTGGCCAGCCAGGCGACGAGCGTGGCGGCGGCCAGGACCAGGACGACCGGCACGAACACCGCCGACACCCGGTCGGCCAGGCGCTGCACCGGGGCCTTGCCGGTCTGGGCCCGCTCGACCAGCCGGGCGATCTGGGCCAGCGTGGTGCCGGCGCCGACGCCGGTCGCCTCGACGACGAGGCGACCGCCGGCGTTGACGGTGGCTCCGGTGACCCGATCGCCGGGCCCGACCTCGACGGGCACGCTCTCGCCGGTGAGCAGCGAGCGGTCGACGGCGGACGCCCCGTCCACGACGACGCCGTCGGTCGCGATCTTCTCGCCGGGCCGCACGACGAACCGCATGCCGACCGCCAGCTCGCCGATCGGGCGGCGCCGCTCGGTGCCGTCGGGTTCGAGGACGGCGACGTCCTTGGCCCCCATGGCGGCGAGCGCCTCGATGGCGGCGCCCGCCCGCCGCTTGGCCCGGGCCTCGGCGTAGCGCCCAGCGAGCAGGAACAGGGTGACGCCGGCGGCGACCTCGAGGTACATCTCGCCGCCGACCACGAGCGCCACGGCCGACCAGCCGTAGGCGGCGAGGATGCCCAGCGAGACGAGCGTGTCCATCGTGGTCGCCCGGTGCCGGAGGTTGACGAATGCCGCCCGGTGGAACGGCCACGCGCACCACAGGGCGACCGGCGTGGCGAGGACGAAGGCGACCAGGCGGTCGCCGGGGAACTCCAGGCCGGGGACCATGCCGAGCGCGATGACCGGCACCGCCAGCGCGACGGCCCAGGCGAGGCGGCGGCGCAGGGCCGCCAGGGCCGCGTCGGCGGCCGAGGGAGCGGGTGGGGCCGGCGGCGGCGGGGTGGTCGCCGACGCAGCCGAGATGGGGGGCCTGGCTCCGCCGTCGGGGCGGCCGCGACCCCCGATCGTGAGTCCCTCGACCCGAGTCGCCGGCGCCGTGAGCACGGAGGCGGCAGCGACGGCCGTGGCCGGGGCGCCCCTGTAGCCCAGGCGTTCCACGGTGGCCACCAGGTCGGACGGGCCCGCGGCCTCGGGGTCGTAGGCGACGTTGGCCCGTTCCGTCACGTAGTTGACCGTGGCCTGGACGCCGTCCAGGCCGTTGAGCGCCTTCTCGATCCTGGCTGCGCACGAGGCGCAGGTCATGCCCTCGATCGCCAGGTCGACCGTCGACGTCGTCGTCACCATCACTAGCTCTTGACCAGCCGCGCGATCGCCTGGGTCGCCTCCGTGACCTTGGCCTCGGCGTCGGGCGCGCCCGATGCGACCGCGTCCGTCACACAGTGGTGGAGGTGCTCGTCCAGCAGGCCCACCGCCACGCTCTGCAGGGCGCTCGTCACCGCCGAGATCTGGGTCAGCACGTCGATGCAGTACGTGTCCTCGTCGACCAGGCGTTGCAGGCCCCGCACCTGGCCCTCGATGCGGCGCAGGCGCCGCAGGTAGTCGTCCTTGGTCATCGAGTAGCCGGCCATGTCACATACCCTAGCGGGGTATAGGTGTCACGCCGCAAGCCTCTCGGCGTACATTGGAGGCGTGCTCATCGGATCGCATGTTCCCCCCGACGACCCGCTCGCCACCGCCGCCGCCGAGGATGCCGACATCGTCCAGATCTTCCTCGGCGATCCCCAGGGGTGGCAGAAGCCCAAGCCCCGGGCCGACGCCGACGCGCTGCGGGCGTCGTCCACGCCCATCTACGTGCACGCGCCCTACCTGGTGAACCTGGCCTCGCCCAACAACAAGATCCGCATCCCCTCCCGCAAGATCCTCCAGCAGACCTGCGACGCCGCCGCCGAGATCGGGGCCCGGGCGGTCATCGTGCACGGGGGGCACGTCACCGAGGACGACGAGCCGGGCGCCGGGTTCCTGCGGTGGCGGAAGGGCATCGAGTCGATCGAGACCAACGTGCCCGTCTACCTCGAGAACACGGCCGGCGGCGACCACGCCATGGCCCGGCACTTCGAGACCATCGCCGGGCTGTGGGAGCACATCGGCGACACCGGGATCGGGTTCTGCCTCGACACCTGCCACGCCTGGGCCGCCGGCGAGGCGTTGATCGACGCCGTCGAGCGCATCCTCGGCATCACCGGGCGGATCGACCTCGTGCACTGCAACGACTCCAAGGACGGGCACGGATCCGGGCGGGACCGGCACGCCAACCTCGGAACCGGGACCATCGACCCCGAGCTGCTCGTGGCGGTCGTCGCCACCGCGGGGGCACCCGTCATCTGCGAGACCGCCGACGAGGGGCGGAAGGACGACGTCGCCTTCCTCAAGGAGAACGTGAAGGACTGACCCTCGCGCCAGGCGACTGGCGCACGTGGCTGCGGCCGCCACAGCGAGTCGGGAAGCGGTCTGCCGGGGCTTCTGACAGCGATCCCCTACCACCACGGCACTCAGCGCTGCCAGAAACGTGGCGGCCGGGCCTCCCCGGGGTTCTGACAGCGATCCCCTACCCCTACGGCACTCAGCG
This sequence comes from uncultured Acidimicrobiales bacterium, assembly GCA_963830865.1. GTDB lineage: Bacteria > Actinomycetota > Acidimicrobiia > Acidimicrobiales > VFJN01 > ZC4RG19. Next base: position 236,555 of record CAWHNU010000006.1, on the reverse strand, counting down.
CTGCCAGAAACGTGGCGGCCGGGCCGACCGGCGGTTCTGGCAGCGACCCCGTACCGCTACGGCACTCAGCGCTGCCAGAAACGTGGCGGCCTCAGCGGTCCGCGAGGAACGGGAACTCCGCCCGGACCTCCGCCACCCGGGCCGGGTCGACCTCCGCCACCAGCAGCGCCTCGGTGCCCGCGCCCGACGCCAGGACCTCGCCCATCGGGTCGACGATCGCGCTGTCGCCCACGTACGTCAGCTTGCCGCCGCCCCGGCCCACCCGGTTGCAGGCGACGACGTACGCCTGGTTCTCGATCGCCCGCGCCACCAGCAGCGCCTGCCAGTGGCGCCGGCGGGTGTCGGGCCAGTTGGCCGGGCACAGGTAGACGTCGGTGTCCGGGGCCACCGCCCACCAGTCGTCGGCGAAGCGCAGGTCGTAGCAGACGAACAGGCTCACCCGGACGCCCTCGACGTCGACCGTGACCGGCTTGTCGCCGGGGGTGAAGACCCGGTCCTCGCCGCCATAGCCGAACAGGTGGCGCTTGCGGTAGCGGTGCTGCGTCCCGTCCGGGGCTGCCAGCACGAAGCTGTTGTACGGGTGGTCGTTGCCGGCCGCCACCTCGGGGCACGACCCGCCGACCCACACGCCGTGGGCCGCCGCCTGGGCGGCCAGGAACTGGGACGACGGGCCGCCCTCGGGCTCGGACGTGCGCTCGGTGCGCATCGAGAACCCGGTCGAGAACGTTTCGGACAGCAGCACCAGCCGGGCGCCCGACCCCGCGGCCGCGGCCACCTGGGGGCCGAGCCGGGCGAACGTTGCCTCCCGGTCCTCCCAGACGATGTCGTGCTGGACGACGGCGACCTTCATGCGGCGACCTTCATGCGGACCCTCCCAATTTGCCCAGGCGCCCCGCCGCCTCGGCCAGGACCTCGGGGCGCTTGGCGAAGCTGAACCGCACCAGGTGCCGCCCCGCCGCCGGGTCGGCGTAGAACACCTGGTTGGGGACGGCGACCACCCCGCACAGCGACGGCAGCTCCCGGCAGAGCGCCATGCCGTCGCCGTCGGGCCGCAGCGGCCGGATGTCGACCGTCACGAAGTACGTCCCCTGGGGCCGGTAGACCGTGAACCCCGCGTCGGTGAGCCCCGCGCACAGCTCGTCCCGCTGCGCGGCCAGGCCCTCGGCCAGCGCCGAGAAGTAGTCGTCCGGCAGGTCGAGTCCCGCGGCGATCCCCGGCTGGAACGGCCCGCCGTTCACGTACGTGAGGAACTGCTTGGCCGTCGTCACCGCCGTGACGAGTGGTGCGGGGGCACACGCCCAGCCGATCTTCCAGCCCGTCGTGCAGAACGTCTTGCCGCCGGACGAGATCGTGACCGTGCGCTCCCGCATCCCCGGCAGCGTGGCCAGCGGGACGTGGGCGGTGCCGTCGAACGTCAGGTGCTCGTACACCTCGTCGGTCACCACCAGCAGATCCCGCTCGACCGCCAGCGCGGCGACGGCGGCGACCTCGTCGCGGGTCAGGACCATGCCCGTGGGGTTGTGGGGCGAGTTGACCAGGAGCATCCGGGTCCTCGGCGTGACCGCCGCCCGCAGCGCGTCGACGTCGAGCCGGTAGCCCGGCGGCTCCAGCCGCACGAACACCGGGCGGGCGCCGGCCATGGCGATCGACGCCTGGTAGCTGTCGTACGTCGGCTCCAGCACGACGACCTCGTCGCCCGGCTCGCACAGCGCCAGGCAGGCCGCGGCGATCGCCTCGGTGGCGCCGGCGGTCACCAGGACCTCGGTCTCGGCGTCGTACGCCAGGCCCCAGAACCGCTGCTGGTGGCGGGCGATCGCCTCCCGCAGCACGGGAACGCCCCGGCCCGGCGGGTACTGGTTCTGGCCGCCCCGGATCGCCGCCACCGCCGCGTCGAGCACCTCGGCGGGGCCGTCGTAGTCGGGGAAGCCCTGCCCCAGGTTGATGGCGCCGGTGCGGACGGCGAGCGCCGACATCTCGGCGAAGATCGTCGTGCCGAACCCCTGGAGCCGGTCGGCGAGGTAGGGAACGCGGGCGTCGGACATGCCGGACCCGAGCGTACGCGCCCTCTCCCGCCGGCTCGATATCTGACGGTGTGTCAGATAGCGTCGCCGCCGTGGACCTGCGGGAGAGCGCCGAGGACCGGTCGTTCCGGGACGAGGTGCGCACGTTCCTCCGCGACGCCCTCGCCGGCGACTTCGCGGTGGTCCGCGGCCGGGGTGGACCCGGCGACGAGGGGGCGCTGTTCGCCGAGCGCCAGGCGTGGGAGCGGCACCTCGGCGCCCACGGCTGGACCTGCGTCGGCTGGCCCAAGGAGCACGGCGGCCGGGGCCTGTCGCTGCGCCAGCAGGTCGTCTACCACGAGGAGTACGCCCGGGCCCGGGCCCCCGGCCGGCTGGGCATCGTCGGCGAGGGGCTGCTGGGGCCGACCGTCATCGCCTTCGGGTCGCCCGAGCAGCAGCGCCGGTTCCTTCCCCCGATCGTGGCCGGGGACGAGCTGTGGTGCCAGGGCTACTCCGAGCCCGGCGCCGGCAGCGACCTCGCCGGCATCGCCACCCGGGCCGAGCGCGACGGCGACGAGTGGGTGGTGACCGGCCAGAAGGTGTGGACGTCGCTGGCGCACTGGGCCCAGTGGTGCTTCGTGCTGGCCCGCACCGAGCCGGTCGCGGACCCGCGCCGCCGCCACCACGGCATCTCCTACCTGCTCGTGCCGATGGACCAGCCCGCCATCGAGATCCGCCCGATCGTGCAGATGACCGGCGACAGCGAGTTCAACGAGGTGTTCTTCACCGGCGCCCGCACGGCGGTCGACAACGTCGTGGGCGACGTCGGCGGGGGCTGGCGGGTGGCGATGGGAACGCTGGCGTTCGAGCGGGGCGCCTCGACGCTCGGCCAGCAGTGCAACTTCCGCAACGAGCTCGACGCCATCGTCGCCGTGGCCCGCCGCACCGGCGCGGCCGACGACCCGGTGATGCGCCAGCGGCTGGCCCGGGCCCACATCGGGCTGGAGATCATGCGGCTCAACGCCCTGCGGACGCTGGCCGGCAGCGAGTCGGGCGCCCTGTCCCCCGCGGCGACCGTGACCAAGCTGTACTGGGCGACCGTCCACCGCGGGCTCGGCGAGCTGGCGATGGACGTCCTCGGGGCGGCCGCCACCGTGTCCGACCCCGACACCGAGAGCCTGGTCCGCCTGTTCCTGTTCAGCCGGGCCGACACGATCTACGGGGGATCCAACCAGGTGCAGCGCAACATCATCGGCGAGCGGGCGCTCGGCCTGCCCAAGGAGCCGACCTCGGCGACAGGAAACGCAGAGCCGACCGCGGCGACAGACAGCGCGGAGCCGAAGTGACGGTCCCCGCCGAGCCCACCGGACACGGCCTGCTGGCCGGCAAGGTCGCGCTGGTGACCGCGGCCGCCGGCACCGGGATCGGCTCCGCCACCGCCCGGCGCCTCCTGGCCGAGGGCGCCTCGGTCGTGGTCAGCGACGCCCACGAGCGCCGGCTGGCCGAGACGGCCGAGGCGCTCGCCGCGGACGGCCCGGTCATGGCGGTGCCGTGCGACGTCACCGACGAGGACCAGGTGGACGCGCTGTTCGCCGCCGCCGTCGCGACCCACGGCCGGATCGACGTGGTGGTGAACAACGCCGGGCTCGGCGGCACCGCCGACCTCGTCGACATGACCGACGAGCAGTGGCACAAGGTCCTCGACGTCACGCTCACCGGCACCTTCCGCTGCACCCGCGCCGCGCTGCGCATCCTGTGCCCGCAGGGCTCGGGCGTGATCGTCAACAACGCCTCGGTGCTCGGCTGGCGGGCGCAGGCCGGCCAGGCCCACTACGCCGCGGCCAAGGCCGGCGTGATGGCGCTCACCCGCAGCGCCGCGATCGAGGCCGCGCCCCACGGCGTGCGGGTCAACGCGGTCGCCCCGAGCCTCGCCATGCACCCGTTCCTCGCCAAGGTCACCAGCGACGAGCTGCTCGACGAGCTGGCGGCCAGGGAGGCGTTCGGCCGGCCCGCCGAGCCATGGGAGGTGGCCACCGTCATCGCCTTCCTGGCCAGCGACTACTCGACGTACATGACCGGCGAGGTCGTGAGCGTCAGCTCGCAGCACCCGTGACCGCCCGCGACCGTCTTCGCCTCGCTGGACGAGCTGCGGGCCGCGGCGCCCGGCACGCCCCTGGGCGAGTCCGGCTGGATCACCGTCACGCCCGACGACGTGGACCGCTTCGCCGCCGCCACCGGGGCCCCGCCCGAACCGGATGGCGCGGTGCCGCCCTACCTGGTGCTCGCCCTGTCCAACCGGCTGCTGCCCGAGATCGTCGAGGTCCGGGGGATCTCCGCCGGCGTCAACTACGGGACCGGCGCGGTGCGGTTCCCGGCGCCGCTGCCGATCGGCGGCCGGCTGCGCGCCCGCGCCGACCTGGTCGCCGCCGACGAGGTGGCCGGCGGCGTGCAGACCACCATCCGCGTCACGCTGGAGGCCGAGGGCGCGGCCGACCCGGCCTGCGTGATCGACTCGCTCAGCCGCTGGCTCGCCTGACCGCGACGGACCTCAGCGCACCGGTGCGCGCAGCACGTCCCGCACCAGCGGCTCGAACTCCTCCAGCCGCATCGTCGGGTAGTCGGGGTCGAACGACGGCTGGTCGTAGTCGGCGCAGAACTCGGCCGTGAGGTCGTACCACTGGTGGCCGGCGTACTTGTCGCGCGCGTCGCGGTCGCCGCCGAGGTAGTGGAAGTAGTAGTAGCCCTGGAACACCGCGTGCTTGGCCACCATCCAGTGGTAGCTCTCGTCGACGAACGGCTTGACGATCGCCGCCGCGACGTCGGGGTGGCTGTACGAGCACAGCGTGTCGCCGATGTCGTGCAGCAGGGCGCAGGCCACGTACTGGTCGTCGCGGTCGGCCCGGTACGCGCGGGTGGCGGTCTGGAGCGAGTGGGTCAGGCGGTCGACCTTGAACCCGCCGTGGTCGTCGCCGAGCAGCCGCAGGTGGTCGAGCACCCGGTCGGGCAGCCCCTTGGTGTACTCGGCGTTGACGGCCACGATCCGCTGCCAGTCCTCGGCGGTGCCCTCGGTCATGGCGTTGAACGTGGCCCGGTCCTGTTCTGACGTCGGCGCGGACATGAGACGAGCCTACGCGGTCAGGTGATCAATCGTCCCCGACGAGCAGCTCCACCGGACCACCGTCGGGGTAGCTGACCACGATGTGCATCTCTCCACCGGTCGCCCGGACGAAGCGCTTCAGCGTCGACAGCAGCATGTCGCTCCGCCGCTCCAGCCGGGAGACCTCCGACTGGTCCATGTCGAGCAGCTCGGCGACCGTCGACTGCGTGAGGGCTCGAGCCTCGCGGAGCCGGCGGAGTGTCGCCTGCCGACTGTTGATCTCGTCCAACACGGCGTCGTAGCGAGCCTTGGCCCTCGGCTTCGTCTCGAGAAGAGCCTTGAAACGCTCGTGCGCCGTCCCGGCCCTCTCCCACTCGTCGTCGCTGACCGTGGTCTCCGTGACCTTGGCGTCGTCGGTAGGGATGTTGCGAGGGCTCATCGGTCGCCACGCCCGCCGTCCTGGCGCCCGAGCCGGTCGCCGAAGCGCCACAAGCGTGTCGCCCCCGCGTTTTGTCCGCAGAAACGGTCGCCAGGGCGACCATTTCCAGGGACAAAAGCTGCCGACGGGACGCTCGTCACGCCTCGCCCCGCCCCCGACGCCTGCGGCGCATACAGGATCCGCTGCACAGGCGGTCGATCGGCGTACGGGGCCGAATCTCCACGCGATGCACTCTACCACATATGTGGTAGAGTGCATCGCGCCGGATCGGTCACACCGACAGGATCACCGAGGATCCGTGGCCGAACAGGCCCTGGTTGGCCGTGATGCCCGCCGTGGCGCCCTCGACCTGGCGGCCCGACGCCACGCCCCGGAGCTGCCACGCGACCTCGCACACCTGGGCCAGCGCCTGGGCCGGCACCGCCTCGCCGAAGCAGGCCAGCCCGCCCGACGGGTTGACCGGGACGCGGCCGCCGAGCGTGGTGTCGCCCGAGCGCAGCAGCGCCTCGGCGTCGCCGGGCTTGCACAGGCCGAGGTTCTCGTACCAGTCGAGCTCCAGCGCGGTCGACAGGTCGTAGACCTCGGCGAGCGACATGTCCTCGGGGCCGAGCCCGGCCTCCTCGTAGGCGGCGATCCCGATCGAGTCCCGGAACGTCGCCGCCGCCGGGGCCACGGCGACGGCCGAGTCGGTGGCGAAGTTCGGCATCTCGATCACCGTGTTGGGGAACGTCGGCGCCACGGTCGCCACCGCCCGCAGCCGCAATGCCGGCAGCTCCCGCCGCCGCGCGTAGTCGCCCGACGCCAGCACCACCGCGGCGCCGCCGTCGGACGTGGCGCAGATGTCCAGCAGGTGCAGGGGGTCGGCCACCACCGGCGACGCCAGCACCTCCTCGGCCGTCACCTCCTTGCGGTAGCGGGCGTTGGGGTTGGCCAGGCCGTGGCGGGCGTTCTTGACCTTGACCGCGGCGAAGTCGGCGGGCGTGGCGCCCCACAGGTCCATCCGCCGGCGGGCGTACAGCGCGAAGTACGCCGGGTTGGTCATGCCGAGCAGCCGGAACCGCAGCCAGTCCGGGTCGTCCCAGCGCTCGCCCGCGTTGGGGGCGAGGAAGCCCTTGGGCGTCGTGTCGGCGCCGACGACCAGGGCGACGTCGCACATGCCGGCCATGATCCGGGCGCGGGCCACGTCGAGCGCCTGGGCGCCGGTGGCGCAGGCCGCGTACGCGGTGGCGACCCGGGCGCCGTTCCACCCGAGCGCTTGGGCGAACGTGGCCCCGGCCACGTAGCCGGCGTAGCCGTTGCGGACGGTCTCGCCGCCGACGACCAGCTGGACGTCGGCCCAGTCGAGCCCGGCGTCGGCCAGGGCGGCCCGGGCGGCGCCGACGCCGTAGGACTGGAACGGCCGGCCCCACTTGCCCCACGGGTGCATGCCGACGCCGACGACGGCGACGTCACCGCCGGTCACGGCGCCACCGGCTTCCAGCGCCAGATGGTGCGGTCCGTGCCGTCGTCGTCGGTGTAGAGCGGCTCGACGACCAGCTCGACCGGGGCACCGACGGTCAGGTCCGCGACCCCGTAGCCGGCCGCCACCTGGCCGAGCACCACCATGCCCTCGGCCTCCAGCTCGACCGCGGCCAGGGCGAAGGGCTCGTACGGGTCGGACGCCGGCACGTAGGGCGGAGGCGGCTGGTAGCGGGCGTCGGTGTAGGACCACACCCGGCCCCGCCGCGACAGCTCGACCTCGTCGAACGCCTCGCCGACGCACCCCGGGTTGCGGCAGAACGACTCCTCGCGCGGGAAGAACACGGTGCCGCACGACCGGCACCGGGTGCCGACCAGCGCCGGCGCGTCGCCGGTCGTGAACCAGCCGTCGACGGCGGGCGTCGGGCTCGCCTGGGCCATGCGTCCTCCCCTTCGCGGTCGGTTCCTGACGCACCGTCAGGGATCCGTAGGCAGTGTGGCACAGCCCGGGTTTGGGGGCGAGTTGCGCGACGAGGTAGACAAGCAGATCGCAATACCCCGAAGGACAGGTTTTGGGAGAGCCAAACCCTTCTATGCAGCAGATGGCGTTCACCCGGTCCGAGCGTGAGGCGCTGAAGGCGATCTACCGCTCGACGCGCGACGGCTCCGAGGCCCACACCGGCACCCTCGCGGAGCGCCTGGGCCTGTCGCCCGGCACCGTGACGACGCTGGTCAAGCGGCTCGCGGACCGCGGCCTCGTGGACCACCGCCCCTATCAGGGCGTGACCTTCACCCCGGACGGGCGCCGCGCCGCGGTGGCGGCCATCCGCCGCCACCGCATCGTCGAGCGGTTCCTGGCCGACATGCTCGGCTACGCCTGGAACGAGGCCGACGAGCTGGCCGTGGCGTTCGAGCACGACCTGCCGGCCGAGGTGACCGACCGGCTCTTCATCGCGCTCCACCGGCCGGACACCTGCCCCCACGGGTTCCCGATCCCGCGGCCCGAGGCGGCCGACCTCCCTGCCACACCCGAGCTGTACGACCTCGAACCCGGCGACGTCGCGGAGGTGGCGGTGTCGGGCTCGACCGACGCCGAGATCCTGTCCTTCCTGGGCACCCTCGGCGTCGTCCCCGGCGTCGAGGTCACCGTCGTCGAGAAGCACCCCTTCGACGGCCCGCTGGTCGTCGAGATCGACGGCCGGACCCGCACGATCGGCCAGCGGGTCGCCCGCCAGGTCTACGTCACCCGCACGCTCGCCCCCGGCGAGGGGGCGCGGGTGAACGGCGGGCCCGATCGCAGCGACCGAGAGACCGACCCGAGCAATCTCCGATAGAGCAAGGGGGAGATGCACGACATGGTGCACCTACTCGCCGCCGAGGGCGGCTACCAAGACTTCACCCTCGCAGGGGGTGAGTGGTTCGTCCTGATCGGCGCGGCACTGACCGCGCTGTTGGCGCTGGCTGTCGGCTTCGTGCTGATGCGCAGCGTCCTGGCGGAAGACCAGGGCACGCCCAAGATGATCGAGATCGCCAAGGCGATCCAGGAGGGCGCGCTCGCCTACCTGAGCCGCCAGTTCCGCACCATCGCCTACATCCTGGTGCCGCTGGCGGTCATCGTCTTCGTGACCTCGGCGGCCGTGGAGAGGGACGACGGCTCGACCGCGCTGTCGTTCGCCCAGTCGGGCGGCTACCGCACGCTGGCATTCCTGGCCGGCTGCGTCATGTCGGGCCTGACCGGCTTCATCGGCATGAGCCTGGCCGTGCGGGGCAACGTCCGCACCGCGGCGGCGGCCCGCACCGGCAAGATGGCGCCCGCCCTCCAGGTGGCGTTCCGGACCGGCGGCGTGTGCGGCATGTTCTGCGTGGGCCTGGGCCTCCTCGGCGCCACGATCATCATGATGTTCTTCCAGAACACGAGCTCGGCGATCCTCATCGGGTTCGGGTTCGGCGGCTCGCTGCTGGCGCTGTTCCTCCGGGTCGGCGGCGGCATCTTCACCAAGGCCGCCGACGTCGGCGCCGACCTCGTCGGCAAGGTCGAGGCGGGCATCCCCGAGGACGACCCCCGCAACCCCGCCACGATCGCCGACAACGTGGGCGACAACGTGGGCGACTGCGCGGGCATGGCCGCCGACCTGTTCGAGTCGTACGAGGTGACCCTCGTCGCCTCGATCATCCTCGGCGTCCCGGCCTTCCAGCACATCTTCCCCGACCAGCCCGGACTCTGGGCCGCCGGTGCCCTGTTCCCGCTGGCCGCCCGGGCCATCGGCGTGCTGGCGTCGATCGTCGGCGTGTTCATGGTGCGGGCCCGCGACAACGATCGCTCGGCCATGGCGCCGATCAACCGGGGCTTCGCGAGCGCGGGCATCCTCACCGTCGTCGGCACGCTGGCCGTGGCGCTGATCTACATCGGCAACCCCGAGGGCTCCGTCAGCAACGTCGGCTGGCGGATGTTCGGCGCGGTGCTGATCGGCCTGATCCTGGCCCAGGTGGCCAGCCGCATCACCGAGTACTTCACCTCCACCGAGACCAGGCCGGTCCGGGAGATCGCGGACGCCACGGAGACCGGCCCGGCCACGACCGTGCTGGCCGGCACCGCCTCGGGCCTGGAGTCATCGGTGTGGGCGGTCATCGCCATCGCCGCCGCGCTGGGCGCCGCCATCGGCCTGGGAGACGGCGACATCCAGTTCACGCTGTACCTCGTCGCGCTCACCGGCATGGGCATGCTCGCCACCACCGGCGTCGTCGTCTCCGAGGACACCTTCGGCCCGGTGGCCGACAACGCCGCCGGCATCGCCGAGATGACCGGCGAGTTCCACGGCGACGCCGAGCGCGTCATGGTCGGCCTCGACGCGGTGGGCAACACCACCAAGGCCGTCACCAAGGGCTTCGCCATCGGCTCGGCCGTGATCGCGGCGGTGGCGCTGTTCGCCAGCTTCATCGAGACGTCGGCCACGAACGTGCTGGAGGGCGACGCCTTGGAGACGGCGAGGAACGCGGCCGGCGGCCTGTTCGGTGCCATCCAGATCAACGCGGCCGATCCCAAGGTTTTCATCGGCCTGCTGATCGGCGGAACCGTGCCGTTCCTGTTCTCGTCGCTGGCGATCCGGGCCGTCGGCCGCACCGCCGGCGTGGTGGTGCAGGAGGTCCGCGACCAGTTCCGCGACGGCAAGATCATGTCGGGCGAGAAGAAGCCCGACTACGGACCCGTCATCGACATCTGCACCCAGGCGTCGCTCCGGGAGCTGACCACGCCGGCGCTGCTGGCCGTGCTCACGCCGGTGATCATCGGCTTCGGCATCGGCTACACCGCGCTCGGCGGCTTCCTCGCCGCGGTCATCCTGGTCGGCCAGCTCATGGCCAACTACCTGTCCAACGCCGGCGGGGCCTGGGACAACGCCAAGAAGTACATCGAGGACGGCCACCACGGTGGCAAGGGCTCCGAGGCGCACATGGCCGCGGTGATCGGCGACACCGTCGGCGACCCGTTCAAGGACACGGCCGGCCCGGCACTCAACCCGCTGATCAAGGTGATGAACCTGGTGTCGCTGCTGACGCTGCCGGCGATCATCGCCCTGTCCAACATCGACAGCGACAACCCGCTGTCGAGCACCCCCAAGCCGGCGGGCTACGCCGTGGCGGGCGTGGCGCTGGTCGTGCTGCTGGTCGCCATCGCCTTCTCCAAGCGGGAAGGCGCCGGCATCGGCGGGTCGAGCGACGGCGACCGGGGCGCCAAAGTCAACGGCTCCGGGCCGACCGAGGAGGTCGAGCCCGAGCCGGCTGGCGCGCCCGCGAGCTGACGCAGGCCGTCTGGCATTCCGGCCGCGGATTCGGGGGTTCGGCCCCCGGAGCCGCGGCCGGGTGCCCTTTTGGGGCACGATCTGTCGACAGAACCACGGACCGGGGGGTCACGATGTCCAGAATCGATCGACGCACGTTCCTCGCCGGATCGGCCGCGGCGGCGCTCGCCGGGCCGTTCGCCGGCTACCTCGCGGGCGCGGCGCCGGCGGGGGCCGCCGCCCAGCCCGTGCTCGGTCCGATCCCCGACCTGCGGGACGGTGTGGTGCGGCTGCACCTGCCGCCCGGCTTCCAGTACCGCTCGTTCCACGACACCGAGCAGACCGTCCTTCTCGACGACGGGACCGTGCTGCCCGGCCGCCACGACGGCATGGCCGCCTTCCACGGGCGGCGGGGCAACATCGTCCTGGTCCGCAACCACGAGGTCAACAACCCGGTGCCCGCGTTCGGCGACGCCTCCAAGGCCTACGACCCCATGGCCGGCGGCGGCACCACCACGACCGAGGTGACCCGGTTCGGCGAGGTGATCAGCGCCCGGGTGAGCCTCAACGGCACCCAGATGAACTGCTCCGGCGGCCCGATGCCGTGGGATGCCTGGGTGAGCTGCGAGGAGACCATCAACGGCCCGGACGTCGGGCCCGACTTCACCGGCGTGTCGAACGTGCCGCTCACCCAGCGCCACGGGTTCGTCTACGAGGTGCCGGCCGACGGCGAGTCCGACCGGGAGCCGCTCACGTCCGCGGGGCGCTTCGCCCACGAGGCCGTCGCGCTCGACCCGGCGCACGGCCTGCTGTACCTGACGGAGGACAACTTCGGGTTCCCGTCCGGGCTCTACCGCTACCGCCCGCCGCGCAACCCGCTCGGCGCCCGCCGGCTGCTGAACGGCGGCGGGTTGCAGATGCTGGCGGTCGTCGGGGTCGACCAGGCCGACCTGGCCGCGGCCCAGCCCGACGGGGCGACGTACCGGGTGCAATGGGTCGACATCGACGATCCCGACCCCACGTTCCCGTTCACCCAGGGCCAACCAGCCTCCACCACCAACAACGAGGCCCTCACGCACGTGGGCAACCAGGGTCGGGCCCAGGGCGCGGCGTGGTTCTCGCGGCTGGAGGGCGCCCGGTTCGACCGTGGGATCGTCTACTTCACCTCGACCCAGGGCGGCGGCCCCGCCGAGCCCGGCGACAGCGACACGGTCGGCGGGTTCGGCAACGGCAGCGGCCAGATCTGGGGCTACGACACCCGCTCGGAGCGGCTGCGGCTGCTGTTCCAGTCGCCCGGGCCCGACGTGCTCGACCTGCCCGACAACGTGACGACCAGCCACCGGGGGACGCTGATCATCTGCGAGGACAACATCAACGACAACTTCGTCCGGGGCCTGACCCGCGGCGGCGAGCTGTTCGACATCGCCCTCAACCGGCTGCGGTCCTCGACCGGCACCGACCGATCCAACGACGAGTTCGCCGGCGCCACGTTCAGCCCCGACGGCCGCACCCTGTTCGTGAACATCCAGGCCAGCCGGGGGATGACCTTCGCGATCTGGGGGCCCTGGCATACCATCGGCGTCTGACCGCGCTCCGCACAGAACGCTGGAAGGACGTCGCCGGGCGGCTCCGCAGCGAGCACCGGGACGACGACGTCCCCATGCTGGCCGCGGGGGTTGCGTTCTTCGCGCTGCTGGCGCTCGTGCCGCTGCTGGTGGCGCTGGTGTCGATCTACGGCCTCGTCGCCGACCCGTCCGGGATCGAGGCCAACATCGACGACGCCCTGGCCGCCGCGCCCGTCGAGGTGCGCGACCTGGTGAGCTCGCAGCTGGGCGCGATCGTCGACACCTCGCACTCGGGCCTGCGCTTCGGGGCGATCGTCGGCCTGCTGATCGCCCTGTGGTCGGCGTCGTCCGGGGTCAAGCACCTGATCGACGCGGTCAACCGGGCCTACGACCGGGACGAGACCCGGGGCATCGTCCGCCTGCGGGGCATGGCGGTGGTGATGACGGTCGGCGGCGTCCTGCTGCTGGTGGCGGCGGTCGCCGGGCTGGTGGTGCTGCCGTCCGTCCTCGACCACAACGGGGTCGTCGGTGCGGCCAGGGACGGGCTGCTGGTGTTGCGGTGGCCGCTGTTCGCCGCGCTGGCGCTGTCGGCCCTGGCGGTGATCTACCGCTACGCCCCCGACCGCGACCGGGGCCGCTGGCAGCTGCTGTCGCCGGGAGCCGTGGCGGCCACGGGCGTGTGGGTCGTCGCGTCCCTGGGTTTCTCGGCCTACACGGCCAACTTCGGGCGCTACAACGAGACCTACGGCAGCCTCGGCGCGGTGGTCGTCGTGATGCTGTGGCTGTTCATCACCGCCTACGTGGTCATCGCCGGCGCCGAGCTGAACGCCGAGCTCGAGCGCCAGGACACTCTCGAGGCCATCGAGGCCGAGGACCTCGCCGCCGACGGCAACCCCCTGCCCCACGCCTGACACCCGTGTAACCTGACCCGGGTTCAAGTCGCCGGAGGGGGAGCCATGCGGTTCGGGGTCTTCTACGAGCTTCAGCTCGCGCGCCCGTGGGACGTCGACAGCGAGTGGCGCCTCTACCACGACGCTCTCGACGAGCTCGAGCTCGCCGACCGCCTGGGCTACGACTACGCCTGGGAGGTCGAGCACCACTTCCTGGAGGAGTACTCGCACTCGTCCGCCCCCGAGGTGTTCCTGGCCGCCGCCAGCCAGCGGACGAAGAACATCCGCCTCGGCCACGGGATCATGCAGCTCACGACCAACCACCCGGCCAAGGCCGTCGAGCGGGTCTCCGCCCTCGACCTCGTCAGCAACGGCCGCGTCGAGTTCGGCATGGGCGAGAGCGCCAGCATCACCGAGCTGCACCCCTTCGGCGTCCGGTTCCGGGACAAGCGGGAGATCTGGGAGGACGCCGTGCGCTGCGCCATCCCGATGTTCGGCGATGGCGGCGTCGAGTACCACGGCCCGCACTTCGACTTCCCGCTGCGCAACGTGCTGCCCAAGCCGCGGCAGAAGCCGCACCCACCGCTGTGGACCGCATGCTCGCAGCTGGACACCATCGAGTACGCCGGCCGGCGGGGCCTGGGGGCGCTCGGGTTCCAGTTCGTCAGCGCGGACGCCGCCCACGCCTGGGTCCACGCCTACTACAACGCCATGACCAAGCGGCTCGACAAGCTGTGCGACTACCCCGTCAACCCCAACATCGCGCTGGTCAGCATGTTCATGTGCGCCGAGACCGACGAGGAGGCCCGGGCCCGGGCCGACGGGGCCACGTTCTTCCAGTTCTGCCTGCGCTACTACAACACGCCCGACCGCAAGCGCCCCGAGCCGGGCGAGGTCAACATGTGGAACGAGTACACGGCGTGGAAGCAGGCCAACCCCGAGAACGCCGAGCGGGCGCTGTCCGGCGGGCTGATCGGGTCGCCCGAGACGATCCGCCGCAAGCTGCACCGCTTCGAGCAGTCGAACATCGACCAGGTGATCCTGCTCAACCAGGCCGGGCGCAACACGCACGCCGACATCTGCCACAGCCTCGAGCTGTTCGCCGCCGAGGTGATGGAGGAGTTCCACGCCAACGTGCCGGCGCACGAGGAGTGGAAGGCCGGCGTGATGGCGGGCGAGATCGAGTTGGAGGAGATCGACACAGCCGGCTTCCAGCGCCGCTTCGGCGCCAAGTCCGTCCGGGTGTGACGCGGGCAACCAGTCCAGGGGGACGACATGAGCGAGATGCGGATCACGGCCGAGGCGACCGAGAAGGGCGTCACCGAGCACAGCTTCACCCTCGACCGGCCCGACGAGCCGGTGCCCGGCGTGCTGTGGCTGCCCGAGGGCGCCGAGGGCCCGCGGCCGCTGGTGCTGCTGTGCCACGGGGGCACGCAGGAGAAGCGGGCGCCGAACATCGTGGCGCTCGGCCGCCGGTTGGTGCGCCACCTCGGCTACGCCGCGGTGGCGATCGACTGCCCGCACCACGGCGAGCGCATGCCCGAGGAGGAGCGGGGCATGTCCCGGGAGGAGCGCCGGCAGGCGATGCGGGGCCGGCTGTTCGGCGAGGGCCGCGCGGGCGACCGTCGCCCAGGCGATGGGCGACTGGACCGAGACGCTCGACGCGGTGGCCGCCCGGCCCGACGTGGGCGCGGGGCCGGTGGGCTGGTGGGGCCTGTCGATGGGCTGCGCGTTCGGCGTGCCGTTCGTGTCCCGGGAGCCGCGGGTGCAGGCCGCCGTGCTCGGGCTGGCCGGCTGGGACGAGTCGTCGCCCCGGGCCGGGTTCGACGAGGCGGCCCGCCGGATCACCGTGCCGGTGCTGTTCATCGTCCAGTGGCACGACGAGGTCGTCCGCCGGGAGCACGCCTGCACCCTGTTCGGCCTGCTGGGGTCGGAGCGCAAGACGCTGCACGCCAACCCGGGCCGCCACGTCGAGGTCCCGCTGTTCGAGCGGCAGGCGGCCGAGGACTTCTTCGCCGAGCACCTCGGGGCCATGGCACCGGCGGAGGTGCCCGCCGCGTAGCGTCTCCCGCGTTTTGTCCCCGGGACAAAAGGTTGACTTCGAGCGCACTCGAAGCCCTACGGTCGACGCCATGGCCGTCACCGAGGTCGCCGACGAGATCCTCACCATCGCCGAGGTGGCCGAGCGGACGGGCGTGACCGCCCACACGCTCCGCTACTACGAGCGCATCGGGATGCTGGCGGTCCCCCGGGACGACGCCGGGCGCCGCCTGTACGGCCCCGACGAGGTCGGCCGGGTGATCTTCATCAGCCGGCTGCGGATGACGGCCATGCCGATCCGCGACATCCAGGCCTACTTCCGGCTGGTGGCGCAGGGGCCGGGCACCGAGCCCGAGCGGCTCGCCCTGCTCGAACGCCACCGCGACGACGTCAAGGCCCGGATCGTCGACCTGGAATCGGCGCTGGCGACGATCGAGTGGAAGATCGCCACCTACGGCGGGGCCTGCGCACCCTGAACCCCCACGACCGACAGGAGACTCCCGCGATGACCCTCCCCACGCCGCGCCCTCGGGCGCACCGGACCCACCGTCAGCGCCCAGGGCCTCGGCTGCATGGGCATGAGCTTCGCCTACGGCACCCCCGACCGGGCCGAGGCGGAGGCCACCATCGCCCGGGCGCTCGACCTGGGCGTCACCTTCTTCGACACGGCCGACATGTACGGCTTCGGCGACAACGAGGAGCTGGTCGGCAAGGCCCTCGCCGCCCGCCGGGACGAGGTGGTCCTCGCCACCAAGTTCGGCATCCACCTCGACCCCGATGCCCCCGGCGGCCGGGGCGTGCGGGGCGACGCCGACTACGTCCGGCAGGCGTGCGACGCCTCGCTCGGCCGCCTCGGCCTCGACCACATCGACCTCTATTACCAGCACCGGCCAGACACCCGGGTGCCGATCGAGGAGACGGTCGGGGCGATGGCCGAGCTGGTGGCGGCCGGCAAGGTCCGCCACCTGGGGCTGTCGGAGGCGTCGGCCGACACGATCCGCCGGGCCGCCGCCGTCCACCCGATCGCCGCGCTGCAGAGCGAGTGGTCGCTGTTCTCGCGGGACATCGAGGCCGAGGTCGTCCCGGCGTGCCGGGAGGCCGGCGTCGGCCTCGTCCCCTACAGCCCGCTGGGCCGGGGAATGCTGACGGGGGCGGTGAGCAGCGTCGACCAGCTCCAGGGCGACGACTTCCGCCGCACGCTGCCGAGGTTCCAGGGCGACAACCTCGATCGCAACCTGGCCCTGGTGGCGGTGGTCCGGGAGGTCGCCGACGCCCATGGCGCCACGCCGGGCCAGGTCGCGCTGGCGTGGCTGACGGCCCAGGGCGACGATGTGGTCCCGATCCCCGGCACCAAGCGCCGCCGCTACCTGGAGGAGAACGTCGCCGCCGCGGAGGTGACCCTGACCGACGACGACCTGGCCCGCCTCGGCGGCCTGGAGGCGGTCGGCGACCGCAACACGATGCCCAACTGGACCAACGTCGACACCCCGGCGGCGGGTTAGCTGACGTTCAGGTGATTCTGGGGTGAACAGTGGTCGATCACCAACCACTGTTCACCCTAGAACGTGCCATCGTGCCGGCATGACCGATCCCGACCGCGTGGCCACCGTCGTCGCCGCACTGCTCGATCCCGTGCTGGAGCCGATCGTCGACATGGTCGCCACCGTCGATGCCGACGGCGTCGGGTACGACGTGCGGACCGTCGACGGGCGGGTGCGGTTCCGGCGGGCGGACGGCAACGGGAGCGGCGACGGCGGCGGGTTCGTCGAGACGCTGGTCGAGGGGCGCAACCCGCTGGGCGACACCGCCACCGACCGGTTCGTGCCGCTGGCGGACGAGCGGGCGAACCCGTGGCCCACCCGGACCGAGCAGTCGTACCCGCACGCGCACGAGCACCTCGCCCAGGTGTTCGACCACCCGGCCGCGCCGGACATCGTCTGCCTGCACACCCCCGCCCACAACTGGGAGGACCAGGGCGGCGAGCGGGGCGAGCACGGGTCGCTGGGGATCGTGCAGGTGCGGGCGCCGTTCGTCCTGTCCGGCGCCGGGGTCCGCACTGGCGGCCTCGTCCCCCTGGCCGGGCGGCTGGTGGACGTCGCCCCCACCGTCCTCGCGCTGCTCGGCGCCGCGCCCACAGACGGCACCGACGGGAGGGCGCTGACCGGGCTGCTCGACCCCGACCAGCCGCCGCCCGATCACGTGATCGGGTTCCTGTGGGACGGCACCAACGCCAACGTGCTGTACGACCTGGTGGCGGCGGGCGAGGCGCCCAACGTGGCGCGCCTCCTCGACCAGGGCACCGGGCTCGGCCACGGGTGCATGGCCAGCCTGCCCTCGGTCACGCTCGCCAACCACACGACCATCCAGACCGGGCTCCACCCCGGCCACCACGGGGTCCTCCACAACGCCTGGTACGACCGGGCCGCCGGCCAGCAGGTGGTGACCAACTCGCCGGCCACCTGGCCGTGGTCGATGCAGTCGCTGGCGCCCGGCGTCGAGACGCTGCACCACGCCGTACACCGGGCGTTCCCCGGCTCGCGCACGGTGGCGATCAACGAGCCGTGCGACACGGGCGCCGACGAGTCCACGTTCGACGTCATCCGCGCCGGTGGCCGGCTGGCCCGGGCGCCGCGGGCGGACGAGCTGCCCTTCGCCACCGAGCGGTTCGTGCGGCCGGAGAAGTCCTACGAGGTGTCGTCGCGCATCGACCACACCGGCATGGCGCAGGCACTGGACGTGTGGGAGGGCGGTGGCGAACTGCCCCGCTACTGCTTCGTCAACTTCACGCTGACCGACGCGGCGTTCCACCACAGCGGCCCGTACGCCGAGATCGCCCGGGCGAGCATCCACGACAGCGACGCCCGCCTCGGCCAGATCCTGGCGGCGGTGGAGCGGGCCGGCGTGTGGGATCGCACCGCGTTCTTCCTGGTCGCCGACCACGGCATGGAGGACAGCAACCCCGACGTCACCGGCGACTGGGGCCCGGCCCTCGCCACCGCCGGCATCGGTTGCCGGGACGAGGCCTACGGCTTCATCTACGTCGACGTAGTGACTGGCGCGGGCCGCGAAAACCCTGGCAGGGGGCCTGGGGGCGGCCGATAGCCTGCCTCGGTGGCCCCCACGACCCCTCCCTCGGCGCGGACGACCGTGCGGCGCATGGCCGACCGGGCGTCCTACGACCCGACTCATGCCCACGCCATCCTCGACGAGGGCCTCGTGGCCCACGTCGGGCTCGCCACCGACGACGGGCCGGTCGTCATCCCGCTGGTGTACACCCGCGACGGCGACCGCCTGGTCCTGCACGGCTCGCCGGCCAGCCGGCTGCTGCGGGGCGCCCGGGGCGTCGAGGTGTGCGCGACGGTCACCCTGGTCGACGGGCTCGTGCTCGCCCGCTCGGCGTTCCACCACTCGGTGAACTACCGCTCGGTGGTCGTGATCGGCCGGGCCACGCCGGTGACCGACCCCGACGACAAGCGCGGCCTGCTCGACCGCCTGGTCGAGCACATCGTGCCCGGGCGCGGCGCCGACGCCCGGCCGCCCAACGAGCACGAGATGCGATCGGTGCTGGTCCTGGAGCTGCCGCTGGCCGAGGCGTCGGTCAAGGTCCGGACCGGCGACCCGATCGACGAGGAGGACGACCTCGGCCTGCCCGTGTGGGCCGGCGTCATCCCCCTGACGCTCACCCCGGGCGAGCCGGTGACGGCTGGCGACCTGGCGGGAGGCATCCCCGTCCCCGCCTACGCCCGGGCCTACGCCCGCACCGCGAGGGTGTGAGCGTCCGCCCACCGCCCCCCGGCAGGCGGCGGGCGGAAGCTCACCGTGCAACAGACTGCCATCCGCGGACCCCCGCGATCACTACGAACGTGTGCTCGCCAGTCCGCAGACGAGCCCCCGATGGAGGCACGCCTCGACCTCGGTGGCGAGCTTGTCCTGGTCCCAGGCGTTGAAGAAGTCCGCGTGGGCGCCGGTGATCGGCCCCGACGCCAGAGAAAGATCGTGCCCGGAGCCGGTCACCGGGTACGAGATCGCCAGCAGCAACTGCGGGATGGGCACCGGATGGGTGTCCGGGCAGGCCCCGTCCCGGCTGCGCGGCGACGTGGGCCCGGTGGTCCGCGCTGTCGAGGTGGTCGCCGTCCCAGCAGTCGGGGAAGCTGACCGCCAGCCGCAGCGGGCGCCCGTCGGCGCACGTCCCGGGGACCGGCGTGCGCACCGAGCCGGTGCCGCACGACCAGGCGACGTCGGCCGTGGACTGGGGCATCGGCGGCGTGCGGGTCGCCGCCCAGCATCTTGAGCCCGAACGGGTAGGGCTCGACGGTGGCCGGGTCGACGCTCACGCCGGGCCGGTAGTAGGCGACCGCCCGGGTGGGGACCACCGGCACCCCGTGGTCGAGCAGCGCCGGCGCCCAGTACGCGGCCCGGTCGTGGGGCTGGTCGCAGGTGGTCGACCCGGCGGCCAGGTCGTCCACGGTCGAGCCGGAGGCGGTGGTCGTGGCCCCGAAGAAGTCGTGGAGGTGGGACGCGCCCGCGTGCCCGGGGTGGACGATCGGGTCGTCGGCGGCGGCGTGGCTGAAGCCGCACTGAACCACGAACTGGGGCACCCGGCCCTGGGGTCCCGCCTCGGTCGGCGTCAGGTGGACCGGCAGCGGCCGCTCCGGCCCGCCGGCGGCGGCCCCGCCGCCGTTTCCGCCGTTCCCGCCGTTCCCGCCGCACGCCGCGGCGCCGAGCACCAGGGCCGCCGCCCCGGCGAGGACGGCGACCCGGGCGCGAGTGGTCACGCCGGCTTGGCCGGCACCGTGATGGCGGCGAGGTCGATGGTCCGGGGAACGTCGATCGCCGGGCGGGCCGGAGCGGAGGCGGCGTCGGGCATGTTGGGCTGCGCCGGCGGCTCGGGCGACGCCTTGTAGTCGCCCGAGGGCGGCGGCACCGTCGCGATCAGCGCGGCCAGGTCGAGGGCACCGGCGTTGAAGTCGCCGCCGCTGCCCGCCGCGCCGCACGGGGCCAGGGCCTCGAGGTCGAGCGGGGCGCTGGTGGCGAAGGTGTTGCCGGAGAAGCAGTTCCCCAGGGCCGACACGTCGTCGAGCGAGCCGACGGCGATGTCGGCGAGGCGCGAGTCCTCGACCACGTTGTCCTTGACCGTGTTGCCCCGGGGCTCCCAGATGACCAGGTCGGGCACCGACGCCGGGTCCGGCGGCGGGTCGTCCTTGGTCTCGGCGCAGGGCGCGTCGTCCTCGCTCGCCGGCGGGGGGACGTCGCTGGCGTCGGACTCCGGGTAGGGCACCAGCCCGATGCCGGTGCGGTCGTGGTCGTAGACCAGGTTGCGCTCGATGTCGGCCTTCACCGCGCCGGAGGGCAGGATCCCGTTGCCCATCGCCAGCAGCGCGTCCTCGATGGCGGGCGTGTCGGACTGGTTGTTGGAGTAGACCAGGTTGCCGATGATCGTCGTGCCCCGGGACGGGTAGCACAGCTCGTAGCTGCCCGAGTTGGGGACGATGCCGGCGCGGTTGAACCGGAACGTCGAGTTGACGATCAGCAGATTGCCGCCGGAGTTGGTGCCCGAGTAGCCGAGGCCGTTGTACTCGGCGACCACGTCGTCGATGACCGCGTCGCACGGGTAGCACTGGCCGATGTAGAACCCGGCGTCGGGGCTGCCCGAGGCGTAGCTGTGCTCGAGCTCGCCCTTGGTCGAGTCGTAGGCGTAGACCCCGTAGTCGCCGTTGCGGTAGGCCGTGAGGTACGACCCCCGGTAGCCCTCGGACCCGGTCCAGAAGAAGCCGTTCTTGGTGTAGTTGCGGGCGGTCATGTTCTCGATCGCCACGCCCGCGGCCCCGGCCACGCGGATGCCGTTGACCAGCGAGAACCCGCCGTCGAGGATCACCGCGTTGCGGTCGAGTCCCCGCAGGGTCAGGTCGTCGGTCTCGACGACGACCTCCTCGGCGTAGGTGCCGGGCCCGATCAGGATCAGGTCGCCGGGCTCGGCCGCGTCGACGGCGGCCTGGATGGTGGCGAAGTCCTCCGGCACCCGGCGGGTGGCGCCGTCGGCCGCGCTCGGCTCGTCGCCGCTGCTCCCGCTGTCGTCGTCGTCCCCGCCGCACGCGGCGAAGACGAGCGCACCGGCCAGCACGAGGCCCAGTGCCCGTCGGGCTGTGATCATCGGTTGTCCCCTACTTCCCGTGGCGTCAGTCGGCCACGACGACGGTGCCGACCATGCCGCTGGCGGCCGACCCGTGGATCGAGCAGTAGTAGTGGTACACGCCCGGACGGTCGAACGTCGTCGTGTAGGCGCCGCCGGGGGCGAACCCGTCCGCGCCGACGCCCCAGGCGTCGCCCTCGGCGGGCAGGACGTCGTGGTCGTTGCGACCCTTGTTCGTCCAGGTCACGGAGGTACCCGGCTTCACCTGGATGTCCGCGGCCCGGAACGTGTTGTCCAGCGCGGTCACCTGGGCCTCGGGCCCGTCGACGACCACCACGTCGTCGGGAACCTCGTCGGCGGGAGCGGAGTCGCCGGACGAGGTCAGCCCGGACGCCTCGCTCTTGGCGCCGCCCCCACAGCCGGCCCCCACGACGAGCAGTAGTACGGCGGCGGCGATGGGTGCGAGGCGGCGGGACATCGGCAGAAAGATTACGCGTAGCCTTACACCGTCAGGTAATCCGCCAGGTGTGACGTTCGGCTCAGTGCTGATGATTCGCTCGCGGCGCTCGCTCATCCGACCAGCAACCCGATGGCGGCGGCGACGCCGAGCACGAGCACCAGCACCCGGAACAGCGGCACGGGCATCCGGGTGGCGGTCCGGGCGCCGACGTAGCCCCCGACGAGGCTGGTGGCCGCCATCGTGACGGCGGCCGACCACACCACGGGAGCGGCGATGGCGAACACGACGACGGCGATCGAGTTCACCAGCAGGGCGAGCACGGTCCGCACGGCGTTGAGGTCGTTGAGCCGGGCGGGCACGGTGATCCCGAGCACGGCGAGCAGCAGGACGCCGAGCCCGGCCCCGAAGTAGGCCCCGTAGATCGAGGCCAGGAACACGCCGCCGTCCCGCAACACCCGGTGCGACCGCCCGCCGGCCTCGACGCCGGAGGCGGCCAGCCGCCGGGCGAGGACGGGCTGGGCGGCGAACAGCCCGCAGGCCAGCAGCACGAGCCAGGGAGCGAGGAAGTCGAAGGCGTCCTCGGGGGTGACCAGCAGCAGCCCGGACCCGACGAGCGCCCCGACGAAGGCGACGGGGGCCAGCGCGCGCAGCCGGTCCCTCTGGTCGGCGAGATGGCGGCGGAAGGCGGCGGCCCCGCCGAGGTACCCGGGCCAGATGCCGACGGTGGAGGTGACGTTGGCCGACAGCGGGGGCACCCCGACGGCCAGGAGCGCGGGGAACGACACCATCGACCCGCCGCCGGCCACCCCGTTCACGAGCCCGGCCCCGAACCCGGCGACCGCCAGGAACGCCAGCTCGCCGGGGGACATCCGGTTTTTCTACGCGGAATCGGTCGCCAGGGCGACCGATTCCGCGTACAAAACGCGATTGCGGCGGTCGGTCACAGCGCTCCGAGGTACGACGGCCACTCGTTGCCGCCGTGGACCGCCACCGCCGCCCCGCTGACGAAGCCCGGCCGCCGGGCTCGACAGGTACAGGCACGCGTCGGCCACGTCGCCCGGCGCGCCCATGCGCCCGAGCGGCACCGTCGCCGCCACCCGGGCCACGGCGGCGGCGTCGCCGTAGTGGGCCTCGACCTCCTCGGTGGCGATCAGCCCCGCGATCACCGCGTTGACCCGCACCGCCGGCGCCCACTCGACCGCCAGCGTCTGGGTCAGGTTGAGCAGGCCCGCCTTGGCCGCCGCGTACGCCGCCGCGCCCGGGGACGGGCGGGTGCCCGACACGCTGGCGATGTTGACGATGGCACCGCCCTCGGGCTGGTCCCGCATCACGAGGTTGGCCGCCTGGGACACCGTGAACGGGGCCAGCAGGTTGAGCGCCACCACCCGCTCGTTGAACCGCGGCCGACGCCGTGGCCGAGTCGGTCGTCGGGGCGCCGCCGGCGTTGTTCACCACGACGTCGAGGCGGCCGTGGTCGGCGACGATACGAGCGACCAGGGCCGTGACCTGGTCCGGGTCGCGGACGTCACACGCCACGAAGCCGGGGCAGGACTCGTCAGGCGGCGTCCGGCCGCAGACCACCACCGTCGCGCCGGCGTCCGCGTACCGCACCGCGATCGGCGCGGCCGATCCCCCTGGTGCCGCCGGTGACGAGGACGACCCGGCCGGTGTGATCGAGTGGGTTGTTCACCGTGCCTCCTGCGGCCTACCTTGCCACAGCGACCTGACGCGACGTCAGAAACGAGGCCCGGGTGCCGATCACCACCGACATCGACGACGCCGGCATCGCCGAGGTCGTCATGGACCACCCGCCGGTCAACGCGCTGCCGGTGGCCGGGTGGTTCGAGCTGGCGGCCACGCTGCGGCGGCTGGGCGAGGACGCCGCCGTCCGGGTCGTCGTGCTGCGGGCCGAGGGCCGGGGCTTCAACGCGGGCGTCGACATCAAGGAGATGCAGGCGTCCCCCGGGCACGAGGCCCTCGTCGGCGCCAACCGGGGCTGCTTCGCCGCCTTCGCCGCCGTCTACGAGTGCACGGTGCCGGTGATCGCCGCCGTGCACGGCTACTGCCTCGGCGGGGGCATCGGCCTCGTGGGCAACGCCGACGTGATCGTCGCCGCCGACGACGCCACGTTCGGGCTGCCCGAGGTCGACCGGGGGGCGCTCGGCGCCGCCACCCACCTGGCCCGGCTCGTCCCCCAGCACAGGATGCGGGCGATGGTCTACACGGCCGCCACCGCCACGGCCGCCGAGCTGGCCGCCTACGGATCGGTGCTGCGGGTGGTCCCCCGGGACGAGCTGCGGGCCGCCGCCCGGGACGTGGCCGGCCAGATCGCCGCCAAGTCCCCGACCGTGATCCGGGCGGCCAAGGAGTCGCTCAACGGCATCGACCTGTGGGACGTCAAGCGCAGCTACCGCTACGAGCAGGGCTTCACCTTCGAGCTGAACCTCGCCGGCGTGGCCGACGAGCACCGCGACGCCTTCGTCGAGGGCCGCGACACCGACACCAGCCGCTGAGGGGACGACGACACGAGATGGCCGACAAGCTGATGACCGAGGAGGACGTCGTGTCCCGGCTGCGGTCGGGCATGACCATCGCCATCGGCGGCTGGGCCAGCCGGCGCAAGCCGATGTCGCTGGTGCGGGCCATCGTCCGCAGCGACCTGCGTGACCTCACGGTCGTGACGCACGGCGGCCCCGACCTCGGCCTGCTGTGCGCGGCCGGCAAGGTCCGCCGGGCCGCCTACGCCTTCGTCTCGCTCGACTCGGTGCCGCTCGAACCGCACTTCCGGGCCGCCCGCCAGTCCGGCGCGATCGAGGACGAGCCCTACGACGAGGGCCAGTTCCACCTGGCGCTGCAGGCCGCGGCGTGGCGGGTGCCGTTCCTGCCCACCCGGGTCGGCCTCGGCTCGGACCTGCTGGCCCGCAACCCCAAGCTGCGCACCTTCACCGCCCCGGTCGCCGGCCGGGCCAGCGGCGGCGTGCCCGAGGAGCTGGTGGCGGTCCCCGCCTTCGAGCTGGACGCGGCGCTGTGCCACCTCAACCGGGCCGACCGCCGGGGCAACGCCGCCTACCTGGGTCCCGACCTGTACTGGGACGACCTCATGCTCCAGGCGGCCCCGACCGGCGGGCGCTTCGTGTCGGCCGAGCGCATCGTCGACACCGCGGAGCTGGCCAAGGAGGCGGCCCTGCCCCAGCTGCGGATCAGCCGGATGATGGTCGACGGCGTCGTCGAGGCCCCCGGCGGCGCCCACTTCACGCTGTGCGACCCGGACTATCCCCGTGACGAGGCGGTGCAGCGGGCCTACGTCGCCTCGGCCCGCAGCCCCGAGGCCTGGGCCGCGTTCCGGGCCGAGTGGGTCGACATCGGCGAGGCCGAGTACCGGCGCAAGGTCCGGGAGGCGGCGACGTGACGGCGACGACCGAGACGGCGGCGCCCGTGACCCGGGCGGAGGTGTGCGTCGTGGCTGTGGCCGAGTGCTTCCGGGGCGACGGCGAGATCCTGGCCAACCCGATCGGCACCATCCCCATGATCGGCGGCCGCCTGGCCCGGGCCAGCTTCGAGCCCGACCTGTGCATGACCGACGGCGAGGCCACGCTCGTCGCCAACGACCGGGCGACGGTCGAGCCGGGCGAGCGGGTGATCGAGTACTGGAACCCGTACCGGTCGATGTTCGACTGGGTGTGGTCGGGCCGGCGCCACGTGATGATGGGCGCCAGCCAGATCGACCGCTACGGCAACCAGAACCTCGCGGCGATCGGCGACTACGACCGCCCGACGGTCCAGCTGCTGGGGTTCCGCGGGGCGCCCGGCAACACGATCAACGACCCGACCAGCTACTGGGTCCCCAACCACGGGCCCAAGGTGTTCGTCGCCGCGGTCGACACCGTGTGCGGCATCGGCTGGGACAAGGCGGCGGCGCTCGGCCCGGCGGGGCCGGTACGTCGCGCTCCGCCGGGTGGTGACCAACCTGGCCGTGTTCGACTTCGAGACCCCGGACCGGTCGATGCGGCTGCGCTCGGTCCACCCGTGGGCGAGCGTGGACGAGGTGGTGGCGGCGACCGGCTTCCCGCTGGCCGTGCCGGACGAGGTGCCCGCGTCGCGGCTGCCGACGGCGGACGAGCTGACCCTCATCCGCGAGGTGATCGACCCGGACGCCACGCGCGAGGCCGAGGTCCCGACCCCGTAGATTCGGGCGGGTGACGCCGGAACCGGAGCCCGTCCGTGAGGCCCGCATGGTCTTCGGCGAGGACGCCGAACGCTACGACCGCACCCGCCCCGCGTACCCGGACGCGCTGGTCGACACGCTGGTCGGCTGGGCCGGCGCCGACGCCCGGGTCGTCGACGTGGGCTGCGGCACCGGCAAGGCCACCTTGCTGCTCGCCGCCCGGGGCATGGCCGGCGTCGGCGTCGAGCCCCACCCGGCGATGGCGGCCATCGGCCGGCGCAACCTCGCCCCGTGGCCGGGGTGGCGGGTGGACGAGTCCGGCTTCGAGGCGTGGGAGCCGCAGGCCGGCGACACGCCGGCCGACCTCGTGACCTGCGCCCAGGCCTGGCACTGGCTCGACCCCGCGTTGCGGCTGCACCGCTCGCACGCCGTGCTCCGGCCCGGCGGCTGGCTGGCGCTGTTCTGGAACACGGCCGACACGTCCGACGACTCGGCGATCCGCCACGCGCTCGACGCCGTCTACGCCCGGCGGGTGCCGGGGACCGGCGTGCTGCCGACCTGCGGCGGCCTGCCGATGCCCGGCCGGGAGGACGACATCCCCCCCGACCTCGACTTCGACGCCCCCGTCACCCGGGAGATCCCCTGGACGGTGCGCTACACGACCGCCGAGTGGATCGACCTGCTCCAGACCCATTCCAACCACCGGCTGATGACGCCGGACGTGCGCGACCCCCTGCTGGCGGAGGTGGCCGAGGTGATCGACGCCCACGGCGGCACCTACGAGGCGCGCTACGTCGCGGTCCTGTGGGCGCGTGCCGGCGCTAGCAATTAGGGTCTGAGCCGATGTCTGACACACCGTCAGATTCAGTCCTCCACAGCCGGTTCTGCGACCTGGTGGGCTGCCGCCTGCCCGTCGTGCAGACCGGCATGGGCTGGGTGTCCGGCGCGTCGCTCACCGCCGCCACGTCCCACGCCGGCGGGTTCGGCATCCTCGCCGCGGTCACGATGACCGGCGACGAGATGACGGCGGCGATCCGCGCGGTCAAGGACCGCACCCCCGCCGCGTTCGGCGTGAACCTGCGGGCCGACCAGCCCGACCTGGCCGAGCGGGTGGCGACCTGCGTCGCCGAGGGCGTCCCGCTGGTCAGCTTCGCCGGCGCCCCCACCAAGGACGCCATCGCGCGGCTGCACGACGCCGGCGTTCTGGTCATGCCGACCGTCGGCGCCCGCCGCCACGCCGAGAAGATGCTCGACTGGGGCGTCGACGCCGTGATCGCCCAGGGCGGCGAGGGCGGCGGCCACACCGGCACCGTGCCGACCTCGCTGCTGCTGCCCCAGGTCGTCGACGCCGTCGCCACGCCATCCCGGTGCTGGGTGCCGGCGGCTTCCACGACGGGCGGGGCCTGGTGGCCGCCCGGGCCTGGGGCGCCGACGGCGTCGCGATGGGCACCCGCTTCCTGCTCACGGCCGAGAGCCACGTGCCCGACGGGATCAAGGCCGCGCTACCTGGCGGCCGGAGTGACCGACACCGTGGTCACGACCGCGCTCGACGGCGCGCCGCAGCGGGTCGTCCGCACGCGGACTCGTCGACCGGCTGGAGCGGGCGTCGCGTCGCTGACCCGGCTGCCCCGGGCGCTGCGGTCGGCGCTGCGCCTTCCGCCGCACGACCGGCACCCCGCTCGGCGACCTCGTCCGGGAGGGCGTCGACATGCAAGCGCCACCAGGACCTGACCTGGTCGCAGGTGGCGATGGCCGCCAACGCCCCGATGCTGATCAAGGCGGCCCTGGTCGACGGCAACCCCGACGTCGGCGTGCTGCCCACCGGCCAGGTCACCGGCGTGATCGCCGAGGTGCCGACCGTGGCCGAGCTGCTGGCCCGCATCGAGGCGGAGGCGCTCGCCACCGCTCGACCGGCTGGGGGGACCGTGGACCTGACCTGGTCGCCCGCCGAGGAGGCCTTCCGGGCCGAGGCCCGGGCCTGGCTGGCCGCCAACCTGGCCGCCTGGCACGCCGACCACGGCGGCGAGGCCGCGATCGCGTCCGGCGACACCCGGGAGGGCTTCGCCCAGCACCTCGACTGGGAGCGGCGCCTCCACGCCGGCGGCTGGGCGGCGGTGTCGTGGCCCGCCGCGTTCGGCGGCCGGGACGCCTCGCTGTGGGAGTGGCTGATCTTCGAGGAGGAGTACTACCGGGCCGGCGGTCCGCCGCGGGTCACGCAGAACGGCATCTTCCTGCTGGCCCCGACCGTGTTCGAGTTCGGGACGCCGACCCAGCAGGCCCACGTCCTGCCCCGGATGGCGGCGGCCGAGGACCTGTGGTGCCAGGGCTGGTCCGAGCCCAACGCCGGCAGCGACCTGGCCGGCATCCGGGCCAAGGCGACCCGGGTCGAGGGCGGCTGGCGGCTCGACGGCCAGAAGACGTGGACGACCCGGGGGGCGTTCTGCACCCACCTGTTCGGCCTGTTCCGCACCGACCCCGACGCCGAGCGCCACCGGGGGCTCACCTACCTGCTGGTCCCGCTGGACACGCCGGGGGTGACCGTCCGGGGATTCGGCCGGCTCGACGGCGACGAGGGGTTCGCCGAGGTGTTCTTCGACGACGCCTTCCTCGCCGACGACGCGCTGCCGGGCGGCGTGGTCCTCGGGGCCCTCGGCCAGGGGTGGTCGGTGGCGATGGCGACGACCGGGTCGGAGCGGGGCCTGACCCTGCGCTCGCCCGGCCGGTTCCTGGCCACCGCGGCCCGGCTGGTCGAGCTGTACCGACGCGACCCGCACGCGGGCCTGCGGGACCGCCTCACCGACGCGTGGATGCGGGCCGAGGCCTACCGCCTCTACACGCTGGAGACAGTGACCCGGCTGGCGGGCGGAGCGGTGATGGGGGCGGACAGCTCGATCAACAAGATCTGGTGGTCGGAGCTCGACGTCGAGCTGCACGAGATCGCCCTCGAGCTGCTCGGGCCGGAGGCCGAGATCGAGGGGCCGTGGTCGAAGGGCTGGCAGTTCGCGCTGTCGGGCCCGATCTACGCCGGCACCAACGAGATCCAGCGCAACATCGCGGCCGAGCGCGTGCTCGGCCTGCCGCGGAAGTAGGCCGGCGTGCACTTCGGGTTCGATGACGACCAGCTCGCCTTCCGGGACGCGGCCCGCGACCTGCTGGACAAGGAGTGCACGCCCGAGGCCGTCCGGGAGGCCGCCGCCGCCCCGCCGGGCCGGATCGGGCGCTGCCTGTGGGACCGGCTGGACGCCATGGGCGTGCTGGCCACGCTCGTCCCCGAGGACCGGGGCGGGCTCGGCCTGGACGAGCGCTCGCTGGTGCTCGTGCTGGAGGAGGCGGGCCGGGCCGCGCTGCCCCACCCGCTGATCGCCACCGCCGCGGTCGCCGCCCCGCTGGTCGGCGCCGCCGGCGGCGCCATGGTGGCGACCGACCTCGGCGGGCGCGTACGTGTCCTGCGCCGCCGACGCCGACCGGCTGCTGCTGTACGACCCCGACGGCCGGGGCCTCCACGTGGTGGACGGCCGGCGCCGTCTCCCTCACCCCGGTGGCCACCGTCGATCCCGCCCGCCGGGCCGCGACGGTCGAGTGGCAGCCGTCTCCCGACACGCTCGTCACGGACGACCCCGCCGCGGTGCGCGCCGCCCGCGACCGGGGCGCCTGGGCGGCCGCCGCCGTCCTGGTCGGGCTGGGCCAGCGCATGCTGGACATGACGGTCGCCTACGTGGGCGAGCGCCAGCAGTTCGGCGTCCCGGTCGGCTCGTTCCAGGCGGTCAAGCACCAGCTCGCCGACGCGCTGAAGGACCTGGCGTTCGCCCGCCCGGCCGTCTGGCGGGCGGCCCACTCGCTGGCCACCGGTGCCCCGACCACCGGCCGCGACGTGGCGATGGCCAAGGCGCTGGCGTCCGACGCCGCCTGTCTGGTCGGGCGGCGGGCGCTGCAGTGCCACGGGGCCATCGGCTACACGGTCGAGCACGACCTGGCCATCTACCTCAAGCGCAGCTGGGCGCTCGCCCGGGCGTGGGGCGACGCCGCCACGCACCGCCACCGGGTGGCCAAGGCAATCGGGATCTGACGGAGGAGCAACGCATGGCCGAGGCCTACATCGTCGACGCAGTGCGCACGCCGGTCGGGCGGCGGGGCGGGGGGCTGGCGGGCGTCCACCCGGCGGACCTCGGCGCCCACAGCCTGCGGGCGCTGGTCGAGCGCACCGGCATCGACCCGGCGGCGGTCGAGGACGTGGTGTTCGGCAACGTCGACTCGATCGGCGGCCAGGCCGGCGACGTCGCCCGCACCTGCTGGCTGGCGGCGGGCCTCCCCGAGCACGTGCCGGGGACGACGGTCGACCGCCAGTGCGGCTCGTCGCAGCAGGCGATCCACTTCGCGGCCCAGGCCGTGATGTCGGGGACGATGGACGTGGTCGTGGCCGGCGGCGTCCAGCAGATGTCGCAGATCCCGATCAGCTCGGCGATGACCGTGGGCGAGCCGTTCGGCTTCCCCGACCCGTTCACGACGTCGCCGGGCTGGGTCGCCCGCTACGGGACGGGCCAGCTGAGCCAGTTCGCCTCCGCGGAGATGATCGCCGGCAAGTGGGACATCTCCCGCGACGACATGGAGGCGTTCGCGGTCGAGTCGCACACCCGGGCCCTGGCGGCCAGGGCCGAGGGCCGGTTCGAGGCCGAGATCGCCCCGCTCGGCGACTGCGCCCAGGACGAGGGCCCCCGCGAGCCCGACTGGGACAAGATCCGCTCGCTGCCGCCGCTGAGCGAGGGCGGGCGGGTCACGGCCGCCTGCCGCGTCGCAGATCTCCGACGCGTCCGCCGCCCTGCTGGTCGTCAACGAGCGGGGCCTGGCCGACCACGGGCTGACGCCGCGGGCCCGGATCCACCACCTGTCGGTGCGGGCCGACGACCCGGTGTGGATGCTGACCGCCCCGATCCCGGCCACGGCCCACGCCCTCGACCGCACGGGCATGCGGCTCGACGACATCGACGTGGTGGAGATCAACGAGGCCTTCGCCTCGGTCGTCATCGCCTGGCTGCGCGAGACCGGGGCCGACCCGGCCAGGGTCAACCCCAACGGCGGCGCCATCGCCCTCGGCCACCCGCTCGGCGCCACCGGCGCCCGCCTGATGACCACCCTGCTCGGCGAGCTCGAGCGCACCGGCGGCCGCTACGGCCTCCAGACCATGTGCGAGGGCGGCGGCCAGGCCAACGTCACGATCGTGGAGCGGCTGTAGCCACCGCGTTGCCCGCGGAAACGGTCGCTGGGGCGACCGTTTCCGCGTAGAAAACCTGTGACGGTCCGGAGGAACGTCAGTGGGTCAGCGCAGCTGACCGCGGATCGCACCGGCCGGGAAGGGCGCGGTGTGGACGTTGGCGTAATACCCGGCTTCGTTGGCAATGATGGCGTCGAGCTCGCCCTGCGTCAGCACCATCGTGCTGTTGAGCGACTCGTCCTGCTCGGCGGTGATGCAGTCGGCCCCGATGGGGTCGGGAAGCTCCAGCCCCACGACGATCGGCCCGTTGACGCCGGCGGCGCCGACGTGGATGTGGGCCGCGATCGGCGGGTCGATGTCCTTGGCCGTGATGATGTAGCAGAACTGGTCCTTGAACGCGACGTAGGCGAAGATGCCGCGGCCGTCCGGATCGGCGGCCGGGTTCTCCTGCGCGCCGTCCATGCCGACGAAGCCGACCGCGAACTTGAGGTCGCCACCGGACCTACCGGCCGACGCAGGCGAGGCCACCAGGCCCAGCACCGCTCCGGCCAGTACGAGCCCGGCGACAACACCCTTGGTAAGGCGATGACGCATAGCTCTCCCCCTTCGGTTGAAGAGAACACTTTCACCCGCCGCGGGGCAGCATACGCGCGCGCTTTCACGAATGTCTGCAAATCTTGAACAAAGGTCAGGAGAAGTTTCTCAACCGACCTTCGCCCGGGCACGGTCGATTACCGCCCCGGTGTCGACCCCGGGCGGCAGCGTCCCAAACGCCAGTCCCTCCTCAGCAGCCAGGCGAGACGCACAGAACGCGTCGGCCACGGCCGGGTGCCCGA
Organism: uncultured Acidimicrobiales bacterium; assembly: GCA_963830865.1. Classification (GTDB taxonomy): domain Bacteria; phylum Actinomycetota; class Acidimicrobiia; order Acidimicrobiales; family VFJN01; genus ZC4RG19. The sequence goes on along the minus strand of CAWHNU010000006.1, from coordinate 204,490 downwards.
ACCGTAGAAGCAGACTGCCCTGCAGCGCCAGTGCCATCGCCTCGACGACCCGCCGGGCCCGCGCCTCGATGCCCACGATGTCGCCCAGCTCCTTGCGCACCCGGGCCACCGCGGCGTCGTACCGGGCGTCCGTGCCGGCCGCGGCGTCGAGCTCGCCGAGGTACCGGTCGAGCGCCAGGGGCTCGCGGTTCATCGCCCGCAGGACGTCGAGGCACATCACGTTGCCCGAGCCCTCCCAGATCCCGTTGAGCGGGCTCTCCCGGAACAGCCGGGGCAGGATCGACTCCTCGACGTAGCCGTTGCCGCCGAGGCACTCCAGCGCCTCGGCGATGTGCGCGGGGTGGCGCTTGCACAGCCAGTACTTGGTCACCGCGCTCGCGAGGCGGCGGAAGGCGTCGGCGTCCTCGTCTCCCCGGGCCGCCTCGTCGACCGACCGGGCGATGCGCATCGCCAGGAGCGTGGCGGCCTCGGACTCGACCGCCAGGTCGGCGAGCACGATCCGCATCAGGGGCTGGTCGATCAGCGCGGCCCCGAACGCATGCCGGTAGCTCGCGTGATGCAGCGCCTGCGCCGTGGCCTGGCGCATCCCCGACGCCGCGCCGAGCGCGCAGTCGAGCCGGGTGTGGGCGACCATGTCGATGATCGTGCGGACGCCCCGCCCCTCCTCGCCCACCAGCCAGGCCAGCGCGCCGTCCAGCTCGACCTCGCTCGACGCGTTGGAGCGGTTGCCGAGCTTGTCCTTGAGCCGCTGGAGCTGGAACCCGGCGTTGCGGGTGCCGTCCGGCAGCCAGCGGGGCACGAGGAAGCACGACAGCCCGCCGGGGGCCTGGGCCAGCATGAGGAACATGTCGCACATCGGCGCCGAGCAGAACCACTTGTGCCCGGTGAGCGCCCAGACGTCGTCGCCCTCGCCGCCCGCCCGCACCGCCCGGGTGGTGTTGCTGCGCACGTCCGAGCCGCCCTGCTTCTCGGTCATGCCCATGCCGGCCAGCACGCCCGGCTTCTCGGCGGCGGGGACGTCGCGGGGGTCGTAGGCCCGGGCGACGAGCCGGGGCTCCCAGGTCGCGGCCAGCTCGGGTTGGTGGCGCAGCGCGGGGATCACCGAGTACGTCATCGAGATCGGGCAGAAGTGGCCGGCGTCGACCTGGGCCCAGACGATGAACCCGGCGGCCCGGGCGACGTGCGCCCCGGGCTCGGGCACCGCCCAGGGGGAGGCGTGCAGCCCGTGGCCGACCGCCGTCCGCATGAGCTCGTGGTAGGCGGGGTGGTAGCCGACCTCGTCGATCCGGTGGCCGAAGCGGTCGAACGCCTTCAGCTCCGGTGGGTGGCTGTTGGCGACGAAGCCCCAGGCGATGGCCTCCGGCGACCCGGCCAGCCGCCCGAGCGCGCCGAGGTCGTCGAGCGCCCACCCGGCGCCGCCCCGCTCGGTGGCCTCGACCAGGGCGGCGTCGGCCCCGAACACGTCGTAGTCCTGGAGGGGCGGGGGCTGGTTGGTGACCTCGTGGGTGGTGGTCATGCCCCCATGGTGCACCCCGGCCGGCGGTCAGGTCATCAGCCGGTGGAACGCGATGGCGGCCGCGGTGGCCACGTTGAGCGAGTCGACCCCGGGGGCGATCGGGATGCGGACCCGGCGGTCGGCGGCGGCCAGCGTGGCCGGGGTGAGCCCCGGTCCCTCGGACCCCAGCACGAGCGCGATCGGCGAGCCGGGCTCCAGGCGGGCGATCGGCTCGGCGTCGGCCGCCGGGGTCAGCGCCACGACCTGGAACCCGGCCTCCCGCACCGGCGCCAGCCCGGCGGGCAGGGGGTCGAGCCGGGCCCACGGCACCCGCAGCACGTGGCCGACCGACACCCGGACGGTCCGCCGGTAGAGCGGGTCGGCCGTCGTCGGGTCGAGGAGCACGCCACCGACGCCGAACGCGGCGGCGTTGCGGAACAGCGCGCCGAGGTTCTCGTGGTCGCCGACGCCCTCGACCACCGCCACGGTCGCCCCGGCGCCGGCCAGGACCGCCGCGGCCGGCGGCGGGTCGCGGCGGTCGGCCGAGGCGAGCACGCCCCGGTGGAAGGCGAACCCGGCGATGGCCACCACGTCGGGCTCGGGCCGCACGACGACCGGCGCCCGGTCGCCGACCAGGTCCCGGACCTGGGCCGCGGCCCGCTCGGCGGCGAGCACCGTCCGGATGCGGTACGGCGAGTCGACCAGCGCCCGCAGGGCGAACAGGCCCTCGACCACGAAGTACGACCCTCGCCGCTCCACCTCCCGGCGGCGGGCCGGGTCGGCCAGCGCCTGGAAGTCGTCGAGGGGGTCGGGCACGCCCGACATCGTGCCCGACCGCCGTCGGCGGGTGCGGTGCGCCGGTCAGGACCGCTCGGCCACGAGGGCCCCGTACCGGTCCAGGAGGGGCAATACCCGATCGCGGGCGCGGACGGCACGACGAAGACAGTTTCCGTGACGCCGATCTCAGAAAAGTGGTCCAGCTTGCCGTGGTCGGGGATCGAGCCGAACGGCACGATCTCCAGCTGGTCGGGGTCGCGGCCGGCGGCGGCCACGGCCTCCCGCAGCTTGGGCAGCGCCGCGGTCATGCCGGCGCCGCCGATCGGGATCCAGCCGTCGGCCAGCTCGGCCACCGCCGCGAACAGCTTGGGGCCGGCGGACCCACCCAGCAGGACCGGCACGGTCGGCGTGCCGTCCCGGCCCCGCTGGACGGGCTTGGGCCAGGCCCACGACGGCGGGAAGCCGCCGTCGGCGCCCTCGGCGCTCGGCGCCCTCGAACGATGCCACGTCGTCGCGCCACAGCGCCCGCATGGCGCGCACGTGGTCGTGGGCGACGCCCCGGCGCCGCCGGTAGGCGACGCCGTGGTCGTTCATCTCCTCCTCGTTCCAGCCGTAGCCGACGCCCACCGCGACCCGCCCGCCCGACAGGTGGTCGAGCGTGGCGATCGCCTTGGCGGTGACGATCGGCTCCCGCTGGGCGGCGAGCAGGATGCCGGTGCCCAGCCGCAGCGTGCTCGTCGCCGACGAGGCGGCGGCCAGCGCCACCAGCGGATCGAGCGTGCGCTTGTACTCCTCGGGCAGCGGGCGCCCGCTGGGATGCGGTGTGCGGCGGCTGGTCGGGATGTGCGTGTGCTCGGGCAGCCAGAGCGAGCCGAAGCCCCGTTCCTCGGCCGCCCGGGCCAGCTCGACGATGTCGATCGACACGTCGGTGGCGAACATCGTGATCCCGTAGCGCACGGTCCTCGCACCCCCCTCGGCCCGCGGCCCGGTATCTGACGGGTCGTCAGGTCGTGTGACATCATGCCCCACCATGAGCGGGATCTGCGAGGGACGGGTCGTGATCGTCACGGGCGCCGGCCGGGGGATCGGCCGGGGCCACGCCCTCGAGTTCGCCCGCCAGGGGGCGAGGGTCGTGGTCAACGACCTCGGCGCCGCCCTCGACGGCACCGGCGCCTCGGACTCGCCGGCCCGGGCCGTCGCCGACGAGATCGCCGCGCTCGGCGGCGAGGCGGTGGTCAGCGGCGACGACGTGGCCGACTGGGACGGCGCCCGCCGCCTGGTCGACACCGCGCTGGACGCGTTCGGCCGCCTCGACGTCGTGGTGAACAACGCCGGGTTCGTCCGCGACCGGATGTTCGTGTCGTGCGGCGAGGACGAGTGGGACGCCGTGGTGCGGGTCCACCTCAAGGGCCACTTCGCCGTGTCCCGGTGGGCCGCGGCCCACTGGCGCGACCGGGCCAAGGCCGGCGAGCCCGTCGACGCGCGGATCGTCAACACGTCGTCGGGCGCGGGCCTGGCCGGCTCCGTCGGCCAGTCGGCCTACTCGGCGGCCAAGGCCGGGATCGTCGGCCTCACGCTGGTGCAGGCGGCCGAGCTTGGCCGCTACGGCGTGACCGCCAACGCCATCGCCCCCGCGGCCCGCACCCGGATGACCGAGACCGTGTTCGCCGAGTCGATGGCCGCCCCCGACGACCCGGACGCCTTCGACCCCATGGCGCCCGAGAACGTCGCCCCGCTGGTGGTGTGGCTCGGCTCGCCCGAGTCGGCCGGCGTGACCGGGCGGGTGTTCGAGGTCGAGGGCGGCACGGTGTCGGTCGCCGACGGCTGGCAGCACGGCCCGTCCGTCGAGCGGGGCGCCCGCTGGGACCCGGCCGACCTCGGCCCGGTCGTGGCGGACCTGCTGGCCAAGGCCCCGCCGCCGGTCCCCGTGTACGGCGCCTGAGTCTCCGCGTTCTTGCGCCCCGGACCCGGGCGCCCGTGGCGAGCCACGGGCACGAGGACACCGATCACGCATTACCTTGCGGCTCCATGACCGAGCGCGAGTTCACGACGCTGGCCGACGGGGGCGGGTTCTTCGAGGGCCCGCGCTGGCGCGACGGCCGGTGGTGGGTGTCCGACTTCTACCGCCACGGGGTCTTCGCCATCGACCCGGACGGCACGCACCGAGGAGGTCATGACCGTCGAGGCCCAGCCGTCGGGCCTGGGCTGGCTGCCGGACGGCTCGCTGCTGGTGGTCTCGATGAAGGACCACAAGGTGCTGCGCCGCTCGCCCGACGGCGACGGTCACGGTCCACGCCGACATCGCCGAGTTCTGCGGCGGCCTGGCCAACGACATCGTCGTCGACGGCGACGGGCCACGCCTACGTCGGCAACTTCGGCTTCGACCTCATGGGCGGCGCCACCCCCCAGGCCGCGGTCCTCGTCCACATCGCGCCGGACGGGTCGACCGACGTCGCGGCCGACGACCTGCGGTTCCCCAACGGCGCGGTGCTCACGCCCGACGGCGCGACGCTGATCGTCGGCGAGACGATGGGCGCCCGCTACAGCGCCTTCGCCCGGGGCGAGGGCGGCAGCCTGGGCGAGCGCCGGGTCTGGGCCGAGATCGAGGGCGTCTCGCCCGACGGCTGCGCGCTCGACGCCGAGGGCTGCATCTGGGCCGCCGACGCGCTCGCCAACCGGCTGGTCCGGGTGGCCGAGGGCAAGGGGATCGTCGACGAGATCCCCTCGCCCGGCGGCGTCGGCGTCTACGCCTGCATGCTCGGCGGCGAGGACGGCCGGACGCTGCTCGCGTGCACCGCCCCGGACTTCTTCGAGCACAACCGGGCGGTCGCCCGGGAGGCGAAGCTGCTGACCACGACGGTCGACGTGCCCCACGCGGGGCTGCCCTAGCGTCCGTCGCCTTCTGTCGCCCGAAACGGTCGCCAGGGCGACCGTTTCGGGCGACATGACCGTCTATGCCGACCGCACCGCCTCGGCCGGGGCGAGGCGTGCCGCGCGGGCCGCCGGGTACAGCCCGGCGAGGGCGCCCACCACGAGCGACGCCGCCACGCCCCCGACCAGGGCGGCAAGCGGCACCGACAGCCGCCATCCCCGGGCGTCGGCGTAGACGACCGTGGCCGCCGTGCCCAGCGCCACGCCGAGCAGGCCGCCCATCCCGGCGAGCACGACCGACTCGACCATGAACTGGAGCCGGACGTGGCGCCGGGTCGCCCCCAGCGCCCGCCGCACCCCGATCTCGGCCCGCCGCTCCAGCACCGAGATCACCATGACGTTGGCGATCCCGACGCCGCCGACCACCAGCGCCACCGCCCCGAGCCCGAGCAGCAGCGCGGTCAGCGCGTCGTCGGCCCGGGCCTTGGCGGCCAGGGCGTCGCTCGGGCGGGTCACGTCGACCTGCTCGGGCGCCTCGGGGTTGGCGGTGGCCGCCAGCACGTCCCGCACGGCGGTGACCTCGTCGGGGTCGGTCCGCACCCGCACGGTCGACGGCGCCTCGTCGATGCCGAACTGCTCCTCGGCCACCGGGTAGCCGATCAGCGCGGCCCGGTCGATGTCCGGGGCCAGCGGCACCGGGTCGAGGATGCCGACCACCGCGAACCAGCGCCCGCCCACCCAGACGAGCGGGTCGCCGGCCAGGTCGTCGATCCCGAGGCGGGCGGCGGCCTCCGACCCCAGCACCACCGCGGGCTCGGTCGCCGTGGCCGCGTTGAGGAACGTGCCGGTGCCGACCGTGGCGCCCAGGGTGTCGAGCAGGTTGGGCTCGGTCGCCACCACGGTGATGCCCCCCGACTGCTCGGCCGGGATGCGGTCGGTGCGGCGGACGGTGGCGCCGTCGACGGTCCGGGTGGCGGCGGCCGACGTGACCGGGCGTGATGCGGCGGATCATGCCCGGGGCGGCGACCGGCAGCTCCGCGTCGGTCCCGAACAGGTCCTGCCCGGGCTGGACCGCCAGCAGGTTCGTGCCGAGGTCGTCCAGCTCGGCCAGCAGGTCGGCCCGGCTCGACGCCGAGATGCCGACCACCGCCACCATCGCGGCGATCCCGATGGCGATGCCGAGCGCGGTGAGGCTGGTGCGGACCCGCTTGGCCCGCAGCGCCCCGGCGGCCACGGGGAGCAGGTCGCCGGGACGCATGCGGCTCCGCAGGCGGGGGGCCGTGGTCCCCGCCGCGGCGGGCGCGGGGGTCGCCGTCGCCCCGGTCACGCCGCCACCGCCGTGTCGGACTCGACCCGGCCGTCCCGCACGGCCACGCACCGGGGCAGGGTGGCGGCGATCTGCCGGTCGTGGGTGATGACCACGATCGTCGTGCCGCCGGCGTTCAGCCGCCGGAACAGGTCGAGCACCTCGCCCCCGGTGACCGAGTCGAGGTTGCCGGTGGGCTCGTCGGCCAGCACGATGGCCGGGTCGCCGACGACGGCCCGGGCGATCGCCACCCGCTGGCACTCACCACCGGACAGCTGCCCGGGCCGGTGGGCCAGCCGGTGCGACATGCCGACGCGGTCGAGCGCGTCGGCGGCCCGGCGGCGCCGCTCGGGGGCGGGCAGGCCCCGGTAGAGCAGGCCGGCGGCGACGTTCTCCAGGGCGCTGAGGCCCTCGATGAGGTGGAACTGCTGGAACACGAAGCCGACCCGCCAGGCCCGCAGGGCCGAGAGGGCGGCGTCGTCCAGCCCGCCGACGTCCGCGCCGGCCACCCGCACGGTGCCCGCCGAGGGCCGGTCCAGGGCGCCGGCCAGGTGCAGCAGGGTCGACTTCCCCGAGCCCGACGGCCCCATCACGGCCACCAGCTCGCCGGGCGCCACGAGGAGGTCGACGCCGTCGAGCGCCCGCACGGGCGGGGAGCCGGGGTACTCCTTGGTGACGCCGGCCAGGTCGAGGACGGGCTCGACCTGGCCGGCGGGATCCGCCGTCACGCCGGCACCTCGACCTGGTCGCCCTCGGCCAGGTCCCCGGCGGCGGTGATCTCGACCCAGCCGTCGGCGAAGGCGCCCAGCTCGACGCCGACCAGCGTGGTGGAGCCGTTGGCCAGCACCCGCTCGACCGCGTAGCCGCCCTCGGCCAGCGCCAGCAGGGCGTCGACCGGCACGGCGAGCACGCCGGTGGCGGCGCTGGTCACCACCCGCACGGTCACCGGGGCGGCGTCGAGGCTGCCGGCGGCCGCGGGGTCGTCCAGCGACACCGTGACCGTGATCGTGGCGTCGCCGCCCCCGCCGGGCAGGTCGCCATTGCTGTCGTCGGCCGCCTCGGCCACCGTGCCGATCGCCGCGACCTTCCCGGCGGTCACCGTGCCGTCGGGCAGCACGATCTCGACCGCCTGGCCCGCGGTGACCAGGTCCTGGCGGGTCGCCTCGAGGTCGACGGTGACCTGCCGGGTCGTGCCGCCGACCTCCAGCACCGGCCCCGACGCCGGGGAACCCAGGGCCGCGGGGTGGCCCACCACCCGGACGGGCGCCGGCTCGACCACCACCGACCCCGGACCGAGCCGGCCGGTCTCCTCCAGGCCGAGCGCCTCCTGCCAATCCTCGACCGCGGCCGTGGTGGCCGAGGTCCACGTCTCGTCCACGGTCAGGTCGGACACGTCCACCACGCCCAGGGCGACCAGGTTGGCCTCGACCATGGCGACGTCCGCGCCGTCGTCGACGCCGGAGCCCAGCTCCCGCCACAGCGGGCGGTCGCCGAGCAGCAGCGGCACGGGACGGCCGTCGACCTCGACCAGGGTCTGGCCCCGGTCGACCACCGAGCCGACCGCAGGCAGCGCCGTGATCGTCCCCTGGGCCGACAGGGTCACCTCCCACGTGTCCCCGTAGCCGAGGGTGCCGTCCACCTCGACCCGCTCGGTGAGGTCCCGGCGCTCGACCGTGGCGGTGGCGCTCGCCGGGGCGTCGGGATCCTCGGCATCGCCGCCCGACCCGGAGCTGGCGGCGGCCCGCCATGCCACGGTCCCGCCCACGGCCACCAGCACGGCCACGGGGATCGCGATGCGGGTCAGCGGGCTCACGTGCCACCCCCGGTGCTCCCGCCGGGGCCGCCCCCGACCTGCCGCCCGCCGCGCGTCGGCGGGTCGATGCCGACCTCGTCGGCGCAGGCCTCCATGTCCTCCCGGAACTGGGGATCGTCCAGGTCGGGGGCGATGCCGCCCTCGCCCACGTGGACCTCCACCGTGCCCTTGTCGCTGACCTGGGGATCGGGCATGTCGTGGCCCTTGCCCCGCATGCACTCGGCCATGGCCAGCATCTGGTCCTGCATCTCGGCCTGCTCCTCGGGGCTGAGCGAGATCTCGGGCATGGCGTCCTCGAGGATCGACCTGCACGCCTCGTCCGCGGCCGTGAACGCGTCCTGGTCGGCGCCGCCCCGGGCGTCGGGGCCCTTGCCCAGGATGGAGACGTTGCCGTCGTCGTCGAACGTCGGGTCCGGCATGTCGATGCCGTGGTCCCGCATGCACTGGGCGTACTCGAGCATGGCGTCCTGGAACTCGGCCTGGTCGGCCTCGTCGCCGCGACCGCCAGTGCCCCCGCCGTCGTCGCCGCCCCCGCCGTCGTCGCTCGCCGCCGAGGCGCCGTCCAGGGACGCCACGCCGTTGTTGGATCCGTCGTCGCCTCCGCACGCCGCCAGAAGCACGGTCATCAGGACCAGCACCACGGCGGCGAGCACAGTCGCTCTCCTCGTTGTCGTCATGGCCCCGGACTGTGCGCCCGGGCGCCTGTGGAACCGCTGAGCCCGCCTGAGAGGGCTCTCAGCCCGAGGTTGTCCCGGCGCGCCGGCCGCCGACCACACTGGGAGGCGGTGCGCGTGCTGGTCGTGGAGGACGAGGTCCACCTGGGCGAGGCCATCGCCCGCGGCTTGACCGCCGAGGGGTTCGAGGTCGAGCTGAGCCACGACGGCCTCGACGGGCTGTGGCGGGCCCGGGAGCGGTCGTACCGGGCGATCGTGCTCGACATCCTGCTGCCCGGCATGAACGGCTACGCCATCTGCCGCACGCTGCGGGCCGAGGACAACTGGACGCCGATCCTCATGCTCACCGCCAAGTCCGGCGAGTACGACGAGGCCGAGGCGTTCGATCTCGGCGCCGACGACTTCCTGTCCAAGCCGTTCTCGTTCGTCGTGCTGGTCGCCCGGCTGCGGGCGCTGGCCCGGCGGGGCTCGGCGCCGCGACCGCCGGTGCTGGCGGCCGGCGACCTGGTGCTCGACCCGCTGTCGCGGGCGTGCCGGCGGGGCGAGGTGGCGATCGAGCTCAGCCGGCGGGAGGGCGCCCTGCTCGGCGCCCTGCTGCGTCGTGAGGGCCGGCCGGTCCCCAAGGACGACCTGCTGCGCGAGGTGTGGGGCGACGACTTCGGCGGCGACACGAACGTGGTGGAGGTGTACGTGGGCTACCTGCGACGCAAGATCGACGGCCCGTTCGGGCGGCGGTCGCTGGAGACGGTGCGGGGCGTGGGCTACCGGGTGCGGGCCGATGCCTGAGGTCGTAGGCCGAGGCCCGTGGCGCTCGGTCCGGGTGCGGATCACGGTGGCGGCGGCCGTGGTCACCGCCGTGGCGATGGCGTTCGCGGGGTGGCTGGTGCTGCGGGCGGTCGAGGACACCCAGATCGGCCGGCTGCGCCACGACGTCGAGGCCCGCATGGACACGGTGGCCGCCCGCCTGGAGGCCGGGGCCGACCCGATGACCGCGGCCGAGGCGGCCTCGGACCTCGCGCCGGTGGTCATCCTCGACGAGGACGGCGAGGTGGTCGGGGTCGGCCCGGTGACACTGGTCGGCGGTCAGGCGCAGGCCCAGGGGCTGCTGACCGCCAGCCGGTCGACCGTCGGCCAGGTCGGGACGTACCCGAACGTCCCGGTGTCGCCGCCGGACGAGCTCACCGTGCCGCCCGGCCGGGCGAGGATCCGGCTGGTGGGGTCGAACGCCAACTTCGAGGAGGTCTCCCAGTCGGTCGACACGCCGACGGGCCTGCTCACGGTGGTCGCGGGCGTCCCGGTGGACGAGGTCCAGCAGAGCGTGGACGCCGTGCGGCGCTCGCTGCTGTGGGGCCTGCCGGCGCTGGTGGTGGCGGTGGCGGCGTTCGCCTGGCTGTCGGTGGGGCGGGCGCTGCGGCCGGTCGAGGCGATCCGCAGCGAGGTCGAGGCGATCACGGCGTCGCAGATGCACCGCCGGGTGCCCGAGCCGACCTCGGACGACGAGATCGGCCGCCTGGCCCGGACGATGAACGCCATGCTCGGTCGGCTCCAGGGGGCGGCGGTGCGCCAGCGCCAGTTCGTGTCGGACGCGTCCCACGAGCTGCGCAGCCCGGTGGCCGCCATCCGCACCGACGTCGAGGTGGCGCTGCGGGAGGGCGACGGGGCCGACTGGCCGGCGGTCGGCCAGGCGGTGCTCGCCGAGGAGGAGCGGCTGGAGCGCCTGCTGGCGGACCTGCTGGTCCTGGCGGCCGACGACGAGGGCGGCGCCGGCCCGCCGTGCGCCCTCGACGTGGTGGCGGTGGTCCGGGCGGAGGCGGAACGGGGCCGGAGGGTCCCGGTCGAGGTGGAGGTCGCGGGGTCGCCGGGCCTTGTCGCCGGGTCGGCGGACGCCCTGGGCCGGGTGGTCGCCAACCTCCTGGACAACGCGGCCCGGCACGCCCGCCACCGGGTCGTGGCGACGGTGGAGGCGCCCGCCGACGCCACGACGGTCCGGGTGGTCGTCGACGACGACGGCCCCGGCATCCCCGAGGCCGACCGCGAGCGGGTGTTCCAGCGCTTCACCCGCCTGGACGACGCCCGCACCCGCGACGACGGCGGCGCGCGGCCTGGGCCTCGCCGTGGTCCGCTCGATCGTCACCCGCCACGGCGGCCGGGTGCGCGCCGAGGCGGCGCCGCTGGGCGGCGCGCGCCTCGTCGTCGAGCTGCCGGCGATCAGCTGAGGCGCTCGATCACCATCGCCATGCCCTGACCGCCGCCGACGCACATCGTCTCGACGCCGAACGTCTTGTCCTCGTCCTGGAGGGCGTGGATGAGCGTGGTCATGATGCGGGCACCGGTCATGCCGAACGGGTGGCCGAGGGCGATGGCGCCGCCCTTGACGTTGAGCCGCTCGATCGGGATGCCGAGGTGGCGGGCCGACGGCAGCACCTGGGCGGCGAACGCCTCGTTGATCTCGAACAGGTCGATGTCGTCGACGGTCATGCCGGCGCGGGCCAGCGCCTGGCGGGTCGCCTCGATCGGGCCGAGGCCCATGATCTCGGGGTTGAGGCCGGTGACGCCGGATGACACGACCCGGGCGAGCGGGGTGATGCCCAGCTCGCGGGCCCGGGTGTCGCTCATGACGACCACGGCGGCGGCACCGTCGTTCAGCGGGCAGGCGTTGCCGGCGGTCACCTCGCCGTCGGGCCGGAAGGCGGGCTTGAGCTCGGCCAGCTTCTCGACCGTGGTGCCGGGCCGGGGGCCGTCGTCCTTGGCGACGACCGTGCCCGAGGGGGTGGTCACCGGGGTGATCTCGCCGTCCCAGTAGCCGCTCTCCTGGTTGGCGACGGCCAGCTGCTGGCTGCGGGCGGCGAACTCGTCCATGTCGGCCCGGCTGACGTTCTCGGCGAGGCGGACGTTCTCGGCGGTCTGGCCCATGGCGATGTAGATGTCGGGCAGACCCTCGGCGGGCTGCCAGTCGGCTCGGCGCCGTTGGTGCGCTCGGCCGAGCGGGCCTGGGCGTCGGCGAAGCGGGGATTGGTGGGGCCGCTGTCGGCCATCCCGCTCATGTACCGGCTCACGGTCTCGACGCCGGCGGCCACGAACACGTCGCCCTCGCCGGCCTTGATGGCGTGGGCGGCCATGCGGATCGCCTGGAGCGACGACGAGCAGTAGCGGTTGATCGTGACGCCGGGGACGTCGTCGAGCCCGGCGAGGATGGCGGACACCCGGGCCAGGTTGAACCCGGACTCGCCGGCCGGCTGGCCGCAGCCGAGGAGGAGGTCCTCGACGGTGGTGGGATCGAGCGCCGGGACCTTCTCCAGGGCGGCGGTGACGATCGAGGCGGTGAGGTCGTCGGGACGGCACTCGACCAGCGAGCCCTTCATGGCCCGGCCGATCGCGGTGCGGGCCGTCGAGACGATGACGGCGTCGGTCATGGCGGTTCCTCCTGGGGTGGCGTCCGCGATGTCTAGCTATGTTACCGGCCGGTCACCAACCTGGTCCGGGGCGTGTTCGCGGGGGTGCGGATGAGCGTGGTGGCCCGTCTCCAGCCAGCGGCGGAAGCCGGCGGCGTTGGAATGGATCCCGTTGAGCGTCTCGAGCTTCTCCCGCTGGGCGGGGTCGACGCCGGAGAGGGCGCCGCCGAAGCGCTCGTCGAGGGCCGCGGCGATGTCCCGGCCGTCCCGCCAGGCGGCCTCGGCCACCTCGGCCCACTGTCGCAGGATGCCATCCGCCTCCTCCAGGATGGCCTGGGGATCGGGGACGAGCCCGAAGTGGGCCAGCGCGATGCCGGCGGGGCGGCGGAGGGCGAACCGGCGCAGCGACGTGAGGGCGGCGTCGAGGTCGAAGTCCGGCGGCGGCGTGGCGGGCCGCAGGATGCCGACGTCCGGCAGCCGCACGCCCACCGCGTCCCCGGCGAACAGCAGCCCCGAGTCCGAGTCGTGCAGCGCCAGGTGGTGCTTGGCGTGCCCGGGCGAGTCGACGGTGGTGAGGGTGCGGTTGGTCGACACGACGACCTCGTCGCCGTCGTAGAGCACCTGCACCCGCTCGGCGGGGGTGGCGGTGAGGCGGCCGTAGAGGCTGTCGAGCAGGTCGCCGTAGACCTGGGCCGCGCTGTTGACGAGCCGGGTGGGGTCGACCAGGTGCCGGGCCCCCTTCTCGTGGACGTAGATGGTGGCCTCGGGGAAGGCGGCGGCAACATCCCCGACCCCGCCGGCGTGGTCGAGGTGGATGTGGGTCACGGCGACGCCGGCCAGCTGGTCGGGGTCGACGTTCAGCTCGGCGAGCGCGGCGAGGAGGTGCGGAACGGAGGTCTGGCTGCCGGTCTCGACCAGCACCGGCGCGTCGCCGGTGATGAGGTAGCCGGCGGTGACCTGGTGCCAGCCCCCGAGCAGCGTGTCGATCTGCAGGACGCCGGGCGCGATCTCGGTGTGCATTGGCCCCTCCTGGGGGCGAGGCTATCTGTCATACCTCGTGAGTAGGGTCGGTCGGGATGGCGAGACAGCGCAGACCACCGGCTCCCCCGATGTTGTGGGACGACCCGGCGCAGCCCACGTTCTCGGTCCCCGAGCTGGGCGAGGCGATCGGGGCCAGCCTGCGCGGCGCGTTCCCGGACGAGGTGTGGGTGCGGGGGGTGATCCGCAACCTCAACCCGGGGCGCCGGGGCGGCACGGTCTGGTTCGACCTGGTCGAGCCGGCGCCGGGCAACGACGTGTCGCGCATGTCCCGGCCGCCGGTGGCGAGCCTGCCGGTGGTGCTGTTCGACCTGGCCCGGCGGCGGGTCAACGCCCGGCTCACCGACGCGGGCGGCGGGGTGCGGATGACCGACGGCACCGAGGTGCGGCTGCGCGGCCGGGTCACGTTCTGGGACCGGGGCGGCCGGCTCCAGCTGCAGATGTCCGACATCGACCCGGCGTTCACGCTGGGTCGGCTGGCGGCCGACCGCGACCGGCTGCTGCGGGCGCTGGCGGCCGAGGGCCTGCTGGTCCGCCAGGCCGGTCTGGTGCGGCCGGCGGTGCCGCTGCGGCTGGGCCTCGGTGACGAGCGCGGGCAGCGCGGCCGAGCACGACGTGCTCGACGAGCTGGAGCGCTCGGGCATCGGGTTCACGGTCGTGCGCGCCGACGTCCGGGTCCAGGGCGAGCGCGCGCCGAGGTCGGTGGCCTGGGGCCTGGCGGCGGTCGCTCGCCGGGGCGTGGACGTGGTCCTGCTGGTGCGGGGCGGCGGGGCGACGACCGACCTGGCGGCCTTCGACTCCGAGACGATCGCCCGGGCGGTGGCCGGCCTCGATGTGCCCGTGTACACGGGTATCGGCCACGACATCGACCGGTCCGTGGCCGACGAGGTGGCCCACACGGCGTACAAGACGCCGACGGCGTGCGCCCATGCGGTGGTGGCCGACGTGCGGGCGGTCGATGCGAGGGCGGTGGCCGCGTGGCGGGGCGTGACGACATCGGCGAGGCGCCACGCCCGCCAGCAGGCCGAGCGCCTGCGGTCCTGCGGCCAACACATCGCGGTGGCGACCCGCCAGGGCGTCGCCGCGGCCGATCGCGACCTGGCGGCCCGGGTCGGCCGAGTCCGCCGATCGGCCACGGGCGCGCTGACCCGCCAGGTCGCGGCCCTCGACCGGGCGGAGGGCCAGCTCCGCTCGGGCGCGAGGGGCCACGTCCGAGCCCACGAACGCGAGCTGGCGGCCGCGGCGTCGCGTTTGGTGGCGAGGGCCCCGAGGGGCGTGGCGGTGGCCGAGCGACGGCTGGAGAGCCTGGAGGCCCAGGTCCGCGCCCTCGACCCGGCCCGCACGCTGGCGAGAGGCTGGTCGATCACCCGCGACGCGACCGGCAGGGTGGTCCGCTCGGCAAGCGAGCTCGCGCCGGGCGATCGCCTGCTCACGACGCTGGCGGAGGGAGAGGTCCACAGCGAGGTCACCGAGACCGAGCAACCGAGGAGCGAGACATGAGCGCGAATGCCCCGGCCCCGGGGAGGCCCGCAGTGCCGGCCACCCAGCTCGGCTACGCCGAGGCACTGGCCGAGCTGGAGGAGATCAACGAGGAGCTCGACGGCGACGAGGTCGACGTCGACGTCCTGGGCGCAAGGGTCCGCCGAGCGGCGGAGCTGCTGCGCCTGTGCCGCGAGCGCATCGCAGGCGCCCGCTTCGAGGTAGAGCAGGTGGTGGCCGAGCTGGAGGCCGAGGTGGAGGCAGCAACGGCAACGGCCACGGCGGCCGCGGCGGCGGCGACGTCGTCGTCGGAACAGGCGACCGACCCGCTGGCCGACCCAGACGACCTCGACGAGCCGTAAGGCCCGGGGACCGAGCCGGGGGGAGCCGCATCGCCGGCGGGGGACGACGCCGCTTGCCGCCGACACCGTGCCAGACTCCGGGCCCGACCAGGCGAAGGACCCGCTGGAAGGCACCGGCATGCCGCTCCCTCCCGACCCGCACGACGAGGACACAGACCCAACCCCACCCCGCTTCCCCGACCCCCCGCCGCCACCCCCACCCCCGTCGATAGCCGGCGGCCCGGTGGCGAGGGCCCTGGGCCTGGGCACCCCACCGCCGCCACCTCCGCCGCCCCCGCCACCACCACCTGCAGGGACGCACACGCCGGGCTCAGCGCGACCGGTGGGGTCGCACACGCCAGGGTCATCGACGTCGGCGGGGCCTCCATCGCCGACGGCGTTCCCCACGCCCGGCTCGCCGCCAGCTGGCGCGCCCCAGCCCGAGCCACCGGCCACCCCCTCCGCACCGCCCGCACCCACCCGCCCCACCCGGCACCCCTCCCGCACCCGGTGCCCTGACGGCGTCGCCCTCACCACCCGACACCGCGGCCTCGGCCGCATCCGTCGGTCCGCCTTCACCCGCCGCGCCGCCCCCGAGCGCAGCCAGCTGGGCGGCACCACGGCCGGCGCCGTCCACGAGCGTGCCGCCGGCCGTCACCCCTGCCGGGCCGCCTGCGACCGCATCGGGCGCGCCGGCTCCTCCCGCCGGCGCGCCGGCCTCCGATCCGTCACCACCGCGGGCGGCCCCGGCGCCCACGACCCCGGCGAGCGGTCCGGTCACGGCTGCGACGATCGGCGCCGCGGCCGCCGCACAGGCCACTCCACCACCTGCCCCACCATCCGCCCCACCGCCCGCCTCGTCATCTGGCACACCACCCACCGCCTCGACGCCACCCGCCGGCGTCCCGGCCGCGCTCGTCCAGCCCGCAGCCGGTGGCTCCGGCGACGTCGCCCCGGGCGGCGCCGGCGGCTCCGGCGGTTACCGACCGCCCAGTTCGCCGGCGTACAACCGGCCCACGTCCGGGGCCTACGCCACCGCGCACCTCCGGGGCCGGGCCGCCGCCACCGCACGGCCCGAGCCTGCCGGTGACGGCCGGGCGCCCTCGCCGGCTCCCCCCGGGTCCGCCGGCGATGGCGGTGCCCGGACGCCGCCGCCCACCGTGGGCGGCACCGGGCGCGGGCGGGGGCGGTTGTGGCTGGTGCTCGCTGCGTTTGCGGCGGTCGCCGTGCTCGCCGCCGGGGCGTTCGTCCTCGTCGGCGGCGACGACTCCGCGTCCGAAGACCAACCTGCCGGCCGCTCGCCGACCTCCGCTCCCGGGTCCACGGCCTCGCCCGCGACCGAGCCCGAGGGCGGTGGGGGACGAGCGCGACGAGTTGCTCCAGCCCGTCGCCGCCACCCGCGCCTACTTCGAGGCCGTCGCCGCCGGCGACTGTGCCTACATGATCGATCACAGCACCCCCGCCTCCTGGTCGTCCGAGGGCCAGTCCCGTGAGGAGGCGCTCGCCGAGTGCCAGACCGACGTGGCCGGGTCGACCGGGCTGGAGGGTCTCACCGTCGCCGACGTCTCGCTCGTCAGCCAGTCCGGCGACACCGCCGTCGTGCGCGTCGACGTCAGCCTGGCGGGGCGGACCGAGAGCCGGGAGCTGCCCGTCCGGCACGTCGACGGCGAGTGGCTCGTCGACCTCGCCGGAGCGGACGGGGGCGGCTTCGGCGCCACCGGCTGACGGCCGGGCCGCCGGGCCCCGGCGATTGCCACCGGCGGCTCGCCGGCCCCGTAACGTGGGGTAGGAGATGCTCACGCCCGCTCCCGCCCCGCCGAGCCTGAGCCAGCTCGCCGGCCGCGTCGACGAGCTGCTGGCCGATCTGTTCGCGACCGAGATCGCCCGGTGGCGGCTCGTCGACGAGTCGCTCGTGGCCCCGCTGCTGTCCCTCCAGCACCTGGTCGAGGCCGGCGGCAAGCGGCTCCGGCCGGCGTTCTGCCACTGGGGATTCGTCGGTGCGGGCGGCGACCGGGACGACCCGCGGGTCGTCGCGGCGGGCGCGGCGTTCGAGCTGCTGCATGCGTTCGCTCTGGTCCACGACGACGTCATGGACGGGTCCGCCACCCGCCGGGGCGCTCGCACCGCCCATCTCACCTTCGGGGACGACCACGTCGCCCACGACTGGCGGGGCGATCCCCGCCGGTTCGGGGAGGGCGCCGCCATCCTCATCGGCGACCTCGCCCACGTGTACGCCGATCAGCTGCTCGGCGACGTGCCCGCCGACGTCACCAGCGTGTGGCACGAGCTGCGGCTCGAGCTCAACGTCGGCCAGTACCTCGACCTCGTCGGCACCGCCCGCGCCGACCGTGACCGGGCCCTCGCCCACCGCATCGCCCGGTACAAGTCCGGGAAGTACACGATCGAGCGGCCGCTCCACGTCGGCGCCGCGCTGGCCGGGCGGCTCGGCGACCTGCAGGGACCGCTCTCCACCTACGGCGACCCGCTCGGCGAGGCGTTCCAGCTGCGCGACGACGTGCTCGGCGCGTTCGGCGACCCGGTCCGGACCGGCAAGCCCGTCGGCCAGGACCTGCGCGAGGGCAAGCCCACCCCCCTGCTCGCCGTCGCCAGCGAGCGGGCGGCCGCCGGCCAGCAGGCCGTGCTCGACCGCGTCGGCGACCCGGAGCTCAGCGACGGCGACGTCGCCGCCATCCAGCAGGTGCTGGTCGACACCGGCGCGCTCGCCCAGATCGAGCAGCTCATCGACGTGCTCACCACCCGGGCGGTCGAGGCGATCGAGGCGGCTGACGTGACCGCCGAGGCCTGCGACGAGCTGGTCGACCTCGCCTGGTTCGTCGCCTCCCGCGACTCCTGACGGTCCCCGGGCGGACCGGCTACGACCACGTCGGCGAACACCGCGGTCGCCCGGTCCCGGTCGACCACCAGGACCCCGGGCTCGTCGGCCACGGCCGCCAGCCACGGCGGGCGGACCAGCGCGCTCACGACCAGCGCACAGTCGAGCCCGGACAGCGTGGTCGCCTGCCGGGCGAACGCAGCTGCGTAGTCCGGCGGCCGGATGTCCTGGGTGAGCTCAAGCAGCGCATACGGGTCCGGCGTCCCCTGGCCCGGCAGGGGGGTGGTCAGCACGTACGGCGCGCCCGGCTCGGTGCCGCCGCCGGCCAGCCCCGGGCCGTCGTCGAGGATCGCCCCCCGGACCAGGTCGGGCCGCGACCCCGCGATCAGCAGGGCGACGTACGCCCCGAGGCCCCGGCCGTAGACCGTGGCCGGACCGAGGTGCGCGAGCGCCGTGTCGACGTCGGCCATCAGCACCTCGCAGAAGTAGCCACCGCCCGCCGGCACGCCCGACTCGCCGTGCCCGGTGAAGTCGAGCGCCCACATCGGCCCCGGCCATCCGGCCAGGTGGTCCGGCACGCGGTCCGGCGAGCGCTCCCCGAGTCCGTGCAGCACGAGGAGCGGCCGGCCCGCCCCGTCCCGCAGCCGGTGCAGGGCGAGCTCGATCCGGTTGTGCTGCAGCATGACCGTCATCGGGGCTTCCCCAGGAAGTCGAGCGCCAGGTCCGCCACCGTCTCCGGCTGCTCGATGTGGACGAAGTGGCCGACGCCGTCGAGCGCCACCAGTCGGGCGCCGGGCGGCAGGTAGCGCTGGATCGTGTCCGGCGGCGACCCGAACCCCATCATCTCGGGCTCGGTCCCGATCACCGCCAGCATCGGCAGCCCCAGGCCCGGCAGCCGGTCCATAGCCCAGCCTGGCCGCCACGGACCGAAGCCGCCCATGCGCATCGCCGGGTCGATCTTCCAGCGCCAGCCGTCGGCGGACTCCCGGGCCCCGACCGAGACCAGGTAGCGCAGCCACGCCCGCGACAGCCGGGGGTTCATGACCGCCCGCCGGTCGGCCAGGCCGTCGAGCGTGTCGGGCCGCCGCTGCCGGTCCGCCGCCGTCCGCCGGAAGTCGAGCCAGCCCGCGAGCTCGCCGGCGAGCATCTTCGTGCGCTCGTGGTCGGGCACGTCCGGCATCGACCTGCCGCTCGGCAGGCCGTCGAGGTTGACGAACCGGCTGACCCGGTGCGGCAGCGCCCCCGCGAGCTGGACCATGATCGCCGCGCCCTTCGAGTGCCCGACGATCGGCAGCGGCTCGGCCGTCACCGAGTCGATCACCGCCACCGCGTCGCGCAGGTCGGCCTCCCACGAATACAGCGCGGCGCGATCGGAGTCGCCGTGGCCCCGGTGGTCCCACGACACGACCCGCCATCCGCCGCCGGCCAGCAGCGGGGCGAAGACGTCGAAGGTGCGGGCGAAGTCGAACCCGCCGTGGACCAGCGCGAGCGGCGGCGCATCCGGTGCGCCCCACTCGTGGACCGCGATCCGGATCCCGTGGGAGACGACCGTGCGCGTCCGATCGGGCGCCCGGGCGCCCGGGAAGGTGACCACCGGTCCTCGTGAGCACGCACCCGGGAAGATCTGATCCGGCCACGGGTCAAGTGCGTGCAGCAAGCGCTCAGCCCGGCTCGCCTATCAAGCTCCTGCTGTGACAGAGGTCATCTGGACACCGGGCCCCGGATGCGCGTCAGATAGCGCCGATAACGTAACGCTGTTATCTCTCGCCCCGGAGGGATCATGCTCACTCGCGTCGCACACCTCGCCACCCGGCACGCCTGGGCCGTCATCGCGTCCGCCCTCGTCTTCCTCGTGGTCGCCGGCGGCGTCGGCGGCGGCGTCGCCGAGAACCTGACCTCCGGCGGGTTCGACGACCCCTCCACCGAATCGGCCCGGGCCGACGAGGCGCTGGCCGACCGGTTCGACACCGGCGTCCCCAACGTGGTGCTGGTGGTCACCGCCGCCGACGGCGACGTCGACTCCCCCGACGTGGCCGCCGCCGGCGCCGACCTCACGAGCCGCCTGGCCGCCGAGGCGGGCGTCAGCGACGTCGTCTCGTACTGGTCCGAGAACAACGCACCGCCGCTGCGCAGCGACGACGGCCGGCGGGCCCTCGTCCTCGCCCGCATCGAGGGCGAGGACACCGAGATCATCGACCGCATCGACACCCTCGGCCCCGAGCTGGAGCAGGCAGACGGCGACGGGGCGATCAGCGTCCAGGTCGGCGGCTTCGCCCAGGTCTTCCACGACGTCAACAAGACGATCGAGGAGGACCTGGTCACCGCCGAGATGATCGCCCTGCCGATCACGCTGATCCTGCTCGTCATCATCTTCGGCAGCGTGGTGGCGGCGACCCTGCCGCTGGTCATCGGCATCCTCTCGATCGTCGGCACGTTCCTGGTGCTCCAGATCACTGCGACGCTCACCGACGTGTCGGTCTACGCCCTCAACCTGACGACCGCGATGGGCCTCGGCCTGGCCATCGACTACAGCCTGCTCGTCGTCTACCGCTACCGGGAGGAGCTGAGGGACGGCCACGAGCCCCGTACGGCGGTCGTGCGCACCGTTCGGACGGCCGGGCGGACGATCGCCTTCAGCTCGATGACCGTGGCGGCGGCGCTGTGCGCCACGCTGGTGTTCCCGATCGCGTTCCTGCGCAGCTTCGCCTACGCCGGCGTCGCCGTGGCGCTGCTGGCCGGGATGTTCTCGCTGATCGTGCTACCGGCGATCCTGGCGCTGCTCGGCCACCGGGTGAACGCTCTCACCCTGTGGCGCCGCTCGGTCACGCCGCCGAGCCAGGGCGTGTGGCACCGGATCGCCCGGTTCGTCATGCGCCGGCCGATCCCGGTGGCCCTCGGCGCCGTGGCCGTGCTGCTGGTGCTGGGGGCGCCGTTCCTGGGCCTGCGGCTGACCCAGCCCGACGACCGGGTGCTGCCGGAGGGGTCGCACGGCCGGGTGGCGGGCGACGTCATCCGGAGCGAGTTCTCGTCGGAGGAGGCGGGCGCGCTGTCGGTGGTCACGGCTACGCCGACCGACGCCCGGATCTCAGGGACCGAGATCGATGGCTACGCCGTCCGGCTCGCCCGCCTCCCCGGCGTCTCCCGGGTCGACGCCGCCACCGGCGCATACTGCGGTGCCGGCCTGGCGACGCAGCTCGGCTGCGAGCCGGGGCAGCTCGTGCTCGGGCCGGACACGTCCGACCGCTACGCCGACTTCAGCCGGGACGACGGCACCTACCTGTCGGTCGTACCCGACGTCGAGCCCCTGTCGCCCGCCGGCGAGGCGCTGGTGCGGGACGTGCGGGACACGCCGTCGCCGTGGCCGGTGCTGGTGACCGGGCAGTCGGCGGCGCTCACCGACCTGAACGGCACGCTGGCGGCCCGCCTGCCGCTGGCGCTCGGGCTGATCGCCGTCATCACCTCGGTGCTGCTGTTCCTCATGTTCGGCAGCGTGATCATCCCGGTCAAGGCGATCGTGCTGAACCTGCTCAGCCTCTCCGCCACGTTCGGGGCGATGGTGTGGATCTTCCAGGAGGGCCACCTGTCCGGGCTGCTGGGGTTCACGGCCACGGGCGGGCTGGCGGCGGCCATGCCGATCCTCATGTTCTGCGTCGCCTTCGGGTTGTCGATGGACTACGAGGTCTTCCTCCTGGCCCGGGTCAAGGAGGAGCACGACAACGGCGCCGACAACGAGACGGCGGTCGCGGTCGGCCTGGAGCGGAACGGCCGGCTCGTGACCGCCGCCGCCGTGCTGATGGCCGTCGTGTTCCTGTCGTTCGTGGTCGGCCACGTCAGCTTCATCAAGCTGTTCGGCCTCGGCCTGACGCTGGCGGTGCTGATGGACGCCTTCCTCATCCGAGGGACATTGGTGCCGGCCTTCATGCGGCTGGCTGGCGACTGGAACTGGTGGGCGCCGCGGCCGCTGCGCCGGCTGCACGACCGCTGGGGCCTCAGCGAGCACGTCGACCTCGACGTCCCGGAGCCGGTGTCGGCCCCGCCGGCGTCGGCCCGGCCGGCGGCGCCCCGTCCGGACGGCGTTGCGCCGGCGCCGGCGCCGAATGGCGGAGCGGGCGAGCCTCATCCTGCGCTCGCCGACGGGGAGCGCGATCCTGGAGTCATGACCGGAGACCGGAGCGGCCCGTGACCCTCCCGCTGACCCGGAGCGGCCGCCGCCCCCGCCTGCCCAAGGGCGAGGGGCGGCAGCTGCGCGACGAGATCCTGGCGGCGGCCGAGCGGCTGCTGCTGGAGTTGGGGTCGTCGCGCGCCGTGTCGATCCGGGCGGTGGCCGAGGCCGTCGGCGTGACCCCGCCGTCGATCTACCGGCACTTCGCCGACAAGAACGAGCTGATCTTCGAGGTCAGCGCCCGGCACTTCACCGCGCTGGAGGACTACGTCCAGGAGGCGTGCGCCGGCATCGAGGACCCGGTGGACCGGCTGGCGGCGCTCGGGCGGGCCTACATCGAGTTCGGTGTCGCCAACCCGGAGCCGTACCGGATCATGTTCATGACGCGCTCCGACCTGCCGCCGGAGCGCTACCAGGGCGAGATGCTGGCGTCGTCGGCGGCGTTCGGGGTGCTGATGTCGAGCGTGCAGGAGTGCATCGACGCCGGGCGGGTGCGGCCGGAGTACACCGACGCCTTCCGGCTGTCGCTCGGGATGTGGGCTCGGGTCCACGGCCTGACGTCGCTGCGGGTGAGCAAGCCGGACATCGGCTGGCCGGACGACGACGAGTTCTTCGACGAGTACGCAGAGATCTGCCTCCGCGGCATCGTCCGCGGTGGGACCTAGGCGCGGATGGCCGACGGGCCCCCGGCCCGCACGCGGGCGATCGACGTCGGCGGCGGGCGGATCGTCACGGTCGACGACCTCGGCGGCGGCGGCGCCGCCGTTCCCGTGGTGTACCTGCACGGCACGCCCGACTCGCGGCTGTCCCGCCATCCGGACGACGGTGCGGCCCTCGCCGCCGGCGTGCGGCTGTTGGCGGTGGACCGGCCGGGCTACGGCGGCAGCGACCCACTGGACCCGCCGCCCGCCTCGTGGCCCGCGGCGTGGAGCGCGGCGGTCGGCCGGGTGCTCGACGCGCTCGGCGTCGAGCGCTGCGGCGTGCTGGCGTGGTCGGGCGGCGCGCTGTCGGGTCTGGCGCTGGCCGCCGGACTGCCGGACCGGGTCGGCGCCGTCGGCATCGTCGCGGGCCTCGTGCCCCGCCAGGCGTACGACGATCCCGACGTCCGGGTCGCCGCCGCGAGCCGGTGGGCCATGGTCGAGCTGGCCGATGCGCTGCCGGAGGGCGCGCTCGGCGAGGCGATCGCCCCACTGCTCGCGCCGTACCCGTGCGACGTCGCGCTGGCGGCGGAACATCAGGCGGAGCAGCGGGACGAGAGCGGCGCCGCCGAGCTGGCCGGAGTCCCCGGCGGCGCGGCGCGGCTGGCGGAGGGCCTGGTCGAGGCGGTCCGGCACGGGCTTTCCGGCGTCGAGGCGGACGTCGAGGCCCAGGCCCGCCTGCAGCCGGTCGACCTCGCCGCGATCGCCTGCCCGGTCCGGCTCTGGTACGGGGCCGACGACGAGGTCACCCCGCCGGCGTTCGGGCACTGGTACGCCGGCCGGATCCCGCACGCCCGGCTGGCGGTGGTGGAGGGCGCCGGCCACTACCTCGCGCTGACCGCCTGGCCGGATCTGCTCGCAACGGTCGCCGCCGACCTCTGCGCCGGCGGAGCGCGCCGCGCGTAGGTTGCAGGGATGCCTCGCCTGCGCCAGGTCAGCCGGGACGACGCCACCGCGCCGATCGTCACCGCCATGTACGACTTCATGTTCGGCCCGGATCGCGATCCCGTCGCCGACCCGGGAACGGCGACCGGCACCCCCGGCGACTGGTGGACGACGTTCGCCCTGGTTCCCGACGTGCTGGAGCACTGCGTCGCGGGCTTCGGCCTCTACCGGTCGCCCAACCGCACGCTGCCGGCCGAGCTGCGCGAGCTGGGCCAGTTCCGCACCGGCTGGGCCCGGCAGAGTCAGTTCGTATTCTCGCAGCACGCCAAGTCGTGCCGGGCGCTGGGCATGCCGGAGGAGAAGATCGCCGCCATCCCCCACTGGCCGGTCGCCGACTGCTGGACCCCGGCCGAGCGGGCCGTGCTCGCCTACACCGACGCCCTGGTCCTCGAGGGCGGCCGGGTGGCCGACGGGGTGTTCGCCGCACTGCGCGAGCACCTGAGCGACGAGCAGATCCTGGAGCTCACGTACATCACGTGCCTCTACGAGATGCACGCGACGATGAGTCGGGCGCTGCGCACCGAGTGGGACGACCGCGACGAGGCGATCGTCGAGGTCCCGGGACCACATGAGTCCCTGGCCCCGGAGGTCGGGGTCGAGCGCGGCCGTACCGCGGCGGGCCGGCCGCCCGAGCCCAGTTAGGCCGAGCGGGCGAGCGAGCAGGCGGCCGTCAGCGCGGGCGCGAGGGCGCCACCGGCGTCCACGCCGCCGGAAGGTGCTTGATCCCGTTGATGAAGCCCGACCGCAGCCGCGCCGGCTCGGCAGTGGCGTGGATGTCCGGCAGCCGCCGCAGCAGCTCGGTGAACATCACAGTGATCTCCCGCCGGGCGAGGTGCGCGCCCAGGCAGAAGTGCGGCCCGGGACCCCCGAAGCCGATGTGCTCGTTCGGCGTGCGACCGAGGTCGAAGCGGTGCGGGTCGGCGAAGACGGCCTCGTCCCGGTTGCCCGACCAGTACCACAGCACGACCTTGTCGCCGGCCGCGAACTCCTGGCCGCCGAGCGTCGCCCCGTCACGCGTGACCGTGCGCCGGAAGTGGATCACCGGGGACGCCCACCGCACGATCTCCTCGACCGCAGTCGGCGTCAGCCCGTCGATGTCGTCCAGCCAGCGCTGCTTCTGGTCGGGATGCTCGGTCACGGCCCACAGCCCGTGGGCGATGGCGTTGCGCGTCGTCTCGTTGCCCGCCACGACGAGCAGGACGAAGAACGACGCCAGCTCCTGCGGCGACAGTTGCTCGCCCTCGACCTCGTTGGTCACCAAGGCGGTGACGAGGTCGTTGCGCGGGTCGCGCTGGCGGGCCTCGCCCAGCTCCTGCACGAGCTGGGCCAGCTCGGCACCGGCGGTGAGGATCGCCGTCGTGACCGCCATCGTGTCGTTGATGTCGTCGACGTACTCGGGGTCGGTGAAGCCGAGGATCACGTTCGTGCGCTCGACGACGAACTGCTCCAGGCTGCGGGGGATCCCCATCATGTCGAGGATGATCCGCAGCGGCAGGAGCGTGGCCACCTCGGTCACGAAGTCGCCCTCGCCCCGCTCCGCGATCTCGTCGACGATCTCGGCCGCCACGCCCTCGACGTCGGCCTTCATCAGGCCCAACTGGCGGGGCGTGAAGCCCCGGGACACGATCCGGCGCATCCGCGCGTGCCGGGGGTCGTCCATGTTGATCATCGAACCGAAGAACTCGACGAACTCGGGCGGCAGGTCGGCGATGTTGGTGCCCTGGCCCGGAGCAGAACAGCTCGGCATGCCGGCTCGCCTCGACGATGTCCGCGTGCCGGGTGATCGAGAAGTAGGGAGTCTCGGGGAACCCGAACTCGGGCATCCCGGGCAGGACCATCGGGGCCACCGGCCGCTCGGCCCGGAGCGCCGCGAACGCGGCCTCCCGGTTCCGGATGTCGCCGGTCCACCAGTCGAGATCGGACAGGTCGATGTCGTCCAGCGCTCGTGCCGTCGCCATGCCGGCACCCTACCGGCCCGGCATCGGCCGATGACGAAGATGTCAGCGAATTCAGGGCCCGCCCCGCCATCTCGACGAGCAGGGAGTGGAGACGAGCGGCCAACGCGGCGACGGCAGCGAGCTGCTCGGCGACGCCCGCCCGACTCATGACGGCCCCGCCCCGACCGGGATCTCGGCCTCCTGGTTGTACGCGTGCTGCGCCCGGTTGGCGGTGTCGACCGCGGACGTGATCATCCGCGCCAGCGTCGCCAACCCGCAGGCCGCAGCGACGGTCTGACGATCGAGCCCGCACAGCGCCCGCTCGAACTCGTCCCGGTACGCCCCCCGCCAGTGCACGCACGCGTCGCGCGCCGCGAGCCGTACGGCCGCCGCGTGATCGCCGAGCGCCGTCCGCACCGTGACCAGGGACCCGAGGGCGCGCTCGGCCTCCACGTAGCCGAACGGCACCACCTGCGCCCCGCCTATCGGCCGTATTCGTTCAATTCTCGCCATGTCTCACCATATCTCACCTTTTTGCGCTGGTTCCATATGTTTTCATGTAGCATAGCCGTGTGTTCTACCACACCGATACTCCCGAGCGAACGGTGGGGTGCCCGATGGGAGCCCACCCATGACAGTCGCCACCAGCTCCGCCGAGCCCGAGCGGCTCGCGGCGTTCGCCCCGGCCGAGGCCGCGAGCGCCGAGGTGCTCGCGGCAGCCCTCGGCCGCCTGTCCACCGACCTCGCCGCGCTGGACGCGACCGTCGGTCCCTACGCGCCCGTCAGCTTCGCCCCGGAGGACAGCCTGGCGGCGCTCGACGAGGTCCGGGGCTGGTCGTCCCATCTGGCGTCGTGGGTCACGGCCGTCGGCGAGGCGTTCCGGACCGCCGGTCGCGACCCCGACGGCGACGGCGTCGTGCGGGTGCGCGACCGGGCGGTGGGGCTGGTCGGGCGGGCGGCGCTCGACGACCAGCGCGACTGGCTGGCCGACCAGCTCGCCACGATCCACGAGCGGGTGCGCGCCGGCGAGGGCGTCGACGCCCGTCGCCTCGCCCGTGTCGTCGCCCTGGCCCACGAGCTGGTCGACGGCGCCCCGGACCCCGCGGCCGAGGCCCGGCGACTCATCGAGCGGATGGGCCCGGCCGACGCGGGCGACGCGGTGCGCATCTTCTCCCGCGCCGCCGCGGAGGCCAGCCGCCCCGACGATCCCGCCGTCGTGGCGCTGGCCGACCTCGGCCACGTGGTGTCGCTGGGGCTCGAAGGCGATGAGGCGCGAGCGGCGCACTGGGCCGAGGTGCTCACCCGGCCCGACATGGCGATCGCCCGGCTGCCCGGCCGGACGACCGAGGCGCTCGCCCTGTTCGGCGCCGGCAACGCCCCCGGCACCTCGACGTTCGGGGCGCTGCTCGCCGTCGGTCTGCTCGCACACGGGTCGGCGGCACCGACGCTCGGCGTCTCCTGGCGGCTGTACGGCAGCGGGGACCCGCTCGCCCCGATCATCGCCGCCGCGACCGAGCGGGATGCGTCCGGTTTCACCCAGCCGCGCCTGGCGAACCGCATCGTCGACCGGCTGTTGAGCACGGGCGGCGGCGAGCCGCTGGCCCGGGCGCTCGGCGGCGACGGCGCCGTCGCGCCCGGACGCAGCCGGCTGCTGCTGGCGGCGGTCGACCCGGCGGCGGGCGAGCACGAGCGCATGGGTGTCGCCGTCGCGCTCGCCAGCCACTACCACGACGTGCACGCGCACGTCACGGCGATCCTGCCCGGTTTCCACATCTACGAGCGAGAGGCGACGGCGGCGTTCGCGGCGGCCACGCAGCCCCTGTTCGAGCACCTCAGCGTTGGTAACGACAGCGGGGAGCTGACGATCGGCACGTGGCGGTACGGCGACGGCGAGCTGTTGTGGAACGCCGTGGCGGACTTCGCCGCCGACCCCGCGGGCACGGACGGGCTCGGCGCCGCGCTGGCCGGCGCGACCACCGCCCGGCTGGCCAGCGGCTACGTCGGGCTGCCGCCGGAGCGATCACCGGCAGGCCGTTCTCACCGCAGACGCTCCCCAACCTCGCCTCGATCTACAGCACGGTCGCCGGCACGGTCGGCCAGAGCCGGTTCGCCAACCTGGTGGCGCACATCGAGTACGACGGCGACCGGCTGGACGACGCAGGGCGGGCGGCCGCGTTCGGCGTCGTCGGCGAGGTCCCGGGCGGTTCGACGCTGGCCGGCGTGACCGACGCCCTCACGATCCTGACCGCACCGGACATCCGGGTCGCTGCTCCGGGGTCGGGCGGGTCGCCGCTGGCCGGGGTGCATGCCCGACTGACCCGCGACCTCGTGGCCTTCAACCTGATCGCCCATCCGGAGTGGGCGACGGACGACCTGCGCAACGCGTTGCGAACGGCGCGGGTGGCGGACGGTCTCGACGGTGTCGCCCTCCTGGTCCACGACGAGGAGAACCAGTTCGGCGGTGCGGCGGCCAGCCCCGAGCTGACCGCCCTCCGGACGGCCGTCCTCGACCAGGAGGAGGCCGCCGGCATCGTGATGCCGACGGCGCTCGTCGCCACGACCTCTTCGGGGGGCGGCTGATGTCGACCATCACGCGCCGCCTCGTCGGCGTGCCGGGCGCGCTGGTCACGATCGCGATCGTCGCTGCCGGCTGCGCCTCGACCACGGGCGCCGACGGTCCGCCCCCATGCCTGGAGACCCTGGTCGCCAGCGGTCGGGCGTACACCCTCGACCCCGGCCTGGTTATGGCGATCACCACCGCGACGACCTACGACCACCCGGAGCTGGGCCGGCTCGTGGACGCCGTCGCCGAGTACCAGGCCGCCCACCCGGACACCGGCGTCTTCGAGCCCGACGCGAGCGACGCAGACGTGGCCTCGCTGGCCTATGTCCTGCTCGTCTCCGACCTCGCGGAGCAGCCGGGCCAGGGCAACCTGCCACAGCTGCACCGATACGAGCAGGCCGCACGCGACAACGGCATGACCGGCATCTACCGCGCCCTTCACGAGGATGCCGCCGCCAACACCGCCACGGACGCGGATGATCCCGCACCTCGTGCTCAACCAGCTGGCCAACGCTCGCGAGGGGAGCGTGGGCGCCAGCCAGACGTTCGACCTCTCGCCCACGGCGTGCGGAGCATCCGATGAGCCGGGCTAGTGCCGAGCGCGTCGCCATGGTGTCCCTGCTCGTGGCGATGGTGGTGGTGCCGCCGAGCCAGCTGCGCGCCTCTCCATCGCACGTGAGCCTGTGGCCGAGGTGCCTCGAGCCCCGGATCGCCGCCGGCGACGTGTTCCCGGCGGACAGGGGGCTCGCGCTCGCCGTGGCGCGCGGGATCGCGTCCCATGAGCCAGCGCTCGTACCGCTCGTCGACGCGGTCAGCGACTACGAGGCCGCCCATCCGGTGCCGTCCGAGGAGGCCTTCGATCCCGAATTGCCGGGGACAAACGGGCCGCTGTACTTCACGCTCATCGTGATCGCGCTGGCCGAGCGACCCGAGCTCGCGCGGCCCGATCTGATGACCCAGCTCGTACGACTCGGTCGCGGGCCGGCCGTGTCCGGTTCGCACGCGGGCATGGCGGGGGTCTACGAGTTCGTCTTGGGGACGGGAGCCGGCGACCGTCCCGGGCCCAACACCGCCCTGTACACGCTCGTCGAGCATCGGGCCAGCTACGCCTGGCGCGACGGCATCGTCGGAAGCGACGAGTGGGCCCTAGGGACCGGCAGTGCGCGCGGCGTGCTGGGCTGCGACGACGATCGTGCGTAGCGATGAGGTCAGTCCCGCTTCACCCGGCCCCGCAGAGCGGCGAAGCACAGCGACATGCTGACCACGCCCACCAGCACCACCGCCAGCAGCGCGGCGGCCAGGTCGTCCCAGTACCAGCCGTCGCCCATCACCAGCGAGCGCATGCCCTCCAGCAGGTACGTCACCGGGTTGATGCTGGCGACCGTGTCGAGCCAGCCGGAGAGCTGGTCGCGGGGGACGTACGACGACGTCAGGAACAGGAAGGGGAAGAACAGCAGGAAGCTCGAGTTCACCGCCGCCGGGTTGCCGGTCTTGAGGGCGATCGCGTAGCCGAACCCGGAGAAGGCCAGGCACCACGAGGCCGCGAGCAGCTCGAACACCACGAGCCCGAGCAGGCCGGCGTTGAACCGCACCCCCAGGATCGTGCCCACCGCCAGGATCGGCAGGGTCAGGCACACCGCCACCGTGACATCGGCGACCATGTGGCCGAGCAGGATCGCGGTGCGGCGCACCGGCGTGAGCAGCAGCCGGTCGAGGTAGCCGTCCTGCACGTCGAGCACGAGCGCCGGCGCCCGCGACACGCCAGTGACGCCGAGGAGGATCGCCGTCGGCATCTGGAACGCCTTGTAGTCGAACCCGGGGATGCTGGCGGTGGTCAGGTCGCTGAGCGTCCCGATGTTCACCAGGTAGAAGAACAGCGCGATGAAGATCGGCGGGACGATGCTCTCGATGTCGCGCGGCACGGCCCGCAGCGCCCGGCTCGCGATGGCGGTCACGTCATGGATGAAGCCGGCGGGCTGGGCCCGCACCACCGCGTCGGGTCCGGCGCCGGTGCCGGCCTCGGCGCCGGTCACGATGTCGCTGAGCGTGCTCATGGCTGGCCGTCCCCGTCGTCGTCGCTGTCGTTGCGGATGTGTGTGCCGGTCAGGTCGAGGAACACGTCGTCGAGGGTCGGCGTGCGCAGCGTCAGGTCCCGCACGGTGACCTCGCACCCGGCGAGGGCGACGGCGACCGGGCTGATCGTGGCCGAGCCCTCGTCGGTGGCGATGATCAGCTCGTTGCCATGCGCCTCGACGCTCTGGACGCCCGGAATGCGCTCGACCAGACGCGCACACCATCTCGGCCTCACCGTCGACCCGGGCGACGATCACGTCCGCGCCCACCGAGCGCTTGAGCTCGGTGGGCGTGCCCTCACCGACGATGCGTCCCCGGTCGATGATCCCGACCCGGTGGGCCAGCTCGTCGGCCTCCTCCAGGTACTGGGTGGTCAGGAGGATGGTCATCCCCAACTCGTCGTTGAGCCGGCGCACCTCCTCCCACACGGTGACCCGGCTGATCGGGTCGAGCCCGGTCGTGGGCTCGTCGAGGAAGAGGATGGTCGGGTTGTGAACCAGCGCCGCAACGAGGTCGAGCCGGCGCTTCATGCCGCCGGAGTAGGTGGCTATCCGGCGGTCGAGGGCGTCGGTCAGGCCGATCAGCTCGCCCAGCTCGGCGGCGCGCCGCCGGGCGGTGGCCTTCGGCAGGCCGTAGAGCAGGCCCTGCAGCCGCAGCAGCTCGCGGCCGGTCTGGCGGGGATCGAGCGCGGCCTCCTGCAGCGCGGCCCCGATCCGCAGGCGCACCGCGCCGGGCGCCGTCGCCACGTCATAGCCGGCGACCGTGGCCCGGCCGGCGGTCGGTGCGAGCAGCGTGCACAGCACGCGTACGGTCGTCGACTTCCCGGCGCCGTTCGGCCCGAGGAACCCGTAGATCTCGCCGGGTGCGATGTCGAGGTCGACGCCGTCGACCGCCCGGATGTCCCCGAAGTCGCGTACGAGGCCTTCTGTCCGAATGGCCGATCCGCCGCCGCCGTCGGGTGGTTGCTCCTGTCCCACGAGTGGGTCTCCGTTCTTCTCCGCCGCGCCGGGGCGATCGATCAAGGCTCGGCAATGCTGACGGCGCCCGTCAACCAAATTCATCGGTCGCCGGCCTGCCGGCGGCGATGCGCCCGACGGCTAACGTGGCCCGCCGTGGGGAGACGACGTGGTGCTCGCGTCCGGCGGCGCGTCCAGTGGCTGGCGCTCGTGTTCGCAGTCGCCGGTTTGACGGCCTCCGCGTGCGCCGGATCCGACTCCGACGACGGGGGCGCGGCCGGACGGTCCGACGACACCGGCGAGGCGGCGACGCCGGCCGGGGGTGCGTGGGAGACGCTCGGCGCCGATCTCGCCAACAGCCGCGTCGCCGCCGACGAGACGACGATCGCAGCCGACAACGTCGGTGCCCTCGGTCCCGCCTGGCAGCTCGACGGCGTGCGGGGCGTCACGGGCACGCCGATCGTGTCCGACGGCACGGTCTACATCGGCGACTGGACCGGCCACGTCCGGGCCCTCGACGCCGAGACCGGCGGGGAGCAGTGGTCCACCGACGTCCAGTCCAACTACATCGGCGGCGCGCTCGCCGTCGACGACGCGCACGTCTACGCCGGCACCTTCGACGCCCGGATCGTCGCTCTCGACCGGGCCACGGGGGCCAAGGCCTGGGAGACGCCGATCGGCGACCACCCCAAGGCGGTCATCTTCGGCTCGCCGGTCGCGGTCGAGGGGCAGGTCGTGGTCGGAGTCGGCAGCTACGAGGTCTTCGTCGGCTCCGAGAACCCCAGCTTCCGCGGCCACATCGTCGCCCTCGACGCCGCCACCGGCGCCGCGAACTGGAGCTACTACGTCACCAAGGGCGACGCCAGCGAGGGGCCGGGCATCTCGATCTGGTCGTCGCCCGCAGTCGACCTCGACCGGGGTGTCGTGTACATCGGCACCGGCCAGGCCTACGCCCAGCCGGCGCCGCCGCGCAGCGACTCGCTCCTGGCGCTCAACCTCGAGACCGGCGAGGAGGTGTGGAACACCCAGTTCACCGAGGGCGACGCCTGGACCCTCTCGCTGCCCACCGGCCTCGACGCCGACGTCGGCGCGCCGCCCAACCTGTTCCAGGTCGACGGGAGCGACGCGGTCGGCGTCGGCGACAAGGACGGCGTCTACCACGCGCTCAACCGCGACACGGGCGAGCTGCTGTGGGAGCACCGCCTGACCGAGGGCGGCCTGCAGGGCGGGGTGATGGCGTCGGCCGCGGTCAGCGACGGGAAGGTCTACGTGACGTCCAACGACGCCAGCCGCAACGCCGACTTCGTGGCCCTCGACGTCGACACGGGCGACGAGGCGTGGCGCATCCACGTCGGCGCGCACATCACGGGTCCGGTCACCTTCGCCAACGGGCTGCTGTTCGTGTCCGACGACAGCGGGCGCGTCGCGGCGTACGACGCCGCCGACGGCGACCGCCTGTGGTCCCACACGGTGCCGGCGCAGGCCGCCGGGGGCATCGCGGTGGTGGACGGCACGGTGTACGCCGGCTGGGGCTGGTGGCTCTCGACGCCGCCGCGCGACCCCCAGGGCGGCCTGGTCGCGTTCCGGCTCGACGCCGCCTCCGCGGGCGGGGGCACCGGCGCCGGCGGCGAGGGCGGCGGCCTGGCCAACGGCCCCGGCTCCGACGACGACTCGCCCGGCCAGCTGGGCGCCCGCGTCTACCAGCAGTCGTGCGCCACGTGCCACGGCGCCACCGGCGAGGGCTTCAACGGCCCGACGCTGGTCGGCGTCGACGAGCGGCTCACCCGCGAGCAGCACATCGACCTCGTCCGCGACGGCAAGGGCGAGATGCCCGACTGGGAGGGCACGCTGTCCGACGAGGAGATCGAGGCCGTCGTCGACTACGAACGCCGGGTGCTCGCCCCGGGGCCGGGCGGCTGATCCGCCCCTGATCCGCCGGCAGATCGGGTCCGCAGACCGCGCCCGGTGGCCGGGCTCGACCGTCACACCCCGGTCGTATAAACGGGCATGGCCACATGGACAGAGTTCGCCGCCGATGCCCCGGAGCTCGCCGCTCAGGCCGAGAAGCGGCTGGTCGCAACCGGGCTGATGATGCTCGCCACGATCCGACGCGACGGCTCGCCGCGCGTCAGCCCGATGGAGCCCGTCGTGGTCGACGACCAGCTCGTGCTCCGCGAGGATCGGTTGTGGCTCGGGATGATGGTCGATGCCACCAAGTCCCGCGACCTGCGGCGGGACGGCCGGTTCATGGCCCATTGCGCCACGGTCGACAAGATGGTCTCCGAGGACGACGTGAAGTTCTGGGGCGTCGCCACGCCGGTGACCGACCACGACAAGCTCGCGAGCTTCGCCGACGACATCTACCGCTCGACCGGGTACCGGTTCGAGGTCGGGCAGTTCGACGCCTTCGAGGTCGACCTCCACGGGGCGTCGTCGGTGGGCATGGCCGGTGAGACCATGATCGTGCGGACGTGGCTGGCCGGGAAGGGGGTGACGGTCACGGAGAAGCGGAACTAGCGGCGGGCGCTCGAAGAGCCCCACTCGTGCCCCTCGTGCTTGAATGCCGGGAGCGGGGATCGACGCAGGGGGACCAGGCGATCGTGAGGCATCGACTCGACGGCCGGCGCGGGCGCCGGCGCTGGCGGCTGTTGCTCGCGCTGCCTGCACTGGCGGCGGTGCTGGCCACGGGCTGCGTGGCCGAGGGCACGTGGACGCTGCAGGACGTGGAGCAGCCGCAGCCGCCGCTGGCGCCCACGGTCGACTTCACGTCGGTCGACTGCCCCGCCCCGGGCGAGTGCGTAGCGGCCGCCGTCCTCCAGCGCGGCAGGTGGCCCAGCGAGAACGTCGTCCTGCGCCAGGACGGGTCCGGGTGGGCGATCGTCGCCCTGCCGGGCAACCTCGGGTCGAGCTTCGCCTCCGTGTCGTGCCGGGCGGTCGACGACTGCCTCGTGGTCGGCGATCCGCTGGACGTCCGGCTCGGCGCCGACGGCCCGACCTGGGTGCTCGCGCCCTCCGGCGCCCACGCCGACACGGCGGACGAGACCGTCGACTGCGTGGCGGAGGGCTGCCTGCGGGTGCGGGGGTCCGGCTCGTGGTGGTGGGACGGCACGGCGTGGGGTCCCCGGGTCGAGCTCCCGGCCGGCTTCCAGCCCTCCGAGCGGCGGCTGGCGTGCACCTCCTCCACCCAGTGCCTGGCGATGGCCAGCGAGGCGTGGATGCACGGTCTGGTGGAGGGCCCGATGCCCGGACCGGTGACGGTCACCGAGTGGGACGGCTCTGCGTGGTCGCCGATCGTGACGATCGACGAGAACCGAGGTGCCGGGCTGGCGTGCCCAACCGTCGACAGCTGCTTCGCCAGCCTCGGAACCCGCTCATCCCGGCAGTGGCCGCCGTTCATCTTCGGGCCGAACGCGGAACTGGCGCACTGGGACGGGACCGCGTGGAGCAACGTGCCCGTGACCTGGCCGGGGACCGCACCGACCGAG
Source organism: uncultured Acidimicrobiales bacterium (assembly GCA_963830865.1). Taxonomy (GTDB): domain Bacteria; phylum Actinomycetota; class Acidimicrobiia; order Acidimicrobiales; family VFJN01; genus ZC4RG19. The sequence continues at coordinate 169,652 of CAWHNU010000006.1, read as the reverse complement.
CCGCCGATGCTGGACTGCGACGGCGCCACCTCCTGCACGTTCCAGACGGTCCAGGGCTGGACCATGGGCGGACCCGACTACCTCGGGCGCTGGGACGGCGTTTCCTGGACGGTGACCCCGGCGCCGGCGGCGCGGTTCCTCGACGTGCTGTCCTGCCCGTCGCCGGGCGACTGTGTGGCCGTGGGCGGCGCCGCCGGCCAGCGGCTGACCGGCACGACCTGGGCCAACCTGACTCCCGTCGCCGCCGAACCGGAGCCCTCCACCAGCCTCACCGAGGTGTCGTGCGCCCGCCCGGACATGTGCCTGGCCGCCGGGCTGGACCCGACCCCTGCCTACCGGGCGTTCGACGGGACGTCGTGGACGGCCGTCGCCGGCGCGGCGTCGGAGGGCATCCGGGTGGACTGCGCCCCGACGACGTGCTTCACCGCCTCCCCCGCGGGCGTGGTGCAGCGCTGGGACGGCACGTCGCTGAGCGACCTCGACCCGATCCCGGTCCCGACGAACGGCCGGGTGCTCGACCTCGACTGCCCGAGCGCGCAGTGGTGCATCGCGATCGCCGGCACCGGCTCGGCCCCCGATACCCCGGCGGCGCTCACGTGGTCGCCGTCCTCGGGCTGGACGCCGCTCGCCCTGCCCGCCGTGGCGGGGCTCGTCCTCGAGGCGCGCGGCGTGGCTTGCGACGCCCCCGACTCGTGCCTCGCGGCGGTGCGGACATCGGGCGACCCGGGCCTGGGGTTCCAGCGCCTGTCGGGCGGGGCATGGACTGCGCTGGCCCCGCCGCCGGCCGCGGTCGCCGCGCTGCGGCTCAGCGACGTCGACTGCCCGACGGCGGACACGTGCGTCGTCGTGGGCGCCTCGGGGGACACCTTCGCCCGCGCCCAGGCCGTCGTGCGCGCCGGGGCGTGGGAGGTGTCCGCTCCGGGCTCCGGCTCCGGCTTCGCCGTCGACGCCAGGGTCGACTGCTGGTCCGCCGACGGGTGCGCCGTCTCCTCGCGCAGCGGCATGGTGGTGCTCCGGGGAACCCGGTGGCTCGCCGTCGCGTTGCCGCCCGGGACGCAGGAGGAGTGGGACATCAGCTGCCCGGCGCCGTTCACCTGTGAGGTGGTCGGTCCGCTCGTCGACGGCGACGTGCGCTCGCCGGCCGCCCGTCTCGACCTCGTCCCTCCGGCCTGACGTCGGGGGCTGTCGACCAGATCAGTCGAGCAGCGGAGCCGCAGCGCCGCGATCCACCCCTTTCGGCTAGCCGGAGCGCCTCGTGCGCAGCAGCACCTCCTGCACCACCGTGGCGACGTGGGTGCCCTCGGCGGTGAACACGTAGCCGACGCTGACGCCCCGCGAGCTCATCAGCCCGTGACAGGTCGAGGTCTGGAGGTGCCACTGGTCGGCCGCCGCCGGGCGGTGGAAGTAGATCGCGTGGTCGAGGCTTGCCGACATGAACTGGTGGTCGAACGGGGTGTCCGGGTCGTCCTGGGGGTGCAGGGAAACGACCGCCTCGGTCGGCAGGTCGTCGGACAGATAGGCGAGCGCGCACGCCTGTGTGGCAACGTCGTCGGCGGCGATCTTGTCGGTGACGCGCATCCAGGCGGCGGCCTCGCCCCGTCGGGTGCTGGGGACCTTCTTGCGGGCGAACAGCTCGCTCCAGCTGTCGTCTTCGAGCTCGTCCGGGCCCGCGACCTCGGGCAACGTCGCGGTCTGGACCTCGGCCGACCGTTCGTCCACCTGGTAGGACGCGCTCATCTCCAGGATGACCCCGATCGACTGGCGGGCCGTCACGTGCCTGGTGCAGAACGACCGTCCGTTGCGGACGCGGTCGACCTCGAACCGGATCGGCTCGCTCGCGTCGCCCGAGCGGATGAAGTACGCGTGCAGCGAGTGCACGTGGTACCGCTCCTCGACCGTGAACGTGGCCGCCCGAAGACCCTGCGCCACGATCTGGCCGCCATACAGCCCGCCCCACGGGTAGCTCGGTCCTTCGCCCACCCACACATCCGTGCCGTGGGGTTCGAGCGCCATCATCGTCGCGAGGTCCACGATCGCCCAGTCTCCCGCGTCGCCGGCGCGGGCCCGGCATTCGGGCAGGATGGTCGCCATGTTGTTCGCGGAGGTCGCCGCCACGGCCGAGGACGTCGTCTCGACACGGGCCCGGTCGCGCAAGGTCGCGGCACTGGCCTCGCTCCTGGCGCGCCTGTCCGTCGACGAGCTGCCCGTGGTGGTCGCCATCCTCACCGGGGCGCCCCGGCAGGGGCGCATCGGCGTCGGCTACCGGACCGTCGCCGCCGTCGACGTGCCGCCGGCCGACTCGCCCAGCCTGGCCGTCCTCGACGTGGACGCCGCGCTGTCCCGGCTGGCCTCGTTGCGGGGGCCCGGGTCGCAGGGGGCGCGCGCCTCCCTGATGCACGACCTGTTCGGTCGGGCCACCGAGGACGAGGCCTCGCTGCTGCGCCGGCTGCTCGTCGGCGAGCTCCGGCTCGGGGCGCTGGAAGGGCTGGTGACCGACGCCGTCGCCAAGGCGGCCGAGGTTCCGCTGGACCGGGTCCGGCGAGCCGCCATGCTGGCCGGCGACCTGCCCCGGGTCGCGGTCGTCGCCCGCGCCGAGGGGGTCCCGGGGCTCGACGCCATCGGGCTCACGTTGCTCCGCCCGGTGCAGCCGATGCTGGCCCAGACGGCGGCGGACGTGACCGAGGCGCTCGACCTCGCCACCGGCGGCGACGGGGCCGGCCGGCCGGCCTCGGTCGAGTGGAAGCTGGACGGGGCCCGGATCCAGGTCCACCGGGACGGCGACGCCGTGCGGATCTTCACCCGCAACCTCAACGACGTGACCGACCGGCTCCCCGGCATCGTCGACCTGGTCCGCAGCCTGCCCGCCGAGCGCCTGCTGCTCGACGGCGAGGCCGTGGGCGTCGGGGAGGACGAGCTGCCCCGCACCTTCCAGGACACGATGAGCGCCTTCGGGCGAGAGGACGGGGTCGCCGGGGCCGGCCTGCAGTCGCGCTTCTTCGACCTGCTCCACCGGGACGGCGACGACCTGATCGACCGGCCGCTCCGCGAGCGGCTCGCCGCGCTCGAGGAGGTCGCCGGGCCCTGGCGCATCACCGGCGTCATCACCGCCGATCCCGGCGAGGCCCAGCGGGTGCTCGACGACGCGCTCGCCGCCGGGCACGAGGGCGTCATGGTCAAGGACGCCGAGTCCCGCTACGACGCCGGCCGGCGGGGCGGCGTCTGGCGCAAGGTCAAGCCGGTCCACACGCTCGACCTCGTGGTCCTGGCGGTCGAGTGGGGCAGCGGCCGGCGCCGGGGCTGGCTGTCGAACATCCACATGGGCGCCCGCGACCCCGACACCGGCGAGTTCGTCATGGTGGGCAAGACCTTCAAGGGCCTGACCGACGAGCTGCTGCGCTGGCAGACCGAGCGCTTCCAGGAGCTGGCGACCGAGCAGGACGACTGGGTCGTGCACGTGCGGCCCGAGCAGGTCGTCGAGATCGCGCTCGACGGGGTCCAGTCGTCGACGCGCTACGCGGGCGGGGTGGCGCTGCGCTTCGCTCGGGTCCGGCGCTACCGGGACGACAAGTCGCCGGCCGAGGCCGACACGATCGACACCGTGCGGGCACTGCTGCCCGGCCGCTGACCGACCCGACGCTGCCCGGGGCGCGCCGGACCCTACGATGCGTCGGCGGGCTCGGGTCCATCGTGGCGCTGGTGCTCGGGTACGTCGCGCTGTCCCAGATCCGCCGCTCCGGCGGCAACCAGCAGGGGCGCGGCCTGGCTCTGGCCGGGGTCATCCTCGGCTGGATCGGGCTGGCCCTGACCATCGTGTTCATCTTCGTGATCGTGGTCGTCCAGCCCGGTGAGGGGCCCGACGGTTCGGGGACGTACGAGTTCCGTACCGGGCGGGCGGAGCTGATGGCGATCGGCCCTGGCGACGCCGGTGTGCCGCTCAGCTTCCAGCGCGGCTGACGGCCCGCCATCGTCCGATCGTGCCCGAACCTCACCCGACCATGTCGGCCATCAGATCCGCGAACGCCGCGAACCGCCGCGACGCATCGTGGGCCGGCGGGCGGCCGTAGCCCGCCACCACACCCTCCCCGCCCGGCTCGCGGTGCCACGCCGGGGCCAGCGCCGTCAGCCCGATCCCCCGGGCGTCCGCCTCGGCCAGCACCGCCGGCGAGGACCAGCGGCGGCTCGACGTCCTCCCGGCGTGGCGCGAGGTGGACCTGTTCAGCGAGCGGGAGCGGGCGGCCCTGGCCCTCACCGAGGCGGTCACGCTCGTGGCCGACGGCCACGTGCCCGACGACGTCGTCGCCGCCGCCCGGGAACAGTTCGCCCCCGACGAGCTGGCGCAGCTCGTCATGGCGATCGTGGTCATCAACGCGTGGAACCGCATCGCCATCACCGGCCGAATGGCGCTGCCGCCCCCCTCGGCGGGCTGACCCCCGGCCCGCCGTCGTAGGGTCTCGCCCGGACGGAGCCCGACGACGAGGGGGAAGCATGGCGCACGAGGTACGCGGGGTGATCGCCCGGGGCAAGGGCGAGCCGGTGACGGTCGAGACCGTGGTCGTGCCGGACCCCGGGCCCGGCGAGGCGCTGGTCACCGTGCAGGCGTGCGGCGTCTGCCACACCGACCTGCACTACCGCGAGGGCGGGATCAACGACGACTTCCCCTTCCTGCTCGGCCACGAGGCCGCGGGCGTCGTCGACGCCGTCGGCGACGGCGTGACCGGCGTGGCGCCGGGCGACTTCGTGGTCCTGAACTGGCGGGCCGTGTGCGGCAACTGCCGGTCGTGCCGGCGGGGGCGGCCGCACCGCTGCTTCGCCACCTTCAACGCCACCCAGAAGATGACCCTCGCCGACGGCACCCCGCTCGCCCCGGCCCTCGGCCTCGGCGCCTTCGCCGAGCGCACGCTGGTCGCGGCCGGCCAGTGCACCCCCGTCGACCCCGCCGCCACCCCCGCCGTGGCCGGGCTGCTCGGCTGCGGCGTGATGGCCGGCATCGGCGCCGCCCTCCACACGGGCGAGGTCGGGCCGGGCGACACCGTCGCCGTGTTCGGCTGCGGCGGCGTGGGCGACGCCGCCATCGCCGCCGCCCGCCTGGCCGGCGCCACCACGATCGTCGCCGTCGACCTCGACGACCGGAAGCTCGCCTGGGCCAAGGACTTCGGCGCCACCCACACCGTCAACGCCGGCACGACCGACCCGGTCGAGGCCGTGCGGGCGGCGACCGGCGGGTTCGGCGCCGACGTGTGCATCGAGGCCGTCGGCCACCCCGCCGTGCTCGAACAGGCCTTCTTCGCCCGGGACCTGGCCGGCACGGTCGTCCAGGTCGGCGTGCCGACGCCCGACATGCGCATGCCCGACATCCCGATGATCGAGTTCTTCGGCCGGGGCGGCGCTCTCAAGCCCTCCTGGTACGGCGACTGCCTGCCGTCCCGGGACTTCCCGGCCCTGGTCGACCTCCACCTCCAGGGCCGCCTTCCGCTGGACGCCTTCGTGTCCGAGACGATCGGCCTCGACGAGGTCGAGGAGGCGTTCGCCAAGATGCAGCGGGGCGAGGTCCTCCGCAGCGTGGTGGTGTTGTAGGCGATGGCGAACGGCGCATCGGGGGGACTCGCCGGGTTCGCCGCGCTCGTCACCGGCGGCGGGAGCGGCATCGGCCTCGCCTGCGCCGCCCGGCTGGCGGCCGACGGGGCGGCGGTGACGATCGTCGGCCGCTCGCCCGAGCGGCTGGCCGCGGGCGCGGCCGAGGTCGAGCAGGCGGCGGCCGCCACCGGTGCCGGCGGCAGCGTGTCCACGTTGCCCACCGACGTGACCGACGAGGAGCAGGTGGCCGCGGCCGTCCGCGCTGCCACCGACACGACCGGCCGGCTCGACGGCGTCGTGATGAGCGCGGGCGGGTCCGAGACGATCGGCCCGCTCACCCAGGTCGACATCGACGCCTGGCGCCGCACGATCGACCTCAACCTGACCGGCACCCTGCTCACGATCAAGCACGCCGCCCGCGTGATGGCCCGCCAGGGCGGCGGGTCGATGGTGGCGATCTCGTCGGTGGCGGGCGCCGTGACCCACCGGTGGTTCGGCGCCTACGGCCCGGCCAAGGCCGGCATCGACATGCTGTGCCGGGTCGCGGCCGACGAGCTGGGGGCCAGCGGCATCCGGGTCAACACCGTCGCGGCCCGGCCTCACCCGCACCGACCTGGTCGGGATGCTGACCGCTCCCGGCCCGGTGCTCGACGACTACCTGGCCTGCACCCCGCTCGGCCGCATCGGCGAGCCCGAGGACGTCGCCGCCCTCGTCCGGTTCCTGCTCGGCCCCGAGGCCTCGTGGATCACCGGCGAGAACATCAGCGTCGACGGCGGCCACGCGGTGCGCCGGGGACCCGACATGTCGGGCATGCTCGAAGGCTTCTTCGGCGCCGACGCCCTGCGGGGCATCGTCCCCGACTGACCGATCCGCGCACGTTCTGACGCGGGCGCCTACTCCCAGTCCGACGCCAGCTCGCGGGTCAGCGAGGCGGTGAAGCCGGTCAGCGCGCCCAGCAGCTCCTCGGTCTCCATCGGCTCGCCCGCGCTGCGGACGCCCCAGACGATGTCGCCCTCGGCGTCCCGCGACTTGACGAGCATCCAGATCGACAGCGGCTCGTCGCCGGTGACCAGGGGCTCGTTGGTCATCGCGGCCACGTGGTCGGCGAGCTCGTCCGGGGTGAGAGGGATCGGGTCGATCGGCATGTGCACTTCCTAGTGGACGCTCGCGGAAGTCACGTGGATGTATCGCCGAGTCAGATCCGCGAGGGTCCACTACACGACGATGCCCCGGAGCACCACGTCGACCGCCTCGCGGGCCTGGACGAGGAGGTCGCCCTTCTCGCCGGGGAAGCGGCCGGCCAGCGCCGGCAGGCTGACGATGCCCCCGGCCCCGTGGCCGACGAGGAAGTGGAGGGTCGCCGGCGACACCGGGTGGACCCGCCCCTGCTCGGCCAACACCCGGATCGCCGCGTCGGCGACCTGGTGCGCAGGCTTGATGTAGACGTCGTACACGTGGTCGAGCCGTCCGCCGGGGCGGGCCGCCTCGTGGTTGATGATGCGGATCAGCGCCGGCCGGCGGGCGGTCGCCTCGACGTAGCGGACGAGGATCGCGCGCAGCCGGTCGAGCTCGTCGCCGTCGATGTCCTGGGCGGCAGTGGCCAGGTCGTTGGCCAGCGCCCGGAACCCGTGCTCGACGGCCGCGTACCAGAGCGCCTCCTTCGAGCCGAAGCGCTCGTGCACCAGGTTGTGGCTCACGCCCAGGCGCCGGCACACGTCGCGCACCGACGTGCCGTCGTAGCCCCGGTCCGCGAAGGCGTCGAGGGCGAGGTCGAGCAGGACGGTGTCGGACACCACGGACGTCACGGCAGGGCACGCTAGCCGCGCCCCGCGTGGCCTTGACACCTGTCAAGATGACAAGATGGCCCCGCACACTCGTGCGACGCCGCCGACCCCCTCGGAGCCCCGATGGTCTCGCTGCCCACGCTCGGCACCCTCCCTGTCATCGGCCCGGTCGTCCGCGACCAGCTCGTGCGCCGCCTCGACCGGTCGTTCGCCGCCGACAGCCTGCCGTTCGCGCAGTACACCGACCCGCCCGGCGACCCGGGGCTGTTCGGCCCGGGCAGCGTGACCTGGCGCGTCCACTCGGACCCGGCGATGCTGCTCGGCGGCCTGTCCGCCCTGCTGCTCCAGACCCTCCACCCGCTGGCGATCGCCGGCGTCGAGGACCACTCCAACTACCGCGACGACCCGTTCGGCCGCCTCAGCCGCACCGGGTCGTTCGTCGCCGGCACCACGTTCGGGTCGACCGAGGCGGCGGAGAAGCTGATCAAGCTCGTGCGGGGGATCCACCGGCGGGTGCGGGGCACCGCGCCGGACGGCCGGCCGTACTCGGCCAGCGACCCCGACCTCATCACCTGGGTGCACGCCACGGAGGTGTCGTGCTTCCTGCGGGCGCACCAGCGGTTCGTGCCGTTCCCCGTGCGGGGCGAGCAGGCCGACCGCTACTTCCACGAGGTGGCGACCATCGCCGAGCGGCTGGGCGCCGAGACCGTCCCCCGCAGCCGGGTGGCGATGCGGTCCTACTTCCGGGAGGTCCGCCCCGAGCTGGAGGCCGGCGACCAGGCCCGGACCGCGATCCGCTACCTGACGACGCCCATGCGCGACCCCCGCAACCCGCTGCTGACCCCGGCCCACCAGGTCGTGATCCAGGCGGCGATCGGGCTGCTGCCCGGCTGGGCCCGCGAGATGCTCGACCTGCCGCAGCCGAACGTGGTCGACCTCGCCCTCGTGTGGCCGGCGGCCGGGGTGCTGATCGGCGTGCTGCGGATGACCGGGCCGCCCTACGCGCTCACCGCGGCCCGGCGCCGCTGCGCGGTGGCCGGGATGACGTGACCTATCGACGTGACCTATCGGCGCAGCCTCTCAGGCGCCGGTGAAGTTGGGCGTGCGCTTGTCGAGGAAGGCGCGGGGGCCCTCCCTGGCGTCGGCCGACGCCATCACCGCCATGCCCAGCTCCAGCTCGCGGGCGTAGGCCTGCGCCTCCGGTAGAGCGTCGGCGGCCAGCACCGACGCCTTGATGTTGCGGACCGCCAGCGGGCCGTTGCGGGCGATGCGGTCGGCGATCTCGCGGGCCCGGGCCAGCGCCTGGCCGTCGGGGACCACGTGCCCCACCAGCCCGATCTCGTACGCCCGCCGGCCCGTGATGGGATCGCCGGTGATCAGCATCTCCATCGCGACCGTCCAGGGGATCTGCCGGGGGAGCCGGACCGTCGATCCCCCCATCGGGAACAGGCCCCGCTGGACCTCGCTCACCGCGATCCGCGCCCCCTCGGCAGCCACCCGGACGTCGAATCCCTGGAGGATCTCGATGCCGCCGGCGTAGCAGTAGCCCTCGACGGCGGCGATGATCGGCGTTGCCGGCCGGTACTCCTTGAGGAAGCCCTTGTAGATGAGGCTGACGTCGGTGCGGATGCGCTCCTCGAACTCGTTCTCCGCGGGACGCCCGGCCAGGAGGGCGCCGACGAGGCGGTCGAGGTCGGCCCCCGCCGAGAAGTGCCCCCCGGCGCCGGTCATGATCGCCACCCGGATGCCGTCGTCGCCGTCGATCAGGTCCCAGGCGTCGGCCAGCCGGCACAGCATCTCGGGGTCGAACGCGTTGCGCTTCGCCGGCCGGTTGAGCGTGATCGTGACGACGTGACCGTCGCGTTCGACGAGGACCGCAGGATCTGACATACCGTCAGATTAGAGGCCGGCGCGATCGGGAACGGCATCCGCATGAGCATGCGTGACTGGGGGCGTCATGCCGCGCGCCGGGGCGGGGCCGCGCTCGTGGCCTTGGCCGTCGTCCTGGGGGCCGGAGCCGCCCGGCTGCCGACGGAGCCGACCCTCTCGGTGTCGACCGTCCTCACCGGGCTGTCCAACCCGTGGGACCTCGGGTTCGCGCCCGGCGACGTGCTGTTCTTCACCGAGCGGATCGGGCGCATCAACGCCCTCGTCGGCGGCCAGCGCCGGGTGCTGGCCACGCCGACCGACGTCCGCGCCATGCGGCGAGGGCGGGATGATGGGCCTCGCCGTCGACCCGCAACTTCGCGTCCAACCGCCGGATCTACACCTGCTTCTCTGTCGGCGGCGAGCGGCGGGCTCGACATCCGCATCGTCCGCTGGCACGTCAACGCCGCGGTCACGCGCCCTGGACCAGCGCACCGACATCCTCACCGGCATCCCCGCCAACCCCACGGGGCGCCACTCGGGCTGCCGGCCCCGCTTCGGGCCCGACGGGTTCCTCTGGGTCGGGACCGGTGACGCGGCCATCGGGCACCAACCCGCAGAGCCCCAACTCGCTCGGCGGGAAGACCCTGCGGATCGACCGTCGACGGCGCCCCCGCACCCGGCAACGCCGGCGCGCCGTTCCGGCCGCGAGATCTACACCTACGGCCACCGCAACGTGCAGGGCATCGCCTTCGCCGCCGACGGCTCGGCGTACTCGGTCGAGCACGGCACCGACCGGGACGACGAGGTGAACATCCTGGTCCGGCGGCGGCAACTTCGGCTGGGACCCGGTGCCCGGCTACGACGAGACCCGGCCGATGACCGACCTCACCAAGTTCCCCAACGCCCGGTCGGCCGGTGTGGAGCTCGGGGTTCCCGACGATCGCCCCGTCGGGCGGCACGATCCTGTCCGGCGCGCAGTGGGCCGGCTGGGACAAGGCGCTGGCGATGGCGGTCCTCAAGGGCCAGCAGCTCAAGGTGCTCGGGTTCACCGCGGACGGCACCACGGTCGAGGGCCTGTGGGACCGCATCCACGACCAGGGCCGGCTGCGGGTCGCGGTCCAGGGGCCGGACGGCGCGCTCTACCTCACGACCGACAGCTCGTCGGGGTCGATCCTCCGGGTCACCGGCACGCCGCCCTGACGATCGCCGCGGTCACCTCGGCCGGGCGCTCGAAGGGCAGCATGTGGCCGGCGCCCGGCAGCTCCACCAGCTCGGCGCCCGCCAGGTGGCGGGGGATCTCACGGGTGAGCGGGTTGACGATCAGCCCGTCCCGCAGGCCGAGGACCACCACCGCGGGCACCTCCACCTTGCACAGGCCTTCGCGTAGGTCCATCGCCCGCATGGCGGCGGCCGCGTCCCGGCGGACCGCCGGCGGCGTGTCCACGAACATGACCCGGGTGGCGTCGACGTGGGTGCGGTCGGGCGAGCGGCCGAAGCTGCCCCGCACGAGCACCCGGCCCAGGCCGGGGCGGGCGGTGGCCCGGCCGGCGACGTTGCCCCGCAGCGCCAGGTGGACGAACCGGTCGCGGCGGCGGGAGGCGATGCCGTGGGCCGCGGTGGCGACCAGTGTCAGCCCCCGCACCCGCTCGGCCACCAGGTCGGGGTGGCCGCAGGCACAGGCCATCACGCTCATCCCTCCCATCGAGTGGCCGGCGAGGACCACGCCGTGCACGTCCACCTCCGCGACCACCGCGGCCAGATCGGCGCCCAGTCGCTCGACGGTCAGCCGGTCGCGGCCGAGGCCGGACGACCCGTGGCCCCTCTGGTCGTAGAGCACGACCCGGTGCCCGGCCGCCACCAACCGCCGGGCGACCGGCGCCCAGACGGCGCGGGTGCCGGTCCAGCAGTGCGACAGCACGATCGGGGCGGCCCCGGACTCTGTGCCGGCGATCCGCACGGCGAGGGTCGCGCCGTCGTCGGTGGTGACCATGCGGTCCTCACCCGCCGGCAGGGCCAGGTCGGCGACGGCTCTCGCGGCGGTCACGACCCGACCCCGGCGACGGCGCCCTGGACCCGCAGCGGCAGCAGCCGGCTGGCCCACCAGCCGAGCTTGGCCTCCCAGCCGACGGTCATCACCGGGCGGTTGTGGCGGATGCCGACGATCACGTCGCGCGCGACCAGCTCGGGCGGGTGGCCCCGGGAGAACAGCCGCTGGGTGCGCTCGGCGCTGCCCGCCTGGTCGCCGAGGAACCGGGTCGCCCGCAGGATCGGCGTGTTGATCACGCCGGGGCAGACGGCGGTGACGCCGACGCCCGAGCGCCGCCAGTCGGCCCGCAGGCAGCGCGACAGCGCCAGGACCGCGGCCTTGGTCGTGACGTAGGCCGGCTCGGTGGCCCGCATCGTGTAGGCCAGGCCCGAGGACATGTTGACCACGTGGCCATGGCCGCGGGCGACCATGGCCGGGCCGAACGCCCGGCAACCGTGGACGACGCCGTCGAGGTTGACGGTGCGGATCCAGCGCCAGTCGTCGATCGACATCTCGGTCAGGCGGGCGGACATGCCGACGCCGGCGTTGTTGACCAGCACGTCGAGCGGTCCGATGTCCGTGGCCACCCGGTCGGCCAGGGTCACGACGGCGTCGTAGTCGCCGACGTCGCAGGCCAGCCCGACCGCGTCGGGACCGACCTCGCCGCAGGCGGCAGCCGCCTTCTCGGCGGCGTCGCGGTCGAGGTCGACCGCCACCACCCGTACCTCCTTGCGGGCCAGCTCGAGGGCGATCGCCCTGCCGATCCCGCTGCCGGCACCGGTCACCAGCGCCAGCGCCCCGGTCAGCTCGAAGTCCGTCCGTCCTGCCATCGCAACACTCCGTTGTTGAGCATTGGTCAACAATCATGGCACACGTTGTTGACCCGGCGTCAATAGCCATCAATAGGATCGGGAGCGTGGTGGCCCGCTCTCCCCGGACGCGCCTCGATCCCGAGGCACGTCGATCCCAACTCGTCGGCCTGGGGCTGCGGATGCTCAGCACCCGGCCCCTCGACAAGGTGGCGATCGACGACATAGCCGCGGAGGCGGGCATCAGTCGCGGGCTGCTGTTCCACTACTTCCCGACCAAGCGGGACTTCCACGTCGCCGTCGCGTGGGCCGCGGCGGACGACCTGCTCACCCGCACCCTGACCGATCCGGCGCTGCCGGCGATGGCTCGGCTGCGGGCGGGGGTCGAGGCGTTCGTCGACCACGTGACCGCCAACCGGGATGCCTACGTGGCGCTCATCCGGGGCTCCGCCGGGGGCGACCCCGCCGTGATGGAGGTGTTCGAGGAGACCCGGGTCGCCTTCACCGACCGGGTGCTCGACGGCCTGCCTCATCCCCACCCGCCCCGGCTGCGGGCGGCTGTGCGCGGGTGGGTGGCGTTCACCGAGGAGGTGACCGTCGACTGGCTGTCGCGGGGCGCGCTCGACCGGGACGAGGTGGTCGACCTCATCGACGACGCGCTGGTGGCCCTCGTGACGATGGCGGACCCTAGGGGTTGACAGTGTCTACATTCGCGTAGACACTGTCTACATGGAGCTTTCAGATGCCTCCCGGATACTGGCCGGGATCCTGCTACTGAGCCTGGTGACGGTCGAGTCCGGCGGTGCGCTGATGTTCCGCATCGTCCGTGGGCGCCAGCCGGCGACGCCGATCCAGCAGTCGTTCTTCCGGGCCGGCCATGCGCACGCGGGCGTGTACCTCATCCTCGCCCTGGTGGCGCAGGTGCTGGTCGACGCCACCACGCTCACGGGCGTGGCGGAGTGGGTGGCCCGGGCGTTCGTGCCGATCGTGGCCCTGCTGCTGCCGGGCGGCTTCTTCCTGTCGGTCGCCCGGCCGGGAGCCACCGAGCCCAACCGCCTCGTCGCCCTGATCCCGGCCGGTGCTGTCGTCCTCGCCGTCGGGCTGGCCACGTTGGGCGTCGGGCTGCTGGTGGCCGGGTGAGCGAAGCTACGGCCGCGGCGCACTCGGGGGCGGCGACCCCGGCGACGCCCCGGGCCCGGCTGCTCGCGGCCGCCCGGGAGGTGCTGGCCGCCGAGGGGCTGGAGGGGCTGACCCTGCGGGCGATCGCCCGGCAGGCCGGCGTGTCCCACGGGGCGCCGCTGCGGCACTTCCCCACGCTGGCGTCGCTGCTCGCGGCCCTGGCCGCCGAGGGGTTCGACGAGCTGTTCGCCACGATCGACGCCGAGCTGGCGGCGGCGGAGCGGGACGCCGGCCCCGGCGGGCTCGGACCGCGGCGGCGGCTGAGCGTGTCGGGGCGGGGCTACCTGCGGTTCGCCCTCGCCGATCCCGGCGTGTTCTCGGTGACGTTCCGGCCCGAGCGGGTGGACGTCGGCGATCCCGCGTACCAGGCCGCCGGGTTCCGCTCGTTCCAGCAGCTCGTCGACCTGGTCGCGGCCGCCCAGGCCGACGGCTGGCAGCCCGACCTCCCCGCCCGCGACCTCGCCGCCGTGCTGTGGGCCAACGTCCACGGGCTGGCCACCCTCGCCCTCCACGGCGGGCTCGGCGGGGTCGCCGGCCCCGCCGCGCTCGAGCGGCTCGGCCCCCTGTCCTCGATCCTCGTCCTCGGACCCGAAGGAGATCCCCGATGACCACCACCCTGTCGTTCCTCGACGGCAACTTCGCCCCCGTGACCGAAGAGATCACGACCGGCGAGCTGCCAGTGTCCGGCCGCCTGCCGGAGGAGCTCACCGGCCGGCTCGTGCGCATCGGCCCCAACCCCAAGGCGCCGACCGATCCGGCCGCCTACCACTGGTTCACCGGCGACGGCATGGTCCACGGCCTCCGCCTCGACGGCGGGCGGGCCGCCTGGTACCGCAACCGCTGGGTCGGGGGCGGCGAGATCGTCAACACCCACGTGATCGGCGTCGACGACCGGACCTTCGCGCTGGTCGAGGCCGGCAACGCCCCGGTCGAGCTGACCGAGGAGCTGGAGACGGTCGGGCGCTGCGACTTCGGCGGAACCCTCGACGGCTCGTTCACCGCCCACACCCACCGCGACCCCGCCACCGGCGACCTGCACGGCGTGACCTACCACTGGTCGTGGGACCACATCCGCCACGTCGTGGTCGGGCCCGACGCCCGGGTGCGCCGCGAGGAGCAGGTGCCGGTGCCCGACGCCCCGATGGTCCACGACTGCGCCATCACGGAGCGCTACGTCGTGCTGTTCGACCTGCCGGTCACGTTCAGCATGGACGCGGCGGCCGCCGGCTCGCGGCTGCCCTACCGCTGGAACGCCGAGCACCCGCCCCGGATCGGCCTGCTCCCCCTGGCCGGCCCGGCGGCGGAGGTGCGGTGGTTCGAGGCGCCGTCGTGCTTCGTGTTCCACACCCTCAACGCGTACGACGACGGCGACACGGTCGTGATCGACCTCGTGCGCCACCCCCGGATGTTCGCCACGCTGTTCAACGGCCCGTACGAAGGGCTGCCCGCGCTGGAGCGGTGGACGCTCGACCTGGGCCGGGGCACGCTCGCCGCCGAGACGCTCGACGACCGGGGCCAGGAGTTCCCCCGCATCGACGAGCGGCTGACCGGGCGGCCCCACCGGTTCGGGTACGCCACCGGCTTCGGCGAGGGGATCGAGCACGGGCCGGCCATCAAGCACGACCTGGCGAAGGGCATCCAGGAGGTGCACGACCACGGGCCCGGGCGCATGGGGCTGGAGCCGGTGTTCGTGCCCCGGTCCGACGGCGCCGCCGAGGACGACGGCTGGGTGCTCGCATACGTGTACGACGCCGGCACCGACCGCAGCGACGTGGTCGTGCTCGACGCCCAGGACTTCGCGGGCGAGCCGGTGGCGACCATCCACCTGCCCGTCCGGGTGCCGTTCGGCTTCCACGGGAGCTGGCTGCCGGACTGACGGACGCTTTTCTACGCGGAAGTGGTCGCTGTAGCGACCACTTCCGCGTAGAAACGCGAGATGGCTACTGGCCGGCGGCGCGGCCCGCGGCCCCGCAGCGGCGTGACCGACGCGGCGTCGGTCGCGCCGTCGCCGGCCGGGGCGGGATCGGCGGCGACGGCGGCGTTGCGGAGCCCGGCGCCCGACAGGCCGCTCCACAGGAGCTGGGTCAGGTACTCGACCATGTCGTCCTTGGACATCGACCGGCGTTCGAGCCACCAGCCGGCGCCGGCGATGGTCATGCCGACGATGGCGGTCGCCCACAGCTCGGACGCGCCGGAGTCGGCCCCGGCCCGGCGCAGCCCGCTGCCGAGCGACACGGCGATCTCCTTGGAGATGTCGCCGGCGACCCGGGTGCCCGAGGCCCGGGGCTGGTGGATCACGGTCTGGACCAGGAAGCGGTACAGCGCGGGCTCGGACTCGATGAACGTGCAGAACGCGGCGATCGTGGCGGCCACGACCTCGCGGGGCTCCTGGGCTGGCTGACGCGGCATCGCCAGCTCGCCGATGACGGCGGCGTTCAGCCGGGTCGCGACCCGCTCGGCCAGGGCCGTGACCAGGCCCGCCTTGTCGCCGAAGTGGGAGTAGAGGATGGGCTTGGTGACCCCCGCCTCGGCCGCCAGCTCGTCCATCGACGCCCGGGGCCCGATGCGGCGGACGGCCCGCTCGGCCGCGTCGAGCAGCTCCTCGCGCCGCTCGACCCGGTCGCGGCGCGGCCCGCGGGGCCGACCGGGGCGCACCGCACCGCCGCCGCGCGGCGTGGCCCTGGGGCTGGTCATATGCGGAACGCTAGTGCCCGGCGTCACGCTCGGTCCGCGGATCGGGGCTGCCGGACGCGGCGAGGGCGACCAGCTCGACCAGCTCGTCGCCGTAGGCGGCCAGCTTCGCCGGGCCGATGCCGGGGCAAGCCGCGAGGTCGCGGGTCGTGGCCGGCCGCCGCTCGGCGATGCCCATGAGGTGCCGGTCGCTCAGCACGACGAAGGCGGGGACGCCGTCGGCCCGGCTGCGCTCCCGCCGCCAGGCCCGCAGCGCCGCCTCCACCCGGGCGGCCTCGGGCCCCGACGCGGTGGGCACCGGGCCCTTCATCCGGGGACCCGGGCCGCGGCCGGCTCGGGTCCCGTCGGCGGCGGCGGGCGCCGGGGCGGCCCGGGCGTCGGCCGCGGCCAGCTCGTCGGGGGAGGCGTCGGCGGCCAGCTCGAGCAAGAACGGCGACGGCCGCTCGCGGTCGGCCAGCACGGTCACGGCGCCGATGCCCCGGGTGATGGCGACGTGGAAGACCCGGCGCTCCTCCTCCTCGCCGGCGCGGCCCTGGGACAGGCGGTGGGGCATCACCCCGTCGCTGGCCGCGAACAGTGCCACCCGCGGCCACTCGCGGCCCTTGACCCGGTGGACGGTCGACAGGGTCACGCCGTCGTGCGCGTCCGGCCGGTCGAGCGCGGCGCGGAGCCAGCCGGCGAACCCGCCGGGATCGGGGTGGAGGTCGGCCACCTGGAGGAGGGCGTCCAGGTCGTCGCGGTGGGTCTGGCCCTCGCCGCCGCCGGTGGCGTCGAGCAGGTCGACGGCGTGCCCGAGCCCGAGCCCGTCCCGCACGAACTCGAGCACCGACCGGGTGGTCCCGCCCGCGGCGGCGAGCGCCCCGACGGACCGCAGGTCGGCGGCCAGGTCGGCGAGCTTGCCGGAGACCTTGACGTCGTCGATCCGCTCGGCGGCCCGCTCGACGTCGGCGATCGTGCGGCACCGCCCGAGCCACCGGTCGATCCACCGGGGCAGGCCCCGTGACGGCCGGCGGTGGACCTCGGTCAGGTCGTCGGGGACGATGTGCTCGGGGTCGGCCGCGATGCGCAGGTAGGCGAGCGCGGCCCGCACGCCGGTGCGGTCGAGTACGTCGGGCCGCAGGATCGACGACACCGGCACCCCCGCCTCGACCAGCGCCACGTGCGGGCCGAGCAGGGAGGACCCGACCCGGGCCAACACGGCGACGTCGGTCGGCCGCACGGTGGCGCCGGCCAGCCAGCCGCGGACGACCTCGACCACGGCGGCGGCACCGCCGTCGGGCGGGTGCAGGACGACGGCCAGCGGCTCGACCCGACGGCCGTCACTGCCGTTGCCGGCGGCTCCGTCGCCGGCGCCGAACAACGACCCGTCGCCGGACGGCTCGGGGTCGGTCGGCGCCCGCGCCGCCCGGATCGCCTTGGGCACCCGCACACGGTTGCGGGTGAGCAGGTGGCGGGCGGCGTCGACGACGGCCGGCGGGCACCGGTAGTTCACCTCCAGCGCGTGCTCGGTGGCGGCCGGGAAGTAGCGGGAGAACTCGGTGAGGAACCGCGGCGAGGCCCCGGCATGGCCGTAGATGACCTGGTCGTCGTCGCCGACCCCGAACACGTCGAACGCCGGCGCCGCCAGCAGCCGGATGAGCAGGACGTGGGCGGGCGTCAGGTCCTGGAACTCGTCGACGAGGAGGTGCCGGTGGCGGGCCTGCTGCGCCCGCCGGAACGGCCCGTCCGCGAGCAGCAGTTCGATCGACCGCACGACCTGCTCGTCGAAGTCGACCACCCCCCGCTGCGCCAGGGCGTCGCGGTACGCGGGAACGGCCTCGGCCAGGCCGGGCACGTCGCCCCGCTCGTCCTCGACCTCCACGGGGTCGCGCAGTCCGAGGCGCACGGTGGTCAAGGCCTCGACATAGGGCGCGAGCGGGTCGGTGTTGAGCCGGCGGGCGCCCCGGGGCACGTGCGGTTCGAGCAGGCGGCGGACCTCCCGGTTCTCGACCACGGCCGGCCGCCGCCCGAGCCCGGCGGCGAGCACGCCGTAGCCGAGCGCGTTGAGCGTGAGGATGCGCCCGCCGACCCCCGGCGTGCGGGCCACCATCTCGTCGCGGGCCTTGCGGTTGTAGGCGACGGCGACGACGGCCTCGGGCTCGTACCCCCGGTCGAGGACCACGTGCCGCAACCGCTCGGTGAGCACCCGGGTCTTGCCCGACCCCGCAGGCGCGATGACCCGCGCCGGCCCGGCCCCGTGGAACACGGCGGCCCGCTGGTCGGGGGCGAGGTCGAGCGCGGGGCCGGCGGACGAGGGCCCGGCGGGCGCGGGTCGCAGGTGCCCGGCGTCGACCGACTCGGCGGGGACGAGGACGGCGCCGCCGACGTCGGCGGCGGCGAGGCCGCCGCGGGGGCCGCCGTCGATCCAGGCGAGGGTGCCGTCGGCCAGGACGACGTCGCCGCCGGCACCGGCCGGCGCCGGCGAGGCGCCGAGGCGCTCGGCCTTGCGCCCCCACCACCAGACGGGGTCGCCGCCGCCCCGGGCGTCGTAGGTGTTGGCCCACACCAGGAAGTGGAGGCGGTCGAGCCCCAGCTCGAAGCCGGGATCGAGCAGCCAGGGCGGCGAGATCTCCTCGGGCGGGTACGACCGGGGCGCCCGGAACGACGCCGGGTCCACGGCCAGCGCCACCACCACGGGCGTCCGGGAGGCCCACGCCTCGTGCAGCCGGGCGACGACCGCCCCGGGATCGGCGAGCGCCGCCGGGTCGACGGTGACCACGGGCGCGTCACGCCACGCCCCGGGCACCGGGTCGCCGACGCCGACGACGACCCCGCGCCCGAGCGCATGCGGGGCGGACCCAGCGGCATCGGTCACGGCGGCGAGGCTACCGGCACCCTGTGACAGCCAAGGCCGGGGCGGCGCCCTGGGCTTCTGACAGCGATCCCGTACCGCCACGGCACTCAGCGCTGTCAGAAACGTGGTGGCCGGGCCTGCCCACGCTTCTGACAGCGATCCCGTACCGCTACGGCACTCAGCGCTGTCAGAAACGTGGTGGCCGAGCGGCTGAGGCGGAGGGCTACGGCAGGTTCGCCGGCGGGACCGATGCGGGTGCGATCCCGATGCCGTAGCCGTTGGCCACGTCGGTCTGGCGGTACTCGTCGATCTCGCCGGCCTGGTTGTGGGCCATGCGCTGGGCGAGCTCACGGACGTCGGCCGACTCGGCGGTGCTGGCCGCGGCCTCGGCCATGTGGATCCCGCCCCGGTGGTGCTCGGCCATGCGCTCCAGGAACAGGCGGTCGAGCTCGCTGCCCCGGGCGGCCGTGATCTCGGCCATCTCGTCGTCGCTGAGCAGGCCCGGCATGTCGGCCACCGGCACCGGCATGCCCATCCAGGCCATGGCCTGGTCCGACCGGTCGTCGCGGGTGTAGCCCCACTCCCCCAGCATCCGGGTCATCACGCCCGTCTCGTACGACTGGTCGGCCAGCACGTCCTGGGCGTAGCTGTTGACGATCGGGTCCTCGCCGTAGGCCACGACCACCCGGGCGATCTGGATGGCCTGGTCGTGGTGCGTGATCATGTCCTGGAGGAACCCGACGTCGACCGAGTCCGCCGCCGGCGAGCGGTCCTGGGTGACGACCACCCCCACGGCGAAGGCCAGGAAGGCCACGGCCAGCGCCACCACCGCCACCCGCGGCCACGAGAGCCCGGGGCGGCCCGGGCCGCCCTCGTCTTCCTCGTCCACGGGGACCGGCGGGCCCTCCACCGGGGGGTCGGCGGGCGGGGCGTCGGCGTCGACGTCGGTGGCCACGCCCCCCATGTTGCCCGGTCAGGCCCTCAAAACGTGCGCTCGTAGGTCCAGCCGTCCGGGTCCATGACCAGGCGGTGGCGCGGACCCGGGCCGCCGAGGTCGCCGGTCTCGTAGGCGGCGTCTGGCACCCACAGCGTCACCAGCGTCGATCCCGCCCGGGCCATGCGGGTCGCGAAGTACTCGATCTCGGCCTCCCGGGCCGCCGCCACCACGCCGGCCACGTCACCGGCCCCCGACGCCAGCCGGTCGAGCGTGACCCACGTCGGCGGCAGGAGGTCGATCTCCCGCGCCCGGTGGCGGGCCAGCGCGGTCGCCGCGCCGGTCCACACGTGGTCGCCGATCTCGCCGCCGTCGACCACCACCTCGGCCGCGCCCGGCGGCAGCGGGGCGAGGAAGAACCACGTCGCGTAGCGCCGTGGCGCCTCCAGCGGCGGCGTCCAGTGGGCGATCGGCACCAGGTCGGCGGCGGCGATGACCAGGCCGGTCTCCTCCTCGGCCTCCCGGACCGCGGCCCGGCGGGCGCCGTGCAGGCCCGTCCCGTCCCCCTCCTCGACCCGGCCGCCGGGGAACACCCACAGCCCCCCGAACACCTGGCCGGACGTCTTGCGCAGCATGAGGCACTCGACGCCGCCCACCCCGTCCCGCACGAGCACGACCGTCGCCGCATCGTGCAGGCGGGCATCGCCGTCGCCTCCGGTCAGCAGATCCGCCATGCCGGCAGGATGCCCCTCCCAACCCGGCGGCGCCACCACCCGTCGCCGCGGGGCCCGGTTGTGGAAAAGTGGAGCCATCCCCTGACGGCTGACACCTTGCGAGGAGGTGGGTCCGAGTGCTGATCGAGCACATCCTGCACCGCAAGGGCCGGGAGGTCGCGACGGTGGCGTCCGACGCCACCGTGGCCGAGGCCGTCGGCCTGCTGCACGAGTGGAACGTCGGCGCCCTCGTCGTGACGGCCGAGGGCCAGCCGGTGGCCGGCATCCTGTCGGAGCGCGACGTCGTGCGCGCCCTCGCCGGCGGCGAGGACGCCGCCGCGCTGCTCACCTGGCCGGTGTCCAACCTGATGACCACCGACGTCACGACCTGCGGGCCAAGGGCCACGGTCGACGAGCTGGCGCGGCTGATGACGGACCGGCGGATCCGTCACGTCCCGGTGCTCGACGGCGACCAGGTCGCCGGCATCGTCAGCATCGGGGACGTGGTCAAGTCGCGCATCGACGAGCTGCAGGCCGAGACCGAGACGCTGCACGACTACCTGTCATCGGGCCACTGAGACGCGGCACGACTACCCGTCTCGGGCCACTGAGACGCGGCACGACTACCCGTCTTCGGGCCACTGACACGCGGCACGACTACCCGTCTTCGGGCCACTGATAGGGTGCGGCCGAGCCACGGTTCCGGGAAGTCGGTGCGACTCCGACGCGGTCCCGCCACTGTGACCGGGGAGTGACCCCCACGACGCCACTCGGCTGCGGCCGGGGAAGGCGGGGCGAGCGTCGATCCGGGAGCCAGGAGACCGACCGTCGGCGATATCCACGTGGATGGAGGAGAACGATGGCCCCGAGCACGACGTCCGTGGCGACCGCCGAACCCGAGGTAGTGGTCGCCCCCATCCCCGGGTGGGCCCTCGCCGGCCTGCTCATCGTGGCGGTCCTCGCCCTGTGGCTGGTGACGTTCGACAACGGCCAGCTCACGAGCTGGCTGTCGCACCAGAACATGTTCTTCCACGAGTTCTTCCACGACGGTCGCCACCTCATCGGCGTGCCGTGCCACTGAGCGCGCCGCGTCACCCCCGGGGAAAACGACCCGTGCTCACCCGCCTCGACTTCACGCGCCCGCTCACGATCGTCGTCGCCGCCGTCCTGATCGGCATCCTCGCCGGCCTCGGCGGCGCCGTGTTCGCCACGATCGTGACCGAGCCACGGATCGACGACGCCATCGCCCTGGAGGAGGCCCGGGCCGCCCGGGAGCCCGCCGGCACCGGCAGCGCCGAGGACGGGGACATGGCGTTGGTCGACCGCAACGACCAGTCCGGACCCGGGCTGTTCGCCGGCTACGCCATCGCCGGGGCGGCCTACGGCCTGCTGCTGGCGGTCGCCAGCCTGTCGCTGCGCACCACGACCGGCGGTCCGTTCCGCCGGGTCGTGCTGTCGGGCATGCTGCTCGCCGGGGCCATGACCGTGGCGCCGTGGTTCAAGTACCCGCCCAACCCGCCGGCGGTCGGCGACCCCGACACCGTGGGCGAGCGCGAGCGGCTGTACGTGCTGCTGATCGTGCTGGTGGCGCTCGTGCTCGCCGGCGCGGCCCACCTGTCGGCCCGCCTGCGCCGGGCGGGCTGGCCCGACGACCGCCGGGCGGTGGCGGTGACCGCGGCGGCCGTGGGGGCGCTGGCCATCGTGTTCGCGGCGATGCCGCCGTCGCCGGACGCCATCGGCGCGCCGGCCAACCTCGTGTGGCAGTTCCGGATCGACTCGCTGGCCGGGAACCTGCTCGTGTGGACGACGCTCACGCTCGGCCTCGGCGTGCTGTGGACCGAGTCGGCCCGGCGGGCGCTGGCGGCGGCCGGCGGTCAGAACTCGATGCCCTTGAGGGCCGAGATGCCGGCGTCGTAGGCGTGCTTGACCTTGCGCATCTCGGTCACGGTGTCGGCCACGTCGACCAGCTCGGGGGGCGCGTCCCGGCCGGTGGCGACGACGCTGGTCCGGGGCGCCCGGTCGCGGATCGCCCCCGCCACCTCGGCGGCGTCGACCCAGCCGTACTTGACCGGGTACGTCACCTCGTCGAGGACCAGCAGGTCGTAGTCGCCGGAGGCCAGCTTGGCCGCCGCCACCCGCCACGCCTCCCGACCCAGCTCGGCGGTGCGCTCGAGGTCGGTGGACTCCCAGGTGAACCCGTCGCCGAGCGTGTGCCACTCGATGCCGAGGTGGTCGGCCAGCTTGCGCTCGCCGGTCTTCCACTTGCCGCCCTTGACGAACTGGACCACGGCGACGTTCCAGCCCCGGGCCCAGCCGCGGACCATGACGCCGAACGCGGCGGACGACTTGCCCTTGCCGTGGCCGGTGTTGACGAGGACGATCGAGCGGGCACGGGCCATGGCAGGGAGGGTAGGCCGCGGTGACCGCGGCCGGAATCGGGCCCGGGCTGCGGGGCGGGATCGTCGTGTGCGGCACCACGTCGGACGCCGGCAAGTCGTTCGTGGTCGCCGGCCTGTGCCGCCTACTGGCCCGGCGCGGGGTGCGGGTGGCGCCGTTCAAGGCGCAGAACATGGCGCTGAACGCCGCCGTGACCGCGGACGGCGGCGAGATCGGGCATGCCCAGTGGGTCCAGGCGGTAGCGGCCGGGGTCGAGCCCGAGGTCGCCATGAACCCGATCCTGCTCAAGCCCACGAGCGACCGGGCGTCGCAGGTCGTGGTGCTGGGGCGGGGCCGTGGCATCCGGACCGCCGCCGAGTACCACGGCGACAAGGCCGACCTGCGGCCGCTCGTGCTGGCGACGCTGGCCGGGCTACGCGAGCGGTTCGACGTCGTGGTGTGCGAGGGGGCCGGCAGCCCCGCCGAGATCAACCTGCTGGACGGCGACCTCGTCAACCTGCCGCTCGCCCGGGACGCCGGGCTGCCGGCGATCGTCGTGGGCGACATCGACCGGGGTGGGGTGTTCGCCTCGCTGTACGGGACCGTCGCCCTCCTGCCCGACGACCTGCGGGCGACCGTGGCCGGGTTCGTCGTCAACCGGCTGCGGGGCGACCCCGCGCTGCTCGGCTCGGCGTGCGCCGACCTGGAGCGGCGGTGCGGCGTGCCCACGCTGGGGGTGCTGCCCTACGTCGGCGTCGTCGACATCGACAACGAGGACTCGCTGGCGCTGGACCGGGTGGACCCTCCCGCCGCCGACCCCGCCCCCGCCACCGGCGACGTGCTCGACGTGGCCGCCATCCGGCTTCCCCGCGTCGCCAACGCCGGGGACCTCGATCCCCTGCGGCTGGAGCCCCGGGTCGACGTGCGCTGGGTGCGGTCCCCGGCGGCTCTCGGGCGGCCCGACCTCGTGGTCCTGCCCGGGTCGAAGAACACCCGGGGGGACCTCGACTGGTTCCGGCGGACCGGACTTGCGGCCGCCGTCGAGCGGGCCGGCGCCCCCGTGGTGGCGATCTGCGCCGGGCTGCAGATGGCGGGCACCGCCATCGAGGACCCCGGCGGCGTCGAGGGCCCGCCTGGTGCCGACGCCGGCCTCGGTTGGCTGCCGGTGGCGACCGAGTTCCTCGGGGACAAGGTGCTCGACCGACCGTCCGGCCACGCCGTGGACGGCGGCGAGGCCGTGGCCGGGTACCGGATCCACCACGGGCGGGTGCGGCCCTGTGGTCCCGGAGCCGAGCCGTGGCTGGTGGCCGACGGCGGCGAGGTGCTCGGGTGGCGCAGCCCGGCCGTGTCCGGGACGACGCTGCACGGGCTGTTCGAGTCCGACGGGTTCCGGGCGGCCGTCCTCGGCGAGGTGGCCCGGCGGGCCGGCAAGCGGTGGGCGGCGGGCGGGATCGACTTCGCCGCCACCCGCATGGACCGGCTCGACCGCATCGCCGACACCCTGGAGGCGCACCTCGACCTCGACCGCCTGGCCGCGCTGATCGCACTGGGGGACCGCGGGAGCATGCGGCCGTGACCACCGCAAACGACGCACTGGGACGCATGACCGACGCCGCCGGGTTCCTGCGCTGGCGGCTGGCGGCGGCGGGCGAGCCGCTGCGGGACGGCGAGCTGGACTGTGCCCGGCTGGCCGGCGACCCCGACCTCGTCGCGTCGGCGGTGGCGACCAGCGCCGACGGGCGGGGCAGCGACGATCCCCAGGTCGCCGCCTCGCTGTGGTGGCAGGGCTACGCCTATCGGGTGGCCGGCACCGCCCTCGCCTGCTGGCTGCTCACCGGCACGGCCCCCGACGCCCGGGCCGAGGCCATGGCGGTCGGCATCGCCCGCGACCGGCCCTCCTCCGTCGTGTACCGGCCGGTCGCCCCGGCCACCGACGTGCCCATGACCGACGACGCCGGCGTGCTCGTCGCCGGCGCCTTCGCCGGCCACCTCGATCGCGTCGCCGAGGCCCTCGTCGCCCGGTGCCGCCTGGGCACCGCGCTCGTGTGGGGCAACGTCGCCGCCGCCTGCGCCTCCGGGGCGGGTGCGGTGCGCGAGGCCGCCGGCACCGAGTGGCACGGGCGGCTCAACGCCTTCCTCGCCGCCGCCCCCCACGACGTGGCCCGGCTCGGCGACTGGGCTCCGACCCCCGACGGCGGGTGGGCCTACCAGCGCCGGACGTGCTGCCTGTGGTGGAAGACCACCGTGTCGGGCGGCGCCCTGTGCGTCGACTGCTCGCTCCGGCGACGCGCCGGACACGACTCCGAAGGCCCGCCTGCGTGATCCTGTTCGTCAGCAACGCCGACACCGAGCTGCTCGCCCTCGGCTCGATCGTCCACCGGCTGCCGGCCGGCTTCCCCGCCGTGCGGGGCGCCGATCCCGCCCGGCCGGTGCACGTCGGCGACGAGGCGAGTGCCGTCGTCGTGCGGCTGCTCGGCGGCCGGGGGGCATGGGAGGCGCCGTTCGACGCCCTGCGGGCGGAGTGCCTGGCCGCCCAGCTCCCGCTGATCGCCGTGGGGGGCGAGGTGACGCCGGACGCCGAGCTGGTCCGGCTGTCGACCGTGCCCGGCGGGATCGCCGCCGAGGTCCACCGCTACCTGGCCGCCGGCGGGCCCGACAACGTCGAGCAGATGCTGCGGTTCGTCGCCGACACCGTGCTGCTGGACGGGTTCGGGTTCGAGCCGCCCCGGCCGATCCCGCTCACCGGGGTGTGGGACGGCGCCGGCCTCGGCCGGCCTGGGGCGGCCCGCCGGCCCGGGCGGCCGCTGGTTGGCGTCGTCTTCTACCGGGCCCACCTCGTGGCCGGGAACACCCAGTTCGTCGCCGACCTGTGCCGGGCGATCGAGTCCGCCGGGGGCGACGCGCTGGCGGTGTCGTGCTACTCGCTGCGGCCCGACGCCGAGGGTCGGGTGGAGGCCCTGGAGCTGTGCCGCGACCACGGCGTCGACGCCCTGGTCACCACCGTCCTGGCCATGGGCCGCGCTGGCGACGGCGCCGGCGACGGCACCGGTGACCACGACGAGGACGACTGGCAGGTGCCGCACCTGGCCGCCCTGGGCGTGCCCGTGATCCAGGCGCCGTCGTGCAACCGGTCCCGGGACGAGTGGGACGCCGACGCCGCCGGCCTCACCCCGCTCGACGTGGCCCGGGGCGTCGCGATCCCCGAGTTCGACGGGCGGATCGTCGGCCCGGCCTTCGCCTTCCGCGAGGAGGTCGACGACGGCGAGGACATCGGCACCCCGCTCGTCGCCACCCGCACGGATCCCGACCGGGTCGCCCGCCTCGCCGGCCTCGCGATCCGCCACGCCCGCCTGCGCCACACCCGGCCCGCCGACAAGCGCGTGGCGATCGTGCTGTCCGCCTACCCGACCAAGCGCAGCCGGCTCGGCAACGCCGTCGGCCTCGACACGCCCGCGTCGGCCATCGACCTGCTGCACGCCCTGGCCGAGGCCGGCTACGAGGTCGGCGACATCCCCAGCGACGGCGACACGCTCATGGGCGCCCTGGCCGACGGCCTGACCTACGACCGGCCGACGCTCACCCCCCACCAGGTGGGGCTGGCCGCCGGCCGGCTGCCGGCTGCCGACTACACGGGCTGGTTCGCCACCCTGCCCACTCGGGCCCGCGACGAGGTCACGGCCATGTGGGGCCCACCGCCCGGCGAGGTCTACCTCGACGGCGGCGACAGCGGCGGCGACGGCGGCGACATCGTGTTCCCGGGCCTCGACCTCGGCGGCGTGCTGGTGACGATCCAGCCGCCCCGGGGGTTCGGCGCCGACCCGATCGGCGCGTACCACGCCCCCGACATGCCGCCGCCCCACCACTACCTGGCCTTCTACCGGTGGCTGGCCGACGGCTGGGGGGCCGATGCCGTGGTCCACCTGGGCAAGCACGGCACGCTGGAATGGCTGCCCGGCAAGGCCAACGCCCTGTCGGCCGCCTGCTTCCCCGACGCGGCGCTCGGCGACGTCCCGCTGGTCTACCCGTTCGTGGTCAACGACCCCGGCGAGGGCACCCAGGCCAAGCGGCGCAGCCACGCGGTGCTGGTCGACCACCTCGTCCCGCCGATGACGCGGGCCGAGGCGACGAGCGACGTCGCCCGGCTGGAGACGCTGCTCGACGCCTACGCCAGCGCCCAGGCGATGGACCCGGCCAAGCTGCCCGCCCTGCGCCGCCAGGTGTGGGACCTGCTGGTCGACGCCGAGATCCACCGCGACCTCGACCTGGGCGAGCACGTCGCCGAGGACGAGTTCGACAGCATGGTGCTGCACGTCGACGGCTACCTGTGCGCGCTGAAGGACGCCCAGATCCGGGGCGGGCTCCACGTCCTCGGCCGGCCGCCGGAGGGCGGCGCGCTGGTCGACCTGGTGCTGGCGATCACCCGGTCGCCGCAGGGCTCGGTCCCGTCGCTGCGGGCGGTGGCGGCGGGTGACCTGGGGCTCGACCCCCGGTCCGAGCGCCGCCACGACGTCGACGCCGTCGAGGCGGAGTGCCGCCGCCGGGTCGAGGCGCTGGCGGCGGCGGACTTCGCCCCGACCGACGACCTCGGCGCGGTCGAGCGCTGGGTGTGCGACCGGCTGGTCCCCGCCCTCCGGGCCACCCCGGACGAGATCGGCAACCTGCTGGCGGCGCTCGACGGCCGCTACGTGCCCGCCGGGCCCAGCGGGGCGCCCACCCGGGGCGCGGCCCACGTCCTGCCGACCGGGCGCAACCTCTACTCGGTCGACCCCAAGGCGCTGCCGTCGCCCCTGGCCTGGGAGGTCGGCCGCGCGCTGGCCGACGAGGTGGTCGCCCGGCACGTCGCCGAGACCGGCGCGCCGCCCACCACGGTCGGCCTGGTCCTGTGGGGCACGGCCGCCATGCGCACCGGGGGCGACGACGCCGCCGAGGCCCTGGCGCTGCTGGGCGTCCGGCCGACCTGGGACCCGGAGTCCGGCCGGGTCACCGGCCTGGAACCCGTGCCGCTGGCCGAGCTGGGCCGGCCCCGGGTCGACGTCACGCTGCGGATCTCGGGGTTCTTCCGCGACGCGTTCCCCCACCTGGTGGCGCTGCTCGACGACGCCGTCCGCCTCGTGGGGGGGCTCGACGAGGCCGAGGGCGACAACCCGGTCCGCGCCGCCGGCACCGGCGACGCCCGCATCTTCGGGCCGCCACCGGGCGGGTTCGGGTCGGGCATCCTGCCGGTGATCGAGCGGGGCTCGTGGCGCACCGACGCCGACCTCGCCGAGGTCTACCTGGCGTGGTCCGGGTTCGCCTACGGGCGGGACCGCCGGGGCGAGGCCGCCCCCGAGGCGATGCGCCGCCGGTTCGCCGCCATCGAGGTGGCGGTCAAGAACCAGGACAACCGCGAGCACGACATCTTCGACAGCGACGACTACCTCCAGGACCACGGCGGGATGGTCGCCGCCGTCCGCGCCCTGGCCGGACGGGCGCCCCGGGCCTGGTTCGGCGACACGTCCGACCCCGCCGCCCCCAAGGTGCGGGCCCTGGCCGAGGAGGCGGCCCGGGTCGTGCGCAGCCGCGTCCTCAATCCCCGGTGGACCGAGGCCATGCGCCGGCACGGCTACAAGGGGGCGTTCGAGCTCGCCGCGACCGTCGACTACCTGTTCGGCTACGACGCCACCGCCCGGGTCGTGGAGGACTGGATGTACGAGCGGGTGACCGAGTCCTACGTGGCAGATCCGGCCATGCGGGCGTTCTTCCGCGCTTCCAACCCCTGGGCATTGAGCGCGATCGCCGAGCGCCTGCTAGAAGCACATCGGCGAGGCATGTGGAACGCGACCGACGCGGCCCGCAAGACTCTGGTCGACGCCGTGCTGGAGGCGGAGGGCTGGGAGGAACAGCGGACATGACAGGGCGACACCCATCTCAGGACCCCTACCCGGGCGCCGGGCCGTGACCTCGCTCGCGCGCTTCCCGTTTTCCGCCGTCGTCGGCCAGGACGAGGCCCGCCTGGCGCTGCTGCTGGCGGCCGTCGATCCGGGCATCGGCGGCGTGCTCCTGCGGGGCGACAAGGGGTCGGCGAAGTCCACGCTGGCCCGGGGCCTGGCGGGGATGCTGCCCGGCGGCGCGCCCTTCATCGAGCTGCCCCTCGGGGCGACCGAGGACCGGGTCCTCGGCACGATCGACCTCAAGGCCGCGCTCACCGACGGCGCCACCGAGTTCCGCCCCGGCCTGCTCGCCGCCTCGCACGGCGGCGTGCTGTACGTCGACGAGGTCAACCTGCTGCCCGACCACCTGGTGGACGTGCTGCTCGACGTGGCCGCCTCGGGGCTCAACCGGGTCGAGCGCGACGGCGTCTCCCACTCGCACCCGGCCCGGTTCGTGCTGGTCGGGTCGATGAACCCCGAGGAGGGCGAGCTGCGACCGCAGCTGCTCGACCGCTTCGGGCTGTCGGTCGAGATCCGCTCGCCGACCGACCCGCTGCAGCGGGCCGAGGTGGTGCGGCGCCGGCTCACCCACGACGCCGGCGGCCGGGTCGACGGCGGCGAGGGCGACATCGTGATGCGGGCCCGCCTGGCCGCCGCCATGCCCGCCGACCTGCCCGACCAGGTCATCGACTTCGCCTGCCGGCTGGCGGTGAGCGTCGGCGCCGAGGGCCTGCGGGCCGACCTGGTGCTCTGTCGGGCCGCGGCCGCGTTCGCGGGATGGGAGGGTCGCTCGATGACCACCACCGCCGACGTCGAGCGGGTCGCCGCGGTGTCGCTCGGCCACCGCCGGCGCCGGCGGCCGTTCGACCCGCCGATCCTGAGCGCCAGCGAGCTGGAGCGCGCCCTGGAGGCCGCGCGGAAGTCGTTCCTCGACGCCAACCCGGCCCCGCCGCTCCCGCCCGAGCCGGAGGGCGCCACCCCGGCGCCCACGGCGGCCGAGGCACCCGAGGCCGGCGACCAGGCCGGCAGCCCGCTGGCCGGGCTACTCGACACGCTGGCCGAGCACGCCGCCCGGCTGACCGGATCGGGCACAGCCGCGGGGCTGCCCGGCGACGCACCTGCGGCGCCCCCCGAGGCCAGCGCCGGGCCCGAGGACGCGGCCGCCCCGGCGGATGTGGACAGCGCACCCGCCGGGGAGCCGGCCGACGCCCCGCCCGCCGAACCCGAGGACGCACCGCCCGCCGCAGCCGAGGCGGATGCTGAAGCCGACGCCGTCGGCGAGGCCGAGCCCGCCGACGCACCGCCCGCCGAGCCCGAGGACGCGGCGGCCGCCGAGACCGACGGCGAGGCCGGCGACACCGACGGCGACGAAGGCAGCGAGCCCGCGCCGGCCGCGGGGCCGCCCACGGGCATCTGGGGGTCGATGTCGGGCGAGAGCTTCAACCGACCGCCAGACCCGCTGCCGGCCGACGCCCTGGGCGATCCGGCGACGATCCCGCCGCCTCCGCCCCCTCCGCCCCCGCCGCCGCCTCCTCCCCCGCCCGGACTCGGCGGCGAGGCCCGGGTCGGCCGGTCATCGGGCCCGGACGTGCGGGGCCGGATGATCGGCGACCAGCCGCACGGGACCGGGCCGTCCGGCGGTGTTGCCCTGGCCGCCACCGTGCGGGCCGCGGCGCAGCGCCGCCAGGCCGACCCCGACGGCCCGCTGGTCGTGGCCGAGGACCTGCGCGAGCCGGTCCGGTCCCGCACGGTCGGCCGCACCGTGGTGATGGCCGTCGACGCCAGCGGGTCGATGGGCACGCACCGGCGGGTGTCGGCCGCCACCGGCGCCGTCCTCGGGCTGCTCGCCGACGCCTACCTGCGGCGCGACCGGGTGGCGATGGTGACGTTCCGGGGCGACACGGCCGAGGTGGTCCTGCCCCCGACCGCCAGCATCGAGCTGGCCCGCACCCGGCTGGCCGAGCTGCCGACCGGGGGCGTGACGCCGCTGGCCGAGGGCATCTCCGCCGGCCTCTCCATCGCCAAGCGGGCCGCGGGCGACGGCTGGCCGCCGCTGATCGTGCTGATCACCGACGGCCGGGCGACCGGCCACCGCTCCGCCCTCGACCGCGCCCGGTCGGCGGCCGCCGAGGTGGCAGCCGCGGGCATCGAGGTGGTGGTCGTCGACGCCGAGGACGGCCCGACCCGTCTCGGCCTGGCCGAGCAGCTCGCCACCACGATGCACGCCCGTTACCTGCGGCTGGACGAGATGTCGTCGAGCACGGTGGAGGGTGCCGTCCGGGACGCGCTGCGCGCCTGACGTCCGAGGGCTGGTCCGTCCGGTTTGGGCGTTCAGTCCGCCAGCGCCGTGTAGACGCAGGTCCAGAAGTCCTGGATCACCGCCGGCGGGGGGAACGCGGTGGTGAACATGTCCGTGGTGAGCACCGTGGCGGCCAGGCGCTCGCGCGGGTCGTTGGCCCATGCGCTGCCGAGGCCGCCGTCCCACCCGTAGGTGCCCACGCTGCGGACCAGCCCGGCCCGCCGGACCTGGACGCCGACGCCGTAGCCCCATCCCATCGACCCCACGGGCAACGGGCCGGACGCGCCGCGGTCCACGCCCAGCTGGTCGGTGGTCATCGCCTCGACCGACGCCCTCGACAGCAGGCGCGAGCCGTCGGGCAGCCGGCCGCCGGAGCGCAGCATCGACGCGAACGCATGCACGTCGTCCACCGTCGACACCAGGCCGCCGCCACCGGAGGGGAAGGCGGGCGGCGACGCCCACTGCCCGTCGGGTGGGTCGTAGACGACGCGCTCCCCCGTCGCCGGGTCGACCGTGTAGCAGGTGCCGAGGCGATCGGTGTCGCCGGTGGAGAAGCCGGTGTCGACCATCCCGAGCGGCTCGAACACCCGCTCCCGCAGGAGGACGTCGAGCGGCTGGCCCGACGCTCGGGCGATCAGCACGCCGAGCACGTCGGCGCCGGTGTCGTACAGCCAGCGCTCGCCCGGCTGGTACAGGAGGGGCAGCGTGGACACGCGGCGCAGCCACTCGTCGGGCTCGGGCGGGACCTGTGGCTCGGGCGGGCCGGCGCCCAGGCCGAGCGACGCCATCGCCTCCATCAGCGGCTGGGGCCACGGGGCCTCGAAGTCCAGGCCGAGCCCGAGCCGGAACGTGAGCACGTCCGCGACCGTGATCGGCCGCGCCGCCGGGACCGTCTCCCCGTCCACCGGCCCGCGCCCGTCGACGAGCACCCGCCGGTCCGCCAGCTCGGGGAGCAGGCCGTCGACCGGGTCGTCGATGCGGAGCCGGCACTCCTCGACGAGGAGCAGCGCGGCGACGGCGGTCATGGGCTTCGTCATCGACGCGATGCGGAAGAGGCTGTCGCGGCGCACCGGCTCGCTCCCGCCCCGTGTCAGCGTGCCGGCGGTGCCCACCTCGACGTCGCCGTCGCGGGACGCGAGCCAGGCGACGCCGCCGACCGTGTCCCGTTCCACGTGCGCGGCCATCTGCCGCGGCAGGAGCTCCCGGCTCTGGCGATCGAATCCGTTCATGCCCAACAGACTTCCGCACGGGGCCGGATCTCATCGGCGCTTCCGGGCGGAGCCCGCCTCCACCCGTGGGAGGACGGCACGAATCGACTACGGGTGGGAGACGCGGGCGGGGTCGATTCGTACGGTGGCCGCATGAACGCCAACGCAGAACCGGTCGTCGAGATCGCCGGCCTGACCAAGCGGTACGGACCGCACGTGGCGGTCGACGGCGTCGACCTCACGGTCCGGCGCGGCGAGATCTTCGGCCTGCTCGGCGCCAACGGCGCCGGCAAGACGACCACCGTCGAGTGTGCCCAGGGCCTGCGCCGGCCAGACGGCGGCGCGGTGCGGGTCCTGGGCCTCGACCCCGGGCGCCAGCGGGCGCGGCTCGCATCCCGGGTGGGGAGCCAGCTGCAGCAGGCCGAGCTGCCCGACCGCATGCGGGTGGGGGAGGCCGTGCGGCTGTTCGCCGACGGCCCCGTGCCCGACGCCGCGGTCGAGGAGTGGGGGCTGCGGTCGCTGTGGCGGACCCCGTTCGGGGGGCTGTCGGGTGGCCAGCGCCAGCGCCTGTTCATCGCGCTCGGCACTGCTCAACCAGCCCGAGGTCGTGTTCCTGGACGAGCTGACCCAGGGCCTCGACCCCGCGGCCCGCCGGGCCGTGTGGTCCCTCATCGCCGGCATCCGGGAGCGGTCCACGACTGTCGTGCTCGTCACCCACTTCGCCGACGAGGCCGAGCTTCTCTGCGACCGCGTCGCCGTGATGCGGGCCGGGCGCGTCGTGGCGGAGGGGACGCCGGCCGAGCTCATCGACAGCCACGGCCACGGCATCACCATGTCGTTCACGCTTCCGGCCGCCGACCTCGGGGCGCTGCGGGCCATCCCCGGCGTCGAGTCCGCCGCCCTCTCCGGCGCGGGCGTCGAGGTGCGGGGCCGGCGCCCGATGATCGCTCCGGTCGGCGCCTACCTCGTCGCCCAGGCGTACGGGGGCGGGGTGCCCGACGACATCCGGGTGACCGAGCCAACCCTGGAGACCGCGTTGTTGCGGCTGCTCGACGGCGACGCCGACCAGCCCCGAGAAGAAGAGGTCGTGACGCTATGAGCTTCGCCTGGAAGTTGATCCGCACGGAGTGGCGGCTGTTCCTGCGGGAGCCGCTGGCGATGACGTTCGTCGTCGCCTTCCCGGTCATCACCGTCCTGGTGCTGGGCGGGGTGTTCGACGACGACGACCCGGCCTTCGGCGGGGCGTCCCCGAGCGACTACTACGTCGCGGCCTACGTTGCGGTGGTGATCGCCGCCGTCGGCCTCGTGATGGTCCCCGTCCACGTGGCGACCTACCGGGAGCGGGGCGTCATCCGGCGGTTCGACGCGGCGGGTGTGCCGCGCTGGGCGTTCCCGGCCAGCCAGTTCGTGACCGGCCTGCTGTTCGTCCTGGTGGGCATCGTCGCCGTGTGGCTGACCGGCCTCGTCTCGTACGGCGTCCCGCCGATCGACGACCTCGCCCGGACGGTTCTCGGAACGCTGAGCGGTGCACTCGCCTTCATCAGCATCGGGGTGCTCCTCGGGGTCCTGCTCCCCAACGCCCGGGCCGCCCAGGGCGTCGGCATGCTGCTGTTCTTCCCGATGTTCCTGCTCGCCGGCGGCGGGCCGCCCCCCGGTGCCATGTCCGACGTGATGGCCGACGTCTCCACCTGGCTCCCGCTCACCCATGTGACCCGGGCCATCCAGGAGCCGTGGCTGGGCCTCGGCACGAACACCGACCACGTCGTCGTGAACCTCGCCGTCTTCGCCGTCGCTACCGTGTGGTGGCTGCTGGTGGCCGGCGTGGTGGTGGCGACCGGCTCCCGGGCCCTGTCCCGGCCCGAGACGCAGGGCGTGGCAGCGGGAGGAGCCGTGTCGTGAGGTTGGCCGACGACCTGCGCCGGCCCGAGTGGCCGATGCAGCGATCGGAGCGCCCGTTCGTGGTGGTCAGCGCCGTCGTCATCGTGGCGGCGGCGCAGTGGAGCGACCCGGGGACGGCCGTCGAGCTTGCCGCCGTCGCACTGGCGGCGGCGGTCCTGGTCGCTCGGGCGTTCGTCGCCGGGCCCCCGGCCGAGGTGTTCGTCATCCCGGTCGCGCTGCTGGTCAGCTTCGCGATCGGCCGGGCCGGGAACCTCGAGGTCGCCTTCTTCCTGCTCGTGCTGGTCACGCTGTACGCCGCCTGGCACCTCGACTCCAACGTCCGGGCGACCGCGATCCTCGTCCTCGCCGTCGTCAGCCCCTGGGTCGTCGCCACGCTGCTCGCGCCCGAGGACGAAATACTGTGGATCCCCTGGTCGTCCGGGGCGGCGCTGATGTTCGTCCTCGGCCGGATCCTCAAGCAGCAGCGCGCGCTGATCCTGCAGCTGGAGGCCGCCCGCCGGTCGCTCGCCGACCAGGCCGTCGCCGACGAGCGGCGCCGCATCGCCCGCGAGCTCCACGATCTCGCGGGGCACACGCTGGCGGCCATGCTGCTCCACGTGACAGGGGCCCGACATGTGCTGCGGCGCGACCTCGACGAGTCCGAGCGGGCGCTGCGGGAGGCGGAGGCGGTCGGCCGGGCCAGCCTCGACCAGATCCGGGTGACGGTCGCCGCCCTACGGACGACCGAACGGGGCGTCGAGCGCGCGTTGCCCGGCTCCGCCGACCTGGGCGCCCTCATCGACGACTATCGCCGCGCCGGCCTGGTCATCGACGACCGGATCGCCCCGGGCCTCGACACCATCGACGGGCCGGCGGGGACGGCGCTCCACCGCATCTGCCGGGAGGCCCTGGCCAACGTCGCCCGCCACGTGCCGCACAACACGGTCACGGTCGAGTTGGCCCTCGATCGGAGCGAGGACGGCCGCGGCCGGGCCCGGGTGCTGGTCGCCGACCACGGCCGGCGACCACCGCGCCATCGACGACGGGCCCCACTTCGGGCTCATCGGCATGGCCGAGCGGGCCCGGGCCCTCGGCGGCGAGCTGCAGGCCGCCCCCACCGGGACGGCTGGCGGGTCGAGGCCATCATCCCGGTCGAGCGGCCGCCGGCGGCGGGGCGGCATCGTCGTGATCCGGGTGGTGATCGTCGACGACCAGCCCGTGGTGCGGGCGGGCGTCGTCCGCATCCTCGGTCCCGACGACGGGTTCGAGGTGGTCGCCCAACTCGACGACGGCGACCAGGTGGTGGGCACCCTGGCGCACGTGGTGACCGACCTGGTCCTGATGGACGTTCGCATGCGGCGGGTGAGCGGGCCCGACGCCGTGCGCCTCCTGCGGGAACAGGCCGGCGCGGCACCGCCGGTGCTCATGTTCACGACCTTCGACGACGACGAGATCCTGTGGAGCGCGCTGGACGCCGGCGCCGCGGGCTTCATCCTCAAGGACTGTGCGGCCGAGGACCTGATCGCCGCCTGCCGGGCGGTGGCCGCCGGCGGTGCCTGGCTCGACCCGCAGGTGGCGCCCCGCGTGATGGCGGCGTTCCGCCGCCAGGTCGTCCCCCAGCTGCGCCAACGGGCCCGGGCCGACCTGCTGACCGAGCGCGAGCACGCCGTCCTGCGCCACATGGCCCGCGGCGCGACCAACGGCGAGATCGCGGGCCGCCTGTCGGTCGGCGAGGCGACGGTCAAGTCCCACGTCGGCTCGATCTTCGCCAAGCTCGGCGTGCGCGACCGCGCCGCGGCGATCGTCTTCGCTTACGACAACGGCCTCGTCGAGCCGGGGGCCAGCCCGCGCGGCGAGCCGTAGGCGCTTCTGACAGCGATCCCGTACCGCTATGGCACTGAACGCTGTCAGAAACGTGAGGCGGGCGCGTGAACGCCCAATGTGACCGCGGAGCGTGGTACGTGATAGAAATCTCGCCCTGGCGGCCGATCTACGGTCGAGGCAAGGACAGGAGAAACAATGAGAATGGTCAAGCGCGCCCTGGTCACGGCGACCGGGGCGGTAGGGGCGCTCGTCCTCATGGCGGGACCCGCGCTGGCGCACGAGTGCACCAACGCCAGCAAGAAGTATGCGGACTCGGGCGCGCAGCTCGTGCTCGGTGCGAACGACGACGTGCTGTTCATCAGCAAGGGCCTCGAGACCCGGATCGCCCAGGGCCTCGTCGACTTCGAGACCGGCGAGGGGTTCTCCGGGCTGATCGCCTTCGACGTGGACGGCGACGGCGTGGCCGACGCCAGCACGTGGATCGTCGGGCCGGACGACGAGATCCCGCTGGTGGCGCAGTTCGCGGGCCCGGCGTGCCAGGGCGTCACGAACATCGGCGTCTACTTCGAGCAGTGCATCAACGCCTGATCGGCTGACGCGCACGAGCACCGGCCCCCAGCCGTGATGGCGGGGGGCCGGTGCCGTGCGGGTCGATCACGCCACTAGAACGCGGCGCGGGCCTCGGCGGCACGGGCCAGGAGGTAGTGGACCGCGGGGCCCCAGGCGGGCACGGCCTCGGCGAGGGGACGGCGGTTGAGGTGGGGGCGGGCCTCGCTGACCGCCCGCAACAGCGCCGGCCCGATCCAGGCGTACTTGGCCGCCGTGGCGGCGGCGACGGCGATGCGGACGTCCGCCAGTGCGAGGTCGACGCCAGAGTCGCGCAGCCCGGCGTGGTAGCCGGCCACCACCAGGTCGTGCAGGTCGTCGACGTGCGCCGGGTCGACGTGGAAGTCGAGGACGGCGTCGGGCACCAGGTTGCCGGGATCCTCGCCGACGGCGCCCCGGCCGACGAACGCCCAGTCGATCGCCGCGGTCGCGGGCCCGGCGGCGGCGAACAGGTTGGCGGGGTGCAGGTCGAGGTGGCACACGGTCCGCGGCAGCGCGTCGAGCAGTCCGAGATAGCCATCCTGGTCCTCGCGCATGGCGCGGAGCGCCGGCGCCACCGGGTCCGGGAACCATCCGGCGAGCAACGGGTGGTGCCACACCTCGCCATCGTCGAGCATCGCCCGGTCGCCGTCGCGCTGGGTCAGGTACCGGCGCAGCCAGCCCCGGCTCAGCCACGGCTCGTCCGGCACGCCCCCGACCGCGAACGCGCCCTGGGCCCGGCCGACGTGCCGGGCGCACAGCTCGTAGCGGTCGAGCGGCCAGGCCGGCGCGGCGGGGCCGGCGAGGTCCTCCAACCACAGCGCCACCGAGCCGTCGTCCCGCTCGGCCACCAGATAG
This sequence comes from uncultured Acidimicrobiales bacterium, assembly GCA_963830865.1. GTDB lineage: Bacteria > Actinomycetota > Acidimicrobiia > Acidimicrobiales > VFJN01 > ZC4RG19. The sequence continues at coordinate 132,302 of CAWHNU010000006.1, read as the reverse complement.
GCCTCCGGCGCCCGCAGCCCGCCGGTCAGGCCCGCGAGCAGCCCCGAGCCGTAGGCGTCGGCCTCCCGGCGCCAGTAGTACCAGTGGTCCGGATGGGTGCCCGAGCGCCAGTTGCCCTCGGCCGCCGGGTCGTGCGCCAGCAGCTTGACCACCGCCGTCCGGGCGCCGGACCGCACCCGCCACAGCCCGGCGGTCGCGGTGGCGACCACGGTGTGCGCCAGCGGCGTCACGTCGACCGTCCCCGGCCCGAGGACCGCGCGGATCTCGTCGGCCGGCGGGAGCATCCCGCCTTTCTACGCGGTGCGCCGGCGCACCCGTCTCGCGTTTCTACGCGGAACTGGTCGCCAGAGCGACCGTTTCCGCGTACAAAACGCGGATCGGGGCGAGCTGCGCTACTCGGTCGGGTGACCGTCCGGGTCGACCTGGCACAGCGCCCGCCAGGCCCGGGGGACGTGGCCCCGCTGGAGGGCGCCCGCGCCGATCAGCGCGTCCAGCACCGGGCGGGTGGCGTCGACCCTGGTGGCGACCCGGCCGGGGTGGTTGCGGGCGGTACGCCACGTGGGCACCGCCGGCAGGCCCACCGCACCGAACACGCCGGCGTGGATCATGTTCTCGTACATCTCGCGGATCAGGCCGGGGGCGACGAACCGCACCATCGTGCGGTCGGCCAGCGTGGCCCGCTCCCAGACCTCGGGCAGCATCATCCGGGCGAAGGCCAGGTGTCGGGCCTCCTCCTGGCGGTGGTAGCGGTTGATGTCCCGCACGAACGGGTCGGTGGCCGGGTGCTCGGCGGCCCGCTTCTGCAACAGGTCGGGGATCTCCTCGCCGGCCAGCACCATCGTGTAGAGCAGGGCCGGCCGGTGGGTGACCTGGTCGATCAGGCGGTGACCGACGGTCTCGAACAGCCAGTTCTCCATCGGGTTGGGCGCCGGCGGCCCGTGCTCGGCGAGCTGGTCGAGGAGGCGGCAGAACAGCCGCGAGTGGCGGGTCTCCTCGCCCAGCTCGTGCAGCAGGTACGTGATCCGGGGATCGGTGTAGTCGTCGGTGCGGGCGATCTGGATGCCGAACCCGGCCATGAGGATCGCCTCGAACTGCAGGCCCGACCGGGTGATCGCCGCCAGCGCCTGGCGGCTGAACTCGACCGCCTGCGCGTCGTCGAGCACGCCCGAGTCCAGCCCGGCCGTCGGGTGCAGCAGGTCGTCGGGCAGCACCCGGCCGTCGCCGAGGTGTCCGGTCAGCTCGACGTCCGGCTCGATCACGCGTGCCAGCGACGCGGTGTTCAGCTTGTCGACCCGCCGGCCGACGGCGTCGGCACGTCCGGTCATGGTCCCGGCCATGAGATCCTCCCCGCCGGACCACGCGACGGGCACGCGGCTTACCGGCAGTACTACTCCTAGACGGCCGTACCCCGGATCGCAACGTGACAGTCGCCACCGCGAACGTCCGGGCGGTCACCAGTGGAGCTCGTCGCATCCCTCGTGGTCGTCCGGCTCGACCTGGAGCGTGGCGTGGCCGATGCCGTGGTCGTCGCGGATGATCGAGCGGGCCTGGTCGAGCACCCCGTGGCTGTCGGCCCCGACCCCCACCATGAGGTGCACCGACGCCACCTCCATCTCCGAGGTGAGGGTCCACACGTGCAGGTCGTGGACGTCGACCACCCCCTCGACCGCCCGGAGGTCGGCCTCCAGCCGCGTCAGGTCGATGTCCGGCGGCGCCGCCTGGACCAGGATCCGGACCGCCTGACCCCCCAGCCGCCAGGCCCGGGGCAGGATGACGACCCCGATGGCGACGCCGACCGCGGCGTCGATCCACTCCCAGCCGGTGACGGCGATCGCCACCGCGGCCACGATGACCGCCGCCGAGCCCAGCAGGTCGGAGACGACCTCCAGGTACGCACCCCTGACGTTCAGGCTCTCGGACGCGCCCGCCCGCAGCAACCAGAACGCGACCAGGTTGGCGACCAGGCCGATCACGGCGACCACCAGCATCGGGCCGACCAGCACGTCGGGCGGGTCGCCCCACCGCCGGACCGCCTCGACCACCACGTAGCCCGCCACGAGGAACAGCAGCACCGCGTTGGCCAGCGCCGCCAGGATCTCCAGCCGGTAGAGCCCGAAGCTGCGCCGGGCGTCGACCCGGGCCCGGTCGGCCACGTGCACGGCGGCCAGCGCCATCCCCAGCCCCCCGACGTCGGTCAGCATGTGACCGGCGTCCGACAGCAGGGCCAGCGACCGGGTCGCGAACCCCGTCACCACCTCGATCACGGTGACCGCGCTCAGCACCACAAGGGCGGCGAACAGTCGCCCCTTGTGACGAGCGGCAGCCCGCACGTCGTGGCCGTGGTGGTGGGCGTGGCCGTGATCCTGCGACTGGGTCATCGCAACCGCCAGACTAGGGCCGCACCGTGCGAGTGGGAGTGGGCGAGGGAGGAGCTTCCATGCATGTGACCGATCTGCACCGCCGAAGCGTCGAGGACTTCATGGCCACGCTGGCGACCCTGGAGGGCCGGGACGACGGGGTCTGGGCCGCGCCGACGCCATGCCCCGACTGGGACGTCCGGGCGCTGGTGAACCACATCGTCAACGAGGACCTGTGGACCGTGCCGCTCATGGAGGGCGCCACCATCGAGGAGGTCGGCGACCGGTTCGACGGCGACCTGCTGGGCGCCGACCCGCTGGCCACCACCCGGGCCGTGGTCGACACCGCGACGATGGCCGCCGCCAGCGGCATCGTCGCCGGCCGGATCGTCCACCTGTCGTTCGGCGACACGCCCGCGGAGGAGTACGCCCACCAACTGGCCGCCGACCACATCATCCACGGCTGGGACCTCGCGGCCGCCATCGGCGCCGACCGCCGCATCGACCCCGAGCTGGTGGCGGCCTGCGCCGCCTGGTTCGGCGAGCGGGAGGACCTGTACCGGGCCGCCGGCGCGGTCGGCGACCGCCCGGACGAGGCCGGCGGCGACGACCCCCAGGACCGCTTGCTGGTCGCCTTCGGCCGCGATCCCGGCTGGCAGCCGCCGGCGCCGGCGGACGGGTGACCACCCGCCCGGTCGACCGCGGCGATGCGATCACGCGGCCGGTCACGATCGTCGGACTGGTCGGCGGCCAGTGGTTCGGTCGGGACGCCGAGGCGGCGCTGCGGCGCGCCGACGTGCTGATCGGCCACGCCCGCCAGTTCGCCCTGCTGCCGGCCGACATCCCGGGCAAGCGCGTCGAGCTGTGGGGCGACCTCGACGCGGTGATCACCCACGCGATCGACACCCGGGACTCCGGCGGGCGGGCGTGCATCCTGTCGGACGGCGACCCCGGCTACTACGGCATGCTCCGCCACGCGATCGCCCGGTTGGGCGAGGGCGCGGTGGCGGTCCACCCGGCACCGTCGGCGGTGGCGCTCGCCTGCGCCCGGGCCGGGTTCCCCTGGGACGACGCCGTGGTCGTGTCGCTGCACGGCGGCACGCTCGACGACGCGGTGGCCGCCGTCGAGGCCCACCCGAAGGTGGCGCTGCTCGTGTCGAAGGCCCGTCCGGCCGCCGCGGTCGGCCGGGCGCTGGCCGACGCCGGGCTCGGCGACCGCCGGGTGGTCGTGTGCAGCCGGCTGGGCGAGGGCGAGGCCGAGCGGGTCGTGTTCACCGACGTCGCCGGACTGGCCGATGGGGAGTTCGACCCCCTGTCGGTCGTACTCTTGCGGCGCCCGTGACCAGGATCGACGATGGTGGCCTCCCCATGAAGACGAAGCTCCCGCTCGCGCCGGCCGCGCTGCTGGCGACCCTGGGCTGCGCCGTGGCGCTCGCCCTCGCCCCTGCGGTCGTCGCCGGCGCCTCGCCGGTCCAGGACGACACCGCGGAGCTCACGATCGAGGCCACCCACCCGGCCGACGGCGGCGTCCACTTCATCGTCCGCCTGACGCAGGGGGGCGACGGGGTCGACGGCGCCACGGTCCTGGCCACGCCCACCACCGCGGCCGGCGACCAGCTCGCCCCGGTGACGCTGGAGCCCGGCGAGGACGGCGAGTACCAGGGCTTCGTCCCGTTCCCCACCGCCGGCACCTGGACGGTGCGGATCGCCTCCGACGACCCCGCCGCGGCCGTCGAGCAGAGTGTGGACGTGGCCGTGTCGCCGAGCACGTCCGGGCCGCCCACCGGCAGCAACGACGGCGGCAGCGGCGGCGGGTTCACGCCTGCGGAAGACGAGACCGGCAGCAGCGCCGCATCCGGCGACGACGGCGGCCCGCCGATCGGCCTGATCGTCGCGCTCGCCGTCGTGCTGGTCGGCGGTGCGGCGGCCGCGGTCGTCGCCATCCGCCGCGCCCGGCGGGGCACCGCGACGCCAGCGCCGCCGACGCCGCGGGCCCCTCAGGGGAAGGCCAAGCCCGCATCCACGGCCACGGCCACGACCGCCGAAGCCGAGACTGCCGAGGTGAGCGAGACCGAGACGGCGGAGCCCGAGACCGCCGAACCGGAGACTGCTGCCGAGGCGACCGACACCACCGCCGAGGCGAGCGAGACCGCCGAACCCGAGACCGCCGAACCCGAGACCGCCGAGGCGAGCGAGACCGCCGAACCCGAGACCGCCGAACCCGAGACGGCCGAGGCGACCGAAGCCACCGAGGCCCCCGACGGAGAGGCGACCGGCACCGACGGATCCGAGCCGTCGGGCAAGGTGGAGGCCACGTGACCCTGCGGCGGGCCGGCCTTCGGCGGGCCGGCCTCGCGGCGCTGGCCGCGCTGGCCGCCGTCGTGGCCCACGCGGGTCCCGCGGCCGCCGACCCGCCCCGGCCGTCCGACTTCCGCTCGACCGTCACCGGCGTGGCGCCGGAGGCCGACGGGGTCACCGCCGAGGTCGTCGGCGGCGACGCCTTCCTGGAGCTGACCGTCGACGGCCGCGAGGTCATCGTCACCGGGTACAGCGACGAGCCGTACCTGCGGTTCCGGCCCGACGGGACCGTCGAGCGCAACGTGCGCTCGACCGCCACCTACATCAACGAGTCGCGCAACGCCGACGTCACCCCGCCCGCGATCGCCGACAACGACGCCGAGCCCGAGTGGGACAAGGTCGCCGGCGGGGGGAGCTACGCCTGGCACGACCACCGCATCCACTGGATGGGCGACGACCCGCCACCCAACGTCGAGCCCGGCGAGGTGGTGCAGGACTGGACCGTCGACATCACCGTCGACGACACGCCGACCACCATCAGCGGCAAGCTCGTGCTCGAACCCGGGGTCAACCCGCTGCCGTGGCTGCTGCTGGGCCTGGCGGCCCTGGCCCTGGTTGTCGTGCTCGGCCGCCGGCACCCCACCGCCGTCGCCCGGGTGGCGGCGCTGGCCGCGGCCGCCGGGGCCACCGTCGTCGGTGGCGCCCAGTACCGGGCGGCGCCGGCCGGGTCGGGCGTCAACCCGCTGATCGTGGTCGTGCCGCTCGTCGCCCTCGGCGCCGCCGCGGCCGCCATCGCGCTGCGGAAGCGCACCATCTCGGGCGCCCTGACGCTCGCCGCCTGCGCGGGTGTCATCGGCTGGGCCTGCCTGCGGCTGACCGTGCTCTGGAAGCCGGTCCTGCCGACCGACCTGCCCTACGCACTCGACCGGGGTGTCACGGCCGTCGCCCTCGGCCTGGCGCTCGCCGCCGCCGGGCTGACCGCCTGGGGCGGGGGCCTCGTCACGCCGCCCCCGATGGACGCCCAGCCCCCGGTGGACGCCGGCGTCGCCACCGGTGAGGGGGGAGTCTCACCGTGACGACGGCCGGCGACCGGTCGACGGGCACAACCCGCCGACCGGTCCGCCTATTCCTGCCCGCCGCGATCGGCGGGCGCCGATTCAGCTAGCCGACGGGGCCGACGGCTCCGACGGGGTCGAGGTCCCCGAGCCACCGGCCTTGCGGCGGCCCAGCACCACGGCCACGATCGCCACGATCAGGCCCAGGCCGCCGACCACGAGGCCGACGGTGGCCAGGGTGTTGGCCTGGTCGACGTCGTCCTGGCTGACGTTGGACACGGTCACGCCGGCGGCCTGCTCGGACGAGGACGACGCCTCGTCGGCCTCGGCCTCCGCGGCCGTCTCGTCGTGGTCGCCGCTGCCCTCGATCAGCTTGAGCGTGGGGACCGGGTGCTCGGGCTCCTCCTCGCCCTCGACCTCCTCGTCGATCCAGCGGACCTCCTCACCGCTCGAGTACGTCTGCACGCTCGGGAACGCGATCATGTCCGGCTCCTCGGGGAGCGGGCCGACCGAGACCTCGAACTCGTCGAACTCGCCGGGGTTGATCGTGCCGCCGGTCCAGGTGATCGTGCCGACGACCTCGGTGATCTGCTCGCCATGGTTGTCGATCGGCTCCTCGAGCGTGCGGGGCGTGATCGTGTACGTCCAGCCGGCCTTGGGCTTCACGCTCACGTTCGGGATCGGGTAGTCCTCGGGCATGCTGACGACGAGGCTGGTGGTCCCGGCGTCGTCGCGCTCGTTGGGCACGCGGAACGCCAGCGCGGCGAAGCCGCCCTTGACGGCCTCGCCCGGGTTCACGGTGACATGGGCCGACGCCATGGGCGCCGCCACCAACATGGCCGCGCCGGCCACGACGAGCGCGCCAGTCAGTGCACGGTTCTTCATCGGTTCCTGGCTCCTTGTGTGTGTCTGTGACGCGTGACCCCAGCGGTCACGGGATCGGGACGGTGGTCTCCAGCTGCTCCTGGTCGAACTCGCTCGTTCGCACGACGACGTTCAGGTCCCACTCGCCCGCGAACGGGAATTCGGTGTCGTCCGCCCGGTAGCGGCCCTCGCCCTCGGCAACGAGGTCGACCGGGATCGGCCCCAGCTCCTGCGCCGGCAACCGCAGGGTCGCCGTGACCTCCTCCGGCTCGTCGGCGAGCGGTGCTCCGCCGTGGTCGGTGACGCTCAGGAGGACGTCGTTCTGACCGACGGCCGCGGGGGCGACGTCGACGGTCACCATGAAGCTGTCGGTGTGGAGCTGGGTGGAGAACGGGCCCGCCGGGCCGCTGTCGGACGCCCCGGGGACCGCGTTGACGAGCAGCGCGGTCACGGCCAGGACGGCGACCCCGAGGGCCACCTCGGCGCCGACCGACCAGCGGAGCACCGACAGGGTGGCGGGGGAAGGGTTCGGCGACGCGGCCACGGCGCCGGGCCCCGGCGACAGCGACACGGCGGCCGACCGGGCCGCGGCCCGGTCGCGCAGCCACGCCCGGCTCACGGCCGCGCCGATCACCATCCCGCAGACCAGCAGGACCTTGATCACGAGCAGCCGCCCGTAGGCGGTGTCGAACAGCGCGTCGTACCCGCCGACCTGGCGTAGGGCCTGGATCGTGCCGCTGATCACGAGGACCAGGACGCAGCCGAACGCCACCTGCGAGAAGCTGTTGACCACCCGCTCGCCGCCGTCGGCGCCGCCCCGCGCCAGGACGGCGCCGGCGAGGATCGTGAGCCCCCCGAGCCACACGCTGGCGGCGGACAGGTGGGCGATGTCGACCACGAAGGCGAGCGGCACCAGGTCGCCTGCGCTGGCGTGCCCGGTCAGGCTGATCGTGACCAGCAGGGCCAGGCCGAGCCCCACCGCCGCCCAGCGATCGAGGCGCCGGGCCCGAGCCAGCAGCGCCACGACCCCGAGCAGCACGAGCCGCACCAGCCAGGCCCGCCCGTTGCGCACGCCGAACTCGTCGGCCACCACGCCCGGGTCGAGGGCGTCGCCGAGCGAGCCGCCGATCGAGTACGCGGCCTGCAGGGGGATGCAGGCCGCGGTCGCGACGACGGCGGCCCACCAGCCCGCCATCAGCAGCCGCCGGGCCCGACGGTCGTCGCGGCCGGCGGGCCAGATCCAGGTGACGAACACGAACCCGCCGACCACGAGGATCAGGCCGGCGAAGGCGACGAACCGGGCGACCCCGTAGATCGCGCCCAGGACGTGGTCGCCTCCCGACGTGCCGCCGAGCACGTCGTCGATCAGCGCGGCGTCGTCGCCCGGGGCGGCCGTGGCGGCGCCGACCCGGAACGTGAACGCGCCCGAGACCGGGTGGCCGTCGGACGAGACCGCCTTCCAGGCGACGACGTAGGCGCCGTCGTCGAGGTCGGCCAGGGCGAGCGAGGCGCTCGACCGCTCGCCGTCGGGGTGCTCGGGCCTGCCCGTCCCGACGCTGTCGCCGGATGTGTCGAGCACGCGGATGCTGTCGTCGCCGAGGTCGACCGCCTCGCTGAAGTGCAGCACGACCTCGGTGGGCGCGGTGGCGAGCTGGGCGCCCGACGCCGGCTCGGTCGACAGCAGCTCCGCGTGGGCGTCGGCCCGCGCCGCGCCCGCGACGAGCGCCAGGCCCGCCACGGCCACCGCCGCGAGGGCCCGCCCCAGCCGGACGCCGGTTTTCATGCCAGGCGGACCACCACGGACGGGCGGGGGGCGCGGCGGGCGATGGCCCAGAGGCACACGAGGCCGGCGACCTCGAGCGCGTGGACGACCTCGCGCCCGAGCAGCGCGTTGCCGGAGATCGTGTCGAGCGCGGAGGTGCCGACCATGGCGACGACCAGGACCGAGGCGAGGGGCAGCATGCCCCAGGCCCGGGCGGGCAGGAGGACGGCCAGGAGGAAGCCGACGGCCAGGCCCATGTCCCACGCGGTCAGCTCGTGGGCGAAGTGGACCGAGGCGTGCCCGTCGTGCAGCAGCACGCCGGGGAACGCGACGACGAGCTGGGCCACGGCGACCAGGGCCAGGAGGATGCGCCACTCGCCGACGCGGAGCAGGCCGGGGCGGCGCTCGGGCTCGGGCGGCGCGGTCAGCGACGCCAGCACCGCCGGGTTCAGCGGCACCGACGGCGCGGGCGTCCGCTCGACGGCGCGGGCGAGGACCGAGGCGGCCTCCGCCCATTCGGCACAGTCGGGGCACCACGCAAGGTGGGCATCGATCTCGTCGTCGGGAACGCCGGCGTCTTCCCCGTCGAGACGGGCGGAGAGAGCTTCGCGGCAGGTGCTGCAGCGCATGGCACAACAGTCGTCCGCCGGGCCGCGCTGGTTCCCGGAATCTGGTTGGCCCTAGGGTGATCCGCCTGTGGACGAGATGACCGCACTCGCCCTCGCGGCGCGGGACGGCGACCGGGTGGCGCTGTCGGCGTTCGTGCGGGGGACCTGGCGCGATGTCGCGCGCCTGGTCACGGCGGTCGCGGGCCACGATCTGGCCGAGGACGCGGCGCAGGACGCCTACCTGCGGGCCCTGCGGGCCCTCCCCCGCTACCGGGCGGAGTCGAGCGCCCGCACCTGGCTGCTGTCGATCGCCCGGCGCGCGGCGGTCGACGCCGTGCGGGGTGCGGCCCGCCGTCGCCGCCTTGCCCGCCTGGTGGCCGCCCGCACCGAGACCGGGGCCGGCGTGGTCAGCCTGGGCGACGGGGTCCTGACCGAGCAGGCCCTGGCGTGCCTCGACCCGGACCGCCGCACGGCATTCGTGCTCACCCAGCTCCTCGGCTTCGACTACGCGGGCGCCGCCGAGGTGTGCGGGTGCCCGGTCGGGACCATCCGGTCGCGGGTCGCCCGGGCCCGCGACCAGCTCATCGCGGTGCTGCAGGCCGAGCCCCAGCGCCAGGCCTGACCGCCGGACCGCCGGACCGCCGGACCCTGCCGGACCCGCTCGTGCCGCCGCCGCTGCCGCCGCTGCCGGTCACCGCCTGCCTCCCCGACCTGCGGGCCGCGCTGGCGTCCGGTGGCGCGGCCGTGCTCCAGGCGCCGCCGGGCGCCGGCAAGACGACGATCGTCCCCCTGGCCCTGGTCGACGACGACTGGCTCGGCGGCCGGCGGATCGTCATGCTCGAACCCCGACGGCTGGCGACCCGGGCCGCGGCCCGGCGCATGGCCGCGCTGATACGGGAGGCGGTCGGCGAGACCGTGGGCTACCGCACCCGGGACGACCGCCGGGTCGGGCCGGGGACCCGGGTCGAGGTGGTGACCGAGGGCATCCTCACCCGCCGGCTCCAACGGGACCCGGGGCTGGACGGCGTCGGCCTCGTGATCTTCGACGAGTTCCACGAGCGCAGCCTCCAGGCCGACCTGGGCCTGGCGCTGGCCATCGACGCCCGGCGCCACCTGCGGCCCGACCTGGTCGTGCTGGTCATGTCGGCGACGCTGGACGGCGCGGCGGTCGCCGCCCTGCTCGGCGACGCACCGGTGGTGACCAGCGAGAGCCGGCCGCACGAGGTCGAGATCCGGTGGGCGCCCCGGCGGCCCCGCGAGCACGTCGAGGTGGCGGCGGTGGCGGCGGTCCGCCAGGCGCTGCGGCGCGAGCCGGACGGCGACGTGCTGGTGTTCCTGCCCGGCGCGGCCGAGATCGAGCGGGCCGCCGACGAGCTGCGGGGTGCCGACCCCGGGGTCGACGTCCACACGCTGTACGGCGCCCTGCCGGCCGGCGACCAGGACGCCGCCCTCGCCCCCGGACTGCCGGGCCGGCGCAAGGTGGTGGTGGCGACCGACATCGCCGAGACCAGCCTGACCGTCGAGGGCGTGCGCATCGTGGTGGACGCCGGGCTGGCCCGCCGCCCGGTGTTCGACGCCACGACCGGGCTCACCCGGCTGGAGACGGTCCCCGCATCGCGGGCGTCCGCCGACCAGCGGGCGGGCCGGGCCGGCCGGCTCGGTCCGGGCGTGGCCGTGCGGCTGTGGTCCAAGGTCGAGCACGCCGCCCGGCGCCCGTACACCGAGCCGGAGATCCGCCAGGCCGACCTGGCGGGCCTGGCGCTGGAGCTGGCGGTGTGGGGCAGCGACCCCGCCGACCTGCCGTTCCTCGACCCGCCGCCGGCCCGGGCGCTGGACGAGGCCCGACGCCTGCTCGCCGACCTGGGGGCGCTCGACGGCCCCGACCCGGCGGGCAGGGTCGCACCGCGGCCGGCCGCGAGATGGTGGCGCTGCCGCTGCATCCCCGCCTGGCCCGCATGGTGCTGGCCGCCCGGGAGCGGGGACCGGCCGAGGCGTGGCTGGCCTGCCTGCTGGCCGCCCTGCTGGAGGATCGGGACGTGCTGCGGGGCCGCCCCGACGAGCGGCCGAGCGACGTGGCGGTGCGCCTGGCGCTGCTGACCGACGCCGGCCGGCGCCACCCGCTCGCCGACGGGCGGGCGCTGAGGCGGGCCCGCGACCGGGCGGCCGACCTGGCCCGGCGGGCGGACATCGCCCCGTCGTCGGGGGTCGACGCCGGGGCGGCGGGGCTGCTGCTGGCCCACGCGTATCCGGACCGGATCGCCCAGGCCCGGGGCGGCCGAGGCCGGTTCGTCCTGCGGGCGGGCACCGAGGGCACGCTCACCCCCACCGACCCGCTGGCGGCGGAGCCGCTGCTGGCGGTGGCCGAGGTGGACGGACGCCGGACGGGCGGCCGGATCCGGCTGGCGGCCCCGCTGGACCCCGAGGACCTGCAGGCGGTGGCCGGCGACGCGGTGGTCGAGCACGCCCGGCTGGTGTGGGACCCGGACCGCGACGACCTGGTGGCCCGGGTCGAGCGGGAGCTGGGCCGGCTGCGCCTCGGCACGGTCGAGCGCCGCCCGGACCCCGGCCTGCCGACCACCACGGCGCTGGTCGAGCGGGTGCGAGCGACCAACCTGGCGGCCCTGCCCTGGACGCCGGCGGCCCGGGCGCTGCAGGCGCGGGTGGCGTTCCTGCGGGCGGTGGATGAGGGCTGGCCGGATCTGTCGGACGCCGCGCTGCGCCGGGGGCTCGGGGACTGGCTGGCGCCGCGGCTGGCGGCGGCCACGGGCCGGGCCGACCTCGACCGGCTGGACATGGTCCGCATCCTGCGGTCGCTCGTGCCGCCGGCGCTGGCCGGCGACCTCGACCGGCTGGCCCCGCAGCACGTGGCGGTGGCCGGCGGCCGCCGGGTGGCGCTCGACTACGGCGCCGGCCGGCCCGGCGACCCGCCGGTGCTCGCGGTGCGGGTCCAGGACATGTTCGGCACCAGCGCCACGCCGACGGTCGCCGGCGGCCGGGTGCCGGTCGTGCTCCACCTGCTCTCCCCGGCGGGGCGGCCGGTGCAGGTGACGTCCGACCTGGCCGGGTTCTGGTCCGGCTCGTGGCGCGAGGTCCGCAAGGAGATGGCCGGCCGCTACCCCAAGCACGCCTGGCCAGAGGACCCGACCTCAGGGTTTTCTCACGCGGAACCGGTCGCCATAGCGACCGGTTCCGCGTAGAAAACGCGAGGGAGGGCTACGCGGCGGCCTTGGCCGCCGCCTCGTCCCCCAACTCGGCGTAGGCGACCAGCTCGCGACCGAGCATCGCCGCCACGCCGTCGCTCCACGCGGCCGCCGGGTCGAGGTGGCGGCGGGCGTAGCGCAGGCCGAGCAGCCCCTTGTGGGCGGCCAGGTCGCCGCCCTCGGCCGCCTGCTCCAGCAGCAGCGCGGCTCCCGTCGTGCGGTTGGCGAGATCGGTCAGGCGGCCCGAGATCGCCTCCGCCGCGTCGGGGTCCAGGCCCGACAGCGTGTCGATCCGGGCGTTAAGCCGGTCCCGTGCCGCCGCCGTCACGGCGATCGCCGGGGCGATCCACCCCGGGCCGCCCTCCCTCGCCGTGGCCAGGGCCTCGTCGATCCTGGCCAGCAGGGCGCCCTGCGCCTGGTCCCGCCGGATCGCCCGCAGGACGTCGAGGACGCAGATGTTCTCGCTGCCCTCCCAGATCGGGTGGCACTGGGCGTCCCGGAGCTGGCGGGTGAGGCCCCAGTCCTCGCAGTAGCCGTTGCCGCCGTGGAGCTCGACCGCGTACGACGCCGCCTCGACGCCGAGGCGGCACAGCCGCACCTTGGCCGCCGGGACCAGGATGCGGCGGAGCCGGCCGCCGTCCGGGCGCCGACCGGCCGCCGCGCACTCGAAGCCGAGGGCCGTCGCCGCCTCCAGCTCGGCCTGGAGGTCGACCAGCTGCTCCCGCACCAGCGGGAGGTCGATCAGCGCCCGGCCCTTGGCCCGGCGGTGGTGCGCCCACGCCGCGGCCTCGGCGAAGCTGCGCCGGGCGATGCCCAGGCCCATCAGCGCCACGCCGAACCGGCTGCCGTTGACCATCTCCATCATCCGGCCGAGGCCGCCCGCATCGCTGTCGCTCTGCTCGGCGGCGCGGCGGGACCGCAGCGCGTAGCCGACGGCGCCGTGGAACTCGACCTCGCCCGTCGGGACGCTGCGGGTGCCGAGCTTCTGCTTGAGCCGGCGGATCGTGTAGCGGTTGGGCGAGCCGTCCTCCAGCGTCCTCGGCACGAGGTAGAGGCCCAGCCCCGCCGGGCCGTCGGGGGCGTCCTCCGGGCGGGCCAGCAGCACGATCGCCGCCCCGTCGACGTTCGAGCAGAACCACTTCTCCCCGCTGATCTCGACCCGGCCGTCGCCCAGGTCGTGGGCCGTGCAGTGGACCGTGCGGCCCAGGTCCGAGCCGCCGTCCCGCTCGGTCAGGAACATCGAGCCGTCGACCGCGTCGGCGACGTCGGTGGCCCGGAGCCCGGCGAGCAGGCCGTCCCGCACGTCCGGCGGGGCGTAGGCGTCGACCAGTCCGGCGACGCCGCTGGTCATGCCCAGGCTGCAGACCATCCCGGTGTCGGCCTGGGACAGCAGGTAGCTGGACGCCCCGTGCACGACGCCCGGGGCGGGGTGGCCCCGCTCGCGGGCCTGGGCCTCGAAACCCGACGGGTACCCCGCCCGCCACAGCGCGGCCTTGGCGTCGAGCGTCGCCGGGTGGTGGGCCAGGGCGTTGACCTCGTTGGCCCAGCGGTCGTAGCGCACCAGCTCGGGCGGGTGCGCGTCGATCGTGTCGGCGGCCCGGGCGATCGGGCCACCCACCAGGGCGCCGAAGTCGTCGAGCACCACCTCCCAGAACGCCAGATCCTCGGGCGGGCAGTCCCGCCGCACCCGCGCCACCAGGTCGGGGTCGAGCCGGAACCAGTTCTGCCCGACCACCGAGTCGATCTCAGACCAGTCGATCACCCGACCAGCCTGGCAGGCGTCAGGGGGCGGCGGCGAGGCCGCGGGCGTACTCGACCCGGCGGTGGGTGTCGGTGATCGCCGCCCACGACGACACCGGCACCTGGGTGGCGTGGTAGAAACCCTCGCCCTGCACGGCGACCTGGACCACACCCTGGACCGTGCGCTCCTTGACCAGGAGGAACAGCAGGCCGAGCAGGCAGGCCACGGCGAAGATCACCGCCAGCACGATCGCGTAGGCGGGGATGGTGGTCGACTCGACGACCTGGTCGGACATCGTCCAGGTCGTGCCCCGGACGGCGAAGCGGCCCTGCGGGAGGTAGACCCAGTCGCGGCTGACGCCGATCTCCCCGACCTGGGCGACGATCGTGTCGCCCCCGTCGAGGTCGGCGAAGCCCGCGTAGACCTGGTCCCCATGCCACCCCTGCGTCATCCGCCGACACTCCCCGCCTCGAGCCCGTGACCCACCCACGGAACCCCGTGACCCTAGTGCCCCCGGCCGGGTGCGGGTCACACCGAGGAGCGCCTCCGGGCGACAATTTCTCCGCCGGCCCAGCCCGTGAGGTCGACCGACCCCGGATCGGGGGCCGCCGGGCGCAGCGTGTGGTTGGACGTGCCGTCCCGCACGTCCAGCGACGCCACCGGGCGGCCGTCGAAGGCGACGTCCACGCGGTCGAGGCCGGACGTGCGCAGCCGCAGGTGGACCTTGCCGCCCGCCCGCGGCTGGGCGTCGGCCTCCAGCCGGAAGGCCCGCCGGGCCGCCAGCAGCACGCCGGCCTGGGCCAGCAGGTCCTCGTTGTCGGACAGGATGTCGCGCCGGGTCAGCTCGTGGCGCTCGTCGGGCCGGACGCCGAGGTCCTCGACCGGCGTGCCCCCGTGCTCGGGGCCGACCCGCAGCGTGCGGCGCACCGACACGCGGAACTCGGCGCCGCGGGGCAGCTCGACGAACGGGTTCTCGGCCTCGTCCCCCGCGGTGGCCGGGTCGTCCGGCGGGACGTCGAGCAGGGTCTTGAGCAGGTCGTGGGTCCAGACGTTGGCCCCGCCCGCCCCGGTGTTGTCGTCGACGCCCAGGACCGGGCCGACCTCGTGGTCCTGGAACCCGGCCGTGAAGATGTCGGTGGCGCTGTAGCAGAGGGCGTTGGTCACCAGCACGACCGGGCCGTGGTAGCGCTGGCCGAGGTCGTTGGCGGCATCCTCGGCGGTCACCAGGTAGCCGTTGGAGTACTGGGCCCCGGTGACCACCGACTGCTGGAGCGACGGCACCCACGGCCCCAGATCGAAGTTGGGGTCGAGCGGGGACGGGTCGTGGCGCCGGCACAGCTCGAGCATCAGCGGCGTCGTCGTCATCTGGAACGGCTCGGGCGTGATCGGCCGGGGCGTCAGCACCTGCAGGAGGCGCTCGGCCGCGACGATCAGCCCGCCGCCGTTGCCCCGCACGTCGAGGATCAGGCCCTCGGGGGGCAGCTGCTCGACCAGCCGGACGAACTCGGCGACGAACTGGACGTCGTCGTCGACGTTGAACGTGAAGATCCGCAGGTGACCGAACCGACCCGACGGGGTCGTCACCGGCCGGGCCCGGAACACGGTCGGCATGCTGGTCTCGACGTCGACCGCGGCCACCCGGTGGCGGGTGGCGGACGAGGTCGGATCGGCGATGTCGGCCGCGGCCGCCAGCGCCGCCGGGGCGAACATCATCGTCTTGGCCTGGTTGACGGCCTCGACCTGCACGTCGACGCCCTGGCCGGCCTGGACGGCGAGCCCGAGGCCGGCCATGGCCGTGTCGCCGGCCACGGCCACCTGCCAGTCGAGGCGGATCTCGCGCTCGTCGCCGTCGAGGCCCCGGTAGGTGACCACCACCCAGTCGTCCTCCGGCGGCAGCGAGCGGGCCAGCGGCCGGATCGTCATGGCGTCGAGGCCCCGGGCGAAGCTGGCCGCGTCGTTGCTGCCGGCCTGGTGGCGGGCGTTGGCCTCGACGGCCCGGCGGATCGTGGACCCGTTCCAGTGGAGCACCTCGACCTCGGGGACGAACGTGGGGTGGCCCAGGCTGGCCGCCACCTTCGACACCACGAAGTGCTCGCCGTCGTCGTCGACGTACCGCTCGAGCAGGAACGGCAGGAACGCGGTCCGGCCCTGGAAGGGGATCGGCAGCAGGTAGTTGGTGTGCAGGTCGCGCAGAGACGTGAAGATGTCGCACATCTCGCGGTGGAACTCGACCTCGGCGCCCCGGGTCTCCTCGCTCAGCGTCGTGAGCTGGTTGCGCAGCAGCCGCAGGCGCTGGACCGGGTCGATGGCGTGCATCGCCCGCTTGAGCACCAGGTGCACGTAGCAGTGGCCGATCAGCACCAACGCCTGGTTGACCAGCGTGAGGCGGTCGGCCAGCGTCAGCTCGCCGTCGCCGACCGAGGCGACGAAGTCGGCCAGGCGGGCGGCCTGGGCCTTGCCGGCGGCGGCGTCGGCCAGGCTGACGTCCGAGCGGGACGGGCGGGCCGGCGCCGGGGGCGCGGCCGGCCCCGCGGGTGCGGGACGGCGCCCCCGGCCCCGGGCGGCGGGCGTGGGCGCGGCGGGCGTCGCCGGGCGGCCCCGGAGCGCGGCCGGCGCCGTGCGCCCGTACAGCTCGGCCAGGCCGCGGATCACGTCGGCGGCCTCGTCGGACAGCTCGGGGACCCCGGCCATGCGGTCGACGTAGGTCTCGTCGTCGGCGACGGTCAGCGGGTCGAGCGCCAGCGGCCCGAGCGCCTCGGACAGCGGCTCGGCCGCACCCATCGCCCACAGGGGCAGCGGCAGCGGACCGCCGGTGGGGCTGGCCGCGCCCGCCGGACCGCCCGAGCGGGCACCGTCGGCGCCGGCCCGCAGGTCGAGGCCGCCGAGGGTGTGCCGGTCGGACAGGCCGTCCTGCTCCTCGTGGTCGAGCGCCAGATACCACACGCCCGGCGACCGGCCGTCGCTGGCCCCGAGGACGGCGGACGCGGTGATCGGGTTCTCCAGGCGGCGGGCCAGCTCGGGCAGGTCCCGCAGGCCACCGGCCAGGCGGCTCTCGGCCTCCCCCAGCGTCAACGTGCCGATGAGCGGGTCGGCGGCCGCGTCGGTCAGGTCGACCACGCGGGTGGCGCCGCCCACCGTCCGCGTCTCCATGCGGTCTGTCGGGCCGGCGAGGCGGCGCATGTGCTGGGGCTGGCCGTAACGCGCGCCACCGTCGATGACGACCAGGGTCAGCGCGCTCTCCCGGGCCTTGATCAGGTGCTCGTAGGGATCTCCGGCCCGGCCGTCGACGACGATCAGGTCGGCCTGCTTGCCCGCCTCGATCGAGCCCACGGCCCGCTGCCACTTGAGGATCCGGGCCGGGTTGATCGTCGCCATCGCCACGATCTCGCGCGGCGTGAACACGCCGCCCTTGGCCTCCGACACCAGCCACGCGACCTTCATCTCGCCCAGCAGGTTCTTCGACCCCGACGGCGACCAGTCGGAGCCGAGGGCGAGCGGCAGCCCCTCGCTGCGGGCGCGGGTGACGTCCGCGGTGCCGCCGTAGAGCAGCAGGTTCGACAGCGGCGACCACACCATCGAGCCGCCCCGGGCCCGGAAGATCTGGTAGTCCCGGCCGGTCAGGCCGGCGCAGTGGATGCCGGCCAGCGAGGGCGTGATGGCCCACTCGTCGGGCCCGATGCGCAGCGAGCGGAAGTGCTCGCGGGCCGCGGCGTCGACGCCCTCGGCCAGGTGCAGCAGCAGCGCGCTCGACTGGTTGAGCGTGCGGAGGAACGCCTGGGCGTCGCCGGCGTCGACGTCGGCCACCCGGGTGGCGGCGGCGGGCAGGTCGTCGTGGCCGCCCTCCTCGACGTTGCGGACCAGGCCGCGGTAGAAGCGGCGAATGCCCATGTTCGACGCGAAGGCGATGCCCTGTGAGGTCGTGACCCCACCGAGCAGGCACTTGGCCTCGACGTAGCGGACGACCGCCTCGATGAACCCGCCGGTGCGCCCGAGGACGGCGGCCGGGCCGCTGACGAAGCGCCGGTAGTCGCGGTGGCGCATCCACTGGCTGCGGTTGTCGAAGCGCTGCGGGACCTGCCACAGCGGCAGGATGTTGTAGCTGAGGTGGTTGTGCAGCTCGATGAGGCCGGGATAGATCGTGTCGCCGGTCCGGACGACCGGTGCCTTCTCGAACCCGGGCGGCGGGGGCGCGCCAACGTCGCCGACCGCGACGATCGTCGAGCCGTCGACGTAGACCCGCCCCGGGTCGTGCACGTCGAACCGGTCGTTCATCGTGACGACCCGACCATCGAGTACGTACCGCTCCGCCATCCTGCCGCCTCCTTGCGCCTGTCCCGCGGCCCGGTCACCCGAGCGGCGGGACCTCCTCGTCCGACACCCATCCGGGCATGTACGCCTTGTAGTGGGGCGCCGGGGGCGGCGCCGCCGTCGACCGCACCACCCGGTCGCCCGAGGTGCCCTGCCAGCGCGGGGCGCCGAAGGGCAGGTCGGCCCGGGGGATCTGCGCCCGCTCGCCCCGCCAGGTCGTCATCGTGGGCGGCTGGTCGATCGGGATGCCGAGCGAGCGGAGGCGTGCGTGCGCCGCCATCCACGCCTCGGGTGCGCCCGGCGCGCCCCAGGCCGGCAGCGACACGACCGGCTGGCCGTCGAGGTCGAGGCGGCCGGCGATGCGCTCGGCGTGGGGGCCGACGGTGACCACGACGACGACGGGGTTGTCGTCGAGCACCCGCCCGCACACGGCCCGGTGGGCGGCGACGACGTCGGGGCGGTCGGCCAACGCCCACTGCTTGCCCAGCGACTCGGCCTCGGTGTCGACGGGCAGCGTGCGCAGGATCAGGTAGCTGCGGGTGACGCCGAGCGCGGCGAGCAGGCCCTGGAACCGCTGGCCCGCCTCGCCGCAGAAGGCGCGGCCGAGCAGCAGGTCGTCGTGGCCCTGCTGGTCCGCGAGCACCAGCATGCGGACGCCGGCGAACCGGCCCCGGTAGACCGGGCCGCCGCCGAACCCGTCGGCGCCGGGGACGCCGAGCGCGGCGAAGTCGGGGGCCCCGGACACCAGCAGCCGGGCGAGGCTCGGGGTCGGGCCCCGGTCGAACTCCAGCACCGAGCGTGGCGGCTCCCACGCGAGGTCGCCCTCGTCCTCGGCGAAGCCGTCCCGGCCGGCGGCCGAGGTGGGCTCGGCAGGGAAACTGGCCCTGGCGTCGTGGCCGCCGTGGCCGTTGCCGCCGTGGGCGCCCTGCGCGCCGGGCTCCTCGACGGTCGCCCGCAGCTCGAGGCTGCGCCCGCCGTCGTCCCGGGCGGAGGCGGTGCCGCCGGCGCCGACCCGCCACGGCGTGCCGAACGGCAGGTCGCGCAGCGGGACCGGGGCGGCGCCGAAGGCGAAGGTCCCGACGGACGAGCGGGCGCCGTCGGGGTCGGCCGGCAGCCAGTCGGGCCACTCGGCCGCCCACCCGAGGATCCGGTCGGCCGCGGCGGCGAAGCTGGCCTGCACGTCGGCCAGCCCGCCCGACGCGGCGGCGCCGGGGTGGGTCACGTCGACCAACCGCAGCGCCGGTCCGATGGCCGAGGCGTCGGCGGCGTGCAGCTGGCCGCCCCCGGCGGCGGCGGTCCCGCCCCGGTGGCGGATCCAGGTGAGCACGGACTCGCGGGCCGCCCGCCCCACGGCGACGACGAGCCGCAGGTCGTTGCGGGCGGCGGCGTAGTCGAACAGCCGGTTGCGGTGCCGCGCCAGCGGCGAGTCGGGATCCTGGGCGAGACGCGCCATCGTCGCGTCGTACTGGCCGAGGATCGAGTACACGAAGGTGTTGAGGCACAGGTATGACCGCGTGATACCCACGTGGGCGAGCAGGTGCTGCACCCGGGTCCCGGACTCGCCCACGAAGCTGCGGTGGGCGAGCGCCTCGTCGGACCCGGCGTCCTGCCCCACGACGAGTACGCGGGCCTGGTGGTCGCCGAGCCGGCCCCGGTAGAACACCGGCCCGAACTGCCACCGGAACCGCTCCTCGCCCGCGGCGGCGAGCCCGAGGGCGCGGTAGTTCGGGGTCTCGGCGAACAGCCGCGCCCACGACCGGTTCCGGGGCGGCCCGGGGTCGTGATCCCACGGGTCACCTCGCCCGACACGCAGGTCGTCCATGCCTCTGCTGTGCTCCATCGCGTTCCGCCTCGCCACGACAGAGTGTCGCGCCGGCACGCTGGATACCAGGGCGGGCGTGTCAGCGCAGCGGAGCAGTCACTCACGTTCTGCCCGCGAAAGCGGCTGGTTTTCAATCACTTCGCGGGCAGAACGAAGAGGTCAGACCGGCGCCGGTCAGCGGGCCAGGATCGCCTTCAGCAGCTCGTCGGATTGGTGGCTGGGCAGGAGGCTGCCGCCGTCGACGATCAGGTCCTGGCCTGTGACGTAGGCGGCGTCGGGCGAGCAGAGGAACGCGACCACCCCGGCGACGTCGGCGACCGTGCCCATGCGGCCCATCGGGATGCGGCGCTCGACCCGGGCGCGCAGGTCGGGGTCGTCGACGACCGCCCGGGTCAGGCGGGTGGCGATGTAGCCCGGGGACACGGCGTTGACCCGGATGTCCGGGGCGTACTCCAGGGCGGCCGTGCGGGTGAGCGCCACGACGCCGGCCTTGGCGGCCGCGTACGGTCCCTCACCCCGGGTGGGGCGGGAGGCGGTGGTGCCGGCGATGTTGACGATGCTGGCGTCGCCGGCCGCGCGCAGGTGGGGCACCGCCGCCCGGATGGCGTGCCACACGCCGGTCAGGTTGACCCCGACCAGCCGGGCCCACTCGTCGTCGCCGTAGCGATCCAGCGACTTGGCCGCCCCGAAGCCGGCGCAGGTCACGAGGATCGCCAGGCCGCCCAGGCGATCGGCCGCCGCGTCGACGGCGGCGGTCAGCGCGGCGGCGTCGGCCACGTCGGCGGCCAGGGTGAGGTGGGGCGACCGCCCGGGCTCGTCGGTGTCGGTCTCGGCGCCGGTCTCGACGTCGATGTCGACCACGGCAACTGGGGTGCCGCCGGTCGCCAGCCGGTCGGCGACCGCCCGGCCGATCCCCCGGGCGCCACCGGTGACCACGGCCCCGCGTCCGCGCCCCCCGCCCCCGGCGGTCACGTCAGAACCCCTGGAACCAGTGGCCGGCGTTGACGCCGAGCGCCTGGCCGGTGATCGGCTTGGACTGGTCCGAGGCGAAGAACACGACCGCCTCGGCGATCTCCGACGACGGCGGCAGGTAGCGCAGCGCCGTCTCGTCGGCCACCGCCCGGTACTGCTCCTCGGGCGTGATGCCCTTCCGGCCGGCGAGGTAGTCGAAGTACATCTCGACGCTGTCGCCCCAGATGTAGCCGGGGTGGACGCCGTTCACCCGGATGCCGTGCTCGCCCAGCTCGGCGGCGAGGATCTTGGTGACCGCCGCCAGCGCCGCCTTCGAGCCCGTGTAGGCGCCGAAGCCCGGCCGCATGCGCACCGCCGACATCGAGTTGATCATCACGATGCGGCCGTCGCCCTGGCTCACCATGTGGGGGGCGACGGCCTGGGTGAGCTGCAGGGTGCCGAAGAAGTTGACGTCCATCGTCGCCCGCCACCGGTCGAGATCGGCGTCGAGGAACCGGCGGTGGTCGCCGTCGGCGAACGCGTTGTTCACGAGGACGTCGAGGCGGCCGAACCGCTCGACCACCGCGGCGACGGCGGCGGCGCACGAGTCGGGCTCCGCGATGTCGAGGGTGACCGCCAGGGCGGTCGCCCCCTTCTCGGCGACCTCGGCGGCCAGCGCCTCGGTGCGCTCGGCGGTGCGGGCGCCGACGACGACCGTCGCGCCCTCGCGGCCGAACGCGAGCGCCACGTCCCGGCCCAGCCCCGGACCCGCGCCCGACACGAGCGCCACCTTCCCCTCCAGCAGACCCACCTGACCCTCCCGTCCGTCGAGATCTGACGGACCGTCAGGTTAGGCGGTCACTCCCGGTGTTGCTTCCTCGCCTGGCGGCGGCGCCACAGCGCATCGACGACCTGGCCGACCAGGGCCCCGAGGATCACCGCCACCAGCAGGCTCACCCACAGGCGGGCCTCGACGGTGAAGAAGACGAAGCTGGTCTCGACCTTGTCGCTGTTCTGGGCCACGAACAGGATCGTGAAGATCACGATCGCCGCCCCGATCACGAGCCGGAGGACCAGCCGGGTGTCGACGCCCTCGCCCTTGTCGTCGAGGGGTACGTCGCTGTGACTCGGCTCGTACGCCATCGCGGCGAAGCGTAGTCAGCACGTCCGGCGCGAACTCGGCATGCCGCGGGCCGCGCTCGGCGTCAGTGGCGCTCGTAGCGGGGCTCGCGGTTCTCGGCCTGGGCCAGGCGGTGCTCCTGGTAGTCGTGCGAGGCCAGCACCATCGCCTGCCCGACCAGCTCCCGGCCGAGCGTGCCCCGCACGCCGGCGGCGGCCAGGGCCTGGACGTGCTCGCGGACGAACCGCACCACCAGCGGCGGTCGGGCGGCGATGCCGCGGGCCAGGTCGAGCGCGACGTCGTCGAGCTCGTCCTCGGACACCACCTGCGACACGATGCCGAGCCGCAGCGCCTCGTCGGCGTCGATGCGGCGGCCGGTCAGCGCCAGGTCGAGCGCCAGGGCGCTGCCGCCGATCTCGAACAGCTTGGCCAGCCCGGCCGAGTCGGGGATGACCCCGTGGTCGACCCCGGGCAGCGCCATGCGGGTGGTGTCGGCCGCCACCCGGACGTCGCACAGCAGCGCCCGCTCGAACATGGTCCCGAGCGTCCAGCCCTTGAGCGCGCACACGATGGGGACGGGGAACTCGTACAGCAGCCGGGTGCCCCACGCGCTGCGCTCCAGCAGCTCGAAGTCGCTGGCCGGGCTGCGGTGCCCGTTGTCCGATCCGTGGTCGGCGAGGTCGCGGCCCACCGAGAACGACGGGCCGTTGCCCCGCCACACCACCACCCGCACGTCCCGGTCGGTGCGCAGCAGGTCGAGGTAGCGGAAGAACAGGGCATCCGCCGCCTCGCCCATCACGTTGTGGGTGTCGGGCATGTTCAGGGTGACGACCGCGACGTCACCCTTGACCTCGAGCAGAACGGGATCGTCGTCCACGAGGCTTTGTCCTCCCGCGTCGGCGGTGGCGGCAATGGGGAGTTCGCCACCGATCGGCCGCAACCACCGTACGTCGTCGGCACACCGCAGCGTGGGAGATCTTCGCGCCAGGGGTGTTGTGGCGCCGTCAGCCCCGCTGTGCGTGGCGGCGGCGCTGGCCCGGCCGGCCGGGCCGTGCGGGGCGACCGGACCGGGAGCCCTGGCCCGACCGGGAGCCCTGGCCCGACCTGAAGTCCTGGCCCGACCGCGAGTCCTGGCCCGACCGGGCGGGGCGACCCGACCGTGCGGGGCGCGCCGGCCGACCGGATCGCGGCGAACCGGCGGGCGAGGCCGCTGCTCCGGCCCGGGTGGGCGGGGCGGCCGCGGCGGCCACCGGCTCGGCCGGCGGCGCGATCCGGGCGGGCGCACCGAGGCGGTCGAGGTCCGGCGGGTCGATCGACGTCTCCCGACCGACGCTGCGCTGCAGGGTGCGGGCGGCCCGCCGGGCCTCGTCCGCGACCAGGGTGATGACCGTGCCGGGCGCGCCGGCCCGGCCGGTCCGGCCGGAGCGGTGGACGTAGTCCTTGGGGTCCTCCGGCAGGTCGTGGTGCACGACGCAGGCCACGCCGTCGACGTGGATGCCGCGCGCCGCGACGTCGGTCGCGACCAGTGCGGCGATCCGCCCGTCCTTGAACTGGCGGAGCGCCTGGTCCCGCTGGGCCTGGGTGCGGCGCCCGTGGATCGGGGCGGCCTTGACACCGGCCTGGCCGAGGTGCCGGGCCAGCCGGTCGGCGCCGTGGCGGGTGCGGGTGAACACGATGGTGGGCCCGCTGCGGCCGACGACCTCGGCGGTCACGCCCACCCGGCGCTCGCGGGCGACCGCCCAGAACATGTGCTCGACCGCGGCGCCGTCGTCCTCGGAACCGGCGACCTCGTGCTGCGCCGCGTCTCGCTGGTAGCGGCGCACGAGGGCGTCGACGTCGCCGTCGAGGGTGGCGGAGAACAGCAGGGTCTGGCGCCGGTCGGGGGTCCGGTCGAGCAGGCGGCGCACGGCCGGCAGGAAGCCCATGTCGGCCATCCGATCGGCCTCGTCGACGACGACCAGGTCGGCCTGGTCGAGGACCACGTCGCCGGTGGACACGAGGTCCTCCAGGCGGCCGGGGCAGGCGACGACCGCGCTCACGCCGCGGGCCAGCAGCTTGCGCTGGGGCCCGTAGCCGACGCCGCCGTACACGGCCACCACGGGGCCGTGCGCCCGCTCGTCCACCAGCGCGGTCAGCTCGCCCTGGACCTGGGCGGCCAGCTCCCGCGTGGGAACCAGCACCAGCGCGCGGGGCCGGCGGGGCCGGGGCGCGCCGAGCGTGGCCGCCCGGGCGGCGATGGCCAGGCCGAACACCAGCGTCTTGCCCGACCCGGTCGGGGCCTTGCCGGCCACGTCCCGGCCCGCGAGGGCGTCGGGCAGCGCGGCGGCCTGGATGGGGAACGGCGCGTCGATGCCGCGGCGCTTCAGCACCGCGCACAGGGGCGCGGGCACGCCGAGGTCGGCGAAGGTGGGAACCATGGGAACTCCGATCGAATGGCAGGCAGGCCGATTCGAACGGGTTCTCGAAGCGGGCCCCTCCGGCGGGGACGCCGGACAGCAGCCGCCCACCCTACCGGGCGCGGCGCCCGATCACGCAGCGGCAGGCTCGACAGGGACCTCGCTGAGGGTGGCGAACCCGTTGGCGAACCCGGTGACGTCGTCGGTGAAACCGTCGCCTGTGGCCGTGCAGTCCGAGGCGGTGAGGGCGTCGCCGGTGGTGGCCGAGTCGACCTCGAGCGTGCCCCGCAGCTCGCCCGCGTCGCAGCTGGGGACGTTCAGGTTGAACACCACGTCGGTGGGCAGCTCACCGGCGGCGATCGCCTCGCGGTTCTGCTCGACCCAGTCGACCACCAGTTGGGCCGCGACGTCGTAGTCGAGCGTCTGGCCCAGCCCCTGGCTGACGGCGAGCGCCGGCACGCCCTCGCGCACGGCGGCCCGGGCGGCGCCGACGGTGCCCGAGAGGTCGAGGACCGGACCGAGGTTCTGCCCCTCGTTGATGCCCGAGATGACGAGATCGGGCTCGAGGCCCATGTCGTCGAACGCGACCCGGATCGTGTCGGCCGGGAACCCGGCGACGGCCGTGGCGGCGTGTCCGCCGAGCAGCGTCTGATCGCTGGTCGTGAGCGCCCCGGGGGTGGTCGAGCCGCCGGTGCCGCTCTGCTGGGTGGCCGGGGCGACGACGGTGACCTCGACGCCGTCGAGGGCGGTGAGGGCGGACACGAGCGCGTCGATGCCGGCCGCGCCGAACCCGTCGTCGTTGGTCACGACGATGGACAGCGGCCCGCTGGCCGACCCGTCCTGCGCCGTGGTCGTCGTCGAGGCGGTGGTGGTGGTCTCGCGCACGCCGGACTGCGGGATGCTCGGCTCCTCGTCGTCGCCGCCGCAGCCGACCGCGACCACCGCGGCGACCAGGGTCGCCGCCACGATCTGCATGCTCCGTCGTGAGTCCACTCGTTGATCCCCTTCGATCTTCGCCGGGCCGGGCCCGATGGGCCGGTAGAGCATCGCGCGACGCCCGCCCGCGACTCACATGCGGGCGGTGGCCCTAGGGTGCCGGAGACCATGGCCGGGACCCGTGATCGCGACCGCCACGCGTCGATGGCGGGGATGTCCCTGGCGAAACGCGTGCTGGTCGGGCGCCCGTTGGCGACGTCGGAGGCCGAGGACCAGCGGCTGCGCAAGCTGCTGGCGCTGCCGATCTTCTCGGCCGACGCCATCGCGTCGACCGCGTTCGCCGGCGAGGAGATCCTGCACGTGCTCGTGCCCGTGGTCGGGATGGTTGCGCTCGACGCCCTGGTGCCGATCAGCCTGATCGTCGTCGTCCTGCTGGCGATCGTGGTCACCAGCTACCGCCAGACGATCTTCGCCTACCCGATCGGCGGGGCCTACATCGTGAGCCGGGACAACCTGGGCCCCACGGCCGCGCTGGTGGCGGGCGCGTCGTTGCTCGTCGACTACACGCTGACCGTGGCGGTGTCGATCGCCGCGGGGACGGCCGCCATCGTGTCGGCGATCCCCGAGCTGCGCGACCACCGGGTCGGGACCGCGGTGACCCTGGCCGTCCTGCTGGCGGTGGCGAACCTGCGGGGGGTGCGGGAGTCGGGCCGGCTGTTCGCCGTGCCCACCTATGCGTACATCGTGATGGCCGGGTCGCTGATCGTGGTGGGGCTGACCCGGCTGTGGCTCGGCGACCTGGAGCCGCTGCCGGTGGACACCGAGTCGCTGCGGGCCTTCACCGGCGGCGCCGCGCTCGCGTCGGGAGCGTCGGCCTTCCTCCTGGCCCGGGCGTTCTCGTCGGGTGCGGTCGCGCTGTCGGGCGTCGAGGCGATCAGCAACGGGATCCAGGCGTTCGAACCCCCGGAGACACGCAACGCCGCCACGACGCTGACGTGGACGGGAATCCTGCTCGGCCTCCTGTTCTTCGGCGAGTCGGTGCTGGCGTCGCACCTCCGGCCGACGTTGTCGGAGGACCAGACGATGATGTCGATCATGGGCCGGGCGGTGTTCGGCTCGGGCCTGGCGTACTGGCTGCTGCAGGCGGCGACGGTGGCGATCCTGGTGCTCTCGGCCAACACCGCGTTCGCGGCGTTCCCCCGGCTGGCGTCGGTCATCGCCCGGGACGGCTACCTGCCCCGCCAGCTCGCGAGCCGGGGCGACCGGCTGGTCTTCTCGAACGGGATCATCGCCCTGACGCTGGCGGCGGTGGTGCTGCTGGTGGCGTTCCGGGGGATCACGACGCTGCTGGTGCCGCTGTTCGCCGTGGGCCTGTTCGCCTCGTTCACGCTGTCGCAGGGCGGCATGGTGGTGCACCACCTGCGGCTGCGGGAACCGGGATGGCGGCGGGGCGTCGCGATCAACGGCCTGGGCACGGCGGCGACGGCGACGGTGCTGGTCGTGGTGGTGGTATCGAAGTTCACCGAGGGCGCCTGGATCCCGACGCTGGTCATCCCGGTGATCGTGGTGGTCTTCCGGGCGATCCACCGGCACTACGCGGAGCTGGAGCGGGCGATCGCCCTGGAGCCGGGCACCCGGATCGTCGCGCTGCGCCACACGGTCGTCGTGCTGGTAGGGCGGCCGCACCGGGGGCTGCCGGTGGCGCTCGCCTACGCGAAGTCGCTGCACCCGGAGCACCTCGTGGCCGTGTCGGTCGCCACCGACGACGTCGACCCCGAGGAGGTCCGCGCCCAGTGGGACGAGCACGACTTCGACGTGCCGCTGGAGATCGTGGCCTCCCCCTACCGCGACCTGGCCGCGCCGATCCTCGAGTTCCTCGACGAGCTCGACGCCCGCTGGGACGACGACACGGTCACGGTGATCATCCCCGAGATCGTCGTCCACCGCTGGTACGACTACCTGCTGCACAACCAGAGCGCGCTGACCCTGAAGGCCCGCCTGCTGTACCGCGACAACACGGTCGTGACGTCGGTGCCCTGGCACTGGGACCCGGACGAGCCGCACCGGGAGCCCGGCGAGGCGGGACTAGCGGGCGCGGCGGGGGCCGGAGAAACATGAGGGCCGCGTGGAACGGGGCGCCGCGGGTGTGCCCCGCCGGCCGATCTGGCCCCCGTGGCACGGGCGTTCACGCATGCGTCGCCGATGGCGCCTCCGTGGTGAGCAGGCCCCGGCCGGTGACCAGCGGCAGGTCGAGCGACGTCACCAGCCCCGGGGCGGCGGCCACCACCGCGGGGATGGCGTTGACCAGCCGCATGGCGGTGGCCTTGAGCCCGGCCGTGTTGTGGTCGCCGTCGCTTCCGAGCATCTGCATGTCGATCGTGTAGTTGGGCTCGCCGGTGAGCACGACCCGGTAGCCGCCGTGCCCGGTCGGCTGGGGCCAGTCGGGCGCCAGGTCGTCGCGCAGGCGGGTGACGTGTTCGAGCACGATGCGGGCGACGCCGCCGACCATGCCCCGGACCTCGAACCGCATGGCGGCCGTCGTCCCGGCCTCGATCCGGCCGGAGGCGACGGTGAACGCCTCGGGCGCCGGCACCCGGTCGTGCCACTCGGTGATCTCGTCGAGCGTGACGCCGAGCCCCGCGGCGATCTGGCTGACCACGCTGCCCCACGCCGTGGTGGGGATGCCGGGCGACAGGATGAACGGCAGCTCGTCGATCGGGCGGCCGAAGCCCATGATGTCGAACAGCACCGAGGGCTGGTCGTAGGTGGCGTAGTTGAGGATCTCCATGCAGCGCACCTCGTCGATGCGCTCGCAGATGCTCGTGGCGACCAGCGGCAGCCAGTCGTTGGCGAAGCCGGGGTCGATGCCGTTCACGAACAACGAGACCCCACCGGCCCGGGCGGCGTCGTCGACGCCCTGGTACATGGCCTCGGGCACGGCGCCCCACGGGTACTGCAGGAACACCGGGCTCGACGACACCACGTTGACCCCGGCCCGCAGCAGCCGTTCGAGGTCGGCGAGCGCCTCGAACAGCCGGTCGTCGGCCCACGCCGTGTGCACGACGCAGTCGGGCCGCAGCGCCAGCAGCGCGTCGGCGTCGTCGGTGGCGGCGACCCCGAGGTCGCGGCCCAGCCCGGCGAGCGTGCCGGCGTCGACGCCGACCTTGTCCGGGTTCGACACCCACACCCCGACCAGGTCGAGATCGGGCCGCGCGTCGATGCCGGCGATGGCGTGGCGCCCGACGTTGCCGGTGCTCCACTGGACGACTCGGTATGTCATGTCCTCCCCCTCTGGTTGACGGGTGGCCGCTCGTAGAGGAGTCGCCGGCGGGCGCTCCGCACGGCATCGACCACCTCGCTCGGCCGGTACCACACCTGCTCCTCGGTGACCGCGACGACCTCGAAGCCCGCCGCCGCGCAGCGCCTCGGCCCGCTCGGCGTCGCGGCGCGTGTCGGTCAGCGCCGAGTGGTAGAGCTCGCTCTGGACCTCGACCACCAGCGGCAGGCGCTCGTCGCGGAAGTCGACCCGGCCGACCCAGTGGTCGCCCCCGACGTCGACCTGGCGCCGCATCGCCGGCTCGCACGCCTGGGCGAGCACCTGCTCGAAGCGCCGTTCGAGCCCGCTGTCCGGCGGGACGTAGCCGTCGCCCCGCTCGTCGAGCAGGGTGCGCAGCAGGCGCACGCCGTTGCGGCCCTGTGCCGCCAACTCGTCGAGGGTGCGGCGAAGCGACCGTCCGGAGAGCAGTCGCCGCCGCCACATGTCGTCGAGCACTCGGGCCGCCCGCTCGGGGTGCTCGCGGCCGCACAGCTGGAGCACGACGACCTCGGGCCGGACGACCGGCACGCCGTCGAGCACGGTGAGGTGGTGGTCGCGGAGGCCGGCGACCTGGTGTACGACGACCTGCGGCAGCGTGCGGCCCGTGAGGCGGCGGCGGCTGGCCACGTGCGGCGGGGCGAGCCCGTAGCCGCGGACGCCCCATAGCGCCGCGGCGGTCGGTCCGCAGGCGGCGGCCCCCGGACCGACCTCGAGGATCGCGGCGAGCAGGGCCTGGCGATCGGATGGCGGCGCCCCGCGGGCGCGCAGCACATGGCGGGACGTCCGCTGGAACCGGCCACTGGCGACGGCGTGTCGGAGGGCGGACGGGGTCACGCCAGCCGCCCGGGCGTCGGCGAGGCGGACGAGCCCCATCTGGTGCTCGCTCAACTGGAGCATGACGTCGTGGTCGTTCATGACCCAGATGATCGCAGGAAGGTATGACATTCCTTGTTTTGTACGCGGAATCGGTCGCTATAGCGACCGATTCCGCGTCAAAACGCGAGGGAGGGCGAGGGAGGGGGGTCACACCCCGAGGATCCTCGCCGCGTTCTCCCGGAGGAACTTGGGCCA
The DNA here is from genome assembly GCA_963830865.1 of uncultured Acidimicrobiales bacterium. Classification (GTDB taxonomy): domain Bacteria; phylum Actinomycetota; class Acidimicrobiia; order Acidimicrobiales; family VFJN01; genus ZC4RG19. The sequence continues at coordinate 102,497 of CAWHNU010000006.1, read as the reverse complement.
CACCTCGTCCTTGAACCCCACCGCCGGTAGCTCGGCCATGATGCGCTCCAGGGACAGGCCCATCGGGAAGTAGCCCGCGTAGACGATCTTGTCCGCGCCCCTGGTGTTGGCGTAGTCCACGATCGCCTTCGGGTAGTACCTCGGGGCGAACGCGCTGGTCGAGTAGTGCAGGTTGGGCCACTTCAGCATCAGCTTGACCGCCAGGTCGACCCAGGGCTCGCAGCCGTGGCGGGTGACGAAGACCAGGTCCGGGAAGTCGAAGCAGACCTCGTCGATCAGCTCGACGTGTTGGCACGCGAACCGCAGCCTCGGCCCCGGCACGCCCGCGCACACGAACACGGGGATGCCCAGCTCCGCGCAGCGGGCGTAGATCGGGTACATCTTCTTGTCGTTGATCGGGACCTGGGGCAGCGTGCCCGCCGGGAACATCCCGACCGCCCGGATGCCCCACTCCTCGGACGCGCGCACGATCGCCCGGACCGCATCCAGGCCCTGGTTGGGATCGACGTGGATCGACGGGATGAACCTGTCCGGGTGGTCCCGCACCGCCCGGGCGCCCGCCTCGCCGTGGACCCCCACCAGGCCGCGCTCCACGCCCCACAGATCCATCTCCCGCAGCGTCACCGCCACCGGGTCGGCCGCGCCCTCCAGGGCCCGGTCGGGGCTGTCCTTGAACATGTACTCGGCCGGGAACCGGAAGTCCTCCCGGGACTCGCGGTCCTTGGTCTGGCGGGTGATGAAGGCGTAGGTCTCCTTCATGTCCGCGGCCGGGAAGCCGATCATCGTGTCGATGATCCCGACGTCGACGGGTCCTCCCATCGCCAGATTCTGAAATCAGGTTCTAGCGCGGTCAAATCCGCCGGTTCGCGCCGGCCGCCCCGGCGGGCTAACAATGCCGCCATGAGCACCCCATCCGAGGACTCGGACGACATCACGCCCGACGTCGCGCCCGACGGCGACGACGATCCCGGCGGCACCGACGGGCGGGTCGTGGTCGGCGTGGACGACTCGCAGCAGGCCGCCGCCGCGCTGCGCTGGGCGCTGGCCGAGGGCGCGCTGCGCCAGTGCACCGTCGAGGTCGTGCACTCGTGGTCGGCGCCGCTGTCCGCCCTGCCGTTCGGGGCGACGCTGGTCATCCCCGTGGACGAGTCCGCGGTCGACAGCGCCGCCCGGGACGCGGTCGACCTGCTGGTCGACGCCGCACTGGCGGAGATGGACGTCCGGCCGCCCGACGTGCTGCGGACGATCCTCCCCGGCGCTCCGGCGGCCACGCTGGTCGAGGTGGCCGAGGGCGCCGACCTGCTGGTCGTCGGGTCGCACGGCCGCACGGGCCTACGCCGGCTAACGCTGGGCTCGGTCGCGGCGGCGTGCGTCAACCACGCCAGCTGCCCGGTCGTCGTCGTGCGGCTCCCCGACCAGAAGGACTGAACCGGGAGAGTTCGCGCGGGGCGATAGCGTTCGCCGGGTGCGGACAAGAACGAGGCGACGGCTCGCCTCCACCCTGGTCGTGGCAGCCTCGGCGGGGATCGGGGTCGTCGCCGGTGCCGGCGCCGCCACCGCCGACGCCGAGCGGGTCACCCAGTACTGGGCGCGCGCCGTGGTGGCCGACGACGACACCGCGGCGGTCAGCGAGGTCATCGACTACGACTTCGGCATCATCGCCCAGGACAAGCACGGGATCTTCCGCACGATCCCCGGGCTGTCGTCGGCCACGCCGATCACCGTCGACTCGCCCGATGCACCCGACGGCGTGTCGCTGACCGACGAGACCGTCAGCGGCGTCCCCGGCGTGCGGATCAGGATCGGCGACCCGGACCAGACCGTGACCGGGGAACACCGCTACTCCATCGACTACCCGCTGCCCGGGGTCGTCCGGGACGGCGTGCTCGACTGGGAGCCGGTCGGCACCGAGTGGGAGGTGCCGATCGAGCGGGCCGAGCTGCACCTGCTCACCCCCTTCGAGCTGACCGACGTCGTGTGCACCAAAGGCCCGGCCGGCTCGACCACCCCGTGCGACGCCCGCGTGGTCGAGCCCGGGCACGTCGAGGCCGTCGTCGAGGACCTGGACGAGGGCGAGGGGGTGTCGATCGAGGGTCGGGTCGGCGCCACGCTCGCCGCGACGCCCGCGGTGCCGGAGCCGCCCGCGAGCGCGCCGGCCGACGAGGGCCCGGGGCTGCTCCCGCCGGCGGGCGCCGCCGCGGCCGGCGGGCTGGTGGGCGGGCTGGTGTCGACCGTGCTCGTCCGCCGGGCCGGGCGTGAGCGGGTCGCCGCCGGCGGCGTGGCCGACGCGGCCTACGCACCGGGCGTCGGGCCCGCCTACGCGCCGGTCGACTCGCCGCCGCCCGCCTATGCCCCCGGCCCGTACGCTCCCGCCGCCGGGCCGGTCGGCCCCGCCTCCCCGTACGCCCCCGCCGGCTACGCCGCCACCGGCGGGGCCAGCTTCCGGCGGGCCGACGCCCCGCCGGAGTCGGAGATCCGGGTGGACGAGACCGAGCTGGCCGACATGGCCACGACCGAGTTCGCCCCGCCGACCGGGCTGCTGCCCGAGCAGGGCGGGATCGTGCTGACCGAGGACGTCCTCGACAACCACAAGGCGGCGTGGCTCATCCAGGCCGCGATCGACGGCGCGGTCGACCTCGACGACCGGTCAGGGCCGATCCGCCTCACCCGCACCGGCCCCGGCCGGCCCGACCAGCAGCAGATCCTCGACCGGGCGTTCAACGGCGCCTCCGAGCTGACGCTGGGCAGCTACGACCGGCACTTCGCCTCGGCGTGGACCCAGCTCCAGCAGCAGCTGGAGGCCTGGCAGCGGTCGAGCGGGCTGTGGGACCCGGCGGGCAACACGCACCGCGTGATGGCCGGGCTGTTCGGGGTGCTGGCGGTGATCGCGGGTGGGATCGGGACGTTCATCGCCGGCTACGTGGCCGGCGGGTCCGACAACAACGCCCTGCTCGTCGCCGCCGCGATCACCGCGGCGTTCGGCGTCGCCGGCGTGGCCGCCCTCGTGAACAACCGCGAGCTGCGGATCCGCACGCCCGCCGGGTCGGGCCTGTGGCTGCGGACCGAGTCGTTCCGCCGCTTCCTCGCCGAGTCCGAGGCCTACCACGCGGAGGAGGCCGCCAAGCGGGGTGTCCTGCGGGAGTACACCGCCTGGGCGCTGGCCCTCGGCGAGATCGACCGCTGGAGCCGGGCGGTGTCGACCTCGGCCCTGATCCCGCCCGACACCGCCGGGCTGCACTGGGTCTACCTGGCGCCGCTCCTGATCGCCTCGACCTCGTCCACCGCGGTGGCGCCTTCGTCCAGCGGCGGGGGCGGGGGTGGCTTCGGCGGCGGTGGGGTCGGCGGCGGCGCCGGCGGTGGCGGCGGAGGGAGCTGGTAGAGGGGGCCGGGGGAGCCGACCCCCTCGACCCCCTCTACGCCGTCTCCGCCGACTACTCCGTGGCGATCGCCGCCAGGACGTCCATGCGGGCGGCCCGGCGGGCCGGGCGGACCGCCGCCACCACGCCGACCAGGGCGCCGATCGCCACCACGACCGCCAACGGGCCCGTGGGGATGGTGAAGTTGGTGAAGCCCTCGCTGGCCAGGCTGTCGACCACCGCCCAGCCCAGGAACACGCCCAGGGCGACGCCGCCGACCGTGCCGAACAGCGCGACCGTCGTGGCCTCGGCCCGGACCATCGACCGCAGCTGGCGCCGCGACTGGCCGACCGCCCGGAGCAGGCCCAGCTCCCGGGACCGCTCGTGGACCGACAGGGCCAGCGTGTTGGCGATGCCCATCAGGGCGATGACGATCGCCAGCGCCAGCATGCCGTAGACGATCGTCAGCACCTGGTTGACCTGGCCGGCGACCGAGTCGATGTACTCGTCCGCCGTCTGGACGTCCGGGGCGCCGAACCCGTCGGCCACCGTCTGGATCGCCCGCTCGGCGGTGCCCACGCTGGTGCCGCCGGCCACGTCGATCATCACCACCTCGTAGGTGGGCTGGGCCGTGTGGGGCAGGAACGCCGCCTCGGGGACCATCACGTCGCCGATCAGGTCGGACCGCTCGTACACGGCACCGACCGTGGCATCGGTCGTCGTGCCGTCGGCGAACGACAGCGGCAGCGGGTCGCCGACCGCCAGGTGGTGATCGTCGGCATAGGACGACGACACGGCCACCTGGTCCGCCGTCAGCGTCGCGAGGTCGCCGTCGGTGGACCCGAGGTCGAGCATCCGGCCGAACGTCGCCGGCTCGTAGGTGATGGCAAGCTCGTCGTGGCCGCCGACACGCATCGGGGCGTTGGCCATCGAGGACGTCGCCGCCACCTCGGGCAGCGCGCCCACCGCCTGCGCCAGCTCGGTGCTGAGGCTCGCGCCCGGCATGTCGTCGGCCGCGATCACCAGGTCGCCACCGAACTGGTCGCGCACCGTGTCGTCGATCGACGCCTTGGCCGAGGCCCCGAACACGGTGAACAGGCTGACGACCGCCACGCCCACCATCAGCGCTGACGCGGTCGCCGCGGTCCGCCGCGGGTTGCGCATGGCGTTGCGCCGGGCCAGCGCGCCCGACACGCCCCGCAGCGCGGCATGGGGCGCGCCGATCACGCCCGCAGCCGGCCGGGCCGCCACCGGGCCCAGGACCACCAGGCCGACCAGCGTGGCCAGGGCGCCCAGGCCCGCCAGGTCCAGCGCCCCGTCGCCCATCGTCCCGGCCACGACGGCACCCACGCCCGCCGCGGTGAGGACCGCGCCGAACCCGGCCCGCAGCCACGAGGCGGCCGACCGGTCGACCGCCGCGGCCCGCAGGGCGTCGAGCGGCGCCGTGCGGGAAGCCCGCAGCGCCGGCACCAGGCTGGCGATCAGCGTGACGACCACGCCCACGATGCCGGCCACCACCACGCTCGAAGTCCCGACGACCAGCTGCGACACGGGCATGTCCATGCCGGCCGCGTCCATCAGGGCGAACAGGCCGGACGCCAGGCCGATCCCGGCCGCGATGCCGAGGGCGGAGGCGACGACGCCGACGACCACGGCCTCGACCGTGATCGACCGCAGGACCTGGCCCCGGGACGCCCCGAGCGCCCGCAGCAGGGCGGACTCGCGGGTCCGCTGGGCCACCAGGATCGAGAAGGTGTTGTAGATGCTGAACGTGGCCACGACCAGCGACACGCCCGCGAACACCAGCAGCGTCTGCTCGAAGAACCGCAGGAAGTCGTCCTGGATGCCCTCCTCCATCTCGGCGGTGAGCTGGGCGCCGGTCAGGCTCTCGACCTCGGCCGGCAGGACCCGGTCGATGCGGGAGACGAGATCGGCCTGGCTCACGCCCGGCTCGGCGGCGACCCGGATGTTGGACACCTCGCCCGGGCGGGGCATCAGCAGCCGCATGGCCTCGTCGGTCGTGAACGCCGCGTAGGTGAGCGGGCCGGCGCTGTCGGCGGCGCCGAAGGTGGCGATGCCGACCACGGTGACCTCGACCGGCTCGGGCATCCGGATCGTCGTGGTGTCGCCGACGGCGAGGTGGCCCTTGGTGGCCGACGCCTTGTCGATCACGACCTCGCCGGGACCCGACGGGGCCCGGCCCGAGGCCAGCGCGTAGGGGTTCAGGCCGGCGTCGGTGATCCAGTTGCCGGCGATCGTCGGCGGGCCGTTGCCGCCGAGCGGGTCGCCGTCGGCGCCCACGATGCGGCCGTAGCCCTCGATCACCGGGGCGACGGCGGCGACGCCGGGGACGGCGGCGATGTCGTCGGCCACGGAGACGTCGACGAGGCCCCGCTCGGTGAACTCGGACTCGCCGACCTCGGTGGCGTTGCGCACCATCGCGTCGGTGCCGGCGTTGGTCTCGGCGAACAGGTCGCTGAAGCCGGCGGTCATGGTGTCGCCCAGCACCAGCGTCCCCGTCAGGAACGCCACGCCGAACAGGACGGCCGCGCAGGTGGCGACCAGGCGCCGCTTGTGGGAACCGAGGGACTTGAGGGTCGTGCGCCACATCGCGATCAGCTCCCCAGGACCTTCATGTGCTCGAGGACGCGCTCGGCCGTGGGACCGGGCAGGACGTCGACGATGCCGCCGTCGGCCAGGAACACGACCTCGTCCGCGTAGGCGGCGGCGTTGGGGTCGTGGGTGACCATCACGACGGTCTGGCCCATCTCGTCCACCGCCCGCCGCATGAACGACAGGATGTCGCCCCCGCTGCGGGAGTCGAGGTTGCCGGTCGGCTCGTCGGCGAAGACGACCTCGGGCCGGCTCGCCAGCGCCCGGGCCACGGCGACCCGCTGCTGCTGGCCGCCGGACAGCTCGGACGGGCGGTGCTTGAGGCGGTCGCCCAGGCCGACCTTGCCGACGACGTGGTCGAACCAGCCCCGGTCGACCTTGCGGCCGGCCAGGTCGATCGGCAGGGTGATGTTCTCGCGGGCCGACAGCATCGGCAGCAGGTTGAACGCCTGGAACACGAACCCGATGCGGTCGCGCCGCAGCCGGGTCAGCTGCCGCTCGGACAGCCGGCTCAGGTCGACGTCACCGACGTAGACCCGGCCGGACGTGAGCGAGTCGAGCCCGGCCAGGCAGTGCATGAGGGTGGACTTGCCGGAGCCCGAGGGGCCCATGACGGCGGTGAACCGCCGGGCGGGGATGGCCAGGCTGACCTCGTCGAGCGCCCGGACGGCGGTGTCGCCGCGGCCGTAGATCTTGGTCGCCCGCTCGGCCCGCACGGCCGGGGGGTGGGGGATGGAATGCGGGGGCGGGGGGTACGCGACCGCCGCCTCCGCGGTGCTGTACACGTCGTTCGCAGTCATGGTTCGACCGTACGGAGAGGCGCACGCCGGGTCACTGGAGCACCCCGGCGTCTCGGGGGTGGGGCCAGCCCTACCCCCGACGCACCAGCTGGCCCGCGTCTGTCCCCCGGACAAACGCGAGGGGCTCAGCCCGCGTAGGTGATGGTCACGTCGCCCTGGTCCGCGTGGGCCCGGAGCGTGTGGTCGCTCGACGGGTCGGTGCGGATGGGGGCGGTCTCCGAGCCCTGGTCGGCGTCGAGGTCGACGGCGAACGCCACGTCCTCGTCGTCGGGCAGGCGGATCTCGATCGAGCCCTGGTCGGCCTCGGCGTCGAGGGCCGTGGGCGACTCGTCGAACGCCAGCTCGATGCGGCCCTGGTCGGCCTTCGCCTCGAACCGGCGGGCCGTCAGGTCGCGGCCGGTGATCCGGCCCTGGTCCGACGACGCGTGCACGTCGCCGCCGACGTTGGTGAGCGTGACCGACGCCTGGTCGGTCGTCGCCACGACGTCGCCGGTCAGGTCGGACACGTCGATGGCATCCTCGGCGTGCACCTCCACCGTGACGTCGCCGGGCACCTCGATCGTGACGTCGTAGCGGCACCACTCCGACCCGACGAGGGGGCAACTGCCCTCGACCTCGATCCGGTCACCGACCTGGGTCACGCGGTGGCCCGTGGGCCGCAGCCCGTCGCTGACGCGGGCGGTCACGACGACCTCGTCGGTGTCCCGGACGCCGACGACCCGCACCTTGCCGGCGCTGTTGTCCACGTCGAGGCGCGTGACGCCGTCGGCCGGAAACGAGGCCGTCTCGGTGTGCTCGGCATGCGCCAAGGCGCCGGCGACCTGCACGGCGCCCATCACGAGCAGCGGCACGGCGACGACCACACCCACGATCTTCCAGGCCAGGGGAACGTTCATGATGTCGGCCCTTCCAGCCAGCGCAGCACCGCCAGCACGCGCCGGTGGTCGTGCTGGGTCGGCGGCAGGTCCAGCTTGGTGAAGATGTTGCTCACGTGCTTCTCGACCGCCCCGTCGCTGACCACCAGCTCGCGGGCGATGGCGGTGTTGGTGCGGCCCTCGGCCATGAGGCCCAGCACGTCGCGCTCGCGGGGCGACAGGCGGGCCAGCGGGTCGCGGCGGCGGCTGCGGGCGAGCAGCTGCGCGACGACCTCGGGGTCGAGGGCGGTGCCGCCGGCGCCGACCCGCCCGACCGCGTCGAGGAACTCGCCGACGTCGGCCACCCGGTCCTTGAGCAGGTAGCCGAGGCCGGCCGTGTCGGTGGCGACCAGCTCGCTGGCGTAGGTCTCCTCGACGTACTGCGACAGCACGAGGATGCCGATCGCCGGCCAGCGCTCGCGGATCTGCAGCGCCGCCCGGAGGCCGTCGTCGGTGAAGGTGGGCGGCATGCGGACGTCGACCACCGCGAGGTCGGGCTGGTGGCGCTCGACCACGGTGATCAGGTCGTCGGCGTTGTCGACCGCGGCCACGACCTCGTGGCCGGCGTCGTCGAGCAGCCGGGTGAGCCCGGCCCGCAGCAGGACGGCGTCCTCGGCGATCACGATCCGCACGGGAGCTCCACGATCAGCGACGTCGGCCCGCCGTCCGGGCTGAGGATGTGGAACGTCCCGCCGAGGGCCGTGATCCGGTCCTGCAGGCCCCGGAGGCCCGAGCCGCCGTCGACGGCCGCCCCGCCGACGCCGTCGTCGCGCACCTCGACCACCAGCCGGTCGCCGGCCCGCTCGATCGTCACCGCGGCCGTGGTGGCCCGGGAGTGGCGGGCGACGTTGGTGAGCGCCTCGGCGACGACGAAGTAGGCCGCGCTCTCGACCGCCGGGGGCGGCCGCTCGGCCACCGTGACCTGCAGCGTCACCGGGACCGGCGAGCGGGCGACGACGGCGGACAGGGCGGCGTCGAGGCCCCGGTCGGACAGGATCGCCGGGTGGATGCCCCGCACGAGGTCGCGGATCTCGCGCAGGGCGGCCTTGGCCTCCTCGTGGGCCTCGGCCACGAGCTGGCGGCCGGCCTCCGGGTCGTCGTCGAGGCGCTCGCGGGCGGCGCCCAGGTCGATCGCCAGCGCCACCAGCCGCTGCTGGGCGCCGTCGTGGAGGTCGCGCTCGATGCGCCGGCGCTCGGTCTCCGCGCTGTCGACCGCCGCGGCCCGGCTGGTCTCCAGCCGGCTGACCTGCTCGTCCAGCACGTCCGCGCCGCGGGGGCGAGCAGCCAGCGCGCGGCGACCACGTCGAGCCGGGCGAGCAGCACCGTGACCCAGGGGGCGACCACGGCCAGGAGGCCGACACCGACGACGGCGACCGCGATCGCGCCCGGACCCTGGGTGACGTCGAACAGCCAGAAGTGGGCGGTGTCGTCGGGCAGGGCCCCGACGTAGAACGGCATCAGGGCCAGGGCCGCCGCGCCGCTCCAGGCCAGGATCGCCACGGTCGTCGTCAGGATCCCGAGTGGCAGGGCCAGCACCTGGTAGGCGATCTCCCGCCAGCGGGCGCCCGAACGGGCGCGCTCGACCAGCCGCCCCCACCACGAGGGCGCCTGCAGCGGCGGCACGGGGTCGTCGATCTCGACGCCGAGCAGCGCGGCGATGCGGGTCCGCTCCGCCCGGGCCATCCCCCGGGACGTCACGAACAGCAGCCAGGCGAACGGGATGGCGAGCGGGAAGGTGATGAGCAGCGCGACCGTCGTCACCAGCAGCGTGACCGTGACCGAGAAGGTGATCGAGCCCACGAACACGTCGAGGGCGAGGTGGGTCAGCGCCCACCACGTCGACGACCGGCGCCACGGGAGGAAGAGGTCCTCGAACACACGCTCACCGTAAGCACCTCCGGGGCCGGCGGCCATGCGGCGGGCGGGCGTCGCGGAGGTGGGGTTGTCCCTACCCCCGCGGCTACTGGAGCTTGGAGCGGCCGCCGGTCCCCCACCAGCTGGCGGTGAGCCTGAGGTCGGGGCCGCGGGGCTCGATCTCCTCGTAGACCCGCTTGTAGCCGGTATGGGCGATGCGCCACTCGCCGTCGACCTTGGCGTAGCGGTCGTCGTAGAACGACGCCCCCCGCACGGTCAGCCCCAGCCCGCCCAGGATGACGACGTCGTCGAGCGCCCAGATGCCGGTGGCCTCGTCCGGCCCGACGAGGGTGATCTCCGGGTGGTGGACCTTGTGGCTGGTGAGCATCGCCTCGTCGGCCATCGACGTGGACAGGAACTCCATGATCGCCGGCCGCCCCGCCAGGTTCGTCGCGCCGCCGCCGTAGGACGCGGTGGCGTCCTCGGTGAACAGGCCGGCCAGGTCGTCCCACCGCTTCTGGTCGATGAAGCGGACGTAGCGGTACTTGAGCTGGTGGATCAGCTCGATCTCGACGAGGTCGGCGGGCGTCATGGGCCGATCGTCTACCACGTCCGCGGTAGCCCGCGAACGGTTCGCGGGGACGATGCGGACCTGGTCCCCGGCCCGTAGCGTGCGAGGGAATGTCCGCGCCGACCGCCCCGGCTCCCGTCGCCACCGGCCTCTGGGAGTGGTACGGCCACCTTCCCGGGTGGCTGCGGGACGTGTGGCCGGCGCTGGTCATCGGGGCCGTCCAGGTCGGGGTCGTCGCGCTGGCCGGGCAGCACCAGACCGGCGTCCGCACACTCGACGCGGCCGGCGTCGCCCTGCTGGCGGCCGGGCCCGCGGCGCTGGTGCTGCGGCGCTACCGGCCGGTGGCCTGCCTCGCGCTGGTGCTGGCGGCGACGATGGCGTACTGGCTGACCGACTACCCCCGGGGCCCGGCGTTCCTGGCGCTGATCGTCGCCTACGTCAACGCGGCCATGCGGGGCCACCGCCGGGCGGCGTGGGGCAGCCTGGCGGTGGGCTACCTGACTCGTGGCGTGGATCGCCCCGCTGGTCCACGACGACCCCTTCCCCGACTGGCCGGTGGTCGCCGGCGTCGGCGCCTGGCTGCTGGTGCTGGCGGCGGGGACCGAGCTGATCCGCAGCCAACGCGAGCGGACCGCCGCGGCCGAGGCCGCCCGGGCCGAGGAGGCCCGCCGGGCCGCCAGTCGAAGAGCGGGTGCGGATCGCCCGCGACCTGCACGACGTGCTGGCCCACGACATCTCGCTGATCAGCGTGCAGGCCGGGGTCGCCCTCCACCTGCTGGACGAGCACCCCGAGCAGGCCCGGCCCGCGTTGCAGGCCATCCGGGACGCCAGCGGCGACGCCCTGGGCGAGCTGCGGTCGGTGCTCGACATCCTGCGCCAGGGCGAGGCCGCGCCCCGCCAGCCGACCGCCGGGCTGCGCGACCTCGATGCCCTGGTGGCGCGGTCGCGGGCGACCGGGCTGGACGTGGTGGTCGAGGGGGCGGACGCCGTTGCCGACGCTCAGCGTGCCGCCGGGCGTGGACCTGGCCGCGTTCCGGGTCGTGCAGGAGGCGCTGACCAACGTCGTGCGCCACGCCCGGGCCGAGCGGGCCACGGTCCGGATCCGGCGCGGCGAGGGTCGGCTGGTGGTGCAGGTCGACGACGACGGCGTCGGCCCGCGGCCCGGCGGCGCCGAGCACCCCGGCGGCGGCCGGGGCATCGTCGGGCATGCGGGAGCGGGCCCGGGCGCTGGGCGGCGACGCTGGACGCCGGCCCCCGGCCGGGCCGGGGCTTCCGGGTGCGGGCGCCGCTTCCCGCTCGACGGCGACGGGCGGGCGAGCGGCGTGATCCGGGTGCTGCTGGCCGACGACCAGGCCCTGGTGCGGGCCGGGTTCCGGGCGCTGCTCGACGCCCAGGACGACATCGAGGTCGTGGGCGAGGCCGGCGACGGCGAGGAGGCCGCCCGGCTGGCGGCGCGGCTGCGGCCGGACGTGGTGCTGATGGACATCCGCATGCCGGGCACCGACGGGCTGGCCGCCACCCGCACGATCGCGGGCGACGAGCGGCTGGCCGGGGTCCGCATCGTGATCCTGACCACGTTCGAGCTGGACGAGTACGTGTTCGAGGCGATCCGCGCCGGCGCCAGCGGGTTCCTGGTCAAGGACACCGAGCCGGTCGAGCTGCTGCGGGCGGTCCGGGCGGTGGCCGCCGGCGACGCGCTGCTGTCGCCCAGCGTGACCCGCCGGCTGATCGGCGCGTTCGCCACCCAGACCCGGGAGGCGCCGCCCCGGCCCGACCTCAACGCCCTCACCGACCGGGAGCGGGAGGTGATGGCGCTGGTGGCCGAGGGCCTGTCGAACGACGAGATCGCCGAGCGCCTGTACGTGAGCCCGATGACCGCCAAGACCCACGTGAGCCGGGCGATGACCAAGCTGGCCGCCCGGGACCGCGCCCAGCTGGTGGTCTACGCGTACGAGTCCGGGCTCGTGCGCCCCGGGTGGATTGATTGAGCGCCGCTACCGCGGGCGCGGCAGCGGCGCAAGCCTCCGCCCGTGTGACGACCCGGCCGCCGATCGGGCGCACGATCGGGGCATGGTCACTTCCCTGCTTGCCCACGTCCACGGTTGGGGCTGGGGCTACGGCCCCGGGCCGTGGATCCTGCTCTTCCCCCTGTTCTGGTTCACCCTGTTCTTCCTCGTGTTCTGGCGGTTCCGCCGGGGCCCCTGGGGCCCGTGGCGGGGCGTCGACAGCGGCCGTGCCGTGCTCGACGAGCGCTTCGCCCGCGGCGAGATCACCGCGGACGAGTACCGCGAGCGCCGGGCCGTGATGACGGAGGACCGGCGGTGACCGCCGCCGCTCGGGCCCTCGAGGCCACGAAGGTGTACGGGCGGGGGCCGGTGTCGGTGCTCGCCCTCGACGAGGTCACGGTCGAGTTCGAGGCCGGCCGGTTCACCGCCATCATGGGCCCCTCGGGGTCCGGCAAGTCGACGCTGATGCACTGCGTGGCCGGCCTGGACACGCTCACGTCCGGGCGGGTGTTCGTCGGCGACGCCGACCTGAGCACCCTGTCCGACCGGGAGCTGACCCGGCTGCGGCGGGACCGGATCGGCTTCGTGTTCCAGGCGTTCAACCTCGTGCCCGACCCTGTCGGCCGGCGAGAACATCGTGCTGGCCGACCGGCTGGCCGGCCGCCGGCCCGACGCCGGCTGGGTCGACGAGGTCGTCGCCTCGGTCGGCCTGGGCGACCGGTTGCGGCACCGCCCGGCGGAGCTGTCCGGCGGCCAGCAGCAGCGCGTCGCCGTGGCCCGGGCGCTGGCCGCCCGGCCGGCCATCGTGTTCGCGGACGAGCCGACGGGGAACCTCGACTCCCGCAGCGGGGCCGAGATCCTCGGCCTGCTGCGCCGGGCCGTCGACGACATGGGCCAGTCCGTCGTCATGGTCACCCACGACCCGGGGGCGGCGGCAACCGCCGACCGGGTCGTGTTCCTGTCCGACGGCCGGGTGGTCGACCACGAGGCCGCCCCCACCGTCGCCACCGTCGCCGACCGCCTGTCGACCCTCGGAGATTAGATCATGCTCTCGCTCACCCTGCGCCAGATGCGCGCCCACGCCCGCCGGCTGGCCGGGACCGGCCTGGCCGTGATGCTGGGCGTCGCCTTCCTGACCGGCACGCTGGTCCTCGGCGACACGCTGCGGGCCAACTTCGACGACCTGCTGACCGAGGTCAACGCCGGCACCGACGTCACGGTCCGCAATGCCACCGACCTCGACGGGGACGTGAACCGCGGCCTGATCGACGCCTCGCTGGTCGACCAGGTGGCGGCGGTCGACGGCGTGGCGGCCGCGGAGCCGGTGGTCATGGGCTACGGCCAGCTGCTCGGCGACGACGGCCAGGCGATCGGCGGGAACGGCCCGCCCCAGCTGGCCGGCTCGTGGACGACCGACGCCGCCCTCAACCCCTACCGGCTGGTGGCCGGGCGGGCGCCCGAGGGCGACGGCGAGGTCGTCGTCAACCGGGGCACGGCCGACAAGGGCGGCCTGCGGATCGGCGACCGCACCACGCTGCTGACGCCCGAGCCGCTGCCGGTCACGATCGTCGGCCTGGCGACCTTCGGCGACGCCGAGGGCCTGGGCGGCGTGACCTACACGGCCCTCGACCTGGCCGACGCCCAGCAGTGGATCGCCAAGTCGCCCGACCGGGTGTCGACGATCGCGGTGCGGGCCGAGCAGGGCGTCGACGAGGACGCGCTGGTCGCCCGGATCGACCGGGTGCTGCCGCCGGGCGTCGAGGCGGCCACGGGCGCCACGGTGACGAGGGAGGCGACGGACGACATCGCCAAGACGTTCCTCGACCTGCTCACGACGTTCCTGACCGCCTTCGCAGGGATCGCCCTGCTGGTGGCGACGTTCAGCATCTACAACACGTTCTCGATCATCGTCGCCCAGCGGACGCGTGAGTCGGCGCTGCTGCGGGCACTCGGCGCCGGCCGGGGTCAGGTGCTGCGCTCGGTGGTGTTCGAGGCCGGGGTGGTCGGCGTGGCGGCGTCTCTGGTCGGCCTGGCCGCCGGCGTCGGCGTGGCGGGCCTGCTCAAGGGCCTGTTCGACGCGGCGGGCTTCGCCCTGCCGGCGGGCGGCATCACGGTCACGACCGGCACGGTGGTCGCCGGGCTGGCCGTCGGCATCGTCGTCACGCTGGTCGCCGGCATCGCCCCGGCGATCCAGGCATCGAGGGTCGCCCCGCTGGCCGCCCTCCGGGCCGTGGCGGTCGAGCGCACGAGCCCGTCGGCGGCCAGGATCGGCGCCGGCGTGGTGCTGACCGCGGCGGGCGTCGCGCTCACGCTGGCGGCCGCGCTGGGCGCCGGCGGCGGCCTGGCCGGCGCCGGGATCGGCGGCGTCCTCACGCTGGTCGGCACCGTGGTCATGGGCCCGGTCATCGCCCGCCCCGTGGCGGGTGCGATCGGCGTGCCGGTGGCCCGCTGGCGGGGCATGACGGGCGTGCTGGCCCGCTCGAACGCGATCCGCAACCCCCGCCGGACGGCGAGGACCGCGGCGGCCCTGATGGTCGGCGTGGCGGTGGTCACGGTGTTCACGGTCTTCGCGGCGTCGCTGAAGGTGTCGCTGCAGGACACGATCGACCGCTCGTTCCGGGGCGACCTGGTGGTGACGGCCGGCCAGTTCGGCCGCGGCGCGATCAGCCCGGAGCTGGCCGGCGAGGTCGCCACCCTGCCCGAGGTCGACACGGCGGTGGGCCTGGGCCAGGGCGCGCTGCTGATCGACGGCTCGACCAAGGAGATCTCGGTCTCGGACCCGGTGCCGCTGGGCAAGGCGTTGGCGCTGGACGTCACGGACGGGACGCTCGCCGACGTCGGGCAGGACGGCCTGGCGGTGTCGGACGAGGTGGCCGAGTCGCACGGCTGGCGCCTCGGCGACACGGTGCCGGTCACCTACCCGGACGGCCAGCAGCAGGACCTGCGAGTGCGGGCGACCTACGCCCCGTCCGACCTGGTGGGCGGCTACCTGCTGCCGCGGGAGACGTGGCAGGGCCACGCCCCCCAGAACGTCGACACGCTGGTGGCGGTCAGCCTGACCGACGGCACGTCGCTGGCCACGGGCAAGCGGGCGGTCGAGCGGGTGGCGGCCGACTTCGGCGGCCCGGACGTCCTCGACCGCCAGGAGTTCGCCGGCGAGGTGGCGGGCGGGGTCGACATGCTGCTGTCGATCATCTACGCCCTGCTGGCGCTGGCGATCATCATCGCCCTGATGGGCATCGCCAACACGCTGTCGCTGGCGGTCCACGAGCGCACCCGGGAGCTGGGCCTGCTGCGGGCGGTCGGACAGACCCGCCGCCAGGTGCGCCAGATGGTCCGCTGGGAGAGCGTGGTGGTGGCCGCCTTCGGCGCGGTCGGCGGCCTGGCGCTGGGCGTGTTCCTGGGCTGGAGCCTGGTGACGGTGGTGGGCGAGGCCACCGAGGGCTTCGACAGCTTCGCCCTGCCGGTGGGCCGGCTCGCGATCGTGCTGGTCGTGGCGGCGGCGGCCGGCGTCATCGCCGCCATCCGCCCGGCCCGGCGGGCGGCCAGGCTGAACGTCCTGGACGCGATCGCCAGCGAGTGACCTCAGGGCCGGCGCTCGCGTCGCAGGTGGTCTGCGAGGCGGGCGTCGGCCTCGATGTCGCGCCTGCCGGCGAGCACGTCGGCGACGGCGATGTAGTCGGCGACGGCGTCCACGTCGTGGACCCGCAGGATCGTCCCCGGGGGGCCGAGGACATGCCCGACGGCGGCGAGCGTGCCGGCGAGCCGGCCCCGGGGCGGGCGCCCGGTGACGGCCCCGACGAAGTCCTTGCGCGACAGGGCCAGCAGCACCGGGCGCCCCAACCCGCGGACCCGGTCGAGCGCCCGCAGCACCTCGACGGTCTGCGCGGGCGTCTTGGCGAAGTCGGGCCCCGGGTCGACGATCGTCGCCTCCTCCGGCACCCCGGCGGCGGTGGCGGTGGCCAGGGCGTCGCCCAGGAAGGCCACCACGTCGTCGGCCACCCCACCGGCCTCGGCGTAGAGCCCGTCCTCGAGGAGCTTCACCTTCGGCGCCGCCCGCGTGTGCATGACGACGAGCCCGGCCCCGGCCCCGGCCACCAGGCCGGCGATCTCGGGGTAGCGCAGTCCGCTCACGTCGTTCACGACGTCGGCCCCGGCGTCGAGCACCGCGGCGACCACCGCGGGCCGGTAGGTGTCGACCGAGATCACCAGGTCCGGCGCCGCGGCCCGCAATGCCGCCACGAGCGGCACGACGCGGGTGATCTCCTCGTCCTCGGGCACCTCGGGCACGCCGGTGATCCCGGACTGGCCGCCGACGTCGATCATCCCGGCCCCCTGGCCGGCCAGGTCCAGCGCCCGGGCCACCCGCGCCTGCGTGGTCGGGTGCTCGCCGCCGTCCGAGAACGAGTCCGGCGTGGCGTTGACGATGCCCATCAGCACCGGCGCCGCCAGGTCGACGGGGCGGCCCCGCAGGATCAGGCGGGGAGCGGCGGTCACCCACCCACGGTAGCGACGGGCTCCGGGCGGGCCACCCGAGGGCGGCGCGGCGGGAGGGTGACCAGCGGCGGCAGCTCGGCGAACGCCCGCACCAGCGGCGGGTGGCCCGGGCGCAGCAGGGTCGCCGGGTTGGCCGCCCGGACGCCGGCCCGGTCGAGCGCGGTCTGCAGCACGGTGAGCGCCTGGGGGCCGAGCTCGTCGAGGGTGCGGTTGCGGTGGACGCGTGTGCCGAGGTCGACCTGCACGATCCCCCGCGGCCCGACCGCCTCGGCCGCGTCGATGAGCAGCCCGAGGTCGACGCCGTAGCCCCGGACGAAGTGCAGCCGTTCCAGCAGCTCGCGGCGGCCGCCGAACTCGCCCGACAGCGGCTGCATGATCGTCGACAGGTGGGGGAACAGCGTGGCGAGGAGGGGCCGGGCCATCAGCTCGGTCGTGCGGCCGCCGGTGCCGCCGGCCGTGGGGCGCTCGTAGTAGCCCTTCACGAAGCTGACCTCGGGCTCGGTGAGCAGCGGGGCGAGCAGCCCGACGACGAAGCGCGACCCGAAGTCCGCGATGTCGGCGTCGCACCACAGCACGATGTCGCCCCGGGCCACGTACAGCGAGCGCCACAGCGCCTCGCCCTTGCCCGACCCGCCGGCCACGTCGGCGAGCACGTCGGCGGCCGACACCACCCGTGCGCCGGCCGCCGCCGCCACGGCGGCGGTCGCGTCGGTCGAGTGGTCGTCCATGACCAGCACCTCGTCGACGAGGCCGAGCCGGTCGACGAGCCAGCGGCGGACCTTGCCGACCACGCGCCCGACCGTGGCCTCCTCGTTGTGCGCGGGGATGCACACCGACACCACATGGTCGGCCTTGGCCGCGACCAGGCGGCGGAGCGGAACGTCGCGGTAGTGCCGGGTGGCGATCGGCGTGACCGATCGCCCGGGTGCCGCGATCGATGGTGGCGATCGACGGTTCGTCATCAATCATTCAGACAGAGAGGGAGTCCGCCCGCACCCTAACCGTCGGACGCGACCCCTCCGTCTCGTGGCAGAAATTGTCACGACATCGTCCTTGCTGCCAGCCGGCGAGGGCCCGACGATGGGGTGGTGGACAGCCCCCGGCCGGTCGTGATCGTCGCCTTCCCGGACGTGCAGGCGCTCGACGTCACCGGCCCGGTCGAGGTCTTCGCCATGGCCAACCGCTACCTGCCCCGGCCCGCCTACGCGCCGACGGTCGTGTCGCAGGAGGGGGGCGAGGTGGTCACGTCGTCCGGGCTGGGGCTGGCGACGGCTCGGGCCGCCGGCTGGCGGGGGCCGATCGACACGCTGGTCGTCGCCGGCGGCGAGGGCACGGCGGACGCCGCCCGCGACCGGGAGCTGACGTCGTGGGTGGCCGTGGCCGCGGACCGCAGCCGGCGGGTCGCGTCGGTGTGCAGCGGCGCGTTCGTCCTGGCGGCGGCCGGGCTGCTGGCGGGACGGCGGGCGACGACCCACTGGTCGGCGTGCACCCTGCTGGCCCGCCTCTACCCCGACGTGGCGGTGGAGGCCGACCGCATCTACGTCCGCGACGGCGACGTGTGGACGTCGGCGGGAGTCACGGCGGGCATGGACCTGGCCCTGGCGATGGTCGAGGACGACCACGGCGGGGCGGTGGCGCTGGACGTGGCCCGCCAGCTTGTGCTGTTCACGCGGCGGGGCGGCGGGCAGTCGCAGTTCAGCGTCCAGATGGCGGCCGGGGCGGCCGAGCGCCGCCCGCTGCGGGAGGTGGTGGCCCACATCGCCGACCACCTGGACGGCGACCTGTCGGTGCCGGCGCTGGCCCGGCGCGGCGGCGATGAGCCCGAGGACGTTCGCCCGCACGTTCGCCGCCGAGGTCGGCACGACGCCGGCCGCGTACGTCCAGGCGGCCAGGGTGGAGGCGGCCCGCCGGCTGCTGGAGACCACCCACCGCACGACCGCGACGATCGCCGCCGACTGCGGCTTCGGCACGGTCGAGACCATGCACCGGGCGTTCCGCCGCACGTTGGGAACGACGCCCGGGATGTACCGCCGACACTTCGCAGTCGGCGCCTGAGCAGCGAAGGAGACGCTCGTGCTCATAGTCATCCCCCTGTTCGACCGGTTCACGGCCCTGGACGCCATCGGCCCGTACGAGGTGCTGTCGCGCCTGCCCGGCGCCGAGGTCACGTTCGTGGGCGAGCGCACCGGCCCGGTCCGCACCGACACCCGCATGCTGGCGGTCACGGTCGACGAGACCCTGGACGAGGTCGACGCGTGCGACATCGTGATGGTCCCGGGCGGCCCGGGCACCCGGGCGATGCTGGAGCCGGGCAGGCTGCACGCCTGGCTGGCGAGGATCCACGAGACGACGCAGTGGACGACGTCGGTGTGCACGGGGTCGCTGATCCTGGGCGCCGCGGGCCTGCTGAAGGGCCTGGAGGCGACGACCCACTGGGCGGCGATGGGCGAGCTGGCCCCGCTGGTCGGGCGCACGACCGATGCCCGGGTCGTCCCCCAGGGCAAGATCGTGACGGCGGCCGGCGTGTCGTCCGGCATCGACATGGCCCTGTGGCTGGCCGGCCAGATCGCCGGCGACGACGTCGCCCGGGCCATCCAGCTGGGCATCGAGTACGACCCCCAACCCCCGTACGACGCGGGCTCGCCGGCCAAGGCCGGCCCGGACCTGGTTCGCCTGCTGGCAGACATGATCATCGACCGGCCGGAAGCCAGCGCCGCCAAGACGGCGGGCTGAGGGCCACTCCCCGATTCTGACAGCGCTCGGTGCCGTGACGGTGCGGATCCGCTGTCAGTTGGTGGGTGCGCCGCCCCGCAGCACCGGGAACTGTCGCTCGGGGTCGTCGCATGGCGACGACCCCGACGGCTCCCCGTCGTGCTGCCAGTCGCCAGCGAGCGTCACGGTGCCGTCGGCGGCGTACTGCACGATGTACGCCTTGCGCACCCCGTCGGTCGTGTTCGGCCCCGTGAAGTGCGGTGTCAGCGACGAGAACACCACCGCCCCGCCTGCGGGCACCTCGGCCGCCACCGCCCCGTCGACCACGCCCTCGGCCGGGACGCACTGCCAGCCGATCGGGTCGACCCAGTGGTGGCGCAGGGTGCCGGCCCGGTGGACGCCCGGCAGGATCCACGGGCAGCCGTTGGCGACCGTGGCGTCGGTCAGCGCCACCCAGGCCGTCAGGTAGTGCTGGGGCTCGACGTACGTGTAGCCCGTGTCCTGGTGCCACGGGAAGCGGCGGGGCTTCTCCGGCTTCTTGTAGACCGCCTGGTCCCAGTACAGGTTGACGTCCGGGCCCAGCAGGTCCCGGGCCAGGCCGACCAGGGTGGGCAGCCGCACGAACCGCCGGGCCGCCGCCGACCGCAGCACCGGGTGGACCGTGAAGGTGATCGCCCCCCGCTCGGCGATGCTGGCCCGCTCCCCCTCCTGGGCCGCCAGGTAGCGGTCGACGCCCGCCTCCAGCGCGTCGAGGTCGGCGGTCACCGCCGCCACGTCGGCCACGTCGGCGACCCCGGGCAGCACCACGTACCCGTCCCGGTCGAACGCCGTTTTCTGGTGCGCCGTCAGCGTCGTCGGGGCCGCCGCGGGCAGCGACCACGCGAAGTCCCGGTTCCACGGGTGGCGCTCGGTGCCCGGGGGGAGGTCGTCCATCACCGGGACTCCGTCCTCGGGCCCGACCGGGTGAACCGGGTGCCCGGCGGGTCGACCGCCCACGCCGCCTCCCCGTCCCAGCGGTCGTCGTACACGACCTCGCCGAGCGGCATGCGCCGGACCGGGCCGTGGTGGCCCTCCGGGATGCCCAGGGCGATCGTCGCCGCGATCACGACCTGCTCGGGGATGGCGAGCACCGCCCGGAGCTCGTCCTCGACGTAGGCGTGCCACATCGACAGGACCCCGCCGTAGCCGAGCGCCCGGGCCGCCAGCAGCAGGTTCTGGCACGCCGGGTAGACCGAGCCGCCCTCGGAGATGTGCGGCGCCCGCCACCGCTCGATGCAGGCCAGCACGACCACCGGCGTCTCCTCGAACCGGTCCACGAAGCGCTGCATCGCCTGGGCGGACCGGGCCTTGGGCGACGCCGGGTCCTCGCCCGAGCCGCGGTCGAAGCCGTGGTCGGTGCGCTTGCCGCCCCAACCCCGGCGGAACCCCCGGCCGAGCACCGCCTTGGCCTCGACCGCCCGGGGGCCGTCACGCAGCACGACGAACCGGGCCGGCTGGCGGTTGGACCCCGACGGCGCCCGGGTGGCGTGCCACAGGATCGACGCCAGGTCGGCCTCGGGGATCGGGTCGGGGCGGAAGCGGCGGATCGCCCGGGTGGTGGCGATGCCCTCGAGCAGGTCCATGGCCGCCATGATCGCCGATCCGGGCTGGCTCCGGTCAGGCGTCGGGGACCACCACCGCCCGGCCCCGCAGCCGGCCCCGCTCCATCGCCTCGTACGCCTCGGCCACCCGGGACAGGGGGAACAGGTCGACCTCGCTGCGGATGCGGCCCGCCGCCGCCAGCGCCACCACCGCCTCGACGTCCGCGATGCCCGAGCCCTGGAACGTGAACACCTCGCCGTCGCGGGGCAGGCCGCCGAACCATGGGCGCCGCAGCGTCCCGCCCGCCGCGCCCACCAGGCCGAACGCCCCGTAGGGCCGCACCCCGGCGACGCCCGCGCGGATGGTGTCGTCGGTGCCGACGAAGTCGAGCACGACCTCGGCCCCGCCGGCAGGAACCGCGCCCGCCACGTCGACCGCGACGTCGTGGGCGCCGAGCGCGACCGCCACCTCGCGCCGCCCGGGGCTCGTGTCGACGGCGACGACCCGGGCCGGCGTGAGCGCCCGCAGGAGCTGGACCGCGAAACCGCCCAGCCCGCCCGCGCCGACGACGACGGCCGTGTCGCCGTCGCCCAGCCGGGCGGCGACCCGGGCGACGGCGTGGTGGGCGGTGGCGCCGGCGTCGGTCAGCGGCCCGGCCAGCAGCGGGTCGAGGTCCCCCAGCGGGATCAACGCCCGGGGGGCCGGGGCCACCACGTAGCGGGCGAGCCCGCCGTCGCGCCCGTAGCCCCGGCCGGCGAGCCCGTGGGGGCAGGCGCTGTCCCGCCCGCGCCGGCACGCCGGGCACTCGCCGCACGACGCCGGGGACACGAGAGCCACCGCATCGCCCTCGGCGAACCCGGTGACCCCGGCCCCGAGCCCGGCGATGCGGCCGGCGATCTCGTGGCCGAGCGTGAACGGCAGCGACCAGCCGAGCGCCTCGGCGACCTCGGCCGGCATCTGGGCCATCGTCAGGTCGGAGTGGCACAGCCCGTTGCCCGCCACCTCGACCAGCACCTCGCCCGGCCCCGGCTCGGGCACCGGCGCCTCGGCGAGCACGGGCGGCTCGCCCCAGCGCACGATCCGGTAGGCGTTCATGGTGGCCACGAGCACGCATTCTGGCCGCGCGCCGCCGCTGCCGAGCGATTCGGGCCGCGGCGAGAGCGTAACACGCGTCCCGCTGAGCGTTTTGTACGCGGAACTGGTCGCTATGGCGACCGTTTCCGCGTACAGAACGCGTCGGGCCGAGGAGGGCGTCGCCCGCGGGACTGGTCAGCCGGGCTCGGAGGCCGCGTCAAGTGATCGTCAAGCCGGCTGCGAGCGCGGCGGGGGACAACGGTGCGTGCCCGAGCACATCGCAAGAGAAGAGGACCCATGAGGATCGGCGTCTCGCTCGCCCAGATCGGCCGGCTCGCCGACCCCGCATCCATCCGGTCGGCCGCCGTGGCCGCCGAGCAGGTCGGGTACTCGTCGATCTGGGTGCTCGACCGGCTGCTCGCTCCGGTCTCCCCCCGGAGCGAGCGCGGCGACGTCCCCGGCGCGGAGCTGGCCGCGGACGCCGCCAGCTTCCTCGACCCGCTCGCGGTGCTCACCTACGCCGCGGCGGTGACGCAGCGGGTGCGCCTCGGCACGAGCGTGCTGGTGGCGCCGTGGTACCGCCCGGCCCTGCTGGCCCGGTCGCTGGCGTCGCTGGACGTGCTCAGCGACGGCCGCCTGACGGTCGGGCTGGGCCTGGGCTGGTCGCTGGACGAGTACGAGGCGGTCGGCGTCCCCCAGCGCGAGCTGGGCCGCCGGCTCGAGGAGGCCCTGGACGTGCTGGCCGCGGCGTGGGGCCCCGACCCGGTGGCCTACGAGGGCAGGCACCAGCGGATCGCCCCGGCGTTCATGGGCCCCAAGCCGGCCCAGAGCCCGCGTCCCCCGGTGCTGCTCGCCGCCACGACCCGGGAGGGCCTCGACCGCGTGGCCCGCCGGGCGGACGGCTGGAACCCGGCCGGCGTCCCGGTCGAGCTGCTGGCCCCGATGTGGACGACGGTGCGGGCGCTGGCGGCCGGCTACGGCCGCGACCCGGACACGCTGCAGATGGTCGTACGGGCCACGGTGGCCCTGACCGACCGCCCGATCGAGGGCCCGGACCGCACGGACTACACCGGCTCGTTCGAGCAGGTCGCCGACGACCTCGACGCCACCCGCGCCGCCGGTGCCCACGAGGTGATCCTGCGGCTCCAGGGCGACTGCTGCCTCAACGAGGCCCTGGAGCACTACGCGTGCCTGGCGGAGTCGCTGGAGCTCGCGGGCGGCAGGCCGAGCACGCCGCGGACCGCCCGTTCGGCGAGCACCGCGTCGAACGGTGGTCTCCCGGCGAGGTTGATCACCAGCCCTTCGACGGCGCCGAGGTAGGCGCGCGCCATGGCGCGCACCGGCGGTCCGGGCGGGATCGCTCCGGTTCGGCGCCCGGCCGCGATGAGCCGCGCACAGTCGGCGAAGAGCTCTCGCTCGACGTCACGGAGCTTGCGCCCGACGGGGTGGTCCATCCCACTGAACTCGACCCGGAGGGTGATCATCACGCGGGCGACATCGCGGCGGCAGAAGACCGCGTGGCCCCGGGCGACGGCGACGAGCGTGCCGACCGGGTCCGTGACATCGTCGAGGAGCACGCCGACCTCCGCATACCAGGACTCCCTGACCCACTCCACCACGGCCAGCGCCAGGTCCTCCTTGCCGGCGAACAGGTGGTACAGGGCACCTCGCGTGTAGCCGGCCTCCGCGGCCACGCGCTCCAGGACCAGGTTCGAGTACCCGTGCCGGGAGAGGCCGCGCGCCGCGGCCTCCAGCAGGGCGCTCTGGGTCTGGGCGCGCCGGTCGGCCTGGGTCCGTCGAGCGGGCCTGGCGCCAGCCGTGGCCGTCGTCACGTTGCATCACATACAGACATGCGCGTATGTTACTTGCCATGAGCATGGTGTCGAGCCTCGTCGGCGTGCACGACGTCCCTCCGGAGGTCCTCGCCCTCACCACCCTGGCCGAGCCCGACTACGTCGACCTGTTCACCGTCGCGACGGCGAAGGCCGCGGACAGCTCCGCCGAGGAGTGGGCCCGTGCGATCCTCGAGCGGGCCCCCGTCGCGGCCCGCAACGCCCGCAAGCTGTGGCGGCTGATCGGCCTGCGTCTCGGACCGCCGCGCTCACCCGACCACGTGCAGGGCTGGAAGATCGCGGCGCGCGGCGACGACTGGCTCCGCGTCGAGACGGCCTCCTGGTACATGACCGCCCAGGCCGTCTGCCTGGTCGAGCACGAGCAGGTGTCCCTGTCGCTGTCGCTCCGCTACGACCGGCCCCCCGCGGCACTCGTCTGGTCCCTCGTGTCGGGTCCCCACCAGCGGGCGGTGCCGGTCATGCTGCACCAAGCGGTGAAGCTCATGACGGCCTGAGGCCGCGTCTCGGGCCACGGCTACGCCTGTCGGCGCAGCCTCTCACCCCAGGACCCGCGACATCCGTGCGGTGATGCGGTCCGCGATGGCGAGCGAGCCCTGCGACGCGGCCAGGTCGTGCGCCTTCACGAACAGGTCCCGGATCGCCACGGGGTCGTCGCCCCGCGGCGTGGCGGAAGCGGGCGTCGGCCTCGAGCACCAGGGGCTCCGCGAAGCGCTCGCCGTACGTCGCCAGCTCGCGGTACGCCGACGCCACCGCGGCCTCGGCCGCGTCGAGGTGCAGCGCCTCGGCCAGGCCGGTGGCCCGGGCGGCGCGGAAGACCACCACCCCGGTCCGGCCACCGCCCGAGACGAACTGCTCGATCGCGGCGTCGATCATCGGCAGGCCCTCCTCGAGGCGGCCCTGGTCGATGAGCGCCGCGGCCAGGTAGCCGGCCAGGCCCCGCCCCCAGAAGCTGAACGTCGACTCCGGGTCGGCGTCGATGCCCCGGCGGGCGGCGCGCTCGGCCCACTCGGGGTGGCCCGTGGCCACCGCGCCGGCCGCCGAGAACATCATCACCAGCGAGACCGCGTAGCGGTCCGGGGCCAGCGCCGCCAGCTCCGAGAACATGGCCTCGCTCGCCTCCGGGTCGCTCGCCCCCGTCAGCACGTGCAGGAAGCGGCTGAACGGGTGGGGCAGCAGCAGGACCTCCAGGTCGAGGCCCAGCGTCGCCGCCGGGGCGACCGCCTTCGCCCCGGCCTCCACGGCCTCGTCCAGCCGGGCGCTGCCCTCGCTCACCCGGCCGTGGTGCCAGTGGCTGATGCCGACCGCGCTGAGGCCCGCCGCCCGGACGAGGGGGTCGTCGCTGTCCGACGCCAGCTCCCAGAGCTGGTCGGCGATGGCGTCGGACCGCGCGAAGTCGCACATCGTGTCGTAGGCGGCCCACTCGGTCCACAGCAGCCGGGTCAGGATGTCGCTCCGCTCGATCCGCCGGGCCAGCTCCTTGGCCCGCCGCAGGTGGGGCGACGCGGCGACGCTGGCGTAGCCGGCCACCGAGCGCTGGATCGACAGCAGGCGGCTGATCGCGGTCAGCTCGGCCTCGGTGTCCAGCGTCGAGCGCGTCGATGCCCGCCGGAGCTGGACGGCCCGCTCCAGCAGCGCCTCGGCCGACTCGAACGCGTAGCGCCGGACCGCCACCTCCGCGGCCCGCTCGTTCGCCTCGGCCGCCCGCTGCCCCACGCCGATCGGCGCGGCCGCCCACAGGTGCTCGGCGATGATCTCGGCCGCGTCGTCCAGGTCGCCGACCGTGGCGGCCAGGGCGTCGGCCACCTTCAGGTGGATGCGGGCCCGCCGCAGCGCCGACACGTCGTCGACCACCGCCTCGCGCACCAGGGCGTGCGAGAACCGGAACGTCGCCGGCCGGTCGGGCACCGGCTCCAGCAGACGGTGGACGACCGCCGGCTCGATGTCGTCGAGGATCGTGTCGAAGTCGGCGCCGGCCGCCGCCGCGAGCAGGTCGAGGTCGACCTCACGGCCGATGACCCCCGCCACCTGGAGCAGCGCCACGGTCTCGTCGGGCAGCAGGGCGATGCGCCGCCGCACCACGTCCCGCACGCCCGAGGGCACGTCGCCGCCCGGCGACACCACGCCGAGCAGGTCGGCGGCGGCCCGCTCGGCGACCACGAGCCGGGCCAGCTCGGTGGCGAAGAACGGGTTGCCCTCGGCGCGCAGCTGGATGGCGGCGGTCACGTCCTGGGCCACGTCGGACCCGGCGGCCAGCGCGATGAGCTCGCCGGTGTCGGCGTGCGACAGGCCCCGGAGGAAGATGCGGCGGGTGGCGGCCGCACGGGACAGCGCCGCCAGCGCCTCGACGACCGCGTCGTTGCGGCCGACCTCCAGCTGGCGGACCGAGCAGGCCAGCAGCACCCGATCGGACAGGACCTGGCCGGCGACGAAGGTCAGCAGCTCCAGCGAGGCCATGTCGGCCCACTGGATGTCGTCGAGAACGATCATCAGCGGCGTCGTCGCCGCCGCGTCGGCGATCAAACGGTGCACGGCGTCGAACAGCTGGAACCGGCTGCGCTCGGCGCCCGCCGCCGTCCCCTCGCCGGCCGACACCAGGTTGGCCAGCTCCGGGGCGATGTCGGCGGGAGCCCGGTTGGCGACGATCGTCCGCAACGGGGGCAGCCACGGCCAGAACGCCGGGGTGGCGCCGCCCTCGAACGCCCGGCCCCACAACACCACCGTGCCCCGCGACCGGGCCTCGGCGGCCAGCTCCTCCAGCAGCCGGGTCTTGCCGATGCCCGGCTCGCCCTCGACCAGGACGATCCGGCTCGACGCCCGGGCCTCGTCGAGGGCGGCGATCGCCTGCCGCAGCTCCAGGCCCCGCCCGACCAGCCGGGCGCCGGGCGCCAGGATGCCGCCGGGCGCCTCCAGGCCCCGCACGCCGTCCCCGGCGCCGGTGCCGCCGACCGGGACGCCGATCGCGGGTGCGGTCCGCACCGCCGCGACGGCCTCCGCCGCGCCCGGCTGGACCCCCGGGGACGGCGCCGCCCCGCCGCCCGCCGGGCCCGGCGCGCCGGGCGGCGCCTCGACCAGGTCGAGGCCGGTGTCGTGGGTGAGGATCGCGGTCTCCAGCTCGACCAGCGGCCGGCCGGGGTCGATGCCGAGCTGGTCACGCAGCGTGCGGCGGGCGTCGTCGAGGATGCGCAGCGCCTCGGCCTGCCGGCCGGAGCGGTACAGCGCCAGGGCCATGTGGTGGCGCAACTGCTCGCGCAGCGGGTGGGCGGCGATCAGCTCGCCGAGCTCCCCCACGACCGCGGCGTGTCGCCCGAGCCGGAGGTCGGCGTCGATGCGGTCCTCCGTCGCGATGAGCCGCCGCTCCTCCAGCTTGGCGGCGAAGCCCCAGGCGAAGTCGAGATGGGCGAACTCCAGCAGCGCCGGCCCCCGCCACAGCTCCAGCGCGGCGGCCAGCATGTCCCGCGCCGCCGCGTAGTCGCCGGCCAGCAGCATGCCCCGGCCCTGGTCGGCCATCGTCTCGAACCGCCGGGTGTCGAGCGCCTTGGACCCGACGATCAGCTTGTAGCCCGGCGGGTCCCATGCCAGCATGCGCGCCGCCTCGCCCCGGGGGCCGCCGGGCACGAGCGCCCGCCGCAGCCGGGAGACGTAGCTCTGCAGGGTGCCGGCGGCCGAGTCGGGCGGGTTCTGGCCCCACAACGCCTCGATGATCGACTCGGCCGGGACCACGCGCCCGCCCGCCACCAGCAGCATCGCCAACACTGTCCGCGGCTGGGTCCCGCCCACATCGACGACCCCGCCGTCACTGGCCACCTCGAGGTTGCCAAGCAACCTGAAATCCACGCCCCGCACTCCCTCCGCTGCCCGCCCGAGTCGCGTAACGATCATTCTCCCACGTCAGAGAGTCAGGCTAGGGAATCGGGCCGCCGACAGCACCGCACCCCGCAGCCGCCATCGCACGAATTTGCGTGAAGTTCATGCCTACTCAGCGTGAACATGTGGAAGCCTTCGGATATGGCGACCACCGCTCCTCCCGCCGAGTCCGCCACGGTCGACGACCTCGCCCTCGTCGATGCCTGGTGGCGCGCCGCGAACTACCTGTCCGTCGGACAGATCTACCTGCTGGACAACCCGCTGCTGCGCCAGCCCCTGTCGCTCGACCACGTCAAGCCCCGCCTGCTCGGCCACTGGGGCACGACGCCCGGGCTGAACCTCATCTACGCCCATCTCAACCGCGTGATCCTCGCCCGCGACCTCGACGTCATCTACATCTGCGGTCCCGGCCACGGCGGGCCGGGCATGGTCGCCAACACCTACCTGGAGGGCACCTACAGCGAGACCTACCCGGCGATCAGCCAGGACGAGACGGCCTGCGGGCGCTGTTCCGCCAGTTCTCGTTCCCGGGCGGCATCCCCAGCCACGCCGCGCCCGAGACCCCGGGCTCGATACACGAGGGCGGCGAGCTGGGCTACGCCCTCGCCCACGCCTACGGGGCGGCGTTCGACAACCCCGACCTCGTGGTGGCGTGCGTGGTCGGCGACGGCGAGGCCGAGACCGGCCCGCTCGCCGGGGCCTGGCACTCGAACAAGTTCCTCAACCCGGTCACCGACGGGGCGGTCCTGCCGATCCTCCACCTCAACGGGTACAAGATCGCCAACCCCACGGTGCTCGCCCGCATCCCCGACGGCGAGCTGGTGTCGCTGCTCGAGGGCTACGGCCACACGGTCCACGTCGTGGCCGGCGACGACCCCACCCAGGTCCACCGGGACATGGCCGACACGCTCGACCGGGCGCTCGACGAGATCGCCGCCGCCCAGCGCGGCTGGCGGGAGGGCGGCGACACCGAGCGGCCCCGGTGGCCGATGATCGTGCTGCGCACGCCCAAGGGCTGGACCGGGCCCAAGGAGGTCGACGGCCAGCGGGTCGAGGGCACGTTCCGCTCGCACCAGGTTCCGCTGGCCAACCTGGCCGAGAACCCCGACCACCTGCGACTGCTCGAGGAGTGGATGCGCAGCTACCGGCCCGAGGAGCTGTTCGACGAGTCCGGCCGGCTGCGGGGCGGGTGGCGGCGCTGTCGCCGTCGGGCCGGCGGCGCATGGGCTGCAACCCCCACGCCAACGGCGGCCTGCTGCGCCGCGACCTCGACCTGCCCGACTTCCGCGAGTACGCGGTCGGCGTGCCGCGCCCCGGCCACACGTCGTCCGAGCCGGCGCGGGTCATGGGCGAGTGGCTGCGTGACGTTGTCGTCCGCAACCCGGAGACCTTCCGGATCATGGGCCCGGACGAGACCCGGTCGAACCGCCTGGGCGCGGTGCTCGACGTCACGTCCCGGGTGTGGCTGGGCCGCATCGAGGAGGGCGACGACGCCCTGGCGCCGGCGGGCCGGGTGATGGAGGTCCTGTCCGAGCATCTGTGCCAGGGCTGGTTGGAGGGCTACACGCTCACCGGCCGCCACGGCCTGTTCAACTGCTACGAGGCGTTCGTCCACATCGTCGACGCGATGTTCAACCAGCACGCCAAGTGGCTCCAGGTCACGCGGGAGCTCCAGTGGCGGGCGCCGATCGCGTCGTTCAACTACTTCCTGTCGAGCCACGTGTGGCGCCAGGACCACAACGGGTTCTCCCACCAGGACCCCGGGTTCCTCGACGTGGTGGTCAACAAGAAGGCCGAGGTCGTGCGGGTCTACCTGCCGCCCGACGCCAACTGCCTGCTGTCGGTGGCGGACCACTGCCTGCGCAGCCGCGACTACGTCAACGTGATCGTGGCCGGCAAGAACCCGTTGCCCGACTGGCTCGACATGGACTCCGCCGTCGCCCACTGCACGGCCGGCGCCGGCGAGTGGGCGTGGGCGTCGTCGCCGGGCCTGGCGGGCGGCGGCGAACCCGACGTCGTCATGGCGTGCTGCGGCGACGTGCCCACGCTGGAGACGCTGGCGGCGGTCGACATCCTGCGCCGCCGGCTGCCGGACCTGAAGGTGCGGGTGGTCAACGTCGTCGACCTCATGCGGCTCCAGCCGTCGTCCGAGCACCCGCACGGCATGACCGACACCGAGTTCGACGCCCTGTTCACCAAGGACAGGCCGGTGATCTTCGCCTGGCACGGCTACCCGTCGCTGATCCACCAGCTGACGTACCGCCGGGCCAACCACCACAACATCCACGTGCGCGGCTACAAGGAGGAGGGCACCACCACGACGCCGTTCGACATGGTGATGCTCAACGACCTCGACCGTTTCCACCTGGTGATGGACGTGGCCGACCGGGTGCCGTCGCTGGGCGTGGCGGTGGCCGAGGTGCGCTCCGAGATGAAGGCCCGGCGGCGCGAGGCGCGGGACTACACGCGCGCCGTCGGCGACGACCTGCCCGCCGTGCATGACTGGTCCTGGCCCGGCTGACGTCGGGCGGCCGCCGTGCGCGTCCTGGTGGTCAACGCCGGCTCGTCCAGCCTCAAGCTGCGCGTGGTCGACCCCCACGACGACACGGTGGCGGCCGCCGATCTGCCCCGGGTCGACCGGATCGCCCCCGACCACCTGGCGTCCGAGCTGGACGGGCTCGGGCCGGTCGACGCCGTCGGCCACCGGGTGGTGCACGGCGGCCGCGAGTTCCTGGCGCCGGTCGTGGTGGCGGGCGACGTCCGGGACCGGATCGCGGCGCTGACGGCGCTGGCCCCGCTGCACCAGCCGCTCACGCTCGCCGCCCTCGACGCCGTGTCCCGCGCCCGGCCGGAGGTGCCCACCGTCGCGTGCTTCGACACGTCGTTCCACGCCACGCTGCCGCCGGAGGCGTACACCTACGCGGTGCCGGCCGGCTGGCGGGCCGACCTCGGGCTGCGTCGCTACGGCTTCCACGGCCTGTCGCACGCCTACGCGTCCCGGCGGGCGGTGGAGCTGGGCGCGCCACCCCACCGCATCGTCACCTGCCACCTCGGGGCGGGGGCGTCGCTGGCGGCCGTGCGCGACGGCCGGTCGGTCGACACGACGATGGGCTTCACCCCGCTGGAGGGCCTGGTCATGGCCACCCGGTCAGGGTCGGTCGACCCCGGGGCGGTGCTGTGGCTGCTCACCGAGCAGGGCCTCGATCCGGCCGAGGTGACCGACGCGCTGGAGCACCGCTCCGGCCTGGTCGCCCTCGCCGGCACGGCCGACATGCGGACGGTGACCGAGCGGGCGGCCGCGGGCGACGGCGACGCGGGCCTGGCGCTCGCGGTGTACGTCCACCGGCTGCGGGCGGCGGTGGCGGCGATGGCGGCCAGCCTCGGCGGGCTCGACGCCCTGGTGTTCACCGGCGGGGTCGGCGAGCGGTCGGCCGCGGTCCGGGCGGCCACGTGCGGCGGGCTGGGGTTCCTGGGCGTCGCCGCCGACCCGGAGGCCAACGTCGCCGCCCGGCCGGACACCGAGGTGACGGACCGCCGGTCGCAGGCCCGCGTGTCTCGTGATCGCCGCCCGCGAGGAGGTGGAGATCGCCCGGGGCGTCCGCCGCGCTCCCGTCGCTTGAGGGGCAATGATGCAGCGATGGACCTCGGGGAGCGGCGTCCGGCGGGGCGCCTGGCAGCACGCCCGGCGGACGTGCCGCCGCCCCGCCCCCAGCGCCTCGACCGGGCGCAGCTGGGGTTCGAGCCGCAGCCGGCGGTGCGGTGGTTCAGCCCGGGGGTGATGGCCGGCTCCGCGCTGCACGTGGGGCTCACGTCGGTGTTCGGCCAGTTCCTCGACAAGCGCGAGCTGCAGACGTCCAAGCCGTGCGAGCCCGACCGCCGCTACGCCGGCCGCGACGATCTGTGGGTCGACTACGTGGCCGACACGGGCGACGGGTTCGAGGCGACGGCCACGGTCGCCCCGGGGCGGCGCGGCGCGAGCTGGCGGTCGACGGGCTCGACCACCCGCTGCCCCGGGGCCGGCTGCTGGTGCTCGGCGGCGACGAGGTCTACCCGGCGGCCAGCAGCGAGGCGTACGAGAACCGCCTGGTCGGGCCGTGGCGGGCGGCGCTGCCGTGGACGGCGGCGGACAGCCCGACGGTGTACGCCATCCCCGGCAACCACGACTGGTACGACGGGCTCACGGGCTTCCTGCGCCTGTTCGGCCAGGGCCAGTGGCTCGGCGGCTGGCGGACCCGCCAGACCCGCAGCTACTTCGCGGTCGAGCTGCCCCAGCGCTGGTGGCTGTGGGGCGTCGACATCGAGTCGGACAGCCTCATCGACGAGCCCCAGCTCGACTTCTTCGCCGCGGTGGCGGCCGAGGCCGGACCGGGGACCAGCTGGTGCTGGCGACGGCGGTGCCGAGCTGGATCCTGCTCCGCGGGAGCCGGGCGCCTACCACAACCTGGCGTTCATCGAGCGCACGCTGCTGCGCCCGGCCGGGATCGACCTCCGGCTGACGATCGCCGGCGACAACCACCACTACTCCCGCTACGAGCACCGGGGGCCGGACGAGCGAGACCGGCCCGACCCACAAGATCACGGCGGGCGGCGGCGGGGCGTTCCTCCACCCGACCCACGTGCTGCCGAGCGTGGCGGACGTCCGGGTGTCGGGCGACCAGCCGGGCGACGAGGTGGCCCGCTACGCGCTGGTCACGGCGTACCCGAGCCGGGCGAAGTCCCGGCTGCTGTCGGGACGGGCGATGGCGCTGGCCTGGCGCAACCCGAGCTTCACGGTGGTGCCGGGCCTGGTGGCGCTGTCGCTGCTGTGGACGGTCCAGTTCGGGCTGCGCAGCCTGGAGTCGTCGGACGTCAGCTTCGCCGAGGCCGGCGCCACCTGGGGCTGGCAGGACGTGGCGGGCGGCCTGGTCCGCAACTCGGCCGCCGGGCTGTCGGTGCTGATCGTGCTGCTGGGCCTGTTCGCCTTCGCCCGGACCCCACCATGGGCGGCCAAGGGGCCGGGGCGGGTCGCGGTCCGGCTGGGGATGGCCCTGGCCCACCTGGCGCTCCAGGCGGTCGGCTTGGTGCTCGTCCTGGAGGCGGCGCTCACGGTGGCGAGGCAGGTCGACGACCGTTGGTTCGCGGTGACGGCCAGCGCGGTCGCGCTGGTGCTGGGCGGCATCGTGGGGGCGACGCTGGTGGGGGTGTACCTGACCCTGGCGATCGCGATCCCGGGCCTGGGCGCCCACGCCAACGAGTCGTTCGCCGCGTCCCGGATCACCGGCTACAAGAACTTCCTGCGCATGCACGTCGACCCGACCGGCGCCCTGACGGTCTACGCCATCGGCATCGACCACGCGGTCAAACGCCGCCACTGGCGCGCGGTCCCGGACGCGACGGACCCGGAAGCCGCCTGGATCAGCCCGGCCAGGGGCGACCCGGGGGCCCGCCTGATCGACAAGATCACGATCCGGTAGTCGCGCTGGCGCTTTTTACGCGGGAATGGTCGCTATAGCGACCGTTCCCGCGTAAAAGCTCGTCAGCGCACCAGGCCCTCGCGCCACGCGACGGCCACGGCGGAGGCGCGGTCGCTCACCTGCAGCTTGCGGTAGAGGTTGCGGGTGTGGGTGCGGACGGTCTCCATCGACAGGCTCATCGTCTCGGCCGCGGCCCGGGGCGCTACTCCCTCGCCCAGCAGCGTGAGCAGCTCGGCCTCCCGCCGGGTGAGGCCGAGGTGGGCGCCGGGCCAGTCGCCGAGGTCGATCGTGCGGGCGGCCATCAGCGTGGCCTCCGTGGCGAGGCGGTGGTCGACGACGACCTCGCCGTCGCGCAGGCGGACCAGCATGTCGACCAGGTCGGACGGGGTCGACGACTTGAGGAGATAGCCCCGGACGCCGATGCGGAGCGCCTGGAGCATCAGGCGCAGGTCATCGGCGTCGGTGAAGACCGCCACCCCGAACGGCGGGTCCTCCGCCAGGACCTTGACCGCCGCGTCGATGCCCCCCGCGGCCCGGGTGAAGGCGTCGATGAGCATGACGTCGGCCGACGTGCGGGTGTCGGCGGCCAGCATGATCTCGGGATCACCCTCGGCCGTGCCCACCACCACGACCTGGTCCGCGTACGGCAGGAGCATCGCCCGCAGTCCCTCGATGATGATCTGGTCGTCGTTGGCCAACACGACCCGTACCGGGGGAGTCACGCGATCAGGCGACATCTGACCTCCACAGTGCTCGGGGGATGGTTCACTACCCGCATCGCGGTATTCGCATCCGCCGGAGGTTCTGCGAGGATGCGGCCGCGTCCCATGCCAGTTCGGGAGGACACGCTGAACGCAATCACCTGCCGGCGGAGGGGAACCCGCCGGCGCACCACGCCGAGGCTCGCAGCCGCGTGAGCGACGAGCACGCAGCGCTCGCTTCGCCGCGCCCCGGCGTCGACGCCCAGGCGGAACCGCCGGTGGCGCCAGCGCCGGCGCCGGCGCCGGCCACGGTTCCCGCGCCGGTGACGTCCGTGCTCGGTCGCCTGGCCGCGGAGCCGGATGCGAGCGCCGCCTGGCGGCTGCTCCTGGTGGAGGACGACGACGGCGACGCCCTGCTCGTGCGGGAGATGCTGGCGGACGGGCTGCCGGGCGCCCGGATCGAGCGGGTGACGACCCTGGCCGAGGCCAGCCGGGCCGCCCGCTACGCCGACTGCGTGCTGCTCGACGTCGGGCTGCCCGATGCCGCCGGCATCGCCGGCGTCGAGCGGTTGGTGGCCGACGCGCCGCACACCCCCGTCGTCGTGCTCACAGGGGCGGCCAGCGAGCGGCTCGGCATCGGCGCGGTGGCCGCCGGTGCCCAGGACTACCTGGTCAAGGGACGGGTCGACGACCAGCTCCTGGCCCGGTCGGTGCGCTACGCAGTCGAGCGCCAACGGGCCGCCCGACTGACCCGCGACCTGTTCGAGGCCGAGCGCCGGCGGGCCGACAACATGCGCATGGAGCGGGCGCTGACGCCGCCACTGCTGCTGCGTTCGTCGGACGTCGAGGTGTCGGTCCGCTACCGCGCCGGCCGCGAGGGCGCCGAGCTGGGCGGCGACTTCTACGACGCCGTCGAGGCGGCCGACGGCGAGATCAGCGTGCTGATCGGCGACGTCGCCGGCCACGGGCCCGACGCGGCCGCCCTCGCCGCCCGGCTGCGCAGCGCCTGGCGGGCGCTGACGCTGGCCGGCCTGCCGCAGCGCCAGGTGCTGGAGACGCTCGACGTGCTGCTGCGCACCGAGGTCGAGGCGCTGACGTTCGCCACCGTGGCGACGCTGGTGATCGCGCCGGACCGGAGCGGCGGCGTCCTGCGCCTGGCCGGCCACCCGCCGCCGCTGCTGCTCGGGCCCCCGACCCGGGTCGTCGGCGCCGGGGCGTACGGCCCCCTGCTCGGCGTCATGCCCTCGCCCACCTGGACCCCGGTCGACGTGCCTCTGGGCCCCGGCGCGGCGGTGCTGCTCTACACCGACGGGCTGATCGAGGGGCGGACCGGGCCCGGGGAGAAGGCCCGGTTCGGCCTCGACGCCCTGGTCGAGCTGGTCGGGTCGCGGGTCGGCCGCGGCGTGACGGCTCAGGCCCTGCTCGACGCCCTGCTGGCCGAAGTCCAGCGGCGCAACGGCGGGCCGCTGGCCGACGACGTCGCCCTGTGCCTCGTGTCGATCCCCGGCGACGCCGCCGATGGCGCGTGACGACGGGCCGGCCCGCTTGCCCCTGCGGGCCCGGCTCATGCTGCTGCTGGGCGCGGTCGGCGCCCTCCTGGCCGCCACGCTGGCGACCCAGCTGGTGCTGCAGGCCCGGCAGCGGGACATCCGCAACGACCTGCTGAGGCACCTGGACCCGGCCCGGGTTGCGACCGCCAACCTGCGGTCCGCCGCGCTCGACCAGGAGACCGGCATCCGGGGCTACGCGCTGGCCGGCGACCCCACCTTCCTCCAGCCCTACGACGACGGCGGGGTGGCGGCCGATGACGCACTCGTCCGCCTGCGCCGCCTCGTCGGCTCGGGCACCCGGGTAGACGCCGAGCTCGACGAGGTCGAGCGGCGGCTCGACGCCTGGCGCAGCGACATCGCCGAGCCGGCCCGGGCCGCCATCGAGCAGGGCCAGACAGCCGAAGCCCTGCCCGTCCTCGGCGACGAGGGCACGCGGTCCTTCGACGAGCTGCGGGCCTCGATCGACGCCGTGGACGAGCGCCTCGGCGACCTGCGGGCCCGGGCGCTCGACGACCTGGACGCCGCCGCCCGGGCCGCCACGGGGGCCATGCTGCTCCAGGTCGGGGGCCTGGTCGTCTCGGGCGTGATCATCGTCGTCGCGCTGGGCCGGGTGGTGGTCGGGCCGATCGAGCGGCTGGGCCGCGACGCCCGGGTCGTCGCCGCCGGCGACCTCGACCACCCGGTGCAGGGCGACGGCTCGCCCGACCTGGTCCGGCTCGGCGCCGACGTCGACGCCATGCGGCAGCGCATCCTCGAGAGGTCGACCAGCTCAACGCGGCCAGCGCCGACCTGGCCCGCCAGGCCGACGAGCTGGCCCGCTCGAACGACGACCTCGAGCAGTTCGCCTACGTCGCATCGCACGACCTGCAGGAACCGCTGCGCAAGGTGTCGGGGTTCTGCCAGCTCCTGCAGATGCGCTACGCCGACCAGCTCGACGACCGGGCCAACGAGTACATCCACTACGCCGTCGACGGCGCCAAGCGGATGCAGGACCTGATCAACGACCTGCTGACGTTCTCGCGGGTCGGCCGCACGACCGAGGCGTTCGAGCCGGTCGACCTCGGCGCGGTGGCCCGGGACGTCGTGGACGTGCTCGGGCCGGCGGCGGAGGACGCCGGCGCCACCATCACCGTCGGCGACCTGCCGGTGCTGCCCGGCGACAGGCGGCTGCTGGCGGCGACGCTGCAGAACCTCGTCGCCAACGCCCTCAAGTTCCGTTCGGACGTGCCGCCCGTCGTGGACATCACCGCTAGCCTGCCGCGACGGCGCCGCGGGGGACGAGTGGATCATCACGGTGGCCGACAACGGCATCGGTATAGATCCGGACTACGCCGAGCAGATCTTCACCATCTTCAAGAGGCTGCACCGCAAGACCGAGTACGCCGGGACCGGGATCGGTCTGGCCCTGTCCAAGAAGATCGTCGAGTACCACGGCGGTCGCATCTGGCTGGAACCGACGCCCCCACCCGGGGCGACGTTCAAGCTGGCGCTGCCCGCCACCCGACCGAACGAGGAAGACGACCCCCATGCTGGCTGAAGCGGTCCGCCCGATCGAGGTCCTGCTCGTCGAAGACGACGCCGGTGACGTGCTCATGACCCGCGAGGCGCTGCGGGAGGGCAAGGTCCTCAACCGGCTCAGCGTCGTCACCGACGGGGTCGAGGCGCTCGACTACCTGCGGGGCCAGGAGCCCTTCGCCGACGCCACCCGCCCCGACCTGATCCTGCTCGACCTCAACCTGCCGAGGCGGGACGGCCGCCAGGTGCTCGAGGACGTCAAGGGCGACCCCGACCTGCGGCGCATCCCGGTCGTGGTGCTCACGACCTCGGAGGCCGAGGAGGACGTGCTGCGCAGCTACGACCTCCACGCCAACGCATACGTCACCAAGCCGGTCGACTTCGACCGGTTCGTCGAGGTGATCCGTCAGATCGACGAGTTCTTCATCTCGGTGGTGCGCCTGCCGGCGACTTGACCAGGGCGGGCCGGCGTGTGCTGCACGTTCGTCATCTCGGTGGTGCGCCTGCCGGCGACTTGACCAGGGCGCGGGCAGCCGTGTGCTGCACGTCGCCGGGGCCGAGGGGACGCGTCCAGGCGGCGAACTCGAGCAGGATCCCGTCGGGGTCCATGAAGTAGATCGACCGGACGAACACGCCCGGGTGCATCCGCTTGCTGATGCCGTACTCGCTGTCGTCGTGGTTGGCGACCTCGGTGCAGTCCACGCCGGCGGCCAGCAGCCGCTCGCGGTACTCCTCGATGCGCTCGGCCGGGACCGTGAACGCCACGTGGTTCATCGACCCGATGGCGCTCGTCAGCTCGCCCTGGTCGGGCCGCGCCTTGGGGGCCGACACGCCCGGCACCGGCTCGGGCGCGTCGGGGAACCAGAAGAACGCCAGGCAGTCGCCGCCGCCGCAGTCGAAGAAGAAGTGCTGACCCATGCCCACGGGCAGCTCGATCGTCTTGACCAGCGGCATGCCGAGCACGCCGGAGTAGAAGTCGACCGTGCGCTGCATGTCGCGGCACACGAGCGCCAGGTGGTTGACGCCGCCCAGCTCGAATCGTTCGTTGGCCATCGCGCTCATCCCCTCCCGTCGGGGACGAGGTTAGCCCCCGTCCTGGCCGGACTTGCGGGGTTCGACGCGTTCGAGGCCCACCGTGCGGGCCCAGATGCGGGTGACGGCCTTGGCCAGGTCGTCGACGTCGGCCTCGGCCTCGCCGCCGTGGGGCAGCAGGTGGTCGTAGGCGAGCCGGACGTTCATCGTGTGCAGCGCCATTGCCGTGGTCCACGGGTCGATGTCGTCGCAGATGCCCTGCTCCTGCAACCTGCGGATCCAGCGCTCGGCCCGCTTGACGTTGCGGATCACGGTCTGGCGCCGGGCGCTGCCGACCTCCTTGTCGCCGGGCGCCACCTGCTCGATCGACGAGCACGATGCCCGGGTTGCGGACGCAGGCGAGGAAGTACTGGCGGCTGGCGTACTCGATGTCGCGGATGAGGTCGCCCTCGGTGTTGTCGGGGTCGCGCCGGGGGGCGCGGGACATCTCGAGGAGCACGGCGTCGGCCACCTCGCGGAAGATCTCTTCCTTGGAGTCGAAGTAGGTGTAGAAGGTGCCGCTGGCCACGCCGGCGCGGGCGGTGATGTCGGTGATGCGGCTCTCGGTGAACGGGATCTCCTCGAACACCTGCTTGGCGGCGGCGACGAGCGCGGCGCGGGTGCGCAGCCCGCGGGCTGTCAGGAGCCGGCCGCCAGCCGCCTGACCGGCGCGCTGCCCGCTGTCGGCGCTGACGGGATCGACCTCGATCGCCACGTCAGCAGGCTACTTGCTGCGGATCGAACGCCACGTGGATCGACGGGCGTTGTGGGCGGGGGCGGGGCGGGAAGGGGTCCCCTCGCTGCGGATCGAACGCCACGTGGATCGACGGGCGTTGTGGGCGGGGGCGGGGCGGGAAGGGGTCCCCGCCCCCACGCCACGATCTGGGGTCAGCGAGGGCATGCCCGCGGCCGCCGGTCGGGCAGTGTGCCTGGGTGCGTCCCGAACCGGCAGCCGACATGGCGAGCCTTCAGCCCTCGTACGATCGACCTCGACGTCATCCGCGGTGCCCCCTCGTGACCGGCCTCGTCGACCGGTACCGCGTGTCGCCCGGACCCGTCCCGAACGTGCCCAACGCTAGCCGCGACATGAACCCGACGTCAACATCGAACCGTGCCCTGGGCTCCGCCGCGACGACCACGGTCCGTCTGCATGACTTCACAGCGACTGTCTTGTTACCGTTTCAAGTCGACATGGTCGTCCACAGGGTCGTCCGCCGTTACGCGCTGGTCGCCATCGCCGTCCTGCTGGGGCTCCCGACGGGTGCTGGAGCCGCGCCCGAGCAAGAGGAGGCCGGCAGCGACGACAGCTCGCGCAGCGATCTCGCGCTGGTCGACGTGTCCAACCTGACCAGCAGCAACGTCGCCGGCACGCTGACCGACCTCCAGGTCGAGATCGACAACCAGCTCTCCCTGCTGGGGACGGCCCAGAGCAACGTGTCCGCCGCCAACCAGGCCCTCGCCGACGCCGACAACGCCCTCACGAACCTCCAGTTCCAGATCGAGGACCAGACCGCGGTGAGCGACGCCATCGTGATCGATGCGTTCATCAACCCGCCGGCCAGCACCGCGCTCGACGTCCTCAGCTCGGACACGACGCTCGACGCCACGATCAAGCAGGCGATCCTCGACTTCGAGGCCAACGAGTCGGCCGCCGCCCTGGAGGCGCCGCAGGAGACGCTGCGGCAGCTGCGCGAGGCCAAGGCCGCCCAGCAGGTCGCCCGCGACCAGGCCGAGGCGGCCAAGGAGGAGGCCGACGCCGCCCTCGAGGACCTGAACGCCGCCGTCGGCCGGCAGGCGCAGTTCGTCAACAGCGTGCGGGCCGCCCTCGCCGCCGACGCCGCCGGCCCGCAGCCGACCGACCCGGCCGAGGCCGCCGCCCGCCAGGCCCGGCGCGACGAGATCGCCGGCGAGCTGCAGGCCGCCGCCGACGCCAGGGCCCTGATCGAGGCCCAGCGGGCCGCCGCCGAGGCCGCGGCACGGCGGGC
Source organism: uncultured Acidimicrobiales bacterium (assembly GCA_963830865.1). Taxonomy (GTDB): domain Bacteria; phylum Actinomycetota; class Acidimicrobiia; order Acidimicrobiales; family VFJN01; genus ZC4RG19. Next base: position 62,527 of record CAWHNU010000006.1, on the reverse strand, counting down.
CCAGGCGGGCCGCCTGGTGACCTGCCCGGTCGACGGGCCCAGCAGGTTCACCGACACGTGGGGCGCCGCCCGGTCCGGCGGCCGCCGCCACGTGGGCGTCGACATGCTCGCGGCCCGGGGGACGCCGACCGTGGCGCCGGTCGCCGGCGAGGTGCAGCACCGAGGGAGCAGCCTGGGCGGGCTGTCGTGGTACGTCTACGGCGACAACGGCGACATGTACTACGGCACCCACCTCTCCGGGTACGCGAACGTGGGCGTCGGCCACGTCGACGCCGGGACGGTGATCGGCTACGTCGGCGACACCGGCAACGCCCGGGGCACCCCGCACCTGCATTTCGAGGTCCACCCCGGCGGCGGGTCCCCGGTCAACCCCTACCCCTACGTCGCCGAGGTCTGCTGACCTCGCGCCCTACCCGGGCGGTCACCACGCCTTGCCACGACCGGCCGTGGTCGTCTAGACACACACCGGTTATCTGGCGGACAGAGGGGCAGGCGCATGCGGGCGGGACGTCTGTGGCTAGTGGCGGGCGCGCTCGGCGCGCTCGCGGTGGGGACGCTGGCGGTGCCGCTGCCGGCGGGCGGGGCACCGGCGGGGCAGCCGCACCTGCCGGACCTGCAGAGCGTGATCCCGCTCGACGAGATGTCGATCACGACCGACGAGACCGGGCGGGTGTTCCGCTACACCCACGTCATCGCCAACTTCGGCGACGGGCCGCTGGAGATCCAGCCCAGCTACGACCCCGCCACCGACACGGCGGTCGGCGTGCAGCGGATCTACACCCATGACGCCGGCGGCGCCTGGAGTGTGATCGACCAGCGCCCGATCGTGGGGCGGTTCATCTACCACGCCGTCCACGGGCACTACCACTACCCGCTGGCCGAGTTCGGGCTGTTCGCGATCGTGCCCGACGGCTCGGTCGGTGCCCCGGTCACGATGAGCCCCAAGGTCGGTTTCTGCATCGCGGACTCGGCCCTCTTCGACGGCTCGCTGCCGCACGCCGGCGCGTCCGGCTACTCGGGCGGCGGCCTGCCAGGACCCGCGTGCCACGCTCGGCATCTCGGTCGGCTGGGGCGACGAGTACGACCACCGCGACGCCGGCCAGTCGATCCCCGCGGCCGGGCTCGCCAACGGCGACTACTGGTTCCGCTCGGTCGCCGATCCCGACAACTTCCTGGTCGAGAAGGACGAGACCAACAACGTCACCGACGTGAAGGTCCGGGTCGCCGGCGACACCGTGACGGTCCTGTCCGCCCAGGTGCACCCGGCGTGGACGCTGCCGACCGTGACCCTGACCGCGCCGACGGGCGGGACGCTCACCGGCTCCACGGCCGTGACGGCCACCGCCAGCGACGCCACCGGCGTCACCGGCGTCCAGTTCCTGCTCGACGGCCTGCCGCTGGGCCCGGTCGACGCCACCGCGCCCTACAGCTTCACGTGGGACACGACCACCGCCGCCAACGGCGGCCACACGCTGGCGGCGCGGGCCACGACCGCGCGCGGCGCCCGCAACACGACCCCCGCGTGCCAGGTGGTGGTGGCGAACGGCGGCGGGGCCGGGACGCCGCTCACCGCGGACGTCACCCGCTTCGTCGACGGCCGCGGCACCGTGACGACGCCCGTGTTCTCGACGGCGCTGCCGGGCGAGCTGCTGGTGGCCTTCGTCGCGTCCGACGGGCCGAGCGGCACCCAGACGGCCACCGTGTCCGGGGCCGGCCTCACGTGGACCCTGGCCAAGCGGGCCAACGGCCAGCTCGGCACGTCGGAGGTGTGGACCGCGTGGGCGTCCTCGCTGCTGCTCAACGCCCAGGTCACCTCGACCCCGGCGTCCGGGGGATTCGACCAGTCGCTGACCGTCGTGTCCTTCGCCGGCGCGGCCGGGATCGGCGCGACCGCCAGTGGGTCGGCAGGGACCGGCGCGCCCTCGGTCAGCCTCACCACCACCGCCGACGGGTCGTGGGTGCACGCGGTCGGCAACGACTGGGACAGCGCGACCGGGCGGACGCTGGCGTCGAACCAGCAGCTGGTCCACCAATGGGTCGACACCGCCGTGGGCGACACGTTCTGGTCGGAGCGGATCACCGCGCCCACCCGGGGCGTCGGCGTGTCGGTGCCCATCGGGGCCACTGCCCCCACCAACGACCGCTGGAACCTGGCGGCGGTCGAGGTCAAGCCGGCGACGGCACCGGCGGTGGGGCCGACGATCAGCAACGTCGTCGTGCTCGACCGCACGTCCAGCTCCGCCCGGGTGACCTGGACCACGGACGTGCCGGCCACGACCCAGGTCGAGTACGGGCAGACGTCGAGCTACGGCTTCACCACCCCGGTCGACAGCACGTTGGTCACATCCCACAGCGCCCCGATCTCGGGGCTCGACCCCGAGACGACCTACCACTACCGGGTCATCTCCAAGGACGGGGCCGGCAACACCACCCGCAGCCCCGACTTCGTGTTCTCGACGGCCGGCGTGTCCACCCTGTCGTGCCACATCACGGCCCCGGCCGCGGGCGCGACCGTCTCGGGCCCGATCACCGTGTCGGCCGACGCGTCGAGCACCGCCAGTGTGAGCGGGGTGCAGTTCAAGCTCGGCGGCGCCAACCTCGGCGCCGAGGACACCAGCCCGCCGTACGCCGTCACGTGGGACACCCGGACGGCGGCCAACGGGCCCGCGACACTGACTGCGATCGCCCGCGACCCCACCGGCAACTCGCTCACCTCGGCGCCGGTCGCGGTCACGGTGTCCAACACCGCGCCGACCGTGCCGCCGGGCCGGGTGGCGTCGTTCGGGTTCGACGAGGGCACGGGCACGGTCGCCAACGACCGGTCCGGCTCGAACAACAAGGGCACCCTGTCGGGCGCGGCCTGGACGGCCGCGGGCAAAGTCGGCGGCGCCCTCAACTTCGACGGGGTCAACGACCTGGTCACCGTGCCCGACTCGCCATCGCTACGGCTCGGGACCGGCATGACCATCGACGCCTGGGTGAGACCGACGCGGCCAACGACTGGTCGACGGTCGCGCTCAAGGAGCGCCCGAGCGGGCTGTCGTACGCGCTCTATGCGTCGGACTCGACCGGCCGGGCGTCGGGCTACATCAGCAACGGCGGCGACACCGCCGCGCCGGCGCCCGCCGCCACGGCGACCAACGCCTGGACGCACCTGGCGGTGACCTACGACGGCACGTCGCTGCGCCTGTACGTCAACGGCACGCTCGTGCGCACGACGCCGGCCACCGGGGCGATGGCCACCAGCACCGGAGCGCTGCGCATCGGCGGCAACAACGTGTGGGGCGAGTGGTTCGCCGGCACGATCGACGAGCTCAACGTCTACAACCGGGCGCTGACCGCCGCCGAGGTCGCCCAGGACCGTGGCCCCTGACCGGCCCGTAGGATCGGGGCCACCATGCTCGCGGACCTGCTCGCCCACCCCGGAGTCGAGGAGGTCTGCGAGCTGCGCGGCCCGTTCGGCCTCATGGCGTTCCACGGCGGCAGCCTGGAGCGCGGCACCGACGTCATCGCCGCGGCGGCCGCCGAGCGGTCCGGCGCCTCGCTCTACGCCGTGCGCCAGCCCGAGGACCTGACGTGGCACGTGCCGTCGGTGGCGTTCGACCCCGCGGCGTCGCCCGCCCTCGCCCGGTTCCTGGCGCACGTCGACCAGGTGGTGGCGGTCCACGGCTACGGCCGGCCGGACATGTTCACGACGCTGCTCGTCGGCGGGCGCAACCGCCGGCTGGCCGCCCGGCTGCGGGCGGCGCTGGAGGCCGGGCTCGGCGAGGGCTTCACCGTGGTCGACGACCTGGCCCGCATCCCCGAGGCGCTGCGGGGCCAGCATCCCCGCAACCCGGTCAACCGCCCCCGCGCCGCGGGCGCGCAGCTCGAGCTGCCGCCCCGGGTCCGCCCCGGCACCGGGGCACCGACCTACCGGCCGGAGTACGAGGCCGCCGTCGTCGCCGCACTGGCGGCCGTCGCTAACGACATATGACCTGACCCAATCCGATCGAATGGCGTGTAGTCACGCGAACGCTTTACGCCGTTTAGCGACCGCGGGCAGCGCGTCAGATCAGATGGAGGTCGTGCGCTCGGGCGATGGCTTCGGCACGGTTGCGGGCGGAGAGCTTGTGCAAGGCCCGCTGCCAATAGGTCTTGACCGTGTTGGCCGCCAGGCCGAGCCGCTGGGCGATCTCGTTGTTGGTGTTGCCGAGCGCGACGAGGCGGAGGATCTCGTGCTCGCGGCGCGTCAGCGACGGCCCGGATCCGTGGTGCCGGGCGGTGCCGACACCGCCGAGGGTGGCGGCGTCCGTGTCGCCGGCGACCGCGGCGCGCTCGGATTCCGGCCACCACGTCGACGAACGCGGCATCGGTCACGACGACATCGGAGGGCGTGTCGCTGTCACTTCGGGCGGACCCGTTGCGGCGCGCGTCAACAAGAACAATCCGCGGGGGGTATGTCGACCGGAGAGCGTCGAGCGTCTCGGTTCCGATCGGACATCCCGGCTCGTACGCGAGCAGCACGACGTCGGGCCGGACCCGCTCGACGAGCTCGATCGCCGCGGGACCGACCGACGCATGGCCCACGACGTGGATCGGCGGACCGACCGCACCGTTGGCGGTCCCGCCCTCGCCGGTGGCATCCCCGTCGACCACCACGACCGAGATGCGGGGCCCGGGCACCGTGGGCGGGGGCCGCAGCGCGCCCGGCGCGACTGGGCCCCCCGTATCTCTCGCATGCGACGCGCGATTGGACCGTGACTCGCAGCGTGACATGTTCCCCTCCGACACCAGCCCCCCGGGGGAGCATACGCCCATTTGGATCGCCGCGTCTTTGCTTCGTCAATAATGAACATAATGCGTGTCAGTCGGCACCGAAGCGGTCCTCCACGCGGTGGTGGGCCGGTGCCGGGGCCGACCCGACGATCTGCCGCACCCGCTCCTCGCCGAGCGGTCCCAGCGCGTCGTAGGTGGCGACCATCGCCTGGCGGGTCTGCCGCAGCGGCCAGTCATCGGGGAGCAGCTCGTCGGGCAGCCGGGGGTCGGACGAGACGAGCGACCGCCAGCGGCTCACGATCTCGGTCCGGGTGACGAGGGCCTCGTGGGCGCCGAGCGCGCCCGTGCCCAGGCGGGCGCCGACGACGTCGAGGGCGTCGCGCGAGGTCGTCGTAGCCCGCCCGCAGCTCGGCCAGGTCCCAGGCGCCGAGCAGGTCGATGCCGGTGGGCCGCGGCACCTCGCGGACCCGGAACACCACGGCGTCGCCGATCGCCAGGTCGGTCAGCGACCGGTCGATGGCGTCGAGGGGCGCCCGCGGCGTGATCCAGAGCCCGTCGAACAGGGGCCCGAGGTGCAGCGTCCGCAGCCGGCGGCGCAGCGCGGGGCGGAGGTGGCGCGAGGCCTCGGGCACCGAGAACGCCACGCACGTCCACTGGCCGTCCCACTCGCACGGATCGGCACCGAAGCGCATGAGTCCCCGGTAGGACTCCATCGCCGGCGCCAGCCGGGCGGGCGCGAGCCGGTAGGCGGTCCGCCGCCCGTCCCGCCGACCCTCCAGGCAGCCCCGGCGCACCAGCCGGCTCAACGCGGCACGGCCCGCGGCCTCGCCCACGCCGAACTCGGCGAGCAGGGCCACCAGGCCCCGTGACGGAACGTACTCGCAGCGACCGAACCAGTAGTCGCCGTAGACCGTCAGCAGCAGGCGGGACGCTGTCTGGTCGTCGCCGACCTCGACCACGTCGTTCGCCATCGCAAACACTCCCCTGGCCACGCAGCGCATCCCCCCGGCCAGAAGGCTACAAGGCGTAACGCGACCGCGTCGGTGCGTGGTCGACTGCGCTGATCTGAGGGGTGGGTAAGGCGATTGCCGGATGCCCGGGACGCACCCCGGCAGGCACGATCGCCGGGACGGTCGCCGACACCGACACCCCGCCCGGATCCCCCAGCAGCAAGGTTGTGATCGTGTCGCTCCTGACACCCCTCCCGATCAGCCGGACGTTCGACTACCGCGTCCGGACCGCCACCCGCGACGACATCCCCGCCATGGGCTACGTGCTGGCGTCCGCGTACCACGACGACCCCGTGCTGTCGTGGGTCCTCCCGGACGAGACGCGCCGCCGCGTCCGCCTGCGCGGGATCATGGAGCTGTTCGCGGGGCGGTTCCAGCGCCACGGCGAGAACCGCATCAACGAGGCCGGCACCGGCGCGGCCGTGTGGGCCCCCCCGGGGGCGACGTTCACCCCCGAGGAGGACCTGCGCTTCGAGGCCGGCCTCGTCACCGCCTCGGCGGGCGACCTGTCCCGACTGGGCGCGCTGATCGAGCTGCTCGACGAGCACCGCCCCGACGTGCCGCACCACTACCTGAACCTGCTGGGCGTGATCCCGGACCGCCAAGGCGCCGGCATCGGATCCGCCCTGCTGCGGGCCGTGCTCGACGGCGCCGACCGGCGCCGCGTCCCGGCCTACCTGGAGGCGACCTCGGCCCGGAACCGGGACCTGTACGAGCGCCACGGCTTCGAGGTGCGGGCAGAGCTGCGCACGTCGGACTGCCCGCCCCTGTGGGCCATGTGGCGCCCGGGCTGACGGTCACGCCTTGACAAGGCCGACGACGTTGCCGGACGGATCGGCGAACTGGGCGAACGTCACCATGTCGGGCACGACCGTGACCGGCACGACGGTCTTGCCGCCCCGGGCCTCGATCTGGTCGAGGATGGGCTGCGGATCGTCGACCTGGATGTAGAACACGACCTGGTTCTGGCCGTCGCTGCCGGCGATGCCGCCGGCGATGCCCCCGTCGCCCGCGGCGACCAGGGCGTAGTCCATGCCCTCGACCGGCTGGAGCTGCCAGCCGAACAGATCACCGTAGAAGTCGCGGAGGCTGGCGTGATCGGGCGACGTGATCTCGAACCAGGTGACGGGGCTGCTCATGGTGCCGAACTCCTCGTATGTGGGAGGCTTTGGTCAGTGGATGCGCACGGTAAGCCGCAACGCACCGTTAGTCAAGGCGCACATTTGGAGGCGCCGCCGGCTCTCGACGCCCCCGCCCTCGACGCCCCCGCCCTCGACGCCCCCGCCCTCGACGCGGTGGGCGACCGCACCCGCCGCGTCATCCTCAGCCGGCTGGTCGGCGGGCCCCTGTCCGTGGCGGAGGTCGCCGCGGGCATGAGCGTGGGCCGGCCCGCGGTGTCCCAGCACCTCAAGGTGCTGCGCGAGGCTGGGCTCGTGACGGTCGAGCAATGGGGCACCCGGCGCATGTACGCGCTCGACCCCCGCGGCATCGAGGTCCTGCGGCGCTACACGGAGGAGCTGTGGGCCGCCTCGCTCGACCGCTTCCAGGAGGTCGCCGACGGGCTCGACGCCGCAGCCGCCCGGGCGGCCCCGCCCGAGGCGCGATCCGACAGGGAGGCCCCGTGACCAGCGCCCGCCACGCCGTCCGCGTCACGGCCCCGCCCCAGGTCGCCTTCGAGGTGTTCACCGCCGGCATCGACCGGTGGTGGCCACTGCACGAGGGCTACAGCCACGGCGAGGAGCGGGCCGACGGCATCGTGCTCGAGGCCCGGGTCGGCGGGCGGTTCTACGAACGCTTCGTCGACGGCGACGAGCTGCAGGTCGGCCAGGTCGTCGTCTGCGACCCGCCGCACCGCATCGTGTTCACCTGGCGCTCGCCGGGCTGGGAGGCGGCGACCGAGGTCGAGGTGACGTTCACCGCCGACGGCGGCGCCACCCGCGTCGAGGTCGAGCACCGCGGCTTCGAGCGCATCGGCCCCGACGGTGACGAGACCGGCCGCCGCTACTCCTCGGGGTGGCCGGCGGTCATGGGCGTGTACGCCGCCCACGTCGACCGCCGTCACCGTCCTGAGCCGGGCGCGAGACTGCCGGCCGTGGGGTATTACGAGGCCGAGATCCTGCCGCGCCTACTCGACGTCGCCTGCGGGTCGCGCCACCTCGACCCCCTGCGGGCCCGCAACGCCACCGGGCTCGCGGGCGAGGTGCTCGAGCTCGGCTTCGGGTCGGGGCGCAACGTCCCCCACTACCCGCCCGAGGTGCGCCGCGTCCTGGCCGTCGACCCGGCCACCACGGGCCGGCGGCTGGCCGCCGCCCGGGTCGCCGCGTCGCCGGTCGTCGTCGACTTCGTCGGGCTCGACGGCGAGGACCTGCCGCTGCCCGACGCCAGCGTCGACCACGCGCTGTCGACCTGGACGCTGTGCACGATCCCCGACGTCGGCCGGGCGCTGGCCGAGGTGCGCCGGGTGCTGCGGCCCGGCGGCACGTTCCACTTCCTGGAGCACGGGCGGGCCCCGGACGCCGGCGTCATCCGCTGGCAGCGGCGGCTCGCGCCGATCAACCGCCGGATCTTCGGCGGCTGCCAGCTCGATCGGCCGATCGACCGGCTGGTGGCCGACGCCGGCTTCGCGGTGACCGGGCTGCGCCGCTACTACGGGCGCGGGCCGAAGACGACCTCGTACATGTTCGAAGGGGTCGCCACTCCCCGCTGAGTGCCCCTACGCTGGCGGCCATGAGCGTGGCGGTTGACCTCGAAGGCCTCGACGAGCGGATCGCGGAGTTCGGCCCGGCGGCCTTCCTCGTGACCGTGGGCGACGACGGGCGGCCGCACGTCGTGTCGGTGGCGGTCGAGCGGGACGGCGACCGGCTCGCGACCCGCGCCGGGCGCCGCACCCGGGCGAACCTGGCGGCCCGCCCGACCCTCACGCTGCTGTGGCCGGCCACACCCGGCGGCGCGTACAGCCTGCTGGTCGACGGCGAGGTCGACGGCGCGGGCGTGTCCGACGACGATCCGACCATCGCCGTGGCCCCGACGCACGCCGTGCTCCACCGGGTGGCCGACGCCACCGGCGAGGGCCCGACGTGCCTCCCGGTGAGCGACCCGGCGCCGTAGCACCCCCGCTCGCCCGCGTTCTTGACCGTCGCCGCCGCCCCCGCCGCCGCAGCCATCACGCCGTGGTCGCGGCGGCTGGCGCCGGTGCGCGAGTTCATCGCCACCGAGACGGCCAGCGCCGTCATCCTCCTCGGCGCCACGGTGGCCGCCGTCGTGTGGGCCAACTCGCCCTGGTCGGCCGGCTACGAGCGGCTGTGGCACACCGAGCTGACGTTCTCGCTCGGCGACTACTCGCTCGGGCTCGACCTGCGGCACTGGATCAACGACGGCCTGATGGCGTTCTTCTTCTTCGTCGTCGGGCTGGAGATCCGCCGCGAGTTCGACATGGGCGAGCTGCGGGAGCGCCGCCGGATCGCGACGCCGGTCCTCGCCGCGGTCGGCGGGATGATCGCGCCCGCGGCGATCTTCCTCGCGATCAACGCCGGCGAGCCCACGATGCGGGGCTGGGGCATCGTGATGGGGACCGACACCGCCTTCGCCCTCGGCATCCTCACCCTGGTCGGCGGGGCGTCGCCGCGGGTGCGGGCGTTCCTGCTCACGCTCGTCATCATCGACGACATCGTGGCGCTGCTGGTGATCGCCCTCGCCTATACCGACGACCTGTCGTGGCCCGCCCTCGGGGTGGCGGCGGTGCTCTTCGGCGTCGTCGTGCTGCTGACCCGGGTCGGGGTCCGCCACGGGGTGCCGTACTTCCTGGTCGGCCTCGGCCTGTGGCTGGCGATGCTGGCGTCGGGGGTCCACGCCACGGTCGCGGGCATGGCGATGGGCCTCCTGGCCACCGTGTACCCGCCGACCCGCGACGACCTGTCGCGGGCGGGCGCGGTGTGGCGCCTCTTCCGGGAGGAGCCGACCCCCGAGTACGCCCGCAACGCCAGCCGCACGCTGGCGGTGACGATCTCGCCCAACGAGCGGCTCCAGCACCTGTTCCACCCGTGGACCAGCTACGTGATCGTGCCGCTGTTCGCGCTGGCCAACGCGGGGGTGGCGCTGGAGTGGGACGTGATCCGGCGCGTGGCGACCGAGCCGCTGTTCGTCGGCATCGTGGCGGGCCTGGTGCTGGGCAAGCCGCTGGGGATCGTGGGCGCCACGTGGCTGGTGTCCCGGGAGCGGCTGACCAACTTCCCCCGCACCGTGCCCTGGCCGCCGCTGGTCGGCGTCGCCACGGTCGCCGGCATCGGGTTCACGGTGTCGCTGCTGATCGCCGACATCAGCTTCACGGGCCGCATGCTGGAGGAGGCCAAGCTGGGCATCCTGGCGGCGTCGATCACCGCGTCGCTGGCATCGTGGGCGGTGTTCACCGTGGTGCGACGGCTCCCCCGCAGCCGGGCATCCGGCGCGGACGGCAGGCTGGCACCGCCGATCCTCGACCTGGCGGTCCCGGTCGACCCGGAGGTCGACCACGTGCGGGGCCCGGCGGACGCCCCGGTCACGCTGGTCGAGTACGGGGACTTCGAGTGCCCGTACTGCGGCCGGGCCGAGCCGGTCGTGCGGGAGCTGGTCCAGGCGTTCGGCGACGACCTCAGCTTCGTGTTCCGCCACCTCCCGCTCGTCGACGTCCACGAGCACGCGGCCGCGGCCGCCGAGGCGGCCGAAGCGGCGGCGGCCCAGGGCAGGTTCTGGGAGATGCACGACATCCTGATGGAGGAGGGCGCGAGCCTCATCTACCCGGACCTGGTCCGCTATGCCGAGGAGCTCGGCCTGGACGTGGAGCGCTTCGCCGACGACCTCCGCAACCGTCGCCACACGATGCGGGTGCAGCGGGACGTGGCCAGCGCCGACGCCAGCGGCGCAGCCGGAACGCCGGCATTCTTCGTCAACGGCCGCCGCCACCAGGGCAGCCACGACATCGACGGCCTAGCGGCCGCGATCGAGCGCGAGCTGGCGGCCGACAACTGAACCGGTCAGCCCCAGAGCCGGGATGCGGCCGCCTCGGGCAGCAGCCAGTCCCGGGCGTGCGCGTGCCCGTCCCGCACCGCCGAGGCGCTCATGCCCTCGACGTCACCCGGCACCGCGAGCAGCTCGACCCCGTCCGGCCTCTCGCCCGCCCGGGGCGCGACCAGCACCCGGGGCAGCCGGGCGAGGGCGGCATCGTGGGCGGCGACCGAACCCCCGTACCAGGCCGGGTCCAGCACCTGCGCCCACTTGTCGGCCCCCATCACCACGGCCGCATACCCGGTGGCCACGTCCGCGATCAGCCGCTCCTCGGTGACCGCCACGCCCAGCCACGGACGCGTCGCCGCCACCGCCTCCAGCACCGCCCGCCGCTCGTCGACCGTCGGCACGACGAGGGCCTCCTTGCCCAGCGCCACCCGCGACAGCACGAGGTCGCACCGATCGAGCCCGGCCTGCCGCACGGCCGCCTCGGCCACGGCCAGATGCGCCACGGTCGGCGGGTTGAACGACCCCGGGTAGCACCCGACCCGGCTCACGGAGGCGGCACGGCGTCCAGCACGGTGTCCAGGGCCAGCTCGGCGAGCGTCGCGAACCCGGTCTCGCGCTCGGCCGACGTGAGCTCCTCCCCGCGCACGATGTGGTCGCTGACGGCCGCCAGGCACAGGGCCCGCCCGCCGTGCGCCATCGCGATCCGGTACAGCACGGCCGCCTCCATCTCGACGGCCAGCACGCCGTGGCGGGTCAGCAACTCCGTGACTGCGGGGTCGCTGTCGTAGAACGCGTCGGAGGACATGATCGTCCCCACGTGCGTCGGCAGCCCACGCTCGCGGGCGAGCAGCACGGCGGCCGCCACCAGGTCGAAGTCGGCCGCGGGCGCGAAGTCGATGCCCCGCAGCTGGCTGCGGTTCATCGCCGAGTCGGTGTGGGCCGCGGTGGCGACGACCAGGTCGCGCAGCGCGATCCGGTCCTGCAGCGCGCCGCACGACCCCACCCGCACGAGCGTGGTCACGCCGTAGAACCGCATCAGCTCGGTGGCGTAGATGGCGGTCGAGGGCATGCCCATGCCGCCGCCCTGGACCGAGATGCGGCGCCCCCGGTAGGTGCCGGTGAAGCCGAGCATGTTGCGGACGCGGTTGTAGCAGTGGGCGTCCTCGAGGAAACGGTCGGCGATCGCCTGGGCGCGCAGGGGATCGCCGGGCAGCAGCACGGCGTCCGCGATCTCGCCGGCCTCGGCCTCGATGTGGGCGGTGGGGGGCGTCATCGCCGGGGACGGTACCCCCTCCGCCGCGGCGTCAACGGCTGCCGAGCCCGGCCTTGAGCTGGATGACGTTGAACATGGCGCCGGTCGGGTCGGCCACCACGGCGAACGTGCCCGGCTCGATGTCCTGCGGGCCCATCATCACCGACCCGCCCAGCTCGGTGACCCGACTGGCGGCGGCGGCGCAGTCCTCGACCGTGAAGTAGACCCCCCAGAAGTCGGGCGCCTGGGCCGGAAGCTGCGGCGGGCGCGCCATCATGCCGCCGACCGACCGCTCGCCGATCAGCCACTCGGTGTACGCGCCGGCGCCCTCGCCCATGGTCCTGTTGCCCCAGCCGAACACGGCGCCGTAGAACGTCTTGGCCCCGTCGACGTCGGAGGTGACCAGCTCGCTCCAGCCGTAGGTGTTCGGCTCGTTGACGATCTCGGCGCCGATGCTGGTCCCCGGCTGCCAGACCGCGAACGCCGCGCCGGTCGGGTCGGCGAGGACGGCCATGCGGCCGGCGTCCATGACCTCGAACGGCTCGGCCATGACGTTGCCGCCGGCGTCCTTGGCCGCCGAGGCGGCGGCGTCGGCGTCGTCGACGGTCACGTACGTCGTCCAGTAGGACGGACCGGGGTTCTGAGCCGGGCTGATGGCAGCGACGCTGCGCCCGCGCAACGAGGCCATGTGGTAGTGACCGGCCTCTTCTCCGAGGTCGGCGAGGTCCCAGCCGAACAGGCCGCCGTAGAAGGCGACCGCGGCGTCGACGTCGGACGTGCTCAGGTCGACCCAGCTGGGGACGCCGTGGTCGTGCTTGTCGATGTCCATGGATGTCCTCCCTCGGGTTCCCCGTCCGCGCGGCGCAGCGTACGCCGATCACGCGGGCGTGTGGCGAGGAGTCGCGGGGCGGCTGAAACGGAACGCCAAGTCCGCCGAGGGGGCCGTCAGGTCCCCTTGTAGTTCAGGACCTGGTGCAGGGTGTGGAGGATGGTGACGAGGTCGGTCTGGTCGGCCATGACCTGGTCGATGTCCTTGTACGCCGCGGGGATCTCGTCCACCAGCGCCCGGGCGCGGTTGGCGAGCCACACCTTGCCCCGCATCGCACGCGCCAGGTCGTCGGCGGTGTAGAGCTTGCGGGCCCGGGTCCGGCTGTGCCGCCGCCCCGCGCCGTGCGCGCACGACATCCAGCTCGCCGCGCTGCCCCGGCCCCGCACGATGTAGCTGCGCGTCCCCATCGACCCGGGGATCACGCCCAGGTCGTCGGGGCCGGCCTTGATCGCGCCCTTGCGGGTGATCCACAGCTCGGCGCCGTCGTGGACCTCGCGCTGGGTGAAGTTGTGGTGGCAGTTGATGCGCCGGGTCTCCCGGCCGAAGCCGAGGAAGGCGAACAGCTCGCGCATCGCGCTGTCCATCATCTGGTCGCGGTTGGCCCGGGCGTAGTCCTGGGCCCACAGCATGTCGCCGATGTACGCGGCGAACTCGGGCGTGCCCTCCAGGAAGTACGCCAGGTCCGGGTCCTCGAGCCGCAGCTCGAGGTCGCGGGCCAGCCGGCGGGCCGTGGCGATGTGGGCCTGGGCGAGCTGGTTGCCGATGCCCCGGCTGCCCGAGTGCAGGACGAGCCACACCCGGCCGCGCTCGTCCACGCACAGCTCGACGAAGTGGTTGCCCGACCCGAGCGTGCCGAACTGCTCGGCCGCCCGCCGGGCCTGGCGGTCGGCGAGCTCGGTCGCCGGCTCGTGGGCGGCCATCCACCGGGACGCGGCCTGCGCCACCCGGTCGTGGCCCCGTCCGACGCCCGCGGGGATGGCCCGCTCGATGCGGGAGAGCAGCGGGTCGAGCGAGTCGGGCAGCCGGTCCTCGCCGACGTCGAGCTCGGCGGCGATCATCCCGCACCCGATGTCGACGCCCACGGCCGCGGGGATGACCGCGCCCGCGTCGGGATGACCGAGCCGACCGTGGCGCCCAGCCCGACGTGGGCGTCGGGCATCAGGGCGACGTGGCCCGCGACGATGGGCAGGCGCGCGGTCTTCTCGGCCTGACGGATGGTGTCGGGCTCGACGTCGCTCGCCCACGACACGAGCTTGGGGTTCACGGTCGTGGGCACCCCGGCATTCTGGCCGCGCCCGTGGCCCGCCCGCCGGGGGTTTCGCGCCTACTCCACCGTGACGCTCTTGGCCAGGTTGCGGGGCCTGTCGATGTCGCGGCCGAGCGCCCGGGCGGCGTGGTACGCGAGCAGCTGCAGGGGGATGCCCAACAGGATCGGCGCCAGCTCGGGCTCGGTCCCGGGGACCGTCAGCACCGTGTCGGCCCCGGGTACAGGTCGCGGCGAGTCGGTCACGACGAGGACCGGGCCGTTGCGGGCCCGGATCTCGGCGACCGTCGCCAGGTTCTTGTCCCACAGCTCGTCGTCGGGGACGACCACCACCGTCGGGATGTCCGGGCCCACCAGGGCGAGCGGCCCGTGCTTGAGCTCGGCCGCCGGGTAGGCCTCGGCGTGGACGTAGCTGACCTCCTTGAGCTTCTGCGCGCCCTCCAGCGCCACGTGGTAGCCCCGCACCCGGCCGACGTAGAACGCGCTCGCCGCGTCGGCCAGGCGCTTCGCCGCCGGGACGAGGTCGTCCTCGCCGGCGAGCACCTCGGCGACCTGGGCCGGCAGCGCCTCCAGCGCCCGCAGCAGCCGGCCGCCGTCGCGGGGCCCGACATCCCGGATGCGGCCGAGGTGCAGCGCCAGCAGCGCGCACACCACCGTGGTCGACGTGAACGACTTGGTCGACGTGACCGACACCTCGGGCCCCGCGTGCAGGTACACCCCCGCCCCGCACGCCCGGGCGATGCTGCTGCCCGCCGTGTTGACGACGCCGAGCACCCGGCCGCCCTTGCGGCCGATCTCCTGGACCGCGGCCAGCGTGTCGAAGGTCTCGCCGGACTGGCTGACCGCCACGTACAGCGTGTCGGGCTCGACGACCGGCGACCGGTAGCGGAACTCGGACGCGACCTCGGCGTCGGTCGGGATGCGCGTCAGGCTCTCGATCAGGTGCGCGCCCGCCAGCCCGGCGTAGTAGGCGGAGCCGCACCCCAGCAGCTTGATGCGCCGCAGCCCGAGCACGTCCCGGGCCGACAGGTCGATGCCGCCGAGGCGGGCGGTGGCGAAGCGGTGGTCGAGCCGCCCGGCGAGCGTCCGGCCGATCGCCGCCGGCTGCTCGTGGATCTCCTTGTGCATGTAGTCCGCGTGGCCCGCCTTGTCGTAGGCGGTCGCCGAGGTCGGCGCGGTGGTCGGCCGGCGGTCGGTCGGCTCGGCGTCGAGCGTGAACGTGCGGTACCGGTCCGCATGGAGGACCGCCATCTCGCGGTCGTCGAGGTACACGACCTGGTCGGTGTGGCGCACGAGGGCCCCGGCGTCGGACGCCACGAAGTGCTCGCCGTTGCCCACCCCCAGCAGCACCGGGCTGCCGTTGCGGGCGACGACGATGCGGTCGGGCTGGCGGCTGTCGATCACGGCCAGCCCGTAGGCGCCCTCGACCAGGCGCAGCGCCGCCCGGACCGCCTCCTCGACGTCGGCCGCGGGCTGGGCGGCGATCAGGTGGGCCAGCACCTCGGTGTCGGTCTCGGACGCGGAACGCGACGCCCGCCAGCACGGTGGCCCGCAGCTCGGCGGCGTTCTCGATGATGCCGTTGTGGACGACGGCGATCGAACCGGACGCGTCGACGTGGGGGTGGGCGTTGAGGTCGCTCGGCTCGCCGTGGGTCGCCCACCGCGTGTGCCCGATGCCGACCGGGCCCCGCAGCCGCTTGGGGGCGGACCCGACGAGGTCGTCCACCCGGCCGGCCCGCTTGTGGACCCGCAGGCCCCCCGACCGCCCGATCACCGCCACGCCGGCGGAGTCGTAGCCGCGGTACTCGAGGCGCGCCAGGCCCTCGAACAGGACCGGCACGGCGTCGCCGCTGCCGATGGTGCCGACGATCCCACACATGGTCGCTCCTAGCTCCCAGCTCCTAGTGGATTAGCCGTAGATCACGCGCCGCACCTGGCGCTCGGACAGCTGCGGCCCCCGCACGGGCCGGGCGGCCAGCTCGGCCGCGACCGTGGCGAAGATGTCGGGGTTGGCCCGGCCGGTGGCCTGCAGCTCGCGGTGCCGGCGGCGCACGTACGCCTCGGCGGTCTCGCCGAAGAAGGCGGCCACGTCCTCGACCACCCGCCGGGCCGCGAGGGCCGGCAACCCGGTGGTGCGGACCACATGGTCGGCCAGGTCATCCCAGTCGCTCGCCATCCGCCCGATCTTGGGTCGATCGAGGCAAGATCGCAAGATTTCTGCCCGAAATCGGGCAAGCAGAGCGAGATAGAGTGCCGACCTGCTCTCGGACCGTGCGCTGAACCGGGCGACCCTGGCGCGCCAGTGGCTGCTGGAACGGCGCGCCGCCGCGCCGATCGAGGCGGTCACCTGGCTCGTCGGCCTCCAGGCGCAGGAGCCGCCCGACCCCTACCTCGCCCTGTGGTCGCGCCTCGCAACGTTCGACCCCCATACGCTCGGCGCCCTGCTGGAGTCCCGGGCGGTCGTGCGCATCGTGGTCATGCGGGGGACGATCCACCTGGTGACGGCCGACGACGCCGGGGCGCTGCGGCCGCTGATGCAGCCGGTGCTCGACGCCGAGCTGAGCCGCCACCCCGACGCGCGCCGCGTGTCGCGGGGGAACCGCTGGACGAGCCCCTCGCCTTCGCCCGCCGCCTCCTCGACGAGCGGCCCCGGACGATGGCCGAGCTGCGGGCCGCGTTCGCCGAGGCGTTCCCCGACGCGCACGCGGCCGGGCTGGCGTACGCCTGCCGCAACCACCTGCCACTGGTCCAGGTCCCGCCCCGGGGCGTGTGGCGCCAGCGGGGCACGGTGCGCCTGGCCCACCTGGAGACCTGGGTCGGCCGGCCGCTCGACACCACGACCACGCTGGACGACGTCGTGGTGCGCTACCTGGCGGCCTTCGGGCCGGCGACGGTGGCGGACGTCGCCGCGTGGTGCCGGCTCACCGGGATGCGGGCGGTGCTCGACCGCCTGCGCGACCGGCTGCGGGTGCGGCGCGACGAGCGGGGCCGCGAGCTGTTCGACGTGCCGGACGGGCCGCTCCCGGCCGAGGACGTGCCGGCGCCGGTCCGGTTCCTGCCCGAGTACGACAACGCGCTGTTGTCGCACGCCGACCGCAGCCGGTTCCTCGCCGGCGACGAGCGGCCGGTGGTCCGCCCTGACGAGCCCCGCATCGCCGGCACCGTGCTGCACGACGGCCTCGTGCGGGCGGTGTGGCGCTGGGACGGCGACGACCTGGTGGTGACGCATTTCCCGCTCCCCCGGGCCGGGCGGGACGAGGTCGCCGCCGAGGGGGCGCGGGTGCTCGCCCTCCACGGCCGGTCGGGCGACGTCAGGCTGGTGCCGGCCGATCGCTGACCAGCAGCACGACGCTGCCGGTCTTCTGCTCGGTCTCGACGTAGCGGGTCGCCTCGACGACCTCGTCGAGCGGGTAGCGCCGGTCGACCACCGCTCGGTACTCGCCGGCCTCGATCAGGTCCTTCGCGAACAGGACGTCGGCCTGGCGGTAGCGTGGGAGCGGCATCGACACCCGGCGGCACCCCAGCCGGGACGTCACCGCGGTGACCGCGGCCAGCAGTGGGACCTGGCCGAGCGGCCCGAAGTCGGTCGACACGAATCGGCCGCCCCGCCGGATCGCCGGCCGGCAGCGGCGGAAGGAGATCTTGCCCACCGCGTCGAACACGACGTCGTAGACGTCGCCGGCCCGGACGAAGTCCTCGGCGGTGTAGTCGATCACCTCGTCGGCGCCGAGCGAGCGCACGACCTCGACGTTGGGGGTGTTGCACACGGCCGTCACCTCGGCCCCGAGGTGCTTGGCGAGCTGCACGCCGGCGGTGCCGATCGAGCCGGACGCCCCGTAGATCAGGATGCGCTGGCCCCGGCGGAGGGCGGCCCAGCGCAGGCAGGTCCGGGCCAGGACCACGCCGTCGCACACGGCGGCCGCCTCGTCGAACGGCAGCGCCGCGGGCTTCGGCGCCAGCGGCGCGCCCTGGCGCACGCACACCAGCTCGGCGTGGGCGCCGAAGCGGTCGGCGTTGACCCCGAAGACCGGGTCGCCCACCGCGAACCCGGTGACCGCCGGGCCGACGGCCTCGACCACGCCGGCGAACTCGCTGCCGAGCACCGGCCGCCTCGGCCGGGTGATCCCGCTGACGGCGCGGACGACGAGCGGCCTACCCAGGCGGAAGCCCGAGTCGGTCCGGTTGACCGTGCTGGCGTGCACCCGGACCAGCACCTCGTCGTCGCCGGGCACCGGGTCGGGCATGTCCACGACGTGCAGGACCTCGGGCGGGCCGTAGCGCTCGTACCGGACTGCTCGCACGCCCGCCTCCCTCCACTGCGTCACGGCGATTCGAGGTGTCGCGCCGCACGATAGGCAGCGAATGGGTCGACCGCCGGCGGACAGGTCGGCTACGACAGTGGCATCCGCAGCGATACGTCGCCCGCCGCATTCGCCGCCCTCGTCGAGCGCCACCGGGCGGAGCTGCGCGTCCACTGCTACCGCATGCTCGGGTCGCTGGAGGAGGCCGAGGACCTCGTGCAGGAGACGTTCCTCCGGGCGTGGCGGGCGCTCGACCGGTTCGAGGGTCGCTCGTCCGTGCGGACCTGGCTGTACCGGATCGCGACCAACGTGTGCCTGGACGCGCTCCACGGGCGGGCGCGCCGGGTGCTGCCCGACGCCCTGCGCCCGCCGTCCGACCCGACCGTCGACCTACCGCCACGGACCGATGTGGCCTGGCTCCAGCCGTTCCCCGACCACCTCCTCGACCCAGCGGGCCCGGGCGCGGGCGAGCCGGAGGCCGCCGCCGTGACCCGCGAGACAATCGAGCTGGCGTTCGTGGCGGCGGTCCAGCACCTGCCGCCGGCCCAGCGGGCGGTGTTGATCCTGCGCGACGTGGTCGGGCTGCCTGCCCGGGACGTGGCCGCCCAGCTCGACCTCAGCGTGCCGGCCGCCAACAGCGCGCTGCACCGGGCCCGGGCGACGCTGCGCGAGCGGCTCCCGGCTCGCCGGTCCGACTGGGCGGCGCCGCCCGCCGTGAGCGACGACGAGCGCGCGGTGGTCCGCCGGTACATGGACGCGCTCGACCGGGCCGACCTGGGGCTCATGGCCGCGCTGCTGGCCGAGGACGTGCGCACGTCGATGCCGCCGTGGCCGATGTGGTTCCAGGGCCGCGACGCGGTGATGGCCGCCGTGGCCGCGAGCTGGGATCCCGGCCGGCCCGGCTACGTCGGCCGGTTCCGCACGGTCGCGGTGGGGGCCAACCGCCAGCCCGCGGTGGCGACCTACACGCGGCGATCCGACCACGGCGCCTTCACCCCGTTCGGCATCGGGGTGGTCCGGGTCGAGGGTGGCGCCATAACCGAGATGGTCGCCTTCCACGACACGCGCCTGTTCGCGGCGTTCGGCCTGCCGGCTGAACACTTTCCGGCCGACCCGCCGTCTGCATGAGCGACACCACTACGACTGCGACGACGGAGGAACGCATGGCCAAGCTCATCTACTCGGCGATCATGTCGCTCGACGGCTACATCGAGGACGAGGACGGCAAGTTCGGCTGGGCCGAGCCCGACGAGGAGGTCCACGGCTTCGTCAACGACGAGATGCGGTCGATCGGCACGCACCTGTACGGCCGCCGCATGTACGAGACGCTGGCCGTCTGGGAGACCGACGCCTCCCACGCCGCCGTGTCGCCCGTAACGGCCGACTTCGCCGAGATCTGGCAGGCCGCGGACAAGGTCGTCTACTCCACGACCCTCGACGCTCCCACTACCCGCCGGACCCGGATCGAGCGGGCGTTCGACCCCGCCGCCGTGCGGGAGCTGAAGGCGGCGGCCGGCGCAGACCTGCTCGTGGGCGGCCCTGACCTCGCCGGGCACGCGTTCCGGGCCGGGCTGGTCGACGAGGTCCGCCTGCTGCTCGCGCCCGTCGCGGTGGGTCGGGGCAAGCCCGCCCTGCCGCAGGACGTGCGGGTCCCGCTCGCGCTGGTCGACGAGCGCCGGTTCGCGGGCGGGATGGTCCACCTGCGCTATCGGGCGGCGCGCTGACGTCGGCTGCGCGCGGGGCGTCGGCGCCGCCGCCATCGGGGTCGCCCTGACCTGACGCTCAGGGGGCGTGACGGGGCGTCCGTAGACTCGCCCGGGATGAAGGGGCACGCCGCCGGCGAGAGAGCGCTCGTCCTGCACCTCCGCCCCTCCCGGCGCAGAGCGCGGGCGGCCGCGGTGGCCGAGGTCGCCACGGTGCTGGAGGACCTGGGCGGCCGGCCGTTGCCCGGCGGGCCGCTGTCGGAGGTGCCCGGGGTGGCCTGGGTCGCGGTCGGCCCGGCGCCGCGGGCGCGGATCGCCGGCCGGGTGGCGAGGCTCGGCTACACCGAGAAGGTCGAGCTGGTGGTGCCCGTCGCCGAGGTCGCGGGCGACCCCGAGGCGACCTGGGCCCGGGCCCGGTGGCGCGGCGAGGACGTCGTGCTGGTGCCGGTGCACGAGGAGTCCGCCGACGCGCTGCGGGCCGAGGCCCCCGACCGGCGGTCGTTCCTGCTGGAGTGCGGCGACGGGGTGGCCCGCAGGATCCAGGGCTACCGCGGCGGGCGGGGCCCGCTGGAGCACCGAGCGCTGCCACCGGCGGACGCCCGGCTGCTGGTCAACCTGGTCGCCCGACCGGCCCGAGGAGGCGGGGGCACCCTGCTGGACCCCTTCGCCGGCGCGGGCGGGGTGGTCGTCCAGGCCGCCCGCGCCGGCTGGGCCACGATGAGCGCGGACGTGGACCCGACGCTCCGCCACGGCCTGGCGGAGCTGTCGGCCGGCCGCCACGTCGTCGCCGACGCGGCCGCGCTGCCGCTGGGCGCGGCGACCGTCGATGCGATCGCCACGGAGCCCCCGTACCACGAGAGCGCCTCGGCGTCCGTGGTGGCTGCGGTCGCCGAGGCGGCCCGGGTCCTGCGGGCGGGCGGCCGACTGGCGATGCTGGTCGCCACGTCCCAGGCCCCGGCGATCCGGGAGGCGGCGGGGCCCTCCGGCCTCGCGGTCGACGTCGACGTCGCCATCGACCGCAAGGGCACGGACGTCACCTGCCTGCGCATGATGCGCTGAGCATCACGAGCCGCGGAGCGTGGCGACCAGCTTGGTGATGCGCCGCTGCCGTGTCTCCGTGCTCTTGGCATCCTCGACCGCGGTCACGTGCTTGCGGCGGAGACCGTACGGCAGACGGTCGAACGCCTCACGGGCGAGCGGGTCGGCGTCGAGCGCCGCGGCCAGGTCGATCGGCTCGGCCACCACGCGCGGCTCGGTGTCGAGGTCGAGCGCGATCTCCACCTCGTCGCCGAGCGCGATCCCGGAGGCGGCGCGGTTCGCCGCGCTGATGCCGACGACGAACCGCCCGCCCATCGACGCGACCCTGCTCCGCCAGCGGTGGCCGTTGATCGTGACGACGACCTTCGGCCGCTTGCCGGCCCCGAGCGCGCCGACCACCTCGGCTGGCACCTCGACTCCGGTGGCGTTGCCGGCTGGTACGACCGTGGCGGTGAACGTCTGGCTCATGGAACGATCCTCCTGCCCTCGCGGGTCAGGGTGTGGCGACCTTCCACAGGTAGCCGTCGGGATCGCTGAAGTAGCCGAAGTAGCCACCCCACTTCGCCTTCGCCGCTTCCTTGACGACCTTGCCACCCGCCGCGACCGCCTTGGCGAGCGTGTCGTCCACGACGTCGCTCGACTCGACGATGAAGTGGAACGACACTCCCCGGAAGCCGGAGCCCTCCGAGGACACGCCAGCATCCTTTGCTGCCGCTTCCCGCTGGTAGAGCGCCAGCGAGGACGATCCGTCGCCCAAAGCGAACGACACGAACGTCGGGTAGTCCTTGTCGATCGAACAGCCGAGGCCGTCGCCGTAGAAGGACTTCGAACGGTTCAGATCCTGAACACCGAGCATCACGGCTGTCATGGTCACGCTCACGTCTGTCTCCCTTCGTAGCGTGTTCACACCGCCCGGGAGGGCGGCGTCACCAGATCGGACGCAGCGACCTAGCCAACTTCGACAGCCCAAGACTGTGACATCTGACACACGATGTCTGGACACGACCCGGGAGGCCGCGATGAGCACCAGCCACGAACCCGCGCTGGCGGGGCAGCGGGTCGTCGTGATCGGCGGCAGCGCCGGCATCGGGCTCGCGACGGCCCGGCTCGCCCGCGCCGAGGGCGCCGACCTGATCCTCACGGCGCGCAACCCGGGCCGCCTGGACGAGGCCGGCCGGGAGCTCGGGGCGAGCACCGTGGCCTTCGACGCCCACGACTTCGACCGGCTCGGCCGGTTCTTCGACGAGCTGCCGACGCCGATCGACCACGTCCTGGTCACGGGCAGCGGCCCGTACTACGCGCCGCTGGCCGAGTTCGACTTCGCGGAGGCCGCCCGGGAGGTCGACGCGCACCTCTGGCTGCCGATGCACGTCGCCCGCAACGCCGTGGGCACGGTCCGGCCGGGAGGGACCCTGCTGTTCGTCGGCGGCACGGGCGCCCGCCGTCCTGCGCCCGGCCTCGCCCTGATCACGGCGATGACGGCAGCCGGCCCCGCCCTGGCGAGGAACCTCGCCCTGGAGATCGCGCCGATCCGGGTCAACCTGATCGCGGCCGGCTTCGTGGACACGCCGCTGTCGGCGTCGTTGCTCGGCGATCAGCTCGACGCCCGCCGCGAGCAGCTGCGGGCGACGCTGCCGATCGGTCGGGTGGTCGGCCCGGAGGACATCGCCGCCCTGGCCGTCCACCTGATGGCCAACACGGCGGTCACCGGGGCGACATACGACATCGACGGCGGCCAGCAGATCGTCCCCGCCTGATCCGCTCCGGGCGTCCGCGCCGGTGCAGGATCCTCGCCATGAGGATCAGGAGGTCCAGCGACGCCGCGGCGCGGCGTCAGGCGCTCCCGTCCCACCACCGGAGCACCCGGAGGGCGCGGAGGGTGTTCCAGCGGCTCGGCGTCCCCACGCCGCCCTCGATGTCGAAGTGGACCTCGCCCGGGTGGATGCGGTCGAGCAGCCACCGGCCGTCCGGCTGCCGCTTCGACCGCACGAACTCGACCGCCTCCGCCATCCGGGGATCGGGGTCCTCTCCCGACCGTCGGAAGTAGTCGAGCGCGCGCAGCACGTCGTAGTGCCAGTAATACGGGAACGCGAAGTCGAGATACGCCGGGTCGACGACGTCCCCCGTGCTCTTGCGGCGGAACAGCCCCCGCTCGAGCAGGTACTCCTCCCCGCCGCGCCGGGCCACGCGCAGCTCCGCGGACCCGCCGGTGGCGCGCTCGACCTCGAGCAGGCCGTCGAGCACGTCGATCGTCGTGTCGAACGACGACCGCACTGATCCGTTCTCGGCCTCGCAGTTCCAGCCGCCGTCGTCGAGCCGCTCGCCGAGGATCCGCTCGACGATCGGCGCGACGTCCACCCCGAAGTACGCCCCGGTGTCGATCGTCCGGCCGTTGATGCACGGCTCGACCTCGCCGTCGAAGTAGCGCTGCCCGGCGTGCTCCCACCGCCCGTTCTCCCCGACGAGCGTGACCGCCCGGCGTGCGGACGCCGACGCCGGGTCGAGGCCGAGGATCTGCAGGGTCTGCAGCGTGTGCATCGTGGCCGTCCACGGCTGCCCCGGTCCACCGCCCCGATAGGACGCCGGGAAGCAGGCGCCACCCGCCCAGAGCCCGTCGGGGTCCTCGACCGCGAGGAGGCGCGCACCCCAGCCGTCGTGCTCCACCCGCGCCCGCTCGGCCGCCACGTCGCCGGGCGATGCGTCGCCGAGATCGCGCAGCACCTGCCAGCGGACGGCCGGGTCGCCGTCGAGCAGCCAGTCGATCACGCTCATCGCGGCAACCTACCCCGCCCTCCGGCGGCCGATCCGCGCCCCGACGTCGCACGGAGTCCGGACCCTAAGCTCCGCTGGTGGCAACCACCGGATCGAGCACCGAGCTCACCTCGGGCGGCGGGGGCCTGGCGCTCGGCACGTCGCCCGGCCGGCTGGCGCTGGCCGCGACGGTGGCGGCGAGTGGCATGGCCTCGCTCGACGCCACGGTCGTCAACGTGGCGTTGCCGCGCATCGGTGAGGATCTCGACGCCAGCATCAGCTCGCTGCAGTGGGTCCTGACCGGCTACCTGCTCACCTTGGCGTCGCTGATCCTGCTCGGGGGCGCGCTCGGGGACCGCTTCGGGCGCCGTCGGGTCTTCCTGATCGGCACCATCTGGTTCGCGGCCGCCTCCGTGCTGTGCGGGGCGGCGCCGAACGTCGAGATCCTGGTGGCGGCGCGGGTCCTGGAGGGCGCCGGCGCCGCGCTGCTCACGCCCGGCAGCCTCGCCATCCTCCAGGCCAGCTTCCGCAAGAGCGACCGGTCCAAGGCGGTGGGCGCGTGGTCCGGGCTCGGTGGCGTCGCCGGGGCCATCGGCCCGTTCGTCGGCGGCTGGCTGGTGGACGGGCCGGGATGGCGGTGGGCGTTCCTGATCAACGTGCCCGTCGCCGCCATGGTCGTGGTCTGCGCCCGGGCGATCCCCGAGTCCCGCGACCCGCACGCGGCCCGGGGGCTCGATTACCTCGGCTCCGCCCTCGGCGTGGTCGGCCTCGGCGCCGCCACCTGGGCACTCACCGAGGCGGGACCAAAGGGCTGGACCGCCCCCAGCGTGGTCGCCGGCGGCGTGGTCGCGGTCGTCGCCGGCGCCGCCTTCGTCCACCGGATGCGCCACGCCCACGATCCGCTGGTGCCGCCGTCCTTGTTCCGGAGCCGTGCCTTCACCGTCACGAACCTGGCGACCGTTCTGCTCTATGGCTCGATCGGCCTCACGTTCTTCCTCGTGGCCTACGAGCTCCAGGTCGCGGCCGGGTGGACGGCCCTGCAGGCCGGGACGGCCCTGCTCCCCACCACGCTGCTCATGATGGTGTTCTCGGCCCAGTCGGGGGCGCTGGCCGAGCGGATCGGCCCGCGCCTCCAGCTCACCGCCGGGCCGCTCCTCGTCGCGGCCGGCCTCCTGCTGCTCGCCCGCATCGGACCGGATGCGTCCTGGGTGCAGGACGTGCTCCCCGGCTCGCTGGTGTTCGGCCTGGGCCTGACCACCATCGTCGCACCGCTCACCGCCACGGTCATGGGATCGGTCAGCGCCGACCACGTGAGCGTCGCCTCGGGGGTCAACAACGCCGTCGCCCGCACCGCCAGCCTGGCCTCGCTGTCGGTGATTCCCGTCGTCTCGGGCCTGACCAGCGCGACCGACCCCGCCGGGGTCACCGACAGCTTCCGGACGGCGCTCATGATCGCGGCGGCGCTCGCGGCCCTCGCCGCGCCGGTCACCTTCGTCGGGCTGGGTGACCACATCCGCTCCCGCCGCTCGGCGCGCCGCCTGCACTGCGCGGTCGACGGCCCGCCGCTGCAGCCCGACCCGCAGCTCTGTCCCGTCTGACCCATCGCCGTCCAACACGGAAGCTGAACGCATGCCCGCACTCGACCCCAACGTCCTGCATCACCCCACCGTCGTCGCGCAGTTCGAGAAGCGTGCCTCGGACGCCCAACTCCGGATCGCCGACCGGATCACGGCCTTCGCCGGCTCGATGCACTTCGTCTTCCTGCACGCGTTCCTCTTCGCCCTGTGGATGATCGTGTTCGAGAAGAGCCCCTGGCCGACGCTGACCCTCATCGTCTCCCTGGAGGCCATCTTCCTGTCGACCTTCGTGATGATCGCCCAGAACCGTCAGGCCGCCTTCCAGCAGGCGAAGGCCGACCACGACTACGGAGACGTCAACACCCTCCTCGTCGAGAACACCGAGCTCACCCGCACGATCCACCAGCTGACGGAGGAGCTCCACAGGAAGGCCCTCGGCGACACGACGCCGACCGACTGAGCGACGTCGTCGGGCCGGCCGGTGCCGGGCCGACCCGACCTCCATGCGTGCGAGGACCGAGACATCCCTGGCGTGAGGCTGCGCTGATAGGTCGGAGTCGTGGCCCGAGCGGCCCGCCACGCAGCGGCAAGTGCGGGTAACACAGACCGCGGTGGCCAGGACGACGTGACCTCTCCGCGGGCTCTTCGAATGTGTACAACGAGAACCTGTTCAGTCGTCTGACGGAAGTCGGGGGGTTGCCACGGCCTGCAATGTGGTCGTTGGGAGGTGACCCATGGGCGTTGACGAGTTGCTGATCAACGGCGATCTGCCGGCGGTGGCCCGCACCCGCGTCGACCGAGCGTTTGGGAGCGCAGGTGGCTGAGCTCACCGGGGCGTTGATCGTCCACCGGCGACGGCTCGGTGAGGTGGCCCGGGTCATGGCCCGCAACGGGCTGGCCTCCTGGGTGCCGCGGGGTTCCGGCCTCATCGACGCGGGCCTGTGGCAGGAGCTGCGCGACCAGGTCGTCGGCCCGGAGGTCACCGAGCTGTCGCAGGGCGAGCGGCTGCGCAACGCGCTGAGCGAGCTGGGCACGACGTGGGTCAAGTTCGGCCAGATGCTGAGCCTGCGGCCCGATGTGGTCGGTGCCGACGTGGCCACCGAGCTCGAGCAGCTCCAGGGCGCGGTGCCTGCCGATCCGCCCGGGGTCGCCCAACGGACGGTCGAGTCCGAGCTTGGCAAAGGCGTCGGCGACCTGTACGGGTCCTTCGAACCGGAGCCGTTCGCCTCGGGATCGGTCGCCCAGGTTCACCGGGCGACGCTCGACGACGGCAGCGCCGTCGCGGTCAAGGTCGTGCACGACGGCGCCGCCGAGCGGGTGCGCGAGGACCTCGAGCTGATGGCCGCGCTGGCGGCATACCTCGAGGCCAAGGACCCGGAGCTGGCGCAGCTGCGTCCCACGATCCTGGTCGACGAGTTCGCCCAGATGATGCACGGCGCCATGGATCTGCGGGAGGAGATGACCAACCTCCAGCGCTTCCGCGACAACTTCGCCGACGAGGACGATGTCGTCATCCCCGAGCCCTTCCCCGACCTGTCGAGCTCCAAGGTGCTCACGATGTCGATGATCACCGGATCGCCCTTCACCGACAGGGCGAGCGTCGAGGCCACGGGGTGGGACGCCGACGCCCTGGTCAACAGGTCGGCCGACATCTACATGGAGATGATCTTCCGCGACGGGCTCTATCACGCCGACCCGCACCCCGGAAACTTCCTCATCCCCGACGCCACGCACCTGGCCATCCTGGACTTCGGCGACGTCGGCCGGCTGTCCAGCACCCGTCGTCTACAACTCGAGAACCTCGTGATCGCGGTCGGGACCCGCGACGTCGATGCGCTCATCGACGTCTTCGTCGAGATGACGTCGCCACCTCCCGGAACCGACATGCAGGAGCTGCGCAGCGACGTCGAGGCGTGGATGAATCGCTACCTGCTCGTCGGTGTGGGCGAGCTCGACATGACCGCCATCGTCAGCTCGGGGATGGAACTGCTCCACCGGCGCAAGCTGGTGCTCCCCGCCGACCTCGCCCTGCTGTTCCGCGTCCTGCTGCGCCTGCAGGGGCTCGGCCGGGGCGTCGGCATGAGCGTCCGAGTGACCGAGCTGCTCCAGCCGTACCTCGCGGGATGATGGCCGACCGGTTCAGACCCCCGGCGCATCGCCCGCAACGTCGCCCGCTCGGCGCGCAGCTGGAGCACCTGGTGTCTCAGCTCCCCGACGACGTCGAGTCGTTGCTCGAGCAGCTCCGCTCCGGGAGCCTCGGCGTCGACTTCCGCGTGCGTGATGCCGATCATGCGGTCGACCACCTGGTCGACGGGCTCGTGACCGCCGCCTCGGTGCTCGCCGGTGCCCAGCTCATCGCCCGCCGCGCCGGGCCGACGCTCGCCGGCGTCTCGATCCCCGGCCTGGTCGCCGCGGGCGTGGGGGTCATGACCTGGCAGCGACTCGTCGCCCGCCGCGAGACGACCCGGTCATGGGTCACCCGCGCCCGGAGCCTCCGCCCGCCGGGTCGGGGGTGACCCACAGCCGGGTGGTAGAGAGGCCCACCGCGAACGCTTGACCACGACGGCATTGCGTGGGTGCAATTTCGAGGTGGGGATCGAGCGCGAGGTCGTCGGGCGAGAAGTCGAGCTTGATCGGCTCTACCGCCTGATCGACGGCGCGGTCGAGCATGGCGGCGCCCTCCTGGTGATCGGCGACCCCGGCATCGGGAAGTCGACGCTGCTGCGAGCAGCCGCTGATCACGCCGGCGCCGCCGGCTTCCTCGTTCTGGGGACGACCGGCGTGGAGTCGGAGGCCGCGCTTCCGTATGCAGGGTTGTATGACCTTCTCCGTCCCGCCCTGGACGGCCTCGACGCTCTGCCACCCGCGCAACGCGATGCGCTGTCCAAGGCGTTGGGGATCGTGGTCGGTTCGACTCCGGAGCCGTTCCTGGTCGCGCTCGCGACGTTGAACCTGCTCGCGGAGCTCGCGACGTCCCGGCCGCTCTGTGTGGGGGTCGACGACGTGCAGTGGCTCGACGGACCGACGCAGGCCGCGCTCGCGTTCGTGGCACGTCGGGTGAGTGGCGATCCGATCGTCGTCGTCGGGACAACGCGGCGCGGCTTCTCCGGGCCGTTTCACACGGCCGGTCTCGACGAGCTCGACGTCGCCGAACTCAGCGAGTCCGCGGCCCGCGAGGTGCTCGAAACAACCGGTGTCGGCCTCAGCCGAACAGATCTCGACGAGATCCTGCGACGCCGCGCTCGGCAATCCGCTGGCACTGGTCGAGCTTCCGCGCGCCTGGCACGCGTCCGACGCCTCAGTCGAGCGCAGACGACACTCCCGCTGACTGCTCGCCTCGAGCGGGCGTTCGCGGGTCGCCTGTCCGAGCTTCCGCCGGAAACACGTGACGCGGTCCTGATCGCCGCGGTCGATTCTCTCGACGACCTGGCGGAGATCCTCGCCGCGACGTCGGTGCTCGGAAGCACCGAGGCCAAGGTCGACGCGCTCGAGCCCGCCGGCTGGCCGGCCTCGTGCAGCTGGACGACCGGCACGTGCAGTTCTGTCATCCACTCGTTCGCTCCGCCGTTCTGCAATCCGAGGCCGCTCGCGCGCCGACACGCCGCCCACGCCGCGTTGGCCGACGTCTTGACCGACGATTCGTTTCGCCGCACGTGGCACCGCGCCCACGCAGTCACGGGACCCGACGACGATGTCGCGGACGACCTCGAAGCGAATCATCGCACCGCGTTGCAGCGCGGCTCGGTGGTTTCGGCGATCTGGGCGCTGGAACGCTCGGCCCAGCTCACAACGGACCCGGGGCGCCGTTCCCACCGCCTGCTCCTCGCGGCTGAGTACGCGTTCAGCCTCGGCCGCCGCGACAAAGTCGATCAGCTCCTCGAAGCCGCCTCACAGCTCCCGCTGTCCGACCTCGATCGGGCACGCATGGAATGGCTGCGGGAGATCTTCGACGACGGCGTGCCCGGCGACGCCGGTCGCGTGCGCGAACTGTGCACCATCGCCACGCGGTCGGCCGACGCCGGTGACGACGACCTCGCGCTGAATCTGCTCCACGCGGCCGCGCTTCGCTCCTGGTGGGCCGATCCCGGGCCCACGGCGCGGGCACGGGTGGTCGCAGTGCTCAACGACCTACCCCGATCTCGCCGACGATCCTCGCTACGTCGCAGCCCTCGCCCTCGCCGAACCCTTCCTCGAGGCTGCCCGCGTCATCGACCGCCTCGCGCACGTCCCCACCGAGACAGTCGCGGATGCAGACGCGCTCCGGCTCCTCGGGCAGGCGGCGCACGTTGTCGGCGATCCCGCTGCGGGCCGCTCGACTTCTTGAGCCGCGCCGAAAGGAGGCTGCGCGAGGAGGGACGGCTTGGTCTGCTGTCGCACGTGCTCACGCTGGCTGATCGCACAACACATCGAGCTCGGCAGCTGGGACGTCGCGCAACCGCCGGAAGCCGAGGCGCTACAGCTCGCCCGCGAGACGGGCCAATCCCTGTGGAACACCGGAACCATGCTGCTCGAAGCGCAGACTGCAGGTCTACGGGGCGACAACGAACGCGCCCAGGCGCTCGCGAGCGAGGTCGAGCAGCGGGCGAGGAGCCGCCGGCTCAAGCCCCTGCTCACCGTCGTGCAAGTCGCACGCGGCTACGGCTGGCTCGGCGCGGGTCGCTACAGCGAAGCCTTCGACGCCCTCGTCCGGATCTTCGACCCCGCGGACCCGAGCTATCACGCCGTCGAACGTTCCCGCGGCGTG
The DNA here is from genome assembly GCA_963830865.1 of uncultured Acidimicrobiales bacterium. Taxonomy (GTDB): domain Bacteria; phylum Actinomycetota; class Acidimicrobiia; order Acidimicrobiales; family VFJN01; genus ZC4RG19. The sequence goes on along the minus strand of CAWHNU010000006.1, from coordinate 32,311 downwards.
ATGTTCCTCGCCGAGGCCGCCGTCCGAGCGGACCGCGTCGCGCAGGCGCGCGCCATCGTCGCCGACCTCGAGCAAGCCGCGCTCATCACGCCGTCGCCAACGCTGCACGTCCACCTCTCCTACGCGCGTGCGGTGCTCGCCGACGACGACGAAGCCGAGAGCCTCTACCTCGCGGCGCTCAGCCAGGACCTCGGGCGCCGACCGTGGGCCCGCGCCCGGCATCGAGCTCGCGTACGGAAGTTGGCTGCGACGTCAACGACGCGTCGCTGAGTCGCGGTCGCTCCTGCGCGCGGCGTGCGCCACGCTCAGCGCAATGGGCGCGACGGCGTGGGCCGAACAGGCGCGCGCCGAGCTCCGCGCCGCCGGCGAACGCACGCTCGTGTCCCGCCGAGTCGGCGCACGAGCTGTTGTCGCCGCAGGAGATGCAGATCGCACGGCTCGCCGCCGAGGGTCTCTCGAACCGAGAGATCGGTGAACGGCTGTTTCTCTCCCACCGAACGGTCGGCTCGCACCTCTACCGCATCTTCCCGAAGCTCGGCATCACGTCGCGTGCACAACTCGCGATGCGTCTCGCTCGTGAGGGGTCCTCGGCGCCGGCATCCCACTGATCGCCCATCTCACGACACCGCGGCGGTACGGCGGGAGACTCGCCGTCGCGAGAGAGGCGGCCGCGATCTCGAGCGCCACCGGCAACGATGCCGACGCCGCCGATGATCAGCGCGGCGGCACGTACGGTCCCGGACGAGCGGGCGATCAGCGCGATGCCGAGCACGACCTGCACGATGTCTGCGACGAGCCGTGCGGTCCAATGCGGGTGTTCGCGACACGTCGCACCGACGATCGTCGCGTCAACTGTGCCCTGCACCACCACGATCGTGCCGGCGACGACGGTGAGGACGAGCAAGGTGGGGCGAGGCCATGCCAGCAGGACCACGCCGGCGCCGACCTCGACCGCCCCCTGCAGTGTCCCGAGCCGCGCCCGTGACGCCATCGAAGGACGTCGTCGTGAGGTGCAGCGCACCGCGGGCGACGAGCAGCATCGCGACGAATGCCGCGAAGCTGCCCGGTCGTCCAGTCGACGAGAAACAGCGCGATTCCCGCCATCACGGCGACGGCGCCGATCACGCCGAGCTTCCACGGCGGTCCGAACGGCGACATCACGTCTCCGTGAGCCGGCGACCGGCCCGGCGACAGCGCGGCGAGCAGGCGCTCCACGTCGGCGTGCGTGCGCTCGAGCAGCGGGACCTGTGCCTGGACCTGCTTCGCGATCGTGTGCGCGTCGTCGGTGATCTCCGTGTTGCGCTTCAGCTCATCGTGGATGAGGTTTTCGAGTGTCTCCATCCGGTCGGCTTCGCTGCGGTTGTGGCGCTCGGTGCGGTTCGTCGACACGCCGACGAGGAAGCCGATGTACAGCTCCGCGATCGTGGTGACGGTGTTCAACGGGAAGTTGAAGTTGTTCGACGTGAACCAGGCGGGCAACACGCTGTGGTGCGCCAGGTAGGGGCCGAGCGCGAACCACGTACCGACGAGGATGATCCAGACGACGATGTTCTGCCAGGTGCCCATCGCGTAGCTGACGCGATCAGCGATGCGCACGAAGCGGCTCGTGTGTTCTTCGTCGCCCTGGTCGTCGTCGTGTTCGCGGTGGTCGTGATGGTGGCTCATGGCATGTCTCCTAACGGCCCGCGGCTGTGCCGAACGACCGTCCCGGAGCCGCGTCGAGCTCGCGGTCGAGGGCGTCCGCCCGTGCCGTGAGGTTCTTGGCCTCGAACGCGAGCACGATCTGGACGACGCCGTAGATCAGGGCCCACAGGCCGAGCGCGATGACGGCGGCGACGAGTGTGAGCCCGGGGCGGGCGAGCAGCCAGAACGAGAACAGCGTCTCGACGATGCCGAAGGCCAGCATCAGCCCCCAATACGGAAGGACGCTGCGGGCGCTGATCGAGCCGGCGATCGTCATGATGCCGCTGAACAGCACGTACCAGCCGATGAAGAACGCAACGACGAGCAGCGTGGGACCGGGCCAGACCCAGACCGCGAGCCCGACGAGTGCCTCGATCAAGCCGAGCGCCACCGACCAGCCGCGACCGGAGCCGTCGAGCGGGACGCTGAACATCGTGAAGCGCCCTGGAACAGCAGCACCGCACCGATGAACAGCGGCGAGGCCGCCGACGCTCCAGTCGGTGAACAAGATGATGCCTCCGGCGACAACGCTGACGATGCCGGTCAGCAGCAGGACCCACCAGTTGCTGCTGACGTTGTCGATTTCCTCCCGGGTCCAGGTGCCGGGGCTGAACGGATTGGTGACGAGCATGGTTCCTCCTAATGGGTTGATGTTTCTGGTGTCAGTGCGTGCAGTGCTACCAGGTGAGCGAGACCGACGTGTTCGTTGATGCCGAGCTTGCGGAAGATGTGCCGCAAGTGCGCGTCTACGGTGTTACGCTAGATATTTCATGCACGATGCTTCTCCGTACTAGGCCTGGCTAGCACTCCTTCTTGGGTTAGCCGCACCGGTCCTGGACGTTTCCGATATCAACGATCAGAACGAGGTCGAGCATCGGCAGATTCGCCGGCCATCCGCTTCTGCCAAACGACTGCGCTGCTGACGCGTGCAGTCATTCGACGGAAGTCCAACCGGGCCTCGGGTCGTCATGCTGCAACCACCAGTGATGACAACCGTTGAAGGGAATCCGACATGGCACTTTCAGACCAACTCAGCCAGCTGGCGGTCCGGGCCAAGGAGCTCGAAGACCGCGCGGCCGCCGCCCACCAGAAGACGAAGGACGACCTGGAACAGGACGTCAGGACCGCCCGCGACTCGGCGCAGGCCCAGGCCGACTCGCTGCGCACGAGCGCCGAGGCGCGTCAGGGTCAGATCTCGGCGTGGTGGGACAACCTGCAGCGTTCCTGGAACGAGAACATCGCCTCGATCCGCAACGCCAGTCGACGACCGCAAGGCCGAGCACGACGTGAAGGCCGCGCAGCGCAAGGCCGACCAGGCCGACGACGACGCCGCGTTCGCAATCGACTACACGTACGCGGCGATCGAGGAGGCCGAGTACGCCGTGCTCGACGCCGAGCTCGCCACGCATGGAGGCCGACGACCTCGTCGACGCAGACACCGGTAGCTGAATTCGACCTTCGGCCCGAACCGTCCGCGAGCGCTCACACCGCTCGCGGATGGTTCGCGTCTTGGAGCACGAAGGGCGGGGACTACGCGCTCGCGTGGGGTTCCCCGCACCGCTCCCGTCGCACACTCGGGACATGTCGTCCACGGACTCGAGAACGCCCTCTGCCTCCAGCGACGGGGCCGCGGCACCCGCCCGGAGCAGCCAGCCTCTGATCCACCAGCACGGCGCGGAGATCCAGGCCTTCGGGACCGTTCGGCTCTTCCCGATCGCGTTGTCGTACGAGGCCCGGATGGAGAGCTGCCAGCTGCTCAACCAGATCCTGGCCGACACGATGATCTTGCAGAGCCTCTACAAGAAACACCACTGGCTGGTCAGGGGCCACACGTTCTTCCAGCTGCACCTGCTGCTCGACAAGCACGCGGGCGAACAGGTCGAGCTCGTCGACATGATCGCCGAGCGGGTCCAGACGCTGGGCGGCATCGCCATCGCCGACCCCCGCCACGTCGCCGAGGTGACGAAGATCCCCCGGCCGCCGGACGGCGCCGAGGAGGTCCCGGCGATGCTGTCCCGGCTGCTCGAAGCCCACGAGCTGATCATCGGCAGCGTGCGCGACGCCATCACCGCAACCGCGACCAACCGTGACGACGGTACCAACGACCTGCTGATGGGCGACGTCCTTCGCCGCCACGAGCTGCAGGTCTGGTTCCTGGCCGAGCACCTCGTCGACACGCCCGTGACCCGGGCCTGATCCGGGGCTCGACCGCTCAGATCCCGCCGCCCAGCACCCATGGAGGGGGTGGCCGATCCCCCGCCACCCCCTCCATGCTGGCCGCGAGCGGCGGACGGCGATCAGCGCGTGTCGAGGTAGGTGATGACGGCGAGGACCCGCCGATGGTCGTCGTCCTGCTCCGGCAGATCGAGCTTGGTGAGGATGCTCCGGACGTGCTTCTCCACGGTGCCCTCGCTCACGAAGATCTGGCGGGCGATCCCGACGTTGGAGCGCCCCTCGGCCATGAGCGCGAGCACCTCGCGCTCGCGCGGCGACAGGGCGGCCAGCGGGTCGCGCACCCGGCGCGCCTGGACCAGCTCCTGCACGATGGCCGGGTCGATGACCGAACCGCCGTTGGCGATCCGCTCCAGCGCGTCGACGAACTCCGCCGTATCCGTGATCCGGGTCTTCAGCAGGTAGCCGGTCCGCCGCCCGCCGGCGAGCAGGTCCATCGCCTGCTCGACCTCCACGTAGGCGGACAGGACCAGGATGCCGGTCTCCGGCAGCTCTCGGCGGATCGCATGCGCCGCGTCGAGCCCCTCGGTCGAGTGGTCGGGCGGCATCCGGATGTCGACGACGACGAGATCGGGTCGGTGCTCCCGGACGAGCTCCACGAGCTCGGAGGCGTCGGCGGCCTGACCGACGACGTCGAACCCAGCTCGCCGGAGCACGCTCGACACGCCCTCGCGCAGGAGCACGTCGTCCTCCGCCACGATCACACGACCGCGGCTCGGAGCATCCTGGCCCTGGGTCGCCGACATCCTGTCGCACAGTGTCGCGGAGATGACCACGCTGCTGGATGCGAATCATGCGGGGCCATTGCAGCTAGCAGGAAGATGCGGGACCCCGGTCGCCGGGACACGAGATGCCCGCTGGCTGCGCAGACGCCGTGTACGCCCCGGCGCGAGCGTGAGCCGGACGCCGAGGAACTGAGGTGGATGTGATGCCCGCGACCCCGTTACGGTCACCGGTGGGTGCCGACGCAGTCGACAGCGCTCCCGCTCGCACCGGGTTCGTCCCCGACGGGCGGGCCGCCATCTCGGTTCGCGGCCTGCGCAAGACCTATGGCCGGCGGGACGCCGTGCGAGGCGTGAGCTTCGACGTCGCCCGCGGCGAGGTGTTCGGCCTCCTCGGGCCCAACGGCGCCGGCAAGACGACCACGATCGAGATCCTCGAGGGCTACCGGCCGCGCACCGACGGTGACGTGCGGGTGCTGGGTGTGGACCCCGGCAAGCCCACTCGGCGTTGGCGCGAGCGGATCGGCCTGGTCCTGCAGGAGTGCGAGCTCGACCCCAACCTCACGGTGCGCGAGACCGTGGGACTGTTCGCCAGCTTCTACCCGTCGCCGCGGCCCGTCGACGAGACGATCGAGCTCGCCGGGCTCGCCGACCATCGCAACGACCGCATCGGGACCCTGTCGGGCGGGCAGAAGCGACGGACCGATGTCGCCCTCGGCATCATCGGCGACCCGGACCTCGTCTTCCTCGACGAGCCCACCACCGGCTTCGACCCGGCGGCCCGGCGGGGCGCCTGGGCGATGATCGACGGGCTGCGCCAGCTGGGCAAGACGATCCTCCTGACCACGCACTACATGGACGAGGTCCAGCACCTCGCCGACCGGATCGCCATCCTGCGGGCCGGCGAGCTCGTCGCGGTGGGGACCGTCGAGGAGATCGGATCCGGACTCCCGACCGACGCGGTCGTGCGCTTCCGGCTGCCGGAGGGCGTGACCTCCCACGAGATCGCCTCGGTGGCGGCGATGCCGGTCGACATGGCCGGCGACCTCGTGACGATCCACAGCCCGGACCCCCAGCCGGTCCTCTATCGGCTCACCACCTGGGCCGAGCCCGAGGGCCGGCGACTCGACGGGCTGGAAGTGCTGCGACCCACCCTGGAGGACGTGTTCCTCGAGCTCACGACGCCGGAGGCCGATCATGTCTGACTGGCGCCTCGTGTTCGTTCAGGTCCGGGCACAGCTCGTGAGCACGGCCCGCAACCGCCGGGCGATGGTGATCACCCTCGTCCTCCCCGTCGCGATCCTGGTGCTGTTCAACGCGGTCTTCGGCGGCGGCAACGACACGGTCGACCTCGCCGGCGCCAGCATCACGGCACCCGCCTACTTCGCCGGCGCGATGGTCGCCTACGCGCTCGTGGGCACCGCGTTCATCCAGCTGGCCCTGAGCCTGGTCAGCCAGCGCGAGACGGGACAGCTCAAGCGCTATCGCGGCACGCCGATCCCGGCCTGGACCTTCGTCGTCGCGACGGTGCTGCGCGTCGCCGCGATGGTCGGGGTGTCGACGGCGATCCTGCTCCTGATCGCTCGGCTGGCCTACGGCGTGGACGTCTCGGCCCAGGCGCTCGCCGAGATCGCTCTGTACGTCGCGCTCGGGACGGCGACACTCGGATGCGCCGGCGTCGCCGTCACGACCGTCGCCACCGACGTCGAGACGGCCAGCGCCGCCCTGCCGCTCGTCGTGGTGCTGCTGTCGTTCATCTCCAGCATCTTCGTGCCGGTCGATCAGCTTCCTGGCTGGCTCGCCGAGATCGGCCGGGTCTTCCCCCTGTACCACGTGGCCGTCGGCGTGGAGACCGCGCTCGGCGTCGGCGGCGACACCTCCCTGCGCGCCGGCGATGTCGCGGTGCTCGTCGCATGGACGGTGGGGACGTTGATCGTTGCGGCCCGTGGCTTCCGGTGGGAGCCCCGAGCGGCCACAGCATGAACAGGATCGCTCGTCACGAGGCGAGGAGCTCGATCCGGGCCTCGGCGGCGGCGGCCAGCTCGATGAACGCCACCGAGGCGTCGTCCTCCCGGGAGGCGAACACGAGCGCGACCGCCGCCAGGCGCTCTGCGTAGTCGCCCAGCGCCTGCACGGCCCGCATGACCGGTAGCTCGTCGCCCCGATCGGCGGTCGGCGGCTCCCACGGCGCCTGCGGCACGCATGCCGGGGCGCCCGCCGCCAGGTGGGCCAGCCAGGCGACATCGTCCAGCACGTCGAGCGCGGTCCTCCTCAGCAGGTCGCGCACCCCGTCCTCGAGCCCCGGCTCGTCTACGGCCATGCGCATCGCCCCGAAGACGTACAGCGCCTCCTCCATCAGCCGACCGGCCAGCCACCGCTCGTCTTCTCTCGGCTCGCTGCGATTCCTCCACCAGCTCATGACGGGCGCCTCCTTCGTCAGCGGCCCCGGGGAAGGTCCGTGGTCACAGCATGCGGACCGGGCCGTCGCCGTACCCCACGCGGACGCGCAGTCCTCTCGCCGGTCATCGCACGCCTGGACCGTCGTCGTCGCCTCCGCTCTCTCCCGCGCCGAGCAGCTGGCGTATGGCATCGCTCGAGAGCTGGGACTTGGGCAGGAACGCGATGGCGGGGCTGGCGTCGATGATGTCCCGCAGGTCGGATTCGGGGTAGGCCGAGATCAGAACCACGCGCCCGGCGATCCCACTCCCCGCCTCTGTCAGTCGGCGGGCGAGGTCGAAGCCGCTCTCGTCGCCGAGGTCGACGTCGACGAGCATGACGTCCGGCTGGAGCTCGCGGGCGTGCCGGATCGCCTCGGCGCTCGTCGACGCCACGGCCACCACCCGCATGCCCTCTCGCTCCAGGAGCGAGCGGGCGGCCCGCAGGAAGTGGGCGTTGTCGTCGACGAGCAGGATTCGCTGGGCCATAGGACAGGGTCACGATCGCACGGGGCCGCTGGCCTGCGCATTGCAGCTAGCAGGCAAACCGAAATCCCCGTTCGCCGGGGGCCGCGATGCCGGCTGCCGTCGACGACGGCGAGCGCCGCGAGCGCGACGGTGAACCCGACGAACCGATCCCGACGCGAGAGGGCCGCTCGATGGACTCGACAGCGCAAGCGCTCGGCACCGAGACACCCCTCCGGTCGGCGGCGACGGACGTCGCGGCCGTCGACCGCGACGGTCTGCTGATCGAGGCCGCCCGTCCGGTGATCGACCAGCTAGCGAGCGACGTCGCCGACACGGGCATCGCCGTGGCGCTGACCAACGCCCGCGGGCACGTGCTGGACGTCCGGGGGACCGCACGGTCGCTCGGCGCACGTCCCGACACGACGGGCGCGGTGGCGCCGATCACCGATCCTCGCTCCGGGCGGGCGGCCGGAACGCTCGACCTCACATGCCGCACGGCGGACGCCAACCCGTTGATGCAGCCCCTCGCCGCCCGGGCCGCCCGGGAGATCGAGCAGCGCCTCCTCGACGACCCCCGCCTCCACGAGCGCCTGACCCTGCACCGCTTCCTCCAGAAGCGGCGAGGGGCCAAGTGGCCGTTCGTCCTCGTCACCGCGCGGCGGCTCGTCACCAACGCCGCCGCCGACCGGCTCGTCGGCCCCCACGACGAACCCGTCCTACGCGACGCCGCCGAGCGGCTGTGCGACGGTCGTGTGCGCGGCGCCATCACGCTCGCGCTCACCGGCGGCACGGTCGCGGCGCGCGTCGAGCCGGTCCCCGACAACGGGTCGGCAGCCGGGACGGTCCTCCAGCTCCTGCCCCTCGTCTGGGGCGGCGACCGCTCTGGCCACAGGCAAGAGCGCCGCGCTGTGGGGGTGGGAGAGCCTCACCGGCACCGAGCGCAGCGTCGCCCTGCTCGTCGCCGAAGGCCTCACCAACCGAGAGGCCGCCGACCGCCTGTTCCTCTCCCCGCACACCGTCGACTTCCACCTGCGGTCGGTCTTCCGCAAGTTCGGCACCAAATCGCGCGTTCACCTCACCCGCCTGATCGTCCAGGCCGAGCACGAGCGAGAGGGGGCATGATGTTCCCACCGACGGCAGACCATCTTGCCGGCGCCGCCTGCGTCCACCAGCCGATCCACGACACCTCACCCGGTGCCGCGTGGCTGCTGGCCACGGCCGCCCGAGCCGCCGGGGTCCAGCAACAGGTGGCCGAGGGCCACGACCGGTCCACGGTCGTGACGCTGCACGCCCACTACGCCGTCGAGGACCAGAGCTTCGACCCGTGCGCGGTGGCAGCCGATCTCCACGTGCCGCTGTGTCACCGGGCCCGAACGTCCGGCCAGGAGTTCGCAGCCTCGGTCGCGCTCTTCCGGGTGGCCCGAGGCCTGCTCGACAGGCTCACCGCGCTCGAGCCCGTGGCCGTGGAGGCCTGACCGGCGAATGTTTTGTCCCCGCTACTGGTCGCTATGACGACCAGTAGCGGGGACAAAACGCGTTCTCGGACCAGGAGCATCACTCTCGGCCGTCGAGGGGGATCGTGGCGAGCAGTGAGGTCCCGCCGCCGGGTGGGCTGGTGACCTCGAGGTGCCCGCCGATGGCCTCCACCCGGTCGTGAAGCCCGACGAGCCCGGACCCGCGGTCGGGGTCGGCGCCCCCGGCCCCGTCGTCCCGAACGACGAGCCGGACCGCGGCATCCGTGGCCTCGACCTCGACCCGGACGACCGACGGGTCCGCGTGCTTGGCCGCGTTGGTGAGCGCCTCGGACGCGACGTAGTAGGCCGCGACCTCGATGCGCTCGGGCAGCCGCCGGTCGAGGTGCAGGTCGAGTTCGACGGGCACGGTAGAGCGGCGGGCGAGCGCCCGGAGGGCCGGCCCGAGGCCGCCCCGGGAGAGGACGGCCGGGTGGATCCCCCGCGATATCTCCTGGAGGTCCTCGGCCGCCTCGGACAGTCCCTGGGCGACCCGCGACAGCTGAGCCCCGAGCTCCTCGGATCCCTCGGGCACCATGCTCTGGGCGGAGCGAAGCTCGAGCCCGAGCGAGACCAGGCGCTGCTGCGTACCGTCGTGGAGGTCCCGCTCGATGCGCCGACGCGCCTCGTCGCCGGCCGCGACCACGCGGGCTCGCGAGGCATTGAGCTCGGCGCGGCCCGCCTCCAGGGAACGGGCCATCGTGTTGAACGACCGCTCCAACGCCCCGATCTCGCCGATGCCGGTCTCGGGCATCCGCACAGCGAGATCGCCGCCGGCCAGTTCGCCGGCCATGGCGGACGCCCGTCGGACGGGAACCACGATCGCCCGCACGAAGTAACCCGAGACGACCACGATCAGCACGACCGACCCCACCAGTCCCGCCGCCGTGGCGACGAGGGCTCGTTGGGTGGCGGTATCGGCGCGGTCCCGCCGGGTCGCCGCGAGCTCGCGCTCGGTCGCCCGCAGCTGATCGAACTCGGCACGTAGCGCGTCGATGCGGCGCCTCCCGTCCAGGGCCGTGGCAACGCTGCTGGCGGACGGGTCGCCGCGGCGAGCGGCGTTGACGACCGGCACCGAGTGGTCCACCAGGTAGGAGTCGATGTGGTCGGTGAGCGCCCGGGCCCGGGCGTGCTGGACGGGGACCCTGGTAAGCCCCTCCAGCTCTGCGGTCGCGCCCGGAAGGTCCTGCTGCGCGGCCGTCCACGGCTCGAGGAAGCTTGGCTCGCCGGTGAGCAGGAAGCCCCGCTCGCCCGTCTCCAGGTCGATGACCAACCCCTCCAGCGTGCGAGCCGCCACCAGCACCAGCTCGGAGTGCCGCGACAGGTCGGATGCTTCCTTCTCCTTGGCCACGGCGAAGAGCAGCAGCCCGAACGCGCTGCCGACGAGCAGCGCGAGCAACCCGCTCGCGAGGATGATCCGGGCCGCGAGCCCTCCTCGCCGCACGAGCCGCAGTAAAGCCGACCACTCGGCGCCTGGCGAGCCCAACCGTGATGACAAGCCCACTCATTGCGGCGACGATGTCAGCTCTGCCAGCTCGTCGTCAGCGGCGACCCATCCCAATAGGAGGCCAAGGCCATGCCCTTTGTCACCACCCCGGACGGCACCGAGATCTTCTACAAGGACTGGGGCAGCGGTCAGCCGATCGTGTTCCATCACGGGTGGCCGCTCAGCTCCGACGACTGGGACGCACAGCTGATGTACTTCCTGCTGCGCGGCTACCGGGTGGTCGCCCATGACCGTCGCGGCCACGGCCGCTCGACCCAGACCTCCGACGGCCACGACATGGACACCTACGCCGCCGACGCCGCGGCCGTCGTCAACCACCTCGACCTGCGCGACGCGGTCCATGTCGGCCATTCGACCGGAGGCGGCGAGGTCGCCCGGTACGTCGCCCGGCACGGAGAGGGCCGCGTGGCCAAGGCGGTCCTCATCGGCGCGGTGCCGCCCCTGATGCTCAAGACCGAGGCCAATCCTGGTGGCCTGCCGATCGAGGTGTTCGACGGCTTCCGTCGAGGGCACCGCGTTCAACCGGGCCCAGTTCTATCGCGACGTCGCCGCGGGACCGTTCTACGGGTTCAACCGGCCCGGGGCGAAGGTGTCCGAGGGCATCATCGACAACTGGTGGCGCCAAGGCATGATGGGCGGCGCCAAGGCCCACTACGAGGGCGTCAAGGCGTTCTCGGAGACCGACTTCACCGACGACCTCCGGGCCATCGAGGTCCCCACGCTGGTGATGCACGGCGACGACGACCAGGTGGTGCCGATCGCGGACTCGGCCGAGCTGTCGATCACGCTGCTGAAGAACGGCACGCTCAAGGTCTATCCGGGCTATCCGCATGGCATGTGCACCACCCACGCGGACGTCATCAACCCCGACCTGCTGGCCTTCGTCCAGGAATGACCGGTGAGGAGGTGCGGACGAGCGAGGCCATGGCCGCCAGCCCTGCTGACAGCAGGATCACGGCGCCCACCTCCGTGATCACGGCAAGCTCGATGGCCGGGCGGAAGCCGCCGTCGTAGTAGCCGAACAGCCCTCGCCCGGAGCTCACGATCAGGCTTCCGAGCGCAGCCACCGAGATGACGACACCGGCGAGTGCGGCGAGCGGCCGCGTCCGGGGGTAGGCGAGCCCGGCGATCGCCGCGACGGACGCGGCGGCGTTGGCGAGGAACAGCGGACCGATCCAGCGCACCCCGTGCACGACCGAGAAGTACTGCTGGATGTGGACCACCGCCTCGCCCGCGAGCATGAGCGCACCGAGCCCGAACGCCGCGACGGCGATCGTCTCGGTGACGCCCATGCTCCGCCATGGCCGCGCAGGAGCGCTAATAGCCACTGCCGCTCCCGGAGCTGGTGGTTCCGCTGCCCGAGCTGCTGCTTCCGCTGCCCGAGCTGGAACCCGAGCCGGAACTGCTTCCGCTGCCCGAGCTGGAGCCCGTGCCGGACACCTGGTCCCCGGCCGGAGACAGCGCGTACCAGCCGGCGCCGAACGCCACGACGCCCTCGCCGTTTGTGTCGCCGGCCTTCTTGTCGCCCTCGAAGCGGTAGACCGGGTGGCCGTTGTAGGTGACCTGTGTCTTGCCGTCGGACCGCATGGTGGTTCCGAGCATCGACGCCTCCGCGCCGTTGCCGGCTGACGGGTCGCCACTGACCTCGACCGGCGGCCAGTCGTTGGCGCACTCGCCGCTGCACTCGCTCGTCGTCCCGTGGTCTGCCAGGAACAGGTAGAGAGTGCGGCCCTGCGAGTCGACCAGGATGTTCCCGAGGTCGGTGTGCGCGACGTCGACCGTCGTCGATGGTCCGCTGTTGGTCTCCTGCCTCGTCGTCGAGCTCGCGCTGTCGTTGCTGTTGTTGTCGTCGCCGCACGCACTGAGCACGAGCGCTGATATCACGGCGGTGCTCGCGAGAAGGGTGACCGCGGGTCGTCTTCGACTCATGTTGGCTCCTCTGGCTCGGGGGACTGGCTCGCCCGGTCGAGCGTGTCAACAGCACGAACGTGACACCACACGTGGTCGCGTAGTCGGCGTCGTCATCGCGGCCGCAACTACGAGCTCGCGTGAGGACCGACGCCTCTATCCGGCGCACCCTGCCCTTGATGATTGACCGGCACTCGACCATGCGGCAGCGAGCAGCGCAGAGCGTTCCTCCGGGCGCCGGGCGGTCGATGACTCAGGAGGCGACATGCACTTCTCGTTGACGCGAACGACAGCAGTGGGGACCGTCGTCCTCGCGACCATGGCCGTGGCGGCGTGCGGCGGCGGCAGCGGCGGCAGCAGCTCGGCCTCGAGCTCGAACGGCAAGGAGAGCTCCGTCTCCCTCTCGCCCACCGACTTCACGAGCGACTTCTCCGCCATGGCGAAGCTCAAGGACGTCGCGAAGCAGGGCAAGGGCAAGATCGCCGTGCTGCTGCCCGACACACAGTCGTCGGCGCGTTACGTCTCGTTCGACGCTCCGTACCTGACGAAGGCGTTCGAAGCGGCCGGCCTGAGCGCGGACGACTTCAGCGTGCAGAACGCGCAGGGCAGCAGCAGCACGATGCAGACCCAGGCCGATGCCGCGATCACCAACGGTGCGAGCGTGCTCGTGGTCGATGCGCTCGACTCGGGCAGCGGCGCGGCGATCGAGCAGGACGCGAAGTCCAAGGGCGTCGCGACGATCGACTATGACCGCCTCACGCTGAACGGGTCGTCCGGGTACTACGTCAGCTTCGACAACAAGGTCGTCGGCGAGAAGATCGGTCAGGGTCTCGAGGACTGCATCTCGCAGTGGAACGTGCAGAAGCCGCAGGTCCTCGAGATGGACGGCGACCCGACGGACAACAACGCCACGCTGTTCTCGGACGGCTACAACGCGGTGCTGAAGCGGCAGTACGACACCAACGCGTACGTGAAGGTCGGTGAGCCGGCCGGCACGTGGGACAGCCAGCAGGCACTGACGAACTTCCAGCAGCAGTTCACCGCGCACCCGAACATCAACGCGGTCGTCACGGCCAACGACACCCTCGCCAACTCCGTGATCTCGGTGTTGAAGACGGACCAGGTGCCGGCGAAGACGATCCCCACCACCGGGCAGGACGCGACACTCGTCGGCCTGCAGAACGTCCTGGCCGGCTACCAGTGCATGTCGGTGTACAAGCCGATCTACATGGAGGCGCAGGCGGCCGCGGCGGTCGCGCTCTTCGTGCGGGCCGGGCAGACGCCGCCGAAGGCGCTGGTGAATGGCGCCACGAACAACCAGCAGACCGACGTCCCGTCGGTGCTGCTGACGCCCGTGTCGGTCACCACCGACAACATGAACGACACGGTGGTCAAGGACCAGTTCGTCAGCGCGTCGGACCTGTGTGCCGGATCGTTCGCCGCAGCCTGCGCGGCGGCTGGGATCAGCGGCTAGCCGTGACGACGACCAACGCTCCTGCGCACCGCACCGGGTCGTCACCGGACGAACCCGACTCGTCGGGTGGCGCGCCGAGGCTCGAGCTGCGCGGGGTCAGCAAGCGCTTCGGTCCGGTGCTGGCGCTGAGCGGGGTCGATCTCGCCGTCCCGGCCGGCGAGGTGACCGCGCTCGCCGGCGACAACGGCGCCGGCAAGTCGGTGCTGATCAAGACGATCGCCGGCATCCACGAGCCCGACGGCGGCCAGATCCACTGGGAGGGGCGGCCGGTACACATCCACACGCCGCGCGATGCGGCGGCGCTCGGGATCCAGACCGTGTACCAGGACCTGGCGCTGTGCGACAACCTCGACATCGTGCAGAACATGTTCCTGGGCCGGGAACGCACGACGGCGGAGCTGCTCGACGAGGACAGCATGGAGACGTCGGCCACCGAGACACTCGCCGGCCTCTCGGTGACCACGGTGCGTTCGATTCGTCAGCCGGTCGCGTCGCTCTCCGGCGGACAGCGCCAGGCGGTGGCGATCGCGAGGGCGGTGCTGTGGAACTCGAAGCTCGTGATCATGGACGAGCCGACCGCGGCGCTCGGCGTGACCCAGACGGCCATGGTGCTCGACCTGGTGCGCCGCCTCGCCGATCGGGGCCTGGCGGTCCTCCTCATCTCCCACAACCTGATCGACGTCTTCAACGTCGCCGATCGCGTCGCGGTGCTCCGGCTCGGTCGCATGGTCGCCGCCGGCCCGGTGAGCGAGTTCGACCCGCAGCGGGTGGTCGACTACATGACGTTCGGCCGCACCGACCGGCCCCGCGACGCCACGTCGACGGCGGCAGGGCCGGGGGGCTGAACCGTGAGCCGCCTCGACGAACACATCACGGCCCCCGACGAGGAAGCCCCCTCGGACGAGTCGGCCGCCGAGGTCGCCGTGCCTCTCGCCGTGGTCGCGGACTCGCTCGGTGGCTATCTGCGCGCCTGGTTCGTTCGGCTGCGCGCCGGCGAGAGCGGGGTGCTCCCGGTCATCGTCGCGATGCTCGCCATCTCGGTGATCTTCCAGACGCTGAACTCCAACTTCCTGACCTCCGGCAACCTCGTGAACCTGCTCGTGCAGGGCGCCGTGTTCATGATGCTCGCGATGGCGGAGGTCTTCGCGTTGCTCCTCGGGGAGATCGACCTCTCGGCGGGCTTCGTCGCCGGCCTGTCGGGCGTCGTCGCCGCCGAGTTGCTGACATCCGCGCACGGCGGCTGGCCCTGGTGGGCGGCGATCCTCGCCGCGCTCGTGATCTGCGCGGCGATCGGGCTGCTCCACGGGACGCTCATCACCCGGCTCGGGTTGCCGTCGTTCGTCGTGACGCTGGCGGGCCTGCTCGGTTGGCAGGGCGTGATGTTGAGCATTCTTGGCAACGGCGGCACGCTGCCCATCCAGGACAAGGTCGTCAACGACATCGCCAACGCCAACCTGTCCCCGGCCATGACGTGGACCGTGACGGTCGTGCTCGTCGCGGTGTACGGGCTGACGACGTGGCGCAGGGACGCGCGGCGGCGGGCGCGCGGTCTCGTCGCACCACCGCTGAGCGTCACCATCGTCAAGCTCGCCGGCGTTGCGCTCGCGGGCGTGGTGCTCGTGTTGATCTGCAACGCGGACCGCGGTGTCCTGACACCGATCCGCGGCATGCCGTGGGTGGTGCTCATCGTCGGTGGCGTCGTCACGATGTGGTCGATCCTGCTCGGCCGGACGACGTTCGGCCGGCACGTCTACGCGATCGGCGGGAACGCGGAAGCCGCCCGGCGGGCGGGCGTCAGGCTGGCCCGGGTCCGCACGTTGTGCTTCGTGCTCGCGTCGTTCACGGCGGGCATGGCCGGCATCATCTACGCGTCACGCCTGCGCTCCGTGTCGACGAACATCGACGGCGGGACCCTCGTGCTCTACGCGGTCGCCGCCGCGGTGATCGGCGGCACGAGCTTGTTCGGTGGTCGCGGCAAGGCGATCCATGCGGTGCTGGGCGGCATCGTGATCGCCGCCATCGACAACGGCATGGGGCTGCAAGGCTTCAGTGCCGCGTCCAGGAACGTCGTCACCGCGATCGTCCTGATCGCGGCGGTGAGCATCGACGCCCTGGCTCGGCGGGGCAGCGCCGGTGTCCGGGAGTGACCGGTCCGGCATGGGGAGCCGTCCCGGCATGACCACCCACCGTTCGAATTCGGCGCGGTCCGGACCGCCCAACGAGCCACCGAGGCCGGCCGCGAACCGGCCGACACCCCGCTGGCTGCACTGGCTCTGGATCGTCGGGGTGGTCGCGACACTGCTGCTGCTGTTCGCGCCGGCCCCCACCTCGCCGAAGACGAGGTCGCTGTCGTTCACGGGCTGGAAGGCAAAGGTCGACGCCGACCAGGTGACGAGCGCGACGATCGACCCCGACGGCAAGGTGACCGGCCGGCTGGACGACAAGGCGCGGACACCGTACGAGTCGCGCATCCCGACCGCGCTGAACGACACCACGATCGCCGCGGACCTCGAGCAACACGGTGTCACCGTGAAGGGAACGGGCGCCTCGACGAGCTTCCTGAGCGTGCTCGTCGGCTTCCTGCCGCTGATCGTTCTCGTCGGGCTGTTCTTCTGGTTCAGCCGGAACGCCTCGCGCCAACTGGGCGGCGTCATGGGCATCGGCGCGTCGCGAGCGAAGGTGTACGACGAGGAACGTCCCAAGACACGTTTCGGCGACGTCGCGGGCTACGAGGGTGCCAAGCGCGAGATCAGCGAGGTCGTCGAGTTCCTGAAGCACCCAACGCGGTACGCAGCCGCAGGCGCCGTCGGGCCGCGGGGCGTGCTGATGGTCGGGCCACCGGGCACCGGCAAGACGCTGCTGGCACGTGCGGTCGCGGGGGAGGCAGAGGTGCCGTTCTTCGCGTTGACCGGATCGAGCTTCGTGGAGCTGTTCGTGGGCGTCGGCGCGGCCCGGGTGCGCGACCTGTTCACGGCCGCCCGCAAGGCCGCGCCCGCGATCGTCTTCATCGACGAGGTCGACGCCATCGGGCAACGTCGCGGCGGGGCGCTCGTGCAGAACGACGAGCGGGAACAGACGCTCAACCAGCTGCTCAACGAGTTGGATGGCTTCGACCCCACGGCCGGTGTCGTCGTGCTCGCCGCGACGAACCGACCCGAGACGCTCGATCCGGCGCTGCTCCGCCCGGGCCGCTTCGACCGGCAGGTCGAGATCCCGTTGCCGAACGTGCGCGAGCGTGCCGCGATCCTCGCGGTGCACGCGGACGGCAAGCGCTTCGCGCCCGATGTCGACCTCGGCGCGGTGGCCCGGGGGACGCCGGGCTTCTCGGGCGCGGACCTGGCCAACCTCATCAACGAGGCCGCCATCGTCGCCGTGCGCGCCGGCCGCGCCACGATCACCGGGGCGGACTTCTCGGACGCCCGCGATCGCATCCTCCTCGGCCGCAGGGAGGCGACGAACGCGCTGCTGCCGGACGAGAAGCGCGTGGTCGCGGTACTCGAGTCCGGGCATGCGCTGGTCGCCGCGCTCGTCGCCGAACGCCGACCCGGTGGAACGGGTCACGATCCTGCCGGCGGGCCCGTCGCTCGGTGTGACCGAGCAGCTGCCGGTGGACGAGCGGCACCTCTATTCGGAGAGCTACCTCAAGGACTCGCTCGCGGTCCGGCTCGGAGGACGGGCGGCCGAGCTCCTCGTGCTCGGCGAGGCGTCCTCGGGCGCCGCGAGCGATCTGGCCGGCGCGACCGATCTCGCGGCGCGGATGGTCCGCGAGTACGGGATGAGCGCGCGACTCGGGCCCGTCGGGTTCGCGAGCGGCTCGCCGATGTATCTCGGCACCGAGGAGGTGCGCAGTCGCGCCTACGCCGACGACACGCAGAAGGTCATCGACGAAGAGGTCGCAGACCTCCTGCGCGAGGCCGAACGAACGGCGACCGCCCTCCTCGCCGACCATCGTGCGGCGCTCGATCGGCTCGCCGACGACCTGGTCGCCCGCGAGACCCTCGACGGCGCCGCGGTCCAGGCCGCGCTGACCGCCGTCGCCGATCCGATCGGTCCGGTCGACAGTCGCGAACCCGCCACCCGTCTTCGCAGACCGCATCGACCAGCTGAGCACGACGCGCTGTCGGCGCGTCCCAAGCTCCCAGCTGACCACAGGACGACGATCATTGATCGGCGGGATCCCCGTGTTCGGGATGGCGGGCGGGTTCGTGGGCTGGGTTGGCGCGGTCGAGTCCGGCCTGCCGGGGCGGGCGGCAGGCCGGACGACCCGGCTCAGCTGCTGGTGCAGCTCACGTCGGCTCGGGGAACCGAGCCGTCGCCGGTGGCCGGGCTGATCGAGCAGGTGACGGTCAGCACCGTGGTGCCGGGCGGCTGTTCGACCGTGATGACCGCGGACGAGAACGCGAGGTCCTCGATCGTCTCGGTCCAGTTGGGGTTGGGGCAGTCGGGGGCGCCCGCGATGATCGGGTTGGGGGCCACGGTGACCACCGAGAAGGGGGTGGTGCCGTTCTTGATCTCGCTGGCGGGGATGGCCTGGCTGCCGGTCACGGTCAGGGGTGCCGGATTCTGGCCAGGAGCCTGGTTGCCGCCCTGGTTGGTGCAGGTCGAGGTCACGTCGGCCTGGGCGGTGAGCGTGACCAGCACGTCACCGTTGCCGAGTCCGGACAGCTCGCCCGAGGCCGACAGTGACAGGCCATTGTCGATGAAGCTCGGCTCGGCGTTGGCACCGCCCTTGAGGTGGACGCTCGACGCTGACGCTGCCGATGCCCCAAGTGCCAGCGCCGCCGTGGCCGCCACCGCGACCGCCAGAGTTCGTCGGATCATGTCGTAGCTCCTTTGTCGTCGCACAGCCGTGGCGGACGGCGGGCTCCGGTAGACCCCCCTCGGCACGGCTCTGCACGGAAATCGGACTGACCGTGATTCGGACGAACCATGCGGCGATAGCCGCAGGGCCGGCCTTGGCGGAAGGTACGAAGGCGCCCCGGCTCCGGTTCACACATCGTGTGACGGGGGCGCCAAGAGCAGGGACCAGCGGCGGCGCTGGAGGCTGCCCTCGCGGTGGCTGACCACCTGCACCTGCACCGCGTCGATCGAAGGGTTCGTCGAAGCACGCCCGGAGGTGGTGGTCGTAGGGTCGTGGTGGGGCCCGCCGATCATCGGGTCGCCGAGCGGAGCAGACTTGAACCAGTGAACGCCGTGACGCTGCGCCCGGTGGAGGAGGACGACCTGGAGGCGATGGCGCGCTTCTCGGTCGAGCCAGACGCGCTCGGGGAGTTCGAATGGACGGGCTTCACCGACCCGCGGGCCTTGCGACGCCGATGGGAGGAGGATGGTCTGCTCGGCGACGACTCCTCGTACCTTGCCGTCGTCACGCCGGACGGTACCTTCGCCGGCGTCGTCAACTGGCGGTCGGCCCCGATGACGCCGACGCGGGGCGCGCCCCGTCGGGCGTCGTCCATCCCTCGCCTGGAGATCGGCATCGCCCTGTTCCCCGAGCACCGGCGCAGAGGCCATGGCAGCGCCGCCCAAGCGGCGCTGGTCGACTACCTGTTCGCCACCACCGAGGTGCACCGCATCCAGGCCACGACGGCGGCAGGCAACCTCGACGAGCAGAAGGCCCTGGAGAAGATTGGATTTCGGCGGGAAGGAGTCATGCGGGCCGTTGGCTACCGGGCCGGCCGCTGGATGGACGGAGTCATGTACTCCTTGCTCCGCGACGACGAACGACCCTCTCGGTAGCGATGCCGGACGGCGCCCACCTGTCCGTCACAACGTGACCTGCATCACGAGGCGGCGGTTGTCATACGTCCTCACCGGTTTGAAGCCCTCTGCCTCCAGCATCGCCACGGTGCCCATGCCGCCGAGCTGTTGGTACGCGCCCTTGTAGGGCGTGTTCACAAGGCCAGCCTCGGCGGCCTTGCAGTCAGGGAACTTCCTCTTGAGCCGATCGTCGGTCTCCCAGATGACGGGATACGACTCGACGACGCCGCCACCCTTGCGGCGGATCGACGCCAGTGCGGCGCGGGAGCGCGCGTCGTGACACGCCGCGGTTGCGGTGCGCCTTGTCGGTGACGAGGCAGGTGATCCGCCAATCCGCGTCTGTCGGCCCCGGCCTGCCCTTGCCCCCGATGGGCAGCTCGTCGACCGGGCCGTACTGGCACCAGCCGACGACCTCGGCATCGGCGTAGACGAGGATGCCGTGCGCCCGGCCGTCGTAGACGAGCTGGCGCTTCTGCGCGAGGTTCTCGACCTGCATGGCGGCTCGGTTGGGAAACTTGCTGCGCGGTAGGTGGCGACCGCGTTGGAACACCATGCAGGCACAGAAGTCGCATCCGTTGCCGTTGGTGAACAGGGCCTCGAAGTCAGGCCACGTCCTGACGGACAGCTCCTTCGTCGTGATGCGCACCGTCGCTCATCTCCCATGCCACCGGTGGTGTTGGACGAAGTCGGGATGAGCGTACCGAGCAGGGACGACGGCTCGGCCGAGCACGGCGCCGGTCGAGGGCCTCTGATCGGCTTGGGGTACACCGTTGTCGCCCGCAGGTCCAACGCGCCCTTGCCCGCCGGGTGCGTGTCGAGGCGCTTGCGGAACCAGTACGTCGGCTGCCGGCGGGGTAGTCCTCAGTGCGGTCACCGTTTGGGCGCCCTCACCGCCGACCAGAACCGCGACATCGATTCTGTCGACGAGGCTGCTGGCATCACCCGACTCGAAACGTCCGGCGCCAGCATCCGCGTCATGTCCACGGTGTCGAAGTCGGTGACGCCGTGCCGAGCCTTCCACAGCGTGACGGCGTCGTCGATCAGCGTCTGGGCGGTGGCACCGGTGTAAACGGTGACTCCGGCCGGGGTGTTGCCCGGGTAGGACCCGGTGCCCAGCCAACAAATCGTCACGTTCTCGTACAGGTCCCCCGACCGCTCCGGCAGCATCGGGCCGTCCGGGGAATTGAAGTCCCCGACCATCGAGATGATCGTGTCCCGCATCACCAGGTACGGCGAGTTGGTCTGCATCTTGTAGATGTAGCCGGAGGTGAACACGTCCGAGGGCTGCTTGTGCCCTCCCGGCCCGGAGGTCAACTTCACGACGCAGTTCTCGACGCTCTGGGTGTTGGCCGCCACCGGGGAGCCGGTCTCGTCGCTGGCCCGAGTGGACAGCAGGGTGTGCTCGTCCTCGAACAGGCAGTCGAACAGGTGCAGCTGGCGCTGCTCGTCGTTCTCGATGCCGTCGTCGCGGTTCTTCCAGAACCAGCTGTTGCGAATGTAGATGGTCCCGGTGGCGGTCCGGATGCCATTGCCGTAGACGCCGAAGCCGTCCCAGGTGTTGTGGCAGCGGATGCCGTCGACGACGGCCCAGGACCCGCTGGCGAAGTACACCAGGGGGTTGCCGTCCATGTTGGTGTTGTCGACGATCTCGTCGTAGGCGAGATCCGGGTCCATGCCGTCGTCGATCAGGCCCTGGATGTAGGAGCCGTGCTTGAGATCGGTCCAGCCCAGCGTGGTGGACTGGTCGCCGGTCACCTTGGCGCCGATGATCGCCGGGGCGGTGGCCGGCGTGGTGTAGCCCAGCCGGATGGGCCGGGAGTTCTTCTGGTGGTTGGTCGGCGCGCTGGGGCTGTTGTACCGGCCGGTCGGGTAGGTGTCCGGGCTGGTCGCGTCGCAGTCGAAGTGCGCGGACGCGGTGAAGTTCCGCAAGTCCCATGTCTTGGAGTCGCTGGGCGTGGCCGCCCAGTACCCGTGGCCGTCGCGGCCGTCGTCGACCCCGGTCGGGGCGGTGAGGTTCGCCCGGGCCAGCAGGTCGACGGTGGGCAGGCCGAGCGCGTAGCGCGGGTCCGTGGCCGGCTCGACCTCGGCGTTACCTGCCTCGTCGTCGACGTCACCTGCCTCGCCCTCGGCGTTGCCTGCCTTGTCGTCGGCGTCACCTGCGTCGTCGTCGGCACTGCACGCGGCCAGCCCGAGGACGGCGACGCCGAGAACGCCGCGGCCGGCCCTGACGAGGAACAACCGCCGCCCGATGGCCTGGATTTCGACCCCGCTCATGCCGCGACCGTGCTGCGGCGGAGCCCTGCCCGTCAAGGCGACGAACGGTGCCGAGCGCTCGACAGACTGTGGCGACCGCGCGAAGCTGTTGGGAAGTGGCTCGCCTCGGGCGGGTTCAGCCACCAGGAAGGGCGGATAATGAGACGTGCGCGGTGGGTCGCAGTAGTCGGCGCGCTGGTGGTCGCGCTCGCCGTCGGGAGCACGCTGCCGGCGCAAGCCTCGCTGTCTCAGCCTGCAGTGGTGTCGGACAACCCGGCCGACATCACCCCGCATATCGTCTTGAACGGTCCGTCGCAGGACGTGCGCGCCTTCGCGCAGGTCGGTCGTACGATCTATGCGGGTGGCCGGTTCAACCAGGTGCAGGACTGGGCCAGGACGACCACGTATGCCAGGCAGAACTTCGTCGCCTTCGACAGCGAGACAGGGGTCGTGTCGCCGCTCAACCTGTCGTTCGACGGGATCGTCGGTGCCATCGAGGCGACCGCCGATGGGACCGCTCTCTACATCGCGGGCGCCTTCTCGAACGTCAACGGGATCACCCGCCGGGGGATCCTCAAGTACGACCTGATCAACAACCGGGTCGACCCGATCTTCGCGCCGACGGGCATGCGAACGGTGTCCGACATCGAGCTCGTCAACGGTTCTGTCATCGCGGCGGGGAACTTCACGAAGAAACTGATGGCGATGGACCCGACGACCGGCGCAGACATCGGCTCCATCAACATCACGGTCGCCGGGGTGGTCGACCCGGCCGACGAGACCAGGATCCAATACATCGCGGTCTCCCCGGACCGCACCCGGTTGGTGGCCACGGGCAACTTCGCCACGGTCAACGGCCAGATCCGCAACCGGGCCTTCATGCTGAACCTCGGCTCGACCGCGACGCTCAGCACGTGGCACGCCCCCCGCTTCGACGTGAACTGCGTGGCGACCAGCAGGCTGGTCAGTGCGCAGGGCGTGGACTTCTCTCCCGACGGCACCTACTTCGTGATCGTCGCCACCGGAGGGCCGACCGGTACCAACGGGGTGTGTGATGCTGCGGCCCGGTTCGAAACCGCGAACGTCAGCAGTACGGCCGAGCCCACCTGGATCAACTGGACGGGCGGCGACACCCTCTACAGCGTGGCGGTCACCGGACCGGCTGTGTACGTCGGCGGCCATCAACGCTGGCTGGACAACCCCTTTGGCCACGACTCGGCCGGTCCCGGCGCAGTCGAGCGCCCGGGTATCGGCGCCATCGACCCGGTGACCGGCAGGGCTCTCGCCTGGAATCCCACGAAGTCCCGCAACCACGGCACCATGGTCCTGTTCGCCACCTCGCGCGGGCTCTGGGTCGGCAGCGACGGCGAACGATTCGGGGGCGAAGACCACGTCGGGATCGGCTTCGCTCCACTGGACCTCGGCCCCACGCCCGACAAGATCCGGCCCGATACGTTCATCGACTCGGGCCCGTCGGGCTCCGTGTTCGCCACGTCGGCCACGTTCAGCTTCTCGGCCACTGAGCCGTCGACGTTCCAGTGCCGCCTCGACGCCGGCGCGTTCGCCCCGTGCACATCACCGACGAGCTACGCGAACCTGACCGTCGGATCGCACAGCTTCCAGGTCGCCGCTACCGACGGCTCCTTCAACGTCGACGCGAGCCCGGGGCTGCGGACCTGGACCGTGCTCCCCCCGGGCACCAACCTGATCGGAAACCCGGGGTTCGAGGTGGACACGTCCGGTTGGAAGGGCGACGCGTCGACCAACACGGTGAGCCGGGTCGCGGGCGGGCACTCGGGGAGTTGGGCCGCGGAGGCCTCAAACACCCTGGCCGGTGGTAGCTGCGGGCTCGACGACAAGCCGAGCTGGGTGAGCGTCACGGAGGCAGGTGCCTACACTCTGAGCATCTGGGCCCGCTCGGACACCCCCGGGCTCACGCTCAAGCTGCGCGTGCGCGAGTACGTGAACGGTGTGCTGCGGGGGTCGGTCTCGCCGTCGGTGGTGCTGACCTCGTCATGGCAACAGGTGACGGCGGTCTACACGCCGGTCGCGCCGGGACTGTCGAGCCTCGACTTCGAGGCATTCACGAGCAACTCACCCGTCGGCGTGTGCTTCCAGGCCGACGACGCATCCATCACCCACTGAGCGGCGAGCCCCAATGCCGGTGGTGCGGGGGCGAGGCCGACATCTACGCTCATGCCGGCGGGCAGTACTGGTGGGAATTCGGCCGTGCCGGTAGCGGTTGCCGGGGCCAGTGGCCTGCACGTGTCCCACCTGGACGGGAGCCGCTGCCCTACAACCCGCCCAACGGTGGCTAGCTTGCTGCCGCCGTCACCGAGCTCGGTCTGGAGCGCGCGTGAAGACGCTGACCCATCTACAACGCCTCGAATCCGAGAGCATCCACATCATGCGTGAGGCGGTCTCCGAGAGCGAGCGGCCGGTCATGCTCTACTCGATCGGCAAGGACAGCTCGGTGATGCTCCGTCTGGCCATGAAGGCCTTCTATCCGTCGAAGCCACCGTTCCCGTTGCTCCATGTCGACACCACCTGGAAGTTCCGGGACATGTATGCCTTCCGCGACCGGGTGGCGGCCGAGCTCGGGCTCGATCTGATCGTTCACCAGAACCCTGACTGCGTGCGGCTCGGGATCAATCCCTTCGAACACGGGTCGGCGCTGCACACCGACATGTGGAAGACCGAGGGGCTCAAGCAGGCGCTCGACCTCCACGGGTTCGACCTAGCGTTCGGGGGGGCACGGCGCGACGAGGAGAAGTCGCGCGCGAAGGAACGTGTGTTCTCTATCCGCTCGCCTCACCACCGTTGGGATCCGAAGCGGCAGCGGCCCGAGTTGTGGCGGGTCTACAACGGCCGGACGAACAATGGCGAGACTGTGCGCGTGTTTCCGCTGTCGAACTGGACCGAGCTCGACATCTGGCAGTACATCCACCTCGAGCAGATCCCGATCGTGCCGCTGTACCTGGCGGCGCGGCGGCCCGTGGTCGAGCGTGATGGCGTGCCGATCCTGGTAGATGACGATCGGATGCCGCTCGCGCCGGGAGAGATCCCCGAGGAACGCAGCGTCCGCTTTCGAACCCTCGGCTGCTACCCGTTGACCGGCGCGATCGAGAGTTCCGCCAGCACCGTGCTCGACGTGATCCAAGAGATGCTTCTGACCACTGTTTCGGAGCGCCAGGGCCGAGTCATCGACCACGACGCCACCGCCTCGATGGAGAAGAAGAAGCAGGAGGGTTACTTCTGATGGCGCACGCCGACCGCCTGATCGCCGAGAACATCGAGGCGTACTTGCGCCGACACGAGCACAAGACGCTGCTGCGCTTCATGACCTGCGGCAGCGTCGACGACGGCAAGAGCACGCTCATCGGCCGGTTGCTGTACGAGTCGAAGCTCGTGTTCGAGGACCATCTCGCGGCACTCGAGGCCGACTCGAAGAAGGTCGGAACGCAGGGCGGCGATCTCGACTTCGCACTGTTGGTGGACGGCTTGGCCGCCGAGCGGGAGCAGGGCATCACGATCGATGTCGCGTACAGATTCTTCTCCACAGAGATGCGCAAGTTCGTCGTCGCCGATACCCCGGGACATGAGCAGTACACCCGCAACATGGTCACCGGTGCATCCAGCGCGGACCTGGCCGTCATTCTTGTCGACGCCCGTCAGGGACTGCTGACGCAGACGCGCCGCCACACCTACCTGGTGTCGCTCCTTGGCATCCGCCGCATCGTGCTCGCGGTGAACAAGCTCGACCTGGTCGACTACTCCCGCGAAGTGTTCGAAACGATCGATACGGAGTACCGGGCCTTTGCCGCCGCGCTCGGCCTCGATGACGTCGTAAGCATCCCGATGTCGGCGCTCCGGGGTGACAACGTCACCGAACTGAGCCCCCACACGCCCTGGTACTCGGGCCCGACTCTGCTGGAACACCTCGAGACCATCGAGGTCGACGACGACGTCGCCACCAAGCCGTTCCGGATGATCGTGCAGTGGGTCAACCGGCCCGACTCCGATTTCCGTGGGTTCTCTGGTTTGGTGGTGGGTGGCACCGTTCGACCGGGCGACCGAATCCGCGTGCTGCCGTCGGGCTCCGAGTCCACCGTGGCCCGGATCGTCACCTACGATGGCGACCTCGACGAGGCGGTCGCCGGCGAGTCGATCACCATCACGCTCTTCGACGAGGTCGACATCAGCCGGGCCGACGTCATCGCGGCGGCCGGCGAGCCACCCGGAATCGCCGACCAGTTCGAGTCGCACATCGTGTGGATGAGCGAGGACGAGATGCTGCCCGGGCGGCGTTACTTCGTGAAGCTCGGCGCCACCACGGTCGGGGCGACGATCGACCACCCCAAGTACGGGGTGAACGTCAACACGCTGGAGCACGTCGCCGCCAGGACGCTCGCCCTGAACGAGATCGCCGTGTGCAATGTGTATCTCGATCGGCCGGTGCCGTACGACCGCTACGTCGACAACCGCGACATGGGCGGGTTCATCGTCATCGATCGGATGACGAACACCACCGTCGGCGCGGGATTGCTGCATTTCGCCCTCCGTCGGGCCGACAACGTCCACTGGCAGGCCGTCGAAATCAACCAGAACGCCCGCGCCGCGCTCAAGGGTCACCGGCCTGCGGTCGTGTGGTTCACCGGCATCTCCGGTGCCGGCAAGTCGACGATCGCCAACGTGCTCGAGCGCAAGCTCCATGCTGCCGGTCGCCACACCTACCTGCTCGACGGTGACAACCTCCGGCATGGGCTCAACCGCGACCTCGGGTTCACCACCGCCGACCGGGTCGAGAACGTGCGCCGCGTTGCCGACGTCGCCGCCTTGATGGCCGACGCCGGCCTCATTGTCCTGGTGTCGCTCATATCGCCCTACCGGGCCGAGCGGCGCCTGGCACGCGAGCGCGTCGGTGCCGGCGAGTTTTGCGAGGTCTTCGTCGACACGGCTCTGGAGGTCGCCGAGGCTCGCGACCGCAAGGGCCTCTACGCAAAGGCCCGCCGAGGCGAGCTACCCAACTTCACGGCTGTCGACGCACCGTACGAGGCACCCGAGCATCCCGAGATCCATATCCGGACCGCCGCGATGACTCCGGAGGAGGCCGCCGAGCTCGTCATGCACCACCTGGACGCATGACGAGCGGACGTTGACGACGGGCGGACGCATTCACGCCATGTCGTCACCGACATCGACGTGGTGGTGAGGCGGAGCGACCGGGCTCGCCGCCAGGATCACCACGCCGACGCCTATATCCGCGATCTCGGCTGGAAATAATCGTCGAGGACGGTCAAGCGAATGCGCTATCGGGGTTCACGGTCGGCCATGAGCTCGTAACCTGGGGTTTACCAAACCGACATTCAGTGCTAACTTGTTTGCAGAGGCGCTCCGGGACCCCGACGCCTCGCGAGACAGCTGTTCAGGGTGCGTTCGGGCAGGGCGCAGTGAGCGGGCGACGCGTCGCGAAATCGGCGCGCGAGCTGGCAGAGCCAGCCGCCCTCTCCTCAGGTGGAAATCGGGGTGGCGGGTTATGCCATATCAACGAGATGCCGTTGGGTCTGTTGCGCACGCGGGAGCTGCCGAGGAGGCCGTAGCGCTCACCGCCACGCGGGCGGCGCAGGTCGCTCCGATGGTGCCGGGGCGGTGCGCTCACCTCGTGGGCCGATCACGGACCCGAGCCCTTCGCAACGAGGCCCCCCAGCGGCTGCTCGATGTCGTCGCGGGGAGCGTCGCGCTGGCCGCGCTCTCGCTGCCCATGGCCATCGTGGCGCTCGCTGTCCGATGCACCTCTCCGGGCCCCGTGGTCTTCGCACAGACCCGTGTCGGTCACCACGGCCGCCCATTCCAATGCCTCAAGTTCCGGACGATGCGCGTCGGGGCCGACGCCGAGCTGTCTGCGCTTCTCGAGACCGACAGCAGCGCACGGACCGCCTTCGCGGCCAGCTACAAGCTGAGCAATGACCCTCGCGTGACCCGGGTCGGTCGATTCCTGCGGCGCACGAGCCTGGACGAGTTGCCCCAGCTCGTCAACGTCGTGCGCGGGGACATGAGCCTCGTGGGGCCCCGTCCGGTCGTCCCTGAGGAGCTGTGGCGCTACGGCGATCGGGGCCAGATCGTCCTGCAGGTGCGCCCCGGAATGACCGGACCATGGCAGGTGGGCGGTCGGAACGAGATCCCCTACGCGGACCGGATCCGCCTCGACGTCGACTATGTGCTCCACCGCTCCGTGTCCGGCGATCTGCGCATCCTTGTCCAGACCGTCCGCTATCTACTGGCAGGTCAGCCTGGTGCGTCCTGACATCGACGCCGACTCGACCCCCCGACCAGCGTCGCCACCGGCGAACGGCTCCGAGGCGAACGACCCGGCGGTGACCAAGCGACCAGCGAACGGCTCCGAGGCGAACGACCCGCGGTGACCGAGCCGCACGGAAATGGGTTGCGGCCGAACGACGCGGCGGTAGGCGATCCGAATCTGACCGATCTGGTCGGCGTCCTCCACCGGCGCAGGTGGTGGATCGCCGCGATCATGGCTCTCGCCGCGCTCGTCGGTTACGGCCTCGGCTCGCGGTCGCCGCTCGAGGGCCAGGCCGACACGAGGCTCCTGCTCGTGGAGCCATCTGAGGAGGGGGCCGGGTTGTTCTCGGCACCCGAGCCGCTGCCGCTCGAAGAGCGCCAGAGTTTGGTGATCTCCCGCGCGGAGTCGCAGCAAGTTCGGGCCGACGTGACTGAGGCGCTCGGCCTCGAGCCCGGCGACATCAAGAGCGTGTCCGCCGACGCGGCGGAGGGCGAGAGCTTCGTGACCATCACAGTGACCACTGCCGACGGGGTCGACACCGCCGCCGTCACTGATCGGGTCGCGGCATCGGTCGTCGAGACACAGCGCGAGGCGGTTGGAGCGCGTTCCAAGGCCCTTGCCGACGAGCTGCGAAAGACGGCGGAGGATACCAACGCCGATATCGCCGCGGTCGACGCGCAGCTGGAGCAGTTGTCGCGCGACATCGCTGTCCTGACGCTGCAGGTCGACCGCAACGCCGGCACCGACGCCAGCGTCGATCCCCAGGTGGCGCTCGCCGTCAAGACCGACATGGCCACCGGGCTGCGCAACACTCGCACGGAGTTGCTGGCCACGCAGGCGGACTTCGAGCGTCGGGCCAAGGAAGCCGACGTGGCGGGCGCGGTCAGTTCCGGAGGCCTCGAGGTGTACACGCCCGCCGGGACGGCCGACACCACCCGAACGCTCCAGCCGGTGCAGCTCAGCTTGCTCGCGGCCTCGATTGCCCTCGTCGTGCAGGTGTGCGCTGCCTACTTCGTCGCCTACCGCGCCGAGGCGCCGGGAACCCCTGCGCCGACCACCGAACACGGATGGGACCGTCTTACCGCCGCACGCGTGCCACCCCAGAACGATCACGAGACAGGGGACGGGGAGGATGCTGCCGTCGACGTCGAACGGAGCTGAAGAGCCAGGAGCGGACCGACCGGTGACGGGCGGGACCGCGGAAGTGACGGCGCTGAACACCACGATACCGACGCGGCCGAGTCGGGTGCTCCAGATTTGCACGCGCTACCTGCGCGGCGGCTCGGAGCAGCGCGTGCGGGACGTCTGCGCTGCCTTCTCCGACTCCGATCACACAGTCGTCGTCGGACGGGACTCCGATCTCGAGGAGCTGCGCGGGCACCTCGACGTCGTGGAGGTCATCCTCGAGCCCTCGCTGTGTCGAGAGCCCAATCCAATCCAGGACGCCCGCGCCGTTGCGCGGGTTTGCCGGCTGATCAGGGAACGAAACTTCGACGTGGTCATCACCCATCAGTCGAAGGCCGGCGTCATCGGGAGGATCTCCGCGCACATGTCCCACGGGCCACCGGTCGTGCACTCGCTCTCCATGGCCAGCTTCGGTCCCGGCTACGGACGGATGGCGAACCACATCTACCGCCCCGTCGAGAGGTTTCTCAGTCGGTGGACGGATGCCTACGCCGTCGTCGGGCACGACCTGGCCGATCGCTTCGCCCGTATCGGCGTCGAGAGGGCCAAGCTCAACGTGGTCCGCTCGGGTGCCCGGCTTCCCAGCGGTGCAGAGGTCCGCACGGCTGCGCACGCCCGAATGGCCGCAGTCCACGGGCTGCCCTCCGATCGACCATGGGTCCTGTATCTCGGTGCCCTCGAGGACCGCAAGAATGTGATGAGCCTGCCGATCCTGCACCAGCAGCTCCTGCTCATGTTGCCTCCGCCCGCGCCCTTCTTGGTGATCGCCGGTGATGGCCCCCGGCTCGACGATCTCGTGGCAATGCTGGACCGCATGGGTCTGTCCGGTGACGCCCGTGTGCTCGGCTATGTCCCCGAGCCCGAAGCCCTGCTGGTCGCCGCTGACCTGCTCGTGTTGCTCAGCCGGGCCGAGGGGATGCCGCAGGCGCTGCTGCAGGCGACCGCGGCAGGGACGCCGTTCGTGTGCTGCGAGGTGGACGGGGTCGATGAGTTGCTCGACCTCGGCGCGGCCGGGTTCGTGGTGGACCAGGGCGACGTCGTCGGTGCCGCCCGGGCTGTCGCCGGCTATATCAATGGCGCCGCCCTCCAGCCTGCACCGCTCCCGTGCCCCACAGTCGAGCTGCGTTCCTGGCAGGGGGCCGACGTCGGCCGGGACTACACGACGCTGATCTCGTCCGTGCTCGGCCGCCGGTCCGCAGCACCATGACCGCGGTGGCCGCCGCGATCGCAAGAACGCGGCCGGCGGCGGAGGCCCCAGTCCCGTGGTCCGTGCCGACACTGGCCGCCGGACTCTTCGCGACCGGGTTCGGCCTGCCGCGGGCCGGCGGGTTCACCGTCGCCGACGTTGTCATCGGCGCCTTCATCGTGCTCGCCGCCCTGGAGATGGCGGCGCGTCGCGACAGACCGCGGCAGATCGTCCTTGCCGTGCTGTTCCCGATCCTGCTCGTTCTCTGCGGCAGCCTGATCGGCGCCTTGGGCGTCGGCCTCACCGACTGGGTCGTCTACGACCTGATCCGCGACCTCGGCGCCGCGGCGACGCTGCTGGCTGTGCTACAGGTATTCGACCGGGCGCCGGTGGGATGGTTCCGATTCCCCGCACGGGCCCTGGTCGCGATCGTGGTGATCGTCGCCATGCAGCTGGTCTTCGTCGGTCAGGAGACGTTGCGAGCCAAGGCCACCTTCCCCAACCCGAATGTGGCCGGCCATTTCATGGCCACCGCCTTCATGGCCCTGCTGGTGCTGCCGGTCTCGCGCCGGTTCCGGATCGGCGGGCTCATTGCCGCCGGCGTTGGGGTGGTCGCGACGGGAACCTTCGTGCGATACTCCAGCTGGCCGTCGGGCTGGGCGTCTTGGCCGTCGGCGCCGCCCGGCGGGTCCGCCTGGCGACCCGCCAGAGCTCGCCATCGCGATGATCGCCACCATCGGGCTCCTGGGCGTCGCCGCCAGTCGGTGAGCAGTTCCTCCCCGAGCGCGGTGAGTCCACCGGATACAACGCTGCCCATCTGGATCGCACCACCAGCGGGCGTCCATCTCGGGGGTGCCGCGATCGATCAGGTCATCGACAGACCGGAGGGCATCGGGCCGGGGAGCTCCCGGAACCTGGAGGTCCTCCGCGCCGCGACGACGCGAACGAGACCCACAGCGAGCCTCTGGCATTCATGTCCGAGCGGGGCGCACTCGGGCTGTTGGGGCTGGTGGCGCGGTGGGCCACCCTGTGGCGCTTTGCCCCCCGGCGCGGCGTCGGTCGGGCGATGTCTCCGCCTCGTCGTCGCCTCGCTCGTCCGCGAGGCGTTCTACTACCGCCACCTGTGGTTACTCCTGGCGCTGGTCGTGACCTACGAACGAACGCTGGCGGTGGCGCGCACCCGGGGCACCCCACGGTCGGGTCCGATGAGCCAGGGTGCGACCCGCACACGGGTAGCGGCTGGCGGGTCCGCATGGACCAGCCTCGGGTACGCGGGCCAGGCGTCCAGCCGCCGCTCCTTCTGGTGGTGTTGGCCCGTGAGCTGACCCCGGCGGATTCGGCGTGGTCGAGGCCGCACTGGCGGTGATCGGGCTGGCCGGCTGTTCACCGAATCGATTGTCGGACCCGCGTCGGTGCAGCGGCCTCGATCCCCGATCGCCTCGTGCCAACGGCTGGACCATCGCCATCGCGTGCGGGCTGGTCACCGCCGCAGCGATCTTCGTGACTGCACCGCTGCTCGCATCCCTTTCAACACCGAGCAGTCGTGCCCGGGGTGCGGGTGCCGACCATCAGCTTCCTGATCCAGGCCTTCGGGGTGGTGTCGGAGTCCCTCCTTCAGCGAGAGCTCCACTTCCGTCGCCTCGCCCACGCGGCCGGCGGTCGTTCGCGTCGGCGACGCCGCGGTCGGTG
>CAWHNU010000005.1:0-308009 GCA_963830865.1 uncultured Acidimicrobiales bacterium | reverse complement strand
CCTCTAGGGCCTTGTGTTAGCGTGCATCTGAGCGTGACCTCCCTCGGCTGGAGCCGCGAAGAGTCGATGGACGTACGCCGCTACCGCTGCAGTCGGCGACCGCTGCTCAACCGAAGCAGGAAAAATTGTCGCCTGTCTATGATATGCATCACAATTTTTAAATTTCTTTCGATTTCGATTTTTGCAAGACAGCGCAGCTAAGAATGCAATGGAGCTGCAGCTCCCTCCTAGACTTCGCGTTTTAGTTGCATTGATCTGGTCAAGAATGACATGGAAACGTCGCAACCACATGCGATATTGCGCACTTTGGCCATCCTCAAAAAAGAATTGATTGCATGTGAACGATAAATTTTTGGACGACTTCCTAGGCGGCCGCTACTGAAACGCACTAACAATTGCCATCCTTTCGAGGCTGTTCATACAAGCAAACCTTGTCGTTTGAATTAAAAATTGATTGCCACACGTTCTTGGCCTGCTGATAAGGGTAGTGGTGTTCGGCTGATAGGGGGGACTCATACCGGCGAAGACGAGGCACCGATCCGATGGCGAGTTTCAAGAGTTCCACCCCAGCGCCTCGCCTGCCGAACGCCCTGCCGGCGCAACTCTTTCGCAACGCCGCGCCGCGTCACCTTCAGGCCGGCGAAGCGCTGTTCGTCGCAGGAGACCCCGGTGATGGTTGCTATCGGCTCGAGCAGGGCCTGCTCAAGGTCGTCATAACCTCGCCGCAGGGCGACGAGCGGATCTTGGCCATTCTCGGTCCCGGCACGATCGTCGGCGAGCTCGCTATGATCGATGGGCTGCCGCGGTCGTCGTCGATATTCGCGGTCAAAGATTGCGAACTGAGCTTCATCAGCCGCGAGGAATTCGAGAACCGCACGAACAGTATCCCGAGGTCTACCGGTACCTCGCGAACGTGCTGGCAGCACGCTTGCGGGGGACCGACGAGGCGGTGGCTGCTGTAAGCTTTCTAACGGTCAAGGAGCGCTTGGCACGGGCCCTGCTAGAGCTTGGGGAGTTTCTCGGCGAAGCCGATGACGCGGGGCGCGTCGTGATCTGCCACAAGATCAGCCAGAGCGACCTGGCGGCCTTAGCCGGGGTCGCGCGCGAAAACGTCAGCCGGGTGATGAGCGATTGGAAGCGGCGCAAGGTGGTGACGCGATCGGGAGGTTACTACTGTCTCGACGCTGTCGAGACCCTCAAAAGAAACTTGGGTTCCAGAAGGCGATCCGGGGACGATCACGGCGACGAATTCGTCTCACATGATTTCGAGCGATGGGCTTATCAACGCGGGGGCACCAGGACCACTTGATCCGACCGTTCAAATGCGTCGCCCGGGCGATCCGGTTCCGACCGTAACACTGATCCGCTGCACTTGGGTCTTGTCATCGGGAAATCTCACCTCCAACGTCAATACGTCGACGCCCACAAAATCTGCGCGCGAGCGGTAAAACGCAACGAACCCGGGCACCTGTAGCGCCAAGCACTGCTTGTAATTGGTAGCAGTTACCTGTGCCTTCTTGACGGTGACCTTGCCGTTTTCAGGCGGTGATGTCAGCTGTATCGATCGAAGCGGACCTGACGTGCAGTCCGGCCGGACATTGACATACACCCCGACACGAATATCTGTATTGGGCTGTCCGGAAGCCGTGCGGTTGACACTTTGCGCTTGAGCCGGCGCAGAGGTGATGCACGCAACAACAACAGCCGAGATCACCGACCACAGACCGCCCATTTCGAGCTTCCTTGAAATCGCCGGCAAGGTTGGCAGTGTCCAACGTTCCAGCGATATTCGCAAGTTGGCCGCTTCCAAATCCAACCCATGATTGGATGTCGATCGCGATCGACGGCGGTGCCTCGTGGTTCATGAAGACCAGCTGCAGGGGTGTGACTTGAACTGCCCGCGGCGGCGTCGAGGATGGCATTCTGACCTCCTCCTCGTCGATCTGCCGACGAACGTCGGGGTGCTCAGAGCCGCGCGAGTTATGCGCGGCGGAGAGCTTCATCAGGAATTGGGTATCGAGGGGTCGATTTGGTGATTGGGGCGCATAGCCTCAGCGAGTTGGATTGGACCACCTTCCTGCGACTATCTCGAGAACGTGGCCTGCAAGTCACCTGCCGTGTTTTGCGCGACGCACCGCTCGCGACCCAGCGTGGAACTCGTCGAGAAGAAGCTCAATTTGATAGCGCAGCGCTTCAATGAAGACCGGCGTTTCCTCTTGAAAATGGGCAGGTCGCCAACATCCTTTTCAGATCAAAGTAGGGTGGCGCGCAGGAGGGCGGTTGGCGAATTGCGAATGTCGCGCCGCCGCCGTGGCGGTGGCAAGGAAGAGGGTATCGGACCGTGGCTCCGTGACCGGATTAGCTTTCCACACGGCGTGTTTCGCAGGACACTTGATCGACTCTATCGGGGATTAGCAACGATGAGCGTGAAAACAGGATACGACTACGTCATCGTCGGCGGCGGTTCGGCCGGCTGCGTCCTGGCCAATCGCCTGAGCGAGGACGGCGCGGCGAGTGTGCTGCTGATCTGGTCTCGGCCACCCCGAAGTTGGCCCCGGTGATGCCGACCTCGGCCGCCAGGAACCCTCCCTCAGCCGCCGCCGGGCGAAGCTCACCAGCTCGCGGGTCGCTGCCGAGGTCGGGCGGGGCGGCGACCGTGTCGACGAACAGGTCCTTGATCTGGTGGCGGTCGCGGTGCAGGGCCGGGGTGATGATGTGGCTGGGCGTCTCGCCCGCCAGCTGGATGATCCACTCGCCCAGGTCGGTCTCGACGACCTCGGCGCCTGCGGCCTCCAGGGCCGTCGTTGAGGTCGATCTCCTCGGTGGCCATCGACTTGGACTTGGCCACCCGGGCGGCCCGTGGCGACCGACCACGTCGATGACGTAGTCGCGGGCGTCGGCCGCCGAGGCCGCCCAGCAGACGTGCCCGCCCCGGCGAGGACCTGGTCGGCGAACTGTTCGAGCAGGGCCGGCAGGTCGGCCAGGACCTGGTGCTTCGCGGCCCGGGCGGCCTGCGCAGGGCGTCGGCGTCGTCCAGCTCGGCCAGCCCCTGGTCCGGTGGCGGACGAAGCGGTCGACCGCCCGGGCGACGTTGCCCGTCAGCCGGTCGTCGGCCACCGCCGCCGCCGTCCGCTGGCGCAGCGTGGTGCCGGGCAGCTGGTGGCCGCTCATGGTGCACCCTTCGGGATGCACGCAGTGAGCGATCGGCACTGCGTGCCGAGTACCGCACAGCGCTGATGGCTCGCTCGCTCCGCTCGCTCACGGAGAGTCCGCCGGGAGGGCGGCGGCCAGCACCTCGGCCAGGTGCCGCACGTGGACCGGGTGGCCGGCCGCCTCGGCCCGGGACTGCAGGTGCATGAGGCACGTGCTGTCGCACCCCACCAGCAGGTCGGCGCCCGGGGCGCCGGCGTCCAGGGCCCGGAGCTTCTCGTCGGCCATCGCCACCGACGCCTCCGGCAGCTTGACGCTGAACGTCCCGCCGAAGCCGCAGCACCGGTCCGAGCCGTCCCAGTCCAGCGCCTCGCACCCCTCGACCGCAGCCACCAGCGCGCCGGGCGCGTCCTCGATCCGCAGCTCGCGGAGCATGTGGCAGCTCTGGTGGAGGGCTACCCGCACCGGCCGGCCGAGGCGCAGGTCAGGCAGGTCGGACGCGTGCTCGGCCAGGAACTCGGTCAGCTCGCGGGTCCGCTCGCCGACCCGGCGGGCCCGGGCGACCGCCGTCGTGGTCGCCCACGACCTCGAACAGCTCGGGCCAGAAGACCCGGACCATCGTGGCGCACGACCCGGCCGGCACGACCACCACCTCGGCCCCGGCGTCGAGGTCGGCCTCCAGGGCGGCGAGCGTGGCCCGCGCCACCGCGGCGGCCTCCTCGGCGAACCCGGAGTTCCAGCCGGGCTGGCCGCAGCAGGTCTGGTCGAGGTTGACGGTCACGTCGCAGCCCGCCGCCCGCAGCAGGCGGACCGCGGCCTCGCCCACGTCCGGGGCCAGGACGTCGACCACGCAGGTGATCAGCAGCGAGACGCGCACTTCGCCACCCTAACCACGCTTCGGCGCTCCCTCGTGTGTCGGCCCATGCCCGCCGGCCGGCCCTGCGTCTTCTGCGAGATCGTCGCCGGGCCGCCAGGCCGCGCACGTCGTGCTCGACGACGAGGTCGCCTTGGCGTTCCTGGACGCGCGGCCGCTCTTTCCGGGGCACACGCTGCTCGTACCCCGCGACCACTACGAGACCCTGGCCGACCTACCCCTGACCTGGTCGGGCCCTACTTCGCCCGGGCCCAGCGGCTGTCCCGGGCCATGGAGGAGGGCCTCGGAGCGGCCGGGTCGTTCGTGGCCATCAACAACCGGGTCAGCCAGAGCGTGCCCCACCTCCACACCCACGTCGTGCCCCGCAACCCCAAGGACGGGCTGCGGGGGTTCTTCTGGCCCCGCGGCCGCTATGCGGACGACGGGGAGGCCGCCGGGGTGGCGGCCAAGCTGCGCGCGGCGGTGTCAGGGCTCGAATCGGACTGACGGCACCCCGCCGCGGACGGTGATCGTGGCCGGCACGCCGAGCAGGTCGAGCGGGTCGCCGGCCAGGCCCGCCGCCCGCAGCGCCACCACCTCGCCCTTGGCCGGCCCGGCCACGATCGTCAGCTCGACGCCGACGGACCCGTCCTCGGCCGCCTCGGCGTCGACCACCAGGGCGTCGTAGCTTCCGTCGGCGGCACACGGTGCCCCGGGGGCACCGGCTCACGCATCGTCCGAGGCGCACGTGTGATGCTCGCTCGCGCGTCTCGGCCGTCCGCTCACGCGGCATGCTGGGGGCGGTGACCGCGAGCGACAGTGCGAGCACGGCTGGCAAGTTGCTGATCGCCGAGCCGATGCTCGGCGATCCGAACTTCACCCGCACCGTCATCCTGATGATCGAGCACACCCCCAACGGGGCCCTCGGCGTGGTGCTGAACCGGCCGACCGACCTGGAGGTGGGCGCGGTCCTCCACGACTGGGCCGACCTGGCCGCCGACCCGCCGGTGCTCTACATGGGCGGCCCCGTCGAGCAGAACGGCGTCCTGGCCCTGGGCCGCCGCCGGCCGGACACGCCGGACCCGCCGGGCTGGGCGTCGGTCCTCGGCCCGGTCGGCACCGTCGACCTGCACCTCGGGCCCGAGGACATGGTGGTCGGCCTCGACGGCATCCGGTTCTTCGCCGGCTACTCGGGATGGGGCGACGGGCAGCTCGAATCCGAGCTGGACGAGGGGGCGTGGCTGGTCGTGGCCGCGGACCCCGGCGACGTGTTCGCCCCCGATCCCGACACCATGTGGCGGGCCGTGCTGCGCCGGCAGGGGGGCAAGCTGTCGATGTTGGCCGACTTCCCGGCCCACCCGTCGCTCAACTGACCGACCGTCCCCGGCTACAGCCGTGTGATGGCCTTGAAGGCCTCGCCCCGGGCGACGCCGCCGAGCGCCCCGTGCTCGGCCAACCGGTCACGAACCCGCTGGCGGAAGGCGGCCATCTGGGCCTCGGCCTCGGGCGACGCCGGGTCGACGTGCATCGTCGACCGGAGCTGGCTGGCGTGTGCCTCCAGGGCCGCCAGCTTGGCCTCGACGTCGGCCTCCTCGGCCTCCTCGACGTGGTCGGGCTCGTCGGCCTCGAACAGCAGCAGCGCCGAGGGCCGGTGGTGGGGGATGTCCTGCTCGGGGAAGAAGTGCGGGTCGCGGGCGGCCACGACGCCGTCGACCGTCAGGAACCCGGCGTGGCGGTGGTCGGGGTGGAGCCGGTAGCGCTTCCACGGGTCGTGGCCGAGCACGACGTCCGGGCGCAGCTTGCGGATCCAGTAGGCCACCTGCCAGCGCTGGCGCAGGCCCGAGTCCAGCTCGCCGTCGGGCCAGCCCAGGAACACGACCTCGCCCGTCGCCCCCGAGCGCCCGGGACGCGGCCCGCTGCTCCTCCTGGCGCAGGGCGACCAGCGCGGTGAGGTCGGCGTCCGGGTCCCAGGTCCCCTTGGACCCGTCGGTGCACACCAGGTGATGGACCGCGCAGCCCGCCGGGCCCAGCTTGGCCAGCGTGGCGCCGCAGCCGAACTCGACGTCGTCGGGGTGGGCGGCGATGGCCAGCGCCGCGCCCGGGGTCGGCAGGCGCACGTCGAGCTGGACCGCGGCGATCCGACGGCGCAGGCCGGCGAGCAGGTCGCCGGCGGCGCCCTGGCCGGCGCCGGGCCAGGCCAGGTCGGCCGGCAGGTCGACGTCCCAGGCGAGGCGGGGGTCCTGGACCAGGCGGGCGCGCAGCCCCAGCCGGACGGCCTCGGCCCGGTGGCGGCCGAACGATCCGGCGCCGTAGCTGAACCGGAAGCCGGCGGCGGTGGGCACGGCCAGCACGTTGGTGCCGTCGAGCCGCCGATCGGGGACCAGCGTCACCCCGTCGAAGTCGGCGACCCAGGCGAGCCGGGTCGCCAGCGGCAGGTCGGCGTGGGCGACGATCGCCCGCTCGACGCCGTCGGCGGACAGCGCAGCCACGCCGTCGGCCACCGCGCCGTTCAGCCCCCGGCCCGGGCACCACACGCGTCCGCGCGCCCGAGCGCTCGGCCCAGGCCCGCACGCTCGTCGTCGTCGCACACGACCACCACCGGCAGCGGCGCGGCCGCCAGCAGCACGATCTCGGCCATGTGCCGGGCCAGGCGGGCCCGCTCGCCGGGATCGAGGGCGCCGGCCAGCCGGACCTTGGCTTCGCCGAAGGCCTTGACCGGCACGACCACCGCAGCGGACGTCGTCGCTGACACCGCGGGCGCAGCGTACCGCCGCGCCCCGCCGCGTCGTACAGAACGCTCTCCGAAGGCGGCGATTACGGTGAGCGCCATGCCGATCCGTGTGGCCGTCATCGGGGCCGGGTCGTGGGGCACCACGGTCGCCGCGCTCGCCTCCCGGAACACCCCGACGGTCCTGTGGGCGCGCCGGCCGGCGCTCGCCGCCGAGATCGCCAGCGAGCACCGCAACGAGGACTACCTGGCCGGCTTCGACCTGCCCGAGGAGCTGGCGGCCACCGCCTCGCTGGAGGAGGCCGGTCGGCGCCGCCGACGTGCTGGTGATGGGCGTGCCCTCGCACGGGTTGCGGGCCGACGCTGCGCGAGATCGCCCCCCACGTGCGGCCCTGGGTGCCCGTCGTCAGCCTGACCAAGGGCCTGGAGCAGGGCAGCCACCTGCGCATGACCCAGGTGATCTCCGAGGTGCTGCCCGGCCATCCGGTCGGCGCCCTCACCGGGCCGAACCTGGCCCAGGAGATCCTGGCGGGCCACGCCGCGGCCACCGTCGTCGCCTTCTCCGACGACCACATCGCCTGCGAGCTGCAGCGCATCTTCGCCAGCGACGTGTTCCGGGTCTACACCAACCCCGACGTCGTCGGGTGCGAGGTGGGCGGCGCCCTCAAGAACGTGATCGCCATCGCCTCGGGCATGGCCGATGGCCTCGGCACCGGCGACAACACCCGGGCCGCCGTGATCACCCGGGGCCTGGCCGAGCTGTCGCGCCTCGGGCTCGCCATGGGCGGCCGGCCGCTGACCTTCGCCGGGCTGGCCGGCATGGGCGACCTGGTCGCCACCTGCATCACGCGCCAGAGCCGCAACCGCTACGTGGGCGAGCAGCTCGGCAAGGGGCGCACGATCGAGGAGATCGTGGCCGAGATGAAGATGGTCGCCGAGGGCGTCAAGACCTCGAAGGTCGTCGTCGAGCTGGCGGCGCGCTACGGGGTCGAGATGCCGATCGCCGAGGAGGTCTACCGGGTGATCCACGAGGGGCGGCCCGCGACCGAGGCCTACCGGGGCCTGCTGCGGCGGGACACCGGCTCCGAGCTGCACGGCATGGGCTGAGGGCGACCGATGGCGCTCCGGGCCTGGTTCCTGCGCCGGCTCATGGGCCGGTTCCATCTGACCGACGACATCGTCCGCCACCTGTCGACCTTCCAGCGCCTCGGCGAGAACGTCGAGGTGGAGCTGCCGACCGAGCAGATCCCGATCGGCGCCCGCACGGTGCTGCGCGCCCTGCGCACCCGGGCCGCCGCCCAGATCGCCCCCGACTGGGTGTGGCCCTTCTGGCTGGAGCGCCAGCTCGACCCCACCTCTCGGTCGTTCGTCCCCCGGGGCCACCTGCCGTTCCTCACCAACGTGACCCACCGCAACTGGACCGCGGTCGGCAACCTCGACTCGCCGTGGGAGGCGATCGTCGACCCCCGCGGCCTGGTCACACCCTGGTTCGACGGCTGGTCGCTCGACTGGTGGATCGGGGCCGACGACCGCTGGCACCTGCCGTCCCGGGAGGTGGCGGTGCGCCAGCGCCTCGTCGACGCCGCACCGGTGGTGGAGACGGCGATGGGCATCCCCTCGGGCGACGCCGTGCAGCGGGTCTACGCGGTGCGGCGCAGCTCCGCCGAGGGCGGCGGCGAGCTGGTCGTGGTCGAGGTCGAGAACCGGTCGCGGGGGCCGGTAGCCCTGGCGCTGGCCGTGCGGCCCTACAACCCCGAGGGCCTGTCGGTGATCGAGCGCATCGACCTGCACGGCGGGACGGTGTCGGTCGACGGCCGGGTGGCGCTGCTGCTGCCCCGGGCGCCCGCCCGGGTGGCCGGCTCGACGTTCCACGACGGCGACTCGGCCGGCACGGTGATCGGCGGCGACGCCGGGGAGCGCTGGTCCGGGCCCGTCCGCGACCCCGCCGGGCTGGCCCAGGCCGCGTTCGTCGTGCCGCTGGCCCACGGGGCCACCGTGCGGGCGGTGATCCCGCTCGACCCCGAGCCCCGGACCCGGCGGCGGCGGGTCGCCCGCCGCCGGCTGGCCCGGGCGCCCGCCTACCCCGACGCGCTGCCGCCGTCCGACGCCGTGGCCAACGGTTGGCGGTCCCAGGCCGAGCGGGGGATGCGCCTCGAGCTGCCCGACCAGCGGCTGGCCGAGGCGGTGTCGGCCAACCGCCGCTTCCTGCTGCTGCTGCACGACGGCGACGAGATCACGCCCGGGCCGGCGACCTACCACCGCTTCTGGTTCCGGGACGCGGCCTATCTGCTGGGCGCCCTCGACCGCTACGGCTACCACGCCGAGGCCGCCCAGGTGCTGGCCTCGTACCCGCGCCGGCAGCGCAACGACGGGTTCTTCTTCAGCCAGCGCCAGGAGTGGGACGCCAACGGCGCCGCCCTCGTCGCCCTCACCTGGCACTGGCGCCTGACCCGGGACCGGTCGCTGATCGAGCCGATGGTGGCCGCGATAGCCAAGGGCGTGGCCTGGATCGACCGGACCCGCAAGCCGCCCGGCCGCCGCCGCCGTCACCGCGACCGGCGGCCCGACCCGGCGACGGCGGGGCTGCTGCCCGCAGGCGTGTCCGCCGAACACCTCGGCCCGTTCGACCGCTACTACTGGGACGACTTCTGGGGCGTCGCCGGCCTGCGGGCGGGGGCGGAGTTGCTCGCCGCGCTCGACCAGCCCGAGGCGGCCGCCGACGCGGTGGGCTACGCCGGGGCCATGTGGCGTGACGTCGAGGCGTCGCTGGCGCTGGTGGCCGACCGTCTCGGGACGGTGGCCATCCCCGCCGGCCCCGGCCGCCGGCTCGACCCGGGGGCGATCGGGTCGCTGGTGGCGTGCGCCCCCCTCGGCCTGCTGGCGCCGGACGACCCCCGGATCGCGGCGACGACCGACGTGATCCGCGACCGGTTCACGCTGGCCGGCGGCCGGGCCTTCTACCAGGGGATCAGCCACACGGGGCTGGGGACGTACCTGACCCTGCAGCTCGCCGCGGTCGAGCTGCGGGCCGGCGACCGCCGGGCGCTCGGCCGGCTGGCCTGGCTGCTCGAGGCCGCCACCCCGACCTGGACCTGGCCCGAGGCCATCCATCCGCGGATCGAGGGCGGCTGCATGGGCGACGGCCAGCACGGCTGGGCGTCGGCCGAGCTGCTGAGCTTCGTCCGCGACATGCTCGTCCGGGAGGAGCCTGGCGGCCTCGTGTTGTCGTCGCTGGTGCCCGACGGCTGGTACGGCGAGGGCTGGGAGGTCCACGACGCCCCGACCGAGTTCGGCCGCCTGTCGTACGCGGTCCGCTGGCACGGCGACCGGGTGGCGCTGCTGTGGGAGCGGGAGCCGCATCCCGACCTGGGCCTGGTCCGCCTGCGGGCGCCCGGTTTCGACCCGCACTGGTCGTCGACCGAGCCCGCGGGCGAGGCGCTCCTGGGCCCTGTCCCGGCCCCGGGCGACGCCGCGCCGGCGGCGGCCGCCGTGTCGGCTGGGCGGCCCGACGGCGAGGACGCCCCGGGGCGCCCGCCGCCCGACGGAGGGTCGTTCGCGTGAGCCTCCCGTCCGGCGACGCCCTGGCGACCGTCCGGGAGACGCTGGTCCGCCTGGGGGCCAGCGACGAGGAGCTCGACCGGGCCGAGCGGGACGGGACGCTGCCGCTGCTGGCGGTCGAGCAGCTGATCGTCCCCGATGCGCCGCTCTACGACCTGGAGGCCGTGACCGAGCGGACCGGCGTCGACGCCGCCACCGTCGCCCTCCTGTGGCGGACGCTCGGTTACCCGGTGCCCCGGCCCGGTGAGGTGGTGTTCACCGATGCCGACGTCCGGATCCTCGGCGACCTGGGCGGGATGATGGAGAGCAACGTCGCCACGGCCGACCTGCTGGTGCAGATGAGCCGGGTGATCGGGTCGGCCATGGCCCGGGTGGCGTCGTCGCAGGTCGACGTGCTCAGTGCCCGGGTGAGCGGCTCGCCCCAGCGGGGCGCGGTGGCCGGCCTGGAGGTGACCGACGAGCAGATCGTGGTCAGCGCCGCCGCCCTGCTGCCGATCGTGCCCAGCGTCCTGGAGGCGACGTGGCGCCGGCACCTGCTGGCCGCGATCCGCCGCCGGTTGAGCATCGTCGAGACCGGCCAGGGGCCGGTCGGGGTCGTCGGCTTCGCCGACCTGGTCGGCTACACGGCCCTCAGCCAGCAGGTTGGCGACGACGAGCTGGCGGCGATCGTCGACCAGTTCGAGCAGCTCGCCTTCGACGCGGTCACCGAGTACGGCGGGCGGGTGGTCAAGATGATCGGCGACGAGGTGATGTTCACGGTCGAGTCGCCGGTGGCGGCGGCGGAGATCGCCCTGGCGCTGGCCGAGGGGACCCGGGGCACCGACGACCTGTCCGAGCTGCGGGTCGGCATGGCGTCGGGGCCGCTGCTGGAGCGGGAGAGCGACCTGTACGGCCCGGTGGTCAACCTGGCCAGCAGGATCACGGCGGTCGCCTTCCCGGCGACGATCGTGGTGGGTGGGTCGCTGCGGGACCAGCTCGCCGGCCACCCCGAGTACAGGCTGCGGCCGATGAGGCCCCGCTACCTCAAGGACCTGGGCCGGTTGCCGCTGTGGGTGCTGCGCCGGGCCGCCCCGGGCGAGCCGCGCTACGCCGCCCGGCGCAAGGCGCTGCGCGACGCGGTGAAGGCGCAGGTCGAGCCGGCGTCCTGATCCGGGGACGCGGAAAAGGCGCGGGCCGCCGTACCCGCGCCTTGACCGTTCCGCCGCCTACCCGCCATGGGGTGTGTCGCCCTACAGAGAAGGCCGGGTGGCGGTGGATACGGATTTTCCCGTCAGCCCGCCAGGGCGGCGGTCGCGATGCCCCGGGCGCGGAGCGGGAAGCCACCGTCGAACGGGGCGATGGGCCTGCCCCGGAGGTCGACCAGCCAGCCCCGGCGGCCGGCGATCGTGACCTCGGTCGCGGTGTCGCCCGGGTTGAACACCCGCGCGATCAGGGCATCGCCGTCGCGGACGAGCGCCGACACCTCCGCGCCCCGAACCTCCAGTCCGGTGCCGGCCGCGGGCAGGTCGGCACCGGGGCCGCGGCCCGGCGCCACGCGGAGCGGGACCAGCGCCTCGTCGGCGAGGGCATACGGGTCGACGTCCGGGCCGGCGGCGACCGCGTAGCGCAGGCGGAGCGGGCGCTGGAGCTGCGCGCCCTCGACACGGATCAGTGGGCCGGCGGGGAGGGGGCGGGTGGCCATCGGGACCTGCGACAGCATGCCGGTCGCCCTCAGCAGGGTGAGCGCCAGCTCGTGGGCCGCGCCGTCGCGCACGTCGACCAGCTCGTACTCGGCGACGCCGTCGGGCACGACCGTCAGCCCGCCGGCCTGCACGAACCGCTGGGCGGG
This sequence comes from uncultured Acidimicrobiales bacterium, assembly GCA_963830865.1. Lineage (GTDB taxonomy): Bacteria > Actinomycetota > Acidimicrobiia > Acidimicrobiales > VFJN01 > ZC4RG19. The sequence goes on along the minus strand of CAWHNU010000005.1, from coordinate 295,892 downwards.
GTAGGTGGGCAGCGGCGCCTCGGTCGGGCCGCCCTCGGCGACGAGCCCCCGCTCGACCGGCCCGAAGGCGCAGTCGGCCCGAGATCCGATCGCCGGCGCCGGCAGCGGGAAGTGGGCCCGCAGGCGGTGGTCGCGGCTTCGGTTGTCGAGGCGGACCTCGACCCGGGCGGCCCGCTCGCCGGCCCGCAGCTCGACCACCGTGCGCACCTCATGGGGCACCTCGCCCTCGCGCCGGGCCAGGCCCCGGGTGCGGGCGGGCCACAGGTAGCGGGCGGTGATCGCCACGCGGGCCCGCACCGGGCCGCGCTCGACGACGTTGACCTCGACCGAGGTGGGGGCATCGACCACGCTGTCGTCCGTGGGCGGGCACCAGTTGTAGGTGTCGCCGCAGTCGCCGCCGTCCACCAGGCGGCCGAGGCCGGCGTGGCCGTCGAGGGCGAACGTGCCGGTGGCGGCGTCGACGTCCACGGTGACCAGCCCGTTGCCCAGCCGCGTCGTGCCGTCCGCCTCCGTCACCTCGACCGGTCGCGGCCCCGCCGCGCCGTCCGCCGGGTCCCAGGCACGCCAGCCGAACCCCGCGACCTCGGGTACTGCGGCCAGCACGGTGACCTCGGCCGGCCGCGTGACCCGCATCCGCAGCACGCCCGCGGTGGTCGCCAGGCCGGCCAGCACCGCCCGGACCTCGGGGGTCACGAGCTGGCCGGTCCCGACCTTGCGGTTGGCGGCCAGGACGGTGCCGTCCTCGTCCTCCAGGGAGAAACCGGTCACGCCCGGGATCCAGTCGACCTGATCGGCGGCGGGCAAGACGATCGCCGCCGTCCCCTCCAGCAGCACCGCGTCGGCGGCCTGCGCCCGGACGAGCTGCGTCCCGGCGGGGACCTCGGTGCCGGGCAGCGTCAGCTCGACCACGCCGCCCCGGGGCCGGGCCGTCGCGTTGACGACGACGGGCCCGTCGTGGTCGACGCGGGCGGCGAGGTGGGCGGCGGCCCGCTCCGCGAGCCCGGCGGCGATGTCGGTCGCCTCGCCGTAGCGGTGGAGCACGGCGTCGACCACGGGGTCGATGGAGCACGCGCACACCGAGTCGTGAGCCGAGTTGAGGACGACGCCCCGCCACGCCTCGGCCAGGAGCGCCGCGGGCCACCGCCCGGGCGGCAGGAACAGCGCGGACAGGGGCTCGGCCCCGGTGAGCAGCGCCCGCTCGGCGCGGGCGGCGGCCTGGCGGACGTCGACGCGGTTGGACACGACGCCCATCAGAAGGTTGGCCCGGGCCCCGGAGCGCAGCTCGCCGGTCCAGGTGGGCAGGTCGTCCGTCGGGGCCGCGGCCAGGTGGTCGGCCAGCGGGACGATCCGCAGGTCGAGGTCGTCCTGGATGTCGTTGGCCTCGGCCACGACCCGGCCGAGCCAGGGCTGGGGCACCTGGTGGTCGGTGCCGTTCATCCACAGGACGGGGCCCCGCACGAGACCGGCCCACAGGTCGGCGAACCCGGAGACGGCGGCCACGAACGCCTTGGCGTCGTCGGGCAGCGCCGACCCGTTGCCGTAGCCCTGGGGCAGGTACTCGGCCCGCACGGCGGTGCCGTCGGGCGCCCGCCACCAGAACGCCGAGCGGTCGACGGCGGCGGGCACACCCCGCCAGACGACCGTGTGCTCGAAGCCGAACCCGGCCAGGATCTGGGGCATCTGCGCCACGTGCCCGAACATGTCGGGGAGGTAGCCGACGGCCATGGCCCCGCCGAAGCGGTCGCCGGTCGCCAGCCCGAGCTGCAGGTTGCGCACCAGCGTCTCGCCGCCGACGAGGAACTCGTCGGGCAGCGTGTACCACGGCCCGATCGCCAGCCGCCCCCCGCCGACCAGCCGCCGCAACCGGTCGGCCTCGTGCGGCCGGACGGCGAGGTAGTCGTCGACCACGGCCAGCTGGCCGTCCAGCAGGAAGTGCGCGTAGGAGGGGTCGGCGTCCATCCGCGGCAGCAGGTCGTCGAGCAGGTCGACGAGCCGGAGGCGGAAGGTCTGGAACGACGCGTACCACTCCCGGTCCCAGTGGGTGTGGGGGACGATATGCACGGTCCGCCGGGGCGTCTCCATGACGTCATCCTGGCGGATCACGTGGGTGTAGGTCATCTACCTGGTCCCCGTCCTGGCAGTTGTCCTCGGTGCTGCGGTGCTCGGTGAACCGATCACGGCGGCCTGCGATGCTTCCTCGGTGAGCGCAGATCGAGATCTCGCCCGCCTTGCACTCAGCCTCGTAGAGGGAACCGTGCGGGGCGAACTGGCGGCCGACGACCTCCTCACCGAGGGGTTCGCCAACGTGGGCGAGGCGGCTCGGGCGCATGCCTACCTGGCCGGGTTCCTGCTCACCGCCCTCGCTGATGCTCGACACGAGACGCCCGCGCGATCGTGCGACTTCGTGAGACACCTTCTGACTTGAGGTCGGCCGTACCTCTGCATTGCCGGAGCATGCCTGTGCGGATCACATCTGCTGACGCGTGCCGCGGCGTCGTGAGGTCGTGGCGTCACGTGATGGTGAGGCAGTTGCCGCACCGGGTGTCGGCACCCGGACCGGGGCCGGTGCCCGGGTTGGTGACGGTGATCGTGCGCCCGCCGGGCGGCGCATCGGCGGCGACCGTGAACGTGGCCGTGATCTGGTTCGGCGTGACCGTGACGCCGCTCACGGTGACGCCGGCTCCCGACACGCCGACGGCGGCGTCGGAGAGGTATCCCGTCCCGCTGATCGTGACCTGGGCCGTCGTCCCTCGGGCGAGAGAGCCCGGCGCCACCGTGACGACCCGTGGCCGCACGGCGGAGGCGACGAACACGTCGAACGTCAGGTTCCGATCGTCGGCCACCAGGTCACCGGACTGGGACGTGAAGGCCACGTAGCGGCCGTCGCCCGACAGCCGCGGCTGGGTCGTGAACCCCGATCCCCCGGTGCCGCGGCCGTTGGTCGACACCCGCGTCGTGGTCTGCGATGCCCGGTCCCGCACGAACGCGTCGCGAGTTCCGTTGTTGTCGTCGGGGGTGACCCCCGCCGCGTCCGACGTGAACGCCACCAACCGGCCGTCCCCGCTGATGGACGGTAGGAGGCTCTGGCCGGCGCGACCACCGGCCGTGGTGACGTCGGCCAACGTCGTGGTCTGGGCGCCGGGCTCGTCGAAGACGCCGTCGGCGTCGCTGTCGCGGTCGTGGACGAACACGTCCGACGTGCCGAAGTCATCGCCGGTCACGAAGTTGGTGGCGATCGACATGAAGACGACGAAGCGCCCGTCCGCGCTCGATGTCCGGATCGAAGCTGCCGCTGTTGCCCTGGGCCCCGGAGGTCGTGACGCTGACCAACGCGGTCGTGGACGTCAGCAGGTCACGCACGAAGACGTCGCCCGAGAAGTTGGCGTCGCCGGGGACCTGGGCCACGGGGCTGCTGAAGGTGACGTAGCGGCCGTCGGCCGAGATCTCCACCTGGTTGGGACCGGTGTCGAGCTGGGTGACGACGCCGGTGGTGCCCGCCGCCCGGTCGCGGACGAACACCCAGGTGATCCCGTCGGGATCCACGATGTCGCCCGGAGAGCTGCAGTCGAAGGCGACCTTCCCGCCGTCGGCGCTCATGGAGGGCCTCCGGCAGTGCCAGTCGTGGAGGTCGACGCCGGGCGGGGCGATGCTCACCAGTTGGGTCGTGCCCGCAGCCCGGTCGCGGACGTAGACGTCGCCGAAGAAGTCGGTGTCGTCGGGGGTCAGCGGGTCGAAGCTGACGAAGGCCACCACGTTGCCGTCAGCGCTGATCGCGCCGTCGTCGCCGACGCTGTCGGCGAGCTGGCCGGCGGCGTCCAGCGAGACCCGGTCGGTCCGGCCCAGCCGGGTGTCGCGCACGTAGACCGAGCGGGCGAGCGAGTCGGGCGGCACGACAGACCGGCTGTTGCTCGAGAAGGCGACGTAGCGGCCGTCGCCGCTGACGTCGAGCAGGGTCACCTGGATATCGGTGTTCTCGGCCGGCGTGTCGAGGGCGACCACCGCCGTGCCGGGGTTGAAGCGCCAGAAGATGTCGTCGCCGTTGGATGGGTCCTCGCCGAGGTTCGAGGCGAGGGACTCGAACGCAACGTAGGCGCCGCCGCCAAAGGCGCCGAAGGCCGGGGCCTCGCTCGTCCAATTGCCCGGGACGCCGCCGGGGCCGGAGCTGAACTGCTGGGTGGTGCCGGCGAACGGGTCGCGCACGAATACATCACCGGTCTGGTTGGTGTCGCCGGGCACCAGGTCGGTGGCCCAGGACTCGAACGCGACCCGGCCGTCGGCGCCGAGCGAGGGCTTGCCGCTGGGACCGTCGACCTCGCTGCCGTCGGCCGCCACGCTCACGCGGGTCGTGGTGTTGGTCTGGAGATCGCGGACGAAGACGTCGGCGAGGTCGTTGTGGTCACCCGGCACGAGGTTGCTGGCGCCCGACGTGAAGGCGACGTAGCGGCCGCCGAAGCGGATCGAGGGGTCGTAGCTGGCCCCGTTGGGCTCGCCACCGTCGACGGCGACGCTGATCCTGGTCGTCGTGTTGGTGCCCGTGTTGCGCAGGTACACATCGGACAGGCCGTTGGTGTCGGTGGCGCCCGCGACCAGGTTCGTCGCCTCGGAGTCGAAGGCGACGAGGTTCCCTCCCGGTGCCGGGTCGAAGTAGTAGCTCATCGACGGGTGGGCGCTCGGCCCGTCGGCCTGGCCACCGTCGGCCGCCATGCTCACCCGGAACGTCGCGGCGTCGCCGGGCTGGTCGAGCAGGCCGTTCCCGTTGACGTCGCGGTCGCGGACGAACACGTCGGCCACGCCGTTGCTGTCCCGGCCCGACGGCAGCAGGTCGCTGGCGTCGGACGTGAACGCGACGTACTGCCCGCGGCGACCGAAGGACGGATCGCGGCTGGCGCCGTCGGGGTCGCCTCCGGTGGCGTCGACGCTGACCCGGGCGGTGAAGAAGAACTCGGGGCTGGTGCCGAATGTGCGGACGTAGATGTCCTGCACGCCGTTGTTGTCCGGGCCGGCGAGGTTGGTCGCCCACGACTCGAAGGCGACGTTGCGCGAGTCGATCGTCGGATCGAAGCTCGGGCCGTTGGCCCGGGTGCCGTCGCTGGCCTGGCTCATCAGCTCCGTGTGCCCACCGTTCCCCGCCGTGAAGAAGACGTCGGTCGTCCGGTTCGTGTCGCCCGGAACGAGCTGGTCCGCATCCGACTGGAACGCGACCTCGGGCGGGAAGGCGCTCTCGTCGACCGCCACAGCCTCGCTCCGCGAGCTGGCACGGGGCCCGTCGGGCAAGCTGACCCGGTCCAGGAAGAAGCAGCCTGACGAGGTCACGAGCGCCAGCACCGCGACGAGCGGCCACGGCAGCGCGCGCCGACGAATGCGGCGCATGCCCTGCGTCGGAAGGCCCATTGGTCCCCCTCCCCCAACGACGTCGTGCCCGAGCGGGGCCACCAGCGCGCTTCGGGGCGGGCCGCTGACGAGGTCCCACGGGCTAGGAACACTACCTCCCGTGCCCGGCTCCCGACGGGCCGAGCGGCTCGACTGCGCCAACATTTCGCGCGATCCCCGCCTCGTCGTAACCCGCCGCCATGACCTCACAGGTCATCGTCCTCCTTGCCTCGGTCCGTCACGATCGGACGACGGGCGGAGAACCGCCCCGACCCCGGAGGACACCGATGGCCGTCTACGCCCTAGCCCACCTGTACAACCCGAACCCCCATCCGGAGGTGATCGAGTACCTCGAGCGGATCCAGGACACGCTCGACCCGTTCGAGGGCCGGTTCCTCGTACACGGCCCGAAGATCGTGGTCGCCGAGGGTGAGTGGCCCGGGACGCTGGTCATCATCGAGTTCCCCGACGCCGAACGGGCCACCGCGTGGTACACCTCGCCCGCGTACCAGGAGATCCTGCCCTTGCGGACCCGGAACATCGAGGGGACGACCATCCTGGCCGAGGGGGTCGGCCCCGACTACCACCCGTCGAGCAGGGCGGCGGACATGCGGGCCCTGGCCGAGGCGATGGCCGTGGGGCCGATGGCCGACGGGAATGGCTAGTCGCCGAGATCCCAGAGCAGGCGGTAGTAGCGGGTGCGGTCGGGATCGGGTGCGGCGCCGTAGGCCGCGAGCAGCTCGTCCTCCCAGCCGGGCCCGTAGTTCCACTGGGTCGACCACGTGGCGACGGCGAGGTCGGCCCACCGGTCGGCGACGCCCATGAAGCCCAGGTCGACGTGGCCCGTGCACGAGCCGTCGTCGTCGATGAGGGTGTTCGGCGCACAGGTGTCGGCATGGCAGACCACGAGCCGGTCGATCGGCGGTGGCTCGGCGACGATCGCCAGCGCCTCGCCGACGGTCAACTCGTGGTGCGACGGATGCCAGTCGGCTGCGTTCATCGCACCGATCCCGGCACGGCGCCGGGCCCGCGCCAGTCGCGTCTCGGCGGACCAGTCGAACGGGCACGTCGCGACCGGGACCCGCTCGTGGAACGCCCGCAGGCCTTCGCCGATGGCGCGCACCGCAGCCCGGGGCGCCGCCCTCCACCGGTCGGCCACGGCCGTGGTGCCCGGCACCCGGGCGGTGAGCAGCCAGTCGGAGCCGTCGCCCGCCGTGCCGGCATCCAGGACCTCCGGCACCGGCGTGTAGGGCCGAGCCCAGCGGAGCCGCTCTGCCTCCTCGAACAGCCGGAGCCCGCTCCCGGCGGGGGCCCACTTGAGGAAGCGGCTCCCGTCAGCGACCTCGAACGTGAGCCCACCCAACGAGTTGGTCCACACGCAGCGCAGCTCGGCCCCGCCGGCGATCGTCGCGACGACGGGCGGCACGTCGACGTCACAGTCCGGGAAGCCGGCGATCGACCAGTCTCGTGCTCGCCGGTTGGCCGCGGCCGCCTCTGCGCCGCTACCGGGTTCCACGACACCATCGTGTCGCCCGGCCCGCGGTGACGCGGTGCCATTTCGGTGCGCACCGGCGGCGGCGTGCCTCATAGCCTGCGTGGATGGCCCATCCCCGGATGTACGAGGACGACGATCCCTACCTGGCCGACCTGCGCAAGGTGTTCCTCGCCTTCCCGGAGGCGGTCGAGGTCGAGGCCTGGGGGCGGCCGACGTTCCGCGCCGGCAAGAAGATCTTCGGCGTCTTCTCGGGCACCGACGAGCGGCCGTGGGGTCTGATCTTCAAGCCCGAGAGCGACGAGCGGGCGCCGTTGCTCCAGGACGCGGCGGTTCTACTCGCCGCCCTACTTCGGGCCGGGCGGCTGGCTGGCGCTCGATCTCGAGGCCGCCCCGATCGACTGGGAGGAGGTGCGCGAGCTCGCCGACGCCTCGTACCGCCAGGTCGCCCTCAAGCGCATGCTCAAGGCCCTGGACGGCTGAGTCCGACGGCGCCGCCCCTTCAGCGGAGGCTGTCGGCCACCTGGGCGAAGAGCCGGAGGGTCTCGGTGTCGGGGTAGTCGCTGCACCAGGGGTAGAACCCCGTGCACCCGAGGCCGACGTAGGTCTTCACCTTCTCGGCGACCTGCTCGGGCGTGCCGACGAGGTTGCCGGCCCGCCAGGACTCGGCGGCCTCGCCGACGATCGAGCGCGTACCGGCGTCGAGGATCTCCTGCTCGGTCTCGCGGATGAACACCTCGGCCGAGATCGTCTTGCGGATCTCCTCGTAGTCGCGCCCGACGTCGCGGCAGTGGCCCTGGAGGACCTCGGCCTTGTGCTGCCATTCGTGCGGCTTGCCGCCGAAGTTCGAGGCGTCGGCATGGCGGGCGACGACCCGCAGGGTGAGCTGCTCGCCCCCGCCCCCGATGAGGATCTCGGGGTGCGGCCGCTGCACGGGCTTGGGGTCGCACTGGGCACCGTCGAGGGTGAAGTGCTTGCCGTGGTAGCTGACGTCGGGCTCGGACCACATCGCCTTCACGATCTCGACGGTCTCGCGCAGGATCCGGATCCGGTCGGCCGCCGGCGGGAACTCGTAGCCGTACCCGGCGAACTCGTGCTGGTACCAACCGGCCCCGATCCCCCAGATCAGGCGGCCGCCGGACATCACGTCGATGTTCGACGTGATCTTGGCCAGCAGGGCGGGGTTGCGGTAGGGCGCGCAGCCGACCATCTGCCCGAGCTTGATGCGGGAGGTCCGCTGGCTGATCGCCGCGAGCGTGGTCCAGCACTCGAACATCGTCTCGTGCGCCGGCAGGGGCACATGCGGCGTTTTCTACGCGGAAGTGGTCGCCATGGCGACCACTTCCGCGTAGAAAACGCGAATCAGCCCGCGCGCAGGCGGCGGACGTTGGGCCGGCCGTCGGTGCCGGCCCACGCCAGGAGCACGCTGTCGCCGAAGGCGCACAGCGCCGGCGCACGGTTGCTCTTCTCGCCCAGAGTCACCGGGGCCGACGCCTGGCGCGGCGCCAGCGTCATGAGGTTGAGCCGCGAGTCGCTGCCCGTCCAGGCGATCAGCACGTGGCCCTCGCCGTACGGGCACAGGGCCGGGCCGTGGCTGCTGGTCTCCTCCAGGCGGGTCGCGCCGCCGACCTCGCCGCCTCTCGTCGCCATGACGTTGAGGTGGCGGTCGGTGCCCGTCCAGGCGACCACCAGGTCGCCGCCGGCCTGGCAGACCGCCGGGGTCGCGCTGGTCGTCTCGTCGAACGTGCGCTTGTTCGCCTGGGCGCCCGCCATCGTGAGCACGTTGACGCGGGTGTCGCTGCCCGCCCAGGTCAGGACCACGGCATCGCCCCACGTGGCCAGCCCCGGGCCCGTGCCGCTGCGCTCGTCGAGCACGCCGTGGCCGCGCTCACCCAGCCACGTGCGCATCACGTTCAGCCGGCGGTCGGTGCCCGTCCACGCCAGGTAGAGGCCGTCCGGCCCCGCGGCCAGCGCCGGGGCCAGGCCGATGTTGCGGGTGGTCGACGTGCTCGTCGGGCTGCTGTTGGGGCCCGTGTGGGTCGTCGAGCTGGTCGTCTCCCGGATGTAGCTGCGGTGGGGGATGATCTGCTTGCCCTCGAACCGGGCGCCGTCGGCGGAGGAGGCGATGTTGAGCCGGAAGTCCGACCCCGTCCACGCCAGGTACGCGCGACCCCGCCACGCCGCCAGCGCGCAGGCCGCCGACGCGCGCTCGGGCACGATGACCCGCTCCTCGCCGCGCGACGATGTCCGTCACGCCGCCCAGTGTGCCCACTCCGGGCGTCGCCGGAACGTCACCCCGACACCTCGCTGAACTAGAACGCGTTTCGATTTTCGTCTAGAAGGGAGCCGATGGGGCTGCCCGACCACCTCCGCGACCTCGCCGCCCGGGTGTCGAACACCGGGCGCTGGGGCCCCGACGACCAGCGGGGGACCCTCAACCTGATCGACACCGCCGCCGTCCTCCGGGGCGTGGCCGCGGCCCGGCAGGGCAAGGTGTTCTCGCTCGCCGTGCCGTTCGACGAGGACGGTCCCCAGACCGGCGGGATCCCCGGGCGGGACAATCCCCGCCGGCGCATGCTGGCCGTCAACACGCCCTACACCGGCGACCCCGCGGACTTCTGCACCAGCGACGACGCGCTGTCCATGGGCGTCCAGGCGGCAACCCATTGGGACGCCCTCGCCCACGTCAGCTACGAGGGCCGGCTCTACAACGGGACCGACGCCGGGGTCGTGGGGGAGCGGGGCGCCGACCGGCTCGGCATCGAGCACATGGGCCCCGTCGTGAGCCGGGGCGTGCTGGCGGACGTCGCCGCGGCCCACGGCGTCGACCACTTCGAGAACGGGCACCCGATCACCGGCGACGACCTCGACCGGGCGGTCGCCCGTGCCGGCGTGACGGTGGAGCCCGGCGACATCCTGCTGGTCCGGACGGGGCAGATGCACTTCCTCCGCGCCGGCGACCGGGACCGCTTCGCCGCTCCCTCGCCCGGCCTGTCGACCCGGTCGATCGAGTGGCTCGCCGACCACCGCGTCGCCGCGGTCGCCACCGACACGCTGGTGTTCGAGGTGTGGCCGGGCGAGGACCCGCGGGTGCTGCTGCCGGTCCACATGATCCACCTGGTCGACATGGGCCTGGCCCAGGGTCAGCTGTGGGCGCTCGACGACCTGGCCGCGGACTGCGCCGCCGACGACCAGTACGACTTCCTACTCGCCGCCACCCCGCTGCCCCTGACCGGGTCGGTCGGCGGCCCGGTCGCCCCCACGGCGGTCAAGTGAGCGCCCTGATCCCGCCGGGGACGGTGGCGTGGGGGCTGCAGCTCCCGATCCAGGCCCAGAGCACGATCTTCGTGGAGCCGTGGGAGGCCGACGCCGGCGTCGACGACCTGGTGGCCGTCGCCCGGGCCGCGGAGACCGCCGGCGCCCTGTACGTCGGCGTGTGCGAGCACGTCGCCATCCCCCGCCCGCTGGACGAGACGATGGGGGCCACCTGGTACCACCCGATCGCCACCCTCGGGTTCCTGGCCGGGGTGACGAGCGGGGTCCGGCTGCTGAGCCACGTCCTCGCCCTGCCCTACCACCACCCGCTGGAGGTGGCCAAGGCCTTCGCCACCCTCGACCGCCTGTCGGGCGGCCGGGCGATCCTCGGGGTGGGCGCCGGCCACGTCGAGGCCGAGTTCGCCCTGCTCGGGGTCGACTTCGCCGGTCGGGGCCGCTCCGTGGAGGCCGCGCTGCCCACGATCCGGGCCGCGCTCGACCACCCGACCACTCCCGACGGCGCGGCGGTGCTCGCCCCCCGCCCGGTGCAGGCGTCGCTTCCGATCTGGGTGGGCGGCTCGTCGCCGGTCGCGATCCGCCGCGCCGCCACCCGCGGCGACGGCTGGCTGCCCCAGGGCGTCCGGCTCGGCGACCTGCCGGCGGTCGGAGCCCGGATCCGCCGGCTGCGGGCCGACGCCGGTCTGCCGGCGGCGTTCGACGTCGGCGCCAACGTCGGCTGCTACGTGGGCGCTCCGACCTGGGACGTCGGCCGCACCTACGCCGGCGAGCCGGCCGCGCTGGCCGACGCGCTCCGCCCCTGGATCGAGGCCGGCGCCAACCAGCTCCAGGTCCGGTTCCGGTCCCGCAGCCGGGACGAGCTGGACGACCAGATCGGCCGGTTCGGCGCCGAGGTCGCACCCCGCTTGGTGTGAGCCCAGGCGAGTGCGGCGACGGGGGCGGCGGCCGCCGCGCCACCACCCCCGTCACCATCCGTTGCCCCCGGTCAGGCCTCGTCGGACGAGGGCGGGGGCCCCTCGGCGGCGACCGCCGCCGGGACCTCGGCGGGCGGCACCGGCACGGCCGCGCTGCCGTTGGCCGAGCCGTTGCCCCGCAGGCTCTGCATGAGCGTCGCGGCCAGGCCGTCGAGCGCACCGCCCCCGCCGGTGACCAGCACGTCGGGGACGATGTCGATGTGGCCCTCGGCCACCGCCCCGGCGACGGCGACCATCGCGGTCGCGGCCTCGCCGATGGCGGTGCGTTGGGCCTCGTAGCCGGCCGCCTTGGCCAGTCCGAGCGCCTCCGCGGCCCGGGCCTCGGCCAGGCCGAGCGCCTGGGTGCGGTCGGCCTCGGCCTGGCCGGTGAGCCGGACGAAGGCCGCCTCACCGGTGGCCGTCGCCTCGCGGGCCCGCGCCTGGTTCTCGCTGATCTCCACCGACACCTGGGCGGTGGCCAGCTGGGCCTGCATGTCGGCGGTGCCCTTGGCCTTCTCGACCTCGATGCGGGCCGTCTCCGCCTTCTGCTGCTCGACGAACGTGGTGCGCTCCTGGTTGGCGATCTCCCGCCGCGTCAGCACCATCACGAGCTCCTCGGGGAACACGACGTCCTGGATGTAGACGCCCCGGGTCTCGACGTCGTAGGCGGCCAGGTACTCGCTCACCGCCCGGTAGGCCGAGCCCTGCACGGCGCGGCGGGTCTCGATGAACTTGACCGCCTCGAGGTCCTGCAGGGTGTTGCGGAAGTGGTTGCCCACGGCCGACTGCAGCACCTCGTTGACCAGGTTGAGCATCGTGCCCACCATCGAGATGACCTTGGGCGCCTTGGTGTCGGACACGTGGATCTGCACCTGCAGGTCGATCTTGAAGATGAAGCCCTCGCGGCTCTTGCCGACAATCGGCTCGAGGCGGGCGTCGAGGTCGTGCGCCTCGCTCTGGGCCGCGGCCCAGTTGAGCGTGAGGATGAACGTCGGAACGATCTCGGCCGCGTACACCCGGGGGTTGATGGCGTACTTGCCGGTGCGCAACGGCTCCTGCCAGATGCCGCGGTGCCCCGGTCGCACGATCGAGCCGAACTTGAACTCGGCGCCCGATGTGTCGAGCGTCGGCAGCCCGACGAAGCCCTTGATCACCGCGACCTCGCCCTGGTTGACCACCAGCATCGGCACGAGCTGGACCCGCACCAGGAACGGGTTGAGCAGGTAGGCGCCGTACAGCAGCGGGTCGTGCTGCAGGCCGATGCGGCCCCCGTTGTCGAGGAATGCCTGGTAGTCCTGGTAGTTGTTGTGCAGGTCGTTCTTCGACCCGAGCAGCGTCTCGATGAGCTGGGCGTCGGTTTCGTCGCCCGCCGCCTCCAACTGGGCTATGTCGTCGAAGCCGCCCAGCCGCGAGGCGATGTCGCCCCGGTCGAGCGGCTGGCCCTCGAGCGTGGTGACCAGCCCGATCATGTCCTCGTGGCCCTGGGGGGCGATGACGACGACCTGGAGCTGCTCGGGCGACAGCCCGAACGACATCGGCGTGAGGCCCCGCGTGCCGGCGATGGCCGCCAGCTCGGGCGCCACGGGGAGGCCGAACACCTCGCGCGACGTGATCACGATGAACGCCACCGGGTGGATCGGCACCAGGGTGCCGGGGGGCAGGACCGGGCGCTGCACGCCCTTCTGGCCGCCGTCGAGGAACGTCTCGAGCTGCGAGAAGTCGCCGAAGGCCGTGCGGTAGATGGCGCTCTTGGCGCCGATGGGCAGGGGGTGGCCGACCTGGGCGATCACCACGCCGATCTCGCCCGCGGGCACCTGCACCCACGGGTGCCGCTCGACCGAGTACATCGGCCACAGACGGAACCGCAGGCCCGGCATGAGCAGCTCGGCCTGGTAGCCGGCCTCGCCCCGGAAGGCGATCGGGTTGTCGCCGTGCAGCTTGCGGAAGCCGAGCTTCTTGTTGACGAGGCCGACCTGCGACGGCCCGATGCGGTGCACGGACCTCAGCGCCACGAGCACCACCAGCAGTGCCGCCGCTGCCGCGGCGGCCAGTACGACAGTCATCCCTCTCTCTTTCCGACCCCTGATGTCGGTCTGGGTCTGTCGGTTTCAGCGTAATCAGACGTCTGGATGCGCTCAATAGGTTTTGTGTTACGGCTCCGGGTAATCTCCGTCGCATGCCCGCCCACCTGCGGCCGCTAGACGACGGCTGGCACGAGTGGCACGACCACACGGTGCCAGATGGTCCGGCGCCAGGGACGTCACCCTCCGTGCGGGTGCGGCTGGGCGAGGGTGAGGACGGCCGGCTCCACCTGGTCGAGATGCACGTCGACGCGCCGGGCCAGCTGTCCGCCGAGGTGCTGCGGTCGATCCCCGTCGGTCGCATCGAGGCGGCGGCCAACGCCCAGCTGCACGCCAGCGCCCCCGGTCCCGGGGCCGTCCTGGCGGCGTGGCCGGGCGAGGTCGCGGCCCTCGACGCCGACAGCCTGCGGGTGCCCGACGAGCTCCGCATCGGGGGCGAGCCGGGCCGCGGCTACCCCGACATGTTCTACGGGGCCGTCGCCGCCGCGTACCGCCTGCTGGCGGCGGCCTCGCCCCGCCCGGTGGCCGACCTGGCCGGCGCCAACGAGGTGCCGGTCACGACCGCCCAGCGCTGGGTCAAGGAGGCCCGGCGCCGGGGCCACCTGGCGCCCGGCAGGCCCGGCAAGGCCGGCTGACCGGGGGCCGGCCCCCTCACTCGACGACGACCCCGGTCAGGTCGTCGGGGGAGGGCGGGTAACGCAGGTCGAGGTCCTCCAGCGTCTCGACCAGGGTGCGGCAGATCACCAGGTCGCGGTGCCACTTCTTGTCGGCCGGCACGACGATCCACGGGGCGTGGGGCGCGGCGGTGTGGCGGATCGCGTCCTCGTAGGCCGCCTGGTAGTCGTCCCAGAACTCGCGCTCGTCGAGGTCGGCGAGGCGGAACTTCCAGTGCTTGTTCGGGTCGGCGAGCCGGGCCTGCAGCCGCCGGGCCTGCTCGTCGTGGGAGATGTGCAGGAAGAACTTGCGGATGATCGTGCCCTCGTCGGCCAGCATCTGCTCGAACGCCCGGATGTGGTCATAGCGGGCCTTCCACCGGTCGGCCCCCACCAGGTTGTGGACCCGCACGATCAGCACGTCCTCGTAGTGGCTGCGGTCGAAGATGGCGATCTCGCCGGACGCCGGGGCGTGCGCGTGGACGCGCCACAGGAAGTCGTGCGCCAGCTCGGCCTGGGTCGGCGCCTTGAAGCTGGCGACCCGGACGCCGGTGGGGTCCATGCCCTCGAACGCCTTGCGGACGGCGCCGCCCTTGCCGGAGGTGTCCATGCCCTGCAGGACGACCAGCAGCTTGTAGCGCCCGTCGGCGTAGAACGTCTCCTGCAAGTCGTCCAGGCGGGCGGTCAGGTCGGCCACCGCCGCCCGCCCCTCGGCCTTGCCGCCGTCGATGTCGCTGGTGTCCGCCGGGTCGTGCTGCGAGAGCTTGAACCCCTTGCCGGACGTGACGTCGTAGCGAGCCATGACGGGGTTCTACCTCCCTACGATGGCCGCGTGCGCATCGCCTTCGGCACCGACGAGCGGACCCCGGTCACCGACCACATCAAGGCCGCCCTCGCCGATCGGGGCCACGAGGTGGTCGTGGTGGGCGAGGGCGACCCGTGGCCCGACGTCGGACGGGGCGTCGGCGAGGCCGTGGCCGGCGGGGGGGCCCAGGCCGGCGTCGTCTGCTGCTGGACCGGCACCGGCGTGTCGATGGCCGCCAACAAGGTGCCCGGCGTGCGGGCCGCGCTGTGCACCGACGCCGCCACCGCGGCGGGGGCGCGGCGCTGGAACGACGCCAACGTGCTCGCCCTGGGCCTGCGCCTGACCTCGCCCGCGCTGGCCGACGAGATGGTCGACGCGTTCCTCGGCACCGGGCCCGACGCGGGCGAGGCCGCCGAGATCGCCAAGCTCGGATGAGAGGCTGCGCCGATAGGCGGAGCCGTGGCCCGTAGCGGCCCGCCGCGAAGCGGCAAGAGCGGGAAACACAGACCACGGTGGCCGCGATGATGTGACCCAGCCCCGCAGGCTCTGAGGGCCCTGCGGGGCTGGCACACCTGCGGCAAATCGTGACTCAGCTGTGTCACGCATGGACGGGCTCCGCTAGCGTGGCGGGCGAGGGGCCGCTGGGGCCCCGCCGACGCCCAGGTGGACCGCATGCGCACCCCGACGCCGACCATCCTTCTCCGTTGCCTGCTCGCCGCGGGGCTGTCCAGCGCCGCGCTGGCGTGCTCGTCCGAGTCGGGCTCGTCCGACGGTGCCGCCGCCGACGGCGCCGCCCGGGAGGAGGCGGCCGGTGCCACCACCCCGGCGCCCGACGCCGCCGTCTATCCCGGAGCCGAGTGGGCCACGGCCGACGCGGCCTCGCTCGGATTCGACCAGGCCAAGCTCGACGCCATCGCCGCGCAGGCCCAGGCCGGCGGATCGAACTGCCTGCTCGTCGCCCGCAAGGGCAAGGTCGTGGGGGAGTGGTACTGGAACGGCACCGACGGGGCGTCGAGCCAGGAGGTGTTCTCGGCCACCAAGTCCTACGCCAGCACGCTCGTGGGCATGGCCGAGGCCGACGGCAAGCTCGACATCACCGACAAGGCCTCCGACTACATCACCGAGTGGCAGGGCACGCCGTCCGAGCCGGTGACGATCGAGAACATCCTGGCCAACGACTCGGGACGCCAGCTCGAGCGCGCAGATCGACTACACCCAGCTGCCGTTCGCGCCCGACATGGACGCCCTGGCCATCGGCCTCACCCAGGAGCACGACCCCGGCACGACCTGGGGCTACAACAACGCCGCGATCCAAACCCTCGACGCGATCCTGTCCCGGGCGCTCGGCACCGACGTCGCCGCCTACGCCCAGGACCGGCTGCTCGACCCCATCGGCATGGCGCACTCGCACATGACGACGGACCGGTCCGGCAACACCAAGCTGTTCATGGGCCTGCAATCGACGTGCCCGGACATGGCCCGGTTCGGCTACCTGTTCCTGCGCGACGGCGACTGGGACGGCAGCGAGATCGTGCCGGCCGACTGGGTCGAGGCCGCCACCGGCCAGCCCTCGCAGGACCTCAACTCGTCCTACGGGTTCCTGTGGTGGCTGAACCGGCCGGGCACGGCCACGGGCGCGGGCCAGGCCACCGGCCAGCGGCGACGGGTCGGGCGCGGCCGAGGGCCGCCAGATGGTGCAGGGTGCGCCCGACGACATGTACTTCGCCCTCGGGCTGGGCGGCCAGATCATCGTGGTCGACCCGGCCTCGGAGACCGTGGTCGTCCGGCTGGCCCCGTTCCGGGGGCTCGGCGGCGGCAACGGCGGCCTGCCGAACTTCGGCGCCGGCGACGCCGCCAAGGTGGTCACCGAGGCGCTGGTCGACCCCAGCGCCGGCTGATCCGGGTGCCCGCCGAGCGTGTCCGAGCGCGCCCGCCCGGCGGGTTAGCCTCGCAGCCGATGGCCGCGACCGCCCCGACCCTGCGCAAGGCGCTGCAGGGCCGGTCCCCGTCGCTCGCCTGGGAGCGGGCGCTGTGGGACGCCGGCCACGAGGTCGTCGTCGGCATGGACGAGGTCGGCCGGGGTGCGTGGGCGGGACCGCTGACAGTCGGTGCAGCGGTCCTGCCACGCGATCGGCGGGTCTACAAGATCCGCGACTCGAAGCAGCTGACCGAGCGCGAGCGCGAGGCGCTGTTCGACCGCATCGCCGGGTGGTGCACGGCGTGGGCCGTGGGCCACGCCAGCTACGAGGAGTGCGACGAGCTGGGGATGAGCGAGGCCCAGCGGCTGGCGGCCCGGCGGGCGCTGGAGGGCCTCGGGCTGCAGCCCGAGCGGGTGCTGCTCGACGGCAAGTGGGACTTCGTGGGCGGCGGCATCGCCCAGCGGCTGGTCAGGGGCGACTCCCGGTGCCTGTCGATCGCCGCGGCGTCGATCCTGGCCAAGGTCACCCGCGACCGCATCATGCGGGCCGAGGCCGAGCACTATCCGTCGTGGTGGTTCGACGCCAACAAGGGCTACCCGTGCCCCCGCCACAAGGCGGTGCTGCGGGGGATGGGGCCGTCCGCCATCCACCGGCGCAGCTGGGTGTTCATGGACGGGCTGCCGTGGACGGGCGTCCCCCGTCTCGTCCGGCCCGATCCCCAGGGCACGCTCTTCCCCCTCGCCGAGGCCGGCTGATTGGCCCGGTCCGGGATCGGGTACTGGCGCAAGCGTGAGCGACACAGGTGACGCCCGGCCCGACCCCGAGGAGATGCAGGCGCGGCTCGACGAGCTCGGCGGCGAGATCGACGAGGCCCGCCGCCAGGCGGAGGCTGACGACCTGCTCCCCGACGAGCAGGGCAAGCAGAAGGGCGAGCCGGTCTTCGAGGAGGCCGGGATGGGCCTCGGCGACGTCGACGAGGAGACGCCGACCGAGGGCTCCGGCTCGGCCTGACGGCCGCCGGCCGGGCGTCAGCGTCGTTCGAGGACGAGGAGCGGGATGCGGCGCGTCGTCGCGCGCCTGGTAGTCGGCGAGCCCGGGCATCCGCTCGACCTGGTGCTTCCACAGGCGCTCGTATTCGTCGCCCTCGGTGACCCGGGCCCGCACGGGCACTGTCTCGTTCCCGACCTCGACGGCGGCGTCGGGGTGGGCGACCAGGTTGTGATACCAGTCGGGGTGGGTCGGGGCCCCGCCCTTGGACCCGAAGATCACCATGCCGTCGGCGTGGGGCTCGTAGACGAGCGGGACGACGCGCTCCTGGCCGGTGCGGGCGCCCGTGGTGTGGAGCAGCAGCATGTTCGCCCCGGCGAACATGCCGCCGACCTTGCCGTCGTTGGCCCGGAACTCGTCGATGATCGCGGTGTTGAAGTCGGACATCGCGATGGGAGCCTAACGAGAGCCACCGCCTAGCCTCGCGGGCATGCGCCGCCGCCCGTTCGCCTGGGCCCTCGTCGCCTGGACGTTCTTCGTCTGGACGGCGCGGATCGCCAACGTCTGGCGCGACGACGCGCTCGACGCCGGGGAGAAGCTGGGCCGGACCGGCCTGGCGCTGAGCTTCACGCTGCTGGCGGCGGGGGTCGTGGTCGCGCTGGTGGCGCGCTCGGCCCGATGCACGCGGCTGGCGGTCGGGGCGCTCGCCGGGTGGTCGGTGGCGGTGTGGGTCGTGCGCGACGCCCGGATCGTGATGGCCGACCACGACGCCGCGTTCACCGCCGTCCACGTCGTGCTGGGCGTGGTGTCGGTCGTCCTGGCCGCTCTCGCCTGGCGGGAGGACCGACGGGCGGTCAGCGGCTCACCGGCTGCTCGCTCAGCACCGGATCGAGTGCCAGGGTGAGGCAGCGGCAGCCGCCGCCCGCCTTGAGGAACTCGCCGATCGGGCTCTCGGCCACGTCGAAGCCCCAAGCCTCCAGCTGGCGGCCGACCCGGGGCGGGGTGGCCGCCATGACCACCGTGGTGCCCACGACGACCGAGTTGGCGCAGAACGACAGCGCCTCGTCGTCGCTGAGGACCAGCGGCTCGGGGACCAGGGCCTCGATCACGGTTGCGCCGTAGCGGTCCCAGCCGAGCGGGGCGACGATGGCCCGCCGGCCGTCGAGCGGACAGAACGTCAGATCCAGGTGGTAGAGCCGGGGGTCGACCAGCTGGATCGGCCGGACCGGGCAGCGCAGCAGACTCGCCAGCTCGGTGGCGGCGCCCGCGTCGGACCGGAACGAGTAGCCGGACAGCAGCACGGTCCGCCCGCCGTCGGGGGTGAACGGCAGCGCGTCGCCGGCCCCCTCGTGGTCGACGTGATCGGGCAGCCGGTCGACCCGCCAGCCGTGGCCGGCGAACCAAGCGGCGTCGATCGCGGTCTCGGGCTGACGCTCGGGGTGGCGGAAGTGGCTGGGCACGAACTGGTCGCCGTTGACGAGCCCGGCGTTGGCGGTGAAGACGAGGTCGGGGACCTCCGGATGCGCGTCCATCTCGACGACCTCGGCCCCGGCGGCCCGGAGGGTGGCGACCAGGTCATGCCACTGGTCGAGCGCGCGGTCGGGGTCCACGGCGACCTCCCGCTGCATCCACGGGTTGATCTCGTAGAGGACCCCGAAGTGCCGGGGCGGGCACATCAGGATCCGCCGCCCCCAGGTCAGGGGATCGGGCGCCCCGCTCACGTGCGGGCCAGGAGGTGGTCGACGAGCTGGCGCACGAACGGCCCGACGTCGGTCACGATGCCGAGGGCCTGGTGGCTGCCCCGGTCGGCGAGCTTGGTGACGACGGCCTGGTTGATGTCGACGCAGAACGTCTCGACCCCGGCGGGCAGGCAGTTCCCGGTGGCGATGGCGTGGAGGGTGGAGGCGAGCATGAGCGCGACCTCGACCCCGGGGAGCTGCTCCCGCAGGGCGTCGGTGGCGGCGACGGTGTCGGAGATGACGTCGGGCAGCGGCCCGTCGTCCCGGATCGAGCCGCCGAGCACGAACGGCACCCCGCCCCGCACACAGGCGTGCATGACGCCGCCGGTCACGTAGCCGGCCTCGACCGCGGCGGCGATCGACCCGTGCCGGCGCACCTCGTTGATGACCCGCAGGTGGTTGGCGTGGCCGCCCTCGGTCGGGACGCCCTCGGCCACGGACACGCCCAGCGAGGTCCCGAGCACGTTGGCCTCGATGTCGTGGGTGGCGAAGCCGTTGCCCGCGAACAGCAGGTCGACCCAGCCGGCCTCGACCATCCGGGCCAGGTCGGGCGCCCCGCCGGTGTGGACGACGGCGGGCCCGGCGACGACCAGGACGCGCCCGCCCCGAGCGCGGGCGGCCCGCACCCGGTCGGCGACCCGGGCGACGAGGAGCGTCTTGGGCTTCTCGGACGAAACCTCGGACGCCATGAACTCGAACATCTGCGTGTCCCGGGCGTGGGCGGGCGCGTGCACCCGCACGCCGTCCCGCCCGACCACGACGGGGTCGCCCGCCCGCACCCGGTGCATCGGAACGGTGCGCGCCCGCCCGTCGGCCACGACGAGGGCGCAATCCATCTCGGGGTTCTCGACGGGGAGCCATGTGCCGTCCACCCGCACGTCCCCGGCGAGGTTGGTGGTCGAGTAGAACCCGACGGGAAGCACGCCGTCCCGCTCGGCGGGCACGAGGCGGGCGTCGTCATAGGCGGTGCGGTTGGCCCCGTGCACCTGCAGCTCGTCGAGCAGCGGCCCCAGCACGTCGTCGTCGCCGGTGACGGCGATGCGGGCGTGCGACGGGTCGATGCTGGTCTTGCCGATCTGCACGTCGGCGATCTCGTAGTCACAACCGGCGTCGAGGATCGCGTCGAGGATCTTGGCGAGCAGCAGCGAGTCGACGATGTGCCCGGTCACCTCGATGGTCTCGGTGCCCACGTGCGTACCACCTCCGTACCGACGGTTTCGGGTGCTCTCGAAGTGCAGGGATATCATGCCGCCGCCATGGGACAGCCCATCAACGTCGTCGAGAAGCCGAGCTCCACGCCCGGCATCGCCCGCTTCGAGACCAACCGGTCGCTGACCGGCATGGGCCACGAGCGCTACCGCTCGGTCGACGACGTCCTGGCGGAGCGGCCGGTCGACGTCCTGGCCCGCCGCCTGTTCGAGACGGGTGGGGTCACGGAGGTCCACGCCAACGGCAGCGTGGTCACCGTCCACCTGGCCGAGGGCTGGACCGGCGCCCGGCTGCTGGACGTGATCCGGGGGCTGTACATCTTCTACCCGCCGGCCGGGAACGGGGAGGCGCCCGCCAGCGAGCCGGCGCCGGAGGCTGAGCCCGCGCCGGAGTCCGAAGCCGAGCCGGAGCCCGCCGCCGAGCCGGAGTCCGAGCCCGAGGCCGCCGCCGAGTCCGAGTCCGAGGCCGCCGCCGAGCCGGAGTCCGAGCCCGAGGCCGCCGCGGAGCCGGCCGCCGAGGCGGAGGCCGAGTCCGAGCCGCGAGCCGGAAGCCGCGGCCGAGGTCGGCACCGAATCGTCCGCGGGCGTGCCAAGCATCGACGAACCAGGGCTCCCCGAGGCAGACCGGGAGGAGTAACGTCGCTCCACCCCCGAGAATTGGCATGCTCAGGGGGCGGCCGCCAACGAAGTCGGCTGGCACGAAGGAGAGACGATGAGTTCCAGGTCCTGGCAGGCCGTCCTCGACCACCTCGACGAAGCGGGTGAGCTGGCCAAGCTCGATCCCGACGTGCACCGCATGCTGCGCACCCCCCGCCGCGTGCTGGAGGTGGCGGTGCCCGTGCGGCTCGACGACGGGTCCGTCGAGGTGTTCACCGGGTGGCGGGTCCATCACGACACGACCCGGGGGCCAGGCAAGGGCGGGATCCGGTTCCACCCGGAGCTCGACGTCGACGAGGTCAAGGCCCTGGCGGCGATGATGACGTTCAAGACCGCCCTACTGGACCTGCCCTTCGGCGGGGCCAAGGGCGGCGTTCGCTGCGACCCCCGGGCCCTGTCCATCGGCGAGCTCGAGCGGGTCACCCGCCGGTTCGCCTACGAGATCAGCGCCATGCTGGGCCCGGACACCGACATCCCGGCCCCCGACGTCAACACCGACGGCCGGGTGATGGCCTGGCTGATGGACACGTTGTCGATGGTCAAGGGCCACGCGCTGCCCGCGTCGGTGACCGGCAAGCCGCTGTCGCTCGGCGGCACCCGCTACCACACGGGCGCGACGTCGGCGGGGTGCCTCGATTGTGCTCGGGTGGCGTTCCGCGAGCTGGAGATGCGCTTCGTCGGCAGCCGGGCGGTGCTGCAGGGGTTCGGAAAGGTCGGCGGGCCGCTGGCGTTCCTCCTGTCGTCGGCGGGCATGCGGGTCGTGGCCGTGAGCGACCTGGGCGGGGCGGTCCTGAACGAGGGCGGCATCGACATCGCGGCCCTGTCGGACCACGTGGCCGAGTCGGGCTCGGTCGCCGGGTTCCGGGGCGCGGAGGCGATCGGCGCCGACGCGATCTGGGAGGTCGAGTGCGAGTTGGTGGTGCCGGCCGCCCTGGGCGGGGTGATCGACGCCTCGGTGGCCGAGCGGATCGCCGCACCGCTCGTGGTCGAGGCCGCCAACGGCCCCACCACGCTCGAGGCCCAGCCGGTGCTCGACCGGCGGGGCGTCGTGGTCGTGCCGGACATCCTGGCCAACGCCGGCGGCGTCACCGCCAGCTACTTCGAGTGGGCGCAGGCCCGCCAGGGCTACCCGTGGGACGACTCGGTGGTGGCGGAGCGCCTGCGCCAGCGCATGGAGCACACGTTCACGGCGGTCTGGGCCCGGGCCCAGACCCTGGGCGTCAGCCTGCGCACGGCCGCCCACGTCGTCGCCATCGAGCGGGTGGCCGACGCGATCACCAGCCGGGGCCTGTTCCCGTAGCCGGCCCAGCCGCCGGACCGGGCCGCGGCTGCCCAGGCCGGCAAGCAGGAGGCGGAGAAGACGCCTCGTGCTGGTGGTGATACGGGACTTGCCGTCGACGAACACATGTTCGATCATAGCACCGTGGCGCGTGCGCAGGTGCTCGCAGGTGATCCCGGTGCGGCCGGGGGTCGGGCCGGCGCCGGCGCGGGCGCGCTCGCGGTCCTGGCCGAGCGGGTGCGGCCCACCGACCTGGCCCGCGACCGGTGGCTGCCGGTCCTGCCGGCGTTCGCGGCCCTGGTGCCGGGGGCGGGCCTGCGGCGGGGCATGACGGTGGCGGTCGGGGCTGCGCCCGGGGTGACGGGGGCGACGTCGCTGGCGCTCGCCCTGGCGGCCGGGCCGGCGCAGGCGGGGTCGTGGGTGGCGGTCGTGGGCCTGGGGTCGCTGGGGCTGGTGGCCGCGGCCGATGCGGGCCTCGCCCTGGACCGGTTGGTGCTGGTCGCCGATCCCGGCCGGGACCGGTCGGGGTGGGCGTCGGTGGTGGCCGCGCTGGTGGACGGGTTCGACGTCGTGCTGCTGGACGCGAGGGCGGGCCGGCTGGGGGCGGCCAATGCCCGGCGGCTGGTGTCCCGGGTCCGGGAGCGGGGGTCGGTGCTGATCACGATGGGCGGCGACCTGCCCGGCGAGCGCAGCCCCCTGCGGCTGACGGTGACCGCCGCCGCCTGGGAGGGGCTCGGGTGCGGGTGGGGCCACCTCCAGGGCCGGCGGGTGACGGTCGAGGCCGGCGGCCGGGGAGAGTCGGTCCGTCCCCGTCGCGCCGAGCTGTGGCTGCCGAGCCACGACGGGCGGGTGGTCCCGGCCGAGCCGGTCGCCACCCCGATCCCGCTGCGCCCCCGGGCCCCGGGCGGTGCAGCATGACCCGTTCGGGGGTGCCGGGTACGGGGGCGACCGGGACGGGGGCGACCCGCACGCTGGTGGTGTGGTGCGCCGACTGGCCCCTGGTGGCCGCCGGCGTGCCGCTGGACGTGCCCGCGGCGGTGCTGCGGGGCAACCGGGTGGTGGCCTGCTCGCCCGCCGCCCGGACGGAAGGGGTCGAGCGCCATCAACGCCGGCGCGACGCCCAGGCCCGCTGCCCCGAGCTGGTGATCCTGCCCCACGACCCGGCGGGCGAGGCCCGGGCGTTCGAGCCTGTCGTCGGCGCCATGGAGGGGCTCACCCCCCGCATCGAGATCACCTACCCGGGGGCCTGCGCCTTCCCGACCCGGGGGCCGTCCCGCTACCACGGGGGCGACGAGGCCCTGGCCATCCGGGCGGCCGCCCTGGCGGGCGAGGTGGTCGGCCGGCGTGGTCCCGTGCTGGTCGGGGTGGCGGACGGTCCCTTCGCCGCCGCGCTCGCCGCCCGCCGCCGCCCCGACCTGGGCCCCACCGCCACGCCCCCGGGCGACCCGCGGGTGCGGATCGTGGCCCCGGGCGCCGAGCGCGGCGTTCCTGGCCCCCGTGCCGGTGACCGTGCTGGCCGAGGCGGGCGGTCCGGCGCCGCCGGAGCTGGTCGACGTGCTCGAACGGCTGGGGATCCGCACGCTCGGCGCCCTGGCCGGGCTGCCCGTGGCCGGGATCGTGGGGCGGTTCGGGGCCGAGGGGCTGGTCGCCCAGCGGCTGGCGCAGGGGCTGGATCCGCTGCCGCCGGTCACCGCCCCGCCCCCCACCGACTGGACGCAGTCCATCGAGATCGACCCGCCGGCGGCGGCGATGGACGCCGTGGCCTTCCTGGCCCGGGGCCTGGCCGACGACCTCAACATGCGGCTGCGGGCGGTGGGCAGTGCATGCACCCGGCTGGTCGTCGGCGTCGAGACCGAGCACGGCGAGACCCACGAGCGGGTGTGGCGCACCGAGGGCATCTTCACCGCCCGGGCGATCGCCGATCGGGTCCGCTGGCAGCTCGACGGGTGGCTCCAGGCGCCCGACCGGCCCTCCGCCGGCCTGACCCGGCTGTGGCTGGCGCCCGAGGAGGTGGTCCCCGCCGGGGGCCGGCAGCTCGCCTTCAGCGCCGGGGGAGCGGGGGCGGTCGATCCCATCGAGGCGGGGGACCGGGCGGCCCGGGCGCTGGCCCGGGTCCAGGGGCTGCTGGGGGTGGAGGCGGTCCGGGTGCCGGAGTGGCGGGGCGGCCGGGGCCCCGGCGAGCGGGTGGCGCTGGTCCCGGTGGCGGCCGACGACGTGACCGAGACCCGCCCGGCAGCCCGGAAGGGCTGGGTCGGCGAGCCCTGGCCGGGGACGGTGCCCGAGCCCGCCCCGGCCGTCGTGCACGCCCCGCCCCTGCCGGCCGTGGTCGCCGACGCCGGCGGCCGGCCGGTGGGGGTGACCGGCCGGGGCGAGATCAGCGCCCCGCCGGCGACGGTCGCGCTGGGCGCCGGGCCGGGGATGCCCGCGGCGGTGGCGGACTGGGCCGGTCCGTGGCCGTGCGACGAGCGGTGGTGGGATCCGGCGGGCCACCGCCGCCGGGCCCGGCTCCAGCTGACGACCGCCGACGGCCGGGCGTTCCTGCTGGTCGTGGAGGCGGGGCGCTGGGCGGTCGAGGCGACCTACGATTGAGGCCCGCTCCGGACCAGCGGCCCGCTACGCCGTCTCGATCTCCGCGGCGGCCTGCAGGCCCAGCTCCTCGATCGCCTGCTCCCGCAGCTTGTACTTCTGGACCTTGCCGGTCACCGTCATCGGGAACTCGTCCACGAACCGCACGTAGTGGGGCACCTTGTAGTGGGCGATCCGGCCGCGGCAGAACTCGCGGATGTCGTCCTCTGTCGCCTGGGCCCCTGGCCGGAGGCGCACGGCGGCGAGGAGCTGCTCGCCGTAGGTGGCGTCCGGGACGCCCACGACCTGGACGTCGACCACGTCGGGATGGGTGTAGAGGTACTCCTCGATCTCCCGGGGGTACACGTTCTCGCCGCCCCGGATCACCATGTCCTTGGCCCGGCCCACGATGTTCAGGTAGCCGTCGCCGTCCATCACCGCGAGGTCGCCGGTGTGCATCCACCCCTCGGCGTCGATCGCCTCGCGGGTGCGCTCCTCGTCGTTCCAGTACCCGACCATGACCGAGTAGCCCCGGGTGCAGAACTCGCCGGTCTCGCCCTGCTCGACCGTGGCGGCCGGATCGTCGAGTGAGGCCACCCGCACCTCGACGTGCGGGTGCGCCCGGCCGACGGTGGCCGTGCGGTGGTGGAGCGAGTCGTCCGGCAGCGTCTGCGTCGACACGGGCGACGTCTCGGTCATGCCATAGCAGATGGTCACCTCGCTCATGTGCATGCGGTCGATGCACGCCTTCATGACCTCGACCGGGCACGGGGACCCGGCCATGACCCCGGTCCGCAGGGACGTGAGGTCGAACGAGTCGAAGTCGTGGTGACCGAGCTCGCCGACGAACATCGTGGGCACGCCGTAGAGCGCGGTGCACCGCTCGGCCTGCACGGCCCCGAGCACCGCGCCCGGCTCGAACGAGTCGGCGGGGATGACCATGGTCGAGCCGTGCGTGGTGCACCCGAGGTTGCCCATGACCATGCCGAAGCAGTGGTAGAAGGGCACGGGGATGCACAGCCGGTCGTCCGGCGTGAACCGCTGCAGCTCGGTCACGAAGTAGCCGTTGTTGAGGATGTTCCGGTGGGTGAGCGTCGCCCCCTTGGGGAACCCGGTGGTGCCCGACGTGTACTGGATGTTGATCGGGTCGTCGGCCCGCAGGGCGGCCCGGCGCTCGTCGAGGGCGGCGGCGGGGACGCCGTCGGCGTTGTCGACCAGGGACTCCCACTCGGGGGACCACAGGAACACAGCCCGCTCGAGCGCCGGGCGCTCGTCCCGCACCTCGTCGACCATCGCCACGTAGTCGCTGGTCTTGAACCGCGGCGCGGCGACCAGCAGCCGGCACCCCGACTGGTCGAGGACGTAGGCCAGCTCGTAGGGCCGGTACGCCGGGTTGATGTTGACGAGGATGACGCCGATCTCGGCGGTGGCGTACTGGAGCAGCGTCCATTCGGCGTAGTTGGGGCTCCACAGCCCGACGCGGTCGCCCGCCTCCAACCCGAGGCCCAACAGCCCCCGGGCGAGAGTCGCCACCCGCTCGGCGAACTCGCGGTAGGTCCAGCGGATCTGCTGGTGCACCGACACGATCGCCTCGTTGTCGCCGTGGACGGCCACGGTGCGGGCGAGGTTGGTGCCGATCGTCTCGTCGAGGATCGGGACGTCGACCGGTCCGGCGTCGACGGCGGGCGCCATCAGACGGTCCCGTCGCCGGGGTCGCCGCGCCGGCGGAGGCCGGCGGCGATGAGCAGCGCCCCGCCCACGATCACGATGGTGCCGAGCAGCGAGTAGATCGGGTGGCCGGTCATCGGCGAGCCCTTGGCCACCCCGATGCCCTGGAGGAACCACAGCGCCCCCACCAGGCACAACACGACGCCGACGATCACCCGAGGCAGCATGGCAAGGCTCCGATCGTTCCCTGTGGGCTGTGGACTATCACACCGCCCGCAGCACCGCCATCGCCGCGTTGTGCCCCCCGATCCCGCTCACGCCCCCGCCCCGGCGGGCGCCGGCCCCGCATACGAACAGGTTGGCGACGTCGGTCTCCACGCCCCACGCCCCCGGCCGGGCGTCGGGCGCGTCGGGGCCGCCCCGGCCGCCGGGGTCGCCTGAGTCGTCGAGGTCGCCTGGGTCGCCTGGGTCGTCGCGGTCGTCGGCCCAGGGCCAGGCCAGGTCGGCGTGGAAGATGTGGCCGCCCGGCAGCCCCAGGCTCGCCTCCAGATCGGGCGGGCACACGGCCTCGATGCACGGCCGTCCCTCGCCGTCCCGCGCGAGGCAGTCGGCGATCGGTTCGGTCAGATGCGCGTCGAGGCCGGCGAGGTGCCGCCGC
Organism: uncultured Acidimicrobiales bacterium; assembly: GCA_963830865.1. Lineage (GTDB taxonomy): Bacteria > Actinomycetota > Acidimicrobiia > Acidimicrobiales > VFJN01 > ZC4RG19. The sequence continues at coordinate 268,585 of CAWHNU010000005.1, read as the reverse complement.
ACCGCCTCGGCGCGTGCCGCATCCCGGTCGGCCCGGCCGCCGACGAACAATCGGGCCGGCGCATGCAGGCCGAACAGGGTCAGCGTCTGGGCTCCCCGGGCAGCGAGCGCGGGGGAGAGGATCGACGGGTCGGTCAGCGTGTGGCAGTACACCTCCCCCGGCAGCGGGTCGGGCAGGGCACCCGACGTCGCCGCGGCATGGGCCGCCTCCAGCCCTGCGTAGCCCTCGTCCACGTGGAGCGTGCCGGCGAAGGCGACCGCCGGGTCGTGGCCGCTGCGCAGCCCCGGCAGCCGGTCCAGCACCATGTTGATCTTCATCTGGGCGCCCTCGGGCCCGGGCCCGGTCGGCGTCCGGCCCCGCAGCCGGTCGAGCACCGCCGGCGCTACCCCGGCGAGCACGTACCGACCGGCGACCGTGCGCACGTCGTCGCCGCGCCGGCGAAAGTCGACCTCCGCGGCCCGGCCGTCGGCCCGGACGGCGACCGCCTCGACCGCGGTGACCAGGCGGGCGCCGGCGTCACGGGCCACCCGTTCGAGCTCGGCGGTCACCGCGCCCATGCCGCCGACCGGCACCCGCCACTCGCCGGTGCCGTTGCCGATCACGTGGTAGAGGAAGCAGCGGTTCTGCCGCAGGCGGGGGTCGTGGGCGGAGGCAAACGTCCCGATGAGGGCGTCGGTGAGCACCACGCCCCGGACGGTGTCGTCCCGGAACGTGCCCTCGATGGTCTCGCCGAGCGGCCGGGCCACGAGCCGGTCCCAGCGGCCACCGCCGATGCGCCGCCGCATCTCGGCCGCGCTCGGCAGCGGCTCCAACAGCGTCGGGGCGACGGCCCGGGCCAGCCGGCCGGCGTCGGCGTAGAAGGACCGCCAGGCGTCGTACTCCGCGTCGGAGCCGGTCAGCGAGCGGAACGACTCGGCCGTCGCCGGTCCCGGCGCCCGCTCGACCAGCAGCGCGGCGTGGCGCCCACCCCGGCGTACGGGCGTGAACGAGGCCACCGCCCGGGACGCCAGCCCGACTCGGAGCCCGAGGTCGGCGGCGATGCGATCGGGCAGCAGGCTCACCAGGTAGGCGTAGCGGGACAGGCGCGCGTCCACCCCGGGGAACACCCGATCGCTGACCGCCGCGCCGCCCACGTGGTCGGCCCGCTCCAGCACGCAGACCGAGAGCCCGGCCCGCCCGAGGTAGGCGGCGGCCACGAGGGCGTTGTGGCCCCCGCCGACGACGACGATGTCGTACCGGTCTCGTATGGTCTGCGGGTCGGTCACCACCCGTCAGTGTGTCTCGGTCAGCACCGTACATATGTTCGTGTATAGTGCACGGCGATGGGCTTCAACAACCCCCATGTCTCTTGGCACGAGATCGAGCGGGCGCTGTCCGACCGCAAGCCGGCCCGAGCGCCCGGCACCTGGTGGTCGCGGCGCGACCCCGCCGACGCGCCCCCGCGACCGGCGAGCCCCGCCGCGACATCCGCCCGTCCGAGGTGCCCGAGGGGGCCAACGGGGGCGACAGCCCGGCGTGGTCGCCCCGTCGCCCCCGCTACGAGCCGCCGGCACGGCTGGGGCGGCGCGCCGGCGCCGGCGCCGTCCCCTACGCCGAGCTGCACTGCCACTCCAACTTCAGCTTCCTCGACGGTGCCAGCCACCCCGAGGAGCTGGCCGAGGAGGCCGCCCGGCTGGGCCTGGAGGCGCTGGCCCTCACCGACCACGACGGGTTCTACGGGGTGGTCCGCTTCGCCGAGGCCGCCCGGGCGGTGGGGATGCCCACCGTGTTCGGGGCCGAGCTGTCCCTCGACCTGTCCGGTCCCCAGAACGGCGTGGCCGATCCCGAGGGCGATCATCTGCTGGTCCTCGCCCGCGACCCCGACGGCTACGCCCGGCTGGCCGCCACGCTCAGCGCCGGCCACCTGGCGGGGCGCGAGAAGGGCAGGCCCGACTACTCCGGCGTCGACTGGGCGTCCGCCCACGGCGGGCACTGGGTGGTCCTCACCGGCTGCCGCAAGGGCGCGGTGCCCGGGGCACTGGCCGCCGGCCGGCCGGCCGACGCCACCCGGGGACTGGCGGCGCTGGCCGACACCTTCGGGGCCGGCAACGTGCTGGTCGAGCTGACCGACCACGGTCACCCGCTCGACTCCGACCGCAACGACGCCCTGGCCGATCTGGCCGCCCGGGCGGGCCTTCCGGTGGTGGCCACCAACAACGTCCATTACGCCACCCCCGACCGGCGCCGCCTGGCCACGGCGCTCGCCGCGGTGCGTGCCCGGCGCAGCCTCGACGACCTGGCCGGGTGGCTGCCGGCGGCCGGCACCGCCCACCTGCGCTCGGGTGCCGAGCAGGCCCGGCGCTTCGCTCGCTGGCCCGGGGCGGTCGAGCGGGCGGCCGAGCTGGGCCGGGCCTGCGCCTTCGACCTGGCGCTGGTCGCGCCCCAGCTCCCGCCGTTCCCCTGTCCCGACGGCCTCAGTGAGATGGCCTACCTGCGGCGCCTGGTCGTGAAGGGGGCGACCGAGCGCTACGGGTCCCGCGGCGGGGCGACCCGCAAGGGCGACCGCGACGCCAACGCCAAGGCCTGGGGCCAGGTCGACCACGAGCTCGACGTCATCGAGACGCTGGGCTACCCGGGCTACTTCCTCGTCGTGTGGGACATCGTCGACTTCTGCCGGCGGGCGAACATCTACTGCCAGGGCCGGGGCAGCGCCGCCAACTCGGCCGTCTGCTACGCGCTGGGCATCACCAACGTCGACGCCGTGCAGCTCGGCCTGCTGTTCGAGCGCTTCCTGTCGCCCGAGCGCGACGGGCCGCCCGACATCGACATCGACATCGAGAGCGGGCGGCGGGAGGAGGCCATCCAGTACGTCTACCGCCGGCACGACCGCGAGCACGCCGCCCAGGTGGCCAACGTCATCAGCTACCGGGCCCGCTCGGCGGTGCGGGACATGGCCAAGGCGCTCGGCTACTCGCCCGGCCAGCAGGACGCCTGGTCCAAGCAGATGGACATGTGGTCGACCGTGACGTCCACGTCGGCCGAGAGCGGCCACGACATCCCCGCCCCGGTGCTGGCGCTGGCCCGCGAGATCGAGCGGGCGCCCCGCCACCTGGGCATCCACTCGGGGGGCATGGTGATCTGCGACCGGCCGATCGTCGAGGTGTGCCCGGTCGAGTGGGCCCGGTTCCAGGGCAAGGCCCGGCTGCGCGACGGCGAGGGCAACAGCGACGAGATCGTGCCGCTGCGCACGGTCCTGCAGTGGGACAAGGACGACTGCGCGGCGGTGGGCCTGGTGAAGTTCGACCTGCTGGGCCTGGGCATGCTCGAGGCCCTGCACGGCACGATCGACCTGGTCCGCTCGGCCTACGGGGACGAGATCGACCTGGCGACCCTCGACCAGGAACCCGAGGTCTACGACATGCTGTGCCGGGCCGACTCGATCGGCGTGTTCCAGGTCGAGTCGCGGGCCCAGATGGCCACGCTGCCCCGGCTGCGGCCCCGCGAGTTCTACGACCTGGTGGTGGAGGTGGCGCTCATCCGCCCCGGGCCGATCCAGGGCGGGTCGGTCCATCCCTACATCCGCCGGCGCAAGGGCCTGGAGGAGCCGACCTACCTGCACCCGCTGCTGCGGGACGCACTGGAGAAGACGCTCGGCGTGCCCCTGTTCCAGGAGCAGCTCATGCAGATGGCCATCGACGTGGCCGGGTTCACGCCGGCCGAGGCCGACCAGCTGCGCCAGGCGATGGGGTCCAAGCGCAGCCACGACCGGATGGAGTCCCTGCGCCGGCGCCTCTACGACGGCATGGCCGCCAACGGGGTGGTGGGCGAGGTGGCCGACCGCATCTGGGAGAAGCTGGCCGCCTTCGCCAGCTACGGCTTCCCCGAGAGCCACTCGGTGAGCTTCGCCTACCTGGTCTACGCCTCGTCGTGGCTCAAGCGGTACTACCCGGCGGCGTTCTGCGCCGCCCTGCTCAACGCCCAGCCCATGGGCTTCTACTCGCCCCACTCGCTGACCCAGGACGCCCGCCGCCACGGGGTCGAGGTCCGCACGCCCGACCTGGCGGTCTCGGGCGCCGCCGCCACCCTGGAGGTCGCCGGCCCCCGGCCCGGACCGGCGCGGGGGGCGGGGGCGGCGCCCGAGACCTGGGGTGTCGGCGGCCCCGCGGTGCGCATCGGGCTGGCCTCGGTCCGGGGGCTGGGGGACGAGCTGGCCGGGCGGATCGTGGCCGAGCGGCAGGCGCACGGCCCCTACGCCAGCCCCGAGGACCTGGTGCGCCGGGTGCCCGGCCTCAGCGTCGCCCAGCTCGAGGCGCTGGCCACGGCGGGCGCGCTGGGGTGCTTCGGGCTCGACCGGCGCCGGGCGCTGTGGGTGGCGGGGGCGGTCGCCCGGGCCGGTGCCGACCGGCTCGACGGCATCGTCACCGGGGTCGACGCCCCGCCGCTGCCCGGCCTCGACCCGGTGGACGAGGCCCGCGCCGACCTGTGGGCCACCGGCGTCAGCCCCGAGGGCCATCCCACCCGGTTCGTGCGCGACCTGCTCGACCGGCTGGGGGTGGTGCCGTCGGACCGGCTGGTCGAGCGCCCACACGGATCGAGGGTCACGGTGGGCGGCGTGGTCACCCACCGCCAACGGCCGGCGACGGCGGGGGGCACGACCTTCCTCAACCTCGAGGACGAGACGGGCCTGCTCAACATCGTGGTGTCCAAGGGGTGCTGGTCGCACCACCGGCGGGTGGTGCGCACGGCGCCGGCGCTCCTGGTCCGGGGCCGGCTGGAGCGGGTCGACGGCGTGACCAACGTGCTCGCCGAACGCATCGAGGCGCTGCCCATCCGGGCCGCCGTGCGCAGCCGGGACTTCCGATGATCCGCCCGGGCCGGCCCTCTTCCGGCAAGCTGGGGAGATGGACGCGGACCTGGGCACGTGGCTGCGCTACGCGCTGGTCGCGCTCGGCGTCACGGTGGCGAGCTGGGCCGTGCTCGTGGTCCTGGCGGCCCGCCTGCCGCCGGGGCTGGCGCGGGACCTGGCGGCCGTCCTGCCCCAGGCCGTGCGGACGGCGCGGACGCTGGCGCGGGACCCTCGCGTCCCGCGCCGGGCGAAGCTGGCCGTGGCGGTGGCGGGGCTGTGGTGCCTGTCGCCGATCGACCTGGTGCCGGAGTTCCTCCCGGTCATCGGCCCGCTCGACGACATCGTGGTGGTGGCGTTGGCGCTGCGCTATGCGGCCCGGCGGGTCCCGCGCGACGTGCTGGCCGAGGCCTGGCCGGGCGAGCCGGCCATGCTCGACCGGTTGGTCGGCCGCCGCCTGGAGCCGAGCCAGGAGCCCGGTCCGGACCAGGGCTCCGGCCCCGGCGCCGAGCCCGGTCCGGGCCCGGGTCGCTCGGCATGACGCGGCGGGCCTACCGTTGCACGCGTGCCAGACAAGCGCCGAGATTCCAAGCAACGCCGCCAGGCCCGGAACCGGGCCCAGCGCGGGTCGCTCGCCGCCCGCCGCGAGAACGCCACGGCGTCTCCCGTCAGTTCCTCGTCGGCGCCAGCGGGTAAGGGATCGGGGGCGAAGAGCGGTGGTGCCTCGGCCGGCTCCGCCGCCGCCACCGGGGGCAGGCCCGCCGGGCAGGCCGGCCAGATCGCCGTGTGGCTGGCGCTGGCGCTCGCGATCGCCGGCGCCGCCGCCGTGGTGCTGCTCGTGCAGGTCCCGGTTGACGACCGGGGCGAGACGCTGCCCCGCCAGTTCGGGGCTGTCGCGCTGATGGCGCGGGAGACCGTCACCGGGACGCCGGTGCCCGACGCCAGCGAGACGCTGCTGGAGGCGAACGGTCCCGGAATCCTGCTGGTCCTGGCGCTGCCCATCGTCGTGACGGGCTTCGCGGTGTGGGCCTACCGGCGCCCGGACCGGTCGCGGCTGCTCACGTTCGCCTTGATCGTCATGGCCGGCATCGTGCTGCTGGGCCTCGGGCTCTACTTCATGCCGGCGCTCATCGCCCTGTTCGCCGCCTACTACCTGGTCCGCCGGGAGCAACTGCCGCCACGCCCGCAGCGGGGCGCGCGGCGCCGCGGTGCCATCGAGGCGTCCTCGAGGGAGGAGCCCGACGCCGAGCGCGAGCCGCAGGACGCCGTGCCTTCGGAGCCGCAGGACGGCGACGTCGTCGACGACGACGACGGCGTCACGACCCGGGGCAACGGGGTGCGCGGCGGTCGTCGGCTCTGGGGGCGGTGACCGGGCCGGGCGTGCCCGGCTTCACTGGCGCGCCCGGCGCGGGCGGGGTGGTGCGGGTGCGCGCCCTGGTGTCGGGACGGGTCCAGGGCGTCTGGTACCGGGAGACCTGCCGGCGCCAGGCCCAGCGGCTCGGGGTGGCCGGGGTCGTGCGCAACCGGCCGGACGGGCGGGTCGAGATCGACGCCGAGGGCGACCGGCCCGCGGTCGACGAGCTGCTGTCGTGGGCGCGGGAGGGTCCGCCGCAGGCGCGGGTCGTCACGCTCGCCGTCGAGGACCTGGACCCGATCGGAGCCCGGGGGTTCCGGGTCGAGTGACCTACGGTGCGCTCGACGTCCCGCTGAGCAGCGCGGACATCAGCGCCGGGGTCGCCTCGACCTTGCCGGCCGCCTCGTTGCCGGCCTCGCCGGCCGTCACGCCCGAGGGCTGGGCCAGGGCGTAGACGCGGAACTCGTAGGTGTGGGTGCCCGACGGCGGGCACGGGCCCGCATACCCGGGTTGGCCCAGGGCGTTGGTCGCCTCGACCGCTCCCGCCGGCGGCGTGTCGTCTGCGATGCCGCCCTGGCTGGGCGGGATGCCGGCGATCACCCAGTGGACGAAGCCGTTGGCGAAATCGATGTCCCGCACCACGACCGCGATCTCGGCCGTTCCGCTGGGGACGCCGGTCCACTGCAGCGCAGGCGAGCGGTTGGCGCCCCGGCACGTGTGGTCGACCGGGATCTCGGCGCCGTCGGCGAACGCCGGGCTCGACAGCGTGAGGATGTCGCCCTCGCCGTCGCCCTGGCCTGTGCCGATCCCCACGCCCTCGGAGCTCGACGCGCCCGGGCCGGTGGTGGTCGTCGTCTGGTCGGGGCGGGGCTCCGCGAGGTCACGGCCGTCGTCGCCGCACGCGGCCAGGCCGGCCACCACGGCGAGTGCGGCCGCCGTCGCGGCCACCCGGCGGATCGAGCGATGCCCCCATGCGTCACCCAACATGGCGCCCAGTCTGGCAGCTACGCCGGACGGCGGACGCGGGCGGCACCGGGCCGCGGGTGCTGTCGGCGCGGGGCGCGTGTTGCAGACTGTCGTCGCACATGCGGCGACCCGACGACGAGCCTCATCAACCCGATCCCTCATGCGACCCTCGCGTTCCCTCCTCGCGCGCCTGCGCGCCCTGCTCGGGCCGGACGCCGCCGGCGCCCGGCAGGGTCTTGTCGCGCTCGGGCTGAACTCGTCGACCAGCTTCGTCGCCGGCGCCTTCCTCGGCGCCATCACCGGGACCCTGGCGCGCTACCCCGGCCTGCTCGTCCTCGTGCCGGCGGCCATCGGCCTGCGGGGGAACATCTTCGGCTCGTTCGGCAACCGGATCTCGACCTCGATCCACGCCGGTACCTTCCGTTGGTCGCTCCGGCGGGAGGCGCCGCTCGGCGAGAACGTGCTGGCGTCGATGCTGCTGACGATGGGCATCTCGCTCGCGCTGGCCCTCATCGCCAAGGGCATTGCCGTCGGCCTGGGGCTCCCGAACTCGATCGACCTGCTCTCGCTGGCGACCGTCTCGATCGTGGGCGGGCTGCTCGGGTCGATCGTGGTGCTGGCCGCCTCGCTGGCGCTGACCGGGGGTGCGGTCCGCTACGGCTGGGATCTCGACAACGTCACCGCCCCGTTGGTCTCGACCCTGGGCGACGTGCTGACCCTCCCGGCGCTCTACCTGGCCACGTTCCTGCTCGGCTACGGCATCCTCACGCCGGCGCTCGGGGTCGTGCTGGTGGTCGCCTCGGTCGTGTTCCTGGTTGCCGGCTGGCGGTCCTCGGCCGCGGGCCTGCGGCGCATCGTGCACGAGTCGGTCCCGGTCCTCCTGGTGGCGGGCTGCGTGAGCGCCGGGGCCGGCGTCATCCTGGAGAAGTCGTTCAGCCGCTTCGACGCGCTGCCCGCCCTGTTGGTCTTGGTGCCGGCCCACCTGTCCAGCTCCGGGGCGCTGGGCGGGATCCTCTCGGGGCGGCTGGCCTCCAAGCTGTTCCTCGGTCTCGTGCCCCCAACCGGGACCCCCAACCGCGAGGCCCGCCGGGACATCTCCCTCGTGTTCCTCCTGGCCGTGCCCGTCTATGCGTTCAACGGCCTTGGCGCCGACTTCGTGGCCGGGTTGCTCGGGGTGGCGAGCCCGGGCGTGCTGCAGATGATGGCCGTCTCGCTCCTCGGCGGGGCGATGGCGATCCTGTTCGTGGTCGCCGTCGCGTACTACGGCACCATCGCGGCCTATCGCACCGGGGTCGACCCCGACACCTACGGCATCCCTATCGTCAGCTCGTCGGTCGACCTGGTCGGCGCGTTCACGCTGATCATTGCCATCGCCCTGCTCGGACTCGCCTGAGAGCACACGTCCTGTGACCGCTATCCGGCACTGCGAGTCCGCCCGAGCGCCTATCGTTGTCGGCGATCCCGCCGATGGATGACAGACCGCGCAACCTCCGGGCGATGCTGGCGGAGGCCAAGGACCTTTCGGAGCTGATGGTCGACCTGGCCTACGCCGCGCTGTACTTCGGCGATCCGGGGATGGCGGAGGAGGTCGGGGCGCTCGAGGAGCGCATGGACGACCTCGTCCACGACATGCGCTCGGTGTGCGTCATGGCCGCCCGCAACCCCCGCGAGGCCGACGCCATGGCGTCGGTGCTCCAGGTGATCTCGTCGATCGAGCGGATCGCCAACAACGCCGTCGACATCGCCCGCATCGTGACCCACCGCCTCGGCATCCCCCGCGAGCTGGTCGCCGACCTGTCCAACGCCGAGGAGGTGTCGCACCGGGTCCGGGTGCGGGACGGGTCCCACCTGGCCCGCCGCCCGCTCGTCGACCTGGAGCTGCCGGTGCAGACGGGCATGCGGATCGTGGCCATCCGGCGCGACCGCGAGTGGATCACAGACGTCGAGGGCGAGGAGATCATGGTGCCCGGCGACGTGCTGTTCCTGCGGGGCTCGCCCGCGGGCATCCCTCGCCTGCGCGAGCTGGCCGCCGCGCCCCGCTGGCAGCCGCCCGTCCCGCCGGAGGACGGCACCCTCACCGACCTCGACCGGGCGGTCGACGTGCTGGTCGAGATGAAGAACGTGTCGGAGACCGCGGTCGGGCTGGCGTACTCGGCCCTGGTGCTGCGGGACCTGGGCCTCGCCGCCGAGGTCCGCCACCTCGAGGACCGGCTCGACGAGATGAAGGACCGCCTCGAGCTGTGGGTCCTTCGGGCCGCGTCGGTCGACATCGACCCGTCGCCGCTGCGGGGGCTCCTGCACCTGTCCCAGGCAGCCGAGGACCTCGGCGACTCGGCCCAGCAGATGGTGTGGCTGATCGAGAAGCACGAGGAGGTGCACCCGATCATCGGCATCGCCCTGGGCGAGAGCGACGAGGTGGTCGTGCGGGTCCCCGTGGCCGCCGGCTCGCCGGCCGACGGCGCGTCGCTGCAGGAGCTGCAGCTCGATGTCGACCCGGGGTTCCACGTCCTCGCCATCCGCCGGGGCGGCCGCTACGTCTACCGGCCCCGGGGCCACGTGACGCTGGCCGAGGGCGACGAGTTGATCGCGAGCGGGCCCGACGAGGGCCATCCGCTCCTTGCCGCCCGGCTCGGGTGGCGCCTGGAGGAGGACGAGGACACCGGCCAGGAGCGCCTCGAACCCCTCGTGCCCACCGGCGGACGCTGATCAGCCGCCGATCCGCAGCGTCTTGTCGCGGGAACGGAGGCCCGCGACGACGCTGACGGCCTGGTGGCGCACCCCGAGGTGAGCCGCCACCAGCCGGCACACCGCCTCGTTGGCCCGGCCGTCGACCGGGGCGGCGGTCGTCCGCACGACCAGCCGGCCCGCCCGTTCGCCGCCGACCTCGTCGCGCCGGGCCCGGGGTATCACCCGCACCGCCAGCTCGTACGGGCCGTCGGGCGGCATGCGTGGTCGGGTCGCCGGGCGGTCAGCCGTCGCTGGACTCGGAGCTCGACCCGGGTGCGATCGCGGGAGGCGGGGGAGGCGCGTCGGCCGTGTCGCCGTTGGCATCGCCGTTGCGGTTGCCGCTGTTGAGCAGCTCGGCGACCGCGGTCAGCGAGCCGGCGATGCCCGCCAGCTCGGTCGGCACGACGATCTTGGTCGCCCGGCCGTCGGCCATGGCCTTCAGGGCGTCGAGGTACTTGATCGTGAGCAGCGCCGTGTCCGGCGCACCCTGGTGGATGGCGCCGTACACCGACCGGATCGCCTCGGCCTCACCCTCGGCCACCGTCTCCTGCCGGAAGCGCTCGGCCTCGGCCACGCGCTGGATGGCCTGGGCCTCGCCCTCGGCCCGCAGGATCTGCTGCTGCTTGTCGCCCTCGGCCCGCAGGATCGCGGACTTCTGGTCGCCCTCGGCGCGGGTGATGGCGGCCTGGCGCTCGCCCTCGGCGGAGATGACGGTGGCCCGGCGGGTGCGCTCGGCCTTCATCTGCTCGTGCATCGAGTGCATGACGTCCGGCGGCGGGTCGATGCGCTGGATCTCGACCCGTCCCACCCGGACACCCCACTTGTCGGTGGCGTCGTCGAGGATCTCCCGCAGCTCGAGGTTGATCTTGTCCCGGGAGGTCAGTGCCTCGTCGAGCTTCATGTCGCCGACGACGTTCCGCAGGTTGGTCTGCGCCAGCTTGGTCACCGCCATCATGAAGTTGGCGACGTTGTAGACCAGCCGCTGGGGCTCGGTCGGCTCGTAGTAGATGACCGCGTCCACCGACACGACGACGTTGTCGGAGGTGATCACCTCCTGGGGCGGAACGTCGACGACCTGCTCGCGCATGTCGACGGGCCGCAGGGTCTGGATGAACGGGACGATCAGGTGCAGGCCGGGGTCGACGGTGGTCTTGTACTTGCCGACCTGCTCGATCAGGCCCTTCTGGTGGGGCCGGACGATCTTGACGCCCCAGGCGACGTACACGAACAGGACGATCGCCAGGACGGCCAGCAGGGCCACGTATGTCACGGGGGTTGCTCCTCTTGTGCATGGGCGTCGGGTGGCGCCTCGTCGGCGGGGCCCGGCTCGTCGGCGGGGCCAGGCTCGTCCGCGGGGGTGGGGTCGGGCAGGGCGCCCAGGGAGGCCACGATGACGCGCGTGCCCTGCACGTCGGCGACCCGGACGACGGCGCCGGCCTCGATCGGCGCCCCGTCGATGGACTGTGGCCCGCCATTCCTCGCGGTCGACCCGCACCATGCCGAGTTCGTCGCCGGCGGGGATCGCCCGGAGCACGGTCGCCTGCCGACCCAGCAACCGGCGGGAGCCGACGCCCTCGTCGAGCGCCTTGCGGTCGAGCCGCCGGGCCAGCGGCCGCATCGCCGCCAGGGCGGCGATCGACACCACGACGAAGGCGAGCCACTCCCACACGACGGCGACGTCCGCGAGCGCGCAGCACCGCCGCGACGAAGGCGCCGATCGCGAACGGGGCCAGGAAGAACGAGCCCGGCGACGCCATCTCGCCGATCGCGAACACGGCCGCGGCGACCAGCCATACCCAGCGCCAGTCTTCGGGACTATCCATCGGTGTTCCGCCTCGGCTCACCTACCGGCCACGTCGGGCCGTCTGGACACAATTTTAGTGGACGTTCGCGCCCGTCAGGCCCCGCCAGCCGGGCCACTCGGCGCGAATCGTGGCCCGCCCGGGCCGAATCGGTGGCGGCACAGGGCGGACCGGGCCCGGCCCGGCGGCCGGTAGCGTGGCCGCCAATGGACGAGACCCGACTCTGCCTCTCTGAGCGTGCACGCCCATCCCGACGACGAGGCGTCCAAGGGCGCCGGCACCGTGGCCCGCTACCACGCCGAGGGCGTCCGCACCGTCCTCGTCACGCTGCACCGGCGGCGAGGCCGGCGACATCCTCAACCCGGCCATGGACCGCGACGAGGTCAAGGCCGACCTGCCGGCGTCCGCCTCCGCGGAGCTGGAGCGGTCGGTCGAGATCATCGGCTACGACGAGCTCGTGCTCTGCTGGGCTACCGCGACTCGGGCATGCCGGACACGCCGGCCAACGCAGCACCCCGACAACTTCGCCAACGCCCCGCTCGACGAGGCGGTCGGGCGACTGGTCGAGGTCATCCGCCGGGAGCGGCCGCAGGTCGTCGTCACCTACGGCGACGACCAGCAGGGCTACCCGCACCCCGACCACCTGCGGGTACACGACATCTCGGTCGTCGGCGTTCGACCGGGCCGGCGACCCGGAGGCCTACGCGGAGCTCGGCGACCCGTGGCAGCCGCTGAAGCTGTACTACTCGACGTGGTCCCGGACGCGGATCGAGGCCATGCACAAGCGCTACCTGGAGCTGGGGATCGAGTCGCCCTTCGAGCGACGACTGGTTCAAGCGGCCCTCGCACGACCACCGGGTGACGACCTCGATCGACATCACCGGGTTCACCGACGTGCGGCTCGACGCCCTGCTGGCGCACGAGACCCAGGTCGACCCGACGTCGCCGTTCTGGTTCGGCCTGTCCCGACGAGGATCAGCCGCACGATCCACCCCTACGACGAGTACATCCTGGCCCGGGGCCTCGTCGACACCGAGCGGCCCGAGACCGACCTCTTCGCCGGCGTCCGCAGCCCGCCGCCCGGCCGTCCTGAGCGGGCGGCGGCCGGCCGTGGGCGACGGCGCCGCGCTCGAGCGACGAGTGGGTCGAGGCGTACCGGCGCGCCTGCGCAGACCTGCCGGAGCCGCCCGGGCGCTCCGGCCGGCTGCAGACGGTCGTGACCGGCGGCCCGGAGGGCGACGTCGGCGTGGTGGGTGACGTTCGCCGACGGACGGGCGGTCGACGCCGGTGCCGGGCGCGACGACGCGCCCGAGCCCGACGCCCGGTCGGTCGGCGGGATCCCCCGGGTGCTCGTGACGATGCCGCACGAGCTGGCGGCGGCCGTCGCTCCGCGGGCGACGCTCGACGCTATCGTCCGCGTTCATGCAGGGCGCGGGCCAAGGTGGCCGGCGACCACGCCGCCGCTGCTGCGCCTGTTGGCGCTCACCGCGACCGCCGGCCTGACCCGGCGCCGTGCTGCCGGCTCGCGGTTCAGCGCGGCGCGCTGGAGCTCGCGCAGCTGGCGATAGCCGATCAGGTGGGCGCCGGCCCGGCCGAGCGAGCGTCCGCAGGCTGTGGTCGTTGACCACCAGGTCGTGGTCGTCGACCCGGTCCGCCCAGTCCGGCGTCTGAGGCCCGCAGCTCGGGCGTGTCGATCGCCGGGTGGAGGTGGATCTCGGTGACGCCCGGGGCGAGGTCGGTAGATCGCCCGCTCGACGGCCCGGCGCCGGCCCCCGCCCCGGAAGTAGGTGAAGTGGTCGGGGAAGACCACGCCCTCCTCGGCGGCCAGCTTGCGGAAGGGGAAGCCGACCGTGCGCTCGGTCGTCGGGCCCGGTCAGGCGGAGCGGGCAGCCCGAACTCCACGGCGAGGTCGAGGTAGACGTCGAAGAACTCGGGCCGGAGCTGGAGCGTGCCCATGTGGCTGTCGAGGTGGCTGACGTCGAAGCCCCAGAGGATCGCCCGCTCGACCTGGGCGCGCAGCTCGCGGCGGACCTCGTCGAGGTCGGCGTGGTCCCAGAGGTCGCGCGACGGTGCGGGGGAAGCCGCCGTCGCCGTCGAGCAGCGAGGGGGCCTGGGTGATCGGGCCCCAGCGGTAGAGGTCGTGCTCGGCGTTGAGGGTCAGGTGGACGCCGACGTCCTCGCCCCGGTAGCGGGCCGCGGCCTCGCGGGCCCACGGGCAGGGGACCATGAGCGACGCGCTCGTGGCGACGCCGTCCCGCAGCGCCTCGTAGACGCCGACGTTGGCGGCGTGGCTCGACCCGAGGTCGTCGCAGTTGACGATCAGCACGCGGTCGTCGGCGTCGTAGCCCAGGCGTTCGGCCAGCGTAAGCATCTCCGCCGAGGCTAGTCGCTGGCCGTCCATGGCCCTCCCGTGCAGCGGCCTCCACGGGCACAGGCCCGGCGGGGACGTCCGCTCCGCCGCAGCGGCCCCACAGCCCGAGCCCGGCGGACCGGGCCGTGTCTTCGGCCAGCTCCAGCGTTGCCCGCAGCGCCGTGTTGGGCGGGATGGCCTTGGCGATCGCGTGGCCCGAGCGCACCTGGTCGCGCGTTGACGAACAGGTCGTCCGTCGCCGCGGAGACGTAGGCCAGCAGCCGGCCGTAGCGGTCGCGGGCCTCCACGTCGCGCCGCAGCCGGACGGCGGTGCCGGGCGGCAGCAGCTGCTCAGCCGGGCCGACGCCTCGGGTCCGAAGCACTCGACCGGCCGGTCGAGGCGAGACGGTCTCGGGCGTGTCGATGCCGATGAGGCGGACGGTGATCGGTCGCAGCCGGCGAGGTCGACGATCGACCGTGTCGCCGTCGACGACCCGGACGACCCGGCCGCTGCCGGGCGCGTGCGGCGCGGACGCCCGACCGCGGCCGGTCGCGGGCAGGACCATCAGGGTGAACATGGCGGCGATTGCCGCCGTGAGGACCGCGCCGAGGGCGCGCAGAACCAGGGACACCTGTCCCTCCCGTAGCTGGACGTTCGCGGGGCGGCCTCGTGCCGCGATTCGCGGCGCCGGCGTGCCGGTTCAGATGCGCTCGATGATGGTGCCCGTGCCGAGGCCACCGCCGCAGCACATCGTGACGAGGGCGTGTCCGCCGTCGGTCCGCTCGAGCTCGTGGACGGCCTTGGTCATGAGGATCGCGCCGGTGCCCCCCAGCGGGTGGCCGAGCGCGATGGCCCCGCCGTTGGGGTTGGTCGTGCTCGGGATCGGCGCCGAGCTCGCGCTGCCAGGCGAGCACGACCGAGGCGAACGCCTCGTTGATCTCGAACAGGTCGATGTCGTCGATGCTCATGCCGGTGCGGGCGAGCAGCCGCTGGGTGGCGTCGATCGGCCCGGTCAGCATCAGCACGGGGTCGACGCCCACCAGGCAGGTGTCGACGACCCGGGCCTGGGCGCGAGCCCGAGCTCGGCCGCCTGCTCGGCGGTGGTGAGGAGCACGGCGGCGGCGCCGTCGGTGATCTGCGGACGAGTTGCCGGCGGTGTGGACGCCCTCGGGCCGCGGGCCACCGGCTTGAGCCCGGCGAGCGCCTCGAGGCTCGTCTCCCGGAGGCCCTCGTCGCGCGCGACCCGGTGGGTGGTGCCGCGTGGGCTTGCCGTCCTCGTCGACGTCGGGGGCGTCGACCGCGACGACCTGGGTGTCGAACCGACCCTCGGCCCACGCCTGGGCCGCCCGCTGCTGGGAGGCGAGCCCGAAGGCGTCGGTGTCGGCCCGGGTGATGTCCCACTTGTCGGCGATGCGCTCGGCCCCCTCGAACTGCGAGGTGAACTCGTAGCTGCGCCGAAGTAGGTCTTGGGGACGGGCACGCCGAGCCCCAGCTTGCGCGACGCGTTCGACCCGATCGGCACCCGGCTCATCACCTCGACGCCGCACGCGATCGGCCACGTCGACGACCCCGGAGCCGACCAGGCTGGTGGCGAGGTTGGTGGCCTGCTGCGACGATCCGCACTGGGTGTCGACGGTGGTGGCCGCGGCCGTGAGCGGCAGCCCGGCAGTGAGCCAGGCGGTGCGCGCGATGTTGAACGCCTGCTCGCCGACCTGGCTGACGCACCCGGCGACGACCTGACCGACCTCGGCGGGGTCGATGCCCGACCGGTCGATCAGCTCGCGCTGCACGGTGGCGAGCAGCTCGGCTGGGTGCATGGTGGACAGCCCGCCGTTGCGGCGGCCGATCGGGGTGCGGACGGCTTCGACGATGACGACCTCGGTCATGGGCTCACGCTAGGGGGACTCGTGGCGAATTGTCAGGCCGATGCGACCCAGGCAGGGGCAGCCCCGTCACCCGCCTGGCGAGCGGTGCAGTGCTTCCAACACCAGGATCAGCGCGATGGCGCCGATCAGCGCCACGCCGACGGAGGCGAGGTCGAGGTCGTCGAGCGAGGAGTGGTCGGCCGTCGCCAGCCGCCAGAACGTGCCGCCGATGACGGCGCCGGCGAGGCCGGCCAGCATCGTCGCTAGGCAGCCGGCCGCCGGGGTCGGCGTGATGCGCACCGCCAGCGTGCCAACGATCACGCCGCAGAGCACCCACGCGAGCAGGGCGATCGGGACCGTGATCGCCTCGATGATCGTGAGCGGGGTCATGGGCGCGCCCGTCAGCGTCGTGGCGATCTGCGTATCGCCTCCAGCACCAGGACCAACACGACCGAACCGAGGACCGCCACCGCGATCGAACCCAGGTCGAACTCGTTGAGGGACGAGTCGTCGCCCGTCGCCAGCCGCCAGAGCGCGCCGCCGATGATCGCGCCGACGATGCCGACCACCATCGTCGCCAGGCAGCCGCCCTGCGGCGCTCCTGTGATCCAGCCCGCCAGAGCGCCGGCTATGAGGCCGACGAGAATCCACCCGAGGATGCCCATTGGCCGAACGGTAGTGCGGGCGGTTTCGGGCCCGCTCGCGGCTCGGACCACGTCATGCGGCGGCACGCCGCCGGTCGGGGGCGCCGGTGGGCGTCGGTCGGCGGCCGGGTCGGCGGCGCGGGCCCCGGCGGCGGGATGCCGGTTCGGCCTCGGCCTCGGGGGCCTCGACCCGGCTCTCGATGCCGGCGGCCAGTGCGGCCCGGGCCCGGGCGAGGCCGGCGCGGCCCGTCGCCCGGGTGCGCTCGTCGAGGCGCCAGGTCCTGGGGGTGTCGATCAGGCTGAGCTGCGTCATGCCCCGAGTATCCCGACGGGGTATGACAGTTAAGGCCGCCCCCGACCCAGCCGGGCGAAACCTCAGATCGGGGCGCCCGGGGCCACCAGCGGCCACGGGCGGTCGCGCTCGACCGCCAGGGCCAGGTCCAAGAGCAGGGCGTCCTCGTGGTGGCGGCCGATCACCTGCATGCCGACCGGGAGTCCGCCGACCGTGCCGGCCGGGATCGAGATCGCCGGGTTCCCCACCACGTTCGCCGGGATCGTGAGGGCGCCGTTGTTCTCCGGGCCCACGCTCTGGTCGCCGACCTTCGTGCTGATCGTGATCTCGGCGGGGAAGGCGACGTCCGGGTTGGTGGCGCAGATCACGAAGTCGACCTGGTCGAACAGGTCGGCCATCGCCTCGTTGGCCTCTGTCCGCTGGCGCTCGCACGTGGCCGCCAGCGACAGGTCGAACACCTTGTCCGCCAGCTCCAGGCCGAACGCCATCTCCAGCGTCAGCTGCTCCTTGCACGCAGGCCAGGCGTCGCCCAGCTCGCGCCGCAACTGCGCCAGGTTCGACATCGCCCACTCGAACCCCAGGCCCGGTAGGCGCACGGGCACGTCGACCAGCCGCAGTCCGGCCGCCCGGGCCAGCGCCTTGCCGGCCTCCTCGACCGCCTCGGCGACAGCCGGGTTGACGACGGCGCTGCCCAGGTCGGGGGCGATCACGACGGTGCGACCCCGCAGGTCGTGGGAGCCGAGGTCCCGCTCCCAGCCCTCGATCCTCGGCAGGCTGTAGGGGTCGCGAGCGTCGAACCCCGCGCACACGTCGTACCAGCGGGCGACGTCACGCACCGAGCGGGCCAGGCACCCGGACACCACGGTGAGTGGCGCGATCTCGGTCATCGGACCACGAGGGATCCGGCCCGCGGTGCCCTTCATCCCGACCACGCCGCAGAACCCCGCCGGGATCCGGATCGAGCCGCCGCCGTCGGAGCCCGTGGCCAGCGGCACGAGGCCGCCGGCGACCACCGCGGCCGAGCCGCCGGACGACCCGCCGGGCGAGCGGCCCAGCTGCCACGGGTTGTGGGTGACGCCGTGCAGCCGGGTCACGCCCACGTTGAGCCCGCCGAACTCGCTGCTCGTGGTCTGGCCGACCTTGACGGCACCGGCGGCGTCCAGGCGGGTAACCATCGTGGCCGTGTGGTCGGCCACGCGGTCGGCGAAGACCAGGCTGGCGTCGGTGGACGGCCAGCCCGCCACCGGATGCAGCTCCTTGACCCCGATCGGCACCCCGCCGAAGGGCAGGCCGACGTCGGCGGCGGCGGCCGCCGCCCGGGCCGCATCGGCGTCGAGGAACGGCACGGCGGCGAGGTCGCTGGCGGCGATCGCGACCAGCACCGCCTCCAACTCGTCGGCCGGACGGCGCTCGCCGCGCCGGAAAGCGTCGACCAGCGAGCAGGCGTCCCCGAGCCACGGCGTGTCGGTCATGGTCGGGCAGTCTGGCGCACCCGCAGCGCACCCGCGGCGCGCTCCGCCACCGACCGTGTCCGCCACGGGCAGCCTCTACAGTCCCGGCCCATGGACGCCCGCACCTGGCTCGGCCTCGAGCCCACGCACAACCCCATGCGCTGGGTGCTCCCGGTCACGCCCGGCATCTCGACCGTCGGGCCGTTCCTGTTCGGCGGCTGCGCGCTCGGCGCGGCCATCGCGGCCATGGAGGCCACCTGCGGCCGGCCGGTGGTCTGGGCGACGGCGCAATACCTGTCCTACGCCCACCCGCCGTCGATCCTCGACATCGACGTGACGCTCGCCGTCCAGGGCCACAGCATCACCCAGGCCCGGGTGGTCGGGCACGTGGCCGACACCGAGATCCTGACCGTCAACGCCGCCCTCGGCAGCCGCGACCTGCCGACCGAGGGCTCGTGGGTCGAGATGCCGGCGGTGCCCCGGCCCGAGGACTGCGACGTGCGGGGGCCGCGGTTGCCCGGGCCCGAGTCGATCATGGACCGGCTGGACGTCCGGCTCGCCAGCGCCCGCGCCTGGGACGAGATGGACGGCAACCCGGCGCCCGACGGCCGGTCGATGCTGTGGGCCCGCGTGCCCGACCTGCTCGATCTGTCCTCGGGCGCCAGCCTCGCCATCCTCGGCGACTACGTGCCGTTCGGCATCGGCCAGGCGCTCGGGCGGATCGGCGGAGGCAACAGCCTCGACAACACGCTGCGGGTCTACCGCCTGGTCCCGAGCGAGTGGGTGCTGCTCGACATCCGGGTCCATGCCGTGGCCCACGGGTTCGGGCACGGGGCGGTGCACCTGTGGTCCGAGGACGGGGCCCTGCTGGCGACGGCCAGCCAGTCGGCCATCGTCCGGCTGATGGACGCCGACATGGCCGCCGTCATGGCCCACGCCGCCGAGGCGGCGGAGGGCGCCGCCGATTAGCCATCTGTGACAGCATCCGCTCATGCAGCGCTACGGCATGACGATCCCGTTCGACGACCTGCCCCTGCACGCGCAGCGGGACCGGGTGGTCGAGCTGGCGGAGCTGGGCTACACGGACGTGTGGTCGTCCGAGGCCAACGGCGCCGACGCCTTCACCCCGCTCGCCCTGGCGTCGGTGTGGGCCCCGTCGCTGCGGCTCGGCACGGCGATCGTGCCGGCCTTCACCCGGGGGCCCGCCTGCCTGGCGCAGAGCGTCGGGTCGCTCGCCCAGGCCGCGCCTGGCCGGCTGGCGCTGGGCGTGGGCACGTCGTCGAACGTGATCGTCGAGGGCTGGAACGGGATCCCGTTCGAGCAGCCCTACCAGCGCACCCGCGACCTCGTCCGCTTCCTGCGCCAGGCGCTGGAGGGCAACGACAAGGTGACCGCGGACTACGAGACGTTCTCGGTGCGCGGCTTCCGCCTGGGGGTCCGGCCGCCCGAGCCGGTACCGCTGCTGGTGGCGGCGCTGCGGGAGGGGATGCTGCGCCTCGCCGGCCGGGAGGGCGACGGCGCCATCGTCAACTGGCTCTCGGCCACCGACGTCGCCACCGTCGCGCCGATCGTGCACGACGCCGCCGGGGGAGCGCCCCGGGAGATCGTCGCCCGGATCTTCGTGGCTCCCAGCGACGACGCCGACCGCGTGCGGGCCATGGGCCGCTTCGCCATCGCCGCCTACCTCAACGTGCCCGTCTACGCCGCGTTCCACGAGTGGCTCGGCCGGGGCGACCGGCTGGGCGAGATGTGGCGCCTCTGGAAGGAGGGCGATCGCCGGGCCGCGGCGGCCGCCATCCCCGATTCGGTGGTGGACGAGCTGATCGTCTGGGGTAGTCCTGAGGCGTGCCGGGAGCATGTGCAGCGCTACGTGGACAACGGCGTCACCACGCCGGCGCTCGCCCTGATGCCCTTCGGGATCGATCCGGCCCAGGCCGTGCGGGACCTCGCGCCCCGCTGACAGCGCACTGCAGCCGTTCTGCAAGCGCGTGGCCGTACCGTCGGGGCATGCGGACGCCCCAGCAAATCTTTCTGCGCCTCGGGGGGAATCCCCCATGGCGTGCGGGGGTTGGGTCACTTAGCGTGACTCCCATGTACCCCTGCGCCGGCGCTAGCGAGCCGAGGAGCTCGAGGTGATCACCCTCGACTTCCTGGCCCAGCTGTCCGCGCTGACGTACCTGCTGGTGCTGGGGATCGCTGCGCTCGACGTGGTGTTCCCCGTGCTGCCGAGCGAGAGCGCCGTGATCCTCGGCGGCGTGCTGGCTGCGCAGGGCCGCATCCACCCGGTGCCGCTGTTCGCCGGGGCCGCCTTCGGGGCCATCCTCGGCGACCACATGTCCTACGGCATCGGCCGCTGGACCACCCGCGGCCAGCCCAAGGGGCGCACCAAGGACCACGACCGTCGGGGCCGGGAGTCCAAGGCCGCCCGGCTGCAGGCATGGGCGGCGGCCCAGCTGGACAAGCGCGGACCGGTGGTGCTCGTCGTGGCACGCTTCGTGCCCGGCGGTCGGACGGCCAGCACGTTCGTGGCCGGGCGGACTGCATACCCGCTCTATCGGTTCACCCCGGCGACCGTGCTGGCGGGGGTCCTGTGGGCCGGGTTCGCCGTCACGTTCGGCTACCTCGGCGGCACCGCCTTCCACGACCAGACCCTGCTGGCGACCGGTCTCGGAATCCTGCTGGCCCTGGCGTTCGGCGGGCTGATCGAGCTGGTGTCGTCCCGCTTCCGCAAGGGCGAGGGGGCCGCCGCCGACGTCGACTCGGCCGACGGCCTCGACGACCTCGCCGCCTGAGAGCGCCAGGCCGCGGGTCGCGCGGCGTCGGGCCGCCATCCCGCTTACTGTCGGTGACCATGGCTCACGGCGCGCTGGACCTGTCGGACCGACTGTGGCGGGGGGAGGTGACGGTCGGCGAGGTCCACCCGGTGACGTCGTCCGGCGGGCTGGACGAGGTGGCGGACCGGACCGCGTTCATCACCGCGTTCGGGAACGTGAGCGCCTTCGTCACCGACGGGTCGCTGGTCCTGGTCGACACCGGCAACGTCGTGCTCGCCAACGCCAACTTCGAGGCGGTGCGGGGCTGGACCGACCTGCCTCTCGACCGGGTCGTCTACACCCACGGCCACATCGACCACGTCTTCGGGCTGGCCCCGTGGGAGGCCGAGGCCGACGCCGCCGGCCGGTCGCGGCCGCACGTGGTGGCGCACGAGCTGGTCCCGGCGCGGTTCGACCGCTACAAGCTCACGGCCGGCTACAACGGGATCATCAACGCCCGGCAGTTCAAGATGCCGCGGTTCCGGTGGCCGACCGAGTACCGGTACCCGGACGAGACGTACACCCTCGACCTCGAACTGGAGGTCGGGGGCGAGCCGTTCGAGCTGCACCACGGCAAGGGCGAGACCGACGATCACACATGGGTCTGGTGGCCGGAGCGGCGCACGCTGTGCACGGGCGACATGTTCATCTGGGCGTCGCCGAACTGCGGGAACCCCCAGAAGGTGCAGCGCTATCCCCGGGAGTGGGCCCTGGCGCTGCGTCAGATGGCCGCCCTCGACGCGGAGCTGCTGCTGCCCGGCCACGGCTGGCCGATCGCCGGGGCCGACCGGGTGCGCCAGGCGCTGGGCGACACGGCGGACCTACTGGACCACCTGGTCAACGAGACGCTGGCGATGATGAACGTGGGCGCCCGCCTCGACGAGATCGTCCACACGGTGCACGCCCCGGAGCACCTGCTGGAGCGGCCCTACCTGCGGCCGGTGTACGACGAGCCGGAGTTCGTCGTGCGCACGGTGTGGCGGTTGTACGGCGGGTGGTACGACGGCAACCCGGCGCACCTGAAGCCGGCGCCGGATGCGGTGCTCGCCCGCGAGCTCGCGGACCTGGCCGGCGGGGCCGGCGCGCTCGCCGACCGGGCGTTGGCGTTGGCGGCGGCGGGCGACCTGCGGCTCGCTGGCCACCTGGTCGAGCTCGCGGCGCAGGCGGCGCCCGACGATGCCGGGGTCCATCGGGCCCGGGCGATGGTGTTCGCCGAGCGGGCGGGGACGGAGCTGTCGACGATGTCGAAGGGCGTGTTCTCCTGGGCGGCGGACGAGTCGCAGGCCCGCCTGGCGAAGATGGGGGACTGAGCGCGCCGCCGTCGGCGCCGCCTGGCCAGCGCGTTCACGCGGAAGCGGTCGCCATAGCGACCTCTTCCGCGTAGAAAAAGCCGCTCAGTCGGCCAGGCGGGCGGCCCGGCGTAGGTGGTCCTCCAGCTCGGGAAGGCCCGTGCGGGCGTTGAGGCCACTGGTGCTCGGCATCACGTAGACCGGGACGCCGCCCAGGCCTCCCGGTTGGACGCCCGGGGCCGCCCGGCGGTCGACCGCCGCACGCCAGCCGGCCAGGCCGACGAAGCAGACCGCGCCCGGGCGAAGCCACGCCACCAGGCGTTCGATCCGACCCATGCCGGCCGCGTACTCGGCCGTCGTCAACTCGGCCGCGGCCACCGTCGCCCGCTTCACGATGTCGGTCATGCCGATGCCGTGGTCGCGCAGTGCCCTGTCCGGGGACCGGACCGCGCCGTCCGCGACCAGGCCCGCCGCCCGCAGCGCGGGCCAGAAGCGGTTGCCCGGGCGGGCGAAGCCGACGCCTGCGTCCGCCGCGTACACGCTCGGGTTCAGGCCGCACATGAGCAGGCGCATCCTCGGCCCGACCGTGTCGGGCAGCGTGCGGGCCCGCACCGCCGTGGCCACGATCTGGTCCGGGTGGGCAGCGCCGCCCGTGCGCGGAGCCGGAGCCGAGATCTCCTCGACCGTGAAGCCCGCGCCCTCCAGCACGTCCCGCAGCGGCCCGGCGGGCCACCAGGAGAACCAGCGGCCCGGGAACTCGGGGTCGTCCGAGCGCTTGTCCGGGCCGCCGTCGCCGGCGAAGACCGTCGCCTCGAGCAGCCCGCCGAGGGCCAGCGTGCGGTGGACCCCCGCCAGCGCCAGCGGGACGTCCTCCCGGGCGATGTGCTGCACGCTGCGGGACGCCCACACCCCGGCCACCGCGCCCCGTCGGAGCGGCAGCGCCACCAGGTCGCAGACCACCCCCGGGGTGCCCGGGTGGCGCCGGCGGGTCTCGGCCACCATCGCCGGGGCCGCGTCCGCCACCACGACCGGCGTGCCCAGGTCGGCGACGTCGAACCCCGGCCCGCACCCGAGGTCGAGGCGCACGCCGCCCGCCACCACCCGGGCCGCGAAGGCGCGGGCGCGGGCCGGGTCGGCCGCCCGCCGCCGTTCGGCGAACGCCGTGGCCGACCGCTCGTAGATGGCGACGGTCCGCGGATCCATCCGGGGCGTTATAGGCGCCGCGGGCGCCCCACGTCGCGTCGGTCCCAGTCGCAGACGCCGTCGGGGAAGATCTGCTCCAGCCGCGCCCGCTCCTCCGAGGTCGGCGTCCAGTCGCCGTAGACGTCCCGGTGCAGGGCCCGGGACACCGGCTGGAGCTCGCACTTCCACACGCCGCCCTCGAACGGGCCGCCGGCCTCGCGCCGGGAGGTCGAGTACGTCGGGAACAGCTGGGTGCAGTCGCCCGCCGGCCGGTCGTCGATGACGCCGTCCCACACGTCCCGTCCGGAGGCGATCAGCGCGCCCGACGTGTCGAAGCACGAATCGACCGCCCGGTCCGGCCGGTTGCGGCCCACGCTCCGATCCGGGTGGGCGGCGATGTTGGCCATCCACTCGTCCATCACCTCGAACGCCATCGGCGTCTGGTCGAACGCCACCGCCGGCCGGGCGTCGGTGAACCAGATGACCTGGTTGTCCGCGTCGCCGTCCGCGTTCAGCATCCGCTGGCGGCTCACGAAGGACTGCTGGCTGTTGTGCATGTCCAGCTCGTCCTCCAGGTAGTGGCGCCAGTCGATCACCGGGATGTCGATGTCGCCCACGAACTCCATGCCCGAGGTGTAGGCGGCCGCCATGGCGTCGGGGTTGCCCGTCCTCCGGGGCGCGGGCGTCGCGCCGCCGTCGGGGCTGAGCGCCATGTTGCGCGAGCTCCACGGGTCGAAGTTCTCGGGCGTGAGCGCGCCGGCGAACGGGAAGCCCTCGGGCACCATGTCGGCCGTGTTCTTCCAGCTGCCGATCTCGGCGTTGAGGTCGAGGAACTCGGCCGGCGAGATCACGCCCGCCTGGAGCGCCGCCAGCCCGTACTGCACGCCGACGTTGTCCCACGGCACTCGGGCGAAGCCGTCGGGCCCGGTGCCGTAGATGTTCACTGTGTCGCCCCAGTGGGTCCACTCGACGCCCTGGGTGCCCTGGGCAAGCTTGTCGATGTCGGCGACGTTGGTGAACGTCGGGTTGAGCGCCAGCGGGGTGAGCCCGAACCAGCCCGGCCTGCACTCGGTCAGCGCCGGCGCCGGCGACGCCGGGTCGCGATCCATGACCTGGAAGCCCAGCGCCGCGTAGATCTGGTACAGCGTGTTCCACTGGTTGATATCGCCCGGCGACAGGTTCTTGGGGAAGTTGGTGGCGTTGAGGCCGATGATCGCCTGGCGGACCTCCGGATCCTTCCAGTGGGGGTTGTCCCGGTCGCTGACGTCGAAGAAGTGCTCGAGCAGCTCGCAGTCGCCGACGTTGATGGTCTGGGTGACCATGTCGGGGTACGAGTACTGGGCGATGGCGGCGTCGATCAGCCCGGGGTGGTTCTGGGCGTAGACGTACTGCTGGATGGCCCCGCCCGAGCCCCCGACGGCGACCGTGTAGTCGGGGACGCCGTGGGTCTCGACCGTGTGCTCCTTGAGCATCAGCGCCGTCTCGCCGCCGACCTGGAGGTTGTAGTGGGTGCTCGTGCGGGTGCCGCTCGACCACATCACGCCGTAGCCCTTGCCGAGCAGGTCGGCCGGCAGCATGCCGCCGGTCGACGTCGTGCCCTGGAAGTGCCCGATGCCGACCCCGCCGTCGAAGGTGAACACCAGCCGGCGGTTCCACAGCGAGTCGTCGGGCGCCCCGGGGTCGGCCTCGCCCACCGGCGCCAGCATCGCCACGCTGTACACGAACCGGTTGAGCGTCCCCCGCTCCCAGCGCACGACGAAGGGCACCGTGCGCCCGTCCCGGATCCGGGTCATGGCCACGTCGGCCGGCGGCGCCGCCGGGTCGTCCAGCCAGTGGAACGCGCCGTCGGTGGCCGAGCGGTAGACGTAGCCGTAGCGGGTGTCGGCCGCGCAGTCCTTGCTCCAGCCGACGATCTGGGCCGCCGCGGTCGGGTAGCCCCGCCCGTCCTGGGGGTAGCTGCCGTCGGGCGCCTCGGCGGCCACCGGAATGCCGACGTGGTCCTGGTTGTCGACCAGCGGCTGGTCGAGGATCATCCGGCCGTCGAAGCGGCCCCGCGCCGTGGTGCACACGAACGGCTGCTGCTGGGGCCCGGAGAAGATCGGGCCGCCGGTCGGGTGGTCGACCAGCGTCAGCTCGGCCGCCCGGGGGCGCGGGCCCCGGCCGGTGGCCTCGACGCGCAGCAGGTTGTCGCCCTCGACCAGCCCGCCGACCAGGCCGACGAGGGTGCCGTCGCCGGCCGGCGAGGGCGCGAAGGCCGACGTCACGTCGGCGCCGCCCACGGTCACCTTGACCCGGTCGGCGGACACCCGGTCGGGCACCTCGACCTGGACCAGCGCGTCGCCGCCGGTGACCTGGTCGGGCCGGCCGGACAGCACGGTCACGGCGAACCGGTTGCCGGCCCCGGGCACGCCCGGTGATCCCGACGCCGCGGGCGAGGCGGCCAGCGCGGTGGCGCCGATCGCCACCGCCGCGGCCAGTCCCACCGCCCGTGTCCGACGCCGTGCCGACTGCGGTTGTCGCACTAGCGGTCGCTGACCCATGTCGATCCCCCCTGTGGCGGCCCGCCCCTTCTCGGGCCGCACACGGCGAACCCTAGTGGACCCTCGCGGAAGTCAGCGTGGCGTCTCGCCGGCCAGCGACGCCGCGAGCCGCCGCATCCCCGCCAACCACCGGTCGCGGTCGGCGGCGCGGCGCTGCTCGAAGGTGGCCACCTCGGGGTGGGGGAGGATGAGGAAGCGCTCGTCGCGGATGCCCGCGACCGCCGCGTCGGCCACCGCCTCGGGCGCCAGGATCCCGGCCACCGCGGCCGCACCCGCGCCCGTCGCCACCGTGGC
The DNA here is from genome assembly GCA_963830865.1 of uncultured Acidimicrobiales bacterium. Classification (GTDB taxonomy): domain Bacteria; phylum Actinomycetota; class Acidimicrobiia; order Acidimicrobiales; family VFJN01; genus ZC4RG19. The sequence continues at coordinate 242,193 of CAWHNU010000005.1, read as the reverse complement.
GTCGACGTCCGCGGCCCCGCCGTGGAACAGCGGTGTGTCCACCGCCATCGGACACAGGCAGGACACGACGATCCCGGCATCGCCGTAGGTGATGGCCAGCCACTCGGCCAGGGCGACCGCCGCGTGCTTGGTGACCGAGTAGGGCGCGTCGCCGGGCTGGCTGAGCAGCCCGGCCGCCGACGCGGTCGACAGCAGGTAGCCGCCGCCCCGGGCCAGCATCCGCGGGACCATCGCCCGGGCCGCGTACACGTGGGACTGGACGTTGACCGCCCACACCCGCGACCACACGTCGTCGCCGACCTCGATGCCGCCGAAGCCGAGGATCCCGGCGTTGGACGCGAACAGGTCGATCGGGCCGACCTCGTCCTCGGTGCGCTCGACGACGGCGGCGACGTCGGCCTCGACCGTGACGTCCGCGGTCAGCGCGAGGCCCCGGTCGCCGAGCGCGCCGCGGTGGCCAGGGCGCCGTCGGCGTCCCGATCGACCACGACCACCCGGCGGGCGCCCTCGGCCGCGAAGCGCTCGCACAGCGCCCGGCCGATGCCGCTCGCCCCGCCGGTCACGACACAGATGCGGTCCCGGAGCTCCATGGGACCGCATCGTAGGAGCGGCCGGGCTCAGCCGGCCCCGATCGCCGCCCGGACCGTCGCCGCCGCCGAGGCCCGGCGGTCCGCGCCCCACGGCAGCGGCATGAGCACCGGCACGTCGGCGCCGGCGTCGACGTAGGACCGCATCGTGGCGTGGACGGTGTCGGGGTCGCCCATCACGTCGATGGCGTCGACCATCCGGTCGCTCACCGCGGCCAGCGCGCCGGCCCGGTCGCCCGCAGCGTGGCGCTCGGTGATCTCGGCCACCTCGTCGGCGAAGCCGGCCCGCTCGAAGTTGGCGGCGTAGCTGGGAACGACCGCGTACGAGAACAGGTCCCGGCGGGCCAGCTCGACCCCCTCCTCCCGCTCGCAGACGCCGGCGTGCACATAGGCGTACACGGTCGCGTCGCCGCCCTCGCGCACGCGCTCGACCGACCAGCCGACGTGCGACGCCGGCAGGTAGTTGAGCAGCACCCCGTCGGCCAGCTCGCCGGCGAGGCGCAGCATCCCGGGGTTGAGCGCGCCGACCACGATCTGGGGCCGGCGCTCGCCGAGGCGCACGCCCAGGCGGAAGCCCTTGACCTGGTAGAAGTCGCCGGCGAAGTCGACCCGCTCGCCGCGACAGGCAGGCGCGCAGCAGCGTGACGTACTCGCGCACCCGGGCCAGCGGCCGGTCGCCGTACGGCACGCCGTGCCAGCGCTCGGTCACCACGGGCGACGAGATGCCCACGCCCAGCAGGATGTCGCTCGCCGGGTGCAGGGCCTGGAGGGTGGCCCCGGCCATGGCCACGACCATGGGCGTGCGGAGCTGGAGGGCGATGACGCCGGTGCCGAGGTCGAGACCGGGCGCGGCGGCCCCGGCGGCGGCCAGGATCGTGAACGCCTCGGGCCCGGTCGTCTCGGCGGTCCAGAAGCTGCGGTAGCCGAGATCGGCCGCGGCGCGGGCGGTCGAGGTCGCCAGATCTGGCCCGAGGGCCATCAGCGACGCGAACGTGACTCCGGCGCGGTCCATCCCCATGAGCGGCGAAGCTAACGCGGAGAGGGTGACAGCGCGGCAGCCGGACGCGCCATAGCATCGCTCCCCATGGAGTTGACGGCGGCCGAGGGTCGCGTCCTCGGGTGCCTCGTCGAGCAGGAAGCGGCCGATCCGGACGCGGTGCCGCTCACGCTCAACGCCCTCCGGCTGGCCTGCAACCGCACGACCGGGCGCGATCCGGTGGTGGCCTACGACGACCGGACGGTCGAGGACACGCTGCTGGCGCTCAAGTCCCGGGGGCTGGCCCGCTTCGTCGCCCCGACGGCCGAGGTCCGCACCACGCGCTACCGCCAGCGGGCCGACGAGCGCTGGCGGATGGGGCCCGCAGACCTGGCCGTCGTCGCCGTGCTGCTGCTGCGGGGCGAGCAGGCCGTCGGTGAGGTGCGGACCCAGGCGCAGCGGCTGCACCCGTTCGGGTCGCCGTCCGAGGTTGACGCGGTGCTGGACGCCCTGGCGGCCCGGACCCCGCAGCCGTTCGCCGCCCGCGTCCCGCCGCGGCCCGGCGACCGCGAGACGCGCTGGGTCGAGGTGCTCACCGGCCCGGTCGGCTCGCGCCCCGCACGGGTGGGCAACGGGGTGGAGCATGCCGCCGCCGCCGGGTCCGGTTCGTTCGCCGGCGACCTCACCGCCCCCGCGCCGACCTACGCCGAGCTGGTGGCCCGGGTCGCCGAGCTGGAGCGCCGCCTGGCCGCCGCCGGCGACTGGATGGCCCCGCCGCCACCGCCGCCGCCCCCGCCCGTCGAGGTCCGGGCCCGGCCGGTCGCCCGGCTGGCGTTCCCGGAGGAGCGCCGGGTGCCCGCATCCTCCCGGCCGGTCACCGTCGCCGACCTGGCCGACCTGGCCGACCGCCTGGGCGACATCGAAAGCCGGCTGACCCGCATCGAGGCCGAGCTCGGCGCGCTGCGCTGAGCTCGGTGTGCGTCGAGCCGGCCGGGTCAGAAGTCGCCGTCGCGGCTGAGCCGGTAGTTCTCGGCGGTGCGGTCGTCGGTCAGCGGCCGGACCGTGACCTCCAGCGTGGTGGCGTCGTTGGCGCCGCAGCGGGCCTCGCCCAGCTCGACCGTGGCGGGGGCGCCCTCGATCGCGGTGCCCCGGCCCAGCAGCTCGTCGTCGCCGTCGCGCACCTCGAGGCCGAGCACGATGTTCGGCGGTGCCTCCAGGCGGATGGCGAGGTGGCCGTCGCAGAAGACCTGGAGGTTGTCGTCGACCTCGACCGGGTACGTGTCCACGTCGTCGACCGGGGCGATGTTGGCCTCGATCGTGTCGACCAACGGGTCGCCGTCGACGCCGTCGGCCTCGACCTCGCAGCCGTTGACCGTGTCGCCGTCGTAGTCGGCGCGGTCGGGCAGGCACGACGCGCCGTCGGTGCCCGGGGCGGGCGCGGCCTGCCCGCACGGCTGGTAGGGGAGATCGGTGCAGGCGCCCGGCTCCTCGGCCGCCCCGTTGCCGACCAGCGGGTCCGTGTCGTCGTCGTCCCGCGTGGTGAGCCAGGCCGCCGCGGCCAGGAGGCCGATCGCGGCCGCCCCGACGGCGACCGCGGCCCACCAGCGCTGGCGGAACCGGACCCGGCGCAGCTCCAGCGTGCGGGCCACGGTGCCATCGGGCCCGCCGGCCAGCGAGGCCGCCGTCGGCCGCCGCTCGGGACGGGGGTCGAGCATGGCCACGATCAGCGTCCGCAGCGTCTTGGGCAGCCGCCGCGGCACCTTCTCGATCTTCCCCGCGGCCGCCCGGACCATCAGCAGGCCCGGGTCGCCCTGGCCGTACGGTCCGTCGCCGGTGGCGGCGAACAGCAGCGTCGCCCCCAGCGAGAACACGTCGGTGGCGGGCGAGACCGGCTCGCCCCGAGCCTGCTCGGGGGCCATGAACCCGGGGGTCCCGACCACCATGCCGGCGACGGTCAGGCCATGGGTCTGGTCGCGGCTGAGGGCGACGCCGAAGTCGGCGAGGCAGGGCTCGCCCCGCTCGTCGAACAGGACGTTGGCCGGCTTGATGTCGCGGTGCACGATGCCGGCCCGGTGGGCCGAGGCCAGCGCGCCGAGCAGGCGCAGCGCCTGGCGCTCGACCTCGTCGGCCGGCGCCGGGCCGTGCTGGGCGACCCGCTCGGCCAGGCTGCCGCCGGACAGGTAGGGCATGACGAGGACGATCTCGTCGCCCTCGTCGACGACGTCGAGCAGGCCGACCACGTTGGGGTGGTGCAGGCGCCGGAGCACCTCGGCCTCGCGCAGCAGCCGCTGGCGGGCGCGGGCGATGTCCGCGGCCGAGCCCTGGAGGGTCAGACGCTTGAGCGCGACCTTCTTGCCGTCCGCGTCGCGGGCGAGGTCGACGACCCCCATGCCTCCACGGCCGAGGCGGGCGATCAGGTCATAGGCCACGGTGGACGGCGAGGTCGTGGTCGGGCACCGCTCGAAAGGCTACGACGCGCCACCGGTCGAGCCGGGCGCGACCCGGCCCGGATGCGCGGTCCGCTCAGCACGAGTTTGTGTCGATGCCGTCCTCGGGGGCCGATCGCCCGATATGGTGTTCGTCGTGACCGAGACCCGTGCACTCGACGAGGTGATCAGCGAGGCCTTGGCCGTCATCGACCGGGGTCTGGGAGCGCTGGGGCACCGCGAGCTGGTGTCGTCGAACGAGGTCGCCGACCTGCTCCTCGACGTGCGCACCCTGCTGGCGCAGCCCGCGTCCGCGGGCGAGCGCGACGACGCCGTCCCCGTCGGCTGACCGGCCCGGCGCCTCGCGCCCGCCCCGGCGAGGGGCTACCGCTTGCGCGAGGTGTGCTTGAACTCGTTGAGCTCGGGGAAGTCGCCGAGCAGCGCGACCACCCGGTCGATCGTGCGGACGGCGACGTCGGCGTCGCCCCGGGGGCGATGCATCAGCCGCACGAACACGGCCTGGTCCCCCTGGATGAACGTGGGGACGCCCCAGCACTCGGACTCGTCGACGCTGGCGGTGTGCTCGACGCGCACGGTGTCCAGCGCCGCGCCGCTGTCGACCTCGGCGAAGACGGCCTCGGCGTCGACGCCGTGGTCGACGAGCAGCTTGCGCAGCTCGTCCTCGTCCTCGATGTGGCGGCCCTCGTCGTGGCGCAGGGCGAAGATCGCTTCGTGGACGTCGAGGAACCGGTCGGGGAAGCGGTCCCGCACCACCACGCCCACCTGGAGGGCCAGGAGGCCCTTGTCGTCCTGCGGGCGGCCCCAGATGTCGGGCTCGCCCTCGGGCACGTGCACCTGCCCCAGCGAGAACGGCACGAATCGCACGTTCCACGGGGCCCCGGCGCGCAGGCCGGCGACGAGGTGCTCGTGGGCGTTGCGGGCGAACGGGCAGCGATAGTCCCAGTTGACGGAGAAGTCGGTCATCTCTTGCCCCAACCCCGCGTGACCTGCGTCGCATTCCCTCCCACCGGTGGAATCGGCCAGCACGCGCCGTGCGATCCGGGCCAGGGCGATGCCGAGCAGCGCCCCGGCGACCACGTCGGAGGGGTGGTGGATCTTCACGTACACCCGGCTGGAGGCGACCACGGCGGCGATCGCGTAGTACAGCGGCCACAGCGGGTCGGACTGGGACAGGAGGCCGGCGGCCACGAACGCCGAGGACGCGTGCCCGGAGGGAAAGCTGGTGGTGCGGGGCCGGCGCAGCTTGCGGGGCCGCTCCTGCTCCCAGGCGGGCCGGTGCCGGCGGAACAGGCTCTTGACGGGCCCGTTGACCAGGGCCGACTCGGCGCCGAGCACGGCGGCGACCCGCACGGCGTGGACCAGCCGCCGATCGGGGCCCAGCGCCCGGGTGGTGCTGACCAGGTGCCAGATCAGGCTGAAGTCGCCCAGCTCGGACGCGGCGTACATCACCCGGTCGATGTGGGGATGGCCGCGGAACCCATCGACCCGGGTGTCGATCGCGGCGTCGAACCGGGCGACGGCCCGGGTCACGCGGTGCAGGCGGCCGGGCGCAGGTCCGGGCATCGGGCGGCGAGCCTACCGGTGGGGGGCGGTAGCCCTAGGCCGGAATGGCGACAGGCGCCGGCAGCGCCACGCCGACCTCGCCGGCTTCGAGGGCCGCGCGGTCGGCGCGGGCCTGGCGCCGGGCCTCGGCCAGCGCACGGGCCTCGTCGGGGTCGCCCCCGTAGGCCGGGCAGTACGCCTGGAACGCGCAGTAGTCGCACAGCCGCGACGTCTGGGGCCGGAAGTCCTCGCGCTCGCACGCCCGCTCGACCGCCTGCCACACCGCCGTCAGCGTGCGGCGGGTGCCGCGGGTGGAGCGATCGCTCGGCCGGGTGGTGATGGCGAGCGGCGCCCGCAGGTAGAGCAGCTGGACGTGGCGGGGCCGCCGGCCGAGGAGCTGCTCGCACAGCAGCGAGTAGATGTGGACGCCGGCCAGCCGCTTGCGCTCGTGGTGCTCGGACGGGGCGGCGCCCGTCTTGTAGTCGGTCACGACCAGCTCGCCGTCGTCGTCGAGCTCGAGCCGGTCGATGATGCCCCGCAGCCGGATGCCGTCGATCTCGGCCTCGACCTGCAGCTCCAGCCCGATCGTCCGGACCCGCCGCGGGTCCTCCAGCCGGAAGTAGTTGCGGACCAGCTCGGCCGCGTCGGCCCGGAACGCGGCCTCGTCCTCGGCCGTGAGGCCGAGGCCCGTGTACTCGGGGTGGTCGACCAGCGCCTCCGCGGCCTGATCGAGGCAGGTCAGGGCCGCCTCCGGCGTGCGCTCGGCCGGCGCCAGCAGGTGCAGGCGTTCGAGCGCGGCGTGCACCAGGTTGCCCTTGGTGGCCGCCACCGACGGCGGCTCGGGCAGCCGGTCGATCACCGAGAACCGGAACGCCAGCGCGCAGTCGGTGAACGACGACACCTTGGAGGGGCTGAGCGACCGGGGGACCTCGAAGACCATGACCCGAATGTACGCCCGGGGTATGACAGCGACGCGGACCCGCCGTTCACCCGAGCGTGAGGGTGGCCCGGACCGCGGCGGCCATCGCCGGCGGGTCCTCCATCGGGCCGAAGTGGGTCAGCTCGGCGTGGCGCTCCAGGCGGCCCCGCGGCAGGGCCTCCGCGACCGCCGGGCCCCAGCCGGCGGGCCCGCCGCTGCCCCCGATCGCCACCGTCACCGGGCACCCGACCTCCCCGAGCCGGTCGAACGCGCCGCTGCCGAACCCGCCCTCGAACACCCGGGCCTCGGTCTCCGGGCGGCACTTGAGCTCGACCGCCCCGCCGTCGGGCCGCTCCCGCAGGCCGTGCTCGACGTAGGCCGCCAGGGCCGCGGGCGCCAGCCCGGACAGCGGCGGCTTGGCCGAGAAGTTGGCCCATGCGGCGGCCCGGTCGGGGAACCACGGGCGGCGCCGGCGGGCCGTCTCCGCCATCGGGTTGACGTTCCCGGCGGGCAGCCGGCCCGACCCCGGGACCAGGATCGGCTCGTAGAGCCACAGCGCCGAGAAGGTGCCCGGCCGGCGCTGCTCGGCCATGACCAGGGCCGTCCCGCCCATCGAGTGGCCGACCCCGCCGATCCCGGTGGCGCCCAGGGCGTCGACGACCGCCAGGACGTCGTCGGCCATGCCCCGCCACGCCAGGTCGGCCGATGCCGGCTCGGTGCTGTCGCCGTGGCCCCGGAAGTCGAGCGCCCAGCCGTGTGACACCGGGGCCAGCTCGGCCGCCAGCGGCGCCCATGTCATCGCCAGGAACCCGGTGGGGTGGCAGTACAGAACCGGCGGCCCCTCGCCGCCCAGGTCGTGCAGTGCGATCGTCACGCCGTCGCTCGACGGCACGGAGCGCACCGGGACCGGGGCCGGGGGGACGGGCGCCTGGGGCCGGGAGGACATCGGACCATGCTGGCAGCGCTGCCCGCCGGCGGCCCAACCGGGGCACGCGGCGGCGGCGCCGGTAGGGTCGTCGGCCGATGGCCGAGCTCGTCGACGTCGAGGCCGTGAAGGCCGCCAACCAGGCCTACTACGACGCCTTCGAGCGCCGCGACCTCGACGCGATGTCCGACCTCTGGCACCACGACGACGGCGTCGTGTGCACCCATCCCGGCTGGAAGACCCTGCACGGCTGGGGTGCGGTGGCCGGCTCGTGGTTCGCGCTGTTCGGCGGCCCCCAGCAGCTCCAGTTCATCCTGACCGACGAGCGGGTCCACCTCGACGGCGAGGTCGCCTGGGTGACCGTCGACGAGAACCTCATCAGCGACCAGCTGGGCGCGACGGTGGCCGCGGTGAACGTCTTCCGGCGGATCGGCGGGCGCTGGCTCATGGTGCTGCACCACGGCAGCCCCGTGGCGCCCGACGCGCCCGGCTAGATTGCCTGGCCAGTGCACGTCGCGGCGGTCCCATCCGATGGCCGGGCGGCACGAGCGGCCCGCACCCGCGACGCCATCGTGGACGCCTGCATCGCCCTCGTCGAGGAGGGCGATGTCCGGCCGACCGCGCCGCGGGTCGCCGAGCGGGCGGGCGTGTCGGTGCGGTCGGTGTTCCAACACTTCGACGACCTGCACGCGCTGCACACCGCGGTGATCCGCCGCGTGGTCGAGCGGCTGGCGGCGCTGGTCGTGCCGATCGATCGCAAGCTGCCGCTCGACGAGCGCATCCTCGCGTTCACCGCGCACCGCAGCGCGCTGCTCGAGGCCGTGACCCCGTTCCGCCGGGCCGCCGCGGTGCACGGGCCGTTCGCCCCGGAGCTGGACGAAGCCGTCGCCCTCGGGTCGGCCTTCCTGCGCCGGGAGGTCGAGGCGACGTTCGCCCCCGAGCTGGCCACGCTCCCCGGCGCGGCCCGCCGCGAGCTGCTGGACGCGCTGGCCGCGGTGTCGTCGTGGGGCATGTGGGACGCCCTCCGGGCCGAGGCGGGCGAGCCCATCGATCAGGCCCGGGCGGTGCTCGTCCGGGCGGTCCGGGCGTTGCTCCGACGCCCGCTAGCTTGACGGCCCGTGGAGGACGACGCAGCCCGCCGGTCGCGACTCGGACTGGCGGCGATCATGCTCGGGTCCGGGGTGCTGCACTTCCTCGTGCCCGGGCTCTATGCCCGGATCGTGCCCCGCGGGGTCGGCGACCGGAAGCGGGTCGTGCTCGCGAGCGGCGTCGCCGAGCTGGTGTGCGGCGGCCTCCTGCTCCGGAGGAAGACGCAGGCCGCCGGTGGTTGGCTGACCGCCGCCCTGCTGGTGGCCGTGTTCCCGGCCAACGTGCAGATGGTGCTGGACGCCGGGACCGAGCACCAGGCGGCGGCGGGCATGCCTCCCGGGGTGTTCCGGGTGCTCGGCATCGCCCGCCTGCCGCTGCAGGTGCCGCTGGTGCTGCGGGCCGTCCGGGTCGCCCACGCTCGGGCCTAGACCGTTTCCTCCGGCGGGGCGTCCTGGGGCGGGGCGTCCTGGGGCGGGGTGTCCGCCGGCGGCGCGTCCTGGGGCACGTCCGCCTCGGCCAGGATGGCGTACAGCTTGCGCTTGGTGTCGTTGAGCAGCTCGAGCGCCCGCGCCTGCTGGCTGGCGGTGCCGGCCAGGTTGACCTCGGCGAGGGCGGTCATGATGCCGACCGACGCCCGGCGCAGGTCGTGGGCCGCCGCCACCGTGTCGTCGGCGATGTCGGCCCACGGCGGGGCGGCGGCCGCCGCCGCAGCGGCCTCCTGGCCAGCGTCGGTGAGGCTGAAGCGCTTGCGGCCCTCGGCCTTGTCGCTGACGATCAGGCCCTCGTCCTCCAGCATCTGGAGGGTCGGGTAGACCGAGCCGGGGCTGGGCCGCCACAGGCCGCCGGTGCGGGCGTCGAGCTCCTGGATCATCTCGTAGCCGTGCATCGGCCGCTCGGCGAGCAGGGCGAGCACGGCGGTGCGGACGTCGCCGCGCCGGCCGCGCCGGCCGCGGCCACCACGGCCGCCCGGGCCGCGCCGGCCGCGGCCCCAGCCGGGGCCGGGACCGGGGCCGAACCCGGGGGGTGGGAACGGGGGCATCCACATGGCGAAGGTCGGGGGGCGACCACGGAAGTCGCCGGAGCGGCTGCGATGGGGGGACATGGCGGGCTCCTCACGGGGGTCGTTGTCGATGCATTGACGATATATCGCCAATGCATCGACAACAACGGTGACCTTTGTCTCAGCCCAGCGACTTGAGCGCCAGCATCAGCTCCTCGTTGAGGTTGGCCGGCACCTCGTAGCCCTCCTCGTCACGGATCTCGTCGAACCGGTCGCGCACCGCCTCGACGGTGAGGGCCGGATCCGCGATGCCCCGGGTCACCCCGAGGAACACCCGGGCCACCCGGCCGCCGCCGACCGAGTACAGCTCGCCGGTGACCGGGCAGTCCTCGTGCGCCAGGAACGCCACCAGCGGCGTCACCATCTCGGGCAGCAGCCTGTCGGCCACCGGTCCGAGGATGTCCTCGGTCATGCGGGTCTTGGCGACCGGGGCGATGGCGTTGGCCTTGATGTTGCTCTTGGCGCCCTCGACCGCCAGCACCCGGGTCAGGCCGACCAGGCCCATCTTGGCGGCCCCGTAGTTGGTCTGGCCGAAGTTGCCGAACACGCCGGCGCCCGACGAGGTGCACACGATGCGGCCGTAGCCCCGCTCGCGCATGCCCTCCCAGGCCGGCTGGGTGACGTTGAACGCGCCCCGCAGGTGGACGTCGAGCACGGGGTTCAACTTGTCGGCGTCCATGTTCTTGAACGAGGCATCGCGCAGGATGCCGGCGTTGTTCACGATCACGTCGACCCGGCCCCAGGCGTCGAGCGCGGTCTGGACGATGGCCCGGCCGCCCTCGGGCGTCGCCACCGAGTCGTAGTTGGGCACCGCCTCGCCGCCCGCGGCGGTGATCTCGTCGACCACCGCCTGGGCGGCGGTCGTGCCGCTCCCGGTGCCGTCGACCGAGCCGCCGAGGTCGTTCACGACGACCAGCGCTCCCCGCCGGGCCAGCTCCAGCGCGTGGGCACGGCCGAGCCCGCCGCCGGCCCCGGTGATGATCGCGACCTTCCCGTCGAATCCGAGATCTGCCATGCAGCGAGGTTAGAAGCGGGTTACCGCGCGGTCGGAATCCGGCCCGCCGGCGGAACCGCCTGGTGGGTCAGGTTCCGTGGGCGAGGTAGCAGATCCGCTCGCTGATGTGGACCGCGTGGTCGCCGAGCCGCTCGTAGAAGCGGGCGACCAGCGTGGTCTGCAGCGCGTCGGCCAGCGCGATGTCGGCCGACTCCAGCTCGGCGACCAGGGCGTCGTGCAGGTCGTCGAGGCGGTCGTCGGCCTTGTCGAGCTCGGCGGCGACGGCGCCGTTCCGCTCGGCCCAGGCATCGCCGGCCCGGCGCCACATGTCCGAGCAGATGGCCGCCATCTCCTCGAGCAGGCCCCGCACGGTCGGGGTCAGGCGCTCGGCCAGGCCGTGGGCGGCCCGCTGGGCGATGTGCTCGGCGAGGTCGCCGCTGCGCTCCAGCTCGGGCACCACGCGCAGCACCGACACGAGGAAGCGCATGTCCCGCGCCATCGGCGTCTGCGTCAGCAGCTCGCGCTCGGCGATCTGCTCGACGTCGGCCTCCAGCTGGTCGACCGAGGCGTCCCGGGCCGACATCGCCCGGGCGATCTCGACGTCGCCGGCGAGCAGGGCGTGGCTGGCCGCCGCGACGCCCTCGGTGACGAGCGCGAACAGCCGGATGACCTTGGCGTCGATCTCGGCGAGCTGCTGGTGGAAGCGCTTCCGCAGCTCTTTGGGCGGCTCGGACACGGGCGCACCGTACCCCCCGCTCACCGGCACTTCACGTCCACCCCGCGGGGTGCGGTGCGGTCAGCCGGCACCCTGCGTGTCGATGGCGAACGCCTTCAGCCGCTTGTAGTCGACCTTGCCGTTCGCGGCCCGCCCGATCGTGTCGACCACGACCACGTGGCGGGGCGCCTTGTACGACGCCAGCTTGCCGCGGACGTGCGCGATCAGGTCCTCGGGTGGGATGTCCGCCTCGGGCCCCGCCTCGACGAGCGCGGTCACCGCCTCGCCGAAGCGGTCGTCGGGGACGCCGACCACGACCGCGTCGCGCACGCCGGGGTAGGTCTTGAGGACCTCCTCGACCTCCTCGGGGAACACCTTCTCGCCGGCCGTGTTGATGACGACCGATCCCCGCCCGAGCAGGGTCAGCGTGCCGTCGGCCTCGACGGTCGCGTAGTCGCCCGGGCACGAGTAGCGCCTGCCCTCGAACTCGATGAACGTGGCCGCCGTCTTCTCGGGGTCCTTGTAGTAGCCGATCGGCTGGTAGCCGCCGACCGCCACCCGCCCGATCACGCCGGAGCCGGGCTCGACGCGAAGGCCGTCGTCGCTGATCACGATCGTGTTCTCGCCCAACCGGAACGTGGCGGTCTCGCTGGCGTTGGCGCCCGAGCTGATCGACGAGCCCATCCCGACGGCCTCGGACGACGAGAACACGTCGACCAGCAGCATGGTCGGCTGGTGTTTGAGCAGGGCCTGCTTGACGGGCTCGCTCCACATGACGCCCGACGACACGACCAGGAACAGGCTGGAGAGGTCCCAGCGGCCGGGGTTCTCGTCGAGGGTGCGGACCATCGGCTTGGCGAAGGCGTCGCCGACGATCGAGATCTGGTTGACCCGCTCGCGCTCGACCGTGTCGAACATCTCCTCGACGTCGAGCCGCCGGGACAGCAGCGTCACGCTGCTGCCGCCGACCGTCAGGATGATGAGCTGGGTGTAGAGGCCGGTGCCGTGCATGAGCGGGCAGGCCGCCATGCCCACCGGCCCCGGCGCCGTGATCTGCTGGCGGACGACCTCGGGGCCGGGCTCCGCGCCGCCGAGGACCGGGTTCAACTGGGTGACGAGGTTGCGGAACAGGTCGTCCTGCCGCCACATCACGCCCTTGGGCATGCCCGTGGTGCCGCCCGTGTAGGTCATGAGGATCTGGTCGCCGCTGCGGCCCCACGGCGCCTCGACCCGCTCGCCGCCGGCGGCGGCCGCGTCCTCGTAGGACGTGGCCCACTCGGGGCACGGCCCGCTGTCGTCGTCGACCCACAGCCAGAGCGTCACGCCGGGGACCCGGTCGCGGATGCGCTCGATGGTGGCGGTGAACGAGCCGTGGAACACGACCGCCGCGCAGTCGGCGTTGTCCCACAGGTAGACCAGCTCGTCGTCCTGGTAGCGGTAGTTGGTGTTGATCGGGACGAGGCCCGCCTTGAACGTGGCGAACATCGACTCGATGTACTCGGGCCCGTTGTAGAGGTACTGGGCCACCTTGTCCTGGTCGGCGAGCCCGCCGGCGAGGAGCGCGGCGGCCACGCCGTTGGCGCGGCGGTCGAAGTCGGCCCAGCTGATGTGCCGGTCGCCATGGACGAGCGCCTGGGCGTCGGGCAGGCGGGAGGCGATGACCTCCCAGACGTCGGCGAAGTTCCAGCCCGGCATGGGGGTGCTCCTCTGTCGCTGGTCCGAGGACGGAGGGTAGCGGTTGATCCCCGGACGGCGACAAGGGCCCGATCAGGCCCGCGTCTAGGTTGCGGACGTGGACTTCGAGCTGCCGCCCGACGACGACCCCCGCCGCGCCGCCGTGCGCGACTGGCTGGCCGCGCACCCGGCGCCGTCGGGACGGGACCTGGCGGAGGCCGGGCTCGTCGTGCCCCACTGGCCGGCGCCCTGGGGCCTCGACGCCGACCCGGTCCACCAGCTGGTGGTCGACGACGAGCTGCGCCGCGCCGGGGTGCGCCGGCCCGTCAACCCGATCGGCATCGGCTGGGCCGGCCCGACGCTGCTGGCGGCGGGCACCGACGAGCAGAAGCGCCGCTACCTGCCCGGCCTGCTGTCCGGCGAGGAGATGTGGTGTCAGCTGTTCTCCGAGCCCGGCGCCGGCTCCGACCTCGCCTCGCTGCGCACCCGGGCCGAGCGCGACGGCGACGAGTGGGTGGTCACCGGCCAGAAGATCTGGACGTCGCTGGCCCAGTTCGCCCGCTACGGCATCCTCATCGCCCGCACCGACCCGGCCGCGTCCAAGCAACGGGGCATCTCGTACTTCGTGTGCCCGATGGACCGGCCGGGCATCACGATCCGCCCGATCGTCGAGATGACCGGGGCCCACACCTTCAACGAGGTGTTCCTCGACGAGGTGCGCCTGCCGGCCGACTGCCTGGTGGGGGAGGCGGGCGAGGGCTGGGGCCTCGCCAAGGTCACGCTGGGCAACGAGCGGGTGTCGCTGTCGTCGGGCGGCGCGCTGTGGGGCCAGGGCCCGACCGGCGCCGACCTGGTCGACCTGGTGCGCGAGCGGGGAGGCGTGGCCGACCCGGTGCTGCGCCAGCGGGTGGCCCAGCTGCACATCGAGAGCGAGGTGCTGCGGCTCATCCGGCTGCGGACGATCTCGGCCGCGGTGCGGGGGGCGGCGCCCGGGCCCGAGGCGTCGGTCCGCAAGGTGCTGGCCGACGAGCACGGCCAGCACGTGTTCGGCCTGGCCAAGGACCTGGCCGGGGCGGGCGCCCTGCTCACCGACGAGGGTCCGCTCGGGGCCCCGGCGGACCTGTGGCACCACGGGTTCCTGTTCGCCCCGGCGCTGACCATCGGCGGCGGGACGGGCGAGGTCCAGCGCAACATCATCGGCGAACGCGTGCTGGGGCTGCCGCACGACCCCGAGCCGGCGGGGTGATTCGCGCGCCCCGGCGCGGATTTGGCAGGATCACCGCATGGCGAAGCGCCTGGGCCCCGACGAGTTCCGGCGGGGCGAGACCGTGAAGACCCTCGATCCGCTGCCCGGCGTGCCCCCGGGCACCGCAGGCCGCGTGTACCTGGTCGACGGCTTCGCCTGGACCCGTTACCGCGTGCTGTTCGAGAACGGGATCGACGTCGGGTCGCTCGACGGCACGACGCTCGCCCGGCCCCGCGACTACACCGCGGCGCTCGATCGGCGGGAGCAGGCGGCCCTCGCCGGCGCGGCGGTCGCGGTCGCCGCGGTCGAGGACGCTTCCGCCGGCGGCGGGGGCGGCGGCGCCGAGAGGGTGGTCAACGGCGTGACCGTGCCCGCCATGCTGCTCGAGCGGTCCAAGCGGGCCCGCGACCGGCTATCCGCCGCCTGACCGTCGCACCGCCGCCCGCGCCCGTGCGAGGAGCGCGTCCGGGTCGGCGCCGGTCCGGTCCAGTGGCGACCAGAGGTCGGCGCCCGGCGGGGCCTCCACTGCGATCCGGCGGCCGTCCGACCACGAGGCGTCGAACGCCAGACGCCACGCGTGCAGGCAGGTCCGGCCGGCGGGGTCGCGCTCGAACAGCGGGTCGCCGGCGATGGCGTGCCCGATCCAGGCCAGGTGGACCCTGATCTGGTGGCGCCGGCCCGTGAGGGGCCGGACCAGCAGGACGGAGTGGTCGCCGTGCTCCCACAGGCGCACGAACGTCGTGACCGACGGGTAGGCGCGGCGGTCGGTGCGCACGGCCCGCTCGGGGACCGACCACCGGTTGGTCGCCGGGTCGAGGGCGATCGCCTCACGCGGTGCGGCCACCCGGATCCGGCCCTTGCGGCCGACGCCGAGGGGCAGGTCGATCGTGCCCCGCTCCGGCAGGCCGGCGGACCGGGCGACGACCAGGTAGTCCTTGTCGACCGTCCGCTTGGTGAACTGCCGGGTGAGGCCGCTGTGCACCTCGATCGAGCGGGCGAACAGCACGACGCCGGAGGTGACCTTGTCGATGCGGTGGGCGGGCAGCAGCACCTCGCCGGCGTCGGCCGCCAGCCGGACGACGTCGGTCTCGTGGCGCTCGCCGGTCACCGAGACGCCGGCCGGCTTGTCCAGGACCAGGACGGCCTCGTCCTCCAGCAGCACGCGCCCGGAGCGGAGGGCCGGCCAGTCCACGGGCCCGGTCTAGCCGGCGCGCAGCTTGGCCAGGACGGCCTCGGCCTCGTCGACCATGGCGTGCACGATGTCGGCCGCCGGGACCAGGCTGTCGATGGCGCCGACGCCCTGGCCGGCGGGGAAGAACTCGCGCTCGGGATCGACGCCGGTCGTGTGCTCGTCGCCGCCGAGGTGGTTGGCCCCGTCCTGGATGGAGGCGAAGACCTGCGCCGGGAACGCCTGGACCTCGCGCCCGCCGCCCTCGTACTCCTGGGTGTAGCGGTTGGCGACGACCCGGCAGGTCTTGCCCGTGTATGCCTTGGTCACAACCGTGTCGTCCTCGTGGCTGCGGAGCAGGACGTCCTTGTAGCCGTCGACGCTGCGGGCTTCGGGCGTGGCGATGAAGCGGGTGCCGACCCACACGCCGTCGGCGCCGAGCGCCAGCGCCGCCGCGAGGCCCCGGCCGTCGACGATGCCGCCGGCCGCGACCACCGGCACCCGCTCGCCGACGGCGTCGACCACCTGGGGGACCAGGGCCATCGTCGCCACCCGGCCGGTGTGGCCGCCGGCCTCGGTGCCCTGGGCGACGACGATGTCGCAGCCGGCCTCGACCGCGGCCACCGCGTGGCGGACCTTGCCGCACATGTTGACCACGACCAGGCCGGCGTCGTGGCACTGGTCGACCACGTCGCGGGGCACGCCGAGCCCGGCCACGAAGGCGCTGGCGCCGCCCCGGACGATGTCGTCGACCTTGGCGTCCAGGCCCCGCGGCAGCGCGGTCAGCAGGTCGACCCCGAAGGGCCGGTCCGTGGCGGCCCGCACGGCGGCGATCTCGTCGCGCATCTGGTCGTCGCCCATGGTCGAGGCGCCCAGGCACCCGAAGCCGCCGGCCGCGCTCACGGCCGCGGCCAGCCGGTGGTAGGACACGCCCCCCATGCCGGCCAGCATCACGGGATGCTCGATCTGCAGGGCGTCGGTCAGGCGGGTCCGGATCATGGGACGATGCTGACCGCCGCTTGACCGGCGGGTCAAGTGGGTCGGGCGGCGGCGGTGACGGTCGCCAGGAAGCGCCGGACGTCGGCCGTCGAGCCCAGGCGCACGAACCGCAGGTGGGCGAGGTCGGGATCGGCTGCGGCCGCGGCGTAGCGCTCGTGGTACTTCCGGTGGCGGGTCAGGGTCCAGAGCACGATCGACCGCTCGGGGTCGCGGCTGAGGAGGTCGCGGAGCTGCTCGCGGTTGCCGTTCCACAGCTCCTGCCGGGTCACGACCCGGCGGAGCGTGCGGGAGACCACCCGGCCCATGACCAACCAGCGGGGCAGGTCGAGCCAGACGACGGTGTCGGCTCGGTCCCACACCAGGTCCTGCACCATCGAGTGGTAGTTGCCGTCGACCACCCAACGGTCGCCGGCGCAGCTCCGTCGGACCTCGGCGCGGAACTCGTCTGCGGGCAGCTGGGTCCAGCCGGGCTGGTGGACGAGGCCGTCCAGCTCGACGAACGGCACGTCGAGGATCCCGGCCAGGCGGCGGCCGAGGGTGGTCTTGCCCGCGCCCGAGCAGCCCACCACCGACACTCGCTCCACCGCGCCAGTCTCGCCCGGGCGCGCAACCGGCGCACCCCGGGGGGCGAGGCGCGCCGGATGCTGGGACGGTGGCCTGACCGCCGACGTCGGCCACCGGCGAAGCAGCACGTGGCCCGCCAAAAGCAGCGCCCGCTGATCCGCCCCCTCCACCGTAGGGAGGCCAGGTAACCGCGGCGTGTCGCCCCGGTGAACCCGCGGCTACACGGGCGGGAACCCTTGCTGTCCTCGGCCGGCGAATGCGCCCGGGCCGGTGAACATCCCGCGACGCCAGCGGCGGGGCGTGACGACCAGGGCGCGCGGATAGTCCTCGAACAGCCACCTCGCGAAGTTTCGGCGGGTCCACCCGCTGCCCCCGGTCAGCCACAGGCCCGCCCGCACGCCCTTGCGGTGGCGGACGGCGTGGATGAGCAGGCTCGACATCCGATGGTCGGCGACCAGCGCCCGCCGGGCCGCCGCGCCGTAGGCGGCGGTGACCGCCTCCGGGCGGGGGCCGGCCCCGATGATCGCCTCGCCGGCGAGGATGCCGGTGGTCAGCGCCTGGCCGATGCCCTCGCCGGTCAGCGGGTCCGTGGCGGCGGCCGCGTCGCCGACGAACAGCGTGCGCCGTCCGGTCAGCACGGCCCGGTCGATGCGGGCCGGGATGGGCCAGGCCCGGTGGGGTGCCTCGGGCTCGGCGCCCTCGCCCAGCACGTCCCGGACGTGGGGGCGGGCGAGGAGGCCGCGCCAGACGTCGGCCATCTCCTGGATGCCGACCTTGCCGCCCCGCTCGATGCCGAAGCCGACGTTGGCCCGGCCGCCCGGCAGCGGGAACGACCAGGCGTAGCCGGGCAGGAGGTCGGGCTCGAACCACACGAAGAGGTCGCGGGCGGCCCGCGGACCGACGCCCGCGAAGTACTGGCGGAAGGCGTGGACCTCGCCCCGGTAGCCGGGCGTGGCCAGCCCCAGGTGCTTGCGGACCGGCGACCACATGCCGTCGGCCGCCACGACGAACCGGCAGGTCAGCTCGCCGCCGCCGGCCAGCGTCACGGCGGCGCCGTGCGGCTCCTCGCAGACGCCGGTGCAGGCATGGCCCTCGACGACCGTGACCCCCTCCGCACGGGCGCGGTCGAGCAGGGCGGCGTCGAGGTCGGTCCGCCGGGCGACGGCGGCGTACTGGCCCCGGCCCCGGGGCAGCGGGAACGTGACCTCGCGTCCGCCGGGACCTCGGATCACGATGTCGTCGACCCGCTGCCACGACGCGACCACGCCGGGGTCGAGCCCCAGCTCGTCGAGCAGCCGCAGCGCGCCGGTGGTCAGGCCGTCGCCGCAGACCTTGTCCCGGGGGAAGCGGGCCCGGTCGACGATCGTGACCGCCCGCCCGGCTCGGGCCAGCGTCACGGCTGCGGCCGAGCCAGCCGGGCCGCCGCCCACCACGACGACGTCCGGGGCACCCATCCCGGTCATGGTATCGACGGCCCGCGGCTCAGCAGGTCTGGCCCTCGCCCGGCCGGTAGGTCGCCTTGAACGTGTCGTTCGCGGTGTGTCCGTCGGGGAAGTGGCGGGTGCGGGTCGTCTGGACCACCGTGCATGCCCCCGACGGCGACTCGGTGATGCCCGACTGCTCGGCCGTGATGTACGGCGTCGAGTACATGGTCACGGTGACGCTGGTGTCGGTGTAGGACGTCCAGATCAGGATCCCGTAGGGCGTGTTGTTCCTGAACTTCAGGTCCGGCGCCGGGAAGCCCATCGTCGCCTCCCGGCCCCGGGGGTACCGGGTGAAGTACTCGGAGTGGGCCTGGTACGTGGTGATGTCCAGCCCGGCGAAGTAGGCGGCGTTGAAGATCGTGGTGGCGAACTGCGACACGCCCCCGCCGACCTCCTCGACGTGCTCGCCCTCGCGGATGGCGCCCGCCTCGACGAACCCGTTCTGGGTCGTGCGCCGGCCGACGGTGTTGTTGACCGAGAACGTGTCGCCGGGCAGCACCAGCGTGCCCCGGACCAGGTCGGCGATGCGGTGGATGTTGGTGACCCGCGGCTGGCCGGGGTCGTAGTAAGTGGTGAACCCCGGACCGGCGGTGGTGGGCGCGCCGCCCCGCCAGGCGTTGTTGCCACCGACGGGCTCGCGGACGCCGAGGGCCTGGGCCTGCTCGGTGGTGAGCGCGGGCTGGGCCACCTGGACCTCGAGGTCGGCCTGGCCCTGGCCCCCGGTCAGCGCCTGCCAGACCCGGTCGGCGCTGTCGGCGCCACAGCAGGTGATGCCCGGGCTGGAGGGGACCACGACCGGCGTGCCGTTCTGTAGCTCGAAGCGGGCGTCTTGGGCCTGGGACGACATGTCCGCGAACAGGCCTCCCATGGCGGCGTTCGCCGCGTCGGCGTTGATGGCGAGGTCGAGCGAGCCGTTGGCGGTGATCGGCCCGAGCCACGACCGCAGGGTGGCGGGGTCGACCTGGGCGGAGGCGTCCCCCGCGGTGAGGGTGAGCCCGTTGGCGGTGAGCTCGTTCGCACGGTCCGCGAGGGCCTGGGCGTCGGCGTCGGTGTAGTCGGGCAGCACGGGAACCATCTCGGTCTCGACCCGGATGGGGCCCATGGCCGCCTCCTCCGCCGCGGCGGGCAGCTCGTCGATGACCTGCGCGGTGTCGACGCCCCGACCGGGCACGCCGGGAACGGCGGCGAACGCCCCGTCGCCGAGCTGGATCGTCGGCGGGTGGGCGGCGGTCAGGTCCGGGCCCTGCAGCTCGAACATCTTGGCCTCGAGCTGTGACTGCTTGACCGAGTACCGCAGGTCGACGGTACGGGGGCTGACGAAGCTGGCCAACCACCGGAATGGCCGGCTGACCAGGGCGTCGCCGCGCCCCGCGTCGAGGGCGGCCGTGGCGGTCGCCTCCTCGTCGAGGGTCAGCCCGAGGTCGCCGGCGGTGGTCTCGTAGCGCTTGTCGCCCGCCACGATCGTGACCGGCCGGGCGGCGATCCGTTCGGACAGCCTGCCCATCACGCCGGGCAGCGACTCCTCGCTGAGCCCGCCCACGGGCGTGCCGCCGATCTCGACGTTGCGCACGACCTGGCCGGAGAGGGCGGCGGTGTCGACGGCCCAGGCCCCGAGCAGCAGCACGACGACCGCCACGGGCACAGCGATCGCCACGAGCCGCCATGGCGGCAGCCGCCGGACGGCCCCGTTGCCGGCGCCGAAGTGCCGGCCCCCGTCGTCGTCGCCGATCCCCCCGTCGACGTGGCCGGACGCGGAGGCGTCGCCGGCCCCGGAGGTACCGCGGTGCCCGCCGGTGGCGGGCCCGATCCGAGGCGTCGACCCGGTGGTCCGCCCCTCCGCGGCCGCGGAGCCGCCCAACACGGGCGGCGCAGCACCACCGTCACCGCTGCCGCCCCCACCGCCGGCGCCGGAGCGCCCGCCGGCGCGGGGATCCTCCGCGCCGGGCAGATCGAAGATCGCCGGCTGGTCCCGCCGGGACGCACCGTATGGCGGCGGCCCGGTCGGGGCCGGCGCGGACGGAGCGGCGCCGGGTGGCGCGGCGGTCGGCGGCGCGGCGGGAGGTGCGGGTGGTGCGGGCCGTGGCGGAGCTGGGGCCGGCGGGGCCGGCGGGGTGGGCGCCGATGGTGCAGGCGCTGCTGCCGGCGGCGCCGGTGCGGTGGTCGGCGGTGTGGAGGCCGGCGATGCGGGCGATGGCGGTGCGTCCGGTGCGGTCGGTGTGGGCGTCTCCTCTGCCGCTGCCTCGGCCGCCGGCCGAGGCGCGGGGGTGGCCTTGGGCGCCGGGAAGGAGCGAGGCGATGTCGGTACGGCTGGCGGCGCCGGTTCGTCCGATGCGGTCGGCGTGGCCGGCGCGTCAGGCGCGCCCGGCGACGCGGGCTCGGGCGCCCCGTCACCCGCGTCGGGGCGCGGTGTGGCCGCCTCGGGTGCGTCCGGTGCGGTTGTGGGCGCTGCGTCGGGCGCGTCCGGCGACGCGGGTTCGGGGGCCGCGTCACCCGCGTCGGGGCGCGGTGTGGCCGCCGCCTCCAGCGCGTCCGGCGACGCGGGTTCGGGGGCCGCGTCCACCCGCGTCGGGGCGTGATGCGGCGTCATTGTCTCCTGGGCGATCTGTGGGCGCCCCAGCGTCCGCGTCTTCGGACGCGGACGAGCCTTCGTTCCCGTCCACGATGCTCTACCCTGCCACGGCCGGGGCGAGCGGATCGAACCACGCCGAGTGAGCTGCGGGTTGGCCCCGCCGAGGGAGGCTCACCGGGGCGGGGTCCGCAACACGCGGTCGGTTGCCGTGTCGTCCTCGACCGCCGGCGGATGGTCGACGGGATGATCGACGGCGATATGGTCCTCGACCTCGTTGCGACTGACGAACCGGAGTTCGCAGTACGGGCAGTGATGCACGTCGCTCACGGTGTCCAGTGTCGCGCTGCTACGTTCCCGGCGGGCAGCATCGACGTGACGATCGGGTTCCGGCACGCCGGACGGGAGAGGGGACATCTGCGATGGGCATCTGTGACGGTCGGGTGGCGATCGTGACCGGGGCCGGCCGGGGCATCGGTCGCGAGCACGCACTGTTGCTCTCCGCGCAGGGGGCCAGCGTGGTGGTGAACGATCTCGGCGGCTCGCGCGACGGCTCCGGCGGCGACGCGGGGCCCGCGCAGGAGGTGGTCGACGAGATCGTCGCTGCCGGCGGGCAGGCCGTCGCCAACACCGACGACATCAGCGACTGGTCGGGCGCCGAGAAGCTCGTCACCACCGCGGTCGACGTGTTCGGGAAGCTCGACGTGCTGATCAACAACGCCGGCATCCTCCGCGACCGCATGCTGGTCAACATGGCCGAGGCCGAGTGGGACGCCGTCATCAAGGTCCACCTCAAGGGCACCTTCGCCCCCTCGCACTTCGCCGCCAACCACTGGCGCGAGCGGTCCAAGGCGGGCGACGAGGTCGACGGCCGCCTCATCAACACCACGTCGCCGTCGGGCATCTACGGCAACGTCGGCCAGACCAACTACGGCGCCGCCAAGGCCGGCATCGCCAGCTTCACGATCATCGCCGCCAAGGAGCTGGCCCGCTACGGCGTGACCGTCAACGCCATCGCCCCGGCCGCGCTCACGCGCATGACCGAGGATCTCGGCATGGGCCAGCTCCCCGAGGAGACCAAGGAGCAGATGTCCCCCAAGCACATCGCCCCGATCGTCTGCTGGCTGTCGAGCCCGCTGTCCGCCGGCGTCACGGGCCGGGTGTTCGACGTCACCGGGCGCATGCTGTCGGTGTCCGAGGGCTGGCACCGGGGCCCGTCGATCGAGGGCCCCGACGACGACCCCGAGGTCCTCGGCCACGCCGTCCTCGACCTGGTCGCCCAGGCCCGGCCCAACGCCAACATGGGCGGATACGACGAGCGCTGAGGGGCCGTGACCGGGCGAGGCGGGCTGACGCGGGCGGGGCGAGCCATCGCCGTGGTCGCGCTCGCCGCGCTCCCGGCATGCGCCGGTGAGTCGGCGAGCTCGCTGGCCGACAGCGCCGAGGGGGCCAGGCCCCGCGCCCTGGAGGACCACTGGCACGCGGCGTTCGGCGTCTTCGTCTGCGGCGCCTACCTGCCGGCGGTCCCCGCGTTCGACAACCCCGAGGGGATCCACACCCACGGCGACGGCGTGATCCACATCCACCCGTTCGTCGAGGGTGCCGCCGGGGACAACGCCCGCCTCGGCATCTTCCTCCGGGGGGCGCACATCCAGGTCACCGCCAACGAGGTCCTGATCGGCGAGGTGCGCTACGGCGCCGGGGACATGTGCCACGGCCAGCCGACCGAGGTCTCGGTGGTCCGGTGGGCGGACGTCGCCGGCGGCTTCGAGCCCGAGATCGTGGCCAAGAACGGGGCAGATCTGCGCTTCAGCGCTGACGGCGAGGGCTACGCCGTCGCCGTCGTGCCCGCGGGCGTCGGGGTGCCCAAGCCGCCCGCCGCCGACTCGCTCGCGGCGCTGGGCGCGGCCGACCTCTAGTGGGCGAGGGCCCACTAGATTCCGAGACGACCCCAGGGAGGGACCATGCCCATCAACCCCGACGCCGTCGGCGCCCGGTCCGAGCCGGCCCGCCTGAGGTGGAGCTCACGGGACAGCATGATCTACGCGCTCGGCGTCGGCGCCGGGGCCCAGGACCCGGCCGACGAGCTGAGCTTCACCACCGAGAACAGCCAGGACGTCCGCCAGCGGGCGCTGCCCACCCAGGCCGTGGTCCTCGGGATGGGAGGCGGGGCCTTCGGCTCGATCGGCTCGTTCAACCCCGCCATGCTCGTCCACGGCGAGCAGTCGGTGACGCTGGCCCGCGAGCTGCCGGTCGAGGGCGAGATCGAGACGGTCACCGAGATCGTCGGCATCTACGACAAGGGCTCGGGCGCCCTCGTCAACGCCGAGACGACCGCCACGCTCGCGGCCGACGGCGAGCCGCTGTTCACGACGAGCATGGGCGCGTTCATCCGGGGCGAGGGCGGCTGGGGCGGCGACCGGGGCCCGTCGTCGCGCTTCGAGGCGCCCGACCGGGAGCCCGACCACGAGGTCACCTACCCCACCCGGACCGACCAGGCGCTGCTCTACAGGCTCTCCGGCGACCGCAACCCGCTGCACTCCGACCCCAAGTTCGCCGCCATGGCCGGGTTCCCGAGGCCGATCCTCCACGGGCTGTGCACCTACGGGTTCACCGGGCGTGCGCTGCTCCACACGGTGTGCGGCGGCGACCCCGCCGGGTTCCGGTCGATGAGCGGCCGGTTCTCCAGCCCGGTGTTCCCCGGCGAGAGCCTCACGGTGCGGGTCTGGGTCGAGGGCGACGGCGAGGCCGTCTTCCAGACGCTCGGGCCCGACGGCCGGGTCGTGCTCGACGGCGGCCGGGTCACCTTCGGGTCGGGCTGATCCGCTCGGAGCGGATCAGAACAGCCGCAGGTCGTCGGGGGCGAGGCCACGCAGCGCGTCGTAGTCGACCTCGACGCAGTCGATGGCGCGTTGGCCCGCCAGCACCCGGGCCTGCGGCTTGATCTGCTGGGCGACGAACACGCCCCGGACCGGCCGCAGCCGGGGGTCGCGCTCCAGGAACTCCAGGTAACGGGCGAGCTGCTCGACACCGTCGATCTCGCCCCGGCGCTTGATCTCGATGGCGACGGCTCGGCCCTCCGCGTCCCGGCACAGGAGGTCGACGGGCCCGATGTCGGTCGGGTACTCCCGGCGGACCAGGCGCAGACCGGGGGCGATCGCCTCGCAGTTGGCGGCGAGCAGCTCCTGGAGGTGGGCCTCGACCCCGTCCTTCCACAGCCCGGGATCGACGCCGAGGTCGTGGCTGGCGTCCGACAGGACTTCGTGCAGCGTGATCGTCAGTGTCTCGCCCTTGGTCGCCCGGACCGTCCAGACCGCCCGGCCCTCGTCGTCGACCGACTCGGACACCGTGTTGGGCGCGTTCATCCAGTTGAGCGGCTTGTAGGCGCCGCCGTCCGCGTGCACCGCCACGCACCCGTCGGCCTTGACCATGATCAGCCGGGGCGCGAGGGGCAGGTGCGCCACGAGCCGCCCCGCGTAGTCGACGGTGCAGTTGGCGACGACCAGGCGCATCCAGGCCGACGCTAGCGGCGGCCCCCTGCGGGACGCGTTTTGTCCCGGCGACAAAACGTGGTCACAGCGCTAGCGGCGGCCTCGGCGCCGTTCGGCGAGGTTGCGGCGGATGGTGGCCCGCCGCTCCTGGAGCTGGCGGTGGGTCAGCCCCTCGGTCTCCGCGTCGATGCCGAAGCTGGCCTTGACGCCGGTCATGTCCAGCTCGATGGTCCGGGGGTCGATGCCGACGTCCGCGGCGATGCGGTCGCCGTGGCGGGTGGCGAAGTACATGGACACCGCGGCGATCTCGGCGAACAGGTCGAGGTCCGGGGCGAGGCTGGCGATGGCGCCGTCGAGGAAGACCATGTTCTTGACGAACAGCATCAGCTCCTTGGGCATGCGGAAGCCCAGGCCGAGCAGGGTCTTGACCATCGTCTGCAGCTCGCCGACCAGCTCCTCGCCCGTCATCGTGGTCGGGTCGACGACCGGCTCGTCCATCTTGAGCTGGCGGGCGACGTCCTCGATGTCCGCATCGGGCGGCAGCGCGCCGAGGTCGCGCAGGGCGGCGAGCTGACCGCGCACGTCGTTGACCGATCCGCCCATGAGCAGCCGTAGGAAGGCGAGGCGCTTGGTCTCGTCGAGGCGGCCGGTGATGCCGAAGTCGAGCAGCGCGGTGCGGCCGTCGGCCATCACGAACAGGTTCCCGCCGTGCAGGTCGCCGTGGAAGATGCCGTGGAGGATGGCGCCCTCCATCAGCCCGATCATCCCGGTGCGCACCACCGCCCGGGTGTCGACGCCGGCGCCTCGCATGCCGGCGACGTCGTCGAAGCGGAAGCCGTCGAGCCGCTCCATGACCAGCACCCGGGGGGTGACCAGGCGGGGATGGGGCCGGGGGATCACGTAGTTGCGCTGGCCCAGCTCGGCGAACGTGCGGGCGATGTCGAGCATGTTCTCGGCCTCGAGCCGGAAGTCGAGCTCCTCGGCGATCGTCTGGGCGAACAGCTCGACCAGCGCCGGCGGGTTGGCCAGGGCGGCGATCGGGATGCGCCCGACCAGCTTGGGCGCCAGCCAGGCCATGACCCGGAGGTCGTCGCGGACCAGGCGGGCGACCGTTGGGCGCTGGACCTTGACCACCACGGGCTCGCCGGTGCGCAGGGTGGCCGCGTGGACCTGGGCGATCGACGCCGCCGCCAGCGGGGTGCGGTCGACCCACCGGAACACCGCCTCCAGCGGGCGCCCGAGGTCGGCCTCGATCACCTCGCGCACGAGCCGGAACGGCTCGGCCGGCACCTGGTCGCGGCAGCGCTTGAACTCGCCGACCAGCTCCGGCGGGAAGACGCCCTCGCCGGAGCTGATGATCTGGCCGAGCTTGATGTAGGTCGGGCCGAGCGCCTCGGCCGCGAGCCGCAGCCGCCGGGAGATGCCGGCGCGGCTGGCCGAGTCGCCCTGGCGCTTCTCCCGCAGGGCCCACAGGCCCACCGCCGTCCCCAGGCGGCGGCTCACGGTGACCAGCCGGGCGCCCGGAGGCCACCGGTCGGGCCTGGTCAGGACCGGCACCTCGGCGGCGACCCTGGCCCGCACGGCCTCGAGGTCGGCCCGCCAGGGCAGGTGGTCGGGGTCGTCGAGCGTCCACGGGGGCGTGTCGCTGAAGCTGCCGTGCGCAAGGTCGGTCGGGGCGAGGGGCACCGCTGGCAGTCTGCCACCCCGGTTACGGCATCCGTTCCCGGCCCAGGTCCCGGCCCCGTAGCGCCGCCACCGACCCGTCGACCACCGCCACGCCCTCCTCCCGCAGGCGGGCCGCGTGCTCGGCCTCGTGGCCCGGGACGAGCCGGCCGGTGGTGGTCACGACCCGCCACCAGGGCAGGTCCTCGCCGCTGGTGGCGAGCAGGCGGCCGACCGCCCGGGCGGCTCCGGGGAACCCGGCCTCGGCCGCCACCTCGCCGTAGGTCACGACCTCGCCCGGCCCGAGCGATTGGAGGACGCGCACGACGGCCTGCTCGAATCCGCTCATGGACGTGACCGTAGATCCGGGGACCGACCTCGCCGGCCGGGTGGCGGTGATCACCGGCGCCAGCCGCGGGCTCGGGGCCGGGCTCGCCGCCCGGTTCGCCGCCGCCGGGCTCCGGCTCGGCCTCGCCGCCCGCGGGGAGCCGCCTACGCCAGAGGGCGCAGGCCCCGACGCCGTGTTGACCGCGGCGCTCGACGTCACCGACGCCGTGGCCCTCGACCGCTTCTGCGACCAGGTCGCCGCCCGGTTCGGGGCCATCGACCTGTGGGTGAACAACGCCGGCGTCCTCGACCCGATCGCCCCGCTGCGCGACGTGGATGTGGCCGCCGTCCGGCACAACGTCGAGGTGAACGTCCTCGGCGTCGCCTACGGCAGCGCGGCCTACGCCCGGCACGTCCGGGGCCGGCCGGGCGGGGGCGCTCTCGTCAACGTCACGAGTGGCGCCGCCACCACGCCGTACGCCGGCTGGGCCGCGTACTGCGCGTCCAAGGCGGCCGTCGACCAGCTCACCCGGGTCGTGGCGGTCGAGGAGGCCGACGCCGGGCTGCGGGTCCTGGCCGTCGCCCCCGGGCTGGTCGACACGGCGATGCAGGCGGCCATCCGGGCGACGCCCGTTGAGCGGTTCCCGGCCGTCGAGCGGTTCCGTGACCGGGCCCGTGCGGGCGCGTTCAACAGCCCGGCCTGGGTGGCGGACCACATCCTGCGCCTGGCGTTCGGGCCGGACGGCGCAGGCGACGTGGTGGTCCGGCTGCCCGACGAGACGCACGGTTGACGGCGGTCCCGCTACGGTCCCGCCATGCGGACGATGCGCCCCCTGACCGCGGACGAGCTCGCCGGGCACGCGGCCCGGATCGAGGAGGACGGCTACACGGTCGTCGAGGACGCCATCGAGCCCGACCTCGTCGAGGAGCTGCTGGCGACCCTCGACCGGCTGGAGACCGACCTCGGGGTCGTCCCGGCCGACAACTCGTTCGAGGGCCGGCGGACCGTCCGGATCTACAACCTGCTGGTCCACGGCGACGTGTTCGCCCGGGTGCCCACCCACGAGCGGGTGCTGCCGCTCGTCGAGCAGGTGCTCGACCCGGGCTGCCTGCTGTCGTCGCTGTCGTCGATCGCCATCGGGCCCGACGAGTCGGCCCAGCCGATCCACGCCGACGACCAGCTGATCCCGCTCCCCAAGCCCCACCCCCCGCTCGTCTGCAACACGATGTGGGCGCTGACCGACTTCACGGAGGCCAACGGGGCCACCCGCCTGGTCCCGCGCACCCACCGCCAGCCCTCGCCCGACTACGGCCGGCCCTACGAGTCGATCGCCGCGGAGATGCCCCGGGGCAGCGTGCTGGTGTGGCACGGCAGCCTGTGGCACGGCGGCGGCGCCAACACGACCGCCGGGCGCCGGGTCGGCATCGCCTGCAACTACTGCGCCGGCTACGTCCGCCAGCAGGAGAACCAGCAGCTCGGCATCCCCCGGGCGATCGCCGCGGGCTTCGATGACCGGCTGGCCCAGCTGTGCGGCTACGCGATCTACAGCGGGCTCATCGGGCACATCGACAAGCGCGACCCCATCGAGCTGCTGCGGGGCGGGGAGAGCGGCGCCATGGTGTGGGACGCCCTGTGAGTGGAACCTTCGGGCCGCCTCACGCGTCTTGAGGTGCGGAGGGAGGTGCAGTGCCGAGCGGGGACGAGGAGTTCGACCGCCTGTACCAGGCGGAATGCGATGGTCTCCTCCGCCTCGCGTACATCATCTGCGGTGACCGGCAGCGGGCGGAGGACGCCGTGGCCGAGACCTTCGCCAAGGCGCTGCCGTGGTGGCGCCGGGGGACGGTCGAGCGCCCGCACTACTACCTGCGGCGGGCGCTGGTCAACGAGCTGACCGGGGGCTTCCGCCGCCAGGGGATCGCCCGCCGGGTGGCCGGCCGCCAGTCGGGCGACGGCCGGGGCGAACGGCTGCTCGAGGTCGACGTGTGCGACCGGGAATCGCTCCGGCGGGCGCTCGCCGACCTGTCGGCGGGCCAGCGGGCGGCGCTCGCCCTGCGGTTCTACGACGACATGACCGAGGTCGACACCGCGGCGGTCCTGGGGGTGTCGGTGGGGACGGTGAAGTCGCGCGTGGCGCGGGCGCTCGACCGGCTGCGCCTGCTCCTGCACGAGGAGACCGCCCATGCCTGACCTGGACGAGCTGCTGCGGGAGGAGTTCCACGCCGCCGTCGCCGGCCTGGCCCGCACGCCCGAGCTGGACGCCCGGGTGGAGGGGCACGTGCGCCGGGCCCGGGTCCGGCAGCGCCGGGCCGCCCGGCTGGCGGCGCTGGCCCTGGTGCTGGCGGCGGTGGCGCCCGTGGCGTGGCTGGTGTCCCGCGGGTCCGGCCCGAGCCGGTCGGACGTCGACGCCGGGTCGCGCGCCGACGGGCTCTCCCCCGACGACCCGGCCCTGGCCGGCGTGACCTACCTGGTGCCGGACTCGCTGCCCGACGGCTTGGAGCTGGGGCTGGCTGCGGGCGGGCTGCGGCCGGGCGTGCCGACCTGGGACCGGTACCAGTGGATCGACAAGGTCGACGCCGCCGGCGCCGTGACCGGCCGGATCGTCGTCCGCGAGCGCAAGCTCCTGCCCGGCGACCCTGATCCGCTGGCGCTGCTCGGCCGGTCCGGCACGCCGACCACGATCGGCGGCCTCCTGGGGGTCGGGTCGCCCACCGGCGAGTGGCTCGCCTGGGTCGACCCGGCGGGCGTGTTCCACCTGCTCACCCACCCGGCCCCCGAGGCGCCCGACTCGATCCTCGAGCTGCGGGGTGTGGCGGACGGCAGCATCCCGGTGCTGCCGCCGGAGGCCCCGGGTCCCGGGCTCCACCTGGTCGACGCCGTGCCCGCGGGGTCGGGCGACACCAACCCCCGGGCCATGTGGTTCAGCGACGGCGACGGCCGCGAGCTGACGATCAGCGTGGCCGACGCATCGATCCCGCCGATCCGTCCGGCGCTCGCGGGGGAGGGGATCCCGGTCCGGGTCCGGGACCGCGACGCGGTGCTGGCGCCGACGACCGCGACCCGCTACGACCCGCTCGTCGTGGGCCTGATCCCGGCGCCCGACTGGTCGCTCGACCACGACCCCCCGACCGCGCTGACCTGGATGGAGTCCGACGGTGTGGCGGTCACGCTCGTCGGCCGGGGCCTGAGCGACGACGCGCTGGTCGACGTGGCCGAGCGCCTGCGGCCGGTGGACGCCGAGACGTGGGCGTCCTACCTCGGCGCGCCGCAGCCGCCCGAGGAGGACGTCGACGTGGTGCCGCCGCCCACGGTCGTCTCCCCGGTCGAGACGACGGTGGCGCCGGAGACGGAGGTCACCCTGCCCCCGCCGCCGCCCGGGGCCCAGCACCTCGTGGGCGCGTCGGTCGGCACGGAGCGCTGGCGGCAGACCGACGGCCGCTGCCCGACGCTCGACCACCAGATCGACGAGACGGTGACGATGGCCGACGGCACCGTGTGGGCCTACCACGGCGAGTACTGCGGGGAGCTGAACCGGGCCATGGACCAGTGGCGGGGCGGGGGCGACTTCACCCTGACGGCCCCGGGTGGCGACACGATCACCCTCCACTGGACGCTCGACTGGTTCCGCATCCCCAGCGGAGGCAAGCGGGTCCCCGTCACGGTCACCGGCGGCACCGGCGCGTTCTCGGGGGCGACCGGCGCCTGCGTCATCGACGAGACCGTGACGATGGGCGTCTTCGCGGTGGACGGCAACTCGTTCCACCAGGGTACGTTCACGTGCGACGTCGCCGTGTGAACGCGCGCGGCGAGACCGTCCAGGTGAGCGCGTTCACCTACAACGGCACCGCCATCCACGACGGCACGTTCACCTGCGACGTGTCCCTCAGGCCCTGAGCGTCGTGATGACCGGCCCCGCCAGCTCCGGCCGGCAGATCAGCAGGTCGGGCAGGTAGGGGTCGGCCTGGTTGTAGACCAACGGCGAGCCGTCGAGGCGGGACACGTGCAGCCCGGTGGCGGCCGCCACCGCGACCGGGGCGGCGGAGTCCCACTCGTACTGGCCGCCGCTGTGGGCATAGACCTCGGCATCGCCGAGCACGATCGCCATCGCCTTGGCCCCGGCCGAGCCGAGCGACACCAGCTCCCAGCCCAGCTCCGACGCCAGGCGGGCCGCCTCGGCCGGCGGCCGGCTGCGACTGATCACCACCCGGGGCGGCGCGCCCGGCGGCCGGGCCGGCGGCGGCGGGGGAGCGGGCCGCGTGGCCAGCGTGACCCCCCGGGCGGGCAGAGCGACCGCGCCGGCGGCCGGGGTCCCGTCCACGACCAGCGCCACGTGCACGGCCCAGTCGGTCCTCGGCGGGTCGCTGAACTCGCGGGTGCCGTCCAACGGGTCGACGATCCACACCCGCTGCCGGTCGAGCCGGGCCGGATCTGCGACCCCCTCCTCGGACAGAACCGCGTCGCCGGGCCGGGTGGCGGCCAGCCCCGCGACCAGCAGCTCGTGCGACCGACGGTCGCCCTCGTCGCCCAGCTCGCGGCCGGTGACGCCCCGCGCCACCAGGCGTTCCCGCCACTCGACGAGCAGCCGCCCGGCCTCGGTGGCGAGGGCCGCCGCGAGCGCGTGGTCGTCGCCGGCCGCGGGCGGTGGGTCCTCGGGCATGCGCCCGTCTTACCAGACCGGCGGAATTGCCTACCTCACAGGTCGGATTTAGCCTGGGGAGTTCATGCCGACCGTCCAGACGGGGTCCTACGAGCTGACCCACCTCCAGACCCTCGAGTCCGAGGCGATCCACATCGTGCGCGAGGTCGCGGCCGAGTTCGAGCGCCCGGTGCTGCTGTTCTCGGGCGGCAAGGACTCGGCGGTGATGCTCCATCTGGCGATCAAGGCGTTCGCGCCCGCCCGGCTGCCGTTCCCGGTCATGCACGTCGACACCGGCCACAACTTCCCCGAGGTGATCGGCTACCGCGACCGGCGGGTCGCCGAGCTGGGGCTGCGCCTGGTGGTCGCCAGCGTGCAGGACGCCATCGATGCCGGCACGGTGGTCGAGGAGACCGGTCCCCGGGCGAGCCGCAACCGCCTCCAGACCGTGCCGCTGCTCGACGCCATCGCCGAGCAACGCTTCGACGCCGTGTTCGGCGGCGCCCGGCGCGACGAGGAGAAGGCGCGGGCCAAGGAGCGGGTGTTCAGCTTCCGGGACGACTTCGGCCAGTGGGACCCCAAGAACCAGCGACCCGAGCTGTGGAACCTCTACAACGGCCGCCACCGCCAGGGCGAGCACATCCGGGTGTTCCCGCTCTCCAACTGGACCGAGCTGGACATCTGGCAGTACGTGGCGGCCGAGGACATCGACCTGCCGTCGATCTACTTCGCCCATCCCCGGCGGGTGTTCGAGCGCGACGGCATGCTCCTGGCCGAGTCGCCGTGGGTGACGCTGCTCGACGGCGAGGAGCCCGAGGAGCGCACGGTGCGGTTCCGCACGGTCGGCGACGCCACCTGCACCGGTGCGGTCGAGTCGGCGGCGGCGGACGTGGCCGCGATCATCGAGGAGACGGCGGTGACCCGCATCACCGAGCGCGGCGCCACCCGGGCCGACGACCGGATCAGCGAGGCCGGCATGGAGGACCGCAAGCGCGAGGGCTACTTCTAGTGGACGCTCGTGGCGCCACGACGACCTCCACGGGGGTCCACTAACCATGGAGCTGCTGCGCTTCGCCACGGCCGGATCCGTCGACGACGGCAAGTCGACGCTGATCGGGCGGCTGCTCTACGACTCGAAGGCGATCTTCGAGGACCAGCTCGAGGCGGTCGAGCGCACCAGCCTGGCGCGGGGCGACGCCTACACGAACCTGGCGCTGCTCACCGACGGGCTGCGGGCCGAGCGCGAGCAGGGCATCACGATCGACGTCGCCTACCGCTACTTCGCCACCCCCAAGCGGAAGTTCATCATCGCCGACACCCCCGGGCACATCCAGTACACCCGCAACATGGTCACCGGCGCGTCGACCGCCGACCTGGCGCTCGTGCTGATCGACGCCCGCAAGGGCGTCCTGGAGCAGTCCCGGCGCCACGCCTTCCTCGCCTCGCTGCTCGGCATCCCCCACCTGGTCGTGTGCGTCAACAAGATGGACCTCGTCGACTGGTCCGAGGAGCGGTTCGAGGAGATCAAGGCCGACTTCCGCAGCTTCGCCATGAAGCTCGACGTCCACGACCTGACCTTCATCCCGGTGTCCGCGCTGCACGGCGACAACGTCGTCGAGCGGTCGGCCACGATGCCCTGGTACGAGGGGTCGTCGCTGCTGCACCACCTGGAGGAGGTGCACATCGCCAGCGACCGCAACCTGATCGACGCCCGGTTCCCGGTGCAGTACGTCATCCGGCCCCAGGAGCAGTCGAGCCCCGAGCTGCACGACTACCGGGGCTACGCCGGCACGGTCGCCGGCGGGGTGTTCAAGCCGGGCGACGAGGTGGTCGTGCTGCCGTCCGGGCTGACCACGACGATCGCCACCATCGACACGGCGGACGGGCCGGTGGGCGAGGCGTTCTCGCCGATGGCGGTGACGATCCGGCTGGCCGACGAGCTCGACGTGTCGCGGGGCGACATGATCTGCCGGGTGCGGAACCGCCCGCACGTCGGCCAGGACATCGAGGCGACGGTGTGCTGGCTGACGGCCGAGACCGAGCTGCGGGCCGGGGCCAAGCTGGCGGTCAAGCACACGAGCCGGTGGGGCCGGGCGCTGGTCAAGGACCTGCAGTACCGGCTGGACGTCAACACCCTGCACCGCGACGAGCGGGCCGGCGGCCTGACGCTCAACGAGATCGGCCGCGTGCGGCTGCGCACGACGGTGCCGCTGTTCTTCGACGAGTACCGGCGGAACCGGGACACGGGCAGCTTCGTGCTGGTGGACGAGGCGACCAACAACACGGTGGCGGCCGGCATCATCATCGGCCCGACCGAGGTGGATTAGGCCCGTGGGCCGGCCGGACAACGTCGTCTGGCACCAGGGCGCGGTCGGTCGCAGCGACCGGGCGACGGCCGGGGCGACGGTGTGGTTCACGGGCCTGTCGGGCTCGGGCAAGTCGACGGTCGCGGTGGCGGTCGAGCGGGCGCTGGTGGCGGCGGGCCGGCCGGCGTACCTGCTCGACGGCGACAACCTGCGCCACGGGCTCAACGCCGACCTCGGGTTCTCGGCCGAGGACCGCACCGAGAACATCCGCCGGGTGGGCGAGGTCGCCCGCCTGTTCGCGGACGCGGGGATGGTGGCGCTCGTGCCGGTGATCAGCCCGTACCGGGCCGACCGGGCCCGGGCCCGGTCCATCCACGAGGCGCTCGGACTGCCGTTCGTGGAGGTGTTCGTGGACACGCCGCTGGCGCTGTGCGAGGCGCGGGACCCCAAGGGCCTCTACGCCCGGGCGCGGGCGGGGGAGATCACGGGCTTCACCGGGATCGACGACCCGTACGAGGCCCCATCGGCGCCGGACCTGCGCCTGACGCCGGAGGACGGCGACCCGGAGGCGCAGGCTGCCCTGGTGCTGCGGGCTCTGGGTGCGGTTGCCGGCCGTCGGTAGCCTGTCGCGGCTGAGTACTCCAGTCTCGGCAGCTGCCTGGCTTCGCGCTGCCGCTCAAGGAGCTGCTGGGCTGAGGGGCCGTTCGAGCACCAGCTCGTCCCGCCGCGGGATGCCGTAGGCGCCGACCGCCGGGATCGTCGGCTTGAGCCGGCGCGACACGGCGACGGCGCCGGGGCGGAGGTTGGCCAGCTCGTAGCCGTGGCGCTGGTAGAGCCGCAGCGCGTCGAGGTTGTCGTTGGTGGTCACGAGCCACTGGTTCGTGGCGCCGGCCTGACGGGCGGCGTCGGCCACCGCCTCGACCAGCGCCGCGCCGATGCCGGTGCCGCGGTGGTCGGCGGCGACCGCCAGGGCCGCCAGTTCCGCCCGGCCGTCCGGGCCCGGCGGCGACCAGGTCGCCACGCCGACCAGCTCGTCGTGCTGCCAGGCCCCGACGCCCGGCAGGGCGAGCACGTCGACCACCTCGCCCAGGCGAGCCTGTCGCCGGCCGCCGAGCGCCGTGTCGATCAGCGCCTCGGCCGCGGGCGTGTCGGTCGGGGCGAGCGGCCGGAGGATCACCGCACCAGCGGCTTGTACTTGATGCGGTGGGGCTGGTCGGCCTCGGCGCCCAGCTCCTTGTGGCGCCAGGTCTCGTACTCGCTGAAGTTGCCCTCGAACCAGCGCACCTGGCTCTCGCCCTCGAACGCGAGGATGTGGGTGGCGATCCGGTCGAGGAACCAGCGGTCGTGGCTGATCACCACCGCACAGCCGGGGAACGCCTCCAGCGCGTCCTCCAGCGCCCGCAGCGTGTCGACGTCCAGGTCGTTGGTCGGCTCGTCGAGCAGCAGGACGTTGCCGCCCCGGCGCAGCATCTTGGCCAGGTGCACCCGGTTGCGCTCGCCGCCGGACAGCACACCGACCTTCTTCTGCTGGTCCGAGCCCCGGAAGTTGAACGACGCCACGTATGCCCGGCCGTTGACCTCGCGGGTGCCGACCTTGAGCAGGTCCTGGCCGCCCGTGATCTCCTCGTAGACCGTGTGCTCGGCGTCGAGCGCCTCCCGGGACTGGTCGACGGAGGCCAGCTCGACCGACGAGCCGATCGTGATCGTGCCGGCGTCGGGCTCCTCGGCGCCGGTCAGCATCCGGAACAGCGTGGTCTTGCCGGCGCCGTTGGGGCCGATGATCCCGACGATGCCGGCCCGGGGCAGCGAGAACGACAGGTCGTCGATCAGCAGCCGGTCGCCGTAGCCCTTGGACAGGTGGTCGATCACGACGACCTGGTCGCCGAGGTGCGGCCCGGGCGGGATGCTGATCTGCAGCCGCTCGGGGCCTCGCTCGGCGGCCTCGGCCTCGGCGCGCAGCCTCTCGTAGGCGGTGAGGCGGGCCTTGCCCTTGGCCATGCGGGCCCGGGGCGCCATCCGCACCCACTCCAGCTCGCGTTCCAGGGTCCGCTTGCGGGCGGTGTCGGCCTTCTCCTCCTGGTCGAGGCGGGCCCGCTTCTGCTCCAGCCAGCCCGAGTAGTTGCCCTCGAACGGGTAGCCGTGCCCCCGGTCGAGCTCGAGGATCCAGCCGGCGACGTTGTCGAGGAAGTACCGGTCGTGGGTGACGGCCACGACCGTGCCCGCGTAGTCCCGCAGGAACCGCTCCAGCCACGCCACCGACTCGGCGTCGAGGTGGTTGGTCGGCTCGTCGAGCAGCAGCAGGTCGGGCCGCGACAGCAGCAGCCGGCACAGCGCGACCCGCCGCCGCTCGCCGCCCGACAGCGTGGCCACCTCCGCGTCGCCGGGCGGCAGCCGCAGGGCGTCCATCGCGATGTCGATGGTCCGGTTGAGGTCCCAGGCGCCGGCGGCCTCGATCTTGGCCTCCAGGTCGGCCTGCCGGGCGCCGAGCTTCTCGTAGTCCGCGTCGGGATCGGCCCACCCGGCCATGACCTCGTCGTACTCGGACAGCAGCCCGGCCACCGCCCCGACGCCGTCCATGACGTTGCCGGTCACGTCCTTGCCGGGATCGAGCTCCGGCTCCTGCGCCAGCATCCCGACGGTGAACCCCTGCGTGAGCCGGGCGTCCCCCGTGAACCCGTCGTCGAGCCCGGCCATGATCCGCAGCACCGACGACTTCCCGGCCCCGTTGGCGCCGAGCACCCCGATCTTGGCGCCCGGGAAGAAGGCCAGGGTGATGTCCCGCAGCACTTCCTTGTCCGGAGGATGGAACCGGCTCACCCGCCGCATCGTGAAGATGAACTGCGCGCTCATGCCGGCGACCGTACCGCGGGGGTCAGCGCAGCCTGAGACCGTCGACCTTCCGGAAGTCCCGGCGGTTGCGGGTGTGGAGCGTCTGATGCGTCTTCTACGCGGAAGTGGTCGCGATAGCGACCACTTCCGCGTAGAAAACGGGAGACGAACGCGCCGCACCGCCGCGTGCCGGGCGACCTGTCCGGGAGTCAGACGTGAGTGTCGACCCGGAGGTCAACCACGGTCCCAATCGTCCCGCGACGGGACGGTGACCCGGGGCACTGCGCCGAATGTGGCATCCAGGGAATCGGCGGGCTCGTCGACATAGCGCTGGACAGCCCCGCGATCCGGCTCGCCCTGGGTCTTGTCTTCGGAGCTGGCCGGCTCGTCGATGCGCGCCGACGCTACAGCATTGGCGACGACCTGTGCCGGCCCGGGCTACGCCGCCCGGACCGACACGAGGTCGTCAATCTGGACGACGACGTCGTTGTCGTCGACCACGAACCATGCGCTGTTCTTGACGCAGGAGAGCAGCCGGCCCCGCCACAGCGCCGATGCCGTGCAGACCACGACCTCGCCGCCGAGGAGCGGCCGGAGCGCCCGCACGGTGACGGCCTGGGCGCCGCTGGCGGTCGATCCGAGGGTCATGGTCATCGGGGCCTCCTTCGTTGCGAAGGCTGTGTCGCTTTCCGGTTCTACATCCGGTACGTCAGCCGGTGGTGGATGGCGCGCGTGACCTTTGCCACCAGGTCTGAGCAGCGGGTCAGGCCGGTACCATCGCTCGACGTGGGTGACGAAACGCAGCCGACCACGACCACCGCCACGCTGGGCCCGAACGTGTGGCTCGTCGACGAGATGTACGAGCAGTACCTCGCCGATCCTTCCTCGGTGAGCGAGAGCTGGCGCGACTTCTTCGCCGACTACCGGCGCGACGCCGACCACATGGCGCCCGCCGCCGCGGCCGGCGCGTCGGCCCCCGCCGCCGAGGCCGCCGAGCCGGCCCCCAGCGCCACCAACTACGCCACCCCGTCGGCCCCGCCGACCCCGGTCCCCGCCGCCGCCCCGCCGGCGGCGGCCGCGGCCCCGGCCCCGGCACCTGCGCCGGCGCCGGCGCCGGCAGCCGCGGCGAAGCCTGCCGGCGCCGGCGTGGCGGACGCCGCCGAGCCCGTGGGTCGGCCCCTGCGCGGCGCCGCCGCCCGCATCGTCGAGAACATGGAGGCGAGCCTCGCCGTCCCGACGGCCACCAGCTTCCGGGACGTGCCGGCCAAGCTGCTGGAGGTGAACCGGCGGGTCATCAACGGCTACCTGGGCCGCACCCGGGGCGGCAAGGTCAGCTTCACCCACATCATCGGGTTCGCCATCGTCCGGGCCATCGCCGAGACCATGCCGGTGATGGACTCCACCTTCGTCAAGGACGACGACGGCAAGCCCCGGGTCGTGCGCCACGAGCACGTCGGACTCGGCATCGCGGTCGACATGGAGAAGTCCGACGGCAGCCGCACCCTGCTCGTCCCGGTCATCCGCGACGCCGACGCCCTCGACTTCCGGGCCTTCTGGGGAACCTACGAGGAGCTGATCCGCAAGGTCCGCTCCAACAAGCTGTCGCCCGACGACTTCGCCGGCGCCACCGTGACCCTCACCAACCCGGGCACGCTCGGCACCCGCCAGTCGGTGCCCCGGCTCATGCCCGGCCAGGGGGTGATCGTCGGGGTGGGCGCCATCGACTACCCGGCCGAATGGCGGGGTGCCGACCCGGCGCTGCTCGCCGACCTGGGCGCCTCCAAGGTCATCACGGTCACCTCCACCTACGACCACCGCATCATCCAGGGCGCCGAGTCGGGCCTGTTCCTGCGCCGGGTCGAGGAGCTGCTGCTCGGCGTCGACGGGTTCTACGACGACATCTTCTCCAGCCTCGGGGTGCCGTACGAGGCCGTCCAGTGGCGGCGCGACGTCAACCCGATCGAGCGCGAGGAGGCCCTGCTCGAAAAGCAGATGGCGGTGGCCACCCTCATCCGGGTCTACCGGGTGCGGGGCCACCTGATCGCCGACCTCGACCCGCTGCGGTGGAAGGAACCGCGGATGGCGCCGGAGCTCGACCCGGCCACCTACGGCCTGACGATCTGGGACCTCGACCGCGAGTTCCTGACCGGCGGCCTGGGCGGCCGCGAGAAGATGCCGCTGTCCGAGATCCTCCGGGTGCTGCGCGACGCCTACTGCCGCACCATCGGCATCGAGTACATGCACATCCAGGACCTGGACGAGCAGCACTGGATCCAGGACCAGGTCGAGAGCCTGTCCCAGCTCGCGCTGGAGACCGACGACCAGCGCTACATCCTCGACCGGCTCAACGCGGCCGAGGCGTTCGAGCGCTTCCTCGGCACGAAGTGGCTCGGCCAGAAGCGCTTCGGCATCGAGGGCGGCGAGAGCCTCATCCCCATCCTCGACGCCACGCTGGAGGCCGCCGCCGACGACAGCCTCGACGGCGTCGTCATGGGCATGCCCCACCGGGGCCGGCTCAACGTCCTCGCCAGCATCGTCGGCAAGAGCTACGACCAGGTGTTCAAGGAGTTCGAGGGCACGCTCGACCCGACCGCGGTCCAGGGCTCGGGGGACGTCAAGTACCACCTCGGCCAGGTCGGCAAGTTCCAGAGCCGGGCGGGCGCCGAGATCCGCGTCGAGCTGGCCGCCAACCCCAGCCACCTCGAGGCGGTCGACCCGGTGGTCGAGGGCATGGTCCGGGCCCAGCAGGACCAGATCAACGTGCCCGACGCCTACTCGGTCCTGCCGATCCTCATGCACGGCGACGCGGCCTTCGCCGGCCAGGGCGTGGTGGCCGAGACGCTCAACATGAGCGACATCAAGGGCTACCGGGTCGGCGGCACGATCCACATCGTGGTGAACAACCAGATCGGGTTCACGACCACCCCCGAGGCCGCCCGCTCGGGCTTCTACTCGACCGACGTGGGCAAGATCGTCCAGGCGCCGATCTTCCACGTGAACGGCGACGACCCCGAGGCGTGCGTGCGGGTGGCCCGGCTGGCCTACGCCTACCGCCAGCGGTTCCACAAGGACGTCGTGATCGACCTGGTCAGCTACCGGCGCCACGGGCACAACGAGGGCGACGACCCGAGCTACACCCAGCCGTTGATGTACGCCAAGATCGACCAGCGCCGCTCGGTCCGCAAGCTGTTCACCGAGTCGCTGGTCAAGCGGGGCCAGCTGTCGCTGGAGGAGGCCGAGCAGTCGCTCGACGACTTCGGCAAGCGGCTCCAGCAGGCGCTCGACGAGACCCGCCAGTCGGCGCCGCCCGCCAACCAGCGCGCGCCCGAACCCCCGCCCCCGATCGGCTGCCTGCCGCCGGTCGAGACCGGCGTCGACCA
Organism: uncultured Acidimicrobiales bacterium; assembly: GCA_963830865.1. Classification (GTDB taxonomy): domain Bacteria; phylum Actinomycetota; class Acidimicrobiia; order Acidimicrobiales; family VFJN01; genus ZC4RG19. The sequence goes on along the minus strand of CAWHNU010000005.1, from coordinate 202,609 downwards.
GGCGGTACTGGACCGGGTCTACGACACGCTGTCGGGCTGGCCCGACGACTTCCACGTCCACCCCAAGCTGGCCCGCCAGTTCGCCACCCGGGACACGATGGTCCGCGAGGACGGCGAGGTCGACTGGGCCACCGCGGAGGCGCTGGCGTTCGGGTCGCTGCTGCTGGAGGGCACCGACATCCGGGTCGCCGGCCAGGACACCCGGCGGGGCACGTTCAGCCAGCGGCACTCGGTGCTGATCGACCACACCAACGGCCGCGAGTGGGCGCCGCTGGCCCACCTCGGCCCCGACCAGGGCAAGTTCTGGATCTACGACTCGCTGCTGTCGGAGTACGCGGCGCTCGGCTTCGAGTACGGCTACTCGGTCGCCAACAAGGACGCGCTGGTGGCGTGGGAGGCCCAGTTCGGCGACTTCGTCAACGGGGCCAGCACGATCATCGACCAGTACCTGGTGGCCGCCGAGGACAAGTGGGACCAGACCTCCGGCCTGGTGCTGCTGCTGCCCCACGGCTACGAGGGCCAGGGCCCGGAGCACAGCTCGGCCCGCATCGAGCGGTTCCTCACGCTGTGCGCGGAGGACAACATCCAGGTCGCCAACGCCACGACGGCCGCCCAGTACTTCCACCTACTGCGGCGCCAGATGGTCCGCGACGTGCGCAAGCCGCTGGTGGTGTTCACGCCCAAGTCGCTGCTGCGGGCCCGCGTGGCGCGCTCGCCGGTCGACGACCTGACGCAGGGCAGCTTCCGCGAGGTGCTGGACGACATCGACCCGCCCGAGGCCGCGACGGTGCAGCGCATCGTGCTGTGCTCGGGCAAGATCGGCCACGACGCGCTGGCCGAGCGGGACAAGCGGGGCGTGCCGGTCGCGATCGTGCGGGTCGAGCAGCTCTACCCGTGGCCCTACGACCAGCTGGCGGACGTCGTGGCCCGCTACCCGGCGGCCAGGGAGATCGTCTGGCTCCAGGAGGAGCCCGCCAACATGGGCGCCTGGGCATTCGCCCAGGACCGCCTGGCCGAGCGGTTCGCCGGCAGCCACACGGTCGTGCGGGTGAGCCGCTACGAGTCGGGCTCGCCGGCCACGGGCTCGCACACGATCCACGTCCAGGAGCAGGAAGCGATCATCGACGCGGCGCTGCGCGTGGAGTGACCCCGGCCGGCTAAGTTACCGGCTGTGGGGTCAATAAATCGGCACAGACTCGCTTTGACGCTGGCTGCGGCCATGGCGACGGGAATCGTTGTCAATGGTGTGCGGCTCCGGCGGCGCCTGCGGGCGCTGCCGGTCCTGGGTGCGGGGGAGGGGGAGGTCGCCCCCACACCGGTCGTGGTGGTCCACGTCGCCGGTGGCGCGCCCGACGCAGCCGCCATGCGGGCCGCGGCGGCCTACCTGCGATCCCACGACCTCGACGCCGTCGACCTCGTGCCGGCGGACCTGCCGACCGAGGAGCTGATCGACCTGCTGCGGCTGAGCGACCGGCGGGTGCTGCGGACCAACCCGATCGCCCAGGCCCACGGCGCCGGTCAGGCGGTCGTCCTCACGCCCGACCTGGCGGCCCGGGCCGGCATCGCGGCCGGCGCCGCCGACCCGGTCGAGGTGCGCCGGGCGTTCGCCCAGGCCCGGCGGTACGCGCCCCGGCGGGTGGACCAGGTGCTGGCGCCGGGCGTGCGGGCCGTGCCGCTCGCCGCCCACGAGATGCTCGCGGTCTGGCGTGAGCAGTACGGGCGGCAGCTGCCGATCATCGGCGCCACCCGGGTCGTGCCCGCCGCGCTCGCCGCCGCGCTCGCCCGGGCCACGCCGCTCGGCGCCCTCGCCATCGCCGTGGCGGCCGCCGCCCAGCCCGCTCTCGTCGCCCGCCGCACGCCCGCCCGGCCGGCCCGAGCGCTCGGGCGCATCGTCGACGTGCCCCTGCGGCTGGCCCGCTCGGCCTGGCAGCCGTGGCGGCCCGCCCGGCCCGCGCACACCGACCCCACGTTCATCACCCGGGCCCGGGCGGCCTACGTCGACGACCTGGCGCTTGGCGTCGAGCGGTTCCTGGGCGCCCGGCGGGACGACTGCCCGATCTGCGGCAGCCGGGACATCCGGCCGCACCTCCGGACGCCGGACATGATCCAGACCAAGCCGGGCACGTTCCGAGTCGACCGGTGCGGCGGGTGCCGCACCAGCTTCCAGAACCCGCAGCTGACGCCCGAGGGCCTCGACTTCTACTACCGCGACTTCTACGACGGCGCCGGCACCGCCGACACCGAGATGATGTTCGCGTCCAACACCCGGCCCTACGAGCTGCGGTCCCGGGCCGTGCGTCCCTATGCCTCGCCCCGCCGGTGGCTGGACGTCGGCGGCGGCCACGGGCACTTCTGCCTGGTCGCCGCAGGCGACCACACCGACACCCGGTTCGAGCTGCTCGACCAGTCCGACGCCGTCGACGAGGCCGTGGCCCGGGGCTGGGTGGCCGGCGGCCACCACGGGCTCTTCCCCAAGCTGGCCCCCGAGCTGGAGGAACAGTTCGACATGGTCAGCATGTTCCACTACCTCGAGCACACCACCGACCCGCTGGCCGAGATCGATGCCGCCTACCGGGTGCTCGAGCCCGGCGGCACGTACATGATCGAGGTGCCGGCGCCCGACTGCCGGCCGGCCCGGTGGCTCGGCTGGGCCTGGGGCCCGTGGATGCAGCCCCAGCACCTCCACCTGCTGCCGATGTCCGCCCTGGTCCGGGCGCTCGACGCCCGGGGCTTCGAGATCCTGGAGACCGAGCGCCGCCTGCCGGCCCAGCTGTTCGACTGCACGTGGGCGGCGTTCCAGGTGCTGGTCCGGCTGGTCCCCGGCCCGGACGCCCCCTGGACGCCCGCCCGCTCGACCGCCCACCGCCTGGCCCGGGCGGCGGGGATGGTGGCCGGCCTGCCGCTGATCCTGGCGGGCCTGGCCGTCGACCGGGCGGTCATCGGCCCGCTGCTGCGGTTCGACCCGATGCTCAGCCAGGCGTACTGGGTGATCGCCCGCAAGCCGGGCGGTGCGGGGTGACGAACGTCACGTAACCCCACCTTTCCCTCGCGAGTCCCGTCCTCGATAATGACCGTTATCAGGATCCGAGCCACCCGACCGAGGGAGTCATCCATGGCGCTCGACGAGTACTCCGCCAACGCCGAGATCATCGGGCGCGACGAGATCAACGATCTCGAGGCGATCCTGTCGGTCAGCAACTCCGACATCCACGAGACGATCCACGCCGTCGAGGACAACGCCGACGCCATCTTCACGTGGGACTACGAGAAGGGCGCCCGGCCGGCCCTGAACAAGCTCTACGAGAAGGCCAAGAAGGCCCAGTGGAACGGCGAGACCGACCTCCCCTGGGACACCGACGTCGACCTCGAGAAGAACGCGGCCCTCCAGCGCCTGCAGTTCGCCGAGTTCGAGACCGACGTCTCGGGCACGCCCCTCGAGAAGTTCACCGAGCAGGACTTCATCAACCTGTCCATCGAGATGGACAACTGGACGCTGTCGCAGTTCATGCACGGCGAGCAGGGCGCCCTGATCTGCACGGCCAAGATCGTCGAGACCGTGCCGTGGATCGACGCCAAGTACTACGCGTCGACCCAGGTCATGGACGAGGCCCGCCACGTGGAGGTCTTCGCCAAGTACCTCCAGGAGAAGCAGAACGGCTTCTACCCGATCAACGCCCACCTCAAGCTGCTGCTCGACGACATCATCAACGACAGCCGCTGGGACATGACCTACCTGGGCATGCAGATCATGGTCGAGGGCCTCGCGCTGGCCGCGTTCGGCTTCATGACGCAGATGACGCCCGACCCGCTCCTCAAGCAGCTGCTGCGGTATGTGATGTCGGACGAGGCCCGGCACGTGGCCTTCGGCGTGCTGTCGCTGAAGGAGTACTACGCCGAGCTCAGCGACGCCGAGATGCGCGAACGCCAGGAGTTCGCGTTCGAGGCCGCGATCCGCATGCGCGACCGCTTCCTCCAGCAGGAGGTGTGGGAGCGCATGGGCATCAAGCCGGCCGAGATCCTGCCGCTCGTGCTCCGGGACCCGGGCCGGGACATGTTCCAGCAGATGCTGTTCTCCAAGATCGTGCCCAACTGCAAGAAGCTGGGCCTGCTCGACGCCGGCGAGGGCTGGCTGCGCACGAAGTTCACCGAGATGGGCGTCATCCAGTTCGAGGACTGGCAGGACACGGGCGAGGAGTACGAATCCCTCCAGGCCACCGGCTGATCGGCGCTCGGCGCCGACACGGACAGGATCGGCCCGGCCCCCCGGGTTCGACGCGAGGCCCGTATCCCCAGGGTGCGGGCCTCGCCGCGTCACCCCAGCCGGTCGTGGACGGTGCGCAGCAGGTCGACGACCTCGTCGGCCTGGGCCGCCGGGTCGGGGGCGTCGGGCGACAGCAGGATGCCGTAGCTGAGCACGACCGAGCGGGCTGCGTCCCGATACGCGGCGGTGGTGCCGAGCGTGCCCCCGCTGCGGACGAGGAACCCCTCGTCCCCGATGCCGGCGAGTGCCTCGGGCTCGCCGCCCCACGCCGCCGCGTCGAACGGGCCGCCGCCCTCGTACACCGACAGCTGGAGCTGATACAGCACCGGGTCGGCCGCGCGGCCGGCCTCGGCCTGCCACAGGCAGCTGCCGGCGCCGTCGGCCGGGACCACCTCGGCGTCCTCGCCGAACAGGTCGGACACCGCGTCCAGCGCCAGCAGGTCGCAGGTGGGGTTGTCGACGGGGGCGGGCTCGGTGGTGGTGGTCTCGCGGCGCGGCCTCCTCGTCGTCGCCCTCGGCGCCGCCGCCCCCGCACGCAGCGATGAGCGCCGCCGCGATGGCCAGGGCGACGGCGGCGCGTGCCTGCGTCACGGGACGTCCCGGAGCGGGAATCCGACCGCCCGCTCCAGCTCGGCGATGGCGTCGTCGGGGTCGGTGACCTTGATGGTGGTCATCCCCAGCGCCCGTGCCGGCTTGAGGTTGACCCCGAGGTCGTCGAGGAACACGGCCTCGGGCGGGGTGACCCCCAGCTCGTCGCACACCAGACGGTAGATGGCCGGGTCCGGTTTGCGCAGCCCCACCCGGCTCGACTCGACGACCACATCGACGTGGTCGAGCAGCCGGGTCGCCCAGCCGCCCGGCTCGCGCGGGGCGGCGCCGGGGCCCACGAAGTTGTTGGTGAGCATGGCGGTCTTGAGCCGCTCGTGACAGCGGCGCAGCGCCTCGACCATCTCCGGGCGCAGCTCGCCGGCGAGGCAGGCGAGCACGGCCCGGCCGTCGAGCGTGTAGCCCGCGTCCGCCGCCTCGGCCTCGTACTGGGCGGCGAACGCGGCGAGGTCGACCTCGCTGCGCTCGAGGCGGGCCCAGGCGTTGGTGTCGGGGTTGGTGGCGTTCAGCCGGCGCAGCAGTCCCGGCGGCAGGCCGTTGGCGGCCTCGTACCGGGCGAAGGCGTCGAACGGGCTGGTGATCAGCACCCCGCCGACGTCGAAGATGACGGCGCGCACGGACATGGTCGGGGGATCCTACGGGGGCGGCTACCCGGCGAGCATGTCCCGGGCGACGGCCTCCCACAGCTCGGTGGACAGCCGCAGCGACTCGGTGTCGACCCGCTCGTCGTCGCCGTGGAACATGCGGCTGAAGGCGTCGAAGTCGATCTTGCGGGAGAACAGGCCGAAGCCGTACGAGGTCGTGCCGAGCCGGCGGAAGAACCGGGCGTCGGTGGCGCCGACGCAGAGCATCGGCACCAGGTGGCTGCCGGCGTAGACGGCCTCGCTGGCCCGCCCCAGGGCGTCCCACAGCGGCGTGTCGACGGGCGATTCGGTGGCCGGGTCGTCGTGTGCCTCGACCACCTCGACCCGGTCGGCCAGGTCGCCGAGCGCCTCGTCGAGGTAGGCCTCCACCTCGGCCTGGGTCTGCCCGGGCAGCGTCCGGACGTCGACGTCGATGTCGACCTGGGCCGGGATCACGTTGATCTTCACCCCGCCGGACACGATGGTGGGCGCCACCGTCATGTGGGTGCAGGCGTGGAACTGGCGGGCCATGCCGAGCGGGAGGTCGGCGAGGGCGCCGTCGATGCGGTCGGCGTCGAGCAGGGGGCCGGTCAGCTCGTCCGGCAGCGCCAGGCCCTCCAGGAACTGGCGCCACACGTCGCCGAAGACGGTGGCCGGGTGGTGGTCGGCGAGCCGCTGGACGACGCGGGCCGCGGTCACCACCGCGTTGTCGGTCCGGTAGGGCTGGGAGGCGTGCCCCGGCGTGCCCGAGACCCGCAGGCGGCACCAGCACGACCCCTTCTCGGCCACCAGCACGGGCAGGCGCAGCGCCCCGTCGCCGGCGGGGATCGGGATGCCGCCGGACTCGGTCACGACGTAGTCGGCCCCGACGGCGTCGGACTCGTGGCGGGTGAGGTGGTCGGCGCCGAGCGAGCCGAGGGCCTCCTCGTCTGCGACAGCCAGGTAGATGAGCGTGCCGTCCGGCCGGAACCCGCTCTCGGCCAGGCGCCGGGTGGCCACGGCCATCGACGCGGTGAGGTTCAGCATGTCGACCGCGCCGCGGCCCCACACCTCGCCGTCGACGAGTTCGCCGCCGAACGGGTCGCGCCGCCAGCGGTCCTCGTTCACGGGCACGACGTCGGTGTGGCCCATCAGCAGCAGCCGGGGAGCGTCGGGCCGCCGGCCCTCGATGCGGGCGACCAGGCTCGTGCGCCCGGGGGCCGGCTCGTAGCGCTCGATGTCCACCCCGGAGCCGTCGAAGTAGTCTGCCAACAGGTCCGCGTTGCGGACCTCGTTCCCGGACGTGGCGCTGCCGTCGTTGACGCAGGCGTTGCGGATGAGGTGCTGCAGCAGGTCAGTGACCTCGGCGGTGGGGTCGCTCATCGCCAGGCACCGTAGTGGGGGCGTCCGCCGAAGTCTCCCGTCCACCTGGTTGAATGCAGCCCGCCATGAAGATTGATCACGTCATCATCGACGGCTCCAACATCGCGACGGAGGGCCGCGACGCGGCCGAGCCTCGCCCAGCTGGACGAGGCCGTACGAGCGTTCATCGACGAGTACTCACCCAAGTACGTGACCGTGGTCGTCGACGCCACGTTCCCCAACCGGATCGACCGCAAGGAGCGCAAGACCTACGAGGACGCGGTCAACGCCAACGAGCTGATCACGCCGCCCGCGGGGGCGATCGGCCGGGGCGACGCGTTCGTGCTCCAGATAGCCAAGCGGGCCGGCGCCTCGATCCTGTCCAACGACTCGTTCCAGGAGTTCCACGGCGAGTACCCGTGGCTGTTCGACCGGGGCCGGCTGATCGGGGGCAAGCCCGTCCCGCACGTGGGCTGGGTGTTCATGGAGCGGGCGCCGGTGCGGGGGCCGACCAGCCGCCGGGCGGTCAGCGAGGCCCGCAAGGAGGCCCGCTCCACCGGCGGGAGAGCGGTCGCGGACGTCGAGGCCGACGCCATGGCCGACGCCGAGGCGCCGGGCGCCGAGCCGGCCGCGCCGGCGCGCGCCCGCCGCTCGCGGGCGACGAAGGCGACGAAGGCGACGAAGGCAACGAAGGCGGTGCCCGAGGAGGCCGCGCCGTCGACCGAGGCGCCGGACACGGCGGAGGCGCCGGTCGAGGATGCGGCGGCGGGGGACGGCGCGCGGGGCGGCCGGGCGGTCGAGCCCTACAACGAGGCGATGCCGTTCATCGACTTCGTGGGCCGTCACGCCGTCGGGAGCGAGGTCGAGGCGACCGTCGATCGCTTCAGCTCGCACGGCGCATACGTGACGATCGGGGACGCCCGGGCGTACATCCCCCTGCGCAATCTGGCCGACCCGGCGCCCCGGAGCGCCAAGGAGGTCCTCCGCCTCGGCGACACGGTCCGGCTGGTGGTGGTCGCCATCGATCCGCCCCGCCGGGGCATCGACCTGGCGATCCCCGGCGTGATCGAGGTGCCCGCGGCGGCACCGCCCGCGCCCGCACCCGTGACCGAGCCGCCGGCCAAGAAGGCGACCGCGGCCAGGAAGGCGGCGGCGAAGGCCCCGGCGAAGAAGGCGACCGCTGCGAAGAAGGCGCCGGCGAAGAAGGCGCCGGCCAAGAAGGCGCCGGCCAAGAAGGCGGCGGCGGCGAAGAAGGCGCCGGCCAAGGCCCCGGCCAAGAAGGCCACGGCGGCGAGGAAGGCGGCGGCCAAGGCGACCGCGCCGGCGGCCGGGAAGGCCGCGGCGAAGGCGCCGGCCAAGGCGGCCACCCGCAGGGCACCGGCCCGCAAGGCAGCCACGCCGGCGGCGGGCGAGGCCGATCAGCCCGCCGCGCCCGGATCGGGGCCCGAAGGGGAACCGCCGGCCGCGCCTGGTTCTGCCGGTGACGGCGCCGTGCCCGCGGCCGGCGCCGCAGACGACGTCGTGGTGCCCCTGGCGGCCGGAGGCAACCGCCGGCGCCGGGCGGGGGCCGCCGGCGCCGACGAGCGGCGCAGCGGCTGATCCGCCGTGCGCATCGCCACCTGGAACGTCAACGCCCTGACACACGAGCGCATCGACCGGGTGGCCGGCTGGCTCGACATCGCCGAGCCCGACGTGGTCTGCCTGCAGGAGACCAAGCTGACCGACGACGGCTTCCCCGCCCTCGACTTCCACGGGCGGGGCTACGCCAGCGTGCACCACGGCGAGGGGCGCTGGAACGGGGTGGCGATCCTCAGCCGGGTCGGGCTCGACGACCCGGTCACGGGCTTCGTCGACGGTGCGCCGGCCGACGACGAGGCCCGGCTGGTCACGGCCACCTGTGGTGGCGTGCGGGTGTCGTCGGTGTACGTCCCCAACGGGCGGAGCGTGGGCAGCGAGCACTTCGCCTACAAGCTCCGCTGGTTCGCCCGCCTGCGGGACCACCTCGCCGCGGACGCCGGCGGCGCCGCGGCCGGAGTGCCGGTGGCCGTGTGCGGCGACTTCAACGTGGCCCCCGACGACATCGACCTGTGGAGCACGCAGGCGTTCGAGGGCTCGACCCACGTCACGCCCGAGGAGCGGGCGGCGGTCGCGGAGCTCGAGGCCTTGGGCCTGCGGGACGTGTTCCGGGAGCAGTACCCGGGCGTCGAGGGCCTGTTCAGCTGGTGGGACTACCGGGCGGGCAACTTCCCCAAGCACAAGGGGATGCGCATCGACCTGGTCCTGGCGTCGTCCGACCTCGCCGACCGGGTCACGTGGGCGCTCGTCGACCGCAACGCCCGCAAGGGCAGCAAGCCGAGCGACCACGCCCCCCTGTTCGTCGACTTCGACGTCGCGGACGCCTGAGAGGAGAGCGGGATGTCCGACACCCCCGCCGAGCAGACCCGGTTCGTCGGGCCCGGCTCGCCCGAGTGGCCGGAGTGGCTGCGCCGGACCGCGGCCGACCCGGTCTCCCCCCGGCGCGCCCAGCTGCACCGCATGGGCGACGCGTTGCGGCGCGTGATCCACCGCCTGCACGGCAGCCCGGCGCCGGACGACGAGCTGGCGGCGGCGGCCGACGAGCTGGAGCGGCTGGCCGACCGCATGGACGCCTTCCCGGGCGGGTCGCTCTACGAGGGCTTCAGCGAGTCGCCGCTGGCCGGGCCGGACCCCCACGCGTTCTTCGACCACAGCCCGGTGCTGGGCAAGGCCAACCCGCTGGCCCCGCCGATCGAGCTGTGGGGCGACGGCGACGTCCTCCGGGGCAGGGTCACGTTCGGCTCGGCGTACGAGGGCCCGCCGGGCTGCGTCCACGGCGGCTACGTGGCCGCGGCGTTCGACGAGGTGCTCGGCTCGGCCCAGTCGCTCGGCGGACGCCCCGGCATGACCGGCCGCCTGACGATCAACTACCGCAGCCCGACGCCGCTGCACACCGAGCTGGACTTCGCCGCCCGGGTGGTCGGCGTCGAGGGCCGCAAGACCTTCACCCACGGCACCCTCATGGCCGGCGACCGCCTGTGCGCCGAGGGCGAGGGCCTGTTCATCGCCATCGACTTCGCCAAGATGACCGAGCTGCGCCGCAACCGGGAGATCGCCCTCGGCCCACCCGAGTGACGGTCGGCGTCAGAGCTGGCCGTCGCCGAGCACCGTGCGCAGCTTGGTGAGCCCGCCGGACAGCGCCACCCGGGCCCGGTCGCGGGACAGGCCGAGCGACTCGGACAGCTCGGCCATCGTCATCGGGTCGTGGCCGTCGAGGCCGAAGCGGGCCGCGACCGCCGCCCTCTCGGTGCGGGACAGGATCGACAGCACCTGGGGGGTCAGGGCGTGGAGGGCGATCGCGTCCTCGTCGGTGCCGAAGCGGACGTCGGCTGCCGGCTCGTGGTCGGGGCGCTGCTCGCCGTCGTCGCCCCCGTCCGGGTAGGGCCAGCCGCTCTCGTCGATGAAGAAGTCGAACGGATCACCCATACCCCACTTGTCGCGCCGAGCGTGCGAGCCGTCAACCGCACGCCACCCTGAGTGGGATCAGGCCCAGGACTCCACGAACCGCTCGACCGGGGGGATCTCGCTGGCGAGGTGCTCGCGCAGGCCGGACACGATCGCCCGCTCGACGGCCGAGCCGACGATCAGCGCCTTGACCTTGACGCTGCCGGTGACCGTGCGGACGCTGCCCCCGTTGGTGCGGTCGGTGACCGCGCACGAGCCCGAGGACTCCAGCCGGTCGGGGTAGTGGTCGGGGGCCAGGCGGTAGGTGATGCGCCGGGTGGCCAGGTCGTGGACGCTGTGCTCGACCCAGGTCAGTCGGCGGGGGTCGATCACCGCGGTCACGGCCGGCGAGAGCTCGCCCACGAACCGGTAGCGGATGTCGAGATGGACCGTCGCGCCCTCGACCCGATGGCCGAGCACCTCGGGGGTGTCGAGCTTGGGCAGGCCACGGAGGTGGGGGTACAGGTCCGGCGAGGCGTACGCCTCGGCCAGCGCGTCTCCCGGGATGGCAAAGACCTGATCGACGGTGAAGTCCACGGATGTCCTCTCGCCCTCTCAGCCGCCGGCGGGGTCGTGCAGCGCCGCCAGCAGGCCGTCGCCCACCCGCGCGGCCAGGACCGGGCCCATCCCCGGCACCGCGATCAGCTCGTCGCGGGTGGCCGGACGGCGCGCGGCGATCGCCTCCAGCAGCCGGTCGTCCACCAGCGCCGCCGGCTCGACCCGGGCCGCCCGGGCCGACGCCTCGCGCCACGACAGCAGGGCGGCCAGCGCCGGCTCCGGCGTGGGACCGGCCGCGGCGCCCGCCAGCCGGGACCGCTGGTCGGCCAGGTGCTCGCGCCACCCCGGCGCCGGGCCGTCCGGCCCCGGCCGACCGCCGTCGCCGTTGCGGTGGGTGGCGCCGGGAGCGGCCGCGACGGCACGGTCGGCCGCCAGGCCGTCGAGCCACGGGGTCAGGCGGCGCTCGGCCGGGGCCCCGGCGCCGACCCGGCGCTCGGCGGCCCACGTGCACACCAGCTCGTCCTCGGCCCGGGTCATCGCCACGTACAGCAGGCGGGCCTCCTCCTTGCGCTGGGCGACCGTGCGGGCGTGCGCGATCGGCACCAGCCCGTCCTCCAGCCCGGCCAGGTGGACGATCGGCCACTCCAGCCCCTTGGCCGCGTGGAACGTGGCCACCGTGACCGCGTCGGACCGCCCGTCGGTGCCCTCGGCGGCCACGGTCGCCACCAGCCAGGACGCGAACCCGCCCGCGGTCGCGCCGGGGTCGAGGCGCAGGTGGTCCTCGGCCAGGCGCACGAGAACGTCGATGGCGCCGGATCCGCCATCGCCGTCGCCGGTGCCGCCGTCGCCATCGCCGTCGCCGGGCCCGCCGTCGCCGTCGCGCAGCGCCACCAGGTCCGGCAGGCAGCCCGCGAGGCGGCCGCCGTCGCGGCGCAGCAGGTCGAGCGCGGCCCGGCCCATCCGGCTCTCCAGCACCGCGTCGGCGCCCCGCACCCGGTGGGGGACGGCGGTCAGCCGCAGCGCCTCGGTGATGGCCGGCACCTGTGCGTGGGTCCGGACCAGCACCGCCTGCGCCGACCACGGCGCCCGCGGGCCGCGGCGGTCGCGCACCGCCCGGGCGATCGCCGCGGCCTCGGCCCGCTCGTCGGCGTGGCGGGCCAGCCGGACGGGCGCGCCGTCGATCCGCCGCGGCCGCACCGCCCGCTCGCCGGCCCCGGCCCGGCGCAGCACGTCGGCGGCGGCGTCGAGGATCTGGGGGGTCGAGCGGTAGTTGTCGTCGAGGCTCACGACCTCGGCCGGCGGGTACAGCCGGCGGAAGCCGTCGAGGAAGCCCGCGTCGGCGCCGTTCCAGCCGTAGATCGCCTGGTGGGGATCGCCGACGACGCACAGGTCGTGGCGGTCGCCCCGCCACGCCTCCAGCAGCCGCAGCTGGAGGGGGTTCACGTCCTGGAACTCGTCGACGAACAGGTGCTGGAACCGCCAGCGCTGGGCCGCGGCGAACGCCTCGTCGGTCTCGATCAGGTGGGAGCACAGGCGCAGCAGGTCGTCGAAGTCGACCATCCGGGCCCGCCGCTTGTCGTCCTCGTAGGTGCGGTAGACCTCTGCGACCCGGGCGGCCGGCGCCGGCTGGCGCCGCCGGGCGGCGGCCGCGGCCTCGGCGTAGCCGTCGGGCCCGACCAGCCGCGCCTTGGCCCACTCGATCTCGCCGGCCGCCTGCGCGACCGACAGGGGCGTGCCCGCGACGAGGGGCGCCAGCAGCCGGGACTTGCGGGTGAGCAGGCCCGGCGCCGGCCGTCCCTCGTCGGCCCACCGGGACCGGAGCTGGGCGTAGGCCACCCCGTGGAACGTCCCCGACGCCACCCCGCCCCGCAGGCCCAGCGCCTGCAGCCGGGCGGCCAGCTCGCCGGCGGCGCGCCGGGTGAACGTGAGCGCCAGCACGTGGCTGGCGTCCGCGTCGCCGGTCGCCACCCGCCAGGCGATGCGCCGGGTGAGCACCCGGGTCTTGCCGGACCCCGCGGGCGCCAGGATCGCGAGGGGCCGGGCCGGGGAGGTGACCGCCCGCCGTTGGGCCTCGTCGAGATCGTGCAGCAGGTGGTCGGCCACCGCCGCAGACAGTATTCGCCCGCGTACCCTCTAGCCCGTGATCGACGTCCCGCCCGACCGGTTCGAGGACCTGGTCGGCGAGGCACTCGACGGCATCCCCGACGAGCTGGCCCGCCTCATCGACAACGTCGTCGTCCTCGTCGAGGACGGCGTCGCCCGGGGCGGCCTGCTGGGCCGCTACGACGGGGTGCCGCTCACGCAGCGGGGCGCCTGGTACGGGGCCGGCGGGTTGGTCATGCCGGACCGGGTCACGATCTTCCGGCTACCGATCTGCGCCATGTGCGCCAGCGAGGCCGACGTGGTCGAGCAGGTGACGATCACGGTCGTGCACGAGATCGCCCACCACTTCGGCATCGACGACCATCGACTGGCCGAGCTGGGCTGGGCCTGAACCTGGCCGCGGCGCTCCGCCGGTCCGGCGCGGGATTACTGTGAGCCCGTGCCGTTCCCGCGGAAGTTGCTGAACGACAACGAGGAGATCGTCCTCGACCTCCACCCGCACTGGTGGTTCTTCGCCCCGCCCCTGCTCGCGCTGATCGGCGTGACGATCGCCGGCATCGTCGTGCTGACCAGGACCGACGGGAGCGCGCTGTCGGTCTCGGTCGGCCTCGTGATCATCGGGTTCCTGTGCTGGTTCGGCTGGCGCTACCTGCGCTGGGTCACGACCAACTTCGTGGTCACGACCGACCGGCTGATCTACCGCCACGGGGTGCTGGCCAAGCACGGCATCGAGATCCCGCTCGACCGGGTCAACACCGTGTTCTTCCGCCAGTCGATCTTCGAGCGGATCGTCGGGGCCGGCGACCTGGTGATCGAGTCCGCCGGCGAGATGGGCCGCCAGCGGTTCTCCAACGTGAAGCACCCCGTGGCGGTGCAGAACGAGATCTACCGGCAGATCGAGGCCAACGAGAACCGCAAGTTCGACCGGGTGGGCCTGTCCGCCGCCGCCGGCACGGCCGCCGGGGCCGACCACGACGACTCGATCCCCGACCAGATCCGCCAACTCGACGAGCTGCGCAAGCAGGGCATCGTCAGCGAGGAGGAGTTCGCCCGCAAGAAGGCGCAGCTCCTCGACCGCATGTGACCGCGCCCCCAGCCGCGGCGCGGGTCGTGAGCCTCGTGCCGTCGGTGACCGAGACGCTGCTGGCCTGGGGCGTGACCCCGGTCGCCTGCACCCGCTTCTGCGAGCAGCCCGACCTGCCCCACGTCGGGGGCACCAAGGACCCGGACGTGGCCGCCATCGCCGCCCTGCGGCCCGACCTCGTCGTCATGTGCGTCGAGGAGAACCGGCGCGAGGACGCCGACGCGCTGGCCGACGCCGGGGTCACCGTGGCGTCGCTGTCGATCGACGCGGTGGCCGACGTCGCCCCGGCCCTGCGGATGCTCGCCGGCCTCGTGGGGGTGGACGGGGAGGCGGCCGCGATCGCCGAGCCGCCCGGCGGACCGCCGGCGCCCCGGCTGTCGGCCTTCGTGCCGATCTGGAAGCGTCCGTGGATGACGCTGTCGGGCGGGACCTACGGCTCGTCGCTCCTGGCGGCGGCGGGCGTCGCCAACGTGTTCGCCGACGCCGGCGAGCGCTACCCGACGGTGACGCTGGAGGAGGCAGCCGCCCGCCGGCCGGACGTCGTGCTGGCGCCGAGCGAGCCCTACCCGTTCCGCGAGCGCCACGTCCCGCTGCTGGCCGAGGTGGCGCCGGTCGTCCTCGTGGACGGCCAGGACCTGTTCTGGTGGGGCGTGCGCACGCCGGCCGCGCTCGACCGGCTGCGCCAGCAGCTCCAGTGACCGTGCGACGGCGCCCGTGGCGCTAGCCGTGGAGCGGGGTCACGTCGTCGCCGGTGGCGAGGCTGGCGCCGGGTGCCGGGCGGCCCCGCCACACGACCGGGCCGTTGATCCGGGTCTTGGGCCGGCACAGCGCCACGACGCAGCCGCCGAAGCCGGCGCCTGTCACCCGGGCGCCGTACACTCCCGGCACGCCCCGCACGTTGTTGACCAGCGCGTCGAGGGCCGGCGTCGACACCTCGAAGTCGTCCCGCAGGCTGGCGTGGCTGGCGACCAGCAGCTCGCCCGCGTAGGCCAGCTCGTCCGCCGCCAGCGCGTGCGCCACCGCGTCGACCCGGCGGTTCTCGGTGGTCACGTGGCGGGCCCGCCGGCGCAGCACCGGGTCCTCGATGGCCTCGACGTCGACGGGGGAGGCGTCCCGCAGGCGGCCGACCAGCTTCTCGGCCTCGTCGCACTGCGACCGGCGCTCGGCGTACGCCGATCCCGACAGCTCCCGGTGCTCGCCCGAGTGCAGCACGACGATCTCGGCGTCCTCGGGGAACCGGACGGGCTCGACGGCCAGCGAGTCGCAGTCGATGCGCAGCACCGTGCCCTCGCTCGCGGCCAGCGCCACGAGCTGGTCCATGATCCCGACCGGGACCCCCACCGCCCGCTGCTCGGCCCGCTGGCACACCTGGGCCAGGGCGACCGGATCGCTGCGGTCGGCACCGAGCGCGCAGGCGACGGCCACCGCCAGGGCGGCCGACGACGCCAGCCCGCTGCCGGGCGGCAGCGTCGACTGCACCATCCCGACCAGGCCGTCGTCGGGCCGCACCTCGGCGACGACTGCGGCCACGTACCGGGCCCAGCGCGGCTCGATCTCGGCCGGGTCGTCGCCGCCGTCGAGCGGCACCTCGGCCACGCCCGGGAACCGGTCGGAGCCGAGCATCACCCAGTTGCCGCCGCGGTCGCCGGTGATCTCGGTGCCGAGGCCGATCGCCATGGGCAGCACGAGCCCGCCCATGTAGTCGGTGTGGTCGCCGATCAGGTTGACCCGCCCCGGCGCGAACGCCCGCAGCCCCATCTCACGCCTCCCGCAGGGCGGCCGCGGCGTCCTCGGGGACCACCGGGTTGACGAACTCGCCGCTGCCCAGCTCGGCCGCCGCCACGAACCGCTGGACCTGCGGCGTGCGCATCGGGGTCACGACGTGGGCGTGGACGTGCGCCTCGGGCCAGGCGGCGCCGTCGGTCGGGCGCTGGTGGATCCACAGCATGTAGGGGAGCGGGGCATCGAACAGCCGGTCGAGCCGCCCGAGCACGTCGACCAGCAGGTCGGCGAACCCGTCGCGCTGGGGACCGTCGAGCGCCGGCAGGTCGGCGCGGTGGACGTCGGGTGCGAGCACCAGTCCGTAGGGGTAGGCGCTGGCCTCCGGCACCCAGGCCCGCCAGCCGAGCGCGTCGGCCACGCGCAGGTCGGCCGCCGGGGCCCGGCACAGCGAGCAGTCGCCCCGGGCTGCCCGGCGCAGCTCGGCCAGCGGCACCGCGGGCACGTGGTCGTAGGCGAAGATCTGCCCGTGGGGGTGCGAGATGGTGGCGCCCACCTCGTCGCCCCGGTTCTCGAACACCAGCACGTAGTCGACGTCCGGGCGGTCGCCCAGCACCTCGGTGCGCTCGACCCACAGGTCGACGACCCGGCGGGCGCGCTCGCCGGCCAGGTCGGCGAAGGTCAGCTCGTGGTGCGGGGTGTAGAGCACCACCTCGCAGCGGTCGCCCGGCATCGACGGCCAGCGGTTGGGGAACGCCAGAACGTCGTAGGGCTCGGGCGCCTCGGTGCCGCCCACGCAGAACGGGCACGCGCTGGACGGGCGGTTGGGCCGGTGCTGGCGGCCCCCGGCCACCACCACGACCGCGCCGGTCAGCTCGTCGGTGCGGGCGTCGGACATGCGGCCGGCAAACGTAGCGGCCCGGGAGGCGGTTCGCGACGTGGATCCCACCGCCGGCGGCCGCTCGGCTTGACCGACCGGTCAATCCGCAACACGATGGCCGCCATGCCGATCGCCACGGGCTCCGGGATCGAGGTCAACTACGAGTCGTTCGGGGACCCGGCCGACCCGACGCTGCTGCTGATCAACGGGCTCGGCAGCCAGATGATCCGCTGGCGGCCCGACTTCTGCGCCGCGTTCGTCGATCGCGGGCTGCACGTCGTCCGGTTCGACAACCGGGACACCGGGCTGTCGACGCACATGGGCGAGCCGGTCGACATGCGGGCCGTGCGGCAGGCGCTCGCCGCGGGCGAGGCGCCGCCGGTGCCCTACCTGCTGTCCGACATGGCCGCCGACGCCGTCGCCGTGCTCGACGCCCTCGGCGTCGACCGGGCCCACGTGCTCGGCGTGTCGATGGGCGGGATGATCGCCCAGGCCGTGGCCATCGAGCACCCGGACCGGGTGCGGAGCCTGATCTCGATCATGTCCACGACCGGCGACCGCGACGTCGGCGGGTCGACCCCGGAGGCCTACGCGGAGCTGACCCGCGCCCCGTCCCGCAGCCGCGAGGAGTACCAGGACGCGGCGGTCGACCACGCCGGCGTGTGGGGCAGCCCCGGCCTCTACGACCCCGACGAGCTGCGCCGGGAGGCCGGCGAGGCCTGGGACCGCGGGGTCGACCCGGACGGCGTCGCCCGCCAGTTCGCCGCGGTCACCGCGTCGGGCAGCCGCTCGGCCCGGCTCGCCGAGCTGGACGTGCCCACGCTGGTCATCCACGGCACGGCCGACACGCTGATCCTGCCGACCGGCGGCCGGCGCACCGCCGAGGTCATCCCCGGCGCCGAGCTGCTGATCGTCGAGGACATGGGCCACGACACGCCCCGCCCGCTGTGGCCCCACCTGGTCGAGGCCGTGACCGCCCACATCGCGGGGTCGGACCGCGACCCCCGTCCCGAAACCTCGGCTCCGTAGGAGGAGACACGCATGGGCCCGTTGGCCGGAATCACCATCGTCGAGATCGCGGGCATCGGCCCGGGGCCGTTCTGCGGGATGATGCTCGCCGACCTCGGCGCGGAGGTGATCCGGGTCGACCGGGTCCAGTCGGTGCAGGGCGGCGACCCCGAGCGCCCGCCCGCGGACTTCCTGGCCCGGGGCCGGCGCTCGGTCGGCGTCGACCTCAAGAGCCCGGACGGGGTCGAGGTCGTGTTCGAGCCTGGTCGAGCGGGCCGACGCCCTGTTCGAGGGCTTCCGGCCCGGCGTGGCCGAGCGGCTGGGGATCGGGCCCGAGGAGTGCCTGGCCCGCAACCCGCGGCTCGTCTACGGGCGCATGACCGGCTGGGGCCAGGACGGGCCCTACGCGTCGACCGCGGGCCACGACATCAACTACATCGCGCTGGCCGGGGCGCTCGACCCGATCGGCCGCCGGGGCGGGGCGCCGGTGCCGCCGCTCAACCTGGTCGGCGACTTCGGCGGCGGCGGCCTGCTGCTGGCGTACGGCCTGCTGGCCGGGCTGCTCGAGGCCCGGACGTCGGGGAAGGGCCAGGTCATCGACGCGGCGATGGTCGACGGCGCGGCCGCGCTCATGACGATGACCCACTCGTTCCGGGCCATGGGCATCTGGGAGGACGAGCGGGGGACCAACATGCTCGACACCGGCGCCCACTTCTACGACGTCTACGCGACCGCCGACGGCCGCTACGTGTCGATCGGCTCGATCGAGCCCCAGTTCTACGCCGAGCTGCTGCGGCTGACCGGCCTGGAGGGCGAGGAGCTGCCCTGGCAGCACGACCGGGCCGAGTGGCCGGCGATGAAGGAGCGCCTGGCCGCCATCTTCCGCACGAAGACCCGCGACGAGTGGTGCGAGCTGATGGAGGGCAGCGACGTGTGCTTCGCCCCGGTGCTGGCCATCCCCGAGGCGGTCGAGCACCCGCACAACGTCGCCAGGGGCACGTTCGTGGAGGTCGCCGGGATCCGCCAGCCCGGGCCCGCGCCCCGGTTCAGCCGCACGCCGGGCGCCGTCGAGAGGCCGCCGTCGCACGCCGGCCAGCACACCGACGAGATCCTGGCCGAGGCCGGGTTCGACGCCGACCGCATCGCAAAGCTGCGCGAGGCCGGCGCGATCGCGTGATAGGGAGGAGGGCGATGGCCACCATCGTCGCCTTCCACGCCCACCCCGACGACGAGTGCATCACGTCGGCCGGCACGCTGTCGCGCGCCGTCGACGAGGGCCACCGGGTCGTCATCGTGTACGCCACCGGCGGCGAGCTGGGCGAGTACCCCGACGGCATCCTGGCCGCGGGCGAGTCTCTGGTCGAGCGGCGTGTCAGCGAGGCCGAGCGCTCGGCGGCCGCCATCGGCACGGCCCGCATCGTGTGGCTCGGCTACCGCGACTCGGGCATGGCCGGCACGCCGGACAACGACGACCCGGCCTGCTTCTGGCAGGCCGACCGTCGAGGAGGCGGCGGCCCGGCTGGCGGCGCTGCTGGACGAGGAGTCGGCCGACGTGCTCACGGTCTACGACCGTCAGGGCAACTACGGCCACCCCGACCACATCCAGGTCCACCGGGTGGGGCTCCGGGCCGCCGAGCTGGCCGGGACGCCCCAGGTGCTGGAGGCGACGATGAGCCGGGACCACATCCGGCGACTGTTGGCCGCCGCCCGCGAGGCGGGTGTCGACTTCGGCGAGGGTGCGCCCGACCTCGACGATCCGGACGTGCTGCTCGGCATGCCCGACGCCGTCATCACCACCCGCATCGACGTCACGCCGTGGCTCGACCGCAAGCGGGCGTCGATGGCGGCCCACGCCACCCAGGTCGGCGACACGGGCGCGTTCCTCGCCATGGAGCCGGGCGTCTTCGCCGCCGCCATGGGCACGGAGTTCTTCATCCGCCACGGCGTGCCTGCCGACCACCGCGACGACGAGCTACTGGTCCCACCCGAGCCGAGCCGCTAGCCCGGACGCGAGGGGTGCGCCGGCCCCGGGTTTCGGCCCCGGCGCGGGTTGGCCTAGCGTCGGCCGGGTGACCGTCATCAAGATCAACGCCATCACGGTCCCGCCGGACGCCGGCGACGAGCTGGGCCGGCGGTTCGCCGCCCGGGCCGGCGCGGTCGACAACCAGGACGGGTTCGAGGGCTTCGAGCTGCTCAAGCCGACCGACGACCGGACGACGTGGCTGGTGATCACGCGGTGGCGCGACGAGGAGGCCTTCCGGGCCTGGGTGAACAGCCCGGCCTTCGGCCACGGCCACCAGGGCGCCGACCGACCCTCGCCCCACGGCGGGCCGGTGTCGGTGTCGAGCGAGCTGTGGTCCTACGAGGTGTCGACGACCTCGCCCGGCCAGGGCTGAGCCCGCCGTCACCGCCGCGGCCGCCGGAGCGACCCGAACCCGTGAGCCTGCGCGATGCGCACGTCGCCTGGGCGTGGGTGGTCGTCCTCGCGAACGCGGCCGTCGGCCTCTGGGCGCTCGGCGCCCACTGGTGGGCGCCGCTCCGGCACCGGGCCCTGTGGTGGGCGACCGCCGCCGCCGAGCTGACCATCGTCGTCGAGGTGGTGCTGGGCGTGCTGCTCGTGACCGCCGAGGACCGCGAGGTGCCCCGGTTCCACGCGTTCTACGGGTTCGTGGCCCTCGCCACCGTCGGCATCATCTACAGCTACCGGGAGCAGGTCGCCCGCCAGCGCTACCTGCTCTACGGGCTGGGCGGGCTGTTCCTCATGGGCCTGGCCATCCGGGCGATGGTGGTGGGCACCGCCCGCTGACCGGCGAGGCGGTCAGAGGTGGACGACCGGGCAGGTGAGCGTGCGGGTGATCCCCTCGATCATCTGGACCCGGCTCACGACCATCTTGCCCAGCTCGTCGACCGTGCTGGCCTCCGCTCGGGCGATGACGTCGTAGGGACCGGTGACGTCCTCGGCGGACACCACCCCGTCGATGTTGTCCACCTCCTCGGCGACCTGGGCGGCCTTGCCGACCTCGGTCTGGATGAGGATGTACGCGCTGACAGCCATCGGGTCCTCCCTCGCCGTCGTAACGGTCACGGATCGTAATGTGCGCGAGGATGGCCGGATGGGGGAGCATCCGTACACCAAGGGACTGCACGAGGTCGCCGACCGGGCCTTCGCCTATCTGCAACCCGACGGCGGCTGGGGGTGGAGCAACGCGGGCCTCGTCGTCGACGGCGACGCCACGCTGCTGGTCGACACGCTGTTCGACCTGAAGCTGACGGCGGAGATGCTGGCGACCATGCGGGCCGTGGTCCCGGCCGCGGCGGCGATCGGCACCGTCGTCAACACCCACGCCAACGGCGACCACTGCTGGGGCAACCAGCTCGTGCGCGACGCCGAGATCGTGGGGTCCCGGGCCTGCGCCGAGGAGATGGGCGGCCTGCCGCCGTCGCTGCTGGCGGCGCTGGCGGCCAACCCGCCCGAGGGCCCCGCGGGCGAGATGATCGGGCGGATGTGGGCGCCGTTCGACTTCGAGGGCATCGAGATCGTGCCCCCCACCACGACCTTCGACGGCGAGCTGACCCTGCGGGTCGGCGACCGCGAGCTGCACCTGATCGAGGTCGGCCCGGCCCACACCGAGGGCGACGTGATCGCGCACCTGCCGGACGCGGGCGTGGTCTACACGGGCGACATCCTGTTCAACGGCGGCCACCCGATCGTCTGGGCCGGCCCGGTGGCCAACTGGATCGCCGCCTGCGACCGCATCGTCGCTCTCGACCCGCCCGTGGTCGTGCCCGGCCATGGGCCCGTGTGCGGGACGGCCGAGGTCGCCACCCAGGCCGACTACTTCCGCTTCCTCCTGGCCGAGGCCGGGGCGCGGGCCGAGGCCGGCATGTCGGTGGTCGACGCGGCGCGCGACATCGATCTCGGGCCCTACGCGGGCTGGGGCGAGGGCGAGCGGCTCGTCGCCAACGTCGCCGCGGTCTACCGGGACCTCGGCCACGAGGCGCCGGCGGCGGCCGCGGAGCTGCTCCCGATGATGGCGCTGTTCGCCGTGAGCTGATCAGCCCGCAGCGGCCAGGCGCTTCTCCATTTCCTCGAGCTGCTCCCGCAGCTCGGCGGGGACCGTGTCGCCGATGAAGCGGTAGTGGTCCTCGATCTGGGGCAGCTCGGCCCGCCACGAGTCGGCGTCGACCTCGGCGAGCCGGTTCATCGTGTCCGCGTCGACGTCGAGGCCGGTGGTGTCGATGGCGCCGGGGGCCGGGACCCGGCCGATCGGCGTGTCCACCGCCTCGCCCTCGCCCGCGACCCGCTCGACCACCCACTTGACGACCCGGCTGTTGTCGCCGAACCCGGGCCACAGGAACGAGCCGTCCTCGCCCCGCCGGAACCAGTTGACCCAGAACAGCTTGGGCAGCTTGTCGACGTCGGTGGCCCGGCCGATCTCCAGCCAGTGGGCGAAGTAGTCGCCCATGTTGTAGCCGCAGAACGGCAGCATCGCGAACGGGTCGAACCGCAGCTTGCCGACCGCGCCGGCCTGGGCCGCCGTGGTCTCCGAGCTCATGATCGAGCCGAGGAACACGCCGTGGTCCCAGTCGAACGCCTCGGTCACCAGCGGCACGTTGGTCGCCCGGCGCCCGCCGAACAGGATGGCCGAGATCGGCACGCCCTTGGGGTCCTCCCACTCCGGCGCGATCGACGGGCACTGGGCCGCCGGCGTGGTGAAGCGCGCGTTGGGATGGGCGGCCGGCGCGTCGCTCTCGGGCGTCCAGTCGTTGCCCCGCCAGTCGACGACGTGGGCCGGCGGCGCGGACAGGCCCTCCCACCACACGTCGTCGTCGTCGGTGCGGGCGACGTTGGTGAAGATCGAGTTGGCGTAGAGCGCGGCGATCGCGTTGGGGTTGGTGTCCTCGCCGGTGCCGGGGGCGACGCCGAAGAACCCCGCCTCGGGGTTGATGGCGTGGAGCCGCCCGTCGTCGCCGAACTTCATCCAGGCGATGTCGTCGCCGACGGTCTCGATCTTCCACCCCGGCAGGGTGGGGATCATCATCGCCATGTTGGTCTTGCCGCAGGCGGACGGGAAGGCGGCGGCGATGTAGCGCTTCTCGCCCCCCGGCGGCGTCACGCCGAGGATGAGCATGTGCTCGGCCATCCAGCCGTCGTCGCGGGCCATGGTCGAGGCGATCCGCAGGGCGAAGCACTTCTTGCCGAGCAGGGCGTTGCCGCCGTAGCCCGAGCCGTACGACCAGATCTCCCGGTCCTCGGGGAAGTGGACGATGTACTTGTTCTCGGCGTCGCACGGCCAGGCCACGTCGTCGCGCCGGTTGCCGTCGGCGTCGACCAGCGGGTAGCCGACCGAGTGGACGCAGGGCACGAACTCGCCGTCGGCCCCGAGGACGTCGAGGGGGCCCTGACCCATGCGGGTCATGATCTTCATGCTCGCCGCCACGTACGGCGAGTCGGTGAGCTGGACGCCGATGTGGGCGATCGGGCGAGCCCAGCGGCCCCATCGAGAACGGCACCACGTACATGGTCCGGCCCCGCATGGACCCGGAGAAGAACCCGGTGAGCTCGGCCCGCATCTCGGCCGGGTCGCGCCAGTTGTTGGTCGGGCCGGCGTCGGCCTCCCGGGCCGAGCAGATGAAGGTCCGGTCCTCGACCCGGGCGACGTCGCCGGGGTCGGACAGGGCGAGGAAGCTGTTGGGCCGGCGGTCCTCGGCCAGCCGCCGGAACGTCCCGCCGTCGACGAGCAGCCGGGTCAGGCGGTCCCACTCCTCGTCGGAGCCGTCGCACCACTCGACCCGGTCTGGCTGGAATACCCCCGCCCAGTGCTCGACCCAGTCCTGCAGCTTCTGGTTGGTGGTCGTGGCAGCCATGGTCCTCCGGTCCCCGTGTCCTGGTGTGGGCCTGGTCAGTCGTGCTACGGCGCGGTGCGGTCCTCGCTGGGGAAGCGCTCGGGATCGAGCCCGGGCGTCCCCATGTCAACCTCCGATCCCAACCGCAGGTGCGTGGCCCGGCCCTCGGCGTCGAGGTCGAAGATCACACGCTGCCCCTGGCGGAGCAGACGGAACACGGAACCCTCCAGCGCGTCCGGCGCCAGGTCGACCTCGGAGAGGTCGGTGTCGCGCATCACGATCCCGTCCCGAGACCCGGGGTCGTAGGACTTGATCACGCCTTGCACCGATCGGCTCCCTTGTTCGTCCGCTCACGATTGGGTTGTGTCACCGTATCGGAACGGTCGCAGGACGGCCCAAAGCGGGACCACTCGGCGCGTCACTTATCATCCACCCCCGTGACCGCGCTCGACCACCTGGACGCCACCGGCCTGGCGGCCGTGATCCGGGGCTACAAGGATGCGCTGGCCGCGCACCGCGAGCCGATCAACCGCCTCAACGTGTACCCCGTGCCCGACGGCGACACCGGCACCAACATGTCGCTGACACTGGTGTCGGTGGTCGAGTCGCTCGACGCGACCGGTGACGACCTGACCTCGGTGTGCAAGGCCATCAGCCACGGCTCGCTCATGGGCGCCCGCGGCAACTCGGGCGTGATCCTGTCCCAGGTGCTGCGGGGGCTCGTGTCGGTGATCGGCGCGGCCGGCGGGTGCGACGGAGCCACGCTGGTCCGCCGCGCTGCGGTCGGCCTCCGACGCCGCGTACCAGGCGGTCATGCGCCCGGTCGAGGGCACGATCCTGACGGTCGTGCGGGCGACGGCCGAGGCCGCCGAGGGCACCGCCGGCGGCACCGGCGGCGAGCCCGCGCTGATCGCGGTGATCGAGGCCGCCCGGGACGCGGGCGCCGAGGCGCTGGAGCGCACGCCCGAGCAGCTGCCGGTGCTGGCCGAGGCCGGGGTGGTCGATGCCGGCGGCGCCGGCTACCTGCTGCTGGTGGACGTGCTCGCCCACGTCGTCGACGGCCGGCCCGTGCCCGAGCCCCGGGTCGGGGAGGGCGCGGTCCGGGCCGATGCCCGGATGGTCGACCACACGGCCGACGAGCACGGCGAGGGCTCCTCCGACCTGCGCTACGAGGTCATGTACTTCCTGGAGGCGCCCGACGAGGCCATCCCTGCGTTCAAGGACGTGTGGGCGGGCGTCGGCGACTCGATCGTCGTCGTCGGCGGCGACGGCATCTGGAACTGTCACATCCACACCGACGACATCGGCGCGGCCATCGAGGCCGCCGTCGACGCCGGCCGTCCCCGGCAGATCCGGGTCACCGACCTCGCCGAGCAGGTCGAGGAGGAGCGCTGGGTGCGCGAGGCCACCGGCGCCGACATCGTCGAGATCCCGCCGCACGTCAGCACGCCGGTCCGCACCGCGGTGGTCGCGGTGGCCGCGGGCGACGGCATCAAGCGGATCTTCTACAGCCTCGGGGTCCAGGGCATCGTCGCCGGCGGCCAGTCGATGAACCCGTCGGTGGCCGACCTGCTGGCGGCGGTCGACGCGGTGCCCGGCCGAGAACGTCGTCATCCTGCCCAACAACAAGAACATCATCCCCGTCGCCGAGCAGGTCGACGCCCACACCCCCCGCACCGTGCGGGTGGTGCCGACCCGGGGCATCGCCGAGGGGTTCGCGGCGCTGATGGCGTATGACCCCGAGGCCCCCGCCGACGAGAACGCGAAGGAGATGGCGGCGCTGTCCGCCGACGTCCTGGCCGGCGAGGTCACCCGGGCCGTGCGCGCCTCGGTCAGCGACGCCGGGCCGATCGCCGAGGGCGACTACCTGGGCATCGCCCGCGACGGCATCCGGGCCGTCGCCCCGAGCGCGGCCGAGGCCGCCATCGCGCTGCTGGAGGTGCTCGTCGGCGACGAGCACGAGATCGTGACGGTCATCGAGGGCGACGGCGCCACCGCCGCCGACACCCGCCGCATCACCGAGTGGCTCGACGATCACCGGCCGGGCGTGAGCCCCGAGGTCCACCACGGTGGGCAGCCGCTCTACCCGTACCTGTTCGGGGTCGAGTAGGCCGCGCCGCCCGCCTCCGCCGTGCCCGACGATCCCATCACGCTCGGCGAGCTGGCCTCG
This sequence comes from uncultured Acidimicrobiales bacterium, assembly GCA_963830865.1. Lineage (GTDB taxonomy): Bacteria > Actinomycetota > Acidimicrobiia > Acidimicrobiales > VFJN01 > ZC4RG19. The sequence continues at coordinate 176,950 of CAWHNU010000005.1, read as the reverse complement.
TGGCCGGTGTCCCGGTTGGCGGGTGTGGGCGCCCGCAAGGTCGCCTCGCTGGCGGCGGTCGGGGTCGAGACCCTGCTCGACCTGCTCACCTACTACCCCCGGCGCTACGTCGACCGCACCAACGAGTGCCGCATCCGCGACCTGCGGGTGGGGGAGGAGGCGCTGGTCCTCGTGACCGTCGAGCGGTCGTCGCTGCGGCGCACGAGGGGCCGGCCGCCCAGGGCGCTGGTCACGGTCGACGTCGGCGACGCCAGCGGCAAGCTCCGGGTGACGTTCTTCAACCAGGCGTGGCGGGAGCGCCAGCTGCGGCCGGGCACCGAGGCCGCCCTGTTCGGCAAGCTGGAGATGTACGCCGGCCGCCGGCAGATGACGAACCCGGTGGTCGACATCCTCGGCGACAAGCCGAGCACCCGCACCGGGCGGATCGTGCCGATCTACCCGCAGTCCGAGAAGGCCGGGCTCACCACCTGGGAGGTCGGCGACTGGGTGGCGGAGGTGCTGCGCCGGGCCCGGCCCCGGGGGATGGCCGACCCGGTGCCCGAGTGGGTGCTCGACCGCTTCGACCTGGTCACCCGCGACGCGGCGTTCGCCGGCATCCACGCGCCCGACTCGATGGCCCACAAGGAGGTCGCCCGCCGGCGCCTGGTGCTCGACGAGCTGCTGCGGGTCCAGCTCGCGCTGGTCCAGCGCAAGCGGCACGTCGAGCGCACGACCAAGGGCATCCGCCACCGGGTCGACGGGCCCCTGCTCGACGCCTTCCGGGCGGGGCTGCCGTTCGTCCTGACCGCCGACCAGGAGGCGGCGATCGCGGAGATCGCGGGCGACCTGGCCGGGCCGCACCCGATGCACCGTTTGCTGCAGGGCGACGTCGGCGCGGGCAAGACGCTGGTGGGGGCGTGGACACTTCTGGCCGCGGTCGAGGGTGGCCACCAGGGGGCGTTCATGGCTCCGACCGAGGTGCTGGCCGAGCAGCACGCCGAGGGGATCCGGGCGCTGCTCGACGGGGTCGAGGTGCCAGATGCAGGCACGTCGCTGTTCGGCGCCCGCCCGGTCCGCGTCGAGCTGCTGACCAACCGGGTGGGCGCCGCCGACCGCCGCCGCATCGTGGCCGGGCTGGCGGCCGGGGAGGTCGACGTGGTCATCGGCACCCACGCGCTCATCCAGGAGGGCGTCGAGTTCGCCTCCCTGGGCGCGGTGGTCATCGACGAGCAGCACCGCTTCGGCGTCGAGCAGCGGGCCGCGCTGCGGGACAAGGCCGGCGGCGGGCCCGTGCCCGACGTCCTGGTCATGACCGCCACGCCGATCCCCCGCACGGCGGCGATGACCGTCTACGGCGACCTCGACGTGACGGTCCTGGCCCACCCGCCCGCGGGCCGCCAGCCGATCGTCACGACGTGGGCCCGGGGCGAGGACGACGAGGCCGAGGTGTGGGCCGCGGTGCGCCGCGAGGTGGCGGCCGGCCGCCAGGCCTACGTGGTGACCCCGCTGATCGAGGAGTCGGACAAGCTGGAGGCCCGCTCGGCCGAGGACACGCTGGCCCGGCTGGGCGAGGGCGAGCTGGCGGGCCTGCGGCTGGGCCTCCTGCACGGGCGGATCGGCCCGTCCGACAAGGAGGCCACGATGCACCAGTTCCGGGCGGGCCGCCTGGACGTGCTGGTGGCGACGACGGTCATCGAGGTCGGCGTGGACGTCCCCAACGCGACGGTGATGGTGGTCCTCGACGCCGACCGCTTCGGCATCGCCCAGCTCCACCAGCTGCGGGGCCGGGTGGGCCGGGGCAGCGAGCGCAGCTGGTGCTACCTGGTCAGCCCGTCCGAGACGCCCGAGGCCGAGGCCCGCCTGGGCGCCCTGGTCGCGTCGACCGACGGCTTCGCCCTGGCGGAGGTCGACCTCGAGCTGCGGGGCGAGGGCACGATCATGGGCGAGCGCCAGAAGGGCCGCAGCGACCTCAAGCTGGCGTCGCTGCGCCGCGACCGCGAGTGGGTCGAGCGGGCGCGGGAGGTGGCCTTCGCCGTGGTCGACGAGGGCCTGGGCCGCCATCCCGACCTGGCGGCGGAGGTGGCGCTGTTCCTCGACGAGGACGAGGCCGACTTCCTGCTGAAGGGCTAGATCTGCCGACCCGGTCCTGGCGAGTCTCCCCGGAGGTCGGCGTCAGAGCAGGACCGAGGGGTCCGGCCACGACACCCGCAGCCCGATCGCCCGGCCGCCGCCCGGGGTGTCGAACGGCTCCTGACCGACGAACGCGCCGCCGCGGGCGGCGTAGAACGCCCGGGCCGCGTCGTTGCCGTCGAGCACCCAGAGGTAGAGGCCCGTCACCGGCGGGGCGGCGACGACCGCGGCGGCGGACTGCGCCACCAGGCGCGTGCCGATGCCGGTGCCCTTGAGGTCGCTCCGCACGTGCAGGTTGTCGAGCAGCGCCCCCCACTCGGGGTCCTCGTGGAGGATCGTGTGGACGAACCCCGCGATCCGCCCGTCGGCGTCGACGACGACAGTCGTGCGGTCGGCCGGCGCGGGGTGGGCGAGCCGCTCGGTCCACACCGCCAGGCGATCGGCGCCGACGTCGCCGTCGAGGTAGGCGTCGGGGTACGCGCCGCGGTAGTGCCGCCGCCAGCTGTCCGCGTGCAGCGCGGCGATCCCGGCCGCGTCGGCGGCTGTCGCAGCGCGGTACCGGAGCGGCAGCGGTGCCGCGTCCGGCTCGCCCACGCTCATCCCCTCATCCCCTCCGCTCGACGGGCTCCCACTGTAGGAGCGCGAGTCAGTCCCGCTCCTCGGGCAGGGTCGGGAACTCCGTGGGGTAGATGCCGACGGCGAAGCCGTAGGTCGTGTCGCCGGAGCGGGGGGTCCGGTCGAACTCGTCGACCAGGGCCTTCATCTTCTGCCAGAAGTCGGACGCCTGCGCGGGCGAGATGCGGGCATGGCGGATGAACGCCCACAGCTTGCGGGCCTCGTACGCCGCGGCGGACTCCTTGGCGGCGACCTCGAAGTCGTTGAAGTCCCGCGGGAGGTCGTCACCGGCCGCCCGGTGGCCGACGCCGACGTAGAACATCCGGGCGGTGCGGCCGTAGTAGCGCTCGTCGATCGCCCGCACCCGCCTGGTCCGCACCACGCGCAGCAGTCCGGCGTCGGTCAGGACGTTGACGTGGTGCGCGACCGTGCTCTTGGGCCGCTCGACCGCCGTGGCCAGTTCGGTCACCGTGGCCGCCCGCTCGTGGAGCAGGCTCAGGATCGTCGTCCGCAGCTGGTCGCTGATCGCCCGCACCTGGGCCGGCGTCGTGAGCTCGATCGTGTCGCGCAGGTCGTAGTCCGGGACCGGGGGGTTGCTCGACATGCCGGATCAGACTACTCTCCTCGATCGTTCGAAGTTTTTGGATCAATCGCTGTCTTGGATCAACTACGGGAGGGGGCCGACGATGGCCGAGCTCGTGCTGTACCACCACGTCCAGGGTCTCACCAAGGGGGTCGAGGCCTTCGCCGACGAGTTGCGGCGGGCCGGGCACACCGTCCACGTTCCCGACCTCAACGAGGGGCGCACGTTCGACACGCTCGACGAGGGCATCGCGTACGCCCGGGAGGTGGGATTCGGCACGCTGATCGAGCGCGGCGTCGCCGCGGCCAGCGGGCTCGGACCGGGGCTCGTGTACGCCGGGTTCTCGTCCGGCGTCATGCCGGCCCAGCAGCTCGCCCAGACCCGGGCGGGCGCCCGCGGCGCCCTGCTCCTCGAGGCCTGCCTGCCGGTGTCCGAGTTCGGCGAGGCGTGGCCCGCGGGCGTGCCCGTCCAGGTGCACGGCATGGACGCCGACCCCCTGTTCGCCGGGGAGGGCGACATCGACGCGGCGCGTGCATTGGTGGAATCCACGCCGCTGGCCGAGCTGTTCCTCTATCCCGGGAACGTCCACCTGTTCACGGACTCGTCCCTCCCGTCGTACGACGAGGCGGCGACCGCTCTGCTCATGCGGCGGGTGCTCGACTTCCTCGACGCCGTCTGAACCGCGTTTTGTCCGCGGAAATGGTCGCTCTGGCGACCACTTCCGCGGACAAACGCGACGAGCCGGGAGATCGCGGCGGAGGCGCGCCCCCACCACCCGTACGCCCCGCTAGCTTCCCGCCGATGGATCAGGAGGCGTCGCGGGCCGCACCCGAGACGGACGCACCCGAGACGACCGCCCGCCTGCACGAGCGCGTCCTCGCCCGCGTCGGCTGGGCCGCCCGGGTGATCCACCGGTTCTCCACCTGGGGCGCGACCGCGGGTCTTCTCGCCGGAGGGCTCGCCTTCCTGGCCGTGCTGCCGCTGCTGGCCCGGTACGAGTCCTGGTGGTGGCTGCCCGTGGCGCTCGTCCTCGCCATCGCCCTGGTGGTCGCGCCGCTGCGGGTGATGTGGCACGGGCGCCGGATCCGCACCGCCTACGGCGACGCCACGCACATCATGGGGCTGATCGACGAGGTGCCGAACGCCCTGTGGGAGGTCGCCGGGGCTCTGGAGATGATCGACGTCCACGAGCGCGGGGTGCGCGGGGTCATGACCGCCTGGCGGTCGCTGCTCGCCATCCGGCGGGCGGTGGAGGACTCGGCCGCCCGCGACCACCTCGACACGCTGGTCGAGCCGCTCCACCCCCGGGCGATCGCCCTCACCACGCTGGCCCTGTGGACCACGCTCGGCATCATCGTGATCGCCGGGCCCGTCGTCCTGCTGGCCCTGGTCGTGCTGATCCTCACCTGAACCCGAAACCGCGGAGAAAACGCGCCGCGATCGTGTGGGTCGTGGCCCGCGGCCGGCGGCACGCGCGTGCCGCCCGACGCTGGTGACCCGCGGCGCTACTCCTGGATGTCGCAGTTCTCGTCGACGTAGGCGCTGATGCTGTCGATCGCGTCGCTGAACTTCTGCGCGGCCTCGGGGTCGGCGTTCTCGACGTCGTTGAAGTCGAGGTTCTCGAGCGAGTCGGCCAGCGCGTCCCACTCGTCCTGTAGCTCGGCCGGCGGGTCGATGTCCTGGAGCTGGCCGAGCGCGTCCTGGACCTGGTCGCCGGACGGGTCGTCGATGCCCGACATGCGCTCGTTGAGGCTCTCGAAGTCGCTGCAGAAGTCCTCGCTCGACTGCGAGCCACCGGACCCGCCGTCGCCACCGGAGCTGTTGGAGTCGGACGAGTTGTCGTCGCCGCACGCGGCCGCGAGCGCCAGCAGGGGAACCAGCGCACCGATGGCCAGCGCTCGGCCACCTCGGGTGGATAGTGATCTGCTCATCGTGGTCTCCGATGCGGTTGTGGACCGACTACGGCTATCACACCCGAGGGGGTGGCCCGGACGTCCCGGCCGTGTGCCGGTCACAGGCCGGCGGCGAGCGCGCCGTGCCTCAGCCGTAGGGGTCGTTGCCGTCCTCGTCGGGGACGACGAGGTCCCAGCGGTCGAGGCAGTCCTCGCACCGGTAGGTCACGAGGTCGCCCGGCGCCCAGTCGCCCTCGTTCGGCGGGTAGGAGATCAGGTGGGCCCGGCCGCCGCAGTCGATGCAGGTGATGACCGTGTCGACGTGCACCGCGTCACCCCTCCCGCCGGGAGCGCTGGCGGGTCCCGAAGCGCTCGACGCCCGCGGCGAAGTCCTCGGACATGATGATCTCGCGACCCAGGCGGTCCTCGTTGGCCAGAGCGTCGACCAGGTCGAGCCCGAGGCCGTCGTACACCGCCCGCCGGTCGCTCACCACGCAGCCCCACGGGTGGGCGGCGATCTGCTCGGCCAGGGCGACGGCGGCCGACAGCGCGGTGCCGGCCGGCACCAGCCGGTCGACGAACCCGATGCGCTCGGCCTCGGCCGCGTCGAGCTCGCGGCCGGTGAGGATGAGGTCGAGCGCCCGGCCGAGCCCCACGATGCGGGGGAGCCGGTAGGTGCCCCCGTCGACCAGCGGGACGCCGAAGCGGCGCTCGAGGCAGCCGAACCGGGCGGTGTCGCCGGCGACCCGCAGGTCGCACCAGGCCGCCAGCTCCATCCCGCCGGCCACGCACCAGCCCTCGATGGCGGCGACCACCGGCTTGGACAGGACCAGGCGGGTGGGCCCGAGCGGGCCGCTGTCCCGCAGCCGGGGCAGGTCCTTGAGGTTGGCCCCGGCACAGAACGCGGCGGCGTCGCCGGTGAGCACCGCCACGCGGGCCTCGTCGTCGTAGTCGAACGCGATGAACGCGTCGTGCAGCCGCTGCGCCGTGCGCGTGTTGATGGCGTTGCGCACGTCCGGCTGGTCGATCTCGATCACGCGCACAGGGTCGCTCATTGGCGCACCCTTCGGGTGCGCAATGACCGATCGGCCCTGCGGGCCGAGTAACGCACTGTGCTCATGGTTCGCTCGCTTCGCTCGCTCACTGACGCGAGGATGCCACCCGGTAGCGTGCGCCCGATGGCGAAACGGCCGGTGCCGTGATGCGGGTCGTCGCCGGCACCGCCCGCGGCCGCCCGCTGGTGGCCCCGCCGGGGTCGCAGACCCGCCCGACGACCGATCGGGTCCGCGAGGCGATCTTCAACGCGCTGTGGGCCCGGGGCGCCCCGGGCGATGCTCCGGTGGCGGACCTGTTCGCAGGCAGCGGGGCGCTCGGGATCGAGGCGCTCTCGCGGGGCGCGACCCACGCCACGTTCGTCGACCGCGACCGCGCCGCGCTGCAGGCCATCCGCCGCAACGTCGAGACCTGCGGTGTCGCGGACCGGGCCACGATCGTGGCCGGCCCGGTCGAGCGCTGGCTGGACGGCCTGGCGGACGAGCGCGGGGCCGACGGCGGCGGGCGCTTCGGCGTCGTCTTCTGCGACCCGCCGTACGCGTTCGGGGCGTGGCCCGACCTGCTGGCGCGCCTGCCGGCCGACCTGGTGGTCGTCGAGTCCGGCGGCCCGGTCGCGCTGCCGCCCGGCTGGGGGCTGGCCCGGGAGGCCCGCTACGGGGGCACGTGGGTCGGCTTCGCCGAGCGCGGATGAGGCCGTTCCCTCTCCGCGCGGGCCCCGAGGGCTACCGTGGTCACGTGACGACCGTCCTCTACCCCGGGTCGTTCGACCCGATCCACAACGGCCACATCGAGATCATCGAGGTCGCGTCCCGTCTGTTCGACGAGGTGGTGGTGGCGGCGGTCCGCAACCCGCAGAAGGGCGAGCCCCTGTTGACGCTGGCGGAGCGCCAGCAGCTCGTCGTCGAGGCCACCGCCCACCTCGACAACGTGCGGGTCACGATGTTCTCCAGCCTCGTCGTCGACCTGGCCAAGGAGGTCGGGGCCGACATCATCGTCAAGGGCCTGCGGGTCGTCTCCGACTTCGAGTCCGAGCTGATGCAGGCCCACATGAACAAGAAGGTGTCGGGCGTCGAGACGCTGTTCATCCCGGCGAGCTCCCAGCACTCGTACCTCGCCTCCAAGCTCATCCGGGAGATCGCCCGCTTCGGCGGCGACATCTCGTCGATGGTCCCGCCGGCGACCGCGAAGCTCATGGCCGACAAGCAGGCCGAGAAGCAGGCCAAAGGCGGGCCCGGGTGAGTGACGACGACCACAGCTTCGAGCACAGCTTCGACGCCCGGGTCGCCGAGCGGGTGCCCGGGGGCGACGTCGAGGCGCTGCTGCGCGACCTGCACGCGCTGATCGACGGGGCTCGGCCCGCGCCGCTGTCGACCCAGGTCAAGATCGACCGGGAGGAGGCGCTCGACATCCTGGACACGGCGATCGAGCGCCTGCCCGACGAAGTGCGGGCGTCCCGCTGGCTGGTCAAGGACCGTGACGAGTTCCTGGCCCGCACCCAGCGCGAGGCCGACGACATCCTCGCCGCCGCCCGGGGCCAAGCCGAGCGCATGGTGCAGCGGTCCGAGGTCATGAAGGCGGCCGAGGCCAAGGCCCGCCGGGTGGTCGAGAACGCCCGGGCCGAGGCCAGCCGCCAGCGCAACGAGGCCGACGACTACTGCGACAAGCGCCTCGCCCAGCTGGAGACCGTGCTGGAGCGGATGATGACGGTCGTGGCTGCGGGGCGGGCCAAGCTCCAGGGCCCGGCGGGCGAGGGCAGCCCGCCCGCGGCCGAGCGCCGTGGGGTCAACGGCCACCACGACGGCGACCGGCACGAGGCCGCCGGCGGCGACGGCGCCGAGGACGGGTTCTTCGACCAGGACCGGCTGTAGCCCGGCCCGGCGCGGCCGTAGCCTGGGGGCGTGACCAGACCGTTCCTCGTGCCGACCGGCGACCTGTTCCGGCATCCCGGCGCCCGTCAGCACCTGGTGCTCGCCGGCCGGGTGCCGGGACTCGTGCTGTCCACGACGCGGCTCACCGACGACGAGGTCGTGGCCGACGTCGTGGTCGAGGCCCAGGGCGACGCGATCATGCTGACCGGCACCGTGTCGGGCCGGTGGGCCGGGGAGTGCCGCCGCTGCCTGCAGGCGACCGGTGGCGAGGTGGTCGTCGAGCTGCGCGAGGTGTTCGAGCCCGACCCGGTCGAGGGCGAGACCTACCCGCTCGGCCGGGACGACCTCGACCTCAACCCGGCGGTCCGGGAGGCCCTGGCCCTGGCGCTGCCGCTGGCGCCCCTGTGCCGCGACGACTGCCCGGGCCCCGACCCCGAGGCCCACCCCGTCGGCATCGAGGACGAGGCGCCGCCCGCCGATCCCCGTTGGTCCGCCCTCGACGCCCTACGGTTCGACTGACGCCCGGCCGGGGGGTTCGACGCTTGTCGCCGAGGGCCGCTAGTCTGTACCGCTTGCCCGCACCCAGACGCTGACAGGTTGAACGATGGCCGTCCCCAAGAAGAAGACCTCCAAGGCCAAGGGCCGGAGCCGCAAGGCGAGCGCATGGCGCCTCGACCGCCCCGCCCGCAGCGTCTGCCCCCGGTGCAACGCCACCAAGGTGCCCCACGTCGTGTGCGGTAACTGCGGCTGGTACGGCGGCCGGGTCGCGGTCGAGGTCGACTGACCGACCGCGCGGTCGGCACCCTCGTCGACGATGCTGCCGATCGCCATCGACGCCATGGGGGGCGACCACGCCCCCGACGCCATCGTGGACGGCGCCCGGCAGGCGGCGGCCGCCCTCGGCGTGCCGATCGTGCTGGTTGGCCAGCCCGAGGTCCTGGCGGGCCTCCGGGGCGACCTGGACGTCCTGCCGGCGTCCCAGGTGATCGCCATGGATGCGGATGCCGGCAGCGTCCGCACCATGAAGGACTCGTCGCTCGTGCGGGCGGCCGAGGCGGTGCGCGACGGCAAGGCGTCGGCCATGGTCTCCGCCGGCAACACCGGGGCGACGATGGCCTCGGCGCTGCTGCGGATGGGCCGTATCCGGGGCGTCGCCCGGCCCGCCATCGCCACCCCGATCCCGGTGCCCGGCTCGCTGCCGACCGTGCTGCTCGACGCCGGCGCCAACGCCGACTGCCAGCCCCAGTGGCTGGTGCAGTTCGCCCAGATGGGCGCGGTGTTCTCCCGCGAGCGCTACGGCGTGGCCGAGCCCCGGGTCGGGCTGCTGTCGATCGGCGAGGAGCCGACCAAGGGCAACGCGCTGGTCAAGGAGGCGCACGGCCTGCTCGCCGCCCCCGGTGCGCTGGCCGCCTCCGGGGGCCGTTTCGTCGGCAACGTCGAGGGCCGGGACGTGATGACCGACGACGTCGACGTCATCGTCACCGACGGGTTCACCGGGAACGTCGCGCTCAAGACGCTGGAGGGCGCCCTGCGCACCCTCGTCCGCTCGGTGCTCGACGCCCTCGGGGCGACCGACGTCGCCGGCCCGGCGGTCGAGTCGCTGATGCCGCTCTACACGACGCTCGATCCCGACGACACGGGCGGGGCCATGCTCCTCGGCGTCGACGGAGTGTGCATCATCAGCCACGGATCGTCGTCGCCGCGGGCCATCGTCAACGCCGCACGGGTGGCGGCGGAGATGGTCGACGCCGGCGTGGTCGACGGTCTGCGGGCGGCCGTGGCCGAGCCGTGACCGGCCGGGCTCTTCACAAGCGCACAAAGTAGGACGTCGATACACTGCGCGACGTCCTTGCCGGAGACCAGGAGTAGCCAGAGTGCCCGCCGAGACCCACGTCGAACGCAGTCCGATGGATCGTCAAGCGGTGTTCGACCTGATCCGCGACCGCCTCAGCGACATCCTCGAGGTGGACCCCTCGTCGATCCACGAGGGTGACTCGTTCACCGACGATCTCGACGCCGACTCCCTGGCTCTGATCGAGCTGGCCGAGGCGCTCGAAGAGGAGCTGGGAGAGCGCAGCGTCGGCTTCCGGATCGAGGACGAGGATCTCGAGGACATCAAGACCGTGCGCGACGCGGTCGACTACGTCCTCGCCCGGCTCTAGAAGGCTCGATCATCCCACTTCCCGTCCCGCGACTCGCTGAGTTGACCCTGCGCCTCGGCGTCACCCTCGACTCCCCCGAGGTTCTCGCCCCCGCGCTCGTCCACCGGTCGTGGTGCGCGGAGAACCCGGGCCACGACTCCAACGAGCGGCTCGAGTTCCTCGGCGACGCGGTGCTCGGGCTGATCATCACCGACCACGCATTCCGCGCCTACACCGGTCTGAGCGAGGGCGAGTTGACCGACGTCCGCAAGGCGGTCGTCAACGCGGTCACGCTCGCCGAGGTGGCCGACGAGCTCAGCCTCGGCGACCACCTGCTGCTCGGCAAGGGCGAGGAGCAGTCCGGCGGCCGCGAGAAGCCGTCGATCCTCGCCGACGCGCTGGAGGCCGTGCTCGGCGCGGTCTACGTGTCGGCCGGCATGGGCGAGGCCCACGACCTGGTGCTCCGGCTGCTCGGCACCCGGGTGGCCGAGGCCCACGCCGGCGGGCCCGGCGGGCAGGACTACAAGAGCCGCCTCCAGGAGCTGTCGGCCCGGCGGTTCGACGAGGCCCCCAAGTACGAGACCCTCGCCGAGGGTCCCGACCACGCCCGCCGCTTCCACGTCACCGTGGCGGTCGGCGGCGTCGCGCGCGGCACCGGCGAGGGCCGGTCCAAGAAGCAGGCCGAACAGGTCGCGGCGCGCGACGCCTACGCCACCCTCATGGCTGACCTGGAGAGCGAAGATGCCTGAACTGCCCGAGATCGAGACGCTGCGGCGGGGTCTCGAGCGCGAGACCGTCAGCCGGCGCGTCAAGTCGGTCGACGTGCCGGTGGCCAAGGCCGTCAGCCGCAACGGGTCGCGTAAGGCGTTCCAGAGCCGGGTCGAGGGCACCAAGATCAAGAGCGTCGAACGCCGGGGTTCGCTGCTCGTGTTCACGCTCGACAGCGGCGAGCTGATGGTCGTGGACATCGGCGCCACCGGCCAGATGCTGCGGGCCGCGCCCAAGGACGACACCGGCAAGGACACGATGCTCGTCATGTCGTTCACCCAGGGCGGCCAGCTGCGCATGACCGACCCGGCGCAGTCGGCCGAGGCGTTCGTCGTCACGACCGACCTGCTGGCCGAGGAGGTGCCCGAGCTGGCCAACCTGGGCCTCGACCCGGTGGCCACGCCGGTGTCGTGGACCGCGTTCGCCCAGGCGCTGGTGGCCCGGCGCACCGAGAAGCTCAAGGCGCTGCTGCTCGACCCCACGTTCGTCGTCGGGCTGGGCGGCCTGTACGCGGACGAGATCCTCTACGACGCCGGCCTGCGGCCCGACCGTGAGGTGTCGACGCTGTCGACGATGGAGATCCGGCGGCTGTACCGCTCGCTCGTCGAGATCCTGCACGAGGCGACCAAGCACCACGGCACCTCGACCGAGGAGCACCCCTTCACCGACCTCCACGGCAAGGAGGGCGACTTCCAGGAGGAGCTGCAGGTGTGGGCCCGCGACGGCGCGCCGTGCCGGCGCTGCCGGGGCACGGTCGCCCGCCAGCGCAGCGGCGGCCGGGTCACCTACTGGTGCCCGAGCTGCCAGGTGTGACGGCGGCACCCACGGGGAACGACCCGGGGGTGCACCTGCCCGCGCGACCGCTCACCTAGCCTCGTGAAGCGATGTTCCTGAAGTCGCTGACGCTCAAGGGTTTCAAGTCCTTCGCGGAGTCGACCGTGCTGGAGATGCAGCCGGGCGTCACGGTCGTCGTCGGCCCCAACGGCTCGGGCAAGTCGAACGTGGTCGACGCCATCGGCTGGGTGCTGGGCGCCCAGGCGCCGTCCGCGGTGCGCAGCCAGAAGATGGAGGACGTCATCTTCGCCGGCACGACCCGGCGCCCCGCGCTCGGCCGGGCCGAGGTCGGCCTGACCATCGACAACGGCGCCGGGCTGCTGCCGATCGAGTTCAGCGAGGTCACCGTCACCCGCACGCTGTGGCGCTCGGGCGAGAGCGAGTACGCCATCAACGGCGTCCCGTGCCGGCTGCTCGACGTGCAGGAGCTGTTCAGCGACACCGGCGTCGGCCGCCAGCAGCACGTGATCGTCGGCCAGGGCCAGATCGACGCCGTGCTCAACGCCCGGCCCGAGGAGCGGCGGCTGATCATCGAGGAGGCGGCCGGCGTCCTCAAGCACCGCAAGCGCAAGGAGCGCTCCGAGCGCCGGCTGGCCGCCACCGAGACCAACATGACCCGCCTGGCCGACCTGCTGCGCGAGGTCCGCCGCCAGCTGCGGCCGCTGGAGCGCCAGGCCGAGGCCGCCCGCCGCCACGGCGACCTGGTGGCCGAGCTGCGGGCGCTGCACGTCCTCGTGGCCGGGCGCGAGCTCACCACGCTGCGGCGGCGCCTCGGCGACGCCACCGCGGCGCGGTCCGAGCAGCGGGCCGAGGAGACCCTGCTCACCCGGCGGCTGGCCGAGCTCGACACGACGGTCATGGCCGCCGAGGCCGAGCTGGCCGCCCTCGGGGGCAGCGAGGTCGGCGACGCCCTGACCCGGGCCCAGACCCTGCGGGAGCGGGCGCGGGGCCAGCTGGCGCTGCTCGCCGAGCGCCGGCGGGGCGTCGAGCGGGAGCGGGCGGCCGCGGTCGACCAGGGGGTGTCGCCAGCCTGGAGGCCGACTCGGCCCGGCTGCGGGCCGACCTGGAGGCGGCGGCGACGGAGGGCGAGGCCCTCGAGCCGGAGGCCGAGGCCCTGGCCGCGGACGAGGCGGCGCACGCCGAGGCGCGTGGTGCACAGGAGCGCGAGTGGGGCGACGCCGACGTGGCCGCCGCCACCGCCGCGGCGTCCACCCGGGCCGCCGAGGTCCGCAGCGAGCTGGCCGCCGTGCACGAGGTGCTCGACCGGGCCGACGCCGAGGCCGAGCGCAGCGAGCGCCGACCGGCCGCCCTGCGGGACAAGCTCGACCGGGTCGACGCCGAGGCCGCCGACGCCGTCGCCGTCCTCGGCGCCGACGACGAGCACGGCGCTGGCCGCGGCGGTCGATGGCGCCCGGGCCGACCGGGAGGCCGCCGAGGCGCGACGCGCAGGAGGCCGCGGCCGCCCGCGACGAGGCGCTGGCCGAGCGCCACACCTGGACCGCCCGGGCCGAGGCCCTGGCCCAGGCGCTCGACCAGGCCCGGTCGCGGGCCGGCGCCGAGCGGCTGGCCACGGTCCCCGGGGTCGTCGGCACGCTGCTCGACCTCGTCGACGTCGACCCGGGCTGGGAGGCCGCCGCCGAGGCCGCCTGCGGCGAGGCCCTCGCCGCGGTCGTCGTCGACTCGGTCGACGCCGGCCGCCGGGCGCTCGCCGTGCTGGCGGAGGGCGACGTGCCCGGCGCCGTCCTGGCCCTCGGCGCCGCGCCGCCCGCGGCGCACGACGCCGCCGGTCGGCGAGCCGGTGCTCGCCCACGTCCGGGCCCGGCGGCCCGAGGTCGGGCCGCTGCTCGACGGGCTGCTCGGCGGCGCCGTCGCGGTCGCCGGCGACTGGACCGACGCCGTCGACGCCGCCCTGGCCCACCCCGACGCCGTCGTCGTCACCCGGACGGGCGGCCGCTTCGGCTCCGGCGGCTGGCGGGTCTCGACCGCCACCACCGGCGCCACCGGCGCCGCGCTGGACGAGGCCCGGCAGCGGTCCGACGCCGCCGACGCCGCCGCCGGCGCGGCCGAGGCCCGCGCCGCCGACGCCCGCGCCGCGCTCGACGAGGCCCGCGCCGCCGAGACCGCCGCCGCCCGCCGCCTCGACCAGCACCAGCGCGACCGTTCCGGCGCCGACGCGGCCGCCGACCGGTCGGCCCGCGACCGGCGACGACGCCGAGGCCGAGCTCGAGCTGGTGGCCGAGCAGCAGGGCGACGCCGCCGAGCGGCTCGCCCGCGACCGCGCAGCGGGCCGCCGCGCTGGCGGCCGCGCTGCCCCTGCTCGAGGCCGAGGAGACCGCCCTCCGCCAGCGGGCGCAGGCGAGGCCGAGGCCCGCGAGCGGCTCGACGAGCAGGCCGCCGCCGTCGACCGCCGCCGCACCGGCCTCGAGCCGGCGCCGCACGGCCCTGGCCGACCGCAACGCGTTCCTCGCAGCGGCGGCTGGCCGAGGTCGAGGAGCGGCTGGCCGGCTCCGTCGAGGCCCGCCGCCGAGGCCGAGGAGCGCCGGGTCGAGCTCGACGCGGCCGACGGGCCCTCGACCGACTGGCCGCGTTCGTCGCCGCCCGGCTGGCGGCGCTCGACGACCGGCTCACCGACATGCGAGCGGCGCCAGCGAGAGACCGAGCCGCCCAGCGCACCGCTGTCGGCCCGGCTCGACGGCCTCCGCCGGGAGCGGGCCGAGGCCGAGCGGTCGCTGGCCGAGAAGCGGGAGCGGGCGCAGCGCAGCGAGCTCGACGAGGCCGAGGTCCGGCTGCGGCTGGAGCAGGCGATCGAGACCTGCCGCACCCAGCTCGACGTCGAGCCCGAGGCCGCGGTCGCCGCCGCGCGCCCGCCCGAGCTGGCCGACGGGCATCGACGCCCACGGTCCGGGTCCGCGAGCTGGAGCGCGAGCTGCGGGTCATGGGCCCGATCAACCCGCTGGCGCTCGAGGAGTTCGAGGCCCTGTCGGAGCGGCACGAGTTCCTCACCACCCAGCTCGACGACGTGAAGGCCAGCCGGCGGGAGCTGAACAAGGTGATCCGGGCGATCGACGAGGAGATCGTGCGGGTGTTCGCGGCCGCCTTCGCCGACGTGAGCGAGAACTTCGAGCAGCTGTTCGCCACCCTGTTCCCCGGCGGGCAGGGCAGGCTGCGGCTGACCGCCCCCGAGGACCTGCTCGACACCGGCATCGAGGTCGAGGCCAAGCCGTCGGGCAAGAACGTCAAGAAGCTGTCGCTGCTGTCCGGCGGCGAGCGGTCGCTGACCGCTCTGGCCTACCTGTTCGCCGTGTTCCGCAGCCGCCCGTCGCCGTTCTACGTGATGGACGAGGTCGAGGCCGCGCTCGACGACGTGAACCTGCACCGCTTCCTCGACCTGGTGGCCGAGTTCCGCCAGGAGGCCCAGCTCATCATCGTGAGCCACCAGAAGCGGACGATGGAGGCGGCCGACTGCCTCTACGGCGTCACCATGCAGCCGGGCGGCTCGTCCAAGGTCGTCAGCGAACAGGTGGCGGCCGGCGCCTGACCGACGACCAATACGGCAGCCGCTGCGACCACGCCAGCGACAGGGTGCCCGCCAGGCCCAGCAGCACGATCCCGCCGCCGACGAACCAGCCGCTGACGTCCTCGCTCGCCTCGCTCGTAGCCGACCGACCCGGCCGATGTCGGCGTAGACCGAGGTCAGCTCGTCCAGCGAGCCCGCCTCGAACGCCTCGCCGCCGGTGGTGCCGGCGATGCTCGGCCAGCGGCTCGGGGCCGGACCGGCACGGGCTCGGTGCCCCCGCCGCCGTCCTCGATGACGCCCGTCGGGGTGCCGAAGGCGATCGTGTCGACCGGCACCCCGGCCTCGGCGGCGGCCGCCGGCGGCCTCGTCGTTGGGGCGGCCGACCGTCGTCTCGCCGTCGGACATCACGACGATGCGGGCCGGCGCCGGCTCGCTCGTCTTCGCCGCCCGGGGCCGCGCCACGGCGTCGAGCGCGGTGAAGATCGCGTCGCCGATCGCGGTGCCCTCGCCGAGCTCCAGGTCGGCCATGGCATCTGCCGAGCGCCTCGCGGTCGTCGATCGGCGCGACGGCCACCGTGGTCGACCCGTTGAACGTCACCAGCGCCGACGTTGAGCCTCGAGCCGGCAGGTCCGCGACGAAGGCCCGGGCCGCCTCCTTGGCGACCTCCAGCCGGTTGGGGGCGACGTCGTCGGCCTCCATCGACAGCGACGTGTCGACGGCGAGCACGACCGTCGCCCGCTCCTCGCCCACCCGCGTGGCCCGCACCGGCCGGGCGAAGCCCAGGACCAGCAGCGCCAGGGCAGCAGGAACAGCGCGGCGGGGACGTGCCGCCGCCAGCCCGGCTGGCGCGGCGCGACGACGTCCAGCAGCTCGACGGCCGTGAACCGCACGACGTGGCGGCGGCGCTGGCGCGCCACCGCCAGCCACATGCCGGCCATCGCGCCACGCCCGAGCAGCAGCAACAGCCGCCACGCGACGAGGAACGTCACGGCCAGCGCCCCGCCGAGGCCGCGGGCCCGGAGCCGGCGGCGGTGCGCCAGCCGCCGGGTCGCTGGGCGAGCCACCGACGAGGTCCGCCGCCGCGTCGCGGTCGGTGCGCAGAACCAGGTGGTCGGCGCCACCGCCGCCGCGCGGCGGCGGTCGCGGCCCGTCGGGACCGGGCCACCGCGGCGTAGCGCTCCCGCATCCGGGCGTCGCCGGTGCGCACCTCCCGCTCCGCTCCGGTCTCGGGGTACGGCCGGGGGCGGGGACCCGGATCGGGGGTCTCCCCGTCGTCGCGGGGCGGCGATGGGGGACCGGTAGGCTCCGGGTCCGCCATGGAGATCCTCATCCTGCTCGTCGTCGTCGCCGTCGTCCTCGCGGCCGTCGGCTGGTTCGCCTTCGTCGCGCCCCGCCGCGGTCGGGGCGTCGAGCTGGAGCCGCCGCCCGCCGAGGTCGAGGCGCCGCCCGAGGCCGTCCCCCGGGCCGAGGCGCCCGCCGTCGAGGCGCCGCCGCGCCGAGGTCGAGGCACCTCCGGTCCGGCCGAGCTTCCGCGACCGGCTGGCCAAGGCGCGGGGCACGATCGGCGGCTACCTGACCTCGATCCGCTCCCGCAAGGTCGACGACGAGACGTGGGACGAGCTGGAGGAGGCGCTGATCCGGGCCGACGTCGGGGTGGGCACCACCGGCCGGATCCTCGACGAGCTGCGGGAGACGGCCAAGGCCGAGTCGATCAACGACCCCGATATCCTGCTGGACCGGCTCAAGGCCCAGCTCAAGCAGCTGCTGGAGGCGGGCGACCGCGGCCTGCGCCACGAGCCCGGCGGCCCCAACGTGTGGCTGTTCGTCGGGGTGAACGGGGTCGGCAAGACCACGACGATCGGCAAGATCGCCCGCCAGCAGCGGGCCGACGGCCGGTCGGTGGTCATGGCCGCGGGCGACACCTTCCGCGCCGCGGCGGCCGAGCAGCTCGCCGCGTGGGCCGAGCGCACGGGGGCCGACATGGTGCGGGGCAACGAGGGCGGCGACCCCTCGGCGGTCGTGTTCGACGCGGTCGAGCGGGCGGCCGCCCGGGGCTACGACCTCGTCCTGGCCGACACCGCGGGCCGCCTGCACACCAAGACGAACCTCATGGAGGAGTTGCGGAAGGTCCGCCGTGTGTCCGATCGCGATCCTGGGAACGTCACCGAGGTGCTGCTCGTGCTCGACGCCACCACCGGCCAGAACGGCCTCACCCAGGCCGAGCAGTTCACCAGCGCCGTCGACGTGACCGGCGTCGTGCTGACCAAGCTCGACGGCTCGGCCAAGGGCGGCATCGCGCTGGCGATCCAGGCGGGCCTCGGCATCCCGATCAAGCTGGTCGGCCTGGGCGAGACTGTGGATGATCTGGTGGAGTTCGATCCCGACGAGTTCGTCGAGGCGCTGTTCTCGTGAGTACCCCGGTCCGGGAGGTCGTGTCGTGATAGGTCTCGTGCTGTTCCCCTTCCGCCTGGTCTTCGGAGTCGGCAGGCTCGGCTACCGGACCGGGCGGGCGACCGCCCGCAGCTCCTACCGGGCCGGGCGGTTCGTCGGTCTCAGCCGGCTGCTCGCGCTCGGGGTCGGGGTGGCGATCGGCCTGCTGGTGGCGCCGACGACCGGCGCCGAGCTGCGCGACCGCCTGCGGCGCCAGTGGGAGGCCCGGGGGGCGCCGGCCAGCGATGACGCCGTGGCCGATCGCGTCCGCTACGAGCTGTCCCACTCGCCGCGGACCTGGCACCTGCCCCAGCCCGCGGTCGAGGTCGTCGCCGGCCGGGCGATCCTCACCGGCGACGCCCCCCACGCCACCGGCAAGGCCGACATCGAGCGGGCCACGGCGGCGGTGCCCGGCGTCTCCGAGGTCGAGAATCGGCTGGTCGTCGGAGCCGGCAACGGCGAGCGGGACTGACGCCCGGGGCGTCCTCCGGCGGCGAGCGCCCGGTAAGCTGGTGCGCTCATGTTCGAGTCGCTGTCCGAACGGTTCGAGGGCATCTTCGCCCGGCTGCGCAGCAAGGGCACGCTGCGCGAGGCCGACGTCGAGGAAGTGCTGCGCGAGATCCGTCTCGCCCTGCTCGAGGCCGATGTCAACTACACGGTCGTGCGCACGATGCTCGACCGCATCCGTGAGCGCGCGGTCGGCGCCCGCGTCCACGAGGCGCTGAACCCGGCCCAGCAGGTCATCAAGCTGGTCAACGCGGCGCTGGTCGAGGCGCTCGGCGGCGAGTCGATCCGCATCCAGTACGCGTCGCGGCCGCCGACCGTGGTGCTGATGGCAGGCCTCCAGGGCTCCGGCAAGACGACGAACGCCGCCAAGCTCGCCCGCTGGTTCCGCCAGCAGGGCCGCAACCCGCTGCTGGTCGGCGCAGACCTCCAGCGCCCGGCCGCCGTCGAGCAGCTGCGCACGCTGGGCGGGCGGGTCGGCGTGCCGGTGTTCAGCGAGCCCGGCGACCCGGTCGCGACGGCCAAGGCCGGCGTCGACGAGGCGCGCCGGCTGGGCCGCGACGTCTGCATCGTGGACACCGCCGGCCGGCTGGCCATCGACGCGGAGATGATGGACCAGGTCCGGCGCATCTCCGAGGTCACGGCGCCCGACTACACGTTCCTCGTCGTCGACGCCATGACCGGCCAGGATGCGGTCACGGTCGCCGAGTCGTTCGACGCCACCCTGGCGCTCGACGGCGTGATCCTCACCAAGCTCGACGGCGACGCCCGGGGCGGCGCCGCGCTCTCGGTCAAGGAGGTGGTGGGCAAGCCCATCGCCTTCGCGTCCACGGGTGAGAAGGTCGAGGACTTCGACCTGTTCCATCCCGACCGCCTGGCCAGCCGCATCCTCGGCATGGGCGACGTGCTCACGCTCATCGAGAAGGCCGAGCAGATCTACGAGAAGGAGGAGGCCGAGGCGGCGGCCACCAAGCTGCTCGAGGGCAGCTTCACGCTCGACGACTTCCTCGAGCAGCTCCAGCAGGTGCGCAAGATGGGCCCGCTCCAGAACCTCATGGGGATGATGCCGGGCATGCCCAAGGAGGTCCGCAACGCCGAGATCGACGAGGCCCAGGTCAACCGGGTCGAGGCGATCATCCGCTCGATGACCCGCACCGAGCGGAACGATCCGACGGTCATCGACGGGTCGCGGCGGCTGCGCATCGCCAACGGCAGCGGCACGCAGACGGCGGACGTGAGCCAGCTGGTCAAGCAGTTCCGCGAGATGCAGAAGCTCATGAAGAAGATGCCGGCGATGGGCGGTCGCATGGCCCGGGGCAAGAAGAACAGCAAGAAGGGCCGCAAGGGCGGCGGACGGGTCACTCCCCCCGGTGGCGGGCGCACCACGCCCCGCCAACCGTTCACCCTGCCCGGTCTCAACTAACCTGCTCACCGGCCCACGGTTTGTGCCGACGGGCGCGCGTGGCGCATGATCGTCGGTCGCTCCGCGTCGAGTGACCCGCAACACGAAGGAAGACACAGTGGCCGTCAAGCTCCGCCTCATGCGGATGGGCAAGAAGAAGCAGCCGACCTACCGCGTGGTCGCGGCCGACGCCCGGTCGCCCCGCAACGGGCGCTTCATCGAGATCGTGGGGATCTACGACCCCCGCCCCAACCCGTCCGCCATCCGGATCGACAACGACAAGGCGGTCGACTGGCTGCGCAAGGGCGCCCAGCCGACCGACAGGGTCCGCGAGCTGCTCAAGATCTCGGGCGCCATGGCCGAGTTCCGGGGCGAGGCGCCGCCGGCGTCCGCGGCCGAGGGCTCCGCGTGACCGACACCGCGCCCACCGCCGCAGGTTCCCCGGTCGAGGTGCCGACGGCCCGGGCCGTGCTCGAGCACCTGGTCGGCTCGCTGGTCGAGGACCGCGACGCGGTCCGCATCGAGCTGTCCGAGGGTCGCTCGCTGCCCCGGCTGACCGTCCGGGTCGGGCGGTCCGACATGGGCCGCGTGATCGGCAAGCGGGGCCGGGTCGCCCAGGCGATCCGTCTGGTCGTGCGGGCCGCCGCGGCCCGCGACGGCAGCGACGTCGAGGTCGAGTTCGAGGACTGAGCCCGGGGTGCTCGAGGTCGGACGCGTCACCCGGGCCCACGGGCTGGGCGGCGAGGTCCTCGTGCACCTCACGACCGACCGGACCGAGCGCGTGTCCGTGGGCTCGGTGCTGGCGAGCGACGCCGGCGACCTGACGGTCGTCGCCGCCCGCCCCCACCAGGACCGCTGGATCGTCGCGTTCGAGGGTGTATCGGGCCGGGAGGAGGCGGAGGCCCTGCGGGGCGTCGTCCTGCGGGCCGCCCCGATCGACGACCCCGACGAGCTGTGGGTCCACGAGATCGTGGGCGCCCGCGTGGTGACGGTCGCCGGCGAGGAGGTCGGGACGTGCGTATCGGTGGTCGCCAACCCGGCCGCCGACCTGCTGGAGCTGGACGGCGGCGCTCTGGTCCCGACGTCGTTCGTGGTCGACCACGCCCCGGGCCTGGTGACGATCGACCCGCCCGAGGGCCTGTTCGAGCTCTGATCCCGGGCGTTCTGGCAGCGCCGAGTGCGGTGGGGGTGTGGATCCGCTGTCGGAACGGGGGGCCGGTCCGGCTTCGGGGTAGCGTCCGCGTCCGTGAAGGCCGCCGTGTACTACGAGACCGGACCGCCGGGTGTCCTGCGCTACGAGGACGTCCCGGACCCGACGCCCGGGCCCGCCGACGTGCTGATCCGCGTCGAGGCGATCAGCATCGAGGGCGGCGACACGCTCAACCGCGCCGGCGGGGACATGCCGGCGTCGCCGCACGTGGTCGGCTACCAGTGCGCGGGCACGATCGAGGCGGTCGGGGCGGACGTCACCGACCGCGAGCCCGGCCAGCGGGTGGTCGCCACGATGCTGTGGGGCTCGCACGCCGAGCTGGCGGTGACACCGGCGGTGGTCACGTGGCTGGTGCCGGACGACGCCGACATCGTGGCCGCGGCGTGCGTCCCGGTGGCGTTCGGGACCGCGCACGACTGCCTGTTCGAGTTCGGACGGCTGGCGGAGGGCGAGACGGTCCTGGTCCAGGCGGCGGCGGGCGGGGTCGGCGTCGCCCTGGTCCAGCTGGCCAAGCGGGCGGGGGCGAGGGTCATCGGCACGGCATCGAGCGAGGCCAGGCTGGAGGCGGTGCGACCCCTGGGCCTGGACGTGGGCGTCGACTACTCGCAGGAGCGCTGGCCCGACCGCGTGCGGGACGCCACGGGCGGCCGCGGCGTCGACCTGGCGGTCGACTCGGTTGGGGGCCGGATCCTCCAGGGCAGCCTGGCGTGCCTGGCCTACCGGGGCCGGTGCGTGACGGTCGGGCAGGCCGGCCGCGAGGGCAAGCTCCTCGACGTGTCGTCGCTGGGGAGGGGCAACCAGTCGCTCACGGGGGTCTTCCTGGGTGCGGAGATCGCCACGCCGAGGGCCCGCCAGATGATCGCCGGCCTGGTGGCGGACGTGGCGGCCGGCCGCCTCCAGGTCCCGATCGACGGCACGTGGCCGCTGTCCGAGGCGGCCGCGGCCCATGCCCACATCGAGAGCCGCCAGGCGGTGGGCCGGGTCGTGCTGACGCCCTGAGAGGGAGGCCCGCGGGTGCGGATCGACGTGTTCACGATCTTCCCGGACATGGTCCAGCACTTCGCGTCACAGAGCCTGGTCGGCCGGGCCAGGCAGGCGGCGACGATCGACATCCGGGTCCATGACCTGCGGCAGGCGACGACCGACCCCCACCGCTCGGTCGACGACGCACCGTTCGGCGGGGGAGCCGGCATGGTCCTCATGCCCGAACCGGTCTTCGCCGCCGTCGAGCAGGCAGACCCCCCGCGCCCGCTGCTGTACCTGAGCCCGGCCGGCCGCCGCTTCGACCAGCAGGCGGCGGCCGGGCTTGCGGCAGCCGGGTCGTTCAGCCTGCTCTGCGGCCGTTACGAGGGGGTGGACGAGCGGATCCGGCAGCACCTCTGCGACGGCGAGCTGTCGATCGGCGACGTGGTCCTCTCCGGCGGCGAGGTGGCGGCGATGCTGGTGATCGAAGCGGTCAGCCGCCTGGTGCCGGGCGTGATGGGCAACGACGCCTCCGCGGGCGACGAGTCGTTCAGCGACGGGCTGCTGGAATACCCGCACTACACGCGGCCGGCCGACTTCAGGGGGTGGGAGGTCCCGGAGGTCCTCCGCAGCGGCGACCACGCCCGCATCGCCCGCTGGCGCCGAGCCCAGTCCCTCCACCGCACGATCGACCGCCGCCCCGACCTCATCACCGCCCGCGGCGGCCTCGGCCCGGAGGACCGCCGGTTGCTCGCCGAGTTCGGCCTCGACACTCCGCCGGCGGGCGCGGACGGGTCCGACGGGCCCGACGCCTGCTGATCTGCTTTGTTTCTGCCCCCGCCCGGGGATACGCTCTTTCGTCCCGCCTGTATCACGCCTGCGCCGGAGCGACGCGCGATGAACCCCACCGACCTGGTCGACCAGACGAGCCTGCGCGACGACATCCCCGACTTCGCGCCGGGCGACACCCTCAAGGTGCACGTCCGCGTGGTCGAGGGCTCCAAGGAACGGGTCCAGGTGTTCCAGGGCGTCGTCATCGGCCGCTCGGGCTCGGGCATCCGCGAGACGTTCAAGGTCCGCAAGGTCAGCTACGGCGTCGGGGTCGAGCGCACGTTCCCCCTGCATGCGCCGACCATCGCCAAGATCGAGCGGGTGGCCCGGGGCGACGTCCGCCGGGCCAAGCTCTACTACCTCCGCGACCGCATCGGGAAGGCCGCGAAGGTCAAGGAGAAGCGGGAGCACTGAGTTGTAGGGTGCTCGGCATGAGCACCGAGGACCTCGAACGCTACGAGGCCGACATCGAGCTCCAGCTCTACAAGGAGTACAAGGACGTCATCCCGATGTTCTCGTACGTCGTCGAGACCGAGCGCCGCTTCTACCTGGCCAACGAGGTCGAGCAGGTCGTGCGGGAAGCCGGCGGCCGCACCTTCGTCGAGCTCGAGCTGCGCGACGCGTGGGTCTGGGACATGTACCGCACGAGCCGCTTCGTCCAGCATGTCCGCATCGTGACGTTCAAGGACGTCAACGTGGAGGAGCTCCCCCGCCGGGAAAGCTGAGGGCTGAGAGGCTGCGCCGATAGGCGTCGCCGTGGCCCGATCCCTATAGATCGACACCTCTCGAGCGACCTCGACGTGCAGCAGGTGTCGATCTATAGGGAGAGCGGCCCGCTGCGAAGCGGCAAGAGCGGGAAACACAGACCACGGTGGCCCCGATGACGGGACCTATCCGCGCACGTTTGGGGGTGCCCGTGACGAACATCCGGGTGGGTGCGGCCGGCGAGCAGCTCGCGGCCGAGTGGTACGCAGCCCGGGGCTACCAGGTGGTGGCCCGGAACTGGCGCTGCGGGTCAGGCGAGCTCGACCTGGTCGTGATGCGGCGGGCCGAGCTGGTCTTCTGCGAGGTCAAGACCCGGGCGTCGTCCCGCTTCGGCGCCCCGGCGGAGGCGGTGACGCCGGCCAAGCAGCGCCGCCTGCGCACGCTCGCGGCCAGCTTCCTGGCGGCCCACGGCGACGCGCCCGGCCTCCCGGGGCGGGGCGCAGCGCTGCGCTTCGACGTGGCGTCGGTGCTGGGCGGCCGGGTCGAGGTGATCGAGTCGGCGTTCTAGTCGGGACTTGGCGGCGCGGCCGTCTCCGGGGAGAAGTCGAAGAGCACCACGCGGGCACCCTCCTCGGCGAACAGCCGTGTCGCAGGCATCCCCGATCCCGCTGCTGGCCCCGGGTGCCCCCTCGGACCCGAGTTCCGAACCTGGGTGGCTCAGCCCAACAGCGCCCAGGCGACGAGGGCCACGCACACCAGCAGGGCCCCGGCCACCATGAGGATGTCGGCGGGGGAGCGGCGGTGCTGGCGGAACGGGTTCAGGCCCACGGCCCCAGTATCGTGCCGCCGCCCACGCTCGGTCGAATGATTCGGTCGCCCGGACTTTCGGGATCTTCCCGTGGCTTGACTGTCATAGGGATGCGCTAGGGTGTGTGTCACGGCATCGCGGCTCAGCCCGATGGCGGCTCGTGGTCTTCGTAGCCACCTCACGTCCCCCTTCGTGTGAGGAGGCGCGCTCCCGTGCTCGCATCCGTCCGCTCCGCGACGCTCCTGGGCGTCGACGGCCGCCCCGTCAGTGTCGAAGTCCATGTCTCGTCCGGCCTCCCGGGCTTCACGGTCGTCGGCCTGCCCGACACCACGTGTCGCGAGGCCCGCGACCGGGTCCGGGCGGCCCTGCTGTCGTCGAAGCTGAAGTGGCCGACCGCCCGGGTCACTGTCAACCTGGCACCGCCCGGCATCCGCAAGGTCGGCTCGGGCCTCGACCTGCCCATCGCCGTGGCCCTGCTGGCGGCGAGCGAGCAGATCCCGCCCGCCTGCGTGGCCGGGCGCGCGTTCCTCGGTGAGCTCGGGCTAGACGGCTCGGTGCGCCCGGTGGCGGGCGCCCTCCCGCTGATCGACGCGCTCGACGCCCCCGAGGTCGTGGTGCCCGAGGCGTCGACTGTCGAGGCCCAGCTGGTCGGCCGTCACCTGGTCCGCCCCGTGCCGACGCTGGGAGCGCTGGTGGCCGCCCTCACCGAGCGCACGGCCTGGCCAGACCCGCCCGCGCCCCCGGCGCCGCCCCCGCCCGACCCGGGCCCGGACCTGTCCGACGTCCGCGGGCAGCCGGCCGCCCGCTACGCCCTGGAGGTGGCGGCCGCCGGAGGGCACCACCTCCTGTTCGTCGGACCGCCGGGCGCCGGCAAGACGATGCTCGCCCGCCGCCTGGTCGGCCTGCTCCCCGACCTCACCGGAGCCGAGGCGTTGGAAGCCACCCGCATCCACTCCGCCGCCGGCGTGGCGCTTCCGGCCGGGCGGCCTCATCCGCCGCCCGCCGTACCGCGCCCCGCACCACGGGGCGTCCGCGGCATCGCTCGTCGGTGGCGGCACGGGCACGCTGCAGCCGGGCGAGATGAGCCTCGCGCACCGAGGGGTGCTGTTCCTGGACGAGCTGGGCGAGTTCGATCCCATCGTCCTCGACAACCTGCGCCAACCGCTCGAGGAGGGGGTCATCCGGATAGCCCGGGCGGCGGCGAAGGTCGCCTTCCCGGCCAGGCTGCTCCTGGTGGCGGCCATGAACCCCTGTCCCTGTGGAGACGGCGGCGCCCCGGGCGCCTGCCGATGCTCGCCGATGGCCCGGGCACGCTACGCCCGCCGCGTGTCCGGGCCATTGGTGGACCGCTTCGACCTGCGGGTCGAGGTCGGCCGCCCCGACGTGGCCGAGCTGCTGTCGACCGAGCCCTCCGAGTCGAGCACCGCCGTGGCGGCCCGCGTCGCCCGGGCACGAGCCGCGGCCGCCCGGCGGGACGTCCCCGCCAACGCCCACCTCCCCGCCTGGCGGCTCGACGAGGTCGCCCCGTTGGATCGCCCGGCGCTCCGCCTGGTCGAACGCCACCTCCGCACGGGCCGCCTGACCGGAAGGGGCCTCAGCGGCGTACGCCGGGTGGCCCGCACGATCGCCGACCTGGCCGGCGCCGACGGCCCGCTCACGGTCGACCAGGTGAGCACGGCGCTGGCGTTGCGGGCCGAGCCGGCCTTCCTCGACGGGCGGGCGGCATGACCACGACGACGAGCCCCACCTCGGCCCGATCGGCGACGACCTCCGAGGCGTCGCCACCGCCCGAGGCCTATGCCACCGCCCTCGCCGGCCTGCCGGGCATGGGCCCGGCCCGGCTGTGGGCCGTGCTGTCCCACAGCTCGCCCGCCGAGGCCTGGGCCCGCGTCGCCGCGGGCCGCCCCTGGACCGAGCCGGCCGTCCTCCAGTCCCTCGGCCCCCGCGCCCCGGACCTGACCCGGCGTTGGCGCGACGTCGCCGCCGCCACCGACGTCGCCGCCGTGTGGGCCGCGACCACCGCCGCGGGCATCGCCGTCGTCGTGCACGGCAGCGCCGGCTACCCCCACCTCCTCGCCCGCGACGTCGAGCCCCCGGCCGTCGTCTTCCACCGCGGCGAGCTCGTCGACCTCGCCGGCACCCGCGTGGCCGTCGTCGGCACCCGCCGGTGCTCGCCGACGGGCGCGGGCGTCGCCTTCGAGCTCGGTCGTGACCTGGCCGCCGCGGGCATCCGGGTGGTCTCCGGGCTGGCGGCCGGCATCGACGGCGCCGCCCACCGTGGCGTCCTCGCCGCGGGCGCCGCCCCGCCGATCGGCGTCGTCGGCAGCGGCCTCGACGTCGTCTATCCCGCCCGCCACCGCGACCTGTGGCACGCGGTCGGCCGGGCCGGCGTGCTCCTGTCCGAGGCCCCGCCGGGCGCCCGGCCAGAGCGCTGGCGGTTCCCGGCCCGCAACCGCATCATCGCGGGGCTCGCCGACCTGGTCGTGGTCGTCGAGTCGCACCGGCGGGGCGGCTCGCTGCACACCGTCGATGAGGCCGACCGCCGGGGGGTCGACGTGCTCGCGGTCCCGGGTTCGGTCCGCAACCCGGCGGCGGCCGGCGCGAACGACCTGCTCGCCGAGGGGCGGGCGCCTGCGTGCTCGGCGACCGACGTGCTGGTGGCGTTGGGGCTCGGCCCGGCCCGCCACCGCGACGAGCCCGACCCCCGCCCGCCGCCCGATCCCGCCGACCGGGCCGTGCTCGAGGCGGTCGGCTGGCAGCCGGCGACCCTCGACCACATCGCCGCTCGGGCCGGGCTCGGCCTCACCGCCGTGGCGCCGGCGCTCGACCGGCTGGTCGACACCGGGTGGGTCGTCGCGCCGGGGCGGGTGGTGCGAGCGGATGGCACCGGGCGCGCCCGGGGAGGCGGCGCCATGACCGCACTCCTGACGACCCGCTCCCCGGGTGCCGCGATCGCCGCCGGCGTGGTCGGTACGGTGGCGTTCGTGGGGTGGTACCTGGACGAGTTCGCCCGGTCGCTCACCGGCGTCGCGTCCGCGACGGTGGACGCGTACGGCCGCGACCTGCGGGCCTTCGTCCAGTGGGCCGAGCGGCTGGGGCTCGACGGCCCCGCGGCGGTCGAGCGGACGACCCTCCGGCGCTACCTCGCCTTCATGGCGACCCGCGGCCAAGCTCGGCGGACGATCGCGCGGCGGGCGTCGGCGCTCCGGCGCTACTTCCGCTGGCTCGCCGGCACCGGGCGGGTCGCGCTGGACGCCGCCGCCGGCCTCAGCGCGCCGAAGGGAGAGGCCCGCCTCCCGCGGGTCCTGCGCCCCGACGAGCTGCGGGCGTTGATCGACGGCCCGCCCCCGGCCGGGGCCGCCGGCGGCACCGACGCGGCCGTCGCCCTGCGCGACACCGCGCTGCTCGAGATCCTGTACGGCAGCGGGCTCCGGATCGCCGAGGCGACCTCCCTCGACGTCGACGACCTCGACCTCGACCGGGCCCGGCTGGTTGTGTGGGGCAAGGGCGGCAAGCAGCGCACGGTGCCGCTGAGCGCACCGGCGGTCGACGGCGTCCGGCGTTGGCTCGGCGACGGGCGGGCCCTGATGGTCACCGACCTGTCCCCGCCGGCCGCGGTGTTCCTCAACCACCGTGGGCGCCGGCTCACACCCCGGGACGCCCGGCGCATCCTCGACCGGCGGTCCGCCTCGCCGACCCACCCTCACGCACTGCGGCACACGTTCGCCACGCACCTGCTCGACGGGGGCGCTGACCTGCGGGTTGTCCAGGAGCTTCTGGGACATGCGGACGTGGCGACGACGCAGCGTTACACTCACGTCTCGAAAGAACGGCTGAGGTCCGTGTTCGACGCCACCCATCCGCGGGCTTAGGGGCGCGTACGTGACGTACGTCGATAACGAGATCCGCCGGCTGTGGATCGCGCACAAGAGCGCAGGCCAACAGTCGGCGCGAGACCAACTGATCCTGCACTATGCGCCGCTGGTGCACTTCGTCGCCGGGCGGATCGCCGCGGCCGCCCCCACGCACGTCGATCGGGCCGATCTGGTCAGCTACGGCGTGTTCGGGCTGATCGACGCCGTCGAGAAGTACGACCCCGACCGGGGGTACCGGTTCGAGACCTACGCCATCGCCCGGATCCGGGGCAACATCCTCGACGAGCTGCGCTCCTTCGACTGGGTCCCGCGCTCGGTGCGGGCCAAGGCCCGGGCCATCGACGCCGCCCTCGGCAGCCTCCAGTCCGAGCTGCATCGCTATCCCACCGACGCCGAGCTGGCCGAGGCGCTGGTCATGACCGAGGACGAGCTCCAGCGGGCGATGTCCCAGGTGGCGCTCGTCAACCTCGTCAACTTCGACACGGCCCTCGGCGTTGCGGTCGACGGCGAGCAGGCGCTGACCGTCGGCGACACCCTGGCCGACGCCGGCGAGGCGCCCGACTACGACTTCGAGCTGGCCGAGACCCGTCGCGACCTGGCCCACGCGATCGAGCGGCTCTCCGAGCGCGAGCGTGAGGTCGTGGCGCTCTACTACCACGACGGCCTCACGCTGGCCGAGATCGGCGAGGTCCTCGGCGTGACCGAGAGCCGCGCCTGCCAGATCCACGGCAAGGCCGTGGCCAAGCTCCGGCGGTGCCTCGCCGCCGCCGAGCGGGAACTCGCCTGACCCGGCGCCGACCCCGCCGCCGAGCGGGAACTCGCCTGACCCGAGGCCTTCCCTGCCGCCGAGCGGGAACTCGCCTGACCCGAGGCCTGCTGCCGCCGTCGGCCCGACCGACGGCCGCACGCCACCACTTCCCCCTCAACTGACCGACGCCACGCCCCTGAGGGGGGAGCTCCATGCCGCTCGTCCGGCGGCGCGACCTCGCGCGCCCTGCCATCCGAACCACCATCGTCACCGCGCCCGAGGGCGGGCGCGCCGGCCGTGACGGCGGGCGCCCGCGCCTGCGGGCTCGCCGTCGGCGCCGCGGGCGTCGCTGGCCGACCGGTCTCCACCTGGCCGGACGGCTCGCCGCCGTCCTGTGCGTCGGCGCCCTCGGCCTCGCCGCCGACCCGCATGCCCCCGGGGCCGGCGCCGCGCCGCGCCATGTCGCCGGCGGGCCGGTCACCTACGCCCCGCCGGTGGACGCGCCCGTCATCGACCCTTTCCGGCCGCCGGCCACGCCGTACGGGCCGGGCAACCGGGGACTCGACTACGCCACGCCGCCGGGCACGCCGGTCCTGGCCAGCGCCGACGGGACGGTCGTGTTCGCCGGGCCCGTCGGCGGGACCCTGCACGTGACGATCCTGCATGCCGACGGCATCCGGACCAGCTACTCCTTCCTGGCCGCCATCGCGGTCGTGACCGGGCAGCGCGTGCGGCGGGGCGACAGCGTCGGGACGTCCGCCGACGTGCTCCACTTCGGCGCCCGCTCGGGCGGCGCCTACCTCGACCCCGCCCTGCTCTTCGCCGGTGCCCGCGTCGAGGTCGAGCTGCTGCCGCTGCCCGCCCGTTCCGCCGCCGCGCCCGCCACCCGCGCCGGAGAAGCCCGGGCGCTGGCCGGCCTGCTCGCCGACATCGGCGGCCGCGCGGCCTGGACCGCCCCACGGCCGGCGCCGCGCTCGCCTGGCTGCGGGCCCGGGCCGCCACGGGGGCCACCTACGACCGCGCAGGTCCCCCCGCTGGCCCGCGGTCTCGACATCGCCGACGACCTCGCTGCCCGGCTCGTCGTCCCCGGGCCGTGCTCGGCCGATCCGCCGCCGGTCCGCCCCGTCGCCGGCCAGCGGCGGGTGGCCGTGACGGTCGCCGGGCTCGGCTCGTCCAGCACGTCCGGATCGGTCGACGAGCTGCGCGCCGGCGACCTCGGCTACGACCGCGACCGGGTGGTCCGGTTCAGCTACGCCGGCGGGCGCACCCCCGGCACGGGAACCGGCATCGCGGGCATCGGGGAGATCCCTGCCACCGACTACCTCTCGGCCGACACACAGGGTGACATCGTGGGCGCGGCCCGCCGCCTCGCGGACCTGCTGGCGCAGGTCCTGGCCATCGAGCCCGACGTCACGATCGACGTCTTCGCCCACTCGCTGGGCGGCCTGGTCGCGCGCCTCGCCCTCGACGACCTGGTCGCCCGGGGCGTCGACGTCGGGCGCCTCGGCCTCGTAGCCATCCTCGGGTCGCCCGTGCGCGGCGCCGACCTCGCCTCGGCCGTCGTCGCCGCGGGGCAGGACCCGGCGGGCGGCATCCTCCTCGACGCCGCCGAGTCGGTCCTCGACACCGGGCTCGACCCCGGAGCGCCGGTGGTCCGCCAGCTCGCCGAACCGTCCGCGCTCGTCGCCCGCATCGACGCCGCCGTCCCGCCCCCCGGCGTCGACCTGGTCTCGATCGCGGCGCGCGGCGACCTCGTCGCGGCCGCGCCCGCGACCGAGCTGGCCGGCGCCGCGCAACGTGACCGTGCCCGTGTCCGGGCTCTCGGCACACAGCGACCTCGTCGGCTCCGACGCCGCCACCGGCGAGCTGGCCCGGGCGCTGGCCGGGATCCCGCCGGGCTGCGAGGGATGGGCCGACGCGGCCGCCGACGTCCTGACCGGTCACGCCATCGCCGCCGCCGAGGACTGGCTCGGGGCGGCGGCCTACGTCGCCGGCCCGTGAGCGCGCACGATAGGCTGGCACGCCGGTCGGAACCCCGACCGCGCACCCCCACTGCCAGACATATCGCAGCCGGCCCCACCCACGGTCGCCCGCACGGGCGCCGGGCCGGTCACGCCAACCGATGGGAAGGAAGTCCCCGTGGCCGTCGTCACCATGAAGCAGCTCCTCGAGGCGGGTGTCCATTTCGGGCACCAGACCCGGCGCTGGAACCCGAAGATGAAGCGGTTCATCTTCGGCGAGCGCAACGGCATCTACATCATCGATCTGCAGCAGACCCTCGCCCGGATCGAGACCGCCTACACCTTCGTCCGCGACGTCACGTCCAAGGGCGGCTCGGTGCTCTTCATCGGCACCAAGAAGCAGGCCCAGGACCCGATCGAGCAGTACGCCGACAAGTGCGGCATGCCCTTCATCAACGAGCGCTGGCTGGGTGGCATGCTGACCAACTACCAGACGATGAACAAGCGGGTCGGCAAGATGCTCGAGCTCGAGCGCCAGCGCGACTCCGGCGAGTTCGAGGCCATGCCCAAGAAGGAAGCCCTGCTCAAGACCCGCGAGCTCGACAAGCTCGAGCGCTACCTCGGTGGGATCCGATCGATGGACCGCCTGCCCCAGGCCGTGTTCGTGCTCGACACCAAGAAGGAGCACATCGCGGTCACCGAGGCCAACAAGCTGGGCATCCCGGTCGTCGCCGTGGTCGACACCAACTGCGACCCCGACGTCATCGACTACGTGATCCCCGGCAACGACGACGCCATCCGCGCGGGCACCCTGCTGTGCCGGGTGATCGCCGACGCCGTGATCGAGGGCAAGCACATGGCCTCCCTCCGCGAGCCGGTCGCCACCCGCTCGGTCGACGAGGAGCAGCGGGTCGCCGCCCAGCAGGCCGAGGCCCGCCGCATGGCACTCCTCGACGCCCAGCGGCGCGAGGCCCGGGTCGCCGCCGGCCGTCCGCCCGCGGGCGGCGCCGCACCGGCGCCGGCGGGCGAGAGCGCGACCGAGCCGGCCGCCGAGGCCTATGCCGCCGCCGAAGCGGCCGAGGCCGCTCCGAGCGCGCCCGAGGCCGCCGCCGACGCGCCTGAGACCGCCGAGCCCGCCGCGAGCGCGCCCGAGCCCGCAGCGCCCACCGAGGCCGCCGCGAGCGCGCCCGAGCCCGCAGCGCCCGCCGAGGCCGCCGCGCGCGCCGAGCCCGCCGCCGCCGAGCCGCCGCGAGCGCACCCGAGCCCGCCGAGGCCGCCGCGAGCGCACCCGAGCCCGCCGAGCCGCCGCGAGCGCCGAGCCGCCGGCCCCGAGCGCCGAGGCCAGCGCGCCCGAGGCCGCCGCAGACGTCGCCACCGAGACCGACCCCACCGACCCCCAGGAGTCCTGAGCCCCGATGGCCGACTTCACCGCCAAGGACGTGCAAGCCCTCCGCCAGGCGACCGGCGCCGGCATGATGGACGCCAAGAAGGCGCTCGTCGAGAACGGCGGCGACATGGACGCCGCCCGCAAGTACCTCCGCGAGCAGGGCCTGGCCAAGGCAGACGACCGCGCCGGCCGGGAGAACGCCCAGGGCGCCATCGCCATCGCCGCGAGCGACGGCGCCATCGGGCTGGTCGAGCTGAAGTGCGAGACCGACTTCGTGGCCAAGTCCGACGACTTCATCAACCTCGCCCAGGACCTGGCCGACACCGTGGCCGCCAAGGGTGAGCCCGGCGCCGCCGACCACCGCGATGCGATCGACGACCTGCGGGTGACGCTCAAGGAGAACATCGAGGTCGGCCGGGCCGTCCAGGTGACCGTCGACCCGGGCCAGGTCGTCGACACCTACCTCCACCGCCAGGACGGCCGGGGCGTGAACGGCGTCGTCGTCGTCCTCGACGGCGGCACCACCGAGCTGGCCCACGACGTGGCCGTCCACGTCGCGTTCGCCAAGCCGCAGTACCTCGACCGGTCCGAGGTCCCGGCGGAGGTCGTCGACGAGGAGCGCGAGACCCTCCTCAAGATCACCAAGGCCGAGGGCAAGCCCGAGGCCGCCTGGCCCAAGATCGTCGAGGGTCGGCTCAACGGCTGGTACAAGGAGCGGGTGCTGCGCGACCAGGCCTTCGTCCGGGACGAGAAGCAGACCGTCTCCCAGCTCGTCGAGGCCGGCGGCGCCCAGATCGTCCGCTACGCCCAGCTCTTCATCGGCGGCTGAGGAACCTCGCGATGACCGCCCCGTCGTCCGGCCCCGACCCCGGCTCCGGCCCCGGCACCGGCACCACGTTCGGGCGCATCCTGCTCAAGCTGTCCGGCGAGGCGTTCTCCGGCGACGAGGGCTACGGCATCGACGGACGGTTCGCCGCGTTCATCGCCAACGAGATCGTGGACGTCCGCGAGGCCGGCGTCGACGTCGCCGTCGTCGTCGGCGGGGGCAACATCTGGCGGGGCATGACCGGCGCCGGCGACGGCATGGACCGGGCCCAGGCCGACTACATGGGGATGCTCGCCACCGTCATCAACGCGCTCGCCCTCCAGGACACGCTCGAGCGCCTGGGTCAGCCGACCCGGGTGCAGTCGGCGATCCACATGGCCCAGGTGGCCGAGCCCTACATCCGCCGGCGGGCGATCCGCCACCTGGAGAAGGGCCGGGTCGTCATCTTCGCCGCCGGCACGGGCAACCCGTTCTTCACGACCGACACCGCGGCCGCCCTCCGGGCCGTCGAGATCGAGGCCGACGCCATGCTGCGAGGCACGCACTCGGGCGTCGACGGGCTCTACACCGCCGACCCTCGCACCGATCCCGGCGCGACCAAGTTCGACGAGGTCAGCTACCTCGAGGTGATCAACCGCGGCCTGAAGGCGATGGACTCCACCGCCGTCACGCTGTGCATGGACAACAAGCTGCCCATCGTGGTGTTCGATCTGCTGGGGAAGGGCAACATTCGGTCCATCGTGGGTGGCGAGGCGATCGGTACGCTCATCCACTAGTGGACCCGAGCGTCCATTCGTGGGCGTGAGCCCGCCGGCGACCGAGGAGCACCCGTGCCCGACGACGACATGATCGCGATGGTTCTCGACGACGCCCGAGAGAAGATGCAGAAGGGGGTCGCTCACGCCCGGTCCGAGTTCACCGGCGTCCGGACCGGCCGGGCCGCCCCGGCGCTCGTCGAGAAGCTGCCGGTCGACTACTACGGCACCGAGGTGCCGCTCCAGCAGATCGCCGGGTTCACGGTCCCCGAGGCGCGGCATGCTGGTGATCAGCCCGTACGACAAGTCGTCGCTCGGCGCGATCGAGAAGGCGATCCAGGCGTCGAACCTGGGCCTGTCGCCCAGCAACGACGGCGAGAAGATCCGCCTCAACTTCCCGCCGCTGACCGAGGAGCGCCGGCGCGACCTCGTCAAGGTCGTGAAGGGCATGGCCGAGGACGGGCGGGTCAGCATCCGCCACGTCCGGCGCGCCGCCCGCCACGACCTCGAGGCCTTCGAGCGCGACGGCGACATCTCCGCCGACGACCTGACCTGGGCCGAGAAGGAGCTCGACAAGCTCACCCACGAGTACGAGGGCGAGGTCGACCTGGCGCTGAAACACAAGGAACAGGAGCTGCTGGAGACCTGACCGCCGCCGCAGCCGGTGGCCGCGCGGCGTTCGACACCACCTGGCGCGTCCGCGCGTGCAGGATGGTGGCAACACCGATGCTTCGGGTATGTGAGGACGACGGACGCACGACGTGCAAGTGGTGGGCTCGAGGAGAGGAAGACGACGTGACCGATGGTGATGATCGCCGCCAGAACCGTCACCGCGATCCCACCGAAGGCGTGCGGTTGCTGGGTGCCGACGAGGCGGCGGAGGCGCTCGGGCGTGACGACATCCGGCACCGGCTGGGGGAGGACCAACCCCGCTTCGGCGACCGCCCGGCGTCCCCGCCCGCGCGAGGGGCCCCGACCGGCGCTGCGCTTCCCGCTCGGCAGCTTCGACGACCCCAACGCCATCGCACGACCGCCGGTCGCGCCCGTGCAGCGGCGCACCGAGGCGCCGGAGCTGTCGCACTGGGCCGGGTCGGCGGGCGAGGAGGTACCGAACATGAACCGCCGCGATCCGCGCGCCGGCGACGACGGCTGGCCCGACTACGACGACCCGCAGTGGCGCGACGATCCGCCCGAGCGCACGGCGGCCCAGCCGCCGGTCCCGCCGCGGGGCGCCCCGGGTGGGGCGACCGCGCCGACCTGGACCGGGCCGGCCGTGCCACCGGGCCCCGGCCCGATGCCCCCGGACCCGGGGCCGATGCCCCCCGGTCCCGGCCGCCAACCGCCCCCGGGCCCGGCCCCCGTCGCACCCCGGGGCGGCAGAGGGACGCCGGGCACGCCGGTCGCCTTCGAGGACGGGACCGAGCCGCCCCCCGGGCGCTCGGTGTTCGGCGAGGAGGCCTCGCCGCGCGGCGCACATGCGGCGGCCGGTCCCGGTGGCCGGGGCACGGCGCCGCCGCAGTACGACGACGGCTACGCCGAGGACACCTACGCCGAGGACTACGACGGCTACGAGGAGGGCTACGACGACGTCTACGACGAGGACGTCTACGAGGAGCCCGCGCCGGGCTACCCCGACCCCCGCCTCCCGGGCGGTCCGCCCCGCGGCCGGGTCCGGGCGCCCCGCCGTGCGCCCGACCGCAACCTCGGCACCGCGCTCCTGGTGGCGGTGGGCTTCGCCGCGGTGGCGCTGGCGCTGTTCAAGTTCCTCGGCCCGCTCGGCGGGATGATCGTGGTGGTCCCGGTGATCACCTACGCCGCCTACGAGTACTTCGTGGGCGTGAACACCGCCGGCTTCGCGGCCCCGTTGCCCGTCGGGGTGGTGGCCGCCGCGGGAGCGGCGATCGCTGCCTACAACTACGGCGAGGAGGCGCTGCCGCTGGTGATGGTCCTGGCCGTCGCCGTGTGCTTCCTGTGGTACCTGGTGGGCGCGGGGGGCGACCGGCCGGTGGCCAACATCGGCGTCACGCTTCTCGGCGTGGGGTGGATCGGGCTGTTCGGCAGCTTCGCCGCCCTGCTGCTGGCCGCGCCCAACGGCGTGGCCCTGCTGCTCGGCGCGGTGATCCCGACGATCGGCTACGACGTCGGCGCGCTGTTCGTCGGCCGCAGCCGCGGCTCCCGCCCGCTCTCGGTCGCCAGCCCCAACAAGACGATCGAGGGGCTCGCCGGCGGCATGTTCCTGGCCGTCGTGGCCGCCGTGGTCTACGCCGTGATCGGGGTCACGCCGTTCGACACCGTCAGTGAGGGGGTCAAGCTCGGCGTGCTGGTGGCGCTGGTGGCGCCGATGGGCGACCTGGCCGAGTCGCTGGTCAAGCGCGACCTCGGCATCAAGGACATGGGCAGCATCCTGCCCGGCCACGGAGGCCTGCTCGACCGGTTCGATGCCCTGCTGTTCGTGCTCCCCGCCGTGTGGTACCTGGCCCTGATCAGCGACTTCTTCCTGCGGTGATCGGCCCCGGGACCGGACCCGCGCCGAGCCGGGGCGGGCCGGTCGTCGGCGGTACCCTCGTGTCGTGCCCGTGACGACCGTCGCCATCGCCGGGTCGACCGGCTCGATCGGCACGCAGACGATCGACGTCATCCGGTCCGAGCCCGACTTGTTCGAGGCGGTGGCGCTGGCCGCGTGGTCGTCGGTGGACGCGCTGGTTGCCCAGGCGTGGGAGCTCCACCCCAAGCTGGTCGTCGTGGGCGACGCGGAGCGGGCGCCGGAGGTGGCGGCGGGCGTGCCCCCCGGCACCCAGGTCGAGGCCGGGGCCGCCGCGCTGGCCGAGGTGGGCACGGTGGCCGACGTGTGCGTCAACGGCGTGGTCGGCTTCGCGGGCCTGCGGCTCACCCTCGCCACGCTGGCGGCGGGCAAGCGGCTGGCGCTCGCCAACAAGGAGTCGCTCATCGCCGGGGGACCCGTCGTCCGGGCCGCGCTCGACCGGCCGGGCGCGGGCCACATCGTGCCGGTCGACTCCGAGCACTGTGCGGTCCACCAGTGCCTGGCGGCCAACGCCGGCGGCGAACCCGACCGGGTGGCGCGCATCGTGCTGACAGCCAGCGGCGGCCCGTTCCGGGGGCGCACCCGGGCCGAGCTGGCCGACGTCACGGTCGAGGACGCGCTGGCCCACCCGACCTGGTCGATGGGCCCGAAGATCACCGTCGACTCGTCCACCCTCATGAACAAGGGCCTGGAGGTCATCGAGGCCCATGAGCTGTTCGGGTTCGACTACGACCGCATCGAGGTCGTGGTGCATCCCCAGTCGATCGTCCACTCGATGGTCGAGATGAGCGACGGCTCGACGATCGCCCAGCTCAGCCTGCCCGACATGCGACTGCCGATCGGCTACGCCCTCGCCTGGCCGCACCGCATCACCACGCCGTTCGGGCGGATCGACTGGGCGGCGTGCGGGCGGCTCGAGTTCGGGGCGCCCGACCACGAGGCGTTTCCGTGCCTGGGACTGGCGTACGAGGCCGGGCGGCAGGGCGGCACCGTTCCGGCGGTGCTCAACGCGGCCAACGAGGAGGCCGTCGCCGCCTTCCTGGCCGGGCGCATCGGCTGGGCCGCCATCCCCGACGTTCTGAAGTCGGTGATTTCACGGCATGATGGTGGGGTCGCCGACGGCGTCGAGGCCGTCGTCGAGGCTGACCGCCGGGGCCGGGCCGCCGCACTCCGCGAGATCGAGAGGATCGCACGATGACCGAGGTGCAGCGAGACGACCGGGACACGACCCCGGCCGACCCAGCGCCGACCGACTCGGGCGAGCAGGTCGTGTACGAGACCGGCGGCGTGCGCCTCGTCCTGCTGATCGCCGGCACCCTGGCCATCGGCTTCCTGTGGGGCTGGTGGTACGTCGCGACGATCCTCGGCATCGGCCTCATGATCTTCCTGCACGAGCTGGGCCACTACCTGACCGCCCGGTGGTCGGGCATGAAGGTCACGCAGTTCTTCATCGGCTTCGGCCCCCGGATCTGGTCGTTCCACCGGGGCGAGACCGAGTACGGCATCAAGGCGCTGCCGGTGGGGGCGTACGTCCGCATCATCGGCATGAACAACCTCGACCCGGTCGAGCCCGCCGACGAGCCCCGCGCCTTCAGCCAGCAGTCCTTCCCCAAGCGGATGCTGGTCATGTGCGCCGGGTCGATGGCGCACTTCATCCAGGCGTTCGTCCTGCTGGTCATACTGCTCGGCGTCGTCGGGGTGCCCGGCGGCACGCTGACCCGCAACGCGGACGAGTGGACGATCGGCAAGGTCACGCCGGACAGCGCCGCCGACCTGGCGGGGCTCCAGCGCGGCGACCAGATCGTCGCCCTCGACGGCACGCCGGTCAGCCACTGGGCCGCGATCACCGAGGCGATTCCCGGCCGCAAGGTGGGCGACACGGTCGACGTGGCGATCGAGCGCGACGGCGAGCGCCTGGTCAAGGCCATCCGGCTGGGCGCCCGGCCGGACGACATCGCGGGCGACCCGGGCACCGCGTTCCTCGGCGTCGGCACCCGACCCCGGCCGGTCGAGAAGCTCGGCATCGGCGGCGCCATCCTTGCCGTCCCCGGCGAGACCGCCCGCTTCGTGGGCCAGAGCGCCCAAGCCATGGCCGGCTTGTTCACGCCCGACGGCGTCGGCGACATGGCCGGCAACGTGACCAACGCCCAGCGCGACCGGGCCGCCGAGAACAGCGGCGCCGCCCCGTCCGCCGACGAGACCGACCGCCAGCAGCACCGCCTGATCTCGATCCTCGGCGTCATCCAGCTCGGCGGGTCGATCAGCGCGGAGAGCGGTGTCGCCTTCCTGCTGCTGCTGTTCTTCCAGATGAACATCTTCATCGGGATCTTCAACATGATCCCGCTGCCGCCGCTGGACGGCGGCCACGCCGCGGTCGCCGTGTACGAGCGGGCGAGGTCGCGCAAGAACCACCGCTACTACGCCGACGCCAGCAAGCTGCTGCCGCTCACCTACGCCGTGCTGATGGGCATCGCCGTGCTGGGCGTGGCGACGATCTACCTCGACCTCATCAACCCGATCAGCTGAGAGGACGCCACCGACGATGGAGCTCGGACAGTCGTCCTACCCGCGCCGCAAGACCCGCCGCATCATGGTCGGCGACGTCCCGGTCGGCGGCGACGCGCCGATCACGGTGCAGTCGATGACGATCACCAAGACGGCCGATGTCGAGGGCACCCTCCAACAGATCTACGACCTGGCGATGGCCGGCTGCGACATCGTCCGCTGCACCTGCAACGAGGTCGAGGCGGCCGAGGGACTGGCCCGCATCGTGCCCCGGTCGCCGGTGCCGATCGTGGCCGACATCCACCACCAGTACCGCATGGCGCTGGCCGCACTGGAGGCGGGGGTCCACTGCCTGCGGCTCAACCCGGGCAACATCCGCAAGGCCGAGCACATCAAGCTGGTGGCGAGCGAGGCCAGGGATCGGGGCGTCCCGATCCGCATCGGCGTGAACGGCGGCTCGCTGCACCCGGATCTCTATCGCAAGCACGGCGACCGGGTGACGCCCGAGGCGATGGTGGAATCGGCGCTGATGGAGCTGGCGTACTTCGACGACGTCGGGTTCGAGGACGTCAAGATCTCGGTCAAGGCGTCCTCGGTGCCGCTGATGATCGAGGCGTACCGCCAGCTCGCCGACGCGGTCGACCACCCCCTGCACCTGGGCGTCACCGAGGCCGGCCCGCTGCCGGGCGGCGTGATCAAGGCGACGGCCGGCATCGCCACGCTGCTGGCCGAGGGCATCGGCGACACGATCCGCTACAGCCTGACGGCCGACCCGGTCGAGGAGGCGAGGGCGGGCCGGGCCCTGCTCGAGGCGATGGGCCTCCGGGAGCGCCGCAACGTCGACCTGATCGCCTGCCCGTCCTGCGGCCGCGCCGAGATCGACGTGATCGAGGTGGCCCGCCAGGCCCAGGAGGCCTTCGGCGACCGCCAGATCCCGCTCCAGGTCGCGGTGATGGGCTGCGTGGTCAACGGCCCGGGCGAGGCCCGCGACGCCGACCTGGGCATCGCCGCCGGCCGGCGGCGGGGCCACCTGTTCGTCCGGGGCCAGAACGTCGCGGTGGTACCGGAGGACGAGATGGTCGCCTCGCTGGTCGAGTGGGCCGACTACATCGCCGCCAACGGCATCGACGCCGCGCTCGAGCGGGCGAAGGCGACCAGCGACAGCGCCCGCAAGGCGGCGGAGCGGGACCGGGAGGACCTCCTGCGCACCCAGGGCGACGACGCCAACCGCAGCGAGCAGCGGGTCGAGGTCATCCGCAAGCTGGGGTAGGACTGCGCGTCTCGACGTCGAGCGAGCCGCGGACACCGGCGGCCGCTGTCGAGGCCCGACGTCCGCCCGGGGTGGCGAACCCGTAGGCTGGCGGTATGGCTCAGCCCGCGCCGCCCCGCGAGGGGGCATCATCATCCGGCTGGTTGTCGGGGTCGTTCTGCTCTTCCTGGCCTGGGTCGTGCTGAAGATGGTGCTCGGCCTGTTCTTCTCGGTCGTGCGGACCGTGCTGTTCCTCGGGCTCATCGCCGTCGTGGTGTGGGTGGTGCTCGCCGCCCGCTCCGATAGCAGGAAATAGCCCGAAAACCGTGTGCGCAGGGCGCCTTTCAGTGCACTAGCCTGTCGGCCGTCATCCAGGCTGGGGGAAGGCGCTCGAGGTGCCGCTAGATCTCAATGAACACGCAACCAATCCGCCATCGAGCAGTCGGTACGGTCCGCCGGTCGTGCGTACGCGCTCCCGGTCCCATACCTCGCGGATGGTGCTGGCAGTCCTTGGGCTGCTGGCCGGGCTCGTCGCGCTGAGCGGCGGGGCCCAGCCGACCGAGCCGGCCGCGGCTGCCGCGCCGGCGCCCGATCCGATCCGGGACGTCGACTTCGCCAGCGTCCCGCAGCCCGGCACCGCCTGCGCGGAGGGGCTGCGGGTCACCCCGCCCCGGCGCATCGCCGTGGCCGACGGGCAGTCCAGCCTGCTCGACCTCGGGCGGTTGACCCGGCTCGAGGTCGACGCCGCGGTCGCCTACGGCGACGTCGACGGCGACGGGTCCGACGAGGCTGCGGTACATGTCGTGTGCAGCTTCGGGGCCAACGGGGCCGACGACAGCATCCAGGTCTGGTCGGTGCGCAACGGGTCTCCCGCGATCGTCGACACGCTGTCCGAGCCGCCCGCCCGGCTCGCCGGGCCGCTGCCGCCTGCGGTCAAGCGGGTCGCGATCAGCGACGAGCAGGTGGTCGTCACGTGGACCCACTATGGCGACGACGATCCGAACTGTTGCCCCTCGCAGCAGACCGTCCTGCGCTACCAGCTCGACGACGGCTCGCTCCACCAGGTGGGTCGGGCCGTCACCACCGCCGCGCAGGTGAACGGGTAGGAACCCTCGCTCCACCAGGTGGGTCGGGCCGTCACCACCGCCGCGCAGGTGAACGGGTAGGGACCCTCGCTCCACCAGGTGGGTCGGGCGGCCACCGCTGCCGCCGCCGCGCGAGGTGAACCGGG
Source organism: uncultured Acidimicrobiales bacterium (assembly GCA_963830865.1). Classification (GTDB taxonomy): domain Bacteria; phylum Actinomycetota; class Acidimicrobiia; order Acidimicrobiales; family VFJN01; genus ZC4RG19. Next base: position 135,637 of record CAWHNU010000005.1, on the reverse strand, counting down.
TAGGAAACCAGGGCTGAGCGGGGCCGGTACGATCCGACCCCTATGGCGAAGGTCCTGACGGCCCAGGCCGACGACTTCCCCCGCTGGTACCAGGACGTGCTGGCCAAGGCCCAGCTCGCCGAGAACGGCCCGGTGCGGGGCACGATGGTCATCCGGCCCACCGGGTACGCGATCTGGGAGCAGCTGCAGTCCGAGGTCGACCGGCGGATCAAGGCCGCCGGGGCCGAGAACGCCTACTTCCCCCTCTTCATCCCCGAGAGCTACCTGCGTCGCGAGGCACAGCACGTCGAGGGGTTCAGCCCCGAGCTGGCCGTCGTCACCCACGGTGGCGGCAAGGAGCTGGACGAGCCGATCGTCGTGCGGCCCACCAGTGAGACCGTCATCGGCGAGTACATGGCGAAATGGACGCAGAGCTACCGGGACCTGCCGCTCCTGCTCAACTCGTGGAACAACGTCGTGCGCTGGGAGCTCCGCCCCCGCATCTTCCTGCGCACCACCGAGTTCCTGTGGCAGGAGGGTCACACCGCGCATGCCACCCGCGACGACGCCGCCGCGTACGCACACCGCATCCTCCACGACGTCTACGAGGACGTCATGGTCAACGTGCTGGCCATCCCCGTGCTGGTGGGCCGCAAGACCGCGGGCGAGCGGTTCGCCGGCGCCATCAACACGCTGACCTGCGAGGCGATGATGCGCGACGGCAAGGCCCTGCAGATGGGCACCAGCCACGAGCTGGGGCAGAACTTCGCCCGCGCCTTCGACATCACCTACCTCGACGCCGAGGGTGCCACCCAGTACTGCTGGACCACCTCGTGGGGGTCGTCCACGCGGATGATCGGCGGCCTGATCATGGCCCACGGCGACGACGACGGGCTGGTCGTGCCGCCGCTCGTCGCCCCCACCCAGGCGGTGGTCCTGCTGGTCAAGGACGACGGCGGGGCGGGGGAGCGGGCCGGCGCACTCGCGGCCGAGCTGGCCGACGCCGGCGTGCGGACGCGGCTCGACGACCGGGTGGCCCAGAGCTTCGGCCGCCGCGCCACCGACTGGGAGCTGAAGGGCGTGCCCGTCCGCGTCGAGGTCGGTCCCCGCGACCTGGCGGCGGGCGAGGTCACGATCGTCCGGCGCGACACCGGCGAGCGCGACCAGGCCCCGGTGGCGGAGGTGGCCTCCCGGGTCGCCACCGCCCTCGACCGCGTCCAGGCCGACATGCTGACCGCGGCGCGGGCCCGGCGCGACGCGGCGACCACCGACGTCGACTCGCTCGACGACGCGGCCGCGGCCGCACAGACGGGGTTCGCCCGGCTCCGCTGGGGCCTGCTGCGGGCGGGGGGCGAGGCCGACCTCGCGGCCAAAGGCGTCACCGTCCGCTGCCTGCTCGCTCCCGACGGCTCGGTGCCGGCGACCGACGATGACGACGACCTGGTCGCGGTGGTCGCGCGCAGCTATTGAACGCGCGTTCAGCGTGACAGTGAGTGGTTACGCGCGCCCGCTATACTTCAGCGTCCGTTCCGTTCGAAGTAGTCGAGCGAAGGCGTGGGCCAGTGCCCACGCCTTTCGTATGACAGAGGAGGTGGTGGCCAGATGACCGTTACGCAACGCGTCCGTGAACTGGTCGAGCCCCTCCTCGCCGACCGCGACCTCGCCGTCTACGACGTCGAGATGGCCGGCCCGGTTCTCCGGGTCGTCGTCGACGCCGAGGGGGCCCTCGACCTCGACGCGCTGAGCGACGCCAGCCGTGCGGTTTCGCGCGCCCTCGACGGCGCGGACCTGATCGCGACCAGATACACCCTCGAGGTGACCACCCCGGGGCTCGAGCGCACGCTCCGCACGCCGCAGCACTTCGCCCGGGCCGTCGGCGAGCAGATCAAGGTCAAGATCCTCCCCGGCGCGGCGCCCGACGCCGAGCGCCGGGTCGCGGGAGAACTCACGGCCGCCGACGACGACGGCATCACGGTGCGGACAGGCACCGACGAGACGGGCGAGCCGGCCCAGCGGCGCCTCGCCTACGCCGACATCGAGCGGGCCCGCACGGTCTTCGAGTGGGGCCCGGCGGAACGGCCAGGCGGGCGCAAGAGCAACGAGAAGAGGGATCACAGGTCATGAGCGAGATGATGGAGGCCCTCCAGGCCCTCGCCGCCGAGAAGGGCATCTCGGTCGACACGCTGATGGCGGCCCTGGCCGACGCGCTGGAGTCCGCCTACAAGCGGATGCCCGGCGCCCACGAGTACGCGTGGGTGACCATCGATCCGTCCAACTTCGACATCCGCGTGTACGCGCAGGAGATCAACGAGGACGGCGAGCCCTACGGGCCCGAGCTCGACGTGACGCCCAAGGACTTCGGCCGCATCGCGGCCCAGACCGCCCGCCAGGTCATGACCCAGCGCATCCGCGAGGCCGAGCGCGAGCTCCGCTACGAGGAGTACGCGGGCCGCGAGGGCGACATCGTCACCGGCACCGTCCAGCAGGGCGACAGCCGTTACACGCTGCTGAGCCTGGGCGCCGTCGAGGCGCTGCTGCCCCAGGCCGAGCAGGTCCCGCACGAGCGGCCCGAGGCCAACACCCGGCTCAAGGCCTACATCGTCGAGGTGCGGCGCACGTCCAAGGGTCCCCAGATCGTCGTGTCGCGCACCCATCCCGGCCTGGTGCTCGAGCTGTTCAAGCTCGAGGTGCCCGAGATCGCCGACGGCGTGGTCGAGATCAAGGCGTGCGCCCGCGAGCCCGGGCACCGCACCAAGATCGCCGTCTGGTCCAACGACAACAACGTCGACCCGGTCGGCGCCTGCGTCGGCGCCCGAGGCGCCCGCGTGCGCCAGGTGGTCAACGAGCTGCGGGGCGAGAAGATCGACATCGTCCCCTTCAGCGACGACCCCTACGAGTTCGTGGCCAAGGCGCTCTCCCCGGCCAAGGTCAAGGAGGTCCGCATCAACGAGGACTCGGGCGTCGCCGAGGTGATCGTGCCCGACTACCAGCTGTCGCTGGCGATCGGCAAGGAGGGGCAGAACGCCCGCCTGTCGGCCCGGCTCACCGGCTGGCGGGTCGACATCAAGAGCGAGACCCAGCTCGCCGAGGAGGAGACCTACAGCCAGCAGGACTGGGCCGAGGGCGAGTGGGTCGTCGATCCCAACACGGGCGAGCAGGTCTGGCAGCCGGCGGAGGGCGGGCCGGCCCTGTCGGCCGAGGCCTGGGAGGCAGCGCTCTCGGACCCCGCGGAGGGTGAGGCCGGCAGTGCCGCGGCCGGCGAGACTGAAGCCGGCGCCGGTGACGGCCCCGGCGACGAGGCCGCGGCCGACGACGACGGGAGCGCCGCCGAGGCCGAGGGGAGCGGCGCCGAGGCCGAGCTGAGGCTGAAGCCGGGGCCGGGAACGGGGCCGGCGACGGGAACGGCGCCGAGGCGCAGGCCGGCGACGATCCCGGCGATGAGGCCGCGGCCGGCGACGACGCGGGTGACGAGGCCGCGGCCGGCGACGACGGCACCGGCAACGAGGCACGCGGCGCGGCGACGGTGCCGGTGACGAGCACTCGACGGCCGGCGACGACGGCGCCGGTGAAGCGGCTGCCGCCACCGGCTCCCCGGGCGACGGGGACGACGAGGGGTAGCGCGATCTGCGCCGCGCCAGAGCGCACCTGTGTCGGCTGCCGGCGAAAGGCGCCCCAGGCCCAGCTGGTGCGCTTCGTGCGCGGTCCCGACGGATCCGTGACCGAGGGCCGTACACTGCCTGGACGAGGGGCGTGGCTCTGCCGAGACACGCTCGAGGCTTGTCGTGCGTTGGCCGATCGCCGCGGAGCGTTCGCACGGGCGTTCCGGGACGGGGGCAAACGATGACGCGTCGAGCTGTTTCGATCGCTGTTCGTCGTGGTGCAGCGGTCTGCGCGAGGATAGAGGGCTGCGTCCGACGCCAATAGGCTGATGGTTCGCGCCCAGGAGAAAGACGAAGGGCTGGTCAGAGAAGACTTTGGCAGCAAAGATCCGGGTCCACGAGCTCGCCCGCGAGCTCGGGCTCACGAACAAAGAGTGCCTCGACCTGTCGCTTGCACTCGGCATCGGGGTCAAGACGCACTCCTCGGGTATCGAGGAGGCGCAGGCCGACCGCGTCCGCCGTCGCGCCGAGCGTGACGGCCTCGTGCGCGCCGAGCAGCCCGAGGAGCCCAAGCCGGCCCGTCCCGCCCGCAGCTCCGGCCGGTCCGGCGGGAAGGCCACAGCCGAGGCCAAGGCCCCGACGACCCCGCCCGCCGAGGCGGTGACCACCGCCCCGGCTCCGGCCCCCGCGCCGCCCCGCGAGGAGGCCCCGGCAGCCCGCGCCCCCGCCGCCGAGGCGCCCGCGGCCGCCGCCGCGGCCCCGGCGCCTGCCGCCGACGCCGGGCCGAGCGCCCCGGCCCCGACCTCCCCGCCCGCCCCGGCACCGGCCGCCGAGCCTGCCGCCGAGGCGCCCGCCGCCCGCGGCGCGGCTCCGGACTCCGCCCCCGCCGCGCCCCCGCGCCCGGCCCCGGCGCCCCCCGCCGGCGGTCCCGGCGCGCCCGCCCGGTCGGAGGGTTGGAACCCCCGGCCGTCCTCCCCGCCCGCGGCGCCGCCGCGCCCCACCGCGGGCCCGCCGAGCGCACCGCCCCCCCCGGGTCGGCTGGTCACGTCGTCGGGTAGCGAGCACCCGCCCCGGCCGCCGCGCCGTGAAGACGACGCCGTGGGTCGGCCCGCGGCCGCCGCCTCCGGCCCCGCGGTCGCCGGGCGCGCTCCCGCGCCCCGGGCGCCGCGCCCGCCCCGCCCGACCGCGCCGCCGCCCGGCCGTCCGGCCGGCGACGCCGGCAGGCCGCCGCGGCCCACGGCCCCGCCCCCCGGCGCTCCGCCCCGGCAGGACTCGGCGCCCGCGGACCCCCGCGCCGGCGGCGCACCGACCTCGTCGTCCGGCAAGCCCATCCCGCCGCCCCCGGGCCCCCCCGCCTCGCTCTCCGGCAAGCCGATCCCGCCGCCCCCCGGCATGGGCGGGCGCGGCCCCGCGGCCAACCGCGGCGGCGCCGGCCGTCCCAACGGGCCTCCCAGCCGCGGCCGCCCCGGTGGCGGTCCCGGCGGTGGCGGCCCGGGTGGCCCCGGTGGCGGCGGTGGCCGTCCCGGCGGAGGCTTCGGCGGCGGCCGCCCCGGTGGCGGTCCCGGCTTCGGCGGCGGCCCCTCGGCCGGCCTGGCCGGCGCGCCCGGTGGCGGCGGCCGTCCCGGTGGCGGCTCGCGCGGCGGCCCCCAGCAGCGCCCGCCGCGCCGGCGGGGGCGCAGGCGACGCAGCCGTGAGGAGCTCCAGCCGATGGAGGCGCCGAGCTACACGCCGGCGTCCGCCCCGGTCCCCGAGGGCACGATCGTGGTCGAGCGGGCCTCCACGCCCCAGGACCTCGGCCCCAAGCTCAACCGCACCGCCGCCGACGTCGTCCGCTTCCTCATGCAGCAGGGCGAGATGGTCACCGCGACCCAGTCGCTGACCGACGACATGATCGAGCTGTTCGCCGCCGAGATCGGCGCCGACATCCGCCTCGTCGACCCCGGCGAGGAGCAGGAGGTCGAGCTCCAGCGCCAGCTCGGCTTCGAGGAGCTGTTCGCCGAGGACAACAACGGCGAGGAGGCGCCGCGCCCGCCGGTCATCACGGTCATGGGCCACGTCGACCACGGCAAGACCAAGCTGCTCGACCGCATCCGCAACGCGAACGTGGTCGAGGGCGAGGCCGGCGGCATCACCCAGCACATCGGCGCCTACCAGACCGAGCAGAACGGCCGGCTCATCACCTTCATCGACACCCCCGGCCATGAGGCGTTCACCGCCATGCGGGCCCGGGGCGCGCAGGCCACCGACATCGTGGTCCTGGTGGTGGCGGCCGACGACGGCGTGATGCCGCAGACGGTCGAGGCGCTCAACCACGCCAAGGCCGCCGACGTGCCGATCGTGGTCGCGATCAACAAGATCGACCGCGAGCAGGCCAACATCGACCGGGTCAAGCAGCAGCTCTCCGACCAGGGCCTCATCCCCAGCGACTGGGGCGGTGACACCGAGATGGTGCCCGTCTCGGCGCTGCAGTCCATCGGCATCGACGAGCTGCTCGAGACCCTGCTGCTCGTCGCGGACGTGCAGGACCCGCCCATCGCCGCCAGCCCCCAGGGGCGGGCCGCGGGCGTGGTGCTCGAAGCCAACCTCGACGTCGGCCGGGGCCCGGTGGCCTCGGTGCTGGTCCAGCGGGGCACGCTCCGCGTCGGTGACCCGCTCGTCGCCGGCGCCGCCTGGGGCCGGGTCCGGGCGTTGATCGACGACCATGGCGACGCCGTGCGCGAGGCCGGCCCGTCGACGCCGGTCCAGGTGCTCGGGCTCGACGAGGTCGCGGATGCCGGCGACCAGTTCGTCATCGCCCCCGACGAGAAGCTGGCCCGCACGGCCGCCCAGACCCGCGAGCACTGGCACCGGGTGGCGAGCCTCGGCCGCGAGGCCGCGGTCACCAGCGGCGGCGCCAAGCTCGAGGACATCTTCCAGCAGATCCAGCAGGGCGAGGTCGCCACCCTCAACCTCGTCCTCAAGGCCGACGTGACCGGCTCGCTCGAGGCGCTCACCGAGGCGCTCCGCAAGCTCGAGCGCGACGACGTCAAGCTGTCGTTCGTCCAGCGGGGCGTCGGCGGCATCACCAAGAGCGACGTCCAGCTGGCCGCCGCCTCGAACGCCACGATCATCGGGTTCAACGTGCGGCCCGACCGGGGCTCGCGCGAGCTCGCCGCGGCCGAGGACGTCGAGATCCGCACCTACGAGATCATCTACCAGGTGCTCGAGGACATCGAGAACGCCCTCGTCGGCCTGCTCCAGCCGGAGTACGAAGAGGTGGTCACGGGCGAGGCCGAGGTGCGCGAGACCTTCTCGGTGCCCCGGGTCGGCAAGGTCGCCGGCTGCTACGTCACCAACGGCACCATCACCCGCGGCTCGCGGGTGCGGTTCCTGCGGGACGGCACTGTCATCTGGAAGGGCTCGATCACCTCGCTCAAGCGCTTCAAGGACGACGTCCGCGAGGTGCAGTCCGGCTTCGAGTGCGGCATCGGCCTGTCCGACTTCCAGGACCTGCACGAGGGCGACATCATCGAGACGTACGAGGAGCGGGAGATCCCCCGATCCTGAGCGAGCGCAATAGCCTGGCGGGGTGCACGCGGCGGCTCTCCGCATCGAGCTGTACCTCCGCGAGTGCCGGTCGCTGAAGGCCAAGCGGGCGGCCATCCGGCCGGTGATCGAGGGGCTGTACAAGCGGCACCGGGTGTCGGTCGCGGAGGTCGCGCACCACAACGCCTGGCACCGGGCCACGCTGGGGGTGGCCGCCGTGGCCTCGTCGGCGTCGCACCTTGGCGAGATCCTCGACCACGTGGAGCAGTTCGTGTGGTCGTTCCCGGAGGTCGAGGTGCTCCGCATCGATCGGTCGTGGCTGGAACAGGACGAGGAGGAGCTGAGATGACGAGACGCAGCGGCGGCACCGCCCGCGACTTCCCGCGCACGGCGCGGCTGAACCACCTCATCCACGAGATCGTCGCCGAGGAGATCGAGAAGCTGGACGACGACCGGCTCGGCCTGTTCACGGTGATGGCGGTCGAGGTCGAGCCCGACCTGCGCCACGCCGTCGTCTGGTACACGAGCCTGTCCGACCCGGACGGCCAGGCCGACCTCGAGGCCGCCCTCCACGAGCACCGGGGCCGGCTGCGCACCGCGGTGGGTCGCCAGGCCCGGCTGAAGAGGTCGCCGGAGCTCGCGTTCCGGCCCGACGTGGTGATCCCCCAGGCCGAGCGGGTCGAGACCATCCTGCGCGAGATCGACATCCCGGCCGACGAGGACGGCTGAGTTGGGCCGGCGCGGCCCGGCGGGCGGCCCGGACGGCGTCGCCGTCGTCGACAAGCCCGCCGGCTGGACGTCGCACGACGTCGTGGCCAAGGCCCGGGGGCTGCTCGGCACCCGCCGCGTCGGCCACTCCGGCACGCTCGACCCCGACGCCACCGGCGTGCTGGTCCTGGGCGTGGGCCGGGCCACCCGGCTGCTGACCTACCTGTCGGGCCTGGACAAGCGCTACACGGGCGAGGTCGTGCTCGGTGTGGCGACGACCACGCTCGACGTGTCGGGCGAGGTCACGGGCACCTGGGACATGGCCGGGGTCGACCTGGCCGCCGTGCGCCGGACCGCGGCCGGCCTGACCGGGGCGATCGACCAGGTGCCGCCGATGGTGTCGGCCAAGAAGGTCGACGGCCGCAGGCTGCACGAGCTGGCCCGCGAGGGCGTCGAGGTCGAGCGCGCCCCGGTGCCGGTGCGGGTCGACCGGTTCGCCGTAGGGGAGCCGATCGCCCCCGGAGTGTTCCCCGTGGAGGTCGCCTGCTCGTCCGGGACCTATGTCCGGTCGCTCGCCGCCGATCTGGGTGCGGCGTTGGGCGGCGGCGCCCACCTGCGCAACCTGCGGCGCCTGGCCGTGGGGCCGTTCCCGATCGACGAGGCCGTCCCGCTCGCCGAACTCGGGCCCGAGCGCCTGCTGCCGCCGGCCGAGGCGCTCCGGGGCCGGGACCGCATCGAGGTCGGGCCGGACGTGGCGGCGCTGGTGGCCCACGGCCGGGTCCTCGACCGCACCGACCTGGGCCTCCCCGCCGCCGGCGACGGGCCGTGGGCGGTGGTCGACGGGGAGGGGCGGCTGCTGGCCGTGTACGAGCCCCACCGGGGCGCCACGGTCAAGCCCGGCGTCGTGCTCGCCGGCTGATCACACCTCGACCAGCACGCAGCGCGTGCCCCGGTAGATCGTGGCCATGCACTTGTTGCAGTGGATGCACAGCGAGTCCTGGGTGGCGCCGCGCTGCCAGCGGGCGACGAGGTCGGTCTCGCGCAGCAGCGCCCGCCCGAGCGCGACGAGCTCGAACCCCTCGGCCAGCGCGGAGCGGACCGTGTCCAGCCGGTTGATCCCGCCCAGCAGGATCAGCGGCATGGCCAGGGCGGCCCGGAACTGGCGGGCGTACGGCAGCAGGTAGGCCTCCTCGAACGGGTACTCCCGCAGGAACCGATACCCGAACAGCCGGAACGCCGGCCGCACCGCCTTCGGCATCGCCGCGGCCATCTCGGCCACCGGCGCCTCGCCCCGGAACAGGTACATCGGGTTCTGCAGCGAGCTGCCCGCGGTCAGCTCCAGGGCGTCGAGGCTGCCGTCCGACTCCAGCATCCGGGCCACAGCGACGCTCTCGTCCAGCCACAGGCCGCCCCGCACGCCGTCGGCCATGTTCAGCTTCGCCACCACGGCGAGCCGGTCTCCGACCGCCTCCCGCACCGCGGCGGCGATGGCCCGCGGGAAGCGGGCCCGGTTGGCGAGCGAGCCGCCCCAGCCGTCGCGCCGGCGGTTCAGCCGGGGGCTGAGGAACTCGCTGGGCAGATAGCCGTGGCCGAGGTGGATCTCGACCGCGTCGAACCCGGCGTCGGCCACCAGCGTGGCGGCCCGGGCGAAGTCTGCGGTGATGCGGGCGATCTCGTCCGGGGTCACGGCCCGGGTCCGGCGCATCGCCAGCGGGCTGAACACCGGCGACGGCGACACCGCCTTGGACCCGGTCCCGGCGGCGACGGCCCCGGCGTGGCCGATCTGCGCCGAGACCGCGGCGCCCTCCGCATGCACCGCGTCCGCCAGGCGGGCCAGCCCGGGGACCGCCTCGGGCGTCACGATCAGCTCGTTGGGCGTGCCGCAGCCGTCGGGCGCCACCGCGCAGTAGGCGAGGGTGGTCATCCCGACGCCGCCCGCCGCCACCCGCCGGTGGAACTCGACCAGCCGGTCGTCGACCACGTGCTCGCGGGTCAGGCCCTCGAACGTGGCCGCCTTCACGATCCGGTTGCGCAGCGTGACCGGCCCGAGGCTGGCGGGTGAGAAGGGGTCGGGGGCCATCCCGGGGACCCTACGGCATCGGGTCGCGTCGGTCCTGGGTAGGGTCCTGCTGCAACGCTCCGCTTCGACGAGGAGGCGACCATGAGCGACGAGCTCCCCGCCGAGCCCGAGATCGCCGGCTCGCTGATCGAGCTGATCGGCCGGACGCCGCTCGTGCGGCTCAACCGGGTCACCGACGGCCTCGCGGCCACGGTGGCCGCCAAGCTCGAGATGCTCAACCCCGGCGGCAGCGTCAAGGACCGGCCGGCGCTGGCGATGGTCGAGCAGGCCGAGCGCGACGGGCTGCTGCGGCCCGGCGGCACGATCGTCGAGCCGACGTCGGGCAACACCGGCGTCGGCCTCGCGATCGTCGCGGCCCAGCGGGGCTACGGCTGCATCTTCGTCGTCACCGACAAGGTGGCGCCCGAGAAGATCCGCCTGCTGGAGGCCTACGGCGCGGAGGTGGTCGTGTGCCCGGTCGCGGTCCAGCCCGACGACCCCCGCTCGTACTACTCGGTGGCCGAGCGGCTGGTGCGGGAGACGCCCGGGGCGTTCCGGCCCAACCAGTACGGCAACGCCCAGAACCCGTGGGCCCACGAGCAGTCCACCGGCCCGGAGATCTGGCGGCAGACCGCCGGGCGCATCACCCACTTCGTGGCCGGGGTGGGCACCGGCGGGACGATCACCGGGGTGGGCCGGTACCTGAAGGCACAGGACCCGGCCGTGCAGGTCGTCGGCGCCGACCCGGCCGGCTCGGTGTACTCGGGCGGTAGCGGGCGGCCCTACCTGGTGGAGGGCATCGGCGAGGACTTCTGGCCGACCACCTACGACCCCTCGCTCGTCGACCGCGTGGTGCCGGTGAGCGACGAGGACAGCTTCCTCATGGCCCGCCGGGTCACCTGCGAGGAGGGCCTGCTGATCGGCGGGTCGGGCGGCACGGCGGTCGCCGCGGCCCTGGAGGTCGCCCGGGGCCTGGGGTCGGAGGGCCTGGTCGTCGTGCTCATCCCCGACTCGGGCCGGGGCTACCTGTCCCGCGTGTTCGACGACGAGTGGATGGCCCGCTTCGGCTTCCTGCGGGGCGGGGACCACACGGTGGCCGACATCCTCGACGCCCGGGGCGCCGAGATCCCGCCGCTTGTCTACGTCCACCCCGAGGACTCCGTGGGGCGGGCCGTCAACGTGATGCGGGGCTACGGCCTGTCCCAGCTCCCGGTGGCCAAGGGCGAGATGCCGCTGGCCGCAGCCGAGATCCTGGGGGCGGTCGACGAGCTGGCGCTGATGGACCGGGCGTTCCGCGAGCCGGGCGTGCTCGACGAGCCGGTCGAGAAGGTGATGGGTGCCCGGCTGCCAACGATCGGGGTCGGCCAGCCGATCGCCCTGGCCGTCGAGCTGCTCGACCGGGCCTCGGCGCTGGTGGTGCTGGCCGGGGGCCGGCCGCGAGCGGTGCTCAGCCGGACCGACGTGCTGCGCCACCTGTCGGTGGCCGCGTCATGACTCCGCGCGAGCAGGGGTTCGAGACCCGGGCGGTCCACGCCGGCCACGACCCGGACCCCGCCACCGGGGCCGTGGTCCCGCCGATCAGCCTGTCCACGACCTTCGCCCAGGAGGCCGTCGGCCGCCACCGAGGCTGGGAGTACAGCCGCAGCGCCAACCCGACCCGGGCGGCGCTGGAGGCGTGCCTGGCGTCGCTGGAGGGCGCCCGCCACGGCCTGGCGTTCGCCTCCGGCATGGCGGCCGAGGATGCGATCCTGCGCCGGCTCGCCCCCGGCGATGGCATCGTGCTCGGCGGCGACGCCTACGGCGGCACGTTCCGGCTGTTCGACAAGGTCTACGGCGCGGGCGGGCATCCGCTGGTGGTGGCCGACCTGACCGACCCGGCCGCGCTCGACCGCGGCTGGCCGGACGGCGCCGCCGTGGTGTGGGCCGAGACGCCCACCAACCCGGCGCTGGAGATCGTCGACATCGCGGCGGTGTCCGAGGTCGCCCACGCCCACGGCGCCCGCCTCGTGGTCGACAACACGTTCGCCACGCCGTTCCTCCAGCAGCCCCTGACGCTGGGCGCCGACGTGGTCGTCCACTCGTCGACCAAGTACCTGGGCGGCCACTCCGACGTGGTCGGCGGGCTCGTCGCCTGCGACGACGACGACCTGGCGGCCGACATCGCCTTCGTCCAGAACGCGGCGGGCGCGGTCCCGTCGCCGATCGACTGCTACCTGGTGCAGCGGGGGCTCAAGACCCTGGCCCTGCGCATGGAGCGGCACTGCGAGAACGCCCGGGCGATCGTCGGGCTGCTGGACGGTCACCCGGCCGTCGCCCGGGTGCTGTACCCCGGGCTGCCCGACCACCCCGGCCACGACGTGGCCAAGCGCCAGATGCGCGACTTCGGCGGCATGGTGTCGTTCGTCGCCGCGGGGGGCGAGGCGGCGGCGGTGTCGCTCGTCGAGGCGACCGAGCTGTTCACGCTGGCCGAGTCGCTCGGCGCGGTCGAGTCGTTGATCGAGCACCCGGCCCTGATGACGCACGCCTCGGCCGCCGGGTCGCGCCTGGCCGTGGACCCCGGCCTGGTGCGGCTCTCGGTCGGCATCGAGACCGCCGCGGACCTGGTCGCCGACCTGGCCGCCGCTCTGGCCGCGATTACCTGACCGGGGCCGGGGGGCGGGGCCGGTACGCTCCCCGCCCGATGGAGGTGCTGCGTGACCTGTCCGCCTGCCCGCGTCCCCCCGCGGGCACGGCGGTGACCATCGGCGCCTACGACGGCGTCCACCTGGGGCACCGGGCGGTCATCGCCGAGGTCCGCCGGCGGGCCGGCGAGCGGGGACTGGCCACCGCGGTCGTGACCTTCGACCGCCACCCGGCCGCAGTCGTGCGGCCCGAGTCCGCCCCCCGCCTGCTCACCGACCTCGAACAGAAGCTGGAGCTGCTGGCCGCCACCGACATCGACTACTGCGTGGTGATCACGTTCGACGAGGCCCGCAGCCGCGAGACCGCGGCCGAGTTCGTCCGCGAGGTGCTGGTCGGATGCCTGGCCGCCCGGGCCGTTGTGGTGGGCGACGACTTCCACTTCGGGCACGGGCGCGAGGGCAACGTCGCCCTGCTGCGGAGCATGGGCGCCGACCTGGGCTTCGACGTCGAGGGCCTCGACCTGGTCGACGCCGACGGCAAGCCGGCCGACGACGCCGACCGGGTGTCGTCGACCCGCATCCGCCACGCGCTGGTGGCGGGCGACCTCGCCCAGGCCAACGCGCTGCTCGGCCGGCCCCACGAGCTGCGGGGCATCGTGGCCCGGGGCGACGAGCGGGGCCGCGAGCTGGGGTTCCCCACCGCCAACGTGTCGGTGCCCGGCGACATCCTGCTGCCCGCCGACGGCATCTACGCCGGCTGGTTCGAGCGCCCGGACGGGAGCGTCCACCAGGCGGCGATCTCGCTCGGCCGCCGCCCGACCTTCTACGCCGAGGCGCACGCCAGCCTGCTGGAGGCCCACCTGCTCGACTTCTCGGGCGATCTGTACGGCGAGCGGGTCAAGGTGCGGTTCGTGGCCCGGCTGCGGGGCGAGGAACGCTTCGAGTCGGTCGACGCACTCATCGAGCAGATCGGGCGGGATTGTGACGAGACCCGCCGGCTGTTGTCACCCAACTGACGCCTGACCGACCCGGAGACGTCCGGGTGACGCTGCTTAATCGTCGTGTGGACCATCCGTTCCCGACGACAGGCGGCGGAGCAACTTAAGGGCAGATGGCGCCGTACAAAGACGACGATCTGGCCCCGGTCATCCCCTTGCCGGAGGCCGACGACCCCTCGGGTCGCGGTCCGTCCGTGCCCGCGGGCGCCCGCCTGTTCGCCGACCCCTTCCTCGGCGCCCTGCCCGACCCGATCGTCGGGCCCGAGGGCGACGCCCCCGAGACCGGCCAGCTGGTGGCCGTGCCCCGGCTCGCCCGCCACGAGATCATGCTCGACGACGACCACCGGGTCGGCGTGGCCGTGTGCGGCCGGGGCCTCCCGATCGTGCTGGTCCACGGGTTCACCGCCGAGGGCATCCTCTACGCCCAGACGCTCTCGCGCCTGGTGGCGCTGGGGTTCAAGGTCGTGGCGATCGACGTGGCCGGGCACGGCGCCACGCAGGGCCTGCCCACCGGCGGCGACGACCTGGCCGCCTACACCGACCTGCTGGCCCGGGTGCTCGACGAGCTGGGCGTGCGCCGGGCGGTGTTCGCCGGCCACTCGATGGGCGGACGCCTGGTCGCCCAGCTCGCGGCGGCCGAGCCCGACCGGGCCATCGCCGTGGTGCTGATCGACGCCGTGGTGGGGGAGTGCTGGGACCGGCTCATCCGCCTGTCACGCTTCGCGCCGCCGGTCATGCTGGGCCTCGCCGCCCTGCTGGTCGCCGACACGCTCTCGACGCTGCCGGTGCTGCGCAACCCGGCCCAGGCGGCCAAGCTGGGCCGGCTGGTCGGGCCGGTGCTCGATGGGCCACGCCCGGCGGCCCTGGCGGATGCTGGGGCCGGCCATCTCGATGATGCGCTCCAGCAGCAGCCGGCAGATGCTGGAGACGCTGGGGGACGCCCGCATCCCGGTGGTGGTCATCCACGGCGACCGCGACCTTCCCGTGCCGTACCAGACCGCGGTGGACGCCGCCCGGCGGTCGTCCGGCACCCTGGTCACGGTCAAGGGGGGCACCCACTCGTGGGTGCTGAAGGACCCCGAGACCCTGCCGGCGATCATCGCGGAGCTGCTCGACGGCCCGCTGGCCCGGGTGCGGGCCGCGGCGCTGGGGGCGGCCGGCCTGATGCCCGATGCGTCGCCCGACCAGGTCGAGTCGGCGTTCCTCGGCCCCCACGCCTGGGTGCGGCGCCTGACCCCGCCGGTCGAGCTGCGCACCGGGACACAGCGTCACCACCGGGCCCGCTACCGCTGGACGGTCTCGCAGCCCGCGTAGTCGGACCTTGTGGGGGCCGCCTGCGCCCGCGCTGCCGGGCGCTGCGGCAGGTATTCGCCGTTCGGCGTGCGCCGCTGGTAACCTTGTCCGACGCTCTGGACCTGGTGCCAGGGCGGTGAACGTCCGCTGCGGCGGACCGCCGCCCTCGGCGCTCCCACGCCGAACCGGTCACGGAGCAGGGTAAACAGTCACCCAAAGGAAAGAACCACGCGTGTCCGACAAGATCGACGCGGCAAAGGCCGCCATCATCGACGAGCACAAGCTCCACGACGGCGACACGGGCTCGCCCGAGGTACAGATCGCGCTGCTCACCGCACGCATCAACCACCTCAACGAGCACCTGTCCAAGCACCGCAAGGACCACCACACCCGCCGCGGTCTGCTGATGCTGGTGGGGCGCAGGCGCCGGCTGCTGGCCTACGTCATGTCGAACGACGTCGAACGCTACCGGGCCATCACTGCCCGGCACGGACTCCGCAGCGGCATCCGCCGCTGACGGGATCGCACAGAGCGGCCCTCCGGGGCCGCTCTGTCGCATACTGGTACCCGGGCCGCCGCCAAGGAGGGCGTGCGGCACCACACAACATGGCAGCGAGCAGGTCAGCTGCCAGTCGCCACCGGCCGCAAACGCTGCGGAGGGCGCCGACTGGGAACTGGCCCCGCTGCCCGATCCGGCGGACGATCCGCCGAAAAGGAGAGCAACGATGGCTGATCCCATCGCCGTGTCGACGCCGATCTCCGGCACCGACGCCACACTGAGTTTCGAGACCGGCAAGCTCGCGTTCCAGAGCCAGGGCTCGGTACTCGCCCGCCTCGGCAACACCGAGGTGCTGGTCACCGCCAACGGCGACCGCAACATCCGCGAGGGCATCGACTTCTTCCCCCTCACGGTCGACGTCGAGGAGCGGATGTACGCCGCCGGTCGCATTCCCGGCAGCTTCTTCCGCCGGGAGGGCCGGCCCACCGACCTGGCCATCCTCACCTGCCGCCTCATCGACCGCCCGCTGCGGCCGAGCTTCGCCGACGGCTACCGCAACGAGACCCAGGTCGTCGTCACCGTGGTCGCCGTCGACGGTGAGAACCCCTACGACGTGCTGGCCATCAACGGCGCGTCGGCGGCGCTGATGCTGTCGGGCATGCCGTTCGAGGGCCCGATCGGCGCCGTGCGCATCGCCTGGACGTCCGAGGGCCGCTGGGTCCCGCACCCCACCTACGCCCAGGGCGAGGACTCGACGTTCGAGCTCGTGGTCGCCGGCCGCCAGCTCGACGACGGCGACATCGCCATCATGATGGTCGAGGCCGGCGGCACCGAGACCGCCTGGAAGCTCTACGAGGACGGCACCCCGTACGTGACCGAAGAGGTCATCGCCGGGGGCCTGGAGGCGGCCAAGACCTGGATCCGCGAGTCGATCGAGGCCCAGCTCCAGCTGGTCGACGCGGCCAAGAACGCCGACCTCATCCACGCCGCTCGAGTGGGTGCCGCAGGTCGACTACGGCGACGACGTCGCCGCCCGCGTCGAGGAGGTCGGCGCCGCCCGCCTGGCCGAGGTGTCCCGCATCACGGTCAAGGCCGACCGCGAGCACGCCCAGGGCGACGCCGCCAGGGCGATCATCGAGGAGCTGCTGCCCGAGTTCCCCGAGCGCCAGTCCGAGATCAACAACGCGGCCCGGGCGCTGCTCAAGAAGACCGTCCGCCGCAACATCGTCACCGAGGGCCTCCGCATCGACGGCCGCGGCCCCCGCGACATCCGGCCGCTGTCGGCCGAGGTCGCCGTGCTCCCCACCGCCCACGGCTCGGGCCTGTTCCAGCGGGGCGAGACCCAGGTGATGACCGTGGCCACCCTGGGCATGCCCAAGACCGACCAGATCCTCGACAACCTGGGCAACCGTGACCGCAAGCGGTACATGCACCACTACAACATGCCGCCCCACGCCAACGGCGAGACCGGGCGGGTCGGCAGCCCCAAGCGCCGCGAGATCGGCCACGGCCTCCTGGCCGAGCGGGCCCTGCTGCCGGTCGTGCCCCCGACCGACGAGTTCCCCTACGTGCTGCGGCTGGTGTCCGAGGTGCTGGCGTCCAACGGCTCGACGTCGATGGCGTCGGTGTGCGCCTCGACGCTGTCGCTGATGGACGCCGGCGTGCCCGATCAAGGCGCCGGTGGCCGGCATCGCCATGGGCCTCGTGTTCGCCGAGGGCGAGTACACGAGCCTGACCGACATCCTCGGGGCCGAGGACGCGTTCGGCGACATGGACTTCAAGGTCGCCGGCACCGCCGACTTCGTCACCGCCCTCCAGCTCGACACCAAGATCGACGGCCTGCCGGCCGACGTCCTGGCCCGGGCGCTGCAGCAGGCCTACGAGGCCCGCCTGCAGATCCTGGAGGTCATGGCCGGCGCCATCGCCGAGCCCCGCCCGGAGGTCGGCGAGACCGCGCCGAAGATCGTCAGCTTCGAGATCCCGATCGACAAGATCGGCGAGGTCATCGGGCCCAAGGGCAAGGTCATCAACGCCATCACCACCGAGACCGGCGCCGACGTCAGCGTCGACGACGACGGCATGGTGGGCCGGGTGTCGATCGGCTCCAGCGACAAGGGTGCGGTCGAGGAGGCCAAGCGCCAGATCCAGCTCATCCTCAACCCGCCGACCGCCGAGCTGGGCCAGACCTACCAGGGCCGGGTGGTGAACATCACCAAGTTCGGCGCCTTCGTCAACATCCTCCCCGGCCGCGACGGCCTGCTCCACATCTCCAAGATCGGGGGCGGCAAGCGCATCGACCGGGTCGAGGACGTGTTCGACCTCGGCGACGAGGTCGAGGTCCGCGTCGACGACGTCGACCCCAGCGGCAAGGTGTCGCTCAGCCTGGCCTCCGCGCCGGAGCCCCGCTCCGGTGGCGACGGCGGCTCGCGCTCGGGCAGCAGCTCCAGCAGCACAAGCGAGTCGGTGAGCTTCGAGGACGCCTTCGACGCCGAGCTGCGGGGCGACCTGGGCGATCTCGGCCCCGCCGCCGCCGGGGTGGGCGACGGCCGCGGCGACCGCGACCGCGGCCGCGGCGACCGGGGCGACCGGGGAGGCCGGCGGCGGCAGCGCCGCTGACGCCAGTCCGGAGCCGCCGTCCATGACATCCGCCGACATCGCCGAGGACATCCACGAGACCCGCCTCGCCAACGGCATCCGCATCGTCACCGAGCGGATGCCCGAGGCGCGGTCGGTGTCGCTCGGCGTGTGGGTCGGCGTCGGCGGGCGGGACGAGCCCGAGGCGCTGGCCGGCGCGTCGCACTTCCTCGAGCACCTGGTGTTCAAGGGCACGGCGGCGCGCTCGGCCCGCCAGATCGCCGAGGCGATCGACGCGGTCGGCGGCGAGATGAACGCCTTCACCAACCGCGAGCACACCGCGTACTACACGCGGCTGCCCGCCGAACGGATCGACCTCGGCATGGACATCCTCGGCGACGTCCTGACCGACCCGGCGTTCCGGCCGCCGGAGTTCGAGGCCGAGCGGCACGTGATCCTCGAAGAGATCCTCATGAACCTCGACGTGCCCGAGGATCACGTGCACACGCTGCTGGCCGAGGCGCTGTTCCCCGGCCACCCGCTGGGCCGCGAGGTGCTGGGCACCCGCGACACGGTGGAGGCGGCGACGAGGGACGAGATCGCCGAGTTCTTCGGCCACTGGTACCGGCCGCGGAACCTGGTGGTCGTGGCGGCCGGCGACCTGACCCACGACCACGTGGTGGACGCGTTCGCCGCGTCGCTGGGTGGGCTGTCCGGGGGCGACCGCCCGGTCCGGGAGCGGCCGACCCCGGACGTCCAGCCCCGAGCGGTGCTCGACGACCCGACCGAGCAGGCCCACGTCGCGCTTGGCTGGCGGGCGGTCAACCACGCCGACGACGACCGCTACGCCCTCATGGTCGCCAACCAGGTGCTGGGCGGCGGCATGTCGAGCCGCCTGTTCCAGGAGGTCCGCGAGCAGCGGGGCCTGTGCTATTCGGTCTACTCGTGGGCGTCGACCTACGACGACGCCGGCTGCGCCGGCATCTACGCCGGCACGGCCCCGTCACGGTTGGCCGAGCTGCTGGCGGTCATCGACGACGAGGTGGGCAAGCTGGTGGCCTCGGGCATCACCGAGGCCGAGCTGGACGTGGCCAAGGGCTACATAGAGGGCTCGCTGGTCCTGGGCCTGGAGGACTCGGGCTCGCGCATGGCCCGCCTGGGCCGCAGCCTGATGGCCCGCAACGAGATCGTCACGGTCGACGACCAGCTGTCCCGCATCCGCGCGGTGACGACCGAGGACGCGGCCGCGGTGTCGGCCCGGGTCTTCGGCAGCCCGCGGGCGCTGGCGGTCGTCGGCCACGTGGCCGACGCCGACCTCGGCTAACCGCCTCAGCCCCTCGCCTCGCCCCCGATCGCGTTTTGTACGCGGGATCGGTCGCCATAGCGACCGATCCCGCGTACAAAAGCTCGTAGCGGGACGCCCGTTACGCCTCGCCGCGTCGCCGGCTACTGCGGCTGGTCAGGCGCCGTCGAGGGTGTACGACACGACCCCGCCCAGCGGGTTGGGCGGGGCGGTCAGGAACCAGAACCCGTGGGGCGCCAGCACGTGGCCGCTGACGATGCTCACGCCGGCGCCCATGTCGCCGCCGGGCTCCGCCGACCACAGGACGTCGCCGTCCACGCCGTCGAGCGCGTACAGCACCCCCGGCACGGTGGGCTGGTAGACGACCCCGTTGGCGACGGCGAGCGCGCCGAACGTGGCCCCCGGCATCTCGCGCTGCCAGAGCACCGCGCCCGTCGCCGGGTCGAGCGCGAACGTCGTCGAGCGGTGGCTGGGGTCGGGCGGGCTCGCCAGCGCCGCCGGGTTCATCGTGTTGGACGTCACGTAGATCACGCCGTTGGCGCCCGCCGTCTGGTCGTAGCCCCCACCACCATGACCCCGCCCAGTGCGCTGCCGGGCGTCAGCTGGCGGGCCCACACGGTGGCGCCCGTGTCCCGGTCGAACACCGCGTAGACGCCCGCCTTGTCGCCCACGCCGACCAGGTCGCGGCCGCCCGCCCGGAACAGGTTGGGCGCCGCGCCGATGTCGGCGTCCGGCCCCTTGGGCGGCGGGGCGAAGATCGTGTAGACGTCGTTGGCCGTGAACTGGCGGGACCAGGCCAGCTCGCCCGTGCCGTAGCGGATGGCCAGCAGCGAGTCGGACAGCGGCCCGGCCGGCGCCTCGTACGCCTGGCCCGTGCCGATGTAGGCGAGCCCCCGTGCCGGGTCGATCGCCGCACTCGACCACACCGACGAGCCCGCGCCGTCGGTCCCCACACTGACCGGGCGGCGCCACCGCAGTGCGCCGGTGGCCGGGTCGAGGCCGACCACCGAGCCCCGGAACGTGTAGTCCGGCTTGACCAGGGCGAGCTCGACCGACGCCACGCCGATGACCAACACGTCGCCGCCGCCCGTCGGGGGCGCCGGGGCCAGGACGGGCGACGAGAAGATCCGCGTGTTGGCGTGGGTGTCGAGGGCGACGTTCCACACCTCGTTGCCGGTCGCCCGGTCGAGCGCGTGCAGCCGGCCCCGCGCGTCGCCGAGGTAGACCCGGTCGCCGGTGACGAGCGGCGAGTCGTCGATCATCGCGCCCGCCGCGGCGATCTGGCGCTGCCACACGGTCGCCCCCGTGTGCAGGTCGATCGCCCGGGCCTGGCCCGCCCACGTCCCCACGTAGACCGTGTTGTCGCGCACCGCCGGCGTCCCGGTGACCCCGGTCAGCCCGTCGACCCGCCACGACTCGGCCAACTGGGCCACGTTGGCCGGTCCCAGCCCGGTCTCCAGGTCCTGGCGCCGCGAGTTGGCCAGGTCGTGGCCGAGCGAGCCCCACAGGCAGCCGCTCAGCAGGACGGACATCACGGCGGCGCCGCCGCCGGCGAGCACGATTCGGCGAAGAGCCATCGCCCACCTTGGCACGCGGCCCGCCTCAGTGGGCCGCGGCCGGGACCTCACGGACGGCCGCCCGGCGGACGGCAGCGGTTACGCGTTCTGTACGCGGTACTGGTCGCCATGGCGACCAGTACCGGTAGAAAACGCCAGGATGCACGCGGCCCGCCTCAACGGGCCGCGGCGGGCACCTCCCGCACCGCCCCGGCGTCGACCTCGACCACGCGGTCGACGCCCACCGTGTCCAGCAGCCGGCGGTCGTGCGTCACCAGCACCAGCGTGCCCGGGAACCCCTCGACGGCCTGCTCCAGCTGCTCGACCGCCTCCAGGTCCAGGTGGTTGGTCGGTTCGTCGAGCACCAGCAGGTTCACGCCCCGCACCTGGAGCACGGCCAGCGTGGCCCGGGTCCGCTCGCCGGGGGACAGGGACGCCGGCGGCCGCGCCACGTGGTCGGGGCCCAGCCCGAACTTGGCCAGTGCGGAGCGGGCCTCCGACCGCTCCGCGACGCCGGTGGCGGCGTGGAACCCGTCGAGCAGGTTCGGGGCCCCGGCGAACAGGTCGCGGCCCTGGCTGATCTCGCCGACCACCACGCTGGGCCCGAGCCACCGGGCCCCGGCGGTCAGCGGCAGGCGGCCCAGCATCGCCCCGAGCAGCGTCGACTTGCCCGACCCGTTGCGCCCGACGACCGCCAGCCGGTCGCCCCACGCGACCTCGAGGTCGACCGGCCCGAGGACGAACCCGCCCTCCCGCTCGACGACCGCGCCCGCCAGCCGGGCCACAACGTCCCCGGCCCGGCCCGCGGCGGCGATGGTGAGCCGCAGGTCCCAGCCCTCCCACGGCTTGTCGACCCGCTCCAGCCGGTCGAGGGCCTGGTCGGTGATCTTCGCCTTGGCCGCCACGTGCTGCGAGGTCTGCACCGCGCGGTAGCGGATGAACTTGTCGGTCTCGCCCGACTGCTTGGCCGCCCGGACCCCCTGGACGGACCACTGGCGCTGGGTCCGGGCCCGGGCCTGCAGCGTGGACCGCTTGTCCTGGTAGACCCGGTAGTCCTGTTCGGCGTGCGCCCGGGCCAGCGCCCGCTCGTCCAGGTACGCGAGCCAGCCGCCTTCGTACCGGGTCAGCGCGTGGGCGTGGTCGTCTAGCTCGACCACGCCGGTGATCGTGCGCTCCAGGAAGGCCCGGTCGTGGGACACCACCATCAGCGGCGCGTCGAGCCCGAGCACGAACCGTTCGAGCTGGTCGAGGCCGTCGAGGTCGAGGTCGTTCGTGGGCTCGTCGAGCAGGAACACGTCGAACCGGGCGAGCAGCAGGGCGGCGAGCCGGGCACGGGCCGCCTGGCCGCCGGACAGCGCCGCCACCGGCCGGTCTAGCAATGCAGCCGGCAGGCCGAGCCCGTCGGTCACCGCCGCGGCCCGGGTGTCGAGGTCGGCGCCCCCCAGCGCCATCCACCGGTCGAGCGCGGCGCCGT
Source organism: uncultured Acidimicrobiales bacterium (assembly GCA_963830865.1). Classification (GTDB taxonomy): domain Bacteria; phylum Actinomycetota; class Acidimicrobiia; order Acidimicrobiales; family VFJN01; genus ZC4RG19. The sequence goes on along the minus strand of CAWHNU010000005.1, from coordinate 113,449 downwards.
AGCGCTCGGTCACGCCGGGCGCGTCCGGGCGATCGGCGAGCTCGGCGGTGGCGGCGTCCAGCGCCTCGGACGCGGCGGCCACGCCCGTGCGCCGGGCCAGCATCGCCCGCACGGCCTCACCGGGGCGGGGCACCGGCTCCTGGGGCAGGTACCCGACGCTGGCCGTGGGCGGCGCCAGCGCGACCCGGCCGCTGTCGGGGGCCCGCAGCCCGGCCAGCGTGCGCAGCAGGGTCGTCTTGCCCGAGCCGTTGGGGCCGACGAGGCCGACGCGGTCGCCGGGGGCGAGCACGAGGTCGGCGGCATCGATCAGCGGCCGGGCGCCGGCGGCGACGGACAGCTCGCGGGCGGTGAGGGTGGCGATGGGCGGGGACACGGCACTCCCGGGGTCGACGGGGGGACGGCGGACGGGCAGGGCAGACGGGCCGTGGTCGCTACATCGCCCTCGATGCTACCCATCCCCGCCGGCGACCCTGCGTGGTTATCGCCGGTAGGGTGCCGGCCCATGACGGTACGCGTGGGCGTGTTCGGGGCCGGCGGGCGCATGGGCAGCACCGTGTGCCGGGCGGTCGCCGGCGACGCCGATCTCGAGCTGGTCGGCGCCATCGATCCCTACCACTCTGGCCTGGACCTGCGCCACGCCACCGGCGTCGACGTTCCCGACCTCCACATCGATCCCGACCCCTCGGCGCTGCTCGACGTGGGCGTGGACGTAGTGGTCGACTTCACCGTTGTGGAGGGCGCCCGGGCCAACCTCGCCTGGGCCGCGGAGAACGGCGTCCATGCGGTCGTGGGGACGACCGGCTTCACCGCCGCAGACCACGAGCGGCTGCGCGGCGCCTTCACGAAGAGCAACTGCGTGATCGCCCCCAACTTCGCCATCGGCGCCGTGCTGATGATGCGGTTCGCCGAGCTGGCCGCGCCGTGGTTCGAGACCGCCGAGATCATCGAGCTGCACCACAACGCCAAGGTCGACGCCCCCTCGGGCACCGCCCTGCTCACCGCCGAACGGATGGCGAAGGCGTCGTCCGACTGGGCCGAGGACCCGACGCGCACGATGACGGTGCCCGGCGCCCGGGGCGCCAAGGGCCCGGCGGATCTCCCGATCCACTCGGTGCGGCTGCGGGGCCTCGTCGCCCACCAGGAGGTGCTGCTCGGCACGACCGGGCAGTCGCTCACCATCCGCCACGACAGCTACGACCGCGACAGCTTCATGCCCGGCGTGCTGCTGGCGGTCAAGGCCGTGGCCGACCGGCCGGGCCTGACCGTCGGGCTCGACGCCCTCCTCGGGCTCTAGTGGGGTGGCTCGCAACACGGCGCCGGTAACCGCCGGCCAGCGACGCCGCTGGACTGCGTCCTCGTCCTAGACGCAGCTTTGGCTGCGCCTTCGTCCTGCGTCCTTGCCAGCGACGCCGCTGACTCGGCGGTTACCGGGCGAGTGTCACGAGCCACCCCACTAGTCTCTGACGAGTCGTCAGAAACGAGGGGGAGGGGCGGCCGTGCTCGAGGCTCGCAACATCTGGGATCTGGTCGTGCGGCGGGCCGAGGCCACGCCCGAGCGCGAGATGGCCGTCGACGAGACCGGCCGCCGCATGACCTTCGGCGACTACCGGGAGCGCTGCGAGCGGGCCGCCGCGGGCCTGGCTGGCCGGGGCGTGGGCGACGGCACGGTCGTGTCCTGGGTGCAGCCGACGACGCTGGAGTCGATGGTCCTGTTCGGCGCGCTGCGCCGGCTCGGCGCCGTGCAGAACCCGATCCTGCCGATCTACCGCGAGCGCGAGGTCGGCTTCATCGTGCGCCAGGCCGGCTCGCGCCTGCTGGTCGTCCCGTCGGAGTGGCGGGGCTTCGACTACCGGGCCATGGCCGAGGCCGTCACCGCCGGCACCGGCACCGAGGTGCTGGTGGCCGACCGCTCGCTGCCCGAGGGCGACCCGGGCACCCTGCCCCCGCCGCCCGACGACGACATGGCCGCCACGGGCGACGTGCCGGTGCGGTTCCTCTACTACACGTCGGGGACGACCGCCGAGCCCAAGGGCGCCCGCCACGGCGACCGGTCGCTGCGGGCCGCCTCGGTCGGGATGTCCGAGCGCCTGGGCCTGGCCGACGACGACCGGTTCGCCCTGGTCTTCCCGTACACCCACGTGGCCGGGGGCGTCTACACCTATGCGGCGGTGGCCTACGGGCTGACATTCGTGCTCGACGAGGCGTTCGACCCCGTGGCGACGATCGACCTGCTGCGCCGGGAGGAGATCACCCAGGGCGGGGCGGGGACGTTCTTCCACCAGACCTACCTGAAGGCCCAGCAGGCGCTGCCCGAGGGCGAGAGGCTGTTCCCGCGCATCCGCACGTTCCCGGGCGGGGGTGCGCCCAAGCCGCCCAGCCTCCACTACGAGCTGAAGGAAGCCTTCGGCGCCGGGGTGGTGTCTGGCTACGGGCTCACCGAGGCGCCGATCCTCACCATGAACCGCCACGACGCCCCCGACGACGTGCTGGCCACGACGGAGGGCCCCGCGGTGGCGGGGACCACGCTGCGCATCGTGACCGTCGACGGCAAGGAGGCCGGCCCGGGGGAGGAGGGCGAGGTCCGGGCCAAGGGCCCCCAGGTCATGCTCGGCTACCTCGACCCGGCGCTCGACGCGGCGGCGTTCGACGAGGACGGCTGGTTCCGCACCGGCGACCTCGGCACGCTCGACGCCGAGGGCAACCTCACCATCACCGGCCGGCTCAAGGACGTGATCATCCGCAAGGGCGAGAACATCTCGGCCAAGGAGGTCGAGGACCTGCTGTTCACCCACCCCCGGGTGGCCGACGTGGCGGTGATCGGGCTGCCCGACCCCGACAGCGGCGAGCGTGCCTGCGCGGTGGTGGTCACGGCGGGGGACGAGCCGCTCTCGTTCGACGAGATGGTCGCCCACCTGCGCGAGCAGGGGCTCATCACCCGCAAGCTCCCCGAGCAGCTGGAGGTCGTCGACGCGCTGCCAAGGAACCCGTCAGGCAAGATCCTCAAGTTCGAGCTGCAGAAGGCGTTTTCTCCGCGGAAGTCGTCGCTATAGCGACGGCGGATTCTGAGGATCACTGCAACAGCTCGGCGAGTCGGAGACGATTCGACTCGATCGGGAGGGTGTGTGGTGGGGAATGCGAATAGTGGCCGGTATCCGCGGCTGACGCCGGAAGACCGGAAGCGGATCATCGGGCTTGTCGCGGATGGGATGCGTGCGGTGGACGTGGCCCGGGAGGTGGCCCGGTCGGCGTCGTTCGTGCAGCGGGTGATCCGCGAGGTGGGTGGGGTGGCTCGCCGGTTGGACTGGGATCCGTCGCCGACGCGGTTGTCGGCGACGGAGCGGGAGGAGATCCGCTCGGGCCTCGATGGCGGTGACTCGTTCCGGGCCATCGCCGCCCGGCTCGAACGGGCCCCCTCGACGATTTCGCGTGAGGTCAACGCCAACGGCGGCCGGGACGCCTATCGCGGGTGGCGGGCTCATCGACGCGCCAGTGACCAGGCACGACGACCCAAGATCGCCAAGCTGGCCGGCTGCCCTCGGCTGCGAGCCCAGGTCGAGACGTGGCTCGAAGAGGAGCTGTGGTCACCGGCGTGCATCTCAGCCCAGTTGCGCATCGAGTTCCCGGACGATCCGATCATGCGGGTGTCGCCCGAGACCATCTACCAGTCCCTTTACGTGCAGGGTCGAGGGGCGCTGCGCAAAGAGCTCGCTGCCTGTCTGCGCACCGGGCGAGCCGTCCGCCGCAACCGCTCCCGTCTCGAGCGTCGCGGCCGGATCCCCGACATGGTCAACATCTCCGAACGCCCTCCCGAGGTCGAGGACCGCGCCGTTCCCGGCCACTGGGAAGGCGACCTCATCATCGGCAAGGACAACGCCTCCGCGGTCGGCACCCTCGTGGAACGCGCCACCCGCTACGTGCTGCTCCTGCACCTCGAGGGCGACCACACCGCCGAAACCGTCCGCGCCGCGATGACCGCCAAGATCAAGACGCTCCCCGAGCACCTCTTCCGGTCAATCACCTGGGACCAAGGCGCCGAGATGGCCCACCACGCGGCGTTCAGCATCGACACCGGGATCGACGTCTACTTCTGCGACCCGCACTCGCCCTGGCAGCGCGGCTCGAACGAGAACACCAACGGCCTGCTCCGCCAGTGGATGCCCAAGGGCACCGACCTCAGCGTGCACACCGAAGCCGACCTCGACACCATCGCCTACAAGCTCAACAACCGACCTCGACAGACCCTCGGCTGGATGAAACCATCCCGAGCACTCGCCGAGCTTGTTGCGCCGACTGGTTGAAACCGCCGACCACGTCCGCGTACAAAACGTTCCTCAGCCGATCCTGGTCGTGACCGACGTGCCGTGCAGGGCGCCCAGCGCCCGCTTGAGGCCGGAGATGCCGGCCAGGGCGCCGGCCCGGTGGCCGTTGACGAGCTCGCGCTGGCAAGTGCCGTCGCCCTCCCACGCCCGGATGCAGCCCGCGGGGTCGACGTTGGCGAGGGCCAGGATCGCGCCGCTGCAGCCCATCGCACGGGCCTGGAGCAGCAGCGCCGCGCTCCCGGTGTACAGCCCGTCGCCGAGGACGTCCTGCTCGACCGCCAGGCGGGCCGGCTCGCCCGTGGAGTCCTTGAGGCCCGCCACCGGCAGCTCGCCCAGCACGTCCACCGGGATGCCGGGCGCCGACATCGTCGGGAAGTGGTACGCCAGGACCGGCACCGCCACGGCCACCGTGACGGCGTCGTAGTACGGCCGCGGGTCCTCGGCGCCGGGGGGCGACAGCACCAGCAGCGCGTCGGCGCCGTCCTGTTCGGCCCGGCGGGACAGCGCGACCGCCTGGCGGGCCGACGGGGCGCCCGTCCCGGCCATCACGGGCACCCGTCCGCCCACCGCGTCGCGCACCGCGCCGAGGAGCCGGCTGCGCTCGTCCTGGTCGAGCGCCGCCGCCTCGCCGGTCGAGCCGGCGACCACCACGCCGCGCACGCCGTCGGCGACCAGACGCGCGGCGTGGACCGCGGTGGCGGCCTCGTCGAGCCCGCCCCGGGCGTCGAACAGCGTGACGAGCGCCACCCCGACACCCTCGAACGGCGCATGGCGGGCGGGCACGTGCGCAAGCTACCGCCTGCCCCCGCCGTGATCCGCCACTCCCGCCGCCGGGGTTTCTGACACGGCGTCAGAAATCCCTTGACAACTGTCATCCTGTCCGCGGTGTGCCCCGGACCCCCTCGGGACCCGGGACCCCGCCGCGCCCGGGACCCTGCCGCGCGAGGGCCGGTGCTCAGTAGGCTGTCCCGTCCCCCTCGACCGCCCCGACCAGAGGATCGTCCCCGTGCAGACCCGCGCCGACCTGCGAAACGTGGCCATCGTGGCCCACGTCGACCACGGCAAGACCACCCTCGTCGACCAGATGTTGTGGCAGTCCGGCGCGTTCCGCGAGCACCAGGACGTCGCCGACCGCGTCATGGACTCGATGGACCTCGAACGCGAGAAGGGGATCACGATCCTCGCCAAGAACACCGCGGTGCGCCACGGCGACGTGACGATCAACATCGTCGACACGCCCGGCCACGCCGACTTCGGCGGCGAGGTCGAGCGGGGGCTGTCGATGGTCGACGGCGTCCTGCTGCTGGTCGACGCCAGCGAGGGCCCGCTGCCGCAGACCCGGTTCGTGCTGCGCAAGGCGCTGGAGGCCCGCCTGCCGGTCATCCTCGTCGTCAACAAGGTCGACCGCGCCGACGCCCGGGTCGCCGAGGTCGTCCACGAGGTGGAGGAGCTGTTCCTCGACCTCGACGCCGCCCTCGACCAGCTCGACTTCCCGATCGTCTACTGCGTCGCCCGCGAGGGCCGGGCGTCGCTCGACCGCCCGGCCGACGGCGCCGGGCTCCCGGCGGACGCCCGGCTCGACCCGCTGTTCGACGTGCTGATCGACCGCATCCCGGCGCCCACCTACGACCCCGACTCGCCACTCCAGGCCCTGGTCACCAACCTCGACGCCTCGCCCTACCTCGGGCGGCTCGCGCTGCTGCGCATCCGCAGCGGCACGCTGCGCAAGGGGGCCCGGGTCGCCTGGTGCCGCACCGACGGCCGCGTCGAGCCCGCCCGCGTCACCGAGCTCTACGTCACCGACGCGCTCGACCGGGTGCCCGCCGCCGAGGCCGGGCCGGGCGAGATCGTCGCCATCGCCGGCATCCCCGACATCACGATCGGCGAGACGCTCACCGACCCCGACGACCCCCGCCCGCTGCCGGTGATGACGATCGACGAGCCCAGCCTGTCGATGACGATCGGTGTCAACGCGTCGCCCCTGTCGGGGCGGGAGGGCACGTCGCTGACCGCCCGGCTGATCAAGAGCCGGCTCGACCAGGAGCTGGTCGGCAACGTCAGCATCCGCGTGCTGCCCACCGAGCGGCCCGACACCTGGGAGGTCCAGGGGCGGGGCGAGCTGCAGCTCGCGGTGCTCGTCGAGATGATGCGGCGAGAGGGGTTCGAGCTGACCGTCGGCAAGCCCCAGGTGCTGACCCGCGTCATCGACGACACCGTGCACGAGCCGGTCGACCGCGTGACCGTCGACGTGCCCGAGGAATACCTCGGGGTGGTCACCCAGCTCCTGGCACTGCGCAAGGGCCGCCTGGTGCAGATCACCAACCACGGCACCGGCTGGGTGCGGCTCGAGCACCTCGTGCCGGCGCGGGGACTCGTCGGCTTCCGCACCGAGATGCTCACCGAGACCCGGGGGACCGCCCTGCTCCACCACGTGTACGAGGGCATGGAGCCGTGGGCGGGCGAGATCCGGCCCCGGCGCAACGGGTCGCTGGTGGCCGACCGCAGCGGCATGACCACCGGCTACTCCCTGCTCAACCTGCAGGAGCGGGGCCAGCTGTTCGTCGGGCCCGGCGTCGAGGTCTACGAGGGCATGGTCATCGGCGAGAACGCCCGGACCGAGGACATGGACGTCAACCCCACCCGCGAGAAGAAGCTGACCAACGTCCGGGCGGCCGCGGCCGACACCTTCGAGAAGCTCATCCCCGCCCGCGCCCTGTCGCTGGAGCAGGCGCTCGAGCACATCGCCGACGACGAGTGCGTCGAGGTGACCCCGGCCTCGGTCCGGGTGCGCAAGGCGACCCTCGACCAGTCGGTCCGGGCTCGCGCGGCGAAGCGGGCCCGCAGCCGCGTCTGACCCTGCCGACCAGGCAACACGCATGTCACGCCGAACGGTTACCGGTCGGTACTGTGCCCGATTCTGCGCGTAAAGTGCGGCATTGATACCTCGCGGTAACTAATGTCACGGTCAGGTGGGGGAGGAATCTACGTGGGGAAGGTTCGCCATCCATGAGCGGTGACCGCAGACGGCTGCCAGGCGCCAAACATCGTCTCCTGTGGGGCTACGCGCCCCTCGTCGTGCTGGTGGCGGCGGTCCTGGCCATGGTCGCGATCGTCCCCTCGCGCTCGTCGGACCAGGCCCAGGCCGGCGACGCCGGCACCGCGGCCGAGGTCGGCGACGGGCAGGCGGCGAGCGGCTGGGGCAACTCGGTGACCGCGTGCGCCGATCGCCTCAAGCAGGTCGACAGCGCCTACGCGCCACCGTGCTTCGAGTTCACCGGCGACAACGGCGGGGCCACCACCCGGGGGGTCACCGCCGACACGATCAAGGTCGCCTACCGCACCACCTCCGATCCCAACCTGCTCAAGCTGCTGGCCGACTTCGGCGGCGTCACGCTCGACGAGACCAACGAGGAGATCCAGCACACCGCCGAGGCGCTGGTCGAGTACTTCAACGCCAACTACCAGTTCTACGGCCGCAAGCTCGAGCTGGTCGGCTACAACGGCATCGGCACCCTGCTCAGCGAGTTCACCGGCTCGGGTCTCGACGCGGCCAACACCGACGCCGTCAAGGTCGCCGACGAGCTCAACGCGTTCGCCGACGTCACCGCCCTCACGCAGCCCTACGCCGAGGCGTTGGCCCGCAACAAGGTGGTGAACGTCGGGGCGCCCTACATGTCGCGCGAGTGGTACCAGGCCCGCCGCCCCTACTCGTGGAGCAACTTCCCCGACTGCACGGCCGTCAGCGAGATGTCCGCCGAGTACTCCAACAAGCGGCTGTTCGGCCGGTCGGCCCTCTGGGCCGAGGGCGACCTGCAGGGCAAGGACCGCACGCTGGCGGTCATCGCGCCGAACAACCTCGAGTACCAGGAGTGCGTCGACTCGTTCGAGAAGGGCATCCAGAAGGAGGGCAACGAGCTCACCCTCCGGCTCGACTACCTGCTCGACGTCGCTCAGCTCCGCTCACAGGCGTCGAGCATCATGGCCAAGGTCAAGGAGTCGGGCGTGACCTCGGTGTCCTGCGCCTGCGACCCGATCATGCAGATGTACCTCGCCCAGGAGGCGACGGCGCTCGACTTCACGCCGGAGTGGCTGATCGCGGGCGTCGGCTTCATCGACCTCGACCTCGGCGGCCAGATCATCGCCCACCAGGCGGGCGATCAGTGGAACCGGGCCTTCGGCGGCAGCCCGTGGGCCGCGTCGCAGCCGCCGCAGACCAGCGACGCCTACGCCGCCTACCACTCGGTCCGCGACGACGAGCCGTCCGAGCTGATCGAGATCCTGTACGCCCAGCTGCTGACCGTGGCGCTCGGCGTGCAGATGGCGGGCCCGGACCTGACGCCCGACAACTTCGAGACCGGGCTGTTCGCCTACCCCGAGGCCACCGGCCAGGCGGGGTTGTGGAACTTCGGCGACGGCCAGTACACGCCGGTGCGCGACATCCGCGAGATCTGGTGGGACCCGAACGTGGTCTCGGCGTTCAACGACCAGAACGGCTCGTACGTCGACAGCGGCACCCGATGGCCGCAGGGGGAGATCCCCGAGGGCGATCCGGAGGTGTTCAAGTGAAGCGCTCGCACCTCGTACTGGCGGCCGCGGTGGTGGTCCTCGTCGTCGGCATGGTGGCGTTCCCCGACGACGTCCCGATCGGGCGGGTCGCCAAGGGCGCCCTGTTCGGCAGCGCCACGGGCCTGCTCGCCATCGGGCTGGTCCTGACCTACCGCACGACCAAGGTCATCAACTTCGCCTACGGCGCCATGGGCAGCGTGCCCGGGGCGCTGGCCGCGACGCTCGCCGTCGACAAGGGCTGGAACTGGGGCGTGGCCGCCGCGATCGGCGTCGCCGTGGGCGTGGCGATCGGCGCGCTGGTCGAGCGGCTGATCATCCGGCGATTCGTCGACGCCCCCCGCCTGGTGTTGACGGTCGCGACGATCGGCCTGGCCCAGCTGCTCGCGGGCATCGCCATCTTCCTGCCCTCGTGGCTGAACTCCAGCCCGGCGATCCCCAGCGTCGACACGATGCTCGGCGACCACCGATGGTCCGTGCACGCCGCCACGATCACCGGCGACGACCTGCTTCTGCTGGCGGTGGTGCCGATCGTCCTGATCGGGCTGACCTGGTTCCTGCTCGGCTCCGAGGCCGGCATGGCGGTGCGGGGCATGGCCGAGAACATGGACCGCGCCCGGCTGCTCGGCATCCCGGTCAACCAGCTGTCGCTGCTGCTGTGGTCGATCGCCGGCGGCGTCGCCGCCCTGGCCGTCGTGCTGCGGGCGCCCAGCGAGGGCGTCCCGATCGCGGCGGTCGCCGGGCCGACCGTGCTGCTGCCCGCCCTCGCCGCCGCGGTGGTGGCCGGCATGCGGTCCCTCCCGGGCGCGTTCATCGCCGGCGTGATGCTCGGGATCCTCGACCAGATCGTGCTGTGGAACTTCGACGAGGACGGCGCCGACCCCGATCGTGCTGCTGGCGGTGATCGTGATCGCGCTGCTGCTCCAGCGCCGCTCCGGGCACCGGGCCGAGACCGCCGGCGAGTCCTCGTGGTCGATGGTCGGGGTCGGCCACCGGCTGCCCCGCGCCTTCGCGGCGCTGCCCGAGGTGCGGGTGAGCAAGGTGATCCTGGCCCTGGTGGTCGCGGTGCCGCTGCTCGGCCTGCCGTTCGTCGGCAGCGACTCGCAACTGCTGTGGGGCACCTACACGCTCACCTACATGCTCGCCGCGCTCTCCCTGGTCGTGCTGACCGGCTGGGGCGGGGTCGTGAGCCTCGGACAGGTGGCGGTGATGGGCGTGGGCGCGGTCGTGACGGCCAACCTCATCGCCGACCACAACGCGGACCTCTTCGTCTGCCTCGGGCTGTCCGCCGTGGCGGGCGGACTGATCGCCTTGGCGATCGGCCTGCCCGCGCTGCGGGTGTCGGGCCAGTTCCTGGCGGTGACGACGCTCGCCTTCGCGGTCGCCATGGAGCTGTACCTGCTCAACCCGGCCAACTTCGCCGGGATGCTGCCGGCGTCGTTCGCCCGGCCCGAGCTGTGGGGCGCGCTCGACCTGGGCGACTTCCGCTGGCTGTACGGCCTGGCGCTGGTGCTGCTGCTGGCGGGCGTCTACGTCGTGCGCAACCTGCGGGCGGCCCGCGCCGGGCGTGCCATCTCCGCCAGCCGCGACAACGAGCGCAGCGCCGCGGTCGCCGGGGTCAACACGATGCGGACCCGGCTGGCCGCCTTCGTGTTCTCGGGCATCCTGGCGGGCATCGCCGGCGCCATGCACGCGGTGGCGCTGGGCGGCGTGCCCAACCGGGCCTACCCGGCCATCACCAGCCTGGTGCTGTTCTCGATGGCGGTGATCGGCGGCGTGTCCTCGATCGGCGGCACGCTGGTCGGCGTCTACCTGTTCATGTGGGCGGGCTACTTCTACCCCCGGGGTCAGATCCTGCTCACCGGCGTCGGCCTGCTGCTCATCCTGCTGGTGGTGCCGGGCGGGCTGGCCCAGGCCTACGAGCGGGTGCGCGACCGCCTGGTGCGCCGCTGGGCCCGCCGGCACGGATTGATCGCGGTCGAGGACGTCGAGACCATCGACGAGGCGGTCGAGCCGGCGCCGCCGCCGGTGGTCCGCCGCGACGCGTCGGGCGCCGGCCTGCGCGTGGGCAGCGTCCGCCGGGCCCGGCTCGGCACCCACCTGCTGACCTCCGAGGCCATGGAGGCGTCGTACGGCTCGCTCCAGGTCCTGTTCGGCATCGACATGGGCGTCGAGCGCAACGAGCTGCTGGCCCTGCTCGGCACCAACGGGGCCGGCAAGTCGACCGTCCTCAAGTCGCTGGCCGGGCTGCTGCGGCCGACCGGCGGCACGGTGACGTTCGACGGCCGCGACATCACCGGCCTGCCGGCCGAGGAGGTCGCCAAGCTCGGGCTGTCGCTCGTGCCGGGCGGCAAGGGGGTGTTCCCGACCCTGACGGTGGGCGAGAACCTCCGGCTGGCGTGCTGGATGCTCCGCCAGGACCCGGGGGCCAGCGCCGCCGCCCGCCAGGACGTGATCGCCATGTTCCCGATCCTGGGCGAGCGCCACGACCAGCTCGCGGGCGACCTGTCGGGCGGCGAGCAGCAGCAGCTCTCGCTGGCGATGGCGTTCGTGACCCGGCCCAAGCTGCTCTGCATCGACGAGCTCTCGCTCGGCCTGGCCCCGACGGTGGTCGACCGGCTGATCGAGAAGGTGCGCGAGATCCACGCCGCGGGCACCACGGTCGTGGTGGTCGAGCAGTCGGTCAACGTGGCGCTGCTGCTCTGCCACCGGGCGCTGTTCCTCGAGAAGGGCCAGGTCCGGTTCCGGGGGCCCACCGCCGGCCTGCTGGAGCGGCCCGACATCCTCCGGGCCGTGTTCATCGGCGGCGGCGACCAGCACGCCGCGGCCCACAACCTCGGCGCGCCGGTCCCCCCGGGGCTCTGGTCGACGGCTACCCGCCGCCGGCCTCGGCGGCGTACGCGGCTCCGGCCGCGCGCAGCCTGCCGCCGCCCTGGGAGCGCCGGGGGAGGGGCATCGTCCTCGAGGCCCGCGGCGTCTCCAAGCGCTTCGGCGGCATCCGGGCGCTCAACGACGTCTACCTGACGATCCACCCGGCCACGATCGTCGGGCTGATCGGCCACAACGGCGCTGGCAAGACGACCCTGTTCGACGTGCTCACGGGGTTCCTCCCGGCCGACGGCGGAGAGGTGCTGCTCGACGGCGTCGACATCACCCGCTGGCCGCCGTACCGCCGGGCGATCGCCCAGGTGGGTCGCACGTTCCAGGAGGCGATGCTCTACCCGTCGCTCACGGTCGAGGACGCGATCGCGGTCTCGCTGGAGATCCATCTGGCCAACCGCGACCCGGTGGCCGCCGCGCTGCGGCTGCCGGCGTCGACCGACTCCGAGGCCTCGGCCTCGGCGGGTCGACCAGCTGGTCGAGCTGCTGGGACTGGTCCCGTATGCCGACCGCCCGACGGGCGAGCTGTCGACCGGCATGCGCCGCATCGTCGAGCTGGCGTGCCTGCTGGCCCAGGACCCGGCCGTCGTGCTGTTCGACGAGCCCTCCGCGGGCATCGCACAGCGCGAGACCGAGGCGCTGGGGCCGATGCTGCGGCGGGTCCAGGCCGAGACCGGGTGCTCGATGGTGATCATCGAGCACGACATGGCGCTGCTGTCGTCGATGTGCGACGCGTTCGTGGCGCTCGAGCTCGGCGGCATCATCGCGGGCGGCACGCCCGAGCAGGTGCTGAGCGACCCCCGGGTCATCACGTCGTACCTGGGCACCAACGAGGACGTCGTGGCCCGCTCGGGCCTCCGGCGCGGGTCGTCCTACAGCTCGCCCACCCAACCCAGTTGGTAGGCCCACTCAGGCGTCGTCGTCGTCGCCGCCGCCGGCGGCGGGCTCGGCGTCCTCGGCCGCCTTCTCGGCATCGATCTCGTCCAGCTCGTCGTCGAGGCGGGCGAGCGAGGTCACCTCGGTCTCGCCCCGGCGGGCCTCCAGGGCGATCGACACGATCACCAGGGCGATGCTGAGGATCACCAGCGGCAGGCGGTGGTCGTCGATCCAGCCGACGAAGGCGTTGATCGGCCGGTCGAACAGGTTGCCGAACTGGCGCACCAGCCAGAGCCGGAAGATCGTGCCGGCGATGTTCACGGCGAAGAACGCCGCGATCGGCATGCCGGCGGCGCCGGCGAACAGGCAGATGTAGTTGTTGGGGGCGAGGAACACCAGCGGGTACGCCGCCTTGCCGAAGAACCGCTCGATGCCGCGCAGCATCTGGCCCCAGGTCTTGGTGCGGCGCTCCATCCAGGTCACGGCGCTGTCGCCGTACCAGCGGCCGAGCAGGAAGAACAGCGGGTCGCTGAGCAGGAGCCGAGTGATCCCGACGGCGTAGAACGTCCAGGGGTCGACCTGGTTGGTGACCAGCGCCAGGTTGCGGGTGCGGGAGTTGAGGGCCATCAGCCACACGGGGTGCGACTTCACGAGCGTGGCGGCGAAGGCGTCGCCGACGTAGCTCATGACCACGAGCACGATGAGCGGGATCGCGACCAGCGTGACCGCCCGCCGCGACGGTCGTGGGCGAGCGGCAGCGCGTTCGGTGCCGAGATCCTCCGCCATGACCCTGCGAGCCTATGGGATGGGGGCCCCCGGGACCGATCCGGCCGGCGCGCCTAGGCTCACGTCAGGTCCACACAAGGGGGAGGCTCGATGGACGGGCTCATGCAGGACTTTCCGCTCACGCTGCCGCATCTCCACGTGCGTGCGGAGCGGCTGTTCGCGGACAAGCGGCTGGTCACCGTCTCGGCCACCGGCAAGACGAGCGAGACCTACGGCGAGTGGGCCGACCGCACCCGGCGCATCGGCGGGGCGCTCGACACGCTCGGGATCAGCCAGGACGGCCGGGTGGCGACGTTCGGCTGGAACACGGCCCGGCACGCCGAGCTGTACTTCGCCGCGCCCTGTACCGGCCGGGTGCTGCACGCGCTGAACATCCGGCTGTTCCCCGAACAGCTCGTCTACGTGGCCAACCACGCCGAGGACGAGGTGGTGTTCATCGACCGGTCGCTGGCCGCCCGGGCGTGGCCGCTGTTCGACCAGTTCAAGACCGTGCGCCACATCGTCGTCATGGATGACGGCACGGGCGAGATCCCCGACGCCCCGGCCGGCAAGGAGGTCCACGACTACGAGGAGCTGCTCGCCGCGTCCGCGCCGGTTGCCTTCCGGGTCGACGACGAGAACCGGGCCGCGTCGATGTGCTACACGAGCGGCACCACGGGCAACCCCAAGGGCGTCGTCTACTCGCACCGCTCGACGTTCCTGCACACCTACGGGGTGCTGACCTCCGGCGGCCTCGGGCCCGTGGAGGAGGACCGGGTGCTCCCGGTGGTCCCGATGTTCCACGCCAACGCCTGGGGTCTGGTGCATGCCGCCATCGCCTGCGGCGCCGACCTGATCATGCCGGGCCCGGACCTGTCCCCGACGGGGCTGGCGACGCTGATCGAGTCCGAGCGGGTCACCCTGGCGGCCGGCGTGCCGACCATTTGGATGGGCGTGCTGCCCGAGTTGAAGGGCCGCGACACGTCCAGCCTGCGGGCCATCCCGTGCGGCGGCTCGGCCGTGCCCCGGGTCCTGTCCGAGGCCTACCGCGAGCAGGTCGGCCTGCCGATCACCCAGGCCTGGGGCATGACCGAGACGTCCCCGGTGGCGTCCAGCGGCCACATCAAGACCACGCTGGCGGCGGTCCTCGACGATGAGGGCAAGGCCGACCTGCGCACCACGGTGGGTCAGCCCCTGTTCGGGATCGAAGCCAGGATCGTGGCCCCGGGCTCGCTGGACGAGCTGCCCTGGGACGGCGTGGCGTCGGGCGAGCTCCAGGTGAGGGGCCCGTGGGTGGCGTCGACCTACTACAACGACGAGCGCTCGCCCGAGTCGTTCACCGAGGACGGCTGGCTCAAGACGGGCGACGTGGCCAGCATCGACGAGCACGGCTACATCCGCCTGCGCGACCGCACCAAGGACGTCATCAAGTCGGGCGGCGAGTGGATCAGCTCGGTCGAGCTGGAGAACGAGATCATGGCCCACCCCGCGGTCGCCGAGGCGGCTGTCATCGGGCTCCCGCACCCCCGCTGGAGCGAGCGCCCGCTGGCGTGCGTGGTGCTGCGCGAGGGCGGGAGCGCGACGAAGGAGGACATCGTCGCCTTCCTCGACGGCCGGGTCGCCAAGTGGTGGCTCCCGGACGACGTCGTGTTCGTGTCCGAGATCCCCAAGACCAGCGTGGGCAAGTTCTCGAAGAAGGACCTGCGCGAGCAGTTCCAGGACTACGAGCTGCCGACGACCAGCGAGTCCTGATCGCATTGAATCAGCTGGACGGCAAGGTCGCGCTCGTCGCCGGCGCCACGCGGGCGTCGGGGCGGGGGATCGCGGTCGCGCTGGGCGCGGCCGGCGCCACCGTGTACTGCACCGGCCGGTCTACGGCAGACGGGCGGTCGGAGATGGACCGGCCCGAGACCATCGAGGAGACGGCGGCGCTGGTCGACCGGGCCGGGGGCGGGGGATCGCCGTGCGGGTCGACCACCTCGTGCCCGACGAGGTCGCCGCCCTGGTGGAGCGGGTTCGTGACGAGCAGGGGGCGCTGCACGTCCTGGTGAACGACATCTGGGGCGCCACCGGATGGAGTGGAACGCCACCGTGTGGGAGTCCGACCTCGACTACGGGCTGCGCACCCTTCGCCTCGCCGTCGACACCCACGCCATCACCAGCCACTTCGCGCTTCCCCTGCTCATCGAGCAGCCGGGCGGGCTGGCCGTCGAGGTCACCGACGGCACCTTCGAGTACAACGCGTCCCACTACCGGGTGTCGTTCTTCTACGACCTGGCCAAGGCCGCCAACCTGCGCATGGCCTTCGCCTTGGCCCACGAGCTCCGCCCCCACGGTGGGACCGCCGTGGCGCTCACCCCCGGCTGGCTGCGGTCCGAGGCCATGCTCGATGTCTACGGCGTCACCGAGGCCACCTGGCGGGACGCCACGGCCACCGAGCCGCACTTCGCGATCACCGAGTCGCCGGCCTACGTCGGCCGGGCCGTTGCCGCGCTCGCCGCCGACCCGGACGTGGCCCGGTGGACGGGGCAGGCCCTGTCCAGCGGCCAGCTCGCGCAAGTTACGGCTTCACCGACATCGACGGCAGCCAGCCGGACGCCTGGCGCTACCTCGTCGAGGTCCAGGAGCCGGGGCTCCCCGCCGACACCACCGGCTACCGCTGAGTACCGGGCGCCGCCTGGTCCCTCGCCTGCGGCGTCGCTGTGGCGGTGGCGACCGCCGACGCCCCGACCGACGCCGACTCGAGCAGGCCGATCTCGTACAGGCGGTCGATCGCATCGCTGCGCGACGACACCCCCAGCTTGCGATAGACGGAGATCGCCTGGGTCTTGACCGTGAAACGCGAGACGTGCAGCCGCTCGCCGATCTCCCGGAACGTGAGGTGGGTGGGCAGGAGGGGGAGTAGCCGTAGCTCCGCGGTCGTGAGCGACGACGCGCCCGGCGCTTCGGACCGGACCGTGTCGAGCCGGCGCCGGATGTCGTCGGCCTCCGTGACCAGCAGACCGAGCTGGGGCCGCTGCTGGAAGATGTCCCGCACCTGGCGCAGCACGGCCCGGGCGCCGGCGGCGTCGCCGAGCGCGGTGTACGCATGCGCCATCCCGATCAGCGCCTGCGCCGACACGACCGGCAGCGCGTACGTCAGCAGGTGCCGCAGCCGGGCGGCCCGGGCGACGTGGTCGCGCCCGGCGTCGATGTCGCCCCGCCCCAGTGCGACCCGGGCGAGCCAGGCGTACACGAGGCCGCTGGTCCAGTAGTCGCCGAACCTGCCGGGCGCCATGATGGCGGCCGCCCGTTCGGCGAGCGCCGCCGCCTGGTCGCCGTCGCCGCGGGCCAGGGCGGCGAGCCCCCGCTCCGCCAGGACCACCGGCACGAACGGCAGCATTCCGGTGCTGTCCGCGACCGCGAGCGCGCGGGCGAGCACGGCGTCGGCCCGCTCGGGCTCGCCCTCCAGCAGGTAGGACACCCCCTCGGTGTGCAGCATGGTCGCCCGGTACGCGCTGCCGGGTGCGAGGCCGTCCAGCGCGGCCCGCGCGTCCTGGCGCATGCGGTCGACGCCGTCCCGGGCTAGGACCGCCCGCATGTATGCGACCATCGCCTCGACCGTGGTCCCGTCGGGCAGCGTGCCGGTGGCAGGGGCGCGCTCGGCCTCCAGCGCCCAGCGCTCGGTCTCGCTCGGCCGGCCCATGAGGGCGAGCATGAGGCTGCCGTGCACGGCGATGCCGGGGTATCGCCCGACGAGGTCGTGGTCGTCGAACCACTGCAACCAGCGATGGACCGTGTCCGCCCGGCCGCTCGACCACACGGTGTTGGCCAGTTGGAGGACCAGACGGGCGACCCGGTCGGCGTCCCCGGCCGCCTGGGCGTGGTCGACGGCGATCTCGGGCTGGCCGTGGGCCTCACACCACTCGGCCGCCCGCAGGTGCAGTTCGGGGACGAGCCCCGGCTCCCGCCGGCGCAGCTCGGCCGCCAACAGGGCCCGGAACAGGTGGTGATAGCGATACCACTCACGCCGATGATCCAGTGGCACGACCAGGAGGTTCCGGTCCTCGAGGTCCTCGAGGCGCTGGCGCGATCCGCTGACCGCGAGGGTCGCGTCGCACAGCGGGCCGGACATGGCCTCGAGGATCGAGCTGCGGGTCAGGAACGACGCGTCGGCGGGCGACGCCCGGTCGAGGATCTCGGCCCGCAGGTAGTCGCCCACGAACCGGTCGTCGTCGGGGAACGTGAGCGCGGCGCCCGGGCGGGGCTCCCGCCGGCCACCGCCAGCGCCGCGAGGTAGAGGCCGGCGGGCCACCCCTCGGTGCGGCGCACGAGATCGCGCACGTCCGCGTCCGAGAGGTCGACCCCGGCCCCGGCGAGCAGCGCCGGCGCCTCCCGCTCGTCCATGGCGAGGTCGCCCACGCCGACCTCGACGATGCCGCCCTGGGCCCGGAGCCGGGCCGCGGGCAGCGGCAACCGGTCGCGCGACCCGATGGCGAGCTGCGACCCGGGCGGCAGGCCGAGGGCGAGGTTGGCGACCGTGTCCCGGCACTCGGGGTTGGTCACGGCCTCGAGGTGGTCGAGCACGATCGCGATGGGCTGGTCCATCGTCGCCATCGCGGTCACGAGCCGCCGCGGCACGGTGACCGCCGCCGAGGCCGCGGTCAGCGCCCCGTAGACGCCCGGGTCGACCGGCTCGATGCGGTCGATCGCGGCCACCAGGTGGGCGAGCATGACGGCAGGGTCGTTGTCGCGGTCGTCGAGCGACACCCACGCCACCCGCGGCGCCCGCTGCTCGGCCCATTGCGCCAGCAGGGTCGTCTTGCCGTAGCCGGCGGGGGCGACGACCGAGATCACCGAGGTCGTGGCGCCCGCCAGCCGGTCGACCAAGGCCGTGCGCCGCACGATGCCCGGTCGGGGCGCGGGCGGCCGCAGCTTGGACTCGGTCAGGTCGAACGCCGGCAGCGCCGGCGCACGCACCGTTTCGGCTGACTCCGTGGCCCCCCGGCCAACAGCCCGCATTGCCACGGCCCCGAGCGTACTTCTTGTCAAGGGAACCTCACGCTACGGGTTCGTTCGTTCTGGCAAAATTCGGGTCACGGCGCTAGCCGAGGTCACGGAGAACAGCGATGGCCGCGTGGCGGCCGCACGGCCGCATGGCGCGGTCGCTGAAGAACCGCCGATCGCCGGTCCCGACCTCGGCCGACACGACGTGATCTTGGGACAGGCCGCAGTCGAGCAGCACCCGGCGGTTGGCCGCGCCGAGGTCGATGAGCCAGCGCCCGGTGCCGTCGGGCCGGACGAGCCCGCCGGCGTCCGGTCCGAACGCGTCGGTGGCGGCGTCGGCCACCTCGGGACCGACCTGGTAGCGCTCGGGCTCGATGGCGGGGCCGACCGCCGCCAGCAGGTCGCCCGGCCGGGCGCCGAGGCCGGCCATCGCCTCGACTGCGGCCGCGGCCACCCGGGCCACGGTGCCGCGCCACCCGGCGTGCACGCAGCCGAGCACGTGGGCGACGGGATCGTAGAGGACGAGGGGCACGCAGTCCGCCGCGAGCACCACCAGGCCGACCCCGGGCGTCGCGGTCACGAGGGCGTCGACGCCGTCCAGCGCGTCGGCGTCGCTCGTGGCGCCCCGCCCGCGGTCGTCCGCGCCGACGACCGCCGCGGCGCGCCCGTGGACCTGGCGGGCGAACACCAGGTCGTCCCGGCCCAGCCCGACGGCTCCGGCGGCGCGGGCGCGGTTCTCCACCACCGCGGCGGGATCGTCGCCCACGTGCAGGCCGAGGTTGAGCGAGGCGTACGGCCCGCCCGAGACGCCGCCGCCACGGGTGGTGACCACGGCGCCCACGGGCAGTCCGGCGAAGCACGCCCAGCGCAGCGCGTCGGGCGTGCGGTCGTCGGCCATCGTCGTTTTGTAGGCGGTGCGGCCGGCCGGACGCTAGAACCCGGGCATGGTCGAGCGGGGGGAGCGGATGCTGATCGCCTGCGACGGCGGCCCGTCGCGCAGCCGGCTGGAGCGGTACCCGCCGCCGCTGGAGGTCGAGGAGGACGACGGCATCTACGTCCTCGTCGACGACGGTCCGCCGCACACCTGGCGCTACCAGTTCGTGCCCCGCGAGCCCTAGTTGTGACGATCGCCGCTGGCCGGCTGCCGCCGCGGCGAGCACACTCGGCGCATGGAACCGACCCGGATCGTCGTCGGTGTGGACGGGTCCGCCACCTCCCGGCGGGCCGTGCGATGCGCGGTGGTGCTCGGGGAGCTGACCGGCGCCGAGGTCGTGGCCGTGCACGCCATCGGGCTGCTGGAGGAGCGGCACCGACCCGAGGACGTGAGCGGCGCCTGGCGCCAGCAGCTGGCCCAGGTGGTCGAGCAGAACTGGGCGTCCCCGCTGGCCGGGGCCAGCTGTCCCACCCGGGTCGAGATGGAGGACGGCCCCGCGGACGACGTGCTGCTGCGCGTGGCCCGGCGCGAGCGGGCCGAGCTCCTCGTGGTGGGGAGCCGGGGCGCGGCCGACGCGGACCACGCGCTCGGGTCCACCAGCCTGCGGTTGGTCCAGGCCGCACCGCTGCCCGTGCTGGTCGTGCCGCACGCCGCCGAGCCGGACGCAGGCGGGGATGCCGGCGACGAGTGGACGGTGCGCCGGGTGGTCGTGGGTGTCGACGGCTCGCCCGCGTCAGACGCCGCCCTCGCCCGCGCCGTCGACGTCGCCGCGCGTGGCGGCGCCGCGCTCCACGTGGTCGAGGTCGTGGTCGGCGAGCCCGACGTCGCCGCGGCCGCGGCTCGCCTGGAGGACGCCTCGGCCGACGTCGCGAGCGGGGCGTCGCCGTGGACGTCGTCGTGCGGGTCGGCGACCCGGCGTCGGAGCTGGCGGCGCAGGCCGACGAGGCCGACGCCGGCCTGGTCGTCGTGGGCACGCGGGGCCGCAGCGGGCCCGACGAGCTGCTGGGCAGCGTGGCCCGGTCGGTCGTGAACCGTATGCGCCACCCGATCCTGGTGGTGCCACTGAGCTGACCGTCGCTCCCACCCGGGTCGGACACGCACCTCACCCGGCGGTGGAGGCAGTATTCGACCCGGGGCCGATGTCCGTCGGAGGAGCAGTCCGTACGGTCGACCCATGGCGACGATCCTCTCCCGGACCGAGCGGGCGGCATCCCCGCCGGCCCCAACCCCTGCCCCGGCCCCCGCGGCGGGCCGGGCCGTGCTGGCCTGCACCGACCTGTGGAAGAGCTTCGGCGATCGGCCGGCGGTCGCCGGGCTCACGTTCGCGGTGCGCGCCGGCGAGGCGTACGGCCTCGTCGGCCCGAACGGCGCCGGCAAGACGACCACGATCCGCATGGTGTGCGGCATCCTCGCCCCCGACGGCGGCTCGCGTCACCGTCGCCGGCCGGGCGCTGGTGGGGCCCGGCGGGCGCGCCGCCGAGCCCAGCTCGGCTATGTGCCCCAGGGACTGGCGCTGTTCCCGACGCTGACGCTGGCCGAGAACCTGGCGTTCTGGGCCAAGCTCGCGGGGCTGTCCCGCCGGCAGCGGCGGGCCCGCATCGCGGACGTGCTCGACACGGTCGGCCTGGCGGACCGCGCGCGACCGGGTCGACCGGTGCTCGGGCGGGATGCAGCGGCGGCTCAACCTGGCGGTGGCGCTGCTCGGCCGGCCCCGCCTGCTGGTCCTCGACGAGCCGACGGTGGGCGTCGACCCCCAGAGCCGGGCCGCCGTGCTCGACGGACTGGCCGCCCTGCGGGACGGCGGCACGGCGATCCTCTACACGAGCCACTACATGGAGGAGGTCGAGCGGCTGTGCGACCGGGTCGGCATCATGGACCGGGGCCGCCTGCTGGCCGAGGGCACGCCCGACGACCTGGTGGCCATGCACGACTGCGTGTTCGACCTGGAGGGCGTGTTCCTCCGCCTCACCGGGCGGGACCTGCGTGACTGAGCGTGGGCACTGGTGGCGCGCGGCCGCCGCCAGCGCGGGGGTCGAGCTGCGGCGCTGGCGCCGGCAACGGGTGGCGGTCGCCACCGCGCTCGTCCTGCCGCTGGCGATGGCGGCGCTGGTCAGCCTGGCGCTCGGCCAGACCGTGGGCGAGTTCTCGACCCGCTTCGCCGTCGTCGACCACGACCGCGGGCCGGCCGGCCGCGCGTTCGTCGAGCGAGCGCTGGCCGACCCGGCCCTGCGGGGCGTGGTGGCGGTCGACGAGGTGGGCAGCGACGCCGAGGCCCGCGACCTCCTCGACCGCGGGCGGGTGGAGGCCGTCGTCGTCCTGCCCCGGGGGCTCGGCGGGTCGCTCGCCGGCGGCGAACCGGCGGGCATCGTGGTGCGGGGCCGGGCCGATAGCAGCATCGCCCGCGGCCTGGCCCAGCTGGTCGTGGACCAGTACGAGTCCCGGGCGGGGGCGGCCGCGCTGGCGGCGGCCCGGACCGGGGCCGAGCCGGCGGGCCCGTGGCCGCTGACCGTGCGGCTCACGGCGCCGGGCGGCGGGCGGCTCGACGCCGCCACCCACTACGGCCCGGCGATCGGGCTGTTCTTCGTGCTGGTGACGCTGGGCTTCGCGGCCGCCGCCCTGGCCGGGGACCGCGGCACCGGCATCGTCGATCGGGTGGCGGCCACCCCCGCGCCGCTCGGCGCGGTGCTCGCCGGGAGGGCCACCACCGCGGTGGCGATCGGGGGGTTGTCGCTGGGGACCCTGGCGGTGGCGATGGCGGTCGGGTTCGGCGAGGGCTGGGGCCCGCCGGCGTCGGTCGCGGCCGTGACCGTGGCGGTCCTGGCAGCGATGACCGGGATCGCCGCGGCGCTGGCGGCGTTCGCCCGCACCCCGGAACAGGCCTGGGCGCTGGCCACGGCGACGGCGTTCGCGTGCGCGCTGGCCAGCGGCTCGTTCTCGCCGCCCGGCGCCGCGAGCCGCCCGGCGTGGGCGGCCGTATCGCCGGTGACCCCTGCCCTCGACGCCTACGCCCTGGCGACGACCGAGCACGCCGGCCTCGTCGCCCTGGCGCCGTCGCTGGCGGCGCTGGCCGCCTTCGGGGCGGCGGGCCTGGCGGTGGCGACCGTGCGCTGGGCGCGGGTGCCGGCGTGACCGAGCGAAGCGAGGTCCATGAGCACAGTCGCCCTGTCGCCACGAAGTGGCGATGCGGTCGCTGGTGTGCCCAGAGGGTGCACCAGTGACGGCGACGGCGCTGGCGGTGGCCGGCGTGCTGTGGCGCCGGCTGCGGCGGGACCGGGTCGGTCTGGCCTTCACCTTCCTGCTCCCGATCGCCCTGGCCGTCGTCATGGCGGGCATCGCGCAGGGTGGGACGCCCCGCGTCGGTGTGGTCGACCGGTCGGCTGCCGGGGTCGGCGCCGCGGTCGAGGCGCGGCTGGCCGCCGGCGGGCTGGTCGAGGTGCGGCGCTACGCGGACCGGCCCGGGCTGGAGCGGGCCGTGCGCAGGCGTGAGGTCGCCGCCGGAGTGGTGGTCCCGCCGGGCGCGGGCGACGCCGGGGACGCCGCCCGTGTCGACCTGGTCGGGCCGCCCGGGGTGGCCGCCCCCGGCGGCGTGCGCGCGGTCGTGGAGTCCGCGGTGGCCGACACCGCCGCCGCCCTCGCGCTCGGGCACGCGCTCGACCCCGGCGCCGACGCCAGCACGGCACTGGTCGCCGGGACCCGCGCCCTCGGCGACGACCCGGCCGGGCCCGCGCCCGGCGCGTCCGCCCGCCGGCACGACGACGTGGCCGGCGCGCTCGTCGGCACGCTGGTCCTCTTCACGTTCGTCAACACGGTCGGCGGGGCCGGGACGCTGGCGGACTTGCGCCAACTCGGCGTGCTGGCCCGGGCCCGGGCGGTGGGCGCCCCGCCGGGCCGCGTTCGCGGTCGGCGGCGGGCTGGGGATGGCGTCCCTCGCCGCGGCCCAGGTGGCGCTGCTGGTCGTCACCGCCCGGCTCGGCTTCGGTGTCGGCTGGGCCGGCGGGGCGGCCTTCGCCGCGGCGTCGGCGGCGACCGTGGCCGCGGCCGGTGGCAGCGGGCCTGCTCGTCGCCACGTTCCTGCCCACGCCCGAGGCCGGCGGCACGGTGGCCGGCCCCCTGGCCTTCCTGGCCGGGATGCTCGGCGGCTGCCTGTGGCCGCTGTCGATCGTGGGGCCGGCGCTGCGGGTGCTCGGCCATCTCACGCCCCACGCCTGGGCGGTCGAGGCCGTCGGCGCGCACGGGCGTGGATGGTGCCGGGCTGACGGCCGTGGCCGGGCCGCTGGCCGTGCTCGGCGCCGTCGCGGCCGGGACCGCCGCGCTCGGGGGCTGGCGGCTGCACCACATCGCCGGCCACGCGTAGGGTGCGCGGGATGGCCAGGTTCCTGCGACAGGATCCGGACGAGGAGCGCATCCTCTACGCCGTCGCCTGGCCCGGGTTCATCCAGTTCGCCGTCCCCCTCATCGGGCTCGCCGGCGCCGCGCTGGCGCTCTGGTTCGCCCTGCGCGCGCCCGAGCCCGGCCACCACGCCTCGCCGCTCGCCATCGCCCTCGTGCTGGTCGCGTCGGTACCGGGGCTGGCGTGGCTGCTGTTCCCCGTCGAGTGGGGCCCGCCCACGTCGCCCCGGGCGCGGTGGCTGTCCACCTATTGCGAGGTCGAGTCGGACGCTGGTGCCGCTGGCGGTGCTCTACGTGCTCGGCTTGGCCGCCGACGTCACGCTGGGAAGCCAGGCCGCCTACGACATGCTCGGCATCCCCGTGCTGGTGGTGATGGTCGTCTGCGTCGTCAGCCGGCCCCGGCGCCGCGCCCTGGTCGTCGCGGCCGGCGCCAACGTCGTGCTGATGCTGGCGGTCGCCAACGGCAGCCGCCTGAGCGCCCACGGGCAGCCCGTCCTGGATGCGCTCGCCTGGCAGGCGGGGTTCGTGCTCGCGGTGTCGCTGGCGTACACCGTGCGCCTGGCGGTGACCGCCACGCAGCGCGCCGGCGAGGCGCAGACCCGGGAGGTCGCCGCCGCCGCCCGGCGGGACGTGGCCCGCGACGTCCACGACGTCGTCGCCCACACCCTGGCGGTGACGATGCTGCACGTGACGGCCGCCCGCATGGCGATCCTCCGAGGGGCGGACGACGAGGCGCTGGCCGCGCTGGAGGAGGCCGAGCGCCAGGGCCGGGCCAGCCTGGCCGACGTGCGCCGGGTGGTCCGCCTGCTGCGCGCCGAGGACGAGGTGGGCGAGCCGGACGCACCCCAGCCCGACCTCTCCGGCGTCGATGACCTGGTGGCGGGCTACCGCGCCGCGGGCCTCGACGTCGAGTGGACGATGACCGGCGAGCCAGACGGCGTCGAGCCGACTGCGGCCCTGGCCGTCTACCGGGCGCTGCAGGAGGCGCTGGCCAACGCGTCCCGGCACGGGGACGGAGCCGTGGTGGCCGACCTGCGGATCGACGACGGCCAGGTCACGCTGCAGGTCGACAACCGGTTGCCCGCCGGGCCCGCGCCGGACCCGCCGCCGGGACGGCCCCGGGGCAGCGGCCTCCTCGGCATGCGCGAGCGCATCGCCGCCGCCGGGGGCACGCTCGAGGCCGGCCCGCGCGGGCGGCGCTGGGCCGTCCTCGCCCGGGTACCCATCGCAGGGGCAGCAGGGGCGGCGCCGTGATCCGGGTCCTCCTCGTGGACGACCAGCCCCTGGTCCGGGCCGGACTCCGGCGCATCCTCGAGCCGCAGGACGGCGTGGCCGTCGTCGGCGAGTGCGAGGACGGCGACCAGGTGGACGAGGCGGTCGAGCGGTTGCGGCCCGATGTGGTCGTCATGGACGTCCGCATGCGCCGGGTCGGCGGGCCCGAGGCTACCCGCCGCCTGGCCGCCCGGGCCGACCCGCCGCCCGTGCTGGTCCTCACCACCTTCGACGACGACGACACGGTGGCGGCCGCGCTGCGGGCCGGGGCCGCCGGGTTCGTGCTCAAGGACGCCCCCGGCGAGGACATCGTGCGGGCCACCGTGGCCGTGGCCGGCGGCGACGCCTGGCTCGACCCCCAGGTGACCGCGCGTGTGCTGGCCGCCTACCGCAGCACCGCCCCCGGGGCGGCCGACGGCGACGCGCATCGCCCTGCTGACCGAGCGCGAGCGGGAGGTGCTGCGCCGGCTCAGCCGGGGCGCCACCAACGCGGAGATCGCGGCCGGCCTCCACATCAGCGAGGCAACCGTCAAGAGTCACCTCGGCCACATGCTGACCAAGCTCGGCCTGCGCGACCGGGCGGCGGCCATCGTCTTCGCCCACGACCACGGCGTGGTCTAGCCGTCGCGAGGGTCCGCTAGCCGTCCTTCTCCCAGACGGAGACGTGCGACGTGCTCTCGCCCGTGAAGGGCGCGCGGTCCCAGCCGGCCCACCGGTCACGCAGCGACATGCCGGCGAGCCGGGCCATCAGGTCGAGCTCGGACGGCCACACGAAGCGGAACGGGGTGCGGAGCTCGCGCACCCCCGACCCGTCGGCGACGAAGTGGTGGGACGTGGCCTGCTGCGCGACGAGGTCGGTGTAGCGGTCGTAGCCGACGTAGCCCGGGGCGTGGGAGAACACGCGGGCGTCCTCGCCGGGCGGCAGCCGGCGGAGGTCGGGGACGCCGACCTCGATCACGAAGCAGCCGCCGGTCTCGAGGTGCGCCGCGGCGTTGGCGAAGCACGCCACCTGCTCGTCCTGGGTGGTCAGGTTCCCGATCGTGTTGAACACGAGGTACACCAGCCGGAAGCTGCCGCCGACCCGCGTCGTCGCCATGTCGCCGAGCGCCACGTCGATCCGCTCGGCGCCATCCTTGGCCCGGAGCTGGCCGACCATGGCGGGGGAGAGCTCGATCCCCGACACCGGCACGCCGCGGGCCGCGAGCGCGCAACGCGACCCGGCCCGTGCCGATGGCGAGCTCCAGAGCGGCGCCGTCGCCGACGAGCTGGGCCAGGACGTCGACGGTCGCGCCGAGCACGTCGTCGTCGAACATCGAGGCGGAGCTCTCGTCGTAGCGGGCGGCGACGTCCTCGCCGAAGTGGTCCTGCGGCACGCTCGCACGCTTGCATCGTCCCCGCCCCGGGGCCAGCGAGTTCGGCGCGCGACCCGGGCCGCTCTTAGCCTTGGCCCCGTGGCCGACGCCCGGTTCCTCCTCCGCCCGCGGTGGCTGCTGTCACACGTGCTGGTGGTGCTGCTGGTCGTGGTGATGGTGAACCTCGGGTTCTGGCAGCTGCGCCGGCTCGACTTCAAGCGCGACCGCAACGCCCTCATCGAGTCGCGCATGGACCAGCCCGTCGTGGCGGTCGACGACCTGCTCGGGCCCGACGCGGACGCGGCCGCGATCGACGGCGCCCGCTACCGCCGGGTGAGCGCGACCGGGACCTACGACGACGACGCCACCGTCGTGGTCCGCAACCGCAGCCAGGACGGCGCCCCCGGTGGCTGGCTGGTCACGCCGATGACCGTCGCGCCCGGCGCCACCGTCGGGGTGGTCCGGGGCTTCGTCGGCTTCCAGCCCGACGGCGACCTGGTCGACGCGCCGGCGCCGGACGGCCGGGTCACGGTCGAGGGCCTGGTGATCGATCCCGGACGCCTGGACGGCACCGCGCCCCAGGACCTCGCGCCGTTCCTGGCCGACGACGGCGTGGTGCCCGCGCTCGTCCTGGCGCAGGACTCCACGCCGCCGGAGCCGGCCGCGCCCACCGGCGGCAGCGAGCCGACCATCGGCCCGATCGTGCCGGTCCCGCCGCCGGAGCTGTCCGAGGGACCGCACCTCGGCTACGCCTTCCAGTGGTTCATCTTTTCGGCGATCGCCATCGTCGGCTACCCGATCGTGCTGCGCCGCGTCGTCGCCCGCCGGGGCAAGGAGGTCGACGACGAGCCCGACCCCGAGAGGAGCGCCCCATGGCCGGCAACGAGGACCTGATCGGCCGCCGCGAGGTCGACGACCTCGAGGCGATCCTGTCGGTGGCCAACACCGACGTCGACGAGGCGGTCCAGGGCCGGCCGGCTGCCCTTCTCGTCGTCCCCCTCGCCGCGGGCGAGACCCCCGGCTGACGACCTACGCTCCGCGCCGGTGGACGGCATCCACGACATGGGCGGCATGCACGGCTTCGGCCCGGTTCGCGCCCGAGCCGGACGAGCCCGTGTTCCACGAGCGGTGGGAAGGCCGGACGTTCGGCCTGACGCTGGTGGCCGGGTCCACCGGGCTGATGCGCGGGTCGGGGCGGGCGCGCATCGAGGCGATGCCGCCGGCCGACTACCTGGGCGCGAGCTACTACGAGCGCTGGGCCCACGCGGTCGAGGCCGGGCTGGTCGAGGCGGGCACCCTCACCCGCGAGGAGATCGACGCCCGCGCCGCGACCGGCGGGGCCGAGCCGGTCCGATCGGGCGCCGGCAACCCCGACATGGTGGCGCTGGTGCCGAAGCTCCTCGCCAGCCCCCAGCCCACCTCGGGCGTTCCTGTCGCTGCCGCGTTCGCCGTCGGGGACCGGGTCACCGTGCGGCGCATGGCCCCGGCCCGGCACCACCGCTGCCCCCGCTACGTGCGGGGCGCCACCGGCACCGTCGACCCGGGTGGCGGGCGGCTGGCCCCCTGCCGGCGAGCGCGAGCCCGAGGCCGTCTACACCGTGCGCTTCGCGCAGTCCGACCTCTGGGGCGACGACGCCGAGCCGGGGACCCTGTCCATCGACCTGTGGGAGCGGTACCTGTCATGAACGCACCGCCGGACGAGCACGGCCACCATCACCCGGCCGAGCCCAGCGCCGTGGAGCGCCGGGTGGCGGCCATCGAGTCGCTGCTGGTGGAGAAGGGCCTGATCACCAGCGACGTCGTCGACGCCGTGATCGAGACGTTCGAGCACGACCTCGGCCCCCTCAACGGCGCCAAGGTGGTGGCCCATGCCTGGGTCGACGACGCCTACCGGGCGCGGCTGCTGGCCGACGGCACCGCGGCGATCGGCGAGCTGGGCTTCGGCGGCGCCGAGGGCGAGCACCTCACGGTGCTGGAGAACACCGCCACGCTGCACAACGTGGTCGTGTGCACGCTGTGCTCGTGCTACCCGTGGCCGGTGCTGGGGCTGCCGCCGCGGTGGTACAAGGACTCCGCCTACCGGGCCCGCATGGTGCGCGAGCCCCGGGCGGTGCTGGCCGAGTTCGGCACCGTCCTGCCCGACGGGGTCGAGGTGGCGGTGTGGGACTCGAGCGCCGAGGTCCGCTACATGGTCCTGCCGGTGCGTCCCGAGGGGACCGAGGGCCACGCGGAGGAGGACCTGGTCCCGCTGGTCACCCGCGACCACATGATCGGGGTGGTCCGGTGACCGCGGCCGGCACGCCGCCGGTCGACGTCCCCCGCCGCAACGGCGAGCCGGTTTTCGAGGCCCCGTGGGAGAGCCGGGCGTTCGGCCTGGCCGCCGCCTACCTCGACGGCCGGGGGAGGGCTGGGACCGGTTCCGGCACACGCTGATGGCCGCGATCGCCGACCTGCCGCCCGACACGCCGTACTACGAGGCCTGGGTGACCGCCCTGGAGCGGCTGCTGGCGGCCGACGGTGTCGCCACCGCTGGCTGAGGGCACGGCGCCACGCTGCGTGTGCGGCGCCCGCGTGGGATGCTGGGCCCGTGGCCCGCGACGTTCCCGAGTGAGCAGAGGCCGTGACCGACCGGAGCCCGCATATCGCCCTGGCCAGCTGTGCGGTCTCGCCCGAGGGCGCCGGAGGCGAGCCGCTGTTGCACAAGGCTCTGGCCGACCGGGGCGCCGCGCCCGAGTGGGTCGTGTGGAACGACCCGACCGCCGACTGGCCGCGCTACGACCTGGTGGTGCTGCGGGCCACCTGGGACTACCCCGACCACGTCGACGCCTTCCGCGACTGGATCCGCAGCCCGCCCGTGGCCACCCGGGTTGTCAACTCGCCCAACCTCGTGCTGCCCAACCTCCACAAGGGCTACCTGTCCGACCTCGGTGAGCTGGCCGTGCCCACCGTGGTCGTCCCGGCGGGCATGACCATCGACCTTGGCCGCCTGCGCTGGCCCAGCGTGGTGGCCAAGCCGGCGGTGGCGGTGGGCGGCACCGGCGCGGTGCGCGTCCGCCACCAGGACGACCTCGACAGGTCTGACCCTGGCGCCGGGCGGTGGGGTCGACGTCATCGTCCAGCAGTACCTCGCGGAGGTCGAGCGGCGGGGCGAGACGTCGGTCGTCTACATCGGCGGCGAGCCGACGCACGCCGTGCGCAAGCGCCCGGCCGTGGGCGAGTTCCGCATCCACGAGCACTGGGGCGGCAGCGACGAGCCGGTCGCCCCGGCCGACGACGAGCTGGCGGTCGGGCGGGCCGTGCTGGCCACGCTGCGGACCGTGCCCGCCTACGCCCGCGTCGACCTCATCCACGACGACCAGCAGCGGCCGCGGGTCGTCGAGCTCGAGCTGGTCGAGCCCTACCTGTGGTTCGAGAACGCGCCGGCGGCGGCCGACCGCCTGGCCAGCCTGCTGATGGCCCGCATCGCCCGCCACGGCTGCGACGCGAGCGGGCGCCCGCTGGTACCCTGCGCCAGATGCCGCACCCGTCCGACCCGCGCCTGCGCCTGCTGGTGGCGCTGCGCGTCAAGGGCGTGGCCGGGGACGACGCGCTCGCCGAGGTGACCGGGCTGGAGCCGGCTGACGTGGCCGCCCGGCTCGCCGACCTCGCGGCCGACGGCCTGGCCCGCGAGGTCACCGGCGCGCTGGCCGGTTGGACGCTGACGCCCGCCGGCCGGGCCGAGCACGCCCGCCTGGCGGCGGCCGAGGTCGACGCGCGCCGGCGCCCGCGGTGCACTGCGCGGGGCGTACGGGGGCTTCCGTGCGCTCAACGCCGCCGTGCTCGACGCCTGCAGTCGCTGGCAGGTGCGCGAGCTCGGTCGGGAATTGGTCGTCAACGACCATCGCGACCCGGACCTACGATGCCGCGGTGGTGGCCGACCTGGCGAGACTCGAACGACGGGCCCGCCCGGTGTGCGCAACGCTGGCGGCCAGCCTCGACCGCTACGGCGGCTACGGTCCGCAGCTCCGGCGGGCGGTCGAGCGGGTCGAGGCCGGCGACGGCGACTGGTTCACGCGCCCGGTGATGCCCAGCTTCCACACGGTGTGGTTCGAGCTGCACGAAGATCTGCTGAGCACCCTCGGCCTCGACCGCGAGTCCGAGGCCACGTCCGCGGAGGCCTGCTAGATGGGAAGCGCCCGCTTCGGCAAGGTCCTGACCGCCATGGTCACCCCGTTCACCGACGGCGGCGACCTCGACCTCGACGGCGCGGTCGCGCTCGCCCGCTGGCTGGTGGCCCAGGGCAACGACGGCCTCGTGCTCGCCGGCACCACCGGCGAGGCGCCGACGCTGTCCGATGACGAGAAGGTCGCGCTGTGGCAGGCGGTCCGGGAGGCGGTGGACGTGCCGCTCCTGGCCGGCAGCGGCAGCTACGACACCCGCCACACCGTCGCGCTGTCCGAGCGGGCCGCGGCCACCGGGGTCGACGGCCTGCTGGTGGTGTCGCCCTACTACAGCCGGCCCCCGCAGGCGGGCCTCGAGGCCCACTTCCGGGCCGTGGCGGCGGCGACCGACCTGCCGGTCGTGATGTACGACGTGCCGAGCCGCACCGGTCGGGCGATGACGGTCGACACGATCGTCCGCCTGGCCAGCGAGGTGCCCGACGATCGTCGGGGCTGAAGGACGCCCGGGGCAAGCCGGGCGAGACCGCCGAGATCGTGGCCGGCGCGCCCGACGACTTCGACGTCTACTCCGGCGACGACGGCCTCACCCTGGCGCTGCTGGCGGTCGGGGCGGTCGGCGTGGTCGGCGTGTGCACCCACTGGTCGGCCGGGCTCCACGCCGAGATGGTCGCCGCCCACGACAAGGGCGACGTGACCCTGGCCCGCGAGATCAACGCCCGCCTCGGCCCGTCGTTCGCCGTCGAGTCCAGCGACACCTGGGTGCAGACGACGGCCGCCAAGGCCGCGCTGGCGCTGCTGGGACAGCCGGCGGGCCCGTGCCGCCTGCCGCTCCCGCCGCCGGGCGACGACGTGCGGGATGCGGTGCGCCGGGTGCTGGGCGACCTGGGGATGCTGGAGCGCGACCGCCCGTGGCTGATCCCGTCCGCGTCACGTTCCTCGGCGGGCTGGGCGAGATCGGGCGCAACTGCGCGTGCGTCGAGGTCGCCGGGCGGTTGCTGCTGCTCGACGTCGGGCTCATGTTCCCCGAGCTGGACATGCTCGGCGTCGACCTGGTGCTGCCCGACTTCACCTACCTGCGGGAGAACGTGGAGCGCATCGACGGGGCGGTCATCACCCACGGCCACGAGGACCACATGGGCGGCCTCAGCTACCTGCTGCGCGAGCTGTCGTTCCCGATCTACGGCTCGGCGCTGACGCTGGGACTGGCCCGCAACCGCATCGAGGAGGCGGGCGTCCTCGACCGGACCGAGCTGATCCCGGTCCGCGACGGCGAGCGCCGCCGCATCGGGCCCTTCGACGTCGAGTTCATCCCGGTCACCCACTCGGTGCCCCACGGGTTCGCCACCGCCTTCCACACGCCGCAGGGCACGATCCTGCACACCGGCGACTTCAAGCTCGACCTCACGCCGGTCGACGGCCGGCTCACCGACCTCGGCCGCATGGGTGCGATGGCGTCGGGCGACGGCATCCGGCTGCTGCTGAGCGACTCGACCAACGCCGACGAGCCGGGCCACGCCCGCAGCGAGACCGTCGGTGGGCAAGGTGCTCTACGAGCTGTTCCACCAGCACGAGGGCCGGCGCATCGTCATCGCGTGCTTCGCCAGCCACATCCACCGGGTCCAGCAGATCGCCGACGCCGCGGTGGCGTTCGGCCGCCGGGTGGCGACGCTCGGGCTGTCGATGAAGAAGAACGTGCGGCTCGCCCGGGAGATGGGGCTGCTGCACATCCCTGACGCGATGCCTGGTCGACATCGACGACGTGCGCGACCTGCCGCCCGGGCAGGTGTGCGTGATCTCCACCGGCAGCCAGGGCGAGCCGATGTCGGCGCTGGCGCTCATGGCCCAGCGCAACAACCGCTGGCTGGAGCTGACCGAGGACGACACGGTCATCCTGTCGTCGCACCCGATCCCCGGCAACGAGATGAACGTGTCCAAGGTGATCGACGGGCTGGTGCGGCTGGGCGCCGAGGTCGTCCACTCGGGCATCGCCGACGTCCACGCCTCGGGCCACGCCAAGCAGGAGGAGCTCAAGACCCTGCTGTCGATCGTGCAGCCCGACTGGTTCGTCCCGGTGCACGGCGAGTACCGCCACCTCGTCGCCCACGCCCGGCTGGCCCGGTCGATGGGCGTGATGCCCGACGACCACGTGCTGGTGTGCAGCGACGGCGACCAGCTGCTGATCGACGACGACGGCGTGCGGGTCGACCGCGAGGTGCCGGCGGGGTTCCTGTACGTCGACGGCATCATCGGCGACGTCGGTCACGGCGTGCTGCGCGACCGCCGGGTGCTGGCCGAGGAGGGCGTCGTGGTGGTCGTCGTCACGGTCGACGTGACCAGCGGCGCCATCCTGCTCGGCCCGGAGATCATCACCCGGGGCTGGGTCTACGCCCCCGAGGCCGAGCCGCTGCTCGCCGAGTGCGCCGACGAGGTGCGCCAGGCGATCAAGGAGTCGTTCGTCGGCGGCGCCACCGACATCGAGGCCCTGCAACGGGTCGTGCGCCGCGCGGTCGGCCGCTTCGTCAACGAGACGACCCGGCGCCGGCCGATGATCGTGCCGGTGGTGATGGAGGCGTAGCCGGGCCCGTGCCGGAGCTGCCCGAGGTCGAGACGATCCGCCGCCAGCTGGAGCCGCTGGTGGTGGGGCGGCGGTTCGGGGAGGCGTGGGCCTTCCCCCATCCCAAGTTCAGCCCGGCGACTGGAGGTGTCGGGGGCGGCGGTGACGTCCGTCGGCCGGCGGGGCAAGTACCTGCTGCTTGCCCTCGACGACGACCGCGAGCTGGTCGTGCACCTGGGCATGACGGGATCGCTGCGCGTCCGGCCGGCAGGCGACCGGGGCGACGCGTACGTCCGCGGCGTGGTGGGCGCTCGACGACGGGGCGGGCGAGTCGCTGGAGTACCGCGACGTCCGCCGGTTCGGCCGCCTGGCGGTGGCGGTCGGCGGCGAGTACGCCGGCACGCTGGCGGTGCAGGGCCCCGACGCGCTCGACCCGGCGTTCGGCCCCGACGACCTGTGGCGGGCCCTGCGCCGCAGCCGCCGGGCGGTCAAGACCCAGCTGCTGAGCCAGCGGCCGGTCGCCGGCGTCGGCAACATCTACGCCGACGAGGCGCTGTGGCGGGCACGGATCCACCCGGCCCGGCGGACCGTCACGAGGGCCCAGGCCGCGGCGCTGCTGGTCGCGCTGCGGGAGGTGATGACGGGCAGCATCCGCTACGGCGGCACCACGCTGACGAACTACCGGGCGGTCGACGGCCGGCCCGGTCGGAACCAGCAACGGCTGGAGGTGTACGGCCAGGCGGGGCTGCCGTGCCCCCGCTGCGGCACCCCGCTGCGCTCGGCCACCCTCGACGCCCGCACGGCGACGTGGTGCCCGACCTGCCAGCGGCGCTGAACCCGCCGAACCTCGCGTTTTGCCCCCGGAAACGGTCGCCATGGCGACCGTTTCCGCGGACAAAAGCTGTCCGCGGGACGCTCGTTACGCCTCGCCGTGGCGCCGCCGCCCACGGCGGCGCGTCAGTCGGGGTGCCGGTGGACCTGGCGGGCGCCGGCCTGGTCCCTCGCCAGACACCACGAGCTGGTCCACGTTCACGTGCGAGGGCCGCGACGCCACCCAGCGGACGCACTCGGCCACGTCCTCGGCCTGGAGCGGCGTGAGACCCCGGTACACCGCCGCCGCCCGCTCGGCGTCGCCGGCGAAGCGCACCAGGCTGAACTCGGTCTCCACCATGCCCGGGTCGATCTCGCAGACCCGCACCGGGCGACCGAGCAGCTCCTGGCGCAGCACCGACATCACGGCCCGGACCGCGAACTTCGCCGCGTTGTAGCCGGCGCCGTTGGGGTAGGGCTCGTGGCCGGCGATCGAGCCGATCGTGATCACCTGGCCGTCGCCGCTGGCCTCCAGCCGGCCGAGCAGCGCCTTGGTCACCCGCACCACCCCCAGCACGTTGGTGTCGTACATCGTGCGCCACTCGCTCTCGTCGGCGTCGGCCACCGGGGCCCAGCCGAGGGCGCCGCCGGCGTTGTTGACCAGCAGCCGGCAGTCGTCGGGCACCGCGGCGGCGAACGCCTCGACCGATGCCGGGTCGGTCACGTCGAGGACGTGGGCCCGGCCGCCGATCTGCGCCGCCAGGGCCTCGACCCGGTCGCGCCGGCGGGCGCCGACCACCACCTGCCAGCCGTCGCCGGCCAGGGCCCTCGCGGTGGCCGCCCCGATGCCCGAGCTGGCGCCGGTCACCACCGCCACGCCCCGGCCTGCCGCATCCCGTGCCATCGGGCCACCGTAGTGAGCCCGGGCATCCCCCGGTCCGGGACGGGGAACGGTCATCATGGTCTCCGGTGACGCGGCGCGGTAGTGGCCACTGTGGCGGGTGTGGCTGCTGATAGGTTTGTGGCCACTGTGACGACGCGCCAGGGCACCTCCGCCTCCCGGTCGCGGTCCCGCTCGGGCACCTCGTCCCGGGCACCGGCCCGCCGGAAGCCGACCCGACGCGGCCGGGTCGTCGAGCGGCGGCCGTCGCTCACGTCCCGGGCGGCGCGGTCGTCGTCCCGGGTGCTCAGCCGCCATGCCGACGACGTGACCGGCCTGGTGCTCGTCGCCGCCGGGCTGATCTGCGGGCTCGGCATCTACCTGCAGGCCGGGGGACCGGCCGGGCGGGGCATCGCCGAGGGCGCCGCGCACCGGGCTCGGCTGGCTCCGGTACGTGCTGCCCGTCGCCCTCGTCGCCGGCGGCGGGGCGCTGATCCTCTCCCGGGAGACCGCCCCGGCCGCCGCGGGCCGGCCGACGACCGACCCGACCGGCGACGACGCCGATCGCCCCTCCGCCCTGGCGCACGCCGCGGTCGGCGCCACCCTGCTCACGCTGGCCGCCGCGGGCCTGCTCCACCTGGCCGGCGGGCGGCCCACGTTCGGCGACCCGGCCGACCGACCTGCGGTCCTCCGGCGGCTGGCTCGGCGTCGCCGTCGGCACGCCGCTGCACGCCACGCTGGGCACGGGCGGCGCGGCCGCCGTGCTGGCCGTGCTGGCGGTGGCCGGGACTGGTCGTGCTCACCCGCACGCCGCTGCGTGACGCCGCCGACCGCACGCTGGCCGGCGCCCGGCCCGTCGTCGGGCGGGTCAACCGCCGGCTCGCGGTGCTGTTCCGGCTCCCCTACGACGACGCCGACGGTGCCCCGCCGGTCGCCGACGTCATCGACCCGGCCCTCGTGCCCGACGACGACACGCTGGTCGAGCCGTCGGGTCCGGACGCCGCGCCACCCGAGCCGACGGCGGCCGAGCGGCGCCCGCAAGCGCCGCTCGCCCCGCTTCGTCGTCCCCGAGGCCGACGAGGCGCTCGGCCGAGCAGCTGGAGATCAAGCTCGGCCCCGCGGCCAAGGCGTCGCCCTGGAAGCTGCCGCCCGTGACCCTGCTCGACCGGTCCGGCTCCCAGCAGGTCGACCGGCGCGAGATCGAGGAGACCGGCCGCACGCTGGGGAAGGCCCTCGCCGACCACGGCGTCGAGACCCGGCTGGTCGGCATGGTGGTCGGCCCCACCGTCACCCGCTACGAGCTGGAGCTGGGCCCGGGGGTCAAGGTCAACCGGGTGACCAGCCTCCACAAGGACATCGCCTACGCGATGGCGACCCCCGACGTGCGCATCCTGGCGCCGATCCCGGGCAAGCAGGCCATCGGCATCGAGGTCCCCAACGCCCGCCGCCAGATCGTGGCGCTGGGCGACATCCTCGTCAGCGAGGAGGCCCGCCGGGCCAAGCACCCGCTCGAGGTCGGCGGTCGGCCGCGACATCAACGGCCGCTCGGTGATGATCAACCTGGCGGCGATGCCCCACGTGCTGATCGCCGGCGCCACCGGGGCGGGCAAGTCGAGCTGCCTCAACTCGCTGATCACGTCGATCCTCATGCGCTCGACGCCCGACCAGGTGCGGATGATCCTGGTCGACCCCAAGCGGGTCGAGATGGGCCAGTACGACCGGCTGCCCCACCTGCTCACCCAGGTCGTCACCAACCCCAAGAAGGCCGCCAACGCCCTGGCCTGGGCGGTCAAGGAGATGGAGCGGCGCTACGACCTGCTGGCCGAGGTCGGCTTCCGCGACATCACCGGCTACAACGCCGCGGTCGACCGGGGCGACCTCGAGCCCGACCGCCCGGCCCTCCCGCTGCCCGACCCGGGCGACGCCGACGACACCGATCCGGACATCGGCGCCGCCGACCGCACCGACCCCGACCTCGACCCGTTCGCCGCACCCGACGACGGTCCCGGCCTCGCCCCGGTCGCAACCGGCCCCCGCCAGTTCCCGCGGCTG
Organism: uncultured Acidimicrobiales bacterium; assembly: GCA_963830865.1. Taxonomy (GTDB): domain Bacteria; phylum Actinomycetota; class Acidimicrobiia; order Acidimicrobiales; family VFJN01; genus ZC4RG19. The sequence goes on along the minus strand of CAWHNU010000005.1, from coordinate 76,657 downwards.
CCGTTCGTCCTGGTGGTCATCGACGAGCTGGCCGACCTCATGATGGTCGCCGCCCGCGACGTCGAGGACTCGATCGCGCGCCTCGCCCAGATGGCCCGGGCCGTCGGCATCCACCTCGTGATCGCCACCCAGCGGCCGTCGGTCAACGTCATCACCGGCTTGATCAAGGCCAACGTGCCGGCCCGCATCGCGTTCGCGGTGTCGTCGGTGACCGACAGCCGGGTCATCCTCGACCAGGCCGGCGCCGAGCGGCTGGTCGGCAAGGGCGACATGCTGCTGCTCGACGGCGGCTCGTCGGTGGCCCGCCGCATCCAGGGCGCCTGGGTCACCGAGGACGAGGTCCGCAAGATCGCCGCGGTGTGGAAGCGCCAGGCGCCCGAGGTCACCTTCGACGAGGCGGTCCAGGGCAGCGACGACGGCCCCGGCGGAGGCCCGGCGGGCGGCGGCAGCGGCGGTGACGACGACGACGACCTGCTGTGGCAGGCGATGGACCTGATCGTGCGCAGCCAGCTCGGGTCGACGTCGATGCTGCAGCGCAAGCTGCGGGTCGGCTTCGCCCGGGCCGGGCGGCTCATGGACCTGCTGGAGCAGCGGGGCGTGGTCGGCCCGTCCGAGGGCTCGAAGGCCCGGGCGGTGCTGATGACGGTCGACGAGCTGGACGACCTGGTCGCCGGCCGCGAGTAGCGCGCCGGCACCCGGGCGCCCACCTGACGCGACCGGGACCCATCGCCGGCCGCGTTACGGTCGGTCCCCATGGAAGCGGCGACAGACTCCCCCCAACCCGTCGACCTGCCGGTCGACGCCGCGCCCCCGCCCGCAGCCCGTGCGGTCGAGGCCACCAAGACCTACGGCTCGGGCACCACCGCCGTGCTCGCCCTCGACAGGGTCACGGTCGACATCCCGACCGGCCGCTACACCGCCATCATGGGCCCGTCGGGCTCGGGCAAGTCGACGCTGATGCACTGCATGGCCGGGCTCGACTCGCTCACCTCCGGCGAGGTCTACATCGGCGACCAGGCCCTCAGCAGCCTGTCCGAAGACCAGCGCACCCTGCTGCGGCGCGACCGCATCGGGTTCGTGTTCCAGGCCTACAACCTGGTCCCCACGCTGACCGCCCGCGAGAACATCCTGCTGCCCCTCACGCTGGCCGGCCGGAAGCCCGAAGCCGACTGGTTCGACACGGTCGTGTCCACCACCGGCCTGGGCGACCGCCTGACCCACCGGCCGAGCGAGCTGTCCGGCGGCCAGCAGCAGCGGGTGGCGGTGGCCCGGGCGCTGGCCAGCCGGCCGGCGATCATCTTCGCCGACGAGCCGACCGGCAACCTCGACTCGCGGGCCAGCGCCGAGATCCTCGACTTCTTGGGCAAGGCGGTGCGGGACATGGGCCAGACCATCGTGATGGTCACCCACGACCCGGTGGCGGCGTCCTACGCGGACAGCGCCCTGTTCCTGGCCGACGGCCGGATCGTCGACCAGATGGCCGACCCGACGGCCGAAAAGGTGCTCGACCGGCTCAAGCGGTTCGGGGACTAGCCGTGCTCCGGGTCGCGCTCCGGGGGCTCCTGGCCCACAAGGCCCGCATGCTGCTGACGTTCCTGGCGGTGGCGCTGGGCGTCGCGTTCGTCGGCGGCGTGCTGGTGCTGACCGACACGATGAACCGCGCCTTCGACGACCTCTTCGCCGACGTCTACCGCAACACCGACGCCGTGGTCCGTTCCGACCAGAAGGTCGAGAGCGACTTCGGCCCCGAGGTGCGGGGCAACATCGACGAGGCGCTGCTGCCCGACGTCGAGGACGCGGACGGCGTGGCCGGCGCGGAGGGCGTCGTGGGCGGCTACGCCCAGATCATCGACCGCTTCGGCGACCCGGTCGGCGACCCCGCGTTCGGGGCGCCGACCCTCGGCGGAAACTGGAGCGAGATCGACGAGCTCAACCCGTTCAACCTGGCCGAGGGCCGGGCGCCGCGCACCGACGACGAGATCGTGATCGACCGGGCCAGTGCCAAGGCGACCGACTTCGTCGTCGGCGACGACGTCGAGGTCCAGACCCGCGACGGCGTGGGCACCTACACGGTGAGCGGCATCGCCCGCTTCGGCACCGCGGACAGCCCCGGCGGCGCCAGCTACGTGCTGTGGACCACCGACGAGGCCCAGCGCCTGCTGGTCGAGCCGGACAAGTTCAGCTCGATCGTGGCGGCGGCCGACGACGGCGTCAGCCAGGAGGAGGTCGCGGCCAACATCCGCGACGCCCTGCCGGCCGACTCCGGCACCCAGGTCGTCACCGGCGCCGAGATCACCAATGAGACCCAGGACTCGATCAAAGAGGGCCTGTCGTTCCTCACGTATCTTCTTCCGGATCTTCGCCGGCATCGCCGTGTTCGTCGGCATCTTCGTGATCTACAACTCGTTCGCGATCATCGTCGCCCAGCGCACTCGGGAGATGGCCCTCCTCCGGGCGCATCGGCGCCCGCCGGCGCCAGATCCGCCGGTCGGTCGTGGTCGAGGCCGCCATCGTCGGGTTCTTGGCCTCGGTCGTCGGGTTCATCGTGGGGCTGGGGCTGGCGACGCTCTTGGGCAAACTGCTCCAGTTGCCCGAGGGGGCGCTGGCCGTGCTTCCCTCGTCGATCGCCGTCGCCCTGGCCGTGGGCGTGATCGTGACCGTGCTCTCCGCGCTGCTGCCGGCCTGGCGGGCGTCGCGGGTGCCGCCGCTGGCGGCCATGCGGGACGTGGCCGTCGACACAACCGGGCGCTCGCGGATCCGGGTGGTCGATCGGGCTGGGCCTGCTCGCGCTGGGTACCGCCGCGGTCGTGCTCGGCGCGTTCACCGGCGTGCCCCTCCCGGGTCGGCATCGGCGCCGCTCTTCGTCTTCGTCGGCATCCTGTTCCTCGCCCCGGCGCTGGCCCGCCCGGTCAGCTCGGTGTTCGGCCGGCCGGTCGCCCGCCTGCGGGGCGTGGCCGGCCAGATCGCCAAGGACAACGCGGGCCGCAACCCCCGCCGCACCGCGGCCACCGCCGCCGCCCTGACCATCGGCATCGGGCTGGTCACGTTCATCATGGTTATCAACACGTCGCTCCGGGCGTCGTTCGACAAGACGCTGGAGGACAACTTCGCCGGCGACTTCGTGATCGACTCCGGCACCTTCGGCATCGTCGGCCTGCCCACCACGGTGGCGGACCAGGTCCGCGACCTGCCCGACGTGGAGCAGGCCGTCCCTATCCGGCTCTCGCCGGCGTTCGTGAACGGCGAGGACACGTTCGTGACCGGGTCCGACGACGGGATCTTCGGGCTGCTCGACATCGACGTCGTGCGGGGCGAGCGCCGGCTGCGGTCGGGCGACGTCGTGGTCACCGAGGGGACGGCCAAGAAGCTGCGCGTCGGGGTCGGCGACTCGGTCGACGTGCGCTTCCTCGACGACGCCCGGCTGAGTCAGGCCCCCGAGGACCCGACCGCCGCAGCCGACTGCACGGCCGCCAGCCCGCCGCCGACGTGCGCCATGGTGACCGGCGTCTACGAGCCGGGGCCGACCGGCGGCATCGGCGACTACGTCGTCGGGCTCGACGACTTCGACGCCGCGGTGCCCGACGTCACCGACAGCCAGGTCTTCGTGCAGCTCAAGCCGGGCGTCAGCGTGGCCGAGGCCCAGCCGGCGATCGAGGACATCGTTGCGCCGTACGGGACCGCGCAAGTCCAGAGCGTCGACGAGTACAAGGACGCGATCGGCGACCAGCTCAACATCTTCCTGCTGGTCATCGTCGGCATGCTGAGCCTCGCGATCATCATCGCCATGCTCGGCATCTTCAACACGATCGCCCTGTCGGTGCTGGAGCGCACCCGTGAGCTCGGCCTGCTCCGGGCGGTCGGCATGCGCCGGCGCCAGATCCGGGCCGCGGTCCGCTGGGAGTCGGCCATCATCTCGCTGTTCGGCACCTTCCTCGGCCTGTGCGTCGGCCTGCTCGGCGGGTGGGGCATCGTCCGGGCGCTCCGGGACGACGGCTTCCAGGTCTTCCAGGTCCCGATCGGCTCGCTGCTCGGGCTGGCGCTGGCCGGGATCGTGGTCGGCCTGGTGGCGGCGCTGATCCCCGCCTGGCGGGCCGGCCGTATGAACGTCCTCGACGCGATCAGCACCGAGTGACGCCGGCCGGCCGCGCATAGGATCGGGCCGTGACGACGGGGGCGGTCGCGGATCTCGTGGCTCGTGCCCAGGGGGGCGACCAGGACGCCTGGCGCGGCGCTGGTCGACCGCTATCTGGGCATGGTGCATGCGATCTGCCGGGGACACGGGCTCGACGGCGACCGGGCCGCGGCCGTGAACGAGGCCGTGTGGCTCCGCCTGGCCGAGCAGCTCGAGCACATCCGCACCCCCGACGCCGTCGGCGGCTGGATCGCCGCGACCACCCGCAACGAGTGCGTGCGGGCGCTGCGGGCCGCAGGCCGCCCGGCGCCGGACGACCCCAGGGCGGGGCCCGGGGTCGTCGCCCCGGTCGACGCCGTCGACCCGGGCCTCCTGGTGTACGAGCGTGACCGCGTGCTCCTGGCGGCCTTCGCCCGGCTCGACGAGCGCTGCCAGCGCCTGCTCCGGCTGCTGACCGCCGATCCCCGGCCCAGCTTCGTGGAGATCGGTGCGGCGCTGGACATCCCGCTCGGGGCCATCGGCCCGACCCGCACCCGCTGCCTCGACGAGCTGCGCAGGCTGCTGGCCGAGCCCGGTTAGTCCTGCCCGGCCCCGCCCCGGGATGGTTGACTGGAGGGGCCGTGCCGACCCGTGTCGGTGGGCTGGGACACCGGAGGACGAATGGTCACGACGTCCAGCGCCGCGCCGCCGACGGACGAGGACGCCCTCGAGGCGGACCTCCGGCGCGTCGCGGCCCTGGCCGACCCGGTGCCGGCGGCGTGGCGCGCCGCCGCCGAGGCCAGCGTCATGTGGCTGCGCGTCGACGGCGAGCCGGTCGAGTTGGCCTACGACTCGGTCTCCGCCGCGACCACTCGGTGGGCGGCGTACAGATCGCCGGGCTGGCATGGCGTGAGCTTCGCTACGAGCACGGCGCCGACGGCATCGAGCTCGAGCTCGACGTCGGCGACGAGCGGATCCGGGTGCTGGGCCGCCTCCGCCCCGGCCGATCGGCCGAGGTCGCCGCGGTGTGGCCCGAGGGCCGCCGGGTGGCGGTGGCCGACGACGGCGGGCAGTTCTACTTCGACGAGCTGCCGTGCCGGCCGCTGTGCTTCCTCGTGGCGGGGGAGCGGCCGGCCAAAACCGGCTGGATCATGCCGGCCAACTAACGTGCGGGGATGTCACGCACCTTCTGGGTCGAGACATTGGGCTGTCCGAAGAACCAGGTCGACTCGGACAAGCTGACGGGAACGATGCTCGCGGACGGGCTCGTCCCGGCCGCCGCGCCCGAGCACGCCGACCTCGTCGTGGTCAACACGTGCGCGTTCATCGACGAGGCCCGGCGCGAGTCGATCGACACGATCCTGGCCCTGGCCGACCGCAAGGCGCCGGCCGCGGAGCTGGTGGTGACGGGCTGCCTGGCCGAGCGCTACGGCGACGAGCTCGCCGAGGCGTTGCCCGAGGCCGACGCGGTCGCCGGCTTCGGCGTCCCGGTCACGCTCGGCCGCACGCGGGGCGGCGGCCGGCCGCCGCCGGCGCTCGACCTGCTCAACCTGCCCCGCCCGCCGGCCGCCCGGCCGTGGGCGTACGTGAAGGTGGCCGAGGGCTGCGACCGGGCGTGCGGGTTCTGCGCCATCCCGTCGTTCCGGGGCCGCCAGCGCAGCCGCGACGTCGGCGCCGTGATCGCCGAGGTCGAGGCCCTGGCCGCATCCGGCGTCCGGGAGGTCGTGCTGGTCGCCCAGGACCTGGCCGCCTACGGCCGCGACCAGGGCCGGGGGACCCGCCGGATCGTGCCGCTGGTCGACGACCTGTCCGCCCGCGTCGAGCGGGTCCGGCTGCTGTACCTGTACCCGTCCGACCTGAACGACGGCCTGATCGACGCCATCGGCCGCACCGGAGTTCCGTACTTCGACCTGTCGCTGCAGCACGCCTCCGGGCGGCTGCTGCGCCGCATGCGACGCTGGGGCGACGGCGACCGGTTCCTCCGCCGCATCGACGCCATCCGGGCCCGCGAGCCCGAGGCCGCCTTCCGGTCCAGCTTCATCGTGGGCTACCCGGGCGAGACCGAGGCCGACCACGACGAGCTGCTCGCCTTCGTGTCCCGGGCCGAGCTCGACTGGGCCGGGTTCTTCGCCTACAGCGCCGAGGACGGCACCTACGCCGCCGGCCTCGACGGCCGGGTCGCCCGCGGGCTCGCCGACGAGCGCCTGGCCGAGCTGCGCGACCTGCAGGACGGCATCACGGCCCGGCGCCGCGACGCGCTCATCGGCAGCGTGGTCGAGGTGCTGGTCGACGCCCCCGGGGTCGCCCGCGGCCACCGCGAGGCGCCGGAGATCGACGGCATCGTGGTCGTGCCCCGCGACCTGCCCGTGGGCGAGCTGGTGAAGGTCCGGATCGACGGGGCCGCCGGCCCCGACCTCGAAGCGAGCCGGGCGTAGGCGGGCGTGGCGTCGTCGTTCGGACCGTCGGCCCTGGCCACTCCGGCCAACGTGGTGACGATCGGCCGGCTGGTGCTGGCGCCCGCGCTGTGGATCCTGATCGTGGTGGGCGGGCCGTCGTACGTGACGCTGGCGCTCTGGATCCTCCTGGCCTCGACCGACGGCGTCGACGGCTATCTGGCCCGGCGCATGGGCACCACGCGGTCGGGTGCGTTCCTCGACCCCCTGGCCGACAAGGCGCTCGTGCTCGGGGCGATGTGGGCGCTCGTGCTGGCGGGCGACTGGTGGTGGCTGCCGGTGGCGCTGATCACCCTCCGGGAGCTGACGATCTCGGTGTTCCGCTCGTACTGGGGCCGGCAGGGCCTGGCGGTGCCCGCCATGTTCTGGGCCAAGGTCAAGACCGTCGTCCAGTCGGTGGCGGTCGGCATCGCGCTCGCCCCGACGCTCGCCGAAGAGGCGCCGTGGGTGGCGAAGATCGCCCTGTGGCTGGCGGTGGGCCTCACGCTGGCGACCGGCACGCAGTATCTGATGGAGGGCAGCCGGGCCACCGCCACGGGCGGGGCGCGGGAGGCCCGGGCGTAGGCAGGGGAGCAGGGGCAACCGATGCGAGCAGAGATCGTGGCCGTGGGCACCGAGCTGTTGCTGGGCCAGATCGTCGACACCAACTCGGCCTGGATGGGCGAGCAGTTGGCCCTGGCCGGCATCGACCGCACCCACGGGCAGGTCGTGGGCGACAACCTCGACCGCATCGTGGCGGCGCTGGAGCTGGCCCTGTCCCGGGCCGATGCGGTGATCGTCTGCGGCGGCCTCGGCCCGACCCAGGACGACATCACCCGCGAGGCGATCGCCGCGGTGATGGGCGTCGAGCTCGTGACCGACGACGACGCAGCCGACCGCATCCTCGAGCGCTTCGCCGGCCGGGGCCGGCGGATGCCGGCCAACAACATGCGCCAGGCGCTGGTGCCGGCGGGGGCGACGGCCATCGCCGACCCCCAGCCGGGCACGGCGCCGGGGCTGATCTGCCCGGTCGGCGACAAGGTGATCTACGCGGTGCCGGGCGTGCCCTACGAGATGCAGATCATCATGGCGGGGGCGATCCTGCCCGACCTGGCCCGGCGGGCGGGGACGGTCGCGGTCATCCGGTCTCGCACGCTGCGGACCTGGGGCGACAGCGAGTCCGGCCTGGCCGAGCGGCTGGCCGCGCACATGACCGAGCTCGACGAGGCCGGCCCGGGGGCGCCGACGCTGGCGTTCCTGGCCAGCGGGATCGAGGGCCTCAAGGTCCGGATCACGGTCAAGGCCGACGACGAGGAGGAGGCGACCCGCGTCCTCGCCGCCGAGGAGAAGGTCGTCCGCGACCTGATCGGCGACATCGTGTTCGGCGTCGACGACGAGTCCATGGAGCACGCGGTCGCCCGGCGCCTGGTCGACCGGGGCCTGACCCTGGCGGTGGCCGAGTCGCTCACCGGGGGCCTGGTGGCGTCGCGCCTGGTCGGGGTGGCGGGGGCGAGCGCCTGGTTCCGGGGCGGCGTCGTGTCCTACGCCAGCGACGTGAAGGCGTCGCTCCTCGGCGTGCCGGAGGGCCCGGTCGTGTCCGCGGCCGCGGCGGGGGCGATGGCCGAGGGGGTGCGGCGGCTGCTCGCGGCCGACGTCGGGCTGGGCGTCACCGGAGTCGCCGGCCCGGACTCCCAGGAGGGCCAGCCGCCCGGCACGGTGTTCCTGGCCGTGGCGGCGGGGGAGGGCCCACCGGTGACGTTTCCGATCCAGCTGCCGGGCGACCGGGAGCGCGTCCGCCAGTTCGCCTGCATCTCGCTGCTCGACCTCCTGCGCCGCACCCTGGGATAGGCGTCCCGGGCCCCGTCTCACGCCCGGCCGGTCCGCGGCGTTGGTGGGGCATGACGTCTGCGACGCCCGCGGCCCGGGTCGCCGCCCTCGACTGGCCGGCGATCCGGGCCCAGCTCGACGACGCCGGGGTCGCCTCCTTCGGCCCGGTGCTGGCGCCGGGCGAGTGCCGGGAGCTGTCCGGCATGTACGGCGACGACGGCCGGTTCCGGTCGACGGTCGACATGGCCCGCCACCGCTACGGCGAGGGTGAGTACCGCTACTTCGACCACCCGCTGCCCCCGCTGGTGGCCGGGCTGCGGTCGGCCTTCTGGCCCCACCTCGTGCCGGTCGCCCGGGACTGGTCCGCCCGGCGCGACCGGCCCGCCCCGTGGCCCGACCGGCTCGGCGACTGGCTGGACGCCTGCCACGCCGCCGGCCAGCGCCGGCCGACCCCGCTGCTGCTGCGCTACGGCCCGGGCGGGTGGAACGCGCTGCACCGGGACCTCTACGGGGACCTGGTATTCCCCCTCCAGGTGGTGATCGGCCTCGACGAGCCGGGCGCCGACTACACGGGCGGCGAGTTCGTGGTGGTCGAGCAGCGCCCGCGGGCCCAGTCGCGGGCTACGGCGACGACGATCCCCCGGGGCGCCGGGCTCGTCTTCACCACCCGGGAGCGCCCGGTGCGCAGCGCCCGGGGCTGGTCGGCGGCGCCGATGCGCCACGGGGTGAGCACGGTCCGGTCCGGTCGGCGCCACACGCTCGGCCTCGTCTTCCACGACGCGGCATGACGTGGATGCTCGTGGGCGCGGACGGTCGGCGGTACGGGAGCGACCGCCCGGGGACGCTGGGCGGCCACCGCCGCTCCAGGATCTACGGCCGCCTCGACTGCCCGGGCGCCGCCCGGGCCATCGCGCGGGGCGGCTACGTCTCCCACCGGGTCTTCTTCGCCGACGAGGCGACCGCGGTCGCGGCGGGTTACCGGCCGTGCGCGGTCTGCCTGCGGGAAGCGTACGACCGGTGGAAGGCCGCGGGATCGGGGTAGCGGCCTAGTAGGTGGTGGCGGTGCCGGGCTCGGGAAGGGCGACCCAGGTGCGCCCGGGCGTGAGCTTGATGAGCTGACCGTCCGGGCCGTAGTACTGCGTCGGCGCCTCGAGCGCGGGCTTGACCCAGCGGGCGTTGACGAGCATGCCGGCGGTCAGGACCCAGGCGTCGCCCTCGCCCACGGTCTGCGCCTCCCGGATGAACACGCCGAACTGGTCGGTCACGTCGGAGTTGGCGTAGGGCGTGAAGCTGACGATGACGTTTTCGGGGGCAACCGGGGTCCCGACGGCGTCCAGGTGGGGCGTGCCGGATTGGAACCGGGCCCAGCCGACGCCGTTCCACGCGTACTCGACGGGGGCCGATCCGGCCCCGGTGGCGAACACGATGCGGACCCCGCCGATCGGCGTCCCGCCGGCGACCGCCTCGCCCGGCGCCCGGTAGGCGAACATGGGCCCGGGCGCGGTCCATCCGGTGAAGCCGGCGCCCCACACGTCGGGCGTTCCGTGGAGCATGAGGTTGTGGGGCGCCCGGCGGTCGCGGGCCCGGTAGTACAGGCCGGAGGCGGCGTCGTAGCCGGCGTCGACGATCCCGGCGGCCCGGATGCGGGGCACGAAGATGGCGTTCGAGCCCGACCAGGCGAACAGCGGGGTTCCGAACGACTTGAACAGCCCGATGTCGGACGTGCGGGCCGACCGCACGGGCCCGACGGGGGATGCGTCGGTCGAGTGGAACACGGCCATGAACCGGGTGACGGCCCCCTCGACGCGCTCCTCGTAGACGATGTCGGCCTGATTGATGCCGGCCTGGGGCCGCGAGTCCGGCTCGACGTTGTCGATCTTCACCGCCAGGGCAGGCTTGGCCGCCAGAGCAGGGTCCGGAATGCCCATCCCGGTGAGCGGCCACGTCGGAGGAGGCGGCGGCGGCGGCGGGGGAGGCGTGGTCGGCGGCGCCGTGGTGGTTGTCGACGCGGTGGTCGTGGTGGTCTCGGGCGTGGCCGACTCGGAGGAGGAGGCCTGCACGACCACGAGGCCCGAGGCAAGGATCAAGACGACGAGCCCGATCCCCGCGATCACCTTGCCTCGGGTCGTGCGCAGAAAGGCGCGCACCTTTCCCAAGGCACGCGAGAAAACGTTGTTCGACGACGGCGGCGTGCCGTCACCCCAGCCGGTGGTCGCCACGCCGAGAGCGTGCCCCGCACACTAGGGCCGACGCAAACCGGACAGTGGCCAACGCGATTTCTACGCGGAAACGGTCGCTGGGGCGACCGTTTCCGCGTAGAAATCCCGGTCCCACCGCTCCCGCCCGGTCCTACGAGGTCCCCCAACCACGACCCGCCACATGCCACGCTGACCTCGTGCGCCTGTTCGTGGCGGCAGCACCGCCGCCGGGCGTCCTCGACACGATCGCCGCGCTCCGCCGCCCGGCCCGCGAGGGCGTCCGCTGGACCACCCGCCCCCAGTGGCACGTCACCCTCGTCTTCCTCGGGGAGCAGTCCGATCCGGCCCCGCTGGTCGCCGCGCTCGACGCCGCCCCCCTCGCGCCGGCGGACGCAGGGGTCGGCCCCGAGGTCGAGCTGCTGTTCCCGGGCGTGATCGGCCTCCGGGTCGCCGGCCTGGACGACCTGGCCGTGGGCGTGGCCGCCGCCGTCGCGGCGGCGGGCATCCCGCCGGACCCCCGCCCGTTCCACGGCCACCTGACCCTCGCCCGGGTCGACCGCAGGCGCGGCCGCGGGCGGGCCCGGGCCCGCCCTCAGGGCCTCACCGGCGAGCCTCTGGCCACCCGCTTCCCGGTCGACGAGATCCACCTCGTGCGCAGCCACCTGGGACCCGACGGCGCCCGCTACGAGAACGTCCACGTCCGACACCTAAAGGCTTGAACGAACAGGCGTTCGAAACTACAGTGATGTCGTCCGGAACCCCCGTGGCGATCCAAACTGTCACACCCCCTCTCTAATGTCCGCTCTGTCGACAGGGGCAACCGCCCCTTCGAGATCGCAGAGGCCCGGCTCACCGGCCGGGCCCGCCGCACATCCGCATCCGCACCACCGCAGGAAAGGACCACGCCGGTGGATCGACAGAAGAACCTCGAGATGGCCCTCAGCCAGATCGAGAAGCAATTCGGCAAGGGCTCGGTCATGAAGATGGGCGAGAAGGGCACCATGGCCATCGAGGCCGTGTCGACCGGTGCCCTGTCCCTCGACCTCGCCCTCGGCATCGGCGGGCTCCCCCGGGGGCGTGTCACCGAGATCTTCGGCCCCGAGTCGTCGGGCAAGTCCACGCTGGCGCTGCACGTCGTGGCCGAGGCCCAGCGCAACGGGGGCATCTGCGCCTATATCGACGCCGAGCACGCGCTCGACCCGGTATACGCCCGGGCCATCGGGGTCGACATCGACGAGCTGCTGATCTCGCAGCCCGACACCGGCGAGCAGGCGCTCGAGATCGCCGACATGCTCATCCGCTCGGGCGCCATCGACGTCGTGGTCATCGACTCGGTGGCCGCGCTCACGCCCCGGGCCGAGATCGAGGGCGAGATGGGCGACAGCCACGTCGGCCTCCAGGCCCGGCTCATGTCCCAGGCGCTGCGCAAGCTCACCGCCAACCTCAACAGGTCCCGCACCATCGCCGTCTTCATCAACCAGCTGCGCGAGAAGATCGGCGTGATGTTCGGCTCTCCCGAGACCACCCCGGGCGGCCGGGCGCTCAAGTTCTACTCGTCGGTGCGCCTCGACATCCGGCGCATCGAGTCCATCAAGGACGGGGTCGAGGTCGTCGGCAACCGCACCCGGGTCAAGGTGGTCAAGAACAAGTGCGCCCCGCCGTTCCGGCAGGGCGAGTTCGACATCATGTACGGCAAGGGCATCAGCCGTGAGGGCTCCCTGGTCGACATCGGGGTCGACCTGGGCTTCGTGAAGAAGTCGGGCGCCTGGTACACCTACGACGGCGAGCAGCTGGGCCAGGGACGCGAGAACGCCAAACTGTTCCTGCTGGAGCACCCCGAGGTCATGGTCGAGATCTCCGAGCGCATCCGCTCCCACCTGGGCATCGACTCGCCGGGCGGCTCGGGGTCGTCCGGCGCCGACCTGGGCGCCGGCGGCGACGCCGTGAACGGCAACGGCAACGGCAACGGGGCAGGCGATCGGATGTCCCTCGCCGACGACGAGCCCATCTCGCTCGACTGAGCCTACGGGTCCCCGATGGGGGCGGTGGCGTGGCGGCTGCCGTCCCCCGGGGCCTGGCCGGACCCGATCCGGCTCACGCCGGAGAACCAGCGATCATCGTGGCGATCCGGTCGACGTTGCTCAGGTTGTTACCCCACTCGTACAGCGTGGCGTGCAGCGGCCGGCTCTCGATCAGCACCGAGGTTCCCGTTGGCGCCGTGAACATCCACACCGTGATCCGCTCACCGAAGCTCGACAACCTTCTCGGCCCCCCGGATGGCGGTGATCGCGTCGGCCCCGGTTCGGCCGCGACCGCACGCACCGCGCCATGCCCCGTGTCGCAGCGTCGGTCGCGCAAGCGCCCGCGGGCCGGGCGGCTCAACCCACCGCGGCCAGAACCCGGTCCAGCGGGCGGGGCACGTGGGCGAGGTCCAGCGCCTCGACCAGCAGGCGTGCGTAGCGAAGCTTGCGCCCGCTGCGGACGCCCAGGAAACGCCGCAGTTGTGCCGTGTGGCTGCGTTCCCGCTGGGCGGGCTGGTTCTGCAGGAGCCGGAGAGAGCGCAGCTCGCCCTCGGCCGCCACGACCCGCTCGACGCCGGCGACGCCGAGGGCCCGGATCAGCTCGTCCTCCAGGTCGGCGTCGCAGCGGTGGAAGCCGACCGCCTCCAGGCCCGGCCGGCCGGGGGGCACCTTCACCCCCGCGTCCTCCAGCCCCCGCCGGACGGCTCCCTCCTCGCCGGCGTCGTACAGCCCGGCCAGCACGACGCCGAGGCCCCTCGGGCCGAAGCGTGCGGCGAACGAGCGCACGTTCGTCGCCCCGCCCATCGGCACCACCGCGATGCCCTCGGCGCCGAGGTCCCGGCCCCGGCGGGCCGCTAGCGCCTCGACGGCGGTCTGGTCGCTCGCGCCCTCCACGAGCACCACCGCACGAAGGTTTTCCATCGGGGCCAGCGTCGCAGCTTCCCGCCCGCCGACCGCAGCGATTCGGGTGGGGGCAGCCCGCCGCCCGTCGCCTAGCCTGACAGGCTGCGATGACCGACAGGACCTACATCGTGCGCACCTTCGGGTGCCAGATGAACGAACACGACTCCGAGCGCATCGCCGGCCTGCTGGAGGCCGACGGCCTGCGGCGCGCCGGCGCGCTCGACGACGCCGACGTCGTCGTGCTCAACACCTGCTGCATCCGCGAGAACGCCGACAACAAGCTCTACGGCAACCTCGGCCAGCTCAAGGCCCTCAAGGCCCGCCGCCCCGGCATGCAGATCGTCGTGGCCGGCTGCCTGGCCCAGAAGGACCGCGAGGCGATCGTCGAGCGGGCGCCCCACGTCGACGTCGTGCTCGGCACCCACAACGTGTCCCGGGCCGCCGAGCTGGTCCGCGAGCAGCGGGACGCCCGGGGCGGCGGATCGCTGGTCGAGATCCTGAACGAGACCGTCGCCGAGGACCGCGACGCCTTCCCGAGCGCGCTGCCGGTCCGTCGCGAGGTCCCGTACGCCGCATGGGTGACGATCCAGATCGGCTGCGACAACTCCTGCGCCTTCTGCATCGTTCCCGCCGTCCGGGGCCGGGAGATCAGCCGCCCGCTCGACGACATCGTCGCCGAGGTGCGCATGCTGGCTGCCGACGGCGTCAGCGAGGTCACCCTCCTCGGCCAGAACGTGAACAGCTACGGCCGCGACCTGACCCTCGCCCAGCGCCGGGCCGGCGACGCCGTCCGGGTTCGGCCGCTGTTCGCCGAGCTGCTCCGGGCCGTCGGGGCGATCGACGGCATCCGGCGGGTCCGCTACACGAGCCCACACCCCAAGGACCTGCGGCCCGAGACCATCGCGGCGATGGCCGACGTCCCGGCCGTGTGCGAGCACCTCCACCTTCCGCTCCAGGCCGGCAGCGACCGCGTGCTCGCCGCCATGCACCGCGGCTACACCGCCGAGCGCTATCTCGATCGCCTCGCCGCCGCCCGGGCCGCCATGCCCGATCTCGCCGTCACCAGCGACATCATCGTGGGCTTCCCCGGCGAGACCGACGACGACTTCGAGCGCACGCTCGAGGTCGTCGCCGAGGCCGGCTACGACAGCGCCTACACCTTCGTCTTCAGCCCCCGCCCCGGCACCGAGGCTGCAGGCCGGGTCGACGAGTTCGTGCCCGCCGACGTGTGCGCCGACCGCTTCGAGCGGCTCCGGCTGGTGGTGGAGCGCTCGGCGCTCGCCCGCCACCGGGCCCGCGTCGGCCGCGAGGAGGAGGTCCTGGTCGAGGGCCCGTCCCGCAAGGACCCGACCCTCACCACCGGGCGCACCGAGCAGAACAAGCTCGTCCACTTCCGCCCGCCCGGTCCCCTACGGCCCGGGTCGTACGCCACTGTGCGGGTCACGGGCGCCGCGCCCCACCACCTGCTCGGCGACTTCGTGGCGGCCACGGCGCCCGCCCGCCACCGGACGCGCATTCCCGTGGCCATCGCGTGACGGCGACGCCGCCGGGCCTCGTCGTCGCCGTCGACGACTTCGAGGGCGCCGACGGCCGGGCGCTCGTCGCCGAGCTCGCCGCCGACCTCGACGTCCGCTACGCGGCCGACGACGACCCCGACGCCGAGGACCCCGAGCTCGTGGGCGCCTGGGCGGTCCGCCCCGAGCAGGTCCGGCCGCCCCGCGGCGCGTTCGTCGTCGCCCGCATCGACGGCGCGCCGGTCGGCTGCGGCGCGCTCCGCCGGCTGCCCCTCGGGCGGCCGGACACTGCCGAGATCAAGCGCATGTACACCCGGCCCGGCGCCCGGCGCCGGGGCGTCAGCCGGGCCGTCCTCGCCGCCCTCGAGCACGAGGCCGCCCGCCTCGGCTACCGGCGGGTCCAGCTCGTCACCGGCATCCGCCAGCCCGAGGCGATGGCGCTCTACGAGGCCGCCGGCTACCGGCCCGTCGAGCCCTTCGGCCCGTACGCTGCCGTCGACGTCGTGCGCTGCTACGGCAAGGACCTCGCCGCTCACAGCCCCTCGATGGGCCCCGGCGGGCCGGAGCGGACGTACCACTCCCAGCCGTAGACGTCGGCGAAGTGGTCCACCGGCAGCTGCAGGGCCGACGTCGACTCGGGGATCTGGCTGGCGTGTGCCGCCATCGCCGCCCGCTTTGTCGTCAGCGTCGCCCGCACGTCCACGGTCGTGTCCACGGCCACCGTGGGCACGCCGATGTGGGACCGGACCAGGCCGAGGTCGCCCGCCAGGATCGCCTCCTCCACCAGGTGGGTCTCGACGAAGTGGAGGTACTCCCGGTCGATCGTCGCCTCGTAGACGGTCGCCACGCCGGCCTCGGTCGCGGCCCGCCGCCCGACCCGGTGGACCTGGACGTGGTCCGGGTGGCCATAGACGCCGTTCTCGTCGTAGACGACCACCGCAGCGGCGGCCTCCTCGGCCAGCACGGCCGCCAGGCGCCCGGCCGCGTCCCCGACGTCCGCGGACCAGAAGGAGCCCGCCGCCTCGTTGGCATCGTCGCCCGCCATCCCCGAGTCCGCGAACCCCAGCCACGCGACCCGCGCCACCCCGAGCAGCTCTGCCGCCGCCGCGGTCTCGGCCCGACGCCGCGCCGCCAGGTCGTCCGCATCCGTGGTCGGCACCATGTCCGGCGGCTGCTCGCCCCGCTCGCCGCCGGTCGCCACCACCAGCACCACGCGGTGGCCGGCGGCGGCGAGCAGCGTCATCGTCCCGCCGGTGAAGATCGCCTCGTCGTCGGGGTGGGCGTGGACGAACACGACGGTGGCGGGCACGCCCCCGAGTCTTGCGCCGCCAGGCGGCCCGCCGGAACAGCGGTGCGGGTGAGGAAGGCGGTCGCCCGGCCATCGCTTGCCGGCACCTTGTGGGTGCTGCGGCTGCCGGTCAGGGCTTGGAGCGCGGCCGGGCGACCGTCATCTGTTGTCGGGCGGGCTCACACATGGAGCGCCACCGGGCGGCCGAGCGCCGACTCGAGCGAGTCGGCCGCGGCCCCGACGAGCTGGTGGGAGACATCGGACAGGGCCCGGGCGACGGCCAGCTCCTCGCCGACCACGGGCATCTGGGGATCGGCGGGGTTGCGGCGGGCGCGCCCCCATCCGGAGAACTCGCGGCCTCGCATCATGACCTTGGCGACCGCCTCGCAATGGTCTTCGTCCTCGGACAGCTCCACGTCGACCCGCAGCGACCTGCGGTCGAGGGAGCCGCCGTCACCGTGCTCGATGCGCAGGTCGGGCCCGGGGGCGAGCACGGTCTCGTGGGCGTCGCCCTCCCAGCGGACCCGGAGGCGGTCGCCGCCCGCTCCCCGGAGGATCTCCAGCACCTCGCCGCGACGTGGGCTCAGGCCGACCTTGGCCCCCTCGACGACCACGTGGTCCCCGACGTGAACCTCCATGGCCCCTCCTCCCGGTCTTCGGGTGGTGTGCGTGGCTACCCCGACCCTACGCCCGGCCGCCAGCCACCGAAAGGGGTCGGTGCGCCACAGGGGACGACGGCTACGGTCCCGTCGCGGATGCACGCCCCCGCCGAGGCCCCGCGCCACGTCGCACTGGTCGGCGCGACCGCGTCCGGGAAGTCGACGCTCGCCCTGGCGCTCGCCCGCCGCGACCCGGCGTTCGAGCTCGTGTCGGTGGACTCGATGCAGGTCTACCGGGGGATGGACATCGGCACGGCCAAACCCTCTCCGGAGGAGCGGGCCGAGGTGCCCCACCACCTGCTCGACGTCGCCGACCCGTGGGAGGACTTCACGCTCGCCCGCTGGGCCGCCGCGGCCCGGGGCGCGATCGCCGGCATCGAGGGCCGGGGGCGCCGGGCGCTGCTGGTCGGCGGGACCGGCCTGTACCTGCGGGCCGTCGTCGATGACCTGGCCGTCCCGGGCCGGTTCCCCGCCGTGCGGGCCGAGCTGGAGGCCGAGGCCGACACCGCGGCGCTCCACCGGCGCCTGGTCGCCCTCGACCCGGTCGCAGCCGGGCGGATGGAGCGCACCAACCGCCGCCGGGTGGTCCGGGCGCTGGAGGTGACGCTCGGGAGCGGGCGGCCGTTCTCGTCCTACGGCCCCGGGCTGGACGTCTATCCGTCCACGCCGTTCGCGCTGGTCGGGATCGCCGTGCAGCACGAGGTCGTCGCCCGGCGGATCGAGGAGCGCTACCGGGACCAGATGGCCGCCGGGTTCCTCGACGAGGTCCGCGGCCTGCTCGCCGAGCCGCGAGGGATGTCCCGCACGGCGCGGCAGGCGCTGGGCTACGCCGAACTGATCGACCACCTCGCCGGCGGCCGCGACCTGGACGACGCGGTCGAGCTGGCGGTCCGGCGCACCCGCCGGTTCGCGCGCCGGCAGGGCTCGTGGTTCCGCCGCGACCCGCGCATCGAGTGGCTGCACGCCGACGGGGACCCGGCGGCCCTGCTCCCGGCCCTCGCCGACCGGGCGGCCGCCGGGGCATAAACGACCGTGGCGCAGCGCCCGGTCGGGCAGACTGGCGGGTGACATGCGTCTGACCAAGCATCACGGGTTGGGCAACGACTTCCTGATCGTGCTCGATCCGGACGCCTCCCACCCTCTCGACCACGATCGCGCGCGCGCCCTGTGCGACCGCCACACGGGCGTCGGCGCCGACGGCATCATCCGGGCGACGCCGACGGTCGGTTCCCCCGGCCGCGTCCGCATGGAGCTGCGCAACGCCGACGGGTCCGCGGCCGAGATGAGCGGCAACGGCATTCGCTGCCTCGGCCAGGCCCTCGTCCTCGGCTGGCCGGGCGTCCGGGGCGAGCCGGGCAGCGTGCTGACGATCGACACCGACGCGGGCGAGCGGGTGGTCACGGTCGGCGACCGGATCGACGCCGTCACGCTGAACCTGTCCGCGGCGATGGGCGCCGCCGCCGTGCAGGGTGACGCGCCCGAGTGGACCGGCGGCCCGGTGGCCCGGGCGCTACGGGTCGGAATGGGCAACCCCCACCTCGTGCTCGACGTCAGCGCGGCGGGGTCCGATGCTGCCGCCGAGCTCGACCTGGTCGCACTGGGCGAGTCCGCCAACGCGAAGCTCGAGGGCGGCGCCAACGTGCACCTGCTCACGCTCGACGGCGACGGCATCGCCATCCGCACCTACGAGCGCGGCGTCGGTCCCACGCAGGCGTGCGGGACCGGCGCGTGCGCGGCGGTCGCCGCGGCCCGCGCCTGGGGGCTCGTCGGCCTCCGGGTGCCCGTGGCCATGCCCGGCGGCCGGGCCGAGGTCACGCTCGGCGCCGGGCCGGGCGACCCCGTCGTCCTGGAAGGCCCCGCCACCTACGTGGGCACGATCGAGCTCGGAGCGTCGCCGTGGCGCTGATCGAACGCACCTTCCGGGAGAGAATCGTCCTGGTCGGCGTGACGATCTGGCCCGACACGCCCGAGGACACAGAGAACTCGCTCGACGAGCTGTCGCTGCTGGTCGACACGGCCGGTGCGGACGAGGTCGCCCGGGTCGTGCAGCGGCGCGACAGCCCGGACCCGCCCACCTACATCGGCAAGGGCAAGGCCGAGGAGCTGCGGGAGGTGGCGCTCGCCACCGACTGCGACACGGTCGTGTTCGACAACGAGCTGACGCCGGCCCAGCAGTTCAACCTCGAGAAGCTGCTCGAGCGCACGGCGATCGACCGCACCGCGGTGATCCTCGACATCTTCGCCCAGAACGCCCACAGCCAGGAGGGCAAGGCGCAGGTCGAGCTGGCCCAGCTCCGCTACCGGCTGCCCCGGCTGCGCCGGCTCGCCGGGTCGCTGTCCCAGCAGGCGGGCGGCATGGCCGCGGCCGGCGGCGCCCGCATCGGCACCCGCGGGCCCGGCGAGACGCAGCTCGAGGTCGACCGGCGGCGGATCGTGCGCCGGATCCACAAGCTCGAGGCCGACCTGCGGGAGATCGAGCAGCACCGCTCGACGCAGCGCAAGGCCCAGCGCCGGGGCCGGGTCCGCAAGGTGGTGATCGTCGGCTACACCAACGCCGGCAAGTCGACGCTGCTCAACCGGCTGACCAACGCCGGCGTGCTGGTCGAGGACCGCCTGTTCGCCACCCTCGACGCCACCACCCGGCGGCTGTCGCTGCCGGGCGGCGAGCGGGTGCTGCTCACCGACACGGTCGGGTTCATCCGCAAGCTGCCCCACCAGCTGGTCCAGGCGTTCCGCTCGACGCTGGACGTGGCCGTCGACGCCGACCTGCTCGTCCACCTGGTCGACGCCTCGGCGCCGGACGTGGCGGGCAACATCCGGGCGGTGCGGGAGGTGCTCGGCGAGATCGGCGCGGCCGACGTCCCCGAGCTGCTGGCGTTCAACAAGTCCGATCTGGCCGGCGAGGCCGCCGACCGCCTGGTGGCGACGCACGAGGGCGCGGTCGCGCTCAGCGCCAGCACCGGGGACGGCATCGACCGGCTGCTGGCGACGATCGGCGACCGCATGCGGTCGATGATCGAGGTGGTCGAGCTGCTCATCCCCTACGAGCGGGGCGACCTGCTGGCGGCGGCGCACCGGGCGGGCGAGGTCCTGCGCGAGTCGCCGGCCGAAGGCGGCATGGTCGTGCGGGGCCGGTTCGACGACGCCGCCGTCGGCCAGTTCCGCAAGTTCGTCGTCTCGTGACGGCCGCCGCCGGCGACCGTCGGGCCCAACCGAGGTGTCCGTGACCCAGTCCCCGGGCTTCAAGCCGCCGCCGTACCCGTACGACCGCCTCGACGACCTGCGGCGCATGGCGGAGAAACTGCCGGGCGGCTCGGTCGACCTGTCCATCGGCACGCCGTGCGACCCGCCGCCGCCGGCCGTCGTCGCGGCCCTGGCGGCGTCGGGCACGGAGCGGGGCTACCCGCCGTCGGTCGGCACGGCCGCGTTCCGGGAGGCGGCCGCGGCGTGGCTCGGCCGCCGGGCCGGGGTGGCGGTCGACCCGGCGCACCTGGCGGCCTGCATCGGCACGAAGGAGTTCGTGGCCGGCGTGCCGCACTGGCTGCGGCTGCGGACGCCCGACCGGGACACGGTGCTCTACCCGGCGATCAGCTACCCCAGCTACGCGATGGGCGCGACGCTGGCCGGGTGCCGGGCGGTGCCGTACTCGTCGCTGTCGGAGATCGAGCCGGCGGACGCCGAGCGGGCGCTGTGCCTCTGGGTCAACTCGCCGGCCAACCCGACCGGCGAGCTGGCGGACCTGCGGGCGGCGGCGGCGTGGGGCCGGGCCGCGGGGGTCCCGGTGCTGTCGGACGAGTGCTACATCGACTACACGTGGCAGGGCGAGCCGGCGTCGATCCTGGCCGCCGGCCCCGACGGCGTCGTGGCGGTCCACTCGCTGTCCAAGCGGTCCAACCTGGCGGGCGCCCGGGCCGGGTTCTACGCCGGTGACCCGGAGCTCGTCCACTACCTGTCGGAGCTGCGCAAGCACGCCGGGTTGATGGTGCCGGGGCCGGTCCAGGACGCGGCGGTGGCGGCGTACGGCGACATGGCGCACGTCGACGAGCAGCGGGAGCGCTACCGGGCGAGGCTGGCGCTGATGGCCGACGCGCTGGCGGCGATCGGCGTCGAGTGCGACGTCCCGGCGGGGGCGTTCTACCTGTGGGTGCCCGCGCCGGGCGGGGATGCGTGGGCGCTCACCCGCCGGCTGGCGGAGGAGGCGGGCGCGGTCGTGTCGCCGGGCGAGTTCTACGGCCCGGCGGGCGCGGGCCACGTGCGGATCGCGGTGGTCCAGCCCGACGACCGGATCGCTCTGGTCGCCGAGCGGCTGGGGACAGCCACGGGGGATGTCCCCGATGTGACGGGCCCGCCGGCCTGACCACAGTCCGGACATGTACCCCGGTCCCTACGCCCCAGCGCCGATGCCCCCGGCGTCAGCGCGGGCGGCACGACCGCGGGTCCGCCCGTCGGCCTGGTGGTACGCCGCAGCCGCCGGGGTGGCGGCGGCGGGCCTGGTCGCCGGCGGGGTCGTCATCGGCCGCACGGCGATCGGCTACGGCGACCGGATCGACGGATTCGACCGGGTCGAGGTCCCGGGCACGATGGAGGTCGAGCTGCGGGGCACCGGCGGCTACTCGATCTACCACGAGTACGAGGGCGCGTTCGACGAGGATCAAGCGTTCGGCGAGGACCTGGACCCGCGGGACCTGCTGCTGGTCCCGAGACCGACGGTGACCGTGACCGGCCCGTCCGGCGACGAGGTCCCGCTGGAGGGCTACGAGACGAAGGTCAGCTACGACGCGGACACCCACGAGGGCATCGGGCTCTACACGTTCCGGGTCGATGACCCGGGCACGTACGAGGTCGTGGCGTCGGGAGACACGGCGCCGACCGGCAGCGTGATCGCGGTCGGCCGGGGCGTGTCGACCGGGGTCATCACCGGGGTGATCACGGGCCTGCTGGTCGGCTTCGTCGGTGTGGTCGCGGGGGTGGTGATCGCGATCGTGCTCATGGTGCGCCGCGGCCGCAACCGCCGGGCCCAGGCGTCGCCCCCGCCGTCGCCGTACGCGAGCTTCGGCCCGCCGGCGGCGTGGCCGGCGGGATACGGCATGCAGCCCCCGCCTGTGCCGCCCGCGGACGCGCCGTTGCAACCGAGTGCGCCGCTCCCTGACGCGCTGCCACCGAGCGCGCCCAGCTCCGTCGAGCCGGCGCCACCAGGTCCACCGCCGCCACGACCACCACCGCCACCGCCACCGTCGGCGACCGCGCCGCCGCCCGACAGCGCCGGTCGCGGAACCGGCCCGGCGCTCGCAGCCCAGTCGCGTCCGGTGTCGCCGCCGCCGGCGTTCCGTGACCCGCCGTCGCTGCGCGCCCGGGACTGGTCCCGCGACGACGTCCCCCTGCCCTGGTCGCCGGACCGGCCCTGACGGCGTCGGGTCAGCCGTTGTCGTGGAGCGCGGCGTTCAGCTCAACCGAGCCGGCCGCCCATGGCAGGACCTCGACGGCGCCGCTGGTGCTGTTGCGCCGGAACAGCAGGCCGTCCCGCCCGCTCAGCTCGAGCGCCTTGGTCACGGTGCCGTCGGGGAGCGTCACCCGCGTCCCGGCGGTCACGTAGAGCCCGGCCTCGACGACGCAGTCGTCGCCGAGCGAGATGCCGATCCCGCCGTTCGCGCCGACCAGCGACCGCCGGCCGATCCGCACGACCTCCTTGCCGCCGCCCGAGAGCGTGCCCTGGACGGACGCACCGCCGCCGAGGTCGGACCCTTCGCCGACGACAACGCCCTGGGTGATCCGGCCCTCGACCATCGAGGCGCCGAGCGTGCCGGCGTTGAAGTTGACGGACCCCTCGTGCATGACCGTGGTGCCTTCGGCCAGGTGGGCACCGAGGCGCACGCGCGAGGCATCGGCGATGCGCACGCCGGAGGGCACGACGTAGTCGGTCATCCGCGGGAACTTGTCGACGGCGAGCACCCGCACGACGCGACCAGCCGCCACCAGCGCCAGGCGGGTCTGCTCGAAGCCCTCGACCGCGCAGGGCCCGACGGTCGTCCAGACGACGTTGTTGAGCAGGCCGAAGATGCCGTCGAGGTTGGCGCCGTTGGGCCGCACCAGGCGGTGGGACAGCAGGTGGAGGCGGAGGTAGGCGTCCTGCGCGTCGACGGGCGGGTCGTCGAGCCCCTCGATGAATGTCGCCACCGCGACCCGCTCGACCCGCCGGATCGGATCGACGCCGACGACCGCGCCGAGGTCGACGTCGACGCCCATGAGGTCGGCGGCGACGCCGGGCGGGATCTGAGCCGACCCCGAGGTCGGCGCCCCCAGGGGGCCGGCGACTGCCGCGACCTGGTCGGCGGTGGCCAGCGCGGGGGAGGGGTACCAGACCTCGAGCACCCGCCCGTCGGGCAGCACGGTGGCGAGCCCGGCGGCCCAGGCGCCGGTGGGGGACGTGGTCGCGTCGGTCATCCCGCAACGATATGCGCCGGGCGCCCGGGCACCCCCTAGCCTCCCGGGCAGTGACCGATCTGCTCGCCCGCACCGCGGACCTGGTGGCGATCCCGTCGGAGAGCCACGCGGAGGCCGCCATCGCCGACCACGTCGAGCACCGCCTGCGAGCGCCCGGCCACCTCGACGTCGAGCGGGTCGGCGACAACGTGGTGGCCCGGACCCGGCGCGGCCGTAGTGGCAGGCTGATCCTGGCCGGCCACCTCGACACGGTTCCGGCCAACGCCAACGGCACGCCGAGAATCGACGGCGACGTGCTCTGGGGCCTCGGCTCGGCCGACATGAAGGGCGGCCTGGCCGTGATGCTGGAGCTGGCCGCCGAGGTCTCGGATCCGGCGGTCGACGTTACCTGGATCTTCTACACCGCCGAGGAGGTCGCAGCCGAGCACAGCGGCCTCGGGCATCTCTTCAACAGCCGGCCGGACCTGATCGCCGGCGACGCGGCCGTGCTGGGCGAGCCGACCGACGCCGCACTGGAGGCCGGGTGCCAGGGCTCGATGCGGCTCCGGGTCACGCTGGCCGGCGCCCGAGCCCATACCGCCCGCCCGTGGATGGGCCGCAACGCCATCCACCGCGCCGGCCCGCTGCTCGCCGCGCTCGCCAACTATGAGCCCCGCCGCCCCGTCATCGACGGCTGCGAGTTCCGCGAGGCGATCCAGGCCGTGTTCGTAGAAGGCGGCGTGGCCGGCAACGTCGTCCCGGATCGGGTCGTGGTGTCGCTCAACCATCGCTACGCCCCGGACCGCACCGCGGACGAGGCCCGGGCGCACGTCGAGGCGGTCCTCGCGCCCCACCTCGACGACGGCGACGAGGTCGAGGTCGTCGACGTGGCGGGCGCGGCAGCCCCGGGGCTTGCGCACCCACTGCTGGCCACGCTCCGCGACCGCAACCGACTGCAGGTGCGGGCGAAGCTCGGCTGGACCGATGTCGCCCGGTTCGCCGCCGCCGGCATCCCCGCGGTCAACTTCGGTCCGGGCGACTCGACCCTCGCGCATACGAAGGACGAGCA
The DNA here is from genome assembly GCA_963830865.1 of uncultured Acidimicrobiales bacterium. Classification (GTDB taxonomy): domain Bacteria; phylum Actinomycetota; class Acidimicrobiia; order Acidimicrobiales; family VFJN01; genus ZC4RG19. The sequence goes on along the minus strand of CAWHNU010000005.1, from coordinate 52,215 downwards.
CGTCGACCGGGCATCCCTGGAGGCGGTCCACGCCGCCCTGTCGGACCTGCTCCGCCACGGCCCCTGACGCCACGCCCCGACGCCGGCCCTGACGCCACCGCCCCTAACACCACGCGCCCCTGAACACCGCGGCCCCGGACGCCGCCCGCTGCCGTCGCACCCTCTGCCCGGCCCGGCCGGGCGCAAGCGCCTCGCGCCCCGGCGGCAAGGTGGGGGGCGGCGTAGCGGCGAACGCCGAGGACCAGCGGCGTCGGCCGCTACGACACCGCAGAGCGCGCGGCCGCCGGCACCGCCATCAGAGCCGCCGCAGCACGGTCACCACCCGCCCGAACACACGCACCTCGCCGCTGTCGAACTCCATCGGCGACAGGCGCGGGTTGGCCGGCTGCAGGACCACGCGGTCGCCGACGGTCGTGAACGTCTTGACGGTCGCCTCCTCGCCCGGGATCCCCGCGACCACGATGTCGCCGGACTCGGCGGTCGTCTGGGCCCGGGAGACCACGAAGTCGCCGTCGAGGATGCCGGCGTCGATCATCGAGTCGCCCCGCACCCGCAACATGAACAGGTCGCCGTCGCCCGTGAAGTCGGCCGGCAGGGGCAGCAGCTCCTCGACGTTCTCCTGGGCCAGGACGTTGGCGCCGGCGGCGACGTCGCCAACCAGCGGGACGTGGCGGACCGGGCGCCGGTCGAGCACGGCGTCGGAGTTCGGGTCCCACCGCACCTCGATCGCGCGCGGCTTGGTGGGGTCGCGCCGAAGGTAGCCACGCTTCTGCAGGGCGGCGAGGTGGGCATGGACCGTGGACGGGGAAGTCAGGCCGACCGCCTCGCCGATCTCGCGCACCGACGGCGGGTAGCCACGCTCGCGCATGTGCTGTTCGATGATCTCGAGGACCTCTCGTTGTCGCGAGGTCAGGGTCTGTTGGGGCATCGGCTCGGGCTCCTTCGCTGGAGGTCTGCCCCGTGGGCAGCAGGCCTGTCGGCGTCTTCGAGGCCCGGCACGCCCGGGCGATAGCGGCGTGTGCCCAGCCCCAGAGGCCCGAACGCACGTTCCGGGTAGGACCGTACCATCCGACGCGCGCGACAGCAAACACCCGTTCGAAGATGGGTTGACGGCGAACACGAGTTCGTGGGACGCTTCCTCACGAACGAGCGTTCGGCCGGCGGCGCTGCGGCGGCGCCGTCGGCCGAACGCCGTCGATGGCACTCCGCTGGCGTCGACGGGTCCGAAACTGTCACACCCCGCGAGGAGACTCAGGGCATGGTTGCGATCTACGCCCCCAGACAACGACAAGACCACGGGGCCGAGGCGGCTGGCGATCCCGTCGGCGATCCCGTCGGCGGTGCCGACCCGTCTGCATCCGACCCACGGTTCGAACGCGGGGCGGTGGCGGAGCGGGCACTGCCTGGCGAGGCACCGCAGATCGGGCCCGCGCGGCCGGGCGACCGTTCCCAGGTGCGGCCGCGGGTGGCCGAGACGCCCGACACGCGCTGGCGCCTGCCCGATCGTGCGACCCGGCTCCGACGCCGGCGGCTGGTGGCGTTGGTCGCGGCGGTCGCCATCGTGGCGGCGATCGCCGGTGTGGTGCGGGTCGCGGTCGCCATGTCCGACGTGCCACAGTCGACGGAGCCTGAACCGATCGACGTCGGACCCGTCCCCGAGGCGGGCACGGTCTACATCGTGCAGCCGGGTGACACGTTGTGGTCGATCGCCGAGGCCATCGCTCCCGAGTCGGACCCGCGGCCGGTGGTCGACGCACTGCGCGATGCGAACGGTGGGCCGACGTTGCACGCCGGCGACCGGCTCAGAATCGACGTGGAGGGCTGAGCGATGCGCGCCGTCTGACCACTTTGCGCGGCGGGCCTGCGGGGTAAGGCCAGGCCGGGGTCCGGCAACGGGTCGGGGGGTGACCGGTCGCCGGTGACCGGTGGCCGAGATACGATCGGGTTCGGGGTGGCGTGGCAGGACCGGTGCAGTGTCGCCGCGGGGCAGGGCTCGGCCCGGTCGGGTGGAGCTGGCGGTCAGACCCGTTCGTTCAGCCGGTGGCCCGGGCCGAGGCGGTCGAACTCGAACGTCAGCGCCTCGCGTGCGGTGCGGAGCTGGGTCTCGACCGCCTCCAGGGACGCGAGGAACGTGCGGGCCCAGACCAGCCTGCGCTCCAACTCCTCGAACTCGGGGGCGTGGTCGTCGCCTGCCCGGCGGCGGTACTCCTCGACCGCGTGGCCGGCCGCCTCCTCGGCTCTGGCTTGGGCCTCGGTCAGCACCTGCTCGGCGTGTTGGCGGGCGTCGACCGCCAGGCGTCGGCAGTATGCCTGGGTCTGGGCTACGTACGAGTCGGCCTCTTGCTGGGCGCGGGACAGGATGTTGATGGCCTCGACCGTCGGTCGGCGGGTCTGGGCCAGCGGGTCCTCGCCTCGGTGGTCCGTGCGCTCCGCCTGCCACTGGGCCAGCGTGCGCTGATAGTGGTTGATGGTCGCCCGCATCGACGCGTCGTCGGCGTCCCGGGCGGCTATGTCCTCGGCTACCCGTTGGAGGAAGATCTGGACCTCCTCCTCGGCGAAACCTCGCCGTCCTATCGGTGACCTTGTGAACTGGGTCGTCCGGACGCGCTCAGGCGTCAGGCGCGGCCCCGAGGACTGGCGTTGGGACGCGTCGGCCGCGGCCGTCATGGCTGGCTCTCCTCGTTTCCTAGCTCGTCGACGTGGATCCGGTCGGGTGGGATGCCTGCCTGGTCGAGCGCCGTCGCCGTTCCCTGGACCATCTTCGGCGAGCCGCAGACGTAGATCTCGTGGTCGGGCCACGGGCCGTGGCGCAGCGCCACCTCCACCGCGGTGCCGGCCTCGACGAAGCCGCCCATGGCCGCCTCCTCCGACACGCACGGCACCAGGCGGATCCAGTCCGGCTCGTCGGTCAGCGCGTGCAGCGCCGGCAGGTCGTACAGCTCGTGGTGGTACCGGGCGCCCCAGAACAGGTGCACCCGCCGGCCGCCGCCCACCGTCACCAGGTGCTGGACCAGCGCCTTCATCGGGGCCAGGCCCGTCCCGCCGGCCAGCAGCACCAGGTCGCGGTCGTCGCTGCCGTCCAGCGTCAGGCGCTCGCCCACCGGTGGCCCCAGGCGCAGGACGTCGTCGACCTGCGTGGCGTGGACCAGTGCCGTGCTGACGGGGCCACCGTCCACCAGCCGGACGTGCAGCTCGAACGCGCCGTCCGCGCCGGGGATCGACGCCGGCGAGTAGTACCGCCACAGCCGCGGGCGCATCGGGGTCTCCAGCGAGATCGCCTGGCCGGGGCGATACTCCAGGGGGCGGTGAGGGCGGATCCGGAGCACCGCCAGGTCGACCGTGCGCCGCTCGTGGCCGACGACCGTCGCCTCCCACCAGGCGGGCCTCGCGGCGTCGGAGTCCGCCGCCTCGATCATCACGTTGGCCACCACGGCGAACGCCGTCTCCCAATCCCGGGCGAGCTCGACGCTCCAGTCCGGCCCGCTGAAGTGCTCGAGCGTGGCGACCATGGCGCCGCACACCGCCGGGTAGTGGTCCCGCACCACGGCGAACTTGCGGTGGTCGCGGCCCAGCTGCTCCAGCAGCGGGATCACCGAGTCGAGGTTGTCGACGTTGCTGACGACGCGCCCGATCGCGCCGACCAGCTTGTCCCGCTGGGCGGCCATGCTCACCGGGAACATGCCCCGCGTGTAGGGGTGGGTCAGGAACAGCGTCGAGTAGAAGAACAGCGGCACCTGGTCGCCGTGGCGGGCGACCGCTTCCCAGTTCTTCTTGAGCCCGGCCGCGTCGACCACGATCTATGAACCGCCGCCGATCCTGCCCCGACACGCGGGCGAACACGCAAGGTCCTCGAGATCCCCAGCCATGTTCCGCTCCCAGTCGAGACCCCAGTGCGCCCGCTACGGGACGTGCGGGCGTTCGCTCGCTCGCGACGGTACACGCCCTGAACAGGCGGTGCAGGCGTCACTGCGTCACAACGCCACGACTCTGCGGCACGAGCTCTGCCGTGCGGGCCCGGTCACGCCGCGCCCGGTAGCGTTCGCATGGTGCGTTGCTCCGCCTGTGGACATCTCGACTCCAAGGTGGTCGATTCGCGGCAGTCGGACGACGGCGGCGCGATCCGGCGCCGGCGCGAGTGCCTGCAGTGCGGGTTCCGCTTCACGACCTTCGAGCGGTCAGAGGCGCAGGGCTTGACCGTCATCAAGCGCTCGGGCGACCGGGAGCAGTTCGACCGGTCCAAGGTGGTGGCGGGCGTCCAGGCCGCCACCAAGGCGCGCCCGGTCGGGCCGGGGGAGGCCGAGGCGCTCGCCGCTGCGGTCGAGGCGGAGATGCGCAGCCTCCCCTCCGGCGAGGTGACCAGCGAGCGGATCGGCCGGGCCGTGCTGGAGCACCTCCGCGAGCTGGACGTGATCGCCGCCGTGCGCTTCGCCTCCGTGTACAAGGGCTTCGACGACCTCGCCGACTTCGAGCACGAGCTGACCCTGCTCACCAAGCGCACCGCCCCGAAGGCGCACTGACCGCCACGGCGGCCCGGGGCGACCGCGGCTGCCACTCCGACGGGCGCTCCGAGTGGTGACATTCGCCACGATGCGTCATACCGATCGGCACGGGCCCTCTCATACGGCGAAGTGGCTCGCACCGGAGAGGTAGCGGCGTACCGCCTCCGTCCTGCCTCGAAGGTGCGGGTCCCTTCGAACTCCTGGGGTCGTGGCGGGGCCCGCTGGGGGGTTCCGCCGCGCCCCGAGTGCCTCAATCGCTCGAGGCCGCGGTGTCGCCGGGGGCGACCGGGTCGGGCGGCCCGTCGCCCCTGGCGTAACGCAGAAACAGGTAGCCGTCGGCCGCCAGGACCCGGGCCAGCGCCCGACGCCGCAGGTGGCTGGCGCCCGGGCCCTGCGTGATCCGCGGCGCCTCCCCGTCGACGAGGATCGGTGCCAGGGTCAGGCACAGCTCGTCCAGCAGATCCTCGGCGATCAGCTGGGCGTTCGTGCGCGGCCCGCCCTCGCACAGCACCACGCGGGCGGCCGTGAGCGACGCCAGCGCCGCCAGCGCCCGCGGCCACTCGACCCGCTCGTCGCCGACCTCGACCACGTCCGCCACGGCCTCCAGGCCCTGCCGGCGACGCTCGTCGGCCCGGGCGACCGTCAGGACGATCGGGCGCGCATCTGCCGGCGCGTCCCCGAACAGGCGCTGCCCGGGGTCGATGCGCAGCGACGCCGACACCACCGCGATCCGGGGCACCGGCGCCTGGCCCCGGGCCGCCCTCGCCTCCTGCAGCTCGGGGGTCAGCCGCGCCGGCCCGTAGTCCTCGGCGGCCGCCGTGCCGGCCCCGACCAGGATGACGTCGGCGACGGCCCGGATCGCGGCGAACACCTCCCGGTCCGCCGGGCCGCCCAGGCCGCCGGATGTGCCGCTCGCCAGCGTGGCGGCCCCGTCGACCGACGAGATCATGTTGGCCAGCACCCACGGGCGCCCGTCGGGTACGGGCCGCGCGTCCGTGGCGTAGGCGATCGCCGGATCGGTCTCACCGCCGGGGGAGGGCCAGAGCTCGCGCATGACCCCGCGCACCGTACCGGGTCGCGCCCCGGTGGGTGGCGGCTACGGGGCCTGTGGACGCCGAGCCCGAAATCCACCCGGAATCCACGCTGAATTCACAGCTTGTACCTCTAGTCGTCCACAAGCCTCGCACCGTACGTTGCCCTGCGTGCACTGTGCCTCGGCGCGGACGAGCGGAATGGCGGTGGTCGCTTCCGTGTCTGTGGTGGGCTGAGCGACGCCTTGAGGGGTCGGGGGATCTTCGACTTCGCCTCTCAACCTGCGAGTCCGCGCCGGGCCGGTTGCACGAGAGCTGGTTGGCATCCGGGGGATCGGAGGGATTCTTCGCCCCGTCCCGCCGGTGGCCGAACGCATGCGTCCCGTGCACCCGCCGCCGTTCCGCGCCGGGGACAGTGCACGGATCGATCGATCGCGACGGCCGGATCGCACCCGGCCCCGGGATCCGGGAAGGGTCGGTCGCCCGCCGGCGTTGTACCAATGACGGAACGTTGTCCCGGCCGACCCCAGGTCAGGCAGCGAAATCATCGATATGACGAACGAAGCGTTGACCATGTAATTCCAGAGATGTAATTTACGCGTCCACATCTTGTGGGTTCCCATGGCGGCAACCCCAACAGCTTGTGGCAGTCCACGGCATCCGTGGCTCCGGGCCCCCGCCGCGAGAGGCCCTCTCCCCAATTTCGCAGCACGTCACCATCCTGGAGGAACCATGGCTCTCGCTCCCGAGCAGGCGGGCATCGGCATCCGCCGTCACTACACGACCGAGGGCGTCCATCCGTACGAGATGGTGGACTGGGACCGGCGGGACGCGCGGATCACCAACTTCCGGGACGGGTCCGTCGCCTTCGAGCAGGTCGGCGTCGAGTTCCCGACGACGTGGTCGCTCAACGCCACCAACATCGTCGCCCAGAAGTACTTCCGCGGCACCCTCGGCACCCCCGACCGCGAGTGGTCGCTGCGCCAGGTGGTCGACCGGGTCGCCGACACGATCACCCGCTGGGGCACCGAGGGCGGCTACTTCGTCGACGACGCCGAGGCCGAGGCGTTCAACGCAGAGCTCAAGTACCTCCTGGTCACCCAGAAGGCCGCCTTCAACAGCCCGGTGTGGTTCAACATCGGCGTCCCCGGCGTGCCCCAGCAGGCCAGCGCCTGCTTCATCCTCGCGGTCGACGACGCCATGGACTCGATCCTCAACTGGTACCGGGAGGAGGGCGTCATCTTCAAGGGCGGCTCCGGCGCCGGCGTCAACCTCTCCCGCATCCGCAGCTCGGTCGAGCTGCTCAAGGGCGGCGGCACCGCCTCGGGCCCGGTGAGCTTCATGCGCGGTGCCGACGCCTCCGCCGGAACGATCAAGTCGGGGGGCAAGACACGCCGCGCCGCCAAGATGGTGATCCTCGACGTCGAGCACCCCGACATCGAGGAGTTCATCTGGTGCAAGGCGCTCGAGGAGCGCAAGGCCCGGGTGCTCGAGCAGGCCGGCTTCGACATGGACCTCGACGGCCGGGACAGCCACTCGATCCAGTACCAGAACGCAAACAACTCGGTCCGGGTGACCGACGAGTTCATGCGGGCCGTCGTCGACGACGCCGACTGGAGCCTGCGCGAGGTGACCAGTGGCAAGGTGGTCCGCACGCTCAAGGCCCGCGACCTGTTCCGCCAGATCAGCAAGGCCGCCTGGGAGTGCGCCGATCCGGGCATGCAGTTCGACACCACGATCAACCACTGGCACACGGCGGCCAACACGGGGCGCATCAACGGCTCGAACCCGTGCTCCGAGTACATGCACCTCGACAACTCGGCGTGCAACCTGGCCAGCCTCAACCTGCTCAAGTTCCTGCGCGACGACGAGTCGTTCGACATCGACGGCTTCCGGCACGCGGTCGAGGTCGTGTTCACCGGGCAGGAGATCCTCGTGGGCCGGTCCGACTACCCGACCGAGTCGATCGCGGACACCGCCCGCCGGTTCCGCCAGCTCGGCCTCGGCTACGCCAACCTCGGCGCCCTGCTCATGGCGCTCGGCCTGCCCTATGACAGCGACGGCGGGCGGGCGTACGCCGCCGCGGTCACGTCGCTGATGACCGGCCACGCCTACGAGGTGTCGGCCCGGACGGCGTCACGCATGGGCCCGTTCGCCGGCTTCGCCGAGAACCGTGAGCACATGCTCCGGGTGCTCGGCCAGCACCAGGAGGCGGCCGCCCGCATCGACGAGGAGCTCGTCCCGCCCGACCTGCTCTCGGCCGCCCAGGAGAGCTGGGACTCGGCGTGCGAGCTGGGAGCCGCCTACGGCGTGCGCAACAGCCAGGCGTCGGTGCTGGCCCCGACGGGCACGATCGGCCTGATGATGGACTGCGACACCACCGGCATCGAGCCCGACCTCGGCCTGGTCAAGCTCAAGAAGCTGGTCGGCGGCGGGACGATGTCGATCGTCAACCAGACCGTCCCGCGGGCGCTGGAGCAGCTCGGCTACGGCCCCGGCGAGATCGACGACATCGTCGCCTACATCGACGAGCACAAGACGATCGTGGGCGCCCCCCACCTGCTGTCGGAGCACCTGCCGGTGTTCGCCTGCTCGATGGGCGACAACACGATCCACTACTCCGGCCACGTGCGGATGATGGCGGCGGTCCAGCCGTTCATCTCCGGGGCCATCTCCAAGACGGTGAACATGCCGGAGGAGGCGACCGTCGAGGAGGTCGAGCAGCTCCACATCGACGCCTGGCGCCTCGGGGTCAAGGCGGTGGCGATCTACCGCGACAACTGCAAGGTCGGCCAGCCGCTGTCGACCGCCAAGAAGGAGGGCGCCGCCGCCCCCGTGGCCGCGGCCAGCCCGGCCGCGGCGGCCACCCAGGTGGTCGAGAAGATCATCAAGGTGCCGGTGCGCGAGAAGCTGCCCCGCAACCGCTCGTCGAAGACGTTCGAGTTCCGGGTCGCCGACTGCAAGGGCTTCGTCACGGTCGGCGAGTACGGCGACGGCCGGCCGGGCGAGATCTTCCTGAAGGTCTCCAAGCAGGGCTCGACGCTGGCCGGCATCATGGACGCCTTCTCGATCTCGGTCAGCTACGGCCTGCAGTACGGCGTGCCGCTGCGCAACTTCGTCGAGGCGTTCACCAACACCCGGTTCGAGCCGGCCGGCATCACCGACGACCCCGACCTGCGCATCGCCACCTCGATCCTCGACTACATCTTCCGGCGGCTGGCGGTCGACTACCTCAGCTTCGAGGAGCGGGCCGAGCTGGGCATCCTCACCACCGGTGAGCGCACCCAGCCCACGTTGCCCGGCGTCGAGGAGACCGTGGTCGAGACCCGCCAGGGCCAGGACGTGCCGGCCGACCCGCCGTCGATCGACTCGTCGTCGCCCACCCTGTTCGACACGGCCGGCGCCCCGAAGGAGCCGTCGCTGCTCGAGCGGGCCGGCGTCACCGACGCCGAGCGATCCGGCCGCGGCCGCCCGAACCCGGCGATCAAGCCACCGGCGGCGTCGAGCGTGGACGCCCCCTACTGCATGCAGTGCGGGGTCCAGATGCAGCGGGCCGGCTCGTGCCACGCCTGCCCGTCGTGCGGGAGCACCAGCGGCTGCAGCTGATCGAACGTCGGAGGCTCAGCCCCGCGTCACCCGGACGCCGCGGGGAGCACCAGCGGCTGCAGCTGATCGAGCGTCCGAGGCTCAGCCCCGCGTCACCCGGACGCCGGGCCGGGCCCGGACCAGCGCGGCGACCTGGTCGTCGCTGACCGCCGTGCCCTCGACGTCGACCTCCCGCAGCGCGTGCAGGCCGTGGAGCGGCGTGAGGTCGCGCACCGGGGTGTGGGCGATGTCCAGGCGGGCGAGCCGGTCGCGGCCGACCAACGGTTCGAGGTTGGCGACCCGGCTCGCCCGCAGCTCCAGCTCGGCGAGGGCGGGCAGGTCGTCGAGGGGGCCGATGTCGTCGAGCGGGGTGAAGCCGAGGTCGAGCACCCGCAGGCGGCGCAGCCCCCGCAGCGGGCCGATGTCCCGCACGGGGTAGTGGCGCAGCACCAGGACCTCCAGGGTCGGCACCTCGGCGAGCGGGTCGAGGTCGAGCGGGAGGCCGGCGGGCCGGCGGTGCGGGTTGGTGTAGGCGAGCCGCAGCTCGCGCAGCCGTGGGAGCCGGGCGGCGGGGGAAAGGTCGGGGTCGTCCGCGTTGACGAGCGTCACGGCCTCGGCGTCCGGCGCCACGTCCTGGCCGGCGAAGCGGATGGTGGTCCCGGTCACAGGCTGCGGTAGTGGGCCACGAGCCAGTCGAGCAGCTTGGCGTCGCGGGCCCGGTCGCCCAGGAGCTGGCCGTACTTGCCGACCGCGGCGTCGACGAGCATGGCCCGCGCCGTGCGATCCTCGTCGCCCGGGTTCTGCCAGGGACCGTACGGATGGGGGACGTCCTCGCGCTCGGCGAGCGTGCCGATCAGGCTCACGCCCCGGGCGATGCTCTCGCTGAGCGTCACGTCGAGCGCGGTGATCCTCGCCTTCGTGGGGGCCTGCGCATGGACGGTGAGGTCCATGAGCTGGGACACCTCGAGGATCTGCGCCCGGCCGTCCTCGAAGGGGGTGCCGTCGCCGCCCAGCCGGGCCTTGCGCACGCTGCGCAGCCACATGTGGGCGTCGACGGCGGCGTCCCACGCCTTGCGGAGGTACTCGCTGGCGCCCCGGCGGATCGTGTCCTCCCAGGTGACGGCGCCGCCTCCCTTGGTCACGCCGGGCGTGAACGTGAGCCCGGGATACATGCTGGTGCCGAGCTTGCGCCGGGGCAGCTCCTCGTAGTGCCCGGCGTTGCCGACCTTGGTGGCCTCGTCGAGAGCCTCGAAGTTCGGGGTGCCGTAGTAGCCGTGGTCGTCGACCGACGGGTCGGCGAGGTGGGAGGCCTCGTGGATCAGGGTCGCCTTGGTCTCCTTGGCGTCGATGACCTTGACGATCTCGACCAGCAGGTGCATGTGGCGGGCGCCGTGGCTGGCCCAGCCGCCGAGGAAGACCTCCGGGTCGTCGAGGTTGTAGTCGGTGGTGACCTTGTGGTCCATGTCCCGGGCGACCTCGGCGAGCGCGGCCCGGGCGGCCGCGTAGTTGGCCTTCGCGGTCGGCGCCTTCGACCCGAACACCGCCCGGAGCCCGGCGTCGTCGCCCTCGACCGAGCGGATGAGGCTCGCGGCGGCGACGATCGCCGCCTTGAGCTTGGCCTTGTCGGCCTTCTTGACGCGGGTGTCGGCGTCGAGCACCGACACGTAGATCTCGGTCCGGTCGGCTGCGTCGACCGCCTTGCCGAACTCGGCCTCGCTGATCACTCCCGGGGACGGGAAGATCTTCCTCACGATGTCGGCGACGGGTTCCTTGCTCTTGAGCCGCTTCTCCCGCTGCATCCGGCCGAGCAGCTGCGCGACCCGGCCCTGGATCACGCTCTCGGGGATGGCGAGGTCCTTGTCCCGGTACAGCGCTCGCAGGTCCTTGAACGTCGGCAGGCGGAAGCGCACGTCGGCCCCGGCGAGCGAGGCCGCTGCGGGGTGCACGACGCCGGGTGGGGCGGGCACCCGCACCGTGGACCTGCCGGACAGGGCGCGGGCCACCGCGCGGTTGCCGGCGCTGCGCTGCAGCTCGAGGACCGTGCCCGCATCCGCGGTGCGGGCCAGGACCGAGGCGACGGCCAGGCCCGGCGGCGCAGCGGGCCGCGTCCGTTTCGGCCGTCGCTCGGCGCCGGCTGTGCGGAGCGCGCTGCCCGCCTGCGCCATCCCGCGCACTGTGCCCGTCACGTCGCCAGTGTGCCACCCGGCTCCCGCCAGCGGTGCTACCATTTTGGTACCACATGCGGTAGCGATGTGGTAGCGTTAGCGGCGTGGACCTGAACGTCAAGAACGTCGACCCGGAGGTCGCCCGCCGGCTCGCCGAGCAGGCAGCGGCCGAGGGGATGAGCCAGCAGGAGTGGCTGCGCACCATCCTGCGACGCAACGCCAGCCGGATGTCGCCCGCCGAGCTGGTGGCCCAGCGCGCCACCATGACGCCGATGAGCGAGGGCGAGTTCACCGACATCCAGCTCAAGGTCGCGGGGCTCCGCCGGGGGCAGGTCGAGCGCCTTGGTGCATCCGGTCGCGGTCGCTGACGCCGGCGGTCTGTTCGTCCTCGCTGGCCTGGCGTACGGCGTCGTGCACGAGGTCGACGAGATCCTCGTGCTCGACGCCACGACGCTGCTCGCCGCCGAGTACCTGGCGCTGCGCCACGAGGGCGCGCCCGACCGGGCCCGCATCGAGTTCGGCCTGCTGACCCGGGTCGTGGGGGAGTGGTTCCCCGTCCGGCCGCTCGCGCTCGACGCGGTGCTCGCGTCCGAGGACGGCACCGACGTCGACTCGTACGCGGCGCTGGCGCTGGCCGAGTCGCTGGAGGTGCCTCTCGTCACCCGCCACGCGGACCTGCACAGCCGGGCGGTGCCCGTCCTGCTCTGCTGACTATCAGCCGTCCGCCACGGACCGCCGGGTCTGAGACGTGAGCGAAGCCGTGGCCGGCCACGGGGGGAGACGGGCCGGCCACGCCTTCGCTCGCTCGCGGGCTGGGGACGCGAGCCAGGGTGTGACCGGCCCGGAGGCGGACGGGAGAGCCGAGCGACACGCCCTCGGGGGCCCGCGGTTGCGGCCTGCGCCGGGGCGCCAGCGTCGATCGGCTCATGGTCACGCTCCTGACGCTAAGCGTTTGGGGGGTGACACAACGTCATACCCCGGGGGTGAAACGGGTGAGGCGCGCGGGGTGAGGAAGCGCTACCGCGATGCGGACCGAGCGAGCGCCGCGATCGCCGCGGCCGACCGGAGCAGGATCGCCCGCACCAGCCGGGTCGCCCGCTCGTCGTGGAGGTCGAGGCCGCCGCCGGCCACCACCGGGTACGCGAACGAGAACCGGACGGCCACCCCGTAGTCGGCCCAGGCCTCCGCCACCCCGTAGCCCCGTACGCCGGCTTCAGCCAGGCGGTCCACGTACAGCTGGACCAGCGGGTCCTCGACGGCGGCCCGCACCTCGGGCGCCAGGCTCTGGGACAGGAAGTAGCCCAGATCCCTCAGGCCCCGGGACCGGTCGACGAGCTGCCAGTCGCACAGCCGCACCCCGGCCGGCGTGAAGAACATGTTGTCGGCCCGCACGTCACCGTGGGCCAGCGTGCGGGGCGGCGCCGCCAACCTGGCCGCAAGCGCCGGCATCTCGTCGCCCAGCCGGTCGCCGGCGTCCAGCGCCTCGGGCGGTAGCTCGGCGCCGAACCGGGCCCGCATGGCCGGCCAGGCGTCCCGGTAGGCGGCTCGCAGCGGCTCCAGGAACCCGGCGTCGTCCACCGGTCGCAGCCAGGCCTGGCCGCCGAGCCCGGCCTCGTCCCAGAAGGCGGCGTGGTGGGCGGCCAGCGCCGCGACCGCCAGTGCGGCGTCCTCGGCCGTGCAGCCGTCCACCTGGTCGACTGTCGCCGCCCCGACCATGTCGTCGAGCATCAGCACGAAGTCGTCGCTCACCTCGTCGTAGCTCACGTGCCGGCAACCGATGGCCAGGGCCGCGGCCGGGGCGAGGTGGCGGTAGAAGAGCGCCTCGTTGCGGTACATCCCGAGGCCGGCAGCGACGGCCCGGCTGCGCGAGCCGAGCGCCGGCTGCTTGAGGACGATGCTCGACGGCCCGGCGCGGTCGCTCCAGGTCAGCTGCACCCGGCGGAGCGCGCTCAGCAGGCCCATACCCTCGCCGAGCGGAAGCGCCTCGGCCCCGGTGACCGCGCCCGGCCCAGGGCGCCCGGGGGCGAGCGCGGCCGTCAGCCAGGCGGCGGTGAGCGCTCGATCCGACGGCCGCGCCGGCGTCGGTCGTCCGTAGCCCTCGTGTACCGCCACCGCAGCTGCCTTCCCGCCCGCCGGCCTGGCCCCGCACTGTGACCGCCGGACGCGGGCTCGTCAAGGCAGCCGAGCGCCGCGGATGTGCCGGTCGGCACGTCACGGACCGTGAGGACTGCCTAAGCTCCTGGGTGCCTGCGTCCCTGGGAGGCGAGGAGGCGGGAGTGCACCAAGTCGACAGCACGAGGCCGCGCATGACCGCGCGGCGCGCCGTCGCGGCCTCCCTGCCGGCGCACATCGTGCGACGACCGCGCCTCGTCGAGGCGCTCGAGGCCCGGGCCGGCCGGCTCGTGGTCGTCACCGGCCCGGCCGGGTCGGGCAAGACCGTCGCCGTGCGCGACTGGCTGTCGACGGCCCCGGGCCGGACCGCCTGGTTGTCGCTCGAGGCCCGCCACACCGACCCCGAGCGGTTCCTGGAGGACCTGGTCGCCACCGTCGACAACCTGGCGCCGGGGTTGGAGGACGCGCTGGTCCGGGAGGACCCGGATGACGACTCCGCCGGCTGGACGCTCGCCCGGGCCATCGACCACCTGGCCACCACCCCGCCGGCCACGCTGGTGCTCGACGACCTGCATGTCATCGACCGCAGCCCGACGACCGAGCTGTTCGCCCACCTGGTCGAGTTCCTGCAGCCGTCGAGCCTCACGATCGTGATCTGCAGCCGGTCGGACCCACCGCTGCCGCTGCACCGGTTCCGCCTGAGCGGCGACCTGGTCGAGCTGCGTCAGGCCGACCTCCGCTTCGACCGCGCCGAGGCCGAGCAGTTCTTCGCCCGGTTCCCGGCGGTCAGCCTGAGCCCCGCGCAGATCGACCGGCTGGCGGACCGCACCGAGGGGTGGGCGGCGGGGCTCCAGTTCGCCGCCCTGTCCCTCGTCGGGCGGGCGGATCCGGACTCCTTCGTCGACCGGTTCGCCGGCAGCGATCGTCACGTGGCCGACTTCCTGCTCGACGAGGTGCTCGACCGTCAGCCGCCCGACGTGCGCGACTTCCTGCTGGCGACGTCGGTGTTGGAGCGGCTGCGCAGCGACCTCTGCGCCCACGTGACCGGGCGGGACGACGCCTCGGCGATCCTGCGGCGGATCGAGGCCGAGCACCTGTTCCTCGTCCCGCTGGACGACGAGCGCGAGTGGTTCCGGTACCACCACCTGTTCGGCGAGCTGCTGCGCCGGGAGCTCCGGGTCTCGCACCCCGAGGTCGAGCGCCGGTCCCACGATCGGGCCGCAGCCTGGTTCCGCGACCACGGCGTTCCCGACCTCGCCGTCGACCACCTTCTCGACGCCGAGTGCTACGGCGAGGCGTTCGACCTGCTCACCGAGCACCTGCAGGACTACCTGGCCGCCGGCCAGCACGAGACCGTCCGGGGGTGGCTGGCGCGGTTCCCGGCCGCGTTCGTGGACACCACACCGGGCCACCAGCTCACGACCTTCCTGGCCCACGCCCGGGCCGGGCAGATCGCCATGGGCCGGCAGGTGATCGACCGGGCGCGGGCCGCGGGGCTCGACCGGACCGTGGGCATCCACTTCGACGTCACCGAAGCGGTCTTCTCGGCGATCCTCGGCGATCCCGAGCGCGCCGTCGAGCTGGGCGAGGCGGTGTGGGCGCGCCGCGACGAGGTCGACGCCGCCGGGCTGGCGCCCGACCTCGGCGTGCCGGTGCGCGAGCTGTGGGGCTACCTGCCCGCGGCGCTGGCCCGGGCGCACGCCCTGCTCGACGATCGGGCGGGCGTTCGGCGCTGGTCCGGTGTGCTGCGGGAGCGGGGGCCGCGCCTGGCCGGCGACGTCGTCGGGGCGCTCGGCGCCGAGGCGTGGGCCGAGGCCCGCAATGGCCGGCTGCGGGTCGGCGCCGAGCTGGCCGAGCAGGCGCTGGCGCTGGGCACCGAGCAGGGCCGGGCGTCGCGGCGGGCGATGATCGGGGCCCGGGCCGCGCTCGCGCTGGTCCACCGCGAGCGCGACGAGCTCGACCGGGCGATGGACGTGCTCGGCCCGTACCTGGCGTCTGCACTGCGGGAGGGGCACGTCGGGATCACGACGCTCGGCGAGATCGAGCTGGCCCGGGTCGAGTGCGCCCGGGGCGACGCCGAGGCCGGGATAGCCCGGGTGCTCCGCGTCCGCCGCGACCGGGCCGTCGACGGGACGCCCCGGTTCCTCGGCCGCGTGCTGGACGCGGCCGAGTGCCGCCTGCGCCTGCACGTGGGCGACGTCGAGCGGGCCCAGGACCTGCTCGCGGAGCTCGAGCCGGGCCCCGAGCACACGCTGCTGACCGCCCGGCTGGCGCTGACGTGCGGCCAGATCGCCGAGGCGGAACCGCTGCTCGCCGAGCTGGCCGGTGCCGACGGCAACCGCCGTCACATGTTCGAGGCGGCGGCCCTGCTGGCCCGCGCCGCGGCCGACGCCGGCGACCTGGCCGAGGCGCGACGGGTGCTCGGGGCGGTGGCCGACACGGCGGCGCGCGAGGGGGCGGTCCGGGTGTTCCTCGACGAGGGGTTCGACATCGCCGACCTCCTGCCCGCCGGGGCGCGCCCCCGCCGGGTGCACGCCGCGGTCACGGGCAACTCCGGCCTGGTCGACGCGCTGAGCGAGCGGGAGCTGTCGGTGCTGCGGTACCTGCCGAGCCGGCTGTCGAACCGGGAGATCGGCGACGAGCTGTACGTCTCGCTCAACACGGTGAAGTCGCACCTGAAGACCATCTACCGCAAGCTCGACGTCGAGCGCCGGGACGAGGCGGTCCGCCGGGCGAGGCAGCTGGGGCTCCTCTGAACCGAACGTGACGCCGGGTTCACCCGGCGAGGGTGTGCTGTCGTCACCCCGCAGGCGGCCACCATGAGCGCGTGCCTGCCGTCGCCGAGATCACGCTGCGTTGTCAAGGGGCGAGGCGGCTGACGTGTGGATTCGGAGGCTGGGACGTCGAGGCCCGAGGGCCGCTCACCATCCTCCGGAGGGTGGGCGCGTCCGACCGCGACGTCCACGAGGCGCTGGCCCAGGTCGGCGACCTCGGACTCGACCTCGAATCCTTCCGCCGGCTCGAGCCCTCGTCCTGACGTCCCGACCCTGACCCCGCCGTCCCTGCCGCTGCCGCCCGCACTGCCGGCCGGCCTTCAGCCGCGGCCCTTGTGCCGGGTGGCCTCGCGCGACCATGCGGCCGAAGCGCCGGTTGTAGACGCGGAGAGCGTGGGGGTCGGCCCGCCGGGCCGCCGACTCGGCCTCCCGGACGAGCGCGGCCCATCCGGCGAGCCGGGCCTCGGCGAGCGTGCCGTCGTCGACGGCGGCGAGCACGGCACACCCGGGCTCGTTCCGGTGGCGGCAGTCGTTGAAACGGCAGCCCGCCGCGAGGTCGTCGACGTCGGCGTAGGTGGCGGCCACGGCATCGGGGTCGGCCCACAGCCCGACGGCCCGCAGCCCGGGAGTGTCGACCAGCACGCCGCCCCCGGGCAGCGGGTGGGCGTGGCGTGCGGTGGTGGTGTGCCGACCCTTCGCGTCGCCGTCCCGTACCCGCCCGGTCGCTATCACGTCCGCGCCGAGCAGGGCGTTGGCGAGGGACGACTTGCCGGCACCGGACTCGCCGACGAGCGCCACGGTCCGCTCGCCGACGAGGCGTCGCACCTCATCGAGCCCGGCGAGGGTCGCGGCCGAGGTCGCCACGACGTCGAGCCCGGGATGGGCGGCCCCGGCCGCGGCGAGAGCCGCGTCGGGGTCGGGGCTGAGGTCGGCCTTGGTGAGCACGACCGCGGGCACGGCTCCGGCGTCCCACGCCAGCGTCGCCACCCGGTCGATGCGCCCGGCCTTCACGGGCCGGTCGAGCCCGCACACGATCAGGACGCCATCGACATTGGCGGCGATGGCCTGCGGCCGGTCACTCCCGGCGGCCCGCCGGGTCAGCAGGCCGGTGCGGTCGAGCACGGCCAGCGGCCGGTCCCCGTCGACGACCAGCCAGTCGCCGACGGCGGGCGGTGGTTGGAGCGCACGCGAGAGGACGAGCGCCCGCACACCGCCGGGCAGCGCGACGAGCAACCCGGCGCCGTCGTGGCGCACGACGCGGCCGGGCTGGAGTGCCTCGTCGCCGTCACCGTCGCCGCGCATGGCGGCGGTGGCGGTGGCGAACAGGGCGGCCCAGCGGTCGTTCCAACCGAAAGGCACGAGATCGGGGTAGGACACTGCGGTATCTCCTCGGAATGGGTGCCGGCGGGCCTGGGCGAGGGGTCGCCCGGCCCGCCGGGCGGGGGGTGGTGCGTGGTCGATCGCCGCACATGCCCAGAACCCACCGGGCGTTGGCCCGAGCGGGCGTTGCGATGGTCCGCGGAGGCCGGGTCAGCGGTCGGTCCGGGGCCGATGCTGGGTGGGCCCGTGGCGGTCGTCCGCGAGGGCCGGGTCAGCCGTCGGTCCAAGGGCCGGTGCTGCGTGGGCCGTGGCGGTGGTCCACCGGGGCCGGGTCAGCCGTCGGTCCGGGATGGGCGCCGATCCGGCGCAGCGAGGGCGTCAGGCCCCAGCGCGCGCCGGCCGGGCGAGCATGCGATGCACATCCATGTCTTCGCCCCTCCTCTCGCGGCGCAGGCACCGGGTTGGTCCCGGCGAGGTGGCGAGCACGCTAGCCCCACGTCCGCCGCGCCGGCGAGCGAGTTATCCCGCCGGGTAGCGTCGGCTGTCATGGCCGACGACCCCGCCGCCGTGGTCCGCCAGTTCGCCGGCGGCCTGCCGGACGCCTACGAGGACTTCCCGTGGGAGGAGCTGGTCGTCAAGGTCGGGAAGAAGATCTTCGTCTTTCTCGGCTCGCCCTCCGGCGTCCCGCTCAGCGTCGGCGTCAAGCTCCGCGAATCGCACGAGGCGGCGCTGGCCCTGGGGTTCACGTCGCCGATGGGCTACGGCCTCGGCCGGCACGGTTGGGTGACCGCCAGCTTCGCCGCCGACGACGAACCGCCGGTCGACCTGTTGTGCGACTGGATCGACGAGAGCTACCGCCTCGTGGCCGGCAAGAGGCGGGTCGCGGAGCTCGATCGACGCGCTGCGGAGCCGTAGGCGCAGCTTCGTCACGGTTGGTGGCGGCCCGCTGCGGCACGGGGGATCTCGGTTCGCTTCGCGGGGTCGTCATGGGGTACTGGTGAGGGGTACGCGCCCCGCCGTCCGCCAAGGAGCCCGCCCGTGCCGCTGCTCGAGGTCCATGGTCAGCCTCTCCACGTCGTCGATCGGGGGAGCGGCGACGCCGTCGTGTTCCTCCACGCATTCCCGCTCCAGGCCGCCATGTGGGACTACCAGATCGACGCGCTCGAAGGCAGCTACCGGTGCCTCGCCCTCGACATGCCCGGGTTCGGGCAGTCGCCACCGCCGGACGAGCCCGAACGGGCGTCGATGCAGCGCTGGTCCGACCTCGTGGCCGGGGCCCTCGACCAGCTCGGTGTCGAGCAGGCCACCATCGTCGGCGCATCGATGGGCGGCTACCTCGCGATGGCGCTGCTCCGCCACCACCCCGAGGTGATCACACAGCTCGTGCTCGCGGACACCCGGGCCCGCTCGGACGATCCCCAGGGCGCGCAGCGGCGCAGCGCGCAACAGGACCAGATCCGGGCGGGCGCCGAGGTGGCATCGCTGGCCAAGCAGACGGTCGAGTCGCTGCTGTCGTCCGGGTCGATGGCCCGGCCCGAGCTGGTGGAGTACGTCCACGCCCTCGCCGCCGGGGCCGACGCCGAGGGGTGGATCGCCGCGCTGCAGGCGATGAAGGATCGCCCGGACTCGATGCTGCTGCTGCGCCAGGCGGACGTGCGGGCCCTGGTGGTGGTGGGCGAGCTCGACCGGGTGACGCCGATCGCCGAGGCCATGAGCGTGCGTTCGCTGCTCAAGGGCGAGCTGGTGGTGGTGCCGAACGTCGGGCACCTCGCCAACCTCGAGGACCCGCTCGCGTTCAACGACGCGTTGCTGGCGTTCCTGGCCGGATCCTGAGCCGCGTCACGTCCCGGCCGTAGAGGTCGGGTGTGGCCGCCGCGCATTCGCGGAGAATCGCGAATTACATCGATGTTGTTTGTCATACCCCTCCGGGATCATCACCTGCGTCTATCGGGGCACGGCCCCCTACGCAGGAGGAGATGCAGGGTGGCAAGGAAGGGGAGTGGTGACAACCAGCGCACCGACCAGGGTGAAGACGCTCTGGTCCAGATCATGCGGCGGCTGGCGGCGGGCGATCAGGCGGCTGTGGTCACGCTGTACGAGCGGTACGGCGGGCCGATCGCTGCGGCGGTGCGGCGCACGGCCCGGTCGCGGCCGGGCCGGCTCGACCGCGACGACGTCGACGGGCTCGTGTTCGAGGTCTGCTTCGAGCTGGCGGCGGTGGCGGCCGCCTCGTCTCCCGCGGGCGGGGCGCTGCCATGGGTGTGGGCACGCCACCGGGTGGCGAACGTGGTCGACCGCGTCCTCGGCATCGTGGTCGAGCCGCTCGACGACGAGCGCCTGCCGGGGCCGGACGCGGTGGCCGCCGGAGGCGGAGCCGAGGCCGGGGCCGGGGCGGAGGCGGGCGCCGGCTCCCTGCTCGACACCCTCGGACGGCTGGCCCCCGACATGGACAGTGCCCGCCTCCTGGCCGAAGCCCTCGACCGGGGCCGGGTCAGCCGGCGCGACGGCGCGCTGCTCCTGGAGTACGCCTACGAGAAGCACTCGGGCAACGCGTCTCCCGCGGCCACGGTGGCACCGGTGTTCGGCATGAAGGAGGTCTCGGTCCGCCAGGCGGCGCGCCGGGCCCGGCAACGGCTGCAGCGGCTGGCCGCCACGGAGGAGCGCTTCGCACCGCTCGCCGAACTGCCGCTGCTGGTATGAACGGCCCCGAACCCCATGGCGAGACCATCGGCGGCGGCGGTCCTGGTGTCGGAAGCGCCGGCAGCGGGGGCGGAGGTTCGGGCGCCGCTGGGGGCGGCAGCAATCGCCCCGATCGGGACGGCGGTGGCCGCACCGGTCCCGGCTTCCGGTCGAGGTCCCGGACTCGCGTCCGGGCGAGGGCCGAGTCTCAGCGGCGCCATCCCACGGCCCGGGCGTGGCGGCCCGACCGCCGGCGGGTCCTCGAGCGGCTGGCGCAGCGCGCCACGCTCGGCGGTGCCCGGTGGCCCCGGGTGGCGGCGGCCGTCGTCATGTTGCGGGGCATCGCCGGCGACGATGCGGCGGCGTTTGCCGACCGGCTCGGGATCGGGGTCGCCGCGCTGGAACGCCTGGAGGGTGGCCTGTCACCGCCCTCTGCCATACCGGTGCGCCTGCGGGCGGTCACCGGGTTCGTGGACTGGGCCTGGGTCGATCACGGGTTCTGGTAGATGCGGGTGGGCGTCACCAGCACCGCCGCCCGGCGCTCGGCGGCCATCACCCGGTCGAACTCGGCGTAGTCCTCGTGCTCGCCGCCGGCGGCTGCGAAGACGTCCCGCAGCAGCAACCGCAACCGCTCGTCATCGACACCCGGCAGCGGGTCGTCGGGGCCGCAGAGCTCGGCTGTGCCCTCGAGCGTCGCCCAGGCCCAGCCTGCCCGCCAGACGAGCGTCACCCGGGGGTCCGCGCAGGTGGCGGAGCTTGAACGTGCCTCCCCGGGCCACGAACGACGCCACCGGGTGCTCCCGCACCGGGTGGGGGATCACGCCTGCGTTGACCACGGTCGACTGGATCGAGCCGTCGGCGCGGACCGTCGACACGGATGCCAGCCCGTGGTCGAGCGCGATGAGGGTCCGCACGTCGTCGATGGACACCACAGCGGACAAGCGTACGCGCCTGGCGCGGGTCAGGGTTCCGCCGTCCACAGCTCGTGGGGGCTGCGGTCGCGCGGGCCGGCGAACGGCAGCGGCTCGGCCTTGCCCGTGCGGGCCGCCGTGTACGCGGCGCAGATCACCTCGAGCACCCACCGGCCGAAGCTCGCCGACGGCCGCGGGTTCCGCAGCGCGGCCAGGTCGGCGGCGAGGGTCGCGAGCTGGCCGATGTAGCCGAGCGCGTGGAGCTGCGGCGACGCGGTGCCCGGCGGGGGTTCCGGCAGGTGCAACGGAGCGCCGTTCAGGTCGACCGCCGGCTCCGGGACCAGCTCGACGTGGACGGCTCCGCTGCGGCTGGCCGCCTGGGCGTCCCAGGCGGGCGCCGCGGCCCGCCACGTCGCCCGGATCTCCGCCCGCAGGCCGGTGTCGAAGCTGAGCGTGACCGCGGCGTCGTCGTCGATCTCCAGGCCCGCGCCCGGGAGCACGTCCGCCTCGACCGCCACCACTCGGGCGGGGGCGGCCGCCAGCGAGCGCGACCGCCACGGCGTGGACG
The DNA here is from genome assembly GCA_963830865.1 of uncultured Acidimicrobiales bacterium. Lineage (GTDB taxonomy): Bacteria > Actinomycetota > Acidimicrobiia > Acidimicrobiales > VFJN01 > ZC4RG19. Next base: position 30,571 of record CAWHNU010000005.1, on the reverse strand, counting down.
CCAAGGTCGAACAGCGCGCCGCCTCCCCACGCCGGGGTCAGCCGCTCCTCGGACCAGTCGGGCCGGCCCTGGGCCAGCCGGACCTCGAGGTGGCTCAGGTCCCCCATGCGCCGGCACGCCGCCACCGCGGCGGCGACGACGGGGGAGTGCGCCAGGTTCTCCGCGTACGCCAGCCGCCCAGGCGCCACCCGGGGCCCGGTCCCCGTCGGCGGGCCCGGCTCGGCCAGGGCCACCAGCGCGTCGGCGTCGGCGAGCGTGGTCGTGAGCGGCGTCTCGACCAGCGCCGCCGAGCCGGCGGCCAGCGCGCGCTCCGCCTCCCGGCGGTGCAGGGCCGGTGGCGTCGCGACCAGCACCGCGTCGGCGCCGCCCGGCAGGTCGTCGTAGCGGCACACGACCGCGCCGGTCTGCTCCGCGCGGCGGCCTGCCGACACGCCCCGCCGCGACGCGACGTGCACGACGTGCAGCCCGTCGACCGCGTCGGCGGCCAGGCCGTGGATGGCGGTCACCCAGCCCGCCCCGGCGAACGCGAGCGACGTCACCGCGCCCGCCGGCTCAGGAGCCGGCGAGCCGGGCCACCACGGGGGCCATGGCCCGCATGCTGTCCGCCCCCTGGATCACGAGGTACGACGCGTCCCAGCGCTCGCGCCCCGCCTCCAGCGACTCGACGATCTGGTCGACGGTGCCGATCCAGGCGTGGGGGTACTCGGCGAGGCCCTCGGGATCCATGGCGAACAGTGGGGCCACGTTGGCCAGCGTCCCCTCCCGGTCGTCGGTGAGCGTCGCCATGAAGATCAGCAGCGTGATCTCGATGTCGGCGTAGCGGTCGCCCGCGGCCTCGCGGACCCACGCGAGCTTCTGGTCGGTCATCTGCGCCGACCCGTCCCGGGCGGCCGAGCGCGTCCACCCGGCCCGAGCGGACGGCCGGGTTGATCCCGACGATGTCGGCCTCCCGTCCCGCCAGGCGGAGCACCCGGGGGCCGCCGCCGCCGACGATGAACGGCGGCCGGGGCGACTGGCGGGGCTTGGGCTGCCCGTCGAGGTCGGTGACCGTGTAGTGCTTGCCGGCGAAGTCGAACTTGCCCGGAGCGAACAGGCCCTTCAGGACGGCGATGCCCTCCTCGAGGCGGTCGACCCGCTCGGCGGCCCCGTCCATCGGGATGCCCGACTGGTCGTAGTCGCTCGCCATCCAGCCGGCGCCGATGCCCAGCTCGAGCCGGCCGTCCGACAGGATGTCCAGCGTCGCCATCTCCTTGGCGGTGACGACCGGGTGCTTGTAGTCGTTGTCGAGTACGAGGGTGCCGACCCGCAGGGCGCGGGTGGCGTCGGCCGCGGCGGTCAGCGCCGGGCCGGGTGAGAACTGGTCCCCGAAGTGGTCGGGGACGAACAGGGTCGAGTAACCGAGGTCCTCGGCCTCGCGGGCGAGGTCGGCCCAGGCGGTGGCGCTGGGCGCGGTGCTCAATTGGATCCCGAAGCGGAACCGGCGCGGGTGCGGCATGCCCGAACCCTACCGGCGGCCGGCAACCCCGACCGGGCGGCGCGGCGCGCCGGACGGCGGGCGTTGAGCGGCCGGTGTGTGGGGACGGTGAGTGGGTCGACCCCGGCGCGCTGGGTAGTGTCAGGGGACCCGCTCGCCATGCGCCGCATCCTTCCCCGCCTCGCCGCCGTCATCATCGGGAGCGCAATCGTGCTCGCCGCCGCCGTCGCCGCGTTCGCCGTGCCCGCGGGCCTCGTCGGCCACGTGGGCTCGGGCGAGCCTGGGGGTTCGCGCTCGGTCCGCTCGCCCAGCGGTCGTACGTGTACGCCGCCGACGGCCAGCTCATCGCGGCGCTCAAGGACGAGGAGAACCGCCAGCCCATCCCGCTGGCCGAGGTCCCGCCGCACGTCGTCAACGCCATCCTGGCGGTCGAGGACTCCGGCTTCTGGGTGCACGACGGCTACGACCTCCGCGGCATGCTGCGGGCGTTCAAGGCCAACGTCGACGCCGGCGGCATCAGCCAGGGCGGCTCGACGATCACCCAGCAGCTCGTGAAGCTCGAGAAGCTCGGGTCGGAGCAGACGCTCGAGCGCAAGGCCCAGGAGATCGTGCTCGCCGCCCGCCTCGAGAAGCAGATGACCAAGGAGGAGATCCTCGACCGCTACCTGAACATCGTCTACTTCGGCAACCACGCCTACGGCATCCAGGCGGCGGCCGAGACGTACTTCGGCGTCGGCGCCCAGCAGCTCGATGTCGGCCAGGCGGCGATGCTGGCGGGGATCATCCGCAACCCGATCGCCTACAACCCGGTCCGCTTCCCGGACCGGGCCGAGCGCCGGCGTCTGGTCGCCATCGACCGCATGGTCGACGCCGGGTGGCTGCAGGCCGACGAGGCCGCGTACTGGCGCGTGATCCCCACCGTGCCGCAGTACCACGAGGTGCTGCCCAAGGCGAACGACTACTTCCCGTCCGAGGTCGAGCAGCAGCTGCTCGACATCGCCGACCCGACGTTCGCGGTCCTGGGGCAGACCGAGGCCGAGCGCCGGGTGGCCGTCTACCAGAGCGGCCTCAAGGTGTACACGACCTTCGACCCGACGGCGCAGGCCCAGGCGATCGGGGCACGCGACTCGATCCTCCCGCTGGAGAACGGCGTGTTCCCCCAGGCCGGCGTCGACCCGGAGACCGGGCTGCCCAACGTCGGCTCCGCCGCGGTCGTGTCGGTCGAGCCGGGCACCGGCGCGGTCCGCACGATGGTCGGCGGCCCGGGCTTCGAGGCGTACAAGTTCAACCTCGCGACCCAGAACTCACGCCAGGTCGGCTCGTCGTTCAAGACGTTCGTGCTGACGACGATCATGGAGCAGGGCTACTCGCCCGACGACATCATCAACGGGCTCGGCCCCTGCCAATTCGCCGACCGCACGTCGGAGAACGGCGTGTACGACGCCGGCAACTACGCCGACGGCTCGGGCAGCGTCGATACGATCACGTCCGCGACGACGCACTCGTCCAACTGCGCCTTCGTGCGCCTCGGGCTGATCGCCGGCGGCCAGAACGTCGCCGACATGGCCCACCGGCTCGGGATCAGGGCCGACACCGAGCTGTGCGCGGCGTGCAAGTCGCTGCCGCTCGGGGTGGCCTCGATCACCCCGCTGGAGATGGCGTCGGCGTACGCCACCCTCGCCAACGACGGCGTCTACAACGCCCCCTACCTGATCGAGCGGATCGAGGACCGCAACGGCCAGGTCATCTACGCCCATACGCCGGCGCCCGAGCAGCGGGTGGCGCCCCAGGTGGCCCGCCTGGTGACCTACGTCCTCGAGCAGAACGTGCAGGGCGGCACCGGCACGGCCGCCCAGGTGCGCGGCCAGCAGGTCGCCGGCAAGACCGGCACGACCCAGGACGCCACCGACGGCTGGTTCGTCGGCTACACGCCGGCGCTGTCGACCGCGGTGTGGGTCGGCGGCCTGGGGCACAACTTCACGATTCAGCTCGGCGGGCGGCAGATCACCGGCGGCAGCTACCCGGCCCGGATCTGGGGGTCGTTCATGAACGCGTGGCAGGAGGGCCGGCCCGCCGCCGGCTTCGCGGGTGCGGCGCCGGTGCCGGCCCGCGGCACGATGCTCGAGGTCCCCGGCGGCATCGACCTCACGCCGCCGCCCCCGCCGCCCCCGCCCCCCGAGGTGCCGCCGCCCGTCCCGACGCCGCCGTTCACGTTCCCGACGCCGCCCTTCACCTTCCCGGGTCAAGGGGTCGCCCAGGGCAACGGCAACGGGGACGGCAACGGAGGTGGCCAGGGGTGACGGTGGGGTCCGGCCGGCGTGGCGGGTAGGGTCGCAGGCTGATGAGCCGCTGGGAGTCCCTCCTCACCGTTCAGCAGCACGACATCCATGCGGATCAACTGGCCCACCGGGTCGCCACCCTCCCGGCCCGGGCCGAGCTCGTCCAGGTTGTCGCGCAGACCGACGCCGTGGACCGCCATCTGACGGCGACCGACGCCCGGCGGGGCGAGCTGTCCCGCAGCCAGCAGCGGCTCGAGGACGAGATCGCCTCCCTCGGCGAGCGGGCCAACCAAGCGGAGAAGCAGCTCTACTCGGGCGCGGTCACCAACCCCCGCGAGCTCCAGGCCCTGCAGGACGACGTGGCGTCGATCCGGCGGCGCATCGGCCAGCTCGAGGACGAGGAGCTCGAGATCATGGAGCTGTCCGAGCCGGTCGACGCCGAGCGGACCGAGCTGGCCGCCGAGCGCGAGCGTCTCGAGGCCGAGCGCACCCGGATCGAGGCCGAGCTGGCCGGGTCCGAGGCCGACCTGCAGGCCGAGCTGGCCACGGTGCGGGCCGAGCGCGAGGCAGCCGCCGGCGACGTGACCGACGACCTGTGGGCCGAGTACGACGCGCTGCGGGCCCAGCTCGGCGGCGTGGCGATCGCCCGGCTGGTCGGGTCGACCTGCCAGGGGTGCCACCTGGCGCTGTCCGCGGTCGAGGTCGACCGCATCCGCAAGCTCGGGGTCGACGAGGTCGTGCACTGCGAGGAGTGCGGCCGCCTCCTCGTGCGCGACTGACCGGGCCACCCGGTGCTGCTCTGGTTCGCCGGCGGGGCGGTCGTGATCGTGTGGCTGGTGTTCCGCAGCCCGGCCATCGACTACCGGCTGGTCGTGCTGGGTGCGCTCCTGCCGCTGGCCGAGCTGCCGTTCACGACTCCCCGGGTGCTGCACGCCTTGGCCGCCGCGGCCGTCGTCCTCGGCCTGGTCATGCTGGTCACGCCCCGGCGACGGCTGGCGCAGCGGCGGCTGGTGGCGATCCCGATCGGGATGTTCCTCCACCTCCTGCTCGACGGCATCTGGGCCGACACCCGGGCGTTCTGGTGGCCGTTCGCCGGGCTGGCGTGGAGCGACCAGCGGCTGCCCGAGCTGTCGCGGGGCGCGTTCGACCTGGTACTGGAGGCGCTCGGGGCCGCCGCCCTGTGGTGGTGCTGGCGCCGCTTCCGGCTGTACGAGCCGGAGCGCCGGGCCCGGTTCCTGCGCACGGGCCGGATCGACCGGGACGTGGCGCTGCCGTGATCGTGATAGCGCGCCACGGGCGCACGGCGGCCAACGCCCGGGGGCTGCTGCTCGGCCGGGCCGACCCGCCCCTCGACGACGAGGGCGTCCGCCAGGCCGGGGCGCTGGGGTCGGCGTGCGCGGGTCTCGACCTGGCCCGCGTGGTGACGAGCCCGCTCGCCCGGTGCCGCGAGACCGCGGCTGCGATCGCCGGGATCGCCGCCGGGGACGGGACCCCGGTCGGTATCGAGGTCGACGATCGCTGGATCGAGCTCGACTACGGCGAGCTCGACGGGCAGCCGATCGGTGACGTGCCGGCGGCGTCGTGGGCGACCTGGAGATCGGACGCCGGCTGGGCGCCCCCGGGAGGCGAGTCGCTCGCCGCGCTCGGCACCCGGGTCCGGGCCGCGTGCGACGACCTGGCCGCCGAGGCCGGCGAACGCGACGTGGTCGTCGTCACCCATGTGTCGCCGATCAAGGCCGCCGTGGCCTGGGCGCTGGGGGTGGGCGACGAGGTGGCGTGGCGGATGTGGGTCGCGCCCGGCTCGCTGACCCGGATCGGCTGCGGCGGGCCGGCGCCGTCGCTGCGGTCGTTCAACGAAATGGCCCACCTGGCGGAGGCGGCCCGCTCGTAGAGTCGGCGGATGGGCCAGCCGATCACTGTCGTCGACTCGTTCACCGACAACCCGTTCGCGGGCAACCCCGCGGGGGTCTGCGTCCTCCGTGCCGCCACGACCGAGGCGTGGATGCGCGCGGTCGCGGCCGAGCTCAACCTGTCGGAGACGGCGTTCGTCGCCCCGCGGGACGACGGCGACCACGACCTGCGGTGGTTCACGCCCACGACCGAGATCGAGCTGTGCGGCCACGCCACGCTGGCGTCGGCCCACGTGCTGGGCGGATCGGGGCGGTTCCACACGCTGAGCGGGCTGCTGACGTGCGCCCCGGGCGACGGTGGGACGATCGTCATGGCGCTGCCGGCCAACCCGGCGGTGCCGGTCGCCGACCCGCCGGAGTGGGCGCCGGCGCTGGGCCTCGCCCCCGACCGTGTGGCCGGGGTGTGGGCGACGCCCAACGGCTGGGTGATGGTCGAGGTGCCCAGCGCGGCCGACGTCCGGGCGTGCGTGCCGGACGCGGCGGCGATCGTGGCGCTCGGCGGCATCGTGCTGGTGGCGGCGCCCGGCGACCGCCCCGGGGTCGACTCGGTGTGCCGGGTGTTCGGGCCGGGCAGCGGCATCCCCGAGGACCCGGTGACCGGCGCCGCCCATTGCATCCTGGCGCCGTGGCTGGCCGCCCGGACGGGCCGGAGCGAGTTCGTCGGCGAACAGGCCTCGGCCCGGGGCGGCCGGGTCGGCATGCGGCTCGACGGCGACCGGGTCCTCGTGTCCGGCCACGCGGTCACGGTGTGGGAGGGGACGCTGGCTGTCGATCCTCCGCCGGCCGGGGGCTGACCGCGGGGTCGCCGGGCGGGGCGGTCCGTGGGGCGGGGGCGAGCGGGAGTGCGATCACCAGCCGGGCGCCGGGCCCGTGGGCGGGGTCGACGGCGATCGTGCCGCCGTGGGCGACGACGATCTCACGGGCGATCGCCAGGCCGAGCCCCGCGCCGCCTGCGGGCACCGTGCGGGCGCCGTCGAGGCGGCTGAACCGCTCGAACACCTCGTCCCGGCGCTCGGGCGCGATGCCCGGCCCGTCGTCGGCCACCGACACGACCGCCGCATCGCCGTCCTCGCCGACCGCGAGTGTGACGGTGGTCCGGGCGTGGCGGGCGGCGTTGTCCACCACGTTGCCGATCGCCCGGGCGAGCCGGTCCCGGTCGCCCACGACCTGGGCGGCGCCGACGCCCCGGCTGTCGACCGCGACCCGGCCCCCGGCCCGCAGCCGGCGGGCCTGGCGGTCGACCAGGTCGTCGAGGTCGACCGGGCCGCGCTCGCCGGCCGCGACCCCGGCATCGGCCCGGGCGAGCGCGAGCAGGTCGTCCACCAGGTGCTGCATGGCGACGACCTCGGCCAGCACGCTGGCGGCCGTGGCGTCGGGGTCCGCCCCGCCCGGGTGGGCGAGGTCGACCTCGACCTCGGCCCGGACCCGGGCGAGGGGGCTCCGCAGCTCGTGCGACGCGTCGGCCACGAAGCGCTGCTGGCGGCGGGCCGCGTCCTCGATGCGGTCGAGCATGCCGTTCATCGTCCGGGCGAGCCGGGCGACCTCGTCGTCGCCGGCGGGCACCGGCACCCGCCGGTCGAGGCCGGCGCCCCCGGCGCCGATGCCGGCGACCTCGCGCCGGATCGCCTCCACCGGGCGCAGGGTCCGGCCGACCAGCCACCACACGACCACCGCCAGCAGGGCGGTGGCCGCGGGGACGGCGACCGCCAGCGACCGGGCGAGCAGGGCGGTGCTCTCGGCGATGTCGTCGAGCGGGGCGGCGGTGTGGACGACGACCGGCCCGTCCGGGCTCTCGGCCCGTCGGGAGAACAGCCGGTAGCGCACGCCTGCGTCGCCCGGCACGTCGTCGATGGTCCGCCGCTCGGTCGACCCCGCCGGCAGGTCGGCGATCGGCGTCGTCCGCTCGTCTCCCGGGGTGGCGGCGAGCACCCGGCCGTCGGCGTCGACGACCTGGCCGATGCCGTCGTCGTCCACGCCGGGAACCAGGGTGGCGGGCACGGGCCCCGCAGCGACCGAGGCGGCGATCGCGCCGGCCTGGGCGGCCAGCGCCTCGTCGAGGTTGCCGGTCAGGATGCGCCGCTGGGCGACGACCAGCGCCGCGCCGGTGAGTGTGAGCACGGCGGCGACGGCCAGCGCCGCGACCGCGGTGATGCGGAACCGGACCGTCGTCCCGCGGCGGCGGTCAGGCGCCATCGGCCCCGGCCGTGACCCTGTAGCCCGCGCCCCGCACGGTCTCGATCGACCGGCGGCCGAACGGCTCGTCGACCTTCCGGCGCAGGCGGCGGACGTACACCTCCACGATGTTGGGATCGCCCTCGAAGTCGCTGTCCCACACCGCCGCGAGGATGCGGTCCTTCGACAGCACCTCGCCCGCCCGGCGGACGAGCAGCTCGAGCACGTCGAACTCGCGGGCGGTGAGGGCGATCTCGACACCGTCCCGCCACGCCCGGCGCCGGGCGGGGTCGATCCGCAGGCCGCCGACCGTGGTGGGGGAGACGCCGCGCTCGGCGGCCCGGCGCAGCAGCGCCCGGATCCGCGCGACCAGCACGGCGAACGAGAACGGCTTGGAGAGGAAGTCGTCGGCGCCCGTGTCGAGGGCCTCGGCCTCGTCGAGCTCACCGTCCTTGGCGGTGAGCACGAGGATCGGGGTCCACACGCCCGCGGCCCGCAGGTCGGCGCACACCCGGTAGCCGTTGCGCCCGGGCAGCATGAGGTCGAGGACGACCAGGTCGTAGGCGCCCTCGGTCGCCCGCCACAGTCCGTCGTCGCCGTCGGCGGCGACCTCGACGGCGTACCCCTCCGCGGTGAGGCCCCGCACCAGCGCGGCGGAGATCTTGGCGTCGTCTTCGACGAGCAGCAGCTTCACCGGGGATTCCTCGACTCCAGTCTGGCCGGCTGCGATGGTGCGGGCACGGCGCTGAACCTCCGCTGAACCCGGCTGTCAGGTGCCGTTCAACGGCCGGGGTGCAGGATGTGGCCATGGAACGACGCACCAAGATCATCACGGCGGCCGCGGCGGCGCTCGTCGTGGTCGCCGGCACCGGCGCCGCGGCGGTGACGGTCGGTGACGACGACGGCACCGACAAGCCGATCACGGGGGATGCCCTGGACAAGGCGTCGGCAGCGGCGCTGGCCCACACCGGCGGCGGGACGGTCACGGAGACCGAGGACGGCGACGAGGAGAGCCGCTACGAGGTCGAGGTGACCCTCGACGACGGGACGCAGGTGGACGTGCAGGTGGACGAGAACTTCCACGTCGTGGGCGACGAGACCGACCACGAGGACCGGGGAGGGGACGACGGAGAGGGCGGCTGACCAGGGCCTATACCACCTTTATGGTTGAAGCCCGGCCCGCGGGGGCAGCCATTGGGCATGACGTTCACCGCCACCCCCGAGGTGACCGCGGTGCGGCCGTGCCCGGCCTGTGGCGACGCGGTCGAGGTCGAGGCCAACTTCTGCCCCACCTGCGGCACGCGCCAGATCGACGGCACTCCCCGGCCCGAGCCGGCGCCCGAAGTACCGCTGGTCGTCCCGGCGCACGAGACGATGGAGCACGAGACGATGGCCTGGGTGCTGCTCGGGCTGGGGGTCCTCGTGCTGATGCTGGTGGTCTCCGGCCTGATGGCGAGCCGGCTGGTCGCCTCCATCGCGTCCGGCGGCACCGGGGCCGCGGCTGGCGAGGACTCGGCCGCGGCGACGATGGACGACTACGCCCCGCTGGACGAGGCCTGGCGTGAGAAGCATCGGAGCGTGGCCGACCAGGGCACCCAGGACGACAGCGCCGGCCTGGCGACGGCCGCCCACGACGCGGCGTCGTGGATCCTGGTGAACGGCGAGGCCCTGTCCGCGGTCTCGGCCGACGCCAGCGGCGCGTCGGCGCCCGCATACCAGGAGCTGGTGGGGATCTACGCCCGCCGCTACGACCTGCTCACCAGCATCGAGACCGAGGCGACGGCGGGCGCCACGGGCCTCGGCGCAGCCGGCGACGAGCTGGCCGGGCTCGCCGAGCTGGACGCCCAGGCGGACGCCGCGCTGTGCACGATCGCCGGTGTGATGCGGGCGGAGGGCGACGACCCGGCGGACCACCTGCCGACGGACGCGGCGCCGGCCTGCTGACCGCCCGTCGCGCGCCGCTCAGCCCGCGACGGCCCTCGTGTGGCGTGGGTCACCATGACACCCGTCTTAGCCGGGCCCCTTACCTCGTAAGCCCGCCACGAATGAGGACGATGCCCGATGTGCCGGAGGCCCCGCCGGCCGCACGATCGGGTCATGCTCCCCACCACACCCCCCCACGACGCCGGCACGACGCCGGCGCTTCCCCGCCGGCTGCGCCGGGTCCCCGCGACCCAGGCACCGTGGCCGGTCCGCATCGTCGGCTCCGAGCTTCTCGTGCCGAGCTGGTTCAACGGGAAGGCATCGGCCTCGCGAGCGTTGCGTACGCCATGACCACATACCGATCCACTGGCTATCCGGTCGACGCCCGGCTCGCGAGGCTGCTCCGCGAGGAGCGCCGGGCCCGCCGCGTGGCTCGTCGGCGCCCGGTCTCCCGCTGATCATTCGGCCCACGCGCGTATGGGGTCCGTGATCCGGAGGGACATGACTGGATATGTCGCGACGCCGACCCCAACGCCGGCGCGCGGCTGAGGGAGGCGACATGGCCACTGTCCGCTACATCGTGCACGACGTCGACGCCGCGCTCGGCTTCTACTGCGAGCACCTCGGCTTCCGCGAGGTGATGCACCCGGCGCCGACCTTCGCGATGGTGGCGCGGGACGACCTGCGGCTCGCGCTCAGCGCTGCTCGGCGGCCAGGGCGGTGGCGGCCAGGCGATGCCGGACGGCACGGTCCCCGAGCCGGGCGGCTGGAACCGATTCTCGCTGGAGGTCGGCGACCTGGAAGCGAAGGTGGCCAGCCTGCGCGAGGCCGGCGTGCACTTCCGCAACGAGATCGTGACGGGCGTGGGAGGCAAGCAGATCCTCGTCGACGACCCGTCGGGCAACCCGGTCGAGCTGTTCGAACCGACGATCCCCGAGGCCCGCGAGGCGGCCTCCCGGGAGCAGGGCACGTAGCCGCCAGCAGCGGGCGCCGGCCGGGAAACGAGCGCCGGTGGCTATCGCGTCGGGGCCAGGGCGGCGATGTAGATCGCGGACGGGTTGCCCGGCTGCCAGCCCGGTAGTGGATCGATGCAGTCGATCTGGCGGAAGCCCCGGTGCTCCCAGAACCTTCGGGTCGCGACATAGGGCTCGTAGCCGGCCCTGGCATCGAGCGTCTTGACCTCGACGATCACGACACCGTCGTCGGCCAGGGCCCCGAGCGCAGTGTCGACCAGCCCGGTGCCGACACCCAGCCCCTGTTCGGTCGGCAGGACGGCGGCGAAGGTGATCTCTGCCGTCGTCGGGTACCGGCGCTCCAGCACCACGAACCCGATGACGTCTCGGCCACGGGTGGCCACCCAGGCACGATGGTTCGAGATGCCGCGCCGCACCTCCTCGTGCGTATCGGGCGTGAAGTAGTCAGGGAGCTGTGCGAGCACCCTGATGCAGTGATCGATGTCTCGCGGCGACGCAGTACGAATCCTCACCGGAGCCGACGATGCCCGACCCCACCGCCCACGCGCCAGCGACATACCGGCGTAGGTGCTCGACCGGATGACACACCGAGGTCGTGCGCGGTCTGCTCCCCGTCGAGCGCCCACTAGGGCCAGCCGACCCCGGATGCGGGGGCGTCGACGACGAGCACCTGTCCGGTTCTCGCCTCGATCGTGTCGTCGACACTCTCGGGCCCGCGCCAGTCCGCGACGAGCATGAACAGCGTGCGCCGGTCGGGCCCCCCGAGCATGGTCGCGAAGCACGACCGGTCGAGCTCGACGCTCTCGAACACCTCGCCGCCCTCGCCGATGCGCGCGCAGTCGTTCGTCATCGCGGCGGAGGACGCCCAGATGCACCCGTCGGCGTCGAGGCAGATGCCGTCCGGGCCCACCGGTTCGGCCCATGCCCGGCGGTTCGAGAGGCTGCCGTCGGAGGCGATGTCGAAGGCGGTGAGTCGCTGGGCGAACGACTCGGCGACGATCAGGGTCGAGTTGTCCGGCGTCACGACCATCCCGTTGGGGAAAGCCAGGTCGCTGGCGACCTCGCGGGCGTCGCCGTCCGGCGTCACCAGTGCGATCTTCCCGGGTGCCTCGCCGGTCGTGAGGACGTCGTCGAAGTGGGCGAAATCGAAGTTGATCGTGTTGACGTACACGTTGCCGCGGCCGTCCACGGTCAGCTCGTTCCAGCCGTGGGGCGAGATGTGATCGAGATCGGCGTGCCGAGCTCGGGAGCCGTCAGGCTCCACGTGGACCAGCTCCTCACCGGTGACGAGCATCCTCCCGTCCGGTAGCCACCCGATGCTCCAGCCCAGAAGGTCGGGCCCCGGCCCCATCACCTCACGGGAGCCGTCGAGGCCGACGGCGACGATCTCGGCGGCGCCCCAGTTGCACAGCCAGAGACGGCCGTCATGCCAACGTGGAGACTCTCCGATGGCGAGGCCATCGAGAAGAACGCGGGGCTGGGCGAGCTGTCGCATCGAGCACATCCTCCTTCGGGACGCCGATCAGATCGGGGTCTGCTGGTGGACGGCAAGCCGCCAGGCGCGGTGATCCAGCACGTAGGTGCTGCTGAAGAGGGCCGTGTACTCGTCGTCGCCGCGGCGGGCCGAGCCCCGGTAGGCGACGACGGCGCACGTGTCCGTGAGATCGTGGACGCGCTCGTCGGACAGTTCGAAGGATGTCCAGGCTGCGCCCCGCATCGCGTCGATGGCGTCGTTCCGGTCGTCGATGACGAGGCCGCCCGGGAGCAGCATGAGCACCTGCCCGGCGAGTACCCCCGCATAGAACGCCGCCGCATCGCCGTTCGCCGACAGGGCCTTCCAGCCGGCGCGCTCCAGCTCGAGCAGATCGTCATGCGTCGCCATGGGCTACCTCCGCGGGTCGTCGGCGTGCGATGAACGAGGCTTACCCAGCACCGCACCAACCCTGCCCCTCGGTGCTCACCTGGTCGTGGCTCAGGAACCGGCCTGACGCACGAGCCGATCCACAGCCACTACGGCTCGATGACGACCCAGCCGCGGCGTTGCAGCTCCGCTGCCAACTGCTCGGCCGGCATGCGGCGCAGCACCTGCTCGGCGGCCGACATCCTCGGGTTCGGAGGCCGGGCCACGGCGGGTTCGCCCGACGACTCGGCCTCCTGGAGTTGGGCGATGAACGCCGCCGCCTCGTCGCGCGTGAACTTGCCGGCCGCCTGGCGCTGCGTGAACCCCATCGGCCCGCGGGCGTCGCGGAAGTCGCTGTGACCGGCGTCGTGCAGCAGCGTAAGCAGCTCCTGCACTTCGCGACGCGACGCCGGCGGCCCTGCCTGCTGTCCGAATGCCATGCCCCCAGTCTCCCCGCGCGGCCCCGCGCGCCCGGGGATGGGCCCGCGGCATGAGGATGGGGGCATGACAGACCCCGTCCCCGCTGACGAGCTGAGGATCGTTCCCGCCAACCACGCCACCTGGCAGGACCTGGAGGCGATCTTCGGCACCGCCGACTACCCGTTCCACTGCCAGTGCCAACGGTTCAAGGTCACGGGCTGGCTGTGGCGCGACACCAGCCTGGAGGAGCGACTGGCCATGCACCGCGCCGGCACCGCCTGCGGGAAGCCGGAGGCGGGGCACACCACCGGCCTGGTCGCGTACGTGGAGGACGAGCCGGTCGGCTGGGTGGCGGTCGAGCCGCGCGTCGCCTACCCGAAACTGCGCACCCTGAGGGTGCCGTGGACCGGGCGGACCGAGGACAAGGACGACGACGGCGTCTGGGCCGTGACCTGCTTCTGCGTCCGCAAGGGCTACCGGGGCCGGGGTATCACCTACCCGCTGGCGCGGGCCGCCGCCGACCACGCCCGGGAGCAGGGCGCAACCGCGGTCGAGGGCTACGCCATGGTCACCCAACCCGGCGTCGAGATCACCTGGGGCGAGGTCCACGTCGGGGCGGTGCAGGTCTTCGCCGAGGCCGGGTTCACCGAGGTCAGCACCCCCACCAAACGCCGGCGGGTGATGCGGATCGACTTCGAGCGCTGAGAGGTCCTGCGGGAGGGCCTCTTCTCGTTCGCTCAGCTGACGCCGACGGTCTGCCGCTCGGGCTCGACGACGGCAACGATGCGCTCCTCACCTCGGGGGTAGGGCGCGCCGGTGTACTTCGTAGCGATCTGGTCGATGATTTCCCAGGCCGCGTCGCCCTCGATCCAGTCGATGACCCGGCCGCGGATGATGACCGGCTGGAACGGGTTGTCGGCGGGTGCCAGGGACATCGCCACCCGCGGGTCGCGGCGCAGGTTGCGGGCCTTGCGCGAGCGGGGACCGGTGAGGAAGACGATCTGGTCGCCGTGGGTGCCGACCCAGAGCGGCACCGTGTGGGGCGAGCCGTCCGGCAGGACGGTGGCGATGTGGGCCAGCGAGGTGCCGTCGAGGAGGCGGCGTACGTCGGGGTCGAGCATCTCTTCTCCTAACGGGGGTTGTCGGCGAGCCACGCGACGTGGTCGGCGGGCGTCTCGAGTGCGAGGCCTCCGGTGATGAGGATCACCGGACGACCTCGTAGTGGAGGTGGGTGACCCCTGGCGCCGGGACGGCTTCGACGAGGCGGAGGCGCACGTGCTCGGGGAACGTCTGGAAGAAGGGTCGGCCGCCGCCCAGCAGGATGGGCACCTGATGGAGGATCACCTCGTCGACGAGCCCGGCCTTCAACGCCTCGGTCACGACGCCGCCGCCCATGAGACCGACGTCTTTGCCGCCGGCGGCCTCGCGAGCGGCCGCGACCGCGCCCTCGATGCCGGTGGTGACGAGGGTCTGCCGGTTGGTCATCTCCGGCGCCGGCCGATGGCTGAGGACGAACAGCCGGGCCGTCGGGTGGGGGCTGTCACCTCCAAAGTGGTCGGAGTCCTCATAGGTGTTGCGGCCCGCCACGACCGCACCCACGCGTCTGGCGAGAGCGTCGAAGACCCGGGCGCTGGGCTCGCTCAGCCTGAACCCGTCGAACACCTGGCTGGGCGTGTCGCCGTCGCCGTACCAGTCGAAGAGCATCGTCCCATCGCCGAGTCCGCGTCCGGGGCCGGGATCGCGACCGGTGATGTAGCCGTCGACGGACACCGCGAGGGCGCTGAAGACCTTGCTCATACCGGTGATCCTCCCAGAGTTTCCTTAAGAGACGCTGCCACCTTAACACGCTGAGTTCCCTGAGGGAACCCTGACGGCTAGACTGCTTCCATGCAGCGCACGAACTTCGGCGGGATGGCGTGCTCGATCGCGCGCACGCTCGACATCATCGGGGAGCCCTGGTCGCCGCTGGTCCTGCGGGACGTGTGGGCCGGTTTCACCCGGTTCGACGAGATCCAGGCGGACCTCGGCATCTCGCGCAAGGTCCTCAGCGAGCGGCTGAATCACCTCGTCGAGCGCGGCGTGCTCGAGCGCCGACCCTACGACCGGCGACCGCGGTCCGAGTACGTCCTGACGGAGCAGGGCGCTGAGCTCGTCGACCTTCTGATGGTGATGGCCGCCTGGGGTGACAAGTGGCTCGCCGGGGAGGCCGGCCCGCCGGTCCTCTACCGCCACCACGCATGCGGCAAGGTCAGCCGTGTCGACCTGCGCTGCGCACACTGCGGAGAGTCGATGCACGCCGGCGACGTCGAGCTACTCCCTGGGCCCGGCGCCGCGAACGTTGCGGAAGGTCTCCCGCCGTTGCGCCCCGACCCGGCGGTACGAGGCGGGCGACCGGCCGCCGTTTCGTGAAGGATGTGGCCGTGGAAGCAGAGCTACTCGATCGAGCGACGAAGCTATGCCTCGCGCTCCCCGAGGCGACTGCGGACGATCGGCACCCGCCGCACAGGGGGTTCGTGGTCGGCAAGAAGAACTTTGCGTGGTTCGTCGTCGACGAGCACGGCGACGGGCGCATCGGCCTCCTTGTCCGAGCGGCACCCGGAGAGAACGAGGAGCTCGTCGCGTCTGACTCCGAGCGGTTCGGACTGCCCAAGTACGTCGCTCGTCATGGCTGGGTGACGTACTACCTCGACCTCGCACGACGTCCGGCGGACTGGGACGAGGTCGCCGAGCTCGTGCGAGAGAGCTATCTGATCCAGGCGCCGAAGAGGCTTGCACGTCTGGTCGGTTGAGATCCGGCGTTCCCGGACGGTCCCCGTCAGGGCACAGGCCCGCTCGGTATCACCAGGTCACTCCAATGACGGTCCAGGCGAGAACGGCGCGGGCAGGAGGTCGGACACGGGGCCGAGGTGGCGGAGCTTGTCGGGGTTGACGATCCCGCGGATGCCTTGGATCCGGCCATCGGCGATGTCGAGCGACATCACATACAGGACCCGCTGCTGCTCGTCGAGGCCCAGGGCGCCGGGACGGCCGTTCACCTCGACCGGTCGGGTGGAGTAGCCGTCGATGCGTTTGACGACCTGCATGAAGCTCAGCACCATCCGCGCCACCTGGCGGCGCCCGAACAGCGGGTGCGCCAGCGCGCGCACCTTGCCGCCACCGTCACCGTGCAGGGCCACGTCGTGGGCCAGCAGGGCCTCGAGCCCGTCGAGATCACCCGTCTGCGTGGCCGTCATGAACTTGCGGGCCAGATCGTCGTGCTCCTGGCGTGAGGCCTCGAAGCGGGGCCTCTCCTGCTCGATGTGCCGGCGGGCCCGCACCGCCAGCTGCCGGCACGCGGCCTCGCTCTTGCCGACGATCTCGGCGATGGCGTCGTAGCCGTAGTCGAACACCTCCCGGAGCAGGAACACGGCCCGTTGCTCGGGCGTCAGGCGCTCCAGCAGGACGAGGAAGGCGAGCGACAGCGAGTCCGACATCTCCGCGTGGACGGCAGGATCGTCCAGGCCCCCAGTCACCACCGGCTCCGGCAGCCATTCGCCGAAATAGGTCTCCCGTTGCATCTGCGCCGAGCGGAGCCGGTTGATGCCGAGCCGGGTGACGACGGTCGCCAGGTAGGCCTCCGGCACCTCGATCTCCTCGCCTGCATCGAGGACGCCGTGCAGGCGCAAGAGCGCTTCCTGCACGACATCCTCGGCCTCGGCCACGCTGCCGAGCATCCGGTAGGCGATGGCGAACGCCCGAGGCCGCAGCTCGTCGAGCAGCTCCGCCATGTCAGCCGAGCCCCTTGGCGAAGCCCTGCCGCCAGCTCGGGAAGCGAAGCTGCCAGTCCAGCTCGCGCTTGGCCTTGTCGTTCGAGGCGCCGCGAAGCTCGATCATGGCCACCGTGGCCCACTCACCTGCGGCGAGGCGTCCGACCCAACGCGGCACGCGCAGCGGTCGCTTCGCACCGACGATCGCCGCCAGCTCCGGGACCCATTCGGACACGGAGGCCGGTTCATCATCGACGACGTTGTAGATACCGGCAGGTCCGCCCTCGATCGCGGCGACCGTTGCCGCGGCGGCGTCCTCGATGTGGATGAAGGACCAGACGCCCGTGCCCCCGCCGACGATGGGCACCTGGCGCTTGCGGATCATCTCGATCTGGCTGCCGAGGGGGTCGAGAGCGATCGAAGTGCCGGGGCCGTAGAACCAGCCGTACCGCAGCACGACACCCTCGGTCCATTGCGCACCCGTGACCGCCGCCTCGACGTGACGGATCGCCGCGAGTCCCTGACGCATCTCCGGAGCAGGATCGTCGTCGACTGGAGCATCCTCCCACTTGATCGGCCCACCGGTGCGGGCGTACAGGCTGGCGTTGCTCTGGGCGACGAAGCGCTTGACGCCCACCGCCCGGCCAGCCGACAGCAGGTGATCGGTGCCCTCGGTGCGCAGCCGGTTGGTGAGCGCGAACTCGCGTTCGAAGCGTCGCATGTTGATCTTCGGCGGTATGGCGGTGAGCTGGTGCACGATCACGTCGGGCTCTGTCTCGCCCACAACCCGGCCCACGGCGTCGGCATCGAGCGCGTCGGCGACCACGGGCTGCGCGCCGAGGCTGCGTAGCTGGTCTCGCTTGGCTTCCGTGCGGGTCATCCCGACGACACCGTGCCCATGGCCGACCAACAGGGGAACAAGCTGCATGCCGAGCGCACCCGTGGCACCGGCGACGAATACCTTCATGGCGACTCCCTTCGCGTCCGGACAACACGAAGACAAGACAGGGAGCTCGCGTGTGACAGCAGTGGCGAACCCGGTGATCGGGTGAACGCCCGATGTGGCCGGTCGCGGTATCGGGGATGGTGGTCAGGCACCCGCACGGGTGAAGGTCACATGCGTGACTCCGCTGGGCGAGGAGGTGGCCTCGACCTCGTAGTCCTGCTCGAGGCCCTCCAATCCGTCCCAGAGGCTTACGCCTCGGCCGAGCAGGATCGGGACCACCGCGATGTGCATGTGGTCGACGAGCCCGGCAGCAAGGAACTCGCGGATCATGGTGGGACCCCCGCCGATGCGGACGTCCTTGCCGCCCGCAGCCTCGCGGGCCGTCTCGAGCGCCTCGGCCGGCGAAGCGTCGATGAAGTGGTACGTCGTGCCGCCCTCCATCTCGATCGACGGGCGTGGGTGATGGGTGAGGATGAAGGTCGGGGTGTGGAACGGCGGGTTGGGACCCCATGCGCCCGTCCACTCCGGGTCCTCGTGCCATCCCGGCGGGCCGAACTTCCCGGCCCCCATGATCTCGGCGCCGATCCCAGGATCGTGCAGCCGCAAGAAGGCGTCGTCGACGCCGCCGTTCCCGCCGGGCTCGCCGACCCTTTCGCGCCAGCACCGGGTGGCAAACATCCACTCGTGCAGCCTTTCGCCGGCGTGACCGAACGGTGCGTCGTGGGTCTGACCTTCGCCGGTCGCGAAACCGTCGAGCGAGATGGAGATCTGTTGGACGCGGGCAAGTGACATGGCTGGTGCTCCTTCGGTAATCGGGGGGTCAGCTCTCCGTAGGTGATGTGGAAACGGAGGTTGGTCGTCGGTAGTCGGGTCATCGCCGACCCAGGTTCTGCACTCCTGAGTCGGAGCCACCGACGCGTTCTCGACACGCGCGGCGCCATGAACGATTTGCGACACCCCCATACCCGCCGCTAACGTACAACCAGATGGTTGTACGTGAGTTGACCGACGAGGCTGTCGACGACCTGTTTCATGCGCTGGCCGATGCCACCCGTCGGGACATCCTGCGCCGTTCGGTCGGCGGCAAGCTGTCGGTGTCGCGACTGGCCGGCGCTTACCCGATGAGCTTCGCCGCGGTGCAGAAGCACGTCGCGGTGCTGGAGCGAGCCGGCCTCGTCACCAAGGAGCGACGCGGACGGGAGCAGCTCGTGAGTGCCGATCCCGATGCGGTCGGCCAGGCCCGGCAGGCCCTCGACCAGCTCGAGATGGCCTGGCGCGCGCGGGTGGACCGGATGTCCCACCTGCTCGCCGGGGACCCGATCCCCGAGACACCAACCCGAGAGGACTAGGCACATGACCGTCACCAGCAGCGACACGGATCTCGACAACCTGAGATTCACCCTCGTCGCTGACTTCGATGCGCCGATCGAGCGGGTGTGGCAGCTCTGGGCCGACCCGCGGCAGCTGGAGCGCTGGTGGGGGCCGCCGGGTTACCCCGCCACCGTGGACCGGCACGACCTCACCCCCGGCGGTGGGGTCACCTACTCCATGACCGGCCCGGAGGGCGACGAGCACCACGGTTGGTGGCGGGTGACATCGGTCAACCCGCCCAAGTCCCTCGAGTTCATCGACGGGTTCGCCCACCCGGACGGCTCGCCTGACACCGACATGCCGACCATCACGACTCAGGTGGCCCTGAGGGAGCACGAGGGTGGCACCCGGATGGAGCTGAGCTCGGTGTTCGACTCGCGGGAGCAGATGGACCAGCTGGCCAAGGGCGTGGGAGAGGGCATCAAGCTGGCGGTCGGCCAGATGGACGCCCTGCTCGTCGCCTGACCCGGCGGTATCCCGACCCGGGCCGGTGAGCACGGGTCGTACGAGAAGTGGAAGGACCATGGAAGCGAAGAACCTGGCCGACATCCACGAGCTGACAGGCTCCCCAGGGAGCGCGCGAGCGCACGAGACCAGACAGCGGAGGACACCATGACGACCACCGGCAACGCGAGCAGCAACCTCCCCGGCAAGCCGCCAGTCGTCGACCTGGCGACCTGGCAGGCGGCGCGCGAGCAGCTGCTGGTCCGCGAGAAGGCGCACACCCGTGAGGGCGACGCGATCGCCGCGGCCCGGCGGCGGTTGCCGATGGTCGAGCTCGACGGCGCCGTCGAGGTCACCGGCGTCGACGGGCCGGTCCCGTTCGTCGACCTGTTCCAGGGGCGCGACGAGCTCGTCGTCTACCAGCACATGTGGTACGACGGCGCGCCGTACCAGGGGCAGTGCGAGGGCTGCACCACCACGGCCTGGCACGTGACGGACGCCGTCTACCTGAACGCCCGGGGCGTGTCGTTCGCCGTCCTGACCTCGGGCCCGTGGGACGAGGTGGCTCCCTACGTCGAGTTCATGGGCTACACCCAGCCCTGGTACTCGGTGCGGGGCGTGGAGGCGCCGGTCGGCGGAGACATGGGGCACATCGTCTGTTTCCTGCGCGACGGCGACCGCGTGTTCCTCACCTACTCCACGACGGGGCGCGGCAACGAGCCGGCCAACGGGTCCTTGGGCCTGCTCGACATGACGCCCTACGGCCGCCGCGAGGGGTGGGAGGACAACCCCGAGGGCTGGCCCGAAGCCCCTGAGGCCGGCTCGCCGGTCGGTGGGCACGGCTCGCCGATCTGCTGGTACTGGCGCTCGGACGCCGACGGCGTCGCCGCCTGGGGCCCGACCAGCCGCCCCGTACCGCAATGGACCCGCCCCGGCGCGACCCCCGTGGAGACCCTCGGCCGCCAGGGCCACAAACACTGACGCCGTCGAGACGCATCCTGTTCGTTAGCGTGCGCCCGATGACACCGCCCTGGGCCGCCCTGGCGGGAGCGATCGACGGTGACGTCCTCCTTCGCGGATCACCCGACCACGAGCGGCATGCCCCCGCTTTCAACGCCCGGTTCGACGACCTCCGGCCCGAGGCAATCGTGCGCTGCGCCACGCCCGAGGACGTCGCCGAGGCCATCCGGTTCCTCGTCCGGCACGGCCTCGCCCACGCCATCCGCAGCGGGGGACACAGCTTCGCCGATCACTCCTCCACCCGCGGCGTCCTCGTCGACGTCGGCGGCCTCCGGGCGGTGGCGGTCGCGGCGGGCTCGGTGCGGGTGGGCGCCGGCACCCGGCTCGGCGGGCTGTACGAGCAGCTCGACCGGCACGGCGTGACCATCGCGGGCGGCACATGCCCGGAGGTGGGGATCGCCGGGCTCGCCCTCGGCGGCGGCCTCGGGATCCTGGGGCGGACCCACGGCACCACCTCGGACCAGCTGCTCGGCGCCCAGATCGTCCTGGCCGACGGGCGCATCATCGACTGCGACGACGACCGGGAACCGGACCTGTTCTGGGCGTTGCGGGGCGCAGGCGCCGGCAGCTTCGGGGTGGTCACCGACCTCGAGCTGGCCAGCGTCGCGGCCCCCGCGGCCACCAGCTTCCACCTGGCGTGGCCGGCGGCGAGCGCCGCCGCAGTCGTCGACGCGTGGCAGCGCTGGGCGCCGTCGGGACCCGACGAGCTGGCCGCCAGCCTCAAGGTCACGAGTGGCGGCGAGCCGGACACTCCGCCTTCGGTCGACCTGTACGGCACCATCTTCGGCCCTGCGAGCGACGCCGACAGCGTCCTCCGCCCTCTCGTGGACCGGGTCGGGACCGATCCGGCGAGCGCGACGCGGCGCCACACGAGCCACCCCGGCACCCGCGCGTTCTGGGCCGCCCTCGGCGACCCCGACGCGCGGCCGTACCTGCGAGCCCGGTCCGAGTTCTTCGCCCGACCCCTGCCGCCGGAGGCGATCGAGAGCCTGCTCCGTGCCTTGGGCCTGCCCCGCGCCTCCGGCGAGTCGCGGGAGCTCGACTTCATGCCCTGGGGCGGCGCCTACAACCGGCGCGACCCCGGCGCCACCGCCTTCGTCCATCGCGACGCGCAGTTCCTCCTCAAGCACGCGGTGGCCACCGGGTCGCCGGCGGCGGCCGGAACCGACGGGGGTCGCCGGTGGCTCGACGCCTCGTGGGCCTCGGTCCACCCCTGGGGCTCCAACCGGGCGTTCCAGAACTTCGCCGACCCCGACCTCCCGGACTGGCCCACCGCCTACTACGGTGCCAACCTCCCCCGGCTGGCCCGGATCAAAGCCCGTTACGATCCCACCGATTTCTTCCGCCACCCGCAGAGCATCCCGATGGCGCCGGCGTGACGGGCGCACCTGAGCCGGCCCGACGCCCCGGTTCGCACCGCGCGCCTGGCCGAGGACGCCGGGTTCCGTCGGGCTAGGACCGTATCGTCGAGTCGATGACCGAACACGCAGCCCGGATCGTCGAGCGGCACTGCGACGTCGCCATCATCGGCGGATCAGCCGCCGGACTTGCCGCCGCACTCCAACTCGGGCGCCAGCGTCGGTCCGTGATCGTCGTTGACGCCGGCGAGCCCCGCAACGCCCCCGCCGCCCACATGCACAGCTACCTCGGGCACGAGGGACTCCCGCCGGCGGACCTGGCCGCGATCGGTCGCGACGAGGTCCGCAGCTACGGAGGTGAGGTCATCGCCGGTCGCGCCGTCGACGTCACCCGCGTCGACGACGACCACTTCCGCGTCGAGCTCGCCGGCGGCCATTCGCTGGTCGCGCGACGAGTGCTGGCCGCCACCGGTCTGGTCGACGAGCTACCCGACATCGACGGGCTGGCCGAGCACTGGGGCGGCGACGTCATCCACTGCCCGTTCTGCCACGGTTTCGAGGTCCGCGACCGGCGCATCGTCCAGATCGTCACCCACCCGATGGGTCTCCACCCGGCCGGCTTGTTCCGCCAGCTGAGTGACCGTTTCACGCTGGTGCTGCATGACGGCATCGACGCCGACGACCCCGACGTCGAGGCCCTGCGGGACGCCGGGGTGAACGTCGTCGACGGACCCGTCCGGCGCGTCGTCACGGGCGACGACGGGCACGTCGCGGCGATCGAGTTGACCGACGGTGCCCGCATCTATGCCGACGCGGTCGCGATCGGCCCCCGGTTCAGGGTGCGGACCGAACCGTTCGCATCACTCGGTCTGGCTCCCGCAGAGCACCCGAACGGGCTCGGCGACTACGTCGAGACGGACACGACCGGGGCCACCGCGATCCTGGGCCTCTACGCCGCCGGCAACGTGACCGATCCGAGCCAGCAGGTGCTGCAGGCCGCGGCCGCCGGTAGCCGGGTCGGCGGCATGATCAGCTTCAGCCTCGCCCACGACGACATCCGAGCTGCCGCCCGACCATCGGCCTACGAGGCCGACTGGGACCACCGCTACAGGGGCGACCAGGTGTGGAGCGGGAATCCGAACGGCACGCTCGTCACCGAGATCAGGGGCCTCGCCCCGGGCCGCGCGCTCGATGTCGGCGCCGGCGAGGGGGGCGACGCCATCTGGCTGGCCGAGCAGGGTTGGCGCGTGACTGCGAGTGACATCTCGCAGCGCGCTCTGGACCGGGTCCAGGCCGAGGCCGAGCGCCGCGGTCTACGCGTCGAGTGCCATCACGCGGACGCGAACGCGCTCGATGCGTTCGAAGTGGGAGCGTTCGACCTCGTGTCGGCGCAGTACGCATCGATCCCCCGCACCCCCGATGGCCGCGGGGTTCGCAACCTGATCAACGCGGTCGCTCCCGGTGGCACGCTGCTCGTCGTCAGCCACGACCTCGAGCCGATGCGTGCGCCGATCGACACGCTGGCCCACAGCCGGCCATTCGACCCGGACGCCCACGTGACGGTCGACGACTTCGCCGCTGCGCTCGCCCAGACATCGGCCTGGGACATCGAGGTTCACGAGAAGCGCCCCCGTCCGCCCGGGGCCGCCACCGCTGCGATCCACGTCGATGACATCGTCCTGCGAGCCCGCCACGGCGCCAGCTGACGGAATCTACGCATCCTGACGACCCAGATCGCCGGCTCAGCGAGACAGCGCGATCCGAGTACGCAGAACTCATTGCCGTCGGCGCCGATCCGGCGGCGAGGTCGCTGAAGACTGGCTGAGGACCGGGGCGGGGGAGTAGCGGCCGATGCCCAGGTCAGATGGTGTGGTGACGGTGAGCCGGCCTGTAAGCCGGACTGCGAAACGACGTCTCCGGCGGACGGTAGCGAACGGACGTTCCCGGCGCTGACCTGGGATCGGCGACCAAGCGGTACTCATCGTCTCGTGCGGATCCGCCAGCTCGAAACGGAGTACAGAGAATCCTCACCACTTCACGTCGGGGACCGTGTCCGACTCCGCTTGACGGGTGACAGCTTGTCTCAGCTGATGGGTGACGCTCTTGCGATGGCTATTGGGCGGACGCCGGTGGCGGCCCACGAGGGCTCAACCGGCCGTCACGACGAAGCGTGGTGACGGCGGAAGATCCAGCATCGTGGGTGAGCCCCACCCTCAGGTCTGGCTCCGCGCAAGCTCGGCGAGGATCAACCAGACGCCAATCGCCTCATCGGTCATGACTCCCGGTCTTGTCGCTCCGCCTCTGCACAACCTGCCAAGGACACGGCGATCGTCGACTCGGTCGGCGCGTCCTGCGAGCATCGTCGCAGAACGAAAGGGGGACACGTGCGTGTGCACAACTTGAGCGCTGAAGCCGTCGCCGCCATGGAAGTCATCGACCTCGCAACGGTGACCGAGGAGCCGCCGAGCCCGATCGGAGCATTCGAGTTCCATGACTGCACGGTCGGAGTCGCCAGCTTCAAGGGCCGCCCGCCATGGGAGCTCCACTCCGCAGGGGACGAGCTTCTCCTCGTCTTCGCAGGCGAGTGCGAACTGACCGTGCGGTCACCCGACGGAGATACGTCGCGGACGCTCCACAGCGGCGATCTCGCCGTCGTTCCGCGCGGCCATTGGCACTGCAACGACTCTCCCGACGGGGTGAAGATGTTGTTCATCACCCCGTCAGCGGGCAATGACCATTCCTGGGAGCAGCCTCATACCGGCTGACGAGGCGATCGACGGACACGGAGTGCGCTGCCGACTGGTGCGCCTGATGGCTCACGTCGAGCCGCATCGCTGGCGGCTGTGCGAGCGGTGTGCGCAGAGGGTCGGGTCAAGCCGGCCGGCGAGGACAGGTGCCGGTGCAAGGTCACCGCCTGGCGGGCCCGCTGGCGCTCGCCGGAGGGCGAGGCCCGGAGCAAGGTGTATCGGCGGAAGAGGGATGCCGACGTGCATGCCGCCAACGTGGAGAGCGTCAAGGCCTCCGGGAGCTACGTCGACCCGGCGCGGGGCCGCCAGCGGTTCTCGGACTTCGCCGCCGAGTGGGCCGAGGGCCAGGACTGGAAGGACACGACGCAGGAGTCGTGGCCCTACATCAAGGCCCGCCTGGACCCGCTGATCGGCAAGGCACCGCTGGCGGCGGTCGACCAACTCATGTTGAAGCGTGTCAGGGCGGCGCTGGCGCAGGACTACGCCCACCCCACGGTGAAGCTGACGATGGCCTACGCCGGCATGATCATGCGGGCGGCCGACGCATCCGGGCGCATCGGCCGGGACCCGACCGCCGGCCTGCGGGCACCCAAGGCCCGGGCCGGCGATCCGACCGGCCAGGTCGGGCCCGAAGATGTGCCGACACGGGCCGAAGCGCTGGCGATCCTGGCCGGCGCTCCGAACAAGTTCCGGGCGGCCATCGCGCTCGGGCTGGCCGGGCTGCGGGTGGGTGAGGTCCTGGGCATGACCGCCGACCGCCTCGACCTGGAGGCAGCGGCGGGTGACCGTCGACAGACAGATGCAGCGCATCGGGAACGAGTGCCGGCTGACGACGCCCAAGGCCGAGAAGGTCCGGACGATCACGGTGCCGAGCCTCGTTGCGGTGGAGCTGCGCCGGCACGTGAGGGACCACGCAGCCGACGGCATGCTGTTTTGCGGTTTGCGCGGGGCTCCGATGCTGCGACGCGACCAGTTCTATGCGAGCGGGTGGCGACCAGCGCTCGCCGAGGCCGGCGAGAGACCGGTTCGTGTTCCACGCCTGCCGGCATTGGTGCGCCTCGACGCTCCTGGCCGAGGGCGCGCCTCTGACCGCCGTCGCCGGGCACCTGGGCGACACCGTCGAGACCGTCTCCCGGACCTTCGTCCACTGGCTGCGGGACGACCGGGACATCGCCGCCCAGGTGCTCGACCGGATGCTCAGCCCCGTGTCGCGGCGTGTCACGGGGCCTCGGGCGACGGGAGTAGCCCGCTCTGCCCCAGGTGAGGGGCGGTGTGTGACGGTGAGCCGGCCTGTAGGCCGGATCGTCCGGCCCGGTCGAGGATGCCGAACTAGCGTTCGTGCAGGTGCCGGCGACCAGGTGCTCGGCGTCGAGCGAGGTCTCGTCGTGTCTGTCGGGAGCGCTGCGTCCTGAGGACTGATTGAGGACCAGGGCGACGAGCTCGTTGGCGATCCTGCCTCCGTGCTGCCGTACTTCGGGTCATTCTCACGGTCAGGAAGGTAGTAGTGCTCCGCCGTAAGCACTGCGCGCGCCAGGTCACCGACCTGCTGCGATCCCATGCCGACATCCTCGTACAGCGAAGCGCTGCGTCGAGCCGGTCTGGCCGCTCATTGAGGCGAGGGAGGTGCGCCGAGGCCATCGCGGAGCAGGTCCATATGGCCTAGATGCCACGCGGTCTCCTGGATCATGTGCACGAGCAGCCAGCGCAGCGTCACCGGCGCCTTTCCGAACGAGATCACCGCCGCGGCGGCGTCGAGGGAGTCGTAGCGGGCTGCTGCATCCGCGACTGCGTTGGCACGCAGCCCGGTACCAGGCCACGAGGTCACCAACTGAATCGTCACGGCTCGACTCGAAGGGCCAGTCCGGTTGGTCGGCCAACGGAGCCGACAGCCACGGCTCCGGAAGCGGCTGGCCGAGCATCTTGCCGACGAACCAGCGGTCCTCAGCCCACGCGAGGTGCTTCATCAGGCCACCCACCGTGAGCTGCGTCGCCGGCAGCGGCATCATGGATGCCGTCTCGTCGCCCAGGTCCTCGATCCTCGCGACTGCCGCCCGCCGACAGAAATCCAGATGCTGCTCAAGGACCACCCTCTCGTTTGCAGGCTGCAGCTCCGGATAGAAGGCCGAGAGATCGCTCACGGCAGCAGCCTCCCACCGACCGATGGGCTGGTCCTGACACTTACAGGGCAGCGCCCCCCTACGCCGGATCCGTGCAAGCGAGGCGGAGTCCCTCAGCGGGCTCAAGTCCGTAGATGCAGGACACGAGCGTGGCGTCGGCGGGGCAGGCTCGCCGTGTGGCCGGATCCGAGCTGGTGGACTACGACCGGGTGGCGGACCTGTACCCGGCAATACGGCGATGCCCAACGAGGTGCTCGACCGGTGGGGCCGGGCTGTGCGGCCCCACCTGCCGGTTGGCGGGCACGTGCGGGTCGCTGACGTGGGCGCCGGCACTGGCATCTTCGCCGCTGTTTGGCCCGTCTGGGGTGCCTCCGGTGTGGTGGCGGTCGAGGTGTCGGCCGCCATGGCGGCCCACGGCCGCAGGCGTGGCGCCCTACGTGCGGGGTGTGGCCGAGACACTCCCCTGGCGGCCGGCAGCGTCGATGTGGTGTGGCTATCGACGGCGTTCCATCACTTCGCCGACAAGGCCGCGGCGGTCGCCGAGATCGACCGGGTGGTCGCTCCCGGCGGCGGGGTGCTGATCCGCACGTTCCTGGCCGAGCGGGCCCGGCAGAGCTACTTCCGGTTGTACCCCGGCATCGAGAAGGCACTGCGGCTGTGCCCCGACGTTCACGTGGTTCGCCGAGTGTTCGGCCCCGGCCGGCTTCATGGTCCGCCAGGTGGAGGACCTCCGAGACGTCGAGACCACCTACGCCGAGGCGGCCGACTGGGTGGAGCGGATGCGCCATGCCGATTCCATGCTCACCGCCCTCACCGATGACGAGGTCCCCACCGGCGTAGGGCGCATGCGTGACACGCCGGACGCGACAGCGGTGCTCGACCTCAGCCTCGTGGTCCTGCGCCGGTAAGCCCCTGGGGTGGCAGGCTCCGCAGGGGCAGCAACGACACGCTCGTCACGAGCTCGACCAGGCGGCATGCGTGCGGATCGACTCGACGTAGGCGGCATCGGCCGGCGGCGTTTCGTCGCCGTCTGTGTTGCTCGTTGCCATCGTCATGTGGGTCTCGTCGTGGAATGGCTCGTCGAGTAGTTGGGTGAGCTCGGTGCGGTTGGCCCGGCCGCCGGCACCGTCAGGTGCCGCCGGCCGGGCCTCTTCGCCGCCGGCCTTGACCGGGCGCCTTGACCGAGTACGAGATTCCTCACCACGCACCCCATCCGGCACGTGTCCGACTCCGCTTGATGGGTTACGTCGTGGCCTCAGTTGATAGGTGACACTGGTCGGATCTGGCTACTGGCGGACCCGGGCGACGGCCACGAGCGCTCGACGGCTCTCACGACGGAGCGTGTTGACAGCGGAGGGCCCCAGCATCGTGGGCACGCCCACCGAGCCGGCGTTGGAGGGCACTTCCGGCGAGCGGTGGCACCGCGCGTTCTGGGACGCCTGCCTACCGACCTCGGCTACGAGCAGATCGATGCTCCTATGTCTTGTCAAGGGTTGTTCGTGTTCGGTTCGCGCTGGCGGGCTCGGTGGAGGCAAGACAGGGATGAGCCACTCGTTGAGGGCAAGCTCTTACTAGGCCGTCGTTCCTGCCCGCAGCGCGGGTGGTGGCGGCGAGCGACCGGCAGATCGTTCTCAGGACAACCCGGGGGCGTCAGCCGATTATCGAGCCAGGTCTTCGCCGCCGACCGCGCGGCGACTCAGTCGCGAGGTAGGTGGCGGTAGACCTCGCGTGCGACGTAGCGCTTCAGGATGCGGATGACGTCGGCCTTTGAGCGTCCTTCTTCGAGGCGGCGGGTGACGTAGGCGCGGGTGCGGGGATCGGAGCTCATTCGGGTGATGACGATGGTCCACAGCGCCGAGTTCGCTTGGCGGTCGCCGCCGCGGTTGAGCCGATAGCGGGTCACCTTCCCGGAGGAAGCGGGGATGGGGG
The DNA here is from genome assembly GCA_963830865.1 of uncultured Acidimicrobiales bacterium. GTDB lineage: Bacteria > Actinomycetota > Acidimicrobiia > Acidimicrobiales > VFJN01 > ZC4RG19. The sequence goes on along the minus strand of CAWHNU010000005.1, from coordinate 1,841 downwards.
CGACGCCGCAGAGGTGGGCCCATGCCGCTTCTGAGCGGAGCCGGTCGGGGTTGTCACCCGCGGTGACCAGGAGAGCGGCGGCGGTGTCGACACCGACACCGTGCAGCTCGAGCAGCTGCGGCGCGGTCTTGGCGACGAGCTCGGCGAGCAGCGCGTCGAGACGTCCCTTCTCTTCGTCGAGGGCGACCACGCGGCGGCCGAGCACCGCGAGCGCGGTCTTGGTCGCGAAGGTGACCGGATCCGACCCGGCCCGGGGACGGAGCGCGGCTGCGGTGGCGCCGAGATGGAAGCGGGACACGCCGCGAAAGCGTTCTCGCAGCTCATCGGAGGCGGTGAAGCCGAGGTGGCGGATCTGGTTGAGCGTCTTGATCTTCGTCGAGCGCATGCTGCGCTTCGCGACCACGAGCGCCCTGATCGCTTCGACGTTGCCGTCGCGAGTCTTGCCCGCACCCTGGGCTCGCCCCGACAACGCAGCGCGGGCCGCTTCGACCGCGTCGGCGGGATCAGACTTGCCGGTGCGGCGTCGCGCTTGGCGGTTGGGGCGATCAACCTCGACCACCTCGACGCCGGCGGCGCGCAGGAAGCGAGCCAGGCCGGCGCCGTAGGAGCCGGTGCCCTCGACTCCGACGCGGACCACTGAGCCAAACGAGGCCAGCCAGCACAGGAGCTTGTCGTTGCCAGCGGCGGACGCTTCGAACGACTCGACGCCCAACAGCCCGCCGATGTCATCCAGCGCCGCGGCGACATGCACGTCGAGGTGGGTGTCGACGCCGCCCGTCACGGGGCGCGTGCCTTCTACGATGGTCATCGCCATCCCTTCTCTCGCTAACGGTCAAGGGGTGGCACGCGCCGCCCACTCGTGTGCGGCGGCGGTGTGATCGCCCTGTTGCCGCAGGGCGATCCGCCGCACCTTCATGCGCGACGAGTACCTGGGTTGATGCGCTGGGCTCAGGCCGACCAATCGTTCTGAGGACAGCCAACAGCGTCAGCCGATTCTCGAGTCAGACCTTCACCCAGGCGCCGACTCGACCGTAGAGGGGAACGATCGCCCATCGGCGGACCCTCGATCGAACGGCACGATCACAGACTCCCTGCCGAATCGGTGGCGCCGCCCGGAGCGATACCGGACGGTGCGACTGCTGACACGGGAGCGATGTAGCCGGCATTATCGACTAGCTAGTGCCCAGTGGCTCGACCGACCAGCTACTCGTCTCCACGATGGTGATCAGGCGAGCTGAAAGGGCTGCGGGGTGCCGGCCGTCATAGCGTCGCGGCAAGATTGCGCCATGCTCGCCGGCGGACCCTTCCTCGGGTGCGCTGGTGGGCCATTGCCATGACCGGAATCGAAGCTTCGACCTCTCCCCCTCTCCTTGCCGCGCTGGTTCGGACCTAGAGCCAGCCCAGATGACCCGGCCGTCTCGGCCCTGATCGCCCGCGTCGCGCGAGGGCCCGGATGGGCAGACATTGGCGGTGGGTTCAACCTCAACGTGCGGATAGACGCTGAGCCGCCGGTTGTCCTCCGGGTTCACAGGCCCTGGGTCCGCCGCGGCCGGGTAGCGGGACTGCGGCGCCTGCGGGAGCGGCTCCAGCGGACGCAAGTCCGCGTCGCTCGGCCGATTCGGATTTCCGGCTGCGACCTCCTGAGGGTCGCTGATCGTTGGGCTGAGATTGAGGAGTTCGTCGATCACGTCCAGCCACGGGCGGACGAGGACTCCTACGTCCGCCTATTCGAGGAGCTCGGACGCCTTCACACTGCGCTCCAAGCAGTCTGGGAGCCCAGCCCGCCCGAACCCCTCGACGACCACAGAACCTTCGGCCAACTGCGTTACTCGGTCGGCTTC
>CAWHNU010000004.1:0-520886 GCA_963830865.1 uncultured Acidimicrobiales bacterium | reverse complement strand
TGAAGTGCTGGTCTCGGATGTGGTCCGCCAACTGGTCGGCACATTCCTCGGCGATCCGCTTCGTCGACCGGGGGCAGGTGCCGCTTGAAGGGCTTCTCCGATCGGTGGCATCTGTGGGCGGCAGAGGACAGCACGGCCGAGCATCTCGCTCCGGCGACGATCGGGCGGGTCGCCGAGCTGGCGGCCGTGGCGGACCTGGTGTCTTCGACCGCGGCGGGTATTGGCCGGGTGCTGCTCTTTGAGGGCGAGGCCGGGATCGGCAAGACCCATCTCGTGCGGGAAGCGATCGACACGGGCCCGCCGGGCCGGGTTCGCCGTGGTCGAGGTGACCGCTGACGAGCTGGTGCCCCGCCCCGGCGCCGTCCCGCACGGACTGCTGGAATCGGTCCGAGCCGGGCGGGCGTCCGGGCACGACTGGACGAGCTGCTCAACGGACCGACGAGCCCGGCCGGCAGCAGCGAGGACCTCAGCTACGCGGTCGTCGAAGCGAGTGTCGACCTGCTCGAGGTGATGGCACGACACGCAGCCGGTGCTCGTCGCGGCGGAGGACCTGCACTGGGCCGACGACCTGTCCCTCGGGGTGCTGACCGCTATCGTCCGGCGGGTCCGCGTGTCCCGGTTCAGTGCGGTCGGGTCGCTGCGACCGTCGCCTCGCCCGCCGGCGCTCGACCGCATGCTCGAGACGGTTCGCGATGGGCCGGGTCGCCATATCCGTCTTGACGGGCTCGACGACGTCGACGTGCACGCCCTTGCCAGTTCGCTCACCGGAGCCGCACCGGGCCCGGGGTTGTGGGAGCGACTTCGGCAACGGCCGGGAACCCGCTGTTCGTTACGGAGCTGCTCCGTTCGCTTGACGATGACGACCTCTTGCGGATCGAGTCCGGTGTCGTCGACGTCGCTGCCGGGCGTCACGCCATCCAGCCTGAACGAGACGTTGGTGCGGCGCCTGTCGTGGCTCCCGCAGGAGACGAACGAGCTGCTCCGGTTGGCGAGCCTGCTCGGGAACGCATTCACGCTGCACGACCTCGCGGCGATCACTGGCCGGCCGGTCATCGACGTCGCCGCGTGGCTCCGGGAGGCATCGCTGGCCGGATTGATCGTCGGGGATGGGGATCGGCTCGCGTTCCGCCACGATCTGATCCGTGAGGCGGTGTACGGCCACATGCTGCCCGCCGAGCGGCGTGACCTGCACCGTGCCGCCGGCCAGGCGCTGGCCAACGCCGGCGCGCCCACCCAGCAGATCGCCCAACAATTCGCCCGGGGAGCGTTGCCCGGCGATGTCGAGGCGGTCGGGTGGCTGGAGCGGGCGGCCGTCGAGACGATCTCGGTCTCCCCAGCAGCGCCATCGACTTGCTCGACGACGCCGTCTCGCTCGCGCCCTCACAGATGGCCCGGACGTGCGGCTCTTGCAGGCACGGATGATCGAACCGCTCGCATTGTGCGGCCGGTTCGACGACGCCGAGGCGATCGCCAACACGCATCCTCGCCGCGTCGCCCGGTGCCGACGTGGAGTTCGCGGCGCTGCGCGGGCTGTGCGCCGTGCACGGCAACCGCGGTGATACGGCCACGGCAATCGCCACGCTGCACCGCGCGGCTGCCGCCCCCGGAGCGCCCGACGACGAGGCACAACGGCTGCGCTGCCTGGCCGCACAGCTGTCGATGCTCACTGGCGCGACCGAGCGCCGACACCGCACGACACGTCGCCGACGAAACCTTGGCGCAAGGCCGTCGCCGACGCCGATGCGACGACGCAGTGTCTCGCCCATCAAGCACTCGGTGTCATCGCCACGGTCACCGGGTACAGCGTCGTCGCCCGGGACCACTTGGCCGCCGCGGTCGCGCTGCTCGATTCCGGGCGGGTGACCGCGGCGTCGTACCTCATCCCCGACATCTTCCTACGCCGCTCGGCCTGCTTGAGGCTCGATGCTCTCGACGAAGCCATCGTGGCGGCAGATATGGCGCGCCAGCGAGCCGAGCAACGCGGCGCCCTCGCGCTTACTCCCGCTGGCGCCCATCTGGCCGCGCCGGTGCCTCGACTTCTATGCCGGCCGATGGGACGATGCCCTGGCCGAGATCGAAGCTGGGCCTCGCGATCATCAACGACACCGGCAACCTCAACTTCGTGCTCTACTACGACGCCGTTCTCGCCAAGATCGCCATCCATCGCGGCGACCTCGCACGGCGCAAGCGCTCTTGACCGCCGGCACCCAACGTCTCACCGATGGCGTCTCGCTCTTCGGGGCAGACTGGCTGTTCGGCACCCAGGCGGAGTTCCTCGCCGCCAGCGGGGCAGCTCGAAGCGGCCCTTGACGGTCGCCGAGACGACCTGGGCCCAGACCGCGCCCATCCGGTACTTCTACGGACACCGTGCCCGCGGCACCTTCCTCGTACGGCTCGCCGTCGCGGCGGGCCGCGACGAGCTCGCCTGCACTGTCACCGCCGAGCTCGAAGAAGGCGCCCGCCGTTCCCCCGCCGCCAGCGCGGCCGCGGCGGCCCTGCAGTGCCGTGGCCTCGTGGAACGAGATCCCGACCTGCTCCTCGAAGCGGTCGCGCGCTACCGCGAGACCCCGCTCCGCCGACCTCGCAGCTGCTGCGAAGACGCCGCCGGGCTACTCGCCGCGGCCGGTCGACGCGACGAGGCCATCGCGCTGCTCCACGAAGCAGCAACCATCTACGCCGAGATCGACGCTGCCGCCGACGCCGCCCGTGTCGACACCGCCCTTGCGCGGTCTCGGCGTCCGCCGTAAACGCCGGCGGCCAGCCGCCCCTCGTTCGGGTGGGAATCACTGACTCCTATGGAGACCACGACGTAGCCAGCTCGTCGCCGAAGGACTGACGAACCCCGAGATCGGAGCACGCCTTTACATCTCCCGCCGCACCGTCGAAACACACCTCTCCCACGTGTTCACGAAGGCTCGGCCTCGCCAGCCGCACCCAACTTGCCGCCGAGCTAACCCGGCGAGCGACCACCTCGTAGGGCAGCTACGGCGCTTGCGCGCCTCCCCCGAAGACCCGTTATCTACGCGGTAGCGGTCGCTGTAGCGACCACTACCGTGTAGAAAACGGGCTCTCCTGACGGATCCGTGGGTGTGGTCTGACGTGTTGGCGCGCTGCACGCCGTTGTCCTGCCAGGCTTTCCGGCTGTCGAAGGCTGGTCAGCGAGAGCGAGGGCAACGGCGTGCAATCGAAGAGGGTATGGGCGCGGATCGTCGGTGTCGACCGTCGGGTGGTGGTCGAGGGTGTCGAGGTTGACGAGGAAGAGGGCGAGATCGTGGTGGCATGCCGGCCCCGAGCGAGCGCGGCCGCCGTTGCGGCCGCTGTGGGCGCCGGGCGGGGCGCTACGACGGGGGCGTGGGTCGGCGCCGCTGGCGGGCGCTGGACGTCGGGACGATGAGGGTGTTCATCGAGGCCGACGCGCCCCGGGTGGCGTGCCCGGACGCACGGGGTGGTCGTCGCGGCGGTGCCCTGGGCGCGTCATGGTGCCGGGCATACCCGGGACTTCGACGATCAGGTCGCCTGGATGGCCACGCACATGTCCAAGACCGCGGTGGTCGCGCTTGATGCGCGTCGCCTGGCGCACCGTCGGCGAGATCATCGCTCGGGTCGTGGCCGACGCGAGCGCACGGTCGATCCCTTCGACGGGCTCCGCCGGATCGGCATCGACGAGATCTCCTACCGGCGGGGCCACAAGTACCTGATGGTCGTGGTCGACCATGACACCGGCCGGCTGGTGTGGGCCGCCCCCGGCCAGGACAAGGCCACCCTGCAGGGCTTCTTCGAGCTGCTCGGCCCCGAGCGGGCCGCCAGATCCGCCTGGTCAGCGCCGATGGCGCCGACTGAATCTGCGACTGCGCACTGGCGGACTGCACGAACGCCAAGTAGTGCCTGGACCCGTTCCACGTCTGCCGTGGGCGACCCAGGCCCTCGATGTCGTCCGCCGCTGGATCTGGAACGGGCCGCGCCGCATGGGCATGAGCGACCGGGCCCGCCATGAAAGGCTCCCGCTACGCCCTGTGGAAGAACCCCGAGGACCTCACCGAACGCCAGCCGGCCAAGCTGGCCTGGATCGCCAAGCACAACAACCGGCTCTACCGCGCCTACCTGCTGAAAGAACAGCTCCGGCTGGTGTTCGCGCACCGCGGCGACGAGGCGATCGCGATGCTCGACGCCTGGCTGGGTTGGGCCCGCCGCTGCCAGATCCCCGCGTTCATCGACCTCTACCACCGGATCACAAGCACCGCGCCGGGATCGTCGCCAGCGTGACCCACGGCCTGTCCAACGGGCTCACCGAGAGCGTCAACACCAAGCTGCGGCTCATCACCCGCATGGCCTACGGGTTCCCCTCCACCAACAACCTCATCGCCCTCTGCCTGCTCGACCGAGGCGGCCACTGCCCACCCCTACCCGGCCGGAACTGACCCACGGAAGGGGACGGAGAGCGTAGAAAACGCGAGGGTCAGCCGGTGGATGACCCGACGGTGGCGGCCGCCTGGGCGATGAGCGCGGCGACTGCTTCGGGCTGCGACACGTAGACGGAGTGGCTGGCTGCACCTCGGCCGTCGTGGCGCCGATGCGTTCGCACATGGCTCGTTGAGCCGGGGGCGGGATCATCCGGTCATCGGTGGCGACGAGGTACCAGCTCGGCTTGGTGCGCCACGCCGGCTCGCTGATCGCGCCGTTGAGGGCCTCGAGCCCCCAGGGAGTCTGTGAGTCGGCCATGAACGCGGCCTCGTCGGCGGCGAGGTCGCCGGCGAACGACCCGGCGAAGCGGTCCCGGTCGAGGAACAGGAACCCGTCGTCCGGGGGAAGGATGGGCGGCACGGGGGCCCCGGGCGGCGGGTCGGCGATGAGCGTGTTGACGGACTCGCCCTTGTCCGGTGCGAATGCGGCGATGTACACGAGCGCCTTGACCTCGGGGTGGTTCCCGGCTTCGGTGATGACCACGCCACCGTAGGAATGGCCGACGAGGATCACGGGGCCGCCGTGGCGATCGATGGCCTGCTGCGTGGTTGCGACGTCTCCGTCGAGGCTGATCGTCGGGTTCTGCACGACGGTGACGGTGTGGCCGTCCTTCGTGAGGCGGTCATACACGTCGCGCCACCCCGAGCCGTCGACGAAGCCGCCGTGGACGAGGACGACGTGGGCTGTGGTTGCGGGCATGGTGATCTCCTGTCGCAGGTGGTCACCACTGGCCTATGACGGGACCTCGGTCGGTCGCATCAGTCATCTGACTGGGATGTCGGACGTGACGACGCATCTCCGAGGGCGTCCCGCAGCGCGGCGCGTGAGGTGATGCCGAGCTTCGGGAAGAGCTGGTAGAGGTGCGTGCCGACCGTGCGGTGGGACAGGAACAGCCGCTCGCCGATCTCCTTGTTCGTCAGCCCTTGGGCGGCAGCCGGGCGATCTCCAGCTGTTGGGTGTCAGCGACGCCGGCCCGTCGAGCTCCGGCCGGCCGATCGTGAGACCGGTAGCCCGCAGCTCGTTGCCGGCTCGTCGCGTCCACGGTCGAGCGTCGAGCCGCCGGAACCCATCGTGTGCGGCGGTGAGCAGCTGGCGGGAGCGACCCGTTGCCCGCGCCCGGCGGAGCCGCTCGCCGAAGAGGAGCTGTGTGCGAGCGAGATCGAACGGCCAGTGATCCGCACCCGGCACGTCGAGCGCCTGCTCGAACAGCGTGATGGCGTCGTCGTCGTCGGTCGCGGCCATCGCCGCCCCGCCCGAGGTGATCAGCGCCAGCCGCGACGAGATTTCGGGGAGACAGGCTTCCCGTGCCGCTGCGACATGGGCGGCGGCCTCGTCCCGGCGGCCAGTGCGCATCGCTGCCTCGACGACGTCGAGCACCACCCACATCGCATGCGGAACGTGGGACGCGATCGTGCCCCGGGGCTGATGGCGCAGGCACTCCTGTACGCGTCCTCGAAGGCGCCGCGCCCGATCGCGTCGACCGCTCGGGCATGCAGGACGTAGTTGGTCATTGCTCCCGCTCGTCGAGGCACGGCCCATCCGATGACCTCGTCCGAGATCGCACGCACGCTCGCGCTCTCGCCGCGTGCCGCTGCGAGCAGCGCTTGCAGGGAGCGGTGCGGCCAGCGCAACAGTCCGTAGCTGTGCGTGTCGCACAGAGAGACGCCTTCGTCGGCCATCTCGGCGAGCGAGTCCCATTGGCCGGTGAGAAAGGCGTCGAAGCCGAGGAGTGCCAGCGCATGGATCGCCATCGTCACCGCGCCGCCGCGCGGCCGTCCTCCACGACTCGCCAGAGCGCAGGCCGGCACAGCGGTAGGCGGTCGATGTAGGAACTGGCGACGGCGAGTCGCGCGATGAGAGTCGGGCTCGACTCGTGGTCCAATCCGGCGATCGCCTCTTCGAGTCGGTCGAGAGCGGTGACCGCGTCCCGCGCCGGATCGGGATGGTCCTCGCCAGCAGGTCGAGGAACGTCGGAGCATGCGGCTGGAGCCGCCCGATCGCTCGATGGAACGGTGGCCACAGGTCGGCTCGCCCGCCGAAGAAGCACACTTCGAGCAGGTTGTAGATGGCCTCGACGAGAACCTCGTCGTGCGCGTCCGTGGGGTCGGGCGCCATGTCGATGGCACCGACGAGCAGGCGGTGCGCGGTGTCGACATCGCCATCTCCGTTGAGCAGGTGATAGGCGCCCGCGACCGCCCCGGCCAGTGCCCCTGCGTGATCGGGATCAATCTCCCGGACGTCGTCGAGCAGTCGCGGCGCGTTGCGCAGGTCGCCCAGCACGGTCGCCCCGATGTAGGCGGCCTCGGCCCAGCGACGGCCCTGATCGGCCGGCGCGGGACTCAGCTCCGCGGCCCGCGACATCTCCGCTATGGCGCGCACCGCGTCGCCACGGTGCAGATGGGCGCGAGCGATGCCTTCGAGCAGTGACGCGACGCCCTCGTCAGGGCCAACCGCCGCCTCTGCGAGATGCCAGGCGCGACGTTCGGAGCCGCCACGCACGCCGCGAGCGATCGATGTGCGCGACGCCGCTGGTCGCTCGTCGAGAGGGCAACGACCGCAGACCGAATCAGCGGGTGCCGGAACACGAGTCGCCCAGCCGACTCGTCGACCTCGACGATGCGCGCTCGTTCGGCCGCGGCGAGGTCGCGGAGCCCCGATCGGCCGGGTGCCGCTGCCTCCAGTACCCGCAGGTCGCCCGTACCGTCCAGGACGGCGATCAACAGCAAGTCGATCGTCGGCGCGGGCAGCCCCGTGATCCGGGACGCGAACACCTCCTGGAGGCGCGCCGTCAGCGGCAGGACGGCCGCCAGCTGACGTCGCGCCGGCCGGGCACCTCGCAGTGCGATGGGTAGCTCGAGCAACGCAAGTGGATTGCCCTGCGCGTCGGCGATCAACCGCTCGCGCACGCGAGGAGCCAACGCGGGGAACCGTTGCTTGAGCAGGGACGTCGCGGCCGCTCGGTCGAGCGGCTCGAGCTCGATGGCTGGGCAGCCCGGCACGATCGAAGAAGCTCTCGGACTCGGTCCGCAACGCCGCCAGGAAGCCGACGCGGGTGCCAGCGAGGCGGCGCACGGCCGAGGCGAGCACCAACGCGCTCGCTCGGTCGAGCCACGGCAGGTCGTCCACGACCACCAGCAACGGGCGGGTGACGGCGGCGTCGCGCAGCAGCGCGAGCACCGCGTTCGACACCACCAGCCGGTCCGACGGCGACCCCGCATCCAAGCCGAGAGCGACGCTCAGCGCTTCGCGATGCAAGGGCGGCAACGCCGAGAGGCCGTCGAGGAGCGGATGCAGAACCAGGTTGAGCCCCGAGAAGCTCAGCTCCGCCTCGAACTCTGCGCCGACCGCCCGCACCACGCGCGTTCCCGCAGCCTCCGCGTGGACCGCGGCGACATCGAGCAGCGCCGTCTTGCCCACACCCGCGTCGCCGGACACCAGCAACGCCCCGCCGTGGGCAGCCGCCTCGTCCACGAACCCGCAGACGAAGTCCACGTCCTGGTCCCGCCCGACGAGCTGTGCGGGAGGGTGACCACCCACGGGCGGCTCCCTTCATCCCCGCCCCGACCGCGGGGCGTTCCGCGAGGGTATGCCGTCCGGGCGCCGGACGCCGATGCTCAGTTGACGGCGCGCAACGTGCCGGCGGCCGCTCGGCGCAACCTTCCCAACGCGTCGCCCGTCGCTTCGTCGGCCGGCAGGTACACGACGAGCTCCTGGGCATCGGTCGCAGGCAGCTCGAGCACCTCGCGGTCGAGCCGCAGCTCGCCGGCCTCCGGGTGACGCCATCGCTGCGCGCCGCCGCGGGGCACGTCGTGGCTGTGCACGCGCTCGGTGAGCGTGGTCCGGCCACCGCCGCGAGCGCCTCGACCAGGCGCCTGGCCTCCTCGGCGGATGCGAGCCACAGGTCGTACGCGCGCTCGTCGGCGACCTGCTCCCAATCAGGGAAGACGCCTCGCGCCCGGTCATCGGTGAACACGAAGCGCGTGAGGTTCGGCAGCGGCGCATCGAGCAGCCCCGTCGGGCGGACGAGCAACTCGAACCCGCTCGTGTAGGCGAGCACGTCTCCGAGCCGGTTGGTCACCAACGCAACCCCCGGTTCGAGCTGGTCGAGGAGCGCCCGGACCGCCGGCCTGACGTCCCGCCGCGGGGGCACCGTGACCGCTACGCAGGCGTTCGAGCCCAGCTTCGCCAGGTGCCGCAGATGCCAGCGTTCGGTCATGTCGAGGCCAAGGGCATCGGCGAGCGCGTTGACGACCGAGACCGACGGGTTGCGGTCACGGCCCTGCTCGATCCGGACGAGGTACTCGACGCTGATGCCGGCCCGCGCCGCCAGCTCCGAGCGCCGTAGGCCGGGAACCCGGCGCCGGGTGCCGTCGGGCAGGCCGAGCGACTCGGGCCGGGTCGCATCCCGCCTGGCGCGAAGGAAGTCTCCGAGCGGCGTGCTCATCGATGGGGGTCAACGGCGGACGACAGCCGTTTCTTCCGGCCGAGCCTGGCCCTGCGAGGGCCAGCCTCGGCCCGGTCTGGTTGTCGCGCCAGGGCCCGCGGACAGTGTGGGCCATGAACGAACCCAGCAAGCTCGTCGTCCTCATCGGCAGCGTGCGCGAGGGACGGTTCGGCCCGGTCGTGGCCGCGTGGGTGGCCGACCGCGCCCGCGACCACGGCGCGTTCGACGTCGATGTCGTCGACCTCGCCGACACCGAGATCCCTCTGGCGCTGCCGGCGGAGTCGCCCAAGTCTGCGGGCGCCACCTACCCGCGCCCGGAGGGGATGGCAGGGCTGACCGCGCGGCTCGATGCCGCCGACGCGTTCGTCGTCGTGACGCCGGAGTACAACCACAGCTACCCGGCCTCGCTGAAGGCCGCGATCGACTGGCACTTCACGCAGTGGGCCGCCAAACCGGTCGCGTTCGTCAGCTACGGCGGCGCCGCCGGTGGCCGCCACGCCGTGCTCCACCTGGAGAGCGTGTTCACCGAACTGCACGCCGTCACGATCCGCGACGGACTGGCGTTCCCCAACTACTTCGTGACCTTCGAAGACGGCCAGCCGCGTGACCCCCAGACGACCGACTACGCCAAGGCGATGCTCGAACAGCTCGCCTGGTGGGCCACGGCGCTCCGCAAGGCACGGGCCGAGGTGCCGTACCCGGGCTGACCCGCTCACGGCGACGCTGGGTGCCCGCGACGACTTTTGGCCCGCCGAGGGGTTCTAAGTACGGCGGGGACCGGCCCCGTGCCGAACGAGGAGGCCCGAAGATGACGTCGTCGGATCAACCCACTGCGCTGGTCACCGGCGCGAGCCGTGGCTTCGGCCGGGGGATCGCCTCCGCACTGCACGCCGGAGGCGCCTCCGTGGTCGCCGTCGCCCGCAGCGCCGAGCCGCTCGCCTCGCTGCGTGACGAGCGGGGCGGCACGTTCACCACGGTCGTGGCCGACGCCGCCGACCCGGTGGTTGCCGGGAGTCTCATCGAGCAGTACCGGCCCCACACGCTGGTTCTCAACGCCGGCGCCCCGCCCCTGATGCGCCCGATCCAGCACCAGACGTGGCAGGCGTTCAGCCGCAACTGGGACGTCGACGTGCAGCATGCGTTCCACTGGATCCGCGAGGCGCTGCTGCTCCCTCTCCGCCCGGGAAGCACGGTCGTCACGATGTCGAGCGGCGCGGCACTGGTGGGCTCACCACTCAGCGGCGGCTACGCCGGGGCCAAGGCCACGATCCGATTCATCACCGGTTACGCCGGAGACGAGTCCGAGCGGGCGGGGCTGGGCATCCGCTTCATCTCGCTGCTGCCGAAGCTGACGGCGGCCACGGAGCTCGGGTCGGTAGCGGTGGCGGCGTACGCGCGCCGCGCTGGTGTCGACGTCGACGAGTACCTCGAGCGCCTCGGCCCCGGCCTCACCCCCGAGGACGTCGGCAAGGCCGTCGTCGAGCTGGTGGGGTCGGAGGAGCACGCGTCGGGGGCGTACCAGCTGACGGCGGCCGGCCTGTCCCCCCTCGGATGAGCGCCGACGAAGCGTACGGTGCGGTCGTGAGCACGGTGAGCATCACCGCTGCCATCCCGGCCGAGCAGCTGGAGCACTACCGCCGCGAGCTGACCGGTTACTGCTACCGGATGCTCGGATCGGTCCACGAAGCCGAGGACGCCGTCCAGGACACGATGCTGCGCGCCTGGCGGGCGCTGGCGACCTTCGAGGACCGTGCCGGGCTGCGACCCTGGCTCTACCGGATCGCCACCAACGTGTGCATCGACGCGTTGAAGGGCCGCTCGCGACGGGCGCTTCCGATGGACGTTGCGCCAGTCGCGACCAGCGACGCCCGGCCCGTTGATCGCCGACCGGAGGCGACCTGGATCCAACCGGCACCGGACCACCTGCTACTGCTCGACGACGACCCGGCCGAGCGCGCTTTGTCGCGCGAGTCGGTCCGGCTCGCCTTCATCGCCGCCCTGCAACACCTCGCTCCCCGGCAGCGAGCGGTGCTCATCCTGCGTGATGTGCTGCGCTGGCGTGCCGCGGAGGTTGCCGCGCTCCTGGAGACGAGCGCCGACGCGATCAACAGCGCGCTCCGCCGAGCCCGCGCCGCGCTCGCAACCATCGAGGCCGAGGCGGCACCGAGCCAGCCGTCGGAGCCCGACCGTGAGCTCCTGGCCGCGTACGTCGACGCATTCCACCGCCACGACGTCGACGCGCTCGTCGCCCTGTTGCGCGAGGACGCGATCCTCGAGATGCCGCCGTTCGATCTCTGGTTGCACGGGCGCGACGACATCCGGCGCTGGGTGATCGCCGTCGACGCCGTCAGCGACCATCTGCTCACGCCCGTCGCCGCCAACGGGTCACTGGCCGCCGCGGTCTACCGGCCCGCGACGCCGGGGGGCCCGCCCACCGCGTTCGCCATCCAGGTTCTCGACGTCGTTGCCGGGCGCATCAGCGCGATCCACTCGTTCAACGACCCGGCGCTGTTCGAGCCGTTCGGCCTCCCCGACCGCCCGGCGTTCTAGGTCGGCGCCGCACGCACCACGGCAGCACGAGCACAGGTGCAGGACGTCGCCGAGCCCGACGAACTCGAGCAGCTCGACCAGGCCGCCATCCGCGCCGTGGAGCAGGAGCCAACCTCCGCGCCGGGACGCGACGACCTGCAGCCGTGCCAGCGCGTCAACCGCACGGAGATCGGCGGGCACCAGCCACGAGACATCCAGGTCGACGCCTCGCCAACTCCCGTGCTCGTCGTTCGACTCCGGCACTGTTCTCTCCTGACGGCTCGTCGAGCCTCACCTACCTAACTCGGCCCGGGGTCGAAACTCGTCGCGCCGCCGCGCCGGCACGCACCGCTCCGGCCGGCGACGACTTTCCTCCGGCGTCGCAGTTGCACCGGGTGGGAGGCGAGACCGCGCCTCCCGTCCGAACCGCAACCGACCCGGGCGATCCGTGGGTCGGGACCCCAAAGGAGGCGTGGTGGTCACACGAGCCCCCACCCACAACAAGACCATGGTGTTGGCGCTGGCGTGCGCCGCCCAGTTCATGGTCGTGCTCGACGTCGCCATCGTGAACGTGGCCCTGCCGTCGATCCAGAGCGCCCTCGACGCCAGCCAGAGCACCCTGCAGTGGGTGATCATCGTGTACGGCCTCATGCTCGGAGGCTTCCTCCTGCTCGGGGGGAGGATGGTCGATCTCCTGGGGAGTCGACGCATCCTCGTCACCGGCATGACGATCTTCGCTGCGGCATCGCTCGTCTCGGGTCTCGCCCAATCCTCGGCCGTGCTCATCGCGGCGCGAGGTGTCCAGGGGTTCGGCGCGGCCCTGGTGGCGCCGGCCGCGCTGGCGATCCTGGCCATCAACTTCTCGGATGGACCCGAGCGGAACCGGGCCCTCGGGATCTTCGGTGCTACTGGCGGCGCGTCGGCATCACTGGGGGTGATCGCCAGCGGCCTCCTGACCGACGGCCCCGGCTGGCGCTGGGTGTTCTTCATCAACGTCCCGGTCGGGATCGTCCTCATCGCCCTCGCAACCGTGTTCCTCGCCGCAGACCGCGCGGAGCGCGGCACACGGAGCTTCGACGTCGCCGGCGCAGCGTCGGTCACCGGCGGGCTGCTGCTCCTCGTGTACGGCCTGAACCGGGGGGCCGAGGACGGCTGGACCTCGACGACGACGCTGCTGCTGTTCGCGTCGGCGGCGCTCCTGCTGGGCGCGTTCCTGCTGGTCGAGGCACGGTCGCATGCGCCCCTCCTGCCCATCGCCACCGTGAAGCACCGCACGCTCGTGGCGGCCAACCTCTCCGCCTTCTTCGCCTTCGGCGCCTTCTTCTCGTTCATCTTCCTCGGCTCGCTCTTCATGCAGCAGGTCCTCGGCTACTCGCCGACAGAGACGGGGGTGGCGTGGCTCGCGACGTCGGCCACGGCGTTCGTCGCGTCCGCGGTTGCCGGTGCGCGGCTCGTGGCCGTCGTCGGCGTCCGCAGGCTGCTCGTCACCGGCCTCACGCTCCTGGCCATCGGCATGCTGTGGCTGACGCGGGTGCCGGCCGACGCCGACTACGTCAGCGACCTTCTGCCCGTGTTCCTGCTTGCGGGCGTGGCGATCGGGCTGTGCGCGCCCTCGGCCCAGATCGGGGCGCTCTCGGGCGTCTCCGAGTCGATGTCCGGACTGGTGGCGGGCCTGGTCGAGACCATGCGTGAGATCGGCGGCGCCGCCGGCGTCGCCGCGGTGTCGACCGTGCTCGTCTCGCGAGCGGGCGTGGACGGCTTCCGCGCCGCGTTCGCCGCGATCTGCGTCGTCGCCGCCCTCGGTGCAGTGACCGCCGGGGCCGCGTTCCCGCGTCGGGTCCGGTCCGCGCCAACCGAGGCGCCGCCGCTGGTGGACGCCTCAGCGCACGGCATCGTGGTCGGCGCTCAGGTGGTCGGGCAGGTCGAACAGCGGGAAGAGCCGAGGCTCGAGGAACGCGTGCAGGCCGGTGATGTGGCCGCCCGCGATCTCGATGACCTGGATCCCGAAGGCGTCGTAGCCCCCGCCGGGAGCAGGTCGGTACGACCCGAACGCCGGTAGCCCGTTCGCCCGGGTTCGCAGCATCCGGGAGCCGCGACATCCCGAGCCCTGGCCGCGAAAGTACCGCCCGATCGCATCCCGGCCGCGCAGCCAGCCGGGGATCGGGGGCATCGACAACGTGGCATCGTCGCGGAGCAGGGCGACGAGCGCGTCGACGTCGAAGCGTTGGAACGCGTCGACGTAGCGGGCGACCAGCCTCCACTCCGACTCGCCGAGCGCTGGGCCGGTGTCGCGTGCGGTGTCCCGTTCGGCCATCGTGCGGCGCGCCCGGCGGAGCGTGCTGTGTACGGCGGTCACGGTGGTGCCGAGTGCGTCGGCGACCTCGTCGGCATGCCAGCCGAGCACGTCGCGTAGGAGCAGCACGGCACGCGGTCTCGGTTGGAGATGCTGCAGCGCGGCGATGAACGCGAGCCGGACGTTGTCGCGGGCGGCGACCGACTCGGCCGGGTCCCTGTCGTCCGGTGTGATGACCCGGCGATCCGCGATCGGTGTCACCCACGCCGACTCGGTGACGGGGAGGCCCAGGTCGCGGTCACCCGATGACGGCGGTTCGAGGCTCATGGGGAGGGCGCGCCGGGCCTTCCCGTTGAGCAGGTCGAGGCAGACGTTCGTGGCGATGCGGTAGAGCCACGAACGCAGCTCGGCGCGCCCTTCGAAGCGGTCGAATCCTCTCCACGCCCGGATGAACGTCTCCTGCAGGGCGTCCTCGGCGTCGAACGCCGAACCCAGCATGCGGTAGCAGTGGGCGGTCAGCGCCGGCCGGTGGCGCTCGAGCGTGTCCGCCACCGTCGAGTCATCGACATCGAATGTGCGTGCGAGATCGGTCACTGGTCGCGCTCCTTTGCCGGCGCATGCCGCGCCCAACCGGTACGACCGCGGTCAGGACGCGAAGTCATCGCGCCGGCCGGCGACGAATTCCGGCGCTCCGCGAGGTCCAACCCTCAAGCGAGGCACCACTCGATCTGGAGGAGCCCCCTCATGACCAAGCCCCGGCTCAACAGCATGCTGCTGGCGAGCACCGATCCCGAGCGGCTTCACGCGTGGTACGCCGCCGCGTTCGAGCCTGAGCAGGACACCAAGACCAACGGCTACCACGTCGTCACCTTCGGCGGGTTCACCATTCTCATCGACCGCCGGGACGACGTCGCCGGCTCGAACCCTGAGCCGGGGCGCGTGATCCTGAACTTCGAGGTCGCCGACGCGCGGGCTCTCGCTCGCCGCCTCGACGGCATGGCGGTGACATGGAAGGCCGCGCTCGAGGAGCGCGAGGCCGGCCTGTTCGCCACGGCGATCGACCCCGACGGCAACTACGTGCAGATCATCCAGCTCCATCCGGGTCACGGGCCACAGGCGGGCCGGGCGGACGGGACGCTGGCCGCGGCGCCGGCATACAGCGGGTTCTCGGTCGACGACCTCGCCGCCGCGCGCGAGTTCTACGCCGGAGTGCTGGGGCTCGAGGTGTCAGAGGCCGACGGTCTGCTCACGCTGCATCTGCCCGGCGGGCGACACGTACTCGTGTACCCGAAGCCGAACCACACGCCGGCGACGTTCACCATCCTCAACTTCCCCGTGCCCGACATCGACGCCGCCGTCGCCGAGCTGTCGGCGCGGGGTGTGCGCTTCGAGCGCTACAGCGGCCTCGCCCAGGACGACCGGGGCATCCAGCGCGACTCGGACGGCCCACCGATCGCCTGGTTCACCGACCCAGCCGGCAACATCCTCTCGGTGCTGCAGGACGACTGAGACCGTGCGCGCTCGCCGAAGCGCGGGCCCAATCCGCTGCGTGCTGGAGGAAATGCTCGCCTTGACATATGTCACACGTCGGGGCAGGGTGGCTGCGGACAGCGTTCGGCGAGCGGTGGCGGCGGCACAGATGGCGGCCATCCCCGCACGCCTTCAGGGCAGCGGGCCCGCGGGTCCCCACGTATGAGGAGGACCCATCATGGCAGTCCATCGGATCATCGCAGCGCTGGGCGGCGCTGCGCTGTTGCTGTTGATCGGCGCGCCGGCCGGCGCCGAAGCCGACCACACCACCGAGCACTACACCGCCAGCTTCAGCCAGCCATCCTCGAACCCGTGCGACACCACGCTCACCGGTGTCCTCAGCGTCGAGGGCGAGGGGGTCGTCACGTTGACGGACACCGGGCGGACGTTCCAGCTCAGCGACACCCTGCATGGTGTGTTCAGCTTCGATCCGGACGGCCCGGTGCCGTCCTCGTCGGGCCACTTCGTGGTGCAGCATCGGGAGAACGTCAACTACGAACAGCTCAAGGACTTCCGGGTCACGGACACGCAGCACTCGGTCGTCCACCTGGCGGACGGGACCAACTTCCCGATCCAGATCAGGACCACATTGCTGTTCTCCCCGGATGGAAGCTTCGTGGTCAAGGTCGACAGCCTCAGGTGTGGAGGTGAGGGGGCGTAGGCCGACAGACTCGTCTCCATGTCCATCAGACGGGTCGTGACCGGGGTGAACGCCGAGGGGACCTCGGTGTTCGTCAGCGACGAGAGCGTGGAGGCGGTGGCACCGGCGCTCATGCCCGGATTGGAGTTCCACCGGCTGTGGGGGCAGGACGACCCCCCGGTGGCGCCCCAGGACGGGACGGCGCCACCGTCACACGCCTTCTTCCCGCCCGCCGGCGGCTACCGCGTCGGGACCTTCACCGTGCCCCCGGCATCGACGCCGCTGGCCGAGGGGATCGACGTGCAGACTGCGCTCGCCGAGCTCGAGGCGGCGCTGCCGGGGCTCTTCGACCACAACGAGCCGGACAACCCCGGCATGCACACCACCGTCACGATCGACTTCGAGTACGTCGTGTCCGGCAGGGTCGTCCTCGAACTGGACGACGGCGCGTCGGTCGAGCTCGGCCCGGGCGACACCGTCGTCCAGAACGGGACCCGCCACGCCTGGCGCAACCCCTTCGACGAGACCGCCACGCTGGTCGTCGTGCTGATCGGCGCCACGCCGGCCTGACGGGACCGCGGTCGGTCGGGCCGCTCGTCACCCTGCGTCCACCAGCCCGACCCCCGAGGCCGGGGCCCGGGCGGTGGACGGCACGGCGTCCACGACCGGCCCCGGACCGCACCGGGGCCTCGGTCGCGGGGAAGGCGACCTCGACGCGGAGGCCACCGTCGGGTTCCGGGTCCACGCCGATCGTTGCGCCGTGGGCGGTGGCGATGGCCTGCACGATCGAGAGCCCGAGGCCCAGGCCGCCGTCGTGGCTCCTGCGGTTGGTGCCGAGTCGCTCGAACGGCTCGAACAGCCGGTCGACGTCGGCCGCCGGGACGACCGGTCCGGTGTTGGCCACCGACAGCACGGCGTGACCGTCGCGGGTTCCGGTCACCACGTCGACGGTCCCGTCCTCCTCGTTGTGACACAGCGCGTTGTCGACCAGGTTGGCGATGAGGTTCTCGACCAGGCGCGGGTCGCCGGTGGTCGGGGCGGGGGTGAGCGCGTCTTGGAGGCGGAGGTTCCGGCGCTGCGCCTCGGTCCGTCTGGCGGCGAGCACGTCGGACGCCAGGTCGGCCAGGTCGAGCGGCTCACGCCTGTCCGTGCCGGTCTGGCCACGGGCCAGGGTGAGCAGCGCGTCGATCAGTCGCTCCTGCTGGGCCCCCGCGACGAGCACCCGTTGGTGCGCCGCCCGCAGGGACTCCACCGTGGCGTCGCGGTCGTCGAGGGCGACCTGGGCGACCGTGCGCTGGCGGGCGAGCGGCGTGCGCAGCTCGTGGGACGCGTTCGCCACGAACCGGCGCTGCGCGTCGAAGGCCCGCTCCAGGCGGTCGAGCAGATCGTCGAAGGTGTCGCCCAGCTCCTTGAGCTCGTCGTCGGGGCCGTCGAGGGAGAGGCGTCGATGGAGGTTCGCCGCCGAGATGTCGCGGGCGGCCGCGGCGATGGTGCGCAGCGGTCGCAGCACGCGGCCGGCGACGATCCACCCGAGCGCGACGGACACGACGGCCATGACGCCGAGGGCGATGCCGGACTGGACGAGCAGCTCGTGCATCCGGGACGCGTGCTGCTCGGAGGCCAGCTCCTTGACCTCCTCGGGGCTCGGGAGGGGCGCGGCGGGCGTGGACCCGGCGGCGGAGGAGACCTGATCCGTCGCGCTCTCGGCGGGACCGCTCACGTCGCCGCTCGTGCCGGCGGTGACGGTCGCCCCGTTGGCCAGCGTGATCATCACCGGGTCGTCCCGGGTGGCGCGGTCCACCAGGCCGTAGGTGATCGCCAGCACGAGCGATCCGGAGGCGAGGAACAGCACGCCGTAGAGGAGCGTCAGGCGGAGGCGCACGGTCCGCCGGGGGACGTGCCCTCGGGCGGCGATGCCGGCGAGTCGGCGGCCGAGGCGCGTGGGCATCGTCAGATCCTGTAGCCGGCCTTGGCCACGGTGTCGATGACGGGCGGATCGCCGAGCTTGCTGCGCAGCCGGCTGACGGTGATCTTGACCGCGTTGGTGAACGGGTCGGCCGCCTCGTCCCAGACCCGCTCGAGGAGCTCCTCGGCGGACACCGTGCGCCCGCCCGAGGCGACCAGCAGCTCGAGCACGCCGAACTCCTTCGGCGTCAGCTCGAGCGCCCGATCGCTCCGGAAGGCCCGCCGCTGCGCCGTGTCCACGACGACATCACGGGCCTGCAGGACGGGGGGCACGGCGGGGTGGGCGCGACGGGCGAGCGCACCGATGCGGGCGACGAGCACCGGGAAGTCGAACGGCTTGGGCAGGTAGTCGTCGGCCCCGAGGCCGAGCCCGTCGACCAGGTCGTCCACGGTGGCTGCCGCGGTGAGCATCAGCACCCGGCTGCGGCACCCCGCGGCGACGAGCTCGGCGCAGATGTCGTCGCCGTGCATGCCGGGCAGGTCCCGGTCGAGGACGATCACGTCGTAATCGTTGGTGACCGCATGCTCGAAGCCGGACGGGCCGTCGAGGGACACGTCGACCGCCATCGACTGCCGACGGAGGCCGAGCGCCATGGCCTCGGCCATCTCCTGGTCGTCCTCGACCACGAGCACGCGCACGCCTCCAGTCTGCCGTGCCGGAGGTTTCATCCCGGTCTCGGTTTCTCGACCGACGGGCGATACCGCCACGAAACGGCGTGCTCCCTACAACGTCGGCCAACGGCCCATCACCCGACTGCGAAGGACACGACCATGATCACCGAGCTCAGCCTCGCAACGCCCGACAGACCAACCCGACGCCGGCGCTGGGGCGCCGTCGTCGCCCTCGCCCTGGCGCTCGGATTGCTGGGTGCCGCCTGCGGGGACGACGACGACACGGCCACCGGGCCCGCCAGCATCGACGAGGACGCCGGCAGCGACAACGGCGGCAACGCCGGTGGCGACCAGTCCGCCGGCGGGGACGACGCCACCGATCCCTTCGACGCCGCGCTCCGCTACGCGCAGTGCATGCGTGACCATGGCATCGACATGCCGGATCCCACGCCCCAGGAGAACGGCGAGTTCAGCCTCGAGCTCCCGGCACCGGAGGGCATGTCCAAGGAGGAGCTCGACGCGGCCGAGGCCGAGTGCCGGCCCATCCTCGAGGAGGCCCGACCGGAGCGGGAACCGCTCAGCCCCGACGAGCTCGCCGAACGGCGTGACCAGGCCGTGGCGTTGGCCGAGTGCATGCGCGAGAGGGGCCACGACTTCCCCGACCCCGTGGTCGACGACGACGGCGGGATCCAGCAGCAGGTTCCTCCGGGCCTCGGCCCAGGCGCCCCCGGCTTCGACGAGTTCGAGGACGACCTGGCCGCCTGCCAGGAAGCGGCGGGCCTCGAGGGGCCCGGCGACGGCGGGACCACCAGCCAGTCCGGCGACGGCAGCGAGACCGAGACATGAGTGGCGACACGGAGGGCCGCAGCCCGGTGGTCACGTCACCCGACCACCCGGTCACCCGGGATGACCACCAGGGGGCTCCGGCCACGGACGCAGCGGGCGACGACGAGGGAACCGGCGCCCACGCCGAGCGCCGGTCGCGGCGCCGGTTCCTGATCGCCGGTGGGGTCGTCACCGTGCTGCTGCTGGGGGGCGGCGGTGCCGCCACCCTGGGCGGCGGTGGTGAGCAGGCTGCCGACCACGCCGGCGCCGCCGCGACCGGCCCGAGCACCGCGACGGTCGAGCGGCGCACGCTGGAGGAGCGCACCGAGCTCGACGGGACCCTGGGATACGGCGAGGTCAGCGACGTGAGCCTGGCCGCCCAGGGCACCATCACCGGCCTGCCCCCCATCGGCTCGCTGGTGGACCGCGGCCAGACGCTGGTCGAGGTCGACGGCAGGGCCGTGCCGCTGCTGTTCGGCGACCGCCCGATGTGGCGGGAGCTGCGCGACGGCGTCGACGACGGGCCCGACATCGAGCAGCTGGAAGCGAACCTGGTCGCGCTCGGGATCGTGAGCGCCTCGGAGCTCAACGTCGACCAGGAGTGGACCGACGCCACCACCGAGGCGGTCGAGGACTGGCAGGCGTCGCTGGGCCGGGACGACACGGGCGTCGTCGCACCGACCGATGTCGTCTTCCTCCCGACCGCCGTGCGGGTGGCCGAACACCCCGTGGCGGTCGGGAGCCAGGTCGGCGAGTCGGTGCTCGGCGTCACCAGCGCGACCCACGTGGTCACGGTGGAGCTCGAGGCCAGCCGCCGGAGCCTGGTCCAGCCGGGCCAGCAGGTCGGCATCGTGCTGCCCGACGGCACGACGACCACCGGCCGCGTCTACTCGGTCGGCAACGTCGCCACGGCGGACGACTCCGGTGACCCGGAGGGCGGAGGCGCGGGCGGCGATGCCGGCGGCGGGGGCGACCAGGAGCCGACCATCGACGTGGTCGTGGCCCTGGACGACCCGGCCGCCTCGGGCGGCCTCGACGGTGCCCCGGTCACGGTGCAGGTCGTGACCAGTGCGGCCGACAACGTGCTGGCCGTCCCGGTGGAGGCACTCCTGGCGCTGGCCGAGGGCGGCTACGCCCTCGAGCTGGCGCACGCCGACGGCACCACCGACCTGGTGGCCGTCGAGCTCGGTGCCTTCGCCGACGGCTGGGTCGAGGTCACCGGCGAGGTGGCCGAGGGCGACGAGGTGGTGGTTCCCGGTGACTGAGACGACGCTGAGGGCCGCCGAGACGGCCCGCACCCGCCGCAACGGGCTGCGGCTGAGCGGTGGGCCGCCGGTCCTGGAGCTGCTCGACGCCGTGAAGGAGTACCCCGGCACGCCGCCGGTTCGGGCCCTCGACGGGGTGACCTTCACCGTCACCCGCGGGGAGATGGCGGCGGTCGTGGGGCCGTCCGGCTCGGGCAAGTCGACGCTGCTTCACCTGGTCGGGGCGCTGGACCGCCCCTCCGGCGGCACCGTCCGGGTCGCCGGCGCCGATCTCGGCGAGCTGTCGGACCGGGCCCTGTCGGCCCTGCGGGCCTGGAGGATCGGGTTCGTGTTCCAGCAGTTCCACCTGCTGAACGGCCTGACCGCGGTGGACAACGTCGCGTCCGGCCTGCTCTACCGCGGGGTTCCCGCCCCCCGGCGGCGGCGCCGGGCGGCGGATGCGCTCGAACGGGTCGGCCTGGGCCACCGCCTCCGCCACCGTCCCCACCAGATGTCCGGCGGGGAGCGCCAGCGGGTGGCGATCGCCCGGGCCATCGTGGGAGAGCCGGCCATCGTCCTGGCCGACGAGCCCACCGGCAACCTCGACTCGGTCACCGGGGCAGAGGTGCTCGACGTCTTCCGCACGCTGCACGCCTCGGGCACCACGATCGTGGTCATCACGCACGACCACCAGATCGCGACCTCGATGCCGAGGCGCATCGCCCTGCGCGACGGCCGGGTGGAGTCCGACGAGGGGGTGGCGGCATGACCACCGTCACCACGCCCGCCGCCGAGGTGGCGAGGCTGCGGCTCGCTCTCCGGCCCCGCGACCTCGTCACGGTGGGCACGATCGGCCTGCGGGTGAAGCGGATGCGCACGGCGCTCACCGCCCTGGGCATCGCCATCGGCATCTCCGCCATGGTGGCGGTGGTGGGGATCTCGGCGTCCAGCAGGACCGACCTGCTGGCCGAGCTGGACGAGCTGGGCACCAACCTGCTGCAGGTGGCCCCGGGCAACTCGGCGTTCGGCGAGGCCAGCGAGCTGCCCACCGCCGCGGCCGACATGGTCCGGCGGATCGGCGGCGTCGAGTCCGCCGCGGCCACGCCGCCTGGTCGAGGACGCGACGGTCCGGCGCACCGACCACATCCCGGAGGCCGAGACCAGCGGCATCGGCGTGGTGGCCACCGAGCCCAACCTGCTCGACACCCTGGACGGGACGGTGGAGCAGGGCAGCTTCCTCAACGACGCCACGGCGACCCAACCGGCCGTTGTGCTCGGCTCCACCGCCGCGCACCGGCTCGGGATCGACAGCCTCGCCGGCCGGCCGCTGGTCTACCTGGGCGGACGCTGGTTCGCCGTCATCGGCATCCTCGACCCGGTGCCGCTGGCCCCCGACATCGACCGCTCGGCCATGATCGGCTACGACGTCGCCCGGGAGCTGTTCGCCATCGACGAGTCGGCCTCGACCGTGCGGGTGCGCACCGACCCCGACCTCACCGACGAGGTCGCCGGCGTGCTGGCGGCCACCGCCAATCCCGAGGCCCCGAACGAGGCCGAGATCACCCGCCCGAGCGACGCCCTCGCCGCCAAGGCCAAGGTCGACGAGTCGCTCACCGCGCTGCTGCTCGGGCTCGGCGCGGTGGCCCTCCTGGTCGGCGGGATCGGCATCGCCAACGTCATGGTCATCTCGGTGCTCGAGCGCCGCAGCGAGATCGGCGTCCGCCGAGCGCTCGGCGCCACCCGCCGCCACATCCGGCTGCAGTTCCTGGTCGAGTCGGTCCTGCTCGCCGCACTCGGCGGGACGGCGGGCGTGGCCATCGGCGCCGCCATCACCAAGGCCTACGCCAGCAGTCGGGGATGGAGCTTCACCGTCCCCGTGCTCGGGCTGCTCGGCGGTATCGCCGTGTCCCTCGCCGTCGGCGCCGTGGCCGGCCTCTACCCCGCCGTCCGCGCCAGCCGGCTCGCCCCCGCCGAGGCCGTCCGCGCCGAGTGACCCGGGCAGGCCCGGCCCCCACGTTTCTGGCAGCGGTCAGTGCCAAGGCGGTACGGGATCGCTGCCAGAAACGCGCCCAAGCCCCCCGGCGAGCGAGGTCGTTCAGCTCACCGCAGCAACGAGATGAGGCCGTCGATGTCGTGACGCTCGAAGGACTCGACGTAGCGCTGCACAAGCGATCGCTGGTCGTCGTCGACCGGATGTGACTGGCCGGCCGCGCACTGGCTGGCGGCGAGATTCGCTCGCGCTCTCTGGAGTGCGCTCTCCACCGCCGCGACGGTGGTGCCGAGCAGCTCAGCGACCTCCGTCGCCTTCCATCGCAGGACCTCGCGCAGGATCAGGACCGACCGTTGTCGGGGGGCAGCTGGAACAGGGCCGCGACGAAGGCGCGGCGGATCGAGTCGCGTGCGACCACCTGCTCGGCCGGGTCGACGCCAGCCGACGGGATGTAGCCGGCCGAGAGCGGGCGTATCCAGCTGGCATCGGGTTCCGCCACGAGGACCGGACCGCCCGCGACCTGGTGGGCGGTCGCATCGATCGGCCGGGCCCGGCGTTGCTTCGCGCGCCGCATGTCGTGGCACACGTTGGTCGCGATGCGATAGAGCCACGTCCGCAGTGCGGCGCGTCCCTCGAAGCCGTCGATGGCGCACCACGCCCGAAGGAGGGTCTCCTGCACCGCGTCCTCGGCCTCGAACGTCGACCCGAGCATGCGCCGGCACTGCGCGATCAGCGCCCCCCGATGGACCTCGAGCTGTTGTCCGACGTTCGTCGACCCTGTCGTCAGGTCGACGGTGGGTCCCTGCGGCTCACCCTCGACGGGCAGCCCGCCCGGTCGACTCGGCCCGAGCGGGAGGGCGTCCGAGGCTGCGGGACAGTGGGCTCGCATTGTGCGAATCTGCACCCCGGCGGGCTGATTCGCATCGGAGGCGACCCCGAACCCGCCCCTTAGAACGTGCGCGGGCCACGGCTACGCCTATCGGCGCAGCCTCTAGGAACGTGCGCGGGCCGCTCTCCCTATAGATCGACACCTGCTGCACGTCGAACTCGCTCGAGAGGTGTCGATCTATAGGGATCGGGCCACGGCTACGCCTATCGAGCCTGCCTCTAGGGTTGTTTCGGGGTCGGTGCGGCAGTCAGGTGGGCCGTGCCGAGCCGGGCGCGGGAGGTGATCCCGAGCTTGCGATAGGCGTGGCTCAGATGCGTCTCGACCGTCTTGATCGTGACGAACAGCGTTTGCGCGATCTCCTTGTTGCTCATCCCGTCGGCGGCGAGCTGTGCGACGCGGCGCTCGCTCGCGGTGAGCGCGTCGAGGCCCGTTGGGACGACCTTGCGCGGCCTCGCACCGGTGGCGGCGATCTCTTGGTTCCCCCGCCCGGCGAGCCCGAAGGCGCCGACCCGTCGCGCCAGGTCCACTCCCTCCCGGAGCCGCTCGCGGGCCTCCTTCCGCTGGTTGGTGCGGCGGAGCGCCGCCCCGAGGTCGACGAGGGCGTACGCGTGCTCGAGCCCGGCCTGCGAGCCCGCGAGCACCTCGACCGCCTCCCGGAGCCGCCCCACTCCTCGCCTGCCGCCCTCGACCAGACCGAGCACCCGCAGAGACGCGCCGATGGCACGCGGGTCGCCCCAACGTCGCGCCAGCACGAGCTCCTCGTCGACGAGCGCACGCGCTTCGTCGTTCCGGTCGAGACGTCGCAGGCCTTCAGCGGCCCATCTGCGCCACGGCACGCTGCTCGGATTGTCGAAAGGAACCTGCCGAACGATCTCGCCGACCTGGAGCAGCTCCTCGACTCCCCGCTCGGGGCTTCCGGTCTCGATGCGCAGGCGGCCCCGGCAGAGCCGGAACCAGACGAGGTGAACCTGGTCGTCGGGCAGCTGCTCCGGGAAGTCGCCCTGGTCGATGACTCGCGACGCCTCGTCCGCATCCCCCTGCTCCAGCAGCGCATGCGCCAGGAACCCGATGTTGTACGGCCAGGCGACGAGCATGCCGTGCGTGACGCTGAGATCGATCGCCTCCCTCAGGTCGGCGACCGCGGCTCGAAGATCGCCGCGATGCGTCTGATGCTGGCCGCGCCACATCAACATGAACGCCACGTTGAAGACGTCCCCGCGCCGGCGGGCCTGAGCGACCGCCTGGTTGAGGATGGACACCGCTTCGTCGAGCAACCCCGACCGGGGGAGCACGTTCACGGCGTAGTAGAACGCGATCGAGCCGCTCGCCAACAGGGACCCGGGCGCGAGCGCACGCCGGGCCAGCTCGATCGCGAGCTCGCGGCGCAGCCCGAGCCGGCACTCGTAATGTGCCATCGTCGCGAGCAGGGTCTCGCTCCCCAGACCTCCGTGGAGCGCATCGAGGTCGAGCTCGCCGATCGCTGCCTGGGCGATGGGATAGGTCTTCGGATCCACCACGCGGAGCTGATGAGCTCCGCCAGGAGCAGCTCGAAGAGGTCCGGGTCTCGCTCCCGGTTGACCTCGTCGGCCGCCTTCTTGAACACGTCAAGCGCATCCGGGATCCGGTCCGTGAACCACAGCGCACGGCCCAGCTCGATCGCGATGCTGCAGCGTCGCGTCCCGTCGGGAACGAGCTTGAAACCGGCCCGCAGGTGGTCGACCGAAGCCGGGCCGTTCGTCCGCCGCTCCGCGAGGCCGAGCTCGACGAGCACCTCTGACCGGGTAGCCGGATCCGTCTGCTCGTCGGCCACGCGGCTCAGATACCCGACCGCGGCATCGGCAGCGCCCTGGGCGAGTGAGCGCTCAGCCGCCTGGCGGAGGGTCGAGACCACGAACGAGTCGGCCTGTGGCGCCACCCGGAGGAGGTGTACCGCCGCACTCTCCGGCACGGCGCCGGTGTGGAGCAGCTGCTCAGCGGCCGAGCGGTCCGCGGCATCACGTTCGACCACATCGAGGGTCTCGTAGACGGCGCTGCGGACGACGGGGTGGAAGAACTCGAGCGGATCCTCCCGACGCAGCAGGTCACGTCGCACGAGTGTCGCGGCGGCCGGACCAAGGTCGCCGGCGTCCACCTTGGCGAGCGCGGGCCGCGTCGCGGAGCGCGGTGCCGTCGCCGAGGATCGAGGCCGCCCGGAGGACAGCGAGCGCCCCCGGCGGCAGGCGGGCGAGGCGAAGCCCCACCGCGCGAGACACGCCCTCGGCCCCGATTTCCAGCAGCCGGGGAATGTGCTCGGCGGTTCGGGCTGCTTCCCTCCCGTGCCACCGCGTCGAGCACCGCGTCGACGAAGAGCGGATTGCCACCGGTGGCCGCTTCGAGGGCGGCGCAGAAGGCGTCGTCCGGCTCCAGGCCGTGCAGCTCGCGCGCGAGCACGGCGATCGACGCACGCCCGAGCGGTTCGGGACGGATCGCCGTGGCCTCCGGATCGGCGATGAGCTCGGCGACAAGCGTGGGATTGCGGCTCTCGCCCTCCGGCGGCCGCGTCCCGCGGCGACGAGGAGCGGCACTCCTTCGAGCCGTCGCGTGAGGTACAGGAGCCACCGCAAGGAGGGGGCGTCGGCCCAGTGCAGGTCGTCGATCGCGAGCAGCGTCGGCTGTTGGAAAGCCACGTTGGCCGCCAGCCAGTAGAGGCCGTGGAGGATCGCGAAGGAGCCCTCCGTGGAGCGCGTCCCTAGGACCGGCGGGCCCCGGCGCGCCGAACAGCGGTTCAACGAGAGCGGCAGGCCCGGAGAGCAGCTCCGCCCGGACATCGGGGGAGACGGACACGAGCAGCGGCTCGAACAGCTGACGGACGATCCCGTACGCGAACTCGCCCTCCAACTCGCCACCGCGGGCTGCGAGCACCCGCATCCCCGCCGCGCCGACGATCGCACGCCCCTCGGCAAGCAGGCGGGTCTTGCCGATGCCGGCACTGCCCTCGACGACGACGAACCGCCCACCACCACGCCGCGCCGCGTCGGCGACTGCCTGCAGCGCTGCGAGCTGGGCTTCGCGCTCCAGTAGCAGGGTGATTCCGCCCGAAGAAAGCACACGTGCCGGCGCCATCGCGACCAATCCCTAGAACCCTCAGAGCCGAGAGTCTAGAGGCGCGTTCGGGGTTTGCCCCGACGCGAAGCGGGCCCGCCCGAGCGCACACTGACCAGAGCCGTCAACGGTGAGGAAGGCAATGGCACACAGAGAGGGGCTACGGCAGCGAGGATCCGATACCCGGCGCGGGTGGGCGGTCGTGACGGGCGCCTCGTCCGGTCTCGGCCGCGAGTTCGCTCTGGCTCTCGCCGCTCGGGGGCATCCGGTGCTTGCGGTTCGCGCGCCGCAGCGAGCGCCTGCGCGCCCTTGGCGAGGAGATCGAGGACATAGGGACCAGCCGCGGCCAGTTCGAGTCACTCGTCGCCGATCTCTCGACGCCCGCCGGGGTGGACGCACTGCTCGCGCGAGCGGCGTCTCTCGACGTCGAGCTCCTCGTCAACAACGCCGGCGTCGCGACCTACGGTCCCTTCGACTCGACACCGGCGGAACGTGAGCTCCAGCTCGTGCGCCTGAACGTGGAGGCGGTCGTCGCGCTCACCCACGGGCTGATGCCGGCGATGGTCGCCCGCGGCTCGGGCGGCGTCATCAATATCGCCTCGCAGATGGCCTTTCAGCCGATGCCCTACTTCGCCGCCTACGCCGCCAGCAAGGCGTTCGTGCTCAGCTTCTCGGAGGCTCTGGCCGAGGAGCTGCGCGGCACGGGCGTGCGCGTCACGGCGGTCGCACCGGGCTTCGTCACGACCGAGTTCGCCGATGTCGCCGGCAGCCACAACCCGGAGCGCCACTTCCCGCACCTGCAGCCACGCCGCGTCGTCGATTCCGCGCTCCGCGCGGATGAGCACGGTCGCACGGTCAAGGTCGTCGACGCCCGCTACGCCTTCCTCGTGTTCGCCGGCCGCTTCGCACCGCGGGCAGCGCTGCGCCGCATGATGGAACGCTCCCTGCGCCCGGTGTCGCCATCGGACGCTAGAGGCGACGCGCCAGGGGCGCCCGGGGTGCCGCCATCGCGCCCGTGACCGCCATCGTGCGCCTGACCGGCGTCTACCACGCCGACGGAGGGCTGGCCGGCGAGCTGCGCTACGGCGTCGGCAAGCTGCTGGGCCGGGCCCATTGCTCGCTGTGCGACCTGACCCACGGTGTCGTTCGCGAGCGGGAGGAGTGGCGGGAGCTCGTGCGGCGCCTGGCGGTGCCGGTCACGCTGGTGCACCTGAACGAGCGGGACGAGGACATCGCCCGCTTGAGCGACGGCAACTCCCCGTGCGTCATCGCCCACACCGACGGCGGGCTCCAGCTCCTGCTCGGGCCGGACGAGCTCGATGCCTGCGGCGGCGACCTCGCCGACTTCGAGCGGCGCCTACGACAGGCGGCCGAGCTCGCGCGGCTGCCACTGGGCTGAGCCCGCGATGCCGCCCGAGCGCGAGCCGCTGGCACGACTGTTCGACCGGCGACGCCGGCATTGCGTCGACAGAGTGCATCCGACCGGGAACGGGCGCCGGAGGCCGCTCTCCGCCTACGGGTGGAACCCGGGAATCGCCCGCGGGCCGATGCGCTGCCGATCTGCGATCGCGATGATGAGATCATCCCTCAGTCCCCGGCTCGGAGGACGTTGACCATGCCGACCGACATCCCCACACCGCAACCGCAACCCGAGGCGCCGGACCTCCACGCCGAGGCCCAGCGCTGGGTCCGCAGAAAGCGCATCCTCTACGCGATCATCGGGGTCTACCTGGCCCTCAGCGTCATGTGGTTCGCCATCGACATGGCGGACGGCACCGAAAGCCTCTGGTTCTACTGGCCGATGCTCGGCGTGGGCACCGCGGTCGCCGTGGTGGCGATCGTGCTGTTCGGCATGGGCGGCCTCTTCGGCGTCTCCTGGGAGAGGCGGCAGGTCGAGCGCTACGTCCGTGACCGCGGCGGTCCCCGCGACGCCCCATAGCGCTCGACCGTCGCCTCGGCCTCGTCGAGTCCCGTGCCCGCCGCCGTGCATGCCGAGGGTAAGGATCCTGACATGGAAGGCTTCGATCCCAGCACCAGCTTCGGCCACGACGAGTCGAAGCGGTACGACGCCATCGACACCCGGGGCGACGAGGAGCAGACGGCCGCGTTCCTCGCCCGACTCGCCGGGGGGCGGCACGCCCTCGAGCTGGCCGTCGGCACGGGCCGGATCGCCCTGCCGCTGATGGCGGCCGGCGTGCGGGTGGACGGCATCGAGCTGTCGCCGCACATGGTCGACCGGCTGCGCGAGAAGCCGGGAGGCGAGGACGTCGAGGTGACCATGGGAGACATGTCCCGAGTCACCACCGGGCGCACCTACGGGCTCGTGTACCTGGTCTTCAACACGATCGGCAACCTGCTGACCCAGGACGACCAGGTCCGCTGCTTCGAGAACGCGGCCCGCCACCTGGCCGACGACGGCGTGTTCGTCCTGGAGTGCCGGGTACCGACCGCTCCGTCACGGCCCAGCCACCAGTACGTCGACGCCGAGCATGTGGGGGTCGACCACGTCGTCCTCGACGTCGGCCGGTACGACCCGCTCAGCCAGGTCCTCGACCTGAACCACGTCCACATCGGCTCCGATGGGCTCGTGTTCCGCCCCATCAGGCTGCGCCTCGCCCACCCACCCGAGTTCGACCTGATGGCCCGCCTGGCCGGCCTCCGGCTGCGCGAGCGTTGGGCGGGCTGGAACGGCGAGCCGTTCACCGCCACCAGCTGGCGGCACGTCAGCGTCTACGAGTCAGGCAACGGGCTGACGGCAGGCGACATCGACGGACAGCGCGCCGCCGGTCGAGGTCGTGGCGCGTCGGTGCTGCGGCGAACCAACGCTCGGGGGCAGATCGTTCACGAGAGCCTGAGCGACGGCGATTGGCGACACTCTCTGCCATGACCGTGTCGCTGCATCACATCGTCATCGACGCCCACGACCTGCCGAGGTTGGCTCGATTCTGGAGTCAGGTCCTCGGCTGGAAGGTCCTCTCCGAACGCGAACGGGAGATCGTCATCGGCACCGACGTGGACGCCGCGGTCGGGATCTGCCTGATGCCTGCGGGCGATCAGAAGTCGGTCAAGAACCGTGTCCACCTCGACCTCAACCCGGGTGGCGACGCCGGGCCCGACGACCGGGAAGCAGAGATCGGGCGCATCCTTGCCCTGGGTGCACGGCGTGTGGACATCGGGCAGACGGGCGACGAGTCGTGGACCGTGCTCGCCGATCCCGAAGGCAACGAGTTCTGCATCCTCCGACCGAAGCGGACGCTGATCGGCTGAGCCGCCGCCACGACCCACCGCCATCGGCGACGATCGTGTGCCCCCACGTCACGGCGTGCGGTTCGGTCGCAGTCTGAAAGCCAGGACCGCGGCCGTCTCGACAAAGCCGGCCCCGAGGTAGAGGTTGCGGCCGGCGTCGCTGTCGAAGCCGACCTTGAGGCGCTGGGCGCCCTTGGTGGCGAGCCGGTCGAGCCCGGCGGTCAGCAGCGCTCGGGCCAGGCCGCGTCGCTGGAAGACGTCCTCGACGCGCATCGGCTCGAGCATCCCGACACCGGTGGCGGGATCGAGCCAGAACAGCGCGTAGCCGGCAACGGTCCCGTCAGGCGCTTCGACGGAGAGGTCGAGGGTGTGGTCATAGAGCGAGCACTGCCTCAGGCGAGCCTCGACCAGGTCGCCGTTGCGGCCGATCATCGGATGTGGCCGGTCCGGGCGCATGCTGCGGTCGACGACCACGAACCCCTCGGGTGGCACGCTGATCGGCGGCCTCTGGTCGGCTTCCATCCAGGTGACACCCGACCTGTCCCCCGTCGCCTGGAACCCGGCGTGGGTGGCGAGCCCCGTCAGGACCTCGTCGTCCTCACGAATCAGCACCTCCAGCTGCTGCGTCGGGGCGTGGGCCCCGGCCAGGTCCAGCGACGAGGACCAGACGTCGGCGATGTCGACGACGCCCGGGACGGCGAACGCGTCGGGCTGCCAGGCGCTGCCCCATGCAGTCAGGCCGGCGGCAGCGGCCGGGCCGACGCTGTCGAACCACACCGGAAGGGCCAGCTCGTCGGTCGGTCGCGGGCGCCGCCACCACCACTGCACGTCGGCGGCGTCCCACACGCCCCCGACGCCGTCCGCCGCACGTGCCCGCTGGAGCACCGCGGTCGTCGCCTCCAGGCGCTCGGTCCCGTGCAGCGGCACGACCCGCAACGTCATCACGGCCGAGTGTATGAACCGACCCGCACCGCCGAGCCCGGTTATCCGCCTCAGAACGCCGGGCTGTGCGGCGCCGCGGCGGGGGGCGTTGGATGATGGCCAGGTGCCCTCTCATCACATCGATGGCCCGCCGGCGGGCCTGACCGACCACGAGTGGGCGGCGGTCGACGCCGCCCGAAGCGCACGCCCGTTGGACGGCGATGATCGGCGACTGCTGGCGCGGGCGGCCGAGAAGCTACGTATCGCATCTCTCGAGCCAGGACCCTTGCCGGTCGACGAGTTCCAGGTCCCGACGCGCTCGCCGTGCCCCTACTGCGAGAACTTCGCCGGCCGGTTCGCGCCGCACGGCCCGCCAGCGGTGATCGCCGAGGACGGCCTGGCCTTCGTCTTCCTGGCGCCATCGCCACTGGGCGGGATGCCTGGCCACACGCTGGTCGCCGCCCGGCGGCATGTCGAGACGATCTTCGATCTCACGCGTGAGGAGGCGGCGGCGCTCGGGCTGGCGGTCGTCTCCGCGGCGCGGGCCGTGCGGGCCGTGCTCGCCCCCGCGGGCGTGCTGATCCAGCAGAACAACGGCGTCGCCGCGTTCCAGACCGTGCCGCACCTCCATTTCCACGTCATCCCCAAGGTCCCCGGCCCGTTCCCGCCGGCGCAGCCGCCCGAGCTGGTGCCCTACGAGGAGCGTGCCGAGCTTGCCGAGTCCCTGTCGCGGCACTGGCCGGCCGGGGGTAGGTTGCCCGGCCCCGAACGCCGGCTATGCGAGCAGGCGCGCTGCACGTCCAGCGACGAGGTCGGCGTACGCTGGAGCGACTCCACCACCCTCGTGCGCGCCCGTGCGCCCCCCGGTCAGCCATCCTCCCTCCACGGCCCTCTAGCGCAAGCGCACGGCCCGGAGGTCGGCGGTCGCGAGGCAGGCCTGGACGCTGGCCTCGCCGACGAGGTGGAGGTCTCCCACCAGGACGAAGGCGGTGCCCGGCTCGCTCAGCATCGCCTCGATGCGGGGAACCCAGCCGCGGTTGCGGTCGACCAGCATCCGCTCGTAGAGGGCCGGGTAGTCCCGGCGCATCGCCCGGTCCTCCGACTCGGCAACGGCGAGGTCGCCCCGCTGCCACGCCTCGACGTGGCGATCGATCGGTTCACGACCGGCGGCGACCCGCTCCACGGTCCGACATCAGGTAGTCGACCTCGAGGTCGGGTCCGAGTCCGTCGAACCACGAGAGCGCGGCCTCGGCGTCGCCCATCTCGTACCGGACGGGGACCCCAGCCGCAGTCGCCAGGCCGGTGATCACCACGTCGACGCCGTGCGCGCTGTCGTATCCGGCGGCCGACCGCATCGCCTGGTCGAGCAGCTGTCCGGCAACCCAGGGTCGGAAGCCCTCGAGCGTGGTCGGGTCGACACCGACGCCTCGGGCGACGTCGTGGACTCGGCCGAGCCGCTTCTCGCCCAGGCGCATCGAGAGAGGCTCGTCCGCGAGCACGTGCCGCATCAGCAGCGGGCTTGCGGCCACGTCCGTCCGGTCCGCCTCTCGCCACAGCTCCCGGCTGGCCTCGACGGCCGCCCGGAGCTCGTCGCTCAGCCACTCGTCGTGGCGCAGGCCAACCGCCTCGCCGAACAGGAACACGCGCGACCGCGCACGCTCGACGACCCACAGCGGCGGACCAGACATCGGGCCATGTTTCCACGAGGCGTCAACCGATCCGTTCAGCTGCGCGTCAGTGGGGCACCCGTCCCCACAGGGGGACCAGCGGAGAAGAGGCGGACTTCATGATGACGACCAGCAGGTCATTAGGCGCGCTCGCAGCGATCGTCGCCCTGGTGGCGATCGGGGCCGTCGTGTGGCCCTCCGGGGAAGGCGACCCCTCCCCCGACCAGCGCCGCGGGTCGGGCGCGACGCCCACCTCGGTGGCAGCGCCCGCGTCGGCCGCACCGGCCGCACCCGCCGCACCGGCGGCGGGCGGCTCGTCGGCGGCCGCCGCACTCGGGGCGGTCCCGGCCGCACCGGTGCCGCCGGCCCCGGAACCCCGGCCCGTTCTCGCGGATGGGCGCCACGCGGTCTACGTGACCGACGTCGACGTCCCGGGCTCGACGGTCGAGGTCGACCTGTTGCAGTACCTGGCCACCGACGAGGAGCGCGAGGCGTACGAGCACTCGCATCCCGACGACGGGGAGGACTACGAGGAGGGGCAGGGCTATGAGGACTATGACGAGGGCCCCTTCCGCAACGACAACCCCCGGTTGCGCCGGCTCCCGGTGATGCGCGACGTCGCGATCGTGGTGGTGCAGACGACGGAGGCCGAGGGGTGCAACGGGGAGTACGTGCTGGACTTCGCCACCCTCTCCGAGAACCTCCGTGACCGGAGCTACGGGATCGGCCATCTGGGCACGAACCCCTTCTGGCTCACCGTGCACGACGGCACCGTCGTTGCGCTGGACGAAGTGCCCTGCGCGGGCTGATCGGTCACGTGCCGGCTGTGGGCGGCGCCCCGGCGTCGTCCTCGGCCGAGCGCGGCGAGATGCGTTTGACTACCGGAGTGCCGGGCGAGACGCTTCGCCTCGATTTCGACGGCCACCACATCCCGCCGTCGCGGAGTGGTTCTCACACCGTCTGGGAGGGCTGACGACCGTCAGCTCCAGACGATGGGGTCGACCTGGGGACCGGGGACGAACTCGACCGACGTCACCTTGACGCCCGGCAGCGCGATGTACGCCTCGCAGGTGAAGAAGGAGTCGCCGAGGGCCAGCTCGGCCGGCCCGTGGTCGGGGCACGGGGGGAAGTCGTCGGGCTCGTTGACCGAGTTGGCGTCGAGGCCGTCCTCCTGGACCGCGTCCACCTCGGGCTCGTAGCTGCCCATGTCGGCGGGGCTGCCCGTGTTCTGGATCACCATCGTGACGTAGTACGCGTCGCCGCTCGGGAAGTTCAGCGCCGCCCGCTCGAGCGGCGTTCCCGTGGTGATGCTGACGATCTCGATCGACACGATGCCCTGCACGCCGTCGGCGGCCGTGAGCTGGACGAAGGCCGGCTGGCCCAACGCCAGGTGGGTGCCCGGGGGCGTGATCGCCGCCGTGCCCGACACCTGGCTCGACGACGTGGTCTCGAGGCTTGGCGACGAGGTCCCCGCCTCGCCCGCGCTGCCGCCGCCGGACCCACACCCGGCGACCGCCAGCAGCGCGGCCGCGGCCGCGACAGACCATCGTCGAGGCCTGTCGGTGATGCGATTGTTCCCCATGATCCGTCCCGCACCAAGCATGCGCGGCGCGGCCCAACGAGGCCCGCCGCGCCCTGGTGAACCCCCTGTTTAGTCCTATGTCAACCCCCGCGGGCGGGTCTAGGGCTTTCGCGCCGTTTCAGGCGGCGCGTTCACCCTGGATCTCCCCCGCGCTCGAACCCGGACAAGTGTCGATCGGCGGGCCCTCGGCCCCGCAGAACCAGCCGGTCGGGGACGCCACCGGCGGCACCTCGGGCTCGCGCACCGGGTTGCGGATGGCGACGAACGCGATCACCCCGCCCAGCGCCGTCACGCCGGCGGTGATGACCATGGCGGTGCGGAACCCCTGGTTGAACGCGTCGGGGTCGAGGTAGCTGTCGCCGGTGAGGCCGGCCGCCACCGGCAACGCCGCCACCGCTGCGAGCTGGGACGCCCGGGCCACCGTCGTGTTGATGCCCGAGGCCACCCCCGCGTAGCGGTCGGCCGCCGCCGCCAGCGCGGTCGCCGTCAGCGGCGCCACAACGGTCGCGAGTCCAAGACCCAGCACGAGGACCGCCGGCAGGACGTCGTCCACGTAGTCGGACCCGGCCTGCACCCGGGTCAGCAGCAGGGCCCCTGCCGCCACCAGCATGGGCCCGACAGTCATCTGCAGCCGCGGGCCGATGCGCGAGGCCAGCGCGCCCGACCGGGCCGACAGGGCCAGCATCAGCAGGGTGATCGGCAGCGTGGCGGCACCCGCCTCGAGGGCCGAGTAGCCGAGCACGTTCTGGAGCTGGATGACCAGCAGGAAGAACACGCCGCCCAGGCCTGCGTACATCGCCGCCGTGACCAGGTTCGCCGCCCGGAACTGGGCGGACGCGAAGATCGACGGCGGCACCATCGGCGCCCGGCTCCGCCGCTCGTGGATGACGAAGACGGCGAACGCGGCGGCGCCGACCAGGATGCCGCCCCACGTCACCGGCGACCCGAAGCCATCGTCGCCCGCGGCGATCAGGCCCCAGCTCACCCCGCCCAGCGCGACCGCCAGCAGCAGCGCACCCAGGGCGTCCACGTGGCGCGACGCGTCGGGGTCGAGCGACTCGGGCACGTGGCGGGCGGCGACCAGCACGACGAACGCGGCCAGCGGCAGGTTGATGAAGAAGATCCAGCGCCACGAGCCCGCGTCGACCAGCCAGCCCCCGAGGAACGGGCCGAGCGCCGAGGCCACGCCGCTGAGCCCCGACCAGGCGCCGATCGCCCGGCCCCGCTCGTCCGGGCGGAAGCTGGCCTCGAGGATGGCCAGGCTGCCGGGAGTGAGCAGGGCGCCGCCCACCCCCTGCACGACCCGGGCCGCGACCAGCAGCCAGGCGGTCGGCGAGACCGCGCACAGCACCGACCCGATGGCGAAGACGACAACACCGACCTGGAACACCAGCTTGCGGCCGAAGCGGTCGCCCAGCGACCCGCCGAGCAGGATCAGCGACGACATCGCCAGCAGGTAGCCGTTGATCACCCACTGGAGGCCGCCGACGCCGGTGTCGAGGTCCTCGCCGATGTGGGGCAGGGCGACGTTGACGACGGTCGAGTCGAGGAACGCGATGCCCGACCCGAGCACGGTGGCGGTCAGCACCCACCGGCCGCGGCTGGTCCCTAGCGAAAGGCCGCCCGGGGCCTGCCCGGCGGGGGCGTCCACTAGGTCTAGCCCGCTTCGCCCGAGGCCAGCCGGTCGAGCACCCGCCGGGCCAGCGTCGTCGCCCACAGCTGGGCCGGCGACCCGTCGGGCGTGTCCACGAGCACGTAGAACGCCCGCCCCGCGCCCCGGACGTAGAGCATCCCCCGGGCGTAGGCCGCATCGTCGCCGAGGTCGTCGACGTGCTCGCGCTCGGGCAGCAGCGCCACCATCCACTCGTACCAGCTCACCGGGTCCCACAGCGTGTCGTCGTCGGCGGCGTGGCCGGCGTGGATCCCGAAGGACCAGGTGCGGCGGTTGCCGTCCTGGGCGACGAACCGGACGCCGAGGTCGTCGTCCGCATACGTGAGCGCCGGACCGCCGACCGGGATGCCGGTCAGCGCGACCACCTCGTCGTGGGTGATGAGCGAGAACGGGTCGGGGGCGCCCCGGTCCATCGCCCACTCGGCGTGGCGAAAGTCCTGGTCGCGGGGCACGACCGCCTGGACGCCGTGGATAGCGTCGGCGTCGTTCAGGACGCCGTGCTCGGCCAGCGTGGCCCGTGCCGCCTCGGCGGCCTCACGGAATCGTTCGGGCATACCCACGTACCGGCAGCATACGGCCCAGTCAGCGCCGGCTCATCTCGCGGCGTTGAGGCCCCTGGAGGCCTGTTCAGATCGTGTAGGCCAGGTTCGTGAGCACGGCGCTACCAAGCGCCGTGTCGCCCTGGAGCTCCACACCATCCCCGAATGTGGCGGGATCGGCGACCCGCCCACCCGCCAGGCGCATGAACCGGTCGCCGGGCAGAGTCACGGTCGCGGTCGGCTCGCCGTCCAGCTCGTCGACGACCCGGGCCCGGTCGCCGACCTCGACGTCGATGCGCCCCGCCAGCGGACCGGTCAGCTCCAGGCGGACGGAGCTGCCGGCCGGCGCGCCCGCCTTCTTCCCGACGACGTAGCCCATCGCCCGCACCGACTCGGCGAGCGCGGCCTGGGGCGCCAACCCGTCGAGATGGCCGGGTCGGCCCACGCCCTCGCGCACGTCCTGCTCGTGGAACCAGCAGTCCATCGTCCGGATGCGCATGAACCGGCCGTAGCTGTCCGGTCCCGCCGGGGTGAAGCCCTCGACGTCGAACGCCGCCTGGTTCATGGCGTCGAGCGCGGCCCGGCGCTCGGCGAGGATGGCCCGCAGGTCGGCCAGCACCTCGGCCGCCGGCCGGGACCGGTAGTGCGCGACCCACTGCTCGTTGAACCGGCCGATGTCGTTGCGGACGTGGGTCGCGCCGCTCACGTCGACATCGGGGTTGTCCCGGCCGGCCAGCATCATCTCGGTGCCGATGACGTGGCTGTAATTGTCCTTGACCGACCAGCCGGGGCAGGCGGTGGGGCGCTCCCAGTCGTCGGGACCGAGCTCGTCGGCCAGGGCCAGGAGCGAGTCCCACTCCTCGTAGAGGGCGGCGAGCACGCCCTCACGCTCGACGATGATCACCGCTCAGAGCACCTCCCGCTGGATGGTGGGCCAGTCCCGGGCCGACAGGTAGGGGGCGAACCGCTCGCCGATGGCGGCCCAGTCGCCGTCGGTCTTGGGCCGGCGCATCTCGTAGAGCGATGGGAACTCGAGCCACCCGGTCAGCAGGTCCCACAGGCGGAGGGCGGCGGCCGGATCGTCCGGGGCCTCGCGCACCACGGGGCCGAACAGCGCCCGCTCGCCGGGGAACACGAACGTGGGCACGCCGAACCCGCCGAGCGCGGTCACCCGGTCGTGGTCCGAGCGGACGTCGTCGTGGGTGGTCGCATCCGCGATGGCGGCGTCGACCGCACCCGGGTCGAGGCCGGCCTCGGCCAGCACGTCCCGGGCGACGTCGGGAGTGTGGACCTTGCGCCCGTCCACGTGCAGTGCCCGGCCGGCGGCGGCGCACCAGCGGTCGGCCGCGTCGAGCGAGTCGCGCCGCAGCCAGGCACCGATGCGCAGCAGCGACCAGCCCCAGGCCCACGGCCGCTCCCACGGGTGCTTCTTGGGCTCGGTGTGGTTGATCTCCTCGAGGCTGAACCAGCGCCAGTCGACGGCCAGGCCGGTCTCGTCCCGCACCGTGCGGATCCACAGCGAGGCCTGGTAGGCCCACGGGCACATCAGGTCGATGTGGACGTCGACGCTGGTGGGCGCGGCGGCGGTCGCGTCGGTCATCGAGCCGGACCGTAGGCCGACTTGACCGACTGGTCAATCGGCCGGGCCGAGCAGCTCATCGACGAACGCGGCCAGCGATGCCGCGTGGCCGTGGCCGTCGGGCTCGGCGCACAGGCCGAGGGGGTCGACGTGCACGGCCATCATCCCGACCGCCGCGGCGCCCTCGGCGTCGTAGCGCCGGCTGTCGCCGATGTGGCACACGCGTTCGGGCGGCAGGCCGAGCGCCCGGGCGGTGGTCAGGAACATGGCGGGGTCCGGCTTGGCCACGCCCAGCACGCCCGAGTCGGTGATGTGCTCGACGGCGATCCCGGGCCCCGGGCCGACCTGCGCGACCTCGTTGCGGGCCAGCATGTCGGCCACGGTGCCGTCGGCGTTGCTCGTGACCCCCAGGCGGAGACTGGCCGCGGCGAGCCGGAGGCCGGCCGCCCTGGCCCCCGGGATCGGCTGGCGCCACACCGGCGGGACGAGGATCGTCGCCAGCGCCGCGCAGCCTGCCTCCATCTGGTCCTCGGCCACGCCCACTGCGGCGAGGAAGGCGTGGTGGTAGTCGTCGAACACCTCGGCCTTCGACCGCGCCTGGTCGACGGCAGCCATCGCCCGGTAGTGGCCGGCGAAGAACAGACTGCGGTCGAAGTCGACGCCCGCCGCGGTCAGGAAGTGGGCCAGCAGCCCTTGATCGGGCACGGTCAGCACGCCGCCCACGTCGAGGCTGACGGCGTCGATCCCGTCACGGTCGATCCGGTCCATCCGCCCACGATCGCAGGTCGGAGGCCGCCGGATAGCCTCGGTCGATGGACACCGCGCCGGGGACCGACCGCTCGGACCGCCTCTACTTCCGCCAGCTCCTGGCGGGCCGGGACGTGGCCCGCAACGACCCTCTGGCCCGGCAGATGGTCAACTTCGTCTACCTGATCGGCGACCGGGAGACCGGCGAGGCCGTCGTGGTCGACCCCGCGTACGACGTCGCCGGCATCCTCGACGTCGCCTCCGCCGACGACATGCGGGTGACCGGGGCGCTGGTCACCCACTACCACCCCGACCACGTGGGCGGGGAGATGGCGGGCTACCGCATCCGCGGGGTCGACGACCTGCTGGCGCACAACCCGGTGCCGATCCACGTGCAGGACGACGAGGCGCCGTGGGTCCTCCGGGTGACCGGGGCGTCGGAGAGCGACCTGGTCCGCCACGTCGGCGGCGACGTGGTCGAGGTGGGCGGGGTGCGGGTCGAGCTGATCCACACGCCGGGGCACACGCCGGGCAGCCAGTGCTTCTTCGTCGACGGGCGCTACCTCGTGTCGGGCGACACGCTGTTCCTGGACGGTTGCGGGCGCACCGACCTGCCCGGCGGCGACCCGGCGATGCTGTACGAGAGCCTGACCCAGCGGCTGGCCAAGGTGCCCGACGACGCCGTGCTGTTCCCCGGCCACCTGTACTCGCCCGAGCCGTCGGCCACGATGGGCGAGACCCGCCAGTGGAACTTCGTCTTCAAGCCGAAGACGGAGGCCCAGTGGCTGGCGATGTTCGGCCGCTGACAAAGGTCTCGCCCCGCGGCGAGAGGCGGTAGCCGACCTCCAGGCTCTCGGTCAGGCCCAGCTCCTTGAGCTTGCGGACGTCGGCCTTGAAGGCGAGGCGCTCCCGCCCGACGCTGTCGGCCAGGTCGCCGGCCCGCACGCCAGGGCGGGCGCCGATGAGGGTGAGCACCGCGGTGGTCCAGGGACCGTGGCGGCTGGCCCGGTCGAGCCGGTCGAGCCGGGCGGCGACGGCCCGCCGGTCGTCGTCGCTCAGGTCGGCCTGCGCCCGGAGGGCGATGCGGGGATCGGCGCCCCGCAGGTGGAACGCGATGCGGTAGAGCGTGCCGTCCGGGTGGCGGGCCAGCTCGGCGTGCAGGTCGGCGAGGTCGGGATGCCCGGCCCGCCGCGCGTCGTCGGGCGTGATGTCGTCGAGCTCGACGGGACCGACGGCGTCGATCGCCAGCTCGCCTGCCGGCGTGCGCTGCCGGCCGCCGGCCTTGACGGTCGGCCGCCGCCACCGGCGGAAGGCGAGCGTCACGGTCCCGTCGGCGAGCCCGGGGACCACCCGCTGGGGGAACAGCACGCCGGGGACGGTAGCCGGGGACGCGTTTTGTCCCCGGAACTGGTCGCCCTGGCGACCGTTTGCGGGGACAAAACGCGACCTTCGACCTCCCAAACGAACGCTTGATTGATCTAGGGTTCGGTCATGCGCACGGACATCTGCGACACGCTCGGGATCGAGTTCCCGATCTTCGCCTTCAGCCACTGCCGTGACGTCGTCGCCGCCGTCTCCCGGGCCGGGGGCCTCGGCGTGCTCGGCGCCGTCGGCTTCAGCCCCGAGCAGCTCGAGGTCGAGCTGGCCTGGCTGGACGAGCACGTGGGCGACACGCCGTACGGGGTCGACATCGTGATCCCGTCCCGCTACGAGGGCATGGACCTCGACGACATGACCCCCGACCAGCTGGAGGCCGAGATGGCCAAGCTGGTGCCCCAGCAGCACCGCGACTTCGGCGCCAAGATCCTCGCCGACCACGGCGTGCCGGAGCTGCCGGCGGACGAGAAGCACCACGAGCTGCTGGGCTGGACCGCGGTCACGGCGGCCCCCCAGGTCGAGGCGATCCTGCGCCACCCGAAGGCCCGCCTCGTGGCGAACGCGCTGGGCACGCCGCCGCCGGAGGTGGTGTCCCTGATCCAGGAGAGCGGCCGCCTGGTGGGCGCCCTGTGCGGCTCGGTCAAGCACGCCGTCGCCCACCGCGACGCCGGCCTCGACTTCGTGGTCTGCCAGGGCACCGAGGGCGGCGGCCACTGCGGCGAGGTGGCGAGCGTGGTGCTGTGGCCCCAGGTGATCGACGCGGTGGCCCCGATGCCGGTCCTGGCGGCAGGCGGCATCGGCAACGGCCGCCAGGTAGCGGCGGCCCTGGCGATGGGGGCGCAGGGCGCCTGGACGGGCTCGCTGTGGCTCACGGTGGAGGAGGCCGACGTGCCCCCGGCCCAGATGCAGACGTACCTCGACTCGACCAGCCACGACACGGTGCGCTCGCGCAGCTTCACGGGCAAGCCGTGCAGGATGCTGCGCAACGACTGGACGGAGGCCTGGGAAGGCGAGGAGTCGCCGGGACCCCTCCCGATGCCGCTGCAGATGATGGTGGCGCTGGACGCGGTCCAGCGGGGCCACCGCTACCCGGAGGCGGCCAAGGACGTGAACTTCAACCCGGTCGGCCAGGTGGTCGGCCAGATGAACCGCATCGAGCGCACGGCCGACGTCGTCGCCCGCCTGGTCACGGAGTACGTCGACGCCTGCGAGCGCCTGACCAACCTCAACCAGAGGGCACTGGCCTGATCCGCGGTTGACTCGTCAGGGCAGCTAGTTGTCGTCGTCGCCGCCGGGCGGCGGCGACGGGTTCGAGCTGCCACCGGAGGTGGACTCGTCGTCGTCGCCCTCGGCGAACGGCGGCAAGGGGGACGGCGGCCCGGTGACGCGCTCGGAGGCGGGGAGGTCGACCCGGACCGGCGCCGCCAGCGGTCGACGCTGGTGGGCGATGGCCGGGGTGCCCTCGGGGCCCTCGGGCCCCCCCGTGCCGGTCGTCGCGGACGCAGTGCCGGACGCGGCCGCCTTGGCGGCCGCGCGGCGGCGGGAGCGGGCGCGCAGGCGCTCGGTGATGCCGGTCTTGCGGGGCACGGCGATGATGGGGGCCGGCTCGCCCTGCGCCTCCCACAACGGAGCGGTCGGGCCCTGCTTGGCGACCACCATGTCGATCACGTACTGGTTGAACCGCAGCGGGTCGCTGATGCCCTCGAGGTCGCGCAGTCCCCCCTCCTCGTTGGCGGACTCGATGTGGAGGGTGGCGTAGCCGAACAGGCGCCCGACCAGGTTCTGCTCGTAGGTCAGGTCGGTGACGCGCACCCAGGGGATCGAATGGGCCCGCCGGGAGAACACCCCCGAGATCACCATGATCCGGACATTGGTCACCACGTAGCTCGTGTATCGCTCGCGCAGGCGCTTCAGCACCAGGTACAGCAGCACGATGCCGAGCACGAGGAAGACCAGGCCGGCCGACACGAACGAGCCGTTGAATGACACGCCCAGGAACACGGTGGCGAACACGAACAGGACGAGGAACAGGATCGTGTTCTGGACGGCGAAAGCCTGGAACGACGGGTGGTCGCTGTGGATCATCCGCTCGCCGTGGCCGAGGTACTGGTCGATCACCTCGTCGGGCAACGGCAGGACCCGGCCCCGCCAATCGTCCAGCGCGCGCAGCACGCGGCGGGTGAAACTCGGCGGGCGCTCGGGCTCGTAGGCGGTCGGATCGCCGACGACCACCGTCGACCGCCGCGACTCGGCGGGCGGGGAGGCCGCGTCGGCCGAATAAAGCGGCCCGATCTCGCCTCCGTAGAACTCGTCTTTGTCGCGTCGACGCCGAGGCGTCACGCGGTGAGACCCCGGAAGAACTCGGAGAACTTGTCGATGGCATCTTCGAGGAAGTTGCCGACGTTCCCAAGGAAGTCCGCGAACGCCGTAGCGGTTCCGGACGGGTTGTGCCAGACCGACAGAATCAGGAACGCCGCCGCAACGATCATAAAAGCGCGTTTGAAATCCATGCTCACTGCGGCCTCCGGACGCGAACCCTGCCCCACGCCGCACAGGGCCCAAGTGGGCAAATCCTA
Organism: uncultured Acidimicrobiales bacterium; assembly: GCA_963830865.1. GTDB lineage: Bacteria > Actinomycetota > Acidimicrobiia > Acidimicrobiales > VFJN01 > ZC4RG19. The sequence goes on along the minus strand of CAWHNU010000004.1, from coordinate 478,477 downwards.
GCGATGTAATTCGTGTGTGGCAATGACCGCGAGCGACCGCCGACGCTCGCCCGATAGATTACCTCCCGGCTCGAGGCTGGGGTGGCCGATGCAGCCAGGGGCGTCGGCGAGTGGCACGCGCCGGGGGAAGAGGCGACGATGAGCGGCCCGCAGGGGTCCTGGAACGACAAGCACTACGTCTACCGGCCCCCGTGGGGCACGGGCGGCGACGCGTACGGCGACGCCTACGACGACCCGTACGGCGGCGACGCGTACGCGGACGACAGCTACGCCAATGACAGCTACGCCGCCGACGGCTACGGCGACGCGTCCTACGACGACGGCTACGGGGACGCCGAACAACGGCGGCCAGGGAGGCGGCGGGGGTCGTTACGAGGTGGCGCACGAGCGCCCGCGGGCGGCGATCGGCGACTCGATGCGGGGGGCGGTCGGCGGGCTGGCGTGGCGCTACCGGTCGGCGCCGCTGTGGGCCCGGGTCACCCTCGACGTGAGCGCGGCCGTGCTGGTGCTGGCGCTGCTGCTCGGCGCGTCGCTGGCGCTGCGCGCCCAGGGCGGGCCCGACCAGGACGAGAGTGCGACCGGCGATGCCACGACCTCGACGTCGAGCGGGAGTGCGGGCGGCGTCGGCGGGCCGTTGCCGACCGGGTCCGACGCGGTGGCACCGACCTCGACCAGCACCACGACGGCCACCACGCGGCCGGCGACCTCCGCGCCGACGACCACCCGGACCACCGTCGCTCCCACCACCGCGCCGCCCACGACCGCCGAGCCCCCGGCGACGACCACCACGACCGACTTGCCGCGCGCCGAGCCGCACTACCGCACCTGCTTAGACGCCTGGCGGGACGGCGCCCTGCCCCTGTTCGAGGGCGAGCCCGGGTACAGCCGCCGGCTCGACGACGACGGGGACGGGCAGGCCTGCGAACTCGGCGAGGGGTTCTAGTGGTCGCGAGCGTCCACTAGGCCCGGCGGTCCGCCGGCGGCGGGGGCTCGGCGCCGTACGACTCGTACCGGCGGCCGTCGCGGACCGCCCGCTCGCGTCCCGCGCCCAGCTGGTACGGGCTGATCCCGCCCGGCTCCCAGGCGCTGACGGCGCCCGACGCCAAGGCCAGGTCGCTGCGGGGCCGGAGGTCGAACCGGGCCCGGGCCTCGGCCAGCGGCAGCGGAGCCACGTCGAACCAGTCGACCCGCAGGAAGTCGACGTCGGGCGCCCCGGTGACCGTGTCACGGCACCAGGCGCCCCGCGTCATGGCGTCGCCGATCCGGATCGCCATCTCCCGGCCCTTGCTCAGCCCCGAGACGTGCCCGGGGTCGGCCTGGAACAGGCCCGCGCCCCGCGCCAGGAACCCGGTCTCGAACAGCGACACCACCATCGCCAGCAGCGAGAACGCCCGCATGTCGTCGTTGGCCCGGGCGATCAGGGCGAACGCCTCCAGCTCCGACTCGACTGTCGTGCCGTAGTCGGCCAGCACGTGGATCCAGTCGTGCTGCGCCAACAGCGGCGGCGCCGAGCCCGGCAGGCCCGGGAACGCGAACCCGCGGGCCGTGTAGAGCTGCCACACGCCCCGCCCGAGCGTGCCCTCGGGCAGCTCCTCCATGGCCGCCCAGCGCCCGGCCAGGTCGGCGTCGTCGACGGCCTCGTCCCAGGCGCTGGCGAGCGTGTGGGAGGTGTGCAGCTCGTGGTGGTCCGCCGCCGCCCAGTCGCGGGTGTAGCCGTTGCGGTCGAAGTCGACGGCCGCCAGACCCAGGCAGCCCGCGGCGAGCTCCTGGGCGACCTGCACCATCCCGTCGTCGACGCCCAGCTCGCGGGCGAAGGCCACGATCCGGTCGGCGACCTCGGGGGGCAGCGGCCGCAGCACCATCGCGGCGAGCAGCATCATCTGGACACCCCGGGTGCGGAACGCCAGGTTCCGCCGGGCGAGCGTCTCCGCGAACTGCCGGGGGGTCACCGGCTCGAACGCGCCGAGGTCGATCGGGTGGTCGGTCAGCGCCGAGCAGGTGGCCTCCAGCAGGACGCGCTGGACGTCGGTCAGCCCGTCCGGATGGGCCGCGGCGGACGCCAGGCCGACCGCCGTCGCCTGGGCCTCCTCGGCGGTCGGACGCTCGAGCAGGACCTCGTCGGGCCCGGGCAGCGGGACGACCATCGGGGCAAGGTACCAACGGCTCCTCCGATCGCCACCGCGGGCCAAGGGATCGGGCCACGGCTGCGCCTTCCCGCGCATCCTCCATGTCAGGATGGACCGTGATCACGAGCACGGGGAACCCGCGGGTCAAGGCGATCCTGCGCCTGCGCAAGCGGCGGGCCCGCGACGAGGAGGGCCGGTTCGTGGTCGAGGGGGCCCGCGAGGTCCGCGGCGCGCTCGACGCCGGCGTCGCGGTCGGCGAGATCGTGACCTGCCCGGCCCTCGCCACCGGCGACGCCGCGGGCATCGTCGCCGACGCCGTGGCTGCCGGGGCCACCCACAGCGAGGTGGCCGAGCCGGTGTTCGCCCGCCTGTCCTACCGGGACGGGCCCGACGGCGTGCTGGCGGTGGCCGCCACCTTCCCCACCGGGCTCGACCGGATCCAGCGGCCCGTCGCCTGGCGCCCGGACCCGCTCGTGCTCGTGGTCGCCGGCCTGGAGAAGCCCGGCAACCTCGGCGCCGTTCTCCGCTCGGCCGCCGCGGCCGGCGTCGACGCCGTGATCGCGGCCGACCCCGTGGCCGACGTGTTCAACCCCAACGTCGTGCGCGCCGCCCAGGGCGCGCTGTTCGCGGTGCCGCTGGCGGTGGCCGGCGCGGACGAGACGCGGACCTGGCTGCGCGACCTCGGCATCCCCGTCTACGCCGCCGGCCCGCGGGGGTCGCAACCCCCGTGGGCCCTGCCGCTGTCGCGGGCCGCCGCCCTGGTCGTCGGGCCCGAGCACGCCGGCCTCGACGCGGGCTGGTTCGCCACGGCCGACGCCACCGTGGCCATCCCCATGCCCGGGGCCCGCAACGGCCGGGGTGTCGACTCGCTCAACGCCGCCGCCGCGACCGCCATCCTGCTGTTCGAGGCCGTCCGCCAGCGGGCCGGTCAGCCGCCGTCGCCCTCGAACCGGTAGCCCATGCCCGGCTCGGTGATGAAGTAGCGGGGCCGGGACGGGTCGGGTTCGAGCTTGCGGCGGATGTGGGCCATGTGGACCCGCAGGTAGTTGGTCTCCTCGCCGTACTGCGGGCCCCACACGTCCTGGAGCAGCTGGCGCTGGGACACCAGCCGGCCGGCGTTGCGGACCAGCACCTCGACCAGCCCCCACTCGGTGGGCGTGAGGCGCACCTCGCCGTCGGGGCCCCGGACCCGCTTGGCGGTCAGGTCGACCGTGAACGCCGCGGTCTCGACCACCGCGCTCTCCGGCGCCGGGGTGTTGCGGCGCAGCGCGGCCCGCAGCCGGGCCAGCAGCTCGTCCATCCCGAACGGCTTGGTGACGTAGTCGTCGGCGCCGGCGTCCAGGGCGACGACCTTGTCGTGCTCGGCCCCCCGGGCGGACAGGATCACGATCGGCACGCTCGACCAGCCCCGCAGGCCCTCGATCACCTCGACGCCCGAGATCCCGGGCAGGCCGAGGTCGAGGATGACCGCGTCGGGCCGGTGCCGGGCCGCCAGGTTCAGCGCCTCCTCCCCCGTCCTCGCCGCGTCCACCGCGTAGCCCCGGGCCCGGAGGTTGGTGGCGAGGGCGCGGAGGATCGGCGGCTCGTCGTCGACGACCAGCACGCGGGCGGGCGGCGTGGCCTGGGGATCGGTCGCAGTCATGCGGTCGCCAACTCCACGATCATCGTCGTCCCTCCGCCCGGCGTGTCGTCGATCGTGACGTCGCCGCCGAACGCCCGGGTGAACCCCCGGGCGACCGCCAGGCCGAGGCCCACGCCCGCCCCGGTCGACGGGCTGTCGTCCATGCGCTGGAACGGCTCGAACACCCGCTCGCGCTCGCCGGCCGGGATGCCCCGGCCCCGGTCGACCACCCGGATCAGCACCCGGCCGCCGACCTCGCCCGCCTCGACCCGCACCGCGGCGCCGTCGGGCGAGTGGGCCACCGCGTTGTCGACCAGGTTGGCCACCACCCGCTCCAGCAGCGCCGGGTCGGCGACGACCAGGGGCAGCGACTCGGGCACGTCGACCTCGACGCAGCGCGCCCGCGGCCCGAGCGCGGCGAGGGCGGCGGGGACCACCTCCTCCAGCGGCACCGCCCGGGACGCCGGGGAAAGCGCCCCCGCCTGGAGCCGGCCCATGTCGAGCAGGTTGCCGACCAGGGCCGTGAGGCGGTCGGTCTCGTCCTCGATCGTGCGCAGGAACTCGTCGCGGTCGGCGTCGGAGAACTCCACGTCCTTCTGGCGCAGGCTGCTGGCCGACGCCTTGATGCCGGCGAGCGGGGTCCGCAGGTCGTGCGACACCGCCTGGAGCAGCGCCTTGCGCAGCTCGTTGGCCTCGGCGAGCGCCGCGGCCTGGGCCGCCTGGGCTCCCACCCGGCGGCGGTCGATCGCCGCGGCGAGCTGGGCCACGAAGGCGTTGAGCACCCGCAGGTCCTCGGCGGCCAGGCCCTCACCCCGCAGCGCGAGCACGAGGTCGCCGGCCAGGCGCCGCACCTCGTCGGCCTCGTCGGGCGTGGCCGGGGCGTCCGCCCCGGATGCCGCCTCGACCTGCCAGTGGCCGTCGACCTCGCGCAGCAGGGCGGCGCCGGTCAGCCCGAACGCCCGCCGCAGGTGGTCGACCAGGATCGGCAGCGGATCGGGCTCGGCGACCGTGCCGGCCAGGCCGGCCAGCGTCTCGGCCTCGGCCGCGGCCCGCGTCGCCTCCGCCGACCGCCGGGCGGCCGCCGCCACCAGCGCGCTGACCAGCGACGCCACCGCCAGGAACACGACCAGCGCCAGGAGGTTCTCGGGCTCGGCGACCGTCCAGGTGTGCAGGGGCGGGGTGAACAGCCGGTTGACCAGCAGGAACCCGACCAGCGCGGCGGCCAGCGCCGGCGCCAGCCCGCCGACGGCGGCGACGCACACGACCAGCAGCAGGTACAGGAGGAGGATGCTCGGCAGGCTGACGTGCTCGCGCAGCGGGATCAGCACGGCGGACAGCAGCGCGAGCCCGACCGCGGCGACCAGCCATCCCAGCAGGCGGCGGCGGGGATCCAGGGCGGCCGGGTGCCGCCGGACCCGGGGCACGGCCGGGCCCTCGTCGTCGCCGTCGGCGGCGAGGCTGTCGGTCGAGATCACGTGGACGTCGATCGCGCCGGACAGCCGCACCACCCGGTTGATGACCGAGCCCCGGACCAGCTCGGCCGCCCGGGACCGCCGGCTGGCGCCCAGCACGAGCTGGGTGGCGTTCTCGGCCCGGGCGAAGTCGACGAGGGCGGCCGCCACGTCGCTGCCCGCGGTCTCGTGGTAGTTGCCGCCGATCTCCTCCAGCAGCCTGCGCTGGACGTCGACCCGGTCGTCGTCGCCCCGCAGCCCGTCCTCGGACCGCACGTGCACGCCGAAGAGCTCGCCCCGGCTGCGCTGGGCGATGCGGCCCGCCCGCCGGATCAGCGCCGCCGCGCTCGGGCGCCCCGGTGATGGCGACGACGACCCGCTCGCGGGTCTCCCACGGCTCGGTGATGCCGTGACGCTCGCGGTAGCCCTCCAGCTCGTCGTCGACCCGGTCGGCCACCCACAGCAGCGCCAGCTCCCGGAGGGCCGCCAGGTTGCCGGGCCGGAAGTAGTGGGCGAGCGCGGCGTCGATCCGCTCGGCCGGGTAGATGTTGCCGTGGGCCATGCGGCGCCGCAGCGCCTCGGCGGTCATGTCCACCAGCTCGATCTGGTCGGCGGACCGCACGATCTCGTCGGGGATCGTCTCCCGCTGGCGCACGCCCGTGATGCGCTCGACGACGTCGTTGAGCGACTCGAGGTGCTGGATGTTGACGGTCGTCACGACGTCGATGCCGGCGTCGAGCAGGGCCTGCACGTCCCGCCAGCGCTTGTCGTGGAGGCTGCCGGGCGCGTTGGTGTGGGCCAGCTCGTCGACCAGCGCGACGTCCGGGCGGCGGGCGAGGACGGCGTCGAGGTCCATCTCGGGCAGCGTCGTCCCCCGGTAGGGGACGGCCAGGCGAGGGACCACCGGCAGGTCGCCGATCTGGTCGGCGGTCTGCTCCCTCCCGTGCGTCTCGACGAAGCCGACGACCACGTCGGTGCCCCGCTCGCGCCGCCGCCGACCTTCGCTGAGCATGGCGAAGGTCTTGCCCACGCCGGGCGCGGCGCCCAGGTAGATCCGCAGCGTGCCCCGCCTCGGCGGCGGTGGAGGTTGGGCGTTCGTCACCGCCGCCAATGGTGGCACTCAGTTGGTCAGGACGTAGCTCTCGGTCCTCGCCGCGGGGAGCGCGCCGCCGTGGGTGATCATCGCCCACGCCGTGAACGACCCGGGCTCGGGCTGGGGCACCTCACCCGCTGGGCACAGCTCGACGGTCCCGGTGAACGACGCCGTGACGCCGGGCACGATCTCGTCGGGGGCGTACAGCCTCTGCTGGAAGGGCGTGCTCTCGCGACTATGCCGAGCCGAACAACGTCTCGTGGTCGGTGATCAACGCCAGGCCCGCGCCGTTCAACACGACCGCCCAGGCGTCGAGGGTGAACGGCGCCACGAACTCCTGGCCCGCCGGGCACAGTGTCACGGACCCGGTGAACGACACGGCTCCCGGACCGGTCGACGTCAGCTCCGGGCCCTGGGCGGACGCGAACGGCGTCGCCGAGGCGTCGACCGAGGCCTCGGTGCCGGGGTCGGTCGGGTCGCCCGCGGGGCGCAGCTGTAGCTGAACTGGCCGTACAGGTCGACGCGGAGCACGCCGGACTCGGCGTCGGCGGCGGTCACCGTGTAGCTCAGGGAGGTGCCCCCGAGCGGGCCGCTCTGGACGCTGCCCGTGGGCTCGGTGCTGTCCGGCGCGAGGACGATGATCGTCACCGCGGTCGACACGTCGGCGGCCGGCGGGCCCTTGGCGGTGAGCGTGACGTGGTGGGTGCCGGTGCTCAGGTCGGGCGACCAGACCGAGCCGGTGAACGTCGCCCCGCTCACGTCGTCGCGCCATTCCAGGTGGTCGTAGCTGCCGCTCGACGCGCTGCCGTCAAGGGTCAGCGGCGCCCCGGCCGGCTTGGTGTACTCGTCGACGCCCGTCTGCGGCGCCCCGCCCACCGAGATGATCGGCACCGGCGGCTGTATGGCCACGACGTCGATCGTCAAGGTGCGGTCGGTCGGGCCGGCGTCGGAGTCGAGGTGGAGCGCGATCGTCTTGCGGCCGCCGGCGCCGAACCGGTGGGTCGTGAAGACCGACGTCCCGGCGTGGTTCGGCTCGGTCTGGCACATGGAGGTCTGGCCCTCGATCGTGTACGTGCACGTGTTGGCCGAGCCGTTGACGATGATCGCCCAGAACTTGTAGGTGGTCTGGTCGTCGTAGCCCGGGCCTCCGTCGCCCATGATCTCGGTCACGTCCGGGAGCTGCGGCGGCGGGTCGACGACGGTGAGGGTCTGCGTGGTGGTGTTGCGCTCGCTTCCCCGGCGCACCTCGAGGGTGACCGTGAACGTGCCGGTGAAGTCCCAGAACCTGTCGGGCGGCGCCTGCAGGGTCGAGGACGTGGGGCCGCGCCCGGCCTGGTACGTCCACAGCCACGACGTCGGGCCGCCGGACGACTGGTCGGTGAAGTGGACCGGCGAGCCGGCGGCGACCGGGTTGGTCATCGAGAACCGGGCGACCAGCGGGGGCGGGTCGGGCGGCGGGGCGGCGACGACGACGATGTCGGCGAAGCCGCCGCCCGGGCCGCCGGGATCGAGGGTGGCGCTCACCGTGACCCGGTAGCGACCCGTGGCGGACCAGGCGTGGGTCGGGGTGCGGCCGGTGGCGGTCGACCCGTCGGCGAAGTTCCAGCGGATGTCGCTGAGGGTGGCGTCGGGGTCGCGGGGGCGCACGCCCAGCGTGAGGTCCTCGCCCACCTGCACGGTGCCGGTGGGGGCGGTGATGATCAGCGGGTCGCCGACCGGAGGCTGGCCCGGCGGCTGTCCCGGCGTGCTCGGCGGGGGCGTCTGCCCCGACGGCGGGGGCGTCTGCCCCGGCGGGGGCGGGGACGGGGCCGCCGGCGTCTGGTCCGCCGGGGTGGTGTTGCCCGGCGAGCCCGGCGGCGGCGCTGCCGCCGGGTCGTCCGCCGGATCCGGGGCCTGCTCGCCCGGGGGTGCGGGCTGGTCGTCGGGCGCCTGGTCGTCGGCTCCCGGCGCGTCGGGGGCGGGCGGCTTGTCGCCCCCGGGCCGGGGTCCCTGGTCGGGCGCGACAGGCTCGTCGCCGGGCGCCCCGGCGCCCGCGCCGCCGTCGGCACCGGCCTGCTCGTCGTCGGCCAGCGGGTCGCCCTGCGCGTCGGGATCGACCCCCTCGCCGGGGTGGTCGGGGTCGTACTTCTGGACCGCGGTGAACGTGCCGTCGATCGCCACCACGCCGGCCCGCTCGCTGCCGGGGTCGTTGTAGAAGACGATGCCGTCCTGGGCGAGCAGCTCGAACGCCACGCCCGGCACCACCAGCTCGGTCGTCCGGGTGACCTGGCCGGACTCCAGGTCGACGATCACGACGGTGCCGGTCGTGTAGTCCGGCACGAACACGCGGCCCTGCGCCTCCTGGGGGACGCCGAGGTCCGATCCGGCGCCGGCGATCGGGATCGCCACGTCGCCGCAGTCGCCCGAGCCCAGGTCGCTCACCCGCAGGATCCCGTCGTCGCCCGACACGACGTAGAGGCGGCGGTCGCGCGTCGACCCGTTCACCTGGACCGAGTCGTCGGCCGGGTCGAGGTCGAGGCACGAGGAGGCGCCGGCGTTGCCGTCCGCGTCGAGCAGGTGGACGATCCGCGACGCCCGCTCGACGATGGCGGCCCGCCCGTCGACCACCGCGAGGGTCGCGCCCGCCGAGGACGGGGCCGCGTGGCGCCGGCTGTGCCGCGCGCTGCCCTCGAACCATGTGAGGTCGCCGGTGCGGGCACCGAGGGTCCACAGCCGGCCGTCGCCGTCGACGACGCTCGCGACCACGGGCTCGGCCAGCGACCGCACCGCCCCGCGCAGCGTCGCCAGCGACTCCGGGTCGGCGACCGCGTACGCGGCCGCGCTCCTGGTCGACGACGTACAGCGCGTCCTCGGCCGGCAGGGCGTGGAGCTCGCCCGCCGCGTCCGGGATCACCTCGACTGCGGGCCCGACGTCGAACGTGGCCGGGTCGATGCGGGCCACGGTCCCCCGCGCCCGGTCGAGCGCGTAGCCGGTCATCCCGGCCTGGGACGAGCGCAGCTCCGCCCCCGCCTCGGCGACCTGGCGCCGGGCCACGACCTCGGCGGTGCCGCCGTCGATCAGGGTGAGCAGCCCGACGCTGGAGGACGCCAGCCAGGCACCCCCGCCCTCGAGATGGAGCTGCGCCGGTGGGTCGGCGTCGGCCCGGGCGACGACGCCCACCACGAGCGAGACCGCCAGCAGGACGACCCCGACGTGTAGGCCCCGCGATCGGGCACGGTGCCCGCGCGCCCGCCGCACCGGCCCGATCCCGGGACTCCCCAGCTGTTCCACGAAACGTTCCCCTCGCCCGGGCTAGCGCTGCCCGGCCCGGACGGTCGGCCGGCCCCGGCGCCGGGGCCGGCCGGACCGCGCTGACCGCGGCCCCGGCCGGGACCGCACTCCCGACCGGGGCTGGCGGCGAGGGGTGCGGCGGGCCCGGAGGAGGGGTGCAGCCGGGCCCGCCGGCAACGGCTCCGGCTGCGACGCTGCCGCCGACGCCGAACGGCGGCGCGTCGCATGCAGGGGCCGGGGGTCGAACGCCGCGCCGAGCCGGCGGGCGAGGCCTGTGCCGCGGCGGAGGTCGGACCGGGCGACACCGGCCAGGTGCCACGCCTCGTCCGCCGCTGCGGGGTCGGGCTCGTCGGGGGCGCACACGGCCTCCCCGACCAACCGAACCAGGCCGGCCACCGCCGCCGACCGGCCCGGAAACCTCTCGTCCGCCCGCTCGGCAACCTCGCTGGCGGTCAGCGACGCGCCGACCGGCAGGCCGTGCTCGACCAGGCGGTCCAGCGTCTCGCGCCAGGCGCCCACGACCTTGGCCGCCGCGGTGGCGGCGTGCCGGCGCCGGCGCCGGCGCCACGCCTTGGCCGTCGGCGGCGCGGCCGCCACCAGCAGCACGAGCAGGAACGCCAGGCCGCTGCCGACCGCCGCCGCGGTGGCGAGACCTCGCCCCCCGGGGCCGTCGTCGGCCTCGATCTCGGGCTCGACGATCGACGGCGGGACGGGCGGGCTGGGCAGCGCGGCGTCGTTGGGCACGTCGTCGGGCTGGCCCGGCGGCTCCTCGACGTCGTCGGGCTCGGGCGGCGTGGTCAGCCGGTCGCCGGTGGCCTCGATCGGCGCCCAGCCGAGGCCGTCGAGGTGGACCTCCGCCCAGGCGTGGGCGTCGGCCTCGCTGACCGTGATGACGCCGTCGGCGTCGGCACCGGGAAGGAGGTAGCCGGTCGCCACCCGGGCGGGGATGCCCCGGGCCCGGGCCAGCACGACGTAGGCCGCGGCGAACTGCTCGGCGTAGCCCTCGCGCTCGGCCTCGTCGCCCAGCAGCACCCGCTCGAGGGCGGCGTAGCTGTGGCCCGGCTCGGCGTCGCGGGTGTCGTCGTAGCGGATCTGCCGCAGGTTGTCGCGCAGCGCCAGCACCTCGGCCCCCCGGCTGGGAGCGCCGGCCGACCAGGTGGCCGCCAGGTTGGCCAGGTCGATCGGCAGCCCGGGCGTCGGCGTGGCCAGGCGCACGAGGGTCGGGTCGGTGCTCGGCTCGGCGGCGGCGAGCGCCTGGTCGGTCGGCGCCACGACGGTGCTCGTCACCTCGTACGACATCCCGGACAGGCGGGCCCGGTCGGTGACCAGCGTCCCCGACGCGGCGTCGAACCCGATGTCCGCGTTCGCGGCCCGCGTCGACCGCCACGGCCCGGCCGGCGGCCGGCAGGAACGGGCCGTTCAGGCCGAGCACGCTGATCCGCTGGCGCACCCGGGTGCCCTCGCGGGCGCCGCCCGTCGGGTCGTCGGCCAGGTGGTGCCCGGCCCGCCGGTAGTCGCCCGCAGTGGTGAACAGCGCGCCGTCGTAGTCGTCGAGGGCCGCCGTGCGGATGCGGTCGGGCAGCGCCTCCCCGGACAGCAGCTCGATCCGGAACAGCGCCTCGGGCGGGTCGGCCTTCAGCTGCGCCTTGAGCGCGACGAGGGGGCTGACCGTGTCGTCGATCTGCAGGCGCTCGCCGCGGAGATCGCGAAGGTCGAACCGGTCGCCGCGCGCGGGCGGGAGTGCGCCAGCGACAAACGGACTCGCCGCCGCGATCCCCACGACGAGAGGTACACCGAACGCGACCCGGCCGGCCGGGGTGTGGCGCCGGGCCGCGTTCGGCGATCTTGCGGGCACCGCCGCATCGGCGCCCGGGGCGGGGGAGTCGCCCCGATCGGCCACCGATGACAGTGCGGCGGTCACCATGCGGTTCGCCCGGAGGAGGGCCAGCGTCAGCGACGCCAGCACGAAGCTCGCGGCGACGACGAGCGGGTGGGGCGCCTGGCCGCCGGTGAGGGCGAGCGCGGCGCCGAGGCCCAGCGTCGGCGGGACGGCCGGCACGAGCGGGCCGTCCGTGTACATCGTGGCGGCGGCCGCACCCATGGCGGCCAGCCAGGTCAGCGCGATCGGCGTCACCAGCAGATCCGCGGTGGCGTCCGCCGGCAGGCCGGCGGCGAGCATGCCCGCCCAGCCGTCGCCGAGTCCGCGCCCGACGACGCGGGCCGCCTCGCCCAGCGCTCCAGGCGGCGAGCCGAGCCCCGCGCCGGGCAGCAGCGCCAGCAGCGCGACGGCGACGAGCGGCAGTGCCAGGGTGGCGACGACGAGGGTGCGGCTGGCGGACCAGCCTCGGCCGGCGGTGGCGGCGACGAGCAGTACGGGGATGACAGCAGCCGCCGCCACCGGCACGGCGAAGCCCCAGCCCGCGAAGAACCCGGCATAGACGCTGCCGGCGATGGCGGCCAGTGCGGCGCACAGCGCTAGCTCTGCTGTCCGCTCGCTCGTGGCCTGCATCGTCGTTCCTCGGGGTGTTGGGGGGTGTGTGGAGAGTGGGGCTGGCGGAGCTTCGAAGGGGGTATGGTCCGACGCTCGCACCAGCCGATCCGCATCGTGCGCTGACGCCTCCACCACCGCACCGGGTGATTACCTGGTTCGCCGAGCGACCACGCGGAGCGATTGCAGCGCCGACTGCAGATCCGACTGTTACGCGGTGTCGCAGTGACATAGAATCGGCTCCCGCGACAGCAGCCCGGCCCCTGGACGGCAACCCGTCCGCGCGGCTTCCACGGTGGAGGGCAGCACAAGAGATGATCGAACGAGACACGGTCACCGTGGTCGACCATCTGATCGGCCGGGGGGACGAGCTGGGGGTGCTCGACCACCTGCTGGCGCGCGCCGCGGCCGCGGCCTCGACCGTCCGGGTCCTGGCCGGCGACGCCGGCACGGGCAAGTCGGCGCTGATCGACTGGGCCATCGCGGAGGCCCGCCAGCGGGGCTTCACGGTGCTGCGGGCCACGGGTGTCGAGTTCGAGCGCCAGCTCAGCTTCAGCGGCCTGACCGCCGTGCTCCGCCCGGTGCTCGACCGGGTCGAGGGCCTCGACACGGGCCACGCCCGGGCGCTGAAGACCGCGTTCGGCCTGGTGGACGGCGAGGCCGGCCTGCTGGCGGTGCACGGCGCCACGCTGGCGCTGATCGCGTCGGCGGCCGAGCAGGCACCGGTGCTCGTCGCCGTCGACGACGCCCACTGGATCGACCAGTCGAGCATGGAGTCGCTGGTGTTCGCGGCCCACCGCTGCGATGCCGACCGGGTGCTGTTCCTGTTCGCCCGGCGGCCCGAGCACGCCTGCCTGCTCGACCGCACGGAGTTCGAGCGCATCGAGGTCGCCGGGCTCGACCGGGACTCCGCCGTCGAGCTCCTGAGCGCGACGGGCGTCAGCGCCGAGGTCGCCGGCCGGTGCTGGGAGCTGACCCGGGGAAATCCCCTGGCCCTCCTCGAGACGGGCCGCAGCCTCACCCCCGAGCAGCGCCGCGGCGACGAGCCGCTGCCCGCCGTGCTGCCGCTCGGTGACCGCCTGCTCGACTCGTTCGGCCCGTGGATCGACAGCCTGCCGCCGGCGACGCTGGTCGCGCTGGGGGTGGCGGCCCTCGATCCCGACGACGACGTGTCCCGCGTGGCCGCGGCGCTGGCGGTGATCGACGGCAAGCTCGACGACCTCTGCCCGGCCGAGACGGCCGGCGTGGTCGCCATCACCGGCCGGAACCTGGCGTGGCACCACCCCCTGCTGCGGGCCGCGGTGGTCCACCAGCTCGACCGCGGCCAGCGGCGGCGGGTCCACCGGGCCCTGGCCGAGGCGGCGAGCGAGAACGGCGACCACGAGCGGGCGCTGTGGCACCTGTCGGAGAGCGTGATGGGGCCGGACGAGGACGTGGCCGCCCGCATGGCCGAGCTGGGCACCGCCGCGGCCAGACGGGGGATGCTGACGGCGGCGGCGACCACCTACGAGCACGCCGCCCGGCTCACGACCGACCCGTCCGACCAGGTCGACCACATCACGTCCGCCGCCTGGGCGGCGTTGAGCGCCGGCGACCACAACCGAGCGTTCGACATGCTGTCGCCGGTCATCGACGGCGTCGCCGACATCCGGGCCCGGGCCCGGATGGCCGGCATCCTCGGCCTCGCCGAGATGTGGCTGCGGGGCCCGTCGGTCGCGATCCCCCGGTTCGAGACCAACGCCCGGGCGGTGCGGGAGATCGACCCGGGCATCGGCGCGATCCTGCTGCTGCACGCCAGCGCGGCCCGCCTCCTGGCCCTCGACCTGCGGGGCGCCCGGGGCAACGCCCAGGACGCGGCCAAGCTCGCGGCGATCAGCGGCGACGCGATGCTCCAGTTCTCGGCGGCGGCGTGCGACATGGGCTTCGACATGATCTCGGGCCGGGCCAACGTCGCCGCCGAGGCGCTGGGCCCGATCGGCCACCAGGCCCTGGCCGCCTACCGGCCGGGCGAGGCCGCGCTGGAGAGCATCGAGGGGCTCGTCCAGGTGTGCGCGTTCGGCTACATCGTCTGCGACGACCTCCAGGCGGGCATCGACCTGCTGCGCCCGCTGGTGCAGCTGGGCGAGGCCCAGGGCCTGTCGGGCGCGTCGCTGTTCACCCGCCTGCTGCTGGTCGAAGCCCTGTGGCGCGGCGGCTGGTGGCCGGCGGCCCTGGCCGAGATGAGCCAGCTGATATCGCTGCAGTGGGCGGTCGGGCTGGGCCACCTGGTGCCGTTGAGCTACGCCCAGCTGGCCCGGGTCGAGGCGGGGCTGGGCCACGACGAGGCCTGCCAGGAGCACGCCAAGGAGGCGATCGGCGTCGCCGACAAGCTCGGCATCGCCCACATCGCGATGTTCGCCGTGGCCGGCCTGGGCCTGCTCCACCTGGGAATGGGCCGCTACGACGAGGCCGCCGCGGTCCTCGACCTGGCGGGCCCGGCGATGTCGGCGGCCGAACCGGGCTGGCTGTGGTGGCAGGCGGACGCGATCGAGGCCCTGTTCCGGGCCGGGCGCACGTCCGAGGCCCACCAGGCGCTGGACGTCCTGGACGACCGGGCCCAGGCGACGGGGAGGCGCTGGGCCCTGGCGGCGGTCGAGCGCTCGGGCGCGTTGCTGGGCCGCGGCGGCCCGGCCGAGGACCGCTACGCCGCCGCCCTGGCCGGCTTCCGCGAGATCCAGGCGCCGTTCGAGGAGGCGAGGACGCTGTTGCTGCGGGGCGAGCACCGCCTGCGGGAAGGCTCCCAGACCGACGGCGCCCTGGACATGGCGGCCGCCCGCACGGTCTTCGACCGCCTCGGCGCCCGCCGGTGGAGCGAGCGGGCATCGGCCGCCAGGGGCGAGGCCACGAGCGCCAGCCGATCGCTGGCGACCAGGCTCACCGACGCCGAGCTACGCGTGGCGATGGCGGTCGGCCAGGGCCTGTCCAACCGCCAGGCGGCCGAGCAGCTGTTCCTGAGCGTGAAGACGGTGGACTTCCACCTCCAGGGCATCTACCGCAAGCTCGGCATCCGCAACCGCACCCAGCTGGCGGCCCTGGTCCTGTCGGCCCCCACGACGGGCCTGCCGGCGGCTTAACGCGTGGCCGCTGTTGCTGGCCGGGTTGGGCGTGGGCACCAACGTGCCGCGCGGGTACGGCCCAGGGGCTGGTAAGGAGGCCGCCGGGGGCGGCCTCCTTCGTGATGATGGGGGCGCTCGGGTGGGCGTCAAGGACAAGCTCCGCTTCGCTCCGGCCGCCTGCGGCGGCTCCTTGACCCCCACCCGACCGCCTATTTCCACGCACGGTGGGCGCGGCGAGCCTCTGGTTCGGGGTCTTTCGTTCTGCCCGCGAATCTGATTGGAAATCAACCACTTTCGCGGGCAGTTACCCAACGCAACTATCTGCGCCCGGGGGCGGCCTGCCCAGGACCACCGTGAGTGTCAAAAGGGCGGTCGGGTGGGGGTCAAGGAGCCCGCAGGGCCCGTGCGCAGCACGGCTTGTCCTTGACGCCCGCCCGACCGCCCCCACCATCACATTGGAGGCCGCCCCCGGCGGCCTCCTAACCGGCCTCGTTTGCGTTTGCGTTTGGCGCCTAGCGGCGCACGCCCGAGTTCCAGATGGACGCGAAGTCCTCGCTGGTGTGGCAGTTGACGACGAACGCGCCCCCAGGGCCGCGGGCGGCCGGTCGTACTCCTCCCCCACCTGCACGACGCTGACCATGTCGAACCGGTTGCGCACGGCCGACACGGCGCCGAGCGACCGGCCGTCGGGCTGGCCGGTCACGACGCCCAGGGCGACGCCCTCGGCGTCCGCGACCATGCCGAGCAGGGCGGCGAGCCCGGGGTCGCCCGGGGAGCACTCGATCCCGGCGAGCAGGTCGAGGATCCCGGCCGGGTTGCCGTCGGCCCGGTCGGCGGCGACCAGGGCGCCGCCGGTGGTGGCCAGGCGCAGGGGGAAGCTCGCCTCGATGGCGGCGACCGCCCACGACGCCGCCACCCGCACCGCATCCTCGAACGACTCGGGCGTGTACGACGCCGGCGAGGTGTCGAGCACCACCAGCAGCCGCGGCTCGTTGGGCACCACGTTGTGGCGGACCATGAGCTGGCCCGTGCGGGCGGTCGAGCGCCAGTGGATCAGGCGCAGGTCGTCGCCCGGCACGTACTCGCGCAGGCTGTGGAACGCCACGCCGCCGATCGGCGCCGCCAGGGTGGTCGGTCCGTCCATGTCGCGCGCCCGGCCCGTCGGCACGGGCTCGACCCGGTGGACCCTCGGGTGCACGACCAGCGTCGACGGGCTCCCGTGCTGGCGCGACACCAGCACCAGGCGCAGCGGATCGGACCGGGCGACCGTGAGCGGGCCGACCTGGTGGATGCCCCGGCGGTCGGTCGGCAGGTCGTAGCTGACCGTCTGTTCGTCGCCCGGGGCCAGGCTCGCGAGCCGGACGCCCACCCGCCGACCGCCGACCGGCTCGGTGACCAGCATCGGCGGGCTGCGGTGGCGGCCGGTGTTGGCCAGCGTCAGCACCGCCACCGCGCCCTCGCCCTCGGCCACGCGGGCCGGGACGATCTCGCGGGTGGCGACCAGCTCGGGCCGGCGCAGCAGCCACCACATCGACGCCGCCAGCGCCAGCACGCAGGCGACGCCGAGCACCAGCAGCTCGTACCAGCGGGTCACGGCGCCCAGCGCCAGCAGCAGCGGCCCCGCCACCGCCACGGCCCGCCCGATCCGGTCACTGCATGGCTCACTTCGCTCGGTCACGCGAGCTGCCGCTCCTGCGGCACCGGCACCGACGACAGGATCTGGTCGAGCAGCGACTCGGGGGCGTGGCCCTGGAGCTGGGCCTCCGGCCGCAGGATCATGCGGTGGGCCAGCACGTTCGGGGCCACCTGCTTGACGTCCTGGGGGGTGACGAACGGACGGCCGGCGGCCGCCGCGAGCGCCTGCGCCGCCGTCGCCACCCCCAGGCTGCCCCGCGGGCTGACACCGAGCCGCAGCTCGGGCAGTCGCCGGGTCGCCGATGTGATCGCCACGATGTAGTCCTGGAGCACCGGGGCGATGTAGATCTGGTGGGCGATGCCGACCATCGCCCGCAGCTCCTCGACCGTGACGACGGCGCTGAGCTGCTCGGGGGCGTAGCCCGCGCGCGGTTCTCGATGATCTCCCGCTCGGCCACCGCGTTGGGGTAGCCGACCTCGATGCGCATGAGGAACCGGTCGAGCTGGGCCTCGGGCAGCCTGTACACGCCCTCGTGCTCGACGGGGTTCGACGTGGCCATCACGACGAAGGGGTGGGCGACCGGGTAGGTCGTGCCGTCCATCGTCACCTGGCGCTCGTCCATGACCTCGAGCAGCGCCGACTGGGTCTTCGGCGACGCCCGGTTGATCTCGTCGGCCAGCACGATGTTGGCGAACACCGGGCCGGGCCGGAACTCGAACTGCCGGCTGCGGTCGTCGTAGACCTGCACCCCGGTCACGTCGGTCGGGAGCAGGTCCGGAGTGAACTGGATGCGTCGCATCGTGGAGCCGATCGAGCTGGCCACCGCCTTGGCCAGCGATGTCTTGCCGACGCCGGGCACGTCCTCGATGAGCAGGTGGCCCTCGGCGAGCATGCACACGAGCGCAGCCCGGACGACCTCGGGCTTGCCCCGGATGAACGATTCGACGTTCCGGGCCAGCACCTCGTAGCGGCCCGCGAACCATTCGACCTGGGTCGCGTTGCCGTTGCCAGAAGAGTCCATGGTGACCCGATCATGCGGTGCGCAACCCTCCGCCACCCCAGGAGGATTCCCGGTTCGGAACCGGGAGATCTCCCGGGGCGTCCCTCCCTGCTCACGGGCACTCTCGACAGGAGATGAGGGACCACTGCTGCGACGAGATGTACGCGCATCTGCAGGTCGGCGACGTGCCGGCCGCGGCTGCCGCGCCCGGACGCCATGTGGTCTACGACGCGGTGTTCGACGAGTACTGCATCGTCCGCGACGGCGGGCTCGACGCCGCGCCGATCACCCACTGTCCCTGGTGCGGCGACCAGCTGCCGCGGTCCAAGCGCGACGCGTGGTTCGCGGCGCTGGCCGAGCGGGGCCTCAGCCCCGACGACCCGGCGCTCGACGAGAGCTTCCGCACGGACGCCTGGTGGGCGCGCTCGGCCGGCCCGCACGCCACGCCGGGGCCGGTTCCCCCGCTGCGGGTGGTGCCCCCGCAGACGCCGGGAACGGCCGACGACGCCGCCGCCCTGTGATCTACACGGCCGGGATCGACGTCGGCACCACCTTCTGCGCCGCCGGGGCGTGGCGCGACGGGCGGGCGGCCACGGTGGCCCTCGGCGACCGGGCACCCACCGTGCCGTCGGTGCTGTTCCTGCGGGAGGACGGCGTGCTGCTCGTCGGCGACGCCGCCGTGCGGCGGGCGGGCGGCGAGCCCGGGCGGGTCGTGCGCGAGTTCAAGCGCCGGGTCGGCGACACGGTCCCGGTGGTGCTGGGCGGCCGCCCGTTCAGCGCCGCCGACCTGACCGCCCGCGTCGTGCGCTGGGTGGCCGAACGGGTGAGCGAGCGCGAGGGCGGGCCGCCGGCCTACGCGGTGCTGACCCACCCGGCGTCGTGGGGCGCCCACCGCCGGGCGGTGCTGGCCGAGGCCGCGGCGGCCGCCGGGCTGCCGGCGGCCGGGCTGCTGCCCGAGCCGGTGGCGGCCGGCCTCTACTACGCGTCGCAGCAGCGGGTCCCCGCCGGCTCGCTGATCGCGGTCTACGACCTGGGCGGCGGCACGTTCGACGCCACCGTGCTGCGGAAGACCGCGGCGTCCTTCGAGGTGGTCGGCACGCCCCGGGGCGACGACCAGCTCGGCGGCGTCGACATCGACCAGGCCGTGTTCGACCACGTCGTGGACGCGGTCGGGGCCGACTGGCCCGACGTGGCGGACGACGACCAGGTGGGCATGGCCGCCCTGGCGCAGGTGCGAGCCGCGGTGGTCGACGCCAAGGAGGCCCTGTCGGCCGACACCGAGGCCATCGTCCCGGTGCTGCTGCCCGGGTGCAGCCGCGAGGTGGGGATCACCCGGGCCGAGCTGGAGCGGACGATCGAGCCGCTGGTGCTGCGCACCATCGACCTCGTGCGCCAGACGTGCACCTCCGCGGGCGTCGCTCCCGGCGAGCTGGACGCCGTGCTGCTGGTCGGCGGCGCCAGCCGCACGCCGCTGGTCGCCCGCATGGTCACCCGCGAGCTTGGCCGGCCGGTGGCGGTCGACGCGCACCCCAAGTACGCGGTGTGCCTCGGCGCCGCCATCGCCGCGGCCGCCCGCATCGGCGCCGTGCTGCCCGAGCCCATGTCTCCGCCCCCTCCGCCGGGCCCGGCGGTCGTGCCGCCGGCGCTGGCGATCGCCGCCGACCTCGAGCGGTCGGCGCTGACCGCGCCGAGCGACCAGCGGCTGCCCCGGGCCGGTCGCCCGGCGCCCGACCGCGACCTGGTGCTGACCGACCGCGACGATCGGCTGATCGTCCGCATCGGCGGCGAGGGCGCGGACGCCCAGCTCGCGCAGCGCGAGCAGCGGTCGGTCGTGGTCATGGCGGTGGCGGCCGTGGTGGCGGTGGTTGCGCTGATCGCCGGCCTGGCGATCGTGACCCGACCGAAGGACGGCGGCGCGGACGAGCCGGGCTCGGGACAGGGGCCGCTTCCCGGCTCCTCGGCGGCCGCGGCGGCGGGCGCCGAGGAGTCCGGGGGCTCGGTGCGGCTGGCCGGCGGGCCGCTCGCCGGCCAGCCCGAGGCCGGCGCGCTGCTCGGCGCGGCGGCGCTCGGCGACGGTCGCATCGTGGCGGTCGGCCGGCGGGCCGACCCGGCGGCCGACCCGAGCGCGCCGAGCGCGGGCGGCGACGGCGCCGCCGGGATCCCCGCGGCCTGGCGCTCCGACGACGGCGGCGCCACCTGGACCGCGACCTGGATCGCGCCGGGCGGCGAGGCCGGTGAGATCGACGGCGTGACGGCGGGGCCTGACGGCGGGCTGGTGGCGGTGGGCTGGGTCACCACCGCCGGTCCGGCCGCCACGGGCTCCCCCGACTCCCCCGGCGCGTCCACCGCCGCGGGGCCCGCCACGCGGGCAGCAGTGTGGCGGGCCCCTGGCGACGACCCCGCCGCCTGGGAGCAGGCGGCGACGTCCGGGCTCGACGCCGCGGTGTCGCTCGGCGACGTCGTGCGCGACCCCGGCGGCGGCCTGGTCGCGGTGGGCCGGGACGTCACGGCCGACGCAGACGACGGCGACGGCGGGGTGTGGCGCTCGGCCGACGGCGTCGCCTGGCAGCGGATCGACGCCCCAGGCCTCGGCGGCCCCGGCCGCCAGGAGCTGCACCGGCTCACGCGCCTGGCCGACGGCCGGTGGGTGGCGATCGGGCGCCAGCTCCGGGGCGCGGCGCTCGTCCCCGCCGTCTGGACCTCGCCGGACCTGGCCGCGTGGACCGAGGCCGGCGGGCGCCCCGCCTCGGTCGACGGCGTGCCCAGCCTGTGGGGCCTGGGCGTGCTCGCCGACGGCACGCTGCTGGCGGCCGGCTCGCGCCCCGGCGTGCCCGGTGATCCGGCAGGGGCCGAGGCGGCCCTGTGGCTGGCGTCGCCCGACACGCTCAACCGCTGGCGGCGGCTCGACTCGCCCGACGGGTCGGCCCGCCCGAACGACCAGCAGGTCCGCGCCCTCCTCACCGGGCTGCCGGCGCTGGTCGCCGTCGGCAGCGACAGCAACCAGCCCGCGACGTGGACCGTGGACATCAGCCGATGACCGGCCCGACGCCGCGTTTTCTACGCGGAAGCGGTCGTCCTGGCGACCGTTTCCGCGTAGAAAACGCGTTCTTGTTGCCCGAAAGGGCGGGAGCCTTGCCTCGCGTGGTGCCCGTTGAGCGGGCGTTGAGTGCCCGTGAAGGCACCAGTGCGATGGTGGTCGGGCACTGGGGGGTCCGGCACGAACAGAATGGAGGAGCGGGTGGCTGCTCGCATCCCGGTCTTGGTCCAGGCTGACGATCCCGTGTCCCGCTCGGGGGTCGAGGCGCAACTTCGCGGGCAGCCCGGCGTCGAGGTCCGGCTGCACGACGGTGGCGGGTCGTCCGAACCGGGGCTCCCCGGGGCCGGCGTCGCGGTGGTCGTGGTCGACGAGGTCGACGAGCACGCCGCCCAGTCGATCCGGGCCCTGATCCGGTCCGGCACCCACCGGGTGCTGGTGGTGTCCGGCCGGCTCGACGACGCCGCCGTGCTGGCGGTGACCGAGGCCGGCGCCTGTGGGCTGCTGCGGCGGTCCGACGCCGTGCCCGAACGGCTCGTGCCCGCCATCCGGGCGGCGGCCGCCGGCGACGGCACCGTTCCTCCCGACCTGCTCGGCCGGCTGCTGGAGCAGATCGGCCGCCTGCAGCGCCAGGTGCTGTCGCCCCGGGGCCTGACCTTCGGCGGCCTCACCGACCGCGAGGTCAAGGTGCTCAAGCTGGTGGCCGACGGCTGGGACACGTCCGAGATCGCCGACGACCTCTCCTACTCCGAGCGCACCGTCAAGAACATCATCCACGACGTGACGTCGCGCCTGCAGCTGCGCAACCGCAGCCACGCGGTCGCCTACGCGCTACGCCAGGGCCTGATCTGAGGCTGGTGCCGGCGCAGGCGCCGGCACGTCGGCCGACGCCTGCGCGTCGAGGCCGAGCTCGCGCAGCACCTCGTGGTAGCGGTCCTGCGTGCGGGTGGCGGCGGCGACGTCGCCCCCGCGGGCCTGGGCGTCGATGAGCAGGCGCCACAGCCCGTCGTGGTAACGGTCGATCTCCAGGCCGCGGGCGCAGGCGATGGCGGCCACGTCGAAGTACCCGAGCCCGAGGGCCTGGTCGGCGACCGTGAGCGCCACCTCGGTGGCGTCGGCCGCCAGCGCCCGCCGCAGCTCGACGGCCCAGTCGGCCGGACCGTCCTCGGGGAGCAGGTCGCCCCCGTAGGCGACGAGTGCCCGGTCACCGGCGTCGAGGACGCCGTCGCCGTTCGACGCCCGGGCAGCGGCCCGCACCTCGGCGCAGGCGGCGGCGAAAACCGCCACGTCCGAGCATGACGCGTCGGGCAGCGCCAGCGCGTACGCCGGGCCCTCGCGGCGGACCAGGGCGCTGGCGCCCGGTCGGTGGTCGTCGAGCAGGCGGCGCAGAGACGACACCGCGACCTGGAGGTTGCGCTTGCCTGACGCCGCATCCATGTCGGGCCACAAGGCGTCGACCAGCGTCTCGGTGTGGACCGGCCGCCCGCCGTGGGCGGCGAGCAGGTGCAGCGCGGCGCGGGCGCGGGGCTTGACCGCGGCGACGTCGACCGGCGCGCCGTCGAGCTCCAGGCGGAAGCCGCCGAGGCACCGGACCCGCACGCCCGGCCCCGCGGGCCGCTCGGCCGGGGACGGGGCGGCCGACAGGGCGGCGGTCTCGGGGGCAGGGTCCGCCGGGTGCACGGGACCGTCGGCCAGCGCGGGCACCGGCACGTCGACGGCCCACTGCCGCCGGATCGACTCGGCCCGGGCCGCCAGTGCGGCGGCCTCGTCACCGCCCGCGAGCTGCGCCCGCACCGTGAGCGCCCAGACCTCGGCCCCGGGGACCTCGGTCCGGGACGCCAGGCGCTCGGCCTCGGCGGCCACCTCGGCCGCCTGGGCGTCGCCCGAGCGCGCCAGCGCGGTCGCGAGCCACGCCGCGGGCCCAGCACTCCAGCACGATGGCGTCCAGCCGGCTGGCCCGCACGACGAGATCGTCGAGCTCGGCCACCGGCCGACCCCCGGCGAGCAGGCTGCCCAGGCCGGCGCACAGGCGGGCCGCCGCCGCGCCCCACGGGTCGCCGTGCGCCTCGCGCTCCAGCGCCACGTCGAGCGCCCGTTCGGCCCCGGCGCCGCCGGCCAGACCGCCGGCGGCCAGGGCGAGCGAGGCCAGCCATGGCATGTCGACCAGCTCGACCAGCTCGCCGAGGTCCTCCTGCTCCCCGGACACCGGCCGGCCGGCCAGGGCCGTGGCCAGGAGCGAGACCAGCCGCGCCCCGGCCGCGATCGCCAGCGGCACGTCGGGATCGTCGGCCAGCGCGGTCAGCCGCCCGGCCCCGACCGCGAGCTGGCCCGCGAGCACGGCACCCACGGCGTCGACCAGCGTGTCGCCCGGACCGCCGGGCACGCCCGGGCCGGGGGCGACAGCGGCGGCCGCCGCCAGGCCGGTCGGGTCCGTCGCCTCCTCGGGCAGGCCGGGCGCGGTCGTGATCGCCCCGACCGTGGCCGACCCGGCCTCGTCGCCTGCCGTGTGGACCCGGATCGTGACCGTCGTCCCGGCCGGCGGCCGGGACGCGGGCCGGGCGCGCAGCACGGACCGCAGCTGCCCGGGCCAGCCCGGGGACGGCGGGGCGGCGGGGTCGAGCCAGGCCGTGACGACCGCCCGCTCGCGGCGGGCGACGTCGCGCGGCGCGGTGCCGCCGGTGGGCAGCGCCTCGACCCGCTGGTACAGGTCGAGCGCGGCGGCGAACCGGCCGGTGGCGCCCGCACGGCGGGCCGTGGCGAGCATCACCCACGGGTCGTCGGCGACCAGCCCCGCGGGCAGCCAGTCGAGCCACGGCGAGGCGTCGTCGGCCAGGGCCGAGCCCCCGACCTCCAGGATGCGGCCCACCGCCATCCAGTCGCCCGCCCAGCAGTAGGCGCGCAGGGCGTCGCTGAGGCTGCGCCCCTCGTCCTCCAGCAGCGCCGCGGCCAGCCGGGACCACTCCTTGGCCTGGGCCTCGCCGTCGCGCTCGACCAGGCGGTTCTCCAGGTAGGCCCGGAACACCTCGTGGTAGCGGAAGGCGAGGTCGTCCTCGTCGAGCCGGGTCACGAACACCTGCTGCGCCTCGAGGTCGATGAGCAGCCGCCGGCTGTCGGACCGGTCGCGCAGCCGGTCGCACACCTGGGGCGTGAGGCGGCCGAGCACGCTCGTATCGATGAGGAACGCCCGCTGGTCGTCGGGCAGCTCGTCGAGGACGTTGCCGCTGAGGTAGTCGCGGATGAGCTGCGACCCGCGGGGAGCGCGGCCACGGCCCGCCGCCGCTCACTGGCGTGCTTGCCCCGGGTGGCGAGGTGGAACAGCTGGAGGCCGGCGGCCCAGCCCTCCAGGCCGCGGGCCAGCCGGGCCAGGTCGGCGGGCGGGAGCGGCTCGCCGTACACGTCGGCGAACAGGCGCTCGACCTCCCAGGACCGGAACCGCAGGTCGTCGGGCCCGATCTCGACCAGGGCGCCCGACACGCGCAGCCGCGACAGGTTCCAGCGCGGCGCCCGGCGGCATGTCGCCGCCAGCACCAGCCACGGCGGCGTCAGCTCGACCAGCCGCCCCAGCGCCGCCTCGCCCGGCGAGTCGGCGACGACGTGCAGGTCGTCGAGGGCCAGCACGACCGGCGGCCCGGTCACCGCCGCGGCATCCAGCGCGGCGGCCGCGGCGTCGGCCGAGGCCCAGGGGTCGCCGCCGCCCGCCAGGCCGGGGACGACCGGCGCCAGCACCTCGCCCAGGTGGCGCAGCAGGGTCTGCTCGCGGCCGTCGCCCGCGTCGAGGTGGAGCCAGGCCGTGGGGCCGGGGGTGGCGTCCGCTAACTGGGCCAGGAGCGTCGTCTTGCCCGAGCCGGCCGGCCCGGTGACCAGGATCACCCGGTGGTCGGCGGCTGCGGCGAGCGAACGCAGCAGCCGTTCGCGGGGCAGCGCCCGCACCGGCGGGGGACGGAGCCGGGCCCGGGGAAGGGCGTGCGCCGCGGGCTCGGCGTCGCCGTTCTCGGGGGACCGTGAAGCTGCGTCGTCCAATCCGTGCTCCCTGCTGCGATGCCGCGCGCGCCCAGGGCATGCACCGGAAGTGCGCACACGACTCGTATTGCAGTGACCCCCTCCGGTGAGGATAGTCAGCCGCACGGTGCGGCGGTATCGCGGGTAGAAACCCCACATGAGCGAGACGACCGTCGAGTATTTCTTCGATCCGGCCTGCCCGTGGACCTGGCTGACCTCCCGCTGGCTGGTCGACGCCACACGGCAGCGCGACGTCGCTGTGACCTGGCGTTCCCTCAGCCTGTCGGTCGTCAACGCCGGGAAGATCCCGGAGCAGTACGCCGACCGCCTCCGGGCCTCGGCGGCGGCGCACCGGGTGTTCGCGGCCCTGGCCGACGCGGGGCGCAACGACCTGATCGGCGAGATGTACACCGCGATCGGGAGCCGCACCCACGACGGCGGGCAGGACCTGACGCTGGACCTGGTCCGCGAGGCGGCCGAGGCCGCCGGCGCCGGCAAGTGGGCGGGCGCGGTCGACGACAACGCGTGGGACGCGCTCGGTGGCGCGCTCCACGGCCGAGGCGCTGGAGCTGGCCGGGCCCGACGTCGGCTCGCCGGTCCTGGCCCACGGCTCGCCGCGGGTCGCGATGTTCGGCCCGATCGTCAGCCCCGGCCCCCGGGGTGAGGACGGCGCCCGGCTGCTCGACCTCGTCCTGGCGGCGGCCGAGGTCGGCGGCTTCTTCGAGCTGAAGCGGGGTCGCCGGGCCGGCCCGGCGCTGCCCGCCCCGGCCTACTAGGGCGACTCGGCACGTTTTCTACGCGGAAGTGGTCGCTATGGCGACCACTTCCGCGTAGAAAACGCGGGCATCCGTTCGTCGTGTGGGTGGCGGGCGACCGGCGCCCGCTACGGGAGGAGATCACGATGCGCTACCTCGCACTGCTCGGCCGCGACGAGACCACGATGCCCGAGCCCGGCACCGACGCGTTCGCCGACCTCATGACCGGGTACGCCCGCTTCGGCGAGCGCAACGGCGAGGCGATCGTCGGTGGCGCGGCCCTGCAGGTGGCCGACACGGCGGTCACGATCCGGGCCGGTGATGGTGGCCAGTTCGTCACCGACGGCCCCTACGCCGAGGCCGCCGAGGCCGTCGGCGGGTTCTACGTGTTCGAGGCGGCGACCCTGGACGACGCGATCGAGCTGGCCCGCCAGGTCCCGGCCACCCAGATCGGGTGGGCGGTGCTGCGCCCGATGGTGGAGTGGTGGGACCACACCGACGCGGGCGACGCCGGAGGGCTGAGCGGCGACCGCTACATGGCGCTGATGTACGGCAAGGAGACCCCGGGCGACACGCCCGACACGGCGGAGTGGGACGCCGGCGCGGCCGAGCACGGCCGGTTCGTCCGCGAGGCCGGCGGCGCCGTGCTGGCGGGCGGGGCGCTCCACCCGCTGCACACGTCGACGACCGTCCGCGTGGCCGGCGACGAGGTCCTGGTGACGGACGGCCCCTACACCGAGGTCGCCGAGGTGACCGGCGGCTTCTACGTGCTGCGGGCGGGGTCGACGGAGGAGGCGGTCACGGTGGCGACGGCCATTCCGACCAGCGGACCCGTCGAGGTCCGCCCGATCCTGGACCGCCGGTCCTGACCTCCCCGGACGACCCGGCGGGCGCGGTCGAGCGGGCGTTCCGCCTGGAGTCGGGCCGGGCCCTGGCGACCCTGGCCCGGCTCCTGGGCGGCGACCTCGCGGCGGCGGAGGATGCGGTCCAGGAGGCGTTCGTCGAGGCGCTGCGCACGTGGCCGGTCCGGGGCGTCCCGGACCGGCCCGGCGCCTGGATCACGACCACGGCCCGCAACCGGGCGGTCGACCGGGCCCGGAGGGAGCAGTCCCGTCCGGCCAGGGAGCAGGCGGCGCTGCGTCTCCCACCCGACGACCCCCCGGAGGTGCACCCGGTGGCCGACGACCAGCTGAGGCTGATCTTCACCTGCTGCCACCCGGCCCTGGCGCCGGCCGCCCAGGTGGGCCTGACGCTGCGCCTGGTCTGCGGCCTCCAGACGGCGGAGATCGCCCGGGCGTTCCTCCAACCGGAGCCCACGGTGGCCCAGAGGCTGAGCCGGGCCAAGGCCAAGATCCGCGCCGCGGCGATCCCGTTCCGGGTGCCGCCGGCCCATCTGCTGCCGGAACGGGTGCCCCCGGTGCTGGCGTGCGTGTACCTGGTGTTCACGGAGGGCTACGCGGCGAGCGCTGGCGACGCGCTCATCCGCCGGGAGCTGTGCGACGAGGCGGTGAGGCTGGCGAGGTCGCTGGAGCAGCTGATGCCGGACGAGCCGGAGGCGAGGGGCCTGCTCGCGCTCCTGCTGCTGCAGGACAGCCGGCGCAGCGCCAGGCTGAGCGCGGCGGGAGACCTCGTGCTGCTGGCGGACCAGGACCGGGCGGCGTGGGACCAGGCGAAGATCGTCGAGGGCGGCGAGCACCTGGCCAGGGCCCTGCGGGCCGGACCACCGGGCGCGTACACCATCCAGGCCGCCATCGCGGCGGAGCACGCCACGTCCCCGACCTGGGAGGCGACGGACTGGCGGTCCATCGCGGTCCTGTACGAGAGCCTGGCGAGGGCGGCACCGTCCCCGATGGTGGAGCTCAACCGGGCGATAGCGGTCTCGTTCGCCGACGGTCCGGAGGCCGGGCTGGCACGCCTCGACGCGCTGGAGGGAGAGCCGCGCCTGGCCCGCACGCCGGCCCTACCGGCGGCGAGAGCGGACATGCTCCGCCGCCAGGGCAACCCGGCATCAGCGGCGGACCACTACGAGCGAGCAAAGGCTCGGGCACGCACCACGCCCGAGCGCGACTACTACGACAAGCGCCTGCGGGAACTGGCGTTTTCTCCGCGGAAGCGGTCGCCCTGACGACCGCTTCCGCGTACAAAACGCGTCATGCCCTGTCGACGAGGGCCAGGACCTCGTCGGGCGAGTGGCTCCCAGGCCCGCGGCCCTCCGCGGCGGCCACGGCGGCGAGCCGCTGCACCACGGCGTTGGCGGGCGCCGGCACCCCGTGCAGCCGGCCCAGGAGCACGATCTCCCCGTTCAGGTAGTCGGACTCCACGGTCGGCAGCCCCCGCAACAGGCTCTGCGTGGTCGAGCCGCCCTCGCGCCGCCGCCCGTCGACCGGCCTGAGCGCGAGCAGGTCCCCCCGCCGCGCCCGATCCTCGTCGGACGACACGGAGTCCACCCCGGCGGCCGCCAGCACGGCCTCGCCCTCGGCCAGGACGCGGCCCATCAGTGCGCTGGTGCGCCCGGCCGGGCCACAGGTCGCCTCGACGGCGTTGCCCAGGTTGAGCAGGAGCTTGCGGTACTTCCACCGCATGATGTCCGCCCGCGGCACCGAGTCGAACGTCGCGCCCGACAGCGCCCCGGCGACCGCCTCGGCCAGTGCGTCGACGCCCGAGGGATAGCGCCCGATGTCGAGCAGCCCGGTCTTCCCCGCGGAGTTCGACACGACGACCCCGGGTTCGAGGTGCGTGGCCGGCAGCATCACCGACACGCCGTACACGTCCGGGAACGCCCTCAGCGCCACCCGCTCGTTGTTCACCCCGTTCTGCGCGCACACGACCGCGATGCCCACGGGCGCGGCGGCGGCCAGGGCGGCGACGGCCGGCGGGGTCTCTTGGCTCTTCATCGCCAGCATCACCACGTCGCCGGGCCGGAGGTCGGCCTCGCCGGGGTCGCCGACCGCCGTGACGGCCAGGGTCTCGGTGCCCGATGGCGTGGCGAGCGTGAGCCCGACGTCCCGGAGCGCCCGGAGGTGGTCGCCCCGGGCGATCAACGTGACGTCGTGGCCCGCCTGGAACAGCCGGCCGCCGATCGTTCCCCCGACGGCGCCGGCCCCGTAGATGACGAAGCGCATGGTCCCAGATTGCCAGCCGCGCGCCCCTCGACGACCACGGCGCTCGCGGTGCTACCTTCAGTGACCGGGGGGGAGCGAAATGCGACAGGGATGGGGAGCGCCGGCTATGGCGCTGGCGCTGACAGTGGCCGCGGCGGGCGCCGCATGTTCCTCGGGCGACGGTGGGGACGCCATCGCGGGCACGAGAGACGGCCCGAGCGTCGGGAACCCCGACGCGCCCCTGCCCGAGGGCTATGCCGACTATCTCAGCTCGAACTATGTCGACGAGGCCAAGTGGCTGTGCCGGCCCGGGCGGGCCAACGACGTGTGCAGCCGCAACCTCGACGCCACCGCAGTCGCGGCCGACGGCTCGACCGAGGTCGTCCCGCACGAGGCCGCCGCCGACCCGCCGATCGACTGCTTCTACGTGTATCCCACGGCCAGCTACGACACGACGCCCAACAGCGACTTCACCCCGGGCGCAGGCGAGGAGATCGCCACCGCGTACAACCAGGTCGCCCGGTTGAACTCGACCTGCCGGGTGTTCGCCCCGGTGTACAGGTCGATCACGGTCGAGGGGTTGAGCAACACCCTGCTCGGGGGGCTGCAGCCGGGCGCCCGGCCCAGCGTCATGGCCTACCTGGACGTGCTCGACGCGTTCCAGCAGTACATCGCCAACGACAGCAACGGGCGGGGCTTCGTGCTGATCGGCCACTCCCAGGGCGCGCTGCTGCTCATCCGGCTGATCCAGGACGAGATCGACGACGAGCCGCTGCTGCGTGACCGGATGGTGGCCGCCTACCTGCTCGGCGCCTCCGTGCAGGTGCCCGAGGGGCAGGACGCGGGCGGCACGTTCGAGCACGTCCCGCTGTGCCGCTCGGCGGGCCAGACCGGCTGCGTCGTGTCGTATGCGGCGTTCCGCGACAACGCGCCGCCCCCGCCCAACGCGTACTTCGGCCGGGGTGGGGCCGCAGGGGCGGCGGCGTGCGTGAACCCCGCCGACCTCGCGAACAGTGGCCCGGCCGAGCTGCACCCGTACTTCCTGATGGACCAGGTGTCCGGGACGCTGAGCGGCGGCGCGAGCGCCGAACCGTTCGCCGACGCCGGGCGCGACGCGGAGGTGACCACGCCGTGGGTGACCTACCCCGGCCTGGTCGAGGCGACGTGCACGAGCCAGGGGCCGTTCACGTACCTGGCGCTGACCGTCCACGGCGACCCGTCCGACCCCCGGACCGACGACATCGGTGGCGCCTTCACCCCGCCGTGGGGCATGCACCTGGTCGACTACAACGTGGCGATGGGCGACATCGAGCGGCTCGTGGCCAGCGAGGCCCGGGCCTACATGGCCGCGAACGTCGGCTGACCGCCGTCAGGACACTGGAACCGACGGCGGCCGCCCGCTCGGCCAGGACCCGCTCACGGGTGGGCACCCACACCAGGATGTAGGCCGTGCCCACGAGCCCGGCGCCGAGGATCAGCGCACCGATCACCGGCTGTCCGACCGCCCAGGCACTGAGGACGCAGGCGGTCAGCATCATCGCGATGGCGAGGACCTTGGCCCGCCGGGGCATCCCCAGGCCGGCCCGGTAGTCGCGCACGAGCGGCCCGACGGTCGGCAGGCCGAGGACCCAGCGCTCGAAGCGGGGGCTCGACCGGGCGAAGCACGCCGCGGCCAGCACGAAGAAGCCCGTGGTCGGCAGCCCCGGCACCACGATGCCGACCATGCCAAGCCCGACCGCGGCGAAGCCGACGGTCATGAGCACGACGCGGCGCAGCACGCTCAGCTCAGCCGATGATCTGGGCCAGGTCCCGAACCATGAGCACGACCAACAGGCTAACGATCACGAGGGCCAGGCCGGTATACGCCCAGCGCCACTTGTGGTCCGCGGCCCAGAAGCGCCGCACGGTCAGGAAGTTCGAGACGATCGCCACCACGCCGATGGGCACGCCGAGCCACGGCCCGACGCCCGCCGCGAACCCCACGATCGGCAGGATGAACGGCAGGACCAGGTAGGTCAGCGTGCAGCGCGTCGCCGACACCAGTATCGAGACCGAGAACGCCCGCTGGGCGGCGGCCTCGGGGGCGGGCGGCCCCTCGGGGATGCGCAGCAGCCGCCGGACGACCAGGTCGGCGGGCGGCCGGGTGAGGCTGGCGGTAGCGGCGACGTCGTTCACGGTCACGAGGTTAACGCGATGTCACTCCAGCGCGCCCAGGCGACGACGAACGTCACTTCCGGCACTCAGGGTGCGGCGGCCGCCACCTGGCCTACCGAGCTGTCGAGGAACACCGCGACCTGGTACGACGTGCTGCCGCTGTGGTCGCGCAGGGCGTCGTTGACCGGCGCCACCGCGTCCGCCGCCCCGTAGGGCCCCAGGTCGCCGGCGGCGGCGGCGTCCTCGATCCGCTGGCGCTCGGCGAACAGCGGCGCCTGCTCGGCCTCGGGGATCGCCGTCCACCAGGCGATGCGGCGCAGGTCGGGGTTGGCGGCGATGTCGTCGACGTTGATGTCGGCGGTGATCACCAGGCGGGTGGCGAAGTCGTCGCCCTGCACCACCCGGTGGCGGCCGTAGACGGCCCCCCGGTCGGCCGGGACCACGACGTCGTAGCCACGCTTCTCCAGCTCGACGACGAGCGACCGGGCGTACCAGGCGCCGCTCTGCAGGCCGTCGTCGATCAGCACCGGACCGTCGACGTCCCCGACGGCGGCGAGCACGTCGGGGAGCAGGACATTCATGGCCGCGCTGTCGCCCGACTGGGGGCTGCCGGCGGTCGCGCCGGTGACCGCGTTGACGGCGCCGACCACGACGAGCGCGCCCAGGGTCAGCGGGATCAGCACCCGGCGCTCGACGTCCGGCCAGCGCCGGACGGCCAGCCCCAGGCGGCCCACGCGACGGCGAGGAGGCCGAGCATCCCGACCACGAACGTCCAGCGCAGCCGGTAGTCGAACGCGGGCCCGACCGTCCGGGTCACGGCGACCAGCCCGACCACGAACACGAGCGCCAGCGTGAGCACATAGCTGCGGGCGACCCGGGTGCCCCGGCGCCACAGCACCACCGCGGAGGCCGCCACCGGCACGAGCATCAGCGGCAGCGGGGCCTTGCGCAGGTAGGGCGTCTCGCCCGACAGCAGGAACGCCCGCTTGTCGACCAGCCACTCCGGTAGCGCCGAGAACTGCCCGGACATCACCCGCCACCCCTCGCCGACGGTGTGGGCGTCCTCGCCGCTCGCTCCGAACCACACCCGGATCAGGCCGAGGTTGCTGGGGTCGTGGACGAGCACGTCCACGACCGTCGGCGCCCACAGAACGGCCAGCACGCCCACGGTCACGACCGCGGCCACGACCAGCCGGCGCACGCTCGGGCGGCTGGCGCCGGGCTCGCCGCCGGGCTCGGCCCCGGGCGCCTCGGCGGCGACCTCGCCCCCGGGCTCGCCGTCTGGCTTGGGCTCCGGGTCGGGGTCGGGATCGGGTCGGCGGTTGCGCCGCGCCCAGCGGGGGACGGGCCGCGGCGACGGCCAGGCCGATCGCCCCCCAGACCACCAGCGGCAGCGCCAGGAGGACGAAGCCGACATGGGTCTGGGCCAGGAACGTCGCCACCCCCGCCGCCACCGGGAGGGCCCAGGCCTCCCCGCACCACAGCGACCAGGCGAGGAAGATCAGCAGGGCGAACGGCAGCGTGGTGATGAAGCAGTTCCAGGGGTCGCGGACGAAGTCGGCGCCGAGCGTCCGCAGCAGCAGCGTCGAGCCGAGCAGCGTCAGCAGCATCAGCGGCGTCCCGCCGCGGCGCCGGGCGACCAGGGCGAGGCCGGCGACCGACGCGGCGTTGATGGCCAGGGCGCCGACGCTCAGCCCGAATGCCCGGCCGCCCGACAGCCAGTAGAAGGGCGTTAGCGCGTAGAACAAGGTCGGGCCCGGGTGGCTCCACTCGCCCCGCGAGTAGAGGCCGATCAGCGGCGTGTCGCGGCCGACGTCCCGGGTGTGCATCTCGATCAGCGCCTGGTCGGCGGTCGACAGGTAGCGCCCGCCGACCGCCACCGCCAGGGCCACCGCCGCCACCGCGAACGGCACCAGCGCCACCGCCAGCGCCAGGCGACGCACCCGCAGGTCGCGGCCGTCTCGGGCGTCGGGGGCCGACCCCGCGGCGTCGGGCTCGCCGGGCGCGCCGTCGCTGCCGCGCGGTGCGGCCGGATCGACGTCAACGGTGTCAGACGTGGTCATGCTGCGGTTGCGCCCCACTCGATCGCAGACTCCCCGGCCGCATACGGAGAGTACCGACCTCCGACCCTACCGGAGAAGCCGATCGACCCGAGACAGCCGGGGCCGGTCGCGGCTACGGTCAGGGCCACGGCAGCAGTAGGGACATGTCGGCTCTCTCAGGAGAGGACATCTATGAGCAACCGTCACCGCACCAGTGATGTGGTCCTGCCGCACCCGGAGGAGCGGCGGGTCCAGGCTCGTTCCGAGCGTCACCGGGTCACCACCGCGCTGGCCGGCGTCACCGGCCAGATCCAGGGTGGGACCGAGCCCGACGACGTGATCGAGCCCGGCGTCAACTTCCGGTCCGAACGGCACCACGACGCCGAGCGCGCCAAGCCGTCGACCCGGCGTCGCCGCCACTGGAAGCTCAAGATGTGGAAGCGGCGCACCGCCGCCCGCCGCTGGAAGGCGGCCATGGAGCGGTCTACCGGCTGAGCCGCGCCCGCCTCCGCCGCCGACCGGTCAACGGGCCGGATCGGGCAGATCGACGCCGTCGAGGTCGTCGAGATCGGTGGCGCCCGGGTCCCGGTAGCACGAGTCCGTGACCGCCGCGCCGTTGCCGCTGAGGTAGCTGACCGACAGCGCCTCGTACGTTCGCCGGGGGTGGTCCGGGTCGTGGTGCTCGAGGAAGCTGGACAGGCGCTCGTCCAGCGTGTGCTGGGTGTCCTCGTCGCTGGACCCGATCGTCGGGGCCGTGACGTCCACCCGGTCGGCCGGCACCCCGAACCGCCCGGCGAGCTGGCCCCGGACGTGGTCGAGGTACTCCGGCGTGCGGAAGCGGTCGAGCTCGTCGGTCGGGCACGCGGCCGCGGCGGCCGCGGTCTCGGCCGCCCCGGCGACGAAGCTCACGAACCGGCCGTGGAAGTCGCTGGGCGTGTCGTCCTGGTGGAAGGCGGCGTCGTTGTCGGAGGTGTGCTCCAGGGTCGTGTCGCACACGAACACCTCGCCGAGGTCGAACGTGACCGCCCGCTGGCGCTCGCCGCCGGTCTGCTGGATGGCGGTGATCGTGCCGGAGGCGCAGTAGTCGACCGCCACCCGCAGCTTGGCGGGGGTGCCGCCGTCGGAGGGGTCCGACACGCTGGACGTGCCGTTGGTCGACTGGAAGTCGCCGTTGATCAGCCAGCCAGACTTGTCGTGGTTCTGCTTGGCCGCGACCGCGACCACAGCCTCGCCGTCGCCGATGTCGACGAGGAAGTCCTCGGACGCGCTGGTCGCCCGCTGCCCCTCATAGATCACGTCGCCGCGGGGCGCGGGGTCGCTGCGCCCCCCCTCGAACCAGTTGGGCAGGTCGAACCGGGACACCAGCGACACCGCCAGCGCGACGACCAGCACGGCCGCGCCCGCGACGAGGCCCAGACGCAGCGCCCGCCCGTACGTTCGTGCCAGCATCGGTCGGTCCCTCCCTGCCCCGTTGTCGGGGCAGGACTACCCCCCGTGCGGTAGGGCGAACCCGCGAGGCGGCGCCGCGGTGGCCGGACGCCGGTGCGCAGCAGCCGCCGCACGGCGTCCTGCTGCGCGGCGGCGAGCTTGGCCCCCTGGCGGGTGACCAGGTCGAAGCGGTCGACAACCAGGTCGTCGTCCGCGGTCCCGGACGCGGCCAGCACCTCGACGCCGGCGGCCGCGAACGCCGCGGCCAGGTCGTGGAGCAGGGCCGGGCGGTCGGGCGAGCGCACCTCCGCGACCGTGTGCCAGGGCGACGCGGCGTTGTCGAAGGCGACCTCGACGTCCGGCAGCGCGACCGACGACGGCCGGGCGCCGAGTCCCTCCTCGACCGCCCGAGTCAGCGCGGCCGCGGACGGCGCCCTGGGGTCGGCCCCGACCGGCCGGACCGTGAACGCCTCGATGGCGGCGCCGTCGTCCCAGGTGGCGATCACCGCGTCGACGACGTCCAGGCCCGCGCCGGCGAGGGCGGCGGTGACGGTCGCGAGCAGGGCCGGGCGGTCGCGGGCGGCGACGTCGACCGACCACCGGCCGTCGCCGGCCTCGCCCACGCCGAGCCGGGCCTCGCCCCGGCCCGGCAGCGGATGGACGAGCCGCGCGTGGCGGGCGATGGCGTCGGACGGCTGGCGCAGGACGTAGGACAGCGGGGCCCGGCCGACCCGTTCGATCAGCGCCCGGTCGTCGCCGACCAGGGACGTGGCCTCCAGCCGCCGGAGGTCGGCCAGGCCGCGGGCGTCCGGCCCGGTCAGCTCGGGCCGGTCGAGCGCGGCCTGGATCAGCTCGTGGAGGTCGCGCAGCCGGGCCCGCTCCCAACGCTCCCGCCCCTCGTCGCGCAGCGTGCTCAGCGTGTACAGGAGCCGGGCCCGGTCGGGCGTCCCCAGGTGGGAGGCGAGGTGGAGCACCGCCTCCTCGCCCAGGGCCCCCGGCTGGCGGGCCGCCGACCACAGCAGGTCGCGGTCGCGCACGAGGTCGAGGACCGTGGCGCTCGCCGCCGGATCGAAGCCCAGCCGGTCGAGCACCCGGGCGGCGACCCCGGGCGGGTCGCGCTCGTCGTCCAGCGCCTCGACCAGCAGGGCCGCGCCGAACAGGACGTCCATGTTCTCCAGCGCCCGGATCTCCAGCGCCAGCGGATCGTCGGCGTCCAACCGGCGCAGCCGCTCCATGGCGCCGAAGCGGTAGGCCTGCAGCGGGTCGAACGTGAACGGTTCGTCGTGGCGGCGGCGCAGCGCGTCGCCCAGCTCGGGCAGGGCGCGGTCGAGCACGCCGGTCGTCTCCAGGAAGCGCCAGCCCCGGGCGTTGCCCCGTTCGATCACGTCGAGCAGCCGCTCGCGGGCGCGGTCGTCCCACGGGAGCGGCTGGTCGGGCAGCTGCGCCAGCCAGTCGAGCATGTCGGCGCCCGGCCGGTTGCGCCCCACGGCCACCGCCGCCTCCAGCGCCACCGCCAGCGCGGCCGACGGCGGCGGCATCGCGCGCAGGCGGACCTCGTCGTCGACCACCTCCAGCCAGCCGCCGGGCGGCGGGCCGGCGTCCGGCTCCGGCGTGCCGGCGGGCTCGGCGGCCTGGCGGCGCAGGGTCGAGTAGCGCATCTGGAGCAGCTTGGGCGTCGCCAGCGTCGTGACCAGCACGACCAGGAGCAGGGCGGCGTACAGGTCGTCGTCCAGCACGCCGCTCTGCAGGCCGATCGTGGCGAAGATGAGGCCGACCTCGCCCCGGGGCAGCATCCCGAGGCCGATCAGCCGCTTGTCGCCGGGGCTGCCGATGGCGCCCAGCGGCGAGACCAGCTTGCCCACGACCGCGACGGCCAGGAGGAGGGCGGCGTCGCGCAGCACGCCGGCCCGGGCGAACGCGCCGATGTCGGCGTCGATGCCGATCTGCAGGAAGAACACGGGGATGAACAGGTGCCCGACCGGCGTCAGCTCGCGGCGGATCCGGTCGGCCTGGTCGCTGCGGTTGAGCGCGATGCCGGCGACGAAGGCGCCCACGATCGGCGCCAGCCGGACCACGTCGGCCAGCTCGGCGAACGCCAACGTGAACGCCAGCGCCAGGGCCACCATCGTGCCGGTCGAGCGCGACACCCGGGCCACCGCGCTGAACAGCGGCGGCGCGACCCGCATGCCGACCGCCGCGCCGACCACGAGGAAGGCCACCGCCGCGGCGACGATGCCCACCACCGAGAAGAACGAGACCGAGCCCTCGGTGACCAGCCGCACGACGACGGTGAGCACGACCAGGCCCATGACGTCGTCGGCCACGGCCGCGCCCAGCACGACGCGGGCCTCCGTCGTGGCCATGGCTCGCAGGTCGGAGAACACCCGGGCCGTGATCCCGACGCTCGTGGCGGTGAGCGCAGCCCCGACGAACAGGGACGTGTTGAAGTCGTCGCCGATGACCAGCGACATCGCCCCGAGCCCGAGCACGAGGGGCGTGACCACCCCGACGGTGGCGACGAGCATGCTGGCCCGTCCCACCCGGCCCAGCTCGACGAGGTCCATCTCCAGGCCGACGTCGAGCAGCAGCAGGATGACGCCGATCTCGCCGAGGACGTGGAGCACCTCGTCGCCCTCGCCGACGAGCCCCAGCAGCGAGGGCCCGATGAGGATGCCGGCCACGATCTCGCCGACGACCGCGGGCACGCCGATCCGCTCGGCCAGCTCGGCCGCCACCTTGGCGGCCACCAGCACGACGAGGATGTCGCGGAGGACTACGGCTACGTCCATGGGGAGAGTCTGCGAAGGGTCCGGGGTGTGGACGCGCACCGGGCGGGCACGGAGGGTCCGTGCCCGCCCGGAGTCGTCAACGCCGTGGGTGGATCAGGTCGGGACCGGCTCGCTGACCGGCTCGTCGGACTGGCCGTTGCCGGACGGGACCGGCTCCCGCAGGGGGAACTCGGGATAGGCGAGGACGCCCATCTCGGGGATGTCGATGCCCTCGAGCTCGACCTCGGCCGGCGGCCGGATGCCGCCCTTCATGACCGCGTTCTGGATCTTGAAGAAGGCGTAGGCGATGCCGAACATCACCGTGCACAGCACCAGCACGCCCAGCGCCTGGGCGCCGAGCTGGCCGAACTCGCCGTGGATGACGCCCTCGACGCCGTCGACGTCGGAGCCGTTCCAGCCCGCCCCGTAGCTGCCGTTGGCGAAGATGCCGACGGCGAGCACTCCCCAGATGCCGTTCACGCCGTGGACGGCGATGGCGCCGACCGGGTCGTCCACGCCGCGGCGCTCGATGAACGTGGCGGCGACGATCACGATCACGCCGGCGAGGCCGCCGATGACCGCCGCCGAGGCCGGGGTGACGAAGGCGCACGGCGCCGTGATCGCCACCAGGCCCGCCAGCATGCCGTTGACCATCATCCCGGGGTCGGGCTTGCCGGTCCAGGACATCATCGCGAACATCGCCACGACCGCACCGAAGGCGGCGGCGAGCGCCGTGTTGGTGGCGACGACCGCGAACTGGACGTCGGTCGCCGCCAGCGTCGAGGCGGCGTTGAACCCGAACCAGCCGAACAGCAGGATGAAGCAGCCCAGCATGGCCATCGGGATGTGGTGCCCCGGGATGGTGTTGGGCGTGCCGTCCTTGTTGTACTTGCCGATGCGGGGCCCGAGGACGAGGGCGCCGGCCAGGGCGGCGACGCCGCCCATCGTGTGCACCACGCCGGACCCGGCGAAGTCGACGTAGCCGGCGCCGAGGCCCATGGTGTCCCAGGTCTTGGCCAGCCAGCCGCCGCCCCAGGTCCAGGCGCCGAACAGCGGGTAGAAGATGGCGCCGCAGAACAGGCCCCACCCGACGAACGCCTTCCACTTCCAGCGCTCGGCCATGGCCCCGGTGGGGATCGTGGCCGTGGTGTCCATGAAGGCGACCATGTAGAGGAAGAACCCGAGCACGGCCGCGCCGCCGGCGCTCTGGATGGCCTTGCCGGACAGGGCGAAGCCGCCCTGCCACAGGAACACCCAGTTGCCGCTGCCGATGAGCGGGCCGCCGACCGCGGAGTTGTAGCCGAAGTCGTAGCCCGGCAGCGGATAGCTGTAGCCGCCGAACATGAAGGCGTAGCCGACGAGGAAGTAGGCGACGAAGCCGAGTCCGAAGATGGCGAAGTTCGTCGACACGACGTGGGCGGCGTGCTTCGCACGGCAGAAGCCGGTCTCGACGAGGGCGAAGCCCGCCTGCATGAAGATCACCAGCACGGCGCCGATCACGATCCACAGCAGGTTGACCTGCTGCCCGAGCGTGGTCACCGACTCCTGGACATCGGCGGGGTCAACGTCCTGGGCGCCGGCGATGCCTGGCGTCGCAAGGAGCACCGCGCCGGCGACAGCCAACCCGATCCCCACCTTGCGCCCGACCGACATGCCGGCTCTCGCAGTACGACGAGGGCCAAAGGACATGGGTACGCGTTCCTTTCATACGTCCCGAAAGAGAGGCCCGACGTCCTTGTCTGACCTGATCGTGAACGTATGGACGGCCTGTCACGCGTCTATGTCCCATTGATGAACCGCGCAGTGCGATCTCCTGCGCTGTTCGCGTCCCCTATCTGACGGTTGTCTGACATGCAGTGGTGGCGGCGGGCCCCGGCCTGCCAGACTCCGCCGATGGCAGACGAGGTCAACGTGGCCAAGGTGCGCATCGGTCTGGCGATCATCGGCGTCGTGATCGTCCTCGCGCTCGGGCTGAGCGTGGTCATCGACTCGGCGGTGGGCCGGGCGATCATGTTCGCTGTCGCGCTCACGGCCATGGTGCGCGCCTACATGCTCTACCGCTCGCTGCGCCAAGAGCAGCGGGAAACCGCCGCCGGCGGCTGACGGGTCAGCGCGGCAGCGGGCCCGCCTGCAGGAGGAAGCCGGTCCCCCGCACGGCGTGGATGCTCAGCCCGAGCGGGGCCAGGCGCCGGCGCAGTTGGCGGACGATGCGGTCGACCGTGCGGCGGTCGTCCACCTCACGGCCGGGGGCGACGCTGGCCAGCAGCTCGCCCCGGCTGACGCCGAGCCCGGGCCGGGCGAGGAGGGGTGCGACGCCGCGCAGCTCGTTCGGCGTCAGCGCGGCCCAGCGCCCGCACCGCCACACGAGGCCGTCCTCGTCGATCATCGTGGGCGTGCGCTCGACCGCCCGCCGGCGCAGCCGCTCGCACCGCACGAACAGCTCGACCGGGTCCGCGCCCTCGCGCGCCCAGTCCTCCAGGTCGCCCCACGACGGCGGCGGGGGCTCGCCGGCCTCGACCAGCAGCAGGCACGCCCGGCCGGCGGCGGCCAGCGCCACGCGCCGGTCCGCCTGGGACGGCCAGCGCACGGTCGCCACGTCGTCAGGCGCCGTGCCCTCGTCCGACGGCGACGTCGCCGCGCCCGGCGGAACAGTTGTGTGGACGACAGCCACGCTGCCTCGGCCTCCCCGGCGGCCAGTCGCCCCGACGGCCGCGCACTCGCCTTCGACGGTACGACCAGACTGTTAACGGCGAGAGCGCGGTTCATGCCGTCACCGTGACGACTATCTGTCGCCTATCTAACGTCCCCCCGGAGAGTCTGTGGCCTCGTCCCTCGGTAGGCACACGTGGTTGGGCAGCGACCGGCGCCTCGCCCGCTCGGTCGCCCAACCGATCACCCGGTTCCTCCACGTCGAGGCCGCGAGCGGCGTGCTCCTGCTGGCCGCGGCGGTCGTCGCGATCGCCTGGGCGAACTCGCCGTGGTCGGCGTCCTACGAACAGCTCTGGTCGACCGACATCGTGCTCAGCGTCGGCCGCCACACGGTCGAGGCGGACCTGCGGCATTGGGTGAACGACGGGCTCATGGCGGTGTTCTTCTTCGTGCTCGGCCTCGAGATCAAGCAGGAGCTGGTGGACGGGCAGCTCTCGACGCCGCGCGCCGCGGCGGTACCGGCGCTGGGCGCGTTGGGTGGGATGGTGCTGCCGGCCGCCGTCTACCTGGCGCTCAACGCCAGCGGGCCGGGCGCGGACGGCTGGGGCATCCCGACCGCCACCGACGTCGCCTTCAGCCTCGGCGTGCTCGCCCTCCTGGGCCCGAGGGTGCCGGCGGAGCTCAAGGTCCTGCTGCTCGGCCTGGCGATCGCCGACGACGTCGGCGCCATCGTCGTCATCGCCGCCTTCTACTCCGACCACCTGTCGCCGGCCTGGCTAGCGGTCGCCGCCGCCGGCCTGCTGCTGATCGTGGCGCTGCGCCGGCGCCGGGTCTGGTACCTGCCGGTCTACGTGGCGCTGGGCGTGGCGGTGTGGTTCGCCACCCGCGAGTCGGGCATCCACGCCACGATCGCCGGCGTGGCGCTGGGCCTGCTGACCCCGGCCCGGCCGCTGATGCCGCGGGCCGACGCCGACCGGATCGCCGGCCAGCTCTCGGCCGACGACAACGTGGACGCCGCCGAGGTCCGGGAGATCTCGTTCCGCATCCGCGAGTCGGTCCCGGTGGCCGAGCGGCTGGAGGAGCTGCTGCACCCGTGGACCAGCTACGTGATCGTCCCGCTGTTCGCCCTGGCGAACGCAGGGGTCTCGCTGTCGGCCGACAGCCTGGCCGACGCCGCCTCGTCCCGGATCACCCTCGGCGTCGTCGCCGGCCTGGTGGTGGGCAAGCTGGTCGGCGTCGGCGCGGCGATCTGGCTCGCCGTGCGCAGCGGGCTCGGCCGCCTGCCCCCGGGGGTCACCGGGCGCCAGGTGACGGGGATGGCGGCGCTCGCGGGCATCGGCTTCACGGTCTCGCTGTTCGTCACCGGCCTGGCCTTCCCCGGCCCCCCGCTCGCGGACGAGGCCAAGATCGGGGTGATCGCCGCGTCGCTGCTGGCGGCCGGCGTCGGGGCGGCGATCCTGCTGGCTAGTAGGCCACCACCAGGACCTCGGCCTTCGTCCCGTTGACGAGCACCGGGAAGCCGCCGCGCGCGGTGCCGCCACCGGCGAGCAGCGCGTCCCCGGCGGCGCCGGGCGCGCCGGTGAGCACCACCGCCAGCCCCCCGTGAGCAACGACCGCCGCCAGGGCCTCACCGAGCGATCGGTACAGCGGGACGACGTCGGCCGGCGCGCCCCGAACCGGCCCCAGGGCGGATCGGTCAGCACCCGGTCGACCGCGCCCTCGCCCAGCAACCGGCGCACCGCGCCGCGTCGCGGACGTCGAGCCGGGCGACCCGGGCGTGCGCGCCGAGCGCACCCCGGCGCGCCAGCGTGCCCAGGCCGGCGACCGCCGTCGGGTCGAGGTCGGCGGCGACGATCTCCGCGTGGGGGTAGCGGGCCCGCTGGACCGGGATCGCCCCGCTGCCGGCGAAGGGATCGGCGACCCGGTCGCCGGCGCCGGGCGGCACCACCCGCACCAGCGCCGCCGCCACCTCGGTGCGCAGCGCACCCGGGGCCGGCCTCCCGGCCGGCGGCGCGTCGAGCCGCACGCCGAGCACCACGTCGGGCTCGTCGCGCCGGTGGGTGACCCAGATCTCCACGCCCCCACCCCGGGGCACCGGGCGCATCCCCGACCAGGCGGTCACCTGACGCTCCAGCGCGGCGCGCGCCCGGGGGTCGACGGCGGCGAGCCGGCCCGCGTCCGCGATCCGCACGCGGTACCGGTCGAACCGGCGCACGGCCGCCGGAACGGGCTGGTCCCCCAGCTCGGCGGCCACGCGGGACACGTCCCGGTCGAGCCGCCCGAACGGCCGGGCCGCCAGCTCCTGGAGCACCACCGACAGGTACGGCAGCTTGGCCAGCTGGGCCCCGGACGCGGCCGGGGCGGTGACCCGCACCATGCCGGAGGGCGCGTCTGTGACGGTGAGCCCGGCGACATCGGTCGCCAGCGCCCGCGCCGCGACCGCCTCGAAGCCGGCGGCGACGCTGAGATGGAAGCGCGGCACGAAACGATTGTCGCGTCCGCCCGTCAGTCCGTGCGCGTGACGACCGCCTGCACCTCGCCGACCGGGCGGGGGACCGCGGCCGTCTTGACCACGTCCGGGAGGCTGCCGCCGCCGGCGCCGGACTCCCAGGTGATCGTCCACGTGATCGTTGCCCGCGCACGCCGCCACCGCGAGGCCGCCGGCGAGCAGCGCGGCCAGAGCCGCCCCGCGCCGATGCCCGATACAGAAAACGACCCCAGCCAAACTCGACCTCGCGTCGCCGGACCGACCCCGTCGGTGATCAACCACGGATGTCCGCCCGCGACGGCGGAGATCGTACTCCGCGCCGCAGCGGTGATCTACGCGAGCTCGACGATGACCCGGGGTGCGTCCGCCGGGACCAGCTCGAGGGTCTCGACCACCCCCGCGGCCCGGAGGTCGCCCTCGGCGGTCCGCAGCGTGGCCAGCCGGACGTCGCTGTCCTCGACGACCAGGCGCGCGACCGGGGCGCGCATGCCCTTCTGGGCCTCGGACTTGACCTTGCGCACCTCGGCGAGGACGCCGCGCA
Source organism: uncultured Acidimicrobiales bacterium (assembly GCA_963830865.1). Classification (GTDB taxonomy): domain Bacteria; phylum Actinomycetota; class Acidimicrobiia; order Acidimicrobiales; family VFJN01; genus ZC4RG19. The sequence goes on along the minus strand of CAWHNU010000004.1, from coordinate 435,737 downwards.
CCACGTCGAGGACGTCGGTCGCGTCCCCCCGACCACCGCCCGGAGCTCGTCGCCGGTCGGCCAGGCCGCCCGGTGGATCGAGTCGTCGTGCGACCACGACCACGCCTCCTCCGCGGCGAAGGGGAGGAACGGCGCCAGCAGCCGCTGCAGTGTCGACAGGCCGACGAGCAGCGCCGCCCGGGCCGACGCGGGACCCCGGCCCGTCGTCGTAGGCGCGGGACTTGACCAGCTCGACGTAGTCGTCGCAGAAGCGCCAGAAGAACGTCTCCGCGGCGTCGAGCGCCTGCTGGTACTGGTAGCCGTCGAACGCGGCCGTCGCGGCGTCGGCCACCCCGGCGAGCTGGGCCAGGACGGAGCGGTCGATCGCCTCGGTGACACTCGGCGCTCGTCGTCTCGCCGGCCTGGAGGCCGAGCACGAACTTGGTGACGTTCAGCAGCTTGATCGCCAGCCGGCGCCCGACCCGCATCTGGCCGTCGTCGACCGCGGTGTCGACGCCCGGCGCGCCCCGGCAGGCCCAGTAGCGCAGCCCGTCGGCGCCGTGCTTGTCGATCAGCGTGGCGGGCGTGACCACGTTGCCCTTCGACTTGGACATCTTCTTGCGGTCGGGATCGAGGATCCAGCCGTTGATGCTGACGTGGCTCCACGGCAGCCGGCCGTGCTCGAGCTCGCTGCGCAGCAGCGTCGAGAACAGCCACGTGCGGATGATCTCGGGGCCCTGCGGGCGCAGGTCGGTCGGGAACGTGCGCCCGAACAGGTCGGGGTCGTCCTCCCACCCGCAGGCGATCTGGGGGGTGAGCGACGACGTCGCCCACGTGTCCATGACGTCGGGGTCGGCCACGAAGCCGCCGGGCGTGCCGCGCTGGGACTCGTCGTAGCCGGGGGCCGTGTCGCTCGTGGGGTCGACCGGCAGCGCCGACTCGGGCGCCACGATCGGCTGGTCGTAGACCGGCTCGCCGTCGTCGCCCAGCGGGTACCAGACCGGGAACGGAACACCGAAGTAGCGCTGCCGGCTGATCAACCAGTCGGTGTTGAGGCCCTCGACCCAGTGCTCGTAGCGGACCCGCATGAACTCGGGGTGCCACCGCAGATCGCGGCCGGCCTCGATGAGCACCTTGCGCAGGTCGGCGTCGTGCGCGCTGTTGCGGATGTACCACTGGCGGCTGGTGACGATCTCGAGGGGTCGGTCGCCCTGCTCGTAGTAGTTGACGTCGTGCTCGATCTCTCGCGGCGCCCCGACCAGGTCGCCGGAGGCCTCCAGCATCTCGATCAGGCGGCGGCGGGCCTGGACCGACGTCTTCCCCGCGATCTCGGCGTAGACCGCGGCGCCGTCGCCGGCGATCCACCCGGGGACCTCGTCCTGGAGGCGCCCGTTGCGCCGCATCACGGAGCGCAGCGGCAGGCCCAGCTCGCGCCACCACATGACGTCGGTGGTGTCGCCGAACGTGCAGATCATGGCGATGCCCGACCCCTTGTCCGGCTGGGCCAAGTGGTGGGCGACGACCGGCAGCCGGACGCCGAACAGCGGGCTGTAGACCTCGCTGCCGACCAGGCGGGCGTAGCGCTCGTCCTCCGGGTGGGCCACGAGGGCGACGCAGGCGGGCAGGAGCTCGGGCCGGGTGGTCTCGATCTCGATCGCCTCGCCGGGGGCGTCGACCCGGGGGAAGCGCAGCCGGACGTAGTGGCCCTTGGTCGGCCGGTCCTCCATCTCGGCCTGGGCGACGGCGGTCTGGAAGTCGACGTCCCACACGGTGGGCGCCTCGGCCGCGTAGGCCTCGCCTCGTTCGAGGTTGCGCAGGAAGGCCCGCTGGGCCACCCGGCGGGACCGGTCGTCGATGCTTGCGTAGGTGAGCGCCCAGTCGACCGACAGGCCGACCCGGCGGAACACCGACTCGAAGCCCTCCTCGTCGATCTCGGTCTGCCGCTGGCACAGCTCGATGAAGTTGGGCCGCGAGATGAGCCGCTGCGCCTTGGCCTCGGGCTCGATCGCCAGGTCGGGGTCGTAGGGCAGCGACGGGTCGCAGCGGACGCCCCAGTAGTTCTGCACCCGGCGCTCGGTCGGCAGGCCGTTGTCGTCCCACCCCATCGGGTAGAAGGTCTCGCGCCCCGCATGCGCTGGTAGCGGACCAGCGCGTCCACCTGGACGTAGCCGAAGACCGTGCCCAGGTGGATGTCGCCGCTGACCGTCGGCGGCGGCGTGTCGACGGCGTAGACCTGGTCGCGGGCCTTCGTCCGGTCGAACCGGTAGGTCTGGCGCTGCTGCCACGCGGCGTCCCAGCGCGTCGAGGCCGTCGAGCGACAGCTTGTCCGGCACGGTGCCCATCGGCGCGAGCTTAATGGGCGCCGCCCCCGGTCCCCTCAGCCGTATCCGGCCACCTCAGAGCGCGGCGACGGCCGAGATCTCCACCAGGAACTTCGGGTGGGCTAGCCCCGACGGCCGGGGACGCGCCGCTCGTGCTCGATGCAGCGCTGCGGGAACCTGGCCGTCCGCCGCCACCGCCACGGCCGCCGCAAGCCCTGACCGCACCGCCGTGCCAGGCTGGCTGATGTGACGAGCGAGGTGGTCCGGTGGGGGGTGCTGGCGACCGGCGGGATCGCGGCGCGCTTCGCGTCCGACATGCAGCGGGTCGAGGGCGGCGAGATCGTGGCGGTGGGGTCGCGCTCGGCGGCCGGGGCGGAGGCGTTCGGCGACCGCTTCGGGATCGGGCGGCGCCACGGTTCGTACGACGACCTGATCGCCGACCCGGAGGTCGACGTCGTGTACGTGGCGACGCCGCACGCCCAGCACGCCGCGCTCGCGATCGCCGCGTCCGACGCGGGCAAGCACGTCCTGTGCGAGAAGCCGCTGGCGCTCGATGCGGCGCAGGCCCGGACGATGATCGCCGCCGCGCAGGCCAACGACCGGTTCCTCATGGAGGCGATCTGGAGCCGGTTCCTGCCGGCGTACGGCAGGCTGGCGGAGGTCCTGGCCGCGGCCGGATCGGGACGCCGATGGTCGTCGAGGCCGACTTCGGCTTCCGCCGCCCGGTCGAGCCGGAGCACCGCCTGTTCGATCGGGCGCTGGGCGGGGGCGCGCTGCTCGACCTCGGGATCTACCCGCTCCAGCTGTGCTCGCTGGTGCTGGGCGCCCCGGACGAGGTCCGGGCGGTCGGCCACGTCGGCGAGACCGGGGTCGACGAGCAGGTGGCGGCGGTGCTGCACCACGAGGGCGGCGGCCTGGGGGTGGTGAAGGCGGCCATCCGGGTCGGCCTGTCGTGCACCGCCCGGATCAGCGGCAGCGATGGCAGCATCGAGCTCCCGGCGTTCATGCACGCCCCGCTGCACCTGGTGGTCAACGGCGAGGTGATCGAGGCGGGCTTCGAGGGCGTGGGCCTCCGCTTCCAGGCGGAGGAGGTCCAGCGCTGCATCGCGGAGGGCCGGCGCCAGAGCGACCGGATGCCGTGGTCCGAGTCGCTGCGACTGGCGGAGACGATGGACGCCATCCGCCGCCAGATCGGCGTCGTATACCCGCACGAGTAGCGGGCGCGATCGGTTCCATCCGCCGGCCGGGACGCTCCGAACACCGCGCGTCAACGTGTGGAAGGAGACATCCCTTGCCGGACCCGGGGTGGTGGCGGCGGCAGGCCGTCGAACGGCGACGACGGCGGGCCGGCCTCGGTCGGGCCCCCGGTCGGTGGCCTGGGCGGCGGGTCGGCGCCGCTGCCCGAGTCCGACTATCCGGTCATCGACTTCGACGACCCGCACGGCAGCGACCCCGTCATCACCGGCGGCGACGGCACGGTCATCGACGGCGGCTACTACAGCGACGACCCGGTGATCATCGGCGACGACGGCACCGTGATCGACGGCGGCGCCGTCGGCCCGTACCCGGACCCGGGCTACGGCGGCGGCGACTACACCGACCCCGGCTACGACCCGTGCTGCGACGGCGGGGGCGGGGGCGACTACTGGTACGACGACCTGTTCCGGATCGAGGACGAGGAGTACGCCTCACTGATCCGGCGATGTCGCCAAGCGCTTTTGTACGCGGGATCGGTCGCTATGGCGACCGATCCCGCGGTACAAAACGTGTTCGGGGTGAGGGTCAGGTCCGGGTGAGTGCGGCGACGCCGTCGAACCCGGCCAGCTTGTGCGGGTTGCGCATGGCGTAGACGCGGGTGATCCGACCGTTCTCGACGGAGACGCCCACGGCGGTGTTGAGCTCACCGCCGATGTCGACCCGGAAGCCCGGCGACCCGTTGAGCCATACGGCCCTCGTCTCGACGTCGGGCACGCGGGCAAGGCCGACCAGGAGGCCTGCCACCCGCTCCGCGCCGATGACAGGGCGTCGAGTGGCGGCGACCAGGCCGCCGCCGTCGGCCATGAGCACGACATCGGGAGCGAGGACGTCGAGGAGGCCCTGCAGGTCGCCGTGCCGGACGGCGGCGAGGAACCGGTCCACCGCCTCCTGCTGCTCGGTCGTGGTGACCGGCATCCGCGGGCGCCGAGCAGCGACGTGGTCGCGAGCCCGGTGGTGACGATGCGAACCAGATAGGCGCGCGGCTCGCGCACGGTCGCCTGGTCGACGCCCGCCCACCGCAGCCATGTCTCCTGGACGACGTCCTCGGCGTCGGCGGCGGAACCGAGCATCTCGTACGCGACGGTGAACAGCAGGCTGCGGTGGCGAGCGAACGCTGTCCTCGCTCATGCCGACGTCGTGTACCCGGCGGAGGGTTTCGCCAGCGGCAGGGCGCACGCGTCGGAGAACCCTTGGGACTTGATCCCCAACGCCGTGTTGCACCTCGTGCTCATGTTCTGGAACGCGATCACGGATGTGAGCTCCACCATGGCCGGCGCACCGAGCTGCCCGAGCAGCCGGGCGAACAGGTCGTCGGTGACCCGCGTGGGCGTCTCGCTCATGGCCTCGGCATACTCCATGACGTCGCGCTCCAGCGGCGTGAACACCGGCGACTCACGCCACCGGGGTACCTCGCTGGCCTTGACCTCGTCGAGTCCCTCGTTGTGGGCGTGGTAGTAGCCGTAGTCGAGGCACCACGAGCAGCCGACGAGCGCGGACACCGCCATGGTGGCGAAGGACTTCAGGTTTGCGTCGAGCTGGTTCCACTTCTGGATCTTGCGGCCCAACCCCATCGCGCTGGAGAGCACGGCCCGGTTGTGCCACATCACCTCGGCCGGCTCGGGAACCTCACCGATCAGCTTGCGGCTGAGCCGCTTCACCATCCACCCGTACAGGCCGGTCATCTCCGCCTTGGGTATCCGTGGGGTGCTGGACATGGTCGCTCCTCTTGTCGCTGTGATCGGCATGAAGACACCGCCCTCGCCCGGTCTGTGACATCGACCGACCGGACACGACCTAGCCCCGCATGATGTTCAGGTCGACGCCGCCCGAGATCCCGTCGACGTGGGCGACGCCGTGGACCTGCCAGATGACCCAACCGTCGACGTCCGGCCGTCGCAGGAACCGGAAGTGCCAGAGCGGGCGGTCGAGCTCGTCGTGGACGGGATAGCGACCCTCCCAATCGTCACGGACGTACACGACGACGTGGCGGTCCCATGCGGCTTCCACGATCTCGACGAACGCCCGGAGCTGCGCATCGACGTCGTCGGGCGGGGGTCGGCGGCTGCAGTTGCCGGCGAGTTCGAGATCGACGGCGGGGGGCAGCGCATCCGGGTCGGGCGGGGCGACCGAGAGGAAGTGACGTGCCTGCTCCCGCCCCGGCCGGCAGAGGGTGAAGAAGTGGTAGGCGCCTCGATCCAGCCCCACCTCGCCGGCGACGCGCCAGTTCGTGTCGAAGCTCGCGTCCGTGAACTCGCCGCCCTCGCTGGCCTTCAGGTACGCGAACTCGATGCCATCGTCGGCGACCGCCGGCCAGTCGATGTCGCCTTGGTGATGTGAGACGTCGATGCCGTATCGCTCACCCTCCCGCAACGGCGGGCGCCAGTTCGGCACGACGAGGAACCAGAACGCGGCTGCTACCTGCCAGGAGTCCGACGACGGTCCCGCCGACCACCCAAGGCCATCGCCGCCGTCGGCGCCCCGTCTCCCCGGTCGACGGCTCGGGCGTCAACCGGCGACGCCGACGGCGTCACCGCGAGCTGCGGCGGGGCGCTGAGGTGCGCGGTGCCACACACCGCCCAGCGTGCAGGCGACGAGCATCCCCAGTCCGAAGAGCACGACGAGCAGGGACAGGACGAAGTCCACCGCGTCATGGTCGCACGTTCAGGGCCGGGTTCGCCGCGCCCCCGCGTGACCTCCGACCCGCATCTTCCGGGTGGGCGAGGGGGGACTTGAACCCCCACGACCTTGCGGCCACTGGCACCTGAAGCCAGCGCGTCTGCCAATTCCGCCACTCGCCCGAGTGACAAGGGAGCCACGATAGCGCGACCCGTCCAGCACTCCCGCATCCCTTCCGGCCTCGCGACGCCCGCCGGCGCGGGGCCGCGAGGGACCGGCGGTGAAACCACTCGGTGCGCCGGTAATCTGCGTTGCCGTGGCCATCCGTGGATTCGAACGCCGACTCGAGCGCATGGTCGAGGGGGTGTTCGCCCGGGCGTTCCGGTCGACGATCCGGCCCGTGGAGCTGGCCCGGCGCCTGGCCCGGGAGATGGACGACCACGTGTCGATCGGCGTGCGGGGAGCACCCGTGGCGGCCAATCACTACACCATCTACCTCTCCCCCGACGACTACCAGGAGTTCGCCGAGGTGCTCGACGCGCTGCGCCGCGAGCTGTGCGACGCCGCCCGGGCCCACGCCCGCGACGAGGGGTACGGGTTCATGGGGCCCGTCGACGTCGAGCTGGTGATGGAGGACAGCTTCGGGACCGGGTGGTTCGAGGTCGAGGGGAAGTTCCGGGAGGGAGCCGGCGGCGCCGGGGCCGGGAGCCTCGTGCTGCCGACCGGCGACCGGTTCACGCTGGCCGAGCACGTCATCACCATCGGGCGCCGGCCCGAGTCGAACATCGTGCTCGCCGATCCCAACGTCAGCCGGGGCCACGCCGAGATCCGGCCCCAGGGCGACGGGTTCCTGCTCGTCGACCTCGGCTCGACCAACGGGTCCAAGGTCAACGGCGTGCGGGTCGACCAGCACATGCTGCGCGACGGCGACGAGCTGGTGTTCGGCAACACCCGGATGCGGTTCGAGGCGAGCTGAGCCGCCGCCGGCACGCTCCGATCGGGCGGAGTGCGCAGCGGCCGATAATCTCCGCCTCGGTGCCCGAGCAGCTCCTCAACCTCCTCAAATTGTTCCTCCTCGTCCTGCTGTACCTGTTCTTCCTGCGGGTGCTGCGCGCGGTGTGGACCGAGGTCAACATGCCCGCGGTGCCCGAGACCGCCCCGGCGGCGACCAAGCAGAAGGGCCGGTCCCGCCGGCCTCCCCGCCCCGGCCGATCCAACCATCCCCAGCTCAAGGTGGTCGAACCCTCCAGCCTGCGGGGCCGCAGCTACGCTCTCGACTCCGAGATCACGCTCGGCCGGGCGGCCGGCTGCCAGGTGCCGATCGACGACCGTTACGCCAGCGAGGTGCATGCCCGCGTGTTCGAGCGCGACGGCAACTGGTTCGTCGAGGACCTCGGCTCGACCAACGGCACCTACCTCAACCGGCGCCGGGTCGCCGGGCCGATGGTGATCAAGCGCCGCGACAAGCTGCAGATCGGCAACACCGTGCTGGAGCTGGTGTGACCGCCCGAACCGGCCGCACGCGGCTGCGCTGGGGCGGCGCCACCGACGTCGGCCGCGTCCGCCCCGGCAACCAGGACCAGTTCGTCGCCCGCGACGACGTCGGCCTGTGGGCCGTCGCCGACGGCATGGGCGGGCACCGGGGCGGCGAGGTCGCCTCCGAGATCGCGTGCGACACCATCGCCCGGGCCTTCGACCGAGCACACGATCGACGGGCTCGTCGACGCCATCGAGCAGGCCAACCGGGCCGTCTACGAGGCCGGGTCCCGCGACCCCGATCTGACCGGCATGGGCACGACGGTCGTGGCCCTGGCCGTCGTCCAACACGAGGGCGACGAGCTCCTGGCCATCGCCAACGTCGGCGACTCGCGCGTCTACCGCTACGCCGGCGGCGAGCTCGACCAGCTCACCGTCGACCACAGCCTGGTCGCCGACCTCGTCCGCGAGGGCAGCCTCAGCCCCGAGCAGGCCGCGGTCCACCCCCAGCGCAACATCGTGACCCGGGTGCTGGGCGTCCACGACGACGTGCCGGTCGACGCCCTGGCGTCGAGCCCCACCACGGCGACCGCTACGTGCTCTGCTAGCGACGGCCTGTTCAACGAGGTCCCCGAGCCGGCGATCGCCTCCGTCCTGCGCCGCCTGGCCGACCCGGCGGACGCCGCCGGCGAGCTCGTGCGCCTGGCGCTCGAGGGCGGCGGGCGCGACAACGTCACGGTCGTGATCGTCGACGTGGTCGACGACGGCGGCCGCAGCGAGGCCGCCTCGGCCGCGGTCGGCGCCGACGGCGAGCCGGTCGCGGGCCGTGGTCACCGAGCGCACCGCCACCACCGGCGCCTACACGGAGGCGACCGGTGCCGCCGGTGCCCGACGCGCCGCCCCGGCAGGCGGCGACCGCCCGGTCGGCCCGGCGCGCCGCCACCGCGGCCGCACCCGCCGCCGCCGGCACGCCGACGTCAACGGCGACCGGCTCGACGACGTCGACGGCGCCGACGACTACTACGACGACGCCCCGGCGAGCGCGGACGGCAGGGGCGGCGGCCGGCGCCGGCGGGTCACCTGGCGGGTCGTGCTGTTCACGCTGGTGCTCGTGGCCGTCGTCGGCGGCGCGATCGCCACCATCCAGTGGTACGGCCGGGCGGCCTACTTCGTCGGCTTCCAGGGCGACGAGGTCGCCATCTTCAAGGGCCGGCCGGGCGGCCTGCTGTGGATCGACCCGTCGCTGGTCGAGTCCACCGACCTCGAGCGCGACCGGGTGCCGGCGTCCCGCCTGCGCGACCTCGAGGACGGCAAGGAGCAGGCCTCGCTGGCCGACGCCCAGCGCTACGTCGCGCAACATCTCCGCCGAGGCCGACGAGCTCGACCCGCACCACCACCACGACGACCATCCCGGCGGCCCCGACGGTGCCGCCGACCGCGCCCACGGGCTCGACGCTGACGCCGCTGACGTCGACCCCGGCGCCCGCGGTGCCCGGCTGAGCCGATGCCGTCGGACACCTCGCGGCGGCACGACCGAGCTGGGCCTGCTCGTCCTCGGCCGTGTTCATCGTCGGGCGCCTACCTGCTGGCCAGCCTCGGCCGACGACAGCAGTCGATCCCGACCGACATCGGCCCGTTCCTCGGCGTGATCGTCGGCCTGCTCGCTCGTGGCCCACATCGCCGTCCGCCGCCTCGCGCCCCGGGCCGACGGCATGCTGCTGCCGCTGGCCGCGCTGCTCAACGGCCTCGGCTACGTGTTCATCGCCCGGCTCGACGAGGCCCGCCGCGAGCCCCGGGCCTGGCCGGCCTCCAGGCGCTGTGGACGGCGGTCGGCGATCGGCGCCTTCGTGGCGACGCTGCTCCTCGTCCGCGACGCCCGCGACCTGCGAGCGCTACCGCTACACCGCCGCGTTCGTCGGCATCGCGCTGCTGCTGCTGCCGCTGCTCCCGGTGTTCGGGCGCACGATCAACGGGGCGCGCATCTGGGTCATCGTTCGGCCCGATCAACTTCCAGCCCGGCGAGTTCGCCAAGCTCGCCCTGGCCATGTTCTTCGCCGGCTACCTGGTGGAGAAGCGCGAGCTGCTGGCCATGGCAACCGTCGGTCGGGCCCGTTCGTGCTGCCCGACCCCAAGCACCTCGGCCCCGTGCTCATCGCCTGGGGCGTGTCGCTGGTCGTGATGGTGCTCGAGAAGGACCTCGGCTCGTCGCTGCTGTTCTTCACCCTGTTCCTGGTGCATGCTCTGGGTGGCGACCGAGCGGGCCTCGTACCTGGCCGTCGGGACGGCGCTGTTCGCGGCCGGCGCCTACCTGGCGTGCTCGACCGTTCGGCCACGTGCAGGAGCGGGTCGACATCTGGCTCGACCCCTGGGACGAGGCCAAGGGCGGCTACCAGATCGTCCAGGCCGCGTTCGCCTTCGCCGACGGGCGGCGTCGCCGGCACCGGGCCTGGGCCTCGGCGTGCCGAGCAGATCCCCGTGGTCGAGAGCGACTTCATCTTCGCCGTCATCGGCGAGGAGCTCGGCCTCCTGGGCGCGACCGCGATCCTCATCGCCTTCGTGCTGATGATCGGGGCCGGCCTGCGGATCGCCCAGCAGGCGACCAGCCCGTTCGAGAAGCTGCTCGCCACCGGCCTGACCACGCTGCTCGGCTTCCAGGCGTTCATCATCATGGCCGGCGTCACCCGGCTGCTCCCGCTCACCGGCGTGACGCTGCCGTTCGTGTCCTACGGCGGCTCGTCGCTGCTGGCCAACTACGTGCTGCTGGCCCTGCTCATGCGGATCTCGGACGACGACCGAGTCGCGGCCGCGCCGACGGCGGCATCGCTGGCCCAGCATGACCACGAGGATCGGCCGGATGAACAAGCAGATCCGCAACCTCGGCGTGTTCCTCGTGATCTGCTACGGCCTGCTGTTCCTCCAGGTCAACCGGCTCACAGGTGCTCGACGCCGAGGACCTGCAACGCCAAGCCGGGCAACAACCGGGCGGTCGAGCGCGACTTCAACCGGCCCCGGGGCACGATCGAGACCACCGACGGCGTCGTCGCTGGCCGAGTCGGTCGCCGTCGGACGACCGGTTCAAGCTCCAGCGCGAGTACCCGAGGCCGAGCTGTTCGCCCACGTCACCGGCTACTTCTCCTTCCAGTTCGGCTCCGACGGCGTCGAGCGGAGTACAACGACGAGCTCGCCGGCCGGACCATCGACTTCGACCTCGAGAGCTTCGGCGACCTGTTCGTCGACCGCGAGCGGGTCGGCAACGTCGTGCTCACGGTGCGCAACGACGTCCAGCAGGTCGCCAGCGACGCAGCTCGGCGACCGGAAGGGCTCGGTCGTGGCGCTCGACCCGCGCACCGGCGCGATCCTCGCCATGTGGTCGGCCCCAGTCTACGACCCGAACCTGCTGTCGACCCACGACTTCACCGCCGCCGCCGCCGCGTCGACGGCGCTCAACGACGACCCCGACGAGCCGACCCTGTCGCGGGCGTACCGCGGAGCGGTACTTCCCCGGCTCGACGTTCAAGATCGTGACCGGCCACGGCCGGCATCGAGCGGGGCAGGTGACCCACGACAGCCCGGCTACCCGGTGACCGACGCGTACAGGCCGCCGGCCGACGGCCAGCCGATCGGGAACTTCGGCGGTGGGTCGTGCGGCGGGACCCTCTTCGTCATCCTCCAGGAGTCGTGCAACACGGCCTTCGCCCAGATGGGCGCCGAGACGCTCGGCGCCGAGAACATGGTCGACGGCGCCGAGGCCGTTCGGCTTCAACGACGTCCCGCCGATCGACCTGCCCGGCGCCGTGCCGAGTCGAGCTTCCCGGCCGAGGCCGCACCGGGCACGAACCCCCGCCTGGCCCAGGCGTCGATCGGCCAGAACGACGTCGCAGGCCACGCCGCTGCAGATGGCCCTGGTCGCCGCGGCGGTGGCCAACGGCGGCACGATCATGACGCCGCACGTCATGCGCGAGGTCCGCGACGACCAGGGCGACGTCGTCGACACCTACGACCCGAGGTGTGGACCACGCCGATGTCGCTCGGCCACCGCCGAGACGCTGCGCGAGGCCATGATCGCGGTCGTGACCGACGGGACCGCCGAGCGCCTCGACGACGATCCCCGGCGGCACGGTCGTCGGCGGCAAGACCGGCACCGCCGAGCTCGGACGAGCGCCGAGCCCAGCGCCAACGCCTGGATCATCGGCTTCGCCGGGCCCGAGGGCCAGCCGGCCGAGGTGGCGGTCGCCGTGCTGGTGGAGGCCCAGCCCGGCGTGAGCGAGCAGACCGGCGGGCGGGTGGCGGCGCCGATCGCCGCCCAGGTCCTCCGCCAGGCGCTCACCCGCCCGCCAGGGCCGAGCAGCCTGCCGGCGACTCGACGGCGGGCGGATCGTGGGCCACGAGCCCGTGACTCGGGGGCCGTTACCCCGATCTCGTAGTCTGGGGTGCGCATGTCGCAGCAGAACCAGTGATCTTCAACGGCCGCTACGAGCTCCACCGCCGGCTCGGCGCGTGGCGGCATGGCCGAGGTCTACCTGGCGCGCGACCAGTTGCTCGACCGCCCGGTGGCGGTCAAGGTGCTGTTCCCCGCGCTCGCCACCGACGCGGGCTTCGTCGAGCGGTTCCGGCGGGAGGCACAGGCAGCCGCCAACCTCCAGCACCCGAACATCGTCGGCGTGTACGACTGGGGCGAGGCGAACGGCACGTACTTCATCGTCATGGAGTACGTCGAGGCCGCGACGCTCGCCGAGATCGCTGCGGGACGAGGGCCGCCTCCACCCCGACCGCGCCGCCGAGATCACGGCCGACATCGCCGCGGCCCTCGGCTTCGCCCACCGCAACGGCGTCGTCCACCGGGACGTCAAGCCGGGCAACGTGCTCATGACCCACGACGGGCGCGGTGAAGGTCGCCGACTTCGGCATCGCCCGGGCGATCAGCGACTCGGCCGACCAGAACCTCACCAAGACCGGCTCGGTCATGGGCACCGCCACCTACTTCTCGCCCGAGCAGGCGCAGGGCGCGGCGGTCGACCCCCGCAGCGACCTCTACAGCCTGGGCGTCGTGCTGTACGAGATGATCACCGGCCGCCCGCCGTTCACCGGCGACACGCCGGTGGCGATCGCCTACAAGCACGTGCAGGAGAACCCGGTCCCGCCCGCGGCGGATCGACCCCGCAGCTGCCCGAGGCGCTCGAGGCCATCACCCTCAAGACGCTGGCCAAGAACCCGGCCAACCGCTACCCGTCCGCCCAGCGACCTGCAGGCCGACCTGCGGCGCTACCTCGACGGCAATCGGATCATGGCCGAGCCCGTCCTCGCGCCGCCGGTCGACCCCGGCGCCACCGGCCTGATGGCGCCGACCGCCTACGGCAACCAGACCGCGCTGGTGGCCGGCCCCGTCACCTGGCAGCCGGGCGACGAGGGCTACGGCTACGAGGACGAGTACGCCTACGACGAGGAGCAGCAGCCCAAGCGGTCGAGGTGGTTCCTGATCGCGCTGATCCTGCTGCTGCTCCTGCTGGCGGGCCTGCTGTTCCTGCTGGCCAACACCCTGTCGGGCGGCGACGACAACGAGCCGGAGCAGGTCACCGTGCGCAACGTGGTCGGCCAGCCGATCGACGCCGCGGAGGCCGCGCTCAAGGCCGACGGCTTCGAGGTCACCCGGGTCGCCGAGACCTCCGATCAGCCGCCGGACACGGTCATCAAGCAGGACCCCGGGGCCAACACCAAGGCGGACGAGGGCTCCACGGTCACGCTGACCTTCAGCAGCGGGCCCGAACAGGTGGCCGTGCCCGACGTGGTCGGCAAGGACCTGACCGAGGCCAGTCGCCTGCTCACCGAGGCGGGACTCGTGCCCAACGCGGTGCCGGTCGAGAGCGACGAGGTCGACGAGGGCCTCGTCGTGACCCAGAACCCGCCCGCCACCACCCAGGTGGCCAAGAACAGCCAGGTCACGATCGAGGTGTCCTCGGGCAACGGCGCCGTCGCCATCCCCAACGTGGCCGGGAGCAGCGAGGCCGAGGCCCGCACCGCGCTCGGCAATGCCGGCTTCACCAACATCCAGAAGCAGGAACAGGCCTCCGATTCGGTCGCCGCGGGCAGCGTGATCAGCACCGATCCTGCGGCCGGCGCCGAGGTCAACCCCACCGAGCCGGTCGTGCTGGTCGTGTCGACCGGCGCGTCCAAGGTGAGCGTGCCGTCGGTGCAGAACCTGAGCGAGGCCAACGCCCGCTCGGCGCTGGAGGGCGTCGGCCTCGTGGCCAACGTCCAGCCCCAGGCCGTCGCCAACCCGACGCAGGACGGGATCGTCATCACCCAGGCGCCGTCGGCGGGGGCGATGGTCGACAAGGGCTCGTCCGTGACCATCTTCGTGGGCAAGCTCGGCGGCGGGCCGCCCACGACGGAAAACCCGGACTGACGTGGCCCCGACGGGGACGCGGACGCTCGTTCTGCTCCGCCACGGCGAGAGCGACTGGAACCTCAAGAACCTGTTCACGGGCTGGTTCGACGCCGAGCTGAGCGCCAAGGGCGAGGCCGAGGCGGCGGCCGCGGGCCGGCTCATGGCCGAGCACGGCCTCGCGCCCGACGTGCTCCACACCTCGGTGCAGGTCCGCGCCATCCGCACTGCCGAGCTGGCGCTCGGCCAGATGGGCCGGTCGTGGATCCCGGTGCGACGGCACTGGCGGCTCAACGAGCGCCACTACGGCGACCTCCAGGGCCTCAACAAGGCCGAGACGGCCGAGCGCTTCGGGGCCGACCAGGTCCAGATCTGGCGCCGCTCCTACGACGTGCCGCCGCCCGCCATGCCCCGCGACGACGAGCGCAACGTGCGCCACGACCCCCGCTACGCCCACCTCCCGCCCGAGATCGTGCCCGACACCGAGTGCCTGGCCGACGTGGTCGCCCGCATGCTGCCCTACTGGTACGACGCCATCGTGCCCGACCTGGGACCCGGGCGGACGGTGCTGGTCGCCGCCCACGGCAACAGCCTGCGGGCGCTGGTCAAGCACCTGAGCCGGATCTCGGACGACGACATCGTGCGGCTGAACATCCCCACCGGCGAGCCCCTGGTCTACGAGCTGGGCGACGACTGGTGGCCGACCGACGACCGGCCGGTCGAGGAGCGCTACCTGCGCTCGGCCGAGGAGATCCGGGCCGCGGCCGACGCGGTCGCCCGGCAGGCGGGCGGCTGAGGGCCAGGCCGTGACCGAGCGCGCACTGCACCCCGACGTCGAGCCGATCGCCGCGCTGGTCGGCACGTGGGTCGGCGAGGGCGCGGGCGACTACCCGACGATCGACGACTTCGGGTACACGGAGGAGATCACGTTCGGGCACGTCGGCAAGCCGTACCTGAGCTACCACCAGGCGACGCTCCTCGCCAGCACCGGGCTGCCGGCGCACGGCGAGACCGGCTTCCTGCGGGCGGTGGCCGGCGGCGTGGGCCGCTTGGAGCTGGTGTTGGTCCACCCGGGCGGCATCGCGGAGATCGCCGAGGGCGAGGCCGTGGCGCAGCCCGACGGCGTCAGCGTCCACCTCACCAGCACGAGCGTGGTGTGCACGCGGACGGCCAAGCAGGTCACCAGCGTCGAGCGCCGCATCACGGTGGCGGGCGACACGCTGCGCTACGAGCTGGCGATGGGGGCGGTGGGCCAACCCCACCAGCACCACCTGTCCGCCGAGCTGCGGCGCCGGCCGTAGCGACCGGCGCCGCAGCGCGGACTGTCCTAGAACTGGATGCCGACGGCGCCGTCGAGCGCCGGGATCGGCCACAGGAACACGGCGAGCACGAACGTCGCCACCTGCGACGCGTTGTCCATCGTGTCTGCGTAACCCTTGTTGACTGCGACCAGGACTCCGATGATGACCCAGATCAGCAGGACGATGGGGACACTCACGCGACCGCGCATGGGGCCTACCTCCCTACGAACGCCCCGAGCGAACTCGGCCGGACGACTGTCCGGCGAGCACGGAGTACCCCGCGTGCGGTAGTGCTAGTCACCCGTCAACCGACGGTCGCGCGGTCGACGCTCCCGTGGCCGTCAACCGGCGGTCATGCGGCGCACGCTTCCGTTGCCGCCGCTGTGCGCCGGCCGGATCTGCTCGGGCGCCATCTGGCCGGCGCCGTCCGCCCGCTCCAGCAGGTAGCCGCGGGACCGCACGGTGCGGATCGCCAGGCGCAGCGGCGACAGCCGCCGCCGCAACCGCAGCACGTGGACGTCGAGGGCGTTGCGCCCCGGCGAGCCGCCCGGCCAGCCCTCGCGGGCCAGCGTGTCCCGGGACACGACGGCCCCGAACCGGCCGAGCAGGGCCCGGGTGAGCCGGGCCTCGACCGGGGGCAGCGACACCCAGCGGTCGCCGATGCGCAGCACGCCGTCGTCGTCGAGCGCGGGCAGCGAGCCGGTGTCGCCGTCGGTGCGGCGGCGCAGGGCCTCGACCCGCACCCGTAGGTCGAGGTCGTCGGCGGGCAGCCGGATCCAGTCCTCCAGCTCGTCGGTCGGAATCGGCGGGGCGCCCCGCTCGACGAGCAGCAGGCGCGGCTGGCCGGCACGCCGAAGCTCCTCGCGCCGGTCCTGCTCTGCGGGCCAGTGGACGAGAGCGACCTCCACGGCTCGGCAACGTAGAGACTGATGGTTTCGCATTTGTTTCCGACGCATGAACGTCACGCTCACGACGGAAACCTTCACGAAACGTGATCAGATGTCCGCCTGACGCACACGTTGCGTGATGTCCAGCCTCGGGCAAGCAGAGCGCCCGGTGGCTTCCTAGGATGCGCCGCCATGGCACGGGAGCAGTACCTCAACCACCTCGCGTCGGTCCCGCTCTTCTCGGGCTGCACGACCAAGGAGCTGCGGGACATCGCCAGGGCGACGGTCGAGCTCACGCTCGACGAGGGCAAGGAGTTCGTGACCCAGGGCGACGTCGGGCGGGAGGCCTTCGTCATCGTCGAGGGCCAGGCGGAGGTCACCCGCGGCGGGCCAGACCGTGGCCGAGCTCGGCCCCGGCGACTGCGTGGGCGAGCTGGCGCTGCTCGACCACGGGCCCCGCACGGCCACGGTGACCGCCAAGACGCCGCTGACGGTGCTGGTGCTGGGGCCCCGCGAGTTCGCCGGGCTGCTGGACGAGGTGCCGACGCTGACCCACAAGATCCTCGCCGCGCTGGCGGGCCGGGTGCGCGAGCTCGACTCCCGGACCTTCGGCTGACCCGCGGTGACCGCGCGGTAACCGTGACCCGGCGCGATTCCGTGCCACCCCGTTGCGTTCGGTAGGTTCGGGCGCGTGAGCAGCTCGCAGACCCTCGACCGGCCCGACGCGGCGGAGGGCGGCGACCGGCCCGCGGCCCCGCGCCGGGTGACCCCGAGCGCGGTCGTCGTCGGCATCGGCATCGCCTTCGCGATCGTCGTCGCGGCCTCGGGCATCGCGGCGACCGCCCTGCAGTGGCACGACGACGCCGCCGTCCAGCGCGAGGTCTTCATCAACGTCCCCTCGTCGTGGCGGCTCGTCTTCTACACGGTCCTGCCGGTGATGTTCGTGTACGGCGCCGTCCTGTTCGCCCAGCGGGTCAAGAACTGGGAGCGCGGCGCGCCCGACGACCGGGGCACCAACCGCCAGAACGTCAAGCGCCGGCTCGAGGACTTCCGGTCCGGTGTCTACATGCAGACGCTGCTCCGCGACCCCGCGGCGGGCGTCATGCACTCGCTGATCTACTTCGACTTCCTGATCCTCCTGGCCGTCACCACGGTGCTGGAGATCAACCACCAGATGCCGGAGAGCGCCAAGTTCCTGCACGGCGACGTCTACCGGGCCTATGCGTTCGTCGGCGACGCGGCGGGGGCGCTGTTCCTGGTCGGGGTCGTGTGGGCGATCGTGCGCCGCTACGTCCAGCGGCCCTACCGCATCCGCATCAAGTCCAAGCCCGAGCACGCCGTCATCCTCGGCACCTTCCTGATCATCGGCGTGACCGGGTTCGCCACCGAGGCGTTCCGCATCGCGCTGGAGGGCGAGCCGACCTACGAGCGCTGGTCGATCGTCGGCTACCCGCTGTCGACGCTGATCGACGGGCGCAGCGACCTGGCCGGCTGGCACCAGGGCCTGTGGCTGGCGCACGTGGTCAGCTTCGTGGTGTTCCTGGTGATCCTGCCGGTGACGATGCTGCGCCACATGTTCACGTCCCCGCTGAACATGTACCTGCGCGACCGCGAGCGGCCCAAGGGCGCCATGAAGGCCATGCCCAACCTCATGGAGACCGAGCTGGAGACGTTCGGCGCGTCGACGGTCGAGGACTTCACGTGGAAGCAGCTGCTCGACACCGACGCCTGCACGATGTGCGGGCGCTGCACCAGCGTGTGCCCGGCGCACGCCACCGGCAAGCCGCTCGACCCCCGCGAGATCGTGCTCAAGACCGGCGAGGTCATGGCCCGCACCGGCACCCCGCCGGTGTCGCCGCCGATCGGGCTCGACCGCGAGATCACGGTCAGCGCCGACTCGCTGTTCGAGCGGATCACGCCCGAGGAGGTGTGGGCCTGCACGTCCTGCAAGGCGTGCGACGAGATCTGCCCGGTCAACATCGAGATCCTCGACAAGATCCTCGACATGCGGCGCTACCTGTCGCTGATGGAGTCGAACTTCCCGACCGAGCTGGGCACCGCCTACCGGGGGATGGAGAACTCGGGCAACCCGTGGGGTTTGTCCCAGAGCGACCGGGGGGCATGGGCCGCCAAGGTCGAGGGCGTGCCGATCGTCGAGCCGGGCGACGCCTTCGACCACGAGTTCCTCTACTGGGTCGGGTGCGCGGGCAGCTTCGACGACAAGAACCAGAAGGTCAGCGTGGCGATGGCCAAGCTCATGCAGCGGGCAGGCATCGACTTCGCCATCCTCGGGCCGTCCGAGAACTGCACCGGCGACCCCGCCCGCCGCTCGGGCAACGAGTACATCTTCCAGATGCTCGCGATGCAGAACATCGAGTCGCTGAACGGCATGGGCGTGCGCAAGATCGTCACGCAGTGCCCCCACTGCTTCAACACGCTGTCGAACGAATACCCCCAGCTCGGCGGCAACTACGAGGTCGTCCACCACAGCCAGTTCCTCGAGTGGCTGATCGCCGAGGGCCACCTCGACATGAGCGACGCCGTGCTGGAGGAGCGGGTCGTCTATCACGACTCCTGCTTCCTGGGGCGCCACAACGACGTCTACCAGTCGCCCCGCAAGGTCATCGGCAGCCTCGGCGGCATCGAGGTCGTCGAGGCCACCCGCAACGGCACGCGGGGCATGTGCTGCGGCGCCGGCGGCGCGCGCATGTGGATGGAGGAGACGATCGGCAAGAAGGTCAACGACGAGCGCAGCCAGGAGCTGATCGCCACCGGCGCCAGCCGCATCGCCGTCGCCTGCCCGTTCTGCTTCATCATGATCGACGACGGCACCAAGGCCGCAGGCAAGGAAGAGGACGAGGTCAAGGTCGCCGACATCTCCATGCACCTGCTCGAGGCGCTGGAGGCCGGGGACGCCCGCCGGCTGGCGGAGGGCTGACCGCCCGCACACCGGGAGGTTGTGCGGGTCGGTGTGCCGCGCCCTCGCCGCACCGCACACCGACCCGCAGTCGGTGGGTTCGATCCGCCCTAGGAACCCACCGAGGTTCCCGCCAGGGAACTGAAGGTGGCGCCGGCATCGTCGGCGAACGCCACCCTGCTGATGGACACCCGGACCCCGTCGCGCCCGTCGATTTCTGCGAAGTCCGATGCCACCTCACCTATGCAGCGGTCGATGCCGTATGCCGGCATGACCGCCACCAGGCGAGTGGGGCTGAGCGCCGCCACGGTCTCGCCCGCACGGAACCGCGCGGCCAGGATGCGGCCCGCCGCGACCCTGACCCCGATCCGCTCGGGCGCCGCGACGGCGCTCAGTTCGAGTTGCACGACCACGGCGCCGAAGGTGACCGGAGGAGAGATCATCAGGGCCTCGCACTGGCTGTGCAGTTCGTGTAGGCGGGCCTGCAGGTACTGAGCGCTGACCAGGCCGGTGACCGGGTCGTAGCAGTCGCCCTGGCAGGCGCGGCTCGTCTCTCGTTCGATCGCCCAGGCGCTCAGCGCCCGGGCCAGCAGGCCCACGGGGTCGATCCAGTCGACCCACACCCGGCCGCCGGACGGCCAGGCCAGCCGGACCAGCGCCACCAGGTCGGCGGCGACGGCCTCGGCGCTGTGGTCCGCACCCGCGCGGGCCTGGGCGAAAGCGACCACCGCGTACTCGACCTGGACCAGGTCGGCGCCACCCTCGAAGGTGGCGGCCAGCCGCCGCGTCGCGGGGTCGGCCCACTCGTCGAAGGCCAGGCCGGTGCCGGAGCTGTGGTACCAGTCGGCGATCAGCCCGCCGACCGGTCGGCGCGGCGGCGCCGACCGACCGACGAGCGCGAGGAGCCGTGACGGACCGTCTGGACCTGGGTGGGTTGGGCCGGACGGCTCCCACGACTCCTGCATGCCCGTAGAGAGGGCGGCCGGCGGGGGCTATGACGGCGATCACGCGAATCTTTCGGGATGCCCCCGACCTGGTCAGCGGGCGTGCTTGTGCGCCAGACTGGCGTCATCAGGCCGTTGACGCCATGACCATCACCGCTCTCACCGACGCCCAACTGGTTGACCAGGCCCGGGGCGGTGACGACGCGGCCTTCACCGAGCTCTACGTCCGCCACCAGGCCGCCGCCCTCCGCCTCGCGTCGACCTACACGCGGACGAGCGACCCGGACGACCTCGTCAACGGCGCGTTCGAGCGGGTCCTCGGGGCGATCCGCCGGGGCGGCGGTCCGACCGAGTCGTTCCGGGCGTACCTGTTCGTCACCCTGCGCCGGCTGGCCGCCGAGAAGGGCGAGCGGCCGGCCGATCAGTCCATCGACGACGTCCCCGAGCCGGTCGGCGACGAGTCCGACGCCCCCGGGCTCGATCGGGTCGACCGCGAGCTGATCACCACGGCCTTCGAGTCGCTGCCCGACCGGTGGCAGGCGGTGCTGTGGCACACGGCGGTCGAGGGGCGCCAGCCCCGCGAGCTGGCCGCGGTGCTGGGCGTGTCCGCGAACGCCGCCGCGGCCATGGCCTACCGGGCCCGGGAGAAGCTGCGCCAGTCCTACCTCCAGGCCCACCTGATGGCGTCGCCGAGCCCGGAGCACGAGCCGTACCGGTCGCAGCTCGGCGCGTACGTGCGCGACGGGCTGTCGGCGCGGGACCGGGCCGCGGTCCAGGCCCACCTCGACGGCTGCGAGTCGTGCCGGGACCTGGTGGCCGAGCTCAACGACGTCAACCGCATGCTGGTCCTCTCGGTGGCCCCGCTGTTCCTCTTGGGCGGCGGGGGCGGCGCCGTGCTGGTGGCCGGGGCCGGCGGCGCGGCCGTTGCCGCCGGCGCGGGTGCGGAGGCCGGCGGGAGCGGGGCGGTGGCGGCCGCGGCGGCGGGCAAGGGCGCCGTCGGCAAGCTCAAGCAGATGGCGCCGTCGGTCGGCAGCGCGGTGGCGATCACCGCGGTGGCGGTAGCGGGGCTGGCGGGCCTGGTCGCATTCCTTGGTCGGGACGACTCGGGGCCGCCCGAGAGCGCGGGCGACGCGCAGGACATCGGCCGGCCGGACGGCTCTCGTGGCGACGGGTCGTCCGGCGGCGGGGCCGACAGCGACACGGGCGACCCGGTGTTCGGTGGCGACGACTTCGCCCTGGCGCCGTTCGACGAGAGCACCCTCGACGACAGCTTCTTCGCCCCGTTCGACGAGGGGTCCGGCGTCGACGACTTCGACGCCTTCGGGTCCGATTCGCCGCCGCGGACCCGGCCTCCGAGCACGACGCCGCCGACCTCGGCCCCGTCGCACCGCCACACGCCACCGACGACCACGCCACCGACGACCACGCCACCGACGACCACGCCGCCCACGACCGATCCCGGGCCCGGCCCGACGCCCACTCCCCCGACCCTGGCGTTCAACACGTCGGTGTGGACGCCGCTCGCGACGGGGCAGGGCACGCTGGCGCTGACGATCGGCGAGGCCGGGGTCCCGGCGGGCCTGACCGCTACGGCGTTCGCCGCCCCGGCGGGCCTGGCCGGCGCGCCCGCGACGGCGGCGGCTCCGGCCGACGACCCGCCGGCGCCGCTGCGGCTGGAGCTCTCGCTGACCGCGGGTGCGGTGGCCGACCCCGAGGGGACGCTCGACAGCCGCTGCGCTGCCCCGGTGACGATCCCCGGCCCGGTCGGCGGCCAGCTGATCGGTTGCACCCTGGACCAGCCCCCCACGGGCGGGGCCCACACGTTCACGTTCGGGCTGGTGGTCAACGCCCCCGGGCAGACGGCGACGGCGCGGCTGTTCCGGGGCGACGCGATCGAGGCCGAGCTGCCGGCCGTGACCCTCGACCGGCTCGAGGACGAGGTCGCTCTCACCGGCGCGACGTGGACGCCCTACCGCGATGAGCGGGGCCTGCCGCTCCCGATCGGTGAGGTGGGGGTCGGCGCCTCCAACGCGGGCACGCGCACGGTCGCGGGCGGGGCCATCCGGATCACGTTCGGCGGCAGCTCGGCCGCCGTGCCTCCCGAGGTGTTCTCGGAGGAGCTGCCGCCGGGCGGCCTGCTCGACTCGCCGCCGCTGGGCAACCTGCTGCCGCCGGCGCTGCGGGACACGCTGCTCACACGCGTGCTCGATGCGCTGCCGCCGGGATGCGCGGTCGAGGAGTGGACCGTGCCCACGTCGCCGACCGACTGGGACGAGGTCCTCGGCGGCGAGCTGGCGGAGACGGTCGTCTGCCAGCTGGGCGACCTGGCCCCGCAGGCGTCCGCGTCGTTCCCGGCGATCCTCGCCGTCACCCAGCCGCTCTACCACGACCCCCAGAGCCCGGGACCGTCCGTCGCCACGATCCAGCTCGAGGTGGACGGCGCCCCCGTCGGCGCGCCCCAGACGCTCGACCTGCGCGACCCGGGCAACGGGCCGGGCGGCGGCGGTTAGTCGCTCACGTTGTCGTAGTTCTCCCAGTAGCGGCTGGGAGTCGGGCCCCGCTGGCCCTGGTACTTGGAGCCGGCCCGGGCCGAGCCGTAGGGCACGTCGGCCGGGGTGGTCATGCGCAGGAAGCTCACCTGGCCGATCTTCATGCCGGGGTAGAGCGTGATCGGCAGGTTGGCGACGTTGGACAGCTCGAGCGTGAGGTGCCCGGAGAAGCCGGCGTCGATGAACCCGGCGGTCGAGTGGATGAGCAGGCCGAGGCGCCCGAGGCTCGACTTGCCCTCGATCCGGGCGACGATGTCGTCCGGCAGCGTGACCTGCTCGGCCGTGGACCCGAGCACGAACTCGCCGGGGTGGAGGATGAAGGCGTCGCCGTCGTCGATCTCGACCAGGCGGGTGAGGTCGCTCAGGTCGGTCTTGACGTCGATGACCGGCATGGTGTGGTTGAGGAACACCCGGAACAGCCGGTCGAGCCGCAGGTCGACGGAGGCCGGCTGGATGCACGACTCGTCGAGTGGGTCGATGACGATGCGCCCGGCGGCGAGCTCGTCCCGGATGGTGCGGTCCGACAGGATCATCGGGCGACGACCCTAGCGGGAAGACCCAGGGCGCTCTGCGGGACCTCTGAGGTTCACGCCGTTGACTGACGGGCACGCAACCGAGGAGGAACAGTCGATGGACCTGAACCTGAGACGCCTGGCGGCGGCCACCGCCGTGGCCGGCACCGTGATCGTGGGCGGAGCCGGCTGGGCCGCCGCCCAGGACGAGCCGTCCACGAGCACGACCGAAGATCCGGGCGCCACCAGCGAGGATCCGGGCGCCACCAGCGAAGAGCCAGGCACTCCCCGCGGGGAGTCGCCCGGTGACTCCGGCGAGAGCCGGCACGGTGGCTGCCACGACCGCTCCGGCACTGACGGCGACGGCTCGTCGACGGACGAGGGCGTGTCGCCGGAGGACGGAACCGGCGGCTCGGCCGAAGCGTCGGTCTTCGCCACCACCTGACCCCAAGCCCGCTGCCGGCCCCGGACACCCCTGACCCGGGGCCGGCGGCGAGGGGGTCGAGGCCGCGTTTTGTACGCGGAAATGGTCGCGATGGCGACCGTTTCCGCGTACAGAATGGCGCGGTGGAGCACGAACCCTGGGTGGCGGTGATCGGCGACAGGATCGAGGGCCTGGCCCCCCAGGACACGATCGCCCCGGCGATAGCCGACGCCGCGGCCGCCATCGGTGTCGTCCCGCCGGAGGTCCGCTGGGTGCCGAGCGAGGCGCTGGGCGGAGAGGCCGGGGCGGCGGAGAGCGTGCTGGTCGGCGCGGCGGCCGTCTGGGCGGCACCGGGCGGCCCGCACCGGAGCATGGAGGGCATGCTGGCGGGCATCCGCTGGGCCAGGGAGAGCGGCACGCCGCTCCTGGGCACCTGCGCCGGCTTCCAGCTGGCGGTGGTGGAGTTCGCCCGCACCGTCCTGGGCCACGAGACGGCGACCCACGAGGAGTACGACCCGGAGGCGGCGGAGGACGACCTGTTCATCGCCGAGCTGCTGTGCTCGCTGGCCGGCCAGACGATGTCGGTCGAGCTGGTCGACGAGGCGGTGCGTGCGATGTACGCCGGGGAGCGGGCGGTGGAGCGCTACTACTGCCACTTCGGCCTCCACCCGGCCTGGCGCCAGCGGGTCCACGACGCGGGCCTGCGGGTTGCGGCGGTCGACACGAGGGACGGCGACGCCCGCATCCTGCGCCTGGCGGACCACGAGTACTACGTGCTGACGCTGTTCGTCCCCCAGGTCCGCTCGGCCCCAGGTCGTCCCCACCCGCTGGTAACGGCCTGGGTGCGGGCGGCGACGTCGCGGCGCATGATGACCGCATAGCCGACCTACGCCGAGCGAAGGGTCAGAAGGTACGGCTCGATCCCGCGTTCGGACTCGCCCCCTTCGACCACTTCGCTGTCGACCACCTCGAAGTCGGGCATCAACGACGGGCCCTGCTCGACGCTGATGTCGAGATACTCCGGGGCGTCCGTGGCGGTTCGCCGCAGACAGGTCGACCTGAGGGGATTCGGGATTCCACCAGGCCACAGCGGTCGATGCGAGCAACCCTGCAGGCAACCGGGCCGGGTTCCGGATCTGGTGACCCTGCGTGGTAGGACGCCGAGGTTTCGCGCCGCTGATATTGGTGAACCGAAGATGTCGTGTAGGCGAGGACTGATACAGAGCGAGGTGTCCAAATGAAAGCGATCGTGGTGACGGACCAGGCTGCGGGAACGGCCGGGATGACGCTGGCGGAGCGGCCCGAGCCGGAACCGGCGATAAACGACGTCGTCGTTCAGGTTCATGCGTCGGGATTCGTCCCGACTGAGGTGGCGTGGCCCTCGACCTGGACCGATCGCCTCGACCGTGACCGAACACCGTCGATCCCCGGCCACGAGCTGGCCGGAGTGGTCAACGCCCTCGGCTATGGCACGACGGGACTGTCGGTGGGACAGCGGGTGTTCGGCCTCACCGACTGGCATCGCGACGGCACCCTGGCGGAGTATGTGGCCGTCGAGGCACGCAACCTCGCGCCGCTGCCGGGCGACGTCGACTTCACGGTGGGCGCGAGCCTGCCAATCTCGGGCCTGACCGCGTGGCAGGGACTGTTCGAGCACGGCCGCCTTCAGGCGGGGCAGAGCGTCCTCGCACACGGCGCGGCCGGCGCAGTCGGGTCGATGGTGACCCAGCTCGCACGCGAGTTCGGCGCCTACGTCATCGGCACCGGACGCGTCGCCGACCGTCAGAAGACGCTCGACTTCGGCGCGCAGGAGTTCGTCGACCTCGACAACGACGCCCTGGAAGACGTCGGCGAAGTCGATCTGGTGTTCGACGTCATCGGCGGCGACATCCAAAAGCGGTCCGCGGGTCTCATTCGAGCCGGAGGAACGCTGGTGACCGTCGTCGGGCCGCCCGAGGCGCGGCCCGCGGACGGCCTGGCGATCGACTTTGTTGTCGAGTCCGATCGCGCCCAACTGCGTGAGATCGTCCGGCGGGTGCGTGACGGACGGCTGCGGACGAACATCGACAACGTCGCGACCCTCGACGATGCCGTTGCGGCCCTCAACCCGACCGAGCGACGCAAGGGGAAGACGATCATCAGCGTTCGTCCATAAGGACTCGCAGACAGCAGAGACACTGGAAGCACCAACGCCAAACGTGCGCGCGAGCTGCGTGATGCTGTCGCCATCGGCGTCGCATCCGCACTGCGGTCTGAGTTCGTTCGGGAGTCATCACGGACGGGTGTCCGCCGGCCCTCGTGGGACGACCGCCCTCCAGAGCCCGGACCGCGTCGTCGGAGTCAACACCGGCGAGTGAGCCGGCGGCCCAACCGGCTGTTCAGCCCTGCGGCGCTGAACAGTTGAATCTGGTGGCTCAGTTCATGGACCTCCGGGAAGGGCCCGCTAGCGCTCCGATGGTCATAACCTTGGGGGGTGTTGAGTCTGTTCTCGCCTCGGTCGTTGATGCGTCCGATCCGACACGGATGCTGGCAGGCGCTCGCTGCGAGATGAGGCGCCCAGCGTCCAGCCAACCTCCCCGGTGCGGTCGGCAGCCGCCGTGGAGGGCCGCCAGGCCCGGAGCGGCGGGGGCACGGAAGGGGCACGCCGATGGGTCGTGCTCTTTCCTGCTGACCATGTGGGAGAAGTCGCAGTGCCGCTCACCTGGGCGGGCCGGCTAATCTCGGGGACTCGTTCGTGGGTGTAGTTCAATGGCAGAACATCAGCTTCCCAAGCTGACAGTGCGAGTTCGATCCTCGTCACCCGCTCCACACCAGGTCAGAACCCACGGCGGACGGGTCGGTCGGGTCGGCGGACTGAGCGCCAGATCGGCCCTCGTGCCAGATCCGTGCCAGATCATCCCCGAGCTGGCTACCCCGGGGCCGCCGCCGTCGACGTCCTCGTCGCCCTGGTCGTCGTCATCGCTGGCCGCCAGTTGACGGCCGATCCCGTCCGCGATGCGGCGATCACCACTGCGCGACGCATGCAGGTAGATGAGCGCCGCCCGCGTGCTCGCTGTGCCCCATCCGCTCCATGAGCTCCCGCAGGTTGGCCCCGCTGTCGGCCGCCCAGGTGTTCCCCGTGTGGCGCAGGTCGTGAAACCGGAAGCCCTCGGGCAGGCCAGCCACCTTCACGCCACGCAGCCAGATCGTCTGGAAGTTCGAGCGCCGCAGCGTCGCTCCCTTCGCCCCGACGAACACCCGGCCACCGGGGCCGGCGTCGGAGAACTCGCGAAGGTGCTCGCGCAGCACGGGCACGACCGGATCGGGGATCGCGACCGTGCGCTTGCCGGCGGCCGACTTCGGCGGCCCGAGCGCCATCCGACCACGATCGTCGCTCAGCGACCGAGTCACCCGGACTGTGCCGGTCGCGCAGGTTCACGTCTGGCCCGGGTGAGCGCCATGAGTTCGCCCCACCGAAGGCTGCTCGACACGGCCAGGAGCACCAGGCCCGCCACCGGCTCGGGCATCGCGGCGACCAACGCCTGCACCTGGGCGGGTGTCGCCACCGGCCGCTCGGGGCTGGACTCGCTGCCGGCACCCTTGATCCGGCACGGGTTCCGCCGGATCGAGCTCGTCGTCCACGGCGGTGTTCAGCACCGCCCGCAGGAGCCGGTAGCACTTCGCCACCGTGACCGCGCCCAACGCCCGCCGTCGAGCAGCTCCTTCCGCCACGCCCGGATCCGGGCCGGCGTCAGGTCCACCAGGTCGAACCGGCACCGAGCGCCGGGCCGATGTGGAGGCGGACCAGCCCGTCGTAGAGCGTCGATGGTCCGTGGCGACAGTCCCGGCCGCTCAGCGACCCACCGCTTGCGCGTAGTCGCCCAACGGCACCCGCCCCGCGTCGAGGTCGAACCAGGTACCCCGCACCAGGTCGGCCTCGACCGACCGTCAGCCAGACCTCCGCGTCGGTCTGCGTCGGGAACGTCCGATCGGCGCCGGCGCATCAGCCCGTCCGGTCCCTGGTAGCGAACCTGCCAGCGACCCGAGGGCAGTTGCCGAACAGATCCGAACCGGCGCTTCGGCCCTTCCTGTTGCCGGCCATCAGGCCACCCGGCCCCGGGGCCCACGCCGCGGCGGTCGATCGCCTCGACGGTGCCGGCCTCGATCATGGCCGTCGACGACGCTCTCCGGGACGCGGACGTGCCGGCCGATCCGCACGAACGTGATGCGCCGCTCCGCGATCGAGCCGACGCGGGAACCGCACCGACGTGCCGAGCGCGCTCGGCCACTTCCTCCACCGTCAACAACCGGTCGCTTGCTCACGTCCTGCTCCCCCTCGCTCGTCGCCGCAACTGCCGAACTCACGTCATGCCGCCGCCGGCGGCGCTGGCCCGGCCCGGGCCGCGACGGCGGCTTTGGCGCGCTCGTACTCGGCGCGCCAGCGCTGGCGGGTGGTGATGGTCTGGGCGATGGCCGCGGCGTAGGTGGCGGCGTCGACGCGGTTGCGGCCGAGCAGCTCCCAGGACCAGCGGCCGTCACTGCCCACCACGGCGAGCTCGTCGTGGTCGTCGGGGTCGATCCCGGCCTCTTCGAGGGCGGCGCGGACGACGGTGGCGCGGTCGGCCTTGTGGCCGGCGAGGGTCTTGCCCGACCACTTGCGCGACACGAGCACCCGGCGGCCGCCGACGCCGAGGTTGTCGCGCTCGTGCGCCTTGTGCTTGCAGTGCCCGGGCACCATCCCGGGCCTGCGCCGCTGCGGGCTGGACGCCGTAGCGCAACCAGTTCGCACAGGTCGGCGCGCAGGGCAGCCAGCGGACTTCCTCGGCGAGGCGGTCGATGTGCGCCGCCCGGGCCGGTGAGGCCGTCGGGGTCGTCGTAGGTGGCGGCGATGTCTTTGGGCAGGTACTTGCACAGGTAGCCGATCGCCCGGTCCACGCCCGGTGTGCCGGCGATCAGGCCTTGGAAGTCGTCCTGTTCCCCGAACCGCACCACGTGCGCCGGCACGGCGTCGGGGTCGGCGTCGAGCTCGTCGAGGGCCTGGTCCCAGGTCGGCAGGAGCTCGCCGGTGTCGGGGTCGGCGTAGCCGGCATCGGTCCAGATCGGCAGCCGCCGGCCCTCGTAGACGGCCGTGTCGTGGGCGGGCCACCAGACCTGGTGGTACGTGGCCGCCCGCACCTGGCGGAGGATGCTGCGGGGGATCGTGCCCCGGATGGCCGCGTGCAGGTGCGGGGCCGAGCCGGCGTTGGGCTTCGACGGCGGCGAAGTACTGGACCTGGTAGCCGGCGCAGCGGCGCAGGTTCTGCCAGAACCGGTCCACCAGCTTCGGGAAGTGCAACGCATCGAGCGCGGCGCGCCGGTAGTCGTAGCGGCCCGGATCGACGGGGACGCCCTCGGCGGTGACCCGCCCATAGGACGGGAGGGTGAAGGTGACGAACATCGAGGGCCGGTAGGTCTTGCCGTCCGGGCGCGGTGAACACCCGCCCGATCGTCCGATCCTCCACCGGCACCCGGGGCAGGTCCGGGACGTCCTGGCGGCGCCGGGTCGACCGCACCCGCCGGCGCTGCTCGTCGCCCTCGCCCTCGCCGTCCTCGTCGTCGGCCTGGTCGTCGGTCGGCGGGTCTGCCATTCGGGTTCGGTGTCGAGGTGCCAGCCCTCCCGGCACTGCTGCATCCGCAACCGCCGGGCCCGCTCCGCACACGCCGGGCAGCGTGCTCCCGGGTCGAACCACACGCGATCGGCACCAGCCGGAGCTCGCCCGTGTCCATGTCGGTGACCTTGGAGATCACCGGGCGGGCGCAGACGCCGGCGACGACGGCGGCCTCGGCGACGAGCTCGGGGCTCAGTGCGCCGTTCATGCCGCGGCCGTGAGGGGGGCGGGCGCCTTCACGCCGGCCGGGCAGTGTGGCGGGGTCCGGGTCTGCGTCAAGGCCACGGCGAAGAAGTCCCAAGCGAGCCGCGGGACCCTGCACCCTCCGGCGGGACTTCTTCGCCTCTTCGGGCCTTGACCCAGCCCACCCGCAGGGACCGCCGCCAAGACGGGAAGGAGCCCTGGCCAAGCACCGCTGCAGGAGCACGCCGCTCCTGCGCGGTGGTCAGCGACCACGTCACCGCTCGCCGTCGTCGGCGGTGGCGGTCGCGTGAGGTCGCCGGGCGTGTAGGCTCGACCATGGCGGCGATGTCGGTCGTCGGTGACCCAGCCGGCCCGGACGCGGACGGGTTCGGGTTCGCCGTCGCACCACACCCACCCGATCCCCGGGGTGGTGAGCGGGATGCGCGAGCAGTCCGCCCCCCGCAGCCGGGCGCCCGCGGCCCAAGCACGAGGTCGGTCTGTTCGGCCTCGGCGAACGCGAGGGCGATGCGGGTGGGGAACAGGTCCCGGAACGGCAGCGTCTCCTTGCGGGGGTCCTGCAACGCGGCCACCACCACGACCCCGACCGCGCGGCCCTGGGAGAGCAGGAGCGAGAGGGCGGCGTTGATGCGGCGGCGGTCGTCGCGCTCGGCGTAGGCGGTGAGCGCGGCGAGCTCGTCCACCACCACCGTGATCAACGGCTCATCGACGGTGGGGTCGTGGAGGCGGGTGCGGCCCCGCAGCCGGGCGGCCCGGGCCTGCATGACCGCCACGGCGTCTTGGAGGACGGTCGGCCATGGCGGCGGGGTCGTCGTAGACGAACCGGTCGAACAGCGGTGCGCCGGCGGCGAGTTCCATGCCGCCTTTGGGGTCGAGCACCCACAGCCGCACCAGGCCGTCGCGGATCAGGGGGCCGAGCGCCCGGATCAGCGACCAGATGACCGAGCCCTTGCCCGCGCCGGTCGCGCCGGCGACGAGGGTGTGCGAGCCCGCGGAGGCGCACGGCCCAGGTCTGGCCGTCCTCGCGGCGGCCGATCGGCACCGCGGCGAGGTCGACGGGGCCGGGTGGGGGCATGGTGACGACCGCGGCGAGGGCGTCGAGGCGGCCGACGAGCAGCGGATGTAGCCGGGGCGGCGGCGGAGCTCGTGCACCTGGACGGCCCGGGCCCCGAACGCGTGCGCCAACGCGTCGGCGCGGCGGCCCCAGTCGGCGGTGGACTGGCCGGCCACCATCCGCACCGTGACCCGATCCACGTACCGGCCCGCCCGCACCCGCACCACCCGGGGCACGTACTCGTCCCCGCCGAACCGGCCACCCAGGCCGGACAGCATCATGGCGGTGCGCCACCGGACCCCGTAGGCCCACAGGGAGCGCCACAAGCCCAGCAGGGCCCGGCCGCCGTAGGGGTAGAAGCTGCGCGGATGCGCCCGCCACCACCCGGCCAGCACGACCGCGACCACGGTCACGGCGGCGGCGAGGACGAGCGGCCCGAGCTCGACCCCGACCACCACGGCCAGGGCGGCGAGGGCGACGAGGCTGGGCCGGTGGGCGAGCCACCAGACGCAGCGGGCCGGCAGGGGCCAGTTGTGGCGGGCGACACTGCCCGGCGCCGGCGCCCACTCCGCGCCACGGTCCTCGGCCACGCTCATGGCCGGTCCACCTCCCGCTCGCACTCCGCCAGGTACGCGGCCGCCACCACCGCCAAGGCCCGGGCGAACGCCGACATGCCCACCCGCCACCGGCCGGGCCGCCTGGACGAGCTCCGGTGCCCGGGCCTTGGCCGGGCGGGTCCGGGTCTCGAACCGGGACCACGCCCACAGGCCCCACCACAGGCCGGCGGCCGCCACGGCGATGGCGGTGGGCCAGGGCCCGAGGATGAGCCGGGCGACGACGACCACCAGGGCGACGGCCAGGACGGCGGCGGCCCGGTGGGCGGGGTGTCGGGTCGTAGAGTTGTGCATGTCACTCCCATCGAGGGACACAGCACCGGGGCGGGAACGGTTGGACGCCAGGCCCGCCCCGGTGCACACCAACAGGCCCGCTCGTCAGGCGGCGCCTTCGAAGTCGAAGCTCGTCTGCGCCAGCCGGGTCACGGCGAGCTCGCAGTAGCGCTCGCGAGCGCTCCACCCCGATCGCCCGGCGCCCGAGCTGGCGGGCCGCGAGCAGGGTCGTGCCGGCGCCGGCGAAGGGGTCGAGCACGGTCTCGCCCGGCCAGGTGGACAGGCGGATGCAGCGGCGGGCGACCTCGACCGGCATCGGCGCCGGATGCCCACCCGTCGCGGCCGCCAACCGTCGCCACCGGCCAGACGGTCGAGCACAGGGCCGGCCAGTCGCCCACCGTGTCCCGCCACCCCTCCATGCCCGCCGGCGGGGTGCGTTCCCAGCCGTCCCGGCAGGCCACGGTGATGACCTCGTAGTCGCCGCGCAGGTTCGGCGCCGCCGGCGACTGCCACGACCCCCACGCGCATGCCCGCGGTGCGGACCGAGGGCCAGGTCACCTGGTCCACCAGTTCGAGGCCGGCGCCGAGCTCGAGGGCGTCAGCCCAGCCCCGGGCCAGCAGCACCCGCCGCTTGGCGGCCCGACCCGAGTGCGGCCCGCCGGCGCCGGCGTCTCGGGACCGACACGGCGGTGTTGACCCACGCCCGACCGCCCGGCATCAGCGCCCGGGCCATGACCACCGCGGCGGCGTCGGCCAGGCGCCAGTACGTCGTCCCACGCCAGGGCGTCGCCGGCCTGGTCGCCGTCGTAGGCGAGGCCGACGTTGTAGGGCGGCGACGTGACCACCGCGGCCGCCGACCCCGGTCGAGTTCGGACGGTCGCGGAAGTCGGCGCACCAGATCGTGACCGTGCCGTCGTCGTAGAACGGCGTCATCACGGCGCCGCCGCTCGACCGTCGGGCATCGACGCGGTAGATCGTCGATCTCGCACCCGCGCCGAAGCCGGCGGACGCGCGCGCCGGTAGCGGTCGCCCGCGGAGTCCGGCGTCCGGCGTCGGTCGACCGGCACGGCGCCCCGAGCAGCGCCGCGGCCGGTCAGCTCCGCCGGGCGTCAGGCAGTAGGCCGAGCAGCACCGCAGCCGGGCCGGCGGTCGCCGTCGCCGGAGTCGGCCCAGCCGTAGCACGGGACGGGCAGGTCGGCCGACCAGTTCTCGGCCAGCCACATCACCGCGTCGGCCAGGTCGTCCTGCAGGTCGAGCAGGCCGCTCATCAACTGCGTCCATCTCGTCGGCCGGGCCGACCGCGACCTCGCGGTGCTCGGCCCCGGCCGCATCGGCCGTCGTCGGGTCGTCGGTGTGCCAGTCGCTCGACCCAGCCGCACGAGCACTCGGCCCGGTACCCGCGCCGTCGTCCGGTACGTGCCACCGACCAGGTCGACGAGGTGCGGCACGGTCGAGTCGTCGTCGTGGTCATCGGTGCTACCTCCATCGAGGGGTTCGACAGCACCGGGGCGGACGGTTTGGACGCCAGGACCGCCCCGGGCTGTTCATCTGTTGCATCAGACAGCTCGTAGGCCGAGCAGCAGCCCGACCGGCGGCCACGCCGCCACCAGCCGGCCCTCCACGGTCGGTTCCGCCGCGGCGACGTTCGCCGCCAACGAGGCCCCCAGGCCGAGCAGCAGCGCCAGCCCACGCCAGCGCCCCGGCCGGCTGCGCCGGCCCGGCGGCGGACGAGCATCGTCATCGACGCCGCCACCGCCAGGCCGTCCACCGACACGGCAGCAGCCAGGACCGCCAACCCTCCCCGGCCAGCCCGCCAGAGCACGCATGTGTTCGTAGCTCGCGCACCGCCGCCACCGCGGCGACCGCCACGACCGAGGCCGTGGTGACCCGCCGCACCCACACCGGCACCCGCACCGACCGGCATCGCCGGTCGGGACGTCTCGGCCGCTGCGACCGGCCGGGACGCGCCGCCACCGGCCGGTCGGCGAGGCGGGCCGGGGGCCGACGCGCCGTTGCGCCGATCCACCGGCAACGCCATCTGCGCCGGGGCCATCAGCCGCCTTACCGTTCCCCGCCGCCACCGGCGACCGGCCTCGGCGCCCGCATCGCCGTGGCCCGCAACGACCACGCCAGCCGACCCCGACCCGACGCCGTCGTCGCCACATACGGGCGTGGCGGTCAGCCCGTCGAACTCGACCGGGCGGAACGGCACACCCGGCGCCGCCTCCGGCGGGACCGGCTGCACCGGCGCCGTCGATCTTCACCCGCACCGTCCTCTCCCGGGCGTCCGGGTCGGCGTCGATCACATCGACCATCCACACCAACTCGCCCGTGTCCCGGTCGACCGCCTGCACCGCCTGCTCACGGGTCGACCGGTCGAAGTCCCGCTTCGGTGGACCTCGCCCACCACGAAGCACCCGTGGGGAACACGTCGTCGTGCGCCATCGGGATCGCACCCTTGATCGCCATCGTCTGTCTCCTCGTGTTGGTTGGCTGTGCGGCCTCTGCCGCTCCGAGCAGTTTACAAACTCACTCTGTACATGTACAGACATAGTTTGTAGACATTCGCTGTTCAGCGGGAGCCGGTACCGTGAGTGCCGTGGGGACGCCCGACCGCACGGCCGACTGGTGGACGACGACCGACGTCGCCGCCTACCTGGGCGTCACGGTCAGCACCGTGTCCGCCTACCGGAGCCGGCAGCAGATGCCGGCGCCGGACCGCACGATCGGACGCACCCACGTCTGGACCCCCGCTCGAATCATCGAGTGGAACGAAGCTCGGCCCGGCCACGGTGGCCGGCCACCCGACGACTCGGACAGGCGCTTGGAACACGCCGACAAAGATGCCGAGGAGACACGCAGGGTGTAAGTGTCACTACAGGGACGAACTCTCGTCCCCCTCGTGTCACCCTCGCCCCAGGGAGGCCAACACCGATGGCAGACGAGACACGACCAGCGTGGGCACAACGCCTGGCGGCCGAGCGCCAGGCCCGCGGGTGGACCCAGCAGCAGACCATCGAGGCCCTGCGGATGCAGGCAGACCAGCGCGTTGCCCGGCGACCGCAACCTGCTCCGCATGTGGAAGAACTGGGAGCGCGGCAAGCACCGCCCCCGGCCCGAGTACCAGAAGCTCATCGCCAAGGCGTTCGGCACGCGTCTCAGCCGCGATCTTCGGCCCTGAGGACGCGACCGGCCTCCGTTCGCCCGTCGAGCCGGCGCTCGTCGATCTCAGACGGGCGACAACACCCTCGAGCTCGTCGAGCGCATCCGCCGCTCCGACCTCGATCGGGCGTCCCTCGACACGCTCCGATCACCGTCGAGCGGCTGTGCAGCGAGTACGCCTTCATGCCCTCCGCCGACCTACGCCGAGAGGGCCAGGAGTGGATGGCCAAGCTCGTCCGGCTGCTGGACTCCCGCCTGACCCTCGCGCAGCACCGGGAGGTGCTCGTGCTCGCCGGGCTGGCTCGCGTTGCTCGTCGGGTGCGTCGAGTACGACATGCGGGACGTGCGGGCAGCCGAGGCGACCCGCCAGGCCGCCGCGAGTCTCGGCGAGGAGGCCGGCCACGCCGGGATCATGGCGTGGGCGCAGGAGATGACCTGTTGGTTCGCGCTCACCCAGGGCCGCTACCGCCAGGTCATCGAGGCCGCCCGCACCGGAGCCGACATGGCGCCCAACGAAGCCGTGGCAGTGCAGCTCGCCGGCCAGGAGGCCAAGGCGTGGGCGCGGATGGGCGACCGCCGCGAGGTCGAGCTTGCGCTCGACCGAGGCCGGCGTGCTCTTGGAGTCGTTGCCCTACCCGTCGAACATCGACAACCACTTCACGTTCGACCCCGACAAGTACGACTTCTACGCCATGGACTGCTACCGCCGCACCGGCGAAGACGCCATGGCCCGCATGCACGCCAACGAGGTGATCCGCAAGAGCACCGCACCCGACGGCTCGCTCCGCTCACCCATGCGAGCGTCAGAGGCGCACACGACGCTCGCCGTCGTGTCCGCCCGTGAAGGCGACCTCGACGGCGCCGTCGAGGCCGGCAGCGCCGCGCTCGACATCCCCCGCCAGTCCGTGCCCTCGCTGCTCATGGTCACCGGCGACCTCGTCACCGAGCTGCATACCGATACGACCACGAGCCGGCCGCGGTCGACTACTTCGATCGCATCGACAGCCTGCGCCATCGAACTTAGGGCCGTCTGGCACCCCAATCCGCCGGCTCCCGGGAGGGTCAAGCAAAACCTCCGCGAGCGTGCCCGGCGCTGAGGCGGCGGATGCCGTCGAGTCTGGCGATGACCCGATGGCGGCGGGCGGTCTCGGATGTCGAGGCTCTGAGCTTTACGAACCGGCGAGCCACCGGCTGACGCCCTCGGTCAGAACCACGTCGTACGGAAGACCCCGCAGGTCTTCCGTGTTGGCATCGAGGCCACGGTTCCGGGCGAGTTCGGCAAGCCATGACCACGGGTGCTCGTCACCGCACTCGTCATCATCGGGGAGCACAACGCCCAGGACGTTGCGCGCAATGGTCTCTGACGTCAGGGATTCCTTCACGTCGCCGAAGGTTGACCCAATCGTGAAACCGCGTTCCTCGTGCAGGATCACGCGCAGGCCGTTAGCCAACCGAGCAAACTCACAGACCCAGAAGTGCTGCGAGCGGCCATCGTCATCGACGCCTCGCGGATCAACCCCGCAGATAGCACCCAGTCCCACCACTGGAGCGGCCGACTTAGGGTCGACCGTTCCACCATCGTCGCCGACCTCCGAGCGTCCTGGATGATCGCGCGGACTCGACTGGGTAGCTGGACCAACGCCCCTCGGAGGCGCCGTGCGTCACGGTTGTTGACGCTACCAGTGGGTCCACACGTAGAGCCGCAAATCGCCTGGCCGGACTGATCGTCGACGCCGACGACGCTGATGTCGGGCAGTCCGACAAGGCAGCGCGCACATCCGCGTAGCGTTGGTCTCCACAGGGGCTCTGGACGTGCGGTTGGCGTAGGAACCACCGATTCTCCGAGCCCCTGTGCCGCGCCCGGTGGACCATGGCCATCTTGTGATCCGACACCTGATGTGCGACGGATGTCCGTCAGCTGATGTGCGACATCGGGGCTAGGAAACTGAGGGTTCAGCGGACCGTGGCCGCTGTCCTTTGATGCTACGCACGGGTTGGGTTGTCGTCCGTCGGACGGTGAGCTCGTCGGCGCCGGGCAAGTCGATCGCGACGGTCGTGTCGGAGACGTGCACGGCGACGGTGCGGTGCTGGTGCTCGCGGCCGAGGGCGATCTTCTGTCCGGCGACCATGATCACTCCGGTGTTCGAGGCGCGGCGTTGCACAGTGATGGGCTCGGTGGAAGGTCTCGGCACCGACCCGACCGGACGGCAGCGTTGCAGCGTGGCGGCTTCGCCGGGCTCGAGGGGGTTGGGTCGGGTGCGCAGCAGCTCACGCGTTTCGATGTCGAAGAACAGCAGCGGGCGGCCCTCCTCGATGTAGATCCCGACCCGTCGCCCGGCGAGGATCTCGGCCGCGAGCACCGTGCGCTGTCCCAGGGACACGATCCCGTTGCGGCCCACGGTGCGTTCGACCTCCACGATCGTGCGGTCGGCCCGGGATCCGGGACCACCCCGCGACGCCAGCGGTGGTGGCCCGGCCGGCACCGCGCCCTGGCCGACGAGGGTGTCGAGGTCGTTGACGCTGAACCGTGACCGGAGTGACTTGATCCGCTGCCCACCGATCGAGAGGTGGACCCACTCGCAGTCGATCCAGAACCGCACCACCTGCCCGACCCGTGCGGGCCCCAGCCAGAACTGGTTGCCGCACAGCGCCATGTTCCCCGACGGTGGCACCGGCCTGTCGAGCTCGATCGCCCCGGCACTGCCCGGCCACGCACGGCCGGCTCGGGCTCGGCGGCGGGCGCTGGGGGACCTTGGAGGACTTCGAGGGTCGGTGGCAGCCACAGCTCGACGCCGGCGGCAGGGGCCGCGGCCGTGAAACGATCGGCGGGCACCACCGGACTGGCCGGGTCGAGGCCCTGGTGGGGCCGCTCGGCGTTGTAGTCGATCACCCACCCATCCACCGCGACCTGCGCCGCCGCGAGGGACTCGAACGGATCGGCGTCGGCGAGGAAGTCCGGGCGGAAAGTGCCGTGAAACCGCTCCACCTTCCCGTTCTGGTTCGGCGATGCCGGCTGTGTGAGCCGATGCGTGATGCCGTTCTTGCGGCAGATCTTGTCGAACAGCACCTCCCCGCGGCTGGCGCCATAGCGGCTGAACCGATCCGTGAACTGCTTGCCGTTGTCCGTGATCACCTCCTCGGGTGCCCCATAGCGAGCCAGCGCCTGCGCGAAGGCCAAACACACCGCCCGCGCCGTCGCCCGCTCCACCACCGCGGCCATCACACAGAACCGGGAGTGATCATCGACCCCAGTGACGATCTTGGCGCCCCGCACCTCACCAGTGGCCACGTCGACCAGCTCGATGCCGCCCACGATGTCGATGCCCCACAGCTGCATCGGCCCGGGCCGTTCGAATCGCTTCCACGACTCCCGGGGCCGTTTCCTCGGACGTTGGCGCAGCAGGCCGCGCCGGATCAAGATCCGGTCGATCGTGCGCTCCGAAGGCACCGCGACCGTCTCATCGCTCCACGGGGCCCGGCGCAGCAGCTCCAACCGGATCCGCCGCGACCCCCACCGCGGATGGGCCCGACGCATCTCCGCCACCGCCACCTCGACCACCTCCGGCGCCTGCTGCGGACACGACAACGGACGATGCGACCGGTCCGCCAACCCGCCGATCCCCTCAGCCAGATACCGCGCCACCCACCGATGCACCGTCGAGCGATGCACCCCCGCTCGCGCCGCCACCTCGACGACATCCATGCCGCCCAACACAGCCCGGACCGCGTCCAGGCGCTGCTCGACCACCGACAAGACAACCAGTGCCAATCCCGGCCTCCCCGAGTCCGGAACGCCCCACGGCGACGTCCCAACCCAGATTGCCGATCACGGCCCCTGTCGCAGATCAACTGACGGAGCTGTGTCGCACATCAGCCGACGGAGCACAGAGCATGGCCATCTGCTCTGCCGAATTTGGCTCTTGAGGATCAAGGCGCCCGGCTGAAGCCGGGCCGCGAAGAGGCCCGGCACGCTCGGCGGCTCCGCCGCCGGCGGCCGGACCTCAGCTCGGGGACCTCGTCAACTCTGTCGGGATGACCGTTCACGTCTGGCGCCGGCTCCGACGCATCATCTGGGCAGTCTTCCTCTTGGTCTCGCTAATCACGCTCGTCCGGCTCGCCCGAGGCGCCGAGATGACCGACGGCCCGTGGGGGGTCGTCTACCTCGTCGTGTCCGGCGTCTTCCTCCTCGTCGACGCCTGGCTCAACGAATCGCAGCGACAGTCCGCGCCGACCAATGGTCGAGCGAGACGATGCGTGAACCGGGGACGTGCCCGCCCCGTGCCCGATCGAACACGGGCTCACGCTCACAGCCGCCACTCGACGGTCAACAGCCGGCGGGGGAGTGCTGGTCAGGCCCATCCCAGGTCACCGATCTGAGTGTGTGACGCCACTCTCAAGGTGGCGGCTCGGGCGCGGCCGGCATAGTCCCGTATTCGGCAGTGTCAACTTCCGTCGGCGGCGGCCGGCGAATCGTCGAGCGTTCGATGTTCCAGACGCCGTTGCGGTTGGTGACCACGGATCGTCTCCGATCTCGGGCCGCTCCGTGGGATGCTCGGGCGATGGGGAGGCGGACGGCTCTCGCGGTGACGGTGCACGATCCTGGCGGAGACTTCCTGGCCGGGTTGCGGCGGTTGGGCGAGCGG
Organism: uncultured Acidimicrobiales bacterium; assembly: GCA_963830865.1. Classification (GTDB taxonomy): domain Bacteria; phylum Actinomycetota; class Acidimicrobiia; order Acidimicrobiales; family VFJN01; genus ZC4RG19. Next base: position 396,598 of record CAWHNU010000004.1, on the reverse strand, counting down.
CTGACCTCGGAGTTCGTCGGGATCGGGGCGCTGGTGACCGAGGACACCGCGGGCAGCGTCGGTGTGTTCATCGCGAACGAGCTGGGGGCGAGGGTCGACAACGCACCCAGCGACGTCAGCGCCATCGGCCGGCACCGCCGGCGGGCGGTCGAGCTGGCGCTGGCGTCGGCGCCGGAGGCCGTGATCTACAGCGACGTCGCCCACATGCTGCGGTGGATCGAGGCCCGGCCCGACGAAGTCGCCGAGGCGGTGAACTTAGGCGCCACGACCGACATGCTCGTCGATCGGGCGCAATGAGCGGGCCATGGCCGCCCACCCTCGCCGGCTACGCAACACCGAGACGGTCGTCAATCACATCTTCGAGCTGATTACCGGTCATCGCTCGGACATGATGTTCGCCCTCCGACTGATGTCGACCGAGCTCGCCCGGGCGGTCGTTGATCTTGGTGCACCGAGGACACCATCGCCAACGACGTCGAGTGGCCGCTCTTCGCTCTCGGAGCGGACGGTGGTGCGGCTACGAGGTCAGCTACTACGCCGCCGACGGGCTGTCCTACCGGGTCCGCCAGGACTTTGATGCCCCGGGCGATGGGCGAGACCTCGATCCTGCCTTCTGGATCGAGCGGATCGAGTTCGCACAGCAGCACGTGGAGGTCCTGAAGCGCTACCTCGCATACTAACGGGGTGTCGACACCGTCCGAGCAGGCCTGGGTGCTCGACCTCTACGAGTTCCTGGCTGCCGCGCCTTCCGCTGGTTCCCGACTAAATGACCTAACACGGGACCGGGCCGGACCGCGCAGCATCCGGCCGCCGGTGAAGCTGCTCCACCAGGTCATACGCCGCGATCGGCGCACGCCCTCCGGAACTGTGTGCGCGTCCACAGCACCACCACGGACCACAGATCGGCATGGTCGCACAGGTGAGTCGTGATGAATCGAGCGTTCCAGATCGGCCAGTCCCGGCCGGAAGTGGCGACAACCCGGCGCTCTCCGGCAGAACCGCAGGTCAGTCACCGTGCCGCCGGCCGCCAGTTAGCCAGTTCTCCCCCTCCGAACCGTGCTCCATCACGCATCCATTTCGCCGGCGCTGCTTTGCTGACCCTGTCATGGCGCATGCCGGAGACCAGCGAGGCAAGTCCGACGCCGACGACAAGGACGAGGATGACGAAACCCAGCCCAGCGGCGTACTGCTGTTTCCGTCTCAGGGAACGCGGGGTAGGTCGAATTCGGTCGTCACAAACCCCACCGCGACGCCCAGCGCCACGGCCATCACATAGATCAGAGCTAGGGCCCGACCTCTCGGCACATTGGGACGTAGCCGAGCCCATCGTCTGCAAGGCGACATAGACATCGGCTAGAGCACCCGTCGGAGGCGTAGTGCCATCGGCCACAGGTCAGTCTCGTCCACCTCCCGTATCCGAACACCAGCCCATCAGCTCGCCGTCCATCGCCCCGTGCCGGGCCTGTGCCATCTCACACTCATCGATCGTCGCGACCGCTTCCGTCCCTAGGGAGGCCGGCGTGGTCCGAGTAGCTGAGCGACCAGGCTGAGCCAGTCCGCAGCCGTACGCACGTTCGTCATAGACCAGGCTCGTAATGCCGTGCTCAGCCGTGCCACGCACGTGCCACACGACCCGGACGATCGAGTTGTTCCAGGCCGCTCTGTCCGCGTCGGCGCCCAGCTCAATCCACCCAGCCCCCTTGTCCGTACGTTTGCAAGCAGGTCATGGCGTGCTCACCTGGGCGGGCCGGCTAATCTCGGGGACTCGTTCGCGGGTGTAGTTCAATGGCAGAACATCAGCTTCCCAAGCTGACAGTGCGAGTTCGATCCTCGTCACCCGCTCCAGGCGCCCCGGCCGCAGGTCAGGGGCGCTTTCGCCGTTTCTGACCAGGTGGCGGCTTCCGGCCCGATCCGGGGTCCGTGCCCCTTCCGTGCCCCTTGGTGTTCGTGCGTGCCGCCTCGACCCGGGCCGACACGGCGGCGGCGATGGCCCGCTCCCGGTCCCGGCTGGCGTGCTGGTAGATCAGCGCCGCACGGGTGCTGGAGTGACCCATGACGGCGACGAGGTATCGGCGTTCCGTTGGGTCAGAGCGGACGAGATCCGGAGACTGATGACCGACGCGTACGCCACTCGTGTTCTCGACAGCATGGCGGACGCCGCTCAGCCCGTCGTACGTGTACACGACGGAACCAACCTGCAATGACACCTAGTTCGGGGCCTCAGTGCCACCGTGCCCAACAATCGTTCGTAGAACACCCTGTCGGTCGCTGGCCACGGCGTGCGCCCAGAACGAATCCTCGGGGCGATGCCCCACGTCAATATGTCCGCGCGTTCGGGGACATCCGGACTCACCTCGCAGCGTCCCGAGCCGTCGATATGACGCGCTCGCGGCAGGCAGCGCGACGCGCGTGCGGAGTGTCAGGGCTGCGCCGCGGTCTCGGTCAGATCGAGATCGCGAGCGACGCTCGCAGCCGTGTTGCCCGGCTGGCGGGCCAGTCGACCATCGGCACCGGTTCCTCTTGCGTCTCAGGCGGGCTCGGCGTCGAGGGCTTCGGCGATGCGTTGGCGGGCGGCCAGGCGGGCCGGGATCGAGGTGAGGAGGGCGATCGCAACGGCGGTCGCGGGAACGAGGGCGACGAGCACCCACAGCGGCGGGGCGGGCGCGTCGTCGGGGGTGACCGCGGAGAACAGCGCGATCCCGGCGGGGATGCCGAGGACGGCGCCGGCGAGCGCCGGGAGGGCCTGCGCCGCCGCGAGTCCGGCGCTCATCGCCCGTGGTGTCACGCCGAGCGCCCGCGCCAGCGCCGAGGCGTGCCTCGTGTCGAGCACCGTAGCCCACGTGATGAAGATCGCGTTGATGACCGCCAGCCCGACCAGGATGACGGTGACCACCATCAGCACGCTGTTGAGCCGATCGGTGCGGAGCTGATCGAACGCCGACGAGGCCACCGGGCCTTCCTGTCCGTCGAGCTGGGCGTGGGCGCTCAGCGCGGCGACGATCCCGGTGACGGTGACCGCGATGCTGGCGACCGCCAGCACCATCCGGCGCGGCCGCCGGGCCGCGACCCGCAGGCCGAGCAGCAGCGGGATCGGCAGGCGAGCCGAGAGCGCGATGAGCCCGGCCCAGCGCCGGGGCGGTCGGGCCGAGCCGTCGAGGGCACGGATGGTGCTGCTGCGGGAGGCGCGGAGAGCTGGCACGAGCGTCGCCGCTACCGCGACCCCGAGCGCCATCGCGGTCACCACGGCGACGGTCGAGAGGCCGAGCGACGGCCCACCCGCCCGGCCGATCAGCCCGACGCTCGGGTCGGTGAGCAGCGGAGCGACCAACCGGCCGACGGCGAGGCCGGCCACCGCCGCTAGCAGGGCCACTACCAGGTACTGGGCGAGCAGCACGGCCACCACCAGACCGGGGGTGCCACCGACCGCCTTGAGCAGGCCGACGCGCCTGGTCTGGTCGGCCAGGCGCCCACCGACGAGCACGGCGACGCCGGCCACCGCGAGCACGCCGAGCAGCCAGGCACCGGTCACCAGGGCGTTGCGCGTGTTCCGGGTGATGTTGTTTGCGTTGTCGAGGATCTCCTGCCACGACTCCAACCGGGGCGGCAGGGACGAATCACCCGGGCCGACGGTGTCGGTGGTGCGCTCGTCGACGAACGCCTGCGCGGTGTCAGGGTCGGCCAGTCGGAGGTTCAGGACATACGAGAGCGCGGTGTCCTCTGCCGCCAGGTCGCGGACGTCCGGCTGGGTCAGCCAGACCAGGCCAGGGGCGGTGTCCATCTCTGGCGGCTGCCCCGGAGCGCTGCGTAGGACCGGGGGCGCGTACGTGGGTGCCGTCCCGCCGGCGATCGCGGCGGTGACGGCGACGCCGGCGATCTGGAACGGCCGGCCGTCCAGCGTGATCCGATCACCTGCATGCAAGCCGAGCGCGTCGGCGAAGGCGGCCTCGACCACCACCTCGCCGTCGTTCACCCAGCGGCCCTCGGTCAGCTCGGGCTGGTCGATCGACGCCGCGGTGGCATCGCGGCCCTCGGCTTGTACCGGAGCGGTCACGTCGTTCGTCGCGAGCTCGGCGCTGATCACCGGGTACGGCCCGCTGTGGCCGACGACGCCGGGCTCGTCGATCAGCGCCTCGAGGCTGGCCAGGTCGCTCGGCCCGCCCTCGACGGGCGGCGGGCTGACGGAGGCCACCACGTCGGACCCCGCCGTCGCGTCCCGGGTGGCCTGGTACGGATCGTCGGTCACCCCTTGCAGGACCAGGCCGAGGGTCAGCGTGGTCGTGGCGGCGAGGATGGCCAGCAGCAGGAGCACGGCCTCGGCCCGGCGGCGCCGCAGGTCGCGGAGGGCCAGGCGGCCCACCAGGAGGAGTCGACCCACGGTCATCCCTCCGCGAACCCGGTCGCCCCGGCCAGCGCGCCAAGCTGCCCCGACGTGCCGCCGGTGAGGCGGGTCTCATCGACGAACGCTCCGTCGCGCATCGACACCAGCCGGTCGGCGGTGGCGGCGATCCGGGCGTCGTGGGTGACGATCACCAGCGTCTGCCCCGCCGCGTGGAGGTCCTCGAAAAGGCGGAGCACGTCGAGCGTCGCGGCGCTGTCGAGGTTGCCCGTGGGCTCGTCGGCGAGCACCACCGACGGCTCGTTGCTGAGCGCCCGGGCGACCGCGACCCGCTGGCGCTGGCCGCCCGACAGCGCTGAGGGCAGGAAGCCCGAGCGGTCGGCGAGCCCGACCCGGTCCAGCAGCTCCTCGGCGCGGCGGCGGGCCACCCGGGGCGAGCGTCCGGCCACGAGCGCCGACAGCTCGACGTTCTCGACGGCCGTCAGCTCCTCCATCAGGTGGAAGGACTGGAAGACGAAGCCGACCGCGGTTCGGCGCATGCGGGCCAGGGCCTTCTCTCCCATCTGGTCGATGCGGCGGCCGGCCAGCCACACCTCGCCGCCTGAGGGCCGATCCAGACTGCCCAGCAGGTGCAGCAGCGTCGACTTGCCGCAGCCGCTGGGTCCCATGACCGCCACGGTCTCGCCCGCGGCGATGTCGAGGTCGACGCCGTCGACGGCCCGCACCAGGCCCTCGCCTGCGCCGTAGTCCTTGCGCAGCCCGCGGGCTTGCAGCAGCGTCGAGGCCGTCGACAGGGATGTCGCAGTGGTGTCGGTGGTGGGGCTCACGATCCGCTCCTTCGGGTGGTCCAGCTCTGTTCGCATGCCTCGAGCCAGCGCAGGTCGGCCTGTAGCCGCAGGACGATGCCTTCCAGCAGCAGCGCCGCGTCCGAGCCGGCGGGCTCGTCGAGGGCGGCGCGCTGGGCATCGCGTAGCCGGCGCAGCAGCTCGCGGCGCTGGGCGTCGACGATGCTGAGCGGGTCGGCCAGGCCGGCCGCGGCAGCGGCGATCAGCTTGAGGTGGAACTCCGCCAGGTCGGGCTTGGGCCAGCTCACCTCGCTGAGCCAATCGGTGACTCGCTGCTGGCCGGCGGCGGTCAGCTCGTAGATCTTGCGCTCGGACCTCTCGGACCGCTCAGACCGCTCGGACCGCTCGGACCCCTCCGACCGGCCCGCGCCCTCGGACGCCACCAGGCCCGCCTTCTCCAGCCGGGTCAGCGTGACGTACACGTGCCCGGCGTTCAGCTCCTCGCCGAGCGGACCTAGCGCATGGCGCAGCCGGGCCCCCAGCTCGTAGCCGTAGGACGGCTCCTTCGCCAGCAGCGCCAGCACCACTTCCTGCTGCATCGCCTTCTCCTCGCCCCTCAGCGGACGTCGTCGACGGGTTCGCCGGCGATCAACTTGGTCATCCAGTCGACCAGCGGCTGGCCGGCAACCTCCTCGTCGTAGACCTCGGCGTCGCCCAGCACGGTGTGCTCCTCGCCGGGGGCGACGTAGCTGTGCATGTCCACCCCGGCCGCCTCGATCTGCTCCTCGTTCGCCTCCATGCGGGCCGGGAGGTCGCCCACGGGGATGCCGAGGTAGGGGTACCACGACGCCTGGTTCTCGTCCTCGGCGAAGTCGTGGCGGGCGAACACGATGTCGGGGTCGTGGTGTCCGCTCTGGACGACCAGTCCCGGGGCGCTCAGTCCGGCGGGGTCGAACCACGCCGGGACGACGTCGCCGGCGCCCCAGGCCGCGAAGATCTCGTTGAGCGCCGGGTCGTCGGGGTACGAGCCGGACCCGTCCGCAACCACGGTGATATGGGCGTCGGGCAGTCGATCCGCCACGAGCCCGGCGTAGAGCGGCGCCGCGATCGAGCCGGCGCTCTCCCCCAGCACCACGACATCGGTCGCGTCGGGGAAGGTGGCGGCCACATGGTCGAGGGCGGCCGTGCCGTTGGCGTAGCCCTTGTGCTGGATCGTGAGGCCGTCGGCGTACTCGGTGGTGGCGTTGCCGATGTGCACGTCGCCGGTGCAGTAGGGGACGTAGACGGCGGAGTAGTCGGCGAACGGGTTGAGCGGGTTCTCGAAGTCGAACACGCCCTCGGGGTTCGGCCCCTCGGTGACGGCGGTCCGGTAGAGGTCGTTCTCCGGGTCACACGTCTCGGCGGAGAAGCAGGCCCCACCGCCCTGGAGGAACACGACGACCTTGGCCGTGTCCGACTCCCGCACCCAGAAGCTGAACGCCGACCCGTCGGAGCACTGGCAGTCGCCGCCCGGCACGACCTCTTCCCATCCGCCGGCGCCGGCGCTGGCGTCGACCGACGTGCTGGTCGACGTGCTGGATCCGGCGCCGGCCGCGTCGCCGTCGTCGTCGCTGCCACACCCGCCGACCGCCCCGGCGAGCACCACCAACGCAACCGTGGTCGTGATGACGTTCCTGATCATCTGCCTGCCATCTCCTTCAGGGCCTAACGGTTAGTCATCGAGCCTAACGGTTAGGCCTCAACAGCACAAGCCCAAAGGTGGGAAACAGGTCCTGGAGTACCGAGCCGGCGGGCGGGGTGGGGGCTTCCGGACATCGCTGGACTCCCGCCCCGGTCACCGTCACGATCGCGTGCCGGTAGCCGGTCCACAGAACCGATGCCGATCGGCGCCCGGGCCACATGGTCCCCGGTCATCCCCGGATCTCTCGACGCGAAGAGCCCGGCCCGTTAGCCTGACCAGCGGTATCCCCCTGTGGGACCAGCGGGAGTCACCCCCGCAGCAGCCAGGACCGAGGAACGTGAGAGGAGCGCCGAATGACGGCGTCTGCTGATCTGCGCGAGCGCCAACTCGCGATGGTGATGGTCGACCTTGCCCGGTTCACGCAGGCGGTGGCGGGGCTCGATTTGGGCGGGCTGGCCTCGATCGTCGAGGCGTTCTACCGCGCCGCGGCCGAAGTGGTCTCGCAACACGGCGGCCGGGTGGTCAAGTTCGTGGGTGACGGCTGCCTCGCCGTCTTCGAACCCGACGATGTGCTGCAGGCGCTCGAGGTCACCGAGGTCCTTCGCTCGCGGGTGCGGGCACTCGCTACGGAGCACAACCTCGACCTGGACCTGGGGGCGAACGTCCACGTCTCCACGGTCGCCGAAGGGACGTTCGGCCTCGGCGGTGCCTACGAGATCGTCGGAATGGGTGTCATCCACGTATTCCGGATGGGCCACGGCCCCGGGACCCGCATCAGCGAACCGGTCTATCGGAGGCTGCCAAGCGACCGGCGCTCTCCGTGGCGCAAGCATCAGCCGCCGGCCACCTACGCACTGGAGCACTGATGGGATCGCTGCCGTCAGGAATCGTTGCCTTCTTGCTCACCGACATCGAAGCGAGTACCCAAGCCTGGAACAGATCGACTGATGAGACGGAAGCGGCCGTGACCAGCCTCGACCTCGATGTCACGGCGCTGGTCACGGCGGAGGAAGGATCGGTGATCAAGGCACGTGGCGAGGGCGACAGCCATCTCGCGGTGTTCTCCGAGGCGTCCCGAGCGATCACCGCCGCGGCGGCGCTGCAACGCCGCAGTGACACGCGTCTGTCGCTCCGAGCGTGTGTGCTGATCGGTGAGGCCCGCCCCCGGGACGGGGATTACCTCAGCGCGGTGGTGAACTACGGCGCGCGCATCCGCTCCGTCGCCCACGGCGGGCAAACAGTGGCGACGCGCCCAGCGGTCGATGTGGCGTCGACTCACCTTCGTGATGGCCTCACCTTCCGCACCTTGGGCGTCCATCGCGTCAAGGACGTTCCGGCTCCGGTCGAACTGCTCCAGCTGTGCGGTCCGGGACTGCGTGCCTCGTTTCCTCCACTTCGCACCCGCGCCTTCACCACCTCCGCGGTGATGGCCGTCGTCGCCGTTGACGAGGTGGGAGCGAGCCGCCGATTCCGACAATCGGATGTCCAGGTGCTCGCGTGGCAACGCTCGCTGATCCAGTCCCTGCGAGACCTCGCGGACGGGCAAGACGGGCGCCACCTCAAGCTCGTGGGGGACGGCTGCATCGTGGCGTTCGAGGACCCCCGATCAGCGCTCACCTTCGCCGACGAGGTTCAGCGACGAGGACGCTTTCGGATCGGAGTCGTGGTCGGTCTCATCGATGAAGTCGAGGGCGAGCTGGCCGGCCGCACCGTCTTCGAGGCCTTCTCACTGATGAGGACCGCCGGTCCAGGCGAGGTTCGCTGCTGCCCGGTGATGCAGACGATCTGCGCTCACGACGACGTGACAGCGTCGTCCGCGGGCGAGAGTGACCCGGGCCATCAGCCCCCGGCTTCGGGGCAAGACGACGGGTTGGACACGACGCGCACGGGCCACGCACGGGCCACACGGTGAGTCCCGAGCTGGCCGGTCCGCTCCAAGGCCCGTGCCCGGGGTCCGGGCCCCTTCCTCGCTCCAGCGAGGGTGGTTCACGGTCCGATCCCCGGGCTCTGCCCTACATGCGCCTTCGTGTTGGCCCGCTCGCCTCCTACAGCGTGATCGACGCCCCGGGGTGCCTCAGGCCACCGGCTGGAAGTAGTGCTCCTGCCGCCAGCTCGCAACCTTCCTCCCGAGCGTGGCCCCTTGCGCGTCCGCGGTCATGAAGTGGAGCCCTCCGTAGACCCGCGCCAGACGTATCTCATTGATCGCATGGGAGAAGTGGGTGAAGCTCCGGGTGATGCCAAGGGTCGCGTGCGTTGCGCTGAACGGCATCCGATTCGTCCCAAAGAAGTCCCGCAAGGTCTCTACGAACGAGTTGCTGACGCAGTTGTGCCCAGAGGGATGGTCCGGGTACGGCGGGTTCCCGAGCAGCGACGTCCAACCGGGGTCGGCCACGGTGGCGGGGTTACCGTCGTCGGCGGCCTCCTGGATCGCGGTCTGCGGCCGCCAGAACCCCCAGCGCTCCTTGTCCTGGAAGCAGGCGATCGCCGCGTCTGCCCCAGTGAGGTAGAGCATCGCGAAGTATCTGGCGTTGTCGACGGTCGAGAGCTCCTGGGACGTCGACAGCTGCCGGAATATTCGGGTCCACATCGCCACGGCGTGATCCGCCCAGAACCGGGCCTGGTCTGTCTGGTCCGCAGTCCTCGTCGAGCCCGTACTCCGACCGAGCGTCTTCACCTGGTCGAACTCCCTCGCATAGTCAGAACTTGCGAGCGGGAGCGGACCGTCCGTGGCGAACTGGGAGGCATCGGGGACCAGGAACGGATCCACCTCCCCGACCCACCGGAAGTTGTTCCCGGCGAGGCCGGGCGCCAAGGCCCGCCACTGTCCCGCGCCCGTGCCCTCGCTGAACAACGGGTCGCCGAAGCGACCGTCGCCCGTGCGCTCGGCGATCATCGCGGCCGCGGCGGCGTTCCCCACGGCTACCCCGCCGTCCTCGGCGGCACCGTCGGGTATCGCCTCGAGCGACGCCGCGTAATAGAGCTCTAGCTGCGCCGCCCGGTCCGGAACGAGGTTCAGGAGCACCTGATAGGCGGCCGTGGCCGCTGCCGCGTCCTTCGAGTAGGAGGACTCGGCGTCCGGTGCCCCCAGGTACGGCTCGAACCCGCCGTCGATCGCGTTCACGGCGTCGTAGATGGCGCCGTGCATCATCGCGAGGTGCATCACCGCGACGGGCGGTGCCTGGCCCTTCCCGACGATCAGTTCGTTGTACGCGTGGAGGTTCCACGCAAGGACCTGGTCAGGGACCTCGGCCTGGGCGGGGACCCCGACCTGCGCGGCCGCAACCGACGTCGGCATGACGCCGATCGTCGTGAACACGGCGAGCACCCCGAGGCTGCGGACACAATGTCGGTTCATCACCATCTCCTTGGGCCAAGGGTCGGAGCCCAGCGAAGCGCGTCGAGAACGTCGCAGAAGTCGGCTTGCGGCTCCCGCGCGCTGCCCAACAGACCGCCTAGCACCGCCGCTCCGCCGAGCGCGCGTGCGTCATCCGTCACCCGCGTCTCCATCCGCCATGGGACCTGCTACTGCCGGTCCGTGCCGGCAGTGTGGAGGCCAGGGGCGTCCTTGTCAACCGAACCATGGCGGGCCGCACCATGATCAGCTCCACTGGCTCGTCGCTCATTACCAGCGACCCGGGCCGTGTCCGGAGAATGATCGGCGCGCCTCGGCGGTCAAACTCCCCACGAGCGACCTACATCGGTGTCGTGCCATGAACGGGCCACACACCGGATCCTGCACAGGGGGGTCGGCCCGGCCGACGGACTGAGCGCCAGATCGGCCCTCGTGCCAGATCCGTGCCAGATCATCCCCGAGCTGACTCCCCGACGCCGCCGTCGTCGACGTCCTCGTCGCCCCGGCCGTCGCCCTCGCTGACCGCCACTTGACGGCCGATCCCGTCCACGATCCGGCGATCACCACTCGCGACGCATACAGGTAGATGAGCGCCGTCCGCGTGCTGCTGTGCCCCATCCGCTCCATGAGCTCATCCGGCGGAACCCGTGCCGGATCAAGGGTGCCGGCTCGGAGTACAGCCCCGAGCGGCCGGTGGCGACACCCGCCCCGGTGCAGGCGTTGGTCGCTGCGATGCCCGAGCGGTGGCAGGGCGCTGGTGCTGCTGGCCGTGTCGAGCAGCCTTCGGTGGGGCGAGCTCGTCGTCCACGGCGGTGTTCAGCACCGGGCGCTGGAGCCGGTAGCACTTCGCCACGGTGACCGCGCCCACCCCGCCGTCGAGCAGCTCCTTCCGCGACGCCCGGATCTGATCCGGCGGCACGTACATGGTGACCTCGCGGCCGCCGTCGTACTCAAACGTCTCGGTGACGAACTATCCCGCTGTGGGCGAAATTGGCCTGGGCTCCTTGTCGGTAGCGGCGGCGAACCCGGTTGCACATGTCGAGCTGGCGCGTCATTCGTTGCCGATCCGGCGGTCCGGGGCATCGAGCTGGGCGACGAGCTTCTTGGGCGCCGTCAGCCGATAGCTGTCGGTCACGAGTTCGGCGATCTCATTCCAGTCCGTCGTGGCCTCGATCAGGACGGCGATCCGACCGAGGCGCTCGTCCCACGGCCCGCGGGAGAAGTAGGGATGCCCCATGGCGATTAGGGCCTCGCGCTCGTCGGGATCGGGTCTCATGGCCACGATCGTCGAGGGCTGACCTCCGGGGTCGATAACGGTCGCGACCTGGGCGAAGATCTTCCGCCGGACGAGGAAGTAGCAACCGAGGAGATTGTCGGACCGTTCGACGTCGGGGAGCCGCGGACGATCGCCTGCGTCCGCTCGAGGGCGACCTCAGCCACGTTGGGCACGCCCGACCATACTCATCGGACGTCACCTGCCGTCGTACGCGTCTGCCACGCAGACCGCCGACGGCGTCAGATCCACGCGGCCGAATCGGGGTGCGGCTCACTCCCACTGCGCAGTCGGGCGCGCCAGAACCGCACGCCGCACCGTCGATCTGCACGGGCGGCTAACCGAGTTCCCCGACGAGGTGGATGTCGTCGGGTTCGTGTTCGAACAGCACGGGGTGCACGGGATCGGCCAATCGGCACCCGCGGGAGAGGTAGAAGCCGACGGTCGACGCTGTGGGCGTCGCGGAAACGTACAGCTGCCGCGCGCCGCTCTCCCGCGCGAGCAGGCTCGCCGCATCCCATAGCGCCAGCATGTTCTAGGTTTCATGGGGCGGCCCGATGGCATCAAGCCGGCGGGACGGAGCGCACATGAAGTTCAAATGGCCGATCCAGACGGTGTCAGTGTCGATCGCCGACGACCTGCAGCGATGCCTCGGGTGGAGCACAGCACTCGCCGCGCCACAGCCGGCCACCTCCGTGACGCTCCTCCTCGCCATCCTGGAGGCCGGCAACGGTACGACTGCCCAACGCGTCCTCGACGAAGCTGGCCTCACCGCGCAGGACGTCGAACCACTGGAGATTGAGGCGAGGGCCCGCCAGCCCGCGGCGAAGGGCCTGAAGCGCTTAGCAGGGCGCGTTCCCGGCCTCACCCATGGCAGCGACCTGGAGCGTGCGTTACGGCAGGCGACCAACCTGGCGTTCGTCGAGAAGCGGACTGTTCTTACGACAGATGACTTGTTCCTTGCGTTGCTCACGCAGGACAGCCCCGCAAGAGACACTCTCGTCTCGCTCGGCAAGGACCCGAGCGAGATGCGGACGGAGGTCATGCGCTCCCGCCCCGCGCCGGGATGAGCCAGCCCCCGCCGCCGCCACCGACTGCCAGCTGACCGATGCCAGCGGCACCGGCTCTGCGACTGCTTGACCGTAAGGCATCACGTGAGACCGAAGTGGGCGGATTCAAGTGGTGTGCGCAAGGAACTCGGCGAGCTTCTCCGATGGTTTCATGAACCCGAGAGTCTTGCGAGGTCGGTTGTTGAGGCTGCGGGCGAAGCGGGCGAGATCGTCGGCGGAGTGGACGCTCAGGTCGGTGCCTTTGGGCATGTACTGGCGCAACAGCCCGTTTGTGTTCTCGTTTGAACCCCGCTGCCAGGGGCTGTGCGGGTCACAGAAGTAGACGCCAATGCCGGTGTCGATCGTGAAGGCGGCGTGGCGTGACATCTCCTTGCCCTGGTCCCAGGTGATCGTCCGGACCAACTCGCCGGGCAGAGTGGCGATCGCCTTGCGCATCGCCTCGTCGACGGCCCGGGCGTCTTTGCCGTCGGGCAGGTGCAGCAACAGCACGAACCGGGTGCTGCGTTCGACCAGGGTGCCGACCGCCGACTTGCTGGCCTTGCCCAAGATGAGGTCACCCTCCCAATGCCCGGGTACGGCCCGGTCGGCGGCCTCGGCCGGGCGGTCGCTGATCATGACCATGCCGGGGATGCGACCCGGGTTCTCAGGTCGGCCGCGACGCCGCCGGGCTGCTCGCCCACTGCGCAGGCAGCGGGCCAGCTCCCGGCGCAGCTCCCCACGGCCCTGCACAAACAGGGCTTGGTAGATCGTCTCGTGGCTCACCCACATCATGGGATCGGTGGGGAACTCGAGACGCAAGCGGCGGGCGATCTCCTCGGGCGACCACCACTCCTCGAGCCACGCCGTCACCTGTGCCGCCAGCCGCGGGCAGGCCAGTTTGGGCAGCTTCGGCCGCCGGGCCCGGTCCCGGGCTCGCTCATGGGCCCGCCACGCCCGATACCCGGCCCGGCCACCGTTGGCGGCGACCTCTCGGCTCACCGTCGAGGTCGCCCGACCCAGACGCGACGCGATGGCGCTGAACGTCTCCCCCGGTGCACACCCAGACTGATCTCTTCCCGCTCGGCGTCCCTCAGGCGACCCTGCGCCGGTTCCCACGCCGACCGCGTGTACGGACTTCGGTGACCCCGAAGGACGAAGCTCACGCCTTCATGTGAACACGACACCTGGCGCGCCACCTGCCGCAAGGACAGACCCTCAGCCGAGAGCCGGCGAATCATCCGCCGCTGCTCCGCCGTCAACCGCAACCCCGTCATCCACAGCCTCCTCGGATCGCCGACTACACAGTCATCGGCTCACCGAGGAATTCGCGGACCCCTTGAACCCGCCGTGTCAAGCATCAACCGGAGCCGGACACGCGACGAGCGCATCAGCGGTCACCCCCGGGTCAATGAGCCGCGTTACCGCTGGGCGCCGACACGGCAGCGGCGATGGCCCGTTCCCGGGCCCGGCTGGCGTGCTGGTAGACCCGACCATCCGGGCCCGCTTTGGACGGAGGTGCGCCCGCAGCTCGGGCACGATCACGGCGGGGATCGCCAGGTCTCGCCTCCCGGCCGTCGCTTGACGAAACGATCGAGAGTTCGCGGCATCATCGGGTGATGACCGACCTGGCAACGAAGGCGAACCGACTGCGCGAGCTGCACGAGGGGTTCCTGGTGCTCGCCAACGTGTGGGACGCGCCGACGGCGAGGATCGTCACCGACCTCGGTTTCGACGCGGTGGCTACCTCGAGCGCGGCCATGGTGCGGGCGCTCGGGTCCGAGGACGGTGAGCACGCCGACCCCGAGCTGGTATTCGGTCACCTCGCCACGATCACCGCGGCCACCGACCTTCCGGTGTCTGCCGACATGGAACGTGGCTACGGGCTTCCGCCGGCCGAGTTCGTGCGGCGGCTGCTCGATGCCGGTGCGGTCGGCTGCAACATCGAGGACACCGATCATGCCGACCGGTCGCTCCGCGACCCCCGCGAACAGGCGGACTTCCTCGCCGCCGTGAAGCAGGCTGGACGCGATCAGGGCGTCGACATCGTCGTCAACGCCCGAACCGACACGTTCCTCGGCCGCGCCGGAACTGGTGCGGATCCTCTCGCCGATGGGCTCGCCCGTGCCACGGCCTACCGAGCAGCCGGCGCCGACTCCGTCTACCCGATCACCCTGGCCGACCTCGGCGCGATCAGGCAGTTCGTCGACGCGTGTGAGGTGGTCAACGTCTATGCGTCGGCCGCAGCACCGCCTCTCGCCGAACTTCGTGCCGCCAATGTCCGTCGCATCTCGGTCGGCAGCTCGCTGCACCAGCAAGCGATGGCCGCCTTCCGCGCCGGCGCGGCCGCCCTCCTCGCCGGCTCGTAGGGCGCGTCGCCGACTCGGGATGCGACCGGCAGCGAACGCCGGATCGGTGGGTCTACCCACGAGCTTGGACTCGCAGCACGCGCCCACCTCGACGGGCTCCTGCCTCGCGGGCTCGCCATCCTCTCCGCCTCCCCACGCACTCGCCGCAAGACCCCGCACGCCGATCGCTAGTGCCTCTCCCGAGGTGACCGCGCTCGCCCGAGCCTTGGTAGCCGGCTACAGCACGAACACCGACGGGCAAGTGCGCCTCGTGAGACACTGGGCGCGTGGGCGATGAGCCTCCTGTCCACATCGAGTCTGAGGCCACGACGGACTGGGACGTGGCGGACGCGGGACATGGCGCCCCGGGCCAGGGCGTGTCGGCGAGCCGGGTGGTTCGTGAGCCTGGGCGCTGGTCTCGGCTCGTGGTGGTCCTCGTCGTGGTCGGGTTGGTGGCCGGGGGACTGTCCTGGTGGGTAGGTGACAGTGGGCCGGAAGACGGACGGTCATCCGGCAGCGCACGCGACACCCGCCCCACACGTGTGGCGTTCAACGATGCCGTGCACCGGCTGGCTGGGAACTCTTCGTTCGCCTACGAGGGCGAAGTCCACGCCGCCGAGCAGAGTTCGTTCCGCCCTGGTGACTGGACCGCCCGCGACGTCACCGTCGAAGGCGCCGTGCTCTTGGACCATCGTCTGACCCGTGACGTGGCGGTCGATGCCACGGGGCGAGCGGTGGAGACAGTGACGTCCGGTCCCACCGTTTGGACCCGCAGCGCATCGACCGTCGACGGCCTTGGCGACGAACCATGGGAATTCCGCTCCGCGCCCGGCCCGCCATCGCTGGGTACAGCCGCCGTGGCCAATCTGATCTTGTCGGCGACGGACCCCTGGGAGGCGGCACGTGACGCCACCGGCCGGCGCCTCATACACGCCACGTTGCCCCCACGCCGACCCTCGGGACGGCTATGGCGATCTGCTCGCCGGCGCCAAGTTGTTGCTCACGCTCGACCTGGACGGCGACATCGCCCGCATCGCCGTCCGATCGGCGCACGACGATCCCGACCTCGTTCTCGAACTCGACCTCATGCGACTGGGCGAACCCCAAGCGATCGCACCTCCCCACCGGGGCGATGCTGGCCTGCGCCGCACGGTTCCCGTCGACGAGCTGGAGGCGTCGGGGGTGCGCCCAGTCGAGCTCGGAGGCGTCCCGGAGGGATGGACGCTCACCGGCGCGTGGGTGATCCCGGCACCGGCGGGTCCCGCCGAGTGCCTGCGTCTCTATCTGTCGTACCGCGAATCCCGACGCCGTGTCCCACGGTTTCATGACGCTCAGGGTCACGACGCCCAGGTGTGGATCGTTCGAGCGCGGGGATGGTGAGCCGGAGCCGGAGCCGCTCACCGCCGGTTCGTTCGCGGGCACGGTCGTCCAGGCTGCATCAGGCACGACCGGCGATCTCCTCGACGGCACGACCCGCGTCGGCTTCCTGACCGACCTCTCCGCCGAGGACGCGGCCACGCTGTTGGCATCGCTGCGGCCGTTCGACCCGGAGCGGGAGCCGACGTCGCTCGCCGGCATCCCGTCGGACTGACCGACAGTGCGAATTCGGTAGCAGATTCCGAACCCGACAAAATCTCGGCGAGGACGCCGTGCGGTGGCGGTCCCGCACGTGGGGAGGCCGTCAGCGCAGAAGTGATTGGAGGTCAAGGGTTTCACCCAGGGTGATGCCCTCTGAGGTGATCTGGAACTCGCGCACGGTCGACATGTGCGATGCGCCTCGGGTCTTGAGAACGGTGAGCGCCCGCTTCAGTCCGTGACCGCTGTGGAGGTGTTGGAGCAAGACCACGTTGTCGGCGACGTGGGAGACGCCGAGTTCGCTGAGTCGTGTTATGCGAAACAGCTCGGGGGATTCCAGAGTGGCCATGAGGCTGATTCCGCCGCGGGCGAGACGTTGGACGAGGCTGTAGCTGAACTCTCGGAATCGCACTTGGTCCGGTGTGCCGATCATGAGGTCGTTGAGGCTGTCGATCACGATCCGACGCGCGCCGGTCGCTTCGACGGAGTCGACGATCTTGTAGACGAGCTCGTCGATGTGGACGTCGACTGGTGAGCTGTCCATGATCGTGATCGCGGGATCGGTGAGGGACCAGCCGAAACTGTCGACGATGCGTGACAGCTGGGTGCGCGATTCCTGAAACGTGACGAGGATGCCTGGTTCGTCGCGGGCGGCGCCGGCGTAGAGGAAGTGCAGACACAGGAGGGTCTTGCCGGCACCTGAGGGGCCGGCGACAAGTGTCGTCGAGCCCGGCCAATAGCCGTCGCCAAGCGCTTCATCGAGGGCGAGGATCCCGCTCGAGAGCCTTGTGCCAGCGATCTCATAGTTTGGCGCGGCATGCGTCTCCGCAAGACGCGGGTAGACCACCAATCCGTCACTGGAGAGGCGATACGAGTGTTCGCCGGATGCGAAATTGCTGCCTCGCAGCTTGAGCACACTGAGGTAGCGCATCGATCGTTCGCCTGTGCGCTTGGTCCTCAGATCGATCACCGCGTCGGCCACAGCGAACTCGGGCGACGCCATCGCGTCCTCTGCGGCGTATTCACCTACCCAGATCGACGAGATCGCGAGCGCAGTCATCCGACCGGCGAGCTCGTGGAGAAAACGGCGGAAGTCAGCGTCCCCATCGGCGAAGGCCCCGAGAGCTTTGAAGCTGTCGATCACCACCACGCTGGGGCGGTGCTCCTTGACGAGCAGGTCGATGCGCTCGAGGACCGCCGGCAGGGCGCCGTCATTGAGCACCGATCCGAGGTCCTCGTAGAACACGGACCGGCCGACCTGCTCGACGTCGAAGAATCGCAACGATTGGCCGTAACGCAGCAGCTTGTCCAGCGGTTCCGAGACCGTCGAGAGATACAGTGCCGGGCGGTCCACGGAGGCGGCGGCGAACACGCACTGCTCCGCCACGAGCGTCTTGCCGCTCCCAGGAGCGCCGACCAGCAACGTGATCGAGTTGAGGACGAGGCCGCCACCGAGGATCAGGTCGAGCCGGTCGTTGCCCGTGGAGAGTCGTTCGGTCAAGACACCGACGCCCGGTCACGGCGCGTGAGCGCACTCGAACCCAGTAGGTCCCGGACGGTCGACACGAACTGGAGTTGCTCGAACGGCTTCTGGAGAAAGGCGCTGGCTCCCGCCATGAGGGCTTCGTCGTGCAGCGCTAGCGGGGACACAGCGAGGACGGGTGCGGTCTCGCCTAGAGCCAGGCGCCGACACAGGTCCAGCCCGCCGGGCATCACCAGTTCCACGACGGAGAGATCTGGTTGATGCTCGACGAAGCGCCGCTCCGCGTCCGCCGTGTTCGCAGCGAGGCAGACCTCGTACCCCTCGGTTCGCAAGAAGTACTCGCACAGCTCCGCCGCGAAACGGTCCCGCTCGGCGAGCAGGATCAACATCACGACATCACGCTCCGCGAGGGTGACATCACCCGGCAGGCCGAGCTGTTCGGCCAGCAAGCGGTGCGCGTCTGCCGCGCTGGACCCGTCCTCCATGGAGCGCAGGACGAATCGCAGGTGTTCGAGCTGATCTCGCGAGTACAGGCGATGCGAGCCTCGGCTCCGCGCGGGAGTGATGACCCGGTAGCGCTCCTCCCACGCTCGAAGCGTCGCCGGCTCCACGCCGACCATCCGCGCCACCGCCCCGATCGAGTACACGGGTCGGCTCGCGGAGGCCTCGGCCGTCGACCGCTCCATGGGATCACCTGGGGTCGCTGCCCCGCTCACGATGCCTCTCCGTCTCGGCGGATGAGCAGGACCGTATCGAGCTCCAGGAAGCTCACCACGCGCTCAACCGCCGCGCTCGGGTTCACCAGGACGAGCTTGGCTCCACGTGCCCCACACTCCTCGTGCCCTTGCAGTATGGCCCTCAGGCCCGCCGCATCGATGAAGTCCAAGCGCGAACAGTCGAGCTCGACATCACCGTCCAGCTCCGCCAGTGCCGAGCGGAGCATCGGCGCGCCTGCCAGATCGAGCTCTCCCATCAAGCGCACGACCGCCGGCCACGGCCTATCGACCGACGCCGCGAACACGACCCCGTCCAAGGCGTCTCCCACAACTCGACATCAGTTGAGCCAAACTTGCGCGATACCTCTACAAGTCCTCTCTAATTGCTCAACATAAGCATGCCGGGTGTGTCCGTCAACCTTGCTGTGCTCCCAGGCGGCCGCGGGCCACCAGGCGCGACCGCAACCGTGAGCACGACCGCGCTACTGTCCGCCGGCGTCGGTGGCCCGTAGCTGAGGGAGGGGTCATGAACGTCTTGCGGGGAAGGCGATTGCACGCGCCGGTGGCAGCTTTCGTCTCGGTTTCGATCGCGCTGGGCAGCGCGCCCGCGGCTGGGGCGGAGGTCGTACTTCCGCCTGGGTCGATCCCGGTCCCGAGTTCGGGGACATTCCTGTACATGAACAGCGAGCCGGGCGACTTCATCGGACAGGGCATCGAGCAGCTCTACACGTCCGACGATTCGACGATTCAGGGGACGTTGCCGCCGGGCGGAGGCCTGTTCGCGGCGTCGGTGATCCAGGGCAATTTCGACCACTGGTGGTTCGTCGAACTGGCCGCGCCGCCCGGCGAGCCGCTGGTAGAAGGCTCGTACACCGGGGCGCTGCGCTTCCCGTTCAACGATGGTGCCCCGGGTCTCAGCGTTTCCGGCGATGGGCGCGGGTGCAACACGCTCACGGGGCTGTTCGACGTCAACGAGATCTCCCACGCGTCGACCGGCGAGTTGCTCGTCTTCGACGCAACATTCGAGCAGCACTGCGAGGGCTTCGATCCTGCACTCTTCGGTCGCATCAGGATCGAGAACCCGCCGCCACCGCCCGATGTGACTCCACCGACACTCCTGTTACCAGGTGACATCACGGTCGAGGCCCCAGATGCGACCGGTACGGACCTCGCGTACTCGGTAGCGGCCAGCGATGAACGCGATCCGAATCCGATCGTGACCTGCAGTCCGCCATCGGGCTCGTTCTTCCCGGTCGGAACGACGACCGTCAATTGCCAGGCGACCGATGCTTCGGGCAACGTCAGCACCGGGAGCTTCGTCGTCCAGGTCGTTGCGCCACTCCAACTGACCGTCGCCGTGAACAGCCAGGGGTCGGTGAGCCAACAGGCGGGGGCTGCAACGGTTTCTGGCATGATCACGTGCTCCCGGCCGATCTCGGTCAACCTGAGCGGCACGCTCAACCAGCTGTTCGCGAGGCGCGTCACCATCAGCGGGACGTTCTCGACGCAGGTTGATTGCACGGCGCCGTCGACCAACTGGTCGGTGTCCGTAGTCGGCGGCAACGGACGCTTCGGAGCTGGCTCGGCCAACGTCGTCGTCGACGCATTCGGATGCGAGCTCAGTTGCCACTCGGCCTCCGTCACATCGACCATTCGGCTTACCGGCAGGTCCTAGACGGCTGGTGACTCTCTACCCCCGTACCGTGCTGGCCCGCCCGGTACGGGGGTAGGGATCGTCGAGGCCCAGGACCACGCGCAGGTGGGCGGCGGCCGCCGCCTCCAGGTCGTGCGGCCACGGGACCCCCAGCCGGACCGCCAGCGCCTCGGCGGTGGCGATGAACACGGCGGCCGTGGCCAGGTGGGCCGTCCGTAGCCCGGCGGCGTCGGCCGCGTCCGTCGGCAGCGACGCGAGGGCCGACCGCTGGTCCGGTGTGAGCTTGGCGCTCCACTGCTTCACGCCCATCGGTGGCAGAGGAGCGTTGGACTCCACGAACAGCCGGTAGACGAGCGAGGCCAGGACGTGGACGTGCTCGCGGGCGAGCAGCCAATCGTCGCGGACCAGGATCGTCTCGACCGCCGAGATCCGGAAGTACTCGGTGATCAGCCCCCGCACGGCGTCGGCCGACGGGCCTGGGCCCGGTTCGGGCGGCGGGATGCGCGCGGTCAGTCCGTCCCGGTCGAACACGGTGACTCGCGACCGGAAGAACGTCGTGGCCAGCGCGGAGACCGGCTCGACGACGACGTCGAACCGCTCGAAGTCGGGAGTCACCGAGTAGTAGATCCCTGGCGCGAACGGCAGCGCCTCGGCGAGGACCGTCGGCGTGACATCGGCCAGCCACGCCCGCCAGCCCGCCAGGAAGCCGTCATGGGCGTCATCGGCCACGGCCAGGAGGACGTCGAGGTCGGACGCGGCGTCGGCCGTCCCGCGCCCGACGGACCCCCCGAGCCACATGCCGCGCACCCGCTCGTCGTCCTCGAACCGCTGCCGGGCGTCGGCGAGGATCCGGTGGTAGCCGGCGGGCAGCATCGCGATCGGAGACGGGTCGGTCACGATCGGGCCTCCTTGTGATCGTGGTCACAATCGCGCCCGTGTCAACGCGCGTAGAAACGCCTCCGTCAGAGGAGGGTGGCGGCGAACTCGTCGTGGTGGTCGGTCCACCAGCGGCGCCGACGGTCGTACTTCGCGATGCCGCCGGTCCGGTTCACCCATCGCGATGGAGTTCGGGTCATCGGCGTCGACGCTGCGGCGGACCGCTGTTTCGATGCGGTCCATGGCATCGTCCATGGCGGTCAGCAGCTCGGCCCGACCGTCCCGGTCCAGTCCGTAGGCGTCGGCGACGACTCGTAGCCGTGCCGGCCGGTCGGCGGGTCGCCAACCGAGCCGGGCCTGGTCGAACTCGTCCTCGATCGGTACACAGAGCCGGGCGAGCTGCGCCAGGTCGTAGACGGGGCGGCCAGGGGCAGCGAACTCGAAGTCGAGCAGCGCAACGGCGATGCCGTCACGGAACACGACGTTGGAGGGCTCCACGTCGTTGTGGCACACGAGCGTCCCGCCCGCAGGGTCGGCCAGAGCGTCGTTCCAGGTGACTCCCTGAGGGTCGAAGCTGCGGGCGGCGTCGTGCAGCCCGCGCAGCAGCGTGGCGATGGACGCCAGCGCGGCGTCGGACTGGCTCCAGTCCGGATAAGGCGCCACGGGGACCTCGCCGTCGATGAACACGAGGCGCTCGCGTCCGTCCTCGTCGATGCCGACCGGTGTCGGGGCGCCGTCAAAGCCTGCGTGTCCCACCGCGTGCAGGAAGGCGTGGATCGACGCCGAGTGAGGAGTCGAGGGTCGCAGAACGTGCGGGCCGACGCGGACGACCTTGCCCGCGTTCGCGATCCCGCCGTCGAGCTGCTGGTCAGCCACGCCGGCCACTTTGACAGACGCCCTAGAGGGATCGTGTCGGACAACCCGGCTAGTTGATGTCGAACTCGTTGCCTTCGGGATCTGTCGAGCGCGACTGCGTAGTGGTCCAGACCCTCCTCGACGTTCGTGTGAAGCCGCGTGGCGCCGAGAGACACGAGCCGAGCCGCCTCAGCCTCGACCCGCTCCCGCCTGGTCTCGAGCGACGAGCTGCGGTCACCGCTCGCGTTCACGTCGATGTGGATGCGGTTCTTGATCGACTTGTGCTCGGGGACGATCTGGAACCAGATGCGCGGACCCTCACCGTTCGGATCCTCGATGCGGTCGGTGCCGAGGCCGAGCTCGTCCTCGGGCACACCGATCGATCTGTAGAAGTCGTCCCACGAGTCGAAGCCGGGCGGCGGCGGTGCGATGACGTAGTGCAACGCCTCGGCCCAGAAAAGCGCGAGCGGTTCGGGTGAGCTGCAGTCGATCACCAACTGGTACGAGACGGCCACCTGACTCCTCCTGGAATGTCCGGTTCCGGTCAGGTTGGCACGCCTGGCCGACGTCGAGACCGTCGCCCAACGATCCGCGCTGCCGGGTCGGGGTCAGGCAGTACAGATCGCGAAATTCCCGAACCCGCAGGCCCCGGGGCCCGCAGGCGGTCGCCGACTACGGTGTCTGCGACGCACCGTGCCGTCCGGCTGACCTGTCTGCGCGACGCGGCGTCTCGGGTCTGAGGGTGCCGAGCCAGCACTCACCGAGGAAATGGAGAGTTCGATGACCTCGATCAAGACGTACCTCGCCGTGTGGCTGGCTGGTCTGGTCGTCGGTCTGGCCCTCATGGAGAGGTGGCGACGTACCAGCGGGCTCGGCGTCCCGGCGGCGGAGAACGTGGGACAAGCCGTCGACACGGGGACAGCGGGCACGCCGAGGCAGGCGTCGGCCGATCAGCCCAGGATGTCGGCCGTGGTGGTCGCGGGCGCGAAGGCCGACGCGCAGCGCGCCCGACAGTTGCTCGACCGGGTGATCCCGTGGGGGAGCAACTCGGCACCGTCCTTCGCCCAGCTGCAACGGGCGGGTAAGGCGACGGCGCGAGGAAACACTCCCAACCGCCCTGCGTAGAAAGCCGAGGACCGGCATCCTGCGTTGGTTCGTGCCGCTTTCCGGCACGAACGAACGCAGGAGCCGACGCCCTCGCCGGCTATGCGCCGGCGATCTGGCGGACCGGGTCAGTCGCGGCCCCGGTTGTCCTCCTCGATCTGGGCACGGATCTCGCCGCCGGGGCGGCCGGTGGAGTGGACGTTCGCGTACGTCGCCCCGGACTGCAGGGCGCGCACGAACTCGCCGAACTCGCCTGCGGCGAGGCCCTGGGCCGCGGCGCCGGCGCCGACGTCGGCGGCCGTGATGGTGCCGGTGATCGTCCCGCCGGCCGCAGGGCACGCCTGCGTGCCTGCGGGGCCGTTGCCGAGGTTGGAGCACAGGAACACGACGATGGGACCGTTGTTCGTCCGGTTCTCGAAGTGGATGTGCGCCTGCGTGGCGTCCGTCTCGAGGCCGCTGAACGTCAGCTCGTAGCTGAGCGAGTCGCCGGAGCGGGCCAGATCGATCTTGAACTCACCCACGCCGGGCGTCGACAGTGCCGGCACTTCCTCGTAGCCGGTGAGGGTCTCACGGTCCCTCAGGTGGCTGTCGTCGGCAAACGCGGCGGTGCCCATGCCAATGCCGACTACCGCCACGCTCGCGACGGCAATACCAATTTTGACGCGTGATCTCACGGTCTTTCCCCTCCTGTATTTGGAGAGACCGGACGCCGCTATCCCCCATCGGTCGGCCAGTCACTGCGTGTCCTCACGCTAACGCGCTCCGGGTCGGCGATGTCGGGACTATCGGCCGGGGAGCGATCGTGGCAGTCCGAACGATGGGAGCACGCTGGGGTCGAAGCGGGTGAGCGCGCCGACCCGGCCGCCGGTGACGGTGACGACGTCGAGGCCCGTCGCGTGGCGGACGCCGCCGGTGGGCGGGCGCAGGTAGACCCCGAACGCCAGCTGGCCGTTGGCCCTCGTCGGCACGAGGTCGTAGCGCCGCCCCTGGCGGCTGACGGCGGCCAGGAAGCGCACGGCGAGGTCGCGGCCGTGGTATTCGAGGGGGATCGGGGGCATCGAGATCGAGACGTCGGCGGTGAGCAGGTCGACCAGCGCGTCGATGTGGCCCGAGTCGTAGGCGCGGACGAACCTCGCGACGAGGGCCTGCTCGGCCGCCGAGTCGGGAGCGGGAGCCGGTGCGCGCCCGCCGGTCGGCGGCAGGCGGCGCTGCAGCGTGGCCCGGGCCCGTTTGAGGGCGCTGGTGACCGACTCGACCGTCGAGTCGAGCAGGTCGGCCACCTCGTCGGCGTGGTAGCCGAGGACCTCCCGCAGGATGAGCACGGCCCGCTGGCGGGCGGGCAGGACCTGCAGCGCGGTCACGAAGGCCAGGGAGATGGCCTCGGTCTGCTCGTAGCGGGCCTCCGGGCCGGGCGGGGCGTCGATCGCGCCGTCGAGCAGGGCGTCGGGATACGGCTCGAGCCACACGCCTCGCCTAAGCGGGTCGGCTCGGGCGGTTCGACCTCCGGGTTGCCCCACTCCCGGGCCGGACGTCGGCTCGCCGAGCGCAGCGCGTTGAGGCACCGGTTGGTCGCGATCCGGTAGAGCCAGGTGCGGAGCGAGGCGCGTCCCTCGAACCCGGCGAGGCCCTGCCAGGCGGCGAGCAGCGTGTCCTGGACGGCGTCCTCGGCGTCCTGGAACGACCCGAGCATCCGGTAGCAGTGCACCTGCAACTCCCGACGGTGCGGCTCGGTCAGCTCTCGGAACGCGTCGCCGTCCCCGGCCCGCGCCCTGGTCATCAGGTCGGTCCTCACCGGTCCACCCTCGCGTGACGCCGCTCGCTCTCCATGTCCACCTCGGTATAGACACCTGCCGCGCCGCGAACTGGGCGCCCCAGGCCTGCCCGTTTCCGCGGCATGGCGGTGTCCGCATCCTCGACCGAGACGTTCACCCGAACGCTACGGCAGCACCGCGGACGCCATCAGGTCGCTGTTCATGTCCAGCGACCGGTGCCATGAGAACCACCAGGTGCGTTCGGTCGCTACGGCGACGCCGCCCACGACCGCCAGCCGTCGACCTCGATGACCACCACCGCCCCCGGCGGCCGCTGCCGGGCGTACTGGTCGTACTTGGCCTCCAGGAGGTCGAGCGCCCGGTCGCGCTCCGGGCCCGCCTCGACCACCCGTCCCGCACCGTCGGCCCGGACCCACCACAAGCTCGACCAGTCCTCGTCGTAGTGGTCGACCAGCAGCGCCGCCCGGGGGTGCGCCCGGAGGTTGGCCAACCGGCGCAGGGCCGGCGTCGTCTTGGGCTTGGCGTCGACCGCGGAGATGATGCGGTCGCCGTCGAGCGCGAAGCAGCAGGGCACGACGTGGGGACCGCCGGCCGCGGTGACCGTGGCGAGCCGGCCCACCCGGGCCGCGGCCAGGAGGCGGCGCATCGTGGCGTCGTCCATGCCCCGCACCGTACGGTCCGCCCCGACCTCACGCCGGGAGCCGGTAATTCGTTGGCGCGCCGCCGGGTCGCGCGCCAGCCTGGTGTCGTCCCGAACGGTACGACGACCCACGAGGAGGTACCCCGATGATCATTCTGCGAGAGCCCCGCTCCGCTGCTCGTCGCCGGGCCCTCCCGGCCGCGTCCGTTCCTGCGGCTCCGTACTGAAACCGGCACCCCGCCGCCAGTTCCGGAGCCCGGTGGCTCTCCGTTCCCGGCGCCGTCCCCCGGCGCCTGCACATGCCGAGACAAGGGATCTTCAGATGCTGAACGACGAGACATCCGCATGGACGCTGATCAACGACCGCCAGCGTGAGCTGCGGCAGCGATCGCGCCCGAGGCCTCGCCCACCATCGCCCCCGCGGCGATGGAAGCGGGGCACCAATCGCTAACTGAGACCACTGGGGGTGGCCGTCCCCACACCGTCGGCCACCCCCCAGCGGCTGCCCGGGGCGGGTGATCCGCCCCACTACGCTCGCCTCATGGACGAGCCCGCCATCGACGCCTGGCGCATCACCCCCAACGGCCCACTGGTCGGCGAGGTGCTGGTGAGCGGGTCGAAGAACGCGGTGACCAAACACATGGTGGCGGCCACGCTCGGCACCCGGCCGAGCACGGTCAGCAACGCGCCCGAGGCGGGCGACGTCGGCATCACCGCCGACATCCTCACGTCACTCGGCGTGGGGGTCGAGATCGAGGGCGACCGGATCACGATCGACCCCGTGGACGTGCCCGACGCCCGGGTGTCGATGGAGTACACGGGGCTCAACCGCATCCCCATCCTCCTCCTGGGCCCCCTGCTGGCCCGCAACCACGAGGCGTTCGTCCCCCTGGTCGGCGGCGACCGCATCGGTCAGCGGCCGGTCAACTTCCACATCGCCGCCCTCGAGGCGATGGGCGCCGAGGTCGATATCTCGGCCGACGGCATCAGGGCCCGCGCCGAGCGGCTGCAGGGCGCCCAGATCACGCTCCCCTACCCCAGCGTCGGCGCCACCGAGAGCGTGCTGCTCACGGCCGTGCTCGCCGAGGGCCGCACGGTGCTGCGCAACGCCGCGCTCGAACCCGAGGTCACCGACCTCGCCTTGTTCCTCCAGCGCATGGGGGCCCGCATCGGGTTCAAGCCCGACCGCCGCATCGTGATCGAGGGCGTGGACGAGCTGACCGGTGCCGACGCCCGGCTCCAGGGCGACCGGATCGAGGCGTTCTCGTACCTGGTCGCCGGGCTGATGACCGGCGGGCAGGTACGCGTCGCCGGTTGCGCCCAGGATCGCCTGGTCACCGCCATCGACACGCTCCAGAAGATGGGGGCGACGTTCGCCATCACCGACGAATTCATCTCGGCCCGGGCCGACGCCGGGCTGCAGCCGGCCGCGGTCCAGACCGACACCCACCCCGGGTTCATGACCGACTGGCAGCCACCCCTGATCGTGCTGATGACCCAGGCCGAGGGCATGTCGGTCATCCACGAGACCGTCTACGAGGACCGCCTCGGCTACACCGAGGCGCTGACGGTCATGGGGTGCGAGATCGAGCTGTTCGACACGTGCCTCGGCGGCCCGGCCTGCCGGTTCCACGACACCAACGCGGTGCACTCCGCGGTCGTGCGGGGCGTGTCCAAGCTCCAGGGGGCCGAGGTCACGATCCCCGACGTACGTGCGGGCTTCTCGTCGGTCATCGCCGCCGCCGTCGCCGACGGGCCGTCGACGCTGCACGGCATCCACCACCTCGCCCGCGGTTACCACCGTCCCTTCGAGACGCTGGAGGCGCTCGGGCTCAAGCTGGAGCGGGTGCCGGCGTCAGCCGGACAGCAGGCTGGCCAGCGCCCATAGGGCGGCGACCAGGCCGACCACGATCATCACCACGCTGCGCGCCACCGGCGCCCGGGCCAGCTCGCCCTCCTTGGGCGCGTCGGGCGGGCGGACGAGCGCCATCGTGCTGCCCGCGGCCATCGCCGCGCCGAGCGCCAGCACCAGCCAGGCCAGCAGGTCCTCGCCGAGGAACATCCGCCCAGCGTAGGGGCCGCCGCCGCGGGCGCCCCAGTCAGCGGGCCTGGTGGTCGCGCAGCGCCTGGACCGCGGCCGCCCCGTCACTTCCGCGCAGCGGCACCAGGTTGACGACGAGGCCGACGGCGTTGAGCACCGCGGCCAACCCGACGGCGTCGCGGGCGCCCCCCACGAGCAGACCGGCGACCCAGGCCAGGCTCAGTGCGGCGAGCGCGTTGGCGGCCGGACCGGCCAGCGCCACCGCCAGGCGGTCGAGCGGCCGGTCGTCGCGGCCCCGGTAGGCGGTGACCCCGGCGATGCCGCCCAGCACCACCCACTCGACCCGGTAGCCGAGCAGTACCGCGGCGCCGGCGTGACCACCCTCGTGGATGAGCATCGCCGCCACCACGCCGACCAGGCCCAACAGCACCTGCTCCGGCCGCGGCGACCCCAGGGGACCGACGGTCAGCGCCACCGTGACGACGGCGAGCGAGACGACCAGCCCGACGCTCACGCGCAGGCGGGGGCCGCACACAGGGAAGGTCCACCGGGGCGGGGCGTCGGGACCTCTCGCCAGGTCGGTCACCGCCCCAGCCTGCCAGAGCCGCCGGCGGACGGGGAGGGCATGGTGCGACAAGTCGCGTCCGGGTCGATAGCGTCGCTCCCCATGACCGCGGCGCTGATCGGATGGCGCGAGTGGGTCGCGCTGCCGGACCTCGGTGTCGCAGCCATCAAGGCGAAGATCGACACCGGCGCCGCGGTCGTCGACGCTGCACGCCTGGGACCTCGAGCTGCTCGCCGCCAACGGCCACGCCCCGCGGGTCCGCTTCGTGCTCCACCCCGACCAGCACGACCTCTCGGCGACCGTGATGGCGGAGGCCGACCTGGTCGGCATGCGTGACGTGCGATCGAGCAACGGCGAGGTCGAGTCCCGCCCCGTCGTGCGGACGTCGCTCGTCCTGGCCGGCCGCCGCTACCCCATCGAGCTCACGCTGACCCGGCGTGACCGGATGGGGTTCCGGATGCTGCTGGGCCGGCGCGCACTTCGTCGCCGATTCGTCATCGACCCGGGGCGCTCGTTCGCCGCCGGGGGCAGTACAGTCGCCCCCTCGCTCGTGGTGGGGCCGGGTGCGAGTTGGTCTGATCCGTCACGCCTTCGATGAAGATCGCCATCCTGTCGCGCAACCCGAACCTGTATTCGACCTCGCGGCTGCGGGCCGCGGCGGAGGCGCGCGGCCACAGCGTCCGGGTCATCGACTACCTGCGCTGCTACATGAACATCACCGCCCACCGGCCGGCGGTGATCCTCCAGGGCACGGCGCTGACCGACGTCGACGCCGTGATCCCCCGCATCGGGGCGTCGCACACGTTCTACGGCACGGCCGTGGTCCGCCAGTTCGAGATGATGGGCGTCTTCACGGCCAACGAGTCCCAGGCCATCAGCCGGGCGCGCGACAAGCTGCGCGCCCTGCAGCTGCTGGCCCGCAACGGCATCGGGCTGCCGGTCACCGGGTTCGCCCACTCGACCAAGGACATCGACGGCCTGCTCGAGACGGTCGGCGGCCCACCGGTGGTGGTCAAGCTCAGCGAGGGCACCCAGGGCATCGGCGTGGTGCTGGCCGAGACCCGCAAGGCGGCCGAGTCGGTCATCGCCGCCTTCCGCCAGCTCGACGCCAACATCCTCGTCCAGGAGTACATCAAGGACGCCGGCGGCGCCGACATCCGGGCGTTCGTGGTCGGCAACCGGGTGGTGGCGTCGATGCGACGCCAGAGCGCGCCCGGCGAGTTCCGCTCGAACCTGCACCGGGGCGGCACCGGCGAGCGCATCCGGCTCACGCCCGAGGAGCGGGCGGTCGCCGTGCGGGCGGCCCGGACGATGGGGCTGAACGTGTGCGGCGTCGACCTCGTCCGGTCCAAGCACGGGCCCCTGGTGCTCGAGGTGAACAGCTCGCCGGGGCTGGAGGGCATCGAGACCACCTCCGGCGTCGACGTGGCCCGGCGTATTGTCGAGTGGATCGAGAAGAGCCACGCCGCCCGCCCCAAACGGGCCCGTTCCCTGGGCTGAGGGGTGCCCCGCGACCGAGCCCCGCGCAACGAACCGATCACCATCGGCGGCGCCACGATCGAGCCCGGACGACGGGAGCTGATCGAGCTACCGGTGGTGCGGCTCCCACCGCCACGTCCCTCAACCTGCCGGTCGTCGTGGTGCACGGGCTGCGCCCGGGGCCGAAGCTGTGGGTGTCGGCGATGGTCCACGGCGACGAGCTCAACGGGCTGGAGATCATCCGCCGGGTGCTCGACATCGTGCGGCCCCGCCAGCTCGCCGGCACGCTGATCGCCGCACCGATCGTCAACGTGTTCGGGCTGATGAGCGAGACCCGCTACCTGCCCGACCGCCGCGACCTGAACCGCTCGTTCCCCGGCTCGGCGTCGGGCTCGCTGGCGTCGCGGCTGGCGCACCTGTTCATCACCAACGTGGTGGCGCTGTGCGACGTCGGCATCGACCTCCACACGGGCAGCGACCACCGGTTCAACCTGCCCCAGGTGCGGGGCGACCTCGAGGACCCGGAGACGCTGGAGCTGGCCCGGGCGTTCGGGGCACCGATCAGCGTGCACGCGCCGATACGGGACGGCTCGCTGCGGGAGGCCAGCCGCCGGCGGGGCGTGCCGGTGCTCGTGTTCGAGGGCGGCGAGGCCCACCGCTTCAACGACGAGGCCATCGCGGCGGGCACCGACGGCGTGCTGCGGGTGCTCGCCCACCTGGGGATGCGCACGGTCGAGCCCCAGCCGCCGGCCCGGCGGACCACCGTGGTGCGCCACACGACCTGGGTGCGGGCCCGGCGGACCGGGATCCTGCGCACCTCGGTCACGCCCGGCCAGAAGGTCGAGCGGGGCGAGGTGCTGGGCGTGATCGCCGACGCGGTCGGCGGGACGACGGCGGCCATGCGGGCCCCGCTCACCGGGGTCGTGATCGGCAACACCCAGTACCCGCTGGTGCACCGGGGCGACGCCCTGTTCCACCTGGCCGACCTCGACCCGGCCGCCAAGGGCAGCGCGGCCCGCCTCCCCCGCCGCTAGCGGACGCTCGCCCCCGGCCCTGGGGGGTGCCCCTCGGGCCGGTGGGGGGTGGTCCCGATCGTGGCGGGCGGGCCGGCACCGGATGCTGGGGCCATGCCCTTCGCCCGTGTGCCCGCTCCTGCCCCCGCCGGCACGGACGCCCTCGTCGACGCCACCCCGGCGTCACGCGACCGGGTGGTCGACCTGCTGCGGGCCGCCAGCATCTGCGTGGTCGTGCTCTGGCACTGGTCGCTGTCGGTCACCCACTGGCATGCCGGCCGGCTGACCATGCCCAACCCGGTCGGAGACGTGCCGGGGCTGTGGGCGGCGACCTGGGTGCTGCAGGTGATGCCGGTGTTCTTCGTCGTCGGCGGCTACGCCAACCTGGCGGGTTGGCAGGCGGTCACCCGCGACGGCGGCGGCGCCCGGCGGTTCGTGCAGGCCCGGCTGGCCCGCCTGGGTGGGCCGGTGGTGCCGTGGCTCGGCTGCTGGCTGGTCGCCGACCTGGCGGCGCAGGCCGCGGGCGGGCGCAGCGTGACCGACTGGGGGATGGTCGTGTTCGTGCCCCTCTGGTTCCTGGGGGTCTACGCCGGCGTCGTGGCCGCCGTGCCGCTCACCGCCCGGCTGCACGCGCGCGCACGGCGCCCGGCTGCTCGTGGCGCTGGCGGCGGGCATCGCCGCGGCCGACGGCGTGCGGCTGGGGCTCGGCCGGGGCGGGCCGGCCGTCGGGCTGGCCGGATCGGCGCTGGTGTGGCTGTGGTGCCACCAGTTGGGCTACTTCTGGCGGGACGGCTCGCTGCCGGCGGGCGGACGCGGCGGGCCGCCGCCGTGGCCGCCGCGGGGCTCGCCGCTCTGTTCGTGCTCACCGGGCCCGGGCCGTACCCGCACTCGATGGTCGCGGTGCGGGGCGAGGCGGTCGGCAACATGTTCCCGACCTCGGCCTGCATCGCCGCCCTGGCCGCCGTCCAGCTCGGCCTGGCGCTGCTCGCCCGGCCCCGGCTGGAGGCCTGGCTGGCTCGCCGGGGCGCCTGGCGGGCCGTGGTGGCCGCCAACGGCCTGGCCATGCCGGTGTTCTGCTGGCACATGACGGCCCTGGTCGTGTTCCTCGGCCTCTACGAGCGGGCCGGGTTCGTGCTCGCCGACCGCCCGACGGCCGGCTGGTGGCTGAGCCGCCCGCTGTGGGTCGTCGGCCCGGGCCTGGTGCTGGTGGCCCTACTGGCGGGCCTGCGGCGCCTCGGCCGGCGACGCCGCGGGAACTAGCGTGCCGGCGATGTCCAGCCGTTCGCGTCTGGCCCTGCTGGTCGGCATCATCCTGCTGGGGGCGGGGGTCTACGCCATCTTCTCCCTCATGCGGGAGGACACGTCCGACCCCGCGCCGCCGCGCGCGCCTACCTGGCCGACTGGGCGGACGGCGACTGGGACGCCATGGCCGACCGGGTGGTCGACCCGCCCGGCTCGTTCGCCGACGAGCACCAGGCGGTGGTCGACGGCCTGGACGTCACCGCGGCCGACTACGAGCTGACGTCGGTCGACACGGGCGACGGCGGGCAGAGCGCGGTCGCCCGGTTCGCCGCCACGCTGACCCTCGCCGGGCTGGGCGACTGGGACTACGACGGCACCCTGTCGCTCGACCGGAGCGACGGCCGGTGGCTCGTGGACTGGTCGCCGGCGGTGATCCATCCGTCGCTGCGGGCGGGGCAGCACCTGGCCCGCACCCGGGAGGTGCCCGAGCGGGCGCCGATCCTCGACTCGGCCGGCCAGCCGTTGGCGATCGGACGGCCGGGGCGGGTCATCGGCCTGGAGCCCCGGGCGATCCTCGATCTCAACCAGGTGAAGGCCGACTTCCAGCAGCAGCTGGGCATCGACCCGGCGAAGATCGACGAGGCGCTCGGTGCCCCGGGGGTCCAGCCCAACCACTTCGTCCCGATCGTCACGGTCGACCAGACCCGGTACGACCAGGTGGCGCCGGTCATCTACCCGCTGCCCGGCACCCGCTTCCGCGAAACGTTCCTGCGGGGCGGGCCGACGCCCGAGTTCGCCACCCACGTGCTCGGCACGGTCGGCGACGCGACGGCCGAGAAGCTCGACGAGTTGGGCGAGCCGTACCAGACCGGCGACAGGGTCGGGCTCACGGGGCTGGAGGCCCGGTTCGAGAAGCAGCTGGCCGGCACGCCGTCGGGCGACATCCAGGTCGTGCGGAGCAACGACGAGGTCGTGAACACGATCGGCCGGGTCGAGGGTCGGGCCCCCAAGCCGGTGCAGACCACGCTCGACCCCACCGTGCAGGCCGCTCGTGGAGGCCGCGCTGGGCGACACGGCGCAGCCGATGGCCGTGGTCGTGGTCGACTCGAAGGACAACGTGCGGGCCGTGGCCTCCCGCCCGCTCGGCGACTTCAACCGCGCGCTCGGCGGCAGCTACCCGCCGGGATCGACGTTCAAGGTCGTCACCACGTCCGCCCTGTTGGGCGCCGGCGTCACGCCCGACACGCCGGTGGACTGCGAGCAGACGATCAACGCCGGGGGGCGTGTGTTCAAGAACTTCGAGAGCTCCAGCCTCGGGACGGTGCCGTTCGGCCTGGCGTTCGCCGAGTCGTGCAACACCGCCTTCATCTCCGCGGCCCAGGACGTGCCCGACGACGCGATGGTCGGCGCGGCGGAGAGCTTCGGGTTCAACGCCGACTACAGCGTCGGGCTCGACACCGCCGGCGGCAACTTCCCGACGCCCCAGGACGCCACGGAGCACGCAGCGGCCGCGATCGGCCAGGGGCGGGTGACCGCCAGCCCGCTGCAGATGGCGACGGTCGCCGCCACCGTCATCGACGGGGAGTGGGAGCCGCCGGTGCTGCTCCCCGACCTCCAGCCCGACGACCCGCCGCCGCCGACGTCGCTGGCGCCGGGCACCCCCGACACGCTGCACGAGCTCATGCGCCGCGTCGTCGCCGAGGGCAGCGGCACGGCCGCCGCCGTGGCCGGGGCCGACATCGCCGGCAAGACCGGTACGGCGGAGTTCGGCCCCGGCACCCCGCCGCAGACGCACGCCTGGTTCATCGGCATCCGCGGCGACCTGGCGGTGGCGGTGCTGGTCGAGGGCGGCGGGGTCGGCGGCCAGGTCGCCGCCCCGATCGTGGGCAGCATCCTGGCCGGCCTGCCCGGCTGATCAGCCGGGTCAGGGGCGCGCCGCGGGTGCGGTGGTCGGCGCCAGTGCGTCCGGCGGGAGCACGAGGGCGACGCATGCGCCGGTCCGCTCCGCCACCGGCCGGCGGCCGCCGCACGAACCGGCCAGGACGCCGTAGGGCGTCCCCGACCGGGACTCGCCGGCCAGGGTGTCGCACGCCCCCATCTCGCCGGCCGCGCACGCGGCCGCGGGCGCTTCGAGCACGGCCGAGAAGTTGCGGGCGCAGTCGCCGGCGAAGGCGACGGACGACGCTCCGCCGCAGCTGGTGGCGAGGGCGATCAGCTCGCCGTCCGTGGTCGCCGCGAACAGGCGGTCACAGGCGCCCAGGTCGGCGTCGGTGCAGGCGGTGACGAGGGCGGCCACGGT
The DNA here is from genome assembly GCA_963830865.1 of uncultured Acidimicrobiales bacterium. Classification (GTDB taxonomy): domain Bacteria; phylum Actinomycetota; class Acidimicrobiia; order Acidimicrobiales; family VFJN01; genus ZC4RG19. Next base: position 362,463 of record CAWHNU010000004.1, on the reverse strand, counting down.
CTCCCCGCCATCGGGATCGCCGGGGTCGCCCGTGCCCGGGGCGCTCCCCCCGGTGGGTTCGCTCGTCGCCGGGCCGGCGACGTCGTCCTCGGAGGGGTCGCCGAGATTGGGGCCGCCGGTCACCGTCACCAGCACCACGGCGGCCGCGGCCGCACCGAGCGCGGCGACGAGGGCCTTGGGCACGCGGGTCTTGGCGCCGCTCCGGCGGGGCGGCGCCGGTGCGGCCGACGCCGGCGCGGCCGCGGCCGGAGCGGCCGCCGGCGGGCGCAGGGCCGTCACGGGGGCGAGGTCGCGGTCGTCGCCGAAGTCGAGCAGTTGGAAGTGGAAGCAGTTCAGCTCGTCCGGCGGCAGCTCGCGGGCCGGGTCCTCGGGCCGGGGGGTCTCCCAGTAGACCGGCCGGATGAAATCGGACCGGCCGAGCGACAGGGCGTAGCGCCACTCGTTGGCGACCTCCGCGGACTCCATCGAGTTGCGCGACCAGAACAGCTGGAAGCGGTCGGACGACCGGATGAGCGACTCCAGACCCGCCCGCCAGTCGTCGCCGGACCGGAGGCTGTGGCTGTCCCGCAGGTACTCGACGTCGAGGATGTTGACCGACTCGACCAGGTCGACGACCTGGCTGTCCTTGTGGGAGTAGGACAGGAACACCCGCTCGAACCGGCGGCCCGAGATGGGTTGGACCTCGCGGCGTGCGGGGGCCGCCCCAGCGGGGACGTCGACCCGGATGCTGAGGTTCACCTCCGCCAGCAGGAGCGGCCCCTGGTAGACGTCCATGTGGCCGCGCACCGTCTCGCCCGGCTGAACGTCGACGGGGCTGATGCGGAACTCCTCGCGGTGGACGGGCTCGGCCCAGGTGAACGTGCGGTGGGGCGGGTTGACCTCGCAGCCGGGAAGCACGGGCGCGAAGGTGATGTCGGCCCCGCGAGGCAGGGGACGGCTGCTGGCTTCGACCACCGACGCGTAGGCCGCCTCGTCCGCCCCGAGGAGGGCGGTCGCCTGCCGCGCCACCTCCTCGATCGGGTCGATCGTGCGGCCGTCGCGGGCGACGGTGAGCTCGGTCCGGTGGGCGAACGCGAGCAGCGTGTACCACTCCTGGGGCGCCATGCGGCGCGGCCGGTAGACGGTGAACTCGACGTCCTGGTCGAGCTCGGCCCGGGCCGAGAGGTCGGCCGCCGCGGGCAGGCCCGAGTCGGCGCGCTGGCGCGGCCGCGACCGCAGGAAGAGCCACACGAGCACGGCGACGGCGACGCCGCCTGCTACTGCGAGAGCCAACCACACACCCATCGGCCTATCCGCCAATTCGCCCTATGCCGCCCAGGTCCGGCGCAAAGCGTAGGCGACCCGTGCCGTTCGGCGCGTGTTACTTCGGGCCGTAACGGTGCAGGATCGAGGTCGCGGTCTCGACCAGACGCTCGCGCAGTGACGCAGGAGAGAGGACTTCGATGGCGCCGCCGAAGCCGGCGAGCCGGCCGAGGGCGGCCGGCTCGTGTTCGAACGTCAGGTGGAGCTCGCGCCATCCCCCTTCGTCGACGGGTGCCGCGGCGGCGAGGACGGTCTCGAACGTGGGCCCGAAGATCTCCGGCATGTCGTCGATCGCCTCAGCGCGACGCCCGCACCACGACGTCCAACCGAGGTCGGCTCGCCTCGAAGGTGCCCGACCATTCGCTCCACCACCGGAGTAGGTCGAAGTCGCTCGGGCGCTCGAAGGCCTCGTCGCCGACCTGCAGCGCGGTGATGCGGGCGACGCGGGAGCGAGAATGGCCCGCGGGTGCCGCACACGACGATGTACCAGGCGCCGGCCTTGTTCACGAGTCCGAAGGGTGCGAGTCCGCGGTGCCGTCGCAATGAACCTTTCGACGCATAGGTCAGGTCGATGCGATGCCGGTCGCGCACCCGTGGTGGCGAGGCCGGGAAGGTGGGCGACGTCCTCCTGACTGCTGAACCAGCGAGGCATGTCCAAGTGAACGGTCACGTCGTTGGCCGCGAGCCCGCTCACGTCTTGTAGTCGTCGACGTGCGGACTCGAGCGGGGGCGAGCCCCAGCTGGCTCAGCGGTCCTGGTGTCCCGAGCGTGAGGATGGCGAGAGCCTCGTCGCGCGTAGACTCGTCAGTGGTGTCCGGTAGCCATCGACGAGCTGGCAGCCGCCGCCGGGACCCGACTCCGCCCAGACGGGCACGCCCGCGGCGTTCAAGGCCTCGATGTCTCGATAGACCGTTCGGACCGACACCTCGAGTTCATGCGCGAGCGTGTCGGCGGTCATCCTGCCCCGCGCTTGCAGAAGCAGGGCCAAACGGAGGAGGCGGTCCGCACGCACGCGGCGAGACTACGACCGCATCGCTGACAGGAGATGTCAGGAATGGTCCGACATGGTGCAGCGCATGGAACGAGCGGCGTACCGCCGACCTGGCGCGCTGACAGATCTGACGCCAGCGCAGCAGGGGATGGTCGCCGATATCGGCGACGATCCGCAGTCGCTCTGTCTCGCCGCGCAGCACGTCCTGATCCTTCCAGGGATCCCGATCGGCTCCGAGCCCGCACCCGGGCGTGAGAACGAGCGGAACCTACGGCCGCGCGCGGTGATCCTGCGGACCGCCCTCGAATTGGACGAGCGGGCGCTGAGCTTCCCGCGTCCCCTCGACCGGCGCGTGATCGGCACCTGCCGCCACTTCGCCGTTCTCTCGTGTGCATTCCTGCGCGCGCGGCGAGGTATCGCGGCCCGAGCGCGCTGCGGCTTCGCGACGTACTTCCAACCAGGCCTCGCGGTCGACCACTGGATCACCGAGTACTGGCATGAGGAGTACACCCGCTGGGTTCGCATCGACAGCGAGATCGTCGCCATCGACCTCGGTCTCGGCGTCGACGCGAGCGACCTTCCGCCGGGCGCGTTCCTCACCGGGCCCGAGGCGTGGCAGCGGTACCGCGATGGCGCTGACGCGACGACCTTCGGCGTGCACGATACGGAGAACTGGGGCGTCGCGGAGATCATCGGCAACGCCCTTCGCGATCTCGCCGCGTCTGCAGCGTGTCGAGATGCTCCCCTGGGACGAGTGGGGACCGATGCGCGCCTGCTACGACGGCACGATCACCCCTGACGTCGAAGAGCTCATGGACGATCTCGTCTCGGCGACGGTCGGAGAGGACGAGGCGGACACGACCGAGCTCTATCGGCGCGCGCCGGTTCCGGCGGTGTTGATCCGGTGAGCATCGTTTTGCCCCCCGACCCCCCGAAACGGTCGCCAGAGCGACCGTTCCGGGGGACAAAACGCCTCAGTCGGCCATCAGTGGAGGGTCAGCCACACGAGATTCGGCCTGTCGACGTGCCTGTTCCGCCTCCGTCGGGGTTCACGTGGGACTCGAACGAGCCGCTGCCGGAGACCGATTCCAGCGCGCCCGTTCCGCTCCCGTCGGCGATGTGCCACGTTCCCGCGGCCTCGCCGCCGCCGGCGCTCGCCAGCTCCTCGGTCCACACGAGGGTGCCGGCACCGCATCCTTCGACCGTGCCGGTGAAGAGGTGGATGCCGACTGCGTCAAAGCCGCCGGCCGTATTCGGAACCCCGGCGCCCGCCGACACCGAGGTGCCGGAGAGCGACCCCGTCAGGATCGAGCTTGTGCGCTCGAGCGGATACACGCAGTTCTGTGCTTCGTTGCACGCCGGGGCCAGGAATGTCGGTGGGCCGAACGAGCCCGTCATCGTGACGTGGAAGTGTTTGGTCGAGCTCGATTCTCCGCTCGATGACAACGGGCGTGCCTTGGCCGAGCCGTGAGCAACGCCGCTGGCCACCCATGGGGTCGAGGCAACGGCGATGACGGTCAGCAGCGTGAACAGGCGCTGGAGTCGCATGAGTGGACCCTTCCGTTCGGTGTTGTCGCGACTATCGGGTCCGTCGGTCGCGGGCCGGTAGCAGCGCGGTAACACGCTGTAGGGTCAGACGGTGAGGTTCGAGGTGCTCGGTCCCCTCCGAGTCGTCGGCCCAGACGGTCCCGTGCCTCTCGCACGGCCGCGTGAACGGCAGCTCCTGTGCGCACTGGTGCTGCACGTGGGACGGACCGTTTCGTCGGAGGCCCTGGCCGAGGCACTTTGGGGCGGTGAACCCCCGCGCTCTCAGCGCAAGGCGTTGCAGACCCACGTGTTCCGTCTACGACGCGCCGTGGGGTCGACGCTGCTCCAGACGCACGGGACGGGCTACGCGGTCGATGCGGAGCCCGATGCCGTCGATGCCGTTCGATTCGAGCGCGGCATCGCGACCTTGGACGCAGCCGCTGGCCCGGCGGGTGACCGCGCCTCGCTGTTGCAATGGTGGCGCGGCAGAGCATTCGATGACCTCGGTGATTGGCCGCCGGCCGTGCTCGCGCGGCGAAGGCTGGACGAGATCCGCGCGACCACGATCGAGGCCGGCATCGCGGACGCCGTCGCGCAGGGGGGCTCGCCACTGGCCCAGATCGAAGGGCTCCTCAGCGAGGATCCGCTGCGCGAACGCCTCTGGATGCTGCTGATGATCGCCCTGTACCGGTCGGGCCGGCAGGCGGAGGCCCTGCGGGCATACGAACGAGCGCGGAAGCTCCTCGCCACCGAGCTCGGCGTCGCGCCCGGGCCCCAGCTCGTGGACCTCGAACGGGCTGTGCTCGATCACAACCCACGCCTCCTCACAGAGCCGCCCACGGCCTGGCTGTCCCGGCGCGTGGACGCTGACGTGCCGACCCACACCATCGAATCGAGCGCCGCGAACGGCCGGACGGCACTCGCACGGGGCGATCCGCGCGAGGCGATGATCGGCTTCGAAACCGCGCTCGGCGCGGCACGTGGCGCGCACGTCGATGAAGCAGCGGTCATCGATCTCCTGCTGGAGCTCGGCGAGGCCGCGACGCAAGCCGGTGAGCCAGGGCGCGCCGTGCAGGTGGCCGAGGAGGCCGCGTCGTTGGCGCGGCTGCGGCGCGACCCGGTGCGCTTCGCTCGGGCCGCCCTCACCGCGGTCGGGCAGGGCTGGCCGTCCGGCCTCGATCCGAACGCCCCGGCGATCGGCCTCCTCGAAGAGGCGCTCCAGCGTCTGCCCGACGCTCCGACGCACCTACGCGCACGGCTCCTCGCCTGGCTGGCCGCGGCCGAATTCCATAGCCGCCCCGTTGGTGCGGCCAGGGAGCACAGCGCCGAGGCCCTCTCGCTCGCACGCGCGCTCGACGACAACGAGACAACCGCGATCGCGCTGTACTCGCGCCTGCTCGTCGACACCGACCCGCTGCACACCGCCGGGAACATCGCCCGCGCCGAGGAGCTCCTGGCCATGGGCCGCCAGCAGTCGCGCACTCGATGGCAAGCCTGGGCCCTGTCCGTGCTGCCGCGGTACCACGCGTGTCTCGGCGACATCGCACAAGCCGAAAGGCTCTTCGGCGAGCTCGCCGACCTGGCGGAACGGACCAGCGACCTCTTCGCCGCGCACCAGGCGAGCTTCGGCCAGCTGCTTCGCCCGACCGTCGAGGGTGATTACGACGCTGCCGAGCTCGCCGCCGAACGGGTGCGAACCGCCGGTGAACGCGCGCTCATCGACCCGACCGCCACCGCGCTCGCGTACTGGGGTGCGATCGGGATGCTGCGCCTGTTGCAAGGCCGATGGCACGACGTCGACGTCAGTCCGACCATGTCGTGGCCGCAACCCACGTTGAACGCGATGTTCCACGCGTCGATCGCGGCCGGACGCGCGAGCGAGAACGACCTCGAAGGAACACGCGAGGCCCTCTCACGCGTGGATCCGATGTCGCTCGCCGACCTGCCCCGCGAGATGTACTGGACCAGCCTGATCGCGTTGCTTGCCGCCGCGTGTTGGCATGCTCACGACACGACACGCGCCGCCGTGCTCTATGAGATCGCCACACCACATGCGGACATGTTCGTCATCAATCCCGGTTGCATCTTCCTCGGCGCGATGCACCACCACCTCGGACTGCTCGCCGGGACGCTGAACCGGGACGACGCAGGCGTACACCTCGACACCGCGGTCGAACTCCATCGTCGTGTGGGTGCACACATCTGGGTCCAGCGCTCGAAGACCGCGCTGGCCGACCTGGCCGCGCGCTGAGCGCTATCACACCGGGAACGTCGGGGTTGAGCATCGTTTTGTGCCCCGAAGTGGTCGCCAGAGCGACCGATTCGGGGGACGAAAACGCGTACAGTCGACGCGGGCCATGTTGGCGAACCGGGTGAACTGCTCCAGGAACGCCAGGCGGCTCACGCCGGTCGGGCCGTTGCGGTGCTTGGACACGATGATCTCGGCCTGGCCCCTGTCGGGCGAGTCGTGGTGGTAGACGTCGTCGCGGTAGATGAACATGACGACGTCGGCGTCCTGCTCGATCGAGCCGGACTCCCGGAGGTCGGCGAGCATCGGGCGCTTGTCGGCCCGCAGCTCGAGCTGGCGGGACAGCTGGGACAGGGCCACGACGGGGCACTCCAGCTCGCGGGCGAGGATCTTGAGGCCCCTGCTGATCTCGGACACCTCGACCTGGCGGTTCTCGGCGTGGGTGCGCCCGCTCATGAGCTGGAGGTAGTCGACGATCACCATGCCCAGGTCGCCGACCTGGCTGCGCAGGCGCCGGGCCTTGGCCCGGATCTCCATGACGGTGAGGTTGGGGTTGTCGTCGATCCAGATGGGCGCGGCGGCCAGGCGGCCGATGGCCTGGCTGATGCGGCTCCAGTCGTCCTCGCTGAGGCGCCCGGTGCGCACCCGGGCCGAGTCGATGCGGGCCTCGCCGCACAGCAGCCGCTGGGACAGCTCCAGCGCCCCCATCTCCAGGCTGAACATGAGCACCGGCCGGTTGGCGTGGAGGGCGGCGTGGGCCCCCATGCCGAGGGCGAAGGAGGTGTTGTGGACGAAGACGTCGGCGGCGACGAAGTTGTGGCCGTGCGGGACGGTCAGGTCGTAGACCTGCTCCTCGCCCTCGTCGTCGATGCTGACGATCTCGTCCCACAGGACGTCGCCGGTGATCGTGCCGGGCCGCGGCGCCGGGGTCGGGCCGGGCTCCCTGCCGGGCGCGGCGGCGTCAGAGCCGGACCCGGCGGCCAGCGAGACCAGCTCGCCGGCGGGATCGGGCCGGAGGTCGATGACGGACCGGGCATGGGCCACCATCGCGCCCAGCTCGGCCTCGTGGCCGAGGAGGCCGATCTGGCTCGCGAGCGCCGAGAGCTGGGCGGGCTCGTCGAGCACGAGGTCGTAGGCCAGCCAGGTCGCTTCGTTCACCGCCACCACGGAGGGCGCCACGGTGGCGACGATCCCGAAGCGCAGCAGCAGGTGCTGCAGGTCGTACGCAAGGCCCTCGCTGCGGGTGGTGACGACGACCCGGCCGGGCTCGTGGTGCTGCGGGCGCCACAGCGCGGCACCTACGCCCAGCGCCCGGTTGAGGAAGCGGGCGAGCGGGTCGCGGGGGAGGCGGAACACGGCGCCCGGCACCCGCCGGGCCTCGACCGCCGGGGCGATCGCGTGGCGGTGGGCCAGGTCGCGCAGGGCGCCGTCGCAGGTGACGTCCCAGGTCCGGGTGCTGTCGGCCAGGCCGCGCTCGGTCACCCGGACGCCGAACCGGCTGCCCCGGAACTCGATGTCGGCGGCGGCCTCCCGGCTCTCGGTCCACAACTTGGGTGCGCCCTCGTCCTCCCCGGGCGCCATGACCAGGTGGGCGACCATGACCACCTCGTCCATCGGGAGCGTCGTGGCCCCGAACACCGGCACGACAGCCGGGACGCCGACCACCTGCCCGGGGCCGAGGTCGGCGAGCGGCCGCCAGCCGCCGGGGGTGAGGAAGGGATGGCCGGCGGTGGTGCGCACCTGCCGACCGGTGCGTGTCCGCACCCGGTAGACGCGCTTGTGACCGTCGTCGACGAACGCGCTGGGCCGGGCGACCCCGATCCGCTCGCCGCCCAGGGTCAGCACGGACACGGGAAGCCCGGCGGTACCGTCCCGATGCAGCTCGGCGGCGGTGCGCCGGGCCCCGGTCGAGGGCTCGACGATCAAGGTGTCGGCCGCGACGCACTTCCCCATCGACGGCCTGCCCCCCACGACCACCAATGTGCTCGGCTGCAGCCCGGACAGCAGCTCGTCCAGGTCGACGTACCCGGTCGGGACCCCGGTGATGGCGTCGCCGCGCCCGTAGAGCTGCTCGAGCCGGTCGAGGTTGAGGCCGAGGAGGTCCTCGATCTTGGCGGTCGAGTCGGTGACCCGCCTCTGGTTGACCTCGTAGACCATCGACTCGGCACGGTCGAGGGCCTTGGTGACGTCCTCGGGCATGCCGTAACCGATCTCGGCGATCTCGCCGGCGACGCCGATGAGGCGGCGCAGGAGGGCATGCTCCTCGACGATGCGGGCGTACCCCGAGGCGTTGGTGGTGGCGGGGGTGGAGGCCATGATGTCGACCAGCACCTGGTGCCCGCCGACGGTGTCGAGCAGTCCGTTGCGCCGCAGCTCGTCGGCCACGGTCACCGGATCGACCGGCTGACCGGCGGCATAGAGCGCATGGATCGCGTCGAAGATGTGCGCATGGGCCGGCTTGTAGAAGTCGTCGGCCCGCAACATCCCGGCAGCCGAGGCGATGGCCTCGGCCTCGAGCATCATGGCGCCGAGCAACGACTCTTCGGCCTGCAGGTCGTGCGGCGGGACGCGACCACCCCGGGCAGGGCGGCGCGGAGACGGGGAGAGGGCCTCGGCCATGGTGACGCTCACCGTGCCAGCCGCAGCCTGTGGGCCGTAAGGGGAGCAACCCGGGGGATTGGCTGTGGACACTGGCCATGGCCCTGGGGATAGAGGGTCGCGAGAGTCACTGAATGTGGCGTAGTGACGCCTGTGACGGCACAGCGCGGCCAAATCACGGGCACGGCCTGTGGACGTGCTGTGGATGACTGGGACTTCGATGCCGACGCGTGGCCGGCTGGAGGTGCGGCGAGCGGGCCGGTCACTCCGCCACGACGTCGATGGTCACCGGGAACTCGACGTCGGCGTGGAGCTTGGCGGGGACGATGTGGGTGCCCAGGGTCTTGATCGGCTCGGGCAGGACCAGCTTGCGGCGGTCGATCTGGACGTTGGTCTGGGCCTCGATCGCTGCCGAGATGTCGGCGCTCGTGACCGAGCCGAACAGCCGGCCCTCGCCGCCCGCCCTGGCTGTCACCGTGATGACCCTCGGGACCAGGGTCGTGGCCAGGGTCTCGGCTGCTGCCCTGTCCTGGGCGTCGCGGAGGTCGCGGGCCCGGCGCATGCTGGCGGCCTGGGTTTCCGCTCCTGCGGACGCCTTCATCGCCAGGCCGCGCGGCACCAGGAAGTTGCGGGCGTAGCCGTCGGACACGTCGAGGATGTCGCCTCGCTTGCCGAGGCTGTCGACGTCGGTGCGGAGGATGACCTTCATCACTCGTCACCTGCCCGGTCGGCGCCGGCACCGTCGGAGCCGACCGCCTCGACCGGCACCGTGGCCACGGCCGGCGCGGCGCGCTCGTCGCGGGGGCCGCCGGGCCGGGGACCCCGGTCGCCGCGATCGCCCCGGTCGCCGCGATCGCCCCGGTCGCCGCGGTCACCACGGTCACCGCGGTCACCGCGATCACCGCGATCACCGCGGTCGCCCCGGCCGCCGCGCTGCTGGGTGATGCGGGTGACGTACGGCAGGAGCGCCATCTCGCGGGCGTTCTTGATGGCCTTGGCCACGTCGGCCTGCTGCTGGGCGTTGTTGCCGGTCACCCGGCGCGCCCGCACCTTCGAGCGGTCGGACATGAACCGGCGCAGCAGGTTCACATCCTTCCAGTCGACGTACTCGACGCCCTCGGTGATGAGCAGGCTGGTCTTCTTCTTGGCCCTACGGGCGTTGTCCTTGTTCTTGGAGCGGGACTTCGCGGGCATCAGAACGGCTCCTCGGAGCGGGACTTCGCGGGCATCAGAACGGCTCCTCGGAGCGGGACTTCGCGGGCATCAGAACGGCTCCTCGGACGGGTCGAAGCCGGCGGGCGGCTCGTTGGAGACGTTGCGGCCGCTGCCACCGCCACCACCCCCGCTGGTGCCGTCGCCCCCGTCGCGGCGGTCGGTGCGGCTGATCTCGGCGGTCGCCCAGCGGAGGCTGGGGCCGACCTCGTCGGCCACGATCTCGACGACGGAGCGGCGCTCGCCGTCGTTGGTCTCCCACGAGCGCTGCTCGAGCCGGCCGCTCACGACCACGCGCGACCCCTTCTCCAGCGACTCGCTGACGTTCTGGGCGAGGTCACGCCAGCAGGTGACGTTGAAGAACGAGGTGCTCTCCTCCCACTGCTGGCTGTCGCGGTTCTGCCACCGGCGGTTGACCGCCACCCCGAAGGTGGTGACGGGCGCGCCCGCGGGCGTGAACCGAAGCTCTGGGTCGCGGGTCAGGTTGCCCACGATGGTGACGTTCGACGACATGGCGACTGCCTCCCTACCTGGCTGCCCGCTCGAGCAGGCCGCGGCGGGCGGCCTCGGCGTCGGGCAGGCGCACGATCTTGTGGCGGATCGTCTCGTCCGCAAGTCGCAGCGCCCGCTCGAACTGGTCGAGCTCGCTGCCTCCCACAAACTCGTAGACCACGTAGTAGCCCTCGTGCTTGTGGTTGATCTCGTAGGCGAACCGCCGCCGGCCCCAGCGGTCTTCCTTGCGCACCGTGCCGCCCCGCTGGCCGATCTGATCGGCGATGCGCTTCACGGTGGCGTCGATCACCTCGTCGTCGAGCTCGGCGTCGATGATGACCATCAATTCGTAGGCTCGCATCGCGAGCACTCACCTCCCTTCGGACCCGGCACGGCCGGGGCCCCGCGCAGGCGGAGCAGGGCGACTATGGACCTGCAGACTGTAGCGGGCGGCGGGCGAATCACTCACATCGCCGATGATGCCCGCGGGGTGTGACAGTTTCGGGGGCGACCCGGGGCCGGCGACCAAATCCCGTTTTCTACGCGGGGGCGGTCAGGTCCGAGCACGCCCCGCCGATGTCGATCGTGCTGCCCTCGCCGACGCCGAGGTCGTCGAGCATCCCCTGGGGCACCTCCAGGGCGAACCGGTAGGAGCCGCCGGACGGATAGGTCGGGCAGCTCTCGCTGTCGCCGCACGGCTCCATGTCGGTGGCCGACACGAAGCCGCCCTCGGCATCGAAGAACGCGATCGACAGCGGCATGGGCGTATTGCGCATCCAGAAGCCGCCGCTCGTGTCTGCGTTCCACACGAACAGCATCCCGTCGTAGCCGCCGAGGTCGGTGACCTCCATCAGCCCCTGCGCGCGCTGGCCGGCCGTCACGGCGACGAGCACGCAGCACCCGGTGACGTTGCCGCTGGCGTCGCTGATCGACACGGCGGTCTCGGCGAAGCCGTCGAGCAGCGTGCGGTCGGGCGGGCCCGGCGGGGTGTCGAGGTCGGCGCCGGTGATCGTCGCCTCGGGGTTGCCGGCCCACCGGGCCATGTCGGTGCGGGCGAGCGGGCCCGTGCTGGTGCCGTGGGGCACCGTCGACGGCGGGGTGGCCGTGGTCTCGGTGGTGTCGTCGCCGCCAGCCGAATCGCCCCCGCCGCCGGAGGACCCGTCGTCGGAGCAGGCAGCCGTGACTACGACCAGCATCAGCGCCACCGCGCCACCGACCACCCGCGCCCGGCGTGAGCGTCCGGAGGTGGGCGGAGTCCCTCGGTGCGTCCACATCACCCGGGAATCCTTACACCCCGGCCGGCCGGGAGCGGGCGGCGGCCGCCGACGAGCGGGGGTTCAGCTCTCGGGCCGGGCGCCGTAGAGCGCCAGGCTCTCGGCCACCTCGGCCGACAGGTGGTAGCTCTCGCCGTCGGCGGGGAATCGGCGGGCCCGCACGTCGTCGGCGAACGCGGCCAGAGCCTCGACCGACGCCGAGCCCAGCTCGGCGTACCGGCGGGCGAACTTGGGGGCGAGGCGGTCCTCCAGGCCGAGGATGTCGTGATAGACGAGCACCTGGCCATCGCAGTCGATGCCGGCCCCGATGCCGATGGTGGGCACGTCGACGGAGTCGGTGACCATGCGGGCGACGACGTCGGGCACGCCCTCCAGCACGATGGCGAAGCAGCCGGCCGCGGCCAGGGACTTGGCGGCGTCGCGCAGCGCCAGGGCGGCGTCGTGCTGACGGGCCTGGACCTTGAACCCGCCCATGGCGTGGACCGACTGCGGGGTCAGACCCAGGTGCCCCATCACGGGGATCTCGGCGTCGACGATCGCCTCGATCACCGGGAGCCGCTTGCGGCCGCCCTCGAGCTTGACGGCCTCGGCACCCGCCCGGACCAGCGCGGCCGCGTTGCGCACGCCGTCGGCGACGTCGGTGTGGTAGCTCATCCACGGCAGGTCGCCGACCAGCAGCGGCCGGGGGCGTTCGGCGGTCGACGCCGCCAGACCCCGGCGGACGGCGGCGGTGTGGTGCGCCATGTCCTCGACCGTGACGGCCAGCGTGTTGTCGTAGCCGAGCACCATCATCGCCAGCGAGTCGCCGACGAGGATCATGTCGACCCCCGCGGCGTGCGCCTGGCGGGCGCCCGGAGCGTCGTACGCGGTGACCATCACCAGCGGGTCGCCACCTTCGCTCGCCTTGTGGGCGCGGATGGCGGGCACGGTGTTCGCGCGGATGCGGCAGAACCCTCCTTCTCCGTCCAGCGCCACGGTGGCTGCCGGCGGTCAGACGCCCACGCTAGCGGCACCGGTAGGGTGCCCGCATGGCCGACGTGTGTGACTCTTGCGGCGCGACCGCGGACGACCTCGCGCCTGTACGCAGGGTCTACGTGACGCCGGGCGAGTGGGGGGACGAGGACGAGCGCGTCGACGTGGTCGACGAGGTCGAGCGCTGGTGCTTCCCCTGCCGCAGCCACTACCCCCACCAGCCGTTGGCGGGTTGAGCGCCCGAGTGAGGGCGCGCGCGGGCGCGCCGGGGCTAGTTCTGCGTCGCGACGGGCGGAACGATGGTGGTCGGCGTCCCACCGCCCCCGCCGCCGCGGGTGGTCGTCGTCGTGTTGCCGGGGTCCTCGATCGTCGGCGTGGTGTTCGGAGGGTCGGTCGGCCGGGGGCCGCCGCCACCGCCGGGACCGCCCGGGATCGGCGGGATCGGGATGCCGGGGTCGGCGGGGATCGTCGTCTCGTCGGACGTGTGGAGCTCGTCCTTGTTGAGGATCTTGCCTGCGTTGATCTGCTGCGGCGTCGGCTCGACGAACTGGTCCTCCGACTCGCCCGTCGCCTCGGACATGAACTTCTTCCAGATCTCCGCCGGGAACGACCCGCCCGTCGCAGCCCTCCCGTGCACCGGCCGGCCCCCGGGGGCCATCGGCCACAGGCTGGCGTTGCCGTTCTCGTCCACGAAGTCCGCGTCGGGGTAGCCCATCCACACGACCGCGGTGAGCTTGGGCACGAACCCGGCGAACCAGGAGTTCTTGTTCTGCTGGGAGGTCCCGGTCTTGCCGGCCTGCGGCTTGCCGATGTTGGCGCCCTCGCCGGTGCCGCCGTCGCGGACGACGCCCTGGAGCGCGTAGTTCACCAGATCGGCCTGGGTCTCGCTGAGCACCTGGGTCTGCTGGACCTGGCGCTCGTAGAGCACCGTGACGTTGCCCTCCTGGTCGGCCTGCTCGATCCGGGTGATGATGTCGGGCTTCTTGTAGAACCCCCGGTTGGCGAAGGTCGAGTACACGCCGGCCATCTCCAGCGGGGTGGCGTCGATCGTGCCGAGCACCTCGGACGGGACCGGTATGGGCGGTGGGTTGCCCACCTGTGCGGCGTGGGCCTCGGCACAGGCCCCGTAACCCATGGACTTGGCGAGCGCGAACGGTCCCTCCCACCCGATGTCGGCTATCAGCTGGGCGTACGCGGTGTTCGACGACATACGCGTGGCGTCGAGGAGGTTGAGCACGCCCTCGCCGGACTCGGAGTAGTTGCTCACCTTCCACGGGCGGCCGCCGTTGGCGCTGACGATCTCGCGTTGGTCGAAGGTGATCGTGCCCTGGGCGTCGTAGCGGGACTTCAGCGAGTAGCCCTGCCGCATCGCCTCGGCGAGCACGATCGGCTTGAACGTCGAGCCGGGCTCGCGACCCATCGAGCCGTGGCCGCACACCGCGAAGTTCGCCTGGTGGTCCAGCGACCAGCGCTGGCGGCTGCCGACCATCGCTCGGACCAGGCCCTGGTCGTCGACGGCGACGAGCGCCGCCTCGGGGTCGCCCTCCCACTCCGGGGTCGCCGGGTCGTCCTCGCGGTCGAGCGTGCTCGTCACTGCGTTCCACGCCTGCCGCTGCATGTCGTAGTTGATCGAGGTGTAGACGCGATAGCCGCCCGTGGCGACGTTCTCCTCGCTGAACCGGACCGGGTCGATCCGCTCCAGCTCGGATTGGATGTAGACCGGCAGGTAGTCGGTGCCGATGTAATCGGGGTCGCTGGCGCCCCGCAGCATCTTGACCAACTGGATGTTGGAGACCGGCACCACGAACTGCTCGAGCGGGATGGGGTCGAGCGCGTCGAAGTCGGCCTGGGTGATGTAGCCCTCCTCCCGCATCGCCACGAGGGCCGTGTGGCGCCGCCGGATGGCCTCCTCGGGGTGCGCCGAGGGCTCGGCGCTGGCGGGCGCCCGGATGACCCCAGCCAGCAGCGCGGCCTCGGATGCCGTGATCTGGCCGATGTCCTTGCCGAAGTACGCCTGGCTTGCCGCCTCCACCCCGTAGGCGCCCCGCCCGAAGTAGATCGTGTTGAGGTAGCCCTCGAGGATCTCGTCCTTCGACATCTGCTGCTCGAGCTTCAGGCTGAGGACGGCCTCCTTGACCTTGCGGCTGATGGCCCGCTCGGTCGAGAGCTTGAAGGCGTTCTTGACGTACTGCTGGGTGATCGTCGAGCCGCCCTGGGAGACCGAGCCGCCCTTGACGTTCTGGAACAGGGCCCGGGCGATGCCGATCGGGTTGACGCCGTCGTGCTCGTAGAAGTCGCGGTCCTCCATGGCGATGACCGCCTGGGTGAGGATCGGCGGGATGTCCGCCAGCTTGACGTTGACCCGGTCCTCGTCGGCCTGGAGGCGGGTCATCGCGTTCGTCGGCCCGCACTGGCCCGGCTGGACGTCGGCGGCACAGATGTAGGACGACTGCTCCAGGTCCCCTATCTCGGGCAGTTCGGTGCGGGCGTACACCACGGCGACGCCCGTGAGCGACGCGAGCATCGCGAGGGCGATCAGGAAGAGCGGGCGCCGCAGCCGCCAGATGAGACTGCGCTTGCGGGGTGGCTTGCGCCGATCGCGGCCCCCGTCGAACCCGCTGGGACCACCCGGACCACCCGGACGGCGCGGTCCGCCGGGTCCACCGGGACCGTCGTAGCCGCCGGGTGGACCACCCGGACCGCCGGGACCCCCCGGACCGCCGGGACCGGTGCCACCGGAGCCGCCGAGCCCGCCCCCGCCGCCGGGACCAGCAGGGCCGCCGGGGTAGAACGAGCCGCCGCCGGCGTCGCCAGGTACGGGGCGCTGGGGCGGTCGCCCGCGGCGCTGCCCGCCGGGCGGCGGGACCGACGGCGAGCGCCGTCCCGGGGCGTCGCCCGGCCGGCCCGGACCGCCCGGCACGCGGCCGGGGCCCGGGATCGGCGGCAAACCCGCCCGCGGGCCGCCGGCCCGCCGGGGACGGGAGACGCGCGGGGACGCGTCAGGCGAGGTGGTGGATCGAGTCGGCCCAGTCATCCGAGGCCCCGAGACTACCCCCGGGCGCCCCGCCGACAACGCGCGACTACTCGCCGCCGACGTGGAACACCCGGGTGAGGTGGTTCCAGGCGCAGCCCGGGCACACCTCGACCACGTAGCACGCGACCTGGGCCCCGCCCCTGGACAGCGTCCGCATCTCCCGGGCCGAGGACACGCACCGGCCACCCGGTGGCAGCCGGGGCCCGAACGCGTAGGTCACCAGCGTGAGCGGCTCCTCCTCGCAGATCGGGCACGGCTCGTCGGTGACGGTGCCGGCGCCCGACGCCGCCCGCTGCAGCTCCGGGTGGGCGTCGCAGACGTCGAGGCGCGACAGGCGACCCTTGCGGTACTCGCGCACCACCGCCTGGCGGGTCAGGCGGTAGTCGACGACCGCGCCGTTCCCGTTCGCACCCCGGATCGCCTCCGGCCGGAAGCTCATGGCCAGCGAGGGTAGCGGCGGCTCCCGGGCCTTGCCCCGGACCCCGAGGTTGACGTTCTGGCGAACGCTCGGCAGACTGACGCCTCGATATATCGATCCGATATGACACAGGCGATATGTGAACGATGCTTGACCTCGCCATCCTCGGCCTCCTCGACGAGAACGACTTCCACGGCTACGAGCTGCGCAAGCGGCTGGGCGACCTGCTCGGCCTGCGCCTGGCCATCTCGTTCGGCTCGCTCTATCCGGCCCTCGGCCGGTTGGAGAAGGCCGGTCTGGTCAAGGCGGTGTCCAGCAAGCCGACCGGCCCCCCGCCGCGGGCGCCCATGAGCGGCTCGCTGGCCGGCGAGCTGGCCGCCTTCCGGGCCCAGCGCCGGGCCGCGGCCGGCGGGATCCGGGGCGGGCGGGGCAAGAAGGTCTACGGCATCACCGACGCCGGGCGTGCCCGCCTGGTGGAGCTGCTGTCCGACCCCGACGTGTCCGACGACCGGGCGTTCCCGCTCCGGGTGGCCTTCTGCCGCAACCTGGCCCCCGCGGCGCGCCTGGCGCTGTTCGAGCGCCGGCGGGCCGAGCTGGCCCGCCGGGCCGAGGACCGGCGCAAGACCCCGCAGTCCGACGGGCGCGTCAACACCTATCTCCGGTCGCTGGTCGAGCGCGACTCCGCCGCGCTCGCCGCCGACCTCGCCTGGCTCGACCGGCTCATCGCGGACGAACGCGCCGCCGCCGGCGAGCCCACCACCCCGTAGGTCGACCCGCTCGACCCCGAGATCGCGACCCCGCGTGGTCGCACCACAGGAAGGACAGCCGATGAGCACCATCCGCCTCGCCATCGCCGGCGTCGGCAACTGCGCCAGCTCGCTGGTGCAGGGCATCGAGTACTACCGCGACGCGGACCCGACCGAGTCGGTCCCCGGTCTCATGCACGTCGAGCTGGGCGGCTACCACGTGCGCGACATCGAGGTCGTCGCGGCGTTCGACGTCGACGCCGACAAGGTGGGCCTCGACGTGGGCAAGGCGATCTTCGCCGGGCCCAACAACACGATCCGCTTCTCCGACGTCCCCGAGCTGGGCGTCACCGTGCAGCGGGGCCCGACCTTCGACGGCTTCGGCGAGTTCTACACGCAGCAGTGCGAGGAGTCGCCGGCCGAGCCGGTCGACGTCGCCCGGGCCCTGCGCGACGCGCGGGCCGACGTGCTCGTGTCGTACCTGCCCGTGGGTTCCGAGCAGGCGCAGAAGCACTACGCCGAGGCCTGCCTGGCCACCGGCGTGGCCTTCGTGAACGCCATCCCGGTGTTCATCGCATCCGACCCGGAATGGGCGGCCCGCTTCGCCGAGGCCGGCGTGCCGATCGTGGGCGACGACATCAAGTCCCAGGTCGGGGCCACGATCGTCCACCGCACCCTGGCCCGCCTGTTCGAGGACCGCGGCACCACGATCGACCACACCTACCAGCTCAACTTCGGCGGGAACATGGACTTCATGAACATGCTGGAGCGGTCTCGGCTGAAGTCCAAGAAGAAGTCCAAGACGCAGTCGGTCACCAGCCAGATCGAGGCCGGCATCAGCGACCAGGACGTCCACATCGGCCCGTCCGACCACGTCCCGTGGCTGGAGGACCGCAAGTGGGCGTTCATCCGCCTGGAGGGCCGCAACTTCGGCGACGTACCGCTCACCGTCGAGCTCAAGCTCGAGGTGCACGACTCGCCCAACTCGGCCGGCGTGATCATCGACGCCGTCCGGTGCGCCAAGCTGGCCCTCGACCGGGGCATCGGCGGCCCGGTCGTCCCCGCCTGCCAGTACTTCATGAAGTCGCCGCCCGCCCAGGTCCATGACGACGTGGCCCGGGACGCGCTGGAGGCATTCATCGCCGGCGCATGACGCTACGGACCGGCGCCGGACCTGGGGATTCGTCATCCGGATCCGGCCCCGGTCCGAATCACAGGCGTGCGACTGGACATCGACCGATACGCCAACCGTGCGGGGCGACTCGACCTCAGCGGGGTCGAGTTCGACGCCTTCCGCGACCGGCCCCTCGACGCCGACTCGCTGCGCTGCCTGCGCTACATGCACGACGTCGAGCACCACACCGTCTGCTACCTGCGCGACCTGCTGGTCACCCCCGTGCACCGCGACCCCCGCATCACGACGTTCCTCACCGTGTGGAGCTACGAGGAGATGTGGCACGGCGAGGCGATCGGCAAGGTGCTGGCCGCCCACGGCGAGGCCTCCGGGCCGGCCCGGATAGCGCCCATGCGCCGGGGCCTGGGCGTGCGCGACCGGCTGGCGCCGGCGCTGCACTCGCTGGGCGCGGCGATGGCGTCCGGCGCCTTCGGGGCGCTGCACATGACCTGGGGCGCAGTCAACGAGTGGACGACCCAGGCCGGCTACGCCCGCCTCGTCGCCCGGGCCCAGCACCCGACGCTGACCGACCTGCTCAACCGGATCATGCGCCAGGAGGGCACCCACGTCGCGTTCTACGCCGGCGAGGCCGGCGAGCGGTTGGCCGACGACCGCCGCGCCCGGCGGGTGGTCCGGGCCGCACTGCGGCGGCTGTGGCGCCCGGTCGGCGCGGGCGTCATGCCGAAGGCCGAGGTCGCCTTCATGATCCGGACGCTGTTCGGCGACGAGGCCGGGCGGGCCATCGCCGCCCGCGTCGACCAGCGCATCGACCGGCTGCCCGGTCAGGCGCGGCTCGCTCTGGTGTCGGGGGCGGTGGACCGTTACGCGGGCCCGCTCGTGCGGGGGGGCCCGGCGGCGAGCGCGGCGTGAGGGCCCCCGCCGCCACCGTGCCGAGCCGACGCTACGGTGTCCGCCCGAGATGGGCCCCGCGACCCACGACCGGCCGGCGGACGACGTCCTCGCCCGCGGCGTGGCACAGGGTGACCAGCGCGCCCTCGCCGAGATCTACCGCCGCTACGGCGGCGCGGTCTGGGGACTGGCCCGCCGCGTCCTGCGCGACGATCATCTGGCCGAAGAGGTGTGCCAGACCGTGTTCACCGAACTGTGGTCCGCGCCCGAGCGCTTCGATCCCGGCCGGGGGTCCCTCCGGTCGTGGTTGCTCGCGGTCGCACACGCCCGCAGCGTCGACGTGGTCCGCTCCGAGGAGGCCCGGCGGCGGCGCCAGGAGCGCGACGGGCAGCTCGCCCCGGCGATCCCGATCGAGGGCGACGTCGAGGGGACAGTGGCCGGTCTCACCGTCGCCGACGAGGTGCGGCGGGCGCTCGACGCACTGCCGACCGAGGAGCGGGAGCCGATCGTGCTGGCCTACTTCGGCGGCCGGACCTACCGGGAGGCGGCCGTGGCGCTCGGCCAGCCCGAAGGCACCGTCAAGAGCCGCATCCGCGCCGGCCTCGCCCGGCTGCGGCGCGCCCTCGAGGCCGAGGGGGTGACGCTGTGAGCCCCGCGGACCATCCCCTGGACGAGCTCGCGGTCTACGCGCTCGACGCGCTCGAGGGCGACGAGCGGCGCGCGGTCGAGGCCCACCTCGCCACCTGCCCCGAGTGCGCGGCCGAGCTGGACGCCCACCGCGCCGCGCTCGCCGCGCTGACGCTCGACGAGCCCCCGCCGCCGGCCGTGTGGTCGCGCATCGCCAGCCAGATCGGGGCGTCCGACCTGCCCACGCCCCTGCCGGCCCGGGGCGGGACGGCCGAGCGGCCCCCGCCGCCCGTGCAGGCCGGCCCGCCGCCGCCCTCCGACGGTCGGGGCTGGCCCGTCCCGGCGGGCACCGTGGCGCCGATGCCCGACCGCCCGACGCACCTGCGCCCGGCCGACCCCGGCCGGACCCGCCGGTTCGTCCTCGCCGGGCTGGCGGCCGCGGCCGCGCTGGTGCTCGTCGTCGGGCTGGCCACGGTGGTGCGTCCGAGCCAGACGTCCGACCTCGGCGACCTCGCCGCCGCCGCGCTCCGCGACGCCGACGGGAACGTCGCCGAGCTGGCGGGCGACCAGGGCGACGTCGCCCGGGTCGTGGTCGACGACGGCACCGCCTACGTGCTGGTGGACGACCTGCCGACGCTGCCCGAGGGCCAGGAGTACCAGCTGTGGAAGGTGGGCGGCCCCGCCCCGGTGTCGCTCGGCATGGTCGGCGACGGGTCCGCCCCCGTGGCCGCGCTGGGCGCGCCGGCCGACCTGGTCGACCTCGCCCTCAGCGTCGAGCCCGCCGGCGGGTCGGTCGCACCCTCCGCGGACATCGTCGCCACCGGCCGATTCGACTGACGGACGTCAGGCTGGCGGCGCCGCCGGGCGGGACCGCAGGACCAGCACCGCCATGTCGTCGGTCGGCTCCTCGTCCACGAAGGTCACCGCCTCGGACTCGATCAGCCGGGCCAGGTCGTCGGCCGACATCCCCGTGCCCTGGTAGATGGCCTTGACGATGCCCTCCTCGCCGAACGTGCGCCGCCCCGAGCGGCGGTCGGCCAGGCCGTCCGTGTAGCAGACCAGCACCTCGCCGGGATCGAGGTGGACGACCGAGTCGGACAGGTGCAGCTCGTGCGTCACGCCGAGCAGCGTTCCCGGCACGCCGACCGGCTCGACCCGGCCGGCGGTCCGTCGCACCAGCGGCAGGGGGTGGCCGCCCGAGCACAAGATGATGTCGACGCCCCGGTCGGTCGTCTGCACG
Source organism: uncultured Acidimicrobiales bacterium (assembly GCA_963830865.1). Classification (GTDB taxonomy): domain Bacteria; phylum Actinomycetota; class Acidimicrobiia; order Acidimicrobiales; family VFJN01; genus ZC4RG19. Next base: position 341,759 of record CAWHNU010000004.1, on the reverse strand, counting down.
GCGCCGACGAGCACCGTGCAGAACCCGGGGCTCACCGGCAGCCGCTCGTCGTCGAGCGCGTCGCGCTCGGCGGCCGCCCGCAGCAGCATCTCGTTCAGGTGGGTGAGCACGGCCGAGGGCATCACCCCGCTCATCGCCGCCGAGCGGATCGTGTGGCGGACGAGGCCGGTCGTCGCCGCCGCCTCGACCCCGTGGCCGCACACGTCGCCGACGGCGACGATCCACCAGTTGGCGTCGGCCTGGAACGCGTCGTAGAAGTCGCCGCCGACGTCGAAGCCCTCCCCGGCGGCCCGGTAGCGGGCGCCCAGCTCGATCCCCGGAATCGCGGGCAGGCTGCCCGGCAGCAGGCTGTCCTGCAGGGCCCGGGCCACGCCCGACTGCTCGTGGAACAGCCGGGCGTTGTCGACGATCACCGCGGCCCGGCTGGCGACGGCCTTGGCCAGCTCGACGTCGGACGCCGCGAACGTCCGCCCCGGGCCGTTGCCGAAGCCCAGCGCGCCGACGAGCCGGCCCCGCGCCTGGAGCGGGAAGATCGCCACCCCGTCGACCCCGAGCTCGGCCAGCAGCCCGCGGTCGACGTCGCCCTCGAACAGCGACTGCAGCATCTCGCCGCCCCGCGAGTTGCGGATGAGCGGGCGGTTGTTGGCCAGCGCCTCCCCCAGCTCGCCCATCCGGGCCAGCTCGCGGGGCAGGTGCAGGGCCAGGCGGACGAGGTGGTCGACCCGGTCGGGGACGACGTGGGCGGCGCCGATCGGTGGGCGGGGGTCGGCGGCGGAGACCGCCAGGCGGACCACGCACCAGTCGGCGATGCGGGGCACGGTCAGCTCGGCCAGCCGGGTGAGGGTGGTCCCCATCTCCAGGCTGCTCGCCAGCATGCCGCTCAGCTCGTCGAGGAAAGCCAGGTGCTCCTGGTCGCGCACCGTGGCGTCGGCGAGCCGGGCCCGGTCGAGGGCGAGGGCGCACTGGGCGGCCACGTCCTGGAGGAAGTCGAGGTCGCGCCCGCCGAACCGGGCCCCGTCGGCGAAGCCGACGCCCAGGGCGCCGAACGGGCGGCCGACGGCGTCGTTGAGCGGCATCACGACGAAGGCCGGGTCGTAGTTGATCTCCATGCCGTCGAGGCCCGGGTAGCGCTCGCGCCGCTCGTCGTCGGTGGACACGACGACCGTCTGGCCGGTCCGCAGGACCTCGGCCGACGGCAGCGGCGACGACAGGGGGATGCGGCCGAAGCGCTCCTCGACGACGTCCTCGGGCACGCCCGCGGACCCGGCCACGACCAGCGCGTCCTCGGTGTCGGCCAGGATGTGGAGCACCGCGGTGCGGCCGCCCACGATCTCCAGCCCCTCGTCGAGCATGGCCCGCACGACATCGGCGGGATGCCGCAGCCGGTTGAACCCCTCCACCAACCGCACCATGCCGGCCGAGGACCCGAGGGACCGGGTGGCGTCGACCAGCACCCCGCTGGCCCGGGCCCCGCCCGGCGAGGTGCCCGGGGGCGGCGAGACCGGATGGATGCGCAGGATCGCCCAGCGGTCGCCGCCGGCGAGGCGCAGGGACTCCTCCCGGTCGCCCTCGCCGTCCAGCACCGCCCGCAGCCGCTCGGCGGCGCGCCGCCGGTCGCCCGGGTGGAGCAGCGCCAGCCAGCCATCGCCGCACAGCTCGGGCCAGGGGGAGCCGCTGTCGGGGACGTCGGCCCGGACGCTGACGCACCGGCCGCCGTCGTCCCAGGACAGGACGAGCGCGGGAACGTCGCCCGGCAGGGATCCGCCGGGCGACGTCCCCTGTCCGGCGTCCACCGGTGGTCGGCCTTCCGTGACCGCGGGCGGCGATTCGGCAGACATGGCTTGCCGAGAGTGTGGCATCCGCCGGCGCCGACCGCATCCGCGCCGTGCTCGCGCGCGCTACTCGGTCGAGCGGCCACCCACCGGCTCCGGCTTGCGGCGCGCGCCACACTGGCGGGCATGGCTTGGACCCGCTTCTCGCTCGCCGGTGCCGCCGGCGCCACACTCGACGCCGACGCCGTCCGCTACGGCCCCGGGATCCCGCCCGAGAGCGAGCTGCGGCTGCTCGGCCGGCTCGACGGGCGCCGGGTGCTGGAGCTCGGGTGCGGCGCCGGGGCGGGCGCGGTGGCCCTGGCCAAGGCGGGGGCCCGGGTCATCGCGGTCGACGACGACGCCGACAACCTGACCGCCACCCGCGAGCGGGCCGAACGCGAGGGCGTCCGGGTCGAGGTCCACCACGGCCCGCTGGCCGAGCTGGCCTTCGTCCGCGCCGACACGATCGACGCCGCGGTCTCGGCCTACGGCCTCGCCCCGGTCGACGACCTCGACCGGGTGTTCCGCCAGGTCCACCGGGTGCTGCGCACCGAGCGGCCGTTCGTGTTCTCGCTGCCGCACCCGGCCTTCGTCATGCTCGACCCCGGCGGCGGCGAGCCGGTGCTGCGGCGCCCGTGGTGGGACACGTCGCCGGTGACCTGGTCGGTCGACGCGGGGCGCGACGAGCCTGACCGCACGGTCACCCTCAGCAGCCTGTTCGCCGGTCTCGGGCGGGCGGGGTTCGCATTGGACGCGCTGCTCGAACCGCAGCCCGACCGCGCCGCCGCCGGCGACGCCTGGTCCGACGCCATGCGTTGGGTGCCGCCGACGCTGATCGTCCGGGCGCGCAAGCTGGGGGCCTGAACAGACACTCCGGCGGTCAGGTCGTCGCCTGGCGGGCCGCCCACCAGGCGCGCAGCCGGCGTTCGGCCTCCTCCTCGCCGAGCGGGCCCTCGTCGAGGCGGGCCTCCAGCAGCATGGCCAGCGCCTCGCCGACCGCCCGGCCCGGGCCGATGCCGAGCACCTCCATCACCCGCCGGCCGTCGATGTCCGGGCGCAGCGCATCGAGCTCCTCCCGCTCGCGCAGCTCGGCGATGCGGGCCTCGAGGGCGTCCATGCGGGCGGCGAGCACCCGGGCCTTGCGCTCGTTGCGGGTCGTGCAGTCGCAGCGGGTCAGCTCGTTGAGGTCGGTGAGCAACGGGCCGGCGTCCCGGGCGTAGCGGCGCACCGCGGAGTCGGTCCACACCTCGTCCTGGTAGCCGTGGAACCGCAGGTGCAGGAACACCAGCCGGCGCACGTCCTCGACCACGTCGTTCGGGTAGCGCAGCTCGCGCAGCCGGGCCTCGGCCATGCGGGCGCCGACGACCTCGTGGTGGTGAAAGCTCACGCCCCGGGGCCCGATCGTCCGGGTCCGGGGCTTGCCGATGTCGTGGAGGAGCGCCGCCAGCCGCAGCGTGAGCCGGGGCGACGTCTTCGCCACCACCGCGATCGTGTGGGCGAGCACGTCCTTGTGGCGGTGGATCGGGTCCTGCTCCAGGCGCAGCGCCCGCAGCTCGGGGAGGAACTCGTCGGACAGCTCGGTGTCGGCCAGGAACCAGAGTCCGGTGCTCGGATCGTCGACCACGAGCAGCTTGGACAGCTCGTCGCGGACGCGCTCGGCCGACACGATGTCCAGCCGCCCCCGCAGGTCCCGCACCGCGGCGACCAGCTCGGGCGCCGGTTCCAGCCCGTAGCCGGCGATGAAGCGGGCCGCCCGCAGCATCCGCAGCGGGTCGTCGGAGAACGACACCTCGGGCGCCAACGGCGTGCGCAGAACGTGCGCCCCGAGGTCGGCGACGCCGCCGTACGGGTCGATCAGCTCGACCTCGGGGAGCCGGAGGGCCATGGCGTTGACGGTGAAGTCGCGGCGGGACAGGTCCTCGGCGATGTCGTCGCCGTACACCACGTGCGGCTTGCGCGAGTCGAGCGGGTAGGCCTCGGCCCGGTGGGTCGTGATCTCGAAGGTGGTGTCGTCCTTGCGCGCGCCGATCGTGCCGAACGCCTCGCCCTGGGTCCAGATCGCGTCGGCCCACCCGTCGAGCAGGGCCCGCGTCCGCTCGGGCCGGGCGTCGGTCGTCAGATCGAGGTCGGCGCCGGGCCGCACCCGGTCGAGCACGACGTCGCGCGACGATCCCGCCCACCAGGTAGAGCCGATGGCCGCCCGCCACGAAGCGGTCGGCGAGCGGCGCCACGTCGGCGAGGATGGGCTCGAGCCGCTCGGGGATCACGCGGTGCGAGGCTAGCGGCGGTCGCCGAAACGGCCGGCTACGACCCCAGCGCCCGTCGGTGCGCGACCTGGGCGGCGGCCACCGCGTCGCGCCCCGGTCCCCCGCCGGTGGGCGCCTCGGGGTGCAGGCGCTCGCCGCCCAGCGCGGCCAGGGTGGCGGCGGTCGAGTCGCGCAGCGCCTCCAGGTCGTAGCCGCCCTCCAGGAACGCCAGCACCCGGCCCTCGGGGACCAGCTCGACCAGCGCGGCGGCGATGTCGGCGTAGTCGCCGGCCGTCAGGCCGAGGTCGGTCAGCGGGTCGGCCCGGTGGGCGTCGAAGCCGGCCGACAGCAGCAGCCAGGTCGCCCGGACCTCCTCGACGAGCGGCACCACCACGTCCTCGATCGCCTGCCGGTAGACGTCGCCGGTGGCGTGCGGGGGCAGCGGGACGTTGAGGGTCCGGGCCACGCCCTCGGCCTCGCCGGTCTCGAACACCGACCCGGTGCCCGGGTACAGCGGGTGCTGGTGGAACGAGACGTACGTGACCCGGCGGTCGTCGTAGAACGTGTCCTGGGTGCCGTTGCCGTGGTGGGCGTCGTAGTCGACGAGCAGCACCCGCTCCCCGGCCTCTGCCAGGGCGGCGGCCGTGACCGCCACGTTGTTGAAGAGGCAGAAGCCCATCGCCCGGGCGGACAGGGCGTGGTGGCCCGGTGGCCGCACCGCGCAGAACGCCGCGCGCCCCTCCCCCGCCCGCAGGCGGTCGACCGCGGCCAGGCCGGCGCCCGCGGCCAGCAGGGCGACCTCCCACGAGGCCGGCCCCGCGGCGGTGTCGGCGTCGAGGTGGCCCCCGCCGATCTTGCAGAACCTCTCCAGCGCCGCGACGTAGGTGGCGGTGTGGACCCGCTCGACCTCGCGCGTCGTGGCCGGCCGCGGCTCGACCCACACGAGGTCGGAGTCGAGCCCCGAGAGCCGGGCGCCGTCCATCACCGCCTCGAGCCGCTCCGGCCGCTCCGGGTGGCCGTGGCCGGTCTGATGGTCGCCGTAGCGCTCATGGGTCACGAACAGGACGGACATCTCGTTCCGACGCTAACGGGCGAGGGCCGGCCCAGCACCCGGATCGCGCCCTCGGATGCCTACGCTTGCCGGATATGACCCAGGCGCCGCGGGGTCACCGACGATGAGCGAGCGAAGCGAGCGAATCAGAGGTGCAGTGATCTACCCGGCACGCAGTGCCGATGGCTCACTGCGTGCATCCCGAAGGGTGCACCAGTGAGCCTCATGCGCACGCCGACCGGCGGGCGATCGCGCCTGCCGCGTCCGCCCGTGGCACGGCGACCACCACGTCGCCCACGTCGCACCCGCGGGCGACGTCCTCGGTCCGCTCAGCACCCGGGACGTCGAGCGCTCGCTGCGGGACCTGCGCCGGTCCGGCTACCGCTCGGCCATCACCGCCGCGCTCCACCGCGCCGACCGGGCGCCGTTCCTGCAGTCGGGGTTCGTCGAGATCGAGCGGCTCCACCTGCTCCAGCACCGGTTCGACCGGCTGGTCGCCGCCCCGCCGACGCCCGGGGTCGACCTGCGCCGGGGTCGGCGCCGCGACCACGCCGAGGTGCTGGAGGTCGACACCGCGGCGTTCGCCCCGTTCTGGCGGCTCGACCAGGCCGGCCTGGCCGAGGCGCTGACCGCCACGACCAGCGTCCACTTCCAGGTGGCGCGGTCCGGCGAGGCGATCGTCGGCTACGCGGTCTGCGGCCGGGCGGGGTCCCGGGGCTACGTCCAGCGGCTGGCCGTCCACCCCGCGGCCCAGGGCCGGCGCATCGGCGCGGCGCTGCTCCACGACGGCCTTCGCTGGCTGCGGCGTTGGGGCGCCCGCGACGCGCTGGTCAACACGCAGGAGGGCAACCGCCGGTCGCTGCGGCTCTACCACCAGGCCGGCTTCGTGCTCCAGGCCGACGGCCTGGCCGTGCTCCAGATCGACTTCGATGATGCACCGGCGCTCGGCCGCGCCGCGGCCACGCCCGCCGGGCGCTCGGCGCTGGGCGGGGGGCGATGACCCGCGGGCGGGCGCGGGGCCTGGCGGCGGCTGCGCTGGCGGCTGTCGTGCTGGCGGTCGTGCTGGCGGCAGCACCGGCCACGGGCGCGGCGCCCGGCCAGGGCGCGCCGGAGGTCGCTCTGGTGGGCCAGACCACCTGGGTGCACCGGGGCGAGCGGTTCGACGTCGAGGTGCAGGTGACCGGTGCCCCGGCGGACGCGGCGCTGCGCCTGGTCGTGCATGAGGCCCCGAGCGCGCGGCAGGACTTCCGCCGCACGTTGGAGGGCGAGCTGGGCGACGTGATCGCCAACGGCGGCCGCAAGCCGCTGGCTCAGCTTCCCGCCACCGCGCCCGGCGTCTACACCACCGGCTTCGCGGTCGGCGACGACCTGGACCTGCCCGGTCGGGGGGCCTACCCGGTCGAGGTGCAGCTCCTGGCCGCCGACGGCAGCGAGCTCGACAGCGTTCGTCACCTACCTGTCCTACTTGAGCCGGCCGACGCCGGAGTTCCGCCCGCTGGACGTGGCCGTGGTCCTCGACGTGGGCGGCGGGCCGCCGATCCTCCAGCCCGACGGCAGCCGCGCCGCGGGCGACGACACGCTGGCCCGGATCCGGGAGCGGGTCGAGGTCCTCGATGAGACGCAGGATCGGCCGCTGACCGTGGCGCCGGTGCCCGAGACGCTGGACGGCCTGGCGGCGCCCGACGATCCCGCCGGCGCCGCCCTGCTCGAGCGGCTGGCGGCGGACGCCCAGCGCCGCGGCGTGCTCGCCCGGCCCTATGTCGACGTCGACCTCACCGCCCTCGAGGCGGCCGGCCTGGCGGGCGAGGCGGTCGCACCAGCGCGACGCGGGGGTCGCGGTGGTGCGCGACCGGCTCGGCGTCGAGCCCACCGGCGGCATCTGGCTGGCGGGCGGCACGCTCGGGGCGGAGGCGGCCCGCGACGCCGTGGATCTCGGCTACGCCCGGGTGCTGGTCCCGCCGAGCGCCGTCGAGCCGGCGGGCCGGGGCGAGCGGGCGAGCCGCAGCGGCGGCCGGGGGGACGCCGACGACGGGGCCGGCGACGTGCCCGAGACGCCGGTGCGGCTGGGCGACGGCGGGCCGCTGGGCATGGTCGACGATCCCGCGCTGGCCGAGCAGCTCACCGGCGGCGACGGCGTCCTCGGTGCCCACCGCTTCATCGGCGAGCTCACGGCCATGTGGCTGGAGGCGCCGGCGCTCCCCCGGGCGGTCGCCGTCCGCATCCCGGCCGACGCCGAGATCGATCCGGCCGCCGTGGCGGTGGCGGTCGCCGGGCTGGGCGACGGCCAGGCCGTCCAGGCGGTGGGCCTAGACAAGCTGTTCGCGGATGTCCCGCCGGCCGAGGGGGACGCGGGCGTCGTCGCCCTCGCCGCCCACCGAGGTATCCCACGACCTCACGCCGATCTCCGCCGGCCTGCAGGCGGCCCGGTCCGGCATCGACGGGGTGGCGGGCGTGACCGGCGATCCGACCATCGCCACCGATCTGCGCCGGTCGCTGCTCGTCAGCACCGGCACGGCCACACCCGACGACGCCCGGGCCGCCTACGTCGACCACGTCAACCAGGCGCTGGGCGCGGTCGCCGGGTCGGTGACGCTGCCCGACCAGTTCCGCATCACGCTGACGTCCCGCTCCAGCTCGATCCCGGTCCAGTTGACCAACAACACCGACCGCGACGTCAACGTGATGGTCCAGGTCGACAGCGACCAACTGGAGTTCCCCGAGGGCGACTTCATCGCCGCCACGCTCGCGCCGGGGACCACCCGCATCGAGGTGCCGGTCCGGGTGCGCACGTCCGGCGCGTTCACGATGGTCGTGCGGGTCACCAGCCCCGACGGCTCGCTGCTTCTCGACACGTCCACCTTCGACATCCGCTCGACCGCCATCTCCGGCGTGGGCCTGCTGCTGTCGATCGGCGCGGGCCTGTTCCTCGCCGTGTGGTGGCTGCGGCACTGGCGCAGGGCCCGGCGGTCGCGGCACCTCATGCCGGCCGGCGGGGAGCCGGACACCGACCCGGACGGTGACGGAGCGCGCGCACCAGCGGACGCCGGCGTGGCCTACCGCCCTGCCCACATGGCCGGCGACCACGCTGTGCAAGGCAGCGGCGGCGGCGTCCGCTAGCGTCGCCGCCCATGCCGGTCCGCATCGTCACCGACTCGTCCGCCGACCTCACCGCGGACGAGGCCAGCGCGCTCGGCGTCGAGGTCGTGCCGTTGACGGTCCGGTTCGGCGCGGAGGAGTACACCGACGGCGTCGACCTGTCGGTCGGCGAGTTCTACGACAAGCTGGCCGCCTCGTCGGACCTGCCCGAGACGTCCGCTCCGTCGCCCGGCGCGTTCGAGGCCGCGTACCGCCGCCAGGCCACCTCGGGCGCCGACGCGGTGGTGTGCATCACGCTGTCGTCCGGGTTGTCGGCCACGATCCAGTCGGCGCAGAACGGGGCCGCGGCGCTGGAGGGCGATCTGGACGTCCGGGTCGTCGACTCCCGGACGATCACCGCCGGCCTGGGCACGCTGGTGCGATCCGCATCCGAGGCGGCGGGCCGGGGCGCGGGCGCCGACGAGGTCGTGGCGCTGGTCGAGGACATGGCCGCCCGCACCCGGGTGCTCGGCGCCCTCGACACGCTGGACAACCTCAAGAAGGGTGGGCGGATCGGCGGGGCCCAGGCGCTGCTCGGCTCGCTGCTGTCGATCAAGCCGCTGCTCGACATCTCCACCGGCGAGGTGGCCGAGGCCGGCCGGGCCCGCACGCGGCGCAAGGCGCTGGAGTGGCTGCGCGACCAGGTGTTCGAGCGGCCCACGGTCGAGCACCTGACCATCGCCCACGGCAAGGCCCCCGACCTCGACGACATGCTCGCCCTGCTCGCCCCCCGCTATCCGGCGGACAAGGTGCGCGTGACCGTCATCGGCCCGACGATCGGCACCCATGGCGGCCCGCGGGTGATGGGGCTGGCGTGGGTCGATCCGGCCTGATCCGGCCGGCATCACGGGGCATCTGACGCATTTCCTGACCGCACGGCCCGCGCCCCGACTGACTACGGTGGGCGTACCGTGGCAGTGACGCCTCCCCCTTCTGGCCCGTCGCAAGCAGCCGCCGTCACGGCCGGCGCGCTCCTGGGCGGGCGGTACCGGCTGGACGAGATGCTCGCGTCCGGGGGTATGGCCCAGGTCTGGCTCGGCACCGACGAGGTCCTACGGCGCGCGATCGCGGTCAAGATCCTGCACCAGCACCTGGCGGCGGACGAGACGTTCGTCACCCGTTTCCGCCACGAGGCGATCGCGGTCGCCCGCCTGTCGCACCCGTCGATCGTCAACGTCTACGACACGTGCAGCGAGGACGGCGTCGAGGCGATCGTCATGGAGTTGGTGCGCGGCCAGACCTTGCGCCAGCGGCTCGACGACGGCCCGGTCGACCCGTGGGTGGCGGCCAACATCGCCGCGCAGGTGGCCGGCGCACTGGCCGTGGCGCACGCGGCCGGGCTCGTCCACCGCGACATCAAGCCTGCCAACATCCTGCTGTCCGAGGACGGCCGGGTGAAGGTGGGCGACTTCGGCATCGCCAAGGCGGCCGAGTCGGCCGACCTCACGCAGGAGGGGTCGTTCCTCGGCACCGCCAAGTACCTGGCGCCCGAGCAGGTCGAGGCCAAGCACGTCGACGGGCGCACCGACCTCTACAGCCTCGGGGTCGTGCTCTACGAGATGCTGTGCGGGCGGGTGCCGTTCGAGGGCGACAGCTCCTCGGCCACGGCGCTGGCCCGGCTGCACGGCGACCCGCCCCGGCCCCGGCTGGTGAAGGCGGGGGTTCCCCGCGAGCTCGAGGCGATCACCATGCGGCTGCTCGCCCGCGACCCCGACGGCCGCTACCCGACGGCCACCGATGCCCGGGCCGCGCTGTTCGGCGCCGGAGCGAACGACGGGCCGGCGACCGTTGACGCCACGGTGGCCGAGCCGGTGCCCGCCCGGCTCCCTCCCCCGCCGCCCCCGGGCGCACGCACGCCGGGTACCCGCCCCCTGTCGACGCCGGCCGGCGGGTCGGCGGTCCGCTTCGCCGACAGCGAGCGCCGGTGGCTGGTCCCGACGCTGCTGGTCGTGCTGGTGGCGGTGGCGCTGGGCGTGGCCGGGCTGCTGATCAAGGGGTCGAGCACGGGACTGTTCGGCGGCGACGAGGCGCCGGACGAGACGACGCCGGAGCAGCCGGCCGACGAGTCGGTGGCGATCGCCCGCACGATCGACTTCGATCCCGTCGGCGACCGCGCCGAGCACCACGACGAGGCCGAGGCCGGCAACGCCATCGACGGCGACGGCGCCACGGCCTGGTCGACCGAGAGCTACGTCAACCCCGACTGGGGCGGGCTCAAGCCCGGCGTCGGGCTGGTGCTCGAGCTGGAGCAGGCCGGCGAGCTGAAGACGCTGGAGCTGGAGACCCCGTCGGTCGGGTGGCAGGCCGAGGTGTACGTGGCCGACAGCCCGGCCGACGAGCTCGACGGCTGGGGCGAGCCGGTGGCCACGGTCGACGCCGGCACCGAGGGCACGACGACGGTCGACCTCGGCGCCCGGGGCGGCGCCGTGCTGTTGTGGTTCACCCGCGCCGGCGACGACAGCGAGGTCGTGGTGCGGGAAGTCCGCCTCACCCGCTGACCTACTGTGTCGGCATCGCTGCCGACCCTGACGACCGGTCGCTCGGCGCCGCCGCCCGGGCGGGTGACCGGGACGCGCTCGACGCACTGCTGCGGCGTCACCACGACCGCTGGTGGCGCCTGTGCCGGCGGATGCTGGGCAACGACGGCGACGCCGCCGACGCCCTCCAGGAGGGCCTGATCGCGATCGTCCGGGGCATCCGGCGCTACGACGGGCGCGCCGGCGTTCACCACGTGGGCCTACCGGGTGATGACCAATGCGTGCCTGGACGAGATGCGCCGGCGGGCCCGGCGGCCGGTGCCGGGTGCGGTGGCGCTGTTCCCCGACGGCGTCGGGGCCGACGCCGCGACCAGCCCGCCGATCGCGACGTTCCGGCCGGGACCGGACACCGCCGACCCCGGGATCGAGGCCGTCGCCGCCCGCCTCGACATCGACGCGGCCGTGGCCCAGCTGCCGTCCGAGTTCCGCGCCGCCGTCGTGCTCCGCGACCTGTGCGACCTCGACTACGCCGAGATCGCCCGGGTGCTCGACATCCCGCCCGGCACCGTCCGCTCCCGCATCGCCCGCGGCCGGGCGCTGCTGTCCGACCTGCTCGGGAACCGGGCGGCCGCCCCCGACCGTCCTACGACACAACCATGACCACCGCAGACGACGACCGACCGACGAGCTGGCCTCCGCCCTGCTCGACGGGGACCTCCCCGCCGACGAGGCGACCGCGGCCCGGCGCGACCCGGCAGTCGTCGCCCGGGCCGCCGAGCTGGCGGCGGCCCGCGACCGGCTGCGCGACGTCTCGCCACAGTCGCCGGCGGCCCGGGAGGCCGGCCTGGCGGCGGCGCTCGCCGTGTTCGACGGCGAGGACCGGCCCGCGCCGCTCGCGGCGCGCGCCGCGAGCGGCGGGGCATCCCCGCCTGGCTGGGCGCGGCCGCCACGGTCGCGGTGCTGGCCGGGGTGGTCGGCCTGCTGGCCCTGGCCGGAGGGCTCGGGGGCTCGTCGTCGTCGAGCGACTCGGGGGAGACCATGTCCGCCGCGGACGAGGCGCCGGCGTCGCCGGTCCCCGAGTCCGACGACGGGGGGGCCGAGGCCCGGGAGTCCTCCGCCGCCGTGGTGGTCGACCTCGGCGACCTCGGGGACTTCGCCACCGCGGACGACCTGGCCGCCCGGGTGGACGGCACGAGCATCCTCTCCCAGGCCGCGCCCGGCGCCGAGCCGCCCGAGCCGCTGGGCTCCGATGAGTCCGCCACGACCACGTCGCTCGGGGCGGGCGGGGCAGCCGCGTCGGTCGCGTTGCCCGGGGGGTTCGCGACGTGCAGCGGCGCCGACCTGCCGGACGCCGCGGTCGGCGGCCAGTCCGGTGTGCTGGCCCACGCCGCGGCGAGGCTGGCGGGCACCCACGTCGACGTCTGGCTCGTGCGGACCCAGGCCGGCCCGCGGATGGTGGCGCTCGACACGTCCTGCCGCGTCGTGGCCGATCGTCCGGTCGACTGAGCGCCGCAGGCGGCACCACTAGGCTCCCCGCCATGGCGAACGCCACCACACCCTTGCAGAGCGGCCGCCCCGCCGCACCCCCGGCGGGCGACGACCTGCCCACCCAGGTGGCCGACACGATCGAGCGGGTGGTCGGGACCGTCCGCGACGCGGCCACCGGCCGGGCGATCACCGTCGCCCGGGCGATCGTCTACGGCACGTTCGCGGCCATCGTCGGCACCGCCGTCCTGGTCACGGCCATCGTGTTCCTGGTCCGGATCATCAACACGTACCTGCCGGGCGACGTGTGGGCCACGTACCTGCTGCTGGGCCTACTGTTCTCCGCCGCCGGGGTCATCCTGTGGTCTCGTCGCAACGCGCCTGCGGGAAGATAGACAGGGCCACCAGGCGTTGTCGTTCGCGCACGGGTCCGCCAGCGGGCCGGTGCGCCAGGTTCTGACACAGGAACGAGCAGGCACGTGATCGACAAGCGCAAGGTCATCATCATCGGTGCCGGGCCGGCGGGCCTGACCGCCGCCATCTACGCCGCCCGGGCCAACCTCGAGCCGCTGCTGCTCGAGGGCGAGCCGTCCTCGACGAGCGACCAGCCGGGCGGGCAGCTCATGCTCACCACCGAGGTCGAGAACTTCCCCGGCTTCCCCGAGGGCATCATGGGCCCCGAGCTGATGGTGCGGTTCCGCGAGCAGGCCATCCGCTTCGGCACCGACGTGCGCACCGAGAAGGCGACCCGGGTCGACGTGTCATCGCGCCCGTTCGGGGTGTGGGTCGGCGACCCCGACGCGGCAGAGCCGACCTACCAGGCCGAGGCCCTCATCGTCGCCACGGGCGCGCAGTCGCTCATGCTGGGCGTCGACCGCGAGACCGAGCTGATCGGCCACGGCTTGTCGACGTGCGCCACCTGCGACGGCTTCTTCTTCCGCGACCACGACATCGCCGTTGTCGGCGGCGGCGATTCGGCGCTGGAGGAGGCGATCTTCCTCACGAAGTTCGCCCGGTCGGTGACGGTGATCCACCGGCGCGACCAGCTGCGGGCGTCGAAGATCATGCAGGACCGGGCGTTCGCCAACGAGAAGATCCGCTTCCTGTGGAACCACGTCGTCGACGGCGTCGAGGGCGACACGATGCTCGCCGGGGTCCGGGTGCGCAACGTGCTCACCGACGAGGCGAGCCTGCTTCCGGTGACCGGGCTGTTCGTGGCGATCGGCCACAAGCCGAGCACCGACCTGTTCAAGGGCCAGCTCGAGATGGAGGAGTCGGGATACCTGCTCACGAGCCTCGGATGGGGCTCCACGTCGACCAACGTCGAGGGCGTGTTCTCGGCCGGCGACGTCCACGACCACACCTACCGGCAGGCGATCACCGCGGCAGGCGCCGGGTGCAAGGCGGCGATCGACGCCGAGCGCTGGCTGGAGACCCAGCACGGCTGAAGGGGACGCATCGCCCGCCCCCGGACGGGAACACGGGAGGCACCGGCGCTGTTCTGATCAGTGGTTCTTTACGCAACGACTTCAAGGAAGGTCACGCCCACCATGGCTGGAAGCATCAGCACCCTGACCGAGTCCACGTTCGACGAGACGATCGGCGCCGCGAGCGAGGCCGTCGTCGTCGACTTCTGGGCCGAGTGGTGCGGGCCGTGCAAGATGATCGCCCCGATCCTCGAGGAGATCGCCAGCGAGCACGCCGGCAAGCTCACGGTCGCCAAGCTCAACGTCGACGACAATCCCGAGATCGCTCGGCGCTTCGACGTGATGAGCATCCCGACCCTCATCGTCTTCAAGGACGGCACCGCGCAGAAGCGCCTGGTCGGCGCCAAGGGCAAGGGTCAGCTTCTGGCTGAGCTGGGCGAATTCCTGCCCTGACGCCCGTCCAACCCACGTATCCACAACCTGTGCGAAAGGTTGTGGATACATCGACCCCAGCTTGAGGCGCCCCATCCTCAGGCTGGGGTTTAGTCTTTTTCGGGCCCTATCGACCCGTTGCACGTCCTCACATGGGCCGTCGTGCTTCAGGGTTGGCGTGCGCCATCACCCGATAGATGCGCTCGAGGTCCTCGAGGTCGGCGAACTCGATGACGACCTTGCCCCGCTTCGGCCCGAGGTCGATCTTCACCCGGGTGTCGAGCTGCTCGGCCAGCAGCTCCTCCAGCTCGAGCAGGCCAGGCGCCCGTAGCTTGGCCCCGGGCCGGCCGCCGTCGGGCACCGGTTGGGGCGGGCCGATCCCGTTGCGTTGGCGGACGGCTTCCTCGACGTCCCGCACGGTGAGTCCCTCCGCCGCCACCCGCCGCGCGACCGCCTCCTGGAACGACCGGTCGGGCGTGGCCAGCAGCGCCTTGGCGTGCCCGGCGGACAGCTGCCCGTCGGCGACCAGGCGTTGCACCTGGGGCGGCAGCTGGAACAGCCGCAGGAGGTTGGCCACGGCGGAGCGGCTCTTGCCGACCCGGTGGGCGACGGCCTCCTGCGTCATGTTGAAGTCCTCGATGAGCTGCTGATAGGCGGCGGCCTCCTCGAGGGGGTTGAGATCGTCGCGGTGGAGGTTCTCGACCAGCGCCTGCTGCAGGGTCAGCTCGTCGCTCGCGACGCGCACGATGACAGGGATGTACTGGAGCCCGGCCCGCTTGGCCGCCCGCCAGCGCCGCTCGCCGGCGATGAGGGTATAGCGGTTTGCGCTCAGCTCGCGCACGAGGATCGGCTGGAGCACCCCGAGCTCGCGGATCGAGGCGGTGAGGCCGGCGAGCGATTCCTCGTCGAAGTGCGTGCGAGGCTGGAGGGGATTGGGCTCGATCTGGCTGATCGGCAGCTCCTGGACGCCCGGACGGGCCGGTGCGGCGGCGCCGACCACGACGTCCGACGGGATCAGCGCCCCGAGGCCCTTACCCAGCCCGCTGCGCCGCTCCACCACTCACCTCCACGGCCAGGCTGCGATAGGCGATCGATCCGCGAGAGGTCGGGTCGAAGGTGATGATGGGCTGCCCGAACGAGGGCGCCTCGCTCAGCCGCACCGTCCGCGGCACGACGCTCGCGCACACCTTGTCGCCGAAGTGGTCACGCACCTCGTGGACGACCTGGTCGGCCAGCTTGGTCCGGGCGTCGTACATCACCAGCACCATGGCGCTGAGCTCGAGCCCGGGGTTCAGGTTGCGCTGGACCAGCTGGACGTTGCGCAACAGCTGCCCGAGACCTTCGAGGGCGTAGTACTCGCACTGGATCGGCACCATGACCTCGCTGGCGGCGGCCAGGCCGTTGACGGTCAGAAGACCCAGCGAGGGCGGGCAGTCGATCAGGACGAAGTCGTAGTCGTCCCGCACGGCGTCCAGCGCCCGACGCAGCCGCATCTCCCGGCTGAACGCCGGCACGAGCTCGATCTCGGCACCGGCAAGATCGAGCGCAGCGGGCGCGACGAACAGGTGCTTGACGGCGGTCGCCTCGACGCAGTCCTCGATGGGAAGGTCGTTGAGCACGACGTCGTACATCGAGGCCTGGAGGTCACGGATGTTGATCCCCAGCCCGGTGCTGGCATTCCCCTGGGGGTCGAGGTCCACGACGAGCGTGCGGTACCCGAGCTCGGCGAGGCAGGCACCCAGGTTCACGGCGGTGGTCGTCTTGCCGACGCCCCCCTTCTGGTTGGCGAGGGCGACGAACCGGGGCAGGGGCCGCTGGAACGGCGACGGTGAGGGCGCACCCGCCGAAGCCTCGGCGGAAGCGGATGAGGAGGCGGAGGAGGCGGCAGGGTCGTCGACGACGGCTGGGGGAGGCGGCATGATCTGCGCAGTCTCGTAGGGGCTTCGGGACGTCTGAGAACCGCCGCTGAGATCGTCCAGCGACGGGATGGCGGACAAACCTGGCAACGTGAACCCCGGCTTCCGCCGGGAAGCTGCCCGGCCTCCGATCGGGGCATCAGGCATGCTCTCGGCCATCCGGCACATGATTTCGGGCCAACGGTTCCGGGTCAAGCGGGGTTTCGCAACCACGGCGATGTTCCATGTGGAACATCGCGCCCGGATTTGCTGCACTTTCGGCCGGCCGTCGGTGCCCGTGCCATGTTCCACGTGGAACACGGCACGTCGTCATCACCCAGCCGGGGACGCGGGCGACCATGACCCGCGGCCATTGTCGCCCGAGCGGTCCACGCCAGCCGTCTGGCGGCCGGCCGCATCTCCGACCCTCGCCGCCACCGGGTGTTCCACGTGGAACAGCCGGCCGACGAGCCCAGACGCTCTCGCACTCCCCACCGGCCACGGTGTTCCACGTGGAACAGCCGGCCCTACGTCCTGGCGTCGGCCCCACAGTCGAAGCGATGCCGCATGTTCCACGTGGAACACCAGGCCCCGGCCATCCGGCAGCGGATCGCTAGAACAACGGCCGCTTCGCCGGCACACCCACCCGGCGGGGGTAGCGGTCCGGGCAGGACGCCACCTGCACGAAGCTGCGGTAGTGGAACGGCACGCGCCACTCCGGGCCGGCCGCCAGTCCCAGCTCCGCCAGACCCGCCGCCGGCCAGCGTGGGGGGCCGAGCGGTGGTTCGGGCGGCTCACTGACCGTCAGCCGACCTGTTTCCACCAGGAAGGGGGCGGCGCACTCGGCCGTGACGGCGGGGGGCCCGAAGCTCCGTGCCACCACCAGGTCGCACGTTGCCCGCAGCGCCGGCTCACGGCCCGCCTCCTCGGCCCTCGCCCGCACCACCTCGATGCGTCCCTCCCAACCCAGCTCCCGCACGGCTTCGGCCAGGAACTCGCACCGCCTCGCCGCCGCGTCGAGCAGCACGCACTCGCTCTCCCGCCACAAGCCGGCCAGCACCAGCCCCGGCACGCCGCCGCCGCTGCCCAGGTCGACGAACCTCGCCGGCGGCGCCGGTGGCGCATCCTCGCCGCCCGCGGCGAAGCCCCGGGCGTGCTCGACCTGGACGCGAAGGGAGCCGGGCCCGAGGAATCCCAGGCTCCGGCTCCTCTCTAGAACGGCCAGCAGGCCGTCCGGGCTGCTCACTGCGCCGATGATTCGCCCGCTTCGCGCGCTCATCGGTGGTCCGGAACCGGCCCTCAGGCCGGGCGGATCACCACCCGGCGAGCATCGTCCTCGCCCTCCGACACGGTCACCACGCCCTCCATCTCGTTGACCGCGTCGTGCACGACCTTACGGTCGGCCGAGTTCATCGGGTCGAGGGCCTTGGCGACGCCGGACGACTTCACACTGTCGGCGACGCTGCGGGCGAAGCGCTCGAGCGCCTCCTTGCGGCGGGCCCGGTAGCCGGCCACGTCGACCCGCACCCGCGCATGCGACTGGCCGACGAACCGGCGCTGGACCATGCTGCGCACCAGCTCGTGGACGGCCTGCAGGGTGACGCCCTTCTGGCCGACCAGCAGGCCCAGCTCGGGGCCGTCGACCGCCGCATCCAGGGCCTCGTCCTCCTCGGACACCGTGACCGTGACCGTGGCGTCCGACCGGCCGAAGGCCTCCAGCAGCTCCTTCAGGAACGCCTCCACGGCGTCACGCTGCGCTTCCAGATCGATGTCCGCAATTCCGACCGGACCGCCCGGCTCAGTGCTCTCGCTCACAGTTGCTCCCTCTGCCGTACTGGACGGCGTGCGACTGCGCCGCCGTTTCCTGCTGCTCGACGATCCGCCGGGCCCCGGCGTGGTGTCGCCCGCCGACTCTGCGTCCCCGTCGGGTCGGGCGCCGTCGGCCCGGCCGCCGTTGGCGCCGGCCGGGCTCGTGTCCGCGGGACCGGACCCGGCCGGCCTGGTGGCGGCGACGCGGGCGCGGCTGGTGCCCTTCTTGGTCCGGCTCCGGTCGCCGTCGCGGCCCCGGCGCTCGCCCCGGCGCCGCTCGCGGCGGTCGACCTTGGGTCGCGGCGTGGTCGGGCGCACCCGCGCCCGCACCTGCGCCTCGGCCCGCAAGCGGCCGAACAGCCCCTTCTGCGGCTCCTGGAGCGTCTCGAACTCGGCGTCCTGCACGTCCACCCCGAGCTGGTCGAGCGCACGCTCCCTGGCCTCTTCGACCGTTCGTCCGGTCGTGACGACCCATTCCACTGCGACCTACTTCCTCTTCCTCTTCTTGCGGGACCGGGGATGGGGTTTGGGCCCCGACGATGCTCCGGTGCCGGCCGTCGGCCGGTCCTGCGGTGGCTTCGACGCACCGGACCGTCGGGAGCCGTTGCCCCCGTCGCTGTCCTGGGGCGTCCGTCGACCGGGCGGGCGCCGACACTCTTGCCCGTCCTGCTTCGCCGAGCCACTCTTGCCCGCGCCGTCCTGCTTCGCCGAGCCACTCTTGCCCGCGCCGTTCTTGGTGGCGCCGTCGACCTTGGCTCCCTTGGCCGTGTCGCCGTTCTTCTTGGATGCCCGCATCTCGGCCAGCGCCTTCTGGGCCTGGACCCCGGGGGAGTCCTCGCCGCCGTACAACGACCGGGTGATGAAGGCCTGCTGCCCGACCCGCCAGAGCGTCGACACCAGGAAGTAGATGCCGATCGCCGCCGGGCTGATGAACGCGAAGAACACGTACATCAGCGGGCCGATCCGCATCATCAGCTGCTGCTGCTGGTTGATCTCCGCGCCGGCGTTGCGGCCCATGATCTGGCGCTGCTGGTACCAGCTCAGCACCGCGATCGCCGCCACCAGCAGGAGGTAGGGCAGCGCGTGCACGACCCCGATCCGTAGGGCCTCCGCGGCGCTGTCGGCCAGGTTGATGTGGCCGTTGAAGGCCGGCATCGACGTCTGGCCGACGAGGGACTGGTACAGGGCGGTCGACGAGTCCAGGTACTTCGGCCGGAACCCCGGCGTCGTGATGGCCGGCGGGCTCAGGTTGTACTGCTGGGCCATCTGCTGGACGGCGACGAACTTCGCCGGGCTGGTCAGGCCGCGGACGACGTAGAACAGGATGGAGAAGACCGGCGCCTGGATGATCAGCGGCAGGCAGCCACCCACCGGGTTGATCTCGTGCTCCTTGTAGAACGCCATCAGCTCTTCGTTCTGCTTCTGGCGGTCGTCCTTGTACTGCAGTTGGATCTTCCGGATCTGCGGCTGCAGGCGCTGCATCTCGATCATCGACCGCGTGCCCTTGAGGGTCAGCGGGGTCGTGATCAGCATCACGACGCACGTCAGCGCAGCGATGGCGAACGCGTAGTTGGGCCACAGCTCGTAGAAGAAGTTGAGGGTGTTGGCGACAAGCTGGAAGAGGCCGTCGAGCATCAGTTGTGCTTTCCTTCAGGAACGGGATCCCACCCGTGGCCACCCCAAGGGTGGCACCGGAACAACCGGCGGAGAGTGAGCGCACTGCCACGGAGTGCGCCGTGATGCTCGAAGGCGTCGAGCGCGTAGTTGGAACAGGAGGGGACGAACCGACACGGTGACGGCCGGCCGGCCGTCACCTTCTGGTAGACCCTGACCCCACTGTGGAGGCCCCTGGCGGCGGGGCCCATCAGCCCGGGCTCCCGCTGGCCGCCGCGCACGCCCCCGCCAGGTCGTCACGCAGCTCGCGGTACGTGCGGTCCGCCGCCTCGGGCTGCACCGCGATCAGGTAGGCGCCGGCGGCCAGACCGGCACCGGACCGGTCGATCTCGCGCATCGCCGCCCGCAGCCGGCGCCGCACCCGGTTGCGCACCACCGCCGGTCCGACGCGCCGGCCGATGGCGTACGCGACCCGTACGCCGGCCTCGCCGGGCAGGTGCCTCACGGTCATCGGCCCGCGCCGGGCCCGTCGGCCGTCGCGTCGCAGGGCGTCGAAGGTCGCACGATCGCCGACTCGCCCGATCAGGCGGACAGGCGGGCGCGTCCCTTTCCGCGCCGAGCCCGCAGGATCGCCTGGCCGGCGTGGGTCTGCATCCGGGCCCGGAAGCCGTGCCGCTTGGCCCGCCTGCGCTTGTTGGGCTGGTAGGTGCGCTTCAACTTGTGCCTCCTCGGCCACGCGGCCTCCTCGCGCTCGGCGGGGCCTGCGGGGGATCGAATCCACTTCGACGACGCGCGACGACAGAGCACGTCGCCGGTGCTTCCCCAACGGTAGGGCCCGTCGGGCCTGAAACGCCAGCCGGCCTCGCGGCGTCGCCTACGCGCGCAGAGTGCAGATCATACCGACCACGGGTGCCCATCCACACGCGCCCCCAGCATCACGTCCCCACCCCTGTGGACGACCCCTGGTTCCGCACCCGCGCCGGTGCTACTTTGCGACGACCCCGGGCCCCCGGTCCGGGGCGCCAGAGCCGGGGAGGCGCACCGCCCGCCGGCGGTCGGCGGCTCCCCGACACCCGTCGGCTACCTGGCGTCAATGTCTTGTGCGGTCATCCACAAGTGTGGATTGTGTTGTGGATGAGCGCACTGCCCAGGAGGACGGTCTGACGTGATCAGCGATGCGCACCGCTTGTGGACCATGTGCGCAACGCTCCTGCGGGCCCAGGTGTCGGATCCGGTGTGGCACACGGCGTTCGAGGGCGTCCGGGCGGTCGGCTACGACGGCCGCACGATCACGCTCGGGGTCCCCAGCGCGCTGGCGAAGGAGCGCATCGAGGGCCGCTACCTCGGGCTCGTGCGGGACGCGCTCGCCGAGGCCGGGGTCCCGCACGTCGAGCTGCAATTGCGCATCGAGCCGCCCGAGCCGCCGGCCCTGTGGACGGTGCCCACGCCCACGCCCGCGGCGCCGACACCGCTGTCCCCCGACCGGCCGGGGTTGACCGGTGTTCCCGGCACCGGGGTCGGCCCCCTCGGCCGCCCCGGCGACCGCGACATGCTCCCCGTCGGCGACATCGAGCTGAACCCCCGCTACACCTTCGACAACTTCGTGATCGGCGGGTCGAACCGATTCGCCCACGCCGCCGCCCAGTCGGTGGCCGAGATGCCCGCCCGCCGGTGGAACCCACTGTTCATCTACGGCGACGCCGGCCTCGGCAAGACCCACCTGCTCCAGGCCATCGCCAGCTACGTCAACGACAACTATCCCGCCTACCGGGTCCGCTACGTCACCTCCGAGACCTTCCTCAACGAGTTCATCGACTCGATGCAGTCCGGCACGCGCGACGCCTTCAAGCGCCGCTACCGGGACGTCGACGTCCTGCTCGTCGACGACGTGCAGTTCTTCCAGGGCAAGCAGGAGACCCTCGAGGAGTTCTTCCACACCTTCAACCACCTCCACCAGACCAACCGCCAGATCGTCCTGTCGTCCGACCGGGCGCCCGACCAGATCGGCTTCGAGGACCGGCTGCGCAGCCGGTTCCAGCAGGGCCTGCTGACCGACATCCAGCCGCCCGAGCTGGAGACCCGCCTCGCCATCCTGCGCAAGAAGGCCGAGCTCGAGACCACCCGCATCCCGCCGGACGTGCTGGAGTTCATCGCCGCCAACATCAAGGACAACATCCGGGTGCTGGAGGGCGCGCTCATCCGGGTGTCGGCATTCGCCAGCCTCACCCACGAGCCGATCACCGTCGACCGGGCCACCCAGGTGTTGGCAGACCTGCTCAGCGAGAACCAGCCCCGGCCGATCACCGCCCAGCTCATCCTCGACGAGGCGGCGGCGCAGTTCGGCTTCACAGTCGAGGAGCTCAAGAGCAAACACCGCCAGCGGCCGCTCGTCACCGCCCGGCAGATCGCCATGTACGTCATGCGGGAGCTGACCGAGCTGTCCTACCCCAACATCGCCCGCGAGTTCGGCGGCCGCGACCACACGACGGTCATCCACGCGGTCGAGAAGATCGGCGCCCTCATGTCCAAGGACCGCCAGATCTACGACCAGGTGACCCGGCTGATGAAGGCGGTCCGCCAGGGTGACTGACCCCGGCCCGCCACCGCGGTGGACAGGGCGGGGGACCGCCTGTGGACGGCGGCCTCCGGGCGGTGGACGGCCGGTGCGCCGTCCCCACCCCCGGTGCGCGAGCACCCCGGCCGCTGTGGGAGCCTGGGGACGCCACGGGGACGGTGATCTGGCCTCTGAGCAGGACGGACGACCGGTCGTCCACAATCCACAGGCCCTACTACTACTTCTGGTTGGATAGATCACTCCAGGACGGCAGAGAAAGAGAGCAACGGCGTGAAGTTCCGATGCGAGCGAGACGTCCTCGTCGAGGCGCTCGGCACGGCCGGGCGGGCGACGGCGGGCCGTGGCGGCGCGTTACCGGTCCTGGCGGGCATCAAGGCCGAGCTGGCGGGGGGTGTGCTGACCCTGACCGGCCACGACCTGGAGCTGACCATCTCGGTGGACGTGCGCGAGGGCGTCAAGGCCGACGAGGACGGCGAGGCCGTGCTGCCGGCCCGGCTGGTGTCGGACGTCGTGCGGTCGCTGCCACCGGGTGCGGTGGCGGTCGACGTCGACGGCGAGTCTGCCCGCATCACCGCCGCCCGGTCCGAGTTCTCGCTGCGGGTGTTCCCGACCGACGAGTTCCCCCGGGTCCCCCAGCCGAGCGGGGACGGGGTCACGATCAGCGCCGGCCAACTGGCGGCCGCGTTGCGCCAGGTCGTGCCGGCGGCGTCGAGCGACGACGCCCGCCCGATCCTCACCGGCGTGCTCGTGACCGCCGAGGCCGACGGGTTGAGGTTGGTGGCGACCGACTCCTACCGCCTGGCGGTGCGGGACCTGCCGGGCCAGAGCGTGCTCGCCGAGGGGCAGTCGGTGCTGGTGCCGTCGCGGGCGCTCAACGACCTGACCCGGGTGCTGGGCACGGTGGACGAGCTGACGCTGCGCCTGGGGGAGCGCGACGCGAGCTTCGAGGCCGGCCCCGTGCGGCTGACCACGATGCTGATCGAGGGCGACTTCCCCAACTACCGCGGCCTGATCCCCAGTGCCCACCCCAACCGGCTGACGGTCAGCCGGGAGGCGCTGATGGAGGGCCTGCGCCGGGTCAAGCTGCTGGCCCGGGAGGCGACCCCTGTGCGCCTGGCGATGGCGGCCGACGGGCTCGATCTCGTGGCCGTCACCCAGGACGTCGGCCAGGCGCACGAGTCGCTCGACGCCAAGTACGAGGGCACCGAGCTCACCGTGGCGTTCAACCCGGACTACCTGCTGCAGGGCGTCGAGGTCCTGCCGGGCGACGAGGTGCTGATCGAGTCCGTCGACTCGCTCAAGCCGGCACTGGTGCGCAGCCCGGAGCACCCCGAGTTCCTGTACCTGCTGATGCCGGTGCGGGTGAGCTGACAGGCGCGTGCAGGTCCGCACCCTGTGGCTGACGGACTTCCGTAACTACAGCTCCGCCCGGCTCGACCTGTCGCCCGGGCTCACGGCCCTGGTCGGCGCCAACGGCGAGGGCAAGACCAACCTGCTGGAGGCGCTCGGCTGGCTGGCGACGCTGGGGTCGTTCCGGTCGGCGCCGACGGAGGCTCTGGTGCGCCGGGGCTCGCCGTTCGCCGTGGTGCGGGCGCTGGCCGAGCGGGACGGCCGTGAGCTGCTGCTGGAGGCCCAGATCCAGCCCAACGGGCGCAACCGGGTGCAGGTCAACCGCCAACCACTGCGCCGGGCCCGGGACCTCCTGGGCTCGCTGCGCGTGTCGGTGTTCACGCCGGACGACCTGGCCATCGTCAAGGACGGCCCGTCGGAGCGGCGCCGGCTGCTGGACGAGGCGCTGGTGAGCCTGCACCCGCGCCACGACGCGGCCCGCAGCGCGGTGGACAAGGTGCTGCGTCAGCGCAACGCGCTGCTGCGCCAGGCCGGCGGGCGGCTGGACGAGTCGGCGGCGTTCACGCTCGACGTGTGGGACGCCAAGCTGGCCGAGGCGGGCGGGGTGCTGGTGGCGGCCCGGCTGGACCTGCTGGCGAAGGTGGTGCCGGTGCTGGGGACGACGTACGACGCCCTGGCCCGCCGGCCGGCCCGGGTGGGCGCGGCGTACGACTCGGCGTGGGGCGCCGGGGCCGATGCCGGGAGCGATCCTGAGATCGATACCGGGATCGATGCCGGGCGCGGGGCCGAGGCGGGCGTCCTGGGCGGGGCGCTGGCGGCGGCACTGAGCCGGGCTCGCAGCGACGACGTGCGTCGGGGCGTGTCCACGGTCGGGCCCCACCGGGACGAGGTCTCCCTCACGCTCGGCGACGCCCCGGCCCGGACCGAGGCGAGCCAGGGCGAGCAGCGGAGCCTGGCGCTGGCGCTGCGTCTGGCTGTACACCACGTCGTCACGGCGGACACGGGAACGCCGCCGGTGCTGCTACTGGACGACGTGTTCAGCGAACTCGACCCCGACCGCAGCGCCGCCCTGCTCGGCCACCTGCCGCCCGGCCAGACGCTACTGACGACAGCCTCGGGTCTGCCCCCGGAGGCCCGCCCGGACCGGGTGCTGCACCTGGCGGGGGGCGAGATCCGGGAGTAGGGCCGGCCGGCTGGTCGCCCACCGGGGCTCGCCGGCCGGTGTAGCGCCGTCGTCGGGCGCCGGTGCCCACCGCCGTCCCCGCCGCGTGGTTGACTGTGGCGATGGCATGGCGGCCGCTCCCCGGCGCCTCGCCGCCTCCGGTGCGGCTGGGCGACACGATCGACCGGGTGCTCGGCCGGCTCGGCACGCCGCCCCGGGCCGGGGTCGAGGCGGCGTTCGAGCGGTGGTCCGAGGTCGTCGGCGAGTCCATGGCCGCCCGCACCCGCCCGGTCGCGATCGACGGCGAGACGCTCGTCGTGGCGTGTGACGAGCCGGCGCTGACCACGCATGTCCGGTTCCTCGAGCCGCAGCTCGTCGACCGCCTGGCCGAGCTGGCGGGCGCCCGCCACATCCGCCGGATCGAAGTCCGCGTCGACCGCCGAACGCGGCGCCCGCGGCCGCCCCGCCGCACGCCACCGAGACGCTGACGGAAACCGCCCCCCATGGTCGGGAACGTCACACCCCTCTGGTAGACTTGTGTCGTTGTGATTAGCGGTTCTGACCAGGCAAAAGCCCTGCCGGCGCCGGTCGTCCGCTCTTGGGAATCGACCTCACGGAAGGGCGCGCCTTGACGCAAGGAAGCACCTCGTACGGGGCCAAGGACATGCAGGTCCTCGAGGGCCTGGATCCGGTCCGCAAGCGCCCCGGCATGTACATCGGCTCCACCGGCCCGTCGGGCCTGCACCACTGCGTGTGGGAGGTCGTCGACAACGCGGTCGACGAGGCCATGGCCGGCGTTCTGCGACCGCATCGTCGTGACCCTGCTGGCCGACGGCGGCTGCCGGGTCGACGACAACGGTCGCGGCATCCCCACCGACATCCACCCGGTCCACAAGATCTCGGGCGTCGAGATCGCGCTCACCAAGCTCCACGGCGGCGCCAAGTTCGGCGGCAACGGCTACAAGGTCTCCGGCGGCCTCCACGGTGTCGGCGTGTCGGTCGTCAACGCGCTGTCGCGCAAGGTGACGGTCGAGGTCGACCAGAACGGCAAGCGCTACCACATGGCGTTCGCCAACGGGGGCACGCCCCAGGGCAAGCTGCGGGTGGTCGGCGACGCCCCCCGCAACGGCCGGGGTGCGCCCCGGCACGGCTCGATCGTGACGTTCTGGCCCGACCCGACCGTGTTCGAGACGGTCGAGTTCTCGGCCCGCACGATCGTCGAGCGGCTGCAGATGATGGCCTTCCTCAACAAGGGCCTCGAGATCCGCTTCCGCGACGAGCGGCCCGACCACGACAACGAGCCGGTCACGTTCCGCTACGCCGGCGGCATCATCGACTTCGTCCGATACATGAACAAGACCAAGGAAGGCCTGTTCTCGAAGGTCGGCCACTACGCCGACGCGGACGACACGTCCGAGGTCGAGGTGGCGTTCCAGTGGAACACCGGGTTCAACACCGACGGCATCCACAGCTTCGCCAACGGCATCAACACCGTCGAGGGCGGCGCCCACGAGGAAGGGTTCAAGGCCGCGCTCACCACCGCCGTCAACAAGTACGCACGGGCCAAGGCGCAGCTCAAGGAGAAGGACGCCAACCTCGCCGGCGAGGACATCCGCGAGGGCATCACCGCCATCATCTCCGTGCGCCTGCACGACCCCCAGTTCGAGGGTCAGACCAAGTCGAAGCTGGGCAACACCTCGATGAAGACGCTGGTCCAGCGGGCCACGAACGAGAAGCTGGGCGACTGGCTCGAGGAGAACCCGACCGAGGCCAACAAGATCGTCCGCAAGGGCATCGCCGCCTCCCAGGCCCGCGCCGCAGCCAAGAAGGCCCGCGACGTGGTCCGCAACAAGACGCTGCTCGACGGCGCCGGCATGCCCGACAAGCTCAAGGACTGCTCGTCCAAGAACCTGGGCGAGCGCGAGCTGTTCATCGTCGAGGGCGACTCGGCGGGCGGCTCGGCCGTGCAGGCCCGGGACCCCGCGACCCAGGCGATCCTGCCGATCCGGGGCAAGATCCTCAACGTCGAGCGGGCCCGCCTCGACAAGATGCTCAAGAACAACGAGATCCAGACACTGATCTCCGCCATCGGCGCCGGCCTCGGCGACGAGTTCGACATCGCGAAGCGCCGCTACGACAAGGTGTGCATCCTCACCGATGCCGACGTCGACGGTGCGCACATCCGCACGCTGCTGCTCACGTTCTTCTTCCGGCAGATGAAGACGCTGGTCGAGCAAGGCCACGTCTACATCTGCGAGCCGCCGCTGTACTCCACCGAGGTGGGCAAGGAGAAGATCTACCTGAAGGACGACGCGGCCAAGGCCCAGTTCCTCGCCGAACGGCCCAACCACCGCAAGGACTTCGCCCGCCTGAAGGGCCTCGGCGAGATGGACCACGAGGAGCTGCGGGTCACGACGATGGACCCGGCCACCCGCACGCTGCTCCAGGTGGGCGTCGAGGAGGCGGCACTGGCCGACCAGGTGCTGGCGATCCTCATGGGCGACGACGTCGAGCTGCGCAAGCACTTCATCCAGACCAACGCCAAAGACGTCCGCTTCCTCGACATCTGAGCCGAGTGACCACGCATGCCTGACGACACCACGCCCCCCGACGACGCCAACGGCAACGGCGAGCCGCCCCAGCGGGGCCGCCTCGCCATCGAGCCGATCGAGATCCAGGAGGAGATGGAGCGCTCGTTCCTGGACTACGCCATGTCGGTCATCACCGCCCGGGCGCTGCCCGACGCGCGCGACGGCCTGAAGCCGGTCCAGCGCCGGATCCTGTGGGGGATGCTCGACATCGGCGCCCGGCCCGACCGCAGCTACATGAAGTGCGCCCGGGTCACGGGCGACGTGATGGGCAAGTACCACCCGCACGGCGACGGCGCGATCTACGACGCGCTGGTGCGGATGGCCCAGGACTTCTCGCTGCGCCACCCGCTCGTCGACGGGCACGGCAACTTCGGCTCGCCCGACTTCGGCCCCGCAGCCAGCCGCTACACCGAGTGCCGGCTCGACCCGCTGGCGATGGTGATGCTCCAGGACATCGACGAGGAGACCGTCGACTTCGTCGACAACTACTCGGGCGAGTTCACCCTGCCCGACGTGCTGCCGGCCCGGTTCCCCAACCTGCTGGTCAACGGGCAGGAGGGCATCGCGGTGGGCATGGCCACCAAGATCCCGCCCCACAACCTGGGTGAGGTCATCGACGCTGTCGTCCACCTGCTCGACCACCCCGAGGCCACGCCCGACGACCTGATGGCGTTCGTCAAGGGCCCGGACTTCCCGACGGGGGGTCTGATCATGGGCCGGGCGGGGATCATGGACGCCTACCGCACCGGCAAGGGGTCGATCCGGTTGCGGGCCCGCACCGAGATCGTCGAGGGCACGGCGCGCCAGCGCGACCGCATCGTGGTGACCGAGATGCCGTACCAGACGTCGATCTCGGCCACGGCGGTCAAGATCAAGGAGCTGGTCGAGACCCGCCAGATCGAGGGCATCGCCGACGTCAACGACGAGTCCGCGGCCGGCCTCACCCGCCTCGTGATCGAGCTCAAGAGGGACGCCCCGGCGCTCGTCATCCTCAACAACCTGTACAAGCACACGCCGCTGCAGACGAGCTACGCGGTCAACACGGTGGCGCTGGTCGACGGCATCCCCCGCACGCTCAACCTCGTGCAGGCGCTGCAGCACTACATCGACCACCAGGTCGACGTCATCCGCCGCCGCAGCCAGTTCCGGCTGGAGAAGGCGCGCCGGCGGGCGCACCTGGTCGAGGGCCTCCTCAAGGCGATCAACGTCATCGACGAGGTGATCGCGCTCATCCGGGCGTCCGAGGACCGGGCCGCGGCGCGGACGGGGCTGATGGCCGAGCCGTTCGAGTTCTCGATCGACCAGGCCGAGCACATCCTCGACATGCGGCTGGGGCAGCTGACCCGGCTGGCCCGCATCGACCTCGAGACCGAGCTGGAGGGCCTGCGGGGCACGATCGCCGAGCTGGAGGCGATCCTGGCCGACGAGTCCCGGCTGTTCGCGGTCATGAAGGAGGAGCTCGCCGACGTCCGGCAGCGCTTCGCCTCGCCGCGGCGGTCGGAGATCACCTACGACATCGGCGACATCGACATCGAGGACCTGATCGACGACGAGGAGCTCGTCGTCACCATGTCGCAGCGGGGCTACGTCAAGACGGTGCCCTCCGACACGTTCCGGGCGCAGGGCCGGGGCGGGCGGGGCGTCGCCGGGGCCAAGCTGCGCGACGACGACTACGTCACCCACATCCTCACGACGACCGCGCACGCGTACCTGCTGTTCTTCTCCAACCGGGGCCGGGTCTACCGGCTCAAGGCCCACGAGATCCCCCGCAAGGACCGCACGGCCCGGGGCACCGCGATCGTCAACCTGCTGCCGCTGCAGCCCAACGAGCGCATCCAGGCGGTCATCGACACCCGCGACTACGAGACGCACCCGTACCTGTTCTTCGCGACCCGCCAGGGGCAGGTGAAGAAGACCCGGTTCAACGAGTACGACTCGTCGCTGCGCAGCGGCCTGATCGCCATCAACCTGCGCGACGGCGACGAGCTGGTGAAGGTCATGCCCACCAACGGCGGCAACGACGTGTTCATGGTGTCGCGCTCGGGCATGAGCATCCGGTTCGCCGAGGACGACGTCCGCTCGATGGGCCGGGCGGCGGCCGGCGTGCGGGGCATGAAGCTGCGCGCCGGCGACGAGGTCGTGTCGTGCGACGTGGCCCGCGACGACGTGGCGCTGCTGCTGGTCACCGACGCGGGTTACGGCAAGCGCACCCAGCTCGACCGGTTCAACGTCCAGGGCCGTGGCGGCCAGGGCGTGCGGGGCATCAAGCTGACCGCGCGCAAGGGCTTCGTCGTGGCCGCGTTCATGGTCGGCCTCGACGACGAGATCTTCGTGATCTCGTCGGCCGGCACGCTGATCCGCATGGCCGTCCGGGACGTGTCGTCCCAGGGCCGCGACGCCACGGGGGTCCGGGTGATGAACCTGGACGCCGGCCAGACGGTGGCGGCGGTGGCCCCGGTGCTCACGGCCGACGACTAGGGTCGGCGGCCCGGCTTCCCCTCCGGAGATGTGGTGACGGGCGCGGCGCGCCCGTCGGAGGGAGGAGTTGTGGTGGTACTGCGCTCGGCGAGACGGGCCGCTCACGGGAGCGGCGACGAGGGCCAGGTCGTGCCGCTGGCGGCGGCGTTGGTCGGGCTGACGGTGACGGCGCTGCTGGCGCTCGTCCCGCTGTCGACGGCCCTGGGGGAGCGGGCGAGGGCGCGCACGGCGGCGGACGCGGCCGCGCTGGCCGGCGCAGCCGAGGGCGAGGAGGCGGCGAGGGCGTTGGCCGAGGCGAACGGGGGCGAGCTGCGCCGCTTCACCCGGGCGGGTGACGAGGTGGTCGTCCGGGTCGCGGTGGGGGAGGCGGAGGCCTCAGCCCGCGCGAGGGCACGGGTCGTACCAGGCTGAGCACGCTGCGCGCGAGCGTGCAGGACGTCGGCACATGGTGCCGTAGACTCCTGCCGATGCCGGCTGACACGCCCGGCGTCACCGCCGACGGCCATGGTGGCAGCGGCGGCGACGACGGCGCGGACCGTGGACTCCCCGATGCGGCCCCGAGCGCTGGCGCCCCCCAGGCGCCGGATCGCGCTGCCGCGCCGGCGCCCCCGGCCACGCGCCCGGGAAGGGGCGGCAACGGCGCGAGGGGCAACGGCCGCGGCGCCAACGGCGGCAGCGCAGCCAAGGGCGGCGGCCCCGGCGCCACCGACGTCGCCGTCAACGGCGGCGGCACAACGCCAGACCCGTTCTCGCCGGCCACGGCCCCGGCGCCCACGACCCGCCGAGGCCCGGACCAGCCGCCGTCTGCAACGACATCGGCTCCGGCCCCGGGGCCGGCCCTGTCCCCGACGACGACAGCGCCGACGGGACCAGTGCCGTCCCCGACGCCGCTGGGCCCGGCGCCGATCCCGACACCCGGCCCGGGCGGCGTCGGACCCCCACCCGGCGCGGCCCCGGGCATCCCCCCGGCTCCGGTCCTGGCGCCGGCGGGCCCGGGAGGCCTGCACCGCAGGGCCCGCCACGCAGGCCCGCGCCCGGACAGCAGAAAGTCGCGCCGGGGACTCAGGGTCAACCAGCGCCTGTGGTCGATCGACCCGTGGTCGGTCTTCAAGGTCTCGGCGCTGTTCTTCCTGTGCGTCGGGTTGATCGTCCTGGTAGCAGGCACGCTCCTGTACAACGTCGGCCGCTCGTCGGGCACGGTCGACCAGGTGGAGAGCTTCGTCACGCGCCTGGGTGCGTACGGCGAATGCACACCGAAGGCCGAGCTACCGACGGGCGCGGAGTTCGAGGAAGACGACGACTGCGGCGAGGGCGAGGTCCTGGTCGGCGGCTTCAAGCTCGACGACGGCACCATGTTCCGAGCCGCGGCGATCGGCGTAGGCATCCTGGTCGTAGCCGGCTCGATCGGCACGGTCCTACTGACGGTCCTGGTCAACCTGCTCAACGAGATGACCGGCGGCCTCCGCCACACGGTGATCCGCGAACCCGTCGGCCGCCCAAAACGCGGTTCGCCCGCCCGCCGCATCCAGCGGTAAAGTCACACGCTCGGGTCCCGGGGCTATAGCTCAGTCGGTTAGAGCGCACCCCTGATAAGGGTGAGGTCGCTGGTTCGATTCCAGCTAGCCCCACACTCGCCACCCCGGCCGAGCGGCTCTGACCTGGTGATTCGCCCGCCAGCCGGCCAGAGAAGCTTCGCCGTTGTTCACCGCAGCTGGTCGTCATACGCCCCTGGTCGCGGGACCAGCGCGGGACGGGACGTTGTCGCTCCACTCATCACCCGGCGTGGGTGATGAGTGATGTCGCCGACTCCAGGTCAGGCCGATCCTCCCAACGAGCTGGTCACGCGTTGTGACGCGCTGGCGGAACCGGCAAATACAAAGCACCGACTTCACGCAATCTCGCGCGCTCCGCGGCGCATATTCGACGGCCGGCGCCGGTCACGATGACCACCTGGTCCCTGAAGTCGATCACCGTGTCCCTCCAACGGCTTTTCCGGTGTTGGAAGAAATATTGGGCTCGCGCGTTTCCGCCAGCCGCCCAGAAGCTGCTGAGCTACGGCTGATGTCACTGCCTGCCTGGGCACCGATGCTCGCGCGGTGGTCAACGGCCTGTTCGGCGACCTGCTGGCCGAGCAGGGCTCTTCCCTCGCCGTCCCCCTGGCGTTCCGCACCGCGGCGGGCGGCGAACTGCCCCTCGACCGTGCCGGCCTGCGGGAGGTGCTCCCGGACGCGGGGCCCCGGCTGTGCGTGCTGGTGCACGGGCTCATGTCGTCCGAGTCCGTGTGGCGGTTCGGCGGGCCGGAGCGGCTCACCTACGGCGAGCTGCTGGCCCGCGACCGGGGCGTCGTCCCCGTCTACGTCCGCTACAACACGGGGCGGCACATCTCCACTAACGGGCGGGAGCTGGCGGCCGGGCTCCAGCGGCTGGTGCGGGCCTGGCCCGTGCAGGTGCGCGAGATCGCCCTCATCGGCCACAGCATGGGCGGGCTGGTCGTCCGGAGCGCCTGCCACTACGGCCGGCACCACGCCACCGTGGCGGACCGCCTGCGGCGCCGGGGGCCGTGGGCGAGGAAGGTGCGGCGGGTCGTGTTGCTCGGCGTGCCGAACCGCGGCGCCAACCTGGAGGTCATCGCCAACCTGACGAGCGCGGCGCTCTGGTCGCTGCCCGTCCCCGCCACCCGGCTGATCGGGGCCGGGCTGGACCGGCGCAGCGACGGGATCAAGGACCTGCGCTGGGGGGCGGTGCTCGACGACGACTGGGTCGAGCGCGATCCGGGCGCCACCCGGCGCCCGGAGCTCCATCCCGTGCGCGTCCCCCGCCGCGCCCGCTACCTCGTCGTCGCCGGCTCTCTCGTCGACCAGCCGGACGCCGACCGTCCTCCCCTGGTCGACCGCCTGCTCGGCGATGCGCTGGTGACGGCGGCCAGCGCGGCGGGACGGCCGGGCACCGCCGCGCCCGCCCTGCTCCCCGACGTCACGGTGCGGGTGTGCCCGAGGATCAACCACGTCGCGCTCGCCCATCGCCCCGAGGTCCACGCCGAGATCGCCGGCTGGTGGGACGGGCACGGCTGACGGGGCCGCGTCACCCGGCCGCCGGTGCGGTCCCGATCTGCACGGTGCGCACCGCGGTCACGATCAGGTCGTCACGCCGGCCGATCCACTCCCGGTCGTCCGGGTCGAGCAGGCGGGCGACGGTAGCGCGGTCGTCGGGGGCGAGGCGGGTCCCGAGCTCGCGCCGCGCCGAGTCCAGGTGCTGGGCGGCGATCCGGCGGCCGACGTCGTCGAGCGGCGCCGGGGACTCGGCGACGAACGACCGCACCCCGGACGTCCGCCAGCCCGGCCCGGGCCAGCGCTTCTGGCCAGCCGTAGGGCATCGCCGGGCCGCCGAGCTCGGCCGGCAGGTCCTCGAACCAGCAGGCGCGCGCCTCGTCGAGCCGGGCCTCCAGGCCGGGTCGCCCGATCCCGACGTCGTGGGGCAGGCAGCGGAGCGGCGGCCGCCCTCCACCAGCGCCAGCACGCCGCCGGGGCGGAGGAGCCCGGCCCGCTCGTCCACCGCCGCCTGCTGGTCCGGGACGTGGTGAACGACGCCCGACGCCCAAGTCGCACGCGGCCGGCGGCGCCGGCCTCGGTGACCCGCCGCCCCGCGACCGCCACGAGGCGGGGATCGGGGTCCAGGGCGACGACCACGCCCGGCGCCCGCCCGGCGAAGGCGATCGCCGCGCCGCCCACGCCGCATCCCACGTCGACCACGCGCTCGGGCCGGGCGCCGGCTGCCGCCGTCGAGGCCGTCGCGGCCTCGACCCAGGGCCGGTCGAACGTGGCGTTGAGCGCCAGCGAGGTGAGCCAGTCCTCGCGCACGCCGTCATGGAGCGACGGCGCACCGGCGTCAGGTCGTCACCGGCCGGGCATGCCGTCAGCCGCCCAGGTCGCGGGGCGTGCAGCGCACGGTCACGATCACCGGGTCGCACCGGGCGGTGGTGTCGCCGGGGAGGTCGACCGCGTAGCCCGTGCCGAAGCGGGGGTCGGGGGACAGGTAGTCGGTCGAGACGTACTGGGCTCCGCTCGCGAAGGCCGCGTCCCGCATGCTGGTGTCGCCCGTGCGGGCCTGGACCGTGTCGGCGTCGGCCCGGGTCCGCACGATGAAGCCCTCGCCGACCAGCGCCCTGATCCGGTCGCCGTCCGTCACCGGGTCGTTGACCACCATGATGGCGGCGTCCGGGTCGGTCTCGGGGACGTCGACGAAGATCCGCCGGGCCGACAGGTCGGGGAACTGGGCCCGGTAGGCGTCGCGCTTGGCCCCGTGGTCGTCGAGCATGAACAGCACCTGCCCCCGCACCCGGTCGAGCGCCGGCCAGCGCCCGGCCCGAACGGCGTCGGCCAGCGTGGCGGCGGGGCCCCGGACCTCGGCCGGGGTGAGCACCCGGCGCGCCGGAAACACGGAGTCGATCTCCTGCTGGAGCTCGGCGAAGTCGGGGCCGGTCCAGGGGAGGGGCTGCACGAACCCCAGCCCCGGGTCGGGGATGGCGTCGTCCTTGGGCTCGATCTGGATGGTGATCGGCAGGTGGCGGGGATGGCTGTCGGACCAGTCCCGGACCTGCGTCAGGCAGTTGACCAGCGTCGGGCAGGTCGTGCGGTAGTCGACCTCCTGGACGTGGAACACCTTGAGCCCGGCGCCGGCCACCGCCGGGTCGGGCGGCGCCACGCCGAACAGCGCCACCGCCTTCGGGTGCGCGTAGCGGCCGCCGTCGCCGGGGTCGGTGAACACGTCGAGCTCGATCTGGCGGACGCCGGCGTCCAGCTCGTCGGCCAGCGGGCGATGGGTGTACTCGAAGCCGTCGGCAGCCGCGCCGAGGAACGCGTGGAGCGCGCTGAGCAGCGCCGGCTCGGGCTCGACGTGGTAGCTGTTGTGCGAGGCCAGGAGCTGGATCTCGTTGAGCCGCACCGGCCGCCGGTGCCCCTGCCCGCCCCGCATGCCGGGGCCGATCGGGTCGCAGGCCGCCGCCATCAGCAGGGCGGCGGCCCCCAGGAGCAGGGTCGTGGGTAGGGCGCGACGGCCTGTCATCACCCCTGCAGCATGGCCGACCGGGCCGCGGTGGCGCGGGCTCAGTCAGCTGTCCGCGCGATCCCGACCCGGTCCGCTACGGACGGGAGGGGCCGCGGCCGGGTGGTGGTGTCAGCTGTCCTCGTACTTGAACGAGACCGCCAGCTTGGTCCGGAACGTGGCGGCGCCGTCCTCGCCGATGTCCAGGTCCTGCTCGACTAGTGCGTGACGTGCGGTCGGCTGGTCGGCTTCGCCGCTGAACTCTGGGCAGAGTGCCCTCCTGGCTCGCAATGTCGCCGAAGAGTCATTTTGGTACGGCGCTCGGTGGGTCTCCCGGCGGGCGAAAGCACCGACTCACACCCCGAGTGACGAACTGCCGCGCATGGTCCGAACCAGCAGTCGAACGGGAACGATCGCGGGACCGGCGCGGGACCGACGCCGTCGCCGATGGCATCCGTAGGTCTCGACCAGGGCAGACACCGCGATAGCGGTCAGCAAGCGTCCATCGGTCTCGAACTGGTCACGGGCGCTCCGCCGGGCCTGTGAGAAGGCCAGTCACCCGCGCATTCGCGTCTACGACTTCCGCCACGCCAACGCCACGATGATGCTGAAGGCCCGCGTCCCGCTCGCCGAGGCAGCTCGTCGGCTCGGCCACAGCGTCGAGACGCTCGTGTCGACCTACATCGGCGCGATGGACGGTGATGACACCGAGGCGAACAGCCATATCGACGAGGCCCTCGGCGGTTGCGCCTGCCCGTCGGCGTCCGCAGCTTCGCGTGTTCCCAGTACCCCTTTGGCGGGGGGTGGCGATTACGACCTTACGGCCTAGCCCGTGCCCGGACCTGAGCGCGCTCCTGGTCGGTTTCTATGACACGGACCAGGTGCATCTCTTGATGATGGTAGGACCGGGGGAGCTGGTGGGGGACCGGTACCGGGTCGATGCCTTGTTCGCGGGGGGCGCATGGCCGACGTGTACCGGGCCCGGGATCTGGTGCTCGACCGCCCAGTCGCCCTCAAGGTGGCGCGGGCCGGCGCGGCGGATATTCAGCGGTTCGAAACCGAGGCCCGGTTGCTGGGCCGGCTTGAGCACCGCAACCTGGTGCGCCTATTGGATGGCGGGCAGTGGGATGGCGTCCCCTATCTGGTGTTCGAGCTGGTCGACGGCCCGACGTTGGAGATGCGGCTCGAACGTGGGCCCTTGGGCCTCACTGAAGCCCGGGGCGTCGCGTGCGACATCGCCCACGCGTTGGCGTACGTGCACGGGCGGGGGGTGCTGCATCGGGATGTGAACCCATCGAACATCCTGCTCGCACCGGACGGGCGAGCGCTGCTCAGCGATTTCGGGGTGCCGCCCAGCGACGGCACGGGGCACACGGCCGAGGGAACAACGGTCGGCACGGCCGCGTACCTCGCCCCTGAACAAGTTGGAGGCGCCGACGTGACCCCGGCCGCCGACATCTACGCCCTGGGTCTGGTGCTGATCGAGGCCCTGTCGGGGCAGCCCGCGTTCGCTGGTACAGCCCCGGAGATGCTCGCCGTTCGCCTGACCACCGATCCGCAGATCCCCGGGGGCCTGGCGCCACCGTGGCCGGGCCTGGTGCGGGCCATGACCCGGCGCCACCCCGCAGACCGGCCTGACGCTGCAGTGGTCGCAGCGCAGCTCGGGGCATTGTCCACACCTGACCTGGCGGCCGACACCGCCGAGCTCGACATAACCCAGATCCACCCCGAGCCCGCTGCACACCTCACACGGCGGCCACCTGACGCCGCGCCCCGACACCGGCGCCCGATTCAATGGAGCGAGCGCCGGTGCTGTTGTGGTTGCTGGCCGCGTTCGTTGTTCTGGCCGGGCTCGCCACGTTCCTCGTCGCCTCCAGCGGCCAGGAGGGCGGCGCACCCCCCGATGAGGCGACTGACGCGACCACCTCGACCACGACGCTGCCGACGACGACAACGACGGTTGCCCCCACGAGCCCAACCGCGCCCACCACCATCCAGCCGGCAGACCTATCGCTGGCGGCTATGTGTGCTGCGCTGGATGCTCGCAAGGACGAAATCGAGACCGAGAGGCACGCAGTGGACGAGACCTACCGCGACGACCCAGACACCCGCGAACGCCTCAAGGACCAGCTCGAAGGCGAAAAGCGGGCCATCGACGACCAAAGACATGCTCTCAGCTGCTGACCCCCCCAACGCGGGAGCTCAACAGCCCGATCCGCAACCCGGGCGAGCGCGAACCATCGCGAGGCCAGGCCACAAGGGATCAGGAGTCCGAGGACCCGCCGCGTGTCGCACAAAGCGAGCGCGGGTTGGCGTGAGTGAGCCTTCCGAGGGGAGACCCCGGGGCACGCTTGCTGGGCGGTAGCTGGCTGACTTCCTGGGAGTAATGCCGCGAGCCACGGTCGGCTTTTGTGAGCGAGCCGGGCGCAAGGAGAACGCCCGGCTCGCTCACTTCTCAGCCCTTCGGATACGCATCATTGGGTACCGAGGGCCGGCTTTGCGGTCTTGTCACGGACCACTGTGATTGCACGACATCGCTCGTCCGCCGCCAGTTACCCAGCTATCCGTCGAGCACACCCCCACGTCGAGGTCCGACGCGTTGGCAGCAATTCCGAGGGACACATGTGCGAGACCGAATTCCGGAAGCTTCGACCCGTCTCCGCTCCTTTGCGGTGCCCATCACCAGTGACCTTCCACGGAACCGCGTAGCGAAACGGCGACGCTGCGCACCGTGAAAGCCGAGTCGCCCGGCGTACCCGTGTGCCCACATGTGGCGATAACGGACGGAGGGCGGCGATCCGACGCAGCGCCACTCCGTCCTGACCGCTCATGTCCGCACAAGCCGCCCGGCCCATCGAGGTCCTGCTCGTCGACGACGACGAGAACGACGTGCTGATGATGCGCGAGGCGTTGACGACGGCGAGGTCCTCGACTCGGCTCCAGGTCCTCAACGATGGCTCGGAGGTGATGCCCTATCTCCGGCGCCAGGGCGAGCACGCCGGGGCGAACCGCCCCGATCTCATCCTCTTGGACCTCAACCTGCCCGGGCGGCACGGACGCCAGGTGCTCGCCGACATCAAGGGCGACGCCGACCTGCGGCGCATCCCCGTCGTGGTGTTGACCGTCTCGGGAGCCGACGAGGACGTCCGGCGCAGCTATGACCTCCACGCCAACGCCTACGTGACCAAGCCGGTCGACCTCGGCAGCTTCCTCGAGGCGATCCGCAAGATCGACGAGTTCTTCCTCACCGTCGTGCGACTGCCCCCCACCTGATCCCAGCGGCGAGGTCGGGGCCGACCGGCTCGTGGCATGTGACAGCCGGTTCAACCGCCCCGATATTGCCCAGCCGAGGCCGCCGTCGGCTCTGCCGACGCCCTCAGTCCATGACTCGTTCTCGAACCCGGCTTCCCAGTGCACGGCACGGTCGCCGACGACGGTCCTACGCCGTCGATGCTGCCTCCCACCGACCCGAACGCGGGACGGTCGCGGGACCAGGCGTCCGGGGACGGTGGGTTCACGCCCCTGCCCAGGGCAGAGACCGCGACGCTGGAGCCGTCTGGCTCGATCGGGCGCGGACCGACCCGACGTCTCTTGCGATGCACTTCTGGACATCCGGCGCTTCCGGCCTGGCTCCGGGGCTGCCGGCAGCCCCGGCGACCTCCCCAGGCCCACATGGCCGATCCGCTTACCCGGAGTCGTGTGTCCGTCGCCGAGCGCTTCCAAGCGACCCGAGCCGCCGGCTGCGGCTGCGGCGCCCTCACCTCGGTCGCCGAAGTCATCCGTACTTCGACCGGCGCCGAACGTAGGCAGATCGCTCTTGTAGG
This sequence comes from uncultured Acidimicrobiales bacterium, assembly GCA_963830865.1. GTDB lineage: Bacteria > Actinomycetota > Acidimicrobiia > Acidimicrobiales > VFJN01 > ZC4RG19. The sequence continues at coordinate 303,357 of CAWHNU010000004.1, read as the reverse complement.
CGCAGCGCCGTCCCTCTGTCGTGAGAGGTGTGCCATGAAACTTAGGGCCCTGCTCGCCGCCGCGGGCCTCGCCGCCACCGCCGTCACCGCGACGCCGGTCGCCGCCCAGGAGGAGGGCGATGCCCCCGACCTGGAGCCGAAGTTCACGGAGGTCCCGCTGGACGGTGTCGATCGCGACGTCGTGCCGGCGCTCGCCGACCCCGAACGAACCGTTTCGGTGATCGTGGAGCTGACTGGCGACCCGGTCGCCGTCGAACGGGCGGAGGCGATCGACGCGGGAGAAGCGCTGTCCGCCGCCCAGGAGACGCAGGTTCAGCAGGACCTCGAAGGGGCGCAGAAGGCCGTCGTCCTCGAGATCGAACGACTGGGCGGGCGCGTGCACTCGACGCTGCAGCACGCCTACAACGGCATCCGTGCCCGGGTGCCCGTGGGCAAGGTGCCCGAGATCGCCGACCTGCCCGGTGTCGTCCGGGTGCACCCCGGCAGGATCGCCACCGCCGACAACACCAGCACGGCCGAGCTGTTCCAGATGCCTCTCGTGTGGGAGCAGCTGGGTTTCACGGGCAAAGGGGTGAAAGTCGGGGTCATCGACACCGGGATCGACTACTACCACGCCAACTTCGGCGGCTCGGGTGACCCGGCCGACTACGCCAACGACGACCGGACCGTGATCGAGCCCGGAACGTTCCCCACGGCCAAGGTCGCGGGGGGCGTCGACTTCGTCGGCGACGACTTCGACCCCCAGAGCGACGACCCCGAGCGCCACACCCCGGTACCGGACCCCGACCCGCAGGACTGCGCCGGGCACGGCACCCACGTGGCGGGCACCGTCGCCGGCAACGGTGTGAAGATCGACAAGACGCCCTACACCGGGCCGTACGACCAGACGACCCTGGCCAACGGCGTCCTGGTCGGTCCGGGGTTCGCGCCGGAGGCCACGCTGTATGCGTTGAAGACCTTCGGATGCAGCGGCGGGACCTCGAGCGACCTCACCGTCGAGGCCCTCGACTGGGCGGTGGCCAACGACCTCGATGTCGTCAACCTGAGCCTGGGCGCCGCGTTCGGGCGGGTCGACGATGCCGACGCCGTAGCCGCCACCAACGCGGCACACGCTGGCGTGGTCGTGGTGGCCGCGGCGGGCAACGTCGGCCCCGGGCCCTACATCATGAACACCCCGGCCGCCGGTGCCGGATCGCTCGCCGTGGCGGCGGTGGACACGTTCGTAGGTTTCCCCGTCGCCCGGTTCACCACCGCAACCGGCAGCGTCCTGATGTTGAACGCCAACGGATCGACGGCGATCCCGGTCAGCGCGGCGGTGCGGCTTCTCACCGACGAGCCGTCGACCCCGGCCAACGAGTCGCTGGGCTGTGCCTTCGAGGACTACGCCACTGTCCAGCCCGGCGACATCGTGGTCACCCGGCGCGGCCAGTGCACGGTGGCGGACCGGGTGATCCTCGCCACCCAGTCGAACGCCGGTGCGGTGGTGATGATCAGCGAGGGGCCGTTCGTGGAGTTCGTGGGTGGCCAGGGTGGCGCGATCCCCGTCCTCTCGGCCTTTTCGACCGACGAGGCGGTGATCACGGCCGCCGCCGGCAGCACCGCGCAGATCGAAAACGAAGGAACGGCGGTCAACCCCGACTTCGGCAGCCTCAGCTTCACGTCCTCCGGTCCCCGCAACGGGGACAGCGGGCTGAAGCCGGACGTGACCGCGCCCGGGGTCAACATCTTCTCCTCCCGGAGGGGCACGGGCTTCCGCACGCTGCTGAACTCGGGGACGTCCATGGCCACGGCGTTCGTCAGCGGCATCGCCGCCCTGGTGCGCGATGCCCGGCCCAACTGGACCGTGCCTCAGGTCAAGGCGGCCATCATCAACACCGCCATCCCCTTGGGCGACCCACGCCGCTCCACGAGTGCCGGCAGCGGTCTCACCATCCCCTCCCTTGCGCTGAGCACCGAAGTCGTAGCGATGGGCGAGCGGACCGGCGGCGGCCTGTCCTTCGGGTTGATCGAGACCCCCGGCCCGGCCGCCGCCACCAAGACGATCACGCTCACCAACCGGAGCGACCGGGCCGCCACCTACGCGGTGAGCCCGGAGCTGCAGTCCGACGCCGGCCAGGCCACCGTCACGTTCTCCCAGGACAGCGTCGTCGTCCCGCCGCGCGGCCGGGCCACCGTCGATGTCACGCTCCAAGTGAACGGCTTGGTGGTACCGCCGAGCGTGCTGGTCGGCCAGCCGGCCATGGCCGCTGGGAACGTGGTTTTCACCCCGCAGCAGGAGGGCGAGCCCGCGTTGCGGGTGCCGTTCTCCTCAGTGCTGCGGGGCACGTCCACGGTCTCGACCACGCCGCGGTCGGTGGCCGTCGCCGACGAGATCACCTTCACCAGCACCAACGCCGACGGGCCGCCGGGGACAGTGGACGTCTTCGCCTGGGGGCTCGACGACCCCCTGGGCGATGCGCCCGGCACCGACGTGCGCAACGTCGGGTTCCAGGCCAACCTCGACCAGGGGCTGGGCGTCTTCGCCATTCACGCCGCCACCCGCGACTCGAACCCGTCGGTCAACGAGTGGAACGTCATGCTCGACACCGACGGCGACGACGAACCGGACTACGCGGTGGTCGGTCGGGACGCGGGCCTCGTGCGCTCGGGACTGGCGGGCGTCGACGGGAGCAACCTGCTCGCGGTGGTGATCGACCTCGACACCGACAAGATGGTGAGCGCGTTCAGCGCCATCACCTCGACAAACACCGGGATGGTGCTGCTGCCGTTCCGCCTCGCCGACGTGGGGCTCACCGCGGGCGGCCAGGAGGAGTTCTCCTACACCGCCGGCGTGGTCTCGCTGGAGACCGGCCGGGGCGAGGACTTGGTCGACGGCACCGCCCGGTTCAACCCGTTCACCCCGCCCGTCCAGACCGGCCAGTTCAACGTCACCCTCCCCGGGGCCCCCGCCCAATGGACCGCAACGGTCAACCGCCCCCAGCTCGCCCAAACCCCGGTGAAAGGATGGCTGGCCGTCTACCGCTTCAACCGCGGCGGCACCCCACAGGCCCAACCCATCCCTCTGAGGTGACGCTGGGGTGGGTCATCTGCCACGGTCGGCATCTGGTTGGTGTTCGGAGCGAGCGGCGTTCGGGGTGATCGCGATGCGCAGGAGGTCGTGGGCGACGACGGTTGGCCCGGTGAAACCGCCGGCGCGTACCTCCTCCACATAGGCCTGCTCGTCCTCTGCGCAGGTCGGAGCGGGGATCAGGTGCGTGAGGACCAGGATGTCTACGAGCGCCCGGGCAGCGAGGTCGCCGACAGACCGCGCCCCGGCGTTCCACTCGAGAAGACCAGGAGAGACGCGGCTCGACAGCAATGCCTCATGCACCAGCACGTCGACACCCTGAGCCAGGCGGCGCATCCCGTCGCACACGGCGGTGTCGCCGCTGATCGCGATCCGTTCACGGTCGTGCTCGACGAGGTATCCGACCGCAGGCTCCACCGGCCGGTGCTGCACCAGGACGCTCGACAGGCGCCATGCCCCCCAGGTGTAGACGGGCGAGAGCTCATCGGACGCGCCGAACGCCTGTACAACGATCCCAGGTCGAGGCCCCGCTGCCGCCGGAGCCTGCGCGTGGAACGACTGGTCCTCGAACACGCCAAGGCAGCGCCCGGCGTACCGCGCCGCCGCACCGCTCGGGGCGATGACCGTCAGCGGGGACGTCGCCCCTGCCGTCCACCTCGCCGTCGCGAACGTGGCGAGGTCGCTGACATGATCCGAATGGTGGTGCGTGATGGCGACCGCGACGACCGCCGTGAGGTCGAGCCCGGCGGCCATGGCCCGTTGGGTAGCCGCCCGGCCGCAGTCCACCAGCAGCCACTCCTGACCTGCAACCACGGCCACCGCCGACCCACCGCGCTCCGGATCAGGGATCGGGGTGCCGCTCCCGAGCACCAAGACATCGACCACAGCCGCAGTCTGGCCGGCCGTAGCTACTCGCCCCTCACCCCGACGCCTGCCGGACCATCCCAGATCGCCGGCTCGGCGTCAGGCCACGAACGATGAGCAAACCAGAGCCGTCGTCCCGGTGGCTATGCGCCCCTCGTCGCGGTGCGCTCGCCGTCGGCCGGCAGGAACCTGTAGCCGATGCCCGGCTCGGTGATGAAGTAGCGGGGCCGGGAGGGCGTAGGTTCGAGCTTGCGCCGGATGTGGGCGAGGTGGACCCGGAGGTAGTTGGTCTCGCTGCTCGTAGCTGGGTCCCCAGACCTCCTGGAGCAGCTGGCGGGACGGCGATGAGCTTCCCGGCGTTGCGCACGAGCACCTCGACCAGCTGCCACTCGGTGGGGGTCAGGCGGATGGGCTCGCCGTCGGCGCGGTGACCTGCTTGGCGGCGAGGTCGATGGGGAAGTGGTCGGTCGTGATCGTCGGGCTGGCCTCGTCGGGGATGCTGCGGCGCAGCGCGGCCCGGAGGCGGGCCAGCAGCTCGTCCATGCCGAAGGGCTTGGCGACGTAGTCGTCGGCGCCGGCGTCGAGCGCCGCGACCTTGTCGGCCTCGGCGCCGCGGGCCGACAGGATGATGATCGGCACGTTCGACCACGCCCGCAGGCCCCGTACGACCTCGATGCCGTCGATGCCGGGCAGCCCGAGGTCGAGGATCACGAGCGTCGGGGTGGCGGCGGGCGGCGAGGTCGAGGGCCTGCTCGCCGGTCGGCGGCCAGGTCGACGTCGTAGCCCCGGGCCCTCAGGTTGGTCGCCAGGGCGCGCAGGATCGGCGGCTCGTCGTCGACCACGAGGACCCGCTGCATCAGTGCGCCGTCCGGGAGGCTGACCACCATCGTGGCGCCGCCGCCCGGGCGTGTCCTCGAGCGTGAGCTCGCCGCCCATGGCGTCGACGAACCCGCGGGCGATGGCCAGGCCCGAGCCCGACGCCCGACGCCGTGGTCGACCAGCCGCTGGAACGGCTGGAACACCCGGTCTCGGTCCTGACGCGGGATCCCGGGCCCCTGGTCGACGACCCGGATGTCGACGCGGCCGGCGACGGCGCCGGCCTCGACCCGCACCGGTCGGTCGGGGGCGAGGCGGACACGGCGTTGTCGACCAGGTTGGCGAGGACCCGCTCCAGCAGGGCGGGATCGGCGAGCGACCGGCGGCAGGGTCTCGGACGTCTCGACGTCCACGTCGTGCGCCCGGGGCCCGAGGCCCGCGACCGCCGCGGGGACGACCTCGTCGAGGGCCACCGGGCGGAGGTGACCGGCGCAGGCGCCGGCCTGGATGCGGCTCATGTCGAGCAGGTTGGCGACCAGGCTGTCGAGCCGGTCGGTCTCCTCCTCGATGGTGGCGTGGAACTCGTCGAGCTGCTCGCTCGACCAGGTCACGTCGGGCTGGCGGAGGCTGCTGATCGACGCCTTGATCGACGCCAGCGGCGTGCGGAGGTCGTGGGACACCGCCTGGAGCAGGGCGGCTCGCAGGTCGTTGGCCTGGGCCAGGTCATGGCCCGGCCGGCCTCGGCGTGCAGGCGCCGGCGTCTCGACCGCGGCCGCCAGCTGGGCGGCGAGCGCGGTGAGCACACGGTGGTCGGCCCCGGCCAGCGGTCGCGCCGGTCAGGACCAGGACGAGGTCGTTGCCGATCTCCTGACCACGTCGGCCGCCGCGGGCGAGGTGGGGACGTCGTCCCCGGCCGCGGCCTCGACGTGCCAGCCACTGTCAGCCCTGCCATTGCCGTTGCCGTCGCGGCGCAGCAGCCCCACGGCGCGCATCCCGAAGGTGCTGCGCAGGTGGCGCGACCAGCGCCGGCAGCGCGTCCTCTCGGCCAGCGAGCCGGCCGAGCGCGGCCATGGCCTCGGCCTCGGCCCGGGCCCGGGCGGCGTCGAGGCGGCTGCGGCCGACGCGGTCGACCAGCACGCTGACCATGCCGGCGGCGCCCGAGGTACACGACCAGCGCGAGGACGTTCTCGGCCTCGGCGATGGTCAACCGGTACAGGGGCGGGGTGAAGTACCAGTTGGCGAGCAGGAAGCCGGCGATCGCCGCCACCAGGGCCGGGAAGACGCCGCCGACGGCGGCGACGGCCATGACGAAGACCAGGTAGAGCAGCAGGACGCTCGGCAGGCCGACGCTCGTCCCGGAGGTTGGCCAGCACCAGCGGTGAGCAGCGGCAGCCCGACCGACGGCGACGACCAGCCGATGGCCTGGCGGCGGGGCGGCAGCGGGCTGAGCACGAGCTCGGGGATCGGCAGCCGGGGCCCGGTCGGCTTCTCCTCGGCCTCGGCCGAGAGATGACGTGGACGTCGATGGGCCCGGACAGGCGGACGACCCGGTTGATGACCGAGCCCTGGGTCAGCTCCTGCCAGCGCGACCGCTGGCTGGCGCCGAGCACGATCTGGGTGCCGTTCTCGGCCCGGGCGAAGTCGACCAGGGCGGCGGCGACGTCGCCGCCGGCGACCTCCCGGTACTCGCCGCCGAGCTCCTCGAGCAGCGCTGCGGTGCTCCGACGAGCCGATCGGACGGACAGCGCGGTCAGCCCGTGTCCGACCGGACGTGGACGCCGATCAGCTCGCCGTGGGCCCGCTGGGCGATGCGGGCCGCCCGCCGGATGAGGTGCTCGCTGCCGGGGCGCCGGTGACGGCGACGATCACCCGCTCGCGGGTCTCCCACGGCTCGGTGATCCCGTGCCGCTCGCGGTAGTCCTCGAGCGCCGTCGTCGACCCGGTCGGCCACCCACAGCAGGGCCAGCTCCCGCAGCGCGGCCGAGGTTGCCGGGCCGGAAGTAGTTGGCCAGGGCGGCGTCGATCTGGTCGGCGGCGTAGATGTTGCCGTGGGCCATGCGGCGGCGCAGCGCCTCCGGGGTCATGTCGACCAGCTCGACCTGGTCGGCGGCGCGCACGACGTCGTCGGGGATGGTCTCCCGCTGTTCGACGCCGGTGATGCGCTCGACGACGTCGTTGAGCGACTCGAGGTGCTGGATGTTGACCGTCGAGATCACGTCGATGCCGGCGTCGAGCAGCTCCTCGACGTCCTGCCAGCGCTTCTCGTTCCGGCAGCCGGGCACGTTGGTGTGGGCCAGCTCGTCGACCAGGGCGACCTGCGGGCCGGCGGGCCAGCACCGCGTCGACGTCCATCTCCTCGAAGGTGGCGCCGCGGTACTCGATGCGTCCGGCGGGGCACGACCTCGAGGTCGCCGATCTGCTCGGCGGTGCTTGGCGCGGCCGTGGGTCTCGACGAACCCGACGACCACGTCGGTGCCCCGGTCGCGGCGCCGCCGCCCCTCGTTGAGCATGGCGTACGTCTTGCCCACGCCCGGCGCGGCGCCGAGGTAGATGCGCAGCTCGCCCGCCGGTGGCCAGCCGCTGCTCCGCCGGGCCGGTTCGGAGCGCTCGGCGGGGCGTCGGTCATCGCGTCAGCTCGCGGTCGCCTCGTCGAGGGCCAGGTTGAGCTCGCAGCACGTTCACGCCCGGCTCGCCGAGGAAGCCCAGGGCGCGGTCGTCGGTGTGGTCGTCGACGAGCGTCGAGCACGGCGTCGAGGTCGAGGCCGCGGGCCTCGGCCACCCGGGCGGCCTGGAGGCGGGCGTTGGCGACCGAGATGTGGGGATCGAGCCCCGAGGCGGACGCGGTGACGGCGTCGACCGGCACCGGCGTCGTCGGCGAGGCCGTTCTCCTCCCGGTAGGCGGCCACCCGCTCGGCCACCGCGTCGAGCAGCGTCCGGGTTGGTCGGGCCGAGGTTCGACCCGGAGCTGGTCGTCGCGGCGTCGTACGCCGTCGCCCGGCGGCCGACGGGCGGGGGTGGAAGTACTCGGGCTCGGTGAAGGTCTGGCCGATCAAGCCGGAGCCGACGACCTCGCCGTCCGCGCTCGACCAGCGAGCCGTTGGCCTTGTCGTGGAACGCCACCTGGGCGATGCCGGTGACGACCAGCGGGTAGACGAGCGCCGTGAGCGACGGTGAAGACGAGCATCATGCGTCGAGGGCGGGAAGCAGTTGGCGGCGCATCACGACACTCCCAGGTGTCGAGATGACCAGGTCGATGAGCTTGATGCCGATGAACGGGGCGACGATGCCCGCCCAGCGCCGTAGATCGAGCAGGTTGCGGCGCAGCATCACGGCGGCGCTCTCGGCCCGGAACCTCACGCCCCGCAGCGCCAGCGGGATGAGGGCCACGATGATCAGGGCGTTGAAGATGACCGCCGACAGGATCGCCGAGCGGGGCGAGTCGAGGTCCATGACGTTGAGCCGGTCGAGCGGCGGGAAGACGCCCGACGAACATCGCCGGGATGATGGCGAAGTACTTGGCCACGTCGTTGGCGATCGAGAACGTCGTCAGCGCGCCGCGGGTGATCAGCAGCTGCTTGCCGATCTCGACGATCTCGATGAGCTTGGTCGGGTTGGAGTCGAGGTCGACCATGTTCCCGGCCTCCTTGGCGGCCTGGGTGCCGGTGTTCATGGCCACGCCCGACGTCGGCCTGGGCGAGCGCGGGCGCGTCGTTGGTGCCGTCGCCGGTCATGGCGACCAGCCGCCCGCCCGCCTGCTCCTTGCGGATCAGGGCCATCTTGTCCTCGGGCGTGGCCTCGGCCAGGAAGTCGTCCACGCCGGCCTCGGTCGGCGATGGCCTCGGCGGTGAGCGGGTTGTCGCCGGTGATCATCACCGTGCGGATGCCCATGGCGCGCAGCTGGTCGAAGCGCTGGCGGATGCCCTCCTTGACGATGTCCTTGAGGTGGACCACGCCGAGCACCTCGGGTCGGCCCGTCGTGGTCTCGGCCACCACCAGCGGCGTGCCGCCGCCGGTGGCGACGCCTTCGACCAGTGGCGTCGAGCCCGTCGGGCACGCTCCCGCCCTGCTCGGTCGACCCAGCGCCGGACCGCGTCGGCCGCGCCCTTGCGGACGGCGCTGCCGTCGAGGTCGACACCGCTCATGCGGGTCTGGGCGGTGAAGGGCACCAGGGTGGCGTGGCCGAGCGTCGCGCTCCCGGAGGTCGAAGCGCTGCTTGGCCAGCACGACGATCGAGCGCCCTCGGGCGTCTCGTCGGCCAGGCTGGCCAGCTGGGCCGCCGCGGCCAGCCGCTCCTCGGGCGACGCCCGGCAGCGGGAGGAACTCCGCGGCCTGGCGGTTGCCGAGCGTGATGGTGCCGGTCTTGTCCAGCAGCAGCGTGGAGCAGTCGCCGGCCGCCTCGACCGCCCGGCCGGACATGGCGAGCACGTTGTGCTGCACCAGGCGGTCCATGCCGGCGATGCCGATGGCCGACAGCAGCGCGCCGATGGTCGTCGGGATGAGGCAGACCAGCAGGGCGACCAGCACGATGACCTGCTGCTCGGCGCTCGGAGTAGATGGCGAACGGCTGCAGGGTCACCACGGCCAGCAGGAAGATGATCGTGAGGCCGGCCAGCAGGATGTTCAGGGCGATCTCGTTCGGCGTCTTCTGCCGCTCGGCCCCCTCGACCAGGGCGATCATGCGGTCGAGGAACGTCTCGCCCGGCCTGGCCGTGATCCGCACCACGATCTGGTCGGACAGCACCCGGGTGCCGCCGGTGACGGCCGAGCGGTCGCCGCCGGACTCGCGGATCACGGGCGCCGACTCGCCGGTGATGGCCGACTCGTCGACCGAGGCGATGCCCTCGATGATCTCGCCGTCGACGGGATCATCTCGCCGGCGGACACCACGACGACGTCGCCCACTGTCAGCGCCGACGACGGCACCGCTCGACGGCGCCCGTCGGTGCCGGCGGTTGGCCATGGTCTCGGCCCGCGTCTTGCGCAGCGTGGCGGCCTGGGCCTTGCCCCGTCCCTCGGCCATCGCCTCGGCGAAGTTGGCGAACAGCACGGTGAACCAGAGGAACAGCGCCACGAGCCCGCTGAACACGTTCTCGGCCGCGGTCGAGTCGCCGAGGTCGCGGACGAACAGGATCGTGGTGAGCACGCTGCCGACCAGGACCACGAACATGACCGGGTTGCGGGCCTGGATCCGCGGATCCAGCTTGCGGACGCTGTCGATCAGCGCGCCCTCGACGATCGTGGGATCGAACAGAGATCGCTTGACGCGAGGCCGGTCGTCTCGTTCAGGTGTCCCGCGCCGGAGTGCGCTCCGGGGTGGCCAGTGTGCTCATGCGTCTCGTGCTCCTAGAGCGACAGCTGCTCGACGATGGGGCCGAGCGCCAGCGCGGGGAAGAAGGTCAGGCCGGCGACGATGACGACCACGCCGATCACCAGGCCGACGAAGAGCGGGGTGTGGGTCGGGAACGTGCCGGCGGTCACCGGGGCCGGCTGCTTGCGGGCCATGGCGCCGGCGATGGCGAGCACCGGGATGATCAGGAAGAACCGGCCGACCAGCATGGCCAGGCCCATCGTGGTGTCGTACCACTGGGTCGCGGCGGTGAGCCCGGCGAAGGCCGAGCCGTTGTTGTTCGCCGCCGAGGTGAGGGCGTAGAGGATCTCGGTCAACCCGTGGGGGCCCGGGTTGTTGGTCGTCAGGGCCGAGTCGCAGCAGCACCGACGCCGCCGGCGAAGCCCAGCAGCACGCGCCGGCATGGCCAGGACGTACAGGACGACCAGCTTCATCTCGGGCGCCTGGATCTTCTTGCCGAGGTACTCCGGCGTTCGCCCGACCATCAGCCCGGCGATGAACACCGCCAGGATCGACCATGATCAGGAGCCGTTGAGGCCGACGCCCACGCCGCCCGGACTGACCTCGCCCAGCATCATGTGCGTCAGCGGCGAGGCCCCCGCCGAGCGGCGTGTAGCTGTCGTGCATGGAGTTGACCGACCCGTTGGAGGTGCCGGTGGTCGACGCCGCCCACAGCCCCGAGGCGGCGGGGCCGAAGCGCACCTCCTTGCCCTCCATGTTCCCGCCGGCCTGGCTGCGGTGACGCCACCTGGTCGACGCCGAGGCGGTCGAGCTCGGGGTTGCCGTTGGTCTCGAGCCCCATGGCGAAGAGCGACATGACGCAGCCAGATCACGAACATGATGGCGAACACGGCCCGGCCCTGGCGCTTGTCCCCGACCATGTGCCGAAGGTGAACGGCCAGCGCGAACGGGATGACCACGATGGCGCAGGTCTCGACGAAGTTGCTGAACGGGGTCGGGTTCTCGAACGGGTGCGCCGAGTTGGCGTTGAAGAACCCGCCGCCGTTGGTGCCGAGCTGCTTGATCGCGATCTGGCTCGCGACCGGCCCGCCCGGGATCAGTCTGGCTGGCGCCCTCGACGGTGGTGGCCTCGGTGAAGCCGTCGAAGTTCTGGATCACGCCCTGGCTGACCAGGACGACGCGCGAAGACGAAGCGACACCGGCAGCAGGATCCGCACGGTCGTGCGGGTCAGTCGACCCAGAAGTTCCCGAGCGTCGATGCCCGCCGGCGGGCCAGGCCACGGATCAGGGCCGCCATCACCGCCATGCCCGCCGCGGCCGACACGAAGTTCTGCACGGCCAGGCCCATCATCTGGGTGAGGTGGCTCATCGTGGCCTCGCCGCCGTAGGACTGCCAGTTCGTGTTGGTCATGAAGCTGACCGCGGTGTTGAACGACAGGTGCTGCACCGACCGCGGGCATGTCGGTCGGGTTGAACGGCAGCGAGCCCTGGATGCGCAGCTGGATGTAGAGCAGCACCAGCGAGACACGCTGAACGCCAGCACCGAGTAGGCGTAGACAGTCCACCGCTGCTCCCGCGCAGGATCGACCCGGCACACGCGGTAGATCGGCCGCTCGATCGGGCCGAAGAACCGATCGCCGGGGGCCCTGTCGTCGCCGTAGACCTTGGCCATGTAACGCCCAATCGGCGGCGCGGTCAGGCAGACGAGGACGATCAGGCCGCCGAATTGGAGCCAGCTGGCCAGGGTCATCAGAACCTCTCAGGAAATATGAGCGCGGCAACCAAATAGCCGGCGAGAAGCACCGCGATGATCAACCCGATGATGTTGTCGGTGGTCATCGTGCGATCACTGCCGAACGTCGCTCAGGGTCTCGGCCTGAGCGTCTTCGTCTGACCCCCGGATGATGCGGTCGCAACCCCGAACATAGAGAACGCAAAGTGCGAAAAAGGCCACGACAGTCAGTAAGAAAACAACATCAGCCATAGCGCGTGACTCTCCTGATCGATCTAAACACCGAAGCCAACAGACGTCGATGTGGGTCGTCGACGTGGACGATCCGACTCCTGAACATGTCTTCTAGCGACAGCGGCCGAGGGTGTCGACAGCCTTAACGCGGCGTCTACGCTGTGCCGGCGCTTCTTAACCACGAAGATTTCACATCGTCGACACGGACGACATGGCTGACCCCATCGGGCGCCAATCGACGATCGGTTAGTGCTAACGCTCTGTCAGCTGTCGTTTTGCGCTAAGAATCGGTCGAGTCGGCACCGTGGGGCCCGTTGGGCGGCGGATGCGATCGGGCCGGGACCTACAACGGGCCGTGCGTGACAGGATCCGGTGGTTGCCGAGGACGTCTCATCACCGCGAGCGCGGCAGGAGCTGATCGGCCTCAGGTCAGCCCGGCGGGTCGAGGTGGAGGCGGCCGTCGGAGCGGCGGTCGAGGGCCCGGGCCAGGCGGGGGCGGGTGACGTAGTCGAGCAGCTGGTCGACCTCGGCCGTCACGGCATCTACGGCCGCCGGCGAGGCGGTGCGGGACGACACCGTGACCGTCGCGCAGCCGCCCGGGAACACCTCGTAGCGGGTGAGCACGACGTCGGTGCCCGCCTGGGGCCCTCGGGTGAACCGGCGGGCGCCGGGGACGTCGGTCGGGGCCTCGTCGGCGCCCGCGACGTCGCACGCCTCGGCGAAGCGCATCTGGACCGCCCGGGCGCCGGCCCGGTCGTGGTCGAGGCTGATCGTCGACCGCCCCTCGTTCACCGTCAGCGTCCCGAACGACCACCCCAGCGGCAGCGACCCCACGCACGGGACGAGCGACGCGGTCGGCACGGCCTGCGCCTGGAGCCACATCGCCTCCAGCTCGTCGCACCGGGGGTCGACATGGACCGGGGTGCGGGTGGCGTCGGCGTTGACGAACACCAGGGCCGCGTTGGGCACCAGCACCACGACGAGCGCCGCGGTCACCAGCGCCACCACGATGCGCCGGGGCGTCCACCGCTGCACCTTGATGGGCCGGGGCCGTTCGGGAAGCAGGTCGAGGAACTCCTGCTGGAGGTCGCGCCCCTCTGCCCGCAGCGCCCGGCGGAGCTGCGACGGTAGCGCCAGGCCCCGGGCCGCGGCGAATGCCTCCGATATCTCCTCGACCGTGAACTGCTGCCGCGCCCGGTCGTAGACCTGGCGGGCGCTCGAGCGCAGGGCGAGGCAGAGCATCATGTTGGCCAGGTCGACGGCCTGCCGCCATGGTGTCGGCCGCAGCTCGGCGAAGGCCACGTCGATCAGCGCGATGCGGCCGTCCCGCACCATCACGTTGGCCGGCTTGATGTCCCGGTGGGCGATGCCGGCGTCCCACAGGCGGCGCACCACACCTAGCGCCTCGTCGATGAGTGCCTCGTCGACCTCGGCGTCGCCCAGCTCGACCCCGCCCTCCAGGAACTCGGCCACCAGCAGGTACTCCCGCTCCGGCGTCAGCTCGACGAAGCCGTACGACCGGGCGCCGGGCACGCCGGCGTCGCGGACGACCCGCATGGCGTAGTCCTCCTGCTGGACGAGCCGGCGCACGGTGTTGAACGGCTTCTCGTCCTCCAGCCGCCCGTAGAGCAGCTCGCGGCCGAACTTGTACCAGCGGTCCGAGCGCAGGTGGGTGCGGGAGTAGAGCTTGCCGAACAGGTGGGGCGGCGTCCCGCCCTCCATGGTCCCGCCCTCGACGGTAAGCCGGAGCGGCGTCGAGCCGGCCGACCCGCTCAGCCCCACCGGCACGACCTCGGTCACGACCAGGCCGAGCTGGTCCTCGAGCGCCCGCCGGATGGCCTCGCCCCGGGCGCCGCCGACGTCGAGGTGGGCGGACCGGCCCCGGCGGTAGGTGACCGGGAAGGCCTCGCTCGGCGCGAACAGGCGGAACCCGGCCAGCCCGAAGCTGACGCCGATCACCACGCCGACAACGATCCCGCTGGGCGAGTCGACGCCGAGGTGGAGGCGGGCCAGCGCTACCGCCGCGACGAGCACCGCCGCCGCCCACTTGAGTCGGTTCCGCAGCCAACCCTCGGGCACCAGCGTGTAGAGGACGACGACGGACATGCCGGCCAGGGCCAGCATCTGGATCGACGGCATCGACCAGCCGCCCCAGCTACCCCGCAGGGGCACGCCGAACGGGCGGGGCTGGGTGGTCAGGTTGTAGAGCTGGGCGCCCACCAGCACGGCGAGCTGCGAGACGACCAGGTAGATCACCAGCAGCCGCCAGCGCCGGAAGGCGATCAGGGCGACGTCGACGCCCACGATCACCACCTGGATCGCCCACCACGATGCCGCGTAGCTCACGCCCCGGGCGAGGCCGTGGATCGCCGGCAGGTCGACGCCGCTCACCCAGCGCACGATCGTGTCGTCGACGACGATGGCGGGGATGGCCACGCCATGGACGCCGTGGCGGTAGACGAGCGCCGCCGCCACCACGGCGACCGCGGCGGCCAAAAGCCAGCCGACGCCGCTGGTGCGCAGGTCGTGCGGGAGCGGCGGCGGCGCCCCCGAGGGCCGGCGCCGGCGGCGGGGGCGCCCTGTGCGGCCGAGCGCGCCCTCCAGGGTCGCCGTCACCGTCGTCGGGGTCCCGAGATCGGGGGGCACCACGTCGCTCACGGCATCGCCTCCCGCGACAGGCCGAAGCTGCGCGAACGTTACCGGTCCGCCCACCGCGCCGGCCGGGGAGGCGAGGCGGCGGTCGGTCTCGGCGCCCATGATCTTGGAGCACGTCCCGGCCGACCCTGGCCGCCATCGACCGGGCGTTCGCCTGAACGACCGAACGGAGACCACGCATGTCCCTCACGACAGTCACGTCCTCGCTCGCCCGGCTGGCCTGTGACCTGGGCGCCGGGGCGCCTGGCGCCGACGCCCGGCCGGCCGTGCTCCTGCTGCACGCCGGCGTCGCCGACATGCGCTGCTGGCAGGGGCTGGTGGCCACCCTCGCCGGGACGCACCGGCCGATCGCGTTCGACCGCCGCGGGTTCGGGGCCACGACCTGCGAGCCGGAGCGGTTCTCGCACGTGACCGACGCGCTCGCCGTCCTCGACGCCGCCGGCGCCGACCGGGCCGTCGTCGTGGGCCACTCGATGGGCGGGCGGGTGGCCGTCGACCTGGCGCTGGCCCACCCCGAGCGGGTGTCGGGGCTCGTGCTGATCGCGGCGAGCGTGCGGGGCGCCTCGTACGACCGATCGCCCCCGGAGGTGGAGGCGCTGGAGGAGGCCGCCGAAGCGGCGGAGACGGCCGGCGACCTCGACACGACCAACCGGCTGGAGGCGCATCTCTGGCTCGACGGCCCGGAGCAGCCGGAGGGGCGCGTCGGCGGGCTGGCGCGGGAGCTGTTCCTGGAGATGAACCGGAACGCCCTCGCCCTCGCCGACCCCGGACCCGGGGTCGAGATCGAGGCCGAGGAGGCGGCGGCGGGCGGGCTCAGCGCCTGGGACCGGCTCGTCGAGATCACGGTGCCGGCGCTCGTCGCCGTGGGCGAGCTCGACTATCCCAGCAGGCGCACGGTGGCCGAGCAGACCGCCGCCCGGCTGCCCGCCGGCCGGTTCGTCACCCTGCCCGCCGTGGCCCATCTCCCCCAGCTTGAGGGGAGCGAGCACCTGACCGGGGAGGTGCTGGCGCTGCTGCGCGCCGTCGACGGCGGCTGACTCCGAGAACTACGCATCGTTGCTCCGGGGCGAGGTCACCTCGTGCCAGCGGGGGGACTCGACGTCCGCCAGGCCCTCGACCAGGACCCGGGGCTCGGCGAGCGGCCGCCCGCTCACTGCTGCGCCTCCGCGACCGGCGACGCCGCTCCTTCCAGCTGCGACTTGAGCCCGGACAGCGCCTGGCGCCAGTACGCCTTGCGGGCCTCGCGCTCGTCCCCGTCCGCCAGCCGGGACTGCTCGACCACCACCGTCGAGCGGGCCGGGCCCTTGGCGTCGACCGTGACGAACAGCCTCGTCGGGCCGTCGCCGACGTCGAAGCGGGCGCTCTTCGGCTTCGTCACCGTGCGCTCCGACAGCACGATGTCGGGCAGCCAGCCGGCCCGGCGGGACGGGTCGACGAACGCCGCGAACACCTCCTCGGCGCTCGCGGCGATGGTGCGGGATGACGTGGCGACGATCCCGTCGCGGCCGACCCGCTCGCCCACGAGGCGCATGCCCCGGGACCGCTCGAAGCTCGACGTCACCGCCTGGGCGTTCCAGCCCAGGATCGGGATCCCGAGCGTGCCCGCGACCCGGCGGGCGATCTCCGTGTGGCTCATCGACTCGGCGTCCCAGGAGTCGAGGAGGTCGAACCACTCCTCCCAGCCCCGACCGGTGCGCTCGCGGATGCGCTCGTCCGAGCAGGCGAGGTGCGGCATCTCCTCGTCGCCTGACTCGCCCGAATCGCCGGACTCCTTGCCTGCGCCGGCGAGCAGCTGGGCCCGCGCTGCGGAGTAGCGCTCGCCCGTCTTGGCCATGCGGGCCCGGACGAGTCGCTTGAACGACTTGTGGACGGTCATCGTGCGTTCCTCTCGACGGCCGGGACTCCGCGACCCACGCTCGCGACGCCCCGCCGGAAAGGGACACATCCGAAAGACCGGCGCCCCGGAGAGCTGCGCTCCCTTTGCCCTCACGGGCCGGTGGCGTGAGCACCGGATCGAGGGTTCGGCGGTGGGACCTCGCCGTCACCCACACGTTACCAAACGCGGGTTCAGGCGGACCGATGACCTCTCGTCGCCAGCGTCGTCTCACCCTGCGACACCTTCCCGACGGACCAGGAGGCCTGGATGGCCATCGTCACCGCAAGCATGTTCATGGCGCTCGACGGCGTCGTCGACCCCATGGTCGGGAACTGGCACTTCCCGTACTTCAACGACGAGATGGGCGAGGCCGTCGACAAGACGCACGATGCCGACGTCATGCTCTTCGGTCATGTCACCTACGACAGCTTCGCCGGGGCATGGCCGGACCGGGAGGCGGCGGGGCAGGACGACGCCGAGTTCGCCAAGCGGCTCGGCGACATGCGCAAGATCGTCCTGTCGCACGAGCCGCTCGAGTTCACGTGGCGGAACTCGGAGCAGATGCAGGGCGACCTCGTGGACGGCGTCGCCGAGCTCAAGGCCGATCCCGCCATCGGGCGCATCGCCCTCAGCGGGTCCGTCTCCGTGGTGCGCCAGCTGATGGCGGCCGGACTGCTCGACGAGCTGCACCTGTTCGTCCATCCCGCGGTGGCGGGAACCGGGCTGCGACTGTTCGAGGATGGCGCCCCCGAGGTGCCGCTGCGCCTGCTGTCGGCGACGCCGTTCGCCACCGGCGTGATCCACCTGACCTACGGGCCCGACCCCGACCCGCCCACCGGCGGCTACGAGCAGGCGCGCGAGAGCCTTCCCCAGGAGTGACGCTCGGCTACAACAAGCGCCGTGCGATTCCTGGACGACCCCGGATCGGCGGCGCGGCTGCGCGCCGCGCTCGACCGGGCCGGGTTCACGCTCGAGGCGCTGACCGCGCGGCTCGGGCCGCACGCCGCGACGCACCTGGCCGCCGGCGAGCTCGCGCCGCTGGTTCGGGCCACGCGGGCCGGCGACGGGCTCGACACGCTGCTCCGGTTGTTCGTGCTGGGCGTGCCGGTGTCCCACCGTGCCGCCCGGGACGCGCTCGGCGCCCGCCCGCATCGACGAGCTGGCGGGGGGCGGGGTCGTGCGCGTCGCGGGCGACGAGGTCGTGGCTCGGGTCAGCGTCAGACCGATCGATGCGCCCGAGGGCTGGGTCGTGGCGCACGACCGGCCGGCGCCGGCCGGAGGCGGCCCGCTCGCCGCCGACCATGTCATCGGGGTGAGCGCCTCGACGATGGCGCTGGCCGGGGCCACCGTGCGGCGCCCGGTCACGGCCGCCCTCGACCTCGGGACCGGGTGCGGCGCCCAGGCCCTGTTCGCCACCCGGCACAGCGACCGTGTGGTGGCGACCGACGTCAACCCGCGGGCCGTGGCCATGGCCCGGCTCTCGATGGCGCTCAACGGCCTCGGGGAGCACGACGTCGACGTCCGCCAGGGCGACCTGCTCGACCCCGTGGCCGGCGAGTCGTTCGGCCTGGTCGTCGCCAACCCGCCCTTCGTGATCTCGCCGTCTGAGCGCTACCTGTTCCGCGACGCCGCCCACCCGCTCGACGGCCTGTGCCGGAGCCTGGTCCGGTCGGTGCCTGCGCACCTCGCCGTCGGGGGCCACTTCCAGTGCCTGGCCTCCTGGGCGCACGTGGCCGGCGACGACTGGCGCGAGCGGCTCCGCGCCTGGTTCGCCGGGACCGGGTGCGACGCCCTCGTGCTGTCCCGGGAGGTGCTCGACCCCGGCGCCCACGCCGCGAGCTGGCTGCGCCAGACCGAACCGCCCGACCGCTGGGAGCCAGAGTACGACCGGTGGATGGCGTACTACGAGCGCCACCGCGTCGAGGCGATCGGCCTCGGGCTCGTCACCATGCGCCGGCGGGCGGATGGGCGGGGCGAGGGCTGGGTTCGGATCGAGCTGGCCGAGCAGGACCTCGCCATGCCCTGCGGCGACCACCTCGGTGCCGCGTTCGAGCTGGCGGACTTCCTCGCCGCCCACGACGGCGACCGGCTCGCCGGCGCGCGCCTGCGCGTCGCGCCCGACGTCGTGCTCGACGAGCGGGCCGGCCCGGCGCCGGGGGGCTGGTCGGTGACCGACCGGCGGCTGCGGCAGACCGCCGGGCTGTGCCGGGAGGGGGAGGTCGACGGGGCCGTCGCCGCCATCGTCGCCGGGTGCGACGGCACCCGGGCCCTGGCGGACGTGCTCGCCGACGCGGCCCGCACGGCCGGTGCGGCGCCCGACGGGCTGGCCCGCGCCGCCCTGCCCGTCATCCGCCGGCTGGTCGAGCAGGGGTTCCTGCTCCCCGCCGCCGGCTGACGGTCAGACCTTCTTGCCGGTCTTGAGGTCGATGCCGGCGGTGACCGGCGGCTCGCCCGGTGCCGTGAAGCTGATCTCGAAGCGGCCGTAGTCGAGCGAGAATTGCTCGATCGGCGCGTCCGCCCCGCTGTCGCCGTGGTGCACGCTCGTGACCTGGACGTCGGTCAGCTTGTAGGTCAGGAAGTCGCCCGCCGACTTGCCCGCCGCCTGGGACCCGCTGAGCGTCGCCGCCTTGTGGTGCGTCCCGGTGGCGCAGGACAGGAACAGCTTGGGAGACGCCTTGCTGATCCGGGCCACGAACTGGAAGTCCTGGAAGGTTGCCCGGCCCGCCCCGCCGCCGCTCCCCGAGCCGGACGACCCGGCGTTGGCCACGCCCCACGACCACGACAGCACGTCGATCTGGCCCGCGTGCGTGACGTCGGTCGAGTCGCCCTCGATGCCGTCGATCTTGAGGAACCACTTCTCCGCCACTGGAAGTCACAGTGCCCGACGGTCCCGCGCGACGCAAGGGTGAGGGGTGGCCGGTTGCCCGACCACCCTCTCACCCTCAACTCCTCGGGCCGGCCTCATCACATGGGCATGCGCCGGGATCCGGGCACGAACTCGTCGTTCGACGGGTCGGTGTCCGTGACGTCGGTCCCGGCGGCCGGGGCGGGGGCATTGTCCCCGCCGTAGGTCCGGGCGTTGCCCTCCAGGTGCGCCTCGCGCTCGATCTGCTCGATCTGCGGATTGAACGGCGGGGCATTGTGGTCGGTGACGTCGGTCCCGGCGGCCGGGGCGGGGGCATTGTCCCCGCCGTAGGTCCGGGCGTTGCCCTCCAGGTGCGCCTCGCGCTCGATCTGCTCGATCTGCGGATTGAACGGCGGGGCATTGTGGTCGGGGGCGTCGTCGCCGGCGAACGCGGCGACGGCGAGGGCGGTGGCCGCGACGCACGCGGCGGCGACCGCCAACCACCCGAGGATGCCGCGCCGGCCGGAGCGCCGCTCGGGCGCCGGCGGGCGGGTCGCCTCCAGGGTCGAGCTCTCGCTCGTGCCGGTGAGGTTGTCGGTGCTGGTGGACATTGTCTTCCTCCGTATCGGCTGCCGGGGTGGCAGCACTTGCTGGCAGGGAGAGCGTCCGACCAGGTGGTGGCGGGTGCGTGGCCGAGTTGTGGCAGTTCTGTGGCTGACGGGACGACCCCGCGGCCTGGGCGTTCACGCGCCGTCGGGGCACAGCTCGTGGTTGGGGCCGAGCTGGGAGTGGAGGACTGTTCTCGTGCTCTGCGAGAATCGGCGAGCGGGCGAGTTCGGTCACCACAGCCGTGGCTCATCCCCGGTGCAGGATCGACCGCCGTCGGCCGTGCGCCGGGCGTCCACCGCCGAGCGCGGTACGCCCGCGGTCGACATGACCGTCATCGAGGAGGTCCAGCACGTGAGACGACAGCGCAGGGGCGCCAAGCTCCTGGCTCTCGTTCTGGGGCTCTTCATGATCGCCGCCGCGTGCGGTGACGATGACGACGAGAGCAGCAGCGAAAGCGAAGTCACCGGCGCGAGTGAGGAGCCGCAGCAGAGGGGGGAGATCGTCGACCTCGGCACGTTCGTCGACGGCCCGCCGGAGCACATCGACCCGGCCCTGAACACGATGATCGACGCGTATCAGGTCGTGAACGCCGTGTACGACGGCCTGACCGAAGTCGACGCCAGCGATCCGGACAACCCGCAGATCGTGCCGCAGGTCGCGGAGACGGTGGAGGCCAACGAGGACGCGACCCAGTGGGTCTTCACCATCCGTGACGGCCTGAGGTTCGCGGACGGCGAGGAGATCCTGCCGAGCACGTTCGAGCGGTCCTGGGAGCGCGCCAGCGATCCCGAGTTCGCCGGCGACTACTCGTACCTGTTCATCTTCATCGAGGGTGGCGCCGAGAAGCTCGACGGCACGGCTCCGACGCTGGCCGGCGTCACGGCCGACGACGACGCGATGACGTTGACGGTCGACCTGGCGGCGCCCTATTCGAGCTTCGCCGCCGTCGCCGGGTTCCAGACGTTCATGCCGGTCCCCGAGGCCGCCGGGACGGACGCCGCCGCGGCCGCCGAGTGGGAGAACGGCGAGATGTTCGGCAACGGGCCCTTCATGCTCGACGCCGCCGCGGACCGACACCGAGATCGTCCTGGTCCCGAACCCCGAGTGGGACGGCACCAAGTACACCGATCTCGACCTGCCGGCCAAGCCGTACCTCGACAAGATCACCTTCCGGGTGACGGCCGACCCCGACACCTCGTTCAACTCGTTCGAGGCCGGTGAGGGCCAGACCGGGCGGATCCCGCCCGGCCGGGTCACCGAGGCCACCGAGGCCTACGCCAACACGCTCGACGTGTCGCTCCCCGCCAGCTACCACTTCAACGTCAACCTGCGCGACCCGCAGCTGGGCGGCGAGGAGAACAAGCTGCTGCGCAAGGCGATCTCGCAGTCGATCAACCGCGACGAGATCATCGAGACCGTCTACGAGAACAGCCGCACCGTCTCCAACGGCGTGACCCCCGAGGGCATCCCCGGGTGGAAGGCCGACCTGTGCCACGACTGCGGCTACGACCCCGAGCTCGCGAAGCAGAACTTCCAGGAGTGGCAGGACGCCGGTGGTCAGCTCAGCTCGCCCATCAAGATCCAGTACAACCCTGACTTCGGTCACGAGGACGTCGCCATCATGATCGACAACCTCGCCCAGACCGGCATCGACGCCGTCGAAGAGGGCCTCGACAACGCGACGTACTTCTCGCAGCTCGCCGACGGCGCCTGCACCATCTGCCAGGCCGGCTGGTTCGCCGACTACCCGACGTACGACAACTTCATGTACGACCTGTTCCACAGCGACGCGCTCGGCGGGAACAACTACGGGTACTCGAACCCCGAGTTCGACCAGCTGATCAACGAGGCCAAGCAGACCGTCGATCCCGCCGAGCAGGCCAGCCTCTTCAACCAGGCCGAGACCATCCTGCTCGACGACGTCGGGGTCATCCCGATGGGGTGGTTCCGCGGCGACTACGTCTACAACTCCGACGAGATCGGCGGTTTCACCCAGACCAACTTCGGCCTGATCCCTTGGGAGAAGGTCTTCGCCAAGAGCTAGTCGCTTGTGGCGGCCGGGACGACCCCGCGACCTGGCCGTTCACGCGCCGGCGGGGCAGAGCTCGTGATAGGAGGCGAGCGAGCCGACGTGCTCGTCCCACTCCGTCTCGGTGAGGTTCCGCCCGGCGACCCGGCAGGCGGCCGCCATCAGCCGCTCGGGGGCGAGATCCCACAAGACCGTGCCGTGGAGCCCGTAGACCGCCAGCATGTCGCCGTCGTCCCGCAGGATCGCGCCGCCATAGTGATCGCCGTTCGGCAGGGCGCCGTCGCCGAGGTCGATGGGGTCGCCGAGGAACTGCCGCGACCGCAGGTCCGCCAGCCGGACGCTGCGGTCGGAATCGAGAACCAGGAGGCGTCGGCCGTCGGCGGTCAGGTCGAGCCGCCGGGTCGGGCTGTCGCTCCCGGGGAGCGCGGGCCCGGACGGTTCCAGCGTCCCGGCGTCGAGCACGTCGAGCCGGCCGTCGCGGGTCGCGACGACGACCAGATCGGCCGACGTCTCGGCCACCTGGACGCCGCGCAGCCGCTGTCCCGTCGCGCTGCCGTCGGGTCGGCGGGCGACGAGGGCGTCGCCCTCGAGCGTGAACACTCGCGAGCCGTCCCGGCTGATCGTCACGTCGCGGATGGTCACGCCGCGGATGGTGCTGATCTGCGCCTTGGGCTCCACCAGCTCGGCGCCACGACTCAGCCCTTGGATGTTGTCGGGGCCCCAGAGCACCACCCGGTCGTCCAGCGCCTCCGCCCCGGTCACCTCGGACGACCACTGCAGCCGCCGCCCGGGCACCGGCGCGTGCCGGCTGACGTCGTACTGGCCCAGCGTGCCGTCGGCAAAGCCGACGCCCAGCAGCGGCGCGTCGAGGGCGACCGCGCCCACGACGCCGTCGAGCGGATCGACCACGGTCCCGGACTCGACGTCGGCCACGGCCAGGTCGTCCGTGGGGGGGCCGCCCTGCGCCCCCACCAGCAGGAGGTCCGAGTCCCCCAGGAAGCCCCGCGGAACGACCCCGCGGTCGATGTCCAACGGCCGGCTGACGGCGCCGCCGCCGTCGAGCCGCCAGACCGCGATCCCCTGAGCCCCGCCCTCGACGAGCGTCTTCCCGTCCGGGGACACCTCGATCCAGCTCTGGAAGCCGTGCTGGAACTCCAGCCCGGCGTCGGCGCGCCGGCCGTCGGCGGTGTCGTAGGCGACGACCTCACCGTTGGGGTTGCCGCAGAGGAGCCGGCCGCCCCGCTCGTCGAGCGCCGGCTGGCAGTCACCCTCGTCGGGATCGACCCACAGCAGCCTGCCGCCGTCCACGCTCCACGCCCAGACCCCCCCGGGGCCGCTCCCGTACAGCGTGCGCCCGTCGGCCGACCGGCGCAGGAAGGCGGACGCCGCCTCCGGGGGACCGTCATGGCGACGCAGCTCCGCGCCCGTGTCGGGTTTGACGATGCGCAGCGCACCCTGCGCGGACGTGAGGGCTAGCGACCCGTCGGGCAGGAACGTGACGGCGGCGGTGTTGCTCGACGGCATCGGTTCCGGCGCTCCGGGGAGGCGCGGCACCTGCGCTACGACGTCCCCGTCGTCGGCCGACCGGGTCTCGGCGACGGTCGACTGCACCCCACCGGCCACCGCGACGAGCGTGCCGTCCTCGCTGAACGCCACCGACCCGGCCTCGATGTCGAGCGTCACGACGAACCGCCACTCGCCGGATCCGAGGTCGCCTACCGCGAGCATCGGAGCCTGCGGGGTCCGCCCACCGCCGGGCAGCGGGACGGCGGCGGGTTCCGGGTAGGGCGTGAACAGACCCACCACCGCCAGCAGGCGCCCGTCGGGCGACGCCGCGGCCGCCGCCGCCCGCTCCGACGAGAGCCGGTGGTCGTCGGAGGCCGGCAGGTCTGCGGCCGAGCGCCCGGAGGGCAGGTCGACGAGCGTGACGCCGAGGTCGGGGCCCACGACGGCGAACGTCCGCCCGTCGGGCAGCAGCGCACCGGTCGTCGCCGTTCCGTCGCCGAGGTGGACCGTGCGCTCCAGGCCAGGAGCTGCGGTGAACGTGCCGAGCAGGGCGCCGAACGTCTCGGGCCGGGGGTCGGCGTCGTACGCGGCGAGGGCGAGCAGCGCCCCCAGGTCGCGCTTGGTGTCGCGGGCCACGTCGGCCTCGGCGACGAGCGCCTGGACGGCGACCTCGTGCGCGTCGTGCGTGGCCTGGTTGCGCTGGCCGACGGCCAGCGCGCCGGCGACCAGGGCGACGACGAGCGCGACCCCGACGGCGACCAGTTGGCCCCGGAGCCGCCTGTTGGCGCGGGCGGTGCGGGCGAGCTGGTCGGCCTCGCGTTCGCGCTCGCGGTCGCGGGCGGCGCGGCTGGCCTCGACGAACTCGTGCTCCAGCGGCGGCAGCGCGCGGTCGCGGCCCTCGGCGAGCGCGAGCGGGTGTCGAGCCGGGCGCCCCGGTACAGGGCCCCGGCGTCGCGGTCGAGAGTTTCCCAGCTGGCGGCCGACTCGCGCAGGTGGCCGAGCGCGACGATCCGCTCGCGGTCCTCCTCGAGCCAGGCGCGCAGCCGGGGCCACTCGCGCAGCAGTGCCTCGTGCGCCACCTCGACCGTCGGCTCCCGCGACTCGGGGTGCCGGTCGAGGCTGAGCAGCCGGGCCTGGGCCCACGCCTCGATCACCGCGAGCACGGCGCCGGCCGCCGGGCCAGCGGTGTGCTCCAACTCGCTGCGCAGGGCGCGGCGGCGGGTCGGCTCGCCCTCGGCGCCGACCACGACCAGGCGTTCGAACAGGGGGCGGACACCGTCCCGGGCGCCGTCGTCGAGGGCGCAGTACAGCTCCTCGGCCCGGGCCGCGATGGCGGCGTCGACCCCGCCGAGAGCGCGGTAGTCGTCCAGGCCGAAACGCCCGTCGGGGCTGCGCTCGGCCAGCTCGTACAGGGCGAACTGCAGCGACGGCAGGGCGGCTGGCTCGTGGAGGACCGCGCCGACCAGCTCGGCCACCAGCGCCGGCGCGACGCGGCCGCCCACCCGCTCGGCCGGCCCGACGATCGCGGCCTCCAGCTCGGTGGCGGACATGGCGGCGATCGGCACCGTGGCGTCGCCGACTGCGGCGCCGAAGCGCTCGTAGCGGAGCGGGCGGTCGTAGAAGTCGGCCCGCAGGGTGGCGACCACCCGCAGCCGGCCGTCGGGGGCGCCCAGGGCGTACATCAGCGCGTCGAGGAACGCGCGCTGCTCGTCCTCGGCGGCCAGCGTGAACAGCTCCTCGAGCTGGTCCACCACCAGCAGCAGCTCGCCGTCGCCGGGAACGATGCGCCGCACCACCCGGGCGATCGCCCGCTCGTCCGCAGCCAGCTCGGCGGCCAGACCGTCGGCGCCGCCGACCGCGACCAGCCGGAGCGCCTCGGCCAGCTCGGCGAACGGCGAGGCACCGGGCACCATGGCGGCGACGAACCAGCGCTCCGAACCCGGCACGCCGCCCTGGCGGACGCAGGGGACCACGCCGGCCCGGACCACGCTCGACTTGCCGCTGCCGGAGCCGCCGACGACCAGCACGAGGCGGCCCCGCATCCCGTCGGCGGCGAGGTGGGCCAGGACCTCGTCCACCAGCGCGTCGCGCCCGAAGAAGTCCGCGGCGTCCGGCTCGTCGAATGCCCGCAGGCCCTTGTAGGGGTTGGACTGCTCGTGGACGGGCCCGCCGGCCAGGACCCTGGCGAGCGTGTCCGGCAGGTCGTCGCCCGCCGGGCCGGTCCCACGCGGTCCGGTCAGGGCCTCGGCCGCCAGCGCCGTCAGGTCCGCCTCGTCGAGGGACGGGTCCCGGGCCCCGGCGGTCCCCAGCGGGAAGTCGGCGAGGTAGCCGTCGCCGGCCTCGTCGAACAGCACGCTCTCGGGTATGAGGCGGCCGTGGGCCACGCCGGCCTCCTGCGCAGCCACCAGCGCCGATCGCAGGCGGGCGACCAGCCCCGCGACCTCGGGCGCGGGCAGCGGGCCCCGCTGCAGGCGGTCCCGCAGCGTGCCGCCCCGCAGGCGCCGCATCACCACGTAGGCCGCCCCGGGCTCGCGCCACCAGTCGTACAGTGGGACCACCGCCGGGTGGTGCAGCGACCCGAGCCGGCGGGCGTCGGCGTCGAACGACCGGACGAAGTCGGCGTCGTCCGCGATGGGCTCCGGGACCACCCGGATGGCGATGTCGCGCTCGACCCCGGCCAGGCAGGCGGCGTACACCGTGCCGTCCCGCCCGGTGCCGAGCCGCTCGCCGAGCCGGTAGCCACGGCGCCGCGGCTCGGCCGGCTGCAGGTCGAGGAGGGTGTCGTCGTGGTCGAGGATCCGAGCCTCGAGCTCGGCCAGCTCCGCTGGCGGCTCCAGGCCGACCTCCTCGGACAGGACGCGGCGGTGGGCCTGGTACGCCCGCAGCGCCTCGACCTGCCGGCCGCTGCGGTAGAGGGCGAGCATGAGGCGGGCCTGGAACGACGCCCGCAGCGGATGCTCGGCGGCCAGGACCTCCAGCTCGGCCGCCGCCTCGGCCGCCCGGCCGCACGCCAGGTCGGCGTCGGCGAGCAGCTCGTAGGCGACCAGCCGCAGCTCGTCGAGGCGCTGGGCCTCGGGGCGCGCCCACTCCTCGTAAGCGAACTCCGCGTACGCCCCGCCCCGCCACAGCGCCAGGCCCGAGCGCAGAACCTGCGCCGCCTCGGCCGCGTCGCCGCGCCCGAGCCGGGCCCGGCCCGCGGCGACCGAGGACTCGAAGCGGGCCACGTCGAACGCCTCGTCGTCCAGGGTGAGCATGTAGCCCGGCGCCCGCGTCACCACCCGCGTGGTCGAGCCGTCGTCCTCGACGACCCGGCGCAGGCGGGCGACGTAGCTGCGCATGGTGGTCGCCGCCCGGGGGGTCGGCTCGCCGGCGAACACGACCTCGGCCAGCCGGTCCACCGACACGACACGGTTCCGGTCGATGAGCAGGGCCGCGGTCAACCGCCGCTGTCGAGACCCGCCCAGGCTTAACTCGCAGCCATCGTTGTCGGCGGCGCACAGCCCGCCCAGTGCCCGGTATTCGAGCATCCGCCACCTCGATCCACCCGTCCTGCCGCCGCAACACTGCCACACGGCCGTGGCAGTTGCGTGGCAAACACACGCGCGGCCCGCGCGCCCGGCGACGTCAGGGCAGGACGGCCTCCGCGATGCGCCGCACGCGCTCGGGGTCGGCGATGGCGTCGATCTCGACGATCCTGTCGTCGCTGACCGTGAATCCCATCACCGACAGCGGCCGGCCGTCGAGGAACACGACCACGCCGGCGGCGCCGTTGACCAGCGTCGGGCGCAGCTCGGCGGCCGGGAGGGAGAACCTGATGGCCTGGCTGGCCACCGCCTCGGCGCCCCGTAGCTCGACCGACTCGGCCGGGCGCCAGGCGCCTGCGTCCGCCCGCAGCACGATGTCGGGGTCGAGCACGGCCACCAGGGCATCGAAGTCGCCGCCTCGCGCCGCCCGGAAGAACGCGTCGACCACCCGGCGCTGGCGGGCGAGGTCGGGGTCCGGCGACGGGACCTGGGCCGCCCGCACCCGGCGGCGGGCCCGGCTGGCGAGCTGGCGGGCCGCCTCCGGCGACCGGTCGACCATCGGGGCGATCTCCTCGAACGGGAGGTTGAACATGTCGTGGAGCACGAACGCCAGCCGCTCCGCCGGCGCCAGCGTGTCGAGCACGACCAGCAGCGCCAGCCCGACCGAGTCGGCGAGCATCGCCAGTTCCTCCGGCTGGGTCGCACCGTCCGCCACCACCACCGGGTCGGGGACGTGGACGCCGCCCAGCGACTCCTCGTGCCTCGTGGCACGCGAGCGCAGCATGTTCAGGCACACCCGGGCGACGATCGTCGTCAGCCAGCCGCCCATGTTCTCGACCCCGTCCGCCCCCGCCCGGGCGACCCGCAGCCAGGCGTCCTGCACCGCGTCGTCGGCCTCGCTGAGCGACCCGAGCATCCGGTAGGCCACCGCCCGCAGGTGCGCTCGGTGCTCCTCGAAGCGATCGGCCAGCCACTGGTTCTCGTCCATGTCCAGATGACCCCCCGCATCCCCAAGATGTGACACGGCGTCGTCGGTGCCTAGACCGGATCGGTCGTGACCACTCCGTTGTCGGACACCGAGCCGGACCACGCCTGGCCATCCCACCACCGCAGCTCGTGGCGGCGGGTGGGGTCGGGGTGCCAGGCCGGGGGGTTCGCCACCGGCGCCGCGTCCTGGACCGGCGGGTTCGCCGCCGGCGCCGCCGGCGGCACCCCGCCCGGGACCGGCGGCCCGGACGGGCCCGGGCCCAGCGGTGCGCCGTTCGGGGCGACCAGCATGCCGTCGACCTCCATCTTGCCCTTGAGGAAGATGTTCCACCGGGTCGTGTACACGACGAACGTCGGGCGCTCCTCGCTGGTGGTGAGGACCGTCTCGCCCCTGTTGGTCGGCCCGATGTAGTTGTACCAGACCCGCAGATTGTGCTGGCCGGGCGGCACGTACAGCAGGTTGTCGCCCCAGGCGCACAGGACCTCGGGCCCGCCGTCGATCGAGTACCGGGCCGTGCACAGGGCCGTGAGGAACGCGCCGGTCATCGCCTTGCACCGCAGTTGGATCACGGCCATGCCCGCAAGGTACTGCGCCCCGCCGGGCCCCTCCGGAGCGACGCCCGACCGCATGGCCCGGCTGCCCCAGGATCTAAGGTGCCGCCCATGGCACTCCTCCGACGTGCTCTCGCGGCCGTGGGCATCGCCGCCGTCATCGCCATCGTCCTGCGGCTGCGCGGGTCGGGCGGCACGCCGCCGCAGTCCGGCGGCTGGCGCGAGCTCACCGGCGCGGACCTGCGGTAGCGGTGCGCGTCCTCGTCTGCGGGGCCGGGGCCGTCGGGGCCCGGGCCGCCCGCCATCTCGTGGCCGATGCCGACGTCGAGGCGGTGCTCGTGGACGAGCGCGACCCCCAGCGCCGGGCCGCCGTCGTCGCGTCGCTCGGGTCGCGGGCGACCGGGGTCGACGCGCCCGATCCCCGGGACGTCGACGTCGTCCTGCTCGCCTCGCCGGCCGTCCGCCACGCCGCCGTCGCCCGGGCGGCCGTGAGCGCCGGGCGGCACGTGGTGTCCGTCGCCGACAGCGTCGCCGCCGTCGAGGACCTGCTCGACCTGCACGCCGAGGCCCGCGAGCGGGGCATCGTCGTCGCCGTCGGCGCCGGGTTCGGCCCGGGCCTGTCGTGCGTGCTGGTCCGCCACGCGGCCGGCGACTTCGACGAGATCGACGAGATCCACGTCGCCCACCACGGGACCGGGGGTCCCGCCTGCGCCCGCCAGCACCACGCCGCCCTGCGCGGTGTCGGCCTCGACTGGCGGGACCACTCGTGGCGGCGCCGGTCGCCCGGCTCGGGGCGCGAGCTGTGCTTCTTCCCCGACCCGATCGGCGGCGCCGACTGCTACCGGGCCGCGCTGCCGGACGCGCTGCTGCTCGTGCCCGCCTTCCCCGGCGTCAGCCGGGTCACGGCCCGGCTGGCCGCCACCCGGCGGGACCGCCTGACCGCGGGGCTGCCCATGCTGCGCCCCCCGCATGCGGAGGGCCGGATCGGGGGCCTGCGGGTCGAGGTCCGGGGCCGGCGGGGGACCACCCGCGACACGGTCGTGCTCGGCGCGGTCGACCGGCCCGCCGTCGCGGCCGGCACGGTGGCCGCGGTGACCGCCCGGTGGGTGGCGTCGGGCCGGGCGCTGGCGAGCGGGGCGTTGGGTCTCGCATCGCTGGTCGAGCCGCTGCCGTTCCTGCACGAGCTGGCCCGGGCCGGCGTGCGGGCCGCGGTGTTCGAGGGCGTCTGAGTGGTCGATGCCCGCCGGCTCGACCCGTGGCTCGGCCTCGCGGTCGCCGGCGCTGCGGCGCTGCGCCTGGTCGGGCTGGGGTCCCAGAGCCTCTGGTACGACGAGTGGCTGACGGCCGAGGCGACGAGCGGCGGGCTGCGGGACCTGGCCCACCACGTCGCCACCCGCGAGGGCATCACCCCGCCGTACTTCGTGGTCATGTGGGCCTGGGCGCGGATCGTCGGCGACGGCGACATCGCGCTGCGGGTGCCGTCGGTAATCGTGGGGGTCGCCACCGTGCCCGTCGCCTACGCCATCGCCCGGGCGCTCGGCCAGCGGCGGACCGTGGCGCGGGTGGCCGCCGCGCTGGTGGCGGTCAACCCGATGCTCGTCTGGTACTCGCAGGAGGCGCGGCCCTACAGCCTGCTGGCCTTCCTCGGCGCCCTGTCGGTCCTCGCCTGCGTGCGGGCCCGGGAACGCCCCGACCGGGGCCGGCTCGCGGCCTGGGCGCTGGCCGCCGCCGCCGTCGCCGCCGTCCACTACTTCGCGCTGTTCCTGGTGGCGGGGGAGGCGATCGTCCTCGTCGCCGCCCACCGCCGGCGCTGGGGGCCGATCGCCCTCGCCTGCCTGCCGACCGCGGTGGTCACGCTGGCGCTGGTCCCGTTCGCCGTGCGCCAGGCCTCGCACGCCGCCAACCGCGACTGGATCGGGGCGTTCAGCCTCACCAGCCGCGTCGAGGAGGCCGGCCGCAGCGCGCTGCTGGGACCGAGCCTGCCCGCCGAGCGCCTGTGGCTGCTCACCGCCGTGCTCGTCGCCCTGGCCGCGGCGCTGGTGGTCGCGGGCGGGACCGCCGACGACCGCCGGGCCGCGGGCCTGCTCGGGGCCCTGGGCGCCGCCGCGGTGGCGGTCCCGTTGCTGGTGTCGCTGGCGATGACCGACGTGTTCCTCGGGCGCTACCTCATCGCCGGGCTGGTCCCGCTGATCGTGGCCGTCGCCGTGGGCTTCGGCGTCCGCCGGCACCCCGCGCTCGGCCTGGCCGGCGCGGCCGCAGCCGTCGCACTCGGCGTCGCCTCGGTGTGGACCGTGGGCGCCGTGGTCGACGACCCCGGGCTGCAACGCCCGGACTGGCGGGCCGTCGCCGCCGCCACGGCCGAGGGCGACGGGCCGTCGGTGCTGGTCCTCAACGTGGGGAGCACCATGTCGAGCCCGCTCGACCGCTACCTCCCCGGCAGCCGGCGGCTCGGCCCCGACGAGGAGGTCCGGGTCGCCGCGCGTCGACGTGCTCGACCGGCGTGCCCGCCCACCGGCCGTGCAACATGCTGGTCGGCAACCCGTGCGGCTTCGTGTTCCTCGGCGCCCCGCTGCCGCCGGACCTGGCGCCGCAGTTCGCCGAGCCCGAGGACGTCCCGCTCGACCAGTTCGCGATCCGCCGCTACCGGGCCGACCACCCGGTGCCGGTGACCGCCGCCGCGCTGCTGGCGCCGGCCGATCCGGCCGGGGCCGCGGTGTGGCTCGTGCCCCGGTGACCGCTATCGTGCCGGCCCGTGCTGGGCCGCCTCGCCGCCGTCGTGCTCGTGTCCACCCTCGCCCTGACCGCGCTCGCCTGCGGTAGCAGCGGCGGCGCCGACACCGGCGACGGCCCCTCCGAGAACGGCGGCCGCACGACCAGCGGCGGCGTGGCGATCGGGCCGGCACCCGAGGGGATCGAGGGCGTCGAGGCCTTCCGCGTCGACAACCGCACCCACACCGAGGAGAACCTCGACTACGACCACAAGCCCCCCACCGGTGGCGACCACTTCCCGGTGCCCGCGACCTGCGGCTTCTACTCGACCGACCCGCCGCCCGACGAGCTGGCAGTGCACGACCTCGAGCACGGTGCCATCTGGATCGCCTACCAGCCCGACCTCGACTCGGCCCAGCTCGACACGCTGCGCCAGCTCGTCGCCGAGCAGGCCAAGGTGACGGTGACGCCCTACCCGGGCCTCGACTCGCCGCTGGTGATGACCGCCTGGGGCCGCCAGCTCGCACTCGACAGCGTCGACGACCCCCGGGTCCAGCAGTTCATCGACACCTACCGGAACAGCCCGAACGCCCCCGAGCCGGGCGCGGCCTGCCAGGGCATCGGCACCCCCGAGGTCGCCGCCCCCAGCGCCTGACCCCGCCCGTTTACAGCGTCACCTGCTCGCGCCAGGCGGCCAGGAGGTCCGCGTCGCCGAACACCTCGGCCCGGGCGGCGTCGACGCGGTTCCACAGCAGCAGCAGAAGATCCGACGCGGGGGCCCGCACCGCCACGTCGCCCTTGGCGTGGGCGTGCTCCAGCGTCACGCCCGCCTCGGTGATGCCGACCAGCCACTCGCCGCCCTCGAGGTCGGGGTCGGTGGCGTGCAGGTGCATGGTCCGCGGCCGCGTGCCGAGGTCGCCGATGCCCCGCCACGGCACGATCACGGTGAACAGCTCGTCGATCGCCTCGACCGCCAGCGGCGCCGGCACCGGCGCCCCGGACCCGGGCGCGACCGCCTCCTCGCCGTCCCAGCGGTGCAGCGCGGTCTCGATCGCCATCCGCCGGTGCCAGAACCCGGCCGGCTGGGGGCCGGCCCACGACTGCACCTCACCCCCGGCCGGCGCCGCCTCCAGCGCCGCCACCAGGCCCGCCGTGCCGGCCCGGCACCAGTCGCGCACGGCGTCGCCCGCGGGTGCCGGCTCGAGCTCGGTGCCGGAGCCCCGGGTCACCCACGACGTCACCCAGCGATGGGTGCGGCCCAGGTGGCCGACCAGGCGCTCGACGTTCCAGCCCGGGCACGACGGGACCGGCCGGTCGAGGGCGCCGGCCGCCACCGACACCAGGCGGTCGGCGTCGGCCTGCACCGACGCGATGTACAGGGGACGTTGCATGGCGCCCATCTTGGGTCATGATCTGGGGCGATGATCGTGGATTGCGCGGTCTACACGCACGGCAAGCGCCGCCCGGGCGAGCTGCGCATCGAGGACGCGCTCGAGGCCGCCCGCAGCGAGGACGACTCGTTCGTGTGGATCGGCCTCCACGAGCCGACCGAGATCGAGTTCGACGACGTGGCCGCCGAGTTCCAGCTCCACCCCCTCGCCATCGAGGACGCCGTCAGCGCCCACCAGCGGTCCAAGCTCGAGCACTACGGCGACTGCCTGTTCCTCGTGTTCAAGACCGCCCGGTACGACGACGAGGCCGAGGCCATCGAGTTCGCCGAGCTCCTGCTGTTCGCGGGGCACGGCTTCGTGATCACCGTGCGCCACGGCCAGGCGAGCGCCCTGGCGCCGGTGCGCCGCGACCTGGAGGCCGACCCCGACCGGATGGCGCTCGGCCCGATCGCCGTCGTGCACGCCATCCTCGATCGGGTCGTCGACGACTACCGGCCGGTGCTCGACGGCCTCGACGAGGACATCAGCCAGATCGAGGCCCAGGTGTTCTCGCCCGACCGCGTCAACCCCGCCGAGCGCATCTACAAGCTCAAGCGCCAGGTGCTCGACCTCTACCGCAACGTCGAGCCGCTGATCGAGCCGCTCGAACGCCTGCAGGAGACCGGCATCGCCACCAAGGGGTCGGTCGACCTCCGGCCCTACTTCCGCGACGTCTACGACCACCTGCAGCGCGAGGTGGCCCGCATCGCCATCCAGCGCGAGCTGCTCAGCGAGGTGCTGAGCGTCAACCTCACCCACATCTCGGTCCAGCAGAACGAGGACATGCGCCGCATCTCCGGCTGGGCCGCCATCGGCATCCTGCCGACGATGCTGGCCGGACTGTGGGGCATGAACTTCGACCACATGCCCGAGCTGCATGCGCGCTGGGGCTACCCGCTCGCCCTCGGCATCATCTTCGGGTCGTCGTACGCGCTCTACCGGCTGCTCCGCTCACGCGGCTGGATCTGACAGCAGCCCCAGCAGCTCGTGGTGGACGAGGCCGTTGGTGGCGACGCCGCTGCCGTGCTGCGCCCCCGCAGCGCCGCCCAGGCTGGTGAACCGCCCGCCGGCCTCGGCCAGGACGACCGGCATCGCCGCCACGTCGTAGCGGTCGACCGCATGGTCGACCATCGCGTCCATGCGCCCGGTGGCCACCAGGGCGTAGCCGTAGCCGTCACCCCAGGTCCGCAGCGAGCAGCCCGCGGCCTTGACCGCCAGCAGGTCGGCGTCGGGCCAGTGGCTGTAGCCGCTGGTGGTGAGCCAGGCGTCGGCCAGCGTCGTGGTGGCGCTGACGTGGGCGGGCTCGCCGTCGTGCCAGCAGCCCAGGCCCCGGCCCGCCGCCACGACCTCGTCCAGCGCCGGGATCACGATGACCCCGACGGCCGGTCCGTGCTCGTCGTCGAGCGCCAGCAGCGTCGTGTACAGGGGGACGCCCCGGACGAAGGCCTTCGTGCCGTCGATCGGGTCGACGATCCAGCGCCGGCCGGTGCTGCCGGGCGTCTCCGGCTCCTCCTCGCCCAGCACGCCGTCGCCGGGCGCCGCGGCGGCCAGCCGCTCCCGGACCAGGCGCTCGGCCGCCCGGTCGGCGATGGTGACCGGCGTGCCGTCGGCCTTGGCGTCGACGGCGAGGTCGCGGGACCGGAACCAGCCCAGCGTCAGCTCGCCGGCCTCCCGGGCCACGTCGACCGCGAGCGCGTACAGCTCCCACTCGACCGGGGGCAGCTCTCTGGTCATGCGGGTGCGGGGGCGAGGACGAAGAACAGCCGGGCCTGGCAGCATGCGGCGCCGTCGACCTCGGCCCGGGCCGCGCCCCAGCCGCCCCGGGCCGACAGCTTCTCCAGCTCGACGGCCAGGGTCATCTCGTCGCCGGGCTTGACCTGGCGGCGCCAGCGGACCCCCTCGACGCCGCCGAACAGCGGCAGCGACCCCGCGTAGCGATCGAGCGAGAGCAGGGCGATGGCGCCGGCCTGGGCCAGCGCCTCCAGCTGGATCACACCGGGGAGCACCGGGTTGCCGGGGAAGTGGCCGGCGAGGAACGCCTCGTCACCGGTCACCCGGTAGCGGGCCCGGATGCGCTCGCCCGGCACCAGCTCGTCGACCGCGTCCACGAACCGGAACGGCGGGCGGTGGGGGAGCAGGCCGACGAGGTCGTCGTCGCCGGTCACCCGCCAGCCCCGTCCTCGCTCGCCATGTTGGCGCGGGCCTCGTCCCGGGACAGGGCGACGGCGTGGGCCCCGCCGTCCACGTGGATCATCTCGCCGGTCGTGGCCGGGAACCAGTCCGACAGCAGCGCCACGCAGGCCCGGGCCACGGGCTCGGCGTCGCGCACGTCCCAGCCCAGCGGGGCCCGCATGTGCCAGGTGTTCTCGATGGCGGCGAAGTCGGGGATCGACCGGGCGGCCAGCGTCCGCAGCGGCCCGGCGGCGACCAGGTTGACCCGCACCTTGTGCGGCCCCACGTCGCGGGCCAGGTAGCGGCACGTCGCCTCCAGCGCGGCCTTGGCGACGCCCATCCAGTCGTAGGCGGGCCAGACCTGGGCCGCGTCGAAGTCGAGGCCCACGACCGAGCCGCCGCCCGGCATCAGCGGCACCAGCGTCTCGGTCAGCGACTTGAGCGAGTAGGCCGACACGTGCAGCGCGGTGGCCACGTCGTCCCAGCCGGCCGCGAGCAGGCCCGCCTCCTGGCCGAGGCACGCCTCCGGCGCGAACCCGACGGCGTGCAGCGCGCCGTCGACCTTGCCCCAGCGCCGGCCGAGCTCGTCGGCCAGGGCCGCGTGCTGGGCGGGGTCGGTGACGTCCAGCTCGACCACGTCCGCCGTCGCCGGCAGCGTGCGGGCCACCCGCTCGGTGAGCCGCATGCCCCGCCCGAACGACGTGAGCACCAGCTCGGCGCCCTCCTCCTGGGCCAGGCGGGCCACGGAGGCGGCGATCGAGTCCTTGGTGAGCACGCCGGTGACCACCAGCTTCTTGCCGTCGAGCAGCATCGTCGGTTCCTTCGTCACAAGGGGATGTTGTCGTGGCGGCGGGACCGTAGCCGCTCGCGCTTGGCGGCCAGGGCCGCGAGCGCCCCCGCCACCGCCGCCCGGGTGTCGAGCGGGTCGATCACCTCGTCGACGTAGCCCCGCAGCACGGCGGCCACGGGCGAGAGGTGCTGGGCCTCGTAGGACGCCTCGAGCTCGCGGCGCCGGGCGTCGCGCTCGGGTCCCTCGGGCACCTCCGCCAGCTCCCGGCGGTTGAGGATCTCCACCGCCCCCTTCGGTCCCATCACCGCGATCTCGGCGCTCGGCCAGGCCAGGGAGCAGTCGCCGCCCATCGATTTGGAGTCCATGACGATGTACGCGCCGCCGTAGGCCTTGCGCAGCACGACCGACACCCGGGGCACGGTGGCCTCGGCGTAGGCGAAGGCCATCTTGGCGCCGTGTCGGATCATCCCGCGCCACTCCTGATCGCGGCCCGGCCGGAACCCGGGGGTGTCGACCAGCGTCACCAGCGGGATGCCGAATCCGTCGCAGAACCGGACGAACCGCCCGCCCTTCTGCGACCCCTCGATGTCGAGTGCCCCGGCCAGCTGGCCCGGCTGGTTGGCGACGATCCCGACCGGCATGCCGCCGATCCGGGCGAGGCCGGTCACCACGCTGGTGCCGAAGCGGGCCCGCAGCTCGACGAACGCCCCGTCGTCGACCATGTCGACGATCACCCGGCGCACGTCGTAGGACGCCCGCCGGGCGCCGGGGACGGCGGCGGCCGCGGCGTGGCAGCGCCGGTCGACCGGGTCGGTCGCCGTGACCCGGGGCGGCGCCTCGTGGTTGTTGGGCGGGAGGTGGTCGAGCAGGTCGGCCACCGCGTCCAGCGCCGCGTCGAGGTCGTCGGTCACGAGGTCGGCGACGCCGCTGCGGGCGCTGTGGACCCACGACCCGCCGACCAGGTCGGCGTCGAGCACGGGCGAGCCGGTGATGCGGGCCGACGACTCCGGCGCGTTCACGAACGCCTGCGACCGGGCGGTCATCACCACCAGGTCGACCAGTCCGAGCAGCAGCGCCGGGCCGCCCAGGCACGGCCCGTCGACCACCAGGATCGTCGGGACCAGGCCCGACGCGGACGCCAGCGCCCGCGACACCCCGCCCCACCCGTGCAGCGACTCGACGCCGCCGTGGACGGCGACGCCCACCCGGCCGAGCACGCCGACGACGGGCACGCCGGTCTCGACCGCGGCGTCCACCGTTTCGGCGATCACCTCCGTGTCGGCCACGGTCATCGCCGCCGCCCGGCCCCGGAACCAGCCCACCGCCGTCCCGGACGGCAGCCACGCCGGTGCGCCGATCCCCGCGGTCACGGTGGTCGGGCGCCCCCGCCCGATCGGCAGGCGGGGGCGCGGCACCGGGACGCCGGGGATGGCGACCGCCGCCATCACACCGGGCTGAGGACGAGTGCGACGTTGTGACCGCCGAACGCGAACGAGGTGGACACGACCGGCGCGGCGCGCGATCGACCGCGGCTCGCCGGCCACGACGTCGACCGGCAGGTCGGTCTTGTGGTGGTTCGCCGTCGGCGGGACGACGCCCCGGTCGGCGGCCAGCAGGGCGGCGACGGCCTCGACCGCGCCGGCGGCGCCGATGAGGTGGCCGGTCACCCCCTTGGTCGACGTGACCGGGACCGCGTCGGCCCCGAACACCTTGGCGATGGCCGCGGCCTCGGCGCTGTCGTTCTGGGGCGTGGACGTGCCGTGGGCGTTGACGTGCCCGATCGCCGCGGGCGAGAGGCCGGCGTCGGTGAGCGCCATCTCCATCGCCGCGGCCGCCCCGGCGCCGTCCTCGACCGGCGCGGTGATGTGGAAGGCGTCGCACGTCAGCCCGTAGCCGGCGACCTCGCCCAGGATCCGGGCGCCCCGCGCCACGGCCCGCTCGAACGGCTCGAGCACGAGGAAGGCCGCGCCCTCGCCCATGACGAACCCGTCCCTGTCGTCGTCGAACGGCCGGGAGGCGACCGCCGGGTCGGCGTTGCGGCTCAGCGCCCCCATGCGGGCGAAGGCGGCCATCGTCACCGTCGTGATGCAGGCCTCGGTGCCGCCGGCCACGACCACGTCGGCCATGCCGTCGCGCACGTAGCGGGCGCCCTCGCCGATGGCGTGGGCGCCGGTGGCGCACGCGGTGGCGACCGCCAGGTTGGGCCCGGTGAACCCGTGGCGGATGCCGACCAGCGCGGCCGTGGCGTTGGCCATCATCATCGGCACGAGGAACGGCCCGACCTTGCTCGGGCCCTTCTCGGCGTACTGGATGACCTGCTCCTCCAGCGTGCGGATGCCGCCCACGCCCGAGCCGGCCACCACCGCGCAGCGCAGCGGGTCGGCGCCGAAGGGCGCGTCGCGGGTGGCGTCCTCGACCGCGTCGGCCGCCGCCGCCAGCCCGAGGAGCGCGGCCCGGTCGGTCCGGCGCACCTCCTTGGGCCCGACGTAGGCCACAGGATCGAAGTCGCGGACCTCGCAGGCGAAGCCGACGCTGTGCCGGGTGGTGTCGAACGCGGTGATCGGGCCCGCGGCGGACCGGGCGGCGAGCACGCCCGCCCACAGGTCCTCGACGGTCAGCCCCGCCGGGGACTTGACGCCCATGCCGGTGACGGCGACCCGGGGGCGGCCCCGGTGGTCGGTGGTGCGGTCCGGGTCGCCGGTGTTCGGCGTACTCACGCCTTGGCGGCGTGCGCCGCCAGGATCAGCTCGACGGCGTCGCCGACGGTGCGGACGTCGCTCAGGTCGTCCTCGTCGATCGTCACGTCGAGCGAGTCCTCGAGCTGCATGACCAGCTCCACCAGGTCGAGGCTGTCGGCCTCGAGGTCGTCGGCGAACGACGCCTGCTCGGTGATCTGGTCGGCCGACACGGAGAGCACGTCGACCGCGGCCTTGGTGAGGGCTTCGAGGGCGATGGCACGATCCATGGGTAAACGGTCCTTTGCTTGTGAGGGGATAGTGGGGCGGTCAGCGTCCCATGCCCATGCCGCCGTCGACCGGGATGACCGCCCCGGTGACGAATGATGCGGCGTCGCTGCACAGGAACGCAACGACGGCGGCCACCTCGTCCGGTGTGCCGAAGCGGGCCATGGGGACGGCACCGGCGAGCAGCTCGCGGCGGCTCTCGGGCAGGGCGTCGGTCATCGCGGTCACGATCGGCCCGGGTTCGACCACGTTGACCGTGATGTTGCGGCTCGCCACCTCGCGGGCCAGCGACCGGCTGAGCCCGACGAGCCCGGCCTTGGCCGCCGCGTAGTTGGCCTGACCGGGCGAGCCCATGGCGGCGACGATCGACGACACGTTGACGATGCGGCCGTAGCGGGCCTTGACCATGGGCCGCAGGGCGCGGCGCACGGTCAGGAACGGGCCGGTGAGGTCGGCGTCGAGGGTGTGCCGCCAGTCGTCGTCGCCGAGCTGGACGACGAGGCGGTCGCGGTTGCTGCCGGCGGCGTTGACCAGCAGCTCGACCGGGCCCAACGCCTCCTCGACGGTCGCGAAGGCGGCCTCGACCGAGTCACGGTCGCAGACGTCGACGTGGACCGGCAGCGCGGCGCCGCCGTCCGCCACGATGGCCTCGCACACCTTGTCGGCGGCCCCCGCGGCGGTCCCGTAGCCAACGGCGACGCGGTGCCCGGCCCCGGCGACGTGGCGCACGATCGCGGACCCGATCCCGCCCGACGCGCCGGTGACCAGCGCTACCCGCGATGTCATGCCGCTTCCCTTTTCCGTGGTCCTGGCGTCCCCCAGCGCCACAGTGCGGTGCCCACGGTGAGTCCGGCACCGAACCCGCACAGCAGCACCAGGTCGCCGGGCGCCACCGTACCGGCATCGGCGGCCTCGGATAGCGCAATCGGGATCGAGGCGGCGGACGTGTTGCCATACCGCTCGACCGAGCCTGACGTCCGCTCGGGCGAGAGGCCGGTGCGGGCGAGGACGGCGTCGACGATCCTGGCGTTGGCCTGGTGCGGAACGAACAGGGCCACGTCGTCGGCCGTGCAGCCGGCCCGGGCCAGCGTGCGGCCGATCGAGGCCTCCACGGCCCGCACGGCCCGGCGGAACACCTCGCGCCCGTCCATCCGCAGGTAGTGCTCGCCGCGGGCGACGGTCTCGGCGCAGGCCGGGCGGCCGCTGCCTCCGGCCGGCACGACCAGCAGGTCGACGCCCTCGGGGTCGTTGACCAGGTCGCTGGCCACCAGGCCGGGTGCCTGGGGGTCGGTGCGGGGCCCGCCGGTCAGCACGACCGCGCCCGCGCCGTCGCCGAACAGCACGGCGGTGCCGCGGTCGTCCAGGTCGAGGACGCTGGTCATCGTGTCGGCGCCGACGAGCAGGGCGGTGTGGGCCACGCCGGACTCGACCATCGCCGACACGGCGGCCAGGCCGAACACGAAGCCGGCGCAGGCGGCGTTGAGGTCGAGGGCCCCGGCGGTGCTCCCCAGCGCGGCGGAGACGATGGCCGCGGTCGAGGGGATCGGCCGCTCGGGCGTGGTGGTGGCGACGGCGATCACGTCCACGTCGCTGGCGGCCACGCCCGCCCGCTCCAGGGCGCGGCGGGCGGCGGCGATCGCCAGCGGCCCGGTCGACTCGCCGGGACCCGCCCAGCGGCGCTCGCGGATGCCCGAGCGGTCGACGATCCAGGCGTCGGAGGTGTCGAGACGGGCGGCCAGGTCGTCGTTGGTGACGCGCCGCTCGGGCAGGGCGGCGCCCCACCCGGTGATGCTGATGCCGCCCGTCTCGGTCGTGGCGGTGAGCAGACTCATCGGCGTGCCTCCGGCCCGCCGATCGAGCCATCGCCGCTGCGCGGCGACATGGACGCTGTGCTTATCGTTCGGTCGCACGTCGTGCGCCCTCATGCGACGACGCGTACCCACGCAAGCGGCTGGTCTGCCCTGACCCGCTCACCGGGCAGCGCCAACAGGCCCATGAGGAACCCGGTGTGCGCGCTGGTGACGGTCACGCTGCCCCCGGTGACCTCGATGGCGCCGACGACCTGGCCGGCGTGCACGATCTCTCCCTCGGTGGTGACCAGCTCCGGCGGGTTGGCACGGAACACGCCCGCGGCAGGCGCGGCGATGAGACGTTCGGGCACGTGCACCTCCTCGGCGCTGACGGCCAGGATGTCGGCCGGGTCGGTCTCGAGCGGCGGGATCTCGAGCGCGGTCATCGGTGGGCTCCTGTCGGGGCGAGGGCGCCGACGGCGGGGGAGATGTCGGCGGGATCTGTCAGGTCGAGGACGGTCACCTCGGGCACCGTGCGCTTGGCCAGGCCGGCCAGCACCTTGCCCGGGCCGACCTCGACGAACGTGGTGGCGCCGGAGGCGGCGAGGATGCGCTGCGACTCGCGCCACCGCACGGGCTCGACCAGGTGGCGGGCGAGCTGGTCGGGCCAGCAGCCGGGGTCGGTGTGGCCGAGGGCGTCGGTGTTGGCGACGATCGGGGCGGTCGGCTCGCGGAAGTCGAGGGTGGCGAGCAGCGGCGCCAGGCCCTCGGCGGCGTCCGCCAGCAGCGGCGTGTGGAAGGCGTGGCCCACGTCGAGCGGCATCACCCGGCGCACGCCCAGGTCGCGGGCCCGCTCGGCGGCGGCCTCGAGGCCCTCCGCGGTGCCGGCGATCACGACCTGGCCGGGGGCGTTGTCGTTGGCCAGCCACACGTCGGGGCCGCCGGCGCACACCGCCGCGGCCGTGTCGAGGTCGGTGCCGACCAGGGCCGCCATGCGCCCGGGGTGGGTGTCGGCCGAGCGTTGCGACAGCTCGGCCCGCTCGGCGGCGAGCCGGAACCCGTCGGCCCGGTCGACGGCCCCGGCGGCGACGAGGGCGGTGATCTGGCCCAGCGAGTGGCCGGCGAAGGCGACCGGCGGCTCGTCGAGCTCGGCCCGCAGGGCGTCCCATGCCACCAGCGACCCGAGCAGCACCGCGAGCTGGCTGGCACGGGTCGTCGACAGCTCGGCCGCGTCCGCGTCCAGCAGCAACCGGGCCAGCGGCTGGCCGACGACCGACTCGGCCTCGGCCACGACCCCCCAGGCGGGGTGATCGAGCCAC
The DNA here is from genome assembly GCA_963830865.1 of uncultured Acidimicrobiales bacterium. GTDB lineage: Bacteria > Actinomycetota > Acidimicrobiia > Acidimicrobiales > VFJN01 > ZC4RG19. Next base: position 261,580 of record CAWHNU010000004.1, on the reverse strand, counting down.
GCCCGGCCCGCGGCCGGGGTGGCGGCGCCCTGACCAGGAAAGATCACGGCATAGGGCACGAGATTCGGGTCCTCCAGCAAGCGGAAGTCGGGCAGCGAACGACTGGTTCTGACCCGCCTGGTTCCCGATGGTTACACGAATCCGTGGAATGCTTCTACGGATCCGTCGAAGTTAACGCGGCCGTCGCAGGCTTGTGACGCGGGAGGAACGGGAGCCCGAGATGGCAGGATCCGAGCTGGGGGACGAGCACGATCCTATGCCGTCGGCGCGCCTTCGCGCCGACGAGCTGGCGGCGGAGGTGGGGATCAGCGTGGCGCTGCTGCGCTCGTACCAGTCCAAGGGCCTGCTGCCGCCGCCCCGCCACCAGGGCCGGGTGGCCTGGTACGGGCCCCACCACCGCGAGCGGCTGCTGCACATCCTCGACCTCAAGGAGCGGGGCTACTCGCTGCGGATGATCGCGGAGGCGGTCGAGGCCGGTGGCGACGGCCCGGCCTGGTCGATCGAGGAGCGGGAGGTGCTGCTGCTCGCCGAGGTGGCCGAGCGCAGCGGCGTGCCGGTGGCGGTCCTCCGGGCGCTGGAGGCCTCGGGCCTGCTGCGGCCGCACCACCTGGTCGACGGCGTCCGCTACAGCGAGGCCGACGTCCGCTTCGTCCGCAACGTGCTCACGCTGCTCGACGTGGGCCTGTCGCTCGAGGACCTCATGCGCATCGCCCGCCAGCAGCTGGAGACGGCCGACGCCCTCGGGCGGGACGTCATGGAGGCGTGGACTGAGCTGGTCGGCGCCCGCGTGCGCCGGGGCCGCGGCACGCCGGGCGACCAGGCCAGCAGGGTGGCGGCCTCGATCCGGGCGCTCGCCGCCATCGTCGGCCAGCTGGTCGCCTATGGGGTCGAGCGGGCCGTGCTCGACGCCGCCCGCTCAGAGATCGAGTCTGTCGGCAGCGACGCCGAGCGCCAGGCCCTGGCCCGCTCCCTCGGTGCCACCCGCGACGGCTGAGAGGCTGCGCCGTTAGGCGTAGCCGTGGCCCGATCCCTATAGATCGACACCTCTCGAGCGAGGTCGACGTGCAGCAGGTGTCGATCTATAGGGAGAGCGGCCCGCCATGCCTCCGCCAGCGCGACCAGCAGGCCGGCGTTGGGCACGGTGAGCAGGTCGACCGTGAAGTGGCGCCGGCGGGCCGGCCGCCGGGCGTCCCGGTAGGTCACCCCGAGGCGGGACGCCGCCGCCCCGCGCACGACCCGGACCTCGCGGGCGACGGCCACCACACGCTCCCAGGGCACGATCGTGGGCCGGCCGCGCCGGGCGCGGTAGAGGGCGGCGGCGTCGACGACGAGGGGCCCGAACAGCAGCGACCGGCCCTCGTCGAGCGCCTCGACGACAGGCGCGAGCAGCGCGCGGTTGAGCGCGGCGGACGCCGCGTCCGTCACCCGGCCGACGATCGGGTCGTCGGCCGCGGCCCGCAGGTCGACCGCGTCCTCGGCCGTCACCAGCCGGCAGTAGGACACCGCCGGCGGGCTCTCGTCCTCGGAGAGCGACTCGTACACGGCGACCAGGTCGCCCCAGGCCACGACGTCCTCCGACCCCGACGCCGACCGCTCGACGACCGCGCCACGCTCGAACTGGTGGACGATCTCGCCCCCGGCCGCGACGCCCGAGGCGACCGCGGCCCCCAGGCCGGCGTCGCTGGCCCGGCGGGCCAGCCCCGCGTCGGGCCCGCGCCGCGCCCGGGAGGCCAGCGTCGTCCGGGCCCGCCGCCGTCGGGCCCCGGCGACCAGGGTGGCGACCCCGGCACCGCCCAGGACCGCGGCCAGGCCGAGCGCGGTGCGGCTCACGTCGTCGAGCTGGGCCTCGCGCTCCTGATACGAGATCGGCGTGGCCCCGCCGGCGACCCCCGTGCACCACTCGCCCCGGTCCATCGGCCGCCCGCCGCAGCGGGGCTCGCCCTGGGCGGTGACCACCCCGAGGACCAGGGCCAGCGCGCCGGCCCCGACGAGCACGTAGCGCATCCGCTCAGGCTCCGGGGCGGCCCCGGCCGCCCGTTCGTGGGACCATCGGCGCATGCCCGCGGCCCCGACCGGTCCCTTCGCCCCCGGGCGGCTCGACGACCTGGTCGCCGCCCGCACCCCCACGCTGGCCTGGGACGACCCGGACACCGGCTGCACGATCTGGCTCAAGCTCGAGCACCTGTTGCCGAGCGGCTCGACCAAGGACCGCCTCGCCGGCCACGTGCTGCGGGGCGCGGTGGCCGACGGCCGGGTGCACGCCGGCACGACCGTGGTCGAGGCGTCGAGCGGCTCGACCTCGATCGCCCTCGCCATGGTGTGCGCCGCCGTCGGGGTGCGCTTCCTGGCGGTGATGCCCGAGGGGGTGTCCAACGAGCGGCTGCTGATCATCCGCCGCTACGGGGGTGAGTCGGCGCTCACCCCGGCCGCCGGTGGCATGGCGGGCGCCATCGCCGAGACCGAGCGGATGGCGGCCGCGGACCCCGACGTGTTCCTGCCCCGCCAGTTCACCAACCCGGCCAACGCCGAGGCCCACGAGCTGCGGACCGGTCCCGAGCTGGTGGCCGCCCTGGCCGAGGTGGGGGCCAAGGTCGACGGCTTCGTGGCCGCGGTCGGCACCGCGGGGACGCTCATGGGCGTGGGCCGGGCGGTGTTGCGGGCCAACCCGGCCGCGGTCGTCGCCCGGGTCGTCGTGGCCGGCGAGGGGGTCGATGCCGAGCAGGGCGGGCCGGCGTGCCTCGGCATCCCGGGCGTGGTCGACTGCATGTCCGGCCTGCTCGACGAGGAGGAGCTGGGCGGCCACCCGGCGCTGGCGGTGCCCCGGGCCGAGGCGATGGACGCCGCCCGGGAGATGGCCCGGCGCGGCCTGCCCGTCGGGCCGTCGTCGGGGTTGAACCTCGCGGGCGCCCGGCGCCTGGCTGGCCGCCTCGGCGCCGGGCACCACGTCGCCACCGTGTGCTGCGACCGGATGGAGCGGTACTTCTCCACCGATCTGTTCGACGACTTGCGGCCGGGTGGCTGACACTGAGCGTGATCGTCGGCCCCGCTCGACAGTGTCACCCCCAGGAAATCCCCGGTTCGCCTCCCGGTTGTCCCCGGGTTGTTGCAGCCCGCGTGCAATCCGTAGCAGCCTGTCGGCATTGTGTACCCAGGGGGGATGCTGAATGGACACCGACTCGACTGCCTCGACCACGGAGAGTGTGGTCACCGTCGAGACGCCGGCCGGCCCGGTCGAGATCGCCGGGACCGTGGCGCCCGGTTTCGAGCCGGTCCGCGACGCGTTCGCCCGCAACTTCACCGAGCACGGTGAGGCGGGCGCCGCGTTCTCGCTCGTGCGCGACGGCGCGACCGTCGTCGACGTGTGGGGCGGGGTGGCGGACGTCCACACCGGCGAGCCCTACACCCGGGACACGCTCCAGCTCGTGTTCTCGACGACCAAGGGCGCGACCGCGATCTGCGCCAACCTGCTGGCCCAGCGCGGCGAGCTGGATGTGGACGCCCCCGTGTCCAGCTACTGGCCCGAGTTCGCCCAGGCGGGCAAGGGCGACGTCCCGGTGCGCTGGCTGCTGTGCCACAAGGCGGGGCTGCCCTTCGTCAATGCCCCGCTAGCGCTCGACGACGCGCTCCGGTGGGAGCCGCCGGTCGAGGCGCTGGCGGCGATGGAGCCGCTGTGGGAGCCGGGCACCGCGCACGGTTACCACGCCGTGACGTACGGGTGGCTGGTCGGCGAGGTGATCCGGCGCGTGTCCGGGCTGGGGCCGGGCGAGTTCTTCGCCCGCGAGGTCGCCGGCCCGCTGGGCCTGGAGTTCTGGATCGGCCTGCCGGCCGAGCAGCAGTCCCGGGTGGCGCCGCTGACCAACTCGGGGCCCCGCACGGCGGACGGCGGGCCGGGCGAGGAGGAGACCGACGGCACGTCGGGACTCGCCAACCTGGTCGAGCTGATCGAGGAGTACCTGGGGCCCGACGCCCTCCTGGCCAAGGCGCTGGGTGGGGCGACCGGCATGCCGTTCATCGGCGACGCGGTGTTCAACCGGCCCGAGGTCCGGGCCGCGGTGCTGCCGGCGGCCAACGGGGTCACCAACGCCCGCTCGCTGGCCCGGATGTACGCGGCGGCGATCGGGACGGTGCCGGGCGGCCCGGCCGGCCCGCTGCTGGCGCCCGACCAGCTGGGGGCGGCGACCACGACGCAGACCAGCGGGGCCGACAAGGTGCTGATGTTCGACAGCACGTTCGGCCTCGGGTTCATGACCGCCTCGGCGTTCACCCCGTACGGCACCCCCGGGGGCTTCGGCCACAGCGGCGCCGGCGGGTCGGTCGGGTTCGCCGACCCGAACCACGGCGTGGGTTTCGGCTACGTGATGAACCGGACCCTGGCCAACATCGCCGGCGACCCCCGTAGCCGGGGCCTGATCGAGGCCACGTACCGGGCCATCGGGGTCGAGCCCGCGTTCCTCTAATGCGCGTTTTGTCCCCGGAAGCGGTCGCCATGGCGACCGCTTCGGCGTACAAAAGATCCGTGTCGGGCGACGAGCCGGTCGAGATCGTCGACGAGGACGGCCGCGTCGTCGGCCGCACCACGCGGGCCGCCATGCGGGACGGCAACCTGCGGCACCGGTCGGTGGCGGTGGTGGTCCTGACCGGCGCCGGCGAGCTGGTCGTCCACCGCCGGGCAGACTGGAAGGACGTGTGGCCCGGACGGTGGGACGTGTGCTTCGGCGGGGTGGTCGGGGTGGGCGAGAGCTGGGAGGCGGCCGCGGTCCGGGAGGTGGCGGAGGAGGCCGGCGTCCGGCTGGACGAGCGCACGCTCGTCGTTCTCGGCGACGGCAGCTACGCCGACGGCGACGTCTCCGCTGTGTCCCGCGTGTTCCTGGCGACCCACGACGGCCCGTTCCGGCCGGCCGACGGCGAGGTGGCCGTCCTCGACCTCGTGCCCCTGGCCGACCTGCCCGGGTGGCTGCCCGGCCACGAGCTGTGCCCGGACGCCGCCGCTGTCGTGGTCCCCCTGGTCCTGGCGCTCGGCCCGGGGGAAGTCCCCGGCGGGGGGGTCCCGCCCGGGGGGTGACCCCGATGGCCGGGGCGGCCGCCGGTCGTAGCGTGGTCGGTGTCACACCGGAGGGGCGACGTGGAAGGGCCGAGCGAGGCCGACGACACGGTCGCACAGCGCAGACGGCGGAATCGGCGGCGCTGTGGGGTCCATGGCGGGACCCTCGGCATCCCCAGGGACGCGGCCCCGGCGGCACGTCGCCCTTCCGGTTGACCCTCTCGCGGGCGCGGGGTCCGTAAGCTGGTTCTTCGCATGTCCGGCCTTCCCTCCGACCTCGCCGAGCACCGGCGCACCTTCGCGATCATCAGCCACCCCGACGCGGGCAAGACGACGCTGACCGAGAAGTTCCTGCTCTATGGCGGTGCGGTGCAGGAGGCCGGGCAGGTCAAGGCGCGGGGCGAGCGGCGCCGGGCGCGGTCCGACTGGATGGAGCTCGAGCAGAAGCGGGGCATTTCGATCACGTCCGCGGTGCTGCAGTTCCCCTACCGGGACGACGTGCTCAACCTGCTCGACACGCCCGGGCACCGCGACTTCTCCGAGGACACCTACCGGGTCCTGGCGGCGGTCGACGCCGCGATCATGGTGCTCGACGTGGCGCGGGGCATCGAGGCCCAGACCCTCAAGCTGTTCGAGGTCTGCCGGGCCCGGAACGTGCCGCTGCTCACCTTCCTCAACAAGTGGGACCGGCCCGGCCGGGACGGCCTGGAGCTGCTCGACGAGATCGAGTCCCGGCTCGACCTCCAGCCGGTGCCGGTGACGTGGCCGGTCGGCTACGCGGGCGACTTCCGGGGCCTGATCGACCGGCAGACGGGCCGGGTCGTGCGCTACGGCCGCACGGCCCACGGGGCGGCCGAGGCGAGCGAGGACGTGCTGGACGCGGCGGAGGCCGAGGCCGCCTTCGGCGACGCCTGGCGGGCGGCCGCCGAGGAGGCGGCGCTGCTCGACGAGCTGACCGGGTCGGTCGACCTCGACCTGTTCCTCGCCGGCGAGCAGTCGCCGGTGTTCGTGGGCTCGGCGCTGACCAACTTCGGGGTCCGGCCGCTGCTCGACGGCATCGTCGACCTGGCGCCGTCGCCGTCGCCGCGGCTCGACGCCGACGGGGCGGCCCGCAAGCTCGACGACCCGTTCTCGGCGTTCGTGTTCAAGGTCCAGGCCAACATGGACCCGGCCCACCGCGACCGGGTGGCGTTCGTGCGCGTGTGCTCGGGGCGGTTCGAGCGGGGGATGGTGGTGATCCACGAGCCGACCGGCCGGCCGTTCGCCACCAAGTACGCGCACTCGCTGTTCGGCCAGGAGCGCGACACGATCGAGGAGGCCTACCCGGGCGACATCGTGGCCCTGGTCAACGCCAGCGACGTGCGGGTGGGCGACACGCTCTACGTCGACGCGCCGGTGGCGTTTCCCCGGCTGCCGAAGTTCGCGCCCGAGCAGTTCGTGGCCGCCCGGGCACGCGACACGGGCCGGTTCAAGCAGTTCCGGCGGGGCATCGCCCAGCTCGACGAGGAGGGCGTGGTCCAGGTGCTGCGCGACCCCGACCTGGGCGACCAGGCGCCGATGCTGGCGGCGGTGGGGCCGATGCAGCTGGAGGTGGCGGCCTGGCGGCTGGAGCACGAGTTCGGCGCGGCCACCGACCTGACGCCGACCGCGTACACGGTCGCCCGCCGCACCGACGAGGCGTCCGCGCCGGCGCTGCGGCGGATGCCGGGGGTCCGGGTGCTGGGCCGGGCGGACGGCACGCTCTATGCGCTGTTCGAGAGCCCGTACTGGCTGGCCCGGGTCGAGTCCGACAGCCCCGAGCTCACGCTCGACCGGCTGGTCGCCGAGGGCACTGCGGGCTGATCAATCGCAGACGGTGCCGTCCTCGGGCGGCTCGAGGTCGACGAGGTAGCGGGCCACGGCGTCGTCGATGCACGAGTTGCCGAGCCCGACGATCGTGTGGCCCTCGCCCTCGTGGGTGAGCAGGACGCCGGAGGCGAGCCGCTCGGCCGTCCGGACCCCGGCTTCGTATGGGGTCGCGGGGTCGTGCGTGGTCGACACGACGAGGATGGGCGGCGCGCCCTCGGCGGTGACCGCGGGCAGCGGCTCCTCCTCGGCCGGCCAGATGGCGCAGCGGACGTAGTCGTTGACGATCGGCTCGCCGAAGTGGGGCGACTGGGCGGCGGCGGCCTTGCCGGCGGCGAGCAGCTCGTCGGGCGACTCGGGCCAGTCGGAGTCGAGGCAGCTCACGGCGAAGTAGATGTCCGAGTCGGCGAGGCCGAGGTACTGGTCGGCCAGGTCGACCATGGCCGAGCCGTCGCCGTCGAGGGCCTGCGCCACGGCGTCCGACAGATCGGGCCACAGGGTCTCGTCGTAGAGCGGGTAGGCGAGGCCGGTGGACAGCTCGCCGGGGCCGAGGTCGCGGGGATCGCCGGGGATCGGCGCCTGCTCGACCTGGGCCTGGAGCGACTCGATCGCGCCGATGGCGTCGGGCCCGATCGGGCAGGCGTCGTCGGCGTTGCAGTCCTCCGCGTAGGCGGCCAGGGCGGTCTCGAACCCGGCCGCCTGGGAGGTCGCCAGGTCGACCCCGCTGGGACCCAGCTCCAGGACGCCGTCGATGACCATCGCCCGGATGCGGTCGGGGAACAGCTCGGCCAACATCTGCCCGATGGCGGTGCCGTAGCTGTAGCCGAGGTAGCTCATCTCGTCGTCGCCCATCGCCTCGCGCACGGCGTCGATGTCGCGGGCGACGTTCTCGGTGCCGAGGTAGGGCAGGACGTCGCCGGCGTTGGTCTCGCAGTCGTCGACGTAGTCGCTGCTGACGTCGAGCAGTGCGGTGGTGTCCTCGGGCGAGTCGATCGAGTAGTCGACGCCGTAGAGCCCGGTGATGTCGCCCTGGCAGTCGATGTCCGAGGCCCCGAGGCCCCGGGGATCGACGCCGACGATGTCGAAGTGCTCGGTGATCTCGTCCGGCAGCTGGAACGCGAGCGCCGCCGCGAAGTCGGTGGCGGTTCCCCCGGGCCCGCCGGGGTTGACGAACAGGGGCCCGATGCGGTCGCCGGTGGCGGGCACGCGGGTGACGCTGATCGGGATCGTGTCGCCGTCGGGCTGGTCGTAGTCGAGGGGCACGTCCAGCACGGCGCACTCGGCCGACCCGCAGTCCTCCCACTGGATCGTGCCGACACCGGCGTCCCCGCTGTCGCCGCCATCGGTCGTGGTGGTGGCATCGTCGTCGTCATCGGCGAAGGCGGCGTCGTTCCCGGACTCTCGGGCGCAGGCGCCGGCGAGCGAGGCGAAGAGGAGCAGGGCGAGCCCGGCCGCGAGCGCAGGTCGGGAACGGGGGAGCGGCACGGGACGACGGTATCCGGTGGCCGGGGGTCAGCCGGAGTCGGTCGTATCGCTCGTAATCGCTCGTGTCGCTCGTTTAGCTCTGGTGGGTGAGCATCCACTCGCGAGGGGTGACGCCGGCGTCGTGGATGAGGGCCGCCCGCTCGCGCCCGACGTAGCGGAGGTGCCAGGGCTCGTACTCGTAGCAGGTGCGATCGCGCGAGTCGGCCGGGTACGACAGGACGAAGCCGAACTCGAAGGCGTGGGCGGCGATCCACTGCCCCTGCGGCGTCGAGGCGAACTCGAGCGTCAGCTCGCCGCCGGCGGGGGTGAGCACGTCCACGGCGGTGCCGAGCTGGTGCTCGCTGTGCCCCGGCCGAGCGGTCCGCAGGGCGGCCTCGGTCTCGCCGGACTGGGCGACCCGGTCGTCGAAGAGGTCCTTCTGGTACGAGAAGCTGCGGTAGGCCGAGGCGACGACGATGGGCACGCCGGCGGCCTCGGCGGCCTGGCGCAGGGCGGCAAGATCGGGGATGACGATCTGCCGCACCAGGTCCTGGGCGGCGAAGCCGGCCTGGCTCACGCTGACAAGATCGGGTGGCACGAAGCTCTCGGGCAGGGTGAGCGAGGTGTCGACGACGACCCCGTCCCAGTCGTCCCCGGGATCCGAGGCGACAGGCTCGGATCCGGCCGTGCACGCGGCCACGGCGAGCGCCCGCCGCTGCGGCTGGGTACCGGACCCGTTGGACGGAGCGGTGGTAGGGACGAGGTCACGAGGCGGCGCCCCGGGGTCGGTGGCAGCGGTCTGGGTCGAGTCCCAGGTAACCCACAATCCGACCCCGGCCGCGACGACGACGGCGACGAGAGCGACGGCGGCGGCCCATCCCTTCATCAGATCCCGAACATACGCCGACACCGACCCCCCCGCCGCACCCACGACACCGGGAGACGAACCGCCCACGCACGGTGGGGCAACTACGACGGGCCGGCGGGGCCGTCGTCCGCGGATACGCGCCGGGCACCCAACGGGCACCCCTGTACGCTGACCCGAACCCCGAGGGGACGTAGCTCAGCTGGCTAGAGCACCTGCTTTGCAAGCAGGGGGTCGTGGGTTCGAATCCCATCGTCTCCACCTCGTGTGACCAGGGCTGGAACGGTCCGGCCCGGCTCATGTGCGAGGCCCGTAACGGCCGGCGGGCCACACACGGGCCACAAGCACGGCCGCTCACCCCTCCGGAACGGGCTTGTCGGCGCCGCCATCGTCCTCGTCGCCCTGGCGCTCGTCGTCGGCCTGGTGGCCCCTCGGATACCAGGGGTCAGCCCGAATCCTCGCTTACCGATCGGCTCGACGGTCAGTGGCGCCGGCACAGCCGGCGCCGCCGGCCTCTAATCGGGGCGCCTGCGGCGCCCCGTGCTCAGCCGGCCCTACACAGGGGTTCTGATTCCCGCGATTGAGCAAGAGCGTGGGCGTGTGGCCCGGATCAGTCGATCCGGAACGCCCGTAGGGTGGTCGTGGTGCCGCCGGGCGCCAGCATGGTCGTGTAAAGCTGGCCCTCGGCGATCGACCGGGGACTGCCCGCGCCAGCCAGCGTCAGCAGCGGGTCGCAGGTGGAGGCGCTACACCCGGCCGCGTCGAAGGCGTACAGATCGTTGCCGGCTCCGGTGTAGACCACGCCGGCGGCGACCGCGGGACCGCCGCACCCGCCGGCAGCGGGCCGGTCCGCGCGTCGTGCCGTCGGCTAGCGAGAGCGCCAGGAGTGCGTTGTCGCCCGTCGTGCCGCCCGCAGGGTCGGTCACCGCCTGCGAAGGCACGTAGATCAGGTCACCGGCGATGGCCACCGTCTCGCCGGGAAGTCCCGTCAGGGTGCGGGTCCAGCGCACCGCGCCGGTGGCGCCGTCGAAGTCGGTGATCGAGTGGCCGGCCACGGCGACGACCGACCCGTCGGAGCCGACGGCCACGTGCCGGACCCGGTCGCCGCCCGGCACCGTGGCCCGCCAGACGGGAGCGCACGCCAGCGCCCCGCACCCGGCGACCGCGAACGCCGTCAGCGTCGACGAGTCCGGTGCGTAGACGCACCGTGGGCGATGGCGACGTCCTCCACGGGCAGGAGGGTGAGGTTGGCTATCCACTGGATGGTGGCCGTGTCGGGGTCCCGCACCACGAGCGTGCTGCTGTTGGCGACGAGGTTGACGCGGGCGTAGGCGGCCACACCCTCTCCGGTGACCACGGGCGTGGTCACGACCTGGCCGCTCTGGTTCGAGTCGGTGAGGATCGAGCCGTCGGCGGGGTCGAGCGAGACCAGGTGGATGCCCAGCCCCGTGGCCGCATAGCCCATCCAGAGCCTGTTGCCCGAGAACGCCACCGGGTTGGCGATGACCATGTTGCCGGGATCGGGCGGCAGCGGCGGCACGACCTCGCGCCGCCACGCCTCGGCGCCCGTAGCAGCGTCGAGCGCGCGGACGTCCGCCGACTCCGTGAAGATCGACCGGGTCAGGTAGACGCGGCTGCCCGAGGCGATCGGCTCGCTGGCGGAGCCGGGCAGCTCGACCGACCATGCCTCGTGCAGGCCGGCCACGTCATCCCGGGTTATGCCGCGTTCGATGACGTTATGGCGGGCGTGGTCGGCCGCGAACCCGACCTGCAGCCAGCACCCAGACAGCAGCGCCGACGCGGCGACGACCGCCCCGACGCGACTCGACACCCTCCACACGGTCCCGGACATGCCTCCCCCTCCGACTCCCCGCGCCCGCTGGTCGATCTGGCCCCGAACGTAGCGTGCACGACCGTTCGGTTGACACGCGCACCGCCCCGAGCGCCGACTCGGTGACAGTGCGCTAGCGCCGCGGCGTCGGCCGGACCGAGACGGGTCGGGAATCCGGCGGTGCCCGCCGATCACGGCCTCGACGTCGTGGTCGGCTGCCTGCTGTCGTGTCAGGTCGGCGTGTCGGATGCGATCGAGCCGGAACCATCGACCAGCCTGCGCGGTCCTGCAGTAGGCGAGGAGGTACCAGTGCCGGTTGGTGTGCGCGAATTGAAGGGGGTCGACGCGTCGCTTTGTCGTCTTGCCGTCTCGAGCTACGTCGGTGATCGCGACGACCCGCCGCTCTTCCATCGCGATATCAAGCGTCCGAGCGGCTCGTGATCGACTGCTGCTCGTCGTGGTCCAGACACGACCGGTCAGCTCCTCGGCCGCTTTCGCGCACTGCTGGCCCCATCGCTTGGGTGAGCTTGGTAAGCGCCGTCGCGCCATCGGTAGCGAATGCGCAGGTTGCCGGCTCCGTGTCGAGCGCCGCGGCGATCCGCGCTTGCCTCGCTGACAGTGAACGTAACTGAGACGCGAGCGCCTCTTCGCGCGCAGTAGGCCGGTCACCCGCCGTCAAGATCCCAGAGCCGTAGATAGGCAGACCAGCTCGTTGGAGCTCGCCGACACTCACGCTTAATTCGTTCAGCTGTTTCTGACCTCAAACTTCTCAGCGACGTTCCAGCGTTGCGTCCCGCCTCGCCGACGCGCCGAAGCTCTTCAACGGCAGCATTACAGCCGATACGGTCCTGTTCACCGAACGGAGCGCTACGTCGAAGTCGAAGATTAAACAGCTGTCTGTCACCTTCTATTTCGTCACGTCATCCGTGACCATGGTCCTTGCCACTGGAATCCATCGCTAGCCACATGCCGTACCTGTACTACAAGACCTCGCCGTACCCCCTTCGGTTGGCTGCTCCCGGCACATTCAGGTTCAACAGCTTCCACGGCTCGAGGCTTCCGGGCGCGGCTCGTCAGGACCACAGCCAGTTGAGCGATCGAACGATTCCATCGTTGCCATGCTCGGAACATCGAAAACCAAACACCTCCACCCGCCGGGCACTGTCCGATCCAGGGTCTATGTCTTTGTCGACGACATTCGACGCGCGCTTCGACACCACTCGCCACCAGCGCGGAATGATCATCGACGAATGCACCAATTTACCAGCCGTACGCGTACCGATCTACCTCGCCCTCGACACCAAGGCCACGAGTGCCCATCTTCTTCGCACCAGCACCTCCACCACAACATCGACATCGACGACCTGAAGCGAAACTCGAGGAGACCCCGATGAGGCGAGCAGCTTGTCGACTCGTACCCCGGCGTCCCGATCCCGCATGCTGACGGTCCATCACTTCGATCCGAGCCGATCGCCCGATCTCGACACCTGTTCGCAAGACGATCCGTCGTCGATCGCTGCTGGTGCATGTCGTTCTTCAATCACTCGTCCGCTGATTTCCACGAAGACAGGACATCCCGAGACCCGCTCAGCGTTCTTGAACCTCGCCGACGAAAAACACCTCCTCGGCCTGATCGCCTACCAAGGTACCCAGCCCGTCGGCTGGTGTACCGGCTCCGCCCGCGCCGACGCTACCAGCACGTCCTTCGCATGCCTGAACATCGAAGCAACGTCGTACTGGAGCGAGGACAACTACATATCAGCTCGTCCCCTGCTTTCTCTTCATCCGGAAGAGACACACGACATGACCCAGATAGCCACTGCGCTACTTCACCGCTGATCAGCCTTGCGAGAACGCGAGGCCGCACACGCGATCGAAGACTTCCCCCTCGCCGGTACTAAAGAGCACCGCTGCCGATCGTTCAAGACTTCATGACGTCGAAGACGGTCTTCCGCCGCATCGCTGGTTCACCCAGTCCAAAGGCCGTCCACATCAACCTCAGCCATCATACGGACTACAGATGCGACTGAGCCGTCCGCAGATGTCGACGATATCGTCGCTGCCTCGAGCATGCTTCCGGGCGCCATCACAGACCCCTCGATCGAAGCAGCCAGTCGCCGGGCTGAGTCTGCGCGCAAAGCATCTTCCCATCGTCGCATGACCTTCGATCCGGCGGTCGGGGGCAGGCGCGCTAACAGCCGACCATGGCAGCTCTCGGAGCGCCGACCCTACGGTGCGATGTAGACGGCTGCCATCGTCCGGCGCCACAAGGCTTTACCGCCGATACGTGGCCCGTCGGGCCCTGTCCCGTCGGAGGATCGAGGTTTAGGCTCCGCGGGTGGCGAGCGGTGATGTGCCATCGGGCACCCTGAGCTTTCTCTTCACGGATCTGGCCGACAGCACGTTGCTGTGGGAGCAGCGGGAGCGGGAGATGGCGGGTGCGGTGGCTCGTCACGACTCGATCCTGACCGTGGAGGTCGAGCGCCAGGGCGGCAGAGTCGTCAAGTCGCGGGGCGATGGGTTGATGGCGGTGTTCGCCGACGCCGACGCCGCGGTCCGGGCGGCGGTGGAGGGTCTACGGGCTCTTGGCGGCGAGGACTGGTCGGTGCCGCTCGGCGTGCGGATGGGCGTGTGCACGGGACCGGCGCGGGAGGCCGGCGGCGACTACCACGGCCAAGTCGTGAACCGGGCGGCGCGGATCGCGGATGCGGCGCATCCTGGTCAGATTCTTGTGGCGCCGGCGACGGCGGTGTTCGTGGAGGCCTTTGCAGTACGCGATCTGGGCGAGTTCCACCTGAAGGGTCTGCCGCCGATGCGGCTGTGGCAGGTGCTGGCCGAGGGGCTCGAGTCGGGCTTCCCGCCGTTGGCGGCCACGGCGGTGGGGCTCGATGTGGCGCCATCCACGGTGTTCGTGGGCCGGGCGAACGAGCTCGGCGCCATCGAGCGGCTGGTGTCGGAGCATCCCTTGGTCACGCTGACCGGCGTTGGTGGGTGCGGGAAGACGCGCCTGGCCCTGGAGGCGGCCCGGTCGATGGCCGGGCAATTCCTCGACGGTGTGCGGTTCGTCGACCTGGCGGTGGTCACCGATCCGGACGGAGTCGTTGACGCGGCGGCCCGGGCGCTCGGCCTCGTGGAACAGCCCGGGCATCGATGATCCGGTCGTGCGGGTGGCGGAGCACCTGCGAGGCGAGCGATGCTGTGCCTGCTCGACAACTGTGAGCATCTCATCGATGCGTGCGGCGAGCTGGCCGAGGCCGTGCTCGCCCGTCCGGGCGCCAGCCGGGTGGTGGCGACGAGCCGTGAACCGCTCGGCGTCCCTGGCGAGCAGGTGTTTCTCGTTCCGTCTCTCGACCCGGGCACCGAGGGCGTGGAGCTCTTCGCGAGACGGGCGTCCGAAGCCCGGTCCGGTTTCGACCTTGATGCGGTGACGGCCGAAACGGTGGCGCGTATCTGCGAACGGCTCGATGGAATCCCCCTAGCGATCGAGCTGGCGGCTGCTCGGGTCGGTCAGCTCGCTCCGGCCCAGCTGCTCGAGCGGCTGTCGGACCGCTTTCGTCTCCTCACCGGTGGACGGGGCCGGGTCCCGCGGCACCAGACGCTCGGGGCCACGCTGGACTGGAGCCACGAACTGCTCGACGAGCAAGAACGTGTCCTGCTCCGCCGGCTCGCGGTCTTTCCGGCCAGTTTCACCTTGGAAGGAGCCGAGGCGGTCACGGCCGTCGGCGACGTCCTCTGCCTGGGATCGCTTGTCACCAAATCGCTCGTGCACGTTGTCGAGGACGGCGACCAGTTCCGCTACCGGCTGCTCGAGACGGTGCGCCTCTACGCCACCGACAAGCTCGTCGCCGCCGGGGAGCCAGACGAGCTACGTGAGCGCCACGCCCACTGGGTCCTCGATTCCATGGCGGCGATCCCGCTCGACCAGCGATGGTTCGGAGACGACGCAGGGAGCGTCGACGTGGATGACGTGCGAGCCGCCCTTGAATGGTCCTCGACGTCGGGCTCACCGACCCTAACTGCGGCGCTGGCTTCCGGGATCAGCTGGAGTGCGCTTCGACCGCTGGCGGGACGGGAAGCGCTGGTGTGAGCCGTTGGCCGATGCGGACGACCTGGACGACCGGAGTCGCCTGCAGGTCCTCGCGATGCTGCTGCTCTGGATGCCTTCGACCTGAGCTACGAGCGCGCCGGCCACCTCGACCGTCGAGCGAAGCAGGCCCTCTCGATCGCCGAGGGCATCGACGATCCGCTCGTGCCAACCGTTCGGACGCTCCTAGGACACCTGAGCGGCGCACTTGCGGCCCAATCACGGGACCACGAACTCGTGGACTTGTCGGCGGAGTGGATGGAAACCGGCGTCGCCATGGGTGAGGCCTTCACGCTCCCATGGCAGCTCTACTGCCGGCTCTTGGCCGGCTGCGGGGCTGACTTTGCTGCTGCGTGGCGACGCAGCCGTGGTCATCTGGAGGCCGCGGTCGCGCTGGCGGACCAGACCGACGGCTACGACGCCCTACGGCGGGTCGGCGCGTGGCTTCTTGTCCCTCTACCGCGCTCTCGACGGCGACGTTGATGCCGGCCTCGCCCTCGCTCAGAGCGTCGTGGGATCTGCGAACGCACTCGTTCCGTGGCGAGAGGGTCCTCTGCTGTCAGTGATCGCCTTAGCTGCAGCCGGTGAGGTCGGCCTCGCCCGGCGACAGCTTCGCAGCCTGCTTCCAAGACACTGCCAACGGACCTGCCACTCGGCCTCGAGATGGTGGTCGTCTTTGGTGCCGGGATCGCTGGCGCGGCGCAGGACTGGGACTTGACGGCGCGGCTGCTGGCTGCGAGCCGCGAGGGGTTCCGCCGGTCGGCGTGGGCGTACCTGGTCTATCTGACGTTCCGAGACCGAGCCCGCGCCGCCCTGGGACCGACCCGAGCACGGACGCTTCGCGACGAAGGGCGGCGCATGCCACTCCAGGACGCCCTGAAACTCGCGCTCGGCGATCCGGCGCCATGACGCCGGCGCCACCACATCCACGGCAGCCATTCACCGCCCTGCGGTCGCACTGGACGCTGTCTCTAGGCGGCGTGGGTGGGGCTGGTGCCGGGTCGGAGGCCGTCGCTCCTCAACCATGTGGTTGACAACGGCGGGGCGCAGGCGTAGGTTCTTCTTCAACCAATCAGTTGAACAAGGAGCGCGTCCGTGGCCGACGACCAGCTGTCCCGAGTCTTCGCCGCCCTCGCCGATCCGACGAGGCGCGACATGGTGGCCCGCCTCGCCGTGGGCGACGCCACCGTCGGGGAGCTGGCCGAGCCCTACGACGTCTCCGTCCAGGCGGTGTCCAAGCACATCAAGGTGCTCACCGACGCCGGCCTGGTGAGCCAGAGCAAGGACGCCCAGCGGCGACCGTGCCATCTCGAGGCGGAGGTCTTCGACCTGATGACGAAGTGGATCGAGCGATACCGCCAACAGGCCCAGGAGCGCTACGAGCGCCTGGACGCCGTCCTCGCCGAGATGCAGGGCGACGAACAACCCACCCACCCCGACACCCACAGCAAGGAGCAGCGTCATGAGCGCCACCAGCAACCGCTACCAGGTCTCGATCGAGGCCGACCCGACCCTGCCGATCATCCGCATGACCCGGGACTTCGACGCCACACCGGCGCAGCTGATGCGGGCCCACACCGATCCCGAGCTGTTCGCCCGCTGGGTCGGCCCGAACGGGATGGAGACCAAGATCCTCGACTGGGACGCCACCACCGGCGGCCGCTGGCGCTACGTCGCCGGGCGCGACGGCGAGGAGTACGGCTTCCACGGCTGCTTCCACGAGGTCGGCGAGGACCGCATCGTCCAGACCTTCACGTTCGACGGCCAGCCCGACGGCGTCGCCCTCGAGACGCTGCGGTTCGAGGACCTCGGCGACGGCCGCACCCGGCTGCACGCCCAGTCGCTCGTCGACAGCTTCGAGGGCCGCGACCAGTGGCTGGCCAGCGGCATGGAGACCGGCGTCGAGGAGGGCTACGCCAAGCTCGACGCCCTCGTCGCCGAGCTCTGATGGGCAGCCCGGCCGACGAGCACCGGCGCATCGCCGGCGCGTTCACGGCGACGGTCGAGGGCACCGCTCCGGCGGCGTGGGACAACCCTGCGCCGCCGGAGGGCTGGGTCGCCCGCGACGTCGTCCGCCACCTCGTCGAGTGGTTCCCGGCGTTCCTCCAGGAGGCGACCGGGATCACGCTGCCCGCCGGTCCGTCGGTCGACGACGACCCGGTCGGCGCCTGGCGCACCCAGACCGACGCCGTGCAGGCGCTGCTCGACGACCCGGCCACCGCCGAGCGCGAGCACGACCTCCCGCACCTCGGCACGATGCCGCTCGGGCAGGCCATCGACATGATCTACACCGGCGACGTGTTCCTCCACCGCTGGGACCTCGCCCGGGCCACCGGCCAGGACGAGACGCTCGACCCGGACAAGTGCGCCGAGATGCTCGAGGGCATGCTGCCGATGGACGAGGCGCTGCGCCAGAGCGGCCACTACGGGCCACGCGTCGACGTACCCGACGACGCCGACGTCCAGACCAAGCTGCTGGCGTTCATCGGCCGCACCCCGTAGACGACGTCGGTCGTGGGTGCGATGCGGCAAGGAGCGCCTCAACGACATAGCTCCCGAACGTAGCTGCCCGAGTGACCCGAGTCATGATCAGGTGGAGCCGCCATGGCGTTTCCGGCTCGCTCGATCCGACCGGCATTCCCTACTTGCCTGCGATCACCGGCGGACAACCTGCCTGCTCCATCTGGACCGGGCCGCGCCTAGCGGCGCGTCAGGCAACGTTGGGGTGCCTCGATCCGCAGCAGATCAGGGCAGTCTGCGCTCATCGCCGCGGCGGGCTCCTGCAGCCTCACGGCCGGGATCTCAGCACGGCGACCTCGGGCATCTCCTCGGGCGGGCCGAAGCCGTGCTCGACCAGCCAGCGGACCGCCAGCAGGCTTCGCAACGACCACCACGCGCGGATCACGTCGAGGTCGACGTCGGTGCCGTAGCCGGCGACGACGTCGCCAAGGTGCTCCTCGTGTCCGAGCGTGAGGGTGGCGAGGTCGAACAGCGCGTCGCCCTGGGACGCCTCGGACCAGTCGATGACGCCGGTGACCTCGTCACCGTCGACGAAGACGTGGGCGATCTGCAGGTCGCCGTGGGTGAACACCGGTGTCCACGGCCGGAGCGCAGCCTCGGCGACCCGGCGGTTGCGCGTGACCACGTCGGCGGGAAGGACGTCGTTGGCGACGAGCCACTCGCACTCGCCGTCGAGGTCGCGATGCGAACTCGTCGAGGCTCCGACCGGGCCATGGCGGCAGCGGCGCGTCGTGCAGCGTCCGGGCGGCGGCACCCGCCGCGGCCCACGCCGCCGACGACGCGGTCGACGGCTCGCCGAGGCGGCCGAGTGCCGTCCCTGGGAGGGCGGCGAGCGCGAGCACGGGCGGCTTCCGCCACAGGACCTCCGGGGTCGGGACCGGCGCCATCGCCATCGCCTCGACCTCGACGTCGGTGCGCGTCTGATCAGCGTCGATCTTCAGGAACACGTCGCCGACGCGCAGGGTCGCGCGCTCGTTGTGGGCGACGACGACCTCGACCTCCTCCACGTCGGCCATCATCGCGGGATGACCACCGACGTCGCCCGGTGTATTCGCGTGCGGCAGGACGGAGTCAATGAGGCGAACGCTGCCTGACACGGCCCTAGCTCGTCGGCACCGCCATCGTCCTCGTCGCCCGGGCCCTCGTCGTCCGCCGCCGGCTGGGTGTCGTGTTCGTCGGCCACGTGCATATCATCGGGCTCTTGGCGAACTGGGACACTGTGTGTGAGATCGCCTCGTCCTTGCCGGGTGCGCAGTTGGACGGTCCTCACGCTGAAGCGCCGGCGTGGCGAGTGAATGGGAAGGTCATTGTTCGCCGAAACCCTCGCCTCGATGACACAGCGGAGGGTGAGGACGAGGTGATCGCGATCAGGACTGACGAAGATGAACGTGCCGCGCTTCTCGAGGACGACCCGGCGACGTTCTTCTTGACGGATCATTGGGCACGCTCGCGTAACACCTCGGTCCTTGTGCAACTTGCGACGGTCTCGCGCGAGCAGCTCGCCGAACTCATCACCGAGGCATGGCGGCGACGTGCGACGAAACGCCAGCAGTCGCCGTCAATCAGTGCGCGGCCCGAGCCGAACGAGCGGCTATGAGGTGAGGAAGGACCTCGGACGTGAAGTGCGCCGTTGGGTCGGCGTGGCCGATGGCAGCGTCGACGATGACCGCGCCGCGGGATGCCGCCGCGGCCCGTAGCCGCTCGCGAGCCGGGGCCGAGACAGAGCCGCCCGCCACCACCGCCAGCAGGGCGTCGGCTGCAGCAATGGCCCGTAGCGCGTCCGCCTCGGTGAAGACGCCGACGACCGCGAAGCCGTGCCGTTCCAGGACGGCGGTCGCCGCTCGCATCTTCTCGGGGGATCGACCTACGACCACCACGGTCGAGTCAGGTGCCATAGCCGAAGGCTAAGACTTGAAAGCCAACTTGAAGCCGTGCGGTACGTCCCACCCCGTTTGACCACGAGCTGCACTGTCCGCCGGGCCTGCCCTCGCCCAAGCCCCTGGCTACTCCGTACCAGCCACGCCGATCAGATTCCCCTCGGGATCGGTGAAGTGCCCTTGGCCAGGGCATGCGGTCGGGCTCTGGCCGAGCGGTGGTCGGACGCCACCGGCTTGGCACGAACGGCCCCACGCTCGACCTGGGCGAGAGCGTCGGCCGGACTCGGCTGGACGAGCCGGACGAGGGCATCAGCCGTCCTCGGCCTCGCCCGGCCAGCGTCATGGCCGCGCCACACCGTGGGCAACGCAGCGACAGGCCAAAGGTCGGGCGCCGATCCCGCATCATTGAACGCCTCGACACCGAACACCCCTACAGCGCGTAGTGACAGTGGTCGTCCCTCGCGTCCCAGTCTCGACATCGCTCCGCCACAGAGCGGATGGTCATAACGAGACCCGCTGGCTGCTCGGTGACCGGATTGCTCCGGCCACCGAGTGCCTGCGATCGGCGGGTGTGTCAGGTGCGCGGTCGTCGAGCGAACTTCGTGCTGCCGAGGAGCGCCGTTCCACCGACGAGCAGAGCGACACCGGCGGCGATGAGGAGCCCGTCACTGTCGCTACCAGTCTCGGGCAGCGTGCCAACAGCGGGCTGGACCTTGGCGGTCGTCGTCGGTTGCAGCGTGCTCGTGGTCGTCGGCGCTTCCGTCGTGGTCGTCGTCGACTCGGTGGTGGTCGTCGACTCTTCGGTCGTGGTGGTCGTCGACTCGGTGGTGGTCGTCGGCTTTTCGGTCGTGGTGGTCGTCGACTCGGTGGTGGTCGTCGGCTTCTCGGTCGTGGTGGTCGTCGACTCGGTGGTGGTCGTCGGCTCTTCGGTCGTGGTGGTCGTCGACTCGGTGGTGGTCGTCGGCTCTTCGGTCGTGGTGGTCGTCGACTCGGTGGTGGTCGTCGGCTTCTCGGTCGTGGTGGTCGTCGACTCGGTGGTGGTCGTCGGCTTCTCGGTCGTGGTGGTCGTCGACGATGTGGTCGAGGTCGTCGAGGTCGTCGGCGGTGTCTCGCAGCCGGTGACCCAGAACACCTTGTGCTTGGTGTCGGCGCCTTGCGACCCCTCGGCGTTGATCGTCAGCTTGACGTGCCAACCCTGCTGGGGATGGGGCTCGAATCCCTGCAGGAGCGAGCTCAGATCGTAGGTCTCGGACGCGTCGAGCCCGGCCTCGGACCCGCCGCCGCCGTTGTCGTCCTCGCCGATGAACACGTCGTCCGAGAGGACCTCCTCGGGCTTGCCGGTCGGAGGATGCACCTCGAAGCTGACGTGGGCGTTCAGGTCGCCCTCGTCGAAGCCGTAGAAGTCGACCTGGAAGATGCACCCCACATGAGGCTCGTTGTCGGGGTGATCGTCGAACGCCTCGCGGTCCACCTTGATGGTGCCGTTGTTACCCGGGGGCCCTCCGGGCTGCGCGCCCGCCTGCCCAGGGATGGTCGTGACGAGCAAGGCGCCTCCGACCAGCATGCTCAGGAGGCCGGCGACTCCGCGCTGCCGCCTGCTGTTGTCGACCTTCTTCTCCATCACGACGTTCTTTCTCTCGCTCAGCCACGGGGCTCCACTGCCCCGCCGTCCCCCACCGCCGACGCGGCCGCCACGGCCACACCGACTCCGCTTGGTGACGGCGTCGTCCCCAGGTCAGTCCGAAATCGTGTCCGCTAGGTCATGTCGAACAGACCCGATCGGGACCGTAATCGCCGCGCATGTTAGGAGGGATACGGGCACCACGCCACCCGGCAGGGGCACGAGGTCCCGGCGTAGCCCACGAACGGATCTGATTGGCTTTGTGGCGGCGGAGAGGCGGATACGCTGCGCGGTCGTGGCGGCGTGGAAGGCGATCGAGCAGGCAGAACCAGAGTTCGCCGGGCGGGTGCGCCGGCTGTTCGACGCCGGTCGCCACAAGACGATCGCCACGCTGCGGGCCGACGGCTCGCCACGCATCTCGGGCATCGAGTGCGAGTTCACGGACGGCGATCTCCGCTTCGGTTCGATGAGCGACGCACGCAAAGGGGCGGATCTCGATGCGGGATCCACGTTTCGCCCTGCACGGTCCGACCTTCCACCCCGAGGAGGGGAAGGAGAGCGACTGGCCTGGCGAGGCGAAGATCGCCGGACGAGCGCTCCCCGGCGGCCCGGTGACCACAGGCGAGGCGGGCGAGCAACCCGACGGGGAGATGTTCGTCGCCGACATCACCGAGGTCGTCATCACCGGACTCAACGCCGAGGCCACCAAGCTCGTCGTCGAGTGGTGGACGCCCGAACGAGGGCTGCGAAGGGTCGAGCGGGACTAGCGATCCGGACCCTCAGAGCTCGTCGGGCGCGACGTTGCGGCCCCTATGTCGAGGGCGCGGGCGGGGCATCGCCCGCCGGCTGCGGCCGGAGGTCAGCCAGCACGCCGGCGAGCGCGGCCTCGACCGAGGCGAGCGCCTCCACCGGGCCCGGCCCGACCTGTGCCCGCCGCACCGCGGCGAGCAGGCCGGCAGCGGCCTCGGCGTCGGCCGTGCGGCCGCCCCGGACGACCGCGACGCCCGGCGCCAGAAGCCGGTCACCACGTCGACCTTGCCGTCGTCGAGCAGCAGCACCGTCGGGACGCCCTGCCCGGCGGCGAGCAGCGCAGGGTGCAGGCGCATCGAGACCATCGCGCCCGCCGTCCCCGCCAGGTCGAGCATGCGGTGGGCGTCGACGTGGCCCGGGACCACCTCGACCCGGTCCCGGTCCCCGGCCGGGAGCGCGGCCACCGCGGCAGCGATCGCATCGTGGTCGTCCGCGAGCCCGGGATCCCTGGGCGCTCTACACCAAGGCGCCGTCGCTCCCCCACGTCCCCGAGCGCATGGCCCAGGTCATCCCCGACGCCAAGCTCGTCTACGTCGTGCGCAACCCGGTCAACCGCATCCGGTCGCAGTACGTCCACAACGTGGCCAACAAGGGCGAGCGCCGCAGATCGGCGTCGTCCTCCGCGACAACCCCGACTACCTGGACTTCAGCCGCCACGCCTACCAGTTGGGCCTGTTCCTCGAGCACTACCCGCGGGAGTCGATCCTGGTGTTGTCGATCAAGCGGCTGCGCACCGACCGCGAGGCGTCGCTCAAGGACGTCTTCCAGTTCGTCGGCATCGACGCCGGCGTCACGATCCCCAACCTCCACCTGGAGTTCAACCGGGGCGCGGACAAGCGACTGACGCCCGCTATCATCGAGCAGCCCCGGTTGTGGCTCAGCCGCGCCGGCATCTCCCAGCGGTTCCCCGAGTCGTGGCACGGTGGTCGTGGCGCGCCTCCAAGGTCGGCCGCATCCGCGCTAGCGTCGACCCGGAGCTGGAGCGCTGGATCTGGGACGCGTCTCGCCCACGACCTGGCCGCGCTCCGCACGCTCGTGGGCCCGCGAGACGCCTGTGGGCCGGCGCGTTCAGAGAAGCGGCGGAAGCACTGCGGGTCGCCGCGACAGGTGTCGGACACCTCGTCGGAGATCCGCTGGTTGCGGCGCGCCTGCACGGCCTGCCACGCGGCAGGACGCGGCGCAGCGGCCCGCGCCACTGGCGGGTCACCCCCAGCCGGTCGCTGTCGACCCGGGTCATCATCCGGCGGTAGCCCACGCCGTGGTCGTACACCACCGTCGGCGTACCGGCAAAGAACACCGGGTGCAGGTTGTGGCGGTTGCTGCGCAGGAGCATCGTCCATGTGCAGCCCGCCGCTCTCGAGCTGCCAGCGCAGGCTGGCGCCCACGTCGCTCACCGTCGCGCCGCTGTCGTTGGTCCACGACGGCCCGTTCGACCAGTCGCCGCCGAGCGCCGCACCAGGTGCCGGCGGTGGTCACGCAGAAGCAGGGGTGGGGCTGGGGGTCGCCCAGGTTCTCGTCCCGGCGGACGGCCACGAGGTCGGTGTCCGCCAGCGCTTTCTCCACGGTGGGCATCGGGTCGGCCACGGGTAACGCGTCGCCGTCGATGAACATGAGCAGGTCGTCGTCGTCGGCGCCGTCGAGCACGACACGGGCCAGGTGGTTGAGCTTGCCGGCGTGGCGCCAGGCCGACGGCACGACGACGTCGAATCGGTCGTGCCACACGGTCGCGATGCCCTCCAGCGACGCGTAGGTGCGGAACAGCTGCTGCAGGTGGCGCCGCAGGTAGCCGACCTGGACGTCGATCCAGCCGTGCGACCGCTGGTGGACGGTCAGCGACGTGGATCATCGGGGAGCCTGAGCGGCTGGCCGGCGACGCGGCCCCGTTCTTCGTGGTGCGGTGTGCCCGGTCGGGGACCACGCTGCTGCGCACGATGCTCGACGCGCACCCTCCGCTGGCGGTGCCGGACGAGTCGCACTTCGTGATCGGTCTGGCCCCGCCGTGGTGGCGACCGCGGCGGCAGGCGACGCTCGACGACATGCTCGCCCACCCGAAGCTGCCACCTGGGACGTCGATCCGGTCACGCTGCGGGCCGCGGTCCGCTGCCGACGCGCGCGTCAGGTCGTACGCGGCACTGCTGGGCCGTGTTCTCGCGTTGGCGATCCGGGTAGGCTCGCTGGGCGACAAGACACCCGGGTACGTTAGCTACCTGCCCACCCTGGCTCGGATGTTCCCGGACGCCCGGTTCGTCCACATCGTCCGCGACGGGCGGGAGGTCGCCGCGTCGCTGGCCGAGTGGGACTGCGGCGCCCGCACCGCAGTCAGCAGCGCCTTCTGGTGGGACCACAAGGTGCGGGTCGGGAGGCGGACGGCGTCCGCCTCGAGCCCGACCGCTACCACGAGCTGCGGCTGGAGGAGCTGACGGCGGCGCCGGAGGACGTGCTCGGCGACGTGTCCGCGTTCCTGGCGAGGAGTTCTCGCCGGCGATGCTGAGCTACCCGCGCGGTGGCTGGCCGCGGCCGTGCGCCGCCAGGAGCGTCACCTGTCCGCCCCCGACGCGGGCTGCGGACTGGCGGCGGGCCCGTCGCCCGCCGACCAGGTGGGCGGTCGAGGAGGTGTGCCGGCCGATGCTGGTGGCCTGCGGCTACGACGCACCGCCGCCCGACCCGCGGGCCCGGGCGTTGGCGGTGCGGGTGCGCGACCTGTCGATCACCGGCGTCCGTGACGTGCGGGCCCGGCTGTCGCCGTCGACCCGCGAGTTCTGAGCCCGCAGCTCGCAACACTTATCCCTTGCGCTAAGTGTTTCAGCCCGCAATACTTTGCCAGGTGGCACAGTATCCCTCTCGGGCTGGACGCCGTGTTCGCGGCGCTCTCGGATCCGACTCGCCGTTCCGTTGTCAGCGAGCTCGGGCGCGGCCCGGCGAGCGTGGGTGACCTGGCCCGGTCATCGCCCATGACGCTCCCGTCGTTCATGAAGCACATCCGCGTGCTCGAGAGCAGCGGGCTGATCCACACCGCGAAGGCCGGGCGGGTGCGCACGTGCTCGCTCAATCGTCGGCGTCTCGCTGTCGTCGACGGCTGGCTCGCCGAGCAGCGAGCGATCTGGGAGGGCCGCACCGACCGTCTCGAGCAGTTCGTCACCGACCGACGGGAGCCGTCATGAACCCCGACCTCGATCCCACCCTCGATCCCACCCTCGATCTCCGTCTGGAGCGCATCATCCGCGCCCCGCGCACCGCGGTGTGGGGCGCGTGGACCGATCCCGCAAGCCTGGCCACCTGGTGGTTGCCCGCTCCGACGCGCTGTCGGGTCGAGCGCCTCCACACCGTCCCGGGCGGCGCGTTCGTGACCTCGATGAGCGACGACGGGATCGACTTCGTGCCGCACCTCGACGCCTGCTTCCTCGCCGTCGAGGAGGCCGAGCGGATCGTGTTCACCAACGCGGTCGACAGCCGATGGCGACCGGCAACACCCGAGCCGGTGTCGATGACCGCCGAGATCATGATGCACGACCATCCCGACGGCACCGACTACCGGGTGATCGTGCGCCACCGCGACCCGGCGGCGCGCACCCGTCACGAGGAGCTTGGCTTCGTCGACGGGTGGGGGACGGTCACCGAACAGCTCGCCGGGCTGGTCGAGCGACGGGACGGTGCCCGATGAAGCTCACACTCACGCAGTTCGTCACGCTCGACGGCGTCTACCAGGGGCCTGGCTCGCCCGACGAAGACCCCAGCGACGGCTTCACCCGCGGCGGCTGGATGGTGCCCCACATGGACCAGACCTTCGTCGCCCAGGCGGCCGCCTGGCTCGCCCGGGCCGACGCCCTGCTGCTCGGCCGCCGCACCTACGAGGCGTTCGCCGAGGCGTGGCCCCAGATCACCGATCCAGACGACCCGTTCACCGAACTGATGAACGGACTCCCGAAGTACGTCGCCTCGCACACCCTGACGGCCACGCCCTGGTCACCGAGCACGATCCTGCGCGGCGACATCGTCACGGAGGTTGCCGAGCTGAAGGCCCGGCCGGGGCGCGAGCTCCAGCTGCACGGCTCGGCCCGGCTCGCGCAAACTCTGCTGGCGGCCGGCTTGATCGACGAAGTACGCCTGGTCGTCACTCCCACCGTCCTCGGACAGGGTCGTCGGCTCTTCCCCGCGGAGGGCCCCGCCGTCGGCATGCGCGTCACCAGCAGCAGCACGACACCCGGCGGTCTCACGATCCTCGTGCTGGAGACCACGAGCACACCCGAGTTCTCCACCTACGGCGGCGTCAGCTCCCTGGAACCCAGCAGCCGCGGCTGACCGACCGGCGGGCCTTGCTATTTCGCTATTTCCGGCCCGAGGAGGTGGGTGCCTTGTTCAACCGTTCCGCCCCACCGGGCAGCGTCGTCCCGAACCTCTGCTACGCCGACGTCGAGAAGGCCGTCGCCTGGCTCTGCGACACCTTCGGGTTCGTCGAGCGGCTGCGTTGGGGCGGCGGCGCCCAGCCCAGCGTCGAGCTCGTGCTCGGCGAGGCGGCGCTCTTCGTCCGGGGGCCCAGCGACGGGCCCGGCAGACCGGGCGATCCGCCCTTCCGCCCGCCCGGACCGGACGGGCGCAGCCACACCATCATGGTCAGCGTCGACGACGTCGACGCCCACTACCAGCGGGCCTGCGTCCGGGGCGCGCACCATCGCGAACGCCATCCAGACCTACGCCTTCGGCGAGCGCCAGTACAGCGCCTACGACCTCGACGGCCACGGCTGGTGCTTCACCCAGTCCGTCGCCGACGTCGACCCCCGCGACTGGGGTGCGCAGGTCGCCGCCGACCACGGCTGACCCGGGGGCGCGATCCGGCGACGCACCGCTGGTTCGGCCCGCCAACGAGTGGGTGGACGAGAAATTCGGCGGCGCGGCGACGAGTTCCGGGCCGATCGCGGATCTGCACTGGTATGACACAGACGCCGACCCAACCACGCCATCGGCCAGTGGCTCGACCTGGCGCCCAGGGGCCGCAACGACGGCGACGGCATGTGGTTCCGCCGCCATGACCAGTACCCCGGCGCATGATCGCCCACATCGCCGGCGCGCCGGTCGAGGAGCTGCTGCCGTTCCTGGCCAGCAGCGCCGCGGCCGCGGGCGTGGCGGTCAACATGGCCGTCGGCGCGCTGCGCCGCCGCCGTCGCCGCCCGTCGGACCTCAGCGCCGGGACGACACCGCCGAGCGGCGAGGGCGCAGCAGCGCCGCGATGACGGCGAGGACGACGACGGCGCCCACGGCCCGTTTCGGCACCAGGTGCCAGCCGCCGGACCGCTCGTCCAGCGCGTCGGCGACGTGACGGCATGCCTTGTTGCCCGCCGCCGTCGGGTGGACGCCGTCGGCGGGCACGAGGTCGGTGCGGCCCTGCATCCACTGGTCGTAGCGCAGCGGGGTGCTAGAGGTGCCGCACGACGATCGTCGGGTCGTCGCGCTGCAGCCGGTCAGCGATGACGGATCGGTGGCACACCTCGTGGTCGCGCTCCAGGCACAACAGCGCGATCGGGTCCCCGCCCACCAGCGACCGCAGCCGTGCCAGGTCCGCCGCCCCCTCCCGGTCGAGGCGGCGCGTGTAGCGCCGGCGGGCGGCCGCGTGCCCCGCCCGGAAGGCGTCGCGGTTGTCCCTCGGGTTGCCCAGCCCGCCGAGGTGCTCGTAGCCGATGCCGGCGTCGGCGAGCGCCGCCGCCAACGCGCCCTTCGAGAGCCCCGGCTTGCGGCTGAGCGGCGTCGCCCGGACGTCGACCACCAGCGCCACGCCGGCGTCCCGCAGCGCCGCCACCAGGTCGTCGACGCCCCGGCCCTCGTAGCCGATCGTGGCCACCACGGCGAGCGACGGCACCCGGCCACGCTACGCCGGCCGCCCGCCGGGACCGTGCCCTACGGTCGCAGCCATGTTCTCCACACCGCAGGTCAACGTCTACGCCAGCGACGTCGCCCGGTCGGTCGGTTTCTACCGGGTGTTCGGGTTCACCGAGACGTTCCGGACGCCCCGCGAGGGCGACCCGATCCACGTCGAGATGGTGCTCGACGGGTTCAAGCTGGGCGTCGCCTCGGTCGCCTCCGCCGTCGCCGACCACGGGCTCGACCTCGACCTGGCCCGGCCGGGGCGGGGCATGGAGGTCACGCTCTGGACCGACGACACCGACGCCGCCGTGGCCCGCCTGGTAGCGGCGGGCGCACCGGTGCTGTCCGAGCCCCACGACTGGCTGGGCACGCTGCGGGTCGCCTGGGTCGCCGACCCCGACGGCAACCCGGTCGAGCTTGTCGAGCGGCGGGGCTGACGGCCCGCTACGACGGCGGGGGGTAGTGGAACCAGACGAGCCGGCATTCCGTGCAGCGCAGCGCGGGCGCCTCCGCGCGCCTGGAGTGAGGCGCCGGGACGAGGTGCTCGTAGTAGCCACCGCCGAACATGCGCTGGAGGCGCGATCGTTTCGGCTCCTTCTGAGGGCGCCAGACGATGGCGCCGGGGCTACCGCCCGCGACGACGAAGCCGCTCTCGGCGTACCCGCCACACCATGCGCACACGGCGTCCTGCACCATCGCCACCCGACGAGTCTGGCCGAGCGACGCGCCGCACGGGGTTTCGCCTCCGCGACCTAGGCTCACGCGGTGGCCGGCGAGGGGAGCCAGGACGCCCACGTCCGCGACTGGGGGACCACCCGGGTCGCCGACGTGCTCCGGTGGCAGCTCGCGACCGCCTGGACCGTGATCCGGCGGACGCTCGCCGGGCTGACCGACGACGAGTACTTCTGGGAGCCCGTTCCCGGGTGCTGGAGCGTGCGGCGCCGGAGCGACACCTCCGCCCCGCTGGTGTGGGGCAAGGGGGACTGGGTCGTCGAGAACTCGTGGACCCCGCCCGTGCCGCCGCCCGTCACCACCATCGCCTGGCGGCTCATGCACGGCTACGACTGC
Source organism: uncultured Acidimicrobiales bacterium (assembly GCA_963830865.1). Classification (GTDB taxonomy): domain Bacteria; phylum Actinomycetota; class Acidimicrobiia; order Acidimicrobiales; family VFJN01; genus ZC4RG19. Next base: position 232,698 of record CAWHNU010000004.1, on the reverse strand, counting down.
CTCAACGACTTCGTGGCCCGGGGCCTCCACCTCGGCCCCCAGGACTGGAACGACATCGACGTCCCCGGCGACGCCGCCGGCGCGGTCGCCCTGATGACCGACCTCGTCGCCCGGATCGACGGCCACCTGGGCTCCTGCGACGACGAGCGCCTGCGGGTCGGCTCCGCCGGCGACGACCGGCCGGCATGGGGCGCCGTCAGCTACGGGTTCCTGGAGGCGACGCACCACTGCGCCGAGATCGGCGTCCTACGCGACCTCTACCGCGAGCGCCACCGCTGAGGCGCTTCCTCGTCTCCGAACGCGTTTTGTCCCTGGAAACGGTCGCCTGGCGACTTTCCGGACAAACCCTCATGGTCAGAACTCGACCAGCCGGTAGCCGGCGCCGGCCGCGGCCTCGACGCGGTAGGCCCAGCCGATCCGGCCGCCGGGGGCGTCCTCGGCGCCCGTCCGGTACGCATGGAACAGCGCATACAGCGCGTCGTCGGGACCCGCGACGAACGTCAGCCCGCCGATCCCGTCGAACCGGGCGCCGGTGCTGATCGACGCGTCGGTCGACGTGCGCAGCCACGGCGCATCGGTGCTGACCCGCTCGCACGGGCCCAGCGGGCCCCGGCAAGTCGCCAGGCCGGTGGCGTAGTCCCGCGTCTCCCAGCGGTTGGCCGACCACGTGAGCAGCCATGCCCCGCTTGCCGGGTCCCGGGCGAGCGCCGGGTTCTCGATCGGGCCGATGCCCGCGGCGTCGGCGGCCGCGCCCGCGCCCCGACCCCGCCCCGCCGACGCCCGCGCCGCGGCCGCCGGGCCGCGCGAGCGCGGCCGCGGCCGTCGCAGCGCCGGCCGGGTAACCGTCCTCCCAGGCCGCCGCACCGGCCACCATCGTCCGGACCTCCGCACCGTCGGCCAGGGCCAGCCCGTCGGGGCGCAGCCGGGCCGCCACGATCCGCCCGGTCGGGTGGGCGGCGTCGTCCTGCCGCCACAGCAACACCGGACCCGACCCGTCGTCGACCACGTAGGGGTCGAGGCTCCAGAACCCGGCCGTGCATCGCAGCGGCTGGGCCTCCGGCACGAACGGGCCCGCCGGCGTCGGGGACTGGGCCGCGCCCAGGCACTTGTAGCCCCGGTGCGGGCCCGACGCCGCCGTGGCCGCGAAGTAGAGGACGTAGCGCCCGCCGACATGGGCGACCGACGGCGCCCAGATCGCGCGGTCGGACTCCGGGACCCACGCCGGTCGTTCGGGCATCGCATCGCCGGCGGGGGTCGCCGGCTCGGCCAGCGACGCCGACGTGAAGCGGGGCACCCACCACCACGTCGCGCACTGCCCGCCCACACACTGGGTCGACGAGGTGCCGTAGGCGTGGAACGCCCCGTCCGCGTACAGCGCCCCGGGATCGGCCAGCTCGCGGTCCGCCCCGCCGATGTCGCGGGTCCAGCTGTCCCACGGGCCCGGGACCGGCTCCGGGACCGGCGCCGGCGGCGCGGGCGCCGGGGGCGGGGGAGCCACCCCCGGCGCCTCGTCGGGTGCCGCCGGCGACCCCGGGGGCGGGGCGAGCGCCGGCGCATCGGCCGGGGACGCCGCCACATCGCTCATCGTCGCGAGCACCCAGCTCACGAGCATCACCACGATCACGAGCTGCACAAGCCGCCGCAGCAGTCGCATCCTGATCTCCTTCGGTGCCGCCTCCCGCGCCATCTGCGCGGTGCACGACTCCCCAGACGCACGGCGCCGCCGATCCGTTTGCACCGGTTTCCCGACGATCGCGTTAAGGATCCGTGGCGACACTCCCGAGGCCGCTGGCTGCCGAGGGCAACCGGCTTGCGTCCGGGGCCACCGCCGCCGACCATCCCGGGATGCCCCCGTCGCTCCCAAGTCCGCCTCGTCGCCACCGACCTTGACGGCACCCTCCTCGGCCCCGACGGGCGGCTGTCGCCCCGCACGTTGGGCGCCTTGCGCGCCGCCGCCGACGCCGGGATCACCGTCGCCGCCGCCACCGGCCGCAGCTTCCGCACCGCCATTCCCCGGGTCGCGGCGTCGCCCGACGTGCGCCACCTGGTCTGCTCGAACGGGGCGGTGGTCTACGACCTGGCGTCGGGGACGGTGGTCGAGCACCACCCGCTCGCACCCGCCGCGGTCCCCGCGGCGCTCGCCGCGCTGCGGACGGGCCTGGCGGGCGTCCGGTTCGGCTGGGAGTCGCCGACGGGTTGGGCGTGGGAGACCGCCTTCGTCGACTCCCGCCCCCGGATCGACGACGAGACCGACGCCGGCTCGATCGTCGACACGCTCGGCCCGCCGTTCCCGTCGGTGACCAAGCTGTTCGCGGGGCATCCCGAACTGGTGCGGGACGACCTCGTCGCCGCGGTGGCGCCGCTCGTGTCCGACGGGCTCGTCGTGTCGTGCTCGGGCGCGGCGTTCGTCGAGATCACCGGCGCCGGCGTCGACAAGGCGTTCGGCGTCGCCCGCCTGTGCGCCCGGCTCGGCGTCGACCGCAGCGAGGTCGTCGCCATCGGCGACCACCTCAACGACGTGGCGATGCTGCGCTGGGCCGGGCGCTCGGTCGCGATGGCCGGCGCCCACCCGGAGGCGCTGGCGGCCGCCGCCGAGGTCACGGCGTCGTGCGCGGACGACGGCGCCGCCTTGGTCGTCGAGTCGATCATCGCCGCGGTGCGCGCGTGAGAAGATCGGCGTCCCCATGTCTCGCAGCGTCCGTCTCCGCCCGTGGCAGAAGCGCGCCCTCGATCGGCTCGCGGCCTCTGACGCGCCCGACTTCCTGGCCGTCGCCACGCCGGGCGCCGGCAAGACGACGTTCGCCCTGTGCGCGGCCGTCCACGACCTGGCCGCCCACCCCGGCCGCCGACTGGTGGTGGTCGCCCCGACGTCACACCTGAAGCTCCAGTGGGCGGACGCCGCCGCCCGCTTCGGCCTCCAACTGGAGCCCCGCTGGTCGCCGGCGGCGGGCCGGCTGCCGGCCGACGTCCACGGCCTGGTCACCACCTACCAGCAGGTGGCGGCCAACCCGGACGCGTTGCGCCCGCTGGCGTCGGGGGCGCTGGTCGTGCTCGACGAGCTGCACCATGCCGGCGACGACCGGGCCTGGGGCGAGTCGGTGCGGCGGGCGTTCGAGGTCGCGCCCCGCCGTCTGGCGCTGTCCGGCACGCCGTTCCGCTCGGACACGCTCGCCATCCCGTTCGTCCGCTACGTGGGGGACGAGGCGGTGCCGGACTTCGAGTACGGCTACGCCGACGCGCTCGGCGACGGGCGGGTCGTGCGCCCGGTGTACTTCCCTCGGATCAACGGGTTCATGGAGTGGATCGCCCCCGACGGCCTGGCCCAGGCCGCCGCGTTCGACGACCCGCTCGACCGGGCGCGGGCATCCCAGCGGCTGCGGACCGCGCTGAGCACGGACGGCGAGTGGCTGGCGACCGTGCTGCTGCAGGCCAACGAGCGGCTGGCCGCACTGCGCCGCCACCAGCCCGACGCGGCCGGCCTGGTGATCGCGGCCGACCAGGACCACGCCCAGGGCGTCGCCGACCTGCTGCGCTACCGGTGCGGCGTGCGCGCGGCGGTGGCGGTGTCGGACGATCCCCGCTCGTCCAGCCGCATCGCCCGCTTCGCCACGGCTCGCGACCCATGGATCGTGGCGGTCCGCATGGTGTCGGAGGGCGTCGACATCCCCCGCCTGCGGGTCGGCGTGTATGCCACGACCACGACGACCGAGCTGTTCTTCCGCCAGGCGGTCGGCCGCTTCGTGCGCTGGACGCCGGGGGTGCCGCGCCAGAAGGCATACCTGTTCATCCCCGACGACGCGAGGCTGCGGGGCTGGGCGGTCCAGATCGCGGACGCCCGGCGCCACAGCCTGCGCCGCCGCGAGCGCGAAGGCGACGAGCCGGCGGGCGACGGCGCCCGCCTCGACGACCTCGTGCACGACGACGACCGGGGCGCGCAGCTGTCGATGTTCGCCGCCCTGTCGGCGGTGGCTACCGGCACGGAGGAATCGTCGGTGTTCGACGTCGACGAGGCCGTGCTGGACCGGCTCGACCGACTCGACCGCCAGGACGCGGTCGGCGCGGGCGACGCCGCGCTCGACGTGACGCTGCCGCCGTTGCCGGGCGCGCGGGCCGCCCACGGCGGCGGTGCCGGCGGCGACGGTGGCGGCCCGGCCGCGAACCCGCGGCAGCAACGGTCCGAGCTGCGCGAGCGCAACGTCAAGCTCGTGCAGGACCTCGTGTGGGCGACCGGCATGGGCCACGCGCAGGTCAACGGACAGCTCAATCGCGCAGTCGGGCTGCGGCGGATCGACGAGGCGACGGTCGAGCAACTGCGCCGCCGCGCCCAGCAGGCCGAGCGTTGGCTGGCCACGTTCTGATGCGGCGCTAGCCGCCATCGCGTCACGTTCTGTCGCTGCAGGGGGCGAAAAACCTAGGCACCATCAGCGCGATCGCGCTCAGGGTGATGCATTTTCCAGCAAAACTCGTAAGAATACGCCCGCTATCCGCGTGTGGTCGTTACGAGTTGACGAAACTGTGCGCGTTCCAACGACCTAGGAGGAGCCTGTGAATCGTCGTGATCTGGTCCAAGCGGTGGCCACCCAGTCCGGCGTCGACCGCAAGGATGTCGACAATGTCCTGAAGGGGTTCACCGACGTCGTCACCGCGGTCGTCTCCAAGGGCGAGCCGGTGTCGATCTCCGGCTTCGCCAAATTCGTGAAGGTCGACCGGCCGGCGAGGATGGGCCGGAACCCACAGACCCAGCAGCCGGTGCGCATCAAGGCGTCGAAGAAGGCGCGGATCACCCCGCTCAAGGGCTTCAAGGACGCGGTCGTGAAGACCAGCCTCGCGCCCAAGCTGGAGCGGGGGGTCTGGCCGCCCGCGCCACCGGCCCCGGCCCGCAAGGCCGCCGCCACCAAGGCGCCGACGAAGGCGCCGGCGAAGAAGGCGGCGACGAAGACCGCGGCAACGAAGACGACGGCGGCAAAGAAGACGACGGCCCGCAAGGCGACCGCCGGCAAGACCGCAGCCGCCCGCACGACGACGACGCGCACGGCCGCCGCCCGCAAGACGGCCGCCAAGCGCCCGGCGACGAAGGCCACGGCGAAGAAGGCCCCGGCCCGCAAGGCCCCCGCCCGCAAGGCGCCGGCCGCCAAGGCCCCGGCCCGGAAGGCCCCCGCGCGAAGTCGACCCGCTGAGGTCCGGACCACCACCCGGCCGACCGCGAATCGGCCGGCCGGGTGGTGGTCTGCCGCAACTGACAGCGGAATGACACCGCCGCGGCACTGAGCGCTGTCAGAACCGGAGTGCCCGCGCGGTCGGTTCATGAGAAAAGTCGCGCGATCTTCTACACACCGCGTGCGTCTGGGGCGTTCTTGGGGCAGTGTTGGCCTTGTCCGTGGTCTCTGAGCGCTCCACCCATCCGGCGCCGATCGCCGTCGGTGTCCGTCCTGCGCTGCCGTTCGAGGACTTCTATCTGGCCAACGAACGGCGGTTGTATCGCGCCCTGTTCGTCCTGACCGGCAGCCGCGATCAGGCCGAGGAGCTCGCTCAGCAGGCCTTCTGCCGGGTGTGGGAGCGCTGGGGCCGGGTGTCCGACCTGGCGGACCCGACCGGGTACCTGTTCCGTACCGCCTTCAACCTCCACCGCAGCGGTACCCGGCGGGCGGTGCGTGCCGCTCGGCGGGTCGTCGACGTGCTGGCCCACTCGACGCCGCCGCCGGTGCCGGAGCCGGCCGACCTGGCCGCCGACCGTGACCATGTGACCCGGGCCCTGGCCCAGTTGACCCCGCGCCAGCGCGAGGCCGTGGTCCTGACCCAGCTGCTCGATTGCGACGCGGCCGACGCGGCACGCATCATGCGGATCCGCCCTGCCACCGTCCGGGTGCTCGTGAGCCAGGCGCGCGCCGCGCTGGTTCGCCGCCCGGACGAGGGGCCGGGGGCGTGAGCGACGACCATGAACTGCGCTCCCGCCTCGAACGCCTCGCATCGTCCGCCGGTGACCCCCCCGAGCACGGACTCGACCGGGTCGCCGCCCGCCGGCACCGCCGGCTGCACCGCCGCCGTGGAGCTGTCGCCACGGCGGCGGTGCTGGCGGTCCTGACCGTCGGCACCTCGCTGATCGCCGGCGGGTTCGGCGACGGCCACGAGTCGGTCACCCTGTCCGAGTCGGCCGAGCCCGCGGGCGCCCGGGCCGAGTTCCCGAGCGTGGTCGAGGTGCGCTGCACCCCCACGGGCATCGACGTGCCGGTGGCGTCGGTGCGACCCCAGCGCGACGGCCTCCACCTGCGGGTGCTGAACAGCCTGCCCACCCCGGTCCAGGTCGAGGTCACCAACGACGGCTGGTCGTCGGGCCCCATGTCGGTGCCGGTCGGCGCCCTGTCGCTGCGTACTCCCGTGCCGCCCGGGGTCCTGGCGGTCGGCTGCATCGTCAACGACATCGCCGACCGGCGCCGCGTCGACCTCGTCGACACCGCTCGCTACTACGAGACGCCCGAGCTGGGCTGCGACGAGGCGAACCAGACCCGCCTCGTCGACCTGCCGATCGACCCGCCGCTGCCCACGCTGGTCCCGTCGGTGCGGGCCGCGCTCGCCCCGCACATGTCCGTGGACGCCGTGAGAGCGGCGCGGGGCTACCCGTCCCAGCGCATGGGCGACCCGGCCGTCGACCAGATGGCGGCGGTGGTCAACGGCGGCGACGTCGTGGCACTGGCGCACGTGCGCGGCGCGACCGACCCCGCCAAGGGACCGTGGGCGATGATCAGCGAGCTGATCGTGTGCACCTCGGCGCTGACGCCTGGCGGCACCCCGCCGAGCACCGGCAATCCCGACGGCGGCACCCCGCCTGCCGCCATCGCACACCCGATGGTGTGAGCCGACCACGAGCTGCGGTTGCGCCTGGCCCCGCAACCTCGGCAGACTGGCTTGACCGAAGGGTCAAGTGAGTCGCCCTGACCCGCCCGGGCTTGCGAGGGAAGGTCCCGGGCACGGCGCGACAAAGGAGCAACCCCCATGCCCACCGCCGTCATCGTCGACGCCGTCCGCACCGCGGGCGGCAAGCGCAACGGGAAGCTGTCGGGCTGGCACCCGGCGGACCTGGCGGCCGAGGTGCTCACCGCGCTGGTCGAGCGCAACGATCTCGACCCCGGCATCGTCGAGGACGTCATCATGGGCTGCGTCATGCAGGCCGGCGCCCAGTCGGTGAACATCGCCCGCAACGCCGTGCTCGCCGCCGGGTGGCCCGAGGCCGTGCCCGGCACCACCATCGACCGCCAATGCGGGTCCTCCCAGCAGGCCGCCCACTTCGCCGCCCAGGCCGTCATCGCCGGCGCGCACGACGTCGTCGTCGCCTCCGGCGTCGAGGTCATGAGCCAGGTGCCGATGGGCGCCTCGATCGGCGACGGCAAGTTCGGCTACCCGTTCGGGCCCCGGGTCGGGCAGCGCTACGCCGACGTCGGCGGGCTCGTGCCCCAGGGCATCTCGGCCGAGCTGATCGCCGACAAGTGGGGGCTGTCCCGCGAGCAGCTCGACACCTTCTCCGCCGAGAGCCAGCGCCGCGCCGCCCAGGCGACCGCCGAGGGCCGGTTCGAGAACGAGATCGTCGCCGTCCGCAGCATCCACCGCGACAAGGAGACCGGCGACGTCAGCGAGTCCGACGAGCTGGTCGCCGCCGACGAGGGCATCCGCGAGGGCACGACCGTCGAGACGCTCGCCAACCTCAAGCCGGCGTTCAAGCCCGACGGCAAGGTGACCGCCGGCAACTCCAGCCAGATCACCGACGGCGCCTCCGCCGCGCTGATCATGTCCGAGGAGAAGGCGAACGCCCTCGGCCTGCGACCCCGCGCCCGGTTCCACACCTTCGCCCTCGCCGGCGTCGACCCGGTGACGATGCTCACCGGTCCGATCCCCGCCACCGCCAAGGTCATCGAGCGGTCGGGCCTGAGCCTCGACGACATCGACCTGTTCGAGGTCAACGAGGCGTTCGCCTCGGTCGTGCTCGCCTGGCAGGCCGAGACCGGCGCCGACCTGGGCAAGACCAACGTCAACGGTGGCGCCGTCGCCCTCGGCCACCCCCTCGGCTGCTCGGGCACAAAGCTGCTGGCCACGCTGGTCAACGAGCTCGAGCGCACCGGCGGCCGCTACGGCCTGCAGACGATGTGCGAGGGCGGCGGCATGGCCAACGCCACCATCATCGAGCGCCTGGGCTGACCGGCCCACATTGACCGTCCCCGGGCCGGCCGGCCGCGAAGGGGGTCGACCGGCCCGCCCGAGGGTCCGGGCACTATCCGACGCACACGGGAGGGGAAGATGACGAAGGCGCCGCCGCGGCGCCGGCGGCGAACGCTGCTGGTCGCGCTCGGCGTGGTCGTGGCGGTGGCGGCCGTCGCGTGCCGCAACCCGGGCGGACCGGGCAGCGGCGGCGGCGGCGACGACGGATTCGCCCGCGTGCTGCGGGGGACCGAGCCCGCGGCCTGGGACGTCCGGGTCGGGGTCGAGCAGATCACGGTCACCGGCGCGGCCCCGGGCGAGCCGCTGACCCTCTACGGCGACCACCAGCGCAAGCTGCTGACCCTTCTCGCCGACGAGGCGGGCCAGGCGCAGTTCGCCTACCTGCCCCCGGAGTACGAGACGCTGCCGTCCGGCCCCGCCCTCGACTACTCCCAGCTCGACGTGGCCGAGGGCACCTCCGTGGCGCCCGGCCGTTACGCCCTCGTGGACGAGGACGCCGACCCCCGCTTGGCGACCGAGGTCCTGAGCGTCCCGGGCCGCGACGACGTCCCGGATCCCGCCCTCTACGAGCGCCAGGAGCTGCCCGGCGCCCACCTGGACGTCTTCGGCACCCCCAAGCCCGGCACGTCGCTCGAGGACGGCTACGGCTACATCGAGATGCGCGACGGCGTGCGGCTGTCGGCCATGGTCCGGTTCCCGGACGAGGGCATCTACGGGCCCGCGCCCTGGCCGACCGTCGTCGAGTACTCCGGCTACGGGCCGTCCAACCCGGCGTCGGAGGAGGCGGGCGTGCGGCTGGCCCGGGCCTTCGGCTACGCCACCGTGTCCGTCAACCTCCGGGGTTCGGGCTGCTCGGGCGGGGTTTTCGACGTGTTCAACCCGGCCCAGATGGCGGACGGCTACGACGTCGTCGAGACCGTCGCCCGCCAGAGCTGGGTCAAGGGCGGCAAGGTGGGCATGGTCGGCCTGTCGTACTCGGGGATCACCCAGCTCTACACCGCCGCCACCAACCCGCCCCACCTGGCGGCGGCCACGCCCCAGTCGGTCATCGCGGATCCGTGGCTGGAGGCCTGGCCGGGCGGCATATACAACTCCGGCTTCACCCAGCAGTGGATGCGCCAGCGCGACGCCGCCAGCCGGCCCGGCGGGACCGATTGGGTGGCCGCCCGGGTGGCCGCCGGCGACCAGACGTGCGCGGCCAACATGCCGCTGCGGGCCCAGAACCCCGACTTCGAGAACCTGGTCCACAGCCTGTCGAGCTACCCGCCGCCCGCCGCCGCCCGCGACCTGCGCGAGCTGGTCCGGGGCATCGAGGCGCCGGTGTTCCTGTCCGGCGCCTTCCAGGACGAGCAGACCGGAGCCCAGTTCACCGCCATGCTCGACCACTTCGACTCGACGCCGCTGCTGCGGGTCAACCTCTGGAACGGTCGCCACCCCGACGGCTACGGGCCGGCCAACGTTGTGCGCTGGTACGAGTTCCTCGAGCTGTACGTGGCCGACCGGGTGCCGGCGATCAACCCGCTGCTGCGCCAGGCGCTGCCCCCGATCCTGGCCGACCAGTTCCACGTCGACGACATCGAGCTGGAGCCCGACCGCTTCGCCCGCTTCGGCGACGACCTCGCCGCAGCCCGGGCCGCGTACGAGGCCGAGAAGCCGGTCCGGGTGCAGTACGAGAGTGGCCTAGGCCGGGACGAGATCGGCGAGCCGGGCGGCACGTTCGAGCAGAGCTTCGACCGCTGGCCGGCGCCCGAGGCGCAGGCGACCACCTGGTACCTGGGCGAGGGCGGGGCGCTCACCCCGGACGCCCCCCAGGGCGGGGCGGACGACGGCGGAGTCGACCAGTTCCGCTTCGACCCCGACGCCGGTGGCTCGACGCTGTTCGGCGGGACCGGCGATTACCCGCTGCTCGCCCGGGTGTGGGACACCGCGGACTGGACCCGGTTCCCGGCCGGCGACGAGCTGGCCTACGTGACGCCGCCGTTCGAGCACGACACCGTGTTCGCCGGGCCGGGCTACGCCGACCTGTACGTGGCCGCCGACGCCACTGAGGCGAACGTGCAGGTCACGGTGTCGGAGGTCCGGCCGGACGGCACGGAGAGCCTGCTCCAGAACGGCTGGCTCGACTTGACCGACCGGGCCGAGGACGCCAAGCGCAACGACGGCCTGGAGGTCGTGCACAGCTTCACCGAGCGCGACCGCCAGCCGCTGCGGCCCGGCCGGTTCGTCGAGGCCCGGGTCGAGATCCCTTCGTTCGCCGCCCCGCTGCGGGCCGGGTCGCGCCTGCGCCTGTCGGTGGCGACGCCCGGCCGCAACCACGCCATCTGGGAGTTCGAGAACCCCGACTACGGCGGGACGATCCCGACCATCCAGGTGTCCCGCACCGTGGCCCGGCCCTCCGCCCTGGTCCTGTCCACGCTGGACGGCGTCGAGGTCCCGCCGGCGCCCTACGACCCGATGCCGTGCCCCGGGCTCCGGGGTCAGGCCTGCCGCCCGGTGGCCCCCTGAGAGGCCGGCCCTACGATGGGGGCCGTGCGGAGGCCGAGGTTCTCGTGGCCGACCCTGGTGGTCCTGGCGGTGGTCGGGCTGGCGGCGTGGCTCCTGACCCGGGCCAGCCCGCTGGCGGTGGTCGTCGCGGTCGTCGCCGGCTGGCTCATCCTGAAGGTCGGCGTCGGCATCCTGTCCGGCCTGGCCACGCCGCTGCCGCCGCCCCCGCCGCCCGGCGAGCTGCGCAAGGTCCGCATCACCTACCGGTGCTCGATCTGCGGCACAGAGGTGCGCATGACCAGCGCCAACGACGAGGTCCCCGAGCCGCCCCGGCACTGCCAGGAGGACATGGACCTGGTCGCCCCGATCGACGGCTGACCCGCGGCCGCCGGGCGGGCTACCGGCAACCGGTCAGGGCGCGCCACGCGAACACGTTCACCACTTGCCCACAGCCTGTGGACAAGCCTGGGGAGAGTAACACCGATGTAACTTCGGACGTTTGCCGTCCACCTGAAGCGGGTATAGGGCGGCGACCAGGTAACACGCCGGAAAACGGCCGGTTGCCCACGTTCCGCGACCGTCACATCCCGGGTGCGCACAGTAGCAACCGCACGCCACCCGCGGTAGGGCGCTCAGCGGTACTGCGTGGCGGTGATGATGCCGGCGCAGATCGCCCCGAGGCCGAGGCCGAGGTAGGCGTTGCTCACGCCGCCGGGCAGCAGGCTCAGGTAGTTGAGGAAGATGATGACCAGCCCGGCGCCGAGCAGCCCGAACATGAGGATCGGCACCCAGATCGGGCTGACCTTCACCTCGCGCGGCACCGGTGGCGTATAGCGCCCGGACTGCGGGGGGCGACCCTTGTCGCCGGACCCGCCCTTGGGTGTGACCCGGCCCCCGGGGACGTGGCGCTTCGCTGGCTTGGCCATGGGTGCCAGATTAGACGTTCCCCGCCCGGGGGTACGTCGCCGCGGATGCCGTCGGGAGCCTTACGCTCACCGGTAGTGAACAGCGTGCTCGCCGCCGTGGACATCGGCACGAACTCGGTCCACCTCGTGGTGGCCCGCGTCAGCGAGCACCGCATCGAGGTGCTCGACCGCGAGCGGGAGATGGTGCGCCTCGGCTCGGCGGCCCGCGACATGAAGCGGCTGACGCCGGGGGCGATCGCCCGGGGCATCGAGGCGCTGGTCCGGTTCAAGCAGGTGGCGGCCATCCACGGCGCGTCGATGCGCGCGGTGGCGACCTCGGCGGTCCGCGAGGCCGAGAACCGGGCCGCGTTCATCGAGCGGGCCCGGGCCGAGGGCATCGACGTCGAGGTGATCTCCGGCTTCGAGGAGGCGCGGCTGATCCACCTCGGCGTGCTCCAGGCGGTCCCGGTGTTCGACCGCCAGGTGCTCGTGTGCGACATCGGCGGGGGTTCGACCGAGCTGGTGGTGGGGGCCAAGGGCGAGATCCTCACCGCCCGCAGCCTCAAGCTCGGCGCCATCCGCCTGACCAAGCGCTACTTCTCCCGGCCCAAGCTCTCGGCGAGCGCCGTCGAGTCCTGCCGCCGGGACATCCGGACCGCGCTCGCCCCGGCCATGCGCGAGATCCGCCGGGCCGGCTTCGAGGTGGCGGTCGGGTCGTCCGGCACCATCGGCGCGGTGTGCGCCATGGCCGCGGCCCGCCAGGACGGCGGCGTGCCCCGGACGCTCAACAACTTCCGGATCACCCGCGACGACGTCGACGGCGTGGTGCGCCGGCTGATCAGGGCGCCGACGATCAAGGAGCGGTCCCGGATCCCCGGCCTCGACCCCCGGCGGGCCGACATCATCCTGGCGGGTGCCCTGATCGTCGAGCAGGTCGTCCACGAGGCCGGCATCGACGAGTTGGTGTTCTCCGACTACGCCCTGCGGGAGGGCGTGCTGCTCGACACCTGGCGGCGGGAGCACGGCGGCTCGCTGCACCACCTGTCCGACCTGCGCCGGCGCTCGGTGCTGCGCCTGGCCCAACAGATGGACGAGGACCCCGACCACTCGGCCCAGGTGACCCGGCTGGCGCTCGACCTGTTCGACGCCACCGCCGGGCGTCACCGCCTCGGGGACGACAGCCGGGAGGTGCTGGAGGCGGCGGCGCTCCTGGCCAACGTGGGCCTGTTCGTGTCGCACGCCGGGCACCACAAGCACAGCTACTACGTGATCCGCAACAGCGAGCTGCTGACCGGCTTCACCGACCGCGAGATCGAGCTGATCGCCCAGGTCGCCCGCTACCACCGCAAGTCGGCCCCGCGGCGCAAGCACCCCGAGTTCGCCGCGCTGGCCCCGGACGACCAGCAGCGGGTCCGGGTGCTGGCCGGGATCCTGCGCATCGCCGTCGGGCTCGACCGCAACCACGCCTCCCGGGTGGCGTCGGTGGCGTGCCGGGAGGGCCACGGCGGGATCCTCTCGATCGAGGCCACCCCGGCGCCGGGGCAGGACGTGTCGCTCGAGCTCTACTCGGCCAACAGCCGGGCCGACCTGCTCGCCGAGGCCCTCGCCAGCCCGGTCGAGGTGATCGCCGTCGCCGAGGCCGTGCCGGCCTGATCCCCCGTGCCCCGGCCGCCCCGGACAGTTAGCCTCGGCCGCCGTGGAGCGCGGGTCCTCGTCATCGACAACTACGACAGCTTCGTCTACAACCTCGTCCAGTACCTGGGCGAGCTGGGCGCCGACCCGGTCGTGCGCCGGCATGACGAGGTGCCGCTCGACGACCTCGTGGCGCTCGACCCCGATGCGGTGCTGATCTCGCCCGGGCCCGGGCGGCCCGAGGACGCGGGGCTCTCCAACGACGTCATCCGCCACTTCGCCGGCCGCCGGCCGGTGCTCGGGGTGTGCCTCGGGCACCAGTGCATCGGCCAGATCTACGGCGGCGAGGTGGTGCGGGCGCCCGAGATCATGCACGGCAAGACGTCGCTCATCCGCCACGACGGCACCGGGGTGTTCGCGGGGCTGCCCGATCCGTTCGAGGCGACCCGCTACCACTCGCCTCGTGGTCGACCGGGCCTCGGTCCCGCCCGAGCTCGAGATCACCGCCTGGACCGCCGACGGCGTGGTCATGGGGCTGCGGCACCGCACGCTGGCGGTCGAGGGCGTGCAGTTCCACCCCGAGTCGGTCCTCACCGCCAGCGGGCACGACCTGCTGCGCAACTTCCTCGCCGCTGCCGACATCGCCGACGCGGTAGCGGCGTCCCCGGGGGCCTGACGGTGACGCGCGAGGTCGCCTACAACCGCCAGACGATCGACACCGCCAACCCGGTCGCCCGCTACGCCCACCGGCAGCGCCACAAGCTCTCGCTCGACCGGGCGGCGGCCGAGGTGCGCCAGGGCGGCACGGTCCTCGACTACGGCTGCGGCGACGGCGCCTTCCTCAACGCACTGGCCGAGGCCCGTCCCGACCTGACGCTGTGGGGCTTCGACCCCGAGTCCGGTCACGAGCCCGAGGGCTACCGGGCGGTCGACGCGATCGACGACGTGCCCGACGCATCGCTCGACCTGCTGTGCTGCTTCGAGACGCTGGAGCACCTCTATCCCGACGAGACCGCAGGGTTCGCGGCCGACGCCCGCCGGATGCTGGCCCCCGGCGGCCAGGTGCTGATCTCGGTGCCGATCATCGGCGGCCCGCCGCTGCTCGCCAAGGAGCTCAACCGCATGGCGATGTTCCGGCGCCGCAGCGACTACTCGACCCGCGAGCTGCTGGCCGCGTCGCTCGCCGGTCGCCCGGCGGCCCGACCCGACGACATCCGCGTGACCCACAAGGGGTTCGACCACCGCCGCGTGCTGGCCGGGCTGGGCGACGACTTCACGACCGCCGACGCCGCGTGCTGCCCGTTCCCCGGCCTGCCGTGGTGGCTCAACTCCCAGTGGTTCGCGCTGCTCCGCCGGTCGCCGAGTCCTCCGTCGGGCCCCGCATCGGCTTGAGCGTGCACGGCCAGGCGTCGCCGTTGAGCGGCGCCAGCGGCTCGTCCATGGCGTCGAGCCGGCAGGCGATGTCGTTGGCGAGCAGGCCCGCGGTCACGGCCGGGTCCCAGCGGCCCGCCCGGGCGTGTGCCGGGCGGTCGGGCGCCAACGGGCGGAACGTGACCACCGCGTTCACCGCCAGCGCCGCGATCACCAGCCACAGGAACGGCCGGGTGTTGCGCCGGCTGGCGCCGAGCCACAGCAGCAGCGTCGCCAGGCAGGGCAGCAGGTGGTTGTACTTCCACGGCAGCACGAGGAACAGGCCCTCGGTGAGGGCGAAACCTGCCACGCCGGCCCGGAGCATCGGGTCGCCGCCCCAGCGCCGCAGGGCGGCGATCAGCGCGGGCGCGGCGATCAGCATGGCGACGACGAACAGCCCGCCGAAGGTGGCGTAGTTCTTGTAGGCGAACCGGCCGAGGTTGTTGGCCAGGCTGCGCCAGCCCTCGTCGGACGCCTGGAGGAAGCGCAGCGAGCGGTCGTACGCCAGCCACGAGGGGACGTACGTGAGCGCGCCGAGGGCCAGCGCCACGAGCGCGGTGCGCAGGCAGCGGCGGCGCCGGGCCGGGTCCCAGCCGTCGGCGACGAGGAACGCCACGACCAGCAGCACGGACGACAGCCGCGTGCCGATGGCCAGGCCGAACAGCACGCCGGCCACGATGCTGCGGTCGCGCAGGTGGGCGAGCGCGCCCCAGACGACGAAGGCCACGGCCCAGATGAAGTCGCCGGTCGAGGTGGCCGCGATCAGCGTGGCCGGCGACGCCAGGAACGCCAGGGCGATCAGGTCGCCGTTGGCGTGGCCCCAGGCACGCACCAGTCGGGCGAGCCCGACCACCGCCGCGACGCCGGCGGCGGCGGAGGCGAGGTTGAGCAGGATGTGGCCGCCGACCGGGTCGAGCAGGGCCGCGATGGCCTCGTAGACCGGCACGCCCGGGGTACGCGACGGCCGGTAGTCGCCGTCCCAGATACCCGACGCGGTGCGCAGCACGTCGGTGACGTCGATGTCGGTGCCGTAGCCCATCCACAGGATCGGCAGCGTGACGACGGCGGTGATGGCGGCCAGCGTGAGGTCGCCGAACCCGGCCCGTCCTGCCGGCGCAGCGGGAGCCGCCGCGTTCCCCGGCACCGGCGCGTCCGGCGTGGGCGGGCCCGCGCCCGGGTCGAACGGCGGGGCCGGCGCCGGCGAGGTGCCCGGTGCGGGGGCGCGTGGTCATCGCGGGCCAAGCTAGCGATCCTTGGCCGGGGTTGCCCGATCGAAAGTTGCAAGCGACGCACTCAACTTTTATCCTGTCATCTGGTTCAAGCACTTTCCGCACTCCAGCAACGTCTTCCCACGGAGGCAACCAATGCCCAAGGCTGTCGGCATCGACCTCGGCACCACCAACTCCGTCGTCGCGGTCCTCGAGGCCGGCGACCCGGTGGTCATCCCCAACGCCGAGGGATCCCGCACCACCCCCTCTGTCGTCGCCTTCTCCAAGGGCGGTGAGGTGCTGATGGGCGAGGTGGCCAAGCGGCAGGCGATCACCAACCCCGACCGCACCATCCGGTCGGTCAAGCGCCACATGGGCACCAACTGGTCGATCGACATCGACGGCAAGAAGTACAAGGCGCAGGAGATCTCCGCCCGCACGCTGCAGAAGCTCAAGCGCGACGCCGAGGCCTACCTGGGCGACACGGTCACCCAGGCCGTCATCACCGTGCCCGCCTACTTCGACGACGCCCAGCGCACCGCCACCAAGGAGGCCGGCCAGATCGCCGGGCTCGAGGTGCTGCGGATCATCAACGAGCCCACCGCGGCCGCCCTTGCCTACGGGCTCGACAAGGAGGGCGCCGCCGACCAGACGGTGCTCGTGTTCGACCTGGGAGGCGGCACCTTCGACGTCTCGATCCTCGAGATCGGCGACGGCGTGTTCGAGGTCAAGGCCACCCACGGCGACACCCAGCTGGGCGGCGACGACTGGGACCAGCGGGTCATCGACTGGCTCGTCAACCAGTTCAAGGCCGCCCACGGCGTCGACCTCGCCGCCGACAACATGGCCGTCCAGCGCCTCAAGGAGGCGGCCGAGAAGGCCAAGATCGAGCTGTCGCAGGTCCAGCAGACCCAGATCAACCTGCCGTTCATCACCGCCACCAGCGAGGGCCCGCTGCACCTCGACGAGCAGCTCAGCCGGGCCAGGTTCCAGGAGCTGACCGCCGACCTGCTCGAGCGGTGCCGCGGTCCGTTCGAGCAGGCCATCAAGGACGCGGGCCTGTCGAAGGAAGACATCGACCACGTGATCCTGGTCGGCGGTTCCACCCGCATGCCGGCCGTGCACGACCTGGTCAACGACCTCACGGGCAAGGAGCCCCACAAGGGCGTCAACCCCGACGAGGTGGTCGCCGTCGGCGCCGCCATCCAGGCCGGCGTGCTCAAGGGCGAGGTCAAGGACGTCCTGCTGCTCGACGTCACCCCGCTGTCGCTCGGCATCGAGACCAAGGGCGGCGTGATGACCCGGCTCATCGAGCGCAACACGACGATCCCCAACAAGCGCACCGAGGTGTTCACCACGGCCGAGGACATGCAGCCGTCGGTCGAGATCCACGTGCTGCAGGGCGAGCGGGAGATGGCCCAGTTCAACAAGACGCTGGGCAAGTTCCAGCTCGTCGACCTGCCGCCCGCGCCCCGGGGCGTGCCCCAGATCGAGGTCACGTTCGACATCGACGCCAACGGCATCGTGCACGTCTCCGCGAAGGACCGGGCCACCGGCAAGGAGCAGTCGATGACGATCACCGGCCAGTCCTCGCTGGCCAGGGACGAGATCGACCGCATGATGCGTGACGCCGAGGCGCATGCCGAGGAGGATCGCCGGCGCCGCGACGAGGCCGAGGCCCGCAACCAGGCCGACACGCTCGTCTACCAGACCGAGAAGTTGCTCAAGGAGCAGGGCGACAAGATCTCGGGCGACGAGAAGTCCGCGGTCGAGGACAAGCTGGCCGACCTCAAGACCGCGCTCGGCGGCAACGAGGTCGAGGCCATCCGCACGGCCACCGACGCGCTGATGTCCGCCAGCCAGACCTTCACCCAGAAGCTGTACGAGGCCGCCGCCGCCGAGAGCGCGGCCGCGGGCGGCAGCACGGGCGCCGGCCCGTCGGGCGGGGCGTCGAGCCAGCCTGCGGACGACGAAGTCGTCGACGCCGAGATCGTCGACGACGAGGAGCAGTAGTGGCCCAGGGGTCACCAGACCCGCGAGCCGGCCGCAAGGCCGGGTCGAAGTCGCCATCCGGCGGTGACGACCCGGCCGCCGCCACGCCCGACGCGACGCCCGACGACACGCCCGACGCGGCAGCCGACGAGACGCCCGAGCCCGCCGGCGAGCCGGCGGCGACGGCGGCACCCGACGCGGCCGACGACGCGCCCGACGACGCGCCCGAGTCGGGAGCGCGGGACGACGGCCAGAGCGAGGCCGACCTCCAGGCCGCGGCCGACGCCCTCGAGGTCGACCTGGAGCTGCTGCTGGCCGAGCGCGAGCAGTACCTCGACGCCTATCGCCGGGCTCAGGCGGACTTCGAGAACTACCGCAAGCAGGCGCAGAAGCGGCAGGACGACGCGGTCGTCCGGTCGCTCAGCCGGTTCGTCGAGGGCCTCCTCCCGGTGCTCGACGCCTGCGACGCCGCGCTCGCCCACGGGGCGAGCGAGGTCGAGCCGGTGCTGGCCGCGCTCTACGGCGCCCTGTCCAAGGAGGGGCTCGAGCGCATCGATCCCAAGGGCTCGGCATTCGACCCGGCCGAGGCCGAGGCGGTGATGCACGAGCCGGGCGAGGGGGGTGAGCTGGTCGTCGCCGACGTCCTCCGCACGGGCTACCGGTGGCAGGGGCGTGTGATCCGCCCCGCGATGGTCAAGGTGACCGACTGAGAGGGCGCTGATGGCACCGCAGCGCGAGTGGTTCGAGAAGGATTACTACCGGGTCCTGGGGGTCGGCGAGAGCGCGTCCCAGAAGGAGATCAAGAGCGCGTACCGCAAGCTGTCGCGCCAGTACCACCCGGACGTGAACCCGGAGGACAAGGCCGCGGAGGAGCGGTTCAAGGAGGTGTCGGCCGCCTACGACGTGGTCGGCGACACCGCCAAGCGCAAGGAGTACGACGAGGTCCGCAAGCTCGGCCCGGTCGGCGGCATGTTCGGCGGCGCCGGGGGCGGCAACTCGGGCAACTTCCGGTTCGAGGACATCGGCGACCTCGGCGACATGCTCGGCGGCATCTTCGGCCGCCGGGGTCGCGGCGGCGCCGGCGGTCCGGGGCGGGGCACGGGGCCCCATCGCGGCCAGGACCTCGAGGCCGAGCTCCACCTCGACTTCGACGACGCCGTCCGGGGGCTCACCACCACGATCCACCTGACGAGCGAGGCGACCTGCGCCACCTGCTTCGGCTCGGGCGCCAAGCCGGGCACCAGCCCGCACACCTGCCCCGAGTGCAAGGGGCGGGGCGTGCTCGACGACAACCAGGGGTTCTTCAGCTTCTCCCAGCCGTGCCCGAACTGCGCCGGCCGGGGTTACACGATCGACGACCCGTGCCCGACGTGTCACGGCACGGGCATCGAGCACCGTCCCCGCGAGGTCAAGGTCCGCATCCCCGCCGGCGTGGCCGACGGCCAGCGCATCCGGCTGCGGGGCCGGGGCGGTCCCGGCCGCAACGGCGGCCCGGCCGGCGACCTCTACGTCACGACCCGGGTCACCCCGCACCGGGTGTTCGCCCGCCGGGGCGACGACCTCACGCTGGTCGTGCCGGTCACGTTCGCCGAGGCGGCCCTGGGCGCAGACGTCAAGGTCCCGACGCTCGACGGCGCCCCGGTCACGGTCCGCATCCCGCCGGGCACCCCGTCCGGCCGCACGTTCCGGGTCCGGGGCCGGGGTGTCGCCAACCGCCGCCGCACCGGCGACATGCTGGTCACGGTCGAGGTCGCGGTCCCGCCGTCGCTGAGCGACGACGAGCGCGCGCGGTCGAGGCCCTGGCCGCCGCCGGCAACGGCCGCTCACCCCGCGCCCACCTGGGACTCGAGGAAGGATGATGCGCCATGCCCGCCGACGCCCGTGAGCCCACGCGCGCCGTCTACGTGATCTCGGTCGCCGCCGAGCTGGCCGGGGTCCACCCGCAGACACTGCGGATCTAC
The DNA here is from genome assembly GCA_963830865.1 of uncultured Acidimicrobiales bacterium. Classification (GTDB taxonomy): domain Bacteria; phylum Actinomycetota; class Acidimicrobiia; order Acidimicrobiales; family VFJN01; genus ZC4RG19. The sequence continues at coordinate 212,898 of CAWHNU010000004.1, read as the reverse complement.
GAGCGCAAGGGCCTGGTCGACCCCGCCCGCACCAGCGGCGGGAGCCGCCGCTACAGCGACGCCGACATCGACCAGCTCCGCCGCATCCAGGAGCTGACCAACGAGGGCCTCAACCTCTACGGCGTGGCCCGGGTGCTCGAGCTGGAGGCCGAGGTCGCCAGCCTCAAGCGCCAGCTCGCCGAGGTCCGCCGCCAGGCCTCCGCCGCCGTCGCCGACACCCACCGGCAGTACCGCCGCGACCTGGTCCCGCTCCGCCAGGCGGTAGCGGTCTTCGAGACCCGGGGCCGCTGACGGATTGCGCCGGCGCCGGCCCGCCAGTCCGAGGCCGGTCAGTACGGCTTGGACACGAAGCGCTTGAGGTTGCGGACGTTCACCTTCTCGACCAGGCGCCACGACCCCCGGCGGGCGTCGGCGCGGTTGCGCCGCACCGACAGCTCGACGAGCGCGGACACCCCGGCGTCGTCGCCGTGGCGCGACCGGCACTCGACGGCCACGTCCAGCGCGTAGGGGTGGTTGCCCGAGAAGAAGGCGCAGGCCCACAGGCGCAGGTAGTCGTCGGGGCCGGCGCCGACCCTGCCGAGCCAGGCCAGCGTGCGCAGGTAACGGGGGCCGGCGGCGGTCGGGCTGGACTTGAGCGCGAACTCGTAGCCCATCCGACCGAGCTTGGTGCGGGCCCCGAGCTCGGCGTCGAACGTGTCGCGGCGCACCCGCACCGCCCGGGTGAGATCGAGGTCGGACATCCAGAACCCGCGCTGGACCAGCGAGCGGTGCAGGTCACCGAACGTGTCCTCGGTCTCGTAGTGCTGGTCGAAGCCCGGCTCGGCGTCGACGGCCATGAGCGCACCGAGCAACTGCTCGTCGAGCCCGTCGAGCAGGCGCAGGTCGGTGCCCTGGGTGTCGAGCTTCACCCAGTCGACACGCTCGATGCCGGCCGACGCCAGCGCTGCGCCGAGGGTGGTGGCGGGCACCTCGGCCTCGTCGACCACCTCGTAGCGGTAGGCGTGCAGGTAGGGGGCGACTTCGTCGGCCAGCGGCCGCAGCGTGCTCGACGCGGTGGGGTTCCGGGTGAGGAAGAACCGGGCCCGGTCGCGGCCGGCCTCGGCCACGACCGCCTTGTCGATGATCACCCGCCGGCCGGTCGCGCTGGCCTCGGTGTGCAGCTCGCGCCGGTCGGGGTCGAATCCGATGTAGGTCGGCGTGGCCGAGCAGCGGGCGGAACGGCGGGAAGGGCTCGAGCGAGGCGCCGATATCGACCAGCGTGAGCGAGATGCCCGCCCGGTCGAGCACGTCGAGCGCGGCGCGGGTGTCGCGCCGGCTCACAACGGAGCCTCTCCCCCAACCACGGGCGCCGACTCTAGTGCGTCGTCCCCGAGCGACTATCTGCGCGTTCCTCGATGACCTCGAGCGCAGCGTCGACCCGTATCAGCGGTCGACGTAGAACAGCGGGAGGCCCGAGACAGGGCGGATGTCCGCGCTCAGCTCCTCCAGCTCGCTCGGGGCCGGCATCACCAGCAGCTCGACGCCCGTGCCCTCCAGGCGCCAGGCGATGTCGCGGAGCTGGCCTCGGGCCAGCCCGCCCGTGACGATCAGCGCCTCGGCGTCCGACCTTGCCAGCGCTGCGCTCACCGCTGCGCCCACGTCGCCAGCCGCCACCGGGAGCTTGCCGGCGTTGCCGTTGTGGGCGTCCGGGCCCAGGACCAGGGCGTCGATCGGGGTGATGCCGCTCGCCGGGCGCTCCGCCAGCTGGTCGATGACCGCGTCGATGCCCCGGCGCGACCCCGCCACCAGGGCCGTGCGGCGGGCCCGGCCCCGGCGTCTCGCGTGGCGGAGGACCGCGGCCACCACTGCCCTCGCCCCCAGGGTGAAGACCACCGCCAGCGGGACCACCGCCGCCAGCACGCCCCGGCCCACCAGCGCCAGGTGCAGCACGTAGTACGCCACCGCCACCACCGCCAGCAGCTGGGCGCCGGCCCGAATCACCCTGGTCCACAGGCCGTTGATCGTGCCGAACGGACCGACGTCGTACGCGTCGGCCAGCGCCAGGATCACCAGCCAGGTCGGGATGGTCGCCAGCGCCAGCATCGTGTCGGGCAGGCGGATCGAGCGGATGTGGACCTCGGCGCCCTCCAGGCCCGGGGCCGTGAGCTTGGCCGTCAACGTGGCGGCCGCCATCGCCAGGCCGTCGACCACCACGAGCACGGCCACGAACGCGGTCAGCCACCGGGGCCGCTCGACCGACGGTGACGGGCCCTCGCTCTGGGCGGCGCCGGGCTCGCCGCGTTGGCTGACCGCAACAGCCTCGGGAGAGCGTGATGTGGTGGTCGTGTCCACGATGCTCCCCCCGTCCGTCCTCAGCGCTGCGGACGCTCTCCCCGGTCCTCGGCGATGTTACCCGCCGGTCGCTGCCCGCGCTCACGGTCCGCGATCGCGGACTCGTACACCTCGACGAGCGCCGCCGTCGTCGCCTCGACCGAGAACAGACGCGCGTGGCGCTCCCGGCCCGCCGCGCCCCGCGCCGACACCGCCTCGTCCGACGCGGCGGCCTCGTCGATGGCCGCTGCGAGCGCCGCCGGGTCGGTCCCCGTGACCCAGCCCGCCGCGTCGCCGACCACCTCGCGCAGCCCGCCGCGGCCCGTCGTGATCACCGGGCGGCCGGCGGCGAACGCCTCCGCCGCCACCCGGCCGAACGGCTCCTCCCACACCGACGGCACGACCACCGCCCGGGCCCTGGCCATGCGGGCCGCCACCTCCGCCACCGGGAGCTGGCCCGTCCACTCGATCCGTGGGTCGCCGGCCGCCGCCCGCACGGTGTCGGCCTGGGGCCCGTCGCCGACGAAGCACAGGCGGACCTCGGGCGCCGACACCCGGCCCCATGCGTCCAGGAGCAGGTCGATGCCCTTGTAGGCGGCGAACTTGCCGACGAAGAGGAACTCCCGGCCCGCCGCCGGGTCGGTCGCCCCGGGCATCGGCGCCGGCACCGGGACCGGGTTGTACTTCACTCGCACCCTCTCCGGGTCGAACCCCGCGTCCGCCACCAGCCAGTCCCGCAGCGTCTCGCTGATCGCGATCGTCTGCAGCCGGGTCCGGGCCAGCCGCCGGAAGATCGACGTCGCCCCCGTGATCAGCGCGCTGCCGGCCACCGACCCCCGGTAGCAGCCGTGGCGGATGCCCGGCACCCGCCAGCCCGCCCGGCAGTCGGCGCAGTCGGCGCCGTCGCGGAAGTGGGTGCCCTCGACGCACAGCACCCGCAGGTTCCGCGCCGTCCACACGACCGGCAGGCCCGCCCGGACGGCCCGACCCGGCACGCTCGACGTGAACAGAGGGAAAAGATTGTGGACGTGGACCAGGTCCGGCCGGACCCGGTCGAGCACCGCGCCGAACCGCGACGCGGCGCCCGGCGACCACACCGACTCGGCCGCCGACCGCACCCGCACGGCCACGCCACCGCCCAGCACCTCGTCGTTGGACGTCTCGTGCACGGTCACGTCCACGCCCGCGGCGCGCAGGCCGTCGACCTCCTGGGCGACCGAGACGTTCTCGCCGGACGGCGTCAGCGACGAGTACCGGTTGTGGACGACGACGACCCGCACGGCGTCACGCCCCGGCGGCGGACGCCGCGCGAGCCGGCGGGCGTCCTCGTAGATGCGGATGAGCTCGGCGGTCGTGACCTCGGGGCTGAACCGTTCGGCGTGCCGGCGGGACGCGGCGGCCCCCCGGTGGTCGACCGCGGCGGGCGACGCCGCCGCCTCGCCGATCGCGGCGGCCAGGGCGGCGACAGAGGTCCCGGTGATCCAGCCGGTCGTGTCGTCGACGATCTCGGCCAGCCCGCCGTGCCCGGTCGTGATCACCGGCCGGCCGAACGCCTGTGCCTCGGCCGCCACCCGGCCGAACCCCTCCTCCACCAGCGACGGCACCAGCACCGCCCGGCTGGCCCGCAGCGTGTCGGCCACCTCGGCCGGCGGGACCTGGCCCGGCCACACGATGCGGGGGTCGGCGGCCGCCGCCGCCCGCACCTCGGGCGCCAGGTCGCCGTCGCCCAGGATGTGCAGCTCGGCGTCCACGTCGGCCGCCCGCCACGCCGCCAGCATCAGCTCGATCCCCTTGTACGCCGACAGCCGCCCCACGAAGCAGAACCGGCGCTGCGCCCCCGGGGGGCGGCGGGTCGGCCGGGGCGTCGACCCCGTTGTACTTGACCCGCACGCTCGCCTGGTCGAACCCGCCCTCGGCGACCAGCCAGTCGGCGATCGTCCGGCTGATGGCGACCGGCGTCACCCCCCGGCGGGCCGCCCGCCGGAAGATCGACGTCGCCGCCGTGACCAGGGCGCTGGCGCCGAGCGAGTCGGCGTAGCACCGGTGCACCACGCCGGGGACCCGCCACCCGGGCCGGCACTGGTGGCACGGCCGGCCATCCCGGAAGTAGCCCCCGGCAACGCACCGGACCCGGCGGTTGTGCACCGTCCAGACGAGCGGCACCCCCCGGCGCCGCGCCGCCAGCGGCACGCTGGCGCTGAGCAGGGGGAACAGGTTGTGCACGTGGACCACGTCCGGCCGGCACTCGTCGAGCACCCGCTCGAAGCGGCGGCGGGCGGGCACCGACCACACCGCACCGAGCCCGTCGCGCACGTGGTCGAGCGGCCCGACGTCGACCATCTCGTCGTTGCTGACCTGGTGGCTGACGACGTCCACCCCGGCCTCGCCGAGCCAGCGGATCTCGTCGTCGACGACCGCATTCTCGCCGGACGGTGAACGTGACGAGTAGCGGTTGTGAACGACGAGAAGCCTCATCGTGTGTCCCCGGACACAGGAGTGGACGGCACGAGATTCGTATCTTACTCTTCGGTCACAAGTGGTCGTTTGACCGCCCGGATCGCTGGGGCCGTCCGTACGACATGGCCGGAGTCCGGCGTCAGCAGGGGAACCCAGGGGTGCGGCGCAACGTGGGGGAGGACACGTCGATGTGGCTCCGCGAATCGGATGCGGACCCGGTGAGTGACTCACGCGTGCTGCCGGCGCGGCGGTCCGCGGTCGCTCCCGGCGAGCAGGCCCGCTCGCGGACGTTGCGCATCCTCGTCCACGACTTCGCCGGTCACCCGTTCCAGATCGACCTCAGCCGGGCGCTGGCGCGGCGTGGCAACCAGGTCCAGCACGTCTACTGCGGGTCCTACACGAGCGGCAAGGGCCGCTTCGAGCGCGGGGACGACGACGGGAACCTCTCGGTCGTCGCCATCCCCGCGGGCGAGTCGTTCGCCCGCTACGCCCCCGTGCGGCGCATCAGCCAGGAGGCCGCGTACGGCCGGCGCTTCACCCGGGTCGCGGCCGGGTTCCGCCCCGACGTCGTGCTCGCCTGCAACGTGCCGCTGGTCGCCAAGTCGGTGGCGGCGGCCTGGTGCCGCAAGATGGGCGTGCCGTGGGTGTTCTGGCTCCAGGACCTCCACAGCGTGGCGATGACCGCCGAGGCCGAGAAGCGCTGCGAGCGCTTCGGGGCCGGCCGCCTCGGCCGTCGGGTCGGCACCAGCTTCGAGGCCCTGGAGCGGCGGCTGCTGCGCCAGGCGTCGGGCGTCGTGTCGATCACCGAGGACTTCGAGCCGATGCTCGCCTCGTGGGGCATCGACGCGGGCGCCTGCACGGTCATCGAGAACTGGGCACCGCTCGGCGACCTGCCGCTGCGGCCCCGCGACAACCCGTGGCGCCAGCGCCGGGGCCTGGGCGACCGGTTCGTCTACCTCTACACGGGCACGCTCGGGCTCAAGCACCGGCCCGAGCTGCTGTACCGGCTCGCCGAGCAGCGCTCCGGCGATGCGGACGTCGTGGTGGTCAGCGAGGGCATGGGCGAGGCCCGGCTCCGCGAGCTGCTGCGCAAGGACCCGCTGCCGAACCTGCATCTGCTGCCGTTCCAGGCGATGTCCGACTACCCGGACATCCTGGGCGCCGCCGACGTGCTGGTCGCCCTGCTGGAGCCGACGGCCGGGACCTTCTCCGTCCCGTCGAAGGTGCTGTCCTACCTGTGCGCGGCCCGGCCCATCCTGGCCGCCATCCCGCCCGAGAACCTCGCCGCCCGCACGATCGAGCGGGCCGGCGCCGGCCTCGTGGTCCCCCCGCCCGACGAGGAGGCGTTCCTCGTCGCCGCCAAGCAACTCCGCACCGACGCTGCGTTGCGTTCCTCGGCTGGGCGCCGTGCGCGGCGCCTACGCTGAGTCGACGTTCGACACCGCGGTCATCGCCGACCGCTTCCAGGACGTCATCGACCGGGCCATCGTCCGCCAGGCGGTGGCCCGGACCCAGGAGACCTGACCTCACAATGAACCATGTGCTGGTGACCGGCGCCGGGGGCTTCATCGGGGGCCACCTGGTGCGCCGGCTGCGGGAAGATGGGGTCGGCCGGATCCGGGCGATCGACTGCAAGCCCAAGGACGAGTGGTATCAGGTCTTCGACGACGTCGAGAACGTGCACGCCGACATGCAGCTGCTCGAGCAGTGCCGCCGGGCGACCGACGGTGTCGACACGGTGTTCAACCTGGCGGCCGACATGGGCGGCATGGGCTTCATCGAGGCCAACAAGGCGCTGTGCATGCTGTCGGTGCTGGTCTCGACCCACACGCTGGTCGCGGCCCGCGACGCCGGGGTCGAGCGGCTGTTCTACTCGTCGTCGGCCTGCGTGTACGCCGCCGGCAAGCAGTCCTCGCCCGAGGTCGAGCCGCTGGTCGAGAGCGACGCCTACCCGGCGATGCCCGAGGACGGCTACGGCTGGGAGAAGCTGTTCTCCGAGCGGATGTGCCGCCACTTCGCCGAGGACTTCGACATCGAGACCCGGGTGGGCCGGTACCACAACGTCTACGGGCCCGAGGGAACCTGGGACGGCGGCCGGGAGAAGGCGCCCGCCGCCATCTGCCGCAAGGTGGCGACCGCCGCGCTGACCGGCGACCACCGCATCGAGATCTGGGGCGACGGGCAGCAGACCCGCAGCTTCACCTTCATCGACGACTGCCTCGAGGGCACGCTGCTCCTCATGGCGAGCGACGTGCGCGATCCGCTCAACATCGGCAGCGACCAGCTCGTGACCATCAACCAGCTGGTCGACATCGTCGAGGGCATCGCCGGGGTGACGCTCGAGCGCAGCTACCGCCTCGACGCCCCCCAGGGCGTGCGCGGCCGCAACAGCGACAACACGCTGATCCGCGAGCGGCTCGGGTGGGCGCCGTCGATCTCGCTGGAGGACGGCCTCGCCGCCACCTACGCCTGGGTCCACGACCAGGTCGCCGCGTCGCTCTCCCGAGATAACTAGGCGGTGGCCACCGCGACCAACGCGCGCCGGGTGCTGGTCGTCGCCGACCAGGCCGCTTCCAGCCTGTCGAACGTGGTGGTCGCGATCCTCGTCGCCCGATCGTTTGCGACGCCCGAGCCGTTCGCTGCGTTCGGCGTGGCGGTGCTGGCGTTCCAGTTCATCGTCGGCTGCACTCGGGGCCTGATCGCCGAGCCGATGATCTCGCAGCACTCGGCCCGCGACGAGGCCGACCGGCGGGCGCTCGTGCCGAGCTACCTGGGCGCCATGTTCGGGGTCGGGGTGGCGGCGGCGGTCGTGGTGGCGCTGATCGGTGCGGCCCTCGGAGGCATGGCCGGCTCGGCGCTGGTGGCGCTGGCCGTGGTGCTGCCGCTGGTGCTGGTGCAGGACGCGTGGCGCTACATGCTGATGATCGACCGCCCGGCGCTGGCGCTGACGATCGACCTGGTGTGGCTGGCCGCGAGCTGTGCGGCGATCGTGGTGGCGCCGGCGTCCGCCCAGGTCGGCTGGTACGTGGTGGCATGGGGCGCCGGGGGGTTCCTCGGCGCCGCGGTGGCGTCGGCGATCTCCTGGCGCTGCTTCGACCGCCGACCCCGCCCGCTCGTCTACCTGCGCGAGCACCGGGCGCTCGGCGTGCGCTTCCTCGGCGAGTATGCGGCCGCCCAGGCCGGCACCTACATCGCGCTGGTGGGGTGCGGCTGGATCCTCGGGCTCACCGCCTACGGCTCGGTGCGGGCGGCGTGGCTGTTCTTCGGCCCGATCATGACGCTGCAGGCCGGCGTCCTCCTGGCCGCGCTGCCCGAGGGGATGCGGCTGCGTGACCAGCCCGAGCGTCTGCTCCGCCTGGTCGTGGGCGCGTCGCTGCTGGTCAGCGCGGCGTCGCTGGCGTGGACCGCGGTCGGCGTCGTCCTGCCCGACTCGTTCGGCCGGGCGCTGTTCGGCCCGACCTGGGCCAGCGCCGACGACATCCTCGTGCCGATGGGCGTGGCCATGGTCGGCGCCAGCTTCATCGCAGGCGGGCTGGTCGGCGTGCGCTCCCTGGACGGCACCAAGGGCATCGGCGCCCGGCTGCGCAGCATCGGCTTCATGGTCGTGTGCCCGCTCGGCGGGGCCGTCATCGGCGGGCTGACGGGCTTCGTCGTCGGGTTCGCCCTGGGCCAGGGCCTGGCGGCGGTCGTGTGGCTGGTGACCTACGGGGCGCTGCGGGCCGAGTCGGCCTCAGGCCACGACGTCTTCGGCGGTGAGCCCGTGGATGTACCGGTCCCGCAGCTCCTGACGCCGCAGCGCCCACAGCACGCTCACGAGGGCCAGCGGTAACCAGTAGAACCGCTGGGCGAAGACCGGCTGGAACATCGCGAACGCGTTGATCGACAGGATCGACGACATCAGCCCGATCGACGCCGCGTGCAGCGGCGTGCCGCGCGTGTTGAGCACCAGCAGCCAGGCCTGGCGGACGCTGGCGACCACCACGACGAGCAGGCCCACCAGCCCGGGGAGGCCGGTCTCGTAGAGCAGCTTGAGGAACATGTTGTGGACGCGGGAGGCGCCCACCTCGCCGTCCTGCTCGCTGATGAAGTTGGTGTCGGCGTCGAGGCCGACACCGGTCACGAGCGAGTTGTCGAAGTTGCCGATGACGTAACTGTTGACGTTGCCCCGCGAGCTCACGCTCTCGTTGACCGCGCTGTCGCCGCCCTCGAACTGTGTCAGCCGGTCGACCACGGGCAGGTCGCTGCTGAACAGCCATGCGGCGGCGGCCACGGCCACGACCATGCCGAGCAGGATCGGGATCGGGCTGGGCGGCTTGGCGCCCGCCGCCCGCGGGCCCTTCGTCAGCAGGCTGATCCCGACGCACAGCGCCAGCCCGATGGCGGTCGAGATGAACGCGGTGAGCGAGCCGGTGGTGCCGATCGCGAAGCCGACCAGGCCGAACATGGCGATGCGGCGCCAGGGCAGCCCGGTGGTCTGCGCGCCCCGCCACGGCACGCCCATGACGACCAGCGGCATGGCCACGATCAGCAAGCCGCCCAGCTCGTTGGGGTGGCCGAACCACGCGGCCTGCCGGTTGTCGGGGTTGTCGGTCGTGAGGTGGACGAGGCCGAAGTAGCCGGCGATCGCGCCCGCGCAGCTGACGACGACCGTGACCTCGAACGCCTTGAACAGCCGGTTGAGCGCGGTCCGGTCCGGCGTCACCGCCCGGAGGAACCAGAACCAGACGAGCGTGATCCACACGATGCGCACGACCTGGATGGCCGAGTCGGCGGGGGTGAACGATTGGAAGCAGGCGATCGTCCCGGCGGCACCGAGCAGGATCGTGCCGAGGAGGATCGGCGGCGACGTCTTGCGCATGCCCGGCGGCGACAGGTCGGCGGTCTTGCCCGACAGCATCTTGAGCCCGGTCACCACCGCCCCGACGAGGAACACGACGTCCGAGATCGGCGTGGCCGCCACCCGGAACTTGTTGAAGCCGAGCAGGGCGAGGCCGAGGCACGCCAGTCCGAGCGCCGCGCCCATCCGTGATCGGCGGCGCGGCGTGGCCGGCGGCCGCCGCTCCGGCGGCGTACCGGCGGGCAGCGCGAGCGGCCGGGACGGCTCCCCGGCGCCGGAGGGCTGGGCGACCAGTGCGATCGTCCCAGGGTAGTGGAGGGCGCCAGGCGGCTCCCTGGTCGCGGCGGCGGTGCCGCTCAGTCTGACCCGCGAGACCCGCTCCCTGTAGGATCAGTGCCTCATGGAGTCGTCGCTGGAGGAGCCGGATCTCCGGTCCTATCTGGGGATCATCGCCCGGCGCCGCTGGCTCGTGATCATCACGACGCTGGTGTGCGTGGGCGTTGCCATCGCGGTCTCGGTCATCCCCCAGCCCCGCTATCGCGTCCGCGCCCAGGTGCTCACGACCGGCGTGAACGACCCGGTGGCGATGGTGTTCGGCGTGAACAACGCCGGCGACCTCAACCGCCAGGCCAGCAGCCAGCTCGCGTTCATCTCCTCGTCCCGCATGCGGTTCGCGGTGGCCAAGGCCTACACGGGCTCGCTGCCGAAGGGCGACATCTTCAAGGTCTCGGCCGGCCCGGTCGGCGACGAGGACGACAACAACACGTCCAGCGTGGTCGAGCTGTCGCTGCTCTCGACCGACCCGGTGGCCGCGGCCACGCTGATCAACGTCTACGCCAACACCTACGTCGAGCTGCGCCAGTCGATCGACCAGGAGCGGCTCAACGTAACCAGGGGCAGGCTCCAGGCGCTGCTCGAGCAGACCGAAGACGAGATCGACGCGATCAACCAGCCGATCGCCGCAATCGACGACCAGATCGCCGCCGGCCAGGGCAACCCGAGCGCCCTGATCGCGCAGCGGACGCAGACCGCCGCCGCGCTCAAGGAGCAGACCGACCCGTGGGCCGCCCAGGCCGCCCAGCTCCGCGGGACGCTCGCCGACATCGACCTGGGCGTCGAGCTGTCCTCCGGCGGCGGGGCCGAGGTGCTCAGCCTCGCCGGAGCGCCCGACACGCCGGTCAGCCCGAACCTCCCGCTCAACCTGGCGATCGGCCTGGTGTTCGGCCTGTTCCTCGGGGCTGTGCTCGCGTTCGTGCGCGACTACTTCGACGACTCGGTCAAGTCGAAGGAGATGGTCGACAAGGTCACGGGCGTCACCACGCTGGGCCTGATCCCCAAGTACGACGCCGGCTCCGACCTGGTGACGGTCGAGTACCCCAACGCCCCCGCGGCCGAGGCGTTCCGCCTGCTGCGCACGTCGGTCAAGTTCCTCAGCATCGAGCGCCAGGTGCGGGTCGTGCAGGTCACGAGCCCGTCGCCGGGCGAGGGCAAGACCGCGGTGGCGGTCAACCTGGCGATCGCGTTCGCCCAGTCCGGCGACCGGGTCGTGCTGGTCGGCGGTGACCTCCGGCGCCCGCGCATGGAGGAAGTGCTCGACATCCCGCTCACGCCGGGCCTCACGGCGGTGCTCATCGGCGACGTCACGCTGCCCCAGGCGATCCAGACGGTGGCGTCGGTGCCGAACCTGTCGGTCCTGCCGGCCGGCTACCCGCCGCCCAACCCGTCCGAGCTGCTGAGCGGCGAGCGGGCGAGGCGGCTCATCGACGTGCTGGGCCAGACCTACGACCTGGTCGTCATCGACTGCCCGCCGGTCCTGGCGGTCACCGACTCCCTGGTCCTCGCCCGCATGGCCGACACGACGCTGCTGGTCACGTCGGTCAACCGCACGTCCAAGCGCAGCCTGGGCCGGGCGGTCGAGCTGCTCCGCCAGGTCGACGCCCCGCTGGCCGGCACGGTGCTCAACAGCCTGTCCCCGGACGACACGTTCGGTGGCGAGCCGTACCGCTACGAGACCACGTCCACCGGCCGCGCCCGCAACAAGGGCACGGTCGAGCAGGAGAACGGCAACGGCCGCCGCGGTCGTCGGCCTCGCTGGGCCGACGATGAGGGCGACCCCGACGCCGAGTGGGACGTGGCCCCCCCGGCGAGGAACTGACCGGCGCCCCGGATCGCGTTTTGTCCCCCGAAACGGTCGCCAGGGCGACCATTCCCAGGGACAAAAGCCAGAAGTTGAGTGCCTGACTATCAAGTTTGGTGAGCGGGTTGTATCCTGTCCGGTATGCCGCTCGATCCCAACCGCTGGACCCTGAAGGTCCAGGAGGCCTTCGGCGCGGCCGTCGATGCCGCCAAGGCCGCCTCCAATCCCGAGGTCACGCCCGACCACCTGCTGCTCGCCCTGCTGGGGCAAGGGGAGGGCATCGTCCTGCCGATGCTCCAGCGGCTCGGCAAGGAGCCGCTGCCGCTGCGCAACCAGGTGAACGAGGCGCTCGCCAAGCTGCCGCACTCCTACGGCAGCGAGGCGCGGCTGTCCCGTGACCTCAACCGGGTGTTCGACGACGCCGACACCGCTCGCACCGAGCTGCACGACGAGTACCTGTCGACCGAGCACCTCCTGCTCGCGCTGGCCGAGCGGCTGGGGGTGTCCCGCGAGGACGTGCTGTCGGCCATGCAGGCCGTCCGGGGCAGCCACCGGGTCACGTCCCAGAACCCCGAGGAGCAGTTCCAGGCGCTGGAGCGCTACGGCCGCGACCTCACCGACGTCGCCCGGGCCGGCAAGCTCGATCCCGTCATCGGGCGGGACGAGGAGATCCGGCGGGTCATCCAGGTCCTGTCCCGCCGCACCAAGAACAACCCCGTCCTGATCGGCGAGCCGGGGGTCGGCAAGACCGCCATCGTCGAGGGGCTGGCCTCCCGCATCGTCGAGGGCGACATCCCCGAGACGCTCAAGAACAAGCGGCTGATCGCGCTCGACATCGGCTCGATGGTGGCCGGCGCCAAGTACCGGGGCGAGTTCGAGGAGCGCCTCAAGGCGGTCCTCAAGGAGATCACCGACGCCGAGGGCGAGGTGATCACCTTCATCGACGAGCTGCACACGGTGGTCGGCGCGGGCGCGGCCGAGGGTGCGGTCGACGCCGGCAACATGCTCAAGCCGCTGCTGGCCCGGGGCCAGCTCCGCATGATCGGCGCCACCACGCTCGACGAGTACCGCAAGCACATCGAGAAGGACGCCGCGTTCGAGCGCCGGTTCCAGCAGGTCTACGTGGGCCCGCCGTCGGTCGACGACACGATCGCCATCCTCCGCGGGCTCAAGGAGCGCTACGAGGTCCACCACGGCGTGCGCATCCAGGACGCCGCCCTGGTCGCCGCCGCCGTCCTGTCCGACCGCTACGTCACCGGGCGGTTCCTGCCCGACAAGGCGATCGACCTGGTCGACGAGGCCGCCTCCCGGCTGCGCATCGAGATCGACTCGGTGCCGACCGAGATCGACGTGGTCGAGCGGCGCATCCGCCAGATCGAGATCGAGCGGGTGGCGCTGTCCAAGGAAACCGACCCCGTGTCCGCCGAGCGCCTGGCGGCCCTCGACGAGGAGCTGGCCAACCTGCACGAGCAGAACGACGCCATGCTCGCCCACTGGAACAACGAGAAGGCGGTCATCTCCGAGATCCGTGACCGGAAGGAGGAGCTGGAGAACCTCCGCAACGAGGTCGAGCGCGAGACCGACCTCGAGAAGGCGGCGGAGATGCGCTTCGGGCGGATCCCCGAGCTGGAGCGCCAGGTGGCCGAGTCGTCCGCCAAGCTCGACGAGCTCCAGGCCGGCGGGCAGCGCATGCTCAAGGAGGAGGTCGACGACCAGGACGTCGCCGAGGTGGTGGCCCGGTGGACCGGCATCCCGGTCAGCCGGCTCATGGAGGGCGAGATGGCCAAGCTCGTCCGCCTCGAGGAGGTGCTGCACGAGCGGGTCGTCGGCCAGGACGAGGCCGTGTCCGCCGTGGCCCGGGCGATCCGCCGCAGCCGCGCCGGCCTGTCCGACCCGCACCGGCCGATCGGCTCGTTCCTGTTCCTCGGCCCCACAGGCGTGGGCAAGACCGAGCTGGCCCGGTCGCTGGCCGACTTCCTGTTCGACGACGAGCGGGCGATGGTCCGCATCGACATGAGCGAGTACATGGAGAAGCACTCGGTCAGCCGGCTCATCGGCGCGCCGCCCGGCTACGTCGGCTACGACGAGGGCGGCCAGCTCACCGAGGCGGTGCGGCGCCGGCCGTACGCGGTCGTGCTGCTCGACGAGATCGAGAAGGCGCACAGCGACGTGTTCAACGTGCTGCTCCAGCTGCTCGACGACGGCCGGCTCACCGACGGGCAGGGCCGGACGGTCGACTTCACCAACACCGTGTTGATCATGACGTCGAACCTGCCGGGCGAGCCGCGGGAGTTCTTCAAGCCCGAGTTCATCAACCGCATCGACGAGATCGTGCGGTTCCGGGCGCTGACCCTCGACGACCTCGGGCACATCGTCGAGATCCAGCTGCGGGGCCTGCGTTCCCGGCTGGCGGCCAAGCGCATCACGCTGGAGGTCACCGACGCCGCGGTCAAGGCGCTGGCCCAGCAGGGCTACGACCCGGCCTACGGCGCCCGCCCGCTCAAGCGGGTCATCCAGCGCCAGCTGGCCGACGAGCTGGCCCTCGCCCTGCTCGACGGCAAGATCGCCGAGGGCGACACCGTCACGGTCGACGCCGACCCCATCAGCCACGAGATCGTCATCGGCTGATCGCACCCGGCCCCCGCCGAGGGTCCCGGCGGTGTCGTGACGGTCCCCTCCGACGTGGAGCTGTTCACCCAGGCGCTCGTCCGGTCCACGACGATCGACCCCGTCCTGGCCGGCAACCAGGTCGGCACCTTCATCCCCCACTGAGCCCGTGGCCAACGAGTACTCCGGCCGGTGGTTCGAGGCCTTCCTCGACACCGTGCCGGAGGACTGGACCCGGGCCGAGGTGGCGGGCATCACCCGCCGGCTCCCCCTGCCCGCCTTCCGCCGCGTCCTCGACGTGTGCTGCGGGCCCGGCCGCCACGCCGGGCCGCTGGCCGCCGCGGGCTACGACGTGACCGGCGTCGACCGGGACGTCGGCGCGGTGGCGCGGGCCACGCGCCGGGTGCCGGCCGGCCGGTTCGTGGCGCTCGACCAGCGCTGCCTGGGGGCGCTGCGGGCCACGTTCGACGCCGCGATGATCCTGTGGCAGAGCTTCGGCTGGTTCGACCCGGCCACCAACGACCGGGTGCTCGGCGACATCGCCGCCCGGCTGCGGCCCGGCGGGCGCCTCCTGCTCGACGTCTACCACCCGGGGTTCGTGCGGGCGCACGCCGGGACGACGACCTCGCCCCGGGCGGACGCGTGCCGGTCGATCACCAACGCGGTGGACGGCGGCCGCCTCGTCTCGACCATCGCCTACCGCGACGGCTCCACCGACACGATGGACTTCGAGCTGCTCGACCCCGCCGACCTCGCCGCCCGGGCGGCCCGCTGCGGGTTCCGGCTCGTCGAGGCGTGCTGCTGGTGGGACCGCGACCGGCCGCCGTCGCCCAGCGAGCAGCGTTATCAGCTCGTGCTGGAGCTGGCGCCAGCCGTCGCCGGCTGAGCGGCCGGCTTGCGGGCCACCAGCCACGTCGAGATCATCCAGTCGGGGTGGGTGCGGGTCGCCAGCCGGTGGACCGGGTTCCACTCGGCGTCCGGGATCGGCAGGCTGCGGAAGCCGACCTTGCACGCCAGCACGCTCGTGAAGTTGCCCCAGCCGTCGACCGCCACGACGTCCAGCCCCGCCCGGCGGGCGAGCAGGTCGAGCGCCGTCGGCGTGAACCGCCACATGTCGACCGTGTCGTGGCGGGGGTTCATGAAGCACGTCGTCTGGATCAGCGTGCCGCCCGGCACCAGCACCCGGGCCGACTCGTCGATCGCCCGCTGGGGGTCGCCCGCCACGTGCTCCAGCACCTGGTCGCACACGAGCCCGTCGAAGCTGCCGTCCTCGTAGGGCAGGTCGAGGATCGACACGTCGGGGAAGTTGGCCCTGACGATCTCGGCGCCGGTCCAGCCCACGACCTCGCACAGCGGCTCGGAGTGGCTGATCGACAGCACCCGCCGGGGCCGCCGGCCGTCCACGGCCTCTTCCAGCGCCTGGTACATGGCATAGCGGGTGAGGTGGGTGCGGCCGGACCGCTTCATCGCCAGCCACAGGGCCTTGTTCCACGCCCGCCCGGCGAATCGGGCGGCGTCGCGGGATGCGCTCACGATCTCTCCTCTACGGGGTCCGGCGTGCGGCCGGAGATCTCGGCAGGGAAGCCCAGGCGGGCCAGCAGCGCCGCCGTCGCCGCCACGGTCGCCTCCGGCGGCGGCACCCGCACCTCGTTGTGGCGGCGGAACTCCCGCTCGACGAGGTCCGCGTGGCGGGACTGCGCCTTGGCGCCCGCCGCGTCCACGAAGCCTCGCCGGATCTTGCGCTCGTAATCGGCCCGGCTGCGGCAGATGTAGTGGTGGAGGACCAGCCGGGGCTGCGTCGGCGGGGAGATGAACGAGCCCAGCATCCGGCGCCCGCCCGGCGTCACCGCCAGCCGCCCGCCCCGGTAGTAGAAGTTGTGCGAGTTGCGGCAGCGGGCGATCAGCGCCGGCCGGGCGATCACCTTCACGTGCCGGTTGTAGACGGCGGCGGCCCGCTCGAAGTTCTCGGTGACCAGGCCGGGCGGGACCGTCTCGTGGCCGGCGCTGCCGAAGTAGCGCCAACTCACCGCCACGGCCGGCCGCCGGGCGTGCTCGGCCAGCGTGGCGGCCAGGGCGCCGGGCGTCGCCTCGAACAGGAACTCGTCGGCGTCGAAGAACGCCACCCAGCCGCACTCCTGACCGAACCGGGCGAGGAAGTCGGCCTCCGCCCCGGCGACGCCGGCACCGTCGGCCACGGCACCCGCGTCGCGAGTCCCTCGGCCGCGAACGGCGCCAGCGCCTCGTCCAGCCCGTCGCCGCTGTTGTTGTCGTACACGAAGACGTGCTCGACGCCGAGGCCGGCGTGGTGGGCGATCCACTCGGGCAGGAACCGCGCCTCGTCCTTGACCCGGATCATCGCCGCCAGCCGGTAGCGGGGTCCGCCCGCCGGCGCCGGCCGGGCGCGCTCGAAAAGCGACAGGACGCCGTAGTAGCCGTTCTGTACCAGGAAGAGGCCGGCACGCAGGGGTCGGTTGTCCTTGACCCGTGAGCGCAGCGACTGCATCGTCGTATCCCCTCGCTCGCCGCGGATGCCGAAGCTATCCGACCCCGGGCTAGGCTGGCACGTCCCCTCCGAGAAGACTTCCAGGAGCCAGCCGTGCCGGCGACGATCGTGGTCGGAACCCAGTGGGGCGACGAGGGCAAGGGCAAGTTCACCGACCTCCTCGCCAAGGAGCACGACCTGGTCGTCCGCTACCAGGGAGGCCACAACGCCGGCCACACCCTCGTGGTGGACGGCGAGCGCTTCGCCCTCCAGCTCATCCCGTCGGGCGTGCTGTACGACCACATCACGCCGGTCATCGGCAACGGCGTGGTCGTCGATCCCCAGGTCCTGCTGGACGAGATCGCCATGCTCGAACGCCGGGGCCGGTCGTGCGCCCGGCTCAAGCTGTCGTCCAGCGCCCACCTGATCCTGCCCTACCACCAGCTCCTCGACCGGCTGGCCGAGCGGCACCTCGGCAAGAACAAGCTGGGCACCACCAAGCGGGGCATCGGCCCGGCCTACGCCGACAAGGCGGCGCGGGTCGGCCTGCGGGTCCAGGACCTCTACGACCCCAAGATCTTCCGGCAGAAGCTCGAGCTCGTGCTCAAGGACCGGGGCCAGCTGCTCGCCCGGGTCTACAACCAGCTCCCGCCCACGGTCGACGAGATCGCCGCGCTCTACCTCGACGACCTGGCGCCCCGCATCGAGCAGTACGTGGCCGACACGGTCAACCTCGTGCACGACGCGCTCGACGTCGGCCAGCACGTGCTGTTCGAGGGCGCCCAGGCGACCTTCCTCGACCTCGACCACGGCACCTATCCCTACGTCACCTCGTCCAACCCGGTGGCCGGCGGCGCCTGCACCGGCGCCGGGGTCGGGCCCCGCTACATCGACCGGGTCGTCGGCATCGCCAAGGCGTACGTGACCCGGGTCGGCGCGGGGCCGTTCCCCAGCGAGCTTGTTCGACGAGGTGGGCGACCTGATCGTCGAGCGGGGCGAGGAGTTCGGCACCAACACCGGCCGGCGCCGGCGGGTCGGCTGGTTCGACGCCGTGATGCTGCGCCATGCGGTGCGCCTCAACTCGCTGTCCGAGCTGTGCATCACCAACCTCGACGTGCTCGACGTGTTCGACACGGTGCGGGTGTGCGTGGCCTACGAGGCCGACGGCAAGCGCCACGACCGCTTCCCCGACGACCAGTCGCTGCTGCACCGGGCGGTCCCCGTCTACGAGGAGCTGCCGGGCTGGTCGGCCGACCTCACCGCGGTCACCGAGCCGACACGGATGCCGGCGGCGGCCGCCGACTACCTGGCCTTCCTGGAGGACCAGGTGGGCGTGCCGATCCGGCTCGTGGGCGTCGGCCCCGGCCGCGACCAGTTCGTGCAGCGGACGCCCCGGTAGGCGGCCGCGGTGCGGGTCTGCGTGGTGGGGTCGGGGGGCCGCGAGCACGCGCTGGCCCACGTGTTGGCCCGGACGGCCGAGGTCGTCGTCACGCCGGGCAACCCCGGCATCCCCGGGTCGGTGGCGACGCCGCCCGTCGACGTCGACGCCGACCTGCACGTCGTGGGCCCGGAGGCGCCGCTGGTGGCCGGGCTGGCCGACGAGCTGCGCGCCGCGGGGCACCTGGTGTTCGGCCCCGGTCGTGACGGCGCTCGGCTGGAGGGGTCGAAGGCGTGGATGAAGGAGGTGGTGCAGGCGGCCGGCGTCCCGACCGCCCGCTACGCCGCCTTCGCCGAGCTCGAGCCCGCGATCGAGTTCCTGCGGACGCTGCCCGAACCGGGCCCGTGGGTGGTCAAGACCGACGGCCTGGCCGCGGGCAAGGGCGTCCTGGTGGCCGCCAGCCGGGCCGAGGCCGAGGCAGACGTGCGGGCCAAGCTGGCCGGTGAGTCGTTCGGCGACGCCGGTCGCACGGTCGTGATCGAGGAGGGGATGACCGGGCCCGAGCTGTCGCTGCTGGCCGTGTGCGACGGCACGCGGGCCGTGGCGCTGGCGCCGGCCCAGGACTTCAAGCGCATCGGCGACGGCGACACCGGCCCCAACACCGGCGGCATGGGCGCCTACTCGCCGGTCCCCGCGGTCGACGACGCGCTGGTGGCCGACGTCATGGACCGGTTCGTCGCCCCCACGCTGGCCGAGCTGCGGCGGCGGGGCATCGACTACCGCGGCGTGCTCTACGCCGGCCTGATGCTGACCGCGGACGGACCCCGGCTGGTCGAGTACAACGTCCGCTTCGGAGACCCCGAGGCGCAGGTGGTCCTGCCCCGGCTGACCACCGACCTGGCCGAGCTGCTGGCCGCCGCCGCGGCCGGCGACCTCACCCAGGCCCCGCCGCCGGCGTTCGGGCCCGAGGCCTGCGTGACCGTCGTCGCCGCCACCGAGGGCTACCCGGTGGCATCCCCCCGCGGCGACCCCATCGCCGGGCTGGCCGAGGCCGAGGCGGCGGGGGCCACCCTGTTCTGCGCCGGCGTCGCCGCCGCATCCGGCGGCGGCCTCGTCACGGGTGGCGGCCGGGTGCTCGCGGTCACGGCCGCGGGGCCGACCGTCGCCGCCGCCCGCGACCGGGCCTATGCGGCGGTGGCGCAGCTCTCGTGGCCCGGGCTCTACTACCGCCACGACATCGCTCGGGAGGCAGCGACCACATGACCGACAGGAAGGTGGCCATCCTCATGGGATCGGCCAGCGACAAGGACAAGATGGCCCCGGCGGCCGACACCCTGGCCCGCTACGGCGTCGAAGCCGACGTGCGGGTGATGTCCGCCCACCGGACGCCCGCCGCAGTCGCCGCTTTCGCATCGTCGGCGCGGGCCAACGGCTACGCCGCCATCATCTGCGGCGCCGGGATGGCGGCCCACCTGGCCGGGGCGGTCGCCGGCCAGACCACGCTGCCGGTCATCGGCGTGCCCCTGTCGGGCGGCGCGCTCAATGGCGTCGACGCCCTGTACGCCACCGTGCAGATGCCCAAGGGCATCCCCGTGGCGACCGTGGCGGTCGACGGCGCCATGAACGCCGCGCTCCTGGCCGTGCAGATGCTGGCGATCGACGACGAGAAGCTCGCCGACGAGCTGGCCCGCCACCGCGAGGAGATGGCACCGCCCGTTGCGTAGAACAGGAGAGAATGGGCGGGTGAAGCCCGTCCTCCCCGACGTGCTGGCATCCCGCTACGCCAGCGAGCCGATGGTCGAGCTGTGGTCGCCCGAGACCAAGGTCCGGCTCGAGCGCGAGCTGTGGGTGGCGGTCATGGCGGCCCAGCGCGACCTCGGCGTCCCCATCCCGGCCGAGGCCATCGACGACTACCGGGCGGTGATCGACGCGGTGGACCTCGACGCGATCGATGCCCGCGAGCGGGTCACCCGCCACGACGTCAAGGCCAGGCTGGAGGAGTTCTCGGCCCTGGCCGGCCACGAGTACGCCCACGCCGGCATGACGTCGCGGGACCTGACCGAGAACGTCGAGCAGCTCCAGATCCGCCGGGCGATGGTGCTCGTGCGCGACCGGATGGTCACCGTGCTGGCCCGGCTGGCCGAGCGGGCCGCCGAGCACGCCGCGCTGGTCATGGTCGGCCGCAGCCACAACGTCGCCGCCCAGGCGACCACGCTCGGCAAGCGGTTCGCCAACGCCGGCGACGAGCTGCTGATCGCCTATCGCCGGGTCGACGACCTGCTGGACCGCTATCCGCTTCGGGGCATCCGGGGTCCGATGGGCACCCAGCAGGACCAGCTCGACCTCCTGGGCGACCCCACCTCGGTCGACCGGCTGGAGGCGGGCGTGCTGGCCCACCTCGGGTTCGCGGCGTCGCTGACCAGCGTCGGCCAGGTCTACCCCCGGTCGCTCGACTTCGACGTCGTGGCTGCGCTGGTCCAGGCCACGGCCGGGCCGGCCAACCTCGCCACCACGATCCGGCTGATGGCCGGGCACGAGCTGGTGACCGAGGGCTTCGTGCCCGGGCAGGTCGGCAGCTCGGCGATGCCCCACAAGATGAACACGCGCTCGTGCGAGCGCGTCAACGGGCTGGCCGTGGTGGTGCGGGGGCATCTGTCGATGGTGTCCGAGCTGGTCGGCGACCAGTGGAACGAAGGCGACGTGTCCGACTCGGTGGTCCGGCGCGTCGCGCTGCCCGGCGCCTTCCTGGCGACCGACGGGCTGTTCGAGACGATCCTGTCGGTGCTCGACGGCTTCGGGGTGTTCCCGGCGGTGGTGGCCCGGGAGCTCGACCGCTACCTGCCCTTCCTCGCCACCACCAAGGTGCTGATGGCGGCGGTGCGGGCCGGCGTCGGGCGCGAGCAGGCCCACGAGGCGATCCGCGACCACGCGGTGGCTGTCGCCCTTGCCCTGCGGGAGGGCGCGGCGGGCAACGACCTGGTCGACCGGCTGGCGGCCGACGACCGGCTCGGGCTCGACCGCGACGCGATCGCGGCGGTGATGGCGGACCCGGCCGGCTTCGTCGGCACCGCAGCCCGCCAGGTGGCGGCGTTCGTCCGGCAGGTCGAGGGGATCGTGGCCGACCACCCCGACGCCGCCCGCTACCGTCCCGAACCCGTCCTCTAGTCCGCCCCGTCTCCCACCCCCCACACGGAGGAACCGATGACCGATCTCGGTCTGCCGTACGTCCACTCGGGCAAGGTCCGCGACATCTACGCCGTCGACGACGACCGCCTGCTCATGGTCACGACCGACCGCATCTCGGCGTTCGACGTCGTGATGGCCGAGCCGATCCGCGACAAGGGCCGCGTGCTGACCGCCCTGTCTGCGTTCTGGTTCGCCCGGCTGGCCGACGTGGTGCCGGGCCACCTGCTGTCGGTCGACCTGGCGGACATGCCGGCGCCGGTGCAGGACGCCGCGGACGACGCGGACCTGGCGGGCCGCGTGATGCTGACCCGCCGCGCCGACATGCTGCCGGTCGAGTGCATCGTCCGCGGCTACATCACGGGGTCGGCGTGGAAGGAGTACCGCCGCGCCGGCACGATGCACGGCGCGGCGCTGCCGCCAGGCCTGGTCGAGTCCGAGCGGCTGCCCGAGCCGGTGTTCACCCCGTCGACCAAGGCGGCCCAGGGCCACGACGAGAACATCTCGCTGGCGGCGGCGGCCGACCTCATCGGCGAGTCGCTGGCCGCCAAGGTGGCGGAGACGTCGCTGGAGCTCTACCGGCGGGGCTCGGAGTGGGCCCGCGAGCGGGGGATCATCATCGCCGACACCAAGTTCGAGCTGGGTCTGATCGACGGCGACCTGGTGCTGTGCGACGAGGTGCTCACGCCCGACTCGTCCCGCTTCTGGCCGACGGACGCCTGGGAGCCGGGCGCCACGCCCCCGTCGTTCGACAAGCAGCCGCTGCGCGACTACCTCGACGCCCAGGACTGGGACCACGATCCGCCGCCGCCGCCCCTGCCCGACGACGTGGTGTCGTCGACCAGCGACCGCTACGTGGAGGCCTACGAACGGATCACCGGTCGCCCCTTCGCCGACTGGCCGGGAACGGGCGGGTGACCGCGCCCGGCGGCGCCCGGCCGCCGGAGGGGATCCTCGACGCCGCCCGCCGGCAGGAGGGCGCGGACCTGCGCTGTGAGTGGGGCATCGAGGGCCTGCGCCGGGTGGCCCCGGGCGCCCGAGCGGTGGTGGTGGTCGACGTGCTGCGCTTCACGACCGCCGTGTCGGTGGCGGTGGGGCGGGGCGCCGAGGTGCTGCCGTACATGTGGGACATGGGCGGTGCCGCCCGGGCGTACGCCGCCGAGCACGGGGCCGAGCTCGCGGGCTGGCGGGAGGAGGGCGCCTGGTCGCTGTCGCCGGCCGACCTGATGCGCCTGCCGGCGGGCACCCGGCTGGTCCTGCCGTCGCCCAACGGCTCGGCGCTGGCGTTCGGCGCCCGCAACGGGATGCTCGGCGGGGGCGAGGAGCCCGCCGCCGAGCCGCCCGCCGCCGAGCCGCCGGTCGTGCTCGCCGGGTGCCTGCGCAACGCCGGCGCGGTGGCGGCGGTGGCCGCGGCCACCGGCGGCCCGATCGCGGTGATCCCCGCCGGCGAGCGCTGGGGCGGCACGCTGGGCCCGCTGCGCCCGGCGGTGGAGGACCTGCTGGGCGCCGGCGCGGTCCTGGCGGCGCTGCTCGACCGGTGCGGCTGCGACCCGGCGTCGGCGTCGGTCGAGGCCAGGGCGGCGGCCACGCTGTTCCGGGCGGCGAGCGACGACATCGCCGGCTGGCTCACCGAGACGGCGTCGGGCCGGGAGCTGGCGGCCTGGGGATTCGACGACGACGTGGCCGCGGCGGCGACACTCGACGCCGAGCACGTCGCCCCCGTCCTCGACGACCGCACGTTCCGGGCGGTCACGCCACCGGCGGGCCGGGTTCTACGCTGAGGCGATGCAGTTCTCGGTGCTGGTCGAGACCCGCCTCCGGGCCGGGGTCGCCGATCCCCAGGGGTCCACGATCGAGCGGTCGCTGCCCGCCCTCGGGTTCGAGGGCGTGTCCGGTGTCAAGGTCGGCAAGTGCTTTCGCTTCGCGATCGAGTCCGACGACGAGGCCACGGCCCGCGCCGAGGTCGAGGACATGTGCAAGCGCTTCCTCACCAACCCCGTGATCGAGGACGCCGAGGTCACGATCGTCCAGGCGTAGCCACGCCCCCGGATACGCTCCGGACATGGCCACCGTCGTCGGCGTCGTCGTGTTCCCCGGGTCGAACTGCGAGCTCGATGTCGTCGAGGCGATCGGCGCGCTCGGGGCCCAGGCGAGGCTCGTGTGGCACGGCGACGACGCCGTCGGCGACGTCGATGCCATCGTGCTGCCCGGGGGGTTCGCACACGGCGACTACCTGCGGCCCGGGGCCATCGCCCGGTTCTCGCCCGTCATGCCGGCCGTCGCCGAGCATGCCGCCGCCGGGGGGCCGGTCGTCGGCATCTGCAACGGGTTCCAGGTGCTGTGCGAGGCCGGCATGCTGCCGGGCGCGCTCCAGAAGAACGCCGGCCTCAAGTTCCTGTGCCAGCCGACCACCCTGCGGGTCGCCGCCGCCGCCACCGCCCTCACGACCGACCTCGACGTGGGCACCGAGCTGCGCATCCCGATCAACCACTTCGAGGGCAACTACACCTGCGACGCCCCGACGCTCGC
Organism: uncultured Acidimicrobiales bacterium; assembly: GCA_963830865.1. Taxonomy (GTDB): domain Bacteria; phylum Actinomycetota; class Acidimicrobiia; order Acidimicrobiales; family VFJN01; genus ZC4RG19. Next base: position 188,978 of record CAWHNU010000004.1, on the reverse strand, counting down.
CGAGCTGCGGGCCGACGATCGGGTCGTGCTGCGCTACGTCGACAACCCCAACGGGTCGGTGGACGACATCGCCGGCGTGTGCTCCGCCGGGCGCAACGTGGTGGGGCTCATGCCCCACCCCGAGCGTGCCTGCCACCCGCTGCTGGGTTCGACGGACGGTGTCCCGTTGCTGCGGTCGCTGTTGGTGACCGCCGGCGCCTTGGCCGCCTGACGCCCTTCCGTCCGTCGAAACCCGCGGCGGACGCTAGGCGCTGCGCGTGATGCCGGCCCGGTCGAGGACCTGGGCGGGAACGCCGAGCTCGCGCCAGGCGGAATACGAGATGCCCTTGCGGTCGCTGTACGGCGCCGCGGAGCTGACGAAGTCCTTTTCAAGCTGGTCGAGATCGACTTTTGACTCACTCGCCTCGAGTGCGTTCTGCAGATCTAGGCGCTCCTGGACCAGGTGCAGACGCTTCAACGGGTCGGCGGTGGCGATCTCGGTTTCGACGTCGGCGAGACGCTTCTTCAACGATTCCGGCGACCGCTTCCTGCCTCGCCGGGGCTTGTGGGCCTCGAGCGCTTCGAGGTATCGCCGCACCGCCCGACCCTGATCTCGACCCTCGGCCAGGGCGGCTTTGTGTTCCTTGCTCATGGGGGTTCGCTTGCGCGACGTTTCGGCCATGCGCGGATCATATTTCGGTTTGTCACCCAATGCCCATTGACACGCTCCCGACACCCTCGCGCGCCATGTCCGGGCATGATCCAAACGTGGCCTAGCCTGGGTCGGTGACCGACGACGAGCCGATCCACCGGGCGCTCGGGCTGACCGACGACGAGGCTGCGGACATCGCCCGCCTGCTCCGACGGGCGCCGAATCACCTCGAGCTGGCCATGTACGCAGTGATGTGGTCCGAACACTGTTCGTACAAATCGAGCCGGCTGCATCTGCGCCGACTGCCGACGGAGGGGCGCGATGTCCTGGTCGGTCCGGGGGAGAACGCGGGCGTCGTGGACGCCGGCGACGGCATCGCCGTCGCGTTCCGCATCGAGAGCCACAACCACCCGTCAGCAATTGAGCCGTATCAGGGCGCGGCGACCGGCATCGGCGGCATCCTTCGCGACGTGTTCACCATGGGTGCCCGTCCCATCGCACTCATGGACCCGCTCCGGTTCGGGCCTCTGACCGATCCCCGCAGCCGGTGGATCGCCGAGGGCGTGGTGTCCGGCATCAGCGGCTATGGCAACTCGGTTGGGGTGCCCACTGTGGGCGGCGAGACGGTGTTCGATGAGACGTATCAGGACAACCCGCTCGTCAACGTGTTCTGCCTCGGTGTGCTGCCGGTCGAGCGGCTCGTGCTCGGCCGGGCCTCCGGTGTGGGCAACCTCGCGGTGCTGTTCGGATCGACCACGGGGCGCGACGGCATCGGCGGCGTGTCCGTGCTGGCGTCGGCCGGGTTCAGCGACGACGCCGCCGACGCGGCCAAGCGCCCCAGCGTGCAGGTGGGCGACCCGTTCGAGGAGAAGCGGCTGATCGAGGCCTGCCTCGCGATGCTCGACGCCAACCTGGTCGTCGGCATCCAGGACCTCGGCGGCGCCGGCCTCACGTGCGCGACCAGCGAGACCGCCAGCCGGGGCGGGGTGGGCATGGACGTCTACGTGTCCGAGGTGCGCACCCGCGAGCCGGGCATGGAGCCGTTCGAGGTGATGACCAGCGAGAGCCAGGAGCGGATGCTCGCCATCGTCGCCCCCGAGCACCTCGACGCCGTGCTCGCCATCTGCGAGCGCTGGGAGGTCGGCGCCGCCGTCGTGGGCACGGTGACCGCGGACGGCCGGCTGCGCATCCTCGACCGTCCGGACGGCACGGTCCTCGCCGACGTGCCGGCGTCGACGCTGCACGACGACGCCCCGCTGCTCGACCGGCCCCGGGCCGAGCCCGCCGACCGGGCGACCCGTCTGGCCGAGGCCGCGGACGCGGCGCTGGCCCCGCCGGCCGACCCCGGCGCGGACCTGGTCGAGCTGATCCACGACACCTCCTGGGTGACGAGCCAGTACGACCACCAGCTGTTCCTCAACACGGTCGTCGGCCCCGGCGGCGACGCCTGCGTGCTGCGGCTCAAGCACCCGGTGACGGGGGTCGACACCGGCCGCGGCCTCGCGCTCACCACCGACGGCAACCACCGCTGGTGCGCCCTCGACCCCCGCCGGGGCACCGCCCTGGTGGTCGCCGAGGCGGTCGCCAACCTGGCATGCGTCGGCGCCCGGCCGCTGGCGCTGGTGAACTGCCTCAACTTCGGCAACCCCGAGCACCCGGAAACGATGTGGCAGCTGTCCGAGGCCGTCGACGGGATGGGCGAGGCGTGCCGGACGCTGGGCGTGCCGGTCGTCGGCGGGAACGTCAGCCTCTACAACGAGAGCCGCGGGCACGACATCGACCCCACGCCGGTCGTGGCGGTGGTCGGGATGATCGACCGGCTCGTCACGCCGCCGCCCGGGCTGGGGCTGGTGGCCGGAACCCGGGTCGTGGTCGTGGGCGACGACGTCGACACCCTCTCGGGCTCACGCTGGGCGTGGGCCCAAGGCCACCGCACGGGATCGCCGCCCGCCCTCGACCTGGCGCGGCACCGGGCCGTGTGCGACCTCGTGCGCGACCTGGTGATCGACGGCCTGGTGCTGGCGGTCCACGACACCGCCGACGGCGGCCTGGGCCCAGCCCTTGCCGAGATGGCGGTGGCGGGCGAGGTCGGCGCCGTGGTCCGCCCGCCCGACGGCCAGGGCGGCGGCGCGGCCCACCGCTGGCTGTTCGGCGAGTCGCCGGGGCGCTTCCTGCTGGCCGTGGACCCGCCCGCGCTGGGCGAGCTGCGGCGGCGGTCCGGCGCAGCCGGGATCCCCGCCGTCGAGATCGGCTCGGCCGGCGGCGACCGGTTGGTGGTGTCGGGGATGGTCGACCTAGCACTGGCCGACGTCGTCGCCGCCTGGCGGGGGAAGCTCCCCGATCTGCTGGGCCAGGGGACGACGCAGGGCTAACGCGGGACCTGGTCTGGCGTTGCCGGCTCGCCGTCCTTGCCGTCCATGTCCAGGGCGCCGATCAGGCCGGCCTCGGCCTCGTCGATGGCCACCTCGGGCTGGATCTCGTGGACGATCTTCCACATGACCTTGTCGAGGATGACGAACTTGGCCAGCCACAGCGTGCCGAACCCGGTGAGCTGGGCCACCACCACGGCCAGCTTCGTGCCCCACCGCTCGTCTGCGTAGTTGACCGCGAACAGCGACAGGATCATCCCCAGCACCGACATCACCCAGAACGGGATCACCTCGCCCCAGAGGCGGTTCTTGCCCGTCTGGTGCCAGGTCCAGCGGCGGTTGATGAGGTAGTTGGGCACCGCCCCGCAGCTCACCGACAGCAGGTTGGCCGCCAGCCAGCCCAGCGGGCCGTACGCGATCGCCAGGACCGGCACGCTGACGGTCACGGCGACCGCGGAGGCGGCCGAGTAGCGGAACAGCTTCTGGATCGTCGGCGAGCGTCCGAGCGTGCGCTGGAGCAGGTCCATCGTTCGGCAGCGTACGGGACCGGCAGCGTGTTCGGTGCCACAGCCTGCCGGTTCGCCGGTCGGGGGTGCCCGTCCGGCAGACTGTGGTCCGTGATCGACGCGCAACAGCCGGGGCCGCCGCCATGATCGGGCCGCCCGGTCCCGACGACGACCACCTGCGGGAGGCGTGCGGGGTCTTCGCCGTGCACGCCTCCGGCCCCACCGCACCCCAGCTCACCTACCTCGGCCTGTTCGCGCTCCAGCACCGCGGGCAGGAGGCCGCCGGCATGGCGGTCAGCGACGGCGAGCAGCTCACCGTGGTCAAGGACCAGGGCCTCGTCGCCAGCGTGTTCGACGACCGCACCCTCGCCGGGCTCGAGGGGCACCTCGCCATCGGCCACTGCCGCTACTCGACCACCGGATCGTCGACCTGGCGGAACGCCCAGCCGGCCTACCGGTCGGTCGGCGACCACCAGTTCGCGCTCGGCCACAACGGCAACCTCGTGAACACCGAGACCCTCGCCGCCGGGGCCGGGATGCTCGCCGGCACCGTCACCAGCGATAGCGACCTCGTCGCCGAGCTGATCGCCGCCGAGCTGGAGGCCAACCCGGACGGCGACGACGCCGTCGAGCGGGCCGTCGCCGCCGTCGTGCCCCGGCTCGACGGGGCGTTCTCCCTGGTCATCATGGACGAGTCCCGGGCGTTCGGGGTGCGCGACCCCCACGGGTTCCGGCCGCTGTGCCTCGGGCGCTTCCCCGACGACGGGGGCTGGGTCCTGGCCTCCGAGACCCCCGCGCTCGACATCGTCGGCGCCGAGTTCATCCGCGAGCTCGAGCCCGGCGAGATGGTGGTCATCGACGGCGACGGGCCCCGGTCGGTCCATCCCTTCCACCCGGACACCGTCGATCCCCACCTCTGCCTGTTCGAGTTCGTCTACTTCGCCCGGCCTGACAGCCGGCTCTACGGCCAGAGCGTCCACCAGGCCCGGCTCCGCATGGGCGAGGCGCTGGCCGACCAGGCGCCGGTCGACGCCGACATGGTCATGGGCGTGCCCGAGTCCGGCGTGCCGGCGGCCGAGGGCTACGCCCGCCACAGCGGCATCCCGTTCGGCCAGGGCCTGGTCAAGAACCGCTACGTCGGCCGCAGCTTCATCGCCCCCAACCAGGCGATGCGGGCCCAGGCGGTGCGGATGAAGTTCAACCCGCTGCGGGAGAACATCGCCGGCAAGCGGCTCGTCGTCGTGGACGACTCGATCGTGCGGGGCACCACCCAGCAGCAGCTCGTGCGCATGCTCCGCGAGGCCGGCGCCCGCGAGGTCCACCTGCGGATCCCGTCACCCCCCGTGCGCTGGTCGTGCTTCTACGGCATCGACACCGGCGACCGCACCGAGCTGCTCGCCTACAGGTTCGAGGTCGAGCGCATCCGCGAGTACCTCAACGTCGACACCCTCGCCTACCTCGACCTGGACCGGCTGGTCGAGGCGACCGGGGCGGCCGGCGGTGGGTTCTGCCACGCCTGCTTCACCGGCGACTACCCGGTGCCGGTGCCGGTCACGCTGCGCAAGGACGTGCTGGAGGACCACCTCGTGGCGCCCGCCGCCGACATCGTGCAGCCGGCACTCGACGGCACGACCGCCTGAGGCGGGGCGATGGGGGAGACCTACCGCGCCGCCGGGGTCGACATCGCGGCCGGCGAGGCCGCCGTCGAGCGGATCAAGGACAAGGTCCGCTCCACCTACCGCCCCGAGGTGCTGGGCGACATCGGCGGGTTCGGCGGGCTGGTGTCGCTGCCGTCCGGCTACCGCCAGCCGGTACTGGTCAGCTCCACCGACGGCGTCGGCACCAAGGCGATGGTCGCCCGGGCCGCCGGCCGCTACGACACGATCGGCATCGACCTCGTGGCCATGTGCGTCGACGATGTCGTGTGCCAGGGCGCCGAGCCGCTCTTCTTCCTCGACTACATCTCGGTCGGCCGGCTCGACCCCGACGTGATCGACGCCCTGGTGTCCGGCGTCGCCGAGGGCTGCCGCCGGGCCGGCTGTGCGCTGGTCGGCGGCGAGATGGCCGAGCACCCGGGCGCGATGGACCCCGGCGAGTTCGACCTGGTCGGGTTCACGGTCGGGGTGGTCGAGCGCGACCGCATCCTGACCGGAGACGCGGTCCGGGCCGGCGACGTGCTCGTCGGGCTGCCGTCGCCCGGCCTGCGGTCCAACGGCTATTCGCTCGCCCGCCGCGTGCTGTTCGAGCGGGCGGGCCTCGGCCTCGACGACGAGCTGTTCGGCGGCCGGACCGTGGCCGACGAGCTGCTGGAGCCGTCGGTCATCTACGCCCCGGCGGTGGGAGCGCTGCTCGGCGACGTGGACGTGCGGGCCGTGGCCCACATCACCGGGGGCGGGCTCGTCGGCAACCTGCCCCGGGTACTGCCGGACGGGGTCGACGCCCGGCTCGAGCGCAACGCGTGGGAGGTGCCCAGGATCTTCGGCGAGATCCAGCGCCGGGGCGACATCGGCGACGAGGAAATGGCCCGGGTGTTCAACCTCGGCCTCGGTATGGTCGTGGTCGTGCCGCCCGACGACGCCGCCCGCACGCTCGCGGGGCTGCGCCGGTCGGGGCACGCCGCCGTCGAGGTGGGGCGCCTGGCCCCGGCCTCCGGCTCCGGACGGGAGGTGCACCTGGCATGACGCCCACCCCGGCCACCGCCACGACCGCGCTCGTGGAGCACCTGCTCACGCACGCGGTGCGGCGGGGCGACTTCGTGCTCAAGTCGGGCCGGCGCAGCGACTGGTTCATCGACGCCAAGCAGACGACGTGCCGTCCCGACGGCATGCTGCTGGTGGCCGACGCCCTGCTGGCGGTCCTGCCCGACGACGTGACCGCCCTCGGCGGGCTGACGATGGGCGCCGACGCCGTCGCCTTCGCCACCGCCGGCATCGCCGCGGTCCGGGGCCGGCCGCTGCGGGCCTTCAGCGTCCGGCAGACGGCCAAGGACCACGGCGCCGGCGGCCGGCTGGCCGGTGCGCTCGAGGTGGGCGACCGGGTGGCCATCACCGAGGACGCCGTGACCCGGGGCGTGTCGATGCTCGAGGCCGCGGCCGTGGTCCGGGACGCCGGTGCCGAACCGGTGCTGCTCGTGCCGGTGGTCGACCGGGGCGGGACGGTCACCGCGCTGGCGGCCGAGCAGGGGTTGCCGGTCCGGGCGCTGGTCACCGCGCCGGACCTCGGCTTCCCGTTCGAGAAGGACGTCGGGCTGGCCGGCTAACTGTCGACCGGCGGCGGCAGCGGCGTGCCCGGCCGCCGCTCGTCCACGAACACCGCCACGTCGAGGGCGGTCGTCCCGGTCGACCCGCCGCTCCGCGCCTCGCCGATCGTCTTGGCCACGCAACAGAACGGTAACGCGTTCCTGTCTTCTAGGGCCCGGCCACCACCGCCGCGGCCCCGTCGCTGGCGGCGACGACGACCTCCGCACGCTCGCCGTCCACCACGATGGGCCCGACCACCGCGCCGGCCGCCGCGGCCCGGTCGCGCACGGCCGCCAGCTCGCCGTCGTCGAACCAGCCGTCGCCCACCAGCACCAGCTCCGCGCCGATCGTCACCGTCACCTGCTGCGCGGAGGAGGCCAGCACGCCGAGCAGCTCGACCGCGGCCAGCAGCGCCGGCACCCGGTCGGCCGGGTTGTCGCCGAGCCGGGGCCTCTCGACGCCACCGGCGCCGCCCGTGTCGCCGGCCGGCACGACGACCTCGACGTCGACGCCGACCTCCTCCCGCAGCCGCTCGGTCTCGCGGGCGACGGCCTCGCGCAGCTGGTCGGCCGCCGATCCGGTGGTCACCGCCCGCCCGGCTGGCGGAACGCCCACCACCGCCCCCCAGCGCCGGGCGATGTGGGCCAGCAGCAGCAGCCACACGCCGTCGTCGGGCGGGCCGCCCCCGGCGAACGCCCCCGCACCGCCGCCGGCCCCGGCCCCGGCCCCGGCGTCGGCCTCGGCCGCACCGTTGGCGGCGGCCTGCTCGGCCGCCTCCCGCTGGCGCCGGTCCAGGTCGTCGGCCCGCTCGCGCTGCGCCGCTCCAGGTCGTGGGCCGCGTCGCGCTGGCGCTGCTCCAGGTCGTCGGCGACCTCGCGCTGGCGCTGCTCCAGGTCGTCGGCCCGCTCGGCCGCCTCGCGGTGGCGCTGCTCCTGTTCGTCGGCGCGCTCGCGCTGGCGGTCGGCCTCGGCTGTCGCGCGGGCGTTGGCGGCGGCGAACCACTCCTGCGAGCCCCGCAACTGGTCCCGCTCGGCCGTCACGGCCGCCAGCCGCTCCTCGGCCTGCCGGGTCTCGTCGCCGGCGGCCCGGAGCCGCCGCTGCAGGTCCTGGCGGCCGCGGACCAGCACGGCGCCTGCCAGCCCGGCGGCCACGATCACGATGACGAGGACGATGGCCACTGCCGGCGACCCTAGCGACCCGGGCGGCCGCGCCCGGCCGGAGACGGGTTACGTCTGCGCGAACCTCAGGTCACCGGGAGGTGCGGATGAGGCGGGTGCGGCTCACCGCCGCGATGCGCTCCTCGGCCAGGCGGTCGGCCGCGGCCGCTGTGGTCGTCCCGTCGGCCTCGGCCCGGTCGAACACCGCCAGCAGCGTGTCGTGGATGGTCCGGATGCGGTCGTAGGCCCGCTGGCGGTCGTAGCCGTGCGGCTCCTCGGCGATGTTGATGACGCCGCCGGCGTTGGCGATGTAGTCGGGGGCGTAGACGATGCCCCGGTGGCGCAGCCGCTCGGCGTCGGCCGGCGCGGCGAGCTGGTTGTTGGCCGATCCGACCACGGCGTCGCAGCGCAGCTCGGGGATCGTGACCGGGTTGAGCACCGCGCCCAGCGCGCACGGCGAGAAGATGTCGCAGCCGACGGTGTGGGCCGTCTCGGGGGCGACCGCCACCGCCCCGAACCGCTCGACGACGGCGTCGACCGCGGCGCCGTCGACGTCGGTGACCGTCAGCTTGGCGCCCTCGGCGGCGAGATGCTCGGCCAGTGCCCCGCCGACCTTGCCGACCCCGGAGATGCACACGTGCCGCCCGCTCAGCGACGGCGTGCCCCACAGGCGCTCGGCCACCGCCTTCATCGCCCACAGCACGCCCCATGCCGTGGCGGGGGAGGGGTCACCCGACCCGCCCAGCGACTCGCTCACGCCGGTGACGTGGCGGGTCTCGCGCCGGATGACGTCCATGTCGGCCTGGGTGGTGCCCACGTCCTCGGCCGTGAGGTAGCGGCCCGACAGGCCCTCGACGAACCGCCCGTAGGCCCGCAGCAGGGCCTCGCTGCGCAGCGTGCCCGGCTCGCCGAGGATCACGGCCTTGCCGCCGCCCAGGTCGTTGCCGCACACCGCGTGCTTGTAGGTCATCCCCCGCGCCAGCCGGCACACGTCGACGAGTGCGTCGACCTCGGACGCGTAGGGGTAGAAGCGCGTGCCGCCGAGCCCCGGCCCGAGGGCGGTCGAGTGGATCGCGATGATCGCCCGCAGGCCGGTCCCGGGGTCGTGGCAGTAGGCGACCTGCTCGAAGCCGTCGGTCGTGAGGATGTCGAACACGCCTGGCACGCTCCCCACGGTACGACTCGGATAACCGGTTGGGGGCACGTGTCGTCGCGCGGCTACTTTCCGCCCGTGCCATCGCCGACCGCTGCCTATTCGATCCGTCTCCGGGTCCGGCTCGACAACCGTCCGGGCTCCCTCGGCCGCCTCGCCACCGCCATCGGCGACGCCGGCGGCAACATCACCGCCATCGGCGGGTTCGACGTACGCGGTCCGGCCCTCGAGGAGGACGTGGTCGTCAACTGCCGCGGCGAGGACCACATCGCCGCGGTGCGCGCCGCGGCCGACGGGCTCGAGGGCTGCGAGGTGCTGGAGGTGCTCGACCGCACCTTCCTCATGCACGACGGCGGCAAGATCGAGGTGCTCGCGCGCATGCCGGTCGCCGACCGCGACGACCTGTCGATGGCCTACACGCCCGGCGTCGCCCGGGTGTGCAACGCCATCGCCGCCGAGCCCAACCGGGTCCACGACCTCACGATCAAGAAGAACACGGTCGCCATCGTCACCGACGGCACCGCCGTGCTCGGCCTGGGCGACATCGGGCCCGAGGCGGCGCTGCCGGTGATGGAGGGCAAGGCGCTGCTGTTCAAGCACTTCGGCGGCGTCGACGGCTTCCCCGTGTGCCTCGACGTGTCGTCGGCCGACGAGATCGTCGAGACCGTCCTGCGGATCGCCCCGGTGTTCGGGGGCATCAACCTCGAGGACATCGCGGCGCCCGAGTGCTTCGAGGTCGAGGAGCGGCTGAAGGAGCTGCTCGACATCCCGGTGTTCCACGACGACCAGCACGGCACCGCGGTGGTGACGCTCGCCGCGCTGGAGAACGCGCTGAAGATCGTGGACAAGAAGATGGACGATCTCCGGGTCGTCATCGCCGGCGTCGGCGCGGCCGGGGTGGCGATCACCAAGATCCTCATGGAGGCCGGCGTCCCCGACATCATCGGCGTCGACCGCAAGGGGGCGATCTGGGCGGGCCGCGACGACCTCAACGTCGCCAAGCTGTGGTTCGCCGAGAACACCAACCCCGAGCGGCGCGAGGGCACGCTGGCCGAGGTGCTGCCCGGCGCCGACGTGTTCATCGGCGTGTCGGGGCCGGGCCTCGTCACCGCGGCCGACCTGCGGCGGATGGCGGCCGACCCGATCGTGTTCGCGCTGGCCAACCCCGACCCCGAGATCACCCCCGAGGACGCCGACGGCATCGCCCGGGTGATCGCCACGGGCCGCAGCGACTACCCCAACCAGATCAACAACGTGCTGGCGTTCCCGGGCATCTTCCGGGGCGCGCTCGACGTGGCGGCCACGACCATCACCGAGGGCATGAAGCTGGCCGCGGCCAAGGCCATCGCCGCCTGCGTGTCCGCCGACGATCTGGCCCCCGACCACATCGTGCCGTCCGTGTTCGACGTGCGCGTGGCCCAGAGGGTGGCCGAGGCGGTCGCCCAGGCGGCCATGGACGAGGGGGTCGTGCGCCTCCACCGGCCGCCCCAGCCCTGAGGGCGGGGGCGACCCGGGGGGCGACCCAGCCCGCGGCCGGACCGTTGGTACCGTTTGGCCGACGGGCGGCTGGGGCCGTCCACCAACACGAGGAACAGCCAGCGATGAGCGATCGCAACGGCGCGGGGGCGGATTCCCCGTACTCGCCGGGGCCCGGGTGGGCCCCGCCGCCGCGCCAAGACCCCCGCTCGGGGCCGCCGGGCACCAACGGCGCCGCGGCCGCGCCGCCCCCGGCCCCGGACCTGGGCGCCGCGCCCGCGCCCGCCCCCGCCGGCGCCGGCGGCGTGCCCTGGTGGGGCTTTGCCGACCAGGCGGGCCGGGGCCTGTCGTCCACCGGCGGCGCACCGCCGCCCGGGTGGGGCGATCCGCCCCCGCCGGCGCCCACGGCGTTCGGCCCGCCCCCGGGCTCCGCGCCACAGTGGGGCCCGCCGCCTGCGCCGCGGTGGGGCCCGCCGCCCGCCGGCTACGGCCCGCAGGCCTACGGCTATCCCGGCTACGCGCCCGGCCAGACCCACATCCGCCACCGGCCGGGCGTCGGCCTGGCGCTCGGCCTGGTGGGGCTGGCGCTGCTGATCCTGTCCCACACCGCGCTCGCCTGGTACAGCGTCGACCTGGCCGACGGGAGCAGCGAGTCGGTCACGCTCAGCGAGATCGGCGACGGGCTGAGCGAGCTGCACGAGTCGGTCGTCAGCGGCGGCCTGTCGGTGCCCGAGCCGGACCCGACGGCCACCGTCCCGACGACGATCCCGCCGGTCACCGACGGCAGCGGCGGCCCGATCGGCGTGCCGGTGACGCCCACGCCCGTGTCGCCCACGCCCGTGTCGCCGATCGGCGGCTCCGCCGAGGTCGACGAGGACTACGCCTTCCTCCGCTACTACGCCAACGGGTCGTGGATCATGCTGGTCGTCTTCGGCATCCTGGCCGTCGTGTTCTCGTGCTGGTGGGTGCCGCGCAGCCGCGGCGGCCGGGGCGTGACCGGGTTCGTGATGCTCGGGATCTTCGGCCTGATCGTCAACCTCGTCGACGAGAGGGGCGCGGTCGGCTCCCGCATCTGTGCGGTCGGCTCCGTGCTCGTCGGCACGGTCCTCCACGGCGCCGCGGTGGTGAAGGTGTTCGACCACGACGGGGCGCCGGGGTGGGGCCCGGCGATCTACCTGAGCTTCGGCGGCCTGCTGCTGATGCTGGTCGGCTGCGCCATCGGAACCCGCCGGGAGAACGTCCCTGGGCCCGCCTGAGCCCGGCGAGGGCTGGCCGCGGGCAGAGCTGGCCGCCGCGTTGCGGGCCGACCTGCCCGGGCTCGAGACGATCCGGATGCTCATCGCCCACCCGGACTGGGTCCACCGGCGGGTGGACGCCCTCGACTACCGCGACGAGACGACGTTCCGGCGTCGCCAGAGCGTCCACTTCACGGTGCCGCCGGCCGCGCCCGAGATCCGGGTCGGCGAGGCCCGGTTCCGGCTGATCCCGCTCACGACGCTGCGCAAGGAGACGCTGGTCAATTTCGACTGCCGGGACGAGTCCGGCGCCGCGCTGCCGGTGCTGACCCGCCAACAGCAGGCGCTGCTGACCGTGCGCGGCATGCGGTCCTGGGCCGAGGAGGTCGTCGGCGGGCCGCTCGACGGCGACGTGGCCGACGAGATCGCCCTCCGCCTGACCGCCCCGCTTCCCGACCGGCTGGCCGCCCGGGCGGCGTTCGACGACGGCGACGGCCAGCGGGCGGTGCTGCGCGACGACGACATCTTCATGCTCGTGCTGGAGCGCCTCACCGACCAGTTCCTCCTCATCACGCTCGTGACCGACCGGCCCGGCACCCAGCGGATCGTCAAGTTCAGCTGCGACGAGCTGGGCGAGCTGGCCGACGAGCCGTGGCCCTGGGCGCCGCTGGCGGCGCTGGGTTGGATCCCCCGGCGAGCGGCGTCGCCGGCCGAGGGGCTGTTCGCGGGGGAGAGCTACCACTTCGAGGCCGACATGCCGGTCGGCCTGGACGTGCCGGTGGCGAGCCTGTGGGTCGGGCCGGCCGAGGACGACATGGAGTGCATCGACGTCGACCCCGGCGACCACCTGCGCATCGCCCTGCGCGGCTCCGGGTCCGACCAGGGGGTGGCCGAGGTCCGCTGGTCGCTGCGTCCGGCCCGGCGGGGCTGGCTGCGGGCGGCGTGGTTCGCCACGACCGTCGCGGCGATCACGCTCGTCGTCGGGGCGTGGCGGCTCGACACGATCACCTCGGCAGCGTCGGACTCCCGGACCGAGCTGGCGGCCGCGGCCATCCTCGCCCTGGTCGGCGCGCTCGGGGGTCTGGTCGCCAACATCGAGGAGCACCCGCTGGTGACACGCATCCTGGCCTGGCCCCGCCGGCTGGCGGCCGTGGCGACGGTGCTGCCGTTCGTCGCCGCGGGCAGCCTGGTGGTCGGGCCGGCGGGCGACGCCCGCCAGGCGCTGTGGACCGCGCTGGCGGTCACCGCCGTCCTGGTCGCCGCCAGCTTCACCGTGGCGTTCATCGTCCGCCCGGCGACCGAGGCCGACCGTCCACCACCGATAGCGTCCCCGCAAGCGTAGAATGTGCGGCGGTGTCCACCTCCCGCCGCCGCAGCGTCGTCCGCACCCGCACGCCGGGGGTGACCGTGCTGCGCAGTGCGGAGGGCCCGGCGCTGCGGTCCGACCCGCGTTGGACCGCCGAAGCGGCTCGCCGGGCCGAGCTGCTGCTCGACCGGCTGATCGCCCGCCATCGCGCCGCGCCGACCGCCGGCTGACCCCGCCGCCGACGGTGCCCCGGTAGATTCCTTCGACGTGTCGACGCCCTCGGGCAGCCCCAACCAGGCGGCGGCCGACCGGCTGCGGAACATCGAGTCGCTGACCGAGTCCGGCCTCGCCAACCTCGGCGTCGAAGACCTGCTCGTCGAGCTGCTCGACCGGGTCCGCGAGGTGCTCCGGGCCGACACGGCCGCCGTTCTGCTGCTCGACGAGCCCAACGAGCAGCTCATCGCCACCGCCGCCCGGGGCATCGAGGAGGAGGTGTACCAGGGCGCCCGCGTGCCGCTCGGCCAGGGCTTCGCCGGCCGGATCGCGGCCTCCCGGCGGCCGGCGACGATCGAGGACCTGGACGACGCCGACGTCGTGAACCCCCTGCTGCGCGAGCGCGGCATCCGTTCGCTCCTCGGCGTGCCCCTGCTGGCCGCGGGCGAGCTGCTCGGCGTCCTCCACGTGGGGACGCTGCGCCCACGCCACTTCGACGCCGCGGACGTCGACCTCCTGCAGATGGTGGCCGACCGGGTCGCCCTCGCCACCCAGGCGTCGCTCAGCGACACCGAGCGGCGGGCGTCCGGCGTGCTGCAGCGCAGCCTGCTGCCCGAGCGGCTGCCGCAGGTGCCGGGCCTGGAGACCGGCGCCCGCTACATCGCCGGCGGGGCCGAGACCGTCGGGGGCGACTGGTACGACGTCTTCACCCTCCCGTCCGGCCGGGTGTGCATCACGATCGGCGACGTCGTCGGCCGGGGCCTGCGGGCGGCCGCGGTGATGGGCCGGGTGCGCAGCTCCCTGCGGGCCCACGCCCTGGTCAACCAGCAGAGCCCCAGCGCCGTCCTCGACATGGCCGACCGCCAGCTCCGTCACTTCGATGCCGGCGAGATGGCCACCGCGGTCGTCGCCATCCTCGACGCCTCGTTCGAGACCGTCCACCTGTCGATCGCCGGCCACCCGCCGCCGGTCATCGCCGTGCCCGGCGGGCCGGCGCGGTTCCTGGGCCCGGTGGTCGACCCGCCCCTCGGCATCGCCCGGCCGGGTCGCCGGCGGGTCACGAGCGCGACGGTGCCCCCGGGGGCGGTCCTGTGCTTCTACACGGACGGCCTGATCGAGCGGCGCGACACGGCGATCGACGACCGCCTCGAGCTGCTCCGCCAGGCGGTGTCGCCGGCCCCGGCCGAGACCGTGTGCTCGGCGATCATGGGCCGGCTGATCGGCGGCGAGCGCCCGGCCGACGACGTGGCGCTCCTGGCCGTGCGCCGGCTCGACGGCGGGACGGACCCGCTGGAGGTGACGATGCCGGCGGTGGCATCGGCCCTGGGCGACGTGCGCGCCGCGGTGCGCCGGTGGATGGCCGACGCGGGCGCGGGCTCGACCGAGGTCACCGACGTGCTGGTGGCGGTCGGCGAGGCGACGAGCAACGTGGTCGAGCACGCCTACGGCCCCGAGGGAGGCGACATGAGTGTGCGGCTCGAGCTCCGCGAGCCGGATCTGGTGGTGGCGACGGTCCGGGACTCGGGCCGGTGGCGCCCGCCGCGGGGCACCAACCGGGGCCGCGGCGCGCTGATCATGAGAGCCGCCGTCGACGAGGTCACGGTCGATCGCGGCCCCGGGGGCACGCAGGTCGTCATCCACCGGCGGCTCGGGCGGCCGGGGGAGCCGTCGTGACCGCGGCGGAGGTCACGGCCACGTCGGAGGGCGACGTCGTCCGCGTCACGTTGGTCGGCGAGATCGACCTGTCCAACGCGGACGACGTCGAGTCCGACCTGATCGACGCCATCAGCAACCGGTCGACCGCGGTGATCGTCGACCTGGCCGGCGTCGAGTACATCGACAGCGCCGGTTTGCGGGTCCTGTTCCAGCTCGTCGAGCGGCTCGAGACGCTGCAGATCGACGTGGCGGTCTCGGCACCGGTCGGCTCGCCGGCGCGGCGGTCCGTCGAGCTGTCGGGCCTTCCGGCGGTGGTGCCGCTCGATCCCGCCGTCGAGGAGACCGCCTCCTAACCGGCGCGGAACGCCTCGACCGGCGGCGCCACGTACCAGGCGCTGGCCGTGCACCGGGAGATCGACGTCAGGTTGTCGCGCACCCCGTCGTCGGCGCCGACCATGCGGCGCAGCATGCGGTCGAGCCGGGACCGCTCCGCGCTCGAACGCCACGAAGATCAGCCCGTGCTCGCGCGACGCCGCCCCAGGCGGTCGAGCGGCGGAAGATCTCCAGCTCCTCCCCGGTGGCGTCCTCCAGCACGACCCGGCTGATGTGGGCCGCGGGCGAGCGGACGTCGTCCGGCAGCTCCTCGCCGGTCGCCAGGCTGCGGCCGATGACCTGGTCCTGCTCGTCGCGGGGCAGGGCGTCGAACGCGTCCAGGTCGTGGACCCAGCGCTGCACGAGCACGACGCTGCTGCCGGCGCCGGGCCGCCCCGCGGCGACCATGACGGTGGCGGGCGCCTCGTCGATCGGCGGGTTCTCGGTCCCGTCCTCGAAGCCGGTCAGGTCGCGGCTCGCCTGGTAGGCGAAGGTCGGTGCCTCGTCGACGACGGTGGCGAGGCCAGCGAGGTCGGCGTGCACCCGGCGCGCCGCGTCGAACACGGCGTCGGGACCGAACGAGTGGAGCCACACCCACACGTCGTGCTGGTCGGCCGGGATCCGGACGCCGTCGACGCCGTCGAGGTCCTCGAACGGCCCGACGTCGCCGGGGAGTGCGGCGGGCGCCACCAGCGCGCACAGCCGGCTGCCGAGCCCGACCACCAGGTTGACCCCCGCCAGGAGTTGGTGTCGCCGCCGAGGAGGTAGTCGAACACGCGGGCGGAGTGCGCCACCTCGGGATCGATCGCCGCCGCCTCCGGGACCTGTTCGCCCCGCCGAGCCTGCTCTGTCACGTGTCCTCCCCTCGGTGGCCCTCAGCACACGCTTCGGAGCCAGGTTAGCCAGCGGGTGGCGGGCTCTGCGGTCGGCCCCGACGGCTGTCGCCGACGTCGGGTGGACGCCGTGGCAAGCTCGGATGCGTGGGAGCGGACTATCCGGAGTCGCTGCTCGCCCGCCAGGCGGCACCGCCGTACGACGGCGAGGGCGGGTTCGCGCTGTGGCACTACAGCGAGGACCCGGCGCTCGGCACGTTCCGCCCCCACACGCCGGCGACCAACCCCGACGCGCCGCCGCTGGTGTGGGCGGTCGACACGCGCCACGCTCCGATGTTCTGGTTCCCGCGGGATTGCCCCCGGGGCTGCATCTGGACGTCGGCGGCGACCACGCCCGAGGACCGCGAGCGGTTCTTCGGCCAGAGCGCTGCGACCCGGGTCCACCTGATCGAGACGAGCTGGCTCGCCCGGGTGCGGGCGTGCCGGCTGTACGCCTACCGGCTACCGACCGGGCCTTTCCGGCCCCACGACACGGTCGGCGGCTACTGGGTCACCGACGACGCGGTCGAGGCGGTCGATCGCGTCGAGATCGACGACCTGCTCGGCCGCCACGCGGCCGCGGGGATCGAGCTGCGCATCACGCCGTCGATCTGGCCGTTCTGGCGGCGGGTGGCGGCGTCCACGCTGGAGTTCAGCGGCTCGCGGCTGGGCAACGCCGCGCCGCACCCCGACCAGTTCTAGCGCCCGTCAGGCCGGCGCCGCCCCGCCCAGCTGCGCGCGGATGTCGTGCAGGTGGTGCGCGACCTCGTGGGCGGTATGGACGGCCACCCACCGCAGCGACCGCCGGGCCGGCGCGGGGAACCGGTACCCGATGGTCAGGCTCCAGTCGTCGTCGCCGAGCCGCGACAGGACACCGGAGAACAGCAGGGCGGCGTGGACGACCTGCACAGCGACGTCGTCGGGACGCTGCTGGTCGTACCCGTCGTGCTCGACCCGCTCGTCCCGCCCCATCGAGGTCGTGCCGTCACCCTCGCCCCGCCGCACCGCGAGCACCCGCTCCCGCTGCACGAGCAGCACGTCGCGGACGTGGCAGGCGTACTCGAGGCCCGACCACACCGCCGGCGACGGCCGAACCGTGAGGCGCGCCGGTGGAGTGGCCCGCACGAGCCCGGCCACCTCGCCGGCGAGCGCCCGGATGCGATCGGGGGCGTCGCGGGCCCCGGTCTCGTCGTAGTGCCACGCGAGTGGCGTGCCGGCGTTCGGCCCATCGACGTCGAGTGCGGCGAGCGGGAACCCACACCCGGGACACGCGGCCATCGGACCGTGTCTATCAGGTGCCGGCGTCCCCGCCGCCCAGGAAATCGACGGTCAGGCCGGCGAACCGGGGATCGACGACGGCGCCGAAGTGGTCGCCGGTCAGCGTCGCCACCCGGGCGTCGGGATGGCGGCCGCCAGCACCTCGGGCCGGGCGGCGAGCGGGTCCTGATCGCCGGCCAGCACGAGGGTCGGGGCGGTGATGCGGTCGAGGGCCAGCGGGGCGCCGTGGATCGTCCGGGCCTGGCACGCCAGCGCGCGGAGGTCGGCCCCCACGGCGTCGGCGAACCGCCGGAACCCGGCGGCGCCGACGTCGGTGATGGTGTCGGGATCGTCGGCCTCCAGGGCGGCGACCATGGCCGCGGGCTCGATCACCCGCGTGTCGGCCCCGCCGACCTCGACGATCCCGCACCCGACGCCACCGACCACCAGCCGCCGGATCCGGGTGTCGGCCGTGGCGGCCAGCAGCGCCACGACCGCCCCCATCGAGTAGCCGGCCAGGTCGACGGCGTCCGCGCCGATGACGTCGAACAGGGTGCCGAGGTCGCGGGCCATGGCCCCCTCGCCGTACGCGGCGGGGTCGTGGGGCTTGCCGGAGGCACCGTGGCCCCGGGCGTCGGGCGCGACGACGTAGCGCCCGGCGGCCACGAGGGCTGCGACGACCCCGGGCCCGGCCCAGTTGAGGTTGGCGTCGGCCACGAACCCGTGGTGCAGCACGACGGGCGGCTCGGCCGACGGCGCGCCCCAGCACTGGTACACGATCTCCACGCCGTCGGCGGCGGTGAACGAGGGCACGGCGGGGAACCGTACCCGTCGGCCATCGCTCAGCAGTCGAACGCCCGTCCGTGCAGGCCCCGCGGGCAGTGCGCTGGCGAGCGGTGGCTGCTTCGAGCGCATGCTCTGGGTGCGCGTCACGACCGGTCGATCTCGGGGAGGACCCGCTCGGCGGCGATCTCGGCGGTGCGCACCGGGTCGCCGCCGGGGGGCACGTAGACGACGTTCTCGGTGAACCCGGCGGCGATGTAGGCGTGCAGCAGGTCGACCATGGCCGCCGGGTCGGTCGCGTCGAAGCGCGGCTGGACCGAGCGCTTGATCTCCGCCGGATCGTGGCCGATGTCGGCGCAGTGGCGGTCGAGGACCGACGCCTTGCGCACGACATCCTCGACCGGGCCGATCATGTTCCACACGTCGGCGTGCTCGGCGACGACCCGCAGCGTCAGCTTCTCGCCCGTGCCGCCGACCCAGACCGGCGGGTGCGGCCGCTGCCGCGGCTTCGGGTTCGCAACCGCGTCGGTGAGCGTGTAGAACCGGCCGGCGAAGGTCACGCAGCTCCTCGGTCCACAACCTGCGGCACACGGTCAGCGCCTCGCCGAGCCGGCGGATGCGCTCACCGGGTGAGCCGAAGGGGATCCCGAGCATCGTGTGCTCGGCCTCGGCCCCGCTGGCACCGAGCCCGAACTCGAGCCGCCCCCCGGACAGGTGGTCGATCGTCGTCGCCATCTTGGCCAGCACGGCCGGGTGCCGGTAGGTGTTCCCGGCCACCATCAGCCCGATCCGCACACGCGAGGTCGCCTCGGCCATCGCGGCCAGGAGCGTCATCCCCTCGAACACATCCCCGGCGGGGTCGGCGAAGATCGCGGGCTGAAGTGGTCGAAGGCCCACAGATGGTCGAACCCGGCCTCGTCCGTGATGCGCCAAGACGGCCCGCAGGTCCTCGATCGTGCAGTTCTGGGGCGACAGCTTGAGGCCGAGGGTGGGCATTCGCGAAGCTACCGGCACCATCCCGCCGTGGGCGCGAGGGTCATCTCGCGTTTTGTCCGCGGAACTGGTCGCCATGACGACCTGTTCCGCGGGCAAAACGCGGTTGGTCGCCCGGGCCGTCAGCCAGGCGATCCCCGTTCCAGCCAGGACCACCAGCACCGGCTCCGCGGGCGCCCGAAACCGCGTCTGCCCCCAGAACGCGGCACTCACCACGATTGTGACGGCGATCGGCACGACGAGCGGCCAGAGGGGTACTCGTCGGCGCCGGAGCTGGCGACCGCCCAGCACGGCCAAGACGGCGAGCGGGTAGAAGAACCACAGGCCCGCCGCGGTGGCCCAGCGTGGGCGCCCCTCCGACGTGTTGATCTCGACCATGTCCCACGGGCGATAGAGGTTCCAGGTCCGCAGGACCCGGACGGTGGCGACGAGCGGGAGCCGTTCCCGGTGGTCCTCGAGGTAGCGCAGCGCGCGCCGTCGTGCGACGTCCGACTGGACGGACTCGTCGCCGCTCGGGTACTCCCCGAACCCGCAGTCGGGTGGCCCGCCGATCAGCCCTATGTGGGGGCCCGAAAATGCTTCGTCGCAGCTACCGCCGAGAAGGGCGACACCGTCTTGGGTCGAGATGAACGTGGGTTTCTCGAAGCGGGCGAGGTTGTAGAGGAGCCACGGCGCGACCACGAGCCCAGCGACGCCGACGCTGACGCCGGCTCGCAGCGTTCGACTTCGCCACGTGCCCGCGGTTCGATAGGCGATGGGGACGAGGAGCAGCGGGACGAACAGCGCAAGTTCCGCCCGGGCCAGCGCCGCCAGCCCGCCGAGCACGCCGAGGATGACGAACCGACCCCACGTGGGGTGCGCCAGAACGCGGTAGGCCGCGAGCAGGGTGGCGGTCACCAGCAGGACCGTCGGGGTCTCGGACATGATGAGCCCGTCGCTCACCCACAGGAACGGATAGACGGCGGCGACGGCGGCGGCGGCGATGCCCGCACGCTCCCCGGCGATCGTCCGAGCGAGCAGCCCGATGAGGACGATCGACGCCGCGCCGAGGACGGCCATGGTCAACCGCATGGGGAGGACGCTGTCCTCGCCGATCAGTGCGGCCGGTGCCAGGAGAAGAACGGTGAGGGGGCCGTGGCCTGCCGTGTGGTCGTCGGGAGGGTGAGTGCTGGGAGGCTGAGTGCTGGGGGACCGGAACCAGTCGCCGTCAACCAGGAACTCGGCCTCGCTCGTGTACCAGAGCGCGCGTCGTAGAGGCCGCCGAAGTCGCTCGGGACCGCCACGACGTACACGACCCGCCCGGCCAGGCCGACGGCGGCGATGAGCAACAAGCACGCGGTGAATCGTCCGACCGGTCCGCGATGCCCCATCGCTCGATGCTATGCCGACCACGAGGTGCGGTTCGCCAGCCTGACCGGCGGCGGCATCGTCTCAGGCGCGGCACAGCGCGTCGGCGGCGGCGCCCGGATCGCGCGGGACCCGCAGCGACGTGTTGGCCAGGCTGTCGAACAGGTTGCCGACGAACCGCCGGGGCGTCATCGGCGCACGGATGTCGTGGAGGTAGGCGGCGAGCTGACCGCAGCCCAGGGCTCGCTCGGCGTCACCCAGCTCCCGCGCCGACGCGACGACCTCGCCGTCGTCGCCGCGGACCTGGTGGGCGGAGGTGCGCCCGGCGAGCTGCCACACCAGCGGCACCGGCTTCAGGTCCGCGGGCCGGTCGCCGCCCAGCTCATGGAGGTGGCCGCCCACCGGGTCGGCGAGCGCGCCGACGTCGAGGAAGTAGACGTCCGGCCCCCAGGCGTAGGCGGGCGGTGTGAAGCCGCCGGCGTAGTCCTGCGGGAAGTCCTCGCGCAGCGGGGCCGTGACGTGCTCCAGGGTCGCGTCGGAGCGGGCGCGCAGCTCGCCCCGCACCGGGAGGCTGTGGCGCCGGCGCTCCAGGTAGAGGGCGAGGTCGTCGACGCGCACCGGGTAATCGAGCCGGACGTAGAGGGCGGTGACCGCGCGCTCGTCCTCGATGGTCCCGTCGTCCCGCACCGGGAGGGAGACCGACGACCCCGCCGGCCGCAGGTCGTAGTGCACCCGCAGCGCCACGAGGCTCACCGCCGTCCACACGCCGAGGACGAGCCCGGCGGCCACGATCGCGGGCGCCGGGCGCCCGCGACGGGGGAGCGGCAGCCCGACCGGTGCCAGCAGGGCGAACACCGCGGGCAGCAGCAGGCGCGCGTGCATGAAGTCACCGCCCACCCGCACGATGTACAGCGTGTGCAGCACCGCGCCCGCCACGGGCGCGAGGCGGGCCGCCGCCCGGAGCCGCTCGTCGGTCCGCACGTCGCCGGTCGCCTGCCACGCCACGAGGGCGACCGCCACGCCGATCGGGAGCCACAGGTGGTAGGGCGAAACCAGGTCGACGAGGTAGGTCCAGCCCTGCCCCCAGTTGGCGTGACTGGCCTCCTTGGCCACCGCGGTGTTCGGGACGACCATGGCGTAGTAGCCCATGCGGAACACCTGGTAGGCGAGCGGCAGGGCCAGCCCGGCGGCGAGCCAGCGGAGCCGGGCGCCCCAGCCGGCGGCGCCGACGGCCACGAGCAGCACCGCCCCGAACGCCAGGCTGAACAGGGCGAGGTCGGGTCGGATCAGCCACCCGACGCCCACGAGGACGGCGCCGGCGGCCTCGGCGAGGCCGCTCGGCGGGCTCGCCACGGTGACCCGCCGGGCGGTCCACCAGCAGCACAGGCCGAGCCAGCTGAACACGAGTCCGGTCTCCAGGCCGGACGTGGCGTATTCCCAGAGCGGCCGCAGCCCGAGAAGGGCCACGGCACCGACGGGCACCACGAGCCCGGCTCGTGCCGACGTCCCCGCCGCGGCCGCGCTCAGCCGGACAGCGGCGCGCTGCCGCGGCGACGATCCCGAGCGCGGTCAGCGCGATGCCGAGGAGCACCGCCTTCCACGGCAGCGCCAGGCCCGGCACCCAGGCGACGAGGACCAGCAGGGCGACCCAGAGCGGGCTGGTCGACGCCTCGACCCGCTCGCCGGCGTTGAACACCGGGCCGTGGCCGTGGATGACCTGGTCGACGACGCGCAGATGCATGAAGCCGTCGTCCGACATCCAGCGGCTCTGCCACGCCAACGCAACGAACGCCGCCGTCGGCAGCAGGATGAGCGCCCACTGCCAGGCGACTGTGTCCGCAAGTCGGCCGGGGGCCCATGCAATTGCAGGCCTCGCGACCTCAACCTTCCCCAATGCGGGAACCCTACCTCGCCCGAACCGCCGAACGGGAGGGGACCAGCCTTGACGGCTGGCCCCCTCCGGGACGAGCTTCAGGGATTCAGCCCCGGGTGCGGGGGCTCACCCGGGGGGCGCTGGGATCGGCGGCGGGCAGGGGATGCCCCGCTCCACGCACAGCCGTCGGGGGTTGGCCGGCGCGATCGGCGCCGGTGTCGAGCCGAGATCGCTGAAGCTGAGCCGGTAGCTCCAGGACGAGGCGCCACCCCAGGTCGCATGGAGCTCCTCGATCGTCCCGTCGGCGCCCACGGTGATGCGCACGACGACGGGAGTGTCGGGGTTGGCGGCGTCGTCGTGGGCGACGTAGCCGTACCGGAGCACCCGGATCGGCACGCCCTCCTTGGTGCCGGTCTCCGGAGCGAGGATCCCGGCGGGCACGGTGCCGCTGTACACGACCGAGCCGTCGTCGCCGGGGCTCGTGGTGAGATCGGTCATGGCCTCGGTGATCTGACGGAAGGTGTCACCGCCGGCGTCCGCTCGCACGGTGGCCAGGTACTCGTCCGGCGTCGTGCCCGAGTCGGGATCGATGCTGTCGGGCGACCCGAGCTCGAACCAGCCGCCGGGGTTCTCGGGGTCGGGACCGTAGAGGATGCCGTCGACGACGAGGAGACCGGCCTTTCGGGTGCGGCCCGGGTCCTCGTTGGTGACCGAGATGTCGGAGCCGTTCCAGCGCACCGACCTGGCGCCCCACAGGTTGCCGTCCTGGGTCATCTCGATCGAGACGGTGCCCGACTGCTCGGCCGCCTGGGCGCTCACCGTCACGGCCTGCTCGATCGCGGCGGCCGGCGACACCACCGGCGACCCGGTGGGCGAGCCGATGGCGACAACGGCGACGGAGACCGCGGCGATCAGCGCGGCGGCAGCCGGGATCCCGATCACGGCCCTCGACCACCGCGATACCGGCGCCGGCCGGGAGCGGGGGCGGGACGTGTGCATCGCGACCTGTCGGGGGCCGCCGGCGGCCCGGGTCAGATCGGTGGCGTCCTGGGTGAAGCCGGGCCTGTGACGGGGGTTGGCCCGGCGCAGGGAGTCGAGGCTGTCCGTTCCGGTCATGGTTGGGCCTTTCTCATGGTTGTCCCGGTCGTCAGGTGCACGGTGCGCCTCGGGTCGGGTGGCGGGTGGCCAGGGTTCCGCGCGGTGGCCGGACCGTCGGTCCGCGGCGGCGAGAGGGGCGGGGCCGGGTCGCCGTCGTGGCGGCGGACGGCCGCGAACGCCTCTCGGAACCGGCGCCTGGCCCGGTGAAGCCGCCCCCGGGCCGTCACCTCGCGACACCCGAGCACCGTGGCGAGCTCGGCGGGAGGGAGGCCCTCCCACTCGACCAGCAGCAGAACCTCCCGGTCGCGCTCGGCCAGCCGGGCAAGCGCCGCGTGCACCGTGGCCTCCTCCGTGCCCCCGGCGACCGTGCGTGATCCGTCGAACGGGCGCTCCTGCCGCGAGGCGATCAGCGAGGGCGGTGCGGCGGCGGCGCGAACGACGCTGATTGGCCATCACTCGACGAGCGGCCGCGTACAGCCATGCCCGGGCCGCGTCCCCCGAAGGGACGGTCTCGATCCTGCGCCACGTGACCAGGAAGACCTCGGCCACGGCGTCCTCGGCATCCGACCTCGAAGCCGTCCGCCAGCCGCAGTACGACGCGATGTCGAGCCGATGGGCCTCGAACAGCGCGTCGAACCGCCGCCGGTGCTCGGCGTCGCTGGTCACGCGATTCCCGACGTTGTGCTCATCGACCACACCAGTGTCCGCCACTCACCGGATCGTTTGAGGGGCTCTTCGGATTTCGCGGGTTCAGACCTCTACGCTGCATCGCGGTGGCAGGCTCGGCTCGGTGGTGGTGACGATGTCGTCGAAGCTCGTCGCCCTGTGCGTCGATGCGAACGACCCGCTCCGCCTCGCAGGCTTCTGGGCCAGCGCCCTGGGCTGGCAGACGTCTGGCGACACCAGAGGCGGCGCCATCGCTCTCGTGCCCAACGATGGCACCAGGTTCCAGATCCACTTTCTGCCGGTCCCCGAGAAGAAGGCGGGCAAGAACCGCATCCACCTCGATCTGACGACCAGGTCCACCGAGGACCAGACGGGAACGGTCGAGCGGCTGGTCGAGCTCGGCGCCCGACATGTCGACATCGGCCAGGACGCAGACGAACCCCATGTCGTCCTGGCCGATCCCGAGGGCAACGAGCTCTGCATCATCGAGCCGGACAACGCCTTCCTCGCCGACTGCGGACGCCTCGGGTCGATCACATGCGACGGTTCGCGGGAGGTGGGGTACTTCTGGAGTCGAGCCCTCGGATGGCCGTTGGTCTGGGATCAGGACGAGGAGACCGCCATTCGCGCGCCAGACGGCACCGGCCCGTTCATCACCTGGGGCCCGCCACTTCCCCCGAAGCTCACGAAGAACAGGCTTCATCTCGACATCGCGCCGGTCGTCCCCGGAGATCAGCGGGCGGAGGTCGACCGTCTCGTGTCCCTGGGTGCGACTCCGGTCGACATCGGCCAAGGGGACGTCAGTTGGGTGGTCATGGCCGACCCGGATGGCAACGAGTTCTGCGTGTGTTGAGCCCCGTCAGGAGTGCCCTGGTCAGACCTCCTTACCTTTGGCCTTGAGGGCCTCGACGACGGGGCCATATCCAGCCGCGGTCAGCAGGCGGCGCACGGCGAGGACTTGCTCGACGTCGATGTCCTTGTCCTTCGGACGGCGGAGGAACGCCGTCTCGGCACCGACGTGAACCGCGTACTCGCCGTCATGGCGGAGTTCGACCGATCCGACGGCTTCGAGCAGCGACAACACGGAGTGCCACTCGATGTTGTGGCTCGCCGGATGCTGGAAGACCTGGACGAGCGTTTGCCGGTGATGGGGATTGTTGAGGTGCTCGGGTTCTGGGGTCGACGACATTGGACTCCGTTCGGGTGTTCGCTCGAATCCCGCCCGCTCGACCGGGGTGACGCCCGCCAGCTACGCGCCCTGTCGGGGGTGGCGGAAGAGCCAGAGAGCCAGGCCTGTCCACACCGCCAGAGCACCGAGCCAGATGCCGGCGTCCCGCCAGATGTCGGTCCGGACGCCCGGGCCATACGCCACACCGGTGTTCGGCGCGTAGGCGAACCATCCTCCGCCAGGATCGGAGAGAAGCCGGTTGACCGTGGCGGCGACCAGAGCGAGTCCAAGGCCCGAGGCGATGACGATCACTGTCCGCTGTCGCTCTTGCACGGGCCACATGGTGCTACAGACGGTCGCCACTCGCGGCAGCGGGCAACCAGGGTCACCCGGGGACGCCTGGCGCGGATGATCGCGCGCTGGCCTAAGGACCGGTGGCGTCTGGCTGCCAAGGTTGTGGGGGTGCGTGGAGCGGCCGGCCGGGGTCAGGGTGATCCCTGATGGCGGGTCGGGGATCTCGGGTTGGATGCTGGCGTCATGGTGCGAGTCGGGGCTTCTGTGGTCGGTCTGGGCTCCAGACTGGCGCCAGGGCCCTTGGTCGACGCCGCCGATCGGCCACAACACACCCAACGCGCAGTTCGGCCTGGTCGGCGACCGTTCGCTTCGCCACTCGTCCGCGGGCGTCGGGTGGCCTCGAACCAGTTGCTGTTGTCCGTGCCATCGAGTTGGAGGTCGCACGATGCTCAGGCCGTTACGAGCGCTCGTCGCAGCGGTGCTCGCCGCGCTGGTCCTCGCCACGGCGGCGCCGACCGGCGCGTCCCAGCCATCCCGGCCGTTCAGTCCCGTCCTGCCGGAGCCCACCGGTGGCTACGAGATCGGCCGGACCATGCTGCACCTGGTCGACGCCGATCGGCCGGATCCCTGGCGGCCCGACCAGGCCCGGGAGCTGATGACGACGGTCACCTACCCGGCTGACCGCGCCGACCGCTACCCGCGTGGCCGCTGGTTCTCCGCCCCGGTCGCCGCGGAGCTCGAAGCCGCCGCCGCACAGCCACCGTTCGACCTCGCGCCCGGGTCGGTGGACCTCGCGGGCGCCAGCGCCCACGCCCACCTCGGAGCCCCGGTGGCGCGACCATCGGGACGGCCCGGTGAGGGTTGGCCCGTCGTCGTGTTCTCTCCCGGCTTCAACACTCCCCGCGAGCAGAACACCGCACAGATCGAGGATCTCGCCAGCCAGGGCTACATCGTCGTGTCCGTGGACCACACCTTCGAGGCGCCCGTCGAGTTCCCCGGCGGGCGGGTCGTGCAGCCGACACCCGAGATCAGCGGCCCCGATCCCGCCGTGTTCGCCGCCGCGTTGCGGCGGGCGATCGACGCCCGGGTCGCCGACACCCGCTTCGTGCTCGACGAGCTGGACGAGCTCGACCGCGGCCTCAACCCCGACGCCGAGCACCGTCGGCTCCCCGTCGGCCTGCGTCGGCGCCTGGATCTCGCCCAGGTCGGGATGCTCGGCTACTCCTACGGGGGATACACCGCGGCGGAGACCATGTTCCACGACCCCCGCATCGACGCCGGCATCAACCTCGACGGGGGCATGGAACACGGTCAGGGTGTGCTCGAGACCTCGCTGTACCTGCCCGGCCAGTCGGTGCAACGCGGACTCGACCGACCGTTCCTGCTGTTCGGCCAGCCGGGCCATGACCATCTCACCCTGGAACCCGAGTCCTCCGACCTGAGCTGGCCCGACTTCTGGTCCAACCAGCGAGGCCCCAAGCTCGACATCAGCCTGCTGCAGGCCCAACACGGCAGCTTCAGCGACCTCCAGATCCTGGTCGCGCAGGCCGACGAGGCGCTCGACCTGCCGGCCGAGGCGGTCGAAGACCTGATCGGGACGATCGATCCCGACCGCTCGATCGCCGCCCAGCGCGCCTACATCGCAGCGTTCTTCGACCTCCACGTGCGCCACCGCGACACCCACCTGCTCGACGGGCCCTCGCCGGCCTTCCCCGAGGTCCAGTTCGTCCCCTGACACAACCCGCCGACGCGGGCCCCCAGCGGGCCCGCGTCGGCGGTCAGCGGTCGACGGCAACGCCGCGGGTCGTCACGCGGAGCCGGCGGCGCTCGTCGGGGTCCTCGGTGTGTTCGGCGAGACGGCCCAGGCGGGCGCGCCACTGGCCGCGCAGCCGCCGACGAACTGGCACGAAATTGCCGACGAGAAGTACGGAAAGCGGGTCCGTGCGACGAACGTGCGACGAAGCGTGGAGAAACACGGTCAGCAGGGGCCACCAAGGGCACAGGAGGGCTCTTGGCCGAACAGCATCGAAAACGGCCGATGACCAGCCCAAACGGCTGGTCATCGAAGTGGTCGGGACCGGCGTCGATCCGGTGACCTTCCGCTTTTCAGGCGGACGCTCTGCCAACTGAGCTACCCGACCCTGTGCACCTCCGGCCGGACGGAGCCAGGGAGATGTGGCGGTCCCGACGGGATTTGAACCCGCGGCCTCCGGCTTGACAGGCCGGCGTGCACTCCAAACTGCACCACGGGACCGAGACTTGCTGCTGACGCACCCCCAACGGGATTCGAACCCGTGTTACCGCCTTGAAAGGGCGGCGTCCTAGGCCACTGGACGATGGGGGCTCGTATCCGCCGGACGGGCGTCGGAACACACTAGCAGTCGCCCCTCTTCCTCCAAACCTGCTCGTCAGCGGCCTGTCGGCCCCTCCGGGTGAGGTGTCGCCGACCCCGCTCACCTAGGCTCGTGGGCTGATGAAGCGGACTGGGATCATGGTGGCCGGGGCCATCTCGCTGGTGCTCGGGGCAGTGGGCTGCGGTGCCGACGCGGCCTCGCCCGTGGCGTCGAGCAGCGTGCCGCCGGACGACCTGCCCGCCTGCGAGACGATCTACAAGCTGGGTGCCACGATCGAGGATTCCAAGTTCGGGCTCGCCTGTGTGAAGAACGACCAGGTCGTCTCGCCCGTGCCGGTCTCGCTCGAGTGCAGCGACGGCAAGGAGCTCCGCTACAACGACCTGGCCTGGGGGTACGTCGGGGAGCCCATGACGCTGACCGCGGACGACGATCCCTCCAAGGTGCCCGAGGAGGCCGTCGGCGCGTGCCTCGCTCCCGGGCCCGACGGGCAGGTGCCCGAGCAGGACTGACGGCCCGATCGGCGGCGAACGCGGCGAGGGGTCGCGGCGGCACTGACCGCCGCACCGGCCGGTCCTAGGGTTCGACGTTCGGTGGCGGCAGGTCCGCGCCGAGGGCGTCCACGACCTGGGACAGCAGCCAGCCCAGGTACTCGTACACCGCGTACGCCGGCGCCAGCGGGTCGTCGGCCGCCAGGGTGGGCAGCTCCTCGTCCACGTCCAGCCTCGTGCCGAGCACCAGGCGCAGTGAGTTGAGCGTGCCCATCCACGCCGTCATGTCCGCCGCGCCCACCTCGCCGCCCTCCAGGCTCCGCTCCACCACGTCCAGCGCCTGCAGCCGGCCCTCCAGCAGCTCGTCCCTGGTCAGGACCTGGTAGCCCGCGTCCCGCTCCGGGTCGTTGGCGTACGCGGGCGGGAACAGGCGCCGCACCGCCGGGTCGTCGGTCGACGCCAGCAGCTGCTCCCGCAGCTGGACGACCAGGTCGGCCATGAGCAGGCGCTCGTTGGGGCGGAGCTTGATCTGGTAGCGCCCCGCCCCCCGCCGCCGGATCCGGTCGCGGTCGAACACCCCCACTAGTCCTGCTGCATCGTGGCCCACAGGCCATGCTCGTGCAGCCGGAACACGTCCAGCTCGGCCTTCTCCCTCGTGCCGTTGGACACGACCGCCTTGCCCTCGTAGTGGACCTGCAGCATCAGCTTCTCGGCCACCTCGAACGGGTAGCCGAACAGCTTCTGCAGCACGAACGTGACGTACGACATGAGGTTGATGGGGTCGTTCCACACGATGACGACCCACGGGGTCTCGGCGTCGACCTCAACGTCACCGACCGGCTGGTCGGTCGTTGCGGGCGCCGTCATCGGTGCGGCCTGGCCAACGATCACCACGTCATCCATTCTCGCGCGGGCTACCCGCACCCGCCGACGCGTACTCACGGACATCCGGCGCCCCCGCCACCGGGACCGACAGCGACAGCCACACCCGCAGCACCGCGATCCACACCAGCGCGGCCCCGAGGACGTGGAACGCGACCAGCAGAGCCGGGACCCCTGTGAAGTACTGCCAGTAGCCGATGGCGCCCTGCGCCACCAGCACGACCAGCAGGACGTGGAGCCGCCGCACCACCGCCGGCGCCGCGTCGCCCCGCGCCGCCATGCGGGCGACCAGCACGGTGGCCGCGAGGAAGATGACCATGGCGATCCCGTGCAGGCGCACGATGCCGTGGAGGTCGAGGGGCAGCCGGTCGGCCCGCTCGTCCCCCGCGTGGGGACCGCTGCCCGTGACCAGCGTGCCGGTCAGGATCACGCAGGCTGCCGCCACCAGCAGCAGCCGGCACGCGGTGATCAGGCTCGGCGTCGCCTGCGGGCGGCGGGACGGTCGGCCATCGTCCCAGGCCTCGTCGGGTTCGAACGCCCGATCGACCAGCACCACGGCGTTCGCCACCGCGCCCAGCGACAGCACGAAGTGCCCGATCACCGACACCGGCGACAGGTCCAGCAGGACCACCATCGCCCCGACCACCGCGTTCGCCAGCACCCACGCCGGCAGGCCCAGCGCCAGGCGGAACAGGTCCCGCCGGTACGGCCGCCGGCGCCACGCGCCCGCCACCGCGGCCAGGGTGAACAGCATGACCGCCCCCGTGACCTGGCGGTTCGCCCACTCGATCATCCCGTGGGTGTCGCTGGCCGACCTCGGCGTGAAGCTGTCCGGCTCGCACAGGGGCACGGTCGGGCACCCGAGCCCCGAACCCGTGAGCCGCACCGCCGCCCCCGTGACCATGATCAGCACCAGCGACGCCAGCGTGACCACCGCCAGCCGCCGATACGCGATCGGGGAGAACCGGGGGAGCTGCACCCATCCAGGCTACTGCCACGCCTTTTCGCCACGGTAACCCCGGCCGGGACTGCCGCCGCCGATCCGCCCGGCGCTCCTTTGGCTCGGCCCCGGCGGACCGGTCCTAGGCTGCCACGCGTTGTGTTGACCGCCCGGCCGCTGCCCGTTCGTTCCCCCTCGCTGCGCTCGCAGATCGGCGACTACGTCTCGCTCACCAAGCCGCGCATCATCGAGCTGCTGCTCGTGACCACGGTGCCGACGATGATCGTGGCCGAGCGGGGCCTGCCGTCGCTGTGGCTGATGGCCGCGACCGTGATCGGCGGCACGTTCGCCGCCGGGGGCGCCAACGCCATCAACATGTACGTCGACCGCGACATCGACCGGATCATGGAGCGGACCCGCAACCGGCCCATCGCCAGCGGCCGCATCGCCCCCCGGTCCGCGCTCGACGTTCGCGATCGGACTCGAGGTCGCCGCCTTCGCCTTCCTGTGGGCGACCGTCAACCTGCTGTCGGCCGTGCTCGCCGTGGCCGCCTGCCTCTTCTACGTCTTCGTCTACACGCTGTGGCTCAAGCGCACGTCCAGCCGCAACATCGTGATCGGCGGGGCCGCCGGTGCTGCGCCGGTGCTGATCGGCTGGGCGGCCGTGACCAACTCGCTCGCCTGGGCGCCGGTGGTGCTGTTCGCCGTCATCTTCTACTGGACCCCGCCGCACTTCTGGGCGCTCGCCATCCGCTACCGGGACGACTACGCCCGGGCGGAGGTGCCGATGCTGCCGGTCGTCGCCAGCCTGCGGACCACCGCCACCCGGATCCTCGGCTACACGCTGCTGCTGTGGGCGCTCACGCTCGTGTTCGCCCCGGTGGCCGGGATGGGCCGCCTCTACGTCGGGGCCGCACTGGTCCTCGGCGCCGTCTTCACCGCCTACGCCGTCCGCCTGCTGCGGGACACGACGCCCGCAGCGGCCATGCGGGTGTTCACATGGTCGATCAGCTACATCACGCTGCTGTTCGGCGCCATGGCGCTCGACCAGCTGCTCCGCTCGGGGCTCTGATGGCCGGCCTGGTTTTTCGTGGGCCGAACACGCATGTGACTAGATTCCCGAGCACAGCCAGTTTCCTGACCAGGGTGCGTCCATGACCGTGACCGAAGCTCCGCGCGCCGCCGCCCCCGAGGCGGCCCCGGCGCCGTCCATGGCTCCCGCGCCGACGGGGTTGGCCGCCGTGGTCGGCTCGGGCGACCCGCGCACCGTCGGCAAGCTGTTCATCGGCACGTCGCTGCTGTTCCTGCTGGCCTCCGGCGTCGCCGGGACGTTCGCCAGCGCGCAGCAGGCGACGATCGACGTCACCAGCGCGTCCGACCTCAACGGCGTCGCCCGCCTCACCACGATGCACGCCACCGCCGGCCTCTTCCTCGGCGTCCTGCCGCTGCTGCTCGGCCTGGCGACGGCGATCGTGCCCCTCCAGATCGGCGCCGCGACCGTCGCCTTCCCCCGGGCCAGCGCCGCGGCATTCTGGACGTGGCTCACCGCCGGCGGCATCGCGCTCGCCAGCTACGCCCTCGGCGGCGGGCCCTACGCCCCCGGCTCCGAGGACACCGCCACCTCCCTGTACGTGGCCGCCCTCGGGGTCGTCGTCATCGCCCTGACCGTGGCGACGGTGTCGGTCGTGACGACCGTCCTGACGCTGCGGGCGCCGGGCATGAGCCTGCGCCGAACGCCGCTGTTCTCGTGGTCGATGCTGGTCGCCGGCTCCGTCTGGGTCCTGACCCTGCCGGTGCTCGGCGCGCTGCTGCTGCTCAGCTACGTCGACCTCAACTACGGCAAGCAGTTCCTCGGCGGTGCCGGCGGGCTGTTCAACCACATCGGCTGGACGCTGTGGCAGCCCACCCTCTACGCCTTCGCCGTGCCGGCGCTGGGGATCGTCGCCGACGTCGTCCCGGTCTTCGCCCGCCGCCGCCACCAGTCGCACCGCGGCGCGATGTTCCTGATCGGCCTGTACGCCGCCCTCGCCTTCGGCGCCTGGGCGATGCCGGGCTTCACGCTTGACGGCAGCGACAGCCCGACCCCGTGGGCCAACGAGTTCCCGTGGATGGTGGTCGGCTTCCTGGCCGTCCTGCCCGTGCTCGGGCTGCTGGCCCTGTGGACGCTGACGCTGGTGGCCGGCAGCCCCCGGCTCGGCACGCCCCTCGTGCTGTCGCTGTTCGCCGGGTTCCTCCTGTTCGCCGGGACCGCCGCCGGGGCCGCCACGGGCATCGACCAGCTCGGGCTGGCCGGTACCTCGTGGATGACCGCCCAGTCCGAGGTCGTGCTGATCGGCGCGCTCGTCGCGGCGCTGGCCGGCGTCAGCTTCTGGGCGCCGAAGCTCTACGGCAAGCTGCTGCCCGACGGCCTGATGCGCCTGGCCGCGACCCTGCTGACCCTGGGCGCGCTGGCGGCCGGCGTCACGCTGGCGATCGCCGGGGCGCTCGACCAGAACCGCTTCGTCACCGGCGGCATCGCCAGCGTCGCGTCCGCCGACGTCGACACGGTCGAGGTGCTCGACCAGGTCGCCGCCGCCGGGCTGGCCGTCGCCACCTTCGGCGGGCTGCTGGCGCTCGGCGCCATGGTCGCCCGCAAGCGCACCGGGCCCGAGGGCCCGGGCGACGACCCGTGGGACGGCCACACGCTCGAGTGGACGACGACCTCGCCGCCTCCGGTCGGCAACTTCGCCTCGCTCCCCGAGATCACCTCCGAGGCGCCGCTCTACGACGCCCGCTACGGCCCCGGCGCCGTCGCCACCGCATCCGAGGGGTCCGCCTGATGGCCACCGCCACCACAACGTCGACCGAGCTCGAGATCTACAGGGACGCGCCGGCCCCGCCGCCGGCGCGGCCCCGCGTGCTGCTGATCGGCTCGGCGCTGGCGTCGGGCGGGGCCGCGATGGTCCTGCTGACGCTCATCGCCGTCTACGCCTCGCTGCGGGACGCCCGCGTGTCCGCCGGCAAGGCCTGGCTGCCCGAGGGCGCCAACCTCCAGCTACCGCCGGGCGGGATGGCGATGGTGACGCTGGCGCTGTCGCTGGTGACGATGGCCTGGATCGTCCAGGCGCTGCGCAACGACGACCGGACCAACGCCCTGGTCGCCTTCGGCGTCACGCTGCTGCTCGGCGCGGCCTACATCAACATGGTCGCCTTCGGCTGGCAGCAGCTCGGCCTCGGCATCCGCGACTCGACCCAGGCGCTGCTGATTTACACGATCACCGGACTGCACGTGGCGATGACCGGCGTCGGCATGCTGTTCATCGCCGTGATGGCGTTCCGGGCGGTCGGCGGCCAGCTCACCGGCCGGGCGGCCGAGGGCGTGATGGCCGCGCTCCTGTACTGGTACGTGACCGTCGGCTTGTACGCCGTGGTCTGGTACACGATCACGATCACCAAGTAGGCGCACGCAGATGATCTCCACCGGATCCAAGTGGTTCTTCGGCCTAGGGTTCGTCTCGTTCGTCCTGGCGGCCTGCTACGGCTGGACCACGGGGGGCAACGGGCTCGGCCCGCTCAGCCTCGGCTACAAGGGCGGCGTCGGCGACCACGTCGGCTACGGCATCCTCGTGGCGGGCGGGTTCGTCAGCGTGTTCCTCGGCACCGTCGCCACGGTCACCCGCGACGCCGACGCCGAGGCCGTCGCCCAGGCGGCCGGGACCGACGTGGTCCCGCCGGTGCTTCCCGCCGGGACCAGCTACTGGCCGGCGCTGTCCGGATTCGGGGCCGCGCTGGTGGTGATCGGGCTGGTGGCCGAGCCGGTGTTCCTCATCTTCGGCCTGATCGTGCTCGGCATCGTGCTGGTCGAGTGGACGGTCCAGACCTGGGCCGACCACGCCACCGGTGACCCCGAGACCAACCGCCAGATCCGCAACCGGCTGATGAACCCGATCGAGTTCCCCCTGGCCGCCATCCTGGGGCTGGGCCTGCTCGCGATCGGCTTCTCCCGGATCTTCCTGGCCCTGACCAACACCGAGACGGTGGTGCTCGGCATCGTGATCACGGCGCTGGTCGTGGTCGGAGGCTTCCTGGTGGCGTCGCGGCCCCGCCTCAGCTCCAACATCGTCGTCGGGTTGCTGGTGGCGCTGGCCGTGATCGTCATCGCCCTGGGCATCGCCGGGGCGGTCGCCGGCCCCCACGAGCTCGACGAGGACGCGGCTGCGATCGTCGAGGTGGTCGCGTGACCCGCCGTCCCCGCAACGCCCCTGCGCAAGGAGCCCGCATGAGGACCCGCCGCCGCCGGCTGCTGCCGCTGGCCGTGCTGATGCCGCTGGTGCTGTTCGTGTCCGCGTGCGCCAAGGACGCCCCGCAGACCACGCTCGAGCCCCAGGGCCCGATCGCCCGCAGCATCGACGCGCTGTGGAACGGCGTCTTCCTCATCGCCGCGATCGTGTTCGTGCTGGTCGAGTTCGGCACGATCTTCCTGCTCGCCAAGTTCCGCCGCCGCAAGGACGACGATCCCGAGGAGCTTCCTCCCCAGGTCCACGGCAACATGCGCCTCGAGATCGTGTGGACGATCGTGCCGGCCGTGATGCTGGCCGGCGTCGGCTTCTTCACGCTGCGGACGCTGTTCGACATCAACCAGACCGACGACAGCGCCATGACGGTCCAGGTCACCGGCCAGCAGTGGTTCTGGGAGTACAGCTACGACACCGACGGCGACGGCGAAATCACCGACGCCGACGTCCTCACGGCCAACGATCTGGTGATCCCGGCGGGCCAGGACGTCAACCTGGAGGTCCACTCGAACGACGTCATCCACTCGTTCTGGATCCCGGCGCTCAACGGCAAGAAGGACGCCGTCCCCGGCCGTGAGCACCCGCTGCGGCTCAACGCCGACGAGCCCGGCGTCTACGTCGGCCAGTGCACCGAGTTCTGCGGCCTGTCGCACGGCTACATGCGCCAGCGGGTCATCGCACTCCCGCCCGACGAGTTCGAGTCCTGGCTCGACAACCAGAAGACCGACGCCCGGACCCCGACCGACGAGGACGCCGCGGCCGGCGCCGATCTGTTCACGACCCAGTGCTCCGGCTGCCACCTGGCGAGGGGCATCAACGACGAGGAGTTCGCCGATCAGGGCAACGGCAAGGAGCTGCTGCAGTCGGGCAACGCCCCCGACCTGACGCACTTCGCCA
The DNA here is from genome assembly GCA_963830865.1 of uncultured Acidimicrobiales bacterium. Lineage (GTDB taxonomy): Bacteria > Actinomycetota > Acidimicrobiia > Acidimicrobiales > VFJN01 > ZC4RG19. Next base: position 153,479 of record CAWHNU010000004.1, on the reverse strand, counting down.
GCCGGGGCGTCTTCGCCGGCTCCATCCTCGATTTGTGGGTCGACACCGACGGCGACGGTACGGTCGAGTTCGACGAGATCGGCGGCGAGCTCGATCGGGGCAACCTCGAAGCCTGGTTGCGCGATCCCCCCGCCGAGAAGCCCATGTACGCCGCCGCGCTCCCCGAGCCCGGAGAAGGGAAGATCCGCGGCATGCCCGACCTCAACCTGCAGGAGGAGCAGATCGACCAGCTCGTCGCGTTCCTCCAGACGCTGGACTGAGTAGGGATTCCGCGGATGACGTACACCCAACAGACGAACCCGAGCGACCGAGCCGCCACCGGCGGAATCGGTACTCACTAGGAGTAGTTCATGGCGATCGTCGAACGCCCGACGGCCCCCCTTGAGCTGATGCCCGGCCAGACCACCGTCGCGCGCCCCCTGGGCAGCTTCACGCGCCCGCAGGGGACCACCGGCTGGCGGAGCTGGCTGACGACCGTCGACCACAAGCGCATCGGCATCCTGTACGGCGGCTCGGCGATGTTCTTCTTCTTCCTGGGGGGCATCGAGGCGCTGATGCTCCGCCTCCAGCTCGCCGCCCCCGAGGAGAAGCTGTACTCGGCCGACCTCTACAACCAGCTGTTCACGATGCACGGCGTGACGATGATCTTCCTCGTCGTCATCCCGCTGGGCGCGGCGTTCATGAACTACCTGATGCCGCTGCAGGTGGGCGCCCGCGACGTCGCCTTCCCCCGCCTCAACGCCTTCAGCTTCTGGTGCTTCCTCTCCGGCGGCATCATGCTGAACACGTCGTGGCTCCTGGGCGGCGGGGCCGACGGCGGCTGGTTCGCCTACGCCCCCAACACGGGCGTGGCGTTCTCGCCCAGCCACGGCATGGACTTCTACGCCATCGGCCTGCAGATCACCGGCATCGCCTCGCTGGTCGGCGCCATCAACCTGATCGTCACCGTGCTCAACATGCGGGCGCCGGGCATGACGCTGATGAAGATGCCGGTGTTCACGTGGATGGGCTTCGTGACCCAGCTGCTGCTGGTGTTCGCCATCCCGGTCATCTCGGTGGCGCTGTTCCTGCTGACGTTCACCCGGCTGTTCGACGCCAACTTCTTCAACCCCGCCCAAGGCGCCGACCCGCTGCTGTGGGAGCACCTGTTCTGGATCTTCGGCCACCCGGAGGTCTACATCCTGATCCTGCCCGCCTTCGGCATCGTGTCCGAGATCATCCCGGTGTTCTCCCGCAAGCCGATCTTCGGCTACCCGTTCATGGTCTTCTCGGGCATCGCCATCGGATTCATGGGCTGGGGCGTGTGGGCCCACCACATGTTCGCCTCGGGCATGGGGGCGCTGTCGGTGGCCGCCTTCGCCATGGCGACGATGTTCATCGCCGTGCCGACCGGCGTGAAGATCCTCAACTGGCTGGCGACCATGTGGGGCGGCAAGCTGCGCTTCGACACGCCGATGCTGTTCGCCATCGGCCTGGTCACGATGTTCACGATCGGCGGGCTGTCTGGCGTCACCCACGCCGTGGCGCCGTCCGACACCCAGCAGACCGACACCTATTACATCGTCGCCCACTTCCACTACGTGATCTTCGGCGGCGCGCTGATGGGATTCATCGGCGGGCTCTACTTCTGGTGGCCCAAGGCGTTCGGGTTCATGCTCAGCGAGAAGCTGGGCAAGTGGCACTTCTGGTTGATCCTGATCGGCTTCAACCTGACGTTCGGCCCGATGCACATCCTCGGCCTGCAGGGCATGCCGCGGCGCATGCACACCTATGCGAGGGGCTACGGGTTCGAGTTCTGGAACATGGTGTCGACGATCGGCGCGTTCGTCATCGCCGTGTCGATGGTGATCTTCGCCACCAACATGGTGCTGTCCTGGCGCCAGCACCGGCGGCACCCGGTGGCCGTCGGGCCCGACCCCTGGGACTCCCGCAGCCTCGAGTGGATGGTTGCGTCGCCCACGCCGGCCCACAACTTCGACGAGGTCCCGACCGTGTCGCACCTCGACGAGTTCTGGCACCGCAAGTACGGCGAGGACGCCACCGGCAAGGTCCGCCGGCTCGCCGCCACCGAGGAGGTCACCCAGACGGGCGACGCGACCGACGTCCACCTGCCGTCACCGTCCTACTGGCCGCTGGTCGCGGCGCTGGCGCTGCCGATCATCGGCTACGGCATGATCTTCAACCTCGGCGTGGCCGCGGTCGGCGGGGTTCTGCTCGTCCTCTCGGCGTTCGCCTGGGGCTACGAGCCGGCCGACGACCCCGAGGCCCACCTCGCCCACGCCGCCCACGGCGACGGCCACGGCGGCGACGGGCACGAGGGCGGCAACGGCAGCGGCGGCAACGGTGCGGGCGACGGCGACGGCGACGGGTCCGGCGGGACGGTCGCCGTCGGGGTGGCATCCGGCCCTCCCGACGAGGAGGCCTCGAGCGATGACTGACACCGTGGTCACCCCGGCCGAGGTGGACGTCGACCCGGCGCAGCACCCCAAGGGCGTTCCCAGCCACGCGACCAGCACCGGCATCTCCAACGAGAAGCTGGCGATGTGGGTGTTCCTCGGCTCGGACTGCCTGTTGTTCGGCGCCCTGATCTCGACCTACCTGCTGCTCCGCCACCGCAGCGTGCAGGGCCCCCAGCCGGCCGACGTCTTCAACATCCCGTTCACGTCGGTGTCGAGCTTCGTGCTGCTGGCCAGCTCGCTGACGATGGCGCTGGCGGTGGCCGCCATCCACCGGGGCGAGGAGCGGCGGTGCCGCACCTTCCTCGTGATGACCGCGCTGCTCGGCGGCACGTTCATCGCCGGCCAGGTGTACGAGTTCACGGCGTTCGTGCGGGAGGGCCTCGGCTACACGACCAACGTGTTCGGCTCCGCGTTCTATACGCTGACCGGCTTCCACGGCGTGCACGTGAGCGTCGGCATCATCCTCCTGCTGTCGCTGTTCGTGATGTCGATCCGGGGCAAACTCGGGCAGGAGAAGGCCGAAACCGTCGAGATCCTGGGCCTGTACTGGCACTTCGTCGACATCGTGTGGATCCTGATCTTCACGATCGTGTACCTGGTGCCGTGAGCGGGGGAGCGAGCATGGCAAGCGTCGAGACGACCGAGCACGAGCACAAGGGAACGCCGGTCGAGCCGCACCACCAGTCGCACGAGCACGCGCACCCGAGCGACCGCGACTACTACGTGGTCGCCGCGATCCTCGGGGTGCTCACCGCGCTCGAGGTCAGCACCTACTTCTTCAACAACCTGAGCACCACCGTGCTGGTGGTGTGGCTGTTCCCGCTGATGATCTTCAAGTTCGGGATCGTCTGCGGCTGGTTCATGCACCTGCGCTACGACAACCCGCTGTTCCGCCGGGTGTTCGTGTTCGGGCTGACGCTGGCCGTGATCGTGTACTGCGTCATGCTGACCGTGATGAATTTCTGGTCGTCGAGTTGGATCGTGAGCGGGCGATGATCCTGTCCGCCGCCGGGACCGACTTCTTCCGGTGGCAGCCGCACCCGGAGGTCTGGGTGCTGGTGGGGGGTGTCATCCTGCTGAGCGTCTACGCCCTGCGCGTGGTCGGCCCCAAGGTCGTGCCCCGGGGGCAGCCGGTCGCGACCCGCCAGCAGCTCGCCTGGCTGGTCGTGGGCGTCGGCCTGCTGTGGATCGCGTCCGACTGGCCGCTGCACGACATCGCCGAGGAGTACCTGTTCTCGGCGCACATGACCCAGCACATGATCCTGACGTACCTGGTCCCGCCGGTGTTCCTGCTGGCCACGCCGGAGTGGCTGGCCCGGCTGGTGCTGGGCCAGGGTCTGTTCAAGCGGGTCTTCTACTTCGTGGCCAGGCCGGTGCCCGCCGCGCTCGCGTTCAACGGGCTGCTGTTGCTGACCCACGCGCCGGGCGTGGTCAACCTCTCGGTCCAGAACGCGCTCGTCCACTACCTCCTGCACACGGGGCTGGTGACGACGGCACTCCTGATGTGGACGCCGGTGTGCGGCCCGCTGCCCGAGCTGCGGATCTCGTACCCGGCGCAGATGCTCTACCTGTTCGTCGTGTCGATCGTCCCGACGGTGCCGGCGGGCTGGCTGACGTTCGCCGACGGCGTGGTCTACTCGGCCTACGACGTGCCCCAGCGGCTGTGGGGGATCACCGTCACGTCCGATCAGCAGGCCGCCGGGGTCATCATGAAGCTCGTCGGCGGCAGCTTCCTGTGGCTGATCATCACGATCCGGTTCTTCCAGTGGGCGGCGCGCTTCAGCGACACCGACAGCGCCGCCGACCAGGCCGGCCCGGTCCACGAGCTCACGTGGGAGCACGTCGAGCGCGAGTTCGACCGCCACCCGGCGCCGAGCGAGCCGCCGGCGGATCACCGTGCGGGCGGATCGCCCCAGTCGTAGGTCACGCCGGTCAGGCGCTCGGAGACCTCCCACAGCAGCTCGGCGGCCGCGTCGTCGTTGGCGGCGCGGGAGGATCTGACCAGGGTCGGCCGGCCCCGGAGCTGGCCGGGCCCGAACGGTCCGACGTAGTCGCCGGGCCGAATGCCCCGCTCGGTGGCGGCGTAGAGGAGGGGCCGGGCGCCGGCCACCTCGGACTGCGAGAACACCCGGGCGGCGCCCTTGGCCATGACGCCGACGGCCCGGGTCAGGCCCCGGCCGCTGGCGCGGGCGTTGGCGCCGAACAGGTTGGTGGCGGCCGCGCCGGGGTGGGCGGCCACGGCGACGAGGTCGCGCCCGGCGTCGGTGGCCCGGCGGGCGAGCTCGCGGGTGAACAGCAGGTTGGCCAGCTTCGACTGGCTGTAGGCGCCCCAGGGCGTGTACCGGGAGACGCTGTAGTTGGGGTCGTCCCAGACGACGCGGCCGAGCCGGTGCATGTTCGACGAGACCGTCACCACCCGGGCGCCCGGAACGGCCAGCAGGAGTGGCAGCACCTGCCCGGTGAGGGCGAAGTGCCCGAGGTGGTTGGTCCCGAACTGCAGCTCGAACCCGTCGCTCGTCCGGCGGTAGGGCCCGCCCATGATCCCGGCGTTGTTCAGCAGCACGTCGAGCCGGTCGGTGCGCTCGGCGATCTCCCGGGCGGCCCGCCGGATCGAGGCGAGGTCGGCCAGGTCGACGAGTGCGACCTCGGGAGGCCGGTCACGGGCGAGGGAGGCGACCCGCAGCAGGGCCCTGTCCGCCCGGTCGGGATCGCGGCATCCCAACAGCACGCGGGCCCCGGCCGCGGCGAAGGCCTCGGCCGAGCGCAGGCCGAGCCCGCTGTTCGCCCCGGTCACGAGCACGGTCCGGCCGGCCATGTCCGGCATGTCGGCGTCTGCGTTCCAGCTCACCATCGGCGGCCTCAGTCGTCGGGCTCCCAGCGGAACAGCGCGACGGCGAGCGCGGTCCCGGCGACGGCCCACACGATCAGCACGGGCCACACCCGCCCGGGCACGCCGACCCCTCCGGTGAGCGCCCCCCGGGCGGCATCGGTGAGGGCGGTGGAGGGCAGCGCCCGGGCTCCGGCCCGCAACCCGGCGGGCAGCTCGGTCAGCGGGAACACCATCCCCGACAGCAGCAGGGCGGCGACGAAGATGGCGTTGGCGGCGGCCAGCGCCACGAGCGCCGGCAGCCGCCCGGCGACGACGAGCGCCAACCCGGTGAACGCGATCACCGAGAGCACGACCGCGGCGACGAGGGCGACGGGCTCGAGGTCGGGCCGCCAGCCGAGCGCCAGCCCCACGGCCGCCAGGACGACGACCTGGACGGCGATCACGACGAGCACGGCGGCGGCCTTGGCCGCGACGAGCCGGGGCCGCCCGAGCGGCGTGGTCCCCAGCCGCTTGAGCACGCCGTAGGACCGGTCGAACCCCGTGGCGATCGCGAGGTTGGTGAACGCCGTGGCCAGCACGGCCAGCGCCAGGACCCCGGGAGCCAGGAAGTCGACGGCGTCGCCGTCGATCGGCAGGACGTCCACGAGCGAGAAGAACACCAGGATCGCGACCGGGATCCCCAGCGTGAGGAGCAGCGCCTCGCCGTTGCGCACGGTCAGCGTCAGCTCGACCCGGAGCTGGCCGGCCCACGCCCTCACGCGGGTTCCTCCGGTTCGGCCGACTCCCGCGTTTTGTCCCCGGAAGTGGTCGTTCCGGCGACCACTTCCGGGGACGAAAGCTCCGGCGCGGGCCGACCGGCGGCCGTCAGCCGCAGGTACACGTCCTCCAGCCGCTGCCGCCCCGCCCGGAGGTCGGCCAGCGGCAGGTCCTGCTCGGCCAGCCAGGCCGTGATCGCGGCGACCGTCGCCGGGGTCGGCTCGGCGTCCACCGTGTAGTCGCCCGGCGCCGTCTCGGTCACCTGCACGCCGCCGAGGTGGGCCGACAAAGCCGCCGTGTCGATGCCCGGCGGTGCTCCCGAAGCGCACCTGGCCCGCGGTGCCCCGGCCCCGGACCAGGTCGTCCAGCGTGCCCGCCGCGACCAGGCGGCCGTCCGTGACGATGACCACCCGATCGGCGATGCGCTCCGCCTCGTCCAGGTCGTGGGTCGTGAGCAGGACCGTGACGCCGTCCCGCCGCAGGTCGGCGATCACCTGGCGGATCACCTGGCGGCCCGCCGGGTCGACCCCCGCCGTCGGTTCGTCCAGGAACGCGACCTGCGGCCTGCCCACCAGCGCCGCCGCCAGCGCCAGGCGCTTCTGCTCGCCCCCGGACAGCTGGCGGTACGTGCGGCGCTCCCGCCCCGCCAGGCCCAGCCGGTCCAGCAGGGCGGCGCCGTCGAGCGGCTCCCGGTAGAGCGCCGCCGCGTGGCGCACCACCTCCGGCGGGCGCAGGCCCGGGTGGATACCGCCCTCCTGCAGCATCACGCCCATCCGCTCGGCCAGCGCCCGGTGGTCCGCCCTCGGGTCCAGGCCCAGCACCGACAGGCGTCCCGCGGTGGGCCGGCGCACGCCCTCCAGCGCCTCGATCGTCGACGTCTTGCCCGCGCCGTTCGGGCCCAGCACGCACGTGACCTGGCCCGCCTCGGCCTCGAACGACAGGTCCTCCACCGCCCGTACGGCGCCGTATCTGATCGTGAGCGACTCGACGACGACGGCGGCCATGGCTCAGCGATCGGCGCCGGCGCAGTCACGGCACCGGCCCGACAGCGCGAAGTGCTGGGTCGCCAGCTCGAACCCGTGCTCCTGCCGCAGCCGCTCGGCCAGCGGCCCCAGCGCATCCGCGGGCACCTGCACCACCGCCCCGCAGCCCGAGCACACCGCGTGGTGGTGTGGCTGGTCGGCGATGTGGAAGGTGGACGCCCCGTGGCCGAGGTGGACGTGGGTGATCACGCCCAGCTCCTGCAGCCGGTCGAGCGTGCGGTACACCGTCGACCGGTGGACGTCCGGGTGGCGCTCCGCCACCCGCGCCGCGACCTCGTCCGCGGTGACGTGGTGGTCGCCGGCCATCAGCGCCTCGATCACCGCCCGGCGGGCCGCCGTCCCCCGACCGCCGCGCGCCCGCACGGTGGCCAGGATCTCGTCGGCCGAGCGTGGCGCGGCGTTCACCGTCCCGACGCTACAAGCGCTTCGGCGTAGGGTTCGCATCACTGGACGCGTGGACGGGGGAGGGTCTACGCTTCCTGGCCTCCGCCTCTCGCTCCCCCGGGAAGGTGATGACGATGCGTCGTGTCTGGGCCTGGATGGCCGTCAATTTCGGCAAGCACGCCGGCATCGTCGGTGTCATCGGATTGGCGATCACCCTGATCCTCGGCCTCGGCATCACGCAGCTCGAGTTCGCCACCGGGCAGGACTCGTACCTGAACAAGGACGAGCAGGTCTACAAGGACAGCGTCAAGTACCAGAGCCTGTTCGGCGGCCAGGCGATGCTGACCCTGTTCACGATGGACGACGGCATGACGGTCGCCGACCTGTTCACGCCCGAGAACATCGCCCACATGAACGAGGTCGAGGACCAGCTCCACCAGACGGACGGAGTGGTCACGGTCATCACGCCGCTCACGGCGCTGCAGTTCACACAGAACATGGTCACCGGGCCGCCCGAGGCGCCCGACGACGTGACCCAGAGCGTCGCCGGCCAGGCCCTGCTCGACGCCCGGGACCGCGAGCCCGACCCCGAGGCCCAGGCGCGCGCGCCTGGAGGACGCCGGCACGACCCTCGCCCGCATCGGGGCGGTCACCGGGCCGCACACGTTCGACAACCCCGAGTGGGTCGACTTCCTGCTGTTCGACAACCAGGGGGACATCCGCAAGTCGCTGCTGCCGTTCTTCCCCGACGAGGGCCACGCCCAGCTCATCACCCGCCTGCGTCGGCAACGCCTCGCTGGAGGTCGAGGGCGCGGCCAGCGAGCGGGTCCAGGACGTCGTGCAGGCCGAGCCGTTCGAGAACGCCGAGACCACGACCACCGGCGCCGCGGTGCTGCTCAAGGACCTCAACGACTACCTGCGGGGCGGGATGCTCACCCTCGGCGCCATCGCCGTCGGGATCATGGTCGTGATCCTGGTGCTGCTGTTCCGGGTGCGCTGGCGGCTGCTGCCGCTGTTCGTCATCCTCGTCGGCGTCACCTGGGCGTTCGGCCTGGCCGGCTACCTCGGCATCCCGCTGTCGGTGGTGACGATCGCCGGGCTGCCCGTCATGCTCGGCGTGGGCATCGACTACGCGATCCAGATGCACTCCCGCATCGAGGAGGAGGTGGTCGTCGCCCGGGCGGAGCACCCGATCCAGGAGGCCTCGGTCAACCTCGGCCCCGCGCTGCTGGTCGTCACGTTCGACGCCATCTTCGCCTTCCTGGCCCTGCGCTTCGCCCAGGTGCCGATGATCCGCGACTTCGGCCTGCTGCTGGCCGTCGGCATCGCCGCCATCTGCGTGTGCAGCATCGTGCTGCCGCTCGCCATCCTCGGCATCCGCGAGTACCGCTCGCCCACCAAGGCGAAGGACTACAGCCACGGCAACCTGGCCAAGCTGGTCGTGTGGCTCGGCGCGCTGCCGTCCAACCTGGCGGTGCCGCTGGCGGTGGCGAGCGTCGTGATCTTCGTGGGCGGGATCGTGGTCGAGGACCAGCTCCGCATCCAGACCGACCCCGAGGAATGGGTCAACCAGGACAGCCAGGTCATCCAGGACATCGACAAGCTCAAGGAGGAGACCGGCTCGTCGTCCGAGCTCGGCATCTTCGTCGAGTCCCCGGACGTCTTCAGCGACGAGACCGTCGCGTTCGTGACCGAGTTCGCCAACGAGCAGCTGGAGGCCCGCCCCGAGGACCTGCTCACGGCGTCGTCGATGCCGACGACCGTGGCCTTCCTGCTGGAGGTGCCGGGCACGACCCTGCTGGTGCCGACCGGGCAGGACGTGGAGCGGGCCTACGACGTGGCGCCGCCCGACATCCAGAAGCTCGACGGTCGACCCCGAGGCCGGCGCCCTCAACCTCGTGTTCCGGACCGGCCCCGGCTCGCTGGAGCAGCGGGCCGTCTACATCAACGACATCCGCGACGAGCTGGAGTCGGGCGAGACGGCCGCCGGCCCGATCCCCGAGGGCGTGCGGGCCACGCCGTCCGGCCTGGCCGTGGTCGGCGTCGGCCTGCTGGAGAACATCGAGTCGAACCGGATCCTGCTCACCTACCTGGCCGTGCTGTTCGTGTTCCTCTTCCTCACGGTGCGGCTGCGCAGCGTCGTGCGGGCGATGCTGTCGATGGTGCCGGTGCTCATCGCGGTGGGGGCCGCGTCGCTGGTGGCGTGGATCTTCGACCTCCAGCTCAGCCCGATGACCGCGGTCGGCGGCCCGCTCGTGGTCGCGCTGTGCACCGAGTTCACGTCGCTGATCCTGTTGCGGTTCATCGAGGAGTGTCACCGTGGCCACCCGCCACGCGAGGCCGTGGAGGTGACCGCGTCCCGCACCGGCCGGGCGTTCATCGTCTCGGCGCTGACCGCCGTGGCGGGCGTCGCCGTGATCGCCTTCTCGTCGCTGCCGCTGCTGCGGGACTTCGGCCTGATCGTGGCGATGAACGTGGCCGTCGCACTGCTGTCGGCCCTCGTGTTCCTGCCGCCGATGCTCGTGTGGGCGCAGGAGCGGGGCTGGGTGACGCGGGGACTGCGCCCGCCGCCGCCGTCGGGCCCGCCCACGCCGACCCAGGCTCCCCTCACCCCCGAGCCGGAGCCGGAGCCCGTCGGTTCCGGCGACTGACGCAGGCGGCTGGGCGCACGGATCCCGAAAAGCTTCGGGTCCGCGCGCTCGTTCGCTAGCGTGACGCACACACACGCAAGACCCAGGGCCGCCTGCGCGGTCCGATGGCAGCTCCCGGGGCCGCAGCCAGCGGGGAGGGAACCGCATGCCCACGACAGCCCACCACCACCCACGCGGGGCCGGCGCGTCGTGACGGAGTCCGTGGCGCCGGTCGCCACCGCCGAGGACACCACCGCGGTCGGCGGGCCGTCCGGGTCCGAGGACGGCCGGCCCGGGGCTGCGGGTGCGATCCGGCTCGACCACCTGACCAAGGTCTATGCCGGCAGCGCTCGCCCCGCGGTCGACGCCCTCGACCTGGACGTGCCGGCCGGCGAGCTGGTGGCGCTGGTCGGGCCGTCGGGTTGCGGCAAGACCACCACGCTCAAGATGATCAACCGGCTGGTCGAGCCGACGTCCGGCACGGTGTGGCTCGACGGCACCGACATTCGCACGATGTCCCGCCACCGGCTGCGCCGGGGCATCGGCTACGTGATCCAGCAGGCGGGCCTGTTCCCCCACCGCAAGGTGCGCGACAACATCGCCACCGTGCCCCGGCTGCTCGGTTGGCGCCGCGACCGCATCCGCGAGCGGGTCGACGAGCTGGCCGAGCTGCTCGACCTCGACCGCGACCTGCTCGGCCGCTACCCGGCCGCGCTGTCCGGCGGGCAGCAGCAACGCGTCGGCGTGGCCCGGGCGCTGGCCGCCGACCCGCCGGTGCTGCTGATGGACGAGCCCTACTCGGCCGTCGACCCCATCGTGCGGGCCCGGCTCCAGGACGAGCTGATCACACCTCCAGCGCCGGGTCCACAAGACGATCGTCCTCGTCACCCACGACATCGACGAGGCGATCAAGCTGGCCGACCGCATCGCCATGCTCCGGATCGGCGGTGTGCTCGAGCAGTACGCGCCGCCCGAGGAGATGCTGCGGGCGCCGGCCAGCCCGCTTCGTCGCCGACTTCCTGGGCGACGACCGGGGCATCAAGCGGCTGGCGATCATGCGGGTCGGCGACGCCGAGCTCAGCCCCGGGCCGGTCGTCGCACCCAGTGCGCCGGCCGACGAGGCCCGCCGGGTCATGGCGGACCAGGGCACCGACTGGGTGGCGGTCGTCGACGGCAGCCGGCTGCTGGGGTGGATCGGCGCCGACGAGGTCGCGCGCGCCGGGGACGGCACGCTGGCCGGCGTCGGGTGCCAGCCGTTCGCCGCGGTCGTCCACCCGACCACGACGCTCAAGGCGGCGCTCGACACGATCGTGACGTCCCGGACCCGGGTCGCGGTCGTGGTCGACGACGACGAGGAGCGCTACCTCGGCGTGCTGACGGTCGACGACCTCGCCGAGGGGGTGACGGCGTGATCGTGGCCGAGGAGCCGCTCGTGCGGTGGGACTGGATCGGCGACCACACCGACGAGCTGCGCCACCTCCTGTGGCAGCACGTGTCGCTGACCACCATCGCGGTCGTCGTCGGGTTCGCGCTGTCCCTGCCGCTGGCGCTGATCGCCGTGCGCTGGCGCTGGACGTTCGGCGGCATGACCGGGTTCGCCGGGGCGCTGTACGCCATCCCCAGCGTCGCCCTGTTCGCGATCGTGCTCCCGATCTACGGCCTCGGCTACCGGACGGCCGAGGTGGCGCTGGTCAGCTACACGCTGCTGATCCTCATCGGCAACACGGTCGCCGGCTTCCAGGGCGTGCCCGCCGACGCCCGCGAGGCCGCGCTCGGCATGGGCTACACGCCGTGGCGCCGGTTCACGCAGGTCGACCTGCCGCTGGCGACGCCGACGATCATCGCCGGGCTGCGCATCGCCACGGTGACCACGGTCGGGCTGGTCACCGTCACCGCGCTCATCGGCCTCGGCGGCTTCGGCGCGCTCATCAACGAGGGGCTCAGCCGCCAGTTCCCCACGCTCGTGATCGTGGGCTCGGTCGCCTCGGTGGCGCTGGCGGTGGCGTTCGACCTGATGTTCGTGGCGCTGGAGCGGGTCGCCACCCCCTGGGCCCGGGCGCGCGGCGGGGGGCGGTCCCGGTGAGGGAGGCCTGGGACGAGATGTGGGTCTACCTGGGCCAGGACTCGACCTGGTCCGGGCCCAACGGGCTGCCCGCCCTGACCCGGGCGCACATCTGGGTCTCGCTCGTGTCCGTGCTCATCGCCACCGCCGTCGCCGTGCCGGCCGCGGTCTACCTCGGCCACGTGCGGCGGGGCGGGGTCCTGGCCGTGTCGGTGGTCAACATCGGGCGGGCCATCCCGTCGTTCGCGCTGCTGGCGCTGCTGTTCCCGCTGTCGCTGCGCTACGGGTTCGGCCTCGGGTTCTGGCCGGTGGTGGGCGCCCTGGTGCTGCTGGCGCTGCCGCCGATCTTCACCAACACCTACACCGGCGTGCGGGACGTGCCCGACGCCACGGTCGAGGCCGCCCGGGGGGTGGGGATGCGAGCCGGCGAGCTGATCCGCAAGGTCGAGGTGCCGGTGGCCGCGCCGCTGATCCTCACCGGGCTGCGGGTGGCGGCGGTCCAGGTCGTGGCGACCGCCGCGCTGGGTCCGCTCGTCGGCTACAAGGACCTGGGCACGCCGATCATCATCGGCTTCACCAGCCCGAACAAGGGCCCGATGCTGGCCGGCGCCATCGTGGTCATCATGCTCGCCCTGATCACCGACCGGGCCTTCGCGTTGGGGACGTGGTGGCTCGTGCCGTGGCGAGCGACGCCCAGGCGCACCGCCGACGCCACGGTGATGGCTAGAGGACGCCGTACCGGCCTGATCGACAGCAACCCCGCCGGGGGACGAAAGGACACACCCGATGAGACGACATCTCAAACTGCTCGCCCTACTGCTGGCGTTCGCCGTGATCGGCGCCGCCTGCGGTGACGACGACGACGACAACGCCGGCACCGACAGCGGCTCGGAGAGCGAGGGCTCCGGTTCCGGCGCGCAGCCGGACATCGTGATCGGCGCCCAGGACTTCGGCGAGTCGGCCATCCTGGCCGAGGTCTACAAGGGCGCCCTCGTCGGCGGCGGCTGGGAGGCCAGCATCCAGGAGCTCGGCGGGTTCCGTGACCTGATGTTCAGCGCTTTCGACGAGGGCGAGATCACTGTCGCCCCCGACTACGTGGCGTCCAACCTGGAGTTCCTCAACGAAGGTGCGGGCGAGGCGACGGCCGACGTGGACGCGACGTTCGCCAAGCTCCAGCCGCTGCTGGAGGAGCAGGGCCTCGTCGGGCTGACCCCGTCGGCGGCCGTCGACCACAACGCCTTCGTGATGACGAAGTCCCGCTCGGACGAGCTGGGCATCACCACGCTGTCCGACCTGGCCAGCAAGGGCGCGAGCCTCAAGCTGGGGGCGCCGCAGGACTGCGAGAGCAACGGCTTCTGCATCCCCGGCCTGCAGCGGGTCTACGGCGTCGACTTCACCAGCAACTTCACGCCGCTCGACCTCGACCTCGTTCCCACCACGCTGGACGCGGGCGAGATCGACGTGGCCGTGCTCACGTCGACCGACGGCAACCTGGCCGACCCGTCCAAGGACTGGGTGGTCCTCGAGGACGACAAGGCCATGCTGGCCGCCGACAACATCTTCGTGGTGCTGACCAAGGAGGTCGCCGACTCGTACGGGGCCGAGCTCACCGACATGCTCGACAGCGTGTCGGCCAAGCTCACGACCGAGGGCGTCGCCGAGTTGAACAAGCGCTACGTCATCGACAAGGAGGACGCCGACGCCATCGCCCAGTCGTGGCTGGAGGACAACGGGTTCGCCACGGGCTGACCCGCTGACCTGACCCGCTCTGACCTCGTCCCGCCAGGGCCGTGGACCCCGCCGACCTCGCTGCCGACCCGATCGAGCAGTTCCGGCGGTGGTTCGCGGCCTGGCGGGAGGTGGCGACCGGCGAGCCCGAGGCGATGGTGGTCGCCACCGCCACGCCGGACGGCCGTCCGTCCGTGCGCAACGTGCTGATGCGGGCGTTCGACGACGACGGGTTCGTGTTCTTCACCAACTACGAGAGCCGCAAGGGCGGCGAGCTGGCGGCCAATCCCCGGGTGGCGCTGCTGTTCTCGTGGCATCCGGCGGGCCGGCAGGTGATCGTCGAGGGGGAGGCGTCCCGGGTGGACGAGGCGGCGTCGGACGCCTACTGGGCCACGCGCCCCCGGGGCAGCCAGATCGCCGCGCTGGCGTCGCCGCAGAGCCAGGTCGTGCCCGACCGGGCCGCGCTCGAACGGTTGTGGGCGGACGCCGAGGCCGGGCTGGCCGGGGGCGAGGTGCGGCGGCCGGCGCACTGGGGCGGCGTGCGGGTGGTGCCCGAGCGGGTGGAGTTCTGGCAGCAGCGGGAGTGGCGCCAGCACGACCGGCTGGTCTACCGGCGCGACCCCGCCTCGGCGTCGGGCTGGCGGGTCGAGCGGCTGGCGCCCTGATCCCGGCGCTCGCGGGCGTAGCGCAGCCCGGCGCCGACCGCGACCAGCAGCAGCACGACGACCAGGGCGAGGCGCACCGATCCGACCCGCTCGACCCAGCCGGTGATGTCCGACGACCAGCCGGCCACCCGGTCGGTGATGGAGGAGGACGGCAGCTCGCCGGGCTCGGCCCGGGTCGTGCGGATCTCCAGCCAGCCGTACCAGGCGACATAGGCCCCGGCCAGCGCCACGAGCCCGCCGGCCATGCGGGGGATGTAGGGCTGGGCCCGGCGCAGGAAGCGGACCAGCGAGGTTCGGGCGAGGGCCATCGTGACGGTCAGGGCCAGGAGCACGAGGGTCATGCCGAGCGCGTAGATGCCGAAGGCGATGATCCCGTCGAGCACCGACTCGCGGGTGATGGTCCCGGCGACGGCCCCGAGGAACAGGGGCAGCGTGCAGCCGATCGAGGCGATGGCGTAGGAGACGCCGAACACGAACATCGAGGCGACGGTCCGCTCGCGCCCGCCGCGGTCGAGCCGGGGGAGTGCGACGCGGGGCTCGTAGCCGACGAGCATGGCGATCCCGAGCCCGAGGAGCGCCAGGCCGATCACGATCGAGATCCAGGGCGCGTTCTCGTACACCGGCAGCGGGGTGAGCTCGACGGCCAGCCCGGCCAGGGCGAAGACGGCCAGGAACCCGGCGGACACCGCGGCGCCGACCCGCACGGCCCGGGCGACCGAGGCGCGGGCGACGCCGGGCCCGCCGTCGTCGTCGAGGCCGAGGAAGAACGACAGGTAGGCGGGCAGCATGGCGAACCCGCACGGGTTCACGGTCGCCACCATGCCCAGCGTGAGGTAGTAGGCCCAGGCCCGGTCGGGCCCCACGGCGGCGATCACGAGCCGACCCCGAACCGCTCGGCGAGCGCAGCCCGGAGCTCATCCTCCGACAGCGCCCCGGGATGCACGTCGACGACGTTGCCGGCGGCGTCGATGAACACGGTGGTCGGCATCTCGATGCCACCGAAGTAGGTCAGGGCGGCGTCCCCGGCATCGGCGAAGGTGGGATACGTGATGCCCGTCCGCTCGACGGTGGCGAGCGCATCGGTGGCCGAGTCCCGGAAGGCCATGCCCACGAAGGTGACCTGGTCGCCCAGCTCCTGGTGCACGGCCTCGAACGAGGGCATCTCGTCGAGGCAGGGCGCGCACCAGGACGCGAAGAAGTTGACGACGAGGGGGGTCGTCCCGATCAGCTCCCCGAGCCGCCGGTCGGCGGTGCCGTCGAGCGCAGCGAGCCGCACGTCCGCGGTCGAGGCGGGCAGGTCGGCTGCGTCGGGTGCGGGCGCCAGGTCGACCTGGCCGCCGTCGTTGCTCTCGGCCCCGCTGGACTCGCCGCCGCGGTCGAGCAAAGTGGCGACGCCCAACGCCGCGACCAGGGCCAACAGCGTGGCGATGAGCCACGCCGAAGGGGGGAGGCGGCGGGAGGACATCTCCGCGACGGTACCGCCACGGGTCGTGGGCAGGGAAAACAGCCGCTCCCTCGTCGCGTTTCGTACGCGGAACTGGTCGCTATGGCGACCGTTTCCGCGTACAAAACGCGGGAAGGGGAGCCCGGGCGCGCTGTGGGGGCACCGCCGCCGTGCGGTGCCCCCACATCGATCAGACAGCCTGCTCCACGTTCGCCGCTATGCCGGGCGGTGGGCCGGTCGGCGCAGCTAGTGGTGCTAGGGGTCGTGCTCGTGGTTCATGTCGGGCTGCTCATGCGATCCGGATCACGGCCACCTCCAGGAGGTGGTCGGGGATCGGGATCTCGGGCAGCTGGTCCTCGGGCCGGGGCAGCTTCGGGGGCCGGCCCCTGCGGCGCTTCGTCGCCAGGATCTTCCCGTTGAGGAAGAGCTGGCCGCCCCACACACCCCACGGCTCACGCCTCTCCAGTGCCCCCTCGAGGCACGGGATCAGCGCCGGGCACGTGGCGCAGATGTTCTTGGCCCGGGCGATGTCCTGGAGCTCCTCGCTGAAGAACATCGTGGCGAGCCGGCCGCTGCCGTCGTTGCAGCGGGCGTGGGCCCACCAGCTGTCCTCGGTGGCGAGGAGCTCGGGTTGTGGCTCGTCGGCCTCACCGAATCCGTAGGTGTCGGGTCTGGTGAGGTCGAGGATCTCGTCTGGCTCGGTTGCGGTCGGGGCGATCATCTGCCCATTCCCCTCATGTGTCTGATTGCGAGATCTGCTCGTCGTCGGGTGGTCATCGTCGGGAACTCGGGAAATAAGAAAGGCCGCCGGGAGAATCCCGACGGCCTTTGGAGAGTTTGCGCTTCCTGCGCCTGATCCAGTCAGGGGAAGCACTCCCACGGCCGTCGGTTCGGTCGATCGGTCATGAACCGGTGGACGCCCTGCTTGCCGTCCGTCGTCTCGAGCCACGAGGAGACGGGGGCAAGCGCGGCAATACCGGCGTTCACGTAGAGGTCAGCCAGGCACGCACCGGGACGCGCTGACACCGGCGGTTACCAGGCCGCCCATATGTGTCGTTCCGGTCGTCATTGGTCCTGGTCTTCCTTTCGTGGCGCCCGAAGGCGATCGTCGGAGGGCGGAGCGAGTCCGCCCGGGTCTGCATAGGCCACCACGCCGGGTAGCCCGGCGTCAATGAATTAAACCGATCTGGCGCGAATCGTTTGACCGGCGGCAGGAATGATGCGCCGGTCGCCTAGTAACCGGGGTTCAGACCAGATCCGATTGCTCCGCCGTATCGACAGCGGCATCACTGTCCGCGGCGCCGTCGGTGCCGAGGCGGAACAGGTGGTCGCGATAGAACTGCAGCTCGGAGACGCTCTCCCGGATGTCGTCGAGCGCCCGGTGGGCGGTCTCCTTGCGGGGTGCGGCCTCGACAACGGCCGGGGCCCATCGCTGCGCCAGCTCCTTGATCGTCGACACGTCGACCGAGCGGTAGTGCAGGTAGTTCTCGATCTCGGGCAGGTAGGCGGCCAGGAACCGGCGGTCGGTGCCGATCGAGTTGCCGCACAGCGGGACCGAGCGCGGTGCCGGCACATGGGCGCGGATGAAGTCGAGCGTGGCCGCGCCCGCGTCGGCCAGCGTGATCGTGGACGCCTCGATCGCACGCAGCAGGCCGCTGCGGGTGTGCATCTCGCGCACCACGTCCTCCATGGCGTCGAGCGCCTCGGCCGGCTGGTGGACGACGAGATCGGGGCCCTCCGCCACGATGGCGAGCTGGTCGTCGGTCACGAGCGTCGCGATCTCGACGATCACGTTGCGCGCCGGGTCGAGCCCGGTCATCTCGAGGTCCATCCACACGAGCACCTCCGGACAGTAGACCTCTGCCGGGGGTCGTTCCGACCGCTGGTGCGCCCGCCTGCGCGTCAGTCGTCGTCCGAGTCGTCGGCGTCGGACACCCGCTTCACCAAGGTGAGATGTCGCCCGCCGCGCGTGAGCTGCCAGTCGTCGACGCTGTTGTCGAGCACCGCCGCCGCCACGTCGGGGACCTCGGACACCGCCTCCCGGCCCATCAGGACCAGGTCGATCCGCAGCTCGCCCGGCGCCATCACGTAGGTCACCGTCAGCGTGCCGTCCCCGTCGGTGTCGGGGGCGAGGAGCGCGGCCGCCTCGCCCACCGCCAGGCGGATCTGCTCGACCTCGCGGTAGGTGAACCCGGCCCGGGTGGCCAGCCCGGCCGCCCCTGCCCGGGTGATGCGCACCGCGGCCGACGTCGCCGGCACGGTGAGCCGGATGCTCTCGGTCCCAGTGAGATCCACGCCGCCGCCGAGCCTACGGACCAGACGTGGCGAGGGTCACATCGTGTCGGCCCGCTGGGGGTGGCGGACGTCGGCGGCCGCCTTGTCGGTGCGCTCGCCCAGGTAGACGGGGTGGCGCAGGCGACCCTCCTCGGTCCACTCGCCGTACTCCACCTCGACCACCACCTCGGGCCGCACCCAGTTGGCACCCTTGCGGTGCAGCGGCGGCGGGGGCGGGTCGAACGGGCACGCCGCGGCGGCCAGGGCGGCCAGCCGGGCGCCCATGCGGTCGAGCTCGCCCGACGTGAACCCGGAGCCGACCCGGCCGGCGTAGCGCAGCGGCCCGGGCAACTCGCCGCCCGGGACCGGGTCGTAGAAGCCGACCAGCAGCGAGCCGAGCTTGCCCTCGCGGTTGCCGAGGCCGCCGCTCCACCCGCCGACCACCAGCTCGTCGTGGCGGCGCACCTTGACCTTGATCCACGCCCGCGACCGCCGCCCGGGCAGGTAGGGCGCGTCGACCCGCTTGGCCATCACGCCCTCCAGGCCCTGGCGGGACACGGCGGCCAGCAGGTCGGGGCCGTCCTCGTACACGGTGGCCACGTCGATCCCCGGCGGCAGGTCGTCGGCCAGGGCGTCGAGCAGGCGCCGCCGGTCGCGCCAGGGCTGTCCGGTCAGGTCGTGCCCGGCCAGCCGCAGCAGGTCGAACACGACGTACGCCACCGGCACGTCCGCGGCCCGCCGCCGGGCCTCGACCGCCGAGGTCACGTGCATGCGCCGCTGGAGCCGCTCGAAGCTGGGCCGCCCCCGGTCGTCGAGCGCCACGACCTCGCCGTCGAACAGCGCCTCGACCGGCTCCAGCGCCGGACCGAGCGCGGCCAGCTCGGGGAACGACGCCGTCGCATCCTTGCCGTTCCCGCTCCAGGCCTCGACGCCGTCCGGCCCGACGTCGGCCAGCACCCGCATGCCGTCCCACTTGGTCTCGTACACCCACCCGTCGCCGGTGGGCAGCGTCCCGGGCGTGGCCTTCATGGGGGAGAGCGCCACGCGGCGAGCCTAAGACCGTGTGCGGATAGAACCGGTCATCCCGGCCACCGTGGTCTGTGTTTCCCGCTCTTGCTGCTTCGCAGCGGGCCTCCGCCTAACGGCGCAGCCTCTAAGACCGTGTGCGGGCGATCGCCGTTCCGTCAGGGCGCCTGCCGTGTCGAGGGGTCTCCGGAGATTCGGGCTTGACCTTCATGCCGACTCGAAGGCTTACCCTCGCCACCATGCCCAGGACGTTCAAGATCGAGGCGCCGATCGCGTGCACACTCGGCGCCGGCGAGATGTCGACCCGCCTCGACGAGTGGCACCTCCTGCTCCAGGACGTGACTGCCCGCCATCGCATCGACGGCGGCGTGCGTCTCGACTTCCGGTCCGACGCCAACGTCACCGAGATCGCCCGGCTCGCCGCCGCCGAACAGAGCTGCTGCGGGTTCTTCGACTTCGCCCTGGTCATCGACAGCCGCGGCGTCGCCCTGGACGTCCACGCCCCACCCGACGGCCAAGCCGTGCTCACCGGCCTCTTCGGCACCGCCGACTGACGACATGGACACCCCCGACCCCAAGGCCGGCCTCGGGGTGCTCGACGCCGGCGCCGCCGACCGGGCCCAGCGATGCACGCCCGCCACGGGCGCCGTTCCTCTCGACGCCGCCCGAGTCACGACCCGCCGATGAGCTCGTGACCGACCCGAAGACGCTCGTCCGCCGCCTCGTCGGGGACGTCATCAACGCCGGCAACCACGACGCCCTCGACGCCATCGCCACACCCGCCCTCGCCCGCACCCTCCGCCGCGCGTTCGATCAGTTCCGAGCCGCGTTCCCCGACTGGCACCAGGAGATCGTCGAGCTCGTCGCCGAAGACGCCACCGTCGTCGCCCGCTTCCGCTGCACCGGCACCCACCTGGGCGTCTGGCAGGACCTCCAACCCACCGGCCGCACCATGGCCATCGACGAGGTCTACTTCTTCCGCGTCACCCACGATCGGCTCGCCCGCGTCTGGGGACTCGAAGACACCTGGACCCGCCACCGACAACTCCAGGGCAACCCCACCAGACCCGGAGAACACGGCTCGCTCGACTAGCACGCGGGCGCGGGGTGAGAGCGGCAAGCCCGAGCTGGAGCCGGGCGCGGGCGATCGCCGACCCTGCCCGGCGCGGGGCCGGACAGGATCGGCGATCGGGTCAGAGCTGGGGGTTCAGAACTGGTTGGTCGGGATGGCGAGGCCGACGATCGGGACCGACGTGGCGAACTCGCCGAGGGCGGTGGCCCGCCCGGTCAGGAGGTCGACCTTGAAGAACGTCGAGCCGCTGTCGTCGCTCAGCGACGCGAAGGCCCAGTTGGCGGTCGTCGTGCCGTTGCGCACCTTGCTGTAGATGTCGGCCGCCACGACCGGGTTGGTGTCGAAGCCGAGCTTGCCGGTGGCCACCAGCGAGCCAGCGTTGGGCGGCGACTGGACGGCGATCTGGTCGAGCGACGAGTCGACGTCGAACAGCGTGGTGTTGGTGTTGGGGTCGGCGTCGTTGTTGGTGTACATGGCGCCGACGACGCCGGTCGCCGGGGTGCCGGCGGTGTAGTTGAGGGTGCCGTCCGCGGTGGTGGTGCCGTCGAGGACGTTGATCCGCAGGTTCTGGCCGGTGTCGCTCACGACCCGGAGGCGGTCGGCGGCCGGGTTGAAGTCGACGCCGAACGACGTGCCCTGCAGCGGGACGTTGATCCGGGACACCAGCGTGGCGCGGCCGTTGTTGGTCGCGATGGTGTAGACGCCGCCCTGGTCGCCGAGGCCGTAGAGGAGGTTGTTCGCCGGCCGGACGTCGATGCCGACGAGCCGGGTGTCCATCTGCAGGCCGCGGACCTTGGCAAACTGCTGGGCGCGCTCGGGCCTGTCGACCCGGAAGCACACCAGGCGCTGGTCGTCGGTGAGGCCGATGGCCTCGAGCGTGTTGGCCCGGCCGAGCTGACCGCAGTCAGGGCGGCGCTGGCGGGCGGGGCTGTCCGGCGAGGCGCCGGCGGAGGGCGCGACCGCGAGGGTCAGGGCCGTCAGGGCGGCCAGTGTGGCCGCGGTGAGACGCGTGAACATGGCAAGGGCTCCGTCGTGGGATGGGAGCGGGTGTCCGCCCACTCTCGGGTGCGCCTCTGGGCGGCGCACGCCCCGTAATTCGGCGCGCCGCCGGTGGTGGATTCAGTCCGGATCGGCGTCCTCGGGCTCCGCATCCGACGGCGCCGCGTCCTCCGGCCCGGCGTCGGAGGGCCCGGCGTCGAAGCGGACGGTGACGCTCAGCTCCTCGCTGCCCCGCACCAGGCGCAGCGTGACCTCGTCGCCGGGCCGGACCTCGGCCAGCGCGGACTCGAGGTCGGTCGGGTCCGCGATCGCGGCGTCGCCCACCGCCACGATCAGGTCGCCCCGGGCGATGCCGGCGGCCGCCGCCGGGCTGCCGTCCGCCACGCCCCGCACCAGTGCGCCGTCCCGCTCGGGCAGGCCGACCGCCGACCGCAGCCGCCGGGCCACGCCGGCGGGCGCGATGCCGACGCCGAGCACGACCCGGACCGGCTCGCGCCCCGCCGCCAGGTCGTCGATGCGGGCCCGCAGGCCGGGGCCCGCGGCCTGGGCGATCGAGAACCCGTCGCCGAGGCGGAGCGTCGTGATGCCGATCAGCCGGCCCTGCTCGTCGACGACCGGGCCGCCGGTGCTGCCCCGGGCCAGCGGGGCCGTGTGCTCGATGCCGCCCGTGACCAGCCGCCCACGCGGCCCCCGGAACGCCCGGTCGACCGACGACACGGAGCCGAACGTCACCCGCCGGCCCCCGGGGATGGCGGCCACCGCGTACACGGTCATGCCGAGCTCCGGCTCGACGTCGGACCACGCCAGGGTGGGCACGTCTGCGGTGTCGACGGCGAGGACGGTGAGGTCGCCGTCGCGGTCGATGCCGGTGGCCCGGCCCTGCACGGCCCGCCCGTCGGCGAACGTCACCTGGGTGGTGCGGTCGCGCAGGTTGTGCGCGTTGGTGACGACGAGCCCGTCGCCGACGACCACGCCGCAGCCCCGGCCGCCGTGGCGACCGACGCGCACGACAGAGGGGGACACGGCGTCGGCCACGCGCCGGGTGACGGCCTGCTGATCGGCGGTGGGCATGGCGGGGTCCTCCTGGTCACTGGCAACCTAGTCACTTGCAACTTGCAAGTCACTGTAACGTACCACCATGCCGTCCCCGCAACCCCCGTCCGCCGTCGGCACCGCCGCGGCCGGGGCGCTCGCCACCGCCGCGGACGCCGTCGGCGACCGCTGGTCCCTGCTCGTCGTGTCCCGGCTGCTGGCCGGGCCCCACCGGTTCGGCGAGCTGCTCGCCGAGCTCGACGGGCTCGCACCCAACATCCTCGCCACCCGCCTGGCCCGGCTCGAGGCCGACGGGCTGGTGGTCGGCGAGCCCTACTCGACCCGTCCGGTGCGCCACAGCTACCGGCTCACCGCGTCGGGCGCCGACCTCGCCGGGCCGCTGCGCATGCTGGCCGGATGGGGCGCCCGGCGGCACGCGGCCGGGTCCGCGGCGGCCGGTCCGCACCCGGGTGTGCCCGCGCACGACCGGTGCGGAACGCCGCTCGACGCCCGCTGGTTCTGCCCCAGCTGCGAGGAGGTTGTTGACGCGCCGTGGTCGCCCGAGGGGCCCCCGGCACCCGACGAGGCCGATCTCTTGTGGATGTGACCCTGCGTCACAGTGGGGCAGCTAGCGTTCGGCCTCTCGGCGGATATTCGATCTCGTAAGGAGACCCCCCGATGTCGCAGGTGAGTCCCGGCTGGTATCCGGATCCGTCCGGAAAATTCGCCCAGCGCTATCACGATGGCACCCGATGGACCGAGCACGTCGCGGATGCGGGCGGCAACCGCAGCGTCGACAGCCCGGAGGCCCCGGCGGGCCCGGCGTCCGGCGGCTACGGCGGCCAGGCCGGCGGTCAGGCCGGCTATGGCGGCCAGGCCGGCGGGGCCGGCGGGGCCGGCTACGGCCAGTCGTCCGGCGAGAGCTGGTCGTCCGGCGGCAGCAGCGGCCAGGGGTGGCCGGCCGAAGGTCAGGCCGGCGGGGCCGGCTACGGCCAGCAGCCCGAGCAGGGCTACAGCCAGCCCGGCTACGCCCAGCCCGGCCAGTCCGGCCAGGGCTACGGCGGGCAGGGCGGCGGCCAGGCCCCCGGCTACGGCGGGCAGGCCGACCAGGCTCCGGGCTACGGCCAGCCCGGCTACCAGTCCGGCCAGGGCTACGGCCAGCAGGCCGGCGGCCAGGCCCCCGGCTATGGCCAGCCCGGTTACGGCCAGGCGCCGGGCTACGGGCAGCCCGGCTACGGGCAGCCCGGCTACGGGCAGCCCGGCTATGGCCAGCCCGGGTACGGCGCGGCGACCGCGTCCGGCGGCTTCACGCTGACGATCGGCCTCATCGTCGCCGGCATCGGCGCACTGCTGGTCCTGGCCTCGCTGTTCGGGCTCGACTTCCTCACGGTGGACGTCCCCGACCTGGCCACCGGCGGCACCACGTCTCAGGGCGTCTCCCTCGGCGACATCGGCGACGCGGGCGGTGGCGACCTCCCCTTCGCCATCGACAGCTACTCGAGCTTCGGCCGCTTCCTGGCGGCGCTGGTGGTCCTGGCGGCCGTGGCGGCGACGTTCGTCCCCTCGCTGGTCCCGACGTTCCCGAAGATCCCGAACCTCCCGATCATCGTGGCCGCCGTCGTCGGCGTGTTCACCCTTTGGCACGCCGTCTCGATGTTCACGTCCATCGATGGCCTCGACATCTCGCCGGCCATCGGCGCGATCGTGGGCCTCCTCGGCTACGCAGCGGTGATCGCGGGCCAGTTCCTCAGCCAGCCCATCGGCGGCGCCAAGCGCTGACCATCCCAGCTGGGCTCCCACTCGGCGTGGCGGCTAGCGTCGACTGACACTGTCGTCAGCTACAGCCGAGGGGACAACGTGGGGTCCACACCCGAGACCGGAACGTCGACGCAGTTCGACCTGCCCGACGTGTTCGACACGGTCGCGGGGGTGCACCCCGACCGCACGGCGCTCGTCTGGGGGGAGCGCCGCCTGACCTTCGCCGAGATCGCGGACCGCAGCCGGCGGCTCGCCGCCTACCTGCGGTCCCGCGGTCTGGGCGACGTCACCGAGCGTGACGGCCTCGCCGGCCACGAGAGCGGCCAGGACCACCTCGGCATCTACGCCTACAACGGCAACGAGTACATCGAGGCGATGCTCGGCGCGTTCCGGGCCCGGGTCGCACCGTTCAACGTCAACTACCGGTACGTCGCCGACGAGCTGTTGTACCTGCTCGACAACGCCGACTGCCGGGCGCTCGTCTACCACGGGGCCTTCGCCCCGACGCTGGCCGCCATCCTCGACCGCCTGCCCCGGCTCGAGGTGCTGCTCCAGATCGAGGACGGGTCGGGGAACGCCCTGCTACCGGGGGCGGTCGACTACGAGGCTGCCCTGGCACTCAGTCCGCCGGTCGTGGAGGCCCGGCCGACCCCCGACGACCTGTACATCCTCTACACCGGGGGCACGACCGGCATGCCCAAGGGCGTGCTGTGGCGCCAGCACGACATCTACCGCTCGGCGATGGGCGGCCGGAACATCCTCACCCAGGAGACGTTCGACGACTACGAGGCGGTCGCCGCCGGCAGCCCGGGCGTTCTCCGAGCCGCTGCGGTTCATGGTGCTGCCGCCGCTCATGCACGGCGCCGCCCAGTGGGTGTCGTTCATCGGCCTGAACGGCGGGCACACGCTGGTGTTCCCCCCGGACGTGACCCGGCTCGACCCGGCCGAGACGTGGCGGACGATCGAGCGCGAGCGCTGCACCACGCTGACGGTCGTCGGGGACGCGATCGCCCGCCCGCTGGTCGAGGAGCTGGAGGCCAACGACTACGACACCAGCTCGCTGATCAGCGTCGGCAACGGCGGCGCGCCGCTCACGCCCACGATCAAGGCCCGGCTGCTGGCCCAGCTGCCCAACATCTTCCTCACCGACTCGGTGGGGTCGTCGGAGACCGGGGCGCAGATGAGCCACCTGTCCAGCGCTGGGGGCGACGTGTCGACCGGGCGGTTCACCCCGGGGCCGGGCACAGTCGTGGTGAGCGACGACCTCGCCCGGGTGGAGGTCCCCGGCCACGAGGGGATCGGCTGGCTGGCCCAGGAGGGCTGGGTGCCGCTCGGCTACTACAAGGACGCGGAGAAGACGGCCCGGACGTTCCCGGTGATCGACGGCGTCCGCTACTCGGTGCCCGGCGATCAGGGCCCGCCACCTGGCCGACGGCGAGATCGAGCTGCTGGGCCGCGATTCGGTGACGATCAACTCCGGCGGCGAGAAGATCTTCGCCGAGGAGGTCGAGCGGGCGATCGCCGGCCACCCGGCGGTGCACGACGTCGTGGTGGTCGGCCGGCCGAGCGAGCGCTGGGGCCAGGAGGTCGTGGCCCTCGTCGAGCTGTCGCCGGGCGCGGCGGCATCGGCCGACGAGATCGTGGCCCACGCCGGCCAGCACGTGGCGCGCTACAAGCTGCCCAAGGACGTGCTGTTCCTGGACGCCATCCAGCGCAGCCCCGCGGGCAAAGCCGACTACCGCTGGGCGCGGCGAGCAGGTCGCGGGCTGACGGGCGGCGGGGCGGGCCTAACCGGTCAGGCGACCGCGGCGGCCTTGCGCCGCTTGGCGGCGATGGCGGTGATCAGCCCGCCGACCGCGGCCAGCGCCAGACCCAGCTTGGCCAAGGGGATCGAACTGTCGTCGCCGGTGGTCGGCAGGTTGCTCGAGCCGCTGCCGGACCCGCCGGCCCCCGTCCCGTCGGCCGGCACCACGGTGATGCTCGCGGAGAGCGACAGCGGCGTGCCGTCGGGCGCCGTGCCGTCGGCGGTGAGCGTGTGCGCGCCGAGCGGCGTGTCGGTCGGGATCGTCGCCTGGAGCGCGATGCGGCCCGACGCATCGGCGGTGGACGACGCCAGGACGACCGGGTCGGAGAACAGGGTCACCGTGACGCTCGACCCCGCGGCGAACGTCTGACCCGTGATCGTGATCGTCTGGCCCGGCGTCGGCGTCGTGTCGCTGACGGTCAGGAAGTTGACCGCGGGTGGGTATTGCTGTGCGCCGGCCGGGGCCGCGAAGGCGACCACGGCCAATGCCGCAGCAGCGATGAGTCCCTTGATCATCACGACATGCTCCTGAACGTCCCACCCTGGAGACCCTCGGGCCCCCAGCCCTTCTGCCGCGGGTGACAGTAACACGTGTGCTCGGCATCACAAACGCCGCGGCAGCGTGCGCGGCGAGTGTTCACGGGGCTGTAGCAGGTGGTGGCCGCGGACCGGCCCCCGCCACCTCGTAGCATGGCCGCAGCCCGTGGTCCCGGGGGTGTAGCTCAGCTGGCAGAGCGGCCGCCTTTTAAGCGGATGTGCGAGGGTTCGAGCCCCTCCACCCCCACGGGTGCCCACGGGTACCCTGATGCCCGTGGACGACGAGGCCGCCCGGCGTCACCTGGACGATGAGCGCGAGCGGCTGACCCGGGTGCGCACGACCTTCGAGAACGGGCACCTCCACGACGAGCCCGAGGAGGACAGCTCGGCCGAGCTGTCCCACTTCGCCCAGCACCCGGCCGACGCGGCGAGCGACGCGTTCGAGCGCGAGAAGGAGTTCTCGATCCTCGAACAGGTCGAGGCCGAGCTGCACGACGTCGACCGGGCGCTGGACCGCCTGGCCGGCGGCACGTACGGCCACTGCGAGGCCTGCGGCGGGACGATCGACGACGAGCGCCTGGCCGCGGTCCCCGCCGCACGGTTCTGCGTCGACCACCAGGCCGACCTGGAGACCTGATCGGACCGGTCAGATCTGGCCCGGGATCGTGACGTCGCCCGGCTCGGTCAGGATGATCCGACCCCCGAGGCGCAGCGACTCGCCGCTCACCTCCAGCCACCGCGCCGCCAGGTTGGCGAGGCGGAGGTTCTCGCCGCCGAGGTGGGCCTCCAGCGTGTAGACGAGGCCGCCGTGGGTGACGGCGAGGACGTCGCCCCCGGGCACCGCCGCGGCGATCCTGGCGACGACCCGGAGCCCCCGGGCCAGCAGGTGCTCGTCCGGCTCCCACCCCGGTGGCCGACGGCGGTCGGCCAGGTGGCCGGGGAAGCGGGCCTCGATCTCGTCGCGGGTGAGCCCGGAGAACTCGCCGGCGTCTCGCTCCCGCAGGTCGGGATCGAGCACGACCGGGCCCACGCCGAGGTCCGCGGAGATGATCGCCGCGGTCTGCGCGGCCCGCTGGAGGTCGGACGCCCAGATCGCGTCCAGCGCCCCGAGCGCCCGGGCCGCCTCGTGCGCCTGCCGGCGGCCGAGGTCCGTGAGCGGCGGGTCGGCCTGGCCCTGCCAGCGGCCTTCCGCGTTCCACGCCGACTGCCCGTGGCGGGCCAGCAGGACGCGCGTCGCGAGCGCAGGGGCAGGGGGGTCCATCGCCGGACGACGCTACCGGGACGGCACCCAGGTAGGCTCGTCGTTCGCCGGGGAGCGTGCGTTCGATGAGATCCGAGAGAGCGAGAGACATGGCTCCGCCGCCGCTCGACAAGCTGGGCACCGGGAACCGATGCGGCCACGCCGCGACCGGTGGCTGCCGCGCGGCCCGTCGCGGGGCCGAGGCCGTCTGAGGCCGAGGCGGGGACGACCGATGGCGGTGCTCCGGCTGTTCGCCCAGGCCCGCGAGGCGGCCGGGGCGGCGCGCGACACGGTCGACGGCGCGACGGTCGACCAGGTCCTCGCCGCCGCCAGCGACCGCTACGGGGACGTGTTCGCGGCGCTCCTGCCCCGTTGCAAGGTCTGGCTCAACGGCGAGCCCGCGGCCGGCACGGACCCGGTCCGTGACGGGGACGAAGTCGCCGTCCTGCCGCCGGTCTCGGGCGGCGCCCGGTGAACCCGCCGCAGCGCCGCACCGGCGATGCCCACCCCCGTCTCGACGATCTCGACGACCTCGACGACGGCGGGGAGTGGTCGCCGCCGCCGGTCGACGACGGCGGCCCGTCGGGCAACGGCTCCTACGTCCATCGCGACGACGGCGCCGGCGATGGCATGGCGGCCTGGTCCCCGCCGCCCGAGGTGAGCAGCGACTACGCCGAGTGGACCAGCGCGTCGCTCGACGAGCGCTCGGGGCGCCGCCAGTGGGATCAGCCGGCTGACGCTCCGCCGCCCGCCGCGGCCCCGGTCGCGTGGGAGACGGCGCCGCCCACCCCGCCGCCCGGTCCCGGCCAGGTGTTCGTGCCGGCCCCCGAGCAGCTCTCGCCCGCCGGGTCCGAGCCGGGATCGGTCCCGCTGGGTCCACCGGAGGCGATGGCACCACTGGCGCCGCCGGTCCCCGACCTGGGCGCAGCGCCGCTCGGACCGCCGGGCCCGCCCGTCCCCCCGATGAGCCTCGACATGCGCCCGTTCCGGCCGCCGCCGGAGCGCCCGGCTCCCCGGCCCCGCCGTCGGGGGATCGACCGCCGGCGCCTGGCGGTCGTCTACGACATCGAGGGCCCCCGGGTCCGGCTCGGTGTCGGCTGGTTCCTCCTCGCCCTGGCCGCCACCGTGATCAGCCCGGTCACCGCCGCGCTCGTGTACGCGGCCGCCGCGGGCCTCGCCGCCCGCCAGGTCGCCCGGGCCTGGGGCACCGTGAGCTGGCAGGCCGACCTGGCCGCCGGCCTGGGCGCCGTGCCGGTCCTCGCCGCGCTCGGCGGGACCAAGCTCATGGTCGCCGCACTCGGAGCGGCCGCTGCCGTCGCCCTCGGCGCAGCGTGCGCCCCGGACGGTGCCCGCCTGCGGGGCCCGGGCGGCCGGGTCGCCACCGTCGGGATCCTGTGGCTGGCGATCGTGCCGTCGGCCGGGGTCGGCTGCTTCGTCCTGGTGTGCCGCGCGTCGGTCATCGCCGGCGTCGTCCTGCTGCTGGTGGCGAGCGCGTACGAGGCCGGCGACTACATCGTCGGCTCCGGCGCCAGCAACAAGCTCGAGGGCCCGCTGGCCGGCATCACCACCGCCACGCTGGTGGCGCTCCCACTGGCCCAGTTGCTGGTCGAGCCGTTCGACGAGGCCGGCGTGGCGCTGCTCGGGTTCTCGGCGGTGGCCTACCCGCTCGGCCAGATCATGGCGTCCGCCATCCTGCCGGGGGCCGGGGCCCCCGCGCCGGCCCTGCGGCGGATCGACACGCTGCTGCTGCTCGCCCCGCTGTGGGCCGCGGCCGCCGGCGCGTTCTGACCGGCGGCCGCCGCGCCGGTCAGGACTTGCTGAGGTTCTCCGCGGCGAACTCCCAGTTCACGAGGCTGCTGAGCCACGTCTCGATGTACGCCGGCCGGGCGTTCTGGTAGTCGAGGTAGTACGCGTGCTCCCAGACGTCCAGCGTGAGCAGGGGCGTCTGCCCGTGCTTCAGCGGCAGGTCCGCGTCCTTGGTCTGGACGATCTCCAGGCCTCCCCCGTCGCCCTTGGCGAGCCACGTCCAGCCCGAGCCGAACAGGGTCTTGGCCTTGTCCGTGAACGTCTGCTTGAAGCTGTCGACCGAGCCGAACGAGCTCTCGATCGCGGCCCGCAGGTCGCCGTCGGGGTCGCCGCCGCCACCCGGCGTCATGCAACTCCAGAAGAAGGTGTGGTTCCACACCTGGGCCGCGTTGTTGAACAGCGGCCCGGGATCGGCCCCGAGGATGATGTCCTCCAGCGACTTGCCGTCGTTCTCCGTGCCTTCGACGAGGCCGTTGAGGTTGGTCACGTAGGTCTGATGGTGCTTGCCATAGTGGAAGTCCAGCGTCTGTTCGCTCATGTGGGGGGCAAGCGCGTCCCGTGGATACGGCAGCGGGGGCAGCTCGAAAGCCATCGGCACTCCTTCGGCTAGTGGCAGACGTGCGCAAGCTACCCCGCGCCCTCCACCCTGACACGAGGGGTGGGCGCGGAATCTCCGGGCTCCGCGCGGTGTTGTGGGCTGCTGGTGCGCCGCCTCGCCGTCCTCTCACTCCACACGTCGCCGCTGGCCCAGCCGGGGTCCGGCGACAGCGGCGGGATGAACGTCTACGTCCGCGAGCTGGTCTCGGCGCTGGCCCAGGCGGGCGTGACCAGCGACGTCTACACCCGGAGGTGGGCCGACCAGCTCCCCGACGTGGTGGAGGTCGAGCCCGGGTTCCGGGTCGTGCACGTGGCGGCCGGGCCGGTCGACCTGCCCAAGGAGCAGCTGCCCGAGGTCGTCGACCTGTTCGCCGATGGGGTGCTGGACCACCTGGTCGCCGGGGGCGACGGCGAGACCGACGTCGACGTGCTGCACGCCAACTACTGGCTCTCGGGTGTGGCCGGCCACCGGCTCAAGCACGAGCTGGACCTGCCGCTGGTGTCGACATTCCACACGCTGGCCCGGGTAAAGGCGACGACCGGCGACCCCGAGCCCCAGCGCCGCGTGGACGCCGAGGCCCAGGTCATCGCCTGCTCCGACGCCATCCTCGCCAACTGCCCGGCCGAGGCGTCGCAGCTCCAGCACCTCTACGGGGCCGACCCGTCCCGCGTCGAGATCGTCGCGCCGGGCGTGGTCCACGCGTTCTTCTC
Source organism: uncultured Acidimicrobiales bacterium (assembly GCA_963830865.1). GTDB lineage: Bacteria > Actinomycetota > Acidimicrobiia > Acidimicrobiales > VFJN01 > ZC4RG19. The sequence goes on along the minus strand of CAWHNU010000004.1, from coordinate 122,622 downwards.
ACCGGGCGACCGGAAGGGCGCCCGCGCCGCACTGGGGCACCTCGGCCCGCTGCCGGGGCCGGTGCTGCTGTTCGTGGGCCGGATCCAGCCGCTCAAGGGACTGGCGGTGGCGGTGCGCACACTCGCCGAGCTCGAGGACCCGACGGCGGTGCTCGTGGTCGTGGGCGGTGCCAGCGGACCGGACGGCCTCCGGGAGGTCGAGCACATCGAGAAGCTCGCCGCCGCGCTGGGCGTGGGCGAGCGGGTGCGGTTCGTGGCGCCCCAGCCCCACCACCTGCTGTCGACGTTCTATCGGGCGGCGGACGTCGTGCTGGTCCCCAGCCGGAGCGAGTCGTTCGGCCTGGTGGCGCTGGAGGCGGCGGCGTGCGGCACCCCGGTGGTCGCGGCGGCGGTCGGCGGGCTGCGCACGCTCGTCGAGCACGGCCGGACGGGGTTCCTGGTCGAGGGCCGGGATCCGGCCGTCTTCGCCGCGTTCACCGAGCAGATCCTCACGACCCCGGTGCTCGCAGCCGAGCTGTCGGCGGCGTCCGGCCGGCGGGCGCGGGACTTCACCTGGTCCACGGCGGCGGGACGCCTGCGGCGCATCTACGCGGACATCACGGCCCGCGACCCGGTCACCTGCGGGGGCTGATCCCGGTCGATCGGTGGTCAACCGGTGGTCACGCGATCGCCGAGCGCGACGCGTCCCGGCCGCACGACGAGGGCGTACAGCCGGCTGGACCCGGGATGGCGCTCGTGGTGGATCCGGGTGAAGTCGCCGTCGGCGAACCACGGGGTGTTGCTGGCGCAGGGCAGGGCGGGCAGGGTCACCTCGACGATCGCCTCGTCGCCCAGCGCCAGGCGGCTGCCGGGCCGCAGCGCGGCCCAGTCGAGGCCGGCGACGGCGACGTTCTCGCCGGCGGCGCCGGGGAAGATGGGGTGCCCCTCCCGCTGCAGCTCGGCGACGACGTCGGCGGACCACAGGCACACGGCCTGCCACACCCGGCCGTGATGCCGCCGGGTCGCCTGGCGGTCGCCCGCGAGCCCCCGCCACCCGACGTCGGCCTCGGGCACCGGCGTCTTCGGCACGCCGCCGGGCGACACGTGGAGCCCCGCCACCCGGCCGGCCTGTGGTCGTGGGCCGACGCCGGCGGCGAGCGCGGCCCGTCCCACGGCGGACAGCTCGGCGACCAGCGCGGTGCCGGCCCGGCCCCGCTCGCCGGGATCGCGCCCGTCCCGGTCCCGCACGGTGGCGAGGAGGTCGTCGATCCGGCCCCGGGCGGCCGCCAGCGCCGCGGGCAGCGGGCGGTCGAGCCCGGCCACGGCCATCTCCCACCAGGGCTCGACGGCCCTGGCGGTCCCGGCGAGATCCTGGCCGGTCCACACCGGGTCGGGCTGCATCCCCAGAGTCTGTCGCGTAGACAGCGGGCATGACCCAGCGCCCCGCCAGCGAGGCCGAGCTCGACGCCCTGTCCGCCCGGATCGAGACCTGGCTCGACCGCCAGCTAGCCGACAACCCGGTGGTCGCCGCCGTCGAGCGGGACGAGGAGTCGGGCGAGCGCCGCTGGTTCGTCCGGGTCACGGGCGAGCAGAAGGACGTCTTCACCATCTGGTTCCACCTGCGCCAGCGGACGCTGCACTACGAGACGTACGTGATGCCGGCTCCCGAGGAGAACCACGCCGCGTTCTACGAGCACCTGCTCCGCCGCAACAACAAGCTGTATGGGGCGGCGTTCGCCATCGGCGAGGAGGACGCGGTCTTCCTGGTCGGCCAGATCGGCAACGACGCCATCGACGACGACGAGCTCGACCGCATCTTCGGCTCGCTCTACGCCTGGGTGGAGCAGTTCTTCCGCCCAGCGTTGCGTATCGGCTACGCCTCGCGGTTTTCGGGATAACTCGTTGTGTTTCATGTGGTGATGATATAGTCTGACGCCGGATCCGGGGGCCCGGTGCCGTCCAAGATCGGGGAAGTCGCTCGGGCGATGGCCCGGGCCTGCGGATCCGCCGACACGAAGGCAAGTAACTTCGGGTGCCCTATGGCTCAGCCGAAACTGCAGGTCATCGGCGGCGGGAAGATGGGCGAGGCGCTGATCGCCGGCCTGGTGGACCAGGGCTGGGCGTCGCTCGACGAGCTCCGGGTGGTCGAGGTGGTGCCGGAGCGGGCCACCGAGCTGACCGACCGGTACGCGGGGCTCGCGGTCGTGACCGAACCGGGGGCCGCGGCGGGCCACGTGATCGCCGTGAAGCCGGGCGACGTCGAATCCGCCTGTCGCGCACTGGGGGGCGGCGGGCCAGCGCCCGTGCTCTCGATCGCCGCGGGGGTCACCATCGCCCGCCTGGAGGCGGCGCTCGCGCCGGGCACGCCGGTGGTGCGGGCGATGCCGAACACGCCTGCGCTCGTGGGCACGGGGGCCAGCGCCATCGCGCCCGGGTCCGCCGCCGGTGACGACGACATGGCGTGGGCCCGGGGGGTGCTGGGGGCGGTCGGTGTGGTCGAGGTGGTGCCCGAGTCCCTGCTCGACGCCGTGACCGGGCTGTCGGGGTCGGGGCCGGCCTATGTCTTCCTGGTGGCCGAGGCGCTCGTCGAGGCCGGGGTGCTCGCCGGGCTGCCCCGGCCGACCGCGTCCCGGTTGGCTCACCAGACGCTCCTGGGCGCCGCGCGCATGGTGTCCGAGTCGGCCGACGGGCCCGAGGCCTTGCGGGCGGCTGTCACCTCGCCCGGGGGCACCACGGCGGCGGGGTTGCGCGAGCTGGAGCGGGCCGGAGTCCGGGCCGCCTTCCTCGACGCGGTCATGGCCGCCACCGAGCGCAGCCGGGAACTGGGCCGGGGCGCCTGACCCCCTGCCCACCCACGGCCACCCGTCGCGCCCGCCCCGATCGGCGCCAGGGTCCGCCCGACCGCCGGGCCCGGACCGCACAGCGGTCCTAGGCCCGCCCCGCCGGCCATCGCCGCCGCCCATCGGCGCCACGGGTCCCGCCGCGGCGTTTTGTACGCGGAAGTGGTCGCCATAGCGACCGTTTCCAGGGACAGAACACGGCGGCGACACGCACGTCCCGCCCGACCAGGGCCCCCGAGAGCGTCCTAGGCCGACCGCCGCCCTCGCCTCCGGAGGTCCGCACCTGCCCCACTCGCCCCACCAGCCACGGTGGCATACAGTTCCCCCAGCGGAGTTGGAAGGGGTCTTCCACATGGCTGTGTCGCGCGCCCGTTTCTCACCCCGCAAGAGGTCGCCGATCTCCTGCGGGTGTCGTCCATGACCGTCTACCGCCTGATCAAGTCGGGTGAGCTGCGCGCGGTGCGGGTCGGCAAGGCGTACCGCCTCCTGGAGGACGACGTCGACTCCTACCTCGCCGACCGGTTCACCCGCGCCGGCTGAATGGGCGCCCGGCTCGACACGGTCAGCTTCCTGTCCGACTACGGGACCAGCGACGAGTTCGTCGGGGTGGTCAAGTCGGTGGTGCGCTCGATCGCGCCCCACGTCAGCGTGATCGACATCACCCACGACATCCGTCCCTACGACATCAAGGGCGGTTCCCTCACGCTCGCCCGCTCGGCCCAGTACCTGTGCCCCGGCGTCGTGCTCGCCATCGTCGACCCCGGGGTCGGGACCGACCGCCGGGCCGTCGCGATCGAGGTGGGCGACGGGCAGTCCTTCCTCGTCGGTCCGGACAACGGGTTGCTCGCTCCGGCCGCGGGCATGGTGGGCGGCGCGACCGCCGCCGTCGAGCTGACCAACGCCGACTACCACCTGCCCGCCCCCGGGGCGACCTTTGCCGGCCGGGACATCTTCGGCCCGGCGGCCGCCCACCTGTGCGCCGGCGTCCCGCTGGCCGACCTCGGGGCGGCCGTCGATCCCGCCGAGCTCGTGCCCGGGCTGGTTCCCCTGCCCCGGGAGGAGGACGGTGCCCTCGTCGGCGAGATCCTGTGGGTCGACCGCTACGGCAACTGCCAGCTGAACGTCGATCCCGAGCAGATCGACGGGTGGGGCGAGCGGGTGCAGCTGCGCTGGACCCGGCCCGCCGAGGGGGTGCGGACCGCCCGGCGCGCCACCGCCTTCGACGACCTCGCCCCCGGGCAGGTCGCGCTCGTGACCGACAGCTACGGGCTGCTCGCCGTCGCCGTCACCCGGGGGTCCGCCGCCGAGACGCTCGGGCTGGCCGCCGGGGACGAGCTGGCGCTCGTCCCGCTGGTCGGCCCCGAGGCGCCGGCCGAGGCCCGGTGCCGAGGCCGCGGGCGCCGACGAGGGGGCGGGTGCCGGCAACGGCAGCGGCGGCCGCGCCTCCCCCGTCACCCTCCAGCCACGACGGCCCCGATGAGACCCGGCACCACCATCGTCCTCGCCATCCTGCTCGCGGTGATCCTCGGAGCGTCGGCCCTCCAGCTGCTGTTCGCCCGCTGAGCCGCCGAGCCGCCGACAGGCCGCCCGGTCCTGCAAGAATCCCCGGCGTGAACCTCGCCACGCTCATCGAGGACCACCCCGCCGACGCCCCCGCGCTCGTCAGCCGGGCCAAGGTCACGACCTACGGCGAGCTGCGCGACCAGGTGGGGAGGATCCGGGGCTCGCTCGTCGCCCGGGGCGTCGCACCCGGCGACCGGGTGGCGATCATCGCCGCCAACAACTGGTACTTCGTCGTCGCCTACCTGGCCGTGCTCGGGGTCGGCGCCATCGCGGTCCCGCTCAACCCCGCCAGCCCGCCGCCCGAGATCGAGCGCGAGCTGGTCGTCGTCGGCGCCCGGCTCGCCCTCGTCGGACCGACCGCCGGCCGCCGCATGGCCGCCCTCGGCCCCGGCGCGCTCGACGGGTTCGACGGGGCCGTCGCCGTCGGCGACCTGCTCGACGGCGAGCCAGCGCCGATCGTGCCCCGGGAGCCCGACGACGTCGCCGTCCTCCTCTTCACGAGCGGGACCGTCGGCGCCCCCCGGCCGGCCATGCTCACCCACGGCAACCTGCGGTCCAACATCGAGCAGATCCTCGCCCACCCCACCCGGCCCCAGGGGCCCGACGAGGTGGCCCTCGCCGTCCTGCCCCTGTTCCACGTGTTCGGCCTCAACGCGGTCCTGGGCGTGGTGCTCCACATCGGCGGGTCGGTCGTCCTGGTCGAGCGGTTCGACCCGCACTCCACCCTCGAGGACATCGCCGCCCACGGCGTCACGCTCGTCAGCGCCGTCCCCACCATGTGGGCCGCCTGGGCCGCGCTGCCCGACGCCGGTCCCGACCAGGTCGCCAGCGTCCGGTTCGCCGTGTCCGGCGCCGCGGCCCTCGACGCCGCCGTCCGCCGGGCCGTCCGCGACCGCCTCGGCCTCACCGTGGCCGAGGGCTACGGGCTCACCGAGGCATCGCCGGCCGTCACCAGTGGGCTGGGCCACGAGGCACCTGATGAGAGCATCGGGGTCCCGCTGCCCGGCGTGGCCGTGCGGCTGGTCGACCCCTCCGGCGAGGACGCCCTGGTCGGCGACCCCGGCGAGATCTGGGTCAAGGGTCCCAACGTGTTCGCCGGCTACTGGGAGGACCCCGAAGCCACCGCCGCGGCCCTGACCACCGACGGCTGGCTGCGGACCGGCGACGTGGCGGTCGTCGACGACGACGGCTTCCTGTCGATCGTGGACCGGGTGAAGGACGTGATCGTCGTGTCCGGGTTCAACGTGTTCCCCGCCGAGGTCGAGGAGGTGCTCGCCGCCCATCCCGGCATCGACGCGGCCGCCGTGGTCGGCGTGCCCCACCCGCACTCGGGCGAGGCGGTCAAGGCGTTCGTCGTCCCGGCGCCCGGTGCCCACCTCGAGGTCGACGACGTGGTCGACCACGTCGGCCGCTACCTCGCCCGCTACAAATGCCCGTCGACCGTGGACTTCGTCGACGAGCTGCCCCAAGGCGTGACGGGCAAGGTGCTCCGGAGGGCACTGCGATGACCGGAGCCACCCGTCCGCGACCCCCACTTCGCCTCGGCTGCCGAGCTGGCCCGCCTGCTCGCCGCCGGCGAGATCAGCTCTGTCGAGCTGCTCGACCACTTCCTCGACCGCATCGCCCGCCTCGACGGCCCGGTCAACGCCGTCGTGGCCCTCGACCGCGAGCGGGCCCGCGCCCGGGCCGCCGAGGCCGACGCCGCCCGGGCGCGGGTGAGTCGTGGGGCCCGCTCCACGGCCTGCCGATGACGATCAAGGACACGTTCGAGACCGAGGGCCTGGTGACGACCTCCGGGGCGCCCGAGCTCGTCGGCTATGTGCCGACCGAGGACGCGGAGTCGGTCGCCCGGCTGAAGGCGGCCGGCGCCGTCGTCTTCGGGAAGTCGAACACGCCGCTCTACGCCGGCGACTACCAGACCCACAACGAGGTCTACGGCCGCACCAACAACCCCTACGACCTCGACCGCACGGTCGGCGGCTCCTCCGGCGGATCGGCCGCCGTGCTGGCCGCCGGGCTCGCCGGCTTCGAGCTGGGCAGCGACATCGGCGGCTCGATCCGCAACCCGTCCCATTTCTGCGGCGTGTTCGGCCTCAAGCCGACGTGGGGCATCGTGCCGACCCGGGGCCACATCCCCGGCCCGCCGGGCAGCCGGGCCGCAGCGGACGTCGGCGTGACCGGACCGATGGGCCGCAGCGCCGCGGACCTCGACCTGGGCCTCGACGTGCTGGCCGGACCGTCCGACGACGACGCGGTCGCGTGGCGGCTCGACCTGCCGCCGGCCCGCAACGGCGGCGAGCTGCGCGGCCTGCGCGTGGCGACCTGGTTCGACGACCCCTACTCGCCGCTCGCCCACGACGTCCGCTTCGCGCTCGACGGCGCCGCCGCCGCACTGGATGCGGCCGGTGCCAAGGTCGAGCCGGCGATCGTGCCCGCGGACCTGGCCGAGCTGGCGGGCCTGTGGGAGCGGCTCGTCCTGCCGACCATGACCGCCTGGCTGCCCGACGACGAGTTCGCCCGGTTCGCCGGCATCGAGAGCCGGCCCGTCGAGCCGGACGAGTCGCGGGCGGTCCGGTCGCTGCGGGCGATCACCGAGCGCCACCGCGACTGGCTGCGGGTCAACGAGCGGCGCCACCAGCTGCGGCACCTCTTCGCCGGCTTCTTCGCCGACCACGACGTGCTGCTCGCGCCGGTGCTGCCGGTGCCGGCGTTCCCCCACAGCGACGACATCCCCCTCGCCCAGCGGACGTTCGACGTCGACGGCGTCGAGCGGCCCTACAGCGACGCGTTCGGTTGGGTCGGGGCGTTCGGGGCGCTGCTGCTGCCGGTCGCCGCGGCCCCGGTCGGGCGCACCACGGGCGGGCTGCCGATCGGCGTCCAGATCGTCGCGCCCCACCTCGGCGACCGCACCGCGGTCGCGGCCGCGGGCCACCTGGAGCGCTTGTTGGGCGGGTTCACCCCGCCGCCCGGCTACTGACAGCGGCCGCACGGTGACGCCGCCTCGCTCCTTGTGAGCACGTGAACAAGCGGGACTAGCATCCGGGCTCATGGCTGACGGACCGTCCCGGCAGGTGCGCAAGATCCCGGAAGCCACGGTGGCCCGCCTGCCCCTCTACCTCCGCAGCCTGCTGGAGGTTGCGGGCGACGGCACGCCCACGATCTCGTCCGAGCGCCTGGCCGAGCTGTCCGGCGTCAACGCCGCCAAGGTCCGCAAGGACCTCAGCTACCTCGGCAGCTACGGCACCCGGGGCGTCGGCTACGACGTCGAGTACCTGCTCTTCCAGATGAGCCGCGAGCTGGGCCTCACCAAGGACTGGCACGTGGTCATCGCCGGGGTCGGCAACCTGGGCCACGCCCTCGCCAACTACGGCGGGTTCACGGACCGGGGATTCCCCGTCGCGGCCCTCGTCGACGCCGATCCCCGGGTGATCGGCACCGTGATCAACGGCATCACGGTCCGCCACATCGACGAGCTCGAGGCCATCGCGGCCGACGACCACATCGACATCGGGATCATCGCCACGCCCGCCCACGCCGCCCAGGACGTGGCGGACCGGATGATCGCAGGCGGGCGTGAGCTCGATCCTCAACTTCGCCCCGACGATCGTGTCGGTCCCGTCCGAGGTCTCGCTGCGCAAGGTCGACCTGGCGGTCGAGCTCCAGATCCTCAGCTTCTACCAGCAGCGCCGGGGCGCCGACGCGCCGGGGGCCCGGCGGACCCCGGCTCCGGCTCCGGCCGCCGCCCCGCCGCCGGCCTGACCGGACGGCCCGGCAATGCCCGTCGACCACCCGCTGTACCCGGTCAACCTGGTGGTCGACGGCCGCCCCTGCCTGGTCGTGGGCGGTGGCCCGGTCGCCGTGGGCAAGGTTCGGGGCCTGGTCGAGGCGGGTGCCCGGGTGACCGTCGTCGCCCCCGACGTCGACGCGGCGCTCGACGGGATGGCGGGGGTCGCGGTCGAGCGGCGGCCCTACCGGCGGGGCGAGGTCGCCGACTACCGGTTCGTCGTCGCCGCCACCGGTGACCCCGCGGTCAACCAGGCGGTCTACGACGACGGTGAGGCGGCGGGGGTCTGGGTCAACGCCGCCGACGATCCCGAGCGGTGCAGCGCGATCCTCCCCGCCCGGGTCCGCCAGGGCCGGCTGCTGGTCACGATCTCCACGAGCGGCTATAGCCCCGCTGTGGCATCATGGCTGAGGGGTCGCTTTGCCGCGGAGCTCGGGCCGGAATACGACCAGCTCATCGGCATGTTGGGAGAAGCTAGAACGGAAGTGCAGGCCCGGGGCCTCGCGACCGAGGACGTCGATTGGCGACGTGCGCTCGATTCGGGGATCCTGGACCTGATTCGGGCCGGACGGCTCGAAGATGCCAAGGAGCGCTTGCGCGCGTGTCTGTCGTCGTCATCGGACTGAACCACCGCACCGCTCCGCTCGACCTGCTCGAGCGGATGACCGTCGATGACGCGGACCTCGGCAAGGCCCTGGGCGACCTGTGCGGGCGCGAGCACATCAGCGAGGCGCTGGTGCTGTCGACCTGCAACCGCACCGAGGTCTACGCGGTCGCCGAGCGGTTCCACGGCGCCTACAGCGACATCCGCAGCTTCCTGGCCGACTTCTCCTTCCTGCCCCCCGAGGGCTTCGCCGACCACCTCTATGTCCACTACGACACCGCGGCGGTGTCCCACCTGCTGGCGGTGACCGCCGGCATCGACTCGGCCGTCCTGGGCGAGAGCGAGATCCAGGGCCAGGTCAAGCAGGCGTGGGAGCGGGCCCGCGACGAGGGCGCCGCCGGGGCCACGCTCAACCTCCTGCTGCGCCACGCGGTCGAGGCCGGCAAGCGGGCCCGCACCGAGACCGCCATCGGCCGCAACATCGCGTCGGTGTCGCAGGCCGCGGTGGCCATGGCCGGCGAGCGCCTCGGCGGCGTCGCCGGCAAGACCGTCCTGGTGCTCGGCGCCGGCGAGATGGGCGAGGGCATGGCCGTGGCGCTGGCCGGCGCCGGCGTGGACCGGGTCCTCGTCGCCAATCGCACCGCGGCGCGGGCCGCCGAGCTGGCCGCCCGCGTCGGCGGCCGGGCCGTCCCGCTCGTCGAGCTGCCCGACCACCTGGCCGGGGCCGACGTGCTGCTGACGTCGACGGGCGCCCAGGCCCCGCTGCTCACCCGGGCCGACGTCGAGCAGATCATGACCGGCCGGGCCGAGCGGCCCCTGCTGATCGTCGACATCGCCGTCCCCCGTGACGTCGACCCGGCGGTCGCCGAGGTGCCCGGCGTGACGTTGCTCGACATGGACGACCTCCGCAGCTTCGCCGACGCCGGCGTGGCCGAGCGCCGCCGCGAGGTCGCCGCCGTCGAGCTGATCCTCAACGACGAGCTCGAGCGCTACCTGGTGGCGACGTCCGCCCGCGAGGTGGCGCCGATGATCGTCGCGCTGCGCGAGCGGGCCGAGGCGGTGCGGGCGTCCGAGCTCCACCGGTTCCGGGGCCGCTACGGCGACCTCGACCCCCGCCAGCTCGACATGGTCGACGCCGTGACCCGCGGCCTCGTCGCCAAGCTGCTCCACCAGCCGACGGTCGTCCTCAAGGACGCGGCGGGCAGCCCCCGCGGCGATCGCCTGGTCGAGGCGCTGCGCGAGCTGTTCGAGATCGAGTGACGTCGATGAAGCTCCGGGTCGCCACCCGGGGCTCGGCGCTCGCCCGCTGGCAGGCCGACCACGTCGTCGCGCTGCTGGGCAGGGCCGACCCCGGGCTCGACCTCGAGGTCGTCGTCGTGGAGACGACCGGCGACCGCCGCCGCGACGTGCCGATCTGGGAGCTGGGCGGCAAGGGCGTGTTCGTCAAGGAGATCCAGGCGGCGGTGCTCGACGGCCGCGCCGACCTGGCCGTCCACTCGGCCAAGGACCTGCCCTCGGTCACGCCCGACGGCCTGGTCATCGGCGCCGTGCCCGAGCGGGCCGACGTGCGCGACGCGCTGGTCGGCGCCCCGCTCGACGAGCTGGCGCCGCGGCGCGGTCGTCGCCACCGGCTCGCTGCGCCGCCGCGCCCAGCTCGCCCACCTGCGGCCCGATCTGCGTCTTCGAGGGCGTGCGGGGCAACATGGCCACCCGGGTGGGTGCCGCGGGGCGCGACGGCGTCGACGTGGTCGTGGTGGCCGCGGCGGCCCTCGACCGCCTCGGCTGGGCCGACCGCATCGCCGAGCGGCTCGACATCGACGTCGTCGTCCCCCAGGTCGGCCAGGCCGCGCTCGCGGTCGAGTGCCGGGCCGGCGACGACGAGATCCGCGCCGCGCTGGAACGCATCGAGCACGGCCCGAGCCGCCGGGCGGTCGACGCCGAGCGCGGCTTCCTGGCCGAGCTGGGCGGCGACTGCTCGCTGCCCGCGGCCGCGCACGCCACGCTGGCGGGCGACGGCCTGCGCATCACCGGCCTCGTCGCCAGCCCCGACGGCAAGGTCGTCGTCCGGCACGAGGTGTCCGGCCCGGCGGCCGCCGGCGCCGCGCTCGGGCGGTCGGTGGCCCGCCACCTGCTCGACGAGCAGGGCGGGGCGGGTCTCCTCGGGCGGGGCTGACATGACCGTCCATCTGGTCGGCGCCGGGCCGGGCGACCCGGGGCTGCTGACCGTACGGGCGCTGGAGCTGCTGCGCGGCGCCGACGTCGTCGTCTACGACCGCCTGTCGCAGGAGTCGCTCCTCGACCTGGCGCCCGCCGACGCCGAGCGGATCGACGTGGGCAAGGCCCCCGGCCACGTCCGGCTCGACCAGGACCAGATCAACGAGCTGCTGGTCGCACGGGGCCGCACCGGCCGGACCGTGGTCCGGCTCAAGGGCGGCGACCCGTTCGTGTTCGCCCGCGGGGGCGAGGAGGCCGCCGCGCTGGCGGCTGCGGGCGTCGACTTCGAGGTGGTCCCGGGGATCAGCGCCGCGATCGCCGTGCCCGCCTACGCCGGCATCCCGGTCACGCTGCGCCACTCGTCGACCAGCTTCACCGTGGTCACCGGGCACGAGGACCCGGCGGCCGGCGAGGAGGGGACGGTCGACTGGCGGGCGGTGGCCCGGGTCGGCGGGACGATCGTGATCCTCATGGGTGTCGCCCGCATCGGCCCGATCGCCGAGGAGCTGATGGCCGGCGGCCTGCCGCCGGACACGCCGGCGACCTCGGTCCAGTGGGGCACCCGGCCCGAGCAGACGACCGTGCGGGCCACGCTGGGCACGATCGGCGCGGCCGACCTGGGCTCGCCGGCCACGATCGTCGTCGGCGAGGTGGCGGGCTACGACCTGCGGTGGTTCGAGGCCCGCCCGCTGCTCGGCCGGCGGATCGTCGTGACCCGGGCCCGCGAGCAGGCGAGCCAGCTGGTGGGCCGGCTGGCGGCGCTCGGGGCGGCCACGATCGAGGTGCCGGCGATCGCGGTCCACGACCCCGCCGACGGCGGGGCGGCGCTCGCCGCCGCCGTCGACCGGCTCGCCGCCGACTACGACTGGCTGGTGCTGACGTCGCCCAACGGCGCCCGCCGGCTGCTGGCCGCCCTGCGGGCCGCGGGCCGCGACGCCCGGGCGCTCGGCGGCGTGCGCCTTGCGGCCATCGGCCCCGGCACGGCCGACGTGCTGGCCGCCGCCAACCTGGTCGCCGACCTGGTGCCGCCCCGGTTCGTGGCCGAGTCGCTGGTCGAGGCGTTCCCCGAGGGGACGGGCCGGGTGCTGCTGGCCCGGGCCGCGGTCGCCCGCGACGTCCTGCCCGAGGGCCTGGCCGCCAAGGGCTGGGCCGTGGACGTGGTCGAGGCCTACCGCACCGAGCCGGTGGCGGTCGACGCCGCCCGCGGCGGCGGCCCTGGCCGGCGCCGAGGTCGTCACGTTCACCTCGTCGTCGACCGTGACCAACTTCCTGGCCGCGGCCGGGCGCGACGCCGTGCCTCCGGTCGTCGCCGCCATCGGGCCGGTCACGGCCGCCACCGCCCGCGACGCGGGCCTCACCGTCGACGTCGAGGCGGCGGTCCACACCATCGACGGGCTCGTCGAGGCGCTGTGCGCCTGGGCGGCCGACCATCCCCGGAGCCGACCGTGACCCCGCTGCCCGCCGCCCTCGTGTTCGACTTCGACGGCCTGATCCTCGACACCGAGACCTCGACGTACGAGGCCGTGGCCGCGATCTTCGCGGAGCACGGCGCCGAGCTGGACCGCGACTGGTGGCACTCCATCCTCGGGACCGCCGACCACGTCCACTGGACCGACGTGCTGGCCGAGCGCATCGGCGGCCCGATCGACCGGGCGGCGCTGATCGCCCGGCGGGAGGACGACCGGCTGGCCACGATCCACGGGCTGCCGGTGTGCGCGGGCGTGGTCGAGCTGCTCGACGAGGCTGCGGCGGCGGGGGTGCCGGCCGCGGTGGCGTCGTCGTCGAGCCGGCGCTGGGTCGAGGGCCACCTGGTCCGCCTCGGCCTCGCCGACCGGTTCGCCGCCATCGTGACCAGTGACGACGTCGGCGGCGACCGCAGCCGGACCAAGCCCGCGCCCGACCTGTTCCTGGCCGCGGCCGCGGCGCTGGGGGTCGAGCCGGCGGCCTGCGTCGCCCTGGAGGACTCGCCCAACGGGGTGGCGGCGGCCCGGGCCGCGGGGATGGTGGTGGTGGCCGTCCCCGGACCGATGACGGCGGGCCTCGACCTGTCGGCCGCCGACCTGGTCGTGGCGTCGCTGGCCGACGCCGGCCTGTCCCGGCTCCGTCGCCTAACGGCTACGGTCTGAGCAGCCGCGAAGGGGGACCGCAGGCGACGTGTGCGCGTCGCGTGTGCTTGACTGTGAGACAGCCGTTTGGGCCCCGTCGGGAAGGACGGTCCCGGGGGACGAGTGATGCGAGGCCGCTCTGCACCGCCGCATGCGGCTCGCGCAAGATAGACACCAGGGTGTCGAGGGGGCACCTGGGAGAGCGCGGCTTGGGACGTGAGGGCGCGTGTCACTGCTGACCGTCAACAGTGTGGGGGTGCGTTTCGGGGGTGTCGTCGCGCTCGACGACCTCTCGTTCACCGTGGAACCCGGCAAGATCTGTGCCCTGATCGGGCCGAACGGCGCCGGCAAGACGACGCTGTTCAACGTCCTCAGCCGGCTGTACCAGCCCAACTCAGGGAACCGTGGAGTTCGACGGCCACGACCTGCTGCACTACCCAGCCCACCGCATCGCCAGCCTGGGGCTCGCCCGCACGTTCCAGAACGTGGCCCTGTTCCCCGCGCTGACCGTCCTGGAGAACGTGCTCACCGGCGCCTACCCGCTGGGCACCATCGGCTACGGCCGGGCGATGTTCCTGGTGGGCGCGGGCGCCGAGGAGCGCCGCATGCGGCGCCACGGCCTCGAGCTGCTCGACCGGCTCGGCCTGGTCCACCTCGCCCACCGCCCGGTGGCCGGCCTGCCGTTCGGCACGCTCAAGCGCATCGAGTTCGCCCGGGCGCTGGCCGCCGAGCCCAAGCTGCTCATGCTCGACGAGCCGGCCAACGGCCTGACCCACAGCGAGGTCGACGAGCTGGGCGCCACGATCCGCTCGAGATCCGCGACCAGTTCGACCTCACGGTCCTGCTCGTCGAGCACCACATGGCGATGGTGATGGCGATCTCCGACCACGTCGTCGTGCTCGACTTCGGGCGCAAGATCGCCGAGGGCGCGCCGGCCGACATCCGCGACGACCCGGTCGTCATCGAGGCCTACCTGGGGGCGCCCGCATGAGTCAGCTCGAGGTGAAGGGGCTGTACGCGGGCTACGGCCAGGCCCAGGTCCTGCACGGCATCGACCTCACCGTCGAACCGGGGAAGGTGGTCGTCGTGCTGGGCGCCAACGGCGCCGGCAAGACGACCACGTTGCGGGCCATCACCGGCGTCATCCCGGTCAAGGGGCAGGTCGCCTTCGAGGGCCACTCGATCGTCGGCCGCAACCCCGAGGCCGTGTCGCGCCTGGGCATCGCGCACGTCCCCCAGGGCCGGGGGACGTTCAGCGAGCTGACGGTCGACGAGAACATGCGCGTCGGTGCCATCAACCGCAAGGGCAGCATCGCCGCCGACCTCGACCGCTGGTACGAGGTCTTCCCCCGCCTGGGCGAGCGCCGCAACCAGCAGGCCGGCAGCATGAGCGGCGGCGAGCAGCAGATGCTCGCCCTGGCCCGGGCGATGATGGCCCGGCCCAAGCTGCTGCTGCTCGACGAGCCCTCGCTCGGCCTGGCGCCGCTGGTCACCCGCGAGCTGTTCGCCCGCCTCAGCGACATCAACCGCGAGGAGGGCCTGTCGATCCTCGTGGTCGAGCAGAACGCCAGCCTGGCGCTCGGCATCGGGCACTGGGGCTACGTGCTGGAGACAGGTCGCATCGCCGTGCAGAACTCGGCCGAGCTGCTCCGCGACGACGACGCCGTCCGCAAGGCCTACCTGGGGTTCTGACATGCACCTCTTCCTCGAACAGGTCCTCAATGGCATCGGCAACGGCGTGATCTACAGCCTCGTCGCCGTCGCCCTCGTGCTGATCTTCCGGACGACCGGCGTGCTCAACTTCGCCACTGGCGAGATGGCCCTGTTCTCGACCTTCATCACCTGGAAGCTGGCCACCAGCGACGTGCCGATCGTCGGCGCCATCGTCATCTCGATGACGATCGCGTTCATCGCCGGGGCGGTGGTCGAGCGCACCCTCATCCGGCCCGTCGAGACCAGCCGCAGCCCGCTCAACGTCGTGATCGTCACGCTGGGCCTGTTCCTGGCCCTCGCACCGATCGCCCAGCTGTTCTGGGGCGTCGAGGCCGTCACGATGCCCAAGGTCTTTCCCGAGGGCAGCGTCGAGTTGCTGCACGACAGCAGCGTGATCCCGCCGATCCGCAAGGAGACGATCGGGCTGCTCGCCGTGCTGCTGGTCGAGTGCCTGCTGCTGTGGGCGCTGCTGCAGAAGACCAAGCTCGGCCTCAAGCTGCGGGCGGTGGCCGCCAACCCGGAGTCGGCCCGGCTGCACGGCATCCGGGCCGGGACGATGCTCATGCTCGGATGGGCGATGGCGGCCGCGATCGGCGCGCTGGCCGGGGCGTTGGTGGCGTCCGAGCGGACCTTCTTCGACGTGTCGCTGATGCAGCTCGTCCTGGTCTACGCGCTGGCGGCGGCGGCGCTCGGCGGGTTCGACAGCCTGTGGGGGGCGGTGATCTGCGGGATGGTCGTGGGCATCGCCGACGCGCTCACCACCCAGTACGTCGACGCGCTGAACGGCATCGAGGTGGTCATGCCCCTGGCGCTGATCCTGATCGTGCTGATCGTGTCCCCGCACGGGCTGTTCGGCAAGCGAACGGTGGAGCGGGTCTGATGACGACCGAGCAGACGGGGCTCGAACCGGCGATCGGCGCGGCGCCTCAGGACGTCGTCGCCCCCGAGGCGGCGGAGGGCGCGTCGGCGGCCGCGATGCCGCTGTACCCGCCGGTGCCGACGCCGGTGTTCGTCGCCCGGGTCGCGATCGGCATCGTGCTCGCGGCGGCCGCGCTGTACGCGCCGTTCTACTTCGACGAGCCGATCAACCGGCTGCTGAGCCAGGCCATCTACCTCGCCATCGCCGCCATGGGCCTCAACCTGCTCACCGGGTTCAACGGCCAGGTGTCGATCGGCCACGGGGCGTTCTACGGCGTCGGGGCGTTCACCTCGGCGATCCTGGTGATCGACCACGGCTGGACCTACGAGCCGACCATCCTGGTGGCCGGCCTGATCACCGGGGTGTTCGGCCTGCTGGTCGGGCTGCCGGCCCTGCGGGTCCGGGGCCTGTACCTGGCGCTGGTCACCCTCGGCCTGGCGGTGCTGTTCCCGAGGGTCGCGACCAAGTGGATCGAGGGACCGGGCGGGCCGCCCGTCCTGCGGCCGCCGCGCGACGCGTTCAAGACCCTCATCGCCGGCCTCGAGGACGACCAGTGGATCTACTTCCTCAGCCTGGGGATCATGATCGTGCTGTTCATCCTGGCCCGGAACCTGGTGCAGGGCCGGGTGGGCCGGGCGATGATCGCCGTGCGCGACCAGGAGCTGGCGGCCGCCACCGTCGGCGTGAACCTGGCCCGTACCAAGGTGACCACGTTCGCGATCAGCGCCGCCTACGCCGGCGTCGCCGGGGCGCTGTCGCTCATGGTCGACCGGATCGCGGACGGCTCGAACCCCGTCCTCTACTTCCAGAAGTCGATCGAGTTCCTGGTGGCGATGGTCATCGGCGGCGCCGCCACCATCCTCGGCCCCGCGGTCGGGGCCCTGGTGGTGGTCATGCTCCGCCGCTACATCATGGACCACTCGGAGGGCAAGGAGATCCTGTCGCCGGCCCTGTTCGGCGCGGGCCTCATCGTCATCGTGTTCGTGCTCCCCGACGGGCTGGTCGGCGGCGTCCGCCGCCTGCTGGCCGCGGTCGGGAGACTCTCGTCGGCGAAGGGAAGGCCGCCGACCACTCCCATCCCTGACGACAGCCATGACTAGGAGGGTCAAGACATGAGAGCACGTATGGGACGCGTCACGGCGGGATTGCTCGCCCTGGCGCTGGTGGCCGCCGCATGTAGTTCGCGCGACGACGACGACAACGAGGCGTCGACCGAGGGCGACTCCGGAGGCGCTGCCGCGGCAGCCTCCATCGACACGTCCAACTGCGTCTCCGATCCGACGACCGAGATCGAGGGCAACGAGATCAAGCTGGTCAACAGCTCGCCCGCGTCAGGCGGCGCCGCCGCCTTCGCCGCGATCACGACCGGCTGGAAGGCGTACTTCCAGAAGCTCAACGACGCCGGCGGCATCGAGATCGCCGGCAACGACTACACGATCGCCGTCGAGGAGAAGGACGACCAGTACAACGCCGCCCAGACCTCGGCGAACATCGACGAGCTGATCGGCACCGACGGCGAGAACGCATTCGCCGCGTTCCAGGTTCTCGGCACGGCCAACAACCTGGCCATCCGCGACAACCTCAACGAGCTGTGCGTGCCCAACCTGCTGGCCGCCACCGGCTCGCCGGCGTGGGGCAACGAGAACTACCCCTGGCTGATCGGCGCCACCAACGTGCCGTATTCGCTCGAGGCCAAGGCGTTGGCCGACCTGCTCGGCGAGCTCAAGCCGGACGCCTCGGTCGCCATCCTCCAGCAGGACGACGACTTCGGCCGGGCCTACACCGACACCTTCGAGCAGGTCGTCGAGGGCACAGACCTCTCGGTGGCCAAGGTGGAGACCTACGCCAGCGGCACCAACGACGTCACCGCGCAGATCACCAGCCTGGCCGCCACCGGGGCCGACGCCCTGTTCATCGGCGGGACGCTGCTCGCCTGCCCGGCCGCGCTCAACCAGGTCGCGGCCAACAACTGGGACCCGATCATCTGGGTGTCCAGCACCTGCGTGTCGAAGACCCTCATGGGCGCCGCCCAGGACAAGGCCGACGGCGTGTACAGCTTCACCAACCTGATGGACGTGCTCGACCCGGCGTGGGACGACAACGAGCGGATGGTGCAGTACCGCGAGGACATCGCCGCCTACGACCCGTCCGCCGACACCGACAACGGCCTGATCGCCTACGGCTACACGCAGGCCGCCGTGCTGGCCGAGGCGCTGCAGACGGCCGAGGCCCCGACCCGGCTGGCCGTCATGGAGGCCATGCACAACATCGAGGGCATCAGCGACGTCGGCGTGCTGCTGCCGGGCGTGACCCTGCACACCGGCGAGGGCGACAACTACCTCGCCGAGGCGTACAACCTCATCGTGTACCAGTACGACCCGGCCGACCCGCACTTCGTGCTGGAGGGCGACGTCATCGACGCCGAGGGCGAGACGGTGAATGTCACGCCGGACGACCTGATCAACGGCTGATCCGGTTCACACGACAGTGAACGGGGAGGGCAGGAGATGCCCTCCCCGTTCGCGGCTATGGCGACCGGGGCGCCCCGTCGTAGCATCGACCCGTGAGCTTTCCTCAGCGCCGGCTCCGCCGGCTGCGCCGCACGCCCGCCCTGCGCCGGCTGGTCGCCGAGACGCGGGTGACGGTCGACGACCTGATCGTCCCGCTGTTCGTCCGCGAGGACGCCGACGCGCCCCGCGAGATCTCGTCGCTGCCGGGCGTGCTGCAGCACACCCGCGACTCGCTGCGCAAGGAGGTGCACGAGCTGGCCGACATGGGCGTGCCGGCCGTCATCCTGTTCGGCCTGCCGGCGACCAAGGACGCCACCGGCAGCCAGGCGTGGCACCCCGACGGCATCGTCCAGGTGGCGCTGCGCGACCTGCGGTCCGACATGGGCGACGACCTGGTGGTCATGGCCGACCTGTGCCTCGACGAGTACACCGACCACGGCCACTGCGGCGTGCTCGACGAGCGGGGCGGGGTCGACAACGACGCCACCATCGACCTCTACGCCCAGGTGGCGGTCGCCCAGGCCGACGCCGGGGCCGACGTCGTGGCGCCGAGCGGGATGATGGACGGCCAGGTGGCCGCCATCCGCGACGCGCTCGACGACGCCGAGCACCCGGGCGTGGCGATCCTGGCGTACAGCGCCAAGTACGCCTCGGCGCTGTACGGCCCGTTCCGCGAGGCGGTCGACGTGACGATCGTCGGCGGGGGCGACCGCAAGGCCTACCAGCAGGATCCCCGCAACGGGCGCGAGGCGCTGGAGGAGATCCGGGCCGACCTCGACGAGGGCGCCGACATGGTGATGGTCAAGCCGGCGCTGGCCTACCTCGACGTGCTGGCGTCGGTGCGGGCCGAGGTCGACGTGCCGCTCGCGGCGTACCACGTGTCGGGCGAGTACGCGATGGTCAAGGCGGCGGCCGAGCGGGGCTGGCTCGACGGCCCGGCGGTCATGCTCGAGCACCTGACGGCCATCCGCCGGGCGGGCGCCGACATGATCCTGACGTACGCGATCCGCGACGTCGTCGACCGGATCCGGTGAGGGCCGGCCGGCCGTAACCTCGGGTCCGTGGCCACCAACGACGAGCTGTTCGCCCGCGCGGCGCGGGTCATCCCCGGGGGCGTGAACAGCCCCGTGCGGGCGTTCCGGGCCGTCGGGGGCACGCCGTACTTCGTCGAGCGGGCCGAGGGCCCGTACGTCTGGGACGCCGAGGGCCGGCGCTACGTCGACCTGGTCCAGTCCTACGGGGCGATCATCGCCGGCCACGCCCATCCGGCGATCGTGTCGGCCGTGCAGTCCGCCGCCGAGGGCGGCACCAGCTACGGCGCCCCGACCGAGCGGGAGATCCTGCTGGCCGAGGCGATCCGCGCGCGGGTGCCGTCCTGCGAGCTGGTCCGGCTGGTGTCGAGCGGCACCGAGGCCACGATGTCGGCCATCCGGGTGGCGAGGGGGTTCACGGCGCGGCCGACGGTGGTGAAGTTCGCGGGCAACTACCACGGTCACGGCGATCTGCTGCTGGCCGAGGCCGGCAGCGGCCTGGCGGCCCTCGGCCTCCCGGGCTCGGCGGGCGTGACCGACAACGCGGTGGCCGACACGGTCGTGGCGCCGTACAACCGGGTCCCTCGGCTGGACGAGCGCACGGCGTGCGTCATCGTCGAGCCGATCGCGGCGAACATGGGGCTGATCCCCCCGGAGCCGGGGTTCCTGCAGGGCCTGCGGGCCGAGTGCGACCGGGTCGGGGCCCTGCTGATCTTCGACGAGGTGATCACCGGCTTCCGGGTCGCCCGGGGCGGAGCCCAGGAGATCTACGGCGTCACCCCCGACATGACGACCCTGGGCAAGGTCATCGGCGGCGGCCTGCCGATCGGCGCGTACGGCGGACGTGCGGACGTGATGGGCTGCGTGGCGCCGCTGGGCCCCGTGTACCAGGCGGGCACGCTGTCGGGGAACCCGCTGGCGACGGCGGCCGGGCTGGCGGCGTTGGAGCTGCTGGACGAGGCGGCCTACGAGCGACTGCGGGCCCACGCGGCGACGTTGGCCGACGGCCTGCGGTCCGCATTCGCGGCGGCGGGGCTGGTGGCCCAGGTCCCGGTGGCGTCGACGCTCGTGGGCCTGTACCTCGGCACCCCGGCGCCGGTCGACTACGACGGCGCGAAGGCGACCGACGAAAAGGCCTACGCGGCCCTGTTCCACGCCCTGCTCGACCGGGGCGTGGCGCTGGCCCCGGGGGCGTACGAGGTCCTGTTCCCCGGCCTGGCCCACACCGAGGACGTGCTGGCCGAGGTCGCCGAGATCGCGGCCGACGCGTGCACTTCCGCGTTTTCTACGCGGAAACGGTCGCCATAGCGACCACTTCCGCGTCGAAAACGCCCCGGGACGGGCCTCGGCGGCCCCGCCCCCGACCTACGGCGTGGACGGGCGGTTGACCGGGCCCCGCATCGGGATCAGCGTGCAGGCCCAGGCGCCGGAGTCCATGCGTGGGGGGTCGTGCATGTAGTCCGCCCGGCAGCGGATGTCGTTGAGGAGCCAGCCCAGCGTGAGCGCCGGGGCGAAGTCGAAGCCGTCGGCTGCGTCCGGGTTGTCCGACAGCAGCGGGCGGAACGTGACGATCCCGTTGAGCGCGACCGCCGCCACCAGGATCCACAGGTAGCGGCGGCTGCGGTCCGTGGCCGCCACCCAGCACAGCACCGCCAGCAGTGCCGGCAGCAGGTGGGCCGGCTTCCAGGGCACCCAGAGGAACAGCGCCTCGCTCGCCAGCAGCGCGAGCACCGCGAAGCGGACCAGCGGGTCGCGGCCCCACCTGCCCAGCGATCGCAGCATCGCCGGCACCGCCGCGGCCAGGACGAGCAGCATCGGCACGCCGGCCACCGAGAAGTTCTTGACGATCGAGCGGCCCAGGTTGTTGCGCAGGCCCTCCCAGTTGTCCGTGGTCGCCAGGAAGGCGGTCGTCCGGTCCGCGGACAGCCACGCCGGGATGTACAGCAGCGCCGCCAGCGGCAGCGCCACCGCCAGGGCCACCAGCGCCCGGCGGCGGTGGGTGCGGTCCCAGGCGTCCGCCACCAGGAACGCGGCCAGGACCAGCGCCGTCGAGCTGCGGCTGCCCAGGGCCAGCGCGAACAGCACGCCCGACGCCACCGGGCGGTCCTCGACATGGACCACCGCCCCCGCCATCAGGAACGCCAGCGCGTACACGAAGTCCGCCGTCTGGGTGCCCGAGATCGAGCGCGATCGGCGACGCCAGGAACGCCAGCGCCACCAGGTCGCCGTTGCGGTGGCCCCACGCCCGCACCAGGCGGGCGATGCTCACGACCGTGACCGCCAGCGCCGCCGCCGTGGCCAGGTTGACGAGAACGTGGCCGCCGATCGGGTCGAGGACCGCCACGATCGACTCGACCACCGGGACGCCCGGGTTGCGGGACGGGGCGTAGTCGCCGCTGCGGATCAGCGCGCCCGTGTTGAGCACGTCGCCGATGTCGAGGTCGGTGCCGTAGCCCAGCCACGCGATCGGCAGCGTGACCACGGCGGTGATCGCCGCCAGCGCCCAGTCCGGGATCCCGACGGCCGGTGCCGGGCGCGCCGCCTCGACGACGGTCGGGGCTGGTTGACGGCCGGCGTCCTCGCCGGGGCGCTGTTCAGCAGGGACGGTCGACGCCATGGACCCGACAAACCTACTGCCGCCACGCCCCCTGCCCGTCAATCTCGGCGGCGTCCGTCGCCAGCGGCTGGTAGCAAGGGATGACGTGATCGAAGCACGCGGTACGGGTCCACTCGATGAGCTGGTGGAGGTGATGGCGTGAAGGTCGGCATGGTGGGTCTGGGCCGGATGGGCGGGAACATGGCCGCCCGGATGACCGACGCGGGGATCGAGGTGATCGGCTACGACCCGGGCAGCGACGCGTCGCAGGTGGCGTCGCTCGCCGAGCTGGTCGACCGCCTGGACGCACCGCGGGTGGTGTGGGTCATGGTCCCGGCCGGCGACCCGACGGAGGAGACGATCCACGAGCTGGGCGAGCGCATGCGACCCGGCGACGTCGTCATCGACGGCGGCAACTCCAACTGGCGCGACTCGGTCCGGCGCGGCCGCGAGCTGGCGTCCGTCGGCCTCGGGTTCGTCGACTCGGGCACCAGCGGCGGCATCTGGGGCAAGGAGGAGGGCTACTGCCTCATGGTCGGCGGCACCGCCGAGAACGTCGCCACGTGTCAGCCGCTGTTCGACGCGCTGCGCCCGCCCGAGGGCGGCTTCGTCCACGCGGGCCCGGTCGGCACCGGGCACTTCACCAAGATGGTCCACAACGGCATCGAGTACGGGCTGATGCAGGCCTACGCCGAGGGCTACGAGCTGCTGAGCCGCTCGGGCCTCGGCATCGACGTGAACGGGGCGCTCGCCGCCTGGCAGCACGGCTCGGTCGTGCGGTCGTGGCTGCTCGACCTGCTGGTCCGGGCGCTCGACGCGACGCCGGCGCTGGAGGGCATCGCCGGCTACGCGTCCGACTCGGGCGAGGGCCGCTGGACGGTCGAGGAGGCCATCGAGCGGGGCGTGGCGACCCCGGTCATCAGCGCCGCGCTGTTCGCCCGGTTCGTGTCCCAGCAGGACGAGTCGCTGGCCATGAAGGCGGTCGCCGCCCTGCGCAACCAGTTCGGCGGCCACGCGATCGTGTCCGAGCCGGTCGCCGGCGAAGGAGGGCAGGAATGACCGACAAGCCCCGCAGCGACTCCCTCGTCCTGTTCGGCGCCACCGGCGACCTGGCCCGCAAGAAGATCTTCCCCGCCGTCTACGAGATGGAGCGGGACCGCAACTGCAACGTCCCGGTGATCGGCGTCGCGTCGTCGGAGTGGGACGACGACGCCCTGCGCCAGCGGGCCCGCGAGTCGATCGACGCCAGTGACGACGTCGACGTCGACGAGCCGGTGTGGAACGGCCTCGCCGCGCAGCTCAGCTACGTGAGCGGCGACTACCGCGAGGCGTCGACGTTCGAGGCGCTAGCCGCCAAGCTGGCCGGGTTCGAGCGCCCGCTGCACTACCTGGCGATCCCGCCGTCGATGTTCGACGACGTGATCCAGGGGCTGAGCGCGGTGGGGCTGACGGGGCCGGGCTCGCGGGTCGTGGTCGAGAAGCCGTTCGGGCGCGACCAGGCGTCGGCCGCCGAGCTCAACGAGGTGCTCCACCAGGTGTTCCCCGAGGAGGCGATCTTCCGGATCGACCACTTCCTCGGCAAGGAATCGGTCGAGGACCTGCTGGTGTTCCGGTTCGCCAACTCGATGCTCGAACCGCTGTGGAACCGCAACTACATCTCCAGCGTGCAGGTGACGATGGCCGAGGACTTCGGCGTCGGGACCCGGGGGCGGTTCTACGAGTCCGTTGGGGCGCTGCGGGACGTGTTCCAGAACCACCTGCTGCAGGTGATCGCCCTCCTGGCCATGGATCCGCCGGTGTCGGCCGACGAGACCGCGCTGTCCGACGAGAAGATCCGGCTGTGGCGCCAGACCCGGGCGGTCGACCCGGCCAAGGTCGTGCGGGGCCAGTACCGGGGCTACTCGGACGAGACCGGGGTCGACCCGGGCAGCGACGTCGAGACGTTCGTCGCGCTGCAGCTGGAGATCGAGTCGTGGCGCTGGGCCGGCGTCCCCTGGCTCGTGCGGACCGGGAAGAACCTGCCGGTGACGGCCACCGAGGCGGTGATCACGTTCGCGGCGCCGCCCCGGCTGCTGTTCTCCCCGACGGGGTCGGCCCGGCCCCAGCCCAACCGCCTGCGGTTCCGCCTCGGCGCCGACGACGGCGTCACGCTCCAGGTGCAGACCAAGAAGCCCGGCGAGGATCTGGTCAGCCGGCCCGTCGACCTGGCGGTGTCGTACGAGCGGCTGTACCCGCGCCGGCGCGAGGCGTACCAGCGGCTGCTGGAGGACGCCATGGAGGGCGACCACCGCCGCTTCGGCCGGGCCGACGGCGTCGAGGAACAGTGGCGCATCGTGGAGTCGGTGCTCGAGGACCCGCCGGCGGTCGAGCTGTACCGCAAGGGGACGTGGGGACCGGCCGGCGCCGACATGCTCGCCGCCCCGAGCGGGGGCTGGGTCGAGCCGATGGCCGAGTCCTGACCAAGTCCTGACCTGGGCCGGCGCAGGGCGGTTCGCATGTGCCCCGTGGACGGAGCACGATAGGGCACGTGTTCGCCGAGATTCCTTACACGACGTTCCCGAACATCGAGCTGGGGCCGCTGAACCTGCGCACCTTCGGGCTGATGGTGGCGCTCGGCGTCCTGGTCGGGTGCTGGGTCGCCGCCGCCTACTCCGAGCGCTTCGGCATCGCCCGGGACGAGACCTACCGGATGGGCACCTGGGTCGTGCTCGCCGGCATCGTCGGCGCCCGGCTGACCTGGGCCCTCACCCACACCGACCAGATCCACAACCCGGTGGACGTGATCGCCATCTGGGAGGGCGGGATCCAGTTCGCGGGCGGCTTCATCTGCGGGCTGATCGCCGCCCTGCCGTTCATCCGGCGGTGGGGCAGGCTCCAGCGCTGGCAGGTGCTGGACGGCTGGGTGCTCGGCGTGACGGCGGGCCTCGCCATCGGGCGCATCGGCTGCTACTCCGTGGGGGAGCACTTCGGCCGGACCAGCGACTTCTTCCTGGCCGTGCGCTACGACGGCGGGCAGGTCCGCGAGCAGAGCCTCGGCGACACACCGCTGTCGCTGGGGACGACGTTCCACAACACGGCGCTGTACGAGGCGCTGTACATGGCGGCGCTGTTCGCCGTGCTCGGCGCTCTGGTGCTGCGGGCGCACCGCCAGGGGCGGGAGGTGGCCCCGGGCACGCTCGGCGGGATCTTCCTCGTCTACTACGGCGTCCTGCGCTGGCTCAGCGACTCGCTGCGGGTCAACGACGAGCGCGTCCTCGGCATGACCGGCGCCCAGTGGATGTGCCTGGTCATGATCCCGTTCGGCGTCTGGGTGCTGTGGAAGGTCCGCCCGGCGATGGCCCGCCTGGCCGCCGAGGCCGAGGCCGAGGCCGCTGCGGAGGCGGCCGAGGCGGAAGCGGGGCCCGAGCCCGAGGCGGAGGCTGCGCCCGAGGGCGAGGCGGCGGCCCCGCCGGAGGAATCCGCCGCGGACGCCGAGGACGAGGATGAGGATGTCGGCGCGGCGGGTACGGATGGCACTACGGTCGTCAACGCTTCCGACGACCACGAAGCAACGGTCACGCCCACCGAACGTTGACAGCGTCGGCTGGGGCGCCGAGAGAGGCTGGAGACATGAACGACACTCGCCCATCCGCGCTGCGCGCCCGCCGCCTGGTGGCCGCATCGCTCGCCGTGTTCCTGGTCATCGCCGTGGGAGCCTGCGGTGACGACGACGACGACGGCGGCGACGCCGGCAGCGGGCAGGAGGCCCCGGATGCCGACGCCACGCTCGACGTCACCGGCATCGAGTACTCGGACGTGAGCGCGCCGGCCGGCGGCACGCTCGCGATCGTGAACACGTCGGGCGTCGGTCACACGTTCACCTCCGACGAGGAGGGCCTGTTCGACGTGAGCTACGGCTCGGACGAGAACGTGACCGTGGACGTCCCCGCGGAGGCGGGCGAGTACCCGTTCCACTGCGACATCCACTCGAACATGCAGGCCACGCTCACGGTCGAGTAGCGGGTACTCCCGTTCTGCCCGCGAAGGTGACTGGTTTCCATCGCTTTCGCGGGCAGAACGACGAACTCAGGCCGGCGCCGGCTCCGGGACGAGGCGGGCGATCCTCGCCACCGCCCGGTAGGCGGCCTCGGCCGGGCCCAGCTCGTCGTCGCGCAGCAGGTTGGCCATGATGCGCAGCACCCACTCCATCAGCGAGTGGCTGCGCATGCCGACCCTCGTCAGCTCCCGCATGAGCACCGGCTGGCCGATGATCGTGGCGAAGTGGCGGGCGACCTTGAAGTACAGGCCGTACTCGCGGTCGAGCAGCTCGGGATACCGGGACAGCGGCAGAGCCGTGCCCGCGCTCAGCGCCTCGTCGACCAGGTCGGCCGCCATGCGGGCGGTCTCGTACGCGTAGTCGATCCCCTCGCCGTTGAACGGGTTGATCGACCCCGCCGCGTCGCCCACCAGCAGCCAGTTGGGCCCGACCTTCGGGTTGACCGAGCCCGCCATCGGCAGCCGGCCGCCGGTGGGCGGGGCCAGCATCGCGTCCGGGTCGATGCCCCAGCGCTGGGGGGCCGTGGCCGCCCACTCGGACATGAGGTGCGTCGTGTTGACGTCCTTGTAGCCCTTGAACGTCGACAGCAGGCCGATGCCGACGTTGATCGTGCCGTCGCCCAGGGGGAAGATCCAGCCGTAGCCGGGCATGGCGTTGCCGGCCCGGTCGCGGACGTCCAGGCACGACTCGATCCACGGGTCGGCCGACAGCGGGCTGTCGAAGTAGCCCCGGATGGCGATGCCCTGGGGGTAGGACTTGTTGCGGCTCGCTCCGAGCGCCCGGCCGAACCGGGACAGGCTGCCGTCGGCCACGATCACGTACCTCGCCCGGATGTCCCGCGTCTCGCCCGTGCGCTTGTCCTTGACGACCGCGCCGGTGACGAGGCCGTCCCGCACGAGCGGGCGCACCGCCTCGGTCGACGACAGGACGCGGGCCCCCGCGCCGGCCGCATGCTCGGCGACCATCCTGTCGAGGTCGCGCCGGCGGACCACATAGCCGTAGCTCGGGAACACCGGGTGCTCGGGCCACGCCAGCTCCAGCGTGATGCCGTGGGCCACCGCCCGCAGGCCGTCGTGGCGGTGGTGGTGGGCGGCGATGGCCGGCTCCAGCCCCATCTCCCGGATCTGGTGGACCGCCCGGGGCGTGAGCCCGTCGCCGCAGGTCTTGTCCCGGGGGAACTCCTTGCGCTCGAGGACGCAGACGTCCCGACCCGCCTTGGCCAGCCAGAACCCGGCGGCGCTGCCCGCGGGCCCGCCGCCGATGACGAGGACGTCGTGCCGGTCCGGGACCATGCGCTGCAGCCTACGGGCGGCCCGGGCCGCAACCGCAAGCGGTCAGCCGGCGCCGCCGAGGTCTTCCTCGGTGACCCCGGCCTCCTCGGAGATCGGGCCCAGGCCCGCCTCGGCGAGCGTCATCTCGCCCCGGGCGACCGCGTAGATCTCCTCGTTGTCGGCGTTGGTCTCGGACACGTCCTCGCCCGACAGCTCGCGCTCGTGCAGCACGACCTCGGCGATCTGCTGGTCGGTGAGCGTCTCCCACGACGGCATCGTGCCGCCGCCGCCGACCGGCTTGGCCTGGGCGCCGTAGGTGGCGGCGGGCCAGCCGTCGGTGCCGAGCCGCACCCAGGCGGCGTGGTCGCGCCAGTCGGGCCAGGTCTCCACCACCGCGCCGTCGGCCAGCGCGGGGGCGCTCACGCCGCCGCCGGTCCCGCCGTGGCAGGACGCGCAGTTGGTCGTGTAGACGGTCGTGCCCAGCACCAGCGGGTCGTCCTCGCCGGCGGGCGGGGGCTCGAGCGTGCGGACGTAGACGTAGCCCCACAGCGGGAGGGCGACCAGGGCGGCCGTCGCCCAGTACGGCGCCCGCTTCCGGCGCTTGGCGGCCTGGATGTAGGGCGGATCGGGGGGCGGCGGGGCCTTGGCCTCCTCGACGACCGCGGCGGGTGCCGGAGCCGGGGTGGCCGCGGCCACGGCCGGGACCGGGGCGTCGGCGGGGGCGTCGCCGCCGCTCGGAGCAGGGGACTCCGCCGGCGCGTCGCCGCCGAGGCCCAGCGCGGCCCGCCGTTTCGCGTGAGCGCTTGAGAAGGTGCTCGGGGATCTCGGTCAACGCAGCCTCCGCGGAAGGACTCCGGCTGGTCACTCTATGCACGTCCCTGCGGCCACCACCAAGCCCGGAAGCCCCCCTCCCGCAGGCTTCTCGAGGGCGCCGGGCCGAATGTGAACGGTTACACAGGCCCGTGCTAAACCTGCCGGAGTCGCAGGCCCCCGCCTGCGCTAACCTTCAATGTGAGCGATTTCACGAGGAGTCGCTAACCCTTGGTCGCCTTCATCTCCACAGTGATCGTCGGCTTGCTCGGCGTCGCCGCCGTGCTGCTCTACGCACGGCGCCGGCCGGTGGGCGCGCCCCTGTCCTGGGGCCAGGCGATGGCGGGCGCCGTGTTCGCGATGTTCCTGCTGGTCTGGTGGTACGCGGTGATCCCCCACCAGTGGCTGGTGTGGGGCGACGGCCAGCTCGGCTGGCGCACCGACAAGCACCTCGCCGACCCAACCGGCATCCAGCCGCTCACGATCACCTACCAGACGCTGCGCGACCTGGTCGCCGTGATGATCTACGGCGTCGGCCTGGCGCTGCAGATCATGCTGTGGGTGGTGTGGAACGACCGCGGCAAGCGCAAGCCCGCCGAGGTCCCGTCGTCCCGGTATGGCCGGCCGCTGGTGCGGAAGGGCTAGAGGCATGGCGAAGAACGACGCCAACCCGCCCATGCCGGAGTTCCGCGACGACTACGTGCTCCAGGAGGTCGACGCCGCCTGGCTGGCCAAGGCGGTCAAGCCCAAGCAGTTCATCCACATCGACCAGTCCGAGTGCATCATGTGCGAGGGCTGCGTCGACATCTGCCCGTGGAAGTGCATCCACATGGTCACCCCGTCGGCGATCGACGAGGCCATCGGCGTCGACCAGCCGGGCGTCGACCCGGCCGACCAGGTGATCTTCACGATCGACGACGACGTCTGCACCCGCTGCGCCCTGTGCGTCGACCGTTGCCCGACGGGCGTGATCATCCTCGGCAAGGTGGGCGACCCGGTGGCCACCGGCGACGCCCACCAGCGCACCAACACCCACGGGTACGGCTACGGGATGCGCCTCGGATGAGCGCACCCACCCTCACCCTCGTCCCCCGACGCATCGGCCACCGGCCCGAGTAGAGGAGTTCTCGTGGCCAAGACCATCGAACCGAAGCCGTCCCTGATCAGCCGGGGCGTGGCGTCCCTCAAGGGCCTGCCCGACCAGGTCCAGGGGTCACAGGCCTGGAACTCGATCTTCCGGCCGGGGTCGATCTTCCGCAAGGGCTACAGCGACAGCCCGCGGAACCGGTCCTACGTGATCATGAACAGCGTGCTCTACCACCTCCACCCGGTGAAGGTGAAGCGGCACGCGGTGAGGGTGAGCTACACCCTCTGCCTGGGCGGGCTGAGCTTCTTCCTGTTCATCCTGCTCACGGTGACCGGCATCTTCCTGATGTTCTTCTACCGGCCCACCGCCGCGCAGGCCTGGGACGACATCTACGCCCTGCACACCTCGGTGACCTTCGGCCTGCTCGTCCGGAACATGCACAGATGGGCCGCGCACCTGATGGTGATCTCGGTCTTCCTGCACATGGCCCGGGTCTTCTACCACGGCGCCTACAAGCCACCGCGCGAGTTCAACTGGGTGATCGGCGTCGTGCTGCTGACGCTGACGCTGCTGCTCTCGTTCACCGGCTACCTGCTGCCCTGGGACCAGCTCGCGCTGTGGGCCGTCACCGTCGGCACCAACATGATGGGCTACACGCCCGTCTTCGGCGATCAGGTGCGGTTCGTGCTGCTGGGCGGGGCCGAGATCGGCAGCGACACGCTGTTGCGCTGGTACGTGCTGCACGTGTTGCTGCTGCCCTTCGTGATCGTGATCTTCATGGCCATCCACTTCTGGCGTGTCCGCAAGGACGGCGGCATCTCCGGGCCACTGTGAGGCCTGAGGGACGAGGACCGACATGACCGAGATCCCGGAACATCTCCGCAAGCGGGCCGAGGAGGCCCGGCGCAAGGCCGCCGCCAAGGCGTCCGGCGGCGACGCAGCACCGCCAGCGGCGTCCGACGCCGGTGCGGGTGCCGCCGCGACCCCGGCCGACGCGCCGCCCAGCGAGGCCGCCAGCCGCATCCCCGCCCACCTGCTCGAGCGCTCGCGGGCCGCCAAGGCCGCGGCCGGCGGCGCGAGCGACGCCGGGAGCGGCGCGGGCGGCACCGCCACCGCGGTCGCCACCGCACCGGCTCCGGCCACCGCCGCGGCGGGACCGCCCCTCGCGGCCGGCCCGGGCGGCCACACCCAGCGCCTGCTCACCGTCGTGAAGTCGGGCTCGATCCAGGACGTCAAGGCCGTCCCCCAGGACAAGGTCCACGTCTGGCCCCACCTGCTCGGCGTCGAGTTCGTCGCCGCCCTGGCGTGCACAGCCTTCACGCTCGTCTTCTCCGTGTTCGTCAACGCCCCGCTCCTGGCGCTGGCCAACGTCAACCAGACGCCCAACCCGTCCAAGGCGCCGTGGTACTTCCTGGGCCTCCAGGAGCTGCTGACCATGTTCCATCCCATGGTCGCCGGCGTGACGCTGCCCGGCTTCGGCCTCATCGGCCTGATCCTGGCGCCCTACCTCGACCGCAATCCGTCCCACAAGCCCGAGGACCGCAAGTTCGCCATCTCCCTCTTCACGATCTTCGTGATCTCGTGGTCGGTGCTGGTCCTCATCGGCTCGTTCTTCCGG
Source organism: uncultured Acidimicrobiales bacterium (assembly GCA_963830865.1). GTDB lineage: Bacteria > Actinomycetota > Acidimicrobiia > Acidimicrobiales > VFJN01 > ZC4RG19. The sequence continues at coordinate 91,942 of CAWHNU010000004.1, read as the reverse complement.
GGACCCGGCCAGAACTTCGTGTTCCCCTGGAACGCCGGGCTCTTCTTCGACCTGTGATCGTGAGCCAGACGCCATGAGTTCCACGACGATCCTCGCCATCGCCATCCCGGTCCTGCTGGTGCTGGGCGGTGTCCTCGTCTTCTCGGCCGCCCGCCGCCGCGACGCCAACGCCGCGTCCGGGGTGATGAGCAGCGAGACCGCCCGCCGCGACCGGGGGCCCGTGCAGCTCTCCGAGGACGCCGAGCGGCCCGTCACCGGCCGCGAGGTCGAGCGGGCCGCGGTCGTCGAGCGCCGCGAGGCGGCGGTGCCGGCCAAGGTCACCGACAAGGCGCCGGTCGCCTGGGTCCCGCCCGACCCCGAGACCCTCGAGGTCACCCGCCGCCACTTCTTCAACCTGGCGATCATCACCACGATGGGCCTGAGCCTGTCGGGCTTCGGCGCCGCGATGCTGGCCTTCTTGTGGCCGTCGGGCGCGGGCGGGTTCGGCGCCAAGATCACCGTCGGCAAGTTCGAGGACATCGACGCGGCCATCGCCGACGGCGACGGGTTCGCCTACTACCCCGAGGGCCGCATGTGGGTCACGCACTACCCGAAGGAGGCGCTGGCGAAGGCCAAGGCCGTCTACTCGCCGCCCGAGCTGGCCGGCATGGAGGCCGGCTACGTGGCCCTCTACCAGAAGTGCCCGCACCTCGGCTGCCGGGTCCCGTCGTGCGCCACGTCGCAGTGGTTCGAGTGCCCGTGCCACGGCTCGCAGTACAACCGGGTCGGCGAGAAGAAGGGCGGCCCCGCCCCCCGGGGGATGGACCGCTTCGCCATGGAGGCGAAGAACGACACGCTGACCGTCGACACCGGCACGGTCATCCCCGGTCCCCCCATCGGCACCAACACCACCGGCCAAGAGGTCGAGGGCCCTCACTGCGTTAGCGGCGGCCACTGATGAGATCGTTGTCATACGTCCCGACCGTGCTCGCCGCCAGCACGGTCACCACCGTCGGCGCCGTCATCGTGGTGGTGCTGGTCCTCGGGGTCGTGGTCTACGCGGTCGCCAACTTCTTCTCCGGCTCCGAAGAGGTCGGCTCCGAGATCGAGCTGGCGCCCAACCGCAAGCCCTACCTCGACGACGAACAGCTCGAGGGCCCCAAGCTCACCCGCACGCTGCGGTGGGCGCTCGTGACGCTGCTGATCATCGCGGTGGGCCTGCCGCTGTACTGGCTCAACGAACCGGCACGGCAGTCGGGCGCGGTCGAGGGCTTCGAGAAGACGTTCGCGAGCCGGGGCGAGGAGCTCTTCGTCGAGGGCTCCCAGTGCCAGAACTGCCACGGCCCCGAGGGCACCGGCGGCCAGGCGCCGTACACGGTGCTCGACGCGGACGGGAAGTTCGTGGCCTCTGTCAACTGGCGGGCGCCGGCGCTGAACACGGTGCTGCTGCGGTTCACCCGCGACGAGGTCCGCTACATCATCAACTACGGCCGCCCGTTCTCGCCGATGCCCGGCTGGGGCGCCGACGTCAACAAGGGCCCGCTGAACACGCAGCAGATCGACAACATCATCGAATACCTGGATTCGATCCAGCTCACGCCCGAGGAGTCCCAGCACCAGGCTCAGGTGGCGTTGGCCGAGGACCTGGGCCTCGTCACGGAGGACGCCTCCGACGAGGAGATCGAGGCGGCCATCGAGCAGATCGACTACGACGACCCGGCGACCGGCGAGGCGCTGTTCAACCAGGACATCGCCGGTGGCGCCTACGCCTGCGCCCGCTGCCACACCCGGGGCTGGTCGATCATCACCGAGGGCGAGGACGCCGTCGACCCGCCGGACGCCGACCTCTCCGACTTCGTCGGCTTCCCCGACGGCAGCGGCGCCTTCGGCCCCAACCTGACCGGCGGGCTCATCCCCCGGCAGTTCGCCAGCTACGAGGACCTCGTGGCGTTCGTCTCCACGGGCAGCGTCGACGGCGAGGCCTACGGCCGCAACGGCATCGGCAGCGGTCGCATGCCCGGCTTCGGCGACAACCCCAACACCCCCGAGATCGAGGGCGACGGCATGCTGACGCCGGAGATGATCGCGGCGATCGCCCGCTACGAGGCATCGCTGCCGCCGGCGGAGACCCCCGCGCCGGAGAACGCGCCCACGGTCGAGCAGCTGACCGCGGTCGAGGACGAGGGCTGAACCATGACGCACGTGCTGGTCCCCACCCTGGCGGGCATCGCGTGGGACCCCCAGATCCGGGGCATCCTGTCGGTCGCCGTCGGCGTCCTCGTGCTGATGGGCTCGATCTACCTGCTGCTGGCGACCAACGTGGCCAGCCGGCTGGGCTTCCTGATCGTGCTCACCGCCCTCTGCGGCTGGATGATCATCCACAGCATGATCTGGTGGCTCTACCCGCCCGGCCAGGGCCCGTCGGGTCGCATCCCGGCGTGGGACGTGACCGAGATCGTGTACGGCGACCTGTCGCAGTCGCTCAACGAGAAGGCCCACGACGTCGACGTGTCCAACCTGCCGCCCGCCGAGGACGTCGCCGAGATGACGCCCGAGGAGGTCGACCAGCTCAACGCCGACGCAGGCCGCCGAGCTCAACGAGTGGCGCCTGCTCGACGCCTCCAACGCCAGCAAGGGCGAGGCCCAGACCGCGGTGGACGCCATGCTGGTCGGCGGCGAGATCCCCGGCCTGGAGGACTCGACCACCCGGGTCTTCACCTACACCTTCGAGACCGGCGGCAAGCCCAAGCGCCAGGGCGACACCATCTGGGACAGGGTGTCCAACCGCGTCACCAACACGCTGCGGATCAAGAACCCGCCGCACTACGCCATCGTCCAGCTCCAGCCGGCCATCAAGCAGGAGACCGTGGCCGGACAGCCGCCGCCCACGCCCACGGCCGACCCGGACGCGCAGGTGATCTCGGTGGTCCTCGTGCGGGACATCGGCCAACGCCGCGTCCCGGCCGCGCTGATGTTCATAAGCTTCAGTGCGATCTTCACGATCTTGTGCACCATGCTGCACCTGCGAGACCGTGGGGTCGCCGAGCACCGCTCGGCACCGGTACCAGCCACGACCGGAGGTTGACGCGATGGGCCAGTATCTACCCGTCGTCACGATGACCGTGCTCGCCGTGGTGTTCGCGGCGATCAGTCTCGGGATGTCGAGGTTGCTGGCCCCCCGCCGGTCGACCGCCGCCAAGCGGGCGCCGTACGAGTCGGGCATCCTGCCGACCCGGGAGGCGCCCGAGCGGTTCCCGGTCCGGTTCTACCTGGTCGCGATGATCTTCATCGTCTTCGACATCGAGATCATCTTCCTGTACCCCTGGGCGGTCATCTACCGCAACCTGGGGGCGTTCGGGCTGGTCGAGATCCTGGTGTTCGCCTTCGCCATCGTGGTCAGCTTCGTGTACATGGTGAGCCAGGGCGCCCTCGACTGGGGGCCGCTCCAGCGGGAGCGGCGCCAGTCGCCGCTGGTCTCCGAGGAGCGGACGGCCCAGACCACCATCCGCCGGGTCGGCCTCGAAGGCCGGGACGAGGAATCGGGTGACGGGGAGGCGGCGGCCTGATGGGCTGGGACATGTCCAAGGGGTTCGAGGGCATCGACCACAACTTCCTGACCGGGAAGCTGGAGGACCTCGTCCAGTGGTCCCGGTCCAGATCGTCGTGGCCCGTCACCTTCGGCCTGGCGTGCTGCGCCCTCGAGATGATGGCCGCCGGGGGCGCGCACTACGACCTGGCCCGCTTCGGGATGGAGGTCTTCCGGGCGTCGCCCCGCCAGGCCGACATCATGATCGTGGCCGGGCGGCTCTCGCAGAAGATGGCCCCCGTGCTCCGCCAGATCCACGACCAGATGATGGAGCCCAAGTGGGTCATCTCGATGGGCGTCTGCGCCAGCACGGGCGGGATGTTCAACAACTACGCCCTCGTCCAGGGCGTCGACCAGATCGTGCCGGTCGATGTGTACGCACCCGGCTGCCCGCCGGGGCCGGAGACGCTGATCCACGCCATCGAGACGCTGCGCGACAACATCGAGTCCGGCGAGCTGCTGCGCCGCCGGGAGCGGACCGGTGCCGGCGCCGGCCTGGTCGTCGCCCAGCGGGACGGGGTGCCCGAGCCCGTCGCCGCCTCCGCCACCGCGAGGGTCCACTAGCCATGAGCGAGCCCGAAGAGACCACGGGTGCCGACGCACCCGCCGAGGAGGCCGGGCCGCCGACGCTCTACGACGTCCCGCTGGCCGAGAGCCGGGGCCAGCGGGTGCTGCACCCGGGCCGGGACGAGCTGGTCGACCTCGTGCGCCGGCTGCGCGACGACGAGGGGTTCCGGGTCTGCATCGACGTCACCGCCGTCGACTACGTCGTCTACGGGGCCGACCGCGGGCTGCCGCCCGGCGTCGAGCCAGAGCGCTACGAGGTTGTGGTCGGCCTGCTGTCGCACGCCGGGCGCGAGCGGCTGCGGCTGCGCGTCCAGGTGCCGGCCGACGACCCCACCTGCCCGTCGCTGTTCGACGTGCATCCCGGCACCGAGGCCCTCGAACGGGAGGTGTTCGACATGTTCGGCATCGAGTTCACGGGCCATCCCGACCTGACCCGCATCCTCATGCCCGAGGACTGGGAGGGCCACCCGCTGCGCAAGGACAACCCGGTGGGCGCCATCCCGGTCCAGTTCAAGGGCGTCCAGAACGCCCGGTGACCGGAGGCGCTACCGCATGACCGCCACCGACAACACGACCCGAACGGGCGAGGGCCTCCAGGAGATGGGGCCCCGCAAGGGGGCGGGCGCCGACGAGCTGCTGCGCGAGCTGGGCGCGGTGCTGCGCATGTCGGAGGCCGAGGCCGCGGCGCTGGCCGACCAGGCGCCGGCCGAGGAAGCCGAGACCATGATCCTCAACATGGGCCCTCAGCACCCGTCCACGCACGGGGTGCTGCGGCTCATGCTCGAGCTCGAGGGCGAGACGGTGCTGCGGACCAAGCCGATCGTCGGCTACCTGCACACCGGCATGGAGAAGACCGGCGAGACGCTCACCTACCTCCAGGGCCCGACCAACGTCACCCGGATGGACTACGCCTCGCCGCTGTTCAACGAGATGGTGTTCTCGCTGGCGACCGAGACGCTGCTCGGGATCGACGGCGACATCCCGCCCCGCGCCCAGTGGATCCGCATGCTGCTGTGCGAGCTCAACCGCATCTCGTCGCACCTGCTGTTCCTGGCCACCAACGGCCTGGACCTCGGCGCGGTGTCGATGATGATCTACGGCTGGCGCGAGCGGGAGGAGACGCTGCGGCTGCTGGAGATGATCACCGGGCTGCGGATGAACCACAACTTCATCCGTCCCGGGGGTGTGGCCGCCGACCTGCCCGACGGCTGGCGGGACGCCACGCTGCGGGTCATTGACCTCATCGGCCCCCGGCTGGAGGAGTACGAGGTCCTGATGACCGGCCAGCCGATCTGGCGGGAGCGGCTCCAGGGCGTCGGGGTCATCACGGCCGAGGAGGCCATCGCGCTGGGCGCCACCGGCCCGATCCTGCGGTCGACCGGCGTGCCCTGGGACCTGCGCAAGGACCAGCCGTACCTGTACTACGACGAGGTGGACTTCGGGGTCGTGGTCGGCAGCTACGGTGACTGCTTCGACCGCTACGCCATCCGCCTCAACGAGGTCCGGGAGTCGATGGAGATCGTCCGCCAGATCCTCGACAGGCTTCCGCCCGGCGACTACCGCATCCAGGACCGCAAGGTCACGCCGCCGCCCCGGGGCCGCATCGACGAGTCGATGGAGGCCCTGATCCACCACTTCAAGATCTTCACCGAGGGGTTCAAGGTCCCGGCGGGCGAGGTCTACTGCTCGGTCGAGAGCCCGCGGGGCGAGCTGGGCTGCTACATGGTCAGCGACGGCGGCGCCCGCCCCTACCGCATGCACATCCGGGGCCCGTCGTTCGTCAACCTCCAGTCGATGCCCCACATGCTCCGGGGCGGCCTGATCGCGGACGCGGTCGCGGTCATCTCGTCGTGCGACCCGATCATGGGCGAGGTCGACAGGTGAGCCGGTTCACGGCCGAGAACACCGCTCTTGCCGACGAGATCATCGGGCGGTATCCCCGGCGGAAGTCGGCGCTGATCCCCCTGCTGCACCTGGCGCAGGAGCAGGACGGGCACGTGACCGAGGACGCCATGGCCCACATCGCCGAGCTCGTCGGCGTCACGCCCGCCGAGGTGCTGGGGACCGCCTCGTTCTACGAGATGCTCAAGCGCGAGCCGGTGGGCGACTACCTGGTCAACGTGTGCACCAACATCTCGTGCATGCTCGTGGGCGGCGAGGAGCTGCTGGAGCACCTCGAGCGGCGCCTGGGGATCAAGGCCGGCAGCACCACAACCGACGGGAAGTTCACGCTGGAGGACGTCGAGTGCATCGCCGCGTGCACCGAGGCGCCGTGCCTGCAGGTGAACTACCGCTACTTCCACCGGATCACCCGGGAGCAGGCGGACGAGCTGATCGACGACCTCCGGGCCGGGAAGCGGGCCCACGACGTGCCCCGGCATGGCACACTCAGCCGGGTCCGCCAGCGGGTGCCCGACGATCGTCGGGCTGGGGTGGCGCCGCCGGACCAGAACGTCGAGCCGCCGTGGCTCGCCCGCAACACCCAGTCTTCGGAGGCCGGTTCGTGACAGACGCGCCCGCGAGCGGTAGCGCCGACGCGCCCGACGAGCGCGCCGACGGCGCCGAGCGCGAGATCCCTCGCATCGTCACGTCCCGCTGGGACCTGGTCGACGGGTTCACGCTCGACCGCTACGTCGACACCGGCGGCTACGGAGCGCTGCGCCGGGCGCTCGACGAGCTGACGCCCGCCCAGGTGGCCGAGGAGGTCAAGACCGCCAGCCTGCTCGGGCGGGGCGGCGCCGGCTTTCCCGCCGGGGTGAAGTGGGGCTTCTGCCCGCCCGGCGTGTTCCCCCGCTACCTCGTCGTCAACGGCGACGAGTCCGAGCCCGGCACCTACAAGGACCGCATCCTCATGGAGCGGGACCCGCACCTGCTGATCGAGGGCGTCCTCATCGCCTGCTACGCCATCGGCGCCGCCCAGGCCTTCCTCTACGTCCGGGGCGAGATGGCCCTGGCCCAGGAGCGCATCGCCCAGGCGCTCAACGACGCCTACGCCGCCGGCTACATCGGCCGCGACATCCTCGACAGCGACTTCTCCGTCGACGTGATCCTCCACTGGGGCGCCGGCGCCTACATCGTCGGCGAGGAGACCGGGCTCATCGAGTCGCTGGAGGGCAACCGGGGCATGCCCCGGCTCAAGCCGCCCTACTTCCCGGCGGCCAAGGGCCTCTACCTCCAGCCGACCGTGGTCAACAACGTCGAGACCCTGGCCAACCTGCCCTGGATCGTCAGCAACGGCGGCGCCGCCTTCGCCGACCTCGGGGCCGGCAGCCTCCCGGGGGACCCGGCTGTTCGCCGTGTCCGGCCACGTGAAGAACCCCGGCGTGTTCGAGGTCGAGTTCGGCACCACGACGTTCCGGGACGTCATCTACGGCGACCAGTACGCCGGCGGCATCCGCGACGGCCACCGCATCAAGGCGTACATCCCCGGCGGGGCGTCGGCGCCGTGGTTCTTCGAGGAGCACCTCGACCTGCCGCTGGAGGCCCAGGCCGTCGGCGGCGCCGGCTCGATGCTCGGCTCCGGCGCGATCGTCGTCATGGACGAGACCACCGACGCGGTCAAGGCCGCCTGGCGGGTCGTGCGGTTCTTCGCCCGCGAGTCGTGCGGCAAGTGCACCCCCTGCCGCGAGGGCACCGCCTGGCTGGAGAAGATCCTGCGCCGCATCCTCGACGGCCACGGCCGGCCGTCCGACGTCAACAAGCTGCTCGACATCTGCGACAACATCAGCCCGGCGATCACCTGGCCGCCCAAGCAGACCACGATCTGCCCGCTCGGCCCGTCCGCGGTGTCGCCGATCGCCTCGGCGATCATGCGCTTCTCCGACGAGTTCTTCGCCTACTGCGGCGGCGAGGTCGAGGTGACCGTGCCCATCGGCGGCAAGGCGTACACCGCCGCCCCCGACAACGAGCCCGCGGGAGCGCCCGCATGACCGACGCGCCCGCGCCCGCCACCACGGTCGGCGTCACCATCGACGGCCGCACGATCGAGGCGGCCAAGGGTGAGCTGGTCATCGCCGCGGCCGAGCGCACCGGCACCTACATCCCGCGGTTCTGCTACCACCCCCGGATGACGCCGGTGGGCATGTGCCGCATGTGCATCGTCGAGATCGACACCGGCCGCGGCCCCGCCCTCCAGCCGGCCTGCATGATCGAGTGCACCGACGGCATGAGCGTGTCGACCGAGTCGCCGGTCACGGCCAAGGCCCAGGAGGGCGTGCTCGAGTTCCTGCTCGCCAACCACCCGCTCGACTGCCCGGTGTGCGACAAGGGCGGCGAGTGCCCGCTCCAGGACCAGACGATGTCCTACGGGCCGGGCGAGAGCCGGTTCGTCGAGGAGAAGCGGCACTTCGAGAAGCCGATCCCGATCAGCGAGCTGGTCCTGCTCGACCGCGAGCGCTGCATCCTGTGCGACCGCTGCACCCGCTTCGCCGACGAGGTGGCCGGCGACCCGCTGATCCACTTCATGGACCGGGCCAGCCAGACCCAGGTCAACACGTTCCCCGACCACCCCTTCGCCAGCTACTTCAGCGGCAACACGGTCCAGATCTGCCCGGTCGGCGCGCTGACCGCCACGCCCTACCGGTTCAAGGCCCGCCCCTGGGACCTGGAGCAGGTCGAGTCCACGTGCACGAGCTGCTCGGTCGGCTGCCGGGTCGTCGTGCAGTCGAGCCGCAACCGGGTGGTCCGCTACCTGGGCGTCGACGTCGACGCCGTCAACTGGGGCTGGATGTGCGACAAGGGCCGCTTCGACTTCGAGGCGGTCAACAGCGAGGAGCGCCTCGGCGGCCCGCTGGTGCGGGACGAGGGCCTCATCCTCAAGCCCTCCACCTGGGGCGACGCCATGAGCCGGGCCGCTGCCGCGATCCGGGCCGGCGTCGACCGCAGCGGGCCCGAGGGCTTCGCCGTGCTCGGCGGCGCCCGCCTCACCAACGAGGCCGCGTACGCCTGGGTCAAGCTGGCCAAGGGGGTGATCGGCTCCGACAACGTCGACGCCCAGATGGGCGACGGGCTGCCGGCCGAGGCCGTGTTGGGGCTGCCCCGGGCGACGATCGACGACGCCTGCACCGCGGGTGGGACCGTGCTGCTCCTCGGGCCCGACCCCAAGGAGGAGCTGCCGATCCTCTTCCTGCGCCTGCGCGACGCGGTCCGCCGGTCCGGGGTCAAGGTCGTCGAGCTGGCGTCGGTGCGCACCAGCATCAGCGACGACCTGGCCGCCGTGTCGTTGCGCTACCGGCCGGGGCACGCCCTGCCGGTGGTCCGGGCCCTCCTGGCCGGCGACGGCGACGGGAACGGCGATGCGGCCAGGCGTCACCGGCGACGGCAGTGTCGGCGGCGTGCCGGCCGAGGCGCTCGACGCCGCGCTGGCGCTGCTGGGCGAGGGGCCCCTCACGGTGATCGTCGGCCGCGCCAACCTGGCCGAGTCCGGGCGCTCCCTCGCGGCGGCGGCCGCCGCCGTGCACCACGCCCGGCCCGAGGCTCGGTTCCTGTCGGCCCTGCGCCGGGCCAACGTCCACGGCGCGCTCGAGCTGGGCATGTCGCCCGGGCTGCTGCCCGGGCGGGTCACCCTGGACGGCGCCCGCAACTGGTTCGCCGAGCGCTGGGCCACGCTGCCCGCGAGCCGGGGGCTCGACGCCGCCGGGATCCTGCGGGCCGCGTCCGACGGCAAGATCGACACGCTGGTGCTGGTCGGGGCCGACCCGCTGGCCGACTTCCCCGATCGCGACCTGGCCGAGCGGGGACTCGCCGGCGCCCGCACGGTGATCTCCTGCGACCAGTTCCTCACGGACTCGGTCAAGCAGGCCGACGTGGTGCTGCCCGTCGCGGGCTACGCCGAGGTCGACGGGACGACCACCAACCTCGAGGGCCGGGTGTCGACCGTGTCCCGCACGGTCACCGCCCCCGGCACCGCCCAGGCCGGCTGGATCATCGCGGCCGACCTCGCCCTCCGCCTCGGCGCCGACCTCGGCGTCGAGTCCCACACCCAGATCGCCGCCGAGATCGCCGACGTGGCGCCCGCCTTCGCCGGGCTGACGCACGACGTGCTGGAGTCGGCCGCCGGCCGCGACGGTGTCGTCGTGGCGCTGCCCGCCCGCCGGGGCAACGGCGCCGGCGACCCGGCCGACGCCTCGGCGACGATGGAGGCGGCCGCGGCCGCCGCCGGGGGCACCGGCATGACCGGCGAGGACGCCGCCAGCGGCACCGCGGGCGACGGCGACGCCGAATCCCGCGTTCTGTCCCCCGAAACGGCTGCGGGAGCGACCACTTCGGGGGACGAAACGGACGACACGGACGACACGGACGACACGGCGCAGGACCAGGGCGGTCCCAGGCCCGGCGTGCCGCTGCCGGTGTGGACGGTCATCGACCCGCCGTCGCTCGACGCCTACTCGCTCCGCCTGGTCGTGACGCGCAAGCTCTACGACCGGGGCACGCTCGTACGCAGCTCGCCCTCGCTCGCCGACCTGGCCGAGACGGCGGCGCTGCGCCTCAACCCCCACGACTTCGACCAGCTCGGCGTGGCCGCCGGCGACGACGTGCGGGTCAGCTCCAACCGGGGCAACGTGACCGTGCCGACGATCCCCGAGCCCGGCGTGCCCCGGGGCATCGCGCACCTGTTCTTCAACCTGGCCGGCGGCCGGGCCAACGTGCTGATCGACGGCAACGCCCCGGTCACCGACGTGCGGGTGGAACGGCCGTGAGCGTGCACGTGCTCGCCCAGGCCGCGGGCGACCCGCTGCTCAGCGGCGGCATCGGGCTCGAAGAGGTGCTGATCGTCATCCTGAAGACGCTGGTCGCCTTCGGGCTGCTGCTGGTCGGCGTGATCCTGATGATCTGGTTCGAGCGCAAGCTGATCTCGGACTTCCAGAACCGGGTCGGGCCCAACAAGGCCGGTCCCTGGGGGATCCTCCAGACGCTCGCCGACGGCCTGAAGCTGATCATGAAGGAGGACCTGATCCCGGACAAGGCCGACCGGGCGGTGTTCATCCTCGCCCCGTTCCTGTCCGCGGTGCCCGCCTTCGTCGTGTTCTGTGTGATCCCGATCGGCGGGCTGTTCGACGGCGGCGAGAGCGCCGGGACGATCAGCCTGTTCGGCCACGAGACCTACATGCAGCTCGCCGACCCGCCGTGGGGCGTGCTGCTGATCCTGGCGCTGTCGTCGATCGCCATCTACGGCGTGATGCTGGCCGGCTGGTCGTCGGGCTCGAAGTACCCGCTGCTCGGCGCGGTCCGGGGGACCGCCCAGATGATCAGCTACGAGGCCGCGCTCGGCCTGTCGATCGTGGCCGTCGTGCTGCTGGCCGGGACGCTGTCGAGCCACGGCATCGTCGAGGCCCAGTCGGGCTCGGGCTACGAGCTGACCGGCGCGATCGGCATCCCCCGCTGGAACATCATCGCCACCGGCCTGGTGCCGTTCATCGTGTTCCTCATCGCCGGCACGGCCGAGCTCAACCGGCCGCCGTTCGACCTGGTGGAGGCCGAGCAGGAGCTGGTCGGCGGCTTCCACACCGAGTACTCGTCGTTCCGGTTCGCGCTGTTCTACCTGGCCGAGTTCATGAACACGATCACGATGTCCGCCATCATCGTGACCCTGTTCCTCGGCGGGCCGGCCGGGCCCGACTGGTTCGGCGTCGGCTGGCTGTCGGGGACGATCTGGTTCTCGCTCAAGCTGTTCGTGTTCCTGTTCATCTTCGTGTGGGTGCGGGCCACGCTGCCCCGTCTCCGCTACGACCAGCTGATGAACATCGGCTGGAAGGTGATGATCCCGCTCGCGCTCGGGTGGGTGCTGCTGCTGGCCGCGATCAACATCGGTCGGGACGAGGACTGGAACGTGGGCGCCGTCGTCGGCGTGTCGTTCGTGGTGCTCGTCGCGGGGTGGGCGACCCTGACCGCCGCGGTGGACGTCGCCCAGCGCCGGCGCGCCGCCGCCCTCGACGAAGAGGTGCTGACCTGATGGGCTACCTCGACGGGTTCAGGGTGACGTTCCGCAAGCTGTTCGAGGAACGCCTCACCAAGGACTACTCCAAGCACACGGGCGGCAAGCGCACCAAGCCGGAGCGGCTGCACGGTCGGCACGTCCTCAACCGCTACGAGGACGGCATGGAGAAGTGCATCGGCTGCGAGCTGTGCGCGGGCGTGTGCCCGGCCCGCTGCATCTACGTCCGGGGCGCCGACAACCCGCCGGAGGAGCCGGTCTCGCCCGGCGAGCGCTACGGCTACATCTACGAGATCAACTACCTGCGGTGCATCCACTGCGACCTGTGCGTGGAGGCCTGCCCGACCGAGGCGATCACCGAGTCCAAGCTGTTCGAGTTCAGCTTCACCAACCGCAACGACGCCATCTACACCAAGGCCGAGCTGGTGGTCGACGACGAGGGTCGGCCCAAGCAGCTCCCGTGGGAGGACTGGTCGGACGCCGACGACGTCGTGCCGCACACCTCGGCATGGATGCGGGCGACCTCGCCGTCCGGCGCCGCGGCCTACGAGGGCAGGGTGCAGTGGTCGGGCGAGCTGGGCTTCGGGGTGCGCCCGCCCGAGCAGGGTCAGTCGGTCCCGGAGGAGGAGGTCGACACCAGCTCGGCCGACGCGATCTTCAGCCACCCGGGCGAGCCCGGCGGCCACGACACCGCCCACCCCCCGGGTGGCCATGACGTGTCCCACCCGCCGGGTGGCCATGACGTGTCCCACGCGCCGGGGGGAGAGCACTGATGTCGGTCGAGCTCGTCGTCTTCGTCCTGGCCGCGCTGGCGTGCCTCGCCGGGGCGGTCGGCGTCGTGGTCAGCACGAACCCCGTGCACGCGGCGCTGTCGCTGGTGGGGACGCTGTTCGGCGTGGCGGTGCTGTTCGTCGCCCAGGAGGCGCACTTCCTGGCCGTCGTGCAGGTCATCGTCTATGCCGGCGCGATCGTCGTGCTGTTCCTGTTCGTGATCATGCTGCTGGGCGTCGACCGGGCCGACGACCTGCGGGTCGAGCCGCTGGTCGGCCAGCGGGTGGCGGCGGCCGTCGTGTCGCTCGGCATCCTCGGCCTGATCTTCGCGGCGCTGGAGAGCACCGGCTACGAGGCCACCGGCGTGGCGGGGACGATCGACGACACGGTGCCCGACATCAACCGCCTGGGCGAGTCGCTGTTCACCACCTACCTGTTCGCCTTCGAGATCACGTCGGTGCTGCTGGTGATCGCCGTGGTCGGCGCCGTGCTGCTGGCCCGGCGGGCGCGCCGCATGCAGCCCGAGATCGTCGACCCGGGCCAGGAGGAGCGGGAGGACGAGATCGCCGAGCGGATCCACGCCGCCGAGGTGCGGGCGGGGGAGTGGCCCGACGAGGGCGAGGACACCGACGGCGACGACGACGACGAGGCGCCGGCCGCCGAGACCGAGGAGATCCGGGCGTGACGATCGCCGCGCTCGAGGTCACGCCGGCCTGGTACCTGGTGCTGGGCGCCATCATCTTCTCGATCGGGACGTTCGGGCTGCTGATCCGGCGCAACCCGCTCGTGATGTTCATGTGCGTCGAGCTGATGCTCAACGCGGTGACGCTGACGTTCGTGACCTTCTCCCGCATGCTGGAGGACACGGGCGGCCAGTCGATCGTGGTCTTCGTCCTGGTCGTCGCCGCCGCGGAGGTCGTCGTCGGCCTGGCGATCATCGTCGCCCTGCTGCGCAAGCGCCCGGACGCCACCGCCGACGACGTGGCCCTGCTGGAGGGCTGAGAGGGACCCATGCTGGAAGCCGTCTGGTTGATTCCCGCGCTGCCGCTCGCCGGGTTCCTGCTGCTGCTCGTCCTCGGCCGGCGCATTGGCGACCCCGGGGCGGGCTGGCTGGCGACCGCCATGTGCGGAGCCAGCTTCCTCGCCACGGTCTGGGTGTTCATCGGGCTGCAGGCCGAGGACCCGGAGGCGCGCAACTTCGTCCAGGTCCTGTTCGCGTGGGTGCCGGTCGGCGACCTGCGGGTCGACGCCGGGTTCCTGGTCGACCCGCTGTCCGTGACGATGGCGCTGTTCGTCACCGGGGTCGGGGCGCTGATCCACCTCTACGCCATCGGCTACATGCGCGGCGACCCCGGGTTCCCCCGGTTCTTCGTCTACATGAACCTCTTCATCTTCTCGATGCTGATGCTGGTGCTCGGCAACAACCTGCTGATCACCTTCCTCGGCTGGGAGGGCGTGGGGGCGTGCTCCTACTGGCTCGTGTCCTTCTGGTTCGGCGACGAGGCCAACGCCTCGGCCGGCAAGAAGGCGTTCATCACCAACCGCATCGGTGACTGGGGCTTCATGCTGGCCATCTTCCTGGCCTTCGCCACCCTGGGCACGATCGACTATCGGGGGATCAACGCCACGATCGGCGGGGCGGCGGCCGTCACCGCCACCGCGCTCGGGCTGCTGCTCTTCGTGGGGGCGGTCGGCAAGTCGGCGCAGATCCCGCTGTACATCTGGCTGCCCGACGCCATGGCCGGCCCGACGCCGGTGTCGGCGCTCATCCACGCGGCGACCATGGTGACGGCGGGCGTGTTCCTGATGACCCGGGTCAACCCGATCCTGGCCGAAGGCTACGGCTGGGTCCCGGACGTGATCGCCTGGCTGGGCGTGATCACCGCCTTCGTGGCCGCCACGATCGCCATCTCCCAGAACGACATCAAGAAGGTGCTGGCCTACTCGACTGTGAGCCAGCTGGGCTACATGTTCCTGGCCGTGGGGGTGGGCGCCTACGTCGCCGCCATCTTCCACATGGTCATGCACGCCTTCTTCAAGGCGCTGCTGTTCCTCGGGTCGGGCTCGGTGATCCACGGGCTGCACGACGACCAGGACATGCGGCGCATGGGTGCCCTGCGCAAGCTCATGCCGATCACGGCGGTCACGTTCATGATCGGCTGGCTGTCGATCGCCGGGGTGCCGCCGTTCTCGGGATTCTGGTCCAAGGACGAGATCCTGCTGTCCGCGTGGGCCAGCGGCGGCGCCCAGGGCAAGGCCCTGTGGGCGATCGGGCTGGTCACCGCCCTGATCACCGCCTTCTACATGAGCCGCCAGGTGTTCCTGGTCTTCTTCGGCGAGGCCCGCTGGAAGGACGCCGAGGCCGACGCCGAGGTTTCCGACGCCGAGGTTTCCGGGGCCGAGGTCGCCGGGGCCGAGGTCGCCGACGGCCGCCGGGGCGCCCGCCGCGGCCGGCCACGACGGGCACGTCGTCGAGCCCCACGAGTCCCCGTGGATCATGCTCACGCCGCTGGTCGTGCTGGCGGTGCTGTCCACGGTCGGCGGGGTGATCAACCTGCCGTTCTCCGAGGACACCGAGTTCCTGGCCCGCTGGCTCGAACCGGTGGTCGGCGAAAACGAGCTGGTCGTGACCAGCCCACCGCCACCAAGTGGGCGCTGGTCGTCGTGGCGGTCGCCGCCGCCCTCGTCGGCATCGGCATCGCCTCGCTCGTGTACCTGCGCCGCCGGGTCCGGGCCGTCGAGCCCGCGGTCCTCGCGCACGCCTACTACTACGACGAGGCCGTCAGCGCCTTCGTGGCCGGGCCCGGTACCGCCATGTTCAACGCCGCCGCCTGGTTCGACACCCACATCATCGATGGCGCCGTCAACGGCGTGGCCTGGCTGGTGGTCCGGGGCGGCCGCGGCCTCCGCCACATACAGACCGGCTTCGTCCGCTCGTACGCCCTGGGCGTCGCCACCGGCGTGGTCGTGGTGCTCGCCTACATCATCCTGAGGATCGATTTCTAGTGGACTTCCCCGTCGTCACCGCGCTGGTGCTGATGCCGGCGATCGGCGCGCTCGTGGTCGCGCTCGTGCCCCGGACTCGGGCCGAGCTGTACCGCGGCGTCGCCCTGCTGTTCGCGATCGCCACCCTGGCGCTGACGCTGTACATCCTCGCCGCGTTCGACCGCCACGACGCCGGCTACCAGTTCGTGGTCGACCGGTCGTGGGTGGCCGACTTCGGCATCTCCTGGCACGTCGGCGTCGACGGGATCTCGCTGTTCCTGCTCGTGCTGACCGGGTTGCTGTTCCCGATCGCGATGCTCGGGTCGACCCCGCACGCACGATCCGAAGCCGTACTACTGCTGGCTGCTCCTGCTCGAGTTCGGGTGCCTCGGCGTGTTCGTCTCGCTCGACTTCTTCCTGTTCTTCGTGATGTTCGAGATCGTGCTCGTGCCGATGTACTTCCTGATCGGCGGGTGGGGCTACGCCAACCGGGTGTACGCCGCGCTGAAGTTCTTCCTGTTCACGCTGTTCGGCTCGGCGTTGATGCTGGTCGCGATCGTCTCGCTCGCCTACCTCCACCGCAACGCGGTCGAGGACGCCAACCGGGCCGAGGCCCAGGAGCTGGCCCAGGAGGCGGGGTCGAACCCGACCGAGAGCGAGATCGATCGGTTCAACCAGCTCCAGGAGGGCGTGCCGCTCAGCTTCGACGTCGTCGAGATCGCCGAGGACCACCTGGTGGTGGACGACTCGACCAGCGCCAACCCGATCGACTGGTCGGCCGCCCGCTGGATCTTCCTGGCCATGGCCGTGGCGTTCGCGATCAAGGTGCCGCTGTTCCCCGTCCACACCTGGCTGCCGGACGCCCACACCGAGGCGCCGACGGCCGGGTCGGTGATCCTGGCCGGGATCCTGCTGAAGCTCGGGACCTATGGCCTGCTGCGGTTCGGGTTGTACCTGCTGCCCGACGCGGCCCTGTTCTTCGCCCCGGCGCTGGTGACGCTCGGGGTGATCGGCATCATCTACGGCGCGGTCGTCGCCACGATGCAGAAGGACCTCAAACGCCTGGTCGCGTACTCGTCGGTGGCGCACCTCGGGTTCATCGTCCTCGGGACATTCGCCATCACGACCCAGGGGATGACCGGCGGCCTGATCCAGAACGTCAACCACGGGCTGTCGACCGGGGCGCTGTTCCTCCTGGTCGGCATGATCTCCGACCGCCGCCACACCCGCGAGATCGCCAAGCTGCGGGGCCTGCAACGGGCCGCGCCGATCTTCGCCGCGGTGTTCACGCTCGTCATGATGTCGTCGATCGGGCTGCCCGGGCTGAACGGGTTCGTGGGCGAGTTCCTGGTGCTGGTCGGCTCGTTCCTGACCCGGCGGTGGTGGACGGTGGTGGCCGCGGCCGGGGTGATCCTCGCGGCGCTGTACCTGTTGTGGGCCTACCAGCGGGTGTTCCACGGCGAGCCCGACGAGGACAACCGCCACTTCCCCGAGATGTCGTGGCGCGAGGGCCTGGTGCTGGCCCCGCTGCTCGGGCTGATCGTGTTCCTGGGGATCTACCCCAAGCCGGTGCTCGACCGCATGACCCCGTCGATCGACCGGCTCATCGTCCACGTCGAGGACAACAGCGACTTCGTGTCGCCTGAGCGACCCGAACAGCCGGTCCTCGCCTCCACGGGCGAGGGTGGCGAGGGTGACGACCAGGCCGCGGAGTCGGGGAAGTGATCGCCATGCTCGCCACGCTGAGCCAGCCGCTGCCGACCGATCCGACGCCGATCGAGACGCCGGCGATCGACTGGTCCGCGGCGGCGCCGCTCCTCATCCTGGTGGGCGGGGCGCTGGTCGTGATGCTGGTCGCCTCTCTCGTGACGGCAAAGCGGATCACGGTCGTCTACACCGCCATCACCTGCGTCGCCGGCCTGGCCACGCTCGGCGCCACCGTGCCGCTGTGGCGCGAGGTCCAGGACGGCGACCGCGGCCCGTTCTCGACGATGGCCGGCGCGGTCGCGGTCGACGGGTTCGCCCTGTTCATGATCGCCGTGATCGCCATCGCCGTCGTGCTCGCGGCCCTGCTGGCCGACGGTTACCTGCGGCGGGAGGGGCTGGAGAGCGCCGAGCCCTACGTGCTGCTGCTGCTGTCGGCGTCGGGCGGCGTCGTGATGGCCCAGGCCAACGACCTGATCGTGCTGTTCCTGGGGCTGGAGATGCTGTCGCTGGCCGTGTACGTGCTCGCCGCGATGCACCGGCGGCGGTTCACGTCGCAGGAGGCCGGCATGAAGTACTTCGTGCTCGGTGCCTTCTCGTCGGCGTTCCTGCTCTACGGCATCGCCCTGATCTACGGCGGCACCGGCACGACCAGCCTGGTCAGGATCGTCGACCTGTTCTCGGCCAACGCCCTGCGCGACGACGGCCTGGTGCTCGCCGGCCTGGCGCTGATGCTGGTCGGCCTCGGGTTCAAGGTGGCCGCGGTGCCGTTCCACTTCTGGACGCCCGACGTCTACCAGGGCTCGCCGTCACCGATGGTGGCGTGGATGGCGTCCGGCGTGAAGGTCGCCGGGTTCGCGGGGCTGATCCGGGTCTTCGTGGTGGCGTTCGGCGCCTACAAGGTGGACTGGCAGCCGCTGATCTACGCCATTGCGGTGGCGACGCTGCTGGTCGGGGCGGTGCTGGCGGTCGTCCAGACCGACGTCAAGCGGATGATGGCCTACAGCTCGATCAACCACGCCGGCTTCGTGCTCGTGGGGGTCGAGGCGGCCACCGAGCAGGGGATCCAGGCGGCGCTGTTCTACCTGGCGACCTACACGTTCCTCATCGCGGGCACGTTCGGCGTGATCACGCTGGTCGGCCGCACGGGCGACGCCCGGCACAGCCTCGACGACTACCGGGGCCTGAACCGGGCCCGGCCGGGGCTGGCGCTGATCCTCACGGTGTTCCTGCTCGCCCAGGCGGGCGTGCCGCTCACCTCGGGGTTCTTCGCCAAGTTCTACGTGATCACCGCCGCGGTCGACGCCGGCTCGGCCTGGCTGGCGGTGATCGCGATGCTGTCGACGGTGATCTCCGCGTTCCTCTACCTGCGGATCACGGTGAGCCTCTACATGAGCGAGCCGACGGAGGCGGGCGCCTTCTCGGGGGCCAACCGGGTGGCCGTGCCGGCGGCGGCCAGCATCGTCCTGGTGTTGTGCCTGGTGGTGACCCTGGTGGTGGGCGTCTGGCCCGGCTCGGTCGCCGAATTGGCCAAAGATGCTGTGCCGGTTCTCACCCTCACGGGGTAACTGTGTGGTGAAATCCCCCACGGCGATACCGTCCTCCCCCAGAATTGGCGTCGCCGACAAACGACAGCCTCCGCCATGGCGAACACCCGAAGACTCAGCGACGCGAGCCTTGTCCGGCGGTCGCAACAAGGCGACCGCCGAGCCTTCGGCGCGCTCGTGGGCCGCTACGACTGGCGGCTGCGGGGCCTGGCCCATGCCCTGCTGATCGACCCGGTGGCGATGGACGAGGCGCTGTCGCTGGCCTACCTGCGGGCCTGGCGGGACATCGTCCGGCTGACGGCCAAGGAGGACGTGGGCGCCTGGCTCTACCGGGCCACGTACAACGCCTGCATCGACCGCCTACGCCGTGACGGCCCGTCGCCGCGGGCGCCTGCCGAGGCCGGCGGCGGCCGCCGCCGGGGCACGAGGACGGGGCTGGCGGCGCTGGCCCCGTCCGACAGGGTGGCGCTGGTGCTGGTCGACCGCGAGGAGTTCTCGCCCGAGGCGGCCGCCCGAATCCTGGGTCTGACCCCGGCCACGCTGGTCGAGCGCGTGGCTGTGGCCCGGGCGGTGGTCGCCGGCCACCTGCCGCCCCCGCGCCCCGCCCCGCCCGCCAAGGCACCCGAGGCGGAGGCGGCCCCGGAGGAGCCGGAGCCTGCCGCGGCCGGCTCCGAGCCCGAAGATTCCGTTCTGCCCGCGAACCTGATTGAAAACCAATCAGATTCGCGGGCAGAACGAGCGGAACAGCCCGAGACGACCGACGACGAGCAGCCTGTCGACGTGCCTGTCTCAGCCGCGGCGCCGCCAGCCGAGGCCGAGCCGGAGGCCGTCGCCATTGGGGGCAACGGCAACGGTGCCGACGGCGATGGTCACGAGCCCGATGCCGAGCACGAGGCGGAGGCCCCGGCCGACACCGAGGTGTCCGCCAGCGTGGGCAGCACCCCGGCCCCCGCCACCGGCGGCAGCGGCCGGCCCGCCCCCCGGCGGGGCCGGCGGGCGCGCCAGCGGTCCAACCGCCCGCCCCCGGACGGCACGGCGTGACCGAGCCCAGCGAGCCACCTGCGCCGGGCACCGACGCCGCCCCCGACCCGGCCGAGCCCGCCGACGACACCGCCCGGGTGGCGGTGGCGCTGCGGCGGCTGCGGCCGCCCGAGCACGGGGCCAGCTTCTGGGCCGATCTCGACGCCCGGCTGGCCGACGAGCCGCAGCTGCGGTTGGCGCCCCGGGCGGCGATCCGGCCGATCACGCAGCCGCCGCCCGTCATCGACGACCGCAACCTCGCCTCCAGCCTCGCCGGCGTCGAGCCGCGCACCGGGCCGCCCCGGCGTTCGGCCCTGTGGCTCGTGGCCGCCGGGGCCCTCGCCGCCGTCGTCGCGCTGGTCGTGATCGCGGCCGTGCTCGGGCCCGACGACGATGCGACCACCTCGTCCGAGACGGGCTCCGGCAGCACCACGGCCAGCTCTGCGGGCGACGCGGAACCCGACTCCACCGCCCCGTCGACCGCCCCGACGACCACGCTGCCGCCCGGGACCATCGACCCCAGCGCGCCGCTCGAGCCCGGCGGTGTCGGCCCGCTGCGCGTCGGCATGACGCTCGGGCAGCTCCAGGCGGCCGGGTTCCCGATCCAGGCCGACCAGACGACCTTCCGGGGCTCGGGCGGGACCTGCTACGACGGCCGGCTGCCCGGGGCGCTCGAGCTGCGGCTGCGGTTCCGCAACCCCGACGGCCAGCGCCGGGCCGAGGAGCCCACCGACGGGGTGCTCGCCGCCATCTCGATCGACGCCGATCTGCCGAGCACCCGGCCCAGCAACAGCGGCATCAGCCTGGGCCTCGCCCAGGAGCAGGTCCTGGCCATGTACCCCGGCGCCCTCGACGAGCGCAGCCATCCCTTCGTGTCCGGCGGCCGGATCTACCGGGTCGACTCCGGCGACGGCACCGGGCTCGCCTACCTGACCGACGGCCACGTGGTCATCGGCATGGCGGCGGGGTACATGGACGTCATCCGGTTCGTGCACGACTGCCGCTGACGAGATCGCGTTTTGTCCCTGGAAGCGGTCGCTCTGGCGACCACTTCCAGGGACAAAACGGGGTGGGGAGGGCCGCCGGTTGGCTTTGGCCCCTCGTGCAAACGCTCACTAGGCTCCCGCGACGTGTCGGATCTGCTCCGCTCGTACCTCACGGCAGGGATCTTCCTGGTCGTCGCGGTCGCCCTGGTCGCAGCGATCATGGGGCTCGGCAGCCTGGTGCGCCCGGTCCGCCCGCAGCCCGAGAAGTACGTCAACTACGAGTCGGGGGTCGACCCCGCGGGCTCGATGTGGGGGCAGACGCAGGTCCGCTACTACCTGTTCGCACTGTTGTTCGTGTTGTTCGACGTCGAGGCCGTCTTCATCTTCCCGTTCGCCACCCAGGCCGAGGCCTACGGTTGGTTCGGCTTCGTCGAGATGGGCATCTTCATCGCCATCCTCGCCCTGGGGCTGCTCTACGCCTGGAAGAAGAAGGTCCTCCGCTGGATCTGAGACTGGACGTCCGCTGATGGGACTCGTCGAGAGCGGCAAGCTGCCCAAGCCACTCACATCGCTGCTCAACACCGCCCGCAAGTACAGCCTGTGGGCCTACCAGTGGGGCCTGGCGTGCTGCGCCATCGAGATGGGGGCCGCCTTCGCCTCGCCGCGCTACGACGTCATGCGCCTCGGTGTCATCCCGTTGCCCGCCAGCCCCCGCCAGGCCGACGTGGTGGTCATCTCCGGCACGGTGACCGACAAGATGGTGCCCGCCATCAAGCGCCTCTACGAGCAGATGGCCGACCCCAAGTACGTCATCTCGATGGGGAGCTGCACCAACTGCGGCGGCCCCTATTGGGACAGCTACTCGGTCACCAAGGGCGTCGACCAGGTGGTGCCCGTCGACGTCTACATCCCCGGCTGCCCGCCCCGGCCCGAGGCCCTGCTCGAGGGCATCGTGCTGCTCCAGCAGCGCATCGGCCGCGAGGACATGGCCGAGCGGTGGCGCGGTGATCCGCTGGTGGTGCAGTGATGGCCGACACCACCACCGACGCCCCGGCAGCCGAAGGCGAGGACACCCCGCCCCGCGACGACGACCGCGAAGCGGTCCTGGCCACGCTGACCGACGCGCTCGGCGACGACCTGGTCGGCAGCCACGTGGCGCCCGGCCGGGGCCTGTGGATCCGCGTCACCCGCGACGCCTGGTTCGCGGCCGCCGAGCACGCCAAGGCCCGCCTCGGCCTCCACTTCTTCGACTTCCTGTCGGCCATCGACTGGATGCCCTCGCCCTGGGGTCGCTACGAGTACAGCGCGCTCGACGACGGCATCAAACGGTTCGACCCCGCCGCCCCGATGGAGACCGGCGTCGCGGGCGGCGACACCCGGTTCCAGCTCCTGTGCCGCCTGGCCGACGTCCGGCGCCGGCTGCCCCACCTCAACGTGGTGATCAAGGCCGACCTGCCCGACGACGACCTGCGGGCCCAGAGCCTGGTCCCGCTGTTCCCGGGGGCCAACTGGCACGAGCGCGAGTGCTGGGAGATGTTCGGCATCACCTTCGACGGCCACCCCGGCCTGCGCCACCTCTACCTGCCCGGCGAGTTCGAGGGCCACCCGCTGCGCAAGGACTTCCCGCTGCTCGCCCGCCTGGTCAAGCCGTGGCCGGGCATCGTCGACGTCGAGCCCATGCCGGGCGAGCCGGACGCCGGGGACGAGGGCGAGGCGGCCGAGGGCGACGCGGAAGGAGGCGACAGTTGACCGCCGTCACCGAGCGCCAGCAGCGCGCCTACGTCGACGCCCAGGCGGCCGACGCCCGCGTCAACGTCGAGCTCGAGACCGACGAGGGCATGATCCTCAACATCGGGCCCCAGCACCCCGCCACCCACGGCACGCTGCGCGTCACCGCCAAGCTCGACGGCGAGCAGGTCGTCTGGGCCGACGTCGTGCCGGGCTACATGCACCGGGGCTACGAGAAGCTCACCGAGGTCCGGACCTATCCCCAGGTCACGACCCTCATCAACCGGATCGACTGGCTGGGCAGCTTCGCCAACGAGGTGCCGTTCATCCTCGCCGCCGAGCAGCTCATGGAGATCGAGGCCCCGCCCCGGGCCCGCCACATCCGCACGATCCTGTTCGAGATGGCCCGGGTGGCCAACATCGTGCTGTTCCTCGGCGACCTCGGGGTCCAGCTCGGCGCCGTCACCCCGGCGTTCTTCGCGTTCCGCGACCGCGAGCACGTGCTCGACCAGATCGAGTCGGTGACCGGCGGCCGGTTCCACCCCAACTTCGACCGCATCGGCGGCCTCAAGGACGACCTGCCCAAGGGCTGGGTCGCCGACACCAAGGCCGTGATGACCCGCATCCGCGGCTTCTGCGACGAGATCGAGACGCTGCTCTTCGGCAACGAGATCTTCGAGGCCCGCACCCGGGGCGTCGGCGTGATCCCCGCCGAGGTCGCTCTCGGCTACGGCCTCACCGGCGCCAACCTGCGGGGCTCGGGCGTCGAGTGGGACCTGCGCCGCGACGGCGGCGTCACCGGCCTGGCCCACGGCGACGTCGACTGGCGGGTCTGGACCCACCCGGACGGCGACAGCTTCGCCCGCTGCTGGGTGCGCCTCCAGGAGACCCGCGAGGCCACCCGGATCATCGACCAGCTGTGTGACGGCCTGCCCGGCGGGCCGATCATGGCCAAGGTCCCCCGCATCATCAAGGTGCCCGCGGGCGAGGCCTACGTCGAGACCGAGAACCCGCTCGGCGCCATGGGCTACTACGTCGTCAGCAAGGGCGACCTCGGGCCGTTCCGCACCAAGATCCGCTCGGCCAGCTTCTCCAACGTCTCGGTCGTCCCGTGGCTGCTCCGGGGCGTGTACGTGCCCGACATCATCACGATCCTGGCGAGCCTCTACTTCATCCTCGGGGACATCGACCGGTGACCGCCGCCGCGGTGACAGCCCTCGAGCTGGCCTACTGGCAGCAGACGATCCTGCGGACGGTCGGCGTGCTGGTGGCGGTCCTGCTGCCCGCGGGCACGCTGGTCTACGTCTTCCTGTTCAAGATGATGAGCTTCATGCAGAGCCGGCTCGGCCCGATGGAGGCCGGCCCCTACGGCTCGATGCAGCTGCTCGCCGAGGTCGGCAAGTGGATCCAGAAGGAGGACATCGTCCCCTGGCGGGCCGACAAGCGCCTCTTCGCCATCGCGCCGTACGTCGTCGTGGCCTCGGTGTTCCTCATCTACGTCGCGGTGCCGTTCGGGCCCGACGCGCTGTTCGCCAACTTCGACACGGGGATCTTCTACATCCTGGCCGTGTCGTCGATCTCGGTCCTCGGCATCCTCATCGCCGGCTGGTCGTCGGCCAACAAGTACTCGCTGCTCGGCGGCCTGCGGGCCGCGGGCCAGCTCATCGCCTACGAGCTGCCGATGGTGCTGGCCGTGGTCGGCGTCGTCATCCAGGCCGGCACGCTCAACATGCAGGGCATCGTCCAGGCCCAGGCCGACGGGGAGATCTTCGGCTTCGGCGCGATCGGCAACCCGTTCATCTTCACGCAGATCGTCGGGTTCTTCATCTTCCTCGTGGCGATGCAGGCCGAGCTGACCCAGACGCCGTTCGACATGCCGGTGGCCGAGTCCGAGCTGGTGTCGGGCTACATGACCGAGTACTCGGGCATGCGGTTCCTGCTGTTCTTCATCGCCGAGTTCGCCTCGGCCGGCGCGTTCGCGGCGGTGGCGGCGACGCTGTTCCTCGGCGGCTGGAGCCTGCCGGGGGTCGACTTCGACGCCGGCTGGATGAACGTGGTCGGCCCGCTCGTGCTGCTGACCAAGATGATGGCGGTGGCGTTCCTCGTGTTCTGGGTCCGCTTCACCTACCCCCGCTTCCGGGAGGACCAGCTCCAGCAGCTCGCCTGGAAGATCCTCATCCCGCTGTCGCTGGTGAACATCCTGGCGACCATGGCCCTGAAGGTCGCGTTCTGATGGCCAAGCTCTCCGCACCCAAGGCGCCCGGCCTGGTCAAGGGCCTCGGCGTCACGTTCATGACGATGACCCGCACGATGTTCCCGGCCCGGGGCCTCAAGACGCTCATCCCCGCGCCGTCCAAGGGTGCGGCCACGGTGCAGTACCCGCACGAGAAGGAGACCCCCACCGCGCGGGCCGCGGGGCGTCATCGCCCTGAAGGAAGACAACTGCACGGTGTGCATGCTGTGCGCCCGGAGCTGCCCCGACTGGTGCATCTACATCGAGGGCCACAAGGACACCGCGCCGCCCCGGCGGCCCGGCGGCAAGCCCCGCACCGTGAGCAAGCTCGACCGCTTCGACATCGACTACGCGCTGTGCATGTACTGCGGGATCTGCGTCGAGGTGTGCCCGTTCGACGCCCTGTTCTGGAGCCCCGAGTACGAGTACTCCGAGCTGCGCCTGGCCGACCTGCTCCACGACAAGGAGCGGCTCGGCGAGTGGATGCAGGCCGTGCCCGACTTCGAGCCCTACGAGGCCGGGTCGGAGCAGAAGGTCCGGAAGGTGCCGAGGTAGCCGCCGGAATGGTCGCCCAGAACATCTTCTTCTACGTCATCGCCGCGGTGATGGTCGCCGCTGCGCTGGTCGTCGTGACCAGCCGCAACGTGGTGCGCGCCGCGCTGGCCCTGATCGTCGTGTTCGCCGGCGTGGCCGCGCAGTTCCTCCTCCTGGCCGGCGAGTTCGTGGCCGTCACCCAGGTGCTCGTCTACATCGGGGCGATCATGGTCCTGATGCTGTTCGGCATCATGCTCACGCGGGCCCGCATCGGGCGTGACGTGGACATGACCAACGAGCACTGGTGGGTCGGCGTGCTCACCGCCCTGCTGCTGGCCGGGGTCATGGGCTACGCGCTGGTCGACGCCTTCGGCAACGACGCGCTGCCCGTCGACCGGGAGGTCACCGTCGACGGCTCGAACACGACCGCGGTCTCCGACGCGATCTTCAGCCAGTACCTGATCCCGTTCGAGGTCGTGTCGGTGCTGCTGCTCGCCGCCCTCGTCGGCGCCATCGTCATCGCCCGGAAGGACCGGTGATGAGCGACCTGATGGTCAACCAGTTCCTGCTGCTCGGGGCGATCCTGTTCTGCGCCGGCGTCTACGGCGTCATCGCCCGCAAGAACACCGTGCTGGTGCTGATGTCGATCGAGCTGATCCTCAACGCCGTCAACATCAACCTGCTGACCTTCGGCGCCGTGCACGGCGACGTGGCCGGCGCGGTGTTCGCCCTGTTCGTCATCGCCGTGGCGGCCGCCGAGGTCGGCGTGGGCCTGGCGATGGTGCTGATCATCTACCGCAACCGCTCGAGCGTCGACCTCGACGACGTCGACTCGATGCGGGGCTGAGGCCGAGGACCACGTGCTCGACTACGCCTGGATCATCCCGCTCATCCCCGCGGCCAGCTTCTTCCTGATCCTGTTCTTCGGGAAGCGGCTGCCCCGCAAGGGCAGCGAGATCGGCATCGCCGCCGTGGGCCTGGCGTTCGTGCTGGCGCTGGTGGTCCAGGTCAACTGGTACCGCCACGTCGACGACGCCGAGCACGAGGCCGCCACCGCCCACACCGAGGAGGTGGCCGCGTCCGGCGAGGCCGGCGGGCGAGGAGGAGGAGTTCGCAGGTCGCAGCCGGTCACGCAGGCCTGGACCTGGTTCGAGAACGGCGGCGTCGAGATCGAGGTCGGCATGCTGCTCGACGGGCCCGCGGTGATGATGCTGATCGTCGTCACCGCGGTGTCGCTGCTGGTCCACGTGTACTCGACCGACTACGTGCGCGGCGACCGGCGCTACACGCACTTCTTCGCCTTCCTGTCGCTGTTCACGGCGTCGATGCTCGGGCTGGTCATCGCCAAGACCACCCTCGAGCTCATCGTCATGTGGGAGCTGGTGGGCGTCTGTTCGTTCGTCCTCATCGGCCACTGGTGGGAGGAGAAGGCCAACAGCGACGCCGCGCTCAAGGCCTTCATCACCAACCGCGTGGGTGACGTGGGCCTGATCGTCGGCGTGATCATCCTGTACTGGACCGCCGGGGGCACGTTCGACATCCTCCGCATCAACGCCGGCGCCCTCGACGGCACGATCAGCCACACGGCGCTGCGGGTGGCGTCGATCTGCCTGATCGCGGCGGTCATGTCCAAGTCGGGCCAGTTCATCCTCCACACCTGGCTGCCCGACGCCATGGCCGGCCCCACGCCGGTGTCGGCCCTGATCCACGCGGCCACGATGGTCGTCGCCGGCATCTACATGGTCGGCCGGCTGTACGCGGTGTTCTTCGAGGGCCTGTCGATCGGCATCTCCAGCGTCAACCTGCTGGCCGTCGTCGGCGCGGTCACCGTGCTCGGCGGGGCCGGGCTGGCGTTCGTCCAGAACGACATCAAGAAGGTGCTCGCCTACTCGACCGTGTCCCAGCTCGGCTACATGGTCATGGCGCTGGGCGTCGGGGCCTGGACCGCCGCCTTCTTCCACCTGTTCACCCACGCCTTCTTCAAGGCCTGCCTGTTCCTCGGCTCGGGCTCGGTGAGCCACGCCGTGCACAGCTTCGACATGGAAGGACATGGGCGGGCTGCGCAAGTGGATGCCGCAGACCTACAAGACCTTCGTCATCGCCTCGGCCGCCCTCATCGGCATCTTCCCGCTGGCCGGCTTCTGGTCGAAGGACGAGATCCTCGCCGGGGCCAGCCAGCTCGGCGGCGCCAGCAACTACACGGTGTTCATGTTCGTCGGCATCGCCGGCGCCTTCATGACCGCCGCCTACATGACCCGGGTCATCTGGCTCACGTTCTTCGGCGAGTTCCGGGGCCACGGCCAGCCGCACGAGTCCGGCCCGCTCATCACGGTGCCGCTGTGGATCCTGGCGGTGCTGGGCGTCACGGCCGGCGTCGTCAACCTGCCCTCGGCCATCCTCCCGGACTCCTCGGCGCTGCGGTTCGAGCACTACTTCGAGCCGAAGGGCGACTACTTCCCGGCCGTGAACTTCTCCCACCCGACGTTCTCGGCTCGCCATCGCCGTGGGCAGCACGGTCATCGGGCTCCTCGGCGTCACGCTCGCCTACCTGTGGTACTGGCGGGGCGCGGGGCCGCACGGGCTCACCCAGCGCAACCGGGTGGCCAGCCTCGGCTACACGGTGCTGGTCAACAAGTACTACTTCGACTGGCTCTACACCGACGAGATCGTCGGGACGATCAAGGGCCCGATCGCCCGGGCCACGTACTGGTTCAACCAGAACGTGATCGACGGCATCGTGAACGGGGCGGGCCAGCTCTCGACCGTGGTCGGCCGCTTCGTGTACGAGCGCATCGACCAGCAGGTGGTCGACGGGGCGGTCAACGGGTCGGCGGGCCTGGCCGAGGAGGGCGGGCAGATCTTCCGCCGGCTCACCTCGGGCAAGGTCCAGCAGTACGGCGCCCTTCTGTTCGGCGCGGCCGCGGTCTTCGCCGGCGCCTTCATCATCTTCGTCTGACGGCTACGCCAAAGGTTCTCCGATGGACAACAACCAGTTCCTCACCGATTGGGGCCTGACGCTCATGGTGTTCCTGCCGGTGGCGGGGGCGCTCGTGATGCTGCTCATCCCCCGGACGTCGGAGGACGTCCACCGCTGGGTCGCGCTGCTGGCCACGCTGGCCACGGCCGGCGTCGGCGTGGCCATCATGGCCGACTTCGACTACGACGCGACCGAGAAGCTCCAGTTCGTCGTCAACAAGCCGTGGATCGAGCTCATCCACGCCCGCTACACGCTGGGGATCGACGGCCTCTCGGTGCCGCTCGTCGCCCTCACGCTGCTGATCGTGCCGCTGTGCGTCGTCTACTCGTGGAACCACTTCCCCGAGCCGCGCAACCCCAAGGCGTTCCTCATCCTGCTGCTGATCCTCGAGACCGGCATGGTCGGGACGTTCCTGGCCCAGGACCTGATCCTGTTCTTCGTGTTCTTCGAGCTCGTGCTGCTGCCGATGTACTTCATGATCGGCGTGTGGGGCGGCGAGCAGCGGCAGTACGCGTCGATCAAGTTCTTCCTGTTCACGCTGTTCGGCTCGGCGTTGATGATCGTGAGCTTCCTGGCCCTGTTCTTCGTGACCGGGGGCGTGACGTTCAACATGACCGAGCTGGCCCGGCTGGTGGCGGAGAACCCGGTGGGCCGGACGACGGGCCTGCTGATCTTCGCCGGCATGTTCCTGGGCTTCGGCATCAAGGTGCCGATCTTCCCGTTCCACACCTGGCTGCCCGACGCCCACACGCAGGCGCCCGACGGTGGGCTCGGTGATCCTGGCCGCCGTGCTGCTGAAGCTGGGCACCTACGGGTTCATCCGGGTGGCGATCCCGATCCTGCCCGACGCCGCCGCCGAGTGGGCGCCGTTCATCGGGGCGCTGGCGGTGATCGGCATCATTTACGGCGCCCTGGCGTGCCTGGCTCAGACCGACATGAAACGGCTGATCGCGTTCTCGTCGGTGGCGCACATGGGCTTCGTGATGCTGGGCATCGCGACGCTGACCGACTTCGGCTTCAACGCGGCCGTCATGGGCATGGTCGCCCACGGCCTCATCACCGGGATGCTGTTCTTCCTGGCCGGCTCGGTGAAGGACCGGTACCACACGCTCGAGATCAAGCGGCTGGGCGGCATCCTGCTGAAGGCGCCCCGCATGGGCTGGATCCTCGGCTTCACCGCCATGGCCTCGCTCGGCCTGCCCGGCCTGGCCGGGTTCTGGGGCGAGTTCCCGGCGATCCTGTCGTCGTACCAGCCGGCCGCCGGGCTCAGCGAGGTGACGTTCCGGGTGTACATGGTGATCGCCGCCGTCGGCACCGTGTTCGCCGCCGGCTACCTGCTGTGGCTCTACCAGCGCACGGCGTTCGGCACCTCCACCGAGGAGTTCGCCGACGACGACATCCCGGACGTGACCCTGCCCGAGTGGATCGCGTGGGTGCCGATGCTGGTGCTGATCCTGGCGATCGGCGTCTACCCCAACATCGTGTTCCGCGTGACCGACGGCCAGCTCACCAGCGTGGCCGACCAGGTCGCCGCCCAGGTGGACGACTGAGCCGATGTTCGCCGCCCTGCTCGCCCAGGCCGACGGGTTCACCGCCCCGCACGTCGACTGGCACGCGCTCGCCCCCGAGCTGGTGGTGACCGGCGTGCTGTCGCTGGTGCTGGTGGCCGACCTGTTCCTGCCCGAGGACCGCAAGGCGCTGCTGCCGTCGTTGGCCGGCCTCGGCCTGCTCGGCGCCCTCGTGCCGGTGCTGACGCTGGCGATCGACGGCACCGACCGGGCGATGTTCGGCGGCGCCTACGCGGTCGACAACTTCGCCCTCGTGGCCAAGGCGCTTTTCCTGGTGGCCGGGTACGTCGTCGTGCTGCAGTCGACCAACTACATCGCCGAGGGCGACTACGCCGAGGGCGAGTACTACTTCCTGCTGCTGTCGTCGATCCTCGGCATGATGGTCATGGCCTCGGCGCGCGACCTGGTCACGATCTTCGTGGCGCTGGAGATGCTGTCTATCCCCGCCTACCTGCTGGCCGGGTGGCGCAAGCGCGACGCGCAAGGGCAACGAGGCGGGCGTCAAGTACTACCTGATGGGCGTGTTCGCCAGCGGCGTGCTGCTCTACGGCATGTCGCTGCTGTACGGCGTGGCCGGCAGCACCAAGCTGGTCGACATCGGCGAGGCCCTGGCGACCGGCACGTCGGTCCCGGTGATCACGCTGGCGGTGGTGTTCTGTGTGGCCGGGTTCGGGTTCAAGGTCTCGGCCGTGCCGTTCCACACCTGGGCGCCCGACACCTACGAGGGCGCCCCGACGCCGATCACCGCGTTCCTGTCGGTCTCGTCCAAGGCGGCCGGCTTCGTGGCGCTGCTGGAGCTGATCATCATCGGCTTCGCCGGCCAGACCGACGTGGTGCGGCCGCTGATCTGGGTGCTGGCCGCGCTGTCGATGACGATCGGCAACGTGGTGGCGCTCCGCCAGACGAACCTGGTGCGGATGCTGGCCTACTCGGGCATCTCCCAGGCCGGGTTCATCCTGGCCCCGCTGGCGGTGGTCGGCCAGATCGGGAGGTCGACGCTCACGGCCGTCGTCACGTACCTGCTGATCTACGCGGCGATGAACCTGGGGGCGTTCACGGTGGTGATGGCGGTGGCCCGCAAGACCGGCAGCGGCGAGATCCCCAGCTTCGCCGGCCTGTTCAGCTACGCCCCGTCGTTGGCCGTGCTGATGTCGGTGTTCCTCTTCTCGCTGGCCGGGATCCCGCCGCTGGGCGGCTGGCTCGCCAAGTTCGTGGCGTTCCGGGCGGTGGTCGAGGCCGACACCGGCTGGGCCTACGCCCTGGCCGTGGTGATGGCGGTCAACTCGGTGATCGCGCTCGCCTACTACGCCAACGTGGCCAAGGAGATGTGGATGAACACCGCGCCGGACGGCGACGTGAGCCCGGTCCGGGTGCCGGTGTCGCTGCGGGGCGCGCTGGTCATCACGGCGGGCCTGACGCTGGCGTTCGGGCTCACGCAGTGGGCCACCGAGCTGGGGGACAGGGCCAGCTTCCTCGCCGGATCGATCCATCTCTAGCCAGGGTCGACGGGTGATCGAGGCCGCGGTCGCCGCCGAGATCGCCCGCCACGGACCCCTGCCGCTCGACCGGGTGCTGGAGCGGGCGCTCTACGACGTGGACGGGGGCTTCTACGAGTCGGGAGGCCGGGCGGGCGGCGCCCAGGGCGACTTCCTCACCAGCCCGGAGGTGGGCGGCCTGTTCGGCGCGATCGTGGCGCGGGCGCTCGACGCATGGTGGGACGAGCGGGGCCGACCGGACCCGTACGTGGTGGTCGAGGCGGGCGCGGGCCCGGGCACGCTGGCCCGCTCGGTGCTGGCGGCGGCGCCCGCGTGCGCCCGGGCGCTGCGCTACGTCCTGGTCGAGCGGTCGGCCGCGCAGCGCCGCCTCCAGGCCGGAGTGCTGCGCCTGGAGGACCCGGCGCTGGCCTTCGCCCCGGTCGACCCCGACACCGAGTCCCCGGTCCCGGAGGCCCCGGTCGGCCCGATCTGCGTCAGCCTCGCCGAGCTGCCCCGCACGACGGGGCCCACGGTCGTGCTGGCCAACGAGCTGCTCGACAACCTGCCCTTCGACCTGGCGGAGAAGCGGTTCGACGGCTGGTCGGAGGTCCGGGTCGACGTCGACCCGGCAACGGTCGCCGCGGCCGGCGGCCCGGTCCGCCTGGTCGAGTGCCTGGTCCCGCTGTCGCCCGACCG
The DNA here is from genome assembly GCA_963830865.1 of uncultured Acidimicrobiales bacterium. Lineage (GTDB taxonomy): Bacteria > Actinomycetota > Acidimicrobiia > Acidimicrobiales > VFJN01 > ZC4RG19. The sequence continues at coordinate 59,653 of CAWHNU010000004.1, read as the reverse complement.
GTCCGCGGTACTCGACCGTCTGGTCCCGCACGCGACGGCCGGCGCCCGGGTGCCGCTGCAGGACGCGGCCCGGGCCTGGTTGCGCGAGGCCCTGGCCGTCGCCACCCCCCGGGGCCGGGTGGTGGCGATCGACTACGCCACCACGACGGCGGCGCTGGCCGCCCGCCCGGTGTCGACGTGGCTGCGCACGTACGCGGGCCACGCCCGCGGGGTCGGCCCGCTCGCGGCGCTCGGGGCCCAGGACGTGACGTGCGAGGTGGCGGTGGACCAGCTGGCGCTGGTCCGCCCGCCGTCGTCCGACATGTCGCAGGCCGCCTGGCTGCGTCGATGGGGCATCGAGACGGTGGTCGAGGGCGCCCGGGCCGAGTGGACCGCCCGCGCCCACATCGCCGACCTCGAGCGCGCTGTCCGCCCGCAGCCGGGTCACGGAGGCTGCGGCGTTGTTGGACCCGGGCGGTCTCGGCGGGCTTCCGCGTGCTGGAGTGGGGCTAACAAACGAAAACGCACAACGAGGCCGGTTAGGAGGCCGGCGGAGCCGGCCTCTTTAGGGATTGTGGGGGCGGTCGGGCGGGCGTCAAGGACAAGCCGTGCTGCGCACGGGCCCTGCGGGCTCCTTGACCCCCGCCCGACCGCCCTTTTGACACTCACGGTGGTGCCGGGGCGGGCCGGTCCCGGGCGCAGATAGTTGCGTTGGGTAACTGCCCGCGAAAGTGGTTGATTTCCAATCAGATTCGCGGGCAGAACGAAAAACCCCAAGACAGAGGCGAGCCACGCCCACCGTGGTGGAAAAAGGCGGTCGGGTGGGGGTCAAGGAGCCGCCGCAGGCGGCCGAGCGCAGCGAGCTTGTCCTTGACGCCCGCCCGACCGCCCCCACACTCACCCAGGAGGCCGCCCCGGCGGCCTCCTTACCAGCCCCTGGGCCAAACCCGCGCGCAACGCAAGTGCCAACACCCCGGCCGCCCAGCAACAGCGGCCAGCAACAGCGGACCTACGACTCCTCCGCCAACAGCCGCTCCAGCCCGGCCACGATGAAGTCCAGGCCCAGCTCGAACTGGGCGTCGTAGTCCTGGGGCTTCATGTCGCCGACCGCCGCCAGGCGGGGGAAGCGCTCGACGTCGATCGACTCCCGCAGCGGCGGCCTCGGGGTGTCCGCCCGGACCCTGTCGCCCACCTGCTCGGCCACCTGGCCCAGCGTGAACGCAGCGATGACTCCGAGCACCTTGTCGGCGAGCGACAGGTCGAAGCCCATCGCCATCAGCTCGGCCAGCGCCGAGTCCACGTACGCCGCGGCGCCCTCCGTGACCAGAGGCCGGCCCGCCACCAGCCGGACCGCGTTCGGGTGCGCCAGCAGCACCGCCCGGTAGGCCGTGGCGTGGCTGCGGATGCGGTCCTGCCAGCGCTCCGTCCCCGGGCCGGGCACGATCGGGGGCATCTCGCGGAAGACCTGTTCGACCACGCCCTCGATCAGGTCGTCCTTGCTCGCCACGTGGCCGTACAGCGACATCGCCTCGACGCCGAGCTCCCGGCCCAGGCGGCGCATCGACAGGGCCTCGACCCCCTCCCGGTCCACCAGGTCCAGACCGGCGCGCAGCACACGGTCGCGGGACAGGGGGGTCCGACGCACGGCCATAGGGCCGCCACCATGACACGTCGCACGCCACTTCTGCTAACGCCCGGCTCCCGACTCGCGCGGCCGATCGTGCCGGTAGGCTCGCCGCGGTTCGGGGACCAGCCCATGCGAGGGGGGACGCCACATGCCCGACGAGCCGGCGATCGAGGACTACTTCGTCGAGGACCGTACCTTCCCACCGCCCGACGGGTTCAAGGCCGGCGCGCTGGTGTCGGGCGCCGACATGTACGAGGAGGCCGAGGAGGACTGGCAGGGGTTCTGGGCCCGCCAGGCTGCCGATCTCGTGACCTGGTACGACGAGTGGGACACCATCCTCGACTGGGACCTGCCCTTCGCCCGGTGGTTCGTCGGCGGGCGCCTCAACGTCTCCACCAACTGCCTCGACCGCCACGTCGAGGCTGGCCGGGGCGACCGGGTCGCCTACCACTGGGAGGGCGAGCCCGGCGACACCCGCACGATCACCTACGCCGAGCTCCTCGCCGAGGTGCAGCGGTTCGCCAACGTGCTCAAGGGACTCGGCGTGCGCAGGGGCGACCGCGTCGCCGTGTACATGCCGATGATCCCCGAGCTGCCCGTCGCGATGCTGGCCTGCGCCCGCATCGGCGCGCCGCACTCCGTCGTGTTCGGCGGGTTCTCGGCCGACTCGCTGTCCGACCGCATCAACGACGCCGAGTGCAAGGTGCTGGTCACGGCCGACGGCGGCTTCCGCCGCGGCCAGGCCCACGTGCTCAAGGCCACCGCTGACGTGGCGCTGGCCAGCACGCCCTCGATCGAGCACGTCGTGGTCGTCGACCGGGTGTCGAGCCACGAGCAGGGGGGCGGCGCCTCCGTCGACATGACCGAGGGCCGCGACCACTGGTACCACGAGCTGATGGACGGGGCCGGCGCCGAGTGCGAGCCCGAGCGGATGGACAGCGAGGACCTCCTCTACCTGCTCTACACGTCGGGCACCACGGCCAAGCCCAAGGGCATCATGCACACGACCGGCGGCTACCTCACGCAGGTCGCGTTCACCCACCGCTACGTCTTCGACCTCAAGCCCGAGACCGACGTCTACTGGTGCGCCGCCGACATCGGCTGGGTGACCGGGCACAGCTACATCGTCTACGGGCCGCTCGCCAACGGCGCCACCAGCGTCATCTACGAGGGGACGCCCGACACGCCGGGCAAGGACCGGTTGTGGGACATCGCCGAGCGCTACGGCGTGACCATCCTCTACACGGCCCCGACGGCGATCCGCACGTTCATGAAGTGGGGGACCCAGGAGCCCGAGCGCCACGACCTGTCGTCGCTGCGGCTGCTCGGCTCGGTCGGCGAGCCCATCAACCCCGAGGCGTGGATGTGGTACCACACCCACATCGGCGGCGGCCGGTGCCCCATCGTCGACACCTGGTGGCAGACCGAGACCGGCGCCATCATGATCGCCCCGCTGCCCGGCGCCACCACGCTCAAGCCCGGGTCCGCCACGTTCCCGCTGCCCGGCATCGCCGCCGAGGTGGTCGACGAGGCCGGCACCAAGGTCGACAAGGGCGGGGGCTACCTCACGCTCACGCGGCCGTGGCCGTCGATGCTGCGTGGCATCTATGGCGACCCCGAGCGCTACCGCGACACCTACTGGGCCCGCTACGGCGACCGCTACTTCGCCGGCGACGGGGCGAAGATCGACGCCGACGGCTACCTGTGGCTGCTCGGTCGGGTCGACGACGTGATGAACGTGTCGGGCCACCGCATCTCGACCACCGAGGTCGAGTCGGCGCTGGTCGACCACCCGGCTGTGGCCGAGTCGGCCGTGTGCGGCGCCACCGACGCCCTGACCGGCCAGGCGATCGTCGCCTTCGTGACCGTGCGGGGCGGCGTCGAGACCACGCCCGAGCTGGGCGAGGAGCTGCGCAGCCACGTGGCCACCAAGATCGGCCCGACCGCCCGGCCCAAGACCATCATCTTCACCGACGAGCTGCCCAAGACCCGGTCCGGCAAGATCATGCGCCGGCTGCTGCGCGACGTGGCCGAGGGCCGGGCGCTGGGCGACACCACCACGCTGGCCGACCCGACCGTGGTCGACGAGATCCGCAAACGGGCCGAGGCACAACCCCAACAGGACTGACCGACGAACGGGGCCGTGAGGGAGGAACCCTGGAGGTGCTGATCCGCCCTGCCGAGCCCGGGGACGCGGAAGCCATCGGCACCGTCTGGCAGCGCGCCGCCCTCATCGGATACGAGGGGATCTTCCCCGACGACGCCCCCACACCGACCGCCGAGCTGCTGGCGGAGCAGTCCCGCCGGTCGATCGCGGACCAGGGCCGCGGTCGCATCGTGCTCGTGGCCTGCGACGCCGGCCCCGACCGGACGGTCGTCGGCACCGTGTCGGTCGTCGCCGATCCCTACGAGGGCACGCGGGCCCACGTCCAGCGCCTCTATGTCGACCCCGGCTACTGGGGCCGGGGGATCGGTCGGCTGCTGCACGACCGTGCGCTCACCCACCTGCGCCGGGCCGGCTACCGGGTGGCGATGCTGTGGGTGCTGGAGGAGAACGTCCGGGCCCGGGCGGCGTACGAGCGCTGGGGCTGGCAGCCCACCCAGGGCCGCCACACCGAGTACCCGGGCATCGACGAGGTCTGCTACCTGCTCATGCTCTGACGATCCCGGCGGCGGCGCCGGTAGCGTCACCGGGCGTGGACGCCCTGGACATCCCCGAGCACTGGCGCTGGCGGGACGGCCCCGTCGACCCCGGGACCGCCGTCGTGTTCGACATGGACGGGGTGCTGTCCGACGCGACCAGCCGCCAGCACTACCTCGAGTACCCCCGGCGCGACTGGGAGGCGTTCTTCGAGGCCTGCGGCGACGACACCCCGGTCGACGAGGTGGCCCGGCTGCTGGAGGTGCTCGACCCGACGCTCCAGATCGTGCTGCTGACCGCCCGGCCGCTGCGGGTCCGGCCCCAGACCGTGGCCTGGCTCGGCCGCTACAAGCTGCGCTGGGACCTGCTGATCATGCGGGAGTGGGGCGACTACTCGGCCTCGCGGACGTTCAAGCGCGAGTCGGTGGGCGACCTGCGCCACTACGGCTTCGACCTGTGCCTGGCGTTCGAGGACGACCGCCGCAACGTGGACATGTTCCACGGCGAGGGCGTGCCCTGCGTGTACATCCACTCCGGCTACTACGACTGAGGCTGCGCCGATAGGCGGAGCCGTGGCCGGCTGGGGCGTGACCGAGCGCACAGCCGGCTACCAGCGAATTCTCAGAAACCGTCGGTACCGTCAATGTCGTGAAGAACACGTTCAAGACGTTCGTCCTGCTCGCCGGACTCGGCGGCATCCTCATCGTCATCGGCGGGGCGATCTGGGGCGGCCAGGGGGCCCTCATCGGCTTCGCGCTCGGCGCGCTGTTCGTGGGTTTCTCCTACTGGAAGAGCGACAAGCTCGCCATCAAGGCCGCCCGGGCCGTCCCGGTCACCGAGCAGCAGATGCCGGAGTACTACGCCATCGTCCGCGAGCTCACCCAGCGGGCCGGCATGCCGATGCCCAAGCTGTACGTCACGCCCGACATGCAGCCCAACGCCTTCGCCACCGGGCGCAACCCCGAGCACGCCGCGGTCGCGGTGACGCAGGGAATCCTGCAGACCCTCGACTGGAACGAGCTGCGGGGCGTCCTGGCCCACGAGATCAGCCACGTCGGCAACCGCGACATCCTCATCGGCTCGGTGGCGGCCGCCATCGCGATGGGCATCACGCTGGTGGCCACGTTCATGCGGTTCACCGCCATCTTCGGCGGGGGCGGCCGCGACGACGACAGCAACCCGCTGGCGCTCCTGGCCATGGCCATCCTCGCCCCGATCGCCGCGTTCCTGTTGCAGATGGCGATCACCCGCAGCCGGGAGTACGAGGCCGACCGGTCCGGCGCCCACCTCATCGGCGACGGCGAGCCGCTGGCCCGGGCGCTCGGCAAGCTCGAGGTCGGCGCCCGGCGCATCCCGATGGACATCGACCCCGCCCACGCGTCGGCGTTCATCGTCAACCCGCTGTCGGGCCGCAAGATGAACTTCGCCAACCTGTGGCGGACGCACCCGGCCACCGAGGACCGCGTCGCCCGCCTGCGCAGCGGCGACTGGCGCTGACGGCCGCCGGGCTCAGTCCCGGAAGTTCGAGAACTGCAGCGGTATCCCGAAGTCCTCGTCGCGCAGCGCGGCGATCGCCGCCTGGAGGTCGTCGCGCTTCTTCGAGCTGACCCGGAGCTGCTCGCCCTGGACCTGGCTCTGCACGCCCTTGAGCCCGAGGCCCTTCAGGAACTTGTTGATCGTCGTCGCCTTGTCCCGATTGATGCCGGCGACAAGGTGGACGTGCTGGCGCGCCGTGCCGCCCGACGCCTCCTCGACCTTCTGGTAGTCGAGCGCCTTGAGGGAGACCTTGCGCCGGACCAGCCGCTCCTCCAGCACCTGGCGGAGCGCGGTGAGGCGGGCCTCGCTCACGCTGTGCAGGACGATCTCGCCGTCGCCCAGCTCGATCGTGCTGTTGGTGCCCTTGAAGTCGAAGCGGGTGGTGATCTCGCGCCGGGTCTGGTCGACCGCGTTGCGCACCTCTTGCATGTCGAGCTCGGAGACGACGTCGAAGGTCGGCATGGCCGTCGAGGCTAACCCTCCGCCAGCGCCGCCACCGCGGCGGGGACCATCTGCGCCAGCCGCTCGGCCAGCCGGGGATGGCGGAAGTGGGGAACCCACTCGCCGTCGGCCAGCAGGTCGCTGACCGCGAACGCCGAGGCCACGTCGACGCCCCGCACCTGCCCGACGCTGAACAGCGCGGCCGCCTCCATCTCGACGACGCTGACGCCCTCGTCCGCGTAGTGCCGCGCCTCGGCGACGGTCTCGCGGTAGGGGGCGTCGATGGTCCACGCGGCGCCGGCTGTGGGCTCGAGCCCGGCGTCGGTCGAGCGCGGCGCTCAGCCGCGCGGTCAGGCCAGGCGCCGGCTCGGCCCACCGGTCGAACGGCAGGTAGTGGTGCGAGACGCCCTCGTCCCGCACGGCCCGGTTGCACACGACGACGTCGCCGACGTCGAGCCCGCGCACCAGCGACCCGGCGGTCCCGATCCCGACGATGCCGGTGACCCCGACCGCCGCCAGCGATTCGAGGATCACGGTGGCGGCCGGGGCCCCGATCCCGAACCCCCCGACCACCCCGACCCGCCCGTCGGTGTCGTCGAAGGTGTGGAGCCCGAGGAACGCGGTGTGCCGCTCGCCGCGGGGAGCGAACGCGGTCACGCCGCCCGAGCGGAGGACGTGCGCGAACAGCCGGGGCTGGTACAGCAGGACGACGCCGGCCGGCGCCGAGTAGTCGTCGGGCAGGATGCCGTGGTCGACCCAGTAGCGCACGAAGTCGGCCGGCTCGACGAGCGCGTCGTGCGCATGCTTGCCCTCGAAGTGCGGGTACTGCACGACGGCGACGCTACCGTCGGCCCGCGGGCGGCCCGGAGGGGGTTTCGCGTGTGGTGACCCCGCCGGGCGCCGCGCTAGCGTGTTCGCTCCCAGGGTCGGTGCCCGAGTGGCCAAAGGGAGCAGACTGTAAATCTGCCGGCATCGCCTTCGGAGGTTCGAATCCTCCCCGGCCCACGGAATCCCTGCTCAACCAGCGTATGGTCGAGCGAGTCACACCCGTTCGTACGTTGGACAGCGTGCGAAGGGCAGCAGATTCGACCGGAAACGCCAGTTTCGGACCCCTCCTCGAAGCCTGGTGGAGCGACTACGCCAGGTCGCTGCGACGGCGGCGCCGCACGGATCGGACGATCGGTGCGTACCGCCGGTCGTTCGAGGACTTCTGGCGTTTCCAGCTCGGCCAGGGCGTCGACGACCCGGCGAAGCTGAGCCGCGACGACATCAACCGCTGGACCGACAACCTCACGTCCCGCGCTCGACGCGACGGGCGTGCCGGTGGCCTGACCGGCCAGACCGTCGCGATCCTCTGGCGGAACGCTCGCCCGTTCTTCGCCTGGTGGGCGAGCGAGGAGGACGCCCCCAACCCCTTCGCGAACGCCGACCGGCCGCCCGAGGGCGACCACAGCCCCGCCGTCATCCACCTCGACGACATCCGGGCACTGATCGCCGCATGCAAGGGCAGGGAGTTCGAGGACCTCCGCGACGAGGCCATCATCCGTGTCCTGTTCGACACCGGCACCCGTCTCGGCGAGCTGGCCGGCATCCAGCTCGCCGACTGGGACCGCCGGCAGGACTTCCTCCTCGTCGACGGCAAGAGCGGCCCCCGCCTCGTCCCGATGAGCGCCAGCACCGCCGAGGCGCGTCGCCCGCTACGTCCGCCGAGCCCGCAACCGGCACGCCCACGCCGACCTGCCCGCCCTGTGGCTCGGCCGACGAGGCGCGCTCGCGGCCCGAGGCATCGGCCGAGATGCTCGACCGCCGCTGCGACCAGGCCGGCATCGGCCACATCAACCCGCACAGGTTCCGCCACACCTTCGCCCACGAGTTCCGCATGCACGGCGGCGACGACGGCCAGCTCCAGTACCTCGCCGGCTGGAAGTCCGCCGCCATGCCGGCCCGCTACGGCCGATCCGCGGCTGGCCAACGCGCACGCAAGGCGCACCAGGCGATCGGCCTCGGCGACAAGCTCTAGCTTCCCGAGGGCGCATCGCTAGCAGGTCCCATTGGGGGTTGCGCTAGGGGATGCGGCACTACGAGGATCAAGCGGCCGTCGCTGGTGCCGTGGTCCACGGCCGCCGGCGGACAGGGCGGCGCAGACTCCGATAGGCCTTTGGCGACGATTGGCAACGTCGGCTCCTGGCATTGACGTACTGACAGTTGGCAGTCAGCCACTCGTTGCCAAGCACAGGTGGTCAGACTGGGCGGAACATGGGATTTCTTGACCGATTGAGACAAGGCCGTGGCTCTACCTCCGCAGAGAGAGTTGCCGGAATCACCGTCAGCCATGACCGTGACGGCTCACCTCCTCAGCGGTGATGACGACCTCGAGATCGTGGGTGAAGCCAGCTATCAGGCGCGCGCTCTGGTCGATCTGCGGCGGCGTCCAAGGTGACCGGATCCGACACTCGATCGTTGCCGTGCTCGTGCCGGAGCCGCAGAACCCGTATGACCACAACGCCATCGCCATCCACATCGACGGTCACGTCGTCGGCTACCTCAGGCGTGATGTCGCCCAGCAGTACGGGCCGGGTCTGCACTCGCTGATGGCGAGGTCCAACGGCTATGTCGCACTTCGTGGCGTGATCGTGGGCGGTGGCTACTACCCCGACGGGCCTGGCCGACTTGGAGTATGGCTAGAGCATGATCCGCAGGACTTCGGTCTGGCGCCGAGTCGCGGGTCGTACCAGTCGGACCCCTCGGGGCGCACCGTCGCCTCCGGTGGAGCCATGAGGACAGGGTTCAGCGAGGCGTGGCTGACCGACATCGATGACGACTCGTACGACCTCTCGTGGTTCAACGAGCTGCCCGACGCCGATCGGCCGGCGATCGCCATGCTCCAAGGGCTGCTTGCCACCGATCCCGATCCGATCGACCGGCACTTCCAGTTCGCGGAGCTCGAAACCCGCCTGTACCGCTGTCGGGACCTCTACGACACTGCACTCGACGATTTCGACGAAGCGTGTCGGCGTCATGATGCCGAGATGGAGACCATCTGCGCCTGCTTCATCGCGAAGTGGGGCAAGGTCCCGTTGCTGGAGATGTATCGGCAGATGGCCATTCGTCAGCAGAAGCGGAAGGACTGGGAAGCGTGCCGCTGGTGGGCCGAAAGAGGCCTCGCCCTCTATGGGAACAACGCTGCCCGCGAGGATGCAGTTGAGGACCTGTTGAAACGTCGCAACCGCGCCCTCGCGAAGCTGGAGGCACAGCAGGCGACGTCGAGGCAGAAGTCCTCAGTCGGAAGCATCGAGGCTTCGGTCGCCGAGACTTCGCACGTTCCACCCGATGCGACGTTCGTTTCGAACGGCGAGATCGAGATTCTGGTCTGTCGTCGGTGTCAAGGATCGTTCGAACGGGTGAAAGTCCGCGGCCGAAAGCCACTGCTTTGCCCCGCGTGTCGTTCATCGAACAACGACGACTGACGCTGTCCGGCTGGGCCGCGGTCCGTCAATTAGGAGGAGTTCCGGCCACAGAGCGAGCCTCAGGCGTCGGGCACGCCAACGACCGGCATGGCGAGCCGTTGCGGGTCGCCTGACTCCCCAAGGCGGTGCATGGCCTGCAGGAGGCTGAAGAGGCTCTCGTTCCCCCAGCGTGCGTCGGCCACGAGCGCCGCCAGGCCGGCGGGGTCGAGCGACGAGTAGCGGTGTATGCGCTCGGCCTCCCAGTTGGACTCGATGAGGTGCCCGAACCGGTCCCACCACTCGTCGTCCTCGACGACGATCAGGCAGGCGAACTCGTAGTTCCCGGTCACGAGGTTTAGGAGGTTCGAATCCTCCCCGGCCCACGGCCCTGCTCAGCCGCAGTCAGTCGACCCGGAACGCACGCAGCGTGGTCGTGAGGGTGCCAAGCGTGAACACGTCCGTGTAGAGCTGGCCCTCACCGATCGACCGGGGCCTGCCCGCCCCCGCCAGCGTCAGCAGCGGGTCGCACGTGGCGGCGCCGCAGCCCGCCGCGTCGAACGCGACGACATCGTCACCTGCTGCGGTGTAGACGACGCCGGCGGCGACGAGCGGGACAGCGGAACTCGCGGGCAGCGCCGCCTCCCACTGCGTCGCGCCGTCCGCCAGCGACATCGCCACCAGCGCGTCCTCGCCGGTCGTGCCCCCGGCGCCGTCCGGCCCCTCGTTGGTCGGCACGAACACGGAATCGCCGGCGATCGCTACCGCGTCCGCCGGCGACGTCCTTCACGGTCCGGGTCCACCGCAGCGCGCCGGTCGCCCCGTCGAACACCGTGACCATGTCGAAGCTGGTCGTCATGGAGAAGTTCGCCGTCACGACGACCGACCCGTCGGGGGCGACGGCCACTCGGTTGACCAGGGCGCGGTTGGGCATCGGCGCCTGCCACATCGGCGAGCACGTCGCGGCGCCGCACCCTGCCGCCGCGAACGCGTCGAGGACCGACGACGCGGGTACGTACACGTGGCCGCGGGCAACGGCGAGGTTCTGGACCACGCGGGCGGCGCCGAGATCGGCCGTCCAGTGGACGGTGGCCGTGTCGGGATCCCGAACGACGACCGAGCTGGAGTTGTTGAGGAAGTTGAACCGGGCGTAGGCGGCCACACCGTCCCCCGTGGCCACCGGCGTCGACACGAGCAGGCCCTCGGACGAGTCGGTGAGGATCGAGCCGCTGGCCGGGTCGAGCGAGACGAAGTGGATCTGGGTGCCCGTTGACGCATAGCTCATCCACAGCACGCCCCCCGAGAACGCCACCGGAAAAACGAGGGGGGTGGGCGGATCGGGCAGCTGCGGCGGCACGACCACGCGCTGCCACACCTCCGCCCCGGTCGAGGCGTCGAGCGCACGGACCTCCGCCGACAGCTGGGAGGAGCGGGTCATATAGACGAAGCCGCCCGACGCGATCGGCTCGCTCACGCCGCCCGGGAAGTCGACGGACCACGCCTCGTGGAGACCGGTCACGTTCTCGCGAGTGATCCCGGTCTCCAACACGTTGTGGCGGGCGTTGTCGGCCGCGAACCCGACCTGCAGCCAGCACCCCGACAGCAGCACCAAGGCGGCGGCGGCCGCCCCCACGCGCTCCGACACCCTCCGAACCGTCCCCGTCACGGCTCCCCCTCCGATCACCCGCGCCCGCCGGTAGATCCGGCCCCGAACCTAGCGTGGTGGTCGAACGGAGGCGTCACGCCCGGCCTGATGCTCTGTGACGAAGGGCCAAGGCGCAAGGGCAACAGATCTGCGGCACATCGCTCGACCGTGGAACTCTCCGACCTGCGCCGCTTCTGTCCGCGTACAGCGTCGAAGGCTCGAACGACTGTAAATCTGCCGGCATCGCCTTCGGAGGTTCGAATCCTCCCCGGCCCACAGAAACCCTGCTCAGCCAGCGTATGGTCGAGCGAGTCACAGCCATCCGTACGCGAGGACGGCGCCTCTGGCGCCGCCTTGACCCCCAAGAGCCGAATTCGGCAGAGCAGAACCGCAAAAACCTGTCCGGCTCCGGTTGATGCACGACACATCGGATTCAGCTGAGCCTTTACGGCCTGATGACGCAGGAACACCTGGCGGCGGTGCGTTGGCATCCGGCGGTCGACGCAACGCTCGCACCCGAGCCCGGCGGGCGCAGCGAGCGTGGTAGGCAGGCAGCCGTGTCGGCACTCGATCGTGTCCGCGAGATCGGCGCTCGGGAGAGCGGCCTTGCGGTCGCCATCACCACTCGCGCAGACGGAAGGCCTCGCGCCTCGGTCGTCAACGCAGGCGTGCTCGATCATCCCGTAACAGGGCAGCAGATCGTGGGGTTCGTAGCGGGGAGGGCGCGCAAACTGGCCGATCTGCGGGAGCGCCCCCAGGTGACCGTGGTATTCCGGTCGGGCTGGGAGTGGCTCGCTGTGGAAGGCAACGCCCAACTTGCCGGTCCCCTCGATCCGCTCGAAGGCGTGTCTATAGACCAAGTGCCGAGCCTCCTGGGGACCGTGTACGCCGCGGCCGTGGGCGGCAGCTCCGACGATTGGATCGGACTGGCCGACTCGATCGCTACCGAAGGCCACACCGCGGTGCTGGTGCGGGCAGTTCGGATCTACCCCGCCGGCGCTTCAACGTCGTAGGTCATTCAAGCCAGGCGTGGTCGGAGCAGAGGGTCTAGGCCGACTGTCGCCCATCACCTGAAGCCAAAACGACAAGCATCAGGTGAAGCCAGGCAAGAACCGCAAAAACCGACAAGAACTGTCCGGTCTCGGGACATGGTTCACAGATTTGTCCGAGGACGTGGGCGACACTTTGAGCCGGCGAAGATTTGCCGACAGGCCACGCTGATGGGGCTCCGATCTGGCGCTTGAAGCGCCCCGGGCCCCATAGGGCTCTGGGCGGCGATGAGCGCGCCCTTGAGCTGGCGTCGGTCAGGGAGCCGAGACCGAACGACTACTCCACGACCTCTCCCTACGGCTCATGGCGCAACGCGGCACGGTCCGCCGTGTGCGCTTGTCAGCGTGGCAAACGATCCAGGCGAGTGGCTCGGCCCGAGCCGTCGGTAACGTGACTGCGTGAAGCCGATCGAGGTGCTCGGACTCAGCGTCGAGACCATTGGACGGTCCCCGATCCTGCTGTTGCGCGAGCAGGACGCGCCGCATCGTGTCCTGCCGATCTTCATCGGCGGGCAGGAGGCGTTGGCCATCGCATCCGCTCTGAGCGGCGAATCACCGCCACGTCCCCTGACGCATGATCTGCTGGCAGCGCTCGTCGAGGGGCTCGACGCCCACGTCGACCATGTCGAGGTGACGGAGGTTCGCGATGGCACGTTCGTCGCCGACTTGGCGGTGCGTGGCCCGAGCGGCGGGGTGAGCCTCGACAGCCGGCCCTCCGACGCTATCGCGCTGGCATTCCGCGTCGACGCTCCGCTGTTCGCTAGCGACGCCGTGCTCGAGGAGGCCGGCACGTTCGTGTCGGTCCGAGCCGACGACGAGGCCATCGACGAGGACGTCACCCAGTTCCGCGAGTTCCTCGACGACGTCGATCCGACGGATTTCGAGACGCGCCGAGGAACTGACGAACCTCCCGACGAACGCCGCTCGTGATTCGGGCATCACCGGCGCGGCTGCTGGCCGGCGGCGGCGGCGGCGGCAGGGGTGTGGCGAGGGCAGGGTGGTGAGACTGGACGGGTGGCTGCTATCACGCTGGTGACGATGGGGTCGTGGGGTGACTTGTTCCCGTTCGTGGGGTTGGGCCGGGCGCTCGTGGCCCGCGGGCACGAGGTCCGGTTAGCCGCCTCGCCGGCGTGGGGGGACGTCGTTACGAGAGCGGGCGTGCCGTTTGTGGGTGCTGGCCGGCGGTTGGGATTCGAGGAGCTCGGTGGGCATCCGGAGATCTTTCAGCGGGTGCCTCTTGGTCTGCGCCACGCGCTGGGCCGGTTGGTGTTCGACCAGATGGACGAGCTCACCGTTGACTTGCGCGCCGCTATGGCTGGTGCGGATCTGGTGGTCACCCACCCGGCCCATGTTGCGGCCCACAACGTGGCCGAATTCCTCGGGGTGCGCCGGCTGGTGGCGACGGTGTTCCCGGGCATGATCCCGAGCTCGAGAACCGTGCCGGGCGGCACCCGGGTGGGTCCGTGGCCGGGATGGGCGGGTCGGGTCGCGAACCGCCTTGTGTGGCGAAGCGCCCGGTTGGGAACCGCTGTGTTGTTCGATGGACCGATCAACCGCCATCGCCGCCGGCTCGGCCTGCTTGGGATGCGGGCGGCGCTGCTGGAGCTGTCCCTACAGGCGGAGGCGATCATGGTCATGGCGTCCCCTCACGTGATCGAGCCGCCACCGGATTGGCCCAGCTCGGTGGGGGTGACGTCGTTCGTTGCCTGGGATGGAGCGGCCGAGCATCCCCCCGATGAGACGACTCGGGTGTTTCTCGACGGCGGTGCCGCACCGGTGCTGGTGACGCTGGGATCCAATGGCGCCATCGGCCCCGAGGACTTCTTCGAGCACGCGACCCGGCTCGTTCTTGACCAAGGTGTACGGGCGCTGGTCGTGACCGGCCCGGGCGGGCGGGCGGACGACGTGATGGGCCTCGACGGTGTGCACGTCACGGAGTACGTGGCGTTCAGCGAGGTCCTGGACCGCTGCCGCGCCGCCGTTCACCACGCGGGGGTCGGCACGACCGTCGCCGCCATCAGAGCCGGCCTACCCCAGGTGGTCGTCCCCAAGGGGTTCGACCAACCGGACACCGCAGCACGCGTCGAAGCGCTGGGGATCGGCCTGGCCGTCCCTTGGCACAAGCGCCACCGTCGGCTGGCGCCCGCGCTGCACCGAATGCTTTCGGAGCCCCGGTTCGGCCAGCAGGCTGCGGCCCTTGGCGCCGTCGTCCGCGAGGAGGACGGCGCCACCATGTCGGCAGACATGATCGAGAGCCACCTGCCCTGAGCCTCGCACGGAAGAGATCCGAGGGGGCAGGCCACGGTCCCGGCGGTATGGGGCGCCTCTGTCGGGCCGACCCGCCGCGAGTGCTGTGGCACCCCGCTGCGGATCGAGGAGCCGATCAACACGACACATTGACGTCAACCCCCCTCGATCGGGGTCGCCGTCGGCCGTCCCGATCCACGCCAGTCGGAGACCCGCATGGCTGACGGGCGGCGCTCGCTCAGCCTTGCTCGTCGTCCTTCGCGCCGACGGAGCTTTCGCTCGGCGATCCGGTTGGAGAGCTTGTCCTTCACCGATCTGGCCTGGTCGCGGGTCTCGCTCACCGAACTGCTTGACGGCGTCGATGCCCTGATGCTCCGGTCGCGCGCGCCGTGTCCCAGCGCTCCGCGGCCGCTTCCCTCCATCGTCTCGCCTCGGACGACTCACGACCTGACTCGATCCCGAGCAGCTCGTGAAACTCGTGGACCCCGGCCGCGACATGGTTGCTCGACTTGACCACCGCCGGCGACTGCTTCGGATTGAACAGCACCTTCGAGTTGGCCACTGCCAACAGCCGCATTCATGCGGCCCAACAGATGCTCGGTTCGTTCTGAGATGAGCTCCAGCCGGTCCCGCCGGGCGGACTTCAGTCCGAGGCGATGCCGGTCGAGTTCGTCCGGAGACGCGTCCAGTACGCGGTCGAGTTCGAGTACACCGACCGCGTCATGCAGTTCGAAGCAACGAGCCAGGACGACCAGCCACTTCTGGACCTCCGCCTCCGCTTCCTTTGCCGTCTCGGCAAGATCCCCGATCTTGTTCTTCTCTTCGATCTTGTCCGCGAGATCTCCGAGCTGACGCAACGCGTACCCCTGGGTCTCATGAATCGTCTGAGCCGAGTTCTGCACCTTCGACCAGGTGACCTCCGAGACCCGACCCACCGCCTCGCGGACGCTCATTGCCTCCCTGACCGCGAGATCGACTCCGTCCAGGCGCGCCAACACCTGGTTCGTCTGGGCGCGAAGGACGTGCGTCGAGCTTTTCGTCGATCGTGGCGAGGTAGTCCGTGATCTCCGTCCATCTGCTGTTGCATCGCAATCTGCGCCATGATCCCCGCGGCACCCGCCAGCATCGCCGGGTTGGTCACCATCGATCCGGGTGTCTTCACGATCTGGATCCACTGCTTGATGTCCCCCGGCTGACCCACCATCGCGTGGCTGACGCCTGGCGTCTTGGTGGGCGTCAACCCGAACTTCTTGACAGCCTGCGCGGACTCCTCAGTCAGCTTCACCCAGCGACCCGAGTTGGCCGCGATCTCGGAACCTGTCTGCGCAACTGAAGCCCCGGCACTGAAGGCAGCTCCGAGGCGGGGCGATCCAGCGTTCGACGACAGTCCCACCGACGCCATGAAGCGTTCGACAGCCGTCGGGTTCCCAATGACCGCCAGTCCGTCGCCGTCGCTGATCAGCTCTACTTCGTTGTCCATCGCCACCTCGGCCACCAAGCCCTTCTCAGTGTTCATACATCAAGAGAGGGCGTCCCCGCCCGACGATGACGCTGGAGCTGGTCGCCCACGCCGGGCCGTGCCGCCGGCTGGCCCAAGGAAGAGTTCGGCGAGCTAGCCGGTCTGGGTGACCGCGTCGATCAGGGCGAGGTGCAGTTCGGGTGGCCAGCCGCCTTGGCGTTCGGCCATGGCCACACCACGTGCGACGACGACAGCCGTCCGATAGCTCGGCTTCCTTAGCCGACGACGCCGCCCCCTCCCGGCGATCGGGGATGCTCGGGCTACTCGATCTGCTGGTCCGTGATCGCTCGGACTGCTCGTTCGAGGTCAGGTTCATCGACGTTGAGGCGCCCGTGGGTCCAGTGGTCGTGGTCGTGCTCGAGGTGCCCGGCCATCACCCAGAACGGATCGAGTGCTTCGCCTGTCGCCGCGGTGTAGGCCGCCACGAATCGATCGCCGGTCTCGGCGTCCGCCAGATCACGCAGATTCGCACGACAGTGGGCGATGTCGCAGCCGATCGGACCTCGACACGCGGCCGACCAGTCGACGATGCCCCTCAACCGCGTGCGCGCCCACAGCAGATTGCCGGGGTGGAAGTCCCGATGGATGAACCTTGGCCGGTACTCCGGCAGCGCGCTGCGCCACAGCTCGATCGCCAACTCCCACAGACCGCGCCGCTCGGTCAACGGCGGCGGCGTCGTCATCTCCTCCTCGTACCACGGGAAGTACTCGTGGCCGAGATCGTCTGCGCGGATCTCATGGATGGACCCGGCCACCTCCGCCAGCCGCTCCACGTCGGGCACTGCCTCGGGCCGACCCGAGAGGAATGTCACGAGCACGACCGGGACGCCGTCACCGACGTGGTCTCCGGTGACGTCCGCTGCCACGACCTCGGGCACGGCCAGCCCGTGCCCGCGAGCGAAGCACAAGGCGTCGGTCTCGCGTCGGGGAGCGTCCGGTTCGGCCGCCACATACGCGCGCCAGGCATACCGCCGTAGGACGAGTCGAGAGCCATCCGCGAGGTCGAGCCGATGCAGCGCCGCCGAGCTGGCGCCCGGCAGTCGACGGGTTCGCACAACCGTCGAGCCCGTCATGTCCTTCACCCAGTCACGAACGTGGTCAGGGACCGATGTTCGACGAAGCTCCATCGGCAGCGATGCCAGCGGCCGGTGATTCGGATGACGCCACACGACCACGATCTTGCACCGCGGCTGAACGCCCTGCGCCGCCGTGCCGGCGTTCGGGGTCGCCGCCGGGGCGGTTTCGAGCCGCGCGTTATGGGCGCTTGTTCCCGACCCCACACCGAGGCAGGCAGGTGAGCAGATCGATGCTCCTATGTCTTGTCAAGTGTTGTTCGTGTTCGGTTCGCGCTGTCGCTCGCCAGGGTGATGGGACCACCGGTTCGCCAGTGGCATGGGACCACTTGTCGGGGTCTTCAGCGTCGGCGTCGTGATGATCGTCGGGCTGGCGGTTGGGGGTCAAGGGCGTCGTCGGTGGGCGGGACGCTGGGCTTCTGGCGTTGCCGGTAGGACTCGCCGTCGAGGACGAGTTCGTGGGCGGCGGACTGGAGCCGGTCGATGGCGGACTGGGCGAGGAGCGGGTCGGCCATGAAGGCGAGCCACTCGATCGGTTCGCGGTTGGAGGTCACGATCGGTGGCCGCGGCGCGGTGGCGTTCGACGATGAGCTCGTAGACGTCGGCGGTGTCGAGCGGCGTCGAGCGGCTGGAGGGCGAAGTCATCGACGATGAGCAGGTCGACGCGCAGCAGCTTGCGCATCTCGGTGTCGTGGCTGTTGTCGAGCCGGCTGGCGCGCAGCCGCTTGAGGAGCCGGTCGCAGCGTTCGAAGTGGACGCTGTAGCGGCGGCGGACGGCGGCGTGGCCGAGGGCGGTGGCGAGGAACGTCTTGCCGACACCGACGGGTCCCATGATCACCGCGTTGTGGCCGCCGTCGACGAAGCGCAGCGAGCACAGCTCGTTCCAGACGGCGTGGTCGTAGGTGACCTTGGCGGTGTCGTCCCAGCGGTCCAGGGTCATGGTCGGGTCGAGCCCGGCGGCGCGGGCGCGGCGGTCGGCGCGAGGTGGTCTCGCGGCGGGTGACCTCGTCGGCGAGGACGAGCTCGAGGAACTCGGCGTGGCCCATGCCGCCGGTCTGGGCGAGGGCGAGCCGTTCGGGGAGGGTGTCGAGGCAGCGGCCGAGCTTCACCCGGCGCAGCAGCGCCGTGAGCTCGGGGCGTGACGGTCGGCGCGGTCATCGCCGGCCGCCGCCCTTGGCGCGGCGGGTGGCGAAGTGGTCGGGGTCGCGGGCGAACCGGGCGGCGCACGACCACGCCGGGCAGCGACGGCTGCGGCGGTCGGCGTGTTCTCGGTGGCGCGTTCGAGCATGCGGCCGATGAGCCCGACGTTGACCGCTTCGTGCTCCAGGGCGCTGGCGCACGCCGGCTCGACCCGCTCGGCGCCCCACTTCTTGACCAGGCCCAGCAGCGCGTAGACCTGGCGCATCCTGGTCCACGGCAGCGGCGTGTCCAGCAGCGCGGCGGCGAAGGCGCCGATGGCGGGGCCGTGGCCGGCGGCGAGCCGGCGGAGATGGTCGAGGTCCCGCATCGCGTAGACGGTCCGCTCCGACGGGCAGGTCGTCGGGATCGGTCGACCGCGCCGCCCGGGCTGCTGGCGGGGATGGACCTTGACCAGCTGGCCGCGGGCGAAGACCCGCACCAGCGTCCGGTCGGCGCGCACCTCGACGCGCTGGCCGATCAGGTTCCCCGGGACCGAGTAGAGCGCCTTGGCGACCTCGATGTGGTGGTCGCGGTGCACCTTGGCCGTCGTGTAGATCGGCACGTCGTAGGGCTCGCTCGGCGCCGGCCGCAGCCGGGGCTGCTCCTCGACGCGGAACACCTCGGCCGGGCGGGCCTGGATGGTGCCGTGGATCCGCATCCCGGCCCGCTGCCGGCACCACGCCTCGGCCCGGCGCTGCGCGTCGGCGAGATCGACGAACGTCTCGCCGGCGAAGAACGACTGGCGCACGAACGGCACCGTCCGCTCCACCCGCGGCTTGTCCTGCGGCGAGCGCACCCGGGCCGGGTCGATCACGAACCCGCGGGACTGCGCGTACTCGACGAACGCCTGGTTCAAGCGCGGCTCGAGCGGATCGGCCCGCTCGACGATCGCCTTCATGTTGTCGGGGATCACCGTGGCGAACACGCCGCCGAAGAACACCCACGCCGCCTCGCACCCGGCGATCACGTCGTCGATCGTCTGGCGGAACGAGAGCCACACGAAGCGTGTAGCGCGACACCACCGGCGTGAAGATCAGCGCCTGACACACCCGCCGCCGGCCGGCGTCGCGGTCGAGGACCAGGCCGAGCTTGCCGAAGTCGACCTGCAGCTCGTCGCCCGGCTCGCCGTCGGCCACCCGCACCGTCGTGCCCCGCCGGCCCCGGCCGACGTCGCACACCTCCAGCGCGTAGCGGTGCAACGTCCGCTCCGGCACCACGACCCCTCGACGGCCGAGCAGCTCGTGGACCTTGACCACCGTCAGCCCGTCCTTCTTCAGCCACTCCTCGATCAGCTCGTGGTTGGCGACCAGCAGCCGCCACGCCTCGCCACGACCGTCGGCGCGGTGCGGGCGCACCGCCTCCACCACCGACCCGACGAACTCGTCGCTCAGCTGCTCCTCGCCGCCGTCGCGGACCAGACCGAGCTCCTCGGCGGCGGCCACGTAGCGGCGGACCGTCTTGCGGTCCACCCCCGCCAGCCGCTCCGTCGACCGGACCCCCTCGCCCCGCAGCCACAGCCGCAGCACCTCACGAACCTCGAACACACGAACCTCCCGGAACGCCATCGCCGCCCTCCTGGACCGCTGGTCGGATGGCGGCGACTGCACCGGCAGCGGCACCGCTGCTGGTGGACCCCGGGTGGTCCCATCACTGGCGAACGAGGTGGTCCCATGCTCCTGGCGAAACTCACCTCAAGGTGGTCCCATGCTCCTGGCGGGCGACATTCGGTAGCGGGCTCGGTGGAGGCAAGACAGGGATGAGCCACTCGTTGAGGGCAAGCTCTTACTAGGCCGTCGTTCCTGCCCGCAGCGCGGGTGGTGGCGGCGAGCGACCGGCAGATCGTTCTCAGGACAGCCCGGGGGCGTCAGCCGATTATCGAGCCAGGTCTTCGCCGCCGACCGCGCGGCGACTCAGTCGCGAGGTAGGTGGCGGTAGACCTCGCGTGCGACGTAGCGCTTCAGGATGCGGATGACGTCGGCCTTTGAGCGTCCTTGGTCGAGGCGGCGGGTGACGTAGGCGCGGGTGCGGGGATCGGAGCTCATTCGGGTGATGACGATGGTCCACAGCGCCGAGTTCGCTTGGCGGTCGCCGCCGCGGTTGAGCCGATAGCGGGTGACCTTCCCGGAGGAAGCGGGGATGGGGGCGACGCCGCAGAGGTGGGCCCATGCCGCTTCTGAGCGGAGCCGGTCGGGGTTGTCACCCGCGGTGACCAGGAGAGCGGCGGCGGTGTCGACACCGACACCGTGCAGCTCGAGCAGCTGCGGCGCGGTCTTGGCGACGAGCTCGGCGATCAGCGCGTCGAGACGTCCCTTCTCTTCGTCGAGGGCGACCACGCGGCGGCCGAGCACCGCGAGCGCGGTCTTGGTCGCGAAGGTGACCGGATCCGACCCGGCCCGGGGACGGAGCGCGGCTGCGGTGGCGCCGAGATGGAAGCGGGACACGCCGCGAAAGCGTTCTCGCAGCTCATCGGAGGCGGTGAAGCCGAGGTGGCGGATCTGGTTGAGCGTCTTGATCTTCGTCGAGCGCATGCTGCGCTTCGCGACCACGAGCGCCCTGATCGCTTCGACGTTGCCGTCGCGAGTCTTGCCCGCACCCTGGGCTCGCCCCGACAACGCAGCGCGGGCCGCTTCGACCGCGTCGGCGGGATCAGACTTGCCGGTGCGGCGTCGCGCTTGGCGGTTGGGGCGATCAACCTCGACCACCTCGACGCCGGCGGCGCGCAGGAAGCGAGCCAGGCCGGCGCCGTAGGAGCCGGTGCCCTCGACTCCGACGCGGACCACTGAGCCAAACGAGGCCAGCCAGCACAGGAGCTTGTCGTTGCCAGCGGCGGACGCTTCGAACGACTCGACGCCCAACAGCCCGCCGATGTCATCCAGCGCCGCGGCGACATGCACGTCGAGGTGGGTGTCGACGCCGCCCGTCACGGGGCGCGTGCCTTCTACGATGGTCATCGCCATCCCTTCTCTCGCTAACGGTCAAGGGGTGGCACGCGCCGCCCACTCGTGTGCGGCGGCGGTGTGATCGCCCTGTTGTCGCAGGGCGATCCGCCGCACCTTCATGCGCGACGAGTACCTGGGTTGATGCGCTGGGCTCAGGCCGACCAATCGTTCTGAGGACAGCCAACAGCGTCAGCCGATTCTCGAGTCAGACCTTCACCCAGGCGCCGACTCGACCGTAGAGGGGAACGATCGCCCATCGGCGGACCCTCGATCGAACGGCACGATCACAGACTCCCTGCCGAATCGGTCGCGCCGGTCGTGCGCTCGAGGGGGTCCCGACGCTCGCGGAGTTGCTACGCCGACGAACGGCACTTCGTCATGCCTGCGCTGCGGTGAGCGCAGCGACGCAGCGGTCGACGTGGCTGTGGATGAGTGCGTGACCGGCACCTTCGATCAGCTCTGTGCGAGCGCCGGGGGCGAGCTGTCGCACCCGGTCTCGCATCGCGATGCTGTCGAACATCTCGGTGCGCTCGCCGACGACGAGCGTCATCGGCGCGCTCACCGACGCCAGGTCGTCGTCGGTCAGCAGCCCTCTCGTGGGGATGCCGGGGCGGTGGCGCAGCGTCCCGTGCAGGATGAGCCGGCACATCTGTTTGTCCTCGGCCATCGGGTTGCGGGTTCGCCGAGCGATGCGTCGTCGCACCGCGGCGGGTGCTAGCGAGCCGAGCATCGTCGGCATGCCCCACTTCGCGAGCCCGTTCATGTTCAGCGGCGCGACGCCGCCCGGATCGAACAACACGAGCGACACGACACGATCGGGCCGGTGGACGGCAAGGTTGAGCGCGACCCAGCCGCCGAGCGAGTGGCCGCCGACGCACACCGCGTCGAGGCCGAGGGCACCGAGCGCCTCGTCGAGCCATGTCGCGAAGTCGGCTTCGGTCGTGAACGGGGCCCGGTGCTCGCTGCGGCCGACGTCGCCCATGATGTCGACCGCCCACACGTCGCGGCGGTCAAGCGCCTCGATGACGGGCAGCCAGATGACCGAGGTGCACAAGCCACCGTGTAGGAGCACGAGCGGCTCGCCGTCACCGGGCCAGTGGTAGGCGCGCGTCGGGCCGAACGAGGTGTCGACGTCGTGCGGCGCGGGCGGCCGCGCCGCACGAGCCCAGATCGCGTCCTCCATAGCGCGTGCTCGTCGCTCCGCTCGATCGCTGCGCCAACTGCCTTGTAGCACCTTCATGGAGATGGGTGATCAAGCTGAAGCCCGGACCGGATCCGTGCCGCCAACTCGTCTCGTTCCCCTTGTGAGAGCTCGAGGACGCCTCGTGTGGCAGCCATCAACGCACGTAGCTGCTGCTCCTCGTAGGGCACGTCGGGTGGGAGCGGCGCGACATGCCAGTGGACATGCCGCGTTCCCGCTGTTGCTGCCGAGGCTGAGGATGTAGAGCCGCTCGGTCGGGACCGCTCGAGCGACTGCGACGCCAACCCGGCGCACAACGCGTTGAAGGCGGAGGTACTCGTCCTCGGTGAAGTCATCGACTACAGCGATCTTGTGGTCGAGCGGCGCGACAAGGCAGTAGCCCAAGAGCGTCGGGTACAAGTTGAGGAACCCGATCGCGAAATCGTCTCGGTAGACGACATGCGCGGGTGCTTCGGTTGTTCCCGCTACCACTTGGCAGACAAAGCAGGGGCCTTCTCTTGACCGCCGGGTGTAGGCCTCCATTTCGGAGCGCCCGACGTCGCGCCGAACATGCTCGGCCACGTCTGCATCATGGCATGCCGTACGGC
The DNA here is from genome assembly GCA_963830865.1 of uncultured Acidimicrobiales bacterium. Lineage (GTDB taxonomy): Bacteria > Actinomycetota > Acidimicrobiia > Acidimicrobiales > VFJN01 > ZC4RG19. The sequence continues at coordinate 36,547 of CAWHNU010000004.1, read as the reverse complement.
TCAGGTTCGGTTGGCGACGCGTGGTCGTGGCCTTCGGCTGGCATCCTGGCGCTGAGGCTCGGCCCGGCGGAGCTAGTGCCGCGTCATTTGCTCCTATGTCAAGCGGCCGGCGGGAACTGGGCCGTGGCGGGTGTTGCATCGAGGCTGAGAGCTCGGAACACGACGTCTGATAGCCGGCGCTTGAGAGCTCGTAGGGCCTCGGTGCCAGTGTCGCCTTTGGCGACTCGGCGGTCCCGGAAGGCGCGGGCGTCGTCGTGGTAGCGGAGTTGGGTGATGGCGATGCGGTGGATGGCGGCGTTGAGTTGTCGGTTGCCGGTCCTCGAGAGGCGGTGGCGGTTCGGGTTGCCCGACCAAGCCGGCAACGGTGCCACGGGGCCTCCGGATCGGGCATTCGGCGCTGCTGGATACCGCGTGCGTCGCGTGTTGGTCTTGTCTTGTTTTAGTGTTGTAGTACACTCCGACGTCGATGCTTGCGTTTCACCTCAGCTCCACGTCGGGTGTGCCGACCTACTTGCAGATCGTGGAGCAGGTGCGCCAGGCGTTGCGCCTGGGTCGGCTGGAGCCGGGTGACCGGCTGCCGACGGTCCGCGAGGTGGCAGCGGCGCTGGCCATCAACCCCAACACGGTGCTCAAGGCGTACCGCGAGCTCGAGTACGAGCAACTGGTGGAGGGACGGCATGGGCTGGGCACGTACGTCGTGGGCTCGCTCGCGGGGCCGCCACCGGGAACCCTCGACGGGCTGCGCAAGCGCTTGGAGACCTGGGTGGGCCAGGCCCGCGCTGCGGGACTGTCGCCCGAGCACATCAGGGCGGTCGTGGACACCACGCTGCACCGGTTGCTCGACGTGAAGGACTCGGCGTGAGCGGCGCGTTGGTCGCCGACGGCGTGACGAAGCGCTACCGACGGACGCTCGCGCTCGACCACTGCAGCTTTGCGATCCCCGAAGGGGCGATCGTTGCCCTCGTCGGCCCGAACGGGGCCGGCAAGTCGACCCTGTTGCACTGCGCCACCGGGCTGACCCGACCATCGGCGGGCACGATCCGGGTGCTCGGCGGAGAACCGGGAGACCGAACACTCCCCGGTGTCGGCTTCGTTGCCCAGGACGCCCCGCTGTACGGGGATTTCACCGCCGGCGAGCTGCTCACGATGGGCGACAAGCTCAACCGCGACTTCGATGTTGCGTTCGGCCGGGAACGCCTGCCGAAGGTCGGCGTGCCCCTCGACCGCCCCGTCGACCGGCTGTCGGGCGGCCAACGCGCCCAGATGGCGTTGTGCCTCGCGCTCGCCAAGCGGCCACGCGTGCTGCTCCTCGACGAACCCCTCGCCAGCCTCGACCCACTCGCCCGCCGGGAGTTCCTCTCCACCCTGATCGACGCCGTCGCCGAGACGCCCACGACCGTCGTCTTGTCGTCGCATCTCATCAGCGATCTGGAGCGGGTCTGCGACCACCTCCTGGTGCTGCACGCCGGACGCGTCCAGGTCTTCGCCGACACCGACCAGTTGCTGGCCACCCACAAGATCCTGATCGGCCCAGGGGGACCACGGCGCGGGCGGATCGCCGGCGTCGAACAGGTCGTCCACGCCACCAACGCCCAACGACAGAGCACGCTGCTGGTCCGAACGAACGCACAAGCCATCGAACCCGCCTGGGAGCAACGCGACGTCAGCCTCGAAGACCTCGTCCTCGCCTACCTGGCGGCCAACGCCGAGACACCGCCCCACCACCAGGACCTGAGCGCATGACCTGGCTCGTGTGGCGCCAACACCGCAAGCAACTCCTCTTCGGCGTCGTCGCCCTGCTCGCCCTCGGTGCCTTCTTCGTCGGCACCGGCAGGCCGATCCACGACCGGTTCGAGAGGCTGGGTCTGCCCGAGTGCCTGCCCGCAGCCATGGACGCGCCCGTCGTCGTGGACACCGATGCGCTCGACCGCGACGGCGTCGACCATGCGGCGGTGGACGAGGCGACACTGGCGGTCGGCCGCTGCGTCCAGGTCGCACGCGACTTCTACGGCGACTACCAGAACGTCCTCTTCGTCGGAACGCTGCTGTGGGTCCTGCCGATGCTCGCCGGCATGTTCTGGGGAGCACCCCTCGTCGCCCGCGAAGTCGAACACGGAACACACCGCCTCGTGTGGACACAGGGCGTCTCGCGGCTTCGCTGGGCGGCAACCAAGATCGGGCTCGTCTCCCTCGCCGTCCTCGTCATAACCGCGATCTACGCCGGCATGCTCAACTGGTGGATCACGCCAGTGATGCAGACGTCGGGCCAGCGGTTCGCCTACACCTTCTTCGACAGCCACGGCATCGTCGTCTTCGGGTACGCGCTCTTCGCGCTCGCGCTCGGCGTCTTCGCCGGCGCCGTCACCGGCCGAATGCTCCCGGCGATGGCGACAACCCTCGTCGGCTTCCTCGGAACCCGACTGCTCGTGATGCTCGCGGCACGTCCTCGCTACCGGCCGACCGAGACACGTGTGCTCCCAGACCTCAGGCTCGACGTCGGGACAATGCGAAACGACCTCAACGGCGACTGGATCATCGCCGCTGGCGGCGCCATCGATGCCCCCGGCCGCGCCCCCGGCTCGCCCACCGGGGCGTCCGAGGAGCTCACCGTCCACCCGGCCGGTGACTTCTGGGCCTTCCAGACGATCGAAACCGCAATCTTCGTCGCTCTCGCCGCCGGCCTGGTCCTCGCCACCATCTACTGGATCCGCCGACGGATCGCCTGACCACCGCCGGCGCACGACCACCACAGGACACGCCGCTGCCGTACCGTGCCACGCCCGTCGGACGTACCGGAGTGTCCAGACGCCGAACGGGACGAGGCAAGACAAGCCCCACACCAACTGTGGTCAACCACCCGCTCGGCGGTGCCACCTCATGACGTCGGCACTGGCGGCGGCGCACACCGTCGAAGGCTCGAACGACTGTAAATCTGCCGGCATCGCCTTCGGAGGTTCGAATCCTCCCCGGCCCACGGAGCCCCTGCTCAGGATCTCGAACCGCAGCCGGCGGTTCGCCGGTGGCCCCGCCTGATCCGGTGCCTGGCCTGAGGAAGCCGGTTTAGGCGGCGGCCGCAGGGGAAGCGGAGGTCGTCGTGTCGCTACCCCCGGACCCCCCGGGTTGGTGGCGCGTCACCACATAGGGGATCCATCGACGCATGGGGGTGTCATGCGTACGAACCGCCTTGCCGTAGCCGCAGTAGCTACGGCCGTCACGTTCCTCGCCCCAGCGGTACCGGCCGGGGCGGTCCCGATCACGCCAGGGGGCTCCACCGAAGTCACGGTGGGCAGCAACGACCTGCTGTTCTCGCAGAACAAGCAGAACGAGCCGGGCGTGGCCGTCAACCCCGCCCAACCCAACATCCTGGCCGCGGGCGCCAACGACAACATCGACATGGAGGCCTGCAACGCGGGCGACGACCGCACGTGCCCGTTCACGCCGGGCGTCGGCCTGTCGGGCATCCAGTTCTCCACCGACTCCGGCCGGACCTGGACCCAGCCGACCTACACCGGGTTCTCGGCGCGGGCCACGGCCAGCTGCCTGGGACAGCCGGACGTGGCACCGGGCCAGCCGCCGGCGGGTGACACCGGGTGCGTACCCGACCCGGCCGGGCCGATCGGCACGCTGCCCCACTACGCGGAGACCGGCATGGTCTCCAACGGCGACCCCGAGGTCGTGTTCGGCCCTAGCCCGGACGCGAGCGGCGACTTCTCGTGGACCAACGGCCAGCGCCTCTACTACTCCAACATCGCGACGCCGTTCCCCGGCGCGCCCGGGTTCAGCGGTCCTGCCGCCATCGCCGTGTCCCGCACCGACGACATCGCAGGCGCCATCGCGGGTGACAACGACGCCTGGCTGGACCCAGTCGTCGTGACCAGGCAGAACTCGGCCCTCTTCAGCGACAAGGAGCAGCTGTGGGCCGACAACGCGGAGTCGAGCCCGCACTTCGGCAACGTCTACGTGTGCAACGTCGGCTTCGTCGGCAACGGCGGCGCCGAGCCGGTGGTGTTCGCGGCCTCGAACGACGGCGGCGACACGTGGCAGAACCGGCAGCTCTCGGCGGCCACCAACAACAGCCAGACCGGCGGTCGCCAGGGGTGCGCCATCCGCACCGACAGCGCAGGCGTGGTCTACGTCGTGTGGATCGGCACCGACATCCAGACCCGTGACGGCGTGTTCTTCCAAGCCCGCTCGTTCGACGGGGGCGCCACCTTCGAGCGCCCGCGGGCGATCGTGCAGCCGCTCGCCGGCATCGGGCAGTTCGATCCCGCCCAGGGCCGGTTCACCATCGACGGCATTGCCGGGGCCCGGACCAACACGTTCCCGAGCATCGACATCGCCAACGGGTCGCCGACGGGCGCGGGCGCCAGCGACCAGATCGCCATCACCTGGTCGGATGACCGGGCCGGCACCAACAACGAGCGTGCCTTCGTCGTGACCTCCACGGACGGCGGCACCACGTACTCGGCCCCCGTCAACGTCAACGACGGCACCGACCGGGCCAACTTCCCGGCCGTCGCCCTCTCCCCGGACGGCACTGACGCCTGGCTGGTCTACAACGCCTGGCTCGATCCCTGGCGCGACGAGACCACCTCGCCCCGCCGGGTCCTGGGCGTCGTGCGCCACGCGGAGGTGAATACCGCCACCGGCGCCATCGGGCCGTTCACCACACTGCTCCGGGGTGCGGTGGGCGACGGCCGGGCGTCGAGCGCCAACGCGCTGACCTCGGAGTTCCTGGGCGACTACAACTACGCCTTCGCCACCAACGACTTCGGCACCGCGGTGTGGAACGACATGCGGAACGGCGCCGTGTGCCCGGCGATCAACACCTACCGCCAGGCCTTCGTCGAGGACGTGCTCGCGGGCACGGCCACGCCGATCGTGGGCGACCGGCCGCGGGACCGTGCCCAGGCGGCCGAACTGCCCGCCTCGCACTCGACCGCGCTGCGACCGGGGCCCAACAACCAGTGCCCGGCCACGTTCGGCAACTCCGACATCTTCGGAGGCACCTTCACCGACGACACCTGACCCACCCGGGCTCCCCGGGCTCGTACCTGGGAGGGATGAGCGAGCCCGGGGAGCTCTACCGGCGGCGCGCGGACGACGCAGCTCTCCCTTGGGAGATCTCTTCGTCTACCTCATCAGGGCGGACGTCGTCGCCCGCTGTCAAGCGGTCCGGTTGCGCGGTTCGAGGACGATCACCGGCGTCTCGGTCGACCGTCGGACCGCATACGCGTCGAGCCTCGGATCGACCGCGACCCAGCGCTGCCAAAGCCGATCACGCTCCTCTCCCGCTGAAGGGCGTGCGCGCACCAGGCGCGGCTGCTGGTGCGCCAATCGAACGACGGCGTCCGGGTGCGCCTCGAGGTTGAGCCACCACGCGGGATGGCCCTCGTCCCAGCCATTCATCGCGAGCGCGACGAGGTTGGGACCGTCTTCGAGGTAGCCGATGATGACGCTGCGCTCCTGCCCGGACTTCCGCCCGATGGTGGTGAGGCGCAGCGCGCCCCAGCCGCGCTTGTTCGATGTCGTCCACACGAATCGGCCGCCACTGAGCCGGTACAGCGCGCGATGAACGCGCCAAGCCGTGTGTACGAACCACGGCGGCGGGTGCTTCGGCGGCCTGGTTGCAGCATTGCTCATTGGCGACACTCCCGCACGGGGCGACTCGCCATGGTACGCGGCAACGAACGGTACGGGCGGTCTCGCTTCCCGTCCTGCGAGGGTCGTCCAAGCGCCGGGCGGCGGTAGTCAGCGTCTCGTCGGGGACGATCAGCCCTGGCCGACGCTGGGTTCGGTGCCGACGTCGTCGTCGACTGAGTCCGCTGGGTCCGCATCACTTGAGCGTGGCGGTCAGTGCCTCGTCGAGCGGCGTGGCGTGGTCGCCGAGAAGGGTCGCATAGGGCGTGTGGTCGACGACGAAGTCCTGGTCGAACTCGTAGAGCATCTCGACGATCTCGCCCACGGCCGGCTCGAACCGCCCCACTAGGCGCAGCTGCCAGCGGGGTGTCCCGCGGAGGCGCAGCCTCGTGCCCGCCAGCTCGGCGGCCTGCTCGGCGAAGGCCCGGGTCGTGACCGTCGGCGCGTTGGGCACGTGCCACGCCTGTCCCCAGGCCTCCGGCGTCGCCGACAGGCGCACCATGGCTTCGCCGAAGTCGGGAACGTAGGTGTAGGTGTGCAGCCGGTCGGGGTCGCCGGCCACCCGCACGACCTTGCCCCGGGCGAGCGGGCTGAAGAAGCGCTCGCCGACGGCCGAGTCCCCGGCGCCGGGACCAAAGAAGTCGGAGGCTCGGGCGGCGACCACCCGCAGCCGGCCAGCTTGATGGGCCGCCTGCAGGTCGAGCCACATCTGGGCCCGCACCGCGCCCTTCCTCGTGGTGGCGGTCAGCGGGAGGTCCTGGGTGAGCGGGCCGCCGACGGCGCCGTAGCCGTAGAGGTTCTCGGCGACGACGAGGAGGGCACCAGCCGATGTCGCTGCGTCGACCGCCCGGGCTTGCAGCGCCGGGAACTCCTCGGGCCAGCGGTGGTAGGGAGGCTGGGCGCACTGGAAGACGACCTCGGCGCCGGCGACCGCCTCGGCGGCCTGGACGGGATCGGCGAGGTCCGCCCGGCGACTGGTCGCTCCCGGCGCCGAGGCGCCAGAGCGGGTGACGACGGCGGGTTCGATGCCCCGGCTGGTGAGGGCGGCGACGACGGCTCGGCCGACGGGCCCGGCCCCGAGGACGACATGGCTTGCTGACATGGCAGTGACCTCCAACGACGTCATATCCGAACAGTGTTCGGGTTTCTCCTGACTCAGGATACCGAACACTGTTCGGATCGCAAGGGGTGTTCGGGTATCGTTGGTCACATGGCCGCCTCCACCCCCGCTTCCCCGGCGAACGAGGGCCGCCGGGCCCGCCAGCGGCGCGAGCTCCTGGCCGCGATCGAGGCCGAGGCCCGGCGCCTGCTGGAGGAAGGCGGCGCCGGCAACGTTTCGATGCGAGCCATCGCCCGGGGCGTCGGGCTGGGCCCGGCGTCGCTCTACACGTACTTCGACAGCCTCGACGACATCTTCACGCTGCTCCTGCTGTCGAGCTACCAGAGCCTGGCCACCGCCACCGCCACTGGCACCGAGGCGTTCTCGGAGGACCCGCCAGCCGACCGGGCCTTCGCCGGCATCCTCGCCCACCGCCGCTGGGCCCTCGCCCACCGCAACGAGTTCAACCTGCTCTTCACCGACGTCCTCCCCGGCTACGCGGCACCCCCCGGCGGTCCCACCGTCGACGCCCAGGTCCAGGTGTTCCAACCGATCGTCGACGCCCTGACCGAGCTCGGCCCCACCGAGCCCGATCTCACCGTGGAGCAGGCCAGCATCGTCGTGTGGTGCGCCTTCCACGGTGCCGTCGCCCTCGAGGTCAACCATCACCTCGACTGGATCGACGACCCCGCCGCCGCCCACGAGACCACCGTGCGCCGAGCGTTCGCGAGCATCGGCGCCCCCGCACCCGCCAAGACCCTCCGCAAACGCTTCGACCGCTGGGCAGCCAAGTCCTGAACCGACGACGCGACCGATCCGCCCGGATCTCACGCCCACCGACCCGGTCACTACCGAGATCCACGGGCGCTACACCGAGCTCATGCTCGTCGCATCACAACTTTCGGGAGCGCGTCTACTGCTCGGAAGCCGGCGCGTCGTTGTCTCGCTCGATGAGCTGCTTGAAGCGAACCATCTCCTCGGTCGTGTCGTTCTCGAGCCAGCTCCGAAGGAGCGGTTCGGCGAGCCAACGCCACGGTCGCTTGAAGCTGAACACCTCCCGGTGCGTGACCACGGTGCCCTCGTCGGTCCGTTCGACGTCGAACGTGCCCTCGAAGTCGAGGAACCACCGAGCCGGGCCCGCGACCGGCGACCCAAACTCCAGACGCGAGTCGGTTCGGGTGAATGGGTAGGTGCCCGACGGGCCGGGCAGTCCCCGGATGCGGCCCGAGAATTGAGCCGTCCCGCTATCGCCTTCGTTGTGGATCGTGCCCACTCTCCCGATCTTGTGATCCGCCTGGCGGTAGCGATGCAGGTCGAGCACGAAGTCGAAGACGTCGGCCGGCGTCGCGGAGACGGTCGTGGTCGCTTCGCCAACGATCATGGGGACGAGGGTAAGCCGCGGAACCGGCGATAGGTGCCGTTCCTGTCGAGCGGGCTACTTCGCGTCGGTCACCGCTTGAACAACCCAGTGGACGATGGCCTCAAAGCGCTGAGCTTCGAGGGCATGCCCGCCGGCAACTCGGATGTGCGACAGGCTGCGAGCGTCGTCCAGATCGAGCATCACGGGACCATGGTCGCTCAGGGCCGCCAGACCGTGCGAAGACTTCTTGTGCAGTGCACCGGGCGCCTACCGATCGACGGTTCCCGGGCGCAATGACAAGGCACGGGTGTCCCAGAACGCGTCCTGCGGGAGCGCCGGTCGCTGGTGTGCCGCGCGCTGTAAAGCACCCACCGATCCGGAGCCAGAACCATCCATGCAGGGTGATGCTTCGCGCCGGGTTCTGCTCGACACTTTGCTTGGATGGCTGCGGCAGCCCCTGAAGGAGACCAGATCATGAGCATCGGCCCTGTGGAGTACGTGATCCTCGGCTTTCCCGACAACAACTTCACCGGCCAGGTAGCGCCGGAGCTCATCAGGCTCGTCGACGACGGCGTGATCAACATCATCGATCTCACGTTCATCAGCAAGGACGTCGACGGCAACGTGACCGTCGTCGAGTTCGACGCCGTCGAGGAGCTGGCCGCGTTCGCCGGCCTCGACGCCGAGATCGGGGGGATCCTCAGCGATGAGGACATTGCGCATGCCGCGCTTAGCCTCGAACCGAACACCTCGGCGGCGTTGCTCATGTGGGAGGACGCGTGGGCCGCGCCCTTAGCGGACGCACTACGCGATGCGAACGGCGTCATCCTCGAGGGTGCCCGCATCCCGCACGAGTTCGTCCAAGCAGCGCTCGACGCCATGAGCGACGCCGTTGCCTCATCCAGTTGATCGATCCAGCAAAGGAAGGCTCGTCATGCTCCGTCGTCGCAGGCCCGTCGCCCGATTGGCAACCACCGCGGTGGTCGCGGGAACCGCAGCCCATATGGGGGCCAAGTCGGCTCAACGCAGCGCCGAGGCGGCCCAGGCGCCCGCTGCCCCGCCCGCCGAGGCGCCGGCTGCCCCACCCGCCCAGGCTCCCGAGGCAGCACCAGCCGCGCCCGTGGGTTTGGGTGAAGCGCAGATCGAGGAGCTCAAGCAGCTCGCCGCCCTCAAGGATCAGGGCATCCTCACCGAGGAAGAGTTCGCCGCCAAGAAGGCACAGCTGTTGGGGCTCTGATCCCACCGCCTGAAGGCGAACAACGGCGGCCAGGGTGACCGAGGCCGGGGCGGCCGGGTGTACCGGGTACTACAGCTAGGCCGGGCGGCGCCGGGCGCGCTCGACCCAGGCGGCGGCCGCCAAGCCGTCGAACGGCGCCTCGTTGCGGGTCACGAGCTCGAACGCCCGGGCGGCCGCGGCCTCGGTGGCCGTGACCACGTCGGCGGGATAGCCGTAGCGCACCCGGTGGTCGTCGAACTCGTCCAGATCGACGATCTCGACCCGCTCGTCGCAGAAGCGGATGACGTCGAGGTCCATGTCGACGGCGACGAGGCGCTCGCCCTCCCAGACGGCCGGCGTGTTGATGTTGACGTACAACGCCACCTCGGCGTGACCGATCCACCAGCACGGTGCCCACCAGGCACCCGGAGGGACCACGATGATCACGTCCTGCTCGGTCTCGAACAGGGGCTCGTCGCCCCGGTAGATCACCCGGCCCCTCGGTCCCCACAGCCACGTGCCGTGCTCGTCGTCGCCGAGGTGTCGGACCGCGCCCCGGTAGTGCGGGACACCGCCCCACTTCTCGGTGGCGTATTCCATCGGGCCACCTTGGCACGCCCACGGCGCGCCGTCGGGGCGACGGTCGTTCTGTACGCGGAATCGGTCGTCATGGCGACCGATTCCGCGTACAGAATGGCTCTAGCCCGCCAGCGTGGCCCGGTACACTGAGTGATGTGGCCGAAACCTCCCGCCTGATCCCTGCGGCCGAGTTGGACCAGATGACCCCGGACCAGCGGGCCGCCCTCTTCGCCGAGCGGACGGTCACCGACCTCGATGAGCTGCCCGAGGACTTCCGCCGAAAGGTGATCGCCACCGCGGAGCGCCTGGCGGGCCAGATCGACACGCACAGCACCCGCTGAATGCCGCCTGAGGACCGCCGTGCGGTCCGGGTATCCCGGGCTTCTTCGATCGCCTCGATGAGCTGCTCCCGGCCGAGCGAACCGCCACGGGCCGCCCGTCCACGGCCGACTTCCTGCTACACGAGATGCCGCAGATCATCGACCGCCTGGCCGACGACTACGAGTCCGTCACCGTGCCTGTCGAGTCAGTGCCGGGCGTGCGGGTGCTGGTTGCCGCCGGCTTCCTCCTTCCGCACATCGCCGTCTACACGCTCCTAGTCGCAGACGGCGCGGTCGAGGCCATCTACCTCGACATCGATGACTAGACGATCTGATCACGCCGGGTAACAGACCCGCTCACTCCCACCGCTCAACCGGGCTTGCTTGGCTCGCCGAGAACGGCACCAAGGAGCAACTCCTCGGACCTCGTCCTCCGGATCACCACCGCGGTCACCGAGTGGGCCGACGTCACCGGACAGCGCGTCGAGAGCTGGCCGCACCTCGCGCCCGACGACGCCATGCGCGCGGCGGCCATCGACCTCGTGCGGGAGCTCCACGAGCGCGCCACCGCGATCGCTAGCCCCGCTGGAACGCGGCGATGAAGTCGGCTTCGGGGTGTCCCGAGCGCGCGACCCTGGCGAGGACGCGGTCGTAGCGACCCGACGGTGCTCGACGCGGTGGCGGTAGGCGTGGACGATCAGGTAGCTGGCCGGGTACGGACCCGCCGGCTCAGCCGCCGGCGTACTCGGGGCAGGCCGCGGCGAGCTGGGTGCCGAGCTGCTCGGCGGCCGCGCTGTTCCCGCCGCCAGAGGAGAAGACCGACCCCATGAGCGCCGGGTCGGCCCCCGCGATGAAGGTGGTGACGCACGCCTGGGCCTCGGCCGACAGCTCGACCGGCGCCTGAGAGATGAACACCATGCTCGCCACGCTCGGGCACGCGCCCATGGCGCCGCCCAGCGTGGCCTGCCAGCTCGTGTCCGTGCCTTCGAGGAGCGCCTCGGCGAAGCCGTCGGCCACGGCCTGGTCGTCCATGTTCTCGGCCAGGCAGGTGGCGCCCTCCGCCGGCAGCGCGACGCCGAACTCGTCGTCGAACGGGCTGATCAGCAGGGTCTCCAGCGCCTCGGCGATATCGCACGCGGCGAGGTCGGCGCCGAGGCTGGCGGTGGCGTCGGGGGGCAGCTCGACGCCGAGCGAGGTGAAGTCCTCGGTCGCGACCAGCTCGTCGGGTGAGACGTCGGCCTCGCGCAGCGCGTCGACGCCGATCAGGTCGACGAGTGCCGTGGCCATGCACGTGGCCTGCTCGTCGTCCACGGGAAGCCCGTCCTCGCCCTCGGGGATCGACGCGGCGAGGGGCTCGATGTAGTCGTCGGCGTCGCCGCCCGAGTCCGAGGAGGCGGGCTCCTGCCCGGTCTCGTCGTCCCCGCCGCCGCACGCGGCGAGCAGCCCCGCCACCGCCATCATCATCAGGATCCGTCTCATTGGGCGCGCAACGTAGTCGGCCCGGAGCCGCGCGGACCGTCGGGACGTATCTGCCCCCGCCGTGCGTGCTCTGATGTGACATGGCGAGCTACACGAGTTACGAAGCACGGGCGGACGCGGTGCGGGCCAAGGAGCTGGCCGCCACCACCTCGCCCTTCACGATCGAGGTCCGCTTCCTCGGCGGCCTCAACGCCGCCCAGCGGCGTGCCTTCACCAAGGCGGCCGACCGGTGGGCCAAGGTGATCGTCGGCGACCTGCCCTCCGTCGAGGTCGACGGGGAGGTGGTCGACGACGTCCTCATCCTGGCGGAAGGCGTGCCGATCGACGGCGTCGGCAAGATCCTCGGGCAGGCGGGGCCGAGCCACGTCCGGCCGGCGTCGGCCGGGCGGTCGGCGTTCCTGCCGGCCAAGGGGAAGATGTCCTTCGACACCGCCGACCTCGCCCGCATGGAGTCCGACGGCACCCTCAACGACGTCATCACGCACGAGATGGGACACGTGCTCGGCATCGGCACCATGTGGGCCCAGAAGGGGCTGCTCAAGGGCGCCGGCACATCCAACCCGGCGTTCGCCGGCGCGGGCGCGATCGCGGAGTACCGCACGCTGCGGGGTCGCGGCGGCCGCCGCCGCGTCCCGGTCGAGAACACCGGTGGGGCGGGGACCCGCGACGGCCACTGGCGCGAGACCGTGTTCCGCAACGAGCTGATGTCCGGCTTCATCGCCGATCCCGGCAACCCGATGAGCCGCGTCACGGTGGCCAGCCTGGCCGACATGGGCTACAGCGTCGACATCGAGGCCGCGGAGCCGTACGTGCTGCCCGACCTCCTGGCGTTGGCCGAGCGGGGCGCGCTCGTCCCCCACACCGCGCCGCTCGACTTGGGTACGGTGCTGCCGGTGATCCCCCACGTGCTGCCGAGCGACAGCCTCCGGTAAGTGGGCGAGCGCGACGAGTCCGGCCGGATGCTCCGCCCGGACTTCGTCGTGCTCGGCGACGACGCGCTCGGTGCCCGGGCCCGGGGTGGTGACGCCGCCGCCCGTGCGGTTCACGCACGAGCTGGTCCGGGACGAGCCCTACTGGTTCGGCACCGGGGATCGCCGCGACCGCGACCCCGACGGCGTCCTCGCCGCGGGCACGCCGGTCGTCGTCGTCGGCAGCGACGGCGGGCGCAGCCGCGTCGTGGACGCGACGGGCCTCCTGGCCGAGGTCCCGACCTCGGCCGTGCACGAGGCGGACGCCCCGGCCTAGTCGGGCTGGGTGGACAGGCGGCCGCGGAACGGCTTGGTCAGCAACCGCATCGCCATCAGCGCGACCAGCATCAGCGGGATGTAGGTCACGATGCCCCACCCCACCTGCTGGACCATCGCGATGAGGGGGTTCTCCTCGTCCCGGTGGTGGACGTGGCCGGTCAGGTACTCGGGGCCGCCCCACAGGTCGGTGAGGTGGTCGGCGAGCCAGGTGCCGCGGGCCAGGAACGTGTCGTGGAACAGGGGTGCCGGGGCCGTCACCAGCGCCAGGAGCACACCGCCCACGAGCGCGAACCGGCCCGCACGCACCCGCCCGATCGTGACCTCGCCGGGCCCGGGGAGCATCGCCGTCCACGCCGCGATCGGGATGATGATGGCGATGAACGGCGTCAGCCCGAGGAACCCGGCCGACGAGTCGAGCCCCCAGTGCAGGTACGGGCTGATCGCCGGCCCGCCCTCGCCGAGGTACATGGCGTGAAACCAGAACATCGACGCCCCACCGATGTAGGTGAGGATCAGGGTGCAGACCGCCAGCCCGAGCCACGCCACCGGATCGGCGTAGAAGTCGCGGATGACGGACGTCAGGTAGCGCGTCGGCGACACGTTCGGTGGCGGGACGGGCACGGCGACGGGTGCGACCGGCACGGCGACGGGCGGGACCGGCGCGGCGGCGCGGGCGCGGAGATTGCGGACGGTCATCCCGACCGCGGGTGGCATCCCCGGTACGGCCGGTGCCGACAGATCGACGTCGGGTGCGATCTGCGGTGGCGCGAGTTCGACGGCCGGGGTCGTCGCCGGACTCGGAGCGTACAGGGCACGCGCCACAGTGGGCCGAACTGGTGTGCGGTGCTTCATAGGTAGCCTTTGGTCGCCGAAACCGCTGGCCGCCCCCAGGCACGGTCTCCCCGGCGTCGTTGGCGGGATAAGGTCAAATGTATCGCAGATACCCTTCTGGCACTAGTGATGTCACTTTGGGGGTCCTCTAACGGGCCTACCGCGCGCTGACCGCGCGGTAACGTACGTGTTACCTCGACGTATCGTGCTGGGTGCTGGGAGTGCAAGATTCACGTATCGCAACGGGCACGTCGGGTACGGCTGGGTCATGGTGGATGCAGACACCCTCCGGCTGCCCGCCGAACCCGACGCCGTCCGGTCGGCGCGCCGCTTCGTCGACCGCTCGCTGCGTGGTCGCGGCTGGCACCGGCTCGACCGCGACCGGGCCCGCCTCGCGGTCTCCGAACTGGTGGCCAACGCCGTCGTCCACGCCGGGAGCGAGGTCGGGCTCCGCTGCCGGCCGGGACCGGCGGGTGAGGTCCGCCTCGAGGTGACCGACGGCGCGCCCGACGCCGTGCCGGACCCGGCCGCGCCGCCCGAGCCGCCCTTCCTCGGCGGCTTCGGCCTGCGCGTCGTCGACCGGATCAGCCGGGCCTGGGGCGTCGAGCGCCACCGGGGCGCCAAGACGGTGTGGTGCGTCGTCGAGCCCGAGGTCCGCCGCGGCGGGCCGGCTAGGACCGCGGCCGTCTGAGGCGGAGCGCGGCCACGAGCACGATCAGGGGGAGGGCCACACCGAGCGCGAGCGCGGCGATGCTGGTGACCTTGTCGGTCGTGTTGTCGTACACGTCGGTGTGGCGCAGGTGGTACACGAGGTGTGGGACCTGGTAGACGAGCCAGCCGACCGCGGCCGCCACCGCTGCGGCCCGCACGACGGCGAGCAGCGCCACCAGCGTCACCGCGGTCAGGGCGAGGTTGAGTTCGCCGACGTCGCGCACGAGATGCTCGTTGTAGGGGCCGTCGGCCGCCACCCACTCGAGACCGCCGCCGGGGAAGTCGTCGTAGAACGACCGGGGCGCGAACGCCGCCCATACCCCGACCACCAGCCCGGTCACCATCAGCGCCGCCAGCCCCGCCCGCACCACCACTCGTACGCCCATGAGCACCGACGTTACCGGTGGCGGGTATCGCCACCCCCACGACTTGGGTATCACGGCGTCCAAATCACCACTGGACGGGGGAGGTCCTCATGACGTGGGTGATCGTGACGCTGCTGGTCGTCGCCGCACTGGCGGTGGCGGCCGTCCTCATCGAGCAGCGACGGGCGGCGTCGCTGCGCAACCGCTTCGGATCCGAGTACGACAGGATCGTCGAGCAGACCGGCGACCGCCGGGAGGCGCGGGCCGAGCTACGTGACCGGATCAAGCGCCGCAAGGCGATAGAGCTGCACGACCTGAGCCCGGCCGCGCGGGAGCAGTACGTGGAGCGCTGGCGGGCGGTCCAGTTTGGCTTCGTCGACGAACCCGGCCGTGCGGTCGCCGCGGCGGTGGCGCTTGTGGACGAGGTCATGGACGAGCGCGGCTACCGAGTGGACCCCGCGGCCGACGGGGAGCACCCGACCGACCGCCTCGACCTCGTTGCGGTCGACCACCCGCAGCTGGCGGCCGACTACCGCTCGGCCCGCACGGCGTCCGCCGGGTCGATCGACGACCTGCGGGTCGCGTTCGTGCGCTACCGGGCGCTGTTCGAGGCGCTGGTGGTCGACGGGGCCGACGCCGACACGCCGGCCCGCACCCGCTGAGAGGGGGAACTGTGAGCAACGACAACAGCCACGACGACACCCCGCCGGGGACGGTCTTCGGCCGGGCGGCCACCCGCCCCCGCGTCGACCCGGACCCGGATCCCGACCCCGCCGCCGACACCGAGCCGATACCGCTCGGCCCAACCACCGGCGAGGCCGACCCGGCGTGGGAGCCCACCGCCGACGAGCCCGAGCCCGAAGCCGAGTCTGAGGCCGACGACGATGCCGAGCGAGCGGTGGACGCGCCCGACGCCGAGCCCGAAGAGCGAGCGGTGGACGCGCCCGACGCCGAGCCCGACCCCGAGCGGGCCGATGTCGACGCCGATGCCGAGCAAGCGGTGGACGCGGCCGACACCGAGCCCGAGCCCGAGGCCGACCCCGAGCCCGAGGCCGATGCCGAGCGACCGGTGGAAGCGCCGGCCGCCGCGACCGAGCCGTCCGAGCCCGAGGCGGCTGCGCCCTTCGCTGCGGGCGATCCCGCCGAGCCGGCTCCCGCTGCGGCGGCCGTAGCCGAGCCTGCCGCCGGCGCCGGCCCGGGCACGCTGCCGGACGAGCTGACCGAGCGGTGGGAGGCGGTGCAGATCGGGTTCGTCGACGACCCCCGCCTGGCGGTGCAGAACGCCGCCGACCTCGTGACCGCGGCGCTCACCGCGATCGAGGGTGGCTGGCGCCACAACGCTGCCGGGGCCTCCACCGAGGACCTCCGGGTCGCCTTCCAGCGCTACCGGGCCGTCTTCGACCTGCTGGCGGAGTGAGCCCCGCCGGGCAGGCTCAGACCTGCCCGGTCACGTCGGTCATCCAGGACATGTCGCCCCCCATGAGCTGGTTCATCCAGCTCGGGGGGGCGGCGTTCATCAGGGTGCCGAGGTCCCAGTAGTCCTTCCACAGCGTGATCGTGTCGCCGGCCACGTGTTGTACCGACACGAACGGCAGCGTGACGGTCTCACCCGTCGGCCAGTGCCAGGTCTCGGTGTGCTCGGTCACCACGATGCCGCCCTCCGCCACGACCGTGGCCGGGCCGTGCTCGTAGCCGGCGAGGTCCTCCAGGCCGAGGCGCAGGCGCTTCTCGATGTCGTCCGGCCCGCGGGCCGCGGCGGCCGGGCCCGTCGGCACGTCGTAATAGATCGAGTCGGGGCCGAAGAACGACCGCACCCGGTCCCAGTCCCGGGCGTACAGCGCGTCCCAGAACGAGGCGGCCACCGCCGTCGCCGCCGTCGCCACCGCCCGGTCCCCGGCGCTCACCGAGCCCCCTGCAGCAGCGTCCCCGGCAGCGCCCCCGTGTGCTGCCCACCGCTGAACGTCACCGTCCCGCCCTTCACGGTGTGGATGTAGCCGTCGGCATGTTGCACCAGCCGCGACGCCCCGCCCGGCAGGTCGGCGACCTTGGTCGGCCGGCGCAGCGCCAGCCGGTCGAAGTCGATCACCAGCGCGTCGCCCACGTACCCGGGCGCCAGCACGCCCCGATCGCCGAGGCCGTACAGCGTGGCGGTCGCCTGCGTGGTCTTGTGCACGGCCAGCTCGACCGGCAGCCGCCCCTCCGACCGGTCCCGGGCCCAGTGGGTCAGGAGGAACGTCGTCGAGGAGGCGTCGCACGTCTGCCCCGCGTGCGCGCCCCCGTCCCCGAGCCCGAAGGCGGACGTCGGGTGCAGCAGCATCTCCCGCACCGCGTCGAGGTTCCCGTGGCTGTAGTTGGCGACCGGGCTGTTGAGCAGCTCCCGGCCCTCGTCGGCCAGCATCAGGTCGAGCAGCTTCGCCCACGGATCGACCCCCGCCGCCCGGGCGACGGCGGTGACCGACGACGCCGGCGCCGGCTCGTAGTCGGGTGGGTCGCCGAGCAGGAAGATCCGGTCGGGGTGCATGAACCCGGCCACGATCGGGTTGTCACCGAGCGGTCCGGCCTCGGCGATCAGCCGCGCCCGCAGGTCCGGCTCGCCCAGGATGCGCCGCACCTGTTCCGCCCACGGCAGCAGCCCGACGCCGGTCTCGCCCCACGCGGCGGTGAAGTTGAACGGGTGGAACGTCTGGAACCCCAGGAGGATCGACACCGTTCGCCCGTGGACCTGGGGCCGCACCGCCACACCCTCCGCCGCGGCCGCCGCGGTGAGGTCGAGCTGCCGGCGCCACGCCTCGGGGTCGACGTTGTTCTGCAGCAGCGCGTAGGTCACCGGCCGCCCGATGGCCCGGGACAGCCGCCGCATCCAGTCGACCTCGCGCTCGGGGGCGGCGAGGTCCTCGCCCAGCACGCCCGCGGGCGCCAGCTCGAACACGCCGGTGCCGAGCTCGCCGAGCACGGCGCCGATGCCGAACAGCTCGTCCTCGGCGGCGAACGTGCCGGGGACGGGCTCGCCGTCGATCGCCCGGTGGGCCAGCGTGCGCGACGTCGAGAAGCCGAGCGCTCCCGCCCGGATGCCGTCCCGCACGACCGCGGCCATCGCCTCGATGTCGGCCGGGGTGGCCGGCTCGTTGGCCGCGCCCCGCTCGCCCATCACGTAACCCCGCACGGCCCCGTGCGGCACCTGGGCGCCGATGTCGACGACGTGGGGGCGGGCGGCGATGGCGTCGAGGTACTCGGGGAAGCTCTCCCAGCCCCACTGGATGCCGTCGGACAGTGCGGCGCCGGGGATGTCCTCGACCCCCTCCATCAGCCCGATCAGCCAGTCGCGGCGGTCGGGCGCGACGGGGGCGAAGCCGACGCCGCAGTTGCCCATGACCACAGTCGTGACGCCGTGCCAGCACGACGGCGTGAGCAGCGGGTCCCAGGTGGCCTGGCCGTCGTAGTGGGTGTGGACGTCGACGAACCCGGGTGTGACCAGCGCGCCGTCGGCGTCGAGCTCGCGGCGACCGGGCCCGTCGACCCGGCCGACGGTGGTGACCACCCCGTCGCTGATCGCCACGTCCGCCGTGCGCCCGGGCGCCCCGGTGCCGTCGACCACCGTGCCGGCCCTGATGACCAGATCGTGCATGCGCCGTCCCCTCCCCGTGCTAGCTCGCTGATACTAGTGTCAGCGGGCCAGCGGCGGCCGAGCCTCTAACGTCGGGGCCGATGACGCTGGTCGTGGGTGTCCCCACCGAGACCAAGCTCGACGAGTTCCGGGTCGCGCTCACTCCCGACGGCGTGCGCGAGCTGGAGCAGCACGGTGTCGAGGTCCTCGTCCAGGCCGGCGCGGGGACCGGCTCGGGCCTGCGCGACGAGGCCTACCTGCGCGCGGGCGCCGAGATCGTCGCCGATCCCGCCGAGGTGTGGGAGCGCGCCGAGCTGGTGTGCAAGGTCAAGGAGCCCCAGCCCCACGAGTACGACCTGTTCCGGCCAGGCCTGGTGCTGTTCACCTACCTCCACCTCGCCGCCTACCCCGAGGTCGCCGACGCCCTGCTGGCCCACAAGGTGACGGGCATCGCCTACGAGACGGTCCAGGCGGCCGACGCCAGCCTGCCGCTGCTGGCGCCGATGAGCGAGGTCGCCGGCCGGATGGCGGCCCAGATCGGCGCCCACTTCCTCGAACGGCCCAACGGCGGCCGGGGCGTGCTGCTCGGCGGCGCCCCCGGGGTTCAGCCGGCCCGGGTGGTCGTGCTGGGGGCCGGCAACGTGGGTTGGAACGCGGCGTGGATGGCCGCCGGTCTCGAGGCCGAGGTCAACCTGCTCGACCGCAACGTCGACCGGCTGCGCCACGTCGACCAGATCCAGATGGGCCGGATCACCACCCTCGCCTCCAACCGGGGCACGGTCGAGCGGGTGGTGGCCGACGCCGACCTCGTCATCGGGGCGGTGCTCGTGCCGGGCGGCCGGGCGCCGGTCGTGGTGACCGAGGAGCTGGTCCGGGCGATGAAGCCCGGCGCGGTCATCGTGGACATCGCCATCGACCAGGGCGGCTGCGTCGAGACCTCGCACGAGACCACCCATCAGGACCCGGTGTTCGAGCGCCACGGCGTCATCCACTACGCCGTGGGCAACATGCCCGGCGCGGTGCCCAACACGTCGACCTACGCGCTCACCAACGTCACGCTGCCGTACCTGGCGGAGCTGGCCCGGACCGGCGTGGCCGAGGCCGTGGCCGCCGACCCGGCGCTGGCCTACGGCATCAACACCGCGGCCGGCCGGGTGGTCAACCCGGCGGTGGCCGAGGCGCTCGGCCACCCGGCCGCCGACCTGGGCGAGGCGCTCGCCGAGGCCTAGGTGCTGTGACCGGCATCGTGTTTTCTACGCGGAAATGGTCGCCATAGCGACCACTTCCGCGTAGAAACGCTTCCGCCGCCCGCAGGCGGCGACGATCACAGCCGCCGACCTCCCGAGCCCCGGTGGGAGTGCCCCGATGACGATGACCGGTGGGACGAGGACGAGGACGAACGCGAGCCCGACGACCCGCTCGTGTAGCGCTGGTAGCGGCGGCGCCGGTCCCAGTAGGGCTCGTTGCCGTCGCCTCTGCGTTCGTACTGCTCGCCCCGCACGAGCCAGCTCACGATCCAGAGCCCGACCAGGCCGAGGCCGAGGATGACGAAGACGCCGACGTCGGGCTGGCCGTCGCCGCCTGACCCGGACCCGCTTCCTGGGGTCGTGGCCGGCCGGTTGACGAGGTCGGCGGTGAGCTGGCCCAGCCCGGTGCTGGCGTCGGCCCGGATGGCGTCGACCGACGCGTCGAGGGTGCGGTCGATGGCCCCGTCGTCCCAGTAGTCGCTGTCGATGCCGATATCGTCCGGCGACAGCACGACCACGGTCTGGAACCGGCTGCCCAGCGGCAGCGCGTCGAGCACGTCGTAGGCGTAGGACTGGCTGGATCCCGGTGGCTCGGCCGCCATGACCGCGTAGGCGATCGGATGCGGGTTGGCCGCGACCCAGGCGGCCAGCGCGGTGAGGCTGTCGGGCCCGGGGTTGGCCCCCGGATCCGCGTACCACCCGGTCTGCTCGATCGCGGCGGCCACCGCCGCCGCATCGGGCGTGGCGGCCGCCGGCGCCTGGGCTCCCGCGGGCGCGAGCCCGCCCACCGTCAGACCGACGACCGCCGCCGCGATCGCTCCGAGGATTCGCCGTACCCCAGACCGCACGGCGCGAACGGTAGGGGCCGCCGGGCCCGATGTGTACGCGGCCCGTCAGAACGGCGGGCGGATCACGTATCGGCTCGTCGGGATGACGTCGATGCTGCGGTCGGCGCCGAACCGGGCCGTCGACTCGGTCATGCGGGCCAGGTTGCGGGCCAGCTCGTCGTCGTCGGCCGCCGCGAAGAACGCGTGCATGTCGGTGAGCGCCTCGATCGGGAAGAGCTCCTCGACCACGGCGTCGACCGGGGGAGCGTCCGCAGTCAGCGGCCGGGCCACCACGTTCTGCACGTAGCCGAACGTCGACTGCGTCTCGTTGGCCACGTCCGTGTGGCCGTTGTGCCAGGCGTCGATCCACGCCGCCGCCGTCATGTCGGCCGGCCGACGGAGCAGCGCCACGTTGGCGAAGCCCGGGGTCCGCTCGCCGGGTGGGGCGGGATGTGCCGTGTTGGGCACCGGCTCGGATTCCGTGACCACGTAGGCGGCGATCCGGGCGGCCTCGGCTCCGAGCGCGGCGTCGAGCGGGGCCCGCACCGCGTCCCGGGCGCTGTCGACCCAGACCGCGACGACGGCCTCGGGCTGGGGGTCGAGCTCGGCCAGGCGGAGCAGCGCGCCCGCCACCGCACCGTCGGCCACGTTGACCTGCACCCCCCGTGCCCCGCCCGCGACCAGCGCCGGAGCGGCCCGCTCCCGCAGCGCCCGCGACCAGTCCTCGACCGGTGTCGCCGGGTCGCGCCACGCCAGGTAGACGACCTTCTCCATCGCCGGACGGTAGCAACGCCCGGGTCAGTCGGCCGTCAGGATCAGCTCCATCACCACGACGTCGAGCCAGCGACCGAACTTCCGCCCGACCTCCCGCTCGGTGCCGACGATCTCGAACCCCAGCGACCGGTGCAGGCGGATCGACGCTTCGTGGCCGCCGACGATCCGGGCGAACACCGCATGGAACCCGTGGGCGGTCGCCACCCGCACCAGCTCGGCCAGGATCGCCCGGCCGACGCCCCGGTCCTGGTGCTGGCGGTGGACGTAGACCGAGTCCTCGACGCTGGTGGCGTAGGCCGGCTTCGACCGCCACGGCGACAGGGCGCCGTAGCCGAGCACGGCACCGTCGACCCCGTCGGTGGCGACGATCACCGCATGGGCGCCGCTGCGGTCGCCGAGGTAGCGCCGCTGCTCGTCGAGCGTCCGGGGGACGATGTCGAACGTCACCGTCGAGGTCGTGACCTCGGCGTTGTAGATCTGGCGGATCGCCTCGGCGTCGTCGAGCCGCGCCGGTCGGAGGACGGGTGTCGGGTCGATCTGGATAGCTGGCCGGTCAGTCGGCGGCGAGTGATCTGGGTGGCTGGCGGATCAGTCGGCGGCGAGTGATCTGGGTGGCTGGCGGATCAGTCGGCGGCGAGTGATCTGGGTGGCTGGCGGATCAGTCGGCGGCGAGTCGATCTGGTAGCTGGCCTGGCGGATCAGTCCGCGGCGAGCGCCGGCTCGACCAGGGCCAGCTCGCCGGCCAGCGCCTCGAGGCGGGCCCAGCTGGCGATGGCCTCGTCCTCGGTGAGGAGAATGACCTGGAGCTCGCCCACGAGCCCGGGCAGCAGCTCGAGCAGCAGCGGAACGACGGCGGGCTCGAGCTGGTCGAACGTCTCATCGAGCAGCACGGGCGGTCGGCAGCCGGCGCAGTTGGTGGCGGCGGTCAGCTGCGACACGATGCCCTGGGCGAGCGCGACGGCCTCGTCGTCGGACAGGTCGGGGGCGCTGGAGGACAGCGACCGCAGCGCGGCGATGTGCTGGCGCAGCCGGGCGGCGGCCTGGATCTCGGTGCGGTGGTCGATCGCCCAGTGGACGTCGGTGTCGCCGGCCAGCGACCGCCACGTGGCGGCGGCGTCGCCGCCACGGCCGGTGCCCCGGCCGAGCAGCTCGTCGGCCGCACCCCACAGGGCGACCTGGTCGCCGGCGGACAGGGCCCGCACCGCGTCGTTGCGGGACGTGCGGTTGCGCAGGTCGGCGGCTGTGATGCGCGTGACCGTCGACCGGCCGTACTGGCTCGACAGCAGGTCGACCCGGCCGTCGAAGCCCCGGTGCTGACCGGTGACGTCGGCCTGGGTGGCCACGTCGATGACCCGATGCGGCCCGGACGAGGGGCGGAGCACGACCAGGCGTCGCCCGGTGTCGTCCACCACCTCGAGATGTACACCGCGCACGGTCCCGTGCAGGGCGCCAGAGAGCAGGGAGCCGAAGGCCCCACGTGCGTCTCCTGGCATGCCCCCCAGCACGGTCAGACGCGGATGAAGATCTACGGACGCGGCTTCGCCGTCGCCCTCAACGATCAGGCGTTCCACCAGCACGTCGTGACTATCGGCACGTGCGGTCACGGACTTGAGCTTTTTCTTTACGAATGTGTCGCGAACAGGCGACAGCACCACCGTCAGTGGCGAAACGGGCCCTCTCGGGACGCTTGTCCCGCTCGTTAGGTGACGGCGGTGGCCACGCGGGCATCCGTGACCCAACAGGTTGGCTGCCCGGTCGCACCCGGCGATACTCTGTGCGGCCCCTGGATCCCAGGGCCTGCCGCCCCCTTAGCTCAGTCGGCAGAGCACAGCCATGGTAAGGCTGGTGTCGTCGGTTCGATTCCGACAGGGGGCTCGCACGAGTCGCGGCCCCCGCGGCGCTACTCGCGCGTACCCGTCAAGGCGGCGTAGCTCAGTTGGTAAGAGCACTCGGCTCATAATCGAGGTGTCGCCGGTTCGAGTCCGGCCGCCGCTACTCCATCTCACATGTGCACATCAGGAGTCCCGCACGATGGCCAAGCAAAAGTTCGAGCGGACGAAGCCGCATTTGAACATCGGTACCATGGGGCATATCGACCATGGGAAGACGACGTTGACGGCGGCGATCACGAAGGTGTTGGCGCAGTCCAACCCGAATGTGACGGTTATGGCGTTCGATCAGATCGATAAGGCCCCGGAGGAGAAGCAGCGGGGTATCACGATCAACATCGCGCATGTGGAGTATGAGACCCCGAACCGGCATTACGCGCATGTGGATATGCCGGGGCACGCGGATTACATCAAGAACATGATCACGGGTGCGGCGCAGGTGGATGGGGCGATCCTGGTGGTGGCGGCCACCGATGGGCCCATGCCCCAGACCCGCGAGCATGTGCTGCTGGCCCGGCAGGTGGGTGTCCCCTCGATCGTGGTGGCGCTCAACAAGGTCGACATGGTGGATGACCCCGAGCTGTTGGAGCTGGTGGAGATGGAGGTCCGGGAGCTGCTCTCGGAGTACAACTTCCCCGGTGACGACATCCCCGTGGTCCCCGTCTCCGCGTTGAAGGCGCTCGAGGGTGACGAGGAGGCCGCCAAGGGTGTCCTGGCGTTGATGGAGGCCGTCGATTCGTTCGTGCCCGAGCCGGTGCGGGAGTTGGACAAGCCGTTCCTGATGCCGATCGAGGACGTGTTCACCATCACCGGGCGGGGCACGGTGGTGACCGGCAAGGTCGAACAGGGTGTCGTGCACGTGGGTGACGAGGTCGAGATCGTGGGGATCCGCCCCACCGCCAAGACCACCTGCACCGGGGTGGAGATGTTCCGGCGGCTGCTGGACCAGGGCCAGGCCGGTGACAACATCGGGGTCCTGCTCCGCGGGACGAGGAGAGAAGACGTGGAGCGGGGCCAGGTCCTGGCCAAGCCCGGCAGCATCACGCCCCACACCAACTTCGAGGCCCAGGTGTACGTGCTGACCAAGGCGGAAGGCGGCCGCCACAAGCCGTTCTTCACCAACTACCGGCCCCAGTTCTACTTCCGGACCACCGACGTCACCGGCACCATCACCCTGCCCGAGGGTGTCGAGATGTGCATGCCCGGCGACAACACCGAGATGAACGTCGAGCTCATCTCCCCCATCGCCATGGACGAAGGCCTGCTCTTCGCCATCCGCGAAGGCGGCCGCACCGTCGGCTCCGGCCGCGTCACCAAGATCTTGAAGTAGGAGAGACCAATGGCAAGCAAGGCCAATGAGAAGCGGGTGCAGGTCACCCTCGAGTGCACGTCGTGCAAGCGGCGCAACTACATCACCACCAAGAGCAGGATCAACGATCGCGAACGCATCGAGATGAAGAAGTACTGCCGGTGGGAGCGCCAGCACACCGTGCACAAGGAGACCCGCTAGTCCCACGCCGCCGGGCGCCCGTCGCCCGTCACGAAATCGTCGCGTAACCCATTCCGCACGCGGGGAGTCGAAGTCACCGATGCCACATGACGTGGCCGACCTGGTCGCCGCAGCCAAGCACGGCGACAGAGAAGCGTTCGACGAGCTCGTACGGCTGACCCACGCGGACACGTACACGCTCGCCTACCGGTTGACGGGCAACGAGGAAGATGCGAGAGACGTGGTGCAGGAGGCCTATCTTCGGGCCTTTCGGGGTGTGCGGCAGTTCCGCGGGGACGCACAGTTCTCGACGTGGATGTACCGCATCACGGCCAACTGCGCCGCGACACACCTCGGGCGGCGCAACCGCCACCGCCACGAGGAGCTCGACGAGGCCGCGCCGGTCGCCGACCCCCGGCCCGACTACGACCCCCAGCTCCGGGCCGACGCCGACGACCTGCGGGGTCGGCTGCGCGACGCGCTCGACGAGCTGTCCCCGGGGCTGCGCACGGTCGTCGTGCTGCGCGACGTCTACGGCCTGCCCCACGAGGACATCGCTGCTGAGCTGGGCATCTCGGCCACGGCGGCCAAGGTGCGGTTGCACCGCGCCCGTAACAAGCTGCGCGACCAGCTCTTCGGTCGCCGCGAGGGCGAGACCCGTGCGGGTTGACGCCCGGACCACGAGGAGGTGGTCATGGAGTGTGCTGATCTGACCGACGCGCTGGCGGGCACCGCCGACGGCGAGACCACGCTCGGCCGAGCCGAGCGCCGTCATGTCGAGCGGTGCCTGCGCTGCCAGGCGGAGATCGTCCAGTACCGCAAGCTGCTGCGGGCCATGCGCTCGCTGCGCACCGACGTCCTGGAGCCCGCGCCCGGGCTCCTCGCCGACATCCTGGCCACCCTCGAGGAGGCCGGCGAGCGCCAGGCCGTCCGCTCGCTGCTCTCGGGCCGACGGATCGCCTATCTCGGCGGCCTGGCGGCCGCCACGGCGGCGGGGGCGGCGGGCGCCATCGTGTTCGCGACCCGCACCCGCCGGGCCCGGCTCGCGGGCTGACCGCCGGCCGCGGTCGCCTGGCGCCCCCGGCGGCGCGAGGCTGGTGGACATGTTCGACGTCGATCAGTTCCTCGCCGACTGCCGGGAGGCCCGGGACGAGGCGTCGCCCCACCGCGCCATCCGCGAGGTGCTCGACCGGGCCCTCGACGAGCCGGACGAGATCGCCGAGGCCCTGGCCCCGACCGAGGGCGGCATCACCCTGCTCCGCCACGAGCCCGACCTGACCGTCGTCCACGTGGTGTGGGCGCCCGGTATGCGGCTGTTCCCCCACGACCATCGCATGTGGGCGGCCATCGCCATCTACGCGGGCCAGGAGGACAACGCGTTCTATCGCCGGGCGGGCGACGACCGGTCGAGGCTGAACGACGCGGGCGGCATCGCGGTCCGGACCGGCGACGTGCTGATGCTGGGCGACGACGTCATCCACGCCGTGTCCAACACCACCCGCAAGCTCACGGGCGCCATCCACGTCTACGGCGGCGACTTCGTCAACCAACCCCGCAGCCAGTGGGGCCCGGGCCCGGTCGAGGAGCGCCCGTACGACATGTCCGAGGCCGAGCGCCAGTTCGTGGAGGCCAACCAGGCCTGGCGGGCGTCGAGCTAGCCGGGGTCGGCCGCCCCTGCATCATGATGCACTACGCGTTATGATGCAGTGATGCGGACGACGATCGACCTACCGGCTGACCTGCATCAGCTGACGACGGCCGTCGCTCGGAGCCGCCGTCAGACGCTCAGCCAGACCATCGCAGACATCCTTCGGCACGCGCTGATCTCCGGCGACGAGCCGGCCGTGTCGACCAGTGCGGCCACCGGTCTGCCGGTCGTGCAACTTGGTCGACCGATCACCCCCGACGACGTGGCCGGCCTCGACGACGAAGTATGACCGCCGCCGTCCTGCTCGATGGCAACGTGCTCGTCGCGCTGGCGGTCATGGACCACGTCCACCACGACGCGGCCGAGCGCTGGTTCGCCGGTCAGACGAGCCCTTTCGCCACCACGCCGATCACGCAGGCAACGCTGCTGCGGCTGCTCGTGCGCCAGGGCGTCACAGCCCCGGTGGCGCTCACGGTCCTCGAGGGCATCGCCGGCGACATCCGTCATGTCTTCTGGCCCGACGACCGACCGTACGATCGGGCGACCCTGCGCGGGGTCCTCGGCCATCGGCAGGTGACCGATGCCTACCTCGCTGCGCTGGCGCGAGGTCGGGGCGGCCGCCTCGCCTCATTCGACCAGGGGCTTGCGGCCACGCATGCGGACGTGGTGGATCTCCTGGTGCCCTGACCGTCCCGGACGAACGGGCGGGGTGCCTTGTCCCCGCGCGTCGGGCTCGGGATAGGCTGTCACGGTTCACCCCCAAAGGGCAGTAGCTCAACTGGCAGAGCAGCGGTCTCCAAAACCGCAGGTTGGGGGTTCGAGTCCCTCCTGCCCTGCTCCCGTCCTGTCCTTCCACCACTCATCTCCGAGGGTCTCGCCATGGCGATGAACCGACAACAGAAGCGCATGCTCCAGAAGCAGGGGCAGGTCGATGCGGACGGCGCGCCCGTCGCCCGCAAGCGGCCCGCGCCCCAGGCGCCTCGCCCCGAGAAGACGCGGGAGAAGCGCACGGGCCCCGTGCAGTTCCTGCGAGAGGTTCGCGGCGAATTGCGCAAGGTGGCATGGCCCTCCCGGTCGGAGACCATCAACTATTCGATCATCGTGCTGATCACGGTGGTCGTATTGACCACCTACATCGGTATTCTCGATGTGTTCTTCGGCGAGGCGATATTCCGACTGTTCGAGCGATGAGCGATACCCACACCGACCCCATCACCGACGTGACGATCGACGACGACGCACCCGAGACGACCGACGACGCATCCGCACCCGAGGCCGCGGCCAGCAACGGCTCGCCCGCGGGCGAGTCCGACGCGCCCGTGAGCGCCGACGGCGAGAGCGCCGAGGCCACCGAGGCCGACGCCGAGCCGGAGGCGGCCGACGTGGAGTCCGCCGTCGACGCCGAGTCCGCCGCCGAGGCCGAGTCCGCCGCCGAGGCCGAGTCCGCCGCCGAGGCCGAGTCCGCCGTCGAGGCCGAGTCCACCGAGGCCGACCCCGAGGCCGGGGCCGCCGCCGACGTCGAGGTGGTGTCCGACGAGGAGCTGCTCCTCGAGCAGGCCGTGGTCGTCGACAACCCCGCCGACCGCCCGGGCCGCTGGTTCGTCGTCCACACCCAGTCGGGCTACGAGAAGAAGGTCAAGCAGAACCTCGAGGCCCGCATCCACTCGATGAACGCCGAAGAGGCCGTCTACGAGGTCGTCATCCCGATGGAGGACTACGTCGACTTCAAGAACGGCAAGCGGATCGTCGCCCAGCGCAAGATGTTCCCCGGCTACCTGCTGGTGCGGGCCAAGCTCGACGACACCGCCTGGTTCGTCATCCGCAACACCCCTGGCGTGACCGGGTTCGTCGGCCAGGGCGCCAAGCCCTCGCCGCTGTTCCGCAAGGACGTCGAGGCGTTCCTCATGCCCAAGGGCGGCGAGGAGCAGCCCGACAAGCGGGTCAAGCACCGCCTCGAGTACGAGATCGGCGAGACCGTCCGGGTCAAGGAGGGTCCGTTCGCGGACTTCTCCGGCGAGGTCATCGAGATCAACGAGGACCAGCTCAAGCTCAAGGTGCTGGTCAACATCTTCGGCCGGGAGACCCCGGTCGAGCTCGAGTTCAGCAAGGTCGCCAAGCTCTAGGCGCCCGCCCGGGCCGCCGTCCCGGCGGCCGAGTGGCACGGAGCGTACGCAACGCGGCAAACTTGTCGGTCGCGTCTTTCGAGAGGAATCCCCATGGCCAAGAAGAAGGTGCTGGCCGCCGTCAAGATCCAGATCCCCGCCGGGCAGGCCACACCCGCGCCCCCGGTCGGCACCGCACTGGGCCCGCACGGCGTGGCCATCATGGATTTCTGCAAGGCCTACAACGCGGCGACCGAGTCCCAGCGGGGCACGATCGTCCCCGTCGAGATCACGGTGTACGAGGATCGCACCTTCACGTTCGTCCTCAAGACGCCGCCCACGCCGGTGCTCCTGCGCGAGGCCGCCGGCCTCGAGAAGGGCGCCGGCGAGCCGGGCAAGCAGGTCGCCGGCAAGGTGACCGACGCCCAGGTCGAGGAGATCGCCAAGATCAAGATGCCCGACCTCAACGCCTACGACCTGGACGCGGCCAAGCTCCAGGTGGCCGGCACCGCCCGGTCGATGGGCATCGAGGTCGGCTAACCAACACTCCATCCACGGACGAGCCGGGACGACCTCGCCCGGCCGCCACCACGAGACCGAGGGAGCCGACATGGCGCAAGGCAAGAGATACACCGATGCACTGAAGCGCTTCGACCGCGAGCGCCTCCACGCCCCGCCCGAGGCGCTGGAGCTGGTGGGGTCGCTGGCCAAGGCCAACTTCGACGAGACGGTCGAGCTGGTCGTCCGGCTCGGCGTCGATCCCCGCAAGGCCGACCAGATCGTGCGGGGCACCGTCGCCCTCCCGGCCGGCACCGGCAAGGACGTCCGGGTGGCCGTGTTCGCCACGGGCGAGGCCGCCACCGCGGCCCGCGAGGCCGGAGCCGACATCGTGGGCTCCGACGACCTCGCGTCGCAGATCGAGGGCGGCATGCTCGACTTCGACGTGGCGATCGCCACGCCGGACATGATGCCGGTCGTCGGCAAGCTGGGTCGGGTGCTCGGCCCCCGCGGCCTCATGCCCAACCCCAAGTCCGGCACGGTGACCCCCGACGTGGCCAAGGCCGTCGGCGACTTCAAGGGCGGCAAGGTCGAGTACCGCACCGACCGCTACGGCAACATCGCGGTGCCGCTGGGCAAGGCGTCGTTCACCCCGGCCGCGCTGCTCGAGAACTTCCGGGCCGTCGTCGACGAGCTGAACCGGGCCAAGCCGGCGGCGGCGAAGGGCCGCTACATCCGGCGCGTCACGGTCAGCTCCACGATGGGTCCCGGCGTCAAGATCGATCCCGGCCGCCTGCGGCCGGCGGTCGACGAGGCCGTCGCCTCCTAGGGGTACCCCGCGGAGGCTGGCCCCGGGGAGGTCGATAGACTTCCCACCCGCTAGCCACAACCGAAACTTCGCTCGCCGAAGACCCCCGGTGCCTTTGGGCGCAATGGGCTTCGCGGCTCCCGGTGCCCCTCGGGGCCACGGGCCGCACGGCCCGCCTGGGTAGGCGGACTCTCTACGACACATCGCCGGCGGACGGCGGCTGTGCCCGGGGCGTTCGCATCAGCGAGCGCCCGAGCACACGAGAGGAGGTGTCGATGGAGAACCCGAGACCGGAGAAGGTTGCCGTGGTGGACGAGGTGCGCGAGCGCTTCGACCGCGCCGACGCCGCGCTCCTGACCGAGTACCGCGGGCTCGACGTGACCGCACTGGGCGAGTTGCGGCGAGCGCTGCGGCCGGCCGGCGGCGACTACAAGGTGTACAAGAACACCCTCGTCCGTCTGGCCGCCCGTGAGGCGGGCCTCGAGATCGAGGACATGCTCACCGGCCCGACGGCGATCGCCTTCGTGGTCGAGCGTCCCGACGGTGGATCGCCGGACGCGGTGCTGGTGGCCAAGGCCCTGCGCGACTTCGCCCGGACGAACCCGGCGTTGGTCGTGAAGGGCGGCGTCATGGATGCCCGCGCGCTGTCGGCCGCGGATGCCCGCGCCCTGGCCGACGTCGAGCCCCGCGAGGTCCTGTTGGCCAGGCTGGCCGGCGCGTTCGCAGCCCCGATGCAGCAGTTCGCCGGCCTGCTCCAGGCCCTGCCCCGCAACTTCGCCTACGGCCTGTCGGCCCTCATCGACAAGGGGGGCGCAGGCCCCCACGACAGCCCCACCCCCACGGAAGAGAGTTGAAGATGGCAACCAAGGAAGAGATCCTCGATTCGATCTCGAGCATGACGGTCCTCGAGCTGAGCGAGCTGCTCAAGGAGTTCGAGGAGCGCTTCGGCGTCACCGCCGCCGCGCCCGTGGCGGTGGCCGCCGGTGGCGGCGCCGGCCCGGTCGACGCGCCGGTCGAGGAGGAGAAGGACGAGTTCGACGTCGTCCTCGACGCCGCCGGCGGCCAGAAGATCGCCGTGATCAAGGAGGTCCGCGCCCTCACCAGCCTCGGCCTCAAGGAAGCCAAGGACCTGGTCGAGGCCGCCCCCAAGACGGTGCTCGAGAAGGTCAACAAGGACGAGGCCGAGAAGGCCAAGGCCTCGCTCGAGGGCGTCGGCGCCTCGGTCACGCTGAAGTAGTCGCTCGGCGCACCGGCTTCGGCCGGTGCGCCGACCCGGACGCGTTTTGTCCCCGGAACTGGTCGTCATAGCGACCAGTTCCGCGTACAAAGGCTTTCGGCGACACGCTTGTCCCGCCTCCGCGGCCTCGGGTTGGCCCGGACGGTGGCAGATTCCGCCCTTTCCGTACGCTCTGTGGTCGAATTCCCACGCGAATCGTCGTTGGGGTTGACCCCGGGGGCGAACGGGCTTACCCTCCCACCAGCCATTCGGCCCAGCCGGCGCGGCACCTGTCGCGGCTCCGGCTGAATTGTCATGACGCGGGTTGTATTTGCACCCGCAGTGACCTAGCATGGCTGGTTGCCGTGCGTCTGTGGTCCTGCCTTGCCGTTCCTTCTTCCGGCTCGCGCGCGCCCCGGCACCCCGGCACGCCCGTCCCCGGCTTGGTCATGCGCACCCGGTACGCGTCAGCTACCCGGTTCCATGCCGACCGAACCCTTTGAGGAGTGATTCGTTGTCCACTCGCATCCGGGATCGGTACTCGTTCGCGAACATCGAGGAGGCGCTTGACCTCCCTGACCTCGTGGCGATCCAGCAGGAGTCCTTCAAGTGGTTCCTCGAGCGGGGCCTGAAGGAGACCTTCGCCGACATCTCCCCCATCAAGGACTTCACCGAGACCCTGCAGCTCGAGCTCGAGTTCGATCCCGACGACGAGGACCTGCGGCCGCCGCCCAAGTTCTCCGTCGAGGAGTGCAAGGAAAAGGACATGACGTACTCGGCGCCGATCTTCGTGCGCGCCCGGTTCGTCAACGCCACCACCGGTGAGATCAAGGAGCAGACCGTCTTCATGGGCGACTTCCCCATGATGACGGACAAGGGCACCTTCGTGATCAACGGCACCGAGCGGGTCGTCGTGTCCCAGCTCGTCCGCTCCCCGGGCGTCATCTTCGAGCCAGGCGAGCGCTACCGCCTCCGGAACCTCACCAAGAACCAGCTCGTCAAGGGCACCATCCACCCCTACCGGGGCGAGTGGATCGAGTTCGACGTCGAGCAGAAGCCGGGCAAGGACGTCACCGCCGGCACCCGCGTGGCCCGCAAGCGTCGCCTCAGCCTGTTCGTCCTCCTGCGCGCCCTCGGCTACGACGAGGAGAACGCGCCCGGGTTCCTCGACGCCTTCGTGCGCGAGTTCCCCTTCCTCGAGGGCCAGTGGGAGAAGGACCGCGACCTCGCCCCCACCCAGGACGAGGCGCTGGTCGAGATCTACAAGCGGGCCCGGCCGGGCGAGCCGCCGTCGGTCGAGTCCGCCCGCGTCTACTTCCGCAACGCCTTCTTCGAGGCCCGGCGCTACGACCTCTCGCGGGTCGGCCGGTACAAGCTCGACCGCAAGCTCGGGACCGAGGTCGGCAAGCTCGCCACCATGTTCCCGATGCTCGAGGAGCGCGGCCTCATCGACCGGCCCGAGCCCGGGCAGTCGGTGCTCAGCCGGTGCGAGGTCCTCGCCACCCTCACCTACCTGCTCCACCTGGTCAACGCCGAGCCGGGCTACCGCCTCGACGACCAGGACCACTTCGCCAACCGGCGCATCCGTTCGGTGGGCGAGCTGATCCAGAACCAGGTGCGCATCGGCCTGTCCCGCATGGAGCGGGTCGTGCGCGAGCGCATGACCACCCAGGACGTCGAGGCGATCACGCCGCAGACGCTGATCAACATCCGGCCGGTGGTCGCCGCCATCAAGGAGTTCTTCGGCACCAGCCAGCTCTCCCAGTTCATGGACCAGGTCAACCCGCTCTCCGGCCTGACCCACCGCCGGCGCCTCTCGGCGCTCGGCCCGGGCGGCCTCTCCCGCGAGCGGGCGGGCTTCGAGGTCCGTGACGTCCACTTCTCCCACTACGGCCGCATGTGCCCCATCGAGACGCCGGAGGGCCCCAACATCGGCCTGATCGGCGCCCTGTCGACCTACGCCCGGGTCAACGACTTCGGCTTCATCGAGTCGCCGTACCGCAAGGTCACCGGCGGCAAGGTCACCGACGACGTCGTGTGGCTCACCGCGGACGAGGAAGAGGACTACGTCGTCGCCCAGGCCAACGAGCCGCTCACCCGCGAGAGGACCTTCCGCAACGAGCGCGTGCTCGTCCGGCGGTCGCCCCAGGCGGCCACGCTGGAGAACCTGCGGGCCCAGCTCGAGCGCGAGACCTACTTCGCCGCCACCACCGACATCTCGGCGGTGCCCCCGGCCGAGGTCCAGCTCATGGACGTCTCGCCCAAGCAGATCGTCTCGGTGGGCACCGCGCTCATCCCGTTCCTCGAGCACGACGACGCCAACCGGGCGCTCATGGGCGCCAACATGCAGAAGCAGGCCGTGCCGCTGGTCCGGGCCGAGGCCCCCTACATCGGCACGGGCGTCGAGGTCCGGGCCGCCCGCGACGCGGCCGACATGATCGTGGCGCTCGACGACGGCGTGGCCACCGAGGTGTCGGGCGACCTGATCACGGTCGAGTACCGCAAGCTCGGCAAGCGGGTCTACAAGCTGCTCAAGTTCGAGCGCTCCAACCAGGACACCTGCATCAACCAGAAGCCGGTCGTCCACGAGGGCGACTCGTTCCGCACCGGCGACATCCTCGCCGAGGGCCCCTCGACCGACAACGGTGAGCTGGCGCTGGGCAAGAACCTGCTCACCGCCTTCATGCCGTGGGAGGGCTACAACTTCGAGGACGCCATCATCCTGTCCGAGCGCCTCGTGCGCGACGACGTGCTCACCTCGATCCACATCCACGAGCACGAGATCGACGCCCGCGACACCAAGCTCGGCCCGGAGGAGATCACCCGCGACATCCCGAACCTGTCCGAGGACATCCTCAAGGACCTCGACGAGCGGGGCATCATCCGCATCGGCGCCGAGGTCGACGCGGGCGACGTCCTCGTCGGCAAGGTCACGCCCAAGGGCGAGACCGAGCTGACCCCGGAGGAGCGCCTCCTGCGGGCGATCTTCGGCGAGAAGGCCCGCGAGGTCCGCGACACCTCGCTCAAGGTGCCCCACGGCGAGTCCGGCAAGGTCATCGACGTCAAGGTGTTCACCCGCGAGGACGGCCACGAGCTGCCCCCCGGCGTGAACCAGCTCGTGCGGGTCTACGTCGCCCAGAAGCGCAAGATCTCGGTCGGCGACAAGCTGGCCGGCCGGCACGGCAACAAGGGCGTGATCTCCAAGATCCTCCCGGTCGAGGACATGCCGCACCTGGCCGACGGCACGCCGGTCGACATCATCCAGAACCCGCTCGGCGTCCCGTCCCGCATGAACGTGGGCCAGGTGCTCGAGGCCCACCTCGGCTACGCCGCACGCTGGGGCTGGCAGGTCAACGGCAACGCCGTGGGCGACGACCCCATCCGGGGCACCGAGTCCAAGACCCGCCCGGCGACCCCGCCGTCCACGCTCATCGCCACCCCCGTGTTCGACGGGGCGCACTGGGACGAGACCGAGGAAGCCGGTCGGCACCCGACGATCCGGCAGATCCTCACCAACCTGCGGCCCGAGTCGGTCGACGGCCAGCGGCTGATCCAGCCCGACGGCAAGACCACGCTCTACAACGGCCGCACCGGCGAGGCCTACGACCAGCCGATCACCGTCGGCTACGTCTACATCCTCAAGCTGGCGCACCTCGTCGACGACAAGATCCACGCCCGCTCGACCGGCCCTTACTCGATGATCACCCAGCAGCCGCTCGGCGGTAAGGCCCAGTTCGGCGGCCAGCGCTTCGGTGAGATGGAGGTGTGGGCGCTGGAGGCCTACGGCTCTGCCTACTGCCTCCAGGAGCTGCTGACGATCAAGTCCGACGACGTCCTCGGACACGTGAAGGTGTACGAGGCCATCGTCAAGGGCGAGAACATCCCCGAGCCCGGCATCCCCGAGAGCTTCAAGGTGCTCATCAAGGAGATGCAGGCCCTGTGCCTGAACGTCGAGGTCCTGGCGCACTCCGGCGAGGAGATCGAGATGCGCGAGCTCGACGAGGACGTCTTCCGGGCCGCGGAGGAGCTCGGCATCGACCTCAGCCGCCCCGAGCGGGGCAGCGACGAGGAAGACGAGCGCCGCCGCCAGCGGACGACCTTCTGACCAGCCGACCGTGACCCCCCGGCCACCTACGACCCACACGACGACGACGACAGCACCACGATCCGCCGCCGCGACGCGGCGAACGGAGCATCCAATGCTTGACGTGAACGACTTCTCACAGCTCCGCATCGGTCTGGCCACGGCGGACACCATCCGCATGTGGTCGAACGGCGAGGTCAAGAAGCCGGAGACCATCAACTACCGCACCCTCAAGCCGGAGAAGGACGGGCTCTTCTGCGAGAAGATCTTCGGTCCCACCAAGGACTGGGAGTGCTACTGCGGCAAGTACAAGCGCGTCCGGTTCAAGGGCATCATCTGCGAGCGCTGCGGCGTCGAGGTGACCCGGTCCAAGGTCCGGCGCGAGCGCATGGGCCACATCGAGCTGGCCGCCCCGGTCGTCCACATCTGGTACCTGCGGGGCACCCGGTCGTGGCTCGCCTACCTGCTCCTCGGGCACCGACGTCCGTGAGGAGCTGAAGGCCAAGCAGCTCGAGAAGGTCATCTACTTCGCGGCCAACCTGGTCACCTGGATCGATGCCGACAAGCGGCACGAGGACCTCGGCGAACCTCGAGGCCGAGCTCAACGCCGAGAAGGACGAGATGTCCCAGCGACGCGAGCTCGAGCTGGCCCGGCGCATGGAGGAGCTCGAGAACGAGATCGCCGCGCTCGAGGCCGAGGGCGCCAAGGACTCCGACATCCGCAGCCGCCAGAAGGCCGTGGACAAGGACCTCGCCCTCGATCCGCGAGCACTACGACGAGGGGCTCGACCTGGTCCAGCGCAGTTTCGACGAATTCCGCGACCTGCGCCCGCGCAAGATCATCGAGGACGAGATGCTCTCGACGAGCTGAAGGACCGCTGCGGCGAGTACTTCGACGGCGGCATCGGCGCCGACACGCTCAAGCGGCTGATCGACCGCATCGACCTCGACGAGGAAGAAGTAGAGCTGAAGGACCGGATCGACCCCTCCACCCGGCGCGCTGTCCGCCCAGCGCAAGCAGAAGGCGATCAAGCGCCTCAAGATCGTCACCGCCTTCAACCGCCGCGACGACCACGCCAAGCGGGTCAACGACCCCCGGGCCATGATCCTCGACATCGTGCCGGTGATCCCGCCGAGCTGCGGCCCGATGGTCCGCTCGACGGCGGCCGCTTCGCCACGTCCGACCTCAACGACCTGTACCGCCGGGTCATCAATTGAACGACCGGCTGAAGCGCCTGCTCGATCTCGGCGCCCCCGAGATCATCGTCAACAACGAGAAGCGGATGCTCCAGGAGGCCGTCGACGCCCTGTTCGACAACGGCCGCCGGGGCCGGCCCGTCACGGGCCCGGGCAACCGCCGCTCAAGTCGCTGTCCGACATGCTGAAGGGCAAGCAGGGCCGGTTCCGCCAGAACCTGCTGGGCGAGCGCGTCGACTACTCGGGCCGGTCGGTCATCGTGGTCGGCCCGACGCTGAGCTCCCCCAGTGCGGCCTGCCCAAGCAGATGGCGCTCGA
>CAWHNU010000003.1:0-164591 GCA_963830865.1 uncultured Acidimicrobiales bacterium | reverse complement strand
CCGTTGCCTCCCTCACCGCTGCGCGCCGAACCGCTCCGCACAGGTTTGGTCGACGTGCCCGCTGTCCGGTTCGACGTGCCCGTCATGGCGGTGGTGGAGGGAGCCGGGTACGGCAAGACCACGGCGCTCACCCAGGCGATCCGGGCCAACGACACCTGCCCGTGGGGCATCGACGCCTGGTGGTCCACACCTTGTCGGGGTGCGCCGGCACCTCCAGACGGGGCGCCGCCGGACGACGACTCCGACGACATCGACTTGCTCCACTCCGGCCGCTTCCTTCGTGGTGATCGATCCGTAGGAGACGAACCGTGCAACATGGGGCGCTAACCGGCCGCTAACACGCTCGGTGTCCAGCGGCCGCGGCGCGAGTCGTACAATGCGGTCGGGTCTGTCACCGTTGTGGTGGACCGCGACGGAGGAGGCGCTATGGCGTTGGCGATCGACGTCCCCGGCCTGAGCGCCGCCGTCGCCCGCCGCCGCTGCGAAGTTGTACCGCCCCCTGTGCCGGGCGAGCTGATCCGCAGCCGGCTGGTGGCTCAGCTCGCCGGGCGCTGGGACGTCGCCGTGACCACCGTGGTGGCCGGGGCCGGGTTCGGGAAGACGACAGCGCTGGCGCAGGCGGTCCGCCACAACCGGGCGCACCCCCGGGGCGTCGACGCCTGGATCTCGTGTGAGCCGGGGGACGAGGACGCCGACCGGCTTGCCGCCGTCGCCGTCCTCGCCCTCGGGTCCCCGTGGGCGGGGCTTGACCCGGACTCGGCCGTGATCGGCGCCCTGCAACGGGTGTCACCGATACCGGTGTGCCTGGTGGTAGACGACGTCCAAGAGCTCCCGGAACCATCGTCAGCCGTCGACCTATTGGCGTCTGTAGTCCGGCGCCTGCCGGCCCACGCCCACCTCGTGCTGGCAAGCCGGACGGCCCTCACCGTGCCCTTGGCCCGGCTGCGGGCCGGGGGACGTGTTCTCGACGTCACCCAGGACGACCTTGCATTCACCCCCGCCGAGGTTGGCGAGCTGGCCGCACACGCCCGGCCGGCCGCAGGCCTCGAGGGCCTGGCCGGTTGGCCGACGCTGGTTCGTCTCGCTCTGTCCGCCCCGCCCGACGGTATCCGCCGTTTCCTGTGGGAGGAGGTGGTCGACCACTTGACGGGCGCCGACCGGCGGGCACTGCTGGCCCTCGCCACGTTGGGCACGGCTGACAGGCACACGCTGGAGGCGCTCAGCGGTCACGCCGTCGACTTCGACCACCTCGTGTCCGCCATACCCCTCGTCTCACTGACCGGCGATGGCCGCCTTCGGGCCCATGACCTGTGGGCGGACACCCTCGCCGCCATCCTCCCCGAAGCCGAGGTGCGGCCCATGGGCCGGGCCGCTCTCGGCCTGCTCCTGGACAGCGGCGCATGCATCTCCGCGGGGACCCTGGCCCTCCGCCTCGGCGACATCGAGGCGTTCTGCGCCGCCGTGCTCGCTCTCGTCCGTTCGACATTGTCATCCCTACCCGTCGACACCGCCGCCACCTGGCTACGAGCGGCTCCGAGCGAGCACCGCGACCGGCCTGAGCTGATCCTGCTTGAGGCGGCCCGTAGGCACGCTCTGAATCACCACGACCCGAGCCTCGAGGCGCTGCTCGACACCGCCCTCGACAGGTTTCGGGCCTCGGGGAGCGTCGAGTGCGTGCACGTCGTCCTGGCGCTACGGCTGGTGGTGGCGTACTCGCAGGGCAACCTGGCGGCCATCGCTGCCATCCGCGAGGCCTCCCGACGGCTTCCGGACGCCGATCGGGATCCCGGGTTGCGGACCCTCGCCCCGGCAGCGGAGGCGATCGCGGCCCAGATGCGAGGCGATGTCGATGAGGCCGCAACCATCCTGGAGGGCATCTCGCTGATCGGTGTCCCACCGGTCATCGCTGAAGGGCTGCTGCGCCTGAGATGGCACGCGCTCGTGTTCGCGGGCCGCGCCGACGACGCGGCCCGGCTGGGCCAGGGGCAGCTGGCACGTGCGGCGACGCCGAACGCGCCCTTGTTTGAACCCATGGCCCGCTGGTTGGGCGGCGACCCGTCCGGCTTCGACGATCTCGAGGCATCGGAGCTCGACACCCACGAGCGTCGATCGGCCACCGTCGCCGTCCCCTACGCGCCCGACTGGTTCAATTACGGGGTCTTCACCGCGATGGTGTGGGCGTCCGCCGGCGACCGAGAGGTGGTGGCGCGGGCCGTGGGGTTGGCGCGCTCGGTCGGCCTCGACATAACAACCACCCACAACGCCGTACCACTCGCCGTTGCGGAAGCCGCTCAGGCCATCGTGGACCACGACGAAGCGGCGGCAACAAGGATCATCGCCGACCTCCTCGCCGCCCACCCCCTCCCGGACCGGACGGTCGAGGTCTATCTCCGCCGGTTCCTCGCCATTCCCTACTTGTGTTCGCCCGAGGTTCGGCATCGCTATGACGCGGAGGCGCTTGGACCCGCCCATCGCGTGGCGAGGGACGCGAGCCGAGCTCTGCTGGGGGCGCGGCGGGGCGGGCTTGGCACCGCCACCCGGCTCCCGTCGCCCGCCGAGGTCTACACGGCGCTACCGCTGCCGTGGTCGGTCGAACTCGCCGCCCGCACCCACGCGGCCGCTAACCCGGCCGGCCGGCTGCTGGCGCAAGGGCTGATCGACCGGCTCGGCTTCGTCGTCGAGGACGAGCTGCGCAGGTTGACCACGGCGGGAGCTGGCGACCAAGCCGTCACCCGCGGCGCCGATCGCCTGTTGCACGAGATCCCCTTCCCGCCGAGCCACACGACCCGGGTGGAGGTCCTCGGGCCTCTGCGCGTGCTCGTCGACGGCGAGCCGATCGAACGACCCGAGCACCGGCGGGCGCGCGTCCGCGAGCTGCTGGAGGTGCTCGTGTTGGTCCGGCAACTTCGCCGCGAGCGTGCCGCGGACCTGCTGTGGCCCGCCCTCGCACCCGACGATGCGGCCCGCAACCTGCGGGTCACCCTCACCCACCTCCGCCGGCTCCTCGAGCCCACGCGGGAGCAGGGAAGGCCGAGCTATCACGTGCGAGTCGAAGGCGACCAGCTCCGGCTGGTGACGTCGCATCGCCTGGCCGTCGACCTCTGGGACGTCGACGAGCTGCTCAGCGCAGCGGCGAGGGCAGAGCGGGTAGGCGACGGCAACGCCCGCGCCCGGCATCTCGACGGGGTGCTGGAATGCTGGCGCGGCGAGCCGCTGGGCGACCTCGACCGTCTCGACGAACTGGTGCCCGAGGTCCAGCACGTGCGGGAGCGCCTAATCGACGCGACGCTGGCGCTCGGAGAGGCCAGGCTCGCCGCCGGTGACGCGCCCGGCACCGAAACCTGCGCCGAGCGAGTGCTGAGCGTCGACCCCTACGCCGAAAGGGCGCTGCGGCTCCTCATCGCCGCCCAGGTGCACCGGGGCGACCGGCGCCTGATCGACGCCGCGGTCACCCGCGCGCTCAGTGCCCTGCAAGAGCTCGCCGTCGAACCGCAGCCAGAGACATCGATCGTGCTGCGCCAGGCCCGGGACCGGCTCGACGCGATCGCTGTCCGTGGCGCCAGCGGGACGCACACGGGAGTTCGGAGATGACGTCCCGTTACCTGCGAGATCGCGACCACGCCATTCGGGTGTGATCATCAACCACCCCGCCGTCGCCGGCAGCGCATCGCCCGTCGCCTGACGCTCATCCCGCAGGTCGATCACTCCCCGGAGCTTTCGGGTGCTTCGCGTCTTCGGGGGTTGGAGGTGCGCTAGCGGGACCCACTCGGGGCCGGCAGCGGACGGGTTGGACGAGCTGGGCGCGCTGCAGGTAGCGCATGGTCTCGACGAGGTTGGGCCTAGTGGCGCGCGGCTCGATCTCCTTAGGTGTCAGCAGGTCGGCAACGTGGACTGGGATCTCCCCATACGGTTGCGCCCTAGACCGCTGGTGGCTGCGCTACGGCGCGAGCTACGCGGCCCCGGATGACAGGCAGTGGCCCCTGCCGTGGGCTGTGGCGCCCAACGGCGAAACCGACATCGACGCGCTGGCCTACCAAGCAATCGGCCCGCCGCCGTAGCGGTCAGCGCAGCCGGTCACAATCCAGCCTGGCGCGGTAGCTCTCGGCCGCCTCAATGACCGCGGTGACGATGACGACCGAGACTCCTGCTTCACGAGGAAACGGCTCGAGCCTGGCCGCGTACCGGGCGATCTAGTCAGCGTCGGCGGCCGTGGCGCTGGCAGTGAACGGGTGCGGATCACCGGGTACACACGGAGATCGCCCGGATAGGAGACCAGC
This sequence comes from uncultured Acidimicrobiales bacterium, assembly GCA_963830865.1. Lineage (GTDB taxonomy): Bacteria > Actinomycetota > Acidimicrobiia > Acidimicrobiales > VFJN01 > ZC4RG19. Next base: position 160,314 of record CAWHNU010000003.1, on the reverse strand, counting down.
GAAGCGATTCCACCCAGGGTTGTCGCAACCGATCTCGCCGATCTCGCTCCAAGCCCAGGAACGAAATATGCCAGCTGCTACTCGCGGATTTAGCGGTGACCGGGAAGTGGTCGCTGTAGCCGTTCTCGTTAACATTGGCGGCTCTCCGCGATGAAACGTGGGGCGGTTGCGGTGATCGCTGACTGTTAGCCCCGATCGTTCACGAGCCATGAGATGACGTGAGGTAGTCAGGACGCGACAGGGCCCTTCCTGCAGGGCATTCTCGGTGTTGCGACACATCGAGGATCACTCTGGGGAAGGGCACCTGACAGGTGAACGGTAACAGCACGAGGCGGGTGCGGATCGAGGCGGGCGGCGAGGGCGTGGTGGCCCATGTGGGCCTGCACACTCTCAGCCGAGCACCTTCTTTTCAACAGTGAACTCATCCGCGGTGAACTCCGGCGGGATGCCGACGGAGTGGATGCGGATCTTGCACCGGATCTCGTCCGCATCGCCACTGTTCGGATCCTCCTGGAGGAGGTCCCGGATCACCGTCTGCGACTCGTCGCGGGAGAGGACCTGATCGACGGTCCCGGCGGTTACCGGGAAGTTCTGCGTTGGGAAGTCGACGCCCACCAGATTCGCACCGGTGAGGCTGCCGGCGGGGTCCATTCCGAGCGCATTGATGTGCGAGTGGTATCTCATCCCGAGATCGGCCAATTGGCGCTCGAACGGGGTGAACCTAGCGTCGTACGTCACCCTGATCGTCACCCTGCCGTCCACGGTGGTGAGCGTGAGGTCGGCATTTTCGACAGTAGGCATTGTAGAAATCTCCTGAGTGGTTCTGGCCGCGTGGCGATCACGCAGTTGGAAGTGAATCCTGGCGACCCCGTGCTAACCGGTAGTTAACGGAACCATGACGAATGCGTCTCCGTGAGCGCCAGCTCGCATGGTGTCCAGCTCGCATGGTGCCGTGACACGAACCTCGGAGCCAGCACCCGCAAGCGGGGCGTCTCCGAAGACGGCATGCGCCCTCCGACATCATTGGTGAGGCCTTGAGACCAACGACCTTCCAAACATGTTCATCGGCTTCGCTGCCGGCGCCCGTCGGAGCTCGGCGTCGTCATCGACAACGACGGAGCCGCCGTGATCCACGCGATGCCCGCACGGCCGACGTTCCCGACGGGGTGGTGGACGTCTCGCCAAGCGGGTGAACAAGCGACGAGGGCGCCCTTCGAAGGCGTGAGTTCGCCGTTCGCCGCGCCGCATTGCCTTGAGCCGCGACAACGTGTCACCCAAGTGCCGGTCGGGGACACCCCACACCACGCGTGTCGTGCCTCATGGCCGTAGGTCCTGAGTACTCCGCTCGGAAGGAGTTTCCCCGGCGGTTCGCCCAGGTGGTGGATCACCCGTATAACTGCCGGCGTGGGACACCCGTAGGACTCTCGAACCCTGGTCAGCGGGCATGCGAAAGTGAGCAAGAAGTTCGGGCAGTGCTTCAGCGTTCCCCCAACTTCCGCGCTCACTCTGACAGCCCTCGTCCGGCGCCAACGGCACGGGTGGGGAAGGACACCGTCCCGACGGGATGCACCTGCGTGCAGTTGGCGAGCCAGACGGCGTCGACGCGCCCGCCTCCTCCGTTGACCGTGAAGTCGTTGCCGATGGCAACGGCGTCGCCCACGACCAGTGCCAGCAGTACCTGCACTGCGACCGATGCCCCTGACCTCCGCCTCACGCCGAATCGCGCTCGGCCCAGGATCGTGGCCGGACCGCCGTTGTCGACCGGCTGGTCGCCCGGCACGCGTGCCCCCTCGGATCCGTCGTGGCTCCACGGCACCCTCCTGGCCGATGGCAACGACGGTGTGATGGCCGCGCGTGCGATGGCGAGCCCGTCAACCGGTGGGCACGAAGCGGTCGAAGTACACGTGGCGCTCCTTGCATCCCAACGAGGTGATGACGTCGACGCCGGCGTCGATCATCGGCGGCGGCCCACACAGGTAGGCCTCGTAGCCCCGCAGCGATGGGAGCCGCCGCGCCAGCGCCCCGGTCACCAGGCCAGTCTCCCCGGGCCATGGCCCGTCGTTTCGGTCGGGCTCGCTGAGGGCCGGGACGAACGTCAACCAGTCGTTCTCGTCGACGAGACGGGCGAGCTCATCGATGAGGAACAGGTCTCGGTCGGTGCGGGCACCGTACAGGAACGTCACCTGACGGCGGTTTCCGCTCGCCACCAGGTCGTGGAGCATCGACCAGATCGGGGCCATGCCCGATCCGCCGGCCACCATGACGATCGGACGGTGGGACAGGCGGACGCCGAATTGGCCGAAGGGCCCCCGAACCCTGAGCACGTCGCCGACGGTCACCCTGCCTTCGAGCATGCTCGAGAACCGGCCCCCGGGAATGGACTTGATGATCAGGTCGACCCGGTCGCGATCCTGCGGGGCGTTCGCCATGGAGAAGGAACGCCACTCGTCGTCGCTCCCGGGGACGGCCACTTCCACGTACTGCCCGGCGACGAACTCCAAGGGCTGTTCGAGCCGTAGCCCGAGCCACCGGATGTCATGCGTGAGGGCATCGAGGCGGTCGACCGTGGCGGCGTACTCGACGACCTGTTGCCCGGCGCGGTACTCCTCCTCTGTCAGCTCCATGGTGTCGGAGAGGTCGAGCACGGCGTGTCCGTGGTCGACCATGGTGGAGCACATCAGCACGACGCCGGTCAGGCGATCGGCGTCGCTGAGGGAGAACGACGTCTGGTCGCCGAGGCGACAGTCCCCGGCGGCCAGTCGTGCTCGACATGTGCCGCACCCACCGTGCTTGCAGCCGTAGCGGACGAAGCGTCCCTGACGGAGCACGGCCTCCAGCACGGATTCGTCGGGATCGATCTCCAAGGTCTCCCCGAAGGGGAGGACCGTGAACTTCGCGGTCATGCGACCTCCATTCCCGCCCGGCGAGCGGTCCCGGGCGGGCATCGAGATTGGGGGGCTCAGGCCGCCAAGGGATCCTTGACCTCGTACTCCAGGCGCCGGATGTCGTCGATGGTCCACATGCGGTCGGGGTCCAGGTGCGGCTGTCCGATAAGCGTCTTGCCGTCCGGGCGCACGTAGCCGAGCGCGAGGATCACGTCCGCCAGATCCATGCCGTCGAAGCGTTCCCACCAGTTGGCGCACCCCGTGTAGATCTTCGGGTTGAGGTTGAAGATCCACTCACAGCCTTCGCTGCAGACCGCGTAGCGCTTGCCTTCGTAGTCGAAGACACGGGTCTCGGGGGCGTCTATGCGGGGCATGACGCAGGGCACGTGGCAGACCTGGCAGAACGGGGGAAGAGCGGGAAGCTCCTGGAGCAGCAGCCGCCCCGACGTCGGGTCGCTCATCTGGGCGAAGGCATCCCAGAGGCCGCCGTAGCGGGCGGTCCAGCCGGGGTAGTTCCTCTCGAACCATTCGTAGTCGGCCGGGCCCAGCGGGTCGATGCGCCAGAAGTTCAGCGGCCAGATCGCAGCCAGGGCGATCGCGGCGGAGTGGTGCATGTCCTCGACGAAGCGAGCGACGTCGGCGAGACGGTCCGGGGGCCGTAGGCCGAACGACCCGAGGCGGCTCATGTACGAGCCGATGAAGTCGTCGACGACCCACTCCTCCCACACATCGTGGTAGGCCCATGGGCGGTTGACCGCGTAGTACTCGGAGACCACGCCGACGAGCGTGTCCATCGACTGGTGCTGGTGCCAGAAGTGGCGCTCCAACGATTCCTGGAGGAACGGAACGTTCTCCTCCTCCTGGATGCAGCACATGAGGGTGCCGTAGCCGTTGGCCATGTGCCGTGCCTCGTCGGACTGGATCGACAGGAACGTCGTGGCCAGGGCGTGGTCGCCGTTGACGGTCGCCACCTGGGGCAGTGCGACGACCAACGGGTTCGTGTAGGCGGTCTCGAGCACGACGTTGAGGCACATCGAGACCTCGATGGGGTCGCCGGTGTTGAACGGCTGGAACGACGCCCGGGCCAGGGTGCCGATGGGATGGTTGCCGAGCGCCTTCTGGCCGATGTCGAACCCCGCGGGGTCGTGGTAGTTCTTCAGGTAGTACTTGCGCAGTGCCACCTCGAGCTGGGTGTGGCGCACCTCGTCGAGCATCTGCCCGGCGAAGCCCTGCCGCAGCTCCTGGTTCTTGACCGAGGCGATGAGGAAGCCGGCGCCGGTGACGGCCTGGTACTCGGCGTCAGTGAAGCAGGGAATGGCAAACTTCATGGCCTCGATCCAGCGGGGTTCCGCAACATTCGCGTTGTGGTAACGCACGTTGGAGTCGAGGGCACCGTAGACACGGTTGTCCTTCTCGGTCTCCATCGCCGCGTACCCCCGCATCATCACCCGGAACGGGTCCTTCCCCTTCGGCGGGATGATGTAGCGCGTCGGGAACTTCGGGTCTGGTCGTGCGTAGTCGAAGTTCCAGTCGTAGCGCTTACCCTTTTCATGGACGTCTTCAAGCTTGACACTCATGTGTCGGTCCTCTCGTGATCAGTCGCGGAACCGCTCGGGCAGGATCTCGGCGTGGATCTCGACCACGCCCTCGTTGACGACGATCCGGCCGTAGTAAGAGGTCATGTTCACCAGAAAGTCGTGGACGGTGAACGGACGTCCGAGGCGGTCCGAGAGCTTGTCCATGTCGAACCGCAGCAGCTCGTCACGCTCGACCTTGAAGAAGCAATCGTTGTCGGTGACCTTCACATCGGGCATCTCGTCTTTGATGAGCGCGATCGCTTCTCTCGTCTCTTCGCTCCCGATGAGCGAGATGCCGATGGTTTCGCGAATCTTGGTCAGGTCCTTGGGCTTCGCATTGATAGCCAACGTCGATGTCCTTTCTCTACGCCTTGACCGCGGCCCGAAGGCCCAACGGCTCGAGCACGGAGTTCCTCTTGGCGTCGACCCGCTGCATCGCTTCGCCGAAGGTCGACGGCCGGGAGGGCGCCTGATCGAAGACGGGGCGGAAGGCCTCGGCCGCAGCCCGGGACTGGTCGGTCCACTTGTCGATCCACTCCCCCACGAGCTCACGGTTGTGCTTGCCTTCGAGCGGGTCGTTGAGCAGGTGCTCCATGAGCGCCACGGTCCAGCGCAGGGTCCGGGCGCTGTCGGCCTCCGACGAGGCGATGATGATGGGGGTGACCACGTCGCCGTTGGCGGCGGCGAACCGACTGAAGTACTCGACCTTGGCGAGCTCGCCGAAGATGCGGTCGAAGCAGAGGTTGGTAGCGACGACGATCTCCATCCAGTCGTTCAGGGCGATGATGTTCTCGACCGCGGCGCGGGCACCCTGCCATGCGGGATCTTGCTTCCACACCTGGGCGATGTCGCGGTCATCGAACGTCGGAAAGGCGTCGGCCAGCTCGAAGGAGTAGTACACGACGTCTTGGAGGTGGCGGAGCTTGTCGGCGGCCTCGAACACGATCGAGAACGTCGTCGTGTCCGACAGCGCCTCCCGTTCCGCGTAGCAGAGCGCCAGGAACAGCCCATACTCGACGTAAGGGAACGTCATGTAGTGGGTTGCTAGCCCATTTTCCACCCAATCGGCGTTGGCGAACGAGAACAAGCCGGCGTCACGGGCGCCGCTGATGGAGCGCTCGAGGGCTTTCTCGGACTCGTTGACACCGGACACATATGTGCGCTGGATGGTCTGGTTGGGGTCCCGGTACAAGTACCAATCCGACGAGCGCAACGCGGTCGTTCCCTCGAAGTACGGATCGCGACCATCGTCGAACCGAATCGGCCATCCCTGAAACGCATAGTGTGCCGGTGTCGACTGCTCGTCGACGGTCAAGTCCTCGTATTCGGTGGCCCGCGAACCGACCGGTGTGAACCACGTGAAATTGCGGTGCCCCGACAGCTCTTTCCTCGCTGGAGCTGTATACGATGTCATGCTTGAAACCTCCCATGGAGCGACGAACTGCTCGCTGCTCGAAGTCGAAATCGGTAGGTTCAGTTCCCGTGGCCGAGGACCTCACTTCCGACGATGCCCTTGCCACTGAGGTCGCGAGGATGGTCGTGCGCCGTGAGCTCGGCTTGGTGGCCACGTTGCGCCACGCCGAGCGAGATGCTCCCGACCCGCCTCTCTCGGCGGCGCTGGCCAAGCTGGCATCGGCGCGGGAGGCCCGGCTGGCGCGCTTTCAGGTCACCGGCGCGACCTCCGCAGCAATGATCGACGCGGGCGACCCCGGCACCGCCGCCTCGTGGGAGGTGGCGGCGGTTGAAGCGACGGTGGGGGCCGCCCTGGGGCGGGCGTTCCTTCAGGAGCTGCGAGCGCGCCTCGATCATCCTGTTCCTCTCCTCGATGCCGCGCTCGACAGCGAGCCCGTCGTACCGGACGTGCTGCGGAAGGCCGCCGGCGACAAGAGCGCGGCGGCGGCAGCGACCAAGCAGGTCGTCCACGACATGACCGAGGCGCTTCTCACCAGCCCGGCGTTGTCGGCCCGTCTGGGGCGCGAGGGGTCGCTGGCGGCCTTCGCCGCCCTCTTCGAGGCCCTCCCATCGTGAGCGAGCGACCTGGATGACGATCATGTCGTCACGCCTGTCCGGCCTTCGCGCCGTCTCGCCGCGCTACTTGCCGAGCTCTTGTCGAACGATCGCGGCGCCGTCAGCGAGGGCGCGCAGCTTTCCGGCCGCGACCATCCTCGGCAGGTTGATCAGCCCGCAGTCGGTCGAGAGGCCGACCCGCTCGGCTGGTACGAACTCCAACACCTGGCGGATGCGGTCGGCGACCTCGTCAGCGGTCTCGGTGATCGTGCTCTTGACGTCGATGACGCCGGCGACGAAGTCCTTGGTCCAGTTGTTGTCGAGCAACGGCTTCAGGTCGTCGGGGCCGGTGCGTCCGACCTCGTAGTTGAGGGCGTCGAGGTGGGCATCCAACACGTGAGGGAAGATCCCTCGGGCCCGCTCGGGCGCCGGGGCGGTGGTCGGTCTGTGGTCGAGCACCCACGCACCGAACTCCCGCTCCTCCTCGTCGGGGAAGTAGCCGGGCGTGCCCGAGTAGTTGCCCCAACAGGTATGGACCCAGAACTGGCAGTCCGCGCCCTCGACGGCTGTGTTGAAGGCCTCGATCTCCCAGTCTCCCATGCCGTACGGCCACACGAACTCGTCGAGCTGGATGATGTCGCAGCCGTTGTCGGCGAGCTCCTTGAAGTCCTCGTTGTACGCCTTCGCGATGGCGAGGCCGAGCTCCCGGGTCTCCTTGTAGTACTGGTTCGTGGTGGCGGCGGCGAGCACCTGGATGCCGGTGTAGGAGACCTTGACCGGCTTGCGCGTCGCCTTGCGTATGGCGCGCAGGGTGGCAAGGTGGAAGGGATGCTCGCGGCGCACCTCGCCGACGCACGTCGGCGAGAAGAGCGTCGAGTAGATGGGGAGACCGATCGGCGGGCCCGACAGCCGGTAGCCGGTCATCCGCTCGACGTAGTGGTACAGGATCTGACCGTAGGGTGAGTCGCCGCCGTAGACGCGCCCGTCGGCGATGACGTCGATCCCTGCCGCCTCCTGGTCGTGCACGATCGCCCCGACCGCGTCCTCCAGGGCCTCGCGGCTGATCGCGTCGTAGACGAACTCGCCCTTCGGGTACGTGGCGAAGCCCTGCCCGTCGTACCAGCGTGGGTTCGGGTAATTGCCCACCATCGTCGTTGGCAGGAGCACATCCTCGGATCCGACTCGCATGGGAATCCCCCTGTGTCAAAGGGCCGCCGTCAGCGCTCGTCCGAGCGCGGCTGCCTAGGTGGAACGGTACGGAGCAGCGCCGGCCATTTCTGCGCTCTGGTGGGGTGAATAGGCGGCTCTCGCCTCGCGCCGTCAGGGCGGATTCGCGACGAGGATTCGCCAATCCACCGCGATGCAGCCGGAAGCGTCGGCGAGCAGTGGGTTGAGGTCGAGCTCGGCGATCTCGGGGACCGTGCAGAGCAGGTCGCCCACTGCACAGACCACGGACGCGACCGAGCCGAGGTCGACCGGCTCGGCACCGCGGGCGCCGCTGAGTACGGGACGGCCGCGGAGGCTGGCGATGAGCCGACGTGCCTCGTCCGGCCCGAGCGGCGCGAGGCCGAAGGCCACGTCCCCGACCACCTCCACGAGGATCCCGCCGAGGCCGACCATCACGACGGGGCCGAAATGGGGATCACGCAGCCCGCCGACGACGACCTCGACGCCCGTGACCTGGGGTTGTACGAGCACTCGGGCGCCGGAGACCAGACCGAGGAGTCGGTCGGCCGCGGCACCGACCGCGTCACCGTCCGCGAGGCCGAGGCTGACGCCGCCGGCGTCGCTGCGGTGAACGAGGCTCGGGTGGACGACCTTGGCCACGACCGGGTAGCCGAAACGGTCTGCCGCGACGACAGCATCGGCGCTGCTCACGCACGTCACCGACTCCACCGGGGCAATGCCGGCTGCTCGCAGCAGGCCGGCGCCCACATCGGGCTCGAGCAGCCCGTCCGGCAAGGAGACGGGTCCAATGTGACGGTCGGAGTGGACGACTGGCGCTCTCTCGCGAGCGCGTGCCCGGCCGTAGCGCACGGCGTGACCGAGCGCACGGGCGGTGCGCTCCGGCCATTCGAAGCAGGGCACCCCGGAGTCTTGGAGGAGATCGGCGTTGGGGCGCGCCGAGCGCGGCGCCACCCAGCACACGTACACCGGCACGCGAACGCCGTCCGCCCGCAAACGAGCAACCGCGTCACGCACGGCGACGGCGACGCGCTCGTCGATCGCCGCCCGCTGGAGCAGCACGGGGACGACGGCGTCGACCTCGGCCGAGCGTGCCAGCCGTTCAACGAGCAGCGGGTACAGCTCGGTGAACCGGCTCCAGACGGGCGTGACGTCGACAGGGTTGCGCGGGCTGGCGAAGGCGGGCAGCAGCGCCCGCAACTCGTCCTGGAGCCCGGTGGACAGCTCGGGCACGTCCAAGCCCTCATCGGCGAGCAGATCGGACAGCTCCACGCCCGTGCCGCCGGAGTTGGTGATGATCGCCACCCTGGGCCCCGCGGGCGGGGCTTGGGCGTCGAGCGCTCGCGCGGTGTCCATCATCTCGAGCCCGGATCGGGTGAGGATCGCACCTGCCTGGTCCACCGCGGCCCGCCAGATCCGCTCGCTGCCGGCAAGAGCGGCGGTGTGGGACTGGGCGGCCCGGGCGCCGGCGGCGGAACGTCCGGTCTTGGTGACGATGACCGGCTTGGTGGCTGTCACGGCGCGGGCCGCCTCGAAGAACGCCCGCCCCTCGGGGAGAGACTCGACGTAGAAGCACAGAGTGCGGCTGGCGGGGTCGTCACCCAGGTAGCGCAAGAGCTCGGCGTCGCCGATGTCGGCCTTGTTGCCCGCGGCGTAGACCTTGGCGAACCGGGTGTGCTCGTCGAGCCCGAGGGTGTGGATGGCCATGCCGTAGGCGCCCGACTGGGTGGCGAGCGTGATCCCCCCACCACCCGGCGGGGCGCCGCTGGCCATCGACGCGTTGAGGGGCAGGTCGCAGTTCTGCACGCCGAAGCAGTTGGGCCCCACGATGCGCACGCCCCCGGCGCGGGCCGCGGCGATCAGTTCGTCCTGGAGACGAGCTCCGGCGGGACCCGCCTCGGCGAAGCCCCCGGTGATGACGACTGCGGCGGGTACGCCCTTGGCCGCGGCGTCGCGGATGACAGCCGGCACCGCGCGAGCGGGCACCACCACCACGGCGAGGTCGACGTCGCCGTCGACCGCGGCCAAGGTCGGGTATGCCTTGCGCCCGGCGACGGTCTCGGCCGATGCCGTGACCGGCACGACCTCGCCGGGAAAGCTGGCCAGATTGCGCCAGAACAGCTCGCCCATCTTTCCGGGCTGGTCGGACGCCCCGACGAGCGCGACCCGGCGCGGCTCGAACACGGCGGCCAGGCCGCTCAACATGTGCAGCCTGCTGCCTCGCCGTGGCTGAACGTGCGGCGCAGCTCGTCGGGGGAGAACTCCAGGCGGCGCACACCGAGGGGGTCGATGGCCCGCAGCGCAGCCAGCTCAGCCGGGCTGGGCGACGAAACGGGACGCAGGTCGGCGGCCACCTCGAGCTCGAAGCCGGTCGCCGCCTCGACGTCGGCGAGGCTGACGTCGGGGAAGACCTCGCGGAGCCGGGCGCGGCCTTCGCCGTCGTAGTCGAACATGCCGAGCTCGGTCACGAGCCACTCGGGCCCACCCCCGGTGAATCCAAGCTCGGCGCGGAGCCCTCGGGCGTGTGGTGCCCCATGTCGGTCACGAAGTCGCACCGCTCGACCAGCGTGCGCCCCGAACGATGCCGGGTGGTCCAGAGCGTGAGGTGGTCGATGGTGGCCGCCAGGTTGCAGCCGCCCCCGCCCCCACCCAGCTTGACCTTGGGGCGGGCGAGCGGCCCTATGGCGGTGACGTTGGTGTTGCCGAAGGCGTCGATCTGTCCGCCGGAGAGGAACATGCGGTCGACGTCGCCCCGCATCGCGGCGTCGAAGAACTCCTCGATCCTCATGCGGTAGACGGCGCCCCGCTGCAGGCTCTCGTCGTTGCCGGTCGGCGGGATGAACGGCGGGTCGGGGTTCACCGCGTACGTCGCTCCCTCGACGAGGAGCATGTCGCGGGCGTGGGTGTGGCGGGCCAGGTGCATGGCGACCTGCGCACACGGGCTGCCGAAGCCATGGAACACCACCTCGCGGTCTCGGATCGTGCGGGCCAACGTCACGACGAACCACTCATCGATCGAGAAGCTCACGAGAACAGCTCTTTCCAGGAGTCGGTCGACTCGGACCACCGAGTCAGCTCGGCGAGCCGGTCCTCGCCCACGAGCTTGCGGTAGGCCTTCTCCGTCGGTGCACCGGTGACGTAGCGGTCGAGGTAGGCCGCCAAGGTCTCGCCGCCGGCGCGTGGCCGCCTGCACGTACTCGGCGAGGTGGCTGCGGTCGTAGGCGTAGGCGGGGTAGCACGAGGTCGGATGGGCCCCGTACGGCACCTCGGCCACGGCCGCCACCAGGTGGGCGGGGACGGTGATGCCCGCGGCAGCCACCTCCTCGGTCGCGGCGGTGCGGTCGACGGTGGCGACGACGTTGCGGGACGCGTGGGCGAATCGCTCGTCGAACACGAACGGCTGCTCCAGGTGGAGGTTGCCCCGCCGATCGCCCAATGGCGCGTGCAGCAGCGTGACGTCGGGTTCCAGCGCGGGGACCGCGACGAGGGTTTCACCGGTGAACGGGCAGGTGACCTCGCCGTACTCGGGGTGGAGCCGGCGAATGTCGGAGCCCTTGACGCCGCGCACCGGCAGGAACGGTAGGCCGAGCTCGGCGGCGCGCAGCTGGTTGACCAGGGTGACGCAGCAGCTCTCGCGCACCTCGATCTCGCCGTGTTCGGCCGCACGCCGAAAGGCGGGCGCCAGGCCCAGGTCCTGCTCGAAGCCGACGTAGCTCTCCTCGCAGACCCCGAGCGCGCCGGCCGCCACGAGCAGGTCCACATCGATGCCGTGCGCGGACCCGACGACGTGCAGGTCACGGCGTCCCTGGCGGATGAGCTCTCGCACGAGTGCCATCGGCAGGCGGGCGGAGAGCCCGCCGCCCAGGGCGACCGTGCTGCCGTCGGCCACGAGCGCGGCCGCGTCGTCGAGGGCGACGAGCTTGTCGGAGTTCAGGTGGAACGCCATCGATCCTCCTACTGGGCGGTCATGCCGCCGTCGGCGGTGACGATCGACCCGGTGATGAACGAGGCGTCGTCGCTGGCGAGGAACAGGGCGACGCGGGCGATCTCCTCCGGCGTCCCGAGTCGACCGATCGGGTACTTCGCCGTCGTCTTCGCCAACCCCGCCTGTAGGTCGCCGTCGCCGCGAGCGCGCAGCAGCGGCTCCATGAGCGGCGTGAACACGGTGCCAGGACAGATGGCGTTGACCCGGACGCCCCGGGGGGCGAGGTCGATCGCCATCGAGCGGGTCAGGGCGACGACCGCGCCCTTGGCGGCACAGTACGCCGCGAAGTTGGGCACGCCGACGAGCCCGGCGACCGAGCCTTGGTTCACGATCGCGCCGACCCCGCTCGCGGCGACGTGGGGGACCGCCGCCCGCGAGCAGAGGAACGTGCCCTTCACGTTCACCGAGAAGCAGCGATCCCAGTCGTCCTCGGTGGCGTCGGCGACCGAGCCGCGGCTGTCGACGCCGGCGTTGTTGTAGAGGACGTCGAGCCGCCCCCACGTGTCGACCGTGCGGGCCACGGCCGCGGCCACCTCGGCGTCGACAGCCACGTTGGCCGCGACTGCTAGTGCCCGACCGCCCTCCGCCGCGATCTTGGCGACGGTCTCCTCGGCGGCGTCGGCTCGGAGGTCGACCACCGCGACCGCGGCCCCCTCGGACGCGAACAACTCGGCCGTGGCCCGTCCGATGCCCGAGCCGGCTCCTGTGATGAAGGCGACCCTTTCGTCCAGCTTCCCTGTCATGGTCCGATCCTTTCCGGGTGGCGCTGCCTCACAGCGCGGTCCAGCCGCCATCGATCACGAGCGCGTGCCCGGTCATGTAGGCGAGCCGGTCTGACGCGAGCAGGGCGACGGCGTCGGCGACCTCGTCGGGCTGGGCCACCCTGCCGAGCGGGATGTTGGCTTCGACCCTCGCCCGCAGCTCGGGCACGTCGAGCCGCCACTGGGTCATCGGCGTCTCGACGAAGCCGGGGCAGACCGCGTTGGCGCGGATGCCCGCGCCGGCGTAGTCGACTGCCAGCGACTTGGTGAGCTGCAACGCTGCGCCCTTCGAAGCGGTGTACGCGCAGCGGCCCGGAAAGGCGATCAGGCCGGCGGCGGACGCGACGGTGATCACGTGGCCGCTACCCCGGCGCACCATCGCGGGCAGGGTCGCCCGGGCGCAGAGGAACGCACCACGCACGTTCACCGCGAAGACCCGGTCCCAGTCCTCCACCGGGGTCTCGTGGCAGACCGTGGCTGCCGCCGAGCCGGTGATGCCGGCGTTGTTCACGAGCACGTCGATGTGGCCGAAGGTGTCGATCACCTGCCCAACGGCGTGTTCGACGTCGGCCTGCTCGGCGACGTCGGCACCGATCCCGATGCCCGCCTCGCCGGCTGCTTCGGCGGCGGTGACGGCATCGATGTCGACCACCGCAACGGCGAAGTCCTCGGCCGCCAGACGGAGCGCCGACGCGCGGCCGATGCCCGACCCGCCGCCAGTCACCACCGCGACCCGCCTCCCCGTCACCGGCGCCTGCTGGATCGACATCGATCAGACTTCGGCGAGGACCGGCCGGGCCGGGGCGGCGGCGGCCGGGGCGGCCTGGGCGGTGGCGGCCTGGGCGGCCAGCAGTACCGGCTCGTAGACCGGGGCGTAGGGCGGGGCATAGGAAAGGTCGAGCGCGGTGAGGTCGTCGAGGTCGAAGCCCGCCTGAAGGGCAGCGGCCACGACGTCGATCCGCTTGGCCACGCCCTCGGGTCCCACCATCTGGGCTCCGAGCAGCCGCCCCCCTGGCTCGTGTACGAGGCGTACATTGACGGGTTCGGCGCCGGGGTAGTACTTGGCCCGCGACCGGCCGACCACATCGGTTGCGACCGCGGCCATGCCTTCGGACTCGGCCTCTGCCAAGGTGAGCCCGGCACGGGCAACGGCCAGGTCGAACACCTTCACCACCGCGGTCCCGACGATCCCTCTGAACCGGGCGTCGCCCCCCGCCGCGACCGTTCCGGCCACACGCCCCGTCTTGTTGGCGGCCGGGCCGAGGGGCACGAACGCCGGCCGGCCCAGGACCAGGTGCCAGGGGGCGATGCAGTCGCCGGCGGCGTACACGTCGGCAAGGCTCGTGCGCATCTGCTCGTCGACGAGCAGCCCGCCGCCAGGACCGCTGGCGGCGCCTGCCCTGGCCGCGACGCTGCCAGCCGCACGCACGCCGACCGCCATGATGACCGCGTCGACCGTGAGCGTCTCGCCGTCCACCAGGGCGTCGAGGTCCACCACCCCGCTGCGAATGCCTTCGAGCCGCGCGCCGAGTCGCAGGTCGACGCCGTGGCGGCGTACCTCCTCCTCGACTAGGGCGGCCACCGGCTCGTCGAGGTTCGGCATCACCCGGGGAAGCAACTCGGCCACGACAACGGCCACGCCCCGGTCGTGCAGGGCCTCGGCCATCTCGAGGCCGATGTAGCCCGCGCCCACGACGACGGCCCGGCCGATCCGGCCGGCATCGAGGAGGGACCGAAGGGTGATGGCATCCTCGAGCGTGCGCACCGCGAAGACCCGCTCGTCGTCGACGCCGGGGAGCGGTGGCACGACGGGCGCCCCTCCGGCGGCCACGACGACGGTGTGGTAGTGGAGCCGGTGCTCCTCGCCCTCGTGCGAATAGTGGACGACGTGGCGCTCGGGGTCGAGCGCCGTCGCCGTGGCGCGCAGCCGGAGGTCGATCCTCCGCTGCTCGCGGAAGAAGCTGGGCGGGTACGCGAGGAGCTGCTCGGCCCGCTCGACGAGCCCGCTGACGTAGTACGGCAGGCCACACATCCCGTACGCCGCGTAGCCACCGCTCTCGAGCACCACGATCTCGAGGGTCGGGTCGATCCGGCGCGCTGCGGACGCTGCGGACATGCCCGCCGCACCGCCGCCGATCACAACGAGTCGCTGGCTCACCAGGATCCTCCTGACGTCGCTGAGGTGAACGGTAAGGACGGGCCGTCGGCGGCTCCATGGCCCGCGGACGCGAAGGAACCGCCATCGTTCGCACTGCGGGGCTACAGACGGTGCGGGTCGCCGCCCGTACGGTCGAGATGACGACGATTGGAGGGTGTTCGCCGTGTGGGACTGTCCCGACTTCCTCGATCTCCCCTCTCGCCAGACGAAGCCTCGCCAGCGCGGGCTCACCCATGTGCTCGACAAGGGCATGACGGTCTCGGCCCTCGACGCCCTCCTGGCCCAAGCCGGCGACCTCGTCGACGTGCTGAAGGTCGGATGGGGGATCGCCTACGTCGACCCGAAGCTCAAGGAACGTGTCGCGCTCTGCAGCTCGGCGGGCGTGACCCTCTCACTCGGCGGGACTCTGCTCGAGATCGCGGCAGCCCAGGATCGGTTGGCCGAGCTGTGCCGCTGGGCTCAGGACGCGGGGATCGAGGCGATCGAGGTCTCGAACGGCCTCGGGGCGCTGACGCCGCGGCGCAAGGCTGAGCTGGTCCGGGCCCTTTGCGCCGACTTCGTCGTGCTGGCGGAGACGGGGGCCAAGGACGATCACGCCCCCGTGGTCACCGCCCGCTGGCTCGACGAGATGGAGGCAGACCTGGCTGCCGGGGCTCGTTGGGTGATCGCCGAGGGCCGCGAGAGTGGCACGGTCGGGCTCTATCACGAGGACGGCAAGGTCCGCGACGACCTGGTCGACGCCATCGCGACCCGGTTGCCCGTCGACAGGGTCATCTTCGAAGCCCCGCGCAAGGCGCAGCAGGCGTGGTTCGTCCACCACCTCGGCGCCGAGACCAACATCGGCAACGTGCCGCCGGACGAGATCCTGGCCCTCGAGACCCTCCGCCTGGGACTACGGGCCGACACCGCCGATCTCGGCCGGCCGCGATGATCCCGGACCCGGCGCCGAACACGATCACCCGCCCCTATCGCGGCCTGTCGGTGCAGGAGGTCGACGTCCCCCTGACCGAGCCCGACCTCATGGAGTTCCTGCTCGGCCGGGAGGTCTATCGACGCAGCGAGTACCTCGTCCTGCGCAACCACGGCGCGACCGCACTGGTCGCCGTCCGCAAGGAGTCGGACGAACCCCTCTTCGCGCCCGTCGTCGAGGCCCGGGTGCTGGCCGGCCCGCACGAGGTCGTGTCGATCGACGCGCCGGACACCGATGTCGGCAACGCCACCGCGCTGGCGCGGCTCGCGCTGGCCAACGCGCGGCCCGGCGGGCGCGCGTACGTCGTCCAGGGCCGCTACGAGCATGTCAACTTCATCTGGGAGCCGGCGCCGGTCCGGATCCGGGTGACCGAGGTCGTGCCCCCTGAACCGCCGAAGCTGCTGGACATGGCCACGCAGGTCGTGGCCTTCGACGAGGCTCTGCCGCCCGTCGAGCTCGTGCTCGATGCCGTCGACATCCGCACGCTTGCCGCGAAGCACCCGGCCGCGCGCTACCTCCTCCCCTGCCGGGGCTCGGGGGTGGACCTCGCGGCGGAGGTCGAGTTCCTCGACACGCGGCCGAAGGAGCGCCACGACTGGCTGCTCGTGGGCTGCGAACGGTCGCTGCAGTTTCACCGCCACTTCTACGGCGACGAGCCGCCCCGCGTCGACATCTGCCCGCGCCAACGAGCGGCGGGACCGGGCAGGGGTGACCTGATGCTCACGAAGTGTTGCCTGCTGGAGCGCGGCGTCGACCTCGAGGCGGGCCGCGCGACCGTGCCGTGGGGAGCCAGCCTTGACGAGGTCCGAGGGGCGCTGCGATGGCTCACCGGTGTCGACCGGCGAGACGAGGCCCTGGTCGGGTAGGCCCTCACGATGGGTGCGCACCTCGTCGACTCGACCGTCTACGGCCACCTGTGGGCGACGCCCGAGCTGCATCAGCTGTTCGACGACCGGGGGCGCCTCCAGTCGTGGCTCGACATCCTCGCCGCGCTCGCCGAGGCGCAGGCCGAGGTCGGCCTCGTGCCCGCCGACGCCGCTCGCGCCATCCGCGTGCATGCCGACGTCGAGCTGCTCGATCTCTCGAGGGTCGCGGCCGAGACACAGGCCACCGGTCATTCGACGCTCGGGCTGATCCGCTGCCTCCAGGAGGTGCTCCCCGGGGCCGCAGCCGAGTGGGTCTACTTCGGCGCCACCGTGCAGGACATCTCCGACACCTGGAACGCGCTCGTCATGCGCCGGGTCGGGGACGTGCTCGACCGCGACCTGCGCCGAGCGGAGGCCGCCGCCCTGGCGTTGGCCGAGCGTCACCGCGACACGATCCTCTGCGGCCGCACCCACGGGCAGCCAGGCCTGCCGGTGACCTTCGGGTTCAAGGCGGCGGTGTGGGCGTCCGAGCTTCGCCGCCACCGGCAGCGACTGGTCGAGGGCCGGCGCCGCTGGGAAGTCGTGCAGCTGGGCGGGGCGCTCGGCACGATGGAGTTCTGGGGCGATGGTGCGCTCCCGCTGCTCGACGCCTTCGCCCAGCGGCTGGACCTGGTCGCCCCGGACATCGCCTGGATCACGGCGCGCGACCGCGTCGCCGAGTTCCTCGGCCTCCTCGCCATGGTGACGGCGACGCTGGCGAAGGTCGGCAACGAGGTGTACGAGTTGCAGCGGCCCGAGATCGGCGAGGTGTCCGAGCCGTTCACACTCGGACAGGTGGGCAGCATCACCATGCCCCACAAGCGCAACCCGGAGATGTCGGAGCACCTGGGCACGCTCGCCCGTGTGGTGCGGGCCGACGCCGCGGTCGCCGTGGAGGGCATGGTGCACGAGCACGAGCGTGACGGCCGGGCCTGGAAGGCCGAGTGGGTCGTGTTCCCCGAGGCGTGCCTGCTCACCGGTGTGTCCCTCGAGCTCGGTTGCCGGTTGCTCGAGGGGATCGACGTCCACCCCGAGCGCATGCAGGCCAACCTCGAGGCCCGCGGCGGCTACGTGCTGTCCGAGCCGGTGCTGCGCGCCCTCGCCGAGCGCATCGGCAAGCATGCCGCTCACCAGGCCGTGTACGACGCGACGATGGCCGGGCTCGGACGGGGGGTCGACCTCGCAGAGGCGCTGCTCGCCGACCCGGCCATCACCAAGCACCTCGACGAGGCCGAGCTCGCCCGCTGCCTCGACCCCCGGCGCGCCCTCGGCGCGGCCCCGGCGTTCGTCGACCGGGTGCTCGCCGCCGCCCGCGACCAAGAGCCGTGAGCGAGCGAAGCGAGCGAACCATCAACACAGTGCCCTCGCCGCGAAGCGGCGATGTGCCCATTGGCGTGCCGAAGGTGCGCCAATGAGCTCCCTGGTGTCCCTGCCACGGGTCCAGTTGGCGACGACACCCACGCCGCTGCAACCCGCCGCCCGGCTCTCCGACGCGATCGGCGTGGAGGTCTGGCTGAAACGCGACGACCTGACCGGCTTGGGCCTGGGAGGCAACAAGGTGCGGGCCCTCGAGTACCTCGTCGCCGACGCTCAGGCCCGGGGCTGCGACTGCCTGGTCACCGGCGCGGGCCCACAGTCGAACTGGGCCATGCTGGCGGCTCTGGCTGCCCGGTGCGGTGGGCTCGACCCGTACCTCGTCTTCTACGGTGACCGCGTCCCCTCGAGCGGCAACCTGCTGCTCGACGACCTCGCAGGGGCCGACATCCGCTTCACGGGCCAGGGCGACCGGGCCTCGGTCGACGGGGCCATCGAATCGCTCGCCGCCGAGCTGCGCGCCCGAGGCCGGCGCCCGTACTCCCTGCCGCGCGGGGGCGCGACCCCGCTGGGCGCTACCGGCTACGCGCAAGCCAGCATGGAGCTGGCCCAGCAGTTGGTCGACGCGAGCCTGACCCCCCGCCAGCTGTGGCTCGCGACCGGCTCCTGCGGCACGCAGGCCGGGCTCGTGGCCGGGGCCCGCTGGCTGCAGGCGTCCTATGCGGTGGTCGGCGTGACCGTGAGCCGGCCGGTGGAGGAATGCGTCGGCCGCGTGACACAGCTGGCCGCGGGCGCCAGCGAGCTCATCGGCGCTGCCTCGCGCCGACCCTGACGACGTCGTGGTCGTGGGCGGCTGTCTCGGGCCCGGCTACGGGCGCGCCTCGCCCGGGGGGGAGCGCGCCACCCGGCTGGTCGCCCGCACCGAGGGCGTCTTCCTCGACCCGGTCTTCGGCGCCAAGGCGATGGCCGCGCTCATCGACGCCGCCGCCGCTCGCCGGGTCGAGGAGCCCGTCGTCTTCCTGGTCACGGGCGGCGCGCCCACGCTGTTCAACGGACCGGCGAGCGCGCCGTGAGCCCGGCCGTCCCCGAGGGCTACCTGGGCGGCTCGGCGCGGATCACCAGCGGCCCGGCCCCTGAGCTGGTCGAGGCCGGCTATGCCCTCGAGGTGGCCGACGCGCCGCTCCTGCACCGCGGGCTCGGCCTCGCCGACCTGGCCCACGTGGTCGCCCTGGCCGAGGCAGGCGTCGCCCCGGCCGCGGACGCGGCGGTGCTGCTGAGCACGCTCCTGGAGTGGCTCGATACGCCGGCCGAGGAGTTCCCCTACGACCCGCTCTACGGCGACGCCTACAACAGCCGGGAACGCGAGCTGGAACGGCGGCTCGGCGACGTGGCCGGTTGGCTGCACACCGGGCGCACACGGCGGGAGGCCGGTCGCATCGCGTTCCGGCTGGCGCTACGTGACGACCTCCTCGACCTGCACGAGACGGTGGCCAGGTTCGTGGCCGCGGTCGCCACCCAGGCGGAGGCCCACGCCGCCACGCTGTGGGCCGACACCACCTACCTCCAGCCCGCCCAGCCCTCGACGTTCGGCCACTACCTCGGTGGGTTTGGTGCCGAGGCTGCCCGGAATCTCGACCGGGTCGAGCTCGCCCACCGCTGGGCCGACCGGTCGCCGGCCGGCGTCGGCGGCGTCGGCGGTACCCGGGTGCCGCTGGATCGGCTGCGGCTGGCCGAGCTGCTCGGCCTGGACGATCCCGGAGCGCACACGCGCGACGCCATGTGGGCGACCGACGGGCTGGCCGACGCTGTGGTCGCCGCCGCTCAGGCGGCCACGACCGTCGACCGTCTGGCCGAGGACCTCGAGATATTCGCCAGCCCGAGCTTCGGCTACGTGACCCTGGACGCCTCCTTGTGCCGCGCGTCAGTGCTCATGCCCCAGAAGCGCAACCCGTACGCGCTGGCCGTCATCCGCGCCGGCGCGGGCACGCTCGTCGGTCGAGCCACCGGCCTCCTCGTCACCCAGCGCACGCCGTCGGCCCGCACCGACAACTGGCTGCACGCCTACGGCGACGTCACCGCGGCGCTGAGGCTGGGCCGCCGGGTCGTCGCGCTCGGCGCCGAGGCGGTCCGGACCCTGGCCGTCGACGTCGACGCGCTGGCCGCCGCAGCCGGCATGAACTTCACCGGCGCGGCCGATCTCGCCGAGGAGCTCGTGCTCGGCGCCGGGATCGACTACCGCTCGGCCTACCGGGTCGTCGGCCGCGCCGTCGCGGTTGCCCTGGATGGCGACCGGACGGCGATCACCCCGTCCGACCTCGCCCTGGCGTCGACCGAGGTGCTCGGCAAGACGATCGAGGTCGGCCCCGCGCTCATCGCGGCCGCCGAGCCCGCCCAAGTGGTCGCCACCCGCACCGCCCCCGGCGGTGCCGCTCCGGCGCGGGTGCGCGAGCACTGCGACGGCCTGCGCGGGCGGCTCGACGCCGCCACCCGCTGGCGGGACGAGCGGCGGGCACGGGCCCGCCGCTCCGAGGCAGGGCTCGTGGCCGAGGCCGAGGCCTGGGCCCGGTCACAAGTCGCTGAGCGCGACGTTGCCCGCCCGTAGCCGGCACAGCTGGATGAAGTGCTCCGGATTGAGGAACAGCTCGTTCATCTCGGCCATCTCGTCGATCGGCAGACCGCCGGGGCGGCGCAGCAGGTGATCGAGGTACTGGAACGCGTCCTTGGCCCCGAACCCGACGTGGTGCAGGCCGACGACCCGCCTGCTCGCGGCGTCGATGACGCACTTCTGGAACCCGGTGAGCTCCGGGTGGGTGAAGGCGAGCAGCATGCTGCCCTCCGCGCAGGGCAGCGGGATGTCGCTCGGGTGGACACCGGGGGGCGGCATCTGGATCACGACCACGTTCCCGTAGCGCTCCCGCGCCTCGGCCTCCGTCAGGCCCACCCAGGTCACTTCGTACGTGGAATGGAGGAAGTCGGGGTACTCCGAGAAGTCGAACTCGTACGCCTCCCCCATGATGTTGCGGGCCGCGGTCATGCCGCACTTGCGGGCCTTGAACATCTCCATCGGCGGGCCGATCAGATCGCCGACGGCGTACACGCCGGGCACCGACGTCCGCATACGGGCGTCCACCACCACGGAGCCGCGCTCATCGGTGCTCACGCCGAGGCTCGCGACGAACGGTTCCGAGCACGCCCGCTCTCCCGTCCCGAGGAACACGAAGTCGGTCGGCAACCTCTCGGTGGTGCCGTCGGCAAGGCGCACGTCGACGGCGGCGACCCGGCCGTTGCCCACGACCTCGACCGGGTTGGCCCCCTCGAGGATGGTCATCCCGCGGGTGCGCATGCCGTCGACGACGAAGTCGCGCAGGTCCTCGTCGACGTGGTGGAGGCTCGCGGTTCGCATCAGGGGGCTGCGGGTGACGATGGTGGTCGGGCACCCGGCGGCTTGGAAGAACGAGCCGTACTCGATCGCCACCTTGGAGCCGCCGATGATCACGCACCGGTTGGGCTCGTAGTCGAGCTCCTCGACCAGGCTGGCAAAGTCGAAGACACCCGGAAGGCCGATGCCGCCCACGTCCGGGACCTCGGTGCGCGCCCCGGTGCCGAGCACGAGGTTGTCGGCCTGGAACCGCTCCCCTGCCACCTCCACCGTGTGCTCGTCGATGACCGTTGCGGTGGCGTTGAGGATGTACTCCATCCCCAGCTGTTCCTTGCTCTGCCAGTTCATGAACGCATGGGCGGCGTTGCGCCCGCTGCGGAACAACTCGACCACCTCGAGGATGGAGGCTCGCTTCTCGTCGAAATCGCGGAACCACAGCGTCCCCGACAGCCACCGGGCCAGGTCGAGCTCGCGGGCCGCCTCCGAGAACAGGTGGTGGGGCACGCACGCCTGGTGGGGGCAGGAGCCACCGAGGAAGGGCCACCGGTCCACGGTCAGTTGGCGCCCGCCGCGGGCACGCAGGTACGCGGAGCCGAACCGCCCCCCGGCGCCGCCGCCGACGAAGATGGCGTCGAAGGTGCGGGGGTCGCGGCGATCGACGTTGTAGATCGGCTCGCCGATCTCCCCGATCTCGGCGCGGTCGATGACCGAACGCCACTCCGGTATCCGCGGCTGCGATTCGCGAAGGTCCATGACGACAGGATGTCGACCGGGTCGGCTGGAGACGACTCACCCAGAGGCCAATGTTGGGCCGACCCTTCGCGCTCGCATGGCGAAGTCCCGCCACCACCGACCTGTCACCGTGATCGCATGACCAGCGTGACCACGGACGTCTCAGAGATCATGCGCCGGGCGCGGGCAGCGCAGGCGGCGATCGCTGACTACACGCAGGAGCAGGTCGACGACCTGGTGACGGCGCTTGCCTGGGCGGTGGCTCGTAAGGACCGGGCCGAGGCGTTGGCCGGGCTGGCCGTCGACGAGGGTGGCTTCGGCAACCACTCCGACAAGGTGACCAAGATCAACAAGCGGGTGCTCGGCGTCCTCGCCGACATGCGCGGTGTGCTCACCGTCGGCGTCGTCGAGGACGACCCCGAACGCGGCCTGACGAAGATCGCCAAGCCCGTCGGCGTGGTGGCCGCGTTGATCCCGACCACCGGACCGGATGCCACGCCGCCCGTCAAGGCACTGTTCGCCCTGAAAGGCCGCAACGCCATCGTGATCGCGCCCCACCCGCGCACCAAGCGGTCGACCGCGGCCGTCGTCGAGTACATGCGCGGGGCCTGCGAGCAGGTCGGGGCGCCGGCCGATCTCGTGCAGACGATCGCCGAGCCGTCCATCGCCGCGACCCAAGAGCTCATGCGCCAGTCCGACCTCGTCGTGGCCACCGGCGGCGCCGGCATGGTCCGCGCCGCCTACAGCTCGGGCACGCCGGCCTATGGCGTCGGTGTGGGGAACACGGTCCACGTGGTCGACGAGACGGCCGACCTCGACGACGCCGCCGCTGCCATCGCCGCAGCCAAGACCTTCGACTTCGCCACCAGCTGCCTGGCCGACAACGCCGCGGTCGTCGAGGCGGGCGTCTACGACGCGCTCGATCGAGCGGCTCGTCGCCGCCGGTGGCCACGTGTGCACCGCCGACGAGAAGCAAAGGCTCCAGCGGGCGATGTGGCCCGACGGCGGCGAGATCCCCACGCCCGACGTGATCGCCAAGCCCGCGTCCCGTATCGCCGAGCTGGCCGGCTTCGTCATCCCGGACGACCGCACCTTCCTCATCGTGGAGGAGGAGGGCGCAGGACCCGACCACCCGTTCTCCGGCGAGAAGCTCTCGGTGGTGCTGGCGGTGTACCGATACGGGGGCCGCATCGAGCGGGCGGTCGAGATCGTCAATGCCATCACTGGCTACCAGGGCCTGGGCCACACCTGCGGCATCCACACGCAGAACGACGCGCACGTCGAGGCGCTCGCACACGGCACCAAGACCGCCCGGGTCCTCGTCAACCAGAACCTCAACGAGGGCGCCGGCAGCGCCCGCAACGGACTGCACTTCACGCTCAGCCTGAGCTGCGGAACCTGGGGCGGCAACATCACCACGGAGAACGTGAACGCGCGCCACTTCATCAACCTCACGTGGGTGTCGCGTCCGATCACCCCTCGGCCGGTCGACGAGGAGGAGCTCTTCGCGGGGCACTGGGCCCGCCACGGCCGTTGACCCGATGATCCGCGGCGGCCCTGCGGGCTACGCCCGCAGGGCGGACAGCGTTTGCCACGCCCTCGTGGCCAGCTGCAGGTTGAAGCGTGTGCCGGGGCAGGCGAGGTCGTGCCCCGACAGGTCCCGGATGCGCTGCAGCCGGTACTTCAGCGTGCTGCGGGCCACAGAGAGCGCGGCGGCGGTGCCGTCGTAGCTGCACCCGCACTCGAGGTACCGACTGAGGGTGAGCACCAGCTCCGACCGCTTGCGGGCGTCGTAGTCGAGCAGGGCGCCCAGCCACGTCCGCACGAACTGCTCGATCGCGGCCACGTCCTCGACCTCGGAAAGGAACTGGTAGATCCCGAGGTCGTCGAAGGCGGTGGCCTTGTCGCCAAGCTTCGACGCGTCCTGCATCTTCAGAGCGAGCTGCGCCTGGCGGTAGGACCGAGGCAGGTCGGCGGGACGTTCGCTCGGGCCGCCGACCCCGACGCGGCAGCGGCCGCCCCCGAGCTCGCTCAGCACCACCTCCCGGAACCGCTCCCAGGGCTGGTCCGCATCCGAGAGGACGACGACGGTCCCGGCCCTGGCGACGAGGAGGGAACCCACGCCTGTGTCCCGCGCCGCTCGCCGGACCGCGTGCAGGAAGACGTCGTCGTCTCTCGAGCGAGCACGGCCTACGACCACGACGACGCGGTGCGGGCGCTCGAGGTCGTAGCCCAGCGCCTGGGCCTGGGTGAGCGCACTCTCCTCGTCGGTGCCGGCGAGCAGCTCCTCGACGAGGTCTCGCCGGGCACGCAGCTGGGACTCGGCCACGCTCCGCACACGAGCGAGCTCCATCGCCAGCACGGTCGCCCCGTGCTCGAGAGCGACGTGCTCCTGTTCCCCCGCCGTCGCCGCAGGGTCGACGAGCAGCAGCACGCCGACGACGTCGTCACGCGGGCGAGCGACGGCGAGGAGTCGGCCGCCCTCCCGGATCGGCCGGCCCTCTCGTAGCACGTGCCGCAGCATCTGCTCTCGGCGGGCCGGCGGGTCCTTCGGATACACCTCCGGGCGGTTCGGGCCGGCCCAGGCCCGAAGGTTGCCGTACCGGTCCTCGATGCCGACGGGATAACCGGTGACCTCGTGCACAGCCCGAGCGATGCCCTCCTGGCCCTCGCCGGCAACCGCGACCCGAGTCAGCCGGTCGTGGATGGCGGTGCTGCGTTCGAGCGCCTGGACGGTGTCAGCCAGCACGGCGTTCGCGGTCTGCAGCTTCTCGGTCGTGGCCCGGAGCTCCTCGGCCGTGGCCCGCTCGCGCGCATGGAGGTCGGCGTTGCCAAGCGCCACGCTGGTCTGCTGGGAGAGGATCTGCAGCAGGTACAGCTCGTCGGGCGGCGGTTCCTCCTGCGAGCCCACGACGATGTAACCCATGTGACCCTTGAGGCTGCGCAGCGGGAACGCCCAGCTCCAGGCCTCGCCCTCGACCGACAGCGCCCCGCCGCCGCTTCCGAGCACGTTGAGCTGCGCCTCGAGCTCGGCGCGCACCTCGGCCCGCGTGCAGGGCGTCTCCGCCGCTCGCCACCCGCCCTCGAGCAGGTACAGACCCTCGAGGTGGCAGCGCGCGAACGATGGCACCGACGTGGTGGCAAGGTGCAAGATCTGGCGCTCGTCGTCGCTCTCGGTCATCAGCATCGACAGCACGAGCAAGCCCTGCAGGCTGGTCAGCTGATCGCGAGCCGCCAAATCCGAGCCCCGCGCCCGGGATGTCGCGTTGGCGATGGCGGTCACTGCCTCGAGGCCAGGAACTCGGCGGGCTCGAGGTAGTTGGGATTGTCGAGCACTCTGCCGAAGAGCAGCACCGCGGGTGGGTCTTCAACAGATCGACGAGCACCTCGCCGCTGAACCGGTGCAGGTCGTAGAGGCAGAGGATCACCTGGGGGTACCGAGGCAGGAATCGGTTGAGCTCGGACTCGTACCCCATCAGCTCGTCGACACCCGCCACGTCGCGCAGCGCCCACGTCATCTCGCCAACGGAGCGGCTGAAGGAGAAGGGACCGGCGTCGAGCGCCGCGCTCGACGGACTCCTGCCAGAAGTCGAGCATCTCGCCGCTCGAGAACCGGCCGGATCGCAGGTAAGTGTCGGTCGAGCTGCGAACCTCTAGCTGCGCACACTCCACACAGCGGTCGACGTCGTCGATCTCGTCGCCCAAGGCGGTGAGCACCGTCGACGGATCTGTCGCATCGACGATGCAGACGCACTTGTCACCGGCCTCGAGCCCTGCCCGCAGGTACGGGATAAGGATCTCGTCGCGCTCCTTCAGGCCGCGATAGAAGGCGCACACATGATCACCCAGGGTAAATCGAACCCCAGGGATGCCAAGTTCGAGGGAATCGATCACGGCCCCTCCTCGCAATCTCAGGCAACGATATGCTTCGCCATCTCGGATTCCTAGGCCTGTCAGCGCGAAAATCACTCTACGAAATGCCTATGTGAGCGCGATCGACCGCCCCGGGGCGCTGGCGTGGTCGATCCAGTGGGGCGAGGCTTCAGAGCGCTCGTGCGCGACGTCTGGTCTGGCTCAGGGGCTGTGCCCTGAAAGGGCGTGGACCAGCCGCGCCACCGACGGCGCACCTTCCAGCCCGTCGCCGTTGTCGTAGAGCCGGCACGACAGCGATGCAGCAACGGCGTCGTCGGCGAACAGATCGCGCCCATCGAGGAGGATAGTCGGTGAGCCCCGCATGCCCAGCCGGGCCGCGTCGTCCCCGGATCGGACTTCGTATTCACGCACGACCGGGGCGAGGCCGACCCGAGCCAGCGCCGTGTCCAGGCGCTCGCGGGCGGGGGCGTGGTTCGCACAGTCAGGCACGTACAGCAGGTCGATCCTCACCGCCGCCACCCTATTGCTCGCGGCGGCCAACCCGCGAGGGGCGCCACCAGGACGGCGGGATCGGGGACCACCGTTGCAGCCGTCGCCGTCGGCCAGCCATCCGACCTTGCGCAGGGCAGGTCGTCGAGTCGGGGAGGGCGTCCCATCCTCCTGATGTTGCCATCGTGAGCGCGAAGTTCGCGGAGCCCTTCAGCGTCGCGTACCTCGCCGACAATCGCCACGACACAGCACCGTAGAACGCCGATGTGTCGCGCCGAGCTACGTCCTGGTCACTGGCGACCCGTACTGGCACCAAGAAGCCAACTCTCGGCGTCGGTCGTCCTTTTCCGTGTTTGGATTGGGCATATCGGGGGTGATGGACACGCAGCGGCGACTTCGAACGGACGACACGGGCAGCCCTGTCTCGTCCATCGAAACGTGCATCGAAGACGCTGTCGAACGGGCCGTCGAGCGGATCCTCCGACCCTACCTGCGCCGCATCTGCGAGCCGGAGCCTGCCGTGTACACGGTGGCTCAGACTGCGGTCGTGCTGCAGGTCTCCGAGGACACCATCGCTCGGCTCGTGCGCCGCGGCGTTCTGCATCGGGTCCCCCATGTTGGAGGCAAAGTGCTGATCCCGCGCACCGCCGTGGACGAACTGCTGGCTGGTGTGCCGTCGAAGGTAAAGGACGCGGGCTCCACCGGCACGGAGAACGTCAGTCCGCTCCGCTCAGCATCTGGTCCATGAGGAGTGCGGCCTCGCGGTCAGAACCGGGAATGAAGTGGCGATACGTGCGCAGGATGTTGCCCTCCGTACAGCCGAGCCGTTCAGCGACGATCGAGATCGCGACGCCAGCCATGAGCATCTGGCTCGCCGCGGTATGGCGGAGGTCGTGCAGCCGCGTTGGCTGCACATCCGCCTTGGCGGAGTAGCGCTTCCAGGCGTGTGACGGCCAGGAGAGGTTCCAATGCGTCAGGCCGCCGTCATCGGAGAACACGAACGACTCAGCTCCGAAGGGCGTACCGATGCGCCGTGCCTGCTCGATGGCGCGCTGGCGGTGTGCCTGGAGTGCCGACACCGTCGATGGGCCGAGAGACGACACGTAGGGCCGGTCCGCCTTCGTGCCCTTCTCCACGACCCCGTCGCCTGACTCGGCGATCGCGCGTGTGAACGTCGCGGTCCCCTTCTCAAAGTCGAGGTCACCCCATCGGAGGGCTACGAGCGTGCCCCGCCGGGCGCCGACAGTTGCGGCCAGTTGCACGTACGCGGCAAAGCCCGCGGGCGCCACCGCTTGGACCGCGCGTACGTCATCCATGGACGGGATGTGCAGCTTCGCGGGTTTCAGGCGGGGAGCGCGTGTGGTCTTGGCCGCTCTTGGGTGCGCCAGCCGATCCAGCTGCCCGGTTCGCTGGTCCTGGCGCGGATGCCGAGTCGTGGGTCGCGTCTGACCCGAATGCCGCTGGGTCAGCGCGGAGTTCGCCCAGCAGCAGCACGTCCGGTTTCGACGGCGGACGAGGCGCGGGCGCGCG
Organism: uncultured Acidimicrobiales bacterium; assembly: GCA_963830865.1. Classification (GTDB taxonomy): domain Bacteria; phylum Actinomycetota; class Acidimicrobiia; order Acidimicrobiales; family VFJN01; genus ZC4RG19. The sequence goes on along the minus strand of CAWHNU010000003.1, from coordinate 132,564 downwards.
TCCTCTCCTCGACTGCCGCGATGAGCTGGGCGAGGTGGGCGTCGGCGGCCTTGGCGCCGGCGCGGTTGTTCGGCGAGCGCACGGTCTCGAAGAGGTACCGCTTTCGGCCGGTGTCTGGGTCGACACCGGCGAACTTGGCAGACTCGATTGGCAAGCGGGTCATGGCGACGCGAACCTCAGGGGCCTCCTAGGAGGCCCCTGACCTGGCGCTTTGTGGAGCGGACGACGGGATTCGAACCCGCGACCCTCACCTTGGCAAGGTGATGCTCTACCAGCTGAGCCACGTCCGCGTGGGCCATCCACACTAGCAAGGACCGCCCCGGCGCCCACAGCCCCGTTCGGTCCGCCCGGTCAGGGCGGAGGTGGCGGCGCAGCGGGCGGCGCCGGCGGCGCGGCGGGGCCTGGAGGTGGTGGCGGGGTCGGTGACCAAGCGGGGGCCGGGCCGGGCGCCGCGGCCGGGCCCGGCGGGGGCGGATCCGGGGCCGCGCCCGTCACACGGCGGATGCGCTGGGCCATCTCGATGGCCAGGCCGCGGTCGACGATCGTGTCGATCGTCTCGTGCGACTCGCCCGCCACGAACGTGAGCGACGCGCTGCGGTCGTCCTGCCACCCCTTGACGGCGAGGCCGGCGTCGACGGGGATGCTGACGACGTCCGGCTTCCACTGCCGCTCGTTGACCAGCACGATCCGATCGCCGACCAGCGCCGCGACGCCGCCCTCGCCCCGGAACCGGCCGACGACGAGCACGGCGACGGCGTCGCCCTCGTCGAGCAGCGAGGCGAGCATCACGAGCGGGACCCGCCCGGCCCGGCGGCCGTTCCCGCTGAGCCGGGCGACCGCAGGACCGATCCCGTGGGGATCGGGCACAGCCGGCGCGGGTGGCGGCCCGGCCGCCCACGGGGGCCCGTAGCCGGGAGGCGGGGGCGCACCGGGGTACGGCGGCGCGCCGGGAGGCGGCGGGGCACCGGGCGGCGCGCCCGGCGGAGGCGGCGGCAGGCCACCCCAAGCCGACGCGGGCTGGCCGGGCGGACCGGGCGGGGCCGGCGGTGGAGGCGGTTCGCTCGGAGCGCCGCGCGGCGGCGCCGGCGATGGTCCCGACGGCACCGGCGGAGGTTCACTCGGAACGCCGGGCACAGGCACCGGCGGCACGGGCGGCGCTCCTTGCACGCCGGCCACAGGTTCGGGTGACGCGCCGGGCGGCGGAGGCGCACCAGGGTACGGCGGCGCGCCGGGAGGCGGCGGGGCGGGTGCCCCGGCCGGCGGCCACGGCGGCGTCGGGGTCAGCTGCCAGGGAGGCTCGGCGGGCTCCTCGGACGACGACAGCGGCTCGCTCTCCCCGGCAGGCGGCGGCGGTGGCGCGCCAGGTTCGAAGCCCGGCTCGCCGGTCCCCGCAGGCGCCGGCGGCGCGACGGGTTCGCCCGACCACGACGCGGCCCCGACATCCGCACCGGGCGCCGGCGAGTCGCCAGACGCGACCCGAGGCGGCGGCGCACCCGGCTCAGCCGACCCGGCCGGAGGCGGCGGAGGCGGCTCGCCCGACCACGACGCCGCTCGGGCCTCCGCACCGGGCGCCGGCGACTCACCCGACTCCACCGGAGGCGGCGGCGCGGCGGGCTCCCCCGCTTCCTCCGCCCGAGGCGGCGGGGGCGGCGGCCGGTCGTCGGCGGGCTGCGGGACGAGCGGCGGCAGGGGTGGCGGCGTCGGGGCCGGCCGCCAGGACGGCGCCATCGGCGCGGCGCCGCCCGGAGCGGCGCCGGCCACCGGCTCGGCGTCCGGACCCGCCTCGTCCGCGATCGGCTCGGAGGCGGCGCGCGGCAGCCACGGGTCGTTCGTCGGCGCCGTCGGTTCCTGGTCATCCGTCGGGGGTGACTCGTCCTCGCCCTCGGCGCCCTCTGCGCTGGTGTCGCGATCGCTCACGGGTGTCGGTCCCTCCGGTTGGCGGCGTCACCGGTCATCGAGCGGGTCAACCTACTGCGTCCGGCCCCGCGTCCGCGGCCGCCTTCCCCGCCGGCGCGAGCGCCCGCCGCAGCAGTGCGGCGCCCCGATCCGAGTAGGGCACCGTCAACGCCGCGTCCAGCCCCGCCGGGCTCATCTTGGCCGCCGACTTGCGCAGCACGTCGACCATCTTGTCCTCGTCCAGCTGGCCCGCCAGGTCGTCGAGCTGGGTCTCGAGGAACACCAGGCACAGCGCGTCCTCGTGGACCTGGACGGCCGGATCGTGCCCCAGCCCCTGCTTGCGCACGATCGCCTGCACCCGGGCGACGGACTCGTCGCCGTAGCCCGCGTCCCGCATGATCCCGGCCACGTCCTCCGCGTGCTGGCGCCGCAGGGCCGTGCGCCAGCGGAGGTACCCGCCCCGGTCACGCGGGTAAGCGTCCCGGGGGATCGCCCACCGTCGCAGGTGGTGCGCCCGCGCCGCGATCAGCTGCTCCTCGTTGCAGTCCGGCGCCAGCTGGCGGACCCAGCGGGTCATCATCTCGGCGTGCGCCTGCTCCTTGGGCCGGACGGACCCGCCGACCACGATCGTGTGGGGGTCCGCCGCGTTGGCCTCGTCGATGGCGGCCAGCACGCGTTCGAGCCGCTCGGGACCGGCGCTCGACGCCTCCATGGCCGACAGCCTTGCACACCCGGTCAGTGGGCCTCCGGGACATCAGGCCGATACGCCCGGCCGACGCGCCCGGGTGGGTCGATCAGGTGACGCGGCGCCGTGTCCAGTAGATCGCGCCGGTGAGCAGGCCGACGGCGAGGGCGACGAAGATCGCCATCTCGATGGCTTGGAATGCCCAGAACTGGTTGGCCGGGTGCACCGTGAGGATCTCGGTGTTGGCGCCGGCATGGCTCGCGACGATCCAGTCGCCGTTGAGGTCGTTGCGTATCTGCGGGTACCCGGTGTCGAGAAGCGGGAGGCGGCGTGTCTCGGTCGCCATGTAGCGATCTCGGGCCGCCAACATCACGCCGACACGGACGCCGATGAACCCGACGACGGTGGTTGCCATGGCCGGCAGGAGGCGCCCTGTGACCGCGCCGGCGAAGACGCCCAGCGCGAGCGCGAACATCACGTAGCCGAAGACGACGATGCCGTGGATGTCGAAGAAGATGTAGGCGAACCGCTGTCCCGAGGTCTGTATGACCGGCGTGATCCACCAGGTGAGCAGTCCGGCGTAGATCGTCGTGATCACGAGTACGGCGACGGACACCATGCCGATCTTGGTCGTCGCCCAGCGCAGGCGCGAGACGCCCTGGGTCCAGACCAGCCGGTGGGTTCCGTGTTCGACCTCGCTGGCGATCAGCGGTGCACCCCAGAACATGCCGACGAGCATCGGCAGGACCAGGAGGAGCAGCCCGACGAAGACGACGTTCTGGTAGTCGTCGAAGAAGGCACGGGCGTCCCGGGCGCAGCGGCCGTTGGCGAGGGCGGTGTCGTCCAGAACCGGCGTGTCCGGCTCCGGCGGCTTGTCGACGCCGTCGGGGAGGGCCGGTTCTGGTCCTGGTACCCCGACCTGGGCGGTGAGGTCGACGACGACGGGCGCCTCCCTGGCCTCAGGCAAACAATCGGGGAGGCCCGCTCGCTCGAACCGGTCGTGCATCGGGCGGCCGGTGCCAACGAAGAACGCAGCGAGCACGACGAGCGCGGCCACCGCGAACATGAGCTGTTTGCGGTGCTGCCGCCAGACGAGCCAGATCATGCGCCCGCCACCTCCATGTCGAGCAGCGGTTCAACGGCGCGCTCCGCCAGGTACGCCAGGACGACGTCCTCGAGCGAGACGTCGTAGTGGTCCCAGGTCGGGTCGAGCATCTCGCCGTTGGTTCGCACGAGTAGTTGGATCTGTCGTTCAGCCTTCGAGGCCGACACGATCTTCTCGACGCCGGCGGGCTTCGGTCGGCGCGCTTGCGGCGGGCCGATCAGCAGCTTGTGTGTGGCGAGTAGCTCGTCGATGGCGCCGAGCGTCTTGACCTGCCCCGACCGCAGCACCATGAGGTGGTCGCAGACCCGTTCGAGGTCGGCGATCAGGTGCGACGAGAGGACCACGGTCATGGGCTCCTCGGCAACCGCGTCCATGAGCGCCGAGAGGAACTCCCGACGGGCCAACGGATCGAGGCTCGCGAGCGGCTCGTCGAGGAGCAGCAGCCCCGGACGCTTCGCGAGGGCGAGACACAGCGCCACCTGGGCGCGCTGGCCGCCTGACAGCCGGTCCACCCGGCGGTCGAGAGGGATCCCCACGTCGACGAGCCGCGCCCGGGCGAACGGGAGATCGAACTCGTGGTTGAGCTTGTTGCCCATCGTGAGCAGGTCGTCCGCGGTGAAGTCCCGATACAGCGGGGCGTCCTGGGCAACGAAGCCGACGCGTGGAAGCGTCCGATCCCCCGCGGGCCCGCCAAGGACGGTGATGGTCCCCTTCGTCGGGCGAACCAGGCCGGTGGCGCAGTGCAGCAGCGTGGACTTGCCCGCCCCGTTCGGCCCGACGAGGGCGACGATCGTGTGCGCCGGGATCGCGAAGCAGCATCGGTCGAGCGCGACCGTCCGCCCGTAGCGCTTCGTGAGCCCGTCAGCGACCACCGCGTCGTTCATGCCGACTCCTCCACGTCGAGCAGCGAGCTGAGCGTGCTATCAACCACTGCCCTGATGTGCTCGGGCTCCAGACCGGCGGCGCGCGCCGTGTCGACCCAGGACTCGAGGCTCGTGCGCAGCGTGTCGAGCGTCTGCGGCGACGGGCCCGACAGCGACCGCACCACATAGGTCCCCTGGCCCGGTCTCCCCTCCACGAGCCCTTCGTGCTCGAGCTCGCGGTACGCCTTCAGCACGGTATTGGGGTTGATGGCCACCGCCGCCGCAACCTCGCGGACCGTCGGAAGCCGATCGCCGGGCTCGAGCCGCCCGAGACGCAGCGCCCGCCTCACCTGCTCGACGAGCTGCATGTAGGTCGGGACCGCCGACGACGCAGTGACATGGAAGCCGATCATCCTGCCCTATTGTACTACAACAGTAGGACAAAGGCGAGACCGTCGCCGACGCCACCTCCGCCATCACGACTGGGTCAGTAGGCCTCCCGGAACATCACGCTGATGCGGGGATACCCACCGATCCGGCGTTGAAGGACACCCGTTCGCGTAGCTCACGGTGAGTGCTTGGGGGCTGCCTACGGCGTCGGCGCATCGGCGGCGAGGCCTCGGATGACCGCGTCCAGTCGTTGCCGGTAGGCGGGCTTCAGCGCGTGCCACCTCGCCGTGTGCTCGTCCTGGCTTCGCGATACGCCGTCGAGGTGATCATCCAACGGTCGAAGAACTCATGCCATCCAGCGGGTAGGCCTTCCTCGTCCGCGTCCACGCCACGATCGGTCAGCCCGTTGTGGACGAACGTGTACCGACAGCCGCTCTCGCCATTGCCATGAAAGTCGACGAAGTAGTCGCCGCCCACCCGCAGGTCGACCTTCGCCGGCGCACCCATCCAGGCCGAGATCGTCGTCCGGGTTGGTGATCGCGGCTCTCAGAGCCGGGAGGCGGGGTGCTTCGACTTCCGTTCGAAGGTGACCGTGTAGCACTTCGTGATGACTCCGATGTCTTCGCTCATCGTTGCGTTCCTTGTTGGTCGGGGTTGTCGTCCATGTGTTGCTCCAAGCTCGGCGATGACGTTCGCTTGGCCGCTAGTCGTCCAGGCTGCCCATGCTCAGGTTGACGGTGGTTCCGGTCATCCCGCTCGCCTTGTCGGACGCCATGAAGACCGCCATGTTTGCCGTCTCTGCGAGCGTCATGAGCCGTCGCGTATGGGTTCTGCTTGCGAGCGTCTCTTGGAACTGTTCCCAGGTCATGGCCGTGGCCTTTGCGCGAGTCTCGTAGCCGTTCTTGATCGCGTGCGTCTCCGGCATCGCGTGTGGTCGCAAGCCGACCACGCGTACGCCGTGAGGCGCGAGCTCGGCGGAGAGCTCCCGCGTGAGTGCCTCCTTGGCGGCCTGCGCCGGGCCGTAGCCTCCCGCCACTGGGAATCCCGTGCGCGAGTGGAGGGTGGTGACCGTCATGATCACCCCGGATCCGTTCGGGATCATGTGCCTTGCCGCCAGGCGTGCGGTCAGGAAGTACGGCGTAACGAGCGTCGTGATCGGCAGGGAGAAATGCTCGACATCCAGCTCGACCAGAGGGACATACAGAACGTTCGTACTCGGGATGCCGACCGCGTTGAACGAGATGTCGATGCGGCCCGCGTGGTCGATCACGGACTGTAGATGCTCCTCCACTGCCTGTTCGTCGAGGGCGTCGACCTCCGCCGCCTCGGCGGACCCGCCGGCGGAAACGATGTCCTTGGCGACGACTTCTACGGGTGCCAGCGAGCGCCCGGTGAGAAAGACGGTGGCGCCCTCAGTCGCAAAGGCGCGTGCGACCGCACTGCCGACCGCGCCTCCGGCTCCGTAGATCACCGCAACCTTGTCCTTCAGCATCATCTCTGGTTCCTTTCTGTGCCCGGGTCGTCACCGCGCACCTCATGAGGGGAGCCGACGGCTGAAACGCGTCTGGGTGAATGCCTCGCCATCCGTCGACGTCTGGATCGTCAGAGCCGTCGATGATGTAGACACCGCGACGTCGAGAGACTGGGCGCCGACCGGCCGGCTGATTCGCATGTCACGACTCTGCGTCCGGAGGGGCTGATTCGCATTGGAGGTCACCCCGACCTCGCCCCTGATGTTCTTGCCCGGCCCGACAGTGGGGGCGGCGACTACCGCCCAGTCGCCTCTCGGTCGTTGTCGACAGAGGAGTGAGGTGCGACAAGGTGCGGGATGAAGGTGCCGCGACGGTGGGGTGGTGACAGCCGACCTGATGTCGCTGGCGTCGGGACGAGTGGTTGGACCGTCGTCGGCGTCGGTGGCGGGCAGCGACGTACGACCGGTACGAGCGGGAGCTACGGCTTCACATCGTGCCGGCGCTGGTGGATGTCCGATGGCGGAGCGCCTGGGACACGACATCAAGACGCTGATGCGCACCTATGCGCACGTCATCCGTTCGGACGAGGACAGGGTGCGCTCGATCGTGGACGAGTCCCTCGGCGTCAGCGCTGATGACTGGCTGAGGACCGGCTGATGTTCGAGCCGGTCGAGCGGCCGCCGGCGCGAGCGTCTGGCCTGGTCAGTAGGCCTCCCGGAACATCACGCTGATGCGCGGCCCGGCCGACGCGGACTTGGGGACCGAGTGCTGCCACGTGCGCTGGCACGTCCCGCCGAGGACGAGCAGGTCGCCGTGGCCGGGCGCGAGCCGCACCGAGCGGCCGCCGCCGTTCGGGCGCAGCAGGAACCGGCGGGCGCTCCCCAGCGACACGAGGGCCACCACGGTCTCGCGCCTCCCCCGGCCGACCCGGTCGCCGTGCCACGCGACGCTGTCACGGCCGTCCCGGTAGAGGTTGGCCGAGATCGCCGACAGGTCGACGCCGTACCGCTCGGACAGGGCCGCGGCCATCCCGGGCAGCGGGTCGGGCGGCACCTCCCACAACCGCGTGGTGAGCCGGGGCTCGACCACCGTGCGGTCGTACATCGGGCGCTCGTGGGAGGCCCACGGCGCGCCGTCCATCACCGTCGTGAACAGGCGATCGGCCCCTCGGACCCAACCGGCCGCCTGCTCGTACCACGCCCCCCGGCCGAGGTCGTGGCGCACCAGGGCGGCCGGCGACGCGTCGAAGCCGATCTCCTCGTCGCCGAGCAGCGAGGGCTGCCACACGTCGGGAACGCCGGTCTCCACCACGCCGTCCAGTGTAGCCCGCGGAGATGCTACGATGCGAACATATGTACGATGATCTACTCGACGGCGGGGTCCGGCCGCAGGTCGACCTTCAGCACGAGCACACCGTCCTCGATCGCGCCGCTCGCGTCGCCGATGATCGCGAAATCCTGGAAGTCGGTCTCGGCCTGGCGGATGAACCGCAGCCGTTCCTCGCCCGCGACCGGCGGCAGGGTCCGCTTCCTGACCGCCTGGGCGCGGTCGCGAAAGCGCTGGATCATCGCCTCGACGTCGAGCGTCTCGCTCATGTGCAGCACCGTACCGGACGGCGCGTGGCTCACCGTCGCCGCGGATTTCCCCACTGGTCGACGTCGGCGGCCGGCGGACCTGCCCGGCGCGGGTCGGCCGGCGGACCGGCCGTGCCGGGCGGGCCCCATCCGCTACCGGCGTTGCTCGGTCGTCCCCCATCCCGGGGCGCCGCACCCCGACCAGGCGGCGCACCGGAGCGCCGGCCGCCGCCGCCGGCAGGTGGCGGCGCGCCGGGAGCACCACGTCGACCATCGGCCGGACGCGCACCGCCGGACCCGCCCGGGGCGCCGGGCGCTGCCCCGCGGCCGCCGGGGGTTCCGGGGCTCCCTCGGCCGCCCTGACCACCACGGCCGGCCGGGGCGCCGGGCCCACGGGCCGGACCGCCCGCGGCGCCGGGACCACCTGGACCACCGCGACGGCTGCGGCCACCGGGACTGCCGGGACCTCCGGGACCGCCCTGACCGCTGCGGCCGCCGGGACTGCCGGGACCACCGGGACTGCCCGGACCGGCGGGCCACTCGCCGCTGCCCCGGGCCGGGGGCGAGGCGGGTGCTCGGCCGCGGCGATCGCTCGGCGGGCCGCTGCTGCGGCGCGTCCCGCCGGCGGGCGGTGCCGCCGCGCCTGTGCCGAGCCCTCCCGGGCCGGCCGGGCCGACGCCTGCGGGCGCGGCGAACGAGCGAGGCGGGCGGCCTTCGCCGGCGCCGGCCGGCTCGCCCCAGAACGGGTCGCTGGTCGGCCTGGCCCCTGCCGCGGCACCCGCGGCCATGGCGGCGCCGCCGGGGCGTCGGCCGGGCGGACGCGTGCGCGGCCGCGGCCGTAGGTCGCTGCACCCGCCGCCCCGGCGGCCGCCATCGCGCCTGCGGGGGCCGGGCGGGGGCCATAGGGGCCGCCGTCGCCGTCGGGGTCGTCGGGTTCCTCGAGGTTCAGGCCTGGCCTGGTGAGCAGCCAGTAGCGCCACGTCAGCACCGCCACCAGCACCGCCAGCCCGGCGAGGCCGGCGATGATCATCCAGATCAGGCGGCTCGTGTCGTCGCCGCCGCCGCTCTGCGCGGCCAGGGTCGTGGTCGTGGCGGCCGGTTCCTGCGCGCCCGACGTGCCGTCGCCCGGCACGAGGAGGTTGGCCGTGGTGGTGAAGGTGCGCTGGGGGGCCGCGGCTGCGGACTCGGTCGCCTGCTCCTCGTCGTTCCGGTCGGACGCCGTCGTCGCCGTGCGGCGCCTCGTCGTCGTCGCCGGGGCCTCGGTCTCGGGCGGCGGCGGCTCGGTCTCGGGCGGGGCCTCCGTCGTCGGCGTCGTCGTGGGGGGCTGCGTGGTGGGCGGCTCGGTGCTCGACGACGACGGAGGCGGGCCCGCTTGGCCCGGCGGCGTCTGGGCCTGGGCCAGCGACGAGCCCAGGAGGAGCAGCGCCCCGGCGACGACGAGAAGCGCCGCGGTCACTCGGCGAAGCGCCGTGAGCCACCCCACCGTCGTTCGTCTGCCGTCGATCATCCACTCCACCTTGCCGGCCCCAGCCGCCGATGAGATTACCCGGCGTGCGGCCGCCAACTGTAGGAGGGCGTGACGGCGCGTGGTGAACGCCCTGTGAAACCCACGCCCCGCCAGCATGTCAGCGCTGGTGGACCGGGCAGCTGATCGTCGTGCGGCCGCCGACCGTGCGGCGCTGCAGGACCGCGCCGTCCAGCGGGCAAAGACCGTCGGCGTCCGCCGCCGCACGGAGGTCGCCGGTGTGGCTCCCGCCCCGGGCGCCGAGGTCGGCCAGCACGTCGACCATCGCCTCGTACAGGGCCCGGCGCTCGTCCGGTCCCAGGCCGCCCGCCGGGCGCGCCGGGTCGAGGCCGGCACGCCACAGGATCTCGTCGGCCAGGAGGTTGCCGATGCCCGCCACCCGGCCCTGGTCCAGCAGCCGGGCCTTCAGGGGGGCGGCGCTGGCGCCGAGCGCGGCCGCCAGCTCGTCCTCGCCGAGCGCCAGCGCGTCGACGCCCAGCCGGTCCTCGTCCGGGTCGAGCGTGACCCCGCCGAGGCGGCGGGGGTCGCGGATGCGCAGGTCGGTGCCGTCGGTGAAGTGCAGCGCGAACCGGTCCCATGCCGGGTCGGGCCGGTTGCTCGCATACTCCAGGCGCTCGATCGACGTCGCCCCGTCCACCAGCAGCCGGCCGGTCATGCCGAAGCGCAGGCCCAGCCGGGTGCCGTCGTCGAGGTCGAGGACCAGCAGCTTGCCCCGGCGGCGGGCCCCGACGACCCGGCGGCCCGCCAGCGCAGCCTCGACCTCGGCCGGCTCGCCGCCCTTGACGTACCAGGCGTCGGGCGCCTCGGCCCGGGCGACCGTCCGGCCGACGACCGCCTCGGCCTGGCGGCGGTAGCTCTCGACCTCCAGCAGCTCGGGCACGGGTCGCGAGCCTAGGAGGCCTCGCCGAAAGGCGTAGCCGTGGCCCGATCCCTAGAGGGAAGCGGCCCGCTGCGAAGCAGCAAGAGCGGGAAACACAGACCACGGTGGCCGGGATGACCTGCCCTATCCGTGCACGGTCTACGGCCGCCCGACTGTCGCCCGGCGGCTCGGGGTACGCCTGGTCCGGTCGCGGCGCCCGCCCGGGGCGCCACCGGACGCAACACGGGGGTCGCAGGGATGTCCACGACGGTGCACGGGGCACGGCAGGCGGGCCGGCGGGCGGTCCGGGGCGACTGGGTCGAGCGCGCCGGGCGCCTCGGGCTCGTCGCCAAGGGCGTGAGCTACGCGCTGATCGGCATCCTCGCCCTCCAGATCCCGCTCGGCCAGGGAGGCCAGGCCGCCGACCGCCAGGGCGTCCTGCGCCAACTGGCCACCGAGTCGTGGGGCCCCGCGGCCCTGATCGCGCTGGCGGTCGGCTTCGCCGGCTACGCGCTCTGGCGCCTGTGCGACGCCCTGTTCGACCGGGGCAACGAGGGCGACGACGCCTCGGGCCTGGCCAAGCGGGCCAAGGCGCTCGGCGTCGGCGCGCTCTACGTCGCCTCCGCGGTGGTCGCCGTGTCGCTCGTGGTCTCGTCCCGGCCGAGCGGCACCGGCGGTGGCAGCGGCACCGGCGACGAGAGCCAGGAGACCGCCCGGGTCCTCGAGTGGCCCGCCGGGCGCTGGCTGGTCCTCGCGGTCGCCATCGGGTTCCTGGCCGCCGGGCTCTACAACGTCTACCGGGGCGTCGTCCGCAAGTTCCGCGAGCGCCTCGAGCGCGGCGAGATGGGACCGCACGTCGAGCGCTGGGCCGTCGCCTCCGGGGTGGCCGGCCACGTGGCCCGGGGCGTCGTGTTCAGCCTGGTCGGCGTGTTCCTCGCCAAGGCCGCCATCGAGTACGACCCCGCCGAGGCGATCGGCATCGACGGCGCCCTCCTCAAGCTGGTCGAGCAGCCGGCCGGACCGCTGCTGCTCGGCGCGGTGGCGGCCGGGCTCGTCGCCTACGCCCTCTACTGCCTGGTCGAGGCCCGCTACCGGCGGATCTGACCCCGCGGGGCCGCCCCCGGCACGGCATGCTCGGGGGGTGAACCGGACGGACCGGCTGTACGCGCTCGTCGAGGAGCTGCGGGCCGTGGCGCCGCGGGCCCGCACGGCCCAACAGCTGGCGGACCGCTTCGAGGTCAGCGTTCGGACCGTGCAGCGCGACCTCGGGGCGCTGATGGAGGCGGGCGTCCCGCTCTACGCCACGCCCGGGCCCGGGGGCGGCTATGCGATCGACCCTGCCCACACGCTGCCGCCGGTCAACTTCACCTCGGACGAGGCCGCCGCCCTCGCCATCGCGCTCGCCCGCCCCGACAGGTCGCCGCTCGCCGACGCGCTCCGCTCCGCGCTGCTCAAGGTGGTGGCGGCGATGCCGCCCGCGGAGGCCGATGCCGCCCGCCGCCTGACCGGGCGGGTCCACCTCATGAGCCCCGACGGCGACGCCCCCTCCCGGGCCGCCCTCGCGGTCGAGCAGGCGGTGGTCATGTCCCGGGTCGTCGAGATCGACTACTGCGACCGCCACGGGAACGCGAGCCGCCGCGTCGTCGAGCCCGCCGCGCTCGTCGTGTCCTCCGAGCTCTTGTACCTGGTCGGCCACTGCCGGCTGCGCGACGACATCCGGGTGTTCCGGGTCGACCGGATCGCGTCCGCCCGCGTGACCGACGAGGTCGCCCCCGAGCGCGACACCACGGCCATGGACAACCTGCAGCTCCCCGGCCGGCGGCTCGCCCTCGAATGACGGCCGCCGGCCGGCGAATCACACCCGTGCAATTCCTGACAGGGTGTTGTCGCCGGCCCCGCGGATGCTCCCCCCATGAGCGACACAGCAGCCACACCAGCGCCGACCTCCACCGCCGCGGGCTTCCCGGTGACGTGGTTCGAGATCGGCACCACCGACCCGGCGGCCGCCAAGGCCTTCTACGGCAACGTGTTCGGGTGGTCCTTCACCCCCGAGGGGCCCTACACGATGGTCACCACCGGGCCCGACCACGCGGTCGGCGGCGGCGTCAACGACACGAGCGGCCCGGTGCAGGACGGCACGCCTCCGACGTACGCCGTCTTCTACGTCCAGGTCGACGACGTCGCCGCCACCTGCGCGGCGGTCGAGCAGGCCGGCGGCAAGGTGATCGTCGGGGCATCGTCGACGCCGGACGGCATCACCTTCGCCCACGTGGCCGACCCGGCGGGGAGCCACTTCGGGCTCTGGACCCCGCCGCCGGCGGCCTGACCGCGCACCGGCTCGCGGCGGCGGGCCCGGCCGACCTCAGCCGGGCGCGCCGCCGGCGCCGGCCGCGGCCAGCGCCTGATCGATGTCCGCCCGCAGGTCGTCGACGTGCTCCAGGCCGACCGAGATGCGCACGAGGCCGTCCGAGATGCCCAGCTCGGCCCGCTCGGCCGGTGGGAGCCGGGACACGATCGTGGCCGGATGCGTCACCAGCGTCTCCGGGCCGCCGAGCGACAGCGCGATGCGGGCCACCCGCGTCGCCTCGCAGAACCGGCGGGCGGCGTCGAAGCCCCCCGCCAGCTCCACCGCGAGCAGCGTTCCGCCGGCCGACATCTGGCGCTTCGCCAGGTCGCGCTGCGGGTGGGAGTCCAGACCCGGGTAGCTGAGGCCCGCCACCGCGGGGTGCTCGGACAGGTGCTCGGCGAGCGCGGCGGCCGTGGCGCACTGCTGGCGCACCCGGACGGCGAGGGTGCGGATCCCCCGCAGCCCGTTCCAGGCGTCGAACGGCGACGCCTGACCGCCCTGGACCACGTGCCAGGCCCAGATCGTGTCGATCAGCTCGGCGCCGCCGGCGACCACCCCGAGCAGGGCGTCGTTGTGGCCGGCCAGGCCCTTGGTGGCGGCGTGGAGGACCAGGTCGGCACCGAGGGACAGCGGCTGCTGGATGACCGGCGTGGCGAACGTCGAGTCGACCACCGTGAACGGCCCGGGGATGGCGGCCACCGCCTCGATGTCGGTCAGCGACAGGGCGGGGTTGGCCGGCGTCTCGACGAACACCAGCTGGGTGCGGCCGGGGCGCACGGCCTCGACGAACTGGGCGGTGTCGGTGCCGTCGACGAACGTCACGTCGATGCCGAACCGAGGGCAGTGGACGGTGAACAGGGTGGACGTCACCGAGAACAGCTGGCGCTGGACGACGACGTGGTCGCCGGTCGAGCACAGCCCGAACAGCAGCCCGGTGATCGCCGCCATGCCCGACGCGGACGCCAGGGCCGCCTCGGCGCCCTCCAGGGCCGCCACCGCCTGCTCGAACTCCTGCACCGAGGGGCTGCCGAACCGCGAGTAGTAGTGCGTCGGGCGGGCCGTCCCCGCCATCTGGCGGTGGTCGTCGACCGAGCCGACCTCGTAGGTCGTGGACGGGAACAGCACCGGCGCGAGCGAGTCCCGGCTCCACGACCGGCCCGAGCGGATCGCGGTCGTGTCCAGCCGCCAGCCCTCGGCGCCGTCGGGGCGCTCGTCGTCAGTCACCGTCGTCCTCCAGGTCCGCGACGACGTCGCGGACGATCGCGGCCATCTGGTCGTCCTCGATGAGGAACGCGTCATGGCCGTGCGGGCTGTCCAGCTCGGCGTAGCGGGCGGGGATCCCGGCGGCAGCGGCCAGCTCGACGATCTCGCGCGACTGGTGGGGCGGGTAGAGGATGTCGCTGCGGATGCCCACCGACGTGACCGGTGCCCGGAGCCGGGCGAAGGCGGCGTCCATGCCGCCCCGACCGCGGCCCAGGTCGTGGAGGTCCATCGCCTTGGTGAGCAGCAGGTAGCTGTTGGCGTCGAACCGCCGCACCAGCTTGTCGCCCTGGTACTCGAGGTAGCGCTCGACCTCGAAGCGCTGCCACAGGGTGAAGCCCTCCACCGGCTCGACGACCTCGCGCCCGAACCGGGCGCTGAACACGTCGTCGCTGCGGAAGGTCATCATCGACATCATCCGGGCCGTGGCCAGGCCCTCGTGGGGGCCGTCGCCGGGCGCGGCGTCGTAGTACTCGCCGCCGCGCCAGCGCGGGTCCATGCGGATGGCCCGACGGCCGCTCGACCACCAGCCGATCTGGGCAGCGCTGGCCGCGGCGGCGGTGGCCACCGGGAGCAGCGCCCGCGCCCGCTCCGGGTACATCACGCCCCACTCCATCACCTGCATGCCGCCCATCGACCCGCCGGCGACGAGAGCCCACCGGGCGATGCCGAGGTGGTCGGCAACGGCGGCCTGGGTGCGCACCATGTCGCGGACCGACACGACCGGGAACCGGGACGCCCACCGCCGGCCGTCGTCGGGGTGCGGCGACGCCGGGCCGGTCGAGCCCTGACAGCCGCCCAGCACGTTGACGCACACGACGAAGAACCGGTCGGTGTCGAACGCCCGCCCCGGCCCGATCAGGCCGTCCCACCACCCGGGCTGCGGGTGGCCGGGGACCAGCCCGCCGGCGGCGTGGCTGTCGCCGGTGAGCGCGTGGCACACGAGCACGGCGTTGCCCGCGTCGGGCGCCAGCGTCCCCCACGTCTCGTAGGCCACGGTCACGCCCCGCAGCAGCCCACCGCCTTCGAGTGCGAACGGCCGCTCGCGCGGGAAGGCCAGGAACCGCCGCCGGCCCTCGGGGTCGCCGGGACACCAGGCGCCGGTCGCGGGCAGCGCGCTGGGGTGCGCCCGCCGGAAGCCGATGCCGCCGTCGTGGTCTGTCATCGGACGCGGCGTGCACGCCGCCCGCCGGGCCGCGGCACGGGGTCCTGCTGCACCCTTCGAGTGTAAGGATCGGGCCATCGCGCGTCTGTGCCTCGTCCGGGGTCGACCCTGGCCCTGGACAGCCATGGTGCGCCCCGGGAGGGGCACGGACACTTGGTTGCTCCTGGCGGAGCCGCATCCCCGGCGGACCGGGATGGCACCTTGGCTGTCCGAGACCAGGTTGCCGGGCCCGCCCCGGAGGACGGGCCGCTCCTGATGTCGGGCGCCACGCTAGCCCGCCGGCGCGGCCCCGAGTCGAACCGATTCCGCCGGCATGCGGCCGCGCCACCACGCCTCGGCGGCCGGGCCGGCCCGGTACGCGGCGGCCGCGGCCGCCAGGTACGCGTCGAGCGCGCCGGGCGCCCCGTCCTCGGCGAGGGCGCGGAGCGCGGCCGCGGCGTCGTCCCAGGCCCGGTCGTCGACCGGCAGCGGCAGCGCCGCCAGGTCGGGCGCGGCGACGCGCAGGACGCCGCGCTCCATCCCGGTCCCGGCTGCCCGGCGGGCCAGCCAGGCGGTGGCCGCGGGGGCGAGCACGGCCGCGGCCAGGCGCCACAGCCCATCGGGCCCCGACGGCAGGACGGCCAGCACCGGCACCGAGGGCACGCAGGTGCCGCCGGCGTCGACCGCGGCCTCGATCACCGGCGTCTGGCTGGCGACGAGGAGCTTGGGGCCGCGGGTCCGCTCGACCCACCGCCGGGCGGCGGGCGGGCCGGCGGCGCCGAGCCGGCCGAGGTCCACGACCGGGGCGCGCCAGCGCCGCTTGGCGTACCGGGTCTCGCGGCGACCCCAGGACGAGCCGGCCCAGTCGAGGACGCCGGTCGTGACCAGGGGGCGACGGATCCCGGCGGATCGCCGGGATCGTGCTCGCGGACGAGCCCGACCAGGCCGTAGTACTGGTCCCGGAAGCCGGCGACGACCCGGGCCCGCTCCCCCAGCGTGGCCGCGGCGGCCGCCGGGGCCGGTGGCAGGCCGAGGACGTCGGCCCAGAGTCCTCGCCAGCGGTCGGCCGGCGCGGGCGCCGGCGCCGGCCGGCGGACCAGGACGGGCGCACACACCCGGACGGAGGCGGCGAACACGCGGCCGGGGTCGACCCAGAGGTCGTGCAGGTCGGCGAGGCGGTCGACGGCGGCCCGCACCGCCTCCGCGTCGCGGGCGGCCACGAGCGAGGCCGGCTCGACCAGCACGACCCGCCCGCCCGGGCGGACCAGCTCGCAGCCGAGCAGCAGGAACAGCCAGGCCGTGTCGGTGTAGGCCCGGACGGCCGCGCCGTAGCGGGCCCGGAGCCGCCGCTGGTCGCCGGCCGACCGGGCGGTCGCCCGGCCCAGCTGGCTCTGGAACGGCGGGTTGCCGACCACCGCGCCGAACCCCCCGGCCGGCGCGTCCGGCCACAGCCCGGGCCCGGTGACCAGCGGATCGCCGGCGACGAGCCGCCCGGCCGGCGGCGACTCCCCCGCCCACAGGGCCAGCGCGGCCTCGGCGGCGGCCAGCCCCACGGGGTCGATGTCGGCGCCCCACAGCCGCTCGCGCACGACCTCCCGCCGGGTCACCCCACCGGCCGCGAGTCGCTCGGCGGCGGCGAGGAGGAAGGCCCCGCCCCCGCATGCCGGGTCGCACACCGTGGCGTCGCCGGCCGTGTCGGGGGGCACGGTGGCGAGCGCCAGGCCGGCCAGGTGCTCGGCCAACCAGGGCGGGGTCACGTGGAGGCCCTGGGCCCGGCGCCGGCCGCCGTCGGTGGCGGCCTCCGAGCGCGGCGCCGACGGCGGCGGCGATGTCGGCGCTCGACGGGCGTCCGGCGACGGTGGCGGTGTCTCCCCCGCCGCCGGCGGGGCCCTGGCCGGCCAGGGCCCACAGTCGCAGGGTGGGGTCCAGGGCCACGCCCGCGTCGGTCGCCAGCTCGCGGACCGTCGCCGCCAGCGCGGCGGCGCGTTGCCGCTCCGGGTCTCCTCGTTCTGGCGTCACAAGTGGTTGGTAGCCAACCACTTCCGACCCCAGAATGGCGGCATCCTTGTCGAGCGGGTGCCTCCGTCCCTCACCCACCCGCTGCGCCGGCGGGTGCTGCGACCCGGGTTGCCGGCGCATGCCGCCCGGCTCGCGGCGGACTCGCATCCCGAGGCGGCCGCGTTCGCCGCCCGGGACGACGACGGAGCGGTCGTCGGGACCGCCATCGTCGTGCCCGAGGCGTGCCCCTGGCTGCCCGACCGGGACCACAGCTGGCGGCTCCGGGGCATGGCGACCGACGAGCGGTTCCGGGGCGCCGGGATCGGGACGCAGGTGCTCGCCGCCGTGGTCGACCACGTGCGCCGGCACGGGGGCACGCTCGTGTGGTGCCACGCCCGGGTGCCCGCCCGGCGGTTCTACGAGCGGGCCGGGTTCGTCGCCGTCGGCGACGAGTGGGTCGAGCCCGACATCGGGCCGCACGTCCGGATGTGGCGGGAGCTCACCCCCGACGCCGGGACCTAGGGTGGGGCCGGTGCGGTGGACGATCCATGGCGAACGCCCGATCTACGCCTCGGAGTGGATGCGGCTCGTTCTGGTCGACGTCGAGATCCCTGGCGGCGACCGCTTCGACCACCACGTCGTGCGCTACCCGCAGGCCGCGTCGGGCACCGTCGTCGTCGACCCCGCCCGGGGCGTCCTGATGCTGTGGCGCCACCGCTTCATCACCGACACCTGGGGATGGGAGGTCCCGGCCGGCCGCATCGAGCCGGGCGAGACGCCCGAGGACGCCGCCCGCCGCGAGACCGAGGAGGAGACCGGCTGGCGGCCCGGCCCGCTGCGCTCACTCGGCGCGTACGCGCCCAGCAACGGGTCGTCCGACCAGATGTTCCACGTGTTCGTGGCGGACGGTGCCGACCACATCGGCGAGCCGACCGACTTCGGCGAGAGCGAGCGGGTCGCGTGGGTGCCCGTGGACGACGTCCGTGACCTGATCGCCACCGGCCAGATCACGGACGGGCTGTCGCTCACCAGCCTGCTGTGGGCACTGGCGACCGCGGCGATCTGAGCCCGCGGGGAAGCTCAGGCCGCGCCCTCGGCCGCCGGGTTCCAGCTGGCCAGGTCGGCCAGGCGCTCGTCGTTCGAGAACATCTCGACGATCGGCTCGTCGAGCCCGAGCCGGCGCTTGAACCGGCGCACCTCGAGCTCCTCGTTCCACAGCACCAGCGTCACGGCCAGCCCCGCGGCCCCCGCCCGAGCGGTGCGCCCGGACCGGTGCAGGTAGGTCTTGGGATCGGGCGGCGGGTCGGCCTGGATCACGATGTCGAGCTCGTCGATGTCGAGGCCACGGGCCGCCACGTCGGTCGCCACCAGCACGGGCAGGGTGCCGGCGGAGAACCGCTTGAGCGCCCGCTCCCGCACCTCCTGGCGCAGGTCGCCGTGGATCGCCCGGGCGTCGACCCCGATGTCGACCAGCTGGCGGGCCAGCCGGTCGACGTTGCGCTTGGTGTTGGCGAACACCAGGCAGCGGGTGACCGAGCGGCTGATGGCGGCGATCACCCGGGGCTTGTCCATCTCGTGGACCAGCAGGAAGCGATGGGCCATCTCGTCGACGGTCTGGGTGGGCGAACCGACCTCGTGGAACACGGGGTCGTGCTGGTAGCGGTCGACCAGGCCCTGGATGCCGCCGTCGAGCGTGGCCGAGAACAGCAGGGTCTGGTGGGTGCGCCCGACGTGGCGCAACACCCACTCGACCTGGGGCAGGAAGCCCATGTCGGCCATCCGGTCGGCCTCGTCGATCACCACCAGGCCGACGTCGGACAGGTTGGCCACCTTGCGGTCGATCAGGTCTATGAGCCGGCCGGGCGTGGCGACCACGATCTCGGCGCCGGCCTCGAGGGCCGCGATCTGCTTGCCCATCTGGGCGCCGCCGTACACGGCGACGAGCCGCAGCGAGCGGGCCTCGATGAGGGGCCGGAGCACGTCGGCGACCTGGCCGGCGAGCTCGCGGGTGGGGACGAGGACGAGGCCGGTCGGCCGCTTCGGCGACGCCTTGGCGACGCGCTCGACCAGGGGGAGGCCGAACGCGAGCGTCTTGCCCGAGCCGGTCTTGGCCTTGCCGCAGACGTCGCGTCCGGCAAGGGCGTCAGGGATACAGAGGCGCTGGACGGGAAAGGGGGTGGTCAACCCAGCCTGATCTAGTACGGCGACCAGATCCGAGGACACGCCCAGCGCAGAGAACGTCTCTTGTTCTTCGTTGCGCATGGTTAGCCGACGATTCTATCGGAGCGTCGCGGTCCGACCCCCATTCGTCGGCACTCAGCCGCCCGAACTGACCGCGGGCTGTGCCAACCAGGGATACAGGCGGTCGGTGACGAAGCGCCACACGACCGGCGTGATCTCGTTGCTGAAGTGGATGCCGTCGGTGCGCACGGTCACGCCGTCGATCTCGCGGACGACGTCGCCGTCGGGGCAGAGGAGCGGCCCGAGGTCGACCACCAGCGCCCGGTCGCCGTAGCCCCGCGCGACCGCTGTGGTCTGCTCGTTGACCCACCCGACCAGCGCCCGGTCGTTGCGGGGGCTGTCGGTCCCGCCGAGCCGGGGGTTCTGCTCCTGCATGCACGGCACGGTCACGAAGGCGAAGCGGACGTCGGGGTCGGCGGCGATCGTGGCGTCCATCGCCTCACGCAGCGACCGCCGGTAGGCCGAGCCCATCTCCGGGGTGGCCGGGTGCAGCACCCGGTCGCCGTCGATGTGGTCGTAGACCTCCCACGCCCCCCAGACCGCGACCACGACGTCGGCCTGCAGCGCGAACGAGGCCTTCTGCCAGTCCGCGTGCCAGTCCCCGCAGTTGTCGCCCTCGTAGTGGCCGTTGCTGGCGACGGCCACGCCGGGCGTGGCGGTGCACGAGATCTCGGCGATCGTGTTCATGCGGGTGTAGGCGGGCATCGCGCCCGCGGCGCTCAGTCCGATCCCGAGCGACCAGGCCACGGAGTCGCCGCCGACCACCACCCGGAGCGGGCGCGCGCGCCCGGGCACCACCGCCGGCAGCGGGTGGACCGGCGGCACGTCGACGGTGGTGACCGGGGCGTTGGGCAGCGGCAGGGTCGAAACCGTGACTCCGGGCGGGGCGCCCAGCGGCCGCGGCGCGTCGCCGGCCGTGCCCGCCGCCACGACGGCCGCCACGGCCACGCCGGCACCGGCGGTGAGCAGCGCGGGCCGGGGGCTGGGCAGGCGGGCGCGCGCCAGCCGGGCCCGCACCCCCGACCAGCCGTGGCGGCGGATCGGCCGCTCCAGGAGCCGGTAGGACGCGAACGCCAGCGCGAACGTCAGGCCGACGCGGAGCAGGATGAGCCGTCCCCCGCCGAAGCCGGTGCGGTCGGGCGTCAGCCAGATGTAGATCGGCCAGTGCCACAGGTAGAGCCCGTAGGAGATGACGCCCACCGCCACCAGCGGTCGACGGCCGAGCGTCCAGTGCAGCGGCCCCCGCGAGTCGGGCAGGCCGACCCCGAGGACGATCGCCGCCGACACCAGCGCCACCGCCAGGAGGCCGCCGTGGTACAGGGACGGTTCGCTCCCGTCGAAGATCCGGAACGCCAGCGCCAGCCCCACCGCCCCGGCGAGGCCGACCAGCCGCAGCCAGCCGCCGAACCGCTCGAACCAGCGGGGCTGCAGGGTCACCGCCGCCGCCAGCGCCGCCCCGACGAGCAGCGTCGCCGCCCGCGTGTCGGTGCCGTAGTAGACGCGGGACGGGTCGTCGCCGGGATGGTAGAGCGCCGCCATCCAGGCCGCCGAGGCGGCCGCCCCCGCCACCAGGCCCGCGACCAGCAGCCGGGGCCGGTGGCGCAGCCAGGCCAGGACGACCAGCAGCACCACCGGGAACAGCAGGTACCACTGCTCCTCGAGCGACAGCGACCACAGGTGCCGGTAGGGCGAGGGCAGGCCGAACGAGTCGAAGTAGGACTGGTGGCTGACGATGAAGCGCCAGTTGGCGACGTACGCCATCGCCGCGAACGCATCCCGCCGGGCCGAGGCGACGTCGAGCCGGAGGTCGGCGACCGCGATCAGCACCGCGGTGGCGGCGATCGTCAGCGCCACCGCCGGCAGCAGTCGCCGGGCGCGCCGCAGCCAGAAGCGCGGCAGGTCGACCCGGCCCCGCTCGCCGTGCTCGACCAGGAGCAGCGACGTGATCAGGAAGCCGGAGATCACGAAGAAGACGTCGACGCCGAGGAAGCCGCCCGGCAGCGCCTCGTGGTCCTCCCACGGCAGCTTGACGCCGGCGTGGTGGACCATGACCGCCAGCACGGCGACGGCCCGGAGGCCGTCGAGCGCGGGCCGGTAGGCCAGGCTGCGGCCCTCCGGGACGTCGATCGGGCTGAGGTCGTCGCCCGGCCCCGCGGGCGCAGCCGGGCCCGGGTCGCCCGCGCCGGCGCCGTTCCCCTTACCGCCGTCGGCGACCCTGCATGTGCGCCGTCGTCGACGTCGACTCGCGTCACGCACTCCTCCCCAATCGGCATGACCCGCAGCGCCCGGCCCCGCGAGCGCGATGCTTCGCCCCAGCTTTATCGTCGCCGAGGTCAGTAGCAAGCCGGGGTTACGCCGGCCGGTTCAGCCCGTTGCGGTGGTGGCTCTCCTCGCCCATGTCGACGATCTCGACCCGGCGGCTGAAGCCCCGGATGGCGCGTGCGCCCAGCCGGCGGTGGGCCAGGCCCTCGCCCGAGGCGTCGAACAGCGAGGCCGTGACCAGGAGCTGGTGCGGGTCGGCCTCGTCGCACAGCCGCGCCGCGAGGTTGACCGGGCGGCCGATGTAGTCGTCGCCCTCGAACAGGATGACCCGGCCCGCGGCCACGCCGCCCCGCAGCGGCAGCGCGCAGCCGCGCATGTCGAGCGCCTGCTCCATGCGGAGCACGGCGTCGAGCAGGGGCCGCGGCTCGGTGGCGACGAGCATGGCCCCGTCGCCGAGCCACTTGGCCACCCGCACGCCCCGCCAGCCCGCCCGCTCGCGGACGACGGCGCGGAAGGTCGACAGCGCGGCCACTGCCTCGCCCACGCCGTGCTCGTCGGTCAGCGAGGTGAACCCGCACAGATCGATGAAGGCGAAGTTGCGGCGGACCAGGGCGTCGGCGTTCTCGTCGTCGGGAACCATCTCCACGACGCGATGCTAGTGGCCCCCTGTGACAGTCCCGGACTCCGGCCGGCCCGCCGGTAGCGTGAGCGGCCGTGGCCGCCCTCGACGCCCTCGCCGCGTGGCCGGTGAACACCGCGGCGGGCGCCGTCGTCGAGGCCGGCGGCACGGTCGACGAGGCAGGCCCGACCGGGTGGCAGACCCGGATCGCCTCGGTGACCAAGCCGCTGGTCGCCCTCGCCTGCCTGGTGGCGGTCGAGGAGGGCACGCTCGGCCTCGACGCCCCCGCCGGCCCGCCGGGCTCGACCGTCCGGCACCTGCTGGCCCACGCCTCCGGGCTGCCGTTCACGGGGGCGACGCCGATCGCCCGACCCGGGACCCGCCGGATCTACAGCAACACCGGGTTCGAGGCCGCGGCCGACGCCCTCGCGGCCGGCACCGGTATGACCGTCGGCGCCTACCTGGCGGAGGCCGTGCTCGAGCCGCTGGGCATGGCGGCGACCGACCTGCGGGGCTCGCCGGCCAAGGACGCCTGGTCGACCGTCGCCGACCTGGCCCGCTTCGCCCGCGAGCTCCTGGTCCCCACCCTGGTCGCCCCGGCGACGCTCGCCGAGGCGACCAGCGAGCAGTTCCCCGGGCTCGCCGGCGTGGTCCCCGACCTGGGCAGCTTCGACCCCAACCCGTGGGGCCTGGGCTTCGAGATCAAGGGCACCAAGGTCCCGCACTGGACCGCGCCCGGCGGGTCCCCGCGGACCTTCGGCCACTTCGGCGGCAGCGGCGCGTTCCTGTGGGTCGACCCCGACGCGGCCCGGGCGTGCGTGGTCCTCACGGACCGCGAGTTCGGCAGGTGGGCCGTGCCGCTGTGGTCGGCCCTGTCGGCGGACGTCCTGGCCGCGTGACCGTCAGAACGCGGCGGCGAGCAGGTCGGCCGCGCCGGCCGTGACCGCCGGCGCCTGCGCGGCGGCCCGCGGCAGGATCTGCTCGGCGTAGAACCCCGCGGTCAGGATCTTCTGGGTCAGGAACGCCGGGTCGCCCTCCCCCGCGTCCAGCAGCCGGCGGGCGGCGAGGGCGGAGCGGGCCAGCAGCCAGGCGCCGGTCACGACGCCGCACATGGCCAGGTAGGGCGAGGCGCCGGCGAGCGAGTTGGTCGGGTCGGCCAGGCCGTCGGTCAGCAGCCAGTCGGTCGTGCGGGCCAGCGTGACCTGCGCCTCCGCCAGCCGCTTGCCGATGGCGGCGAGGTCGTCGTCGGCCGATCCGGCCAGCTCGCCCGCCGTCGCCTCGATGCCCGCGAGGTAGTCGGCGATCACGCCGCCGGCCCGCATGGGGAGCTTCCGCGCGACGAGGTCGATGGCCTGGATGCCGTTGGTGCCCTCGTAGATCGGGGCGATGCGCGCGTCCCGGAAGTGCTGGGCGACGCCGGTCTCCTCGACGTAGCCCGCGCCGCCGTGGACCTGGACGGCCAGCGAGGTGACCTCGACGCCGAGGTCGGTCCCCCAGCCCTTGGTGATCGGCGTGAGCAGGTCGGCCAGCTCCTGGCTGTGGGTGCGCACGTCCTCGTCCGGGTGGCGGGCGGCGAGGTCGATCAGCTCGCCGTTGAGATAGGCCACGCACCGCAGCGCCTCGATCTGGGCCCGCATGGTCAGCAGCATGCGACGGACGTCGGGGTGGTCGACCAGGGCCGACGACTCGCCGGCGGGCGCGCCCGGCGCCCGGCCCTGGCGGCGTTCCCCCGCGTAGGCCACGGCCTGCTGGTAGGCGCGCTCCGCCAGCGACAGGCCCTGGACGCCGACCGACAGGCGGGCACTGTTCATCATCCTGAACATGTAGCGCATGCCCTGGTTGGGCTCGCCGATGAGGAAGCCCACGGCGCCGTCGTACGCCATGACGCAGGTGGGGCTGGCGTGGACGCCCATCTTCTGCTCGATCGACACGCACTCGACCGCGTTGCGCTCGCCCGGCGTGCCATCGTCGCCGACCAGGAACTTGGGGACGATGAAGCACGAGATGCCCCGGGTGCCGGGCGGTGCGTCGGGCACCCGGGCGAGAACCAGGTGGACGATGTTGTCGGTGAGGTCCTGCTCGCCGAAGGTGATGAAGATCTTCTGGCCGGTGATGCGCCAGGTCCCGTCGTCGGCCGGGACGGCCCGGGTGGTGATGGCGCCGACATCCGAGCCGGCCTGGGGCTCGGTGAGGTTCATCGTGCCGCTCCACTCGCCGGTCACCATCTTCGGCAGGTAGACCTCGCGCTGGTCCTCCGAACCGAACTGCAGGAGCATGTCGATGGCGCCCTGCGTGAGCAGCGGGCACATCGAGAAGCTCATGTTGGAGGCGATCATCGTCTCCTGCATCGCGACCGCGGTCAGCCACGGGAACCCGCCGCCCCCGTACTCGGGCGGGAACGGGACGCTCAGCCAGCCGGCGTCCACGTAGCGCCGGTAGGCCCGGCGGAAGCCGTCCGGAGTGGTCACGGTCCCGTCGTCGTGGTGGACGCTGTGCTGGACGTCGCCCGAGTGGTTGAGCGGGGCGAACTCCAGGGCGAAGAAGCGTCCGGACTCCTCCAGCACCCCGAGGACCACGTCGGGCTCCGCGTGCTCGTACCCGGGGAGGCGGGCGAGGCCGGGGAGGTCGACGATGTTCTCGAGCACGAACCGCATGTCGGCGAGCGGGGCCACGTAGTCGGCGGGCATGAGCGTCAAGGTAGGACGGCCCCGGCCCGCTCCGAAAGGTGGCGCGCACGTCATGTAGGCCGCTCAGCCCGGCTCGACCACCCCGGGGCGCTGGCCGCAGACAGCCTGTGTGAGCTCGTCGGCGGCGGCGACCAGCTCACGGCCGAGGGCGCGCAGCTCGGCGCCGGTGCTGGTCACGTCGGCCAGGCCGGACAGCGAGACCGCCAGCTCGACCCGCCCGCTCGCCCCGAACACGGGGGCGGCGACGTCGGAGGCCGAGTAGGCGGCGTTGCCGTCGAGCTCGGCCACGAGCAGCCGCTGGCGGGACACCGACAGCAGCAGGCTCCGCCGCTCCTCGGGCCCGACGCTGGCCGGCGCGTCGCCGCCGGTGCCGGTGGCGGACCGGCGTGCGGGGGCCGTCAGCGCCCGCCACTCCGGCGACGCCAGGGTGACCGCGAAGCCCTCCCGGCGGATGGCGGGCAGCGCCTCGTACGCAGGTCGCACCGCGTCGACGGTCGCCGCCCGGGCGAGCCACGCCTGGATCGTCGGCTCGTCGCTCCAGGCCACGAACAGGGCGCCGATCGGGGGCGCCACCGGCAGGCGGACCACCGCCGCGGCGTCCGCGTCCCGGGGGGCGCCGGCCTGGCCGACCGACGCGACGTGGTCGTCGGCCAGCTGCCAGGCCCGGGCCCACAGGCGGGTGGCGTCGGCCAGGCGGGCCAGCACGGGCGGCACGAAGTCGACCGCCGTGTAGCCGCGCCGGGCAGCCTCCCCGATGGCGACGAGCCGGGGCCCGAGCGAGTAGCGCTTCTCCCCCGGGTGGCGCAGCAGGATCCCCCGCTCGCTCAGCGCGTTGAGCAGGGCGTGGGCGGTCGCCTTGTTGAGCCCGCAGCGGCGCGCCACCTCGGAGAGCGTGAAGCGCTCGTCGGGGTGGCCGGCGAGCAGCTCGAGCACCGCCACCGAGCGGTCGGCCCCGGGGGCCGGGCGCGCCACCGCCTCACCAACCCGACGAGCGGGCGCGCCAGTGCGCGATCGCCCGGATGATGGTGTGCGGCGTCTGCCGCAGGTTGCCCGCGTTCGCCCTCATGACCCCGCCTTGTCCCGTGTGACACCTGTCCCACCTGCGACAGTAGTGGGGCGGCGCTCATCCTGCGTAACCAGCGTCTTTGTCCGCAGGCCTAGCCTCGGCGGGCGTGTCTCTCGCACCGCTCGACGCGGGCGTCTACGCGTGGCTCGAACCCGGCGGCCGGCGTGGCTGGCCCAACGCCGGCGCGATCGTCGACGCCGACGGCATCACGGTGGTCGACACGCTCATGACGCCCGACCAGTACGGGCCGTTCGCCGCTGCGCTCGACGAGATCGGCCGCCCAGTGCGGCGGGCGGTGCTGACGGGGAGCGGCGTCGAGCAAGCCGGCGGGACCGGCCGGTTCACGCTCGCCGCCGTGTATGGCAGCCGCCAGGCCAGCGTCCACCTCGACCAGCCGCCGAACGTCGACAGCTGGCGGGCGCTGTTCCCCGAGGCCGCGGGCGCGTTCGACGAGGTCGTCACCCGGCCGGTGAGCCACGTCGTGGCCTCCGACGTGCAGCTCACCGACGCGGTGGCCGTGATCGTGACGGGCGGCCAGATGGCCGAGAACCTCGTCGCTGTGGTCCCGGGCGCGCAGATCCTGTTCGCCGGGGCGATGTGCAGCTTCGGGGCCGCCCCGCTGTGCTGGCAGGGCGACCCCGCGCTGTGGGCGGTCGAGCTCGACCGCCTCGTCGACCTCGCCCCGATCGTCGTGCCGGGCCACGGCCCGATCGGCGGCACCGAGGAGGTCCGGGACCTACAGGCGTACCTCCGGGCCTGCGTCGCCGCCGAAGGCGACCCGGACCGCATCGGCCCGGGCCCGTGGGACGACTGGGCCGACCGCGAGCACGACGCCGTCAACGTCGAGCGGGCGGCCCTGATGGCGGCCGGGGACGACCGCGTGCCCCCGGCCATGCTGCGCCTCGCCGGGCTCGCGTAGACCCGCCCGGCGGCCCGCTCAGCCGCTGCCGCGCCTCGTAGAACCGCGACGACTCCGGTCGCCACAGGAGTACGAGGATCACCGCCGCCAGCACCAGGCCGACGAGGCTGAACACGAGGCTGGCCGCGGTCTGGGGGTTCGTCGCCAGGCCGGTCAGCGTGAACAGGACGTTGAGCCCACCGAGGACGCTGGCGACGATGCGGGCCCACGACTTGCCCTGGCCGTTGGCGCTGGCCATCCACAACCAGAGCGCGACGCCGATCACCGCCCCGACGACGGCGACGACGGTGGTGACGGCGATGGCGGTGTCGAGCTCGCTGGAGGTCAGCTCGGGGCGGTCATCGGCGATGTCGTCCCGCAGCGTGTCGCGCGACACGAGCAGCACGAGGACGCCGAGGACGGCGAGCACGGCGCCGACATACATGAGACGCACAGCGATGCGGATGCTGGACGGCTGCTCGGCCGGCGGCGCGACGGGCACGTCCGTCGGCGACCTGTCGGACGCCCACGGCGTGGGTGCCGGCGGCGGCGGCATCCCGCTGTCGAACGGACCGGACGGTGGTGTGGTGCTCACCTGACTCCCCCCAGGGGTCGCGATTTCGTTCCCGGCCCCAACTGTCGCACGTTTGCCGGCGCCGGCCCGTGCAATCGCGCGGCAGGCAGGCGGGCAGGCAGCCGGCCCCGAAGCGACCCGGTGCCGGTACCCTCGGGCCATGCTGTTCGGTCGAGACAAGCAGCGGATGGTCGAGCCCGCCGCGGCGCTGCCGGGCCGGGACCACCGGCCGTTCCGGGTGCCGGCCACGCACGCGGTGCTGGGCACACCCCTGGAGCCGCCGTTCCCCGAGGGGATGGAGCGGGCGGTGTTCGGGCTGGGGTGCTTCTGGGGCGCCGAGCGCGTGTTCTGGCAGACCGAAGGCGTGTACACCACGGCGGTCGGGTACGCGGGCGGCTACACGCCCAACCCGACGTACGAGGAGGTCTGCTCGGGCCGCACGGGCCACGCCGAGGCCGTGCTGGTGGTGTTCGACCCGTCGGTGGTCGGCTACGAAGATGTGCTGCGCCGGTTCTGGGAGGGCCACGACCCCACCCAGGGCATGCGCCAGGGCAACGACGTCGGTAGCCAGTACCGCTCGGCCATCTACACGAGCGACGAGGCCCAGGCGAAGGCGGCGCAGGCGAGCCGGGACGCGTACCAGGCCGAGCTGTCCGCCGCGGGGTACGGCACGATCACGACCGAGATCGCGCCGGCCGGCGAGTTCTGGTATGCGGAGGACTACCACCAGCAGTACCTCCACAAGAACCCGCGGGGCTACTGCGGGTTGGGCGGCACGGGCGTGTCCTGCCCGGTCGGGCTCGACACCTAGTCGACGTTCGCGGCGCTCACCCATGGCCCGGGAACCGCTGCCGCCGCTCGCCGCGGTCGTCAGCTTCATGGACTGCGTCAACCGGGGCGACCTCGACGGGCTGACCGGGCTGATGACGCCGGACCACCGGCTGGTCGTGCTCGACGAGGACCCGCTGGTCGGCCGGGAGGCCAACCGCGAGGCATGGGCGGGTTACCTCGCCGCCTTCCCCGAGTACGTGATCCATCCGCGGGAGCTGGCCGCGGACGGGTCGCGGGTGCGCGTGCTCGGGACGACGACCGGGTCCCACCTCGGCCTGCCGGACGACGACGAGATGCGGCTGGAGGTCCTGTGGCTGGCCGACGTGGTCGACGGCCGGCTGTCGCTGTGGCAGGTCGCCGACCCGGGCTAGCTCACTGCCAGACGATGATGTCCAGCTTGATCGTGCGGGCATCGGTGTCGATGTCGGCGATGTGCACGTACGCGGTGTGGTCCTCGCTGGTGCGGGTGCAGATCTTGGTGTCGACCCGGACCAGATCCTGGGGCATCCCCGGCTGGAGGATGGTGGCGTTGTCGCACTCGGCCTTGGTGGGCACGTGGTCGACGACCGACATCTCGTACGTGTAGAGGTGCGGGATGGTGCCGCTGATGTCGAAGTCGACGTCGCCACTGTTGGAGTGTCTGACGCCCCAGTCCGGGGCCGGGCTGTCGAGGTCGATCGAGTACCCCTCCGAGAACACCACGGGCGCGTCCGCCGGTCTGGCGGAGGATCACGGCGCTGTGCTCCCCCGGCCCCGAGGTGCCCGTCGAGGGCTGCTCGGCGCCGTCGACACCGCCGCCCGGCACGGTGGTCGCCTCGGTGTCGGCCAGCTGGCGCTCCAGCTCGCCGACCTGGTCGTTGAGGTCGGCGATCTGGGCCTCCAGGTCGGAGTTGTCGGTGGTGAGCGACGCGTTCGTGTCGCCGAGGTCGGCGACCTGCCGCTTGAGCCGGGTGTTGGTCGCCTCGGCGTCGTTCGCCCGGCTGGTGACGATGGCCCCGTAGGTGGTGGCCAGCGCCGCCGCGAGGCCGAGGACGGCGATCAGCAGCGGGATGCCCTTGTCGGCGACGAACCCGGCGATACCCGGCTTGCGGGTCCGGCTCGACCGCCTGCGCCTGGGCTTGGCCGCCGCCGCCCCGGAGACCGGAGCGGGGCCCGGGGGTGGGCCGGGGGCCGCGCCCGGCGGCGGCGGTGGCGGCCCCTGGCGACCCGGCGGCGGTGCCGCGACATAGCGGCCCGCCGGGCCGGGGGGCGTCGGCGTGCCTCCCGGCGGGGGCATCTCCGGCGCGCCTGGTTCAGGTCCCGTCGTCGTGCTCATCGCCCACCTCTGATCCGTCCGTCCACCCACCATGGCCCTGCCGCCACGGCGCATCGGATGGTAACGACGCACCTACGCGGCGGGAAGCGATGCCGGCAGGATTGGCACCGGGTGTCACGCGCCCCCGCCCGAGTGGGCTCAGGTAGTTTCCGGCCGTGCGGTGCTGGGCGCCCTGGGGTTCGTCGCGTTCATGACGACGGTCCTCCTGACCGTCACGGTCCGGCCGGGCGAGGCCAAGCTCACCGCCCCGTTGTTCTGCGGGGACGACACACCCGACCCGTTCGTGGTGGTCGACAGTCACAGCGTCCAGCCGGGCGAGACGTCGTACAACTTCTCGCTGTACTGCATGGGCCCGCGGGGCCAGACCGAGGAGGTCGGCTTCCTCCGGCCGAGCCTGGTGCTCACGGCCGGCCACGCGACGCTGATCGCGCTGCTGGTGGCGGTGGTGCTGATCGCGGCCCGGCGTCGAGCGCGCCATGCGCTCCCGAGCATCGGACGTCGCGATCTGACGCTGCATGTCGTGCCACGCGGGATGGTCCCGCTCGAGTCCGAGGATCTCACGGGCGTACCAGCGGATGCTCTCGGCGTTGGTGGCCTCGATCGAGATGACCGACCGCAGGCCGGCGCCGGGGGTGGCCTGCGGCAACGAGTCCTCGCTGATGCTGATCAGGCCCCGGGCTTCGTCGCTGCTGCGGCCCGCGGCGAGGTCGCAGCGGTTGATGCCGGTCCCGCGGTCGGCGACGACGATCGAGCAGGTGACGACCCCAGGCACCCGCGCAACGGTAGCAATCGCGCCCGTCAGTACCCAACGTGAGGCGTATGCGCTCTACGTAGCGTGCACGGGCAGCGACCGGGCGGAGTCGATGACCTCGAGCACGAACTCGGCGGTGCGGCGGCGGCGCTCGTCCGGCGACAGGTCGAGCCGGGTCGGCTCCTCACGCCACGAGGCGAGCGCGTCGGCGACGAGGGGATGGAACCGGCTGTCGAACACGCCGAGCGCGTACTCGCCCGCGGCCTCCTTGGACACGACCTCACCGGTGGCGATCGTGCAGTGGAGCCGGGGCGCGCCGAGCGCACCCCAGGCGGTCGACCACCGCGGTCGCAGCCGGAAGCCGACGTGGGACGACCGCGACGCGGCGATGGCCCAGGGCCGCCAGTAGCTCTCGAGGTTCTCCAGACACCACGGGCGCAATCGCTCCGGCTGCGGCTCGAGCCCGAGCTCGGACGGCTCCGGACCCCGCACGGCGACGCCCCGCTCGCGGAGCACCTTCCACGCCACGGGGCTCACGTCCGATCCCACCGGACCGGTGGTGAAGGTGTGCCCGACGTGGGCGGCCAGGGGCGTGATCTCCTCGACCGGGGCTCCGAGGTCCGCCCGCCGGATGTAGACGCCGTTGCACGTCCCGCTCAACGGCGAGCGACGCTGCCGCAGCGCGAGCGCGGACGTGCGGAGCCCGCTGAGCGCGTGCTGGGCGCGCAGCCGTCGCAGCTGCCGGGCGTCGAGGTCGCCGTCGACGACGGCGACGAAGTCGATGTCGCTGCGCCGTTCCCGGTACGCGCCGAGGGCGACCGAGCCCACGACGTAGAACCCGATGACGGCGCCGGGCAGGAGCCGGTCCACGTCGGCCAGATAGCGCCGCGTCGACCGCTCGACGAGGGCGGGAAGCACACGGGCATTGTGGCCGCGTTCCGCAGTCCGCCGAGGGCGCGCCCGCGCGGACCCAGCCGCGCCGTGAGCGTCGGAGGTGGCTACCGTCGGTGTCGTGTCGGTCGTGCTGCGGCCCGAGGGCCTCACCCGGGACGACGTCGTGGCCGTCGCCCGTGAGGGCGCCGGTGTCCGCCTGTCCGACCGGGCCGTGGCGGCCATGGCGGCCACCCGGGCCCACGTCGAGGCCCTGGCCGCGTCCGCTGAGCCCGTGTACGGCATCTCCACCGGGTTCGGGGGCCTGGCCACCCGGCAGATCCCGCCCGAGCATCGGGTCCGGCTCCAGCGCTCGCTCATCGCGTCGCACGCCGCCGGCATGGGCGAGCCGATCGAGACCGAGGTGGTGCGGGCGATGGTGCTGCTGCGCGCCCGCACGCTGGCCACGGGCATCACCGGGGCCCGGCCCGAGCTGGCGGCCGCGCTCCTGGGCCTGCTGGACGACGGTCGTCTGCCCGAGGTCCCCGAGTTCGGGTCGCTGGGCTGCAGCGGTGACCTGGCCCCGCTGGCCCACGTCGCCACGGCCCTCGACCTGACGCTCGAGGCCAAGGAGGGGCTGGCCCTCGTCAACGGCACCGACGGCATGCTGGGCATGCTCGTGCTCGCCTGCGTCGACCTGGCCGGGCTCCTGCGGGCGGCCGACGTGGCCGCGGCGATGAGCGTGGAGGGCCTCCTCGGTACCGACCGGGCCTTCGCGGCCGACCTCGTGGCCCTGCGCCCCCACCCCGGGCAGCAGGTGTCGGCCGCCAACATGTCGGCCCTGCTGACCGGCTCGGCCCTCGTCGCCTCGCACCGCACCGACGACCCTCGGGTCCAGGACGCGTACTCGCTGCGCTGCGCCCCCCAGGTGCACGGCGCCGCCCGCGACGCCCTCGCCTTCGCCGAGGCGTGCGCCGACCGCGAGCTGGCATCGGCCATCGACAACCCGGTGGTGCTCGCCGACGGCCGCGTCGAGTCGGTCGGCAACTTCCACGGGGCACCGCTGGCCCACGCCTGCGACCTGCTGGCCATCGTCGTCGCGGACGTCGCCGCCATGAGCGAGCGCCGTACCGACCGGTTCCTCGACCCCGCCCGCAGCCATGGCCTGCCGCCGTTCCTGGCCCACGAGCCCGGCGTCGACAGCGGCCTGATGATCGCCCAGTACACAGCCGCCGCCCTGGTGGCCGAGTGCCGCCGGCTGGCCGTCCCCGCCAGCGCCGACAGCATCCCGACGTCGGCCATGCAGGAGGACCACGTGTCGATGGGCTGGTCGGCCGCCCGCAAGCTGCGGACCGCCCTCACCCACCTGGCGTGCGTGCTGGCCGTCGAGCTGGTGACCGCGGCCCGGGGCATCGACCTGCGCTCGCCACTCACGCCGGCGGCGGCGACCGGTGCGGTGCGCGACGCCCTTCGGGCCGGCGGGGTGGGCCCGCCGGGCCCCGATCGGCTGCTCGCCCCGGAGCTGGCGGCGGCGGCGGGGCTGGTGCGCGACGGGACGGTCGTGCGGGCCGCCGAGCGGGAGGTGGGAACCATTGCCTGACGGACCACGCACCGTCCGGGCGCCGCGGGGACCCGAGCGCAGCTGCAAGGGCTGGGCTCAGGAGGGCGCCCTCCGCATGCTCATGAACAACCTCGACCCCGACGTGGCCGAACGCCCCCAGGACCTGGTCGTCTACGGCGGCACCGGGCGGGCCGCCCGCAGCTGGGAGGCGTTCGACGCGATCGTCGCCAGCCTGCGCCGCCTGGAGGACGACGAGACCCTGCTCGTGCAGTCGGGCAAGCCGGTGGCGGTCTTCCGCACGCACGAGTGGGCGCCGCGGGTGCTGATCGCCAACGCCAACCTCGTGCCCGACTGGGCCACCTGGGACGAGTTCCGCCGCCTCGAGGCGCTGGGCCTGACCATGTACGGCCAGATGACCGCCGGATCGTGGATCTACATCGGCACCCAGGGCATCCTGCAGGGCACCTACGAGTGCTTCTCGGCCATCGCCGAGCGCCGCTTCGGCGGCAGCCTGGCCGGCACGATCACCGTCACGGCCGGGCTGGGGGGCATGGGGGGCGCCCAGCCGCTGGCGGTCACCATGAACGGCGGCGTGGCCATCGTCGTCGAGGTCGACCCCGACCGGATGCGGCGCCGGCTGGAGACCCGCTATCTCGACGAGGGCACCGACGACCTCGACGATGCGCTGGCGCGGGCGGACGCGGCCCGGGCCGAGCGGCACCCGCTGTCGATCGGCCTGGTGGGCAACGCCGCCGACGTGCTGCCCCGGCTGGTCGAGCGGGATGTCGCCGTCGACATCGTCACCGACCAGACGCCCGCCCACGACCCGCTCAGCTACGTGCCGGCCGGCCTGACGCTGGCCGAGGCCGACGACCTGCGGGCGCGGGACCCCGACGACTACACGGCCCGGGCCCGGGACTCGATGGCCCGCCACTGCGCGGCGATGGTCGCCTACGCCGACCGGGGCGTCGAGGTGTTCGACTACGGCAACAGCCTGCGGCGGGAGGCCGAGCTCGGCGGCTTCGAGCGGGCCTTCGCCTACCCCGGCTTCCTGCCCGCCTACGTCCGGCCGCTGTTCTGCGAGGGCAAGGGGCCGTTCCGGTGGGCGGCGCTGTCCGGCGACCCGGCCGACATCGGCGCCACCGACAGGGCCGTCCTCGCCGAGTTCCCCGACAACGAGCCGCTGGCCCGCTGGATCCGCCTGGCCTCGGACCGGGTGGCGTTCCAGGGCCTGCCCGCCCGGATCTGCTGGCTCGGCTACGGCGAGCGCCACCGGATGGGCCTGCGCTTCAACGAGCTGGTGGCGGCCGGGAAGGTGCAGGCACCGATCGTCATCGGGCGCGACCACCTCGACTCCGGCTCGGTGGCGTCCCCCTACCGCGAGACCGAGGCGATGCGCGACGGCTCCGACGCCATCGCCGACTGGCCGCTGCTCAACGCCCTGCTCAGCACCGCCAGCGGCGCCAGCTGGGTGTCGTTGCACCACGGCGGCGGCGTGGGCATCGGCCGGTCGATCCACGCGGGGATGGTGGTCGTCGCCGACGGCAGCGAGCTGGCCGCCCAGAAGCTCGAGCGCGTGCTCACGAACGACCCGGGCAGCGGTGTAGCCCGGCACGCCGACGCCGGATACCCGGAGGCGCTGCGGGTGGCCCGGGCGACCGGGATGCAGCTGCCCATGCAGCCATGACCCGCTTCTGGGCGGGCCGCGCCCTCCTTCCCGACGGCGTGGGGTCCGGTGTCGTGTTCGACGCCGGTGACGACGGGCGGCTGGCGTCCGTCCGGACCGGCGTCGACCAGCCGCCGCCGGGGGTGACCGCGCTCGGCGGGGTCGTCCTGCCCGGCCTCGTGGACGCCCACTCCCACGCCTTCCACCGCGCCCTGCGGGGTTACGCCGCCGGTGGCGACTTCTGGGCCTGGCGGGCAGGGATGTATGCCCTGGTCGACCGGCTCGACCCCGACGCGCTCGGTGGCACTGGCCGCCGCCGCGTTCGGTGAGCTGATGCTGGGCGGCGTCACCACCGTGCACGAGTTCCACTACCTCCACCAGCCGGCGGGGATGGACGACGCGGTGTGCGAGGCGGCCCGGCGGGCCGGCATCAGGCTGGTGCTGCTCGACACCTGCTATCTCCGCGGCGGCTTCTCCGGCAAGGCGCTCGATCCGGTGCAGCGGCGGTTCAGCGACGGCGACGTCGAGGGCTGGCGGGCCCGGGCCGAGAAGGTGGCCGCCGGCCATCCCGACGTGACCGTGGGTGCGGCGATCCACAGCGTCCGCGCGGTGGATCCGGCCTCGCTCGGCGCCGTCGCCGCCTGGGCCCGGGACCGCCGCGTGCCGCTGCACCTGCACCTGTCGGAGCAGTTGGCCGAGAACGAGGCGTGCCGGGCCGCCACCGGGCGCACGCCGACCCAGCTCGCCCATGACCACGGCGTACTCGGGCCCGCCACCACGGCGGTGCACTGCACCCACGTGACCGACGGCGACGTCGCCCTGCTCGGCGCCTCCGGCACGGCCGCCTGCCTGTGCCCCACCACCGAGCGGGACCTGGCCGACGGCATCGGACCCGCCGCCGCGCTGACCGCCGCCGGCAGCCCGCTCCGCCTCGGCAGCGACTCGCACGCGGTCGCCGACCTGTTCGAGGAGGCCCGGGCGGTCGAGCTGGACGAGCGGCTGGCGACGGGCCGCCGCGGCCTGCACCCTCCGGGCGCCCTGCTGGCCGCCGCCTCGGCCGGGGCGACGTTGCGCGCCGGGGAGCCGGCGGACCTGTGCGCCGTCGGGCTCGACGGCGTGCGGCTGGCCGGGGTCGACCCCGACGACCCCGTGCCGATGCTGGTGGCGGCGGCGACGGCCGCGGACGTCACCGACGTGGTCGTGGCCGGGCGCCACGTCGTGCGGGGCGGCGCGCACGCGGACCTCGATGTGGCGGCCGAGCTGCGGGCCGCCATCGCCGCGGTGCGCTGATGTGGGACATCCTCCTCACCGACACCGCCGGGGGCGGGGCGATCGCCGTGTCGGGCGAGCGCATCGCCTGGACCGGGCCCGCGGCCGCGTTGCCGCGCGGGTCGTCCGCGGAGGTCACCTGGTCCGTCGGCGGCCGGGTGGTGACGCCCGGACTCGTCGACTGCCACACCCATCTCCTGTTCGGAGGCGATCGTTCAGGCGAGTGGGAGCAGCGGCTGGCCGGGGCCGACTACGAGGCGATCGCCGCCGCCGGTGGGGGCATCGCGGCGACGGTGCGGGCCACCCGCGCCGCGTCCGACGCAGAGCTGCTGGACGGCGCGGCCACCCGGGCGGCGGCGTTGGCCTCCGGCGGCGTCACGACCGTCGAGGTGAAATCGGGGTATGGGCTCGACCTCGACACCGAGCTGCGGATGCTGCGCCTCGCCCGCCGCCTCCCCGAGAGGGTTCCCGTGGACGTGGTCACCACGTTCCTAGGCGCCCACACCGTCCCGCCCGAGTTCGGCGGCGACGCCGGTGCCTACGTCGGGTTCGTGTGCGACGAGGTGCTTCCCGCCGTGGCGGCCGCCGGGTTGGCGGATGCCGTCGACGGCTTCTGCGAGCGGATCGCCTTCACGACCGGCCAGATCGACCTGGTCCTCACCGCCGCCGCCCGCCTGGGGCTGCCGGTGAAGCTGCACGCCGACCAGCTCAGCGACGGCGGCGGCGCCGCGCTCGCCGCCCGCCACCGCGCCCTGTCCGCCGACCATCTCGAGCACACCTCGCCCGGCGGCGTGGCCGCCCTGGCCGCATCCGGGACCGTGGCGGTGCTGCTCCCGGGAGCGGCCTACGTGCTGCGCGACGACGCCGCGCCCCCGGTCGAGGCCATGCGCCGAGCGGGGGTGCCGATGGCGGTGGCGACCGACTGCAACCCCGGGACCTCCCCGCTCGTCTCGCTGCCGCTGGCCATGCACCTGGCCTGCACTCGCTTCGGGCTGACGGTCGCCGAGGCGATCGCCGGCGCCACCGGGCACGCCGCACGCGCCCTCGGCCTGGCCGGCGAGGCCGGGGTGATCGCGCCGGGCGCCCGGGCCGACCTGGTGGTGTGGGACGCCGACCACCCAGCCCAGCTCGTCTACTGGGTCGGGCTGGATCCGGTGGCCGCCGTGCTCAAGCGGGGCCGCTTCGTGGTCGGAGGCCCGTCGTGACCGTCCGCGAGATCCTCCAGGCCGGCCACCCGGTGCTGCGCCAGGAGGCGCGGGCCCTGGCGCCCGCAGAGCTCGCGGCGGCGGGCGCGCAGCGCCTGATCGACGACCTCGTCGACACGATGCGGGCCGCCGACGGCGCAGGGCTGGCCGCCACCCAGGTCGGCGAGGCGGTGCAGGTCTGCGTGGCCGAGGTGCGGCCCGGCAACCCCCGCTACCCCTACAAGCCGGTGATCCCCCTCACGGTGCTGGTCAACCCGATGGTCGAGGCGCTCACGCCCGAGACCTTCGCCAACTACGAGGGCTGCCTGTCCGTGCCGGGCCTGCGCGGTGTGGTCGAGCGGGCCGTCGAGGTGCGGGTGCGGGCCCTCGACCGCCACGGCGACCCGCTGGAACTGCTGGTGCGGGGCCTGTCGGCCGGCACGTTCCAGCACGAGACCGACCACCTCCAGGGCCGGCTGTTCGTCGACCGGGTCGCCGACACCCGCACCCTGTGCACGTGGGACGAGTTCCGCCTCCGCCACGAGGCCGCCTTCACCGAGCGCGCCCGCGCGCTCGTCGCACGTTTCGGGAGCTGACTTGCGGGGTACGACGCTTCCACCGCGGCCCCCGATGGGCGATCATGGCGGTTGGGAGGAGGTGGCACCATGCGCGCTGTCACCCGGGTGTCGATGTCCCTTGCCCTGGCGGCGCTGGCCGTGGTGGCCGGCGCACCCGCCGCCGGTGCGCAGACCGAGGACGGGCCCGAGAACATCGACAACATCGTCGTCCTGACCGGGCGGGCCGAGGTCCGGGAGGGCGAGACGGTCGACAACGTCTTCATCGCCGACGGCAACGTCATCGTCGACGGCACCGTGCGCGACTCGCTCGTCGCCCTCCACGGCGACGTGCTGATCCGCGGCACCGCCCGCGACGACGTCGTCGCCGTCGACGGCCGAGTGGTCGTCGCGGACGGCGGCCGGGTCGATGGCGACATCGTGTCGCGGCGCCGACCCGTCGTGGAGACCGGCGGCAGCTTCGAGGGGTCGTGGGAACGCTGGAACCCGCGCGCCTGGAACACCGCCACGTCGATCGCCGGCTGGCTCGCGCTGTGGCTGGCGGTCACCGTCTCGACGCTCGTCCTGGGCCTCGTGCTCGGCCTCCTGGCGCCCCGCGCCGTCGCCGCGGTCGCCACCGGGGCCGACGGCTGGGGACCGGTGATCCTGTGGGGCCTGGTCCTGCTGATCGGCCTGCCCATCGTCGCCGTGCTCGCCATGGTGACCCTCGTCGGGCTGCCCCTCGGGCTCGGGCTCCTGCTCGCCCTGGGGCTGATCTACGGGATCGGCTACACCGCCGGCGCCTGGGTCCTCGGCCGTCGGGTGGCACGGCGCGCCTCGCCGGTCCTCGCCTTCCTGGCCGGATGGGGCATCCTGCGGCTCGTGGCGCTCGTCCCGGTGCTCGGCGGGCTGGCGTGGCTGGCCGCAGTCGTGGTCGGCCTCGGCGCCATCGTGGTCGCCGGCCGCGGCGCCCGGCGGGAGGTCGTCGTCGCCGAGCCCGCAGGCCCGCCAGCCGCGGCGCCGCCCGCATCCCCGCCGGCCAGCTCCGCCGCCGGCGGGCCAGCCGTTCTGACGGTGTGTTAGAACCGCGCGGTGCCCCGGATCGACATTCCCCCTGGTGAGGGGCCGGAGGTGACGCGTGTGCTGAGCCTCGTCCCCCACTTCGCCAAGGCCGTGAACGCTCTCGAGGCGGCGGTGTGGGCGAGCCCGCTGCCCCGCCGCCTCCACGAGCTCGTGCGCATGCGGATCGCCGAGATCAACGGGTGCGTGCTCTGCATGACCTGGCGCAATGACTGGGCGGACGAGGAGTCGCTCGCCGCCGTGTCGCAGTACGCGACGAGCGAGCGGTTCTCCGGCGTGGAGCGGACCGCACTCGAGTACGCGGAGCGGTTCGCCACCGACTCGCAGGCCATCGACGACGACCTGCTCGCTCGGCTCCGCGCCCACTTCGCCCCGGGCGAGATCGCCGACCTCACCCTCGTGCTGGGCAAGTACCTGGCGATGGGCCGGTTCATGCAGGTCCTCGACCTCGACCAGGCCTGCACGATCTCCTACGACGCCGACGGCAAGCTGGTCGCCACCGAGTCGTGAACGACGCCGGCGTTCCGCGTTTTGTCCCCGGAAACGGTCGCCATGGCGACCAGTTCCGCGTACAAAAGGGCGTCAGCGGTCGCAGCGGGCCGCGTGAGCGAGCGGTCCGGAAGGGACGGCTGCGTACGAACACGCTCCGCGTCGGACCGACTCACCCCGAGACGTACCCCTGTCGGCTGCGGCGGCGATTGCGACAGGGACGATGGGCGCGTGAGGCAGCACCGTTCGTCGCCACCCGATCATGTCCGCACCGTCCCCCCGGCCCGTCGAGGTGCTGCTCGTCGAGGACGACGAGCAGCATGCGCGTGTCGTGCGCGAGGCGTTGACGGAGGGCACCGCCCGCAGCCATGTCAGCGTCATCGCCAACGGCCCGGAGGTGATTTCCTACCTACGGGGTGAGGGCGATCACCCCGGGATCCGGCGCCCCGATCTCATCCTCCTGGATCTCGACGTTCCCGGCCGGGACGGCTTCCAGGTCCTCGCCGACATCAAGGCCCAACCCGAGCTGCGCCCCCTCCCCGTCGTGGTGCTGACCGCCTCGAGAGCCGAAGCGGACGTGGTGCGCAGCTACGACCTCCAGGCAGACGCGTACGTGAGCAAGCCCGCCGATCTCCACGACTTCGTCGAGGCGATCCGCAGGATCGACGAGTTCTTCATCTCGGTGGTGCGACTCCCCCTGGGCGATCCGAGCGTTGTGCAGCGGCTACTCCCCCGCCATTGTTGACGGCGCCGGGAAGAGGACGGCGGCGCCGACGCGCCAGGCCGGACGGGCGGGAGTACGGCCGTTCGGGGCCTCCGCATTCAGCGCCATCCGCCCACCACCACGGCGCCGACGGCCTCATACCGGCGCCGTAGCCCGAACCCTCGGGCGAGAACGTTACGCGTCCGCGTGCGAGGTTCCGTCCGGCTGGTCGTCGCACGATCTGCACCTGGAATGACAGCGCCGCAGAAGGCCGACGTCGAAAGGGAGCGATCGATGACAGGTACGAGCGAACCAGTCGCGGTGATCGGCGTCGGAACGATGGGGCATGGGTTGGCAACCAGCGCGTTGCGCGCCGGGATCCCGACCATCGTGTGGGACCGCGCACCCGAAACGACCCGGGACCTCGCCGGGTTGGGCGTGGAGGTCGCGGCCAGCGCGGCGGGCGCGGCCCGGCGAGCCGCCATCGTCGTCACGATGGTGACCGACGCGGACGCGGTCGTCGCGATCGCCCGCGACGAGGGCATGCTGGCGGGGCTCGCGCCCGGGTCGATCTGGGTGCAGATGAGCACGATCGGCGTAGCCGGAATCGACAGGGTCGCGGCTCTCGTCGAGCAGGAGCGTCCCGACATCACGCTCGTCGACGCGCCGGTCTCGGGCAGCAAGGACCCCGCCGAGCAGGGCGAGCTGACGATCTTCGCGTCGGGTCCCGATCACGTCCGCGGGCGCGTCACTCCCCTCTTCGACGCCCTCGGCCGCCAGACCCTGTGGGTGGGGCCGGTCGGCGCCGGCTCCCGCGTGAAGGTCGTGAACAACACGTGGCTGGCGTTCGGGGCCGAAGCGGTCGACGCATCGGTTGCGCTGGCTCACTGGTTGGGCCTCGACGCTCAGACGATGGTCGACGCACTCGAGGCGGGGCCACTCGTTTCCCCGTGGCAGTCGGCCAAGCTCGCACGCGTCGCGAACGGCGAGTTCTCACCGCAGTTCGCGTTGCGGCTCGCACTCAAGGACGTGCGGCTCGCCCTCGACGCGGCCGGCGACGACCGGTTGGCCGCGCTCAGGTGCCTGGCCGACGAGTGGCAACGAGCCGTCACGGCCGGGCTCGGCGACCAGGACCTCACGGTCGTGACGCAACTGCTCGAGATGCAAGGAGCGGCGTCGCTCCCTGCAGGTCACGCCCACGCGTGAGGTCATCAGCCATGCCACTCGCAGCCGATTTCCTCGACGAAGTCAAGGATCTGCTCGCGCCCGTGTCGCGACGGCCGGCACGGTCCGCTCCCGCCGCTGTTGCTCGGGCTGACGCTCGTCACCGGTCTGATCGACGCGTTCAGCTATCTCGTGCTGGGTCGCGTCTTCGTCGCCAACATGACCGGCAACGTGGTCTTCCTGGGATTCGCGACCGCACGGGCGCCCGGTTTCTCGATCACCGCATCGCTCGTCGCGTTCGGGCGCGTTCGCCTTCGGCGCGGCTCATCGGCGGACGGGCCGCGTCCGGTCTCGGACACCATCGCGGCGACCTGCTCGCGGCGACGACCTCGTTCCAGGCGCTGCTATTCGGGGCGTCGGTCGTCGCCGCCGCGGCGAGCGGCGACCCGGTCGCTGGCGCGTACCGGTATCTGTTGATCGTCGTGCTCGGCATCGCGATGGGGATCCAGAACGCGACCGCCCGCAAGCTCGCTGTCCCGGACCTGACGACCACCGTGCTCACGTTGACGATCACCGGCATGGCCGCGGACAGCGCGATCGTGGGCGGACCCGGGTCGGCCGCGGGCCGTCGCCTCATGGCCCTGACGGCGATGTTCGTGGGCGCGCTGGCCGGCGCGGCGCTCGTCCTCCACGTCCACATCGTCGCCCCGCTCGCGATCGCGCTGGTCGTCACCGCGATC
The DNA here is from genome assembly GCA_963830865.1 of uncultured Acidimicrobiales bacterium. Classification (GTDB taxonomy): domain Bacteria; phylum Actinomycetota; class Acidimicrobiia; order Acidimicrobiales; family VFJN01; genus ZC4RG19. Next base: position 90,922 of record CAWHNU010000003.1, on the reverse strand, counting down.
GTCGCTGTCGTCGCCCGGCGCGCCGGTGCGGGCGACCCGGGTTGGGTACATCCCACCTAGACGACGTCACCAGGTCACGGTCGTGAGGTCGTCGCCGGCGATCAGCTCGCCGGTGAAGCCTCCCTGGCGCACCTCGTCGACGAACGGCCCGTAGCCGTCCGTCGGGGGCGGGATGAAGTGGGTGAGCACGAGGCGTGCGACTCCGGCGCGCTCGGCGGCCGCCCCGAGATCCACCGCGTCGGCGTGGTAGGCGGCGATGGCCTCGTACCGGGTCCCCGCAGTTGCCACGGCGAACGATCGGAGCCGGACCTCGTGCACCAGCACGTCGGCACCTGCGGCGAGGGCCTCGACCTCCGCGCACACCGTCGTGTCCCCGCTCACGACGACCGATCCGGTGGGACCGTCGATCCGGTAGGCGACCGCCGGCAGCACCGGCTCGTGGTGCACGGTCACGGCGGCGACGGTCACCTCGCCCGCACGCCACACCTCGGCGGGACGGTCGGTCGCGTCGAACGCGACGACCTCGACGGTGGGGGCACCGCCATGTCCGGCGTGTTCGATGCGCACCGCGATGTCGTCGTGCCACTGGTCGAGCACTCCGGCGGCGAAGCGGGCCGTGGGGCCCTCCGGGGCGACGATCGTGGTGTGGTGGGCGCCCGAGATCCAGCGTGTGAGCAGGAGGTCGGCCAGCCCGACGAGATGGTCGGAGTGGTGGTGGGTGAGGAGCACGGCGTCGAGGCTCGGCAGGGGCACCATCGCCCCGGCCAGCCGGAGGACGGTGCCGCGCCCGGCGTCGAGCTGGAGGCGGACGCCGTCGAGCTCGACCAGGGTGCCTGCGCCGGCGCGTGCGGGGTCCGGCACCGGCACGCCCGTTCCGGTGAGCACGATCCGGTTCATCGGGCGGCGCCGGGCGACATGGCGGGCGGCACGCAGCGGTTCCGGATCGTGCCGATGCCCTCGACCCAGCTCTCGAGGACCTGGCCGGGCTCCAGCGCTCGCGGGGGTTGCCGGGCCATGCCCACGCCCGCCGGCGTGCCGGTGAAGATGACGTCGCCCGGGAGGAGCGGCAGCACCGCGGAGAGCTCGGCGACGAGGCGCGGCACGGAGAAGATGAGGTCGCTCGTCCGGGCGTCCTGGACGACCTCGCCGTCCACCGAGCAGCCGAGCCCGAGGTCGTCCGGGTCCGGCACCTCGTCGGGGGTGACGACACAGGGCCCCATCGGGCCGTAGCCCCGCCGGGACTTGCCCAGCGAGAACTGCATCCCCGCGGCGAACTGGAGCCGGCGGTCGCTGACGTCCTGGCCCACGGTCAACCCGGCGACGTGGCGCCAGGCGTCGGTCTCGACGACCCGGTCGGCCACCAGGCCGATCACCGCGACCAGCTCGACCTCCCAGTCGACGGCCTCGCCGACGATCTCGATCTCGTCGAAGGGCCCGCCGAGCGACGCCGGGAACTTGGTGAAGGTCGCCGGCACCTCGGGGATGGCCATGCCCGACTCTTCGGTGTGGCTGCGGTAGTTGAGCCCGATCGCGAAGACCTGCCGGGGACGCGGGACGGGGCACCGGAGTCGGTGCTCGTCGAGGGGCGCGGTGCTGTCGGTGACGCCGTCCGCCCAGTCCACGAACGCGGTCCAGTCGTCGAATGCCGACATCGGATCGGGGCCGAACCGGCCGTTGCTGGCGGTTGCGACGTCGGCGACGCCGCCGGCGAGGGCGAGGACTGCACGACCGTCGAGGTTGGCGAGCTTCATGCGGTTCTCCCGGCACGGTCAGGGGTCGGCGCCAGCTGCCGGCGGAGGTCGGCGAGCAGTCCCGCCGCGCCCGCCGGATCGGCCGCGGCGCCGAACAGGTGGAAGTCGGGTCGCTGGAGGGCCCAGCGCACGTCGTGGGCGCCGAACCAGGCGGCGAGGTCGGTCGCCGCGCCGGCGACGTCGGCCACGGTGCCGCCGATGGCGCCGAACCAGTCGACGAGGCCCACGTCGAGATCGGCCGCGCCGGGGTCGACGGTGACCAGCCGCCAGCCGACGCCGTGGACGTCGTCGAACCAGCGGCCGTCGAGGTTGCCCTGCGGGAACAGCACGCCGGCGAGGGGCGCGCCGGCGGCGACGAGGCCGTCCGCGATCCCGGGCAGGCCCGGCGCGTCGCTGACGCCGCCGTCATAGGCCGCGGACATGGCCTCGTCCCGCGCCGCCGCCTCCGCCGGGTCCGGGACGCAGATCACCTTGCCGAGCTCGATCGAGAAGTCGATCGCCGCGCTCGGCGCTCGGTCGTCGCTCCTCGTCGTACGTCGCGAGGAGCTCGGGCACGGCGTGTCCGTCGAGCACGAGGTCGAGCTTCCACGCGAGGTTCGCGGCGTCACGGAGGCCGGCGCACATGCCCTGACCGGCGAACGGTGGCATCTGGTGCGCGGCATCGCCGGCGAGGAAGGCCCGGCCGACCTGCCACTGCGCGGCGACACGTGCCTGGAACGTGTAGACGGCGTGCCGCTCGAGGCGGGCGTTGGCGGGGTGCACGCCCCACGGCGCGAGCAGCTCCCAGGCCCGGGCTTCGCGGTTCAGGTCCAGGGTCCGTTCCCCGGGGAGGCGCATGAACTCCCAGCGCCGGCGCCCCGGCCCTCCCGACACGGCGGTCGTCGGGCGCGCCGGGTCGCACACCTGGAGGTTGGGCGGGTCGAAGACCCTCGGCTCGTCGAGGACCACGTCGACGATCAGCCAGTCGTAGAAGAAGCCGCGATCGTCGACGCCGACGCCCAACAGGCTCCGGACGGTCGAGTTGGCGCCGTCGCAGCCGACGACGTACCGGGCGCGGACCGACCCTGCCGCGTCGGGCTGCTCGACGAGGCGGCCGCTTGCACCGGCCCGGACCGGCACGTGGTGGACCACGACGTGGTCGTCGTGCTGTTCGATGCCGTGGGCGCGGACCCCTCGCCGGACCTCGACCGCGGGGAGCGACTCGACCCGTCGCAGGAGGAGCGCCTCGAGCTCGGGCTGGCAGAACATCGACGAGAACGGCCAGCCCGACATGGCGGCGCCGGCGCGACCGAAGCGGAGCAGGGTCGTGCCCTGGCCGTTGCGCCACTCGTAGGTCTCGGCCGGCTCCGAGATCGCCCGGACCTCGTCGCCGATGCCGCACGACTGGAGGATGCGTCCGACCTCGTGGTCGAAGTGCACGGCCCGCGGGAGCGTGTACGGGCTGGGCCACTGCTCGAGGACCGCCACCGACCGGCCGCGCTGTGCGAGCTGGATGCCGAGGACCAGGCCCACCGGTCCGGCGCCGACGATGGCGACGTCCACGTCGACCGCCCCGCCGGCCACCCCGCCAGCCTCCCCGGGCGGGCTCACGCCGGCCGCAGGGGCTGGTGGCCCCACGCGCTGATGGCGTCGTACGCCCGGTTGTCGTCCCATCCGTCGGTGATGACGCGGGCGCCATGGCCGACCTCGACCTGGAACCCCGCCGGGGTCTGCAGGTAGAAGCTGAACATGCCGTCGTTGTCGTGGCGGCCGAGCCCGTTCGGGATCCCGAGCTCGGTGGCCCACAGGCGATCGAAGGCTGCCCCGACGTCGTCGCGATCGTTCATCTCGAACATCACGTGATGCATCACCTGCGGCAGCTCGAACGGCGCCCGAGCCAGCGCGACGGTGTGGTGGCGTGCGTTGCAGTGGTAGAAGCGCACCTCCAGCGTGAGGCCCTCGGCGATCTCCATCTCGAGCCAGTCGGACTGCTCGAAGCCCAGGCCGTCGGTCAGGAACGCCGTCGACTCGTCGAACGACGTCGTGGCGAACACGACGTGACCGAAGCCGACGCCGCCGGTCAGGAAGCCGCCCGGGACCAGCGCCGACGAGAACGGGGTCGACGCGACGGCCGGGTCGAGGACGACCTCGACCTCCGTCCCCCACGGCGCCGTCGTCCGGGCCAGGCGACCGACGCGCCGTCCCTCGGCGTCGCCGGCGTCCTCGATCACGTCGATGCCCAGGGCCCGCGAGGCGCGCCACCGTGGCGTCGAACGCGTCGGCGTCGACCGCCTCCAGCCCGACGGCGACGGCGTCGTTCGCCGGGCCCGCCTGGACGACGAGCCGGTGTGCGTGGTCGTCGTTGCGCCACGTGGGCGCGCCCGACGGCGCGGGTTCGCCGGGGACGAGCCCGACCACGTCGGCGAAGACGGGGGTGAGGCTGTCGGGCTGGGGCACCTCGAGCACGAGGTACCCGAGTTCGAGTCGATGCTGCATGGGGTGGTCCTGTCGTATGTCGGTGAGTCGGTCAGCGCCGCCCGGCGAGTGCGGGGAAGAGCCGCTCCGTGTTGTCGCGGAGCGCGGCCCGCAGCGACCCCGGTGGGTCGCCCACCTCGGCGAGCCGCTCACCGGCGATGGCGGCGGCGGGCTCCGGGGTGAACGGGTAGTCGCTCCCGTAGTGGAGGTGCTCGATCGTCGTGAGCGCGAGGAGCGCGTCGAGCTGGCGGGGAACCGGGAAGCCGGCGAGGTCGAAGTGCAGCCGGCCCAGGTCGCGGAGCACGTCCACCGCGGGATCCACGGCGAGCAACTGCGAGAACACGCGCACCCGGTCGGCGACCACCGGCAGCGTCGCCCCGGCGTGCGGGATCAGGAACTCGATCCCCGGGTGCTCGGCGACGGTGCCGTTCAGCACCAGGTCGATCACGGCGCGGGTGGTGTCGAAGAGGAACTCGAGCATCGGCCGGGGACGCCCGAGCGACGTGTGCTCCCAGCATGGCGGCGACGTCGGGTGGATGAACAGTCGGGCGCTGCGCCGGTCGAGCTCGCGGAACACCGGCCGGAAGCTGGGGTCGCCCAGGTAGGTCCCCCCGATGTTGGTGAGCACCGCGAAGCCGGCGACGTCGAGGTGGTCGCAGCAGTGCGCGATCTCGGCCAGGGACGCAGCGACGTCGGGCAGCGGGAGCGAGGCGAGGAGGCCGAACCGTCCGGGGTGGTCGACGACGGCACGGCGGCCGGCCTCGTTCACCTCGCGCGCACGGTCGGGCGTCGCCGCGCCGTCGCCGAGGTGCACCCCGGGCGACGAGATCGACAGCAGCGACGTCGCGATCCCGAGCCGGTCCATCACCGCGACGTGCTCCTCTGCGGACCAGGCCGGGATCTGCGGGAAGCCGTCGGGTTGGCCGTGACCGCCCTCCAGCAGCGCCGCCCGGTAGCTCGCCGGGAGGTAGTGGGCGTGCACGTCGATCGCGCCCGGCGCGCTCACACGCCGATACCCCCGACCCAGTCGAGGAGTGTCTCGACGTAGAGCTCGGGTCGATCGCCGTGCATCGAGTGGCCGACATCGGGGAACGACCGGTAGTCCACCCTCACGCCCGCACCGGTGAGGAGGGCCTGCGCCCGCTGGGCCTGCTGGTCGGACATCGCGCCGAACAGGAAGCCGTTGGCGTCGTCCACGACCCGCATGTGGTGGGTGAGCAGCACCGAGGGGACCGTGACGCTGCGCAGCATCCGCTCGTGGTCGCAGGAGGCGCCCACGGTCCCCGTCCAGAAGGACCGGCCCCACTCGGGGTCGTACTCCTTGAGGTTCTGGGGCGGCTCGTCCGCGACCGGGAAGGACCGCATGTGCTCGGGCAACAGGTCCGCGGCTCCCGCCCGCATCGCGTCCCAGGCCCCGATCGACCACTGATCGCCCAGGAACGTGTTCCAGAGGTCGAACAGCGGGCCGATGGATTGGCGGATGCCGGGGCCCACGGCCGGCCGGACCTCCGACGCGAACAGCGGCGGGTCCTCGTAGAGCGCTGCGAGCACCTGGCCGGGCTTGGCGTAGGCCGACAGCCAGGCAGACAGGACGCCACCGGAGGACAGGCCGCTCACGATCACCGGTCGCCCGACCACCAGGTCCATGAAGCGGACCAGGTCGTTGCCCATGTTGTCGAGCGTGTAGCGGCCGGGCGTGCGCGTGCTGCGCCCCTGGCCCCGTAGATCGACGGCGAACACGTGGAAGTGCTCCGCGAGCACCGGCATGGCCGCCTCGTAGCCCCACCACGACTCGGTCTGGCCCGGGATGAGCAGCAGCGCCGGCGACGATGCGTCGCCTGCCGTCGCGTAGTTCATCCGGACCTCACCGAGGTCGACCAGGTTCTCGGGGATGTCGTGGGCGACGTAGGTCTCGTCGGGGTTGTGGGGGCCGTAGCGAGCGCGGTGGTCGTTCATCGGAGGCCAACCTTGTTCGGCGAGGCGTGACGCACAAGCTCATCGCGTTTTGTACGCGGGATCGGTCGCTATAGCGACGGCGGATTCTGAGGATCACTGCAACAGCTCGGCGAGTCGGAGACGATTCGACTCGATCGGGAGGGTGTGTGGTGGGGAATGCGAATAGTGGCCGGTATCCGCGGCTGACGCCGGAAGACCGGAAGCGGATCATCGGGCTTGTCGCGGATGGGATGCGTGCGGTGGACGTGGCCCGGGAGGTGGCCCGGTCGGCGTCGTTCGTGCAGCGGGTGATCCGCGAGGTGGGTGGGGTGGCTCGCCGGTTGGACTGGGATCCGTCGCCGACGCGGTTGTCGGCGACGGAGCGGGAGGAGATCCGCTCGGGCCTCGATGGCGGTGACTCGTTCCGGGCCATCGCCGCCCGGCTCGAACGGGCCCCCTCGACGATTTCGCGTGAGGTCAACGCCAACGGCGGCCGGGACGCCTATCGCGGGTGGCGGGCTCATCGACGTGCCAGTGACCAGGCACGACGACCCAAGATCGCCAAGCTGGCCGGCTGCCCTCGGCTGCGAGCCCAGGTCGAGACGTGGCTCGAAGAGGAGCTGTGGTCACCGGCGTGCATCTCAGCCCAGTTGCGCATCGAGTTCCCGGACGATCCGATCATGCGGGTGTCGCCCGAGACCATCTACCAGTCCCTTTACGTGCAGGGTCGAGGGGCGCTGCGCAAGGAGCTCGCTGCCTGTCTGCGCACCGGGCGAGCCGTCCGCCGCAACCGCTCCCGTCTCGAGCGTCGTGGCCGGATCCCCGACATGGTCAACATCTCCCAACGCCCTCCCGAGGTCGAGGACCGCGCCGTTCCCGGCCACTGGGAAGGCGACCTCATCATCGGCAAGGACAACGCCTCCGCGGTCGGCACCCTCGTGGAACGCGCCACCCGCTACGTGCTGCTCCTGCACCTCGAGGGCGACCACACCGCCGAAACCGTCCGCGCCGCGATGACCGCCAAGATCAAGACGCTCCCCGAGCACCTCTTCCGGTCAATCACCTGGGACCAAGGCGCCGAGATGGCCCACCACGCGGCGTTCAGCATCGACACCGGGATCGACGTCTACTTCTGCGACCCGCACTCGCCCTGGCAGCGCGGCTCGAACGAGAACACCAACGGCCTGCTCCGCCAGTGGATGCCCAAGGGCACCGACCTCAGCGTGCACACCGAAGCCGACCTCGACACCATCGCCTACAAGCTCAACAACCGACCTCGACAGACCCTCGGCTGGATGAAACCATCCCGAGCACTCGCCGAGCTTGTTGCGCCGACTGGTTGAAACCGCCGACCGATCCCGCGTACAAAAGGCGCTCAGCGGGACGAGCGCAGAGAGAGGGCCTGGTCACAGGCCCTCTCTCTGCTTTCCGGACCATCATGTGAAGCACGTTCACCTCACGGTGTCAGTGCCAGTTGCTGATCCTCACGTCGCGCGGGTCGGGGGCGCCCTCGCCGGTCTCCAGGAGCTGCTTGAGGCTCAGCAGGAAGGTGGCCCACTTGGTGCTGCAGTGGTTCATGAACTCGACCTGCTCGCGCCAGCCCTCGTGCTTGAAGAGCACGATTGCGTAGTCGCCGTCCTGGCTGAGGTCCCACTGCACGTGCGTGCCGATCCACTCCTGCGGTCCGTCCACGACCTCCCAGCGGACGAGGCGGCCCGGGTCGAGCTCGACGACCTTCATGTCGAAACCGCCGGGCCCGAACCGGAACTCGATCACGCCACCGACGTCGGTGTTCCCCGACGTCTTCTCGGTCCACCAGCCGGACAGGCCGTCCAGGGTGGTCAGCGCGTCGTAGACCTGCCTCGGGGAGGACTGCTCGACGCCGATGCGGTGAAGGATGTCTGCCATTTCCTTGTTCCTTTCGCTATTGCTTGTTGTCGGTCTCGTTGTCGGAGTCCTTGCCGCGCTGGATCGTCTCGGCGATGCGCTTGATGCGCTGGAGACGGGAGTCCCAGGCCGCGCCGACCTCGGTGAGCTGGGCGATGGCGAGGGCGAGCTGGGCCTGATCGACGCGGAACTGCTTCTCGCGGCCGGCGGCGGTGGCGTGCACCAACCCGACCCGGCCGAGGACGACGAGGTGCTTCGCCACCGCCTGACGGGTCACCGGCAGGTGCTCGCTCAGGCTGGTCGAGGTCCCGCTGCCGTCGCTCAGCAGCAGGTCGAGCATCCGGCGCCTGGTCGGGTCGCCGACCGCCGACCAGAGGTCGTCGTCCACCATCACACTCATGTGCCCGCGCCGACCGTCGCGGCGTACGCCGAAAGCCGCGGTAGGTAGAAGTCCCAGCTGGCGGCGTGCTCGGCGTACTCGGCGGCAACCTTCGCGTCGTCCCACCCGCGCTCGCGGAAGCCGCTCTCGGTCATCCGCAGGCGTGTCCCGCTCCCGGCGGGCTCGAGCTCGAAGACGACCAGCAGCGAGTTGTCCGGTGCGGCGGACTCGCCCTCCTCGTGGGTCCACCGGAAGGAGAACAGCCGCGGCGGCACCGCGTCGACGACCGTGACCTGCACCCAGGTGCCACCCTGCGAGAGGTCCCCGAAGCCGATCCGCCCCGCTCCCCCCGGCACGGCCGGGAACTCCGCCTCGTCCGGCCACCACTCGCGCAGGTGCTCGGGACTGCTCACCACGTCGAAGACGACCTCGGGTGAGGCGTCGATGTGGATCTCCCGCTCGATCGTTCCGAATTCCATGCTCGCCACCTTCCGCAACGTTTGGTTGCGGATTACGTTACCCGGGGGCTCGGGTATACGCAACCTTTAGTTGCGTGATGGCGGGACGCAGGGAGAAGGCGGCCGGCGACCGTGGCAGCTCAGGGGTCCGCGAGCCAGCCGCGGTCGTGCGAGACCTGGTCCGCAACGGCAGCCAGCCGGCGGGCGGCCGGCGTGGTGCGGTCGACCGGCCAGACGAGGTCGATCGCCAACGTCGGCACCGGCGGAGCGAGCGCCACGAGCGCGAGGCCCCGCGGGAGCTGCTGGCGGAGCGACCCGACGACCAGGCCGACGCCGCGCCCGCGGGCGATGTCGCCCCACACCGTCGAACCGGCGGCCTGCTCGTCGAGCCGGGGCTCGAACCCGGCGTCACGACAGGCGGCGACGGCGGCGTCGTAGTAGCCCGGGGACATGGCGTGCGGCCACAGCTCGACCGTCTCGTCCGCCAGCGCGGCCAGCGCGATCTGCGGCTCGGCCGCGAGCGGGTGGGTCTCGGCCACGGCGACCACGAACGGCTCGTCCCGGACGCGGTGCTGGTCGACGCCCGGCCGGGGGCCCACGTGGGGGGCGAGCGCCACGTCGATGCGTCGCTCGGCGAGCATCCGCTCGATGTCCTCGGCGAAGACCTCCCGCGGCCGCACCCGGAGCTCGGGGTGCTCGGCCGCGAGCGCATCGACCAGGGCCGGCAGCGTTTCGTAGACGGTCGACAGCGTGTACGCGAGGCGGAGCGTTCCCACCTCGCCCCGCGCCGCGGCCCGGGCTCGTGGCCCCACCCGGTCGGCCGCGTCGAGCGTGCGCCGCGCCTCCTGCACGAACGTCTCGCCGGCCGCCGTCAGCTCGACGCCTCTGTTGGTCCGGTCGAAGAGCCGCACGCCGAGGGCCGCCTCGACGGCCTTGACCTGTTGCGACACCGCCTGCTGGGCGACGTGCAGGTTGAGCGCCGCGCGAGAAGCTCCGCTCCTTCGCCACCTCCACGACATAGCGCATCTGCCGCAGATCCGGAGTCACCGAGCCGGACCATATCCCCCGACCGCCACAAGGTGGACTTGTCGCCGCCCTCGGCCATCGATGTTGGACGCGGGTGGCGGTCGGGTCTACACCGAGAGCAATGCGCATCGCCATCGTCGGAGCCGGCCGCATCGGCGGCACCGCGGCCCGGTCGTGGTCGCGGGCCGGCCACGACGTGCTGATCAGCTTCACCCGGCATCCCGACCAGCTCGCCGCCCGCGCCGCAGAGCTCGGCGACAATGTCACCGCGGCCGCCCCGGCCGATGCCGTGGCCGAGGCCGACGTCGTGATGCTCGCCGTCCCGTGGGACGCCATCGACCAGGCGCTCGCGGCGGCGGGGCCGCTGGCCGGCCGGGTCGTCATCGACACCACGAACCGGTTCGGCGCCGGCCCCGGGCCGCTCGACGGCCAGACGGTGGCCCAGTTCAACTCGGCGCGCATCCCGGGCGCCCGCTACGTCCGGGCGTTCAACACGCTGACCTCCGGATTCCAGGCGGACGCCTCTCGCCGGCGCGGCGACGAGCGTGCGGTCCTGTTCATGTGCGGCGACTACCCCGCCGCCAAGCGCACGGTCTCCACGCTGATCGAGGACGCCGGCTTCGCCGCCGTCGACCTGGGCTCGAACGTGGACGCCGCGGTCATGGAGGCGCCCCGCCGGCCGGGTTCGGTCTACGGCGAGGAGTACCGCCTGCCGGACGCCCTCGCTGTGGTCGAGGCGGTCCGCCGAGGCCAGGAGATCCCGCCTACCCCCCGCTACTGAGGTGGCCGGGCGGGTCGCGCCACATCAGCCAGAGGTGCGGACCGCCCCCGGGCACGTCGAGCTCGCCGACGACCCGGAAGCCGTGCCGCTCGTAGAAGGGCACGTTCGCCGCCGTCTCCGTCTCCAGGTAGGCCGGCTCGTCACCGTGGGCCGGGTCGTCGAGGACGTGGCGGACCAGCGCCGATCCGACGCCCTCGCCCCAGTGCGCCGGATCGGTGCCGAGCACCGCCAGGTACCAGTGCGGTTCCCGGGGATGGCGCCGCTCGATCGCCCGCATGACCGCCTGGCCGCGCCGGACCCGGGCCCGGCTCGCGATCATGGCGGCCGCCACGCGCGCGCTGCCCAGCGCCCCGAGGCTGCGTGCGTCGGAGCGCTGCCAGATCGCCGCACCGCGCCGCGCCTCGTCGGTCAGGACGGTCGCCCCGCGGTCGTGCGTGGCCCGCAGCAGCGCGCGGTACATCCTGGCGAGCCGGCGGCTGCGGTCGGGCTGGGGATAGACCCAGCTCCAGACGGGGTCGTCGGCGAACGCGCGTCCCAGAGCGGCGGCCAGGGTCCCGAGCTCGTCCGGCGTCGCAGCCCGAACGCCCGCGGTCATCCGGCCGACCCGCCGGTGTCGGCCCGCCCGGTCGTGTCGAGCGTCGCCTGGTCGAGGGCGTAGTAGCCGGCGCTCACCGCATGGATCGCCAGCGCCGCGTAGGGCACGACGAACGCCAGGCCCACCGCCAGCCCGTACGCGGCGAGGCCCAGCCCGAACCGCATGCGGGCCGCGACCACCACCTGACGCGGGGGCAGCGCGTGGACCAGCCGCTCGTCGCGGGTGATCCAGGCATACAAGGCGATGAAGCCGATCGACGTCATGAACAGCACCAGGCTGAACACCGCCACCGCGGTCTTCGTGGCCTCGCCGCCGCCCCGCAGGTGCTCGGCGACGAGCGCCGTGGGGTACGGGATCAGCGTGATCCACATCAGCAGGTTGAGGTTGAGCAGGAGGAGCGTGCCGTCGACCCCCCGCACCTGGTCGAAGAGCCGGTGATGGTTCAGCCAGATCACCCCGATCTGCGCGAAGGCCAGCAGATAGGCGAGGTAGCTCGGCCACTGCTCCGAGAGCGCGCGGGCCAGCGTCTCTCCCTCCTCGACCTCGGGCGGGCGCAGCTCCAGGGCGAGCAGGGTGATCACGATCGCCAGCACGCCGTCGGAGAACGTCTCGAGCCTGGCCTTCGTCATCCACGACAGGTTCCGAGCGGTGGTGGACATGGCGCCGGATCAGGCCTGCGGGTAGAGCCAGCCGCGCAGGAGCCGGGTGACCCGGGGCATCACGAGCCAGGTCATGATCGGGACGGTCACGGCCGTGGTGAGGGCCAGCCGGGGAACCAGGTCGAGCCGTACGAGCAGCGGATCGAGCGCGAGGACCACCAGCGTGATCAACGGGAAGATCGTGACCCAGGTGACCAGGGCCATCTTGTACGGCGGCGGTGGCCGAGCGCCCGGGCGGCCCGGAAGCGTGAACCACGACTCGAGCCCGGTCAGGAACTGGGTGCGCATGGGCCCGATCACGTGCGGCTCGGCCCGCTCGAGCCACGCGGCGTGCTCGTCGGAGTCGAGCCAGGCCCGCAGGTGCTCGCCGGTGTCGAACCGGTAGACGGTCCGGTACTCGCCCTCGGAGGCGCTCGCGGGCCGGAAGACCTCGACGCCCAGGTGGCCGGGGAACCGGGTCGCAGCGGCGATGATCCCCGCGAGGAACTGTTCGTAGAGGACCTCGTGCCCGGGCTTCACGTGCCGGGTCACGGTCGTCGTGACCGGACCGTCGCCGGCCTCGGGCGGCGATCGGACCGCCCGCTCGGTCGGGTCCTCCCCGCTCAACCCGAGCCCTTGTCCTTGAACTGGAGCAGGCCGATGCTGTTGCCGCCGGGATCGACGAACCAGGCCGACAGCGCGAAGCCGACGTCGGCGACCCCGTCCACGGTCACGAGGCCGGGCTCGTCGTAGTCGACCACCGCCACGCCGCGGGTGCGCAGGTCGGCGACCTCGGCGGCGACGTCGGTCACCCGCCAGCTCGCCTTGGTCTGCTGCTCGCGGCTCGGCGTGCTGGTCCGCGTGACCACCAGCCGGCTGTCGCCGCCGCACCGGAAGGTCACGAAGTCGTCGCTCTCGATCAGGACGTCCAGCCCGACCCTGTCGCCGTAGAACTCCTTCACCGCCGCCAGGTCGGGGGCCGTGAGCATCACGTCGATCGGGTGCTTCGCGAGCATGTGATCTCCTTCGCCGTCCGTGGTCCGATCATGCGACCGCGCGGCCTCGGGAGGCCAACAAATATCAGGGCCGCGTCCCACAAGGCGACGTTGTGGGAGCCAAGTCGGCCGGAGACTGCTACGGGTGCGCGGGATACGCTCCGTCGCCATGGCGGTCCGAGGCGACCGGAGGATGGGCGGTCAATGAGCTACTCGCTTGGTGTCGATCTCGGAACGACCTATTCCGCGGCCGCAGTCTGCGAGGCGGGAGTAGCACGGATCGTGTCGCTCGGCCATCACGCGATGGTGGTGCCCTCCGTGGTCTTCGTCGACGACAACGGCCAGTTCCTCGTCGGCGAGCCGGCGGAGCGGCGGTCCGCACTCGACCCGTCGCGCGTGGCACGGGAGTTCAAGCGCCGTATCGGTGATCCCGTCCCCTTCGTCATCGGCGGCACCACCTACACGGCGGAGACCCTGTCGGCGATGCTGCTCCGGCACCTCGTGGAGGGTGTGATCGAGCAGCAAGGGCGCCCTCCGGACCAGATCGTGGTGACGTTCCCCGCGAACTGGGGTGAGCACAAGCAGCAGCGCCTCGCCGAGGTCGTGCGTCTCGCCGCGATCGGTGAGGCCCAGACGATCACGGAGCCCGAGGCGGCAGCGATCTGGTATGCGTCGGAGGAGCGGGTGGCGGTCGGCGAGCGCATCGCGGTGTACGACCTCGGCGGAGGCACCTTCGACGCCGCGGTGCTGCAGAAGACGCACACCGGCTTCGCGGTCCTCGGGACGCCGAGAGGGATCGACCGCCTCGGGGGCGTCGACTTCGACTCGGCGATCGTCGCCCATGTTCTCCGAGCCATCAACAGCGACGGGTCTGATCTCACCACCGACTCGACCATGGCCGCCGCCCATCGATTGAAGGCCGAGTGCATCGCGGCCAAGGAGGCATTGTCCTCCGACACTTCAGTGGCGATCTCCGTCACGCTGCCCGGCCTTCATGCCGACGTCCGGCTCACGCGTTCAGAGCTGGAGGACATGGTGCGTCCCCTTCTGCTGGAGACCGTGCGGTCGTTGCAGCAGACGATCCGATCTGCCGGCCTCGAGCCTGCGGACGTCGACCGGGTGCTGCTGGTTGGCGGCGCGTCGCGCATGCCAGTCGTGTCCGAGCTCGTCAGTCAGGCGCTGGCCCGGCCTTCGTTCGTCGATGCTCATCCCAAGCATGTGATCGCACTGGGCGCGGCCATCGCCGCCGAGTCCATGTCCACACGGAGGCCAGTCGCTCCGGCGGCGGGCGAGGTTCCTCCGGCGCCGAACCGCGAACAGTGGTCCGTGCCGCCGCCCATCGCGTCGGGCGGACCGCTCGCCGAGGTCTCTCCCCCACCGCCGATCGCCCCACCGCCGATCACCCCACCGCCGATCACCGAGCCCGTCGTCACCTCCGGTGGGCCCTCTGCCGTGGCCAGCGCCGCACCAAGCGGAGAACCTGCGGGCGTAGAACCGCCCGGGGTGCGTCGGAAGCGGCGACGGGTCCTGACTGCGGTCGCGGCGGGGGTCGTGGTCGTCGCCGGCGTGACCGCCGCCCTCGTGCTGCTGCCCAGCGAGGGTTCCCAGGGCACCGACTCCACGGCATCGGCGGACTCCACGGCACCCGTGGACTCCACGGCACCGGCGGGCACCACGGCACTGGCGGACCCCACGGCACGGACCCTCGAGATTCCTTCTACCCAGCTCTGGACCGACACTCATGTCGACTGCGAGACCGGCGACGTGCTCGACATCGTGGCAACCGGCACCGTCCTCCACAACAAGGAGAGCCTCGAGAGCGCCGTCGATCCCGAAGGGCTCACCGACCCGTTCTTTCACCAATACAACGTGCCCGGACTTCCCGACGCCAACACCGTCGCGCTCATCGGGAGCCTCGACCGCGAACAGCCCTTCGTCGTCGGAAAAGGGACGACCTATGAGTGCCCGGGCGCAGGCCGCCTGTTTCTCGGGATCAACGACGTTGGCGTAGCCAACAACAGCGGAGAGTTCGTCGCCACGATCACACAACAGGCACCGTGACCACTCGCCGTCACGCTCGATCCGCAGATCGAGGAGTATGCGGGGCGCGGATTTGAGTAGCGGCTACTCACGACCCAGGCGGGCACCCACCGGTCTACTCGCCGCATGGCTTACCACCTGCACCCCAACAGTTGGCCCTGGGCGCACCGCCCGGGTCCGACCGGCCGGCGGCGGCGCCGCTCGGCTCCGCTCGGTCTGATCCGCTGGTCCGAACGGTCGCGTACCCGGTTCGGCCGCCGCCCGTCGGAGCAGGCGGCGTGAGCGCGCCCGCGATCGCCCCCACCATCTACGAGCGGCTCGGGGGCATGGTGAGCATCGACGTCGCCGTCGACCAGTTCTACGAGCGAGTCATCAGCGATCCGGAGCTGGCGCCGTTCTTCGATCATGTCGACGTGCGCCGCCTCCGGGCCCACCAGAAGGCGTTCCTCGCGATGGCGCTCGGCGGTCCTCGCCGGCACGCGGGCCGCGGTCTGGCCGAGGCCCACCGCCACCTGGCGATCGATGACCACCACGTGGACCTGGTCGCCGGCCACCTCGCCGCCGTGCTGGCCGGACTCGGTGTGTCGCCGGACCTCATCGACGACGTCGTCTCGGCGGTCGACGGCCTGCGGGGCGAGGTGCTCGGCCGTCAGTGAACCGCCACGCCTGCCATGCTCAGACGTGCGACAGCGGTCCGGCGCCTACGCGGGCCGACACCGGGCTATCGCCCGGTCGGGCGCCGGGGCCGACAGCACTCATCGAGCTAGGACCGGCGGCGCCGCCCGGCGGCGATCGCGACGAGGGCGCCGGCGGTGCCGGGGAGGGTCTCGGGCATCGCCATCGAGGGTGAGGCACCCGGGTGATCGCGCGCGATCCGCACGCGCAGCACCCCCGGCAGGATGCGAAAGCGAAGCGGGGACTCGAGCACGAGCGCCTCACCGTCGACGCCGGCGGCGATCGGGCCCTCGGCTCTGACCTCGAACTCGGGCGCCGACCACTCGCGCCACGGGCGCTGCACCACACGGCCGCCCTCGCCGCGTGTCGGCCCGCTGGCGACCGTGATCCCGAGCAGGCCGTCGTCGATCTTCGGTCGGGTGCCTGAGCCGACCGCCCTGCCGAGCCGGTAGCGATTGTTGGAGACGAGAATTGCCGCGCCAGCGGAGTGCTCGCTGCCCCCGGGTCCGATCCAGCGCAGGTCGAGGCCGTCGCCGTCCGGCCCCAGCACGTCGGGCAGCGTGTCGAGGATCGTTCGAAGCTTCGCCTCGCGGTAGCCGTCGGCCTGGACAGCCTGGGCGTAGAGGCCGAGCGAGACGTTGTTCACGAACACGCGACCGTTGACCTCGGCGAGGTCGACCGCTCGCTCACCACCGTCGACGAAGGCGTCGAGCGCCCCGACGACGTCATCGCGATCGACCCCGAGGTCGAGCGCGAAATGGTTTCGGGTCCCGGACGGGATGCAGGCGTAGGGGAGGCCACGCTCGGCGGCTATCGCCGCCACGATCGCCTGCGAGCCGTCGCCGCCGGCCATCGCCAACGCGTCGGCGCCCGCGGCGACCGCGTCGCGCACGAGCCGCTCGAGGTCGCTCCCCGGCGTCAGCTCGATCGGCTCGATTCCGCGGGCCCGCGCCTCGTCGGCCAGCTTGAACTGCACCGCCTTGCCGCCGCCGGACTTCGGGTTGAAGAAGAGGACCGCGTGAGCCGGGTCCGCGGCGGCCGGGAGCGGTACGTGAACTGCGAAGGCGGCCTTGGTCGCGGCCACGGTTGCGAAGGCCGTCGCTCCGACCACGACGAACTCCGCAACCCCGCCGTCGAGCATCACGATCAGCACCGCCGTGAGAACGAGCACCGCCGCCATGCCGAGGCCGAAGACCCGCGGCGTGCCCCTGCGGATCAACCCGTGCCACCCTGCGATCCCGGCGCCGATCAGGAGCGCAGCCAGGATCAGACCCCGCGGAAAACTGGCGATCGCGGAGTAGATGGACCCCGCGAGCGTCAGCGCTGCGAGCACCAGGGCGAGAATCGCTGCCAGCCGCGGCTGGGACATCTGGCGTGTAATGCCCGGGAGCCTATGCGACGTTGCGCTCGCGACCGGTTGTTGGAGGATCGGCGGCAGTGAAGGGGCTGGTGGCACCTGGCTCGACCGCACAGAGGGCAGGCGACCACGCCGACCGGGCCCGCCGCCGGAGGGAGTGGTCGCCTGCCCTGCCGGTTCACCCGGTGGTGTCGTTGCCGACCGGGGCAGCCATGGCGAGCACCAGGAACGGCGTGTCGCGGCCGGCCGGGCACACGGTCACGCGGATCTCGTTCTCGGCGAAGCTCAGCGAGTGCAGCCGCAGGTCGCCGGGGATCTGGTCGACGAGGGCGTCGAGCTGATCCTTCAGGCCGGTGAGGATGGCCGGCTTCAGCCTCGCCTCGATCTTGCCGTCGACGAACTCCTCGACGAGCTTCGACACGCCGGCCGTGACCACCGTGACCCACCACGGCCAGTCGACGTCGACAGCGAAGCTCCTGTAGTAGGGCTCGACCGAGCCGTTGCGGACGCGCAGGCCGATCGTGAAGTCGACGTCGATGTCCGGATCGGCGAAGTTGTCGATCGCCAGCTTGAACCGCAGTGCCACGTGGATGCCGTTGGCGTCGATCTCGACGCGGGGATCGGCGCGCTGGCTCACCTTGGGCTCTGCCGCATCGAGCTTGGCGACGGCGCTCCGGAGCTGTGAGCGCACGAGGCTCTCGGGCACCGGGCGGGTGACACAGGCGCTCGTGTCGACGCGCACGCTCACGCTCTTGAGCACTCTGGTCAGGCCGCGGACGACGGCGGCCAGCGAGTATGTGGTCGTGGTCGCCGGATGCACCTCCAGCGCGCCCGACCTGGCGACGGGCTTGCCATTGAGCTTGAGGCCGACCGCGCAGCCGGGGGGAACCGTGACCGCCCAGCGCAGGGTCGCCGACCCGCCGAACGGCGGCACGGTGGTGGGGGTAACCGTGAACGAGCCGACCTTGACCTTGGCCAGGCACTCGAACATGCCGTCGTCGTCCTCCGGGTCGGGTTCGGGGTCGATGGGGATGAGGTCGGGGTTGGAACTGAGGGAATGTCATGTCGATTCCGCCTTGTTGAGGGCGCTGCGCCCGACCGCTGCCGTGGCACAACGCTGGTCCGCTGTGGCGTACGGGCGCGGTCAGTGTCGAGTTCTCCGCCGTGGAGGGCGCTCCGCCGTGGGGCCCGTTCGCTATCGCCGACAGTAGGGAGCCCGCTACTAGCGACTCACTAGCCATCGACAGGCGGCGACTGCGGTGCCCCGGGACCCGCTGCTCACCCCGCCCGAAGCGGGCCCGAATCCGGGGCGGCGCTGTCGAGCAGGCGCGCGACCATGAGCGTCGCCTCGTCGGGGCCGAGGCCGAGGTCGTGGATCGCCTCGCGGTAGCGCCCGAGCGCCCGCCGGGCGGCGAGGTCGTCACCTGTGGCCCGGTGGGCAGCGACGACCAGCCGGTGGGCAGACTCCAGCCAGGGGTCGATGGCGAGCGCCCGATCGGCGAGCGCATGGGCGCGCTCGGCGTCGCCGTGGGCGAGAAGCAGCTCGCCGGCCCGGGTCGCGACCGCAGCGAGGCGGAGCCGACGCTGTTCGACCAGGGGGACCGCCCATGGTTCGGAGACCAGCTGGGTGGGCTCGCCCCGCCACAGGTCGACGGCGCTGAGCGCATGGTCGAGGGCGGCGGAGGGCGAACCGCACCGCTCGGCGTCACGCGCCTGTTCGCACAGGGCATCGAACGCCCACACGTCGACCGCCAGCGACTCCCCCGGGTGGAGCGACAGGTTGCCGCCCTCCTGGCGGACGAAGAACGAGGCCTCGCGCTGGGCCCGGTCCGGCTCCAGCACCCGGAGCAGGTAGGTCAGCGTCACCCCCAGATTGCGGGATTGGGCCTCGGGGTCGAGCGCAGGCCACAGCTCGTCGGCCAGCTGCCCCCTGCTCACGGTGCCGGTGAGGGCGAGGTAGGCGAGCAGCGACCGCACGCGCTCCCGCCGCCAGTCGGCCGCCCGGATCGGCGTCCCGTCCAGCTGCAGCTCGACCGGACCGAGCAGCCTCAGCTCCAGCTGTCCCGTCGGCGGGACTGGCAAGCGACCGACGACGGCCCGAGCGGCCTTGCACCGCGGCCCTGTGGCGTGGCGGGCCAGATCGGCCACGTGGGGACGCCCGGCGGGCCACATCCCGTCGAGTAGCTGCCACCCGTCGTCACGGCCGGCGGCGACGGCGGCCACACCGAGTTCCGCCGCCCAGCGCAACGGCAGGTGAGCCCGGACGATGGTGGCGTCGGGCAGTGGGGATGTGTCAGGCGGCAGGCGGCCGCCCTCCCGGACCGCGACGAGGGCGCGGGCCAGGTCGCGGGCGACGACGAAGGCGGGACCCGGCTCCGCCCGGTCCCACGCCGCACGGGTGGCCGCGACCAGCACGTAGAAGAGCGCCAGGCTCCGCTGCTGGGGGGCGGCGGAGTGGCCCTCGCCCAGCGGCTGGCGGGCGAGGTACGCGGTGAGGACGGCGCTCGCCGCGGCGTCATCGCCCCCGGCCACGGCCAGGGCGGCCTGCGCGATCGCGAGGTCGGTGTCCACCAGGGGCGCATCGGGCGAGGCGCCGGCGGCGCGGGCCTGGGCGAGGTGCTCGGCGGCGCGCTCCGCCTGGCCGAACAGGGCGTGCACCAGGCAGCACTGGGCGGCGGCGAGGGACGTGTAGTTGCGATAGCCCGCCTGCCTCATGCGCTCGACCAGAGCGGGGAGCTCGGCGACGACGACGTCACCCCGTCCCTGGAACCACAGGGCCTGGAGCCGTGCCCCCTCGGCCAACGGTGCGTGCAGCGGCCCGGCGTGAGCCAGCGCGTGCTCCGCAGCCTCGAGGGACGCACGGGCGTCGCCGAGGTGCATGAACGTCGTCGACCGCAGCCAGCTCACCACGCCCTGCCACACGTCGTTGAGCGAGCCGGGCGGGACGCGGTCGAGCTCGGTCAGCACCTGGCGGCTGTCGTTCTGGACGTCGAAGACCAGGGCCCGGCCCAGGCAGGCCAGTGGCACCGCCTGGTCGCAGCCCGCGGCCTCCAGCTCGAAGACGCGGACGGCCAGGGCGGCGAGGTGCTCCGGCGACTCCGACCACCACGCGATCTGTCCGAGCTGGACCAGGCAGGCGAGCTCGCCGGCGTGGTGGCCGGCGGCCCGGAACTCGGCGGCGGCGTCCTCCAGTCGTGGTGCCGCACCCTCGGGGTCGGCCTCGACGGCGACCACCCCGCCCAGCAGGCGTCCGCTCGGAGTGGTGCGCACGTCGGCCGGGAGCCGGGAGAACCATTCCGCCAACACGTCGCGGGGAACCGGCGGGTGCGCGGCGCCGAGGGCGTCGACGATGGCCTCGCCGAGCTCGTCCCACGCCTCGGCGTCGATGAACAGGCGGGCGGCGGCGTCGGCCCGACCCCGGGCCCGATGGGCCGCAGCGGCCCGGCGGCGGGCGGCGGCGACCTGCGCCGGCGTGACCTCGTCGGCCAGCAACGATCGCCACAGTGCGTGGAGCGACCGCTCGCCGGTGGGCACGGCGGTGACGAGGGGAAGGCCGGCGACCAGCCCGGCGACGTCGAGGTCGGAGCCGATGACCGCCCGGGCGAGGTCGTCGTCGAAGGGTCCGATGTGGGCGAGCAGGGCGAGGTCCCGACGTCGGGTCGCCGGCAGCCCGGACAGCACTTCCTGCCCCACATAGTCGGAGGTGACGCCCGACCGGGCGGTGGCGGACAGCTCGGCCAGGGCGGGCCACCCGCCACAGGTCGCCACCCGGGTGCCCGGCACGCCTCGTAGGTCGGCGAACTCGGCCACCTCGTCCTCGGTGAACGCGAGGTCGGCCTCGTCGAGCCGCGCGGCGCGGCCCTCGACGTCGAGCCGCGCCAGCGGCAGAGGTGGCGGCCCCCGGCCGGCCAGCACGATGTGACCGTTCGCGGGCAGCGCGTCGACGATCGACGCGAGCAACGCCGCCGCCTCGGAGCCGGCAGGGATCTCGTGCACGTCGTCGACGACGAGGGCGACCTGCTGCGGTGAGCGCTGCCAGATCGCCTCGCTCACGGCGCCTGCCAGGGCGGGCCCGGATCCCGCCTCCGGGCCGGTGCCGGCGCTCGCGGCCGTCCACGGCGCCCCGACCGCTCGGGCCAGGCCCTCGCCGAGCGACGATGCGGTGGCGTCGTCGGGCTCGCACGCCAGCCAGCAGTCGATCCCGAGCGGTGCCATGGCGTTGGCGGCGATGGCCTGGGACAGCAGCGTCGTCTTGCCGTACCCGGCGGGCGCGGAGACGACGGTGACCGGGGCGTACCACCGGGCGCGCAGCCGTTCGAGCAACCGCCGCCGGACGAGCATCGTCCGGTCGGCGATGGGTGGCTCGAGCCGGAACCGGCGTCCCACGACACGACGTTAGCCACCGCCTCGTCGCCGCCACCTGTCCCTTCTGGTGAGTCAGCGCATGGCGGGCGGCGCCCGGCGCCCCGGCACGCACTCCCGGCCGAGCTCGGCCAGATGCTGAGCGACGGCGGCGTTGCCGGCCTCCCAGGGGTTGACGAATCCCGAGTCGCCGCCGGTGGGTTCCACGCTCGCATCGACGGGCGGATTCGGCGACCGACCCCCGCGGTCGTTCTCGTCGTCGGCGGCGAAGGTGACGACACCGAGCACCGCGGTTGCGGCGCACGCCGCGAGCACTCCGGCCCATCCGACGACCATGCTGCGTGACCTGAGAGCGGGTAGGGACCGCTCCCCGTCAGTGGCTTCGGGGAGCCCGGTGTCCTGGGTGGTACGTATCGTCACGATGACTCCTTGGTTCGCGTGTTGTCGGCTGGCGATGGAGTCGTCGCGCCGGGGGGTACCAGAGACCTTCCGTTGGGGTAACAGCTGGGTAACGGTGCTGTTGACGGGTGACGGCGGCGGGCGAAGACTGCGCGGTGAGCATCGCGGTGCTGGGTCCTGTCACCGTGGAGGGGGACGGTGGGGTCCTCGGGCCTCGCGATCGGGTGGTGTTGGCGGCGCTGGCGTTGCATCCAGGCGAGGTGGTGAGTGCCGAGCGCTTGGCGGACGCCCTGTGGGGCGATCAGCCGCCACCGACGTGGGCCAAGGTGATCCATGGGTGTGTGGCGCGGCTGCGCAAGGTGCTGGCGCGCGAGGCGATCGAGACGACGCGCCAGGGCTACCGGCTGGTGTTGCCGATCGACGAGGTCGACGCCCAACGGTTCGAGCGGTTGGTCCAACGGGGGCGGGAGCTGCTGACACTGGGGGAACCCGAGCGGGCCGCCCATGTGATCGGCGAGGCATTGGCGCTGTGGCGGGGCCGGGCGTTGGTGGAGCTCGAGGGCTGGAATCCGGGGCGGATCGAAGCCGCTCGACTCGAGGAGCTGCGTCTCGACGCCCAGGAGGTGCTGCTGGACGCGGCGCTGCGAGCGGGCCGCTATCGCGAGGTGCTGCCCGAGGCGCAGGCGCGGGCGGCCGAGGCGCCCTTGCGGGAGCGGCGCTGGGCCCTGCTGGCCGTAGCGCAGTACCAGGCGGGCCGTCAGGGGGAAGCGCTGCGCACCCTGCATCGGGCCCGCACGGTGCTGGCGACAGAGCTTGGCGTGGACCCCGGGCCCGACCTGGTCGCCTTGGAGGAGGCGATCCTCTGCCAGGACCCGTCTCTGGTGGTCGACGTGGCGCTGCCCGAGCCCAGCGCCACCTGCCCGTACCTGGGCCTGGTGCCCTACGACGTCGCCGACGCCGACGCCTTCTTCGGGCGAGATGCGGACGTGGCGGCTTGCCTGCGCCGGTTGGCGGCCGTCGGGGTGTTGGCGGTCGTCGGGCCGTCGGGCAGCGGCAAGTCGTCGCTGGTCCGGGCCGGTGTCGCCGCCGCGCTCGAACGCGACGGTCGCCGGGTGGTGGTCGTCACCCCCGGGGCCCACCCCGGCGACGCCCTCACGGCCCTCCCAGCGTCAGGGCCGGCCCCGGTGCTGGTGGTCGACCAGTGCGAGGAGGCCGTCGCTCTGTGCGACGACACCGACGAGCAAGCCCGGCTGTTCACGGCCCTGGCCGCGCACGCCGAGCGGGGCCCGCTGGTGGTCGCGCTGCGGGCCGACCGGTTGGGTGAGCTGTCCGCCCACCTCGGCTTCGCCCGCCTGATCGAGCCGGGCATGTACCTGGTGGGTGCCATGGGCGAGGCCGATCTGCGGGCCGCCATCCAGGGACCGGCGCACCAGGCCGGGCTCCTGCTCGAACCGGGCCTGGTCGAGCTGCTGGTGCAGGACGTCGAGGACGAACCGGGCGCCCTCCCGCTGCTGTCCCACGCCCTGCGCACCACCTGGGAGCGCCGCGAAGGACGCACGCTCACCGTGGACGGCTACCGCGCCACCGGCGGCATCCGAGGCGCCGTCGCCCAGTCGGCCGAGGCGCTCTACGAACAGGTGCCGGCCGACCAGCGCCCCCTGGTGCGGGACCTCCTCCTGCGCCTGGTGGCACTCAGCCCCGACGGGCAACCTGTCCGCAACCGGGTGCCCCGCCGCACGGTGTCCAGCGACGCCGCCCACGACGACGTCATCGAGCTGCTCGTCGCGCGCCCGGCTCGTCACCAGCGACGACGGCGTCGTCCAGCTCGCCCACGAGGCGCTGGCCCGAGCCTGGCCCCGCCTGCGGGGCTGGCTCGACGACGACGTCGAGGGACAGCGCATCCTGCGCCACCTCTCCGGTGCCGCCGAGACATGGGATGCAATGGGCCGTCCCGACAGCGAGCTGTATCGCGGTGCCCGCCTCGCCCAGGCCCTCGAGTGGCGCCAGCGGGTCACGCCCGACCTGACGTCGACCGAGCGCGCGTTCCTCGGCGCCGGCCAGGCCCTCGCCGACGCCGAGCACCGGGCCGCCGAGAACCGGGCCCGACACCAGACCCGCCAGAACCGGCGACTCCGCGCCCTGCTCGCGGCGACCGCGCTCGTCCTGGTCGGCGCGCTCGTCGCCGGCTTCGTGGCTGTCGGTCAGCGCGACCGTGCCGAGCGGGCTGGCCGGGTGGCTACCGCCCGCGAGCTGGCCGCGGCCGCCAACGCCAACGTGGAGGTCGATCCGGAGCGCAGCATCCTGCTGGCCCTCGCCGCCGTCGAGCAGAGCCGCAGCGACGAGGATGGATCGGTGCTGCCCGAGGCGGAGGAGGCCCTCCACCGCGCCGTGACGGCATCGCGCATCGAGCTGCGCGTGCCGGGCGTGGGTGGCCGCCTCGACTGGAGCCCGGACGGCACCGTCTTCGTGACCGAGGGCCCCGAGGACTCCGGCATGGTGGACATACGGGACGCGCGGACCGGTGAGTCGGTGCGGTCCTTCCGCGGGCCACGACGGCGACATCACCGATGTCGCGTTCAACCACGACGGCACGCTGCTCGCCACCACCGGTACCGACGCGGCGGCCCGCATCTGGGACCCGGCCACCGGCGAGGAACTGCACACCGTGCGGATGCCCGTCACCGATACTGCATGGGCCGCATCGGGCCCATCGTTCAGCCGCGACGGCTCGCTCTTCGCCGCCGCATGGGCGGAGCATGGGGTCGTCAAGGTCGTCGACCTCTCATCCGGGCAGATCGTGCGTGAGATCTCGTCGGTGCCGGGGCCGAAGGAGACGTCCTTCGACCCGACGGGTGCGCGGCTCGCCGTCACGTCGTCGATCGTCCCGACGGCGAGCGTCGTGGATGTCGCGTCGGGCAACGAGGTGTTCTCCCTCGACGGACATCGCATTCCCATCTTCGACATTGCCTGGAGTCCGGACGGCGAGTCGATCGCCACGACGAGCACCGACGGCGCGGCCCTGATCTTCGACGCCGGCACCGGACGCCAACGCTTCGCGGTCCTCGGCCACAGGGGCCCCGTCTACGGGCTTGACTGGAGCCCTGACTCCACCAGGCTCGTCACGGCCGGCAGCGACGGCCCGGCCCGCGTCTGGCTCCTGACCGGGACGGGCGCCCGAGAGATGATGACGCTGTCCGCCCAGGACAGCCGCATCGGCATCACCGGGGTGGCGTTCTCCCCCGACGGCACGCGCGTCATGACCGGCGACGCCGGCATCACCGCGGCCCGGGTCTGGGACGTGGGCATCACCGGCAGCGCCGAGCTGGCCAACCTCCCCACCGTGGCCTTCACCACGAGCGCCGTCGACTTCACCTCCGACGGCCGCCAGCTCGTCGCCACCGGCGACGCAGGGTCCGTCACGGTGTGGGACGCGCAGTCCTTTACGCCCCTGCGGACGCTCGGTGCCCCGTCCCCCTCGTCCTCGGCGCCGGCGGCTGGCTACGTGCCGGGCTACGCGCCGTCGGGCCCCGACGTGTTCTCGCTCGACGTGAGCCCCGATGGCCGGCTGGTCGCGGTCGCCCGATTCGACGGGAGCGTGCGGGTCTGGGACATGCAGACCGGACGGGATGCCTTCACTGTCGACCCCGGACCCACCCTGGCGCCCTACATGAACGTGGCCTGGAGCCCCGACGGCGACCTCCTCGCCATCGCCGCCAACGACGGCCGCAGTGGCCGCGCGACCATCGTCGACCGCTCCGGCCGCCGAGGTCGCCGTCTGGCAGGAGGATGTCGGCACCGCGATCAGCAAACTCACGTTCACCCCCGACAGCGAGCAGG
Source organism: uncultured Acidimicrobiales bacterium (assembly GCA_963830865.1). Classification (GTDB taxonomy): domain Bacteria; phylum Actinomycetota; class Acidimicrobiia; order Acidimicrobiales; family VFJN01; genus ZC4RG19. The sequence continues at coordinate 65,353 of CAWHNU010000003.1, read as the reverse complement.
TCGTCACGAACCTCGTCCCCATCGGGCGACCCGACCCCGACGAGGATGACGGGGTGGTGATCTGGAACTGGCGTACGGGAGACGTCGTGCCGATCATCGACACCCCCGCCGGCATCACCGTCGCCAGCCCCACAGGCCGTCTGGTCGCGACGACGACCCTGCAGGGGACGTTCCCGTGGAATCGTGAGACGCTCGATGTCTGGGATCCGGCCACCGGCCAGCGTGTCGCGAGCCCTGGCGGGGAGCACCGGCGGCGTGATGGCCGTCGCCTTCAACGCCGACGGATCACGTCTCGCCACCGGCAGCCTCGATGGCACCGTGCGGATCTGGGACCCGTCCTCCGGCGAGCAGCTTGTCGTCCTCCGCGGCCACTACGCCACGGTCGTCTCGGTGGCGTTCAGCCCCGATGGCTCACGCCTCGCCTCGGTGGGCGTGGAGGGCGTCGTGCGCGTCTGGGCTCTCGACGTCGACGACCTCGTCGACGTCGCCGAGCGCGAGGTGACACGCACCCTCACCGACCAGGAGTGCCGGCGGTACCTGCACGTCCGAGACTGTCCCTGACCCGCACCTCATCGCCAGATGAAGGACCAGCCCGACCCATCCCGTCCTGTCATGGTGTCGGATCACCCGCCCCTTCTTCCGCGCTGCGGTGGGAGGAACCGGTCCTGCGCTGGTTGGCGGCACGGCCGCGGTGGATCCGGCATGATGCCGCCGTGTTTTCCAGGCCTCTCACCTCGCCGCCCGCTTCCGCCGCCGCGTCGGTGCGCGTCTGCCGGCATGCTCGCTGCGACGCTGACCCTGCTGGCGGTGGTCTGCGTGGCCCCCGCGGGAGCGCAGGAAGCGGCGCCGGAGGAGATCGCCGCCCGGCTCGTCCCGTCGGTGGCGGGCTACATCGCGCTGCCCGAAGGTGACGGTGTCGGCGTGAGCAGCCGGCAGTTCACCCTGGCGGAGTTGGCCGGGATCGTCGGCGCCGACCTTCCGGGTCCTGCTTCCGGGTCAACGGCTGCCTACATGCGGGTGTTCGCTACGCCGACCGGCAACGGCGTGGCGATGGCGATGGGCTTCGACATCGGCATCGGCGAGGCCGCCGACTTCGTCGCTGGCTTCCGTGACGCGGGCGCAGCCGAGGCGAGCGCCATGCCGCTCTTCCCCGACGACCAGCCACCGCTCGGCGACGTGGTTGCCTATGAAGTCGCAGACCCTCGTACCTCGCGCCGGACTCTTGTAACCGCCTTTGCGAGCGGCTCGATAACGGTGGTGCGAGCTGCACGAGATCCCGACGCCAGCAGTACGGTGCTCCGTCAGATGGTCCGGGACCAGGCCGCCCTGACGCCTCCGACCGCACTCGTCGCGGACGTCGCCTCAGCCGCCCCGGAAGCTCCCAGACCGGACGCCGACGTGGCCTCCGCCGCGCCGCAAGCCCCTCGATCGGGCGCCGACGAGCAGACGGTCGCGTCCAAGTCGGGCCGGGTGGCGTTCGTGCTGGTGGCGCTCGGTGTGCCCGGGTGGCTGGTGGTCAGGGCAGCGCGGCGCCGCCGGCGCCCAGCCCTGGCCTATGACGATGCGGCATCGACAGTCGACCACTCGGCACGACTGAAGGCGCCCCCGCTTCCCCCGCTGGATGCGAGTTCGGCACCATCGTGGGCGCCGAACGCGCCGCCTCCGCCGCCGCCACCCCTGCCACCACCGTGTGACCGCTGGCTCTTGCCGCCGAAAGACGCTGTATCAACCGCCCTGCCGGCACTCAGGCGATCAAGTCGAGCACGAAGTCGACCAACTCGACATGCGGCAGCCCTCGAACATCCTCGACTGCCAACCACCTTGCATCGTTAGTGGAGCCCGCCTCGAACTCCGTCCGCAGTCGCCCATTCAGAGCGGTCGCCTCGTAGACGATCCCGACGACGTGGCCAGCCTCGCCACGGGCCGACTCCCTGGCGGTGTACCAGCGAGAAAAGACCCCGAGCACCGGACCGAGGCTCGCCGTGAGCCCGGTCTCCTCGGCCAGCTCGCGATGTGCGGTCTGCTCCGGAGACTCACCCCGCTCCATCCCGCCACCGGGCATTGTCCACTTCCCGCTGTCCGGATGGCCCGGCGAGAAGAACCGTGTCAGCAAGACTCGGCCTGTCTCATCGCGGCAGACCACGTATGCCGCCGCTCGCCGCCACTCAACGTCCACACGTCGAGGATGCCACCCGACCCGGCGGCAGGGTGCCTCGAACGCGAGATCCGGGCGGGTGCATCAGACCCCGTCGGTGGGGACGTCGTGACGTTGCTCCGCCGCCGTGCGGAGGCCGGCGAGTAGGGCGTCGACGACCAGTCCGAACCTGCGGCGCATCATCAGCCGATTGACCAGCGCGGCGATCGGGTTCACCGGCGTGTAGAAGGTCTCGATCCGGACCGACGTCCGGTCGGGTCTGCGGCTCGCGAAGTGCGCCGTGAAGCCGTAATCGCGGAGCATCTTGGCGAACCCGAACGAGTCGTCGACGACGACGAACGATGCCCGCGTGTTCGGTACGGCCTCGACGCAGCGCTCGACCATGGTTCCCGACCTGCCGGCCATGGTCACCGCGGAGGTGCGCGTGCAACCCACACCGGACTCGTCGCCCCCGTCCTCGCTGAGAACCTCATCGACGACCGGCGCCCAGTCAGGCAACGCCTTGTTGTCCGTGAACAGCGCGTAGACGACCTCGACCGGAGCGTGGACCGAGGTGGTTCGCTCGAGCTGCTTCGTTCCCTGCATCGGCATCGTGCACCTCCTGTAGCGAAGGTACGGCGAATCAGTGCCAGAAACTGTCACCAATCTCCGCTATGTTCCGGCACCGGGATGAGTACCGGCGACCGACGGGAGCAACTGCTGCGGCTGCTGCGCCGACGCGCCGACTGGACCGTCGCCGAGCTCGCCGAGCGACTCGAGGCGTCGCGCCGAACGATCGTGCGCGACATCGGCGCGCTGCGCGAGGTCGGCTTCGACCTCGACACCTTCTCCGGTCCCGGAGGAGGCGTGCGACTGAACCCGACGTCGGTGATGATCACCTCCCAGCTCCGCACCGACGAGGTCGTGGCGCTCATCCTCACGGTCGCGATCCGCGAGCTGCCCGGACGGTCCCTTTCGCCGCCGAGGCCGAACCCGCGCTCGCCAAGATCGAACAGGCCCTCCCACCGGCCCGAGCCAACGAGCTACGGGCCTGCCGCGAACGCATCCTCGTCGGCGACCCCGCCTCGGAGCCACCCCTCTCTCTCCGGTCGATCCGGCCCTCGTCGGAGCCTTCGAGACTGCCTTCTCGTCGACCCGGCTGCTCGCCTTCCACTACCGGGACCGCGACGGGCGGACGACGCGCCGGCTCGTCGAGCCTCACGGCCTGCTCGTCCGCCCCCCACTCTGGTACGTCATCGCGTGGGACCCCGACCGGCGCGCCCCACGCCTCTTCCGCGCCGACCGCATCAGCCAACCCGCGGTGACCGACCACACCTTCGTACCCCGACCGAACGACCTCGTCACCGGCGTCTGCCCCGACGCCGCAGTCGCCGTTCGGCCATGATCGCTGCCATCGTCCGACGAGCTGAGAGCGCCTCTGGTCCCCGCCGACGGTGATGGCGGATCACGCGTTCGCCACCAGCGCGCCGCCGGGGATCGCCGTTGCAGGGCTCGAGGCCTACGGTGGCGCCGTGGGCTCAGAGGGCGCGTGGCCCCTCATCGGACGGGACGAGGAGATGGCACTCCTGGCCGCCGAGCCGACGGAAGCTCCGTCCCTGGTCGTCGCCGGGCCGGTCGGCGTCGGCAAGTCGCGCCTGGTCGCCGACTTCCTCGCCCGGGCCGGAGCCGAGGGCGTGGCCACCGAGTTCGTGCGGGCCACCCGGTCGACGGCCACCATCCCGTTCGGGCCGTTCGCGCCGTGGGCGGTCGACGGTCAGGGCATGGCCGCCGCCGACCGCCTCGGCGTGCTGCGGGCGCTCAGCAGCTCGCTGGTCGGCGGCCACGAGCAGCTGGTGATGGCGGTCGACGATGCCCACCTGCTCGACGACGGCTCGGCGGCGCTGGTCCTGCACCTGGCGGCGAACACATCGGCCCGGGTGGTCGTCACCGTGCGGACCGGCGAGCTCTGCCCGGACGCCGTCACCGCCCTGTGGAAGGAGGGCCTGGCCGCGCGGATCGATCTCCAGGCCCTCTCCGAGGCCGAGACAGCCGAGCTGGCCGAGCGGGCGCTGGGTGGCCCGGTCGACCAGGCGGCCCGGCGCCGGCTGTGGTCGCTCACCGAGGGCGTCCCTCTCTATTTGCGGGAGGTCGTGAGGGCCGCTCTCGCACAGGGCGTGCTCGCCCGGGAGGGCCGCCACTGGCACTGGCGCGGCGCGTTGGCCGGCAGCGACCGCCTCCAGGGGCTCATGCGCGATCACCTCGCCCAGGCCGGATCCGACGAGCGGCGGTTGCTGGAGCTGCTGGCCGTGGGCGAACCCCTGCCCTGGATCCTGATCGACCGGCTGGGGGCCACCGGCGCGGTGCAGGAGGCCGAGGCCCACGGCTTCGTGGCCGGCGACGATCCGGATCGCCTGGGCGACGGTCCCACGCTCCGCCTGGCCCACCCGCTCTACGGCGAGCTGTTGCGCGCCGACGTGCCCGCCATGGCAGTGCGGGGCCACCAGGCCGCGTTAGCCGAAGCCGCGCTGGTCACCGGCTGGCACCACCAAGACCCGCTGCGCGTCGCTGTGTGGGCGCTCGACGGCGGCGCGCCTCTCGATGCCCCCGGCCTCCTGACGGCCGCCGCCCGCCGGGCCCTACACCTCTCGGAGTGGGCCCTGGCCGAGCGGCTGTCCACCGCGGCCGGCAGCGATCCCGAGGCGATCATCACCCGGGCGCTCTCGCTCGCCCCTCAGGCCCGGGCCGACGAGGCGTCGGTCCTCCTGGCCGGCCTGGCGATCGAGGCGCTGAACGGGGAGATCGACGAGGCGGTGGCGGGCGAGGCCGCCCGCGTCCATTCATGGCTCGTGTACTGGGCGCCCGGGACCGACCCCCACCGTGGCCGACGCGGTGGCCGCCGCCGAGCGCCTGCCGACGCCGCTGCGGGCAGTCGCCCTGGTGCACTGCGGCTTCCAGTCCCTCCTGTGGGCCCGCCCCGACGACGCCTCGGCCCTGGCCGAGCTGGCAAGCGACGGCGTCGACCAGAGCTCGCCGCTCGGTGTGATGGCCCTGTCCGTCATGGCCTTCGCCCGGGCGGTGCAGGGCCGGACGGCCGAGGCCATCGCCGCGGCCGAGGCCGGCCTGCCCCGGGTGGCAGCGATCCTGGCGGCCGACCCCGTGCCCGGGAACCCGGCGGGCGGAATGCCGATCGCCTACTGCCTCGGCCTGGTCCTCGACGGCCGGCTGGAGGAGGCCGCGGCGGTCGCGGAGCTGGTGCTCGCCGCCACCGACGGCGGGGCCCGGGCCGTGCGCGCCCTGGCGGCCACGCTCGCCGGGCGGATGGCCCTGTTCCGGGGGCGCCTGGACGAGGCCCGGTCCCACGGTGAGCTGGGCCTGTCGCTGTGCCGGGAGACGGGCCAGCTTCCCGCCAGCCATTGGCCGGCCGCGGTGCTGGCGACGGCTGCGGCCCAGCTCGGCGACCCGGCCACTGCGGCCTGGGCGCTGGACGGGGCGGCGGCCGCCTCCGGGCCGAGCCCGCTCTATGCGGTGGAGGCCCGACCTGGCCCGGGGCTGGGAGGCCGCATCCCGGGGCGAGACCTCCGCCGCCAGGGCTCGGGCCGCGGCCACGGCGGACACGGCGGCCGCGGCGGGGATGCACGCCCTCAGCTTGCTGGCCCTGCTCGACCTGGCCCGGTTCGGGGCCCCGGCACTCGCGGCCGCCCGCCTGGCGGAGATGGCGTCCCGGGTCGACGGCCGATTCGCGGCGGCAGTCACCGCCTACGTCGGGGCCGCGGCGGCAGGGGACAGCGACGCCCTGGCCGCGACGTCGGGCGAGTTCGAGGCGATGGGCGCGATCCTGCTGGCGGCCGAGGCGGCAGCCGGGGCGGCCGCCACGCTGGCGGCCGCCGGCCGAGGGGCCAGCGCCGCAGCCGCGCTCGGCCGGGCCCGGACCCTGGCCGCGAGGTGCGACGGCGCCCGCACCCCGGCGCTGCGCGACCTCGGCACCGACCGGGCCGTGGCCACCCTGACCAAACGCGAGCGCGAGGTCGCCGAGCTGGCGGCCCGAGGGCTGACCAACCGGGAGATCGCCGACCGCCTGTACGTCTCGGTCCGCACGGTGACCACCCACCTGTACCGGGTGTACGCCAAGCTCGGTATCAACGAGCGGGATCAGCTGGGCCTGCTGCTCGACGCCGGCTGACTCCCGCCCGCCCGGCCGGGACGCCGCCCGATATACGTACCCCCGTTCTGACGACCGTGGGGCCGGGCGGTGTTTCGCTTCGGGCATGACGGAACATGACGACACGGCGGCGCACCTCGGGCGCCTGCCGGACCGGCACCTGGCCGCCCTGCGGGCGGCGCTGGCCGGCTTCAGCGACACCGACATCGCCGCGCTGCTCGCCATCCCCGTCGAATCGGTGCCGACGACGCTGCGCCTGGCCGCGGCCAAGCTCGCCACGGCCCTGTCGGAGCGCCCGCTCTCTCCCCGCGGGCGCTCCGGAACCATCCCATTGGCGGCCCCCACGGACAGGACCATCGTCATGAACCATCACCGCGTTCCCACCCACCACACCCGCCGGATCGCCGGCGCCGCGCTCGTCGCCGGCCTGGCCCTCGCCGCCGCATGCTCGTCGGGCAGCGACCACGCAAGCGTGGCAACCGCTGCGGCCGAGTCCTCGGCGAGCGCGCCGGCCGCGGCCCCGTACATCGGCTCGGCCAACGCCGCCGAATCCTCGGCGAGCACACCAGCCGCACACCCGTACATCGGCTCGGCCAACGCCGCCGAATCCTCGGCGAGCACACCGGCCGCAGCCCCGTACCTCGGCTCGACCAATGCCGCCGAATCCTCGGCGAGCACACCAGCCCCGGCCCCGTACGTCGGCTCGGCCAACGCCGCCGAATCCTCGGCGAGCACACCAGCCCCGGCCCCGTACGTCGGCTCGGCCAACGCCGCCGAATCCTCGGCCCCAGCCCCGTACGTCGGCTCAGCCAACGCGGCCGAGTCCTCGGCGAGCGCGCCAGCCCCACGGCCGTATGTCGGCTCGGCGAACGCCGCCGAGCAGGCGGCGGACGCCGCCAGCTGAGGCGACGCCCTGTCGTCACGGCGCCCGTCGTGGTCTCCCCGGTGGCGGGACCACGGCGGATCGCCCGTCTTACGACGCGATGAGGACCGCCGCCCCCGCGGGCGGGCCGAAGCCGGGGCGTTGAGGCCGCGACCAAGGGCGAACTGGGCGGTTGAGGAGCGCCCGGTTTCGCGATGTCGCGGTGTCTACATCAGTGACTGACAACGCCACCGGAGGAGAAGCGGAATGGGAAAGATCGTCATCAGCACGAACGTGTCGCTCGACGGAGTGGTCCAGGATCCCGACGGTGGGGAGGGCTTCAGGCTGGGCGGCTGGTTCGGCCAGTTCGGGGGCGAGGACCTCGAAGCGTGGGCCAAGGTCGAGCTCGACGAAGCGCTGGGCACCGAGGCCCTGCTGCTGGGTCGGCGGAGCGACGAGTGGTTCGCCGAGCGGTGGCTGTCCCGGAGCGGCGAGTGGGCGGACAGGTTGAACAGCCTGCCCAAGTACGTCGTGTCCTCGACCGTCGAACATCCCCGCTGGAGCAACTCGACTGTGCTCAAGGGCGACGTGGTGAACGAGGTCTCGAAGCTGAAGCAGGAGCTGGACGGAGAGATCCTCGTGTACGCCAGCTATCAGCTCGGGCGCACGTTGATCGAGCACGACCTGGTCGACGAGCTGCGACTGGTCGTCTTCCCGGTGGTGCTCGGGGCCGGCGAGCGCCTCTTCGGCGAGACCAGCGACAAGAAGTCTCTGCGCCTCCTCCACACCCGAACCGTCGGTGACGGCCTCGCCTCCCTCACCTACGAAGTCGTCCGGGACACCTAGCGGTCTCAGGCAACGCGCCCACGGAAGGCTGGCATGATCCCGCTGTTGTCGACTGGGGATGAGCTGACTCGCGTCACGGCGCGGGTGCGGCCAGGGCGGTGGCCTCTGCGTCCCGAAGACGGGTCGGTCGACAGTTGGCGGACGGGCCTGCTCGTCGCGTCGCCTGCCCGCACCAGGCAAGCGACCGGCGTGTTTCGGCCGGCCGGCGTCGCGTCCGTCCAGCACGGGCGTCCCGCCGTCAGAGCAGTCCAGCTCGGCGAAGTGCTTCATACATGAACGCATCAGCGCGGTTGCGCATGAGTGTCTCGTCGACCGCTACGTCGAGATCCCGGTACGTGGCGACCCAGCCACCTGCACGCTCGACGGTGAGGGCACCGGAGAGGACGTCCCAGTAGTCCAGACCGGCGAGCGAGCGGTTGGTCAGCGCCACGTAGTGCTCGAGCAGCTGGCCGGGTGCGTCGCCTCCGGGCCAGATCGCGAGCGCGCACCGACAGCGAGCCAGATCGCTCAGCACGGGGCCCCAGCGGGCGGACACCCAATCGACGACGCCGGTGACGGCGAACTGCCCAAAGAGGACGTTTCCTGGGTGGAAGTCACCATGACACAGCCCGCGCTCCCAGCCCGACCCCGCCAGCCGCGCGAGCGCCGACCGAACGCCCTCGAGCACCGGCATTGGCAGTTCTGTCGGCGTCCACCGGTCCCAGATCGCGGGACGGCCCATCGACTCGGGAAGGCGCCGGGCCCCTGCGGCGTGTAGGCCGGCGAGAGTCGATGCCAGCTGTCTCGTCCACCCCGCAACGTCGGCCGGTTCCCACACTGGCGATCCCGGAAGGCGCGACATCACGATGGAGGGAGTTCCGAACCACGCCCCGCTCTGATCGAAGGCGAGAGGCTCGGGCGTGGGGATAGGCGCCAGCACGGCCGTCTTCAACGCGGCCCACTCGAAGCCCGCCGAGACGGCCATGTGAACGGGGAAGGTCTTCAACACAACCGACTCGGTCCCGCCGCCGCGGTCGAGCTCGAGCCAGAACACATCGCAGGCCGCACCGCCGCGGAGACGCCCGACTACGTGTGGAGCGTCGACGCCGAGGTGTTGGCCGAGCCGAGACAGACCATCACGACTCGAGGCAGATCCCAGCTTGGACGCCAGGACGTCGTCAGACATCGACCAAAGCCTCGCACCATCGCCACGCGCGATGGACGGGCTTCGGCCGACCTGGGGTTGGTGCATCCCGCGCTCAACGGATGGTCGGCTCCAGGCGTCGCGTGGCAGAGACGACGCCGCCGCGGCCACGATCGCTGCCGCCGCGAGCCTTGTCGCGAGCTAGCTCGACGGCAGGATCCGCACCGGCACCGTGCGTGGCCCGCGGACCTGGCCGGCCGACCAGGTGACCGACCCCGGGTCGAACAGCTCGAAGTCCGGGTAGCGCCGCATCCACTCCTCCAGCGCCACCCGAAGCTCCATGCGGGCCAGGTTGGAGCCGAGGCACCGGTGGATCCCGAGCCCGAAGGCAGCGTGGCGGTTCTCCTCCCGGTCGAGCACGACCTTGTCGGCCTCGGGAAAGAACGCGGGATCCCGGTTGGCCGCCGGGAACGGGAGGAGGAGCCAGTCGCCCTCCTTCATGGCGTGGCCGTTGAAGTCGAAGTCCTCGGCCACGAGCCGGGCCATGGTCACAGGGGCGTAGGCGCGCAGGAACTCCTCCATGGCGACCGGCATGAGGTCGGGCTCGGTGGCGAGGCGCCGGCGGTCGTCCGGGTGCTGCGCCAAGTGCCACAGCGAAGCGCCGATGGCCGACCACGTCGTGTCGATCCCCGCGATCATCAGCAGCACCATCGTCCCCCGCACGTGCTCGGGCGCCAGCTTGTTGCCGTCGAGCTCGGCCTCGAGCAGGTAGGTCGTCAGGTCGTCCCGGGGGTGGGCGAGGTGCTCGGCGATGCGCTCGTCCATGTACGCGTCGACCTCGCCCTCGTCGATCAGAGCCTGGCGCTCCTCCGGGGCCTGGTCGACGTCCTCGAGCACCATGCGGATGAACCGGCGGAAGATGTCGGCGTCCTCCTGGGGGAAGCCGAGCATGCCCACGATCACCCGCAGGGGGATGTGCTGGGCGTAGTCGATGGCTGCGTCGATCTCGGTGCGGCCCGCCGTGGTATCGAGCAACTCGACGCACAGCTCGCGGGTGAACGGCTCCAGGGCGTCGATCCGCTTGGGCGAGAACGCCGGGAGCAGGAGCCGCCGGGCCAGGGCATGGAACGGCGGGTCGGACGTGATGGGCGGCGCCATGCCGATCGGGGCCGGCAGGTCGTCGGGGCCGGGCCGCATCTCGCTGACCACGACCGAGCGGGACGTGAAGTGCTCGGTGTCGTAGGCGACGGCGGCCACGTCCTCGTGGCGCAACGGCAGCCAGGTGCCGCCGTAGCGGCCGCTGTGGGCCACGGGACACCGCTCCCGCAGCTCGTCCCAGATGGGGAACGGGTCGGCCACCCACTGCGGGTCGGTGTGGTCGAAGTCGGTGTCCCAGCTCGCTACCGGCGGGTGTTGGGTCGTCATCGTCTCACTCCGAGATCGTGATCGCGTACTCCGGGCAGTTGGCGACAGCCCGCCGGGCCTTGTCCTCCAGGCCCGGGGGCACCTCCCCGCCATTGAGCTCGAACGCGTTGCCCAGGTCGTCGACGTCGAACAGCTCGGGCGCCAGGGCGTAGCACCGGTTGTGACCCTCACACTTCTCCGGATCGACGTGCACCCGCACTCGTGAGCTCCCTTCCCGCGCAACAACCTAGGGCGGCGGGCGGCCGCTGTACATGGTGTGCGGCGCGATGGAGACGACCGTCGGGGTCGCTAGGTCGTGCGTTCGACAGCGCCCACGGCGTCCTTGGCGTCGACGATGAGCTGCCGCGCATCCCCGCCCGGTACCCCGCCCGAGCGCCCTCAGCCGGGACCGGCTCTGCCGGGGTTCCAGTGTTGGGACACGACGCACAGCCAGAGGTCGGATGTCTCGGACGGCCAGATCACGAACCTGCTGATCGTCCGCTGGCCGCCCTCGTGGTCGCTGTAGAGCAGCTCGACCGTGAAGCGCCGCCGATCGGCGATGGCCGCGGCCACGTCCGCGAACAGCGGGTCGGATGGGTCCCGGAGGGCGCCCTGCCAGAAGCCGACGTCGCCCGAGGGGACGTAGAGATCGCGTACCTGCTGGCGGAACCCGCCGAGGTCGACGTGGTCCTCGACGGTCAGCAGCTCCGGCCAGAGGCGCCAACCCTGGAGGATGGCGATGCCATTGCCGACGTTGCGCAGCGACAACGAGAGGTAGAGCACGTCCTCTGTCGGCTCGACGCCCGCCTGGCCGCCCTTCACCCTGGTCCAGTGGTTGTCGCCCCAGCTGACCTTCTGCTCCGGATCATCGGCGCGGGTCGGCACCAGGACCGGTCGGAGCCCGGCTAGAAATGCGCGCTCGGCGACGCGGGCGGCGCGGTTGGCGGACCGGACCGCGGCGAAGGTCGCCACCGCGAGCACCATCGTGCCGGCGGCCGTCGCCAGCGCAGCTATCGAGGCGAGGTCGTCCACTGCACCACCTATACCCCGGGCCCCGCCTCGGGCTCCCGCCCGGTCATCGCCCCTTCAGGATCGTGTGCCAGTGCCTCTTTGCCGGCCGACGCTGCGAGCCGGTCGTACACGCTGACGAGGTAGCGCAGATCTGCATCTCGGCGGTACCGATGCCGGGCATGATGTCGCCGTGACTGCTGGGGTCCATGCTCGCATCGTCACGTCGGCGGCGCGTACTGCGCTGCGGCCGCTTGGCTTGCAGCAGAAGGGCCGATCGCGCCATTGGATCGACGATCACGGCTGGTGGCTCGTCAACGTGGAGTTCCAGCCATCGTCGTGGAGCAAGGGCTCGTATCTGAACGTCGGCGAGCAACATCTCTGGTGCGAGCTGGACTACTTCGTCTTCGAGCGGCACGAGCGGCCTGCCGGCGGGACGGCGTTCATCGACTTCACGGGCGACGAGACGGCGCTCGAGGCCGCGATGACAGGTCTGGCCGAGCGAGCGGTCGCCGCGGTCTTGGCCCGGCGACAGGAGCATGGCGACGGCCACGACGCGCTCCGATTCGTCGCGGCCACCAATGACGACTTCAACGCGGGTGTGGCGTTGGGCCTGCTCGGTGACGTTCCCGCTGCGGCGGCACGTCTGGATGGCCGCATCCACCCAGCGCTCCAAGCCCAGGCCGCCCGATACCGTGACGCGCTCTTCAGCGGCGACCTGGAGGCCACGGCACGGGCTGCAGTCGATCGCTCCCGATCACGCCTGAAGCTGCGGCGTACCGAGCGGACGTGGCGCACGTAGCTGCCTGACGGAGGATCTGGGCGGACGTTGACGTCCTCGACTGGCTACCTCGTCACAATGAACCCGGGACGCCCACACCGAGTGACGAGGGGTTGGTGTCCTTGATCCCGATCGCCGAGCGAGTGGCGTCGGAGCCTCACTCTTACCTTGTGTTCGTCGGTGACTAACGGTGCCTATGGGGTTCGGGCGTCGATCGGGAGCATGGAGGTCACTCGGGCGTTGCCGAGGTAGGGACCGGTCAGCTCGCCCCGTCGTCGAGTGTGAACCTTCGCCGCCGTTGACAGCATCGCGCGAGGGAGGGGGCTTGCCGCAAGCGACCCAAACGTGCTGACCATGACTCGTTCCCTGAGCCGATCACGGCCAGATCCTATGGAGCCAGGAGTTGTGGAGTGGGTGTGCTGCTTTCGGCAGATGGGTTGACCGGGAGCGCTGAGCCGGCCGAGGAGTTGGCGACGAGGGTGCGGGCGACCGGCGCCGGCGCGCGGTCGCTCCACGCGAGGTGGCTGTCCCTGTCCGGTGCCGCGTTCGCCGGGGAGCGGGGCTGAAGGGAGAGGTGAACGGACGGATGGGCAGCTACGTGCTGGGTCTCCGGGAGATCGACCAGACGCAGGTCGCAGTCGTTGGCGGCAAGGGCGCGCACCTAGGAGAGCTTTCGCGGATGGAAGGCATCCGCGTGCCGGCTGGCTTCTGTGTCACGACGGACGCTTTTCGGCGGATCATGGAGGAGGCGCCGTCGATCGAGGATCGGCTGGATCGACTGTCGGGCTTGAACCCGGTCGACCGGGAGGCGATTCGCACGCGTAGCGCGGAGATCCGACGGGCCCTCGAAGGGATCGTCGTCCCTGATGATCTGGCGGCGGCGATCACCCGCTGGCTCGCCCGGCTCGGCGAGGACGCCGCGTACGCCGTCCGATCGAGCGCGACGGCGGAGGACTTGCCGACGGCATCGTTCGCGGGCCAGCAGGACACGTATCTGAACATCGTGGGGCCGGTGGCGATCCTGCAGCACGTCAGCCGGTGCTGGGCCTCGTTGTTCACCGAGCGGGCCGTGACCTACCGGCTGCGCAACGGCTTCGACCACCGGAAGGTCCACATGGCCGTGGTCGTGCAGCAGATGGTCTTCCCCCAGGCGGCGGGCGTCCTGTTCACGGCCGACCCCGTCACGTCCAACCGGAAGGCCGCCACGGTGGAGGCCAGCTTCGGCCTCGGCGAGGCCCTGGTCTCCGGCCTGGTGAACGCCGACGTCTACAACGTGATCGACGGCGAGGTCGTCGCCAAGGCGGTCGCCATCAAGCAGCGTGCGATCCACGCCTCGCCGGCTGGCGGGACGCAGGAACAGGCGATCGAGCCGGCGCAGCAGGAGCAGCCAGCGCTGACGGACGCGCAGGTCGTGCGGCTCGCGCAGCTGGGCCGGCGGATCGAAGCGCACTTCGGCTGCCCCCAGGACATCGAATGGTGCCTGGTCGACGACGGCTTCCAGATCGTCCAGAGCCGGCCGATCACCACGCTGTTCCCCACCCCCGAGACCGACGACCGGGAAAACCACGTCTACATCTCCGTCGGTCATCAGCAGATGATGACCGACGCCATGAAGCCCCTGGGGCTCTCCTTCTGGCAGATGACGACCCCCCGGCCCATGGCCGAGGCCGGCGGGCGTCTGTTCGTCGACGTCAGCCAGGTCCTGGCCTCGCCAGCGAGCCGCGCCGGATTCCTGGAGCTCCTGGGGCGATCCGATCCGCTGATCGGGGACGCGCTGCAGACCATCCTCGAACGCGACGGCTTCATCCGGTCGCTCCCGGACGAGGGTCCCGCCTGGGTGCCGCCCGGCGGCGGCGTGCCAGCGTCGATCGAGACCGATCCGGCGATCGTCGCCGAACTGATCGGGCGCAGCGAGGCGTCGATCACCGCGTTGAAACACGACATCCAGGGGAAGTCCGGATCGGCTCTGCTCGACTTCATCCTGGCGGACATCCTGGAGCTGAAGCGGATCCTGTTCGATCCGCGGAGCCTTCAGGTGATCATGGCGGGGATGGAGGCCACCTGGTGGCTCAACGAGCAGCTGCAGGCGTGGCTGGGCGAGAAGAACGCGGCCGACACGCTCACGCAGTCGGTCCCCCACAACGTCACGTCGGAGATGGGGCTGGCGCTCCTCGATGTTGCGGACGTGATCCGCCCGCATCCAGAAGTCGTCGCCTCTCTCCACGATGTCGGGGGCGAGGGCTTCCCCGACGAGCTGACCAAGCTCGCGGGCGGACGGGAAGCGCGAGACGCCATCGAGGCTTGGCTCGACAAGTACGGGATGCGCTGCGTCGGTGAGATCGACATCACGAGGCCGCGTTGGAGCGAACGCCCGACCACGCTCGTGCCGTTGATCCTCGCCAACATCAAGAACTTCGAGCCGGGCGCCGGCGAGCGGCGCTTCCAGCAAGGGCGGCAGGAGGCCCGGAGGAAGGAACAGGAACTGCTGGAGCGATTGCGGGCCTTGCCCGACGGGGGGCGCAAGGCCGACGAGACCAAGCGGATGATCGACCGAGTCCGGACCTTCGCCGGGTACCGGGAGCATCCGAAGTACGGCATGGTCAGTCGCTACTTCGTTTACAAGCAGGCCCTGCTGGAAGAGGCCGAGCGCCTCGTGCAGGCCCACGTGCTTCGTGAGAAGGAAGACATCTTCTACCTCACGTTCCAGGAGCTCCACGACGTCGTGCGCGCGAACCAACTGGATGACCAGCTCATCGGCCAGCGCAAGGACGCGTTCAGGTCATATCAAGCGCTCACACCGCCCCGGGTGCTCACATCGGATGGCGAGGCCATCGCCGGGGCGTACCGACGCGATGACGTGCCGGGCGGTGCGCTGGTCGGCCTGCCGGTCTCTGCAGGGATCAGCGAGGGGCGGGCCCGCGTCATTCATGACATGGCGGAGGCCGATCTCGAACCGGGCGACATCCTGGTCACGCCCCACACGGACCCCAGCTGGTCGCCCCTGTTCGTCGCGATCAGCGGCCTGGTGACCGAGGTCGGCGGCCTGATGACCCATGGCGCAGTGATCGCACGTGAATACGGCCTGCCGGCCGTCGTCGGGGTAGAACACGCAACGCAACTGATCCACGACGGGCAGCGGATCCGCGTGAACGGAACCGACGGGTACATCGAGATCCTCTGATGCGTCGGTGGCCGTCGTCGGCCCCGCCGCCGACCTCGTCCCCGCGACAGGTGGCGGATCGGCAGGGAGCCGGGAACGGCGTCCGGAGGCTGCCAGGATGGGCAGGTGACGGGAGCCGAGACCGAGCATCCGGATCTCCAGCCCGAGGACGAGCGCACAGCACTCGTGCAGCGCCTCGATCTGTACCGGGCGATCGCAACCGCAGCGCTGATCGACCTTCAGTGGGAGGAGGCCTCGACGCGCTTGCTGCCCGCGACGGATCTGACGATCGCGGGCATCGTGAAGCACCTGGCATGGGCCGAGGACCGCTGGTTCCAAGGCCGGCTGCTCGGTGCAGAGATGCCCGCACCCTGGGACGTGCCCGGCGCCGACGATCCCGACCACGCCATGCGGCTGGCCTCCGGTGACAGCATCGTCGGCATCGTCGAGCTGTACTCGTCGGCGTGCGAGCGAAGCCGTTCCGCGCTCGAGGGGTGCGACTCGCTCAGTGAGGTTGCGGCGGTCCCCTCGTTCGGGATCGGACCGGTCAACGTTCGCTGGATTCTCGTTCACATGATCGATGAGACCGCTCGCCACGCAGGTCACCTCGATCTCCTTCGGGACTGCCTCAGGAGCAGGTAACGCACCGCGGCTCCTCCCTGCGGCTAGCGCGCCCTACCGGCGATCGGGGGCACGAACGTTGCGGGCAGCGGCGTGAGTCGATGATGCTGCGGCCGTGCAAGAGCGTCCACGTGTGTCCCAGTCGGTGGCGTCTGCGCCGTTGCACGAGCAGTCGGCATATCTCGAGGCGACCCTCAGGGAGAACGACCTCGCCCAGGCGGTGCTCGCCGTCGCTCAGGAGCTCGACCTCCCAGACTGGTACTTCGGTGCGGGTGGCGTTGCCCAGACGGTCTGGAACGTGCTCCACGGGTTCGAGGCATCCGCGGCCATCAAGGACTACGACCTCGTGTACTTCGATGCGGCGGACCTCAGGATCGAGACCGAGAGCGAGATCGAGGCCGAGGTGGCCGACCGGCTCCGCGGCGACGGCATCGTCGTCGACGTCAAGAACGAGGCGCGAGTCCATCTCTGGTACGAGCGGCGCTTCGGCCGCCATCTCGAGCCCTACCGCTCGACCGGCGATGCCATCGCCACCTGGCCCACAACGGCGTCAAGCGTCGGTGTCCGCTACGACCGCCGCACGTTCGTCGTGTGTGCCCCGTTCGGCCTCGCGGACCTCTTCTCCATGGTCGCCCGCGCCAACAAGACGATCGTGACCAGAGACGTCTACGAGCGCAAGGTCGCCCGCTGGGCCGCACACTGGCCCCAACTCACGGTCATCCCGTGGTGACACACCGAGCCGGCGTCAGGCGGCGGTCTGGGCGGTGATCTCATCGTGGACTGCGGCAACGGCGGCGATGGCTCGGTGAAGATCCGCGGGATCCCTTCCGATCGCCGCGAACGTGTCGTACAAGGGCGTCAGCTCGGCCCACTGGATCATGCGCTTCTCGTTCAGAGCCCAGATCCTGCGATGGGCGAGGCGGGCATGCGCGCATTGCAACACAGTCCGCGCGAGCGCCCCCGAGCAGCTGATCGGGTTCGCGGTCGCTGCCCAGTAGTTGGCGTAGGACAGTTCCGCTCGTGCCCGGTCGAGCCACTTCGCCGGTGCAGCCGACTGCAGTGCATCGGGATACTCGATCGGCGTGAGTTCGCCCCAGAGCGCAACGTTCGTGGCGACCTCACCCGCGAGCATGTACGTCGGGATGCCGGCGAGGTGAAACGCGAGGATGTGGACCTCGAACCGGCCCTGCTCCGCCTCCCGGGTCCAATGGTCGACAACGTCGAGGTTGCGGTAGTGGATGTCGAAGTGCCGCCCGTCGAGATCGAACACGGCGCCCCCGTACATGACCTGCCCCCACCCGAAGGGCCGGTACACGCGCCCGTCCCAGCCGATCTGCTCGAGGGGACCGACGTCGATCGCACCCCGGTAGTACACGGCGAAGTCCCAATCGCTGTCAGCGCGGTGATCGCCGCGGGCACGGGAGCCGCCGAGTCCCACTGCGACTGCATTGGGGATGCGACGGCAGGCAGCCACGACCTCGGCGATGAACTCTTCATCGGTCACGCAGTGATCCTGACGACTGTCGCCGCCGTCCGAGAAATTCTTGACGGAGTACACGCGTACAGAAGGTTCTCACCGCTCGGCGGATTGCTGGATGTGCGACTCCGCTTGATGGGTTACACCGCGGCTTCAGTTGTTGGGTGGCACAGCTCACTCAGCAGCGAGGGCGCCGTGGAGGAACCGGGCATGCTCGGCCGCGGCCTCACGTGACGTGACGAGCCCCATGCCGAGCACGATGACGCCGCGCGTCGCGAACCACGGCCCCTTCTTGTAGCGGCGAGAACCCGCTCAGGGGCAGCCCACAACTGGACACCGAGCATCGTCCCGCCGCGTGGGCACCGAGCGTGGCACCGCGCCACCCAGCCGACCAACAGCACCCACTCTGTGCGCGGGAGCGGATACCGAGTCGCGTCTCGGATCATCGCGGCTCCATCCGGGCCTTGGCGACGGAGGTGTGTGGCAAGAGGCCGGCAGGTAAACAGAGAGCCAAAACAAGGGAAACGGGGATGTTCGTGAGCGATGTGCGCTATGACCAGAACCAGGTTGCGACTGAGTTCGATCAGGTTCGCGACCGGCGACCCGAGGTCGTCGAGATCTGGTGTCGGCACATCGCCATGCATCTCGACGCCCACAACGGTCTCGACCGGCCCCGGCTGCCGGTGGTCGATGTGGGCTCGGGCACAGGGATCTGGTCCAAAGCGATCGCGGCTCATTGCGGTGTCTCGGTGATCGGTGTCGAGCCGTCGACCGGGATGCGCGCTCGTGCCGCGACGGCGCATCGGCACGCAGATGTCCGCCACGTGGGTGGGTGCGCCGACACCCTTCCGTTGCGCAGCGACTCTGCTTCGGGCGCCTGGCTGTCCACCGTGATCCACCAGTTCCCCGACCTGCGGGCCGCGGCCCGTGAGCTGCGTCGCGTGCTCGTCCCCGGCGCACCGGTCATGATCCGCAGCTCCTTCCCGGGTCGTCACGACGAACATGAGCACTTCCAGCGCTTCCCGGATGCGCTGGCGTTGGCCTCGACATGGCCCCGTCTCGGCGAAGTGATCACTGTCTTCGAGGAGACGGGCTTCAGTTGCGACACCTTCGAACGGGTGCGCGAACCCACCTTCGACACCTACGACGAATTCCTGGAGTTCCTGCCCACAATGCGCCGAAGCGACACGGCGCTGATCGGCATCGACGATGAGCAGTGGGCGCGAGGCATCGCCAAGTTCCGCCAGGCACGCGACAGGAAGGAACGCCCCTGGCCGCTCGGACTCGACCTCCTCGTCCTTCGGTAGCGGCTCCTGAGCGCGAGTTGATGACGCGGATGGGTCACGCGAGCGCTCGTGCGGCCGTATCTACCAACACGCGGACCGGAAGCGCGAGCGCAAGATCACGGCGGCGCTGTCTCGTCGGCCAAGCTGCCGACCGGGACGATCTCGTGGTCGACGCGGCGATCAGGACGGTCCTGCCGGACGTGACGACAAGCTCGTCCTGTCCGTCGTGGACCAGTCGGCGCTCGTCACGCTGATCGCCCGACGCCTCTTATCGGCGCGAACCCAGCATCAGTGGTCGTGCCGTTGTGCCGTTGGCTGAACCAGCCGGATCACGTCGGTCCACTGGCCCGGTCGCCCGTCGGATCGGCGACACTGCCATCGCGCCGCTCGACCTCGGTCCGAGTCATCTGCGCCCGCGCCGCCCCATCCGCGGCCAAATCCTCGGTCACCCACCCGCCCCGCACGAGGAGATACAGAATCGATCCGAACAACGGGAGAACGATCAGCGCCACCAGCCAGCCCGCCTTGGCCCATCCCGACAGCCCGTGGTCGCGGATCAGGCGACTCAGGGCCAGGATGAACACCCAGGCAAACGCAGCGAGCATGAAGAGGAAGAACATCGTCCAGATCAAATCGAACAGGCTGACGTCGGCTAGGACCATGGTGTCCTCCTTTGTCACGGGTCCGTTCTTGTCTCTGGGATCGAACTTGACCGTTCATCGTCGCGATAGCGCCACCCGGCTGGGGTGAGTTCGTGCCCCGTATACAGGAGACGGTGGGTGTGTAGCTCGGAGGCAGTCACGCGGTCGTAGCTATCCCCACCCGTCCGTGGGCGTTCCGGGCGGATTGGCTCCCCCCTTGGCTCCCCGACCCAACTCCGCGCCATTCGCGTGCGGCTGGTCACTCCGCCGGCCCGAGAACGGGCGGGATTCAGGACTCAGCCGCGATGTCGCTTCTCGGCCTCCGTCTTGAGGAAGCGACCGCGGGTCTCGATCAGCTGCTCGAGGTAGCGGCCGAGCACGAGGCGCTCGACCACACGGCCGATCACGCCGACCGGGGCGTCGAAGCTCACCCGGTCGATCATCATCGTCCCGCCGCCGTCCGGCTCGAAGACGTGCTCGTGTTCGAAGCGCCGGAAGGGGCCGCGCACCTGCTGATCGACGAACCGACTCGGGCGGTCGAGGTCGGTCACACGGCTGGTCATCGTGAAGCGGATGCCGAAGTGGGTCGCGCGCCAGGTCACGTCCTCGCCGAGCCCCATCAGGCCCGTTGTCACACCGCCGACGGCGCGCTCGCCGGAGTCCGCTAGGGATGCGCTGTGCGCGTCGACGTCCAGTGAGAGATCGAACACGACGTCGCGTGGGGCGACGATGCGCGTCGTCACCTCGAACTCGACGGTCATGGTGCATCCTTGCTCACACCGATCGGACCGCGGGAGCGACCCGGCTGAATCCGCATCCGGCCGGGCGAACGGGGAGCAACGAGAGCCCAGATCAGGCGGATAGACCCAGACGGTTGCGGTTGCCGTCCAGCCAGCGGAGGGAAGGTACGGGATGGTGGATCCATCCAAGTCAGCGCTTCGGAGGACGAAGGATGTCAGGTGCCGAGAGGTCCTGATGCGTGGCGGGACAGGATCTCGAGGTCTGCGATGAAGCATGTGGGATCGCCCGAGCTGTTGCGGCCAATCCAGACCGGGTAATCGCCGTCGCCCATCCCGCAACCGAAGACGACGACGTTGAGGCCGGTCGCATCGTCCAGGACGATGTTGTATGCCGCTCCATCAACGGAGGCGCGAGCGAGGGGGTCGGACTCGAACGCCTCCATGTCCTGTTGGTCCAGTCGGTCGACATAACGATTCAGCGACCTGAGCGCTGAATCGTCGACGAAGGCGGCCGTGCCAGTGTCGACGGGGATCCCGTAGAACTCGCCCGGACCCAGGTCAGCCAGGTCTTGCCCAGGTTGGACGGCCAGCTCCCATGTTTCCGCAGGCTCGTCGCGGACGGTCAGTCTTGCCGCTGCGCCTAGCCGCCTGCCGAGTGTCGATCGGGGGTCGGGATTCTCTTGGCGGGCGAATGAGACATCGACTGGATAGTGGCCAGGTGGCACGGTGACCGTATACGGAACGTCGAAGTCACTTCCCGGCTCGGCCCAGAACGGGTCGCAGCCGACAAGCCGTCCGGTGGCCAGGTCGAGGACGCCAGCTTCGTCCACCTCGACGACGAGCTCGCTGCGGTTGCCGCCATTCAGCCTGTAGCGGACGCCGGGCTGGAACATCGGAGCGAAATCCGGTGGTTCCAGGCTCCTGCCCGGCCGCCGCTGCGTCGGGTCGCCGGAGGTCGTCTGGTCGCCATTGGAGCAACCGCCGAGCCCGAGAGCCAGGCTGACCGCACCCGTGCCCACGGCGGCGACACCGGCTGAAGCCCAGCCGAGCGATTGGAGGAACGCCCGTCGCCCGAGCCGCGGCACCGACGGCGGATGCGCCGGCCACCGATTGCTCATAGTCACCCCCCTCCGACCCGGCAGTCGCCGCCACGGACGAAGCCAGGTCATGGCACACCAGCGAGGGGCACGGGCCGAGCACCCGTCCTGCGGCGTTCCGCAGCCTAGGAGGCTGCTGAGCAATGCGCTTTGTTGTCGGGGCGCGTAGGCTGGCGACGGTCCTCGGGTCATGTCCGACCGAAGAGCCGGTGCTTGAGGGTTGAGCCGGCCGCGCAGGTGGCCTTCGTGCCGTAGAGTCGCCCCTCGTTGACAGGCCCGAGGACCCTTTGCGTGGTCAGGCCATGGTCCAGCCGTTGGCGCGGTGGTTGAGGCCGAGGTTGATGAGGCAGCTGCAGGTTGATGGCGGCGACGCGGCGGCCGAGCCGAACCGGTTGAGCGCGAGCGGGAGATCACAGCCGCCTATCCCGGCGGATTGAGGCCTCCACGAGTCCCGATCTGTCACGCGGATGGCACGGGGGTCAGCGGCCCTCGGCGCCCAGCTGGCGCAGATAGCTCCGGGAGTCCGTTCTCCCGGACGAGGACTATGCGCCCCTAGTTCGGCTCAGTGACAAGACGGGGATGGTGCGGATGCCCTTGGTCTGCTTGGCGTACTCGGCGAATCCGGGATAGCGGCCGGCTTGCTCGTCGTAGATGCGATCGCGCTCATCGCCGCGGATCTCGCGAACGGTCACGGCATAGGTCTCAGGGCCCCGCTCGATGGTGCCCTCTCCACTCTGAACCAGGTTGTAGTACCAGTCCGGGTTCGACGGTGCACCACCCTTCGTTGCGAAGACGTAGATCGTGTTGTCGTCGCCCTCGTCAGGGAGGTACATCGCCGGGGTGACATGTTCGCGCCCGCTCTTGCGTCCGCGGTGATGCACCAAGACCAAAGGTGCGCCCTCGAAGGGACCGCCAACCCGGCCCTCGTTGGCGCGGAACTCGGCGATGGTCGATGCATTCCAGTCGTTCGGGTCGGGCATATCGTGCTCCCCTCAGTCTTCCGATCGTCAATTCGACGAGGACGAGCGCACGCGATCGCCGTTCGCCGCGCCCTCGCCCGCGTCGAGGCGCGCGGCATCAGGCCGAGCCACGACCCGGATCGCCGCCAGTGCCACCAAACCACCGACCGTCGCGATCGCCGCACCCACCAGGAACGCGCTGCGATACCCGTGCAACGCGGAGTCGAGCGCCAGAGTGCGGGCCGACGCGCTTGGTCCGTGGGTTCCCACCGTCGTCTCCAGCCAGTTGCGCGACACGGTGGTCGCCACGGTGACGAGGACAGCAAGCCCAAGTGTCCCGCCGATCTGCTGCGACGTGTTCAGGAGAGCCGACGCGATGCCCATGTCGCCCGGCGCGACGCCAGAGGTGGCGCCGAGCGTCAGCGGGACGAATGTGCAGCCCAGGCCTATGGAGAGGATGAGCATCGGTCCGAGGATGTCGCGCCAATAGGTGCTCTGTAGGTCGAGCCGGGAAAGCCAGACCAGCCCAATGGCGACGAGGAACGGCCCGACGGACGAGAACAGTCGTGTCCCGAGCCGCTCGAGGAACTTGGCGACGAATTCCGATGTCACCGCGATGCCGAGTGAGAAGGGCAGGAATGCGACGCCTGCGCCAATTGGACTGTAGCCAAAGGCGTTCTGCAAGACCTGAGTGAGAAAGAAGAACACCGCGAAGATGGCCGCCGCGGTGCACAGCATCACGACATACGTCGCGGCGCGGTTGCGGCTGGCCAGAACCCGGAACGGCACGAGGGGGATCTTGGTCCGCGTCTCCACCAGGATGAAGACGGCAAACAGGAGCACGGCGATGGCGAGGCATGCCACCGTGACCGCGTCGGTCCAGCCGTCGGTCGGAGCACGAACCAGGCCGTAGACCAACGCCGTCGTAGCGGCGGTGACGGCGACGGCGCCAGGCACGTCGAGGTGGCCTCCGCGCGGCGCAGATCTGGGAAGAGCACGAGGTGCGATCGCAGCCACTGTGACGCCGATGGGCACGTTCACGAAGAAGACCCACCGCCAGGACGCGATGTCGGTGAGTGCGCCGCCGAGCAAGAGACCGATCGCGCTGCCGGCCCCGGACATCGCGGCGTACACGCCCATCGCACGGGTCCGTGCCGGGCCTTCCTCGAAGCTGTCACCGATGAGCGACAGGGCGGTCGGCGCCGCGATCGCCGCTGCGCACCCCTGGACCGCCCGCGCCGCGACCAGCCACGCCGACGTCGTCGCGAGACCCCCAGCGAGCGATGCGCCCGAGAAGAGGAGCAGGCCGACGACGAACATGCGCCGGCGACCGAGGACATCACCGAGGCGACCGCCGAACAGGAGCAGGCCGCCGAAGGTGAGGGTGTAGGCGCTGAGCACCCACTGGAGGTCCGCCGGCGCAAAGTGCAGGCTGCGTTGGATCGACGGCAGTGCGACAGTGACGATGGTCGCGTCCAGCACGACCATGAGTTGCGCCGTCGAGATCACGACGAGCGCAAGACCCAACCGTTGGGGTTGAGCTTCCTCGGCGGATGGCGCCGCCACCATGTCTCCGGCCGTGACGAGGTCCGCATTCACCGTGGTGAACGGCACACACGGGAGCACGGGGCAATCGCGCTCGCGAGCTTGCGCTGCCACTTCGCTGTCCACAGAGCCCATTGAGGGAGTCGACGGGGCACCCATACGGCCGATCCTGGCCGTGCGCCCTGCGACTTCGCATCTAGGAGATCCCCAGTCGCTCTTCCATTCCGTCGATCGGCATCGGAATCCGCCGACTGCGGATTTCCTGGATGCGACGGTGTCGCCGGGGTGCGACCGTCGTTGGCCCGCACCGCCCGAGGAGGACACGCGCGACGTGACGATGACCCGAGACGCCGCCGCCGAAGCGAGCGCGGCGAGCTCGCGCCGCGCTCGGGGGGCGACGCATGATCGGCGCCGGACCCGGGAATTCGCCGGTGCGTCTACGCTCCGACCACCGGCCGGCAAGGAGGCACGACCGATGTTGGTCGGGCGTCGAAGCGAGTGCGAACAGCTCGATCGCCTGCTGACCGGGTCTCGCGGGGACAAGGCGACGCGATCGTCGTGCACGGGGAGGCCGGCATCGGCAAGACGGCCCTGCTCGACTACGCGGTCTCGAACGCCGACGGGTTCCGCGTCCTGCGCATCGTCGGCAACGAGGCGGAGCAGGAGCTGCCGTTCGCGGCGTTGCAGCAGCTGTGCGCGCCCGGCGTCGAGCACCTCGACGAGCTGCCCCGTCCGCAACGCGATGCGCTGCGTGTCGCGTTCGGGCTCGCCCACGGCCCCGCACCCGATCGGCTGCTCGTGGGACTCGCCACGCTCAACCTCCTGGCGCGGCTGGCGAGCGAACGACCGGTGCTGGGCGTCGTCGACGACGCCCAGTGGCTCGACCACGGGTCGGCGCACGCATTCGGGTTCGTCGCCCGTCGCCTGGCCAACGAGCGTGTCGCGTTCGCGTTCGGGGCGCGCACCGTCCCGGGTGACCTGCGCGGTCTGCCCGAGCTCGCCGTCGACGGCCTCCACGAAGCCGATGCGCTGGTGTTGCTGCGCTCGGCGCTCCCCGATCGTGTCGACGACAAGGTGCTCGACCGCATCGTCGTCGAGAGTCACGGCAATCCGCTCGCGCTGCTCGAGCTGCCGCGCGGACTGACCCCCGCGAAGTTCGGCGGCGGTTTCGCGTTGCCGGTCTCCGTGCCGGTCGCGGGCCGCGTCGAAGCGAGCTTCCGGCGCCGGCTCGGGGAGCTCGCCGCGCCGTCGCGCCGTCTGCTGCTCATCGCCGCCGCCGAGCCGACGGGCGACCCTGCGCTCGTGTGGCGAGCGGCCGAGCGGCTCGGTATCGACGAGTCGGCGGCGATCCCGTTGGAAGGCGAAGGGCTGCTCGAGCTGAGCCCTCGCGTCGTGTTCCGTCATCCGCTCGTCCGCTCCGCCGTCTACGGCGCCGCGGAACCGGACGAGCGACGCGCCGCGCACCGCGCCATCGCCGAAGCGACCGACGCGGATCTCGACCCCGACCGGCGGGCGTGGCACCGCGCCGAAGCCGCGGCGCGCCCCGACGAAGACGTCGCACGGGAGCTGGAGCGCTCGGCGGCGCGCGCCCAGGCCCGCGGCGGGCTGGCGGCCGCGGCGGCCTTCCTCCTGCGCTCGGCCGAGCTCAGCGTCGACGCCGAGGAACGCGTCCGCCGTGCGCTCGCGGCTGCGGAGGCGAAGCGCCAGGTCGGCGCGCTCGACGACGCGACTGTCCTGGCGAGCATGGCCGAGCAAGGTCCGTTGGACGACGAGCAGCGCGCGCAGCTCGATGTGCTGCGTGCGCAGATCTCGTTCTCGTCGGATCGGGGTGGCGACGCGCCGATGCTGCTCGTCAAGGCGGCGCAACGCCTCGAACCGATCGATGCGAGGCGTGCACAGGACACCTATCTCGATGCGATCACCGCGGCACTCTTCGCGGGCCGCCTCGCCAGGGAGAGCAGCGCTCGAGACGTGGCGAGGGCTGCGCTCGCGGCGGCACGGCCGGAAGGGCCCCGGCGTGCCCCGGACGATCTGCTCGACGGCCTAGCGTTGCTGATCACCGAGGGCGCGGGCACGGGTACGCCGGTCCTGCAACGGGCGGTGGAAGCGTTCTGCCGCAGCGACATCGCCGACGAAGAACGGCTGCGCTGGTCCTGGCTCGCCGGTCAATCGGCCGCCTTCATCTGGGACTACGACGGCTGGGACGTGCTCACGGCGCGGCACGAGGAGCTCGCTCGCGAGGCCGGCGCTCTCACCGTCATGCCCGTCACCCTGAGTGCTCGTACCGGGGTCAATCTCTTCGCGGGCGGGCTGAGCATCGCGGCATCACTCGTCGATCGCATCGAGGCCCTCGCCGAGGCCACCGATGCCCGGACGGTTCCGCACGCCGCGGTCCTGCTCGCAGCGTTTCGCGGTCGCGAGCTCGATGCGCGGGAGCTCTTCGACGCGCACGCGAAGGAGTTCGCGTCGAGGGGCGAGGGCACGGGCGTCAACGTCACGCACTGGGCCGCCGCCGTGTTGTACAACGGGCTGGCGCGCTACCACGACGCGTACTCGGCAGCAGAGGCCGTGCTCGAAGACCCCGACGACCTGTCGTTCGGGCCGTTTGCGACGGTCGAGCTGGTCGAGGCGGCGAGCCGCACCGGTCGCGGCGACGCGGCGGTGCCGGCCCTCGAGCGCCTGGAGGCCGCCACGACGGCGAGCGGCGCTCCGTGGGGCGTCGCGACCGCGGCTCGATCACGGGCGCTGCTGAGCGATGGCGACGCGGCCGACGCCTTGTACCGCGACGCGATCGATCGGCTGACACCGACGGTGCTGCGTGTCGACCTCGCCCGATCGCACCTGCTCTACGGCGAGTGGCTGCGGCGTGAGCGTCGCAACGTCGAAGCGCGCGAGCAGCTGCGCATCGCGCACGGATCCTTCAGCGACTTCGGCATGGAGGGCTTCGCGGAGCGAGCCCGCGTCGAGCTGCGGGCGACCGGTGAGCACGCTCGCTCGAGGTCGGTCGAGACGACGACCGAGCTCACGCCCCAGGAGGCGCAGATCTCGCAGCTCGTCGCGGAAGGTGCGACGAACGTCGAGATCGCCGCGCAGCTCTTCATCAGTCCGAGCACCGTCGAGTACCACCTGCACAAGGTCTTCCGGAAGCTCGGCGTGAAGTCGCGCACGCAACTGGCGCGGCACATGCTCGAGTCTCGGCGATGAGCGATCACCCCGGCGATGCGCCGATGTTCGACTACGACGCGCGGCCGGTCACGCCGCAGATCGTGCTCGTCGGCGAGCGCGCGTCGCCGGGTGATCCTGGTCCGCGAGCCGCTCGGCTTCTGAGGCCGACCCGCTCGCCCGCGACGGACCCACTCGTCCGTGCCCGTCAGGCGGGCGAGAACTGGGGCTTTCCAGGATGCGACGCGGCCCGACGAACCCGCACACTGGCCGCGCACCCGACGATCGTCCCCTGGAGGAGCAGATGACGAGCGAGCCGGTCCGCGATGCCGTCACCGATCACCTGCTCACGCCCCGCAACTCGGCGCTGGTCGTCATCGACTACCAACCGAGCCAGCTGCAGGCGATGAGCTCGATGGATCGGGACCTGTTGCTAGACAACATCGTGTCGGTCGCCCGGCTCGCCCGGACCTTCGACCTCCCCGTCGTCCTGTCGACCGTCAACGTCGCCAGCGGGCAGGGCCACACGCTTCCCGAGCTGAAGGCGGCGTTGCCGGACACCGACGAGATCGATCGCACGACGATGAATGCCTGGGAGGACATCGAGTTTCGTCGGGCGATCGAGGCGACCCGCCGCAGGAAGCTGATCATGACCGCGCTGTGGACCGAGATCTGCCTCGCCTTCCCGACACTCGACGCCTTGCGCGACGGCTTCGAGGTCTATCCGGTCGTCGACGCCGTCGGCGGGACCTCGCCCGAATCGCACCGCGCCGGCCTCGAGCGCGTCGTGCAGGCGGGAGCGCGGCCGATCAGCTGGGTCGGCCTGGCGGGCGAGTTGCAGCGCGACTGGGCGCGCGTCGACACCGTCGGCGAGATCGTCGACATCGTGCTCACCACCCGCCTCCTGGCGACGGCCTGATTCTGATCAGTCGATCGATGGGTCGGACGATGAGGACGTGAGGAGCTGGGCCACGTACGGCGTGATCGCTTCCGTCATCCGGAACTGCGGGTCCAGGTGCGCCGCGAGCCCTTCGCACATCCCGAGCGTCTTGGCGAGCAGTGCGAGGTTCGGCGGGAAGCGGAGCTGATGCCGTCGTACGACCGCAGTCGGGTCCCCTGATCACGCGAACAAGACGATCGCGCACCGGTCGCGTGGTCGCATCCAGGAAGTCCCCAGTCGCTGCACCGCGCAGGGCGGTTCCCGGGCGTCGCGACCTGCAACTTCGACCGCGCGGGAAGGAGATTTCGCCTCTTGCTGATACAACCATTCCCAAGAGGAAGACCATGCCCATGTCAGACACCGACGCCGCCGCACTCGACGCCTATTCGCAGGTCGTGACGAGCATCGCGGCCGAGCTCACCCCCAGGGTCGCGGCGGTCAGCGTGTCGCGCCGTAGGAGCGACGGCCGCGTCGAGGGCGGTGCTGGATCGGCGGTGGTCTTCACCGACGACGGCTTTCTCCTCACCAATGCCCACGTCGTGGGACGCAGCTCGTCGGGTCAGCGCGTCGTTCGCCGACGGGACGACATCTCCGCTGCGCGTCATCGGCACCGATCCGCTGTCGGATCTCGCGGTCGTGCGAGTGGACGGACCGACGCCGTCGCCCGCCCGCCTGGGAGACGCCTCGCAGTTACGTGTCGGGCAACTGGTCGTCGCGGTCGGAAATCCCCTCGGGCTCGCGGGCAGCGTCACGGCGGGTGTCGTGAGCGCGCTGGGCCGGTCACTGCCGACGCACTCGGGTGCGACGACACGGATCATCGACGACGTGATCCAGACCGACGCGGCGCTGAACCCGGGCAACTCCGGCGGTGCGCTCGTGATCGGTTCGGGCGATGTGGTGGGGATCAATACCGCCGTCGCGGGCATCGGTGTCGGACTCGCGGTGCCGATCAACGACACGACCCGCCGCATCATCGGCGCGCTGATCGCCGAAGGGCGCGTCCGGCGCGCGTACCTCGGCGTCGCCGGAACACCCGCGCCGCTTCCGCCGGGAACTGCAGCGCGCACGGGTCAGCACCTCGGGCTGCGCATCGTGGAGGTTGTACCTGATGGCCCGGCAGCACGTGCCGGCATCCTCGAGGGCGATCTGTTGCTGACAGCCGGCGGTGAGACGGTTGCGAGCGCGCAATCGCTCCAGCGGATGATGTTGGCCGACGCGATCGGCCGCCAGTTCCCGATCACTGTCGTCCGCAACGGCGCGCTCGTCGATCTCATCGCGACGCCGGTCGAGCTCGTGCCCCGCCCCGCCTGACCGGCGTCGGACTAAGGGTTTCCCGGATGCGAGCCGGGTCCGCTCAGCGCAGCATCTGGGAGCCATGAGTGACGCGACCAGATACAACCTCGAGAAGCCGGCCGCGGAAGTAGCCGCCTATCTCTCCCAGGGACCCCCGCTCTACGAGCTGCCGCTGGCCGACCTGCGCAAGGCAGTCGACGGGGCGCAGGGGGGTGATGCGGCTTCGATGCCCAATGTCGAGGAGGCGTGGTTCACCGTGCCTGCGGACGTGGGCGACGTCAGGGTCCTGATCATCAAGCCGGGCGGTGCGAAGGCGCCGCTGCCGGTCGTCCTGTACATGCACGGAGGCGGCTGGGTTCTCGGGAGCGCTTCAAGCCATGGCCGGCTGGCGGCCGAGCTCGCCGTGGCGGGCGATGCCGCGGTCGCGTTCGTCGACTACGCGCTCGCGCCCGAAGCCAGATACCCCGTGCAGATCGAGCAGTGCTACGCCGTCGCTCGATGGGTCATCGAGCAAGGCGCCAGCCACGGGCTCGACCCGTCGCGCCTCGCGGTCGCGGGTGACTCGGCCGGCGGCAACATGGCGACGGTCCTCTGCATCATGGCGCGCCGAGCGCGGCGACGTGAACTTCGTCCAGCAGTCGATGTACTACCCGATGACCGATGCGGTGACGGACGAGGACAGCGAGAGCTATCGGCTGTTCAAGGACGGCCCGTACGGCACGGCCGCGACGATGGAATGGTTCTGGGACTCATACCTTCCGGAGCCGGGCCTCCGCGTCGAGAGCACCGTCTCCCCGCTGCAGGCTCCGCTCGACGAGCTCCGCGGCCTGCCGCCCGCTCTGGTCATCGTCGACGAGAACGACGTCCTCCGAGACCAGGGCGAGGCGTACGCGTCCAAGCTGCGCGACGCCGATGTGCCAACCGCGTGCGTCCGATTCAACGGCACGATGCATGACTTCATGAACCTGAGCGCGTTGCGGGACACCGAAACGACGCGCGCCGCGATGCACCTGGCCGGCTCGGCGTTCCGCCGGGCGTTCGGCACGGATCACGCCAACCCGAGATGAGGAAGGTAATGAGCACAACAAATCCATCCGTCCTCCCCGACTACGCGCCGGTCCCGCGCTCGGCGCTCGGCCCCGCGCTGAACGACGACGGCTACTACGTCGGCCATCTCGAACGGAACCTCTACTGGGTCACCGATGGCACCTACCAGTCGGCGTTCCTGACCACGTCGGACGGCGTCGTGCTGCTGGACGCGCCGCCGACGACCGGCAACAACCTCCAGCGGGCGGTGGACAAAATCGCGTCGGCGAACGGCGTCAGCAACAAGGTCAACTACCTCATCTACTCGCACCACCACGCGGACCACGTCGGCGCCTCGTCGCTGTTCGGCAAGGACGTCACCCGCATCGGGCACGAGGAGACGCGGCAGCTGCTGCTCCGCGACGACGACCCGGCCAGGCCCCCGAACGAGGAGACCTTCCAGGACACCCGCACCCTCGAGATCGGCGGCGAGCGCATCGCCCTGGCCTGGCACGGGGCGAACCACTCGCCCGACAACATCGTCATCCACCTGCCCGATCACGACACGTTGATGATGATCGACATCGTGAACCCCGGCTGGGCGCCGGTCTTCCTCTCGAACCTGACCGAGGACATCCCCGGCTACCTCGAGGCGCCGGCGACCGCGCTGGGCTACTCGTGGACGCACTTCATCGGCGGCCACCTCGGCCGGCTCGGCACCCGCGAGGACCTGGCCCTGCACCAGCAGTACATGGCGGACATCGCCGACAGCTCGAGGCAGGCCATCGACACCGCCGACCTGACCCGCTTCTTCGAGAAGTACCCCGACAACCCCTGGGCGGCCTTCAAGGGCGGCCTGGACGAGATGGTCGCCACCGCCGCCGCGCCGGTGATCGAGAAGTACACGGGCGTGCTCGCCGCCGCGGACGTGTTCACCGAGAGCACGACGTTCCAGGTGCTGCAGTCCATCCGGCTCGACCTCGGCCACGGCTCGTGGGTGCACCCCTGACGGAGAGCCTTTCGGCACTCCGCCGACCCTCGTCCGCACTCGCAGCTCGTGTCGAGGGCGTGGTCAAGCGGTTCGGGTCGACGACGGCGCTGGCCGGCGTCGATCTGGAAGTTGGCCCGGTCGGCGGTCCTGGTCGGGCGAACGACCGCCGACCTGGTGCGCAACGTCATGATCGTCGGCCTGATGGTCGTCGTCGGCAACCTGGTCGGCTTCCGCTTCCAGGCCGGCGTCGTCCCGGCGCTCGCGTGCGTTGCCCTCGTCGCCGCCTTCGGCTTCGCCCTCAGCTGGATCTTCGCCTTCGTCGCTCTGGTCGTGCGCGGGGCCGAGACTGCGCAGACGGCCGGGTTCGTGGTGCTGTTCCCGCTCGTCTTCGCGAGCTCGGTCTTCGTCCCGGTCTCGAGCATGCCCGACTGGCTGCAGCCGATCGCCGAGGCCTCGCCGGTCACGCTGACCGCGGACGCGGCGCGCACCCTCGCCCTCACCGAGAGGCGTGCCAAACTCGCTCGCGGGCGCGCCCGCGTGGATCGTGGGACTCGTGGCGCTGTTCGTGCCCCTGTCGGTCTGGCGCTACCGGAGGATGAGTTAGACGTGGGCGACGATCGGGGCGGGTTCAGGTCGAGGGCGGTCCCCAAGGGTGCGGTCGCCGACCCGAGGGCGCGTGCCTTCCTCCGCGAGGCCGACCCCGTGCTCGGCCGGATCATCGACGCGCACCCGGACTTCCGCCCGCGCGCCTGGCTCGACGAGCTCCCGCCGCTCGACGCCTTCGGAGCGCTCATCTTCGGCGTGGCGGGCCAGCAACTGTCGGTCCGGGCGACAAGGGCGATCATCTCCCGTCTCGAGACGCACTTCGGGGGACGGTTGCCGTCGCCGGCCGAGCTCCTCGCCGCGGACCCCCAGGTCCCGCGGGCCAGCGGGCTCTCCACCCGCAAGGGCGAGACGCTACGGGCGCTGGCGGAACGGTTCGTGGACGGTCGTCTCAGCGACGCGGCCCTGTCCCGCATGACCGATGACGAGGTTGTGGCGGCCCTGACCGAGGTCCCGGGGATCGGCACCTGGACGGCACACGGCTTCCTGCTCGTGGCGCTCGACCGGCCCGACGTCTTCCTCCCCGGCGACCTGGCCCTCCGGCGTGCCATCCAACGCGTCTACGGACTCGACCACACGCCCACCGAGGACGAGATGGTCGAGCTGGCGGAGCGCTGGCGGCCGTATCGAAGCCTCGCCGTCGGCTACCTGTTCGCATCCGAGTACGACGGAGGCATCCGATGAAGCGAGCTGAGCGAACCCCGGTTGGAATCCTCGGCGCCGGCCGACTCGGCCAGGCAATGGCACGCACCGCGCGGCGCGCCGGCCGCCCTGTCGTCATCGCCAACAGCCGCGGCCCCGACACACTGACGTCGGTCGTCGCGACGCTTGGTGATGGCGTGTCGGCGGCGACGGTGGGCGACGCCGCCGCAGCCAGAATCGTGGTCGTCGCCGTGCCGTGGGCCAGCGTCCCGAACGCCCTCGAGGGGCTCCAGTGGAACGATCAGATCGTCATCGACGCCACGAACGACTTCGGCCCCGGTGACCTCGACGGGAGGACGTCGAGCGAGGTCGTCGCCGACCTCGTCGGCAGTGCGCCCGTTGTGAAGGCCGCGAACACTCTCGCCGCCGCCGTACTCGGCGCAGATCCCCACGAGGCGGGAGGCCAGCGCGTGCTCTTCCTCTCAGGCGACGACGTGGATGCGAATGCCGAGGTAGGCGCACTGTTCCAGGACGCCGGCTTCTTCACGATCGCCCTGGGCGATCTGGTCAAAGGCGGCGAGATGCAACAGGTCGGCGGTCCGCTCGCAGGCGCCAACCTCATCCGTCTTCCCGACCTCACTTAGTCGATGGCCGCGCACCTCGAGCCCACGCGGTCCGAGGACGGCCGCAAGGTCCCTCCCGACGACGTCGGACTTGCGAGGCCGGGGCGGATCGATGCGGTCCTCCGCGACCGACGTTGTCATGCGGCTGCGGCAGGTCCGCTGGTTTCACGTCAGCAGCAGGCTCGGCGATCGGGCAATGAAGGCTGCTCTGACCAGGGTGGGCGCGGAGGGAGTCGAACCCCCGACATCTGCCTTGTAAGCAGTGTCAGGGCGAGATTCGGCAGACAGCGACGGACGACCGTGCTGGTCGGGCGCGGTGCCGCACTCCCCCGTCGGACGCTGCGGGACGCGGGATCAACGTGGGATGGCTGGGCGCTGGACCCTGGTTGTGGGCCCGGCTTCTGTGCACGACCGTCGCATTGGCGATCCGCCACGCTGGTCACGGCCGCCGTAGAGAAGCGCCCCACTCCCCCACTGGGCTGGACGATCAGACAGCTGCCGGCGCACCAGCTCGCCCCTCTTGCCGCCGAGCGATGCGGCTGGCGATGGGGCGCTCTGCGAGCGTGACGGAACGTGCAACGGTGATTGATGTCCCGGGGCTTCAGTGGTCGGCCGGCGCGTCCGAGCCACGGGTCCTCATGTCGGAGCTCTGGGTGGGCATCGCGTTCTACGCCTGGGGTGCCCGCCCGGGGGTCTGCCCGATGAGGGCCACGTGCGCTCCGACGGCTGACGACCAAGCGTGGTGTGATGAACGGACCTACGTCGTGGGCCTGCCCACCGACCCGGCGTGTCGGGACACACCCGCTCGGCGTTGGCAGCGCGACGATGGCCCGGATGCTCGTCGTGATGAGCGGCCTTCCGGGGACGGGCAAGAGCGCCATCGCCGACGCGCTCGGCCACGAGCTCGGCGCACCCGTACTCTCCGTCGACCCCATCGAAGCGGCGATCTGGCGGTGCGGCATCGCGCCGTCGTTCGAGACAGGCGTCGCCGCCTACGAGGTCGCCGCCGTGCTCGCGGAGCAACAGCTCTCGCTCGGCCTCACCGCGATCGTCGACTCGGTCAGCTCAGTTGAGGCTGCCCGTGACATGTGGCGTCAGGCCGCCAGTCGGGCTGGTGCCCAACTGCGAATCATCGAAGTGGTCTGCAGCGACGAACACGCTCATCGTCAGCGGCTGGCCGGACGTCGACGGGACATCGAGGGGTTTCCCGAGCCGTCGTGGGACGAGGTCCAGCAGCGCCGAGCGGAATGGGAGCCGTGGACGGACGACCGATTGGTGATCGACACGGTGCGCTGCCCGGACGAGAACCTTACGGACGTCCTGCAGTTTCTGCGCCGCTGAGCGCGCCATGGTCTCGGCGCTCGGTGCTGCCGACCGCCGAGCCGGTGAGCGGTGCGTTCTAGGCACACTCCCCCCGGACCTGCTCGGGACTTCCTGCCTTCGTCAGCCAGTGCGTCAGTGGCCCGCTTGGCTCGTGACCCGGTCGACGTCGAGGGTCGCCGCGAACCGCATCGTGCCCGGAGGCTCGACGTCCACGTGCGCGCCGCGGTACTTGATGGCGACCTCGCGTTCGAGGGCTAGCTGCCTGTCAGGAACGAGTTGCACCCGGCCACGGAGCTCCAGATATCTCGTCGGCTCGGCGGGATCGACGATGACGACCGACGCACGCGGATCGCGCCGGAGGTTGCGCAGCTTCTGGCGGCCCTCGACCAGGCTGAAACGCACCGCCCCGTCCTTCCAGATGAACCAGATGGGAGTGGTCTGCGGCTCGCTCCTCGGCCCGATCGTGGAGACGAACGCGACCGCCGCGGAGTCGAGCAGCGGCGCCAGTTCGGTCGGGATCGCTGCCGACATCGGAGGGAGGGTAGCGACGCCGCCGCCCGACGTGCCGAAGGGTGTCACGCTCCCGGCGTTTCGGGCAGTCGTCAGGATCGTCCAACAACGCGAAATCGGGCCTAGCGACGGTGCCGATCTGCGAGGGTCAGGACGTGACAGCCGCCGAGATTCGTTCAGCGTTCGACTGCGAGGGTTTCGTCATCCTGTCGGCATTCCTCGAGCCAGACGAGATCCGTGACGCGGTTGCCGATCTGCCATCCGAGTTCCCGACGGCCAACGAGTTCCACTCCGACGCCGACCCTCAGCAGAATGCGCGCTTCCGCGACGAGTTCCGCGGGATCACTCCGTTCCCCGCGGCGTCGACGGCCCTCAACCTGCTGAGCGTGCAGCCACGACTCATCGACCTCGCCGCCGTGCTCCTCGGTGACGATGACCTGCGCAGCTACTCCATCGAGTTCTGGGCCAAGTACACGGGAGCAGCCGACTACGACCAGCCGTTCCACCGCGACTACCTCAACCACACCGTTCTCGTCCCCTCGGCCGAGGCCCCGCCGAGCCAGGTAGAGATGTTCGTCTACCTCTCGGACGTGACCGAGGATCTCGGACCGATTGCCCTACTGCCTCGGCGACATCCCCTGGACCCTCCCGCACTGCCGAACTGGTACCCGGCAATCAGCGGACAACTGGACGAGGAGCATCCCGACTGGGTCGCACGCGACGGCCACGCGGACTGGTACGAGCGCGAGGTGAAGGCCACCGGACCGGCGGGAACCGTGATCGTCTACCGGATCGACACCTTCCACCGCGGCACCAACCTCGTGGCTCACGGAGGGCACCGATTCACCATCCACACCAACTTCCGGAAGGCGTCCGACGACTGGATCACGAGGCGAGCCTGGACCGATCGAGCGAGCCGAGGATCAGGCTGGTCGGACTTCGTCGCGGCCGCGTCGCCCGACCAGCTCCGACTCTTCGGCTTCCCGCCACCGGGCCACTCCTACTGGACCGACACCACGCTCGACGGCGTCGCTCAGCGATACCCCGGCTTCAACCCAGAACCCTGGCGCTGAAGCCAACCGAACCGGCGGTAGGTGGCGCGCCCCCGCTCAGCCATCATGAGCGAGTGATGCTCCATCGGTCGATTGTCGAGGCTGCGGCCGAGGCGGCCGGTGCCGAAGTCCAGATCATCGGACCGACTCTCCGCGGCGAGTCCGGGTCGACCTTCGCCGTGCGTGTCGGTCGGGACGAGGCGATCCTCAAGCTGCTCGCCACCGGGCCGGGTGTCGTTGAGAATCAGAAGCGGCTGGTCCGCCTCGTAGGGATTCTCCGCGGCCGCGGGTCCCCCGTGCCGGAGTATCTCGGGAGTGGCCACACCGACGCGGTCGCCTTCACCATCCAACGCCGCCTGCCGGGCGAAATGCTTGAGCCGAGGCCGGGTCAGGCCATCGATCCAGGCGTAGTTGACGCGGTGCTTCCCTCACTGCTCGACGCCGTCGAGCTGCAAGCCGACATTGGTGACTTGTCCGCAACACCGTGGCCCGGCTGGCTGCTCGACACGATCGAGTCCAGCGGAGATGGCTACTGCCTCCACGCCACCATGCGAGCCCGAGCGGACACCGCCTCGATTCTTGAGCGAGTGATCGACATCGGCCGCCAGTTCGGACACGGTCCAACCCGCACGAGCGACATCGTTCACTTCGACCTGAGCCCCGCCAACGTGCTCCATGAACGCGGACGCCTTACCGGGATCGTCGACTGGAACGTGCCATTCGACGGTGCCGCCCAAGGTGATCGGGGCTTCGATGTTGCGACCGTGCTCTTCTACACCTACGACAACAGGGCGACTCGTGACCGCCTGTGGGCGTGTGCGAGCGCGATCAGCGGGGAGCGATGGACGGCCGTGTACCTCGCCCATCTCGTCCTTCGCCAGGTCGAGTGGTCCGTGAGGCACCACCCCGACTCGCACGCCGATCGGCGCTTCAGGCACATCGCAATGCTCGTACTCAACGACTGCGAGACGGTCACGTCGTGACCCTCAGCCGGCGTTTCGGGGCAGCCGGCACGCTGACGAAGAAGCCGGAGATCTGACGCGAGGGCATGATCGAGGCTGTGACGAACGACTTGGTCCTCGCGCTCCGGCTCGCCGATCTCGCCGACGAGATCACGAACACCGGATTCCATGCGAGGGACTACGCCGTTCGCACGAAGGACGACGGGAGCCCTGTGACGGACGTTGACGTACGGGTCGAGGAGGCCTTGGCGGGCCAGATCGAACCGGAGCATCCGCGCGATGGGTTCCTGAGCGAGGAACTCGGGCAGGTGAGGACACCGGGTGGCACACAGCGCACCTGGGTCGTGGACGGCATCGACGGTACAAGCGCGTTCATAGCGGGGGGACCGACGTGGGGCACTCTCATCGCGCTCGTGCAAGACGATGAAGTCAGGCTCGGGCTCGCCTCCAGCCCTGGGCTGCAGCGCCGATGGTGGGCATCCCGAGGAGGTGGCGCGTGGACCCGAGAACTCACTCCATCCGGGTACGCCTCCGAGTCCGTACGCCTCGCGGTCTCGGCCCGCCGACTGAAGCCCCGGGGGGCCGTCCTACCGCCAGAGGGACTGCTGAGCGGATGGCGTGACCGGGCGATTCGGTGTGCCGCCAGCTTCTTGTCTCACCCCGGCGCCCCAGGCCATGGACCGCTTCTCGTGGCCGCCGGAGAGATCGAAGTGTCGGTTCATCTCGCCGGTGGGCCATGGGACCACGCACCCTTCGTTGTTCTCGTCGAAGAAGCCGGTGGCGAGTTCAGCGATCTCTGGGGCGGCCGACGGATCGACACTGCTACCGCCATCTTCTCGAACGGACTCGTGCATCGTGACGTCCGCGCCGAGATGATGGTTGCAGCGCCGGACCGTCCCCAGCCCGACGACCCTCCGTGACCCGGCAGTGAGGATCGCTGCCGGGTCACGCTGATTCTCCTAGGGGCATCGTTCTGGGAGGGCCGTCCCTCCAGCTACCAGGTCACGGTCTCGCCGTCCTCAACGACGAGGCCTGATGCCACGATCGAGGTCACGACCTGAACAGAAGACGGTTCGACGACGAACGTATCCGCGAGGGCGGCTGCGAGCCCCTCGCTCAGTACGGCGACGGCGTCGTCGGGCCAGATCGACGGCAGATAGAGCCATGCCATCACGGCATAGCGCTTGCCCGCCTGGTGCGCTTCCAGAAGGTTGATCGTCATCTCGTCGGAGTCGATTCCCGACCGGTTCGACCATGCGGCAACGACCTCGCTCGTGTCGAGATCGTCGGGCACCGAGGCGACAAAGCAATTGGCGATTGGCATCGTCGCGAAGCATGCAGCGAACGGTCTGGCTTGTCCCAGAAGTGGTGCTTCTGGGCGCACGTCGCCGGGGCCCGGCCGGCCAGCACCGCCTGGAGTAACATCTAACCACCTCACCTCCAAACAAGCTCATCTAAGAGCACCCTAAATCAAACGGTGTTCTAGCCGAACCTTGAACCAGGCGACTTTGCCGCCGCCGGCGTGGGTGAGATCCCCTTCTCGTCCGTGCCGTAATCGAAGCCGCTCTCGAGCACACCTTCATTTGCTGAAATCACACCTTCAATCACTCAAAACATTCCGTCGTCGACGTGCCAGGTGGCCGGGTCGCCGTCGACCGACCGGCGTGGTCCGGAGACGTTAGACCTCCAGCGATTCGTCACCGGCTGACGCATAGACCTTGCTTCCGTCAGCCCCGGTCCGTACCGCCGAGAGACCGAGCTTGCCTTCGTAGAACTCCTCGGCCCGGGTCATGTCGGTGACCGCGATCGACGCGTTCAGTCTGTAGCTGCTCAAGCCCGATGGTTCTCCCTCGACGAGCATCTCACGATCTCCCCGTCCGTAAGGTTCTCTCTAGACCGACGTCGCGGCCTCGTCATCGAGCACCTGACCGGACCCGCTACCGTCGTAATCGTCCGTCCTCGAGGTGAGGGTCTCACATGGGCCTGCTCGACACCATCCGCGAGAAGGCCGCAGAGCTGTTGTCCGGCGTCACCGACAAGGCCAGCGACCTAGCCGGGGACCTGCCCGGGGCGGAGATGCTGGATGATCTATCCCAGTCGGCGACCGACGCCGCCAGCCAAGCGACCGACGAGGCGGAGGGAACTGTTGAGGATCTCGGCGCCCGAGCGACCGAGGCGGCAGCGGACGCAACGAGCTCCGTCACCGAGGCGACAGACACGGTCACCGGATCGTTCACCGACACACCTGGCGAACCACCTCAGCCCTAGCGATCCTCGCCGACCTCGAACTCGGTGCGCTGATCCCTGGCCGACAGACTCCCGCCGCCCATCCGCCACGCCGGCGCTCAGTCCGCCGTGGCGTGCCCTACGGGCCGATCGTCGGTGGAGCATTTCCAGCGGTCACAGGCAGCCACACACGAGTCCGCGGAGAGGCGATGGGTCGGGAGACGATCGAGGACGCTGCTGCGACTGTCGTCGATCCTGTTGTGGCAACGGCGGAGCAGGCGGAGCTCCTGGAGGGAGAGCCGGACCCCTCAGACGCAGCGCTCGACACTGCACGCTCGTGTTCGTTCGCGCTGTTCGGCTGACATCGAGCCGGCGATCAGGGACGCATCGCGGCGTGTAGGTCCCGCATGTGGCAGGGCGCCAGGGCCCTCAGGCTTCTCGGTTCGCGCTCGTTTCAGTCGCCGAGGAAGCGGTGAAGGATCGGCAGGACGAGGTCGGCTTCGTGGAACAGGCTGACGTGGGTTGCGCCGGGCACGACCGCGAGGCTGGCCTCGGGTAGCACCTCTTGCATGTGGGCGGCGTGTTCGACCCGGACGAAGTCCCTGTCGCCGACGAGGACGAGCGACAGGACGGTCAGCTCGCGAAGCTCGTCGTCGGACCACCCCCGCAAGCTCCCGACGAATGCCCCGAGCTTCGCCTGGAAGGCAGAGAAGTGGCCGAGGTCGGGTGCGAACGGCCCGGTACGCCTCCTCCCATGCCCGGAAGTCGTCGGTGGTCGGCATCCGCCCGACGCCCGGCCGGGCGTCGGGCGATCGGATCTCGTCGTGGACGCCGTCAGGCCGGGTGTGGATCGATGCCAGGACCAGCCGCCGGACCCGTTCGCGGTGTCGGCGGGCAAGCTCGACGGCGACGAGCCCGCCGAGGCTGAACCCAACGACATCGGCACCATCGACGCCGACCTCGGTCAGCACCTGCGCGACGTCATCGGCAAGCCGCTCGAGCGACAGCGGCCGATCACGCGTCGGCCGTGCGCCTGTGGCCCTGCAGCTCGATCGCAACGACCTCGCAGCGCTCGGCGAGCGCGGGCAGCACGTCGCCGAAGCCGACTTCGATGGTGAGGAGCCCCCCGTGCAACAGCACGACCGGCGGTCCCTCCCCGTGCAGCTCGTAGTAGATCGATAGGCCGTCGACCTCCACATAGCCTCGCCGACCCCGACCTCATCGTCATGTCCATGAGACCAAGCCTGACCCGCGAAGTCATCGGTGGTATCAACCGCGCTCTGCGAAACGCCGGCGTGCCCATCAGGCCGCCCGACCCACAAAGGGGTCCAAGCGCCGCGTAGCCGGCGTTGTGGGGCGGTCGGGCGAGCCGCCGCTTGACAGCAACGGCCGCAGCCTACGAAGCTGACCATTAGTCGGTGACCGACCGTCGGTCTGTTAGGAGGCTGCGCCATGACCGTGCACGAGCCCGTCGCCAGGCCCGCCGGGCAATCGGGGAAGCTGCCGCCCGGGCAGCGACGCGTCGAGGGGTTCCCCCGGTTCGGGACCGAGCTGTGGCGCCCGGCGCCGCCGGTCCCCGCCGATCCCGTCATCACCGTCCGCGGGGCGGTGACCGAGGCCTTCGACGTGCCGCTGTCCACACTCGCCACGCTGCCCCGACAAGAGCTCACCGCCGACTTCCATTGCGTGGCGGGCTGGTCGGCGATCGGCCTGCGGTGGGAAGGGGTGCCGTTCGAGGCCTTCTACCGGGCCGTCATCGAACCGGCGCTGGAGCCCGGTGTCGAGATCACCCACGTCGTGTTCCGCGGCCTCGACCGCTATCGCTCGGTCCTCCTGATCGGGGACGCCATCGCCGATGGCGTGCTCGTCGCCGACCGACTCGACGGCCGCCCGCTCGACGGCGACCATGGTGCACCGGTGCGCCTGGTCAGTCCCGCACAGTACGGCTACATGAGCACGAAGCACCTGTGCCGCATCGAGGTCCATACCGGCGAGCCGAACCGCGGGCGGTGGACACTCGTCGAGTCGTGGTTGCTCCGGTCGCACCCGAGGGCCAGGGTGGCGGAGGAGGAACGTCACGGTCTGGTGCCGGGCTGGCTGGTGCGGCCCTTCTACGCGGCCCTCAAGGCACCGCTACTCGCGCTCGGCGCCCGTGGACGGCGCGCCCGGTGAGGGCCCGATCGCTGTCCGCGGCAGCGCACCCGTTGCTTGGGGCCTTCCTGAAGCGACCGTCCTGCCTACCATCGTCGGGTCGAGGGCTCGGGCCGGATCTGTCGACGTAACCGGCGAGGAACGGCCTTGCGGCGTGGCGCCTGGCGAGGGAGCTGTCGTGATGACCCGAGGAACGAGGATCGCTGTCTGGGGTGCCGGGGGGATCGGCGGGTACTTCGGCGGGCGGTTGGCCGCGGCCGGTAACGACGTCAGCTTCATCGCTCGGGGTGCCCACCTCGACGCCATGCGAGCCGACGGCCTCCACGTCGAGAGCGTCGACGGCGACTTTCACGTGGCTCCGGGCATGACGACCGCCAACGACGATCCGGGCGAGATCGGTCCGGTCGACTATGTGATCCTCGCCGTCAAGACCTGGCAACTGCCGGAGGTCGTGGATGGCCTAGGCCCGCTGCTCGGACCGGACACCGCTGTGGTCACCACCCAGAACGGCGTCGACGCCCCCGGCGAGGTGGCGGCGGTGGTCGGCCAGGACCGGGTGATGCCCGGGATCGCAAAGGTGTTCAGCGAGGTCGCTGGGCCCGGTCGCATCCGCCACGCCGGCGGGCCCGGCTCACTGGCCTTCGCCGAGTGGGACGCCACTACCAGCGCCCGAGTCAAGGACCTCCGCTCGATGCTGGCCGCCGCCGGGGTGGCGCTGGAGCAGCCGCCCGACATCTGGGTGGCCCTGTGGATCAAGTTCCTCTTCGTCGTCCCGCTCGGTGGGCTGGGTGCCGTGGCTCGGGCACCGGTCGGCGTGGTCCGATCGCAGCCCGGGACCCGGGCGCTGCTGACTGCCGGGATGGGCGAGATCCGGGACCTCGGCCTGGCCCGCCGCATCGGGTTCCCCGACGAGATCGTGGACCTGACGCTGGGGTTCGTCGACCAGCAGCCGCCAGCCGGGCAGTCGTCACTCCAGCGGGACATTGCGGCCGGCAAGCCGTCGGAGCTCGACGCCTGGAGCGGCGCTGTTCACCGTCTCGGCCGGGAGACCGGCGTCCCGACCCCGGTCAACACGTTCGTCTACTCGACGCTCCAGCCCCAGGAGCAACGGGCCCGCGGGCAGCTCAGCTTCTGAGCCCATGGAAACCCCCGTGGGTCAGGTCGCCGCCACCCCCTTGGCTGCCAGGATGTCGCGGCGCTGCCAGGCTCGGTCCGCGACGCGTAGCAAGGCGGGGTAGACCAAGGCGTGCCGGAACGGCTTGATGAACGCCATGTAGGCTTGGCCGAAGCGGCCACGCGGTTTGACGAGCACGGCCATCTGGCCCCGGTAGCGGCCGTCGTCCTGCTCGACCCAACCGAGGTGCAGCACGCCGTGCACGGTGCGGTTCGACAGTTCGGCGGCGTACTCGCGGTCGGTGCGGTAGAGCGCCCGGAACGGCTTGTCGGGTGCGATCGAGACGGCCGCCGTCCCGCGCAGGTCGTCGGGTACCCGCTCCAGCAGTGTCGTCTCCCTCGTGCCTGGGATCGCCAGCGTGTTCTCGGCGTCGTCGGTGGCGTCGGGCGGTGTCGAGTTCCGATCGAGGCCCAACCAGCGGCCGAGCAGCTCGCGCAAACCCCACAGGGCGCGCACCGGCAGCGGCGCGTCATCGGGAAAGTCGAGCGAGGTGAAGACCTCCAGCATCGTGGGGAAGTCCTCGGCCTCGCCCCACGCCGGGAGTGCCCAGACGTCTTCGATCTCGAAGTCCGGCGCGATCTCGTGGATCTGCCAGGGCTGGGAGGTGTGGGCTGAGGTCGGTATCCGCATGGTCGCTCACCTCTTCGTCGCCGACTCGTGTACTGATCACTCTACCGACCGTTGGTCGTTCACCGACCGTCGTCCGGTCGGTAAGCTCGGCGGCAGTGCCGGCCCAGCGACTCCGCGACCGCCAAGCCCAAGCCACCCGGGACCTGATCGTCTCCGTCGCCCGGGAGCGGTTCACCGCCAAGGGGTACGCGGGTACCTCGATCGACGAAATCGCCCGCCAAGCAGGCGTCGCCAAGGGTGCCCTGTACCACCACTTCAAGGGCAAGGACGCGCTTTTCCGCGCCGTGTACGACGCCGTCCAGGGCGAGGCCGTCGCCGCCGTACTGGCAGCGGCCCAGGCGGAGACGGACCCTTGGGCCTCGGTGCGGGCCGGCGTGTCGGCGTTCCTCGACGCCTGCCTCGACCCCGCGTTCCGCCGCATCGTCGTGCTCGAGAGCGTGACCGTCCTGCAACCCGAGGTCTGGGAGGGCGGAGCGGAGCCGGTCGAACTGCCCATGCTGCGCTCGGTGCTCGGAACGCTCGTCGACGATCACGTCCTTGCCGGTGTCGCCGTCGATCCCCTCGCCCACGTCGCGCTCGGCGGCCTGTATGGCGCCGCGCTCTACATCGCCCGAGCTCCCGACCCCGCCACGGCCCGCCGTGACGCCGAGGTCGTACTCAACACGCTCGTCCACGGACTTGGCGGCGCCGACACACCCGAACCCCGGCGCCGATCACACCCCTGAGGCGACAAGCAAGGCCGCCCGGGTTCACTGCAGCTCCGCGCCGCGGCGGTCGAGTTCCATGTAGCCGAGTTCGTCGATGTAGAGCAGGTCGACGCAGCCGTGGCGGGCGATCGTGCGGGAGAGCTGTTTCTCATCGGGGCGGCTTCGACGAGCTTCGCGGCGAGGCCGAGTTCCAATGACTGGTAACTGCCTCATACCCGATCTGAGGTGGGGCCGTCGGACCGTCCTCAATGTGCCGGCAGATGACGGATCAAGCGAGGCGTGGTGCCGACCGCCTCTGGCGACAGCCGCCACTCATCATCCGGACCTAGGCACGGATGCGGGGGTTCTGCCCGTCCGCCTGATGGGTGACGCCGTGGCTTCAGTTGATGGGTGGCCAGCCGCATCCGCGAACTGCAGCTAAGGACCGCGAGCGCGCCCGGCTCCCAGGAAGCTCTCGAGCATCGAGAACGTTGTGTCGGGCTGCTCGATGAACGGTTCGTGCCCGACGCCGTCGAGGACGTGCTCCTCGGGGTCCCGCAGACCGGAGGCCAGCATCTGGCCGCCGGCCACCATGACGGCGTCGCGCGATCCGTAGAGCACGAGGACCGGACAGCTGATGCGCCCGACTTCGTTTCGCATGTCCAGGCTCCCCATGGCCCTCAGGAGGTGTGTCGCGTTGTCGTTGTCGACCGGCAGCCCAGAACGGGCTTTCGCCACGGCAGCTCGCAGCTCGGGGCGGGCCTCCTGCGCAACGGCCATCGGGG
This sequence comes from uncultured Acidimicrobiales bacterium, assembly GCA_963830865.1. Classification (GTDB taxonomy): domain Bacteria; phylum Actinomycetota; class Acidimicrobiia; order Acidimicrobiales; family VFJN01; genus ZC4RG19. The sequence goes on along the minus strand of CAWHNU010000003.1, from coordinate 20,731 downwards.
CGTACATCGCCCGGGTCCGTCGGGTGCTCGGGGCCCGCCAACTCCATGCGACGAGGTACCAAAGGGCCACGGCCAGGGCCCTGGCGGTGCGGGCAGGCCCGAGAGCCCGAAGCGCCGGGATGGCCATCGGCCCGGTGGCGCCGCACGGGGTGGCGGCGACCAACGCCAACCGCTCACAGGTGGCCGGATGACGCAGGGCGTAGTGAAGGCCGACGAAGCCACCCATCGAGTGCGCCAGCACCGACACCGCCGTTGTCCGAGGTGGCGGCGCAGCTCGTCGAGGTCGTCGGCGATGCGGTCGAACCGGTACGTGTCCGCCGGCGCCGCTGCGGACCCGCCGCTGCCCCGATAGTCCCAATACACCAGCGTGCAGGAACCCTGCTAACCGGCCAAGGTCCCCGATGAGGGTGTCGCACACGTTGCTCGGTCCACCGTGACAGACGTACACGGGTGGACCTCCACCCCGGCACTCGTAGCGGACCTCGACCCCGTCAGAAGTACTGAACGTGACCATCAACCGCTCCGTCCCCAGAATCCGTCATCGACCCCAAGGTCGAACGGCCACCAAGCGTCTCATAGGTGCCGAAGGGTGTCACGCTCCCGGAGTTCCCGGGGCACTTTGGATCGAGGGCGGTGCCGGCGACGACGTGGAGGCGATCGCACTTGATCGCCGGCCCTTAGGGTTCAGGGCGTGGTGCGACTGGGTTCGGCAGAGCGAGCAAGGCTCCCAGATCGTGCCTTCGCTTACATAGATGACCATGGCCGGCGGCGGCTGCCGATTCATGACGCCAGTCACGTTCGTAACGCCCTCGCTCGCTTCAACCAAGTCAGGTTCGAAGATGACGCCGCCCGAGATCGCGCGCGCAGGCGGCTCCTCAACGCGGCCAAGAGGTTCAGGATCGTGCCGGTCGGCTTCATCTCCAACGAGTTGCAGTCCGAGCGCGAGCTCGGGCGCCTGGCCGACGAGCCGATCCGGCTGCCTTCGGGCTTCGTGACGATGCTGCTCACCGACATCGAGGGATCGACTGCGCTGGTCCACCGCCTCGGCGACAGCTACGGCGACCTGCTCGAACAAGTCAGGGCACTTCTACGCGACTCCACTCTCGGGACCGGGGGCCAGGTGGTCGAGACCCGCGCTGACGAGTTCTTCGCCGTGTTCGAACGACCGGCGGCAGCGCTCGCCACCGCGTTGACCGTGCAGCGCGAGCTGCGCACGAGGGCGCTTGCCGGCGGTGAGGAGGTCCGCGTCAGGGTCGGAATCCACAGTGGCTACCCAACGCTGTCCAAGGCGAACTACCTGGGCGTGGCGGTGCACATGGCGGCACGGATCTGCGATGCGTCGCACGGAGGGCAGATCGTCGTGTCCGGCGACTTCGGCACTGCGATCCGAGGCCACCTGCCGGACGGTGTGCGCTTACGGAAGCTCGGGACCTACGCGCTCCGGGGTCTACCCGATGACGTCGATCTCTACCAGATCGCCGCCGCGGGACTCGTGCACCGCTTCCCACCATTGAGGATCTCCCGGTAGTCCCATCAACCAAGTCGTGCTCCCGTTCCACGCCGGCAGCGAGTCGTGACCAGGCGCAGACCCCCAGACGCCGACCGCATCGAGTCGGCTGGGCGAGCCTTGCCCGGCCGGCGATAGGGGGCAGTGGCCGGTCATCGCTTCGCGACGGGGTGCGCGATCTGGAGGATGTTCCCGAACGGGTCTCGCACCATCGCCCGTCGATCGCCGTACGGCGTATCGAGCGGTTCCTCGAGCACCTGCGCACCGGCATCGACAGCGCGCTGGAACGTGTCATCAGCGTCGTCGACGTACACGTACAGGAAGGCGGGGAACGGTTCACGCTCAGCCGTCGACGAGATCATGATGACGGAGTCACCGATGTGGATCTCCGCTGGCCGGCCTGGCTCAATGTCGCCAGTTGCGGCGAACACCTCCCGAAGGAAGTGGACCTGCGCCGCAACGTCGTCGACGATTACCCGAGGCGTGACTGACCGGTACCCCGCACGCGGTTCGCTTCCAGGCACACCGCAGTCTCCCACCGCGCACTGGTGGCCGACCCGTTCGACAACGTGTTGGTCCTGGTCGACCTTTCCAAACGCCGCTACACCACCGACGATGCGATGCCGCCCAAGAGCTGCTGACGGGGCTGCTCGGCACCGAGACCGCTGCCGCGACGCCGACTGGTCAGGGGTGTCGTCGTCGGGCTCCCGGCCGCCCATCTGGTCTGCGCCCGTCGCCATCGGCTCTGCGGTGGGGCGGGTGCCGTAGTCGCCGACGATCCGGCCACGGTTGTTGATGTCGAGCGCCCGTGTGTAGGCCGCGTCGGGCGTGCCGGAGAACAGGTTGTAGTGGCCGCGCTCGAAGAGGAAGGCGCGCGATCCTCCGTGCGCGTCGTAGGCGAGCCCAACGAACTGGCCGCGCTCGTTGATGCTTGTGGGCTGTGTCCCTCCTGCGGACGGGTCGGCGCCTGGTGCTTCCGGGATGGTGATGACGTGACCCCAACGATCACGGACGAAGCCGTGGTAGGCGCCACGGGCGTCGACGTAAGAGCCCACGATGTGCCCGCGGTTGTTGATACCCGTGACCACCGTCGCCACGGCCCCCGAGACGTCGATGGTCTCGAAGTCGCCGTCGTTCCACAGGAAGCCGTGCACCGCGCCCGGTTGGGCGGTGCCGTCGGGGTTGGGTTCGGCGTCGGCGTCGACGTAGATGCCGACCACCTGTCGCCGATCGTTCATCTTCAGCGGCCCGCTGAGCTGGGAGCCGGGGACGTTGATGTCCACGAACCGCCCGCGTGGTGCGCAGGAAGCCCGTGGTGGTGACCCCTTGCTCGTCGTTGTAGAAGCCGACGATCTCCCCGCGGTTGTTGATGTCGACGTACTCGTCGGACGCGGTGCCATCCGGCCCATCCGCCGGATCCTCGATCTGCGTGTAGCGGCCGCGCCTGTCGCGCAGGAAGTGCCTGACGACGCGGTCCTGGCCCTCGTACGCGCCGAGAATCTCGCCGCGATCGTTGATGCCCCCGGTCGCCGTTCCCGCCTGTCCGCCCGGTACAGCTGGGACCGTCGTGGCGTCGGGGTGATCGATGGCGGTGACCACGCCCCCCTCGGCAACGAAGCCGTGGCTGGTCGTGCCGGCCGCCGCCGGCGGCGGATCGGCCAGCACGGGCGACGCGCCCACCGCTACGACGGCCACAACCGCGGCGGCGGCACCAGCCACGATCCACACAGCGCGATTCGTCATCGTCAGGAGTCGTTCCATCGGTGTTCCCTTCCACCCGCCTGGAAGGCCCGCCATGACACGTTCGGTGCCATCACGACGGTTGGATGAGCCGTGATGCGCGCGGACCCCGGGCGTGCTGACGGCGCCGGCTGTCGCAAATGCTGGCCAGTCCCGCCCCGACGAGTGGGTGGCGGGCGATCGCCACGGCGGGATGCGGCTTCATGGCACCACCAGCAGCGCTCGGCGAAGGTGTTCGCCACCGAGGAGCAACCACAGCGTCCACCTCGGTGCAGGCGCTGGCGTATACGCGCACCGACGCGCTCGCTAGCAGATACCTGCCGAAATGGGCGGTAGTTGGCAGCTCGCAGCACACATCGCCGTCCTCCTCATCGTCGGTCCACAAGCCGGCAGCGAGGATCGGGTTGGGCGTTGGGTGGGTCCACCACGTGGGTGGTGGGGTCAGTCAGCGTGCGGGCGGGTGCCCGAGCCAGGTCTGACCCGACCACTACCGGCTGACGTCTCTTGGGGACTGTCTTGATAACGATCCGTCGGCCTGGCTCGGACACCCGCCCGACACCCACCGGTTGGACGGAGTGACCTACTAGGAGCCTGTCGCAGAGGCCCGTCGCTGTCCTGTCCGTCGTCCCGCCGGGTGCGGTGCCACCCCTGCACCTGTGCCGATGAAGGGATGACGATGACCACCATGCCACTGCGGATCACCGCGGGGGTTGACACCCACCTCGACGTCCACGTTGCCGCCGCTCTCGACGACCGGGGCGGCCTGGTGGGCGTGGAGTCGTTCGCCACCACACCCGAGGGCTATCGAGCCCTGCTGAGATGGCTGCGCAGCTTCGGTGAGATCGACCTCGCCGGTGTCGAGGGCACCGGCTCCTATGGCGCTGGCCTGACCCGCTATCTGCAGGGTGAGGCGGTGCGGGTGGTTGAGGTCGATCGGCCGAACCGTCAGCGGCGCCGCCGGCGTGGCAAGAGCGACTCCCAGGACGCCATCGCGGCGGCCCAGGCCGCCCAGTCGGGCGACGCCCAGGGTGAGGCCAAGACCAGGGACGGAAACGTCGAGGCCATGCGGGTGCTTCGGGTAGCGCGGTCCTCGGCCCGCAAGGCCCGGACCCAGACCCTCAACCAGATGCGCAGCCTCATCTCCACCGCCCCCGACACCATCCGGGCCGAGCTGCGCCACCTCAACGTCTACCGGCTCTTGGAGCGCGCCAGCAGCTACCGGCCCGGCACCCGCCGGGACGTCTCCTCGCTCACCAAGTACACCCTGCGGATGCTCGCACGCCGCGCCCAGGCCCTCGAGGCCGAGGTCGCCGAGCTCGACGTCATCCTCAAGCCGCTCGTTGCCGAGACCGCGCCCGACCTCGTGTCCCGCGTAGGAATCGGCACCGATAGCGCCTCCGCGCTGCTCGTAGCGGCCGGTGACAACCCCGAGCGGCTCCGCAACGACGCCACCTTCGCCCACCTCTGCGGCGCTTCCCCGCTCGATGCCAGCAGCGGCAAGCAGCAACGGCACCGGCTCAACCGCGGCGGTGACCGCCAAGCCAACGCCGCGCTCTGGCGGATCATCGTCACCCGCATGGTCTGCGACCCACCGACCCGCGACTACATCGAGCGGCGCATGAAGGAGGGCCGCACCAAGAAGGAGGCCTTCCGCTGCCTCAAGCGCTACATCGCCCGCGAGGTCTACAACCACCTACCCCACCAACACCTCACCCTTGACAGCCCCTAGGAGCATCGCTAGGGGACGTTCGTCCTGGACGCCGATCGGTGCTTCGCTCAGGAGTGCCGAAGGCAGTCAGGGAGCTCGGCGAGCGCGTCGTCGGCTGAAAGATCCTGGGCGGCCTGGAGCACGTCGCTGGGAACCCAGTCGGCGAAGGGTTGCTCGTGGACTCGATGGGCGCCGGTGCTCGTGTGCTCCTTGTGGATCGCTGCGATGTCCCTGGGTGGGAATCGGTCGGCAAGTCGTGCCAGCGCGGGCCAGAGCCGGCGGTGGACGAGAGTCACCTTGCCGTTCACCAGCCTGGTCCTGACGACATCGGGTGATTCGGTGAGGGAGTTGAGGTGTCGAAGATGGCGTGACCCACTGGATGGCCCACCAGCTCCGCGGATCGGTTCGCCAGCGACCATCTCGGCGACGTTCGGCAGCGGTCCACGGGCAGATTCCAGGAGCATCCCGTGTTCGACCAGCGCTGCCATTGGATCCACGCGCGCCCAGCTTGCCGCCTCGAGGGTGGCCACACGCGGCGTTGGGGTCGGGCCGGGTTCACCAGCCCAGGTGCCGAGAGCCGACGTCCTGTACCGTGCGACTGAGGCTCCCCGTAGAGCACCTCGCCGCGACAGGAGGGTGGTATGGAGCTCGAGCATCTTAAAGAGGCAGCTACTCCTGCTGAGATGGCCGCCGCCTTGGCAGAGCACAGCGACGTCCTTCATTTGCTTCATCACTCGCATGCGCAGGAACCCTCGGTACGCGAGGAAACCTATAGAGGCCACCGGATCAGGGTGGTGACCACATACACAATTACGATCGATGACCAGCCCGTAAGAGGCCACCTCAATATCGACAACGATGGCTCGGTTCACTACCACGCCATTCCCAATCAGGAGTTCCTGTCGATGATCGGAATGGTCAAGCGCATCATCGACTTGTCGATCGACCTCGGGGCCATTGACTCTGGCGGGCACGATCACAGCGGGCACGATCACGACTCTGGCGAGGGCTGAGCCGGTGGCCAGGATAAGGCATAACATCCTGACCGATCCCTCGAGCCTTGAGAAGTTCTGCCGCGGGATAAATCTACTGAAGCGAGACTTCTCGGCCGGTGTTACAACGAATTCCCTCGGTTTGGCCGGTATGAATCTTCCGGTCAGCGCCTATGACCAGTTCGTGATCTGGCACTACGTGGCCATGAACATCCTGACTCCGCAAGAGTCTGAGCTGAATCCCACTGCCCGCAACGCCGCCCACCGCGGATCGGTGTTCCTTCCGTGGCACCGCTTCATGCTCCTGCTGCTGGAGCAGCACCTGCAGCGGGTGCTCGAGGACGAGACTTTCGGTCTCCCCTACTGGGACTGGGCCGTCGATGGCGACCACCAACCGATCGGAGAGCAACCGGGTCTTGCACTGTGGAAGGAGACCGCGATCGGAGGGGCCGGCACCCCGGTCGAGGACGGTCCATTCCGATTCGATCGGGAACATCCCGAAGACAGCTTCACGGTGAGGTTCTTCGAGGACGTAATTTCGGGCGAGCTGTCCGTTCCGTTGGCGGACAGGGGCCTGGTGCGCCAGTTGCAGAGGCCGACCTCGACCCTCGGCCTTCCAACCAGCCAGCAGGTCAAGACTGTGCTCGACGACCAGACCGACTACGACATCGCGAACTGGGACGCCCGCTGCAGGAAGGGAATCCGCAACCTTCTTGAGGGCTGGATTGGTTTCAGCCCCGACAGCCGTTCGGAGCTCCACAATCGGGTGCACGTATGGATCGGAGGTGACATGGGCCCAGGAACCTCGCCCAACGACCCGGTCTTCTATCTCAACCACTGCAACGTCGACCGGATCTGGGAGGCCTGGATGGTTAAGCACGGCCGGACCTATGCGCCCGACGATTCCTCAACCAATCCGGTTGGCCACCGGCTCAACGATCCGATCATCTCCCTGGTGACGCGGCTCACGACGACGCCAGCCACGATGCTCGACGTGACGAACATCTACACCTACGACGCGTTGCCTTAGCCAGCTTCGCTAGGTGCGTCGCCGGTATTCGATCGCGTAGGCGACTACTGCCCTCGTCGCCGAGGCGAGGTTCGTCGGACGGCCGCGGCTCGCCGCTGCCACCACTCGTCGTACTCGGGCGCACGAGCTCGGTAGTACGCCCGCTGCTCGGCGACGAGTCCATCGTCGTTCACTGGCGAAGTCTCGCGCCCAACGATCCGCCTCATCGAACGCTGCGGTACGCCGGGAGCCGGCGATAGGTGACGTGGACATCCTCGAGGCCGCGGCACCTTCTAGGACACCGTTCCATGCGAGCGGGCGCCGAGCAGATCGCCGATTGCGTGCGACTAGGTCGGCCGGGTTGCCGCATTGGCGAACCCGTCGATCACGCCGTGCAGTCCGCGGGTGAACTCGCGGTCCCCGGGGCGCTGGGCAAGGCGGGCCGCGAGGGCGCGCGTGCTCGGGTACGTTTCCGGCGGCAGCGACGTATGGAGGCGATGACCACGGGTGCGCTCGTCGGCATCCCGCTTCCCCGGAACTCTTGCAGTCTCGAATGCGACGAACCCGGTCGTGTAGGCGAACAGCGCGAGAAACGCGCTCACCGCGTCGTCGTCATCGAGGTTGCCCTGCCTCAGTGATGTGAGCATGTCCTCCCGGAGTCGCAGCGCGTTCGGCCCGTACATTGGTCGCGAGACCGTCAGTTGAATCAACCCTGGCTGCGTGCGAAGGACGCGGCGGTACGAGCTCATCACCGAGGCAAGCGCCTCCCGCCAGTTGCTTCCCCGCCGGGGGCGCTTGACATCGCCGAGGAGGTCGTCGAGGACGGCGTCGAGGATCGCGGCCTTGTCGGGGAAGTAGGTGTAGAGCGCATTCGGCATCACGCTGAGCGCGTCGGCGAGCCGTCGCATGGTCAAGCCTTCGACGCCGTACCGGGCGGCGATCGGGCGAGCGGCCGAAACCACCTGCTTCACGCTGAGGCGGGGTGGCCGGCCGGTTCGGGGCGCCGTCGGTTCTTGCCTCATCGCACCCCACGCTCCTTTCTGTACACTGTACAGCACCAGACCGACCCGAGGAAAACCGCATGAACCGAACGGCACATCTGGGTGTCTACGACACACTGACGGACTCTGAAGTGGGGCATGTGCTCGTCGAGCTGCACACGGGCCGCTTCACCGGCGCCCGCTTCGATGTCATCACCGTCGCGGAAGCGAACAAGCCGATTACGACAATGGGGGGCGTCACGATCGTGCCGGACATGCTGCTCGCCGATCTCGATCCGGCACAGAGCGACGTATTGATCCTGCCGGGCGCCGAGACCTGGGACGTCGGCGGTGGAGCGGCGTTCGCTGCGGTCGCCGCGCGCTTCCTCGATGCCGGCGTGCCGGTCGCGGCGATCTGCGGCGCCACCGCGGGTTTGGCGCGCGCTGGCCTGCTCGACGCGCGGAACCACACCAGCTCTGCACGTGAGTATCTGGCCATGACGGGCTATGCGGGAAGCGACCATTACCTCGACGAGCGGGCTGTCATAGATGGCAACCTCATTACCGCCGGCCCCCAATCGCCAGTGCAGTTCGCCCGCGCAACGATGGCCCGCCTCGGGTTGGGGTCCGACGCCACGCTCGAGGCCTACGAGGCTCTCTTCCATCGCGGCGACCAGGCGGCGTTCCCCGTACTGATGCAAGGGGCGTCGCAGGCCACCTGAGTCGCCGGAGTCGCTGTCGAAACGGCACGGCCCGTTCGTTGTGCACACGGCAACTCGTCAATGTTGGCAGCTGCCACGCGGTACCGGGCGATGATCCTGCCGGCCACGTTCGCCGGCCTCCGGTTCCGCCCGGGTGGAGCGTGCCGGCGGGAGCAACCGCGGGAGCAACGGCCCCGCTGTGCCGCTAATCGACAACATCGCAGCGAGCTTGGAGGGCTGGATCGAAGCGGGCCGTGGGGGCTATGTGTTCCGCTCCGACAGCCAGTTCATCCATGACGTGGAGGCGGGGCTCGTTCGAGGCTTCGAAGCGGCTGACGTGTAAGAATCGACGGATCCGGGGCGCCGCCCAGAGGCGACGGGTGTCGCATGAAGCGCGAGTGATTCGACCAGGCCGACGACGACAAGCGCAGGATGGACGCGGGATGAGCGGCGTTCCTGTCGCGGTCGCGGTGGCTCGTATGGCCGCTGACCAGGGTGGGCGTCGGAGGGAGTCGAACCCCCGACATCTGCCTCGTAAGCACTCCCACGATGGGAACGTGCGTACGAGTCCGGACGGCTGCGGCAGGTCAGCCTGACGGGGCGGACGAGGGCGACCGAGGCCGATGCGACGCGACCCAGCCGCAATGGACGCGCCGGATGCCACCCGCCCCGATCATCAACAAACATCCTTCAGCTCAGGAGAGCTTTCCGCGAGCCCGGTCACCTCATCCACGAACAATCGTGGTTAGCGGAGTGAGCTGAATGCAGCGCGCACCTCGGTGGAGAAGAGCTCCGGCTCCTCCCAGGCGGCGAAGTGGCCGCCCTTGTCGACCTCGTTGAAGTAGGCGAGGTCGGGGTAGACCGTCTCGACCCAGCTGCGAGGGGCAGCGAAGAGCTCGTCGGGGAACGTCGTGAAGCCGACCGGAACCGAGACCGCCGGAGGAGCCTGGCCGGCCGCATGGGCTGCGGCCTGAGCCCGTCCGGTCTCCCAGTACCAGCGGGCGGCCGAGGCGCCGGTGCCCGTCAGCCAGTACAGCGTGACGTTGTCGACGATGTTGTCCCGGGTGAGATTGCCCACCGGCTCGCCGTCGACGAACGCCCGGGAGATCTTGGAGTAGCTGTCCGTGTCATGGTCGAGCAACCAGGCCGCCAGCGCGACCGGTGAGTCCAGCAGGGAGTAGCCGATCGTCTGCGGCCGCGTCGATTGCTCCACGAAGTAGCCGGCGCCGTCAGTCGTGAACGTCGCGACCGCGTCGTGCGCCGCGCGTTCCTGCTCGGACTCCGCCGGCATTTGGTCCTTGAGACCGACCGCCGCGAGGAGCAAGTTGGTGTGGATGCCGAGCAGCCCCTCGGGTGCTTGGCGGCCCATCGCGTCGGTGACGGCGGCGCCCACGTCGCCCCCCTGGGCGACGTAGCGCGTGTAGCCGAGGCGGTCCATCAGCTCCGCCCACGCGAGCGCCATGCGGCCGGAGTCCCAGCCGAGCTCGGTCGGCTCGCCCGAGAAGCCGTAGCCAGGCAAGGACGGCAGCACCAGGTGGAATGCGTCCTCGGGAGTGCCGCCGTGCGCGGTCGGGTCGGTCAGCGGGCCGATGGTGTCGAGCAGCTCGATGACCGAGCCGGGCCAGCCATGGGTCATGATCAGCGGCAGCGCGTTCTCATGCCGCGACCTGACGTGGACGAAGTGGATCTCGACCCCGTCGATCTCGGTCGTGAACTGTGGCAGCGCGTTCAGTCTCGCCTCGCACTTGCGCCAGTCGTACTCGCTCGTCCAGTAGCGGGCGAGCTCCTGCAGCGTCGCCAGCTGCCCGCCCTGCGATCGGTCCGGGACGAGCTCCTTGGTGGGCCAGCGCGTCGCCGCGATGCGCTGGCGCAAGTCGTCGATCCGCTCCTCTGGAGTCACGATCTGGAACGACCGAATTTCGGGCGTGGTGTCGACGGTGGTGCTCATGACGCCTCCGTATCGCGGCGACCTGAGGCAGCACGAATCTCGGTCGTGACGAGGGCCGGCTCCTGCCAGGCCGCAAGGTGTTCGAGGACCTGCTTTCGCGAGACCTGATGCGGTCGTCGCGCCACCAAGCCTGGTCTTCTCGTCTGCACGTCGCAAGGATCGAAGGCCCTCGTCTGCTCCCTGGTCTGTTAGCGAACTCGCGGAATCAGCGGCGAGCCGCGGCGCGCCACGCCGGGCGAGGACGGCGCCCCAGGCGCCGCCCGCTGCCTGGGAGGCGCCGCCGCAGGCGGCGCCGTCTTGTGGTGTCCCGCAAGTGGACCGGCAAGACCCTCGCCGGCCACCGCGCCGACCGCGCCGCCGTCGTCCGGGCAGCCCTCGAGGAAGCCGGCATCGACCCTGACGACCACGACGAGTTGTCGGTGGCTGGGACCGATGGGCGGTGGTCGTGGGAACTGCTCGGCCGCTCGCGTGTCGATGAGCAAACCTACGCCGCCGAAATCGCTCAAGCGATCAGCACGCGTCAGCGATGGCGGGCGCAGTACGAAGCCGCCCGGGCCGGACCGGGAGAGGCCGGCCCGGGCGGCGTGTCGGCGGCGGTTCAACGATCAGCGTGACGGAGGTCAGCGTGATGGACGAGACGACGATCGGCGCGGAGCAGCTGCTGCTGCGGCCGGCGGAAGCGGCGGCCAGGCGTGGGATCGGGCGGACCAAGCTCTACGAGTTGATGGCCACGGGGGCGCTCCGGAACCAACTGTGCCCGTGGAGCGCGCCCGCGGCGCTCTGTGATCTGGCACGCCGATGGCACGGAGGATGGCGACAACCCCCCATGGGCGCCCTCGCCCGTCCCGGGGTGCTCCTCCACCTCTACGACAACCGCCGGCGGTCTGACGTTCCGCGCAGCGGCGGCGAGACCGGTCAGCTAGCCCGCAACGCGTCGATACCCGCCGCTGACCCAGTCGGCGACCAGGCGGCCGTAGTCCTCCGCTGCTTGCTCCCACGCGAAGTGACCGGCGTCGAGAGGATGGATCTCGCTATTGGGAAGGAGGTCGTCGAGGTATTCGTTGTTCGACCACGGCACGAGGTCATCGTCGCGGCCCGCCACGATCTGGGTCGGCGTGGTGATCGACGGCAGCAGATCACCCAGCACCGGGTTCTGCTCGGGATAGTGCCGCACAAACCGCGCCGACTCCGCGAAGCGCCCGAGGTCGTAGGCGCTGACATAGTCCTCGTGGACCTCGGGCTCGCTGGCGCTCGGGGCAGCGGGCTCGACTGCATGGCCGATGTTCGTTCTGGCGTCCAGCCCGCGCACGACATCCAGACTCGGCGCTTCGATGATCTCCTTGAGCGCGCCGCCCGCTTCAATCGGGAAGCGGACCGCACCGCCGCCGATGGTCAGGCTCGTGACGCGTTCCGGAGCCTTCGCAGCAAGGAACAGCGCCGCCGCCGTACCGACGTCGGGGCCGACGACATGCGGAGCTCCCAGGCCCCACTCATCGACCATACGGGCCAGGAACGCCCCCGAGCTGTCCGGGGCGATCAACTCCGGGCGACCATCGGAGTGACCGAATCCCGGCAGGTCGATGGCGACCACGCGCCCGACTGCCGCGACGCGGTCCCAGATGCGACGGAAGGCCCACAGGCTCTCGGGCCACGGCGCCAGCAGCAGCACGGTGGTGCCCGAATCTGCCTTGTTGTCTGCGAACCTCACCCGCACCCCGTCACAGACTCGGAAGTACGTACTGATCGGCGAAACCGACTCGGCACCCATCTGACGGCCCTCCTCCTTCGACCCCTGCCTCGACACCGGCACTGGAGCGATCGCTCTAGTTTCTAGAGCGATCGCTCCAGTAGTGTCAAGGGGGTGGTGCGGGGTCGTGACACACGGGCGGAGCTGGTGCAGACGATGGCGCGGCTGCTGCGTGACCAGGGGTACACCGCGACCGGGCGGGCACAGCTGCTGGCGGAGAGCCGCGTGTCCAACGGATCGCTGTACCACCACTTCCCGGGCGGCATGGAAGAGGTGGCCGAAGCTGCCCTCGAGGCGTCCGGCCGCGAGGTCGCCGACGCGCTCAGCGAAGCGTTGGACGGGGCACCCAACGCAGGCGAAGGCATCGTCCGATTCCTCGACATCGCGCAGGGAGCGTCCATCGGCGAACAGTGCGCCGGTTGCCCAGTGGCGCCCACCGCACTCGAATCACCCATCATCATCCCCCGCCTCCGCGAGGTCGCAACGCGGTGCTTCGACCAATGGGAAGCACTGATCGCCGAGCGGCTGCGCGCGGACGGATGGCCCGAAGACTCGCTCTCGACGACGGCCTCGGCAGCACTCGCCCTCATCGAAGGCGCGCTCCTGCTCGCTCGGGTGAGCGGGCAACTGAGTCACCTCGCCCACGCCAAGCACGCAGCACTCGCCCTCCTCGCCGCGCCACCCGCGGACGAGAGCTGAACGTCGCATTCGCGCTGTCGCACCAGCGCTCCCTGTCGCGCATTACGTCGCGCGTCGAAGACAGGCTCGTCAGCCCGAGGGCCTCGTCTCCGATGGGCGGTTGCTGGGCGAGACTCCCGAAGGTGCGTGGGGCCTGGTGGGCCGCGGTCGTCATGGGGACGCGCCGCTGGGAGGACTACGTGACGCTCGGGCTCACCGAGATCCGTCAGTTCGGTGCGGCAGCGGTGCAGATCATGCGCAGACTCCGAGCACTGCTCGAGGAGCTGCTCGACACCGTCCTGCCCGAGCACTGCTCGGCGATCGAAGAGGAGCTCCGCCGTCTCGATGCCACGGTCGGCCAAAGCTGGGGCGACTCGGTCGACTTCGATCGCGCGAGCACCGCCGACCGCCAGGGGATGGCGGCCCGGTCCCCGGCTCGAACAGCCACTAGAGCTCGGAAGCAGCAACTCCTCATGGTTCCAGTTCGCCGGCAAGCACACGCGAAGCGGCTTGCGCCGACTGTTTGGCAGGTCCCACCTTGGGGGCAGCGACGCGCAGCAACCGGCTGTTGAGGTCGCTGTCGGGTTAGACGGACACGGCGTCGATCCTGTTTCTACGCGATCTGGTTGTTGGTTAGGCGGCGTCGCGGGTTCGAAACAGCCACACGGCAACGAGTATGAAGCCGATGGCGTAGGCGACGAGCACGACGCCGGCCTCGAGAGTGGAGCGGCCAGGTACGTCGCCACCGGCTTCGAACTCGCCCTTTACGAACACGGTCGAGTCCCAGAACATCATCCACGGGCGGAGCGGCTTGAAATTTGTCCCGACCACGTTCTCCACGGCGAGTATGTAGCCGAGACCCAGGCCGAGGGCACCCGCGGTGCTGCGGCCGATGTGCCCGGCGGCGTATCCCAGCAGTGCGGCTCCAGCCGAGACGGCTGAGACCCGCACGGCCAGTCCGGTCACCGCCCGCAGCCACTCACGGTTGGCTTGGCCGAACGTGCCCTCGAGGGCCAACAGGCCGGTCAGGGCACCGTCGAAGAGCGCGTGCCACACGAGGGCGACTGCGAAGACCGAGCCGACAACGGCGGCGAGCTTGGCGAAGAAGACCCGCGTCCGGCGGCTCTCCCAACTCAGGGTCGTGGGGATCACCCCCGCCTGCCAGTCGGCCCCGATGAACGACGCTCCCACGATGAAGCCCAGGAGGATCAGCAGCGCGGACGCGTTGATCGTGACATCCTCGACGTCCGACGGCATGAAATCGGGGTTGACCGGCGGGATCACCTGTCCGCAGCGCCGCTCGCGCTCGGAGGGGGAGGCGACGGTATCGGGAATGGTGGGAGGGACGAAGCCGTCGTCACGGGCCTTGGGCTCCTTGGCGGCCACGCAGCGTTCGATCTCGGCGTCGTGGTCGATGCGCGCCTGTTGGGCGATCGCCCAGTCCAGCAGCGGGATCGCCACCAGCACACCGAACACCAGGACGCCGACGATGATCTTCACCATCCGCCGAGATCGAAGGCGCCGGACCTCCACCCGGACCAGCCGGGTCACATCGAGCCTTCCGGGGTGTCGCCGGTCAAGGCCAGGAAGGCCTCTTCCAAGCTCGCCCCACCGGGCCGCAACTCCAGGGGATAAAGGTCCCGCGCGGCCAGCGCCTCGGCGACCCGGGGAGCGTCCGTCGGCTCAACGCCCACGACAAGACTCTGGGCATCCTCCCTGACCGGGAAGCCGGCCGCTTCGAGGGCGGCGCGCCCGGCCACAAGGTCGCCGAGCCGCACGACCACCCCTCGCATCCCCGCCGAGGCCAGCACCTCCTCGACGGGGCCCGCGGCGACGCACCGGCCTCGGGACAGGACCGCCACGTGGTCGCACATCTGCTGGACCTCGCCGAGCAGATGGCTGGACACGAACACCGTCCGGCCCTCGTCCCCCAAGCGTCGCAAGAGGCGCCGGACATCCCGGATCCCGGCGGGATCGAGGCCGTTGGCCGGCTCGTCGAGCACCAGCAACTCCGGATCCTTCAATAACGCCGCCGCCAACCCGAGGCGCTGCTTCATCCCCAGCGAGTACGTCGCCAAGCGATCCTCGGCCCGGTCGCCGAGGCCGACGCGCTCCAGCGCGTCGTCAACCGCCGATCCCGGGATCCCCACCATGCCCGCCAGCAGGCTCAGGTTCAGCCGCCCCGAGAAACCAAGGAACAGTGCCTGGGTCTCGATCATCGTCCCCACCCGCCGCTGCACCCGATAGAACTCAGCGTCGGCGTCGACACCGAAGACCCGACAGCGTCCGGCGGTCGGACGCACCAACCCGAGCAGATTCCGGATCGTGGTCGTCTTGCCCGCGCCGTTGGGACCGAGGAACCCGAACACCCCTCCCGCCGGCACACTCAAATCCAACCCATCGACCGCCACGGTCGCCGGCCCCCGAAACCGGCGGTACTCCTTGCGGAGACCCTCGATCTCGATCACCGACGCCGCCGACACGAATCGACATTACGACGCTCCTGCACATGGGCGCGTCGAGCTGGCGGTGTCCCCGGAACGCGTCGCCCGGCGACGATCGAGCCGCGGATTGGCCCGGAGTCGTTCGCAGACGGTGCCGCGGCGCCGCCGGCGCCCGGGAGGACACCCAGGTCCTCGACCGCGACTCCTGCGACCTCCAGTTCGCTCCGCTGAGCGAGATCGATCGGCAGCGTGCACCCACCTCGGCTGCCTGCTGACCGTCAACCCCGCCGAGCGGAGCTGGGACCGCCCGTGCCATGGCTCGCGGTTCGCGACCGACGGCACCGTGATCGAGGGACCGCCGGTCGACGACCTCGACGCCGGGACATCTGAGGGCGATCTCGTGGACGGCCCCCAGTCGTCAGCGCGCCACCCCCGACAGCAGCTCGACGAAGCGGGCGGCGGTGTCGTCCCACGTCGGCAGCGCCGCGGCCCGAGCGGCGGCCGCCGCAGCCAGCCGGGCCCGGTCGTCGGCATCGGCGGCCAGGCGGCCCAGCGCGGCGGTGAGGGCTGGGCGATCGCCGGGCTCGAGGACCAGACCCTCCCGGTCGTGGTCGGCCAGGTTGGGCAGGTTGCCCGCTCGCCAGCCGACCACGGGCAGCCCGGCCGCCATCGCCTCGCCGTAGACGGTGCCGTAGGGGTCGCTGTAGCTGGGCAGCACGAAGACGTCGGCCGCCCGGTACAGCCCGCCCATCCGATCGGGGTACACGGGACCGTGCACGACCACCCGCCCCGCCAGGTCGGGACGGGCCAGGCGGGCGGAGACCCGCCGGCCGTAGCGGCGGTCGATGTCGGTGCGGCCGACGAGATGGAGCGTGGCCAGGTCGCGCGGCAGGCGAGCGAACGCCTCCACCAGGTCCAGCACCCCTTTGCGGGGCACCCAATTGCCGACGCTCAGCAGCGCGGACCGCCGTCCCTGGCGCAGGTCGAGCGGTGGGCCCTCAGGCGGCGGGCCGGCGTTCCGCCCGGGCGCCACCACCGCGGTCGGGACGGGGGGCAGCCAAGGCCCGGCCAGAGCGTCGGCGGCCAGCAACAGCAGCGCGCACCTGCGGTACAGCGCCCGGTCCAGTACCGCCTGGAGCGACCGCCGGAGCGGCCCGTGGTCGATGCCGCCCGGTGGCTGGTGCAGCATGGCCACCAGCGGCGGGCCCGGTCGCCAGGGCGCCAGGTACGCGGCGGCGATGCTGTCGACCACCACCACGTCGCTGTCCCGGACCCGGCGGAGCAGCGGTGACGCGAACGCCGCCGGCAGGGGGAACGGCAGGTCGGGCAGCGACACCAGGTCCAGCCGTGCGCCGTGCGCGGGGGCCAGATCGGCCACGCGGCGGTGATAGAGGTAGCCGCCGGTCAGTTGCTCCGGCGATCCCAGCGTCAGGAGGGAGGCGACGAGCATGCGGGTCGTCCACGTGGCGCCGACGCCGTTCGGGGCCGGCGGGCTGTTCGGGGGCGGCGAACGTTACCCGCTGGAGCTGGCCCGGGCCCTGGCCGGCTCCGAGGGCGTCGAGTGCGAGCTGCTCAGCTTCGGCGGCTCTCCCGGAGTCCGGCGGGAGCGGTCGGGGTTGGTGGTGCGGGTCCTGCGCCCGCTTGTCCGGATCCACCGGCACCCGGCGCAGCCGCTGGTCCCTGGCCTGGCGCCCGCGGTGCGGGGAGCCGACGTCGTCCACACCCACCAGGTGCGCAGCGCCCCCAGCCGGCACGCGGCCTGGGCAATGGGCAGGGCCGGGGCCGTCGTGACGACCGACCACGGGCTCGGGGGCGACGCCTCCGGCCGGTGGAGGCGACGGTTCGCCCTGGTGCTGGCGGTGTCCTCCTACTCCGTGCGCACCCTCGGGTGGCCGGCGGACGCGGCCCGAGTCGTCTACGGCGGCGCGGATACCGACCGCTTCCAGCCCGACCCCGCCGAGCCCCGGGCCGGCGTGCTGTTCGTCGGCCGGCTGACCCCCACAAGGGCGTGGACCGCCTCCTGCGGGCGCTGCCGGGCGGTGCATGCCTGACGGTGGCCGGCACCACCGGGCACGACCGCCGGCGCCCGGCGCGACTACCGCAGCTCCTGCGGTCCCTGGCCCGCGGCCGCGACGTACGGTTCCGTGTCGCGGTGGCCGACGACGACCTGGCGGCCCTTCACCGGCGGGCCGCCGTGTTCGTTCTCCCTTCGGTCGAGGTGACCTGCTACGGGCGCCGGGTGGCGATCTCGGAGCTCCTCGGCCTGAGCGTGCTGGAGGCGATGGCCAGCGGCACCCCGGTGGTCGCGAGCCGCACCGGCGGGGTCCCGGAGGTGGTCGTCGACGGGGAGACCGGGTTCCTGGTGGAGCCGGGCGACGTGGCGGCGCTGCACGACCGGGTGGCCACGCTGCTCGCCGACCGCCGGCTGGCCCGCCGGATGGGCGACGCCGGCCGCGCCGCTGTCCTCGACCGCTTCACCTGGGCGGCCTGCGCCGACCGCTGCCTCGCCGCCTACCGGGAGGTGGTCAGCTGACCGGGGCCTGGTAGCCGCCGAACGCCACCGGCGACTCCCAGACCCGGACCGCCAGGTCCTCGCCGCCGCCCTCCTTCACTGGCCCAGCGAGCATGCCGTGGAGCCAGCGGGCGAAGACCTCGACCGTGACGGCCTCGGCGTCCGGTGGACGGATCACCTCCAGGTCTGCGTCGCGGAGGCGTCCGGCCACCTCCGCCAGCGCGGCGTCGAGCACGTCGAGGTCGCACACCATGCCGCGCTCGCCCAGGTCGGACCGGCCCACCACCACCTCGAGCCGGTAGTCGTGGGCGTGCAACTCGCCCTCCGGCCCCTCGACGCCCGGCATCACGTGCAGCGCCCGCACCTCGATCGACGTCCCGACCTCGTACATCGTCCTCACATGTAGCACAGCGCGGCGTGGACCAGCCCGGGAGCACCCTGGTCGACCGCCGCGAAGGCGCCGGCCGCGTCGGCCAGCGGAAAGGCATGCGTGGCGAGCGGGGCCAGCGGCAGCTCGGCCAACAGTTCCCGGGCCACCGCCCGCCGCCGGGCCCGCGGCCACCGGCCGGCCAGCGCGGCCGGCACCGACGACACCTGCGTGCTGCGGACGCGCAGGCGGCGGCGATGGAAGTCGCCGCCGAGCGGAAGCCGGACGTCCTTGGTGCCGTACCACGACACCACCAGGGCCTCGCCCTCGTGCGCCAGCCACGCGAGGCCGTCGGCGAGCACCTCCGGGCGCCCGCTGGCCTCCACGAGCAGGGGCACGCCGTCCGGCGCCGCGTTGGCCAGGATGCCGTCGATGGCGTCGGGCGGGACGGCGTTCAGCCCGAGCCCCGTCGCCACCGCCCGCCGGTCCGCGTGCGGCTCGATCGCGACGACCCGGGCTCCCGCGCGCCGCAGCAGCAGCGACGTGAGCAGCCCCACCGCCCCCAGCCCGGTGACGAGGACGACCTCCTCCAGGACCGGTCCGGCGTCCAGCGCCACCTGGAGGGCCGTCTCCACCAGCGGAAAGAGCGTGCCGACGCGGGCGTCGACGCCGTCGAGCGGCACGAGGTCCTCCTCGCGGGCGACGAAGCGATCCTGGTGGGGGTGGAAGGCGAACACCAGCTGGCCGTCCTCCACGTGGGCCCCGGACAGCTCGACCCGCCCGACGCAGCTGTAGCCGTACCGGAACGGGAAGGCGAACGTGCCGGCGAGGGCGCCGATCGCCTCGTCGAGGGGCAGTTCGGGATCGACGTGGCCCCGGTACGCCAGCATCTCGGTCCCGCCGCTGATGCCCGACCACAGGGTGCGGACGGCCACCTCGCCCGGCCCGGGTGCGGGGAGGTCGACGCCGACGAGCTCGACGCGCCGCGGCGCCGCGAACGAGACCGCCGTCGCCCTGCCCCCGTCGTGCCCGGCGCTCGCTGCCACCGCCCCCTATCCTGGCCGCGCATGCGAGGCCCCGGCACCCCGGACGGCCCGGTCGTGCTGAGCGAGTTCGCCAGGGTGACCCTGCCCACATCGCTCGGGGTCTTCGATGCCCGGGCGTTCGAGTGCGGCTCCGGTCTGGTCTATCTGGCACTGACCAAGGGGGACGTGGCGGGCCGCGAGAACGTGCTCGTCCGGGTGCACTCCGAATGCCTGACGGGGGACGCCCTCGGGTCGCTGCGCTGCGACTGCGGCATCCAGCTCCAGCTGGCCCTGCGGGCGATCACCGCCGCCGGCGAAGGCGTGCTCGTCTACGCCACCGGACACGAAGGCCGTGGCATCGGTCTGGTGGACAAGCTGCGGTCCTACGTCGAGCAGGACAGGGGCGCCGACACCGTCGACGCCAACCTCGCCGTCGGCGTGCCGGTCGACGCCCGCCACTACGGCCACAGCGCTGCGGTCCTCGACGCCCTCGGCGTCCGGTCCGTGCGCCTGCTGACCAACAACCCCGCGAAGGTGGAGGGCCTGCGCTCGGCGGGGACGCGGATCGGTGCCGTCGAGCCCCTCGCCACCGCGCCGCACGCCCGCAACCTCCGCTACCTGCGGACCAAGGAGCGCCGGCTGGGGCACACACGCCCCGCGGGCGAGGCCTTCGGCGCGCCGGTGACGGCCGGGCCGGCGGTGGACGTGAGCGCGCTCATGGGCACGGGCCGCCCGCCGGACCGGCCCTACCTCGTGCTCAAGTTCGCCCAGACCCTGGACGGGCGCATCGCCACCGCCACGGGCGACGCCCGCTGGATCAGCGGTGAGGCCGAGCGCCGGGTCTCCCACGCGCTGCGAGCGGCGTGCGACGCCGTGCTGGTGGGCGTGGGCACGGTCGTCCAGGACGATCCGCAGCTGACGGTGCGGATGGTCCCCGGCGCCTCGCCTCTCCGCTTCGTGCTGGACTCGACGCTGCGCCTCCCGCTCGCCGCCAAGATCCTGCGCCCGGACGCGCCGACGACGATCCTGACGACCGACCGGTCCGCGGCCGATCGCCGCCGGGCGCTGGCGGAGCTCCAGGTCGGCGTGGAGATGCTGCCGGCCAGCCCCCGGGGCGTCGACCTGCCGGCGGCGCTGGCCGCGCTGCGGCGCGCCGGCGTGGACACCCTGCTGGTCGAGGGCGGGGCCCGGGTCATCACGTCGCTGCTGGGCGCCGGCCTCGTCGACCGGCTCATCGTCGGTATCGCCCCCACCATCATCGGCCAGGGCACCGACGCGGTCGGCCCGCTCGGCATCACCTCGGTGGCGGACGGCCTCCGGCTGGTCAACCGTTCCACGCACGTGGTCGGCGAGGACGTCCTCATTGCCGGCGA
>CAWHNU010000002.1:0-330923 GCA_963830865.1 uncultured Acidimicrobiales bacterium | reverse complement strand
CCACGTTGTGGCGCCGGTGCTCGGGGCCGTACCCGATCTGCATCCATGGGCTGCACCCGCCCAGAACCAGCGCCACGGCGACGGCGGCCGCGCCGCGCATCGCCACGGGCCCGCCTCGCCATCGCCCCACGGCATGCCCTCCCGCACCAGGCACTGCCCCGGCTGCAGCGCTCGTCGGCAGCACGCTAATCCGGCCCAACATGCGGCGCTAGCGGTGTCACCACGCCGCGGACTGCCAGATACGCGCCACCGTCGTCTACGCGTCCGGCCAGCCGCCCTTCCCGCCGGATCGAGGCCTCGACGAGCCCCGATCTGGCACGCGGATGGACCGGGGCCGATCCGGTTGGGGCCGGCGAGGGGGCGTCGGGGCTGGTGGGCGCGGAGGGAGTCGAACCCGCGACATCTGCCGAGTAAGCCCTGGCCGGGCGGACGGTGGCGGACGTTGGTGGTTCGATCTGCCAGCATGACCGTGCCGGAGGACGACAGCGACCGGTGCCGGTCCGGGCGACCGCGCGATGAACGCGCGATGCAAGGCCCGGGGCGATAGCGACGGACAAGATATGGCCATGCCAGGCGCGTACGAGCCAACCGAGCGCGAGAGGCCGGCGCCGATGGACTCAACGGGGCGCTTCTGATGACTGGCTGGCGGGCGCGGCGGAAGCGGCCGGCGACTCGCGGGACTGGGGCAACCGTCGATTGGAGCGCCATATCCATGGCCCTTCATGAGATCGAGAGCGTGCTCTCGGAAGATCGGGACCCCGCCGCTGCGACCATCGCTCACCTGCAAGCCGACGTGGCCGCTGGCCGACATGCGTCAGTCCTCCCGAGGCTCACCAGCGGTGAGATGTGGAACCACATGGGCTCCTTCTTCGATCGTTCGCTGGATGACAAGGTGCTGGACCGTCGATTCCGTGTCGCCCAGCTCCAGCTCGCCGAGGGCTTGGAGGCGGGCGGAGTGGCTAGCGCCGACGTGTCGCAGTGGGCCGCGGTCCTCCGGTCGTGGGGCTCGAGGTGATGGGATTCGGGAGCGGCCCTGGTCACCACCGGGACCTTGAGCAACGGCGAGAGCAACCTGAGGCTGACCTTCTGATCCGTAGGCTCGTCCGAGCCGTTCCACTGCGGTCGCGGCCGGTTCGAGTAGCAGGTCATGCCGTCTGTCCGGTCCCGAGCCGGCTGGTGTCGTTCATGCCCGTGGGTACAGGTTGGGTACACCGGGTTACGGGAGCGTGGGGTCCATCATGGCGAGCGGATCGGGGCCGATCGGCATGCCGGCGGCGCCGTCGGCGGCCGCAGCCGCTGCCGGGGGTCCAGTCGTCCCCGGAGCCGGGTCGGTGTAGTAGCCGACAATGTGGCCACGGTCGTTGATCGCCGTTGCAAACGTTGAGACCGCTCCTGGCACGGCGATCCGCGTGGGCTCCCCGTCGTCATACCGGAACGCGCGGAGAGTCACGAAGGTGCCGTCCGCACTGAGAAACGCAGCGGTGGCAGCGGTCTGACCGCGGTTGTTGAGCCCGAGGTGGATGGTCTGTACCGCGCCCGGCACATCCGGCAGTTTGGTGAAGGTGCCGTCGCGCTCCCGCAGGAACGTGTAGTGGCTGTTCCGAGGGTCGCCCGAATCAAACGCCTGGCCGATCGACTGGCTGCGGTCGTTGATGTCGGCGAGGGTGGTGTTGGACACATCGGGAGCGTCGACCCTGGTGAACCGCCCGTCCTCGTAGATGTAGGCGCGGAGGAACCGCAGCGGCACCTGCCGGTCCACGTCGCTGTAAATGCCGACCGCCTGGCCGCGGTTGTTGATTCTCCAGGCCAGGGTGGTCAGCGCGCCAGGCACGTCGATAGTGGTGACCCTGCCGCGGGCGTCCCGCAGATAACCGTGGGCCTCCCCCATCGTCGGGTCGTACCTGAGCAGGGAGCCGACGGTTACGCCGCGGTCGTTGCCGCCGGTGAGGTCGTTTTCCAGGTCCCCGTCCGGGTCGTCGAGCTTCGTGTACTTGCCGCGCTTGTCCAGGCGGAAGCCGTGCAGCCGGCCGTCGGCGTTGGTGTAGTAGCCGATGACATCACCGCTGTTGGTGATGTCCCACGCCTCGGTCCTTGTGGCCCCGGGGACATCGATGGTCCGGTAGCGCTCGCCGTCGAAGACGTAACCATGGATCGCACCTCGCACGGGAGCGGTGTCCTGGCCGTCCGAGGTCGCGGTGTCCGCGGCGTCGGCGGGTAGCCCGCTCGCCGCCAGCGTCACGGTGGCCAGCACGAGAGCTGAGAGGACCGATGCACGGATGCGATGTGGGTATCGGGTGATGCGCACCATGCTGGTGCACCCCCTTTCTGTCATGCATGAGGTCCGGGGGGTCACGAGGTATTCGCCGCGGACGGCCAGCCGGATGGGGGTTGGTGCGACCCCGCCGCGGGACGGACGCGGATGCCTTAGCACGCGGTGCGCCGGCGCCAAGGCAGCTCGCACGCCATGTCCACGGCGTCGTGCATGAGCCGGGCCGCTAGTGGCGCGGGCGCGTCAGGCCGGCGCGGTCGCGGGGTCCGCTGTGTGGTGGCGGAGGAGGGGGCGCCAGGTCGCCGGGATTTGCATCGGGTGCCAGTCGCCCGTTGGCTGGGTCAGGCGGTCGGCCACGACGAACAGCACGGCGGGATGGTGGCCGAGCCCGCAGTGGCTGCCGATCACCTCGATGGTCTCGTGCGGGCCGCTTGCCGCGTCCACGCAGGCTTGCCAGGGGACGATGCCGTCGCTGCGGCTGAACACCGACGTCGACGGCACCGGCAACGGACGGTCCTCACGCGGTCGCGAGGTTCCGGGTGCGCCCGCGCCCCAGAGCCGGGCCAGCGGCGCCGCGTGGCTCTCCTGGCCTGGCACCGGTCGGAATGGGCTGCCCAGGGTCATGACTGAGCGCACCGCCTCCGGCGACGTCATGGCGATCCCGCGGGCGTAGATACCGCCCAGGCTCCAGCCGACGATGCTCATCGGCCGCGGGTCACGTGACCGCAGGTCCGCCAGGCGGTCACGCAACCGGTCGATCATGTCCGGCGACGGGACGTTGGTCCCCAGCCGCCAGCCGTGGACCCGGTAGCCGAGGCCGCGCAGGAATCGGCGCAGCGGAACGGTCGAGCGGTCGTCGGCCGCCAACCCAGGCAGCACGAGCACGGGATGGCCGTCCCCGCGGGGAGCGCCCGCCAGCAGCGGGCGTGCCGCCTGCAACAGTGCCAGCTCCCCGAGGGCCCGCGGTGCCTCCGCCGCCAGCAGCAGCCTGCTGGGCCGGCGCACCCGCTGTGACCCTGCGGCGCTCATCGTGCGGCTCCTCCATCGACCCGGTCGGACCACCCCACGGTAGCGCCGCGAGCGCCACGCTGAGCGGTGCCGCCGGCGCAGTGGCAGAGTGCAGGCGTCGCGGTGTGCCGCCGCGGGAGGGGACCATGAAGCAGCTGTCCGGCCTCGACGCCTCGTTCCTGTACGTGGAGACGGGTTCGCAATTCGGCCACGTCTCCAGCCTGTCGATCTACGCCCGGCCCGAAGACGACCCCGACTACGACCCGTTCGCCGCCTGGCGGTCCCAGATCGAGCGCCGGCTCCACCTGCTCGAACCGCTGCGGCGCCGCCTTCGGGAGGTGCCTCTCGGGCTCGACCACCCCTACTGGATCGAGGATCCCGACTTCGATCTCGATTTCCACGTCCGCCACAGCGGTGTGCCGCCGCCCGGGCGCGACGACCAGATCGCCGAGATCGTGGCCCGGATCGTCGGGCGGCCCCTCGATCGCAGCCGGCCGCTGTGGGAGACCTACGTCATCGAGGGCCTGCCCGACGGCCGCTTTGGCATCCTCACCAAGGTCCACCACGCCACGATCGACGGCGCCGCGGGGGCCGAGCTGCTCGTGCTCATGCTCGACGGCGACCCCGAGGGTGATGTGCTGCCGCCCGCGCCCGCGGTGACCGAGCCGGCCCGGCGTGTCCCCAGCGACGGCGAGATGCTCGCCCGGGCGGCGACCAACCTCCTCCACAAGCCGGGCCGGGCCCTGCTGCTGGGCGTCCGCACCGTGCGCGAGCTGGGCTTGGCGCTCCGCAACCCGATCCTGGTCTCGGCCGCCAACCAGGCCCGGGCCGGGCTGAGCGGCCCGCTCGGCGCCGTGCTCAACATCGGCCGCGCCCGGGTGCCGGAAGGCGACGTCAAGGGGTCGCTCCCGACGACCGCGCCCCGGCTGCGGTTCAACGCCGCCATCACGCCCCACCGCCGGTTCGCCTTCCGCTCCACCTCCCTAAGCGCGGTGAAGGAGGTCAAGAACGCCCTCGGTGCCACCGTCAACGACATCGTCATGGCCATGTGCGCCGGCGGGCTGCGGCGGTGGTTGGAGGACCACGACGAGCTGCCCGAGATCCCGCTGGTGGCGATGGTCCCGGTCTCGATCCGCAGCGGCGACGAGGGCGAGAAGTGGACCAACCGGGTGTCGGCGATCTTCGCCACGCTGCCGACCGACGAGCCCGACCCGCTGCTGCGGGTCGCGCGGGTGCACGAGGCCATGATCGACGCCAAGGGCCTCTTCGACGCCGTACCGGCCGAAGCGCTCACCGACTTCGCCCAGTTCCCTCCACCCGCCGTGTTCGCCCGCGCCATGCGCACCGCCACCCGGCTCACCGCCAGCCGCTTCATGCCCCCGGTGAACGTGACGATCTCGAACGTCCCCGGGCCCCGGCAGGCGCTCTACACCGCCGGAGCGCAGATGCTGCACTACTACCCGGTGTCGACGATCCTCGATGGGCAGGGCCTCAACATCACCGTGCAGAGCTACCTGGACACGCTCGACTTCGGCCTGGTCGCCTGCCGCGAGCTTGTGCCCGACCTCTGGGACCTCGTCGATGCGATCGTTGACGACCTGGGCCTCATGGCCAAGGCGGCGGGCATCGACACATAGCTCCCGCTCGACCGCCCGCGCGCCGAGAACGGTGCGCCGGGAGTACAGGGTGTTGCAGTCGATCGTGAACTACGCGATCCGGCTCGACATGCTGGGCCGCAGCTCGTGCCGCGGGATCAACCTGCCGAAGGCGAACCCGGTGCGCCAGCACGTGATCGATGCCGCCGAGCTCGCTGGGGTGACGCCCCCCGGGCTGGGGCCAACCGGTCACGGTGGGGCCTCGGTTGGCCTAGTGCGGTCGGCGCGTGTGGCCCGTTTGTGGCCGAGCGCGCTTGCTTGCAAAGCACTCCCTGGCATCCGTGGCAGTCAGCACGAGCTCGCCCGAGTGCAGGTCAGAAGGAGTCAGGCGGCCGTACGTGTACGGCTGAGTTCGTGGCGGCCCGGGACTCATTGGCCCCCCGGTTGGCTCCCCTGCCCCGAGCGGGTCGGATTGGCGGCCTGCCCTGGGAACATGCCGAACGCTGCGGTATCACCCTCTGACAGTGAGGCAGGCGAGATCCCAGGGGCGGACACCCTCGAGCCCCGGCGTGAAGCGTCGGTGACCCGGAGTTGAGATCCGGATGAGCGGCCCTCCTGCCGGGTCCTTTCTCGGTCAGGCTCGCCTTGCGGTTCAGGCGCCCATCGCGCCTTGCCAGCGAGCGCTCGTCGGGCATGCCCGTCGTCACGTCATGAAGGAGGTTCGGCCTTGTAGACGTCGCTGTGGCCGGGGACGACTCCCAACGAGCGGGGTTCAAGTCCCCCCTCGGACACGCTGAGTGGTACACGCGGGGGCGGCCATAAGCGGGCCTCAGTGACGCCGACGAGCTACATAGTGCCGGGCACCTGCGCGCGGTTGAGGCGACGGACGATGCCGAGATCGGGTTCGAGGCACACCAGCTCGCCATCGGGCAGCGCGCTCGAGGGCGCCGGTGGCGCCGATCACCGCGGGCAGCCCGAGCTCGCGCGCGGTCACGGCTGCGTGCGAGAGGTAGCCGCCCTCTTCGACGACGAGGCCGCCGGCGACCGAGAGCGCCGCGTTGAACGCCGGAGTCGTCGAGCGCGTGACAAGCACATCGCCTGCGCGCATCCGTGCGAGCGCGTCGGCGGCGTCGTGGGCCACGCAGGCGCGGCGCGTGACCGCTGTGTCGCCGATGCCGAGACCGGTGAGCACCTGGTCCGTCGGGTGTGAGATGCCCTCAGCGATGGCGAGCTGCGATCGCACGATCAAATCGAGCGGCGCCGGGAACATCGCGGTGACCTCGCGGCCTGGGAGGTCCGGCCCGAACCGAGCGGGCATGGGCGCCCCACTCGCCGACGCGCGGGCGGCAGCGCGCGCTGCGACGTTCGCTGGCGCGGGCCCAACGCCGCCCGCGAGCAGCCCGAGCAGTT
The DNA here is from genome assembly GCA_963830865.1 of uncultured Acidimicrobiales bacterium. GTDB lineage: Bacteria > Actinomycetota > Acidimicrobiia > Acidimicrobiales > VFJN01 > ZC4RG19. The sequence goes on along the minus strand of CAWHNU010000002.1, from coordinate 324,641 downwards.
CGTCGACGTCGAGCTCGACGGCGTGGGCCGCGGTCGTGAGGCGCCCGCGTTCGGCGAGGCGGCGGCCGATCTCAAGCATCGAGCGCCGCAAGAGGCCTACGGTCCATGCGCCCGTGATGCCGCCGTTCTCGTCCCGCAGCCCATAGGTGAAGCGGGCGTCATCGAGGAGGCGATCGAACTCGACACGATGGTCCGCGGGCACCCGCTGGCGGAGGGGCTCGACATCGACGTCGGCGGCCGGCGCTGGGCGAGGCGTCGTCACCAGTGTCAGCAAAAGCTCGGGCAGCTCGTGGAGGCACCGGCCGTCCAGGTCGTAGCTGGTGATGAGCCGCCATCCGTGGTGCAGCAGGAACCGGTCGAGGGCGGCGGCGACATCCGGACCGACCGCCCGGACGTCATCGAGCGATCGGAGGGTCTCAGGCCCGCCGGGGTGGTCGACGACGCGGGCCCGCACGAGGTCGAGGTCCTCGTCGGCGCCGGTCGACGCCGGCGACGACCCGACGAGCAGGCTCAGCAGCTCACGCACGTCCAGACCCCAGTCGGTGCCACAGGCCAGCAGGAGTCCCGTAGCGAAGAAGTCGGGTCCGTGCAGCAGGAAGTGCGCCCGGTAGCCCTCCTCGGCGTTGGCCTGGCACTGCCGGACGTGGTGTGCGAGCGCGCCGTTGTCGAGGCTCATGGGGTCGATCGCCTGGAGCGCGAGATTCGCAGCGACCCACAGAGCGCGCACCTCGCGGCGCCAAACATGCACCTCGTCGCGCCAGGCACGGTCGCGCAGCACTGCTCGCGCCCGGGCGCGACGACGGCGTATCTCCGGGTGCAGGCGCGTCGCGAGCCACAGCACCGGCCGCGGAGGCAACCGAGCGCCGGCGCGACCGATCAGCGACTTGGGGCTGAGGTAGAGGTGGCCGTCGATGATCGCCGTCGCCAGGCCGGCGTATGGGACGCCGTAGCGCTCGAAGACGGCGGCTTGGGCAGGCTCGAATGTCGCGCGGTAGAGGCGCGCGTACTCCGGGGTGAGCGTGTGCGGGAAGTGGTCGGCGAAGCGGATCCACGTGCCCGGCGGTGGTGCATCCACGGTGTAGGTGGTCATCGGCCGCGCCTCCTCGACTTCGTCGCGGTCCGGGCGGCGGTGCGGGCCTCGTCGACGAGGGCGAGCACCGCGTCGACGATCGTCCGCTCTGTCAGGGCGCGATGCTGCACCCGTATCGACATGAGACGATCATTATCACAGTGGTCGGCCGAGGACGGCGCCTCTGGCGCCCGCCCGCAGGCCGTGGCATGCAGGTGGCATTAACCCCGGCGCTCGACGAATGCGACGCAGTCCCCCTGCGAGGAGAAGAACGAGCCGAAGTTCTGCCAGCCGCCGTCTTTGCATTGGTCCTTCGAGATAGGCGCCGGGGGGACGTCGACGAAGACGACGTCCCCGCTGGTCACCCCGCCCCTCACGTTGGTGTCGCCGAAGGCGAGCGGGGAGCAGTCGGTCGCGGCTCGGGGTGAGGCGATCTGCGACACCACGACGTCGACGGGCTGGTCCGGCACTCCTCCGTCGGAGATCTGCATCGTGACCTGCCCGAAGGCCGGGAAGTTCATGGTCGCCTGCAGGAACGACCCGCCGAAGAAGGTCACTCTGCGGACTTCGAGACAGGTGATCGGCGAGTCGACGATCCCGACTTCGGGGAACGACACCGTGCCAGAGGGGTCCTCGCCGGAAGGTCCGCTGTGGGCGTCGAGGTCGAAGCTGGAGATGAGTGTCCCGGTGAACTCGGGGAGGGTCACGAACAGCATCACCGTGCCCGTCCCGGTAACCGAGTCTCCGTACGCCGGTGCCGGCGCCGCGACCGTGCTCCCCGAGAGTTGCACGATCCCACCCGAGACGAGTGCCACCAACCACAGAGCCATGAAGCGTCTCATCGGCGCCCCCCTTCATCTCACGCCCCGAAACCAGTCACGGGTTCCCGCCACGCCTCAGAGTAGTGCCGCCCCCCGGCCAGTCAGTGCCGTCCGCCCGCTCATCGATGCGCGTAAGACGCTCTTTGTGCTCGACTCGCCGCCGATGAGTGGCAGGTTGCCCGGTCGGGATCATCGGGATCGAAGTCGGTGACGTGGTTGGCGCTGAGGTGTTGTGTGGCCGTGTAGCCGCTGACGGCCGAGCGGACGATGTCGACGAGATCGTCCCGAGCGAAGTCCGTGGCCGGCAGCCCGTTCTCGGAGTAGTCGGCGTGCACCGGATCCGTGAAGCAGTCAGCGAATAGAACCCAGTCGCGCTGGTTGACCGCGACCGCATAGCTGATGACCCGGTCACTGATCAGAGCTCGATCCTCGATGCGGCGGACCCTGGCCTCGAGATCGAAGGTCACAGACCTCACAACGCGTCATGCCCGTGAACTCTTCCCCAGCTCGCTCGATGGCCGGAATGGACTGCGCCGCGACGCCGTGTCGATGACAACCGCCCCGCGCGCCATCGTCAGCGTGGGCGGCAACTCGAAGTCGCGAAGGTCTCCCCGAGCTTCGCGCTCACGATTGCGCAGCCGGGACCGCGGACTCCGCGGAGGGGCACGACGCTCGCGCGCCCGGCAGGCACTTTGGGGGCGCTTCGGATCTGAGCGGGGTGTGAGGACGTAGAGGGGGTCCACGCGCGGCACAGGGGCCCGAAGAATCGGCGGTTCCTACACCAGCGTTCCCCCCGTGGAGCACCTGTGGAGTCTGACCCCTACGCGGATGTGCGAGCTGCTGGTCGGCTTGCCTGACGTGAACGTTCTCGCCGTCAAGGACCCGGAACTGCCCGGCCGGGGACGATCCGGTAGCTACGAAAATCGACGACCTGCTGGACGGGGTCAGCGATCACGTCGCTCATCCGCCCACTGGGGTGCCGCCGTGCGGACCATGGCGAGGACCTGGCTGGTGAGGGCGCTGTAGGCCTCGCCGGCACGGGGGCGCACGATCCCGATGTCGAGACCGAGCGCGAGTCCGTCGACAGCCCGGGTGGTCGTGCCCGTCGGCGGCGAGGCAAGGCCGGCAAGGGGGAGGAGCGCGATGCCGAGACCCATGCGGACCGCTTCCATGGCTGCGGGTGTGCTCCCGATCTCCGCGTGCACCGTCAGGTCGACGCCGCTGCGACTGAAGGTGTCGAGGATGTGGGCGCGATAGGCGCAGCCGGGTTCGCTGAGGATGATCCACTGGTCGGCCAAGCGCGATGCCGGGATGGCTCCGTCGTGCCGGGCCAGCGTGTGGCTATCGGAGAGCACCAGACCGATCGGCTCGCGGAACAGCGGCTCGAAGACGAGCTCGAGTTCGGGGGGAGGGGCGGAGCACACCGCGAAGGCCAGTCGGCCATCGGCCACGCTGGTGGCCAGAAGTGCCGTGCTGCCGACGTCGAGCCGCAGCCTGATGTGGGGACGCTCCCGACCGAGCCGAACGAGGAGCGGCACCAGGTCGAGATGCGCGAGCGGTTCAATGCCGCCGATGCGAACCGTGCCGCGGGCTGCGGCCGCAAGCTCGGCTGCCTCCTCGCCGATGGCCCCGACGTGGGCTGAGATGGCGTCGGCGTGGCTGTGCACCGACGCCCCCAGCTCGGTCAGGGCGAGTCGCCGGCCGTGCCGGATGAACATCGGACCGCCCAGCTCGGCCTCGAGCTGCTGTACGTGAAGCGTCACGGTGGAGGCCCCGATGTCGAGCCGATCTGCGGCTCTCGCGAAATTGCCGGTCTCGACGATGGCCCGGAACGTTGCGAGCTGCCGCAGATTCATGACCTTCATCATTGTTGAACAAGAGATCCCGATGATTCGTGTTCCCTGAAACTCGTATTCCCGTGATACTGGCGACGTGACCGCGAACGCCTTCCTGGAAGCCCACATCGGCGAGGTCGAGACGAGCGAGGTCGGCAACGGGATCGTCGTCCACCGCCTTTACCGCTCGGGCCCCGAACCCACCGCCCGCCGCGCCCTGTTGGTGATCTTCCCCGCCCTTTCGCAGTGGCCCGGGGTCGACGTCCACGAGCCAGGACCGGAGGACGTCTACGTCGTCCGAGGCACGTTCCGTGGGCTCATCGGCGACGCCTCCATCCACGGCCCAGGGACGTTCCTGCACTGCGAGCGAGGAACCAGCCACTCGCCCGCCACCGACACAGGCGGCGAGCTGTTCGTGTACTACCCCGAGGGCTGAGTTAGATCTGGGCCAAGCCAGAGTTAGCCCGATCGCCGGCGCACGGGGGACCACGGGGGGAACGCTGGTGTAGGAACCGCCGATTCTTCTGGCATCTGTGCCGCGCCCGACCACGGTCACACCCCGATCAGATCCGATGCGCCACTTTGGGGAGGGTTCAACCTAGGAGAACACCATTTGGTAGCTGCTCGATGGCCTCGGCCTCACTGAGCCGGGCGGCCTGCTCGAGCACCACCTGCGGAACCCATTGCTGAAAGGCAACCGCTCGGGACCGGTGGGCGCCACCCGATGTGTGCTCCTCGTGCACCGAGGCGAGTGCCTCGGGCCCGAGCGTGTCGACGAGCCGTACGAGAGCGGGCCACATTCGGCGGTGGACCAGCGCGAGCTTCCCCTTCACGAGGCGAAGCCGGACCACGTCGTCAGATGCTGTCGCCTCGTTCAGGACGGGGAAGGTCTCGTCGTGCTGCGGGTGCCCCCACCAGCTACCTGACATCGGCCCACCGACGACCAGCTCCGGCAGGTTCACGATGGGCCCGTGCGGACTGAAAGACGATGCCGTATCGCTCGACGAGCTCGGGTCCGTTCATCATCGACCATTGTTGACCCGACTGTCACCGAACGCCGGTCGGCATGGCGCCCGGTTGTCAGCCGGGTCGGTCTGGGTCCCCTGCCTCCATCGTCAGCACGAGCGGTAACGCGGAACTCCGAAGGACTCCCCGGACTTCTCTCTCACGTTGACAACGCCGCTCACCTGGGCCGGAGGTACCCGTGCAGGTGCCGGGTGTCCAAGACCCCGGCGCCTCGCCCACGGGGGCGGCGCCCGGCCGGTCTTCCCGCCGAACGTAGTGGGACGCTCGACGGCTCCGACGAGGTGCGAACGCGCGAGCCTCCGAACCGTCATAGGGCCCTGGAACGGTTGATCGGTGGGCCGCGGCGCGGTCGCTGACGCCGCAACAGACGCGCCGATGATGCACGTCGTGACGAGAGCCGAGCCGTCTGATTGGGTGTCCACCACGGCGGTGCGGCTCGCTCGTACCGTCGAGAGACCTGGCGGCAGGGCTCCCGAGCCGTCTGCCGGTCGCGTTGGCGGCTTGGCTTCCGAACGAGGTGCCTGCCGTCGGGTCTCGCCGTGGTCTGGCTCGAAAGAGGCGTGAACGCGTAGACACCGATCTGCAATCAGACATGCCGACCGCGGTCCTCTACTCACGCGACGGTGAAGGAGCACGCGATGACGGTGATGATCGGCGTCGACCCTCATAAGGGATCGCACACGGCGGTGGCGGTCGACGAAGGCGAGCGGAGCCTGGCGGAGCTTCGGGTGCGGTCCGGCCCCCAGCAGCTCGAGCGACTCCTGAAGTGGGCGGCGGTGTTCCCGGAGCGAACCTGGGCGATCGAGAACGCCACCGGCCTCGGCTATCTCCTTGCCCAGCAGTTGGTCGCCGCGGGCGAGCGGGTCCTGGATGTGCAGCCGAAGCTGGCGGCGCGGGTGCGGCTGCTCGCGACCGAGTCGACCAACAAGAACGATCCTCACGACGCGCTGTCGGTGGCCATCGCGGCGCTGCGCTCGCCGGCGCCGAAGGTGGTCGGTGTCGAGGATCACGCCGCGGTGATGAAGCTGTGGGCGAGGCGTCACCGGAACTTGTCGAGCACCCGCACCCAGATCGCTTGCCGCCTCCATGCCGTGCTGTGTGACCTGGTTGCCGGCGGCGTCCCCGAGGAGATCTACGCCGGCAAGGCGGCCTCGTTGCTGGCCGATGTCAAGCCCGACGGCGCGGTGGCCGCCGCCCGGGTCGAGCTCGCCGAGGAGCTCCTCGACGACCTGCGCCGCGTCGACCGCCAACTCGCCGAGTCCAACAAACGGCTCGAGCAGGTGGTCGCCGCGTCCGGCACGACCGTCATCGACATCTTCGGCGTCGGTCCCGTCGTGACCGCCACCGTCGTCGGGGTCACCGGCGCCAGCGGCCGCTTCCCCACACGCGACCGCTTCGCCGCCTTCAACGGCACCGCCCCCATCGAGGTGTCCTCCGGCGGGCGCAAGGTCTGGCGGCTCTCGCGCCGCGGGCACCGCACCCTCAACCACGCCATCCACATGGCCGCCGTCACTCAGCTCCGGTTCCGCCACAGCCCCGGACGCGGCTACTACGACCGCAAGATCGCCGAGGGCAAGACACCGAAAGAAGCGCTACGCGCCCTCAAGCGCCGCATCAGCGACGCCCTCTGGGCCGCCATGGTCGCCGACGCCCGACGCGCCGCCACCACGACCACGGCCTCGAAGGCGGGCCCGGGAGGGCAACCGGGGAACGACTCTGTCGCCAGCGCGGCCGGCTCACACCCCGAAACACCGGCTCTTCGGCCAAGCCACTCCCGAACCCGCAAGAAGGCTACGACCACCAAGCGCAGCCCGGGACGCAGGACCGCCGCAACCGCCGCCGCAACCGTCCGAAGAACTGCTTGACAAACAAAGAGGACTCGTTCCGGTCGGCGGAGCGAACCGTCAGCCCGGGTCGGCGGACATGCGTAAGTCCGCACGGATCTAAGCACTGCCTGCCAAGGAGTTGAGCACCGCGACCTGTGGGAACGTCGCCGGCGCGCCGTAGCCGTGCTCAACCAGCCACCGGATCTCCATCAAACTTCGCAACGACCAGTACGCGCGAATCACGTCGATCTCGATGTCGCCCCCATAGCCCGCGACGACATCGCCGAGGTGCTCCTCGTGTGCGAGCGTCAGAGTGGCGAGGTCATACATCGCATCGCCTTGGCCGCCCTCGGACCAGTCCACGACGCCGCTCACCTCGTCACCGTCGACGAACACATGAACGATCTGCAGGTCGCCGTGGATGAACACCGGTGTCCATGGCCGCAGCGCCGCCTCCGCGACCTGACGATTGCGCCTGACAACGTCGGCGGACACGACATCGTTGGCGACGAGCCACTCACACTCCGAGTCGAGCTTTGGCGGAAACTCGACCGTGCCCCGACTGCTGAGAGCGGGCTGCTGCTGACACTGGCTGCTGGGCCACGGCGGCAGCGGAGCGTCGTGCAGCGTGCGGACGGCGGCACCTGCCGCAACCCACGCCGCCGAAGACGCACGCGAAGGCTCTTCAAGCAGGCCGAGCGCCGCTCCAGGAACTGCCGCGAGGGCGAGCACCGGCGGCTTGCGCCTAAGGACTTCGGGGGTGGGGATCGGTGCCCTCGCCATGACCTCGACCTCTCGGTCGATGCGCGCTTGATCCGTGTCGATCTTCAGGAACACGTCGCCGACGCGCAGCGTCACGCGCTCCGAATGCGCGACAACGACTTCGATCTCCCGCATGTCGTCGATCATCGCCCCAGGCCACCGACGGCGCAGAGAATATTGAGCACCGCCGGCTGCCGGGCATTGCTCGCACGAGCGAGGAGGTTGGGCGAACCGGCGACGTCAGCGGTGGTGTGCGTTCTGCGGCGCTCGAGAAGAGCGCCGCACCGTCGTTCCGTCGCGAGGCAGCGGCCGACGTGCCAGGACAAATCACGTCAAGCCGCAACTCGCGTGGGCCGGTATCGCAGGGCGACCGCCCCCGACCGGAAGTCATGGCGATCCACGAGCTCGAGCTGGATGCGCTCGCGCAGACCGGCGAGCAACGTCGGCCCGTGTCCGGCAAGGACCGGCTGCACAAGGAACTCGTACTCGTCGATCAGTCCCAGATCTGCCAACGCCAGGGGGAGCGTCACGCCACCCACGAACAGGCCCTCGCCTGGCTCGTGCTTGAGCCGCTGAACCGCTTGCCCCAAGTCGCCTCGCACAAGCTCGGCATTCCAATCGACCCCGCTAAGCGTGCTCGACACGACGTACTTCTTCGCCCGGTCGATGGTCTCGGCGAACGGGATCGCTTGCGTGTGCCCTCGCCGACGCACCGCGGTCGGCCCGCTAGAACGCCAAGACCGTCCCAGAACGCCGACTGGGCCTCCTCGTGCTGTTTCGGCGGCTAGACCCAGGTATGTGGCCGCGCCGCCGTACGAGCAGCCAGGAGCGAACATCGCATTCTCGGTGCTGTTCGGCTTGTTCGCTCTCGGCGAGTACGCCATGCGCGTCCGAAGTCGCCTCAACCGGAGCGGGACCAGGGCGGAACGGTGGAGTCTCGTCATCGTCGTCATTGCCGTCATAGGGGGTCTGGTCGGCGGGCTCGGGTTGGCTGGCTGGCGTGCGACGACCATCAGCGTGGGGCGATGGCCCTTCTTCATCCTGGGCCTCGCATTGATGGCCACCGGGATCTACGTCAGACAATGGGCCATCTTCACCCTTGGTCGTTTCTTCACCGCCGACGTCCGGGTGCACCCGCAGCAGACGGTCGTCGACCGTGGCCCCTACCGGTGGGTACGCCACCCGTCCTACAGCGGGCTGATCATCTTCTTCCTGGGCCTCGGGTTGGCGCTGACCAACTGGATGTCGCTTCTCATGCTCGTTGCGGTCCCGACGGCCGGCCTCGTGATACGGATCCGCTCGGAGGAACGCGCACTTCTGGCTGGGCTGGGCGAGCCCTATCGCCGCTACGCCGCGGTCCACCAGCGCCTGTTCCCCGGCGTGTGGTGACGTCGCTGTTGAGCACACGAAAGATGCCAGAGCGTTCGGCCACGAGCATCGGCCGCTGCCCCCGGCCGAGCTTCAGCTGCTTGCCGATGAGATCCGCGCGCAGCGCGCCTGACGCGCACGTGCCCCCTACCGCCGGGTGATGGTCGCTGGCTGGCGGTCAGCTCCTGACTACGGCCAGCATTCGGCGGTGGCGAGTGCGAGCAGGCTGTTCGTCGTGGTCTCGGGGCCGCCGGCGAGCGGGAAGTCGACGCTTGCCCCGACGTTGGCCGGCGAGCTGCGACTTCCGTTGGTAGCGAAGGACACGATCAAGGACGCCCTCATGTCGGTGCTGCCCGTGCCCGACGTCGATGCGTCGAGGCAGCTGGGGCGGGCAGCGGTGGCCGCAATGCTCGCCATGGCGGCCGAGTCACCGTGTGGGGCTGTTATCGAGAGCAACTTCTACCGTTCGTGTGCGGTCGCTGACCTTCGCCGCTTGCCGGGTCGGGTCGTGGAGGTCTTCTGCCGGGTCGATCGAGAGGTCGCGCGTACGCGGTACGAGGCCCGGGCGGGCTCCCGTCATGCGGGCCACTTCGACTCGATCCGCTCCGCTGAGGAGCTGTGGAACGATGAGGTCTCGGAGCCCGTGGCCGGCGGATGGCCGCTCCTCGAGGTCGACACCACGGAACCCGCCGACGTCCCCGATGTTGTCCGTCGCATCCGCGAGATGACCAGCTGAGTCCGACTGCCCTAGAACGCCGGTTGGTCGTCGTTTGCTCGATATGCCGTGTGGAGCAGCGCCCTGACAGGAATAGACGGGATGGCTGATCGGTGCGGACCCTACGTTGGGAGCGTGGGTGTCACCGATGGGTTCGTGGAGGCGATGGTGGCGTCTCCTTTGGGGGTGACGTTGTTGGCGGTGTTGGAGTCGCGTGCTGGTCGACCCGAGAAGTGGCGTTTGCGGTTCGAGTCGTCGTCGGCGTCGGTGGACGCCGCGGTCGACGCGGTCGAGTCGATGTCGTTCGGCGACTTCGTGGACCTGGCGGTGCTGACCGAAGTGATCCACGTTGGGCCATGGATCGGTGGGGCACCCGCGACCACTGCGGGGTCGTACCGCGACGCGCTGAACCGGGTTCCGATCGCCGAGGCGGTGAATCGTCGCTTCGGGGCGCAACTCCACCAACCGATCGGCCGTGACGCGCAGCAGTGGTGGGTCGATTGGAGCGTTCCCGACGCGTGGCTCGACCGGTTGGCGCCGCTGTTTCGCCGGTTCGACGACGTGTATGGCGCCGGTCAGTTCACATGGGCGGGGCTGTGGACGGTCACCGATCCTCCCGTCGAGGTCCATGAGCAATTGATCGCGGCGTGGGAGCTGGAGCGCGGACCGGTCGATCGGTGGTGGCTACCGGTGGATGGCCGGGCGCGGGTGTTCGAGATCCATCGACCGGCCGACTGGGCGCGGCTCGTGACGGAGCACCCGCGTGACGCATCGCTGGAGCCGGTCGGCTCGTGTTGGGAGCTCTCGAGGGTCGGGCACGGTCGGCACGTGGACGAGGGTCGTCGCTCGGGATGGGTTCCTGCGGGTGGCGGTGCGACGACTCGACCGGCGGGCATGTCGGCATTGATGGCCCTGCCCGGCCAGCGTGCCGCGCGCACCGCGTTCCGGCGGCACCTCGTGCCGGACTGGCGTTCGGTCGCCGAACGCTACGACGGGGTGCACCTGTCGTGGGCCGGATTCATCACCAGCGAGGGATGTATCACCGACCTCGATGGAGGCGATGTCGCCATGCTGCGCTACTGGTTCAGCGAGCGGACCCACTGGCTCGCCGACGTGTTCGGCGAGCCGGAGCGCGCTGCGGATCCGGTTCGCAGCGATCCAGGCGACGGGACGCCGTCGCCCCCGTCCGAAGCACAACAACGGCAAATCGAGCTAATGCTCCACCGCTTGCTCGGCCGCCGAGCACCTCCCAGCCCCTGACAACGCTTTCGACCTGCCATGCACGTAGCCGTGGGCGGTCCCGACGAGAGCACAGCGAGCAGCAGCATCGCGGGCCGCCGATCCGTACTGGTTGGCGGCGTTCCACCAGCGCCTCGGATCGCCAGAGTGTTGCGAGCACGCCCTCGCGAGGACCGCCGCCTGGTGGAGGCTCTCGCGTGCCCCCTATCGCCGGGTCAACCGCGCTCGATTGTTGTCGAGTGGCAACGTCCGTCCGCTAACCACGTGATCGCCTGGCGAGAACTCGCTGTCGTTGCCGCCGCACTCCATCTAGAACCAGACAATGTCCGAGCGGGAGATCACCCACCTCGTCCCGCCGCGGGACATGGCCGATGGCGAACCGCCGCGAGTCCGGATCCGCCTTGGTGGCACGGTCAGGCGCACCAGCTACGCGTGGTCGCCGGCCGTCGTCGATCTGCTGCAGCACGTCGAGCGCGAGGGGTTCGACGGCGCGCCGCGTGCGCTCGGCTTCGACGATCAAGGCCGTGAGGTACTCACCTTCATCGAGGGCGAGGTCGCGCGCGGCGTGGAGTTCATCCCGGACGAAGGCGGCCGGTTCGACCTTCGGCTCCCGGACTTCGTCTGGCGCGATGAGGTGTTGGTCCATCTCGGCGCCCTGCTCCGCGCATACCACGACGCAGCGGCGACGTTCCCGTGGGCCGACCGCGAGTGGTGTTACGAAACTCGACAGCCGGTCGAGACGATCTGCCACAACGAGGTGTTCCCGTCGAACACCGTCTTCCGCGACGGACTGCCCGTGGCGCTCATCGACTGGGACACCGCGGCGCCCGGGCCGCGCGCCTGGGACCTCGGATGGGTGGCGTGGCGGTGGGTGCCGTTCTTTCGGGATGAGAAGTGCCGAGCGACGGGGCTCCCGATCGGCGTCGCGGACAAGGCGCGCCGCTTCCGACTGCTGCTCGACGCCTACGGCATCAAGCGTGACCTCGGCATCGTCCACGCGGGGATCGAACGGGCACGCCACTTTCTTGAGCAGCAGTTGCAGTTCGCGGCCCGAGGTTCGGAGTGGGAGGTCGAGCTCGCGCGCCGCGGCTTCTTCGACGAGACCGAGCTCGAGATCGCCTGGGTCGAGGAACACGCGGTCGCCCTCGTCGAGTCCTGAGTCTTGCAGTAGGTCGAGTATCCCCGAACGCCGGGACTGGGGTTTGGCTGGCGAGTCCGAGATCGCTACGACTCCGCGTAGCCGGCGAGGTTGTCCAGCGAGGAGGTCAGTCCTGCCGCGTGGTCGTCGGCGGAGATGCCGTCGGGGACATCGTCAGCGGTGACTTCGACGCGAGTCCCGCCGCCGTCGACCGCCCGCACGGCCCAGTCATGGTCATCGTGCCGGCAAACGCCGGGTCGTCCGAAACGAAGTCGACCGGCTGGACGACGCGATCGTTAGGGACGATTTCGACGTAGCGCGCCTCTCGACGATGTCCGAGTCGGCTGAACTCTTTCCGCGAGAGTCCGTTGGATCCGGGTATGTCAAGACCAAGCGGTAGGAGCCGCCTGGCGTGGGGTCGAATCGCTCGAACCTCGCCGTCATCCCACCAGGTGGGAGCCACGCCTGCAGGGCATCGCGGTCCACAAGCGCGTTGAACCGTGGGCCACGGGGGCGTCGATGACGCGTGAGGGCGCGGTCCGTTCGAGGCATCGCCCGGATAAAAATCGTCAGACCTCGATCACGGTGGGACCTGCCTCACAACGCCGGGTTGACGGCGGTGATCTGGGCGCGGGTCTCTGGGTGAAGCCGCGCCATGACGGCCTGCAGATCGGCAGATCGGTACCGCTTTGGATCCGAGCGGTCTGGTCGTTGTTGAGGTCAGCGGAGTTCGAGTTCCCAGCGCCAGACGTCGTCGTCGACGTCGTCGTCGGGGTCGGCGACGGTGGCGGTGCGGGTGAACCCACAGTGAACGAGCACAGCGGTGGAGGCGTTCGGGGTGGCGAGCGTGTTGGCGACGACACGGGTGGCTCCGCGGTCACGGGCCCAGTCGATCAGCGTTCGTGTCGCCATGGTGGCCAGGCCTCGGCCTTGACGGGCGGGGGCGATGGCGTAGCCGATCTCGACCTCTCCCCCGATGGGCGGCCCCTTGAACCCCCCGAAGCCGACGAGGGCGCCGTCGTCGTCGAAGAAGAGATGGGATCCCCACGGGTCGGCGTTGTGGCGGCGGGCGGCGTCGAGGGCGTGTGGGAGAGCTTCGGGGAATCCAGCCCATCCCTCGATCACGGCGATGCCGAATCGTTCGGTGAACGCAGCGTCGCCGTCGATCAATGCCTCGATCCACTCGAGCCGCAGCGACTCCACCCGCATCACCCACCACCTCGCGGAAATTGGGGCCGGTCGGTGCGGGAGGAAGTCACCCGCCCAGATTGCCCTGATGCTAGGCGCTCGCTCTGCATTGCGGCGCGCTCGCAGCAGACCAGCCTCGGAAGCTGCCCCAGAACGGCTGATATACGGATGATCGTCAGCGCCTTTCACCCGGCAGCGCGTGCTGCGATCGTCCGTATGATCAGGCGTTATACGCCCCGAAGGGCTTGAGGATCTCCGATCCTGCGTATAACGCCGGGAGCGTGACACCCTTCGGCACCTTGGGGACGAGCCTCACGTAGTTCTATTCGAGCGTTCGGGGACACTGCGTCGGGTGCGAGCCGCCACCAGAGCCGTCGATGTCGCGCTCGTCAGGATGGCTCCGGGGGTCACCTCGACGAGAGCGGCGAACGACGCCACGCTCACGCCCGCTCGACACGCCGGGCCAGTCGGCGAAGCGCAGGCCGGTGATGCGCTCGTACGCGGTCACGTAGCGCTCGCGGGACGCGGCGATGACCTCGGCCGGCAGTGCCGGTGGCGGCGGCGTCTTGTCCCAGTCGAGCGTCTCGAGGTGATCGCGCAGTGGCTGCTTGTCGAACGACGGCGGCGTGCTGCCGGGCTTCCACTCGTCGGCAGGCCAGAACCGCGACGAGTCCGGAGTCAGCACCTCGTCGCACAGCGAAAGCCGGCCGTCGATCATCCCGAGCTCGAACTTGGTGTCGGCGATGATGATCCCGCGCTCGGCCGCCAGCGCCGCGCCCCGCTCGTAGGCGGCCAGCGACAGCTCGCGAGCCTCCTTGGCCAGGTCGGCGCCGACGAGGTCGCAGGCGGCCTCGAACGAGATGTTCTCGTCGTGGCCGGTCTCCGCCTTGGTCGACGGCGTGAACACCGGCTCGGACAGCTTGGACGACTCCTGCAGCCCGGCGGGCAGCGAGACGCCGTGCATCGTCCCGCTCGACTTGTACTCCTTCCACGCCGAGCCGGTGATGTAGCCCCGCACGATGCACTCGATCGGCAGCATCTCGGCCTTGCGCACGAGCATCGACCGGCCCTTCAGCTCCGCCTCCCCGCCGGGCACGCTCGCGACCGCATCGGCCGGGTAGTCGGCCACGTCGAGCGAGACGAGGTGGTTGGGGGCCAGGTCGGCCAGCTGGTCGAGCCAGAACGCGGTCATGGCCGTGAGCACGCGGCCCTTGTCGGGCACGGGCTCGCCCATCACGACGTCGAAGGCCGACATGCGGTCCGAGGCGACGAACAGCAGACGACCGTCGCCGGCGTCGTAGATGTCGCGGACCTTGCCGGAGTACAGGTGGGTGAATGACACGATGGTCTCCATTGCGTCGATGAACTGCTCGTTGGTCAGGTCTTGGTGTCGGTCGGCCTGGTCGAGAAGGCGTCGCAGCTTCTGCTCGAGGGATCGACTCAGCGCCACCTGCCGCTGCACTTCGGCCAGGTGTCGGGCGATCGCTTGGCGCAGGTCTGCCCAGTCCCCAGCCAACGCGGCGGCGATGTCCTTCAGGCTGAGCCCGAGCTGACGCAACGCCACGATGCGGTACAGGCGTTGAACGTCCTCGCTGCCATAGAGGCGGTAGCCCGACGGGGAGCGATCGGTCGGCTGCAGGAGGCCGATGCGGTCGTAGTGATGCAACGTTCGGACGGTCAACCCGGTCGCGCCGGCCAGCTCGCCGATGGTGTACCGCTTCGCATCCATGTAGCGACCGTAAGCCCTGTCGCGACGTCAGGGTCAAGCACCGAAGGAGGGCGGAGTCCGGGGTTCTCGCCTCGTCACGACGTGGGGACTACCGACCTCCGCCGTCCTCGCATCGCGGCAATTCGCGCTCCGCCCGTGCCTAGGCGATCGCAGGCCTCGATGTCGCGCCCGATTCGGCATCGTACGGGCGGCCCACGGTGCGAGAGATAGGTCGCGACGATCGACGCGGCGGAGCCGTCTGATGGTCCCCCGAATTGTTGCCGCGGTCGCTCACCGACGGTGTGAGGCTTTCACCGGTGCTGGTGAGGCCGATCGTGGTGTTGGGACCAGAGCGGAGCGGTACGTCGATGGTCGCCGAGATGATCGATCGGTGGGGCGCGTACGTCGGAGAGCCGCACCAGTTGAGCGTCGGTGATCGCCACAACCCGCGCTGCTACTGGGAATACCGGCCGCTGTGGGACCTCGTCGAGAGGATCGGCGACTTCGCCAGCGGCGTGAGCTGGTGGGAAGAGTCGTTCCCCGACCTCATCGCGGCGAAGGCTCGCGACCCAAGCTTCGCCGCGGAAGACGCGAGCGCTCATCAACGAGATGGAACGCCCGGGTCGGGCCTGGATGTGGAAGGACCCGGCGCTTTGTCATCTCCTGCCGTTCTGGGCCGAGTTCTGGCGCGACCCCGTGTTCGTGCTCACCGTGCGCCATCCATTGGCCATCGCGCGTTCTTGGCACGACTTCGCTGTCGGGTCTCCTGGTCGAGCGACGAGCACACATTGCAACCTGCTCCGATGGCACAACTTGGCCTGGGCGGTCGCCGCGGGCGAGATCAACGACACCGCCGGGTGCGTGACTACGAAGGCCTGATCGAATCCTCTGCACACGCGGAGCAGCTGGCGTCGGCCCTCGACAAGGCGTGTGAGACCACACACGCGGAGACCCTCGCCGCCATGGTCGCCGAGCCCGACGCCGGGCTACGCCACCACGACCCGACGCCCTGACGGCCTCGAAGCGGGCAGCGCGCCCGCGACGACCACCAACGAGCCAGGTCGACGGCCGGCGTTCATCGACCCGGACGCCTTTCCGCTGCTCGTGGATGGCCAAGCCATCCCGACGAAGAAGGCACGACCACCAAGCGCACCGCCGCGGCAACGCCTAGGCCGCGACGCGGGCGTCATGGCTAGATAGATCGGCCACCCGTCCCGTCGCATGGCGTAGCCCTGCCTGGCTCCAGTTGATCGGTGACGTTCGTCTTCAGTTGATGGGTGACACCGGCTAGTGACAGCGGGGCGCATCGTGGGCATGGCTCGTGGTCGGCTCACCATGTCGTCAACCAGCGTGCTGCTGACAGCCGGCACCGCACCTCGCTAGATCCGTCATCTAACGGCACTTCGGCGACACGCCTCGCCGCCAGGAGGGCCGACGTTCGAGGCACATGTTCTGGGACAACACACATGTCGTGAGCGCGGCCCAGAGCCGTCTGATCTGTGCGGTCGCGGTGTGAAGTCGGCAGGTGCTCCGGGGACGGAGCAGCCGGCTCATTCGCAGCGTGCGACTGACTCGGCGTCGGTGGGACCCGGGTTCAGCTGACGGCGACAGGCGTCTTGGCAGTCGCTCGCTCCCGGAGTTCCTCGTCGGGCATGCCGCGTCGATTCCACGTCGGTAGCACCTGGGCGACCCTGCGCGACCCGGCAACCCGAATCTGGCCGGCGCGCACCGCGTCCGCCCACTCGATCTGCTTGAGGTGCCAACGCACGAGAGTCCTCGCGTCTGTCTCGACGATGACGTCCTCGTCGAAGCCAGGGTCGTGTTTGCAGACCTCGGCGTCACCACGATCGACCAAGATCCACAGGCGGCGGTTCCCGGGAGGCTGGTCCAGGAAGTCGAAGCGCACCACGACACGCTCGGCGGGGAGCCGGTCGCGGTCGAGGTAAACGGTGCACCACGCCCACAACACGAGGCTGGGATTGGTGTGCTCGTCGCCAACCTCGAGCCATCGTTCCCCCCAGGTGCGGAGCGCCATGATGACGTCCCAGAGGTCGCGCCCGGCTTCGGTGAGCTCGTAGGTGACGCCACGGCCTGTGGGCTTGGGATGGATCTCGATAATGCCCACCCGCTCCAGCTGACGCAGCCTTTGGGTGAGGAGGGTTCGTGACAAGCCGGGCGCTCCGGCGCCGATCTCCGTGTACGTCCGGCAGCCGAGGAGGAGGTTCCGCAGGATGACCGGCGTCCAGCGCTCGGCGAGGATCTCTGAGGCCCGAGCGATTGGGCAGTACTGGCCGTAGGTCCGCATGGCCGGAGTGTCACACGACGCGCCGGGGCCGTGAAGTCCAGATTTTGTCCTATCCGTTGCGCGCACGTCGGCAAAGAGTGGAGACCGTTCCAGTCTGCTTCAGGTGGGAGGAGGGTCTCGATGGAGACGAGTCGGGAGCAGGCGGGCAGCGCGACCCGCTGGGGGCCACTGTTCGGCGCACGCGCCGTTGACTGGGCCGAGACCTGGGAGGGGCCCAGCGGCTGGGGATCACCGGTCTACGAGCACGTGCTTGACCGGGCTCACATCGATCCAGGGTCGACCGTGCTCGACTGTGGCTGCGGTGCGGGCCGGTTCGCGAGGATGGCGGCCGATCGCGGCGCCGAGGTCGCTGGCATCGACGCGTCGGGCGAGCTCATCGAGATCGCCGCCGGCCGGACGCCTGACGGCGACTTTCGAGTCGGCGACCTCGAGGCGTTGCCGTGGGACACCGACTCCTTCGATCTGGTGACCGGCTTCAGCTCCTTCCAGTTCGCCGACGACAAGGTGCGGGCTCTTCGCGAGGCCGGTCGGGTGTCGCGGGACCTCACCGCTGCCATCATCCCCACGCGTGTCGCCTCGTCGGGCATCGCAGCGGTGTTCAAGCCGCTGTTCCCACCCCCCCCTCCCTTTTCTACCCCTCTTGCTCGTTGTTGAGCTGCGCGGCGCGATCGTCGCGGGTGACGCTCAGGTCGGTGCCTTTGGCATGTACTGGCGCACAGGCCGTTGGTGTTCTCGTTGGGCCGCGGCCAGGGGCTGTGGGGGTCACAGAAGTAGACGGCGAGCCGGTGTCGATCGTGAAGGCGGCGTGGCGGACATCTCCTTGCCCGGTCCCAGGTGATCGTCCGGACCAACTCGCCGGGCAGAGTGGCGATCGCCTTGCGCATCGCCTCGTCGACGCCCGGCTCTTTGCCGTTGGGCAGGTGCAGCAACAGCACGAACCGGGTGCTGCGTTCGACCAGGTGCCGACGGCCGACTTGCTGGCCTTGCCCACGAGAGGTCGCCCTCCCAGTGGCCGGTACGCCCGGTCGGCGGCCTCGCGGGCGTCGCTGATCATGACCATGCCCGGATGCGACCCGGTTCTCAGTCGGCGCGACGCCGCCGCGTCGCCCACTGCGCAGGCAGCGGCCAGCTCCCCGCACTCCCCGCGGCCCTGCACGAACAGGGCCTGGTAGATCGTCTCGTGCTCACCCACATCATGGATCGGGGAACTCAGACCAAGCGGCGGCGATCTCCTCGGGCGACCACCACTCCTCCAGCCACCCGTCACCTGGCCGCCAGCCCGCAGCCAGTTTGCATCTTCGCCCCGGCCCGGTCCCGGCCGCTCATGGCCCGCCACGCCCTACCCCCCGGCCACCGTTGGCGGCACCTCTCGCCTCACCGTCGGGTCGCCCGACCCGACACGCGATGCGCTGAACGTCTCCCCCGGCACACCCAGACTGATCTCTTCCCGCTCGGCGTCCCTCACACCCTCCCTCCCACCCACCCTACACTCTACCCCAAACAACTCACCCTTCATAACACACACCTCCCCACCCCCAAACAACCCTCACCAACCCAATCACCCCCTCTCCCCTCAACCCACCCCTCATCCACACCTCCTCACACCACTACACATCATCCTCACCAAGCCACCCCTTAACCCCCCACTGTTCCCGCCCGCCGCACTTGACGGCATGAGGCACAGCGGCATGTTTGCGCTGTCGGAACCAGGCAGCCTCGACGACACCCTCGCCAATGCGACGCTGACTGTCGTAAAGGACGACGAAATCGAGTTCCCCATCGCCTTCGACAGCGTCGACTCGGCCGCACGCGGTTTCGTCGGCGCGGGACCGATGGCTCTGGCCATCCGCCGCTCGGGCGAAGAAGCGGTCGCGGCGGCGGTGCGAGCGTCGCTGCGACCCTTCACCGATTCGGACGGCCAGGTCTCGCTCCCTGCGTGGTACCGGGTCGTCCTCGCGCGCGAGCAGGACAGACGTCTCCTAACAGTTCAGACTCCTGATGAACTGCCGTCGGTCGCCGAGACACAGATTCGGCTATCGATCTGCGTTCGGCCTTCGCCGGCCTGGGGCGTCCCAGAACGTGCGGACGAGTTGTTCTCCGGTGGTATCACCTACCGCCGGGACTGGGGTTCCTTCGGGGGCGCGATGCCGCTATCGCACGTTCTCTCATTGGTCACCGGTGTGCTGAGTTCCGCGCGGCACACTGCTACGCGGACGTCACGAGCCGGTAACGCTGCCGCGTACCACCCTCAGGACCGCGTTCGAGCTCCTCGGCAGCGATGAACCCGAACGACTCGTAGAGCCGACGCGCCGGCCGACCTTCGACGTTGTCGTTGCCGAACGTGTCGACGATGACCTCTGAGGCGCCCTCGAACGCGCGTAGGGCATGAGCGACCAGATCGCGGCCGAAGCCCTGGCCCCGCATCGACCTCCGGACAGCAAGCCAATCGATCGCCGCACGTTCGATCGGGCTGACAATCATGCCGGCGGCCACAACACCGTCGACGCGGATGCACCAGGCACCAGAGCGCGCGATCGAGCGCTCCAACGTCCCATCAAACGTCGGCATAGGGCCGAACAACGGCTCGACCTCGCGCACGACCTCGAGCCAGGACGGGATATCCGCGGTCGTGGCGAGTTCGGGCACGGTGACCAGCTTGCCAACGATCGTCGCCGTGCTCACAGCGCGACAGATCGCGACGGATACTTGTGCCTGCAGCTGGGCGCCGGCCGTACCGATCATGCGCCCCTTAACGCTCAGCCCGCTTGCCAGCCCTGAGTGCCCTCCAACGCCGGCTGAGGGTCAAGGCGTCACCGTCGACGACCCCTGGCCAGCTTGACCGTAAGGCATCAGGTGAACCCGCCTCGTCAAGCATCAGCCGGAGTCGGACATCGACCCTGCGCTTGTGAGGTCCCAGGACATCCGACCCTTGCCGCTGATCTGGCGAGTCCGGTTCTTCAGGATCAAGCGTCCTCGGCTCAAGCACTTTGAGCCGAGCACGGGCCGTGCGGTGCAGCTGGTCGGTCATCCGGCGAGGGTGATGCGCGTGGGGCGCCGGGATGGCCACGATGCGTGCATGACGGGTTCCCAGGATCCATCGGCTGTCGATCGGGCGGTGCTGCCGCCGCCCGATCCGCCACCGCCACCCCGTTCACCTACGGCAAGACCGTGACCTCGGTCCTGAACTCGCTGTGCTCTACTCCGATGGGCAGGAGATGATGCTCAACCGCCACGGGGTCTCTGGACCTGGATTGTCGATCAGCTGAATCTGGTCACGCCCTGCAATGCCCTCGGAGGCCCGATAGTCGGCCGCCCAGGTGGCGACTTCCGCCTCAGGGTGATCAGCGTCCTCAATGATTACGAGCTTGTCCCGGAGATGAGTGAGCGAGACCTCGTCATACAGAGTCCACTCGTGGTTTGCAATGTCGCCGGCTTCGCCTGAACGACTGAGAGCGGCGTCGATCTGAATCGCCTGGTTCCGACCGCCGTCCCGGTCCCAAGCCTCGCGACACACGAACACCGTAAAGTCCGTCTGGCCCGGGTCGCCTGGCAGATCTGCGTCGCGCGCCGACGCAGTTTCGCCAGGGCCAGGCTGGATCGTCGCCGTTGTCGTGGTCGTTGAAGACGCGGCGTTCGTGCCACCGGGCAACGGAAGCAGGCCCACGGCAGTGGCGATGGCAAGCACGACGAGCACTGCGGTGAGCATGAAGAGGCCGACGCCGGCGAACCAGTAGTACGACCGCTCCCCGAGCGCTTTACGCACACCACCAGCTTACGAGGGCCGCGCTTGCTGTAGTTGTGCGAACTCGTTACGTGATCGAGGCGAGCCATCCGTCGGGAGGCGCTCGGCAGACAGGCCGCCAGCTTGCAGCCGCCAGCTTGCAGGAGGGCGGCAGCGTGACCGCGGCAGTCGCCGCCCACCCCCGCCGGGCTGCGTCATGGTCACGATCACGTGGACATGCGTCATCGTCGGATGCCCGGAACGGCACCGCACGGGATCTCTGACGCGCCGCCCTACTGCGCTAACCCAAGCCATCGATTCCGTCACATGGCGCCCAAGGAGGCCACGAAACGGCTCTCTAAACGCTCGGCCACATCGGCGACATCGCGTCGCCGATGTCCACCATGCCCTCCAACTGGACCGGCCCTCGGCTGCCGGGGTCGCTTGACGCTCACGCGGCGGAGCCCGGCTCTTCCGCTTGTGCGGTGGCCCGCCGGCGGATGTTGTCGAGGCTGTCGCGTAGCGACTGCCAGACGGTGCCGAGGCTTACGGTGACCGGGTGGTCAGTCGGCAGTTCGCCGGAGAAGCGGGCCTCGTCGCCGAGTGCGTCCAGTGCGGCGCGGGCGAGGTCGACCAGGGTGGGTTCGGCGGTCTCGAGGGATAGCCGGTCGTGGGTGACGCGGATCTGCATCTGCCGGCGGCCGGCCTCTTCGGGGGGTTCGTCGGTGGAGCCGGTGACGTCCGCCGATTGCAGCTTCGCGCGTAGGTCGTCGACGTCGAGGTCGAGCGAGGCGAGCGATCGCGACACGATGCTGTCGGGGTCGGCCAGGGCCCCCAGCAGGAGGTGGTGCGACCCGAGGGGGGCTGCGCCGGCGAGCCGGGCGGCGGCGTCGAGCGCCGCCTCGGCCGCCGGCGTCATGTCCTTCGTTGCGTGCTCGGACGGTTCCGCCGGCGCCGAGCCCACGGGGGGGAGGAGGTCGATGACCGCGGCGCGCACGGTGTTGAGGTCGTTGCCGGGGGCGTGCGCGGCGACCACCTGCGCGCCGATCCCTTCGGTCACGCGGATCAGGCCGAGGAGTATGTGCTCGGTGCCGATGTAGTTGTGGCCGAGCGAGAGGGCCTCGCGTAGCGACAACTCGAGGATCTTCTTCGAGCGCGGCGTGAACGGGATGTGCCCGGGCGGGGGCTCCTGCTGACCGGCACCGATCTCTTCGCGCACCTGCAGCCGGGCGGCGTCGAGCGTCAAGCCGAAGCGGCTCAGCGCCTGCGCGGCGATGCCGTCGCCGAGGTGGATCAGGCCGAGGAGGATGTGCTCGGTGCCGATGTAGTTGTGCTGCAGGAGGCGGGCCTCTTCCTGCGCCAGCACGACGGCCTGGCGGGCCCGGGGGGTGAATCGCTCGAACATGTCCCGCACACTCGACCCTTGCCAGTAGCATGTCAATACCATGCTATGTGACAGGGTCAGTCCCGTGGGGAGCGTCTCGTGAGCTGGGAGGATCGGCTCGACGCCTGGGAGACCGAGCTGGAACTCTCGGCGCAGCTCGACGGGTCAGAGTGGGTCACGCTCGAACGGGCGTCAGCCGAGACGGGCGTCTCGCGCGCCGCGCTGCGCACCTGGTACCGCAGCGGCCAGATCCCGTCGCGCCTCGTCCCCGGGCCCCACGGGCCCCAACGGCTCGTGCCCCTCGTGTCCGTCACGGACCGGGCGGCGGCATCACCTCGCCTGCGACGCGACGCCGAGCGGCGCGAGACCGACGCGGCCCGGATCGCCGCGCTCGAGCGCCGCATCGACGAGCTCGAGACACGCATCGCCGACCTGGAACGCAACCGGCCCGCCACGTCGATCACTGCCCACGACAGCAACGAATAGCGCAGGGTGGGTCGCATCAAGTTCCTGGAAGACGGCGGCGTGATCCTCCCTCAGCGATCTGATTCTGGTGGGGAATGACTCGGACCGCCTCGCTCACCGGTGCAACCGCTCGACGAAGCGCACTCCTCGGGGACCACGCCAGCCGAGCCGCCAGCTTGCCAATCGGCTTGCCAATCGACTTTCGCTTGCAGATGCGTGCAGGCGATGTCGCCGCCGCATCTGACGCATCGTCTGCCCTGCTCAGCGCTCAGGAGCGGAGTTCCCAGCACCTTGCCAAGGTGAGGGTCGCGGGTTCGAATCCCGTCGTCCGCTCCATGTGATGTCGCGAGACATCGGAAACACCTTGAACCCTTATCTGGGTGGTTGGCGGGGTTTGGGCCCGGGTGGGATGCCGAGGGGTTGGTAGTCCTTGGTCGGGTCGATGGTGAGCTGTCGGATGAGCTCGCCTGTGGTGGCGTGGACGACCCGGACCTCGATGTCGTGGGCGAGGACGACGACTCGGGTGCCGCGGTGGGTGGCGCCGAGGCCGATGTGGTGCATGCGGCCGTTGACGCGCAGGGTGATCTTTCCGCTGTTGTCGATGACGTCGTGGCGGACGCGGTCGTGGCTGTCGTCGCTGCGGTCGCTGGCGGTCGCTTTGGGTCGCCGGTGGTACGCGTCCGCGGGGGTGCATCGCTCGGGCAGGGATCGGTGAGGTCGTTCGTGGTTGTAGTGGGCGGCGAAGACGTCGAGCAGTGCTTGCAGCTCGCTGCTGGTCGCGGGCTGGTTGGGTTGGGCGCGTAGCCAGCGCTTGAGGGTCTGGTGGAACCGCTCGACTTTCCCGCAGGTGGTCGGATGGTTGGGCCGAGAGTTCTTCTGGTCGATGCCGAGGCGGCGAAGCTCGGCTTCGAAGGCGTTGCGGCCGCCCTTGCCGCCGGACAGGCGGGTGGTGAACACCATGCCGTTGTCGGTCAGCGTCGACGCGGGGACGCCGTGGTGGGCTATGGCAGCGCGGAACTCGTTGAGCACGATTGTTCCGGTGACGCGCTGATACGCGGTGAGCCGCAGGGCGTAGCGGGCGTGATCGTCAAGCCAGCACAGGACCTCGACGTCGGCGCCGGTCGCGAGCCGGTAGTGGGTGAAGTCGGCCTGCCAGGTCTCATTCGGTTGCTCGGCCTGGAAGCGCACGTAGGAGGAGCGGGGACGCTTGTGGGGCTGCGGCGTGACGAGCCCGGCGCGGTGCAGATAGCGGCCGATGGTCGCGGCCGACAGCGACACGCCGTGGTGGTGGGCGAGATGCCAGCCGATCGTTTCCGCACCGGCGTCGTCGCCTGCCGCGACCAGGCGGCGCCGCAGATCGATGATCAGCTCGACCGTCTCCGCCGGCGTCGCCCACGGTGATCGATGCGGCCGGCGTGACCGCGGCTCGAACGCGGCCCCGCCCTCGTCGCGGTAGCGGGCCACGAGCCGGGAGACCCAGCCCGGCGACACGCCATAGTCGCGAGCGACCTCCCGAACCCCACGACCTTCCACGACCACTGCGGTGATGACCAGCCGGGCACGTGACATACCCGGAGCGTCAAGACGACCACAGCGACGGTGGTGGACCCCCCGCTGTTTCCTATGACGCGCGACACCCGTTTCCTATGTCTTGACACCACACACCGTCGTCCGCTCCACAAAGGGGCCCGCCCAGGTCAGTCGCAGTGGCGACGATCTGAGCGGGTCATCGTCGTTCTGCCGGTCATACCTCGGCGTGCCCCCCCGTGCACCATCGGCCCCGACGGAACCCCCCGAAACGCCTACCGGGCCGTTGCTCCTGCCCTCGATGAGCCCACCGAGGAAGTCCCCGATCGCCGGCTCGCCGCGCTTCGTCGCGTGCTGGTAGATCAGCGCCGCACGAGGGCTGGAATGGCCCATGTGCGCCATCAGCTCGGGCGAAGCCTAGAAGAGATCCGGCGTCGCCGGCATCACATCATCGAGAAACGCACTCACCATCGGCGCCAGTACCGCTGACTCCCCAGAGATGCCGATGTGCGAAGTCGCCGCCAGAATCACCAAGCGCGCGGCCGGAACCTTCTGCAGCATCCCCGACGCTGCCGCTTCCTCATCGCCGCCACCGCGCAGCTTGAACATCGCCAGCGCATGCTCCGGCTTCACGGAATCCGCATCGCCGACGATGACCATCGTCTTCGCAGAAATCGAACGCATCTGCGCGTCGCTGATGTTCTGGTCATCGATGCTCAAGACCTTCATCTTTTCGAGGTAGGCGTCGAACGCCGTGGCGTCCGGCGTGTGCTCCTTGAACGCCCTCTCGACGGGCGTACCGGCAAACGCTGTGGCGCTGAGACCCTCGATGCCCTCCAACACCGACGGGTACCAGCCGTCCTTGCGGTAGGTGGCGGACAGCGAGACCAGCTTGTTGACGAGCGTCGGGTGACGGAGCGCGAGCTGCAGCGCGACCCCGCCGCCTTGCGAGTAGCCCATCACATCGGCGCGCTCGACCTCCAACGCGCGCAGCAACGCCGCGCCATCGTCGGCGAACTGCTCGTACGACATCTTGCGCGACGTGTCCGGGGTGCGGCCGTGCCCTTGCTGGTCGAAAACGATCACGGCGCGCTTGCCCGCGAAGGCGGACACCCACGCCTTCATCGAGTCGGTGGCCATGAACCCGCCAGGGATCAGCAGCAACGGACACGTTTTCGACTTGCCGAGCTCGCCATACACCTCGTAATAGAGGCTCAGACCGTTGATCGGCAGGTGACCATTCCGCGAAGGCTTCGTTGCCATCACTTCAACCTCACGACTCACATCGCTAGAGACCAGCGGATCCCGCGGGCCTCGCTTTGGCGTCTCCGCTCGGGCCGTAAAGCCGGGCGACATCGGGAGAGTCGAGCCAGTTGGAGTAGGTGGGCGACTTCGGCCAACCGTCGGGTGAATCCTGCCATTCCTCCTGGCGGCCCCACGGCAGGATGTCGATCAACGCGAAGGTATAGCTGAGCTGTTCGGTACCACGGCCGTCTGTGTGCCAGGTGCGGTAGACCGTGTCGCCCTCGCGAAGGAACACGTTCACCGCGAAGCCCCCGCCGGGCGGCGCGCCTACGTCCGCGCCGAACGAGCTTTCCGACGACGAGTACCAGTCCATTCTGTTGCCGACTTTGGCCTTGTAGGCCAGCGCTTCTTCGATGGGCCCGTTGGTAACGACGACGAAGCGGGCATCGTAGTTGTCGAGGAAGCCCAGCCGGACGTACTGCGACGTCAGCCCAGTACAGCCGCCGCACTGCCACTCCGCGCCATCGGACCACATGTGGTTGTAGACGATGAGTTGGGAGCGCCCGTCAAATACGTCGACCAGTCGGATGGGGCCGTCCGGACCGATCAGCGTGTAGTCCGGGAGCTCGACCATCGGCAGTCTGCGGCGTTGTGCAGCGATGGCGTCGAGTTCACGGGTGGCGGCCTTCTCCCGCATACGCAGTTCGTCGAGCGCGGCCTGCCAGGTCCGCGGGTCGACGACTGGGGGTAGGGCGCTGGCGGTCTGCTCGGTCACGGTTCCTCCCGGGCGCGGATGGATCTGCTTCGATGGTTTGACCCGACACGGCTGCGGAAATCATCGCCCTCGGGTCCAGTTAGTCGAACAAAGTCAGAGAGTCGTTCCATCGCGCGTTCATCGCGCGGCCGCCTCCGGACGGCACCGGTCGCTGTCGTACGGCACGACGCTCACGCTGGCGGCCTGGTCCGCCGCGGTACGCCTGGCCAGGGCTTATAACGCGGATGTCATTGCTACGCGGGAGCCAGGCCGTCGGCCGTGGTGCGACGCGGGTGCCGCGGCGCCCACCATCTCGACCCGGCCGAGGCCGCGGGCTGCGCACCATGCTCCTCGACCAGGTCGTGAACCGCCCAGCCGGCGGCATCCCCTTCGAGGAGTCCGGCAGCGCCAGCGGTCAGGGAGTCGAGCCGCTCACCTGCTCGCTCCACCCCCGTGGGGCACGCTGTTGCTGTGCGGAGCTACGAGATCGTGTCCGTCAACGTGGCTGAGCCGAGCGTTCTGCTCCGGCACTCATCGGGTGACGTCATCAGCGCCATCGACAAGAGGCCGGTCACCGTCTCGTCCCTCAACCTCAGCACGCTCAACCTGGATGGGGACCGTCAAGCAGACACGCTGTCCGACGCCCTCCGGCGGTCAGGTACATGGCGGGTCAGATCAAGCCGTCTACGTCTTCCCGGTCGAGCACTTCCCGCGCATCGGCGAGATCGTCGGGTCAGACATCGATCCAGGCTTCATGGGCGAGAACGTCACTCTCCGCGGTGCGCTTGAGGCGGAGGTCTGCATCGGCGATGCGTGGCAGTGGGGCAGCGCCGTGGTCCAGATCACCGCGCCTCGCGGACCCTGCTTCAAGCTCGGCATCCGGATCGGGCGACAGGCCGCGAGGAAGATCATCCGGGAGGAAGGCTTGGTCGGCTGGTACCTGCGGGTTCTCACGCCCGGCGTGGTCCCCACCGAGGGCAGCATCACCTTGATCGAGCGACATCCGGCCGGAGTGACGGTCGAGGTCGCGCATCGAGCGCTTCAAGACCGCCATGCCGTGTATCCCGAACTCGCCGGTCTCGAGGTCATGAGCACGAACCTTCGGGCCGCGCTGGTATGGCGAGGACGCGACACGACGGGGGGAGTGCCAGAAGCGGACACCCCCGTCGCCTGAACCTCGATCGGTGCTCCGACGTCACCACGAGCGTCTCGATCCCGACCGGTGCAAGATCGTCATGTGTACGGCGAGCCTGTCGACGTCGACGCCTTTCTTCAGCGCCCGCTGGTCGCCTGCGTAGCCACAGATGGTCCGACGCTGCGACCCCTCTGGTACCTCTACGAGCAGCCGACGTTCTATTGGCTCACCGATACGGCGAACTTCCTGCATCGAGCGGTCCTCGCCGGCCGACCGCTCGTCCTTGTAGTAGATGTGTGCGAAGTTGAGACCGGCGAGGTGATCCACGTGCGCGCACGTGGCGGCGGCGAGATCGTCCCCCTTGATCGCGATCGCGCCATGAAGAAGTTCGCCCGCTACCTCGGGCCCGATCCGTCGAGCTGGGATCCGCGCTTCGTCTCGTCGCTCGATCTACCGACCACGCGGTTGTGTCGCTTCACGCCCTCATCGATCGAGGCCGCTGACGTGTCGTTCCTCGTGCGGAGCGACGCGGGCGACTGAGCAGCTTCGACCCTGCCCCCATCTGCCGGGAGGTGGCGAGTCCCGGCGCGACGGCCGCTGCTTACGCTGGAATGGCGATGGATCGACGCGACATCGACGCCGAACTCGAGCGCGTGAGAGCTGACTTCCACCTCCTGCTCTACTCCGCCGCACCCGCCGAGCTCCGTAGGGTGACCAACGGAACGAGGTGGACGAATAGGCAGCTGCTGTTTCACATGCTGTTCGCCTTCTTCCTCGTCCGCGTCCTGCTCCCGATGGTGAAGGGCTTCGGCCGGCTTCCACCCACCGTCTCTCAGGTGTTCGCCGCGATCCTGAACGCAGGTACCCGTCCGTTCCATGTCATCAACTACCTCAGCGCCCTTCCTGGCGGAGCGGTCCTGGGCAGCCGCGCCATGGGGAGACTCATGGACAGCACGATCGGCCATCTCCGCGGCAGGTTGGCCCGGGAGTCCGAGCGGACACTCGCACTCGCGATGCACTTCCCCGTCGGCTGGGATCCCTATTTCAAGGAGATCATGACCGTCGCCGAGATCTACCACTACCCGGCCCAGCACTACGACCATCACCGACGCCAGCTCACCACGCGCCGCGCCCTCGACACCTGAACGTCACCCAGGCGGTCATCTCCGGCCGCCGCAGCTACGAGATGGCCAACCGCTGGCAGGGCGACCACCACGACGGCGTCCCGGTCTTCGTTCTGACCCACCAGGTCACGGACGCGGCGGCACGCGCAGCCAGAGTGCGGGGATGGCAGGGCCCGGCCGGTCCGACCGATAATCGTCGCGTGCCAGGAGAGCCGCGCATGGTGTTCCTGGGTTTCGGCAAGTTCGCCCGAGCCGACAGGATCTACGCTCTCGAGCCGCTGCGCGGCGACGAGCGGGGCGGCGGGCGACGCACGCGGGTGTGGGTCGACGGGATCGCTGATCCGATCGTGGCCTCGCGCACCGAGCGGACGATCCTCCACGACATGGGCCAGGACGCGGCGTCGCAGGCGCCGATCCTCGATGCCGCCCTCGACCTGGCTGAGCGCCTGGTGGCGGCGGCCGACGCCGGCCGCGTCGACCTCGGCGACCTCGGGCGCCGGGCCCGCCGCCTGCTGGGGTCGACGACGGGCGGGGACGAGCCCGGCTAGCCGCGTGGCTGGCTGGCGCCGCCGCGCTCGTCAGTCGATCAGCACACCGGGGTTGAGCAGCAACAGCGGCTGGGTTCATCGGTCCCACCGCGATGGCTCGGACACGCGAGCAGGCGTCTGACGCAGCACTCACCCCGCCGGGTTCGTCCGCCGGACACCGAACGAGCGTCACCGTGACCTCCCCGGATGGTCACGGGCCCTGCGGGACCTCCGCTCGCTGTGGGCAGGCACCAGCGGCCCCTGGATCAGCCGCGCGGCGGGCGGCGCGGCGGCGGGTCCCAGCGGGCGCGGAGCTCCTCGCCGGTGGCGGCGGGACCGGGGAGCGGGGTGCGGGCAGGGGCGCGCAGGCCGTCTAGCTGGAGGGCCAGGAAGCGGGCCCGGATCTCGGCCGTGCGTTCCGGCGTGGCGCCCTTCAGGTTGCTGACCTGCTCGAACACGAAGCTCAGGTCGTGCGGACCGATGTCGTCGCGCAGCACGCCCGCCTCCTGGGCCCGGCGGACGAGCTGCTCGTTGAGGCGGAACGCCTCGGCCGCGTTGCGCTGCTCCTCCTCGGTGGGGCGGAACCGGCCGGCGAGCCGGATGGTCAGGGCGTGGGTGTCGGCCGCCACGATCTCCTCCATGAAGCGGACGAAGCTCTGCCACACGTCAGCGTCGTCGCGCTCCATGTCCTCGACCGCCCGGCGGGCAATGCCGGCGTAGGTGAGCAGGCCGTCGCCGCACAGCCGGCGGAGCAGGTCCTCCTTGCTGGCGAAGCGGCGGTACAGCGACGCCACGTTCACTCCGGCCCGCTCGACCACGGCTGCGATCGAGGCGTCGGGGTCGTCCATGAGCACGGCCCGGGCGGCCGCGAGGATCGCCGCGTCGTTGCGCCGCGCCTCGGCCTGGCGGCCCCGGAGTGCCGTCTCGGTCACCTGAGGGGTGCCTTGAAACGCAGTGTTTCGTTTCGTACTGTCGGCGCCCATGACGAAGAATGCACGGGCATGACCGTTGCAGCAGGTGACGCCGCCGTCCAACCCTTCCGGGTCGAGGTGCCCGAGGCGGACCTCGACGACCTGCGCGACCGGCTCGGCCGGGTCCGCTGGCCGGACGAGCTCCCCGGGGTCGAGTGGGCCTACGGCGTGCCCCTCGACCACGTCCGGACCCTGGTCGAGTACTGGCGCAGTGGCTACGACTGGCGGGCGCAGGAGGCGAGGATCAACGCCTTCCCCCAGTTCACCACCACGATCGACGGCCAGAGCATCCACTTCCTGCACGTGCGGTCGCCCGAGCCCGACGCCCTGCCGCTCATCGCCACTCACGGCTGGCCGATGACGGCCGTCGAGTACCTCGAGCTGATCGGGCCGCTCACCGACCCGCGGGCACACGGCGGCGACCCTGCCGACGCATTCCACCTGGTGGTTCCGTCGAGGCCGGGCGTCGGATTCTCGGGGCCGACCCGCGACACGGGCTGGACCACGGGCCGGGTGGCGCGGGCCTGGGCCGAGCTCATGGACCGCTTGGGCTACGACCGCTACGGCGCCCACGGCAACGACAGCGGCTCGATGATCTCCCCCGAGCTGGGACGCCACGCCTCCGACCGGGTGGCGGGCGTACACGTGACGCAGCTGTTCTCGTTCCCGTCCGGTGACCCCGCCGAGTTCGAGGACATGACCGACGAGGACATGGCCGCGCTCAGGTTCCTCGAGGACTTCGCCGGTGGTGGCGGCTTGGCCTACAACCAGTACCAGTCCGCCCAGCCCCAGACCCTCGCCTACGCGCTGCAGGACTCGCCGGCCGGGTGGCTGGCCTGGGTGAGCCAGCTGTACCGGCACTGGACCGACCCCGACTACGTCATAACCAACGCCGCCATCTACTGGTTGACCGGGACGATCGGCTCGTCGATCCGCTACTACTACGAGGACGCGCACGCCCAGGACCAGCCGGCCGGGCCGACCACTGCGCCCACCGGCGTGGCCATCTTCGCCGAGGACTTCCAGTCCGTGCCCAAGCTCGCGCGGCGTGACCACGCCAACATCGTCCACTGGCGCCACTACGACCGGGGCAGCCACTTCGCGCCGTACGACGCGTCCGACCTGCTGGTCGGGGACATCCGGGACTTCTTCCGCCCGCTGCGCCGCGCCGGACAAGACAGATAGCCAGGGCGTCAGGACGATAGGCAACGGTCGCGCCAGCCGGTGAGGTGGGCGAAGGAGAGAGGGTCGTTGCGACCGTCTGTGACGCCCATCGCGTTCATGGTTCGTTCACGCGAAAGCACGGATCTTGTTGCCTCCTTGACGACGCCGTCCGTACCGTGGGCGGTAGACCGCTGAAAACGGGTTCCGGGGGGTGATTCCGTTGATCAAGCCGTCTCGTCCAAGGCAGTGCCTTGTCGCCGTCCTCGTCGCGCTGGTGCTGGCGCCGGTGGCCGCCAGTCCGGCGGGAGCAGGCGCCGAAACCGCCAGCTCACCAGGGGCCGCCGTTCTTCCCTACCGCGACTCCGACCAGCCGGTCGGCCGGCGGGTCGCGGACCTGCTCGGCCGCATGACGCTGGAGGAGAAGATCGGCCAGATGACCCAGGCCGAGCGCGGCGCCGTCTTCGACGATCCCACGCTCATCGCGCAGTGGCAGCTGGGATCGGTGCTGTCGGGCGGCGGATCGACTCCGCCGGTGAACACGCCGACCTCCTGGGTCGAGATGGTCAACACCTTCCAGGCCCAGGCCCTGAACACCCGGCTCGGGATCCCGCTGATCTACGGCATCGACGCGGTGCACGGCCACGGCAACGTCTTCGGGGCGACCGTCTTCCCGCACAACATCGGGCTGGGGTCGAGCCGCGACCCTCGCCTGGCGGAGGCGATCGGCCGCGCCACGGCCGCCGAGGTGCGGGCGACGGGCATCCCGTGGAACTTCTCGCCCTGCGTCTGCGTGACCCGTGACGAGCGCTGGGGCCGCAGCTACGAGAGCTTCAGCGAGGACCCACAGCTCGTCATCCGGATGAGCGCCATCATCGACGGACTGCAGGGTGACGACCTTGCGGATGACGGCAGCGTCCTGTCGACGGCCAAGCACTTCGCCGGCGACGGCAACACCGTCTGGGACGCGGCCGTCGCGGCGGCCAACGTGGGCAAGCCCTGGTTCGACCAGCGCTACACGATCGATCAGGGCGTCACCGTGACGGACCGCCGGAGCTTCGACCGGCTCGACTTCGCTCCCTACCAGAACTCCATCCGCCGCCATGACGTGGGTGCGATCATGCCGTCGTTCTCCAGCGTCGACTGGGTCGAGGACGGCGTCGGGAATCCGATCAAGATGCACGCCAACCAGGAGCTCATCACCGGCCTCCTCAAGGAGAGCACCCGGTTCGAGGGCTTCGTCATCTCCGACTGGGAGGGCATCCACCAGATCCCCGACCCGTCGGACCCGACCAACGGGGGCCTGACGCCCTACAAGGTGCGGGTCGGCGTCAACGCCGGCATCGACATGTTCATGGAGCCCAACAGCGCCAAGCAGTTCGAGGACCTGCTCCTGGCCGAGGTCCAGGCCGGGCGGGTGTCGATGAGCCGCATCGACGATGCCGTCAGCAGGATCCTGCGCAAGAAGTTCGAGCTCGGCCTGTTCGAGCACCCGTTCGCGACGCTCGACGACATCGACCAGGTCGGCAGCCCCGAGCATCGGGCACTGGCCCGCGAGGCGGTGGCGGAGTCGCAGGTGCTGTTGAAGAACAGCGACGACCTGCTGCCGCTCGCTCCCTCCGGCAACGTCTACGTGGCCGGGCGCAACGCGGACAACATCGGCAACCAGGCCGGCGGCTGGACGATCCAGTGGCAGGGTGTATCGGGCGACGTCATCCCGGGCACGACGATCCTCGAGGGCATCCGTGAGGTGGCACCGGGCGCGAACGTGACCTTCAGCGAGGACGCCTCGGCACCGATGGACGGTGCCGACGTCGGCATCGTGGTGGTGGGCGAGACCCCGTACTCCGAGGGCTACGGCGACATCGGCGGGCCCGAGTGCGGGTTCTGCACCCCGGTCCAACTCGAGGAGAAGTCGCTCTCGCTGCAGCCCGGCGACCAGGCGGTCGTCGACAGGGTGTGCGGCACGATCGAGCGGTGCGTCGTGCTCATCGTGTCGGGACGCCCGCAGGTGGTGTCCGACCAGATCGACCAGATGGACGCGCTCGTCGCATCCTGGCTGCCGGGCAGCGAGGGGGCCGGCGTCGCCGACGTGCTGTTCGGGCGGCAGGGCTTCACCGGCCGCCTGTCGGTGACGTGGCCGCGCAGCGAAGCGCAGGTGCCGATCAACGTCGGTGACAAGGACTACGACCCGCTGTTCCCGTACGGCTGGGGTCTGCGGACCGATGGCGCGACCAATGCCGCGACCCAGCTCCAGGATCAGGTCGTCGCCGGTCAGGCCCCGGCCGACTGGGCGTCCCGGATCGCCGCGATCCCATAGGTGGTCGAGGGCCGGACGTAGGGTTCCCCCAGGCGAGGGGACCCTACGTCTGAGCCGGGACCGGCGCGGCGGGCTCGATGTCGACGGCCTGGCGGAGCGCTGCCGTCCACCCGTCCGCATCGATGCCGAGCGCGGAGAACCGGTCAGCCGCCGCCTCGGCCGCCTCGGCCGCATCGGGGTGGCCGACAGCCTGGCGGGCCATCGCCCACCCGAGACGGGCCAGCGCCTGCGCGACCTTGTCGTCGGTGGCGTCGACCCCGGCGCACAGGTCGGTGAAGCGCCGTTCGACAGCCGACTGGTCGCCCCGGCGGGCGGCGACGGCACCGGCGGCCAATCCCGACCACAGCCGGTCGAGGTACGTCGAGCGCTCGTCGTCCTCCACCACCCGCGCCGCAGCGTCGGCGTCGTCCAGCCGGCCGGTGGAGACCAGGGCCAGGGCGGTCACGGCGCCGCAATAGCCGACCGCGGCGCGCTCCCCGGTCGCCCGGCTCACCTCGCGCAGCAGCACCAGTGCCTCGGCAGGGCACGAGTGCTGGAGCTGCAGCAGCGCCCGGGACACCAGGTACTCGCCGGCTCCCGCGGTCGCGAGGTCGTCCGACGACAGCTCGGGGGAGGGGAGCACGTCGAGCGCGGCCGCCGCCGCGCCGCCGATCGCCCACCTGGACCGCGGCGCCGAGCAGCCCGGTGGCCGAGAAGGCGGTGAAGCGGGGCGAGTGGCTGGGGAGCAACGTCGCCCGGGCCTGCTCCAGCACCGCGAAGCCCTCGTCGACGCGGCCGGCGGTCACCAGCGCGCGACCGAGAGGGAGGCGGGCCTGGATGCGCCCGTAGTCGTCGTCGATCGCGTCGAACGTCGCCAGGGCCTGGCGTGCCCGCTCGACGGCCGATTCGGCCCGTCCGGTCCAGAGCCGGATGCTGGCCGTCAGCACCTGGCCCATGCCCATGGCCCAGCGGTCCCCGGCCTCGCCGGCGGCGCCGAAGACCTCCTCCGCCATGGTCTCCGCCTCGTCCGCGTATCCGGAGTGGAAGCGGGTGAAGGCCAGCAGGCCCATCGCCCAGCCCAGCCCGCCCCTGTCGCCGAGCTCGGCGAAGAGGGCCGCAGAGTCGTGCAGGAGAGCCTCCGCGTCGTGGATCCGGCCGGCGATGAAGTGGGCCCACGACAGGTTCTGGAGCGCCCAGGCCCTCCCGAGGCGGTCCCGCTGCGCCGTGTAGATCTCGAGCGCCGGCTCGAGCGACGCCACCGCCGCATCGGGGTCGTTGCGCAGCAGCGCGGCAAAGCCCCGCACCCGCAGCGCCGCCGCCCGGCCCGTGTCGTGGCCGGCGGCGCCGGCTCGGGCGAGCGCCGAGCCCAGCAGCGCCTCGGCCTCCTCGGGAGTCCCGCTCCGCAGAGCGACCTGGGCGACCTCGATCGTGGCCGCCACCGCCGCGGGCTCGTCGGCGGTCGCCTCCGCGAGGCGCAGTGCCGCCTCGGCGTCCGCGCGCGCCGGCGAGAGCTCGTGCAGCTCGCGGTACGCCGCAGCCCGGGCGAGGAGGAGCTCTCCCCGCCCGCCGACGGCAGCGTCGGCCGCGGTCGGTGCGGCGAGCGACGGGGTGTCGAGGAGGGTCAAGGCCTCGGAGAACAGCACGGCGGCCCTGCGGGGGGTGTCGGCATGCGCAGCCCGCATGCCGGCGCGCCGCAGCCAGTCGACGGCGCGGGCGACGCTGTCGTCGAGCGTTCCCGAGGCGCCCCCGAGGTCGATGCTCAGCGCGGCGGCCCGCCCGTAGTGGTGGGCGATGGTGTCGATCACCGCCTCGTGGTGCTCGAACTCCTCGCGCTCGAGCCACGACGCGATGCCCGCATGGACCTTGGCCCGCCGCTGCTTGGTCATCGTGCCGTAGGCGACCTCCCGGACCAGCTCGGAGTGGAACGTCCACGAGTCGCCCTCGACGGCGAGCAGCTCCTTGGCCTGGAGCACGCGGACGCTCGCGTGCACGGATGCGTCGCCGCTGTCGCTCTTGCGCTGCATGGTCGCCAGCCAGTCGACCCGGCCGCGCGAGCCCAGCACGGCTGCGTCCTCGAGGACCTGGCGCTCCGCCGGCGTCAGCCCGTCGAGCCGGGCCGCGACCAGGCCGCGGAGGGTGTCGGGCAGCTGCGTCGACCCGGACTCGTCCAGCCACGAGACCAGCTCCTCGAGGAAGAACGGGTTGCCGCTCGCCCGGTCGAGCAGGTCGTCGGCCACACCGTCGCCGAGCTCGGCCAGCCGCTCGCCGGCGAGGGTGCGGAGAAGCTGCGTCGCAGCGTCCCGCCCGAGCGGATCGAGGTGGACCACGACCGAGTGGTGCCCGCCCTCCGGCGGCGACCAGCGCTCCGTCAGCGCCGGTCTGGCGGTTGCGAGCGCGACGAACGGCAGCCGGTTCGTGCTCTGGAGGAGCTCGCCGACGACATCGAGGACTGCCTCGTCGGCCCAGTGGAGGTCGGACAGCACCATGACCACTGGGCGCCGGCGGGCGAGCGCGGCCGTGAACGCCAGCAGCGAGCCGGTCACCTCCTCGCGGGCGCGGGTGGCGTCGATGCCCCGGAGGACCTCGAACCCGAGGAGGTGGAGCAGGCCCTCGACGACACGGTCGACCGCGCCGGCGCCGCCGTCGGCACCGTCGAGCGCCGCGGCCACCGCGGCGCGGACCTTGCCGGTGACGACCTCCTGGCTGTCGCCGGGCTCGACGTCGCAGGCGGCCTGGACCGCGCTCGCGACCGGCCACCACACGTTCGCCTCGCCGTACGGGACGCAGCGCCCGGGCAGGACCAGGGCGCCGTGGCACTCGCGCGCGTTCTCGGCGACGTCCTCGGCCAGGCGTGACTTGCCCAACCCGGCGTCGCCGAGCACGAGCATCAGGGCGGGCCGACCGCGGTCGATCGCCATCTTCAGCGTGTGGGAGAGGAGCGCGACCTCGTCGTCACGGCCGACCAGCGGAGCCCGGCGGCGGTCCGACCGGTGACCGGGTGGCAGGCGCGCACCCTCGGCCACCCACGCCGCCACCGGCGCCTCCCGACCCTTGGCGGCGATGGCGCCCACGGACCGGTAGGTGACCACCCGCCGGGTCGCGAGATAGGTGGCCTGCCCGACCAGCACCTGTCCCGGTTCGGCCGCCGACTGGAGTCGCTGCGCGGTGTTCACGACATCGCCCATCGCGGTGTAGTCGCCACCGGCCCGCAGGGATCCCACCAGGACCTCGCCCGTGTTCACGCCCACCCGCAGGCGCACGTCGAGCCCCAGGTCGGCTGCGGCTTCGCACAGGGTGTCGTGAAGCCGCAGCGCGGTCCGGACGGCCCGCTCGGCATCGTCCTCGTGGGCGATCGGGGCGCCGAACAGGGCCAGGATGGCGTCGCCGACGATCTTGTCGACCCGGCCTCCGAACTCCTCGATGTCGGTCACCAACCGCTGGAAGCACCTGTCGACGATGCCCTTCACCTGCTCGGGATCCCGGTGCTCCGACAACGTGGTGAAACCGACGATGTCCGCGAACAGGACGGTGACCACCCGCCGCTGATCGCCGCGCAGCCCCAGGTCGGCGCCG
The DNA here is from genome assembly GCA_963830865.1 of uncultured Acidimicrobiales bacterium. Lineage (GTDB taxonomy): Bacteria > Actinomycetota > Acidimicrobiia > Acidimicrobiales > VFJN01 > ZC4RG19. The sequence goes on along the minus strand of CAWHNU010000002.1, from coordinate 287,755 downwards.
CAGCTCGGGCAGAACCGAGCGCCTTCGGGCACGGCCGCGCCGCAGACGGGACAGGTCACGAGGACAGTGTATGGACGGTCTCCCGACCCTCCGGACGCCCGTAGGCAGTCGCGACCGGCAAGACGAGCTCACGTCGAGCCAGCAGAATTGCTGGCATGACGTTCTCCATCGTGGGGCGGAGCGCCGACGGGGCCGAGATCGGGGTGGCGTTGGCGAGCAAGTTCCTGGCCGCCGGGGCCTACGTGCCCGCTGCGGCGGCGGGAGCCGGCGCCCTGGCGACGCAGGCCTACTGCAACCTCGAGCTGCGGACGCGGGGCCTGGAGATGCTCGCCGGCGGCACGCCCGCGGCCGGGGTGCTGGACGGGTTCTTCGCGGCCGATCCCCAGCGTGCCGAGCGCCAGGCCGGCGTCGTCGACGCGCACGGCGGCACCGCGACGTTCACCGGCGAGCGCTGCCAGCCGTGGGCCGGCGGCCTCGCCCGCACGGATCCGGCCGGGGCGTTCGCGGCCCAGGGCAACATGCTCGCCGGCCCCCAGGTCGTCGACGCCATGGTCGAGGCGTGGCTGGCGGGACACGACGAGCTCCCCGTCGCGCGTCGGCTGGTGGCGGCGCTGCGGGCCGGGCAGGACGCGGGCGGCGATCCCCGGGGCAAGCAGGCCGCCGCGGTGCTGGTCGTGTCACCGGGCGCGGGCTATGGCGGCCTGTCCGACGTGGTCGTCGACCTGCGGAGCGACGACTCGCCCGAGCCGATCGGCGACCTGGAGCGCATGCTCGACCTCCACGACCTCTACTTCGGCACCACCCCCGACGAGGACCTGATCGCACTCGAGGGCTCGGTCGTCGACGAGCTCGCGGCGCGCCTCGCGGTCACCGGCTACCGGACCGGCGACGTCGCCCGCGACCTCTACGACTGGATGGGGCGCGAGAACTTCGAGGAGCGCTGGCACGACGGCAAGGTCGACCCGGTCGTCCTCGACCAGCTCCGCCGAGCATCGACGCCCTGACGCTGCCAGCAGTGTTCACTGCTGCTTTCCGCCTTCGACCCAGCGTTGGAAGACGTCGACCTGGGCAGCCGGCCAGGAGCCATCGCACGGCATCGTGCCGTCTCGGAGGCGTGTGAGGATGGCGTCGGCGTGTCGGCTGACGTCGTCGTGGGACCACAGGTCGAAGTGGGACTGCATCGCCTGCTGGTCGCGTTCGCGGAACATGGGCTTGATGTCGGTTTCAAAGCCGGTCGGCTCGTCGATGTCGTTGGTCACTGTGTTCTCCTGACGTCGAGCGGCCAACGGCCGCTGGGTGACGAGTCGGCGAGCGCCGACGCGATGCTTGCCCTGGCGAGGTGGGGGAGCTGGTCGCAACTGGTCGGTGACGACCAGCGCGGTGAGGAGCGCAGCGGCCAGTCCGGCCACCACCAGCCCGCGGGCCTCGGCGGCCAGCGGCACGCAGGCGGCCAGGGCGACGGCTGCGGCGGCGCGGGTCCAGGGCTGCGGGCGGCCGACCCGGGCGCTGAACGCCACCAATCCGAGCAGGTACAGCGCTGGTCCGCCCAGGGCGGCCAGCGCCCCGGCTGTGCCCAGCTCGTCACTGGGGTGGGCGATCACCAGCTCGTCGCCAACCGCGGTGAGCAGGATCCCAGCGACGATCGGCAGGTGCAGGTAGGTGTAGGCGTCGCGGCCCACCCGTCCGGGTGCCTCGTCGGCGGCCATCCGCCGCACCGCCGACGTCGCCTCCCGCCCGAAGTAGAGCCACCACAGCGCAACCGACGACACGAAGGCCACGCCGAGGGCGACGACGACCGACGTGGTGAGGCCGACGTCGGTGGCGGTGGCTCCGGTGAGGATGATGCTCTCCCCCAACACGATGATCACGAACAGCTGGAAGCGTTCGGCGAAGTGGCCGGCGTCGATCTCCCACTCGATCATCGGCGTCGGCCCCCGGCGCGGGAGCCAATACCGCACCAGCGGCGCCGCCAGGTCGATTCCCAACGCCGTCAACCAGAGCGCCCAACGGGCACTACCGTCGGCCAGTGCCCCGCCGATCCACAGCGGCGCGGACAGGATGCTCCACGCCAGGATCTGCTGGAAGTTGCGGTTGAACCGGCCAGCAGGGGTGACGGCAACGACGAAGCCGTTGCGTCCGATCTGCAGCGCGCAGTAGCTGGCGGCGAACAGCATGGCGTGATCGCCGAAGCCCTCGGGGACGGCCACCGCCATCAACAAGCTGGCCAGCATCACGAACACGAGCACCAGCCGCACCGCCGGCACCTCGGGGTCGAACCAGTTGGCCATCCACGTCGTGTAGTTCCAGGCCCAGTACACGGCGACGAGCAGGAAGGCGGTCTCGGCGGCGCCCGACCACGTGAGGTTGGCGAGCAGGTGATGCGACAGCTGCGTGATGGCGAAGACGTAGACAAGGTCGAAGAACAGCTCGAAGTACGTCGCCCGTCGCTCGCCCTTCGCCGGGCGCAAGAAGCGGACGTCCGGGATGACCGACATAGGGGTCTCGCCATCGGCTGCCATCCGCAGAGTATGGAGCCGGGATTCGGACAGAGGGATGCGTTCGTCGGGCTCAGGCGCTACCGCGGACGAGGAGGACGGCCTCGCGGTGGCTGAGCTGGGCACCGGCCGCAAGCGCATCCTCGAAGTCCCACGAGTCGGCCGCCTGCGCAACCCTCGTGACCAGTTCGGCCTCTCGACGCCGCGTCGAGGGCCATGCCTTCAGCCCCGCACGGCGGCGCAGCCCGTCGGCTGCGCCGAGCGCTGTCGCAGCGCGCCGTGCGTCCCCGTCGGCCAGTGCGAGCTCGGCGCCGATGACGAGCGAGAAGGTCACCGTCGAGGTGCTCAGCTCGGCGTCGTCGCTGGCGTCCACCGACTGCACGAGGAGCGCCCGCGCATCGTCGAGGCGACCAGCCCTCACGTCGAGCGCCGCGAGCTGCGCGCGGGCGCTGGAGCGAAGCCAGACGTTGTCGAACCGCCCGCCGAGCTCGTCGACCATCGCGAGGTGCGAACGTGCCGCGTCGTCGTGGCCGAGTGCCATCTCCACCATGCCGACGGTCAGCGCGGCGAACGCCACGAACGGATCGTTCTGCCGGTGGAAGCCATCGAGCGCCAGTGAGGCGGCGCGAAGCGCGCCGTCGAAGTCGTCGACGATGGGGAGTATCCAGGAGATCGCCAGTTGCGCGGCGCTCTCGAGGTACGGGTCTGCGATGTGCCCCACGAGATCGTCGAGCCCGTCGAGGGCGGCGAGGGCGCTCTCGTCATCGCCGACCTCTACCGCCGTGACGGCGGAGGTGAACAGCAGCTCGGCTCGAGCGCGGTCGTCCAGGGCGCCGGCCTTGTCCTGCATCTCGTCGATCCAGGCACGTCCCTCGGGCATGCGTCCCCGCATCTGCCAGAACAGCCACAGGATGCGGAACATGTGCGGGAGTGGTGCGATGTCGTGCGCGAGGAACCAGCGGATGGCGACCCGAAGGTTCTCCTCGTCCGCCCGCACGCGGTCGGCCCATTCGGCTTGCCCTTCCGCGGGCCAGTCGGCGTTCCCGACGAACGCCCCGAAGTGCTCCGCGTGCCGCCTCTCGACGTCCGCGAGGTCCTCGCTGTCGGCGAGGCGCTCTGCTGCGAGATCCCGCACGGCGACCAACATGTGGAACCTCGGCTCAGGGTCGACGGCGTCGACGGCGATGAGGCTGTGCCCGGCGAGCGCATCGAGCAGATCGAGGGTCCGGTCCTCGGTGAGATGGGCGACGTCCACCGCCGCTTCGACCGTCCACCCGTCGACGAAGACCGACAGCCTGGCCAGCATCCGTTGCTCGGCTTCGTCGAGCAGCCCGAAGCTCCATTCGATGGTCGCACGCAGCGTTCGTTGCCGTTCGGGGAGGTCGACCGAGCCCGTGCCCAAGGCGTCGAGGCTTCGTTCCAGCCGCGCCAGCAACGCAGCTGGCTGGAGCACCCGGGTGCGGGCGGCGGCCAACTCGATGGCGAGAGGGAGACCGTCCACGAGCCGGCAGATCTCCGCGACACCGACGACGTTGTCCTCGGTGAGGGCGAAGGTGTGACGGACCGCCTGCGCCCGATCGACGAACAGCTGCACGGCCGGCAGCGACGCCAAGTCGCCGGTCGGCGGAGGCTCCGAGAAGGTGGGCACGGCGAGCGCGTCGACCGGGTACTCGCGTTCAGCCCGGAGGCGAAGAACGGTGCGGCTCGTCGCGAGGATCTCAACCCCCGGGCAGCGAGCCAGGAGCTCATCAAGCGAGGGCGCGACACCCACGATCTGTTCCAGGTTGTCCAGCACAAGCAGGGCCGGGTCGTCCGCGAAGTGGTCGATCAGGACGTCCAGCGCGGGCCGCGCCCCGTCCATGGGCGCACCGACGGCAGCCGCGATGCGGGGCAGAGCCAGCGCGGGCTCGTCGATCGCAGCGAGCGACACGAAGGCCGCCCGCTTCGGGAAGCGGTCGTCCAGTCGCTCGCCCACTGCGATGGCGAGCCGCGTCTTGCCGACGCCGCCAGGGCCGGTGAGCGTGACCAGGCGCACGTCGGGTGACTGCAGCAATTCGGAAACAGCGGCGATGTCGCGCTCGCGTCCGATCAACGACGTCGACGTCACCGGCAGGGACCGCGGAGGTCGCCGGTCGCCCTCGGAGGGAGCCGATGGGGTGCCGACGTCTCGGGTGCCGGGCCTCGTGAACGCCTCGCTCAGCAGCAGAGCGAGGTCGTCCCGGACCAGACGTCCGAGCTCCCGTGGGGTGCGAAACGATCGGTAGGAGTCGATCCCCTCCGTCTGTAGCTCGCCGATCATCGCCGCCAGCCGAGCCTCTCGCTCGGGCGCCGGAGCCTTGACGTACAGCAGCCGCGGGATCGATCCGGAGAGCCGGAACTCGTCCTCCAGCCCCGAGATCTCCATGTCAGGACCGATCCAGCCGTACCGCTGCCAGTACAGCCCGATGAAGATGTCCGACTGCGACAGGTAGGCGCGGTACAGCTCGCGAGGTGGGTGCGGCCGGGCCCCGAGCTCGAACAGCACCGGCGTGAGCCCGAGCGCGGAGATGGCGCGTGCCACCACGGCACGCTCGTCGGCGAGTTCGACCAACGTGGAGCTCACGAACACACGCAGACGCTGGTCCGGGGTCCGGATCGCCACCGCGTCATCCTGCTTCTCCGTCATAGGTCCCCTCCGGCCAGGATCAACGGTCGAAGTCTGGATGCGCGGCTCGCGAGGTGCCAACACCACGGTGGGGGTTCGAGTCCCTCAGCCCACCATGATTCAGGCCCGATCGCGGGTCACGCCGAGCCGGAACCATCGGTCTTCGCGTGGCGCAGCGCCCAGTCGAGCGCGTAGTCCGCAACCTCTTCCCAGCCTTCGATCGACGGCAGCAGGTGTGGTCCCTCGAACTCCTTCACCTCGGTGATGGTGCCCTCGGCCTTGTAGTGCTTCGCATTCGACCGCTGGATCTTCGGTGGCATGAGGTGGTCGTCGCTGCCCGAGATGAACAACAGCGGCGCGCGATTCGCGTTCTTGTAGTCGACGTAGGTGTCGTCCTTGCCGGGATGGATGTTGGCGAGCGCGCTCGCCCAGAAGATGTGGCCCGACGCGGGAATGTGGTAGCGCTCGTAGAGCTGGCGACCGCGCTCCTCGGTGAACGTGTTCGTGAACGTGTACTGCCACTGCTCGAACGTCAAGCCCACCGCCCTGTGACGGTTGGCCGGGTTCTTCAGCACCGGGAAACTCGCCCTGATCTGGGACAGCGGCACCGGCTTCACGCCTTCGGTCGGTGCGGAGTTGATCGCCACGCCCACCGCGCCGTAGCCGCGGTCCATCAGCAGCTGTGTGAAGACGCCGCCGGCCGAGTGGCCCATGAGGATGGGCGGTCGATCGAGGCCCCCGACCACGCCCTCGAGACGCTCCATGATCTGCGCGACCGTCAACTTCTCGATCGGGGTCGGGTCGGCGTTCAGCGCCTCGACCTCCACGTCGAAGCCTGGGTACGCCGGCGCCAGCACCGTGAAGCCCTTCTGCTCGTAGTGGGCGATCCAGTCCTCCCAGCTGCGAGGGGTGACCCAGAACCCGTGAATCAAGACGATGGTGTCGGGGGGGTTGCTCATGGCCATGACCCTAGGGCTCGCAAACCGACCGCCGCCCGAAGTCTCAAGCACGCACATCGTGCTGTGCGGGGGATGCGGAGACCTCCCATCTGGGCGCAGTATCGAGACGTACCCCGAGTTGAGGAGTCCCCGTGGCCGACACGAGAACGACAACTGAGGCGCCCAGCATCCGACCGTTTCGAGTCAACGTCCCGGACGAAGAACTCGCGGAGATGCGTCGCCGCATCACCGCAACGCGCTGGCCCACCAAGGAGCTCGTCCCAGACCGATCGCAGGGCGTGCAGCTGGCGACGCTGCAGGAGCTCGCCCGCTACTGGGCGAGCGAGTACGACTGGCGCAACGTGCGAGGCGAGACTGAACGCGCTGCCGCAGTTCACGACCGAGATCGACGGGGTCGAGATCCACTTCATCCACGTCAAGTCGCGCACATGAGAACGCATTGCCGCTGATCATGACGCATGGCTGGCCCGGCTCGGTCATCGAGCTGCTCGACACCATCGGCCCGCTCACCGACCCGACCGCTCACGGCGGCAACCCCGAGGACGCATTCCACCTGGTGCTGCCGTCACTGCCCGGTTACGGGTTCTCCGGAGAGCCGGCCGAGCTCGGCTGGGACGCCGGCCGCACCGCACGCGCTGGGCGGAGCTGATGCACCGCCTCGGCTACACCCGCTACGTCGCCCAGGGCGGCGACGTGGGTGCCCTCGTCACGGACCTGATGGGTCGCCAGGCGGTCGAGGGCTTGATCGGCTACCACCTGAACCTGCTCACGGCGGTGCTCGCGATCGGCGATCACCTGCCCAGGGAATCCGAAAAGGAACGCGTCGCGGCCGAGGCGGTCGCGACGTTCAGGCAGGACGGCTTCGGCTACTTCCTCGAGATGGCAACGCGGCCACAGACGATCAGCTACGCCCTGCTGGATTCACCCGTCGCGCTGGCGGGCTGGTTGCTCGACCACGACACGGACAGCTACTACAAGATCTCCCGCGCGTTCGTCGACGGCGAGCCCGTGGGCAATCTCACCCGGGACAACATCGTCGACAACATCACGCTGTACTGGCTGACCGGCACCGCAGCGTCCGCGGCCCGGTCGTACTGGGAGGACGGACGAGCGCTGGCCGCAGCGCTTGCGAGCGGCCAGGCTCCTCCGCCGGTCTCGGTTCCGGTCGGCTTCACGGCGTTCCCCGGCGAGATCTGGACTGCCCCGCGGAGCTGGGTCGATGCGGTCTACCCCGACCTCGCCTACTTCAACGAGGTCGACAAGGGCGGCCACTTCGCCGCCTGGGAGGAGCCGCAACTCTTCTCCGAGGAACTACGCACCACCTTCGCCGCCCTGCGATGACGCATCGGCGCTCCGGGCCGCCGTGCCGGCAGGCACCAGCGACACGTCGAGTTCGAGATCGACTTCCTCGGCCAAGGCGACGCCGCCGCCCGGGACCGGCGCGTTCCACGTGATGCCCCACACGGCGCGTTGCACCTTGGCCGTCGCCTTCAAGCCGAGCCGGGGATTGCCCAGCACGTCTGGCGCACGGCCGAACAGATCGACGACGAGCCGAACCGGTTGGGTGATGCCACGGATCGTCAAGTCGCCGCGCACCGTGTAGCGCCCCGCGGCCAGCACCGTCGCACCCCGGGAGCGGAAGGAGATCTTCGGATGCCGCTCGACGTCGAAGAACTCCTCGCTCAGCAGGTGGGCGTCGCGCACCGCCATCGCCGTGTCGACCGACGAGGCGTCGATGTCGACGTCGACCTGCGTCGCCTCAGCATGCGTCGGATCGATCACGACGGTGCCGGAGAACGACGTGAAGCGGCCGCGCACGAGCGTGAACACCGCATAGCGGGCCACGAACTCGAGCGCCGAATGAGTCGGATCGACCTCCCACGATCCGGCGAGCGGAACCAGGTCGTCGCCGGCGCGAACGTCGATGATCGCATGGTCGTCGGACATGGCCGGCCTCCGCTTCGTGCATACGCGGTCAGCCATCCTCCCACACGGTGCCGGCCCGGCCGGCTGCCGGCTCGGCGGGATCCCACGCCAAGCCAGACGAGTGGGTGATAAGGGCCACCATTACCCACGCGCCACCCCGAGACATCGCTGCCAGCGGCCGCAGGAGCCGCCTCGCGGAGCAGCCAGGGGGAGTACCGTTAGCGATCTGGCTCCCGAGTCGTCCCCCGAGACCCCGCCCCCGCCACCGCCCCCGCCCCGGCAGACGGAATCGGGCTGGCGTGTGGACCCGGCGCCCGATGGACGCGGGGCGCCCGCCCCTTCCAAGCCGCCCATGATCCCGCGCGGGCGGCTGTTCGTCTGGTTCGTGCTTGCGGTGCTGGTGGTGAACCTCGTGATCTCGTTCGCCACGGGCCGTCCGGAGGAGCGGGAGAGGGTGCCATATCAGCCGTTCTTCGTCGACCAGGTGGAGGCCGGCAACGTCGAGGAGATCAGCTCTCGGGCGGACTCCATCGAGGGCGAGCTGAAGAGCGAGGCGACCTTCAACCCGCCGGGAGACGCCGAGCCGGTCGCGGTCACCAGGTTCGAGACCGAGGTCCCCGCGTTCATCGACCCGGCAGAGCTGACCAGGCTGCTCGCCGAGCAGGATGTGGTCATCAACGCCGAACCGCCCGACGAGGGTCGGTCGCTGTTGGCTCACGCTCGTGCTCGGCTTTCTGCCGACGATCCTGCTGGTGGGGTTCTTCATCTGGGTGTTCCGTCGCCAGGCGGGGGCGGGCGGGGGCGGGATCCTCGGAGGTTTCGGCCGTTCCACGGCGCGGCGGGTCAGGCCCGGTGAGCAGGAGCGGGTCTGCTTCGACGACGTTGCCGGGATAGACGAAGCGGAGGACGAGCTCGTCGAGGTCGTGGACTTCCTCAAGAACCCCGAGCGGTACACGAAACTGGGCGCACGGGTCCCTCGCGGGGTGATGCTGTACGGGCCGCCGGGGACCGGCAAGACGCTGCTCGCCCGGGCGGTCGCGGGCGAGGCGCACGCCGCCTTCTTTTCGATCTCGGCCTCCGAGTTCGTCGAGGCGATCGTGGGTGTGGGGGCGTCGCGAGTGCGCGATCTGTTCAAGCAAGCCAAGGAGGCGGCGCCGGCGATCGTGTTCATCGACGAGCTGGACGCGGTCGGCCGCTCCCGGTCGGGCAACCTGAGCGGGATCAGCGGCGGTCACGACGAGCGCGAGCAGACGCTGAACCAGATCCTCACCGAGATGGACGGCTTCCAGCCCGGCACGAACGTGATCGTGCTCGGCGCGACGAACCGCCCCGAGGTCCTCGACCCGGCCCTCCTACGCCCTGGGCGCTTCGACCGCCGTATCGCCGTCCAGCCCCCCGACCGTAAGGGACGCGTCGAGATTCTGAGGATCCACACCCGTGCGGTGCCGCTCGCGCCCAACGTCGACCTCGATCGCATCGCGGCCTCGACGCCGGGCGCGACCGGCGCCGACCTCGCGCTGATCGTCAACGAGGCGGCCCTGTTCGCCGCCCGCCGTGATCACGCGGCGGTGGAGCAGCGCGACTTCACCGACGCGATCGAAAAGATCGTCCTCGGCGCCGAGCGCCGGGTGGTGATGACCGACGCGGATCGCGAGCGCACCGCCTACCACGAGTCCGGTCACGCGCTGGTGGGCATGCTCACCCCGGGCGCCGATCCGGTGCGCAAGGTCTCGATCATCCCCCGTGGCCAGGCGCTCGGCGTCACGCTTGCCACCCCGGAGAGCGACCGCTACAGCTACCGCCGGGACGAGCTGCTTGCAAGGATCAAGGTGGCGCTCGGCGGCCGCGTCGCCGAGAAGGTCGTGTTCGGCGACCTGACCACCGGCGCGGAGTCGGACATCCAGAACCTGACGCAGATCGCCCGCAGCATGGTCGGCCGCTGGGGGATGAGCGATGCGATCGGCGCCATCGCGGTCACGGACGGCCGGGAGGATCGCCTGCTGCTGCCCGGCGCCTCACCGGCCTCGGCACCGACCCAGCAGCTGGTCGACGAGGAGGTCCGCCGAATCGTCGACGGCGCCGAGGAGGAGGTCACCGGGCTCCTCACGCGCGAGCGTGGGCGGCTCGAGGCACTGGCGCGCGCTCTGCTCGAGCGCGAGACCCTCGACCAACCAGAAGCCTATGAACGTGCGGGCGTCGAGCTGCCCAAACTCGATGCCGAACAGGCCGACGCCCACGCCCGACCCGCGGCTTCGGTGGACGCCGGCTCCGTGCTCACGCCAGGAACTCCGTCAGGCCCTGGTGGCGCGCGACATCGACCTGACGGCTGACGTCATCCACGAGGACGCGATCAGGGGAGGCTTCTCATGCGGGTCGCAGTCGCCGGAGCGACCGGTCATATCGGCGCACTCACCGCCGCCGCCCTCGAGCGGGACGGGCACGACGTCGCCCGCATCAGCCGCTCGCTGGGCTTGGACCTCCTCACCGGCGACGGGCTGGACGAGGCGCTCGCGGGTGTCGAGGCGCTCGTTGACGCCACGAACGCGACGGCGACCGATCCGGACGAGGCGGTGGCCTACTTCGGCACCACCACCCGCAACCTGCTTGCCGCCGAGCAGCGGGCGGGCGTCCGCCACCACGTGCTGCTGTCGATCGTCGGCATCCACCGGATCGAAGGCAACGCCCACTACTACGGCAAGCGCCACCAGGAGCGCCTCGTGCAAGCTGGTTCGGTGCCCTGGACGATCGTCCCGGCCACCCAGTTCCACGACTTCGCGGCATTGGTCGCGAGCTGGACCGAGCGCAATGGCGTCGCCACCATCGCCCCGCTGCTCGTCCAGCCGATCGCCCCGGCCGACATCGCCGACGTGCTCGCTGAGGTTGCGACGGGCGAGCCGCAGGGGCGCTACCCGGACGTCGCCGGCCCCGAGACCCAGGACCTCGTCGACATGGCGCGGCGAACCAACGAGGTGCGCGGCCACCAGGTCCGGCTCGTGCCCACATGGTCGGGCCTGTTCGGCACCTCGATGGCCGGCGACGTCCTGCTCCCCGGCGAGGATGCACGCATCGCGCCCACCACGTTCGACAAATGGCTGGCCGCAGGCGCAGCGCCGTGAGCGCCGACCGCTACCTCGACGTCAGGGTCGGCAACCTGCTCCGGCGCTGAGCGCTTTGCGTGGGTCGACTCGCCGGTGGCGTGGGGCGAGGCGTGGACGCCCTGGCCGCCGGCGCAGCGCCGTGGCAGACGCTGACGATCAGTCCCGGTAGCGACCCTCGGACCGGGAGCCTCGGCCGAGTTCGGTGAAACGGAGCCCGACGATGGCGCCGTCCTCGACCATCCAGTGGAGGTCGTAGCTGGCGCGGTAGCTGGGCGGCCAGAACGAACCGAAGTGACCGTCGTCGTCGATGTACCACTCGCCCCGGGTCGGACGACCCTCCTCGACGTACGTCGTCGCGCCGCCGGCGTCGAAAACCTGGGTCGCACCGTCGGAGAACACCAGCTCTCCCGCCGTCAACGCCCGGGGGATCAGCGCCGGTGCGACCACGTCGCCGTCGGACACCTCGACATCATCGAACCCGTGCACGGCCCGACTGTAGACATGCTCGGCGCTGTCGACGGCCGGCGCCCATGCCCGGAGCGCGAGGCGTACCGGGTCGCCGACGGCGATCCTTCCAGAAGAGAGTGCCCGGCAGACGGAGCCGGCCCGCCTGCGGAGCGCGGTGCGGGCGCCGGTGCCGATGACATCGTCGAGCAGCTTGCAGGGCGCGGCGACGCGGACGACCTCGAGGTCGACATCACCGATGCGGAGTCGTTCGCCGGGGGTGGTGGGCACGTCGACGTGGGAGATGGTGATGTTGCGTCGGGTTCCGCCCGGCTCGACGGGGCTGCCGAGATCCTCGGTGGCGGCGTCGAGCGCGGCCTGGGACTGGACGGTGACGTGCCGGTGCTTGCTGCCGTGGTAGCGGTCACCGACGATGCCAAGGCCGGCTTCGACCCGCACGGACTCGACGGCGCGCATGGGAAGCCGGCTGGCCGGGGCGATGTGGATGGCCGTGACCACCGGCGGCTGCTCGCCGCCGGTGATCTCGTGGCTGGTCACGACTCGGCCGGGTCCAGGCAGAGCGATGCCGAGTTCATGCAGTACCGCTCACCGGTGGCGGTCGGCCCGTCGGGGAACACGTGGCCGAGGTGGGCGTCGCAGGCGGCGCATCGGGCCTCGGTGCGAACCATGCCGTGGCCACGGTCCTCGATGCGGGTGACGCGACCGTCGGTGATCTCGCGGTCGAAGCTCGGCCAGCCGGTGCCGGAGTCGAACTTGGCGTCGCTGTCGAACAACTCGGTGTCGCACACGACGCAGCGGTAGACGCCGGCGTCCTTGGTGTCCCAGTACTCGCCCGTGAAGGCCCGCTCCGTGCCCGCCTCCTGGGTGACGTGGTATTGCAGCGGCGTCAGGCGGTTGCGGATCTCGTCGTCGGACGGGCGGCGGTCGGTTGGGTTCGTCAAGCGTGTGTCTCCTTTGGGGATGAGAGGGCTGCTCGGGTCGGGTCAGGCGTAGGCGACCTGGCAGAAGCCGTGGTTGCAGTAGCCGCGGGGGTTCGCGGCCAGGTACTGCTGGTGGTAGTCCTCGGCGTAGAAGAACTCGCCCGCCGGGGCGACCTCGGTTGTGATCGTCCCGTAGCCGGCCTTGTCCAGGTTTGCCTGGTAGCGGTCGCGGCTGGCCTCGGCCGCGGCGAGCTGCTCGTCGGAGTTGGTGTAGATCGCCGACCGGTACTGACTGCCGATGTCGTTGCCCTGCCCCATGTACTGCGTCGGGTCGTGGTTCTCCCAGAACACAGCCAGTAGATCGTCCAGGCTCACCTGGTCGGGATCGAACACGACGAGCACGGCCTCGGTGTGGCCGGTCATCGACGTGCACGTCTCCTCGTAGGTGGGATTCGGGGTGTGCCCGCCCGAGTAGCCGACGGCGGTGGTGTAGACGCCCGGCAGCTGCCAGAACAGCCGCTCGGCGCCCCAGAAGCAGCCCATCCCCAGGATCAGGGTGGCCATGCCCTCGGGCCAGGGGGGGCGCAGTGGCGTCCCCAGCACGGCGTGGGTGTCACGGACCCGCATCGTCGTGTCCCGACCGGGCAGGCACTGCTCGGGCGGCGGCGGTGGTGCAGGGAGTCGGTACGGCATCGGTCTCCTCGATCAGGCCGTCCCTGGTGGGCGGCGGTGGTGGGGCGCTGTTCCTGCTCACCAGCTAGACAATCGACCGAGGTGGTTGTTACAGATCCCGCGCCGCTCCCCCCGGATCATCCCGACGCCGAACTGGTCGCCGCGCTCCGCGGCGGCGAAGCCGACTGCTTCGACGACCTGGTTCGAGAGCTGACCCCCGGGCTGGCCCGCATGGCCCGCATGTACGTGACCGGCGCCCTCGCCGACGACGTGGTGCAGGACACGTGGCTGGCGGTCGTCGACGCCATCGACACCTTCGAGGGTCGCTCGTCGCTCAAGACCTGGATCTACCGGATCTTGCTCAACAAGGTCCGGACGCTCGCCACCCGCGAGGCCCGCGCTGTCCCCGTGGCCAGCCTTGGACCCGACCACGATCCCGTCGGGCCTCGCCTCGAGCTCGTCCACGACGAGCTGGGGCCTGGCTATTGGCCGGCGCCACCGGAGCCGTGGGAGACACTCGCTCCCGAGCGACTGGAACGCAACGAGACCCTCGATCGGATCGCCGAGGCGATCGAGGCACTGCCGACCGCGCAGCGAGAGGTCGTCGAGCTGCGCGACGTCCAGGGCTGGTCGGCATCCGACACTGCGGACGCGCTCGGGATCACCGACGTCAACCAGCGGGTGCTGCTGCACCGCGGCCGCAAAGCGATCCGCAACGCCCTCGAGGAGTACCTCCGTGCGTCCTGACCAACCGGTTCACATCGGCGGCGGCATCCGCTGCACCGAGGCCATCGAGTTGGTGACGTTGCATCTCGACGACGCGCTCGACGATCGGGACCGCCGCCTGTTCGAACGGCACGTCGACGCCTGCACCGGATGCACCCGATACGTCGCCCAGATCCGCCAGACGATCGATCTCACCCGGCGGGTGCTCGAGCACGTGAGCGTCGCACGTCAGCCTCAGCGCAACGAGCTTCGGGCGGCCTTCGTCGCTCGGAGACGCGGATCCGTCTGAGTGACGTCCACATGGCGACGGTCTGCTTGGATGAGAGCATCTATCCCGCTCGTCCCGCGTCTGGCCGTCAGACTGGACACCTCGACCGAGCGGGAGGCCTGGCGCCTGTTGGATCTCGCCGGGCCGCGGCGAACGGCGACGATAGGTGGAGGGCCATGGCCAATTACGCGGTTGCACACCTGGACGAGATCGAGGAATTTGCGGACGCAGGATGTCGCTATCGGCCGATCCGGCACCACCTGGGCATCACGGCGTTCGGAGTGACCGCTTGGACGGCCCGTGCCGCGGGCGACCCCGTCATCAACGAACACGACGAGGGCGACCCCACCGCTGACCAGGAACTCTTTCTCGTGCTGCGAGGCCACGCGGTGTTCGAGCTCGACGGCAACCGAGTCGACGCGCCGGCTGGAACTCTCATTTTCGCCCCTCCCCACACCAAGCGAACGGCATCCGCCACGGAGGAAGGGACGACCATAATCGCGCTGGAAGGAACGCCGGGAAAGGCGTACGAGGCCCGCGGCTGGGAACTCTGGGCTCCACTCGCCCCCCTCTATCAGGCGGGCGAGTACGCCGAGGTCGCCGATCGCCTGGGCGCCGTGGTCACAGCCTCCCCGCAGTACCCCATGTTGTTCTTCAACCTCGCCTGCTGCGAGAGTCTCTCCGGCCGGACGAGTGACGCGCTCGATCACCTCCGGCACGCCGTCGAGATGTCAGAGGAGTTCCGCGCTTCCGCAAAGGCCGACTCCGACCTGGATCCGATCCGCGACGAACCCGCGTTCAAGCAACTGATCCGCGACTAGCAGGCGAGGGCGTTTTGTCCCTTGTAGAGGTCGCCAGGGCGACCGTTGCGAGGGACAAAACGCGATGGCGCTCGCGGAGGTTCCCCGACGGGGAGCTCAGCTCGCGGTGGCGTGCACCGAGATGACCCGCCCGCGGCTCGTGCGGTGCCGGCCGACCTCGACATCGGCGAAGCCGGCGGTGCGACACAGTTCCGCGAAGCGCTGGGCATGGTCCTCGGTCCAGCCGTGGCTGGCGTGGCCGGAGGCGCCCGGCTCGATCAGACGCTCGATGGCGAGCAGCCGACCCCCGGGACGGAGCACCCGCCGGGCCTCCGCCAGACCGGCGTCGAGGTCGCGCCAGTGGTGCACGGTCGCCAACGACCACACGACTGTGGCCGCATCGTCAGGGAGCGGCAACGCCTCCGCAGCACCCTGCATGTAGCGGATCGCCGGCGCGCCGCGCGCGGTCACCCTGCTGAGAGCGCGAGCAACTCGGAGCATCACGGGCGCAGGGTCGACACCGACCACCGAGGTGGCCACGGCTGCGGCGCGACGGACGGCGGCACCCGGACCGCACCCGACGTCGACCACGCGGTCGCCGGGGCCGAGACCGGCCAGCCCGATGGCGAGGTCGGCGTCCCCGGCCCGTCCCACGCTGAAGACGAGTGCGGCAACGAGGCCGCGGACGCCGGCAAAGGCCGGGTAGGCGGCGTGGTGGTTCGGTGCCGTGGCGGTGTGCGCGTCCGCAGGCGATGTCGTCATGGACCGACCTTGACAGTTGAACCTGGGTTCAAGTCAAGTGGGTCCATGGACGATGCGATGCTGACGATCGGCGACGTCGCCCGACGTGCCGGCGTGACGACGTCGACCGTGCGGTTCTACGAGCGGCGCGGCCTGCTCGTGGCCGATGCCCGTCGGTCAGGGCAACGTCGCTACCGGGCCCAGACGCTGCGCCGGCTCGTGTTCATCGGCATGCTCCAGGACGCGGGGCTGTCGCTCGACGAGATCGCCGGCGTTCTCACTGCGGCGAGCGTCAGCGAGTGGAAGGCGATCGCACGCCAGCGCCTGACCAGCCTCGACGTCGAGATCGCCCGGCTGCAGCGAGCCCGGGCCTACCTCGAGGGCGCCCTGCTCTGCCGCTACGACCATCCGGCGACCGACTGCCGGATGATGGGCGAGGAGATCGATCGACGCCTCGCACCGCCGACAACCGGTTCGAGCTGACCGCCTCAGCCCGACCGCGGTGTGCGCTTGTACGGTGCCGGCGATGGCGATCACGGACCGTCGAGACGCACGTGTCGAGCGCACGGTGGCCAAGGTGCTCGATGCAGTGCAGCTGCTGCTGGAGACCGAGGGCCTCGGGAGCGTGACGTTCGGTCGTGTCAGCAAGGAGACCGGGGTGTCGCGGACGACGCTCTACCGGCATTGGTCGAGCCCGTCGGAGCTGATCGCCGAGGCGTGGGCGTGGGTGGCGCCGCCGAATCGGGTGCCTCACACCGACGATCTCGCCCAGGACCTGGTTGGCCTGTTCGTCGGTGTGCGTGACGTCGTGGAGTCGTCGACGATGCGGCGGTCGTTGCCAGCGCTGTTGATGGCAGCGCAGCGTGACTCGGTGATCTCATCGCTGCACGCGGAGTTCGTCCGCGATCGGCGAGCCCCGATCGTCGAGCGCCTCGAGGCGGCCGTCGCCGACGGTCAGATCCGCCCGGACGCCGATCCCGACCTGCTTGTCGACCTGTTGTCGGGGCCGATCTTCTATCGGCAGTTGCTGCGTCGGGCGCGCACCTCCGACGCCGATGTGCGGGCGATCGTGTCGTCCGTGCTGGCCAGCGTGCGCCCGGTCGGTTGACGCCCGAACCACCGCGGACGTTGCAGCACACCGGTGTACCGTTTCGCTCGTCGAGGGGAGCGGCAGCATGGCGCGAACGACCTGGCGATCGCTGGTTGCCCTGGGTGCGGCGATCGTCCTCCTTTCCGGAGCCTGCGGCGGTGACGACGGCGGTGGGGGCGACGACGGTGCGTCCCAGCCGCCCGAGGACGACGGCGGCGGCGCCGAGGCCTCCGGTCCACAGGTGCGCGTCGAGACCATCGAGGTCGAGGGCCCGGGCCCGCCCGAGTACGACCGGGTGCGGGTCGTCGAGCACGGCCCCGACGACGCCGAGAACGTGCTGGTGCTCGTACCCGGCACGTCGGCCGGCGCCGCGTACTTCACGCCGGTCGCGCTCGACATCGTCGACGCGCTCGCCGGCTGGCAGGTGTGGTCGGTCGACCGCCGCGAGAACATGCTCGAAGACCACACCGTGCTCGACGACCGCGTCGCGGGCGACGCCACCACCCAGGAGACGTTCGACTACTACCTCGGCTGGCTCGGCGACGACACCATCACCGAGCACTTCGAGCCGGTCGGCGGCGCCGGTGGAGACGACGAGTCGGTCGACTTCGCCCGCGAGTGGGGCATGGCGGTCGCGATCAACGACCTGCACGCCGTCGTCGAAGAGGCGGCGAGCCTGGGCGGCCAGGTGGTGCTGGGCGGGCATTCGCTGGGCGGCTCGATCACCGTGGCCTACGCGACGTGGGACTTCGACGGCCGGGCGGGCGCCGAGAGCCTGGCCGGCCTCGCGCTCATCGACGGGGGCAGCGGCGCCGGCCAGGCGCCCACGGTGGAGGAGGCGCAGGCCGAGCTGGCCGAGCTCGAGACCGGCTCGGCGTTCAACGACATCGTCGGGCTGGGGCTGCCGTGGGCGGCGGGCGTGTTCAACTCGCTGGGATCGACCGCAACCGTGCTCGAGCCCGACGAGCCGTCGATCGGCTACGCGTCGCCCCTCATCCCGCAGAACCTCAAACCGCCCGTGGCGCCCACCAACGCCGCCCAGTACGGCTACGCGCTCGACACCGACACCAGCCCCGACGGCCTCGAGCTGGTGCAGATGCACATCGGCCGGCTGGCCGACAGCGGCGACCCCCGCGGCTGGGTCGACGACGAGCTGGTGCCGGTCGAGCGGGCCGCCCGCATGTTCTCGGGCCTCGTCGACGGCGCCGACGGTGAGGAGACCCTCGGCGTCGATGGCACCGCCTGGTACCACCCGCAGCGCCTCTCGATCGACAGCCGGGCCGTCAACGGCGGCATCGAGAACCCGGCCCAGGAGGTCATGGGCGTGCGGGCGACCCACGGTACCGAGCTCGACCTGCCGATCTACGCGCTGGAGACCACCTTCGGCGCGGGCCGAGTGCTCAACGGCGCCCGCCTCCTCGCCGAGCAGTCCGACATCCCCGAGACCGAGCTCACGCTGGTCGACGAGAGCGACCGGCTCACCCATACCGACCCGATGGGCGTCGAGACCTCGCAGAACCCGCTGGTGGAGACCCTGGTCCCGTTCCTGCGCGACATCGGATGAGACACTTCGTCGCTGGTAGCGGGCGGTGAACTACGATCCGTAGGCCAACGGCGCATTTTCGTGTGCGAACAGGGTGGCCGAGGGGGCGCCGGGCACCAGGAGGCCCGACAGATGGCACGTGATGTCGTACATGGACGCAGGCGCGGGGCGCGGCTGGCGGGGCTCGCGGCCGCCGCGGCGTTGGCGGCCGGGGGTCTGGCGCCGATGGGTGCAGGTGCCCAGGCGGGCGACGATCCCCGGGTCGGTCTCGACCCCGGCTGGCTCGACGCCGAGACCGCCATCAGCAACCTCGAGCAGCGTGCCCACCATGACAAGCCCACGGGCTTCGTGGACCCCGCCAACCCCGGCAGCTTCGCGTTCGTGACCTCCGACATGGCCTTCGCCGGCGACCATGCGTTCGTCGGCAACTTCCACGGGTTCAACATCTACGACGTGTCCGACCCGGCCGCGCCCGTCAACGTCACCAACGTGGTGTGCCCGGGCGGTCAGGGCGACCTCTCGGTCCACGGGAACCTGCTGTTCATGTCCGTGGAGGAGTCGCGGGCCCGGGTCGACTGCGGTACCGATCCGACGGTGGGCACGCGGTTCCAGGGCGTGCGGATCTTCGATATCAGCGACATCGCCAACCCGGTCCAGGTCGCCGCCGTGCAGACCTGCCGTGGTTCGCACACGCACTCGATCATCGACGACCCTGACGACGCCGAGAACCTGTACGTGTACGTGTCGGGCACCGCGGGCGTCCGGCCAGCCACCACGCTCGAGGGGTGCAACAACAACCCGGCCACCGGCGAGAACCCGTCGCGGTGGCGCATCGAGGTCATCAAGGTCCCGCTGGCGGCCCCCGAGACGGCTGCGGTCGTGGGCGGCCCGCGGCTGTTCACCGACCCGGCCACCGGCGCGATCGACGGGCTGCAGAACGCGCCTCCAACCGAGCTCCACCCGTCGGGGATGCCGTGGGGCCCGACGCCGATCACCGACGCCTGCCACGACATCACCACGTTCCCCGAGATCGGGCTCGCCGCCGGCGTGTGCGAGGGCAACGGCATCCTGATCGACATCTCCGACCCGGAGAACCCCGTCCGCTCTGACGAGGTCGCGGACCCGAACTTCGCCTACTGGCATTCCGCCACGTTCAACAACGACGGCAACAAGGTCATCTTCACCGACGAATGGGGCGGCGGCACGGGTGCCCGCTGCCGTGAGACCGACCAGCCCCAGTGGGGCGCGAACGCCATCTTCGACATCGTCGACGGCCAGATGCAGTTCGCGAGCTACTACAAGCTGCCGGTGCCCCAGACGACGCGCGAGAACTGCGTGGCCCACAACGGCTCGCTGGTGCCCGTGCCCGGCCGCGACATCCTGGTCCAGGCCTGGTACCAGGGTGGCATCTCGATGATCGACTTCACCGACTCGGCCAACCCGGTCGAGATCGCGTTCTTCGACCGGGGCCCGATCAGCCCGACGACGCTCGTCCTCGGGGGCTTCTGGTCCGCCTACTGGTACAACGGCGACGTCTTCGGCAGCGAGATCGCACGCGGCTTCGACGTGTTCGGGATGCTCCCGAGCCAGCACCTCTCCGAGGCCGAAGTGGCCGCCGCCGGCGAGGTGCAACTCGCCGAGTTCAACGCCCAGCACCAGGCGGCGTTCACATGGGAGCCCAGCCGGGCGGTGGCCCGGGCACGATTCGACCAGCTCGCCCGCACGTGCACGTCCACGATCACCGGGGTCCACAACGGGCCGCTCGTCGTCTCGGGCGTCACGTGCCTGGACGGCGCCACCGTGAAGGGACCGGTGACGACCCTGGGCGGCAGCTCACTGCTCGCACTGGACTCGACGATCGCGGGCCCCCTGTCGGCCGCGGGCGCGAGCGCCGTGCACCTCTACACCAGCACCGTGCGCGGACCGGTCACGATCACCGGATCCAGCGGCAGCGTCGCCGTGGTCGACTCGACGGTCAGAGGCCCCGCGACGCTCAGCGGCAACGTCACGGGCGACATCGAGCCGATCGTCGCCGGCAGCACGATCGACGGCCCGCTCGCGTGCTCGGGGAATGCCCCGGCACCGATCGACCTCGGTTCCGCCAACACGGTGACGGGGCCGTCCTCCGGTCAGTGCGCGGCGCTCTGACGCCGCCGGCACCGCCCGGGTGTCGTCACAACCCCCGGGCGGTCTGCATGTCGGTCATCCGCCCGATCTCGATGCTCTGATCCGCCTCGACCTCGCGCGCGAACCCGTCCACCGCGGGCTCCAGCCCTGCGCCGGCGTCGTACAGCTCGTCCACCATCGTCAGCGCCCCCCGGTGGTGGGCGATCATCAGGCCCAGGAACAGCGCGTCGAACGCCGGCCCCCGGGCGGCGCTCAGCTGGGCCAGCTGCTCGGGTGTCGCCATGCCGGGCATGACCTCGTGCCCGGCGTCGTCGGTCACGAGCGGTACGGCCTCACCGCGATCGGTGAGCCACTGCTCGATGAGGGTGATCTCGGCCTCCTGCGACACCGTGATCCGCTCCGCGAGCAGCGGTAGGTCCTGGCTGTCGGTCCGCTCGCCGACCAGTGCGGACATCTCGAGGGCCTGCGCATGGTGGACCAGCATGTGCTGCATGAACGCGGTGTCCACCGCGGTGTGCGCGGGCGTCTCGATGCCCGCGACGTCCTCGCCGGAGAGCTCACGCCCGCCCTCGCCGGGGGCCCCGGGCTGCACGGTCCGCACGCCGTCCTCGGAGCCGCCGTCGCCTGACCCGCCAGAGCCGCGGACGACGGCGAAGCCACCTGCCACGGCGACGGCGACCGTGGCCACGACCGCCCCGGCGACGAGGATGCGACGCGACGGGGACACGACGCCCAGTCTGCTTCTCGTGCACCATCGGGGCTAGCTGTGCCGTCGGTCAGGCTCGCCCTCGGCGAGTACACGCCGACAAGGCTCAGCGATCTGACGGCGCGGTCTGTCGATTCCACTACCACATCGCTGCCGTCGGGCTAGCGGACCGCGACTGCGCTCCGACCTAGAGTCGGGGCGTCGTGGGCCCGTACGGAGTCGAGGTCTGGTCGTCCGCCGGGTGGCGGGCCGAGGCGGTGGCGTGGCTGGACGCCCGGCTGGCCGAGTCCGGAACCGAGCGCACCGGGGAGGTCGACCAGCCTCACGTGCGGCCGTGGGCGACGGTGCTGTCGGCGCCCACGTCCGCCGGCCGCGTCTGGTTCAAGGCGGCGGGGCCGGGGACGGCGTTCGAGGTGGGGCTGTACGAGCTGCTGCACCGGGTGGCCCCCGACTACGTGCTGGACCCGCTGGCGACCGACACGCGCCGGGGCTGGATGGTCCTGCCCGACGGCGGGGCGCCGCTCGGCGAGCGGCTGGAGGGCCCGGCTCTGGTCGACGCCATGGCCTCGGCGCTGCCGCACTACGCCCGCCTGCAGCGCGGTCTGGCTCCGGAGGCCGGGATGCTGCTCGCCCTCGGCGTGGGCGACATGCGCCCGGCGGCGATGGCCGCCCGCTTCGGCGAGGCGCTGGAGGCCGCCCGCCGCTACGTCGAGGCCCCTGGCAGCACGGGCGACCAAGAGGCGTACGAACGGGTGGCAGCACTGGAGCCCGCGTTCGTCGAGTGGTGCGCCGAGCTGGCCGACCGGCCCGGCCCCATGAGCATCGACCACAACGACCTGCACCCCTGGAACGTCCTCGCCGGGCCGGACGGCGGGTTCGTGCACCCCCGATTCTTCGACTGGGGCGACAGCGTGGTGGCGCCGGCCTTCGCCAGCATGCTGGTCTGCCTGGGCTTCGTGCGCGACCACGTCCCGGGCCTGGGCGACGACACCGGCGCCCACGTCGTCCGCCTGCGCGACGCCTACCTCGCGGCCTTCGACGACGTCGCCCCCCACGCTGAGCTCGTCGCCTCGCTGGAGCTGGCCTGCCGGGTCGGCAAGGTGGCCCGGGCCCTCACCTGGGATCGGGCGGTGCGGGCGCTCCGACCCGAGGACCTCACGCCCGGCCCCTGGGACTGGGCCCGCGCCCCTACGAGTGCATGATCTCCCTGCTCGACGAGGACTACCTCGGCGGCGCGTGAGCGGGCCGGTCCAACCTCAGACCCGCCCGATGAGGCTGGCGGCCGCCCACTCGATCAGCTCGTCCATCGCCGCGCCCGCCGACGTGGGGGGCTGGAGGACCAGCCGGTGCACGCCCACCTCGGCATAGCGACGCGCGGTGGCGAGGTCGAGGCCGGGCGGCGGCGTGATCGTGATCTCCAGCTCGCCCCGCTCGGGCGGCCGGCCGTGACGGGCCGCGGCCTGGCGCAGGGCGGCGAGATGGGAGGCCACCTCGTCGGGATCCAGCTCCCAGCCGTACCAGCCGTCGCCCTCCCGCACGGCCCGGCGGAGGCCGGCGGGGGAGTGCCCGCCGCACACGATCGGCGGGTGGGGCCGCTGGAGGGGGCGCGGCCGCTGCATCACGCCCGAGAACGACACGGAGCGCCCCGCGAAGGACGGCGTCGGCTCGTCCCACAGCGCCCGCATGGCGGCTAGGTGCTCGTCGGTGCGCGCCCCACGCTCGGCCCCCGTCGCCCCCAGCGCCCGCAGCTCCGCCTCGACGTAGCCCACCCCGATGCCCACGATGAGCCGCCCATGCGAGAGCACGTCGATGGATGACAGCTGCTTGGCCAGGAGCACGGGATGCCGCATGGGCAGGATGGCGACGCCGGTCGCCAGGCGGACGCGATCGGTCAGAGCGGCGAGGTGGGCGAGGCAGGCGACGAGCTCGATGCGCGGCTCGTCCGGCGGGTCGGGGGCGTCGGTCGGGAGGGCCACGTGATCCCCCACCCACAGGGACTCGAAGCCGGCGTCCTCGGCCCGGCGCGCCCGCCGGGCCAGCACGCCCGCGTCGACGCTGCTTCCCTTGTGGAGCCCGTACAGACCCCAGTTCATCGAGATGGCCCCATGTTGCGCATTGTGCCGGATCGGTACGCCCAGGGCCTCGACGCTAGGCCTCGTCCTCGTCCGGGCCGTCCTCGGCGAGGAGCCCGAGGTCTCGTAGCTCCTGCTCGGACTTGCCCGTCAGCTTGGGCCCGAGCAGGGGTCGGGCGTCGTCGTGCGGGTGCACGCCCGGGGGCTCCTTCACCATGGGCTCCTCCCAGCCCCGGTACAGCGCCAGCACGCGCACGGTGTAGGCGACCAGGAACGCGACGCCCGTGCTGAGCCAGCTGTTCAGGCCAGCGGTGTCGCAGATGGCCCAGACGATGCCGGCGAGTAGGGCTGTGCCCACGTACCACTCGCCTCGCACGAACAGCTTCGGTGTCACGCCGCTGGTGAGGTCGATGAAGTACCGGCCGGCGGTCGCCGCGACGACCGCGACCAGGAGCAGGCCGATCAGGGGCAGCCCCACCTCGACGCCCTTCTGCGCGCCGACAATGGCGAACCAGCACAACGAGGCCGACGTCACGAGCTCGAACAGGCCTTCTCGGAAGAGCTGACCCGCCTTGAATGCGACCCGGTACCCGACGATGCCGGCGGCGAGGCTGAGCGCGATGTAGGCGGGGTTCGTCAGGGCGGCGGGGACGTCGTTGACGAGGATGTCACGGGTGACGCTGCCAGAGATCCCACCGAGCACCGCCATGAGCAACACACCGACGATCGTGTAGTTGCGGTAGTGGGACGGGCGGCGGGCCAGGAGTGCGCCGTTGAGCGCGCCAGTCGTCGCCGCGATCAGGTCGATCGTGGTGAAGCCCCCGGTCACGCTCCAACCGCCTAGCCAGTCGACGGACGCGTAGATCACGTGAATCATCTGACACTCCCACTGCTTGAGCGGCGATGCCGACGGAGCCCGGGGAGACCCCACCGACGCTAACCCGATGCCCCGACTGCTCCCATCACCTCTTCGGACCAAATCCGCCGGTTGCCCGGCCGATCCGCATCTCGTGGCCCCGAGTACGATGCCGCGCATGGCAGCCCGTGCCGGTTGGAGAGCGGGCGCAGCGTGAGCTACTCGCTCGGCGTGGACCTGGGCACGACGTACTCGGCGGCCGCAGTGTGCGATGGCGGGGTGGCGCGGATCGTGTCGCTGGGGCACCGGGCGCTGGTGATCCCGTCGGTGGTCTTCCTGTCCGAGGGGGGCGAGGTGCTGGTCGGCGAGCCCGCGGAGCGGCGGGCGGCGGAGGATCCGTCGCGGGTGGTGCGCGAGTTCAAGCGCCGCCTCGGCGACCCGGTGCCGTTCGTGGTCGGGGATGCGGTCGTCGACGCGGAGACCCTGACCGGGCTGCTGCTCCGGCATCTCGTGTCCGCCGTCACCGAGCAGCAGGGGCGCCCACCCGACCGCACTGTCGTCACCTTCCCGGCCAACTGGGGCAGCCACAAGCAGGAGCGCCTCGTCGAGGCGCTCGGCATCGCCGGGGTCACCGGGACCACGACGCTCACGGAGCCCGAGGCCGCGGCCATCTGGTACGCGGCGGAGGAGCGGGTGGCGGCGGGCGAGCGCATCGCGGTGTACGACCTCGGCGGCGGGACCTTCGACGCGGCCGTCCTGGAGAAGACCGAGACCGGCTTCGAGATCCTCGGCACACCGCAGGGCATCGACCGCCTGGGGGGGATCGACGTGGACTCGGTGGTCGTCGCCCAGGTGTTCCGCAGCCTCGGCCGGGACGTCGCCGAGCTGAGCACCGAGGCGACGCTCGCGGCGGCCCACCGGCTGCGGGCCGAGTGCGTGGCGGCCAAGGAGGCGCTGTCGTCGGACACCGCGGTGACCATCACCGTGGCGCTTCCCGACGTCCACGCTGACGTGCGCCTGACGCGCGCCGAGCTCGAGGACCTGGTGCGCCCCATGCTCCACGAGACCGTGGACTCGCTGGAGCGCGCCATCCGGTCCGCCGGGCTCGCGCCCTCGGACATCGACCGCGTGCTGCTGGTCGGTGGCGCGTCCCGCATGCCGATCGTGTCGGAGATGGTGGGCCAGGCCCTGGCCCGGCCGTCCTTCGTGGACGCGCACCCGAAGCACGTCGTCGCCCTGGGTGCCGCCCTCGCCGCCGAGCGCTCGGCCGTGCCGATCGCCGTCGCCGCGGGCGGCGCGCCCGCGGGTACGGTCCCGGCCGATGGTCCGGGGATCGGACCCGCCGACGGCATCCCGGCGCCGGACCCGCCCCCGCCGGGCGATGGGGCACCGGTCCCGCCCGCCGAGCTGGTCGGACCGTCCCGGTCCCGGCGGCCCGGCTGGCTCCGTGGTCGACGGGCGGTCGCCGTCGCCTGCGCCTCGGCCGTCGCAGCCGCCGCCGTGGTGGTCGCGCTCGGAGCCCTGGACGGGTCGGACCCATCGCCGTCGACCGCGGAGACCGAGGCATCGCCGGTGTCGGGACGCTCGGGCGGTGAGGTCGTCGACCTCTCCACCTTCGCCCGTGGTGCGCCGGCCCACATCGATCCGGCCCTGGCGACGACCCTGGCCGGGGCGCAGATCGCCAACGCCCTGTACGACACCCTGACCGAGGTGGACACCGCCGATCCGGCCGCGTCCGAGATCCTGCCCCAGGTCGCGGCGTCGTACACCGTGGCCGACGGCGGATCGGAGTGGACGTTCGTGGTTCGCCGGGGCCTGCGCTTCTCGGACGGGGAGCCCGTCACGCCCAGCTCGTTCGTCCGCGGCTGGGAGCGCGCCAGCGACCCGCTGCTGGCCACCGAGGCGGCCAACGCCTTCGCCTACATCGACGGCGGCCGGGAGAAGCTCGACGGCACCGCCGACACGATCGCGGGGCTCGAGGCCGACGACGCCGCGATGGAGCTGACGGTGCGGCTGGAGCAGCCCAACATGGGCTTCGACGCGCTGGTCAGCCTGCACATCTTCGCCCCCATGCCAACGGCGGTCGACACGCTGGCCGACCAGACGACGTGGGAGAACACGGTCATGGTGGGCAACGGGCCCTTCGTGCTGGCGGAGGCGCGGACATCCGATGCCATCACCGTGGTCCGCAACCCGGCGTGGGACGGGACCCGCTACGACTCGGGCCTCCGGCTCCCCGCCGAGCCGTTCCTCGAGCGCGTCACCTTCCGGGCGTCAGCGAGCGCCGACGAGGCGTACCAGGCATTCGTCGCCGGGAACGGCAGCGTGGCCGGCGTCACGTTCGAACAGCAGCGGGACGCCCGGGACAGTTACAGCAACACGTTCGAGGTTCCGTTCTATTCGACGTTCCACCTCCAGATCGGCTGGGACGATCCGGTCGTGGGTGGTCCGCAGAACCGGCTGCTGCGCCGGGCGATGTCGCAGGCCATCGACCGGGCGGCGGTGAACCAGGCGGAGTTCCTGGGCACCGGGCTCGTGGCCGACGGGATCACCCCGCCGGGCATCCCCGGGTACGCCGAGGGCGTCTGTGCGGTCTGCCACTACGACCCCGCCGCGGCGAGCGCGGACGTCGAGGAGTGGCAGGCGCAGGGCAACCGGCTGACTGCGCCCCTGCGCGTCCAGTCGAGCGTCGAGCCGGGGAACAGCGACCCCGCGGTGGGCGTCGTGGTCGAGAACCTGCGCGCCGTCGGCATCGATGCGGTGGAGGAGCCGCTCGGTCAGGCGACCTACTTCGAGCGCCTGTCGTCCGGCGGGTGCCAGGTGTGCGTGGTGGCCGTCTTCCCCGCCTATCTCTCCTATGACGCCGTCCTGTCCGACACGTTCCATGGCTCCGCGAGCAGGACCCGCAACCTCGGTGGCTTCCACGACGGCACGTTCGATCGCCTCGTCGAGGAGGCCCGGGCCGAAGAGTCGGTCGCGGAGCGGGAGGCCACGTTCCGGGACGCGGAAGCGCGTCTCGTCAACGAGGAGGTGGCCGCGATCCCGCTGAGCTGGTACCCCCACCCCTACGTCTACGCGGATGACGTCGCCCAGTTCCCGGTGACGAACCTGGGCCGGATCGTCTGGGAGATGGTCTCGCTCGAGAATCCCTGAGCGGGGCGCGCCGGCGAGGCGCTCAGCCGGTGAAGGTCGGGGTGGCCGACTGCGCCGTGGCCACCGGCATGATCGGCGTGCCCCCGACGGAGGACGGCACGCCGGTCCCGCCAGGAGGTGCCGCGGTCGCGGCCGGCGGGGTCGCCGCCGGTGGGGTCGCGGCCGGCGGCGTGGGTGGCGCCTGCGGGGTCTCGACGCCGAACGACGTCGACTCGAACGGGAAGGCGCTCCCGTCGATGCACTGGCCCACCACGTCCAGGACGGTGTCCGGCGGGATGTTCTCGGGGACCTGGACCTCGACGGTCCAGTTGCCGTTCTCGTCTCCCAGCTCCCGGTTCGAGGCGACGACGGTCCCGTCGAGCTCGAGACGCACCTCCGCCTCGGCCTCGTTGTCCAACGACGTGGGGCTGCACCGGTCACCGGTCACCGTGAGCACGGTTCCGGGCGGCCCGCTCGGTGGCGTCACGGTCATCACGATCGGCCCCGTCTGCGCATCCGCCTGCCCGGTGGTGAGCACCAGGCCGACGGCGATGACCACCACTATCCGAGCCCACAGCCCGCCGCTACGCGTCGGCATCGCATCCGCCCCTTCGCCTCACTCCGTCCTTGCGACAGTACCGAGCGAAGGTCCGGGCAGCAAGGAAAGTGCGGCACATTGCCCTATCGGGCAACCAACATTGCCCGAACAGTGCGCCGAAACGACCACCTCGACTAGCCGAGGCTCCGGCCGATGCGAACGTTGTTGCCTGACGGGTCGGTCAACGTGAACTCGCGCATGCCCCATGGCTGGTCGGCGAGGGGCGTCACGGGGAGGTTGGTCGCCGCCATGCGGGCGTGCCAGGCGTCCGGGTCCTGCACGATGAGGTAGCAGCCGCCGCCATTGCGGGCCGGGTCGATGTCCACGACGTCGAGATCGAACACACTCTGGTCATCGAAGTCGACGAACGCGAAGTCGCCAGGCTGGTCGTTCTCGTCGATGTACACGCGGACGCCGAACCCGGCGCGCTCGTAGAAGGTGATCGCTTCCCCAAGGTCGGTGACCGGGAGTGTCGGTGTCGAGGTCACGCCGATCTGGCCGGCCAACCACTCGACGCACACGCGGCAGAGTCGAACGTCATCCCGGCAGAGCAGCGCGACCGTCTCGCGCTCCTCGCCGCAGCAGGCGCACGCCATGCCTAGGCCTCGTCCGGCTCGCGCAGAGAGAGGCGCCGGCAGCAGCAGTCCGGGTACCGCACGCAGGGCTGCACGATCACCCCCCGGTCAACGATGCAGGTGCAGTCGGCACAGGCGATCTCCATCAGCAACGGTTGTAGCCGAGTCGGAACAGGATCCGTCGCCCGATCGGCCAGCCGGCTGGTGCCGCGCGGGTCCGGCGCTGGATCTCCCGCTTGCGGCGGGCCAGCAGCCGGACGCACTGGAAGCAGATCCCGACCTCCGGGTGCTCACCCAGCCGCAAGAGGCTCGCCCGCACCGTCCGGTCACCGCAGCACCAACAGCCGGTCGACGCGGGCGGCCGGCCGAAGTCACCGCCTGTCGCAGTCATCGCCATGCCTGCGAGTGTCGCGCGAGCGAGCGAAGCCCGGAAGCGCAGTCCCTGTCATTCGTGGTAGGGGAGCAGTATGAGCGGAGTCTCGGTCAGGTCGCTCGGTCCATGACGCAGGGAGTCGGCCAGGATCACCGCTTCGGCCTCGTCGTCGTCGACCCCGTGCGGGCCTTCACCGACCCGGCCGGCGTGATCGGCGCGATCCATCCGCCCGCACAGTTCAGCCTGATCGTCGAGACCGTCGAGCGGCTCGCTGCCTTCGCGGCTGCGCAGTCGGGTCCGAAGGTATGGGTGACGTCCCGGTACGAGCCGGGTCAGTTCAGCGGCGGCGACCTGGGCCATCCGCTCGCCCGGCTGTGCGCTGATCCCTCCGGCGCCGACTGCGCCTGGGACCCCCGGTTGGTCCCACCGGCCGACGCCCTCGTGGTGACCAAGACCTCGATCGATGCCGGCTCATCGCCCGCGTTCGTCGAGGCGACGGAGGCCATGGTCGGCGCTGTCGACGCGGTGCTGGTCACGGGGTTCTGGCTGTCGGCATGCGTGGCGGCCACGGCCGCCTCGTGTGCCGAGCGCCTCGCCGGTCGGGTCCCGGTCGTCCTTCCGCTGTCGCTCGCGGCGACCCGCCTGGGCCTGTACGACCCTGAAGACGATCACCCGGCGGTCGTCGACGTCACGACCCAGCTGGCACGGCTCCGCGCCCGTGGCGTTGTCGTCTGCGACACGCCTGGCGCATGGCAGCACGAGCTCACCGCGTGAGCTGTCCCCGGTGGGTGTGAGTCAACGAGAGGCCGTAGCGCGTGCCCAGCAGCGCGCGGTTGTACCGCTGAAGCATCACCGGGTACCCGTTGAGGAGGACGTCGAACAGCAGCGTCAAGCACGCGGCGCCCCACCAGCCGCGTGCGACCGCATGGGCGACGACCCCGAGCGTCGCGACGAACAGGATGAGGTGGCTCGCCTCCGCATCCCGCATGCGCTGATCGAGGTGAGCCAGGTTCTCGGGGGTCCGTGCGACGGGCAGGTGGAGGTCCGGATTGAACACGGCGAGCGGGCCGCGGCGCAGCAGCCGCTTGACGAGGACGACCCCGAGGCGCTCGTAGGGCCGTCCGTCCTGCTCGAACGCGCGCAGGTCGTGGTAGGCCCCGGGCAGCCGCGGGCGTACGAAGCGGCTCACCGTGCCGAGCCAGGCCATCGGTACCCACACGACGAGGAACGCGAACCAGGCGCTGCTTGCGCCGAGCGCCCGCAGCGCCCACATCAGCAGCACGGCCGCGATCGCCGTCGCGCCAGCCACCAGGGTGGTCCTGCGCATGCTGCCAGGATGCGGCCACGGGGTGCTCGGCGGCTAGGGACCGAGGTCCTCAACCGACGGACGAGGAGGCCATCTCGGCCTGCCCCCGAAGGTCGGGTCGGTCGTCAGTCGCCGCCCCTGCGGGCTACCGCCAGCAGATGCGCGCTGAGCCCGAGGACCGCAGGTTCGGCCTCGACGAGTCGGGCCGCGCTCACGATGACGTCCCGGTCTGCCTCGTTCGTCCAGCGGTGCTCCAGGTGTCGGAGCCACACAGCGAGGCCCTCGACGCCAACGAGCTCGACGAGCGACAGACCCGCCGAGCCGATCTCCGCCGCCAGTTGCTCGGGTCGGTGAAAGAACGCCGTGGTGAACCAGTCCGGCCGGTTCTGCGGGTTCGTGTGCCGGCCATCGGCCAGGTCGCGTTCGACGATCTCCCGGAACTCGCGGTCGAAGAGAAATTCCCGGGCGAGACCGTCGAACAACGACGCGAACCGGCTGATGGCCGCCGCCGCGACTAGGCCATGGGGTCTCACCACGCGTCGGGCTTCCTCGAGAACCAGGACACGGTCGGTCTGCTCGTGCAGGTGGTAGAGCGGGCCAAGGACCAACACGACATCGAAGCTGTCGTCGGGGAACGACAGCTGGCGCGCATCGGCAACCTCCGCCGTCAGACCTCGGCCGGCCAACCCACCCAGCGCCTGGTCGACGTGCCGGGGAGTGGCGTCGAGGAGATGCACGCGATGGCCGTCCCCGAGCAGCCAATCGGCGTGCACTCCGGTGCCCCCGCCGACATCGAGGACCCGGGCGGGCGGAGCCGGCAGATGCCGCCGAAGGATCTCCTGGGTTCGCACCAGTTCGAGCGCGGCCAGCCCCGCGGACAGCCGGTCCTCCTCGAGGTTCGACTCGTAGTGCGCTATCACGTCGGCGATCTCGGCCTCCATCGTCCTCACGGTACGGCCGCCCCGCCTCGCGGGCCTGACGAATTCCCACGCCGCCGACTACCGACCTGCCAGCGCTGCGATCACGGGTTCCAACTGGCCGAGGGCTTCCCGGCGGACGGTGTAGTGGCTGAAACCCCAGCGCTCGCGGTGGTCGAGCAGCTTCTCGACGAGCGCGTCGGTCGTGCCCACCATCAGGTACGGGGTGTCGACGATCTGCTGTGGTTCGAGCGATGGCAGGTGCGTCCGCGATCTGCTCGGCGACGCCCCGGGCATCATCGGTGACAGCCACGGCCTGGACGAGTACCTGGAGCTCGAGCAGGGCCAGTCGTCGACCGGCCGCTACTCGCAGCGCGGCGACGTCCTCGTCGATCAGCGGCACGGCGAACCGTTCCGGTTCCGCTCGCTGGCCGTCGTCGTGCACGCGCCCCAGGCCGGTGAACCCGACAGCGTCGGCGTGCCGCGCCGCGATCCGATGGACCCGTCTGCCCCCGCCGCCGACCAGCACGGGGATCCGATCCTGGACGGGCCGGGGCTCGCAGCGTTCGCCTGTGAGCGAGTAGTGCTCACCGTCGACGGTGACGGTCGCTCCGGAGAGCAGGTCGCGCAGTGCCACCACCGCCTCTTCGAGCCGGGCGACCCGCGTGGGTGCTGCATCGAAGGGGATGCCCGCTCGGTCGTACTCGGGCTTGGCGTGACCGGCACCGATGCCCACCTCCACGCGTCCGTCGCTCAGGAGATCGAGGGTGGCGATGTCCCGAGCGAGCAACGACGGGTGGTGGAAATCGTTGTTCAACACCATGATCCCGAGGCGCAGACGATCGCTCACCTCGGCGGCCGTCGCCAGGGGGACCAGGGGTGCCATGCAGCGTTCGAGGTGGTCCGCGGTGACGATCATGTCGAAGCCGGCGTCGTCGGTGCGCTTGACGAGGTCGACCCACTCCCGGCGCGACTCCGCCTGCGGTGCCTGGAGGCTGAAGCGAAAGGGTCGTCTCACGGCAACATCACCCGACATCGGAGCGATGATGCCGCTGCGGAGCCCGCCTGTCAGGCGACATGGTCGATGGCGCGTGGCGGGTCGACGGCGAGTCGCTTCACGCCTCCTCTGACGTTCCCGGCCGGCACGAGGTTCCCGAGCAGCGTCCCGTAGATTCAGCACACATGGTCGATGTGGACGAGCAAGGGCGTCCCCGGCACGTCGGGCACGCCGACCTGCTGCGGGAGGCCGTCGACGGGATGGTCGGCGAGTGACGCCCGGGGGCGACGACGACGCCGGACTCGTGATCCGCCTCGTCGAGGCCTGCCCCACCTGCGGGGTGGGGTGGAGCGCAGGTGCCGATCCCGGGTGTCTCGATCCCTCGCATGCGCACCGGCGCATCGAGCTGCACGTCCACCACACCCCCGTGCTCCTGCCCGACGGCACCCGGCTGACCGCCGTGTCGTTCGACGCCGCCGACCCCTACCGTCGCGACCGGCCGCCCGACTTCGGGCTGTACCTCGACACGAGGTGGCAGCCGCCCTGGCCGCATGCGCACCTCGACTGGCCGGACTTCGGGGTGCCCGCCGACCCCGACGCGGTCGTCGCCGCCCTGCGCGCCCTGCGCGAGCGTGCCGCGGCGGGGGAGCGGGTCGAGATCGGGTGCCTCGGCGGCCATGGGCGGACCGGGACCGCGCTCGCCGCGCTCGCCGTCATCGCGGGGCACCCGGCGGACGACGCCGTCGCCTGGGTGCGCGACGCCTACTGCGCCAGGGCCGTCGAGACCCCGGAGCAGGAGGCGTTCGTCCGCGAGCTACCCGCCGGCGGCGCCTGAGCGCGGCGGGAAGTCGCATCGGCGCCTACAGTGCCGATCGGGGCAGGCTTGCGTCGAAGGAGGAGGGATCCATGCGCTCACATCTCGGTCCGAAGCGCGCGGTCACCGCAGCCGTCGCGCTCGCTCGTGGCGGTCGCCTTCGCCCAGCCAGCCGGTGCCGTCCTCGACGGCACCGACGACACAGCGAACCAGTTCGAGAGCGTCGGCATGCTGCAGGCCCAGGTCGACACCGACGAGTGGGTCGCCTTCTGCTCCAGCACGCTCGTCGCGCCCGACGTCGTCCTCACGGCGGCGCACTGCACCGACTTCTTCACCGCCGCGGTCGGCGAGGAGGGCCTCGGCCCCGACGACCTGCGGGTGTCCTTCGACGTCGCGCCCGACGAGAGCTCGACGTACTACGTCGCCGACCACATCGTCGTCCACCCGGACTGGCTCACCGCGGGGCCATGTCTGGGCAACTCGAAGCACCTGTGCCTGGCGTCACCGGCCGAGGACATCGCCCTGGTGTTCCTGCAGGAGACGGTCGCTGGCGTGACACCGTCGCCGATCGCAGGCCCGGGCTACCTCGACGCGCTCGACGTGACCAGCGAGACCTTCACCGTGGTCGGCTACGGCACCGACGACTTCGTCATTGGCAGCGCATTCTCGCCCAACCAGATCACGATCTTCGACGGCGTGCGCAGCTATCGCGAGGTCACCGCCATCAACACGCACGATGCCTTCCCCGACCGGTTCCTCAAGATCACCGCCGGCGTCTGCTTCGGCGACTCGGGCGGACCGCTGTTCCACGACGGCACCATCGTCGCCCTGAACACCTGGACGTTCAGCGCCCGGTGCACCGGACCCAACCTCGAGTACCGGACCGACTCGGCGGTCGCACAGGCGTTCCTCGACGCCAACCTCTGACCCGTCCGGGAGCTACCCGCCGGCGGCCGCTGAGCGCGGCGGGAAGTCCCGGCGCTTCAGCTTGGCCATCCGCCCGTCGGGATGGTGCCAGACGATGCCCTCGTGGGCGAAGCCGCGGGTCAGCAGCGCCCGCAGCGAGGCGAACGTGACCGGCGCCCCGACCTCGACGGATTCGGCATCCGCGTGGAAGATCAGCACGTGGGCCGCGAACCCCTCCGGGTTGCCGTTGATCTTCGGGCCGCACAGCTCGTAGGTGCCCGGGCGGTGGCCCGCGCCCGCGCCGTCGATCGCCTCGCCGAACCAGCGCGCGCGAAGCCGGACCCGTCGACCGGCTCCCAGCCGACCGTCCGGCCGGTGACGCCGTCGAACTCGACCGGTACGAAGCCGCCCGGCGCCGCCCGCCCCGGCCGGACCTCCCGCCGGGCCCACCAGATCCCCGCCGGGTCGAGCATCACGCAGGTGCCGTCGTACTTGCGGGTCGGGGTACCCTCGCCGGCCAGCACCCACTCGCACCCCGGCGTGACGTCGGGCAGGACGTGGTGCCGGTCGCCCGGGTCGCGGAGGAACACGGTCGGGACCTTCCGCATGCTGCACTGTCGCGCGTGATCTGCTGGCCGCGGGTCGCATTCGTCCAAGACGTTGCACCGGCCGGGTCGTACGGTCCGGCCATGGCCGACGAGAACAACGTCATCATCCAGCCCGTCCTCCACTACCGCGACCCGGAGAAGGCGATCGCCTTCCTGACCGAGGCCTTCGGCTTCCGGGAGCATGCCCTGCACCGCGGCGACGACGGCGATGTCGTCTACGCCGAGGTGGCGCTGGGCAACTGCTTCACCGGGATCGGACGGACCTCGACGAGCGACGAGACCTTCAACCTGGGGCCGACCGGCATCTACGTCGCCCTCGACGACCCGGACGCCCACCACGCCCGGGCCGCCGCCGCCGGGGCCGAGATCGTGTCCGAGCTGACCGACCAGGACTACGGCTCCCGCGAGTATGTGGCCAGGGACCCCGAGGGCAATGTGTGGTGCTTCGGGACCTACCGGCCCGGGCGGTCGTGAGGCCGATCAGCCCTCGATCCGGCGCATGAACCCCCAGGAGTAGCCCTCGGGGTCCTTCACCGTGAGCGTCCGTACGCCGTAGCTCTGGTCCTGGGGCGGGTCGACCGCCACGCCGGCGTCCTTGACCCGGGCGTACATGGCATCGGGGTCGTCGACCCAGACCCCGATCCACTGGCTGGCCGGCTCGCCGTCCTTGTCGAAGAACCGGCGGCCGCCCCCGTCGAGCCAGAGCTCGGAGCCGCCCACGGTCATCTCGGCGTTGTGGACCTTGCCGTCCTTCGCCCAGCGGCCCAGCTCGACGAACCCGAAGACCCGGGCGTACCAGTCGAGCGCTGCCTCGACGTCGTCGTAGAACAGGTAGGGGACGATGGTCCCGAGCGTCAGCGTGTCTGTCATGGCCGTGTCGTTCCTCTCGTGGGTCGGGTCGCGGCGGACGTGGTCGGCGAACATGCCGGGCAGCGTGGCGTGCCAGCCCCAGCGGCGGACGTGGTCGGCCTCGGACGGGGAGAGCCGGTCGAGCCCCCGCTCCTCGACGGTGACCCGGCACCCGGTCGGCGCGGGCTCGAACGTGACCTCGACCTCGATGCCCCGGGCGCCGACGAAGGAGAAGCGCGCCGGCGGGTCCCATGCGACGATGCGGCCCAGCTCGCGGCCCTCGCCGGTGGCGAGGTCGTAGACGTCGAGGAA
Organism: uncultured Acidimicrobiales bacterium; assembly: GCA_963830865.1. Classification (GTDB taxonomy): domain Bacteria; phylum Actinomycetota; class Acidimicrobiia; order Acidimicrobiales; family VFJN01; genus ZC4RG19. Next base: position 252,260 of record CAWHNU010000002.1, on the reverse strand, counting down.
GCGGCCGCCCACCCGGGGCTCGAACCGCAGCGTCTTCGTGCGGGCGGGGTCGACCAGCGAGTAGGCGTCACGCTTGTACCAGACGCCGATGTGGTCGGTGAACACCTCGAAGGCGTCGTGCCGCTCGACCGCCACGTCGACGCTCACCCGGACCGTACCCATTCCGCTCACTGGTGCCTGCCCCTCTCGCGCTCGGCATGGGCCTTGAACCGGCCCAGCTGCTCGGTCCAGAACGCCGACACCTGGTCGAGCCACGCGCCCAGTGCCACCAGCCGGTCGGGTCGCAGGGAGTAGACCCGGCCCCGGGCGTCGTCCTCGATCGTGCCCACCGACACGAGGCCGCTCGTGCGCAGCACCTTGAGGTGCCGGCTCAGCGCCGTCGGCGGGATGCCGACACCGTCGGCCAGCTCGGAGGAGCGCCGCGGCCCGCCGCCCAGCAGCTCGACGACCCGGCGCCGGGTCGGATCGGCCAGCGCCAGCAGCAGGGCGTCGACGTCGGGGGCGGCAGTGTTGTCGGCGATGGAGAGGATCATATGCGTATATCGCATACTATATGCAAGGGTGCGCGGCCCTGGGAAACTCCGAGCATGAGTGGACCCGTGACGACGCAGGACGCCGCCCCGGACGAGGCGGACTGCGGCCACCCGGCGCAGCCCGAGGTCGAGCTGACGCCCAGCCGCGACGCCGAAGTCGGAGGCCTGCCGGTGCGCCGGGCGCTGCCGCGGCGGACCCGGCGGACCGTGGGGGCCTGGTGCTTCGCCGACCACTTCGGGCCGGTCGCGGTCGAGCCCGGCGCCCCCGGCATGGAGATCGGGCCCCACCCCCACACGGGGCTGCACACGGTGACCTGGCTGGTGTCCGGCGAGCTGCTGCACCACGACAGCCTCGGCAGCGAGCAGCTCGTCCGGCCCGGCCAGCTCAACCTCATGACCGCTGGGCACGGCGTGTCGCACGCGGAGGAGACCCCGGATCGAGTGCGTGCCGCCGGCGTCCGCCAGCACGGCGTCCAGCTGTGGGTCGCCCAGCCGTCGGCGACCCGGCACGGCCCCGCTGCGTTCGAGCACCATGCCGACCTGCCGACCGTCGGGCTCGCCGGCGGCCGGGCGACGGTGCTGGTGGGCGAGCTGGCCGGCACGGGCATCGCGTCGCCCGCCCGGTGCGACACCCCGCTGGTCGGCGCCGAGCTGGCGCTCGCGGCCCGCGGCGAGGTGCCGCTCGACCCCGGCTTCGAGCACGCGCTGGTGGTGCTGGAGGGCGCGCTGGCGGTCGAGGGCTCGACCGTCGCGCCCGGGGACGCTCGCCTACCTCGGCCGGGCCCGGGACGGCGTGGTGCTGGTCCCGGCCGGCGACGGGGCGCGGGCGCTGCTGCTCGGCGGGGCCCCGTTCGGCGAGGACATCGTGATGGGCTGGAACTTCGTGGCCCGCACCCGCGACGAGATCGACCAGGCCGCGGCCGACTGGAACGCCGGCTCGGACCGGTTCGGGGCCGTCGTCTCCGGGCTGCCCCGGATCCCCGCCCCCTGATCCGCCGTCCGGCGTCAGCCGTCGAACTGGTCGCGCAGGTCGCGCTTGAGCACCTTGCCTGCCGGGTTCCGGGGCAGGGGGTGCGTCCACACGGCGATGCGGGACGGCACCTTGAACGACGCCAGGCGATCGGCGACGTGCGCCTGCAGCTCGGCGGGCGTGACGGTGACGCCGGCCCGGGGCACGACGACCGCCGCCACCTCCTCGCCCAGGCGCTCGTGGGGGACGCCGAACACGGCGGCCTCGTGCACCGCGGGGTGCTCGTAGATGGCGGCCTCGACCTCGGCGCAGTACACGTTCTCGCCGGCCCGGATGACCATGTCCTTGGCCCGGTCCTCGACGTAGACGAACCCCTCGTCGTCGAGCCGCCCGATGTCGCCGGTGCGCAGCCAGCCGTCGACGATCGTCTCGGCCGTGGCGTCGGGCCGGTTCCAGTAGCCCCGGATGAGGTTGGGGCCCTTGAACCAGATCTCGCCCCGCACCCCCACGGGCACCGGCTCGCCAAGCTCGTCACGCACCTCGATCTGCATGATCGGCGTGGTCCGCCCGGTGCTGGTCGGGTGGCTGAGGTAGTCGGCGCCGCCGTTCTGGGGGCCGTACGAGTTGGTCTCGGTCATGCCGTAACCGATGCCGGGGCTGGCCTTGGCGAAGCTCGTCGAGACCCGGCGCACGAGCTCGGGCGGCGCGGGTGCGCCGCCGCCGCCGACGCTGACGAGGCTGGATGTGTCGTGCTCGGCGAAGCGCGGCGACTGCATGAGGTCCCAGCTCTGGGTGGGGACGCCGACGAAGTTGGTGACCCGCTCGCGCTCGATCAGCTCGAGCGCACGGTCGGGGTCCCACCGGTACATGATCACGAGCTTCAACCCGTTGGCGAAGCACGACATCATCACCGGGATCGAGCCGGTGACGTGGAACAGCGGCACGATCAGGACGAACACCGGCGGAGCCGACGGCGCGGCCGGGGCCCCGGCGGGGTCGGGCGCGGCCCGCAGGCGGTCGACCGCGGCCCGGCAGCCGAACCCCATCAGCGCCTGGACGATGGCCCGATGGGTCGACAGCGCGCCCTTGGGCCGCCCGGTCGTGCCGGACGTGTAGAGGATCGTGGCGTCGTCGTCGGGCTCGACGGCGACCTCGGGCAGGGCCCGGCCCAGCGGCAGGGCCGTCTCCCAGCGGGCCGCGTCCGGCTCGTCGGCGTCGCCGAGGCGCACGCCGACCACCCGCACGCCCAGCTTGGCGGCCGCGTCGCGGGTGCGCTCGACCCTCTCGCGGTCGGCGATGAGGACGCTGGCGCCGCAGTCCTCGAGCGCCCACGCCAGCTCGTCCTCGGTCCACCAGGCGTTCAGCGACACCGAGATGGCCCCGACCGACGTGATGGCGGCGAACGAGACCACCCACTCCGGGTAGTTGCGCATGCCGATGGCGACCCGGTCGCCCCTGGCCACCCCGTACTCCTCGACCAGGAGGGCGCCCAGGGCGTCGACCTGGGCCATCGTGTCCGCGAACGACCAGCGCTCGTCCTCGTACACGAGGAAGGTGTCGTCGCCCCGGCCGCGGGCGGTGGCGAAGATCGTCCCCAGGTTGGGGGGCGCATTGCGGAAGATCGTCGTCGGGACCCCGCGGATGTCGATGGTCGTCGTCTCGAATCGCTCGCCCGGAGCGGTCGCCGCGGCGACGGCCTCGGCGTAGGTCAACGGCATCTGGGCCCTCGCATGCGTCCCCGTCGGCCCCGGCGGCCCCCGGCCGGGGCTCGCCGGCGGGCCCGGTCGACGATAGCGCCGCGCCGGGGCGGAACCTGAACCCGGGTCAAGTCGGCGGCAGGTCCGGCGGGACGTCGAGCGAGGCGAGCAGCGTGCCGTCGTCGGGGTCGGCGGAGGGGCCGAAGCCGAGCACGAGCGCGCCGTCGGTCCCGCAACCCCGGCAGGTGGCGGCCACGACCGCCAGCATGTCGGCGGGGTCGGAGGCCCCCTCGAGGCGCCGGAGCCGGTGGACCAGCAACTCGTCCGGGCGCAGCACGGACTGGCACGTGCCGCACACGACGGCGGACCCGGAGCGGCGCAGATCGCCGCCGAAACCGCCCTCCCGCAGCCCGGCGAGCACCGAGACGAGGCTCTCGTCGTCGGGCTGGTGCATCGTCACGCCGGGACGCGGTGCCGCCGGCGGGTGCGGGCGATCGGGCCGGGGGTGGGTGCTGGGCCCGGCGGGACCGGCGGGGGCTCGGGCGTCGGCGGCGGCGTCGGCACCGGTGGGTCGGGCAGCGGACGATCGGGACCGGGATCCGGCGGGGGGATCGGCGTCGCTCGGGGCGTGATCCTCGTCGGGGCGGAGCGGAGCGTGACGAGCATCACCCTGCGTCTACCCGCTGGACGCCTCCGCAACCGGGGCAATCTGGGCGCGCCGGGACAGCTCGTCGATCCCCGCCAGCAGGAACACCGCGAACACGACGCCGTAGAGCGCCCCGCCGACGCCGTAGATCGCGTAGCCGAGCAGCGCCACCACCCAGGGCACGAACAGCCCGACGTGGACCGTCCGGGCCGAGATCCTGCGCCGGAGCCAGTAGGAGTCCGCGAGCTGGCAGCCCACCAGCACCGCCGCCACGATGACCGCCTCGGTGTCGGATCGCAGGGCCAGCGTGAGCAGGATCATCGGCAGCCCGCCCAGCACCAGCCCCACGTGGGGGAGGAGGGACATCACGCCCGCGACGAGGCCCAGCGCGGTGGCCGCGGGCAGGCCGAGCAGGCGCGCCGCAGCGGCGACGGCGAGGCCGACCGCGAGGCCCTCGGCCAGCGTCAGCAGAACCGCGCGCCGGGAGCGCTGGAGGGCCCGGATCGTCATGTCCGACAGCGCGGCCCGGACGTTCTCGTCGGGCAGCTGCTCGACGGCCGAGCGGGCCATGCGGGGGCCGTACGACATGAGGAACAGGGTCAGGATGCCGCCGAGGAAGTACGTCGGCGCCAGGTCGGCCGTCGAGGCCAGCACCTCGTCACCCCCGACGACCCGGTCGTTGACCGCCTCGACGAACTGGTGGACCCGCCGGGAGGTGTCGGCGTCGCGGGCGGTCTGGCCGACGCTGTCGTCGCGGGCCTCGAGCTCGTCGGCCGCCTCCTCGGCGACGTCGCTCAGCCGGTGGACACCCTGGGCGAGGTCGTCGAAGGCGAGGTAGATGACGCCCCAGATGCCGATGGCGAGCACCAGGAGCGCGATGAGCACCGACACGAACCGGGGCAGGCGGCGGTCGAGCACGTCGACGATCGGGTCGATGAGCACGGCGACGACGGCGGCGGCCGCGGCCCAGGACAGCGGCCGGTGGGCGGCGACGAAGATCCGCTGGGCGATGATGGCGACGACCACGATGCCGACGCCGAGGGCCGCCGAGCGCGCCGTGATCCGCAGCGTCCGGGGCGGCGGCAGCGGGGCAGCGGCGCGCACGGAAGGCACCGTACTCGGCGCCCCCGGTGCCGCGGGAGGGCCTACCGTTGGGTGGTGGTCGACGACCGCCTGGCCGGCGAGGCCGGGGACGTGAGCGAGCCGGGGGATGGTGACGGCCACGCGCGCCTCCAGGCGCCGCCGGCGCCCGAGCGGGAGCCGCCCGCGGAGGACGCGGCGCCGGAACCGGAGCCCGAGCCGCCGGTGGACCACGCTGCGCCGGAGCCGGGGCCCGAGCCGCCGGTGGACCACGCTGCGCCGGAGCCGGGGCCCGAACCGACCCCGGAGGAGCCGGCCCCGGAGGAGCCGGGACCGGAGGCGGCGGCCCCGGAGGAGCCGGCCTCCGGAGGAGCCTGCCTCGGAGCACCCCGTCTTCGCCGCGCTGGGGGTGCCCGGCCCGGCTGGCCGCGGCGGGCGGGTCGTCGTCGACATCGATGCGTTCTCCTTCGTCGCCTTCGTCGTTGCCGCCATGGTGGCCGTGGCGCTGTTCGCGGTGGCGTCGTCGGCCAAGGACGTCCTCACCGGCATCGGCGTCGGCGTGCTGCTGGGGGTCGCCCTGTCGCCGGTGGTGACCGCGGTCGAACGACACGTGCCCTCGCGTGGCAGTGCCGTCGTGCTGGTCGGCACGGCACTGGCCGTGGCGAGTGCCGGGGTCGTGCTGGTGGTGGCGCCGGCCGCGATCAACCAGGCCCGCGACTTCAGCGACGAGCTGCCGGAAACCGTGCGCCAGTCGTACACATGGCCGATCGTCGGGGAGCGGCTGGAGAACGCCGACGCCGCCGGAGCGGTCGAGGACTGGATCGACAACGCCCCCACCCGCATCGACGATCGCACGCTCACCAACCTCGGCGAGCGCCTGCTCGGCGGGTTGCTGAGCACGGTCGTCGTCCTCGTCACCGCGCTCGGCGTCATGATCGACGGCGAGTTCATGGTGCGGCGCGTCGCGGGCCTCGTGCCGACCGCCAACCGCGAGCAGGCGACCCGCGTCGCGCACATCGTCTACGACACGTTCGGCAGCTACTTCGCGGGGTCGCTCCTGGTGGCCGTGCTGGCGGGCATCGTGATCCTGACCGCGGGGCTGCTCATCGGCGTCCCCCTCGCGCCCGTCGCCGGGCTGTGGGCGTCGCTGACCAACCTGATCCCCCAGATCGGGGGCTTCCTGGGCGGCGGCTTCTTTGTCCTGCTCGCGCTCACCCAGGGCCCGCTGCCGGCCGTGCTCGCGCTGGCGGTCTTCCTCGGCTACCAGAACCTCGAGAACCACATCATCCAGCCGGCCATCGTCGGCCGGGCCGTCAACCTGACGCCGCCGGCCACGATGCTGGCGGCGCTGGTCGGCGCGGCGGCCGCCGGGGTGCCGGGCGCGCTGGTGGCGACGCCGCTTCTCGGCGCCATGAAGGCCGTCTACCTCGAGGCCCGGGGCCACCCGCAGGTCGAGGGGGGCGAGATCGAGGTGGCGCGGCGCCGGATGTCGGACTTCGTCCGGGGGCTGCTGGCCAAGCTGCGCCGCAACCCGCCCGACGAGCGGGCCGACGCCGGCGCCGCTGGCAAGCGTCAGGACTAGCGGACGGTCTCCGGTGGCGCTGCGGGTGCTGCCCTCGTCCTTGTAGGCCGCGATCGTCCGCTGGGCGATGCGCATCTGGTGGACCTCGTCGGCGCCGTAGCTCGGGCGTGAGGGTGAAGTCGATGGCCATCGTCAGCCCTTCGCGATGACGGTGCGGGCCCGGGCGAACAGCCCGAGCGTGGTGGCGTGAAGCAGGTCGCCGACCGGCTTGGGGGCCTTGCCGGCGCAGGCGCGGGCGTGGGTGCCCTCGAGGACGATGCCGAGCTTGAAGCAGGCCATCGCCGTGTACCAGGCGATGGCGCCCGTGTCGCGGTCGGAGTGCTCGGCGTAGCGGGCCACGACCTCGGCCGGCCCGGGCAGCCCGGGCGTTCCGCCGATGCCGCCGAACCCGTCGCCGTCGGGCCCGACCGGCCAGGTGCCGAGCAGGTTGCCGAGGTCGAGCAGCGGATCGCCGATCGTGCACATCTCCCAGTCGACGATCGCCGCGACCTCGGGCCCCTCGGGCGAGATCATGACGTTGGACAGGTGGTAGTCGCCGTGCATGATCCCGGGCCGCCAGTCGGCCGGGCGGTTGGCGTCGAGCCAGGACGCGACCTCGTCGAGACCGGGGATCTCGGGGCCGGGGTAGCCGTCCATCTCGCCGTAGGTGTCGAGCTCGCCCATCCACCGAGGCACCTGGCGCTCGAGGAAGCCGTCGGGCTTGCCGAAGTCGTCCAGACCCACGGCCCGGTGGTCGACCGCGCCCAGGCGGGCGATCGCCTCGGCCACCTGGAGCCCCAGCTCGTGGGCGACGGCCGGGTCGCCGGCGTGGGACGGCGGCAGGCCGCCGGCCGGGTTGAACCCGGCGACCGGCTCCATCAGGTAGAAGACGGCGTCGCCGGCCACGCCGGTCTCGGGCTCGCCGGGCCCGGCGACGAAACGCGGGATGGGGCACATCGCTGCCCGCCAGCGCCTGCAGGACCCGGGCCTCGCGCCGCATGACCTCGTTGCTGGCCCGCCGCAGGTGGCGGGGGCCCCGGCGCAGCACGTAGCTGCGCTCGCCGCGCCGGAACCGCAGCAGCAGGTTCTGGGTGCCGCCCGGCAGGGCCTCGGCCTCGACGATGTCGCCGGGCGCGAGGCCCTGGTCGTCCATCCACCGGCCGAGGGCTTCCAGGTCGACGAGGTCGGCGCCGACGCCGGCCGCGCTCTCGCTGTCGCTCTCGCCCTCGCCGTCGCTCATCGGCGCACCCGTCGGGCTGCGCGACGAGCGCTCGGCCCTGCGGGCCGAGTAACGCACTGTGTCCATGGTTCGCTCGCGTCGCTCGCTCACGGGCGATCCTGGCGGCGCCGGGCGCTCGGCCGCCAGCCGGCGGGTCTCGTCCGACAGCGGGACCGCCAGTACGCCCTGGACCAGGTCGACCAGGTGGCTGGTGAAGAGGCGGTCGTCGGTGTGGGGCGCGGTGCGGGCCCGGCGGGCAAGCTCGACCGCCGCGAAGCGGATGGCCACGAACCGGCGGTGCAGGCGGGTGGCGTCGTCCTCCAGCAGCGCGCCGACCAGCGTCCGCCAGCGGAACATGCTGGAGGTGGGGTCGTCGAGCGCGGCCGGGTCGATCATCGGCCGGGGCCGGTTGATCACGTCGGCATGGATCTGGAGGTACTCGGCGCCGCCGTCGGGGTCACCGAGCTTGGCCGCCAGCGGGCGCACCAGCGCGCCCGCCAGCGCCCGCAGGTCGGGCCGGCCGTCGGCCTCGTAGGCGTCGAGCATGGCGTGGCGGCGGGCCTCGACGTCGCGGTGGTGCTTGGCCATCACCGCCCGCACGAGGCCGTCGCGGTCGCGGAAGTGGTACTGCAGCGCCGAGCCGTTGCGGGCGCCGGCGGCCCGGTTGATCTCCCGCAGGCTGATGGCGTCGATGCCGTGCGCCGCGAACAGCCGCTCCGCCGCGGTGATCAGCCGCTCGCTCGTCGTGCCCTCGCCGGGCGCCCCGTCATGCATCCGCATTAGACCCTAGACCGTCCGCATTCGGCGCGCCGAAGTAGCGCCCCGGCGTGGTGCCCATGTGGCGCACGAACATGGCCCCGAAGGCGCTCGGCGTGCTGTAGCCGACGGCCGGCGCGACCCGGCTCACCGGTTCGCCGGCGGCGAGCAGCCGGAGGGCCTCGACCAGCCGCAGGCGCCGGCGCCAGGTGGCGACCGACATCCCCGTCTCGACCCGGAACCGGCGCTCGATCGTCCGGCGGGCCGCGCCACGGGACTTCCCCGGACGCCGGATCGTGGGGTTCGAGTGCACGGTGTCCGTGGACGACGTCGACGCCGTGGCCGCCACGGTGCGGGCCGAGGGCGGCGAGATCCTGACGCCGACTGACCAGCCCGCCGTCCGCGTTTTCTACGCGGAAGCGGTCGCCATAGCGACCGCTTCCGCGTAGAAAAGCCGAATGTTTCTCGTCCGCCCGCCCGCCGACGACCGCCTCGACCGCCTGCTCGCCGACATGGCGGTGGCGGACCTCACCTACCCCGAGGTCGGGGCGACCGCCGAGCCGGACGCCCTGCCCGCCGGCTACAACCACGTGCGGGCGGCGACCGTGCTGGGCGCCGGCGACGCCGACTTCGCCGCGGCGGTCGACGGGATCCGCACCTGGCGCCTGCACAGGGGCCAGGGCATCCGGGTGGCGCCGGCCGAGCCGGCGGTGGCCCCGGGCACGGACGTGGCGCTGGTCGTCCCCAGCTTCGGGCTGCACGTGCTGGCGGCCTGCCGGATCGTGTGGGTGGTCGACGACGGCGACCGGTTCGGCTTCGGCTACGGGACCCTGCCGGTGCATCCGGCGTCGGGCGAGGAGGCGTTCGTCGTGGACCGGGTGCCCGGTGGCGACGTGCGCGCCTCGATCGTCGCCTTCTCCCGGCCTCGCCATCCGCTGGCGCGGTTGGGCGCCCCGGTGATGCGCCGCCAGCAGGTCGCGGCCACGGACGGCTACCTAGACGCCCTGCGGCGCCACGTCGCGGTCACCCGGGACCGGGATCCAGGCCCATCAGCTTCGTGATGCCGTGGTCGCGGCCGGCCGTGTAGCCGCCGTCGACCGGGACCGCCGCGCCGGACACGAACGAGGCGTCGTCCGACAGCAGCCAGGCCGCGGCGGCGGCGATCTCGCCCGCCTCGCCGATGCGGCGCAGCGCGTGCTCGCGGCGATACTCGTCGGCCAGGGCCTCCATGCCCGGCATCTCGAAGATGAGCCCGGTCATCGGCGTGGCGACGAAGCCGGGGCAGATGGCGTTGACCCGGATGCCCGAGGGCCCGTAGTCGATCGCCATGTTGCGGGTGAGCAGCACCACGCCGCCCTTGGAGGCGTTGTAGGCGCTGCCGCCCGCGGTGCCCTCCAGGCCCTCGATGCTGGCCAGCAGGACCAGCGCGCCCCGCCCGCCGGCCGGTGAGCGCTCCTGGCCGAGCATGCGGGCGAGGGCCGCCTTGGCCACCACGAACGTGCCGGTGAGGTTGATCGACACGACCCGCTCCCACTCGGCCCGGTCGAGCAGGTGGACCGGGCCGGCGCCGGCCACCCCGGCGGCGTGGACGACCCCGTCGAGGCGACCCCCGCCCGCGTCGACCGCCGCCGCCACGGCGGCGGCCATCGCATCTTCGTCGCGCACGTCGCCGGCCACGAACCCCGCCGCCCCGGCCACCGGGTCGTCCGGGGGCGCCAGGTCGACGCCGACCACCGCGGCGCCCTCGTCCGCCAAGCGCTCGGCCGTCGCCCGGCCGATGCCCGACGCGGCCCCCGTCACCAGCACGGTCCTGCCCTCGAAGCGCCTCACTGTTCTGACGATTCGCTCGCTGCGCGCGCTCATCCGGCCTCCCTTCCGGCTGAACAATATGATGAAACCTGTTCAGTCGTTCACTCGGATCCTCGACGCCGGCGAGCGGTGCATGGGCCGCTACGGCCTGCGGGTCTCGATGGGGGACGTGGCCACCGAGGCCGGCATGTCACGGGGATCGGTGTACCGCTACTTCTCCGACCGGGACACGCTGGTCGCGGCCGTGCTCGAACGAACCGCCGCCCGGTTCGTCGAGGCCTCGGCGGCCGACGTCGACGCCGAGGCGACGCTCGCCGGCCAGGTGGCCGCCGCCGCGGTGTTCATCCGCCGCCACCTGGCCGACGCCGATCTGACGCTGCGCCTCCCGGGCGACCGCGACTCGCTGATGGCGACGCTGCTCAGCGCGGGCAGCACCCGCCTCGTCGCCCAGTGGACCGACTTCTGGCTGCCCCGGCTGGCCGCCGCCCACGCCCGGGGCGAGGTCCGGCCCGACCTCGACGACGCCCGGGCGGCCGAGTGGATCGTCCGCCTGATGCTCAGCTTCGCCGTGCTGCCGTCGGTGGTCGTCGACCTCGACGACCCGGGCGCGGTGCGCAGCTTCGTCGCGGACCACATCGTCCGGGGCTTCGCCCCCTAGAAAGGAGAACCCGTGCGGTTCGCGCTGTTCTACGAGATCCCGGTGCCCCGACCCTGGGGGCCAGACAGTGAGCTGGTCGCCTACCGGAACACGCTCGAGCAGGCGATCGCCGGCGAGCGCTGGGGCTGGGACGCCTTCTGGACCGTCGAGCACCACTTCCTGGAGGAGTACTCGCACTGCTCCAACCCCGAGGTGCTCTACGGAGCCATCGCCGCCCGCACCGAGCGCATCCGGCTGGGCTACGGCGTCCGGCTCATGCCCCAGCCCTACAACCACCCGGTGCGCAGCGCCGAGTCGATCGCAGTGCTCGACCTGATCTCCGGCGGCCGGGTCGAGGTCGGGACCGGCCGGTCGTCCACCCGGGCCGAGCTCGAGGGCTTCGGCATCGATCCCGCCCACACCCGGGCCATGTGGCAGGAGGCGATCGAGCACATGGTCGGCTGCTGGACCGAGGACGAGCACGCCTTCGCCGGCCGCTACTGGCAGATGCCTTCCCGGCGGGTGCTGCCCAAGCCGCTCCAGCGGCCGCACCCGCCGCTGTGGGGCGCCACCTCCAGCGAAGACGGCCACCGACAGGTGGGCGCGCTCGGGCTCGGCCTGTGCAGCTTCGCGGTCGGCGTCCCGCCCGAGGAGGTCAAGGCCAAGATCGACGTCTACCGGGGCGCGCTCGCCGGCTGCGAGAAGCCGGTCGGCGCGTTCGTCAACTCCGACGCCGCCACGTTCACGATGACGCTGTGCGCCCCCGACCGCGACGAGGCGCTGGCCGCAGCCCGCGAGTCGTTCGAGTGGTACCCCAAGGCGGGGGCCCGGCTGATCGGCAGCGTCGCCCGCTGGATGGCCGAGACCGGCGACGACCTGGGCACCTACTCCTACGCCGAGGATCTCCTGGCGGTCGACGACAGCGGCGCGCTCGACCTCCTCTCGCTCGAGTACCTGGTCGAGGCGGGCGCCTGCGTGGTCGGCACTCCGGACGACTGCCTGGCGGCCTGCCGGCGCTACGAGGAGGCCGGCGTCGACACGCTCCTGTGCCTCGTCAACCCCTACAGCATCCCGCACGAGGCGGTCATGCAGACCATCGAGCTGATGGGTCGCGAGGTCATTCCCCAGTTCCGGGGACGCGCGTAACGCAGGACAGTACGCGCGGACGCGCGGGTCACGCGGGCGTCGTATCGTCGGGCGGCAATGGGGGGCCGGCCAGTGGAGAAGGTGTCGTCGGAACAGGCCGTCGCGTACCGCGTGGCGGCGCATGACCTGGCGGGTCGGCTGCCGCCCGAGGGGCTGGTCGACGCCGCCGGGGTGTCCGGCATCCAGGACACCCCGCCGGGCAACGCCCCCCTGGCGCTGGCCGCCCGCGTCGCCAAGCTGACCCCCGACGACGTCGAGGACGCCCTGCACGACGACCGCTCGCTCGTCCGGATGCTCAGCCTGCGGGGCGCCGCGTACATCGTCCCCCGGCGCGATGCCGCCGTGTTCGGGCCCGGCGCCCTGGCCGCCGACGAGGCGTCGCTGCGCGAGCAGCTCATGGGCGCCTGGCCCGACGTCCAGGCGAGCGGCCAGACCGCCCGCGAGGCTCTGGGCGAGGTCATCGGGGTCGTCGCCGCGGTGCTGGCCGACGCCGAGCCCCGCACCAAGGGCGCGCTGAGCGAGGCCCTCCACGGCCGCATCCCCGCCGAGCTCGAGCCGTGGTGCGAGGCCTGCGACGTCCATCACGTGCCCGACCAGCTCCTGCGCCTGGCCGGCACGGCCGGGGTGTTCTGCTACGGCTGGCCCGAGGGGCGCAGCCAGATGCTGATGGCGACCGACATCTGGCTGGGCGAGCCGCTCGGCGGCGACGTCCGGGCCGACCGGGTCGAGCTGGCCCGCCGGTTCGTGCACGCCTACGGGCCGACGTCGTCCCGCCAGTTCGCGGCGTGGACCGGCATCGGCGCCGACGACGCCCGGGCCCGGTTCGCGGCCCTGGAGCGCGAGCTCGTCGAGGTCCGCCTCGACGGCAGCCCGGGCTGGATCCTGGCGGCCGACCGTGACGCGCTGGTCGACCCGCCGACCGCCGCCGGCGCCCGGCTGCTGCCCGCCGGCGACCCCTTCCTCGCCCAGCGCGACCGGGCCACGCTCATCCCCGACCGGGCGATGCAGCGGGCCCTGTGGCGGCCGGTCGGCAGCCCCGGCCTGGTCCTGATGACCGGGCACCCGGTCGGCACCTGGCGGGCCAAGGTGGCCGGCGACCGCCTGGACGTGGCGGTGCAGCCGTTCGCTCCATTGAACGACCGCCAGTGCACGGCGATCGAGCAGGCGGCCGGGGGCGTGGCGCTGTTCCGGGGCCGGGCGGATGTGCGGGTGGCGTTCGGTCCCTGAGCGCGGCGACCACGGCCTCCGACGGGGCGACCGCGGATCAGAACAGGATCTGGCCCAGATCGCTTCCGGTGGCGGCGGGGTCGGCGCCCCCGGTGGCGAGGTGCTCGGTGACCAGCGCGAGCAGCGAGCGCCGGACCAGCCGGGCTGCGACCGGCGGCGGGCACCCCCCGGGGCGCTCGGACATCTCCGGGAACCCCGCCGCCAGCCAGCCCTCCAGCGTGATGTCGAGCGCAGCGACCAGGTCGCGGGCCGAGCCGGCTGCGACCGCGTTGTGGCGCAGGCCCTCGCCGAGCAGCAGGCGCAGCACGGTCTCCTCCGCCAGCGTCTCGGTCGCCACCCAGGCGAAGAAGGCGGCGAACCGGTCGGCGGGCGGCAGGTCGGGATCGATGGGCGGATCGTCGGCCGCCATGCGCTCGCCGTAGCGCTGCTCCTCGACGAGCGCCCGCAGCAGGTCCGCCTTCGACGGGAAGTAGTGGTAGATGGTCGCCACGTTGAGCCCGCAGGCGGAGGCCAGGCGCCGCATCGACGTGCCCGCCGAGCCCAGCTCGCTCACCAGCGTCAGGGCGGCGTCGAGGATGCGCTCGCGCTGGCCGGGCTCGGCGACGGTGGTGGCGTCGGCGTGGTCGTTCGGGGCGCTCACCGGCGCGGCTCGGGGGTGAAGACGGCGGGGAGGTGGCGCAGCGACAGCACCAGGCTGGAGTCGCCGCGGTCGATGCGGGCGGGGTCGACGGCACGGATGTCCCGCAGCCGGGCGAACAGCTCGGTGAACACCACGCCGATCTCGGCCCGGGCCAGGTTGGCGCCCAGGCAGTAGTGGGTGCCGATGCCGAACCCGAGGTGGGGGTTGGGGTCGCGGTCGACCCGGAACTCGTCGGGGGCGTCGAACACGTCCTCGTCGCGGTTGGCCGACTGGTACAGCAGGAACACCCGGTCGCCGGCCCGCAGCTCCACGCCCTGGTATGTGTGGTCGGTCGTGACGGTCCGCATGAACGACATGACCGGGCTGACGTAGCGGACGATCTCGTCGACAGCCAGGTCCATCAGCTCGGGCTGGGCGAGCAGCTTGGCGTGCTGGTCGGGGAAGCGGCTGAAGGCGACGAGCCCGCCCGAGAGCGCGTTGCGGGTGGTCTCGTTGCCGGCCACGACCAGCAGGATCAGGAACATGATCAGCTCGTCGTGGGTCAGCTCCTCGTTGCCGACCCCGCCCCGGGCGCCGCCCGGGTCGTCGCGGGCGAGTGCGCCCTCGTCGAACGCCTGGGTGAGGATCCCGATGATGTCGTCGGTCGACCCGTCGGCCCGCCGCTGCTCGATCAGCTCGACGCAGGTCATGGCGAACTCGGCGCCGGCTTGGGCCGCCTCGATCAGCACGGGGTCGTCGGCCTCGGTGTGGCCGTCGCCGGCCATCATGGCGTCGCTCCACCGGTAGAGCGACTGGCGCCGCTCGGGGTCGAGGCCCATGAGCTCGGCGATCACGATGAGCGGCACGTGTATGGCGAAGTCCTCGACGAAGTCGCACGTGCCCCGTTCGGCGATCTCGTCGATGATCTGGTTGGACAGGTCCCGGATGTGGTCGGAGAGCTGGCGCACCATTCGGGGGGTGAACCCCTTGTTGACCAGCCGCCGCTGCCGGGTGTGCTCGGGGTCGTCCATGGAGATGATCGACATCGGGGCTGCCACCTCCGGCCGCACGCCCCGGGCGGCGGAGTACACCTCCTGGTGCCGGCTGATGTGGCTGACGTCCTCGTGCCGGGACACGACCCACAGCTCGTTGCGGGCGTCCCACCACAGGGGTGCATGCTGCCGCAGCCAGCGGTAGGCGTCCCACGGGTCGTCGTAGAAGCGGGGGTCGAGCACGTCGATCTCGAACGGGGGCGACGTGCGGCCAGCGGTCCCTTCGGCGAGCGTCATGCCGGGCAGTCTCCCAAACGAACGTTTGATGGGCAAGGATTCGGGTGCGGGCGGGCCACAGCGACCCGGGTAAGGTGAACCGCTCACGGCGGCGTGGCCGAGTGGTTTAGGCAAGGGCCTGCAAAGCCCTGTACAGGGGTTCGATTCCCCTCGCCGCCTCTGGTTACCGAATCTGTGTCGCGGCGCGGTCGAGCTGAGGTGGTGGACATGTTCCGCATCGCCCGGAACCCCGATCCCGACTCGACCCTGCCGTACGTGCTCTGGGTCCCGCTGGCGTCGGGCGCGCTCGTGCTCAAGGCCCGAGATACCTGGCCCCGGACCGCCAAGGTCTACTGCCATCGCGGCGACTGGCCGGAGGACCCCGAGATCGTCGAGGAGACCCCGGTGCGCTCCTGCATCCGGCGCGGCGTCGCCATCGATCTGGTGCTCGACCGCTACCGGGAGAACCGCTCCCAGTTCGTGGTCACGACGCTCCGGGGCGGCCGGGAGGGGATCTTCTGGCAGACCGCGAAGACGGCGCGCAAGACCCGGCCCGGGATGCGGCTTCCCACGCGGCGCAGCGCGGCGGGCCCGCTCGAGATCGTCGTCGACACGCGGGAGCGCTACCCCTGGAAGTTCGAGCGCCAGCAGGCCTCGACGACGAGGCGCGCCCTGGTGGTCGGCGACTACGCCGTCGAGGTCGACGGCGAGGTCGTCGGCGTGGTCGAACGCAAGCGGCTGGCGGAGCTCGCCGGGAACGTCGTGGACGGGAGCCTGCTCGTGACGCTGGGCGAGCTGGCGACCGCCCGGCGGGCGGCGATCGTCGTCGAGGACCGTTGGGCCGACGTGTTCCGGCTCGCACACGTGGCCCCGTCGATGGTCGCCGAGATGCTGGCGTCGGCCCAGGTCCGCTATCCGACCGTCCCCGTCGTGTTCGCCGAGGACCGCCGGCTGGCGCAGGAGTGGACCTACCGGTTCCTCGGCGCGGCCGCGGCGTTCGCCGACGAGGAGGCC
The DNA here is from genome assembly GCA_963830865.1 of uncultured Acidimicrobiales bacterium. Classification (GTDB taxonomy): domain Bacteria; phylum Actinomycetota; class Acidimicrobiia; order Acidimicrobiales; family VFJN01; genus ZC4RG19. Next base: position 236,078 of record CAWHNU010000002.1, on the reverse strand, counting down.
GTCGACCTGTGACCGGTCCGGTCGGAGTCGACCTGCGCCCCGCCGTGCCAGCCGACACGCCCCGGCTCCAGGAGATCGAACGGCTTGCGGGCCGGCAGTTCGCGGACGTCGGGATGCCGGAGATCGCGGCACACGACCCCGAGCCCGCCGAGGCGCTCGCCCGGTATGCGGCCGACGGGCGGTCGTGGGTGGCGCTCGACCGGGACGGCGAGGCGGTCGGCTATGTGCTCGTCGACGTGGTCGACGGCAACGCCCACGTCGAGCAGATCAGCGTGGTCCCCTCCCACCAGGGCGCCGGGTTCGGGCGTGCCCTGATCGACCGGGTGGCGGCCTGGGCCGCCGCCACCGGGCTGCCGGCGCTCACCCTCACGACCTTCCGCGACGTGCCGTGGAACGCCCCGCTCTACCGGCACCTCGGCTTCCACGATCTCGACCAGGCCGACATCGGCCCCGAGCTCGCCGCCGTGCTGGCCCACGAGGCGACCCTCGGCCTGGACCCCGCCCTGCGCACCTGCATGCGCCGGCCGGTCTGACCGGGGCGACCCCGCCGCGGTCGGCTGGTCCCGGAACTCGTTTTCTACGCCGTAGCGGTCGCTATGGCGACCGTTCCCGCGTAGAAAACGCTGGGGGATGCTCAGCGGCCCCGCTCGTCGCCCCACAGCAGCACGTGGAGCCGGGGCGTGAGGTTCCAGCCCCGGGCCACGACCGCGTCCGCCAGGTCGGCCATCCGGCCGGCGACCGTCGCCGCGTCGGTGCCCTCCGGCATCACCCACACCGGTGCGAGGTCGTAGCGCGGCGGCGAGCGCGGCGATCTCGTCCAGGTCGGACACGCCGGTGGCGACGAACTTGAACGCCGCCCGGCCCGTCACGGCGAGGGCGACGAAGGAGGCCAGCGCGTCCGGGCGGATCCGCCGGGCCTCCGGGATGCCGCTGTTGGCCAGCTTCGGCGACACGTTGAACGCCGTGACCAGCGCGGCCACCTCCGGCCGCGGCGCGATCGTCCCGTTGGTCTCCAGCTCGACCGCCCAGCCCCGGTCCCGGCAGGCGGCCAGCAGCGGCAGCAGCCGGCGCTGCTGGAGCAGCGGCTCGCCGCCCGTCACCACCACCCGGTCGACGGTCATGGCGTCCAGCCGGGACAGCACGTCGGGCACCGTCGCGCGGTGGATCTCCTTCGCCGGGTCGAAGCGGGCCCAGTCCCACGTGTACGGCGTGTCGCACCAGGCGCAGTCGAGGTTGCAGCGGGCGAGCCGGACGAAGGCGGCCCGGCGGCCGGCCGTCGGGCCCTCGCCCTGGATCGTCGGGCCGAAGACCTCCGAGATGGCAAGCGGGGCCACCGCGACCGGAGTCTCGGTCACGGCTCGGGCCGGTACTCCGCCCAGGTGCTGGCGGTCTCCGACACCCGTACCGCCACCAGCCGGCGGGCGACCTCGTGGGGCAGGTGGCCCTTGCACCACTCGTAGATCCACCAGGCGATGCGCTCGGCCGACGGCTGGCCGGGCACCACGTCGTTGAGGTGGCGGTGGTCGACCGTGGCCTTGAGGAAGTCCCGCAGCGGCGAGAACTCGTGGTAGTCGACCACGAAGCCCCGCTCGTCCAGCTCGGGCGCCGCGGCCACGACCTCGACCCGGTAGTTGTGGCCATGGAGCCGGCTGCACGGGTGGTCGTCGCCGAGGCCGGCGAGCAGGTGCGACGCCGAGAACTCGAACCGCTTGCTGATGACGAAGCTCACGTCTGCACCGTCTCGTACGCGGTGGGGTCGTCGACGCCCGCCAGCTCGAACGCCTCGATGCGCTCGACGCAGGTCCCGCAGCGGCCGCACTGGCGCTCACCGCCCTGGTAGCACGACCAGGTCTCGGCGAACGGCACGCCCAGCGCCGCGCCCCGCGTCACGATGTCGGCCTTGGAGAAGGTCAGGTACGGCGCCACCACCGAGAACCCCTCGGCGGCGAACCCGTCGTTGCCCACCCGGGCCACGGCCTGGAACGACTCGATGAACGCGGGCCGGCAGTCCGGGTAGATCGGATGGTCGCCCGCGTGCACCGCGGTCGCCACCGTGTCGGCCCCCGTCGCCACGGCCAGCCCGGTAGCGATCGACAGCAGGATGGCGTTGCGGTTGGGGACGACCGTCGCCTTCATCGACTCGTCCGTGTAGTGCCCCTCGGGCACGTCGACCGCGGCGTCGGTGAGTGCGGACCCGCTCAGCAGCCCGCCCACCGAGCGCAGGTCGACCACGTGGTGCGCCGCGCCGAGCCGCTCCGCGCAGGCGGCGGCGCACGCCAGCTCCCGCACGTGGCGCTGGCCGTAGTCGAACGACAGCAGCGCCAGCTCCGCGCCGCCCGCCGCCAGATCGTGGGCCAGTGTGACGCTGTCGAGGCCCCCCGAGACGGTGACGACCGCGCGGGTCATGCGCCGGTGTGCCCCCGCTCGGCGGTGGCCTCGGTCACGATCCCGCCCCGGACGTGCTGGGTGACCGTCACCGTGACCCCGTGCGGCTCGGCCGACCGCATGACCTCGTCGGCGATCTGCACCGCCATAGCCTCGCAGAACGCCTTCCGGTCGCGGAACGACCACAGGTAGAGCTTGAGCGACTTCGACTCGATGCACCAGCGGTCGGGCCGGTAGTCGATGACCACCGTCGAGATGTCGGGCTGGCCGGTGACGGGGCAGAGCGAGGTCACCTCGTCGGACGAGAAGCGGACCCGGGTGCAGCCGGCCGGCGCCTCGAAGCACTCGACGTGGTCGGCCGGCCCCCGGGTCGGCCGACCGAGCACGGTGAGATCGTCGATCGCGGGATCGGGCGCGGACACCGGTCCTACGATACTGCGGCGCACCGTCCGTCCCCCCAGACCCCAGCCCTCGCCACCTGCGACAACGTGCCTCCGATGCCAGCGCTCCCCACGGCCCACGGCCCCTTGGCGACCCCCGCGTTCGTCCCCGACGCCACCCGGGCCGTCGTCCGGGGCGTGCCGGCCTCCGCGCTGGCCCGCCACGGCGTCGAGTGCGTGCTGGTCAGCACGGCGCATCTCGCGAACCAGCCGGGCGCGACGGTCGTGCGCCAGGCGGGCGGCATCCACGCCTTCATGGGCTGGGACGGCCCGGTGGTCGCGGACTCCGGCGGGTTCCAGGTGTTCTCCCTGCTCAACGGTCCGACGGGGCTGGCCTCGGTGTCGGAGGGCGGGCTCCGCTACCGCTTCTCGCCCAAGGCCAAGTTCCGCGACCTGACCCCGCGCAGCTGCATCGAGACCCAGTTCCGCCTGGGTGCCGACATCTGCTACGCGCTCGACTACTGCACGCATCCCGCGGCACCCCGGTCCGAGCAGGAGCGCAGCGTCGAGCTGACGCTGGGGTGGGCGGCGGACTGCCGGGCCGTCTTCGACCGCCTCGTCGACCGCGCCGGTCACGCCCGGGACGGCACCGACCGGCCCCGACCCCGGTTGTTCGGCGTGGTGCAGGGCGGGCGCCACCGCGACCTGCGGGCCCGGTGCGCGGCGGAGCTGGTCGAGCTCGGCTTCGACGGCTACGGGTTCGGGGGCTTCCCGATCGTCGGCGGCCGGCTGGTCGAGGAGGTCGGGCTGGTCGCCGATCTGCTCCCGCCGGGGTCGGTGCTCCACGGCCTCGGCATCGGCACGCCCGCCAACCTGGTGGCGTCCTGGCGGTCGGGTTACACGCTGTTCGACTGCACCCTCCCGACCCGCAACGGCCGGCGCGGCGTCCTCTACACCGACCTCGACCCGGCGCTGCCCGAGGCCGGCCCGCTGCACCGGCACGCCAACCTGCTCGACGAGCGGTGGATCCGCGCCGGCGGCCCGGTCGACGAGGACTGCGACTGCGAGGCGTGCGCGTCGGTGCCGGCCAGCTACCTCGCCCACCTCTACCGCACCGAGGACGCCCTGGCCGGCACCCTCGGCTCGCTGCACAACCTGCGCTTCTACACCCGCCTGACTGCCGCGCTCCGGGCGCGGGCCACCGCCGCGCCGCCGGAGGTGGCGTGACCGCCATCGTGCCGGCCGTGCCCGCCGACGTGGACTGGGTGGCCGCCCGGGTGGCGGCGTCGGCCAAGTACCGGGACATCCACCCGGCGACGATCGCGGACGTGGCCAGGGCCGAGCTGCCCCGCGCGGCCGGGCGGGCCGACCTCGAACGCCGCACCCGGGCGACGCTCCACCGCGTTGCGGCGCTGTACCTGCTCACGTCCCGGCGCGCCGTCATCCGGGCGATGGACTGCGGCGGCGCCGGCGACGGCGGCGACCGGGCCTGGTGCCGGGAGGTGCTCGGCGCTCACGCATCGACCGCCGAGCGGCTGGCGGACCTCGACGACTTCTACGCCGCGGTCTTCGAGCTCACCGGGCCGGCCCGGGAGGTGGCCGACCTCGCCTGCCGCGCTCAACCCGATCACGCTGCCCTGGCTGCGGGAGGTGTCCGACGCCCGCTACGTCGGCTACGACCTCAACCGCTTCTACGTCGAGGTGGGCAGCCGGTTCGTGGCGCCCCGGTTCGCCGACTGCCGGCTGGTCCACGACGACGTGCTGGTCGATCCGGCCCGCGTGACCGGCGACGTCGCCCTGCTGCTCAAGACCTACCACTGCATGGAGGACCGCCGGGCCGGCGCCGGCCTCGCCCTGGTCGACGCGCTCGGCGCCCGCCACGTCGTCGTGTCGTTCCCGGTGCGGGCCCGGGGCGGGCGGGCCGCCACGTTCGCCGCCCGCCACCGGGCCGCGCTCGCGCACCTGGCCGGCGAGCGCCGGTGGGCGATCCGCACGACCCGGCTGTCGAGCGAGGAGCTGCTGGTGCTCACCAAAGGCGACGCCGCCGGTGGCGGCTGACGACCCGGCCGTGACGGAGGTGGCCCGGCGGGTGCTCGCCGCCCCAAAGTACCGGTCGCTCGACCCGGCGCTGGTCGAGCGGTTCGCGGCCGAGGCCGTGGCCCGCACGCGCACGCCCGCCGAGGCCGTCAAGCACGCCAAGCGCAAGCTGCACCAGGCCTACGGGGCCTTCGCCGCCGGCTCGACCGCCCGCGCGGTGGAGGCCTGCGTCGACGCGGTACACGCCGGCGCGGACGTCCGGGACGCTTGCCGGGCGGCGATGGCCGCCCACGCGTCGACCGCGGAGCGCGTCGGCCACCTGGACGAGCTGGCGGCGACGGTCGCCGGCTGGTGCGGGACGCCGGGGTCGGTCGCCGACCTGGCCTGCGGCCTGGGCCCGCTGGCGATCCCGTGGCTGGCCCTGGCGCCCGGGGCGGCCTACGACTGCTGCGACGTCGACCGGGACCTGGTCGCCGCCCTCGGACGGCTCGGCGAGATCCTGCCGGTGACGGTCCGCGCCCGGACCTGCGACCTCGTCGCGGACCCGCCGCCGGCGCCCGGCGCGGACCTCGTGCTGCTGCTCAAGACCATGACCACGCTGGAGCAGCAACGGCCGGGCGCGACCGCGGCGCTCCTCGCCCGCCTCCGGTCGCGGCACGTGGTCGTGTCGCTGCCCGCCGGCAGCCTGGGCGGCCGGCGGGCGTACGCCACCGACGCGGCGGCCGCGGTCGAGCGGGCCGCGGCCGGCACCGGCTATGGCCTGGCCGCGACCGCTCGGATCGGCGGCGAGGTCGTGTGCCACCTGACCGGGCGGGGGACCGGTGGCTGAGGCGGGCGGCGTCCTGACGCTGGTCGGCACGCCGATCGGCAACCTGGGCGACCTGACGCCGGCCGCGCTCGCGGCGCTGCGCGCCGCCGACGTCATCTGCGCCGAGGACACCCGCCGCACCCGCAAGCTGCTCACCGCGCATGGGGTCCGCCCCCGCCGGATGATGTCGATCCGGGCCCAGAACGAGGAGCGGGAGGCCGCCCGGGTGGTGCGCTGGGTCGTCGCCGAGGGCCGGGCGGTGGCGTACGTGACCGACGCCGGCATGCCCGCGGTGTCGGACCCGGGCGAGCGCCTGGTCCGGGCGGTGCTGGCGGCGGGTGGCCGGGTGGCGGCCGCACCGGGGGCGGACGCCGCCACCGCGGCGCTGGCGCTGAGCGGGCTGCCCGCGGAGCGCTGGGCGTTCGAGGGCTTCCTGCCGGTCAAGGGCCAGGCCCGCGGCGAGCGCTTGGCCCGCATCGCTGCCGAGCCCCGCACGACGGTCGTCTACGAGGCCCCCCACCGCCTGGCTCGCACGCTGGCCGACCTCGCGGCCGCAACCGGGCCCGACCGCCCCGTGGCGGTCGCCAACGACCTGACCAAGCGCTACGAGCGCGTGTGGCGCGGCCCACTGGGGCGGTTGGCCGCCGAGCTGGCGGCCACCGAGCCCCGGGGCGAGTACGTGGTGGTCATCGGTCCGGCGCCCCGGTAACCGTTCTGTCCCCCGAAGTGGTCGCTGTGGCAACCACTTCGGGGACAGAACGCGGCTTTCGCTCGGGTCGGGCGCTCAAGGCTCCAGTACGTCGCCCGTCTCCAGCAGGGTCTTGAGCCCGCTGAGGACCCACGGCCAGCCGCCGCCGCCCTGCTGGTCGCTCTGCCCGCCGACCAGGGCGGCGAGCTTCGGGGCGCCGGTGAGATCGTGGACGACCGTGACGCGGGAGATGCCGGACTCCATCGTCTCGATCTCGTAGGTCAGGCGGGTGAAGCCCTCGGCCGCGATGTCGTCGTCCATCAGCAGGCGCCATGTCTGGACCAGCTTTCGGGGCGGGTCCGACTCGACGACCTCACCGTCGACGATGACGTCGGGGGCGCCGTACTGCTTCATCTCGGCGCTGGCCAGCGCTCGGAAATGGCCTCCCGGCCGCAGGTCGTAGTCGACGCCGCCGCCGTAGCCGAAGCGCTCGGTCCACTCGGTGGTGGTGATGGCGTCCCAGATCGCCTGGGGGGTCGCCCGGATGTACACGCGGTGGACCTGGGTCGTGGTGACCGTGTCGGTGGTGGTCATGGCTGGTGCTCCAGTGTGCTCTTGAGGTCGGCGAGCGCCGAGACCCGGCGCTCGGTGTACTTGTCGATCCAGCGGTCGTGGATGAGACGGATCGGCACCGGGTTGAGGAAGTGGTGCTTTTCCCGGCCCGACCGCCGCGTGACCACCAGCCCGGCCTGCTCGAGCACCCGGAGGTGCTTCATGACGCCGAAGCGGGTCATGTCGACCGCGGACTCGAGGTCGCTCAGCGTGCGGCCGTCGCGGGCGAAGAGCCGGTCGAGCAGCAGCCGCCGGGTCGGATCGGCGAGCGCCTTGAACACGAGGTCGTCGTCGTCGACGTCGGCTCCGGTGTCCCTGTCGCTCACGGGACGCAAGATAGGTGACTAAATGGTCACATGTCAACGGGCTCGGGCGGGCCGTGGCAGGCTGCGGTCGTGCTGAGCTTCGAGGACTGGGCGGCCCGGGCGGACGCAGTCGACGCGGGCGGGCTGCGGGTGGCGGCGCACGACGAGGGGCACGGGCCGGTGGCGACATACCTGCACGGCTACCCGTCGTCGTCGCTCGACGCCACGCCGCTGCTCGGCCGGCTCGGGCGGGTGCGGCTGGTCACGCTCGACCTCCCCGGCTTCGGGGCGTCGGCCAAGCCGGCCGACCACCCGTGGTCGATCCACGGCGCCACCGACGCGGTCGAGGCCGTGTGGGCCCACTACGGCGTGACCGAGACCGTGCTGGTCGCCCACGACTACAGCGTCTCGGTCGCCCAGGAGCTGCTAGCCCGCCAGGCCGACGCGGCCGCCGCCGGCGGCCACCGCCACGTGACCGTGACGGGCGTGGTGTGGTCGAACGGCGGGCTCTACCCCGACCTCCACCGGCCGACGCTCGGCCAGCGCATGCTGCTCGACCCCGAGCACGGAGCCGAGGTGGCCGAGGCGATGGACGAGACGGCGCTGTCCAACGGGCTGCGGGCCACGTGGGGCACCCGCCGTCCGCCCAGCGACGACGAGCTGCACGGGATCTGGCAGGGGCTCGCCCACGACGGCGGCTCCCGCCAGGCCCATCGCCTGCTCCACTACATCGCCGACCGGCGCGAGCACGAGGACCGCTGGCGGACCGCGCTCGAGTCGCGGGCCGTGCCGATGCGGTTCGTGTGGGGCGAGCTAGACCCCGTGTCCGGCGGCCACGTCGCCGACCGGCTGGAGGAGCGGCTGCCCGACGTCCCGCTCCAGCGCCTGCTCGACGTCGGCCACTGGCCGCCGCTGGAGGCGACCGACGAGGTGGCCGCCGCCGTCGTCGCGCTGGTCGACTGAGCGCCGGCGCCAAGCCGGCGGGCAGGATGGCGGCATGCAGCTCGGTATCCACCTGCCCCAGTACGGCCGGGTCGCCAGCCCCGAGGCGATGACCCGGGCCGCCCGGCACGCCGAGGAGACGGGCTTCTCCGGCGTCTGGGTCAGCGACCACATCGTCCACCCCGCGGCCCAGGACTACCCCTCGCCCTACCTCTACGACCCGGTGGTTTCCCTGACGTGGGCGGCGGCCGTCACCGAGCGGGTGGACCTGGGCACGAGCGTGCTGGTCGCCCCCCACCACAACCCGCTCGAGCTGGCCAACGCCCTGGCCAGCATCGACAACCTGTCGGGCGGGCGGGTGATCGCCGGGGTCGGGGTCGGCTGGTCGGCCGGCGAGTTCGCCGCCCTCGGCCACGGCTTCGCCGACCGCGGCCGCCGCACCGACGAGATCATCCGGCTGTGGCGCACGGTCTGGCGGGACGACCCGGCGAGCTTCGACGGCGACTTCGTGAGCTTCGAGAACCTACGGGTGCTGCCCCGCCCGGCCCACGACATCCCCGTGTGGGTCGGCGGATCGGGCGAGCGGGCGTGGCGCCGGGCGATCGAGCTGGGCGACGGCTTCCACCTCATCGGTGTGACGCCCGAGCAGGCCCCCGCGCCGATCGCCCGGCTGCGGGCCGAGCGACCCGAGCCCGGCTTCGTGATCTCGCTGCGCACCGGCTGGGACCCCCAGGGCATGGACCACGACCGCATCCGCGCCGAGCGGGACGCCTACGCCGAGGCGGGCGTGAGCTACGTGGTCGCCGCCCCGTGGCGAACCGACCTCGACGGCTGGCTGCGGTCGATGGACCTCCTGGTCGAGCTGGTGGAGCCGGCGGCCGCGTGCTACTCGAGAGCCACTCGCGCCGCTTGAAGATGACGTAGAGGCCGAGCGACAGGAGCACCATCAGCAGGGTCGAGACGTAGACGCCCGAGTGCTGCTCGAACCCCGGGTAGGGCACGTTCATCCCGTAGTACCCGGTGATGAGCGTGGGCACGGCGATGATCGCGGCCCAGCTCGTCACCTTCTTCATCACCTGGTTCTGGCGGTAGTCCCGCAGGCTCAAGTTGGCCTCGACCAGCGAGGACACGAGGTCGCGCAGCGAGTCGGCGCCTTCGCTCACCACCAGCACGTGGTCGTAGAGGTCCTGGTAGTAGGGGAGCAGATCGGGCTGCACCAGCTCGCGGTCGCGGCGCAGGAGGCCGCTCAGCGCCTCCCGCAGCGGTGCCACCAGGCGGTAGAAGCGGGTGAGCGTGCGGCGCATCTCGAACCACTCGCGCTGCTGATCCGGCCCGACGGGCGTATCGCTGAAGATGCCGTCGCCGACCTCCTCGTAGTAGTCGTCGAACCGGCCGATGGTGTCGAAGTAGCCGTCGACGATCACGTCGAGCAGGGAGTAGAGCAGGAAGCCGATCCCGATCGACACCAGCTCGGGCGCCGAGTCCCAACGCTCCAACACCGGGGCCATGTCGAACCCGTCGTCCGAGCGCACCGTGACCAGCCACCGCCGCCCGACGAAGGCGTCGACCTCGGACTTCACGAGCTCGGTCCGCTCCCGGTCGAGGTGGACCGCGTAGGCGGTGAGGAACAGGTGGGTGGCGTAGCGGTCGATCTTCGAGCGCTGGTGGGGCTCCAGGGCGTCCTCGACGGCCAGCTCGTGGAGGCCCAGCTCGGCGGCGACCTCGGCGAGGTCGTCGGCCGTCGGATGGCGGTAGTCGATCCAGACGAGCGTGCCCGGGCGTTCGAGATGGTCCGACACCGCGGCCACCGGGAAGCCCTCGCCATCGAGCTTGCCTTCCCGGTAGCAGCGGGTGCGCACGTCGCCCATGCGGTAAGTCAAGCGCGACGGCGCCCGGAGGGACATTCTCCGGTTGGTTCGGTCAGTTCGCTCCCGGGCCGACGACGCCGGCGAGGTGGAGCACGATGACGACCACTACCACCGCGATGACGGCGCCGACGAGGATCCGGGCACCCCAGCTCGCCATCGTGCCTCGATCGGTCGCATCGGGGGCGTCGTCGGCCTCGGGATGGGTGGGCAGTTCCATGTCTGTCTCCTGTCGGGGCGGCGGTCAGACGTCGCGGGTGACGGCGAAGCGGATGCCCGCGGCGCAGATCGCGATGGCGTAGAGCGCGAGGACGACGAGGCCGCCGAGCGGAGTGAGGACGTCGTCGATCGGGGTGCGGACGATGGCCTGGCCGGCCATCGCCGGCAGCCAGCGGGCGATGGTGGGTGCGACGCTGATGAGGATGTGCTCGACGATGCCGATCCACGCCAGCGCGATGGCGATGGCCAGGACCTGGTTGCGGATCAGCGTTCCGAGCGCGACGCCGAGGACCGCGAAGAGCGTGGTGTAGGCGAGGGTGCCGGCCAGGGTGAGCCAGACGCCGCCGTCGTCGAGGGGGAAGCTGGCGCCCTCGACGCTGAACAGGGCAGCTGCGGTCACGAGGCAGGCGGCTGCGGTGATGAGCCCGGTGACCAGGCCTGCCGCGGCGCTGACGGCCAGCTTCGCGAGCACGACGCGGTGCCGGCGGGGGGTGGTGAGGAACGTGTCGGCCGCGGTGCCGTGGCGGAACTCGCCCGCGGTGACGAGGATGCCGGCGAGCAGCACCACCAGCGCACCGGTGCCCGTGACCGACAGGATCTGCTCCAGGCCCTTCGTCGACGCCAGCGGGGTGTCGGACCTGTCGGTGGCGAGCACGGCGCCGGTCACCGCGGCCAGCGAGAGCAGCACCGCGGCCGCGGCGATGCCGTAGATGAGCCGGGTCGTCCGCAGCTTGAGCCACTCGGCCGCGACGAGGTCACGCATGGCCGTCTCCTCCTGTCGCTGTGAAGAACATCGCCTCGAGGGAGTCGCCCACCGTCGAACGGGCGAGCTCGGTCACCGCCACGGACGCGCCCGCAGCGATCCGTCCCACCTCGGCCGGGTCGGACCCGGGTACCGAGATGGCCCCGTCGGCTCGCACCTCGTGGGCCATCCCGGCGGCCGCCAGGGCGGCGACCATGGCGTCGGGCCGATCCACCCGGACCGTGACGGAGCCGGCGAGCGCCGACAGGTCCACATCGGTCACGTGGCGCCCGTCGCGGATCACGACGACGCGGTCCACCACCTGGGCCAGCTCGGCGAGCAGGTGACTCGACACCATGACGGTGCGGCCCTCGTCGGCCCAGGCCCGGAGCAGCCGCCGCACCCAGGCGACGCCCGCCGGGTCGAGCCCGTTGACCGGCTCGTCGAGCACGATCGTGGGGGGATCGCCCAGCATCGCAGCGGCAAGCCCGAGTCGTTGGCGCATGCCCAGCGAGTAGCCGCCCACCCGGCGGTCGGCGGCGCCCTGCAGACCGACCAGGTCGAGCAGGGGGTCGATGCGGGCCGGGTCGATCCTGGCGGACCGGGCGAGGACGCGGAGGTGGTTGCGGCCGCTGCGGCCCGGGTGGAAGCCCATCGACTCCAGCACGGCGCCCACCTGCCGCCGCGGTCGCGCGAGCTCGCGGTAGCGCCGGCCGTCGATCAGGGCAGCCCCGGAGGACGGTTCGGCGAGGCCGACGAGGCACCGGAAGGTGGTCGTCTTGCCGGCGCCGTTGGGTCCCACGAACCCGGTCACCTCGCCGGCCGGTGCGGTGAAGCTCAGGTCGTCGACGGCGCGGTGCTCGCCGTAGATCTTCGTCAGTCGGACTACTTCGATCACGGCATCCGGTTTATCGATACATACTGTCTCTGTCAAGACGGAGTGACGCCATAATCGATGCTGCGTTACGATCGTGGCGTGCCGAAGCTGTGGAAGGACACCATCGAGGCGCACCGCCGGGACGTGCGTGATGCGGTCATCGCCACCACGGCTCGGCTCGTGACCTCGGAGGGGCCGCTGTCGGTCACCATGTCCCGCATCGCCGAGGAGACCGGCATCGGCCGGGCGACGCTCTACAAGTACTTCCCCGACGTGGAGTCCATCCTGCTGGCGTGGCACGACCGCGTGATCGCCGAGCACCTCCAGCGGCTCGCGGACGTCGGCGATGCCGCGACCGACGCCGACGAGCGCCTCGAGGCCGTGCTCACCGCCTACGCGGCCACGATGCACGACGCCCGCGGCCACGCGAACAGCGACCTGGCCGCGCTGCTGCACCGGGGCGAGCGGGTCGCCCGGGCCGAGCGCGAGCTGCGGGACATGGTCCGGGACCTCCTCGCCGCCGCGGCCCGCCACGGCACCGTGCGGGCCGACATTCCGGCCGAGGAGCTGGCGGCCTATTGCCTGAGCGCCCTCGGCGCCGCCGCCCAGGCTCCGTCGCTGGCCGCAGCCCGCCGGCTGGTCCAGGTCACGCTGGCGGGCGTGCGCCCGGGCACCACCAGGAGTTGACGCGTCGCGGCTACAGCGCCGAGACCCGCACGCCCGCCTGAGGCGCGGCGGCGAACTCGCGCCACGCGTCCGCGAGCCGGGCGGCCGCCAGGCGGAGCGTGGCGGGCGGGGCGGAGACGGCCAGGCGCACGTGGTCGAGGTGGGCCTCGTCGGGGCTGGCGGCGCTGCCGGCCAGCACCCGGACCCCGTGGCGCAGGGCCACCGGCGCGAACTCGTCGCCCGTGCCGCCCGGCAGGCGGACCCACAGCGACAGGCCGCCGTCGGGCGGCCGCACCCGGCAGCCGGGGAGCGCCTCGGCCAGCAGGCGGACCAGCAGCGCGGCCCCGGCCGCCAACGCCCGGCGGCGCTCGGCCGCGATCTGCTCGATCCGGTCGAACAGCCCGAGCGTGACCGCCTGGGACACGGCGCAGTTGCCCAGGTCCTGGGCCGCCTTGAGCCGGCCCAGGCGGGCGACGGCCGGCGCCGGGCCCCGGATCCAGCCGAGGCGCAGGCCGCCCCACAGCACCTTGGAGAGCGATCCGATCGTGAGCACCCGCCGGCCCGAGCCGCAGGCGGCGACCGGCAGCGGCGGCCCGTCGCTGCCGTACACGCACCAGGCCAGGCACTCGTCCTCGACGACCCACGTGTCCAGCTCGTCGGCCAGGGTCGCCAGATCCCGCCGGCGGTGCTCCGGCAGCACGGTGCCGCGGGGGTTGTGGGCGCTCGGGACCACGTACAGCAGCCGGGCCGCCCGGGCGGCGACGACGCGGGCGGCGTCGTGCGGCCGGACGCCGGCGCTGTCGCCGTCGACCACCGCGAACCGGGCGCCGGCCCGCGAGTACGCGTCGATGGCGCCCGGGTAGGTCGGGGACTCGACCGCCACCACGTCGCCGGGCTGGACGAGCAGCCGGGCGCTGAGCGCGACCGCCTGCTGGGCCCCGAGCGTCACCACGATCTGGTCGGGCGTCGTCGGCGCGCCGTGGGCGGTGTGGAGCGCGGCCAACCGCTCGCGCAGCGCCGGCAGGCCCGCCGGGTGGTAGCCGTGCCCGTGCGCCAGCGCGTCCAGCGCCCCGGGGTCGAGCCGGAACGCGTCGGCGGGCAGGTCCGCCGGCGTCAACAGCACCGACAGGGCGAGGTCGATCGTGTCGTCGCCCCAGCCGACCGTGTTGCGGGTGAGCTGGCGGGCGCGCAGGCCCGCGGCCAGCTCGTGGAGGTGCAGCTCCGGGGCCGTCCCCGCGACGACCCAGGTGCCGCTGCCCCGGCGCCGGTCGACCACGCCGTCGGCCTGGAGGAGGTCGTAGGCCGCGACGACGGTGCCCCGGGCCACCCCCAGCGTCGCGGCGGCGGCCCGCTCGGCCGGCAGCCGGGCGCCGCCGGGCAGGTCGCCCCGGTCGACGGCGGCGGTGACCGCCGCGGCCAGGCTGCGGTAGAGCGGGCCGGGACCGGCCTCCCAGCCGACGATCAGCCGGGCGAGGGTGGCGGCCGAGGTGGCCGGGGCCGGTCGGGGGAGGATCGGGTCGGGCTGCGTGCGGTCATCGTGGCAGGCCGGGCCGGCGTGGCCTAGGCCAATTTCGGGTGCGGCGTGGTCCACTCGGGCGGAGTGGACCTGGCGCGGGCGGCCCGGGCGGGGGCAGCGTGTCGTCATGGACCCGACCTCGGCCCGGGCACTGTGGGCGGCCGGCGAACCGGTGCACGCGGTGACCTACTTCTCGCCCGCGTCGCACGCGGCGTGGGCCGCCGCCGGGCTGCGTGGCTTCTGGCGCGGCTACTTCGCCACCCGCACCGCGGCGCTGGGCGAGGTCCCCGCGGCCACGGTGACCGCAGTGCTCTACAACTTCGCGCCGGCGATGGTCGCCCGGGCCATCCCCGAGGTGTGGACGCTCGCGACGCCCGCGCAGGCCTGGGACGCCCGGCTCGCCGGCGTCGACCGGGCGCTGCGGGACGCGCTCGGCGACGAGGTGGTGGAGGCCGCAGCCGAACCGGCCGCGCTGGCGCGCGCCGCGCTCGACGGGTGCGACCCGGCGGGCCGGGCGCTGTTCGCCGCCCACCTGTCCATGCCCTGGCCCGACGACGCCCACCTGGCGCTGTGGCAGGCGCTGACCCTGCTGCGCGAGCACCGGGGCGACGGCCACAACGCCGCCCTGCTGGCGGCCGGGGTCGGCGGCTGCGCCGCCCACGTGCTGGCCGCGGCCGCCGGGACCACCCCCCGGTCGGCGACCCAGCCGCACCGGGGCTGGAGCGACGACGAGTGGGCGGCCGCGACCGACGCCCTGCGGGCGCGGGGCGCGCTCGACGGCGCCGGACGGGCCACACCGGCAGGCCGCGACCTGAAGGCCGCCGTCGAGGACGCCACCGACCGCGCCGCCGCCGGCCCGTGGCGGGCGCTGGGGGACGAGCGGGCGGCGGCGCTGCACGCGGCCCTCGTCCCGCTGGCCCGGCGGATCGTCGACGCCGGGGTCGTCCCCGTGCCCAACCCGATGGGGGCGCCCCGGCCGTGACGGGCAACGTTTGCCGCGCCACGCGGGCCCGCCGGTTCTGGCAGCGCTGAGTGCCATAGCGGTACGGGATCGCTGCCAGAAACCCGGGCCGGCACAACCGCCACGTTTCTGGCAGCGCTGAGTGCCGTAGCGGTACGGGATCGCTGCCAGAAGCCCGGCGGGGCGCCTCCGGTCGTGGCCGCAGCTACGGCCAGGTAGCCCGGTCGAGCGCCCGGCCCAGGCGGGCCGCGGCCTCGGCGAGACCGGCGTCGTCCAGGGTGGCGAAGCAGAGCCGCAGGTGGGCCCGGGGCGGGTCGGCGCAGGCGAAGGCGGCCCCGGGCACGTAGGCGACCCCCTCCGCCACCGCGGCCGGGAGCAGTGCAGCCGCGTCCGCGCCGGGACGGGTCAGGCGGGCCCACAGGAACATGCCGCCCCGGGGCTCGGCGAAGGCCAGCCGGTCGCCGGCCTCCCGGCGCAGCGCCGCGGCCAGCACGCCGGCCCGGAGGCGGTAGAGGTCCGTCAGCCGCTCGGCCCGGTCGGCCAGCCAGCCGGGCCGGGCGACGAGATCGGCCACCAGGCGCTGGCCGGCCGTCGAGGTGTGGAGGTCGGCGGCCTGCTTGAGCCGGGTCAGTGGGTCGATCAGCCAGCCGGGACCGTGGACCCAGCCGACCCGCAGGCCCGGTGCGAGCAGCTTGGAGAACGTCCCGAGCGTGACGGCCCAGCGCGGCGGGACCCAGCGCCGCAACCGGTCCGGCGGCGTCGCGAAGCCCAGCTCGCGGTAGGGGTCGTCGTCGACCACCACGAAGCCGTAGCGGTCGGCCAGCGCGCCGAGATGCGCCCGCCGGGCGGCGGACAGGACGGTCCCGGACGGGTTCTGGAACGTCGGTGCCAGGTAGCACAGCCGCGGCCGCAGCCCGGCCGCCAGGTCCGCGGCCAGGCGCTCGGTGTCCAGCCCGTCGGCATCGACCGGCACGGCGTGGACGGCGGCGCCGGCCGCGGCCAGCGCCTGCACGGCGCCCAGGTAGGTGGGGTGCTCGACCACGACCGGCTCGCCGGGGTCGACCAGGCACCGGACAACGAGGTCGAGCGCCTGCTGCGATCCGTGGGTGACGCGCACGTCCTCCGGGCTCGCCGCCGGGTCGGGCCCCAGGCGCCCGGCGACCCAGTCCCGGAGCGGCGGCCACCCCTCGGTGGTGCCGTACTGGGCGGCCGCCGGGTCGGCCAGGACGCGCGCCGCGGCCTCGGCGAGCGCGGGGTCGTGGACGTGTCCGACGGCCGGCAGCCCGCCGGCCAGCGACAGGCACGCGGTCGTCGGCGGTGAGCGCCAGGAGGTCCCGGATCGTGGACGACGGCACCCGCCCCGCCGCCTGCGACACGCGGGGGTCGCGCCGGGGCGGGGGAGCGGGGCTCGGCGGTCGTCACCATCCCCCCGAGCGTGCGCCGGCCCTGCCCACCGGCCCAGGGCCAATCGCCCCCGGTTGGCCCAATCCGCGCGCCTGAGGGTCCGGGTCCGTTGGGGGATCGGCTCGTCGGGAGGGTGGGTGGGCCATGGGCGCCAGGAGCCGCACAGAGCAGGAGGCCGAGAGGTTCTGGGAGCAGGACTCGACGCCGTTCTCCGCCGATCCGCCGCCGCCCCAGCCGTGCCGGGTGATGCTGCGGCAGGTCGACGACAACCAGTTCGCCCTGCAGGAGCGCCTGGTGCTGACCTGGGCGCCGCCGGGCGCGCCCGGCCCGGTCCCGCTGGTGATCGAGCCGGACTGGCTCACCGCCACCGACCTCGCCTCGGTGCCCGACTACCTCGGCTGGTTCGTGCGCCGCTTCGGGCGCCACACCCCGGCCGCGCTGGTGCACGACGTCCTCATCCCGAGCCAGAACAACCCGTGGCCGGCGGGCCTGCCGGAGGCATGGCGGCTCCCGCCCACCGATGCCGACACCGTGTTCCGCCAGCTGCTGTCGGCCTCGGGGGAGCCGCCGGTGCGGACCGCGCTGATGTGGACCGCCGTGGTCGCCCGCACCCGCTGGCTCAGCGGGTGGCTCGGCAAGCTCAGCCTGGTCGCCTGGGGCCTGGCCGCGGTGGTCGGGTCGGTGGCGTTCGTGGGCGGGATCGCCACCGGCGACCCGGTGGCCGTCGCGCTGGGCCTGATCGGGCCGGCGGTGGCCGCGCTGCTGTGGGGGCGGCAGTACGTCGCCGGGCTGGTGGCCGGGTACTCGCTGTGGTGGGTGGCGTTCGGCTCGGTGCCCGCGTATCTGGCGTACAAGGCGTACCAGGTCGTCGAGTGGGTGGTGTACCGGCTGCGCATGGGATCGCACCGGCGCCGCGGGGTGCCGGTCGGCGTCCAACCGGCGCCGCCGGTGCCGTACGACTGCCGGTGACGCGCGACGCGCTCCGCGTCGAGCGTCCGGGGGCGTAGCGTTCCCCCATGGCAGTGCGGGCCCCGGGCCCTCGCGAGATCCTGGCCCGATCCGACGCCCCCGTGACCGGCGGGGTGCTGGGCATCCGCGACGACATGCCGGTGCTGGTCGTGGCGGGCACGACCGCGGACATCGAGCCGGGCCTGAGCGTGCGCATCCTGCCGGCGCTCAAGGCCGCGGTGGCGCTGGCGGCCGAGCACGGCATCGTCGTGGTCACCGGCGGCACCGACGCCGGCGTGTTCCACCTGTTGGGCCTGGCGCTGTCGTCGGGCTCGGCCCGCCCGCCGCTGGTCGTCGGCGTGGTTCCCGACAGCCGGGTCTCGGCGTGGGGCGACCCGCCCGGCCCGGGCCAGGCCGCGGCCGACCCCCAGCTCGACGTGCTCGTGCGCATCCCCGGCGCCGAGTGGGGCGACGAGATCCCGTGGCTGTCCGCGCTGGTGTCCGACATCGCGGGCGACGCGCCCTCCGCACTGCTCCTGGTGGGCGGCGGCGAGGTCAGCCGGGCCGACGTCGCCGAGCACCTCGCGCACGGCCGGCCGGTCGTGGCGCTGAACGGCACCGGGCGGCTGGCCGACGCCCTCGATCCCGACCACGCCGTCGCCGCGGCCGCCAAGGGCCCGGGCGGCGACGGCGCCGCGCCCGCCGATCTGCCGGCGCTCCTGGCCACGGGCGACGTCCGCAAGGTGCCGGTCGACGACGTCCGGGCGGTCCGCCGCCAGCTCGGCCGGGCGCTCGCCCCCCGCCGCCGGCGGATGCCGCTCCGCGAGCGCATCCCCGCCCTGTCGGTGATGCCTCGCGTGCGCCTCCACCTCGGCGGCGCCCCCGCCGCCGCTGTCACTGACCCAGGCCCGCCAGTTCCCGCTGCTCCAGGCGCGGGTGGCCGAGGCCGAGCGGATGATCTATCCCGAGTACGCCCGCTGGGACATCACCGCGCGCCGCGAGCAGAACCGCCACCGCTGGTTCTCGGTGCTGGCCATCCTGGGGGCGCTGCTCACCACCTCGTTCGGCGCCGTCCAGGCGTGGCTGTCGCAGGAGACCTGGCCGGGCGTGGCGGTCGCCACGCTGGGCGCCGCCACGTCGGTGCTGGTGTCGATGGCCCGCCGCCAGGGCACGCTGCACAACTACATGTCGGCCCGCACCCGGGCAGAGCGCCTGAAGTCGCTGTACTTCGAGCACCTCGGCCAGCCGCCGCCGTCGTCCGACCGGGCCGCGGCCGACGACGAGATGTTCGAGCTGTCCAAGCGGGTGACCCAGATCAGCTCCGGGGCGTTGGGCCGATGAGCGACGACTGGCAGGCCCAGTACGTGCAGGCGTACAAGCGCTACCGCCTCGACGAGCAGCGCCGCTGGTACGGCGCCAAGGCCCGCCTGTTCGAGCGGGCGCGCCGCCAGGTCATCACGGTGTCCGCGGTGCTGCTGGTGTTCGCGGCCTGCTTCGGCGCGCTGGCCGCGGCCGACGCGTCCCGCCGCTCGCAGTGGGCGTTCGTCGCCGCCGCGCTGGCGGCGGTCGGCACGGCCCTCACGTCGTTCGAGGCCGCGTTCGGGCTGGAGCGCTACTCCCGCCTCTACGACGACTCCCAGAAGGCGCTGGCGCTGGCGTCGTCCGACGTGCCCCGCCCGGGCGAGGCCACGCGGGGCGGCGACGAGGGCGATCGGGTGCGGGAGTTCACCGACTACGTCGAGCGCATCCTCGACGACGAGGCCGACACCTGGTCGCACCACTCCCGCGACCGCGAGGGCGACGGCTCGGGCTGACCCCGTCTCGCGGCGTCAGATCCCGACCGGGTGCCAGACGGTCTTGATCTCGAGGTACGCCAGCATCCGGCCCAGGCCCGGGTCGGCGTCCCAGTCGGGTTCGCCGGCCGGGGGGCGGACCACCCGCTTGAGGTTGGCGGCCGCCTCGGCCTCCAGGTCGGTGGCCAGGTCGGGGTCGTCGACGCCGGTGAGGTCGAGGGCGTTGACGTCCATGTGGGACGCCAGCCACGGGGCGATCTCGGCCGGGCGGCCGGTGAGCAGGTTGACGACACCACCCGGCAGGTCGGACGTCGCCAGCACCTCGGACAGCGTGATCGCCGGCAGCGGGGCCGCCTCGGACGCCACGACCACGGTCGTGTTGCCGCCGACGATCGCCGGGGCGACCACCGACACCAGTCCGAGCAGCGAGGGCGCGGCGGGCGCCACGATCGCCACGACCCCGGTCGGCTCCGGCACCGAGAAGTCGAAGTAGGGCCCGGCCACCGGGTTGGACGAGCCGCGGACCTGGTGGATCTTGTCGCTCCAGCCCGCGTACCAGACCCAGCGGTCGACCGCTGCGTCCACCTGGGCGGCGGCGTCGGCGGGGGACAGGCCCTCGGCGTCGGCGACCTCGGCGGCGAACTGGGCGCGCCGGCCCTCCAGCATCTCGGCCACCCGGTAGAGCACCTGGCCCCGGTTGTAGGCGGTCGCCCCCGACCAGCCGGGCACGGCCTTGCGGGCGGCGACGACCGCGTCGCGGGCGTCCTTGCGGGAGGCCAGCGCGGCGTTGGCGAGGAACCGCCCGTCGGCCGCCCGCACCTCGTAGGTGCGGCCCGACTCGGACCGGGGGAAGGCGCCGCCGAGGTAGAGCTTGTACGTCTTGCGGACGGCGAGGCGCCCGTCGTCGGCCTCAGGCATGGAGGTAGGCCTCGAGCCCGTGGCGCCCGCCCTCGCGGCCGTAGCCCGACTCCTTGTAGCCGCCGAACGGGCTGGCGGGGTCGAACCGGTTGAAGGTGTTGGCCCACACGACGCCGGCCCGCAGGCGCTGGGCCATCCACAGGATGCGGCTGCCCTTGTCGGTCCACACGCCGGCGGACAGGCCGTACGGCGTGTTGTTGGCCTTCTCCAGCGCCTCGGCCGGGGTGCGGAAGGTCAGCACCGACAGCACCGGGCCGAAGATCTCCTCGCGGGCGATGCGGTGGGCCTGGCTCACGCCGGTGAACAGGGTGGGCGGGAACCAGTAGCCGCGCTCGGGCAGGTCGCACGCCGGCGACCACCGCTCGGCGCCCTCCTGCTCGCCGACCTGCGACAGCTCGCGGATGCGGGCGAGCTGCTCGGGGCTGTTGATGGCACCGATGTCGGTGTTCTTGTCGAGCGGGTCGCCGAGCCGCAGCGTGGCGAGCCGGCGCTTGAGCCGCTCCAGCAGGTCCTCCGCGATCGACTCCTGGACGAGCAGGCGGCTGCCGGCGCAGCACACGTGGCCCTGGTTGAAGAAGATGCCGTTGACGATGCCCTCGACCGCCTGGTCGAGCGGGGCGTCGTCGAACACGATGTTGGCGGCCTTGCCCCCAAGCTCGAGCGTCAGCTTCTTGCGGGTGCCCGCGACCGACCGGGCGATCTGGCGGCCGACGTCGGTCGACCCGGTGAACGCCACCTTGTCGACGTCCGGGTGCTCGACGAGGGCCCGCCCGGTCTCGCCGGCACCGGTCACGATGTTGACGACGCCCGGGGGCAGGTCGGCCTGGCGGCAGATGTCGGCGAAGGCCAGGGCGGACAGCGGCGTGGTCTCGGCCGGCTTCAGCACCACCGTGTTGCCGGTGGCCAGGGCCGGGGCGATCTTCCAGGCCAGCATGAGCAGCGGGAAGTTCCAGGGGATCACCTGGGCCGCCACCCCGAGCGGCCGGGGGTCGGCGCCGAAGCCGGCATGGCCGAGCTTGTCGGCCCAGCCCGCGTAGTAGAAGAGGTGGGCGGCGACCAGCGGCACGTCGACGTCGCGGCTCTCCCGGATCGGCTTCCCGTTGTCGATCGACTCGAGCACCGCCAGCTCGCGGGACCGCTCCTGCACGAGGCGGGCCAGGCGGTAGAGGAACTTCGCCCGGTCGCGCCCGGCCATCGCCGACCAGGTGCCGTCGTAGGCCTTGCGGGCGGCGTCGACCGCCCGGTCGACGTCCTCCGGCCCGGCCGCGGTGACCTCGGAGAGGACCTCCTCGGACGCGGGGTTGACCGTCTTGAACGGCGTGCCGTCGATCGGCTCGACCATCTCGCCGGCGATGAACAGCCCGTAGCTGGGGGCGATGTCGACGATCGAGGCGGACTCTGGCGCGGGGGCGTAGTCGAACGTGGGCATCTAGTCGACCGTGACGTAGTCGGGGCCGGCGTAGCGGCCGGTGGCGAGCTTCTGGCGCTGCATGAGCAGGTCGTTCAGCAGCGACGAGGCCCCGAACCGGAAGAAATCGGGGGTGAGCCAGTCGTCGCCGCAGGTCTCGTTGACGACGACCAGGTAGCGCACGGCGTCCTTGGCGGCCCGGATGCCGCCGGCGGCCTTGACCCCCACCTGGCGCCCGGTCTGGGCCCGGAAGTCGCGCACGGCCTCCAGCATCACGAGCGTGACCGGCAGCGTGGCGGCGGGGGAGACCTTGCCGGTCGAGGTCTTGATCACGTCGGCGCCGGCCAGCATCGCCAGCCACGACGCGCGGCGGACGTTGTCGTAGGTCGCCAGCTCGCCCGTCTCGAGGATGACCTTGAGGTGGGCGTCGCCGCAGGCCTCGCGCACCGCGACGATCTCGTCGTGCACGTCGAGGTACCGGCCGGCCAGGAACGCGCCCCGGTCGATCACCATGTCGATCTCGTCGGCCCCCGCCTCGACGGCCGCCCGGGTGTCGGCCAGCTTGACCGCCAGGGGCGCCCGCCCCGAGGGAAAGGCGGTGGCGACGGCGGCCACGAGGACGCCGGTGCCGGCCAGCGCCGGAACGGCGACCGGCACGAGGTCGCCGTACACGCACACGGCGGCGACGGTCGGGCACGAGGGATCGCCGGGATCGGGACGCCGCGCCTTGGCGCACAGCGAGGCGACCTTGCCGGGCGTGTCCTGCCCCTCCAGGGTGGTGAGGTCGATCATCGACACGGCCAGGTCGAGCGCGAACTGCTTGGCGGTGGTCTTGATGGACCGGGTGGACAGCCCCGCGGCCCGCGCCTCGACGCCGACCTGGTCGACGCCGGGCAGCCCGTGCAGGAACCGCCGCAGCGCCACCTGCGACGCCGTGACGTCGGCCAGGGGAGCGGCGGTCGCGGTCACCCGTTCAGGCTACTGCCAGCCTGCTCTTCGCGTTTTGTCCCTGGAAGCGGTCGCCCCGGCGACCGCTTCCGGGGACAAAACGCGTCGGGCTAGAGCTCCTCGGCCCGGAGCGCGGCGTAGCCCGGCTTGATCTGGCCCTCGATGATCCGCAGGCGCTGGTCGAACGGCCAGAAGGCCGACTTCATGGCGTTGATCGTGAGCCACTCGATCTCGTCCCAGCCGAAGCCGAACGCCTCGACCAGGTTGTGCATCTCCCGGCTCATGTCGATGTCGGACATCAGCCGGTTGTCGGTGTTGACCGTCACCCGGAAGCGCAGGCGGATGAGCTGGCCGATCGGGTGTTCCGCGATCGACGGCGCGACGCCGGTGTGGACGTTGGACGACGGGCACATCTCCAGGGCCACCCGGCGGTCCCGGACGAACGCCGCCAGGCGGCCCAGCCGCGTCCGGCCGTCGGGATCGATCGCGATGTCGTCGACGATGCGGACCCCGTGGCCCAGGCGCTCGGCGCCGCACAGCTGCAGCGCCTCCCAGATCGACGGGAGGCCGAACGCCTCGCCCGCGTGGATCGTGATGTGGCTGTTGGCCTTGGCGATCTCCTGGAACGCGGCCAGGTGGCGGGTCGGGGGTTGCCGGCCTCGCTGCCGGCGATGTCGAAGCCGACCACGCCGTCGTCGCGGTGGCGCAGCGCCAGCTCGGCGATCTCGCTGGAGTTGGCGGCGTGGCGCATGGCCGTGGCCAGGGTGCCGATCGTGATCGCCCGGCCGGCGCCGCCGAGCCGGAAGCCCTCCAGCACCGCCTCGACCACCTCGTCGAGGCTCAGGCCCCCCTCGATGTGCAGCTCGGGGGCGAAGCGCACCTCGGCATAGACCACCCCGTCGGCCGCCAGGTCCTCGGCGCACTCGGCGGCCACCCGGACGAGGGCGTCCTTGGTCTGCATGACGCCGACCGTGTGCTCGAACGTCTCCAGGTAGAGGTCGAGGTCGTGCCGGTACGCGCCCTGGGTGAACCAGCGCGCCAGCTCGTCGGGGTCGGTGGTCGGCAGGGTGTGCCCGGCGTCGCGGGCGAGATCGACCACGGTCCGGGCACGCAGGCCGCCGTCGAGGTGGTCGTGCAGCACGACCTTGGGGGCCCGCCGGATCTGCTCGAGGGAGGGTGCAGCCATACGCCAGGCTAACGGTCCGGCGGGCGCCGGCGTCGGGCCCGGATCAGCTGATGCGCTCGTGGACCAGCGGGCGGGGCTCGGGTGGCTCCGAGCCGACCTCGATCGCACCCTCCAGCGCCGCCAGGGCGCCCGCCAGGCGCGCCTCGTCGTCCGCGTGCAGCTCCAGCACCGGCTCGCCGGCCTCGACCCGCTCGCCCGGCTTGCGCAGCACGACCGCACCGGCGGTCGGCGACACCGGGTCCTCCTTGCGGGACCGGCCCGCGCCCAGCCGCCACGCCGCCACGCCCACGGCCCGGGCATCGAGCCGGCGCAGCCAGCCGCCCGTCGGGGCGGGGACCGGCCGGACCACCGCTGCCTCGGCCAGCGGGGCGTCCGGGTCGCCGCCCTGGGCCCGGATCATCGCGTCCCACGCCGCCAGCGCCCGCCCGTCGGCCAGCGCCGCGGCCGGGTCGGCGTCGAGGCCGGCCAGCGCGACCATCTCCCGGGCCAGTGCGAGGGTGACCTCGACCAGGTCGGCCGGGCCGTCGCCCCGCAGCGTCGCCACCGACTCGGCCACCTCCAGGCCGTTGCCCGCCGCCCGGCCGAGCGGCGCGTCCATGTCGGTCACGAGGGCGACCGTCCGCACGCCGTGGGCCGTGCCGAGCCCGACCATCGTCTCGGCCAGGCGCCGCGCCCGGTCGATCTCGGGCAGGAACGCGCCCGACCCCACCTTCACGTCGAGCACCAGGGCCTCGGTCCCCTCGGCGATCTTCTTGGACATGATCGAGCTGGCGATCAGCGGGATCGCCTCGACCGTCGCGGTCACGTCCCGCAGCGCGTAGAGCTTGCGGTCGGCCGGGCACAGGCTGTCGCTCGCCGCGCAGATCACGGCGCCCACCGCCCGCAGCTGGGCCACCACCTCGTCGACGCCGAGCGTGGCCCGCCAGCCGGGGATCGCCTCCAGCTTGTCGAGCGTGCCGCCCGTGTGGCCCAGGCCCCGGCCCGAGAGCTGGGGCACCGCCGCACCGCAGGCCGCCACCAGCGGGGCCAGCACGAGCGAGACCTTGTCGCCGACGCCGCCGGTCGAGTGCTTGTCGACGGTCGGCCGGCCCACCCCGGACAGGTCGAGCCGCTCGCCGGAGTCGATCATCGCCTGGGTCCAGACGGCCAGCTCGTCGGGAACCATGTCCCGCAGCAGGATCGCCATGCACAGCGCGGCCGCCTGCTCGTCGGCGACGGTCCCGGCCGTGTAGCCCTCGATGAAGAACCGCACCTGCTCGTCGCTCAGCCGCCCCCCGTCCCGCTTGGTCCGGATCACGTCGAGGATGTCGGTCGCCACGTCGCGGCCCCCTACCCGAAGCTGCGGGGGGCGAACGGCTCGGGCAGCAGCTCGATCAGCCGCCGCCCGTTGACGGGCAGGTCGGCGCCGCCGGCCTCCAGCAGCAGCTGGCGGCAGCGCCCGCAGCAGGCCACGTCGTGGCCGTCCCTGTCGGTGACCGCCACCGCCACCAGCCGACCGCCGCCGCTGGCGTGGAGCTGCGACACCAGGCCGCACTCGGCGCACAGCGTCAGGCCGTAGGACACGTTCTCGACGTTGCAGCCGACCACGACCCGCCCGTCGTCGACCAGCCCCGCCGCCCCGACGTGGAACCGCGAGTAGGGGTTGTAGGCCCGCCCGGCGACCTCGCTGGCGGCCGCCCGGAGGGCCGCCCAGTCGATCTCGGGGTCCCGGTCGGGCATCGGCGCCTCAGTCCACGACGTAGGGCTGACCGTCGGCCGCCGGCGGCCGCGACCGCCCCACCAGGCCGGCGACCACGACGATCGTCACGATGTACGGGATCATCAGCAGGAAGTCCGACGGGATGGGCGTGTCGAGCAGCGTCAGCCGGGTCTGCAGCTCCTCCGAGAACGCGAACACCAGCGCGGCGACGAACGCGCCCACCGGGTGCCAGCGGCCGAAGATGACCGCGGCCAGCGCGATGAACCCCTTGCCCGCCGTCATCTGCTCATTGAACTCGCCGGTGGCGTCGAGCGTGAACCAGGTGCCGCCGAGCCCTGCGACCATCCCGCCGAAGATCACCGCCCGGTAGCGGGTGCGGGCGACGCTGATGCCCACCGTGTCGGCCGCCCGGGGGTGCTCGCCGACGGACCGGAGCCGCAGCCCCCACCGGGTGCGGAAGAGCCCCCACCACAGCCCGAGGACCAGGGCGAACAGCGCGTACGCGTAGATCGTGTTGTTGAACAGCAGCGAGCCGACGATCGGCAGCCGCTCGAGCCCCGGCACGCCGATGGGCCGGAACGAGCCCGGGTTGTTGAGGTCCTGGTTCTCGGTCAGCACCCGGGCGGTCAGGTAGCTGGTGAGACCGATGGCCAGCAGGTTGATCACCGTGCCGCCGATGATCTGGTCGACCCGGTACTTGATCGACAGGACGCCGAGGAACGCGCCGAGCACGGCGCCCGACGCTATGCCGCAGATCAGCCCGACCCACACGCTGTCGGCGGCGCTCGCGGTGATCGCCGCGGTGAACGCCGCGGTGAGCAGCATGCCCTCGATGGCGATGTTGATCACGCCCGAGCGCTCGCACAGCAGGCCGGCGAGGGCGCCGAGGGCGATCGGGGTCGCCCGGAACAGGGTGCCGTCGAGCAGGCCGATCAGGCTCGTGTCGGCGCCCCGCGACGCCCAGGTCAGCAGCGCCATGGCGAACAGCCCGAGGCCGAGGCCGAACACCGCGTAGACGTGGTGGCGGACCAGCCCGGTGATCAGCGCCACCCCGGCCGCGATGATCATCAGCCCGAGGAGGATGCAGGTGTAGCGGGCGGGGAGGACCAGGTCGGGCACCTGGATCGCGTCGTTGCTCCGGCTGATCACGAGCCGCGAGTCGAGCCCCGACCCGCTGCCCAGCCCGAAGGCGACCAGCGTGACCAGCCCGAGCACGACGGTGGCGACGCCGAACCCGACCCGGCGCGCCGCGCTCGGGCCCCGGTCCTCGACGGCCGCGGGCGCCTCGGCGGGCGGCGGGGCCTGGTCCTCGACGGCGACAGCCATCACGCACCCCACCCGGTCGTGAACGTCTGGGCGGTGCCCCGCCCGGCCTTGATGTGGTAGATCGAGCGCACCATGGCCGGGGCGGCCACGAACAGGATGATCAGCGCCTGGATCACCACGATGATGTCGACCGGCGTCGCCGTGGCGATCTGCATGCCGGTGGCCCCGGCCCGGAACACGCCGAACAGGAAGGCGGCGCCGAGCACGCCGGCCGGGTTGGCCCGGCCCAGCAGGGCGACGGCGATGGCGTCGAAGCCGAGGAACGCGTAGTAGGCGCCGGTCAGGCTGAAGCTGGGCCGGCCGAGGATGTTGACCGTGCCGGCCAGCCCCGCCAGGCCGCCGGCGAGCACCATGGCGAGCACGTAGGTCGCGCCGACGCTCATCCCCGCGTAGCGGGAGGCGAACGGGTTGACGCCCACCGAGCGCATCCGGAACCCGACCGTCAGGCGTTCGAGCACGAACCAGACCACCACCGCCGCGGCCAGCGCGAGCAGCAGCCCGGCGTGCACCCGGACGTCGCCGATCGTCAGGACCGGCAGCCGAGCCGACTGGGCGACCGCCTTGGAGATCAGGTCGTCGCGGCCCGCCGGCTGGAACGCGTCCGACCGCAGCGTGTAGTCCAGCGTCAGGTAGGCGATGTAGTTGAGCATGATCGTCGTGATCACCTCGTGGGCGCCGGTGCGGGCCTTGAGGATCCCGGCGATCGAGCCCCAGGCCGCCCCGCCCGCGAACCCGGCGAGGATGGCGAGCGGCACGTGGATCGCGGACGGCAGGTCCCACGTGAACCCGACCCAGCCGGCGCACGTGGCGCCGATGACGAGCTGGCCCGCGGCGCCGATGTTGAACAGCCCGGCCCGGAACGCCAGCGCGACCGACAGGCCGCCCAGCGCCAGCGGCGTCGCCTCGGTCAGCGTGCGGCCGAGCGCCTCCGGCGAGCCGAGCGAGCTCTCGAACAGGCCCTTGTAGGACTCGTAGACCAGGTCCCAGGACGACTGGAGCGCCCCCATCGGGTCGGCGAAGAACGAGCCCCACTCGTTGAGCGTGTCGGGGTCGCTGAACACCATGACCAGCCCGCCGATGACCAGCGCGGTGAACAGGGCCAGGATCGGCACCACGAGGCCCTCGGCGAACGAGACCAGCCGGCGCGCCACCCGCTCCAGGAGCCCCCGCTCGGGCGGCAGAGCTGGCCCTGCGTCGGCGTCGCTGGGCTGGGCCGGCGGCTCGGTCGGCACGTCCGTGGCGGTGGTCACGTGACCGTCACCTCTTCCTCCTCGCCGGCCTCCGGCTCGATCTCGGCCGCCTGGTCGACCGCGCCGGCCATCAACAAGCCGATGCGCTCGCGGGTCGGCGTCGGCCCGGTCGACGACGCCGACGATGCGCCCGCGGTAGATGACCGCGATGCGATCCGCCAGCGCCAACACCTCGTCGAGCTCCGAGGAGCTCAGCAGCACGCCGACGCCCTCGTCGCGCTTGGCCACCACCTGGCGGTGGATGTACTGGATCGAGCCCACGTCCAGGCCCCGGGTCGGCTGGCTGAGCACGAGCAGCCGACGGGCGTGAAAGAACTCGCGGGCGATGATGACCTTCTGCTGGTTGCCGCCCGACAGCGTGCTGGCGGCGACGTCGATCGACGGCGTGCGCACGTCGAACTCGTCGACGAGGTCGGTGGCGTGGCGTCGCACCGCCCGGCGGTCGATGAGGCCCGCCCGCGAGAACGGCGCCGAGCGGATCTGGTTGAGGACCAGGTTGGAGGAGATCGGGAAGGTGCCGACCAGCCCGTCGCGCTGGCGGTCCTCCGGCACGTGGGCGAGTCCGGCTGCGAACAGGTGGTCGGGGCCGAGGCCGGTGATGTCGGTCCCGTCGAGCGTCACCGTGCCGGCCGCCGGCGGCCGCAGGCCGCAGATCGCCTCGACCAGCTCGGTCTGGCCGTTGCCCTGGACGCCGGCCACGGCCAGGATCTCGCCGCGGCGGACGTCCAGCGACACGCCGTCGACGACCCGCTGGCCCCGGTCGTCGTCGACCGCCAGGTCGCGGATCTCGAGGATCGGATCGCCGGGCTCGGCCAGCGTCCTTGTCGACGACCAGCTGCACGTCGCGGCCGACCATCATCGCGGCCAGCGCCGCCTCGTCGGTCTCGGCGGGCGTCGTGTGGCCGACCACCCGCCCGCCGCGCAGCACGGTGATCTCGTCGGCGACCGCCAGCACCTCGCGCAGCTTGTGGCTGATGAAGATGATCGCCCGCCCGCTGTCGGCGAGCTGGCGCATGATCTCATCAGCTCTTCGATCTCGCTGGGCGTCAGCACGGCGGTGGGCTCGTCGAGGATCAGGCACTTGGCGTCGCGGTAGAGCGCCTTGATGATCTCGACGCGCTGCTGGACCCCGACGGGGAGGTCCTCGACCAGGGCGTCGGGGTCGACGGCCAGGCCGTAGTCGGCCGACAGCTCGGTCACAGCCGCCGGGCCTCGCCCCGGTCGAGCGAGCCGAGCCGGCCCGGTGGGCTCGACGCCGAGCATCATGTTCTCCGCCACCGTGAACACCGGCACCAGCATGAAGTGCTGGTGGACCATGCCGATGCCCGCGGCGATGGCGTCCGCGGGCGAGCGGGCCGCCAGCGGCTGGCCGTCCAGCAGGATCTCGCCCTCGTCGGCCCGGTACAGCCCGATAGAGGATGTTCATCAGCGTGGACTTGCCGGCGCCGTTCTCGCCGAGCAGGGCGTGGACCTCTCCGCTGTTCGACGGAGAGGTCCACGCCGTCGCAGGCCACGACGCCAGGAAATCTCTTGGTGATGGCCCGGAGCTCGACCTTCATGAGCGGGGCAGGTTACGAGGACGGCGGAGACGTCTCGATCTCGCCGCCGATGATCTGCTCGCGGAGCTCGTCGAGCTTGTCCTTGAGCTCCTGCGGCACCGCGAGTCGAAGTCGTGGAACGGGGCGATGCCCACGCCGTCGTTCTCGAGCGTGCCCTCGTTGGTGCCGCCCTCGAACTCGTCGTTGGCCGCGGCGAGGGTCACGTCCTTCACGGCGACGTCCATGTTCTTCATCACCGAGGTGAGGAACAGGTCGCAGGCGTCCTCGACCGACACGCAGCCGTCGGTGTCGACCCAGATCAGCTTGGCGTTCGAGTCCGGGCGGGCCCGGATGGCCTCGATCGAGCCCAGGCCCACCGGCCCGGCGACCGGCATGATGATGTCGGCGCCCTGGTCGAGCAGGGCCTCGGTCGTGGCCCGGCCCTTGGCCTGGTCCTCGAAGTCACCGGTGAACAGGCCGTCGTCGTCGGCGTTGCTCCAGCCGACGACCTTGACGGCCGTGCCGTTGTCCTCGTTGTACTTGTCCACGCCGAGCTCGAAGCCCTTCATGAAGATGTTGACCGTCGGCAGGTTGATGCCGCCGTAGGTGCCCACGGTGCCGGTCTCGCTCATGCCCGCGGCGGCGTAGCCGGCGAGGAAGGCGGCCTCGTCGGTCGCGAACACCAGCTCGGCCACGTTGTCGAAGTCGCGGTTCTCCTCGGCCTCGGTGTCGAACAGGTCGTTGTCGACGATCGCGAACTTCTGGTCGGGGTTGGCCTCCGCCGCCGTCGGCGGTGGCGTCGCCGAGCAGGAAGCCCACCGTGATGATGATCCCGCAGTCCTGGCTCGAGGAACGCGTCGATGTTCGGGGCGAAGTCGGCCTCGCTCTGGGACTCGAGGACCTCCGGCTCGAAGCCGATCTCGTCGGCCGCGTCCTGCAGGCCCTTGAAGGCCGTCTGGTTGAACGACTTGTCGTCCACCCCGCCGGTGTCGGTCACCTGGCAGCCGGTGAAGTCGCTGGCGCCGCCGCCGCTTCCGCCCTCGCTGCCGCTGCCGGTCGAGGAGTCGTCGTCGTCGCTCCCGCAGGCCGAGGCGACCAGCGCCAGGCCGAAGAGGACGGCGAGCACCTTGACCATCCGTCGTTGCTGCATACGTTCGGTACTCCCTGTCGTGGAACGTGTGGCCGGGGGGCCACGGCCCCGCACAGTAGTCACAAATCCCAGGCGAACCCCGGGATCGGTGACCGGGACGTCACCCCCGATCGGGCGTCTCCGGTCGATCTGCCCGCGGGAGCCGGCTGTGCAGGTCAGGCAGCCCACCGAACGGCGGACGGGCGCTACCGTCAGCGGCCGTGGAGGACCGGGCCAACGCCGCCGACGCCGACCCGTTCGCCCGCGCCGCCGCGTCCGCGGCCCGGCTATCGGAGCTCACCGGCGTCGCGGGCCACGACGTGGCGGTGGTGCTCGGCTCGGGCTGGCAGCCGGCCGCCGACCGCATGGGCGAGGTCGTGGCGGAGGTCGACGTGGCCGACCTCGGCGGGTTCCCGCCGTCCACGGTGGCCGGGCACGCGGGGCGGGTGCGGTCGGTCCGGACCACGGGTGGCCGGCGGGTGCTGGCGTTCAGCGGGCGGGTGCACGCCTACGAGGGGCATGCCCCCGCCGTCGTCGTCCACGGGGTGCGGACCGCGCACGCCGCCGGCTGCCGGGTCGCCGTGCTCACCAACGCCGCCGGCGGCATCCGCCCGGGCCTGGCGGTGGGCCAGCCGGTGCTCCTGTCCGACCACATCAACCTCACGGGCGGGTCGCCGGTGGCGGGCCCGCTGCCTGCGGAGGCGCCGGCCCGGTTCGTCGACCTGAGCGAGGCCTACTCGACCCGGCTGCGGGGCCTGGCCCGCGCGGTCGACCCGTCGCTGACCGAGGGCGTGTACGCCGGGCTGCCGGGGCCGCACTACGAGACCCCGGCCGAGATCCGGCTGCTCGCCGCCCTCGGCGCCGACCTGGTGGGGATGTCGACGGTCTGGGAGACGATCGCGGCCCGCCACCTCGGCCTGGAGGTGCTGGCGCTGTCGCTGGTCACCAACCCGGCCGCGGGGCTCGGCGGGACCCTCGACCACGCCGAGGTGCTGGCGGCGGGCCGGGCCTCGGCCGAGCGCATGGGCGACCTGCTGGCCGACGTGGTGGCGCGCCTGTGACGGGGCCCGACCCCGACGCCCTCGTCGCCGCGGCCGCGGCGTGGCGGGCGGAGGACCCCGACCCCGAGACGCGGGCCGAGGTCGACCGGCTGCTGGCCGAGCACGACCTGGCCGGCCTGGCCGACCGGTTCGGGTCGCGGCTGGAGTTCGGCACCGCGGGCCTGCGGGGCGAGATGGCCGCCGGGCCCAACCGGATGAACCGGGCCGTCGTCATCCGCGCCACTGCGGGCCTGGCCGCGTACCTGGTCGACACCGGTCAGGGGGGCGTCCGGTCGTCGTGGGCTACGACGCCCGCCACCGCTCCGACCGCTTCGCCCGCGACGCCGCCGCGGTCCTCGCCGCGGCCGGGTTCGCCGTCCACCTGGCCGACCGCCCGCTGCCCACCCCGGTCGTGGCCTTCGCCGTGCGGCACCTCGGGGCCTGCGCCGCCGTCCAGGTCACCGCCAGCCACAACCCGCCGGCCGACAACGGCTACAAGGTCTACCTCGGCGACGGCGCCCAGATCGTCCCGCCGGCCGACAGCGAGATCTCGGCCCACATCGCCGCGGTCGGCCCACTGGCGTCGGTGCCCCGGGCGCCCGACGGCGACCCGGCCGTCGTCCCGGCCGGCGACGCGCTGATCGCCGCCTACGTGGCCGGCGCCGTGGCCCAGGCGACGGCCCCGGAGGTGCGGGACCTGCGGCTCGTGTACACGCCGCTGCACGGCGTCGGCCGGGACGTGCTGGCCGAGGTGCTCACGGCCGCCGGGTTCCCGCCGCCGGCGGTGGTGCCGGGTCAGGCGGATCCCGACCCGGAGTTCCCGACGGTGGCCTTCCCCAACCCCGAGGAGCCGGGCGCCCTCGACCTCGCGCTCGCCCTGGCCGCGGACGTGGGCGCCGACGTGGTCGTCGCCAACGACCCCGACGCCGACCGCCTGGCGGTCGCACTGCCGGTGCCGGGCGGGGGCTGGCGGGCGCTGACCGGCGACGAGATCGGCGTCGTGCTGGCCGACTGGCTGCTGTCGTGGGGCGACGGTGCGGACCGGCTGGTGGTGACCACGGTGGTGTCGTCGTCGATGCTGTCCCGCCTGGCCGCGGCCCGGGGGGTGGCCTACGCCGAGACGCTGACCGGGTTCAAGTGGATCGCCCGCGCCGCCCTCGACCGGCCGGAGAAGCGCTTCGTGTACGGCTACGAGGAGGCGCTGGGCTCGTGCGTCGGCCCGCTGGTGCGGGACAAGGACGGCATCACCGCCGCCCTGGCGTTCTCCGAGCTGGCGGCGTGGGAGAAGGCGCGGGGCCGGACGGTCCTCGACCGCCTCGACGACCTGGCCGTCGAGCTGGGCGTGCACGCCACGCGCCAGCGCTCGATCCGGGTGACGGGACCGGGCGGCATGGAGGGCATGGCCGCTGCGGTCGACGCGATCGCCGCGTCGCCGCCGGGCGTGCTCGCCGGCGTCCCGGTCGCGGAGGTCGAGGACCTGCGGGCCGGCGGCCGCCTGCCGCCGACCGACGGCGTCGTCCTCCGGGGGGAGGGCGTGCGCCTGATCGTCCGCCCGTCGGGCACCGAGCCGAAGCTCAAGTGCTACGCCGAGGCGGTGGTGCCGGTCGTCGGCGGCCGGGCCGGGCTGGCGGAGGCCCGCAGCCGCGCCGCGGGCACGGTCGAGTCGCTGCTGGCCGAGGCGGTCGGGCTCGTCGGCACCGACTGAGCGGGCGCCGACCCGCCGCCGGGCTCAGGCGGTGCCGAACAGGCGGTCGCCCGCGTCGCCCAGGCCGGGGACGATGAACGCCCGCTCGTCCAGGTGGTCGTCGATCGCCGCGGTGACCACCCGGGCGACCAGGCCCGAGGCCCGGATGTGGTCGATGCCCTCGGGCGCGGCGAGCACGCACACCCCGGTCATCTCGCCGGCGCCCCGCTCGTGGAGGAGCTTGCAGGCGTGGGCGAGCGAGCCGCCGGTCGCCAGCATCGGGTCGAGGACCAGCACCGGGCGGCCCGCCAGGTCGGCCGGGCACCGAGTTCATGTAGGGCTCGGGCTGGAAGGTGGACTCGTTGCGGGACACGCCGATGAACGCCGTGTCGGTCTCGGGCAGCAGGCGCAGGACGGCCCCGTGCAGCCCGAGCCCCGCCCGCAGCACCGGCACGACCAGCGGCGGCCGGGCGATCCGGATGCCCCGGGCGGCGCCCATGGGCGAGGTGACGTCGACCGCCTCGGTCGGCAGCGTGCGGCAGGCCTCGTAGACGAGCATGCCGGCCAGCTCGTCCATCGCCAGCCGGAAGGTGGCGCGGTCGGTGTCCTCGTCCCGCAGGCGGGTCAGCAGCCGGGCGGCGAGCGGGTGGTCGACGACGGTGAGCTCCATACGCCGGGCAGTCTCGCGCTCGGCGGATCAGCCCCGCGTGACGCAGGCGCCGGCTCGCCCCCCACGTTTCTGGCAGCGCTGAGTGCCGTAGCGGTACGGGATCGCTGCCGGAACCGCGGGCGGGCCCGGCTCCCACGTTTCTGGCAGCGTTCAGTGCCGTAGCGGTACGGGATCGCTGCCAGAATCGCGGGCGGGCCCGGCCCGCACGGGCCGCGCTCAGTGCCAGAGCGGTGTGGGATCGCCGTCAGCCCCGCGTGACGCAGAACTCGTTGCCCTCGGGATCCTGGAGCACCGACCACTGGGCGCCGAACTCGTCCTTGTCGACGACCCGTGTCGCCCCGAGCCCGAGGAGCCGGGCGATCTCGGCCTCGACGTCCGGGGTCGTCAGGTCGACGTGGACACGGTTCTTGACGACGCGCTTCTCGGGGACATGCCAGAACAGCCAGTTGGGCCCGCCGTCTTGCTGGTGGTCGACGCCGCCGATGCAGGCGAAGGCGGGGCTCGGCTCGGGGTCGGTGGCCAGCGGGCGGCCGAGTGCCGCGGACCAGAACGTGGCGACCGCCAGGGCGTCCTCGCAGTCGATGGTGACGTTGCTGAGCGTGAGGGTCATGCCGCCGAGCCTGCGGCCTCCCGCCGCGGGAGGGTCAAGCGGGCCGCCCGCGCTCACGCCGCCGGGCGGCGGCCGGGGCGGCGGTCGCTGCGCCGGGGGCGGCGGCGCGGGCCGGGCGCCGGGTCCGGGGCCCGGGGCCGGGGGGCGGCCAGGCCCGCCAGCAGCGTGCGGTTGATCGGCGCCCGGAGCTGCTCGCCCGTGTCGAGGAAGGCGGTGCGGACGATGTCGTGGACCCGGGCGTCGCTCATGAAGTCGTAGCCGAGCGCGTCGATCACCTCGGGGCCGGGCTCGATCAGCACCGTGGGGATGCCGGCGGCGTGCAGGCGGGCCCGCTCGGCCACGACCTTGCCCCGGGCGTGGCGGCGGACGAGGGCGGTCGGCCCGACCCGGCCCAGGTCGCGCCCGGACATCGGCGACACGATGATCACCAGGTCCAGCGCCTCCCGGCGGACAACGTCCGCGTTGGTCGGCGACCGCACGCCGCCGTCGACGTAGCGCTCGCCGGCCACCTCCACCGGGCGGAAGTAGCCGGGGATGGCGCACGAGGCCGTCACCGCGCTCGACAGCCGGCCGACGACGTCGCGGCCCAGCACGACCCGGCGCAGGTCGCGGCGGCGCACGGCGCATACCCACAGCGGGTCGTCGGGCCAGCGCGACCCGAGCACCTCCTCGATCGCCCCGGCGTGCTCGGCCAGGTCGAGCGTGCCGTCGGGTATCACGCTCGCCACCGCGCTCACGGGGTCGAGCCGCCACGGGCGCCGCAGCCATGCCGCCAGGAGCGCCGGGCTGGGCAGCCGGGGCGGCCGGCCCAGCAGCGAGCGCAGGCGGACCGGCGGGAAGTCCGGACGCTCGCGCAGCGCCCGCACGAACCCCGGCGGGCTGGCGACCGGTTCGGCGCCGACCGTGATGGCGGTCAGGTCGGACGCGGGGATGCCCCGGCGCAGCAGCGCGCCCACCAGCGATCCCGCCGAGGTGCCGACCACCAGGTCGGCGCGCCGGGGGTCCCAGCCGAGGTCGTGGTCGATCGCCGCCAGCGCGGCGGCGTGGTAGGCGAGGCCGACGACCCCGCCGCCGCCGAGCACCAGTCCGACCCGCATGCCACCATTTTGCCCGCCCCGGTGCGCTCAGGCGGTCATCCGTAGCTGCGGAACTCGACCGTCAGCCCCTCGGAGTCGCGCACGTAGATCGAGTCGGCGTCGCCCCGGGCGCCGTAGCGGCGGCCCTCGTCGATGACCTCGAGGTCGGGATCGGCGGCCAGGGCCGCCAGGTGCTCGGGGGTGACGACCAGGCAGATGTGGTCGAGGTGGCCCCGCGCCTCGGCGGCGTCGAGGCCGGGGATCAGGTCGATGAGCGTGTGGTCGTCGACCCGCAGCGACGGGAAGATCACCTCGCCCCGGCGCCACTCCTCGACCCGGTCGCCGGCCAGCCCGGCGTGCCGGCCGTACCAGGTGAGCGCCCGCTCGACGTCGCCGACGACGAGCACGATGTGGTCGAGTCCCAGTGCGGCAGCCATCCGGCCATCACAGCGCACCCGCTGCCGGGCGCGCCAGCACCTCCCCGTGGACGACGACGAACACGCCGTCCGGCGCCGCGGCCCACGCCCGCCAGCCCGCCGCGATGTCGGCCAGGTCGTCGCGGCTGGCGATGCCGTAGTCCATCGCCTGGGTCGCGAGCGTGGTGGCCGTGCTCCGCTCGGCCCACAGGTCGGCCCACCACGCCCGCTCGTCCGGGGTGGCGAACGTCCAGGTCGAGGTCGAGTAGGTCGACGTCCGCCAGCCCGGCCGCCCGCGCCCAGGCCGGCAGGTGGCGGCCGGCGTCGGCCTCCGCGCCGTTGGCCCGGGTCACCGCGTGGTACACGGCCGACCAGCGGTCGAGGCGCTCGTCCGCGGGCGCCCACGTCATGGCCCCGTAGTCGCTGTCGCGCACCGCCACCACGCCGCCCGGTCGGGCGAGGGCGGCCATCGCGGCCAGCGCGCCGCGGGGTCGCGCAGGTGCTGGAGCACCTGGTGGGCGTGGACGACGTCGAACCCGCCCCGGCCGAGGTCGAGCGTGCGGAAGTCGCCGGCGACGAGTTCGACGTTGGTGGCCCCGACGTCCCGCACGCGGTCGGCCGCGGCGGCGACGACCTCCGCCGCTACGTCGACCCCCACGACCCGCCCGGGCGCCACCCGGGACGCCAGGTCGGTGGTCAGCGTGCCGGGCCCGCAGCCGACGTCGAGCAGGCTGGCGCCGGGCCGCAGGTGGGGGAGCAGGTAGGCGGCCGAGTTCTCGGCGGTCCGCCAGCGGTGCGACCGCAGCACGGCCTCGTCGTGTCCGTGGGTATAGACGTCGTCCGGCACGCGCGTTTTCGACGCGGAATCGGTCGCCCTGGCGACCGATTCCGCGTAGAAAACCAGGGATGTCGGACGGTCCCCACCTCGATCCGGGCGTCGTCTTCGAGCGCACCTGGCTCGACGACCGCTCGTGGGTGGACGTCGCCCGCGGCTGGCTGGTCGGCGCGGACGAGGTCTACGAGGCGCTGGTCGCCCAGGACCGGTGGTCGCAGGGCCGGATCTTCCGCTACGACCGCTGGGTGCCCGAGCCCCGGCTCGGCTCGGCGCACCAGTCGGGCACGCCGCCGCCCCACCCGGTGCTGGCCGACGCCCAGCGCGCCGTCCAGTCCCGCTACGGCGTGAGCTTCGCGGGCTTGGCGCTGGCGTGGTACCGCGACGAGCGCGACAGCCAGGCGTTCCACCGCGACCGCGACCTGCGGTGGCTCGACGACACCGTGATCGCCCTGCTCACGCTCGGGGCGCGGCGGCCGTGGCTGGTGCGGCCCCGGGCCAACCGGTACGACCACGAGGCTCCCGACCGGGGGGCCACGCTCGACATCGCCCCGGGCTCCGGCGACCTCCACGTGATGGGGGGCGCAACCCAGGCCGGGTGGGAGCACTCGGTGCCCAAGGTCGGCCGCCGGGTCGGCGGGCGGATCTCGGTCCAATGGCGCTGGACGTCCCGCCGGGGCCGGCCGGTGCAGGGTGCGTCGTGGCGGGCGCCCCGGCACTATTCGAGCAGCTAGAGGCCCCACCGGAAGGGCACGGAGTGCCCGGAACATTGACGCGTCCTTAGCGCGTGCCGCTGGGGTGCCGCCCGTAGGGTCGATGGGCCGGATTTCCCCACCCCGACGAGAGTGACGCGTGGCCGTACCGACCCTTCCGAGCGAGCGCGACGCGCCGGGCGACGGCGCGGCCGTCGAGCCACGGGCGCTGCGGGCCCCGTCCCGGCCCGAGCCGTCGAAGCCGCGCGTCCCCCTGCCGCCGGACCCGCTGTCGTACCGCCTGAAGCGCAAGCTGTTGGGCCAGCCGCTCCACAGTGACGAGCTCGAGCACCAGCGGCTGGGCAAGCCGACCGCCCTGGCCGTGTTCGCCTCCGACAACCTGTCGTCGGTCGCCTACGGCACCGAGGAGATCCTCCACGTGCTCGTCCCGGCGGCCGGGCTGATCGCGTTCTCCCTCGTCTTCCCGATCACCGTGGCGATGTGCGTGGTGCTCGGCTTCCTGATCCTGTCCTACCGGGAGACGATCAAGGAGTACCCCTCCGCCGGTGGCGCGTACCTCGTCACCAAGGACAACTTCGGCTCGACCGTCGCCCAGGTGGCCGGCGCCTCCCTGCTCACCGACTACGTGCTGACCGTCGCCGTGTCCGCGTCGGCCGGCACGGCCGCGCTGACCTCCGCGTTCGGCGCCCTCGATCCGTTCCGGGTGCCGATCGCGCTGTTCGTTCATCGCGATCATCGCCTTCGGAAACCTCCGCGGCGTGCGGGAGTCGGGCCGGATCTTCGCCGTCCCGACCTACTTCTTCATGGTCACCATGGCCTTCCTGCTCGGCATCGGCCTGTGGCGCTACCTGGCCGGGGACCTGCCGGTGGTCGGCCACCCGGTGCCCGGCAACGTCGAGTGGGGCGAGGCCAGCGGCGTCGGCCTGCTGATGGGCGTGTCGCTGTTCCGGGTGCTGCACGCGTTCGCCTCGGGCGGCGCCGCAGTGACCGGCGTCGAGGCCATCTCCAACGGCGTGCCGGCCTTCCGCCAGCCGGCGTGGCGCAACGCCCGCCAGACGCTCGTGCTGATGGGCACGGGCCTGGGCGTGATGTTCCTGGGGCTGTCCGCGCTGACCGCCTACATCAAGGTGGCCCCGATGGAGTCCGGCTCGCCGACGGTGATCAGCCAGATCGGCGAGGTGGTGTTCGGGCACGGAACGCTCGGCCAGGTGCTCTACTACGCGCTCCAGGCCGGCACGATGCTCATCCTGATCATGGCGGCCAACACCGGCTTCGCCGACTTCCCCCGGCTGGCCAGCTTCCAGGCCGGCGACAGCTTCCTGCCCCGCCAGCTCACCAAGCGGGGCCACCGGCTCGTCTACTCCAACGGCATCATCGCCCTCGCCGCGGCGGCCATGGTGCTGGTCGTGATCACCGGGGGCGAGGTCACCCGGCTGATCCCGCTCTACGCCATCGGCGTGTTCACCGGGTTCACGCTCTCGCAGTCCGGCATGACCAAGCACCACCTGCGCAAGCGGGAGCCGGGGTGGCAGAAGAGCCTGGTCATCAACGGCTTCGGCGCCTTCCTGTCGGGGACCGTGACGCTGATCATCGCGGTCACCAAGTTCGCCGACGGCGCCTGGGCGATCCTGATCGTGCTGCCGGTGCTGGTGATCGTGTTCCTGCGGCTCAACCGGCAGTACACCCGGGAGGCCAGCCACCTGGAGGCCGACGTGCCCGCGGCCGCCACGGCCAAGATCCTGCGCCGCCACGTCGTGATGGTGTTCGTGGACCGGCTCGACCTGGCGTCGGCCCGGGCCATCCAGTACGCCCGCACGCTGACGCCCGACGAGCTGCGGGCGGTGCACTTCGTCATCGACGTCGACGCCGCCCGGCACCTGGCCGACGAGTGGGGTCGCCTCGGCCTGCTGCGGGTGCCGCTGGAGCTGGTCGAGTGCCCGGACCGGCGCCTCACCCGCACCGCGGTCGAGACCGTCGCCCGCGAGCTGGCCGACGGCGAGACCGAGGTGAGCGTGCTGCTCCCGGACCGCAAGTACCGGGGCCTCTGGCACCGCGTGCTGCACGACCGCACGGCCGAGTCGATCCAGGAGGAGGTGTCGCGCCTGCCGCACGCCAACGTCACGTCCGTGCCGTTCCACTTCGACACCATCGACGACGCCAAGGTGCCGCTGTCCGCGCTGGTCGGCGGCAACGGCCACCACGTCCCGGGGCCGCGCGAGCCGGGCGGCGGCGAGGCCCGCTACGCAGCGACGCCGAACGACGGCAGCGCCGGCGGCCCGGTGATCGCGGTGCCGGGGTGCGAGCCGATCGGCGATGTCCGCTACCGCGACCGGGTGCGGGTCGCCGGCCGGGTGCGCTCGCTGCGCGTCGCCCCCCAGCACGACGCGCCCACGCTGGAGCTGGTGCTCGACGACGGCACCGCCTCCCTGTCGGTCGTGTTCCTCGGCCGGCGCCGGCTCGCCGGCGTCGAGGTCGGCACCAGGCTGGCGATCGAGGGCACGGTCGGCCTCCACCGACACCGCCTGGCCGTGCTCAACCCGACCTACGAGATCCAGGCGTAGCGAGACCCAGGCGTAGCCGGGAACCGGGCCGGGCCCGGGCGTCGTCCAATCCACCGAGCCCCCGGGTGGGGGACGCTCGGAGGAGGACGACATGAGACGGGTGATCGCAGCGGCGGCCCTGGCGCTCCCGGTGGTGGCGTTCGCCGCCCAGCCGGCCGGCGCCTGCGGCGGCCTGGTGGGCGAGAACGGCACGATCCAGCTGACCAGGACGACGACCCTGGCGGCCTACACGGGTGGCATCGAGCGCTACGTGACCGCGTTCCAGTTCACCGGCGAGGGCGCGGAGGTCGGTTCGATCGTCCCGCTGCCGGACATCCCGACAGAGGTGACCCGGGCGGGCGACTGGACGCTGCAGCGGCTGGTGCAGGAGGTGGCGCCGCCGCAACCGGAGGCCCTCTCGGCCGACGCCGGCGACGCCACCGCCACGTCCGCGAGGGTCGTGCTGGAGACGCAGATCGACGCCCTGGACATCACCGTGCTCGAGGGCGGGGCCGACGAGGTCGGCCAGTGGGCCGTCGACCACGGCTTCCTGCTCACGCCCGACGCCCCGGAGGTGCTGGACTTCTACGCCCGGCGCAGCCCGGTCTTCATGGCCGCCCGGTTCAACGCCCAGCGGGCGGGCGAGCTCGGCCAGACCGCGGGCGACAGCACGCCGATCATGGCCACGATCCCGACCGACGACCCGTGGGTGCCGGTCCACATCCTCGGCCTCGGCCTGCCGGCCGACCGCACCGTCGAGGCCGACGTGTTCCTGCTGACCGACGAGGAGCCCGAGCTGCTGGCCGGCGGCCCCGGGCTCACGCTCGAGCGGGGCGTCCAGGCCAGCGACCTGCTGCTGTCGGACCTGCGCTCCGACGTCAACATGGAATGGGTGCCCCAGCAGATGTGGCTGACCCACATGACGCTGAACGCTCCGGCGGCCGAGCTGGACTACGACCTGGCGGTGTCCGCCACGACCAACGGCACGCCGTCGGTGACCGACACCGGCGTGCCCCAGCCCCAGACCGTGGCCGTGGGCGGCGGGGCTCAGCGCGTGGCCTGGTGGCCCGTGGCCGCGGGCATGGCGGCCGGGCTGGCCGTCGTCGCCGTCGGCTGGGGCGTCTGGCGCCGGGACCCGACCGGGACCTCGCCGCTCGGCGGCGGTGATCGGTGGGCGGCATGAGCCAGACGACGATCGAGGCCGCCGGGGTGGGCAGCACGCCCACCCCGGCGGGGACCGACGGCGGAGCGGCCGCCGGGACCGGGCCGGCGCTGGCCCGGCCCCGGCGCCGCCGGCGCTGGCCCTGGGCCGCGGCCGCCGCCGTCGTGGCGCTCGCCGTCGCCGGCGCCGGCTACGCCGTGTCGCCGCCCTCCTCCGGCCCGCCCGAGCCGGTGGTGCTCGGGCCGGGGGACGTGACGGTCGAGGTCGACGTGGCCAGCAGCGCCTTCTCGCCCGAACGGCTCACCGTGGTGGCCGGCACGCGGGTGCGGTTCGTGCTGGTCAACGGCG
This sequence comes from uncultured Acidimicrobiales bacterium, assembly GCA_963830865.1. Taxonomy (GTDB): domain Bacteria; phylum Actinomycetota; class Acidimicrobiia; order Acidimicrobiales; family VFJN01; genus ZC4RG19. The sequence goes on along the minus strand of CAWHNU010000002.1, from coordinate 194,437 downwards.
ACCCGATCAACCACGAGCTGATCGTCGGGCCGCCCGAGGTGCACGCCCGCCACGCGTCGGGGCACGAGGCGCAGCATCCCTCGATCCCCGGGGAGGTGTCGGTGGGGCCCAACCGGACCGCCATGACCACCTTCCGGTTCGACACGCCGGGCACCGTCGAGTTCGCCTGCCACATGCCCGGCCACTACGAGTACGGCATGCACGGCGTCGTCGAGGTGGTGCCGGCTCGGTAGTGGACCGCCGCCTACCGTGGGCTGGCATGGAGACGGACGGGGTCGCCCGGGGCCGCGTGCTGTGGTCGCCGCCGCCCGACGCCGGCGACCGCAGCCGGCTCGGGCGGTACCTCCGGTGGCTCGACGCCGAGCGGGGCCGGGCGTTCGACCCGGCCGACTACGACGCCGTGTGGCGCTGGTCGGTCGACGACCTGGACGGGTTCTGGCAGTCGATCTGGGACCACTTCCGGCTGGAGTCCGCCACCCCGACCGGCCCGGCCCTGGCGGACGCCCGGATGCCGGGCGCCCGGTGGTTCCCCACGGCCGAGGTCAACTACGCCGGGCATGCCCTGAGGTCCGAGCCGTCGGGCCCGGCGCTCGTGGGCCTGTCCCAGTCCCGGGGGCGGGTCGAGCTGTCGATGGCCGAGCTGCGGGACCTGGTCGCCCGGTGCCGCGCCGGCCTGGTCCGCCTCGGCGTCGGGCGGGGAGACCGGGTGGCGGCCTACCTGCCGAACGCGCCCGAGACCGTCGTCGCTTTCCTCGCCGCCGCCAGCCTCGGCGCCGTCTGGTCGTCGTGTGCGCCCGAGTTCGGCACCCGCAGCGTGGTCGACCGGTTCGCCCAGATCGAGCCCGCCGTGCTGCTGGCCGTCGACGGCTACCGTTACGGCGCCAAGGCGGTCGACCGGACCGGCGAGGTCGCTGCGATCCGCGACCGCCTGCCGACGCTGCGGGCAACCGTGACCGTGCCGATGCTCGACCGCGGAGCCCGCCCGCCTGGCGCGCTGACCTGGGACGAGCTGGTCGCCGAGCCGGCCGACCTGGCCGTCGACCCGGTCCCCTTCGACCACCCGCTCTACGTCCTGTACTCGTCGGGGACGACCGGCCTGCCGAAGGCGATCGTCCACGGCCACGGCGGCATCCTGCTCGAGCACCACAAGGCGCTGGCCCTGCACGCCGACCTCGGGCCCGGCGACCGGTTCTTCTGGTTCTCGACCACCGGCTGGATGATGTGGAACTACCTGGTGTCGGGCCTGCTGGTCGGGGCGACGACGGTGCTGTTCGACGGCGATCCCGGCCACCCCGACCTGGGCGCCCTGTGGCGCATGGCGGCCGACGAGGGGGTGACGTTCTTCGGCACCTCGGCGCCGTTCCTGCTGGCGTGCCGCAAGGCCGGCGTGCGCCCGGCGGCCGAGGGCGACCTGGGCGCGCTGCGGGCCGTGGGCTCCACGGGCGCCCCGCTCCCGGCCGAGGGCTTCGAGTGGGTCTACGGCGAGGTCGCTCCCGACATCCTGCTGACCTCGATCAGCGGGGGCACCGACGTGTGCACCGCCTTCGTCGGCGGCTGTCCCCTGGTGCCGGTGCGGGCGGGCGAGATCTCGTGCCGCTACCTGGGGGCCAAGGTCGAGGCCTACGACGAGGACGGCAGCCCGGTCGTCGGCCGTCAGGGCGAGCTCGTGATCACGGCGCCGATGCCGTCGATGCCCGTCGGGTTCTGGGGCGACGCGGACGGCGCCCGCTACCGGGCCGCCTACTTCGCCGACCACCCCGGCGTGTGGACGCACGGCGACTGGATCACGCTGTTTCCCGACGGCGCCAGCGTGATCACCGGGCGGTCCGACGCCACCCTCAACCGGGGCGGCGTCCGCCTGGGCACGGCCGAGCTGTACTCGGTCGTCGAGGCGCTGCCGGAGGTGGCCGACAGCCTGGTCGTCCACCTGGAGGACGCCGACGGCGGCCCCGGCCGCCTGGTGCTGTTCGTGGCGCCGGCCCCGGGGTGCGAGGTGGACGACGCCCTGCGGGACCGGCTACGCGCCGCGCTGCGCACCGAGCTGTCGCCCCGCCACGTGCCCGACGAGATCCACGGGGTACCAGGCGTGCCGCGGACCCTGTCCGGCAAGAAGCTGGAGGTGCCGGTCAAGCGCATCCTGGCGGGCGCCGACCCGGACACCGCCGCCAGCCGGGGCAGCCTCGCGGACCCCGCGATCCTCGACGCGTACAACCGGTTCGTCGACGCCGGGCCCGATACCGGCGGCGCCTCCCGGCTCCGGTAGCGTCGATCGGATGTCGGCGGAGGAGCCCGAGGAGCCGCTGGGCCGGGACTGGGGCCGGCGCCTCAGCCGGGGCGAGACGGCGTTCTGGTACGGGCTCGCCGGGGTCAGCTACGTCGTGCTGTCGATCTTCCACAAGGGCCTGCTGAACTGGATCATCGGCCCGCTGTGGCTGGTGTCGTTCGTGTGGGCGGGCCCGGCGCTGGTCGATCGGGTCACACGCCGCCGCGCGGGAGGTCCCCCGAGCGTGAGTTGGGGCGCCCACCAGTTCGAGATCTACGCCGTCCATGCCCACCTGCCCCGCAAGATGCGGGGCAAGGTCAGCTTCTTCGGCATCTGGCTCGGCGACTTCACGCCCGACTTCCTGTCCAAGTTCTGGGTCTACGGCATCACGATCGGCGGCACCCACTACGGGGCGAGCGTGCCCCAGCGCTGGCACCGGGGCTGGCCCGGGATGGGCTTCACCCACACGTTGTTCGCCGGGCTGGTGTTCGGCGCGCTCCTGTGGGCGTGGAAGCGGAACCGGGGGCTGACGATCGGCTACGTGCTCGGCTACGCGGCCCACGCCCTGACGGATGTGAACGACAGCGTCGGGACGATGGTGCTGTTCCCGTTCTCGACACTCAACTGGAGCGTGCAGACCTGGTCGTACGCGGCGACCGTCCAGGGCGGGAAGTACCTCGACGGCGCGGCCTACTACAGCAGCCTGGGCCTCGTCATGGACCTGTTCTGGCTGGTGGTCGTGCTGGTGTCGTGGCGCTGCCTGACGCGGGAGTACTGGCGGCGCGAAGTCGTGCCGGCCGACGCCCACGGCTGGGCGTGGCTGGCCCGCTACATGCCCGAGCGGGCGCTGCTCGCCCTCTACCGGGCGACGTTCTTCTACGGCATCTGCCGGGTCGTGGCCTGGTCGACCTGGGCGCACCTGGTGGCCGACCCGGTGATCGACGGCGTGCGCCACCACGGCTACCCGATAGACCTGTCGTGGACCGGGCCGTGGTGGATCCAGGCGCGTTCGCTGCCGCACGTGCCGGTCTGGCTCGTGCCGGTGGGAGTGATCGCCCTCCTGGCCGGTGTCTACTGGGCTGCGGCGAAGCTCTGGGAGCCGATGGGCGAGGCCGAGCGGCGCGCCCACGGCCACACGCTCGGCACGCGCTGAGGCGCCACCACCCGACCGGCGGCCTCGGCGGCCACGCGGGCGGCCGCGCCCGCCACCGCGTCGGCGCCCAGCACGGCGACCGGGTCGACGTCGATCGCCCGGAGGAAGGCGACGGTGCGCACGTCACGCGCCACCGGGTCGGGCGGCGCCACGAGACCCAGGTCGGCCAGCACGCGATGGGTCGGCCCCTTCAGCAATGCGGCCGTGACGGCCACGTTGGCGGCGATGGCCTCGGTCTGCGAGAGGCAGTTCACGCACATCTCCGGCAGTGTACGGCCCTGGCCCCGGGCGAAGCTCGACACGCCGGAGCTTGCAATACTTGCGCACCTGTGCAAGTTTGATACTTGCATGACAGAGCAAGCGTCCAGCCTCACCTCCATCGTGCTCTCGGCGCTCGCGAACGACGGGCGCCGGCGCATTCTCCAGGTCATCGCCGCCCAGGGCGGCGAGATGACCTCCGGCCAGGTCGCGGAACAGTTCTCGACGGCGTGGTCGACGACCACCCGCCACCTGGCGGTCCTCCGAGACGCCGGGCTGGTCTCGGTGCACAAGCACGGGCGCGAGCGCGTCTACCGCGCCGATCCTTCGATCGGCGACCGGGTTCTGGCACGTGTCCGCGCTGATCTCCAACACGGCAAGGAGCCCACGACGACCATGACGACGCCCGACCTGACCCTCGACTCGGCGATGCTCTACGTCCAGTCCGTCGCCGCAAGCGTCGCGTTCTACCAGAAGCTCGGCTTCGCACTCACCGACGAGATCGAGGGGGTCGCGATCGTCGCCGCACCGGGTGGCGGCCACCTCAAGCTCCACCCTGTGCCAGAGGGCGGCACCACCGCGTCCGACGGCATCAACCTCTACTTCACCGTCGGCGACCTCGACGCCCATTACGAGCGGGCCGGCGACGCCGGCGTGACGTTCGACTTCCCGCCCACGACGATGTCGTGGGGTGCCCGGCACAGCTACCTCCACGACCCCGACGGCCACTCCATCAGCTTCTTGCAGTCGCAAGGCTGAGCAACCGCAGCGATGAGTGTCTAGGCCGCCGAAAAGACCAGCGGCGCCCGCTTCACGCCGGCGATCACCAGCGACATCGACCGCTCGACGTCGCCCGCGGGGGCGACCGCGGCGAAGCGCGCCCGCAGGGCGGCCAGCATCGCCCGCAGCTCGATGCGGGCGAGGGCGGCGCCCAGGCAGAAGTGCGGGCCCGACCCGAAGGCCAGGTGGTGGTTGGGGGAGCGGGCGATGTCGAACCGGTCGGCCGTCGGGCCGAAGGTGGCCTCGTCGCGGTTGGCCGACAGGTAGTGCAGCACCACCGGGGATCCGGCGGGGATGGTGCGCCCGCCCAGGGTGACCTCCGCGGTGGTGGTGCGCATGAAGTACACGACCGGCGTCGTCCAGCGCAGCACCTCCTCGACGGCCAGGTCGAGGGCGGCCGGCGAGCCGGCCAGCGCCGCCCACTGGTCGGGGTGCGCGGCGAACGCCACCAGGCCGCCCGACAGGGCGTTGCGGGTGGTCTCGTTGCCCGCCACAAGCAGCTGGACGAGGAACATCGCCAGCTCCGCATCGTCGAGGCGGTCGCCGTCCTCGCCGGTGTGGCTGGCCAGCCGGGAGATCACGTCCGCCCGGGGGTCGGCCCGGCGGGCCTCCGCCGCCGCCAGGAGGTAGCCGACCATCTCGCCCATGAGCTCGAGGATCCGCTCCTCGGGCCAGTCGGTCGCCCCCGGGACGGCGGCCTCGGACCACTCGTAGAACCGGGGCCAGTCGTCCTCGGGCACGCCGAGCAGGTCGCTGATCACCCGCAGCGGGAACGGCACGGCCAGCTCGGCCACCACGTCGAGCGGCTCGCCCGCCGGCAGGCCGGCGACCGCACGCTCGGCCCGGGCCCGGATGGCGGCCTCGATCGCCCGCATGACTCCGGGCGCGAACGCCGGCTGCACGAGCCGGCGGTAGCGGGTGTGCGCCGGCGGGTCGGTGTGCATGATCGTCGGCGGCGAGTCGTAGGTCGTGCCGATCTCGCTGACCAGGATCCCGCGCCCCGAGCAGAACGTGGCGGGGTCCCGGGCCGCGGCGGCCACCGCCGCGTGGCGGGACAGCACCCACACGCCGGGGTCGGCGGCGTACGCGACCGGCGCGGTGGCCCGCAGCCGGGCCAGGTGGGGGAACGGGTCACCGGCGAGGAACCCCTCGTCGAGGACGGGTCCCACGAGTGCCGCCTCGGCGGGGTCGGCGGCGGCGGTGCGGTCCTCGACGCTCACCCGTGGCACGATATCTGACACTGTTTCAGATCTCAGCCGGGAGGGATTGATGGAGACCAAGGACACGCTCTACATCGGCGGCGAGTGGGTGGCGCCCGCGACGACCAGCACCATCGAGGTCGTGAGCCCCACCACCGAGGAGGTCATCGCCCGCGTGCCCGAGGCGACCGAGGGTGATGTCGACCGGGCCGTGGCCGCGGCCAAGGACGCGCTGGCCGGCCCCTACCCGCGGCTGAGCCCCGCCGAGCGGGCGGGTTACCTGCGCAAGCTGTCGCTCGCCATCCAGGGCCGCTCGCAGGAGATGGCCGATGTCATCACCGCCGAGATGGGCTCGCCGTCGAGCTGGGCGCTGATGGGCCAGGTGTACAGCTCGACGATGGTGCTCGACGGCTGGGCGGAGCTCACCGAGACGTTCCCGTTCGAGGAGCTCCGGCCGGGCGCGCTCGGCCCGGTGCTCGTGCGCAAGGAGCCGGTCGGCGTATCGGCCGGGATCATCCCCTGGAACGTGCCGCTGTTCATCGTGGCGCTCAAGCTCGGTGCGGCGCTGGCCGCCGGGTCGCCGATGGTGCTCAAGCCGTCGCCGGAGACCCCGCTCGACGGCTACATCCTGGGCGAGCTGCTCGACGAGATCGAGCTGCCCAAGGGCATGGTGTCGATCCTGCCCGCCGGCCGCGAGCTGGGGGAGTACCTGGTCCGCCATCCCGGCGTCGACAAGGTCGGCTTCACCGGCTCGACCGCGGCCGGCCGCAAGGTCGGCGCCATCTGCGGCGAGATGCTCAAGCGCTGCACGCTGGAGCTGGGCGGCAAGTCGGCGGCGATCATCCTCGACGACGCCGACCTGGCCTCCGCGATCCCGATGCTCATGCCGTCCGCGCTCATGAACAACGGCGAGGCGTGCATCGCCCAGACCCGCATCCTGGCCCCCCGGTCCCGCTACGACGAGGTGGTGGAGGCCGTCGCCGCCTCGGTGGCGGGCCACACCGTGGGCGACCCCGCCGACCCGTCGGTCGCCGTCGGCCCGCTGGTGGCCGAGCGCCAGCGCGACCGGGTGCTGGGCTACATCGACAAGGGCCGCTCAGAGGGCGCCCGCGTCGTGGTCGGCGGCGGCCGGCCGGCGGCGCTGGAAAAGGGCTGGTTCGTCGAGCCGACCCTGTTCGCCGACGTCGACAACGGCATGACGATCGCCCAGGAGGAGATCTTCGGCCCGGTGCTGTCGGTCATCGGCTACGACGACCCGGCCGACGCGGTGCGCATCGCCAACGACAGCGACTACGGGCTGTCGGGCTCGGTGTGGACGACCGACGTCGAGGCCGGCATCGACGTGGCCCGCCGGGTCCGGACCGGCACCTACGGGATCAACGCCTTCGGGACGCTCGACCTGCGCAACCCGTTCGGCGGGTTCAAGGCCTCGGGCGTGGGCCGGGAGCTCGGCCCCGAGGGCCTGTCGGCCTACCTGGAGACCAAGTCGATCGTCCTGCCCGGCGACTACACGCCGCCGGCCGGCTGACCCAGGCGGCGGGCAGGAGGCCCGGGGTTTGACGGTCCCGCGCGGGCGCGCCGAGCATGGCCCGGTGCCCCCGCGCCGCCGTCACCGCCCCCGCCCCGGCCGCCTGGCCGCGGCGCTCCTCACGCTCGCGCTCGTGTTCCTGGCGCCGGCCGCCGCCGCGGGCGCCACGGCCCGTCAGGCCGGCGGGCCGGGCACCACCGAGGACACCACCACCGACGTCACCCCGGTGCCCGACCAGCGGATCATCCCGCTGCCCAACTCGGGCCACGAGCCGACCGACGCGGGCGACCGGGGCGGCATCCTGCAAGTGCTCGTGCTGGTCGGCATCGTGGCCGCCCTGGGCGCGATCGTGCTGCTGATCCGCCGGGACATGCGCCGCGGGGCGGCCGCCCGGTCGGGTCAGAGCGGCCCGTAGCTCCGGCAGCCGTCCTCGCCCTCGAACACGCCGGCCCGCAGGGCCTCGGTGCGCTCGAACACGGTGCGGGCGTTCTCGCCGGGCGCCGAGCCGGAGTTGAGGAAGGCGATGATCCCCTCGTCGAGATCGCCGCCCGAGATCTGGAGCGGGGTCTCGGTGACGTCCTCGACGCCCGGGAATGTCGACGCCGCCCACAGCCCGGTCAGGCAGTCGGCCTGGAGGTCGGCCTTGTCCTCGTCGACGGTGCCGAGCTGGACCTGGGCAGCCAGCGCCCACAGCTGGGCCAGCTCGCTCGACACCGCGAAGTCACCGATGCCCTCGTTGAGGTCGGTGATCAGGCCCGGCCCGTCGACCACGACGATGTTCTCGTCCTCGCAGTAGAGCTCGGCGTAGTCGAGCTCCGAGCCCGACAGCGCGTCGCCGCCGCAGGTCACCTGGTCGTTGTCGGGGTCGACGACGACGAGGTCGTTGACCGGCGTCCACTGCTCGCCTATCTGGCCGAACAGCCAGGCGTAGAACTCGTTGAGGTCGGCCTCGACGAGCGTGAGCAGGCCCGGGTCGTCGGGCCCGAGGTCGTCGAGGTGGAGGTTGCCGCCGGTCTCGTAGTCGCCCTCGGTGAACGGGATCTCGGCCACGGTGCGGTCGACGTTCTCGTCGGCATACGGCGTGCAGGCGGTTGCGCCGTTCTCGAAGCCGTCCTGGAATGCTCCGACGCGGTCGAAGCCGCTGCCGTGGGCGCCGACCTCGCTCGGATCGGTCCCTGCGGGGTCGCGCACCTCGACGATGCCGGCGACGGCGCGGTCGAGGTCGATGTCGTCCTCGTCGAAGGCGGTGGAGTGCCCGTCGCGCACCCAGGCCGTCCACGCCCCAGCGAAGCAGTCGGCCTGCAGCTCGAGGTCGATCGAGCGGTCGAACGCCTCGGCCCGGTCCTGGACCGCGTGACCGAACTCGTGCGCCATCACGATCGCGACCGTGAAGCTGCCGAAGGTGTCGTTGATGTACGGGATGAGCTGCTCGCTGTCCCAGGCGATGTAGTCGCTGTCCGGGCAGTAGAAGGCGTTGTTCTCGATGTCCTCGTAGGTCGGGCGCTCGTCGCCGCACGGCGGCGGCAGCTCGGACGAGTCGTACGGGTAGAACCCGGACACGTCCACGAAGTCGCCGCCGTACGCCTGCGGAAACTCCCCGCGCCAGTAGATCGTGATGTCGTCGAGGGCCTGCTCGGCGAGGTCGTCGGGGTCGTCGCTGGATGTGGGCGGCGCAATCTTCTCCTGGCCGATGGTGCCGAACACCGAGTCGTCCTCGGCCGGCTGCGCGCATGCCGCCACAAGCGGCGGCACGAGGCCGAGCGCGACCAACCATGTGCACCAGCGCTTCACGTCTGAGCTCCTCTTGTCTCCGCCGTGTTCCGCCGGACCCGCCAGGCCGGCGTCGTTCGGACCGACGGTAGCGCGCCGCCGGGAGGGTCCAACTTCACCCGCCCGCCGGCGGGGCCGCCGATACCCTCGGGGCCGGTGGACGACCTCACCACCACCGACGAGCTACTCCTCCCGACGGCGTACCCCGCGGAGTGGGACGCCGACGTCGTGCTGGCCGACGGCGGCACGGTGCGGATCCGGCCCATACGGCCCGACGACGGGCCCCGGCTCGTGGCGTTCCACTCGCTGCAGTCGCCCGAGAGCATCTACTTCCGCTACTTCTCGCCCCACCCGCACCTGACCGACCGCGAGGTCGAGCACTTCACGCACGTCGACTACGTCGACCGCATGGCGTTCGTGGCGCTGCGGGACGACGCCCTGGTCGGGGTGGCCCGCTACGACCGCTGGCCGACGCGGTCCGAGGCCGAGATCGCCTTCTTCGTCGACGACCGCCACCGGGGCCGGGGGCTGGCGACGGTCCTGCTGGAGTACCTGGTCGAGGCCGCCCGGCGGGCCGGGATCGCCGCCTTCACCGCCACCGTGCTGCCGTCCAACCAGCGGATGGTGGCGGTGTTCCGCAAGGCGGGGTTCGAGCTGCGCTCGACGTTCGACGAGGGCGTGATCGAGGTCCACTTCGACCTGCGCCCGACGCCGGAGGCCGAGGCCGCGGTCGAGGCCCGGGCCCGGCGGGCCGAGGCGGAGACCGTCCGGCTGCTGCTCGCCCCCCGGTCGGTGGCCGTGGTCGGCGCGGGTCGCGAGCGGGGCAGCGTCGGCCACGCGGTGTTCCGCAACCTGGTGGCGCACGAGTTCGCCGGCCCGGTCTACCCCGTGAATCCCCGGGCCGAGTCGGTGGCCGGCGTCCGCGCGGTCGCCGACCTGGCCTCGATCGACGGCCCGGTCGACCTGGCCGTCGTGGTCGTGCCGGCGGCCGAGGTGCCGGACGCCCTGCGGGACTGTGGGCGGAAGGGTGTCAAGGCGGTGATCGTGATCACGGCCGGGTTCGCGGAGTCGGGCCCGGAGGGTGCGGCGCTCTCGGCGGCCGCGCTGCGCATGGCCCGGCGCTTCGGCATGCGGCTGCTGGGCCCGAACTGCCTGGGCGTCATCAACACCGACCCCGCGGTGCGGCTGCACGCCACCTTCGCCACGCCCCGGGCCCGGCCCGGGCCGGTGGCCCTGCTGTCCGAGTCGGGGACGATCGGCGGCGTCCTGCTCGACCGGATCGGCGAGGCGGGGCTGGGCGCCTCGACGTTCGCCGCCATCGGCAACCGGGCGGACGTGTCGGCCAACGACCTGCTGCAGTATTGGGCCGACGACGACCGGACCGGGCTGGTCCTGCTGTACCTGGAGTCGTTCGGCAACGCTCGCCGCTTCAGCCGCATCGCCCGGGCGCTGTCGCGCGCCAAGCCGATCGTGGCGGTCAAGAGCGGCGGCGCGGCCCGGGCGTACCCGAGCGACGACGACGAGGTGGCGGCCCAGAGCCTGGAGGCCCTGGTCGAGCAGACCGGACTCGTGCGCGTCGACACGCTGGCCCAGCAGCTGAACGTCGCCCGCGTGCTCGCATGCCAGCCCCTGCCGGCCGGCAACCGGGTGGCGCTGGTCGGCAACGGCGGCGGGTCGCTGGCCCTGGCGGCCGACGCCTGCGTGGACGCCGGCCTGGAGCTGGCCGAGCTCGGCCCGGGCGTCCAGGCGGTGGTCGGGGAGGCCGGCACCGGCGCCCGCCTGCGGGCGAGCGCGGTCGACCTGGGCTTCGAGGCGGGCCCGCGCGACCTGGAGGCGGCGCTGGGCGCCCTGCTGGCCGACGATGGCGTCGACAGCGTCCTCGCGGTCTGCGCCCCGGCCCCCCGCCAGTCGCCGGCCGAGCTGGTCGCCGCCATCGCCGCCGCCCGCGCCGCGCAGCCGGGGAAGACTCTCCTGGCCTGCGTCTTCGGCGAGTGCCCGACGACGATCACCCCCGAGGGCGCGGCGGCGGTGCCGGTGTTCGACTTCCCAGACGACGCCGCCTACGCCCTCGGCAAGGTCACCGCTTATGCCCGCTGGCGGTCGCGGCCGGAGGGCGAGGCCGTGGTCCCCGGCGGCTGCTCGCCGGCGGCGGCCCGGACCCGGGTGCTCGCGGCGCTCGACGCTCCGGACGGCGGCGAGGTGGATCGCGACGGCTGGCTGACCACCGCCGCTGCGGTCGACGTGCTGGAGGCCGGCGGGGTGCCGATCGTCGCGTCGCCGGTGGCGTCGTCGGCCGACGAGGCGGCGTCGGCGGCTGCGGCCCTCGGGTACCCCGTGGCGGTGAAGTCGCTGCGCCGGTCGCGGCTCGCCAAGACCGAGGCCGCGGGCCTCGCCCTGGACGTGCACGACGAGGCCGAGCTGCGGGCCACGCTCGCCCGCATGGCGGGGACGCTCGGCCCGGGCGCGCTCCCGGCCGTGGTCCAGCCGATGGCCGAGCCCGGCGTCGACGTGGCGGTTGGCGTCGCCGAGCATCCCCTGGTCGGGCCGGTGCTGACGGTCGGTCCCGGGGGCGTGGCGAGCCAGGTGGCCGCGTCCCAGGCCCACGTCGTGCCGCTCACCGACACCGAGGCCCGCTCGTTCGTGTCCGGGCTCGCCTTCGTCGGCCTGCTCGACGACGCCGCCCGGGCCCACCTGGAGGACGTGCTGCTGCGGGTCAGCGCCCTGGTCGACGAGGTGCCCGAGCTGACCGGCCTCGACCTCAACCCCGTCGTGGTGTCGGCCTCGGGCGCCGCCATCGTCGATGCCCGGGTGCGGGTGGCGTCCGTCGACCGCAATCCGCTGCCGCCGGTGCGGCGGTTGTGAGGGCGGTCAGCGGGGCTCGCGGCGGCAGGCCCAGCGTCCGCTCGCCCAGGATGTTGCGCAGGATCTGGCTGGTGCCGCCCATGATCGTGTAGCCGGGTGCGTAGCAGATGTTGCGGCTCACCCGGCGGGCCAGGCCCGGCTCGGCCAACAGGGCGTTCGGGCCGAGCACCCGGCCGCAGAACGCCGCGATGCGCTGCTCGAGCTCGGTGCAGAACGTCTTCGTCGCCGCCGAGAACTGGGGCGGGCCCTGGCTCAGCGTCTCGCGCAGCACCAGCAGCCGGCCGATGCGGTAGCCGGTCTCGATGTGGGCGATCTCCTGGCGGATCAGCGGGTCCGTCGTGTCGGCCAGAGGGCGCACGTCCTGGTACAGCCGGCGGTTGGACACCAGCCGGTCGATGCCGCCCCGCTCGTGCTCCATCTGTCGCATCACCTGGCGGAACGAGCCGTTGAGCTCGCCGACCATGTTGGCCGCCGGCACCTCGACGTCCTCGAAGAAGACCTCGCAGAAGTGGCGGCTGCCGGTCATGTCGAGGATCGGCTTCACCGATACGCCCGGGGCGCGCATGTCGAGCACGAACTCGGACAGGCCCTCGTGCGGCCGGGCGTCCGGGTCGGTGCGGCAGATGAGGTAGCACCAGTCGGCCGACGCCGCGCCCGAGGTCCAGATCTTCTGCCCGTTGACCACCCAGCGGTCGCCGTCGCGCTCGGCCCGCGTGCGGATGCCGGCCACGTTCGAGCCCGCGTCCGGCTCGCTCATGCCGATGCACCACATCGACGTGCCCGCGATGATGCCCGGCAGCCAGCGCTCCCGCTGCTCGTCGGTGCCGAACTGGAGCAGGCTCGGGCCCATCTGCCGGTCGGCGAACCACGACGCCGCGATGGGCGCGCCGGTGCTGATGAGCGCCTCGAAGACGACGAACCGCTCCAGGATCGGGCGCCCGTGCCCACCGTGCTCGGGCGGCCACGTCATGCCCAGCCAGCCGCGCCCGCCGAGCTCCTCGGCGAACGCCCGGTCGTGCCCGGTGATCCAGGTGTCGTCCGGCACCTCGGCCCGCTCGGACGCCGCCAGGCCCACCGCAGTGGCCTCGTCGCGCAGCGCGTCCAGCTCGGGTGACAGGGCGTACTCCATGGCGGGCGAACGTAGCGGGCGCCGCTAGCGTGCTGCACCCATGGAGATCCGGCCGGCGCGCCCCGACGAGTACGCCGCCCTCGGCGAGTTGACCGTCGCCGCCTACGAGGCGCTGGAGCCGGGGCGGCTCGGCGACTACGCGGACGAGCTGCGCGACGTGGCCGCCCGCACAGACGGGTCCGAGGTCCTGGTGGCCACCGAGGGCGGCCGCGTGCTCGGCGGCGTCACCTACGTGCCCGGGCCGGGCTCGCCCGGCGCCGAGTTCGACGACCCCGACGCCGCCGGCATCCGCATGCTGGCGGTGGCCGACGACGCCCGGCGCCGGGGCGCGGGGGAGGCGCTCACCCGGGCGTGCATCGACCGGGCGCGGGTCTCCGGGCGCGGGCAGATCGTGCTGCACTCGACGGACCGGATGGTCGACGCCCACCGGCTGTACTTGCGCCTGGGCTTCGAGCGCGATCCCTCGATCGACTGGGAGCCCGTGCCCGACTTCTGGCTGCGGGGGTTCCGCTACCGGATCAGCCCTGAACGCTGACGCCGAGGCCGTCGAGCACGACCGCGCCGGGCACACCGGCTACGAGTGCGCCGGGCAGCAGCAGCTTGGAGCCCCGGATGCCGCTGCCCACCACCACCCGGTCCGTGGCGGCGACGACCGCGTCGACCAGCACGGGCCAGTCGGCGGGCAGGCCGAGCGGGGTGATGCCCCCGTACTCCATGCCGCTCGCCGCCACGGCCTCGTCCCGGGAGGCGAACGACGCCTTGCGGGCCTCGAGCGTGCGGCGGGCGAGGCCGTTCACGTCGGCCCGGGTGGTGGCTAGCACCATGCACGCGGCGAGCTGGGTGACGCCGCCCGACCGCTTGGCCGCCAGCACCACGCAGTTGGCCGAGATGTCGAGCGGGACGTCGTAGGTGGCGCAGAAGGCCGCGGTGTCGGCCAGGTCGGGATCGATGGCGGCGACGAGCACGTCCGCCGCGCCGCCGTCGAGCCCCTCGGCGAGGGCGGCGGCGACGGGCGGGGCGACGAGGTCCGGCCGCTCGACGGCGGGGATCCAGGCGAGGGTGCCGACCATGGGACCGAGTTTGCCGCATCGGGCGACGGCCCCCGTCACACACCGATTGACGCTCGCGTCCACTAGAACCGGGCCCGTGCTGGACGAACCGCTGGTGCCGCCGCCGTCCGCCGGCCGGGTCTTCACGACCGGCCGCCGGGTCCGCCTCGCCGACGCCGACTCCACGGGACGCCTGCGCCTCGACGCCTGCGCCCGCTACCTGCAGGACATCGGGAACGACGACACGGCCGACAGCGGCGTCGAGGACGCCGACACGACCTGGGTCGTGCGCCGGGCGGTCGTCGACGTCCACGAGCCGGCCCGCTGGCGCGAGTGGCTCGACCTGGCGACGTGGTGCGGCGGTCTGGGCGGCCGCTGGGCCGAGCGCCGGCTGTCGCTGGTGGGCGACCGCCGGGCCCGGATCGAGGTGTCGACGCTGTGGGTGCACATCGACGTGACGACGATGGCCCCGGCCCGGCTCAGCCAGAGCTTCCTGGACACCTACGGCGAGGCCGCCGGCGGCCGCAGGATCTCGGGCCGGCTGTGGCTGGGCGACCCCCCGGTCGGCCGCGGCGGCCGAGCCCTGGCGCCTGCGGGCGGTCGACATCGACCTGCTCGGCCACGTGAACAACGCCGCGTACTGGGCGGCGATAGAGGAGCAGATCGAGCCGGGCACGGTCTTCGCCCACGGCCTGCTGCGGCGGCCGCACCGGGCGGTGATGGAGTTCGGCCCGGGCATCGCCCCGGGCGCCGACGTCGAGCTCCTGGTCGACGAGGCCGACGACCACCTGTCGGTGTGGTTCATGGTCGCCGGGGCGGTCCTGGCGGCGGCCACGGTCGTGCCGCTGGACGCCGCGCCGCCGGCGGCGCCGGATGCGTAGGGACGGCACGCACCCGGCACCGCGTTGCCCCCCGGCGGTGGCGGCTGGGGCCGGAGACAGCGAGTCCGGCCCGTGACGGGCAGCATACGTTACTCAGACGACCGCGGCATCGTAGTGACGTCATCTAATCCTGCACGATTGCAACATATGTCACTACACCACGGGTTGCAGTACCCAATGTCAGGGTCAAGGAACGGGGCCTCCGGGTCGTCTTGGCTATCCCGCGCAGGGTACGGTTGTGTCACGACGGGGAGGCGAGCGTGAGCGATACAACCAGTCACAGAAAGAGCGCAACCGCGCGCCGGGCCGACATCGTCAGCGCGGCCCGCAACATCTTCTTGCACCAGGGTTACGCGGACGTCGGCCTGACCGACGTGGCGGCCGCCGGGGAGGTTTCCCGCGGCCTCGTCTACCGTCATTTCCCCGGCGGGCGCAGCGACCTGTTCCTGGCGGTCACCCAGGACCTCCTGGGCGAGCTGCAGGAGCGGCTGCGGTACGCGGCCAGCGCACCGTTCTCGTCGGCCAAGCGCATGGAGCAGTTGCTCGCGGCGCTGTTCGCGTTCTTCCAGGAGCGCCCCGACGCCTACCGCTTCCTGTTCCGCGACGTGTGGAGCGCCCGCGAGGAGTCGCTGGAGGCGTCGGCCATCGCCGCCCGGGCGCCGCTGCTGGCCGAGGTGGCGTCGGTCATGGCCGGCACGGACGTGCCCCGCGACGAGCTCGAGGTGGCCAGCGCCGGCGTGCTGGGCTTCGCCCTCGCCGGCGTCGAGATGGCGCTCACCGGCCATGTCGGCGCCGAGACGGCGTGGCGGGTGGCGTGCACCTACGCCACCTCCCAGATGCAGGGCTGACGCGCTCCGCCGTCGGCTCGGGACCACGTGCAGGTCGGGCCGCCAGCCCGGCGTCGGCTCGGGACCACATGCAGGTCGGGCCGCCTGCCCGGCGTCAGCTCGGGACCACGTGCAGGTCGGGCCGCGAGCCCGGCGGCAGCGACGCCCCCAGCACGGCGCGCACCCGTGTCCCCGCGCCCGGCTCGCTGGCCACGTCGACCCAGCCGTCGACGAACCCGGCGAGCACGCGCATCGTGGCGAGTCCGGTCCCGGCGGCGGTCACCTCCGGGTCGAAGCCGACCCCGTCGTCCTCGATCTCGACCACCAGCTCGCGGCCCCGGGGCATCACCCGCACGGCGATGTGCGAGCACTCGGCGTGCTGGTGGACGTTGGCGATGGCCGTCCGGGCGATGCGCAGCACGATCACCTCGGTCGTCCAGTCGGGCACGACGGCGTCGTCGACCGTGACCTCCAGGGCCGGCTGGCAGCCGTCGACGTAGAGGCTGTCGACATAGGCCCGCAGCGGCGCGACCAGCCGCAGCTCGCCGTCGGCCGACGGCGGGGCGACCGTGGCCAGCACGTCCCGCAGGGTGTCGACCTGCTGGGCGAGGTCGCTGCGGGCCTGGTCGGCTGCCAGCGCCAGCGCGGCGCCCGACGGCCCGATCGGCGCCACCTCCAGCGCGGCGACGAACGACGACATGGCGCTGTAGGACGTCATCGCCTGCTGGTGCAGGCGGCTCGCCACCCGGTGGCGGTCGGCGTCCACGTGGCGCAGCACGTCCGCCAGGAGCTGGCGGCGCTCGTCGGCCGCCCGCTCGACCAGCGCGTAGAGGCGGGCCGTCTCCCGGGCCACGAGCAGGTGGCGCAGGCTGGACAGCACCAGCAGGACCGCAGTGCTCACCGCCGCGCCGAGCACGACCCAGGTCGAGTCGCGGGCCAGGAACGCCTGGGCGACCAGCACCGGCACCGAGACCAGCACCAGCACCGAGACCACGTTGCTGCGCCGGACCTGGCCCTGGGGCGGCAGGCGGTCGAGGCCGACCGACGGCCGGCGCACCGCGTACAGGACGAAGGCGATGCCGAGGCCGCACGCCAGCGCGTGCCAGGTGACCAGGAGGCCGGCCGCGGCGTGGAAGCCGGACACGCCCATCTCGACCTGGCCGCCCGCCTCGACCAGCGTGGCGGCCGCCAGGGCGAGGGCCAGCCAGGCCTGCGTGCGGTCCTCGCGGCGGATGCGGGCGACGAGCACGACCGAGACGGCCAGCCCGTGGACCAGCGCCACGGCGATCACCGCCCACGGAACGGCGAACCACGAGTCCTCGGCGTCGACGAGCGCGTCGCCGGTGGCCAGCGCCAGCGGGGCCATGATCGCCACCACGACGCTGGTCAGCTCGAGCACGTCCGGCGCGGTCGCCCGCCGCCCGGCCCGCGACCGCATGATCAGCGTGTTGCCGGCCCCGTAGGCGGCGATCGACAGCGCGATCGATCCCAGCCAGATGGTCCGGGCCCAGGTCCACTCGTGGCCCCCCAGCACGACCAGCGCCGTGCCCCCCACGATCGACAGGACGCAGCCGGCGAACCAGAACCGCCAGACCTGCCGGTCGCCGGCACCGACCCGGCTGCCGGTGCGCCAGGTCATCACGAGGCCCGGCCACGCGAACACCGCGCCGACGACCGCCCATGCGGTCAGGTAGTCCTGCTCGCCCTCGACCGACCGCGCCAGCCATGCGACCGTGACCGTGACGCCCGCGATCGCCCCCCAGCCGGCACGGCGGACGTACGCGGGGTAGAGGTGGCGGTCCTCGGGGCGCGGCCCGTGGCCGCGGCGCGCCGGAGCGCGACCCGGATCGACCGGCGGCGCCGGCGTCCGCACGACGTGCATCTCAAGCGCCATCCATCCCCCCCCAGGGACCGGCTGCCCGTGGCTGTCGAATTGCTAACCGACGGTAGCAATTCGCCGGGGCCGGGGACACCGATCAGCCCGCGAGGAGCACGATCTTCCCCAACTTGGCACCTTCGGCGAACCGCTCGCAGGCGCGGGCGGCCTCCGCCATCGGGAACGTGGCGGCGATCGGGACCGTCACGGCGCCGGTCGCGACCAGCGGCAGGACATGGCGCTCGACCCGCCGGGCCACGGCCGCCTTCTCCTCCAGCGGCCGTGGACGCAGGGTCGAGCCGTGGATGCGGCCCCGCTTGCCCATCAGCGACAGCAGGCTGATCTCGGCGCTGAGCCCGGCGCCGACGCCGATGACCGCGATGCGCCCGCCGGTGGCCAGCGCGTCGAGGTTGGCCGGCATGTTGACGCCGCCGACCAGCTCGAGCACCACGTCGAACGGCCCGTGGGCGCCGAAGCCCTGCGGGTCGACCACGGTCGCCCCCAGCGCGGCCACGCCGGCCCGCGAGCCCTCGTGGCGGACGGTCGCGACGACCTCGGCCCCCGCGGCCCGGGCGAGCTCGACCGCGGCGGTGCCGACCCCGCCGGCCGCCCCGTGGATGCAGACCCGCTCGCCCATCCCCAGGCCGGCCTGCGTGAACAGCGCGTCGTGGGCGGTCGAGTAGTTCTCGGGGAAGCCGCCGGCGCGGGCCCAGTCCATGCCGTCCGGCACCGGCATGGCCACGATCTCGGGGATGACCGCCAGCTCGGACTGGCCGGCCCCGGTCACGACCGCCATCACCCGGTCGCCCGGGGCGAAGCGCCGGGTGCCGGCGCCGGTCGCCACGACCTCGCCCGCCAGCTCGAGTCCCGGCCGGTCGGGCGGGGTCGTACCGGGCGGCGGCGGGTAGAGGCCGTCGCGCTGCATCAGGTCGCCCCGGCACACCCCCGCGGCCTGCACGCGCGACGAGCAGCTCGCCGGGCGCGGGGACGGGGTCCGGGTGCTCGCGCCACGCCAGGGCGCCGTCGACGATCGTGACCGCGTGCATGTGTCCCCCGGGATCGGGTCGGCGGCGGATCAGCCGCGGTCGGCGATCGGCTGGTACTGCCGCTCGCCCTGGCCGACGTAGAGCTGGCGGGGCCGGGCGATCTTCTGGTCCTGCTCGAGCAGCTCGACCCAGTGGGCCAGCCAGCCCGACATGCGGGGGATGGCGAAGAGCACCGTGAACATCTCGGTCGGGAAGTCCATCGCCTGGTAGATCAGCCCCGAGTAGAAGTCCACGTTGGGGTACAGCTTGCGGGACGTGAAGTACTCGTCGTTGAGCGCCACGTCCTCGAGCTTGAGGGCGATGTCGAGCAGCGGGTTGCGGCCGGTGACCGCGAACACCTCGTCGGCGGTCTGCTTGATGATCGTGGCCCGCGGGTCGTAGTTCCTGTAGACGCGGTGGCCGAAGCCCTGGAGCTTGACCTCGCCCGACTTGACCCGTCGGACGTATTCGTCGACGTGGTCGATCGAGCCGATCTCGGTCAGCATCTTGATGACCGCCTCGTTGGCGCCGCCGTGGCGGGGGCCGTAGAGGGCGGCGGTGGCGGCCGCGGCGCAGCTGTAGGGGTCGGAGTGGGCCGACGCGACCGTGCGCATCGCGGTCGTGCCGCAGTTCTGCTCGTGGTCGGCGTGCAGGATGAACAGCACGTCGAGCGCGTGCGCCAGCGCAGGGTTGGCGTCGTAGCGGGGCTCGGCGATCTTCCACAGCATCGACAGGAAGTTGGCGGTGAAGCTGAGCGAGTTGTCCGGGTAGACGAACGGCATGCCGACGCTGAAACGGTGGCACGCGGCCGCCAGCGTCGGCATCTTGGCGATCAGCCGGACGATCTGCTTGTAGCGGTTCTCGGGGTCGGAGATGTCCTTGGCCTCGAGGTAGAAGGTCGACAGCGCCGCCACCGCGGACACGAGCATCCCCATCGGGTGGGCGTCGTAGTGGAAGCCCTCGAGGAAGCGCTTGCGCACGTTCTCGTGGATGAACGTGTGGTAGGTGACGTCGTGGACCCACGCGTCGAACTGTGCGCTGGTCGGCAGCTCGCCGTGGATCAGCAGGTAGGCGACCTCGAGGTAGTTCGAGTGCTCCGCGAGCTGCTCGATCGGGTAGCCGCGGTAGCGGAGGATGCCGGCGTCGCCGTCGATCTCGGTGATCGCGCTGCGGGTGGCGGCGGTGGTCATGAACGCTTCGTCGTAGAACCAGATGTTGGGCAGCAGCTTGCGCCACTCGCCCGCGTCGACGCCCCCGTCCTGGATCGGGACCTCGACCGATTCGCCCGTCCGGTTGTCGGTGATCGTGATCGTGTCGGGCACGGCCCCGCGCTCCTTGTCGAGTTGTCGGACCAGGGTCGAGGCTACTGCGGGTGCCGTCAGCCCACGAGGGTGAGCCGCACGCCGGGGTGGTCGGTGGCGGCGACCAGGTCGCGGATCGTCGCCCGCACGGCCCGCGCCGGGGCCGAGAGCCGGCCGCGCCGGGGCATCGCCAGCCCCACCGAGCGTGGTGCCAGGCCCGTGACCGCCACCCGCCGGCAGGCGACGTCGACGGTGGGTCCGGCCGCGGTGGCCGGCACCACCGCCGGCCCGAACCCCTCGAACGCCAGCGACGTGAGCAGGCGGATGCCGTCGATCTCGGCCTGGGCGCGGATCTCGACGCCCTGGCGCGCGGCCTGCTGGTCCAGCTCGTCGCGGAACGCGGTGCCGCGCGGCTCCAGCAGCAGGGCGTGGCCGGCCAGGTCGGCCAGGTCGACCCGGTCGCGGGCGGCGAGGGGGTGCCCGAGCGGCGCCAGCACGATCCGGTCCTCGTCGAACAGGGGCTCGGTCGCCAGCTCGCCCGGGGCCAGCGGCAGGTTGATCACCGCCAGGTCGAGGCTCTCGGCCACCACCTGCGGGACCAGCGAGGTCGTGGTCGCGTCCACGACGACGACCTGCACCCGCGGGTGTTGCTCGGCCATGGCGTCGAGCAGGCGGGGGACGAGCCAGCGGCTCACCGTGCCGATGCAACCGAGCCGCACCGTCCCCGACACCTCGTGCAGCAGCGACTCGACGTCGGCCCGCAGGGCGTCGAGCTCGCGGGTCACCCGGCGTGCGCGGGCGACCACCGCCTCGCCCTCCTCGGTGAGCGTGCCGCTGGACCGGTCGACGAGCGTCGCGCCGAGCTCGCGCTCGAGCCGGGCGATGTGGGTCGAGACGTTCGACTGCACCGTGTGGAGTCGGCGGGCGGCGGCCGAGAACGACCCGGCGTCGGCAACGGCGGCGAGGGCGGCGAGCTGGCGGAGGTCCATCGTTCCCAATGATTGCAGCCATCGCCAACAACTGTTTGACGGATCGCAACCGTCCGGTGCAGACTGAGTGCACATACAGAGCGGTGATCGGTACCCCCCTACCGTCCCGCCTGGCCAGAGTGCCGCCACCGATTCCCCCCATCGGGGGCGCAGCACCTGCAGGAGCCGACCGATCCATCCGCGGTCGGCTCCTCTCGTTTTCGGCGAGGGCAGGCGCGGTAGCGTGCCGGGATGACAGCGGCCGCGATCTTCGACCTCGACCGGACGCTGCTGCGGGGGGCGAGCGGTCCGGTGATCAGCCAGGCGCTGCGCGACGCGGGCGTGATGTCGGGGCGGACGATCCCGGGCGAGGGCCTCGTCTACCGCCTGTTCGACCTGGTGGGTGAGACCCGGCCGTCGATGATCCTGACCCGCCAGGCGGCGCGGTTCGCCAAGGGCTGGCGCCAGGAGCAGGTCCGCGACGCCGGCAAGCAGGCGGCCGAGGAGTTGGCCGACGCGGTGCAGCCCTTCGCCCACGCCATCATCGACGACCACCGGACGGCGGGCCGGGCGCTCGTGCTCGCCACCACCACGCCCGACGACATGATCCGGCCGCTGGCCGAGCGGCTGGGGTTCGACGACGTGGTGGCCACCCGGTACGGGGTCGACGGCGACGGCCGCTACGACGGCACGATCGACGGCGAGTTCGTGTGGGGCCGGGGCAAGCTCGGCCGCCGTGCAGGCCTGGGCCCGGGGCCGGAAGGTGCGGCTCGACCGCAGCTGGGCCTACAGCGACTCGTTCTACGACAACCCGCTGCTCGGCGCGGTGGGGCACCCGGTGGTGGTCAATCCCGACCTGCGGATGCTGGCGCTGGCGGTCGTGCGCCGCTGGCCGGTGATCCACCTCGACGTGCCCGTGGGCGTGCCCAAGCTGCCGGTGCTCGACGTCGAGCCCCAGCGGATCGTGCAGACCCTGGTCCGGCCCGAGCTGCTGCCCTGGGTGCGCTTCGACGTCGAGGGCGTCGACAACATCCCCCAGGTGGGGCCGGCGATCGTCGCGTCCAACCACCGCAGCTACCTCGATCCGTTGGCGCTGGGCACGACGTTCGCCCGCCGGGGCCGGGCGGTGCGGTTCCTGGGCAAGCGCGAGGTGTTCGACGCCCCGATCGTGGGCCAGCTGGCCCGGGCCATGGGCGGCATCCGGGTCGACCGGGCCACGGGGTCGGACGACCCGCTGCTCGAGGCCGCCGCCGCCCTGGCGGCCGGCGAGCTGGTCGCGATCCTGCCCGAGGGCACGATCCCCCGGGGCCCGGCGTTCTTCGACCCGGTGCTCAAGGGCCGCTGGGGCGCCGCCCGCCTGGCCGCCCAGACCAGGGTCCCGGTCGTGCCGATCGGGCTGTGGGGCACCGAGCGGGTCTGGCCCCGCTCCGAGCGGGTCCCGCGGGTGTGGAACGTCACCAGCCCGCCCACCGTCCGCGTCCGGGTCGGCGAGCCGGTCGACCTCAAGTGGCGCTCGGCCGAGGCCGACACGCGCCGGATCATGGCCGCCATCGCCGAGCTGCTGCCCCCGGAGGCCCGCCGCCGCCGCGAGCCGACGCCCGAGGAGCTGGCCCGCACCTACCCGTCGGGCCGGGTCCCGTCGGAGGACGAGGCGGCGGCCGAGTCGACCCGGCGCCCGGGCCGGGACTGACGCCGTCCGGAATGGTCGCCGGCGACGATCCGGGGCTACCGGCGGTAGCGGACCCAGCGGCCCCGGCCGGTGATCTTGGCCTCCCGCATGGCCTGGTCCACCCGGGCCAGGGTGGCCTCGACGCTCTCGTCCGGGCGGAGGTCGGTGACGCCGATGCTGGCGTCCACCGTGACCTGGGTGGCGATCCCCGGTTGGGGGGTGATCGGCTCGCGGACGGCCGCCAGGAGGCGCTTGGCCACGGGCTCGACGTCGTCGGCCGCGGTGAGGCGCTCGCACAGGACGGCGAACTCGTCGCCGCCCATGCGGGCCACCAGGTCGCCGGGGCGGAGCACGCCGACCAGCCGGTCGGCCACGATCGCCAGCACCCGGTCGCCGACGGGGTGGCCGAGCGTCTCGTTGATCGGCTTGAAGTGGTCGAGGTCCATGAACAGCACCGCGGCCCGGCCCTCGCCGCCGGCGGCCACCGTGTTCAGGCGGTCGAGGAAGGCCAGGCGGTTCGCCAGCCCGGTGAGCTGGTCATGGGTGGCCGCGTACTGCAGCGAGCGGCGGCTGCGGTCCCACTGCAGCGTGAGGCGCAGCAGCTGGCCGACCCGCTGGACCGTGTTCCAGGTGAACCTCGTCGGCGTGCCGGGGCGCGTCCGCCACAGCGTGATGACCGCCTGGGACCCGGTATCGCCGGGCGCGGCCACCGGGTGGACCCAGCAGGCCGCGTAACCGTGCGCCACCGCCAGCGCCCGCAGCGGGGCGGGCATGTGGGCGGCGTCGGCGGCGTACACGTCCTCGCCCGACGCGAGCGCCCGGGCCCACGGGGTCGTGCCCTCGCAGCTCAGCAGGTGCGCGGTCTCGCCGGCCACCACCGAGAACCGGTCGCCGGTCCAGCGGTCGCCGATCGCCACCTCTGAGCCGGGGACCATCTGCTCCAGCGCCCCGATGAGGCGGGTGAGGATGTCGCCCAGCCGGGCGCCCTCCGCCATGGCCTCGATCGCCAGGTCGAGCGCCCGCTCGTAGCCGACCCGGCGGACGTTGATCACGTACCACGGCAGCCCGGTGCGCCGGGTGGTGAGCACCGAGAGCTCGCAGGCCACCTCGCTGCCGTCGGCGTGGACCAGGTCGATCGGCAGGCCGACGCCGCCCCACGGGGTGATCTCGTAGGCCTCGTCGATCACGGTGAACGCCTGGATGATCCCCGCCAGCGACCGGGGCGCCACCACGTGGGCGAAGCTGCGGCCGACGAGCTTGTCCCGGTCCCAGCCGAAGAACCGCTCGACCGACGAGCTGAGCCACACCAGCGTCCCGGCGTTGTCGACCAGGGCGAGCGGGAAGATCGAGTGGTCGGCCATCGTCTGGAACGTCTCGACCGGCGGCTCCACCGCCTGGATCAGCTCGATGCGGTTGCCGAACGGGTCGTCGGTGTGCACGCGGCGGATGCCCGGTTGATCGTCGGCTGGGCGGACCTCGCCGCCGGCCTCGACGACGTGCTGGCAGACCACGTCGAGGTCCTCGACCAGGAGCGCCGGGTGGGCCTTGTGGGCGGGCCGGAAGTCGGGGTCGACGCCCAGGTGGAGCTTGACGGTCTGCCCCTCGAACCAGCAGCCGCCCCGGCCCGCCAGCGCCTCGGGCTTGGGCACGCGCCGCAGCCCGAGGACGCCCGCGTAGAAGCGCTCGGCGGCCTGCTCGGCCTCGTCGCCTGCCGGCATGGCGAGCTGGACATGGTCGAGGCCCAGCAGTCGCGTGCGCGACTGCTGGCGCAGTCGACCCTTCAGCCAGCGTGCTTGCGGCGAATGATGTTCAGGGCGCTGCCCGCCGTGAACCACTCGATCTGCTCGTCGTTCATGGTGTGGGTGGTCAGGAACTCGACCTCGGTGCCGTCGGGCCTGCGGATCACGCACGGCACCGGGGTGTCCGGCGCCAGCTCGGCGAGCCCGAGAACACTGATCTTGTCATCCTCGCCGATCTGGTCGTAAGTCGCCGGGTCGGCGAACGTGAGCGCCAGCACGCCCTGCTTCTTGAGGTTGGCCTCGTGGATGCGGGCGAAGCCGCGGGCGAAGATCACCTTGCACCCCCGGAACCTGGGCTCCATCGCCGCGTGCTCGCGCGAGCTGCCCTCGCCGTAGTTGGCGTCGCCGACCGCGCACCAGCCCACGCCCGCCTCGTGCAGGCGCCGCGCGATGTCGGGGAACGAGCGGACCTCGCCGTCGAGCGGGTCCTTGCCGTGGCCGGGCTCGACGTCGCGGAAGGCGTTGACGACGCCCAGGAACAGGTTGCCGGAGATGTTCTCCAGGTGGCCCCGGAACCGCAGCCACGGCCCCGCCGCCGAGATGTGGTCGGTCGTGCACTTGCCGGACGCCTTCATCAGCACCGGCAGGTCGACGAAGTCGTGGCCGTCCCAGGGGGCGAACGGCGTCAGGAGCTGGATGCGCTCGCTGTCGGGCGCCACCTCGACGGTCACCGCCGCGCCGTCTGCCGGCGGGGCGGAGAAGCCCGACTCGCCGGGGTCGAACCCCCGGGCGGGGAGCTGCTCGCCGCGGGGCGGCTCCAGCCGCACCTCGGCGCCGTCGGCGCCGGTGAGCGTGTCGGCAGCCGGGTCGAACTCCAGCGTGCCGGCCAGCGCGAGCGCGACCACGACGTCGGGGCTGGTCACGAACGACAGCGTGTTGGCGCTGCCGTCGTTGCGCTTGGGGAAGTTGCGGTTGTAGCTGTTGACGATCGTGTTCGGCTTGGACGTATCGAAGCCCTGGCGGTCCCACTGGCCGATGCAGGGCCCGCACGCGTTGGCGAGCACGGTGCCGCCGATCGCCTCCAGGTCGGCCAGCAGGCCGTCGCGCTCGATCGTGGCCCGCACCTGCTCGGACCCCGGCGTGATCAGCAGCGGCGTCCGGGTGGTGAGGCCGTGGGCGGCCGCGATCCGGGCGATCGAGGCGGCCCGGGTGATGTCCTCGTAGGACGAGTTGGTGCACGAGCCCACCAGCGCGGAGGAGATCTCGGTCGGCCAGCCCTCGGCGCGGGCGTGGGCCCCGACCTCGCTGACCTTGTGGGCTCGGTCGGGGGAGTGGGGGCCGTTGATCATCGGCTCCAGGGTGGACAGGTCGATCTCGATGACGCGGTCGAAGTAGCGGCCGGGGTCGGCGACGACCTCGGGGTCGGGCCGCAGGTCGGCGAGGACCCCGGCGGCCGCGTCGGCCAGGGCCTGCCGGCCCGTGGCGGCCAGGTACGCGAGCCCGCGCTCGTCGAAGCTGAACACCGACGTGGTGGCGCCGATCTCGGCGCCCATGTTGCAGATGGTCGCCTTGCCGGTGGTCGACAGCCCGTCGGCGCCGGCGCCGAAGTACTCGACGATCGCCCCGGTCCCGCCGGACACGGTGAGGATCTCGGCCACCCGCAGGATGACGTCCTTGGCGGCCGTCCAGCCCGACAGCTCGCCGGTCAGGTGGACGCCGATCAGCTGGGGCCAGCGCACGTTGAACGGGAACGCGGTCATCACGTCGACCGCGTCGGCGCCGCCCACGCCGATGGCGACCATGCCCAGGCCCCCGGCGTTGGGCGTGTGGCTGTCGGTGCCGATCATCATCCCGCCCGGGAACGCGTAGTTCTCCAGCACGACCTGGTGGATGATCCCGGACCCGGGCTTCCAGAAACCGATGCCGTAGCGGGCGGCCACCGAGCGCAGGAAGCCGTAGACCTCGCTGTTCACGTCCACGGCCAGGCGCAGGTCGATGTCGGCCCCGGCCCGGGCCTGGATCAGGTGGTCGCAGTGGACGGTGGTCGGCACCGCGGTCTCGGCCAGGCCGGCGGTCATGAACTGGAGCAGCGCCATCTGGGCGGTGGCGTCCTGCATGGCCACCCGGTCCGGGTCGAAGTCCGCGTAGCTGCGGCCCCGCTCGAGCTCCTGCCCCTGCGGGTCGCGCAGGTGGTTGAGCAGGATCTTCTCCGCCAGCGTGAGCGGCCGGCCCAGGCGCTCACGGCCGACCGCGACCCGGTCGGGGAGCCGCGCGTAGACCTGCTCGACGAGCTCGATCGGCGTGGAGGCGGAGATGGCCATGATGGCGGTGACCCCTTGCGTCGGCGGGCGAATGCAGACAAGTATATGACAAGTGCGCGAGGTCCGCTACCGAACGATCGCCGACGAGCTGCGCAGCCGGGTCGAGAGCGGGGAGCTGGCGGCGGGCGCCCTGCTGCCCAGCGAGAGCGAGCTGTCGGCAGCGTACGGGGTCAGCCGGGTCACCGTCCGCAAGGCGCTGGAGCTGCTGCGGGACGAGGGCCTCATCGACGCGCGCCAGGGCTTCGGCTGGTTCGTGGCGACCGCGCCGGTCCGCCAGTCGCTCGGCCGCCTGGGGACGATCGAGGACCAGCTCGGCGAGCTGGGCGTCGGCTCCGAGCGGCGGGTGGTGGGCTTCCGGTTCGTCGCCGCGCCGCCGCGGGTGCGACAGGTGCTGGGGGTCGACGCGGTGCTGGAGGTCCGCCGGGTGAACCTGGCCGACGGCCAGCCCTTCGCCCGGGTCACGGTGTGGTGCCCGGAGGAGGTGGGCGCCCGGCTGTCGCGGGCCGACGTGGAGGCGTCGCCGTTCTACGAGCTGGTGGGGCCCTCGATCGGGGGCGCGACCCAGACGATCGGGGCGGCGGCGGCCGGGGCCGAGGACGCCGCCCTGCTGGCGGTGCCGGAGGGGTCGCCGGTGCTGCGGTGCGAGCGGATCACCCGCGACCTGGACGGCCGTCCGCTGCTCTACTCGGAGCACGTGTTCCCGGGGCACCTGACCGAGTTCGTGGTCGACCTGCCCCGGGTCGCCCCGTCGATCAGCCTGTCGGGCCTGCGGCTCGTGGAGTGAGGCGGCGTCGCCCGGCGGTCATTCCCGGATCATGGCGTCGGGGCTGGCCCCGGCAACGCAGGCGACGTCCGAGGGCGGCCCGGGCTCCTGGTCGGCCTGCGGGGCCGCGGCTGCCACCGTGAAGCACTGGGGCGGCGCCGTGGCGCCTGCCGTGGCCACGAGCAGCGAGGTCCCCTGCGCGGGCGGCAGCGCTCGGGGCGGCTCGGTCGCGGTCAGGACGGTGACGACGTAGCTGGCCGAGGCGTCGCCGTGCCAGGTCACCTGGACGCCGTCGGGGGTGTCGGTGGCGGTCACGGCGCTCGGGACGGGCGCGGTGGCGGGGGTCCCGACACCCTCGGACGCCGGCGCCCCGGCGTCGTCACCGGCGATGACCAGCCAGGCCACCCCCACGACCAGCACGACCACGAGCACGACCAGCACGATCACCGGCAGCGCCGCAGGCGTGGAGGGGGGAGCCTTGGCGGCGGCCGTGCCGGCGGGCGTGCTGCCGCTCGGGGCCCCGGCGGTGGCCGGCGGCGCATAGAGCCCACCGGCCCGGGAGGGCCGCGCCGCCCCGGAGGGGGAGGACCTCCCCACGGTCGGAGGCGCGAAGGTGGCCGCCGGCGCGCTGGGCGCGGCCGGTTCGGGCCAGGGCTCCGGCTCGTCGGCCACCGGCCAGTCGCCGTGGGTGTCGCCGGCGGCGAGGGCCCGCATGCTGGGCGCGCCGGGCGGCGCCGACGCGCCGGGCGTCCGCCGGGGCAGCGGGGGCGCGGCCGGGGCCGCGGCCGCCGCAGCAGCCGATGCCGCGGCAGGTGCCGCCGGCTTCCCGGGCGGGGGCCCGAAGGCGGCGTCGAGCCGGCTCATGTCGATGGGCGGCCGCTCGACGGGAGGCCCGAGCGGATCGTGGTCGTGACCCATCCACCCTGGTTCGGAGGGCGCGGCGGGCGGCGCCTTGGCGTCGCCGACGACCGCGCCGAACAGCGAGCGCAGCTCATCGCCGGCGCCGGGCAGCGGGTTGCCCCGCACGCCCGGGTCGAGCCGCTGGTCCACCGGGCGGTCGTCGTCGGCGGCGGCCGGCGGCGCGGGAGACGGCGCCGCAAGGGTCGGCGGGGCGGGCGGCGCCGGCGGTGTCGCGGCGGGTGCGGGTGCGGCTGCCGCGGCACCGGGCTGCCACCCGGCGGGGGCGGGAGTGTCCCAGGTCGGCCGGCCGGGCGCCACAGGCGGTGGAGGAGGGGCGGGAGCCCCCCCGTTGGCGTGCCCGTTCCCGTTGGGCAGGGGATCGGTGTACCACGCGGGCAGCATGTCCAGCTCCGGCGGTCGCTCGGCCGTCGGATCACCGCTCACGCCGTTGCCGCCGACCGCCGACTCGGGCGGGACAGGAGGAGGCCCCTGCGCCCAGGCGGGCAGCTCGGGCGGCGGATCGGCCGACGGCCAGGTCGACGGCCACACCACCCCGGCGCCGCCGTCGCCGCCGTTGGACGTCACCTCGGAGCCGGCACCAGCGTGCTCACCAGGCGCCGGCGACCCCCCGGTCGGCTCGATCGCCCACTGCCCGGCAGGCCACGGCACGGGCCCGGTCGGCTCGGCCGGGGACACGCCCTCGGGCCAGGGCTCGGTCCACAGCGCCGCGCTGGCGGGCCCACCGGAAGCGGGTGCCCCGTGACCGGGCACCCAGGGCTCGCCCAACGGCGCCGCATCGGTCGCCTCGGGCGACCACGGTGCGGCGGGTGGTGCGGCCGGGGTGTCGGCCGGTGCCCACGGATCGGCGGGTGCTGCGGCCGGGGTGTCGGCCGCTGCCCACGGGTCGGCGGGTGGTGCGGCGGGGATGTCGGCCGGTGCCCACGGTGCGGCGGGTGGTGCGGCCGGGGTGTCGGCCGGTGCCCACGGTGCGGTGGGTGGTGCGGCGGGGATGTCGGCCGGTGTCCACGGCTCGGCGGGCGGTAGGGGCTCGGGCGGTGCCGGTGCCCATGGCTCGGCGGCGGGCGGTGGCGGTGCCCATGGCTCGGCGGCGGGCGGTGGCGGTGCCCATGGCTCGGCGGCGGGCGGTGGCGGTGCCCATGGCTCGGCGGCGGGCGGTGGCGGTGCCCATGGCTCGGCGGCGGGCGGTGGCGGTGCCCATGGCTCGGCGGCGGGCGGTGGCGGTGCCCATGGCTCGGCGGCGGGCGGTGCCGGGACCCATGGCTCGGCGGCGGGCGGTGCCGGGACCCACGGCTCGGCGGCGGGCGGTGCCGGTGTCGCTGCTGGAGCCGCCGGCGGCGGGGCGGGGGCGGGGGCACGGCCGCCCATGGGTCGGGCAGGATCGGCCCGATGTCCGGGGTCCACGGGCCGGCCGCGGGCGCGGCCAGCGCCGACGCTGCCGCACCGGCGCGGGGGGAGCGGTGGTGCTCGATGTCGTCGAGGTCGAGGACGACGGGCTCGGTGACCGCGAACCCGGCCCGGCGCTGCACGTCCTGGAGGTGCCACGCCACCTCGATCGCCTGCTGCGGGCGCTTCCGGGGGTCGGGTGCCAGCCCGGCCTGGAGCGCCTCGTGCAGGCCCGGTGGCAGGTCGGGGCGATCGATGCGGGGGACCGGCATCTGCAGGATCCGCAGCAGCAGCGACGCGTTGCTGTCGGTGACCTCCGCCGGCTTCTGCTGGGGCGCCCGGCCCGCCACCAGGGCGTAGACCGTCGCGACCAGCGAGTACACGTCGGTGGCCGGGCTGATGTCGGTGCGCTCCAGCACCTCGGGCGGGGCGTGGTAGCGCACGGGGTTGTTGAGTGCGCCCAGGCCGGGGAACACCGCGAACTCGGCCAGCCCGGTCTCGGCCAGCAGCGGCTCGCCGTGGGCGCCCAGCACCAGCCGGGACGGCGACAGGTCGCCGTGCACGATCCCGGCGGTGTGTGCGGTCTCCAGCGCCCCGGCGAGCAGCACGCCGACCTGCAGCGCCCGCTCGGGCTCGAGCGGGCCCTCCTGCGTGAGGACCGTGTCGAGCGCGTGCGCCGGCTGGGGGTCGCTGACCACCCACGGGCGCCCGTCGTCGGTGAAGCCCCACTCGTGGATCGTGATCACGCTCGGATGCACGCCGAGCCGCTGCGCCTGGGCGGCGGCGGCGTCGAACCCCTCCCGAGTGCGCCCGTCGCCGAGCGGCGGGTACAGCGTGACGGTGACCGGCCGGCCCAGCCGGTCGCTGGTCGCGGAGAACAGGCTGCGCGCCACGCGCTCTCCGATCAGGGAGAGGTCGCGGCATCCGGGGATGAGGGGCGCGTTCCCAGCCATGACGACCGGCAAATCTACGCCAACCGCACCCCCGGGGGGCCAGCGACCGGCCGGCTTTTTCGCCACACGGCGGACATTCCGGCCGAATCGCACGGCGGGTGCGCTGACGCGCGCGTCCTGCGTCGGCCGGCCCCGGTACTAGACGCTGGCGACCCGGCTCGCCTGGCCCTCCTCGTAGCGGCGCACCTGGTCCTTGGGCAGCACGTGCCACACGTGCGAGCACGCATTCGCCCAGTGCTCCAGCAGCGTCGCCGAGCGGGCCGACCCCGTCAGCTCGGCGTGGCGCTCGACCAGCCAGCGGACCTCCTCGGTCGCCGCCATGTCCGGGCGGACCGCGTCCACCAGGTCGGGGTTGAGGCGGGAGATGAGGCGCTCGTGGTCGCGGTCGAAGACGAACGCCTGGCCGCCGGTCATTCCCGCCCCGAGGTTCCAGCCCACCGGGCCCATGACGACGATGGTGCCGCCGGTCATGTACTCGCAGCAGTGGTCACCCGCCGCCTCGACGACCGCCGTCGCGCCCGAGTTGCGGACGCCGAAGCGCTCGCCGACGCCGCCCGCGATCAGCAGCTCGCCGCCCGTCGCACCGTACAGGCACGTGTTGCCGGCCAGGATCGGCAGCTCGGACACGTCGTTGGCCGGCGGGCGGATCACCACCAGGCCGCCGCCCATGCCCTTGCCGACGTAGTCGTTGGCCTCGCCCGTCAGGTCCAGCTCGACGCCGTGGCCGAGGAACGCCGCGAAGCTCTGGCCGGCCGTCCCCGTCAGCCGCACCCGGGCGGTGCCGCGGGGCGGCAGCTCGCCGTACTCCAGGGCGAGCGCCCCCGAGAGCGACGCCCCGATCGCCCGATCGGCGTTACCTATGTCGTAGGCGAGATCGACGTCGTCGCCGTCCCAGACCGCCCGGAAGGCGTCGGCCAGCAGCCGGTCGCCGAGGTCGGACCGCGGGTCCTGGAGCTCGACCCGCTCGACGAAATGCCTCGGCCCTTCCGCGACGGGCGCGGCCAGCACCGGCGCCATGTCCATGACGTCGGCCCGCTCCCGGCCCGTGCGCCGCTGGCGCAGCATGTCGACCCGGCCGATCGCCTCGTCCACCGACCGCAGGCCCAGCTCGGCCAGGTAGGCCCGCACCTCCTCGGCGATGAACAGGAAGTACGCCGCCACCCCCTCGGGCGTGCCGGTGAAGTTGGCCCGCAGGTGCGGGCGCTGGGTGGCGACGCCCGGCTTGCAGGTGTCGCGGTGGCAGGCCCGGAGCATGATGCAGCCCTCGGCGATCATCGCCGCGGTCCCGAAGCTGTACTCGTCGGCCCCGAGCAGCGCGGCCACGATCACCTGGCGTCCGGTCAGGAAGCCGCCGTCCACCCGCAGCCGCACCCGGCTGCGCAGCCCGTTGTCGACCAGCGCCCGCTGGGCGTCGGCCACGCCCAGCTCCCAGGGCAGGCCGGCGTGCTTGATCGACGAAAGCGGGCTCGCGCCGGTGCCGCCGTTCTGGCCGCTGATGTGGACGACGTCGGCCAGCGCCTTCACGCAGCCGGCCGCGATCGTGCCCACGCCGTCCTCGGCCACCAGCTTGACCGACACCTGGGCGGCGTTGACCTGCTTGAGGTCGTAGATGAGCTGGGCCAGGTCCTCGATCGAGTAGATGTCGTGGTGGGGCGGGGGCGAGATCAGGCCGACGCCCGGTTGGGTGTGGCGCAGGCGGGCGATCTCGGCCGACACCTTGTGGCCGGGCAGCTGGCCGCCCTCGCCGGGCTTCGATCCCTGCGCCATCTTGATCTGCAGCTCGTCCGCATGGGCCAGGTACTCCGGCGTCACGCCGAACCGCCCCGACGCGATCTGCTTGATCTTCGAGTTCTTGTCGTCCCGGCCCCGCCCCCGGGTGCGGTAGCGGTTGGGGTCCTCGCCGCCCTCGCCGCAGTTGGACAAACCG
Source organism: uncultured Acidimicrobiales bacterium (assembly GCA_963830865.1). Classification (GTDB taxonomy): domain Bacteria; phylum Actinomycetota; class Acidimicrobiia; order Acidimicrobiales; family VFJN01; genus ZC4RG19. Next base: position 161,892 of record CAWHNU010000002.1, on the reverse strand, counting down.
CCGACGAGGTTCATGGCCTGGGCCAGCGTCTCGTGCGCCTCCTTGGACAGCGCCCCGTGCGACATGGCGCCGGTCGAGAAGCGCCTGACGATCTCGGCGGCGGCTTCGACCTCGTCGATCGCGATCGGGTCGGACGCCGGGACCAGCTCCAGCAGGTCGTGCAGCTCGATCAGCGGCCGGTCGTTGGCCAGCTTGGCAAACGCGTCGTAGCGCTCGGACGACTCGGACCGGATGGCCGCCTGGAGCAGGTGGGCGATCAGCATGTCCCGGTCGCCGCCGTCGCTGTCGCGCTCCTGCACCAGCGTGAGGTCGTTGAGCGCCTGGACCGTGTCCTTGTCCTTGCTGTGGGGCTCGCCGCCCTTGCGGACCCGGAAGTAGCCCGGCGACTCGAGGTCGGACGGCGCCCCCCAGCCGGCGGCGTGGCGCGAGCACGTCCTCACCCAGCGCCTGCCAGCCGATGCCGCCCACGACGTTGGGCGTGCCGGTGAAGCACACCTCGACGACCTCGGGGGCGAGGCCGACCACCTCGAAGATCTGCGCGCCCCGGTAGGAGTCGACCGTGCAGATGCCCATCTTGGACAGGATCTTGAGCACCCCGGCCTCGACCGCGGCCTGGTAGCGGCCCTGCGCCTCCGGGCTGGTGAGGTCGCCGTCGTCGGCCCGGTCGGCCTCGGCCGCCACGGTGGCCAGCGCCAGGCGGGGGCAGATCGCGTCGGCCCCGTAGCCGAGCAGGGCGGCGAAGCCGTGCACGTCGAACACGTCGTCGGCCACGACCACCAGCGCGGTGCGCGAGCGCAGCCGCCGCTCGGAGAGCGCCTGGTGGACCGCCCCGCAGGCGATCAGCGTGGGGACCGGCGCCCGGTCGGGGCCGGCGTCGTCGCAGTCGATCACCAGCGTGCCGGCGCCGCCCTCGACCGCGGCCACGGCCTCGGCGGTCAGCCGGACCACCCCGGCCCACAGCCCCTCGGGGCCGTCCTTCGCCGGGAAGGTGGCGTCGAGCGGGATGACCGGCCACGGCGCCCGGTCGGTCAGCTCCAGGTTGTCGATGCCCGCCGGGTACAGGAAGAACGAGGGGAGCTGGAGCAGCTCTGCCGCCTCGGCCGACTCGGCCAGGAGCGGCTGGCGAGGGCCGAGGACCGTTCGCAGGCTCATCACCAGCCGCTCCCGCAGCGGGTCGATCGGCGGGTTCGTGACCTGGGCGAATCGCTGGCGCAGGTAGTGGGCCACCGGCCGCGACCGGGGGGCGAGGTTGGGCAGCGGCGAGTCGTCGCCCATCGAGAACGTGGGCTCGTGCGCGTCGTTGGCCATCGGCTTGAGCACCATGGCCAGGTCTTCCTTGGTCAGGCCGTGCATCGCCTGGCGCCCGACCAGGTCGGCGGGCACCTCCAGCGCGGCCGCGCCGGGGTTGAGCTGGTAGAAGCCGTCGCCGGCCCAGCGGGCGTACGGCGCCCCGGCGGCGATCCGCTGCTTGCACGCCTGGTCGTCGAGGAACCCCCGGGTGGGGTCGACGAACAGCATCTGGCCGGGGCCGAGCCGGCCCCGGACGACGCCGCCGTGGCCGGACACGTCGACCGCGCCCACCTCGGAGCACACGGCGATCAGGCCGTCCTCACAGATCTGGTAGCGCAGCGGCCGCAGGCCGTTGCGGTCGAGCCGGGCCCCGATGCCCTTGCCGTCGGTGAAGATCACGCCGGCCGGCCCGTCCCAGGGCTCCATGAGGGCCGAGTGGTAGCGGTAGAAGCCCCGGATCTCGGGGTCGAGGTCGCGCACGTTCTCCCAGGCCTCGGGCATCAGCATCGCCATGACGTGGCGGGGATCGCGCCCGCCCCGCATCAGCAGCTCGACCGCCGAGTCGAGCTTGCCCGAGTCGGAGTCGCCCGCGTCGAACACGGGGAAGAACAGGTCCTCGTCGCCGAGGCCGGCGGCCACCGTGCCCAGCTCGGCCCGGCCGCGCATGCGGTTCTCGTTGCCCCACAGGGCGTTGATCTCGCCGTTGTGGCACAGCGTCCGGAACGGCTGGGCCCGCTCCCAGGTGGGCAGCGTGTTGGTCGAGAACCGCTGGTGGAAGACGGCGAACGTGGCGGCGAAGGACTCCTCGTGCAGGTCGGGGTAGAAGTCGGCCAGGTGGTCGGCCGGGGCGAGGCCCTTGTAGACCATCGTGCGGAACGAGCACGACGCCACGTAGGTGCCCCGGGTGTCGCGCTCGATGCGGCGGCGCAGGCGCAGCGCCCGGCGCTCGGCCTCGGAATCGGGGGTGACCGCGCCGCCGGTCCCACCGAAGACGGCGTGGACCACGCGGGGCGCGGTCTGGCGGGCCAGGTCGCCGAGGGCGGCCGGGTCGGTCGGCGGCTCGCGCCAGTCGACCAGGACCAGGTCCTCGGCCGACAGCGCGGCCTCGACCCCCGGCCGCGGGTCGTCCTCCCGGACGAACAGCACGGCCACGCCGTTGCCCGCGCCGAACAGCGGCGGCGGTATCGGCACCAGCAGCCCCGACCCGTCCGCCGTGCGGGCGTCGGCGGCCACGGCGCCCCGATGCTTGACGCAGGCGAGGCCGCCGAGGGCGGCGACGACGATGGCGCGGGACGAGCGGCCGTGGGCGTCGGCGACGAAGCCGATGCCACAGGCGTCGAGCTCGCGGGTCGAGGGGGGCAGCACGGCGCGGATCCTCCTGCCTTTCGGGCGTGCCGGTGGCGCCACCGGCGGGTCTGTGGGACCGGGCCACGGGCCCAGCCGGCGTGCCGACCGAGTACGTGCCGATCCCAGGGTCGGACACTGCGGTCGGGGGCTGCATCCGCGTTCGGCACTGAAGCGAAGCGGGCGCCGTTGCCCGGGCCCCCATGAAGGGTCCGGTCAGGTTACCCGATGACCGCGCAAGCGGCTGACCAGGGGCGCCGTCGCGTCAGGTGCCCGTGACCTGTTCGGTGACGAACACGGCGGCCGGCTGGCCGATCGTCGCCATCTGGTTCACCAGCCGCTTGACCTCGGGCGTTCCGGCCGGGTCGAAGGCGATGTTGACCAGGCGATCGTCGATGTCGTCGGTCGCCATGCCGGCGTCGGCCAGGGCCCCGGCCAGCTCGGTCCGCAACCGCTCGTAGCGGGCCCGCTGCGCAGGGGAGCGGCGGTCGGTGTAGGCGACCTCGCGGGCGTCGGGGCGGTCGCGCCAGCGCTCGATGTCGTTGCCGACCGCCATGTGGATCTCGGCCGTGGCGTCGCGCGGCTCGATGATGCGGTCGGGCCGCAGTGCCACCTCGTTGGGCGGGAGGGCGTTGGCATCGAGCCCGTGGCGCTCCAGCTCGAGCAGCAGGCCCTGGGCGGGTCCGCCCATGGCCACCGGGTCCTGCCAGGTGACGAGGTAGTGGCCCGCCCGGCCGCCGCCGGGGGCACCGTCGGCGGTCAGCGCGGCCACCGTGCCCGGGGCGAGCGCGGCGAGCACCGCCGACTGGTCGGCGGCGGGCACGTCGACGTGGGCGGCGTCGACCGCGAACAGCGCGGTCCAGACGACCAGCACCCCGGCGAGCACCGCGGCGCCGACCCGGTGGTACGGGGGCGCGCCGTCCGGGCCCGGGTCGGGCCGGCGGGAGAGGGCGGCCAGGACGCTCCAGCCGATGGCCAGCACCATGAGCGCGGTCGTCCCCCAGGCCCACAGGGCCAGGTAGAACCACACCTCGCCGAAGATCCGGGTGACCGACACCGCGCTCAGCACCAGCACCAGCCCCAGCAGGGCGTGGAGCCGCATCAGCGCCGGGCCGGCCCGGGCCCGCCACGCCACGACCACCGAGGCGAGCCACGCGGCCACGAGGACCAGGGCGGGCAGCGCCGAGCCGGTCGTCCCCGGCTGACCGCCGGCGAAGCGCCACACGTTGAGGTGGACGCCGAGCAGCTCGAAGCCCCGCCCGGTGCCGATCGGGGACTCGGTCGGGTGCCGCAGGTGCTCGAGGACGATCGACAGGTTGCCGGGGGAGTTCCGGAGCTGCTCGACGATCGGCGGCAGCCACACGACGAGCCCGACGGCGAGGGTCGCCGCCGTCCAGCCCAGCACCCGCCGCCGGTAGACGCGGTCCTCCCGCCGCCGCCACAGGCGGACCGCGAGCACGACGGCGAGGGCGGCCGCCACCCCGCCGACCAGACCCAGGTACGAGTTGTGGGCCTGGAGGCACCACGACCCGGCGAAAGCGGCCACCGGCAGCAGGGCCACGTCGTCGCACAGCACCGACCAGGCGGCCAGCAGGAACACCAGCCACCACAGCAGCGGCAGGTAGGGGTTCCAGGCCTCGGTCAGGATGGCGGCGCCGTAGAGGTGGGTGAGCACGGCCAACAGTGCCGCCAGGCCCAGGAGCAGCCGGACGCCGCCCCGCCGGTTGGCGATCCACAGCACGACGGCCATGGCCGCCAGGTTGAGCGTGGCGGTGGCGACCTGCAGGCCGAAGGCGCTGTCGCCGAGCAGCGTGTACACGGGTCGCAGCGCCCAGTAGGCCAGCGGGCCGGGGTGGCTGCCCCTGGTGCCGAACGCCTCGATGCGGCCGGCCGCGCCGACCAGCGTCGGGTGGCTGGTGCCGACGTCCCGCACCCGCATCTCGGCCTGGGCCAGGTCGAGCAGCGGGTACCAGCGGGGGCTGTGCAACGCCCCCAGCGCGACCATCAGCGGCACCGCCAGGAGAACCAGGCAGGCGGCGCCGACGACCAGGGGTCGGCGCCACCACGGGACCCGGGCCGCGGGGTCGGCGGGGTCGGCCCCGGCCTCGTCCGACCCGACCGCGCCTCCCGGAGCGGTGGTGCCGGCGTCGGCCAGGTCGGTCATTGCTCGGCCGATTCCGTCGGCAGGGCGAACAGCCCCACCGGCTGCCCGATGGCGACCATCCGCTGCACCTTGTCGCGGGTGGCGGCGGACAGCTGCGTGTCGAAGTAGAAGCCGAACAGGACGTCGTCGATCTTCGGCACCAGCTCGGCGCGGTCGGTGGCGACCAGCTCGTCGGCCAGGTCCTGGTGCAGGCGGTCGTACTCCCGCCGCTCGGCCGGCGTGCGCAGGTCGAACCGGGCGATCGGGACCACGTCGGGGTTCTCGGCCCACCGCGGGATGTCCGGGCCGACCGACACGTGGATCTCGGCGGTCTCCTGGCCCGGGAACAGGACCCGGTGCGACTTGGCGCCGACGCCGTGGTGCTCGACCACGCCGACGTCGTAGCCCCGGCGCTCCAGCTCGTCGAGCAGGCCCCAGCCGGCCGCGCCGAGGTCGGCTCCGTCGGTCCAGGTGACGAGGTAGCTGCCGTCGGGCCCGCCCCCGGGGATCGTCTCGTCCTCGATGGCGTCGACGGTCTCGTCGGTCATGAGGCCGACGTACTGCGACACCCGGGGCTTGACGACCTCGGCGCTCGCGGCGTTGAACGTGAACGGCGCGACCCAGGCGACCAGCACCAGGCCCGCCAGCAGCGGGGCGGCGGTGCGGAGGGCCCGCTGCGCCCGGCCGGGCCGCGCCGCCATCGCGGTCGCGGCGGTCCAGCCGATCGCCACCAGTATCAGCGCCGTGATCGGCCACGCCCACAGCATCAGGTAGAACCAGATCGTGTTGAGGATGCGGCTGGCCGACACCACGCCCAGCACGAGCGCGATCCCGACCACCAGGTGCAGGCGCAGCAGCGTGGCCCGCCGCAGCCGCAGGGCGTCGTCGTCGCCGGGCCGGAGCCGCCAGGCCACGAGCGCTGCGCCGAGCCAGGCCGCCACCAGCACGAGGCCGGGCACGATCGACCCCGTGGTCGCCTGGTGGCCGCCGAGGAAGCGCCACACGTTCAGGTGGACGGCCAGCGCCTCGCTGCCCAGGCGGTAGCCCACCGGGTTGGCCGTGTCGTCGAGGAAGAAGTTGTGGATGATCAGCGCGGCGTTGCCGGGCTCGCTGCGCAGCTGGTCGATGAGCGTGGGCAGCCACAGCACGAACCCGATCAGCAGCGACAGCCCGGCCCAGCCGAGCAGGCGCCGCCGGTCCTGGCGGTCGCGCCGCCGCACCACCAGCCGCACGACGAGGGCGACGACGCCGATGGCGACGAAGCCGCCGACGAGGCCCAGGTACGACACGTGGGTCTGGGCGCAGAACGACCCGGCGAAGGTGGCGACAGGCAGCATGGCGAGGTCGTCGCAGGCGATCGCCCACACCGCCAGCAGCGTGACCAGCCACCACAGGATCGGCAGGTAGGGGTTCCACGGCTCGGTCAGCACGTTGGTCCCGTAGGCGCTGAGCATGATCGCCACCACCGCGGCCAGGCCGAGCGCCAGCTTGGCGCCGCCCCGCCGCACCGCGATCCACAGCGCGGTGGCGACCGCCAGCGTGTTGAGCACGACGGTGCCGAGCAGCAGGCTCCAGGCGCTGCCGCCGAAGATCCGGTACGTCGGCGCCAGGGCGTAGAAGCTCATCGGGCCCGGATGGCTGCCGTCGTGGTTGTAGGCCCGGATCCGGCCGATGAGGCCGATCAGCGGCGGGTGGGAGGTGCCGACGTCCCGCACGCGCAGCTCGGTCTGGGCCAGGTCGAGCAGCGGGTACCAGCGGGGCGCGTGCAGCGCGGCCGCGGCCACGAACAGCGGCAGGCCCACGGCGGCGGTGAGCCCCAGCACGACGAGCCCGTTGCGCCGGCGGGGCGTCCCTCCGGCCGGGCTCTCCTCCGTCGAGGTGGGCGCGGCGGTCCCGGGCGCCTCCGGCTCGGTCGGGTCGCCCCGGGTGCCCGCGGGCGCGGGGGTCACGGCCTGGTCGGTCACGGCGTCGGGTCCCACGTGAAGACGGCGAGCGGCTGGCGGACCTGGCCCATCACGTAGACCGGCACGCGCAGCTCCTCGGGCAGCCGGGGGTCGGCGGCGACGCCGAAGAAGTTGCTGTCGAGGTCGCGGCAGCATGTCGTCGAGCCCGGCCCGCTCCAGGCCGGCCACGACCTCGGACCGGGCCTGCTCGTAGTCGGCCCGCTGCTCCGCGGTGCGGGGGTCGACGTAGGCGATCCGGCGGGCGCCCGGGTGGGCCGCGGCGTCGTCGATGGCGGCGCCGCCGACGGCCAGGTGCAGCTCCGCGTCGGCGTCGCCGGGGTCGACCAGTCGGTGGCCCCGCAGCGCGATCTTCTGGGCGCGGTCGGCCCGGGCGTCGTAGCCCCGCCGCTCCAGCTCGAGCAGCAGGCCCTGGCCCTGGCCGCCGAGGTTGTAGGCGTCGGCCCAGGTCACGAGGTAGGTGCCGTCGCGTCCCCCGGGCCGGGCACGTCACGGTCGTCGATGGCGGCCAGGGTGGGCCCGACGAGGGCGCCGAGGTCGTTCGACAGCGCCATGGCCGAGTCCTCGGTGTCGGGCGCCGAGCGGGCGGCCAGGACCGTCGGCACCAGCACCAGCACGCCGAGCAGGGCGGCCGGCACCCACGACAGCCGGGACCGGGACCCGAGGCCCCGGTCGACCAGGGCGAGCCCGGTGAGGATCACGGCCACGGCCGCCAGGGCGGCGGTGCCCCAGGCCCACAGCATGAGGTAGTCCCAGGCCGGGCCGAAGATCCGGCTGATGGCGAGGAGCCCGAGCGCCAGCGCCGCGCCGGTGACGACGTGGAGCGCGACGAGGGTCCGCTCCCGCACGACGAGGACGGCCACGGCGGCGGCGACGGCCCACAGCCCGGCGAGCGCCAGGCCGGGCAGCAGCGAGCCGGACAGCGCATCCGAGCCCCGGGCGATGGCGACGACGTCGAGGTGGTGGAGCCAGAGGCGCCCGGCCTGCCCGAGGCCGATCAACGGCTCGGACGGGTGCCGGAAGTTGGCGATCAGGATGGACAGGTTTCCCGGGTCCCCGCCGAGCTGCTCGACGAAGACCGGCAGCCACAGCCCGACGCCGAGCGCCACGCTGGCCCCGCTCCAGCGCACCAGCGACCGCCGGGCCCCGGCGTCGTCGCGATGGTCGCGCCACGACCAGGCCAGCCCGCCGACGACGAGGACCGCCATCCCCCCGACGAGCGCCACGTAGGGCACGTGGGTCTGGGCGCACAGCGAGCCGGCGAGCACGGCCACCGGCAGCAGCACCAGGTCGTCGCACAGGACGCTCCACACGCACACCAGGAACAGCACCCAGAACAGCACCGGCATGTACGGGTTCCAGGGGTACACCAGCACTGCGGTGGAGTAGAGCCGCGCCAGGAACGCCAGCCCGGCGGCCACCGCCAGCGCGCCCGCAGTCCCGCCCGCCGGTGGGCGACCCACAGGATCGCCGCCACCACCGCGATGTTGATCACGGCGTCCGACAGGTTGAGCGCCCACGAGCTGCTGCCGGCCAGCCGGTAGACGGGCGCCAGCAGGTAGAAGCTGAGCGGCCCCGGGTGGCTGCCCTGGGTCCCGTAGCCGAAGATCCGCCCGCCGAGCCCGACCAGCGGCGGGTGGGACAGCCCGACGTCGCGGACCCGCATCTCGATCTGGGCGAGGTCGACCAGCGGGTACCAGCGCGGGGTGCGGACGGCGGCCGTGGCGATCGCGATCGGCGCCGCCACCACCGCGGTGAGCAGGGCGATCGTGAGCGCGGCGCGCCCGCGGCCGGCTCCGGCATCGGCCGGCGCCTCGGGCGCGTCGGGGGCGTCCGGCGTCTCGGTGGCGGCCGGCGCCTCGGGCGCGTCGGGCGCGACCGTTTCGGTCATGGGAGCCGCTTCAGCACCTTGAGCAGGCCGAGCTTGACCGGGGACTGGTGGTGCGAGGCGCCCTCGTGTGCCAGCGACCCGCGGTTGGCCAGGAACCACTCGTACGACTCGATCACCGCCGATGCGTTCGAGTGCTCGGGCACCCAGCCCAACTCGGTCTGGGCTCGGGTCGTGTCGAACCACAGCGACTCGGCGTACAGCAGCCAGTGGTAGGGCGCGAACGGGGCCAGGCCGACCGTGGCCAGGGCCTTCATCCCGACGCGGGCGGGCGCGGCCGGCAGCGAGCGCACCCGCGAGCCGGTGTCGGCGTGCTCGACCAGGGCGCCCAGCGTCTCGCGCATCGTCCCGAACTCGGTGGCGCCGATGTTGTAGGTCGCCGGCTTGTCGCGCTCGGCCGCGCGCAGCACGGCGTCGGCCAGGTCGTTGGCGTGGACGAACTGGTAGCGGTTGTCCCCCGACCCCAGCACGTAGACGGGCGCGCCCTCGGCCACGAACTCGAAGAGCACGGCGATGATGCCCAGGCGGCCGTGACCGAGGATGGTCCGGGGCCGCACGACCGACACGTCCAGGCCGCCGTCGGCCGCGTCCCGGCACAGGTGCTCGGCCTCGAGCTTGGCCCGGCCGTAGGCCTCCAGCGGCCGGCCCGGGGTCTCCTCGGTCACCGGGTTGGACTCGGGGATGCCGAAGATCGCGCTCGACGACGTGTGCACGACCTTGGACACGCCGCGGTCGCGCGCCGCCACCAGGACGTTCGCGGTGCCGGACACGTTGACCGACCAGAACAGCTCGCGGTCCTTGGCCAGGGGCACCTGGGCGACGTTGTTGAGCACGACGTCGACGCCGGTGGTCGCCTCGCGCAGGGCGTCGAGGTCGCGCACGTCACCGGCGGCGTACTCGACGCGCTCGGCGCCGGGCCCGGTCCGCTCGGCCGGCGGGTTGAGGTCGAAGATGCGGACAAGGTCGCCCCGGGCCAGCGCCATGTCGGCGAGGATCGAGCCGAAGTACCCGCTGCCGCCGGTGATGAGCACGGTCCGGGCCATGGCTACAACCGCTCCCCGTGGTCCAGGCACCAGCGGATGCTGGCGCGCATGCCTTCCTCCAGCGCGACGGTCGGGGCGTAGCCCAGCTCGTCGCGGGCCCGGGATATGTCGCAGGCGATCGTGTGGTTGAGCTCGCCCAGCACGTGCAGCGGCTGGACGTAGCGCCCCCGGCCCTGGAGCAGCGCGTCGGCCCGCTCGGCCAGCCGGGCGAGCGCCCGGGGCATCCGCAGCTCGCGGGGGCCCGAGGTCGCCAGACCCTCGGCCTCCAGCGCCCGGCGCACGGTGGCCAGGATCTCCCGCAGCTCGTAGGGCTCGGCGTCGGCCACCCAGTAGGCGTTGCCCGGGGCCTTGTCGGCCACCTCGGCCCGCAGCAGGCCCTGCACCAGGTTGTCCGTGTAGGCCATCGACCGTCGCTGGCTGCCGTCGCCGACCAACGGGAACCGGCCCCGGCGGATCGTGCGGAAGAACTGGCTCTGCCGGGGCGGCTGGTAGGGCCCGTAGAACCACGGCGCCCGGACCATCACCGTCGCCAGGTCGCCCCGATCGTTGGCGGCCTGGACGATCTGCTCGGCCTCGTACTTGGACTGGCCGTAGCCGAGGTACGGGTTGTACGGCGAGTCCTCGGTGAACAGCTCGTCCGGCGAGGCATTCACGCCGAAGGGCGAGTTGGACGACACGTGCACCAGCCGGGCGGCCCCCGACCGGCGGGCCCGGTCGACGATGTTCTGGGTGCCGCCGACGTTGACGTCGAAGAACTCGCGTGTGGAGCGGGTCGGGTGGATGACGGCGGCGGCATGGAACACCGCGGCGTCGCTCCCCACCCCGTCGAACAGCCGGTCGACGGTGGCCGGATCGCGCACGTCGCCGACGACCACCTCGACCGCGGACGAGATCAGGGCCAGCGGCCCGGCGTGGTCGTCGACCGGGACGAGGCAGCGCACCCGCTCACGCTCGGGCGCGAGGGTGCGGACCAGGTTCTGGCCCAGCCACCCCGAGGCGCCGGTGACGACGGCGGTGGCGGCGGGGTTTCCGGCCGGGACCTCGGCCTGCGATGCGGTCACTGGTCGGCCAGGAACTGGTCGCAGTTCCGGGTGGCGATGGCCATGATCGCGGCCTGCGGGTTGACGCCGGGGGCGTCGGGGATGAGCGAGGCGTCGTTGACGCGGAGGTTGGCATAGCCCCACACCCGGCCGAAGCTGTCGGCCCCGGTGCGCCGCCGGTTCTCGCCCATCCGGACCGACGAGGTCATGTGCACGGTCATGACGTTGGCGCGGGCGCGCGATACCTCGTCCCACCAGGCGCCCACGTCCTCGAGCCGGCGGGCAACCGTCCCGCCCCGCACGGACGGGTGGAGCTCGGTCGCCCCCGCCGCGAGCAGCAGCTCCCCCAGGTGGACGAGGCCCCGGGCCAGCCGGCTGACGTCGCCCTCGGTGAGCGAGTAGGTGACGACCGGCGCCCGCAGCCCGCGGGCGGCGACCACGCGGCCACTGCCCTCGCTGCGGATCGCGGCGTAGTAGACGGAGATGTTGTCCCAGTCGGCGAGGGCGTCGTCGTAGGGCTCGCCGGTGTCGGCCAGGGCCAGGGCCACGTAGCCCTTGCGGCTGGCCGAGCCGCCGATCGCGACGAACGGCGAGAACTCGGTGACCCGGTGCATGGGCACGTCACCGTGGTCGACGGGGTGGGGGAACCGGGCCGCGACCTTGACGGTCGGGTGCATCTTCAGGCCGTTGCCGATGTTGCGCCAGATGCCGCTGCGCTGGAGCAGGGCGGGCGTCTGCACGGCGCCGCCGCACACGAAGACGTGGTCGGCCCGCACGTTCAGGCGCTCGACGCCACCGCCGGGATGGCTGCGCCGGCAGCGGGCGCCCACGATGCGGTCGCCGTCGCGGATCAGACGCTGCACCCGGCAGTCGGGGACGATCGTCGCTCCCGCGGCCACCGCGGCCGGGAGCATGGTGCGGGACATCGTCTGCTTGGTGCCCCGGCCCGCGGCGTCGTAGGCGAAGACGCGGGCGAACTCGACGTTGCGCCAGCCGAGCTTGGTCGCCCCCCGCTCGATCGCGGCCGACGACGGGGGCGGGGCGCCGGGGACGGTCGTCACCGAGAGCTGGGTCTCGACCCGGTCGGCGTAGCCGTCGAGCGCCTCGGGCGCGAACTCGTCGATCGCGTACGTGGTGCGCCACTCGTCGGCCAGGTGGTGGGGCAACCGGTGATAGAGGCCGCTGTTGATCTCGGTGCTGCCGCCCACGCACCGGCCCTCGGCGTAGGCGATGACGGGATTGCCGAACGCGCCGGTCGGGCCCCGGTGCCGGTACTTGGCGACCATCTCGTCGAGCGAGAACGGCGCCACGGCGTCGGCGTCGATCCAGGGCCCCTCCTCGAGCACGGTCACGGTCCGCCCGGCCCGCGCCAGCGCCGCCGCGGTGATCGCCCCGCCCGCGCCGGAGCCGACCACGAGAACGTCGGTGGCCAGGTCGGCCATCAGTGCGCTCCTTCCGGGGCGAGCTCGTTCTCGGCCAGCACGACCAGCGACTTCATGAGGCGCACGTACTGTCGGAGCACGCCGATGCGGCTGGCCTCCCACGCCTCGATCTGGCCCCGCAGCGCCCCCGGGTCCCCGTCGGGCAGCCGGCCGAGCGCCCGCAACCCGGCCACGTACCCGCCGAGCAGGAGCGATTCGCCGATCACCCCGGCGCGCAGGTGCTCGGGCATGTCGCGCAACGAGCCGTCGACGAACGACTCGACAGACGATCGGAGGGGCTGGTCCGGGGATTCGGTGAGGGCCCCCACGACCTCGCGCTCGAACCAGAGCATGGGGCGTCAGCCTAGGACAGACCCCTTGCGTGGTGCGATCCGAGGCGTTTCTACGCGGAATCGGTCGCCATGGCGACCGATTCCGCGTAGAAAAGCGTCGTGGTCTCCCGGATCAGCTCCAGACACCAGGTGACGATCCCGCCCGACGCCCTGCGGGCCGCCGGGCTGGCGGTCGGCGAGCGGGTCGTGGCCCGGGCCGACGGCCCGGGGCGGGTGGTGCTCGAGCGCGAGGGCGACATCCTCGCCGATTTCGCCGGCAGCCTGACCGGAGTCTTCGACGGCGACGAGCTCCAGGCCGTGCGCGACGAGTGGGACTGACCGCGCTCGACGCGGGGCCGCTCGTCGCCTTCCTCGACGCCAGCGACCCCCGGCACGCGGCCGCCCGCCGCGAGCTGGCCGCCGCCCAGGACCGGGGCGACCCCCTCATCATCCCAGCGTCGGCCCTGGCCGAGTCGCTCGTCGCGCCAGCCCGCACGGGCGCCGACGCGGTGGCCGAGGTCCGGCGTTTCGTCGAGCGCCTGCCGATCGAGGTCGTGCCGCTGGACGAGGCGATCGCCGTCGCCGCGGCCCAGTTGCGGGCCCGCCACGGAGCCCGGCTCCGCCTACCGGACGCGATCGTGGTGGCGACCGCCCACGTGCTCGACGCCGATGTCCTGGTCACCGGCGATCGGACCTGGCCACCCCGGTCCCGCCTCGGCCTCCGGGCCCGGCTCGTCAAGCTCTGAGCTGGTCGGAACGACAACGAAAACGACAACGAGGCCGGTTAGGAGGCCGGCGGAGCCGGCCTCTTTGTCGATGATGGGGGCGGCCGGGTCGGCGTCAAGGACAAGCCGGCTGCGCCGGGCCCCTGCGGGGCTCCTTGACCCCGCCCCGACCGCCCGTTTGACACTCACGGTGACCCTTACACCGTTGGTTTTCCGGGGGAAAGTTCTTGCGCGGGAAACTGCCCCCGAGACTGGTCGCTATGGCGACCGTTTCGGGGGACAAAACGAGAAGACCCCCAAAACCGGGGCTCCTCCCGCCCACCGTGAGTGGAAAAGGCGGTCAGGCGGGGGTCAAGGAGCCGCCGCAGGCGGCCGAGCGCAGCGAGCTTGTCCTTGACGCCCGCCTGACCGCCCCACCCTGGAACGAGAGGCCGCCCCCGGCGGCCTCATGGGAAGCCCCAGGGGCAGCGAGCCAGCGACGTGAGTGCCAAGACCCAGGGCGACCCAACACGACGGCCACCAGAGCCGCTAGATCTCCGGCCACCGCCGCCGCTGCCGCGTGCGGCGCCGGCTGGGGTCGCCGAGCGCCCACGCCCGCCGCCACGCAGGCGCGTCCGGGCCGGTCAACGCGGGCGTCGACCCCGCGTGCGCCCGGCGGCGGGCCTGCCACCAGTCCGTCGTGGCCTCGTCGGCCAGCTCGGCCACCGCCCGCTCGACCGTGGCGCCGAAACGCCGGGCGTCGTCGCCCACCGCCGGGCCCAGCGGCGCCCCGAAGGTCACCCGAGCCGTGGCCGGCGACGGCAGCTTGCGGCCCTTGCGCAGGATCCTGCCCGTGCCCGCCAGGTGCACCGGCACGACCGGCACCCCGCAACGCAGCGCCAGGTACGCCGCCCCGCCCCGGAACGGCTGGCCCCAGCCGTCCGGGCTGCGGCCGCCCTCCGGGAAGATCAGCATCGACCAGCCGTCGTCGATCAGCGCCGCGGCCCGGTCGGCCGACCGGCGGCTGACCCGGCTGCGCTCGATGGGCACCGCCCCGATGACCAGGGCCGACAGGGCGCTGGTGGCGGCGGTGCGGAAGAAGTAGTCGGCCGCCGCGCCCACGAACAGGCGGTGGCGCCACGGCTCGGGGATCGACGTGATCAGCACCGGCGTGTCCACGTGGCTGTGGTGGTTGGCGGCGAAGATCACCGGCCCGCCCGACTCGATCAGGGCGTCGAGCCGGTCGAGGCCCTCCCGCTGGGGACGGGCGAGCGCGGCGACGGCGGGGCGGGCCAGCGCCTCGACCAGCGCCACCCGGGCCAGCCGGGCGGGCATGCGCCGGGCCCACTCGGTGTCGTAGTCGGGGCCGGACCGGGACCGGCGTGCCGGGACCTCGACCCCGCCCGGCACGGTGGGCGCCGAGAACGGGAACGGCGGCCGGGGCAGGCGCCGGGCGATCACGTCGGGCAGGGCGGCCATGTCGCGTCCCCCGGCCCTCAGCTCACGTCCGCCATGACCAGCGGCGGGTTGTGGAGGTGCGTGATGGTGGCGTGCCGGCCGACGACGTCCTCGGCCATTTCCAGCGCGTCCTGCAGGGTCGACGCCGCACTGAACCCGAGCCGCCGCACCGACCGCGGCTCGCCGCCGACGATGATCACCTTGCCGGCGTGGGCGAGGCCGTGGGCGCCCCAGTACCACATGTAGAACGGGTGGACGCCGTGGTAGGCGTAGCTGGTCCGGTACAGGTGCCGGTACCACTCGTCCTCGGCGAACTGCTTCTCGTAGCGGGCCTCGATCTCGACGGGGTCGGTCGTGTCGGCCAGCACCTGCTCGAAGAAGTCGATGTAGCTGGGGTGGTGGACCGGGTGGAACTCCCAGGGCGTCGGGTGGCTCATGATCACCACGCCCCCCTCCCGCACCAGCGGCCGGCCCCGGTACATGTTGAAGAAGTAGCCGAGCCCGGTGCACATGACGAGGATCGGGTTCATCACCGAGTCGACGTTGTAGGGGCAGATGTACGGCAGGCCCATCGTCAGGATGTCGGTCTGGCCCTCGACCGCCACGAGCTGCTGGCGGAAGACGTTCTCGGTCGTCACCTCGTGCACGGCCTCGACCTCGCCCGCCTGCACCGACGTGAGCCCGTAGGGCGACTGCCAGGCGTGGAACACCCGCCGCCGGGCCTTGGCCGGCATCCGGTCGAGCCCCGCCCGCATCGCCACGAACGTCGCCCGGTCCCGTGCCGACCACTCCCACTCGCGCTTCTGCAGCACGGCCATCGGCCCCGACGTGCCGAACGAGTCGTTGTTGAGGGTGGTCTCGATCTGGAAGATCCTGACGCCCGCATCCCGGAGCACCGTGCCCATCCGCCAGTTCGAGCTGTGCAGCTCCGACCGGTGGCGGTCCATGAAGCTGGTGGACCGGAGCATGGTCGACACGTTGTGGTGGTGGCGCAGGCTGCGGTAGCTGGCCAGGCCGGTGGCGGTCGACTTGTGGCCGCCGTCCATCGCCACCAGGTTGATGTTGACGTAGACCACCAGGTCGGACTCGGCGGCCCGGCGGTTGATCTCGACCTCCTCGCCCTGGGGCGTGGTGCCCAGGAAGGCGAGGTTGTCGGTGTCCTCGGCGTCGTGGTTGTAGAGCAGCCCGTGGGGTGCGAAGGCGTCGTACACCCGGTCGCCGACGGCGTGGCGCAGCTCGGCCTCGGTCATCCGCCGGTGGAGGGCGAGCGCCGCGATGATGTGGACGTCGTCGACGCCGGCCTCGGCCGCCAGGTCGAGCACCGCCTCGATGACGCGCTGGCGGATGTCGGGCCGGCGCATCGGCGGCAGCGGCAGGGAGATGTCGTCGAAGCAGATCGTCAGTTTCATCCCGGGCCGCAGCAGCGCCCGCAGCGGGGGGCTGTCGCCCAGCGGGGCGTCGAGCGCCGCCCGGATCGCTCCCTCGGGGTCGTCCAGCGGGACCAGCGGCTCGCCCGGGTAGACGACGCGGGTCCGGCCGGCCGGCAGCTTCTCCAGCCGCAGGCTCTCGCCGTGGTGGAACAGGATCGGGGGCGTCGAGCGGTCGACGTCGAGCACGAAGCCGGGTCGGGGCACTACAGCGGCTCCTCGGTGAGGGGGGAGGGGCGGGCGTTCACGACGCCCGCCGGCGGTCGGGTCGCAGGTCGAAGGCGACCTTCACGGCGCCGCGGGCGCCGGCCGCCGCGGCGTGGGCGACGGCGTCCTCGTAGCGGGCCAGCGGGTAGGCGGCGGACACGAGGCGGCCGAGGTCGCCGTCGGCCACCAGCTCGGCGGCCGTGGCGAAGTCCTCGTGGCGGTAGGCGTAGCAGCCCCGCAGGCTGGTCTCGCGGTGCCACAGCGCGGTGAGGTCGAGCGTGGTCCGGCCCGGCATGCCGACGGCGTGGACGGTGCCGCCCGGCGCCACCACCCGCAGGGCCTGGGTGAGGCTGGCCTCGCTGCCCACGCAGTCGACCACCGCGGGGGCGCCGCCGGTGAGCTGGTCGCCGACCACCATCGACCCGGTCGTGGCCCGGATGGCCCGCGCCAGCTCGTCCGGGGCGCACACGACGTCGGCGCCCAGCTCCTTGGCCCAGCGGCGCTGCTCGGGGTGCTTGGCGGTGGCCAGGATCTCGGTGGCGGGGGACAGGCGCCGCAGCGCCGCGACCGTCAGCAGCCCCAGCGTGCCCGAGCCGATGACCGCCACCCGGCCGCCGGCGACCTGCCGGGCGGCGTGCACCGCGCACGCGGTCGGCTCGACCAGCACGGCCTGCTCGTCGCTCAGCGCGTCGGGCACCTCGACCACCTGGCTGGGATGGACGACCATCTCCTGCGACCAGCCGCCGCCGGTCGAGGTGCAGAAGCCGCACTGCAGGCCGGGCTCCAGGTGCCCGAAGGCGATGCGCTCGCACAGGTTGACGTCGCCGGCCCGGCACGGCCCGCAGGCGGGGTCGACGCCCCGGGTGGCGCAGCTCAGCACCGGCACGACGACCACGCGGCGGCCGTCGTCGAGGTCGCCGACGATCTCGTGGCCCGGCGTGAAGGGGAACGACACGATCGGCTCGAAGTAGCGGGACGACCGGCCGTCGATCGTCGCCAGGTCGCTGCCGCAGATGCCCGACAGCCGGGGCCGCAGCCGCAGCCAGCCGGACAGCGGCTCGGGCGGGTCCACGTCCCGCAGCGACAGCGGCCCGTAGCGTGCCCCGCGCCCCGGGCGCAGGGCCCCGGCCACCATCGCGGCCGCGTAGCGGGCCGGCTGGCGGGAGAAGACGAGCGCCTTCACCGCCGGCCCCCGGACACGGCCCGCTCGGCGCCGTTGCCGCCGCCCCACATGTCGGACGTCAGCACCCGGGTCAGCAGGCCGGGCCGGCCGCCGCTGCGCCAGCGCGGCCCGAGCGGCAGCAACGGCTCGGGGGCGCCGACCGCCTTGTCGAAGTGCTCGACCAGCCAGCCGCGCTTGCGGGCCAGGGCCGCCAGCCGGGTCTCGGGGTTGACGGCGACCGGGAAGCCGACCGCCTCCAGCATCGGCAGGTCCGACGTCGAGTCGGCGTAGGCCACGCCCTCGGCGAGGTCGAAGCCGTGCTCCGCCGCGTAGTCGGCCAGCGCCGAGGCCCGGGCCTCGCCGGTCGGCGGCACGTCGGTCAGCTCGCCCCGGTAGGTGCCGTCGGGGCGGGTCGCCAGCCGGGCGCACACCACGTCGTCGAACAGCGGGCGCAGCGGCCCGATGGCGAAGTCGAGGGCGCCGGTGATCAGCAGCGCCCGGTGCCCGAGCCGCCGGTGCTCCCGCACCCGCCGGATGGCGGCCGGGAACGACTTGGCCAGCAGCAGGTGGCTGAACAGCTCGGTGGCGTCCTCGTCGAGCTGGTCCACCGGGGCGCGGTCGTAGCGCCGGTAGAAGTGGCGCAGGAAGTCGCTGCGGTCGCGCCGGTCGAGCGCCAGCAGCGACGGCGCCTCGGCCAGCGCCCGCAGCGCGTAGCGCAGCCGGTCGTCCGGCGGTAGCCGCCGGGTTGCCAGCCACGAGTACGACGCCACCACGTTCGAGGCGATGAGCGTGTTCTCCAGGTCGAACGCCGCGAACTGCCGCTCGGGCGCCAGCACCTGGCGCCGCAGCCGGTCGCTGCGGTTCTCGACGGTCCGCCCGCCGGGGGTGGTCCGCACCCGGGCGTGGGTGACGACCGACGGCAGGTGGACGTCCCGGACGTACGTCGTCCAGTCGATCACCCGGGGGTCGAAGCAGAACGCCGCGCGGTCGTCCGCCCCGAGGGCCTCGGACCGGGCGAGCAGGCGGTCGACGTCGTAGATCGCCTCGCACTCGGCGTACGCGCCGTACAGCTCGACGTAGCCGAGCGCCCGCTCGGCCTCGTCCCGGCGCTGCTCCATCCGGGCCGACCACTCGGCCTGCCGTCCCCGCAGTGGCAGCGCCTGCAGCGTCGACTCGGCCCGCTGGGCGACGTTGCGGGCCCGCTCCAGCTGGCGTTGGACGCGCCCCCGGCCGGGGAACGACCAGTCGGGCACGACGATCGGCTGGCCCTCGCTGTCGTACAGCGGGTGCTCCAGGAACCAGTCGCGCACCAGGTCGACCAGGTTGCGGTAGCGCAGCGGGTTGGTCGATCCCGAGGCCACCTGCACGATCTCGGGCTCGGGCGGCGGGCCGCCCGCCGCCTTCTCGATGACCGCCGCCACCACCATGTCGACGGGGATGACGTCGACGGTGCCCTCGGGGACGCCGGGGAACTCGCGCAGCAGGCCCCGGGCGTAGCTGATGATGATCGGCTCGGCCATGCGGAAGCCCCGGATCCAGCCCGGCCGGGGATCGGCCCACGCCGACTCGATGATCGACGGCCGCACGATCGAGACCGGCACGTCGCCCCGCTGGGCCAGGAGCGCCCGCTCGCCGAGCGCCTTGGTGTAGGCGTAGGCGTCGGGCCAGCCGAGCGACGAGGCCCGCGCCCGGCCGGCCGCCACCATCCGCTCCTTGACCCACGCCTCGCGGCGCTGTTCGGTCTTGGCCGCCAGTGCGGGGGTGCCGGCCGCGCCAAGCTCGCGGCGGGCCTCCTTGCGGAAGCGGGCCAGCGCCTCGGGCGTCCGGCTCTCGGCGTCGGCGTCGGCGCGGCGCCCGGCGGGCGCCGACGACCTCGGACCGCCAGTCGACGTCCACGTAGAAGGGGCTTTCGTGCACCGGCTCCTCGGCGGCCGCGCCCCGGCGGTTGCCGGCGACGTAGCAGGTCGACACCGACACGAGGTGGGGGGCGACGCCCAGGTCCTGGAGCGCCTGGACGACCCGGCTGGGCCCGAGCAGGTTGACCTCGACCGCGGTGTCGAGCGGCGAGTCGAAGGCCACGGCGGCGGCCGAGTGCACGACGATGTCGCAGCTGGCCAGCACCGCCCGGTCGGCGTCGTCGAGCCCGAGGCCGTCGCGGCTGACATCGCCGGAGATCACCGTGACCCGCTCGTCGAGCATGCCGTCGAGGGCGGCGCCGCCGAGGTCGGCCCGCAGGCGGTCGAAGGCGTCGTTGCGGAAGACCTCCCGGCGGACCCGCTGGGCGGCCGTCGACCGGCGCCCGGGGCGGATCAGCAGCACCAGCTCGCAGCCGGGGACCGAGCGGACCAACCGCTCGACCAGTGCGGTACCGAGGAAGCCGGTGGCGCCGGTGATGGCGATGCGTTTGCCGTCGAGTGCCTCGGGGATCACGCGCACCTGTCTACCATTTGGTAGATGGCACGGGCGATGACGCCTCCTGGCCGTACGGCCGAGCGCACGCTGATGGCCGCGCTCGACGCCTTCGGCACGCGGGGCTTCGGCGCGACCTCCCTCGACGATCTGGCCGGTGAGCTGGGCATCCGCAAGCAGACGATCCTCTACTGGTACCCGTCCAAGGACGCGCTGCTGGCGGCGGTCATCGACCGGGTGGCGGCCGAGGTGACCGTGCGCCTGCAGCGGGCGGTGGCCGCGGCGGAGCCCGGCTTCGCCCGGGTCGAGGCCGTGGTCAAGGCGATGTTCCGCCTGGCCGCCCGCCACCCGCCGATGCTCGGCTTCCTCCGTGAGGTCACCCGGCTCGGTCCGCCGGCGTCCACGCGGCTGCTGGCGGCCATCGCCCCGCTCGTCGACCGGGCGGCGGCGTTCCTGGAGGTCGAGATGGATGCCGGCCGCATCCGCCGCCACGACCCGCGCCTCATCCTGCTGGCCGCCTACTCGATGGTGACCGGGCTGGCGACCGAGGTCGAGGTGCTGCGGGCGTTCGGAGAGGAGCCGACGCTGGCGTCCCTCATCCGCCGGCGCGACGAGCTGATCGCGCTGCTGCGCGACGCGCTCGTGCCGGCCGGATGACGCCCGTCTAGGCGGAATTGTGCCACTGAGAGCGTTTTCTCAGCGTTTCAGGGACAGGCGGCTGCGGCGCTCGTGGCGCTCGACGGCCAGCCGCACCAGCTCGTCGACCAGGTCGGGGTAGGACACGCCGCTGGCCTCCCACAGCATCGGGAACATCGAGCCGGGCGTGAACCCGGGGATCGTGTTGATCTCGCTCACCAGGAAGCCCCGGCCGCCCTCCTCGTACAGGAAGTCGACCCGCGCCATCCCGTCGCAGCGCAGGGCCCGGTAGGCGCGGGCGGCCAGGTCCCGCACCTCCGCCGTGGCCTCGCCGTCGAGCGGCGCGGGCACCAGCAGGCCGCAGGCGCCCTCGAGGTACTTGTCCTCGTAGTCGTAGAACTCGCGGCTCGCCACGATCTCGCCGGGCACCGATGTGCGGACGTCCGCGTTGCCGATGACGCCGACCTCGATCTCGCGGCCGGCGATGCCCTCCTCGATCACGACCCACTCGTCGTAGCTGGCTGCCAGCTCGACTGCGGCGTCGAGCTCGCCCGGCTCGTGCACCTTGGTCACGCCGACCGACGAGCCCATGTTGGCGGGCTTGACGAACAGCGGGTAGGGGAGGCCCGGCCTCGGCCACCGCCGCGTGGGCGCGGCGGATCTCGCGGTCGCGCAGCACGGTGTAGGGCGCCGCGGGCAGCCCGTGGACACCCAGCACCTCCTTGGCCTTGACCTTGTCCATGCACAGCGCGGACGCCAGCACCCCGGAGCCGACGTAGGGGACGCCGACCAGCTCGAGCATGCCCTGCACGGTGCCGTCCTCGCCGTGGGGCCCGTGCAGCAGCGGCAGGACGACCGTGGGCAGGTCGTCGGGCGACGCCGTGACGGTCTGCACCGGCTCGACCGCGGTGCCGGTCGCCGCCAGCCCCGTCAGCTCGGCCTGGCCCCGGCCGAGGGCGGCGACCGCAGCCTGGTCCTGGACCCAGGCGCCCTCCCGGGTGATGCCGACCGGCACGAGCAGGTAGCGGTCGCGGTCCGCGGCGGCGAGGACGTGGGCGGCGGTGGTGCACGAGACCTCGTGCTCCGCCGACTGCCCGCCGAAGAGCACGACGAGCCGGACGCGGTCGGTGTTGGCCATGGGGAGCGAGCGTACCGGGGACCGGCGGTCGGATCGGGCAACGCCGGGGTGCCAAGATGCCCGACCGTGGAACTGCGCACGAGCGAGATCGCGGCGGCGACAGGCGGCCGGCTGGTGGGGCCCGATCTCGTCGTATGCGGCGCGACGATCGACTCGCGCCTCGTGGCCGGGGCCCAGCTGTTCGTGCCCGTCATCGCCGAGCGGGACGGCCACGACTTCATCCCCGACGCGCTCGCCGCCGGCGCCGTGGCGTACCTGACGTCCCGCCCGGCGATCCCGGGTGCCGGGGCGCCCGCGGTCGAGGTCGGCGACACCCAGACGGCGCTCACGGCCCTCGGGCGGCACGCCCGCGACCGCCTGGGCCATGGCGATCGGGTCGTCGGCATCACCGGGTCGGTCGGTAAGACCAGCGTCAAGGACCTGCTGGCCGCGGCCCTGGCGGCCCGGTGGCGGACGGCCGCCAGCGCCGGGTCGTTCAACAACGAGCTGGGCGTGCCGCTCACCCTGCTCAACGCGCCGGGCGACTGCGAGGCCGCGGTCGTCGAGATGGGCGCCCGGGGCGTCGGGCACATCGCCGACCTTGTCGCGCCTCGCCCGGCCGACGGTCGGGGTCGTGACCCGGGTCGCGGCGGTCCACACCGAGCTGTTCGGCGGCCTGGACGCGGTGGCGGCCGGCCAAGGCTGAGCTGGTCGAGAGCCTGCCGGCGTCCGGGACCGCGGTGCTCAACGCCGCCGATCCCCGGGTCGCGGCCATGGCCGCCCAGACCCCGGCCCGGGTCGTCACGTTCGGGTCCGGCGGCGAGGTCCGGGCCGAGGCGGTCACGATCGACGACCAGCTGCGAGCGCGGTTCCGGCTCGCCTCGCCCTGGGGCGGGGCCGAGGTGGCGCTGGCGGTGCGGGGCGCCCACATGGTCGACAACGCCCTGGCTGCGGCGGCAGCCGCCCTCGTGTGCGAGGTGCCGCTGGCGGCGGTGGCCGCCGCCCTGGGCGCGGCGAGCGTGTCCCGCTGGCGCATGGACCTGCGCACGCTGCCGTCGGGCGCCCGGCTGCTCAACGACGCCTACAACGCCAACCCGACGTCGATGGCCGCCGCCCTCCGGGCGCTGGCCGGGCTGCCGGCGCGGCGCCGCGTGGCGGTGCTGGGCGTCATGGCCGAGCTGGGCCCGGACGGCGAGGCCGAGCACCGGGCCGTCGGGGAGCTGGCCCGCGAGCTGGGCATCGAGGTGGTCGCCGTCGACGCCCCGGGCTACGGCGGCGCGGCGGTCGCCGACCTGGACGCGGCGGTCGCCGCCGTCGGGCCGCTGGGCCCGGGCGACGCCGTCCTGCTCAAGGGGAGTCGGGTGGCAGGCTTGGAGCGCCTGGTCGACCGGCTGGCCTGAGCCGCCGGCGCCCGGGTCGGGGACGGCCGTCGAAGCGGGCGTAGCGGGCGAGCGCGAGCGAGCACGGCCGCGCCGGCGAGCAGCACGGTCGTGACCGACGTCGCCTCGATCAGCGGCCCGGCGAGCAGGTTGCCGATCGGGACGGTGCCGCCGAAGCCCATGATCCACAGCGCCATGACCCGGCCCCGCTCGTGGTCGGCGAGGTCCTGCTGGAGGACGGTCGACAACGACGTGATGAACGTGAAGTAGGTCAGGCCCAGCACCAGAGCGACCGGGAAGGCGGGCGCGGGGGTCCGGAGCAGCGCGAACACGGTCAGCGTGGCCGCGTAGGCGACGAGCGCGACCGGGACGATGCGCTTCTTCGACTGGCGCACGAACACGGTCCCGATAGAGAGGGCGCCGACCACCGCGCCGAGGCCGAAGGCGGCGTACAGGAACCCGTAGGTCACCGAGCGCTCGTCGATCCCCAGGTTGCGCTCGGCCAGCACCGGGAACTGGCCGACGAAGGCCAGCGAGACCAGCGAGAAGGTGGCGATCGTGATCAGGCACCGGCGCACGACGTCGTCCCGCCGGGCGACCGCGAACCCGCCGAGCAGCCGGCGCAGGCCCCGGTCGTCGTCGGGTGAGGAGATCGGCGGCGGGAGCCGCACCGTCAGCAGCGCGCCGACCACGAACAGGTAGCTGACGCGCGTTGCCGACGAACACGGCCGGCGCGCCGAACGCCGTGAACATGAGGGCGCCGATCACCGGGCCGATGACCCGGGAGCCGTTCATCTGGGCGGAGTGCAGGGCGATGGCGCCGGGCATGTCGCGACGGTCGACGAGCTGGGGGACCATCGCCGAGTAGGCCGGGTTGAACAGCGCCTGGCCGATGCCGATGGCGAACGTCACGGCGACCAGGGCGACCAGGTTGGGGTCCGCGGGGGCGGCGACGGCCGCCAGCACGAGCGAGAAGACGATCTGGCTGACCGTGACCCAGATCAGCAGCCGGCGCCGGTCGACCACGTCGGCGAGGGCCCCGCCCACGACGGACAACAGGAGCAGCGGCCCGAGCTGGGCGAACAGCAGTACGCCGACGAAGGTCGCCGAGTGCGTGAGGTCGTAGGCCAGCGCACCGAGGACCACGTTCTGCATCCAGGTCCCGACGTTGGACAGGAACGCGCCGGCGAACACCCGCCGGAAGGTCGGGTAGCGCAGGGCGGCCCGCGCCGATCCGGCCTCGAAGGCGCGGTCGCCGTCGACGAGCGCATCCTCGGCGTCCTCGACGGGCGGGGGTGCGGGCGCCGTGCGCCGGTCGGGCAGGGCGGACACGCGGCTCTACCGAACCATGGTCGCGGCGATGAGGGTGGCGTCGAGGTCGGTCTGGGGCATGGGCGCGTGAGGTGAGCTCGGGTGCGGCGGGAGGCGCGGGGGCGGCCGGGTACCACCGCAGGCGGCTCCCAGCCATCGTGCCAAACACCGGGACCGGTGGGTCCATTCCCCGGGCCCGGGCGGCGCTCGGTACGGTGCCGCCATGGACTTCCGGCAGACGACCCTCGGGCACCTGGCCGCCCGGGTGAGCGACCGGTCGCTGGCGGCCCGGGAGGTCGTGGAGGCGACGCTGGCCCGCATCGAGCGCCTGAACCCCGGGCTGGGGGCGTTCGTCGCCGTCGACGGCGACGCCGCGCTCGCCGAGGCGGCGGCGCTGGACGAGCGCCTCGCCGCGGGCGAGGACGTCGGGCCGCTGGCCGGCGTGCCGCTGGCGGTGAAGGACACCGAGGACGCCGTCGGCTACCGCACGACCCAGGGCTCCCTCGCGTTCGCGGACGCACCGCCGGCGACGGCCGACTCGCCCCTGGTCGAGCGCCTGCGGGCGGCCGGGTGTGTCGTGGTGGGCAAGACCAACACGCCGGAGCTGGCGTGGAAGCCCGACACGGTCAACCAGATCTTCGGCGCCACCCACAACCCGTGGGCGACGGCCCGCTCGGCGGGCGGCTCGTCCGGCGGCTCGGCGGCGGCGGTGGCGGCCGGTCTGGTCCCGCTGGCCACCGGATCGGACGGCGGCGGGTCGATCCGCATCCCGAGCGCGGTCAACGGCCTGTCGGGCCACAAGCCGTCCCTCGGCCGGGTCCCGGGCGGCGGCGCCCAGCCCCCGGGCTGGCCGCTGCTGTCGACGCGGGGACCGCTGGCGCACCGGATCCGGGACGTGGCGCTGGCCCTGGACGTGGTGGTCGGCCCCGAGCCCACGGACCTCGACGCCCTGCCGCTCCCCGAGGCGAGCTGGTCCCGCTCGCTGGCCGACGTGAACCCGCCCCGCCGGGTGGCCTGGTCGCCGACGCTGGGCTACGCCAAGGTCGACCCGGAGGTCCTGGCCGTCTGCGAGCAGGCGGTCGACCGCCTTGCGGCGCTGGGCACCGAGGTGATCGAGGTGGACAGGGTCTTCGACCGGGACCCGATCGAGGACTGGCTGGCGCTGGTCGGGGTCTACTGCCTGCGGGAGATGGACCAGTTCCGCGACGACCCGGTGTGGGCCAGGATCGACCCGGGCCTGGTCGCGGTGATGGAGTGGGCGAGGGCGGCGGTGAGCGCCACGAGGATGGTGGAGGCGATCGACTCCTGCCACCGCCTGAACCTCGAGCTGATCGGTCTGTTCCACCGGGCGCCGCTGCTGCTCACCCCGACATGCGCCGGCCAGACCCCGACGATCGGCGAGCCGGGCACGATCGACGGCGAGCCCGACGTCAACTGGGTCAGGTTCACGTACCCGTTCAACATGACCCGCTCCCCGGCGGGCACTGTCTGCGCCGGCTTCACGGACGACGGCATGCCGGTCGGTCTGCAGGTGATCGGCCCCCAACACGGCGACGTGGTGGTCCTCCGGGCGATCGCGGTGCTGGAAGACACCCTGGCCCTCGACCGCACGGCGCCGTTCGGAGCGGACTAGCGGGTCTTGCTAGAGTGCATCTTCCTCGGGCGTATAGCTCAGTCGGCTAGAGCGCACGCTTCACACGCGTGAGGTCACAGGTTCGAGCCCTGTTACGCCCACAACCCCAGGTCAAAGTGGGTGTAGCAGCCGGACCCTTCCCGCGCTCTTCCCGTGACTGCGCCCCAGCTCGAACATGCATGTCCCGGGCCGACTGGCAGGCTCACTACGGCCCCGTGTTCCCGTCGTTCCAGCAGCTCAAGGCCCGGGAGGACCCCGACGGCGGCCTCACTCCGCGGCCAGGGCATCTTCGCCTGAGCCCCGCGCCCGGCGCCGGTCAACCAGCCGGGCCGCCAGCTCCAGCCCGCCCCCGAACACCGCCCCGTAGGCCAGGGGGACGAGCGGCGCTCGGAACCGCCCGTTCTCGAACGCGTCCGCCGTGACGCTCACGAGCGTCACGTACCCGACCGTCAGGGCGCACACGACCGCCACCACGTCCGCCGGCGTCGACCCGCGCCGCCGCAGGGCCCGGACGGCCGAGCGCACCCCCGCCGCCACGATCAGCAGCATCCCGGCGATGCACGTCACCTGGACCTCGGCCACCTGGGGCCACACGCTCGGGTAGAACGCGATTCGCCGGACCTGGAGGTCGAGCACCCGGTGGACCGGGTCGAGCACCCGGGCCGCGCCCCCGTCCAAGCCGCCGAGCTCTGGCGCCGGACGCCACGGGTCGGATGCGAACATCAGCGTGTTCGCCTCCACCGTTCGGGCGTAGGTCCCCGGAGCGTGGCGGATGGCGGCCACCGCGTCGCGTTGGGCCTGCTGGTACACGGGGACGAAGCAGGCATAGTTGTAGTTGACGTTGCGGAAGACCTCGTTGCCCCCCGGCTTGAGCGGGGCGTCGAGCGCCGGCGTCCCGAAGTGGGCCTCGCACGGCTCGACGTAGGGCGCGTAGTCCTCGTACGCACTGAACGGGCGCACGTCCGCCTGCGGGCTGAGGATGCCGGCCGCCAGCATCTCCCGGCGGCGCTCGGGCATCAGCGTGTAGACCGCGGTGCGCTCGAGGTTCATGCCCGCCCAGCTGCTCAGCGAGAACGTCCCGAACCGCACCTCGTTGCGGACCATGACCCCGACGATCAGGACGAACGGCACCGCCACGACCAGCGCGAGCCGCGGCCAGGCCAGCGGCGGTGGGCGCAGCCAGCACACCGCGCCCACGACGGCCACCAGCCACACGGGGTGGAACATCGCCCGGGTGAGCACCAGGACCGTTCCCGCCGCCAGCAGCAGCCCGAGCCGCCCGGCCGACGGGCGGACCGCGTACGCAGCGGTCGCCCACATGACGGCCATCACGAGCGGGACGACGAACGACTCGTGGGCGATGTGGGCCTCGAACCCGATGAGGTACGGGTCGCTGAACACCGCGACCGCCACCGCCGCCGCCACCCACGCCCGGCAGCCGACCATCCGCAGCACCGAGTACAGCGCCACCGCGCTGAACACCGCGCCCGCGGTGAAGAGGAGCTGGAACGACGAGCGCGTCGGGCACCGGCGACCACGCCAGCACTGCGCCGACGAAGAAGTTGAACAGCGGCGGCGTCGTGTGGACGTCCCACAGGGCCGCGAACGGGTTCGCCCGCAGCACGTCGGGATCGAGCAGGTGCCACATCGACATCTGGCCGACGTGGTCGGCATGGAAGCGGTCGCCGGTGCCGTACACCCCGGCGCGCACGGCCAGCACCCCGGCGGCGACACCTGCCGGCCACCGAGCGCGACGCTCCCGAACCTCGGCCCATCGGGCCTCCCAGCAGCCGGGCTCTCCCCGGGCGGAGACGCTACTCGGAGGACACGACGCTCCGTGACGCGGCCCGCTCCGAGGGCCCGGAACCGCCCAGGCCCGGAACCGAGTCGCGGGGCGAGCCGGAGAGCGCACCGACCACCGCGTCGATGTGCGCCTGGCCCTCGAGGAGCTGGCGCAGCAGCCAGAAGCGGAGGAACCGGGCCAGCGAGTAGCGCGAGTCCGGCGGCAGTTCAGTCGGGGCCGCTGCGGCACCTACGGCTGTACGGCCCGTTGGCGCACCCGCATGCAGACACTTGGGCCGTCCGCGGCGACGACCTGGTGGCGGCCACGCTGTTTGCACACGAGGCGACATCGATCGTGACGACGCGTTGGCAGGACTGGGTGGGGGATGCCGGCCACCGTGCGAACGTACGCGAGTCGCGGGACCGACGGGGGACGGACCCAGTGACGGACCTATCGAGCGCAGCCGCTACCAGGTCATCCCCCGAGATCGGTGGGCGCCCTCCGGAGCCGATACCCCGTCTCCGACTCACCCGACAACAGTGACGCAATCGCTGAGCTGAGACGTGCAAAACCCCAGGTCAGGACACCGTTGCGAGGGTGACGCTTCACACGCGTGAGGTCACAGGTTCGAGCCCTGTTACGCCCACAACCACGTACGTGCCAAACCGCCCCTGCGACGGATCACATCGCGCGATCAGGTCGCGCCGGACTGCCGAGCAGAGACGCCACATACGCAACACACGCAACGCCCCCACCAGGCATGTTGCGACTGTGGCGTCTGTTGCGTCTCCGACATTGCGTCTCCGCATCACGTTGGCGGCAGCATGGTCGTGTAGAGCTGGCCCTCGGCGATCGACCGGGGACTGCCGGCGCCAGCCAGCGTCAGCAGCGGGTCGCAGGTGGAGGCGCTACACCCGGCCGCGTCGAAGGCGTACAGATCGTTGCCGGCTCCGGTGTAGACCACGCCGGCGGCGACCAGCGGGACCGCCGCACCCGCCGGCAGCGGGCCGGTCCAGCGCGTCGTGCCGTCGGCTAGCGAGAGCGCCAGGAGTGCGTTGTCGCCCGTCGTGCCGCCCGCAGGGTCGGTCACCGCCTGCGAAGGCACGTAGATCAGGTCACCGGCGATGGCCACCGTCTCGCCGGGGAGTCCCGTTAGGGTGCGGGTCCAGCGCACCGCGCCGGTGGCGCCGTCGAAGTCCGTGATCGAGTGGCCGGCCACGGCGACGACCGACCCGTCGGAGCCGACGGCCACGTGCCGGACCCGGTCGCCGCCCGGCACCGTGGCCCGCCAGACGGGAGCGCACGCCAGCGCCCCGCACCCGGCGACCGCGAACGCCGTCAGCGTCGACGAGTCCGGTGCGTAGACGCGACCGCGGGCGATGGCGACGTCCTCCACGGGCAGGAGGGTGAGGTTGGCTATCCACTGGATGGTGGCCGTGTCGGGGTCCCGCACCACGAGCGTGCTGCTGTTGGCGACCAGGTTGACGCGGGCGTAGGCGGCCACACCCTCTCCGGTGACCACGGGCGTGGTCACGACCTGGCCGCTCTGGTTCGAGTCGGTGAGGATCGAGCCGTCGGCGGGGTCGAGCGAGACCAGGTGGATGCCCAGCCCCGTGGCCGCATAGCCCATCCAGAGCCTGTTGCCCGAGAACGCCACCGGGTTGGCGATGACCATGTTGCCGGGATCGGGCGGCAGCGGCGGCACGACCTCGCGCCGCCACGCCTCGGCACCCGTAGCAGCGTCGAGCGCGCGGACGTCCGCCGACTCCGTGAAGATCGACCGGGTCAGGTAGACGCGGCTGCCCGAGGCGATCGGCTCGCTGGCGGAGCCGGGCAGCTCGACCGACCATGCCTCGTGCAGGCCGGCCACGTTATCCCGCGACACCGGCCATCTCTTCGCCCGTGCCGTCCGTGTCGCAGAAGGAGAGACAGCAGCCGTCGGGGACATTGTCGTCACCCGCTGCAACGACCGAGCGGTCCGCACCGACTCCGGTGAGCCCGTCCGGAACCGCGACCGCGCTCAACGAGGCGCCGTGGTGGCGGCGCCGCGCGATGTCGACGCTCGTGCGAGACGCGTCCGACGCGCTTGAGGCGGCGAGGTCGAAGTTCGAAGCGCACGAGCGCGCTGCCGCACCGCACACCGCCCGTATCGCCTCAGCCCAGGACCGCCTCTGCGAGGCAGACCACGAAGCGAGCGTGGCAAGACTCAGGGACCGGTTGGACCGCCTGCACCTCGCGCCGCCGTCACGGACGATCGAGCGTGCTGTCGGGATCGAGGCGCGAGGGCTCGCCTGAGGCCCCGGGCACGGTCCCGACCGCAGCCACGGCGTGTTTCCCTGATACACCGCGGCCGGGCGCCCCCGGGAGATCACTGCCAGTCGACCCGCACGAAGACGTGCCAGCCGAGCCAAAGCCAGCCGGCCAGCAGGAGGGCACGTACCGGGCGGCGGCGGGCGGCGGCGGCGAGCGTCGCCCCCAAGGCGGCCGCGTGGCCCCGGCGGGCGGTGATTTCAAGCCCGGCGGCTGCGGCGGCGATGGCGGCGTAGGCCACCAGCGTGGCGGTGCGGGTCATCGCCGGGCCAGCGCCACGGTGGCGGCCAGCCACACCACGAACGCGAGGGCGCGGGCGGTCTGCGTGTCGAGGGCGGCGTTGGTCAGCGAGCTGAGCGTGGGGTGGTCGGCTCGGGGTTGTTGCAGGTACGACACGAGCTGCACGGCGCCGAGCGCCACCGCCAGCCCGGCCCAGGGCGCCATCCGGCGCCAGGGGAGCGGCGCCGCCGGGCGGCGGGACCGGGCCCCGGCCGCCGCGGCCATGCCCCCGGCCAGCAGGACGGCGAGCGTTGCACCCCGCGAGAACGGCGGGAGGCCTACCGCCCACCAGGCGTAGGCCGCCACGACGATCGCGCTGGCGGCGACGGGCAGCCGGCCGGGTGCGGCCGTGCTCCGGTCGCCCGCGCGGGCGCCGAGGTGCTCGTCGTGGTCCACGCCGACCCATCCTGCCGGCACCGGCTCCGCCTGTCGACGGGGTGGGGGCCGCGGTGCCAGGCTCGGGGCGTGGTTGTGCTCGCGTTCGGCGGATCCGACTGCGAGCTGGTGCGCGACGCCGTTCTCGGCCAGCCCGCCAACGCGGTGTCGAGCCTGGCGTACGTGGTGGCGGCTGCCTACCTGCTGCGCCGGGGCGGGCCGCGGGCGCCCGCCGTGGCGCTGGCCGCCGTGGGGGTGGCGAGCTTCCTGTACCACGGGCCGATGCCGGCCGGGGCGGAAGTGCTGCACGATGGCGCGCTGGCGGCGCTGGCGGTGGCGGTCGGGCTCGTCGCCTGGCGCCGCCGACCGCTGCCGCCGCCGCGGCCGCCGGTCCTGGCGCTGGTGGCGTTGGCGGTGGGCGTCGCCGCCAACCTGCTCACGCGCACCGGTGCGCCCCTGTGCCGGCCCGAGAGCCTGGCCCAGGGCCACGCCGGGTGGCACGTGCTCACCGCCGTGGGAGCGGCCGCGTGGCTCGCGTGCTGGGCCCCCGCCCGACGGCGGGCGGACACGCGGTCACGAACGAGGGTGGGGCCAACCTAGAGTCGTCCCGTGGCGGAAGGGGGAGGCGCCGCCGGCGCGCCGCTACCGGGCACGCTGTGACCACGACGGCGCACCACGACACGGCCTTCCACCGCGCTGATCTACTGACCGGGCGCAGATACAGGCTCCGCGAACTTCCCGCCGAAGCGAAGGGGAGAGGCTGGGGATGGGGACCACAGATCGTGGCCGTCGGGTTGCCTGTGTGGCTCGCACTGGTACGGCCGTCCTGTTGGCCGTGACGCTGTCGGGCTGTTGGTGGCAGCAGATCGGCTCCAACGGAGGCCAGACACGCAACAACCCACTGGAGAATCAGCTGACCGCGGCCAATGTCGACCGACTCACACTCCAATGGTCGACGTCGGCTCCCGGCCGTCTGTCCGAGCCGGTGACCGACGCAGGTCGCGCCTACGCCACCCATTCGGTCTCGGGTACCTCCGCCGTTCGGGCCTACGAGCTGGCGACCGGGTCGCTGGTCTGGGAGCGCGCCCTGCCCAACACTGGTGAGGAGTTCGAGGTGACGCCACCGGTCGTGTTCTCGGGAGCGGACCTTCTCGTCGGCCATCCCGCCCGCCCAAACTCAGGCACGACTCCCTCGCGGATCTGCGGCGCATGGACCCGTCGTCGGGCGACACGATCGCCCTCCGAACGACGCGGATGGTGACGTCGGCGACAGTGACGTCCGGTTCGATCGTCGCCCACATGGATGCCGGCAACTGTGACCCCGTCTTCCTCGGGGACCATCGCCTGGTCGTGCGGGACCAGGCGACGCTGGAGATCCTCTGGACCGCGGAGCTCGACACCCTGAGCAACGTGGCGCCGACGATCGCCGACGGACGGATCTACGTCAACCAGGCGGGCACGGTCCTGGCCTACGACGCCGCCGGCTGCGGTGCCCCCAGCTGCCTACCGGTGTGGACCACGACCGGTGACGGGATCGCGGTCAACGATCCCGTGGTCGCGGCAAACGGTCAGGTGTACCTGCGGCGGAGCTTCCGGGTCGAGGTGCCTCCCAATGGGGTGTTCGAGTACGGCCGGCTCGAGGTCCTGGACGCGGACGACGGAACCCCGCTGTGGCAGGCGCCGTACTCGGTCGGCACCGATCCCGGTGACGCCGGCGGGGTGGACGAGATCGCCGCGACCAGCGACCGGATCTACGTCGTCGCCTACCGCAACCAGGGTGGGGGTACGCCGGTCCAGAGGGTGCTCGACGCCTACCCGGCCTCGGGTTGCGGCCAGGCCGAGTGCACACCCGAGTGGAGCGCCCCACTGGACGGCTCCTTCCGCCGGCTGATGATCGGCGGCGACGTCGTGTACGCCACCGACGACGAGACGCTGGTCGCCCTGGCGGCCGATGGCTGCGGTGCGGCGACATGCAAGCCGCTGGCGAGCGTCCCGGTGGCCGTCGGTGTGGTGCAGCACATGGTGATCTCCGCGGGTCGGGTCCTGGTCGTCGGATGGGAGGCGGACGGCAGCCAGACCCTGGCCGCGTTCGGCGTGCCCTGAGATCAGATGACCGCGAGGAGGCCCACCGCGGGCAGCCGCCCCCGATGACCAGTGGCGGGCCCGACTGCGCCAAGCTCCATGACCAGATCGGGGACGGGCGGCCCCAGCCGACCACCGCCACACCCCAACCCACGTTCGAGCTGGGCCAGCCGCGGGAAGAGCGCAGGAACAGTTCGGTATGGCGCTCCGGCCGGGTGTGCCTACCAGCGCCGATGCGGCGATCGCCGAGCACCCTGCGGAGTCGTGACTCACTGCTAGAACCCCTGGTTGCTCGCGTTCTTCTCGCGGGGGTTCGAGTCGCCAGCGCATTTCCTCAATCCCATACGTTCGAGCCGTGGGTAGGCACGGGAAGAGCGGGAAGAGTCCACCGCCTCGCTGCAGCGACCGCCAACTAGCAGCGCCGAAGCCCGGAACGCTTGGCGCCCTCCGAAGCCATTACTGCGTCACGATCACCCCGATACCGAGGCGTCCCAGGGTGGGCCACGCCGAAGAGCACGATGGGCCGAACCTCGACCGACACCCACAAGATCACCAAGGGCCCCGAGTGCGAGATACCCCCGATATCGTTCCACGGCGCTCATCGCTACGAATTGTAGGAAGCCGCTGCGTGTTGCAGGTTCGAGTCCTGCCCCCCGAGCTGTCGGTTCTGGCGCTGGTGAGGCTGGGTGCCAGCGCTGCCCTGGCCTGTCGGCTGGCGGTCCTCGCCAGAGCCGTCGTGCCAGCGTCTCGTCGCCTTACCCGAGGCCACTGGGCGCCGCCCGCCAGCGGCCCAACGCTCGGACTAGGACAGGCCCTGCGGCCCGACCACCGGGCGCCAGTCGCGCACGGCGGCGACCGTCACGCCAGGAGTCGCGTAGTAGGGATCGGTGGCCAGGATCTTGTCGACGCCCGGCCGGTCGATGTCGAACACCAGGAGTGCTCCGGAGTCGTCGGCCCACGGTCCGGCCATGACCAGCCGGCCCTCGGCATGGAGCCCGGCCAGCACCTCACGGTGAGCCGGGCGGGCAGCGAGACGACGATCGTCGTCCTCGAACACAAGCTCCACGGCGAACATGCCCCCCGACCTTAGGCCCCGTTCCCTCGCCGCCGACATCGCGTTCCGCCGACCTGCTCGCTGCCGCTCGACGGGAATCCGCAGTGGAACGACCCGGGTCGAGCCACGGAGCAGAAGGTTCACGACACGCCCAATTCGCGCCCAACGACACAGCGAGTCCCGGGCATTCGCGGGCATGGCCGCGCCATCGGCGCCCGCCAACCTGCCCCCGTGTCCGCCCAGCTCGGTCGGCGCACCACGGGCCGAACTCTCAAGGTGGTGGCCCAGCCGGCTACTCCCACGGTTGCTCGCACCGCCCGCCGTAATCAGGGCGGCTACCGACGCCAGGCCGCCGTGCGGCCGGTCCCGGGGACGAGTCGCGTCCGGGGCCTAGAAGATCGTCCCGCGTCGACGTAGACCTCGACGTGGTCGACGCCCGGGGGGAGGTTGAGGTTGTTGATCGAGATCGTGTCGGCCGTCTTGCCGTTGGCCGGGACCTTGGTGATGAAGTCGTCCTCGGCGCCGACGATCTTGTTCGACGCGTCGCGCAGGATGGCGTAGGCGTGGGCGAACTCGAGGTCGACCGCGTACGTGGACGCCGCCGTGTAGGTGATGTCCGTGTAGTAATCGTCGCCCGCGAAGCCGACCTCGCCCTCCAGCGACAGCGTGCCGTCGGGCATCGGATCGGCGTACGGCCGGTCCTCGAACGCGACCTCCATGCGGCTGACGCCGTTGGGGACGTCGCCGATCACGTGCTCGCCGATGCCCAGGTCGGCGCCAGCGTCGATGCGGCCGATCTCGAAGCTCCAGCTGTGGAACAGGGCGTCGCTGTCGTCGTACAGGTCGACGTTGACGTAGAAGGACTCGATCGGCTCGTCGCCGGTGTTGCGGATGATGGCGCCGTAGCTGGCCGCCGGGCCGTCGTCGGACTCGAACGCCGTGAAGCCGCTGTCGGCCAGCTCCAGCGCCGCGACCTCGCCCGCGTCCGCCTCGCCCGGGTCCTCGGGCTCGGTGATGTCGACCGTGGCCGGCTCCGTGACGTCGGGCTCGGTCGTCTGTGACTCGGTCGTCTGCTGGCGGGGCCCGGGCGGGTCGGCCGTCTCGTCGTCGTTGCCCAGCAGCAGGATGAGGCCGACGACCGCCGCCGCGGCCACCACGCCGATGGCCACGTACAGGGGCGTGCGGTTGGGCGCGGGACCGCCCGGCCCCGCCGGCATGCCGCCGTACGGGCTCGGCGCCCCGGGCGGGAACCCGGGGCCGCCCGGGCCGGGACCGACGCCCGGACCCGGACCGGGAGCCGGGCCGACCGGGCCGTAGCCACCGCTCGGGCCGCCCATCGGCGGTCCCATCGGCGGTCCGGTCGGCGGGACGCCCGGCGGAACCCCCGGCGGGGCGTAGCCCGCGGCGACCGGGGCGGCGACCGTGTCGGCCTCACCGGGCATCTGGGGCCGCGGCGGCGGGTACCACTTGTCGTCGGACGCCTGCCACCAGTCAGGCCCTTGCGGTGTGTCGCTCATGAGTGATCCCTCGTCATCGTGCTCCGCCGACGATCCGCGCCCCAGGGTCCGGCGGGAGAGGATCCCCTGCCGGCCGGAGCCGGAACATTAGGTGATGACTCAGGAGTATCGGCGACGGGGCGTGCGGAGTCCGGTCACCCCCGGAGCCGCCCGCATGCCCGGGTCACGCGATGGTCTTGGCCAGCCGCTCCATCGCCTCGTCCTCGCTGATGTCGAGGGCGAAGGCCAGCTCGGACACGAGCACCTGCCGGGCCTTGACGAACATCGACTTCTCGCCGGCGGACAGCCCCTTGTCGTTGTCGCGCAGCGCCAGGTTCCGGACCACCTCTGCGACCTGGTACACGTCCCCGGACTTGAGCTTCTCCTGGTGGTTCTTGAACCGCCGGGACCAGTTGGTCGGCTCGCGCACGTCCTTCTTGGCCAGCACCTCGAAGACGTCCTCGACGTCCTCGACGCTGATCGGGTAGCGCATGCCGATCTCCTCCGCCTTGTCGACGGGGACCTTCAGCACCAGGTCGCCGTGCGTCATCCGGAGGACGAAGAACTCCTTGTCCTCGCCGTCGGGCGGCGTCGGCCGCTTCTCGGTGGCCTCGATGACGGCTGCCCCGTGATGCGGGTACACCACGCGATCCTTGACCCGAAACGACACGCGCTGCTCCTCGGCTGTCCTGGGGGGTCCATACAGGATGCCACCTTTCGGCACCCGATCCACGCGGCGTAGTGGCCGGTACAGTTCGCGCACACTGAATGCGATAACCGGCGGAGGGATCCCATGCTCGAGTGGTCGGAAGAACAGCAGATGGTCCAGGCCGCGGTGCGCGACTTCATCGACAAGGAGGTCGTGCCGCACCACCGTGAGCTCGAGCACGGCGACCTGCCGCCCTACGACATCCTCCGCAAGCTCCTCCGCACCTTCGGCATGGATGCCATGGCCCGCGACCGCTTCGAGCGCCAGATCGCCCGCGACGAGGCGGGAACGGCGGCGGGCGACGAACCCGAGGAGGCATCGGCCGGCCGCGACCCCGCCGAGGCCGCCAACGCCACCGCGTTCCAGCTCATCCCCATCATCGAGCTGTGCCGCTGGAGCCCCGGCATGGTCACGGCGATGGGCGTGTCGATAGGCCTCACGTCGGCGGCGATCCTGTCCCGGGGCACGGTCGCCCAGAAGAAGCGGTGGGCCCTCCCGCTGTTGACCATGGAGACGATCGGGTCGTGGGCCATCACCGAGCCCGGGTCCGGGTCCGACGCCTTCGGCTCGATGGCATCGACGGCCCGGCGCGACGGCGACGAGTACGTCCTCAACGGGTCGAAGACCTTCATCACCAACGGCCCGTACGCCGACACGATCGTGTTCATCTGCAAGCTCGACGAGGGCAACCCGCCCGCCGAGCGCAAGGTGCTGAGCTTCGTCCTCGACTCGGGGATGCCGGGGCTGGAGCAGTCGAAGCCGCTGCGCAAGATGGGCATGCACTCGTCGCCGACCGGCGAGCTGTTCCTGACCGACGTCCGGGTCGGCCGCGACCGGCTGATCGGCGAGTCCGAGGAGGTCGAGGGGGGCGGACGCACCGCGGCCAAGGCCACGTTCCTCCAGGAGCGCTCGGGCGTGGCGGCGATGGCCCTCGGGATCATCTCCCAGTGCCTCGACCTGTCCGTCGCCTACGCCCGCGACCGGGTGCAGTTCGGCCAGCCCATCGGCGAGTTCCAGCTGATCCAGGACAAGCTCGCCCGCATGGAGGTGGCCCGGCTCAACGTCCAGAACCTGGTGTTCCGGGTCGTGGAGGCATCCGCCACCGGCCGGGGCTTCACGCTCGCGGAGGCGTCGGCCATGAAGCTGTACTCGGCCCGGGCCGCGACCGAGGTCGCCCTGGAGGCCGTCCAGCTGTTCGGCGGCAACGGCTACATGAGCGAGTTCCAGGTCGAGCAGCTCGCCCGCGACGCCAAGGTGCTCCAGATCTACGCCGGCACCGACGAGATCCAGATCACGCACATCGCCAAGGACCTCCTCCGGCGCTGACCCCGAACCCGCGTTTGTCCCAGGGACGAAAACGCGTCGGTCGGCGCCTACAGCCCCAGGGACCGGCCGATGATCTCCTTCATGATCTCGGTCGTGCCGCCGTAGATGCGGGTGATCCGGGCATCGGCGTAGGCCCGCGCCACCGGGTACTCGCTCATGTAGCCGTACCCGCCGTGGAGCTGGACGCACGTGTCGGTGACCCGGCCCTGCAGCTCGGTGGACCACCACTTGGCCATGGCCGCCTCCTCGGCGGTCAGCTCGCCGGCGTTGAGCGCCAGCACGCAGCGGTCGGCGAAGCTCTGGGCGATCTCGATCTCGGTCGCCATCTCGGCCATGCGGAACCGGCTGTTCTGGAACGACCCGATCGGTTGGCCGAACGCCTGGCGCTCGGAGACGTAGGCCAGCGTCTGGTCGAAGGCGGCCCGGGCGGCGGCCACCGCGGTCACCGCGATCGACAGGCGCTCCTGGGGCAGGTTGGTCACCAGGTAGCGGAAGCCCTCGCCCTCCTCGCCCAGGCGGTTGGCGACCGGCACGCGGACGTCGTCGAAGAACAGCTCGGCCGTGTCCTGGGCGTGGAGGCCGATCTTGTCGAGGTTGCGGCCCCGCTCGAAGCCGGGCGCCCCCCGCTCGATCACCATCAGCGACATGCCCCGGTGCCGCTGGCTCGGGTCGGTCTTGACCGCGGTGATGACGAGGTCGGCGTTGATGCCGTTGGTGATGAACGTCTTGGCCCCGTTGACGATGTAGTCGTCGCCGTCGCGCCGGGCGGTGGTACCCATCGAGGCGAGGTCGGAGCCGATGGCCGGCTCGGTCATGGCGATGGCCGTGATGAGCTCGCCCGAGCAGATGCCGGGCAGCCAGCGGGCCTTCTGCTCGTCGTTGGTGAGGGCGAGGAAGTACGGCAGGCAGACGTCGTTGTGGAGCGTCCAGCCGAGGCCGGCGGCATTGACTGCCGCCCGCTGGATCTCCTCCGCGATCACCAGGTTGTAGCGGAAGTCCTCGACCCCGCCGCCGCCGTGTTCGACCGGGGCGGACATGGCCAGGAAGCCGTGCGCGCCGGCCGCCGTGAAGAAGTCGCGTTCGACCAGGCCGGCCTCCTCCCACCCGGCATTGCGCGGGGCGACCTCGTCGGCGATGAACCGGGCCACGCTGTCGCGGAACAGGTCGTGCTCGTCGTCGAACAGGGTGCGTCGCATCGGGCTCGAACCGTAGCCGTGGGCCAACTCCGCCACCCACGGCGGCAACCGCGGGTACTATTCCGACGTCACTGACGGAAAATGGTGAGGTCGCCTCGACATGAGTCAGACCGCAGCCGGTCCTGGTGCCGATCGGGTGGGGGGGCCGATGCCTGGGGGGAACGACGTCGACCGCGCCGGGCAGCCCACCGTCCGGCGGCGCCCCGGCCGGCCGCGCGCGCAGCCGATCGCGGAGCAGCGGCGGGGCGTGCTCGACGCGGCGCGCGAGGTGTTCGCCCGCCACGGCTACCACGGGGCGACGATCGAGCGGGTGGCCCGCCTGTCGGGCACCCCGCGGCCGACCGTGTACGAGCTGTTCGGGGGCAAGGAGGACCTGTTCGCGGCCGTCGTCGAGGAGTCGGCCGAGCGGGTCGTCGCCCGGCTGTCGTCGAGCTTCGAGGAGTCGGCCGACTTCCCGCTCCCGGCGTTCGTGCGCCACAACTTCACGGCCGTGTTCGACCTGTTCGCCAACGACCGCGACGCGGTGACGGTGCTGCTCAACGCCGAGCAGGGCATCGTCGACCGGGCGACCGACACGCCCGGCGAGGTCCGCCGCCGGGTGCTGTACGAGATCAGCGCGTTCACCAAGTCCCGCTGGGAGGAGCTGGGCGTCGACGTCGGCGACGCGGCCGAGCTGCTGGCCCTCATGTTCTTCCGCATGGCCGAGGGCCTCGCCCGGCGCGACGCCGACGACCGCAACTGGAACCGCGAGGCGCTGATCGACCTGCTCACCGAGTTCACGGTCGGCGGCATCGAGCGGCTGTGGGAGCACTCGCGGGACGTGCTGGTGGCCGCCGGCCGGCGCGTCGACGTCCACCAGTCAGGGTGACGCCGCCCCCGGCCGACGTCGCGGTCGTGGTGGGCGGCGGCGGGCTCCCGGCGGTCGACGCCGCCGCGCTGGGCGTCCCGGGCGATCGCGCCCTGGTCGTGGCGGCCGACTCGGGGCTGGACGGCGCCCGCCGCCTGGGCCTGACGCCCGACCTGGTGGTCGGGGACATGGACTCGGTCGACCCGGCCAGCCTGGCGGCCGCCGAGCGGGCCGGGGTGCCGGTCGAGCGCCACCCCGCGGCCAAGGACGCCACCGACCTCGACCTGGCCCTCGACGCCGCCCTGGCCCGGGGAGCCCGGCGGATCGTGGTGGTCACCGGGGCCGGCGACCGGTTCGACCACGCCCTGGCGGTCGCCCTGTCGCTGGCGGCGCCCCGGCTGGCGGGCGTGGCGGTCGAGGCCTGGATCGGACGGGCGCGGCTGTGGGTGGTGCGCGACGAGGCGGTCCTGACCGGCGAGCCGGGGGCCATCGTGAGCCTGCTGCCGGTCCACGGCCCGGCCCGGGGCGTGACCACCGAGGGGCTGCTCTACCCGCTCGCCGGCGAGGACCTGGAGCCCGGCACCACCCGGGGCGTGAGCAACGAGATGACGGCCGCCGAGGCGCTGGTCCGGGTGCGCGACGGGGTGCTGCTGGCGGTCCGCCCGGGCCCGGTGGCCGACCCGCCCGCCTGAGCCCGGTTGGGCGTTCGGTTCACCAGGTGCCACGATCGCCGCGTGGACGTGACGGCCGACCTCGTCGCCCCGTGCCCGCCCGAGGCGCTGTTCGCCTTGGTCGAGGACCTGGCGCGCTACCCCGAGTGGCTCGACATCGTGCCCCACGCGGTGGCGACCGACCCCGACGCCGGGGACCCCGGCCCGGCCTGGTCGGTCGACCTCCGGGGCCGTCTGGGGCCGTTCGCCCGGTCCAAGCGGCTGCGGATGGTGCGGACCGTCCACGAGCCCCCGGGCCGGGTCCGGTTCGAGCGGCGCGAGCACGACGGCCGCGACCACGCGGGCTGGGTCCTGTCCGCCGAGGTCACGCCGGCCGGCGACGGCAGCCGGCTGGCCATGCACCTCCACTACGGCGGCGGCCTGGGCGGGCCGCTGGTCGAGCGGCTGCTCCGGGACGAGATCGTGCGATCGAAGCCCCGCCTCCTGGCCCTGGTGTCGGGCGACGGGGCGGGGGAGTAGCACGATCAGGGCACGGCCCGGGCCGCGAACCGCCCGCCCCGGCGGTCGAGAGCCAGCCGCAGCCCGAACACGGCCGACAGCGCGGGCGCGGTGACGACCTCGTCGATCGGACCGGCGCCGGCGATCCGGCCGTCCCGCAGCAGCAGCGCGTGGGTGAAGCCGGCCGGGATCTCCTCCACGTGGTGGGTGACCAGCACGGTCGGCGGGGTGGCGGGGTCGTCGGCCAGGTGCGTCAGGCGGGCGACCAGGTCCTCCCGGGCGCCGAGGTCGAGGCCGGCCGTGGGCTCGTCGAGGAGCACGAGCCCGGGATCGCCCCACAGCGACCGGGCCAGCAGCACCCGCTGGCGCTCGCCGGAGGACAGCGTCCCGAACTCCCGGCCGGCGAGTGCGTCGGTGCCGGTGCGTTCGAGCAGGTCGAGAGCGTGGCGCCGGTCGTCGTCGCCGTAGGTGTGCCACCAGGTCTCCAGCGCCGCCTCCCGGGCCGCCATCACGATGTCCAGCACGAGGACCGTCGGGCGCAGCAGGTCGGCCAGCGCGGGGCTGACCAGGCCGATGCGGGCCCGGTGGCGCCGGACGTCCACCCGGCCCAGCCGCTCGCCGAGCACCTCGACGGTGCCCGAGGACGGGTGCAGGTAGAGCGACGCCACCCTCAGCAGCGTCGTCTTGCCCGAGCCGTTGGGGCCGAGGACGACCCAACGCTCGCCCGCCCGGACCTCCCAGTCGACCCCGTCGAGGATCGCCCGGCCGTCCCGCACCACCCGCACGCCGTGTATCGCCAGGGCCATCCCGGGGTTTCTACCCCGACCGCCGGTTGGGTGTCCCGCCGGGCCCCGCCGCTAGGTTGACGCCGTGCGCATCGGCATCCTGGGTGGAACAGGCC
Organism: uncultured Acidimicrobiales bacterium; assembly: GCA_963830865.1. Taxonomy (GTDB): domain Bacteria; phylum Actinomycetota; class Acidimicrobiia; order Acidimicrobiales; family VFJN01; genus ZC4RG19. Next base: position 120,460 of record CAWHNU010000002.1, on the reverse strand, counting down.
CCGCGGGCAAGGCGCTGGCCGCCCGCCTGGCGTCGGTCGGCTACGACGTCGTGGTCGGCTCCCGATCCAAGTACCGGGCGATGGAGGTCGTGGACGGCCTCCTCGAGCAGTGGTCCGACCGGCGGCTGACCATCGGGGCCGGGAACAACGCCCAGGCGGCGGACACCGACGTGGTGGTCATCGCCACCCCCTGGGACGGGGCCACGCAGACCGCCGTGCTGGTCGAGGACAAGCTCCGGGGCAAGGTCGTCGTGTCGATGGCCAACGCCCTCACCAAGCTGGGCAAGGAGTTCCAGCCCCTCGTGCCACCCCGCGGCTCGGTGGCCGCCAGCGTCCAGGCCGCCGTGCCCCACTGCATGGTCGCCGCCGCCTTCCACCATGTGCCGGCCAAGGAGCTGGGCGACCTGCGGGAGCCGATCGAGAGCGACGTGCTGATCTGCTCCGACCACGCCGAGGCGGTCGAGGTCACCAGCGACATCGTCGCCAAGATCCCCAACATGCGCCCGCTCAACGCCGGCGAGCTGGCCATGGCGACGCCGATCGAGTCGTTCACCGCGGTGCTGCTGCAGCTCAACATGCACTACAAGACCCGGGTGGCGCTGAAGCTCACCGGCATCCCCGAGGGGGCTGACGTCGAAGGACAGCGGACGGGGACGGGGCCGCGCCGCCGGCCAAGCCCAACGGCTCGACCAAGCGGCCCGCGGCGGCCGAGCCCTCCGCGTGAGCGCGCCGGACCTGGGCGAGGCCGAGCCGCTGCGGCTGTTCGACACCTCGCGCAACGAGGTCGTCCCGTTCACGCCCGGCCCGATCGTCACCATGTACACGTGCGGCATCACGCCGTACGACGCCACCCACATCGGCCACGCCGCCGTCTACCTCGCCTACGACGTCCTCCAGCGCCGGCTGCGCGACCGGGGCCACGACACCCGCGCGGTCCGCAACGTGACCGACGTCGACGACGACATCCTGCGCCGGGCCCGCCAGCTCGGTGTCCACTACCTCGACCTGGCCGCCGCCGAGACCGCCCGGTTCGACGACGACATGCGGGCGCTCGAGCTGCTGCCGTGCTGGAGCGAGCCCCGGGCGACCTCGGCGATCCCCGACATCCGGGGCTTCATCGGCATGGTCCTCGACCGGGGCTACGCCTACCAGGCCGGCGGCGGGGTCTACTTCGACGTGTCCCGGTTCGAGCGTTTCGGCCAGGTCAGCCACCTCGACCGGGACGAGATGCTGCGCCTGGCGGCGGAGCGGGGCGGCAACGTCGACGACCCGCACAAGAGCGACCCGCTCGACTTCGTGCTGTGGCAGCCGTCGGCGGCCGACGAGCCGGCGTGGGAGTCCCTGTGGGGCCCCGGCCGCCCGGGCTGGCACATCGAGTGCTCGGCGCTGGCGCTGCGCGAGCTGGGCACGACGATCGACCTGCACGGCGGGGGCGTCGACCTGATCTTCCCCCACCACGAGTGCGAGGCCGCCCAGTCCGAGGCGGCGACCGGCGAGCGGTTCGTGCGCCACTGGATGCACCAGGCGATGGTCCGGCTCGACGGCGAGAAGATGTCCAAGTCGCTCGGCAACCTGGTGTTCGTGTCCGAGCTGCGCAAGCGCTGGGACCCGCGGGCCATCCGGCTGGCCGTGCTCAGCCACCACTACCGGTTCCCGTGGGACTGGGAGGACGCGCTCATGCCCGAGGCCGCCGATCGGCTCGCCCGATGGCTGGCCGCGGGCGGCGGCGACGGCGACGGCGCCCTCGACGCCACGCGGGCCGCGCTCGACGACGACCTCGACACGCCGGCCGCCATCGCCGCCGTCGACGAGGCCGCCGACCTCGGCAAGGACGTGTCCCAGGCGGCGGCCCTGCTCGGCGTCGACCTGTCGCGAAGCTGAACCGGCCCGCGGCCCCGGCGCCGGGGCGTAGGCTCCGGCCATGCCCGGACCGGGAGGCGACGATCGCCAGTACGGCACGCTGTACCCGGTCGCCCGCGCCATCCTGACGCCGATCTTCCGGGCGGGGTGGCGCATCTACGTCCGGGGCGCCGACAACCTGCCGGCGTCGGGGCCGGCGATCATCTGCCCCAACCACACGTCGGTCATCGACTCGTTCCTGCTGCCGTCGGTGCTGCCCCGGCGGATCACGTTCGTGGGCAAGGCCGAGTACCTCGACGACTGGAAGACCAAGCACCTGTTCCCGGCCCTGGGCATGATCCCGATCGACCGGACCGGCGGCGACGCCAGCACGCGGGCGCTCGACGCCGCCGCCGGCGTGCTCGAACGGGGCGAGCTGTTCGGCATCTACCCCGAGGGCACCCGCAGCCGCGACGGCCGGCTGCACAAGGGCCACACCGGGCCCGCCCGCCTGGCGGTCCGCATCGGCGCGCCGCTCGTGCCGGTGGGCATGGTCGGCACCCGCGAGATCCAGCCGCCGGGGGCCAAGGCGCCGTCGCCCTTCCGGCCGTGCGAGATCCGCATCGGCCGGCCGATCCACCCCCGGCCCGGCCAGGGCGACGACCGGCTGCTCCTGCGCACGCTCACCGACGAGCTGATGTACGAGATCCGCGAGCTGTCCGGGCAGGAGTACGTCGACGAGTACGCCACCCGCCGCGACGAGGCGCTGCCCAGCCAGCCGCCCGCGATCATCGGCGGGAACGGCCACCGCGACGGCGCGGCGGCCGCGCCTATCCATGCGGGGGCCGTCACCGCCGCTCGGTAACCTCGGCGTCCATGGCCGAGATCGTGATCACCCTGCCCGACGGTTCGACCCGCGCGGTCCCGTCCGGCACGACGGCGCTCGGCCTGGCGCAGGGGATCGGCTCCCGCCTCGCCCGCTCGGCGGTGATCGCCGAGATCAACGGGACCCAGCGCGACCTGGCGACCGAGCTGGCCGACGGTGACCGCGTCGCCATCGTCACCGCCGACAGCGACGCGGGGCTGTACACCATCCGCCACTCCACCGCCCACGTGCTGGCGCAGGCGGTGCTCGACCTGTTCCCCGAGGCGACCTTCGGCATCGGGCCGCCGGTCGAGGACGGCTTCTACTACGACTTCGAGCTGCCCGGCGGCGCCACCTTCGCGCCCGACGACCTCGAGCGCATCGACGCCCGCATGCGCGAGATCATCGACGAGGGGCAGCCGTTCGTGCGTGACGAGATCCCCGCGGCCGAGGCCCGCGAGATCTTCGCCCACCACCCCTACAAGCTGCAGATCATCGACGACGCGTCGACCGACCCGATGTCGGGCACCGGCGACCGGGGCGAGGTCCGCACCTACGAGAACCCGCCGGCCAAGCCCAAGGACCACCCGCCCTTCGCCGGGCGGCCCGGGTTCCTCGACCTCTGCCGGGGCCCCCACGTCGAGCACACCGGCCGCCACCTCGGGCACTTCAAGCTGTTGCGGGTCGCCGGCGCCTACTGGCGGGGCGACGAGCACAACCCGCAGCTCCAACGGATCTACGGCACCGCCTGGGACACCCGGGACGCGCTGGAGGCCCACCTCCGGTTCCTGGAGGAGGCCACCAAGCGCGACCACCGCCGCCTCGGCGCCGAGCTGGACCTGTTCCACTTCCCACCCGAGGTCGGCAGCGGGCTGCCGCTCTACCACCCCAAGGGTGGGCTGGTCCGCAAGCTGATGGAGGACTACAGCCGCGAGGAGCACCGCAAGGCGGGCTACGAGTTCGTCTTCACCCCGCACCTCGCCAAGGAGGAGCTGTTCAAGATCAGCGGGCACCTCGAGTGGTACGCGGACGGCATGTACCCCCCGATGGAGCTCGACGAGGGGCACAAGTACTACCCCAAGCCGATGAACTGCCCGATGCACACCCTGATCTACCGATCGCGGCAGCGCTCCTACCGTGAGCTGCCGCTGCGGCTCTACGAGCTGGGCACCGTCTACCGGTACGAGAAGTCGGGCGTGGTCCACGGCCTGCTGCGGGCCCGGGGGTTCACCCAGGACGATTCGCACATCTACTGCACCGACGAGCAGCTCGACGACGAGCTGGCGAGCCTGCTGCAGTTCATGCTGCGGCTGCTGCGCGACTACGGCTTCGACGACTACGACGCCGAGCTGTCGACCCGCCCCGACAAGTTCGTGGGCGAGCCCGCCGACTGGGACCGGGCCGAGGAGTCGCTGCGCCGGGCGATCGAGGCGGCCGGCATCCCGTATGTGGTAGCCGAGGGCGAGGGCGCGTTCTACGCCCCCAAGATCGATGTCCACGTGCGCGACGCCATCGGGCGGCGCTGGCAGCTCTCGACCCTGCAGGTCGACTTCCAGTTCCCGCCCCGGTTCGGGCTGGAGTACGTCGGCGAGGACAACCAGCGCCACGAGCCCCGGATGATCCACCGGGCCATGTTCGGGTCGTTCGACCGGTTCTTCGGGGTGCTGCTGGAGCACACCGCGGGCGCGTTGCCGACCTGGCTGGCGCCGGTCCAGGTGCAGGTGCTGCCGGTGCGGTCCGACCACGAGCCCCACGCCCGGGGCCTCGTGTCCCGACTGGAGGCGGCGGGCCTGCGGGTGGCGATGTCCGCGGCGGACGAGCCGCTGGGTGCCCGCATCCGCAAGGCCAAGCTGGAGAAGGTCCCGCACGTGGTGGTCGTGGGCGCCGACGACGTGGCGGCCGACACCGTGGGCGACAACCGGCGGGGCGGCGAGGTCGAGCGGGACGTTCCGGTGGCGACGTTCATCGAGCGGGTGGCCGCCGAGATCGCCGCCCACGCCTGATGGCGGGCCCGATGGACCGGCTGTGGGCCGGCTGGCGGTCGGACTACGTCGCGGCCGCGGGCAACGGCGCCCTGGCGGGGGAGGGCTCGATCTTCACCCGCATCCTGGCCACCGGCCTGCCCGACGACGAGATCCACGTGGTGTGGCGGGGCGAGCTGATCTTCGCCATCCTCAACGCCTACCCCTACACCAGCGGACACGTGCTGGTGATGCCCTACCGCGAGGTCGGCGAGCTGGACGACCTCACGCCGGCGGAGTCCGACGCGCTGTGGGCCGCGACCCGGGCGGCGGTGGCGGCGGTCAAGGCGGCCTACCGGCCCCAGGGCGTCAACGTGGGGATCAACCTGGGCGAGGCGGCCGGGGCGGGCATCCCGTCGCACCTGCACGTCCACGTCGTGCCCCGCTGGCAGGCCGACTCGAACTTCATGACCTCGGTCGCCGAGGTCCGGGTGCTGCCCGAGCCGCTCGGCGACACATGGGCCAAGCTGCGCGCCGCCTGGCCCCGCTGACGCCGTCGTGGCTACGGTCGACGCCCGCATGGCGGAGGACGACACCCCGAAGGACGCGCCGGTCGACGCCAGCGACGACGCCGCGGTCACCGACGAGCTGCCCGACGACCTGAACGCGGCCGGCTACGTCGGCCCGTACCTGTTCCCCAACAACAACCGCCGCCGGGTCCCGGGCTACCTGTACCTGGGCCTCGCCGCCGCCTGCGTTGCGGTCTGGCTGCTGGTGGACGACTCGCCGTACGTCAACGCCGGCTTCCTGCTGGCGGCTGTGCTGCTCACGATCGTCGGCGCCTACCAGATCGCCAGCGGCTGGAACCTCGACGTCGACGAGCAGGACGCCCTGGTCGCCGCGAGCCGGGCGGTCGGCTTCCCGGTCGGCCACGCATCGGCCCAGATGGGCTGGCGGGGCCTGCTCAGCCGCCCGACCTGGCGCATCCTCCTGTACTCGGCCGAGGAGCCGCCTCGCCGCCGGGGTCTGGTCCTGGTCGACGGCGTCGACAGCGAGATCGTCGAGCACTTCGTCGAGGACAACCCGGAGGATTGGTCCGATCTCGACAGTGCCTGATGGGGAGCAGAAAACTTGAGTGCATAGTTGTTAGGTAAGTGGATGCGTGGGGTAGTATTTCTAGCGCAAGACTCACCGCACTCACCAGGAGGAGTTACGTGATGCTCGTGCGTTTCGATCCCTTCCGTGACTTCGACCGCCTGACCGAGCAGTTTGATCAGGTGTGGCGCCGGGCGGGCGCCGGCGTGCCGATGGACGCCTACCGCCGCGGCAACGAAGTCGTCCTCGACCTGGACCTGCCGGGCGTCGACCCCGACGCCATCGACCTCACGGTCGAGCGCGACACGCTCACCGTCACCGCCACCCGCGACGTCGAGCGCAAGGACGACGACGAGATCCTCGCCAGCGAGCGGCCCCGCGGCAGCTTCACCCGGCGGATCCTCCTCGGCGAGAGCCTCGACACCTCCCGGCTTGAGGCCAACTACGACCGAGGCGTGCTCACGATCACCTTGCCGGTCGCGGAGCAGGCTCAGCCCCGCAAGATCTCGGTGGGCGCCGGCTCCCGGGGCCGTTCAGCGATCGAGGCGACCTCGGCCGAGGCCTGAGCCGGCTTGTTCGTTCTGGTCTGCCGGATGGTTGACCAGCAACCATCCGGCAGACCAGAAGCCGCCGGCCGCCGAACTACCCTCCACGGTGTGGGAGCAGCACGGCGGGCCGCGACCGGGGTAGGGGTGGTGCTGGTCGCCGTGATCCTGGCCTCCTGCGGCGTGCACGGCGACGGCGGCTCGCCCGAGGCCCGGGCGGCCGCCACCACGACCTCTGACCCCACGACGAGCGCGGCCCCGGCCGCGACCACCGCGCCGCCCGAGACGACCGCGCCCGCGCCCGCCGGAGACCACGACGACGCTGCCCGTGGACGTGAACGCGCTCCGGCCGCCCGTGCCGGCCGGCGAGCCCGCGGGGTTGGCGGCCCAGATCGCGGCCGCCGAGGGCGTCCTGCGCACGCCCGGCACGGCCGACGGCGACCTGGCCGCGGCGGCTCTGGCCCAGCAGGTCGCCTACCGGCAGCTCGGCGACCATCCCGAGTGGGAGGCCGCCGTGCTCGCCGCGCTGCCGCCCGGGCTGGCCCCGGTGGCGCAGAACCACGCCGCCGCCCGGCGCGAGTTCCGTGCGCTCCTGCGGGCGCCGGCCACCACCGTGCCCGCGTGGCGGATCGTGGCGCCCGCGCCCGCCGACCAGCTCGTCGGCTACTACCGCGAGGCCGAGGCCGCCACCGGCGTCCCGTGGAACGTGCTGGCTGCGGTCAACCTCGTCGAGAGCGGGATGGGGCGCATCCGCGGCACGTCGACCGCCGGGGCCCAGGGGCCGATGCAGTTCCTGCCCTCGACGTGGGCCGCCTACGGCGAGGGCGACATCAACGACTACCGGGCGTCGATCCTCGCCGCCGGCCGCTACCTGGCGGCCAACGGTGCCCCCGCCGACCTCGACGGGGCGCTCTGGCGCTACAACCACAGCGACCACTACGTGCGCGGGGTCGAGCTGTACGCCCAGCTCATCGCCGAGCATCCGGGGGCGTTCGCCGGCTTCTACCACTGGGGCGTGTGGTACACGAGCACGGCGGGCGACCTGTTCCTGCCGGTCGGCTACGAGCAGGCCGCGCCGGTCCCCGTCGAGCAGTACCTGGCGTCGGCCCCCCGGTAGGCCCCGGGGGCCGGCCGACGCCGGCCGGCGGGCCGGAGGGATCAACGGTCCCGCAGGTCGACCTCGGCGACCTCGCCGCCCCGGACGTGGACGAGGGCCACGGGGACGTCGGCGTGGTCGAGGATGTGGTAACTGCCCCCCACCACCGCGGGGAACACGGCGACCATGACCGTGCCGCCGCCCATGTCCCGGGGGTGGACCCCGGTGTGGAAGTGCTCGTCCAGCCGGCCCACCGGGCAGGCCTCCAGCTCGCCCGTGTCGGTCATGCCGTCGAGGTAGACGACCATGGCGCCCACGTCGCCACCGATGTCGAGGACGGGGTTGGCGCCCGGGACCGTGGTCCCGGGCGCCTCCGTCACGTGGGTGTCGTGCGGCCCCGTCACGGCTACGCCGCCGGGACGTCGTAGCCGGCGTACGGCGTGCCCACGTAGGGGAACACGTCGAGGAACTGGCGGACCGGCGGGAACGTCCCGTCCTCGATGCCCTTCGCGGCCTGGTCGACCGTGTAGGTGCTGTCGACGAGCGGGATGGTCAGGCCGGCGACCGCCCGCAGCTCGGCGGTCACCACGTCGTCCAGCAGACGGCGGCCGTTCGGGAACCCGGCGAGGTCGCCGTCGAGGACGCCGAGGCGCTTGGGGTTGGCCGACGGCGGGACCGCCACGTTGAGCCGCAGCTCGTCGGCGAACGTCGTGCCCGTGTTGTTCTGGAACCCGGGGACCGGGCCGGCGGGGATGCCGGTGAGCAGGATCGCCACCAGGTCCGCACGGTCCTTGTTGTAGGCCGCCAGGTTCGGGAACACGCCCGGGTAGAGCACCGGCAGCAGGGCCGCCAGCTCCGGGCGCTGCACGTACTGGGCGAAGTCGCTGTCCCGGTCGGGGCCCTTCGAGTTCCACTCGTCCTTGCGGGCGAGCGGCACGATGACCTCGTTGAACAGCGGCATGCCCAGGCGGGACACCTGCATCCACGGGCCGGCGCTGCGGCGCCGCCGCCGGTAGCCCTGGCGGTCGTCGTCGTCCTGGTCGTCGCCCTGCATGCTGCCCTTCTGCCGGCGGGCGGCGCCCCAGACGCCGATGACCGACTTCGGCGACATCACGTCGGTGGGCACCGACTGGTCGACGGTCAGGTCATCGATCGGCACCTGGATGACGATCGAGTGCACGTTGACCTGGGCCAGCGCGTCGACGCCGTTGGCGGCGGCCGTCGGGATGAGGTGCAGGTTCTGGAACTTGCGCAGCGTGCCCAGGTCGAAGATCGACCCGAGGTCGGCGTAGAAACACTCGGCCCGCTGGCCGCAGAACACCGTCTCGCCCGTCCGCAGCTTCTTGACGGCCTTCTGGGCCAGCGTCGCGTAGTTCGGGGTCGAGCGGGGCCCGATGTTGCACGGGGGCGTCGGCACGCCGGTGGCGAGCGTCGTGGCGGTGCCCCGCCGCTCCCCGCGGCGGACCTTCCAGGTCACCTTGGTGACCTTGTACCGCTGGCGCCGGTTCCAGGTGGCGTCGTTGAGCGCCGTGATCGGGCCGGTGTTGTACAGGAACGTGTTCGGGTTGGTGTTGCGGGTCTCGAACTCGAACAGGTACTGCACGTCCGGCAGCCCGTCGCCGTTGTTGTCGATGTTGATCTCGTAGAGGACGTCGTCGCCGAACTCGTAGAAGTTCGGGCCGCCCGCGGGAGCCTCGACAGGGACGTAGTTGGTGACGATGGTCACGGTGTTGTTGGGCGTTCGCCAGGCGTAGGTGTCGGTGTTGTCCGCCACCGGGTCCTTGGCGATGCCCGGTGCCTCACGATGAGAAGACATGTCGGGGCCTCACTTGATGGCTCGCAGCAGGCGCGCCACGAGTCGCTTGTCGGTGAACACGACCGAACGACGGTCGACCAGGACCTCGACCCTGCCCGTGCGGGCGTCGAGCACCTGGAGCATGGTGGGTCCGCTGAGCGCGGCGAGCTCGCTGGGCGTCGGCTCGTCGACGTCGTCGGCGGCGGCGGCCGACGCCAGGGGCGATGCGATGGTGGCGGCGCCCGCCACCCCGATTGCCCCCGCCGTGCCCGTTGCGATGAACGAGCGCCGTGTGACGGGTTGCATGGGATGTCCTCCTACTGAGCCGTCGGGTGACGGGTCAGCAGGGATTCGGGGCGGCGGCGATCCCGGATGTCGGCGCCGGCGCACCGTCGGCGCCGACGCACGGACGGGCGGTCAGTCCGGCTCGACGGGGCGGCCGAGCAGGGCGGCCAGGACCTGCTGCGCGGCGCGGCAGGTGGCTCACGCCGGCGTCGACGGCCAGGCGGGCGATCTCGAGGGCGGTGATCGTGCGGCCGGTGCCGGCGATCGTGCCGGTCCGGTCCCAGTCCTCCGCCGCGACCTTGGCGATGCGGTCGGCGGCGGCGTTGGCCTCCAGACCCAGCTCGGAGAGCCGCTCGTGCACCGGGCCGGTGGGCGCCCCGGGCTTGGGCCGGGCGGCGGGGTCGACGTCGTCGGGCGACAGCGTCGGGTTGTCGTGGGTCACGACGGCGGCCAGCGCCCGGTCGGCGGCGGCGATGGCCCGGGCCGCGGCGACGATGTGGTCGAGGGCGGACCAGCCGTGCAGCGACCGGTGGGCGAGGTCGTCGGGCGACTCGTCGTCCCCCAGCCCCGCGAACAGCCCCCGGTAGCGCCGTTCGAAGCCCCGCAGGGTGACGACGGCGTCGGACGGGGAGAGCTGGGACAGGTCCATCCACCCGGTCTAGCAAGCCCCGGCGGGGCGCGGGAACGGGCGCCGCCGGTAGCGTGCGGCCATGTCTATCTACGACGTGTCGATCAACGCCCTCGACGGCAGCCCGAGCGACCTGCACGACTACGAGGACAAGGCCGTCCTGCTCGTCAACGTGGCCTCGCGCTGCGGCCTCACGCCCCAGTACACCGGGCTGGAGGAGCTGCACGAGCGGTTCGCCGGCCGGGGCTTCACGGTCCTCGGTGTGCCGTGCAACCAGTTCGGCGGCCAGGAGCCGGGCACGGCCGACGAGATCGCCACGTTCTGCTCGACCAGCTATGGCGTGACCTTTCCGATGACCGAGAAGGTCGAGGTCAACGGCGACGGCCGCCACCAGCTGTACCAGCAGCTCGTGGACGTGCCCGACGGCGACGGCCATACCGGCGACATCCGCTGGAACTTCGAGAAGTTCCTGGTCGCGCCGGGCGGAGAGGTCGTGGCCCGCTTCAACCCCATGGTCGAGCCGGGGTCGGACACCGTCGTCGAGGCGGTGGAGAAGGTCCTGCCCGACTGAGCGGCTGCGCCGATGGGCGGATCAGCGGCCCCGCGCCGCCCGGAGGACCCGCCCGACGTCGAGGAGGTGGTGGCTGCCCTCGTGGACGGCGATGCTGGCGAGCTGGGTGACCGGCACCGGGCGGCCCGCGCCGGTCAGGCCGGTCAGGTCCCACTCGTCCTCGGTCAGCTCGTCGAGCGTGATCGCCAGCCCGCTGGCCGCCTCCGCGAGGCCGTCCGCCACCGCCTCGCGCTCCAGCCCGGCCGAGGCGGCCGCCACGCGGGCCTCCCAGTCGACCACCGGCTCGTCCGGCTCGTCGCCGGCCAGGGCGAGCCGCACGCGGTCGTCGAACACGCCGAAGAGCTGGCCCACGTGGGCGGCGTACTCGAGCGCCGACCACACGCCGGGGCCGGGGGAGCGCCGGACGATGTCGTCGAGGTCCTCGCCGGGCAGCCCGCGGGTGAGCGGGACCCGGTAGCGGCGGCCGAACGACCGGAGGGCGATCACCATCTGCGGCGGGCGCAGCTCCTCGGGGTCGAACCCGCACTCGTCGCAGCGCTCCATCGCCCCACCCCCCGTTCCCGCCCCTAGCTCTCTTCGTGGACGTCGCGCTTGACCGACGCCACCAGGTGGGCCGGCAGCACGTCGTAGTGGTCGTGCTCGGCGTGGAACCGCCCCCGGCCACCGGTCAGCGAGCGGAGCTCGATCGCGTAGCGCTGGATCTCGGACGTCGGGACCAGGGCCGTGATCGTCTGGCGACCGCCGCCGCCCGTCTCGCTGCGCTGCACCCGCCCGCGCCGGGCGTTGAGGTCGCCCATCACGTCGCCCTGCAGGTCGATCGGCACGTTGACCTCGAGCCGGCTCACCGGTTCGAGGATCACCGGGGACGCCTGGGCCATCGCCGCCCGGAACGCCAGGCGTCCGGCGACCTTGAACGCCATCTCCGAGCTGTCGACCGAGTGCTCCTTGCCGTCGGTCAGCGTCACGCGGACGTCGACCACCGGGTAGCCGTAGATGCCGCCGGAGGCCATCGTCTCCTCGACGCCCTTCTGGACGGCCGGGATGTAGCTCCGGCTGATGGCACCGCCGACGACCTTGTTGACGAACTCGAAGCCCTCGCCCCGGGGGAGGGGCTCCATGTCGATGACGCACACGCCGAACTGCCCGTGGCCGCCGGTCTGCTTCTTGTGCCGCCCCTCGACGCCCTTGGCCGCGCCCGTGATCGTCTCGCGGTAGCGGACCATCACTTCGGTGGTGTCGACGTTGGCGCCGAACTTCCGGGTGAGCTTCTCCAGGGTGATCTGCAGGTGGGTCTCGCCGGTGCCGTGGAGCAGCGTCTGGTGGGTCTCGTCGACGCGCTCGACCCGCAGCGCCGGGTCCTCGTCGATCAGCCGATGCAGGGCGGACGCCAGCTTGTCCTCGTCGGCCTGCGTGCGGGCCACGACCGCGACGGCCAGGGTCGGCTCGGGCTGCTCGATGCGGGGCACCACCACCGGCTTGCCCTTGGGGGCCAGCGTGTCGCCCGTGATCGTGCTCGACAGCTTCGCCACCGCGCCGATGTCGCCGGCCACCAGCTCGCTCGCCACCTCCTGTTCCTTGCCCCGGACGGTCAGCAGGCCGTGGAGGCGCTCGTCGGTGCCGCTGCGGCTGTTGATCAGGTGGTCGTCGGGGTGCAGCGTGCCCGACAACACCCGGAACAGGCTCACCTGCCCGACGTAGGGGTCGGCGATCGTCTTGAACACGAACGCCAGCGGGTCGCCGCCGGCCTCGGCCGGTACCTCGATGGGCTCGGGCGCCTCGCCGTTGCCGCTGCCGCTGCCCGCGGTGATGCTCGCCGGCCGGTCGAGCGGCGACGGCCCGATCTCGACGATGAAGTCGGCGAGCCGGTCGATGCCGATCTCGCTGGTCGCCGACCCGACGATCACCGGGAACACGGTGGCGGCGGCGACGCCCGCCCGCAGCGTGGTCTCGAGCTCGTCGACGCCGGGGACGTCGCCGTCGAGGTAGCGCTCGAGCATGGCGTCGTCGGCGACGACGATGCCCTCGACCAGGTTGTCGTGGACCTGTTGCTCGAGCTCCTCCATGTCGTCGGGGATCGGCTCGGTGTGGGGGACACCCCGCTCGTAGATGTGGGCCGTGTCGGTGAGCAGGTCGGCGATGCCCCGGAAGTCGGCCTCCTGCCCGATCGGCAGCTCCAGCGGGGCGACGCCCGCGCCGAGGCGGTCGCGCAGCTGGGCGAGCGTCGTGTCGAAGCTGGCCCGCTCGCGGTCGAGCTTGTTGACGAACACCATGCGGGGGACGCCGAGGTCGGCCGCCAGGGCCCAGGCCTCCTCGGTCTGCACCTCGACGCCGTCGACCGCACTGACGACGAACACGGCCATGTCCGCGATCCGCAGCGCCGCGGCGACGTCGCCGATGAAGTCGGCGTAGCCCGGGGTGTCGATGAGGTTGACCTTGTGGTCCCGCCAGTCGAACGGGGCGACCGAGAGGGACAGCGAGATCCCGCGCTTCTGCTCCTCGGGGTCGTAGTCGCACACCGTGGTCCCGTCCTCGACGCGGCCCAGGCGGGCGATGGTGCCGGCGCGGTGGAGCAGGGCCTCGGCCAGGCTCGTCTTGCCGGCTCCGCCGTGCCCGACCAGGGCGACATTGCGGATCTGACCAGTGGCGTACCGCTTCACCAGGCTCCCCCTCGGTGGATGGTCGGCGCTGCGGGCGAGGGTAGCGGGGCTGCCACCTGCCGCGTGCCGGGTCGGCGGCCGGGCACCGGGCGCCCCGGGCGGTGGTCAGTGGTCGGAGCGACGCGTTGTTACGATCTTCTGTTGAGCGACACAACGGAGTGATCATGTTCGACGGACGGTGGCGCGGCTCCTTCGAGAAGGGCATGCGACCCATCGGTGCGCAGATCCGGCGCACCGGCATCACCGCCAACCAACTGACCGTGACCGGCCTGGTGATGGCGGCGGCGTCCGCCGTGGCGATCGCCAACGGCCGCCTGCGCGCGGGCCTCCTGCTGCTCGTGCTGACCGGGCTGCCCGACGTGCTCGACGGCGCTGTGGCCAAGGCCTCGGGCACGGCCTCGCCGCGGGGCGCGTTCTTCGACTCGGTCGTCGACCGGGTCAGCGACGCGCTGCTGCTCGGCGGCGTCGCGTGGTACCTGTCCTCGACCCAGCCCGGGCGGATCGCGGTCCTGCCGATGGCCGTGCTGGCGGCGTCGATGCTGGTCTCCTACGAGCGGGCCAAGGCCGAGGCGCTGGGCTTCGACGCCCGGGGCGGGCTGATGGAGCGGGCGGAGCGGCTCGTATTCCTGGCGTTCGGCCTGCTGTTCGAGTCTCTGCTCGTCCCGGTGCTGTGGGTGATGCTGGTGCTGACGGCGGTCACGGCCGGCCAGCGCTTCGCCACCGTGTGGCGCCAGGCGTCGGCCCCGCAGGTGCAGCCGCTGGCGGCCCGGTGGCGGTCTCGCCGGGTGGCGCGCTCCACGACGCTCTCGACCCGCTCGACGTGGCGCCGCCAGGCGCTCGCCCGGCGCCCGCGGCGGCGCTGACACCGGCGCCGGGCCCCGCCGTCGCGGCCGTGGACCTGCTGACCCCCGCCTACCGAGGTGCGGCCGCGGCCGCGCAGCGCCTGCCCGGGGGCGCCGTCGACCGGCTGGCGGACTGCGGGGCGGCGCTGGCGTCGCTGCGCAAGAGCGATCGGCGGGCGATGGTCGAGCGCCACCAGCGCCGCATCGACCCCGGGCTCCGGGGGGCGGCGCTGCAGCGACGGGTGCGGGATGTGTACCGGTCCTACGGCCACTACTACGCCGAGTCGTTCCGGCTCCCGTCACTGACGCCGGCCGAGCTCGACGCCCGCCTGACGCACGAGGGCTTCGACCACGTCGAGGCCGCCCGCGCCGGCGGCCACGGCCCGATCCTGGTGATGCCCCACCTGGGGAGCTGGGAGTGGGCCGCCTACTGGCTGACGCGGGTGCGGGGCGTCCCGGTCACGGCCGTGGTCGAGCGCATCGAGCCGCCCGCGCTGTTCGACTGGTTCGTGGACTACCGCCGGAGCATCGGCATGGAGATCGTGCCGCTCGGCCCGCACGCCGCCCGGGCGGTGGTGGCGGCGGTGCGCCAGCTGCACGTCATTCCCCTGCTCAGCGATCGCGACATCGGGGGTGGGGGCGTCGAGGTGACGTTCTTCGGCGAGAGGACGACCCTGCCCGCCGGGCCCGCCGTGGTCGCCATCCGGACCGGCGCGCCGCTGCTGCCGACCGCCATCTACGACCAGGGGCCCGGGCACCACGGCATCGTGCGACCGCCGGTCGACGTCTCGCGGGCCGGCTCTTTTCCGCGCCGACGTCGCGCGGATCACGCAGGCGCTGGCCGGCGAGCTGGAGCTGCTCATCCGGCGGGCGCCGGAGCAGTGGCACCTGCTGCAGCCGAACTGGCCCTCCGATCGGACGGCGTCGCCGGTACGGCTGTAGTGGGCGCTCGCGCCCACTAGCCCGACGACGGCGCCCTCACGTTCTCGCCGCCAGCAGCAGCTGCGCGAACTGGCGGCCGATCGCGGTCGGGTCGGTGCCCTCGGGGTCGATCGCCGTGCCGGCCGCGACCCCGGTGGCCAGGGAGACGATGAGCGCCGCCGCTGCGTCCTCGTCCACCCAGTCGGGCAGGCCGCGGTCCGCCTTCTGGTGGGCGATCTGCTCCGCCAGCCGGCTGCGGACCTCGGCCCACAGATCCCGCACCTGGGCCGCGAGGGCGTCGTCATGGGCGCACTGGGCCAGGCACTGGACGTAGGCCGCCAGCTGGTCCCGTCGCTCCTGGGCGAGGGCCGTCAGGCGGGCCACCGCGGCGGCCAGCCCGGCACCCGGGTCGCCGTCGGCCGCCAGGTCGTCCAGCACCGGTTGGAGGAGGCTGCGGGCCTGGCGCACGAGGGCCTGCGAGACCAGGGCGTCCTTCGAGCCGAAGTAGTACGTGATCGAGCCCAGGTTCTCGCCCGCCCGGTCGGTGATGGCCCGTGACGTGGCCGCCGCGACGCCTCCCTCCGCGATCAGGGCGCCGGCGGCCCGCACGAGCCTGTCCCGGGCGCCGCCCGTCGCTCTGTCATCCGCCGCCCGGCGCTGGCCCTCGCTCATACGTGCGTATGATACGCCCTCCGCACCGGCCGTGCCGATGGGTGTCGGTTAGCGTGGTCGTGTGCGCATCGGGCTCGTCTGCCCTTACAGCCTGACGGTCCCGGGGGGCGTCCAGGCTCAGGTGATGGGCCTGGCCCGGATGTTGCGGTCCTTGGGCTGCGATACCCGGGTGCTCGCGCCCTGCGACGGGCCGCCGCCCGATGCCGGGGTGACGCCGCTCGGCAAGAGCGTGCCGACCGCGTCCAACGGGTCGTTCGCGCCGCTGGCGCCGGATCCCGCCGCCCAGCTGCGGACCATACGGGCGTTGCGGGACGAGGCGTTCGACGTCGTCCACCTGCACGAGCCGCTGGCGCCGGGGCCGACGATGACCACCCTGCTGTTCCGGAGCTCGCCGATCGTCGGGACCTTCCACCGGGCCGGGGACAGCGCCGCCTACAAGGCCACCGGGCCCGGCGTGCGGTGGCTCGCCAAGCGGCTCGACATCCGGTGCGCCGTGTCCAAGGATGCCCTCGAGACCGCCCGGCGGGCGGTCGGTGGGTCGTACGACCTGCTGTTCAACGGCATCGAGGTCGACCGCTTCGCGAAGGCCGTGCCGGCGGCCTCGGCGGGCCCGACCATCTTCTTCGTCGGCCGCCACGAGCAGCGCAAGGGGCTCACCGTGCTTCTCGACTCGCTGCGGCATCTGCCGGCCGACGTGCGGCTGTGGGTGGGCGGTACGGGGCCCCAGACCGACGGCCTGCGGGCCCGGCACGGCGGCGATCCCCGCATCGAATGGCTGGGGCGGCTCAGCGACGAGGACGTCGCCGCCCGGATGCGCGGGGCCGACGTGTTCTGCGCGCCCTCGCTGCACGGCGAGTCGTTCGGCGTGGTGCTGCTGGAGGCGATGGCCGCCGGCGCCGTCGTGGTCGCCTCGGCGCTCGACGGCTACGCCAACGTCGCCACCGACGGCGTGGACGCCCTGCTCGTCCCGCCCGGCGACGCCGAAGCGCTGGCCCGGGCGCTGCAGCGGGCGCTCAGCGACGGCCGGCTGCGGCGCGACCTGGTGGCCGCGGCCGAGGCCCGGGCCCAGGATTTCTCGATGGCGCACCTCGCCGAGGCCTACCTCGAACGCTACGAACGCCTGGTGTGAAACGGCCCGTGACGAGGGGGCCGCGTTCCGAGACCCTAGGATGAGCGGCCGTGATCTTCGGCATCATCCTCGTCGTCGTCCTAGTGCTGTTGGCGATCTACGCCATCGTCAGCTACAACGGCCTCGTCGGCCTGCGGAACCGCATCGAAAACGCGTGGGCCCAGATCGACGTGCAGCTCAAGCGGCGCTACGACCTCATCCCCAACCTGGTCGAGACCGTGAAGGGCTACGCCTCCCACGAGCGCGAGACGCTCGAGGCGGTGATCGCAGCCCGCAACGCGGGCATGAACGCCTCGGGCCCGCAGCAGCAGGCCGAGGCCGAGAACCAGATCACCGGCGCCCTCAAGTCGATCTTCGCCCTGTCCGAGGCCTACCCCGACCTCAAGGCCAACCAGAGCTTCCTCAACCTGCAGGAGGAGCTGACCGGCACCGAGGGCCGCATCGCCTACGCCCGCCAGTTCTACAACGACACGGTCTACCGCTATAACACGAAGATCCAGAGCTTCCCGGCCAACCTCCTGGCGGGCATGTTCCGGTTCTCCGAGCGCGAGTACTTCCAGGCGGACGGCGACGCCCAGGGCCCCGTCCACGTCGACTTCTAGCCTCGTGGTCGCTGCGCTGTTCACCCCGGGGGCCTCGATGTACGACCAGGTCACCGCCAACAAGCGCCGCAGCTGGCTCATCGTGGCCGGCTTCGTCCTGTTCGTCGGCCTGGTCGCCTTCGCCTTCGCCTACCTCATCGGCGGCGGGCCGCTCGGGTTCCTGGTCGCTGCTGGCCATCACGCTGGTCACGAGCTTCGGCGCGTACTGGAAGTCGGACGCGGTGGCGCTGCGGATGAGCCGGGCCCGTCCCGCCCCGGCCGAGGAGTTCCCCCGCTTCCACAACATCGTCGAGGGCCTGTGCATCGCCTCGGGGCTGCCCAAGCCCCGGCTGTACGTCGTCGACGACCCGGCACCCAACGCCTTCGCCACCGGTCGCAACCCCCGCAACGCGGCGGTGGCGGTCACGACCGGGCTGCTGGAGAAGATGAACCGCATCGAGCTCGAGGGCGTGCTGGCCCACGAGCTGTCGCACGTCAAGAACTACGACATCCTCGTGTCGACCATCGCCGTGACGATGGTCGGCGTGGTGGCGCTGCTCGCCGACCTCGCGGTCCGCATGATGTGGTGGGGCGGGGGGCGCAGCTCGCACAGCGACTACGACGACGACAACGGCGGCAACAGCGGCGGCTTCGCGTTCGTGGCGGTGTTCGGGTTCGTGCTGCTGGCGCTGTCGCCGGTCGTGGCCACGCTCATGCAGCGGGCCGTCAGTCGCCGGCGCGAGGCCCTGGCCGACGTGTCGGGGGTCGAGATGACCCGGTATCCGCCGGGGCTGATCTCGGCGCTCGAGAAGCTGCGCGACGACTCGACGGTCATCCACGCCTCCAGCCGGGCGACGGCGCATCTGTGGATCGAGCAGCCCTCGGCCCAGACCGAGGACGAGGGCCGGCTGTCGCGGTTCAACCGGATGTTCGACACCCACCCGCCGATCGAGGAGCGCATCGCCCTGCTGCGGGAGCTGTGACCCTGTTCAGCCGGCGGTCACGACCGGTCCACTTGACGCGGAACTGGCCGGGGGCCGGCCGAGGGTCCGCTCGTAGAATGCCTGCATGAGCGAGTCGGCGACCTCCCCCGTTCCCCCCGTGCCCGTCCCTGGCCACGACACCGGCACCCAGCGCGTCAAGCGCGGGCTGGCCGAGATGCTCAAGGGCGGCGTGATCATGGACGTGGTCACGGCCGAGCAGGCCAAGATCGCCGAGGACGCCGGTGCGGTGGCGGTCATGGCGCTCGAACGGGTGCCGGCCGACATCCGCCGCGACGGCGGGGTCGCCCGGATGAGCGACCCCGAGCTGGTCGAGGGGATCGTCGCCGCCGTCACCATCCCGGTCATGGCCAAGGCCCGCATCGGCCACTTCGTCGAGGCGCAGATCCTCCAGGCCCTGGGCGTCGACTACGTCGACGAGTCCGAGGTGCTCACGCCGGCCGACGAGGCCCACCACATCGACAAGTGGGCCTTCACCGTGCCGTTCGTGTGCGGGGCGACCAACCTCGGCGAGGCGCTGCGCCGCATCAGCGAGGGCGCGGCCATGATCCGGTCCAAGGGCGAGGCCGGCACCGGCAACATCGTCGAGGCGGTGCGCCACCTGCGCTCGATCCTGGGCGACATCCGCAAGATCACCCAGGCCGACGGCGCCGAGGTCTACGACTGGGCCAAGCAGCTCCGGGCGCCGGTGACGCTGGTCCAGGAGATCGCCGAGACCGGCAAGCTGCCCGTGCCGCTGTTCTGCGCCGGGGGCATCGCCACCCCGGCCGACGCCGCCCTCGTGATGCAGCTCGGTGCCGAGGCCACCTTCGTGGGCTCGGGCATCTTCAAGAGCGACGACCCGGCCCGCCGGGCGAAGGCGATCGTCGAGGCGACCGCCCACTACGACGACCCGGGCATCCTCGCCAAGGTCAGCCGGGGCCTCGGCGAGGCCATGCGGGGCGACGAGATGGAGGGCCTGGCGGTCCGCCTGGCCGACCGGGGCTGGTAGCTCCCTCGGCGGGCGCGCAGTCGGTGGCTGGCAGAGGCCCTCGCCGGGCGCGCAGTCGGTGGCTGGCAGCGCCCTCAGCGGTCGAGCACGTCGGACTCCCACAGGCCGACACGCCCGTAGTCGTCGCCGGCCAGCGTGACATGGCCGCGGTCGTCGATCGTGATGCCGGTCACGGTCTGCTCGCCCGGCCCGCCGAGCGCCCGCTCGCCGCGGTCGCGGCGCTGGACCTCGCCCGACGTGGTGATCCGCCAGAGGGCGATGTCGCCGTCGCCGCCGGCCGTGTCGGTGCCCCCGACCAGCCAGCCGCCGGAGCGGCCGGGGTTGGCGGCCACCGCGGTGGCCGACTGGTCGCCGCCGCCGCCCAGCGGGCTGGCCATGACCTCGGTCCAGGTGAGGCCGTCGGGGGACGTCCACACCCGGGCGTCGGTGTCGCCGCTGCTGTCGTCGGAGCCGACCATCACGAAGCCGTCGTCGCCGCCGGCGCAGCCGTAGGCGAGCTGGCTTCCCGGGCCGGAGAAGCTGTTGTCGGCCGCGGTGCCCACCTGCCAGACCCCGGCGGCGTCCCGGCGGGCGGTCATCGCGTCGTAGCCGCCGGTGTTGCCGGCGACGCCGACCGCGACCGCCACTCCGTCGGCGTTGGCGCAGACGTCGTTGAACCGCTGGAGGCCCTCGCCCCGGATGCCGGCGTCCTCGCCGCTGATCGTGGTGCCGTCGGACGCGATCACGATGGGGTCGGCGTCCCCCAGCTGGTAGGCGACGCCCACCGCGACGAAGCCGTTGCCGACCGCCGCGGCCGCGCTGAGCGACCGGGTGCCGTCCCCGCCTGCCGGGTCGACCGAGCGGGGCGGCGCCTCGGCCTCGAGCTGGGCGATCACGTCCGCGTAGTTGGGATCGGGGTTTTCGATCGCCTCCAGGTCGGACACCTCGACGTGCGGGGCCTCCGCGCCGATGCGGGTCCAGCGCTTGCCGTCGGGCGACGTCCAGGCGATGCCGTCGGGGAGCGGGTCGGCGCTCACGACCTTGCGGCCGCTCGCCAGGCCGAAGTCCTCGATGCCGACCGCCACGAACCCGCCGGCGTACGGCACCACGTCCATGACCTGGCCCGGCGCGAGCTCGTCGCTGTCGACCGGCTTCCAGTCGCCGCCGTCGCGCATCCAGATCTGGCCCGTGTACTTCTCCCGATTCTCCCCGGTGGCGGCCGTGTACTCGCCGCCGCCCGCGATCGTCACGTCGGGGGTCTCGGCGATCGAGGTGGCGAACGGCTGCCGGCCCCCGGTGGGGAAGGCGTCGCCGGTGGCGTCCTGCCAGCGCGACTTCAGCACCAGCACCGCGGGCCCGGCGCCGAGGGCCACGGTGGTGCCGTAGGCGGTGATGGCGTCCTCCAGCTCGACGCCGTCCTCGAACAGGCCGCCGTGCACCGGGTTCTGCAGCGTCGCCCAGTTCAGGCCGTCGGTCGAGCGCCACACGTGTGGCCGCCACTCGCTGCCCCCGGCGGCGAGGATGCCCTGGTCGTCGACCGTGATCGACCGGATGGTCAGGTCGGTGGCCGCCTGGCGGGGGTCGTCGTTGAGCGGCAGGGGCGCCGACGCGGGTTCCCACGTGCGGCCGTCGGGCGACCGCCACGAGACCGGGACCGCCTGACTGCCCTCGTACGAGCTGTAGCCGCCGGCGACCAGCATCGTCCCGGTCGCGGTCACCGCATCGAGCTCCTGGCGGCCCGTGCCGGTCAGGGCCGGCGCGTCGACCTGCTCCCAGGTCTCGCCGTCGGCGGAGTACCAGGCGACGGCGTCCTGGTCGTTGTCGACGGTGCGCGATCCGACCGCCACGAACCCGGTTCCCCAGGCGGCGATGTCGCGGACGGACTCCTCGCCGGTTGCGTCGAACACGCCGCCGGGCCCGCCGTCGACCGACGTCCAGGCCTCGCCGTCGCGGCTGAACCACAGCCGGGGCCGGACCTCGCCCCACACGTTCTCGCCGCCGGCGACGAGGATGCCGCCGTCGCCCTTCGCCAGGTCGAACGCCCACTGCTCGTGGTCGCCGCCCATGGCCTCGGGGCTGCTCTCGTCCCAGCCGTCGCCGTCGGACACCCACACCGCCGCGTCGGACGAGCTGCCGTCGCCGACGCGCCCGACCGCCAGCATCCCGTCGTCCGTGGTCACGGCCGCGGCCAGCGACTCGGACCGGCCGCTGCGGCTCGGCTCGATCGTCTCGCGCTTCCAGTCCTGGGCGTCGTCCGCGTGCCAGACGGCGGCCAGCGAGGCGCCCTCCTCGGGGTCGTACAGCGACCCGACGATCGTCCACGGCTCGCCGTCGCCGGCGGGGGCCACCAGGTCGGACACCGTCGACGCGGGCTCGTCGAACCCGAGCGAGCTGCCGCCGGCCCGGCTGAACGTGGGCCGCTCGTCGTCGAGCGCGATGCCGGAGCCGCCGGAGCAGGCCGCCGCCCCCAGCGCGAGGGCGACCAGCGCGGCGAGCGCGGCCCTACCCTGTCGGCGTCGGGCGCGGGACTGTGCGTGCACCAAGAACCTCCGGTCGGATGTCGGCCGCTCGACGACCCCAGTCGTCCCCAGTTCTCGCCGGTTCGCGGCGAACCCTACAATTGGGACCGTCATGTGCGCAGGAACGAGGCCCCCAGGTGAAGATAGGCGTGCTCGCCTTGCAGGGGGCGTCGACCCGACATATTACCATGCTGTTACGGTTGGGCGTGGAACCGGTGACAGTGCGGGGGCCTGCTGATCTCGCCGACGTCGACGCCGTGGTGCTGCCCGGCGGCGAGTCCACGACGATGTCCATGCTCCTCGACTCGTCCGGGCTGTTCGACCCGCTCGCGGCGCGCCTCACCGACGGCATGCCCGCGCTGGGCACGTGCGCCGGCATGATCCTGCTCGGCCACGAGATCCTCGACGGGCGGGACGACCAGCGTTGCTTCGGCGCCATCGACATCTCGGTGCGCCGCAACGCCTTCGGCCGCCAGGTCGACTCGTTCGAGTCCGACCTGGGTGTGGCCGGCGCCGATAGCCCGGTCCACGCCGTGTTCATCCGGGCGCCGGTGGTCGAACGCGTCGGGCCCGGGGTCGACGTCCTCGCTACGGTCGACGGCCAGCCCGTCGCGTGCCGCCAGGGCCCGGTGCTCGTGACGTCCTTCCATCCCGAGCTCGGCGACGATCCCCGGGTCCACGAGCTGTTCCTCCACGAGGTGATGTGATGTCCGGCCATTCCAAGTGGGCGACCATCAAGCACAAGAAGGCGGCCAACGACAAGGCCCGCGCCAAGGTGTTCGCCAAGGTGCTGCGCCAGGTCGAGGTGGCGGCCCGCGAGGGGGGCGGCGACCCCGAGACCAACCCGACGCTGCGCACGATGTACCAGAAGGCCCGGGACAACTCGATCCCCATGGACACCATCGACCGGGCGGTCAAGCGGGGGACCGGCGACCTGGACGGCGTCACCTACTCGCAGATCACCTACGAGGGCTACGCCCCGGGGTCGGTGGCGGTGATGGTCGAGGTGCTCACCGACAACCGCAACCGCGCCGGCGCCGAGGTGCGCAACGTCTTCACCCGCAACGGCGGGTCGACGTCCGAGCCGGGGGCGGTGGCCTGGCAGTTCGACCGCAAGGGGCAGATCATCGTGAACCGCTCGGCCGAGGAGGAGGAGCTGATGCTGACCGCCCTCGACGCCGGGGCCGAGGACATCGTCGACGACGGCGACACCTGGCGGATCGTTACGCCGCCGACCGGCGCTGCACGCGGTGCGCAGCGCGCTCGACGAGGCCGGGCTGCCGGTGGAGGAGGCCGACCTGACGATGGTGCCGCAGTCGACGGTGCCGCTGGACACGGCCGAGAGCGCCAAGAAGGTACTGCGGCTGATCGACGCTCTCGACGAGCTCGACGACGTCCAGGCGGTGCACGCCAACTTCGACATCCCCGACGAGATCCTCGAAACCGTGGAGGCAGGGTGAGCGAGCACGACGTGCCGGAGGCGGGCCGATGAGTGGTCCCAAGGTCGGCGACAAGGCCCCGGAGTTCACGCTGGCCGGCACCGACGGCACCCCCGAGGGCCACCGCGACTACGAGCTGACAGAGCTGGCCGGCCGCCCGGCGGTGCTGGTCTTCTACCCGGGCGACAACACGCCGGTGTGCACCCGCCAGCTCAACAGCTACACGGCCGACATCGACCAGTTCCGCGAGCTCGACGCGACGGTGTGGGCGATCAGCCCGCAGTCGGTCGAGAGCCACGACGGGTTCAGCGCCAACCAGGGCGGCTTCGCCTTCCCGCTGCTGGCCGACGTCGACAAGGAGGTGGGGCGCAGCTACGGCATCCTCGGTCCGGTGGGGTTCTACCGGCGCTCGATCTTCGTGGTCGACGCCGAGCAGGTGGTCCGCTACGCCCACCGGGCGGTGGCCGGACTGTGGTTCCGCCCGACCGAGGAGCTGTTGGCGGCCGTCAAGGCCGCCAGCTAGCGGCATCCCGCGTTGTGTCCGGGAGGGTCCACCCGGCGGGGCGCGGAGGCGGCTAGGGTCCGAACCCATGTTCGTGCTTGGGATCGACCCCGGGCTGTCGCGCTGCGGCTACGGGTTGGTGCGCCGCGCCGGCCGCCGCCCGGAGGCCGTCGCCGCCGGCGTCCTGCGCACCGACCCGGCCCAGGAGGTGCCCCACCGGCTGGCGGCACTGCAGTCCGACCTGCGGTCGCTGCTGGCCGACCACCGCCCCGACGTGGTGGCGGTCGAGCGGGTGCTGTTCCAGGTCAACGCGCGCACGGCGATCTCGGTCGCCCAGGCCGCCGGCCTGGCCATGGCCGAGGCGGTCGCCGCAGGGTGCGAGGTGGTCGAGTACTCGCCCAACCAGGTCAAGCAGGCGGTCGCCGGCTTCGGCGGCGCCGGCAAGGAGCAGATCGAGCGCATGGTCCAGACCCTCCTCGGCATCGCCACACCCCTCCGGCCGGTCGACGCCGCCGACGCCATCGCCCTGGCCCTGTGCCACCTGGCCCACGCACCGCTCCGCCAGCGGGTGCGCGCCGGCGGTGGGGGGGTGGGGCGATGATCGGGTCGCTGCGGGGCCGGCTGCTGCACCGGGGGGCCGGCGAGGTGCTGGTCGAGGTGGGCGGGGTCGGGTACGTCGTCGTCACCGCGCCCACCACGGCCGTCTCGCTCGGCGAGGTGGGCGAGGAGGTGTTCGTGTGGGTGCACCACCACGTGCGCGAGGACGCCGAGACCCTGTACGGGTTCGCCGGCCGCGACGAGCGGGTCACCTTCGACGCCCTGCTCGGGGCGCACGGCGTGGGACCGAGCCTGGCCCTCGCCATCCTGTCCGTGCACGAGCCGGGCGCCCTGGCCCGCATCCTGGTCGAGGACGACGTCTCCGCCCTGTGCCTCGTGCCCGGCGTCGGGCCCAAGACCGCCGCCCGACTACTGGTCGAGCTCAAGTCCCGGCTCGACATCCCCGCGCTCGGTCCTGTGCCCGCGGCCGGCGTGGCGGCACCCGTGGGGGTGGGGGAGCGATCCGTCCTCGCCGACGTGCGGGACGCGCTGGCCGGGCTCGGGTACTCGGCCGACGAGATACGCAGCGCCACCGCCGAGTTGTCGGCCGGCGGCGACGGCGACGGCGACGCCGCCGTGCTCCTGCGGCGGGCGCTCGCGCGAGCTGGCGGCGGCCCGTGCGTGAGGAGGTGCTCGATCCCGGTCCGGCGCCCGCCGACGTGGCCGCCGAGGCCTCGCTCCGGCCCCGCCGCCTGGCCGACTTCGTGGGGCAGGCCGAGCTCAAGGCCCACCTCGACATCGTGCTGGAGGCCGCCCGCCGGCGGGGGCAGGCGCCCGACCACCTGCTCTTCTCCGGGCCGCCCGGGCTGGGCAAGACCACGCTCGCCTGCATCATCGCCCACGAGCTCGACGCCCACCTCCAGACCACCTCGGGGCCCGCGCTGGAGCGGGCCGGCGACCTGGCGGCCATCCTGACCCAGCTCGACGACGGGGACGTCCTGTTCGTCGACGAGATCCACCGCCTGCCCCGGCCGGTCGAGGAGGTCCTCTACCCGGCGCTGGAGGACTTCCAGCTCGACATCGTGCTGGGCAAGGGGCCGGCCGCCCGGTCGATCCGGCTCGACCTGCCCCGGTTCACGCTCGTCGGCGCCACCACCCGCACCGGGTCGATCACCGGGCCGCTGCGCGACCGCTTCGGCCTGGTCGCCCGGCTCGAGTACTACACGGCCACCGACCTCGAGGCCATCGTCGCCCGGGCCGCCGGCATCCTCGGCGTCGCCGTCGACGCCGCCGGCTGCGACGAGATCGCGCGCCGGGCGCGGGGCACGCCCCGCATCGCCAACCGCCTGCTGCGGCGGGTGCGCGACTTCGCCGAGGTGACCGGCGACGGCACCGTCGACCGCGCCACCGCCGAGCGGGGCCTGGCGGTGTTCGGGGTCGACGAGCGCGGTCTCGACAAGGTCGACCGGGCCGTCCTCGAGGCGTTGTGCCGGCGCTTCGGCGGGGGCCCGGTCGGCCTGTCGACCCTGGCCATCAGCGTCGGCGAGCAGACCGAGACGGTCGAGGACGTGTACGAGCCGTTCCTGATCCAGCAGGGCCTGATCATGCGCACGCCGCGGGGCCGGGTCGCCCTCCCCGCCGCCTGGCACCACCTGGGGCTGGCCGCGCCGCCCGGCGCCGGCCCGTCCGGCGCCGCGCCGACCCTGTGGGGCGCCTGAATCAGCGCTCGCGGCAGGACCTTGGCCGGCACGCCGCCGGCGATGACGTTCGCCGGGAGGTCCTGGGTCACGACCGCACCGGCGGCGACGACCGCGCCGTCGCCGATCGTCACCCCGGCCAGGACGACGACGCCTGTGCCGAACCAGACGCCGTCGCCGATCGTGATGTCCGCCTCCTGCTTGGCCTGGTCGAGGAACACCGTGCCGGCGTCGACGCCGTAGTTCGCCGCCGTGAGGAAGCAGTCGGGCCCGAGCACGTCTCGCTGCCGAGCGTGATCCGGCCGTGCTGGTCGCCGGCCCACAGGCTCGACCGGGCCCCGATGCGGCTGCGGTCGCCGATGGTGATCCGCTCCGTGTGCGACAGCGACACGTTGGGGGCGAGGCGGACGTCGCTGCCGCGGTGCAGCTTCCCGACCTCGGCGACGTGCGTGTAGTGGTAGTAGTGCAGCAGCCGCAGGGCGTGGACGTACGTCCGGGGGTCGAGCAGCGAGCGCAGGAAGAACGCGCCCCGCTCCCGGCCGTGGCGCAGGCCCGAGCGCCCGGTGGCGGTGCCCTCGGGGTCGGCGGGCGCGTCCCGGTCGGTCGAGGTCGCGGTCATCGTGTCTCCGTCGACTGTGCGGAGCGGGTAGCCCCGACCCCAGGTGCGGCGCTCGCGCCAGGTCTCCTGCCAGTGGGCGCCCCGGCCGGGGCGCAGCCGATACACGGCCGCCCGCAGCCCCACGCCGCCCACGATCAGGGCGCCGCCGAGCCGGCCCCGCCAGCCGCCCCAGCGGGTGCGGACCAGCGTGATCCGGCCTGCGAGCAGCAGCTTCTGCTTGGCCGCCGTGGTCTCCGACGAGACGCCGACCGCGTGGACCATCACCGCGTCGGGCGTGATGGCGCAGGTCCGGCCGGTCTCCGCGGCCCGCAGGCACAGGTCGGCGTCCTCGCCGTAGAGGAAGTAGCGCTCGTCGAACCCACCGAGCTTGCGGAAGTCGGCCATGGCCACCAGCAGCAGGCAGCCGGTCACGATGTCGACCGTGCGCACCTCGTCGCGGGCGTAGTCGCCCATCGCCTCGGGGTCGAACAGCGGCGAGCGGGGCCGGGCCGTCGACAGCATCAGCGCCGAGCACAGCAGGCTCCACAGCGAGGCGCCGCCCAGCACGAGCGGGGGTCGAGGTCGCCGTCGGGCGTGACGGTGCGGCCGCCGCAGATCACGTGCTGGGCATTGGCCTCGGCGAAGTCGACCAGGTTGTCGACGGCGCCGGGCTCCAGGTAGCCGTCGGGGTTGACCAGCAGCAGATAGTCGCCGGTGGCGTCGGCGGCGGCGAGGTTGACCGCCCGCCCGAAGCCGAGGTTGCGGTCGCTGCACACCAGGCGGGCGGCGGGGAAATCGCGCGCCACCATGTCGGCCGAGCCGTCGGCCGAGGCGTTGTCGACCACCACCACCTCGACCTCGTGGCGGACCGACGCGGTCGGGGATCGACGCCAGGCAGCGGGCCAGCCAGTCCCGCGTGTTGTACGACACGACGATGACGCTGACGGTGGGGGAGAGGCTCACGCCCTGGCCTCCCCGGGACGCGGCCCCGGCGGGCCGGGTGGTCTCGTCGCGACCCCACGCCACCGGGCGTGCGCCCCGGACCAGGCGGCGGGCCCGCAGCTTGGCGATCGTGTTCACGGCCAGGTACGGCACGGCCTTGGGCAGCAGCCGGGGGTGGTCGACCAGGGCCCGCCACCAGGGCGCGGTGTGCTCCCGCCCCCCGGGCAGCGCGCCGAGCGTCGGGTGGGCGGCGATCTCCATGTTCCCGGCGTAGATCCGGGTGCGCCGGCGCACCAGCGCCCGCAGGCTGTAGGGGGCCTGGACCACGAACGGGTCGGTGGCGACCACCCGGCGCTCGGCCCGGGCGAAGAGGTTCCGAGCGAACAGGTCGTCGGCGATCACCGGCGGGAACTCGTCGAAGCGGTCCCGGCCCGCGGGCGCGAACGCGTAGACGCCCGAGCCCACCGGGGCGTCGGCGAACCACGGCAGCGCGGTCCACACGTCGTACCAGGCCCGCACCGCCCACGGCCGCCCGGCGGTGTCGATCTCCAGCGGCGGGGCGGCGCAGAGGACGCCCGGCTCGCCCAGCGCGGCCGCCATGTCGGCCACCGCCCGCCCCGTCGAGCGCGACGTCGGCGTCCGCGAACACCCGGGGCACGCCCGGGACCGCGGCGGCGTCCCCGGCGTTGAGGGCGGCGATCTTGGACGCCTCCGGGGTCGAGACGACCCGGGCGCCGTGCTCGGCGGCGATCTCGGCGGTGCGGTCGGTGCAGCCGTTGCAGGCGACGACCACGTCGAGCCGGCGGTCGCCCAGGCCCTCGCGCAGCGACGCGAGGAGCCGGCCGATCACGGCCTCCTCGTCGTGGGCGGGGATGACGACGCTGGCCATCGCCGCACCGCCCGCGACGGCGCGTTCGTCTGTTGCTGCACGCTCACTACCGCCCGTCACCGCACGGACTGTAGCGGAGCCCCGGTAGATTCACCCGACCCGATGGACCTGGCCACCTTCGACTACGACCTGCCGCCGGGCGCCATCGCCCAGCGGCCCGCGGAGCCCCGCGACGCGGCCCGCCTGCTGGTCGACGACCCGGCCGCGCCCGGCGGCGTCGCCCACCGCACGGTCGCCGACCTGCCCGACCACGTGCGGCCCGGCGACGTGATCGTGGTCAACACGACCCGGGTCCTGCCCGCCCGGCTCCGCCTGCGCAAGCCGACCGGCGGCGAGGTCGAGGTGCTGCTGCTGGAACGGACGCCGGCCGGGACGTGGGAGGCGCTGGTCCGACCCAGCCGGCGGGTCCACCCGGGGACCGTCCTGGCCGCCGGCGCCGACCTGGACGTGCACGTCGGCGGGCCGGGCGCCGGCGACGGCACCCGCGAGGTCGAGCTGCGGATCGCACCCGGCGCCGACGAGCTGGCCGTCCTCGGCCGGCACGGCGTCGTGCCGCTGCCGCCCTACATCACCACCCCGCTCGCCGACCCCGAGCGCTACCAGACCGTCTTCGCCGAGCGGCCGGGCTCGGTGGCCGCCCCCACCGCCGGCCTGCACCTCACGGTCTCGGTGCTCGACCGGTGCCGGGCGGCCGGGGCCCGGGTCGAGCCGGTCGAGCTGCTCGTCGGCATGGGCACGTTCCGCCCGATGGCCGCGCCCAAGGTCGAGGACCATCACATGCACGCCGAGCGCTACGCGGTGCCGGCCGCCACGCTGGCCGCCTGCCGTGACGCCCGGGCCGCCGGCGGCCGGGTGGTGGCGATCGGCACGACCACCGTCCGGGCGCTGGAATCGGCGGCGCTGTCGGGCGAGCTGGAGGGCCGCACCGAGCTGTTCATCCGCCGGCCGTGGACCTGGCGCGTGACTGACGTGTTGCTGACCAACTTCCATCTACCCCGGTCGTCGCTGCTCGTGCTCGTCGACGCGTTCATCGGACCCCGCTGGCGCGACCTGTACGCCCAGGCCCTGGCCCGGGGCTACCGGTTCCTCTCCTTCGGCGACGCCTGCCTCCTCCACCGGCGCGAGTCAGATATATGAAAGGAATACGACCCAGCCAGGTAATCCGGGTCACATGACGTCGAAATGAACGGTCCCTAACGTGCCCGCCGGAGACCGGAGCGAGGAGATCCAATGGCCTACCTGGTGACCGCGATCATCAAGCCTCACCGGCTCGACAACGTGCGCGAGGCGGTCCGCGGGACCGGGGTCATCGGCATGACCGTCAGCGAGGTGCAGGGCTACGGTCGCCAGAGCGGCAAGACCGAGACGTTCCGGGGCGCCGAGTACACGATCGACTTCGTGCCCAAGGTGCGCGTCGAGGTGGTCGTGCCCGATCCGGACGTCGACAAGGTCATCGAGGTCATCGCCGATGCCGCGCGGCACGGGCAAGATCGGCGACGGCAAGCTGTGGGCGTACCCGCTCGACCGGGTGATGCGGATCCGCACCGGCGAGCTGGGGGAGGACGCCATCTGATCCCCGGGCGAGCCCGCCGGGAGGTCTCCCCGCCGGGATAGCGTCGCCCGTCGTGACCCTGTCCTTCGCGGCGGGTGCCACCGACGGCGCCGCCCGCACCGGGACCGTGACGACCGCGCGGGGCACGTTCGCCACGCCCTGCTTCATGCCCGTCGGCACCCGGGGGTCGGTGCGGACGCTGTCCTCGGCCGACCTGGAGGCGCTGGGCGCCGAGGTCGTCCTGGGCAACACGTACCACCTGATGCTGCGCCCGGGCGCGGACGTCGTCGCCGCGCTCGGCGGCCTCCACGGCTTCGCCGACTGGCGGGGGCACGTGCTGACCGACTCGGGCGGGTACCAGGTCTTCTCGCTCGGGCCCACGGTCGACGACGAGGGGGCGACGTTCGCCTCGGTCTACGACGGCAGCCGCCACCACCTCAGCCCGGAGGGTGCGGTGGACATCCAGGTCGCGCTCGGCAGCGACATCCAGATGGTGCTGGACGTCTGCCCGCCGCTGCCCGCATCGCGCGAGGTCGTGCGGGACGCGGTCGAGCGCACCGCGCTGTGGGCCGGGCGGGCCCGCGCGACGTTCCTGGCCCACGAGCGGCCCGACCTCAGCCAGTTCGGCATCGTCCAGGGCGGCACCGACGCCGCCCTTCGGGTCGAGAGCGCGCGGCGCGTGGTCGAGCTGGGCTTCGACGGCTACGCGGTGGGCGGGTTGTCCGTCGGCGAGGAGCGGGTCGCCACGATGCCGGCCCTGGAGGCCGCGCTCGCCGAGCTGCCCGCCGACCGGCCCCGCTACTTCATGGGCCTCGGCGACCCGCTGGGAGTCGTCGACGCCGTGGCCCGCGGGGTCGACATGTTCGACTGCGTGCTGCCGACCCGGCTGGCCCGCCACGGCACCCTGCTGACGTCGGCGGGGCGGCTCAACCTGCGCAACCGGCGCTACGCCACCGACCCCGGGCCGCTCGATGCCGGCTGCGGCTGCCCGGCGTGCGCGCGCTGGTCACGGGCCTACCTGCGGCACCTGCTGTCGGTGGACGAGCCGACCGCGCCCCGGCTGCTCACCCTGCACAACGTGTGGTGGACGCTCGACCTCGTCCGGCGCGTCCGGGCGGCGATCGTGGCGGGGACGCTGGCCGCCCTGCGGGCCGAGGTCGCCCGGCACTGGGACCGCCCCCCGGCGGGCGACGGCGCCGATGGGGGGCGGGGAGACGCGGGCGGCTAGCCTCGAACGGCTGCCTATGACGCCGCTGATCATCCTCGCCGTCACCTTCGTCCTCCTCTGGGTGCTGTTCATCCTCCCCCAACAGCGCCGCGTCCGGGCGCACCAGGCCCTGGTCGCGTCGGTTGAACCCGGCGACGAGGTCGTGCTGTCGGCGGGGATCCACGGACGTATCGTCGACCTGGGCGCCGAGGACATGACGCTCGAGGTGGCCCCGGGCGTGGTGCTCCGGGTCGCCCGCCAAGCCATCCTGCGCCGGACGGAGGACGCCCTGGGCGCCGAACCGACCGACACCGCGCTCGACGAGCCCGGCACCCCCGCCTCCGATGCCGATGGGCCCGCCCCGTCCGACCCTGGTACCAACGTGTGAGCCGATGCGACGCAAGACCCTGCTGCCCCTGATCCTGATCATGCTGGTCGCCTACGGGGGGCTGGCCGCCACCCTGATCGCCGGCAACAGCCCCGAGCTGGGCCTCGACCTCCAGGGCGGGGTGTCGGTGGTGCTCGCTCCGACGTCGGACGCCACCGGCGAGCAGCTCGACCAGGCCGTCAGCATCATCCGCAACCGCGTCGACGCGCTGGGCGTCGCCGAGCCGGAGATCACCCGCCAGGGCGACGCGATCGTCGTCCAGCTCCCCGGCGTCAAGAACCGCGACCGGGCTCTCGAGCTGGTCGGCCAGACCGCCGAGCTGCAGTTCCGCACGGTCCTCCAGTCGACGCCGATCGACAAGAAGGCCTACGACGACTG
Organism: uncultured Acidimicrobiales bacterium; assembly: GCA_963830865.1. Lineage (GTDB taxonomy): Bacteria > Actinomycetota > Acidimicrobiia > Acidimicrobiales > VFJN01 > ZC4RG19. Next base: position 88,359 of record CAWHNU010000002.1, on the reverse strand, counting down.
GCTGGCCGGCGGCAACGGCGTCGTCGGCTCGACCACGACCACGGCCCCGGGCGACCCCACCGCGACGACGGCGCCGGCTGATCCCTCGGCGACCACCACGACCGCGCCGCCGGACACCACCGCCACGTCCGAGGGCGCACTCGGGCTCGTGCCCGGGGAGAGCGCGGCGGCGCCCCAGCAGGACCCGGCGGCCGAGCCCACCTGCGACGCCACCGCGCTGCAGGCCCAGGAGGGCCTGACCCCCCGCGACCAGGACGACCCCAACGCGGCGGTGATCCTGCCCGGCAAGAGCGGCGACGACGCCTTCTCCGCCTACGTGATGTGCCCGGCCCAGGCCACCGGCCGCATCGTGCGCACCGCCTCGGCCGAGCTCCAGCAGAACGGCCAGTGGGTCGTCGCGCTGAAGATGCGGGGCGGCGACAACGGCATCGACAAGTTCAACGACATCGCCGCCCAGTGCTTCGGCGGCGCCAACCCGACGACCTGCCCGTCCGACCCGTCCTCGGGCGAGTCCAACGGCCGGGTCGCCATCGTGCTCGACAGCGCAGTCCAGTCGGCGCCGGCGATCAACGAGCAGAGCTTCTCGCCCGACCAGATCCAGATCAGCGGCTCCTTCACCCAGAGCGACGCCAAGAACCTCGCGCTGGTCCTGCGCTACGGCGCGCTGCCGGTCGAGCTCGAGCGCCAGGACGTCACCACCGTGTCGGCGTCGCTCGGCGAGGACTCGCTGCGGGCGGGCATCATCGCCGGCTTCGTGGGCCTCGCGCTGGTCGCTCTGTACATGCTGCTCTACTACCGGGCGCTCGGGATCGTCGTGATCGTCGGGCTCACCGTGTGGGGCTCGCTTATGTACACGATCGTCAGCTTCCTGGGGGTGACGCAGGGCCTCGCCCTCACCCTGGCCGGCGTGACCGGCATCATCGTGTCGATCGGCGTGACCGTCGACTCGTACGTGGTGTTCTTCGAACGGTTGAAAGACGAGGTGAAGGCCGGCCGCACGGTCCGCAGCTCGGGCGAGCGGGCGTTCAAGCGGGCGTTCCGCACGATCCTGGCCGCCGACTTCTCGGCGTTCATCGGCGCCGCCGTGCTGTGGTGGCTGACGGTCGGCTCCGTGCGCGGCTTCGCCTTCTTCCTCGGCCTGTCGACCCTGCTCGACATGCTGGTGGCCTGGAGCTTCACCCGGCCGGCCGTGATCCTCCTGTCCCAGAACCGGGTCTTCACCGAGATGCCGGTCCTCGGCGTGGCCCGGGGCCTGGCGATCGAAGAGCAGCCGTCCACCCGGGAGCCAGCCACCACTGCGGGGGTGGGACGATGAGCGAGCGCACCGACGATCCGACCGAGGTGGCCGAGCCGAACGGCGCGGACGAGCCGCAGGACGCCGAGCCCGGGGACGGGGACCCCGGCAACGGCGCCGGGGCCGGGGGCGGCGACGCGGGCCGTGGCCGTGGACGCGGCGGCGGGCGCCGGCGGCGCGACCCGTCGCACCGGTCGATCTTCACGCGGCTGTACCACGGCGAGACCAACTTCGACTTCGTCGGCCGCAAGCGGGTCTGGTTCACGATCTCGCTCGTGGCGGTGGCGGTCAGCCTCCTGTCGCTCGCCACCCGGGGCCTCAACCTCGGCATCGACTTCGAGGGCGGCGTGGTGTGGGAGGTTCCGGCCGGCGACGCCTCGGTCGCCGACGCCCGCGACGCGGTCGACCAGTACGGTCTGGCCGACGCCACGATCCAGGAGCTCGACGGCGACGACGGCCGGGCGCTGCGGGTCGAGTCCGAGGCGATCAGCCCCGAGAACTCCGACAAGGTCACGGCCGCCCTGGTCGAGGTCACCGGGTCGTCCGTCGACGACTTGAGCCTCAACGAGGTGGGGCCGTCCTGGGGCCGGGAGATCAGCGAGAAGGCGGTGCGGGCGCTGGTCGTGTTCCTGGTCCTCGTGACGATCTACATCGCGTTCCGCTTCGAAGTGAAGATGGCGATCCCGACGCTGATCGCATTGATCCACGACGTGCTCATCACGATCGGGGTGTACTCGATCACCGGCCTGGAGGTGACGCCGGCCACGGTGGTGGCGGTGCTGACGATCCTCGGCTACTCGATCTACGACGGCATCGTCGTGTTCGACAAGGTCGACGAGAACACCCGCATGGTGTCCTCGTCGGGCGGCCTCAGCTACGGCGGCATGGTCAACGTGTCGCTCAACCAGACGCTGATGCGCTCGCTCAACACGACGATGACCGCCCTGCTGCCGGTGCTGTCGCTGCTCGTGGTCGGCTCGCTCATCCTCGGCGCCACGGTGCTCGAGGAGTTCGCCATCGCCCTGCTCATCGGCCTGTTCGCCGGGGCGTACTCGTCGATCTTCATCGCCTCCCCGCTGCTGGTGGTCCTCAAGGAGCGCGAGCCTCGCTACCGGGACATCAAGCGCCGCATCACCGAGCGCGGCGGCGACGCCGCGGTGGTCGCCGCCACGGTCGCCGGCCGCTCGTCGGCCCCGGTGGTGACCCAGCGCAAGACCGCGTCGGACGCGACTCCCAAGGAGGCCGCGACGATCTCGGCATCGGGCCGGGCCATCCCGCCGCGTCCCCGCAAGAAGACCCGCAGCGGTCGCCGCTGACGCCCCAGGCAGGGTGCCCGGACCAGGGGCGTCCGGCGGGTATCGTCGCCCGCCATGACACGCGATCCGTCGTGGCTGGTCGAGCGGCTGCGCGACATCCCGGACTTCCCCCAGCCGGGCGTCGTGTTCAAGGACCTGACGCCGCTCCTGGCGGACGTCGACGCGTTCCGGTACACGGTGGACGCCATCGCCGACCATGCCGCCGGGCTGACCGTCGACAAGGTCGTCGGCATCGAGGCCCGGGGGTTCATCTGGGCCGCCCCGATCGCCTACCGGTTGGGGGCGGGGTTCGTCCCCGTCCGCAAGCCCGGCAAGCTGCCCTACCGGACGGTGAGCGAGACCTACCAGCTCGAGTACGGCACCGACTCGCTGGAGGCCCACGAGGACGCGGTGGCGCCCGGCGAGGCCGTGCTGGTCGTCGACGACGTGCTCGCCACCGGCGGCACCGCCGCGGCGACCTGCCGGTTGGTGCAGCACCTGGGGGGACCATCGCCGGGCTCGCCTTCGTCGTCGAGTTGGGATTCCTCGGCGGCCGGGCGAAACTGGCTGATCACGACATACTCAGCCTGATCATCGTCTGATCGCGCACGAAGGAGGCCGGAGGTGCCCACCGTCGACCGGGTCCTGCCGTGGCGGCGCAATCACCAGCCGCCGGCGGACGAGGTCGCGCCCCTCCTCAACGCCTACCGGCGCCGGCACCCGAAGGCGCCGACCGCGCTGATCACGCGGGCCTACCTCCGCTCCGCGGACGCCCACCGGGGCCAGTCCCGCAACTCGGGCGAGCCCTTCGTCGAGCACCCCCTGGCGGTGGCCCGGATCGTGGCCGACTTCGGGCTCGACGACGTGACCGTGGCGGCCGCCCTGCTGCACGACACGGTCGAGGACACGGGCACCACCCTCGACGACATCGAGCGGTCCTTCGGCTCCGACGTGGCCGCCATCGTCGACGGGGTCACCAAGCTCGAGCGGGTCCAGTTCAACTCCCGCGAGGCCCAGCAGGCCGCCACCATGCGCAAGATGCTGGTGGCCATGGCCCGCGACCTGCGGGTCCTGATCATCAAGCTGGCCGACCGGCTGCACAACATGCGGACGATCGCCGCCATGCCGGCCTGGAAGCAGGACCGCATCGCCCGCGAGACGCTCGACATCTACGCCCCGCTGGCCCACCGGCTCGGCATGCAGGACGTCAAGACCCAGCTCGAGGACCTGGCGTTCGCCGCGCTGCACCCCAAGCGCTACGCCGAGATCGACCACATGGTGTCGGTGCGCACCCCCGAGCGCGACATCTACCTCACCCAGGTGCTGGAGGAGGTGCGGCTGCGCCTGGAGGAGCTGCGCATCAACGCGGACGTCACCGGCCGCCCGAAGCACCTGTACTCCATCTACGAGAAGATGGTCGTCAAGGGGCGGGAGTTCGACGAGATCTTCGACCTGGTCGGCATGCGGGTCGTGGTCGACTCGGTCAAGGACTGCTACGCGGCGCTGGGGTCGATCCACGCCACGTGGAAGCCGGTCCAGGGCCGGTTCAAGGACTACGTGGCCATGCCCAAGTTCAACCTCTACCAGTCGCTGCACACGACGGTCATCGGGCCGCAGGGCAAGCCGCTGGAGGTGCAGATCCGCACCTGGGAGATGCACGCCCGGGCCGAGCAGGGCGTGGCCGCCCACTGGGCGTACAAGGACCGCGACCCCAACGCGGGCGACCTGCCCTGGCTCAACCGGATCGTCGACTGGCAGTCCGAGACCAGCGACCCGGACGAGTTCATGCAGCGGCTGAAGATCGACCTCGAGCAGGACGAGGTCTTCGTGTTCACCCCCAAGGGCAAGGTCGTGACGCTGCCGGTCGACGCCACACCGATCGACTTCGCCTACGCGATCCACACCGAGGTCGGCCACGCGTGCATCGGCGCCCGGGTGAACGGCCGGCTGGTGCCGCTCGACTCGACCCTGTCGTCGGGCGACACGATCGAGATCTTCACGTCCAAGGTCGAGGGCGCAGGCCCGTCGCGCGACTGGCTGCACAAGGTGGCGACGCCGAGGGCGGCGTCGAAGATCCGCCAGTGGTTCTCGCGGGAGCGGCGCGAGGACGCCATCGAGACCGGCCGCGAGGAGCTGGTCAAGGCGCTGCGGCGCGAGGGCATGCCGGTGCAGAAGCTGCAGTCGGGCAGCATGCTCGCCGACACGGCCAAGGCGATGAACTACGCCGACCTCGACGCGCTGCACGCGGCGATCGGCGAGAACCACGTCTCGGCCAAGGCGGCGGCCGCCCGGGTGGCCAAGGCCCTGCGCGAGGTCGGCCCGGAGGCGGAGGAGACCCTGGCGACGACCATCCGCGAGCCCCGCCGGTCCCGCCGCCAACCGGGGCCCGGCGGGCGTCCACGTCGAGGGCCTCGACGACGTCTTCGTCCGGCTGTCACGCTGCTGCACCCCGGTCCCGGGCGACGAGATCATCGGCTTCGTGACGCGGGGCAGGGGCGTCTCGGTCCACCGGTCCGACTGCGCCAACGCGGTGAGCCTGGCGCAGGGCCAGGCCGACCGCCTGATCGAGGTCGAGTGGGACCTGGAGCCGGGCGGGGTCTTCATCGCATCGATCGAGGTCAAGGCCCTCGACCGGGCCCGCCTCCTCCGGGACGTGACGGCCGCCTTCGCCGACCACCACGTCAACATCCTCACGTGCACGACCCAGACCGGCTCGGACCGGGTCTCCAAGATGCGCTTCGACATGGAGCTCGGCGACCCGTCCCACCTGGAGTCGCTCCTGTCGACGATCCGGGGCATCGACTCGGTCTACGACGCCTACCGGATCGTGCCGGGGCGGGGTACCTGACGTCGTGATATCATTTGCTATCACGACGTGAGGAGACGCTGCTCTTGCCCGATGTACTGATACGTGACGTGCCGGAGGACGTGCTCGCGGCGATCGACGCCAAGGCGGCGCACGTCGGGGTCTCACGTACTGAGTACCTCCGTCGCACCCTCGCTCGGGAGGGTGCGATCAGCGACGATGATGTGACCGTCGAGGATCTGTCGCGGTTCGCGGAGACGTTCGCCGACCTCGCGGACGACGGTGTGATGCGACGGGCCTGGGAGTGACCGCCTGGCTCGTCGACAAGTCGGCCCTCGTACGCCTGGCTTCCAGCCCCGAGCGCCGCGACGTGGGCGACACGCGTCCGGAGAGGACTCGTTCGGGTCACGACCGTGACCCTGCTCGAGGTCGGCTATTCGGCCCGTTCGGGCCCTGATCTGCCGCGAGAGCATGCGCCGGCCCCCGCTGTCGGCAATGCCGGTCGAGTACCTCACCCCGGCGATCGAGGACCGAGCGGTCGCTGTGCAGGCAGCGCTCGCTGATCGGGGCCACCACCGCGGTCCGTCGGTGCCCGACCTCCTCGTCGGTGCCACGGCCGAGCTGATGAACCTGACGGTCCTGCACGTCGATCGCGACTACGAGATCATCGCCGACATCACGGGCCAGCCGATGGAACGGCTCGCCCTCACCTGATCCGGCGTGAACCTCCCTCTACGGCTACGGTAGGGCCGTTCTCAGGAGGGGAGATGGCTCGACGCGGTGGCCGGGCCCCGTACGGTCCGGAGCTTCTGCCGGATCTGCACGGCGATCTGCGGCATCGTCGTGGAGGTCGACGGCGACCGGGTCGTCAAGGTCCGGGGCGACGCCGACCATCCGCTGTCGCGGGGCTACACGTGCCCGAAGGGACGGGCGCTGCCGCAGTTCCACCACCATCCGGACCGCATCGAGCGCCCGCTGCGGCGGGTGGGCGGGCGGCTGGAGCCGGCGTCGTGGGAGGAATGCCTCGACGAGGTCGGGGCGACGCTCCGGGCGATCGTCGAACGCCACGGCCCGGCCGCGGTCGCGGTCTACTTCGGTAGCGGGCTCGGGATGGACGCCGCCGGCTACCGGATGATGGAGGCCCTGTTCCGGGCCATCGGGACGCCGGCCAAGTTCAGCCCGCTCACGATCGACGGAACCGCCAAGACTCTCGTGTCGCACCTGGTCGGCGGGTTCCCCGGGTTCACGACGCACATCGACTACGAGCGGGCGAAGCTGGTGCTCTACATCGGCGTGAACCCGGTCGTCTCGCACGGCCACAACATCGGGCTGCCGGACCCGGTCACCGCCATCCGCACGCTGCGGTCGCACGCCGAGTTGTGGGTGCTCGACCCGCGGCGCACCGAGACGGCCCGGCTGGCGACCCGCCACCTCGCGCCCCGGCCCGGTACCGACTACGCCGTGCTGGCGTTCCTCGTGCGCTCGCTGCTTCGGGAGGGCGCAGACCCGCGCGTGCTGGCGAGGCGCGTGGTCGGCCGGGACGAGCTGGCGGCGGCGGTCGAGCCGTTCACCGCCGCCCACGCCGCCGAGCTGGCCGGGTTGGCGGAGGACGACCTGGTGGCGCTGCTCGCGGCCGTCCGCCGGGCGGGACCGGTCGCGGTCCACACGGGCACCGGTGTGACGATGGGGGCACAGAACGGCAACGTGACGGCCTGGCTCACCTGGGTGCTGATGATCCTCACCGGAGCGATGAACCGCCCGGGCGGGATCTGGTTCCACCCGGGATTCCACCTCCAGTTCGAGTCCCTGGACCTGCCGGTGCTGCCGCCGGAGACCATCTTCGGCCCCGGCCCGCCGTCCCGGCCGGAGACGCAGGCGTTCCTGGGGGAGTGGCCGTGCGCGGCGCTGCCCGACGAGATCGCCGCCGGCAACATCCGGGCGCTGCTGAACCTCGGGGGCAGCATCCTGGCCTCGTTCCCCGACCGCAACGCTCTGGAGCCGGCGCTGCGCGAGCTGGACCTGCTGGTCAGCACCGAGGTGGTCGCCAACCCGACGACGGAGCTGTCGACGCACGTCCTGCCCACGAAGGGCCAGCTGGAGCGGGCCGACGTCGCGCTGTGGGATTTCCTCACGCCGACGGTGTCGGCGCAACACACCGAGGCGGTCGTCCCCCCGGTCGGCGACCGGCGGTCGGCGTGGTGGGTGCTGTCCGAGCTCGGTCGCCGGCTCGGCCACGACCTCGCAGACCCGGAGTCCACGGACGAGCGGATGCTCGCCCGCGTGATGGCGGCGGCCCGCTGCACCTACGAGGAGGTGGCGGCGGCGGGCTACGTCGAGCGGCCCCGGGAGCTGCCGGCCGAGTGGGTCGAGCGCTACCTCGACCGGTCGGGCGGCTGGCGGCTGGCGCCACCGGTGCTGGTGGCGCAGCTGGCCGAGCTGGAGCCACCGGCGCCCCTGGTGCTGATCCCGCGCCGGCAGCCGAAGAAGCTGAACGCGGGCCTCGACTTCCTGGGCGAGCCGGCGGCGGTGATCGTCCACCCGGCCGACGCCGAGACCGCCGGCGTGGCCGACGGCCAGCCGGTCGAGGTGCGCACGGACCGGGGAACGCTCACGGGCATCGCGAAGCTCGACCCGGCGATCCGACGGGGGGTGGTCTCGATCCCGCACGGCCACCACGACGCCAACGTCAATGCCCTCACGGACAAGGACGTCCTCGACCCGGTCACCGGGATGGTCCGCTACTCGGCGGTCCCGGTGTCGCTCGGGCCGGCGCATCGCGTTCTGTCCCTGGAAACGGTCGCCACAGCGACCGTTTCCAGGGACAAAACGCAGGGGAGGTAGTGTCGCCCGGGTGGCTGGAGGGGGAGCGCCCGACCTCGTCGTGACTGAACGGCCGGCCGAGGCCGCCGGAGAGCCCGCCGCGCCCGTCGAGCGGGCGGGCCTGCCGCCGGCCGGGCGGGCCAGCCGGACGTGGTGGCTCGCCCTGCTCGCCATCTGCGTCGTCGCCCTCGGCGTGCGCGTGGGGTACACGTACGGCTGGCAGCACGTGGACAGCTTCGGGGGCGACGCCTACTACTACCACCGGGGCGCCAACCTGCTGGCCGACGGGAAGGGGTTCGTGCACCCCTACGCCTACGACAACGGCATCAGCATCCCCGGGGCCGACCATCCGCCCGGGTACATCATGGCGCTCGCCCTGCCCTCGCTGGTCGGGCTCGACACGATCCTGGCCCACCAGCTGTTCTCGTGCGTGCTCGGGACGATCACCGTGCTGCTCATGGGCATCGCCGGGCGGCGGATCGCCGGGGGGCGGGCCGGGCTCATCGCCGCCGGCGCCGGGGCCGTCTACCCCTGCATCTGGCTCAACGACGCCGCCCTCATGTCCGAGACGCTGGCGCTGCTGTGCGGGGTGATCGTCATCCTCGCCGCCTACCGGGCCTGGGACCGGCCCTCGCCGCTCCGCTTCGCGCTGGCCGGCGCGGCCGTGGGCGCGGCCACCCTCGCCCGGGCCGAGGCGATCATGCTGGTCGCCCTGCTGGCCGTGCCCCTGGCGCTGTGGGCGCCCGGGCTGTCGGGCGCCGCCAGCCGGCTCGGGCGGTTCGCGCTGGCCGGCGGCACCACCCTGCTGGTCATCGCGCCGTGGGTCGGGGCCAACCTGGTCCGGTTCGAGGAGCCGGCCACGCTCTCCACCCAGATGGGGCCCACGCTGGAGGCCGCCAACTGCGACGACACCTACTACGGCCCGGGCGTCGGGTCGTGGTCGGTGCGGTGCGGGACCGACTGGGGCGACCGCGACCGCTCGGTGCTCGACAAGCGCAGCCGGGACAAGGCGCTCGACTACGTCGCCGACCACCAGGGCCGGCTGCCCGCGGTGCTCACCGCCCGGATCCAGCGGACGTTCGCCCTCGGGCGGGTCGAGGCGCAGATCAACTTCGACAACCTCGCCGAGGCCCGGCCGTTCAACGCCTCCCGCGCCGGCGTCGCCGCCTTCTACGTGGTGGCGGCGGGCGCCGTCGCGGGCACGGTGATCCTCCGGCGGCGGGGCGTGCCGTCGTTCCCGCTGACGAGCGCCGTGGTCAACGTGGCGATCACCGCGCTGCTGTTCTACGGCTCCACCCGGTTCCGCGCGCCGGCCGAGCCCGCGCTTGTCCTCCTGGCCGCCGTGGCGGCCGACGCCCTGGTCGCCCGGCTGCGCCGGCCCGCGGCCGAGGTGGCGGAACCCGCCGCCGATCCCGCGCCCGCCCCGGCCTGACACCCTCGCCCCCGGCCCGATCCCGTCGGCCCCCCACCCCGGCCTCACGCCCTCACCCCCGGCGCAATCCCGTCGGCCCCCGCCCTCGCCGCCGCTAGCCTCGACCCGTCATGCCCGAGACGTTCCGCGCCCCCATCGGCACCCAGGACGTGCTGCCCCCGGCGTCGGCCCGGTGGCAGGCGCTGATCGCGACGTTCGCCGGGTTGGCCGAGCGCTTCGGCTACGGGCTCGTGCACGGGCCCCTGTTCGAGGACATCGGGGTGTTCCAGCGGCTCGGCGCCGGCACCGACATCGTCCGCAAGGAGATGTACGACTTCCGCGACAAGGGCGACCGCCACCTGGCGCTGCGGCCCGAGGCCACCGCCTCGGTCGCCCGGGCCTACGTCCAGCACCGGCCGACGACGCCGTGGAAGGTGTGGTGCGTCACCCCCGCGTTCCGCTACGAGCGGCCCCAGGCCGGGCGCGTCCGCCAGCACCATCAGGTCGACGTCGAGGTCATCGGGGCCGCCGACCCCGACGTCGACGTCGAGGTGATCGCGCTCGGCGCCGCCTATCTGGACGCCCTCGGGCTGCGCCGCTGGCGCCTGGCGCTCAACACGATGGGCAGCCCGGCGGACCGGGTCGCGTTCGCCGACACGCTGCGCGCGTGGCTGGGCGACCGCGCCGGCGACCTGGCCCCCGAGGACCGCGACAAGATCGACAGCCACCCCCTCCGGGTGCTCGACTCCAAGCGGCCGGAGACCGCGGCGGTCGTCGCCGACGCGCCGCGCATCAGCGAGCTGCTCGACCCGTCGTCGCTGGCCCACTTCGAGCGGGTCCAGGCCGGGCTCACCGCCCTCGGCATCCCGTTCACCCTGACCCCCGGCTTGGTGCGGGGTCATCGACTACTACACCCATACCCTGTTCGAGTTCCAGGGCGAGGCGCTCGACGCCGCCGAGACCACGCTGATCGGCGGCGGCCGCTACGACGGGCTGATCGAGCAGCTCGGCGGTCCGCCCACGCCGGCCATCGGGTTCGGCTCGGGGATCGAGCGGGTGCTGCTGGCCGCCGACGCCGAGGGCGCCTTCGCCGGGCCCGGCGCCACCCTCGACGTGTTCGTGGTCGACGCCACCGACGGCACCGCCGCCCGCGACCTCACCCACGAGCTGCGCCGGGCCGGCCTGCGGGCCGACCGGGCGTTCGACGGCCGGTCGCTGAAGGCGCAGATGAAGGCGGCCGGCCGCTCCGGCGCCCGGGTCGCGGTGATCGTGGGCGAGCAGGAGCGGGCCGACGGCACGGCCAGCGTGCGCGACCTGGCCCGGCACGAGCAGGACGTCGTCCCTCGGGACCAGGTCGCCGACCGGGTCCGCAAGCTGTTGGAGGCCCCGCCGCCGTGACCGACCATCCTCCCGCGCCGGGCCTGCGCACGCCCGACCTCCCTCCCGCCTGGGGGCTGCGCACGCACTGGTGCGGCGAGCTGCGCCCCCACCACGCCGGCGAGGCCGTCTCGCTGTGCGGCTGGGTGGCCCGGCGCCGCGAGCACGGCGAGCACCTGGCGTTCGTCGACCTGCGCGACCACACCGGGATCGTCCAGTGCGTCATCGACGGCTCGGTCGACGTCCGGGCCGAGTGGGTGGTGCGCATCCAGGGGACCGTCCGCGCCCGGCCCGACGGCACGGTCAACCCCGGCCTGCCGACGGGCGAGGTCGAGGTCGGCGACTGCACGGTCGAGGTCCTGAACGCGGCCGAGCCCGCGCCGTTCCCCGTCGACGACCGGGTCGAGGCCGACGAGACGGTCCGCCTGCGGCACCGCTACGTCGACCTCCGCCGCGAGCGCATGCAGCGGAACCTGCGGGCCCGCGCCGTGGCCAACAGCGCGATCCGCCGGGCGATGGAGGCCCAGGGCTTCGTCGAGGTCGAGACCCCGATGCTCATCGCCTCGACCCCCGAGGGCGCCCGCGACTTCGTCGTGCCGTCCCGCCTGCGGCCCGGCAGCTTCTACGCCCTGCCCCAGAGCCCCCAGCTGTTCAAGCAGCTCACGATGGTCGGCGGCGTCGACCGCTACTACCAGATCGCCCGGTGCCTGCGGGACGAGGACCTGCGCGCCGACCGCCAGTTCGAGTTCATGCAGCTCGACGCCGAGGCCAGCTTCGTCGGCCAGGACGAGGTGCTGGCGTTCGTGTCCGCCGCGATCCGTGAGGCGACGCGGGCGGTCACCGGCGGCGAGGTCGGCGACATCCCCAGCATCACCTGGCACGAGGCGATGGAGCGCTACGGCTCGGACAAGCCCGACGTCCGCTTCGGCATGGAGCTGGTCGAGCTGACCGAGGCGTTCGCCGCCACCGGGTTCAAGGCGTTCGCCGGCCAGACCGTCAAGGGCATCCGGCTGCCCGGCGGCGCCGACATGTCCCGCAAGCGCCTGGACGACCTCACCGACGCGGCCAAGCGCTGGGGCGCCAAGGGGCTGGTGTGGATGCGGGTCGGCGAGGACGCGCTCGACAGCCCGGTCGCCAAGTTCCTCAGCTCGGACGAGCTGGCCGCGGTGCGATCCGGCTTGGCCGCCGAGCCGGGCGACCTGCTGTTCCTGGTGGCCGACGACCGGGCGGTGGCGCGCCACGTGCTCGGCCTGCTCCGCCTCGACCTCGGGCGCCCGCCGGTGACCGAGGGCGGGCTGCACTTCCTGTGGGTCGTCGACTTCCCGCTGTTCGAGGGCCTGGGCGACGGCGGCGCGCCCGTCCCCGCCCACCACCCGTTCACCATGCCCCACCCGGACGACATCGCCCTGCTGTCCTCGGACGACCCGGCCGACCTGCTGCGGGTCCGGTCGCAGGCCTACGACCTGGTGCTCAACGGCTGGGAGCTGGGCTCGGGATCGGTCCGGATCCACCGGTCCGACGTGCAGCAGACGATCTTCGGCCTGCTCGGCATCGGCCCCGAGGAGGCGCAGGACCGGTTCGGGTTCCTGCTCGACGCCTTCCGCTACGGGGCGCCGCCCCACGCCGGCTTCGCCTTCGGGATCGACCGGCTGGTGGCGCTGCTGGTCGGCGAGGAGAACATCCGCGAGGTCGTGGCCTTCCCCAAGACGCAGTCGGGCTCCGACCCCCTGACCAACGCCCCCACGCCGATCGATCCCGGCTACCTGGCCGAGCTGGGCCTGCGGGTCCTGCCGCCCAAGGCCTGACCCCGCGCCGCCGATGCCGCCGGAGGACCTCGACCCGGTCGCGGTCGCCGACCTGGAGGACGACCGCCGCCTGGTCGGCGTGCTCGTGGCGGGCGGGGTGGGCGCCGGCCTGGAGGTCAGCGGCCTCAGCCTGCTCCGGTCCGAGATGCGGGGCGTGCGCCTGCCGGGCGCCACGCTCGACGGCCTCCTCGCCGAGGACGTCGTCTGGCGCGACTGCGACCTGGCCGGCGTGACGCTGGGCCAGGCGGTGCTGCGGGGCTCCCGGTTCGAGCGCTGCCGGATGTCGGGCCTGGTGGCGGCCGAGCTGGTGGCGAGCCGGGTGACGCTGGTCGACTGCCAGGCGGACGACGCCTGGCTGCGCATGGCCCGCCTGGAGCAGTGCGAGCTCGCCGACTGCAACCTGATCGGCAGCGACTGGTACGACGCCCGGGTCAGCGACAGCCGCATCCTGCGCTGCCGCCTCGACGGCAGCGAGCTGTCGGCGGCCCGGTTCAAGCGGGTGGCGCTGCACGGCACGTCCCTCGCCGGGGTCCGGGGCGCAGACCTGCGGGGCACGGTGATCGCCCCGGACCAGATGCTGGACGTGGCGTCGGCGATCTTCCCCACCCTCGGCATAGCGGTCCGGGACCTGGACGAGGACGACGCCGAGGACGACGAGCCGTGAGGCGGCACAGGCGTGTCGCCCCGGCGTTCTGCCCCCGGAAACGGTCGCCATAGCGACCGTTTCCGCGGACGAACGCGGCAGGGACGCTGGTGGCGCCGAACCCCCGGTGACCGACCCCGGGCGGTGCGGTCAGAGCCGGTCGAGGAGACCCGCTAGCGCCTCGGCGACGTCGTCGCGGCGGCGGCGCCAGCGGGACTCGGCGACGCGGATGCTGCCGCCGCCGATGATCGCGCCGGCCGGTAGGGCGGCGATGACCAGGCCGGGTTCGGCCAGCATGGCGCCGAGCAGGCCCGTGCCGACCGCGACCGCGCTGCCGGCGGCCGCGCCGCCCGCCACTGCGTTGGCGCGGCTGGCCACCAGCTCGGCCTCGATCCGGACCAGCGTGTGCTCGTCCGCGGCCACCACGACCGTCGTGACCGTGGCCAGGTGGTCGAGGCGGATGGCGCCCGCGAAGTCGAGGCGCCGACGCAGGTTGGCCACCAGGTCGCGCCGGGGGCGGTACACCGCCCGGTCGCCGGCCCGGCGGCGCAGCTCGAACATCTGGGTGCGCATGAACCGGTCGAGCACCGCGTCGACCTCGGCCGGCGGCGGGTCGACCAGGCGCTGCTGGGCGACCATGCGGGACCCGGCCACCGGCACCGGCGTGCGCACCCGCGGGATGCGACGGCGGGCGACGCCCCGGCGGTCGGGCGGCGCCGGCACGGGCAGCACCCCGGCCCGCAGCTCCGCCACCGCCTGGCGGACCTTGGCCGGGGACAGGCCGACCTCGCGGGCCGCCTCCTCCAGCGCGGCGGGGTCGTAGCCCTCGGGCCCACCCCCGTCGGCCTCGTCGGTCAGCGCCTCCAGCTCGACGGCCCGGCGCAGGACGATCGCGACCTCCTCACCGCTCAGTCGGGGTGGTCGCCGGGTGTCGGACACGCCCCCATTCTCGCACCCGCCGCCAAATGTCGTCCCGGGTATCGGTCACAGCTCCCGGTAGCGTCGGCGGCCATGGCCGGAGGTGACCTGTTCGCGGCCGCCGCCGAGGAGCGGCTCACCCGCCAGGCGCCGCTCGCCGCGCGCCTGCGGCCCCAGCGGCTCGACGACGTGGTCGGCCAGGACGAGCTGGTCGGACCCGGGCGGCCCCTGCGGGTGCTGGTCGAGTCGGACCGGCTGTCGTCCGCCATCCTCTGGGGCCCGCCGGGCACGGGCAAGACGACGCTGGCCCAGGTCATCGCCCACCACACGGCCAAGGCCTACGAGCAGCTCTCCGCCGTGTCGGCCAGCGTCAAGGACGTGCGCGAGGTCATGGCCCGGGCCGAGCAGCGGCTGGGGGAGCGGGGCCAGGGCACGATCCTGTTCCTCGACGAGGTCCACCGGTTCAACAAGGCCCAGCAGGATGCCCTGCTGCCCTCGGTGGAGACCGGCCTGCTGGTGCTCGTCGGGGCGACCACCGAGAACCCGTACTTCGAGGTCAACGCGCCGCTGCTGTCCCGCTCGACGCTGTTCCGCCTCCAGCCGCTCGGGCCCGGGGCGGTCGCCGAGCTGCTCCGGCGGGGCCTGGCGGCCGAGGGCGCATCCGCCGACGACGAGGCGCTCGACCACCTGGCCGCCCGGGCCGGCGGGGACGGCCGCCAGGCGCTCACCAGCCTGGAGGTGGCCGTCGCCCTGGCCCAGGAGCGGACCGCCGGGCCCGGCGGCACCGGTGCCCGGGTGACCCTCGCCGACGCCGAGGCCGCGCTCGGCACCAAGCTCCAGCGCTACGGCCGCGACGACCACTACGACGTGATCTCGGCGTTCATCAAGAGCATCCGGGGCTCCGACGCCCAGGCCGGCCTGCACTACCTGGCCCGCATGCTCGAGGCCGGCGAGGACGCCCGCTTCGTCGCCCGCCGTCTGGTCATCCTCGCCAGCGAGGACGTCGGCGAGGCCGACCCGCTGTCGCTGGTGGTCGCCACCGCGGCGGCCCAGGCGGTCGAGCTGCGTCGGACTGCCCGAGGCCCAGCTCAACCTCGCCCAGGCGGTCGTCCACCTGGCGACCGCCCCCAAGTCGAACCGGGCGGCGCTCGGAATCTGGCAGGCCCGCGAGGACGTGCGCCGGGGCGTCGGCGGCGAGGTGCCCGTCCACCTGCGGGACGCCCACTACCGCTCGGCCCACTCGCTCGGCCACGGCGTGGGCTATGACTATCCTCACGACGACCCACGGGGCTGGGTACGCCAGCAGTACCTGCCCGACCAGGCGCGAGGCGCGGTCTACTACCAGCCCTCGGGACACGGCTACGAGCAGGAGATCGCCGAGCGCATGCAACGGCTGGCCGACGGCCCGGACCACGACGAACCGAGAGGCGACCAGGCGTGAGCGCCAGCGACCTCGCCGCGGTGATCGTCGCCGCCTGCAGCGTGGCGGCCGTGGTGCTGCTGGCCGTCGGGCTGGTCGCGCTGGTGCGGACCCTGCGCGCCCTGCGCGAGGTGGCCCACCTGCTGCGCACCGAGACGGTCCCGGTGCTGGAGGACCTGCGGGACACCGTCGACGCCGCCAACCACGAGATCGTGCGCCTCGACCGGCTCGTCACCACCGCCGAGTCGGTCACCGGCACCGTCGACTCCGCCTCCCGCCTGGCCTACATCGCCATGGCCAACCCGGTCATCAAGGGCGTCGCCTTCGCCAGCGGGACCGCCAAGGCGGCCCGCCGCCTGCGGACCCGCAAGGCCGGAGACTGAGCGGGGGACGGGCGGGTGCTGCGCCGCACGTTCTGGTTCGCCACCGGCGCAACCGCCGGCTTCGGGGGTGCGATGTGGGTGCGCCGCCGGGTCCTGCGCGCCATGCAGCGCTACACGCCCGAGCACGTGCAGGCCGAGGTCGGCGACTCGGTCCGCAGGCTCGGCAGCGACCTGCGCGACGCGGTGCGGGACGGCCGCAGCGCCATGTCCGAGCGCGAGGCCGCGCTGCGAGCCGAGCTCGCCCCGGGCCCCGGAATGCGCAACGGGGCTGCCCCACGTCACCACTAGGCTGGTCACACCTATGGCACCGCGGACATCAGCCGAGCTGCGCCGCGACTGGACCGAGTTCTTCGTCGCCAGGCGGCACACGATCGTCCCGTCGGGCAGCCTGATCCCGACGCACCCCAGCGCGCCCATGTTCACGAACTCGGGGATGATGCCGTTCGTCCCCTACTTCCTCGGCGAGGAGGCGGTGCCGTTCGACCCGCCCCGGGCCACCTCGGTCCAGCGCTGCGTGCGGGCGGGCGGCAAGCACAACGACCTCGACGCCATCGGGCGCTCGCCCCGCCACCTCAGCTTCTTCGAGATGCTGGGCAACTTCAGCTTCGGCGACTACTTCAAGCGCGAGGCGATCGCGTGGGCCTGGGAGTTCGTCACGGAGGTCCTCGGCCTCGAGCCCGACCGCATGTGGGTCACCGTCCACGAGAGCGACGACGAGGCCGAGGCGCTGTGGGCCGACGAGGTGGGCTTCCCCCGCAACCGCATCCAGCGGTTGGGCGAGGAGAACTTCTGGGAGATGGGTGACACCGGCCCGTGCGGCCCCTCGTCCGAGATCTTCTGGGACAACGGCCCCGCCCTCGGCCCCGACGGGGGCCCGGCCAACCCGGAGGCCGAGGACCGCTACGTCGAGCTCTGGAACCTGGTGTTCCCCCAGTACATCCGGGGCGCCGACGGCGGCCTGAGCGACCTGCCCAAGCCGAGCATCGACACCGGCGCCGGGCTCGACCGCATGGTGGCGACGCTGGCCGGCAGCCACGACATCTACGCGGGCGACATCCTGTCCGCGCTCGTCGAGGAGGCGCAGTCGGTCACCGGGCAGCGCATGGGCACGTCCGAGCTTGGCGACATCGCGCTGCGGCTGATGGCCGACCACGCCCGCACGATGACGTTCCTCGTGGGCGACGGGGTGATCCCGTCCAACGAGGACCGGGGCTACGTGCTGCGCCGCATCATCCGCCGGGCGATCCGCTTCGGCTACCTGCTCGGCGTCGAGCGGCCGGTCCTGCCGCCGATGGTCGAGCGCACGATCGCGCTGATGGGCGAGGCCTACCCCGAGATCGTGTCCGGCCGCGACCTGATCCTGCCGATCATCGCCCGCGAGGAGGAGTCGTTCCGGCGCACGCTGACGACCGGCTCGCAGATGCTCGACACCCACCTCGACCGGCTCGAACCGGGCGGCACGCTCCCGGGCGAGGTGGCGTTCCAGCTGCACGACACCTTCGGGTTCCCGTTCGAGGTGACCCAGGAGACCGCCGAGCTTCGGGGCTTCGACGTGGACACCGCCGGGTTCGAGGCGGCCATGGACGACCAGCGGGCCCGGGCCCGTGCCGCCGGCCGCACCGGCGGGGTCGCCACCGGCGACGAGGTGACGCAGCAGCAGCGGATCCTGGCCGAGCACGGGCCGACCGTGTTCACCGGGCGCGACGAGTACGCGTCGACCGCCACCGTGCTGGCGGTGATCGGCGACGATGTGTATCTCGACCGCACGCCGTTCTACGCGGAGTCCGGCGGCCAGATCGGCGACACCGGCACGATCACCACCGAGACCGGCGTGCTCGACGTCCTCGACACGACCTACGGGCTGCCGGGCCTCCACCGCCACACGACGCGGGCGCGCGAGGGCCACGTCGAGCCGGGCCAGACGGCGACCGCCGCCATCGACGGCGCCCGGCGCGACGCCATCCGCCGCAACCACACCGGCACGCACGTCCTCCACTGGGCGCTGCGTGAGGTGCTGGGCCACCACGTCCGCCAGCAGGGCTCGCTCGTGGCGCCCGACCGGCTGCGGTTCGACTTCAGCCACTTCGAGGCGGTGACCAGCGAGCAGATCCGCCAGATCGAAGACCTGGCCAACGGCGAGATCCTGTCCAACGCACCGGTGCGGCACTTCGAGACCACGATGAACGAGGCCCGTGACCTCGGTGCGATCGCCTTCTTCGGCGACAAGTACGGGGACATCGTGCGAGTGCTCGAGGCCGGCGAGCACTCGGTCGAGCTGTGCGGCGGCACGCACGTGCGTCGGCTCGGCGACATCGGGCCGCTGAAGATCACGTCCGAGGGCTCGATCGGCTCGAACCTGCGCCGGGTCGAGGCGGTCACCGGGTTCGGCCCGATCGACCGCCTGCGCGACGAGGAGGCGCTGGTGGCGCGGGCGGCCGAGGCGCTGGGCACGACGTCCGACGACCTGCCGCTGGCCGCCGAGCGCATGCGCGGTGAGTTCAAGGCGCTGCGCGACGAGATCCAGGAGCTGCGCCGGGCGGTGGCCGGCAACCGCGCCGGCGAGCTGGCGGCGGACGCCGTCGACGGCGTCGTCGTGGCGCGGGTCGACGGGACGACCCGCGACGAGGTCCGCGAGCTGGCGCTGGCGGTGCGCCAGCAGCCCGGTGTCCGGGCGGTGGTCATCGGCGGCGAGCCCGACGGCGGCGGCGTGGCGCTGGTGGCGGCCGTCACCCGCGACAGCGGCCTCGAGGCCCGCACGCTGATCGCCGACGCGGCGCGCACCGTGGGCGGCGGGGGCGGGGGCAAGAACCCCGAGCTGGCCGTGGCGGGCGGGCGGGACGCGTCCCGCCTCGACGAGGCCCTCGCCCAGGCCCGCGCCGCCGCCGGCATCGCTTGAGCCGGGCCCTCGCGCTCGACCTCGGCAGCCGCCGGGTCGGCGTCGCCGTGTCGGACGGCGCGGGCCGGGTGGCGACGCCGTACGACACCATCACGCGCTCGGGCAGCCGGGTGCGGGACCATGAACGGGTGGCGACGCTCGTGACCGAGGTCGGCGCGGAGGTGGTCGTGGTCGGCCTGCCCCTGTCGCTCGACGGCACCCGTGGGCCCGGCGGCCGAGGCCGTCTTGGCCGAGGTCGAGGAGCTGCGGGAGGCCCTCACGGTCGACGTCGTGACATGGGACGAGCGCCTGTCGACCGTCCAGGCGGAGCGCAGTCTGCGGGAGATGGGGGTGCGCGGGCGGCGGAGGAGCCAAGTCGTGGACCGACTCGCTGCTACGGTGATCCTGCAGTCGTGGCTAGAAGCTGGAGGGCCACGCCGGTGACCGCGCCGAACTGCACCTGTGCCGCCGCATGTCCTTTGCCGACCAGAAACGAACCGTCACGCCGGTGAACTCGCCGAACCGCACCTGAGCCGCCGCATGCCTTCTGCTGACCAGAACGAACCGTCACGCCGTCGTCGCCGCTCATCCAAGCGGGGAGGGGATGACGACGCCGGGTTCGACGACTTCTGGACCCGCGAAAGTCAGGGTGGCGGCAAGGGCCGCCGCCGACCCGACATCAGTGATCTCGCCGACCTCGCGCCCCCGAGCCCGGCGCCGCCGCCCGCGCGCCGGGCGCCCGAGCCGGCGCCCCGGCCTCCTGCGTCGGGCCCGCGCCGCCCGCCGGCGCGCTCGTCACGGGCGGCCGGCGGCCCGCCCGCCGATCCGCGCCGCGGCGCCCCGCCGCCCGCGGCACCGCCCGGCCTGCCTCCCGTCGGCGGGCTGTCGGCGCCGGCCTCGGCCCCGCCGCCCCGCCGCGGCCGCGCCGCCGCGCGCCCGGCACGCGGCGGGCAGCCGGCCGGCGGTGGCTATCCCGCCCGGCCCAGCGCCGCCCCCCGACCCGATTGGCCCAGCGCCCCGGCGGGGCCGGGCCCCGCGGCCGTCGGCGGCTCCTACGGTCCCCGCGGCCGCGGCGGGGCGCCATCCCCCGGCGGCGGGCGGTATCCGACCCGTAGCGGCGCCGCCGTCGCCGCCGGTGCCGACGCCGAGGCCTGGGCGACCGGCCGATCGACCGGCTACACCCCGCCGCCCTGGGCCCAGCGCGAGCTCGGGCCCGACCCGGACCCGGACCCGGACCCGGCGGCCGGCTACCCCGTGACCTCCCGCCACGTCGCCTGGGCCGGCGAGCAGGCCGAACTGGCCGACGACTTCGGCGACGACGTCTACTACGACGCGGACGGCGGCGGCGACGACGACCTGCCCCGGCGCCGGGGCTGCCGGGCCGTCCTGGCCGTGCTGCTCGTAGTGGTGCTGGCGGCCGGCGCCGCCGGCTGGTTCGCCTGGGCGTGGGTGCAGGACCAGATCGACCCGCCCGGCGAGCCGGGCGAGCTCGTGATGGTCAACATCGCCGAGGGCACCAGCACGGCCGACATCGGGCGGGTGCTCGAGGACGCCGGCGTCATCGAGAACGCCACCGTGTGGAACTGGTACACGAAGCTGCACGACGTCGGCACGTTCCAGGCCGGCAGCTACGAGATGCAGCGGAACTCGTCGATCGACGAGGCGGTCGACGCCCTCGGCGCGGACCCGCTCCCGCCCGACTCCCGCATGGTCACCGTGCCCGAGGGCTACACGACCGCGCAGACGCTCGCCCGCCTGGCCGACCCGGCCGAGGGCATCCCGGGCTTCACGCCCGACGCCCTGCAGGCGGCGCTCGCCCTGCCGACGTCCCGCTCGACCTACCTGCCGGCCGAGGCAACCTCGATCGAGGGCACGCTGTTCCCCGAGTCCTACGCCGTCGAGGACGGCGAGGACCCCGCGACGGTCCTGCAGAAGATGGTCGTCCACTTCGACGAGGTGATGGGCGAGCTGGACGCCAACAACCGCGCCGCCCAGCTCGGCTACAGCCCCTACCAGGTCCTGATCGTGGCCTCGCTGGTCGAGAAGGAGGCCCGGGTCCCCGAGGACCGCGCCAAGGTGGCCCGGGTCATCTACAACCGGTTGGCCGCAGGCACACCGCTCGGCATCGACGCCACCCTCTGCTACGAGCAGGCCGAGACGCCCTGTTCGCTGAGCGAGTCCGAGCTCGCCGCGGCCTCGGCGTACAACACCCGGGTGCTGGCCGGCCTGCCGCCGACGCCCATCGCGGCGCCGGGCCGGGCGAGCATCGAGGCGGCGCTGGCGCCGGCGGACGGCGACTGGACCTACTACGTGCTGGCCGGCGAGGACGGCCATCATGCCTTCACGGCGTCCTACGCCGAGTTCCAGGAGTTGAAGGCCGAGTGCGCGGAGAAGGGCCTGGGGTGCGGCTGACGCCCCGGCCCGCCCCCGGCCGGGGGCGGCCGCGGGGTGATCACCGGGGCGACCCGCCTGGCCGCCGTGATCGGGCAGCCGGTGCGCCACTCGCTCTCGCCGGCAATCCTCAACGCCGCCTTCGCCGCCACCGGCGCCGACTGGGCGTTCGTCGCTCTGGAGGTGCCCGACGGCCGGGGGGCCGAGGCGGTGGCGGCCATGCGGACGCTCGGGCTCGGGGGGCTGTCGGTGACGATGCCGCACAAGGCCGCGGCCCGGGCCGCGGTCGACGAGGCGACCCCGGCCGCCGCCGCGCTCGACGCGGTGAACTGCGTGTTCCGCCGGGACGACCGGTTGGTCGGCGACAACACCGACGGGGCCGGCTTCGTGGACGCGCTGCGGCTCGACGAGGGCGTCGAGGTCACTGGCCGCCGCTGCGTGCTGGTCGGCGCGGGCGGGGCCGGGCGGGCAGTCGCCCGGGCGCTGGCGGACGCGGGTGCGGCCGAGGTCGTCGTGGTCAACCGGTCGCCGGGGCCCGCGGCCCGGGCGGCTGCCCTGGCCGGCCGGGTCGGCCGGGTCGGCACCGCGGACGACGTGGGCGCGGCCGATCTGGTCGTGAACGCCACGTCGCTGGGGATGGGCCTCGGCGGCCCGGCCGAGCCCCTCCCGGTCGAGCCCGACCGCCTGGGGCCGGGCCAGGTGGTGGTCGACGTCGTGTACCACCCGGCGGTCACCCCCCTCCTGGCGGCCGCCCGCGACCGGGGCGCCCGGCCGGTCGGCGGCCTGGGGATGCTCGTCCACCAGGCGGGCCACGCCTTCTCCCGGTGGACGGGCCTCGACCCGCCGCTGGCCGCCATGGCGGCCGCGGCACGGGAGGAGCTGGCCCGCCGCGGCGGCGGGTGAAAACGTTGTCGCAACCTTCGCGCGCGGTCCGCAAGGCATTCGTCACATATCCTGGAGGGATCGCGGTGCACCCGACGCTGGGCGCGCGGTGAGCGCGCGGCCTAGTCTGGTTGGAGGCGCTGGGGAAGTTGGCGGGCCCGATCAACTATCGGAGGTACAGCGTTGGCGCTGCAAGGGACACTCGACACCTTCTCTCTGCCGGACGTCCTGCGGCTCCTGGCGACCACGTCCAAGACCGGCCGGCTCCGGATCGAGGGCGATCGCGGGCAGGGCAGCGTGTGGCTGCACGACGGCGCGGTGGTCGACGCCGCCGCCGACCGGGCGGTCGACGGCACGCCCTCCGAGGAGGTGATGTTCGAGCTGCTGCGCTTCGAGTCCGGCTCGTTCGCCTTCGACGCCGACGACCGGGCGGTCGACAGCTCCTCGCCGCAGGACGTCGAAGACCTCCTGCGCAAGGCCAGCTCGCTGCTCAGCGAGTGGAGCGAGCTCGAGGCGGTCGTGCCCTCGCTCGCCCACCAGGTCAGCCTGGCGACCGACCTGTCGAGCGACGAGGTCACCATCGACGCGGACCGGTGGCGCTCGGTCGTCGCCGTCGCCTCCGGGCGCACGGTCGGCGAGCTCGCGAGCACGCTCCGGCTCACCGAGCTCGGCGTGTCCCGGGCCGTCCGCGACCTGGTCGAGCTGGGCGTGGCCGACGTCGAGGCGCCCGGCGCCATACCCGACCCGCCGCGGCTGACCGAGCCCGACCTGGCCCGGCGGGCGCCGGCGCCCGACCGCAGCACCGGCGAGATCCGGGCCCCGGTACCCGACCACACCGGCGAGGTCCGACCGCCGATCCTGCCCGAGCCGGTCGAGGGCCAGCGGGCCGGCTGGCTGTCCGCCGACAAGACGAGCGAGACCCCGGTCGTGGGGGCCGACGCGCTGCCGTCGGCCAACGGCGGCGCGGGCCCCGTCCGGGCCGCACACGACGAACCCCCGGCGCACCTCGCCTCCGAGCCGCCGCGCGGCCTGGCGCCCCGCCTGCGCCGCCGCAACCCTGACGCGGTCCCGCCCGCCAACGGCGCGGGCCACGCCGCCGACGCCTCGTCGGCGCCGACGCTGCGCACCAACGACGCCGGCCGCCCCGGCGCCGGCGACCGCCGGGCGACCGGGCGCGACGAGCGCATGCCCGGCGCCGGCGACACCGGCCGCACGCCGGTCGTGGGCGGCGCCGGCGACACCGGCCGCACGCCGGTCGTAGGTGGCGCCGGCGACACCGGCCGCACACCGGTCGTGGGCGGCGACAACGGACACATGCCGGCGGCGGGGCCGGTCCCGCCCGCCGGCCCGCCCCCGGCCCGCCCGCCTCCCGCCCGTCGCTGCCCGGCCGCGGCCGCGCCGGCGAGGCCAGCGCCCCCACCACCGGACCCGCCGGCACCGGTCCCGCCGGCACCGGTCCCGCGCGCCGCCGCGACCCTGGGGCGCCGCCCCGCCGGCCGGCTAACCCCGGCCAGTCCTTCGGCGGCGAGCGCTCGCCGTTCGACGGCGGCCTGCTCGGCCCGTCGCCGCTGTCCGACACGGGCCAGATCCGGCCGGTCCCGCCGTCGTCGCTGCCCCCCGACCTGCACTGGGCCGCCGAGGACGTCACCAACACGGGCCCCGTCTCGTCGCCGTTCAGCGGGCTGTCCAGCCTGGGGCCGCCTGCCCGGCCGCCGTCCGATCCCGGCGAGGTCGTCCCGCACGTGGCCGCCATGAGCCCCGAGGCGCGCGCCGCCGTCCAGAACACGGTGGGCAACGCCGGCGGCAGCGTTCCCGGGCGGGGCGCGGCGCAGGGCGAGGACATCGCCCAGCGCAGCCGCCTCATCAGCTTCCTGTCGACGGTCCGCTGAACACTGTTTCCCGCTCCTGCTGCGTCGCAGCGGGCCGCTGTGGGCCGCGGCTGTGCCTGTCGGCGCAGCCTCTAGGCCGCCTCCGGCGCTACTGGTCACCGGCGGCTCGGGATACCTGGGCCGGGTGGTGGCCGAGCGCGCCGCGGCCGCCGGCTGGCGGGTCACCGCCGCCGGCCACCGCCGGGGCTCGCCCCGGCTCGACGTGCGCGACCCCGACGCGGTCACGGCGCTGCTGCGCGCGCTGCGCCCGGCCGCCGTGGTCCACACTGCCTACGTGCAGACCGGACCCGATGCCTGGGACGTGACCGCCGGGGGCAGCGGCGCAGTAGCGACCGCCGCTGCCGCGGTCGGGGCCCGCCTCGTCCACCTCTCGACCGACGTCGTGTTCGACGGCCGCGCCGGACGGCCCTACCGCGAGGACGACCCGCCGTCGCCGCTGTCGGACTACGGGCGGGCCAAGGCCGAGGCCGAGCGCCGCGTGGCGGCGGCGCGACCCGGGTGCCGTCATCGTGCGGACGTCGCTGATCTACGGCGGGCCCGGCGGCCCGCCCGGCCCCCACGAGCGGGCGGCCGCCGACCCCGACGCCACGTTCTACGTCGACGAGCTGCGGTGCCCCGTGCAGGTCGACGACCTGGCGGACGCGCTGGTCGAGCTGTGCGACCACCCCGCGTCCGGCCCGCTGCACGTCGCCGGGCCCGACGCCGTCTCCCGGGCCACCTTCGCCGAGCTGGTCAGCGGCCGCGAGGTCCGCCGGGCGCCGGCGCCGCCGGGACGGCCGCTCGACTGCCGGCTCGACTCCTCGCGTGCCGCCGCCCTCCTCCGGACCCGCGTGCGCGGCGTCCGCGCGGTCCACGCCCCCGCCCGCCGGTGACCGACGCGCTCCTCGTCGCCGGCGCGGCCCTCGTGGGCGGGCTGGTGGTCGGCCCGGCGCTCAACCACGCCATCACCTGGTGGATCGGCTGGCGGGTCGTGGTGCCGCCGCTGCTCGGCCGGGTGCCCTCGTCCCGGGCGCTGGGGCACGCCCGCACCCGCTGCGCCCGGTGCGACGCCGCCCTCGCCCCGGCCGGCCTGCCGGCCCGGCCCTCGACCCCGCTGCGCTGGCAGTGCCCCGCGTGCCACACGCGGCTGCCCGGCTGGCTCGGTGCGGTCGAGGCGGTCACCGCGGCGTTGTTCGCGCTGGCGGCGGCGGTGATCGGGGCCGGCTGGGAGCTGGTGCCGGCGCTGGCGTTCGTCGCCGGGATGGTGGCGGCGTCGGCCGTCGACCTGGCCGTCATGCGCCTCCCGACCCGGTTCGTCTGGGGCACCGGGGGCGCCGTCCTCGCCGGGCTGCTCCTGGTCGCGGCGGTCGACGGACCGTTCCGCCGGATGGAGGGGGCGCTCGTGGGCGCGGCGCTGCTCGGCGGGCTGTTCCTCGTCCTCCACCTGATCTCGCCCCGGATGCTCGGCTTCGGTGACGTCCGGCTGGCGACGGTGGTCGGCATGACCGCCGGGTGGTTCGGCTGGCGGTCCGACCTGCCGATCCTCTCCTCGTTCCAGGCGACGCTGAACGCCGGCCTGCTCGCCGGGCTCATCGGCGCCGTGGCGGGCCTGGTGCTGCTGGCCGTGCGGGGTCGCGACCGGCCCTTCCCGTTCGGCCCCGCCATCGCGGCCGGCGGGCTGGTGGTGGTGCTGGCCACGGCGTGACCGGTGCCCAATCGGGTTCCGGCCACCCCGGGTGGTGCCGGTATCGTCACGGGCGTGCTCCGGTACCTCACCGCCGGCGAGTCCCACGGCCGCGCCCTCGCCGTCATCGTCGAGGGGCTGCCCGCGGGGCTGCCGGTGACCGTCGAGGACATCCGGGACGAGCTGGCCCGGCGGCGCCTCGGCTACGGCCGCGGGCCCCGCATGCGCTTCGAGCAGGACGAGGTCACGATCGTCGGCGGCGTCCGCCACGGCCGCACGCTGGGGTCGCCGGTGGCGATCGAGATCGGCAACACCGAGTGGACACGGTCCGACCGCTGGCACGAGGAGATGGCGGTCGAGCCGGGCCGCACCAAGGCGCCGCTGACCCAGCCCCGGCCGGGCCACGCGGACCTGGCCGGCATGCAGAAGTACGGCTTCGACGACGCGCGCGACGTGCTGGAGCGAGCCTCGGCCCGCGAGACCGCGGCCCGGGTGGCGGCCGGCACGCTGGCCAAGAACCTGCTCGGCCACCTGGGCGTCCAGGTCATCTCCCACGTCGTGCAGATGGGCTCGGTCCGCTCGACCGCGGCCGAGCGCCCCAAGCCGGCCGACCTCGAGCGCATCGACGCCTCCGCGGTCCGCTGCTTCGACCCGGCCGCCGAGGCGGCGATGATCGAGGAGATCAAGGCGGTGGCCAAGGAGGGCGACAGCCTGGGCGGGGTGGTCGAGATCCTGGCCTACGGCGTCCCCGTCGGGCTCGGCAGCCACGTCCACTGGGACCGCCGCCTCGACGGGCTGCTGGCCCAGGCGCTCATGAGCATCCAGGCGGTCAAGGGCGTCGAGGTCGGCGACGGCTTCGAGGTCGCCGGCCGGCCCGGCAGCCAGGCCCACGACCCGATCACCTGGGACGCGGACGCCCGCGCCTACCGGCGCCTGACGAGCCTGGCCGGCGGCATCGAGGGCGGGATGTCCACCGGCGAGCTGCTCGTGTGCCGGGCGTCGATGAAGCCCCTGGCCACGCTGAACCGCCCGGTGCTCACGACCGTCGACGTCGTGACCAAGGAGGAGACGGTCAGCTTCAAGGAGCGCACCGACGTCACCGCGGTGCCCGCGATGGGCGTCGTCGCCGAGACGATGGTCGCGCTGGTGCTGGCCGGGGAGGCGCTGCGCAAGTTCGGCGGCGACTCGCTCCCCGAGCTGACGCGCAACGCCGCCGCCTACGCGGCCACGCTGCGCGATGGGTGAGGCGGGGGCGGCCGGCCGCCACATCGTGCTGGTCGGGCTGCCCGGCGCAGGGAAGTCGACGGTCGGGCGCCGGCTGGCCAAGGAGCTGGCCCGGCCGTTCGCCGACGTGGACGAGCAGGTCGAGCTGCGCGAGGGCGTGACCGTGCCGGTGGTGTTCGCCGAGCGGGGCGAGGCCGCGTTCCGGCGGGCCGAGACCGAGGTCCTGGCCGACCTGCTGTCCCGGGACGCGCTGCTCGTCGTCGCCGCCGGCGGAGGCGCCGTGACCCAGCCCGCCAATCGCGAGCTGCTCGGGCGCGCCTGTGTGGTCTGGCTGCGGGCGTCGGCCCGGTTCCTCGCCGCCCGGACCGACCCGACCCACCGGCCGCTGCTCGCCGGGGACACCGCGGCCGTGCTCGAACGGCTGGCGGCCGAGCGGGCGCCGCTGTACGAGCAGGTCGCCGACGTGGTCGTCGACGTCGAGGACTTCCACATCAGCGACGACAGGCCCAAGCGGGCGCTGGCCCGCCACATCGCCGCGCTGGTGTCCGAGGCGGTGGCGCCGTGAGTCGCGCCGGGGGTCTGATCGTCGTCGAGGTCCCGGTGCCGGGGGGCGCCTACCCGGTCGTCGTCGGCCCCGGGGCCCGGGCCGGGCTGGCCGACCTGCTCGCTCCCGGGGCCCGGCGGGTCGCGGTGGTCACCCAGGCCGGCATCGACCTCGACGTCGAGGTCGGGCGCGAGCACCGGGTGTTCCTCGTCGGCGACGGCGAGCCGGCCAAGTCGCTGGCCACGGTCGAGGAGCTGTGCCGTGCCTGGTCGCGCTGGGGCCTGACCCGGTCCGATCAGGTGGTGGCGGTCGGCGGCGGCGTCGTGACCGACACGGCCGGCTTCGCCGCCGCGGTCTACCACCGGGGCGTGGCCGTCGTGCACGTGCCCACGACGCTTCTGGGCATGGTCGACGCGGCCATCGGGGGCAAGACCGGGGTCAACCTCCCCGAGGGGAAGAACCTGGTCGGGGCGTTCTGGCAGCCGGCCGCGGTGGTGTGCGACACCGACGCGCTCGCCACGCTGCCCGAGCGCGAGCAGCGCAGCGGGCGGGGCGAGATGGCCAAGTACCACTTCCTGACCGGCGACGACCTGCTGGCGCTGCCGCTCGACCGAGCGGATCGCCGCGTGCGTACGCATCAAGGCCGCGGTGGTGGCCGCGGACGAGCGCGAGAACCCCGAGGCGCGCCGGGGCCGGGCCACGCTCAACTACGGCCACACCCTGGCCCACGCCCTGGAGAGCGCCGGCGGCTACGACCTGCGCCACGGCGAGGCGGTGGCGGTCGGGCTGGCGTACGCCGCCGCGCTGGCCCGGCGCCTGGGCCGCATCGACGACGCCCGGGTCGCGCACCACCACGAGGTCCTCGCCGCCTACGGCCTCGACCAGGCCATGCCGTCCGGCGCCGACCCCGAGGCGCTGGTCCGGCTGATGGCCCGCGACAAGAAGGCGGTCGGCGGCGGCCTCACGTTCGCGCTGGACGGTCCGGACGGCGTCGAGGTGGTCCCCGACGTCGACGCGGCCGACGCCCTGGCGGTGCTCGTCGACCTGGCGGGGGCCACGGCATGAGTCGCCCGGTCGTCCTGCTGCTCAACGGTCCCAACCTGAACCTGCTCGGCAGCCGCGAGCCCGAGATCTACGGCCCCGAGACCCTCGACGACCACGTGTCCGCCGCCCGGGACGCGGCGGAGGCCGCCGGGCTCGACCTGGAACACGCCCAGTCCAACCACGAGGGCGACCTGGTCGAGGCCGTCCACGGCGCCCGGGGCCGGTGCGCGGCGATCGTGATCAACCCCGGGGCGTTCACCCACTACGCCTGGGCGCTGCACGACGCGCTGGCCGCGTTCGACGGGCCGATCGTGGAGGTCCACCTGTCGAACCCCCAGCGCCGCGAGGCGTGGCGCCACACGTCGGTCGTCGCCCCGGTCGCCACCGGGACCATCGCCGGCCTGGGCGGCCACGGCTACCGGCTGGCGATCGAGGCGGTGTCCGCGCTCCTGGCGCACCGCCTAGTTGCCGTCACCGACCCCCCACGTTTCTGGCAGCGCTGAGTGCCGTGGCGGTAGGGGATCGCTGCCAGAAACCCACCGGGGCACCGCCTAGCCTGGACCGGTGGACCTCGACCTCGCGGCGCTGCCGCCCATGGACGTGGCCGGCCGGGCCGACCGGCTGCGGTCCGGCCTCGACGACGCCGGCTGCGACGCCCTGCTGGTCACCAGCCTGACCAACATCCGCTACCTGACCGGGTTCACCGGGTCGGCCGCCCTGCTGCTGGTGGCGCCCGACCGGCTGACCTTCGTGACCGACGGCCGCTACCGCGACCAGTCGGCCGACGAGCTCGCGGCCGCCGGCGTCGACGCCGACATCCTGGTGGGCCGCAGCGACGAGCAGCGGGACCTGCTGGTGGCCGCGGCCGCGTCGCCGGGCCGCCTCGGCCTCGAGGCCGAGGACGTGACCTGGGCGCAGCAGCAGCGCTTCGCCGACGAGTGGTTCGCGGGCGCCGACCTGGTCCCGACCGCCGGCCTGGTCGAGGACCTGCGCCTGGTCAAGGATGCGGGGGAGGTCGCCCGCATCGAGGCCGCCTGCGCCATCGCCGACGCCGCGCTGGCCGCGGTGCGCCCCCGGCTGGCCGACGGCCCGAGCGAGGCCCAGTTCGCCCTGGAGCTGGAGTGGGAGATGCGTCAGCGCGGCGCCGAGGGGCCGTCGTTCGAGACGATCGTGGCCGCCGGCCCCAACGGGGCCCGGCCCCACCACCGGGCCGCCGAGCGCCCGATCGCCGAGGGCGACCTGGTGGTGATCGACTTCGGGGCGCTGGTCGACGGCTACCACTCCGACATGACCCGGACGGTGGCGGTCGGCGAGCCGGACGACACCCAGCGGCGCATGCTGGAGGTCGTGGCCGTCGCCCAGGCCGCCGGGGTGGCGGCGGTGCGGGACGGGGTCGAGTGCCAGGCGGTCGACGAGGCCTGCCGGGCGGTCATCCGGGAGGCCGGCTGGGGCGACGCCTTCGGCCACGGAACCGGCCACGGCGTGGGCCTCGACATCCACGAGGCGCCGCGTGTGTCGACGGTGCCGACTGGTAGGCTGGCCGACGGCCAGATCGTCACCGTCGAACCCGGCGTCTACCTCTCCCCGCACGGGGGCGTACGCATCGAGGACACGGTCGTGGTCACTTCCGACGGTTGCCGCCCGCTGACGCGGGCGCCGAAGGAACCCTCCCTCTAGCCCGCCGATCCCGCGCCAGGAGCCGAGCCGATGGCCGCCACCACCACGAACGACCTGAAGAAGGGCATGACCCTCGATCTGCCCGAGGGGCTGTTCCAGGTCGTCGACTTCCAGCACGTCAAGCCGGGCAAGGGCCCCGCGTTCGTGCGCACGACCCTGCGCAACGTCCGCGTCGGGGCGTCCTCGACCGCACCTTCCGGTCCGACGAGCGGGTCGAGCAGGCGATGGTCGACAAGAAGGACATGCAGTTCCTCTACCGCGACGCCGGCGACTACGTGTTCATGGACACCTCGACCTACGAGCAGGTCCACGTGGCCCCGGCGACGCTGGGCGACGCCACCAAGTACATCGTCGACGGCTCGACGATGGTGCTGCAGTTCTACGGGGACGAGATCATCGGCACCGACATGGCCGCCGCGGTCGAGCTGACCGTGACCCAGACCGAGCCGGGCATCCAGGGCGACCGCGTGTCGGGCGCCCGCAAGCCGGCCACGCTGGAGACCGGCCTCGTCGTGCAGGTGCCGCTGTTCGTCAACCCGGGCGAGCGCATCAAGGTCGACACCCGCACGGGCGAATACCTCACCCGGGCCTGAGACCTGGTCGTGGCCGAGCTCGAGCCCAGCGAGACCGCCGGCCGGCGCGCGGCCCGCGAGCGGGCGCTGGAGCTGCTCTACGAGGCCGAGTCCAAGGGCACCGACGGCGCCGCAGTCCTCGCCGAGCTGCCGGTGGCGCCGGACCCGCTGGCGGTCGAGCTGGTCGAGGGCGTCGACGCCCACCGTGACCACATCGACGAGATCGTCGGCCGCCTGGTCGCCCCCAAGTGGTCGCTGGGCCGGCTGGCGTCGGTCGACCGGGCGGTGCTGCGGATCGGGGCCTACGAGCTGCTGGCCGCGCCCGACCGGTCGCCCGCGCTCGTGATCAACGAGGGCGTGGTGCTGGCCCGCCGCTTCGGCACCGACGACTCGCCCCGGTTCGTGAACGGTGTCCTGGCGGCGGTGGCCGCCGAGGTCCGCCCGGCGGCCGCGGGGTCGTAGCCATGGCCCCGCGGCCGGCGTTCCCCCTGCCCGACCCGCCGCTCGCCGACCCGGGGGCCGGGATCGCCCTGCGGCCCTGGCGCACCACGCCGGCCGACGCCGCCGCACTGGCGGCGGCCTGGGACGCGGCGGGCCGCCGGCCGGGGGAGTCGCCGGACGCGTGGATCGCCGGCGACGCCGGCCGCCGGGCCGCGGGCCTGGCGCTCGACCTGGTGGTGGCGCTGGACGACGCGGCGGCCGGCGAGGTCGGCCTGCGCAACCTCGACGACGACCGGCGCCGGGCCGAGATGGGCTGGTGGATCGCCCCGGCGCAGCGGGGCCGGGGCCTCGCCACCGCCGCCGTGCGGCTGCTGGCCGGCTGGGCCCTCGGCCCCCCGTGCGGCCTGGTCCAGGTGTGGGCCCGGATCGAGGCCGGCAACGCCGCGTCCGCCCGGGTGGCCGCCGGCGCGGGCTTCCGGCGGCTGGGCCGCAGCGCGTCCGGCCACGACGTCTGGGCAGTCACCACTTCCGCCGCCGGAGCCGATACGCTGCCGTCCTGACCGTGAAGCGGGTCCCGCGAGGCCCGCACGGACAGAGCGATGGGGAGGTCCCCGTAGTGGCTGAACGCGAACGCCGGAGCACGCCCCCCTTCGGGGGCGTTTTCGTTGCCCGCACACAGGTGCTCGACGCCGACGACGTCCGCCGGGCGATCTGGCGCATGGCGCACGAGGTCATCGAGCGCAACCACGGCCTCGACGACGTGGTTCTGATCGGCCTGCAGACGGGCGGCGTCACCTTCGCCGCCGAGCTGGCCGAGGCGCTGGCGAAGATCACCGAGGGCCCCGCCCCGCCGTGGGGCACGCTCGACGTCGCCTTCCACCGCGACGACATCGGGCTGCGGCCGGTGCTGCCCTCGGCGGTGACCGACATCCCGACCGACCTCAACGGCAAGGTGGTCGTGCTGGTGGACGACGTGCTGTTCACCGGCCGCACGATCCGGGCGGCGCTCGACGCCGTGCACACCTACGGCCGGCCCCGGGCGGTCCAGCTGGCGGTGATGGTCGACCGGGGGCACCGCGAGCTGCCGATCCGGCCGGACTACGTGGGCAAGAACGTCCCGACCCGCCGCGACGAGGTGGTCGACGCCCGCCTCGACGGGGTCGAGCTGGGCGAAGTGGTCAAGGACGGCCACCGGTGAGGCACCTGCTGGGGGTGGCCGACCTGTCGGCGGCGGAGATCGAGCACCTGCTGGTGCTGACCGACAGCTTCGTCGAGGTCAGCCGGCGCCGGATGCCCAAGGTCCCCGCCCTCCAGGGCCGCACGGTCACCTGGCTGTTCTACGAGGACTCCACCCGCACCCGCCTCAGCTTCGAGCAGGCCGCCAAGCGGCTGTCGGCCGACACGCTCAGCTTCTCGGTGTCCAGTTCGTCGGTGAACAAGGGCGAGTCTCTGCGCGACACGGTCGAGACGATCGAGGCGATGGGCGTCGACGCCATCGTCGTGCGCCACCGCTCGGCGGGCGTGCCGCACCAGGTGGCCCGGTGGGTGTCGGCCAGCGTGATCAACGCGGGCGACGGCTGGCACGAGCACCCGACCCAGGCGCTGCTCGACTGCTACACGATCCGCGAGCACCTGGGCGGGCTCGACGGCCGCCACGTCGCCATCGTCGGCGACGTCAAGCACAGCCGGGTGGCCCGCAGCGACGCCTGGGCGTTCTCGACCCTCGGCGCCGAGGTGACGCTGGTGGCGCCGCCCACGCTGCTGCCGCCCTCGACCGAGGGCTGGCCGGTGCGGGTGTCCCACGACCTCGACGCCGTGCTGCCCGCCGTCGACGCGGTCTACCTGCTGCGGATGCAGCAGGAGCGGATGACCGAGGCGCTGATCCCGTCGCTGCGGGAGTACACGGCCACCTACGGGCTCACCCGGCGGCGGGTCGACCTGCTGGACGAGAAGGCGATCGTGATGCACCCCGGGCCCGATGAACCGGGGCGTCGAGATCGCGGCGGACGTCGCCGACCTGCCCCGCTCGGTCGTCGTCGACCAGGTGCGCAACGGGGTGGCCGTCCGCATGGCGGTGCTGTTCGACCTGCTCGGCTCCGGCCGCGACCCCCAAGGAGACCGATGAAGTCCCTCGCCATCCGGGGCGGCACGGTGGTGGACGCCACCGGCGAGCGCCGGGCCGACGTGCTCGTGGAGGATGGCCGCATCGCCGCGGTCGTGCCCGCGGCCGAGGCGGCCGACCTGCGGGCCGACCTCGACCTCGACGCCGGCGGCTGCGTCGTCGCCCCCGGCCTGGTCGACCTGCACACCCATCTGCGCCAGCCCGGCCGGGAGGAGGCCGAGACCGTCGAGACCGGTGCCCGGGCCGCGGCGCTGGGCGGCTACACGTGCGTGCTGGCGATGCCCAACACCACGCCGGCGATCGACTCGGCCGGCGTGGCCCGCGAGGTGCTCGACCTCGGCCGCGGCGCGTGCTGTGAGGTGCGCACGTCCGCGGCGATCACGGTCGGCCGGGCCGGCGAGCGGCTCACCCCGATGGCCGAGCTGGCGGCGCTCGGGGTCCGGTTCTTCACCGACGACGGCGACGGCGTGCAGGACGGCCGGCTCATGCGCCGGGCGCTGGAGTACGCCCGGGGCCTCGGCGTCACGCTGGCCCAGCACTGCGAGGACAAGGTCCTGGCCGCGGGCGGGGCGATGAACGAGGGCGCGGTCGTCGGCCCGCCTGGGCGTCCCCGGCCAGCCGGCCGAGGCCGAGGAGGTCATGGTGATGCGGGACATCGCCCTGGCCCGCCTCACGGGCGGCCGGGTCCACTTCCAACACCTCTCGACCGCCCGGTCGGTGGCGCTGGTGGCGGCGGCCAAGGCCGAGGGCCTGGCGGTCACGTGCGAGGCGACGCCCCACCACCTGACGCTGACCGACGAGCGCTGCGCCGGCTACGACCCGGTGTTCAAGGTCAACCCCCCGCTGCGCACGGAGAGGGACGTCGAGGCGCTGCGGGCCGGGCTGGCGGCGGGGACCGTCGACTGCATCGCCACCGACCACGCCCCCCACGCGCCCGAGGCCAAGGAGCAGCCCTTCGACCAGGCGCGCCCCGGGCATGCTGGGGCTGGAGACCGCGCTGGCCCTGGCGCTGACGCACCTCGACCTGCCGGTGGCCGAGGTCCTGGCGCTGATGTCGTGGCGGCCGGCCGCGATCCTGGGTGCGGACGACGCCCACGGCGGCCCGCTGGCCGAGGGCCGCCCGGCCAACCTGTGCGTCGTCGACCCGGCCGCCGCCTGGACGGTCGAGCCCGAGCGCCTCGCCAGCCGCAGCCGCAACACGCCGTACGCCGGGATGTCCCTGCGGGGCCGGGTCCGCCACACGGTCCTGGCGGGCGAGGCGGTCGTGGTCGACGCCGAGGCCCAGCGGTGAGGACCACCGACCCTCACGCGTTTTCTACGCGGAAACGGTCGCCAGGACGACCGTTTCCGCGTAGAAAACGCGTAGTCGTGAGGAACTATGCACTAGCCTGCATGATCATGCAGTCGGACCTGCAGCAACCATGACCGTGCGTGAGGGGCTGCTGGTCCTGGCGGACGGCACGGCCTTCGAGGGCGAGCTGATCGGGGCGGAGCCGCCCCCGGGCGGCGTCGCCACCGGCGAGGTCGTCTTCAACACGGTCATGGCCGGCTACCAGGAGGTCCTGTCCGACCCCAGCTACGCCGGCCAGGTCATCACCTTCACCTACCCCCACATCGGCAACTACGGGACCAACGCCGACGACGACGAGAGCCGCCGGCCGTTCGCCCGGGGCGTCGTGGTCCGCGACCTGGCCCGCCGCCACTCGAACTGGCGGTCGACCGGCGACCTCGACGGCTACCTGCGCCACCACGGCGTGCCGGGCATCGCCGCGGTCGACACCCGGCGCCTGACCCGCCACATCCGGGAGGCGGGGGCCATGCCGGGCGCCTTCGGGGCAGCCGACGAGGTCACGCTCAAGGCGGCGGCCGTCGCCGAGCCGGGCACCGACGGCATCGACCTGGTCGCCACCGTGACCTGCGCCGAGCCCTACCGCGTGGCCGCCGTCGGCGGCGCCGGGCGGCGGATCGTCGCCTACGACTACGGCATCAAGCGCACGATCCTGCGCCACCTGGCCCGCCTGGGCGAGGTCACCGTCGTCCCGGCCGCCACCCCGGCCGCCGAGGTGCTGGCGGCGGCGCCGGACGGCGTGTTCCTGTCGAACGGCCCGGGCGACCCGGCAGCGGTCGCCCACGCTCCGGGCACGATCCGCGACCTGCTCGGCGAGGTCCCGGTGTTCGGCATCTGCCTGGGCCACCAGCTGCTGGCGACCGCGCTGGGCGCCGAGACCCACAAGCTGCCGTTCGGCCACCACGGCGGCAACCATCCGGTGCGGCGCGTCGTCACCGGCCGGGTGGAGATCACCAGCCAGAACCACAACTTCGCGGTGCGCGAGGGCTCGCTCGGCGCCGGCGTCGAGGTGACCCACGTGAACCTCAACGACGGCGTGATCGAGGGCCTGCGGGCGCCGCGGGCTGCGGGCGTTCGGCGTCCAGTACCACCCCGAGGCCGGTCCGGGTCCCCACGACGCCGCCTACCTGTTCGACGCCTTCGCCGACCTGATGGACGGGGCCGGGGGCTGATGCCGCGGCGCGACGACATCGAGTCGATCCTGCTGATCGGCGCCGGTCCGATCGTCATCGGCCAGGCGTGCGAGTTCGACTACTCGGGCACCCAGGCGTGCAAGGTGCTCCGGGCCGAGGGCTACCGGGTGATCCTGGCCAACTCCAACCCGGCGACGATCATGACCGACCCCGAGTTCGCCGACGCCACCTACGTCGAGCCGCTCGACGCCGACCACCTCGCCGCCATCATCGATCGCGAGCGGCCCGACGCGGTGCTGCCCACGCTCGGCGGCCAGACGGCGCTCAACCTGGCGATGGAGCTGGTCGAGCGCAAGGCGGTCGGCGTGCCCGGCGCGCCCGAGCTGATCGGGGCCACGGCCGAGGCCATCGCCACCGCCGAGGACCGGGAGCGGTTCAAGGCCGCCATGCAGGAGATCGGGCTCCAGGTGCCGCCCTCGGCCACCGCCCACAGCCTGGACGAGGCCCGCGACGTCGTCGGGCGCATCGGGCTGCCGGTCGTCATCCGGCCCGCCTTCATCCTCGGCGGCAAGGGCACCGGCATCGCCACCACGCCCGACGACTTCGTGCGCCTGGCCGCCATCGGCCTCGCCGCCAGCCCGATCAGCGAGATCCTGATCGAGCGGTCGATCGCCGGCTGGAAGGAGTACGAGCTCGAGGTCATGCGCGACCGGGCCGACAACTGCGTGGTCGTGTGCTCGATCGAGAACCTCGACCCGATGGGCGTCCACACCGGGGACTCGATCACGGTGGCGCCCGCCCAGACCCTCAGCGACGTCGAGTACCAGGCGATGCGGGACGCCGCGTTCGCCTGCATCCGCCGCGTCGGCGTCGAGACCGGCGGGTCGAACGTCCAGTTCGCGCTCGACCCGGTGCGGGGCGACATGGTCATCATCGAGATGAACCCCCGGGTCAGCCGGTCGTCCGCCCTGGCGTCCAAGGCGACCGGGTTCCCGATCGCCAAGATCGCCGCCCGGCTGGCGGTCGGCTACACGCTCGACGAGATCCGCAACGACATCACGGAGAAGACCCCGGCCAGCTTCGAGCCCACCATCGACTACGTCGTGACCAAGGTGCCCCGGTGGGCGTTCGAGAAGTTCCCCGGCACCCCCGGCGTGCTCGGCACCTCGATGCAGTCGGTGGGCGAGGCGATGGCGATCGGGCGCACGTTCCCCGAGTCGCTGCAGAAGGCGCTGCGCAGCCTGGAGCACGGTCGCCTCGGCCTGGCCTGCGACCCGGCGGAGGCCGAGCTCGACGCGCTCGACGACGAGGAGCTGCTGGCCCGGGCGGCCATCGCCACGCCCGACCGGCCGTTCCACCTCGAGGCGGCCCTGCGCCGGGGCGTCACGGTCGACGACCTGGCTGCCCGCACCCGCGTCGACCCGTGGTTCCTCGACCAGATCCTGCGGATCGTGGAGGAGCGGGCCCACCTGGCCGCGGTCGGCCCGGACGGGATGACCCGGCGCGACTGGCGGCGGGCCAAGCAGCTCGGCTTCGCCGACGCCCAGCTCGCCTGGCTGTGGGGTGCCGACCCCGCCGCCGTGCGGGAGGCCCGCCTGGCCGCCGGCGTGCGGCCGACGTACAAGACCGTCGACACCTGCGGGGCGGAGTTCGCGGCCTCGACCCCGTACCACTACTCGACCTACGAGGACGAGGACGAGATCGTCCCGAGCGGGCGGCGCAAGGTGCTGATCCTCGGGTCCGGGCCCAACCGCATCGGCCAGGGGATCGAGTTCGACTACTGCTGCGTGCACGCCAGCTTCGCCCTGGCCGACGCCGGCTACGAGACCGTCATGCTCAACTGCAATCCCGAGACCGTGTCGACCGACTACGACACGTCCGACCGGCTGTACTTCGAGCCGCTCACGCTGGAGGACGCGCTCAACGTCGTCGAGGCCGAGCGGGCCGCCGGCGACCTCGTGGGCGTCGTGGTGGCGCTGGGCGGCCAGACGCCGCTCAAGCTGGCGGGGTCGCTGCCCGAGGGCCTCGTGCTCGGCACCTCGCCCGCCTCCATCGACCTGGCCGAGGACCGGGAGCAGTGGAACGCCCTGTGCGCCCGCCTGGAGATCCCGCAGCCGGCGGGCGGCACCGCCACGACGGTGGACGAGGCGCTGGCGATCGTCGGGCGCATCGGCTACCCGGCGCTGCTGCGGCCGAGCTACGTGCTGGGCGGGCGGGCGATGGAGATCGTCTACGACGAGGACGGGCTGCGGCGGGCGATGGCCGAGCTGGCCAGCTTCGGCAGTCTGGGGCGGGAGGGCGGCCTGTCGGCGTCCCGGCCGGTGCTGATCGACCGGTTCCTGGAGGACGCGATCGAGGTGGACGTGGACGCGATCCGGGACGGCGCCGGCGAGGTGGTCATCGGCGGGGTGATGGAGCACGTCGAGGAAGCCGGCGTCCACTCGGGCGACTCGGCCTGCTCGCTTCCGCCGCAGTCGCTGTCGGCCGACACCGTGGCGGTGCTCGAGGACTACACCCGGCGCCTGGCCGACGCCCTCGACGTCCGGGGCCTGCTCAACGTCCAGTACGCGGTGAAACAGGGCCAGGTCTTCGTGATCGAGGCCAACCCCCGGGCCAGCCGCACCGTGCCGTTCGTCGCCAAGGCGACCGGCGTGCCGCTGGTCAAGGTTGCGGCCCGGGTGATGGTCGGCGCCACGCTGGCGTCGCTGCGCGAGGAGGGCCTGCTCTGCCCGCCCGTGGGCGGCCACATCGCCGTCAAGGAGGCGGTGCTGCCGTTCAACCGCTTCCCCGACGCCGACACTTTGCTGGGGCCGGAGATGCGCTCGACCGGCGAGGTGATGGGCATCGACCGCACCTTCGGGCTGGCGTTCGGCAAGGCCCAGGCATCGGCGGGGGAGCGGCTGCCGGAGTCCGGGCTGGTGTTCCTGTCGCTGGCCGACCGGGACAAGCCGGCGGGCCTGCGGGCCGCGTCCCGGTTCGTCGAGCTGGGCTACACGATCGCCGCCACCGACGGCACCGCGGACCACCTGGAGGCCAACGGCGTGGCGGTGGCCCAGCGGGTGGCCAAGGTGAGCGGGGACGAGCCCGCCGCCGACGATCCCCGGCCCACCGCCCTCGACCTGATCGGCGCCGGGGACGTGGCGCTGGTCGTCAACAGCCCCCGGGGCCGGGGGCGCGCGCCGACGGTGCCTACATCCGCCGGGCCGCGAACGTCCACCGCGTGCCGTGCCTGACGACCGCGGCCGCCGCGGTCGCCGCCGCCGAGTCGATCGTCGACCGTGCCCGCCATGACCTGCGCGTGCGGTCGCTGCAGGAGTACCACCGCGCCGGCGGCCCGCCGTGATCGGGCGGCGGGACCGGGCCGGCCGGGGCCGCGCCGCGGGTGCCGCCGTCGACATGGCGGTGACGGTCGGGTCGGTGCGCCTGCCGAACCCGGTCATGACCGCCTCGGGCACGGCCGGCCACGGCGCCGAGCTGGCGCCCTACGTCGACCTCGGGTCGCTGGGCGCGGTGGTCGTCAAGTCGCTGCACGCCGAGCCGTGGGCCGGCAACCCGCCGCTGCGGGTCCACGAGACGACGGCGGGGATGATCAACTCGGTGGGCCTCCAGGGGCCCGGCGTGCGGGCGTGGCTCGCCGACGACCTGCCGGCGCTGCTCGCCACCGGCGCCCGGGTGGTGGCGTCGATCTGGGGCCGCAGCGTCGAGGAGTACCGCCGGGCGTCCGAGGCGCTGGCCGGCGCCCCGGACGGCGTCGTGGCGGTGGAGGTGAACCTGTCGTGCCCCAACACCGAGGCCGGGCGGGACCTGTTCGCCCACTCGGCGGAGGCGACCGCCGCGGTCGTCGCCGAAACGGCCGGGTGCGGGCGGCCCCGGTGGGCCAAGCTGAGCCCCAACGTGGCCCACCTGGACGAGATCGCCGCCGCCGCCCACGAGGCGGGCGCCGAGGCCGTCACGCTGGTCAACACCGTGCTGGGCATGGCGATCGACCCGGAGCGCCGGGCGTTCCGGCTGGGGTCCGGACCGCGGGGCGGGGGGCTGTCCGGGCCGGCGATCCACCCGATCGCCGTGCGGGCGACCTTCGACGTCCACCGGGCGCTGCCCGGCCTGCCGATCGTGGGGGTCGGCGGCATCGCCCGCGGTGCGGACGCGGCGGAGATGCTGCTGGCCGGTGCGACCGCGGTCCAGGTGGGGACGGCGACGTTCGCCGACCCGCGGGCGCCGGGCCGGGTGCTCGACGAGTTGCAGGCATGGGCGGGCCGCCAGGGCGTGGCCCGCATCGAGGACACGATCGGAGAGGTCCATGAGCGTGGAAGCTGACGATGCCGAGGTCGACGGGGCGCCCGAGGAGATCCGGCGGCGGCTGGCGCTCGCCCTCGACGTCGACGACCTGGTGCCCGCGCTCCGGCTGGCCCGCGAGCTGTCGCCCTGGTTCGGGACGATGAAGGTCGGCCTCGAGCTCTACAGCGCGGCGGGGCCGGAGGCGATCACGACCCTGGTCGACCTGGGCGTCGACGTGTTCGCCGACCTCAAGTTCCACGACATCCCCAACACCGTCGGCCGGGCCGCGCGCGTGATCGGCGCGCTCGGCGCCCGGTACCTCAACTTCCACGCCGCCGGGGGCGTGTCGATGGTCCGTGCCGGCGTCGAAGGGCTGCGGGAGGGCGCGGCCCGGGGCGGGCTCGAGGAGCCGGTGGCGCTGGCCGTCACCGTGCTGACGAGCGACGCCGAGGCGTCGACCCACCTGCTGCGCCAGCGGGTGACGACCGGCCTCGACGCCGGCTGCGGGGGCTTCGTGTGTGCCGTCCACGACGTCCCGACGGTCCGCCAGCTCGCGCCGAGTGCGGTGCTCGTGACGCCGGGTATCCGGCCCGAGGGCGCCCCCGCCGACGACCAGAGCCGGGTGGCCACGCCCCGCCATGCGCAGCGACGCGGGCGTCGACCTGCTGGTCGTCGGCCGGCCGGTCACCCGGGCCACGGATCCGGTCGCGGCCGCCCGAGCGCTGGTGGCGTCTCTGGCGTGAGCACGGGCGCGGGGGCGGAGTGTCGCGACCAGGGGGTGAGCGCGCGCGTAGGGTGCGCGCCATGCCGCAGCCACAGCCACCGCAATTGACTCCTGAGCAGCGCGAGGCCGCGCTGGCGAAGGCCGCCGAGGCTCGCCGCGCCCGGGCCGAGCTCAAGGAGAAGCTGAAGATGGGGTCGCTGACCCTGAGCGAACTGCTCGCCCAGGATTCCAACGACACCGTGGGGAAGATGAAGGTGCTGGCCGTCCTCGAGTCGCTGCCCGGCGTCGGCAAGGTCCGCGCCCGGCGAGCGATGGAGGAGATCGGCATCGCCGACAGCCGCCGGGTCCGGGGCCTGGGCGAGCAGCAGCGCAAGTCGCTGCTCGAGGCCTTCTCGGGCTGAGCGGCTGGCGCCGCTTGCTGATCACGGTCTCCGGCCCCCCCGGGTCGGGCACCACGACAACCGCTCAACACGCGGCCGCCCGGCTCGGGATCGAACTCGTGCCGGGCGGC
This sequence comes from uncultured Acidimicrobiales bacterium, assembly GCA_963830865.1. GTDB lineage: Bacteria > Actinomycetota > Acidimicrobiia > Acidimicrobiales > VFJN01 > ZC4RG19. Next base: position 46,869 of record CAWHNU010000002.1, on the reverse strand, counting down.
GAGGTGTTCCGGGCGATGGCGGTCGAGCGGGGGCTCAGCCTTCCGGCCTTCGGCCGCTTCGCCAGCGAGCACCCCAGCGTCGACATCGAGCTCGACACCCGGCTCGGCGACCGGGCCCGCAAGGGCGATGTGGTGATCGAGTCCCGGCTGGCGGGCTGGATCGTCCACAACGAGGGCCTCATCGGCGTCACCGCGTGGATCGACTGCGACGTCGCGGTCCGGGCCGCCCGGGTCGCGGCGCGCGACGGCACGACCGAGGCTGAGGCGCGGGCCGCCAACGACGATCGCCAGCGGCTGGAGCGGGCGCGGTACCTCGCGCTCTACGGGCTCGACATGGCCGACATCTCGATCTACGACCTCGTCCTGGACTCGTCGACGGCGTCGGCCACCGAGTTGGGAGACCGCATCGTGGCGGCCGCCCAGCGACGCTTCGCCTGAGCCTTGCGTTTGTCCCTCGAAGTGGTCGCTCTGGCGACCACTTCGAGGGACACAACGCGGGCGCGACGGGGGATTGCACGGTGGGTGGTGCACAGCGGGTAGCCTTGTCAGCCGACCCCCTTCCGGTTGCACGAGGTGCGTCCCCCTATGGCCTCCCGCCAAGACACGATGATGAACCCCTCGATCGAGGAGCTGCTCGACCGATCGGGATCGAAGTTCTCCCTGGTCACCCTGAGCGCCATGCGCGCCCGCCAGATCAACGCCTACTTCAACCAGTTGGGTGAGGGGCTCGGGTCGATCGTGCCTCCCCAGGTGACCTCCGTGGCCCGCAAGCCGCTCTCCATCGCGTTCGAGGAGATCGCCGGCGACAAGATCGTCATGGTCGCATCCCTCCGATGCGTCCGACGGCGACGCCTCGCCTGCCGAGTCCGCCGAGGCCGAGGGCCCCAAGGCCGAGTAGGCGCCCGGCCGTGCTGGAGGGGCGGCGCATCGTCCTCGGTGTGTCCGGGGGGATCGCGGCCTACAAGGCCATCGACGTGTGCCGGCGGCTCGTCGACCGCGGCGCGCACGTCGTGCCGGTCATGACCCGAGGGGCAACCCGGTTCGTCGGGACCGCCACCTTCTCGGCACTGGCGTCCGAGCCGGTGCACACCTCGCTGTTCGAGGACCCCGACCCCATTCCCCACACCCGGCTCGGCCAGTCGGCCGACCTGGTCGTCGTGGCGCCGGCCACCGCCCGGGTGATCGGCAGCTACGCCGCCGGCATCAGCAACGACCTGCTGACCGCCACGCTGCTCGCCACCGAGGCTCCCGTCGTCGTCTGCCCGGCCATGCACACCGAGATGTGGCAGCACCCCGCGGTGCAGGACAACCTCGCCACCCTCGCCCGCCGGGGCGTGCACATCGTGCCGCCCGAGGAGGGGCGGCTCGCCGGCGGCGACGTCGGCGCGGGGCGCCTGGCCGCGCCGCCGACCATCGTCGACGGCGTGCGAGGCCGCGCTGGCGCCCTCCGCGCGACCTGGCCGGGCTCAGCGGTGCTCGTGACCGCGGGCGGCACCCGCGAGCCGATCGACCCCGTGCGCTTCGTCGGCAACCGCAGCTCCGGCAAGCAGGGCCACGCCCTGGCGGCCGAGGCCGCCGCCCGGGGCGCCAAGGTCACGTTGATCACCACGGTCGACCTGCCCGTGCCCGCCGGGGCCGACGCCGTGCGGGTCGAGACCGCCGCCCAGATGGACGAGGCCGTGCGCGACGCCGCGGAGGGCGCCGACGTGATCGTCATGGCGGCCGCCGTCGCCGACTTCCGCCCCGCCACCGTCGCCGCCACCAAGCTCAAGAAGCGGCGACGGGGTGCCCGAGATCGTGCTCGAGCCGACCGTCGACATCCTGGCCGGCCTGGGCGCGCGCAAGCGGGCGGGTCAGACACTGGTCGGATTCGCTGCAGAGACCGATCGACGTGCGACAGAATGCAGCGTCCAAGCTCGTGGCCAAAGGCGCAGACATCATCGTCGCCAATGACGTCACGGCCCCGGGCGCTGGGTTCGAGCACGACACCAACAGGTCGTGATCCTCGACGCCGACGGCACCGAGCGACGACGTGCCATTGGCCGACAAGCGGGCCATTGCCCGAGCCGTCTTCGACTGCCGTCCTAGCACAGGAGAATGCAATCGTGAGCCGTTGGACATTCACCTCCGAGTCCGTCACCGAGGGCCATCCCGACAAGATGGCCGACCAGATCTCGCGACTCGATCCTCGACGCGATCCTGACCCAGGACCCGATCGCCCGGGTGGCGTGCGAGACCATGGTCACCACCGGCCTCGCCATCGTGGCCGGCGAGATCACCACGTCCGCCTACGTCGAGATCCCCTCGATCGTGCGCGAGACGATCAAGCGGCATCGGCTACGACCGCGAGTCCTTCGGCTTCGACGGCAACACCTGCGGCGTCATGACCTCGATCGACCCGCAGTCGCCCGACATCGCCCAGGGCGTCGACGACGCCGACGAGCTCCGCGCCGGACGGGTCCGAGACCGACCTCAACAGCCAGGGCGCCGGCGACCAGGGGATGATGTTCGGCTACGCGGTCGACGAGACCGACGACCTGATGCCGATGCCGATCTGGCTGGCCCACCGGCTGGCCCACCGCCTGAGCGAGGTGCGCAAGGCGGGGATCCTGCCCTACCTGCGTCCCGACGGGAAGACCCAGGTCACCTTCGAGTACGCGGACGGCGTGCCGGTCGCGCCTCAAGACCGTGCTCATCTCGACCCAGCACCAGCCCGGCCTCGACGCCGACACGCTCATCAAGCCCGACCTGATCGAGCACGTGATCCGGCCGCTGGTCCCGCCCGCGTTCCAGGACGACGACTTCCAGCGTGCTCGTGAACCCGACCGGCAGCTTCGAGCTCGGCGGCCCCCACGCCGACTGCGGCCTGACCGGGCGCAAGATCATCGTCGACACCTACGGCGGCGCCGCCCGCCACGGCGGCGGGGCGTTCTCGGGCAAGGACCCGTCCAAGGTCGACCGCTCGGCCGCCTACGCCGCCCGCTGGGTGGCCAAGAACCTCGTGGCGGCCGGCGCGGCCCAGCGCGCCGAGGTCCAGGTGGCGTACGCCATCGGCGTGGCCCGGCCGGTCTCGATCGCTGGTCGAGACCTTCGGCACCGAGAACGTCGACCCGGCCAGGATCGGCCAGGCCGTCGGCGAGGTGTTCGACCTGCGGCCGGCCGCCATCCTGCGCGACCTCGACCTGCGCCGGCCGATCTACCGCAAGACCGCGGCGTACGGTCACTTCGGCCGCAACGACAAGGAGTTCTCCTGGGAACAGACCACCCGGGTCGACGACCTGAAGTAGCGCCCTCGGGCTCTGATCCCGGCTGCCGGGCCGGTCGTCCGCGTCCTGCCCGACCAGCCGGCCATCGCCAAGACGTTCGACTACCTGGTCCCCGAGTCGCTCGGGGACCAGGTGCGCGTCGGGGACCGGGTGCGCATCGCATTGGCCGGCCGCCGGGTGGGCGGCTGGGTCGTGGCCACCGACGTCGAGCCGCCGCCGGGCGTGGTGCTGCGCCCGCTCGCCAGGTGGTCGGGCCGCGGCCCCACCGCCCGACCTGCTGGCGCTCGCCGACTGGGCGGCGTGGCGCTGGGCCGGCCGGCCCGCCTCGTTCCTGCGCACCGCCTCGCCCGACCGCGTCGTGCGCTCGCTGCCGCCGGGGCCGGCGGCGCGGCGCAACGGCGGGTCGCCGGCGCCGCGGGGGTCGGTCGGCCGGCTGGCCGCCGAGGCGCTGGCGCAGCCGCGGTCGGTCCTGCGCCTGCCGCCCGCCGCCGATCTCACCGAGGTGGCGCTGGCCGCCGCGGCCCGGGGTCCGGCGCTGGTGCTGTGCGCGACCGGGCCGCAGGTGCGCCGGGTCGCCGCCGGGCTGCGGCGGGCGGGCGTCGTCGTGGCGCGCCACCCGCGCGACTGGGCCGCGGGCGCGGCCGGGGCGACGGTCGTCGGCACCCGGGCCGCGGCCTGGGCCCCGTGGGCGGGCTCGCCGCCGTCGTGGTGCTCGACGAGCACGACGAGGCCCACCAGCAGACGCAGGCGCCCACCTGGCACGCGCGGGACGTCGCCGCCGAGCGGGCCCGGCGGGCCGGCGTCCCGTGCGTGCTGACCTCGCCGACGCCGTCGCTGGAGGCGCTCGACTGGGGCCCGCTGCTCGACGCCCGTCCGGACCGACGAGCGGGACGGCTGGCCGATCGTCGACGTCGTGGACATGCGCCGCCAGGACCCGCCGGGTGGGCCTGCTCCCGCCGCCGCTCGTGCGGGTGCTGCGCAGCGACCGCCGGGTCCTGTGCGTCCTCAACCGCACCGGCCGGGCCCGGCTGCTCGCGTGCGCCGCCTGCGGCGAGTTGGCCCGCTGCGAGCGGTGCGACGCCAACGTCACCCAGCCCGACGACCGCGAGCTGGCCTGCGCTCGCGTGCGACGCCCGTCGACCCGTCGTGTGCGCGGCGTGCGGCGCCGCCCGGCTCAAGGCGCTGCGCCAGGGCGTGGCCCGCGTCCGGGACGAGATCGAGGCGCTGGTGGGCGAGCCGGTCGCCGAGCTGACCGCCAGCGCCACCGCCGACGACCGGGCGCCGGCCACCCGGGTGGTGGTCGGCACCGAGGCGGCCCTCCACCAGGTCGAGGAGGCGGACGTGGTGGCGTTCCTCGACCTCGACCAGGAGCTGCTCGCCCCCCGCTACCGGGCGGCCGAGCAGGCCCTGGCGCTGATCGTGAGGGCGGCCCGCCTGGTGGGCGGCAAGGCCGGCGGCGGCCGGCTCGTCCTCCAGACCCACCAGCCCCGCCACGAGGTCGTGCAGGCGGCGCTCAACGCCGACCCGGCACGGGCGGCCGCCGCGGAGCGGGAGCGCCGCGAGCTGCTGCGCTTCCCGCCGGTCACGGCGCTGGCCGAGGTGTCGGGCCCTGCCGCGGGTGCCTTCGTCGCGGCCCTCGGCACCCCGCTCGGGGTCGAGGTCCTCGGCCCGTCGGGCGGCCGCTGGCTGATCCGGGCTCCCGACCACGGCACCCTCGCCGACGCGCTGGCGGTCGTCGATCGCCCGGCCGGCCGGCTGCGGGTGGCGGTGGACCCGCCCCGGCTCTAACGGCCGCCTACGGCGGCTCCTTGACCCCCGCCCGACCGCCTGTGGTCACTTCGCCCGGGTCCGTGGTTGCGCTTGCGGGTCAGGCATCCCCCTCGCGTTTTGTCCGCGGAAACGGTCGGCGGTTTCAACCAGTCGGCGCAACAAGCTCGGCGAGTGCTCGGGATGGTTTCATCCAGCCGAGGGTCTGTCGAGGTCGGTTGTTGAGCTTGTAGGCGATGGTGTCGAGGTCGGCTTCGGTGTGCACGCTGAGGTCGGTGCCCTTGGGCATCCACTGGCGGAGCAGGCCGTTGGTGTTCTCGTTCGAGCCGCGCTGCCAGGGCGAGTGCGGGTCGCAGAAGTAGACGTCGATCCCGGTGTCGATGCTGAACGCCGCGTGGTGGGCCATCTCGGCGCCTTGGTCCCAGGTGATTGACCGGAAGAGGTGCTCGGGGAGCGTCTTGATCTTGGCGGTCATCGCGGCGCGGACGGTTTCGGCGGTGTGGTCGCCCTCGAGGTGCAGGAGCAGCACGTAGCGGGTGGCGCGTTCCACGAGGGTGCCGACCGCGGAGGCGTTGTCCTTGCCGATGATGAGGTCGCCTTCCCAGTGGCCGGGAACGGCGCGGTCCTCGACCTCGGGAGGGCGTTGGGAGATGTTGACCATGTCGGGGATCCGGCCGCGACGCTCGAGACGGGAGCGGTTGCGGCGGACGGCTCGCCCGGTGCGCAGACAGGCAGCGAGCTCCTTGCGCAGCGCCCCTCGACCCTGCACGTAAAGGGACTGGTAGATGGTCTCGGGCGACACCCGCATGATCGGATCGTCCGGGAACTCGATGCGCAACTGGGCTGAGATGCACGCCGGTGACCACAGCTCCTCTTCGAGCCACGTCTCGACCTGGGCTCGCAGCCGAGGGCAGCCGGCCAGCTTGGCGATCTTGGGTCGTCGTGCCTGGTCACTGGCGCGTCGATGAGCCCGCCACCCGCGATAGGCGTCCCGGCCGCCGTTGGCGTTGACCTCACGCGAAATCGTCGAGGGGGCCCGTTCGAGCCGGGCGGCGATGGCCCGGAACGAGTCACCGCCATCGAGGCCCGAGCGGATCTCCTCCCGCTCCGTCGCCGACAACCGCGTCGGCGACGGATCCCAGTCCAACCGGCGAGCCACCCCACCCACCTCGCGGATCACCCGCTGCACGAACGACGCCGACCGGGCCACCTCCCGGGCCACGTCCACCGCACGCATCCCATCCGCGACAAGCCCGATGATCCGCTTGCGGTCTTCCGGCGTCAGCCGCGGATACCGGCCACTATTCGCATTCCCCACCACACACCCTCCCGATCGAGTCGAATCGTCTCCGACTCGCCCAGCTGTTGCAGTGATCCTCAGAATCCGCCGTCGCCAGGGCGACCGCTTCCGCGGACAAAAGCTGGTGGCGACACGGCTGTTGCGCCTCGTCGCCCCGGCGGCCTCGCTCGCCCCGGGACCGCCCTGCGACGGGTTCGGCGGCGCCGACACCCCGATCTGCCGCTCCCGCGTCTCGGCAACGCGTTTTGTCCGAGGACAAAAACGCGGGAGGCACGCCGTACAGTCCCCACGCGTGAGGACGATCGACTGGGACGGGAGCGCCATCGTCGCCGTCGATCAGACCGCCCTGCCGGAGGCGCTGCGCACCCTGCGCATCACCGCCGTCGACGACCTGGTCGACGCCGTCCGGCGGCTCGCCGTGCGGGGCGCGCCCGCGCTGGGCGCCGCCGGGGCTCTCGGCGTGGTGCTGGCCGTGCGGGCCGGCGGGGGCGGCGACGCCGTCGCCGCGGCGATCGACGCCGTGCGCCGGGCCCGGCCGACCGCCGTCAACCTCGCCTGGGGCGTCGACCGCGTCGCCGCCCGCATCCCCGACGGCCCCGCCGCGGTCGAGCGCGAGGCGCTGGCGGTGCTCGACGAGGACGCCGCCGCCAACCGGGCCATCGCCGCCCGGGGCGCCGATCTGCTCGACGAGCTGTGCGGGCCCGACGCCTCCCTGCGGCTCCACACCCACTGCAACGCCGGCGCGCTGGCCTGCGTCGAGGTCGGCACCGCGCTCGGCGTCGTCCGGGCCGTCCACGAGCGGGGTCGGCTGGCTACCGTGACCGTCGACGAGACCCGGCCGCTGCTGCAGGGCGCCCGGCTCACCGCCTGGGAGCTCGACGCCATGGACGCCGACTACCGGATCGTGGTCGACGGCGCCGCGCCGTCGCTGATCGCCCGTGGCCTCATCGACGCGGTCGTGGTCGGCGCCGACCGCGTGGCGGCCAACGGCGATGTCGCCAACAAGATCGGGACCTACCCGCTCGCGCTGGCGGCCGCCCGGGCCGGCATCCCGTTCGTCGTGGCCGCGCCCGAGTCGACCGTCGACCCGGCGACGGCCGACGGCGGGGCGATCGAGATCGAGGACCGGGGGGACGACGAGGTGGTCACGCTGGCCGGGCGCCGGGTCGCGCCGGCGGGGGCGCGGGCGCTCAACCCGGCCTTCGACGTGACGCCCGCCGACCTGGTCACCGCGCTGGTGACCGACCGCCGGGTCGTGCGCCCGGCGCTGGGGGAGCGGCCGGCCTGAGGTGGCCGGCGAGACAGGAGCGACGTGAAGAGCAGGTGGAACGACGAGGACGCGGCGCTGGAGGGCGACGACGTCGGGGTGGTGGCGTACGCCTCCCGGCTGATCGGCGCCGAGCCGGCCCTCGTGCTGGCCGGCGGCGGCAACAGCTCGGTCAAGACGGTGGCGACCGACCTGTTCGGCGAGGAGCACGACGTGCTCCACGTGAAGGGCAGCGGGGCCGACATGGCGACCCTGCGCCGCGACGGGTTCGCGCCGCTGCGCCTGGCCGCGGTCGCCCGGCTGGCCGAGCTGCCCACGCTGGCCGACGCCCGCATGGCCATCGAGCTGCGGGCGGCGTCGCTCGACCCGGGCGCGCCGGCCCCGTCGGTCGAGTCGATCCTGCACGCGGTGGTGCCCGACCGGTTCGTGCTCCACACCCACGCGGACGCCGTGCTGGCGCTGACGAACACACCGACGGGCGCCGACCTGGCCGCCGAGGTCTGGGGCGACCGGGTGGTCGTGGTGCCCTACCGGATGCCGGGCTTCGCCCTGGCCTGCGAGTGCGCCGCCCGCCTGGCCGCCGAGCGCCACGACGGCACGATCGGGATGGTGCTGATGCACCACGGGCTGTTCACGTTCGCGGCCACCGCCCGCGCCGCCTACGAGAACCACGTCGACCTGGTGGGCCGGGCGCTGGCCCGGGCCGAGGCCGCCGGGCCCGCCCCGGTGGCGCCGCCGCCTCAGGCCGCCACCGAGCCGGCGCCCGGCGCCGGCGACCCGGCCGACAGCGACGACGCCGACTTCGGCGCCGGCGACCGGGACGAGCCCCTGCCCACGGGAAACGCACCCGCGAGCGACCTGGAGGCGGTGGCCGAGCTGCGCCGGGCGATCTCGGCCGCAGCCGGGCGACCGCTCGTCGTCCACACCAGCACCAGCGACGCCAGCCGGCGCTTCGCCCGCCGGCCCGACGCCGGCGTGCTCACCCAGGTCGGCCCGGCGACCCCCGACCACGTGATCCGCACGAAGCGGGTCCCGCTGGTCGGGCGGGACGTGGCGGCCTACGTGCGCGACTACGGCGCCTATGTCGAGCGCCACCGGTCCCGCCTCGGCCACCGCGCGCTCGTGCCGGTCGACCCGGCGCCCCGGGTCGTCGTCGACCCCGACCTCGGTGTGCTCGCCGCCGGGCCCCGGGCCGCGGACGCCCGGGCGGCGGCCGAGATCTACGACCACACGGTCTGGGTGATCGAGCGGGCCACCGCCCTCGGCGGCTACCGCAGCGTGTCGGAGCCCGACGTGTTCGACGTCGAGTACTGGGAGCTGGAGCAGGCCAAGCTCGCCCGCCAGCCGGCGCCCGACCCGCTGACCGGTCGGGTCGCGCTGGTCACGGGGGCCGCGTCGGGGATCGGCCGGGCGTGCGCCCGCGCCCTGCTCGCCGCGGGAGCGGCGGTCGTCGGGCTCGACCTCGACGCCGCGGTCGACGAGGTGGCGTCCGGCCCGGCGTTCGTCGGCGTCCAAGGTGACGCCGCCGCGGCCGGCCCGCTCGGCGACTGCGTCGCCCGCGCGGTGCGGGCCTACGGCGGGCTCGACCTGCTGGTGCTCAACGCGGGCGTGTTCCCGGCGGGGGAGCCGGTCGCCGCCCTCGCCCCGGACACCTGGGCCCGCGCTCTGGCCGTCAACGCCGGCGGCGCCGCCGCTGGCGCTGCGGGCGGCGCACCCGTTCCTGCGCCGGGCGGCCGGCGGCGGGGCCGTGGTCGTGATCGGGTCGAAGAACGTCCCCGCCCCCGGCACCGGGGTGGCGGCGTACTCGGCGTCCAAGGCCGCGCTGACCCAGCTCGCCCGGGTGGCCGCGCTGGAGTGGGGCGGCGACGGCATCCGGGTCAACGTCGTCCACCCGGACGCCGTGTTCGACACCGGCCTGTGGTCCGACGAGCTGATCGCGGCGCGAGCCGCCGCCTACGGCCTGACCCCGGAGGCCTACCGCCGCCGCAACGTCCTCGGCGCCGAGGTGACCTCCGCCCAGGTGGCGGATGCGGTGGTGGCCCTGTGCGGGCCCGCCTTCGCCCGCACGACCGGCGCGCAGATCCCGGTCGACGGCGGCAACGAGCGGGTCATCTGAGCGCCCCGCGCCGGGTCAGAACGTCATCGCCGACCACGGCGCCCGGGGCCCGGCGAACGCCGCGGCGGCCCGGGCGACCGCGCCCGGCGTGCGCTCGTCGACCCAGCCCGCGTCGGCCAGCCGCGCCCAGCCGGTGCCGCCGAGGTAGGTCGCGCCGAGGGCGGGGACGGCGACGGCGAGGTCGGGCTCGGCGTCCGTGCGGGCGCACTCGGCACCCTCGGGGCCGCCGTCCAGCCGGAATCGGCCGGACGCGTAGCCGCCAGGGTCCTCGACCTCGATCACCAGGTCGACCGGCGCGGCGTAGCGCCGGGCCGTGAGCCGCGGCCGGCACGTCCAGCACCCGCAGCCACACGTGGTCCCACCGGTCCACCAGGACCGCGTGGCGGCCGTCGACGAGCGCCGAGCGCGGTGGGGTCGTCGATCGGTCGCACCTCGACCTCGACCTGCGTCACCCAGTCGACCGACGCCAGGAACCGCAGCAGCTCGCGCTCGGCCTGCTCGGTCGCCGCCACCAGCCACTGGACCTTGAGCGTCTTGGACGGCCGGTTGTGCTCCCAGCCCCCGGCACCGTCGTAGAGGGCGGCCCCCTGGATCTCGCCGCCGTCGTCGCGCCAGATCACTTTGATGCGCCGGTGCCGGTTGGCGTCGTCGGCGTCGAAGCTGGGCTCCAGGCCGGCGGACATGCGCCACCGAACCGGGTTCCAGTTGATGTGGCCGGGGACGCGCCGCCGCTGCCGGTCGTACAGGTCGCCGAGCAGCCCGGCCCATGTCTCGGCGTCGACGATCTCGACCCGGCCCGCCGGCTCGCCCAGCCAGCGGGCGGTGGCGTCGAGGCGCAGCGTGCACGCCTCGGTCGCCGGGCCGTAGCCGTAGCGGCCGTAGATCGGATACTCGGCCGCCACCAGCACCGACACCGGCTCGTCCCGCTCGACGGAGTCGTCGAGCAGCTCGCGCATCATGCGGGTCAGGAGGCCCTGGCGACGGTGGGTCGGCAGCACGCCGACCGAGGTCACGCCGCCCGCCGCCACCTCGGCGCCCGGCGTCGTGAGCGGCGTGGAGAAGGCGCGGGCGCTGCCGCAGATCCGGCCGTCCCCGTCGACCGCCACCCGCATCCGGGCGAGGTCGACGAGCGCACGCCGGCCGGCGACCTCCTCGTCGGAGGGGGGCGTCTCCAGGAACGCGGTGCGGACGACGCCGATGGCGACGGCGAAGTCGTCGTCGCTCGGCTGGCGGACGGACGCGGTGCCCATCGTGCGCCCGCCGGTCAGAACGACACCGCGCACCACGGGGCGCGGGGCGTCGTGAAGGCGGCGGCGGCCCGGGCGACGGCACCCGGGGTGCGTTCGTCGACCCAGCCGGCCGCGGCGAGGCGGGCCCAGCCGATGCCGCCGAGATAGGCGCTGCCGAGGGCCGGGGCGGGGACGGCGAGGTCGGCCGGGGCGTCGCTCGGCGCGCACACGGCCCCGTCGGGCCCGCCGTCGAGGCGGAAGCGGCCGGACGCGTAGCCGCCGGGATCGTCGACCTCGATCACCAGGTCGACCGGGGCGGCGTAGCGGCGGGCGGCCAGGGCCGCCGGGACGTCGAGCACCCGCAGCCACATGTGGTCGGAGCGATCGGCCAGCACGGCCATGCGCCCGTCCACGAGCGCCAGGGGCGCCGGGTCGTCGATCGGGCGCAGGCCGACGTCGACCCGGGCGACCCAGTCGACCGAGGCGAGAAACCGCAGCAGCTCGTGCTCGGCCTCCGCGGTGGCCGCCACCAGCAGGCCGGCCCGGAGGGTGCCGGCGGGCCGGTTGTCCTCGCTGTTGTCGGTCACGCTGTACGCCGCGGCCGCCTGGACTTCGCCGTCCCCGTCCCGCCACACGACCTTGGGCGCGTTGCGGCGCTCGTCGTCGTGGCCGTCGTGCAGCGGGTCCAGCCCGGCGTCGAACCGCCACCAGCCGGTGTCCCGGTCGATGTGGCCGGGCGTCGCCCGTCGCACCCGGTCATAGAGCTGTTCCATGACCTTGGCGAAGACCTCGCCGTCGACCAGCTCGGCCGAGCCCGCGGGCTCCGGCCGCCAGCGGGCCGAGGCGTCGAGACTCAGCTGGCACGCCTCGGTGGCCGGGCCGAAGCCGTACCGCCCGTAGATCGGGTACTCGGCCGCGATCAGCGTCGCCACCGGCTCGCCCCGCCCCGCCGAATCGTCGAGCAGTGTGCGCATCATCCCGGTGAGGTGGCCCTGGCGGCGGTGGGTGGGCAGCACGCCGACCGAGCTGACCGCCCCGGCGGTGACCTCGCCCCCGGGCACGGTGAGCTGCGATGCGAATGTCCGGCTCGCCCCGCACAGGCGACCGTCGTCGTCGAACGCGGCGACCATCCGGGTCGTGTCGAGGTGGGGCCGCAGGGCGGCGATCTCCTCCTCGGAGCCGGGTCCCCGCAGGAACGCCGTCCACACGACATCGACGGCCGCGCCGAACTCGTCCTCGGTGATCGGCCTGACGGTCCTGTCAGCCATCGGCCCAGCGTAGGCCCGCCTCCCCGGGCGACCCCCGCGGAATTTCGCCGGTCAGCGCCGGACCGACAGCACCCGGTAGCCCTTGCGGCTCGCCAGCCGCTCGACGGCCCAGCCCTCGCCCGCCAGCCAGCGGTGCAGCGAGTCGGCGCCGAGGTGCCGCTGGACCACGAGGAGCGCCCGCCCGCCGTCGTCCAGCCGGCCCAGCCACCGGGTCAGCAGCGCGTGGAGGACCGCCTTGCCCACCCGGATCGGCGGGTTCGACCAGATCTCGGCGAACCGGACGTCGTCGGGCACCTCGTCGGGCGCCGACACCCGGACGTTGGCCAGCCCGGCGCCCGCCGCGTTCTCCGCCGTCAGCGCCCGGGCCCGCTCGTTGACGTCGACGGCCCACACGGTGGCGCCCGGTGCCCGGGTTGCGAGGGTCAGCGCGATCGGCCCGTAGCCGCAGCCGAGGTCGAGCAGATGCCCGGCCGGCGGCGGGTCGGGCACGGCCCGCAGCAGCACGGCCGTCCCGGGGTCGACGCGACCGCCCGAGAACACGGCCCGATCGGTGCGCAGCGTGAGCTCCAGGTCGGGCAGGTCGAGCCGGACGGTGGACGGGCGCGACGGGCCGTCGCCGCCGGGCGAGAAGTAGTGGGGGGTGGGCGGCGGAGTCGGGGACGGGCCCACGCCGGGTGACGGTAGCCTTGTCCGCCATGGCTCCGTACTCCATCCGTGTCGTCGGCGACCCCGTGCTCCGCCAGCGCGCCGCCGAGGTCACCAACATCGACGGGCGCCTGGCCAAGCTGGCCGAGGACATGATCGCCACGATGTACGAAGCCCCCGGTGTCGGTCTGGCCGCCCCCCAGGTGGGGGTCGAGAAGCGGATGTTCGTCTACGACGTCGGCGAGGGGCCCCTCACGATCGTCAACCCGGTGATCGTCGAGAGCGACGGCGAGTGGACCTTCGACGAGGGCTGCCTGTCGGTGCCCGGGCTCTCGTGGGAGGTCGTGCGGCCCAAGACCGTCCTGCTGCGCGGGGTCGACCTCGACGGCAACGACGTCGAGGTCGAGGCCGACGAGCTGCTGGCCCGGTGCTTCCAGCACGAGGTCGACCACCTCGACGGGGTGCTGGTGCTCGAAAGGCTCGACCCCGACACCCGCCGAGCGGCGCTGAAGACGATCCGCGAGCGGGGCCTCAGCCCGTCGGTCGTGGCCGACGCCGAGCCCCGCACCACCGGGCTGTCGTTCGGGCGGTGACGCTGGCCCCGGCGCCGGCCCACCCTCGGCGCCTGGTGTTCCTCGGCACCCCCGAGCCGTCGGTGGTGGCATTGCGCGGGCTGCTCGACGCCGGCTGGGACGTCGCCCTCGTCGTGTCCCAGCCCGACCGCCGCCGGGGCCGGGGCGGCCACGCCTCGGCGTCGCCGGTCAAGCAGGCGGCGCGCGAGGCCGGCCTGGACACCTCCGACGTGGTCGACGACGTGCTCGACGCGGGCGCCGACCTCGGCGTGGTGGCGGCCTTCGGCCGGCTCATCAAGCCGCACGTGCTGGAACGGCTGCCGATGGTCAACCTGCACTACTCGCTGCTGCCCCGGTGGCGGGGCGCCGCGCCGGTCGAGCGGGCGATCCTGGCCGGCGACGACCGCACCGGCGTCGATCTGATGGTGGTCGAGGAGGGCCTCGACACCGGCGGCGTCTACGACCGGGCCGAGCTGCCCATCGGCCCGGACGACACCGCGGAGGAGCTGCGGGCCCGCCTGGCCGTGCTCGGCCGCGACCTGCTGCTGGCGAACCTGTCCCGGGGCCTCGGCGTGCCGCGGCCCCAGGAGGGCGAGCCGACCTACGCCCGCAAGATCGACCCGGCCGAGCTGGCCGTCGACTGGGCCGCCCCCGCGGTCGACGTCCACCGCCTGGTGCGGATCGGCGGCGCCTGGACCACCCACGCCGGCGCCCGCCTGAAGCTGTGGCGCACCGCGCTCGCCCCGGTCCCCGATGGCGTCGAGGTCGCCGCCGGCGACGGGCCGATCTGGCTGGTCGAGGTGCAGCCCGAGGGCCGGCGCCGCATGCCGGCCCGCGCCTGGGCCAACGGGCTCGCGGGCGATCCCGCGTCCGGTCTCGGCCGGTGAGCGAGCGGAGCGAGCGCCGCGGCGACCGGGGCACGACCCGGCGCCGGCGGCCGTCCCGGCGCGGCGCCCCGCCCCCGTCGGCCCGCCCCACGGCCCGGGCGGTGGCGCTCGACGTCCTCGACCGCATCGACGAAGGTGGCGCCTACGCCAACCTGGCGCTCGGCGGCGCGCTCGACCGCAGCGGCCTGGCCCCGGCCGACCGGCGGTTCGTGACCGACCTGGTGTACGGGACGACCCGCATGCGCCGGGCGTGCGACGTGCTGATCGACCGCCACCTGGCCCGGCCGGTCGACGGCCGGGTCCGCAACGCCCTGCGCCTCGGCGCCTACCAGCTGTCCTTCGCGGGGGTCCCGCCCCACGCGGCGGTGGGCGAGACGGTGGAGGTCGCGCCCCGGGCGGCCCGGGGACTGGTCAACGCCGTGCTCCGCCGGGTGGCCGAGTCGGTCGGGCACGAGGACTGGCCCGACGACGCCTCCCGCCTGAGCGTGCCCGACTGGGTCCTCGACCGGCTGACCGTCGACCTCGGGGGCGAGGCGGCGCGTGCCGCGCTGGCGGCGATGAACGAGCCGGCGGCGGCGGTCGAGCGGGAGGACGGCTACGTCCAGGACCCGGCGTCCCAGCAGGTGGCGGCGGCGGTCGGCGCCGGCCCCGGGGAGCGGGTGCTCGACCTGTGCGCCGCGCCCGGCGGCAAGGCGACCGCCCTGGCGGCCGCGGGCGCGTGGGTCGTCGCCGGCGACTCCCGGCCCAGCCGGGCCGGGCTGGTGCGGGCCAACGCCGAGCGCACCGGCGTCGCCGACCGGGTGGCGGTCGTGGCCGCCGACGGCACCCGGGCGCCGTGGCGCCCCGGTGCGTTCGACCGGGTGCTGGTCGACGCGCCGTGCTCGGGCCTGGGCACGCTGCGGCGCCGGGCCGACCTGCGCTGGCGGGCGACGCCCGAGTCGGTGGACCGGCTGGCGGACCTCCAGCGCCGCCTCGTGCTGGCGGCGGCCGACCTCGCCCGCCCCGGGGGCACGCTGGTCTACGCGGTGTGCACGCTGACGGCGGCCGAGTCGACGGGCGTCGACGAGGCGGTGGCGGGGGAGCGGCCCGACCTCGTGCCGCTGCCCCCGCCCGGCGAGCCGTGGGCGCCGTGGGGCCGCGGGGCGATCCTGCTGCCCCAGACCGCCGGGACCGACGGCATGTGCCTGTTCCGGTACCGGCGGCCGTTCTGACAGCATTCAGTGCCGTGGCGGCATGGATCCGCTGTCAGTTCGGCGGCGCCAACCCCGCGGCCCGTTTCTGACAGCACTCAGTGCCGTGGTGGTACGGATCCGCTGTCAGTTCGGGGGTGCGGCCGCCTCTACAGTGGCCGGCCGTGACCGACGTCCACCGGTTCCGGGCCGAGCTGGTCGCCGCCCGCGGCGGCGGGGCGATGTTCGGGGTGCCGGCGGCGGTGGCCGCGGCGCTCGGTCCTGGCAGGCGCCCGCCGGTGCGGGTGACCGTCGGCGGCCACACGTTCCGGACCCGGATCGCGGTCTACGGCGGCGAGGCGCTGGTCGGCGTGAGCAAGGCCAACCGCGCCGCCGCGGGGATCGACGTCGGCGACAGCTTCGCGGTGGAGCTCGCGGTCGACACCGAGCCCCGCGAGGTGGTCGTGCCCGACGACCTGGCCGCGGCGCTGGCGCAGGACCCGGCGGCGGGCGAGGCGTTCGCCACCATGTCGTTCACCCACCGGCGCGAGTACGTGCGGTGGGTCGAGGAGGCCAAGAGGCCGGAGACCCGGGCCCGGCGCGTCGCCGGCACGGTCGAGCGCGTCGGGTCGGGCGAGCGGGGCGGCCCGCGGTGACCGACGCGCCCGGCGCCGATCCCTGGCCGGCCAAGGTCCTCACGGTGTCCGACGGCGTCGCCGAGGGCACCCGCGAGGACCGCTCGGGCGAGGCGCTGGCCGAACGGCTGACCGAGGCCGGGTTCTCGGTCGTCGACCGGCGGGTCACCGCCGACGGCACCGAGGCGGTGGCCGCCGCGCTGGTCGAGCTGACCGCGGGCTTCGCCGGCCTGGTGGTGACGACGGGTGGCACCGGGTTCGGCCCCCGCGACCTGACGCCCGAGGGCACGCGGGCCGTGATCGACCGCGAGGCCCCGGGCCTGGCCGAGGCGATGCGGCTGGTGAGCCCGTTCGGCCGGCTGTCCCGGGCGGTGGCCGGCACGGTGGGCCAGGCCCTCGTCCTCAACACGCCGGGCTCGCCGCGGGGCGCCATCGAGTGCCTCGACGCGGTGATCGACGTGGTACCCCACGCCCTCGACCTCCTGTCCGGCGGCCGGCCCCACTGATCGCTGGGATTACTCCTGGCCGAAAACTAGAACGTGTTCTAATATCGGGTCCGTGGCCGTCGCCCGTACGCTGCCCCCGATGGCTCCGCCCACGGACCGCGCCGCCGACGAGCGCCACCTGCTGCGGGCGGTCGAGCTGGCCGCCGGGGTCCGCACATCCACCGCCCCCAACCCCTGGGTCGGGTGCGTGCTCGTCGCCGCCGACGGGCGGGCGGCCGAGGGGGCGACCCACCCGCCGGGCGGCCCCCACGCCGAGGCGGCGGCGCTGGCCGCTGCCGCCTCGGCCGGCATCGACCCCGCCGGCGCCACCGCCTACGTCACGCTCGAACCGTGCAGCCACCACGGCCGCACGCCCCCGTGCGCCGACGCCCTGGTCGCCGCGGGCGTCGGTCGCGTGGTGGTCGGGCTCGGCGACCCCGATCCGCAGGTCCGGGGCCGGGGCCTCGCCCGCCTGCGGGACGCCGGGATCGCCGTCGAGCTGGCGTCCGGGCCGGCGGCCGAGGCGGCCGCCGACCAGCTCGCCCCCTACGTCACCCACCGCAACACGGGGCGGCCCCACGTCGTGCTCAAGCTGGCCGCCAGCCTCGACGGCCGCACCGCCGCGCCCGACGGCACCAGCCGGTGGATCACCGGCGAGGCCGCCCGGGCCGACGCCCACCGGCTCCGGGCCGAGAGCGGCGCGGTGCTCGTCGGCGCCGGCACCGTCCGGGCCGACGACCCCGCACTGACCGTCCGCCACGTCCCGGGCCCCGACCCGCTGCGGGTCGTGCTCGGCACGGCGCCGCCCGGCGCCCGGGTCCACCCGTGCCTCGAGGTCGGCGGCGACCTGGGCCCGATCCTGGACGACCTCGGCGCCCGCGGCGTCCTCCAGCTCCTGGTCGAGGGGGGCGCCAAGGTGGCCGCCGAGTTCCATCGAGCCGGCCTGGTCGACCGCTATGTGATCTACCTGGCGCCGGTCCTGTTCGGCGGCGACGACGCCCCGGGGTTGTTTGCCGGGACCGGAGCCGGCACGATGGCGGACGTCTGGCGCGGGCGGATCTCCCGGGTCACACCGATGGGCGACGACATTCGCGTCGACCTGCTTCCGAAAAGAGACGAGTAGATGTTCACGGGCATCGTCGAAGAGCTCGGTGCGATCGCGGCGGTCGACGACGACCGGGTGCGCATCGCCGCGGTACGCGTGGTCGAGGACGCCCGCATCGGCGATTCGATCGCCGTCGACGGCTGCTGCCTCACCGTCGTCGCCACCGGGGACGGCTGGTGGGAGGCCGACGTCTCCGACGAGACCCGCAAGCGCACGACGCTGGGCGACCGCCACCCGGGCGACCCGGTCAACCTGGAGCGGCCCGTGCGGGCGCAGGACCGCCTGGGCGGCCACATCGTCCAGGGCCACGTCGACGGCGTGGGCGAGATCGCCGAGCCCGCCCCCGACCTTCGGGTCCGCATGCCCCGCGAGCTGCTGCGCTACGTCGTGGAGAAGGGCTCGGTGACGGTCGACGGCGTCAGCCTCACCGTGGTGGACGTCCTCGACGACGGGTTCACCGTGGCGGTCATCCCCCACACGGCCGCGGTGACCACGCTCGGCCGCAAGGGTGCCGGCGACGCGGTCAACCTCGAGGTCGACGTCACCGTGAAGTACGTCGAGCGCCTGCTCACCTGGAACGATGGCCGCCGCCAGGCCGGCCCCGACGCAAAGGACGCGTGATGCCGTTCGCCAGGATCGAGGACGCCATCGCGGCCGTCGGCCGGGGCGAGATCGTCATCGTCGTGGACGACGAGGACCGGGAGAACGAGGGCGACCTCATCATGGCGGCCGAGTTCGCCACCCCCGAGTCGATCGCCTTCTTCCTCCACCACACCTCGGGCGTGATCTGCGCCCCGGTCACCCGGGAGCGGGCCCGCGAGCTCGACCTGCCGCTGATGGTGGTCGACAACACCGAGACAATGCGCACGGCGTTCACGGTCAGCGTCGACTTCCGCCACGGCACCACCACCGGCATCTCGGCGCACGACCGCTCGGCCACGATCCGGGCGCTGGTCGACCCGTCCACCCGGCCGCTCGACCTGCTGCGCCCCGGCCACATCTTCCCGCTGGAGGCGCGGGAGGGCGGCGTGCTGAAGCGGGCCGGCCACACGGAGGCGGCCCTCGACCTGGCCCGCATGGCCGGCCTGTACCCGGCCGGCGTGCTGTGCGAGCTGGTCAACGAGGCCAAGGACGACATGGCCCGGCTGCCCGAGCTGGAGCGGTTCTCGAAGGAACACGGGCTGCTGCTGATCTCGATCGCCGACCTGGTCCGCTACCGCCGCCAGACCGAGAAGCTGGTCAAGCGGGTGGCCGAGGCCCGCATCCCCACCCAGTGGGGCGACTTCACCTGCTACGCCTACGAGTCGATGCTCGACGGCGAGCAGCACCTGGCGCTGGTGCGGGGGGCGGTGCAGGGCGAGGAGGACGTGCTCGTCCGCGTGCACAGCGAGTGCCTGACCGGCGACGTGTTCGGCTCGCTTCGCTGCGACTGCGGCCCCCAGCTCGACGAGTCGATCCGCATGATCGCCGAGGCGGGCATGGGCGTCGTCATCTACCTGCGGGGGCACGAGGGCCGGGGCATCGGCATCGGCCACAAGCTGCGGGCGTACGCGCTGCAGGAGCAGGGCCACGACACGGTCGACGCCAACCTGGCGCTCGGCATGCCGGTCGACAGCCGCGAGTACGGCATCGGCGCCCAGATGCTGGTCGACCTCGGCCTGACCACGATCCGGGCGATGACCAACAACCCGGCCAAGTACGGGGGCCTGGAGGGATTCGGCCTCGAGATCACCGGCCGGGTGCCGCTGCTCACGGCGCCGAACCCCGAGAACATCGCCTACCTGCGCACCAAGCGCGAGCGGATGGGCCACCTGCTGGAGGGACTCGACGATGTCCTCTGACCGCCCGGCGCCGAGGTCCGCAAGGAGGGCGCGGGCGTCCCCGAGGGCCTGGACGGCACGGGCCTGCGGGTCGGCGTGGTCCGGTCCCGCTGGAATGCCGGAGTGGTCGAGCGCCTGGCCGACGGCGTCGCGCGGGGCTCAAGGCCCTGGGCGTGGCGGCCGACGACGTGGTCGAGGTCGAGGTCCCGGGCAGCTTCGAGATCCCGTTCGGCGCCCGCACCCTCGCCCGCTCGGGCCGGGTCGATGCGGTGGTGTGCATCGGCGCGGTGATCCGGGGCGAGACCAGCCACTACGACATCGTCTCCGGTGAGTGCGCCCGCGGCGTCCAGGACGTGCAGCTGGCCACCGGCGTCCCGGTGGCGTTCGGCGTGCTCACGACCGAGGACGAGGTCCAGGCCCTGGCCCGGTCCGAGGGTCCGGGCGGCCACAACGTCGGCGAGGAGGCCGCGGCCGCCGCGGTCGAGATGGCGCTGGTCGCCCGCCGGTTCCCACCCTCGGGGGGCTGATCGCGTCTTGTCCCGGGGACAAAGCGATGGCTCACGGGGAAGCGCCACTACCCTGGACCGCCGTGCTGAAGCTGGTGCTCCCCAAGGGATCGATCGAACGGCCGACGTTCGAGCTGTTCGAGGCCGCCGACCTGGCGGTACGGCGGTCGTCGGCCGTCGAGTACAAGGCGACCATCGCCGATCCCCGCATCGACGAGGTGCGGATCCTGCGGCCGCAGGAGATCCCGACCTACGTGGCCGACGGGCTGTTCGACCTGGGCATCGCGGGGCGGGACTGGGTCGAGGAGACCGGCGCCAACGTCGTGACCCTCGGCGAGCTCGAGTATTCGAAGGCGACGCCCAACCCGTTCCGCATCGTGGTGGCCGTGCCCGACGACTCGCCGTGGGACAAGGTCGAGGATCTGCCCGACGGCGTCCGGGTGTCGACCGAGTATCCCAACCTGACCCGCCGGTTCTTCGCCGATCGCGGCGTCGAGGCCGACGTGCGCCTGTCGTACGGCGCCACCGAGGCCAAGGTGCCCGACATCGTCGACTGCGTCGTCGACGGCACCGAGACCGGGCGGGCGCTGCGGGCGGCCAACCTCAAGATCGTCGGCGAGATCATGGCCAGCTTCACGGCGCTCATCGCGAATCCCGCCGCCCACGCCGACCCCGCGCGGCGGCGGGCGATGGAGCAGCTCAAGGTCCTGCTCGACGGCGTGCTCGAGGCCCGGGGCAAGGTCCTGGTCAAGCTCAACGTGCCCGCGGACGCCCTCGACCGGGTGATCGGCCTGGTCCCGTCGATGAAGGCGCCCACGGTGTCCGAGCTGTTCGGCCGGAGCGGCTACGCGGTCGAGACGGTCGTGGCCAAGTCGGTGATCAACACGCTGATCCCGGCCCTGTCCGAGGCCGGCGCCACCGACATCATCGAGCTCCCCCTGTCGAAGATCGTCCACTGAGCCCGGGCCGAGCCGAGCCGATGACGCCGTTCGAGGAGGCCACGGGCGCCGTGGCCGCGTTCGACGAGCCCCGGGGCCTCGGGGAGATCCGCAGCGACGAGGGCGACGACGTCCCCTTCCACTGCACGGCCATCGCCGACGGCACCCGCACGATCGCCGTCGGCCGCCGGGTCCGCTACCGGTTGGTCCCCGGCCGGCTCGGGCGCTGGGAGGCGGCGCGGATCGTCGGGCTCTGAGCGACGAGCGCGAGGCCGTCAGTCGCCGGTGCCGATGGCGTCGAGCAGGACCCGGGCGTAGCGCTCGCCCCCCGCCGGCGTCAGGTGGATGCCGTCGTCGGTGCGCAGGACGATCGTGCCGTCGGCCGCGCAGTCCGCCTCCTCCCACGGCTCGCACGGCAGCGCCTCGTGGAACTGGTGGTCGGGGCCCAGCTCCGTGGTGACGTCGATCAACGTGACCTGGGGGTGCTCGCGGCCGAAGCGGTCGTACATCGACCGCATGGCGGCCGCGTTGGACTCGAACTCGGCGTCGCGCACCGGCGGTGGCGGGACCATGTAGATCCTGGTGTCCGGCGACGTCCGCTCGACGCCGGCGACAATGGCGGCGAGGTCGGACTCGTACTCGTCCGCCGTCTGCTCCGCCGACGACGGCTCGGGCGTGCGCAGCATGCATGGGGTCACGTCGTTGCCGGCGAACGACAGGATGAGCACCCGCGGGTGGCGCTCGGCGTACGCCGCCACCTCCTCCTTCCAGTCGCAGGCCGCGGTGCCGCCGAAGGCCGAGATGTCGCTGGTCATCCCGGTCTCGTCGGCGTGGGCGCGGAACTGGTCGCGGGTCAGCTCCATGAACGAGTCGCCGGCGATGGCCACGTCGAGGTCGGAGCCGCCGCCACCCGACCGCTGGGACACGGCGAACGCCCCGCCCGCCGCCGCCAGCGCGACCACCGCGACCGCGAGCGCCACGAGCAGCAGCCGCCGGCGCCGCCGACCCTCCGGCCGCGGCGTGGCCTCGGCCGCCCCGTCGGCCGGCGGGCGGCTGTCGAGGTCGGACGACATCAGCCCTCGGGACCGCCGCCCGGACCACCGCCGGGCTCGCCCGCGTGGCCGGACACCGACACGTACGCGAGCTGGATCTGGTTGAGCGCCTGCCGCAGCGGCACCTCGCCCTCGCCCAGCCGGGAGCCGAGGCGCTCCACGACCGCCGCGAACGCGTCGATCGCGACCCGGGCGTCCTCCAGCCGGGGCCGGGGCTGGCTCAGGTGCAGCGCCGCCAGCTCGTAGAACTGCAGCGCCTGCTGGCCCACGACGACGCCGGCCGGCATCTCGATCAGCTGGCGGCGCGCCTCGTCGAGCTGGCTCGCGTACTGCTCGGCGGCCGCCCGCTCCTCGGGCGAGAGGTCGGACAGGTCGATGTCCGGCGGGCCCTCGCCGCCCTCGGCACCCGCGCCGGCGCCGGGCGGCGCGGACGGCCCGGCTGCCGGCGGGGTCGACGGGCCGCCCGGCCGGTCGACCGGGTGCTCACCAGAGGGGGTCCAGAGGCTGCTCATCGTTCCCGAGACCATAGTGGTCCGTGCGTTGTGGACTCGCGGGCCACCGCTGGTACCCTACGCGGCACAACTTGAAGGGAAGTGGGGCGGCCCGGAGTCTTTGTGACGCCGGGTTCGGTGCCCCCACCCGGCCACAGTCCCGCGAGGGGCTCCGTGCGCCCGGGTCGATCGGTCGCAGCGGGCTCTGCCCGTCGGCGGACGTCGGCTTCCCCGGCGTCCGTCTCGTCGTTTTGGGGGCGACGCCGGTTGCAGAAGGTCCCACATGCGTACGGAGGTGTCTGCGCATACATGAGGAGTGATCGGCGATAGCTACGCCGGCGAACAACGAGCCCCGGATCAACGAGCGGATACGTGCCCGAGAGGTGCGGCTCGTCGGCCCGGATGGTCAACAGATCGGCATCAAGCCCCTGCCCGAAGCCCTCTCGATCGCCCGGGAGGCTGACCTCGACCTCGTCGAGGTGGCCGCCCAGGCGAACCCGCCCGTCTGCCGGATCATGGATTACGGCAAGTACAAGTACGAGGCGGCCCAGAAGGCCAAGGAGTCCCGCCGCAAGGCGAGCAACGTCTCCATCAAGGAGATGAAGTATCGCCCCAAGATCTCCAAGGGTGACTTCGACACGAAGACCCGCAAGGTCGAGCGGTTCCTCCGGGACGGGCACAAGGTGAAGGTGACCCTCACCTTCCGAGGCCGGGAGATGCACCACCCCGAACTGGGGCGGCGGATCCTGGACGACGTGGTGGGGGCCGTCGAGCACCTGGGGAAGGTCGAGATCTTCCCCCGGCAGGACGGCCGCAACATGACCATGGTCCTCGGACCCGACCGCAAGGCCCAGGCCGCCAACGAGCGGGCCAAGCGCCAGGCGGAGGCCGAGGCCGCCACCCCTCCGCCGGCGACGAGCACGCCGGCGACCGGCGCCCCTGCGGCGCCCATCACCGCCGTGGCGGCGGCCCCGGCCGAGCCGGCCGGCCCGCCGGCTGAGGCGGCCCCCAAGCAACAGTCCGCCGGCTGAGGCCCCGCCCACCGCCGCTGCGACGAGGAACAGGACAGACCGTCATGCCCAAGATGAAGACGCACCGCGGTGCGGCCAAGCGCTTCAAGCTGACCGGCACGGGCCGGATCCGGCGCCGCCAGGCCAACCGCGGCCACATCATGGAGAAGAAGCCGTCCACCCGCGCCCGCCGGCTCGCTCGCGACGCGTCGCTGGTGACCGCCGACGAGGCGCGCATCAACCGGATGCTCGGCCGGCGCTGAACCCCCGCCCCGCGCCCGCCGCCCGCCGGCGGGGTGCGGCCCCACCCCTCGACTGAAAGGAGCTCCCCATGGCCCGGGTGAAGCGATCCGTCCACGCCAAGAAGAAGCGTCGCGTCACGCTCGAGCGCGCCAAGGGTTACTACGGCAACAAGAGCCGGTCCTACCGCGCCGCCAACGAGCAGGTGATGCACAGCATGCAGTACGCCTTCCGCGACCGCCGCGCCCGCAAGGGAGACTTCCGCCGGCTGTGGATCCAGCGCATCAACGCGGCCTGCCGCCAGAACGGCACCAGCTACAGCGTGTTCGTCGCCGGCCTGCGCGAGGCGGGCATCGAGGTCGACCGCAAGGTCCTCGCCGACCTGGCGGTGACCGACGAGGCCGCCTTCGCCGCACTGGTCGCCAGCGCCCGGTCGGCCCTCGACGAGGCCCGGGCGTCGGCCTGAGGCCGCACCCGCCCCGGCGGCGACCACCCGACGATGGCTGAGCCGATCGGCGCACGCCATCCCACGATGCAACGGCTGCGGCGCCTCTCGGGGCGCCGCAGTGCGCGTGGCGACGAGGGCGCGTTCGTGATCGACGGCCCCACGCTGCTCGCCGAGGCGCTCGACGCGGCCGTCCCGCTCGACGCCGTGGTCGCCGAGCCCGGCTGCCCGCCCGCGCTGCTGGCCCGGGCGGCGGCCGCCGGCGCCGCGGTCCACCGCGGCCGCTCCGGGCGGCCTGGCCCGGGTCGTGGACGCGGTCACGCCCCAGGGCGTGGCCGCGATCGGCCGGTTCGCCGCCCGCCCGCCGGCGGAGGTGGCCGGCGACGCCGGCCCGCTGGCGCTGGTGCTGGTGGGCGTGGCCGACCCGGGCAACGCCGGGACGCTGCTGCGCTCGGCCGAGGCCGCCGGCGCCGGTGCGGTGCTGTTCTGCGACGGCTCGGTCGACCCGTACGGCCCCAAGTGCGTGCGAGCGTCCGCGGGCTCGCTGTTCCGGCTGGCGGTCAGCCGCGACGCCGACGCCGGCGCCGCGCTGGCGGCGCTCGCGGCGCACGGGCTGACGACCGTGGCGACGCTGGCCCGGGGCGCCCCGCCCTATGACGCCGGCGACCTGGCCGGCCCGCTGGCGATCGTGCTCGGCAGCGAGGCCCACGGCCTCCCGCCGGCCATCGGCGCCGCGGTCGACCGGGTGGTCACGATCCCGATGGCCGGCCGGGCCGAGTCCCTCAACGTGGCGATGGCGGGCACGATCCTGTGCTTCGAGTCGCTGCGCCAGCGGCGACGCCGCCACCAGGACAATCGACTGGACGAGACGCCGCCCCGGGCGGCAGGGTGCACGACGACATGAGCGACGATCCCGAACCCGCCACACCCGAACCGGGCCACGACGCCGACCTGGTGGCCGAGATCGGCCGCGTCGAGGACGACGCCCGCGCCCGGTTGGCGGCCGCCGCCACCGCGGACGAGCTGCGGGCGGTCGAGAGCGACGTGCTCGGCAAGCGCTCGGCGCTGACCGGCCTGCGCCGCCGGCTCGGCGGGCTCGACCCCGACGCCCGCCGCATCGGCGGGCAAGGTGCTGCACGAGGCCGGCGCGGCGCTGGAGGCCGCCGTCGCCGAGCGCCGGGCCGTGCTCGACGCCGCGGCCCGCACCGAGCAGCTGCTCGCCGAGCGGCTCGACCTGACCGAGGTCCTGCCGGGCCGTCCCGCCGGCCACCTCCACCTGGTGACCCAGGCCATCCAGGTCCTGGAGGACACGTTCGTCGGCATGGGGTACACGGTGGCCGAGGGGCCCGAGGTCGAGACCGACTGGCACAACTTCGGCGCGCTCAACTTCCCCGACGACCACCCGGCCCGCGACATGTACGACACGCTGTACGTGAACTACGGCGAGCCGGGCACGACGCTGCTGCGCACCCACACCTCGCCCGTCCAGGTACGGGTGATGAGCACCACGCCGCCGCCCTACTACACGGTGATGCCCGGCCGGGTGTTCCGCTCCGACACCGCGGACGCCACCCACATGCCCGTGTTCCACCAGATCGAGGGCCTGGTCGTCGACCGCGACATCACGCTCGCCGACCTCGCGGGCACGATCGACGAGTTCACCAAGGCCTACTTCGGCGGCGACTTCTCGTCGCGCCTGCGGCCGTCGTACTTCCCGTTCACCGAGCCGTCGGCCGAGTTCGACATCCGCCGCCCCGACGGCACGTGGCTCGAGCTGGGCGGGTGCGGCATGGTCCACCCCAACGTGCTGCGCAACTGCGGGGTCGACCCGGAGGAGTGGCAGGGCTTCGCCTTCGGGTTCGGCATCGACCGGCTCGCCGCCGCCCGCTACGGGGTCGCGGACCTGCGCGACCTGTTCACCAACGACATCCGGTTCCTGACCCAGTTCTAGGGTCGGGCCGCCGCTACACGACGAGGACGGACGATGAAGGTCCTGCTGTCCTGGCTTCGAGACTTCGCGCCGATCGAGGGCGACCCCGTCGCGCTCGGGGAGGCGATGTCCGACCTCGGCATGGCCGTCGAGGAGATGGAGCTGCTCGGTAGCGGGTTCGACGGCATCGTCGTGGCCCGGGTGCTGGCCACCCGCCCCCACCCCGACGCCGACCGGGTCCAGCTGGTCGACGTCGACGCCGGGGACGGCGAGGCGCTCCAGGTCGTGTGCGGGGCGTTCAACATGGCGGCCGGCGACCTGGTCCCGCTGGCGACGCGTCGGCACGGTCATGCCGAACGGCATGGAGATCGGCCGGCGCAAGCTGCGGGGCGAGTGGTCGAACGGGATGCTGTGCTCGGCCCCCGAGCTGGGGCTGCCCGGCGACCGGGGCGGGATCCACATCCTGCCGGCCGGCCTCGCGCTCGGCACCGGGCTGCGCGAGGCGCTGGGCATCGAGTCCGACGTGCTCTACGACCTGGAGATCAACCCGAACCGGCCCGACGCCATGTCGGTCGCCGGCGTCGCCCGTGACCTGGCCGCCCGCCTGCGGGTGCCGTTCGCGCTGCCGGAGCCGGCGGTCGACGAGGTCGCCGCGGACCTCCTCGGCGGCGTGCGGGTCGAGGTCGAGGCGCCCGACCTGTGCGGCCGGTTCACGGCCCGGGTGCTGCGGGGCGTGGCGGTCGGCCCGTCCGATCCGGCCATCGCCCGGCGGCTCACGCTGCTGGGCATGCGCCCGATCAGCTCGCTGGTCGACGTGTCCAACTACGTGATGCTCGAGCTGGGCCAGCCCAACCACCCCTACGACCTGGCCAAGGTGCGGGGCGGCGGGCTGCGGGTCCGGCGGGCCCGGCCGGGCGAGACGCTGGTGACCCTCGACGGCATCGAGCGCCGCTTCACCGGTGACGACCTGCTGATCTGCGACGGCGACGACCGCGCGGTCGGAATCGCCGGGATCATGGGCGGCGCCGACACCGAGATCGACGACACGACCACCGACGTCCTGCTGGAGATGGCGTGGTTCCTGCCGATCGCCATCGCCAAGACGTCCCGCCGGCTGCGGCTGCGGTCCGAGGCGTCAGCCCGCTTCGAGAAGGGCGCCGACCCCGAGGTCATCGACCTGGCCCACCGGCGGTTCGCCGAGCTGGTGGCCGGCTCGGGCGCCCGCCTGGAGGCCGGCACGGTCGACGTCCGGGGCGAGCTGCCCGACCGCTCGCCGGTCACCGTGCGCACGGACCGGCTCAACCGCCTGCTCGGCACCCGTCTCACCGGCGCCGAGGTCGCCGGCCTGCTGGAGCCGATCGGCTTCGCCACCACCGTCGCGGGCGACCCGGCGGCGACCGACGGCACCGCCGCGGTCACGATCCCGCCGTGGCGCTACGACTCGGCCAGCGAGATCGACGTGGTCGAGGAGGTCGCCCGCCACCACGGCTACAGCCGCATCGGCACCCGGGTGCCGCCGACCGCGCACGCCGGGCACCTGAGCGGGCGCCAGCTCGAACGACGGCGGCTGCGGTCGCTGCTCGTGGGCCGGGGCCTGTCGGAGGCGATGCCGCTGCCGTTCCTGGCCCCCGGCGACCTGGCGCGGTCCGGCCTGCACGACGACGGCATCACCATCGCCAACCCGCTGGTCGCCGAGGAGTCGGTGCTGCGGACGTCGCTGCTCCCCGGCCTGGTGAAGGCGCTGGCCACGAACGCCGCCCGCCGCAACACCGGGGTCGCGCTGTGGGAGATCGGCCACGTGTTCCGGCGCCCGGACGCCGGCGCGGAGCCGGCCCCGTTGCCCGACGAGCGCGAGGTGCTCGGCGTCGCGCTCGGCGGGCGCGACGCCACCGAGGCCGTGCACGAGTGGCGGGCGGTGGCCGAGATCCTGGCCGTGACCGGCGTGACCGTGCGCAACGGCGCGGTGCCCGGCCTGCACCCCACCCGGTCGGCCCGGCTCGAGGGCCCGGGCGGCGAGGCCGTGGGCGCGATCGGCGAGGTCGACCCCGTTGTGCTGGAGGCCCACGACATCGGCGAGCGCGTCGCGTGGCTGGAGGTCGACCTCGACACGGTCGCGGGCCTGCCGCGCGACCCGCACCGGTACCGGCCGGTCAGCGTGTACCCGTCGAGCGACATCGACCTCGCCTTCGAGGTCGATGACGCGGTGCCGGCCGGCGACATCGAGGCGACGCTGCGCACCGCCGTGGGCGAGCACCTGGCGGGCCTGGCGCTGTTCGACGTCTACCGGGGCGCCGGCATCGCCGAGGGCCGCCGCAGCCTGGCGTACACGCTGCGGCTCGACGCCCCGGACCACACGTTGACCGACGGCGAGGTCGCCGACGTCCGCCGCCGCTGCATCAGCGCGGTGGAGGAGGCCTTCGCGGCCACACTGCGCGGCTGACCCGACCGCCACGCGTCCCGTCCACCGCGCCGGACCGCACGTGGGGACCGGGTTGAATGTGTGCCAACATTCACACCGATGGCGCTGGGGGTGGTGTCCGACGAGGTCCGGGACGCGGGGGAGGCGACCGGTCCGCCGCGCCCCGCGCTGGTGCGCCAGCCGGCGCTCGACGGCCTCCGGGGCGTCGCCGTCGCCGCCGTCGTCGCCTTCCACCTCGAGCACCTCCGCGGCGGTTTCCTCGGCGTCGACCTGTTCTTCGTCCTGTCCGGGTTCCTCATCACGTCGCTGCTGCTGGTCGAGTTCGAGGGCCGCCGGGCCATCGACCTCGGCCGGTTCTGGTCGCGCCGGGCGCGCCGTCTGCTGCCGGCCCTGTTCCTACTGCTGGCCGGGCTCGCCCTGCTGATCGCCGTCGTGGCGCCCTCGGGCCAGCACCCGGGGTTCCGGGGCGACGCGCTCGTCGACCCTCGGCTACGCCGCCAACTGGCACGCCATGGCCCGGGACATCGGCTATTGGGACATGTTCGCCCAGCCGTCGCCACTCGACCACATGTGGAGCCTGGCGATCGAGGAGCAGTTCTACCTGCTGTGGCCGCCGCTGGTGGTGGGCCTGCTGTGGCTGGCCCGCCGGCGGGATGTGCGGGGCGGACGGGTGGTCGGCACGGTGGCCGTCCTCGGGGCGGCGGCGTCGTTCTGCGTGCTGGGCCTGACATGGACCGCGACCGACACCAGCCGGGCCTACTACGGCACCGACGCCCGGGTCGGCCCGACGCTGCTGGGCGCGGCGCTGGCCGCCCTCGTGACGGCCGGGCCCGCCCGCGGGTCGTCGCCGCGCCGCGGGGCCCGGTGGTGGGCACCCGTGGCGGGCAGCGTGGCGCTGGCCTACCTCGTGTGGTCGTTCGCCGTGGTCCGGGGCGCCGAGCCGGGCTACTACCGCGGCGGCCTGGCGGTCTTCGCGCTGGCCGCGGTCGTCGTCGTCGCGGTCGTCGTCGGCGGCCGGGCCGGGCCGCTCGGCGCGCTGCTGTCGATCGCCCCGCTGCGCTGGCTCGGCATCATCAGCTACGGCGTCTACCTGTGGCACTGGCCGGTGATCGTGTACGCCACGCCGGAGCGCACCGGACTCGACGGCTGGACGCTCGACGCCGCCTGCGTGGCGGTCACGCTGGCGCTGGCGGTGGCGTCGTTCGTGCTGATCGAGCGGCCGGTCCGCCGCGGCGCCCTGCGGGGCGGCATCCGAGGCCTGCGGGCGCCGCTGGCGCTGGGCGGGGCGGTGGCGGCGATCGCCGCGCTGGTCGTCGTGGGCACAGCCGGCACGCCCGACGACGCCGACGTCACCGTCGTCGCCGGCCCGGCGGCCGGCGCCAAGGGCTACCCGTACCGGGTCGTGCCCACGAGCGTGCCGCCCCGGGCACCTCGGATCCTGCTGGTCGGCGACAGCGGGCCGGTCTTCCTGGGGCCGGCGCTGGTCACCGAGGCCGAGGCCAAGGGGGCGGTGGCGGCGTACGACGCGGAGTTCGGCTGCACGCCGCTCGTGCCCGAGGGCAAGACCCGCTACGGCGAGAAGGTGATCGACATGCCGATCTGCCACGACGCCCGGCGGGAGGTGTGGGCCAGGATCGTCCACGACTTCGACCCCGACGTCGTCGTCTACTACCTGGCGGCCGTCACGGGCCTCGGCCAGGTCCGCATGGGCGACCTGTGGGTGGGCGACTGCGACCCGGACTACGACGCCTACCTCCGGGACGCCCTGAACCACGACGCCGACGTGCTCGGCGCCGGGGGCGCCACGGTGGTGTTCGGGACGACGCCGCTGTCCGCGGTCGCGGCGATGACCGAGCAGGGTCACACCGCACTCGACTGCCGCAACGCCACCTACCGGGCGGTGGCCGCGCACCGGCCGGGCACCGAGATGCTCGACCTGGAGGCCGAGGTCCAGCGGGGGGTCGAGGCCCGCAAGGGCAACATGTTCCGCGACCCTGTCCACCTCTCCGACTTCGGCGCGACCTTGGTGTCGCAGTGGATGGTGCCGGCGAGCCTCCACCTGGTCGACCAGGGGCGCCTCGCCGGCGGATAGGGCTTTGCATGACTATGCAGCCGAACGTATAGTCGGCCGGTGACCTCGGTCGGCATCATCGGCGCATCCGGCTACATGGGCGCGGAGCTGCTGCGCCTGTGCGCCGCCCATCCTCAGCTGGACGTGCGCCTCGCCACCGGCGACAGCCAGGCCGGCGCACCGCTGCGCGAGCTGTACCCGAGCCTGGCCGCCGCCTACGGCGACCTGGCGTTCACCAAGTTCGACGCCGAGGCCTGCGACGGGCTCGACCTGGCGTTCCTCGCACTGCCCCACGGGGCGTCCCAGGAGGTCGTGCCCGAGCTCGACGGCAGGGTCGGCGCGATCGTCGACCTGGCGGCCGACTTCCGGCTGCGGGACCCTGCGCTGTACCCGGCGTGGTACGGCGAGGAGCACGCCCACCCCGAGCTGCTCGGCGACTTCGCCTACGGGCTGCCCGAGCTGTTCCGGGCCGACCTCGCCGGCGCCCGCCGGGTGGCCGCCCCCGGCTGCTACGTGACGGCCGCGGTGCTGGCGCTGGCGCCGTTCCTGCGGGCCGGCCTGGTCGAGCCGGCCGGCATCGTGGTCGACGCGGCCAGCGGCGTGTCGGGCGCCGGCCGGCCCCCCAAGCCCCACACGACGTTCGGCGCGGTCGACGGGAACCTCACCGCCTACGGCCTGCTCGACCACCGGCACACGCCCGAGATCGAGCAGGCGCTCGGCCGCGTGGCCGGGGAGGGGGTGCAGGTGCTGTTCACGCCGCACCTGGCGCCGATGAACCGGGGCATCCTCGCCACCTGCTATGCCCGGCCGGCCGGCCCCGGCCTGACCACCGACGGCGCGCTGGACCTGCTCGCCGAGACCTGGGCCGGCGAGCCGTTCGTGGTGGTGACGCCGGGGTCGCCCGAGACCAAGGCCACGCTCGGGGCCAACACCGTGCACGTGACCGCCCGGTCCGACCCCCGCACCGGCTGGATCGTGGCGATCGCCGCGCTCGACAACCTGGTCAAGGGCGGGTCGGGCCAGGCCGTCCAGTGCGCCAACCTCGTCCTGGGCCTGCCGGAGGCGACGGGCCTGCCGACCGTGGGGCTCTACCCGTGAGTGTCGTCGCGGCTCGGGGGTTCGCGGCGGCGGGGGGCGCGTGCGGCATCAAGCCGGCCGGCGCCCCCGACCTGGCGCTGGTGTCCACGGCCGACGGCCGCCCCGTCCCGGCCGCCGGCGTGTTCACCCAGAACCTCGTCCTCGCCGCCCCGGTCGTCGTCACCCGCCGCCACCTCGATGCCACCCGCGGCCGCGCCGCGGCGGTCGTGCTCAGCAGCGGCAACGCCAACGCCGCCACCGGCGAGGCCGGCGAGGCCGACGCCGAGCGCATGTGCGCCCTGACCGCCGCCGGCGTCGGGTGCGGGCCGCACGAGGTGCTGGTGTGCTCGACCGGCCTCATCGGGCACCCGCTGCCGATGGCCGCGCTGGAGGCCGGCATCCCCCGGGTGGCGGCGGCGCGGGGGAGCGAGCCGGCCCACGGCGTCGCCGCCGCCGAGGCGATCATGACCACCGACACCCGGCGCAAGGAGACCGTCGTGCGGGGCGACGGGTTCGTCGTCGGCGGGATGGCCAAGGGCGCCGCCATGCTGGCTCCCAACATGGCCACGATGCTGGCGGTGCTGACGACCGACGCCGCAGTCGACGCGGCGGCCCTTGCCGACGTCCTCCGGGCGGGCGTGGCCGACAGCTTCAACGCCATGACCGTCGACGGCTGCACGTCCACCAACGACACGGTCCTGCTCCTGGCCGGCGGCGCGGCCGGACCGCCGGCGGATCCCGACGGGTTCGCGGCCGCGGTGGCCGAGGCGTGCCTCGACCTGGCGACGCAGATGGTCGGCGACGCCGAGGGCCACACCAAGGTGGTGACGGTCCGTGTCACCGGTGCGGCGTCCGACGACGAGGCCCGCCAGGCCGCGCGCAAGGTGGCCGAGAGCCAGCTGGTCAAGTGCTCGTGGTTCGGCGGCGACCCCTACTGGGGTCGGATCGCCAGCGACCTGGGCACCGCCGGGGTCAAGCTCGACCCGGCGGCGCTGACGATCGCCTACGGCGGCACGGTCGTCACCCGGGGCTGCATGCCGGCCGACCACGATGCGGGGGCCGTCGCGGCCCACATGGGCGGCGACCGGCTCGACGTGCACTGCGACCTCGGCCTCGGCGACGGCCGGGCCCGGATGCTGACCAACGACCTGACCCACGGCTACATCGACGAGAACAAGGGCACCTCGTGACGAGCACCCCGGCCGATCCGGCATTCCAGTCTGCTGAGTGGTTGGCAGTCAACCGCTCAGCAGACCAGAACGGCGACGCCGCCCTGCGGGCGGCCGTGCTCGTGGAGGCGCTGCCGTACATCCAGCGGTTCCGGGGTGCGGTCGTTGTGGTCAAGTACGGCGGCCACGCGATGGCCGACCCCGCCCTGGCCCGGGCGGTGGCCGACGATGTCGTCCTGCTGCGGGCGGTCGGCCTCCGGCCCGTGGTCGTGCACGGCGGCGGCCCCCAGATCAGCGAGCTGATGGCCCGCCTGGGCAAGCAGCCCGAGTTCCGGGACGGCCTGCGGGTGACCGACGCCGAGACCGTCGACATCGCCCGCATGGTGCTGGTCGGCAAGGTGGGCCGCGACATCGTCGCCGCCATCAACGTCCACGGGCCGCTCGCCGTCGGCCTCTCCGGCGAGGACGCCGGGCTGATCCTGGCCGGCGCCCGCAACCCCGGGCTTGGCTACGTCGGCGACGTCGCCGCCGTGAACCCGACCATCCTCGACCGCCTGCTGGCCGAGGACCTCATCCCGGTCGTGTCGACCATCGGCTCCGACCCGACGGGCCAGGCCTACAACATCAACGCCGACACGGTGGCGGGGGCGCTGGCCGAGGCGCTCGGCGCCGAGAAGGCGGTGTTCCTCACCGACGTGCCCGGCCTGCTCGCCGACCTCGACGTCCCGGCGTCGCTGATCAGCCGGGTGACCACCGCCGAGCTCACGGCGATGATCGGGGACGGCCGGCTGACCGGCGGGATGATCCCCAAGATCGCCGCCGCGGTCCACGCCGTCGACAACGGCGTCGGCTCGGCCCACCTGCTCGACGGCCGCGTGGCCCACGTGCTGCTGCTGGAGCTGTTCAGCGACGCCGGGATCGGCACCATGATCACCCGGGAGGCGCCATCGTGACCGCCACCGGCACCGCCGCAACGGCGTCGACGCCCAGCCCGCTGATGCCGACCTACCCGCCGCCGCCGGTGACGTTCGTGCGGGGCGAGGGGTCGTGGCTCTTCGACGACGAGGGCCGGCGCTACCTCGACTGCCTGTCCGGGCTGGCCGTGACGTCGCTCGGCCACGCCCACCCGGCCGTCACCGAGGCGCTGGCGACCCAGGCGGCGACGCTCGTCCACGTGTCCAACCTGTTCGGCACGCTGCCGGGACCCGAGGTCGCCCGCACGCTCGACCGTCTGATCGGCGACGGCGAGCCCGCCGGCGGCCGGGTGTTCTTCTGCAACTCGGGCGCCGAGGCCAACGAGTGCGCCATCAAGCTGGCCCGCCGGGTCGGCGGCCGGGGCCGCTACGTCGTGGTGTCGGCCTACGGCAGCTTCCACGGCCGGACCCTGGCGACCCTGCACGCCACCGGCCAGCCCGCCAAGCACGAGCCCTTCCAGCCGCTGCCGGAGGGCTTCCGCCACGTGGCCTGGGACGACCTCGACGCGCTGGCGGCCGCGCTCGACCCGTCGGTGACCGGGGTGCTGCTGGAGCCCGTGCAGGGCGAGGGCGGCGTCAACCCGGCGACCGCCGAGTACTTCGCCGGCGTGCGGCGCCTGTGCGACGAGCGGGGCGCGCTGTTCATGGTCGACGAGGTGCAGACCGGCCTGGGCCGCACGGGCCGGTGGTTCGGCTTCCAGCACCTGGGCGTCGTCCCCGACGTGGTGACGATGGCCAAGGCGCTCGGCAACGGCGTGCCGATCGGCGCCTGCTGGGCCCGGGAGGACGTCGCCACGGTGTTCGAGCCCGGCGACCACGCCACGACCTACGGCGGCCAGCCGCTGGCCACGGCCGCGGCCCGCGCGGTGCTGGCGACGATGCAGGCCGAGGACGTCCCCGCCCGGGCGGCCCGGGCCGGCCGCCGGCTGGCCGAGGGGCTCACGGCGCTGCCCGGCGTGGCCGGGGTCCGGGGCGCGGGCCTGCTGCTGGCGGTCGAGCTGGACGGGCGCGACGCCCGCGAGGTCAACGTCGCGCTGCTGGCCGCCGGCCTGGTGGCCAACGCGGTCACGCCCACCGCGCTGCGCCTGGCACCGTCGCTGCTGATCGGCGACGACGAGATCGACGAGGCGATCGCCCGCATCGGGGCGGTGCTGGCGGCATGACTGTTCGCCATTTCCTGGAGGTCGACGACCTCAGCGTCGCCGAGCTGGACGAGGTCCTGCGGCGGGGCGCCGAGCCGCCCCCGGCCCCCGGTCCGGGCCTGCCGCTGGCCGGACGGACCGTAGGCCTGTACTTCGAGAAGCCGTCGCTGCGGACCCGCCACAGCTGCGAGACGGCGGTGGTCCAGCTGGGCGGCCACCCGGTCACGTTCCGCCGGGACGAGGTGGGCAGCGGCGAGCGCGAGCCGATCGGCGACATCGCCCGGGTGCTGTCCGGCTACCACGCGGCGATCGGCGGCCGGGTGTTCGACCACGGCCTGCTGGAGGAGCTGGCGGCCGCGGCCCGGGTCCCGGTCGTCAACCTCCTGTCCGACCGGGGCCACCCGGTCCAGGCGCTGGCCGACCTGCTCACGATGCGCCAGAGCCTGGGCGAGCTGTCCGGCGCCACCGTGGCGTGGGTGGGCGACTTCAACAACGTCGCCCGGTCGCTGGCGCTGGGCGCCACGATGCTGGGGATGAAGGTCCGCCTGGCCTGCCCGCCGGGCTACGGCCCCGGCGCCGACGACCTCGACCGGCTCCGGGCCCTCGGGGGCGAACCGGTCGTCGCCCACCGGCCGGAGGAGGCGGTGGCCGGGTCGGCCGCGGTCCACACCGACGTGTGGGCCTCGATGGGCCAGGAGGCCCAGGCCGACGAGCGCATGCGGGCGTTCGAGGGGTTCCAGGTCGACGACCGGGTGATGTCGGCCGCCGCGCCCGGCGCCGTGTTCATGCACTGCCTGCCCGCGCACCGGGGCGAGGAGGTGGCGGCGTCGGTCGTGGACGGACCCCAGAGCCGCGTCATCGCCCAGGCCCACAACCGCCTGCACAGCGTCCGGGGCCTGCTTTCCTGGCTGGTCGAGGAGGCGGGGCGATGACCGAGCCCGCCGCCGACCTGCCCCTGCCCGCCGCGTCCGGCGGCGCGGCGCTGCGCACGCTGGCCAAGGCCCAGCGCCAGCACCGGGTCGCCCGCCTGCTGTCGGACCACGCGGTCACCAGCCAGGCCCAGCTCGTGGACCTCCTGGCGGCCGAGGGCGTGGCCGCCACCCAGGCGACCGTGTCCCGCGACCTCGAGGACATGGGCGCGATCAAGGTCCGGGTCGGCGGCGGCGAGACCGTCTACGCCATCCCCGAGCTGCCGAGCGAGCAGCGGGCGCCCGAGAGCCATCTCCGCCGGGTGTTCAGCGAGTGGGTGGTCGAGGTCGCCCACTCGGGCAACCTCGTCGTGCTGCGCACGCCGCCCGGCTCCGCCCACGTCGTCGCCTCCGCCCTCGACCGCTCCGGCCTGCCCGGCGTGCTCGGCACGGTCGCCGGCGACGACACACTCGTCGTCGTGGTCGCCGAGTCGTCGTCCGGCGCCACCATGGCCGACATGCTCGCCGAGCTGGCCGGCCTGTAGTGCTCTCACCAGTCCCCTCACCTACCCGAGAAAGAAGCTGATCCGATGGCGAAGCGAGTGGTGCTGGCGTACAGCGGTGGCCTGGACACGTCGGTGGCCGTGCGCTGGATGATCGACAACATGGGCGTCGAGGTGATCGCCCTCGCGGTCGACGTGGGCCAATCGAGCGACGACTGGGACGTGGTCCGCCAGCGCGCCCTCGGCGCGGGGGCGGTCGACGCCATCGTGGTCGACGCCCGCGAGGAGTTCGCCCGCGACTACTGCGTCCCGGTCCTGAAGGCCAACGCCCTGTACGAGGGCCGCTACCCGCTGGTCTCGGCGCTGTCGCGGCCCGTGATCGTCCGGCACCTGGTGGCTGCGGCCCGGGAGCACGCCGCCGACGCGGTGGCGCACGGCTGCACGGGCAAGGGCAACGACCAGGTGCGCTTCGAGGTGTCGACCCGGGCGCTGGCGCCCGACCTCGACGTGATCGCCCCGGTGCGGTCGTGGGGCATGACGCGGGAGCAGTGCATCCTCTACGCCTACGACCACGGCATCCCGATCACGGCGACCAAGGAGAAGCTGTACTCGATCGACGACAACCTCTGGGGCCGCGCGATCGAGTGCGGCGAGATGGAGGACCCGTGGGCGGTGCCGCCGCCCGGCGTGTGGCTCCTGACCCGCCCGACGGCGACCGAGCCGACCGACGTGGTCGTCGGCTTCCGGGAGGGCGTGCCGGTGGCGCTGGACGGGGCCGAGCTGGGCGTGGCCGACATCGTCGGCCGGCTCAACGCGCTCGTCGGCTCGTACGGCTGGGGTCGCATCGACATCGTCGAGAACCGGCGTGTCGGCATCAAGAGCCGGGAGACCTACGAGTGCCCGGCCAGCCTGGCGCTGATGATGGCGCACGCCGACCTGGAGTCGATCTGCCTCGAGCGCGACCTGCAGCGGGAGAAGAGCCGGCTGGAGCCGCGCTACGCGGAGCTGGTGTACGACGGGCTGTGGTACAGCCCGCTCAAGCGGGCGCTGGACGCGTTCGTGGACGAGAGCCAGCGGTTCGTGACCGGCGAGGTCCGGCTGCGGCTGGCGCCGGGGTCGTGCACGGTCACGGGGCGCCGCGGCCCGCAGAGCCTGTACGACTACGGCCTGGCGACCTACGACTCCGCCGACCGGTTCCGGCACCAGGACAGCGAGGGGTTCGTCCGGCTGTGGGGCCTGGGGATCGAGACCTGGTCGGCCATCCAGGGGCCGGGGGCGGGATGACGGCGGTCACGGCGGCGTGAGCACGCTCTGGCACGGCCGGTTCGCGGACGGCCCGGCGGACGAGCTGCTGGCGTTCACCGTCAGCCTCGACGACGACCGGCGACTGGCCGGCGACGACCTCGCGGGCAGCCGGGCCCACGTCCGGGGCCTGGCCCGGGCGGGGATCCTCGGCGACGAGGAGGCGGGCCTGGTCCTGGCCGCGCTCGACCGGGTCGAGGACGAGCTGAAGACCGGGCAGTTCGCGTTCGAGCCGACCGACGAGGACATCCACACGGCCATCGAGCGCCGGGTGACGGCGCTGGCCGGTCCGGCGGGGGCCAAGCTCCACACGGGCCGCAGCCGGAACGACCAGGTCGCCACCGACCTGCGCCTGTGGGCCCGCCGCGAGCTGGCCGAGGTGGCCCGGCGCGTGCTGCGCCTGCAGCGCACGCTCCTGGAGCGGGCCAAGGACGCGGGCCCGGCCTACCTACCGGGCTACACCCACATGCAGCGGGCCCAGCCTGTGCTGCTGGCCCATCACCTGCTGGCGCACGGCTGGGCGTTCGCCCGCGACGTCGACCGCCTGGCCGACTGCCGCCGCCGCCTCGACGTGTCGCCGCTGGGGGCGGGGGCATTGGCCGGCTCGAGCCTGCCCCTCGACCCCGACGCCACGGCCGACGACCTCGGCTTCGCGGGCCGGTTCGAGAACAGCCTCGACGCGGTCAGCGACCGGGACTTCGTCGCCGAGGCGCTGTTCGCCCTGAGCCTGGTGGCGATCCACCTGTCGCGGCTGGGCGAGGAGATCATCCTCTGGACGACCGACGAATTCGGCTTCGCCCGCCTCGACGACGCCTACGCGACCGGTTCGTCGATGCTCCCGCAGAAGAAGAACCCGGACATCGCCGAGCTGGCGCGGGGCAAGGCGGGCCGGGTGATCGGCGACCTCACGGGCGTGCTGGTGACGCTCAAGGGCCTGCCGCTCAGCTACAACCGCGACCTCCAGGAGGACAAGCCGCCGCTGTTCGACGCGGTCGACCAGGTCGCGCTGGCCCTGGCCGCGATGACGGGCCTGGTGGCGACGCTCACGTTCCACGTCGAGCGCATGCAGGCGGCGGCGGACTCGCCCTACGCGGCGGCGACGGACCTGGCCGAGCTGCTGGTCGAGCGGGGCGTCCCGTTCCGCGACGCCCACGCACTGGTCGGCGCGCTGGTCCGGGACAGCCTGGAGCGCCACGTCCCCCTGGCCGAGCTGGTGGAGGCTCACCCGGACCTGGGCAGCGAGGCGACGGCCCTGCTGGAACCGGGCCGGGCGGTCAACCGTCGCACGACCCCGGGCGGCGCCGGCCCGGACCCGGTGGCAGCCCAGATCGACCGCTTCGCCCGCCGCCTGGAGACCGACGCGGCCAGGCTGGCCTAGGCGCGCGTGCGGCGCCCGGACCGCCGGTTCTACGCCCGCGACCCCCGCGAGGTGGCGCCGGACCTGCTGGGCAAGCTCCTGGTCCACGACGACCCGGACGCCGGCCGCCGCTCGGGCAGGATCGTCGAGGTCGAGGCGTACTGCGGCGCCGAGGACCCGGGCAGCCACGCGTACCGGGGCGAGACGCCGCGCAACCGCACGATGTTCGGCCCGCCGGGCGGCCTGTACGTCTACTTCACGTACGGCATGCACTGGTGCGCCAACGTGGTCACGGGCGAGGTGGGGGAGGGCGTCGCGGTGCTCCTGCGGGCCCTGGCCCCGGTGGAGGGCACAGAGGCCATGCGCCGGGCCCGCCCGAGGGCGAGGAGCGACAGGGACCTCTGCAACGGCCCCGCCAAGCTCTGCCAGGCGATGGGCCTGGACCGACGATTCGACGGCGCCGACCTGGTGACGGCCGACAGGGGAGTGTGGATCGACGACGACGGCACCGCGCCCCCGACCAACCCGCACGTGACGACCCGCATCGGCCTGTCGGCCGGCGCCGAGCACCCGTGGCGCTGGTGCGTCCCGGGCGACCCGTACGTCTCGGGCCCGGCGCGCCTACGGGGCCGTCCGGAGCCGGCCTGAGATCGCGTTTCGCCCGGAAACGGTCGCCATGGCGACCGTTCCGGGACAGAACCGTGAGGGGACGTTCGTGGCGCCAAACCCCGGGCGACCGACCCTCGGTGGAGGTGGGAGGCGGCACATGCGTGTCGGCCCCGCGTTTTGTCCCCGGAAACGGTCGCCAAGGCGACCGCTTTCCGCGTGCGAACCAGGAGGGGACGTTCGTGGCGCCAAAGCCCGGGGCGACCGACCCTCGGTGGAGGTGGGAGGCGGCACAGCGTGTCGGCCGCGTTCCCGGATACGGTCGCCAGGCGACCGCTTCCGCGTACAGAACGCAGGAGGGGACGTTCGTGGCGCCAAACCCGGGGCGACCGACCCTCGGCGGCCGTGGGAGGCGGCACAGGCGTGTCGGCCCCGCGTTTTGTCCCCGGTAAGCGGTCGCCAGGGCGACCGCTTCCGGGGACAAAAGCACCTGTCAGGCGTCCCCCGGCGTGACGCAGGACGGCATCCGGTTCGCCTTGGCGAACTCGTCGATCCACTCGGTCACCTGCTCGGCCTGGCCGGCCTTCGGCGACACGAGCAGCCGCGCGCCGGGATCGGTCCGCAGCCGGTCCGCATAGTCCTGCCGATCGGCGACGTAGGTCCGCCAGTCGGCCAGCCACTCGGTCGCCCGCCGCCGCTGATCCCCGGCGGGCACCTCGCGGACGGCCAGGCGGTCGAGGTCGCCGAGCATCGCGCCGAACGCCGCGTTCGCCTGATCGATGACGTCGGCCCGCGCCGCGGCGTTCGGCGACTCGTCGGCGAACGGCAGCTCGTCCACGACGGCCAGGGCGGACGCGCACCGCGCCTCCGCGGCCGCAGCGAACGAGGGGTCGGCGAGCCGGTCGATCGGCGGCTGCCGCCCGGGCCCGAACGCCAGGTACAGCACGTACACCCACATCGACACCAGCGCCACCACGACGAGCGCCAGCGCGATCCGGGTGGGCGTCCACCAGGCCCACCGCCGGCGGGCCGGCTCGGGCGCCGGCTCGGTGTCGTCGGGCGAGACGGTCTGCACCCCTCCAGGCTTCCCGGCGGGGGCCCACGCCGTCCAGTCCGGGAACCGGCTGGACCGCGCCCCGCCGGACGGGGACGATGTCGCGGTGACGTCGCCGACCCTTCTCGATGATCTCGACGCCCGGGGGCTGGTGCAGGACAGCACCGACCGCGCCGCGCTCGCCGCCCGCCTGGCGGAGGGGCCGTTGACGATCTACTACGGCTGCGACCCGAGCGCCGACAGCCTGCACGTCGGCAACCTGATCGGCCTGGTCATGCTGCGCCGGTTCCAGGATGCCGGCCACCGCCCGGTCGCACTGGCCGGGGGAGCGACCGGGATGATCGGCGACCCGAGCGGCCAGTCCGAGGAGCGCAACCTGCTCGACGACGCCACGCTCAGCGCCAACGTGGCGGCGATCAAGACCCAGATCGCCCGGATCATCGACTTCGACGACGGCCGGGCGCTGCTGGTCGACAACCGGGACTGGACCGCAGACGTCCGGCTGCTCGACTTCCTCCGGGACGTCGGCAAGCACATCACGGTGAACCAGATGATGGCCCGCGAGTCGGTCAGGGCCCGGCTCGCCAGCGAGCACGGCATCAGCTACGCCGAGTTCAGCTACATGCTGCTCCAGGCCCACGACTACCTCCACCTGCACCGCACGCTCGGCGTCGAGATGCAGATCGGCGGATCCGACCAGTGGGGCAACATCCTCCAGGGCGTCGACCTCATCCGGCGGGTCACCGGCGACACGGCCCACGCCCTGTGCTGGCCGCTGCTCCTCGCGCCCGACGGCACCAAGCTGGGCAAGACGACCGGCGCCCGGGTGTGGCTCGACCCGTCGCGCACCAGCCCGTACCAGTTCTTCCAGCACTGGATGCAGGCCGACGACCGCGAGGTCGGCGAGTTCCTGGCCAAGTTCACGCTGCTGCCGATGGACGAGGTCGCGGCGGTCATGGCGGCCCACGAGGAGCGGCCCGAGCGGCGCACGGCCCAGCGGCGCCTGGCCGAGGAGGTCACCCGGCTCGTGCACGGGCCGGCGTCGACCTCGGCCGCCGCCGAGGCCACCGACCTGCTGTTCGGCGGCGGTGCCCCGCGGGAGGCGAGCGCCGATGCGCTGGCCGCGGTGGCGGCCGAGGTCCCCACGGCCCCGCTGCCCACCGCCGACGAGCTGGCGGCCGGCGTCGACCTGGTCCCGCTGCTGGTCGAGTGCGGCCTGGCCTCGTCCAAGGGCGACGCCCGCCGGGCGATGGAGCAGGGCGCGGTGTCGGTCAACGGCGAGCGGATCGGGCCCGGGGCGGCGGTAGACTCGACGATGGTCCTCCACGGCCGGTTCGTGGTGCTGCGCAAGGGCAAGCGGAGCTACGCCCTGCTCGTGCAGAAATCCCTCCATGAAACCCGGCTCTCAGGTTGACGCTGTCATCCGGCGGTCGTTAGATTGACCCTCCGCCCCGCACGGCCCTCTGGCCGACACGGCGGCGTGAGTCCCGGCACCGAAGCTCCTGGTCGGAGCATGTGCCGCGAGCGGATGTCGCTCCTTGAAAACAGAAGACAGGACGAGAGAGCGAGTGCGGGCGATCGCCTCGGGGCCTTCGGGCTCCGGCGTGGTCGTTTGAAGTAATGCACCGTCAATTTGCCGGGTGGTACCCACCACTCGGCGGTGCCAGTACCTCGGTTCGGGTGACTCACCCGGTCCGGGGTGCTCTCTATCGACGGGTGCCGTCGCCAGCGGCGGCGCCCAGGTTTTCGACGGAGAGTTTGATCCTGGCTCAGGACGAACGCTGGCGGCGTGCCTAACGCATGCAAGTCGAACGAGGTTCAACCAGTGGCAACACTGGGGACGACCTAGTGGCGAACGGGTGAGTAACACGTGAGGAACCTGCCCCGAAGTCTGGGATAACCCTTCGAAAGGGGGGCTAATACCGGATGCCCCCATTGGATCGCATGGTCCGATGAGGAAAGGATTCTGCTTCGGGAGGGCCTCGCGGCCTATCAGCTTGTTGGTGAGGTAACGGCTCACCAAGGCGACGACGGGTAGCTGGTCTGAGAGGACGATCAGCCACACTGGGACTGAGACACGGCCCAGACTCCTACGGGAGGCAGCAGCGGGGAATATTGCGCAATGGGCGAAAGCCTGACGCAGCAACGCCGCGTGCGGGATGACGGCCTTCGGGTTGTAAACCGCTTTCAGTGGGGACGAACACAGACGGTACCCACAGAAGAAGCCCCGGCCAACTACGTGCCAGCAGCCGCGGTAATACGTAGGGGGCAAGCGTTGTCCGGAATCATTGGGCGTAAAGAGCTCGTAGGCGGCTCAGTAAGTCGGGTGTGAAACCCCCAGGCTCAACCTGGGGACGCCACCCGATACTGCTGTGGCTAGAGTCCAGTAGGGGAGTGTGGAATTCCCGGTGTAGCGGTGAAATGCGCAGATATCGGGAGGAACACCAGCGGCGAAGGCGGCACTCTGGGCTGGTACTGACGCTGAGGAGCGAAAGCGTGGGTAGCAAACAGGATTAGATACCCTGGTAGTCCACGCCGTAAACGTTGGGCACTAGGTGTGGGGACCCTCCAACGGTTTCCGTGCCGTAGCTAACGCATTAAGTGCCCCGCCTGGGGAGTACGGCCGCAAGGCTAAAACTCAAAGGAATTGACGGGGGCCCGCACAAGCGGCGGAGCATGTTGCTTAATTCGAGGCGACGCGAAGAACCTTACCTGGGTTTGACATGCGGGGAAAAGCCGTAGAGATACGGTGTCCTTCGGGGCCCCGCACAGGTGGTGCATGGCTGTCGTCAGCTCGTGTCGTGAGATGTTGGGTTAAGTCCCGCAACGAGCGCAACCCCTGTCCCATGTTGCCAGCGGGTAATGCCGGGGACTCTTGGGAGACTGCCGGGGTCAACTCGGAGGAAGGTGGGGACGACGTCAAGTCATCATGCCCCTTATATCCAGGGCTGCAAACATGCTACAATGGCCAGTACAGAGGGCTGCGAGACCGCGAGGTTGAGCGAATCCCGTAAAGCTGGTCTCAGTTCGGATCGGAGTCTGCAACTCGACTCCGTGAAGCCGGAGTCGCTAGTAATCCCGGATCAGCAACGCCGGGGTGAATACGTTCCCGGGCCTTGTACACACCGCCCGTCACACCACGAAAGTCGGCAACACCCGAAGCCGGTGGCCCAACCCTTTTGGGAGGGAGCCGTCGAAGGTGGGGTCGGCGATTGGGGTGAAGTCGTAACAAGGTAGCCGTACCGGAAGGTGCGGCTGGATCACCTCCTTTCTAAGGAGTCAGTGTTCCTGCATCCGCAGGGACGACTCCCAGTTGGAGCCTCGCTCGGTCCGCTCCAGGCGACCTCGTCGGTCGAGGGTGTTTCCCTCCCGGCGGTCGAGCCTGGT
Organism: uncultured Acidimicrobiales bacterium; assembly: GCA_963830865.1. Taxonomy (GTDB): domain Bacteria; phylum Actinomycetota; class Acidimicrobiia; order Acidimicrobiales; family VFJN01; genus ZC4RG19. Next base: position 2,757 of record CAWHNU010000002.1, on the reverse strand, counting down.
CCGGACGGACTGTCCTGTCTTCTGTTTTGAGGGAGTGGTGTCTCTACCGCTCATCCTCGAGGCGCCGCCGGCCCAGCCACTTACGTGGTTGCGCCGGCGTCCTCATGTCTGGGGCCACGACACGTTCGTGGCGCACCCCGAGCTCCTTGAGAACTGCATAGCGAGCACGAGCATCTTTGTTCTTCCAAGCTACAAAGAGCCAACGGTGGATGCCTTGGCGTCTGACACCGATGAAGGACGTGGGTGGCTGCGAAAAGCCACGGGGAGCTGCCGACCAAGCTTTGATCCGTGGATATCCGAATGGGGAAACCCGGCACCCGTCATGGGGTGTCACTCCGGTCTGAACACATAGGACCGGTAGAGGGAACCGGGGGAATTGAAACATCTCAGTACCCCGAGGAACAGAAAGCAATTGCGACTCCCTGAGTAGCGGCGAGCGAAAGGGGATCAGCCCAAACCGGCGTGGTGTAATAGCCCAGTGGCGTTGCCACGTCGGGGTTGTGGGACCGACACCTGCTGCACTGGATGCAGGACCGAGTTACAAAGTTGCCGTCTAGCGGAAGCGTTCAGGAAAGGCGCGCCACAGCGGGTAATAGCCCCGTACGCGAAAGACGAGCAACCTCGGGTCGCCATCCCAAGTAGCACCGGGGCCGTGAAAACCGGTGTGAATCTGCGAGGACCACCTCGTAAGGCTAAGTATGTTCAGACGACCGATAGTGCACGAGTACCGTGAGGGAAGGGTGAAAAGTACCCCGTGAGGGGAGTGAAATAGTACCTGAAACCGTTGGTTTACAATCAGTCAGAGTGTCGTCACAGGTTCGCCCGTGGCCACGATGGCGTGCCTTTTGAAGAATGAGCCTGCGAGTTACGGTGTGTGGCGAGGTTAACCAGTGATGGGAAGCCGGAGCGAGAGCGAGTCTGAATAGGGCGTTCAGTCGCATGCTGTAGACCCGAAGCCGAGTGATCTACCCATGGGCAGGTTGAAGCGGGGGTAAGACCCCGTGGAGGACCGAACCCACCAGGGTTGAAAACCTGGGGGATGACCTGTGGGTAGGGGTGAAAGGCCAATCAAACTCGGTGATAGCTGGTTCTCCCCGAAATGCATTTAGGTGCAGCGTCGGGTGTTCAGTCATGGAGGTAGAGCACTGGATGGGTTAGGGGGCCTACAAGCTTACCGACCCCAACCAAACTCCGAATGCCATGACTCCAGAGCCCGGCAGTGAGTCCACGGGGGATGAGCTTCGTGGACGAAAGGGAAACAGCCCAGATCGCCGGCTAAGGCCCCTAATTCCGAACTAAGTGGTAAACGAGGTGAGATCGCCCAGACAGCCAGGAGGTTGGCTTAGAAGCAGCCACCCTTGAAAGAGTGCGTAACAGCTCACTGGTCGAGTGATCCTCGTGCGGATAATGTAACGGGGCTCAAGTTCGGAGCCGAAGCCGCGGATTTCTGCGCTTGCGCAGGAGTGGTAGGGGAGCGTCGATCTCGGGTGAAGCGTCGGTGTGAACCGGCGTGGACCGTGGTCGAGTGAGAATGCAGGTATGAGTAGCGAAAGAGGGGTGGGAAACCCCTCCGCCGAATGTCCAAGGGTTCCTGGGGAAGGCTAATCCTCCCAGGGTGAGTCGGGAGCTAAGGCGAGGCCGACAGGCGTAGTCGATGCACAACCGGTTGATATTCCGGTACCGCTGTGCCCGCGCCCGTGCCGAATCTAGGTTGCTAAGGGGCTGTCTTCGGACGAACCAACCCACCTGGAGGAGGCAAGCGATGCGGGGACGCAGAAGGGTAAGTGAGCCCAGGCGATGGTTGTCCTGGGGTAAGCGTGTAGGTCGGGGACCAGGTAAATCCGGGCCCCATTAAGACCGAGACGTGATACCGAGCCGCTTCAGGTGAAGTCACCGATCCCATGCTGCCGAGAAAAGCCGCTAGCGAGCTGGCACGGCGCCCGTACCCCAAACCAACACAGGTGGACAGGTAGAGAATACCAAGGCGATCGGGAGAACGGTGGTTAAGGAACTCGGCAAAATGCCTCCGTAACTTCGGGAGAAGGAGGGCCTCTCTAGGGTGACAGGCTTCGCGCCTCGAGCTCGAAGGGGCCGCAGAGACCAGGGGAAAGCGACTGTTTACTAAAAACACAGCAGCGTGCTAAGTCGCAAGACGACGTATACGCTGTGACGCCTGCCCGGTGCCGGAAGGTTAAGGGGAAGGGTTAGCCGCAAGGCGAAGCTCTGAACCTAAGCCCCGGTAAACGGCGGCCGTAACTATGACGGTCCTAAGGTAGCGAAATTCCTTGTCGGGTAAGTTCCGACCTGCACGAATGGCGTAACGACTTTCCTACTGTCTCAACCACCGACCCGGCGAAATTGAAGTACGAGTAAAGATGCTCGTTAGCTGCAGCAGGACGGAAAGACCCCGTGGACCTTTACTATAGCTTGATATTGGGTTTTGGTATGTGTTGTGTAGGATAGGTGGGAGACTGGGAAGCATTGGCGCTAGCCAGTGTGGAGTCAATCTTGAAATACCACCCTGCGTATGCCGGGACTCTAACCTAGGTCCGTGATCCGGATCGGGAACAGTGTCAGGTGGGTAGTTTGACTGGGGCGGTCGCCTCCTAAAGAGTAACGGAGGCGCCCAAAGGTTCCCTCAGCCTGGTTGGCAATCAGGCGTCGAGTGCAATGACACAAGGGAGCTTGACTGCGAGACCTACAAGTCAAGCAGGTGCGAAAGCAGGGCATAGTGACCCGGCGGTCGCGTGTGGAAGC
>CAWHNU010000001.1:0-145187 GCA_963830865.1 uncultured Acidimicrobiales bacterium | reverse complement strand
ATCGTCGGGTGCGGTCGACGCGGCGCCGGCAGGACGCTCCCGAACTGCCCCGGATCCGACGGACGCTCGCACGATCGGCCCGTATCTTCACGGCACCGAACGGCCGCATCTTCCGGCCGTCGACGTTCATCACCCTCACGTTGGACAGCTACGGCCGGGTGCGGGAGGGGCTCCCGGTCGACCCGATCAGCTACGACTACCGCCGGGCCGCGTGGATGCGGTGCATTTCCCGAGCTGATCGACCGGTTCTGGCAGAACCTGCGCCGCGCCGAGGGCTGGAACGTGCAGTACTTCGGTTCGGTCGAGCCGCAACGCCGTCTTGCCCCGCACCTCACTCGGCGTGCGGGGGTCGCTGCCGCGCAAGTTGTGCGTCAGGTCGCTGAGCCGACCTACCACCAGGTCTGGTGGCCGCCCACGACGACGCCGGTCTACCCCGACCAGCTGCCGGTGTGGAGCCGACGGGCGCGGCTACGTCGACCCGGACACCGGTATGCCGTTACCGACCTGGGACGAGGCGCTCGACGCGCTCGACGCCGACCCCGACGCCGAGCCGGAGCACGTGGTCCGGTTCGGCCGAGCAGCTCGACGCCCAGGGTCTCTCGCCGGCACCCCGGAGGCCGACCGACCGATCGGGTACCCGTGGAAGTACCTGACCAAAGACATCGGAACCACCTATGCGGCGACGGCGACCCTCACCGGCCCGGGAGGCGGACATCGACGGCGTGGCCGAGGGGTCCGCTGGCAGCCGTGCGCGCCGCGGTCGCGATCTGGATCCGCTTCGGAATGCAGCCCGAAGTCGCCGGGCCATGCAGGTGCCCGGGCACTGCAAGGCGAAGCGCACGACCGGGCGAACCTCGGGCTCGGCGGCCGTCGGGTCCTCGTGTCCCGCAAGTGGTCGGGCAAGACCCTGGCCGGCCACCGGGCCGATCGGGTGGCGGTCGTGCGGGCCCCGCTCGAGGAAGCCGGGCATCGATCCCGACGACCACGACGAGCTCGCCGTGATCGGGAGCGATGGCCGCTGGTCGTGGAGCTGCTCGGCCGCTCCCGGGTGGACGCCGGCACCTACGCCGCGGCGATCGCCCGAGACCATCTCCACCCGCCAGCGCTGGGCGCGCGAGTACGAGGCGGCCAAGGCGCGCGGCCGGGCCGCCGGCGCGTGGACGCGCGGTGTCTCCAACTGTTCGGCAATTGGGCAACGAGTGAGAGGAGAGGGTGATGAGGGAGCGTTGAGATGTGCGGGCAGGCAGCGGCTGTTGCTGCGGCCCGAGGAGGTGGCCGAGGCGCTGGCGGTCGGTCGGACGGGGGTGTTCGAGCTGATCCGGACGGGCGAGCTGCGGTCGGTGAAGATCGGCAAGTCGCGCGGATCCCGGCCGAGGCGGTGGTCGAGTACGTCGGCCGGGCTGAGTGCGTAGCCGGCTTTCGGCAACTGGCAGTGGGGTCGTGGCGGCTCGCCGTAAGGGCAAGCGGGTCGCCACGCCCGATGGCGTTCGGGTGTTCGGCAAGGCGCCAACCAGGAGGGCTCCGTCTACCGCCAGGCGGATGGCCGGTGGTGTGCGACGTGGTGGGTGCCGGGGGAGAAGCGGCCCCGAAGGCCACGGGCAAGACGCAGCAGGAGGCGATCGACCGGCGGGCCAAGCGCCAGGCGCAGGCCGGGCTCGACCTCGGCGGCTGCGGACGGTCGGCGGGCTGGCCGACTGGTGGTTGCACAACGTGCACCGGCACGCGGTGCGGCCGTCGTCGTGGGCCAAGTCGCGGGACCGGGTGCGGCGGATCCAGGAGGACCTGGGCGAGCTGCCGGTGCGTCGAGCTCGACTACCGGGTGGTCACCGAGTGGCAGGCCAGGCTCGGCCCGGAGCTGGCCCCCCGCACGGTGCGCCACCATCGCCAGACCCTCGCCCAGGTGGTCGACGAGGCGGTGAAGATGGGCGCGCTGGTCGGGAACCCGGTGCGGGCGGTCAAGCCGCTGCGGGTCACCGAGTCGGCCGGGGTGGCGCTCGACCGGGACCAGACCCGTGCGCTGTTGGTGGCGGTGGCGGACCATCGGTTGGGCGCCGCGGTGGCGTTGTTGTTCCTGCAGGGCTGGCGGGTCTCCGAGGTGCTGGGCCTGGCGTGGGAGGACGTCGACCTCGACGCCGGCACGGCCCATGGTCCGCCGGGCGTCGGTGTACGTCGACGGCCGGGGCCAGCAGCTCGGCCCGCCCAAGACCGAGGGCGCCGGGGCGAGCACTGGCTCATGCCCACGGTCGTGGCGCTGCTCGCCAGGCGCCGGGACGACAGGCGCAGGAGCGGGCGGCGGCGCCGGTGTGGGAGCCGCACACCTACGAGGGCGAGCCCTTGAGCCTCGTGTTCACCACGCCGACCGGCGGGCTGGTGCTCCGCCAGACCGTCGCCAAGGTGATCAAGCAGGCCGCCAAGACGGCGGGGATCACGGCCGAGCTCGGGACCCACGCCGGCCGGCGGACGGTCGTCACGACGCTGTTCGTGGACGGTGACGAGGCGTTGGAGGACATCGCCCGCTTCGTCGGCCACGCCAGGCCGTCGACGACCGCCGGCTACGTGAAGCGGCTCGGCCGTCGGCCCCAGTCGGTGGCCAAGCGGGCGGCGGCATCCTCGACGCTCAGGCCGACGACGACCACGCCGAGCGCGAGGGGTTCGGAATCACCCCGCCGATTTTGGGAGCAACGCTGGGAGCTACGGCCCCGCATCGCCGGAATCGGCGGGGAACGGGGCCGAACGATAAGCCCAGGTCAAACGCACAAGCCCGGACGGTGGAGAACCGTCCGGACCTGCGGTGCGGAGGGAGTGGGATTCGAACCCACGGTGGGCAGGACCCACACACGCTTTCCAAGCGTGCCGATTCGGCCGCTCTCGCATCCCTCCTGGGGTGGGACCCCGGACCGGAAAGGCTATCGTGTCCGCTGCCCGTGACCGCAGGTGGCGGCCGGGTCCTGTGCAACTGCAGCCCGTGAACCGAGTCAGGGCCGGGAGGCAGCAGCTCTCAGCGGAAACTGTGGTGTGCCGCAGATCGCCTGGCCGTCACCTGGGGTCACGGGCTCTTCGCGCCCACCGGTAGCATCGCCGACGATGGCCGCCTACCAGTCCCTCTACCGACGGTACCGCTCCCAGCGGTTTGACGAGGTGCTCGGCCAGGATCACATCACCAAAGCCTTGCGCAACGCCGTGCGGGACGGGCGGGTCGGGCATGCCTACCTCTTCTCCGGCCCCCGGGGCACCGGGAAGACCTCGACCGCCCGCATCCTCGCCAAGGTGCTCAACTGTGCCGCCCCCGCCGACGGCGAGCCGTGCGGGGTGTGCGAGAGCTGCGTCGCCGTGGCCGAGGGGCGGGTCACCGACTGGCTGCTCGAGCAGGATGCCGCCTCCAAGTCCAAGGTCGACGACATGCGCGACCTGCTCGAACGGGTTCCGCTCGGCACCTCCGGCAACCGGAAGGTGATCATCCTCGACGAGGTCCACATGCTCTCCCAGGGCGCCGAGAACGCCCTGCTCAAGACCCTCGAGGAGCCTCCCGCTCACGTCGTCTTCGTGCTCGCCACCACCGACCCGCAGAAGGTGCGGCCGACCATCCGCAGCCGCACTCAGCACTACGAGTTCCACCTCCTGCCCCCCGACATCCTGGCCGACCACGTGCGCCGCGTCATCGCCGACGCCGATCTTGGCATCCCCGCCGACGAGGTCGAGCATGCCGTCGACCACGTGCTGCGGGTCGGCGGTGGCTCCGCTCGGGACACCCTCTCCGCCCTCGACCAGGTTGCCGCGCTCGGCGAGGTCGTCGACGAGGTCCGGCCCGTCGACGCGGTCGTCGACGCCCTGTGCGAGCGGGACCCCGGCCGGGTGCTCGTGGCCGTGGCCGACGCTCTGGCCTCCGGCCGCGACCCCCGGGGCCTCGGCGAGAGCATCATCGTCGCCCTCCGGGACGCCTTCCTCGCCGTCATGGGCGCCGCCGACGAGCACCTGGCGCCCGCCGAGCGCGACCGGGCTGCCCGAGTGGGCGAGCGGATGGGGGCCGCCGGGCTGACCCGGGCGCTCGACGTGCTCGGCGAGGCTCTGGTCGAGCTGGCCCGCAAGCCCGACCCCCGGATCGTCGTCGAGGTCGCCCTCGTGCGGATCACCCAGCCGTCGGCCGACCGGACCCTCGACGCCATCCTCGACCGGCTCGATCGGCTGGAACGGGCGGCTCCCTCCGGTGGCGACCGGGGACCCGCACCTGCGGCGCCCACCGCGTCCTCCGGCCCCGCGGCCGACACCCGCAGCGGAGGCCGGTGGTGGCGGGCAGCCGGGAGCCGCCGCGGCCCGCGACGCACTGGCCGGCGGCCGGGGTGGTCGGAGCGGCCGGTCCCACGGTCCCGCCACGTCCGATGCGCCGCCGCCTGCCGTCGGGAAGCAGGCGGATAAGCCGACGCTCGGCGCGGTGGCGCGGAACCGGGGCGCCGGCGGCGACGCCGGGGATGCCGGGCCGGCGCCCGAGCCGGCTGGCGTCGCGCGCCCGCCCGCGGCTCCCGCTGCTGGCGCCGTGCTCCCGCCTGCGGCCGCCGCTTCCGGCGGACGTCCCCCGCGCTCGCCGCCGTGGAGGCGGCCTGGACGGGCGACGTGCTGGCGGGGCTGCCCGTCAAGATCCGCAGCAAGTGGCGGAGTGGGCGCTGGATCGAGCCGACCGGCGGATCCCTGCGGTTCGCCGTGCCCAACTCCTGGCATCAGGCCTACTGCGACGACTCGCGCCGTGACGTCGAGGTCGCGCTCGCCGCCCAGCTCGGCACGCCCGTCAGCGTCGCCGTCGTGGTCGAGGGTGACGAGGGCGGCGCCTCCGCAGCGCCGAGCCCGGCGCCCGAGGCCGAGGACGAGCACATCGACCCCGGCGAGCTGCGTGACGCGCACGGCGTCGCCTCGAACGGCGTCGATCTCGTGCTGCGCGAGTTCGGCGGCGAGCTGGTCGAGGAGGAGCCATGAGCGACGAATCCGAAGACGTACCCGACGGCGCACTCGGCGATCCCGCGCTGGGCGACCTCGGCGGTCTCCTCGAATCGGCGCAGCAGGCCCTCAGCGCTCAGGCGGCGGCGGCCAACCAGGTCGTCGAGGGCAGCGCCGGCGGCGGGGTCGTCACCGTCGAGATGGCCGGCAACGGCGAGGTCCGTGCCGTGCGCCTTGCCCCCGAGATCGTCGACCCCGCCGACATCGACATGCTCCAGGACCTGATCGTCGCCGCGCTCCACGACGCCGGCGCCAAGGTCACCGAGCTGCAGCAGCGCGCGCTCGGGGCGTTCGGCGGGATCGATCTCGGCGGGCTCGGCGACATCCTCGGCGGGTCGGGGCCCCGGTAGGCGGGGCGGGTGGCCGTCTACGCCGGTCCGGTCCAGGACCTCATCGACGAGCTGGGGCGCCTGCCCGGCATCGGCCCCAAGTCGGCCCAGCGCATCGCGTTCCACCTGCTCAAGCTCGACAAGCAGGACGCGCTCCGCCTCGCCCGGGTCATCGCCGAGGTCAAGGACAAGGTCTCGTTCTGCCGCACCTGCTTCAACGTGTCGGAGGGCGAGCTGTGCACCATCTGCTCCGACCCCCGGCGCGACGCCACCGTCGTCTGCGTCGTCGAGGAGCCCCGCGACCTGGTGGCGGTCGAGAAGACCCGCGAGTTCTCCGGTCGCTACCACGTCCTCCAGGGCGCGATCAGCCCGATCGAGGGCATCGGCCCCGATCAGCTGCGCATCCGTGAGCTGCTCGGCCGGATCGAGGCGAGGGCGTGGCCGAGGTGATCCTCTGCACCAACCCCAACCTCGAGGGCGAGGCCACCGCCATGTACCTGGGCAAGCTGCTCAAGCCGCTCGGCCTGCGGGTCACCCGGATCGCCAGCGGCCTGCCCGTGGGCGGCGACCTCGAGTACGCCGACGAGCTCACGCTCGGACGGGCCCTCGAGGGCCGGCGCGAGGTGGAGGGCTGACCTCTGTTCCCCAACAGTGGCTGATGTACCCAGGAGCGCCGGCCCGACGGTCGAGGCGGGCGGACGGGACCGACCACCGGACCAGCGCACCTGGACCCATCAGCAAACAAGTTGCGGTCACGTTACACACAGAACGGAGCGAGCGCCAAAGCTCGCTTAACGTGGTGATTCCGCCACGGACCGTGGGTGAATCAGGACGCGGCGAGTGGTCGGCTACTCACGGTGCCAGGTGGGCGCGGAGGGCCGCGAGCATCTCCGCCCGGGTGGTTGCGCCCAGCTTCTGGCGGATCTTCGCCACGTGGTGCTCCACCGTCTTGGGCGAGATGTAGAGCTGGGCACCGATCTCCTTGTGGGTCAGCCCGTCGACGATGTACTGGGCGACCATCTGCTCCCGCTCGGACAGGACGCCGACCGCGCTGGCCGCCTCGGCGGGATCGGACGCCGGCAGCGCCGCCTTCAGATCGCGGGCCTGTTCCAGCAGCGAGCGGGTCACTGTCGGGTCGGCCGAGCGGATGGCCGCCTGCCCGGTGAGGCGGGACGCCTCCCACGTCAGCCCCAGCCCCTGGAGGCCGCGGGCCGCCGCGGCGACTGTCTCGGGGTCGGCCCCACCGCCCAGGATCGCCACCCACGTCCGGGCCGCGTCGGCCAGCGCCTCGAGCCGGGGATGGACCGGCGGCGTCGCCTCGACCTCGGCGGCGCGGCGCACGGTGGCGTCCCGGTCGTCGGTCGCCAGCGCAACCTGGAGGCCGATCCACCGCAGCGGCAGCAGCCACAGCGGCGGCTCGCCCAGCGACCGGACGATGTCGCCCAGCTCGCGGGCCTTGGGCGCGACCCGGTCCCACAGGCCGAGCCGCGCGGCGCCGATCGCCAGCTCGCCGACGATCTCCAGGGAGAACAGGTCGGCCGGGTGCCGCAGCAGGACGCCCTCGGCCCGCGCCCAGGCGTCGCCGAGGCGGGCAAGGTCGCCCGACCGGCGGGCCAGCCCAGCCTCGATCGCCGCCGCAATCAGCAGATCGCGGGGCGCCAGCGGCGCGCCCGCGGCGGCGACCTCGTCGAGCGCGGCCTGTGCGGCGGTCCACCGGCCGCTGCGGACGGCGACCCAGCCGAGCCCCAGCCGGTGGTTGGCCCGTAGCGGCGCCCCGCCGACCTCGTGGTCGCGGGCCCGGGCCAGCAGGTGCTCGGCCGTGGCGAGCTCGCTCAGCGCCAGCGCCACGGTCGCCCCGACGGCGTGCGGCGAGGTCGGCAGCACCAGGCTCGTGTGCGCCGACTCCAGCAGCTCGGCCGCCTCCAACATGTCGGGCAGCAGCCGGGCCCCGTCCGGGCGCAGCGACCCGACCAGCGCGCCGCACGTGAGCCGCAGCGCCTCGACCTCCAGGCCGCCCGCACGATCGGGGTCGGGGTCGGGGTCGGGGTAGGCACCGGCCTCGGCCGTCCCGTCGGCGGGCGCCTGGCCCGTGGCGAGGGCGCCGATGGTGGCCAGCAACGGCCAGGACGAGGCGTGGCGGTCGGTCCCGGCCCCCGTGGCGCCCGTGGCCAGCTCGGCGTAGGCGCGGGACGACCGCCGCCAGAACCCCCGGGCCGGCAGGAGGGCGGCCACCACCGCCAGCGCCCGTCGGCGGTCGTCGGCGGCCGGATCGGCCACCACCGCGTCCGCCAGCCGGAGGGCTGCGACCGCGTCGCCGGCCAGCGCCGCGGCCTCGGCTCGCCGGGCGGCGATCGCCGGTCGTGGACGCCCCGGCGGCGATGGCCCGCTCGTACCAGACGGCCGCCAGCTCGGGCGCCTCCTCCAGGGTGGCGTCGCCGGCGGCGACGTACGCCGCCGCGACGCCGGGACCCTGGGCTCCCGCCGCGGCCAGGTGCTCGCCAGTCCGGGTAGCGGGCGCGCCCCGGTCGGCCAGGGCCGCGGCCAGGCGGGCGTGGAAGCGTCGCCGGTCGGCGACCGGTGTCATCTCGGCGACCGCGGCGCCCACGAGCGGGACCGCGTCGCCGGTTCCCGGGGCGACGAGCCCGGCGGCGTGGAGGGCGTCGACGGCATCGCCGAGCCGGTCGGTCGGGATCTCGGTGATCGCCCCGACCAGCTCGTCGTCGAGGTCGGCGCCGGCGCTCAGCGCAGCGAGCACCGTCCGGGCCTCGGCCGGGAGCTGGTCCACCTCGGCACGGATCGCCGCCACCAGCGAGGGGCCGGGCGGGCCCAGCGGCGCAGTGAGCCGGCCGGCCGCGATGGCCCCGGCGGCGACCCACTCGGCCAGCAGCAGCCGGACCAGCGCCGGCATGCCGTCGGTCTGGTCGTGGACGACGTCGACCAGTTGGTCGTCGACCGCAGCACCGAGGACGATGGCGGCCAGCTCGGCAACTTCGGCCTCGTCCAGCGGCCCGAGGGCGACCAGTGGCTGGCTGCGCCCGAGCACCGCGTCGAGGGCGGCGAGGTCGCTGTGTCCCGGCGTCGGGCGGTGGGCGACGACGAGGCGCTGGCCCCGGTCCGCCGACCGCTCGGCCAAGGCGACGACGACCCGCAGCGACCCCGGGTCGAGCCACTGGGCCTCGTCGACCACCAGCGCGGCGCCGTCGAGCCGGCCGGTGACCAGGTCGCGGTAGGCCCGGACGTCGTCACCGGCGTCGCCGCCGTCGAGCAGGTCCCGGACCGCGCCGAACCACTGGTCGCCCTCCAGCCGCCGGCCGGACATGCGGACGACGCCGACATTCTGGCCGCGGAGCCGATCCACCACCGCGTCGACGACCGCGCCGCCGTCCGCCGTCCCCGGGGCGACGACGCCGAGCTGGGCCGCCCGGCCGTCGTCGGGCGCGCCGAGAGCCGCCACGCGCGCGAACGCGGGAGGGGACACGGGCCGGCATCGGGGCGTGATCGTAGTTGTCCCCCGTCAGCGCCCCGACAGCCCGCCGGCGGGGGGTTCTAGGGTGCGGCCATGGACTTCGCTCTCAGCCCCACCGCCGCCAAGCTGAGTGACGAGCTCGAGGCCTTCATGGACGAGTGCGTCTACCCCAACGAGGCGCTCTACCACCGCCAGATCGCCGAGTCGGGCGACCCGCACGCCCACGCCCCGGTCCTCGACGAGCTCAAGGTCGAGGCTCGGAAGCGGGGGCTCTGGAACCTGTTCCTGCCCCACGCCACGGAGTGGACCGACGGGCTGTCGAACCTCGACTACGCCCCGCTCGCCGAGATCACCGGGCGCAGCCACCTGGCGCCCGAGGCGCTCAACTGCTCGGCGCCGGATACGGGGAACATGGAGATCCTCACCATGTTCGGGACCGACGCCCAGAAGGAGCGGTGGCTGCGCCCGCTGCTGGACGGGGAGATCCGGTCGTGCTTCGCCATGACCGAGCCGGCGGTGGCCAGCTCGGATGCGACCAACATCTCACTGCGGATCGAGCGGGACGGCGACGGCTACGTGCTCAACGGCCGCAAGTGGTGGATCAGCGGGGCGGCGCGGGAGCGCTGCAAGGTCGCCATCGTCATGGGCAAGACCGACCCGGACGCCCCGCCGCACCGCCAGCAGTCGATGATCCTCGTGCCGATGGACTCGCCGGGGCTGACCAACCTGCGCAACCTGCCGGTGTTCGGCTACCAGGACAACGAGGGCCACTGCGAGCTGGACTTCGAGGACGTCCGGGTGCCGGCCGACAACCTGCTGGGCGAGGAGGGGGGCGGGTTCGCGATGGCCCAAGCACGTCTCGGTCCCGGGCGGATCCACCACTGCATGCGGGCGATCGGGGCGGCAGAGCGGGCCCTGGAGGCGATGTGTCGGCGGGTCCGGGAGCGGACCGCGTTCGGCAAGCCGCTGGCCGAGCAGGGTGTGATCCAGCAGTGGATCGCCGACAGCCGGATCGAGATCGAGCAGGTGCGGCTGCTGGTGCTGAAGACCGCTTGGCTGATGGACACCGTCGGCAGCAAGGGGGCCCGTATCGAGATCTCGGCGATCAAGGTGGCGGCGCCGAATGTCGCTCTGCGAGTGGTGGACCGGGCGATCCAGGCGCACGGGGGACTCGGCGTGTCGGACGACGTGCCGTTGGCGTCGCTGTACGCGCACCTGCGGACGCTGCGGCTCGCGGACGGGCCGGACGAGGTGCACCGCATGTCGGTCGCTCGCCGCGAGCTGCGCAAGTACGAGGGGTGACGGCTCTGGTCGGGCGGGGCCCCGGTTCGAGTGCGTGCCCGCCTGCGAGTCGCACTAGCGTAGGAAGCTGCTCCTGGGGACGGAGCCTCGATCGGGGGAACGACTCATGATGCGGCGATCCTTGCTCATCGTTGTCGCGCTCGTGCTGGTCGCAGGAGCCGCAGCCTGCGGCGGAGGCAAGGGTGAGGACAACGCCTCCACCAAGCGCGACAAGGACTCGGGCGACGAGACCTCGGGGTCCGACAGCACCGACAGCACCGAGCCTGGAGAGATCGGCGACGCCGCGACCGCCGAGCGCCCGCCGTCCAGCCAGGGCGAAGAGACGCCCAGCTCGGACGAGCCGGTGTCCGCCGACCTGCCGAGTGGCGAGCCCGGCGACATCGGGACCGCCTTCGACACCGACTACTCGTTCACCGGTGAGGGTGGCGAAACGTTCTGCTCGCAGATGGCCGACCTGCAGGCGCAGTACGCCACCGCCGACCCCGAGACGGTCAACCTCAGCGACCTTGCGAACAAGATGGAGGCCATCGCCCCGCCGCCCGAGCTGGCCGACGACTGGCCCGGCTACATCGAGATGGAACGGGCGCTGGGGTCGTCCGACAGCGAGGGCGACCTGGCCGAGGCCGACCCGGAGCAGCTCGCTGCGTTCACGACCGCGAGCGCGAAGGTATCGGTGTACCTGACGGACGTGTGCGGCCTGTGACGCCGGTGAGGCGGGCGCTCACCGGTGTCGCCGTCGTCGCCGTGGTCGCGGGGGCGCTGACCGGCTGCGGCCGGGGCGGCGACTCGGCCACCGACGCGTTCTGCGACGGCTACCGCCAGGTTGCCGACGACCTCGAGGGGGTCGCGCCGGACGACGCCGGCGCCGTCGAGGAGGGGTTGCGCCAGCTCGAAGGCCTCGACCCTCCGGACGAGATCAAGGACGAGTTCGAGCAGATCGTCGAGCTCGTCCGCGAGTCCAACAAGATGGCCAAGAGCGTCGACATGAACGATCCCGAGCAGGTGTCGCAGGCGCAGCAGGAGTTCGCGGACCGCGAGGAGGAGCTGGCCGCGGCGAGCACCAAGGTCGGTGACTTCTTGTCGGAGAACTGCGGCATCGACCAGCCATCCGACGCCGGCGCCAGCGACTGACTCCCGGGATCGGGGCGCGCGGTCAGGTCCCGGCGTCGGGCCGGAAGACCGTCAGGCTGACCCGGGTGCCGTCGGCGTCCGGGGCTGAAGCTGACCTCGTCGGTCAACGTGCGCATCAGCGGGATGCCGAGCCCGCTCTCGTGGCGCAGGCGCCGCGGGTCGGTCGCCGCCGGCAGGGGATCGACCCGGTTGGGGTCGAAGCCCCGCCCCCGATCGACCACGTCGACCGTGACCTGATGGTCGTCGATGGTGCAGCGGACGGTCACGGGACCGTCCGCGAAGATCGCCTCGTGGGCCTCGATGGCGTTCGAACAGGCTTCGGTCACGGCGATCTTGAGGTCGTCCAGCCGGGCCGGGTTGAGCCCGGGCGCGAGTGAGCCGACGGCTGCGTCCACGACGAGCCGGACGAGCGAGAGGTATGCGGGCCGGGCCGGGATCTCCAGCTCGACGACCGCCACCGGTCAGCCCCCGGCGACGGCCGCGTCGATGGTGGGCAACAGCGGCACCGCCTTGTCGAGCCCGGTGATCTCGAAGAGCCGGGTGATGCGCGTCTCGGTGCACACGAGCCGGAGGTCGCCGCCGTGGGTGCGCGCCCGCTTGAGTGCGCTGACGATCGTGCCCAGCCCGGTGGAGTCGAGGAAGTCGATGCTGTCGAGCACGAGGACGAGACGGGTCCGCCCGTCGTTCACGAGCTCGACGAGGCGCTCGCGGAGCTCGGGAGACGTGGCGACGTCCAGCTCGCCGTAGATCGTCACGACCGTCCACCCCGCGAGTTCCGACACTTCGGTGCGCAGCTGCATGGCGGCGAGACACTACCGCCTGAGCCCGTCCCGCCTCCGGGAAGGGCGCGGGCTACACGGGTGGAATTCCATCGGCGTAACCTGTCGCTCGGCATGGCACTCGTCGCCGCCGAACCGCTCGACACGCTCGACCAGCTCGACGTGTTGCAGGCCGCCCTGGCGGTCCGGGCCGGCGCGGTCGGCGGCATCGGGCCCAACGGCGGGGCTCCCGACTGCGGGGGGCGACCGTCCCCGCTGGTCCACGTGCACCGGCTGCCGCCGCGGAAGGCCCGCGCGGCCACCCTCGCCCGCCCGCTGCCGCCGGCGGTGGCGGAGCGGACCGGTGTCGAGCAGTTCTGGACGCACCAAGCCCAGGCGATCGACCTTGCCCGCGACGGCCACTCGGTGGTCGTGGCCACGGGCACGGCCTCGGGCAAGTCGCTGTGCTTCCAGGTTCCGCTCGCCGAGGCGGCGGCCGCGCCGGTCCGGCGGGGCACGTCGTTGCTGATCTTTCCGACCAAGGCGCTGGCCCACGACCAGCTGCGGGCGCTCGCCGAGCGGGGGTACGAGGGGGTGGTGCCCGGCGCGTACGACGGCGACACCGACGTGGAGGAACGGACCTGGATCCGCCGCAACGCCACCGCGGTCCTCACGAATCCCGAGATGCTCCACAGCGGGATCCTTCCGCACCACGACCGGTGGTCGAAGTTCCTCAGCCGCCTGCGCTTCGTGGTCGTGGACGAGATGCACGCGTTCCGGGGCATCTTCGGCAGCCACGTCGCCCACCTGTTGCGCCGGCTGCGTCGGCTCGCCAACAACTACGGCGCCGACCCGACGTTCGTGTTCTGCTCGGCAACGATCGGCCAGCCCGAGCGGCTGGCGTCGGCGCTGTGCGGTGTCCCGGTCACGGCGGTGGTCGACGACGGGTCGCCGCGGGCCGAGCGGCTGGTCGCCATCTGGAACCCGCCGCCGCTGGACGACCTCACGGGGGCGAGGGCCTCCCCGAACGGCGAGACGGCCGGCCTGGTCGCCGAGCTGGTCCGCTCGGGCCAGAAGACGATCGCGTTCTGCCGGGGCCGCCGGGCGACCGAGGTGGTCGCCGCCGACGTGCGCCGCCGGGTGCCCGCCCCGTTGCGCCGCCGGGTGAAGCCGTACCGGGGCGGCTATCTGGCCGAGGAGCGGCGGGAGATCGAGGACGAGCTGTTCAGCGGCCGGCTCGACGGGGTGATCGCCACGAGCGCGCTGGAGCTGGGCATCGACGTCGGCGGCCTCGACGCCGTCGTGCTCAACGGCTTCCCGGGAACGATCGCATCGTTCTGGCAGCAGGCGGGTCGGGCCGGGCGGTCGGGGAGGCCGTCGGCCGCGGTCCTGGTCGCCGGCTCGGACCAGCTCGACCAGTGGATGGCGGCCCACCCCCGCGAGCTCGTCGAGCGGGCACCCGAGCCGGTCGTCGTCAACCCGGCGAACCCGTTCGTGGCCGATGCCCACCTGCGCTGCGCGGCCCACGAGAAGCCGCTCACCCACGGGGACGAGCGCTACTGGCCGGGGATGCTCGACGAGGTCGTGCTGCGGCTTGCCCAGGAGGACCAGATCGTCGTTAGGGAGCGGCCCCGGGGCCGAGGCCCGCAGGCGTTGTACGCCGCCGGGGGATGGCCGGCGCACGGAGTCGGCCTGCGGGTCGGCTCGGGTGGGCAGGTGGTCCTGCGCACGCCCGAGGGCGACGCTGTGGGCACGGTCGAGAGGGGCCGGGCCTGCGAGCAGGCGCACCCGGGGGCGTCGTACCTCCACGCCGGCCAGTCGTGGCGGGTCGTCGAGTTGGACCTCGACGAGCGTGAGGCCGTGGTCGAGCCCGACGACGGCGCCACCTACACGGTCGCCCGGACCGCGGTCGACATCCGCGTGATGAGCCGGGACGACCGCCGCATGGTCGGGGCCTTCGAGCTGGGCCTGGGGGCGGTCGAGGTCCACCAGCAGGTGACGGGGTACCAACGCAAGGACACGCTCACCGGCGAGTCGCTGGGCGTGACCCCGCTCGACCTCCCCCGCTCGACGCTCACGACGAGGGGCTTCTGGTACCAGGTGCCCGACAGCCTGCTGGCGGCGGCCGGCCTCGACCGGGCGACCTCGCCCGGCGCGCTGCACGCGGCCGAGCACGCCGGGATCGGGGTGCTCCCGCTGTTCACGATCTGCGACCGCTGGGACGTCGGCGGGGTGTCCACGTTGCACCAGCCCGACCTCGGCGGCGCGGTCATCGTCATCTACGACGGCTACCAGGGTGGCGCGGGGGTGGCGGAGCTGGGCTACGAGGCGGCCGACCGTCACGTCGAGGCCACGGCGGAGGTGATCGAGGCCTGCCCGTGCGCGACGGGATGCCCGTCGTGCGTGCAGTCGCCCAAGTGCGGCAACGGCAACGAGCCGCTGGACAAGGCGGGGGCCCTGGCGCTGCTGCACCGTGCACTCGGGTAGCGGCACGGGTCTCATCGCTCGACCCGCATGGTGGCCTCGGCCCGGAGCGTCACGTGCCCGAGCAGCCCGCCGACGATCGGCAGGTGGGTGGGCTGGCGGTAGCGGACGACGGCCCGCACCCGGCTGCCCGGTCCGGCCCGCCCGCTGACGTCGACGTCGAGGCGGCCGGGGTCGAGCGGGCCCGACAGCTCGGCGGCGTGGAGCGCCGCGCCGGGTGCGGGATCGACCGCGGCGGCCCGCGCGGCCTCCCGGTGCCGCGTGCACGACCAGGAGCTGGTCGCGTGCGACCACGACGGCCTGCACCAGCGAGGCCAGCACGAGGGCGATGATCGGGAGCACGAGCGCGAGCTCGACGGTCGCCTGGCCGGCATCGCGGTCGCCGAGGCCTGCGCGCCGGCCGCTCACCCCGACAACTTCTCGATCACCGACTCGAGCAGGTCGGTGAAGGCGCCGGTGCGGCCGGCCCAGGCGATGACGCCGAGGGCGATCGTGCCGGCGGCGAGGATGACGAGCCCGTATTCGGCCGTGGTCTGACCGCGCTCGTCGGGTACGGGACGGCCGGCGAGGCGGCGAGCGATCGCCTGGAGCCTGGCGGGGACGCGATGGTGCATGGGAGGGACCTCCGGTGGTGGGAGCAAAGAGGGAGAGGGATGGAGGCCGGCCCGCGCCGGCGATCGTGGATGGGTGACCGTCGCGGTCACGAGCTGAGGGCGCTCAGCGATCCCGCCAGGAGCGGCACGACCGTCAGGAGGACGAACGCGGGGAACGTCGTGAGCACGAGGGGAAACAGGAGCGTGACGGGGAGGCGCCGGGCGGCCTCCTCGGCTCGGCGTCGCCGGGTGGCGCGGGACTCGATAGCCACCCGGTCCAGCGCGGGGCCGAGCGGGGTGCCGTAGCGGTCGTGTTGGGCGAGGGCGTCGACCAGCGGCCGGGCGGGCGAGCCGGTGGCGGCGAGGCTGGCCAGTG
The DNA here is from genome assembly GCA_963830865.1 of uncultured Acidimicrobiales bacterium. Taxonomy (GTDB): domain Bacteria; phylum Actinomycetota; class Acidimicrobiia; order Acidimicrobiales; family VFJN01; genus ZC4RG19. The sequence goes on along the minus strand of CAWHNU010000001.1, from coordinate 129,762 downwards.
CGCTTGCGGTGGTGCCTCCGCGCTGGACGTGGCGGACCGCGGTGGCGATGGCGGCGCCGAGCGGGCCTCCCGGCCGGTCGCCGATGGCCTCGAGCGCCACACTGACGGGGAGCCCGGCGGCGGTCGTCAAGACCAGCAGGTCGACGATGTCGGGCACCTGGTCGGCTACCGCCTCGTCGTAGCGACGCCGATCCCGGCGGGCCGCTGCGGCCGGGGCGAGCAGCGTCCATGCGAGGGGAAGGGGCGCCAGCGGGGCGGCGACAGGCATCAGGGCGAGGCCGGCGACGGCCGCCCACCCGACCCGCCGGTCGGAGGGCATGACCGGGGGCGACCGTTCCGTGCCGGGCGCCGGCGGGCCGTGAGGTGCCGAAGGCTGGGCGGTGAGCGGTTCGAACGCCCGACGGATCGCCCTGCCCAGCGCCGCGACCGGCGACGGCCGGGCACCGGTCGTGTCTGGTTCCGGCGACCGACGTACGCATCGCCTGCGGCGGGAAGCCGGTCCACCGGGCTCGTTGCGGAGGACCGTCGTTCGTCGGGCGCCCGCCTCGGTCACGCCAGTAGCGAGGACGACGGTCCACCCCAGGGCGAGGAGGACAGCGGCGGCGTGGATGCTGGTCATGGCCCCGCTCCCCGGGTGAGGCGGGCCATCCACCAGGCGCCGGCCGCGTCGAGGCTCACGCCGGCGGCCAAGCAGGTCCAGCCGCCCGGGGTGGTGAGGAGGAACCTGGCGGCACTCGTGTCGCCGGCGATCAGTACCGCCGCGAACGCCAGGGGGGCAATGGCCAGTACCAGCGCGCTTGCCCGGGCCTGGGCGCCCAGGGCTCGACGTTCGGCGTCGAGGTCGAGGCGCTCGCGCAGCGTCGCCGCCACGCCGTCGACCGCTCGGGCCGGGGCGCTGCCGACGACGGTGGCGAGCGCCAGCGCCGTCGCCGCCAGCCGGGTCCCGGCGTCGTCGTGGCGCGACGACCAGTCGTCCAGCCCCGCCACGATCGGTCGTCCCCGCCGGGTCGCCTCGGCCACGGCGGCGAGCTCGGCCCCCAGGGGTGGTTCGGTGGCCGCTGCGGCCTCCGCCATCGCCGCCGGGAGTGACGCCCCGGACCGCAGCGACGTCGCCAGGCGCTCGAGCGCGGGCGGGAGCTGGGCCGCTCGCAGGCGTCGACGACCGGCCGAGCGCCGCAGGCGCAGGGCTACCGGCCGGAGCAGGCCCGCTGCGGTCAGCGCCGCGGCCAGCCGTGGACCAGCGACCAGGGCGACCAGCGCCAGCACGACACACCCGAGCACCAGGGCGGACGGCGGAACGCCCCAGCGCGTTCCGCTCCATCCGCCCTGGACCGCGGCGCCGCCATCGGTGCGCGCCGCGGCGAGGCGCGCCCGGGCCTGCGCGGTCCGGGTCACGGGACTGCTCCGATCGGAGCGGCGCGTCGGGCGGGCCGCCTGGCGGCGCGCATGACCCCACCCGACGGATGGGTGAGCGGTCGGGCCTCGATCCCACCCCCGGTCGTGGCCACCACCTCGGCCACGCAGGCCACCCGGCGGCGTCCACCCTCGCCCCGGATCACGTGCACGACCAGGTCGAGCGCACCGAGGATCTGCGCCCGGATGGCGTCGAGCGGCAGGTCGATGCCGCCCAGCAACGCCATCGTCTCGATGCGCCGGAGCGCGTCGGTCGGACCGTTGGCGTGGCACGTCGACAGGCAGCCGCCGTGGCCCGTGTTCATCGCCTGGACCATGTCGAGCGCCTCCGCACCCCGGACCTCGCCGACGACGATCCGGTCGGGTCGCATCCGCAGCGCCGCCCGCACGAGGTCACGCACGGTCACCGCCGGCAACCCGTCGGGCGACGCCGGGCGGGTCTCGAGCCGGACGACGTGGTCGCCAGGCAGGCTCAGCTCGGCCGCGTCCTCGACCGTGACCACCCGCTCGCCCGCCGGCAGGCATCCACACAAGCTGTTGAGCAGCGTGGTCTTGCCCGCGCCCGTGCCGCCGCTGACGACGATGTTGAGCCCGGCGCCGACGGCGCCGACCAACACCCCCTCGACCTCGTCTCCGCAGAACCGGGACAGTGGCAGGGCGGCGGCGCCGAAGCGGCGGATCGTGATGGCGGGACCGTCGACGGCCAGCGGCGGGAGGACGACGTGCACCCGGGACCCGTCCGGCAGCCGGGCATCGACCACCGGACTGGCCCGGTCGGCCCGCAGGCCGAGCGGGGCCACCACCCGCTCGACCAGCAGGTCGATGGCTGCACGGTCGAGGCTCACCCCGGTGCGGTGGAGCCGGCCAGCCCGCTCGACCCACACCGGCCCGGGTCCGTTGATCAGCACGTCGCTCACCTGCGGATCGGCCAGCAGCGGCTCCAACGGGCCCAACCCGCCGATGCGGGCGCGCACCCTGGCGACGATCTCGGCGACGGCCTCGGTCGCCAGCAACGGCGCCTCGGCCCGCACGAGTGCGCTGAGGGCGTCATCGTCGAGCGCGTGGTCGCGCGTCCGCCGCCAGCAGCCGGCGGTGGACCCGCATGTCGAGGGGCGAAAGGTCGTCGGCCGCCCGGGCGGGTGCCGCGCTGAGGTCAGGTCGCACCGGCCAGCGCCTTGCAGATCGAGCGGGGCAGCCGACCGGACAGCAGCCCGGCGTCGACGGCCCGCGCCACGGCCGGGTCGACCTCGACGACCGCCACCACCGGCGCCCCGATGGTGGACTCGATGTCGCCGTTGGACAGGGCCCGCCCGGGCTCGCGCACGACGACCACGACGGACGGCTTCAGCGGCGCCCTGATCGCGTGCCTCAAGGCCAGGTAGCAGGCCCGGGTGACCAGGATCGAGCGGCGGGCGTGGCCGACCACGATGCCGGCCGCGGAGTCGGCGCGCACGACGCAACCGCAGTCGGCCACCGTGGGCCGGGGCGACAGGTCGAGCAGGCTCGCGAGCAAGGCCGCCCGATGAGACGCGAGGTCGCCCTCGCCCCGGGGCAGGACCGTCAGCCCGTGGTCGGCGTCGACCTCGATGCGGCGGAGCGCGTCGGCCGGCACGTCCGACCCGGCGGCCAGCCACCCGGCGAGGCCGGGGGAGGTCGGGTCGGTGAGGCCGAGGACCGCCGGCCCGTCACCGCCCAGATCGGCGAAGACGGCGCCGGTCGACGACCGGGCAGCGAGCGTGAGTGCGAGCGATGCGGCCACGACCGTGGTGCCGACACCACCCTTGGCGGACCAGCAAGCGACGAGCACGGGAACCTCCACAGCGGGCAGGAGCAGGGCAATGAAACGTGACGGCCTGCCTACGAGGGCTGTGGATGCCCCGGGCATGAGCGATAAGAGTCGTAAACCTACTCAGACAGCATGGGACGGTCAAGGGGTGAACGTTGTCACATTCGAGGCACCATGCGACGCCTGAGCGGCGCACCCCGGTAGGGTCGCCGGTCGTGGAGGCCGCCTTCTTCGACCTCGACAAGACCGTGATCGCCAAGGCGTCGATGGTGGCCTTCAGCGGCCCGCTGCACCGTGCCGGCCTCGTGTCCCGGCGAATGCTCCTGCGGGCGGCCTGGGGTCAGCTCGTCTACTCCCAGTTCGGCGCGTCGCCGGAGAAGTTGGACAGGCTGCGGGACTCGGTGCTCCGCCTCACCGTCGGGTGGGACCAGGCCGAGATCAGCCAGATCGTCCGGGAGACCCTCGTCGACGTGGTCGAGCCGATCGTCTACGAGGAGGCGCTCGAGCTCATCCGCGAGCACCGCTCGGCCGGCCGGAAGGTGTTCATCGTGTCGGCCTCGCCGGAGGAGATCGTCGCCCCCCTCGCCCGCTACCTCGGGGTCGACGAGGTGCTGGCCACGCGCGCCGAGTTGGACGACCAGGGCCGCTACACCGGTCGCACCGAGCTGTACTGCTACGGCCCGACGAAGGTCGTCGCCATGCAGGCCGCAGCCGAGCGCGACGGCATCGACCTGGCGCGCAGCTACGCCTACAGCGACTCAGGGTCCGACCGACCGATGCTGGAGGCGGTCGGCCACCCGGTCGCGGTCAACCCGGACCGCGACCTGCTCAAGGCGGCGCGGGCCAACGACTGGGAGGTGCGCCGCTTCACGCGGCGGGTGCCGCTCCGCGAACGGGTGCCGATGCCGGCGCCGCACCACGCGGCACTGGGCGGCGGGGCGGTCGTCGTCGCCGTCGGGGCGGCTCTGGCCGCCCGATGGTTGTGGGATCGTCGTCAGCCCCCGCCCCTACCGCGGCGCGTGCTCGGCCGGCGGTTGGCGGCGGGGCTAACGAGACCTGCGCTCAGGACGAGGCCCGCACCTTCTTCGTGGCGATGGTGGCCAGCGCAACGATCACGACGAGGAGAAGCAGCTTCTTCATGGTGGCGAGCGTAGCCGCTGCGTAGCGCACCTCCGACCCGCCCTATGCCGCCGGTGCCGGATCAAACCGCTTGATGCGGTGGAAATCTCGCTCTCTGTGGCACCTGTCGAGACTGTCACAGGGGGGATCTAAGGTCACCGGCCATGCGTGTGACCCGACCCCTCTTGCCTGTGCACCGGCAGGTCGAGGCGCGCGCGATCGGCCGGCGGACGCAGCAGACGTTCCTCCTGGCGGCCCTCACCGGTGTGCTCGTGGGGCTGGCGGTCCTGGCCATCGAAACGGTCACGGTCGACGGCCTGCTGGACACGCTTGCCGACCAGCCGCTGTGGCTGCAGGCGCTGGCGCCGGCGTTCGGCCTGGTCGTGGCGGCCTTGTGCCTGCGCTGGGTGACCGGCAGCGACTACCGAGCGACCGCGGACGAGTACGTCCGCAGCTTCCACGACCAGGGGGCGGCGCGGCTCGATCCCCGGCCGGTGCTGGGTCGGATCCTCGCCAGCGTGGCCACGATCGGTTACGGAGGTGCGCTCGGTCTCGAAGGCCCGTCGATCTATGCCGGATCGACGATCGGGGCGGCGGTGCAGCGCCGCTTCGCCCGCTACTTCTCCCGCGAGGACGCCAAGATGCTGCTGGTCGCGGGGGCCGCCGCCGGGGTCGCGGCCATCTTCAAGGCCCCGGCGACCGGGGCGCTGTTCGCCATCGAGGTGCCCTACCGGGCGGACGTGACGCGCCGCAACGTGCTGCCGGCGATGGTGGCGGCGGCGGTCGGCTACCTGACCGTGGCGCTCGCGACCGGCACCGAGCGGATCCTGCCGGTGGCGGGCACCCCGTCATTCGACGGCAAGGACATGGCGGGGGCGCTGCTCGTCGGGCTCGCATGCGGCGTCGGCGCGCGCCTGTTCAGCGCGGCCATCAGCTACCTGCGCAGCGCTCCGCGGGTGCAGGACACGCCGTGGCCCACCCGGATCGCCATCGCCGGGGCGGCGCTGGCGCTGCTGGTGCTGGTGTCGAACGCGGCGGCGGACGAGCCGCTGTCCCTGGGGCCCGGGTACGACGTGATCCAGTGGGCGGCCGATCCGGGGCACGCCGTGTGGGTGGTGCTGGTCATCCTCGTCGTTCGGGTCGGGGCCGTGATGGCGACATACGGGGGCGGCGGGGTGGGCGGACTGTTCATCCCGCTCGTCGTGACCGGGGCCCTGACCGGGCGGCTGGCGAGCGACGCGCTCGGAATGGAGCACGCCGACCTGCTCGTGGTCGTGGGCATGGCCGCGTTCCTCGGCGCCGGCTACCGCACGCCGCTGGCCGCGCTGATGTTCGTGGCGGAGACGACCGGGCGGCCCGGGTTCGTCGTCCCCGCACTGGTCGCCACCGCGGCGTCGCAGCTCGTGGTGGGGGAGTCGTCCGTGTCCGTCCACCAACGGGCCGGCCGGTTGGGACATCTGGAGCGGCGGTTCGAGCTGCCGATCAGCGCGGTGTTGTCGACCGACGTGCGCACGGTGCCGCCCGACGCCACGATCGAGGAGTTCCTGACCGTGCACCTCGTGGGCCACCGGCACCGCTCGGTGCCGATCATCGACGACGCCAACCGGTTCCTGGGTCTGGCCGTGCTGGACGAGGTGGTGGCGATCCGGCGCGAGGCGTGGCCGACGACCGACGTGCGCACGATCGCCCGGGTCAACGTGCCCTATGGGCGAACGACCTGGCTGGTGCGCGACGCGGTCGAGGCGATGGAGCGCGCCGACAGCGACGTCCTGCCGGTGGTCGACGGGGACGACCGCTTCGTCGGCGTGGTCACGACCGACGAGGTGCTGCGGCTGGACGAGATCCTCGAGCGGACCGAGCGGAAGAGGTGACCGATGCGGTGACCGGGCGCCGACGGGGCGCGTGTCAGGTGCCGACCCGACGGCGTCGGCGGTCGCCACCGCGGCGCCAGGACGCGTGCGGGCGCGCCGGTGGGTACGGGGAGTGCGGGTCGTGCTGCCGGCGGCGGAGCTCAGACGGCGAGCAGGTCGCGGGCGCCCGTGTCGGACGACGGGTGCCGCAGCTTGGACATCGCCCGGGCCTCGATCTGGCGGATGCGCTCGCGGGTGAGGTTGAAGTGCTCGCCGACCTCTTCGAGCGTGCGCGGCTCGCCCCGGTCGAGCCCGAAGCGGAGCTTGAGGATCTCGCGCTCGCGCTCGTCGAGCGGGGCCAGCAGCCGGTTGATCTCCTCGGGGAGCAGCGCGGTCGCGGCCACCTCGAACGGGGACTCTGCCGAGCGGTCCTCGACGACGTCGCCGAGCTCGGCGTCGCCGTCCTCGCGCAGCGGCTCGGACAGCGACAGCGGCTCGGCGGCGAAGCGCAGGGCCTCGGTCACCTTGTCCTCGGGCATCTCGACCTCGGCCGACAGCTCGGACAGCGTGGCCGGCCGGCCCAGCTTGAGCTCGAGGCGGGCCCGGGCCTTCTGCAGGCGCGCCAGCGTGTCGCCGGCATGCACCGGCAGCCGGATCGTGCGGCCGGTGTTGGCGATGCCGCGGGTGATCGCCTGGCGGATCCACCACGTGGCGTAGGTCGAGAACTTGAAGCCCTTGCGCCAGTCGAACTTCTCGACGGCGTGCATCAGGCCGAGGTTGCCCTCCTGGATGAGGTCGAGCAGCGGCAACCCGGACGCCTGGTACTTCTTGGCGATCGACACGACGAGCCGCAGGTTGGACTGCACGAACGTGCGCTCGGCGTCCTCGCCGTCGCGTGCCGAACGACGCAGCTCACGCTTGCGGGCCGTGGACAGCCCGCGGCCCTCGGCCTCGAGCTCGATACGCGCCGCATTCCCGGCCTCGATCGCCTGGGCCAAGCGGACTTCGTCGTCCTTCGTGAGCAGGGGATACTGCCCGATGTCGGTCAGATAGAGCCGGACGAGATCTTCCTCGTCGCGCTCGACGCGCTCCTTGGGCAACGTATGGTCCTTCTCGCGTGTTGCTCGGTCCGTCGGGGGTCCCCGCGGGACTCTCGCCCTGTGCGAGAAATCACGGCGGTCGACTCGCTGCGTAGGGGTCCCCACCCGGGAACCCGAAGCGGGCTAAAGGATACCGGGGCGGTCAAGAGTGACCACCTCCACACACAGTTTCCTACCGCGGATCTCCCTGCGGCACACCTCCGTGCGGTCACCCAACGCGTCAACCGACGACCGCGCGCGCTCGTTGCTAAGGTGACGCTCGGGAGGATCAGAACGCCCAGTCCCACGGTCAGTGACGGTCCCAGGGGGAGGGGAGCGTGCAACTCACCGAGCAACGGATCCAGCCGGTCCGTGTGGATGCCGGCGTCGCTCCGGGCGACCGATCGGTGGCGCCGGGCCGGCGTCGCAAGCCCGATCCGGTCGGTGCGCTCGTGGCCGCGGCCCAGAACGGCTGCGCGTGGTCGTTCGAGCGGCTCTATCGCCAGCTCGCCGGCCAGGTCGCCTCCTACCTCCGCTGGCATAGGGCGAGCGACCCCGACGGCCTGACCAACGACGTCTTCGCGCAGGTCCATCGGAACCTGGCGAGCTTCGAGGGCGACGAGCAGGGATTCCGCTCGTGGCTGTTCACGATCGCCCACCACCGGATGATCGACGACCGCCGCCGCAACGGCCGGCAGCCCCGCGTCCTGGGTGATTCCCGGCTGGAGGAGGGCATGTGTTGGGGCGACGTCGAGGACGACGCCCTCGCCGACATGGCGCACGACGAGGTTCGCCGCCTGCTGGCGGTCCTCTCGCCCGACCAGCGCGACGTCGTGCTGCTGCGCATCGTCGCCGACCTCTCGGTCGAGGAGGTGGCCCGGATGCTCGACAAGCGGGAGGGCGCGATCAAGGCCCTGCAGCACCGGGCGCTGGCGTCGCTGCGTCGCCACCTCGAGCATTGCCCGATTGCGCAGTTGCGCTGAGGCGTATCCCCCGCACGCTCGGTGGCGTTTACATCGGGTGAGTGAGCGATCCGACCCTTACCAGACGCGACGCCGAACACATCGTCGCCGGACACGCCCTACCGGGTCGCGACGACCTCGGGTGCGTGATCGAGCTGGCCATGTTCCTGCGGACGAGTGGGGCGCTCGAACCGCCGCCGCCGATGAGCCGGGCCTTGTTCTGGCAGATCGTCGCCGGCTGAGAGGCTGCGCCGATAGGCGCCGCCGTGGCCCGTGCGGCCCGCTGCAAAGCTGCAAGAGCGGGAAACACAGACCACGGTGGCCGGGGTGACGTGACCTATCCGCGCAGGTTCTGAGGCCGGGCGTTCTGGCGCCGCAGCTAGGAGGACGCCAGGCCCGCGAGAAGGCTCTCGCCCGCGAGAAGGTCGTCCTCTTCATCGGTGAGCACCAGGTGGAGCGCCCGGATCGTGGGGCCGTCCGTGACCGGCGTCGTGCGGTCCAGGTGGTCGCGGTAGGTGGCGATCAGCCCGGGGACGACGTCACGGTAGAGGCGCTCCAGCCGGGCGACCGTCTCGCCGGGGCCGAGGGGCTCGGCCAGCGAGTCGGCGATCGCCCGGGTCGCCTCGTCGGCGGGGGCGACGAGGTCGGCCGTCCGGAGGTCGGGGATGCTCGGCAGCAGCCCGTGCCACAGCTCGGCATGCCACGCGTGGTGGTGGCTCTGGGCGGCGAGCACCGCCTTGACCTCGAGTTCGGGGACCGACGTCACCCACGCGCCGATGGCCTCGAACAGGCGCATCTCGATCCAGGCGTGCTGCCCGATGCGCCGGCCGCTCTGCTCGATGGTCTCGGCGACACGGATCATGGGTCGATCAGTGTCCCACGGACGGCCGGCGGGCCGCGAGGACCGGCGGCAGGATCTCGGCGCCGACGACCGCCACGAGGATCAGCGCGCCTCCCGCGATGGTCGCAGCCGACAGGGCGTCACCGCTGAGCGCCGACAGGACGGCGGCGAAGACCGGTTCCAGCAGCAGGATGAGCGCCGCCCTCGACGGGCTCACCACTCGCTGTGCCCACACCATCGCCGCGAAGGCGAGCGCGGTGGCGAACACGCCGGTGAACGCCGCGGCGGCGAGGGCGCTCGCCGGCAGCGAGACCTCGCCCATGGCGAGGCTGGCGCCGGCGCAGGCCAGCCCGACGGTTGTGACCTGCACGCACGTGAAGCGGATGGCGTCGTGGCGGCTGGCGGTCTCGCCGACGATGACGATATGGGCGGCGAACGCCACGGCGCAGCCGAGGGTCAGCACCTCGCCCCGTCCGAGCGCGCTGTCGGCCCCTCCGGTCAGGAGCACGAGACCGATCACCGCCGGCACGAGGCTGGCGAGGGTGACCGGGTGCGGTCGCCGGCCCAGCGCCGCGAAGGACAGGAGCGGCACGAACACGACCAGCAGGTACGTGATGAACGCCGAGGTGGCCGGCGTCGTGTACTGCAGCCCGACGGTCTGGAGCACGTAGCCGCCCAGAAGGGCGGTGCCGGCGATGACGCCATGGCGTAGCTCCCGGGCGCTGCCCGGCCGGCGCCGGCCGAGTACGCCCAGCACGGCGCCGGCGATGAGGAACCGGGCGGCGAGGAACGGAATCGGGTCGGCGGTGGCGACCGCGTCCTGGACGACGATGAACGTGGTGCCGAAGAAGAACGCCGCCACCACGAGGGCGAGGTCGGCCTGCCACCGGGCCGGATGGGCTGGCGGGCTACCGCCGAGGGTCGCGGCAGCGCCGGGTGAGGCGGTGCCGGGTGCGGTGGTGGTGCCGGGTGCGGTGGTGCCGGGTGGAGCCGCGGCGCCGGGCGATGGGCCCGCGGGTGTGGTGCCGGGTGCCGGGCGTGCCGGGTGGTGCGGCGGCCGGCGTGGCGGCATCCGGGCCGGCGCTGCCCGGCGGCGCCGTGGCCGCCGTGCCTCCGGCCGGGGCCGGAGCCGGGGTGCCTTCGCCCGCGGCCGCGTCCGGTTCGGGTGGCGGCAGGGGGTACGGGACGGCGGCCTCGGACACGGTGCCGGGGTCAGGTCCTCGCTATCGGGCGGCCCAGGAGCCGGTCCAGTTCCTCCAGGGCCGGGCCCGGGGGGTCGCCGACCAGCACCGTGTGCAGGCCCGCCCGGCGGGCGCCGGCCAGGTTGGTGTCGACGTCGTCCAGGAAGACCGCCCGGTCCGGGGCCAGGCCCCCCAGCAGCGACAGCGTGTGGGTGAAGATCGCCGGGTCGGGCTTGCGCATGCCGACCGCCGAGCTGTCCACCACCACGTCGAACAGGTCGTCGACCGCCAGCATCGCCCGCCAGCTCGACTCGCCTTCCCGGATGTTGTTGGTCACCAGGGCCGTGCGGTACCCCTCCGCCCGCAGGCCCTCCGCATACGACACCACGTCGTCGTGCACCCGCAGGTCCGCCAGCAGCGTGCGCAGCGGCGACAGGTCCAGTGGTTCGGTGCCCTGCGCCGCCGCCTCCGCCTGCACCGTGGCCAGGAAGTCAGCGAGCGAGATCTCTCCCCGCTCCAGGCGGTGCCAGGGATGATCCGTGTCCTCGTGGTACGGGCCGACCAGGCGCTCGACCTCGCCTCCCGCGCTGGCCTCCAGCGCCGGCCAGGGGGACGTCGTCAGCACGCCCGTGAAGTCGAACAGGACCGCCTCGATCGCGGCGGTCGGCTGGGGTCCTGGTGCGCTCACGGGCGACAGCTTCGCCGCCGGCGGCTGCGACACCCAACCCCGACCCCCAACCCCAGACCCCGACCCGAGGGCTCAGCCCCGGTAGCCGTTGGTGATCGGGACCCGGCGATCCTTGCCGAATGCCTTGGGCGTCACCCGGACCCCCGGTGGCGTCTGGCGGCGCTTGTACTCCGCCGTGTCGACCAGCCTCGTGATCCTCGTCACCAGCTCCGGGTCGAAGCCCATCGCGATCAGCTCCCCCCGGGACCGATCGTCCTCGACGTAGGCCTCCAGGATCGGGTCCAGCACCTCGTACGGCGGCAGCGACTGGTCGTCGCGCTGGTCCGGCCGCAGCTCGGCGGACGGGGGCTTGGTCAGCACGTCCTCCGGGATCACCGGGCGGCCGGCCCGCTCGTTCCGGTCGCGGCACAGCGCGTAGACCAGCAGCTTGGGCACGTCCTTGATCACCGCGAACCCGCCCGCCGTGTCGCCGTACAGCGTCGAGTACCCGACCGCCATCTCGCTCTTGTTCCCCGTCGTCAGCACCAGCCAGCCCCGGAACTTGTTGGACAGCGCCATCATCACCACGCCCCGGACCCGGGACTGCAGGTTCTCCTCGGTGATGTCCGGGTCGAGCCCGGCGAAGCTCGGCGCCAGCATGTCCAGGAACGCGGCGTGCGCCGGCTCGATCGGCACCACCCGGCTCTCGATGCCCAGCTCGGCGCACAGCTTCTCGGCGTCGGTCAGCGAGTGGTCGGACGAGTAGCGCGACGGCATGAGCACCCCGTGGACGTGCTCCGGCCCGATCGCGTCCGCCGCCACCACCGCCACCAGCGACGAGTCGACGCCGCCCGACAGCGCGATGACCACGTCCGTGAAGCCGTTCTTGCGGACGTAGTCCCGGGTGCCGATGACCAGCGCCTCGTACACCTCGCGGACCGGCGCCTGCGGCGGCACGATCTCGGGCCGGCGGACGTCGGCCGGGTCGGCGACCCGGGGCCGGTCGGAGAGAGCGATCACCGGCAGCGGGTCGTCCGACGCCCGTCCCCGGGGGTCGAGCAGCCGCTTGCGGAACACCGGCTGGACCTCGACGTCGCAGATCACCGTCTCCTCGGTGAACTGCCCGACCCGGGCGACCAGCTCGCCGCGGTTGTCGAACACCATCGACGCCCCGTCGAACACCAGCTCGTCCTGCCCGCCCACCTGGTTGACGTACACCAGGGTGCACGAGGCGTCCGACGCCCGGGTCGCCAGCATGCGCTCGCGCTCGGCGAGCCGGCCGGCGTAGTACGGCGATGCGTTGATGTTGACCACCAGCTCGGCCCCGCCGGCGGCCGCCGCCGCGATCGGTCCGGTGGGGCTGAAGGCGTCCTCGCACACCGACACCCCGACCTTCACCCCCGCGACCTCGACGAGCGGGGCGTCGCCGGTGCCCGGCGCGAAGTAGCGCTCCTCGTCGAACACCGCGTAGTTGGGCAGGTTGCGCTTGTGGTACACGGCCCGGACCTGCCCGCCGGCGCACACCGCGGCGGCGTTGTAGAGGTCCCGGCCCTGGTCCACGAACCCGACGACCGCCGCGCACCGGCCGCTCGCCGCCGCCACCCGGTCGAGCGCCCGGCGGTTGTCGGCCACGAACCCCGGCTTGAGCAGCAGGTCCTCGGGCGGGTAGCCGGACACCGCGAGCTCGGGGAACACGGCCAGGTCGCAGCCGGCCTCGTCGGCCTCCGCGAGCGCGGTCAGTATCCGCAGGACGTTCCCGTCGAGGTCGCCGACGGTGGTGTTGATCTGGCACAGCGCGACGCGCAGGCGGGCCATGCCCCCCAGCGTAGGTTTCGCCCGGCGCCGGGAGGCACACTCGTCGTGTGGACGTCGTGGGGACGCCGATCGCCGAGCTGGTCGAGCACAGCGCGAACCCGGACGCGGTCCGGGCCACGCTCGGCCGCCTCGACGGCGATCTGGGCGAGCGCGTCGCGGCCGAGCCCGCCCTCGCCGCCGCCGTCGTCGCCGTGGCCGCCGCGAGCCGAAGCGCCACCCGGCTGGTGGAGAGCGACCCCGCCGCGGTCGACGTCCTCGCCGACCTGGACGCGCCGGCGCCTGGCGGGGCCGCCGGCGTCGCGGACCCCCACGCCCTCGCGCGCTGGAAGCGCCTCGCGCAGCTGCGCATCGTCGCCCGCGACCTGCTCGCCCTCGACCCACTGGAGGACACGACAGCATCCCTGGCCGACCTGGCCGGCGACGTCCTCGGCGCCGCGGTCCGGCTCGCCGGCGCCGATGACCTGGCGGTGGTCGGGATGGGCAAGCTCGGCGGCCGCGAGCTCAACTACGCCAGCGACGTCGACGTCATGTTCGTCGAGGGCGACCCCCGGGGCGCCCGGGCGGTGATGGAGATCGCCCGCCGGTGCTTCCGGGTCGACGCCAACCTCCGGCCGGAGGGCCGCGACGGCGCCCTCACCCGCTCGATCGAGAGCTACCTCAACTACTGGCGCCGCTGGGCCCAGCCGTGGGAGTTCCAGGCCCTGCTCAAGGCGGTCCCCGTCGCCGGCGACCCCGAGGTCGGGCGCGAGTGGGCGTCGGCGGCCGGCTTCGTGCTGTGGGGCCGTCGCCTCACCGCCGACGACCTGCGGTCGCTGCGGTCGATGAAGGCCCGCGCCGAGACCGACGTCCTGCGCCGGGGCCTGGCCGACCGGGAGGTCAAGCGGGCGCCGGGCGGGATCCGGGACATCGAGTTCGCGGTGCAGACGCTCCAGCTGGTCCACGGCCAGTCCGACGCCGAGCTGCGGTCGCCGACCACGCTGCGGGCCCTGGCCGAGCTGGACAGCGCCGGCTACGTGGCCGCCGACGACGCCGCGGGCCTGGCCTCGGCCTACCGGTTCCTGCGCCGGGTCGAGCACGCCCTCCAGATCGAGGACGAGCGCCAGACCCACACCCTCCCCGCGGACCGGGACCACCGCCGCCGCATCGCACGGGTCCTCGGCTACCGGGGCAGCCCGGAGGCCGGCCCGACCGAGGCCTTCGACCGCGACCTGGCCCGCCACCGCAACCTCGTGCGCACGATCCACGAGCGGCTGTACTTCCGGCCACTGCTCGACGCCCTCGCGGGCGCCGGCTCGCTGTCGCCCGAGGCGGCGGCCGAGGCGCTGGCCAGCTTCGGGTTCGCCGATGTCGAGCGGACCCGGGCCGCGGTGCGGGAGCTGACCCGGGGCCTCACCCGCTCGTCCCGGATGATGCGCCAGCTCATGCCTCTGGTGCTCGACTGGCTGTCGGCCTCGCCCGACCCCGGTCTCGGCCTGCTCGGCCTGCGCAAGCTGGCCTCGGGTGAGCGGCGGGCGGTCGAGCTGGCCCACGCCTTCCGCGACAGCCCCGAGGTGGCGCGGCGCCTGTGCCTGCTCCTCGGCACCAGCGGGCTGATCGGCAACGTGCTGATCGCCAACCCCGACCTCATCCCCCGCCTGGCGGCGGCCGAGCGGTTGCAGACCAGCGAGCGCGATGCGCTGGTGGCATCGGCGGCGAGCACGCTCGGCTGGCGGGACGACGCCGACGAGCGCCAGCGGGCGCTGCTGCGCTGGCGCAACCGCCACCTGCTCGGGGTCGCGGCGCGGGACGTGTTCGGCGAGGCGGACGTCACCACGGTCGGCGCCGACCTGACCGCACTGGCCGAGGCGACCTGCGCCGTGGCGCTCGACCAGCTCGACCCCCAGGTGCCGTTCGCCGTGGTCGCGATGGGGCGGCTCGCGGGCGGTGACCTGTCGTACGCCAGCGACCTCGACGTCCTGTTCGTCCACGAGGGCACCACGCCCGAGGACCACGAGGAGGGATTGCGGTTGGCGTCGGGCCTGGTCCGGTTCCTGGCGGGCGCGACGCCGGCGCACCGCATCTACCCGATCGACGCCGGGCTGCGGCCGGAGGGCCGGCAGGGCCCGCTGTCCCGCAGCATCGACGGCTACGGCGTCTACCTCGACCGCTGGGCCCAGACCTGGGAGCGCCAGGCGCTGACCCGGGCCCGCCCGGTGGCGGGCGACCCCGACCTGGGCCGCCGGTTCTCCGACCTGATCGCCGAGGCGGTCTGGGACCGCCCGTTCACCGCCGAGCACGTGCGGGAGATCCGGCGGATGAAGGCCCGCGTCGAGCGCGAGCGGATCCCGCCGGGCGAGGATCCGGCGTTCCACCTCAAGCTGGGCCGCGGCTCGCTGTCGGACGTGGAGTGGACCGCCCAGCTGCTCCAGCTCCGGACCGGGATCCGATCGCCGTCCACGGTCGGGGCGCTCGACGCCCTGGAGTCGGCCGGCGCCATCGACCCCGTGCGACGCCGAGATCCTGCGGACCGCCTACCGGTTCTGCGAGCGGACCCGGAACCGGTGGTGGCTGATCGGCTCCGCCCCGACCGCGGCCGATGCGCTGCCGTCCCGCCAGGGCGACCTGTCCCGGCTGGCCCGCTCGCTGGACACGACCGCGTCCGATCTGCGGGAGGGCTACCGGCGGGTGACCCGGCGGTCGCGCCGGGTGGTGGAGCGGCTCTTCTACGGCACCGATTGACGCCGTGCATGCCATGATGACGCCCGCATCAGCCAACGTGGGGGAAGGGGAGCGCATGCCGGTCACGCCCGAGGTCCAGTCCATACTCGACCTGCTGGCGATGGTCGAGATGCCCATCGAGCAGCAGACGCCCGAACTGCTCCGGGCCGGGTACGCCGCCCTGAGCGCCACCGAGTCCAAGGCGGAGATGGCGTCGGTCGAGGACCGCACGATCCCCGGGCCGGCGGGCGACCTGCCCGTGCGGGTGTACGTGCCCACCGACGCGCCGGGGCCCCGGCCCGCGCTCGTCTACTTCCACGGCGGCGGCTGGGTGATCGGCGACCTCGACACCCACGACGGCACCTGCCGGGCGGTGGCCGCGGCGAGCGGCGTGACGGTCGTGTCCGTCGACTACCGGCTGGCGCCCGAGCATCCGTTCCCGGCCGCGTTCGACGACTGCGTGGCCGCCACCCGGTGGGTGGCCGACAACGCCGCCGAACTGGACGTCGACCCCGGGCGGCTGGCCGTCGGCGGCGACTCAGCCGGCGGCAACCTGGCGGCGGCCGTGGCGCTGGCGCTGCGGGACGGCGGCCCTCCGCTGCGGTTCCAGCTGCTGGTGTACCCGGTCACCGACGGGTCGCTCAGCCGGCCGTCGATCGACGAGAACGGCGAGGGCTACTTCCTGACCAAGGACACGATGGCCTGGTTCTGGAACCACTACATGGGCGACGTCGACTGCACGCAGGAGCCGCTTGCGTCGGTGCTGCACTGCGCCGACGGCGCGCTGCCCGGCCTCCCGCCCGCGCTGGTCATCACGGCCGAGTTCGACCCGCTGCGCGACGAGGGCGAGGCCTATGCCGAGCGCCTGCGGGCCGCGGGCGTGCCGTGCGAGGCCAGCCGCTACGACGGCGTGATCCACGGGTTCTTCTCGATGGGCGACGCCATCCCCGAGGGCAAGGCCGCGATCGACGAGGCGGGCGAGGCGCTGCGGCGGGCGCTGGCCTGAGCGCGCCGCTTCCGCTCGAGTTCGTCACGTCCGCCACCGACGGCGCGCGCCTGCCCCCGGCGCGGGCCGAGATCGCCGTGGTCGGGCGGTCGAACGTCGGCAAGTCGTCGCTCCTCAACGCCGTGGCGGGCCGCAGGGGGCTGGCGCACGTGTCCAAGACGCCCGGCCGGACGCAGCTGCTCAACTGCTACCGGGCCGGCGCCCGGGACAGCGGGGCCGCGGTGATCGACTGCCCCGGCTACGGCTACGCGGCGGTGTCGAAGGGCACCCGGGCGTCGTGGCAACCCATGATCGAGGGCTACCTGACCGGGAGCGACGCGCTGGCGATGGTGATGCTGCTCGTGGACGGCGAGGTGGGCCCGACCAAGCTCGACCGGCAGATGCTCGACTGGCTACGGGACCAGGGGCTGCCCCACACGGTCGTGGCCACCAAGCACGACAAGGTGCGGGCGGCGCAGCGGGAGCGGCGCAAGCGCGACCTGGCGGCAGGCTGCGACCTGGAGCGCGGCGACGTGGTGTGGGTGAGCGCCACCACCGGCATCGGGATCGATCGCCTCCGCGACCTCGTCCGGCTGTGGCTGGGGCTGTCCTAACCGCCGTCGCCGCCGGGCGCCCGGGCCGTCGCCTCGAACCAGTGGACCGCCAGCGTCGCCCCCGGGTCGGCGCCCCAGCGGCGCCAGGCCGCGGCCACGGCGGACAGTTCGTCCCGGGTGGCGATGCCGCGCTCGACGACCACGTCCGCCAGCGCCTGCGACTCGAACAGGCTGGTCTGCTGCGCGGTGTGGGCGGCGGCCTCGGGACCGCCGGCCCCACCCCCGCGGGACCGAGCCCGGACGTCGACGAACCCGGCCCGGTGGAGCAGGCCGCGGAGCTGGCGGCCGACGTGGATGCTGGTCCCGTCCCGCAGCCGGTCGAGGATCTCGTGGCCGCGGTCCAGCCACGGGTCGGCCGGCTCGACGAGCACACCGCCGCGGTCTGCGTCCGCGATGCCGATGGCCGCGCCGGGCCGGCACACGCGTCGGGCCTCCACCGAGCGCGGCGTGCGGGTCGGCGAGGTGCTGGAGCACCGCGCACAGGAACACGGCGTCGAACGACCGGTCCGGGAACGGCAGCCGGAAGACGTCGGCCCGGACGAGCGGGACGGCCGCCGGGCCGGGGTCGAGGTCGACGCCGACGGCGGTCCCGCCCGGTCCGGCGGCCTCGGCCAGCCCGACCGTGATCGAGCCCGGCCCGCAGCCGAGGTCGAGCACCCGGTCGCCCGCCGCCACCAGCGGCAGGAAGAACGACGCATGCGACCGGGCGGAGCGGCGGCCGTGGGCCGGCCGGTGGCGCTCCCGGAGGAAGGCGGCGTAGCGGTCGTCGGCGGTCACCCGGCGGGGCGCCGGGCCAGGCGGACGTGGGCGACGCGGCTCGGCGACGTGGTCACCTCGACGACCTCGTAGGGGTCGAGGGCGCGGTCGATGCCGGCGAACAGGCGCTCGCCCCGCCCGAGCAGCACCGGCGCGATCGCCAGGTGGAGCTCGTCGACCAGGCCGGCCCGCAGGTACTGCTGGACGGTGGCGACGCCGCCGCCGATGCGCACGTCCTGGCCGCCGGCCGCGGCCAGCGCCCGCTCGAGCGCCGCCTCGGCGCAGGGTCCCACCGCGTCGCCGCCCTCGTCGGCGTCGCCGTCGTCCGTCGTCGAGCATGTCTCGGCCGGTGGGGGTCTGGAACACCCACTCGTGCAGCCGCATGCCACCGATGCCCAGCGGGTTGTCGAGGCTCTGGTCGATCCCGGCGCCGTAGCCGTCGACGGAGATCGAGAAGTTGTGCACCCGTACCTTGGGCATCGCTCGTCCTTCCGTGGGTGGCGGTGCCATCCCCGATGGATAGCCGCTACGGGTGAGTCGTCGCCGGTGGTTTGTTCTCGACGTCGACGACGGCACGGCGCTGCTCCCAGGACCCGTCGTCCGCGCGGACGAGGACCCCGTCCGCGCCGAGGCTCGCCGCCGCGGTGAGGCCGCCGTCCGACCGGTCCCCGACGCCGATCGACGTCAGGACGCCCTCGTGCTTCGGCGGGCAGCCTGTCGAGATCGCGTCGAACTGGTCGTCGCTGAGGCGCTCGTCCTCGATCCAGTCGCCGCCGGGCTCGCGGCGCTCGATGACGCGCTGGTCGCGCAGCCGGAAGCAGGTGCCGTCGCCCGCACATGCCTCGGTTGGGCCGAAGGGTTCGACGTCGGAGTAGGGATCGGGCCGCTGGGGATCGGGGTGGTCGCCGGGCGGTGGGTCGCTCGCCGACCACGACCCCCCGCCGTCCTCGCTGACCGCCCAGCCGGAACTCGTGGACCCGCGGTCGACGAGGGCGTAGATCCGGTCGGCGTCCACGACGATCGCCGTCACCGCCGGGTCCGGGGCGCAGGACGTGGCGGTGGCGGTGAGGACGGCGCCGACCGTGCCGATCAGGGGGAGGACGGCGGCGGGCAGGCGGCCCCGGGCCGGCCGCGGGAGCGGCCGAGCCCTCGGCGCGTGCAGCGCCCACGCCAGCGGCGGGAGGACGGCGAGGGCGACCAGGTCGGTGGCGTCGCGCAGCGTGACGCCGCCGAGCAGCGGCCGCGGCCGCCTCGGCCACGCCCGGGATCGCCTTGAGCGCCACGAAGCCGGCGCCGGCGAGCACGACGCCCCGGCGCGGGCCGAGCAGCACCGCCGCCACGGTCCCGGCGACCGCAAGTCCGGCCACGTCGCTGAGCTTGCCGGTCCACCACCCCGGGTAGCGGGACTTGAGGACGTGATCGTTCAGGGCGAGCACGACGACGGCGGCGCCGAACGCGGGGTGGCCGAGCCAGCGCCACCGCCCGGCCGGCGCCGGCGGCGAGGCGTGTGCGTCCCTGGGGTCACCGTCGTGCACCGGCACCCAGTGTGGCCGGGCGGCGCGGCCGGTGTCCCGTCGACCCGGGCGTGCCGGTATCTGGGACGATGGGGCCGATGACCGTCATCGCCCCCCGCCGGGTCGGCTTCCTGGCGGATACGCACAGCGCCAAAGCCGACGGCAGCGACCTGCCGGATCCGGTGCTGGACGCCTTCGCCGGCGTCGACCTCGTCGTCCACCTCGGCGACGTCGGCCGCAAGGCCATCCTCGACCGGCTGCTGGAGGTGGCGCCCGTCTGGGTGCCCGTCGGCGGCAACAAGGGCTACATCCCGTGGCAGGCGGGCGGGGCCGACGAGGCGGCGCCGCCGGTGCGGGCGTTCGAGTCCGGCGGCATGGCCGTGGGACTCACGTTCAACCTCGCGCAGCCGGACAAGAAGATCGTGGTGGACGAGTCGCTGGGCTTCCCCGACGAGCCGCCGCTGGCGGCGCTGCTGAAGCGCCGGTTCGGGCGGCCGGTGGACGTGGTGGCGTTCGGCGGGACCCACACGCAGATGGAGCAGCGGCACGACGGGGTGCTGTTCTTCAACCCCGGCAGCCCGAACCTGCCGTCGCCGCCGAGCCCGGCGGGGGTGGCGCTGCTGGACCTGACCGGCGACGAGGCGCGGGTCGAGTTCGCCCGGTTCCCCGGCTAGGGGCGCGGGCCGGCGTTACCGCCACCAGGCCGCGACCCGGTCGCCGATGGCGTCGGCGGCCGGCTGGACCGCCGCGGGCCGGCGGCCGGCGTAGAAGTCCAGGGTGCGGGCGGCGAGGCAGATCCCGTACAGGGCGAGCGAGGACGGCGGGCACTCGGCCGCGGCCCGTTCGAGGGCGACGCCCCTGGCGTCCGGGGACATCTCGGGCCCGGCGAGGCACGCCCAGAAGGCGAGCGTGGCGAGATCGAACCGCCAGTCGCCGGCCTGCGCCGCCTCCCAGTCGAACACGCCGGTGACCCGGTCGCCGTCGGCGAGGTAGTTCCGGTGGTGGAAGTCGACGTGCACGACGTCGCCGCGGCGGGCCGCCGGGGCGGGCTCGCGGGCGAGCGCGGGGAGCCGCTCACCGATCTCGTCCCCCCACCGCCGGGCGGCGGTCGAGCCGGTGCCGGCGGCCAGCCGGGCGGCCGCCTCGGCGGCCAGCCGCACGATCCCGCCGGGCCAGCCCGGGTCGGGACGGGACGCCCGGCCGGCGTGGCGCTCGGCGAGGGCGCACAGTTGGCGCACGTGCCCGGCGGACGTCACGTCGGGCACGTGCCCGGGCAGCACGGCCTGCAGCGACCAGGTCGCGCCGGTGCCCGTGCCTGTGCCGGTGCCGTGGTAGTGCGGCGCCGGGTACCCGATGCGGCGTAGCGCCTCGGCGAGCGCTGCGCCCCGTGCCCACGCCGCGGCTGCGGCGACGCCCGGGGCCGCCTTCAGCACCAGGACCCGGCCCCCGTCGTCGCGCACGAACGCGGCCCCGTTCTCCCCACCGCCCGGCCGACCGACGATCTCGACGCCGATGTCGGCGGCGACGAGCGCGAGCAGGTCCGGGGCCGTCGCTGCCGACATCGGCCCGAGTATGGCGTTGGCGGCGAGGCGTGTCGGCGGCGATTTACGCCGCGGGGCCCCGCGTTGACCCCTCCGCCGGCCACCGCCATACTCGGGCGGTTCGCCTGCGTGGCTGGGGAGGGACCGTGGTGCGTGGTGTCAGGCAACGTCTCATCGCCGTGATGGCGGCCGCCGGCGTGAGCCTGGTGGCCGGCCCGGTCGCCGGGACGCCCGCGGCTGGCGCCGCAGTCGTGCTCGACGTGACCGCCACCCCGTCGGCCGGACTGCGGGCCGGCGACCAGGTGGTCCTGACGGTGTCCAACCTGGACGCCGTCAGCCTGATGGCCGCCGGGCAGTGCGACGCGTCGATCCTCGACGCTCCGGACCCCTTCGCCGTCCACCTGTCGCAGTGCAGGTTCGACCTGCTGCGCCCGCCGGCCGACGGCCGCGTGACCCGCACGGTGGTGGAGACGTTCACCAGCGTTCTCCCCGCGCCTGTCCATTGCGGCGACGCCCCCGGCGACTGCGTGATGTTCGTCAGCACGGACGCCGGCAGCATCGGATTCGCGCCGATTGACGTCGTGCCCAGCCCGCTCGCGGTCGCACCGGCGACGGTCACCACACGGCAGAGCTTCCACGCCTGGCTGTCGGGTGAGCCCGGCGCCGCGCTCACCGTCGCCCAGTGCGCCGTGCCGGTGGCCGGCACCCTCGGCGCCGGCGACTGCCCGGTGACGGTGCCGGTCACGCTCGACGGCACCGGCCACGGCGCGGTCGAGCTGCGGCCCGTCCTGACGATCCCGAGCGCGGCGGGGACCGCGGACTGCCAGTCCGGCGGTTGCGCGCTGGCATCGTTCGACGCCGCCGGCACGCGCCTGGCGACCGTCGACGTCACGGTCACCCGGCCCTCCTTCCTGCTCGACGCCTTCCCGACGCCCGCGGAGGATCTGGCTGACGGCCAGGAGATCGCCGTCGACGTCGCGGCGAACACCGCCGAGCCCCTCCTCGTCGGCCAGTGCGCAGCGTCGGTCACCGAGACCGGGGACCTGGCGGACGGCCCGTGCCGCGACCTCCGGGAGGTGGTGGTGGTGCCCGCGCCGGACGGGACGCTGGGGACCACGACGATCACCTATGAGGTCGCCCGGAGCTTCGTCGGGGAGGACGGCACCGAGGTCGACTGCTCACCGTTCTCGAGCTGCGTGATGGCGGTCGACACGGTGGCCGACGACGATGCGTCCCTGGCGACGAGGCCGATCGAGTTCGAGCATCCGCCGCCCGTGGTGACGACGTCCGACACCACGCGCCTGCTCGACGGGCAGCCGCTGACCATCGACGTCACGGGCCTGCGGCCGCGGACGAGCTTCATCCTGGGGGTGTGCGACCAGCCGGTGACCTCGCCCAGCGTGCTGTTCAACCGCTGCGCCCCGCCGGACCCGCAGGCCCCGTTCTTCGTGGAGACCGACGCGGCCGGGAACCTGCACGTCGTCGTGCCCGCCGTCCAGCGCTACACGGGCCTGCTCAGCGGCGCGCCGATCGTGTGCCGGGAGCAGTGCCGCGTCGTGCTGTTCGACTCCAGCGCGACCGTGGAGGTGCCGTACACGATGGCCCGCGGGAGCCTGTCCGCGACGCCGTCGGCGCGGCTGCGCGACGGCCAGACGGTCACGGTCACCGGCCGCCGGCTCATGGCGTCCTACGCCGGCCCGGTAGTGGACGGCGTGGCGTCCGGCCAGTGGACCGCCTACCAGTGCGCGCCCGGCATCGCCCACGACCCGTCGCCGGCCAACGTGGCCCGTAGCTGCGTGGCGGACCCCGCGGCCGTGACGGTCCCGGCCTCCGGCGACGTCACGCTGGACATGGTGGTCCACCGCACCATCCAGCCGCCGCAGGGCCCAGCGGTCGACTGCGCCCGGTCGCACCGGGCGTGCCGTGTCGTCCTGCACCGGCTCGAACAGGACGGCACGACATCACTCCACGCGGCCCCGATTCGTTTCCGTCTCCGCTAGTGGACCCTCGCGGAAGTCAGCGTGGCGTCTCGCCAGCCAGATTCGCCGCTGGACTTCGTCCTCGTCGTCGATGCAGCCGCTGGCTGCGCCTTCCTCCTGCGTCCTCGCCAGCGACGAATCTGACTCGGCGATACATCCACGTGACTTCCGCGAGCGCCCACTACTCCGGTGAGGTCGCGCTCCTCACGTGTCGAGACCGCGCGCCGGGAGGACCCGTCGCGCCGTCCGAACGACGAGCCTCGGCGTCGGGTTCCAGGGCTCCTCGTCGGCGGTGTCCCAGGCGTAGGCGGGCACTTGGCGCTCGAGCAGCGTGTCGAGCTCGGGGATGGCCAGCTCGGCTGCCGACCACGAGTAGAGGGCGCGCAGTCGTGGCTGGATCACGCCGAGGTCGAGGAGGCGGCCGACGCCTTGTTCGTCGTCGACGTACCACTGGAGGTCTCGCCGCAGCGGGTATTGGGCGGGGAGCACCCGGGACAGGGACAGGAAGATGCCGGTCATCCCGACCCGTGGGTCACCCAGCACCGGGGCGACCGGCGACAACCAGCTCAGTGCGAGGCGCGGTGCCGCCACCAGTGCATGCGCGTAGAGCACCCGGACGAGCACCAGGTTGATGAAGAAGCGCTCCACGCGCGACTCGGCCTCGGCGAGGTCGCGGTGCTCGAGGTAGGCGGTGACGATCGTCGCGTTGTGAGCCCGGTACCACCCTCGCGCCGACGGTCGGCGAGCGAAGGCCACCGCCAACCGCACGCTCGACGACGACACGGGTCCGCCCCGACCCAGCACGTGGGCACGGGACTCGGCGGTGTCGCGCAGGAGGCGCTCGTTGACCGCCCGCCACCAGGGACTACCTGGCACCTCACCGTCCATGGGGTTGAGCACGCCGCGGCGCACCTGCCAACCCATGAACCCCAACGCCGCCCGCCGGTAGGGCAGATGCAGCTCGGGCAGGCCCGGTGGTGCCTCGTAGAGGGACCCCAGCAGCGCCAGCCGTCCGGCCGGATCCTCACGCACCGACGCCACTCGGTCAGCGGCGTACTCGGCAGCGGTGAGCATCGACCAACGCTACGTACGCCTCGAGTCCGGCGCGTCGCACAGGTGCCACGCAGGAGCGGCCCGACGGCGCAGGGCGTCAGTCATGCCTCGGGAGGCGGGCACTCGACGCCGGCCATCCCGACCAGCTGGCACCACGTGTCCCGGGACACCTTCCACTCCTGGCCGACCAGCACGGCGTGTCCGGTCCGTGCCATTCCGGATGGTCCGAACCGCGAGCAGGAAGAGGACGAACCGCACCTCGGCCTCGTCCTCGCTCAGGAACCGCACGTAGTCCACCGCCACCTCCACGTCACGGGCCGGGTAGCGGTCGTTGACCTGCTGCATCGCGGTGGTGAGGTTGGCGCCGCCCACGATCGCCGCGCAGCGCTCGGGGATCGGGAGCTCCGGGTTGAAGAGCGTCTCGAACGCCCGCTCGACCGCCAGCTCCGCGGTGTCACGGTCGGCCACCCGGGCGGGGGTCGGCCTGATGCGGAGCATCCGCTCGTCCGGCGGCGCGTTCGCGATCGCCTCGTGTGCCTGGGCCACGCAGCGATCGCAGATGTAGGTGCCGCCGCGGGCGCGCACCAGGTGCTCCACGACCTCGTCCCGACGTCCGCAGAACGAACAGCGCTTGCGACTCGCGGGAACGCTGCCGAACGCCATCCCGCTGACGATGCTCACCTCGTCACCCCCTCTCGTCGGCGGTCTCGTTCAGCGCGAGCCCGCCGGGCGTCGAGCCAGATCGAGTGATCGTCGCACTGCCAGCGAGGGTCCGCCATGCGGTTCGCCCCGTACGCGAGGGTACGAGGCGGTGGACAAACGTCCCGACGAGCGGGAAGCCGGGCGACCGCGATCGCCGGAGGATGCGCGGCGCCTGGCGCGGTTCGACGGCGCGATGGCGTTCCCTCTGGTGTTGGCGGCGCTCCTGCCGCTGATCCTGTTGCCCGGCGGCGATGCCAGCATCCTCGCCGCGGTGGTCAACATCGTCGCCTGGATCGTGTTCCTGGTCGACTTCGTCGTCCACCGGCGGCGGCTCAACCACTATGTCGCCACGTGGCTCGGGCGTTTCGACCTACTGGTCGTGGTGCTCACCGCACCGTGGTTCCTGCTGCCCGGCGCCCACGAGTCGCGGTTCGTGATCCTGATCCGCCTCGCACGGGTTGTCCGGGTCTTGATGGCGGGCAAGGGCGCACGCCGGCTCTTCGAGCGGATCGGACGTGTCGCCATCGTCGCCATCGCCGTGGTGATCATCGGCGCGGCGGCCGCCTACCGGGCCGAGCACCCGTCGAACCCGGAGTTCGCCACCTTCGGCGACTCGGTGTGGTGGGCGATCGTGACCCTGACCACGGTCGGCTACGGCGACATCGTCCCCGAGACACCAGCGGGCCGCTTCACCGGTGTCCTGATCATGGTGGCCGGCGTCGGCATCCTCGGTGTCCTTGCCGGATCGCTCGCGAGCTTCTTCCGCGTCGGCGGCTCGGAGAACGAGACGCCGGACGGCAACGAGACGTCGACGACCGACCTCACGACCGAGGTCGTCGAGCTCCACACGCAGGTCGCCGCCCTGACCCAGGAGATCTCCCGCCTGACGACGCAGCTCGGCGGAACGTCCGACCCCGCCGACTGACGTGCTCGCCACCTTCGAGGTCGCGGTGCCGGGGGTCGGCTCGCCGTCGCGGCGTCGCCGACCCCCGAACGGCCGCTACTGCCAGAGGACCGCCCGGAAGTTCGGGTGCTGGCCGTTGCCGACGACCTGGCCCCGCCTGTTGACGGCCCACGCCTCGGTGCCGTTCCACCCGACGTCGCCGAGGCTCGTCATGACTCCGTTCCGCCAGATGAAAGCAGCGGTGCCGCCGTCGGCGGTGTTGGACCAGCCGACGACCTGCCCGCGGTTGTTGACGTCGAACGCCATGCTGTTGGCCCCGCCCAAAGTGCCGAGGTCGACGGCCGTGCCGCGCCGCCACAGCGTGGCCCGGTTGACGCTGAGCCCGCTCGGGTAGCCGGTGTAACCAGCGATGCCGCCCCGGTCGTTGTTGCCCTGAGCCGCCCCGTACGTGCCGCCCGATGGCAGCGCGAGGGCCGTGGCCACTCCTCGCCGCCAGACGACCGGAGTCTGCCCGCTCTGCCCGACGACCTGGCCCCGGTTGTTGATGGCGTAGGCGATGCTGAGCGTCGAGTCCGCGGTGGTGCCGAGATCGGTCATGACGCCATCCCGCCACCGGAACGCGTGCAGCTCACCGACGGAGGTCGTGCTGTAGCCGACCACGTCGCCCGCGTCGTTGACGCCGGCCGCCGAGCTGGTCGACCCACCCAGGGTCCCGAGGTCGGTCATCTCGCCGTCGTGCGCCACAGGAACGCGTGGAGGTCGAAGCTGCCGGTCGGGTTGCTGTCGCCGACGACCTCGCTCCGGTTGTTGACGTCCATGGCGCGGCTGCTGAAGCCGCCGAGGGTCCCGAGGTCGGTCATCTCGCCGTCGCGCCACAGGAACGCGTGGCTGACTGCGTTGCCCACGTCGCTGCTGCCGACCACCTCACCGAGGTCGTTGATGCCCTCCGCGAAGCTGCAGCACCCGCCGTTCAGGGTCCCGAGATCCATGAGCTGGAGCTGCGCCGGTCGGGCCGCCGATGACGCCGCCACCGGCGACTCCGCCGCCTGCACCGCCGCCAGCAGAGGTGCCAGCACCAGCAGCCCGGTGACCTGCCTGAACCTGTTCCGCGACAGCATGTCGCCTCCTGAGTCCGCTGACCAGCCCACCGCCGGGATGGTCAGCGGTGTCGACTCCTAGGTGACGCGGGAGGTTGACGGCCGGCTGTTACAACTTGGCGTCGACCACGGATGGTGGCCAGATCGTCGCACGCGGTTGCGAAGAGCCAGGACGCCGCGGACGCAACTCGGGCATGTCGTGGTCACGAACTCTTGAAGGTCAGGGGGCAGATGACGGATCAGGTGGGATGATCTGGACTGTTGACCCGCCGAGGACAATCGAGGGGTCGTGTTGCGTGAACGAGCTGGGATGAGGGCATGGACCGACGTCGGTTTCTCGTGGGGGCCACTACTACTGTCGGCGCCTTCACCCTGCTAGGGCAGGCCTCGGGTTGCGAGCCGGGGCCGATCGCCGGGCAGGGCTACCGCATGGTGTGGAACGACGAGTTCGACACGCTGGACAGGTCGGTGTGGCAACCGGAGCCCTGGCGTGCGCAGGACTTCGACTGGAGCAGGGTGTCCGTGGCGAACAGCATCCTCACGCTGACCGCTGATCCCACGCCGACCCCGCCGCACCCCACGTTCACGACGCTCGCTTCGATCGGACCTCGCGCCGCAGCTCGTCCGTTCCATCCCAACGCGAAGGTGTGGCGCGAGGGCTACTTCGAGATCCGTGCGCGCGCCACGAAGAGTCCGTGGACGAAGCTCGCGCTGTGGTTCATGTCACACGAGACAGCGAACTGTTGGCCCGAACCACGCAACTGCTGGATCCCGAACGCCGAGTGGGACATGGTCGAGAACGGGATCAGGGCCGGCTATGCGGGCGCCAGTGCCTACGCGGACGTTCAGCACGTGAGCGCCGTGCACCGCAACACGAGCGGCCCGTGCGGCACCCCGGACACCGCCCATTTCTACGTGTGGGACGCACCGGCCGGTGGCTTGTGCGATTGGCACGTGTGGGGCGGGAAGTGGACGGCCACCGAGCTGACGACCTACCTCGACGGTCAGCGGCTCGGCAGCCAGCCGACCTACCCGGACTCGACCCCTCAGCCGATGTACATGCTGCTGACGGCCGCCCCGCTGGGCTCTGTGCTCGGCAACCCGCCCAAGCCCTCGACCATCCAGACGCAGGTCGACTACGTGCGCGTCTGGCAGAAGTGAACCGCCTGGCTCCGATGGAGGCCGACCGTTAGCCCCAGGGTCCGACCCGGACGAACTCGAGGCGGCGGAACAGCCGTTCCGAGGCCACGTTGCCGTCGGTGATGACAGCACCGACGTCGGCCACGCCGTCGCGCGCGAGCGCGCCGAGCGAGCGCAACACCGCTTCGGTACCGAGCCCACGGCCCTTGCGGCCGGCCGCCGTCGCGACGGGGTCGATGAAGTGACGACCTCCCACGACCACCACGAACGACATCGCCACGGGCTGGCCGTCCTCCTCGATCACCACGGAGTAGGCAGGCAGCAGGCGACCCAGGTAATCGTCGATCGCATGACGGGCCTCGGCCTCGCCCTCGCCCTCGTCGTCGATCGTGCCCCGATAGGCGTCGAGCAACAGCACTGCCAGGGCACCCGGATCCACGGAGGTCGCGGGTACGAACGCCCAAGGTACGGAAAGCATGGTCGGCGCGGTTGGCGAGACGTCGAGGCTGCGCCGATACTCGCTTCGCGTCCTGGACACCTGCGCCCCTCAACCGTCGTACTTCTCGATTGGCGACCGCCTCTGAATGAACGGCTCGATCAACCGGCCCCGTTGAGTACAACCATGTCATGGGGCCGCCCGAGGTGATGGCGTCGTCGGTGCCGCGTTACTGCCCGCCGAGCTCCCGCAGGCGAGCGACGACGAGCTTCCTCACCAAGGGCTCGGGGAGCGGCTCGTCGACTCGGAACTTGAGTGCCCCCTTGGAGGTCTCGTAGCCGGCGACGTCGCCGCCGAGCTCGGCGAGGACGGACCCGCTGTGGGGCAGGTAGCTCAGGTGGCTCTTGTAGGCCGCGAACCCAGCCACCGTCTTGCCCTGCAGCTTGAACGCCGGCATCCCGTAGGACAGGCCCTGCTCGGCGCCGGGCACCACCTCGAGGATCGCCGTGCGTAGCTGCTCGAGCGTGCTCCGCTTGGGTTCGTCCAAGCCGGCGAGGTACGCGTCGACCTCGTGCGCTGTCACGGTGTCACCGCTACTTCTCCGTGATGATCTGGATCAGGTTCCCGCAGGTGTCGTCGAACACGGCGAGCGTTGCCGTTCCGATGTCGGTCGGCGGCTGGGTGAACTCAACCCCGGCTGCGACGAGCCGCTGGTACTCGCTCTCCACATCATCGACGGCGAACTGCGCGAGTGGGATGCCATCTGACATGAGGGCGTCACGGTACGGCTTCACGGCGGGGTGGCGGCCGGGCTCGAGAAGCAGCTGGGGACCATCAGGCGCCGAGCGCGAGACCACGGTGAGCCACCTGTCGTCACCGAGTGGGAGGTCGCGGTGCTTCTGGAAACCGAGCACGTCGGTGTAGAAGGCAAGTGCCTTGGCTTGGTCATCAACGAAAAGGCTCGTCAGCGAGATCCTCATGTCCTGCTCCTCTCTCGTGCCAGAGCCGCGGTGTGGTGGGTCTCGTAGTAGCCATCGGCCGCCCTCGGCCACAAGACACGCCAGCCGCCTCCACGACGACTGACCAACGTCATTGGGAACCACAGCTAGCCGTTGATGCGGGCGACGAAGGCGCTCGACTGGACCTGGCCTGCCAGCATCGCGTCTGATCCCGCCCGGGTCGACGCCCGCACGATGGCGGCTTCTCCATCGAGCCGGAGGGTGGCCTGGGTACGACCGTCGCCGCTGAAGGAGCCATCGGGCTGCCCTGACGGCAGCAGTCGATCGATCAGCACGTCCTCGGCCCGGAATGCACCGCCGTCTGTCGCACGACGGTCACCGCTCCGTCGGTGTCCGCGGCCACGGCGCGGCTGGCGTCGCCGGTACCGGGGAGCGGGGTCAACCCGCCGGTCCCGAACGGCCTGTCGAGTGCCAGCGTCCCGTCGAGTCGGGCGACGACGTCGCCGGCAGTACCGCCCGGCGGGGCCCCGGGGCCGTGGACCACCACCCGGCCGGCACCGTCGACGGCGAGGTCGGTCGGCGTGAGCGTGGCACCGGCCGGCAGCGCGCCCAGGCGGACAGCGTTCCGTCGGGCTGGGGTCGAGGGTCAGATCCACGACGCCGTTTATCGCCGAAGGATCGATCGATCCCGCCGTCGGGCAGGTGCCGGGTTCGACCACGTCGAGTGATAGTCCGTACCGGTCCCACCGGCGGTGACCGGGGAACACTACGCTCGCCGCCGTATTACGCCTTGCTGGGTTGAGGAGGAGGCTCCGCCGTGATCACACAATCCCTCCGCGAGGACATGCAGACGATGACCCGGGGCTGGGGATGGTTCCTCGCCGCAGGCATCGCCTGGATCGTCTTCGCCTTCTTCGTGCTCTCGTTCAACTTCCGGACCGTGTGGGCCATCGCCGTGTTCTTCGGCATCGCCTTCATAGTCGGCGGGATCATGGAGTTTGCCGTCGCGGCCGTGGCCCCGGGTTGGAAGTGGCTGTACATCCTGATCGGCATCGTGTCGATCGTCGCCGGGCTCATCGCCCTCATGTGGCCGGGTGAGACGTTCTTGGTGCTCAGCGCCATCGTCGGGTGGCTGCTGTTGTTCTACGGCATCATCGACATCGTGTTCGCGTTCAGCACGAGACACCTCGAAGGTCTCTGGTGGATGCAGCTCATCTCCGGGATCATCATGGTCTTTCTCGGCTTCTGGGCGATCAGCCCGGACAACGCAACCGTCGCGACCTACCGCGGTGCCGTACTGCTGGTCGTCTGGGTCGGCGTGGCGGCACTGTTCCGCGGCATCTCCGACATCATCCTCGGCTTCCGGCTGCGCTCCGTTCACAGGGAACTCGAAGCTCGGGCCAGCTGACGGCCAGCGCCTTCGGGTGTCGGCTGCTCATGGCATCACGGAGAGCGATGCGTGCGTGATGCCGGTGGCAACGGACGGCAGGTTGATCAGTGGCGCCCGCAGTCTGACGACTGACCCAATGTCACAGCTGCTGGCGACAAGCCCCGCTGCCGTGACCCCTGGACCTCGGGTCGGCCGAGAGAAAGTCTCGTCGTGGACGGTGACGCCGGTGCCGGCGGCGAGGTTTCTCGACGTGCTGTCCTGCCCGTCAGCTGGCGACTGTGTCGCGGTCGGGGAGGCCGCCGGGCGGCTGAGGGCTCGACCTGGCCGACCTGACGCCCCGGCCGACCGATCCGTCGTCGTTCTCAGCGGGTGTCCGTCAGTCGGACATGTGCCTCTGCCGGGCGGCGAGCGGAGAGCCCGGGACCTACCGGCGTTCGACGGGACGTCTGGCGGCATCGCCTCGCCGGACGGTCGGTCGCGCCGCGCGTCGGCTCGGTCAGCGGTCGGGATGGCACGTCGCTGAGCGATCTCGACCCGATCCCGGTCCCGTCGATCGGGAGGGTCATCGACCTCGACTGCCCGAGCGCCGGCTCGTGCTGGCGCCGCGCGGCGGCGCGTGCGACGCCCCGGAGTCGTGCCTGGCGGCCACGAAGACGGCCGGCGGCACGAATCCGTCGCCCGACGGCACGAGTCTGGCGTTCCATCGCCTGTCGGGCGGTGCCTGGACTGCGCTCGCGCCGCCACCTGCCGCAGTCACGTCGGTTCGGCTCGACGACGTCGACTGCCCGACGGCCGACATGTGCGTCGTCGTGGGAGGCGCCTTCGGAACCGATGGCCCCTTCTCGGGCTGCCGCCCGGGACGGAGCAAGCGGCCGGCCTGAGCTGCCCGGCGCCGCTGACGTCTGAGGTCGTCGGCGAGTTCGTCGACGGCGGATCGAAATCGACGGCCGCCCGCCTCGACGTCGATCCCCCGTGATGGGCTGCGCGGCGTTCCAGCTCCCGCGCTGCGAGGAGTGGACGCGCCGACCTCCTCACCGACCAGCAGGGGCACGCTCTAGCCATAGAGCTCGAGGCTCAGGACAACGCAGTGCTGCCCTGCTGGCGGCTCGGCGATCAGCCTGCCCGAAGACCGAACTGACCTGCACCCATTAGGACTGGCGCGACTGGGCTTTGCGGGACGCAGGCGTCTCTGCGTCGTGAGCTCGACCGAGCGCGGGATCAGCCGCGGTGGAGTGGACGAGACCGCAGGTCGTGAGCCGGTGTGCGTCGTATCAAGCACCCGCCTGGATGCTCTCAACCGTGGGGAGCGGCTAGGAGGATCGGTATGACGATGGCACGAGGAGCTGGTCGGTCGGTTGCTTACGTCGCGGGTCTCCTCCTCGTCGGTTTGCTGTGTGGTTGCAGCAGCCCGGCCGTCGACGGGCCCGAAGAGGACACGGCCAGCGACGAGCGGCCCGAGAACGAGCAGTCCGGGGCCGGAGTCGCCACGACGGATGAGCCCCAAGGTGGAGCGGATGGGTCAACGGGTGGCGGTGGGTCGAGTAAGGGTTCGCCTGACCCGGGCGGCTCGACCGGCGGGAGTGGGGGAAACGCTGATGACAGCGGCGACCCCGGGGGCGGTTCGCCCGCACCGGGCGGTGGCGACACGGGCGGCGGTGGCGGCAGCGATGCCGGTGGCAGTGCCGGGCGGTGGCAGTGGCGATGGCGATGGCGATGCGGAGGACGAGTACGGCTGGGACTTACCGTTCGGAGACGTCACCGTCTCGAACAACAACGACGTCCTCTATCGCATCATCGACAGCGGCGCTTGCGACCGGGCCCAGACCTACCTCGACGAGCAGTGGCGCACACTGCTGACCCCAAGAGCAGCGCTGCTTTACCAGGCGGCCAGTGATCTATGCCGGGGCGACGTCGAGTCGGCTCGACACTCGTTCGAACGGGCGGGGTCCGATTACGGGTGGGCGGGCGTACTTCGGCCCTACTTGGACTGCAACGTCTACCAGGCCGCCCAGAGCGTCTTTGAGCAGCAACCTCCAAGCGCGTTCGTATGCGAGGACGGTCTGGCACCTGCATGGCCGACCGGCGTCCCGGAAGCGGACCGCGTCGACCCGCGGGTCTCGCTGTGATCGGTGCGACCTACGCAGATGAGGAGGTCGACCAGCGTACGGCCGGGTCGACGCCACGAGTCACGGTGACAGCGGCGACGCCCGGGCGGCCGGTCGAACCAGCCGGGCGCGCCCGCGTATCGCGACTCGGTGATGGCGATAGGCAAGCCATTGGTGCGGTTTGTCGCCAACGTCACCGTGCTGACCGCCCTCGTGGTGTATTTCGGCTGGCGACGCAGCGAAACGCATGCCCGGCGCCTGGGAATCGACGAGAGCATTCTCGGTATGTCGACCCGGGACTACGCCCTGCGGAGCGTCGGGCCGGTCCTAGCGCTGCTCGTCGGCGTCGGCGTCGGCGGTCTGGTCTGGGTAGCGATCGACCGGCGCTTGGCCCCCCGGGTAGCGACGCGTCGGCGCGGCACGACGACTGCCGTTCGGGCGCTCGGGCTCGCGTGGCTGTTCCTACCGCTGATTGTCGTGCTCCTGGGCCCGATGTGGCCTTCAGGTACGTATGTGCTCTTCCCGGCGAGCATCGGTATCGGCGTCCTGCTCTATCTATACGCCTCGCAGCTTCGCCTATCGCATCGCACGCCCGACGCGGCTGAGTCCTACAGGTCCCTCACCGCTCGAATGTGCGTCGCGTTGCTCGTGGCGCTCTGCCTTTTCTGGACGGCGTCGAACTACGCCGAGGTTCTCGGAGCAAGGCTGGCCGAAGACTTCGTTGATCAGATACCGGCATTGCCCGGTGTCACCATCTACAGCGAACTGCCGATCCACCTCGACGGGCCAGGCGTCGTCGAAGCGGACTTGGGTGGCGACGAAGGGGCGCTTCGGTTCCGCTACGAGGGTCTCAGGCTCCTGGAGCACACCGGCAGCAGGTACTTCCTGATCTCGGACGACTGGTCCCCGTCCTACGGCGTTGTCTTCGTCATACGAGACGACGACGACACCGTTCGCCTGGACTTCGTGCGAGATCGCCGGTGAACGCATCGGCGAGATCCTACGGACGACGTCGCCACTGCTCGCGGTCTTGCTCCCGGCGATTCGTGGCTTGCGGCACCGCGGTTCCACACACCTTCGATCATGGGCAAGCCATGCGAACCACAGGTGAAGCGTTCGGCACGGCGCTCACGCCGGGTGTGTCGACGGCGCCCGTTGGTTGCGATAGTGCGCCGGGTTGAGGCGACATATGTGGTTCAGCCCAGGTAGGGCTCCGGTCGTGCCTCGCGGTAGTGGTTGATCCGTTGCCGCATGCTCGGGTGCATCTGCATGTGCTCGACCTTGGCCGGGTCGGACCACATGACCTCCGAGGACTCGCTGCTGATCAAGGGCGTGCCGCCGACCGGTTTCGCCGTGAACACGATCGAGAACTCCTGGCGGACCTCGCCGTCGCTCGTGTACTCGATCACAGTGCCGCGGATTCGTGTAGATGCCGACCAGGCCGGTGATCTCGATGTCGAGCCCGGTCTCCTCCTTGACCTCGCGCACTGCCGTGTCGGTGATCGACTCTCCGAGGTCCATGCCACCGCCGGGCAGCGCGAGGTTGCCGTTGTCGGTGCGCCGGATCAGCAGGATGGCCCCGTCGTCGTTGACGACGATCACGTTGGCCGACGGGACGACCGTTGTCGGTGCGGGCGCGTCGGGGTCGTCGAGGTAGTCGATCCGCCTGGCCGACATCAGGCGACCGCCTCTCGATCCCACGCCGGAACTGCGTTCGCCCACACCCGCTCGAACGTGTCGGAGTACATCGCGAACGATGTCACAGCGTTGCGCCGCGCCCGGGCCGGGCTCGTCATCTGACCAGCCCGGCGATGAGGTTGATGCTGGTCGCCACGATCACCACGCCGAACAGGTACGACAGGAGCGCCTGGTTGAGCACGGCACGCCGGAACCGGCGGTCCCGCAGCGTCGTGTCGGACACCTGGTAGGTCATTCCGATCGTGAACGCAACGTAGGCGAAGTCCCGGTAGCTGGGTGGCTCGGACCCGTCGTCGCCGAAACCGATCCCACCCGCCGGGCGAGCTGTAGAAGAGGTCGGCGTAGCGCAGCGTGAAGACCGTGTTGACGACGGTCCACGACACCACGAGCGTGAACGTGGCCATGGTGATCAGGACGAGCCGAGCGGTGCCGCTCTCCTCGCCCGCCTGGCCGAGGACGAAGGCGACGGCCAGGAGGCTGGCGAGGCTCGCTCCCACCAGCAGCAGCCAGCTGGTGCTGCGCGTCTCGTCCTCCCGCGTGGCGAGGAGCGCGGTGTGCTCCTGGCCGGCGCGGATGATGAGGGGTATGACGGCCAGCAAGAAGACGAGGGCGCTGGCGTCCCAGCCCGCGATCAGCGCCAGTTCCCAAGTGGTGGGGCCGAGAAGCACGAGGAGCACAGTCAGCCCGATCGACCCCGCCACGACCAGTCGCCGCATCGCCGGTGCGTGCCAGCCGAGCCAACGGTGGTACATCGTGTTCGGAGGGACGGCGACCATGCCCCGTGGCCTATCTGATTCCGGCACCGGCGTCGAGACGGCCAGCCAACCGCAGAGCCTGATGATCACCGAGTAGTTGGCCCGGTTGAGGGCGGCGCCGGAGGCGCCGCCCGCAGGCCGGGCCTCTTCGCGCCCGGCGCCAGCCGGGCGCCTTGACGGACAGTCAACGCGATGGAGCGACGATGGCGGACAGGATCGATAGGCGTACGGCGTCACGTCCCGGCATCGAGTACAGCCCACCCGTCGAGCTTCATGGCATGAGTCCTGCTATCTCTCCGACAACGCGCCACCTCACCGCCCCATGATCTGAACATGATCCAGACAGATCTTGACCGGTCAGGATGGAGCTGGGGCAGTGTCCCGCCAGCAATTGATCTTTCGGTATGGACGGGTCCTCTGGATTGATGCTTTCGAGCGTGATTGACGGTGCTCTCCGTGGCCGGAGCAATGGTGACGGCTGCGGACCGCTGTGAGGCTCGCTGCGCGGTGAGGTCATCGCAGCACCTCGTCCAGCGTCGCCAGGGCCTGGGCGACGTCGTCGCTGCTGTTGTAGAAGTGCATGGAGAAGCGGGTCGAGCTGACGCGGGGGGAGACGATCATGCCGCGCTGGGTGAGCGCGGCGGCGATGGCCTCGCCGTCGTGGCCGGGGAAGCGGGCGGTGACGGTGCCGGCCCGGCGGGCCGGGTCGCGGGGGGTGAGCAGGCGCGCGCCGCGCTGGGCCAGCCCGTCGGCGAGCTGGCTGGTGAGCTCGCGGTTGTGCCCGGCGACCTCGGCCAGGGACAGGCTGGAGATGTAGGCGATAGCGCGGCCAAGCGCGATCGCGGCGGCGTAGGGCATGGTGGAGTACTCCATCCGCCGGGCGGTCGCGGCTAGGGGAAGCCACCGGGCGTCGAGGGACCAGGGGTGCTCGGTGCTGCGCCAGCCCACCAGCGGCGGCCGGAAATCGCTGAGCAGGGCGGGGCTGAGGTAGCAGACCGCCGCGCCGAAGGTGCTGCACAGCCACTTGTAGGACCCGGTGATCAGGACGTCCACACCGGAGGCGGTCACGTCGATCGGCACCTGCCCGGCGGACTGGGTCGCGTCCACGATCAGGACCGCGCCGTTCTGGTGCGCCAGCGCCGCGAGCTCGCCCAGGTCGAGCAGGTGGCCGGTGAGGTACTGGATATGGCTGATGCAGATGGCGGCTGTAGCGGAGTCCACGCTGCCGGCGATCTTGTCCACGTCGAAGCCGTCCGGGTCGTCCAGCACGCCGACCAGCCGGACCTGGCAGCCGGTGTCCTCGGCGATGCGGTGCCAGGGATAGGTGACGCTGGGGAAGTCCACCTCCGAGGACACGATGTTCTGGCCGCGGCCGGGCCGCAGCCACCAGGCCACCTGGTTCAGGGCCTCGGTGAAGCTGGTGGCCATCGCGATCGTGTCCGGGCTGGCGCCGAGCAGCGCCGCAGCGCCGCGGCGAGTGTCTTCGAGGACGGCCATCTCGGCGTCCTCGTCCATGCCGGTGGTCCCGGCCTGCGCCAGCTCGAGCTCGAACTCGTGCGCGGGGGTCACGACCGAGGCTGGCACCAGGCCGACGGAGGCGGTGTTGAGGTAGGTGAGCCGGTCCAGGACGGGGAAGTCCTCGCGGCGCAGCCCGGGCACGGACATGGCCTCACTCCTTCATCTCGCGTTGGCTTGCCGGATTGCCGGACAATATGGCAATCTAGTGCATGGCAGGCCAAGGCTTCAAGACAGGAGGCTGGATGGTCCGGGTCCTTGACAGCGCTGACGTCAGGCGCCTGGTCAGCATGGCGGAGGCGATCGCGGCGGTGCGCGAGGCGTTCGCGACGGCAGACCGGGGCGGCGCGGTGATGCCGGCCCCGTTCGGGATGCACCTGCGCGATGCCGGCGGCGAGATACACGTGAAGGGTGCATACCTGGCCGGCGCGCCGGTGTTCGCGGTCAAGACCGCAACCGGGTTCTACCGCAACACCGGGCTGGGGCTTCCGGTCAGCGGCGGGATGACCATGGTCCACGACGCCGTGACAGGCGCGCTGCGGATGCTGATCGCCGATGGCGGGCTGCTCACCGAGCTGCGGACCGCCGCCGCCGGGGCGGTCGCCGCGGACCTGCTGGCCCGGCCCGGCGCGCGGTCGGCGGCGGTGATCGGCACCGGCGGGCAGGCCCGCTACCAGCTGCAGGCACTGCTGAAGGTGCGCCCCATCGAGCAGGTCACGGTCTGGGGCCGCCGCCGCCAGGCAGCCGAGCAGTACCAGCGCGACATGGCCGCAGCTGGCGTACCGGTCTCCATCGCGGCCACCGCCCGCGAGGCGGTCCAAGCCGCCGAGGTGGTCATCACCGCGACCAGCAGCACCGAGCCCCTGATCGAAGCCGGCTGGCTAGCCCGCGGCGCGGACGTGACCGCGGTCGGCTCCGACATGCCGCATAAGCAAGAGCTGGACCCGCAGATCCTGGCGGCAGCGGGCAAGTACGTGCCGGACAGCATCGACGGCGCCGCGGACTCAGGCGAGCTGCACCACGCGCTGAAGGCCGGCCTGCTGGAGACGGGCTCGGTGTATGGCGAGCTGACAGCTGTGGCGTCGGGGCGGCTGGCCGGCCGCACCGCAGACGATGAGCTGACCGTGGCCGACCTGACCGGCCTGGGCATTCAGGACGCGGCGGTGGCCGCCCTCGCCGCCCGGCTCGCCGGCGAGCACGGCGCCGGCCGGGATGTGCCGCTGGGAGACTGGTGACCGTGACGAGCCCGATCACCGGCCTGGGTGCGAGCATCCAGCGGCAGAGCACCACCGAGCAGGCCGCAGACGCCGTCCGGCAAGCCATCTTGTCCGGGCGGCTGCTGCCGGGCACGCCGCTGCGTGAAGCCGTCCTCGCCGCTGAGCTCGGCGTCTCCCGCAGTACCCTCCGCGAGGCCGCGTGGACCCTCGAAAGCGAGGGCCTGGTCCGCTACCAGATGAACCGCGGCATCGTCGTCGCGGACATCACCGGGCCGGATGTCGCCGACATCTACGCTGCCCGCGCCGCCGTGGAACTGGCCGCGGCCGACGCCCTCACCGGGCACCGGGACCCGGCGGTCTACGCGAGCCTCGCCGACCTGGTTGACCAGATAGAACGCGCCTTCGGCCACGGCGACACCGCCGGCGTGCTCGACGGTGACCGGCTATTTCACGCCACCCTGGTCGCGGCCACCGGCAGCCCCCGGCTGCGCCGCTTCTACGGACAGCTCCAGCAAGACCAGCGCCTCGCCCTAGCGCTGTCCGAGCGCTCCCACCGTGAACTCGGCCGCACCGCAGACGACCACCGCCAGCTACTAGACGCGCTGCACGGCAGCCCGGAACAAGCCAGGGCGGAACTCACCGCGCACCTGCAAGTAGGCGCCGCCGAGCTGCAACGGCTGCTCGACCTGCTCGCCCAGCGCAAAGAACTCGCCCACCGGAAGGAAAGAGAGGCACCTCGTGGCTGACCACAGCAGCGGCGGCGGCTGGGATCCCATCGTCACGCCCTGGCACCTCGACGAGCACATCCCGGCCTTCCCGGTCCCAGTCGGCGAAACCGAGACGATCTGCCCGGCCCTCCCTGCTGGCCCCGTCCCCGCCCGGATCAGCCTGCTGCACCAGGCAGTAGCCGACGCGGTGGCCCGGGCCGCCAGGCCGCTGGTGCTCTCCGGCGACTGCCCCACCGCCCGCGCGGCGGTAGCCGGGTTGCAGCGCCGCTATCGCGACCTGGCAGTGGTGTGGCTGGACGCGCACGGCGACTTCAACACCCCCGTCATATCGACCAGCGGCTACCTCGGCGGCATGGCGCTGGCGATGCTGACCGGCCGGACACCCGAGCTGTTCGGCGATGCGCTCGGGCTGCGGCCGGTGGCCGACGCCAGCATCGTGCTCGCTGACGCCAGGGACCTCGACCCCGCCGAGCGCGACGCCCTGGCCGCCAGCCAGGTCCGCCGCGTGCCCGCCGACCCGGCCGCGATCACCTCCGCCCTCCACGAGATCGGCCGCACGCCGGTCTACCTGCACCTCGACGTGGACGTCATCGACAGTGCGCAACTGCCCGGCCTGCGCTTCCCCTCAGGCCCCGGACCCTCCCTCACCCAGATCGAGGACTGCCTGGCCGCCGCCTGCGCCACCGCCGACGTAACAGCCGCCGGCATCGCCTGCGCCTGGCTGCCCGACCGCGTCAGCGACCAGACCACACGCGAGGCAATCACCCGGCTCGCCAGAGCACTCGGCACCGATCTGGCATGGCACGAACCCGCCGCCCGCTGACCGTTCAACCAGGCACTCGCCGCCCTCACCAGCCGAACGCCGCTCGCAGCAGCCCAACCGTCAACTTCCCTGATCAGCCACTCCCTCCACACGAGCTGCACCCATCGGAATTCACCGGGAGGTACGGCAACACGCGTCGCTGGAAGAGGGCGCCAGAGCCACGGTGTGGCAGGTCGACCGTTCGGACGTGAGCAAAGCCGTGGGCCTCGTAGTACCGATGCAGAGCGCTGTTCGTCTTCCAGGCGTCGAGGCGAAGCCAGCGATGGCCTGTCGTCCGGGCCCGCTCAGCGGCCCACTCCAACAGCGTGCCGCCGATGTCGGCGCCGGCGGCGCTTCGGCGGACGACTACCCGGTGGACGTAGAGGGCGGACTCGTCCCGCTCGGCTGATGGCCAGAACTCCGGATCGGCCTGGTCGTCGATGGTGATGGTGCCGACGAGCTCGTCGTCCGCGTCATACGCGAGGTAGCACGAACCTCGGTCGATCGCGTCGGCAGCTCGCGGGCGGGTCGAGGCGAGCCGGGGGTGCCTCCACTGCCACTGGTCGAGACCCTTCGTTGCGAGCCACGCGGTCGCCTCGGCCCGGAGTTCCTCGACCGTGTCGAGGTCGGTTGGCTCAGCCTTCCGGATCGTCAGCGTCGTGCCCAATAGGGCTTCGCCCGCTCGTAGACGATTACGTGCCGGTCGCCGGGTAGGACATTGATCGCCACACGCACTGGCTGGTCGTCGGCGGTTGTGCCCGTGCAGACATGGCATGCGACCGGCGTGCCCGGGCCGAAATCAGATGTCGTAATTCACTATCGGCGACCGGGTCTGACCAGGGCAGGAAGCCTCTCAGCCGGCCTCGCATGTCACAACGATGTCACAGGCGTGTCCTCTGGTCGCTGGCACTCCCCGGGTTGGTGCCGTGACCCCGCAGTCGCACCCGGCGTCGGTCCATCAGCGGCGTGGACCCCAGGTACCCAAGGACGAACGCAACGACCGTCGCCCCCACGGCCGACGAGCCGGCGCCCGAGCGGGGACGGGTGGGGTGCCCCGTTCCCTGGGGTCGTGGGCGCAGGACCGGGTACAGCCGACCCGACGTCGTCAGGGCCAGGACGACCACGGCGCCGTTTCAACTGATCTGGTCGCTGGTGACAACCGTTTCCGTGTGCTGCGCGTCAGTAGGGCATTCGAACACAAGGCGGAAGGCACGTCCCATGCGGAAATTCTCGGCACTCCTGCTAGCGCCGGCCCTCACAGGGCTCCTAGCGGTGACGGGCTTCGTCGCCTACGGGGGCGACGGCGACACCGCTCCCCGGCGGCCAAGCACGGCATCGTCGGAGCCGGCCGCCGGCCCGCGCCCGGAGACCGCGACCACGATCACGAGCACGGCACCCGAGGCCAGGGCACCGGCCCAACCTGTGGAGGCCTCCGGGGAGCCGGTGAGGCCGGCGACTGCGCCAACTCCAGGGCCATCGGGTGGTGGCTGCGACGCGGCGGTGGTGCACGACGCGATCGCCGGCTCCGACCGCGGTCGGGGAGGACCTGACGTTCGAGATCACCTACCTCAAGTGCGCCGAAGGCTACGGCTGGGCCCGGATTCTCGCCGACTTCGGTGACGAGCGCGACGGCGTTCTTCGAGAGTTCTGGTGCCGACATCGCGTTGCTGAATCTGGGCAGTTCGGTGTGCCCCCTGGACTCAGGGATGCCGGCGAGCATCGCCACCCAACTGGCCCCGCCGGGCTCGCACTGGCAGGGGGAATGCGGGCTCTGAGCAACGACACGCGGCCACGAGGCGACAGAAGGATCCGATGGACAAGACCTGCCTCGCCCGAAGAGTCAGCTGACTGAGAGGCTCGAGGCCCCGGCCGAGGACGGCGCCGGAGGTGCCGCCCTCAGGCCGGGGGTGGCGCCGGCGCAGCCGGGCCCTTGACCCAGAAGAGCCAAATTCGCAGCCCGGCCGGCGGCCATGCTGTCGGGTCCCCGGAAGACATTCGTTGACAAAGCTGTCCCAAGACATGGTTGACAGTGGCCGTGATCGGCCTGCTGGCTGTACGTCGTTTGCGGGCGACGCACAGCGGGGGGCCGGGATCGGTGCTTGTCGAGTTGTCCGTTGTCGAGCAGCGCTATCGAGCAGTGCTGGCCGTGCTGGCCGGCGAGTCGGTCACCGAGGTGGCCGCCAAGCTGGGGGTGTCCCGCCAGAGCTTGCATAAGTGGCTCGCCCGCTATCGGGACGATGGCCTGGCCGGGCTGATGGATCGCCCGAAGCGGCCCCTGTCGTCGCCGTGGCAGTCGCCGCCCGAGGTCGAGGCGGCGGTGTGCGAACTGCGCCGGGAGCATCCCCGCTGGGGGCCACGGCGCCTGGCCCATGAGCTCGGGCGCTCCGGGATGGAGCCGGTGCCATCGCGGATGACGGTGTATCGGATCCTGGTCCGCCACGGCCTGGTCGAGCCCCGCCGGCGGGGCCGCCGCCGGGAGGACTACAAGCGTTGGGAACGCGACGCCCCGATGGCGCTCTGGCAGCTCGACATCGTGGGCGGCGTGTTCCTAGTCGACGGGACCGAGGTCAAGGTCGTGACCGGGGTGGATGACCACTCCCGCTACTGCGTCATCGCCTCGGCGTGTCTGCGGGCCACCGGCCGCGCGGTGTGTCTGGCGTTCGCTCGGGCACTGGAGCGCTACGGGGTTCCCGAGGAAGTCCTCACGGACAATGGCAAGCAATTCACCGCACGTTTCGGGCGGGGCGGTGAGGTGCTCTTCGATCGGATCTGTCGGGACAACGGCATCGTGCACCGGCTGACCCAGCCCGCCACACCGACGACCACGGGGAAGATCGAGCGCTTTCACCAGACCCTGCGCCGGGACCTGCTCAACGACCACGGGCCCTTCGAGGACCTCGACGACGTGCAGGCCACGCTGGATGGGTGGGTGGCCGGCGACTACAACACCCGCCGCCCGCACCAGTCCCTGGACATGGCTTCGCCCGCTGACCGCTTCGCCCCAGTCCCCGACGAGGAACGCGAGGCGCTGCCGTTACGGCTCCCCGCCGCGCTGGCCGCCGCCCCGGCCCTGGTCCCGGAGCCACCCAAGCCCGAGCGGGTCCTGCCCCTGCCGCCCCTTGCCACGACGCCGGGCGCGGTCGAGGTCGATCGGGTGGTGCCACCGTCGGGGAACATGTGGCTGGAAGGCCGCCAGTTCTGGCTGGGCCCAGCCCGGGCCGGGATCACCGTCACGTTCTGGGCTGACTGCGACGTGATCCACCTAACCGCCGCCGGGGCCCGCCTCAAATCGGTCCGCTCCCATCTCACCACCGCCGACCTGGCCCACCTGGCCGCCACCGGCGGCCGCCCCGCCGGACCGCCGCCTCTGCCCCGCCCCGACAGCGATGGGGCGGCGGTCGAGGTTGACCGGGTGGTCTCCACCGCCGGGACGGTCAGTCTCGCTGGGCGCCCGGTGCTCGCCGCCGAGATCCTCGCCGGCCGCCGGGTCACGGTCCGCGTCGACGGGACCGCCCTGGTCTTCTTCGACCCTGACACCCGCGAGCTGCTCCGCACCCGGCCCAGCCCCCTCAGCTATGACCAGGCCATGCGCCTGAGGGGCGCCCGCCCTGCTGGGCCTCCACCCCGGCCGGTGCTCGAGCCCATCCGGGTCCAGCGGCGGGCCTCCAACACCGGGGTCATCATGGTCGCCGGCCAGAAAGTCGCCCTCGGCCGCATCCACGCTCACACCGTGGTCACCGTCCACGTCGCCGAGCGCACCCTCACCATCGAGGCCGGCGGCGACACCCGCACCATCGCCCGCACCACCACACAACCCGTCCGCAGCATCAAAGCCCACCGGCCCCGCAAGGCCGCCCTATGAAACCTAGGGTCACTGTCGCCCATCTCCTGGGACAGGACCGTCAACCATCTCCTGGGACCGCACAGGACTGGCCGCACGGCTGTCGGCACGGCCAGGCTGTCGGCACGGCAGTCGCTCTAGAGCAGCTCGTCCAGGACTTCCACGATGAAGATGGTGCCGTCGGGGGGCCGCTTCCAGACCACCGCCCACACGTCCGGGTGGGCGCCGACGTGCCGGTAGTAG
The DNA here is from genome assembly GCA_963830865.1 of uncultured Acidimicrobiales bacterium. Lineage (GTDB taxonomy): Bacteria > Actinomycetota > Acidimicrobiia > Acidimicrobiales > VFJN01 > ZC4RG19. The sequence goes on along the minus strand of CAWHNU010000001.1, from coordinate 86,378 downwards.
GTGTATCCCCCGCCGATCGCGATGAACGGGATTCCGCGTACGGGATCGTCAGCCGATTCGTCCCGCAGGTCGTACAGGAACTGTTTGATGGCCAGGTACCCGGGACTCCGCGGGTCCTCGTCGGCGACGCGCCTCAGCGTCGCCTTGGCCTCGGCCGAGAACTTGATCAGGGGCATCGAGGAATATCGTAGCCGCACTGTGGACCATGGTCACGATGTACCGCTGACACATCGTCACATAGGTCTGCCGGTCCAGACTGGCTGATGCGGCGACACGTCGATGCCTAGGTCGTGACCGTGTGACACTAGTGCCTGTAGCTCATTGATACACTATGGTGTTATTATTCAGTGCTGTAAACACTTAGTAGACGGAGTACCAGGAGTAGAGGTGCCAGCCCCTCAGAGGAGTTGGGCACCAGGTCCGCCACTGTCCTCCACACGTCGGAGGAAGGGGCGAGAGGAGTGACCCACGAATGACCAGCACCGTGCCCTTTGGCGCGCCCGTCGTCGAAGTGGACAGCCGGAGGCGGGTGAGTCTGAGCAGAACCGAGCAGCCGTTCGACCGGTACTTCCTAACGGAGCAGCCGGACGGAACGATCGTCCTGACACCTGCGGTCGTGATCACTGCCTTCGAGGCGAAGGTGCTACAGGACCCAGAGCTTGCGAAGCGGATCCACGAGGCGAGCCCTGACGACGATGGTGTCACGGAGGTCGACCTGGACGGGCTTCCGTAGCCGTTAAGCCGCCAGACCTCGTAGATCGCCCTTCTGGCGGCTCATCCTTCAACGCTAGGCCGGATGTCCGTTAAGGCCATCGTTAGATGTGAGATTCTCGGTCCGATGAACTCGATCGCCGGATCTATCGACCTGCGCTAAGGGAGACCTTGCCTATGCGTAGACCCGTCCGGCCCTCGGGCGTTCTGGAGCTACGAGCGCCAGGGCAGCCCCGTTTGGTTGGAGCCAGTCGATGCATTCGCGTGCGGACTCTCGACGGTCCACTGCGAGGGTCCATTGTGATCGAAGCTCCGTGCCGAACGCGACAGCGCATACTCCCGCCTTGACGGTCGATGCAAGAGCTGCTCGACGAGACCGTTGATCACTCGCTACTTGGACGAAGCATCGCTAATGGGCTGGTAATGCCGTCGGCGGACACTGATCACCACGCGAGCACGACGGTCACTGACCGGCTCGTAGGAGGCGGCTATGCGGGTGGGATCCTTGGCTGTGCCCATCGTCCGCAAGGGCGTGATCCTCACCGTAGCCCTTGGCACTTGGGTCGCTTGGCGTGGCCACCCCGGTGGCGGCGGAGGCGGAGAGTCGATGTACGGCGGGCGATGCACGATCGCTCTTCGAGAACATCGAGGTCCCGTTCGAGATCCTGCTACGGAACGGGCTGGACCATCCCCGGGCGGAGACAATACTGCGCTGCCAGTGGCGTTTCTTCTGGGTCGAGGGTCATCCCATATTAGAGGACATCACGTTCAGCGAGGACGACGTCACCTGGGCGGCATCGTCTGGTATATCGATTACGCGGTCATCGGAATCCCGAGGAGCGAAGCCATCGTCGAGCTCGACGGGATCGAGATCCGAACCTGGCTCGGAGAGGTAACAGAGGGTCAGGTGGGTCCTTTGATAGCAGAGCCGTTGATGATATCGGGAGCTGGGGATTCATTACCCAACTCCCTGCAACAGAGTATCGAAGCGTGACTGAATTCAGGCACCCTGACCCTAACAACGACGCCGACTGGATCGTTGATTTCACAGTCACTCCCTCCGGCACTTGATGCGATCGATCGGCAGATCTGTCCGCGCCGTTGCTAGAGCAACCTGAGGCCATGAACGTCGGACGAAACGAAGAGCGGGAGGGTCCATGAAGAAACCTGTGATCGTATTGGTGTCCATCACCCTTCTCGCCGCGGTGGCCTGGTCGAGTCCGGCCTCGAGCCGGTCGCTCGTCGCGAGACAAGCGTCACCGACCTCGAACGCCGTCATCGCCTGGAACGCCAACGCCGGCGATGCCGCGCTCGCCGCGTGCATCTCACCCGGCGACGACCCGCTCCACGAGTCGCGGCTCTACGCCATGATGCACGTGGCCATCCACGACCCGCTGAACGCGATCGACCGGACGAGCAAGCCCTACGCATACCATGCACGGAACCTCGCGAAGGGGGCTTCGCCCGACGCCGCGGTTGCCTCGGCGGCGCGGAACGTGCTCCTCCCGGTGATCGCGGAACTCCCGTTCCCGCCCGAGTGCATAGCCGCCGGGGTCGAGAGCGTCGAGACCGACTATGACGCGGCGCTCGCAGCCATTGCCTCCGGGCCAGCGAAGCAGCACGGCATCGCGCTCGGCCAGGCTGCTGCCGCTGCGATCCTGCAGCTCCGGGCCAACGACGGGTCCGACCAGCCGCTCCTCGTCTCGGACTACCCGCAGGGGACGGAGCCGGGCGAGTATCGCTTCACGCCAGGATTTGAAGAACTGGGGGTGTTCCTGCCGGCGTGGGGGACAGTGACCCCCTTCGTATTGAAGAACAGCGCACAGTTCAACCCCGGGCCGCCGTACACGGTGACGAGCGCCCAGTACACGGCCAGCTTCAACGAGGTGAAGCGGCTCGGCAGCGACGGCGTCTCGGCACCGAGCGACCGCACGCCGGACCAGACGCAGATCGCACTGTTCTGGGTCGAGAGCCGCCGCTGGCGTGGAACCACTCGCCCGTACCGTTGCGGTCGACCGTCACGTCGGGCTCTGGGAGAGCGCCCGGCTCTTCGGCCTGCTGAACCTGGCGATGGCCGACGGCTACATCGGTTCGTGGTTCACGAAGTTCCAGACGTACAACTACTGGCGGCCGGTGACCGCGATCCGCTCGCCGCCACGGACGGCAATCCCGACACCGTCGCCGACGATAACTGGATGCCACTCGTGACGACGCCCCCCATCCCGGACTACGACTCCGGCCACGCCGTGCAGGGCGGGGCCGCCGCGGAGGCGCTGAGGCGGTTCTTCGGCACGGACGACGTGGACTTCACCCTCTGCAGCCGCACGCTCCCATTCGGGCAGACCTGCACGGACCCGGCGCCGGTCCTCCGCTCGTACCACAGCTTCACGCAAGCAGCTGACGAGAACGGGCTGTCCCGGATCCTGGTCGGGTTCCACTTCCGCAAGGCGGTCGTAGAAGGGATCGCGCACGGTCGCAAGATCGCCGACCGTGCCGTTGACCGAACCATGCAACCGATCGGCGGGTAACCCTGCAGCGTTGGCGCAGGTCTCTCTGAGGCCAGCGGGGATCGCGGTGGCGCCCCGGCTTCCGCTGCGCCGTGTGGTCGGTGGCAGCCGCTGCCCTGCGGTCCAGAGTTACCGGCCTCTGTGCACCGACGCCGCAACGGGGCTTCCCGTTCCACGGCGTCGTAATGTTCCCGCACGGTCGCTGAGCGCAACGCTCCTGCTACGCGGAGCTGGATGTGTTGTTGAGGTTGCTCTCGTACGCATCGTCGCATCGGTCCTGGCTCGACTCCGAGAGAGGGTAATTCGGCAGGACGGAGTCGGGCGGGTCAGCTCGGTCTATCAGTCAGGTCGCTGACTGTCGCGTGTCTCCGGGAGGGATGGCAACAACGCGTCGCTGAAGAGGGCGCCAGAGCCACGGTGTGGCAGATCGACTGTTCGAACGTGAACAAAGCCGTGGCGCCTCGTAGTAACGATGCAGTGTCGTGTTCGTCTTCCAGGCATCGAGGCGAAGCCAGTGATGGCCTGTCGTCCGGGCCCGCTCGCGGCCCACTCCAACAGCGGTGCCGCCGATGCCGGCGCCGGCGGCACTTCGACGGACGACCATCCGGTGGACGTAGAGGGCCGGCTCGGCCCGCTCGGCTGGTGTCCAGAACTCGGGGTCGGCCCGGTCGTCGACGGTGATCGTGCCGACGAGCTCGCCGTCCTGCGTCGTAGGCGAGGTAGCAGACGCCTCGGGCGATGGCGTCGGCGGCTCGTCGCCCGGGTCGGGGACCCGGGGGTGCCTCCGCTGCCACTGGTCGAGTCCCTTCGATGCCAGCCACGCGGTCGCCTCGGCGCGGAGTTCTTCGACGGTGTCGAGGTCGGCCGGCTCAGCCTTCCGGATCGTCAGGGTCGTCGCTCATAGGGCTTGGCCCGCTCGTAGACGATCACGTGCCGGTCGCCGGGTAGGACGTTGATCGCCACACGCACCGGCTGGTCGTCGGCGGTCGTGCCCGTGCAGACGTGGCATGCGACCGGCGTGCCGGGGCCGAGTCGAAGGCGCTGCGCTTCCTCGGGCGTGGGCATGCGGACGTAGAACTCGTCGAACGCCCGCACCTGCTCGTAGCCCAGGTCGGCGAGGACCTGGTTCGGTGCCCCGGGCGATGTCGCCGGGTTGCATGATCTCGGTGTCCCTGCACCAGGTCGAGCGGGTAGTAGCTGTCGTTGATGTTGTACGGCTCGCCGTCGAGGTAGCGCACCCGGCGCCGGGCGACGACTGGCTCGCCGGGCTTCAACTGCAGTCGCTCGGCGACTCCGGGCGGCGGGGATCGACGATCTGGACCTCGATGCTCTGCGTCGGGTGCCGTCCCAGGTCCGAGTGCTCGGTCATGAACCGGTCCATCTCGGGCGACGCCGGCTGCGGCCGGTACTCCCGCTGCGGGCGGTAGTACATCGGCTCGCCGTCGCGCACGAAGTAGCCCTGCGGCCGAGCCGAGTAGATGAGGCCTTCGTTGACGAGGACGCTCAGCGCTGATCGGACGGTCTGCCGGTTGACTCCGTACTGCGGCCGACAGCTCCGCCTCGGTCGGGAGCTTTCCGCCCCGCGGGATGTCGCCGTCGATGACCCGGGCGCGCAGCTCGTCGGCGATCTGCTGGTAGATCGGCCCTCTCTGGGTGGTGGCTGGCACGGCTCCATCATCCTCCCGTCAGATTGCCTAGTCAATCTAGGCAATCTCGTCGATGTCTTGACAGCGCTCCGCTGTCGCGCGCGATTGTCTAGTCAATACATACAAGCCGCACAATGCGGGTGACCGTAGGGGGCCGCGATGATCCAGGGAGCGATCAAGATCGAGGTCCCGTCCGAGACCGTGTTCCCGTACGGCGCGCTGGTGCCTCGGGGTCGACAAGCAGGTCGACTTCGACAAGCGGGGCACGGGCGACGACCAGGCCCGGGACAAGGACACGGGCGAGCGGGTGTGGGTGGTCCGGGTGACCGACCTCGACCCGGAGGCGGCCAAGCCGGGCCGAACGAGCGAGGTCAAGGTCAAGATCGCCGCGCCGGTCCAGCCGGTGCCGCCCGAAGCGGCAGCACCCGCACGTGCCGCCAGCCGTCGTGTTCGAGGGCATCACGCTCACGCCCTACGTCGACTCGGCGACGGTGCAACGGCAGCTCGACCCGGTGCCGGGGCCGCCAGGCGTACAGCATCCGGGCGACGGGCATGCGGGCGCCGAGCCAGGCCGAGCTACGCGGTCCGTGCGCGATCGTGAGGCGTCCGCGACCGACGGCGGTGACGGCTGATGGACCGGCCGCAGCTGGCCTTCCCGCTGGCGGAGCCCGGCCCGATGGCAGTTCGAGTCCGAGCCTGGGACCGGTACGGCGGTGGCGTTCGCCGGCCGAGCCGACATGCCTGGCCCGACGTCGACCAGTGCTCCGGACGTGGGTCCGTGGGTGCGACGCACGACGACGGTCGCCGTCGTGCTCGTCGCGCTGGTCGCTGCCGTCGCCAGCTACGAACACATGCGGGCGCTGGCCGTGCATCGCGGGGGAGGGCTGGCGGTCCTGGCTGCTGCCGATCTCGGTCGACGGGCTGGCGGTGGCGGCGTCGATGACGATGCTCGTCCGCCGCCGCGCCGGTCAGCCGGCCGGCGCCCTGCCGTGGGTGGCGCTGCTGCTCGGCCTCGGCGCTCGCTGGCCGCCAACGTGGCGGCGGCCGATCCGACCGTGGTGGGTCGGCTGGTTGCGGCGTGGCCGCCGGTCGGGCTGCTGCTCTCCTACGAACTGCTTCTGCAACAGCACAACCACAGGTTCCGGGGTGGTCCTGGCGTCCAGACCGTCCGCCCCGGTGCCGTCCAATCCCTCGATGGAGGAACGCTGCGATGACGACTGTCCTGTCTCCGTACGAACTCGCTCACCTGGTCCAGGTGGTCGCCCACAAGGAGTGTGGCTTTCGGGCCGAGTGCCGCTGTGGCTGGGCGAGCGGCTGGAGCGGTGACCAGACCGCCGCCGAGCTGGCGGGGATCGATCACCTGGAGATCGCGGTCGGTCCGGCCACGGGGCTGGATCGGACGCTGAGCGGCCTGCTCGATCTGCAGGACGACCTGGCGGACGCTGGTGATGTGGCTGGCCGAGAACTGGTCGGCTGACCTGCCTGTGCCCTACGCCAGCCCGTGCGTCGCACGCCGACAGCGACGATGCCTGCGAGGCCGGGGTGCGTCTGCTCGTGTGCTGCCACACGCGGCCCGAGCTGGATCGGGTGGCCCGCCTGCTGGACGCCGCGGTGGTGGCCGACGGCGAGGCCGACACGTTCGGCGTCCGGTACGAGCACGCGATCCGGCGCTTCGGCCGGGTTCACGTGGACGCCTGCCGCAACCTGACCGGTCAGGACTCGCCGTGACTGCGGCGGCGCCGTTCTACGACGACGGCCAGGTCGTCATCTACTGCGCTGATTTGCGCGCGGTCGATCTGGCGGCGGGGTCGGTGGCGGCGGTGGTGACCTCGCCGCCCTACAACGTCGGCCTCGCCTACGACGGCGAGCGACGACGCGTTGCCTGGCCGAGCTACTGGGAGCTCGCCGACGAGGCTGCGGCCATCGTCGCCGGGGTGCTTGGTCGGGGTGGCCGGGCGTGGGTCAACACCGCGGTGTCGGTGCCCGACGTGCCCCGCGACCGGACTCGGGAGCAGCGGGGAAGCGGCGGGTGATGCTCGCGTACGGGTGGGCGACGGTGCTCGATGTGCTCGGGCTGTCGCTGGTCGATCAGGTGGCGTGGTGTTCGTCTCGGGGTGCGGGGACGGCGTGGGGGTCGTGGGAGTCTCCGGCGGCGCCGAACCTGCGGGGTGACTGGGAGTCGATCCTGGTGGCCAGCTCGGGGGAGTGGGAGCGTCGCGCCGCCCGAGGCCGTGGAGGACTGGGCGCGACGGCGTGGGTGGTTGGCCGGCGTTGTGCTCGACGGTGTGGAACCTGCGCCCTGAGCATCGCGACGGGCGGGCACCCTGCGCCGTTCCCGGTGGAGCTGGCGCGGCGGTGCATCCGGCTGTCGACCTGGCCGGGCGAGACGGTGCTCGACCCCTTCGCGGGATCCGGGTACGACGCTGGTCGCGGCCCGCCAGCTCGGCCGCCGTGCGATCGGGATCGAGCCGTCGGAGCGGTACTGCGAGCTCGGCGGTGCAGCGGCTGGCGCAGGGCTGCGTTCGACTTCGAAGGCGCCGCCTGACCGGCGCCGACATGTTCGTGCACCGGGGCGGCCTGGCGTCCAAACCGTCCGCCCCGGTGCTGTCCAACCCCTCGATGGGAGGCAGACGTGGACAACCCTACGGGCAGAGGAGCAGCAGCGACGCCGGCCGGTGGGTCGCGGTTCGTCGGGATGCGGCGCCGGATCATCGACGTCGCTGCGGGGTGAGGCGGTCTGCGACGAGTGCGGGACCGCGTTCGACGGCGAGGTGTGCCCGACCTGTGCGCAGCGTCGGCGCCGCCGGGCCGGGCTCGAGGTCGGTGTCGAGACGTACGAGCGGCCGGTCGGATGTGGGTGACCGTCGAGCGCTGCCGACGAGGACGACGGCGGCGGCTGGTGGCCGACGTCGGTGCGGCCCTTCGATGAGGACGAGGGCCAGGGCGGCGACGAGCCGGACGGTTGGCCGTGGTGACCCTCCGGCCGATTCACGACCGGCGTCGGCCGCTGCTCGGCCGTGGTGGCCGTCGTGCGTGGTGGTGCTCGGGGTGTGGCCGGCGTGCGGTGGCTGTCGCCGGCGGTGGCCGTCGTTGCGGCTGGTGGCCGGGTGGGCGCTGGTTGCAGGCCCGGGCCGTCCGACCGCCGATCTCGACCTGGTGGTCGAGCGAGTGCAGCTCGGCCGGATCACGTCGCGTTCGCCCGGGCGCTGACGGCTGTGGCTGCGGCCTATCTGGCCGAGTGCGAGCGACAGGAGGCGCAGCGATGACCGACATACGCTCGACGGGATGGGCGCCGGCGCCGGGGAGCGTGGCCCGCAATGGGCTGGCCGCTGCCGGTCCGGTGGGCCTGGTGGCTGCTCCACCGCCCGGGCCTCGCCTGCGACGGCAGCTCTGGCCGTGTGGGTCGGCGTCTAGGCCGGGCCGGTCGTGCTCGCTGTCGGCGTGGTGGTGGCGTCGTGGTCGGGCTGGTGGTGTGGTGGCGGCGGTGGCCGGGCTCGTTCCACCGGTGGCCCGGGCGCGGTGCTGCTGGGGTGGTGGCGGTCGTTCTGGGCCTACGGGGTCCGGTGGCGGGCGGCGATGATGCTGTCGGGGCTGGGCGGCCGGTTCGACGGCCACGAGTACTTGCCCTCGGGTCGTGCGGGTGCGGGCCGGCCGCTACGCGGATCGGGTCACGGTGCGCATGGTGGTCGGGCCAGCACCCGGCCGACTGGGCCCGCCGGCTCGACGCCCTGGCGCACGGGTTCGGGGCCCGGTCGTGCCAGGTGCGGGAAGTGCCGCGCCGGCCGGGCTACGTGCAGCTCGTCGTCGGGCGGCGCGATCCCGCTGGCCCGGGTGGTCGAGGCCGTGGCCGTACCGGAGGTGACCGACGTCGAGGCCGTGCCGATCGGCATCCGGGAGGACGGCTCGCCCTGGACGGTGCGACTGCGGGGCTCACACACGCTGGTGGCGGGGGCGACCGGGTCCGGGCAAGGGCTCGGTGTTGCTGGTCGCTGATCCGCGGGCTCGGGCCCGGCGGTGCGTGACGGGCTGGTCGAGCTGTGGGTGCTCGATCCGAAGGGCGGCATGGAGTTGGCGCCCGGCGCGGCGTTGTTCGCCCGGTTCGCGCACGACTCCGGCGGAGTGCATGGCCGACGTGCTGGAGGACGCCGTGGCGGTGATGCAGGCGCGGGCTGCGCGGCTGCGGGGTGTGACCCGGTTGCACGAGCCGACCGCCGGCGAGCCGTTGATCGTCGTGGTCGTCGACGAGCTCGCTTCGCTCACCGCCTACGCGGAGCGGGACGACCGGCGTCGGATCGGCGCGGCGCTGTCGCTGCTGCTGAGCCAGGGCCGGGCCGTGGGTGTCGTGGTGGTGGCGGCGTTGCAGGACCCGCGCAAGGAGGTCCTGCCGTTCCGGGACCTGTTCCCGAACCGGATCGCGCTGGCGCTCGTCGAGGCCGAGCAGACCGACCTGGTGCTGGGCCGTGGCGCGCGGTTGCGGGGCGCGGACTGCTCGCGGATCTCGTTGGGCACGCCCGGGATCGGGTGGGTGTGGTGCGACGGCGAGAACGAACCGGTGCGGGTGCGGGCCGGCTGGGTGACCGACGCCGACATCGCGGCGATGGTCGCCGCCTACGCGCCCGGCCGTGCAGCTCGGGCCGACGATGACGGCCAGGTGGTCATCGACCTCACCGACCGGGCCGAGCGGCCCGCCTGACTGCCATGTCGTCGGCCGTGTCCCCGTTCGCTGTGCCGCCGGCGGCGGTGTTCGGTGAGGCCGCTCGGCAGGACGCCGAGGCGCGGGTGCGGGGCTGTTCCCGGCCGGTGCGGCTGGTGGGCTCGACCACTCGGATCAACCGGGCGACCGGCGAGGTGGTCGGGTTCTACAGCTCGGCGCAGGAGCTCGACGGGTACACGTGGGTGCGCTGCGGGGACCGGCGGGCGGCCCGCTGTGAGTCGTGCTCGCCGGGAGTACAAGGGCGACGCCTGGCACCTGCTGTCCGCCGGCCTGGTCGGCGGGAAGGGCGCACCCGAGGCGGTCGCAGGGCATCCGAGCACGTTCGTCACCCTGACGGCGCCGTCGTTCGGTCCGGTGCACGGCCGCCGGCGGGGTGATCCGTGCCGGGCCCGGCGGGACCAGCCCTGCTGTCCGCATGGCCGGCCGCTGTACTGCCTGCACCGCCACGGGAGGACGACCGGCGGCTCGGGGAGCCGCTGTGCCCCGACTGCTACGACTACGTGGGGCACGTGCTGTGGCAGTGGCACGCGCCCGAGTTGTGGCGGCGGTTCACGATCCGGCTCGGGCGGACCCTGGCCCGCATGGTGGGGGTGTCCCGGCGGCGAGTTCAAGGACCTGGCGCGGGTGTCCTACACGAAGGTGGCGGAGTTCCAGGCCCGCGGCCTGATCCATGTGCACGCGGTGATGCGCCTCGACGGGCCCGCCGGCGCCGGCTCCCCGCCGCTCGTCGGGCTCGACGCCCTCCAGCTCGGCGCGGCGATCGTCACGACGGCCCGGGCGCTGCAGCTCGAGGTCCGCCCCGTCGGCCATCAACCGGTCGTGCTGCGTTGGGGGGAGCAGATCGACACCCGGCCGATCACCCTCGGCGCCGGGCGGGACGACCAGGCGGGCGACGTGCACCCCGAGATGGTGGCGGCCTACCTGTCGAAGTACCTGACGAAGTCGACCGAGGACTTCGGGCTCGACGGCCAGGGCAAGGTGCACTCGGCCACCGACGCCCGGTGCTTGGGGGCGTCGCGGCATGCGGTGCGGATCATCGAGGTGGCCGAGCAGCTCGCCGGCGCCGGGGGCGAGGACTACGAGCGCCTGGCCGACCGGTTCGGGACGCTCGGCTACCGGGGTCACGTGATGACCAAGACCCGGCGGTACTCGACGACCTTCGGGGCGCTGCGCCGGGCCCGGTCCGAGTGGCGGCAGAACGGGCGGCGGCCGCCAGCTCCCGACGCGCGAGCCAGCCGCGCGAGGTCGCGCGGGCACGACGACCCGGATGGGGACGAGGCCGACATCGTGATCGAGCGGCAGTGGCGGTTCGTCGGGATCGGGTTCTTCGACATCGACACCGCGGCTCGGGCGCTGTCGTCTGCGGCGATGGCCCGGGAGCAACGGTGCCGGCGTGCCTGACCCTCAGCACTTGGCTTCCTTCACGTCTTGGCCGGCATCCCTGACGGGTGGAGCCGGTGGGTCAAGGCCCGGAGAGGCGAAGAAGTCCGGCCGCAGGGCGCAGGGTCCCTCGGCTCGCTTGGGACTTCTTCGCCGTGGCCTTGACGCACCGGCGGAACCCGTCACACTCCCCGGCCCGGCGTGAAGGGAGCCACCGCCCCTGCACCACCGACGACCGCAAGCACAGCACAAGGAGGCAATCCCTATGAGCAGGAGACGAGAGCCCGACGCCATCCCGCTGCCGACGTGCGATCGGCTGTGGACCACCCAGGAGGTCAGCGCCTACCTCGGCGTGCCCGTGACGACGTTGCATCAGTGGCGGTCGTTGCGGACCGGGCCCGACGCGTTCCGGGTCGGGCGGCATCTGCGGTACGACCCGGACGTCGTGCGGCGCTGGCTGGTCGAGCAGTGCCAGCACGATCGGAGCGCGCTGACTTGGCCTCGGTTCGCCAGCGCGAGCTGGCCGACGGGTCCGCTCGGTACGACGTGATGTACCGGGACCCGGACGGCCAGCAGCGCAAGAAGACCTACCGGCTCAAGCGGAGCGCGGTGGCGTTCGCGAACACCGTCGAGGCCGACAAGCAGCGGGGCCAGTGGATCGATCCCGATGCCGGGAAGGTCACGTTCAAGGAGTACGCCGACGCCTGGGTGGAGATGCAGACGTTCGATCCGTCGACCCGGCTGGTGGTCGAGACGCGGCTTGCGTGTGCACGTGTATCCGGTGATCGGGCAGGAAGCAGCTCCGGAACATCAGGCCGTCGACGATGCAGGCGTGGCTGCGGGGGATCGAGCAGCCTGGCGCCCCGGACCCGGGTGCTGATCCTCGGGCATGTGTCGGCGATCTTCAACGCCGCCGTCGATGACTCGCTCGTCGCTCGGAACCCGTGCAGCGCCAGGTCGGTGCGGCGGCCGAAGATCCCGGTGCGGAAGGTGGTGCCGTGGGATCACGCCCGGGTGCTCGCCGTGCGGGAGGCGCTTGCCGGAGCGGTACCGGGTGATCGCGATGGTCGGGGCCGGGCTCGGGCTGCGCCAGGGCGAGGCGTTCGGGTTGTCGCCTGAGGACATCGACTGGCTTGCGGGGGACCGTGCAGGTGCGCCGGCAGGTGAAGCTGATCGGCTCGCGCCAGGTGTTCGGGCCGCCCAAGTACGGGCGGGAGCGGGAGGTGCCGTTGGCGGGGTCGGTGAAGGACTGGTCTGGCCGCGTACCTGGCGCAGTGGCCGGCTCGGGACATCACGTTGCCGTGGCGGGACCCCGACGGGGCAAGCCGACGACCGTCTCGCTGATGGCGACGACCCGGGAGCGGACCGTCATCAACCGCAGCTACTTCAACTCGGCGATCTGGAAGCCGGCGCTGCGGAAGGCGGGCGTGCCGGCGACCCGGGCGAACGGGACCCACGCCCTACGGCACTTCTACGCCAGCGCGCTGCTCGACGGCGGCGAGAACATCCGGGCCGTGTCCGAGTACCTCGGGCACGCCGATCCGGGGTTCACCTGCGGGTCGTACACGCACCTGATGCCGTCGAGCGCAGAGCGGACACGCAGCGCGCGATCGACGCCGTATTCGGCCCCGAGCAGGGCGCCGGCCATCTCACAGATATGTCACAGGAAGGCGCTTGAGGCCCGCGGGGCCGGAAGACGATGAGAGCTATCTAGGCCTGGTCAGAGCCTATGCGTCGAACATCTGTTCGGGTCATACAACGACCGAAATCAGATGTCGTAATACAGCGCGAACTCCCACGGGTGCGGCCGCAGCCGCATCTCGTCGACCTCGTACAGCCGCTTGTACGAGATCCACGTCTCCAGCAGGTCGTCGGTGAAGACCCCGCCCACCTTGAGGAAGTCGCTGTCGGCCTCCAGGGCGTCCAGCACGTCCTCCAGGGACCCCGGGACCTGGGGGACCTGGGCCAGCTCCTCCGGCGGTAGGTCGTAGAGGTCCTTGTCGACCGGGTCCGGTGGCTCCGTGCGGTTGGCGATGCCGTCGAGGCCGGCCATCAGCATGGCCGAGAATGCCAGGTACGGGTTGCACGACGGGTCGGGGCAGCGGAACTCCAGGCGCTTGGCCTTCGGGCTCTGGCTGTAGAGCGGGATTCTCACCGCCGCCGAGCGGTTCCTCTGGCTGTAGACCAGGTTGACCGGGGCCTCGTAGCCCGGGACCAGGCGCTTGTACGAGTTGGTCGTCGGGTTCGAGAACGCCAGGATCGCCGGGGCGTGGGCCAGCAGGCCGCCGATGTACCAGCGGCCCAGGTCCGAGAAGCCTGCGTACCCCGCCTCGTCGTAGAACAGCGGCTCGCCGGCCTTCCACAGGCTCTGGTGGGTGTGCATGCCCGACCCGTTGTCCTGGAAGACCGGCTTGGGCATGAACGTGGCCGTCTTGCCGTACTGGTTGGCGACGTTCTTCACCACGTACTTGAACAGCATCAGCTTGTCGGCCATGCGGGTCAGTTCGTCGAAGCGGATGTCGATCTCGGCCTGGCCGGCGGTGCCCACCTCGTGGTGCTGGATCTCGACCTCGATGCCCACCTGCTCCAGCGTGAGCATCATCTCCGTGCGCAGGTCCTGGTAGTGGTCGGCCGGCGGGAGGGGGAAGTAGCCCTCCTTGTAGCGGATCTTGTAGCCGAGGTTCGGCCCCTCGTCGCGAGCGGTGTTCCACGCGCCCTCGACCGAGTCCACCGAGTAGCTCGCCGAGTGCTGGTCCTGGTGGAACCGGACGTCGTCGAAGATGAAGAACTCGGCCTCCGGGCCGACGTAGCAGGTGTCGGCCACGCCCGTGGCCTGGAGGTGCTCGGCGGCCTTTCTCGCCACGTACCTCGGGTCACGGCTGTACGACTCCAGCGTCAGCGGGTCGTGCACGTAGCAGTTGATCGCCAGCGTCTTGCGGGACCGGAACGGGTCGATGAACGCCGTGTCGGAGTCGGGCTTGAGGATCATGTCCGACTCCTGGATCTCCTGGAACCCCCGGATCGAACTGCCGTCGAAGCCGACGCCCTCCTCGAACATGTCGGCGGTCAGCTGCGACGCCGGCATCGAGAAGTGCTGCATCAGGCCCGGGAGGTCGCAGAATCGTACGTCGACGACTTCGACGCCCTCGTCGCTGATGAGTTGCAGCACCTCTTCGGGGGTTCGCTCTTCCACCGATCGCTCCCTTCGACTGACGACACACTCACGGCATCAGCGCCCCAGCACCCGACACCTCGGGGCGGCGGTGCCGCACGCTAACAACTGGCCGAGACCACGGGGACGAAAACGGAGGGGAGGCGCCCCGCAGGACGCCCCTCCTCCATCCCCAGCTTTTCCTGGCGAGCTTCGAGGGGTCAGCCCGCCAGATCCGAGCAGATGGTGTCGACCATCAGCCGGGTCACCACGTACGGATCGCAGTTGGCGTTGGGCCGGCGATCCTCCAGGTAGCCCTTCTGGTCCACCTCCACCTGCCAAGGGATGCGCACCGACGCGCCGCGGTCGGACACGCCGTAGTTGAACTCGTTCCACGGGGCCGTCTCGTGCAGGCCCGTGAGGCGGTGCTCGATGCCGGCGCCGTAGCCGGCCACGTGCTCCGTCGCCTTCTTGCCCAGCGCCTCGGCGGCGGCGACGACGGCGTCGTAGCCCTCGCGCATGGCCTTGGTCGAGAAGTTGGTGTGCGCGCCGGCCCCGTTCCAGTCGCCGGGCACCGGCTTGGGGTCGAGCGTCGCCGCCACGCCGAAGTCCTCGGCGATGCGGTACAGCAGCCAGCGCGCCACCCACAGCTCGTCGGCGACCTGGGGCGGGCCGACCGGGCCGATCTGGAACTCCCACTGGCCGGGCATGACCTCGGCGTTGATGCCGGACAGGTGCAGGCCGGCCGTCAGGCAGGCGTCCATGTGGGCCTCGACGATGTCGCGCCCGAACACCTCGTCGGCGCCGATGCCGCAGTAGTAGCCGCCCTGCGGGGCCGGGAAGCCCATCGGCGAGGGGAAGCCGTAGGGGCGGCCGTCCTTGAAGAACGTGTACTCCTGCTCGATGCCGAAGATCGGCTCCTGGTCCTTGTACCGGGTGGCCACCTCGGTGCACGCCGCCCGGGTGTTGCTGATGTGCGGCGTCATGTCCGTGTAGAGGACCTCGCACAGCACGAGCACGTTGTCGCCGCCGCGGATGGGATCGGGGCACGTGAACACCGGCTGCAGCACGCAGTCGGACTTATCGCCGGGCGCCTGGTTGGTGCTCGACCCGTCGAAGCCCCAGATGGGCAGCGGGGCCCCGTCGGCGACGATCTTGGTCTTGGAGCGCAGCTTGGCGGTCGGCTCGGTGCCGTCGATCCAGATGTATTCGGCCTTGTACGGCATCGGGACGCGGATCCTCCGGTTCGGTAGACGTTTCCGGTGCGTGACGGTGTCAGCAGGTCGTTTCTGAGCTGTTGCCCCAATGTGAACGCACTGTGAACCGGAAACCCCCAGCTTGCGGGCCTGACGGCCGCGCCCCATCCTTTTCGCCCATGGACAGCTCTGAGCGCCAACGGGAGTACGTGCTGCGCACGGTCGAGGAGCGGGGCGTGCGCATGGTGCGGCTGTGGTTCACCGACGTGCTCGGCCAGCTCAAGTCGTTCGCCATCTCCCCGGTCGAGCTGGAGGGTGCCTTCGAGGAGGGCATGCGGTTCGACGGCTCGTCGATCGACGGCTACTCCCGGGTCCAGGAGTCCGACGTGCTGGCCAAGCCCGACCCCAACAGCTTCGAGATCCTGCCGTGGGCCGACGGCGTCGGGACGTCGGCCCGCGTGTTCTGCGACATCGTCAACCTCGACGGCAGCCCGTTCGAGGGCGACCCCCGCCAGGTGCTGCGGCGCAACCTCCACCGGGCCCGCGACAAGGGCTTCAGCTTCTACGCCGCCCCCGAGATGGAGTTCTTCTACTTCGACTCGGCCGACACCGACCAGCGGCCCCGCCCGCTCGACCAGGCCTCCTACTTCGACCTGACCACCGCGGACGTGGCCACCGACCTGCGCCAGCGCACGATCCACACGCTCGAGTCGATGGGCATCCCCGTCGAGTACAGCCACCACGAGGACGCCCCGAGCCAGCACGAGATCGACCTGCGCTACACCGACGCGCTCACGATGGCCGACAGCGTCATGACGTTCCGGCTCGTCGTGAAGGCCGTGGCGCTCGACGCCGGCGTGCACGCCACGTTCATGCCCAAGCCGCTCTCGGGCGTGCAGGGCTCGGGCATGCACACCCACTTCTCGCTGTTCGAGGGCGACACCAACGCCTTCTACGACCCGGGCGACGAGTACGGGCTGTCCAAGGTGGCCAAGGGCTTCATCGCCGGCCTGCTGCGGCACGCCCCCGAGATCACCGCCGTCACCAACCAGTGGGTCAACTCCTACAAGCGCCTGGTCGTCGGCTACGAGGCGCCGATCTACACGTCGTGGGCCCGCAACAACCGGTCGGTCATCGTCAACGTGCCGCCGATCAAGAAGGGCGAGTCCGAGGGCGCCCGCCTCGAGTTCCGGGCGCCCGACCCGGCCTGCAACCCCTATCTGGCGTTCTCCGTCATCCTCGCCGCCGGCCTCAAGGGCATCGACGACAGCTACCCGCTGCCGGGCGAGGTCTCCGCCAACCTCTACCAGCTCACCGAGGAGGAGCACATGGCGGAGGGCATCGACGCCCTGCCCCAGTCGCTGTCCGAGGCGCTCGACGTCATGGAGCGGTCTGAGCTGGTGTCGGACGCCCTCGGCGAGCATGTGTTCGAGTGGTTCATCCGCAACAAGCGCAACGAGTGGACGGAGTACAAGACCCAGGTGACGCAGTTCGAGCTCGACCGCTACTTCACGCGGCTCTGACCCGACGGGCGGGCGACGTCACCCAACCGATGGAACCTCTTCTCATCTACCCGGACCCGCTGCCGCCGGAGCTGGCCCAGGCCCTCGACCTGGCCGGCTACCCGTGGAAGGCCGTCGGCAGCGAACGGGCCGCCAACCAGATCGAGCCGGAGGACGGCTGGGCCGGCGGCGTCGTGGTCGCGGCGATCGACCCCGACGGGGCGTTCGCCCTGTGCCGGGCGGTGCGCAAGCGGGACCTGCCGCTGGAGCCGCTGCTGCTGCTCGTGTCCGGCGCCCAGCTGGGCGACCTGGAGCTGCGCGAGGACCTGTTCGACGACTTCTGCCTGTACCCGTTCCAGCCGCTCGAGCTGGAGGCCCGGCTCAAGCACCTGTTCTGGCGGACCGGGCGGGGCACGCGGCCCGAGCTGGTCGAGTACGGGCCGCTGGTGCTCAACCTGGAGACCTACCAGGCGGCGATCGAGGGGCACCCGCTCGACCTCACCTACATGGAGTACGAGCTGCTCAAGTTCCTGGCGTCGCACCCGGGCCGGGTGTTCACCCGCGAGACGCTGCTGTCGCGGGTGTGGGGCTACGAGTACTACGGCGGCGCCCGCACGGTGGACGTCCACATCCGGCGGCTCCGGGCCAAGCTCGGCGAGGAGCACGCCAACCTGATCCAGACCGTCCGGTCGGTGGGGTACCGGTTCGGGCAGTCCCGCTGGGGCGTGTAGCTCCCGCTAGCGGTTGAGCTCGATCAGCTCGCTGCCCGGATGGGTGGCCTCGCCGTTGGTCTTGAGCGCCCAGCCCAGGCCGGCGGCGACCACGGCGAGGCTCATCATGACCACGACCGGGATCACGACGACGAGGGCGATGATCATGAGGATGGCGCCGGGCATCCGTCCATCATCCCCCGACCCAGGCCCACGCCTCCACTTCGACCAGCGCACCCAGCGGTAGCTCGGCCACCCCGATGGCCGAGCGGGCCGGGCGGTGGTCGCCGAAGGACTCGACGTACGTCTGGTTCATCCGGTCGAAGTCGCTCATGTGGCGCAGGAACACCGTCGTCTTCACGACGTCGGCCAGCGTGGCCCCCATCGTGTCGAGCTGGGACTCGAGGTTGAGCAGCGCCTGGCGCAGCTCGCCGGCCACGCCGCCCTGCACGAGCTTGCCCTGCGCGATGCCGACCTGGCCCGACACGACCAGCCAGTCGCCGGCCCGCACGATGGGCGTGTACGGACCGACCGGCTTCGCCGGTGGCGTGGCCTCGCTCATGGCCGGGGACCGTACCCCGTCAGCGTCTGCCCCGGGGGCGGTGGCCGGTCGGCCACGCCGGCGGGGCGCCCTGGGCGAGCCAGGCGGCGGCGGCGACCGCGGCGAACACCGCGTCCGAGCCGTTGACCGGGTCGTCGCCGCTGGCGTCGATCGCGACGGCGATCGGCGGGGTGTCGACCGCCCGCAGGATCCCCAGGCTGCGGATCGTGAGGTCGTGGACCTCGCCCGCCTCGTCGACCGCCAGACCCTCGGAGCAGACCCACCCGAGCCCCATGTGGGCCGCCCCCACGCAGTAGGACCGCAGCACCACCTCGTCGAGCGGCCGCCCACAGGTCACCCGCACCGCGATCCGGGGATCGTCGCCCAGGTCCACCTCGGCCCGGGCGACCGCGCCCTCCGGCGACCGGACGACCACGCGGGCTGCGTCGTCGCCGGTGACCTCGGCGTCCACGACGCCCGGGCGGTCCGGCGGCGCCCACGCTCCCGGTCCGGCGGCGGCGGCCAGCGCGACGGCCTCGGCCCAGCCCGCAGCCCGGAGGTCGATGGCGGTCGGCGGGCCCGCGACGGGCACGAGCTCGACCGCGAGGTCGGGCGCGACCGAGGCCACCACCGCGGAGATCCCCGGCGTCGCCGCCACCCGCAGGACGCCGGTGCCGTCGGCGGCCATGCCGCCGGCCACCGGCGGGCGCTTCGGGCCCAGCCGGACCGCGTCCTCCCGGGCCAGGACCACCCGCACCGGCCGGCCGTGCTCGCCGGCGAGCCGGCGGGCGACCTCCGCCGCCCGCGAGGTGCGCTTGCCCCCGAACGCGCCGCCGTTGGCCAGCGGTGTCGCCGGCCTGCCGCCGGGGGCGCACCACGAGGCGTCCAGCTCCAGGTAGCCGGGGTCGACCCAGGTCGTGCGCAGCGTCGCCGCCCAGTCGCCGGCCGGCACCTCCAGCGGGTGGCGCACCTCGGCCGTCGTCCGCCGCCCCTGGACCTTCGCCGCCGCGGCCCGCGCCGCGGCCAGCGTCTCGGCGACCGCCCAGCCCCCGGCGCCGTCGGGCACCGCCACCAGGGCGTCGGCCGGCGCCTCGTCGTCGGCGAACCCGCCGTGCCCGAGCGCTACTTCCGGCGCGACGGCCTGGGGCGACCGGCCCTCGATCGTGGCCCGCTCGCCCGCGGCCCCGAGGTCCCGCGGCGGCGGGCTGCCGGTGGGGTCGCCGACCCGGGCCGACCAGGCGTCGAGGATCGTCCGCCAGCCCGTGCACCGGCACAGGTGGGCGAGCAGCGCCTGCTCGACTGCGGCGTGGTCGTCCGCCGCCACCCCCCGGCCCGCGAGCCCGGCCAGCCGGACGACGATCCCCGGGGTGCAGAACCCGCACTGGCTCGCCCCGGCGGCGCAGAACGCCTCGCCCCAGGCCCGGCGGTCGTCGGGATCGAGCCCGTCCAGCGTGGTGATCGCCCGGCCCCGCACCCGCCGCGCCGGCGTCACGCAGGCCACCCGCGGCGCGCCGTCGACCAGCACCGTGCAGCACCCGCACTGACCCTGGGGGCTGCAGCCGTCCTTGACCACCGTCAGCCCCAGCCGCTCGCGCAGCACGTCGAGCAGGCTCGACCCGTCGTCGGGCACCTCGACCGGGCGGCCATCGACAACCAGGGAGAGGGTGTCGGTCACGCGTCGAGGATACGAGCCTGCTCAGGCATCGCCGATGGCGTAGAACCGCCCGCCCCGCGCCCCGACGAACACGCGCCCCTTCCACACGGCGGGCGTCGACTCGATG
This sequence comes from uncultured Acidimicrobiales bacterium, assembly GCA_963830865.1. Lineage (GTDB taxonomy): Bacteria > Actinomycetota > Acidimicrobiia > Acidimicrobiales > VFJN01 > ZC4RG19. The sequence continues at coordinate 66,539 of CAWHNU010000001.1, read as the reverse complement.
CAGCCCTCCAGCTGGACCGACCACAGCGCCGGCGGCTTGGTCGACGTGTCGGACAGGTCGTAGGCGTGGAGCCCGCCCTCACAGTCGCCCTGGATCAGGGTGTCGTCGACGATCACCGCGGACTGCCAGGTCGGCGGGGGCAGCGCGAACGTCCAGCGCACCTCCCCGGTCTCGCGGTCGACGCCGTAGACGGTCCCGCCGTCGGACGCGGCGACCACGATGTCGTCGTGCAAGGCGGGCGTGGTCCAGAACCCGCGGGGGTCCTTGACGGACCACACCACCGGGTCCTCCGGGCGCTTCGGGTCGAGCTTGAGCAGCTGGCCGACCTCGGCCGCCCGAGCGCTGCCCCGCTCGTTCTCGACGCCGACGTAGAGGAACCCCTCGTCGTCGATGACCACCGAGGCGTCGACGTCGTCGCCGGTCCAGAACCGGAACACCCGGGTCGGGTCGACGCCCTGCGCGAGCCCGCTCACGTCCCAGCCCTGCACCAGGCCGCCGGAGTTGGCGAAGTAGACGACGCCGTCGGCGTAGGCCACCGAGTTCTCGATCGACACGTCGTTCTGGCGGGTGTTGAGCGCGGCCAGCAGCTCGTCGTCCCAGCCCGGCGTGTGGAACACCAGCTCCGGGTCGACCCGCACCAGCCCGTCGGCGCCCGCCATGCGGTTGAGCTTGACGATGTGGAACTGCGAGTTCTCGCCGCCCTCGTAGAGGTAGTCGCCGAGCACCAGCGGCGAGCCGTCCCAGTCGTCGTTCCACATGGTGGGGGAGACCGCCCCGGCGTCGAGCGACCACAGCTCGGTCGGCGTGGCCCGGTCGATGGCGATGACGTGCAGCTTGTTGTCGCGGCTGCCCGAGTAGACCAGCGGCAGCCCGTCGGGGTCGACGGTCACCGAGCCCTTGATGATGTCGCCGGTCGGGAAGGGCGGGAGGATGTCCTCGCCCGTGTCGTAGTCGACGAAGTGCACGGCCTTGTCGTAGGCGCCGAACACCACCCAGGTGCGGCCGTCGCGCTCGAACACCGCCGGCTGCCCCGTCCAGCCGCTGCCGCACCAGACCTTGGTCTCGTTGGCGACGGTCGACTCGGCGCACAGGCCGCCGGACCGGCCGGGGTAGCTCCACAGGACCTTCGGGTCGCGGGGCACCGGCCCGGCGCCGTGGTAGTTGCGCGTGGCGCTGCCCCGGAACGTGAGCAGGCCGGGTGTGGAGAACCCGGAGGTCGTGCCCTCCGCCGGGACCTCGGTCGTCGCCGGGGTGGTGGGCGCCGTGGTCGCGACGGCCCGCTGGCCCCCTTCGCCGGCCGGGGACCGGGCCTGGTCGCCGTCGTCGGTGCCGACGATCCGGCTCACGCCGACCGCGGCCGCGGCGAGCACCATCGCCGCCAGCACCAGGACGACGAGCCGGCGACGGTCGTGGCGGGGCGCCATGTGGGCTGGCTCGGGACGGACCCGGGCCGGTGGCCGGCCGATCGGCGTCGCCAGGCGGGGCCCGGACCGCGAGCCGCCGCCGTCGGTGCGACCTGCGGGGCGACGGCCGTCCGTGGCCCGATCGGGCCCGTAGCTCACCCCGCCATAGGGGCGGGCGCCGTAGCCCTCGGCCGAGCCGTAGGCGGTGCGGGGTGCGGGGCCGCCGGGCTCGCGCGGGGTGTCGGCCCCGTCCGCTCGATCGTCCCGACTGTCGCTGCCGGCGGCCGGTTCGCCCCGCGCGTCGCCCTCATCATGGCGACGCCCTCGGTCAGGCACGTGACGCGATCCCCCAGCTTCCCCCAGCTAGACCCCCTTGTCGGTCAGCTGAAACTTTGGCCGCAGCCGCAGGTCCTCTGGGCGTTCGGGTTGTCGATAGCAAAGCCCGCTCCCTGCAGGCCGTCCTTGTAGTCGAGCGTGGCGCCCTCGAGGAGCATGGCGCTCGACGGGTCGACGACGACCCTGACGCCCGAGTAGTCGGCCGTCTCGTCGTCGGACGCGACGTCGGTGTCGAAGAACATCTCATAGCTGAAGCCCGAGCACCCGCCCGGGCGCACGGCCACGCGCAGTGCCAGGTCGTCGACGCCCTCCTGCTCCATGAGCAGGCGGACCTTGTCGGTGGCGGTGTCGGTGAGGGCGATCACTTCTCCGGAGCCTCCTCGGGGATCTCAGGACAACCCCAGGGTACCGGGGACGAGGTCACGACGGCGACAGCGCCAGGTCGACCCGGCACGGCGTCCGGGCCGTCAGCGGGTGGAACTGCTCGACGGCCACGCCGCCCACCGCCTCGACGAAGCCGGCGACGAGCCCGTGGTGGAGCCCGCACACGATCTCGGGGTTGGCCTCGGCCAGGTCGCGGAACGGGCAGTGGGCGAAGCCGACGGTGGCCGACCCGTCGTCGTCGGACGCCACCGCGGGGTCGAAGCCGAGGGCGTCGAGCCGTGCGGCCAGGCCCTCCAGGCACAGAGCGGCCACCTCGCCGTCGTCGTCCGACGCCACGGCGATGGCGGCCAGCGGGGCGGCGTCGGCGTCGCCCTGGTCGCGCCCGGCGGCGAACGCCTCCTCCGCGCCGAGGCCGCCGGCTGCGGCCACCCGCAACAGCATGCGGGCCAGCACCGGGAAGGTCGCCGGCTCCAGGCCGAGCGAGGGCGCGTCGGCGGCCAGCGAGTAGCGGTGCTGCGGGCGCCCGACGGTGCCCCGGGCCTCGATCTCGACGGCGAGCAGGCCGACCTCTCGCATGCGCTCGAGGTGGGGGCGGACGGTGTTCGGGTGCAGGTCGAGGGTCTCGGCGATCTCGGCCGTGGCCAGGGGCCGCGGCGACCGGGCCAGCTCCAGGTAGATGGCGTAGCGCGTGTTGTCGCCCAGCGCCTTGAGCACGGCCAGTCGGGGCGCGTCGAGGCGGGAGAGGTCGGCCTCGGTCACGTCGTGAGTCTACCGGCGGTCGCCCGGTTTCACCGGGTTCGGCCGGTAGAATCGGCGCCGTGGTTCCCGCCCCGCTGCCCACCGCCGACGACGTCATGGCCGTCCTGCGCGGGGTCGTCGACCCCGAGCTGGGCAGCGACATCGTCGAGCTGGGCATGGTCCGGGGGGCCGAGGTCCGCGCCGACGGCACCGTCGACGTCACGATCGCCCTGACCACGGCCGGCTGCCCGCTCCGGGCCCAGATCCAGCGCGACATCAGGGCCCGGGTGGGTTCGCTGCCCGGCGTGACCGACGCGGTCCTCCACTGGACCGAGATGACCGCCGACGAGCGCTCGTCCGCGATGGCCAAGGCCCGCTGGAACGTGTCCCAGCGGCCCGAGGAGACATCGGTGCCCCTGGCCGCCAAGGTCATCCTCATCGCCTCGGGCAAGGGCGGGGTCGGCAAGTCGTCGGTCACGGTCAACCTCGCCGCCGCGCTGGCGGCCACCGGGCTCACCGTGGGCGTGCTCGACGCTGACATCTGGGGCTTCTCCGTGCCCCGCATGCTGGGGGTCGAGGGCCGGCTCGCGGCGATGACCCACGACGGCCGCAAGCAGATGGTCCCCAACGAGCGCCGCATCGGTGCGGGCGTGGTGCGGGCCGTGTCGATGGGGTTCCTCGTCGACGACGAGCAGACCGCGCTCATGTGGCGGGGCCTGATGCTCAACCGGGGCGTGCAGCACTTCCTGCAGGACGTGCGGTGGGGCGACGACCTCGACTACCTGCTGGTCGACATGCCCCCCGGCACGGGCGACGTCCAGATGGGCGTGGCCAAGCTGATGCCGCGGGCCGAGGTGATCGTGGTCACGACGCCGGCCCGGGCCGCCCAGAAGGTGGCGGTGCGGGCGGTGGGGATGGCCCGCAAGAGCTTCCTGCGGGTGGCGGGCGTGATCGAGAACATGAGCGGCTTCCAGTGCGACCACGGCGAGACCTACGCCCTGTTCGGCGAGGGCGGCGGCGCGGAGCTGGCGCACGAGGCCGGGGTCCCGCTGCTCGGCGCGGTGCCGCTGGAGCCGTCGGTGTCGACCGGCGGCGACGAGGGCAACCCGGTCGCCCTGGGCGAGGGCCCGGCCGCCGAGGCGTTCCGGGCCATCGCGGCCCACATCGTCGAGGAGGCCGTGCCGCCTGCGGCGATGGCGGGCTGCAGCGCCCGCATGCTCGACGCCGCCGTCGCCGCGCTCGACGCCCTCGACGCCAAGCAGGCGTAGGTCAGGTCAGGTCAGGCGAGCTCGCGCTCGGCGGCGGCCTCGGCCTCGCTGCCCAGCGCGGCGTCGAAGAACGCCGCCACCGACGTCGTCGCCAGGGGTCGGAGGTTGGCCACCGCAGCGGCGAGCGCCTCCCACGCCGCCGGGTCGGTCTCGGCGCCCTTGGCCGCCGGGCGCCACAGGTACTCGATGAACAGCTCGACCACCGCTTCGGCCATGGCCTGGGCGTGCTGGCGCAGCAGGCGGGTGATCTGGATGCGGCGGTCGAGGGGAACGCCCAGCTCGGCCAGCTCCGCCGCCGCGGTGAGCGCTGCGGGCGCCACCACCTGCCAGCGCTCCTCGTCGAGGATGCGGACCAGGCCCAGCTCCTCCAGCAGGTCGGGCGCCAGCTCCTCCGTCGGCCGGAGCCGCAGCATCGCCCCGGCCTCGGCCGGGGACACGACCTCGGCGTCGTCCTCGCCCGCCGGCGTGACCGCGGAGCGGACGAACGTCAGCGCCACCGTCGCCGCGCCCTCCGGGGCCCGGTCGATCAGCCGGCGGACCGCGGTCAGCGTGAGCCCGTGGGCCTGCAGGTCCCGGATGACCTCGAGTCGCGCCACATGGTCGTCGCCATACCGCGCGGTGCGACCGGCCCGCCGGGGAGGGGGCAGCAGGCCCTCCGACTGGTACCAGCGGATGGTGCGCACGGTGGTGCCCGTGCGGCGCGCCAGGTCGCCGACCAGGTAGTCGCCCGCGGCGCGACTGAGGCTCTGAGACGGCGGTCACAGCCGTTTACCCTACGTGCGCCGATCAGCGGATGCGCGGAGTCAGGTCGCGGACCACTCGCCGTCGAACTGGTCGCCCTTGACGACCCCGTCGTCGGCGAGCTTGCGCAGGTGGGCCCACACCGACTGGCGGGCGATGGGGTGCAGCGCCGGGTCGACGTCCGCGTAGACGTCCTCGACGATGTCGGCGATGGTCGCCGTGCCGCGGGCGGACAGCGCGGCCAGCACCTGGCGCTCGCGCTCGCGGCGGTGCTCGATGTAGCCGTCGATCGTCGCCAGCGGGTCGTCGATCACGTGCCCGTGCCCGGGGGCGATGGCCCGGAGGCGGGGACGGATGGCCTTCAGGCGCTCCAGCGACTCGAGGTAGGCGGCCATGTCGCCGTCCGGCGGGGCGATGACCACCGTCGAGCCCTGCATGATGTGGTCGCCGGTGAACAGCGTGCGCTCCTCGTTGAGCAGATAGCACAGGTGGTTGGAGGCGTGGCCCGGCGTGTGGAGCGCGGTCAGGTGGAACTCGGTGGCCTCGATGACCTCGCCGTCGGCCAGCGTGCCGTCGAGGCGAACCCGTCCCTGCCCCTCTCCCGGCCCGAAGGCCAGGATCTGGGCCCCGGTGCGCTTGCGCAGGCCGATCGCGCCGGGCGAGTGGTCGGCGTGGGTGTGGGTGAGGAGGATCCAGCGGATGCGGTCGCCGCCGCAGCCGGCGATGGCGTCGAGGTGCGACTCGTCGCCGGGCCCGGGGTCGATCACGGCGATCTCGTCGATCCCGACCAGGTAGGTGTTGGTGCCGGGCCCGGTCATGACCCCCGGGTTGGCGGCCACGATGCGCCGCACCATCGGGGACAGGGCGCCGGCCACGCCGTAGACGATGGGCTTGGGGACGTTGACAGCCGCCTCCTCGCTCATTGGCGCACCCTTCGGGCTGCGCGATAGCGCTCGGCCCTACGGGCCGAGTACCGCACTGTGCCCATGGTTCGCTCGCTGCGCTCGCTCACGGCCCGTCCCCCAGCTCGCCGTGGGCGGGACCGGGCCGGGGCGGCTCCTCCCAGCTCTCGACGTCCCACACGTCGCCGCCGGCCGCCGCGCCCGAACCCCAGCGGGCGGTCCAGCCGGTGCCGGTGCCGCCGACGCGGGACATCACGGCGACCCGGCCGCGGCGCGGCGGCGAGCCGCAGCACCGGGCCGCGCACCAGCGCCCGGGTGGGCGGGAACAGCAGCAGGAGCGCCAGGCAGTCGCTGATGAACCCCGGGGCGATCATCAGCGCGCCGGCGAGCAGGATGAGCCCGCCGTCGGCCACCTCGCGGTTGGGCAGGTCGCCCCGGTCGAGGGCGGCCTGGATGCGGCGCAGCACGCCGAGGCCCTCGCGCTTGGCCAGCCAGGCGCCGAGGAGCGACATCAGGACCATGAGGCCGATGGTGTTGAGGACCCCCAGGGCGCCGGCGACCTGGACGATGACTGCCAGCTCGACGAGGGGGGCTACGACGAAGACGAGGAGGAGGAAGAGAGTCATGGGGGCGGTGGGGCCGCCCGGACGCATGCGGTGGGGATCGGGGGCGACCCTGTCGGACCAGCCTACCGCCGCCCCCGGCCGGCCAGCCGGCCGCCTGATGGGCCGGTTTGCCAGTGGCTGTGACGTACTTCACATCGGTCGCGCGATTCGATAACCTGTTCCAAACGTACGGGGCGAGGGGTACTCGTACGGGCGTGGCTGGAGCGACGCGACTCGAAGGGGGGAGCAAAGGTGCTGCTCGCGGTCATCCATCGACTGCGTCCGCGGTCGCCAGGGGGTTGCTCGTCGCAGCGCTCCAGCCACTCCGGCCTTGCCGGCCGCCGAAAACGACAGACGCAGCGCCTCCACCGAAGTGGACGACGCTGCGTCGACGTCGTGGACGTGGTCGCAGTCAGTTGTGCTGCGCCACCAACGCTCTACGCTCAGCCTCGCTCAATCCTCCCCAGATGCCGTGAGGCTCACGGATGCGCAGGGCATAGCCGAGACACGGTTCTCGCACTGCGCATGTGGCGCAAATGGCTTTGGCTTGCTCTTCTCGCTTGAGCTTCTCGCTCTTGCGCTCGAAGTGCGACGGTGGAAAGAAGACCACGGACTGCGGGCCGCGGCATGCAGCTCGCACTTGCCAGTCTTCCTCAACACGCTGTGCGCTCACAGACACACCCCCCTTCCGACGCGGACCATACAGCCGGTCCTAACCCGAAACAAGGAAAAGTTTGCGGGACGGTTGCGGTGCGGACGGCACGACGTACCAGGTCAGGGGGGCTGTGAAGTCCTGGTGACAACAAACTGCACACGTATGACGCCGCGCGTCAGCAAGCCAAATGCCGGGCGCCTGCTCGGGCGCTCAGCCGCCGTATCTCACTTGCCCGAGCCTGCGCGCTCTCGGTAGTCCTTCGCGCCGCCTTCCTCCGGCTCGACCTCGAGCACGAGGCCCTCGATGGACACCACTCGAACAGGGTCGTCCTTGCGTATGGGCGTGGCGCGGTTGGTCCGTGCCCGCCACGGCGCGTCGCGTAGCGTGACGACCCCGTCGGGCGCGATGTCGGTGCGGGCGGTGCCCATCTCGCCGATCATCCACTCGCGCCCGATAGTGGGGGTCGAGAACCGGCTGCGGACCATCGTCGGCATGCCGCCGACCATCGCCAGCGTGATGCCGACGAACGCGATCAGCAGCGTGATCCAGCTCACCGACACGCCGTCGTAGAGGAACAGCGAACCGAGCACGAAGCTCACCGTGGCGACGCCGGTCCACACCCGGGGCACGCCGGTCTGGATGTCCACGCCGTAGGCGAACATGGCGAACAGCAGCAGGGCGACGCCGAGCGGGCGGGTGGGGAGCGCGACCAGGCCGTAGCAGCCGAGGATCAGCGCGCCGGCGCCGACGACCCCCGCCACCCCGACGCCGGCGGTGAACAGCTCGAACAGCAGCAGCGAGAGGCCGATCACGAACAGCAGGTAGGCGGCCGGGGGGCTGGCGACCGTGTGCATGAGCTGGGCCGTGACCGGCAGCGACACGAACTGCACGGGCGTGACCGGCTCGCGCCGGCGGTCCTGGCCCTCGCCGACGACTCGGGTCTCGACGCCGTCGAGGGCGATCACGAACTCGCCGATCGTGGGCGCGTCGCTGTCGACCAGGCCCAGCTGCACGGCCCGGGCCGCCCCGATCCGGTCGCCGACGTCGGCGTCGCCGAGGTCGGTGGGCTCGACGCCCGTCGCCTCCAGGAGCTCGGGGGTGACCTCGATGCTGGAGCCGGCCGAGATGCCGGTCGTCTCCGCGGCCGCGACGAGCCTGACCGCCTCGCCGGCCGCGCGGCTGCCGGACGGCCCGATCCACACGTCCACGGGGACGTCGGCGCCCAGGGTCCGCTCGACGAGCGCGTCGAGCCGGGGGTCGTCCACGATGGCGTCGCCGCTGTCGAGCTGGAGCACCAGCGCGACCGCACAGATGTCCTCGGCCTCGCCGACCTGGTCCTCGACGAAGTCGGCCAGCACGGGGTCGATCAGGCCCTCGACCTCGATGACCACGACCGGTCCCGACCCCGGCTCGCAGCCGGCCTGGCCCGGGGCGGCGTCGCCGCGCGGCCCGAGCGCCAGCAGGGCGGCGCCCGCGGTGACGAGGGTGAGGCCGAGCTTGGCTACAGTCCCGCGGACCGCCCGACGGCTGATGGCGGACGACGCGCCCTGTGGATCCTGAACAGTTCTTCGCTGCATCTCGGCTGGTCATCGTGGCCGGGAAGGGCGGGGTGGGCAAAACGACGGTGAGCGCCGCGCTCGCGCGGGCGGCCGCCCTCACCGGCCTGTCGACCCTGGTGGTCGAGGTCGAGGGCCGCACCGGGCTGCCCCGCATGTTCGGCCAGGCCGAGCTCGGCTACGACGAGGTGGTGCTGTCGCCGGGCGGCGGTCCGGACGGCGCGGCCGACGTCCGGGCCCGAACGCTGACCGCCGACGCCGCGCTGCTGGAGTACCTCCAGGACCACGGGTTGTCCCGCATCTCGCGGCGGCTGCTGTCGACGGGCGCGCTGGACGTCGTGGCGACGGCGGCCCCGGGCATCAAGGACATCCTGCTGCTGGGCAAGGTCAAGCAGCTGGAGCGGGCCGGGGCGGCCGACCTCATCGTCCTCGACGCCCCGGCGGCCGGTCACGCCATCACGTTCCTGCAGTCGGCCCGCAGCCTGATCGACACGGTGAGCGTCGGCCCGATCAACGCCCAGGCCCGGGACGTGCTGGAGCTGCTGGAGGACCACGAGCGCTGCCAGGTGATGCTGGTGACGATCGCCGAGGAGACGCCGGTCAACGAGGCGGTCGAGACGGCGTTCTCGCTGGAGGACCGGGTGGGGATCGGGCTGGGGCCGATCGTCGTCAACGGCCTGTACCCGGAGCTGGAGGGCCTCGACGCCGATCCGGAGGTCGCCGCCGCCCAGGCCGGCGTGTCGCTGCGCGAGGGGGAGGCCGGGGCGCTGGCCGCGGCCGCCGCGTTCCGCCGCGATCGCACGGCGCTCCAGGCGGAGCAGATCGCCCGGCTGGAGGCGGCGCTGCCGCTTCCGCAGCTGCGGCTGCCGTTCCTGTTCGCGACCGAGATCGGTCCGGCCGACCTCGACGTGCTCGCCCGGGCGCTGCTGGCCGCGATCGGCGCGCTGGCGGGGCTGCCGCGATGAGCGAGCCTGCCGTCTGGCCGACCTCGTGGCGGACCGCAGCATCGTGGTGTGCTGCGGGTCCGGGGGCGTGGGCAAGACCACGACCGCAGCCGTCATCGCGCTGGAGGGCGCCCGCCGGGGCCGCCGCACAGTCGTCGTCACGATCGACCCGGCCAAGCGGCTGGCCGACGCGCTCGGCCTGGCCGGGCTCACGGGCACGCCCACCCGGATCGAGGGCGACTGGCCGGGCGAGCTGTGGGCCACGATGCTCGACACCCGCTCGACCTTCGACGCCCTGGTCATCAAGCATGCGCCCACGCCCGAGCAGGGCCGGCGCATCCTGGCCAACCGCTTCTACCGCAACATCGCCGGGGCCCTGTCGGGAACCCAGGAGTACATGGCGATGGAGAAGCTGTACGAGCTGCACGACGAGGACGACTTCGACCTGGTGGTGGTGGACACGCCGCCGACCCGGCACGCGCTCGACTTCCTCGACGCGCCGCGGCGGCTGACCCGGCTGCTCGACCACCGGCTGTTCCGGATGCTGATGATGCCGAGCCGGGGCCTGGTCCGGGCGGTCAACATGGCGGCGCAGACGTTCCTGCGCACGGTGTCGAAGGTGGTCGGCGGCGACGTGGTCGACGACGCCATCGCCTTCTTCCAGGCGTTCGAGGGGATGGAGGAGGGGTTCCGGCAGCGGGCGGCGCGGGTCGAGGAGCTGCTGGCGGCGCCGGGGACCGCGTTCGTCCTGGTGGCGTCGCCCCGGCGGGACACGGTCACCGAGGCGCACTTCTTCGCCGACCGCCTGGCCGAGGCCGGCATCGCGGTGGAGGCGCTGGTGGTCAACCGGGTGCACCCGTCGTTCCTGCCGGGCGGGGGTCCGGGCCGGACGGTGACCGAGGCGGCGGCGGCCGCCACGGCGGCCCGGGCCGAGACGCTGTCGGGGACGGCGGCGGGGGCGCTCTACCGCAACCTGGCCGACTTCCAGGCGGTGGCCAGCCGGGAGCAGGCCCACCTGTCCGGGCTGGCCGAGGCGGTGGCCCCGGCGCCGGTGGTGTGGGTGCCCTTCCTGCGCAGCGACGTCCACGACCTCGGCGGCATGGCGGAGCTGGCGTCCCACATGTTCCCGTGAGGGACGGTCGGAACTACTCGTCGACCGCGGCGGCCTCGTCGAGCGCCGCGGCGGCGTCCTCGACGGTCTCCTTGACCGGCACGATGCGGTCGAACCCGGTGGTGTGGAGCAGCCGGGTCAGTGTCGGGCGGCTGCAGGCGACGGCCACGTCGCCGCCCGCCTCGCGGGCCCGCCGGATGCCGCCGATGAGTGCGCCGAGGCCGGCGGAGTCCATGAAGGGCACCGACGAGAGATCGATGAGCAGGTAGCGCTTGTCCGCCAGCTCACCGAGAGCATCGCGGAACTGCCCGACCGTGTAGGCGTCGAGCTCGCCGACGGGGCGGCACACCGTGTAGCTGTCCGCCTCGTCAACTTGGATGTCGAGCACTGATTCTCCTCCCGGGGCCCCGCTGGGCGATGGTAGCTGCGCGCGGCGGTGGCCCGGCCCGGTTCGCGGGCCGCTGGCACGGAACAGTTCCCGGCTCGTAGCCTGCCCAACCGTGTGGGACGTGCTCATCGCCACCGATGCCGACTGGATCTACGACGAGGTCGACGCCGCGCTAGCCGACGACGAGACCAAGGTGGTGCGGGTACGCCAGGGCCGCGACGTCAGCGAGGCGGCCCGCCAGATCGAGCCCAAGCTGGTCGTGCTGGACATGCAGATCGGCAACATGGGTGGCATCGCCACGGCCCTCCACCTGGAGCAGGAGATCGAGTCGGGCGTGGTCCCGGACGTGCCGATCCTCCTGCTGCTCGACCGCCCGGCGGACGTGCCCCTGGCGAGCCGCTGGGGCGTCGACGGCTGGCTGGTCAAGCCGCTGGACGCGTTCCGCCTGCGCCGGGCCGCGCAGGCGCTGGAAGCGGGCGAGACCTGGCGCGAGCCGTCGGGCCTGGCCGGTTGAGCTTCGTGGCCGGCTGAAATCCCTGGCCGGCGCAGGCGAGCCGGCTGCGACGATGGGGCGATGGCGAGCGCCCCCGAGCTGCGAGACCTGTGGCCGCCGGCCGCGGTCGTGGTCCGCACGCCCCGGCTGGAGCTTCGCTGGCCGTCGGGCGAGGACCTGACGGCGCTGGCCGCCCTCGCGGCCGAGGGCATCCACGACAAGGACTTCATGCCCTTCGGCGCCCCGTGGTCTGTCGGCAGCCCGGAGGAGGTGGCCCGCAACGTCCTGCGCTGGCACTGGCGCACGTGGAGCGAGTGGGAGCCGGCCAAGTGGTCGTGGCACGCCGTCACGGTGGCCGACGGCACGGTGGTAGGAACGCAGGGCGTGTCGGCGACGCAGTTCGCGGTCACCCGCACGGTCGAGTCGGGCTCGTGGCTGGGCCGGGTGCACCAGGGCCAGGGCCTGGGCAAGGAGATGCGGGCGGCGATGCTGCACCTTGTCTTCGCCGGCCTGGACGGCGAGCGTGCGGACACGGGCGCGTTCGACGACAACGCGCCGAGCCTCGGCGTGACCAGAGGCCTGGGCTACCGCCCCAACGGCGAGCGCATCGTCTCCGTCCAAGATCGCCGCCGCCGGGAGCTGCTCTTCGCCCTCGACCGCCCCGACTGGGAACGCAGCCGCCGCTGCGACATCGAGCTGGAGGGGGTCGATGCGGCCCGCGCGATGTTCGGCCTGGACGACAAGGTCGCACCGAATCACGATGTCGAAGGAACCGCCGGAAGGGGGTAGAGTCGTCGTTCCGGTCGGCCGGGTGGTGGCTCAGCTTGGCAGAGCGCTGCGTTCGGGACGCAGAGGTCGGGAGTTCAAATCTCCCCCACCCGACACGGGAGAGAGGGCCTGGTCACAGGCCCTCTCCGTCGTTTTCGGGCCGGTCGTGCTCGTGGCTGCTAGACGGCTCCGCCCCGCGTTCTCCCCGCGGCGTCCCCTCGAAGAACGTCGCCCCCATGGCATCGGCGGCGGCCCGTTGTTGCTCCGTCACGACCTGGGCGTAGTGGTCAAGGCGCCGGAGAGCCGGCGCCGCCGGCCTGCGACGCGGGGCGCCTTCGGCGCCCCGTGCTCGGCCGGCGCTACGGATGGGGGGCTGCTCCCACTGCAGCCCTCTCCATCAGTCGGCCTACTTGCCCGATTTGTTCTTGGTCGGATCGACCAGCTTGTAGCGTTGCCCGGCTTGGAGGTCGCGGGCATCATCAAGGGCTACAGCCGGCGGTTCGCGAGCGGCCGGGCCGAGGGCCGGCTCGTGGCGATTATCGGCGGCGGCGAGGATTGGACGACGTGGGAGCGGCACCCGGCCGGCGAGGAGGTCGTGCTGGTGGTGTCGGGGCGGATCGACCTGATCCAGCGGACGGAGGACGGCGGCGAGCGGCGCATACCACTGGGGCCCGGGCCAGGCGGCCATCAACCCGGCCGGCGTGTGGCACGCGGCCGACGTGCACGAGGCGGGGCAGGCGCTGTTCATCAACCCGGGCCAGGGCACCGAGCACGAGCCGCGGACGCCTCGGTAGCGGCCGCCTGCCACGGGTGCGGGGCGGGCGTGGGGGAGCGGGGTCGGGCCATCGGGGCCGATTGGTGGTTGCCGGCCCGGAGAGAGCCCTGGGTTGTGGCGCCCCCGAACGCCGGCGCCGGGGCTGGGTGGTGGTCAGTTCGACCGGGGGCCTCGGGCGGCGGCCGGGCGTCAGGTTGGCGGGGGTTCCCACATCGGGGCCGTGCCCAGTTCGGCGAGGACCTGACGGCCGCGGACGGCCTCGTCGCCTCCGGCCAGGATCATCGTGCGGGCCCACTGGTACGGGCAGCCCGCCTCGGCGACGGTGTCGGCCACCCTCACCAGGGCGGCCGTGTCGCCCGCCGCCAGGGCCGCCGCCCGGGCGACCACCGCGGCCGCGATCGGGTTGGGGGCGGCGATCGAGCGGGCGGCTTCGACGCGGGCCTCGGCGTCCGGTTCGCCGGCCAGGACCGCCGCCTCCGCGTACATGCCCGCATACCAGGTCCGCCACTCGCCGGTCGACCACGACTGGATGTCGGCCGGGTCGTCGGCTAGGCGGGCCACGGCCCCCGCGGCGTCGCCGGTGTGGAGGTGCACGATGGCATCGAAGGTCGGGGCGTAGCCGGTTCCGCAGTCCTCCAGGCGCAGCGGCTCGCCGCCGAGGTCGACGGCGATGCGGATCCACTCCTCCCGGGCGAAGTCGTCGGCCCGCAGCCCGTGCACCATGGCAGCCGCGTAGGCGCCGCCCGCCAGGTTCTCGGCCACCGGCCGCCCCGCCTTCTCCCACCCCCGGAGGAAGCGCGCCGCGTCGGCCAGCGCCTTGTCGATGTTGCCCGCCAGCGCGTCGACCTTCAGCCGACGGGACACGGCGATGTGGCCCTCCTCGCTGTGGAACGGCAGCCCGGCGAGGATGTCGGCGTAGCGCCGCGCCGCCCCGAAGTCGCCCGCCGCCAGCGCCACCTCCGACGCCATCGCATAGGTGTCGGAGATCTCCATCCCGCACTGCGCCGCCGGTCGCACGCCCGACACCAGCTCGATGCGCCGGGCCACGGCGGCGACCGCCGCCGGCAGGTCGCCGAACGACAGCCGCACAGACGTCACCGCGTCGAGGGCTGCGCTGAGCAGCAGGGGGTCGCCCAGGTCCTCAGCGGCCGCGATGGCCGCCGACGTGCGGGCCGCCATCTCGTCGGGCGGCGAGTCGTTGATGTCGAACGCTCGGGCGTTGAGGATCGCCACTTCGGCCCGCGCCGAGCCCGCCGCCACCGCCAGCGGCCCCGCCTCGGACAGCAGCCGTCCGGCGGTGCCGTCCGGCGGGCGGGAGGCGATCATCCCCGGCGCCCGGCCCACCAGCTCGGCCGCCCGGGCCAGCGCGTAGGCGGCGCTGCCCGGGTCGCCGGCGGCCTCCGCGGCCTCGCCGGCGACCTGCCACAGCCGCAGCGCCTCGTTGCCCACGTGGCGGCTGGTGGCCGCCCCGGCCGCCGACAGCAGCGCCTCGGTGCGGGCCGGTCCGGGCCCGACCAGCTCGGCCACCTGCTCGTGGCGGCGCTGCGCCTCGCCCAGCAGGCCCCGGGTGAAGCAGACAGCGGCCAGGAAGCCGATCTGCTCGGCCGCCTCGGCGCGGCAGTCGTCCCGGGCCCGGGCCCACATCAGCGCGGCCCGGGCGTCGGGGGCGACCCGGTCGAACGCCGCGCGCCAGCCGGCGTACTCGTCGGCCCGGGCCAGGCCCTCGGCCAGGCTCATGTCCCAGTGGGCGTTGAGGTCGGCCAGCGTGTCGCGGGTCCAGGCGAGGTGCCGGCGGTGGACGGCGTCGAGCTCACCGTGGTCGGCGGTCTCGGCGTCGCCGTACTGGCGGATCGACTCGAGCATGCGGTAGCTGGTCTCGGCGCCCGGCTTGGCCACCAACAGGCTGTGCTCGGCCAGCCGGGCCAGCCCTTCGGCCACCTCGGTCGGGTCGACCGGGGAGATGCCGGCCACCGCGGCCGCCGTGGCGGCGGTGAACGGCGCGGCGAACACCGCCACCCGCCGCAGCAGGCCCTTGCCGCCCCGGTCGAGCAGGTTGTAGCTCCAGTCGATGGTGGAGCGCAGCGACTGGTGGCGCTCGTCGCTCCGCGCCCCGCCGGCCAGCAGCCGGAACCGCTCGGACAGGCCCTGCTCGATGCCGTCGAGCCCCAGGGACGGGAGCCGGGCCGCCGCCAGCTCGATGGCGAGCGCCATGCCGTCGAGCCGCCGGCAGATCTCACCGATGCGGCGCCGGTCGTCGGCGGTGAGGTCGTCCACGCCCACTTGGCGGGCCCGCTCGATGAAGAGGGCCACGGCGTCGCCGTCGCCGCCCGGTCCCGCCGCGTCGTCGCCGGCCGGCAGCGACATGCCGGGGACGGGGAAGGTCGACTCGAACGGCAGCAGCAGCCGGGCCTGGCTGGTGGCCAGCACCGACACGCCCGGGCACCGCCCGAGCAGCCGCTCGACGAACACGGCCACGCCGTCGACCAGGTGCTCGCAGTTGTCGAGCACGAGCAAGGCCTCGGCGTCGGCCAGGTGGGCCAGCAGGGCGTCCTCGACGGTGCGGCCCCGGGGCTCCTCCAGGCCGAGCGTGGCGCTCACCGTGCTGACCAGGTGCGCCGGGTCGGTCACCGGCACCAGGTCGACGAACCACACGCCGTCGCGCCGGTCGCGGGCCAGCTCGACCGCCACCGCCGTGACCAGCCGGGTCTTGCCGACGCCGCCGGGGCCGATGGCGGTGACGAGCCGGTGGTCGCGCAGCGCGGCCGTGAGCGCCGCGACCTCGGCCGCCCGGCCCACGAACGACGTCAGCGGCACGGGCAACCCGCTCTCGGGTCCCGCCCGGAGCACGGACATGCCGCCGCTGCCGTCACCGTCCCGCGCCCCGCCGGCCCCGCGGGAACCGCCCGAACCGCCGGCCTCCGCTCCCTCAACCTCCGCCGCGGCGTCGGCCAGGCGGGCCAGCGCCCGGCGGTCGGGGGCGTCGAGCTTGCGTAGCAGCGACGACACGTGGCTCTCGACCGTGCGGACAGACACGAAGAGCCGGGCGGCGATCTCGGCATTGGTGGCCCGGTCGGCCACCAGGCGGAAGACCTCGGCCTCGCGCTCCGACACGCCGGCCTCGCGCAACGTCTCGGACACGATCATGCCCCCGATTCTGCCGGGTCCGGGCCCGCGATCGGCCGCGATTACGCGGGCGGGGCCCGAGCCCGTGGCGGCTCCGTGGCGGCCACGGATGGCATCGGCGCTGCGTCCGGTTAGCCCGGTGCCCGGCCGGTGTACCCATCGTGTACCCACGAGATTGAACGCAGTTGGCTCGCCCTGGACTATCCCGGCCGCCTCAACTGGGCGAACGCCTCGACCGGACCCGGCCGAACGGAGCGGACGAGCCTACGGATCAGAAGGTCTATTGGCGGTCACCGCGATCTGCCCGCTGGCGGCCATCGCTGTGCCCAGTGGCGGCTAGCACGGAGCGTGGGGCGAAGGCGCGGTTCGACGAGGACCCGCATCTGAAGAAATCGAGCGCAGCGGCGGCAGGGTGGGGTGGGATGATCCTGGTCTGTGGGACAGGTCGGGGGCGCCGGTGGGGTCGGCGTGATGTCGGGTGGACGTCGTGGGGTCGAGCAGGCGCTCAGGGAGCTGCGTGATCTGGAGGTCCGATGCTGGGCGGAACCCCTTCCCCCGCATCAGCAGGACCACCGCGACATGCCGAGATTCAACGTCTTCGTCGACCCCGCGGATCGGGACACGGCTCATGAGTGGTGGCTGGCAGGACAGTCGCCGGCAGCTCGGGCCGCCGCCGATGCGGACCACCAGGAACAGCTGGACCGTGTCCGCAGCGAATGGCCGCAGATCGAAGTCTGGCTCGAAGATGTGTCGACCGAGGCTTTCGACCAGGCCCTCCGGGAGCGGATGACCGTCGAGCAGGCCATAGAGCTGAAGCGCATACTCGAGGTCGATGGCCCGACCTGGCGGGCTCTCGCCCGGCAGGCTCAGGACCGCTTCTCCGACGAGTGGCGTGTGGGTTCGCTGATCCCCGGCCACCAGGCGTTTGGGATCGCCCTGTGCCACCTCGCCGCCGAGATCCTCGGAGAGGACCCCACCCAACATCCTTGGACCTACCGCACAGAACGATCCAGCTCCGAAGCAACCAGACGCCGAACACAACGCCTAATACACGGGTGATCTATCTGGTATCCGCGTGTCGCAGCCGTCCGCGATGTGAGGATGACCTGCGGCATCGTCCGTTCCGGCCCGCCCACGTCCGCCGGGACAAGCTTCGGGACGCAGAGGTCGGGAGTTCAAATCTCCCCCACCCGACTACAAAAGCCCAGCTCATAGGCGGTTTTGGCGCTCGCGAGCCGACAGCCTGCAACATCAGTTTCCAACCAACGTGGCTGAGTCCCGCTGCTCATGAGGGGTCACAAGTGGTTCAGGCGGGCGCGCGGCGGCGCACCGCCAACGCCAACGACCCGGCCAGGCCAACCATGGGCTGACGGGCCTGGAACTGTGGACGGCGACGGTACCTACATCGTCAGCAAGGACAACCTGGGCACGCTCCCGGGCTTTGCCGCCGGCGCGTCGCTGCTGGTCGACCACACGCTCTGAGCAGGCACATCGGCAGCGCTCGATCGTGCTGGCCCGGGTCAGCGGCGGATCAGCCGTCGTAGTTCGACGTCGCCTGTTCGGCCCTTGAGCCGATGGCGGCCCAGGGCTTCGTAGTGGAGTCCAGATGCATCCGCGACATCTGCGGTGGCGACGACCTCGCCGGGTTGAGCGGCTTTGACGACTCGTGCGGCCAGGTTCACGACAGGTCCGAATACGTCGCCGTCGCGCAGCATGACGCGGCCCATCGCCACGCCCGCTCGCACCGACGGAACGAACGGGTGGTCCCGGCAGGCCTGTAACAAGTCGAGCGCGATGATGCACGCGGATGCGGCGTCCGAGGTCGTGTAGAGAATCTCGTCGCCGATGAACTTGACGATGCGGCCGCCGGCGGCGGTGACCGTGTCGGCGGCAAGCTCCTCGAAGCTGGTCAGCACGCTGCCCAGGTCGCGCAAGCTGAGCTGCTCGCCAAGATCCGTGAACGCCACAAGGTCGACGAACCCCACGACGAGCGTTTGGGTCTCGTACCCGACCAGATCCACGTCGGCGAGCATCGTGCGCTGGGCGGACAAAAGGTGTTGCCTGAACAGCAGGTCGAGCACGGGTGCGACCATGGGCAGCAACGCCGCGGCCTCCACATTTGCGTGCGCGACACCCAGGCCGACGGGGTCCTCGCGGCGCGCCGGAGGCTCCACGTTGACGAGGAAGGCCGAGACCACTGCGTCGGCGACGCGGGCCATAGCCGACCCCATCACTCGGAGCAGCTGATACAGGGTCTCCTCCCCGAAGACATCGGCAGCCGCCCGCGCGTTCGTCGCGAGCGCCGCGAACCCCTCCGTGAAGACTTGGGCTCCGGGTTGGGGGTCTGGGAACCCGGCAGCCCGGGTGAGCCGCCCAACCTCTTCGATGGTCAGTCCGGAGCGTTGCCCTACGTCCTCCGCCGTCAGCGGCGGACCGCCGCGGATCGCGAGGACCGCGGCCAGGCCTGGAAGCATCTCGCGATACGTGACGAGCTCGTCGGCGGATGCGCCGAGGTCGATGAGGTAGCGCAACAGCTCCAGGCGCAATCCAGCGTCCTCGTCGGCCGGGTCGTACAGCCCCAGGGATTCCAGCTCGCGGGCATCCATCAACGGACAAGTACACACGAGACGGCCACCGGTGCGCCCACCGCGGTGGCTATGCCCGGGGACAGGGACCACGGTGCCACCGCCGTGTCGTCGCCTCTACGAGGTGTACCAGCGCCACACTCGACGGGAGATCCCGGTCGTGATCATGGAGCCCAGCGACCACACATGTGACGACTGAGCGCCGAGACCGAACGGGCGCATCGGATTGCGCGCGCCGAGCGCGCCGGGCACTCAGTCACTCATCTCGACACGGGCGCATCTTGCAGTATCTGTAGCCCGGGACGCACGTGCCCCAGAACGCCCTCCCGGCCGTCGATGCGCTCGGTGCGGCCCAGGCAGGCGGCCCCGTCGGAGACTGGCTGCCCCCGACGGCTGTGGTGCTCGCATTCGCGGCGGGCATCCGCCTGCACCGTCTCGTCCGCCGGGCCGCGTGCTCCCGGACCCGGGCGACGTTGCGTCGAGGTCGTCGGTGGCGGAGACGGCGAGGTCGACGTCGGCCGGCGGCACCCACCGGCTCCTGGTCACGAGCATGCCGTCCCACGTCACGGTCTGGCAGACCTTCGCCCACCCGAGCCGGGCACGCTCGCGGAGGTGCAGCCCCGGACGGCCTCGAGCACCGGCTCGCAGGGCGCGAGGGCGGCCATCGCCCGGTCCCAGCCGAGGATCGGCCCCGAGGGCGGGCGCCACGCGCTCGGTCAGGGTGGTCGAGCCCGGCAGGCCGGTGAACAGCACGAGGTGCGGAGGGCTCTCCGCCACCGGGCGTGTCACTGTGGTCGCCACATGACCTCGAGCGGGCGAAGACCGAGATCGGCCGCCAGCCGTTGCGCCTCTGCTCGGCGGACGCTGACCCGGTCCCGATCGGACGAGCGACCCCGAACATCCAGGACGTAGGCGAGTGCGTGCTGCGTCAGGGCGATCCACGGTTGGGCCCCGGTCGCGCTGAGCTGCCGTAGTGCCAGCACGAGATGTCGTTCGGCGTCGGCGAAGTCGCCCAGGAGAGCAGCGAGCCGCCCGAGATGGAAGGCGGCCGTGCTGACGAAGCTCCGGTAGCCGACGGCACACCTCAGCGTCGCGTAGGGCGCCAGGAGGCGGCGCACGTCGCCGGCGATCACCGGGTCGCCCAAGTCGACCGCGGCGAGGCCCAGCAGTCCCACGGCGTGGAGCCAGGCGTCGCCGGTCGGCAGCGGCTCGGCGCCACTCGTCAGAGCCCGGACCGCGACCTTTGCCCGGCCCTGATCGCCGCGCGCGAGCGCCACGAGCGCTCGCTCCGCGGCGCCGAACTCGGAGAGGTCCCGCGTTGTCGCGACGCCGTCGATCGCGTCCTCTCCGAGTCGGCCCTGCAGCCACCGGGCCACGAGCAGCTGGCGACTGGCCATGGCGCCCGGAGGCAGCAGGCCGAGCTCGTCGACCTCCCCGGCGGTGATCGCGCCCGCCGCGTCGGCGAAGCTTCCCCGACTGATCGCCAGCGTGATCGCCCGTTCTTCGAGCAACTGATACCCGATCTGGTGGCCCAAGGTGTGTACCGCGCTGGTCATCGATGCGAGGGCGTCGTCGGCGACATCGCCGTCGCCGACGACGGTGGCCACCATCGCTCGATGGTGATGCGTGACGAGCTGGCTCACGAGGTTGTGCGTGACATCGGCGATGGTCCGGAGGTCCTCGGCCACGCCCGATCGGACCTCGAGGTGGTCCGGGCCGTCGAGACCCCTGAGCCGGCGCGTGAGGATGGTGGCGGCTGTCGCCAACTGCCCGGAGTCGACGTCGGCCGGTGAGCGTCCCAGCTCGAACTGGCGAGCGACGAGGCGGGCCCAGAGCACCTGTGGGGGCTGCAGCCCGTCGATGGCGCGTGTCGGCGGCCCGCTGGTCAGGATGTGCTCGACCAGCGCCGCGGCCTCCCCCCGTAGCCGCGGTTCGTGGCGGGCCAGGTCGGCCAGGCCGAGGACGGCACGGGCGGCGATATCGGTGCGCCCACACCCCCGCGCGGATGGCCCCGTCGAGCAGCGTCTGCTCTCCCTCGGGATCACCTCCTTGCGCCTGGGCGAGGCCCAGCGCAGTCAGCGCCTCGGCCTCCAGGGCGTCCTCGTGGGCTGGCACATGATCGAGCGCCTTGCGGCAGCGGCGTTGGGCGTCGGTCGACGCACCCCTGGCATACGCCTGGGCGGCCGCGGCGAGGGCCCACCGGACGGCGCGCACGTCCCCGCCGGGCGCCGCGCCCGCACAGCGGTGGTGCGCCAACCGGGGGGCCAGGTTGACCACGCTCTCGGACTCGAGCTCCTCGAGGGCGTCGGCGACGCGCGTGTGGAGGCGACTCCGCGTGGCCCGGCCGAGCCGTCGGTACAGCGTGCGTCGGACCAGTTCGTGCGCGAAGCGGTACAGGTTCGTCCGCTCGCCCAGGCCGGCATCGATCACGAGGCCAGACGCCAGCGCGACGTCGAGGGCCTCCAGCGCAGCCGGCTCGTCGAGCATCGCGGCCGAGGCGGCCACGTCCAGCTCGAAGCTGCCGCCGATCACCGACGCCACTTCGAGAAGGCGGCGGGCGCCGGGGTCGAGGATCAGGAGCCGGCCCGCGACGAGATCGTCGAGGCCGGCCGAGCTCACGTCTGGCAGAGGCGACGTGAGCGGCGCGTCGTCGCGATAGGCGCGGAGGAGCTCGATGAGCATGAAAGGGTTGCCCGAGGTGTCGGCGATGAGCTGGGGGACGAGTGCCACCAGCTCGTCCGCCCCGGGAAAGAGCTCCTGAACCAGAGCTGTGCCTGCGGCCCGATCGAGTCCGCCGAGCCGGATGCGGTGGAGGAGGCCATCACGGTTGAGCGACTGGATCGTCTCGCTCAGCGGGTGGCTGGGAGGCAAGTCGCTGCGCGCGATCGCGATGACCATCAGCCGCGTGCTGGTCGCGTGGCGCAGCAGGTAGCGCAGCAGCAACGACGTGTCCGCGTCCGCCCACTGGAGGTCGTCGAGCACGATGAGCAGTCGATGGCCCCGGGCGGCGCTGGTGACCAGTTCGGTGACTGCGTCGAACAGCACGGAGCGATCCGGGGGGCGCCTCGTCCCCCAGGTCCCGGCGAACGACGGGAACGCAGTGGCCAGCTCGGACCGGGCAGCCGCGCTCAGGGCGGGCAGCTCGTCGTACGGGGTTGCAACGACGAACCCATCCAGCACCTCGGCGAAGGGCTGGTACGGGATGACCGCCTCCGGGTCGCAGCGACCGAACATCACCAGCGCACCGTCGGCCGCGACCGCGACGCCCGAACTCGACGGCCAGGCGCGTCTTGCCGACCCCAGCCTCGCCGCTCAGGAGGACGACCTGCGTCGCGTCGGCGGCTCGGGCCCAGACGGCGGCCGCGGCGGCCAACTCGGGCCGTCGACCGACGAAGGGGGCGGCGGTGCCCGGCTCGAGGAGGCCCCGTCGACTGTCGGGGTGCGGAGGAGGCAGCGGAGGAGCTCCGAGCAGCTGGAGGTACGCCGCCTCGGTCTCGGCGTCGGGGTCGACACCCAGCTCCTCGGCCAAGACGCGACGGAGCCGTTGGTAGGCGCGCAACGCCTGGGCCCGGTTCCCGGCGGCCGCGTGCGCCGCCATGAGGCAACGATGAGCGCTCTCGCGTAGGGGTGCCAGCCGGATGGCCTCAAGGGCGGCGTTGAGGCCGACGGGGCCCTCGCCGAGCGCGCTCGCGGCGCGAGATACGACCTCCAGCCCGGTCACGAGCAGGTCGCCCAGGCGCTCCCGCTGCAAGGTCACCCACTCGCTGTCGTGGTCGGTGAGGAACGGGCCCTGTAGTCGACGCGTCGCCTCGGTCGCCGACCGCAGCGCGACCTCGAAGCGGTGTTGGTCGAGAGCGTCACGGGCCGCGGCGATTTCGCTCTCGGCGAGCTCCACATCGACGACGGTGTCCGCGGGGAGTCGCAGGAGATAGACCCCACCCCGAGCGACCAGCAAGTCGTCGTCCTGGCCGAGCGCCTCTACGACGAACGCCCGTACCCGGCTGATGACGCTGCGTAGGGCCGAGCTCCAGGTGTCAGGCAGGCTGTCGGGCCACATGGCGTTGGCCAGCGCGTCACGAGTCACTCCGTATCGGCGTTCCAAGACGAGCAAGGCGAACGCGACGCGTGCCTGTGGGCTCCGCAGGTGACGCCCGCGGGCGCCGCCTGCTCCCACATTGATCGTCACATCCCCAACGAGTGCGATCTCCAGCTCACTCATCCACGACTCAGCGTACCGGCAGCCGCACGATCGGCCGCGTCGGGTCTTGCGCTTGCTTTGCGACAAGCGTCGCACGATGCCTCGGCAGATCACGCGCGGCATACGGCTCCGGTCGGAGCCCGAGGAGCTGTCAATGACCGACGCCCGGAGCGACGCATCCCACGCTGTGCAACTGCGCTATCTCTCGCGTGACGATGTCGGCCGCGCGCTGGCCGACATCGACGTGGTGGACGTGATCACCGCAGTCCTGAGGCTGCACGCCCAGCGCGACGTCGTCCTCCCGCCGGAGGCGCACCTCTCGTGGACGCCACCCGACGGCGGCCGAGCCCGGAGCCTCAACATGCCGTCCTTCGTCGGCGGTCGGTTCCGGGCCGTCGGGACCAAGATCATCAACGCGAACCCGCACAACACGGTCTCCGGGTCTCCGAGGGCGAGCGGTCTCACGCTGCTCTTCGATCTCTCCAGCGCCGAGGTCAGCTCGGTGATGGACGCGGGGCTCGTCTCGGCGACCAGGACGGCCGCCGTCACCATGGTCGCGGCGACCGCCGCGAGCGCCGCCGCCGGCGGGCACGCTCGCGCTGCTGGGTGCCGGGGCGATCGCCGATGCGCACCTCGACCTGCTCCCGCGCCATCTGCCGGCGTTGGACCGTGTCGTCGTCCACGACGTCGCCCCCGGTCGGGCCGAGGCGTTCGCCGAGCGGTGGAGATCGCGCCTCGGCTCGGGGGGCGTCAAGCTGCGGGTGGCGGCCAGCGCCGAAGACGCCGTGCGGTCGGCCTCGCTGGTCGTGGCGGCCACGACGACCACGACCGGCTACATCCCTTACCGGTGGTTCCGACCCGGTGCGGTCGTCGTCCACGTCTCGCTCGACGACCTGCTGCCCGAGGTCGTCCTGCTTGCCGACACCGTGATCGTCGACGACTGGGCTCTGGTTCGGGACGACGAGCACCGCCTGTTCGGCCGCATGTACCGGGCGGGCCGTCTCGCCGGGCCGGGTGAGCCTGCGCCTGCCGGGGGGCGGTCGGTCGACGCGGAGCTCGGTGACGTCCTGACCGGCGCGCGCCCGGCTCGTCGGGAGCCCGACGGGGTCGTCGTCGTCAACCCCTTCGGCATGTCGATCGAGGACATCGCCCTCGCGAGCGAGGTGCGGGTCCGTGCCGAGGCGCTCGGGCTGGGCATCGTCCTGCCGCGCTGACGGCCGCCACGAAGCGACGGTGACCGTGGTCGGCGGCCCACTACCGCGCGGGACGTCACGGCGTCGGTGGCGACACCGGGTCGATGACGACGACGGGGATCTCGCGGTCGGTGTGGCGCTGGTACACGTCGTAGCGGCCGGTCGCGCCGCGGTGCAGCAGCCGGGTGAGGCCGCGGTTGCCGCGGTTCACCACCGGCCACAGCTCGCTCCGCTCGTCGTCACTGGCGATGCGGGCCCGTGCCGGCTGCCGGTTGCGGCCCACCTGCAGTTCCACGTCGGGCTCCGCCTCGACGTTGAGGAACCACGCGGGATGCCGGGACGCGCCACCGTTGGAGGCGACGACGAGATAGTGCTCGCCCTGCTTCGCATAGATCAGGGCGGTCGTCCTCGGCATGCCGGTCCTGCGGCCTGTGGTGTGGAGCAGAAGGGCGGGCCGGCCGCCCACGTGGCGACCGACCGCGCCACCGGTGCGTCGATAGACGGCACCGTGGAGGCGGAGGTACGGCAGCACGAGGTAGGAACTCGGCGTGTAGCGCACTCTGCGATCCTCAGGTGAGCGCGGGGGGAGCGGTGAACCCACCGATGACCTCCGCCAGGTGGCCGGCAAAGCCGATGGTCGTGCGATCCTCGAGGTGGGGTCCCACGATCTGGACGCCCACGGGCAGGCCAGCGGCGCTGAGCCCGACGGGCGCGACGGTCGCCGGCAGGTAGGCCAGCCCGACGGCGCCTGCCCACACGAGCTGGTCGGTGTACGGGCGACGCGACCCGTCGGAGCCGGGCATGGAACGAAGGACGATCGCCTGGCCGAAGCTGTGGTCGTGGGGAATGGCGGTCACGGGGCTGACCGGACAGAGCAGAACGTCGTAGCTCGTGAAGAAGTCGGCCCAGGAGTGGCGGTAGTCCTCGCGGGCTTCGTTGGCGAGGAGCCAGTCGCGATGGCTCGCGCCGCCGTAGCGGCCCACCCGGCTGAGCTGGCGGTCGCCCCGCAGGAGCGGTTGCACGAAGGGCAAGAGGCGGCCGAGGGGAAGGCCGTGGGTGATCGTGCCATAGAGGAGCCGCTGGAAGTCACGGAACGCGTCGTCCAACCGGAACGCCGGTCGGGCTGTCTCGTCGACGCTCACCCCGCGCTCGCGGAGCAGCCGCACCATGCGTTCGAGCGGGCCCGCGACCGCGGGATCGGTGGCACACGCGGGGTCGTCCAGCCACGCCGCGACCCGATAGTCCGACAGGCGTTGCGGACGGGCGCCTGGCAGCTCGAGCCGCCAGGCGGCCGCGTCGGCCGGGCTGGGCCCCGCCAGAACGTCGAGCGCCAGCTCCAGGTCTGGCGCGCTGCGGGCCAACGGGCCCGGGGTGGCGATGTCCAGCTCGGTCCGGAAGCCTGCCGGGTTCGAGCGCGGTGGTGGGTCGGCGATGATGCCGTAGGTCGGCTTGTGGCTGTAGACGCCACAGTAGTGGGCCGGCAGACGGACCGATCCGGCGATGTCGCCCCCCAGTTCCAGGGCAGTCAGGCCGGCGGCGAGCGCGGCCGCGGAGCCGCCGGAGGAGCCGCCGGGGCTGCGGTCGAGGTCCCACGGGTTGTTCGTGGTTCCGAACCACGGGTTGTAGGTCTGCACATCCATGCCGTGAAGCGCGAGGTTGGTCTTGGCGAAGACGATGGCGCCCGCCGCTCGGAGCTTGGCCACCGGCAGCGCGTCGTGCGCGGGTACGGCGTGCTGCTGCGCGGGATCCCCGGCTGTGGTCCGCAGCCCGGCGGTCGCGAACTGGTCCTTCACGGTCATGGGCAGCCCGTGCAGGGGCCCGACGGGCGAGCCGGCGGCGATCGCCGCGTCCGCCGCGTCGGCCTCGCGTCGTGCCCGCTCGGCGTCGACGGTCACCACCGCGTTGACGGCATCGTCGTGGGTGCCGATGCGCGCCAGGTAGTGCTCCAGGAGGTCCCGGCTGGACAGCTCGCCGTCACGCAGCAGCTGCACCAGGCGGGTGGCGCTGGCGAACCCGAGATCGTCCGGCGGGCGCGATGGTGGCCGGGCCGGGTCGTCCGCGTCGTCGCTCGCTGGCCTGACGGTCGTAGCCATCGCGCTCCTCGGGATGGAGAGGTCCCACCCTATGAGGGTTGGGCCCGCGTGTGTCGATCGTGCTCGGGCAGCGCGCGACCCGAGCGCGGGCACCCCGCGCAACTGTCCACCGCATGCGCTTGGGCTGTCGTTTGGCGCCGTCCGCTCGGCGTCGGGCTCAGCTGACGCTCGGTCGGCGGACCGTTGTGCCGGTGGTCGGGGTGCCAGACACTGCGCGACGTGGACCTCTCCACCCTGCGAGACGACCTGTGCGCGGCCGGGCCGCGCGTCGCGGTCGTCGACGGCGACCATGCCACGTCAGCGGGAGATGTGGCGTCCGCGGTCGACGAGTGGTCCGCCACGCTGCGGGACAGCGGCATCGGCGCCACCGACGCCGTCGTGCTCGCCTCGACCGATCCGGTCGCGCTGGTGGCGATGGTGCTTGCCTGCATGGCCGAGGCGGTCGTCTTCGTGCCGCTCGACCCTGCGCAGCCGCCTCGCCGGTTTCGGGACCTGGCCACGGCCGTCCGAGCGGGTGCGGTCCTCACGACCGCAGCCGAACGCCGTGCGGTGGCCGAGACGGCCGACGGGCTCGCGGCTCCGGTCCTGACGCCGGGGGAGTCCGCGCGGTGCCGCAGCACGCCGTCGGGCATGCACGCCGATGCCTGCTACGTCTACTTCACCTCCGGGAGCACGGGCGGCCCGAAGCCGATCGTGGGCCGCCGCCGACCGATCGAGCGATTCCTCGAGTGGGAGATCGACCAGTTCGGCGTCGCCTCGGGGGATCGGTGCAGCCAACTCGTCCGGCCCACGTTCGATGCCTTCCTAAGGGATGCCCTGCTTCCCCTGGTGGCCGGCGCGCGCTCCTACCTGCCGCCGGGGGGCGCCTACGGGCTCGACGCCGACGTCCTCGCCGATTGGCTGGCGGCCGAGGAGATCACGCTCGTGCACACGACGCCGACCCTGCTCCGCCGGCTCGTGACGGCGAGGCCGAGAGCCGGCGGGTTCCCGGCGCTGCGTCACCTGCTGTTGTCGGGCGAAGCGTTGCTGGGTCAGGACGTCCAGCGCTGGCTCGACATCGGCGGGTCGGCCGACCAGCTCGTCAACCTGTACGGGACCACCGAGTCGACGATGGTCAAGCTGTTCCATCGCGTGTCCGACGGCGATGCGGGCGTCGGGCGCGTGCCGGTCGGCATCCCGATCACCGGAGCAGAGGCGTATGTCGTCGACGTCGGAATCCGCCCCGTTCCCTCCTGGGTGGTCGGGGAGGTCGTCCTCCGCACCGCCGACCTGACGATCGGCTACCTCGACGACCCGGTGGGCACCGCCGCCGTCTTCGTTCCCAACCCCTTCTCCACCGACCCGGCCGACCTGCTCCACCGGACCGGCGATCTGGGCCGGGTCCGTTCCGACGGCGCCCTCGAGCTGATGGGGCGGGCCGACGACCAGTTGAAGGTGAACGGCGTGCGGATCGAGCCGGCCGAGGTCGAGGACGCGGCGCGCCGCCTCGCGGGCGTCGACGACTGCGCCGTCGGGACGATCGAGCGGGCGGGCGAGACGGCGCTGTGCGCCTGGGTCGCCTGCGGGCCCGCCACCGCATGGCACGAGGGCGACCTCCGCAGCGCCCTGTCCGAGAGCTTGCCGTCGGAGCTCGTGCCGGCTCGCGTCGTGTTCCTCGGGACACTTCCGGTCGGGCCTACCGGGAAGGTGGACCGCACGTCGCTCGTCGCGCCCGAGGGCTCGGCGGAGCCGGCCGACCGAACGCCGTGCGCCGATGACACCGAGCGGGCGATCCACGCGGTCTTCCGTGCGGTGCTCGAGGTCGGCGAGCTCGGCGTGCACGAAGACTTCTTCGCTCTCGGCGGCACCTCGCTGCGGGCCGCACGGACCGTGGCGCGCCTGCGCCGCGAGCTGGGCGTGGACGTACCGCTCGCGGCGCTGTTCGAGGCGCCGACCGTGCACCGCCTGGCGATGCGGCTCGACGAGATCCGGTCGTCGGGCCACTCCGGGCTGCTCGTGGCGCTGACGACGGCGAGCGGCCGGCCGACGCTCGTTTGCGTGCATCCGGCGGGTGGCACCGTGTTCCCCTACGCGCCGCTCGGCGCACTGCTGGGCGGACGCTGTAGCACGGTCGGCATCCAGGCCCTCGGCAACGAGACCGACGACCTGCCCGACGACGCGATCGCGACGATGGCAGCCCGGTACGTCGCCGCGCTGCTCGACCGCCGGGCGCGCCCTCCCTACCGCCTGCTCGGGTGGTCCGGGGGCGGGCTCATCGCCTACGAGATGGCGGTCCAGCTGGAGGCCGCAGGCCTCCGGACCGATCTGCTGGTGCTCCTGGACAGCGCCGCCCCCGGCTGCTGGCACGAGCCCGACGAGGACGTCGAGCTGCTGGACGATCTGGCGGCGGCGGCCGGCGACGACGCCGCACGTGCCCGGCGTCAGGTCGCCGTCTACCGCGCGCACGTCCGCGCCCGCGAGAACTACGTCGGGCAGCCCTACGAGGGGGCGCTCGTGCTGATCCAGCCGTCCGAACCACCCGTCGTGAGCAACGGAGCGTCGCTCGTGCGGTGGAAGGAGCTGGTGCACGGCGGGGTGGAGACGATCACCGTGCCGGGCAACCACGATCGGATGTTGCAGCCCCCGGCGCTCGCGCAGGTCGCGCAGCTGTTGGGCGCGCGGCTCGAGCGGAGCGGGTTGACGTGACCCTCGCCCTTCCGTTCGAGCGCCGCCGCTCCGGCGACGCTACCTCGCGCCGCTCGCTCGCCGTCGAACTGGCCCCCGACGTGGCGCGGCGTCTCGGGTCGCTCCTCGACCTGGCTACGTCGACCCGGTTCGCCGCGCTGGTCGCGGGGTTCTGCGTCGTGCTGTCCCGCTTCACGGGCGCCGACGACCTGTCGCTCGGCGTGGTGCGTGGGCCCCGGTTGCTCCCGCTGCGCGTGCGGATCGAGCCGACGACGACCGTGCTCGCCCTCATGGCCGACATCAACCGCGCCGGCCTCGACGGTGCCGCGATCGACCCGGTCGAGCTGGCAGGGAGCGCCGGCGCCGCGGACCTGCCGGTCCGCCGCCAGGTCGTCGTGCGGCGCGAGGCCGCCGGCACCGCAGCTGCATCCGGGATCGACGCCGATCTGGTCCTCGTGGTGGGGGCCGTCGGCGCGGCGCGCCCGCTGGCGATCGAGTACGACCGCTCCCTGGGTGACCTGACGATGGCATCGTTCGTCCGGGCGTACGAGCATGTCCTGGCGCAGCTCGGGCGGCACGCCGGTCCCGTCGACGACGTCGCCCTGCGGGACGACTCGGGGTCAGCCGGGCCGGTGCTCTCCCGGGCTCGTCACGGTGCCGCCGCCTCGCCGTGGGCGATGTTCGCCGCGGCAGCCGCCGGTTCGCCGGACGCGGTTGCGGCGACGGACGGCGCCTCGTCGCTCACCTACCGGGCGCTCTGCGGCCGCGCCGACCAGTTGGCCGCGGCGCTCGTCGCGGCCGGTCCCGGGCCGGGCGACGTCGTGGCGCTGTGCGTCGCGCGCGGGCTGGACTACGCCGTCGCCCTACTGGCGACCGTGCGTGCCGGCGCCGCGTTCCTGCCGGTGGACGCCGCGCTGCCCCGGGCACGGCGTCGCCAGATGCTCGAGCGCGCCAACGCCCGGGTCGTCCTCACGCCGGTCTGCGACGACCCCGGCGACTGGGCGTGCGGGCTCGGCATCCCGACGCTCCCGGTCGACGCGCACGGTCACCGGGGCCTGTTGGGCACGCGCTCGACCGGCAGGCCGGACGACCTCGCGTACGTGCTGTTCACGTCGGGCACGACCGGCGAGCCGAAGGGCGCGATGGTCGAGAACGCGGGGATGGCGAACCACCTCGAGGCGAAGATCGCCGACCTGCGCCTCGTCGCGTCCGACGTGGTGGCCCAGACGGCCCGCGTCAGCTTCGACATCTCGATCTGGCAGTACCTGGCCCCGCTGTGCGTCGGCGCGCGCGTGGCCGTCCTGTCCGACGAGGCCAGCTCGGATCCCTCGCTGCTGGTCGACGAGCTGCGGGCGTCCGAGGTCAGCGTGTGGGAGGCGGTGCCGGCCGTGCTCGCCCGCTGCATCGATCGCGTCGAGGCCGACCACGGAAAGCTGCCGTTCCTGCGCATCGGGCTGGCGACCGGTGAGCCCCTTGTGCCCGAGCTCGCACGCCGGTGGTTCGCCACGCTCCGTCCCGTCCCGCTCGTCAACGCCTACGGCCCGACCGAGTGTTCGGACGATGTCACCCACCACGAGCTCGACGAGGCGCCGCCGGAGCTCGAGCTGCGCGTGCCGGTGGGTCGACCGATTCCCGGCGTCGACCTCTATGTTCTCGATCCACGGGGGCGGGCGGTGCCTCGCGGGTTCCCGGGCGAGTTGGTCGTCGGGGGTGTGGCGGTGGGACGCGGCTACGTCGGCGACCCGGAGCGGACCGCACGCGTGTTCCCGCCGCCGGATTCTGGCCTCCCCCGTGCCGGGCGCCGGTACCGCACCGGCGACCGGGCGCGGCAGCGTGACGACGGCGCCATCGAGGTGCTCGGTCGTCTCGACGAGCAGCTCAAGGTCAACGGCGTGCGCGTCGAGCCGGGTGAGGTCGAGGCGACGCTCGCCGACCACCCGGACGTGCTCGCCGCGGCCGTGAGGGCGTGGGACGGCGTCGACGGTTCCAAGCACCTGGTCGGCTACCTCGTCCTGCGCACGGGTGCCGCCCTGGACCGCCAGGGCATGCGCCGGTTCGCCGCCGATCGCCTTCCGGCCCAGATCGTTCCCACGCGCTGGCTGGTGCTCGACCGGCTGCCGTTGACGGCCCACGGCAAGGTCGACAGGGCGGGCCTGCCGCCCGTCCGCGACGACCCCGACCCCCGTTCGGCCGCGGACCCTGCTCCCGGCGGCGAACTCGGTCGTGCCCTGTCACTGCTCTGGCAGTCTGCTCTCGGGCACCCCCCCGCATCGGCGTCGGCCAACTTCCTCGACGGGGGTGGTGACTCGCTCCTCGCCGCGCAGCTCGTGGCGACGATGCGGGATGCCCTCGGCATCCAACTGCGCGTCGGCGACCTGTTGGCCAGACCGACCTTCGGCGCCCTCGTCGAGCAGGCGGCCGACGCGTCGGCCCGTGATCCGGAGCGGCCGGCGCTGCGGCGAGGCGCCCCATCCGATCGGGCGCCGCTGACCGCCGCCCAGCGCGGGATCTGGTTGCGGGAGCAGATCGTCGTCGGCGACGCGGCCTACAACATGCCCGTCGCCCTCCTCCTGCACGGCGCCGCCGTCGACCTCGCGGTGGTCGACGCGCTGGCCGACCTCTGGCGGCGGCATGCGGCCCTGCGCACGCTGGTGCGCGTCGATGGCCGGGGCGAGCCCTACCAGCACGTCCAACCGAGCCACGCCCGATGGCAGGCGAGCCAGCGCGCCGCGGCGCCCTCCGGCGATCCCGTCGATCCGACAGCCGTCGCCGAGGAAGCGGCGCTGTTGGCATCCCGGGCGGCGGCGGTCGGGCTCGACCCGGCGCACGAGGTGTTCCGGGCGGAGGTCGTCCGACTCACACCGGACGACCTGCTGGTCGTGATCGTGGTCCACCACATCGCGGCGGACGGGCTCTCCCTCGCCATTCTCCTCGACGACTTCGCGACCGCCTATGGCGCCGCCGTGCGGCGCGACGATGACGGCATCGAGTCGCCGGGCACCGGGCCGCCGGGCACCGAGCCGACCGCCGTCGAGTTCACGGATGTCGCCCACTGGCTGAGCCAGCCGGCGATGGCGCACGGCAGGAGGCAGTCGGAGGCGTATTGGCGCGGCCACCTGGCGGGCGCGTGCTTGGAGCTGCCGTTCACGACGATCCGCCCGGCCAGGCGGCCCGGCGCCCGTCGCGCCGCCGGGATCATCCGGTTCGAGGTTGGCGGAGCAGGTGCCATACGGAGGACGTGCCGGGCCCTCGGCGTGACGCCGTTCATGGTCCTCTACGCGGCGTGGCTCGTCGTGTTGCACGGGTGCACGGGCATGACCGACCTCACCGTCCTCGTGCCCATGGGACAACGGGTCGAACCGGGGACGCAGCGGCTCGTCGGCCTGCTGCTCGACACGGTCCCGCTGCGCGTGGTGGTCGATCCGTCAGCCCCCTTCCGGCGGCTCGTGGACGAGGTCCGGCGCCAGACGCTCGCCGCCCAGATGCACGGCACGAACGGCATCGTGCCGCCCTCGTGCAACTCGATGTTCGTGATGGACACGCCGTTGCCGGCGCCGGCCCTTCCCGGCGTCGGCACCCGCGTGCTGCCCGTGCATCCGGGAGGCGCCAAGTTCGACCTGACTCTGTTCGTCGACGAGACCGCGCAGGGGGCCCGGTGCCTGATCGAGCACGCCACCGACACCGTCGGTGGGGACGAGGCCGACGTGCTGGCCCGACGGTTCGCCGCAGTGGTCGACGGGCTCGACGACGGGCTCGACACCGCCGTGCACGCCATCGCGATCCCGGGTCCGGGCCGCGAGTCGGCGCGGGCGTCGCTGTCCGCCCCAATCGGGAGCCTCGGGTGATCGAGCACCTGCCCGCTCCGCCGCACCGGGGGGACGGCAGGAACGGCCCCATCGTCGGGATCCTCGGTGGGCTCGGTCCCCGGGCCTCCGCGGCGTTCCTCCAGAGCGTGTACCGGCGGGTCGCGCACCGACCCGAGCAGGATCAGCCACGCGTCGTGCTGTGGTCGGATCCGACCGTCCCGGACCGGACCGCCGCCATCATGGGTGGTGACCACGACGAGCTGGCGGTGAGGATCGCGGACGGCATCGCGGCGCTCGAGCGCTTCGGAGCCGACGTGATCGTCGTGTGCTGCTTCACCGCCCACGCAGTCCTCACCCGCGTCTCCGCGACCTCGCCCGGTGGGGTGGTCTCCCTGCTCGACGTGGCGATCGACGAGCTGGCACGTGCCCGGCGGCCCCACCTGCTGGCGTGCACGCAGGGCGCCCGCCAGGCGCGGATCTTCGTCGACCACGACCGCGTCGCCGACGTCACCGACCTGCTCGTGCTGCCGACCGACGACGATCAGCACCGCATCCACGAGTTGATCTACGCGCTCAAGCGCGGTGTGGCATCACGGGGTGCGGCACGCGCCCTGGCCGACATCGCCCGCCGCTACCCCGTGGACGGGGTGCTGGCCGGGTGCACCGAGCTGCATCTGCTCTCCGCCCGGGCCGGCCGCCGGCCATGGCCGGCGCTCCTCGATCCGCTCGACGTCGTGGCGGCCTCGGTCGCGCGGTGGAGCTCACCGGGCGCGCTGCCGGTCATCGACATGGTCCCGGAGGCCGTGTGATGTGCGGGATCGGTGGTGCGATCGGGCTTCACGGACAGGACGTCCTGCCCGCCACCGTCGAGGCGATGATGCGGCGGCTGGAGCATCGGGGCCCGGACGCGCGGGGCGCCTGGGCCACGGGGCCCGCCGCCCTCGGCTTCCGGCGGCTGAGCTTCGTCGATCTCGACGGTGGCAACCAGCCGTTGCTGAACGAGTCGGGCGACGTCGCCATGGTCTGCAACGGCGAGATCTACAACCACCGCACTCTGCGGTCCGAGCTCGAAGGCCGCGGTCATCGCTTCCGCACCGGCACCGACGTCGAGGTGATCGTCCACCTGTACGAGGAGGTCGGCCCCCGCCTGGTGGACCGGCTCGAGGGCCAGTTCGCCTTCGCCATCTTCGACACGCCCCGGCGGCGTCTTCTGCTGGCCCGCGACCACTTCGGGGTTTGTCCGCTGTTCTACGTGTTCGCCGGCGACGAGTTGCTGTTCGCATCGGAGATCGAGGCGCTGCTGGCCGATCCCCGCGTCGGGCGGGGGGTGGACCTGACCGCGCTCGACCAGGTCCTGACCTTCCCGGGGTTGCTGAGCCCGCGGACGATCGTGCGGGAGGTCGTGAGCCTGCCGGCCGGACATCTCCTGGAGGTGCACGATGGTGAGGCCGTCCTGTCGGAGTTCTGGGACCTCGACCTTCCCTGCCCGGGCGATCGTGCTCCGGTGGCGGAGGACGACGCCGTGGACGCGCTGACCGCGGCGCTCGAGCGGGCGGTGCGTCTGCGGCTCGATGCGGACGTACCGATCGGCTACTACGTCAGCGGCGGCCTGGACTCGGCCGTCATCGCACGGCTGGCCGATGCGGAGGGGGGAGCGGGGCATGCGTTCTCCGTCTCCTTCGACGATCCGCAGTACGACGAGACGAGTCATCAACGACAGCTGAGCGCGGGTCTACGGGCGGAGGGGAGCTCCGCGCTCGTCACGCCGCAGACCGTGGCGGCCTCGCTGCGGCAGGTGGTGCGTCGCTCGGGATGTCCGCTCAAGGAGACCTATAACGCAGCATCACTCGTGCTGTCGGGACTGGCGGGCGATGCCGGAGTGCCCGGCGTGCTGTCCGGCGAAGGGGCGGACGAGCTCTTCGCGGGCTACATCGGTCATCGCTTCGACGAGATGCGCCGCCGCCGGCCGCGGCGAGGAGTGTCACCGCAGGAGAGCGCCGTCCGCAGCGACCTGTGGGGCGACCCCGACATCTTCTACGAGAAGGACTATGCCGCCCATCGCGTCGTGCGCCGGCACCTGTACGCCCCGGACCTGGCGGCCGCCTTCCCCGACTTCGACTGCACCCGCGAGCCGATCGTCGACCACACCCGGCTGAAAGGACGACATCATCTCGATCAGCGGTGCTATCTGGACTTCAAGCTGCGGTTGGTCGACCATCTCGTCGCCGACCACGGTGACCGCATGGCGATGGCCAACTCGGTCGAGGCGCGCTACCCGTTCCTGGACCGGGAGGTGGCGCGTGTCGCGGCCGCGTTGCCGCCCGACCTCAAGCTGCGGGGCCTGACCGAGAAGTTCGTCCTGCGTCAGGTCGCTCAGAGGATCGGCGTTCCCCGAAGGATCCTCGAACGGGAGAAGTTCCACTTCGTCGCCCCGAGCTCGGCGGCGCTGCTGCAGAGCGGCAGCGAGCTGGTCGACCACCTGCTGTCGCCGCAGACGATCGCCGGCCAGGGGTACTTCGATCCGCGGGCCGTCGAGGCCCTGGTCGCCCGCTACCGCGCCCCGGGCTTCGTCCTCGACCTGCCGTACGAGGACGATCCGCTCGCCGTCGTCCTCACCTTCGGCTGCCTGGTGGAAGAGCTCGGGCTGGCGACGCTCGGATGAGCTGGGCCGATCTCTGCCGATCCTGGAGGAGACACCCGTGAGCACACCGGACAGCTGGGCCCGGTCAGCGCTTCCTGTCGTCGTCGATGTCCGCCGCGGGCGGCCGGCGGGGCAAGGAACCGCCAGGGACACCGCCGACGCACTCGTCGAGGGTCGGGCCACGGTCGACGAGGCGCTGCTGCACGTCGGCGCGGTGCTGTTGCGCGACAGCGGCATCGCATCGCCACTCGACCTCGGTGTGGTCGCCGAGGTCGTCTGCGGTGCCCTGAGCCCGTACATGGAGGGATCGTCGGAGCGGAGGCACCTGGCCGGCAACGTGTACACCTCGACGGAGTACCAGGCGGAGCTCCGCATCTCGCTCCACAACGAGCTGTCCTACGCCACTCGCTGGCCGGCGCGGGTGTGCTTCGCCTGCGTCAGGTGCTCGGCGACCGGTGGGGAGACCCCCATCGCCGACAGCCGCCGCATCTTGCGCGAGCTCTCGGGGACCATCGTCGAGACGTTCGAGCGACGCGGCGTCTGCTACCACCGGAACCTGCGCAGCCGCGACACCCCGGGCATCGGGCTGTCGTGGCAGGCGGCGTTCGAGACCGACGACCGCGCCGCGGTCGAGCGGCACTGCCGGGCATCGGAGATCGAGCTCGAGTGGCGTGATCACTCGTCGCTGCGGACAGCGTCAGGTGCGGCCGGCGATCCGATCGCACCCCGTGACCGGCGAGCGCGTGTGGTTCAACCAGGTGGACCAGTTCCACCCGTCGGATCTCGGTCCCGCCGCGGCCGCGGATCTCTACGAGCTGTTCGGGGTGGACGACCTTCCCCTCAACTCGACGTACGGCGACGGCTGTGCGATCGACGCGGCAGTCCTCGACGAGATTCGGGCGGTGTCGTGGGGTTGTGCGGTGGTCCGGCCCTGGGAGGCGGGGGACTTGCTGATCCTCGACAACATGCTCACCGCCCACGGTCGGGCCCCGTTCCGCGGTGAGCGATCGGTGCTCGTCGCCCTGGGCTAGTGCTGTCAACCTGGCCCCCACGTTTCCGACGGCGCTCAGTGCCATGGCGGTACGGGGTCGCTGCCAGAACACCCGAGCGGGGCAGCTACCGGCGCTGGCGGCCAATGGTCGAGCGCACCGTCGCCTGGCTCCTCACCGCATGAGACCGGTGGGCCGGGGGCGGCAACAAGGCACCACACCAACGGGTTCAACCCAACCAGGGTGACCGGCTCGCAGCCCTCACACGCCAGCTCTTCGGTTCGGCCATCTCCCCGGCCCACCCACAACCCTAGAGGAGGACTTATTCAGCAGTCACTAGGACGAAGACGCAGACCGTCCGGCGGCGATGTCGCGCCACACGTCCGCCAACCGCGCCGGGCCGCCGTCGCCGACGACGAGCACATACGGCGGGAGATGGTGGGTCGGCGTCGCACGCGACAGGGCAGGGATCCTGTAGAGGACGGACGGCATCCAGCGCCCGCCGAAGCGCAACTCGGAGGCGCCCGGGAACACGAGCCCGGCAACGAGGCCGGCGCCGGTGAAGGCGGCCCACGGTGCCGCATGGTCCGCGACGTCCGGGCTCGGCGACGCAGCACGCATGAACTCGTAGTTCGGCATGGCGTAGGGGAGCGCGTCGTCGTCCGACCAGCGGCGCCACGATCCGCCCGGCACCGGGAGGATGAGCTCTGGGGCATCGAGGCAGACCCGGGGCCACGTGCGGAGCCAGCGCTCCCCGTCGGACGACTCTCCCACGAGCTCGACCGCGGTGTCGATCCGCAGCACCCCCTCCTCGAGCATCGTGAACGACCGTCGTACCAACAGCTTGTCGAGGCCGCGGTGTTCGGCCGGCTTCCGCAGCTCGTGGTGCGACTCGATCCACTGGTTCCCGCCGCTGCGCAGTTCGAGCCCGGGTTCGGAGCGTCCTGTGACCTCCTCGAGGCGGCGGGGGATCGGCCGCTTGTGTCCGCCGGGGAAAGGCGGGCCGACCTCGGGCCACAGCTCGACGGCGGCCAGGCGCCCGCCCCAGGTGATCCGCAGCTCACCGGTCGCGGCGTCGATCGTGCATCCCGCCTCTGATCCCCGTGCCGTCCAGCCACTAGGAGCCCGGGTGAATCGATGCTGGTCGCGGACGGGCGCGGGACGAACGTCGAACCAGGTGGTGACCGACACGCTTTGGAGCGGTGCCGAACTGTTCTGGTCAATCAGCAGCAACGTGAGCTCGACGACATGACGGCCCGGGATCGAGGCCGGCACCGAGAGGATTCCGCTCCGCTCGTCCCCGGCCTCCAGGACCTCGTCGAACACCGAATCGCCGGTTCCCCGACTCAGGACGGCGCGGACGGGGTGGTCGTACCCACTCCTCATCCGGAAGTGGATCGTGACCTCCCCGCCCGAGCGGAAGGATCGGCCGCCCTCGGGCCAGCAGGCGAAGTCCTGGCGCTCACCGCCGACTGCCGTCACGCGATCGATGGCGCGATCGATCATGAGGACAAGGCTCTCGGCAGGGTTCAATCGCAGCTCGTAGACGACGACCTCGGACCCGAACCATGGCAAGGGGACGTCGATGCCAGATTGCTGCGCGGGGCGTGGGAGCAGGCGTCGTAGCGCCTTCGGATCGATCAGCCAGTCGCTGACCCGGTACTGGGATGACCAGAATGTCGTGATCAGATACCGGACGATCAAGGGTAGATGGCTCTCGAAGAGCAGGGAGCCGTCCTCGCAGGGCTCGTTCGTGACCTGACGGAAGTGCAGCCGCCGGTACATGCGTTCCGCCCGCTCGTTGCCCACTTCGATGTGCGTGTCGATCCGGTCGTAGCCGCTGGCGAACGCGGCAGTGCCCGCCTCCTCCATGAGGGCGGCGGCCAACCCGGTGTAGCCGCGGAACGACGGATGCACGACGAGAAGGTCTCCGAAGACGCTGTGCCCGCGGGGGCCCCGCTGGGACGAGACGGGGACGAGGGCGACGCAGCCGATGATCTGGTCGGCGCCCCAGACCCCGACGAAGAGCTCGAGCGTGCCGTTTTCCTCGAGGCCACGCAGGAACTCGTCAGGGCCGAAGCCGTGACCGTCCCGGTACGGGCCCCACTCACAGGTCTCGAGCAGATCGCACAGCGAGGGTGCATCCGTCTTCTCGAAGGAACGGACCACGTAGGAGCTGCGCCTGGAGGCGGGCAAGTGGGGGCGAGTGTTCGTGACGACCATCGATCTCACCGTGCGTCCGTCCGCGATCGAAGGCAACGGGCCGCCCGCCTGAGCAGGCATCGAGGTGCGACCTCGACCACCAGATCAGCCCTTCCGCGCCCGACCCTCGAGAGCGGCGGCCACCCGGGCCCAGATCTTCGACTGGCCGGCAGCTGCGTCCGCCATCACGTACACCCGCCCCTTGGGCACGCAGCCGACGCGATCGACCGCATCGTCGCTGATCCTGTGGCGCTCGAACCACTGGAGAAAGGCCGCCGCGGCGACGGTGCTCGCCATGGCATCGCCCCCCGGTGACGCGGCCAGATCGGGGACGGCGAGCTCGGCCTGGAGGCGGTGCGGCAACGGATTGTCGCCGCGGTGGATCCGCCGCTTGACGTCCAGGGCCGTGGCCTGGGACGTCCCCGCCTGTCGCGCCAGTGTGCGAAGCGATGCGCCCGGCTGGGCGCGCACCAGCTCGGCCACGCGCAGGCGTCCCGCCGACGGGTCGGACGGGCGGATCCGGCCGTCCCGGCCGACGCGGGCTGCCGGCTGCTCGCCGGCGGCGGTCGACCGGGGGCGCTCACGCGCCACGGTCTGGCTGGCGAGCCCGCACAGGCTCGCCACCCGGCGGTCGGACCATTCGGGCCGCAGACCCAGCATCCGGCGAGCTGCCGCCCGTCGCTCACCGACCGTCAGAGGCTTGCCGTGCGTGACGTTGGCTCGGACGGCCTCGACGTACGCATCCTCCTTCAGCCCGTGCATCGCCCGGCCGGCGATGCTGTCGAGACCAAGTTGCCGAGCGGCCATTACGCGGTGCACGCCGTCGATGACCTCGTTCGACGGCGCGTACACGAGGATCGGCGGGAGCTGATCGAAGCACTCGGCGAGGGCGCGGACATGATCGCTGTCCCTCGTGCCCAGGCGCGGTGAAAGAGTGAGTCGCAGGTCTGCCAGGGTGAAGGTCGTGAGCTCGCCTCGCTCGATGCTCGCTGTCAGCGGCGGCGCAGGGGGGGACACGCATCCAAACTGGCGGGCGCGGCGCAATGGGGACGCAACGGGGGTTCTCGGCCTCGGCACTCAACTGGCCAGCGATCGCGGTCGAGCCGGCCGCGCCCGGCCGCCCGGTCGGCCCATGCCGACGCACAACCGGCAGGCGTCGACCCGAGCCGCTGTGGCGAGGATGATCGCCACAGGGGAGCGGCGCGGCCGTGCCCGCCACGCCGGTCTCGACATGAGGATCGATCGCCATGCTGCTCGCAGTCGACGCAAGCGGGAACCACCGGGCCGGACCGTCGCCGGCACAGGTGATTGCCGCCCTGGGCGCGCTGTCGCCACGGTCGCTGCGGTCGATGCTCGACACGATCGGGGCGACGCCGCTGTCACCGCTGTGGATGCGCTCGCAGGGCCGCCGTCGCCGTGTCCTCCTCAAGCTCGAAGGACACAGCCTCACGGGCTCGATCAAGGATCGCACGGCGTTGAGCCTCGTGCGGGGGCTCCAGGCGCGGCGGGTCGCCTCGCTGCCCGGGTCGACCATCGTCGAGTCGACGTCGGGGAACCTCGGCGTGGCGCTCGCGCTGATCTGTCGTGCCCTCGGTCACTCGTTCGTCGCGGTGGTCGACCCGCACGTCACCGGCGAGAACCTGGCGAAGATGTCGGCGCTGGGCGCGGAGGTCGACATGGTCGGCGAGCCGGGCGGTAACGGGAGCTGTGTGGCCAGCCG
Organism: uncultured Acidimicrobiales bacterium; assembly: GCA_963830865.1. Lineage (GTDB taxonomy): Bacteria > Actinomycetota > Acidimicrobiia > Acidimicrobiales > VFJN01 > ZC4RG19. Next base: position 26,258 of record CAWHNU010000001.1, on the reverse strand, counting down.
GCTGGCGAGGGTGGCGGAGCTCCGAGCCCGGACGCCGGCCCTGGTCTGGGCCAACCAGTACGGCGACGTGGCCAACCCCTTGGCCCACCGCACCTCGACGGCACCCGAGATCATGCGCCAGATGGACCGGCGCCTCGATGCGGTGTTCGTCGCGGTGTCGACGTGCGGGACGTTGGTCGGGATGGCGTCCTTCCTCCGCAGGTTCAGCCCCCGCACGCGCGTGATCGCCGTCGACGCGGTCGGGTCGGCGGTCTTCGGAGGGGAGGCGAGTCCTCGCCTCCTCGTCGGCATCGGGTCGAGTCGTCAGCCCGACTTCGCCATCGAGGGTCTGTACGACGACGTCGTCCGCGTCGATGACGAGACCGCCTTCTCCGCCTGTCGCCAACTCGACGACCGGTGCGGCCTGCGCGTCGGGGGATCGAGCGGTGCGGTCCTGGCCGCGTGTCACCGCTACCTCGCGGAGGCTCCCGAGCTCGAGCGCGTCGTGTGCATCTGTCCGGACACCGGCGACAACTACACCTCCACCATCTGGGACGACGGATGGCTGCACGGCAACGGACTGGACGTGGCGCGGGCGTCCGCTCAGCTCGACTTCGGCTTCTCCCTCGACCCGGGTCACGACCGTGGCCGGCCCCGTGGATCTGTTCACGGATAGCCACCACTCCGTAGCTACCGCGACGGGGGTCGGGGCCCACGCCGCGGTGGTGCTCTGTTGCGAGGGGCTCGCCCGCGCGTACGGCGATCGGCCCGCGGTGCGCGACCTGTCATTCCAGATCCGTGCCGGCGAGGTGTACGGCCTCGTCGGACCCAACGGAGCCGGCAAGACGACGACCATCCGCATGGTCTGCGGCATCCTCGAGCCCGACCGCGGCTCGGTCACGGTGGCCGGCGGTGCCATCGGCGGTCGGGCCGGACGACGGGCACGGGCCGCGCTCGGTTACGTACCCCAGGAGCTCGCCCTGTTCCCGGTGCTCACGCTGGCCGAGAACCTGGAGTTCTGGTCGCGCATGTACGGCGTCCCCCGGCGGCATCGGGCCCCGTGCATCGCCGAGGCGCTTGCCCGCGTCGGCCTCGCCGACCGGTCCGGCGATCGAGCCGATCGCACCTCTGGCGGGATGCAGCGCCGGCTCAACTTCGCGATCGCCCTGCTGCACGAACCTCGCCTCCTCGTCCTCGACGAGCCCACCGTCGGGGTCGACCCCCAGAGCAGGGCCTCGCTGCTCGACACCATCGGCCGGCTGCGGGATGAGGGCACGGCGGTCCTGTACACGAGCCACTACCTCGACGAGGTCGAGCGTGTGTGCGACCGGGTGGGCATCATCGACCACGGTGTGCTGCTCGTCGAGGGAACACCCGGCGAAATCATTCGCGGCGGCGGAGACAACGACCTGCAAGACGTCTTCCTCCGCCTCACCGGGCGAGAGCTGCGGGACTGACGCGGGGCGATGGTCACCGCGCCGCAGGGTCGGGAGTCGTCCGGTCCACCCCCCGTCGTGGTGGTCCGCTGGCCCGCCGTGGCCGCCACGTCCGCCGTCCTCGACCTCCGGCGCTGGTACCGGCAGCCGCTGGCGGTCGTCACGGCCCTGGTCCTGCCGGCGCTCGTGGCCGTGCTCGTCACCGCGGCCCTGGGCGGCGAGCCGCAGCTCACGACAACATGGGCGGTGGTCGACGACGACGGCGGGCCGGCGGCCCGCGCCTTCATCGACGACGCGCTGGAGGCTCCGGCGCTCGGCGATCGGGTGGACGTCCGCCTCGTCGAGATCGGGCCTGCCCGGCGGGCGCTCGAGCGCGGTGCAGTCTCGGCGGTGATCGTGCTTCCTCGCGACCTGAGCGAGTCCGTGGCGACGGAGGGGCGCGCCACGATCGAGGTGATCCCACCTCACGACGCCACGCTGGGCACCGACCTGGCGGCGATGGTCGTCGATCAGTTCGCCGTGCGGGCCTGGGCCGAGAGCGTCACGGCGGCCGACGGCGGTGCCGGCAGCGGTGAGGCGTGGCCGATGGCGTTGACCCTCGAGTCGGCCAGCGGCCATCGCCTGGACGCGGCAGCACACTACGGGCCGGCCATCGGGATGTTCTTCGTGCTGCTCGCCCTCGGTTTCGGGGCCCAGGTCCATGTGGTCGATCGGGAGCGCGGCATCGTCGGCCGGCTCGTAAGCACCTCGGCTCCCCTGCCGGCGGTCCTCGTCGGGCGAGCGGCGGCGGGCGTCGCGGTCGGCGGGCTCTCGCTGAGCGCGACCGCCGTCACCATGGGACTCGTGTTCGACCGGAGCTGGGGACCGCCCGCGGCTGTCGTCCCGCTGGTTCTCGCCGTCCTCGTCTGCTTCACCGGCATCGCCGCCCTCGTGGCGACCGTCGTGCGGACCTCGGCTCAGGCGCAGGTGGCGACCACCGCCGTCGCGTTCCTGCTGGCACTGGGAAGCGGTTCGTTCGCCCCGCCCGGATCGACGGGCCGCCTGCCCTGGGCCGGGCTCGTGCCGACGACGCGCGCCCTCGACGCCTTCGCGGAGCTCGCCGTCGACGGCGCGGGTCTGCGGGCCATCTGGCCTGACCTGGCCCTCCTCCTCGGTCTCGGCGCGGTGCTGTTGATCGCCACGGTCGGGCTGGCGGAGCGGACCGCGTGAGGACGATCCTCGGCCTGGCGTGGCTGGATCGCCGGCTCATCCGCCGGGATCCGGTGGGCCTGTTCTTCACGCTCGTGCTGCCCCTGGCGATCGTGGCCGTCCTCGGCCCGATCTACGCGGCCGCGGGCGACGGAACGGAGGTCGTCGGGGTCGTCGTCGACGAGCCGGGCGCGGTGTCCTCGGTGCTCGAGGAGCGCCTGGCGGCGGACGCCGCGGTCGTGGTCAGGCGCTTTGCCGACCGTCCGGCGGCCGACCGGGCGGTCAGGCGGCAGGAGGTGAGCGCAGCGGTCGTCATTCCCGCCGCGGTGAACGACCCCGGCCGGGGGCCGTCCCGCGTCGTGCTGGTGGGGCCGCCCGGGGTGGCAGTGCCCGGGGGCGTGCGCGCGGCAGTCGAGGACGCGGTCGCCGAGACCGCGGCGACCGTCGTCGTGGGGCGGGCGATCCGCCCGGACGACCCGCTCGGCCGCGGTATCACGGAGGCCGAGGATCGCGCCGACGCGGCGCTGGGGAGCCGAGCCGGGCGGGCGCAGGACGACCCCGGGAGCCGCCGCAACGACGCCCTCGCAGGGGCCGTGATCGGCACGACGGTCCTGTTCACGTTCATGAACTCGATGGCGAAGTCGTCGCTCCTCTCGATGTACCGGGAGCTCGGCGTCCTGGCCAGGCTGCGGACCACACCGACCTCGCCGGGACAGGCCGCCGGCGGGTTCGCCCTGGGGATCGGCGGCTTCGCCGTCGTCCAGGCCCTCCTGATCCTCGTCGGAGCGACCGTGCTGCTGGATGTCTCGTGGTCCCGCCCGATCACGGTCGTCGCGGTCACGGCGGCGATCGGGCTGTCGGCCGGCTGTCTCGGTGCCTTGACGGGGAGCTTGTTGCCGTCCTCCGCCTCGGGGAGCACCGTCGCCGGCCCCGTCGCGTTCGTGCTCGCGATGCTCGGCGGTTGTCTCTGGCCGCTCGAGATCGTCCCGCCCGCACTCCGGACGATCGGCCACGCCACCCCCCACGCCTGGGCCGTCGACGCGCTCGGTGCGGCCCAGGCTGGCGGCCCGGTCGGGCACTGGCTCGCACCGACGGCTGTGGTGCTCGCCCTCGCGGCGGTCGCCGCGGTCGCCGCGGGCAACCGCCTGCACCGTCTCGTCCGCCGGGCCGTGTGACCCGGCTCATAGGCTGAGCCGATAGGCCTAGCGGTGCCTGACCTATCCGCGCAGGTTCTCAGGGGACGGCCGCGACCGCAGCTGCGACGTCGCTCGTGCCGACCGAGATCAGGTCCGGGCCCCGGAACGGCGCGAGCGCCAGTTGCGCCAGACGAGGGTTCCGTCCGATCGCCAGCCGGGCCGCGGTGCGCCGAGCCTCGCCGGCGCGACCGAACGAGGCCAGCATCTCGATGTGCAGCGCCACCGCCGCGGACAGTCGGTCGAACCGCTGCTCCCGCTCCCGGCGGTACCGACCGAACGTCAGGTCGCCGCGTGGACCCGCCAGCGCGTCACGCACCAGACGAACGTCCCGGAGGGCCATGGACAGGCCCTGGCCCGCGATCGGGTTCGTGAACCCGGCCGCATCTCCGATCAGCACGGCACGGGCCGCCGCCACATCGGCCACGCGGCCGTTGGCGAAGGGCCTGATGACACACGGTCCGACGGGAACCGCGAGGTCGAGGACCCCCGGCGGCATGGCCTGGCGCAGCTGGTCGAGCAGACCTGCGGCCTTGTCCGCGCCGAGCGCCCAGGGACCGGCGTCGGCACCGAGGTTCAGGTAGAGCCGAGCCCGGCCGGCACCCTGCGGGATCAGATACGACATCGCGCAGCTGGTGGACACGATCAGGCTGGTCTCGTCGTCCCACGCATCCAGGCCGTCGACCAGCAGCCCCGAGCCCCAGAGGGTGGTCTCCTGGACGGCGAAGGGGAGTCCGGCGCTGCGGCGGACGAGCGACCGTCCCCCGTCCGCACCGATGACGATGCCGGCCTCCACGCTCAGCCGGCCGGTCGAGTGTCCGGCGCGCACGACCGCGGCGCCGGTCGTCGAGATCTCGTCGATGGACACGCCCCGGTACACGAGGGCGCCGGCCGCACGCGCTGCCGCCAGGAGCTGCTCGCAGGCCACCTCGTGGCGCAGGGCGAGTGCTCCGTCGGTGCCGCGGACGCAGGTGGCGAGATCGACGTGAAGCGGTGGTTCGTCCGGGAGGAGGCCGTCGACGACGTCGAGCGTCCGGACCCGATGGCCCCCCGCGTCCTCGAGATCGCCGAGCACGCCGAGTCGGTCCGCCTCCCGAACCCCCCACGGGGCGATCCACTCGCCACGGACGCGGTCGTGGAAGCGCTCCTGTCTCTCCAGCACGGCCACGCACAGACCGCGTCGGGCCAGCACCGTGGCCATGGTGGCTCCCGCGAAGCCGCCGCCGACGATGGCGACATCGGCGCGGATGTGCTCGCTCATCCCGAGCGGCGATTCCGTCGCCCCCGGTCTCGTCTGCGCTCCCACTCGCCGACGAGGCGAGCAAATCTGCCGTCGGCATCCAGCCGGGCGCGGTCCGAACCGGCCAGCAGTGTGATCGGAGCGGTGGTCGATACGGCGGCGGTGCTGGCATAAACGATCCAGCCGAAGTGCAGCTCGTCGCCGATCCAATCCGGGCCGGTGGTGATCTCGAGCGCGAATCCTCGCGACCGCGCACGACAAAGGCCTATGTAATCGCTCAGCTCGTCGATCCCACGGCATTCCGCCGCCGGATCCTTGAATTGAGACGCCTCCGTCCAGATCCGGTCCAAGAGGCCGCATCGAGTGTAGCCATCGTCGCAATTCCAGGCGCGTTCATACGTGCTGACCAGCTCATCAACGGCCAACGCCCGATCAGTCATGCGTGAAGGATGGTCGCGGAACTTATGGCGTCGCAATGGGCACCCCTGCCCAACGCGTTGGGCAGCGATGCCCATTTCCGATCCCCTCAACATCGTGCTCTAGTCGGGATCGTGGTTGAACCGAATCAGCAAACCCTGGCGACGCCGGCATCGAATGGTGGCCGCAAACCCCCGAGCGGCGCGGTCGCGCTCGTCGTCGGGGGCAGCGGTGGAATCGGCCGGGCGGTCGCGGCGGCGTTCGCCGAGCCCGGCGCGTCGGTCGTGGTCCAGTACAGCAGCAACGAGGCCGCCGCCAAGGAGACGGCCCTGGTGGTCGAGTCGTCCGGAGCGCACGCCATGTACGTGCATGCTGACATCACGGACGATCGATCCGTCAGGCAGATGTTTCGGCAGATCCGATCCACGTTCGGCCGCCTGGATGTCCTCGTCAACACCGCCGGGATAACGAACGACGGCTACACCTTGATGATGAGCACCGCCAAGTTCGAGTCGGTCGTCCAGGTAAATCTGATCGGCGCTTTCCGCTGCGCGCGTGACGCCCTCAAGATGATGGCTTCGCAGAAGAGCGGCTCCATCATCAACGTGTCGTCCCTCATCGGGATCCTTGGTTGGGAGGGACAGGCCAACTACTCCGCCGCCAAAGGCGGATTGATCGCCCTCACAAAGTCGATGGCACGTGAGGTGGTCGGTTTTGGTGTGAGGGTCAACGCGGTCGCTCCAGGTCTGATCGATACCGAAATGCTGCGGACCATCCCTTCGGAGCACCTAGATCTCTACAAGAACTGCATCGGGATGAAGCGCTTCGGACGCCCGGAAGAGGTGGCCAATGTCATCGCATTTTTGGCGTCGGACAAGGCGTCGTACATCACAGGTGAAACGATCATCGTCGACGGCGGCATGAGCCGTCAGTTCATCTATTAGGCTGGAGAGGACCAGGTAAATGCAGACGCATGAAGCACTGGAGCAGGTCGCACGGAATCGTCAAGAAATGTGTCGCAGAGTGTCAGATATCGTGGTCGCGCAGCTCGATCTGTCCGTCGACGCCGGCTGGATCACGGACGACCAACCACTCTTCGGACGGGGCCTCGAGCTCGACAGCATCGACGCGTTGGAGTTGATGATCGGAATCGAAGAAGAGTTCTTCGTCTCGATCAACGACGACGAGATGGAGGTCTTCGGGTCGATCAACACGCTCGTCGACCGCATCGAGCGGGGCGACGGTGACTGACGTCCTCGCTCCGGTCGCGACGAGCGCGACATCTGGACGGATGGAGGCGCACGAGCTGGCGCGGCTCCTCCCGCACCGGTGGCCGTTCCTGATGCTCGACCGGATCCTGACTGTGGAGCCCGGTCGCCGGCTGGTGGCGCTGAGGTGCATCTCCCAGGGGGACTGGTCCTTGGCCGGCCACTTCCCGGGCAACCCCATAGCACCAGGTGTCCTGCTCATCGAATCCGCAGCGCAGGCGGCGGGCGTCTATCTGGCCCTCGACTCCGCGCAGAGCCTCGCCTCGGGCATCGGCTATCTCGTCGGCGTGAAACGGTTCCGCTTTCGCGCCGTCGTTCGTCCCGGCGACTCCGTGACCATCGAGGTGTCGCCCAGTGGCGGCAGCCGCGCCACGTTGCACGAGTTCCGGGCCGTCCTGCGCGTCGACGGGACCACCGTGGCCGAAGGGACTCTGGCCATTGCGTTCGACTCGACCGCCGCCATTGCGATGCCATCAGTCCACGAAGGAGACCTCTCGTGAGCACTACCTCTCTTGCACCGGACGAAACTCACGCCGGTGACCCCATCTCGACCGGTGAGGACGTGGGGTATCTGGCGCTCCGCGACGGCGTCGGCTTCGCGACGCTGGACACGGTCGAAGTGCTGCGCGTGGTCGGTCCCGACGCGCACGGGTTCGTGCAGTCGATCGTCGCCCGCGACATCGAGTTCATCGGCCCGGATCAGGCGATCTCGACGCTGATCGTGGACGAGAGCGGACATCCGGTCGACGTCGTGCACTGCAACCTCAGTGACGACGCCGTCGAGATCTGCACGGGCTTCGGCCGAGCCGACCACGTCCGACGCCTCCTGACCGCACACGCCTGGCCCGGCATCGAGATCGGCGACGACACCGAGTCCACCGCCGTGGTGACGGTGGAAGGTCCGTACGCCTGGTCCGTGATCGGCAAGATCCTCGACCCGGGCCTGGCCAGCCTCCCGTTCGAGGGTCTCGCCTCGCTGACATGGCGGGACCATCCCGTCGTGTTCAGCCGTCAGGGCTACACGGCCGAGTACGGATACCAGATCCGTTGCCCGCGAGCGATGCTCGAGGAGCTCGATCGAGCGTTGGACGAGCTGGCGCAGCGGGTGTCCGTCGCGGACATCCAGCGGGCGATGATCGAGGTTCGCCAGCCGGTGCTCGAGCTGGAGCTGTTGGCGGAGGACTCCGTCGTCAGCGCCGGCCTCAACTGGCTGGTCGATCTGGGCAAACCGGAGTTCCTGGGACACGAGGCGGTGCGTGCCGTCGCTGCGGCACCTCGCCGCCGGCTGACCATCGGCTTCATCGGTCCTGCGCTCCCCGACCGCGGCGACGACCTCGTCGTGGGTGAGGAGGTCGTGGGCACGGTCGTCCACGGCATTCGCTCTCCGAAGGCCGGAGGGTGCATCGGCCTGGCACGCGTCGACGCCAGCCTGGCGGCATCCGGCCTGGAGCTGACCCTGCGCAAGGCGCACGGCGACCGCACGACCGTGCGCACGGCGTCGTCGCCCTACATCACGCCCGCCAGCTGGCACGTCCCGATCATCTGAGCGGCGGACGAGGCACCGACATGGAAGACACCAGCGTGGTGATCACCGGAATGGGCGTCGTGTGCGCCCTCGGCGCCGACATCGCGGCGTTCCGGGATCACCTGTTCGCCGGCAAGTGCGGACTCGGCCCCGTCCGTGGGCTCGACGTCTCGGCGTTTCCCGCTCGCGTCGGGGGCGAGGTGGACGACGCCGTCCTGAGCGCGCGGGTCCCCGCGGCGCTCGCCGGCCTCGACCGAGGAACCCAGCTCGGCGTGGTCGCAGCCCTGGAGGCGGTCGCGCAGGCCGGGCTGACCGACGCCGCCGTGGACCGCGGCCGTGTGGCAGTGGTGACCGGGCGGTGCCAGGGCAACCTCGGCCTCGGCGACGAGCCGCTGGTCCTCATGGAGACCCTCGCAGACGCGGTCGGCGATCTGGTGGGAGCAAGTGGCCCGCGCATCGTCGTCTCGACCGCCTGTGCCGCCAGCACCAACGCCATCGGACTCGGTGCCGACCTCCTCGACGACGGCGAGGCCGATGTCGCCATCGTCGGGGGAGCCGACGCGATCCAGTTCGCCACCTATGCCGGCTTCAGCGGCCTGCAGGCTCTCAGCCCCACGGCGTGCGCGCCCTACGCGGTCTCGGCCGGATTGAACCTCGGGGAGGGCGGAGCGTTCCTGGTGCTGGAGCGGGCGGGCGATGCCGCGCAGCGGGGGGCGACCGCGCTGGCGGCCGTGTTGGGGTACGGGCTCGCTGCCGACGCCCACCATCCGACCGCACCTGATCCCACCGGCCGCGGTGCACTGCGGTGCGTCTCCGCCGCACTTGCTCAGGCCGGCCTGTCCGTCGCCGACATCGACTACGTGAACGGTCACGGCACGGGAACGCCCGCCAACGACCGAATGGAGCGGCGGGTGATGGTGTCGCTCTTCGGCGACCGGGTGGGTGAGGTGCCGATCTCGAGCACGAAGTCCCAGGTCGGCCACACGCTCGGTGCATCGGGAGCGATCGAGGCGATCACGTGCGTACTGGCGCTGCAGGACGGGCGCCTGCCCCCCACCGTCAACGTCCCGCCCGGGCACGAGGACACCCTCGACCTCGTGCCCAACCAGAGCCGCGCCGCCGCGCTCTCGGTCGTTCTCACGAACAATTACGCCTTCGGCGGCAACAACGCGTCGCTGGTCATCGGGAGCGCGGCGCGGGCCAGGCCGCGCCGCGGCGTTGCGGGGCGGGAGCCGGTGGTGATCTCGGGCCTCGGAGCCGTCGGACACCTCGGCGTCGGCGTCGACACATGGATGGAACGGCTGTGCAGCGGCGAGGCGTTCGCACCGTCCCGGATGGTCGTGGAGGGCGGTCCGAGCGGGGGGTGTCCGGTGTTCGAGATCGAGTCCCTGTCGCCCCGCGGCGTCGCCGCGCCGAAGCTCTGGCGGCAGATGGACAACCAGTCGCGCCAGGCGGTCGTCGCCGCGCGCCACGCACTGAACGACGGTGGCTACCGACCCAGCCGCGACGAGCTCGCCGCCTGCGGCGTGTTCTTCGGGACCGGCACGGGTCCGGGTCGGGTGAACACCGAGTTCGAGCTAGGCGTGCTCGCTGCGCCGGACCGTCCGAACCTCCTGCTCTTTCCGAACACGACGTTGAACGCGGCCGCCGGCCATGTCTGCACCAGCCTGGGCTTCAAGGGACCGACCACGACGATCACAACCGGGGACATCTCGGGGCTGGTCGCGCTGAGGTACGCCGTCGCCTTTGTTGCCAGCGGTCAGGCCCGGTCCGTACTCGTGGTCGGCTCCGACGAGCTGTATCCGACCGGTCTCCAGGTCATGCTGGCGACGGGAGTGGTCACCACCGATGACGTCGCCCGGCCCTTCGACACGAGGGCGAACGGCTCGGTCCCTGCGGCTGCCGCGGTCGCGATCCTGGTGGAGTCGGCGGCCAGTGCCGCCGAACGGGGCGTCGATCCCTATGCGAGGATCAGCGGCTCGGCTGTCGCCTCGCAACCCGGGCCTCCGGGCCGGGCCCGGACCGCCCGGGCGAGCCTCGGCCTAGCGCTCGCCCTGGCCCTCGAGCGGTCCGGCCTCGACGGCTGGCCGCCGGCGGCGGTCATCGCCGATGCGTCGGGAGCGGCCGAGCGGGACGCAGCCGAGGCGGAGGCCATCGAACGCGTCCTCGGACCCGAGCCTCTGGTCACGTCGCTCAAGGGAGCGACCGGCAGTTGCGCCGCGACGAGCGGACTCGCCGGGGTGATGGCTGCCGCGAGCGCTCTGCGCACCGGGGTGCTCGCTCCGACCGCCAACGTCACCGACGTGATCGGCAACGTCAATCTGGTGACCCGCCCGACCGCACTTCCCCCGGGCGCAGTCGCCGTCAACGCAACCACGACGAGCGGAGGCGCGGCATGTGTCGTGCTGAGCAGTCCCTAGCCCCAGGAGTTCGGCGATGACCGTGACCACTTCGGCGACGACCCGGCCGGCGCCGTTCGACCTGGCGACGGTCGACCGACTGTTGACCTGCACGCGAGCCGCGAGGCGATCTCTCGACCTCGGTCGACCCGTCGACCGGGCGACGATCGAGGAGTGCCTAGAGATCGCGGTGCACGCGCCGACGGCATCCAACCGGCAGTCCTGGCGATGGGTGGTCGTGACCGACCCGGCCGTCAAGGAGGGGATCGCGCACTTCTATCGCCTGGCCTGGGAGCACTACCTGTCCATGACGTCGAACCGGGCAGGACGGCGAGCGCGGGTGGCCGCGGCCGAGGGGCGGGGCCCGGACAACAACCTGTTGTCCGCCCGCTTCCTCGTCGAGCATCTCGCGGAGATTCCCGTTCTGATCGTGCCGTGTCTCCAGGGTCGCCCGCCGGGGGCCGAGGCGATCGATCGACGCTTGCGGGCGAGCTTCGAGTCGTTGGAGGCGACCGGTCACACCAGCCTTCGGGGAGCCGAGCCGGTGCGTCCGAGCTCCATGGGCCTCGTACGCCAGGCGGTCTACTTCGGCTCGATCTTCCCCGCCATGTGGTCCCTCCAGCTCGCGTTGCGAAGTCGGGGGCTGGGCTCCGCGATCACGTCCATGCATGTTCCCTACGAGCGTCAGGTGGGCGAGCTCCTCGGCATTCCCTGGTCCGTCACACAGGTCGGGCTGCTGCCGGTGGCTCACCTGTCCCGCGAGCTCGGGCCGTCCCCCAGACGGATGGCGTGCGAGGTGACGCGGTGGGAGCACTGGTGAGCGGGTCGGCCACGCCACGCCTCGCCGCGACCGTCACCGGACGTGCCCGGCTCGGACTCCTGTTCCCGGGTCAGGGCACGCTGCGGGTGGGCATCGGGGCCGCCCACCTCCGGGCGCTCCCCCGGGTCCGTGCGGCCCTCGAGGCGGCGAGCGGGCACCTGCGATTCGACGTTCTCGAGCTGTGCGCCACAGGACCCGAGGCGGAGTTGATCTCGACCGCCCGGGCGCAGTGCGTCGTCACCGCGTGGAACCTCGCCCTGTTGGAGTGCCTCGATCTGCGGACGGACCACGTCGCCGGAGTCGCCGGTCACAGCGCGGGCGAGCTGTCGGCGCTGGTCGGCGCCGGCGCGCTCGCCCCCGAGGAGGCCCTCGTCCTCTCGTCGCGCCGAGCTCGGGCGATGTCCACGCACGACGCCCTCGGCGGCATGCTCGCCGTCAACGGGCCCACCGAGGCAGAGCTGGTCGGTCTGCTGGCGGAGAGCGGCACGAATGTCGTCGTGGCGGTGGTGAACGAGCCGACGAGGTTGGTTGTCTCGGGGTCGTTCGACGAGTTGGCAACCGTGCACGACAGGCTCCGTGGCCACGGCGTACGGTGCCGAGCGCTCGCGGTCGGCGATGCGTACCACTCGCCCCTGATGTCTTCGGCGCTGCCCGCGTGGCGCGACGCGGTCGATCGGGCCCCGGTGCGGCAGACCGCCACGCCGGTTGTGTCAGGACCTGGCCCCGTGGTCACCAGCGACCCCGAGGTGATCCGCTCGAACCTGGTCTCGTCGCTCACCGCCTGCGTGCGCTGGAGCGACGCCGTCGACGCTCTGGTCGACCTGGGCGTGACCGCCTTCGTGGAGGTGGGTTGTTCGCACGGCTTCCGCGGGCTGGTGCGCCGGCGCCATCCGTCCATCACCTACCGGAGCTTGGAGGACCCGGCCGAGTTGCGTCGCCTGCAACCGGACCTCGCCGGGGCGAGCCGATGACGGAGCTGACGGAGACGTTCCCCACGACCGTGCGACGGCTCGCCTGGCGGGAGAGGAATCGGGATCGGGCGGAGCCGCGCCCGTCGGTCCACGCCGACGCGTCCGACCTCACGGCAGGGCTGCCTCCCCGTCCCCGCGACCGGGCGGCGGACCGCCGCTGGCTGGCGACCACGCGGTTGGCGGCGATGGGTGGACATGGCAGGCAACAGCCCGGGCCGTCCTGCCGCCAGCGTCTCGAGGCGCTGCTCGACAGCGACTCGTTCGTCGAGCTCGGGTTGTTCCGGCGGGGATCGGGGCGGGGGCTCACCTCCCGTCGCGAGTACACGGACGGTGTCGTGGCCGGGTTCGGCACCGTCGACGGGCGGCAGGTGTTCGTCTTCGTCCAGGATCGCGAGATCTTCGGAGGGTCACAGGGATTGGTGTTCTCCGACAAGGTGTGCGAGACCCTTCGCCTCGCCACCGCGGCCGGCTCGCCTGTGGTCGGGATCTTCGACGGGGGCGGCGCCCGTCTCCACGAGGGCCCCATGGCGTTGGCGGGCTACGGGAACGTGTTCCGCCGTCACGTCCGTGCCTCGGGTGTCATCCCCCAGATCAGCATCGTGCTCGGTCCCTGTGCCGGGGGTGCGGCGTACGCTCCCGCCCTCACGGACTTCGTCCTGATGGAACGCGACCGGTCACGCATGTTCGTCACCGGACCCCGTGTCGTCGCCCGCGCGACCGGTGAGATCGTGGACGAGGCGTCCTTCGGTGGTGCCGTCAGCCACGCGACGCAGTCGGGTGTGTGCCACCTCCTGTGTGACGACGAGGCCGGCTGCTTCGACGGCGCCCGCGGCCTGCTCCAGCACCTGCCGTCGAACAACCAGGAGCTGGCGCCCCGGTTCGCGACCACCGATCGACCGGATCGACGTTCGGAGCGGGCGGCCGCAGCCGTGCCGGCGTCGTCAACGTCCGCCTACGACGTTCACGAGGTCATCGACGACGTGTTGGACACGGACGGCCCGTTGCTCGAGAGCGCCCCCGACTGGGCGCCCAACCTCGTCTGCGGGTTCGGTCGCATCGACGGTCGCCCGGTCGGCATCGTCGCCAACCAGCCGGCCTTTCTCGCCGGTGCCCTGAACATCGCCGCCTCCGAGAAGGGAGCCCGGTTCGTCAGGACCTGCGACGCCTTCAACGTTCCGATCGTCACACTCGTCGACGTCCCGGGTTTCCTGCCGAGCTCGGAGCAAGAGGTGCGCGGCATCATTCGACATGGGGCGAAGCTCGTCTATGCCTATTGCGAGGCGACAGTTCCTCGTATCTCTGTCATCCTCCGGAAGGCCGTCGGTGGTGCTTACATCGTGATGGACTCGAAGTCGATCGGTGCCGACCTCAGCTTCGCCTGGCCATCAAACGAGGTCCTCATCATGGCGCCCGAACACGCCGTGGAGATCGTGCATCGACGGGAGATAGCCGGCACTGCGGCATGCCGTCTCGATGCCGCGCGCGAAGGTCTGGTCGAGCGCTATCGAGACTCTCTGGTACATCCATTGCTCGCCGCCAGTGAGGGACTTATCGACGATGTTATCGATCCAGGCATGACCCGACCGATGGTCGTGCGGGGCCTGGCGATGCTCGAGACCAAGCGCGAGGAACAGGTTCCGCGCAAGCACGGGAATGGACCACTCTGAACATGGGACTCACCAACACCCGACGCCACTTCGTTTGCCTTGCATCGGCGACGCTCCTGCTGGCGGGCGCCGCGGCGTGCGGCGTCGATCCGACGACGGCGGCCAGTGCAGAGCGCTGGACCAGCATCAGCAACGGCACCGATGCGCACGGCGCAGCCCCACCCCTGGCTCCGAGCATCGCGGGCCGGTTGCATCAATGCTGGGAACAGGACACCGGAGCCGTCTTCGGTTCGCCGGTGATCGCGGGGGGCACCGTATTTGTCCATTCCATCGACGGCCTGTGGGCGTTGGACCAGACGACAGGCTCGGTCGAGTGGCACGTGCCCGAGATCGCCGGCAACTCCTCGCCGGTGCTGGCGGGCGACACGATCGTGACGTTGGACAGCGGGGGGTCGACCCTGTCGGCGATCGACAGGCGGAGCGGTGGCATCGCGTGGCGGACGCCTCTGGCGACGAGCCTTTCGTCGGATGCGTTCTCGTCGCCGATCGTGACCGACGGCATCGTCGTCGTCGGCCAAGCGTCGAGCGAGGCGGTGACCGGTCACGAGGACTACTCCTTCCGGGGCAGCATCGCGGCCGTCGACCTGCGAACGGGCGAGCTGATGTGGCGCTACTTCACCGCGCCCCCGGGCTCGACGGGCGCTGGCGTGTGGACCGCTCCGTCGGTCGACCCGGCGACGCGCACCGTGTTCGCCGGTACCGGGCAGAACTACAGCCTGCCCACCAGCGACGGCTCCAACTCGGTCGTAGCCCTCGACCTCGATACCGGGCAGCCGCGCTGGGTGCGCCAGCTGCTGCCAGACGACGCCTGGGCGGTGGCGCATCCCGCACTGGGGTGGGACTTCGACGTGTCGACCAGCCCGGTGCTGGTCGACGGCCGCCACGAGGGCGAGCCGTCACTCGTCGTCGTCGGGCAGAAGTCCGGGCTGATGACCGCTCTCGATCGCGAGGACGGCACGATCGTCTGGCAGGTCAGGGTCGGACCAGGCAGCCTGCAGGGAGGCATCATGGGCAACCTCTCCGTGTCCGACGACGTGCTCCTGACCGTCGGGAACAACGCCACGAGCGCGGCTCCCGGGGCCGAAGCCGCCGCGCCGGGCGCACCGCTGGACCTGATCGCCGGAATGGGGAACCAAGGTGAGCTCGTCCCCACCTCCGTGCTGACCGCCGTCGACGTCCGCACCGGAAGGCAGCTCTGGGAGCGTCAGCTGTCGACGTGGGTGTTCGCGCCGCTGACGATCGCGGGCGAGGTTGCCTTTGTTCCTGTCGGTCCGCGGGTGGAGATCGTGGCGACCGCGACCGGTGAGCTGCTGTCAGAGCTCACGCTTCCGAAGGCGACATCGGGCGGCGCGGCCGTCGTCGACGACACCGTATTCATCGGGGTGTCGGGAACCTGGGACTTCGACGGGTCGACGTTCCACGCCTTCGGAGCGGCGTGCCACTAGGGGACACTCGGCCCCGGTCCTCGGCCGGGCAGGCTCGTTGCGGCGCCTTTGCGGGGCATGACGGATCATGCGACCGTGAATGCGATGATGCTTGCTGAGGATCCACACGTCGCCACAGACGAGGACCGCTCGGGTCGGGCAGGACTGCAAATCGAGTTCCTGGACGAGCTATATGCGGTGGACCCGTCCGCGACATTTCTCTTCGGTCGGCACGGGAATCTCGAGATGGACGAGAGTCCGTTCATGGGCGACTATGTGGGTCAATTCAGCTACCTCGGTGCGATCTGGTGGCTCCGGAATCTGACACCGAATACTCTGCTCCTTGTTCGTGACCTGAACAGCCGCTCCGTACACACCGTCGACTGCGGTCAGTCGTTGCCGATTACGTACGGACGATTCAATATCGAGTTCGTCGCGGGCCCGACCACTTATCTGCTCAGCGGCACGATCGTCGATGTCGTGGGGCCGCCGTCGATCATGGCCGAGCTCGTGGACGACGACGGTCTCTGCGCGCCGCAGCCCCTGCCGTCGTTGACACAGGAACAGCACCTGCTGATCGCGGCGCTGGCCGAGACACAGCTGCGGCCCCGGCTGGCAACCGCCGCGACCATTCCGCCGACCAAGTCGGTCGCTCGACGGTTGGGATGGTCCCTGCCCAAGCTCAACCGCAAGCTCGACTACCTCTGCCAGAAGCTGAGTCACCTGGGTCTGCGCAACCTGAAGGGCCGTCGTGGGGAGAGCGCTCAGGATCGTCGTGCCCTCCTGGTCGAGCATGCGATCCTCAGCGGCCTGGTCACGACCGACGACCTACGTCTGCTCGACGAACACTGCTGTCGTGTCGGGCTGCGTGACGCGCTTACGACGTGACTGCGTCGTCCGGGGAGCACTCCCACGGAGCCGGGCGACTAGCCAACTCGGCGAGCAGCCGGTCCGACACCAGCGGAACCTGGCGGAGCAGGGCGTCGAAGTGGGCCCTGTCGGTGACGACGAGCGACATGTCCGTGATCGCGACGATCGAGACTTCGGGGCAGCGGCCGCACAGAAGGCTGGCCTCACCCCACCAGTCGCCGGTCTCGAGCAACGCGAGCGGCTGACCGTCCCGCATGGCCGCCGCGGTGCCCGACCTGATCGCGTACCACGCACGGCTCGGCCGCCCCTCGTCCTGAAGGACGGTTCCGGTCGGCACGTCGATGCATTCGACCAGCCTCGCGACGATCATGAGATCGCGGGGTAGGCAGCGACTGAAGATGGGGATCTCCGCCAGACGTTTGGCGCTCTCGCTCGCTCGCACGCCGAAACCAAGATCATGGCGGATGTTGAGCAACCGCCGCCACGGGCTGGATGTCGGAAGGACGAGCATCGCCAGCATGATGCCCCCGGGCGCGCAACGGTTTGGCAAGCACCCCGGATTGAGCGGTAACGCCCAACGAGGAAGGACTCCCCGAGACTCGCGCTCACGGTTGCGTGGCCGCTGTGAGGGCGAGAAGGCGTTGACGGGAACAGACTTGACATCTTGCAAACAGTGTTGGACTCTACAAACGATGTTGGACTATCCAAACAGCGATCGAATTGCGAGGTGCCGGTGATGACCACGAGCATGAGCTGTGCGGACGAGGTCGCGCTGTCTGCCGACGTCGTGGACCTGATCGCCCAGCGGGCGGCTGGCTCCGACGTGTCGGGCCACCTTGCTTCCGACGTGGTGGCGGCGTTGCGTGCGACCGGGATCAATCGGCTGCTGCTTCCCGTGGAGCTTGGAGGGCTGGCGGCGTCGCCCCGGCGCTGCGTAGAGGTGGTCGAGCGGATCGCCGCGGCGGACGGCAGCACCGCGTGGGCGGCGGCGATCGGGTTCGGCACCAACCTGTTCGCCGGTTACGTCGAGCACGACGGCGCTGCCGAGCTGTTCGGCGATCCCGACCAGTCGAACGCGGCGATGTTCGCCCCGATGGCCGCGGTGTCGGAGGCGGCTGACGGCACGTTGCGGCTGACGGGACGGTGGCCGTTCACGAGCAACTGCGAGCAGGCGGCGTGGCTCGGTCTGGCAGCCGCCTTCCCGGGCGAGCCGGCGCCACGGTTGGTGTTCGCGCCGCGGGACGCGGTCACGATCCACCAGACGTGGGATGTCACCGGGCTGCGCGCCACCGCAAGCAACGACACCTCGCTCACCGACTTCGTGGTCGACCGGCGTCACACATGCTCGTTCGCCGACCGTTCGTGGGCCGAGGGGACCCTGTGGCAGCTGCCGCTGTTCGTCGCCCTGGCGCCGCCGCTCGCCGCGGTCGGCCTCGGCGTCGCACGCGGCGCGCTCGACGAGATCAACCGGCACGCATTCGCCCGGGTGGCGCATGTCCGCGGGTCGCTCTTCGACGATCACGTCGGCATGGGCGACCTCGGGGCCGCCGACACGCTGCTGCGCGGCGCCCGCGCCGGGCTCATCGAGGCGATCGACGAGTGCTGGGCACGGGCTGAGGCCGGCGATCCGATCGACAGGCGCCTCCAGGCCCGGGCCTTCCTTTCCTCGCAGCACTGCCTCGACGTGGCCGTCGAGGTCACCGGAACCTGCCACCGCCTCGGCGGGGGCGCCGCCGCCTACCGGTCGAGCCCGCTGCTCCGCGCCGTCCGTGACCTCGAGACCGCCCGGCAGCACGCCATGTTCAACCGCGGACTGCGCTCGCACCTGGCTCGCGTCATCACTGGCGCCGACGAAGTGCACCCACCGTTCGTCGTATGAGCGCGAAGGAGAGTGGCGCCAGAGCACGACGCCGTCAAGCGCTCGTCGACGAGATCGTCGAAGCGGCGGACGAACTGGTACACCAGGCAGGACTGGCCGGCTTGTCGATGCGCGACCTGGGCACACGGGTGGGGCTGCACTCCTCGTCGCTCTACCAGTACTTCCCCTCCAAGCTCGACATCTACGACGCCCTCTTCGCCCGGTGGCACCGCCAGCTCCACGACTGGATGAGCAACTTCGATCGCGATGGTGACCCGGAGCAGGTGTTCCGCACCGGGTCCGCCCAGTTCACCGCGTTCTGCATGGCCGACCCCGTGCGCTACCAGCTGCTGTTCCAACGGACAATCCCCGACTTCGTCCCGTCCGACGCGTCGATGGCGCTCGCCCAGGCGTCGTACGCCGACATGGCCGGTGTGCTCGCCCAACTGGGGATCGTCGATACCGCCGATCTCGACCTGTGGACCGCGGTACAGATGGGCCTCGCCGACCAGCAGCTCGCCAACGAACCGGGCGGCGACCGCTGGATCTCGCAACTCGACCATGCGATCGACATGTTCCTCTCCCATGCTCGGCACGATCATCGTGCCGAGCATGGGTAGGACTGCAGTGTCCGGCAACGAACCACCCGGGCAGGCAAGTACGAGGCAATCACGCGAGCGTCGACCGCGCTGCCCAGCCGTGGGACTAGGACTCCGCGCGGTGCTTCAATCTCGACCGTCGCGTTGATCCACGGCCGTCTCGCTCCCCGACCGCGATACCCGATGACTTGCACCACGCCGCGTTCCTGTGGTTCACAATGGAGCCTTGCCCTAGATAATCACTCAGTGTATACATCGAGTGATGAGTACGGCATTCGCCCTGCTTGGGCTGTTAGAGGCGGCGCCGTCGCACGGCTACGAGCTGAAGCGGGCGTTCGACCTGCGGTTCGGCACCGACAAGCCGCTGCCGTTCGGGCAGGTGTACGCGACCCTCGGGCGGCTGCGAGCGCGACGGACGGGCGGTGGTCGTTGGCGTCGAGCCTGGGGAGGGGCCCGAGCGCAAGCGCTACGCCATAACCGACCAGGGCGTCACCGATCTCGAGCTGTGGCTCGCCGAGGCCGAGGTACCCGAGCCCCATCTCCAGACCGTCCTGTTCAGCAAGGTGGTTCTCGCGTTGCTGTCCGGGCGTGACGCCAACGCCTTCCTCGACACGCAGCGGGCCGCCCACCTCGCCCGCATGCGCGAGCTCACGGAGCTGCGGCGTGGGTCGCCGCTCAACCAGGCGCTGCTCGCCGACTACGCGCTGTTCCACCTCGAGGCCGACCTCCGGTGGCTGGAGTTGACCGCCGCCCGCCTCGACGACCTCGCTCGCCAGGTGAAGGGATGATCGACATGATTGCCGTGCTCGAAGGCGTCGGCCTGCATCGCTCGTTTGGCGCCACACCCGCCCTTCGGGGCGCCGATGTCGCCGTCGCCGCCGGGGAGGTGCTCGCGATCATGGGGCCGTCGGGCTCGGGCAAGTCGACGCTGCTGCACTGCCTCGCCGGCATCCTCCGTCCGGACGGCGGCGAGGTCCGCTTCGATGGTCGCCGCATCGACGACCTCAACGAGCACGACCGCACCGAGCTGCGCCGTCGGCGCTTCGGCTTCCTGTTCCAGTTCGGCCAGCTGGTGCCGGAACTGCCGGTCATCGAGAACGTGGCGCTGCCGCTGCTGCTCGCCGGCGTGAAGCGGCGCGACGCTCTCGCCGCCGCCGACCGGTGGTTCGCCCGCCTCGACATCGACGGTCTGCAGCAGCCGGCGCGCCGGCGAGATGTCGGGCGGCCAGGCGCAGAGGGTCGCCCTCGCGCGGGCGCTGGTGACGGAACCGAAGGTGCTGTTCGCCGACGAGCCCACGGGCAGCCTCGATTCGCTCGCCGGCGAACGGGTGATGGATCTCCTCGTCGACACCGCCCGCGCCGGCGGTACGACTGTCGTGCTCGTGACCCACGAGCCCCGCATCGCCGCCTACGCCGATCGCGAAGTCGTCGTGCGCGACGGCCGGTGCACGACGACGGTCGCGGTCGGATGATCCGGCTCGCGGCACGCTTCGCGATCAGCGGCGGTCGGGAGAGCGCCATCCGGCTCGTCCTGACCGCGATCGGCGTCGCCGTCGGCACCACGCTCCTGCTGACCGCCGCGGCGGTCGATCCTGCGATCCGCGCCCACCAGAAGCACGAGGCGTGGCAGCACACGGGCATGGACGGCGACGGGCTGCAGGGCGACAACGCCCCACTGCGGTGGCACCTCGACCGCGACGTCGTCGCCGGGCAGGAGCTCACGGTCCTCCGCGTCGCCGCCACGGGACCAACGTCACCGATCCCGCTCGGGCTCGATCATGCGCCCCGCCCCGGCGAGGTGTACGTGTCGCCGCCCCTCGCTCGCCTCATCGACGAGCTGCCCGCCGACCGCCTGGCCGACCGCTTCCCGTCGCCACCCGCCGGCACCATCGACGAGGTGTTCATGTCGGGGCCCGACCACCTGATCGCGGTCGTCGGCGTCCCGGAGGCTGCGCTTCCGGTCGGGCACGACGTCCACCGCATCCGCACAGCACCAGCGCCGTACCAGTTCACCGACGTGCTGCGCATCGTCCTCGGCATCGGCGCCATCGGCCTGCTCATGCCGGTGCTCGTGTTCGTCACGACGTCGACTCGACTCGGCGCTGCCCGGCGCGAGCAGCGCTTCGCCGCCCTCCGCCTCGCCGGTGCCACGCCCCGGCAGGTGAACCTCGTAGCCGGTGTCGAAGCCGCGGCCGCCTCGGCGGTCGGCGTGACCTTGGGTGCGGTCGGCTTCGGGCTGGTGCGGCCCCTCGTGGCCGACATCGAGATCGACGGCCATCCGTCGTTCTTCACCGACGTGCAGGTGCCGCCGGTGTTGTTCGCGGCGATTCTCGTGGGCGTCCCCGTGCTCGCTGTGGCGGCCGCCATGGTCAGCCTGCGCCGGCTCCAAATCTCGCCGCTCGGGGTTGCGCGCCGCTCGGCGCGGCCGCGACCGACAGCGCGGCGAGTCGTTCCGTTCGTCGGCGGCTCCATCGGCTTCGCGATCTCACTGGCGGCCGCCGTCGGATCCACCGGCGTCGCGACGCTGCTGGCGGTCATGGCCACGTTCGCACTGATGATCTACGGCATCGTTGCCGCCGGCCCGTGGCTTACGGTGCTCACCGCCCGAACCATCACCCGGTTCAGTCGTCGGGCCGGCGCGCTGCTCGCCGGTCGCCGACTGGAGGACGACCCGGCCTCGGGCTTCCGAGCGGTGAGCGGGCTCGTGCTCGCCGTGTTCATCGCCAGCGTGTTCAGTGGCATCACACCCGCCTTGCTGAAACAACAGCGCAACGAGCGGATCGGCCTTGCCACTGCCAACACGATGGTCGGCGTCCGGATCCGTGGCGCGGAGCCCGCGGCTTGGCAAGCTGCGCTTGACGCTGTCCACACCGCTGGCGGCGGTCATGCCGCGCTGCTGCGCCTCGATCCCGACCCCGACGGGTTGCCGACGGGCCGGACGGACGGCGGGCGTTCAGTCGTCGAGGTCGCGGTGTGCGACGAGGTGCGGCCCTTCGTTGGGTCCGGCGACTGCCCGGCGGGCGGTACCGCGTTCCTCGCGGCCGGGGCGTCCGGGCTGGAGCTCCTGCCGTCGACACTGACGCCGGCGGAGGTGCGGAACCTCAGGCCGAGCACGATGGTCGTCGAGACCGATGGTTCCCCGGCCGTCACCGATCGCGTGCGGACCGCCATCCAGCGAACGGTGCCCGGCGCCGCCACGTGGCTGGGTGCCGAGCAGCAGCAGGAGGGCAACCGCCGTATGCGACAGCTCGAACGGCTCGCCAATCTCGCCCTCGCGATCACGCTCGTCATCGCCGGGTGTGGGCTCGCCGTGGCCGTGGCCGCGGGCATCATCGAGCGCAAGCGACCGTTCGCGCTGCTCCGCCTGTCGGGAGTCCACCTTGGCGAGCTTCGAGCGCGTCGCCTTCGTCGAGGCGGCGGCTCCGCTTCTGCTGATCGCCGGCGCCAGCGCCGTGCTCGGCTTGGCGACTTCGGCCGTGATCGTCACCATCGCCGGCGGCGCGTCGTGGGTGCCGCCGGACCCCGGCTACTGGCTCAGCCTCGTCGGCGGCCTCGTCCTATCGCTCGGCGTCGCCGCCGCATCACTCCCATTGCTGGGACCGACAACGGCACCCTCGGCAGTCCGCTTCGAATAGCGAAGCCTGCGGCACGGGCTCTACCTTGCTTCGCCTGATCCGTACTTCCTCGCCCCAAGCCCCAAGTGCCTGTTCACCCTGTTCAACGCCGAGCACGGGCTCGGCGGGGTCTCCGGGTGTGACGTCGCCGAGACCACCGACGAGAACCCCGAGCGAGTGGCTGCAGTCCAGCTCCTCACCTGGGCCTATCTCCGGACCGAGCTCTTCCCCGGAGACGCCGCGTGGCAGGAAGCACGTGGACGCGCTGACTTCCGGAACCAACCCACTCGGACGGGTCGGAGCCAAGTAGGCCTGCGGGCCTGCAGGAGCGCGAGTTGCTCAAGCTCGCGGCAATGGCCGACGCGACGGGCAAGGCTCTCTGCACACGAGGGGTGAACGAGCCCACCGCCAGCCTTGCCGCCCACAGCGCAGTGACCGTCTTCCACGTCGCGTTCGCCCGCTGGGTTTCGGCGGACGCGCCGCCCGACCTCGCCGACTGCATCACGGAGGCCGCGGCGGCACTGCGTGCCCTGAAATGACGAAACTCGTGTCATCTCAGGAAGCGGCTCGCCGCCGACCGGACACGCATCCAGAAGCACTCGACGGTCACCGGATGCGCCCGGGCCTCCTCCGGGTAATGCCGGTCCGAACCCATCAGGAACGTCCCACCCGGAACCCACACCATGTCCGCGGGAGGCGGGAGACCCAAGGCCGGCGCGGGCGGGCGGAGCGCCGTTGTCGATCTCCGCAAACTCGCTGGGCACGAAGATCACGCGGATTGTCTGCCCGTGGCCCCTAGCGGGCTTTGCCGGGTCAGACCCGTCGCTCGATGAGGCCAACGCCGGGCTGATAAGTCCGACTGCCGGTGCCACGGAGCGCCATGACCACGCCAAGTACACCGAAGTGCTCCGGGCTCAGCCCGTGACGTCGACCTCGAGGCGGTAGGTGGTGGCAGTCGGCGTGGCCGTGAGGTATGCGCCGCCATCGACCGCTGTCACTGCGGGCTCGGTCAGACCATCGACCCGGGCGACTCGGGCGTCGGTGCCCGGTACCCACACCACCAGTTCGGAATCGGGCTCGGAGTCAGGTTGGGACTCGGTGGTCCCGGCCACGAGCATGGCACCCGTATCGGGGTCGGACCGCAGTTCGGTCAGCTCACCCGGCGCAGCTCGCGGGTAGGCGCGGCCCACGATGCGCAGGAACGGCATGTTGGGCCCGCCGTCTCGGTCACCGGGGCAGTCGACCATGTTGAGCTGCACGACGCGACCATCGGCGACGTTGCCGGGCGTCCCGACCGTGTGCGGGTCGCCGCAGAGCTGCCGCCACTGCCACACGGCGCCACCCGACAGGTGGAGGTCCTGGGCGGCGGCGAAGCGGCGCAACACGTCGAGCTTGGCGTCGCTGGTCTCGAAGATGCCGTACTCGCCGACCCACACGGGCCATCCCCGGTCGCGGCCGGTGCCCGCATCGATGTCGGCGGTCTGCTCGACGGTCAGAATGGTGGGACCGATCGACTCGGCGTAGTTGTGGGGAGCGAACACGATGTCGCGATCGTCGACGAAACCCTCGTCCGGCATGGTGCCGGGCAGCGGGAACAGAACGAGCGGCTCGACGAACAGGAGGTGGCGGAACCCGCCGGCGACGTCCTCCGCAGTGCGGATCGCGGTCACCAGGCCGCCGACCAGTTCGGAGTAGCGGCCGGACGACTCGTCGGCCGGCAGGACCATGTTGGGCTCGTTCAGCAGGTCATAGCCGGCGACCGCTGGTTCGTCCGCGAACTCGCCCGCGACTTCCGCGACCGTGGCCACGAGCGCGTCGCGAATGCCGTCGGTGTTCTCGTAGAGGTTGCGGAACGCCGTCTGCACCGCTGGCGCGCCCTCGCGGTAGCCGACTGGCCGGCACGTGCTCTCGTCGTCGGTGAGCGTGGCCCACTCGGGTGCTCCGTCCCAACCGATCGCCGCCTCGGTGCCCGGCGGACAGGCAGTGCCGTCGGGCGTAGCGATGTACTTGCCGTAGGCGTCCTGGTGGAAGTCGATGACCGTGTAGAGGCCGCGGTCCGCGGCGTCGTCGACAGCGGTGCGGATGCGATCGACGTAGCCCTGGTCCAGCTCACCGCGCTCGGGCTCGAGCGCCGACCATGACACGATGAGGCGCACGACCGAGAAGCCGTTGGCGGCCATCTGGTCCCAGTCGTCCACGGTGGGGGATCGGGTGGGTGGCAGCTCGGGGTCGTCCTGGTGGTAGTCGCCGAGCGCGTTGAAGTTGGCGCCGCGCAGCAGGACGTCGCGGCCCTGGTCGTCGACGATCCGCGGGCGCCCCTCGCGGGCGACCGACAGCGGTCCGAGCTCCGCGATCGGAGCCGCGGGCTCGACGTCGGTGGCCGAGGCGCCGGGTCCGTTGCCGTCGGCGTCGCCTCCAGCGTTTGCGGAGCAGGCAGCGACCATCAGCACAGTGACCGTCGTCGCCACCCCGATCACCGTCCTCCAGGCCCCATGAGCTGGGAGGCTACGCCCGCGCCGACCACACCCAACGGCCAGACGATCCTCGTCGACCGCGACCGCGACCTCGACCGAGCGGCGGGATCGCGCGGGACACGTCTGTAGGTCATCATCGTCGCTCGTGACCTACCTGCTCTGGTTGCTGATCTTGGTCCCGGTGGCCGCGGGGTTCGCGGCGCAGCAGCGCCTGCTGTCGGTGTTCGCCCAGTACCGCGACGTCGCCAACCGGGCCGGTGTGACCGGCGCGCAGGTGGCCAGGGCGTTGCTCGACGCGCACGGCCTGGCACACGTGCGCCTGGAGCTGGCGCCCGGGTTCCTCAGCGACCGCTACGACGGGAAGGCGCAGGCCCTGAGCCTCTCCGCGGTCGTTGCGGGCGAGCGCAGCGTCGCGGCGATGGGCATCGCCGCGCACGAAGTCTCGCACGCCCTCCAGGACGCCGAGGGCAGCCGGGTCTACCGTGTGCGCCGGACTGTCGCCGAGCCGCTGGCACGGCTGTCGCCATGGTCCGGGTTCCTCTTCATCGGCGGCTTCTGGTTCGGCGTGCCGGCCCTCATCGTGCTGTCGGTCGCGTACGTCGCCGGGCTCGTGGTGTTCGCGTTCGCCACGCTGCCCGTCGAGCTCGGTGCGAGCCGGCGCGCGCTCAGCTTGTTGCGCGCTTCCGGTCTGGCCGACGCAGAGGAGGCCGGCGGGATCCGACGGGTCTCACCTCCGCGGCGCTCACTTATGTTGTGGGCCTGCTGCGCCAGGTCGGACTGTTCCTCGTCCTGATCGTCGCCGCCGAGGCAGCTCGCCGCATGGCAACGTGACGGCGGCCGGGTGGGCGACGGAATATCAGGCAAGCGGCAGCAGTTTCCGCCTGTTCGGAAAAGAAGAAGGAATGCAGGTCAGAAGCTCTCTCAAGTCCCTGAAGAAGAAGGACGGCTCGGTCGTCGTTCGGCGTCGGGGTCGGACGTATCATCGTCAACAAGCTCCGCCCGCGGTGGAAGGCTCAGGGGTGACTCGGGCGTGAATCGTCCGATCAGCGCTCGAAGTCACGCATCCGACACCAGGTCGTGGCGCCACGCTGGAGGCGTCGCCGGAGAAGTGCAGGGCGCGCCGATCACCGGGTCGTGGGTCACGGGTCGGTGCTGCCCTGTCGCTGAGCGCCTGCCGGGTCTGACGCCGTTCGAGGGCGAGGCGCAAGGCACGGCGAGCGTCACCGAGCAACGCGACCACGGCTTGACAAGGGAGCGTCTGATACTGCCGCGCCTGCGCCGGTGCAGATGCGGGGCTGCGGGCGGCTGCGCCGGGC